>NZ_JACDUR010000005.1:0-96872 GCF_013761175.1 Nonomuraea soli
TTGCATGTGTTAAGCACGCCGCCAGCGTTCGTCCTGAGCCAGGATCAAACTCTCCATAAAAGGATTATTCGAAACCCAGCAACAAATGCCTAGAATGTTCTAGACGAGGTGTTGCAAGAAATAACTCTTGCACTGGCTTTTAAACACACTGTTGAGTTCTCAAGAAACGGACGCATACTCTCTCAGAACTTCAGAGAGGCGCACACTTCGCGTCTCAATCTTACCAGACTTGGGCGCTTCTTGTCAAACCGCCCGCCTGGTGAGATTTCAGGCAACCCCGCTAACTTACTCCGAAACCCGGCCGTTGTCCAATCGTGCGGACACGCCCGAGACTCGGGTTCGATCAGAGGGATGTGCAGAGCTTATCAGCCCCACCGAGGCCCTTCGGCCCCGCGCGGTCGGCCCGTGCCGCCCTGCGAGGAAAACACTAGCAGCCCGCGGACCGTGCCTGTGACCAACTTAGGTAACAACACAGCCTTCCCCACGAAGATTCCCTCCAAACCAAAGCCGGCCCCCACCCGTAGGTGGGAGCCGGCCGGCAACAGGAGATCAGCCTGACGGGAGGGCCGCGATCTGGGCCTCCAGGCGGGCGATGTCGGCAGCGGCCTGCTCGGCGCGCGCCCTGATCTTCGCCACGACGTCGTCCGGCGCCTTCGACAGGAACTGCTCGTTGCCCAGCTTGCCGGCGGCCTGGGCGGCCTCCTTCCGCGCACCGGCCAGGTCCTTCTCCAGCCGCTTGCGCTCGGCCACCACGTCGATCGCACCCGCGGTGTCGATCTCGACGCTGACCCCGGCGGCGGTGAAACTCGCCGTCGCGTTGAAGCTCTCGCCCGGCGCCTCGAGACGGAGCAACGACCGGATCGCCGCCTCGTGCCCGGCGACCATCGTTCCGGCGAGGCCCAGCCTGGCCGCCACCTTCTGTCCCGGCTTCAGTCCCTGGTCGGAACGGAAGCGCCTCACTTCGGTGACGAGCTCCTGCAGCGCGAGGATCTCCTTTTCGGCACCGGGATCGGTCAGGCGCGCGTCGACGACCGGCCATGATGCCACCACCACGGACTCGCCGCCCGTGACCGCGCGCCACAACTCCTCGGTGACGAACGGCACCAGCGGGTGCAGCAACCGCAGCAGGGCGTCGAGTACATGCCCGAGCACCACCCGGGTGTGCTCAAGCCCTTCCTGGATCTGGACCTTGGCCAGCTCCAGATACCAGTCGCAGACCTCGTCCCACGCGAAGTGGTAGAGCAGGTCGGAGACCTTGGCGAACTCGAAGTCGTCGAAGGCCGCGTCGACCTGACCGGTCACGGTCTGCAGGCGGGACAGGATCCACCGGTCGGCCGCGGTCAGCGGCGCCCCTTCGAGCGAGCCGACCGACGCGCCGTTCATGAGCGCGAAGCGGGTGGCGTTCCAGAGCTTGTTGCAGAAGTTGCGCGAGCCCGCCGCCCACTCCTCGCTGACCGCGACGTCGGAGCCGGGATTGGCGCCGCGCAGCAGGGTGTAGCGCGTCGCGTCGGCGCCGAACCTGTCGATCCAGTCGAGCGGGTCGACCACGTTGCCGAAGGACTTCGACATCTTCTTGCCGTACTGGTCACGCACCATGCCGTGCAGCGCCACCACCCGGAAGGGCGGCCGGCCGTCCATGGCGTACAGGCCGAACATCATCATCCGGGCGACCCAGAAGAACAGGATGTCGTAGCCGGTCACCAGGACCGAGGTCGGATAGAACCGTTCGAGCTCGGGGGTCTTCTCCGGCCAGCCGAGCGTCGAGAACGGCCACAGCCCGGAGGAGAACCAGGTGTCGAGGACGTCGGGGTCCTGGACGTAGCCCTCGGGAGCCTCCTCGTCGGGCCCGACGCAGACGACCTCACCTTCGGGCCCATACCAGACCGGGATGCGGTGGCCCCACCACAACTGCCGCGAGATGCACCAGTCGTGCATGTCGTCGACCCAGTCGAAGTAGCGCTTGGCCAGCTCCGGCGGGTGGATCCGGGTGCGTCCGTCGCGCACCGCGTCACCCGCGGCGGTGGCCAGCGGCTGCACGTTGACGAACCACTGCAGCGACAACCTCGGCTCGACGACCGTCTTGCATCGCGAGCAGTGACCGACCGAGTGGAGGTAGGGACGCTTCTCGGCGACGATCCGCCCGTCGGCGCGCAGGGCCGCGACGACGGCGGGGCGAGCCTCGAACCGATCGAGCCCCTCGAAGGGGCCGTGGGCGGTGATCAGACCGGTCTCGTCCATGATCGTGAGCGACGGCAGGGAGTGACGCCGGCCGATCTCGAAGTCGTTGGGGTCGTGCGCCGGGGTCACCTTGACCGCGCCGGTGCCGAATGACGGATCGACGTGCTCGTCGGCCACGATCGGGATGCGCCGCCCGGTCAGCGGCAGCTCCACCGTCTTGCCGATCAGGTGGGAGTAACGCTCGTCGGACGGGTGCACGGCCACCGCGGTGTCGCCGAGCATCGTCTCGGCCCGGGTGGTGGCCACCACGATCGACTCGTCGCCGCTGCCGTACCTGATCGAGACGAGCTCGCCCTCGTCCTCGCTGTGCTCCACCTCGATGTCGGACAGGGCCGTGTGGCAGCGCACGCACCAGTTGATGATGCGTTCTGCGCGGTAGATGAGCCCGTCGTCGAAGAGCTTCTTGAAGATGGTCTGGACGGCGCGCGACAGGCCCTCGTCCATGGTGAAGCGGTCACGCGACCAGTCGACGCCGTCGCCCAGGCGCTTCATCTGCCCCTGGATCTGCCCGCCCGACTCGGCCTTCCACTGCCAGACCCGCTCGACGAAGGCCTCGCGCCCGAGGTCGTGGCGCGAGAGCCCCTCGGCGGCGAGCTTGCGCTCGACGACGTTCTGCGTGGCGATGCCGGCGTGGTCCATGCCCGGCAGCCACAGGGTCTCCTTGCCCTGCATCCGCGATCGGCGCGTGAGCGCGTCCATGATCGAGTGGTCGAGGGCGTGGCCCATGTGCAGGACGCCGGTCACGTTCGGCGGCGGGAGGACGATGCTGTACGGCTCGCGAGAGCTGCCCGGGTCGGCGCCGAAGTACCCCTCGGATACCCACCGCTCGTAGCTCGGGGTCTCCACGTCGGCCGGGGTGTACTGGGTAGGCAGCTCTGGCTTCGTCACGGTATTCAAGTTTAGAGCCGCCCAACGCCCACCAGAGCCCAACTCGACCACCGGGCGCGCTCCCCCGGGTACGGCAGAGCGCCCCGACCCGGAGGTCGAGGCGCTCAGCGGTTGGCTCAGGCCGACTTCTCCCGCGGGGTGCGCTGCTGCTTGGCCGCGAGCTGGTCGCGCGGGACCAGCGTCGGGATGGCGTGCTCGAGCACGGCCGCCCGGTTGATGATCACCCGGGCGACGTCCTGGCGCGAGGGCACTTCGTACATCACGCTCAGCAGCACCTCTTCGAGGATCGCCCGCAGCCCACGGGCGCCGGTGCCGCGCAGGATCGCCTGGTCGGCGATGGCCTCGAGCGCGTCGTCGGTGAACTCCAGCTCCACCCCGTCGAGCTCGAAGAGCTTGCGGTACTGCTTCACCAGCGCGTTGCGCGGCTCGGTGAGGATCTGGATGAGCGCCTCGCGGTCGAGGTTGTGCACCGAGGTGATGACCGGCAGGCGGCCGACGAACTCGGGGATCATGCCGAACTTCAGCAGGTCTTCGGGCATGACGTCGGCGAAGATGTCGGAGGAGTCGATCTCCTCCTTGGAGCGGATGATGGCGTTGAAGCCGATGCCCTTCTTGCCGATGCGCGACTCGATGATCTTCTCGAGTCCGGCGAAGGCCCCTCCGCAGATGAACAGCACGTTGGTGGTGTCGATCTGGATGAACTCCTGGTGAGGGTGCTTGCGCCCGCCCTGCGGGGGCACGCTCGCCGTGGTGCCTTCCAGTATCTTCAGCAGCGCCTGCTGGACGCCCTCGCCCGAGACGTCGCGCGTGATCGACGGGTTCTCGCTCTTGCGGGCGATCTTGTCGACCTCGTCGATGTAGATGATGCCCGTCTCGGCCTTCTTGACGTCGTAGTCGGCGGCCTGGATGAGCTTGAGGAGGATGTTCTCGACGTCCTCGCCGACGTAGCCCGCCTCGGTGAGGGCGGTGGCGTCGGCGATGGCGAAGGGCACGTTGAGCATCTTCGCCAGCGTCTGCGCGAGCAGTGTCTTGCCCGAGCCCGTCGGGCCGAGCAACAGGATGTTGGACTTGGCCAGCTCAAGGCCGTCGTCACGACCCCGGTCGCCGGACTGCACCCGCTTGTAGTGGTTGTAGACCGCCACCGAGAGCGCCTTCTTGGCCTTGTCCTGGCCGATCACGTAGGCGTCGAGGAATTCGTAGATCTCCCTCGGCTTGGGCAGGTTGTCCCACTTGAGCTCGGAGGACTCGGAGAGCTCCTCCTCGATGATCTCGTTGCAGAGATCGATGCACTCATCGCAGATGTATACGCCGGGACCGGCGATGAGCTTCTTGACTTGCTTCTGGCTCTTTCCGCAGAACGAGCACTTCAGCAGGTCTCCCCCGTCGCCGATGCGTGCCACCCCAGATACTCCTTTGCGTGGGACCGCCCTGCTCCCGCGATCCGATTAGCCGGACCCGGTCCGAACCGCTCAGGTATCGACGTTACCGTCTTCTGGGCCCTCAGTGAGCCCCCTGGCGGCGAGTCGCACCGGAACATGCCTTGTTGGGCATGTTCCGGTGCGGTCCGCATCCCGTCAGGAAACCGCGGCCTGAGCTCGCTTCTTCCGCGACGGAATGATGTCGTCGATCAGACCATACGCCTTGGCATCGTCAGCGGTGAGAATTTTGTCGCGTTCGATGTCCTTGCGAATCTCGGACTGATCCTTGCCGGTGTGCTTGGCAACGATCTCCTCGAGCAGTCCGCGCATCCGGAGGATCTCGCGGGCCTGGATCTCGATGTCGCTTCCCTGGCCGCCGCCCTCGGTGGAGGGCTGGTGGATGAGGATGCGCGCGTTGGGCAGCGCGTAGCGCTTGCCCGGCGTGCCGCCGGCCAGGAGGACCGCCGCCGCGGAGGCGGCCTGGCCCAGGCAGACGGTCTGGATTTCCGGCCGGACGAACTGCATCGTGTCGTAGATCGCCGTCATGGCGGTGAAGGAGCCGCCGGGCGAGTTGATGTAGATGCTGATGTCACGGTCGGGGTCGAGCGACTCCAGCGTCAGCAGCTGCGACATGACGTCGTTGGCCGAGGCGTCGTCGATCTGCACGCCGAGGAAGATGATGCGGTCCTCGAAGAGCTTGGTGTACGGATCCATGGTCTTGGTTCCGTACGACGTGCGCTCGGTGAACTGCGGGAGCACGTAGCGGCTTTGGATGTTCACGTCAGCTCCCCCTAGGAAACGGCGCCCTGGGAGGGCACCTGCCGTGCGTTGCGCACGACATGATCGATGAAGCCGTAGTCCCTGGCCTCGTCGGCCGTGAACCAGCGGTCGCGGTCGGAGTCCTTCTCGATCTGGTCAAGCGGTTGACCGGTGTGGAAGGCGATCCGCTCGGCGAGCGTCTTCTTCACGTAGAGCATCTGCTCGGCCTGGATGGCGATGTCGGCCGCGGTGCCGCCGATGCCACCCGAGGGCTGGTGCATCATGACGCGGGCGTGGGGCAGGGCGTAGCGCTTGCCCTTGGCCCCGGCGCACAGCAGGAACTGGCCCATGGAGGCGGCCAGGCCCATGCCGACGGTGGCCACGTCGTTCGGCACGTATTCCATCATGTCGTAGATGGCCATGCCCGCCGTGACGGAACCGCCAGGCGAGTTGATGTACAGGTAGATGTCCCGATCGGGGTCATCCGCCGCCAGGAGCAGGAGCTCCGCGGCGATCCGGTTGGCGATGCCGTCGTTCACCTCCGACCCGAGCACAATGATGCGCTCGCGCAGCAGGCGCTGATACAGCTGGTCCTCAAGCCGGAAGGAGGCGTCTTCACGACCTCGCGACTCTGGGCTGAAGAAGGTCACAGCGTCACCTTCCGATGCGTCGTTCTCGATTGGCTTTGCTTGTGACCTTAACGCGGGTGGGCCCCAGGTCATGCCCCGTCCCCGCGCTGTTCGCTGTCGGCGCATGTCATCCCCCTTGAGTTCCGGACACACGGCGCCGCTCCTCGAGATCAAGCTCGTGCGCCAGCTTGCGCCGCGCGTCCGCGCTGATCTTGCGGCGCTCGTACAGGTCGTCCAGCTTCTTGCGCTGCGCGCGGATGAGTTCGCGGCGGATCCTGCCCTTGCCGTGCTCGGGTTCACGCTCGTCGTCGAGCACCTCGCGGACCCTGTCGAGCCTCAGCTCGAACAGCTGGCGGTAGACCTCGGCCGTGCGCTCGTCGACCTCGTCGTCTGCGGCCAGCTCGTCGATGCGTGCCAGGGCGCTCTCCAGCAGCGCCTCCCTGGCCACGGTCTCCTCCTTCATCTCCTTCTCGCTCTCGCCCATGCCCAGCTTGCGCAGCAGCGGCGCGAGCGTGGGCGCCTGGCCGAGCAGGGTCGCCAGCACGACGCAGGCGGCGATGAAGACGAGCAGGTTGCGTCCCTGGGCCTCGGCGGGGATGGACAGGGCGATCGCCAGCGTGATCGCGCCCCTGATGCCCGCCCAGCCCATCACGAACCGTTCCTTGAACTCGATGGTGGCGAACCGGCGGAAGCGCAGCAACGGCACGACCACGATCGTCCACACCATCCGGACCCCCACGACCACGCCGATCACCAGCAGCACGGTCAGCGGAACGTGGGGCCAGATCCTGTCGCCCTCGATGCCGTGGAAGACGTCGAGGATCTGCAGGCCCAGCAGGACGAAGAGGGTGGATTCCAGAAGGAAGACCAGAACCTCCCAGAACATCTCGCCGGTCAGCCTCGACGCCGGCTGGAGCAGGCCGTCACGACGCAGTCCCAGGTAGAACCCGACGACGATCGTGGCCAGCACGCCCGACAACCCCAGGTGCTCGGCGGGGATGTAGGCCAGGAAGGGCGTGGCCAGCGACAGGACGATCTGGGCGCCTGGGTCGCGGATGAGCGGACGGAGGCGGCCGATCACCCATGCCAGCGCCAGGCCGTACGCCAGCCCTCCCACCACGACGTGCAGGAGCTCCAGGGCGGCGAAGCCCGCGGTGATCTCCTGCTGCAGCATGGTCAGGGCCAGGGCGAACATGGTCAGCGCGACGCCGTCGTTGACCAGGCTCTCGCCCTCCAGGATGGTGACCAGCCTGCGCGGCGCGCCCAGTCGCTTGATCACCGAGGTGGCGGCCACCGGATCCGTGGGCGCCACCGCGGCGCCGAGCGCGAGCGCCGCTCCGACCGCCAGCCCTGGCACGGTGGCGCCGACCGCCAGTGCGACGCACAGCGCCGTCACGCAGGTGAGACTGAAGGCCATGATGACGATGGGCACCGCGTCCTCGCGGGTCTCGCGCGGCGCGCTGAAGAAGGCGGCGTGGTAGACCAGCGGCGGCAGGAAGACCGTGAGGACCAGTTCGGGCGGCACGTTGATGCTGCCGACCCCCGGGATGGCGCTGACCAGGAGCCCCAGGAGGACGAGCAGGATCGCCTCGGGCAGGTTGAAGCGCCGCGACAGTGTGCGCGCCACGACCAGCGCCACCGCGATCGCCGCGCCCAGGATGAACAGCTCGTCGGTCATCTCCACCCGCCCGCTCGAAAGTCCATCGCCCTACCCGGCCAGGAGCAGGTCAAGTCCGCCGAAAAACGAAAAACCCCCGACCAGGCGGTCGGGGGTCCTTTCGCAGAGCTTACTGCTGGGAGGCCTCGTCGTCGGCGATCTCCTGGGGCTCCTCACCGTTGATCTCGGTGTAGATCGCCTTCAGGTCGACCTCGTTGCCGTCGGTGTCGACGACCTTGGCGGCGTCGCCCACGACGGACTTCGCCTTGTCGCGGACGATCTCGACCATCGCCAGCGTGAGCTGGTCGTTGTCGGCCAGGTGCTGGGCCAGCTGGTTCGGCTGCACGCCCATCTGCATGGCGCGGCGCACGACGAAGTTGGTCAGCTCCTGCTCGGAGACGCCCAGCTCCTCGGTCTTGACGATCTTGTCGAGAACGAAGCCGGCCTTGATGGCCTTGGCGGAGTTGGTGTCGAACTCGGCGAAACGCTCGTCCTCGCTCGTCTGGTACAGACGGAAGAACGCGTCGCGCGACAGGCCGCTCTCGGCGATCTGGTGGTCGAGGTTGTGCTTGCGGGCGTCGACCTCGGACTTGAGCGCGCTGTCGGGGATCGGGATCTCCATCTTGTCGAGGAGGGTCTCGAGCGCCTTCTCGCGGGCCTGGACGACCTGGTCGACGAGCTTGTTGCGGCGAGCGGTCTCGCGGATGCTGTTCTTCAGCTCCTCGAGCGTGTCGAACTCGCTGGCCAGCTGCGCGAACTCGTCGTCGAGCTCGGGCAGGACCTTCTCCTTGACCTGCTTCAGGCTGATGATGACGTCGGCCTCCTGGCCGGCCTGCTCACCGCCGACGAGCTCGGTCTTGAAGCTCTTCTCGTCGCCCGCCGACATGCCTTCGAGGGCGTCGTCGAGGCCCTGGAGGACCGAGCCGGCGCCGACCTCGTAGGAGACCTCGCTGGCCTGCTGCTCCTCGATGTTCTCGCCGTCGATCTCGGCGCGCAGGTCCATGACGACGTAGTCGCCCTTGGCCGCGGCGCGCTCGACGCCCGCGAGGGTCGCGAAGCGCTGACGCAGACCGTCGAGCTGCTTGTCGATGTCGTCGTCGGTGACGGCGGCGGAGTCGACCGTGACCTCGATGCCGGAGAAGTCGGGCACCTCGAAGTTGGGGCGGATGTCGACCTCGGCGGTGAACTCGATCTGCTCGCCGTCCTCGATCTTGGTGACCTCGATGTCGGGCTGGCTCACCGGGAAGACGTCGGCCTCGTCGACGGCCTGGCTGTAGAGCTTCGGCACCGCGTCGTTGAGGGTCTCCTCCAGCACCACGGCGCGGCCGAAGCGCTGCTCGATGATGCGGGCAGGAACCTTACCGGGGCGGAAGCCGGGGACGCGGACCTGCTCCGCGACCCGCTTGTACGCCGCATCCAGACTCGGGCGCAGTTCCTCGAACGGCACCTCGACGGTGAGCTTCACCCGGGTCGGGCTGAGCTCCTCGACAGCGGTCTTCACGGGGTGGTCTCCTTGGATAAAGCTTTCGAGATGAACGGCGGCGCGCCTTTGGTCGGCTCACGCGCCGCTCATGTGGGCATGCTGCGCCACGCCGTCTGCCAGTCTAGGGCAGACAATTGTGCACTCAGAACTCTTCGGCGATAGACCTGAGCAGCTCGACGGTCTCGTCCGGAGTGGTGCTCACCGCGCACAGCCGTTCCATGACCTGGCTGTATCGATCCACCTCGTCCCGCTTGTCCAGGTAGAGCGCGCTGGCCAGCTGCTCCACGTAGACGACGTCGGGAAGGTCGGGATCGGGGAAGCGCAGGATGCTGAACGCGCCGCCCTCGGCGCTGTGCCCGCCGAAGCTGAACGGCATGACCTGGATGGTGATCCGAGGCTGGCGCATCAGGTCGATCAAATGCTCAAGCTGGGCCTTCATGACCTCGCCGCCGCCGATGGGCCGCCGCAGGGCCGCCTCGTCGATCACGGCCCAGAAGATCGGGCCGTCGGGCCGGTCGAGCACACGCTGGCGCTCCAGGCGCAGATCGACGCGGCGGGCGATCTCGTCCTGGCTGATGCCGGCCACGCCGGCGGTCACCACCGCCCGCGCGTACTCCTTCGTCTGCAGCAGGCCGGGCACGAACTGGACCTCGTAGGTCCTGATCCGGCTGGCCGCCTCCTCCAGCCCGACGTAGGACTGGAACCACGTGGGAAGCAGGTCGTTGAAGCGCTGCCACCAGCCGGGCTCGTTCGCCTGCACGACAAGGTCGAGGACGGCCTGGCGGGCCTTGGAGTCCGCGACGCCGTACAGCGTCAGCAGGTCGGAGACGTCACGCTCCTTGAAGGAGACCCTGCCGAGCTCCATGCGGCTGATCTTCGACTCCGAGCCGCGGATGAGGTGGCCTGCCTCCTCCCGCGTCACACCCTTGGCCTCCCGCAGCTTCCGCAGTTGGGAGCCCAGGAGGATGCGCAGGGCCGTGGGCCCCGCGTACGGGTGGTTCCGCTGGTTCGGCGTCACGCCTGCCTCCTTCCCGCACACACAGTGACACCCGATGAGCCGGTATGACAAGGTCTCAACCCCGTGTCCGTTTCGGCTTCTTCGGCCATCCGCGGGTTTTGCAGCTGCACGTGCATCTGGGTCTTGCAGATGCTCGCCTGGTAACCCATGATGGCCTAGTGCATATTGGGGCAAACAGGTAGCAGCAGGATGGATCCCGTGGTCACTGCCGAGTGCCTCCAGATCACTCGCGAGGTAGATTTCTCCCGCGTGTGCTCCTGGCCCCTCCCCTTTCAGGCCGACTCGGTCAAGACCGCACGCGACGTCACCCGCTCGACTCTGTCGGGTTGGGGACTGTCCGAATTGGGGGACGACGCCGCCCTGGTCGTGTCGGAACTGGTCACCAACGCTGTCCGATACACCCGCGGCGACCCCCAGATCACCCTTCTCCTCATGCTGGCGGACCCCCACGTGCTACTCGCCGTGACCGACCCCAGCGACGAGGCGCCGCTCCCCAAGGAGCCCGACTTCTGCTCCGAGAACGGCCGCGGGCTCTACATCGTCGAGACCTACAGCCAGCGGTGGGGCTGGGACTCCCTCACCGGCGGCGGCAAGGCCGTCTGGGCCCTCTTCCGCACCGGCTGATCCAGGTGTGTCGTTGAGGCCGTGCACGCCTCACCTCTTCTCCGTACGGCTCTCGCGGCCGCTCCCGTGTGGCACCCCGTCAGCCCGGTCCGCCCCCACTACCCTGGCTGATCACGATGGACATGTGGAATGACCTGCTCGTCACCGGCGTCCCCCTCCTCGACAAGGCGATCAGAACCGTCTGCGTCTACCTCGCCCTCGCCGTCCTGCTCCGCCTCGCGGGCAAACGCGAACTGGCCCAGCTCACCGGATTCGACCTCGTCGTCATGCTGCTGCTGTCGAACGTCGTCCAGAACGCCGTCATCGGGCCCGACAACTCGCTCTGGGGCGGGCTGTTCGGCGCGATCGTGCTCCTGGCCGCCAACGCGGTGACCGTACGGCTCGCCGAGGCCGTACCGCTGGTGGGGTGGTGGTTCAAGGGCAAGCCCACGGTCCTCGCATCGCACGGCGCCTACATCCCCTCGGCCCTGCGGCGCCTGGGACTGCGGCGCAGCGACGTCGACCAGGCGATCCTGCAGCAGGGCGGGTCGTCGGTGGCCGACACGCAGTCGGTGACCCTGGAGCCGGGCGGCGCACTGCTCGTACGGCTACGGCCGGAGGAGGAGAACGCGTCCGCCGGGGACATGGCGGAGATCCGGGAGCGCCTGGACCGCATCGAGCGACTGCTTCGCGAACAGGCATCTCGGGGCGAGAACACGAAAGGCCAGGCACCCTAGCGGGTTGACCTGGCCTTTCGCCGGTGGGAGCGGACGACGGGAATCGAACCCGCGTAGCCAGTTTGGAAGACTGGGGCTCTACCATTGAGCTACGTCCGCGCGAGCCGGTCGAAGTCTGGTCTAGACTTCATCCGGTCGTCAGGGCGTAAGCGTACCGGAGTCTCCGACAGCTTGCGCACGCGACGACACCGGGGCGTGGCGCAGCTTGGTAGCGCGCTTGCTTTGGGAGCAAGAAGTCGCAGGTTCAAATCCTGTCGCCCCGACTCCTCGTCTGAGCCCGGTCTTCGGGCGCGGGCGTCCGCCCTTAGCGTGGACGCATGCATGACCATCCACGACAGAGCCAGCTCGTCGTCGACTGCGCCGAGCCCGCGGTCCTGGCCGCCTTCTGGGGGGCGCTCCTGGGCGGGCTGCCCGTCGACAGGGATCCCGCCTGGTCGTCCGTCGATCCCCCTGGGGGGCTCCGGCTGGCCTTCCAGAAGGTGCCGGAGCCCAAGAGCCTCAAGAACCGCCTCCACCTCGACCTGGCCGTGCCCGACGTCGACACGGCCGCGGCGGACGCCGAGCGGCTCGGGGGGACGCGGGCGGGGGCGCTCCAGAAGGACGACCAGGGCGCGTTCCAGGTGATGCGGGACCCTGAGGGCAACGAGTTCTGTTTCGTGGAGGGCCCGGCCTAGGTGTCAGGGGCGCAGGCCCGCGAACAGGTCGTCCTCCTGCTCCGGCCCCTCCACGCGGCTCTGCTGCCGGATGAAGTGCTCCGTGGCGAACACCCGCCGCTGCGCCTCCTCCGGCAGCTGCAGCAGGAACATGCTCTCGGTCTGTGACGCGTGCGCCTTAAGCGCCGTCACCTTCTGCTCGATGAACGCCGACACGTCCACCGCGCTCGTCACCAGCTCGTCGGGGGTGCCGAACTCCTCCGGGAGCTCGCCGAAGTCCAGCCCGAGCGAGCGCACGAACTCGAACGTCTCCCGGATCCCCGACCGGGGGATCGCCGTGTAGTACAGCTTGTCGGGAATGCCGGTGGAGGTGAAGGCGTCCACGGCGATGCGGTGGGCCTGGATGTGGTCGGGGTGGCCGTAGCCGCCGTTCTCGTCGTAGGTGACGATCACCTGCGGCCGGTACTTCTCGATCAGCGCCGCGAGCGCGGCCGACGACTCCGCCAAGGGGATGTTCGCGAAAGCCGAGGGGTGCGCGTTGCCGTCCCACCCGTCCATTCCCGAGTCGCGGTAGCCGAGCAGCTCCACGTGGTGGATGCCGAGGTGCCCGGCCGACTCCTGGAGCTCGGCGAGGCGCTGGGCCACGACGGCGACCTCGTCGTGGCCGTCGTCGCCGGGCTTGACGCCTCCCGCGCCGTCGCCCTGATCGCCGTTGGTGCACGTGACCAGGACGGTGCGGATGCCCTCGGCCGCGTAGCGGGCCAGGATGCCGCCGGTGCTGATCACCTCGTCGTCGGGGTGGGCGTGGACAGCCATGAGCGTCAGTTCCGTCATGAGTCGAGGTTAGCCACCATTAGCGTGGAGTCGTGCGTGCGCGGGCGATTTCTCCAGAACACCTGATCGAGGAGCTGGCCGAGCGGATCGTGTCCGGCGGGGCGCGCCGGGTGGCGATCGACGGCGCGCCGGGGGCGGAGCCGGGCCGGCTGGCGGACGCGCTGGTGGAGCCGCTCAAGGCGGCGGGCAGGGCGCCCGTCCGGGTGTCTGCGGGCGACTTCCTGCGTCCCGCCTCGCTCAGGCTGGAGTACGGCAGGACGGACCCGGACGAGTTCTACGACTCCTGGCTGGATGCCAGGGCGCTCAGCAGAGAGGTGCTCGACCGCCGGGGAAGCGTCCTGACCAAGTTGTGGAACGCCGGGACCGACCGCGCCTACCGCGTGCCGTACACCCCTGTGCCGGAGAGCGGCGTGGTGCTCGTGGACGGCACGCTGCTCCTGGGCAGGGGGCTGGCGTTCGATCTGACCGTGCATCTGTGGCTCTCGCGGGCGGCGCTGCGCAGGAAGACCGAGGAGGCGCTCCAGTGGCGGCTCCCGGCCTACGAACGCTACGAAAGGGAGATAAGTCCGCTGAAAGCCTCGGATATCGCCGTCAAGGTCGATGACCCCCGCCACCCGGCGATAATCGAAGGATGAGAACTCCCCTGACCCCCGACGAGGAAGCCCGCTTCCACGTCGTCATGACGGAGCTCGTGGAGCAGAAGCTGGGCGAGCACGGCACCTTCCGCATCACCGCCGACACCGAGGAGGACCGGGCCCGGTGGCAGGAGGTCGCCAGACGGGTGGGTGAGCGGTCCGGGCACTCGATCGTGAGCTACTCCAACGGCCGGACGATCATGATCACCTCCCCCGAGCGGGTGGGCGTCATCGAGGAGTAGCGTCCCGGCCGCGGGAAGAGCCGAGCCCCGGAAACGGTTACGCCGGACATGACCGATTACGGACGTGACCTGCGCTTCGGCTACTTCCTCGTGCCGAACGCCGACGACCCGCTGATCGAGCGCGCCCGGCTCGCCGAGCGCCTGGGCCTGGACCTGATCGGCATCCAGGACCACCCCTACCAGCGCCGCTACGTCGACACCTGGACCCTGCTGACGACGATCGCCGCCAGGACCGAGCGGATCACACTCTTCCCCGACGTGGCGAACCTGCCGCTGCGCCCGCCCGCCGTGCTCGCCAAGGCCGCGGCCACCCTCGACCTGCTCAGCGGCGGCCGCTTCGAGCTGGGCCTGGGCGCCGGAGGGTTCTGGGACGCGATCGACGCCTACGGCGGGCCCCGCCGTACCGGCGGGCAGGCTCTCGGCGCGCTCGCCGAGGCGATCGAGGTGATCAGGCGGATCTGGAGCGGCGAGCGCAACCAGCGGTTCGAGGGCGAGCACTACCACCTGCGCGGCGCCCAGCCAGGCCCGGCGCCCGCGCACCCGATCGGCATCTGGATCGGCGCGAAGGGTCCCAGGGCCATGGCCCTGACAGGCGCCATGGCGGACGGTTGGGTGTCGTCGTCACCGTGGGCCACCACCGACACGCTCCCGGAGCTCCAGGACCGAATCGACGAGGCGGCCCGCCAGGCGGGCCGTGACCCGCGCGGCATTCGGCGCGTCCACAACATCAACGGCCTCATCACCGACAGGAGCACGAGCTTCCTGTACGGCCCGGCTGACCAGTGGGTCGAGGAGCTGACGGACCTGGCGATCTCGCACGGCCAGGACAGCTTCGTGCTGTGGCCGGAGCGCGACGACGAGCGCCAGTTGAAGATCTTCGCCGAGGAGATCGTCCCGGAAGTTCGCCGACAGGTAGCACGCGAGCGCAAGGAGTAGCAAACTCGGGAAATGACTCCCAGCCACTGGTACAACATCATTCCCGACCTGACCGCTCCCCCGCCCCCGCCGCTGCACCCGGCGACCATGCAGCCCGTGGGTCCCGACGACCTGGCCCCGCTGTTCCCCATGGAGCTGATCGGCCAGGAGGTGAGCACCGACAGGTTCGTCGAGATCCCGCAGGAGGTGCTCGACGTCTACCGGCTGTGGCGGCCCACTCCCCTCATCAGGGCGCACCGCCTGGAGAAGGCGCTGCAGACCCCGGCGCGTATCTACTACAAGTACGAGGGGGTCTCCCCCGCCGGGTCGCACAAGCCGAACACGGCCGTGCCGCAGGCCTACTACAACGCCCGCGAAGGCGTGCGCCGCCTGACCACCGAGACCGGCGCCGGGCAGTGGGGCTCCTCGCTGGCCTTCGCCTGCGCGCAGTTCGGCCTGGAGTGCCAGATCTGGATGGTGCGCGCCTCCTACGACCAGAAGCCGTATCGCAGGAGCCTCATGCAGGTCTACGGCGCGACCGTGCACGCCAGCCCGTCACCGGTGACGGGCGCGGGCAGCAAGATCCTCGCCGAGAACCCCGACTCCACCGGCAGCCTGGGCATCGCCATCAGCGAGGCGGTGGAGGTGGCCGGCCAGGACCCCGCCACGCGTTACGCGCTGGGCAGCGTGCTCAACCATGTGCTCATGCATCAGACGGTGATCGGCGAGGAGGCTCTCAAGCAGCTGCCCGAGCGTCCCGACCTGGTGATCGGGTGCACCGGCGGCGGCTCCAACTTCGCCGGGCTGGCCTTCCCCTTCATGCGCGAGCACCCCGACATCACCTTCAGGGCCGTGGAGCCCGAGGCGTGCCCGTCGTTCACCCGGGGTCGCTACGCCTACGACTTCGGCGACACCGCGGGCTTCACGCCGCTGCTGAAGATGCACACCCTGGGCCACTCGTTCGTGCCCGACCCGATCCACGCCGGAGGGCTCAGGTATCACGGCATGTCGCCGCTGCTGTCGCACATGTACGAGCTGGGCATGTTCGAGGCGGTCACCCGGTCGCAGACCGAGTGTTTCGAGGCGGGCGTGCGCTTCGCCAGGACCGAGGGCATCGTGCCGGCGCCCGAGCCGACCCACGCGCTCGCCGAGACCATCGCCGAGGCGTTGCGCTGCAAGGAGACGGGCGAGCCCAAGGTCATCCTCACCGCGTTGTGCGGGCACGGGCACTTCGACATGGCCGCCTACGACCGCTACCTGGCGGGCGAGATGCGCGACTTCGCACTGCCGCAGGAGCGCATCGACGAGGCGCTCAGCACCCTTCCCGTCACCGGTTAGAGGGCTCAGGCGAACGCCTTCTCCCTGAGCCCGGGGAAGCGCGCCGCCGTGCGCAGGAAGGCCTTGAAGCCCATCCTCGCCAGGCGCCTGTCCGACACGAACGACTGGGCGGCCTTCAGCGAGTCACGGACGGCCGCGAAGCCGTACTGGCGCATCTCCTGCTCGTAGCGGCCGATCGCCTCGACCGTGCCGTCGTCCAGCGCGGCGCACAGCAGCGCGGCGTCGCGCAGCGCGATGTTGGCGCCGATGCCGCGCATCGGCGTCATGCTGTGGATCGCGTCGCCGAGCAGGGTGATCGTGCTGGGTTCCCAGGCCTCGACCGGGACCGAGGTGCGGATCGGCAGCAGGCTCACGGTGTCGGGGTCGCTCAGCTCGACCAGGCGCCGCAGGTCGGGGTGCCAGGTCGCGACGAGACCTGAGACCGTGGCGCGAAGTTCCTCGCCCGGCATGCGCGCGAGCCCGCCGGGGAAGCGCTCCGCCGATGCGCCGACCGCCCACAGGATGTAGCTGGAGTTGTTGTCCATGAGGGCGCCCTCCTGCTCGGTGCGCCCGATCTCGCCCACCGCCTCGGCGACGTCGTGGGGTGCGCAGAACATGCCGAATCCGGGCGGCGGCAGGATCATGTTGGGCCCGTCGGCCAGGCGCGGAGCGATCAGCCCGCGGGTGCGTGGCGTCAGGGGGAACTTGCCGGCCACCGTCGTGATCCCGGTGTCGACGCGCTCGGCGTGAGGGAGGTACTGCCGTCGCACCCGCGAGGTGCCGCCGTCGGCTCCGACCACGATGTCGGCCACGCAGGTGCTGCCGTCGGCGAAGTGCAGCGTCGTGGTGCCGTCGGCGTTGCGCTCGTAGCGTTCGTACTTCTTGCCGAAGCGCACCACCTCCTCCAGGCCCGACAGCAGGACCTGCCGCAGCGTGATGCGGCTGACCGAGTAGTGCTCGGCGTCAGGGGGCGTCTCGACGAGCAGCAACTGGCCGAGCTGCTCGGTGAGGAAGCCGAAGTCCTGGCCGCCATGGCCGGTGGTGGCCAGGAACGTCCGCCACAGCGGCTCGGGCAGGCACTGGCGCAGCGCCCGCGCGCCCTGGGGGTCGATGTGCACCCGGTAGCCCTGGAGCCGGTCGGACGGGGTGCGGTCCCGCTCGAAGACCGCGACGTCGACGCCCTTGCCGTGCAGGCCCTGCGCCAGGCAGAGGCCGCCGATTCCGCCGCCGATCACGGCGATGTGGGTTCTCATGCCACCGACTATCAACCATATGGATAATTCTGTCAACCATCCGGATGGTTGATAAACTGCGGCGCATGAGAAGAGCGCCTCAGGACAAGCAGCGCGACGCCGAGCGCACCAAGGCACGCATCCTCGAAGCCGCCGTCGAGGAGTTCGGCGCCAAGGGCTTCGCCGGGGCACGGGTCAGCGAGATCGCCGCCCGCGCGGGCATCAACAAGCAGCTGATCTCCTACTACTTCGGCGGCAAGGAGGGCCTCTACCAGCACGTCGTGGCCCAGTGGCGAGGGCACGAGAGCGCCTTCGCCGAGCCGGGCCAGGACCTCGGCACGCTCATCGCCTCCTACGTACGGGCCAACGCGGCCAACCCCGACTTCGGCCGGCTGATGGTCTGGGAAGGCCTCGGTGAGGCGCCGCCCGACCCGGCGTTCGTCGAGGAGATGCGCCGCAACGTGGACGAGCTGCGGCAGCGGCAGGAGGCGGGCGAGCTGCCCGGCGACGTGGACCCGGGCGCGGCGATGATCGCGATGTTCGCCATGTCGGCGGCGGGGGTCGTCTTCCCCCAGCTCGCGCAGGCGGTCACCGGACTGGGGCGCGAGGAGTTCGGCGAGTTCTACGCCGAGCAGATGGCGCGGCTCGTGGGTGCCTGGCGCACCCCCTGACACCCGCGAGCCGTACGGCTAGCGCGAGGCGGGGCGCTTGCCGTGGTTGGCCTTCTTCTTCTTGCGTGCCCTGCTCTTGCGTGCTCGCTTGGCCATGGCACCTCCAGAGGGATGTGGTGTAGGTCACAACGTCTCGCGGGATCGGGGCCTGGTCAACCGCTCACACTTCAACACCGACGTGTCATAATTTGGTGGAATGTGTTGGAAGGAGGCCCCATGCTCGCACAGCAGCGCCAACAGACCATCCTGGAGCGTGTCCGGCGGCACGGCGCGGTCAGGGTCGCCGAGCTGGTGCGCGACCTGGGCGTCTCCGACATGACCATCCGCCGCGACCTGGAGGTGCTCGCCGAGCGCGGGCTCCTGGAGAAGGTCCACGGTGGAGCCACGATCACCGGTCCCGGCTCCACCGAGGAGCCGGGCTTCGCCGCCAAGACCAGCCGCCAGCAGGCCGAGAAGGAGGCGATCGCCCGCCGCGCGGCCCAGCTCGTCCGGCCAGGCACCGCGATCGCCCTGTCGGCGGGCACGACCACCTGGGCGCTGGCCCACCACCTGATCGACGTGCCGGAACTCACCGTGATCACGAACTCGATCCCCGTGGCCGAGGTCTTCCACCGCGACCAGCGCGACGACCGCACCGTGGTGCTGACCGGTGGCGTGCGCACGCCCTCCGACGCCCTCGTCGGCCCCGTGGCCGTGGCCGCCATCAGCAGCCTGCACGTCGACACGGTCTTCCTGGGCGTGCACGGCATGAGCCTGCGCGCCGGGTTCACCACCCCCAACCTGCTGGAGGCCGAGACCGACCGGGCGCTCGTGGCCTGCGCCGCCCGCCTGGTGGTGCCCGCCGACCACACCAAGTGGCAGACGGTCGGCATCAGCACGATCGCCGAACTGTCCCGCGCCGACGTCGTCATCACCGACGCCGGCCTGGACGAACAGGCGCGCCTGGAGCTCTCGGAGCGCGCCGGGGAACTCATCATCACCGGAACGGCGAACCGGGACGGAGAGAGCGAGACCATATGAACGGGGATTCGAAGTGAAGCGCACCATCACGCACCTGGCCGACGGCAGGGAGCTGATCTACTTCGACCGTCGCGACGACGCTGACCGCAGCGCCGTGGACCACCGTCCGCTGGACCCGCGGCCGCTCGCCTCGGAACTGCGCTTCGACCCGCTGACCGAGGAGTGGGTCGCCATCGCGAGCCACCGGCAGACGCGCACGTTCCTGCCGCCCGCCGACGAGTGCCCGCTGTGCCCGTCGAGCGAGGGCCGCGCGTCGGAGATCCCCGCCTCCGACTACGACGTCGTCGTGTTCGAGAACCGCTTCCCGTCGTTCTCCACCAACCTGGGCACCTATCCGGAAGGCTCCAGGCCCGGCGTGGGCCGCTGCGAGGTCGTCTGCTTCACCTCCGACCACGACTCCAGCTTCTCCCGGCTCTCCGACGAGCAGGTGGGGCTGGTCATGGAGGCCTGGGCCGACCGTACGGCGGAGCTGTCCGGCATCGAGGGCGTGGAGCAGGTCTTCTGCTTCGAGAACCGGGGCGAGGAGATCGGCATCACACTCCCCCACCCCCACGGGCAGATCTACGGCTACCCGTACGTGACGCCGCGCACCCGGCGCCACCTGGCGGCGGCAGCCAAGAACCCCACGCTCTTCGCCGACGTCCTGCGGGCCGAGCGTGCGGGACCACGGGTCGTGGCCGCCAACGAGCTGTGGACGGCGTTCGTGCCGCACGCCGCGCGCTGGCCGTTCGAGGTGCACATCTACCCGCACCGCCAGGTGCCCGACCTGCCCGCGCTCACGCAGGAGGAGCGTGCCGCCTTCGCGCCGCTCTACACCAGCGTCCTGCGCGCCTTCGACAGGCTCTTCGACGTGCGCATGCCGTACATCTCCGCCTGGCACCAGGCGCCGGTCCGTCAGGGCCGTGACCTGGCCTATCTTCACCTGGAGCTGTTCAGCGTCCGGCGCGCGCCCGGCAAGCTGAAGTATCTGGCCGGATCGGAGTCGGCGATGGGCGCCTTCGTCAACGACGTGCCCCCGGAGACGGCCGCCGATCTTCTGAGGTCTCAGGTAGATCTCTAAGCGGTCTCGGCTTGGAGTCGCGTTACCTCCGTTTTACCGTTAGTATCCCTCTCGCACCGGCTGTCACAGCCGTAGCACGCCTAATCCCGGGCGCGTCGCCCGGGAACCGGGGACCCATCGCACCTCGGGGTGAATCCACTTCGGTGGTAGGGCAGCTCTCCGCGCCCGAACCCGTCAGCTAACCCGGTCGGCAGGAGGAGAGGAAGGCTATTGGCGGCCAAGTCCGCGACTCTGACCGCCGTGCTCTGCACGGCGGTCGCGCTCGCCGTCGGCGGTTCCCCCGCCGCGGCCGACCCCAAGCCCAGCGAGTCGAAACTCCGCTCCGAGCTGACGGCACTCGACAAGAAGGTCGACAAGCTCCTCGAGAGCTACAACGCCAAGCGGGTCTCCCTGGCCAAGGCTCAGCAGGACGAGAAGGCCGCCAGAGACCGCCTCGCCCGGGCCGAGGCCCAGCTCGCCGACGCGCACAAGCTCATCAGCCAGATCGCCCAGCTCCACTACCAGGGCAACCCCGGCGTGACCCCCTTCCTCACCCCCGACTCCAGTGCCGGCGCCGCCGTGCTCAACGAGATCACCGAGGAGCAGAAGGCGGCCATCGCCGGCGTCAAGGCCGGCCGCGACGCCAAGCAGCAGGCCGCCGAGGAGGCGACCGCCCTGGCCGCGCAGATCAAGACCGAGACCTCCGAGCTGGCGAGCCAGCGCAAGGAGGCCGAGAAGCTGATCGACGAGATCAAGGACAAGCTCGAGGACCTCGTGCCGTACGGCACCGGCCGCCGCTCCGACGGCAGCTTCGCCCCCGAGCTGCCGAGCGGCTCCGACAACATCACCCCGCGCACCCGCCTGATGCGCGCGGAGGTCCAGAAGAACTTCAACCTCCAGTTCTCGGTCGGCTGCTACCGCGTCGACAACAGCGGCGAGCATCCGCTCGGCAGGGCGTGCGACTTCATGATGAGCTCCGGCGGCGCCATGCCGAGCGCTGCGGGCAACACACTCGGCGACCAGGTGGCCGCCTGGGCGGTGAAGAACATGGACAAGCTGGGCGTGAAGTACGTGATCTGGAAGCAGCGGATCAACCAGGGCAGCGGGTGGCGTGCCATGTCCGACCGGGGCAGCATCACCGCCAACCACTACGACCACGTGCACATCTCGATGCTCTGACCAGCCGTGCCCCACCCAGGTATCTGGCGCGGACGCCTGGGTGGGGTGCTCTTCTCGTACGGCACGCACGGGTCACGCGACGGGTCAGCTCGCAGTGAACCTGACCCCTTCGCCCCCGTTCACCGGGTGAAGCTGATCGCATGAAAGCTCGTTACGACGGCCTGGCCGACTGGTACGACACCTGGAACTCCTCCTTCTACCGCATGAACTACGCGCCGCTCGCCGAGATCCTGGGCCCGGGCGAAGGGCTCTGCCTCGACCTCGGGTGCGGCACCGGGCAGTACTTCGAGGTCATCCGCGACACCGGCCGTGTCCCGCTCGGCCTCGACCGGTCCGCCGACCAACTGCGCCTGGCCAGGACGAGGACAGGTGGGCCACTGCTCCAGGCCGACGCCGGGCGGCTTCCGTTGCGCGATGCGAGCCTGCCTGCCGTGGTGTCGGTGTGGACCTCCACCGACCTGCCCGACTTCCCCGCCATGCTGCGCGAGGCCGCCCGCGTGCTCCTGCCCGGCGGGGTCTTCGTCTTCTACGGCGTGCATCCCTGCTTCAACGGGCCGCACGTGCAGGTGATGGAGGACAGGGTCGTCGTCCACCACACCTACCGGCAGCGGGGCTGGCACGAGCGGGCGCCGTGGTGGAACGCCGAGGGTGTGCGCGACCGCGTGGGGATGAACCACCTGCCGCTGCCGGACTTCCTCAACGCCTTCATCGCCTCCGGGCTGACGATCGAGCGCGTCTACGAGCCACGCGAGCACGCCGTGCCGAACATCCTGGCCGTACGCGCCCGCGCCTGACTCACGATTCCGGGTGGTCGGCGTTCAGCCTCGCCACCAGCGTCTTGGGCGCCACGCAACGGTAGGCGTCGGCGACGATCTCGCCGATCTCCTTCCAGTCGACCTCGACGTCGAGGTAGACACCCAGCCAGCCGCGGTGCCCGACGTACGGCGGGCGGAAGTAGTGCTCGGGATCCTCGGCGATCAGCTCCTCCTGCACCCCCGAAGGCGCCGCGCACCAGAACGCCAGCCGGTCGTCATGATGGTGGTCGGCGTACATGACGAACGTCTTCTTACCGCGCACGAACCAGGTCGGCTCACCGTGGCTGACACGTTCCGTGGCCTCCGGCATCGCCATGCACCGTCGGCGGAGCTCCTCCAGCGGGTCCATAATCAAACGTTATGACACGCGCTGAGACCCCACACATCGCTCCCGAATTCGAGACGTTGAAGGCCTTCCTCGACCACCAGCGCGACACGCTGGCCTGGAAGTGCGAAGGGCTCGGCGACGAGGAGCTGCGGCAGCAGAACATCGAGCCTTCGCCGCTGTCGCTCATGGGGCTCCTGCGCCACATGGCCGACGTGGAGCGCGGCTGGTTCCGCCGCGTGATCGCCGGCGAGAACGCGCCCGCCCACTTCTGGCACCCCGACGGGAGCGAGAGCGACTTCACGCGGGCCGCCGACGACACCGGCGAGTCGGCCTTCGCCCTGTGGCGGGAGGAGGTCGCCGCCTCCCGCGCCATCGGCGAGAAGGTCACGCTCGACGACGTGGTCATCCACCCGCGTTCGGGAGGGCGGTACTCCGTACGGTGGATCTACGTGCACATGATCGAGGAGTACGCCCGCCACAACGGCCACGCCGACCTGCTGCGGGAGCGGATCGACGGGGCCACGGGCGAGTAGCGGCTCAGCCGGTCAGCTTGACCGGGTTGACCAGGTCGGCGTACACGAGCAGGCCGGCCATGAACATGAAGACGAAGGCCAGGGCGTAGGTGAGCGGGAGCACCTTGGCCACGTCGACCGGAGCGGGCTCGGGGCGCCGGGCGATCCGGGCGAAACCGCGCTTGAGCCCCTCCCACAGGCCTCCGGCGATGTGCCCGCCGTCGAGCGGCAGCAGCGGGATCAGGTTGAACAGGCCCACCGCCAGGTTGAAGCCAGCCAGCAGGTTGACGAACACCAGCAGCTTGTTCTCGACCGCGATGTCCATCGTGGCGATCTCGCCGCCGATGCGGCCGATGCCGACCACGCCGATCGGGCCGTTCGCGTCGCGCTCGTCACCCGAGAAGGCGGCGTTCCACACGCCCACCATGCGCTGCGGCAGGTTGATCAGCGACTCGCCGACGTGCGCCACGGTCTCCCCGAACTCGGTGACCAGGTAGGGGAAGTCCTTCTGCTCGATCACGACCTGCGGCACGACACCGAGGTAGCCCACGCCCTTGTCGATCTTCTTCGGGTCTTCGACGTTGGGCATGTCCTGCGCGATCAGCGCGACCTTCAGATCCTGGAGCTTGCCTTCACGCTCGATGCCGAGGGTGACCTGCGAGGCGCCCGCCGCGCGGATGCCGTCTCTGACCTGCTCCCAGCGGGTGATCGGCGTGCCGTTGAAGGAGACGACCTTGTCGCCCGGCTTCAGGCCCGCCTGCGCCGAAGGCGTCTTGGGATCCGCCGCCGTGCACGCCCGGTTCGGCTCCTTCTGCTGGACCTCCGCGGAAACCACGCACTGCTGCACCTGGGCGAGGACCGGCTTGAGCGTCTGCACGCCCATGACCATGTAGACGACGCCGAACAGCACGAACGCCAGCAGGATGTTCATGAACGGGCCGCCCGACATGATGATGACCTTCTGCCACCACTTCTTCCGGTAGAAGACCCGGTTCTCGTCGCCCGGCCGCACCTCCTCCTGGGCCAGGTCGCGAGCCTGCTCGATCAGGCCCTGAAACGGTCCGGTGGAGGTCTGGCGCACCTTGTTCGGGTCGTCGCCCGGGCGGGGCGGAAGCATGCCGATCATGCGGATGTAGCCGCCGAACGGCAGCCACTTGACGCCGTACTCGGTCTCGCCCTTCCGCTTGGACCACATCGTCGGCCCGAACCCCACCATGTACTGCGTCACCTTGACGCCGAAGAGCTTGGCGGGGACCAGGTGCCCGATCTCGTGCAACCCGATCGACACCATGAGCCCGACGAGGATGATGAGAATCCCCGCCAGGAAGATCAACCAGTCCATCCACACCCTCCCGTTGGCCACAGACTAGTCGAAGTCTCCACGCCTGAACCGCTTGCGCACGCTTTGCCAAGTCGAGAGACTTCGTTGACAGTGCGCAGTCACTCGATCACCCTGAGACATGTGGGGAGTGCTTTGATCCGGATCCTCGTCGCCGAGCACGTGCCGCTGGTGCGGCGTGGCCTGGTCGCCTCGCTCGAGGCCGAACTCGACCTCGTGGTCGTCGCCGACGTCGGCAGCGGGGAGGACGTCGTCCCCGCCGCCCTGACCCTGCGGCCCGACGCGGCGGTCATCGACCTGGAACTGCCGGGCGACGGCCTGGCCGTCACGGAACGGCTCCACGAGAAGGCGCCCGCATGCCGCGCGCTGATCCTCGCGGCCCAGCCCAACCCCGGTCTCGTACGGCGGGCCTTCGCCGCCCACGCGCTCGGCTTCCTCAGCCTGGACGTGGCACCCGAACAACTGGCGGAAGGGCTGCGGCAGGTCGCCGCCGGCCGCCGGGCCGTCGAGCCCGACCTGGCGATCGCCGCGCTCGAGTCGGCGTCGAACCCCCTCACCAGGCGAGAGCTCGAGGTGCTGCGGATCGCTGCGCGGGGTGCGCGCTCGGCGGAGATCGCGGACGCGCTGTTCCTGTCGGTCGGGACGGTGCGCAACCACTTCTCGCGCATCATGTGCAAGACGGGCGCGCGCAACCGCCTCGACGCGGTGCGGATCGCCAGCAGCTCGGGCTGGCTCTAGAGCTTCGAGCGGACTCGCTCCAGCCTCAACCGCATGCTCGACGGAATCGCCCACCTCATCGCCATTTCTCCAGGCAGGAGCGCGTTCTTCAGGCGCCCCCTCCGAGAGGACACGAGCTCCCTCGGGCGCCACTCTCCGGGAGGGGACGCGCTCCCTCGGGCGTCGGCCGGGACGATGTACGGCCAGCCCGCACGATGTGACCGAGCCCCGGGGGAACCGCGCCGCTCCCCCGGGACCCGGAGTCCACGAGGCCGAGTCAGCAGAGCAACAGGCTCAGCCAGCTCGCGCCTCCGCCACAACACCGGCTGTAGCAGCTGTCGAAGCCGCCGCCGGGAGTCTCGGGCTCGAGCCCTTGAAGATCGAGGAGCGCCATCCTCATGCCTCCGTCTCAGGGCCGGGAACCGCCATCAGGGGCAACGTCACGGGCGAATCGTGCAGCGCCGCGCCGACCGCGAGCAGGACGCCTGCCGTGCCCGTGGCCAGATCCATCGACAACCGCAACAACCGCTCGCCGGGAAAGGCCAGGTTGGCCTGGTGACGCAGGGCGTGCCAGCCCAGCGCCTGCAACTGCGCCTCGACATCGGGATCATCATCGAGGCCGCCAGCAGCGCCGACAGCACCGCCGACAGCAGCGCCACCCCCGAGGCCGCCAGCCAGCCCACCACCGGGACCACCACCCGAGCCCCCACCGGGACCGCCACCGAGGCCGCCACTGGAGCCGCCACTGAGGCCGCCGGGACCCCCGCTCGGGCCGCTAACGAGGCGGCCGTCGCCGCGATCCCCGGCCGCGTCGCCGCCGAGACCCCCGGCCAAGTCGCCGCCGAGGTCGCCAAGCGAGCCGCCGCCCAGACCCCCACCGGGGCCGCCAGCGAGGCCGCCGCCGAGGGGGCCGCTGGGGCGGTGGCGGGCGAGGTAGGCCAGGACGCCGGCTCGGCCGCTGAAGAGCCCCGACTGGACGTAGAAGGGCGACCGTGCGGCCAGGTCGAGCGCCTGGTAGGCGGACGACAGCTCCGCCGACGGGTGGCGGGCCAGGTGTTCACCCAGCACCCAGGCCAGCCCGACGCTGCCCCTGTCGAGGTAGGGCATGGTGCGCCAGCCCTCGTCGACCTGGAGGGAGCCGTCGTTCTGGGTGCGGCAGCGGGCCAGGTCGAGCCGGAGCGCGCGCTCGGCCAGCGCCGGCTCCCCGGCGCGCAGAAACAGCAGCGCCGGGCCGCTGGCGCCGTGCATCAGCCCCGCGTGGGGGAAACGCTCGGACTCGAGCCGGGAGGCGACCAGATCGACGACCTTCAGCGCCTGGGTGTGCAGGTCGGCAAGCCCCAGCAGGCCCGACAGCTCCAGGAGGCCGAGCCCGATCCCCGACAGCCCGCCGTACAGCCCGAGGCCGAGCGACTGCCAGTGTTCGCGCGCGACGATCTCGACGAGCTCCAGCGCGCGCTCGTGGTGGCCGAACCTGGCCAGCACGTGGGCGATGCCGTGCAGCCCGTCGTAGAAGCCGAGCCTGCTGCCCGGCCTGACGGCACGATCGGAAAGCCATGTTTCATACTCCGGATAGCGTCCTGCTCCGACGATGTCGAGAGCGTAGAGAACGCCTGCGGCGCCGTGGGCGAGGTTGAGCCCGCCTGTGGAAAACTGCTCGATGTCGCCGGGGAAGAGCCGGTCGTCGCGCTCGGGCGTGGCCGAGTCGAGGATCGCCCTGGCCATCGAGCGCCGCAGCACCGGCCAGCGGGCGGGGTCGGGCAGCGTGGCGGAGTGCCAGGCGGGGATGTGCCTGATGGCGCGGTCGCCGGTGATCGTGCGCACGGCGTCGTCGAGGAACTCGTCGCTCACCGGGAAGCCGTTCCTGATCACCTCGGCGAGCTCCACGGCCTTGACGCGGTCGATCTGGAACAGCTCGGTGACCGGCAGGAACAGTGCCAGCCGGAGGCACGCCATGGCGTAGCGGTCGATGTCGGCGCCGGTGACCCCGGCGGGTGCGGCGAAGCCGGGGCTGGCGAGCGCGGCCCTGTCGATGTCTTCCAGCGGCATCGCCAGCTCGTAGTCGACGAGGGCGATCCGTCCGTCCTGCCGTACCAGGACGTTGCTCAGGTGCAGGTCGCCGAAGACCAGCCCGCGCGCGTGGATGCCGGCGACGGCCTCCTCGACCTGGGCGCAGATCCCCATCGCCCACGCCGCGTAGGCGGCGCGGTCGCCGCCGGCCTGCCCGGCCAGGGGGTAGCGATCGCCGAAGACCTGGTTGAGCGGCCGGCCGTCGATGTGCTCCATGACCATGAAGCGGTGGTCGCCCACGGTGAACTCGTCGATCAGCTCCGGCACGGCGCCGAGGCCGGCCAGGCTGGACAGCGCGTCGCGCTCGCGGCTCAGCCGGGCCACCGCGTCGTGCCCCGCGAAGTCCAGCCCGGCATGCGGCCGGGCCTCCTTCAGCACCACGTCGCGTCCCGTGCGCCGGTCCTTGCCCTGGTAGACGCCGCCGCCGTTGGAGAAGTGCAGGACCTTGTCGATGCTGTACGGCACGCCGTCGAAGGTGGTGGCTCGCCGCGCGATCAGGTGGGGTTCGAGGAAGTGCGGCAGGTGCACCCAGGGCGGCGGCGCGAAGACGGGGCCGCGCCGGTCGGGCACCAGGGTTCCGTCGGGGGCGGCGATGGCGGGCTCGATCCTGCCTTCCGGGGTGAGGCAGTGGCGTTCGGCGATGCCGCCGTAGCGCACGTAGAGCGGCCCTTCGCCGATGCGCAGGTCGCTGAGGATGTACGGCCCGCGCCGCCCGGCCAGCAGCGTGCCCAGCTCCTCGGTGACGCGCTCCAGTTGCGCCTCGTCACGCGGGTAGATCGCGGCGAGCTTGCCGCTCGCGCCGCGGTCGGCGTACTTGGCGTTGCGCAGGTGCAGCAGGTGGCGGGCGCGCAGGAACTTGAAGGGCAGCTCGTGCTCGAAGCAGTACAGCCACACCTGCTCGAGGACCTCTTCCGCCTCGTCGAGGGTGGACGACACGTGGATCTTCCAGCCCTGGTCGGGCAGGACGGCCGCGATCGGCCGGTAGATCACCCAGTCGTCGCGCTCGGAGCGTTCCCAGGCGGCGGGGGCGGTTCGGGAGCTCTGGGAGAAGGCGGAGGGTCCGGTGGGGGCGTCGTAGAAGACCGGGTCGGACAGGCAGTAGAGCTCGTATCGCTTATCCACGGAAATTCCACCCCCTTCCGGCTGTTGTCATCATGAGGATTTCAGGCAGTCCTCACCCCAGCCAGTGACCATGCGCACAATCTGCACATGGTCCATTACATGGAGTAACCCGTGTGATTTGTCACGGGCGCCAGATGAGCACCAGCGCGCAGTCGTCGTTGTGCCCGGACGACATGGCGTTGACCAGCGCACGCGCGCCGTCGCGGAAGCCGGACGGCAGCAGCCGCTCCGCCTCGCCCAGCAGCTTGTCGAGCCCGGCGTCGATGTCGCGGCCCGGCTGCTCGATCAGCCCGTCGGTGTACAGCAGCAGCGCGTCGCCCTTGCGCAGCACGCCGCTGTCGGGCTCGCAGTGCAGGTCGGGCACGACACCCAGGACCACGCCCTTGGCCGAGGCGATCTGCCAGCTGCCGGTGCCAGAGTCGAACTTGACGACCGGCGGGTGGCCGGCGGAGGTGATCGTGTATTCGCCCGTGGACAGGTTCACCCGCACGTGCACGGCGGTGACGAAGCCCTCGTCGCCCTTCTGCCGGTGCAGGTAGGCGTTGCACGCCTGCAGGAAGTCGCCGACCGAGCCGAGCAGCCCGCCGAAGGTGCCCGACAGCAGCAACGCCCTGGTGCCCGCGTCGACGCCCTTGCCGGAGACGTCGACCAGCGCGATCTCGACCTGGTCGCCGTCGCGCATCGAGACGACGAAGTCGCCGCCGAACGACGACCCGCCCGCCTGCTTGAGCACGACCTTGCCGCCCCAGCTCTTGGGCAGCGCGGGCAGCTCGCTCTGCCTCTTCAGGCGGTCGCGCAGCTCCAGCAGCATCGCGTCGCCGCGCAGGCCCTGCACGCCGAGCTTGCCGCGGGTGCGCGCCATCAGCGCGGCCAGCACCGCCGTGAAGCCGATCGCGGCCATGAGCCCCACGCCGATCAGGCCGCCGCCCTTGGCGAAGGCGACGTAGCCCAGCGCCACCAGGACGACCACCAGCAGCTTGGCCAGGCTGCGCAGGCGCAGCTGCAGGCCGCCGATGAGGATCACCGGGATGAGCAGGGCCGGCGAGAACAACTCCAGGCTGACCCGCGCTCCGAGCCCGCCGATCAGCAGGGTCACCACGCACAGGGTGATCAGGAGGTTCCGGTCGCGCGCGAGAGGTCCCCGCCGCAGGAAGCGCACGACGGGCACCAGACCTGGCACCCGCACGAGGAACGCGCGGAGCCGTGGCGGGATCAGCGGCGCCGGACGGGAACTCATGATGCGCTCGACTGTATCGGTCTGGCCCCTCCTTGGGCAGCCCACTTGACCAACGCCTTGATCATTAAGCACGGATATTGGGTGGCCGTCCGTCTTTGTCCAGACCTACGGTGGTTGGATGACGTACCCGATTCGCCCGATCACCGAGGCGGAGTACCCGGCCTACAGCTCGGTGCTGACAGAGGCCTTCGGCTGGACCCCCCATCCCGACCAGCGGGCGCGCTGGCAGTCCGGCACCGAGTTCGATCGCACCCTGGCCGCTTTCGACGGCGACCTCATCGTCGGTGTCACCGGCATCTACACCTTCTCCATGTCGGTGCCCGGCGGCGCCGACCTGCCCGTGGCCGGTGTCACCGCGGTCAGCGTGCTGCCCTCGCACCGCCGCCGCGGCATCCTGGCGTCGCTGATGCGCAGGCAGCTGGCCGACGTGCACGAGCGCGGCGAGCCTCTCGCGGCGCTGTACGCCTCGGAATCGGTGATCTACGGCAGGTTCGGGTACAGCAGGGCGGCCGACGAGCTGTACCTCTCGATCCCCACCCACAAGGCCGCCTTCGTCCGGAACGCGCCCGTCGACCCGGCGCTTCGTATCAAGGTGATCGCGCCGGCCGACCACCGGGCCGACTTCGAGGCGCTCTACGAACGCGTACGCGCCCGGCGCCCGGGACAGTACGCCAGGAACGACCACTTCTGGGGCGCGGTCCTGGCCGACGAGGAGTACCACCGCCACGGCGCCAGCGACCTGCGCGGCATCCTCGCCGTCGACGACTCGGGCGTCAGGGGCTACGCCCTGTTCCGCGTCAGGAGCAACTGGAACGACGGCGTCGCCGCCAACGAGGTCCAGGTCAACGAGGTGTACGCCACCGACCCCGCCGCCTACGCCCTGCTGTGGCGCAACCTGCTCGACCGCGACCTCACCGTCACCGTCAGCGCCTGGGGCCGCCCCGTCGACGACCCGCTCACCCAGCTGCTCGCCGACAACCGCCAGCTGCGCGCCCGCTGGGGTGACGAGCTGTACGTCCGCGTGGTCGACGTCGAGAAGGCCCTCGCCGCCCGCGCCTACGCCGCGCCGGTGGACGTGGTCATCGACGTCACCGACGACCTGTGCCCCTGGAACGCCCGCCGCTGGCGCCTGACCGCCGACGTCTCGGGAGCCGAGTGCAAGCCCACCGAGGAGGAGGCCGACCTCACCCTCCCCGTCGTCTCGCTGGGCGCCGCCTACCTGGGCAAGGACGCGCTCCAGGCGCAGCTCGAGGCGGGGTTGCTCGCCGAGCACACCGCGGGCGCCGTACGGCAGCTGGCCGCGGCCATGGCGTGGAGCCCGAAGCCCTGGGCGGGACTCGTGTTCTAATCGGGGTATGGCTTTGCAGAGTTTGCAGATCACGCCGGTGATCGCCATGCGCGCCCGCGACGTGTCACGGCCCACCCCGGAGCAGCAGGAGGGCGCCGACCGGCGCCCTCTGCGTGATGAGATGCCGAAGGCGGCTCATCGCAAGAAGTGAACGGCCGGTCTCTGGGGGAGCCGGGCTCCCTCAGAGACCGCCCGCGATGAAGTTGATGACCTCGGCCATCTCCCATTCCTCCAGCCCGGTCCCGGCCTGGGAGGGGAAGAAGCCGACGTTGTTCCATTCGTCGGCGATCCTGTTCCAGGGCTCCTCGTCGGGCGCGAAGATCAGCATGCGTTTGGCCGCGTACTCCATGACCGCGTCCTGGCCGCTGGTGGCGCCCCATTGTGCGGCCAGTTCCTCCATGCTGGAGGCGATCCCGGCCGGGTAGGTGGAGGCCTTGCGTCCGGTGCCCAGGGGGTGAGCGGGGGCGTCGGTGAACATCACGACGACATGGCGCCGCTCCTCGAGTCCGCGTTCCCAGGGCGACCGCACGGCCATGGCGAGAGCCTCCAGCCCTGACTCCGGTGCGTCGCCGCCGTCCTCGGCGCGTAGCCCGCGGACGAACCTCTCGAACGTCTCGGACTGCTCCGGGATCGTCAGGAAGCCGGTCTGTTCGATGGCGTTGTCCGCCTTGTCGGCGAAGTCGCGGAAGGCGATCACCCGGATGCGCAGGCGGGCGATGGACGTGTTCTTGCGTGCCATGGCGTCGCCGAGCTGTTCGTGGAAGGACAGCGCGCCCTCTCGCACGGTGTCGATGACCGGCGCCATGCTGCCGGTGACGTCAACGCATAAGACGATGTCCACGGCGTACTGCGGGTTGCTCGACACGGCGTGCTCCTGTCTCCGGGCGTCCGGGCGGGCCGGGATGGCCAAGAGTGCAACGAACGGGAGCGAGCCCGAGTTCGTGTCGCGTTCGTGTCACGTTCGTGTCACGGAGGCAGGAGCACGGACGACGGCCGTCAGTTCTCCGGCAGCGGAGGCAGCTGGCCGATCGTCTCGTAGGCGGCCAGCTGCGCGATACGCCTGCTGTGGCGCTCGGCCCCCGAATACCGCGTCGACAGGAACACCTCGACGAACCGCGTGGATTCGTCGAGGGAGTGCATCCGCGCCCCGACGCTCACCACGTTGGCGTCGTTGTGCTCGCGCGCCAAACGGGCCGTCTCCTCGCTCCAGGCGAGGGCGGCGCGGATGCCGCGCACCTTGTTCGCGGCGATCTGCTCGCCGTTGCCCGAGCCGCCGATGACGACGCCGAGGCTGCCCGGGTCGTCGGCGACGCCCTCGGCGGCGCGCAGCACGAACGCCGGGTAGTCGTCCTCGGCGTCGTAGACGAACGGACCGCAGTCGGTCACCTCGTGGCCGTGCTCCTTCAACCAGGAGACGAGGTGGTTCTTCAGCTCATAGCCGGCATGGTCGGCACCGATGTACACGCGCACGCGGCAAGTCTTTCACAGTCGCTAGAGTAAGAGGCAGCAACCCTGGACGACCCTTACGGGAGCGACACATGCGTGAGATCCGCGTCATCGGCGACCCTGTCCTGCGGACCCCGGCCGAGCCCGTGACGGTCTTCGACAAGGAGCTGCGCCGCCTGATCGACGAGATGTTCGAGGCGATGTACGCCGCCGACGGCGTCGGGCTGGCCGGTCCACAGATCGGCGTGTCGCGGCGATTGTTCGTCTACGACTGCAGCGGGCGCAAGGGCCACCTGATCAACCCGGAGCTCACGATCGACGACACCGACGAGGTGCTCGACCACGAGGGCTGCCTGTCGGTGCCGGGACGCGACACGGGCAAGCCCCTGTACGCCTCCACACCGCGTGCGGCCGGGGTGCGCATCAGCGGGGTCGACCGGCTCGGGAAAACCGTGCAGCTGCGCGCTCGCGGCCTGCTGGCACGATGCTTCCAGCACGAGACCGACCACCTCGACGGCAAGCTGTACATCGACCACCTGCCGAAGGACGAGGCACGAAAGATCATGCTCAAGGCGTAGGTTCTTCCGCATGGGCACTCTCTCCGGCAAGCACGCGGTGGTCACCGGCGGTTCCAGAGGCATCGGCAGGGCGATCGTCGAGCGCCTGTGCGCCGAGGGCGCCCAGGTGGTCTTCACCTACCTGCGCAACGAGGCGGCCGCCGAACAGGTGTCCGTGCGCACCGGCGCGCAGGCCGTCCGTATCGACCTGGGACGCAGGGCCGACGTGGACCTGATGTTCGCCGAGGCGCGCAGGCGGCTGGGCCGGCTCGACATCCTGGTCAACAACGCGGCCATGAACGACACGGGCGTGGTGAGTGAGTACGGCGAGGAGCTGTACGACCAGATGATGGCGACCAACACCAAGGCGGTGTTCCTGGCGATGCAGTGGGCGGCCAGGACGATGCGCGAGGGCGGCAGGATCGTCAACATCTCGACGCTGAACACCGATCTGCCCGCGCCGGGCACGGCGGTCTACGCCGCGAGCAAGGCGGCCGTCGAGCAGTTCGCCCGCGTGCTGGCGCGCGAGGTCGGGCCGCGGGGCATCACGGTGAACTCGGTGTCGCCCGGCGCGGTCGACACCGAGCTGCTGCACTCGACGAACACCCCCGAGGCGCTGGCGCAGGTGCAGGACTTCACCGCCCTGCGGCGGATCGGGCAGCCCGACGACATCGCGGGCGTGGTCGCCTTCCTGGCGGGCCCGGACGGCCGGTGGATCACCGGTCAGACCATCCGGGCCACCGGAGGCCTGCTCCTGTAGCGGCGACGCTAGAGCTGGAGCGCCTTGGTCTCGAAGTACTCCTCCAGGCCTTCCTCGCCCAGCTCCCTGCCGATGCCCGACTGCTTGTAGCCGCCGAAGGGCGCCTGCGGGTTGAACGCCCCGCCGTTGATCGACACCTGGCCGGTGCGCAGGCGGCGGGCGACCGCGATCGCGGCCTGCTCCGTCTCGCCCCACACCGCTCCCGCCAGGCCGTACGGCGTGCCGTCGGCGATGGTGACGGCCTGGTCGACGCCGATGAACGGGATGATCGACAGCACCGGGCCGAAGATCTCCTCCTGCTCGATGACCATGCCGGGCTCGACCCCCGCGAACACGGTGGGCTCGACGTAGAAGCCGCGCTCGTGGACGGTCTCCGTGCCGCCGGTGACCAGGCGGGCGCCCTCCTCCTGGCCACGGTTGATGTAGCGCACGACACGGTCACGCTGGCGGGCCGAGACGAGCGGGCCGAGGCGGGTGCCCTCGTCGAAGGGGTCGCCCACGGTGTACTTGCGCGCGGCCTCGACGGCGAGCCGTACGGCCTGGTCGTAGTCGTCGCGGTGGACGATCATGCGCGACAGGGCCGAGCAGGTCTGCCCGGAGTTGACGAACGCGTTGGCGACGCCCACCTTGACCGCGGCGGCCAGGTCGGCGCCGGGCAGGACGAGGTTGGCCGACTTGCCGCCGAGCTCGAGCGCGACCTTCTTGACCGACTCGGAGGCCAGCGCGGCGACGCGGCGTCCCGCGAGGGTGGAGCCGGTGAAGGAGACCATGTCGACGGCCGGGTGGGAGGCGATCGCCTCGCCCACGACCGGGCCCGCGCCGCTGACCAGGTTGAACACGCCGGGCGGCAGGCCGATCTCGTGGAAGATCTCGGCCAGGGCGTAGGCGGCCAGCGGGGCCACCTCGCTGGGCTTGAGCACCACGGTGCACCCGGCGGCCAGGGCCGGGGCGACCTTGCAGACGATCTGGTGGAGCGGGTAGTTCCAGGGCGTGATCGCGCCGACCACGCCGACGGGCTCCTTGAGCACGAGCGAGTTGCCCACGCGCCGCTCACGCGGGTGCGACTCCGCCAGGTGGGCGTATCCGGCCATGACGGTGGCGGGCAGCAGGGTCTGGACCTTCAGCGCGAAGCCGTACGGCGCGCCCATGTCGGTGGCGATCACCCGGGCGATGTCGTCGGCCCGCTGCCGCAGCAGGTCGGAGGCGGTGGCCAGCAGCTTTCCGCGTTCTTCCGCGGCCGTGCCCGACCAGGAGCGGAAGGCGGCACGGGCTGCTGATGCGGCCGCGTCCACGTCTCCTGGGGCGCCTGCGGGCACCCGGTCGATGATCTCCTCGGTCGCGGGATTGACGACGTCTATCCCCTCACCCGAGACCGAGGCGGTCCATGTCCCGTTGATGTAGAGCTGCCGCATAGCCCCCATCCTGGCGTGCTGCCGGCGAAAAGACGAGCGTCAGTCGAAGGCCGGGTCGGTGGTCCTGCTGCGCTTCAGCTCGTAGAAGAATTCGTAGCCGGTGACGGCCAGGACGCCGTCCCACAGCCTGCCCGCGTCCTCGCCGCGAGGGATGCGGCTGAGCACTGGGCCGAAGAAGGCGTTGCCCTCCACGGCGACGACGGGGGTGCCCACCTCCTGGCCGACCAGCTCGATGCCGGCGTGGTGAGACTTGCGCAGCTGCTCGTCGTAGTCGGTGACGTGCGCGGCCTCGGCGAGCGAGGCGTCGAGCCCGGCGGCCTCCAGCGCCTCCACCAGGACGTCGCCCAGCTTCGAGCGGTCCTTGTTGCGTGCCTCGTTGTGCCAGCGGGTGCCGAAGGCGGTGTAGAAATCGGCCATGGCCTGCTGGCCGAAGCGCTGGTCGACGGCGGTGGCCACGCGCACCGGCTCGATGGCGCGCCTGATCATGCCGCGGTAGCTCTCGGGCACGTCCTTGTCCTCGTTGAGGACGTTGAGGCTCATGATGTGCCACTGGATCTCGATGGGGCGCACCTTCTCAACTTCGAGAAGCCATCGTGACGTGATCCATGCGAAGGGACAGAAAGGATCGAACCACAGGTCCACCGGAGTCTTGACAGTCATGTCAGGCCATAACCTTTGATGTGAACAGCGATATTCCATGAGCGACAACAGGAGCGGAACTTGGCAGGCAACCTGACCCGGGCGGAGGCGCGCGAGCGCGCCCGGCAGCTGACGGTCGAGTCGTACGCGGTCGAGCTGGACCTCAGGGTCGGGGAGGAGCGCTTCGACAGCATCACGACGGTCCGCTTCACCGGGCTGCAGCCTGGCGCGTCGACCTTCATCGACCTTCACGGGGCCACCGTCCACAAGGCCACCCTCAACGGCGAGGAGCTCGACGTCGCGTCCTACGACGCCGAGAAGGGCCGCCTCCCCCTGCCGGAGATCTCCGAGCGGAACGAGCTGCGCATCGAGGCCGACTGCGCCTACATGCGCACCGGGGAGGGCCTGCACCGCTTCGTCGACCCGGTCGACAAGAAGGTCTACCTTCACAGCCAGTTCGAGACGGCCGACGCCCACCGCATGTACGCCTGCTTCGACCAGCCCGACCTCAAGGCGACGTTCGAGCTGACCGTGCACGCGCCCGACGAGTGGAAGTGCATCTCCAACTCCCCCGCCGTCAAGAACGGCAACACGTGGAGCTTCGAGAAGACCCCGCGCATGTCGACGTACATCACCGCGCTGTGCGCCGGGCCCTACCACGAGGTGCGCAGCGAGCACGACGGCATCCCGCTGGGCCTCTACTGCCGCGAGTCGCTGGCGCAGTTCCTCGACGCCGACAACATCCTCGAGGTCACCCGCCAGGGGTTCGACTTCTTCCACAAGGTTTTCGGCGTTCGCTACCCGTTCGGCAAGTACGACCAGCTCTTCGTGCCGGAGTTCAACGCGGGCGCGATGGAGAACGCCGGCTGCGTGACCTTCCTGGAGGACTACGTCTTCCGCTCCCGCGTGACCGACGCCGTCGTCGAGCGCCGCGCCGAGACGATCCTGCACGAGATGGCGCACATGTGGTTCGGCGACCTGGTCACCATGCGCTGGTGGGACGACCTGTGGCTGAACGAGTCGTTCGCCACCTACGCCTCGGTGCTGTGCCAGGCCGAGGCCACCCGCTGGGGCCAGGGCGCGTGGACCACCTTCGCCAACGTGGAGAAGACCTGGGCCTACCGCCAGGACCAGATGCCCAGCACCCACCCGATCGCCGCCGACATCGTCGACATGCAGGCGGTCGAGGTCAACTTCGACGGCATCACCTACGCCAAGGGCGCCAGCGTTCTCAAGCAGCTGGTGGCCTACGTCGGGCTCGACAACTTCCTGGCCGGCGTGCGCGACTACTTCACCGAGCACGCCTGGGGCAACACCGAGCTCAAGGACCTGCTCGCGGCGCTGGAGCGCACCTCGGGGCGCGACCTGTCGAGCTGGTCGAAGGAGTGGCTGGAGACCTCGTGGGTCAACACCCTGCGGCCCTCCTTCGAGGTGGCCGACGGGAAGTTCACCAGCTTCGAGGTGATCCAGGAGGCCCCGGCCGACTACCCGACGCTGCGCTCGCACCGCATCGCCATCGGCCTCTACAACGGCGGCAAGCGCGTCAAGAGGGTGGAGCTCGACGTCGTGGGCGCCCGCACCCAGGTCGCCGAGCTGATCGGCGCCGAGCAGCCCGATCTGGTGCTGCTCAACGACGACGACCTGACCTACGCCAAGATCCGTCTCGACGAGCGTTCGCTGAACACCCTGGTCGAGGGCGGCATCAGCAGCTTCGAGTCGTCGCTGCCCGCCGCGCTGTGCTGGTCGGCCGCGTGGGACATGACCCGCGACGGCGAGCTGCGTGCCCGCGACTACGTGCAGCTGGTCTGCAAGGGCGTCGGCGCCGTCAAGGACATCACCGTCCTGCAGGCCCTGCTCAACCAGGCCCGCATGGCCACCCAGCAGTACGCCGACCCGGCCTGGGTGGGCGAGGGCCTGGCCCTGCAGGCCGCGACGCTGCGCTCGCTGCTCGACGGCGCCGAGCCCGGCTCCGACCACCAGCTGGCCTACGTCAACGCGCTGTCGCAGGTGGCCGTCTCCGACGGGGATCTCGACTTCCTGGCCGCCGTCCTCGACGGCTCGGCCGTGCCGCAGGGCCTGTCGGTCGACGCCGACCTGCGCTGGACGCTGATCCGCGCGCTGGTCGTGGGCGGGCGCCTGGGCGAGTCCGACATCGCCGCCGAGCTCAAGCGCGACGCCACCGCGTCGGGCGAGCGTTCTGCCACCACGTGCCGGGCGAGCATCCCGACGGCCGAGGCGAAGGCGGCCGCCTGGGAGACCATCCTGGAGTCCGACGCCGCCAGCACCACCTTGCGCGCCACGGTCGCCGGGTTCCAGGAGCCGCACCATGTCGAGCTGCTGGTGCCGTACCGGGAGCGCTACTTCGCCGAGGTCGGGCGCGTCTACAAGGAGTGGACCTTCGACTCCGCGGCGCGCTTCGCCAACGGCTGCTTCCCGGTCTTCCTGATCGAGCAGGAGACCGTCGACGCCGCCGAGGCGTTCCTGGCCGACGACGAGGTGCCCGCGGCGCTGCGGCGCATGATCGTCGAAGGTGTCGACGGCGTACGGCGGGCGATCCGCAACCGCGCCACCGACCAGGCGTGATCCAGGGGGCCCGGCCGCGAGGGCGGGCCCCCTACAACCAGGCCTGCTGCCAGGCGTAGCCGCAGGGGGCCAGGCGGGGCGCGATGCCGTTGCCCCACTCGCCCCGCGTGACCTCCAGGCACCGGCCCGCCGCGAGGTTGCGCAGCGACAACCAGCCGTCCTCGCGCAGCGCGAGCACCCAGCGCTGCGTGGGGGCCGCGGAGCAGGCGTTGATCACCACGGCGCCGCCGACCGCGTCGAGACACTTGCCCGCGGCCAGGACGTTCTCCAGGGAGATGGTGGAGCCCTGCGCCTGCCGCACCTTCCAGCGCTGGTTCTCCACGCCGTTGGGATGGTCCATCGCGCCGGGCACGCGGAACGACCACAGGTGCACGCGCGAGCCGTCGCCGGTGCCCCACTCGGCCACGTCGAGCACCCGGTTGCGGGCGTCGAGGCCGCCGGGCCCCTTGCTGAAGATGCCACCCGCCGCGAGCTCGCCCTGGAGGTAGCCGCTGAGCACGGCGCCCGCTCGGCGCACCGGCTCGCCCTCGCGCAGGTCGAGCTGCCAGTAGGCGAGCGCGGCCAGCAACACGACGACGCCGGTGACCCTGGGGAGCATGGGGCCATCATCGGGCAAAGCACCAGCACCGCGAAAGTCACACGGAGTTCTCACATGACAGCGGAGCGCAGTGCTAGCCTCTTCGGGTGCTCGGGGACGGGACCTTGCTCAACAACCGGTATCTGCTGACAGGCCGCATCGGCGGTGGCGGCATGGGCGAGGTCTGGCGGGCCGACGACGCCTTGCTCGGCCGCACGGTGGCGGTGAAGGTCCTCACCCACAATCCCGCCTCCACCCAGCGCTTCCTCAACGAGGCGCGGGCGATGGCCACGCTCAACCATCCGGGCGTCGTCGACGTCTACGACTACGGCACCGACCGGGTGAGCTTCCTGGTCATGGAGCTGGTCGACGGCGAGTCGCTCGACCGGCTGCTGGAGCGCGCGAAGCTGACCACCGAGGCGACGATGCGCCTGGTCGTCGAGGTGGCCGAGGCGCTGGCGGCCGCGCACGAACGCGGCATCGTGCACCGCGACGTCAAACCGGGCAACCTGATGATCCGCGCCGACGGCAGCGTGGTGCTCACCGACTTCGGCATCGCCCACTCGGCGTCGGCGGGGCAGCTCACGGCCACCGGCCAGATGCTCTGCTCGGCCGGCTACTGCGCGCCCGAGCAGGCCACCGCCAACCGGATCACCCCGGCGGTCGACCTCTACGCGCTGGGCGTCGTCGCCTACGAGTGCCTCACCGGGAGCCTGCCGTACGACGGCGAGACGCCGGTGCAGATCATCTTCAAGCACCTCAACGCGCCGGTGCCCGAGTTGCCCGCAGAGATCCCGCCGGGGCCGCGCCGCGTGATCGCCAGGGCCCTGGCCAAGCGGCCGGAGGAGCGCTGGGCGTCGGCCGAGGAGATGGCCGCCGCCGCCCGCGCCGCGCTCGACGATCCCGGCTGGGTGCCGCCGCGCCCGCAGCGGCGCCGCGCGGTCACGGCGATCGCGACCATCGGCGCGGCGTTGCTGGCCTCGGGGGCCATCGCCGCCTCGCTGCACCTGTGGCCGCCGCTGTCGGCGATCCAGCTGCCGATCATGCCGGGCGGCGCCACGGAACCGGCGGGCGAGGCCGGCAACCCGCCCGCCACCGGGGAGCAGATCCAGCCGGCCAAGCAGCGGCTGACCCCCGGACCCCGGCGTCCGTCGCCGTCGCCGGGCACCACCGCCGAGCCGAGCGGCACGCCCACGGCGCAGCCCACCACGCCGAACCAGCCGACGCAGCAGCCCACGACACCCGCCGAGCCGACGCCGACGCCCACCCAGGAGCCTCCGACCGAGGAGCCGACGCCCGAGCCGCCCACGCAGGAGCCCACCGTCGAGCCGAGCCACCAGAGCCTGCCCGCGGAGACCCCTGAGCCGTCGCAGACCCCGGGATGAGGCCCTGGGTCGCCTCCTGCACCGGAGCGAACACGTTCGATGAGATCATCGGCTTCTCTTAGAGTGTTCGCGTGAAGACCACGCGCGATCTGCTGATCGCTCTCGCCCGGCGCTACGCCTTCTCCGATCTCGGTGCGCTCGCGCCCACGCCGGAGATCGCCGACGTGTGCGAGTTCGGGCAGCGCCTGCTGACGCTCGACGCGGAGGACTTCAACGCCGAAGCGCGTGCCGTACCCGCCGACCTGCGCCGTCGCGCGCGGGCGCGCAGCATGCCGCAGACGCCGCGCGAGCAGCCGCGCGGCGCGCTGGAGTCGCTGCGGCCCGCCTACTCCCTGCTGCTGGAGGTCATCGCGATCAGGTGGCACCGGCGAGAGCTGAGCCCGATGATCGCCACGGTGCACATCGCCAGCGAATACCTCCCGCTGCTGGCCTTCGAGCCCGACCTCGGCCACGCGGGAGACCCCGCGCGCTGGCCGGAAGGGCTGAGCGCGCCCGGCAGCAGGTTCGGGGTGATCGGCGACCGCGAGTGCGACCACACCAAGGCCGAGCAGTCGGCCACCAATCGCACGCTGCGGGTGGCAGGCGAGCCCGCCGAGGGCTGGCGCGCCTACTTCGACCGCCAGCACAGCCAGGTCGCCGGGGCCATCGGCGTGTGCGTGGCCACCTGCCGCAATCCCTGCACGGCGATGGACTGGATCCCCGAGGAGGCCCGCGCGCTGCTCGCCGTACGCTCACGCACCGCGCTGGCCTTCGCCGAGACCCCTCTCGTACGGCTGCGCCATGCCGCTCCCGTCGGTCACGGGTTCGGCGTGCCCTCGCCCGAGGAGGTGCTCGACGCCTGGGATCGCAGCCGGTCCGCGCTCGACAAGAACGAGGTCGGCTCGGCTGCCAGGAAGGACGACGGCTTCCCTCTGGCGGGACTGCAGTCGGTCTTCTCCGCGATCGCCGACGCGCCCATCGTCCCCTCGACGCTGCTGGCCGACCTCAGCGAATACGTGGTGACGCTGCTGGAGCGCGACGCCTAGCGCCTGGCGACCGCGTGGTCGGCCAGGGCGGTCACGCCGTACAGCAGGCCGCCGATGAGGTCGCCCGCGCTGAAGGCGGTCGCCATCGACATGCCCACCAGGCGGCACGATCCGTCCGGGAGCCTGCGCCGCGCCGTCTCGCCGGTGACGATCTCCAGGGCGCGTCCGTGCACGTCGACGAAGACGACGACCGAGTCGGCGGCCTCATCACCGAGCGCGGCGTGCAGCTTCTCGGCGAAGTGGCGCCTGCTGCCCACGGGAGGGCCCAGGTAGACGCCGAAACGCAGCCTGCTGCGGCGCTCGGCCGTCTCGATCGCCCGGCGCAGGTCGTCGGCCTGGGCCGTGGTCAGAGTCGTTGGCATCGTTGTGTCACCATCCCGCCGACGCGCCGCCGATGTGCCTGCCCGGCTCGGCGACCTGCGCCACCTCCGGCCAGTCGGACCGTGGAGGCGGCGCCCAGTGCGCGGGCCGGTCGGCCAGCACCAGGCCCGAGGTGCTGACGCCGTACTCACTGCGCTCGGGGCCGCCCAGCCAGACGACTCCCGAGGCCGCCTTCTTGTCGGTGCCGCGTCCCGGGACCAGCACGATCAGGCTGATGAGCAGGAACAACCCCACGGACGTGCCGATGAGGAAACCGAGGATCTCCAGCGCGCTGTCCACCTTTTGACGTTAATCCCGGGCGGCGTGCCGTACCAGACCCAGGATCTACGCCTCCCACACCTGCGGCCGGCGGTTGCCCCAGAAGCCGCCGCGCGCCGCCTCGACCTGGGCCGACAGCGAGATGAGGGTGTTCTCGCCGCCGATGCGCCCGGCGAGCATGACGCCGATCGGAAGGCCCTGCTCGTCCCAGTGCAGCGGCAGGTTGACGGCGGGCTGGCCGGTGACGTTGTAGATCGCGGGGAAGGCGGCGAAGCGCTTCATGCGCTCGAAGCCCTCCTCCGGTGTGATGCCCTCCTCGAACCAGCCGACCGGCCGGGGCGGCAGGGTGACGGTGGGGGTCAGGACGGCGTCGTAGGCGTCGGTGACGATCAGCGCGGTCCGCGTCGCGAGCTGGAGCGCCGCCTGGGCCTGCAGGAAGGACGGCGCAGGTACGGCGAAGCCGCGCTCGCGCAGCCAGGCGGTCATGGGACGCAGCAGGTCCTGCTTGTCCAGGGCGACCGGGTGCATGCAGGCGAAGGTGAACCACAGCGTGGTGAACGGCTCGACCACAGCCGAGGTGAAGGGCGGGTCGATGTCGACGATCTCGTGGCCGAGCGAGGCGAGGGTCTTGGCCGCCTCCTCGTAGGCGGCCAGCACGGCCGGGTCGAGCTCGGTGCCGGGTACGGCGGGCTGGGCGTAGCGGGCGATCCGCAGGCGGCCGGGCTCGCGGCGGGCGGCCTGCAGGAAGGCGCCCTCGCGTGGCGGTGCCAGGAACAGGTCGCCCGGCGAGTTGTGCGTCATGACGTCGAGCAGGGCTGCGGCGTCGGCCACGGTCCTGGCGATGGGGCCGTTGGTGGACATGCCGGCCAGGTCGGGGATGATCGGCGCCCAGCTGATGCGTCCGCGGGTGGGCTTGATGCCGAACAGGCCGCAGACGGACGAGGGGATGCGGATCGATCCGGCGCCGTCGCTGCCCTGGGCGGCGGGGGCGAGCCCTGCCGCGACGGCCGCCGCGGCGCCGCCGCTGGAGCCGCCCGCCGAGCGCGTCAGGTCCCATGGGGTGCGGGTGGGCGGGGAGACGGCGGTCTCGGTGTAGCAGGGCAGGCCGAACTCGGGGGTGGCGGTCTTGCCGAGCATCACCGTGCCGGCCTCGCGCAGGCGCTCCACGACCGTGTCGTCGACGGGGGCGACGAAATCGGCATAGGTCGCCGAGCCGAAGTGGATCGCGACGTCCTTGACGAGGTTGAGGTCCTTGATCGGGATGGGCACGCCGTACAGCTCGCCCTCGGGGGTGCCCTGCTCCAGCGCGCGGGCCTGCTCGATGGCACGGTCCCGTGCGACCGTGACGTAGGCGCCCACCTGCGGGTCGAGGCGTTCGATGCGGTCCAGGTAGTGCTCGGCGATCTCGACTGGTGAGATTTCCCTGCGCCTGACGGCTTCCGCCTGCTCGATGGCGGTGAGATCGTGTATGTACGCCACGTACCGGACAGTAGTTGTCTAGAGAGGAAAAGGGTAGATACCCGGAAATCCGGCAACCTATCCGTTGACCTGGGCCATAAAACTATGGACGGGTCATGACTAGGCACTCCTCGAGCGTTCGAGCTACCGTGAGTTACGTGGATTCCGCCAAGCAGCGAGACGACGGTCACACTGCGTCACCAATCTGGGTGAGCGAACGGCCCGAGGCCGCACGCCCCGAGCCCGAGGCCCTTGAGCCTGCCTTCGCTCCCATCGAGCGGGCAAACGTCCGCGGACTCCTCCAGCAACCCCGCTTCAAGCGCCTGCGCAACCGCCTTCTGGTGGCGCTGGCCGTGGGGGTGGCGGTCGGTTTCCTGACCGGCAACTGGCAGGTCGGAGTGACGGCGGCCGTGGTGGCCGCGATCGTCGACACCGTGTACCGCGCGCGCAAGTCCTCGTCCGTGCCCGCCTGGCGCCGATCGTCGGTGGCCGAGCGCAGGACCGAGGCGCAGCTGCGCAAACTGGAGCGCAACGGCTACCGCACCCTGCACGCCAGGGCGATCCCGGGCAGCGAGGCGCAGATCGACCACCTGGTCATCGGACCGACCGGCGTCTACGCCGTCGACTCCGAGAAGTGGGACAAGCGCCTGTCCGTGCGCGTGCAGATGGGCAAGAAGCTCTTCCACGGACCCTTCGACATGAAGGCCCGCCTCGCCGAGGCCCACTTCGAGGCCGCCGAGGCGAGCAAGTACATCTCCGAGGTCTACGGCCGCGAGGTCTCCGTGGTGCCCTCACTGGCGATCTACGGCCCGGCGGTGCCCTGGAAGATCATGACGATCAAGGGCGTCGACGTCTACGAAGGCGGCCGGGCGCGCAAGTGGATCACCAAGCGGGAGAAGGCGCTCACCGAGACGGAGATCGACCGCCTCTACGAGATCGCCGCCGAGGTGCTCCCGCCGCGCTACGGCGACGGCTAGCGGTATTCACAGCGGTCCATCGCGGGCGGCTGGCAGGCAGAGGATCGGCGGGCGCCAGGTGGGCGACGAGGAAGTCGCGCCAGGCGCCCTCCGCCAGGCCCATGCTCGATCCCCATCGGGACGAACACTTCACCTTCAGCCGGTTCTCCAGCCGCTTGGCCAGGGCGATGTCGAAGCCGGCGCGCTGGGTCGTGCCCGGCTTCTCCACGGTGATCGTTGATCACTCCGGCGTGCAGCACCGCGGCGCCGGGGCGGAAATCCACCATGGCCCCCTGCTGTGCGCCACCCATCCATCTTCACGGTGATCTTCGCTCGCTGTCCATCGCGTGGACGGGCGTCTCATCCAGCGGTCGCGGGCCGTACGATGTGAAGACTCGCAAGTGATGGGAGATAGGTAATGCCCGCCCTCAGGTCTCGCACAGTCACCCACGGCAGGAACATGGCCGGCGCCCGGGCCCTCCTCCGGGCGACTGGTGTAGCCGGGAGCGACTTCGGCAAACCGATCATCGCCGTGGCCAACAGCTACACCCAGTTCGTCCCAGGCCACGTGCATCTCGCCGAGGTGGGCAAGGTGGTGGCCGACGCGGTGCGCGAGGCCGGCGCCATCCCGCGCGAGTTCAACACGATCGCCGTCGACGACGGCATCGCCATGGGCCACGGCGGCATGCTCTACTCCCTGCCCTCGCGCGAGCTCATCGCCGACGCGGTCGAGTACATGGTCAACGCCCACTGCGCCGACGCGATGATCTGCGTCTCCAACTGCGACAAGATCACCCCGGGCATGCTGCTGGCCGCGATGCGGCTCAACATCCCGACCATCTTCGTCTCCGGCGGCCCGATGGAGGCCGGCAAGACGCCGGGCAAGAAGCTCGACCTCATCGACCCGATGATCGCCGCGGCCGACGAGAACGTCTCCGACGAAGAGCTCCTGCAGATGGAGGAGAACGCCTGCCCGACCTGCGGCTCCTGCTCGGGCATGTTCACCGCCAACTCGATGAACTGCCTGGCCGAGGCGATCGGCCTGGCGCTGCCGGGCAACGGCACGATCCTGGCCACCCACAGCGCGCGCAAGGAGCTCTTCCAGCGCGCCGGGCGCCGCATCGTCGAGCTGACCCGGACCTACTACGACGACGATGACGCCTCGGTGCTGCCGCTGAACATCGCCACCAAGGACGCCTTCGAGAACGCCATGGCACTCGACGTGGCCATGGGCGGCTCCACCAACACGATCCTGCACATCCTGGCCGCGGCCCGCGAGGCAGGCGTCGACTTCGGGCTCAAGGAGATCAACGAGATCTCCCTGCGGGTGCCGTGCCTGTGCAAGGTGGCCCCCGCGACCGACAAGTACCACATCGAGGACGTCCACCGGGCCGGCGGCATCCCCGCCATCCTGGGCGAGCTCGGCCGCGCCGGGCTGCTTCACAGCTCCAGCCCCACCGTCGCGGGCGGCAGCCTCGGCGAGGTCATCGCCGCCTGGGACCCGGTCTCCCCGACCGTGCTGCCCGAGGCCGTCGAGCTGTGGCACGCCGCGCCCGGCAACGTGCGCACGGTCAAGCCCTACTCCCAGTCGAACCGCTGGGACTCCCTCGACGTCGACCGCTCCGCGGGCTGCATCCGCGAGCTCGAGCACGCCTACACCAAGGACGGCGGCCTGGCGGTGCTCTACGGCAATCTCGCCCGCGACGGCGCCGTGGTCAAGACCGCCGGCGTCGACGAGTCGATCTGGCGCTTCTCCGGGCCGGCCGTGGTGTTCGAGTCGCAGGAGGACGCCGTCGACGGCATCCTCAACGACCGCGTCAAGGCCGGCGACGTGGTCGTCGTGCGCTACGAGGGGCCCAAGGGCGGTCCCGGCATGCAGGAGATGCTCTACCCGACCTCCTTCCTCAAGGGCAAGGGACTGGGCAAGGCGTGCGCGCTCATCACCGACGGGCGCTTCTCCGGCGGCACCTCCGGCCTGTCGATCGGCCACGCCTCCCCCGAGGCGGGCGAGGGCGGCATCATCGCCCTCGTCGAGGACGGCGACACGATCGAGATCGACATCCCGGCGCGCTCGATGGAGCTGCGGGTCTCCGACGAGGAGCTGGCGGCGCGGCGCGAGCGGCTGCTGTCGGAGCTGGGTCGCTACCGGCCGCGCGACCGTCACCGTCCGGTGACCGCCGCGCTGCAGGCGTACGCGGCGATGACCACGTCGGCGTCGACCGGAGCCTCGCGCGACCTGTCGCAGCTGGCTCACTGACCACTCCCGGGTGCCGCCGTTACCGGCGGCACCCGGGCTCTGGGGCGAGCCGCCGTTTCCGGGCGGTCGGGACTCTCGGGTGAGCCGCCGTATCCGGACGGTCGGCGCTCCCGGGTGCCGCCGTTACCGGCAGTCGGGACTCTCGGGTGAGCCGCCGTTTGCGGCGGCTCACCCAGACTTGATCCCGTACAGGCTTTCGAAAAGTGTCGGTGGCGACGTCTATTCTTTGGGTATGACGACAGTCGTGAAGCCCTCCACCCGCTCACTGACGACCGCCGAGATCGCCGCCCTCGCCCTGTCCCTGGCCCACCTCGGAGCCGGGCCCCAGGCCGTCACCGCACGGCGCGGCCTGCGCCTGGCCTTCGAGCACCTGGAAGTCGACGACGACGCCATCGCCACCACGCTGGCGACCCTCACCGAGCCCCTGCCCGCCGACGTGGCCTCACGCGCGCGGGTCATCGCCGACGCCATCACCAGCCGCCTCATGATCCGCCTGCACTACCGCGACGCGGCGGGCACCATCACCACCCGCGACGTCGAGCCGGTCACGTGCCTGGTCCACAAGGACTTCTGGTATCTGGTCGGGGTCTGCCGGATGCGGCGCGGCATCCGCGCCTTCCGGTTCGACCGGATCATCGCCGTCGAGCCGACACTCACCCCCGCCCGGCCGCACATGGCTGAGCGGTTCCTGCCGTTCCAGCGCAGGCGCGTGGCGTGATGTGATCATGGTCGGTGCTTGACCGTCCGCCACCCCGATTGTTGGGGTGGCGGGTGACAAGCTCCGGTTTATGCGCATTCGTGCCTGCTGCCTGCTCGCCTCGCTCACCCTGGTGACCGGCTGCGAGCAGGCCCCCACCACCCGCGCCCTGCCCTCGCCGACGAGGCCAGGGCCGGACGCCTCACCTGGGGCACAGGCTCTGCCCGGGTCACCGGGGGCGGCTGCAGCAGGGTCGCCGGTCGCGACGTCTCTGCCGGGGGCGCCAGGAGCGGCGGCTCTGGCGGCGTCGCCTGGCGCGGAGGCGCATCCGAGGTCGTCCGACCCGGCGGCTCTGGCGGCGTCGCCCGGCGCGCCGTCTCTGCTCGGACCGTCCGGCGCTGGGGCCTCGGCGGAGACACCGGGCGCGGGGTTCCTGGCCGGGCCACGTGGCATGGGGTCGCGCGACACGAACGGCTTCCCGGGGTCGCCTGGCGCGGCGGCCTGGGCGGGGTCGCCCGGCGCGCCGTCTCTACCGGAGGCGACGGCTCTGCCGGGGGCGACGGCTTGGGCGAGGGCGCCTGGCACGGAGGCTCTGCCCAGGTCGCCTGGTGCAAGGGCTCTGCCTGGGTCGCCCGGCGCGAGGGCTCTGCCCGGGTCGCCCGGCGACGAGGCTCCTCCCGGGTTGTCCGGCGATCGTGGTTTGGCTGGCGTGGTGCCGGGGTTGACCGTCGGCGGGGGCTCCGGGGTGGTGCGTGGGCGGGCGCCTGCCGTCCCCTCGGCCGTGGCCGGGAGCCGGGTGGCTCCGGACGGTGACGCGCGACCGGGCGACGGGTGGCGGCAGCGGCTCGACCGCTCGCTCTCCCGCTATCTGCGCCAGCGCCCCGGCCGCGCGGCCGTCGCCGTCTACGACCGCACCAACGGTGCCCGTTACGACTACGGCGAGGACGAGCACTTCCTGCTGGCCAGCGTCGCCAAGGTCGACATCCTCCTGGCCCTGCTGCTGAAGGCCCAGCGAGAGCACCGGCAGGTGGCGAGCTGGGAGCGCTCGCTGGCCACCAGCATGATCCGCCGGAGCGACAACTCCAGCGCCCACCGCCTCTACGACCGCATCGGCGGCCAGGGCGGGCTGAAGCGCACTCTGCGCGGCCTCGGCATCCGCGACACCTGGCCGGGCTCCGGCTACTACTGGGGCTCGACCCGCAGCTTCCCCTCCGAGCAGGTCGAGGTGCTCGATCGGCTCACCGATCCCGGCGGGCCGCTCACCGCCGGCAACAGGAAGCTGGCCATGCGGCTGATGTCGACGGTGGTGAGGGAGCAGCGCTGGGGTGTGGGGTCGCTCGACCGGCACGCGCAGGTGAAGAACGGCTGGCTGCCCGCGCGTGTGCACGGTGGGTTGTGGACGGTCAACAGCGTGGGGAGGCTGACCGTCGGCGGGCACGAGCTGCTGGTAGCCGTGTTGTCGGATCACAGCCCTTCGATGGGCGCGGGGATCTCGACGGTGGAGCAGGTCGCGCGGATGGTGGTGCGAGAGGCACGCGCCGCGACCCGCTGACCTCCGGCAGGCCGACATGACGCCAGCGGGCTAGCCGCGGTAGCGGACGGAACGACGCGGGAGCCAGCGGGGGGTAAGACCGGAACGACACCGGCCGCTCAGAAGCGGTAGGGGCTGGAACGACACCGGCCGCTCAGGGGCGGTAGGGGCTGGAACGACACCGGCCGCTCAGGGGTGGGTGGTGAGGGCCGGAACGACACCGGCCGCTCAGGGGTGGTAAAGGCCGGAACGACGCCGGCGATTCGGCCGTGGTGAAGCCGGGACGGCGTCGGGTCAGCCGCAGCAACCTCCGCCGCAGCAGCCGCCACCGCCTCCACCGCCACCGCCTGCCGGGGCGCCGGCGTTGCCTGTCATCGCGACCGTCGACAGCAGCTTGACCGTGTCGTCGTGCCCGCCGGGGCAGGTCGCGGGGTCGCCGGAGGCGGACATGGGACGGGAAACCTCGAAGGTGGAACCGCAGGAGCGGCAGCGGAAGTCGTATCGCGGCATGCGGCCAGTTTAGAAGGTGATGTGGGCGTAGTCGGAGACGGGAAGGTATCCGATCGCCTGGTAGATCTTGTTGCTCGTCGGGTTCCCGAGGTCGGTGAAGAGCACGACGTGCTGGGAGCGCGTGTCGAGGGCGTAGCGGCTGCCGAAGGCGGTGACGGCGCTGCCGTACCCTCGCCCTCTGGCCTCGGGCGGCGTGTAGACGGGTCCGATGCGGGAGACGCCGCCGGCCGGGAGGGAGACGCCGGCGAAGGCGACGGGGGCTCCGCCGTCCTCCCACAGCACGAGGTCGCCGCGGGCGGTGCGGCGTTCGACGGTCTGCCGTACGCCGTGGCCGGGGTCGGAGGTGGCCTCGGCGAGGAAGGCCGTCACCCAGCCGGTCAGCAGGTCGAGGTCGGCGGCGGTGGCGACGCGGCCGTGGCCGGGCACGCCGGCGGGGACGGTCAGCTCGCCGAGGCGGTAGAGGCGCTCGGCGCGGTTGTGGGTGATCCGGCGTCCGGCGGCGACGGCCTCGGCGATGGGCAGCGGCCCCTGGGTGGCGTCGATCTCGCGCCCGCCGAGCGCTTCCAGCAGCGCGGGCACGGCCTCGAGCGGCATCCCGGCGAGGCCGAGCGCGAACGGCGGGGTGCGGAAGACGGCGCCGCGCACCTCGCCGTCGACGGTGTACCAGCCGAAGTAGGCGCCGTCGCGCGGCATCCCCGCCCGGAGGTTGGCCAACACGGTCAGCGGGACCGTGTTGGCCACCGGGTCGGTCAGAAGGTACGGCTCGGCATGCTTGGTGTACTCATCGAGGTCTTCGCTGATCGTCCACATGCCGAAATGGTGTCATCCCCGGTCAGGCGGCCGCCTCCAAATATTGTGCCCACTGCGGGTCGCCCAGCAGTTGCGCGCCGATGAGCCGCCAGTGCGCCCCGCGGGGGACGGCGGGTGCGACCCGCAGGGACCAGCCGAGTTCCTCCAGGAACTTGTCGGCCTTGCGGTGGTTGCAGGTCATGCACGACGCGACGCAGTTCTCCCACGTGTGGGGCCCGCCCTTGGAGCGCGGGATCACGTGGTCGATGGTCTCCGCTCGCTGGCCGCAGTAGGCGCAGCGGTAGTCGTCGCGGCGCATGAGCGCGGCTCTGGTGAGGGGGATCCGCGACCGGTAGGGGATGCGGACGTATCTTCGCAGCCGGATGACCGAGGGAACGTCGAGCGTGCAGGTCGCGGAGCGGAGGACCGCTCCTCTTCCGTCGCGGTGCACGACGTCGGCCTTCTCGCGCAGAACCAGAATGACCGCCCGGTGCAGTGACAGGGTGGTCAGTGGCTCGTAGGTGGCGTTGAGCAGCAGGACTTGGCGCATCAGAGGTCACCCCTCTGATGCCCGCGTATCAGAAACCAGGGGGACATGCCGCGGCATGCCCCGAATTGCGGCCCCTCCTGGGACCCGGGCGACTCCATCACGTGGACCTCCGCCGGACGGCCCGACGGATGGGTACCACGGCACCGTCCTTCCCCAAGTCTGTCGTTACACGAGGGGTCCCCGCCACCGTTTATGCCATTGGAGACAGGTGCCCTGGGGTTTTATGCCCTGCCGACCGCACATTTACGCGCGCCCGACCAACGAGGTTCTGATAGCGTCTTGAGCCCTTTACCGCCACTTTACGGGGGTTACGATCATGCGTCATTCTTTGGCGGCCGCCGCGATCAGCCTGGCCGTGCTGACGGGATGCGGGTCGCAGACGGGCGGAGGGCCGCAGATCAGCGCCACAACGGCACCCACCTCCCAGCCGCCGGTGGCCGCGGCCGAGCTGAAGAGCGCCGCCGAGGTCTCCGGTGTCATGGCCAGGAAGCTCGAGGAGCTCAAGAGCTTCCGCGCGACCATGAGCGGCACCAACGCGGGCCAGCCCACCAGCGCCTCCATGGCCCTGGAGCTCGTGAGCCCCGGCACGTTCAACATCGAGACGACCACCGAGGTTCAGCCCGGCAAGAAGATGCGCATCCTGATCCTGCAGGAGGCCATCTACATCGAGACCCCGGCGGGCGAGCCCGAGCCCGAGCCCGGCAAGCCGTGGGTCAAGCTGCCCGCCGACAATCCGATGAGCAAGCTGTTCTCGCAGATCGGCAAGATGGCCGACCCGAGCCAGAGCGCCAGGATGGCCGGCGTGGGCGAGCTCACCGCCGCCGCGCCCGACGGCGACGACACGCGCTACACCATCAAGATCGACATGTCGAAGGCCATGGCGACGCCCGAGATGGAGAAGATCCTCGAGGAGATGGTCGGCGGCGTCGCGGGCGGTACCTCCGGCGCCGACCCCAAGGCGGCGCTGGAGGCGATGAAGAAGTCGCTCGCAGGGGTCGTCATGACCTACGACGTGTGGATCGACGGGCAGGGGCTGCCCACCAAGGTCGCCACCAGGATGCCGATGGCCGGAGCGGAGCAGAACATCGAGATGACCTTCTCCGACTGGGGCAAGGTTCCGCCGATCACGGCGCCCCCGGCGGACAGGATCTCCTCGGTCAATCCGTTCCAGCAGTAGTGTCGCAACCGGGCAGTAGGGTGCTGGCATGTACCCAACTGCCCGCCGCGACGAGATCGTCGACACCCTGCACGGCACGCCTGTCCCCGACCCCTACCGCTGGCTCGAAAACCCCGACGACCCCGAGGTCAAAGGGTGGCTGATGGCGCAGGAGGCGCTCTACCGGCAGGAGTTGGGTCCGCAGCGCTTCAAGGAGCGCATCGCGGAGTTGCTGAAGTCGGGTTCCGTGGGCGTGCCGGCTTGGCGGGGAGAGCGTCACTTCTTCTCCCGGCGCACTCCTGAGCAGGAGCACGCGGTCTACTACGCCGTGGAGGCCGACGGCACGGAGCGGGCGCTCATCGACCCGATGGCGCTCGACTCCTCCGGGCTGACCACGCTCGACGCGGTGCAGCCCGACAAGGAGGGGCGCCTGCTGGCCTACCAGATCTCGGTGGGCGGCAACGAGGAGTCGGTGCTCTACGTCATCGACGTCGCCACCGGCGCCCAGGTCGAGGGCCCGATCGATCGCTGCCGCTACTCCCCGGTGGCGTGGCTGCCGGGCGGCGAGGCGTTCTACTACGTGCGCCGCCTGCCCGCGACCGAGGTGCCCGAGGGCGAGTCGCAGTTCCACCGTCGTGTCTACCTCCACCGGGTGGGCACCTCGACGGAGGACGACGTCATGATCTTCGGCGAGGGCCTGAAGATGACGAACTACTACGGTGTCTCGGTCTCCATGGACGGCCGCTGGCTGCTCGTCCAGGCCCACGAGGGCACCGCCCCGCGCAACGACGTGTGGGTGGCCGACCTGACGGCCTCGCCGATCGACCGCCCCGAGCTCGTGGTGGTGCAGGAGGGCGTCGACGCCCAGACCGGGCTGCACTTCGGCCGCGACGGCAGGCTCTACGTCTACACCGATCGCGACGCGCCGCGCGGGCGGGTCTGCGTCGCCGATCCGGCCTCCCCGACCGAGTGGACCGATCTCATCGCCGAGGACTCCGAGGCGGTGCTGACCGACTTCGCGATCATGGACGACCTCGACCGGCCGGTCATGCTGGTCGGCTGGACCCGTCACGCCCTGTCCGAGATCTCCGTGCACGACCTGGCGACCGGCGAGCGCCTCGGCGAGGTGCCGACCCCCGGCCTCGGCACGATCGGCGGCATCTCCGAGCGCCCCGAGGGCGGCCACGAGGCGTGGTTCGGCTACACCGACAACACCACCCCGCCCACCATCCAGCGCTACGACGCCCGCACCGGCGAGACGAGCCTCTGGGCCGCCTCCCCCGGAGCGGTCGAGGTGCCCGAGGTCCGCACCGAGCAGGTGGCCTACCGCTCGAAGGACGGCACCGAGGTGCGCATGCTGGTGATCTCCCCGGTCGACGGCGAGGGACCGCGCCCGACGATCCTCGACGGCTACGGCGGCTTCGGCATCTCCATGACGCCCGGCTACTCCGCCACCATCCTGACCTGGGTCGAGGCCGGCGGCGTCTACGTCATCTCCCAGCTGCGCGGCGGCGGCGAGGAGGGCGAGGAGTGGCACCGCGCGGGCATGCTCGGCAACAAGCAGAACGTCTTCGACGACTTCCACGCCGCCGCCGAGCACCTGATCGCCACCGGCGTCACCACCCGCGACCAGCTCGCCATCAACGGCGGCTCCAACGGCGGCCTGCTCGTCGGCGCCGCCCTCACCCAGCGTCCCGACCTGTACAAGGCGGTGGCCTGCTCGGCGCCGCTGCTCGACATGGTGCGCTACGAGCTGTTCGGCCTGGGCGCCACGTGGAACGTGGAGTACGGCTCGGCGGAGGACCCCGAGGGATTCGGGTGGCTGCACGCCTACTCGCCCTACCACCACGTGCGCGAGGGCGTGGCGTACCCCGCGGTGCTCTTCACGGTCTTCCAGTCCGACACCCGGGTGCACCCGCTGCACGCGTGGAAGATGTGCGCGGCGCTGCAGCACGCCACCTCGGGCCAGGGTCCGATCCTGCTGCGCAGCGAGACCGAGGTGGGTCACGGCGCCCGCTCGGTCAGCCGTACGGTTGACCTGTCCGCCGACCGGCTCACCTTCCTCGCCCGGCACACGGGCCTGTGACCGGGCGCAAGCGCAGGATGGCGGCCTACGCCGTCGTCCTGCGCGGGCAGGAGATCCTGCTGACCCGTTACGTCGGCATCGACGAGAAGCACTGGACCATGCCCGGCGGCGGGGTGGAGTTCGGCGAGCATCCGCACGACACCGTGGTGCGCGAGCTCGCCGAGGAGACCGGCTACCGGATCGAGGTCGACGGCCTCCTGGGCGTCGACTCGATCGAGTGGGAGATGCCCAGCGGCGCCGGCAGGCTCCACAGCCTGCGCCTCTACTACGCCGCCCACATCGTGGGCGGCGAGTTGCGCAACGAGGTGGGCGGCAGCAGCGACCTGGCCGCCTGGTTCCCGCTCGACCAGATCACCGGCCTCGACCGGTCGTCGTCGGTGGAGAGCGCCCTGCGTTTCCACGCCGAGCGGCCCCCGACCGGGCAGCTGGCTTTCGACAGGCCGCAGGAAAGAGTCATCCTGGGAACATGAGCGAGTTGCGTATGGTCGCACGCACGCCGGGTCCGGCGCTGCGGCCGTACGTGACGGACCTGGTGGCCTATCGCGAGGAGTATCCGGAGCCTCGGGCGCGCACCGAATACCCCTTCCCGGGGGCGGTGCTGATCATCGGGCTGGCGGCGCCCATGCACGTCGGCGGCGTGCCGTACACCTCGTTCACCGGCGGGCTGAGCGACCGCGCGTCCGGCACGCTGGTCAGCGGCGCGGCCGAGGGCGTGGAGGCGCGGCTCAGCCCGCTGGGCGCGCGCCGGCTGTTCGGGGTGCCGATGGGCGAGCTGACCAACGTGATCCTTCCCGCCGAGGACCTGCTCGGGCCCTGGTTCCGTACGGCTGCCGCCAGGCTGGCCGAGACCGGCTCGTGGGAGCGGCGGCTGGAGCTGGCCGAGCGTATGCTCACCGCGCACATCCACGAGCGGCCGGAGCTGGGGCCGCAGGTTCCGTGGGCGTGGGCGCAGTTGCTCGGGTCGGCGGGCGGGGTCTCCATCGCCTCGCTCGCCGAGTCGCTGGGCTGGAGCCACCGGCATCTGGTGGCGCGTTTCCACGACGAGGTCGGGCTGACGCCGAAGACCGCGGCCCGGATGATCAGGTTCAGCAGGGCGATGCGGCTGCTGCGTGCCGGGCTGCCGCCGGCGCTGGTGGCGGCCGAGGCGGGCTTCTACGACCAGGCGCACCTCAACCGCGACTTCCGCGCGTTCGCCGGGGCGCCGCCCGGAGTTGTCGCGGCGGGCTTCACCGCGGTGCCTCAGCCGGTCTGACGGCACGGGGGCTCCAGGCGAAGGCGAAGGTCGTCTCCGGCGGGATCAGCCCGTGGAGCCGGATCTCGTTGCTGTACAGCCCGATGGTCGAGCGCGAGGTGGGCCCGAAGACCGGCACCAGGGTGTAGTCGTCGAAGTTGAGCATGCGGAAGGTGAGGTCGGTGGTGCGCGCCGAGGCGTGCCACACGTAGGCGTCGTGGGTTTCGGCCAGCTGCCGGTGGGTGTAGACGATCCTGGCCTTCTCCTGCGGGTGCAGTTGCAGCGAGCAGTAGAGGTCGAAGCGCATCGAGACCTTGCCGTGCAGGCTCTCCGAGAGCACGACGTTGCGGATCTCCGGGTTGATGTGCTCGCGTTCGTGCCCGGGCACCTCCACCTGCAGCGTCGGCGTGATCATCTCCTCGATCCAGCGCATCTGCTGCTGGAAGGTCAGCTGCCCGGCCCGGTAGCGGCGGGTCAGCTCGGTGTCGTGCGGCACCAGCGCGAAGAAGGAGTGGATGATGCCGCTGCCGTTGATGGGCAGCGGTTTGCGGCTCAGATTGGGCGCCGTCGAATAGCTGATGCGGGATTCGAGGGGAAGCACGGAGGCGGCGAGCGGGAAGTCCTGTTCGAACGGCTCGCTCAGCACATCGCGGCACGGGGTGAGCTCCACCGAGTAATCGCTTCGCGCCGGAGCGCTCAACATGGTGGTCAGCCATTCGACGGCGCCGTCGACTCCGGGGTCGTGCTTGAAACGCGCGGTGGCCACCAGGCGCATCTGCTCGGTGAGCGCGTCGGGGCTCATCTTGCGCAGGTAGTCGGGGCTGGAGGTGAGCGAGGTGACGACTTCCTCCCTGGCCCAGCGCTTGAGGTTGATGGTTTCCAGGATGAGCGCTATCGCACCGGCCTGGAATAACGTCTCGCCGAGCATCTCCAGATTGGCGGCCAGTTTGTTCGGGGTGTCACCGATCGCATACAGGAAAACAATGTCTCCCACGAGCACCAGAAGAATGCAGAGGGAGACGACGTAGTTGCGCACGATCCCGCGATACAGGCCCTCTGCCACACGAACCCCCTGCGCCCCGGCGAATGCTGAGCATCGCTAAATTGTCCTTCCACGATATCTAAAACGAGCGGGCGGGCGCGCGGCCAATTTCGGCCTTTCCCATCGCCTAGAGTTGGACGTGGGACTGCGTTCGGCAGCACTAAATGACAATATTGGCGATTTTGTGTCGTCCGAAAATAGGGAGGCTGCGGTGCGACCTTTCACCTACGAGCAGGGCCGGCTCTGCGTGGACAAGGTGCCGGTCGACGATGTGGTGGGCGGCGTGGGCACCCCGGCCTACGTCTACTCCCTCGACGCCATGGCGGCCGCCTATCGCACCCTCCAGGAAGCCTTCGCCGAGTTCTCGCCGGAGATCTTCTACTCGGTCAAGGCCAATTCCAACCTTGCGGTCCTGCGCCGTCTGCGGTCGCTGGGGGCCGGATTCGACGTGGTCAGCGGCGGCGAGCTGACGAGGGTGCTGGCCGCCGGGGGTGACCCCGCGCGCATCAGCTTCGCCGGAGTGGCCAAGACCGCCGAGGAGCTGGAGCTCTCGGTCAAGCATGACGTCATCGTGCACGTGGAGTCGGCCGACGAGGTGCCGCGCCTTCAGGAGGCGGCGGCCGCCCAGGGCGCGCGGGTACGGTTCGGCATCCGCATCAATCCGGGCGTCAAGGTCGACACCCTGGTGCACATGCAGACCGGCAGCGACCGCGCCAAGTTCGGCGTCGTGCCTCAGGTCGCCAGGGCCATCGTCGACCGGGTCGCCGCCGGCGAGTTCCCCGACCTGCGCCTGGCGGGCGTGCACATGCACGTCGGCTCGATGATCCCCAACCCCGGCGACATGGTCAGGGCCGCCGAGACCCTGGTCGAGGTGCTCTCGTACGGCCAGGGCCGGGGCCTGACCGGCATGCGGCGCCTCGACCTGGGCGGCGGCTTCCCCATCTCCTACGGCCCGATGGACGAGGCCCCCGACGTGCCCGTCCCCGCCGACTTCGCCGCCGCCCTCGCGCCCCTGCTCCGCTCGGCCGACGCCGACCTGGTGCTGGAGCCCGGCCGTTTCGTCGCCGGCGCGGCCGGGGCGCTGATCACGCGGGTCATGCTCAACAAGGACCCGGCCGGGCGCCGCATGGTGGTCGTCGACACCGGCATGCACCATTTCGTACGGCCGGCGTTGTACCAGGCCGGCCACCAGATCGTCCCGGTCGTCCAGGCCCCCGGCGCCGGGCCCACCGAGGTGGTCGGGCCGATCTGCGAGTCGACCGACCGGCTCGCCCCCGCGGCCGAGCTCCCGCTGCTGCGGCCCGGCGACCTGCTGGCGGTGCTCGACACCGGGGCCTACGGGATGGTCATGGCCTCCAACTACAACAACCAGCCCCGTCCGCCGGAGATCGTGGTGGAGGGCGGGCGGGCCCGCGTGGCCCGCCGCAGGGAGACCTGGCAGGACCAGCTGGTCTTCGAGGAGTGAGGGCCGGGCTGAGCCGCTCGATGAGGCCTACCGTGTCCCCGTCTGGCGAGGGATTCGGCGCTGATCAAGCTCATATGTTGTCGTCCCAATGGCTAATGTCCTGCTATGACCGACATCGTGGCGTTCAATCGCCGCTCCGTTCAGGCCACCGTGGCCGTCGTCGAGCAGATCACCACGGCCGACCTGGACCTGCCCACCCCCTGCTCCGAGTGGACCGTTCGCGACCTGCTCGAACACCACATCGTCCAGAACCACGGCTTCGCCTTCGCCGCCACGGGTGAGCGGTCGGAGCTCTCACTGTGGCAGCCGAAACCCCTCGGCGGCGACCACGTCGCCGAGTACGCCGCCTCCGCCGAGGCGGTGAACCAGGCGTTCGCCGTCCCAGGCGTCACCGAGGTCGGGTTCTGGCTGCCCGAATTCAGCTCGCGGGTGAGCTTCAAGGGGCAGCAGGCGATCGGCTTCCACTTCATCGACTGCGTCGTGCACGCATGGGACCTGGCCAGGGCGGTGGGCGCCGATCCCCGCATCGACGAGGACCTGGCCGAGGCCTGCCTGCCGATCGCGCGAGCCGTACCCGACGCTCCCGAGACCCGGGGGCCCGGCAAGGCCTTCCACGCGGGCCTCGCGGCCGACGACGACGCCCCCGCGCTCGACCGGGTGCTGGCCATGCTCGGCCGCTCGCCCTCGTGGAGCCCCGCCCGATAGAGGGAGCCCCGGCCGTTAGAGGGAGCCCCGCCCGGTAGCGGGTGCGTGTCAGGGCCGGTAGGTGCCGAACCACCACTGGTTGCCCTCGGGATCGGTGCAGCCGTAGTCACGGGAGCCGTACGGCTGGTCCACCGGTTCCATCGTGATGTGCGCGCCGGCGGCCCTGGCATGGTCGTGGTGGGCGTCGACGTCCTCGACCGCGACGTAGACGCCGGGGCCGCCCGGCTTGCCGATGCCGAGCATGAACTTGTCGTCGCCCGCGACGAGCTCGACGTGGTTGACCACGCCCTCGTCGTTCTTGGACACCTCGTGCACCGCGAACCCGAAGGCCGAGGTCAGGAAGTCGACGGCGGCTGCGCAGTCCTGGTAGCGGACCAGCGCGTATACGGTCTGTTTCATACCGTGATCCTCCCCCGGTCCGCCCCGGGCCGTCTTGGAAGAATCTGACGTGTCGGTGGCGCATGACATCGTCGGAGTCATGCGCTACGGAATCAATGTCGCCATCCTCGGCGGCCTGGCGGAGCCCGGCCGCGTGATCGAGTTCGCGCGGGAGGCCGAGGCCGCCGGCTGGCAGGCCCTGATGGTCTGGGACCATCTCGCCTTCACCTGGGGCGTGCCGTCCGCCGACCCGTTCGTGGTGCTCGCGGGCGCCGCGCAGGCCACCTCCACCATCAGGCTGGGCACCTCCGTCACCCCGCTGGTCCACCACCGGCCCGAGCTGCTCGCCAGGAGCGTCGCCGCGCTCGACCGGCTCAGCGGCGGCCGGTTCGTCCTGGGCGCCGGGCTGGGGGGCATGAAGGCCGAATACACCAGGTTCGGCCTGCCGTACCCCTCGGGCGCCCAGTTCGACGAGGCCCTCGATGTGCTGTCCGCGCTGCTGTCGGGCGAGGAGGTGCACCATCGGGGCGACCACTACACCGTCGACGGCGTACGGCTGGCGCCCGCGCCCGAGCGGCGCGTGCCCTTCTGGATCGGCGGCACCAGCCCGGCCGCCGCCCGGCGGGCCTCGCGCTGGGACGCCTGGATCATCCCCGGCGACGAGGAAGACGGCTCCATGTCCATGACGCCCGACCAGGTGCCCACCCACGACGGGTGCCTGGCCCTGATCGGCACGTCGGCGGCCGGAGAGTCGGTGGCGGCCTACGGCGAGGCCGGAGTCGACTGGTGGCTCGAACACCTCCACGAGCGCCGCGCCGACCACGACACGCTGCTGGCGCGCATCCGCTCGGGGCCGCCACGCTGAGCCGTCACAGGTCGAGGCGCGCCAGCTCCCCGCGCGACGACACGCCCAGCTTGGGATAGGCCTTGTAGAGGTGGAAGCCGACCGTCCTGGGGCTCAGGAAGAGCTGGGCGCCGATCTGGCGGTTGGTGGCTCCCGCCGCCGCCAGCCGTACCACCTGGAGCTCCTGCGGGGTGAGGGCCGCGGCCGTACGAGTCTCGCCCTCGGCGGCGGCGCCGCCGGCCGCGGCCAGTTCGGCGCGCGCCCGCTCGGCCCACGGTGCGGCGCCCAGCGCCGCGAATCCCCCGGCCGCCGCGCGCAACTGGGTGCCCGCGTCGGCGCGGCGGCGAGCGCGCCGCAGCCACTCGCCGTACACCAGCTGGGTCCTGGCCCGCTCGAACGGCCGGCCGCCGCGCTCGTGCAGCTCCAGGGCGCTGGCGTAGAGCTCCTCGGCGGAGTCGCGCGGGGCCATGAGCGCGCGGCAACGATGCACGACCGCCTGCGCCCACGCCTGGCCGCTGGCCTCCGACCAGGCGTCGAACCTGGCGAACGCGAGCGCCGCCCGGCCGGGGTCGTCGAGCCGCGCGCAGGCCTCGACGTGGTCGGCGATGGCGAACAACGCGATCACGGTGTGGCCGAGCGGGCCGTCGAGCATGCGCGCCATGCGGTCGGCGGCCGCCGCGTAGCGGGCCCTGACCAGGTCGAGCAGGACCAGCGCGGAGCCTCCCCAGCCCGAGCCGAACCGTTCCTGCGCGGCGCCCTCGGCCAGGCGGGCGAGCTCGGCGCAACGGTCGTCCTCGCCGCGGATCGCCGCGAGCCGGGCCAGGACGCCGTGCAGGTGGCGCAGCCGTACGGCCTGGCCGGTGTCGTGGGCGATGCTCCACGCCTCGGCGCCCGACTCGGCGGCCTCGGCGTGCTCGCCGCCGAGGATCTGGGCCTGGGCGAGGAGCTGCAGGGCGTGGGGCAGGACGGTGACGAGGCCCTGGGAGCGGCAGGCCGCCACCTGGGCGGCGGCCGCCGCACGGGCGGCCTCGTCGTCGCCGGTCATGAGGGCGCTGAAGACGGCGTAGGTGCTGGCGACCTGGTCACCGGCCAGGCCACCGGGGCTCACCTGGCTCCGGCTGCCGGGGCTACGGGGGCCGGGGCTACGGGGGCCGCGGTGGCCGGGGCCGCGGTCAGCGAGGGCGGTCGGCGCGTGGGGGCCGGTCACAGGCGGGCGGTCGAGGTCCTGCGCCACGACGGGCGGGTGGGCGCGGCCGAGGGCGGGTGGGATGGCCGCTGTGAGCAGGGGCAGGCCCGTGGCCGGGTCGTGGGCGGCGACCCGTTCCATGCCGCGGACGGCCGACGCCACGGGCCGCAGCTCCGGTGCGATGGCGGCGTCGCCGAGTGCGGTCACGAGCTGGGCGGCACGGCCGAGCACGGCGTGGTCACCGGCGAACCAGGCCTCACCCGCCGCCATCGCCATCAGCGACACGGCGTCGTCGGGCGAGAGCCCGGCGACGGCCTCGGCCGCGTCGGCGAACCTGCGCGCCGCCTGCTCCGGGTCGCCCTCGTCGGCGTCCACCGCGGCGCGGACCGCCGCCAGCCTGGCCGACATCAGCGGGTCGGAGGTCAGCCGCTCTCCCCGCCCGGCCGCCGCGGCGGCTCTGGAGAGCTGCCCTGCGGCGAGTGCCGCCTCGGCCGCGGCGGCCAGCCATCGGGCCCGGCGCTCCCGGTCCACGGTGAGCTGCGCGGCCCGCTCGTAGGCGGTGGCCGCCGCCGTGGTGCTGCCACGCGCCCTGGCCCGGTCGCCGGTGTCCGCGAGGATGACGGAGATCTCCTCGTCGGGTTCGAGGGTGGCGGCCGACAGGTGCCAGGCCCTGCGGTCCGCCTGGCCTTCGTTGACGAGCACCCCGGCCAGGGCCCGGTGCGCGGCGGCACGCTGGGCGACCGGCGCCTCCTGGTAGGCGGCCGCCTTGATGAGGGGGTGGCGGAAGCGGATGCGGCCGTCGGCGACCTCCACCAGGGCGGCGTGCTCGCCGGGCGCCAGGTCGTCGGGGGCGGCGCCGAGGGTGCGTGCCGCCCGGAGGACGAGGGGCAGGCTGCCGGACCCGTCGGCTGCGGCGACCAGGAGCACCAGGCGGGTCCGGTCGGGCAGGCGCCGGATCGCGGCGCGCAGCGACCGCTCCAGCCGTCCGGCCAGGGGCGAGCCGGGCTCGGTCAGAGGCAGGGGCGCCAGGTGGCCGGCGCGTTGATCGTCGGTCAGGCCGGCGGCGAAGTGGAGGAGCGCCAGCGGGTTGCCCTCGGCCTCGGCGATCACCCGGGCCCGCGCCTCGGGGGACAGCGCCGCCGCCTGGGTGGCGAGCAGCCGGTCGCACTCGTCCCGGGCCAGGGCACGCAGCCGGAGCTCGGGCAGGCCCTGCACGATCTGTTCCGTGCCGTCGCGACCGGCGAAGATCATCGTGATGCGTTCGGCGGCGAGCCTGCGGGCGGCGAACAGCAGGGCGTCCGCGGAGGCGCGGTCGAGCCACTGCACGTCGTCGATCAGGCAGATCAGGGGGCGCTCCTCGGCCAGGTCGGCGAGGAGTGTGAGGACGGCGAGGCCGACGAGGAAACGGTCGGGGGCTCCCGAGGCGCCGGACTGCCCTTCTCCGCCGGGGACGGCCTCGCCGAAGGCGGATCGCAGGGCCTGGCGCTGGGCGGGCGGCAGGCGGGTGACGAGGTGGGCCGCCGGGCGCAGCAGCAGGTGCAGGGCGGCGAACGGCAACTCGGCCTCCGCCTCCACGCCGGTCGCCCTCAGCACCGCCGGATCCGCCGATGTTCCGGTCGCGATGTGCGCGAGCAGGGCGGTCTTCCCGATTCCCGCCTCGCCGTGAACAATGATCGCGTTGCCCTGGCCGGAGCGTGATGCGGCCAGCAGTGAGTTCAGGAGGGCGACTTCCTCATCCCTGCCGATCATGATGGCCCCGACCCTACCTAACCGGCGTGAGGAGAACGCGCGAGGGTCCGGTCGGAGTGACTGATAGGCGGAACCGGCCAGGCCCGTACCGTCATGACGAGAGCTGTTCCTGGGCTTGGAAGGAAAATCATGATAAGCATCACCTTGGATCCCGTCGGCACGGTCGTCGGCGGGAGGACCGAGGCGTTCGACGACGACTGGAACACCGAGCAGGCGGTGATCCGGATCGACGGCTCACGCTTCGGCCCGGACGCCGTCGCAGGTCTCGACGCGTTCTCCCACCTGGAAGTGCTGTTCCAGTTCCACCAGGTGGATCCTTCCACGATCCACGTCGCCGCCCGCAGGCCCCGGGGCAACCCGGAGTGGCCGGAGGTCGGCATCTTCGCCCAGCGGGGCAAGAACCGCCCGAACCGCCTTGGTGTATCCCGCTGCCGCCTGATCGCGGTGGACGGGCTCGACTTGCACGTGCGCGGCCTGGACGCCATCGACGGCAGCCCGGTGCTGGACGTCAAGCCCTACATGGCCGAGTTCGGCCCGCAGGGCGAGACCGTGCAGCCGGAGTGGGCGACCGAGCTGATGCGTGCCTACTACTGAGGAGTGAGAGCATGTCCGACGTCATCGTCGTGGGAGCCGGTCCGACCGGGTTGCTGCTCGCGGGAGATCTGGCGGAGGCGGGTGTCCAGGTCACGATCCTGGAGCGCCGCGAGGCGGGGATCTCCAACCTGTCGCGCGCGTTCGGCGTGCACGCCAGGACGCTGGAGCAGCTCGACGCGCGCGGCCTGGCCGACGACCTCGTCCCGACCGGGGCGGCGTTGTCGAGGCTGCGGTTGTTCGGGAACGTCGAGGTCGATCTGGGGCTGTTGCCGAGCCGTTTCCCCTATCTGCTGGTCACGCCGCAGTTCAACGTCGAGAAGCTGCTCCTTGAGCGGGCGCTCGCGGCCGGTGTGAAGATCGTTCACGGGGTCGAGGTGACGGGGCTCGACCAGGACGCCACCGGGGTCACGCTCACCACCGGCGACGGCGACACCCACCGGGCCGCGTACGTGGTGGGCGCGGACGGCTTCCACAGCGCGGTGCGCAAGGCCATCGGGCAGCCCTTCCCGGGCAAGTCGGTCCTCAAGTCGATCATGCTGGCGGACGTGCGGCTGACCCGGCCGCCCGCCGACCTGCTGACCGTCAACGGCGTGGGCGACTCCTTCGCCTTCATCGCGCCCTTCGGCGACGGGTACTACCGGGTCTTCGCCTGGGACCGGCGTCGCGCCGTCTCCGACGACGAGCCGCTCACGCTCGACGAGATCAGCTCCGTGGCCACCCGCGCGCTCGGCACCGACTTCGGCATGCACGACGTGCGCTGGATGTCGCGGTTCCACAGCGACGAGCGGCAGGCGCCCGACTACCGCGTGGGGCGGGTGTTCCTGGCCGGCGACGCGGCGCACGTGCACTCCCCGGCCGGTGGCCAGGGCATGAACACGGGGCTGCAGGATGCCGCCAACCTGGGCTGGAAGCTCGCCGCGGTGCTGCGCGGGGCTCCCGAGGCGCTGCTCGACAGCTACCAGGCCGAGCGTCATCCGGTCGGGAAGGCGGTGCTGCGCAGCAGCGGGGCCATCATCAGGGCGGCGATGATCAAGTCGTGGGCCGGGCGCGTGATGCGCGGGCTGGTCGTGCGCACGGTGCTGGCCATCCCTCCGGCGCGTAAGAGGATCACCGGGCAGATCAGCGGGGTGGGGTACGAGTACGACGCGCCGCCGGGGTCGCACGCGCTTGTCGGCAAGCGGGCCGCCGACGTCCCGCTCGGCGGGACGCGGCTGTACGAGGCGCTGCGGGGGCAGCGGTTCGTGCTCGCCGGGGCGACCGAGGTGAGCGGGTGGGAGGACCGGGTGCGGGTGGTCGCGCCCGCGACGGCCGGCGGGCCGATGGTGCTGGTGCGGCCCGACGGGTACGTGGCGTGGGCGGGCACGGACCCGGCCGAGGTGCCGCGCGTGCTCGCCCAGCTCGCGGGACCGCCGTCGACCGGCTGACGCAGAATACGGCTCGCTAGACCACCGTCGACCGGCTGGCGCAGAGTACGGCTCGCGGGACCACCGTCGACCGGCTGGCGCACGGTACGGCTCGGCGCACGTCACCGAGCCGCCCGCCGTACGGCAGAGCGCACGCCACCTGGCCGCCTGCCGTACGGCCCGGGCGGCGTGGTCAGCCCGCTGTGCGGCGGGGTGCGACGAGGCCCAGGTCGTAGGCGAGTGCCACCGCGTGCGCGCGGCTGGCCAGCCCGAGCTTGCCCATCGCCCGGTTGAGGTGCGTCTTGACGGTCGCCGGGCTGAGGTGCAGGCGCCGCGCGATCTCGTCGTTCGACAACGTCTGCCCCACCAGCGTCAGGATCTCCCTCTCGCGCGCCGTGAGCACCGACAGCTCCTCCTCCCCCGCACGCGGCGCCGGGGTGAACGCCTCGACGAGGCGGCGGGTGCTGGTGGGCGACAGCAGCACGTCGCCGGCGGCGACGGTGTGGATCGCGGCGAGCAGCCGGCTCGCCGGCGTCTGCTTGAGCAGGAACCCCGACGCCCCCGCGCGCAGCGCCTGGTAGACGTACTCGTCGATGTCGAAGGTGGTCAGGATGAGGATGTGCGGCGCAGGCGCGGATCCGTCGGCGAGGATCTGCCGGGTGGCGCGGATGCCGTCGAGCCCTGGCATGCGCACGTCCATGAGGATGACGTCGGGCCGGGTGCCGGCGGCCAGGCGGACCGCCTCGTGACCGTCGGCGGCCTCCCCCGCCACCGTCAGGTCGGGGGCCGCGCGCAACAGGGCGGTCAGCCCCGCGCGGATGAGTTCCTGGTCATCGGCCACCAACACTGAGATCATCGTCGCCCATCGCCGTGCGTGCGGGGCCGCCTGCCGGGGCGGGCAGCGGGACGTTCGCTGTGACCTGGAAGCCGCCGGAGGGACGCGGACCCGCGGAGATCGTGCCCTGGTACAGCTTGATACGTTCGCTCATACCGAGCAATCCGTACCCCGGTGTGGCTTGTGTCACATCGGCGGGCCGGGCGGGGCCGTCGTCCCCGACCTGGACGGTCACCGCGTCGGCGGTGTACTCCAGCGTGAGCCGCGCCCGGGTGGGCCCGGCGTGTTTGAGTACGTTGGTCAGGCTTTCCTGGGCGATCCGGTAGAGGCACAGTTCGAGCCCCGACGGCAACGGCCGGGGCCGCCCGGTCACGGTCATGGTGACGTCGACCCCGGCGGCGCGCACGCGCTCGACCAGCGCGTCGAGTCCGCTGACGCCGGGCGCGGCGTCGTAGCGCACGTCGTCGTCGGCGCCGATGCGCAGGACCGACAGCAGCCGCTGCATCTCGGTCAGCGCCTCGCGGCTGGTGTCGGCGATCGTGGTCAGCGCCCTCGCCGTGGTCTCCCGGTCGCTGTCGAGCACGTAGTGCCCGAGTTCGGCCTGGACGGCGACCACCGACAGGTGGTGGGCGACGACGTCGTGCAACTCGCGGGCGATCCTGACGCGTTCGGCGGCGACGGCCAGCCGGGCGGTGCTGTCGCGTTCCTGCCGCAGCCGCCTGGTCAGTTCGCGCAGGCGTTCCGTGAGGTCGGCCAGTCGCCGGGTGCGCTGGGCGAGCAGGCGGACGACCAGGCCGAAGCCGACGATGAAGGCGCACACCACGACGGCTCTGGCGACGACGGCCCACAGCGGCGCGTCGGGGATCTGCACGGCCGAGGCGTAGGCCCATGAGCCGGCCGCGACGGCGCCGCCGGCCAGGCAGACGCGCGGCGGCCGGTGCACGGCGACGGAGTAGAGCGCCAGGAGCGATCCGAGGGTGTTCTGGCTGGGCTGGTAGCCGAGCCGGTGGTAGACGAGCCCCGCCGCGCAGACGACCATGAGGACGGCCAGCGGGCGATGTCTGCGCAGGCCCAGCGGCAGGTTGGCCAGGACGGTCAGCATGACCGAGCCCGCGTCGGGGGGCCGGGCGGACTGTTCCGGTCCGGTCCAGTTCCAGGCCAGGTTGATCACCGTGAACCCCGCACCCAGTGTCCAGTCGACGACGCGGGGATCGAGCCCTCCCAGGCGCCACCGCAACCAGGTGCTCCGCATTTCGGGAATCGTAGCTACAACCGCTGCGGATATACATCGCACGGACTACCGCAGCGGGTGGAGCACGTTCATCCACCGGCGGTAGGGCCGTCGAGGACGGTTTCGGATAGTTTCTGTCGGGCCTTCGGGCGGCCCCGAACTCCCCGCCCACGCGGCCGGGCCTGCACCCGGCCGCCCGAGAAGAGCATGAGCCGACCTGAACCCACGACAACCTGGAGGTCTCGGGCTAGAGGTCCTTGGCGATGGCCGCCGCCACCTCGGCGGCCGGCACGCGGGTGGTGTCGATCACCTCGGCGCTGTCACGCAACCACGGCAGCGCCTCCTGGTAGGAGCGCAGGTGATCAAGCCGCCACTGCCTGGCACCCGCCTCCTCGGTGTCCGTCTCGATCCGGCGCACCAGTTCCTCCTGGTCGGCGTGGAGCAGGATGTGGCGGACGGGAGCACGCAGGGCGGAGAAGATCTCCTCCAGGTACGGCCGGCGCGTCAGGCTCATGGGCACGATCAGCGGCCCCAGCCAGTGCAGGCACAGCTGGTTGATCGTCTCCGCCGTCAGCGCGCGCCACGCGGGCCAGTGCTGGAAGTCGTCGACGGGTTCGTTGATGACGACCCTCAGGTAGAAGCCCACCGTCTCGGGGTCGAACACGTGGGAGGCGGGAAGCAGGGCGTGGAGCTCCTTCGCGGTCGTCGTCTTGCCCGCCCCGAAGGTGCCGTTCAGCCAGACGATCATCGGGGGAAGACGATCGTCTTGTGCCCGTCGAGGACCACCCGCTGCTCGGCGTGCCACTTGACCGCCCGGGCCAGCGCGACGCACTCGACGTCACGGCCGATGGCGACCAGGTCGGCCGCCGAGTGGCTGTGGTTCACCCTGGCCACCTCCTGCTCGATGATCGGCCCCTCGTCGAGGTCGGAGGTGACGTAGTGGGCGGTGGCGCCGATGAGCTTGACGCCGCGGGCATGCGCCTGGTGGTACGGCTTGGCGCCCTTGAACGACGGCAGGAACGAGTGGTGGATGTTGATCGCCCGCCCGGAGAGCTTCTCGCACAGGTCGGCGGAGAGCACCTGCATGTAGCGGGCCAGCACCACCAGGTCGACCCGGTACGACTCGACCAGCGAGAGGATCTCGGCCTCCTGGCGCGGCTTGGTCTCGGGCGTGACCGGCAGGTGGTGGTAGTCGATCCCGTAGGACTGGGTCAGGGGGCGCAGGTCGGGGTGGTTGGAGGCCACGGCGACGATCTCGATGTCGAGCAGCTTCGAGCGCACCCGGAACAGCAGGTCGTGCAGGCAGTGGTCGAACTTGCTGACCAGCACGAGCACACGGGGCTTGACGGCCAGGTCGCGCAGCTGGAAGTCCATGACGAACTCGGGGGCCAGGGCGGCGAAGGCCGGGGTCAGGTCGTCGAGACCGACCGGCGAGGTGAACTGGACGCGCATGTGGAACCGTTCGTCACCGAACTGCTGGCTCTCGGTGATGTTGCATCCCTGCTCGGCCAGGAGGCCGGAAACAGCGGCGACGACGCCGGGCCGGTCGGGGCACGACAAAGTCAGGACGTATTCGGCGCTCATTTCCCTCACCCTTGTGACTCATCCAAGGACACACTGATCAGGGCAGAGTACAACCCTCGCTTTGGCTACCTTATCCCGATCCGCAATTCGACCTGGGTGCCCTGGCAGGCCTTCGCACCGGCGGCCGGGGTGAGGGCGGCGACCTTGCCGACCCAGTCGGGGCCGCTCTGGTAGCCGACCTTGACGGTGAAGCCCGCCTTCTCGACGGCGGCCTGGCCGTCCTTGAGCGGCCAGCCTCGCGCGTCGGGGATGCGGGCGGTCCTGGCTCCCATGACCAGGTCGACGCCGCCGGAGCGCAGGGTGGCCCTGACCACGCGGCCGGGGGTGACGCCTTCGGCGCAGGAGGGGGTGACGGTGCCGAGCCGTAGCCCGGCGGCCTCGATCCTGGCCAGCGCCGCCGTACGGTCGAGGCCGTCGACGGCGGGAAGGACGGGCGGCACAGGCGGCGTCGAGGCCGCCGGTGTGACGGAGGCGCCCGGCTGGGTCCGCACGGCTCCCGTGGCCGACGGCTCTCCGGCCTGGGCCGGCACGGCGCCCGTGGCCGACGGCTCCCCGGCCTGGGCCGGCATCGCTCCCGTGGCCGACACCTGGCCGCTCGTGGCCAGTGTGGTGGTGCCCGTCCACGACTGCGCGGCCGCCAATGCCCCGGCGCCGCTGCCCACCAGGAGCGCCACCGCCGCGGTGAGCGCGGAGCGGCCCAGCCGCCCGCCGCGCCCGCCCGGCCTGGTCATCGAGGCGGCGCCGGCCAGGTCCGAGGGCCTGCCGCCCAGCAATGTCAGCAGCACCTCCTGCGCTGTCGGCCGCCGTCCAGGATCCTTGTCCAGGCACCGCTCGACCAGCTCGCGCAGCGGCTGCTGCACCCCGGCGGTCTCGGGCCGCTCGTGCAGCACCCGGTTGATCACCGCCGGGATCGAGTCGTCCCCGAAGGGCGGGGTCCCGGTCGCGGCGACGGCCATCGTCACGCCCCACGCGAAGACGTCGGACGCCGCGCCGGCCGGGGTGCCGGTGAGCTGCTCGGGCGCGATGAAGGCGGGTGTGCCGACGATCTGGCTGGTGACGGTGGCGGGCATGGTGGCGTCACGCGCGATCCCGAAGTCGATCACCCGGGGGCCGTCGGGCCCGAGCAGCACGTTGCCGGGCTTGAAGTCGCGGTGCACGATGCCGGCCTGGTGGATCGCGGTGAGCGCGGTGGCCGTCCCGATGGCGAGCCGTTCCAGCGCGCCGTCGCGCAGCGGCCCTGTGGTGGCCACCCGCTCGGCCAGCGAGGGCCCGTCGATGTACTCACTGATCAGGTACGGCTGGGCCTCCAGCATGCCCGCGTCGAGCACCTGGGCGGTGCAGAAGCGCGCCACCTGCTTGGCCAGCGCCACCTCCCGCATGAACAGCCGCTGCGCACGCTCGTCCGCCCAGGAGTCGGCGTTGAGCAGCTTGGCGGCGACCCGCTCGCCCGACGGCGTCACGGCGAGGTAGACCTCTCCCTGACCGCCGCGGCCGATGCGGCCGAGCAGCCGGTAGGCGCCCAGCTGGGACGGATCGCCAGGGCGCAGGGGGGTAACGGCACGCATCTCGACCTCCGTAGCGGGTTCCTCCCTATTCGCCGCAGTCGTGCCGTTGGATCAAGATTGCCGACCTGAGTTTCGGGGATGAGTTCCAGATGCCCTTAGAGCTGCTCGTCGTGCTGGTCGCATGCCTGTTCGCGGTCGTGTCAGGGATGAACGACGGCGGCGCGCTGCTGGCGACGGGGCTGAAGCTGCCGTCGGTGCGCCCGGCCACCGGCATCGCCACGATCGTGGTGCTCATCGCCGTCGTGCCGGTGTTGTCGCACCGGGTGGCCGAGACGTTCGTGACGAAGCTGGCGGGCTTCGACGGCGAGGGCGGGCGCCAGGCGATGATGCTGGCGGTGGTGTCGGCGCTGGCCGTGGTGATGGTGCTGAGCCGCCAGGGCCGGCCGACGAGCCTGACGCTCGCCATCGTGGGCGCGCTGACCGGGGCGGGGCTCGGCTGGGGGCTGCCGGTCTCCGTGGGCTGGGTGGTGCTGGTGCTGGCCGTCGGCTTCGCCTCGCCGTTCGCCGGGGCCCTCGCCTCCTGGGCGGCGCTGCGGCTGCTGACCGTCGGCTCCGCCCGCGGCCTGCACCGCTGGCATCGGGCGGCGTTCCTGCTGGAGTCGGTGGCGTACGCGGCCAACGACGGTCAGAAGATGCTCGCCATCTTCATGATCGCCATGGGCTTATCGGGCGCGCCCCTGTGGGTGACGGCGCTGAGCGCCGCCCTGTTCGCGGCCGGAGCGTTGTACGGCATGCCGCGGGCGGGCCGCACCCTCTCGCGCGAGATCCTCGCCTCGCGCCCCCTGCACGGCGTGGCCGCGGAGCTGGGGGCCGGGGTCACGGTGATCGTGTGCGCCGCCGTCGGCATGCCGGTGTCGATGACGCAGGCCATCGCGGGCGGGCTCATCGGCGCGGGCGTGGCGCAGGGCACCGGGCGGGTGCGCTGGCATGCCGCCCTGAAGATCGTCTCGGCCTGGACGCTCACCCTGCCGGTGAGCCTGGTGATCGCCTTCGCCGGGGCGTCGTTCGTGAAAGAGGTACTGGTGTGAAGCGACTTCGCCGCATCCGCGATCTGCTGCGCGGGCGCATGGACAGCGCTCTGACGGAGGCCCTGCTCGGCCAGCTGGAGGCGACCAAGGAGGGCGCCTGGCTGGCCATGGCCATGATCGGCGGCGAGGTCGGCAGGACCGGCGCGCACGAGCAGATGCGCAGCATCGAGCACCTCGGCGACGAGGAACGCCGCCGCCTGGTCGACGAGCTGCGCGACGCCCTGGTCACCCCGATCGACCGCGAGGACCTGTTCCGCCTGTCGCGCTCGATCGACGACGTGCTCGACTCGCTGCGCGACTTCGTGCGCGAATCGCATCTGTACAGGGTGCCCGACCAGATCCGCTTCTCTCCCCTGCTCGACCAGGTGATCGTGGGCATCGACGCTCTGGAGAACGCCGTGCGCGACCTGGCCTCGCGGCCGTCGGCGGTGGTGCACGACGCGCTGGAGGCCAAGAAGGCGGGCGGGGTGATCAGGCGCATGTATCAGTACGAGATCTCCCGGATCTTCTCCGGTGAGCTCACCGCCGACGCCATGAAGGAACGGGAGCTGGTGCGCCGCCTGGAGATCGTCGGCATGGCGATCGGCGAGGCCGCCGACGCGATCGCCGACGGCGCGATGAAACGGTAGCCCGCTCGCTCAGCTCTCCAGCGTCCACCTGGCGTAGTCGGCGGGGATGGGCAGGCCGAACCGCTCGCACAGCGCCTTCACGTCGGCCCAGTCGCCGGCGTCGGCCTCGTAGCCGGTGTGGAAACGCACCAGCCATTCGGGCGTCACGCAGTCGACCGTCCTGCCGCCGATCTCGCCGCGGCCGGCGAGGGAGCCCGCCGGGTAGGCGTCACCGTTCTCGGCGGGCCCGAGGACGCCGTCGCCCCCGGCGTCGAAGGTGATGACGTGGAAGTCGATCCGCCTGCCGTGCTCGTCGCCCAGGACGAAGTTCCACGCGCTGGTGTCGGGTCTGGGCACCGGCCGGTAGCCGAGTGCGGTGAGCGCTCCGGTGACGGCGTCGAGGTGGCGGTGTTCGATGGCGATGTCGAGGTCGGCGTGCGGCCGGGTCTGGGCGCCGAGGCAGGCGTCGACGCCCCAGCCGCCGTCGATCCACACCCGGGCGCCGGCCTCACGCACCACGTCGAGGAAGCCGAGGACGTCGGCGGCCGTCATCATGGCCTAGGAGTTCCAGTCGGGAGGGGTGACGACGCCCGACTCCCAGTCGGAGCGCAGGATGCCGTAGCCGACGGAGTCGTAGACCTTGCCGTCGAGCCCGGGCCAGCCCTCGCGGTAGTGGGCCTCCTTGGCGAATCCGGCGCGCAGGAAGACGGCCCGCATCGCGAGGTTGTCGTGGCGGGTGGTGCCCTCGATGCGCCGGATCTCGGGCCGCGACTCGAACAGGTGGCGCACCAGCCATCTCACGGCCTCGGTGCCGAGCCCCTTGCCCCGGTGGGCGGCACGGATGCGCAGGTCGAACAGCGGCGTGTCGTCGCTGAAGTCCTGCAGTCTGACCAGTCCGGCACGCTCGCCGCCGGTCACGATCCAGAAGGTGCGCTCGTCATCGTCGTCGTAGTGGCCGGCGGCGATCCGCGAGCGGACCGCGGCCTCCTGCGGCACGCCGGTGTGGAAGGGCCATGCCTCACCGGTCAGGAAGGCCACGAGGTCGTCGGCGTCGTCGGGCACGAACGGGATGAAGTCGGCAGTCATGCTTGCCGTTCTATCGGATCGCCCGCGGCGGGCGCCTCCCATTATCGGGGCAGGTGAGGAGCCAGGGTGCGCAGCTGGGTGACGGCGTCGTCGAGATCGGGCCCCTCGGGCGACAGCGGTTGCAGCGCCACGTGGTCGGCGCCGGCCTCGAGGTGGGCGCCGACCCGCTGGGCGACGGTGGCGGGATCGCCCCAGGCGACGATGGCGTCGATGAGCCGGTCGCTGCCCCCGTCGGCCAGGTCGTCGTCGGAGAAGCCGAGGTGGCGCAGGCTGTTGGCGTAGTTGGGCATGGCCAGGTAGGCCGTGGTGTGGCGGCGGGCGACCGCTCGCGCCGTCGCCGGGTCGCTCTCGAGGACGAAGGCGTGTTCGGGAGCCAGGAGCCGGTCGGGTCCGAGGGTCTTGCGCGCGAGCGCGGTGTGCTCCGGCGGCACGAAGTAGGGGTGCGCGCCGTCGGCCTTGTCTCGGGCGAGCTCCAGCATGCGCGGCCGCAGCGCGGCCAGCAGCGTGGACGGCGGCGGGTCGGCGGCGGGCAGGTTGACCGCGGCCACCTCCATGCCGTCGAGGTAGGCGCTCATCGCGGCGACCGGGCGGGAGTAGTCGTGGCCCCGGTTGGCGACCAGCGGGGCGTGGCTGACGCCCACGCCGAGCAGGAAGCGCCCGGGGTAGGCCTCGCCGAGGGCCGCGGCCCCGGCGGCCATGGCGGTCGCGTCGCGGCCCCAGATGTTGGCGATGCCGCTGCCGACGACGATGCGGGAGGTGGCGGCGAGCAGGATGCCCGCGGTGGAGAAGGCCTCCTTGCCGCCCGGCCCTTCGCCGAACCACAACGTGCCGTAGCCGAGGGACTCGATCTCCTGGGCCGCGGCGCGCAGCCGTTGTGCGGGCGCGCGGCTGAACAGCGGGTGCCACACTCCGAACCGTCCGATGTCCACGGCGCCTCCTCGGGTAGGATGTTCGATCGAGATGGAACACTACCCTAATGTTCGACCGCCGTCGAACAGAGCGCGCACGCTGAACCACACCTCTCCCGTCGAGGTGTCGCTCCAGGCCGCCCTCGACGCCCTCGGTGATCCCGTGCGCCGGCGCATCGTGCGCGAGCTCGCCTCCCAGCCCGACTGGACCCGGCCGTGCGGCACCTTCACGCACCTGCCGGTCGCCAAGTCGACCCTGAGCCACCACTTCTCCGTGCTGCGCAACGTCGGCCTGCTGGAGCAGCGCGACGAGGGCACCAGACGGCTCAACCGCCTGCGCGCGGCGGAGTTCGACGAACGTTTCCCCGGTCTGCTGGCGCTGGTGCTGCAGGAGCCGTGAGAGGGCAAGAAAAAACCCGGCCCGTGGCGAAGCCGCGAGAGCGGCGGCCGGGTGTGATGCGGAACCGGGTTCGTCAGGACCTGACGGTCAACGACCTGATGTAGGCGGCCGCCTCGTCGGCGTCGAAGAAGTCGGCCGACCGCCCGTGACCGTCGTCCACGTGGAACGCCGGCCCCCCGGTGATCTGGGCCTCCCCGACGACGAGCATCGGGCCGCCGTGCTGCGGCGGGTCATACCTGTTCGGGAACAACGCCAGCCGCAGATGCCGCACCAGGAGGGCGCGGACTCCGCGATCGGCCAGCAGTTCCTGCAGCATGGTCAGTTGCCGCAGCTGTTCGCCCTCCACCCGCTCGGTGACGTCGGCACGCATTGGCACCACCTGTCCTTCTCTTGACTGGGATTCTCTCCGCTGACACCAGAATGCACTTGAGTGGCTACTCTAGGTACCGAAACCGCGGACACACTCTGGATGTGCGTGTGCCGCCACCGTTTGTAGAACCGTGTAGAACCGGAGCCGCCGATGCCCCCTGCACGCGAACTCGACCCGAGCTCCAGCCCGCTGGCGTTCTTCGGGGCGGAGCTTCGTGAGCATCGGCTTCGCGCCGGGCTCTCGCAGGAGCAGCTGGCCGACCGGCTGAGCTATTCGCTGTCGCTGGTGTGCGCCGTCGAACTGGCCAGGCGGACTCCTTCGCGCGACTTCGCCGAGCGGGCCGACCAGGTTCTCGAGACCGGGGGCGAGCTGTCCCGGCTGTGGCCGCTGGTGCGCCAGGCGGTCTATCCCGCCTGGTTCCGCCCGTGGCTGGAGATCGAGCAGACGGCGCGCACGTTGCAGACCTGGCAGCCTCTGCTGATCCCCGGCCTGCTGCAGACGGAGGACTACGCGCGCGAGGTTCTGCAGCGCGAGCCCGGCGCCACCGCCGAGCAGGCGGAGGAGGCGGTCGCGGCGCGGATGACCCGCCAGTCGGTCCTGCACAAGCCCGATCCGCCCATGTTCTGGGCGGTCCTCGACGAGTGGATGTTGTATCGGCCCGTCGGCTCGGCGGAGACGATGCGCGGGCAGATGCGCGCCCTGCGGGACAGCGCGCAGCTGCCCAACGTGACGATCCAGGTGGTGCCCAGGGACAGCCCGGCCGTTCCCGGCCTCACCGGCGCCTTCGTCATCGCCAAGGTGCCCGCCGAGTCCGACCTGGTCTACCTGGAGTCGGCGGGGGAAGGGTACGTCACCGATCGGCCGGCGGACGTGGAGTCCATCGTCCGCCGCTACGACGTGATCCGGTCTCTCGCGTTACCGGTTCACGCGAGTTTACATTTGCTAGCAAAAGCGGAGGAGAGTATATGAAGGAGCTCAACTGGCGCAAATCCCGTCGTAGCGGAAGCAACGGCGGAGACTGCGTCGAAGTGGCCGTTCTCGACGCGCCCGAGGACCACGCCACGGCCAAGGCGGACCACGAGCGGCTGTTCGTGATGCGCGACTCCAAGGACCCCGAAGGTCCGAGGCTGTACTTCACGCCGGCCGAGTGGGAGGCCTTCCTCCTCGGCATGAAGGACGGCGAGTTCGACAACCTGAGCTAATTAAGCCGGGTTTGTCCCCTTTGTGAGGGGACGCTACTTTCTTTACGCTTTGTACCGTTCCAACGGCGGGGTCGCGCCACCCCGCCGGAGCTAACCGCCCAGCTCCGCGATCGTCGCCCTGACCAGCGCGCGCACGACTTCCCCGCAGATCCGCTCGTGCTCGCCGTCGACCGACCCGCCGCCGTCGAGCGCCGCCCGGTATTCCGCCCGCTCCCGCTCCCCCAGGTACGGCAGAGCGGTCAGCACGCAGATCACCCGGCTCGTCCCGTCGGGCAGCCGGTCGACCGTGACCGCGTGGGTGCGCAACCAGGTCTCGTCGGCTCCGCCGTACCACCCGCACTTGACCGCGATCTGGCCGGGGAACAGCGCCCGCACCCCGAAATCCTGGCCGGCCTCGGCCATCCACGTGACGATCGCCTGCGCGTCGCGGTCACCGAACCACCCCGCCGCCGCCAGCGCGCAGTAGGCGGTCACGACCTCGTCGGCGGTCACCTCCACCGAACCGAAACGCTCCTCCACCGGCGGTGTCCAGCGCACCCCCGTGCGATCGGCGATGCGGCCGAGCACGACCCTGGGTCCGGTGCCCAGCCACAGGGTCCTGGTGTGGTCGTTGCAGGAGTCGACGACCGCCGGCTGGGCCGCCGTGGCCCAGCCGTCGCCGCGCTCGGCCGTCCAGGCGTAGAGCGGCTTGAGCAGCGACGCGCAGCGCAGCCTCTGCGACCCCAGCCGGACGGCCACCGACCTCGGGTCGCTGCCGCCGTGGGCCAGCCGCCCGGCGGCCTGCACGCTCGAACCCGGCGGCAGCGCGCGCAGAATCGCGTCGAAGCTCATGGGTGACCACGGTAGCGAAAGGCCACGACAGCCTGGTGCATCGCGGAACGAAGTCTGCCGCATTGTTGACTACCGTGCAGCTATGAAGCTCACCTGGAACGAGGTCTGCGCCCGGCGGCTGGCGCGCCACCACCTGACCGACCCCTGCGACCTGCCGATGGCGGACGTCGTGCGAGACCTGGCGAGCACCCACGCCCAGGTGATGTCGGCCGCCGAGCTCGGCCTCGGGCTACGGGTGCGCGGAGCGACCCGGCAGACCGTCCGCGACGCGCTGTGGCGTGACCGCACACTGGTCAAGACCTACGGCCCGCGTGGCACCGTGCACCTGCTGCCCGCCGAGGACCTGCCGGTCTGGCTGGGCGCGCTGGAGGCGGTGCCGAACACGGTCTCATGGCCGCCGATCCTCCGCATGACCCCCGAGCAGGAGAACGCGATCATCGAGGCGATCCGCGACGCGCTCGAAGACGCCGAGCTGACCATCGACGAGCTCGACGACGAGGTCGTCGGCCGCACCGGTCCCTACGCCGGCGAGCGGGTCATGGACGCCTTCCAGACCAAGTGGCCCCGCTGGCGGCGCCTCATGCACACCGCCGCGCACCGGGGCGCGCTGAGCTTCGGCGCCGGACGCGGGCGCAAGGTCACCTACACCAGCCCGGGCGCCCAGGCGGCACCGGCCGGGGAGTCGCTGGAGCAGGTGGCGTTGTGGTACCTCAACGCCTACGGCCCGGCCACGCCCGAGCGGTTCGCCCACTTCATGAACGGGCCCAGGCCGTGGGCGCGCGAGATCTTCTCCCGACTGGACCTCACCGAGGTCGAGGTGGAGGGCGAGCGCGCCTTCGTGGCGGCGGGCGACACCGGCGTTCCCGTGGAGCCCGCGCGGGGCGTGCGGCTGCTGCCGTACTTCGACCACTACTCCTACGCCGTCGGCAACTTCCCGCGCGAGCTGCTCTACCCCGGCCCGGCGTTCGAGCGGGTGCGCGGCAACTTCCAGACCCTCGTCGTCGACGGCGTGGTGGCCGGACTGTGGCACCACAAACGTTCGGGCAAGCGCCTCGACGTCACCGTGGAGGCGCTGACGCCGCTGGACCGGCGGCAGCTGGCCGAGCTGGAGGAGCAGGTGCTGCGGGTCGGCGAGATCCTCGAGGCCGCGCCCAGCCTGACCCTGGGCAGGGTCACGTCGGGCAGTCACGCGTAGGCGCGCGGGTGTCCGTCACCGCTGAAGGCTCGCCGCCGTCGCGAACACCATCGGAGGCAGCGCGACCACCGCCAGCATCGCCAGAACCCGCCAGATCGGCCTGACCTGCCGCGCGGTGACGAACGCGCCCACCGCCCCGGCCGCCGCGAAGGCCACACTCGTGCCGATCAGCTCCACCAGGGGCCTCGGCGAGCCCGGCAGGACCACGCCTGCCGCCCGCACGAGCAGCAGGGCGATCGCCGCCACCACCGCGCTCCAGCCGCCGGGACGCACCGCGAAAGCGTCGAGGGCGACCGCCGCCGCGGCCACGAGCGTCACACCCAGCACCACCTGGGCGCCCAGGCTGTACGGCAGGCAGCCGTAGGTCTCGCATCCGATGGCACTCCAGGTCAACCGGCTGGCCAGCCACCACAACACACCGAAGAGCGCCAGGATGCCCGCCGCCCGCGCCAGCCGTACTCTCATCCCCCCATCATGGCGCGCAACGCGACGTCGCGGTTCTGGAGGAAGGCGGGCCTGGGGTCGAGTTCGATCGCCCGGTCGAGGTCGGCCACCGCTCCGGCGTGGTCTCCCTGCTCGTAGCGGAGTATCGCCCGGTTCGCCCAGGCCTCCGCGAGCCGCGGCGCGGCCTCGATCGCCTGGTCGAAGGCGGCCTGGGCGGCGGCGAAGTCGCCCGCGGCGGTCTCCACCTGCCCCAGGACCGCCAGCAGGTGCGGATCGCCCGGAGCCGCGGCCAGCCCGGCGACCACGGTCTCGCGGGCCTCCTCGTCGCGTTCGAGCCCGGCCAGCAGGCCGGCCAGGTTGACGTAGGCGTCGGTGTAGCCGGGGTCGAGCTCGATGACATGGGCCAGGTCCGCGAGGGCCGGCTCGAGGTCGTCCAGCGCGATCCGCGCCTCGGCGCGGTTGTAGTAGGCCTCGGGAAGCGGCGGGCTCAACCGGAGCGCGCTCTCGTAGTCGGCCAGCGCCTCCTCGGGACGGCCGAGCTTCAGCCACAGGTTGCCGCGGTCGACGTAGTGGTCGGGGAAGGCGGGGTCGACGGCGATGGCGGCGCCGTAGTCGTCGAGCGCCTCCTTGGTGTGCCCCCGCGCCGCCAGGAGCTGGGCGCGGTTGGCCAGCAGCACCATGCGGTGCACGGGGTGGCGGCCGCTGAGCGTGGCCGCCAGGTCGAGGGCGGAGTTGACAAGGTCGAGCGCTCTGTCGAGGTGTCCTTCGCGGAACTCGACCAGCGCCAGGCCGTTGCGGTCGAAGCCGAGCTTGAAGGCCCGCTCGGCGGGGTCGGGCAGCAGGGTGGACACGGCGATCGCCTCGTTCAGCCAGCCTCTGGCCCTGCCCAGGTCTCTGCGCCGGGGATCGGGGTCGCGCGCGTCGAGCATCGCCAGGCCGTACGCGCTCGCGGCGTGCATCGCCGGGTCCTGGCTGGTGCGGCGCACCCGCTCCCACAGGTCGGCGGCCCGCTCGCGGTGTCCGAGCCCGCCGAGCGCGGTCGCGGTGCGCTGGGCGAGGTTCCACCACGTGCGGCTGCCGGGCTCGGACCTGGCCAGCCCGCGCTCGCCCAGTTCGGCCACGGCGTGCAGGAAACCCTCCCTGGTGCAGTGGTCGACCGCCTGCCACAACTCTGCGGCGGAGCGCGGGTCGTGAGGCGCGGGCGGGCCCTGCGTCCAGACGTGTACGGCCAGCGTCTCGGGCGGCAGGCGCCGGGCCAGGACGGCGAGCAGTTCGGTGTCGGTGGGGTCGGCCTCGGCGGCGTTGCAGACGGCCAGCACGGAACCGGGCGTCACGGTGGCGCGCACGAATTCGGTCAGGCCGTTGGCGAGCCGGAGGGTGCGGCGGGGCGCGGGCACGAGGATGCGCTCGTCGTCGGGCAGTTCGGCATCGATGGTCTGCCGGATCGCGGGTACCCGGTCACGCAGGCCGGGCGCTGCCGCGCGGATCTCGATGTCGTGGCGCGCCACCAGCTCCGGGGAACGTTCCAATGCCCGTGGGACCAGGTGATCCAGCAGCGCCGATGCGACGGTGTAGGGGCCGCGCAGCGCCCGGTGCCCGTCGATCGGCGGCAGGAGCAGGGGAAGCGGTTCCCAACGAGCAGGTGGCGCGCCCTCGACCCACTGATGCTGTTCGGTCACCCCTTGTGGATGACGCTGGCGGTTCCGGTGAGTTTCGCGGTTCCGGGTTTGCGGACGAGGATTCTCTTCATCCCGCACCTCTCGCACTTGTGGCTGAGACCTCCATTATTCGGACATTTCTACGAATATCAAGATCCATGCGAAACAAGTCCGATAGAGGTAGCGAAAAACCCGAAAGCTTGAGGAGCCGATATCCGTGACTCAGGAGGTGGGAGGCCACACGAAGGACAGTGACCTGTTCGCCTGCGCCTGCCGCGAGACCTGGCAGAGACACCTGCCGACCAGGGTTACGGACCGGCAGCAATCCGGGGTGTCGGGATGCTGGGCACGCACCACGGACGAGGCACGGGCGATCAGCCGGTCGAGGCTGGGCTCCTGGCCGCTCACGCAGTTGAGCACCTGCCACGGGCAGCCCTCGACGTTCGCGCAGGCCACCAGGGTGTGGGAGTGGGCCGGCTCGGGCTCGCCCAGGCGGATCGGATCTTCGCGCCGGCGCCGCAGCTCGGCCAGGACGGCACGGGCACGCAGCGCCGAGGCCAGCAGGTTGGGATCGAGCCCCTTGCCCTGCGATGGCGGCGGTTGCGGGCCTATGGGACGGCGGTAGCCGGGTGGACGTGGCGGTTCCTGCTTGGCGGAGATGGCCAGCACCATCGCGGCGGCGGTGAGACCGCCTCCCAGCAGCAGCGGGCCGTCGACGTGCTCGCCGAACCACAGCACCGAGATGGCCGCCACCCACAACGGCTGCGACGACATCAGTATCGCGGCGGGCACCGCGGGAACGTGGCGCTGGCCGTACGACCTGGCCAGGAAGCCGAGCGCGCACGAGACGACGGACAGGTGGGCCAGGATCAGCCAGTCGCCCGGCCGGTCGGGCGTCTGGATGCCGTCGGGCAGGGCCAGGGCGCCGCTCAGCAGGCCGATGACGGCGAGCTGGATGACGCTGACGGCGTAGGCGTTGAAGCCCTGCCGCTTCTTGACCGACATGCGCCCCAGGACCAGGGTGTGGGCGGCGTAGAGGATCGCGGCCGCGATCGTCGCGCCCAGGGCGACCGGGTAGAGCTTGCCGCTCTCGGCACCGATCAGGGTGAAGCTGGTCAGGCCCGCGAGAGCCAGCGCCACGGCCAGCCAGATGCGGCGCGAGACCTGCACCTTGAAGAGGATCATGCCGAGCAGCGGCGTGAAGATCACGTTGCACCCGACGGCGAAACCGGACACCGAGGAGGACAGTCCGTGCAGGCCCCACGCCTGCGCGTTCTGCCCCACCCCGAACATGAGCCCCAGCAGTGCCCCCTGGATCCAGGTGCTCCGCGAAAGCCCCCGCAGACTGCTCGGCCGGATCAGGAAGAGGGTGAGCGCCGCGATGAGGTAACGCTCGGCCAGCAGATCCTGAAAAGGTAAGCGGTCGATGAGATCGTCCATCAGCGGGAAGGCCGACCCCCAGGCGGCGCTGACGAACAACAGAAGGACAGCTCCCGTGGAGGGTCTGGGAGCGGGCACGACTGCCATGGGGAAAGCATTGCACTCACAATTCGCAGCCGACGCTTCACTACCTGCAGTGCGGAAGGATCCTCTACCACTCAGAGTGAAGGGCCTCACTCAGAGGAAACGCTTAGCCCTCCCACCGCCTTCGCGCGCCCGCCGATTTTGGTCATGCCCCCACGGTTCCATCCACTCTTTCGCGCAAAAGGTCAGCATGTCCGTTATGGCGTGCATATTCACCAATCAGGTGAATGTAAATGAACCTCAGTGAGGCGGCGTTCTCCCCCGCCTGGAAGGTGTCGTCGAGATCGGCGCCGGCGACCGCCGCGTCGCACACCCGCCACTCCTCGAGCAACCCCGCGTAGTCGGCCTCGGCGCGGTCCGGGTCGGTCCCCTGGTAGTCGGCGTCCCAGTTGTCGTCCTGCTTGTGGGCGAACGGGATGTCCTCGCCCAGGAACCGGCGCCTGAACCAGATGCGTTCCACATCGGTCAGGTGGCGCAGCAGCCCGAGGAGCGACATCCCCGACGGCGGCACCGAGCGCTCGGCCAGTTGCTTGCCCGTCAGCCCCGAGCACTTGTGGAGCAGGGTGGCGCGGTGCCAGTCGAGCAGCCCTTGCAGCAGCTCACGCTCGGGCGCGGCCAGGGAGCCTTGGGGACGGGTGACTTCGGGTGCGGTCCAGGTCATCCTAGGATTTTCCCTCATGGTGACGAACGTGGGCATCGCGGGCATCGGTAACTGCGCCTCCTCCCTGGTGCAGGGCGTCTTCCACCACGAGGTCGGAGACGTGCGCTTCACCTCGGCCTTCGACGTGCACGCGGGCAAGGTCGGGCGGGACCTGGCCGAGGCGATCTGGGTGCCGCCGAACAACGCGCGGCGGTTCCGGGAGGTGCCCGCGCTCGGCGTCGAGGTGAGCGCCGGGCCGCTGGCCGACGGGCTGGGAGCCGGATCGGCCGCCCACGTGCCGGTGCGCGAGGACACGCTGGAGGCCGTCGTGGAGCGGCTGCGCGGCACCGGCACCGGGGTCCTGGTCAACTTCCTGCCCTCGGGCAGCCAGCACGGCGCGGAGCTCTACGCGCAGGCCGCCCTGCGGGCCGGGTGTGCCTACGTCAACTGCATGCCCGCCGTCATCGCCCGCTCCCCCTCGTGGGCGCGACGGTTCTCCGACGCGGGCCTGCCGCTCATCGGCGACGACCTGAAGAGCTCCTTCGGCGCCACGCTCGTCCAGCGGGCGCTGGTCGACGCGCTGTCCGCCAACGGGGTACGGCTCGGCGACAGCTACCAGCTGCTGGCCGGCGGCAACATGGACTTCCTCAACCTGGAGGACCCCGCACGCATGGCCGGCAAGAAGGACTCCAAGGCCGCCGGAGCGGGCGCCAAGACCCACGTGGGCGCCTCCTACGTGCCGTTCCTGGAGGACAGGAAGGTGGCCTTCATCCGGCTGGAGGGCGAGGCCTTCGGGGGCAGCCCCGTGGAGATCGAGCTGAAGATGGTCGTGGAGGACTCGCCGAGCGCGGCGGGGAACGTGCTGGAAGCCGTACGGCTCGCCGGAGCGGCCATGGCCGAGGGACGGGGAGGGCCGATGGGCGCTCACCTCATGAAGGCACCGGCGCCCTGAGCCGCTTCTCGCCATAGATCACGACCAGGTCGCCCACCTGGCGCCGCTCGATCTCCCGCCACCCGCTCCGCTCGTACAGCGTGAGCGCGGCATGCTGGTTGAGCGTGGTGTCGCCCCGGACACTGTGGAAGCCGAGTTCGACCGCCCTGCTCTCCAGCGCCAGCAACATCGCCGAGCCCAGGCCGCGGCGCTGGAACTCCGGGTGCACCCGTAGCCGGCACAACTCGGCCACACCCGGATCGACCGGTTTCAGGCCGCCCATGGCGACCACCCGTTTGTCGAGCTCTCCGACCAGGAAGTCACCGCCGGCGGCGATGTAGATCCGGTGGATGAGCGGGAAGTCGTCGTCGTAGTAGACGCCGTCCCCCGGGAAGAGCCCGACCTCCGCCAGGCAGACCTGGTGCAGAGCGAGAATCGTGTCGAGATCGGACCAGCGATAACGCCGGATCTTCATGCATCACCCCCCGGCCGGAGCTGCTGCCGGTAGGCCGCCATCTCCGGACGGTCGCCGTGCCCGGCCTTGACCAGGGCACGCTCCAGCTCGGTGGCCGGACGGATGATGAAGTCGGTCTTGTATTCCGGGGTCAGCTGCTCCAATGCGGCGATACCGAGTTTGAGAGCCTCTTCGGGATCGCCGTCGATGAGCCGGCAGTGGGCGCGGTCCAGCCGGATGAGCGTCTGGTCGAGAATGTGGTCGGAGTACTTGTCGAGCGCCTGCTCCAGCACGACGTCGGCTTCCAGGGTCTGGCCCAGCTTGGTGAGCACGTCGCCCTGGTAGAAGTACAGCTGCTTCTCGGTGTAGCCGAAGGCCACGTCGTGCTGTTCCTGCGTCTTCATGTGGGAGAAGGCCGACCTCGCGCGGGCCAGCGCCCGCTTGGCCTGGTCGACCACTTCCTTCTTGCTGTCGCTGCCCGAGAGCATGGCCAGCGCCCTGGCCTCGACGACCGGCGCCATCGCCTGCGCGGCGCAGGGAGTCTGGCCGGCCAGGTCGCGGCTCTTCTTGGCCAGGTTGAGCGCCTCGCGGGCGTCGCCGTAGTAGAGCGGGACCAGCGCCTCGCGGGCGGTCACCCAGGCGCGGAGAGCCCGGTCGCCGGTCTCGTCGGCGGCCAGGCGGCCGGTGCGGAAGAACGACCTCGCCTGCCGGTGGTCGCCCAGGTTGATCATGATCATGCCGCTCAGCCCCGACAGCTGGGCGGCCATCCGGCACAGCCGCTCCTGCAGGTCGACAGGCTGCCGCTTGGTCATGGCGTTGCGCACCGCGCTCAGCTCCAGGAGCACGTCGCACAGCAGGCGCAGCGGAGGCGTGCTGGTGTACTGCCGGCCGAAGCTGAGCGTCGCCTCCTCCCACTGGTCGAGCATCGCGGGCGAGACCGTGGCGGTCACCAGCGTCTCGTCCATGCGCCGCCGAACGCCCTCGGCGGCACCCAGGACCGGCCCGTCGAGCTGGGTCTTGGGATTGTTGGCCAGAAGCTGTAACAACGTGCGCCGGAGGATGTTCTCGTCCTCGTCGGACTCCTCGTTCGGCATGGAGTTGGCGTTCGGCGGGATCAGCAGATCGCCTCGCATGCTCATGCTGAGCGACGAGGCGCGGTGATCGGCAGGCGGCAGCTCGCCGCGCACCACCCCCGGCATGCGGTGGCCGTGACCGCAGATGCAGGGGCCGTCGTAGCCGAGCGCGCCCGGCTCGACCCGGTACACGGTGCACAGATAGTGGAGGTACTCGGGTCCGGGGCGCTTCAGGCCGCTCTCGTAGGCCGACAGCAACGTCTCGCCGATGCCGGGGACGGGCTTCTCGTCACGCTCGAAGAGTGCGCGAACCTGCTCGATGACATCGGCCAGCGCGATGCCGTACGAGAGACGGTGAGCCTTGATCTTGGTCGTGCCGAACTGCGGGTTGCACGTCTCGTAGATCTCGTCTGCGGTCTGGGCCGACGAGCGACCGGCGGCCAGACCCTTGGCTCGGATCCGCCGGGCGATCTCGGTCTCCCTGTGCTGCCTGCCGGACATTCACCGGCCCCTTCCACACGTTGACGCAACGTAGCGATTGTGTTGCGGTGCGCCTATAGAAGCACTATGGACCATTGAGGACAGGTTGAAAACGCCTACGCCCAGCCTACGGTTAAGGATCGTCCTCCCGCGGACTGTTTCTTACAACCCACGAGGGAGAAGGGGACTCCTTGTGTGCAGGTTGTACTCGTTGCGTCACTCGAATTCTTCAGTCACATTGAGCCCACCAGCAAGGATTCAAGCAGTGGGGAGGAAACGAGGTGGGTGACGACAACCTCGGGCACCTGGAGCGCTTGGTGTCAGAACTCGGTGCTCGGGGATTGCTCGCGCGAGTGGTCCGGTCCCAATCCGGCCGAGCCTTCGTACGGGTGATCAATCCAAATGCGACAAGCCTGACCGAGAGTGTCACCTGCCGGCAGGCGTCCAAGCCAGAACTGTCCGACTGGTGGTACTGCTGGTCCTGGGGCGAGCGGATGCACCAGGCCGATGATCCAGCAGGAGCAGCGACGAAAGTCGCCCGAGTGCTAGCCGCCGTGGGCGAGTGAACGAGGCGGTGAACCTGGTGGAGCGCAGCCACCACGGCTCACCGCCCCCACAGCGGCCTCACGGAGCCGGCGAGCTGACCGGTGCGGAGAATCCCCCCTTGGATTCTGGTCGGCTCGCCGGCTCCCCGCCAACTTCGCAAGCGGGGATCCGCAGAGGATCCCGAACGGAAACGGCACGGGACACGCTTCCGGGTGTGTGTCCCGGCCGAGCCGTACGTCACCGGAGCGTGACGGGCCCTCCCTCCGCGGCCCAGGGCCCTCGCGACCCCGTCTTCCCCGGCGTGATGTGACGGCGGCCGGTTCGGTCGGCAGAGTCTGTATGGTCGTAATTCCGTACATCTGCCGACCGAACCGCTTCCGGAGGACTTCCCCTCGTGTTCCTGCAAGCGCCCGCCACTGACGCCATCGCCAACGTGTGCACCCAGGACACCGTGATCTGTGCCCCCATCGCCGAACTGCTCAACAACGTCGGCGCGTCCGCCTGGGCACCGCTCATCGCCAGCGCGATCACCATCCTCGTCATCGTGATCATCGCCTTCATCGCGAGAAACCTGGTGCACCGGCTCATCAAGCGCGTGGTCGGCCGCGCGGCCAGCGGCCCGATGACCAGCCGATGGCGCAAGACCGCGGGAGCCACCGAGGGCATCGACGCCCTCCTGCACGAACGGCGCAAGCAGCGGGCCGAGACGATCGGCTCCGTACTCGGGCACGTCGCCACGATCGTCATCCTCGGCACCGCGGTCCTGACGGTCATGGAGCGCCTGACCATCCCCATCGCCCCCCTGCTCACCAGCGTCGGCATCGTCGGCGTCGCGCTCGGCTTCGGCGCGCAGGAACTGGTCAAGGACTTCATCGCCGGCATGTTCATGCTGCTGGAGGACCAGTACGGCGTGGGCGACGTCGTCGACGTGGGCACCGCGGTGGGCACCGTCGAGGCCGTGACCCTGCGCATCACCCGCCTGCGCGACGCCGACGGGCGGGTCTGGTACGTGCGCAACGGCACCATCGCCCGGGTCGGCAACGAATCGCAGGGCTGGTCACGCGCCTACCTCGACGTCCCCGTGGCCTACACGTCCGAGATCACCACCGTCAAGGAGGTGCTCGAGCAGGTGGCCGACCAGCTGTGGGACGACGGCGCCTACCGGGAGAAGGTCATCGTCGACAGGCCCGACGTCTTCGGCGTCGAGCAGATGTCCGACAGCTCTCTCGTCTTCCGCATCTCGGTGAAAACCCTCCCCTCCCAGCAGGCGGCGGTGGCCCGGGAGTTGCGCCTGCGGGTAAAGTCCGCCCTGGACGAGGCGGGAATAGCCCTGGCCGCCTAGGCATTGGAATTCAACGTGAGTGAGCCCACCTTCTACGACGCCGTCGGCGGTGAGGAGACGTTCAAGCGTCTCGTCCACCGCTTCTACGAGGGCGTCGCCGAAGACCCCCTGCTGCGCCCCATGTATCCCGAGGCGGATCTGACCGGAGCCGAGGAGCGGCTGCGGTTGTTCCTGATGCAGTACTGGGGCGGCCCTGGCACCTACAGCCAGGAGCGCGGGCACCCGCGGCTGCGCATGCGCCACGCGCCCTTCGTCGTCGACGACGCGGCGCGCGATGCGTGGTTGCGGCACATGCACGATGCGGTGCAGTCCTTGGAGCTTCCGCAGGAGCTCGAAACCCGGCTTTGGGACTATTTGGTTTATGCCGCCCACAGCCTGGTCAATTCACATGGATGAGCATCCCCTGGTGGCGTGACGCCGTCGTTTATGAGATCTATGTCCGGAGTTTCGCCGACGCCTCAGGAGACGGCGTCGGCGACCTGGCGGGCATCCGCCGCCGCCTGCCGTACCTGGCCGAGCTGGGCGTCGACGCCATCTGGCTGACGCCCTTCTACCCCTCGCCCATGAACGACGGCGGCTACGACGTGGCCGACTACCGTGACGTGGACCCGCTCTTCGGCTCCCTCGACGACTTCTCCGGCCTGGTCGCCGACGCGCACGCGCACGGGCTGCGGGTCATCGTCGACATCGTGCCCAACCACTCCTCCTCCGACCACGCGTGGTTCCAGGAGGCATTGCGTGGCGTCGGCCGCGACCGCTACGTCTTCCGCGACGAGCCGAACAACTGGCAGTCGACCTTCGGCGGGCCCGCCTGGACCCAGCTGGACGACGGGCAGTGGTATCTGCACCTGTTCGCCCCCTCGCAGCCGGACTTCAACTGGCGCAACCCGGTCGTGCACGAGGAGTTCCTGTCGATCCTGAAGTTCTGGCTCGACCTCGGCGTCGACGGCTTCCGCATCGACGTCGCGATGGGCCTGTACAAGGCGGAGGGCTTCCCCGACGTCGAGGACCAGTCGTTCATGTCGGTCTCGCCCATCTGGGGTCAGGCGGAGGTGCACGAGGTCTACCGCGAGTGGCGCAAGGTCCTCGACGGCTATCCCGGCGAGCGCATGGCCGTGGGCGAGGTCTGGACCGACGACCCGGCCGACCTGGCCCGCTACGTGCGCCCCGACGAGCTGCACCAGAGCTTCAACTTCGCCTGGCTGCAGGCACCCTGGTCACCGACGGCCTTCCGCACGGTCATCGACGACACCCTGGCCACGGTGCCGTTCGCCACGTGGGTGCTGTCGAACCACGACGTCGTACGGCACCGCACACGCTACGGCGCCGAGGAGCCGGGCGCCGGCCTGCCGCGCGCCAAGGCGGCCCTGCTGACCATGCTCGCCCTGCCCGGCTCCGCCTACCTCTACCAGGGGGAGGAACTCGGCCTTCCCGAGGTCACCGACATTCCCGATGAGGATCGCCAGGACCCCATCTTCTTCCAGTCGAAAGGGACCCTGCCGGGACGCGACGGGTGCCGGGTGCCCATCCCGTGGGCCGCCACCGGCGCCTCCCACGGCTTCTCCCCCGAAGGCGTCAAGCCCTGGCTTCCGCAACCCTCCGTGTTCGCCGACCTCAGCGTCGAGGCGCAGGAAGGCGACGAGGAGTCGACGCTCGCCTTCTACCGGCGGGCGCTCGCCCGCCGCCGTGACCTGCTGAAAGAGCTCCCTTACAACCTGGAGTGGCTGGATTCTCCCGAGGGTGCGCTTTTCTTCACCCGCGGGTCGCTGATCTGCGCGATCAACTGTGGCCTCGAGCCCGTACGGCTGCCGCCGCACACGTCGGTGACGCTGGCGAGCGGACCTCTGGAGGGCGACCTGCTTCCTCCCGACACGGCGGTCTGGTTGCACGCTGAGTAGTCGTCGGCGGGCTTAGGGTGAAGGCGTGCTGCCACTCGTCACCCTGCTGCTGTCCCTGGCCGGTCCCTGCGCGTGCACTCCGGGCGAGTTGTGCACCTGGAAGGGGACCGGCTACACCGGCTCCCACATCGAGGCGCCGCAGCCCGGCGACGTCGCCCGGTCGATCATGAACAAGAGCGTCGACCCTGCCGAATTCTCCGGCACCGTCATCCTTGCCGACGGCACGACCCGGTCGCGCACCTTCTGCCTCAACCCCGGCGAAGGCCAGTCCGACACCGGCGAGTTCACGATCACCCGCGTCGCCGTACGCTCCGCTCCGTGCTCACTGGTATGACCGGCACCGAGACCAGCGCGCACAACAACCCCGCCACGAAACCCGCCTCGAACCCCCACCGGGCGATCGCCATCCCCGCCACGGGCACGGTCACCAGGGCCACCACGTTCTGGACGGTGTTGTGCAGGCCCAGCACCCGCCCGCCCCACCCGGCGCCGGCCAGCTCCCCCGCGGCCAGATAGGCCAGCCCGTTGCCCGCCACGGTGATCACCGAGGCCACCGCCACCGCGGGCGGGCCCCCGCCCACCACGAGCACCGCCAGCACCGCCGCCGAGGTCCAGGTCAGGACCCGCAACGGGGACATGCGCAGGCTCGTGCGATCCGACCAGCGGCCGACCGCGATCCTGATCACCACTCCCCCGATCGCCGCCACGCCGAACAGCTGACCGGCGCTCACGCCGCTCCAGCCGTACTCCCCTGCCAGGAACGCCACGCCGTACGTGCCGACGATCACCTGCGGCACCACCTGCAGGGCGCTCGTCGCGTGCACCCGCCACAACGCCGGCTGCCCGTACGGCGAGGCGGCCGCCGGCTGCCTCGCCTGCGCGACGGCGGCCGGAGGTTCGCGCATGAGGACCGCCGCGAGCACGGCGGCCAGCAGGCTGGCGGCGGCGCAGGTCAGCAGGACGCCCGCGATGCCGTGGCGCTCGCAGATCGGGGGCAGGACGAAGGCGGCCAGCGCCATGCCGAGGGTGTAGGAGATCTGGCGCAGGCCCATCGCCACGCCGCGTTCGCGCGGCTCGAACCAGCGCAACACGATGCGCCCCCCGCTCACCATCGCCGCCGCACCCGCCGCCCCGGCCAGAGCCAGCAGGAGGATCACCCAGCCGACCGTCCCTGACGCGCCGGCGCCTGACGTCCCATCCCCAGATCCACCGAGCCCTGGCCCGCCGAACCCCGGCCCACCGAGGCCCGGCCCGCCGTTGGCGGCCACCAGGCCGGCCACCGCGAGAAGCACGGCCGCCAGCCCCACCCCGAGCCCGAGGATCAGCCGCTCCCCGCGCCGGTCCGCCAGCGCCCCCCACGGCACCAGCGCCACCAGGATCCCGAGCCCTGGAGCGTTCCCGATCAGCCCCGCGACAGGCAGCGACACCTCGAAGTGCCGCTGCAGATCAGGCATCACCAGAGGTAACCCGAACAGCCCGAGGGTGACGCTCGTGTGCGCGTTCACCCCGATGGCGAGCATCAGCCAGCGTTTCATTCCACGTGGTAACGCTTCAGATAGGACAGCTCCGCCGCGCTCAGCCGCCGCGGCGCCTGCCGCTCCACGTCGTAGGAGACCAGCACCGAGGTCGCCCGGACGAACACCTCGGCGTCGTCCCTCACCTCGTACTCCAGGGCGAACCGCACCGCCCTGATCTCGCTCACCCACGACTCCACGCGCACCGGGTACGGGCGGAAGGTGAGCGGCCGCAGGTAGTCGATCTCGTGCCGGGCCACGACCAGGCCCTCGAACGGCGCCTCGCCCTCGTGGTGGGGGTCGATGTGGAACATCGCCATCCTGGCGTCCTCGAGGTAGTCGAAGAAGCGCACGTTGTTCACATGCCCCAGGGAGTCGATGTCGGCGAAACGCACCATCCGGGGGAAGACGTGCCGCTGCTTCATAGATCCTTCAACCACCCGGCCACGCTACCGGCCCCACGGGCCCGGCCCGCAGGGTGCCCCTCCTCGACACAGTGAGAGACTGAATCGTCACGTAGTGAACTCAATCGGCAGGTGGGGGAACATCATGAAAGTCTTCCTGATCGGCTCCGCGGGAGGCGTCGGCCGGCGGCTGGCCAAGCTGCTCACCGACGGCGGCGACCAGGTGACCGGCATGACCCGCAACCCCGCCCAGGCCGATACGGTGGCCGCCACCGGCGCGACCCCGCTCGCGGGCGACCTCATCGACGACTCGACCGACGCCCTGGCCGCCAAGCTCGCCGGCCACGACGCCGTCGTCTTCTCCGCCGGCGCCCACGGCACCGGCATGGACAGGACCACCCTGATCGACGGCAAGGGCCTGGAGAAGGCCGCAGACGCCGCCGCCCTGGCCGGGGTGCCGAGGTTCGTCCTGGTGTCGGTGTTCCCGGACGCCGGACGCGGCCGGGAGGTCAACGAGGGGTTCGAGCACTACATGCGGGTGAAGAAGACCGCCGACGTGTATCTGACGGGGACCGGCCTCGACTGGCTCATCGTCCGTCCCGGCACGCTGCTCGACCAGCCCGGCACCGGGCGGGTGACGGCGGGCGTCGCGATCGAGTACGGCGACGTGCCCCGGGACGACGTGGCCGGCTTCATCGCGGCGGCTCTGCACGAGCGGGCACTCAGCCGGGTCATCGTGGAGCTGACCGCAGGCGACACGCCCATCGCGGACGCCGTCAAACGAGCCCGCCCCTAGGCCCTCTGGACGGCCTCGCGATTTCCACCCGGCCCGTCAGCCCGTCGAGCCGTCCATCGAGATCCTCACTCACCGGCGCACCAAAGACGCCGGACGGGCGCCTCCCGAACCCAGGAGACGCCCGTCCACGAACCAGTCGGCGAGTGGTAGTCGCCTAGTCGCGGGTGAGCTTCCGGTACGTGACCGCGTGCGGTCGCGCGGCCTCGGCTCCCAGCCGCTCGATCTTGTTCTTCTCGTAGTCGGCGAAGTTCCCCTCGAACCAGAACCAGCTCGACCCTTCCTCCCAGGCCAGGATGTGGGTCGCGATGCGGTCGAGGAACCACCGGTCGTGCGAGGTGATGACAGCGCAGCCCGGGAAGTCGAGCAGCGCGTTCTCCAGCGACGACAACGTCTCGGTGTCGAGGTCGTTGGTCGGCTCGTCGAGCAGCAGAACGTTGCCGCCCTGCTTGAGCGTGAGCGCCAGGTTCAGGCGGTTGCGCTCACCACCGGACAGCACCCCCGCCTTCTTCTGCTGGTCGGGCCCCTTGAAGCCGAACGCCGCGATGTACGCACGCGAGGGCATCTCGACGTGGCCCACCTTGATGTGGTCGAGCCCGTCGGAGACGACCTCCCACACGTTCTTGTTGGGGTCGATGCCGGCGCGCGACTGGTCGACGTAGGAGATCTGCACGGTCTCGCCGACGGTGATCGCGCCGCTGTCGGGCGTCTCGTTGCCGGTGATCATGCGGAACAGCGTCGTCTTACCGACACCGTTGGGGCCGATGATGCCGACGATGCCGTTGCGCGGCAGGTCGAAGCTGAGGTTCTCGATCAGGAGCCGGTCGGCGAAGCCCTTGGTGAGGTTCTCCGACCTGATCACGGTCGTGCCCAGACGCGGGCCCGGCGGAATCTGGATCTCTTCGAAGTCGAGCTTGCGGAACTTGTCGGCCTCCGCGGCCATCTCCTCGTAACGCTGCAGACGCGCCTTGCTCTTGGTCTGCCTGGCCTTCGGGTTGGACCTGACCCACTCGAGCTCGTCCTCGAGGCGCTTCTTGCGCTTGACGTCCTTCTGGCCCTCGACCTTCAGACGGGCGGCCTTCTTCTCCAGGTAGGTGGAGTAGTTGCCCTCGTACGGGTAGCACCGGCCGCGGTCGAGCTCGAGAATCCAGGTCGCGACGTTGTCGAGGAAGTAGCGGTCGTGGGTGACGGCCAGGACAGTGCCCGGGTACTTCTCGAGGTGCTGCTCCAGCCAGTTGACACTCTCGGCGTCGAGGTGGTTGGTGGGCTCGTCGAGCAACAGCAGGTCGGGCTGCTCCAGCAGCAGCTTGCACAGCGCCACGCGGCGGCGCTCACCACCGGACAGCTTCGTCACCGGCTCGTCGGGCGGCGGGCAGCGCAGGGCGTCCATCGCCTGCTCCAGCTGGCTGTCGAGGTCCCACGCGTTGCGGTGGTCCAGGACATCCTGGAGCTTGCCCATCTCCTCCAGCAGCGCGTCGCTGTAGTCGGTGGCCATGAGCTCGGCGATCTCGTTGAAGCGCGCCAGCTTCTCCATCGTGTCGGCCACGCCCTCCTGGACGTTGCCGAGGACGGTCTTCTCCTCGTTGAGCGGCGGCTCCTGCTGCAACATACCCACCGTGAAGCCCGGCATCAGCCGCGCATCACCATTGGACGGCTGCTCCAGACCGGCCATCATCCGGAGCAGCGTCGACTTGCCCGTGCCGTTCGGACCCAGCACACCGATCTTGGCGCCCGGCAGGAACGACAGCGTGACATCGTCAAGGACAACCTTGTCGCCGTGCGCCTTGCGCACGCGCTGCAACGTGTAGATGTACTCCGGCATGACATCTAGCTTAGGGCCTTCCGGGGACCCGCCCGTGCGCAGCGACCCTTACCACCGCGGCCCATCCGGCTTCCCGCCGTACGGCACACGCCGGACAACCCGGCGGCGCCCCCTTACCCACCAGGTCCCGCGCGGTACCGCCTGCGCTGGTCCTCCGCCGTGCTTCGCGGGGAGACGCAGGTCACATCGCCCCGTTGTCACACTTCCTCAGGCCGTCCCGTCCTATGCGTGTATCCGCGAAACACCAAGCAAGGAGCACACCATGGAAGCCCGCCTGAACCTCTTCGAGAACGCCGTCACCGCCAAGGTTCTCAAGCACGTCGTCGCGGCGACCAAGGCGGTCGCGGACTCGACGTTGCCGCACTCGACGGCGGAACTGGTGAAGATCCGCGCCAGCCAGATCAACGGCTGCGGCTTCTGCACCGACATGCACACCAAGGACGCCGCCGCGGCCGGGGAAACCTCGACGCGCATCAACCTGGTCGCCGCCTGGCGTGAGGCCACCGTGTTCACCGACGCGGAGCGCGCCGCCCTCGAACTGGCCGAGCAGGGCACCCGCATCGCCGACGCTGCGGGCGGCGTCACCGACGAGGCCTGGGAGAACGCCGCCAAGCACTTCGACCAGGAGCAGCTCGCGGCGCTGGTGTCGATCATCTCGCTGATCAACGCCTTCAACCGCGCCAACGTCCTCGTCCAGCAGCCCGCCGGCAACTACCAGCCGGGCATGTTCGGCTGATATCACGGGGGCGGAGCGGTGGGCCCGTGAATCCACGGGTCCACACCGCCCCTCGTGCCAGGCTCACACCGCCCCTCGTGCCAGGCTCACCGCGTCTCGCGCCGAGCCCACACCACTCCTCGCGCCGGGCCCACACCGCGTCTCATGCCGGGGCCACCGTGTCTTGTGCCGGGGCCACCGCGCCTCGTGTGGGACCCACACCGCCCCTCGCGCCGGACCCACCGCGCCTCGTGCCGGGCCCACACCGGCTCGCGCGCCCGGCCCACCCTGCCTCCGCTCGCACCTCGCTCCGGGCTCACCGAACCCCACTTCGCGCCTCGGGCCACCCAAACCCCGCTCCGCACCTCGGGCCACCCAAACCCCGCTCCGCACCTCGGGCCACCCAAACCCCGCTCCGCACCTCGGGCCACCCGAACCCTGCGCCTCGCTTCGCCCCCGAACCCCGCTCCGCGCCTCGCACCCGGGCCCCGCTCCGCGCCTCGCTTCGCACCTGAGCCCCGCTCCGCGCCTCGCCCCGGCCCCCAATCCCTGCCGCGCGCCGGACTCACGCCCCACCTCCCCCTGAGAAATGGACCGCCTCCAGCGCAGGGAGGCGGTTGCCTAGGGCTGGGGCTCCGGCGTCGGTTCCGGTCTGGGCGGGCGCTGCACCGGGGCGGGCAGGCAGATGCGGTCGCGTCCCAGTTCCTTGGCCCGGTAGAGCGCCAGGTCTGCAGCCGCGAGCAATTCGATGAGATCGTCTCCGTGCAGGCTCATCACCGCCACCCCAGCCGAGATCGTCACCGTGATCAACGCGTCGTCGGCGGCGATCGCCATCCGCCCGACCCGGCTGCGCAACCGCTCCGCCACCCGTCGCGCTTCGGCCACGTCGGCGCGCGGCAGCAGGACGACGAACTCCTCGCCACCGAACCGCCCGACCACGTCGTAGTCACGCAGCTGGGTGCGCAACGTGGCAGCCACTCCAGCCAGCACTTGATCTCCGACCAGGTGACCGTACGTGTCGTTGACCCGCTTGAAGTGGTCGATGTCGATGATCAGCAGCGCCAGGGTCTCCCCCGTACGGCGGGCACGCACGATCTCCGTGTCGGCCTCCCGCTGCCAGGCGGCCGCGTTCAGCAGGCCGGTCTTGGCATCGGTGCGCGCCGCCGCCTGGAGCTGGGCGTGCAGCAGGCTCCGCTGCAGAAGCACCACCGGAGGGAGCGTCAGAAGCAGCAGCGCCAGGTTGATCCCACACGCGATGGCGACGATGACCCCCAGGCAGAGCTCCACCACGTCGAGCAGGAGGCTCTCCCGGTCCCACAGGACATCGCGCCACCGGGTGTCGGGGTCGGCGGTGTGCGCCGCGACCGCGATCAGTGCGGTGTTCAGCACCGCGAACAGGGCCGCGCACCCCACCGCCAGCAGGATCGGCCCGCCCAAGCCCAGCCACAGCACCGACACGTCGGGCACCAGCGAATGGAAGACCACCGACGCCGTGCACCCGGCCAGCCCGATGGCCGCCGAACTGAACACCCGCCGGTACAACACCGTGGCCCGCACCCGCCACTGCAGGAGAATCTGCAGCAGGATCGGCGCGAACAGCGCATAGACCGGCGGCAGGAGCAACGCCACCGGCAACCACCAAGCGGACAACAGGTCTCGCGACACACCCGCCGGCATGCCCAGGCGACGCGTCGCCTCGATGCACACCGCGCCGCAGCCCATCAGGGCGGCGAAAGTCAAAAGTTGTGGCAACAGAAACTCGGTTTGAGCCACAAACGCCACGATGGCCACGAGATCGAGGGTTACGATCCCACACAGGTAGACGACGAGAGCCTGGCGCTGTCCCAGCAACGGCCAGCGGCCGACCAGGTCTGACACACCGTCACGAGGCTTGACCGAGGTGTGACTGGACGCCGCCATCTCGCCTCCTCTCTGCCTAACGATGTGTAACACAATAGTTGCGGAGTGTGCGTCGCGCGACGGGAACCGCTACCTTTGGCAACGTGGACGCACTCTTCGTGTCGCCACCTTGGGGTACCGCTCACTCCGCGAGCGGGCCGTGCAGGAAAGGAGCAGCCATGGTGCGGGGCGTGACCTGGACCTGACAGGTGCTCTAGCCATCAGGCACGGACCATGCCATCGGCCGGCCACTCGCTGACATCGAGATTTTTCGCTCGCTGACATCGGGATCGATCGACCGGTGCCCCCTCCTCTCACCATCCCGCCGGATTGCCCTCGGTTGAGGATTCCCTCCTTTCCTCCCGCGTGGGCTTCGCCGTGCCTTTGAACGGTTGGCTGGTTGTTGTCAGGGTTCGTCGCGCCTTGTGGACTGGCCTGGCTTTGTCGCCGAACTCGTCTTTGCGCCTCCTGGCTCTTCGCTGGCCTCGCCTAGTCGCCTGTTAGCTTGCGATTGTTGGCTTGCTGGCTTGCCGACCTGTTGGCTTACCGGCCTGCTGGCTTGCTGGCTGGCCGTTTCGTTGAATGGCTTCTCCCAGTGCTGCGTTGGCGGGACTCGCCTCGTCGTCACCGCTCGCGACATGGCAAACCCAGGGGTCGAGAAGCGAGGCCAGGACGAATCCGCCCGAGGATGGGGCGGGGTATGACGTTCCCACTCGGCGCCGGTCGCGGCTATGCGTGCGAACCTTCCGGCCGCGGGGCTTGGGCGTAGTGCTCGACACCGCGCCCAGGTGAAGAGCATGATGCGCCAGTTCTGCGGCCGTAGGTCCGGGCGATGGCCTGGCCAAGCCGTAGGAGCTTGGCCAGGAGCCAGAGCTTGCGTAGGTGCGTTAGGCGGCGCGGGATTCGGTGGTCCACGACGAGGCGTCCGCGTCGGCGTCGGCCGACTCCTCGGCCTCGGCGGCGGTGAGGACGTGGACGGTGGTTTCCTCGGACAGTTCGCCGAGGACCCGGATGGCGGCGTCGGGGTCGGGGAGGCCGGGGCGGCTGTAGCGGCCTGCTGCCATGGCCCAGTCCTGGGTGTCGTGGTCGAGTTGCTCGCGGGCCTCACGGCTGAGGGAGGAGCCGGTGCCGACGCGCTCGGGTTTGGAGAAGGCGCCGAGGCCGTAGCGGAGGTCGTGGCCGATGGAGGAGGCTTCGATCTCCGGCATGAAGCGGCGCTCACCCTCGGGGCCGAACTCTCTGATGCGGAGTTTGCCGGAGACCATGAGCGGGTGGCCGACCTTGACCGACTGGGCGACGTTGTCGGCGAGGGTGCGCCAGCAGCGAATGGCGAAGTAGACGGTTTCGCCGTCGGTCCAGGTCTGGTTGCGGCGGTCGAACTGGCGAGGGGTGACGGCCAGGCGCAAAGATGTGACCCGTGAGCCGTCGTCGAAGACGTGTTGCCGCGGCTCGGCGGCGACGTTTCCGTGCAGCGTGATGTAGATGTCGTTCATCGATCGTGCCTCCCACGTGGCGGGCCGGCTGCCCGCGAACCGGGGGTAGGTTCTCGCGCGGGGTGGGGGTGGGAAGGGACCGAACGCGGCTCTGTGGACAACGGCCGGTTCGGGCGCCTAGCGGTGCCGTACTGGGC
>NZ_JACDUR010000005.1:96969-1066261 GCF_013761175.1 Nonomuraea soli
GGCCGGGGCACAGGGGGCCGGGGCACAGGGGGCCGGGGCACAGGGGGCCGGGGCACAGGGGGCCGGGGCACAGGGGGCCGGGGCACAGGGGGCCGGGGCACAGGGGGCCGGGCCGCACTCGACCGGGCGCGGAAGGCCAGGGCGCGGGCTAGCGGCGCAGGGTGTGCATGGCCTGCGCGAACTCGTGGTGCCTGGCGAGCTCCCGCTCCACCGGCTCCACGACCATCCCCTCGGCCACCATCCCCACGCGGCGCCGCATCTCCAGCTCCAGCCGCTCCCTCTCCTTCGACGCCCCGAGGACGACGAAGTTGCGGGCCGCCACCGACGACAGTGCCCCCAGCCCGAGGACGCTGGCCATGGCGATGCCGACCCACGGCAGGGAGGCGGGGTCCTCGACCAGGGAGATCCCGGTCGGGATGCCCGTCAGGGAGGCCACGATCCAGATGAAGCCCAGCAGGAACGCCGCCACCAGCAGGTACTGCCACACCTGGACGGCTCTCCACCACCCGGGCACGAAGCCGAGGCGCGGGGCCACTTCCTCCAGCTCCTCCGAGAGCGCCTGCGGCAGCTGCCCCGACCGCGAACGGGCGGCGTGCTGCACGGCGGCCTTCCATGACGGCTGCATGTCCACCGACAGCCCGTCGGCCAGCGCCTGCACGGCGTTCTCGACCTCGGCCGGCTGGGCCGTCACGGCGCCGTCGGCCAGGCCCTGGATCTCTTCGCGCAGGTCGTCGAGGCGCAGGGCCTTCAGGGGGTCGGGACGCAGGGCCGACACGAGGCGGGTGACGGGCCAGCCGACGTACGCGGCCGACCTTTCGGCGTGGACGTTCTCCAGGGCCTCGCCCACCGCCGGGACGCCGACGGCGTCGCACAGCGCGTCGGTGAGCCCGACGCGGCGGGCCGCGTCGACGGAGGCGGGCGCCTCGCCGGGCGGGTCGAGGCGGCGCACGAGGCGGTCCAGGTCGGATTCGAGGCGCTGTACGGCGGCGCGGCGCCGGGTGACGGCGTCGGCCAGAACACTCTTGAGCGAGTCGATGCCGCGCCCGGTCACCGCGGAGGTGGTCACGACGGTCGGCTGCGAGACGCCTTCGCGGCGCAGCAGGTCGTTGAGGTCGATGACCAGTTCGGCCAGTTCCTCGGGGGCGAGCTTGTCGACCTGGTTGAGGGCGAAGACGGTGCCCGAGTCGTGGCCGGCGAGCTCGGCGACGTAGCGGCGGTGGGTGGCCGCGTCGGCGTACTTCTGCGGGTCGAGCACCCACACCACCAGGTCGGCGAGCCCGATGAGCCGGTCGGCCTCTGGGTCGGTCAGTGCCCTGATCGAGTCGTGGTCGGGCAGGTCCAGCAGGATCAGCCCGTGCAGCTGGGACTCGCCCTTGTCGAGGGCCGAGGAGCGGGAGAAGCGGTGGCGCCACTGGATCTGCAGCCAGTCGAGCAGCGGCGCGGCCCCTTCCAGCCCCCACACGCAGGCGTGGGTGCGGGCGGTGGTGGGACGGCGGACGCCGGTGGGCGACAGCTCCAGCCCCGACACCGCGTTGAACAGGGACGACTTGCCCGATCCCGTGCCGCCCGCGAGCGCGACCACGGTGTGGTCGGAGGAGAGCTTCAGCCGGTCACCGGCACGCAGCAGCAGCGTGCCGGCGTCGGAGAGGATCTTCTTGTCGAGCCGTCCAGGACCCAGCTCGACCACCTTGGACAGGGCCGCGAGCCGGGGCACCAAAGCCCCGCGGGTCGCCAAAGGGGTCGTCATCGCGCCACCTCGAGGTTGTACGTGGCCTGGTAGAGGCGCGCGGCGGCGGACTCGTCGGGGATCCCGGCGGAGTCGAGCACCTTCACGTACCTCATGGCCTCCTCGTCGAACAACATGCTGATGCGCGCGCGCAGGTCACTGAGTGACTTCAGCGAGATGCCGCGCAGCGACTCGGCGCCGAGCAGGGCCTTGACCAGGCGCTGCGGCACTCCGTCGGTCTGGCCGCCGAACAGTCCGACCATGAAGATCAGCGACAGGGCGTCGGCGTCGAAGGAGACGACCTTGGAGACCGAGCGCTTGGCCACGCCCTCGGTCCTGATCAGCTCCATCACGTGCTCCTGCCAGGCGCTGACCGCCCGGTTGGTGCGCCGGACCAGGTCTTCCGAGGGCCGCTCCAGCCCGGTCACGAGCGTCGAGCCGAGCTCGGAGCGCCGCCGCCACCTGGCCGCGACCTCCTCCGACGCCTTCGACGCGGCCGAGACGATGAGCGACTCCAGCCCGATGCGCAGCGCCGCCTTGAACGCCATCAGGCGCTCGGGCAGCTGCTTGGGCGGACGCCCGCGCAACTGCACGGTACGCAGCAGATCGCCGGAGCCCGCGAAGTCCTGCCAGCGTGCCAGGACCTCGCCGCGCAGCAGGGAGCCGTTGCGCGCCGACTCCTCGATGCGGGTGACGGCCCCCATGTAGGCGGCCTCGACGTCGGTGCGCAGCTCCCCTCGGAAGGCCACATGGCCTTCCATGTGGCGGGCCAGCTCGGGGATGCGGGTACGGAAGCTGTCGAGCACGCCGTTGAGCGTCTGCCGTACGGCCTGCGCCCGCCGTTCGCCGTCGACCGACAGCTCGGCCAGCCACAGCCTCAGGTCGGTCATCTCGCTGTCGGGCAGCCGCCCGTCGGAGACCTTCGACTCCTCCACGACGAACCGCTCCACGTCGCCCAGGCCGTATTCGGTGAGCATGCGGACGAAGTGCTTCAGCACCGTGTCGCGCGAGCGGGGCTGCACACGGGAGAGCACGATCGCCAGCCGTACGCCTCGCTCGCGAGCCAGCCTCAGCAGCTGCCAGGCGGGCGCGTCGGCGTAGCGGGTGGCGGTGGTGACGAAGATCCACAGGTCGGCGGCGTCCATCATGCGGTGCGCGATCTCGTGGTGCTCCTCGACGACCGAGTCGATGTCGGGGGTGTCGAGCAGGGCGACTCCCTGCGGGAGCTTCTCCGTCGCGGTGAGCACGATGCTGTCGGGCCCGGCCTCGACGGACGGCTTGTCGAGGCGCTTGAGCCCGCCGAGCAGGTCGCCCTCGGCGAACCACGGCAGGTCACCCGGGTGGCAGGCGAGCACGGGGGTGCCGGTCGTCGGGCGGCGTACGCCCGTGCGGCTGATGTTCTTCTCGGCGAGGGTGTTGACGAGGGTGGACTTGCCGGCGCCGGTGGATCCGGCGACCACGATCATGGCGGGGGCGGTGCTCACCTTGACGCGAGGGAGCACGTAGTCCTCGAGCTGGGCCAGCAGCTCGGCCCGCGCCTTCCTGGCCTCTTCCGCGCCGGGAAGGTCGAGGCCGAAGCGCAGGTCGCTGACGCTCTCGCGCAGCTGGCCCAGGGCAGCGGTCAGCTGCTGGACGGCCTCGTCGGGCAACTGAGCCTCGGCCGCCGCAGGTACGGCATCAGCGGCATGGGCGACGTCGGCGGCACTTACGACATCGGCGTCGGCGTCGGGCTCGGCGGCGGAGGGCACGGCCTCGTCCAACACCTGGGGCTCGTCAGAGAACTCCTCCGAGGAGTCGCCGGAAGGCTCGTCCGAAGGCTCGGCATCGCCGGAGGAATCGCCCAAGCCCTCGTCGACGTCCCCCGCATCCGCCTCCTCGGCATCGGGCGCGCCGGATGACGCCCCCTCCCCCACGGCAGCCTCGTCCCCCGGTTCGTCACGTTCCGAACCGTTCTCCTCGACCTCGCCGTCCGCCCCGTCGGCGACGGCGCGGATGTTCAGGGTCTGCTCCCCGGGCGACTCCGGGTGCTCGTTGTCCATGGCGGCGCCACCCGTCCTGTCGGCAGCGGTGTTCACGTCACCCGCTCCGCTCGAACCATTCCGACCTCCTGGCCGACCCTGACGACATCGCCGACGACGATGATCGCCGGCGGCCGAATGCCAGCAGCTGACACGCGGTCGGCCACGGTGGATAGCGAGGCGATTAGCTCCCGCTGGGTGGGAAGAGTACCGTCCTGTACCACCATTACGGGAGTTTCCGGCGAACGTCCTTCTCGAATTAGCGCCTCAGCGATCTTCCCGATGCGTTCGACGGCCATCATGAGCACCAGGGTGCCCTCGGTTCGCCCGAGTGCGGGCCAGTCGACGGTGGAGCGCGGGTCGCCGGGCGGGACGTGCACGGAGATCACGTGGAACTCCTGCGAGACCCCGCGATGCGTGACGGGAACCCCGGCGGAAGCGGGGGCGGCCACGGCGCTGGTGATGCCCGGGACGACCACGACGGGCACGCCGGCTTCGGCGCAGGCGATGGCCTCTTCGCCGCCGCGTCCGAAGACGAACGGGTCGCCGCCCTTGAGCCTGACGACGAACTTCCCGGCCAGGGCCCGGTCGACGAGGATGGCGTTGATCTCCTCCTGCGGCAGCGAGCGGCCGTAGGGGACCTTGGCGGCGTCGATGAGCTCGACGTCGGGCGCGAGTTCGTCGAGGAGTGCCCGCGGCGCGAGCCGGTCGGCGACGACGACGTCCGCCTGGGCGAGGAGCTGGCGCCCGCGCACGGTGATGAGGCCGGGGTCGCCGGGTCCGCCGCCGACGAGGGCGACGCCGACGGGCTTGGTACGGCTGCGCCTGGCGTCGACGGTGCCGTCGCGGAGCGCTCCCACGATCGCGTCGCGGATGCCGGCGGCCCTGCGCGGGTCGCCTCCGGCGGTGACGGCGACGCTGATCTCGTCGACCCGTCCGGAGGCGGGTGTCCAGGCGGCCGCGGCGTCCTTGTCGTCGGCGCGCACACACCAGACGCGTTCGGCCTCGGCTTCGGCGGCGACGGCCGCGTTGACGTCGCGGACGTCGGTGCAGGCCTGCACGAGCCAGGCGCCCGCGCAGTCTCCGTGCTGGTAGGGGCGGGCGTGCCAGGTGATGCGCCCGGCCTCGATGAGATCGTCGAGCGCGGGGGTGACCTCTGGGGACACCAGCGTCACCTGGGCGCCGGCCTCGATGAGGGCGGGCACGCGCCGCTGGGCCACGCGGCCGCCGCCCACGACGAGCACCTTGCGGCCGGAAAGCCGCAGGCCGAGGAGGTAGGGGCCCATGTCGGCGGATCTCCCGTTCACGAAGAATGGTGTGTTAAGAGGCAAACTTACCGGGTCATTTGCCTCAAATGTGTTAACGGTCGTCAAGCAGCGGCTGGCGCGGATCCCACCGCGTGCCACCAGCAAGATCCTTACGCCGCCGGGCCATCGCCGAGAGCGCTTCGAGAACCACGCGATTGCCGAGCATGGCGGTGATGTCGGCATGGTCGTACGGCGGAGCCACCTCCACCACCTCCATCCCCGCCAGCGGAAGTTCGTAACAAATCCGCCGGACCGAATCCAGCAATTGGCGCGCGGTCAGCCCGCCCGGTTCCGGGGTGCCGGTGCCGGGTGCGTGGCCGGGATCGCAGACGTCGATGTCGACAGAAAGGAAAATCTGGTCGCATTCGTCCAGCGCGATCGCGAACGCCTCCGTCAGGCATTCCTCCAGGCCCCGGTGGACGATCTCGGTCATCTCGTAGGAGCGCATGCGCTGCCCGGCCATCCATTCCAGCGTCTCCGGCTCAGGCCAGTAGCCGCGCAGGCCGATCTGCAGAAACCTGTCTCCCCTGATGGCGCCCGACTCGATCAGGCGGCGCATCGGCTGGCCGTGCCCGTGCAGGTGACCGAAGGCGATGTCGCCGGTGTCGGCGTGGGCGTCGAAATGGATCATCGAGGTGCGGCCCGGCTCGTGGGCGCGTGCCGTACCCCTGGCGTCGGGCAGCGCGACGGTGTGGTCACCGCCCAGGATCAGGGGCACGGCGCCGGTGACCGCGATGCGGTGCACGGCGTCCTCGATCGCGGCCAGCGAGCCGTCGACGTCGCCGGAGTAGCACTCCACGTCGCCCGCGTCGAGGACGCGCAGGTCCTTGAGGCCGTCGACGCGCAGGGCCAGGCTCGGGCGCGAGCCGTCGTGCGGCAGGTAGCAGGCCTGGCGCAGCGCCATCGGGCCGAACCTGGCGCCGGGCCGGTGGGAGGTGCCGCCGTCGAAGGGCGCCCCGATGATCACCACGTCGGCGCCGGCGAAGCTCGCCGGGTCGTTGACGTCGCACCGCTCGACGCCCAGGAAGGTGAGGTCGGGGCCGTACATGGGCCCGTACCTGGTCACTTCACCACCAGCTTCACGAACGGCAGCGCCAGGCCCGCCCGCCGGTAACCCTCGGGGGTGCCGTCGGCCTCGACGCCGATCATCCTCATCAGCCAGCGCGCGACCGTCGGGTGCTTGGCCGCGTAGTCGCGCATGATCTCGGCGCCCTCCTCCGGAGGCAGCGGCACGGCCAGGGCGGGCATCACCTTCCAGCCCACCTGGATCGCCACGTCAGGGTTTTCTGTGATGTTCCTGTACCACTGGGACCCGGCGCCGAAGCCGGAGCAGACCGTGTAGGAGCCGAGGTCGCGGTCCCTCTCGACGACCTCGATCACCGCGTGCCTGGTCAGGCCCGACACCCGGCCGGTGTGGCCGAGCATCAGGAACCGGGGGCCGAGCAGCGGACCGAGGCCGATCTTGTAGAGATGGATCGGCAGGCGGAACAGAACCCTGCTGAGGATCTTCACCCGCCCATCATCACATGGGCTTTTCCGACACTCCCGCCGAGTCGAACGTGGCGACCTCGTGCATCACCCGTACGGCCGCGCAGACCAGCGGGTGGGCGAGCAGCGCGCCGGTGCCCTCGCCCAGGCGCAGCTCCAGATCGACCAGCGGGCGCAGGCCCAGATGGCGCAGGGCGGCGGCGTGGCCGGGCTCGGCGGAGCGGTGCCCTGCCACGCAGTGGTCGATGGAGGCGGGCGCCAGGGCCTGGGCGGTCAGCGCCGCGGCTCCGGCGATCACGCCGTCGAGGATCACCGGCACCCTGGCCTCGGCGGCGGCCAGGACGAAGCCGGCGATGGCCGCGTGCTCGAAGCCGCCGACCGCGGCCAGCACCCGCAGGGGTTCCGTGCCCGGCTCGATGCCGTTGACCGACAGCGCCCGCCGTACGACGGCGACCTTGCGCGCGTGCGTCTCGTCGTCGATGCCGGTGCCGCGCCCGGTCACCTCGGCGGGGTCCAGGCCGGTGAAGGCCGAGATGAGGGCGGCGGAAGCGGTGGTGTTGGCGATGCCCATGTCGCCGGTGATCAGGCAGCGGGCGCCGGAGTCGATGAGCGTTCTGGCCACGGAGATGCCCGCTTCGAGGGCGGCGACGGCGTCGCCGGCGCTCATGGCGGGGCCGATGGACAGGTCGGCGGTGCCGTACCCGATCTTGCGCACGACGAGCCCGGGACCGGCGGGCAGGTCGGCGGCGACCCCCACGTCGACGACCGTGACGGAGGCCCCCACCTGGGCGGCGAAGGCGTTGGCCACCGCGCCTCCGGCGAGGAAGTTGGCCACCATCTGGACGGTGACCTCCTGCGGCCAGGGCGAGACGCCCTGGGCGTGCACGCCGTGGTCGGCGGCGAAGATCGCCAGCGCGGCCGGGGCGGGCATCGCGGGCGGGCAGACCCCGCCGGAGCCCGCGAGCCGTACCGCGACCTCCTCAAGGGCGCCGAGCGAGCCCGCGGGCTTGGTCAGCCGGGCCTGGTGGGCCAGCGCGTCGGCGACCGCGGACGCCGACGCGGGCCCGATGCCGGCGACAACCCGCTCAAGCTCCGAAGACAAGGGCTTCCTCGTAACGCTCGATCACCACGTCGGCCAGGGCCTCGCAGTCGCCGATGACCTCGGCGCAGCGGATGTCGAGTTCGGGGTGGCCGGCGCCGTACGCCAGGGCCTGCGCCCAGACCCGCTCCAGCATGCCGCCCGCGAACAGGAGGTACGGCAGGACGATCACGCGGCGGGCGCCCAGGCGGCGGCAGCGCTCCAGGCCGCCGGGCACGCCGGGAGGCGTGAGGGAGACGAACGCCGTCTCGACGGTCATGTAGTCGTAGCCGTGCGTCTCCCAGAACAGCCGCGAGACGCGGTGCACCTCGGCGTTGGCCGCCGGGTCGGTGGAGCCCTCGCCGACCAGCACGATCGCGGTCTCGGCGGCCGAGATGGGCTCGTCCTCGTCGTCGGTGACGAGCCTGAGCGGCCCGGTCGGGGCCAGGTCGGCGACGGCCTCGTCGAGCCGTTCCGCCAGCAGAGCGAGCACGCGGGGGTCGGGACCCAGGGGGCGTCCGGTGTCGTACATGAGCGTGGGGTGCCTCTCCTGCTCGAGCGCCATCGCCGCGGGGAACTCGTCGGGGGCCCTGTTGAGACTCAACGGCAGCGCCACGAGCCGGTGGTGGCCGCGCGCGACCAGGTTGGCGACGGAGTCGCTCAGCCGGGGGTTGGCCTGCTTGAGGTAACCGCCGGAGACCTCGGCGGCGGTCTGGTCGAGTCGGCAACGGAGGCGGTGGACGAAGCGGCCGAATTCCGCGGAACCGGCATCGTCGTGCGAGCCCTGCCCGATGAGCAGCAGCGGCGGCTTCATGTCGCGGGTTCACCTCGGGGGAAGAAAGCGGGACACGCGACAATAACAGGTCACGCCGGGTGAGCGGGCACCCCGTGGATGACGAAGACGGCACTCGACGGGGCCAGACCATGGCGCCCATCAGGCAGAACGCTCACCTGGGAGGCCTGGATGCACACTCCTTCCGCGCGGTAGCCGTGCTCGCGCATCCGGTCGTAGACGGCGGGCACCTGTTCGAGGGCCTTGACCGTGCACACCAGCGAGCGCGGCCGGCGCCCGGCGCACACGGCGACCACGTCGGGCCCGCCTCCACCGACGAAGACCGCGTCGGGGTCGGGCAGCGGTTCCAGCGCGGGCGGCGCCTGGCCCCTGGTCAGCGCCACCTTCACGCCGTGCTCCAGCACGCGGCGCCGCAGCCTGGCGCACGACTGCTCGTCGCGCTCGACCGCGATGACCGCCGCCCCGAGCCTGGCGCAGTCGACGGCGACCTCGCCGGTGCCGGCGCCGACGTCCCAGACCAGGTCGCCGAGGCGGGGCCCGAGCTTGGCGACCACGAAGGCGCGTACCTCGGCGGGCAGGTCGTCGCCGGTGAGCGCCCACTCCCGCGGCCCTGGTCGCAGGCCGCCGACCCAGCTGCGCTCGTGCGGGCGGTGCAGCGGGTCGAGCACCAGCACCACGTCGGGGTCCTTCCACGGCCGGGTGGTGGCCTCGCCCATGCGGCTGTGGCTGACCCGCTCGTCAGGTCCGCCCAGGTCCTCGCAGACGATCAGCGCGCGCGGCGTCGTCGGCGCCAGCTCGCGGGCGATCTCGCCGGGGCCGACGCCGGGCGTGCACAACACGCCGACCTTGTGGTGGGCGCGGCAGGCGTTGACGACGCGGTTGAGGTCGTGCGGGCCGGAGGGCGCGACGATCAGGGCGTCGTCCCAGTTCAGCCCGGCGCAGGCGAACGCGCGGGCGGGCAGCGACACCGCGGGCACGACCTGCGGCGTGATGCCGTGGCCGCGCAGCTCGCGCACCACGCCGAAGAAGCCGGGGTCACCCCCGGCCAGCACCACCGCGTCGCCCTCGCCGTGCTCCAGGTGCTCGTCGAGGGCCCGCAGCAGGTCGTCGTACGGCACGGCGTCCTTGTAGGGCACCCGCCGCGCGAGCGCCTCGGGCGCCACGACCAGCGCGGCCCGCCTCAGCAGATCGTGCGCCTTGGGTGACAGTTCGGACCCGTCCCAGCCGACAACCGCGATAGTCACGCCTCCAGAGTGACATCCGCCGCCGTCAGGCTGTAGACCACAGCGTCGTATCCCGCCAGGACCTTGCGCGCCACTCCCTCGCGCACGTATCCGGCCTTCTCCGCGACCCGCTGGGAGCCGGAGTTGTGCGCCACGGCGCGCAGGGTGATCCGGTGGAAGCCCTGCTCCAGCAGCAGCCAGCGGCTGACGGCGACCAGCGCCTCCAGGGCGTAGCCCCGGCCGCGGTGGCCCGGCACCGTGTTGTAGGCCACCTCGGCCACGCGGTGGAACCAGTCGACCGCGTCGAAGGAGACGGTGCCGACGAGCTCGTCGGTGGCCACGGCCCAGTCGATCCCGCCCCCGCGCAGGCGCTTGCGCTCGACGGTCTCCAGCGCCAGCGCCCTGGCGGCGGTCTCGTCCTCGATCCGCAGCCCGGTGTTGGCCAGGGTCAGCTCGTCCTGCGCGAGGGCCAGGAGCGCGGGCACGTCGGCCTCGGTGTAGCGGCGCAGCACCAGCCGCTCGGTGCGCATCTCGGTGAAGGGCAGCACCGGCGAGGGGTCGAAGCCCTCGCCCCTGACGAGGCTGAACAGCACCCTGTCGCCCTCGTCGTCGTAGCGGCGGAGCATGCCCTCCCAGGTGAAGCCCGACTTCTGCGCCACCCAGAGCGAGGCGATGTTGCCCGGTGCCGAGGTCAGCTCGATCCGGTTGATGGCGGTGTGCTCGAACACCCACGCGCACAGGGCGCGCACCGCCTCGGTCATGTAGCCGCGCCCGCGGTGGCCGGGGTGCGTGCCGTACCCGATCTCGGTCCTGCCCGCGTCGAGATCGGTCTTGAACAGGCTGGTGGCCCCCACGATCCGGCCGTCGAGGTCGGTGATGGCCACGTCGGTCGACTCCTGGATCCAGGGGCCGACGGCGTCCGGGTCGGCGGGGAGCGAGGGCGGCAGGAACGGCAGGCTCTCGGCCAGGATCGCGCGGATCTGCTCCTCGTCGCCCGCCAGGAAGCGGCGCAGGACCAGGCGCTCCGTTGTGATCTCGAAGTCATGTCCGAACATCTACGCATCCTCCTATATCGGACGGGTAGGGGCGAGTCCATGGAACGTGGAAGCGACAAGCACGGTCCGCGCCCGGATGAACAGCGGAAACACGTGACGGAGAGTCCGGTGCGCGGCGAGGAGCGGGTGGAAAGGCGGGGGTGGTGAGCCGTGCGGCTGGACTTCATCCGCCCCCTCTACGAAAGGCAGGAACCCTACGCCTCGGTCTACCTGGCCGGACTGAGCGGCCTTGAGCGGCTGCGGCGGTGGCGCTCGCTCAGCGGTGAGCTGGCCGACGCCGACCCGCGCGCCGTGGAGGTGCTGGAGAAGGCCGTCGCCGACACCGGCAGGGCACGGGCGTTGTTCGCCTGCGGTGACGAACTCGTCATGGCCGAGACCCTGCCCAGGGCGGCCGAGCAGGCACGGTGGGCCCCGCTGCCGCATGTGACGCCGATGCTGCGCGAGCGCGGCGAGAACGTGCCCCACCTGCGGGTCATCGTGGATCACGCCGGCGCCGAGCTGACCGTCTTCGGCGGCGGCTCGCCCCGTCGCAGCACGGCCGAGGCCGCTTCGTGGCCGCTGCAGAAGACCGCCCAGGGCGGCTGGTCTCAGCGCCACTACGAGCGCGGCGTGGAGGAGGCGTGGGAACGCAACGCCACCTCGGCGGCACGCGGCGTGGACGAGCAGGTGCGCAGGATCGGCGCCGAGCTGGTGATCGTGGCGGGCGAGCCGCGTTCGCGCTCGATGCTCTGCGACCACCTCGGCACCAAGGCCTCCGACCGGGTACTCATGGTCGAGCACGGCAGCCGGCGCGACCACGGCGGCTTCGAACGCGACGCCGAGACGGCGCTCGACTCCTGGCTGGAGCGGCGGCGCTCCGAGCTGATCGGCAGATACCGCCAGAGTGCCGGGCCGACCGGCTTCGAGGAGGTCGCCCACGTGCTGCGCGAGGGGCGCGCCGAGGCCGTGCTGCTGCCGGGCGAGCTGTCCGAGAGCGTGTGGGTCGGACCCGGCGGCACCCAGCTCGCGCGCACCCCCGACGAGCTGCGGCGCTGGGGCGTGGAGTCGTCGTCGGCCGACCGCGCCGACTCCGCGCTGGCGCGTGCCGCGGCGATGACCGACGCCGAGTTCTGGTTCTGCGACGAGCTGGACCAGGTCGCCGCCCTGCTCAGGTACTGATGACGACTTCGAGGGTCCGCGGCCCGTGGACCCCCTCGACCCGGTTCAGCTCGATGTCGCTGGTGGCGGAAGGGCCGCTGATCCACGTGGTCGGCCCGGACGGATCGAGCCTGGACAGGGCCTCGGGGACCGAGGCGGCGATCTGGTCGGCCCGCACCACGCACAGGTGGTAGTCGGGCACCAGGGTGAGCGCCCTGCGCCCCTGGGCCGCGTCGAGCACGATCGTGCCGGTCTCGGCGACGGCGACCGCGCACCCGGTCACCACGCCGTCGAGCGCGTCGAGCTCCCGCACCCCGAGCCGCTCTTCGCCGCTCTCGACGGTCAGGGCGAGCGCCGTCCGGCCGAGAGCGGCGCGCCAGCCCGCGGGCAGGCTGCCGGACGCGACCAGCCGCCTGCCCGCGGCCAGCTCGGCCAGCCTGGCCTCCAGCTCCGCCCCGGGCACGACGTGCACGACGGCCCGGTAGTCGGCCACCCGCTCGGCGAACAGCTCGACGACGCCCTCGCGGGGCGCGCTCCTGCGGTAGTCGCGCACGATCTCCACCGCGGGGGCGTCCGCGACAGCTTTCCTGATGCGGGCGAGGATCTCCTGCTTGGCGTTCACTGGCTCTCCCACCAGTCTCGGAAGGACTGCTCGGGGATCTCCGGCAGGTCTCTGGTGTCGGTCCAGGCGCTCATGGGGCCGGGCAGGCGCCTGGGTGCCAGTCCGCGGAAGCGGATGGCCAGCCGTTGCGCCCTGGCCAGCCGTACCGGCTTGTCAAGCACCCAGCCGGCGACCTTCATGCCGGCGCGCTCCGCCCGCTTGTGCGGGACCTTGGCCCGCAGGTCGACCAGGACCTCCGGGATGTCGATGGCCACCGGGCAGACCTCGTAGCAGGCGCCGCAGAGCGACGAGGCGTACGGCAGCGAGGCGTCGAGCTCGGTCTCGACCCCGCGCAGTTGCGGGGTGAGGATGGCGCCGATCGGTCCGGGATAGACCGAGCCGTAGGCGTGGCCGCCCGCCCGCTCGTAGACCGGGCAGACGTTCAGGCACGCCGAGCAGCGGATGCAGCGCAGCGCCTGGCGGCCCACCTCGTCGGCGAGCACGTTCGTGCGGCCGTTGTCGAGCAGGACCAGGTGGAAGGCCTGGCCGTCGGTGGAGCCCGTCCAGGTGGAGGTGTAGGGGTTCATGCGCTCGCCCGTCGAGCTCCTGGGCAGCAGCTGGAGGAAGACCTCCAGGTCCTGCCAGGTGGGCAGCAGCTTCTCGATGCCGACCACGCTGATCAGGGTCTCGGGCAGGGTCAGGCACATGCGCCCGTTGCCCTCCGATTCGAGCACGACGAGCGTGCCCGTCTCGGCGATCATGAAGTTGGCGCCGGAGACGGCGACCTTGGCCCGCAAAAACCGTTCGCGCAGGTGCAGTCTGGCCGCCTCGGCCAGCGCCTTCGGCTCGTCGGTCAGGTCCTTGGGGGCGTCGGGCATCTCGCGCAGGAAGATCTCGCGGATCTCGGCGCGGTTGCGGTGGATCGCCGGGACCAGGATGTGGCTGGGGAAGTCGTCGCCGAGCTGGACGATCAGCTCGGCCAGGTCCGTCTCGTAGGCCGTGATGCCCTGCTCGGCCAGGTGCTCGTTGAGCCCGATCTCCTGGGTGGCCATCGACTTGACCTTGACCACCTCGTTCTCGCCGGTGGCCTGGACCAGCTCGGTGACGATGCGGTTGGCCTCGGCGGCGTCCCTGGCCCAGTGGACGGTGCCGCCCGCGGCGGTGACGGCCTCCTCCAGCTGGAGCAGGTAGGTGTCGAGGTGGGCGAGGGTGTGGTCCTTGATGGCCTTGCCCGCGGCGCGCAGTTCCTGCCAGTCGGGCAGCTCGGCGACCACGGCGCCGCGTTTGCCCCTGATGGTGCGGGTGGCCTTCCTGAGGTTGAACCGCAACTGCGAGTCCTGTACAGCTTTCGCGGCATTTTTCGGGAAGTCGCCGGGCATGCCGAGGAACGTGCTCATCTGGCCGCCTCCGTCGAGGCGAGGATCTCGGCGAGATGCATGACCCTGACTCCTGACCTCTGCCTCCTGAGGGTGCCGCCGATGTGCATCAGGCAGGAGTTGTCGGCGGCGCACAACACCTCCGCGCCGGTGTCGAGCACGTTGCGGACCTTGTCGGAGCACATGGCCGCCGAGATCGCCGGGTTCTTCACGCTGAAGGTCCCTCCGAAGCCGCAGCACTCCTCCGCGCCGCCCAGCGGGACCAGCTCCAGGCCGCGCACCTTCGACAGGAGCCTGGCCGGCTTGTCGCCGAGCTTGAGTCCCCTGAGCGAGTGGCAGGTTGGGTGGTAGGTCACCCGGTGCGGGAAGTAGGCGCCCACGTCCTCGACCTCCAGGACGTCGAGCAGGAACTCCGACAGGTCGTACACCCGGGGCACCGGCTCGTCGATCAGCCTGGGGTACTGCTCGCGCACCATGGCCGCGCACGAGCCGCTGGGCGCCACGACCGCCTCGTGGCCGGAGAAGACCTCGGTGAAGTGCCGGGCGAGCCGGGCGCCCTGCTCCTTGTAGCCGGTGTTGACGTGCATCTGGCCGCAGCACGTCTGGGCCTTCGGGAACTCCACCTCGCAGCCCAGCCTGCGCAGCAGCGACACCACCGCCCGGCCGGTGTCCGGGAACAGCGTGTCGTTCACGCATGTGATGAAGAGGGCGACCCGCACGACTTCCCCTTATGGTCTGACCACAGTATGGTCTGACCATATGGCAGGCAACTGGGCACCCGTCAAGCGCACCCGCACCTTCGAGGAGGTGCTCGCGAGGATCGAGCAGCGCATCGTCGAGGACGGGCTGCGCGTCGGCGACCGGCTGCCCGGCGAACGGCAGCTCGCCGAGCAGTTGCAGGTGGGCCGCTCCTCGGTGCGCGAGGCCCTGCGCGTGCTGGAGACGCTCGGGGTCGTCTCGTCCTCGGCCGGGCGCGGGCCCGACGCCGGCGCGGTGCTCACCTCACGTCCCGGCACCGCCCTGACCGACCTGCTCCGCCTCCATCTCGGCCTGGCCGGGCTGGAGCTGTCGGAGATCATCGAAACGCGGCTGATGATCGAGCGGTTCGCCGCCTCGCGCGCCGCCGCCCTGCGCGCCGACACCTCCGCGCTCGACCTGGCGTTGGCCGCCATGGACGCCGCCCGCGACGCCGCCGAGTTCGTCGAGCACGACATCGCCTTCCACTGCGCCATCGCCGACGCCTCGGGCAACCGGCTCATCGGCGTCATCATGCGCTCGATCCGCGACTCCGTCAGGCCGCACGCCGTGGCCGCCGTGGAGCGGCTCGGGGTCGGCTCGGCCAGGCTGCGCGCCGAGCACCAGCTCATCCGCGACGCCATCGCCTCAGGAGACGCGGCCGCCGCGGCGACCGCTGTGAGCGAACACCTGGCCCACACCTACGACCTGGAGCTCTAGCGCCTGGCGTCGGCCACCCGGCAGCTCGCGCCCGAGCAGGTGCGCATGCCCTCCAGGAGGTACTCCAGGCGGAACAACAACGTCGGGCTGGCCGTCGCCGCCAGGTTGCGCAACTGGTGCGGGTCGTCCACCAGGTCGTAGAGCTGCGACTCCCCCGTGGCGTAGCGCACGTAGGTGTAGCGGTCGGTGCGCAGCGCGTTGTACGGAGGCACCGGCGTCTGCTTGGCCGAGAGCCTGCTGGTCGGCCGGTGGAACTCCACCAGCACGTTGCGGCGCCACCCGTCGGGCCGCTGCCCGCGCAGGAACGGCACCAGCGAGCGTCCCTCGACGAAGGACGGCGCCCGCGCGCCGCCGAGCTCGGCGATGGTCGGGCCCAGGTCGATGGTCCCGCACAGGTCGGTGTTGACCTCGCCGGCCTTCACCCCCGGACCGCGCACCACCATGGGCACCCGGATGGCTTCCTCGAACGGGGTGGTCTTGCCCTGCTTGAGCCGGTGGGTGCCAAGGTGGAAGCCGTTGTCCGAGGCGAAGATCACGTAGGTGTCGTCGAGCTTGCCCGCCTTGTCGAGCGCGTCGATCACCGAGCCGACGAGGTCGTCGACGCCGAGCATGGAGCGCAGCCTGGCGCGGTAGCGGTCGTCGATGCGGTCGATCCCGACGTCCTTGATCTTCGGCAGGGAGCGCAGCCAGCGCGGTTCCGCCTTGACGTCGTCCTGGTTGAACGACTTGGTGCGCGGGGCCTTGGCGTCGGCGAAGGCGTTGCTGTGGCGCAGCGCCGGATTGGCCGGGTTGTGCGGGCCGGTCGGCGCCAGGTAGAGGAAGAAGGGGTCGTCGGAGGCGGCGACGAACTCGCCCGCCTTGGTCGCGAGCACGTCGGACAGGTAGTCGGTCTCGGCCCAGCCGTAGTCGACGAGCTTGCCGGTGGAGTTGAGCGTGTAACCGTACTCCTCGTAGAGGTTGCGGACCGGCACCTCCCAGCGGTCCCAGCCGGGCGGCACGTAGGTGGCCGCCGTCGTGCCGCCCGGGTAGTGGTTGAGGTACTTGCCCATGAGGGCGGTGCGGTATCCGGCGTCCTTCATCCAGGTGCCGACCGTGGAACGATCCAGGTTGAGCTGGTAGAAGCGGTCGAACCCGCCTTCGGGGGCCGTGTTGGTCAGCACGCCGTGGCTGTGCACGTACTGGGAGCGCAGGATCGAGGAGCGGGAGGGGCAGCACCAGGAGTTGGTGACGAAGGTGCGGTCGAAGGACATGCCCTGCCGTACGAGGTGCTGGGAGATCTTCGGGAAAAGCGCCAGATTTCCCGCCTCGAGGTCATCGGCGAGAATCAGCACGATATTCGGGCGTTTGGCACGTTCCATTCCCATGGCCGTCATCGGTTCAGCTGCCACAACCAGCAACAACAGGACACATACGACGCGGTACAGACCCTTCAGCACAGAGGTCACCTTGCCCTGAAGATCGTGCATTGACACCCGGCTCCGGATAATAGAACTTGTTCTAATGAAACTCGGTCTCAATCTCGGCTACTGGCAGCGCTCCGCGGACGACGCCACCGAGACCGTGCGACTGGCCGAGCGGCTCGGCTACGACTCGGTGTGGACCGCCGAGGCCTACGGCAGCGACGCCTTCACCCCGCTGGCCTGGTACGGCGCACGCACCAGCCGCATCAAGCTGGGCACCTCGGTGGCGCAGATCTCCGCCCGCACGCCCGTCGCCACCGCCATGACCGCGATGACCCTGGATCATCTCACCGGGGGCCGCCTGATGCTCGGCATCGGCGCGTCCGGCCCCCAGGTCGTCGAGGGCTGGTACGGCCAGCGCTTCGCCCAGCCGCTGGCCAGGACCCGTGAATACGTCGACATCATGCGCAAGGTGTGGCGGCGCGAGGAGCCGGTCACCAACGACGGCAGGCACTACCCCCTGCCGCTGCCCGACAGCATCGGCAAGCCGTTGAAGTCGATCACCCATCCGCTGCGCGCCGACATCCCGCTCTACCTCGGCGCCGAGGGCCCCAAGAACGTCGCGCTCTCCGCCGAGATCGCCGACGGCTGGCTGCCGCTGTTCGCCTTCCCCTCGAAGATCCGGGAGATGTACGGCGAGGCGCTGTCGGGAGCCCACGCCGACTTCGACATCGCCGCCATGGTGATGGTGATCATCAACGACGACGTGAAGCAGGCGCTGAACGCCGTCAAGATGATGCTCACCCTCTACATCGGCGGCATGGGCGCCAAGCAGCGCAACTTCCACGCCGACATCATCGGCCGCATGGGCTTCGCCGACGCGGCCGAGCACATCCAGGCGCTGTACCTGTCGGGCAAGAAGGACGAGGCCTTCCACGCCATCCCCGACGAGCTGGCCGACGGCATCTCGCTGGTGGGACCGGCCGGGCGCATCAAGGAGCGCCTGGAGGCCTGGCGGGCCAGCCCGGTGACGAGCCTGCTGGTCATGGGTCCGCGCGACGAGCAGTCACTGACGACCGTGCGGGACCTGGTGCTGGGCTAGAGGGAGGAGGCCGCACTCAGCCGTACCGCTCGGCGAGCGCGTGGCCGATCGCGGCCAGGTGGTCTCGCACTCCGGGAGGGCCGGTCACCTCGAGCCATTCGACCAGCCCGGCGAGCTCGCCGGCGAGCGCGTACTCGTTGTGGCCTCGGATCACGATCTCGACGCGGCCGTCGGCCGCGGCCCCTCGCACCCGGAGCCGGTCGCCGAGCATCATCCTGAGCCGGCCCATCCCCCGGGGCGCGCACACCGCCTGGATCTCGAGCGGCGTCCGCCTGCGGTCGATCTCGTCGGCGATCTCGCGCCAGCTCGCGGCCAGGTCGAAGTCCTCCGGACGGTGCGCGGGATCGCCGGTCGGCTCGGCGGACGACACGCGGTCGATCCGGAAGGTCCGCCGGCCCGCGTCGGTGGCGGCGACGAGGTACCACGACGGGCCCTTGGCGACGATGCCCAGCGGGTGGACGGTTCTCTCGGTCCCGGCGCCTTCGCGGTCGACGTAGCCGAGCCGTACCTGGACGCCGCGGATCACCGCGTCCTGGAGTTCGTCGAGGAAGGGAGGCGGCCGGCGCTCGACCCGGTTCGCCCCCCACCGTTGCGGATCCACGACCAGCGACGACGCCGCGGCCTCCGCCTGCACCCGGAAGGGCTCCGGCAGGGCCTGGACGAGCTTGCGCAGGGCCGCCTTCACGGCCGGCGTGGCGGCCGACGCCTGGCCGGCGACCAGGAACAGGGCGCGGGCCTCGCTCGCGGTCAACCCGGACAGGTCGGTACGGGCACCGCCCACGAGCCGCCAGCCGCCGCTTCTGCCCTGCATGGAGTAGACGGGCACCCCGGCCATGGCCAGGGCGTCGAGGTCGCGGCGGGCGGTGCGCTCGGAGACCTCCAGCTCCCTGGCCACCTCGGCCGCCGTCACGTGCTGGCGCCGTTGCAGCAGGAGGAGGACGGCCACCAGCCGATCGGTTCGCATGCGGGCAACGCTTCCAGATAAACCGGTCATGAGGTGACCGGTTCTGGTCGGCACGATGGCGGCGCCAATGGTCGCCGTCTTCTGGAGGAAATGTGATGTTCAGTCCGACCCTTGTCCCGGTCAACGGCGTGAAGCTCGAAGTCTTCGAAGCCGGACGGCAGAACGCGGGCAAGCCCGTGGTGCTCTGCCACGGCTGGCCGGAGCACGCCTTCTCCTGGCGTCATCAGGTGCCCGCCCTGGTCGAGGCGGGCTACCACGTCATCGTGCCGAACCAGCGGGGTTACGGGAACTCCTCCCGCCCGGCCGAGGTCACGGATTACGACATCGAACACCTGTCGGGTGATCTCGTCGCGCTTCTCGATCACTACGGGTACGAGAAGGCCACCTTCGTCGGGCACGACTGGGGGGCGACCGTCGTGTGGGGACTGACCCTGCTGCATCCGGACCGGGTCGACAAGGTGATCAACCTGAGCGTGCCGTACCCCGATCGCGGGGAGAAGCCGTGGGTCGAGTTCATCGAGGACCTGCTGGGCACCGACTTCTACTACGTCCACTTCAACCGGCATCCGGGCGTCGCCGACGCCGTGCTGGAGGAGAACCCGGCCCGGTTCCTGCGCAACATGTTCCGGAAGAACGTGCCTGCCGCGGAGCCCGAGCCGGGTGTGGCGTTGCTCAACCTCGCCAGGGCGCAGACGCCGCCCGGCGAGCCCATCCTGAGCGACGGCGAACTGGCCGTTTACGTCTCCGCCTTCGAGACGTCAGGATTCACGGGCGGAATCAACTGGTACAGGAACGCCGACCGCAACTGGCACCTGCTGGCCGATGTGGATCCCGTCGTCCGGCAGCCCGCCCTCATGATCTACGCCGAGCGGGACGTGGTCCCGAGGGCTGAACGGCTGACGGACTTCGTTCCCAACGTGGACGTGGTCAGCCTGGACTGCGGTCATTGGATCCAGCAGGAGAAGCCGGAGGAGACGAACCAGGCGATTCTCACGTGGCTGGGCCGGCACACGGCCGACTAACGCCCGCGCTAGTCGGGACGCGGCGCCGGGTTCAGGGTCACCGAGCGCAGCAGCGGCCTGCTGAGCGCGCCCGCGGCCATGACCCCGGCGAAGCCGACCGCCACGCAGGTCAGCAGCGTCACCAGCCCTCTGACGTTCATCCCGGCGAACATGAACGGCATCGCGCAGAACATGCCGATCGCGATCGAGCCGCCACCCATGATCACCAGCGGGATCAGCGTCTCCGAGCGCCTGGCCCGGTCGAGCACCTCCAGGGGTGTGCCGGCCAGGCGCAGCAGCGCGTACGTCTGCCGCCTGTCGAGCACCGACGACGCCGCGGTGATGCCCGCGCTGGTGATCGCCACCAGGAACGACACGGCGAGCACGACGATCGTGCCGGTGGCGATGTCGGTCAGCAGCTGGCCGTCGACCATGCCGTCGTCGTTCTCGGTCGAGGCCGAGCGGCCGGGCGACAGGCCCGCCAGCGCGGTGCGCGCCCGGTCGAGGTTCTCCTGGCTCACGCCGGTGCCCAGCGCCACGATCAGGGTGTCCTTCCTCCGCTCCACGGTGGCCTTCACCTTCGCCTCGGCCAGCCGGTCGCGCGCCTCGGTCACCGAGACGTTCCCCGACAGCCTCAGCTGATGGGCGTCGCGGGTGCCGAGCAGGTCGGCGCTGGGGCTGAGCAGGCCGAGGAAGCCGGCGACGAACCCGGTCAGCGCCACCCCGCTCACCGTGCGCCAGGCGGCGCGCGGATCGTCGACCAGGCGGCGTCCCGCCAGGAGCTGGTGCGCGCGGCGTGCCCTCTTGGCGGTGATGCGCCCGATGAGGCCCACCACCCACGGGCCGGCCAGGTTGATCGCCAGGAAGGCCAGCCCGAGCACGATCACGATCACCGTGACGCTCGTCGCGCGGCTCACCATCGGCACCATCACCAGCGCCGCGATCAGGGCGATCACCCGCACGAACCGCATCGCCGGCGGCGTCTCCCGCTTGGCCACGCCCAGCGGGCTGACCACCACCCGCCGCAGGCCCACCACCGCCGACAGGCCCACGAGCAAAGGTACGGCCAGCAGGACCAGGCCCATCACCCAGAGCGGCGGCAGCAGATCGGTGACGAACCAGGCTCCGCCCTGCATCGGGATGCGGCTGAGCAAGGGCGAGGCCAGGCCGTACAGAAGTGTGCCGGCCACGGCCCCCGCGAACGCGACCATCACCGCCTCGGCCACCGTCATGCCCGCCACCTGGCCGGGGGTCGCGCCGATCAGCCGCAGCGAGGCCAGGCGCCGGTCGCGCCGCGCGACCGTCAGCCTGGCCGCCGCGCCGCCGAACACCAGCAGCGGGACGACCATCAGCACGCTGCCGATGAGGGCGAGCATCTGGTAGGCGATCGCGTCGTCCGTCGGCTCGCCGGCGAAGCTCGCGATCCTGGTCGGGGAGGCCGAGCCGTAGTCGCGCTTCACCTTGAACGCCGGGTCGCCCGGCTCCAGGCCGACCACCGCGACCAGCTCGGACGGCAGGACCAGGGCCTGCTCTCCGAGTTCACCACCCACCTGGCCGAACCTGGCGGCGAGCTGCTCCTCCGGCAGCTCGCCCGCCAGGTCCTTCAGCGCCGGGGAGAGCCAGGTCGTGCCCGGCCCGGGGAAGGCCGGCAGCCCGGGAGGCGCGGGGGCGCCTGGCTTGAGCGCGGCCAGCTCGACCACGAGGATCGGGGTGTCGCGCACGTAGTCCCAGCGGGTCGCCTGGATCGCCACCGCGTCGCCCTCGGCGGCGACGGGGTTGCGCCAGGCGCCGTGCTCGGCCCGCGCGTCGAAGGCCAGGTTGGCGCTCACCGCGAACAGCAGCAGCGCGGTGGAGATCACGACCGCGCCGAAGGTGAGCCAGGTGCCGAGCATGCCCTGCCGGCCGCCGCCGCGCAGCAGCCGCCAGGTGAGGGAGAGGGTCGCGCTCACGCGTGACCTCCGGCGGGCAGGACCGTCGTGTAGGCCGTCGCCTGCTGGGCGGTCAGGCGGCCGTCGCGCACCTCGACCGTGCGATCGCACCAGGAGGCCACGTTCGGGTCGTGGGTGACCACCACCAGGCACGCCTCGTTGTGTTTCGTCGCCTCCACCAGCAGCCGCATCGTCTCCTGGCCCGTCGTCTGGTCCAGCGCGCCCGTCGGCTCGTCGGCGAAGACCACCGCGGGCCTGCTGACCAGCGCCCTGGCGATCGCCACCCGCTGCGCCTGGCCGCCCGACAGCTCGCCGGGGCGGCGCGTCTCCATGCCCTGCAGGCCGAGCGGCGCGAACCACTCCCGCGCCTGCCGTACCGCCTGGGTCCTGGTCACGCCGCCGAGCATCAGCGGCAGCGCCACGTTCTCCTCGGCGGGCAGCTCCGGGAGCAGCTGGCCGAACTGGAAGACGAAGCCGAACCTGGTGCGGCGCAGCTCGCTGCGGCGGCGCTCGCCGAGGTTGTCGACGCGGTGGCCCATCAGGTGCACCTCGCCCTCGTCCGGCTTCATGATGCCCGCCAGGCAGTGCAGCAGGGTGGACTTGCCGGAGCCGCTCGGCCCCATGATCGCCACCGCTTCTTCCTGGCGGATGGTGATGTCCACCCCGGCCAGGGCCGTCGTGTGACCGAAATGCTTGGTCAGGAAGTGTCCGGACAGTACGTCGCTCATGGCATGAGAGCCTGCCGCCGCGGGCTGTCGCGCCGGATCGGTCGGGCGGCCGGTACGGCATCGGCCGAACGGCTGATCTTAAGCTGGGGGCGTGATCCGTGTGCTCATCGCCGACGACCAAGAGCTCGTCAGAACCGGCTTCCAGATGATCCTCGACGCCCAGCCGGACATGGAGGTCGTCTCCGCCGTCTCCGACGGCGCCGCCGCCGTGGCCGAGGCCAGGAGGCTGCGTCCTGACGTCTGCCTGCTCGACATCCGCATGCCCAAGCTCGACGGCCTGGAGGTCACCCGCCTGCTGGCCGGCCCCGGCGTCACCGACCCTCTGCGGGTGGTCATCGTCACCACCTTCGACCTCGACGAATACGTCTACGGCGCGCTGCGTTCCGGCGCCACCGGCTTCCTGCTGAAGGACAGCGGCCCGACGCTGCTGCTGGAGGCCATCCGCGCCGCCGCGCACGGCGACGCCCTCGTCTCCCCCTCCGTCACCGTGCGCCTGCTGCAGCACCTGGCGCAGCCCGCCGCGCCCAAGCCTCTCGACGAGCCGCTGACCGACCGCGAGCTGGACGTCGTACGGCTGATCGCGCGCGGCAGGACGAACCAGGAAGTGGCCGCCGAACTGTTCGTTTCCCTTTCGACGGTTAAGACCCACCTTGGGAGCATCTTCACGAAGCTGGGTGCCAGAAATCGGGTGGAAATCGCAGCTTGGGCATGGGAATCCGGCGTGGTGAACTGATTAACAACGGGCTTGGCGGGATAGAAGTGAATCAGCACCTCGGCGCATGGAGCGGGGGGAGAAAGATTCGTGCGCTTCACCATCCGGGCCCTTTATGTGACCCTCGCCGCGCAGGTCGTCGCGCTTACCGCGCTCGTCGTCTTCGAGGAGACGCGCGGCAGCCGGCTCGCCACCCAGATCGCCACCATCAACGGCGACCACTCCAGCACGGCCGCGCAGGCCGTCGTCGGTGACGTGACCGCCTTCGCGGTGCTCATCATGCTGCTGGTCGTCACCTTCCTCGGCGCGGCCTCGGCCTACCTGACCTGGCTGGTGCGCGCCCGCCAGGCCAATGACCGCGCGGCCGCCACCGCTCCCGTCCTCGCGGGCTGGTTCGTCCCCGTGGTCAACCTGGCGGCCCCGCTCGTGCTCGTCGACGACGTGTGGAAGAACTCCCGCCCGCCGTACGACCGGCGGACGCGGTGGCTGTTCCTGATCGCCGCGTGGTGGCTGGCCTTCCTCACGGCGGCGGCCTCGATCTTCCTGCGCCTGTCGGACCCGTCGGCGGACACGCTCACGGGGCTCGGGATCCGCGAGCTGGCGCTGGTGTGCGTGGCGGCCCTGCTGTGCGCGATGTCGGCCCGCGAGATCGTCCGCATCCAGACCTCACCGAGCCGCACCCGGCTCGTGAACGGCTCGCGGGCCCACGAGGCGGTCAGCAGCTCTTGAAGGACCTGTACCTGGAGTTGTAGGAGCAGCTGTCCTGCAGCTTTCCCGTCTCGTCGCGGAGGTAGGCGGTGTCGCTCGTCTGGTTCCAGACGTAGGAGTACGTGCCCTCGCCGCCTCGGCCCCAGTAGAGGGTGCCGGCGGTGTCCTTGCCGCGGCCCGTCCGCACGGTCACCGTCTTGCCGGGCTTGAGGGTGAAGCCGGTGAAGGTGTACGTGTGGCCGTACCCCTTGGTCTTGTCGTGGAGCGTCCAGTCGTCGAGTGCGACCTTCTCGCGGCTGACGTTCTTGATCTGGACGTACTCACCGTTCAGGCTCCTCTGGCTGCCGCTGTCAGGGGAGCCGGGAGAGTTGTAGTAGATCTTGGTGATCCTGATGGCCGGGCCTGCCGCTTGAGCAGGGTGAGAAACCACGGTCAAAGCCACCATTAAGGCCATCGACAGACGAACGATCATGGAACGCTCCAGTTTCGGGGGGATAAGAGATCATAAACGACCCCCGTGGCCGCGTGGCCATCGTCGGGCGGGGCACACTCCTCACATGACGATCGCGATCACGGGTGCCACCGGTCGCCTGGGAGGCAGGGTGGCGGCGCGGCTGGCGGCGGCGGGGGTCGCGCAGACCATGCTGGTCCGTGACCCGGCCAGGGCGCCGTGCCTGCCCGGGGCCACGGTGGCGCGGGCGGCGTTCGGGGAACGGGAGGAGGTCCGGCGGGCGCTGAGCGGCCACGACGTCGTGCTGATGGTGTCGGCCTCCGAGGCGCCCGACCGGCTGGAGCAGCACCTGGCCTTCGTCGACGCGGCGGCCGCGGCGGGCGTCGGGCACCTGGTCTACGTCTCGTTCTACGGCGCCTCGCCCGCGGCCACGTTCACCCTGGCCCGCGACCACTGGGCCACCGAGGAGCACATCAGGGCCGCCGGCCTGCCCTTCACCTTCCTGCGCGACAACCTGTACGCCGACTTCGTCCCGTTCATGGTGGGCGACGACGGGGTGATCCGCGGCCCCGCGGGCCAGGGGCGGGTGGCGATGGTCGCGCAGGACGACATCGCGGACGCCGCGGTGGCGGTGTTGCGGGATCCCGGCGCGCACGCGGGTAGGACCCACGACCTGACGGGGCCGCGGGCGCTGAGTTTCGGCGAGGTCGCCGAGACGATGACGCGGGTGCTGGGCAGGAAGGTCGCCTACCACGCGGAGAGCGTCGAGGAGGCCTACGCCTCCCGTGAGAGGTACGGCGCGCCGCGGTGGCAGGTCGACGCGTGGGTGTCGACCTACACCGCGGTCGCCGCCGGCGAGATGGAGGGTGTCAGCCAGGCCGTGCCCGAGTTGACGGGCCACCCGGCCAGGACGCTGGAAGAGGTGCTCGCGGCCTCGTAGCGGTCATGCCGCGGCCGGGCCCGAGCTGCCCTGGCTGGCGTGCCAGAGCTGGCGTGACGGGCTGACGATCGCCGGCCCGAGGTCGGCGTACGGCGAGAGCAGGAAGCCGTTGGCGTACTCGATGCGCCCGCCCGTGACACCGGGCGTGCTCGCCGGGTCTCGTTCGACCAGTTCCCTGACCGCGTCCGGGCCGCGGGCGCGCCAGAGCTTCTCCAGGTCGATGAGGTTCCAGCAGTCGAGAGCGCGCATGGAGACCGCCTTGGGCCCGGTGCGGCGGATCACCCCGCGCGCCACCATGAGCCACGAGGTGAACACCGTGGAGGCGCAGTGCCCCTGCACCGACTCGAAGAAGGTCAGGTCGACCGGCCCCGTCGAGTCGTCGAGGGTGGCGAAGATGACGCGCTGGCCGGAGCGGACGGCCGGGGTCTGGGTGGCCACCTTGACCCCGCCCACCAGCACCTGGGCGCCGTTGCGCTGATCCAGCAGGTCTCTGGCGCGCACCACGCCGAGCAGGTCGAGCAGTTCGTCGTGGAAGCTGACGATGTGGCGGCTGACGTCGATGCCGAGGATCTCCAGTTCGGCCTCGACCATCTCGGTCTCGGTCATCTCGGGCAGTTCGCCGGGCGCGATGTGCTCGGCGAAGCCCAGGGGCATCTGCACGGCCTCGTCGAGGCTCTGCCGTACGAGGACGGCGCGGGGGGCGTAGCCCTTGCGGGTGCGCGGCCGCGCGCCGACACCCGAGGCGGAGGCCCGTTCCAGGGCGCCGACCTGGGCGATGAGGTCGCGGCGGGTGAGTTCGCCTGGCCGCCAGCGCGGCCCGCCGTCGCCAGGACGCAGCTCGTGCAGGTCGTCGAGGCCGCCGACCTGCACGATGCGTTCCATGACGGGACGCGAGGGCCTGGCGCGGTCCCAGAAGTCCGACATCGAGGTGTACGGCCGGCCGGCGACCATGCGGTCGACCTCGGCCTCGCTGATGCCCTTGACGGCGGAGAACGGCACGCGCAGGGCGTAGCCGCGTCCGAGCTCCTCGGCGTGGAACCTGGTCCTGGGCCCCTGCTCCTCGGCGGGTCCCGCCAGGGACCGGGGGTCGACCCGCACCTCCATGCCGAGCCGTTCGACCTGCCAGTGCCGCCCCGATCGGTTGATGTCGAGCGGCAGGATGGTCACCCCGCACTGCCGTGCCTCGTCGACGATCACCCGCTGGGGGTACATGCCGGGCTCGTGGGTGAGCACCCCGGCGAAGAAGGCGGCGGCGTGGTGGCGTTTGAGCCAGGCCGACTGGTAGGTGGGCAGCGCGAAGGCGGCGGCGTGCGCCTTGCAGAAGCCGAAGGCCCCGAAGGCGTCGAGCACCCGCCAGGCCTCCTCGACCACGGCCGCGGAGTACCTCTTGTGCACCGAGGCGTGGAACCACTGCCGCACGTTCTCGCGGGTGGCGGGCGCGGCCAGGCTGCGCCGCATCCTCTCGGCCTCCGACAGCCCACAGCCGGTCATGGCGTCGATGACCTTGAGCACCTGCTCGTGGAAGACGACCACGCCGTGGGTCTCGCGCAGCGCGTCGTGCAGGTCTTCGTGCGGGTAGCGGGAGGCCCGCCAGCCATGGCGCATCTCCAGGTAGGGCGTGACCATGTCGGAGTTGACCGGTCCCGGGCGGAACAGCGAGATGTCGACGATCAGGTCGTGCATCGTGCGCGGCTCCAGCTTGGCCACCAGCTCGCGCTGGCCGGGCGACTCGATCTGGAAACACCCGAGGGTACGGCTGGCGCAGATCATGTCGTAGGTGGCGGAGTCGTCGTGGGGCACGGCGTCGAGCTCGATCTCGAGGTCGTCGACCCGCTTGATCTCGCTGAGCGTGTAGGCCATGGCCGACTGCATGCGCACGCCGAGCACGTCGAGCTTGAGCAGCCCTGCCTCCTCGACGTCGTCCTTGTCGAACTGCGACATCGGGAACTCCAGCATGCTGCGCTCGATCGGCGTGGTGTCGCGCAGGGTGGAGTTGCCGATGAGCACGCCGCACGGGTGCAGGGCGATGTGCCTGGGCAGGCCGTCGAGCTTCTCGGCCAGGGAGAAGACCTTGCCGAGCCCGGCCTCGCCGAGCCGCGACTCGCGCAGCTCCGGCAGGTCGGTCAGGGCGGAGCTGATCTGGCGGGCCCTGATGTGCGGGAAGGCCTTGGCGATGAGGTCGATCTCGTGCGGGGGTAGTCCCATGGCGGCGCCCACGTCGCGGATGGCGCTGCGGGCGCGGTAGGTCTCCATCATCGACACGCAGGCCACGCGCGCCTCGCCGTACATGTCGAAGATCGCCTTGTAGCAGTCGAGGCGGCGGGCGGACTCGACGTCGATGTCGATGTCGGGCAGGCCGATGCGGCCCTCCGACAGGAAACGCTCCATCAGCAGGCCGTGGTCGAGCGGGTTGATCTCGCCGATCCGCAGCAGGTAGTTGACCAGGCTGCCGGCTCCCGAGCCGCGGATGGCGCAGCGGATGTCCATGCCGCGGATGCGGTCGGTGATGCCGGCGACGGAGATGAAGTAGCCGGACAGCTCCTTCCGCTCGATGATCGACAGCTCCAGCCTCAGCCGGTCCTTGGCGTCGGCGGAGTTGCCGAGCCCGCGCTCGTACAGGCCGTCGTAGCAGCGGTTGCGCAGCAGCGGCACCGGGTCCCTGCCGACCTCGGGCAGGTTCAGCCTTCCCGCCTTGAGCCCGAGGACCTGGAGGGGGTCCATGGCGCAGGCCTCGGCCAGCCGCCGGGTGGTGCGCAGCAGGCGGGTGATGCGCTGATCGTCGGCGCCGCAGATCTTCCGCGCGACCTGGAGCATCTCCTTGGTCGACTTGAGGTAGGCGTGGGAGGTGGCGCGTTCCAGGTGGCGGGGGTGCAGCGGCACCAGCTGGCGGGCGGCGTCGAGCACGTCGCCGGTCTGGTGGTCGGCGGGGTCGAGGTAGCGCACGGCGTTGGTCAGGATCGCCGGCACTCCCGTCGACTCGGCCAGGGCGAGCATGCGGACCGCGGTGGCGGCGTCGCGGTAGCCGTACTGGTCGATCACCTCGACGGCCACCGTCAGGCCGGCGCGCCATCGTTCCAGCAGGGCCCTGGCCTGCTCGTCGCGTCCGGCGGCGACGGCGCGTCCGACGTCGGAGCGCGGCCCGAGCAGGACGATCAGGCCGGGGTGGGCGCCGACCAGGTCGGCGGTGATCGTGGGCGAGCCTCGCTCCCCCGCACGATGGGCGGCGGTGACCAGGCGGCAGAGCGAGGCCCACGCGTCGGAGCGGGCCAGCACGGTGACCCGGTCCTGGGATTGCGGCCCGGTCCTGGGCCGGTCCTGACCGGTGGAGGCGAGCGCGAGGTCCACGCCGAAGACCGACTTGAGCCCGGCCTCGGCGCAGGCCTGGGCGTGCTTGACGGCGCCGTAGAGGCCGTCGCGGTCGGTCAGCGCGAGCATGTCCATGCCGTGCTCGACCGCCCTGGCGACCAGCGCGGGAGGGAAGGTCGTGCCGTAGCGCATGGAGTAGGCGGAGGCGACGTGGAGGTGGACGAAGGGCGTCATCAGTCCCACGCCCTCAGCAGCAGCCAGCCGCCGCTGGCGGTGTCGAAGCGCAGTTCGTAGGTGCCGGCTTCGCGGCCGGGGCTGGCTTCGACGCGCCAGAACTGGCGCTCGCCCGGGTCGTTCTCACCGGTCTTCCACCATTCGCGGGCGACCACCCAGTGATCGAGCACGCGGCGGACGAGGTAGAGCCGGTCGCGCCAGACGAACTGGGTGGGCTCCCCGTCGCGGGTCCACACCTCGATCGGATCGCCGTAGAGTCTGCTCAAGATCCTCTTCTCCCAGGAGTCCTCGCGAACTGCCCGGGGGAAGACGGGCGCTACGTATCGAACATACGTTCCAACGCCTCAAAAAGCAAGCTGGCGGCCGAGGGGGTTGGCGCCGATCGAGTTGCGGATGCTGAAGGCCACGCTGCCCGCCCGGTAGCGGTCATCGGACCACTCCACGGGCCGCCCTTCGTTCGTCGTGGTGATGCGCCGCTGGCGCAACAGCGGGCTGCCCCGCCGTACGGTGAGCAACCGGGAGTCCTGCGCCCCCGCCGCGACCGCGTCGATGAGATGCTCCCCGTAGGCGAAGATCAGCCCGACCGAGTCGAACAGCGCCTGGGTGACCGATTCGCAGTCGCCCGGCAGCGCCTCGACCGCCGGCGCGATCCAGTCGGCGTAGACGGTCCGCTCCAGCAGCACCGGCTCGCCCTCCAGGGTGCGCACCCGCATCACCTCCAGCACCGCCGGGCACGACAGCCGGGCGCTCTCCACGCCACGGGCGGCCCGCCTGCGCTGGGAGATCACCTGGCCGCCGAAGCGGTAGCCGTTGGCACGCGCCCACTGCGCGAAGCTGTGCAGTTCGGCGAAGCTCTGGCTGCGGGTGGTGCCCAGCACGATGCGCCGCGCGCCCTGCCGCGACCCCACCAGCCCTTCGGCCACCAGGACCGCGATCGCCTGGCGCACGGTGCCGCGTGCGGCGCGGTAGTGCGCAGCCAGTTCTGACTCGGAAGGCAACAGAGTCCCGACCGGGTGTGTGCCGTTCATGATGTCATCGCGCAGCTCAGCGGCTATGTGTTCATACCGCGCAACCACCCAGGACCACTCCCATTCACCGAAACGCAACGAAGTAGGGCTGTTCTTGTCTGGACAAGTTTTCTATGGTCCAGACATATCCCATTTCTATGGAGGCGACGTGTCCGCTTTGCGAGTCGCAGGTCTCATAGCAGCCCTTACCGTAGTCACCGCGGCCTGCGGCGCCGCACCGTCCACCCAGACCCAGCCCTCGGCGGCCGGCGGCGTGGACGCCAAGACCGCCACCTCGGCCACCGACTTCGGCGGCCTGGACAAGCTCGTCGAGGCCGCCAAGAAGGAGGGCAACCTCCACGTCATCGCCCTGCCCCCCGACTGGGCCAACTACGGCGAGATCATCAAGGCCTTCGAGACCAAGTACGGCATCAAGGTCGAGAGCGAGAACCCCGACGCCTCCAGCGCCGACGAGATCACCGCGCTGAAGACCCGCAAGGGCCAGCCCAACGCCCCCGACGTCGTCGACATCAGCCAGTCGTGGGCCTTCACCGGCGCCAAGGAAGGCCTGTTCGCGCCGTACAAGGTGCAGGCCTTCGACAAGATCCCCGAGGGTCAGAAGGACCCGGGCGGCCTGTGGGTCAACGACTACGGCGGCTACGTCTCCATCGGCTGCGAGGCCAAGAAGGTCGGCACCTGCCCCCAGACCTTCGCCGACCTGCTCAAGCCCGAGTACAAGGGCCTGGTCGCGCTCAACGGCAACCCGAACAAGTCCGGCTCGGCCTTCGGCGGCGTCTGGGCGGCCTCGCTGTCCAACGGCGGCTCCCTCGACGACATCGCCCCCGGCGTGGAGTTCTTCAAGAAGCTCAAGGCCGCGGGCAACTTCAACCCGATCGAGTCCACCCCGGCGACCGTCGAGAAGGGCGAGACGCCGATCTCGATCGACTGGGACTACCTCAACGCCGGATACCGCGAGCAGTTCATGCCCAAGGGCCTGGACTTCCAGGTCGCGGTGCCCACCGACGGCGTCTACGCCTCCTACTACGTGCAGGCCATCAACAAGGACGCGCCGCACCCGGCCGCCGCGCGCCTGTGGCAGGAGTTCCTCTACAGCGCCGAGGGCCAGAACCTGTGGCTCAAGGGCGGCGCCCGCCCGGTGCTGATGCCCTCGATGCAGGCCGACGGCACCATCGACAAGGCGCTGGCCGACAAGCTGCCGCCCGTCCAGGGTGAGGCCCAGTTCCCGACCGAGGCGCAGACCAAGGCGGCGCAGGACGCTCTGGCCAAGAGCTGGGACGCGGCTGTAGCGGGCTGATGAAGCGCATCATCGGCGCGCTGCCGCTGCTCGTCTTCACCGCGCTCGCCCTCGGGATCCCCGCCATCGCCATGGTGGCGGGGGCCTTCGACCGCGGCATGGGCAACCTGGCGCTGACCATGCAGGGCGGCTACCTGCTCGCCCTGCTGAACAGCGTCAAGCTGTCGGCCGTGGTGGCGGTGCTGGGCGCGATCCTGGGCACCTTCCTGGCCCAGGTGGTGGTCAGGTCCCGCTTCCGCGAGGCGGTGCTCACCGCCTCCGGCGTGCTGGCCAACTTCGGGGGCGTGCCGCTGGCCTTCTTCTGGGTGGCGACCCTCGGGAACTCCGGCATGATCAGCTCGCTGCTGGGGCTGCCGTTCGGGACGCTGTTCTCCTTCTGGGGGCTGGCGCTCGTCTACCTGTACTTCTCCATCCCGCTCATGGTGCTGGCCATCGCGCCCGCGCTCGACGGGCTCAAGCCGCAGTGGCGCGAGGCGGCGATGAACAGCGGGGCCTCCGCCTGGCACTACTGGCGTTACGTCGCGCTTCCGGTGCTGACCCCGGGCCTGCTGGGCGGGGTGGTGCTGCTGTTCGGCTCGGCGTTCGCCGCCTACGCCACCGCCGCCGCGATGGGCGCGGGGACGGTGCTGCCGCTGATCACGCTGAAGATCGCCGCGGCGCTCTCGGGCGACGTGCAGACCGGTTACGAGAGCGTGGGCCTGGCGCTCGCGCTCGACATGGTCGTGGTCGCCGCCCTGGTCATGGTGGTCTACGTGCCGCTGCAGAGGAGGAGTACCCGATGGCTGCAGTGACCTCCCGTGGCGCCGTGCGGCCCGGCAGGTGGCACGTGGCGGTCTGGGCCCTGGCCGCGCTCTACTTCCTGGTGCCGCTGGCCTGCTCGGTCTGGTTCACCGTCTACAACTCCGCGCAGGGCCTGTCCCTGGAGCCCTACACGGAGCTGCTGGTCACCGAGGGGTTCACCGCCAGCCTGCTGCTGTCGCTCGGCCTGGCCGCCGCCACGATCGTGCTGGTCCTGGCGCTCATGCTGCCCGCGATGATCACCGTACGGCTCGCGGCTCCCGGCCTGCGTCCCGTGCTCGAGGTGGTCTGCACCCTGCCCCTCGTCATCCCGCCGATCGCGTTCGTCTCCGGCTTCGGCAAGTCGCTGGCGGTCGGCAACGAGCTCCTGGCGCCCACCCCGTTCTGGGCGACGCTGACCGCGATGCGCAGCACCACCTTCCCGCTGGTGCTGGTCTTCGCCTACGTCATCCTCGTGCTGCCGTTCGTCTACCGTGCCCTCGACGCGGGACTGCGCACCATGGACGTGCGCACCCTCGTGGAGGCCGCGCGCAACCTCGGCGCCTCCTGGCCGCACGTGATGTTCCGCGTGCTGATCCCCAACCTGCGCTCGGCCCTGGCCAGCGCCGCGTTCCTGTCGCTCGCGCTGGTGCTGGGTGAGTACACCATGGCCTCGCTCCTGGGTTACCAGCCGTTCGCGGTGTGGATCGTGACCATCTCCGGGTCCAAGGGGCAGATGTCGGTGGCCGCCTCGGTGCTCAGCCTCGTCCTGATCTGGGCGCTCCTGCTCAGCATTTCCGGTATCTCCCGAAAGAGAGCCTCGAAGTGACCGCCCAACTGGAGTTCCGGCAGCTCCGCCGTACCTTCGGCAAGACCGTAGCCCTCGACGGCTTCGACCTCACCATCGAGCCGGGCGAGCTCGTCGCCCTGCTCGGGCCGTCCGGGTGCGGCAAGACCACGGCGTTGCGCTGCGTGGCCGGCTTCGAGACGCCCGACTCCGGAGCGGTGCTGCTCGACGGCAAGGACATCACCCGCGTCCCGGCCAACAAGCGCGACGCGGGCATGGTCTTCCAGGCCTACTCGCTCTTCCCCAACCTCAACGCGCTCGACAACGTCGCCTTCGGCCTGCGGGTGCGCAAGGTCGCCCAGACCACGCGCCGGGCCAAGGCGCTGGAGCTCCTGGAGCTCGTGGGCCTGGCCACCCACGCCGACCGCTACCCGCACCAGCTGTCGGGCGGCCAGCAGCAGCGTGTAGCCCTGGCCAGGGCACTCGCCCTGGAGCCCAGGGTGCTGCTGCTCGACGAGCCGCTGTCGGCGCTGGACGCCAAGGTCAGAGTGGGGCTGCGCGAGGAGATCCGCCGGCTGCAGCTCGACCTCGGGATCACGACCGTCTTCGTCACCCACGACCAGGAGGAGGCGCTGTCGATCGCCGACCGCGTCGCCGTGCTGCGCGATGGGCGGCTGGAGCAGTGCGGGTCGCCCGCCGAGGTCTACGACCGCCCGGCCACGCCGTTCGTGGCCGAGTTCGTCGGCACGATGAACCACCTGCCCGGGCGCGTCTCCGGCGACCAGGTGACGGTGCTGGGGCAGCTGCTCCCGCTCGACTCGGACACCTCGCTGACCGACGTCGACGTGCTCGTACGGCCGGAGGCGGTCCGCGTGGAGCCCGAGCCCGACGGGAGGGCGGAGATCGTGGCCGCCTCCTTCCGCGGCGCCTCCGTGCGGCTGCGCGTCGCCCTGGAGGGCGGCGAGGTGCTGGCGGACGTGCCCGGCCACGAGGCGATGCGCCTGGGACCCGGGACCAGGGTGTCGGTCAGGCTGGTCGAGCGGCCGGTCCTCGTCGCCCCGCGCCGCGCCGACGCGCCGCTGCCCGTGACCCCGTCGGAGGATCCCGCCGGTGTGGTGTGACGCCGTGCTGTTCGACATGGACGGCACGCTCGTCGACACGGAAGGGCTGTGGTGGCAGTGCGTCGCCCTGGTCGCCGGCGAGTTCGGCGTGCCCCTGAGCGAGGCCGACATGCCTGAGGTGCTCGGACGGACGATCGCCGACACCGCCGCCTACCTGGCGCCGGGCGACCCGGGCCCGCTCGCCGCCCGGCTGGGCGAGGAGTTCGGCCGCCGGGTCGCCGCCGGGGTCGAGCTCCTGCCGGGGGCCCTGGAGCTGCTCGCGGAGCTGGGCGAGGCGGGCATCCCCACGGCCCTGGTGAGCGCCTCGCCCCGGAGCGTGGTGGACCGGGTGCTACCGCTGCTCGACGGGCACGAGTTCAAGACCACCGTGGCCGACGGCGAGACGGCCAGGGGCAAGCCGTACGCCGACCCGTACGTGGAGGCGGTGGCGCGGCTGGGCGTGGTGGCCGCGCGGTGCGTCGCGGTGGAGGACAGCCCCACGGGGATCGCCGCCGCGCGGGCGGCGGGGTGCCGGGTGTTCGAGGTACGGCACGGCCGGCTGCCGACGCTGCGCGAACTGGCGGATTGAGTACGACCTACTCAGGCGTTCAACCGCCCGTCACCCGCACCATCCTTCTCAGGCGCAATCCCGAGGAGGACTGATCGTGGGTGCTGAACACAGAGCGCGTGCCCGGCGTCGCTGGGGCACGCTGGGGGCGCTGAGCGTGCTGCTGGTGGCGATGATTCCGGCGCTGGCCACGCAGTCCGCCGCCGCGGCCCCGAACCGCTCGCTGACCTTCTCCATCGACTATCTCCGGCAGATCGAGGATCCGGACAGCGGTGGCGTGGGCGACGGGGACTACTTCCCCAGGGTCAAGATCGGAGACGGGCCGCTGGAGCAGGGGCCGCGGATCCAGGACGACGAGTTCGAGCCGAAAGGGCTGCCGGAGGCCCCCAACGGCTGGGTCTTCACCAACAACAACCTGCCCGGCGACAAGGACACCGTGGACATCTCGGTGGCGTTGTGGGACTACGACTCAGGGGGCAACTCCAACGAGGACCGGATGGACATCAGTCCCCGCGACCAGGACGTCGTCCTGGATCTGACCTACGACTTCCGCACCGGCGCCCTGACCGGCGACGGCTTCGTCTTCGGCACACCCTGCACGCACTCCAACGGCCAGCCCAAGGGCCAGAGCTGCGTCCAGGGCGACGGCGACCACGGCTTCCCCCGCAACAACGACGGCAGGATCACCCGGCTGGGCATCAGCATCGTCAACGACACCGACGGTGACGGCATCCCTGACGCCGTCGAGCTGAACGGCGTCCGCGACAGGTCGGGCGCGATGATCGCCGACCTGCCCGCGCTGGGCGCCGACCCGTGCCGCAAGACGATCGTGCTGCAGACCGACTTCATGGTCGACGCCGCTCCCGCCACCGCGCACTCGCACCAGCCCAAGGCCGGGGCGATCACGCTGGTGCGCGACGTCTTCAACGCGGCCCCGGTCAAGGTGGCCGATCCGTGTCCGTATCCGGGGCCCAGGAGCGACGGCATCGACTTCGTGCACATCCCGGGTGCGCAGCTGGCCGAGCAGGCGTTCATGGGGATGGCCAACAACAACGACTTCCGCAACGCGCGCACCGCGAACCTGCGCGCGGAGCTGGCCCCCTACGCGCACTACACGATCTTCGCGCACGACCTCGTGACCACCAACGGCGCCGGGAGCGTCAACAGTCCTGGCACCTCCGGCCAGTGCTGCGAACCCACCAGGGACAACAACAAGGACTTCATCGTCACCCTCGGCTCCTGGCGCACCATGTGCGTCGTGGACTTCGGCACCGACTACGCCGGCGACGGCATGCTCCAGAGCACACGCTCGGGCGACGACGTGATCCCCGCCGGCACCACCCAGATCCACGTCGGCAACAACGGGGTCTGCGACTCGACCAGCGGGCACGCGACCGACCGCCAGGTGCTCACGGTCGGCACGGGGGCGGCGGACGCCAGGGTCGGCACCGAGGTCGACCAGGCGGGCACGATCCTGCACGAGCTCGGCCACGCGCTGGGCCTGCGGCATGGCGGGGACAACAACGACCAGTACAAGCCCAACTACCTCAGCGTCATGAACTACTTCTTCCAGACGGGCATCCCCAACAGCCCGCCGCCGCTGCTGGTCAACCAGCTGCGCGACTGGCAGAAGGGCGCGGTGCGGCTGGGCTTCTCGACCGGCGGGCTGCCGCAGCTGGTCGAGGGGTCGCTGCTGGAGAACAACGGCATCTCCGGCGGCGCCGACTTCACCTTCTGGTGGACCGTACTCAACCCCGCCACCGGGTTCAGGCCGCTGCGCTCGGACATCGGCAACGGGCCGCTCAACTGGAACGACACCACCAATCCCACGACCGGGGCGCCCCTCTTCGAGACCAACGCCGTGCCGCTGGACATCAACGCGGAGAACGGCCTGACCACCCTGTCCGACCACAACGACTGGCCGGCGATCAAGTACCGGGCGATCCAGTCGCCGGACGTCAGGGGCCCGGCCTGCAGCGGATACCCGGCGGGCGCGCCGACCTGCACGGGATCCGGCGAAGAGCTCGCCTTCTCGACCGTCGTCAACCAGGAGATGTCGTTCTTCAACCTCTACGACCCCGACGTCAAGGTCGGCAAGACCGTGGACAAGGCCGACGCGGAGCCCGGTGACACGCTCACCTACCAGGTGAAGCTGGACAACATCGGGACCGGGCCGGCCGCCTCCATCGTGGTGACCGACGATCCGCCCACCGGGGCCGACCAGACGCGTGCCCTGCCGTACCTCGGCGTGGGCAACAGCGCCACCGAGACGTTCACCTACGAGATCCCGTGCGACACCGCGGACGCGGCCGTGCTGACCAACAAGGCGACGGTGACGGCCAAGGACACGGCCGGCGGGGCCGAGGCCAACACCGGGGACAACAGCGCTCAGGCCTCGACCACGATCCACGCGCCCCGCCTCACGCTGGACAAGACCGCGCCCGCCACGGTCAACGCCGGCGAGGCGATGACGATCGGCCTCAAGGTCGCCAACGTCGGCAGCGCGAACGCCACGGGCGTCGTGCTCACCGACACGCTGCCCGCCGAGGTGTACTACAGCAAGGCTCTCGACCAGGGCGCGGGGCCCAAGCCTGACACCGTCACCCGCAACGCGGACGGGACCACGACGCTGACGTGGACGCTGGGCAGCCTCGCCGCGGCTCAGGATCTGTCGGTGCACTTCACGGCCAGGCCCAGCCTGCTGTTCACGGCCGGCGCCGAGCTGCCCGACACCGCCACCGTGACGTACGGCAACGCCAAGGGCTGCACCTACGACCCGGTGACGGACTCGGCCGCGACCGGCGTCACCGAGGTCACGCCGTCGCGCGCCCCCCGCTCCCACGGCTACTGGAAGACGCACCCGGAGGAGCGCACCTGGGAGCTGCTGGCCCGCGTGCAGGCCACGGACCAGCGGTTCGACTCGTCGGGTGACGGCGAGCTGAGCAACGCGGAGGCGGGCGCCGTCCTGTCGGCGAACGGCCCGCAACCGGCGCCGGCGAGGTTCCAGCTGGCGGCGACGCTGCTCGACCTGGGCGCCAGGCACATCAACGCCTCCACGCGGATCGACTCGGCGCTGTCCCGCCGGCTCGGCACGGGCACGGTGGGCGCGGCGGTCAGGTACGCGTTCGCGACGCTCGCGCTGCCGGTGAGCAGTGCGACGGCGCAGCGCTACTCCGACGCCACCGCCCTGCTGGACGAGATCGTCAACAACAGGAGCGAGGTCTACTGACGCCGCCGGGCGTCGACCTCGATCTCGATCCTCATCCGCGGGTCCGCGAGCCCGCAGACGAGCATGGTGGCCGCTGGCCGGACCTCGCCGAAACACCGGCGCAGGACCGGCCAGCACGGCTCGAAGTCGGCCCGGTCGGGCAGCAGGTAGCGAACCCGCACCACGTCGGCGAAGGTGCACTTCGCCTCGGCCAGTGCGGCCTCGATGTTGCGCAGGCACTGCTCGGCCTGCTCCACCACGTCGTCGGAGATCGTCATGGTGGAGTAGTCGAACCCGGTGGTCCCCGACACGTACACCTGGTCGCCGTCCACCACGGCACGGGCGTAGCCGATCTGCTCCTCGAAGGTGGAGCCGCTGAGGATCGAACGTCGCTCTGTCATGCGCGGAACCCTAGCTGGCGGCCCGCGACCCGTGGAGGGAGGGGACGATTGCCACTAAGCTGGCCGACCGTGAACCAGATCGGACGCTATCGCCTGCTGCAGGTCCTGGGCAGGGGCGGCATGGGCACCGTCTACATGGCGGAGGACCCCCAGGGCACGCGCGTCGCGGTCAAGGTGATCAATCCCGAGTTCTCCCAGCACGAGCAGTTCCGCATGCGCTTCCGGCGCGAGGCGGAGGCCGCGCAGAGGGTGCGGCGGTTCTCGACGGCGGCCGTGCTCGACGCCGACCTCGCGGGCGACCAGCTCTACGTGGTCACCGAATACGTGCCGGGCCCCAACCTGGAAGAGGCCGTACGGCAGAGCGGGCCGCTCAAGGGCTCCAACCTCGACGCCCTGGCCGTGAGCGTGGCCACCGCGCTGACGGCGATCCACGGCGCCGGGGTCGTGCACCGCGATCTCAAGCCGTCGAACGTGCTGCTCTCCCCCATCGGCCCCCGGGTGATCGACTTCGGCATCGCCCGCGCGCTCGACATGCTCGGCGGCGTCACGGGCACCGGCGAGCTGATCGGCACCCCGCGTTACATGGCTCCCGAGGTGCTGCGCGGCGAGCCGGTCTCGCCCGCGTGCGACGTCTTCTCGTGGGGCTGCCTGATGACCTACGCGGCCACCGGGCGGGCGCCGTTCGGGGGCGAGGCGCTTCCGGCGATCGTCTACCAGGTGCTCAACACCGAGCCCGACCTGTCGGGGGTGGAACCCGGACTGCGGGAGCTGGTCCAGGCGGCGCTGGTCAAGGACCCGCAGCGCCGCCCGACCGCGCAGCAGCTGCTCGACCATCTCGTCGGGCGCCAGTCGCAGCAGACCGCCCAGGTGAACTGGCAGCAGTCGCACACCACCCCGTACACACAGTCCCAGGCCGGGAAGTCCGGCCGCAAGGGGATGCTGATCGGCGCCGCCGCGGCGATCGCGGTGCTGGCGGGCGGCGCGGTGACGGCGTGGGCGCTACTGACCTCGAGCGCGCCGCCCAACCTGCCGCGCGTCTACGGCGACGACTTCACCAACGCCTCGGGCGACTGGCGCGGCACCTACAACGCCGACAGCGACAACAGCTACGGCTACACCAACGACGGCGCCTACGGCCTCGATGCCGCACAGTACAGCGAGGAGGAGTTCGCCCAGGCGCCGATCCCCTTCCTCGTCGGCGAGCCCACCGCGACGCCGATGCCGACCGACTCGCCGACCGCGCGGGTGCCCGACTCGGTGGTGGTCGGGGTCGACGCGACCGTCAAGAGTGTGGTGGGCAACGGCGAGTACGGCCTGTGGTGCCGGGGCGACGGCGACGGCACCTACTACGAGTTCGCCGTGAGCACCGCGGGCGAGGCCCGCATCCGCAAGGTCGTCAACCAGGCGGGCAGCAACCTGGAGAGCCCCGTCAAGGTGGAGGGCTTCAAGCCGCGCGAGAAGAACCGCCTGGAGGCCTCCTGCGAGCAGGCGGGCGGCTCGGTGCGGCTGACGTTGTGGATCAACGGCAAGGAGGTCCAGCGCGTCGAGGACTCCGCCGGGCTGGCGCCGGGCCACGTGGGCATGGTCTCCCGGGTCCAGAAGGGCAGCGAGTCGGTGCTGAAGGTCGTCTACGACAACTTCGAGCTGCGCGGCTCCACGGCTAAATGACCCCCGCGCGGGCGGCGGCCAGCGCGGCGTCCGCCGACCGGATCGCGTCGCCGGGCGTGACCGGCTCGTGGGTGACGAAGAGCCGGTAGTAGATCGGCGCCACCGCCACCCTGATCACCTCCTCGGCGTCGACGGAGGCGGGCAGTTCCCCGCGCTCGACCGCCTGCCGTACGACCCCGGCCGACTGGTCGTGGCGGGCGGCGAAGAAGCGGTGCAGCGCCTGGGCGGCGGCGGGGTCCTGCATGGCGGCGGCCACGAAGGCCGACGAGACCGGGCCCATCGCGGGATCGGCGAACCCCGACTGCACGAGCAGGGCGATGCCGCGCAGGTCCTCCTGGACCGAGCCGGTGTCGGGCACCGGCCACGGCTCCTCCTCGGCCAGTGCCAGCGCGTCGGCGACCAGGCCCTCGGCGTTGCCCCAGCGCCGGTAGACGGTGGTCTTGTGCACGCCTGAGCGCAGGGCGACGTTCTCCACGGTCAGCGCCTGGAAGCCGTGCTCGGCGAGTTCGGCCAGCGTCGCCTGCCGTACGGCGTCGCGTACGCGGGCGCTGCGCCCTCCTGGACGTTGCAAAAGCTACTCCAGTTGCATTAGGTGAAGTACTGAGCTACGTTAAAGCTACACAAGTTGCGATTGGAGTTCCACCTGACCACCCAGCTCACCCTTCGCGGGATCACCAAGTCGTACGGCGACCGCCTCGTCCTCGACCAGGTCACCCTGTCCATCAAGCCCGGCGAGCGCGCAGGCATCGTCGGCGAGAACGGCAGCGGCAAGTCCACGCTCCTGCGCATCCTGAGCGGAAGCGAGCAGCCCGACGAGGGCGAGGTGCTCCTCACCGGCCAGGCGGCGCATCTGGAGCAGACCCTCCGCGCGAGCACCGTCCAGGACGCCGTCGACCAGGCGTTGGCCGAGCTGCGCGAGCTGGAGCGGCGCATGCTGCGGGCCGCCGAGGAGCAGGACATGGAGACCTACGGCGAGCTGCTGACCGCCTTCGAGGCGCGTGACGGCTACGAGGCCGACGCGCGGGTCGACAGGTCCATGCACGGCCTGGGCCTGTCCGGCATCGAGCGCGACCGCCCCCTGAACACCCTGTCGGGAGGCGAGCAGGCCCGCCTGGCCCTCGCCTGCCTGCTGGCCGCCTCCCCCGAGGTGATGCTGCTCGACGAGCCCACCAACCACCTCGACGAGGCGGCGCTGACGTGGCTGGAGGAGCGGCTGCGCGGCCATCGCGGCACCGTCGTGGTGGTCTCGCACGACCGGCTCTTCCTCGACCGGGTCGCCACCGTGATCATCGAGGTCGCCGACGGCGGCGTCACCCGCTTCGGAGGCGACTACACCTCCTTCACCCGGGCCAAGGCCGCCGCCCGCGCCCGATGGGAGCAGGCGTACGGCGAATGGCTGGCGGAGATCGCCTCGCTGAAGGAGCACGCCACGACCACCGCCCATCGGGTGGCCGCGGGGAGGACCATGAAGGACAACAACAAGATGGCCTACGACCGCAACGCCGGGCGGGTGCAGAGCTCCATCTCCTCGCGGGTGCGCCAGGCCGCCGAGCGGGTGCGGCGCCTGGAGGAGCATCCGGTGCCCAGGCCGCCCGAGCCCCTCCGCTTCAGGGGCGGCTTCACCACCTCCGGGCGCGGCGAGCGGCTGCTCGTCACCGGACCCAACGGCTCCGGCAAGACCACGCTCCTGGACCGGATGTACGAACAGTCCTGCGGCCGGGCCGGCTACCTGCGCCAGGAGGAGAGCTTCGACCCCGCCCACACCCTGCTCCAGGCCTACGGCGGCGACCGCGAGGAGCTGCTGGCGACCGGCCTGTTCCACCCTGAGACGCTGGAGGTAAGGACGGGCGCGCTGTCCGAAGGCCAGCGCAGGCGCCTGGCGCTGGCCCGGGTGCTCGCGGGCGAGCACGATCTGCTGCTGCTCGACGAGCCCACCAACCACCTGTCGCCGGCCCTGGTGGAGGAGCTGGAGCAGGCGCTGCGCGACTACGAGGGAGCGCTGGTGGTGGTCACCCACGACCGGGCGCTGCGCGAACGATTCGAGGGAAGGACGGTGGCTGTCTGATGCGGGTCGACGGTTCTCCTTACGGTGTGGCCCACGGGCCCGGCGGGGCGTTGTGGTTCACGATGGCGAAGGAAGGCAGGGTCGGGCGCCTGACCGACGGCGTGATCGACACGTTCGAGGTCGGTGGGCAGCCCACGGTGATCGTCGCCGGTCCCGACGGGGCCATGTGGTTCGCCGACTTCACGGGCGACCGCATCGGCAGGATCGTCCACGACGAGGTGAGCTTCTTCGAGGCCGGCTCGCCGTACGGGATCTGCTTCGCCCCCGACGGCGGGTTGTGGTTCACCCAGGTGCAGGCCGACAGGGTCTCCCGTCTCGGCGGCGAGTCCTACGAGGTCGAGGGCATGCCCTCGGCGATCGCCGCGGGTTCAGGCGGCGCCCTGTGGGTGACGCTCAACCAGGGCAACGCGATCGCCAGGATCGCCTCCGGGCAGGTCACGCGCTTCCCGCTGCCCACCGAGGGCGGCATGCCGGTGGGCATCACGGCCGGCCCCGACGGCGCGATGTGGTTCGTCGAGATCGGCGCCGGCCAGATCGGCAGGATCGCCGCGGACGGCACGATCACCGAGTTCCCGCTGCCCGACCGGGGCGCCAGGCCGCACGCCATCGTGACGGGCCGCGACGGGGCGTTGTGGTTCACCGAGTGGGGCGTGCACCGGCTGGGGCGCATCACGCCTGACGGCGAGATCACCGAGTACGACCTGCCGGGCACCGAGCCCCACGGCCTCACGGACGATCTGTGGGTCGCCCTCGAGTCCGGGGTTCTGCACCGGGTTTAATCGCTTCATGCGAGCGATAGTCATCTCCGCCCAGGGCGGTCCCGAGGTCCTTGAATACGCCGAACACCCCGACCCCACGCCGGGGCCCGGGCAGGTGGTGGTCGACGTCGCCGCCAGCGGCGTCAACTTCATCGACATCTACCACCGCTCGGGCGTCTACCCGGTGCAGGTGCCCAGCCCGATCGGCTCGGAGGGCGCGGGCACCGTCTCGGCGGTCGGCGAAGGCGTCACCGGCGTCTCCGTCGGCGACACCGTCGGCTGGGTCAACATCCTGGGCAGCTACGCGGAGAAGGCCGTCGTCGCCGCCGACCGGCTGGTGCCGGTGCCCGACGGCCTGGCGCCCGACCTGGCCGCCGCCGCGCTGCTCCAGGGCATGACCGCGCACTTCCTGGTCCGCTCGGCTCACGAGGTCAAGGCGGGCGAACAGGTTCTCGTGCACGCGGGCGCGGGCGGAATGGGCCAGCTGCTCATCCAGCTGTCCAAGCTGCACGGCGCGACCGTGCACACGACCGTCTCCAGCGAGGCCAAGGCCGAGCTGGCCCGCGCGGCGGGCGCCGACGAGGTGCACACCTACGACTCCTTCGCCGACACCCTGCGCGACAGCATGGACGTCGTCTACGACGGCGTCGGCGCCTCCACCTTCGACGGCAGCCTGGTCGCCGTCCGGCCGCGCGGCCTCATGGTCCTGTACGGCGGAGCCAGCGGCCCCGTGCCGCCCCTGGACCCGCAGCAGCTCAACCGCCAGGGCTCGATCTTCCTGACCCGCCCCTCCCTCGTGCACTACATCGCCGATCGCGAGGAACTGCTGTGGCGGGCACGCGAGGTCTTCGACTGGGTCGCCAAGGGCGAGCTGAAGATCAACGTCTCCGAGCGCTACCCGCTGTCCGAGGCGTCCAGGGCGCACGAGGACCTGGCCGCCCGCCGAACCACCGGCAAGCTGCTGCTCATCCCCTAGACGGCCGCCCGAGCATCCGGGCCCCGGCCGCGCAGGCCAGGGCCCGGCTCCGGAAGTGCGGCACGCCGTTCGGCACGTGGGAGATGCGCCGCACTCCCGAGTGGCTGGTCGAGCAGCCCAGCGCTCCCCTGCCGGGCGTGCTGGCCGCGGCCGCGGCCGATGTGGCTCACCAGTCTTGGTCGAGGCCTGACATGCGGCGGAGGTATTCGTCCTCGTCGATCTCACCGGCGGCGTAGCGGCGCTTGAGGATCTCGCGCGGGTCTTCCTGCTTGGGGGCGCGGCGCTGAGCGGCCAGCATGATGCCGATCACCACCACGGCGATCACCGCGATGACGAACAGCACCACCAGCAGTCTGCCCATACCCCGATGATAGACGGGTGGAGACGGCTTTCGTTCTCGGTGGCGGCGGCGTGCTGGGCGCGCACGAGGTCGGGATGTTGCGTGCGCTGGAGGAGGCGGGCATCCGGCCCGACCTGGTGCTGGGCACCTCGATCGGGGCGCTGAACGGCGCCCTGGTGGCCTGTGGCGGCGATGCGGTCAAGCAGCTGACCTCGTTGTGGTTGTCGGACGTGGTGCGCACCGCCTTCGCCGGAAATTTCCTGACACGGCTCTCGACCCTGGCCCGCACCGGCACCCATCTGCATCCCATCGGCCCCCTGCGCTCCGTGCTCACCTCCGTGGTGCCCTTCCAGACCATCGAGGAGCTGCCCGTGCCCTTCCAGTGCGTGGCCGCCTCCGTCGAGAGGGCCAGGGCGCACTGGTTCACCTCGGGGCCCCTGGTCGACTCGGTGCTGGCCTCGTGCGCGGTGCCGGGGCTGCTGCCGCCGGTGCGCCTCGACGGGCAGCACTTCTTCGACGGGGGGCTGGTGCACAGCATCCCGGTCGGCCGTGCCGTACAACTCGGGGCCCGGCGGATCTTCGTGCTGCACGTCGGGCGCGTCGAGCATCCGCTGCGGGCGCCGCGCCGCCCGTGGGAGGTCGGGCTGGTGGCGTTCGAGATCGCGCGGCGGCACCGGTTCGGGGAGGAGATGGAGTCGCTTCCCGACGATGTCGAGGTGCACGTCCTGCCGACCGGGTCGACGGCTCCGACCTCGCCCTTCCGCTACCGGGACCTGTCGAGGATCTCGGCGTGGATCGATCAGGCCTACACGGCTTCTTCCCGATATCTCCGGACAAGCGCAGTATGAAAGGGTGCTCCCTCCCCGCATCCTGCGGCGCCTGATCCTCGCCCCGCTGGTCCTGGTGCTCACCGTGGCCGTGATCCTCACACTGCCGCTGTGGCTCGTCGTGATCACCGCGGTGTCGTTACGGCTGCCGCCCCCGCAGCGTCGCGGCGCCCGCTTCCTGTGGTTCGGGGTGGCCTGGCTGGTCCTGGAATGCGGCGTGCTGGCCGCCTGCCTGGGGCTGTGGGTGGCCAGCGGCCTGGGCGGGCGGTTGCGCCGCGACGAGTTCCAGGAACGCCACTACGGGCTCATCCGCTGGTTCCTGGGCAAGGTGTACGGCGCGGCCGTGGTGATCTTCCAGCTCAGCGTCACCGTGGAGGAGCCCGTCCTGACCTCCGACGAGCAGGCCGCCAGGCTCACCCGCCCCGTGATCGTGCTGGCCAGGCATGCCGGCCCCGGCGACTCCTTCCTGCTCGTCCATCACCTGCTCGCCAGGTACGGCAGGCAGCCGCGCATCGTGATGAAGGCCGCCCTGCAGTTCGATCCCTCGCTCGACGTGCTGATCAACCGCCTGCCCAACGCCTTCGTGCCGCGCAAGGTGAGCGAGAGCGGCATCCTGGCCGAGATCCGCCGCCTGGCCGCGGGCATGGACGCCGACGACGCCCTGGTGATCTTCCCCGAGGGCGGCAACTTCACCCCGCGCCGCAAACGCGCCGCCGTCCAGCGCCTGGAGGAGCGCGGCCTGTCCGCCGAGGCCAAGCGCGCCGACAACCTCGACCACCTGCTGCCGCCGCGCCCCGGCGGGGCCATCGCCGCCATCGAGGCCTGCCCGGCCGCCGACGTGATCTTCGTGGCGCACACCGGGCTCGACCACCTCATCACCATCGGCGACGTCTGGCGCCAGCTGCCCGTGCGGGCGCAGATCACCGCCAAGTGGTGGCGGGTGCCCGCCGACGAGGTGCCGAAGGAGGACCGCATCTCCTGGCTCTACGACCAGTGGGAGGCGATCGACGAGTGGATCACCTCCACCAAGCGGGTCGGGCCCTAGGGGGCTCGCGAACCGCCAGGCGGGTCGGGCCCTAGGCGGCTCGCGAACCGCCAGGCGGGCCGGGTCCTAGGCGCGCTCGAACTGCCAGACGACCAGGTACGGGATGTCCGCGCTCGCCGCGCGGGCCGCGACGGGCACGAGATCGGTCAGGCTCCACGGCCAGACCTCCCACGGCCCCGGCTCCGTCGCCGGCTCGGGCGCCGGGCCCATCTCCGCGTAGCTGGGCGAACCGGGCTCCTCGCACCGCCGTACCTGGAGGCCCGCGGCCAGGCCCGCCCTGATGTAGTCGCCGATGAGGTGGCGGTGGCTGGCCACCCGGGCCGGGCGGCCGTCCGGCAGCCGCAGCAAGGGGATGTGGCCGCGCAGGATGCTCTCGGGGTGCATGTCGGAGATCACCAGGTGCCCGCCCGGCCGCAGCACCCGGCCGAACTCGGCGAACACCGGGCCCAGGTCGCGCACGTGCGTCAGCGCCAGCGAGCAGGTGACCAGGTCGACGCAGCCGTCGGGCAGCGGCAGCCGGGTCAGGTCGCCCTCCAGGAAGGCGCCCTCGGGGACCCGCCGCCGCGCCCTGTCGAGCATCTCCTGGGAGCTGTCGACGCCCGTCACCCGGTGGCCCCGCCCCACGAGCCTGGCCGCCAGGCGGCCGGTGCCGCAGGCGGCGTCGAGGGCGTCGCCCGGGGGCAGGGTGTCGAGGATCGCGTCGATGCGCGGCTGGTCGGAGTCGAACGCCGTGTTGGGCCCGTCGTAGGTCTGCGACCAGACGCGGTAGCCCTCGAGAGTGTCGATCGTGGCGACGTCGACCGGGCGCAGGTCGTCGTTGTCGAAAAGCTTCCTGATCTCGGCCAGGCGCTCCTCCACGAAGCGGGCGTCGTGCTCGCCGGTGAAGGCACGGAGCAGGGCCAGGCCCTCCACACCGAGGACGTAGGCCAGGGGGTGCTCGTACGGCATGGGTGCGAGGCTAACGCCGGGGCGGCGGGCGAGCCATCGGTTTTCGGGCCGGCTGTCGTCAGGCTCCGAGCCTTCCGGCCGGCGGGAGCGTCGGCACCGGTCCTGTGCCCTTCTCGATGAGCCTCAGCAGGGCGCCGGTGTCGAGGTGCCGCTCGACGAGGTCGCCGAGGGCGTCGAGACGCTCCTCGCGCAGGTCGGCGAAGCAGGTGCCGGGATCGGCGGTGAAGTCGCGGCCCGCCAGCACGGCCACCTCCCGCAGGAAGGCGCGCCTGAACGCGTCGTTCTCCAGCGCCCCGTGCCACGTCGTGCCGAACACGTCGCCCTCCCGGCACCCGTCGAGGAACGGCTCGCCGCCCGACACCGTGACGACGCCGTGGTGGATCTCGTAGGCCTTCACCTCATGGCCGCGCCACGAACCTTCCGGGCGGGCGAGCGTCTTGTCGGGGCGGAAGGCCACCGCGGCGGGCAGCAGGCCGAGCCCGGGGACGACACCCGCCTTCGACTCCACCTCGTCCGCGATCTCGTGGCTCAGCATCTGGAAACCGCCGCAGATCCCCAGCAGCGGGCCCTTCCTGGCGGCCAGGGCGTCGGCCAGGCCCCGCTCGCGCAACCACGCCAGATCGTCGACCGTGGCCCGCGAGCCAGGCAGCACCACCAGGTCGGCGTCGTCGAGCTCGGCCGGCGAGGTGACGAAGCGCACCACCACGCCCGGCTCGCAGGCCAGGGCGTCGAGATCGGTGAAGTTGGAGATGCGCGGCAGCCGCACCACCGCCACCCTCAGGGTCTGCCTGCCATACGGCTCTCGGGCCTGGACCTGGCGGCTGTCGAGCGCCAGGGAGTCCTCGACGTCCAGCCACAGGCCGTCGAGCCAGGGCAGCACCCCGTAGACGGCGCGGCCGGTCAGCTGCTCGATCGTGTCGAGGCCGGGCCGCAGGAGCTCCACCGCTCCCCGGAACTTGTTGACGACGAACCCCGCGATGTGCGCCTGATCCGCCTCGTCCAGCAGCGCGACCGTCCCGTAGAACGCGGCGAACACCCCGCCGCGGTCGATGTCGCCCACGACCACCACCGGCAGATCCGCCGCGCGGGCCAGGCCCATGTTCGCGATGTCGCCCGCCCGCAGGTTGATCTCCGCCGGGCTGCCCGCCCCCTCGCAGATCACCACGTCGTAGGCGGCACGCAGCCGGTCGAGCGACTCCAGCGCCGCCCGTCGCAGCCGGTCGCGGAACGCGCCGTACTCCAGCGCGTCGACGTCGGCCACCGGCCTGCCCATCAGCACCACCTGGCTGCGCCGGTCGCTGCCCGGCTTCAGCAGGATCGGGTTCATGTCGGCCACCGGCTCCAGCCCGGCCGCCTGCGCCTGCATCGCCTGCGCCCGGCCGATCTCCGCGCCGTCGGCCGTCACGAACGAGTTGAGCGACATGTTCTGCGCCTTGAACGGCGCCACCCGCACGCCCTGGCGCGCCAGCCAGCGGCAGATGCCCGCCGTGACCACGCTCTTGCCCGCGTCCGATGTCGTCCCGGCGACCAGCAGTGCACCCTTCACGCTGCCAAGGTAGCGTGATCACGTGGCCCTGGATTCAGCGGCTCTCACGGTCGGCGACGCCGTCGAGGGTGCTGGTGGGCGCCCTCGGAGCCACGGCGACGGCTATCGCCGTTCTGATCCGCCACATCACCACCGGCCCCGCGAACAGCCCCGCCGCGAACACGAGCAACGCCCCCCGCATCCCCGCCCAGGTGGCCAGCGCGCCCGCCAGCAACGCCCCCAGCGGGGTGGCGCCCCAGGTGATCCACCGGGCCGAGGCCGCCAGCCGTCCTTGCATCTCGGCCGGGGTCAGCAGTTGCCGCAGGCTCTTCTGCACGCTCTGGAAGACGATCGCCGCCACCAGCAGCAACCCCCACGACACCCCCATCACGATCTGACCGGCCAGGCCGGGTCCGATCAGGCCGATGGGCGACACGAAGAGCGGGTACGCGAGCGCCGCCCCGATCAGCACCCGCGCCGTGCCGTACCGGCTGGTGAGAGGTTCGGCGAGCATGCCGCCGGCCAGGCCGCCCAGCATGCCGACGCCGAGGACCAGGCCGAGCGCCTGGCTCGACCAGCCCAGCTCGCGCGCCAGGTAGGTGATCTCCAGCGCGCTCGTCCCCGCCAGGCAGAAGCTGATCGTCGCCATCCCGAACAGCAGCGGGCCGATCACCGGGTGGCGGACGACGTACCGAAGTCCCTCGGCGATCTCGCGGCGCAGTCCCGAGCGGTCACGGGGCTGCGGTTTCGGCTCCGGGGTGCGGATGAAGGCCATCGTCGCCGCCGCGGCCAGGAACGAGGCCGCGTCGACGAGCACCGCCTTGGCGGGGCCGAGCAGGGCGATCAGCACGCCGCTCAGGGCCGGGCCCGACATGCCTGAGACGGTGATCGTCGTCGTGAGTCTGGCGTTGCCCTGCATGATCCGTTCGGGCCCGAGGATGAGCAGCGGGTAGGTCTGGTAGGCCGGGGAGTAGAACACCTCGCAGATCCCGGCGAGCAGGGCGACGGCCCAGAGGTGACCGATCGTGAGAGCGCCGGCCATCGCGGCCAGGGGCAGGGTCAGCATGATCAGGCCCGAGAGGGTCAGGCTCCAGATCATGATCGGCCGTTTGCGCCACCGGTCGGCGAGCGCTCCGGCGGGCAGCGACGCGAACAGCACCGGCGCCTTCCGGGCTGCCGTCAGCAGGCCGAGCTCCATCGGGGAGGCGTTGAGCAACAGGCCCGCGATCAGCGGGATGGCGAGGGTGGACACCTCGCTGCCGAGCGCGCTCGTCGTCTGCCCCGCCCATAACAGGCGGAAGTCGCGGTGTTTCGAAAGTTTCAGGGGCGATGGTGGGCTGCTCGTCATCTTCTACCTGGTGGTTCGGAGTGCCGTACCGGGCCGTGGTGAAGGTGCGATTGACAATGTGTCGATAGTTTCATGACTCTACCGATAGTTTCCGTCCTCACGGGAAGGTAGCCGCCCTTGAACGACATCCCCTGGATCCGGCGACTGGTCCGCGGCGCCTGCGTCATGGCGCTCGTCCTGGCCGCGATCACTCTCCCCAGCGGCGCCCACGCCGACACGACCATCACCTCCAACCAGACCGGCAACGACAACGGCTATTTCTACTCCTTCTGGACCGACAGCCCGGGCACCATCTCCATGACCCTCTCCACGGGAGGCAACTACCGCACCTCGTGGAGCAACACCGGCAACTTCGTCGCCGGGAAAGGCTGGAGCACCGGCGGTCGCCGTACCGTGAACTACTCGGGCAGCTTCAACCCGTCGGGCAACGCCTACCTGACGCTCTACGGGTGGACGCGCAATCCGCTCGTGGAGTACTACATCGTCGACAACTGGGGCACCTATCGGCCTACCGGGACCTACAAGGGCACGGTGACCAGCGACGGCGGGACCTACGACATCTACCAGACGACCCGCTACAACGCCCCCTCCATCGAGGGCAACCGGACGTTCAACCAGTACTGGAGCGTGCGCCAGTCCAAGCGCACCGGCGGGACGATCACCTCGGGCAACCACTTCGACGCGTGGGCCAGGAACGGCATGAGCCTGGGCGGCCATGACTACATGATCATGGCTACGGAGGGCTACCAGAGCAGCGGCAACTCCAACATCACCGTGGGCGGGTCCGGTGGCGGCGGCGGAGGAGGGGGCGGCGGTGGCGGCGGTGGGTGTACGGCGACGCTCTCCGGCGGGCAGCAGTGGAGCGACCGCTACAACCTCAACGTGTCGGTCAGCGGCTCCAGCACCTGGACCGTGACCATGAACGTGCCCTCCCCCGCGAAGATCATCGCCTCGTGGAACATCAGTGCCAGCTATCCCAGCGCCCAGGTGCTGACGGCCCGGCCCAACGGGAGCGGCAACAACTGGGGGGTGACGATCCAGCACAACGGCAACTGGACCTGGCCGACGGTCTCCTGCAGCGCCGGGTGAGTCCGGTTCCCGCTGTTGTCACGCTTTAGGAAACGCTGTATCCATCAAGGGTGAGGATGCGGTGGGATGTGATCGTGGTCGGGGCCGGGCCCGGAGGGCTGGCGTGTGCCATCGCCGCGGCCGAGGCGGGTGCGCGGGTGCTGGTGCTGGAGCAGGCCCCCGACATCGGCGGGGCACTGCCGTACTCCGGCGGGCACCTGTCGGCGGGCGGCTTCTCCGGGCAGCGTGAGCGCGGCATCGAGGACGACCCGGAGCGGCACTACGCGGACATCGTGCGGATCAGCCGGGGAACCGGGCGCGAGGACCTGACGCGGTTGTCGCTGGCCGAGCAGCCGGCGGTGCTGGAGTGGCTGGCCGGGGGCGGGTTCGTCACCGATCCCGGCACGCCGCGCATCGTGTACGGGCATGAGCCGTACACGACGCCCCGCACCGTGCACGCGACCGAGACACCCGGCGGGCCCGCGGTGCTGGCGGCACTGCGGCGGCTGCTCGAACCGCACGTGGCGCGGGGGCGGGTGCGGGTGGTGTGCGGTACGGCGGTCGCGGAGCTGCTGGTCGAGGGCGGCTCGGGTGGAGGCCCGGGTGGAGGCGCGGACGGCAGCTCGATCGGCGACCCGACGGGCGGCCGGACGGGCGACTCGACCGGCGGCTTGACCGGCCGCCCGACCAGCGGCCCGACGGGCGACTCGACCGGGGACTCCTTAGTCGGCCCCCTCGGCGGCGTCGTCACGGGTGTGATCACCGAGGATGGTCGGCGGTGGGAGGCGGCGGCCGTGGTGCTGGCGACCGGCGGGTTCGGGTTCAACGCCGAGCTCTTCGCCGAGCTGGAGGGCGCACCACTCACCACCTCCGCCGCACCCACCTCCACCGGCTCCGGACTCCTCATGGCCAGGCGGATCGGCGCAGGAGTCCAGGGCGTGGGGCGCTACCTGCCGACCTTCGGCGGCCTCCCACCGGAGTCCGACGACGATCCACGCATCGACTGGATACACCGGCCCCACCTGGTGGCGCAGGAACGCCCGCCGTGGGAGATCTACGTCGATCGGCACGGCCGACGCTGGATCGCCGAGGACGAACCGAGCATCGACCGCAAGGAACGGGCGCTCATGAAGGTGGAGCGGATGACGTTCTGGATGATCTTCGACGCTCGGGCACTGCGGGAGTCGCCCCCGATGGTGCACGGGTGGTCGCCGCAGGAACTGCACGCCGCGTGCGGGCGGCGTCGCGGGGTGCATCGGGCCGGGACGCTGGAGGAGCTGGCGTCCCTCGCCGGAATCTCGGGCCCCGGGCTGGCTGAGCAGGTGCGGCGGTACAACGCGGGGGTGAGGGACGGCGTGGACGAGGATTTCGGGCGCACCCACCTGCCCGCGGTGATCGGCGAGGCGCCGTTCTACGCCGTCGAGAACCGGCCGGTCACGCTGATCACCTTCGCGGGGGTCGACGTGGACTCGCGGCTGCGGGTGCGACGGGAGGACGGGCAGGTCATTCCCGGGCTGTACGCGGTGGGCGAGGTCATCGGGTCGGCGGCCGTCAACGGGAACGCGTTCTGCTCGGGGATGTGCCTCACACCGGCGATGGCGTTCGGGCGGCTGGTGGGCCGATCCCTCGCCCAACGACCGGAATCGGCGTCGGCTTGAACGGCATCGGCGGCATCGGCATCGGCGGGTCTGACGGCGCTGCCAGGCTCTGCGGCTTCAGCGCGTGTCTTCGCCGAACCGGAACCCGGCGGCGCGGAGTCTGGCCGATGAGACCGGCACCACCGGGAGGCGGATCTGGCTGCGATAGGTGAGCCGGGGCAGCCCCTCGGCGTCGCAGATGGCGGCGAACGCTTCGGCGTTGGTGGGCGGGGTCTCCGCGTCCGGGTAGGCGTTGTAGACGCCCGTCAGCCCCTCCGTCACCACGAACGCGAGCGCCGCAGCGGCGTCGCGATAGTCGATGCGGTACAGCAGCGCATCGGCCGCGAATGGCACGGCGCCGCCCAGGTGGCTGTGCGCGAAACGCACCCGGGCCGGGTAGTCGAGGTCCGCTGGGTGCCCATGGACGTCAGGGATGCGCACGACGGCGCCGCCGGGGGCGGACAGGACCGCTCGCTCGGCGGCGAGGTAGGAGCGCGGCGAGGGGTCGGGGCTGTCGGTCGTGGGTGAGCTCTCGTCGAGTACGGCACCAGCGCCCGTGGAATGCCCATCACCGTCGGCACCAGCGCCCGTGGAAGACTCGTAACCGTCGGCACCAGCGCCCGTGGAAGACCCGTCACCGTCGTCGGCATCAACGAGGTCGCCGGGAGCCGCCCGCCCGCCCCCGTCGCTGGGCGCGGCGTCCTTCGATACGCCGCTGCCGTACACCGACCCCGAGCTGGCGAACACCACCCTGTCATGCACCGCCGCCGCCGTACGGGCTGTCGTCACCAGCGTGTCGGTGTACTCCGCCTCCCTCGCCGCGGCGTCGACGGCGCGGGCCAGCCGCGGACCGACCGTCAGCACCACCGCGTCGGCCCCCTCCACGGCCCGCGCGACGGCGGCGCGGTCGCTGCCGCGCAGCACCACCACCTCGGCACACACCGCGGCCAGCTCGGCCACCCGTCCAGGAGTCGTGGTCGTCCCCACGACGACGTGCCCGGCACCCGTCAGAAGCCGAGCGAGCTCAAGCCCCACATGCCCGCACCCGATGACCGCGCACCGCACGACCCACCTCCGGAGGGAAACAGCGTTTCACTCCGGACGATTGTGCGGTGTCACGTCACCCCAGGCAACCGTTCTCAGGGAGCCACCAGGACCGGAGACCCCAGCGGCATCTTCGCCAGCACCTTCAGCGCGCTCGCGGGCACCCGGATGCACCCGTGCGTGACCGCCTTGCCGAACACCTTCTTGTCCGGCCACCCGTGGAAGGCCACCGTGCCGGGCCCGCCGCCGAACGTGTCGAGCGTCGGCGAGTGGGTGCCCAGCGGCAGGATCAGCGGGCTGTACGTCTTCTTCTTCGGCGACATCAGCGCCAGCATGAAGGTACGGCCCGTGGGGGTCGGCGTCTCGGGCCCGCCGATCGCGACCGGCCAGGTGCCGAGCTTCTTCTTGCCCTTCATCACGATCAGCTGCTTGGTGCTGAGCGTCACGATCGCCCGGTGGCTGCTGCGGGCGGTCTTCAGTCCCTTGGACTTGATCCAGCCGGTCAGGTGGTTCGGCTTGCTGGGCAGGAGCACCCGGTACCAGCCCTTGCGCGACTCCATCACCGGCACCCAGGTCTGGCTGCCGAGCTGCTTCGCCGGCAGAGTGGCCACAGGCTTGGCGCCGCCCGGCTGCGCGTAGACGTAGACCGTGCGCACCGGGTGGACGACGAAGCCGCTCAGCTTGCCGTACAGATCGGTGTCGGCGGGGAGCCCGCTCAGTGTCGTGAAGGTCGTCGCCTGGGGCAGCTTGGCGACCGCCTCCGTGGTGGCGGCACTCGTGACAGGCGCGGCCGCGACACCGGCGGGTGTCGAGGCGACGAGGCTGGCGGCGACGAGCGCGGCGCCGATCAGTCGGCGGGGGGCAGCGAGGGGCACGATCGGCTCCAGGGTTGTACGTCACAAACGACACGAATGCCTAACCGTTTGGCCCAGCTGTATAACGGTTTGGAACGTTTCAGTGGTGTGGGTCAACGGATGCGTCATTCTTGCATAGATGAGTCCCATGAGACTCAGCTCTCTTACTCCCCGAGGTGCGGTCGTGACACCCCCAAGACTCTCTTCCTTCAGTCGTCGGCTCACGGCGACCCTCATGCTCGCGGCGGGGGCGCTCGCGGCGCTCGTCGTCTCCACCAGCCCCTCCGCCGGAGCGGCCCTGGGGACCCCGCCCGGCGACAACGGCACCGTCAAGGTCCACGAGTCGACCACTCCTGAGGATGACCCCCGCGATGAACCGCAGGTGTGCGTGTTCTACCTGGTCGGGTCGGGCTTCGACAAGCTCCAGGCGGTCGACTGGGAGATCAAGTCCCACCCGCCCACCGGTGACGGCACTCTGGCGAAGAGCGGAAGCCTCACCCTCGTCAACGGGCACGGCCGTACCGCCGACATGATCCTCCCCAGCGGGCACTACAAGCTGTACTGGGACTTCGTCGGCAGCAACGGCGCGCCCAAGCACAAGACGTTCTGGGTGAAGTGCGGGAACGAACCGACTCCCACGTCGACGCCCACGCAGACGCACACCCCCACCACCTCGCCGACCTGCGGCTGCACGCACACCCCGAAGCCGAGCCACACCCCGACTTCGACCCCCACCACCACCCCCACCCAGACGCCCACTCCCACGTACACCCCGACTCCGACCCACACCCCGACCCCCACGCCGACGGTGACCCACACCGGCGGCAAGGGCACCACGGTGACCAACACCTGGGTCGACTGGAGCGAGGACGTGCCGGAGACGGACGAGACCCCCAAGCCCGCCCCGACCCCCACGCCGGTGAAGACCTCCGTCCCCGTCACCGGCTGACATTCGGCGCATGAACGAAACGAGGGCCCGGATCGGAACACGATCCGGGCCCTCGCCTTTGCGCAGCTGACGAAGCGGGCTCTTCCCCTTCCCAGGCTGCGAGGTCTTCGGACGGCAGACATCACCCAGGCTCTGGCCACGCTGCACGCACATCGTTGATCGCCTGGCAGGCACCAGCGCGGCTCTCCCCCAGGGCGTCCAGCTCCCGGTGCGATGCCGACCTGTTGCCTCGGGCCATGGCGGCTCAACCCCTGCGGTCAGTACAACACCTAGAACCGCCTCGGCCACCCACACCCCCGCGTAAGGCCGGCCCCCGTTGGATGGGCGTTCCACCGCGGGCCTGCCGCCTTCGCGATCACCCCCCCGTGCCCGTACGGCGGAGCGGACGGCTCCGCCGTACAACGGAAGGCCGCCTCAGCCCGACGGGGCCTTGGCGTACTCGTCGGCGCCGCCGGCGAAGTCGTAAGCCACGGCCTGCTCGTCGCCCACCACCCAGGCGTCGTGCCCGGGCGGGCAGACGAACACGTCGCCGGGCCCCACTTCCGACTCGGTGCCGTCACGCATGCGCAGGTGGATGCGCCCCTGGACGACGAACCCGTTGTGGTGGACCTCGCACAGCTCGGTGCCGGCGATCGGCCCGACCGACTCGGACCACTTCCACCCCGGTTCCAGCGTGATGACGCCGAAGCTGAGACCACTCAGCCCCAGCACATCGAGGTGGCCGCGCGGAAAGTCACGGCGTTCGTCCGGCTTGTCGATGTTCTTGATCTCGATCATGCTCTTCGTCCCCTTTCACACCGGCGGGGAGAATGTCCGAGCAGTCAGATGGTCAGCGGCACGGGGTGGATCTCGTCGGCCGGGTGCCCCGCACGCTGGTGGATGCGCTGGACGGCGTCGGCGTCCGGCGCCTCCGACAGGCAGTAGACGAGCCCGGAGTCCGGGTCGGCCCACGCCTGCTCGAAAGTGACCTGCTCTTCCCCTTGGATGGCCAGGTCGGCGTCGTGGGCCTGCTTGAGCTGGTCCGCGGTGATGCCGGTCATGCCATGGTGGACATCCATGAATTTCATGGTTCCTCCCGGTTCATATCCATCCCAGCGTAGATCCGACCCACGCCACCGGTTCCCCTCTGTTGGTTCAAGCCTGTCCATGGTGGAGCCAGGTCACGCCTGGATCCGTAGCGACTGCATCCCGGCATTCCAGCAGGTGCTGTCCAGCGATCCCTCCGCCTGCTCCGCCGCCGACTGCCGCCACCCCTGAGACAGACCTGTCGGCGGACCCGCCGACAGCCGGGACTGCCAAGCGCGCAACGCACCACCTCGGCAATTCCGATCCGCCGTTCAATGATCATGTGGCCTCAGCGGCGGCCTTGACGTGCTCGTTCCGCACCCGGAGGAGCCGGGGCATATACCAGTTGAGCACAGCACGCTCAGCGATAGCCCCGAGCGGCCCGAGCGGTGCGGCGAACTCGACGCAATCTCGCATCACTGTGCCGCCCTTCCCGTCCGGCTCGAAGTGGTGTGCGTGGTGCCACCGTTTGAACGGACCGGACATCTGCTCATCGACGAAGTAGCCGGGCGGATCGTAGGCGCTGATGACAGAGGTCATGCGCCAGCGCAGGCCGAAGTGCCTGGCCTGCCAGGTGACGGTGTCACCCAACCTCAACCGACCCGAAGTGACACCATCGATGGCCCGCTCGCCGGAGCCGGCCATTGAGGCTGTGTGAACCTCGACTTCCAGCGAGACGGCGAAAACGCGCTGAGGAGGCGCCGCAACAGCTGTGGTGATCTCAAAGCGCGGCATCTCCTGACCCTACTGCCAGGCATGACCGCCTTCCCGCTCCGCTCGTACGTTCTCGGCGAGCGAGCACAGGCGCCGAGATCCCCATCTCACCCGTCCGCACGAGAAAGGCACCTGGCCGCATGCCGGCGACCCGACCCCGCAACCAGACCGCCACCGCGCCACCCGACCGGCAGCGACCGGTCTGTCACAACATCCGCTGCATAGCGTTGCTGACCGACTTCTCCAGAGTCACCGCAGCCGTTCCTGACTCCCCAACTGCGGGCGGACATTGGGCGAAGGCACTCGAAAACGATCATTGCCAGCCGTAGACGGCCGGATGCACGAAATCCCCACTCGACCACGAAGCAGCAGGCCAGTGGGATTCCCAGTGCTCACACAAAAGCGCGCCCTGCAGGATTCGAACCTGCGACCGTCGGATTAGAAGTCCGATGCTCTATCCAGCTGAGCTAAGGGCGCCCACGCATCATTGTGCATGATCCCACACCTAGCCACGAACTCGATTACCCATCCATCTTGCGATGTATCGCGTCTCCGTACATACTCGAAGTCGAGTATTCGACCAGGAGGCGCCCATGCGATCCAGGAGCAACCCCCTCGCCCTGGCCGTACTGGCCCTGCTGTTCGAAGGTCCGATGCATCCGTACGAGCTGGCCACCACCATGCGGGAGCGCCACAAGGAAGAGAGCATCAAGCTCAACTACGGCACCCTCTACTCCGTCATGCAGAGCCTCGACAAGCGGGGGCTGGTCAGGGTGAAGGAGGTGGTCCGCGAGGGCAGGAGGCCCGAGCGGACGATCTACGAGATCACCGAGGCGGGGCGCGTCGAGATGATCGACTGGCTGAGTTCCCTCATCGCGACGCCCGCTCAGGAGTTCACCGACTTCGAGGCCGGGCTGTCGCTGATCGGGGTGCTGGAGCCGGAGATCGTGCTGCGGCTCCTGGAGGAGCGGCTGATGCGGCTGACCCAGCAGGTCCAGGGGCAGGAGGCGATGTACGAGTCGGCGCTCAAGGACGGGCTGGCCAGGCTGCTCCTGATCGAGATGGAGTACGTGATCACGCTGCGCCGGGCGGAGCTGGCCTGGCTGCGTGAGCTGGTCGGGCAGTTGCGCGACGGCACGCTGGAGGGGCTGGAGCTCTGGCGGGAGTGGCATCGGGAGTCGGGCGAAACACCCTGACACACACGAAAGAAGAGCCCCGGCGCCGGTGTTGCAGCACCGGTGCCGGGGCGGAAGGTTCCGCGTGGAGGCGAAACCCTCGGGCAACCTCAGGATAGCTCTCCACGCCCTGACACCAGGAAGGGCGACCATGCCGGCGATTGCGGCACGGGGGCTGGTCAAGACGTACGGGAAGCAGCGTGCGCTTGACGGCCTGACCATCGAGGTGCCCGAGGGCACCGTGTTCGGCCTGCTTGGCCCCAACGGGGCGGGCAAGTCGACGACCATCAAGATCCTCACCACCCTGACCGCGCCCGACTCGGGCACGGCGCACGTGGTGGGGCACGACGTGACGAGGAACCCGGGCCGGGTACGGCTGGCGATCGGCTGCGTCTCGCAGAAGATCAGCGTCGACCCGTGGGCGACCGGCAGGGAGAACCTGGTCCTGCACGGCGGGCTGTACGGCATGCGCCCGCGTGACCTGAGGCGGCGGGCGGACGAGCTGCTGGAGCGCTTCGATCTCAAGGCGGCGGCCGACCGGCTGACCAGGACCTACTCCGGCGGCATGCAGCGCAAGCTCGACGTGGCGATGGGGCTGATCCATCGCCCGAAGGTGCTCTTCCTCGACGAGCCGACGACCGGGCTGGACCCGGAGGCGCGGGCGGCGATGTGGACGGAGATCGCGGCGCTCTCGCGTGACGAGGGGCTGACGATCCTGCTCACCACGCACTACCTGGAGGAGGCCGACAAGCTGGCCAGCACGCTGGCGATCGTCGACCGGGGCCGGGTGGTGGCGCTGGGCACCCCGGAGGGGCTCAAGAGCGAGCTGCGCGGCGATGCCGTACAGGTAGAGCTGGCCGAGGCCGGCGACGCGATGCGGGCTCAGCGGGCGCTGGAGCGGCTGACGACGGAGATCACCGCGGCGGGCAGGTCGCTGCGGGCCAGGGCGGACGACGGGGCCGCTGCCGTGCCCGCCGTGCTGGCGGCGCTCGACGCGGCCGGGGTGGCGGTGCTCTCGGTGACGGTCGCCAGGCCGTCGCTGGACGACGTGTATCTGCGCCACGCGGGCCGCGTCTTCGAGGAGGTGGCGGCATGAGCACGATCACTGCACGGCCCGAGCCGATGGTGCGAGGGCAGTTCGTGCGTCACGCCGGATATTTCATGACCAGGGGGTTGCGTGCCCTCCTGCGCCAGCCGATGTTCGTCGTCATCACCCTCATCCAGCCGATGATCTGGCTCCTGCTCTTCGGCCAGCTCTTCCGCCGCATCGTCGAGCTGCCCGGCTTCGGCGCCGGCGACTACCTCGACTTCCTCCTCCCCGGGGTCCTCATCATGACGGCCCTGTTCAGCAGCGGCTGGAGCGGGGCGGCGTTCGTCGACGACATGGAGCGCGGCATCATGGACCGCGTCCTGACCACCCCGGTCAGGCGCGGCGCGCTGATCACCGGCTCGATCCTCCACAACGCGATCGTCTACGTGGTCCAGGCGTGCATCGTCCTGGTCACCGCGTGGCTGATGGGCGCGACGATCGGTCCTGGTGTCCTGCTGGCGCTGGTCGCGGCGATCCTGATGGTGGCCGGGTTCGCGAGCCTGTCGAACGCGATCGCGCTGCTGGCCAGGACCACCGAGGCGCTCATCGGCGCCACGCAGTTGCTGGTGCTGCCGCTGATGTTCCTGTCGTCGACGATGATGGCGGAGCAGGTCATGCCCGGCTGGATCGCGACGGTGGCGGCCTACAACCCGGTGAACTGGGCGGTGGTGGCCGCCCGTGAGGCGATGGCGGGCACCGTCGACTGGCTCCACCTGGGCCTGCTCGCGGCGCTCACGCTGCTGCTGGGATTCGCCAGCACGCGGGCATTCAGGGCATACAACCGGTCTCTGTAGCAAAAGATAGATAACAACGGCTCGCGTCTGGCGGAAAACGCCAGGCGCGAGTCCCTGAGATGGCTTTATGCTCTTCTGCCATGGTCACGGCGCTCGTGCACGAGATCCCGCTGCGAGGCGGAGACGTGACGGACGGCGTGGTGCGGATCGGCGACACCGTCCGCAGACCGGCCTGCCCGTCGACCCCCAACGTGCACGCCCTGCTGGGCCACCTCCACCGCGCCGGCTTCGACGGCGCTCCGCGCGTGCTCGGCTTCGACTCGCGCGGCCGTGAGGTCGTCACCTACGTCGAGGGCGTGGCGGGCCTGACCGACGACGCCGCGAGCGACGAGGCGCTCAAGGGGCTGGCCGTCCTGCTGCGCGAGTTCCACGACGCGACCGCCTCGTTCCCGCTGACGTTCGACGGCTGGGAGGGCGGCTCCAACGACGACGGGCCGCCCGAGGTCATCGGCCACTGCGACCTCACGCCCGACAACGTGATCCTGCGCGGCGCGACCCCGGTGGCCTTCGTCGACTTCGACCTGGCCCGCCCCACGACCCGGCTGTTCGACGTCGTCACCACCCTGCGGCACTGGGCTCCGATCGCCGACCCCGTCGACCGGCCCGCCGTCCTGCGGGACATCGATCCCGGTCCTCGCATCAGGCTGTTCTGCGACGCGTACGGCCTGCTGCCCCGCGAGCGGCGCCGCCTCATCGAGCTGTCGCGCCTGCGTTTCCACCGCTCCTACGCGGTCATGCGCGAGCGGGCCGCGCGGGGCGGGGCCTGGGCCACGATGTGGTCGTCGGGCGCGGGCCAGCGCATCAGGCGGGCCGCCGCATGGCTGGATGTACACGAAGATGAACTTCGTGCACATCTCGTCTAGAGCACTCAGCGTCACGCAACACCCCGTTTCTTCCAGAGCGCTCGGCCTGGCCCTGGGGGTCGCGCTCGACGCCGCCTTCGCCGACCCGCGCCGCGGCCACCCGGTCGCCTTCTTCGGGCGCGCCGCCGCCGCTCTGGAGCGCAGGCTGTACGGCGACGCGCGCGCCAACGGCGTGGCCCATGTCGCGATCCTCGTCGGCTCGGCCACCGCCCTGGGGGTCGCCGCGGAGAAGGCCCCGCCGGTGGCCAGGACCCTGCTGACCGCCGCCGCGACGTGGGCGGTGCTCGGCGGCACGTCGCTGGCGCGTGAGGGCGAGCACATGGCGGGCCACCTGGAGTCGGGCGACCTCGGTGCGGCCCGCGAGCGCCTGCCGCACCTGTGCGGGCGGGACCCCTCGCACCTGGAGGCTCCGGAGCTGGCCAGGGCGACCATCGAGTCCGTCGCCGAGAACACCTCCGACGCCGTCGTCGCCCCCCTGTTCTGGGGCGCGGTCGCGGGCGTGCCCGGGCTGCTGGCCTACCGCGCGATCAACACGCTCGACGCCATGGTCGGGCACCGCTCCCCCAGGTACGAACGGTTCGGCTGGGCCGCCGCCAGGACCGACGACGTGGCCAACTACCTTCCCGCCCGCCTGACGGGGTTGATCACCGTCGCCGCCGCCCCCGATCGCCGCAACGCGCTGGCCGTACTGCGCAGGGACGGCCACCGCCACCCCAGCCCCAACTCGGGCCGCTGCGAGGCCGCCTTCGCCGGCGGGCTGGGCATCACGCTGGGCGGGACCAACGTGTACGGCACGCGCGTCGAGCACCGTCCGGAGCTGGGCGACGGCCGCAAGCCCGAGGTGGGCGACATCAGGCGGGCGGTACGGCTGGCGCGCAGGGTCTGCCTGGGCGCCGCCGCGGTGGCCGTGACGGTGGCGGCGCTTCGCGGGCTCACAAACGCGCGACGGCGGTGAGCCAGCCGCAGTGCTCGGGCACGATCGCCGGCCCGGTCCCGTCGGGCCGCCACTGGCTGACCCAGGCCAGCCCGGGTTCGACCAGCTCCAGCCCGTCGAGCAGCTCCTGGCACTCCCGCACGGTCCTGAAGGTCAGCCCGAGCCGCATGTCGCGCACCGTCGCCCGCACCTCCTGAGGGAAACCGTCCAGGGAGCAGAGCGTGAGCCACAGGAAGCTGCCCGGCGCGAGGGCGGCCCGGTAGGCGGGGACCGGGGAGTGGGCGACCTCGTGCATCGACAGCACCGCCGCGGCGACGGGCCGGTCCCAGTCGAGGAAGGGGTGGCCGAGGGCGTCCTCCGGGTGGCTGATGTCGCAGTCGGCGATGCGCACCCGGTCGGAGGTGAACAGGGCGCGGGCGTGGCCGAGGGCGAGCGGGTCGCGGTCGGCGTAGACGACGCGGGCCAGGGGGTTGAGCGGGAGGATGGTCGCGTGCGGCGGCAGGGCGCTGGGCAGGCCGCTGCCGACGAGCAGGAACTGGTCGATTCCCTGGACCGCCAGATAGCGCACCACCCGGTGCACCTGCTGGTGGTGGGCGATGAGCGCCTGCGCGGTCGTCGGGCTCAGCGCGCGGGTGCTGGCCAGGGCGGCACGATCGGCGCCGAGGTTCTGCTTGCCGCCGAGCGCGGCGTCGTAGATGCGTGCCGAGCTGGGCCGTGACAGCAGGTCCTCAGGTCTGTCCACTGAGCTGCTCCCTGATCTCGGTCAGCACCTCGACGGTGACGTCGGCCGGGTGGGCGGAGATGTAGAGGCGGGCGAAGGCGACGTGGTAGTCCTCGACCTGCTGACGGTCGGAGACCATCCGGGGTCCGTGCATCATGTGCAGCGTGAGCAGGTCGGCGCGCTGTGCCTCGGGGAAGCGGGTGAGGGTGAAGGGGGCGCCCTGGTAGAGGTACTGGGTGACGGCGCTGGGCCGGGTGATCTGCAGGGTGACGCGCGGCTCCTTGGCGGCCGCGATGAGGTGGTCGATCTGGGCCAGCCGTGCCTCCACGCCTGCCAGGGGCGGGTCGAGCAGGGTCTTGCGGTCGAGCACCACCCAGAGGGTCGGCGGCTCGTCGCGGCGCAGCACCTGCTGGCGCTTCATGATGAGATCGGCGCCGCCGCGGATCTTCTCGGGGGACGTGCCGGGATGCTGGAAGGCGCGTACCGCGGCCTCGGCGTAGGCGCGGGTGTGCAGCAGGGACGGCAGGTAGTGGGGGCCGTAGCTGTAGATGAGGCTGGCCCGGTCCTCCGCGTCGAGCGCGGCGGCCATCCAGAGCGGGATGGGCGGCTCGTCGAACCAACCGGGCGATCGTTCGCCGCGCACCAGCGACTGCAGGTGCTGCGCCTCGTGCCAATCGTGCACGCCGTACAGGGCCAGGAGCCTGCCCACCTCCTGCTCCCCCAGCGGGTGGCGGCCGTGCTCGGCGGCGGACAGCTGGGCCAGCGTCAGCCCCACGGCCGTGGCGGCCTCCTCCATCCGCAGGCCGCGGCGCGTGCGTAACAGCGCCAGGTGGCGGCCGACCAGTGTCTCTGCTTTCACTTCAACCTCCGCTGGACGAGCCATCGCAGCGTACGGCAGGCGCCACACAATAACCCGAGAATCCTTCAGTTTCCTGACTTTGTAAGCTGACCCCATGACGGACCGCAAGCCCCTGGGCATGCCTTTCGAAAGCTGGATCGACAAGCAGATACGTGAAGCGACCGAGCGCGGCGAGTTCGACGACCTGCCTGGCACGGGCAAGCCGCTGCCAGGGGCCGGTGAGCCGCTCGACGACCTGTGGTGGGTCAAGCAGAAGGTCCGCGACGAGGGGCTGAAGCTGCCCCTGCCCCCGACTCTCCAGCTGCGCAAGGACGCCGAGGTGGCGCGCGAGGAGGCGCTCGGCGCCCGCTCGGAGACCCAGGCGCGGCAGATCGTCGAGGAGATCAACGCGCGCATCTCCAAGGCGCTCAGGACCGCGATGTCCGGTCCCCCGCTCAACCTGATGCCCTTCGACGCCGACGAGATCGTCAGGGAGTGGCGGGCCCGCCGCAAATAATGGTTGGCCTCGCGCTCGGCCCGCTTGTTACGCTCCCGGCGTCCCTGCCGGAGCCGAAACGAGGAATGGTCTATGACCCAGCCCGCGCCGAGCGCGCCTTTCCACCACAGCTGAGAAACGCACGCTCGGCCTTCCTTGCCCCCTTTCTTCTTTCAGAGAGCAAGGAGCTCCGGCGTTGTCTGCCCATCTCATCGACACCTTCGTCTGCGAACGTTGCGGCCTGACCGTCTCGGCCGGCGCGCCCGGCGGAGGGCGTCGCGATCACTGCCCCACCTGCCTGCACTCCCTGCACGTCCTGGACCGGGTCCAGGGCGGCGCCTCGGAGTGCCGCTCGCGCATGGCACCCATCTCCATCGCGGTGCTGCGGGGCGGCGAATGGATGATCATCCATCGTTGTTCGCGTTGCGGAGAGCTGACGTCCTCGCCGGTCCGCGACGACGACAACCAGCTCATCCTGCTGCGCATGGCCGTACGGCCGCTGTCGAACCCGCCCTTCCCGCTCGAAGCGCTGGGCAGGTTGTGATGCCGCGCCGTAAGGACCGCGAACGGCGGCCGCAACGCAGCAAGATCAGTACGGGTCCCGACACCTTCAGGTGCGTCAGCTGCCGGCTGGACGTGCCGTTCGAGGCGCCGGGCACCGCACATCGCAACCACTGCCCGAACTGCCTGACCAGCCTGCACCTGGACCGCCGGGTGCCGGGCGACCGCCAGGCGGCCTGCCGGGGGCGCATGCACCCGCTGAGCCTGTCGGTACGGCACGACGGCGAGTGGATGCTCATCCACGAGTGCGTCTCGTGCGGCGAGCTCAGCGCCAACCGGATCGCGGGCGACGACAACGCGCTCGCGCTGGTGCGCATGGCCGTGGCCCCGCTGATGGCCAAACGCTGACCGTCAGACGCTGATGGCCAAACGCTAGAGCCCGCGCCCGAGATCCACGATGAACCTCGCCAGACCCGCGCGGCGGCGGAAGAACTCGTGGAGCTCGGGCGTGGGTGGCTCGCCGAGCCGGTCCAGGGGCAGCGCCATCCAGGCGCTGCGCAGGACCAGCGAGGCGACGTAGCCCTCATAGACCTCCTTGTCCGGAAATATCGCGGAATAGGAGTCGAGGATCGCCTCGTGGATCGCGGGCAGCTCCGCCGGATCGACCAGGCCGTCATTGGCCTGCCCGACCAGCAACTGCCCTAGATCGAAGCCGATCACCGTGGCGTACGGCCAGCTCCAGTCGATGGCCACGAACTCGGCCGACCCGTCCGACGGCACCAGCAGGTTCTGCGGGCAGGCGTCGCCGTGCGCGCGGAAGTGCGGCAGCCGCTCCGACAGGGCCAGCAGGTCGGGGATGCGGTCGGCCAGCGCCAGCAGGTCGGCGTGCAGCAGCGGATCGACCGCGGAGGCGACCAGCGGATGCCGCCAGAACCCCGGATCGCGCAACGCCGGCAGGCAGGCGTTCTCGACGGGACCGGACAGGTAGTACCGCATGCCCAGGTCGGCCTCCCCGGCCGGGCTGAGCGCGGCGAGCTCGGCCAGCAGCCGCGCCGCCCGGCGATATCGCGGCAGGTCCCACCCATCGGACGCCTGCTCCACGTCCTCCATCCAGATCCGCAACCGGTCGTCGCCCAGGTCCTCGATCAGATAGATCTCGGGCAGCCTGAGCCCCGGCGGCAGCGGCGGCGGATCCAGATACAGGTCGGCGTCGGCACGCCACGGGTAGTGCGCGACCGCCCTCTCCCGCTCCTCCACCGGGATCTGCCGCAACAGCGGGGCATGCTTCATCGACTCGATCGTCTTGGACATCACCGACCACGGCCGGCCGCCTGCGGTCACGCCGCTGAAGCGCAGCAGCTCCCGCGTTGACAACGCCGCGAACGGCAACGACTCCCGGTGGTGCCCGGCGATCTCCGCGCCAGGATCCCCCACGCACACCCTGACCACATCCCGCAGGCTCATGATCTGACGATCCCGTTTCTCGGCGTGCCCGCGCATGAGTAAGCCATACTCAAGTGTGTGGCCATTCTGCGGGCGTAGCAGCCAGGTCTCGGCGATCAGGTCGGCATCTCACGGCATCGTCGTGGCCGGTCCGCCCGGCGCGGGCAAGAGCCGTCTGGTCTCCCACGCGCTCGGACAGGCTCCCGTCCCCGCCGCCTGGGTGCGCGCCACCGAGGCCGCCGCCGCGCTGCCGCTGGGCGCCTTCGCCACGCTCCTGCCCGCCGAACCACCGCGGGGCAACCCTCTGGGATGGGCCGCCGCCGCGATCAAGGCGCCCCTCGTGGTCGTCGACGACGCCCACCTGCTCGACTCCGCCTCCGCCGCTCTGCTGCACCACCTCGTCGTGCACCGCCGTACGAAAGTCGTGGTGACCGTACGCACCGAGACGCCCGCCCCCGACGCGGTGCAGGCGTTGTGGAAGGACGACCTGCTGCCCCGCCTCGACCTGAGCCCGCTCACCGAGGAGGAGACCGCCGAGCTGCTGGCCGCGGCCCTGCGCGGCCCCGTCGAGCCCACGGCAGTCTCGCGGCTGTGGCGCGCCAGCGACGGCAACACGCTGTGGCTGCGCGAACTGGTGCTGTCAGGGCTGCTGGCCTGCGACGGCGGCGTGTGGCGCTGGCGCGGCGAGGCCACCATGACCCCGTCGCTGCGCGAGGCCATCGCCGGCCGCATCGGCGAGCTGACCGGCGACGAGCGCGAGGTGCTGGAGTTCCTCGCGTACGGCGAGCCGCTCGGCGCCGACCTGCTGGCCGACCTGGCTTCCGAGGCCGCGGTGGAGCGCCTGGAGGACCGGTCGCTCGTGGCCGTCGACCGCGACGGCAAACGCCTGCAGGTACGCCTCGCGCACCCGCTCTACGGCGAGGTGATCCGCTCGGGATGCGGGCTGCTGCGCGCTCGCGGCCTGATGCGCCGCCTGGCCGACGCCGTCGCGGCGGCCGGGCAGCGGCGACGTGAAGACGTGCTGCGCGTGGCCGTCTGGCGCCTCGACAGCGGCGCACCCGCCGACCCCGGCCTGCTGCTCGCCGGATGCGACAGGGCGCGGGTGACACGCGACCTGCGGCTGGCCCTGCGCCTGGCCCGGGCCGCCGTCGAGGCGGGAGGCGGAGCCGCGGCCGGCCTCGCCCTGGCCACCGTGCTCTTCTACAGCGACAAGTACGACGAGTCCGAGCAGGTCTTCGCCTCAGCCGACCGCCTCGGCCTCTCCCCCGAGCAGCGCATCGACTGCACCGTGCACCGGGCCTTCAACCTCTTCTTCGGCCTCGGCCGCGTCGACGACGCCTTCGCCCTCATCGACAGCGTGCGCCCCGGCGACCCCGAACTGGCCCTCGGCCTGCTCGGCACCCGCGCCTCCCTCACCGCCGCCGCCGGCGACCTGGCGGGCGCCGAGACCCTCATGCGGCGCATCATCGCCTACGACCTCGCCCACGGCTCGCGCGGCGCCCGCGCCCACGGCGTCACGCGCGCCGCGATCCTCCTCTACCAGGCGCGCCCGTCCGAGTGCCTGGAGCAGTCCGCCGCGACCGCCGCCGACATCGCCCGCGAGCCGCACGGTCTGCCCAGCCTCACCTCCAGCCTCCTCGACAGCGTCGCCCAGGCGCACCTCGTGCTCGGCGACCTCCAAGCCGCCGCCCGCGCCGCCGACGAAGGCCTGCGGCTCGGCGGCGAGTTCGGCGCCTGGCCCCGCGTGATCCACCAGTTCGGCGCCCAGCAGGCCCGCGTCCTGCGCATGCGCGGCCGGGTCCGCGAAGCGCACGACCGTGCCCGCGAGGTCTGCGCCTCCCTGCCCGAACGCGGTCCGCTCGCCGGACCCTGCCTCGGCGAACTCGCCCACGCCCAGGCCCTGCTCGGCGACGCCGCCGGCGCCGCGGAAACCCTCGAACGCGCCGACGCGATGGCCCTGCCCGTCGGGCCGCCGTACGTCTTCCCCCTGGAGAGCGCCCGCGTGTGGTCCCTGGCCGCACGCGGCGACCTGTCGGGCGCGGTGTCGGCGTCGCTGGCGCTCGCCTCCACAACCCTGCCGTGCTACGAGGCGTTCGCCCTGCACGACGTCGTACGGCTCGGGCAGCCGGCACTCGTCGCGGCCCGCCTGGACGCCTCGCGCGCCGAAGGGCCGCTGCTGTCCGCCTTCGTCCGGCACGCCCACGCGCGAGACGGCGGCGCCCTGGTGGAGGTCGGAGGAGAGTTCGAGCGGCTCGGCTGCGTGCTGTACGCCGCCGAGGCGTACGCCCAGGCGGCCGTCGCCTACCGCCGCGCCGGCGCCACCCGCGCCGCCCGCGCCGCCGAAACCCGCGCCTGGCAGGTGGCGCAGGCATGCCAGGGCGTGCGGACGCCCGCCCTGATGGGGCTGGAGCTGCCGGACCTCACGCCACGGCAGCGGGAGATGGCCCTGCTGGCGGCGCAGGGGCTGAGCAACCGGGAGATCGCCGAGCGGCTGGTGCTGTCGGTGCGGACGGTGGCCAACACCCTGGGGGCGGTGTACGAGCGGACGGGGGCGCGGGATCGGAGGGAACTGGCGGAGTTGTTGATGGGGAGGGAGTGAGTTCCTTTTACCGGGGAGGGACCATGCTGTGGGGGACGCCCACGGTGATCTCGTTGCCCAGCTTGTAGCCCCCCGTCAGTTCCAGGTCGTCTCCGCTCCAGAAGCGCCCCGGGTCGTACCAGTTGGCCTTGCGCCCGCCCTCGAGCAGCCCCATCGCCTCGTACGTCACCGCCACCACCTCCGCGCAGTAGGCGCTTTCCAGCACCCGCTCGCGCGGCGGGCGCCGGAGCTGGGGGAGGCGGCCGCGGGCCCAGCGGGTGGCGAGGCGGGCGGTGGAGGGGAACGGGGTGCCGTCGAGCCGGGCGACGGTGCGCAGCGCCGCGTCCTCCATCTCGGCGGTGGCGAGCGGTTCCAGTTGCCGCAGCCACGCGCGCTGGCCGTACCTGTTGCCCCACACGAGCACCGCCGAGCGCAGGTCGTGGAGTTGCACGCCGCGGTGGTGGGTGCCCGACCACAGGTCGAGCAGCGACTTGCCGAGCTCCGCATGCCACATCATGGGTGGCAGGTCCTCGACGACGATGGCCATGCCGACGTGGTTGACCGGGCTGTTGGTCATCGTCTGGATGGCGCGGTCGGGCACGGAGCGGCCACGGAAGATCCAAAGATCGCCGGTGCGGGTCTCGTTGACGGCTTCGTCGAGTGTCAGCACACCGCTAGCCTAAGCAGATGCGAGGTCGTTGGTGGAAGATACTCGGGCTGGCGGGGGTCGCGGGCGTGGCGGCGACCGGGGTGGTGATCGCGCGGGCCGAGCGGCGGCGCCGGGCGTACACCCCTGAGGAGATCCGGCTCAAGCTGCGTGAGCGGGCCGCGGACGATGCGCGGGAGTCAGGCGGAGGGGCGTAGGTCGTAGACGAAGACCACGTCCGGGTAGGCGGGGTTGTCGTGGTAGCCCTGCACTCCTGCGGCGTAGGACCGGTTGTAGGTGACGACCCAGGGCACGACGGCGACCGCTTTCACGTCGAGCAGCAGCCGTGTGAGCTCGGCGTAGGCGCGCTCGGCCGAGGCGGCGTCGACGGCGGTGAGTTCCGGAAGCGAGTCGATGAGCGCGTCGATCTGCGGGTCCTGCAGGTAGGTGAGGTTGAACACGGGCGGGTCGGCGCTGCGGAAGACAGGCCCGAAGTAGGAGTAGGCGTCGGCGTAGTCGGGCCACCAGTACATGACGAAGATGTCCTGCCCGCCCTGCTTGCCCTGTTCCCATTGTTCGAGCCAGGGCATGGCGCGGGCGTCGAGGGTGACGTTGAGTGCGCGCATTGTGCGGCGCAGCGAGGTGACGAGCTGCTGCTGGTCTTCGTCGCCTTCCGCGTAGGTGAGTGAGAGGGTGAGGGGTCGCCCGCCCGGCCCGTAGCCCGCGGCGGTGAGCAGCCGGGTGGCGGCCTGGAGGTTCTGGCGTGGTGCGCGGCGCTTGACGTGGCCGGGCAGGCCTTCGGGGATGATGCCGCTGGCCGGGGTGACGGCGCCGGCGAGTTTGCGTGTCAGGCCGGAGTAGTCGATGGCCCGCTGGAGCGCCTTGCGGATGCGCACATCGGTGAGCGGGCCGAGGCGGGTGTTGAACAGCAGCGTGAGCACCTGGTAGGAGGGCGCGCGGGAGGTGCGCAGGCCGCCCATGCGCGCGGCTCTGCCGTACCTGAATCTGTTGATGCGCGGCACGAAGGTGACTTCGCCGGTGAGCAGCCCGGTCCACTGGTCCTGGGTGCTGGGCACGACGCGGAAGGTGATCTTGCGGTAGTGGGGCCGCTCCCAGCCTCCCCAGTAGCCGTCGAAGGCGGTCAGGACGAGTTCGTCGGCGGCGCCCTTGGTCCAGGTGGAGACGGTGTAGGGCCCGGTGCCGCCGTCCTTCTTGCCTGCCGGGTCGATGCCGGCGGGGTCGTAGATGTAGGCGGCGTAGGTGGAGGCGACGACGAGGTCGAACGGCACGGCGTACTTGAGGACGAAGGTGACGGTGAGCGGGTCGTCGACGACGACGGAGGAGACGGGGCCCCAGATGTAGCCGGGTTCGCCGTTGCTCGACATGGTGCGTTCGACGGCTTCCTTGACGGCGGCGGCGTCGAGCGCTCTGCCGGTGTGGAAGCGTACGCCGGGGCGGAGTTTGAAGGACCAGGTCTTGCCGTCGGTGCTGGCCTTCCACGAGGTGGCCAGGCGGGGTGCGGCCTTCTTGGAGACGGGGTTCCAGAGGGTGAGCGTCTCGTAGATGTTCTGGAAGGCCACGATCTCGTTGGAGTAGGCGGTGGCGGGGTCCCAGTCGCTGATCACGTCGACGTTCTCGACGTACACGAAGGCGGGCGTGCGTGCGGTGGGTCGCCGCTGCGGCTCCACGGTGGGGGCGGCGCTGCAGCCGGCCATGAGGAGGGCGAGCACGAGGGCGACGAGGCGGGCCTTCATGATGTGCCGCAACCTACCGCACAAGTGCCGAAAAATCGGGACTTCTGGTGATCAACTTGCTATTCTCGTGAGGTCCAAAACTGGGGGTGCCCATGGGCCGTAGCCGAACGATCAGAACGAAGATCGTCGGCTTGCTCTTGGTCCCGATCGTTTCGATGCTCGTCCTGTGGGGTGTCCTGTCAGCGGTGAGCGCGCACGAGAGCCTGGAGCTGAGGGCCTACCAGACGCTCTGGAGCAACCTGCGCCACCCGGCCTACCGGCTGGGGGCCGAGCTCCAGCGTGAGCGCCTGGCCGCCGTCCGTCTCCTGCGCACCGGCCAGCCCGCCGCCCGCCAGGCCTTCCTGCTGCAGCACAGCGCCACCGACGAGGCCCGCGAGCGTTTCCTCACCCGCTCGGCGGAGTCCAGGAGCGCGTACGCCGCCGAGGTCGACGAGGTACTCATCCAGGTCGCCCGGCTCGACGTGCTGCGCGGCGAGGTGTCGGAGCGCCTCATCGGCAGGTACGCGGCGGTCGAGTCCTACAGCGACATGGTCGACGCGCTGTTCGGGCTGCACCGCAGCGTCGCGTTGATCAACGACATCCCCATCTACGAGCAGTCTCGGCTGGTCATCAACCTCGGGTTCGCCAAGGAGCTGCTCACCCGTGAGCAGGCGATCGGGGCGGGCCCGACGAGCGAGCAGGAGCGCACCGCCTTCACCCAGATCGTCGGCAACCGGCGGTTCCTCATCGACCAGTCGCTGGCCGAGCTCGACCCGGAGCTGCGCGACATCCAGGTGGGCATCATCGCCTCGCCGGAGTACCTGCGGCTGCGGGTCATGGAGGAGCAGATCATCGACGGGCGGGTGCCCGTCGACTGGCCGGTGGTCAGCAAGGAGCTGGTGGAGGCGTTCGGCGAGGCCGAGATGCACGCCAGCTCGCTGCTGGCCGGCCGCGCGGTGCCGGTGGCCGACGCCGTGATGATGCGCGCCTTCCTGCTGGGCGGCATCGGGGCCGTGCTCGTCATGCTCTCGATCTTCATCTCGCTGCGGCAGGCGAGCCGGCTGTCCAAGGAGCTGGCCGAGCTGCGCAGGGCCGCCCTGGAGGTGGCCGAGGAGCGGCTGCCGCAGGTCGTGGCCAGGCTCCGCGAGGGCGCCGAGGTGGAGGCGCCCGCGATCACGGTGCGCAGCACGACGACGGAGATCAAGGACGTCGGTACGGCTTTCGCCACCGTGCAGAGCACGGCCGTGGAGGCGGCCGTCGGCCAGGCGCAGCTGCGCGAGGGGGTGCGCCAGGTCTTCCGCAACCTGTCGCGCCGCAGCCAGGCGCTGCTGCACCGCCAGCGCATCCAGCTGGAGAGCATGCAGCACCGCGCCACGGAGCCTGGCACGCTCGACGACCTGTTCCGTCTCGATCACCTGACGACGCGGATGCGCAGGCACGCCGAGAGCCTGATCATCCTGTCGGGCGCCACCCCGGGCCGCGGCTGGAGCAAGCCGGTGCGGCTGCTCGACGTGGTGCGCGGCGCCACCGCCGAGGTCGAGGACTACCCGAGGGTCAACGTCGAGGAGATGCCAGGGCTGTGCCTCGACGGCGCGGTCGTGGCCGACACCATCCACCTCATCGCCGAGCTGATCGAGAACGCCACCGTCTTCTCCCCGCCGACCGCGCCCGTGACCGTCCGGGGCGAGAACGCCGCCCACGGATTCGCCGTCGTGGTCGAGGATCGCGGGCTGGGGATGGGCGAGGCGGAACTCGCCCATCACAACGCCCTGCTGGCCGCGCCGCCGGAGTTCGACGCTTTGCACGACGGCGACCAGCTGGGGCTGTTCGTGGTCGGCCGGTTGGCCGCCAGACACGATATCCGCGTGACGTTGCGCGGTTCACCATATGGAGGGACCACCGCCATCGTGCTGATCCCCGCTGCACATGTGATCATCCCCGTCCCCACCGAGGTCGAGGTGGTGGTCCATGAGTGACGAACGCTGGCTGGACGAGGACGCGGGTCCGATCGTCCCTGCCTACCTGCTGACGCGCGGCCGTACGGTACCGGCCACCGCCGCCATCGACCTCATCGCCGTGATCACGACGGTGGGCGGTTTCGCGCCGCCCGGAGGGCTCGGGCCTGAGCACCACATCATCCTGCAGAAGTGCATCAGGCCGACGCGGCTGGTCGACGTGGCCGCCGAGCTCGGCCTGCCCATCGGGGTCGTGCGCGTGCTGGTGGGGGATCTGCACGCCCAGGAACTGGTCAAGGTCGAGCTGCCCGCTCCCATGTCGGACCCGCACATCCTGCTCGACGTGATCAGCGGGCTCAGAGCTCTGTAGCCCGGTGGCAGGCGACCCGCCTGTCACCGATCGCGACCGGCTCCGGCCGTTCCTCGCAGGCGGGTACGGCCAGCGGGCAGCGCAGCCGGTAGGCGCATCCCGTGGCGGCGGTCACCGGCTCGGCCCCGGTGGCCGCGGGCGGGCTGCCGCCGAGCTCCGGCACGGCCTCGCGCAGCGCCCTGGTGTACGGGTGCATCGGCCGCGCCAGCAGCTCCGCGGTGGGCCCCGACTCCACCACGCGACCGGCGAACAGCACGTGGGAGGTACGGCACAGCCGTGAGACCACGGCCAGGTTGTGGGTGATCAGCAGCCGCTCGGTTTCCAGCCCGGCGAGCAGCTCCAGGATCCTGGCCTGGACGGTGACGTCAAGGGCGCTGGTCGGCTCGTCGAGGATGAGCAGCCTCGGCTCGACGGCCAGGGCCCTGGCGATCACCACGCGCTGCCGCTGCCCGCCTGACAGCTCGTGGGGGCGGCGGCCGGCCAGGGCGGGGTCGAGGCCGACGGCCTCCATCAGCGAGGCCACGGGCATCGCCGGGCGGGCCTCGGCGATGCTGCGGCCGACCCTCATGCGGGGGTCGAGCGATTCGGCCTGGAAGACCGGCTGCACCTCACGGCGAAAGGCGCGCAGGTCCGTCAACGGTCGCCCGCCGTACAGGATCACGCCCTTGACCGGCTTGAGCAGGCCCAGGAAGGCACGCGCGAGGGTCGTCTTGCCCGAGCCGCTCTCGCCGATGAGCCCGACGCCGCCCGGGGTGATCTCCAGGGTGACGTCATGGACCACGGGCGTACGGCCGTAGGCCAGGGTGACGTTCTCAGCCTTGAGCACCGAACACCGCCTCCAGCTCCTGTCGGGTGTAGGGGTGGGTGAGCGTGCCGACGACCTGCCCGTCCTTCATCACCACGATGCGGTCGGCGATCGTGGAGACCAGGGCCAGGTCGTGGGAGACCATCAGCACCGCCAGGTCCCGCTCGGCGCGCAGGCGCTGCAGCACGGCGATCACCTCGGCCTGGACGGTCACGTCGAGGGCGCTGGTCGGCTCGTCGGCGAGGATCACCTCGGCGCCGAGCGCGATGGCCAGGGCGATGGCGAACCGTTGCGCCTGGCCGCCGGAGATCTCGTGCGGGTAGCGCCTCAGCAGCGCGGGGTCCAGGAGTACGGCACGCATGGCCTCCTCCATCGACGCCCGCACGCCGTGCAGTTTGAGCGCGCGGCGCATGAAGGCGCCCAGGCGGGTGGTGGGCGGCAGGGCGGCCTGGGGCGACTGCATGACGAGGGCGGCCTTGGAGCCTCTGAGCCGCCGCAGCTCCCTGGGGCCCGCCCTGAGCACGTCGACGCCGCAGATCGTGACGTTCCCCGACGCCTCGGCCAGGCCGAGCAGGGCCATGAGGGTGGAGCTCTTTCCCGAGCCGCTCTCCCCCACGATCGCCACGCATTCGCCGGGCCGTACGGTCAGAGCGGGCACGCTGGCGGCCACGTGCGTGCCGTACCTGACCTCCAGGTCGCTGACCTCGATCATTTGATCACCGTCCTGCGCGGGTCGAGGGCGTTGCGCAGGCCTTCGCCCAGCACGTTGAAGGCGAAGGCGGTCAGCACGATCGCCAGGCCGGGGAAGGTGACCACCCACCAGTTCGTGGAGATGAGCGACTGGCCCTGCTCGACCATCAGCCCCCATTCCGCGATCGGGTCCTGGGCGCCCAGGCCCAGGTACGACAGGGCGGCGGCGGTCAGGATGACCCCTCCGGCGTCGAGCGAGAGCTGGACCAGGACGGGGGTGAGGGAGTTGGGCAGGACGTGCCGTACGACGATCAGCGGGGCGGGCACGCCCAGGCAGCGGGCGGCGTCGACGTACGGGCGGGTGGAGACGGAGGCGGCCACCGACATCGAGAGCCGGGCGTACCAGGGCCACCAGGTCGCGGCGATGGCCACGATCACCGTGGTCACGGTGGGGTCCAGGACGACGGCGAGCGCGACCGACAGCAGCAGCGCGGGGAAGGCGAGGAAGATGTCCGTGACACGCATGATCACGTCGCGCAGCCAGCCGCCCGCGTATCCGGCGGTCATGCCGAGCGCGACCCCGACCAGGGCGGAGCTGCCCAGGACGGCGATGGCGATCAGCAGGGAGGTCTGCCCGCCGTACAGCACGCGCGAGAAGATGTCGCGCCCGGCCTGGTCGGTGCCGAACCAGTGCTCAGGGCTGGGCGGCAGGAGGCTGCTGAGCGGGTCGACGGCGTCCTCGGGGTAGGGCGCCAGCCAGGGCGCGGCGAGGGAGGCCAGCACGATCAGGGCGAGCAGGAACGCTCCGAGCCGCCTCATCGCGCACGCGCCCGCGGGTCGACGACGCCTTGCAGGAGGTCCACCACCAGGTTGGCCAGCACGTAGACGACGGCCACCAGCAGCGTGACCCCCGCGATGGCCGGGGTGTCGTGGGAGCGAATGGAGGTGGTGGCGTAGCGGCCGAGCCCCGGCCAGTTGAAGATCGCCTCGACCAGGAAGCCGTTGACGATCGAGTAGGCGAAGACCAGGGCGATCAGCGCGAGCACCGGGTTGAGCGCGGCGCGTAAGGAGAAGCGGGTCAGGATCGTGCTCTCGCGGAAGCCCAGCGCGCGGGCGAGCCTGGCGTGGTCCTGCGTCGACTCCTCGATGAGGGCGGCCCTGGTCAGCTGGGCGATGACCCCGGCGGGGTAGGCGGCGACCACGAGGGCGGGCAGCACGAGGTGCCACAGGGTGCTGGTGAGAATCGGCCAGTTCCCGGTGATCAGGGCGTCGACGACGGTGATGTTGGTCCAGAGGGTGAGCGGGCTGGCGGTGTCGAGGTCGCCGTCGTACTCCCCCGCCACGGGGAACCAGCCGAGGCCGGTCGCGAAGATCGTCTGGACGGCCAGGGCGAGCCAGAAGACGGGGAAGGAGACGGCGAGCATCGAGCCCACCCGCACCACGAAGTCAGGAAATCTCGTCTTGAAGCGGGCGGCGAGCACGCCCACGGGCAACCCCACCGCGACGGCGATCACCAGCGCGGTCCCGACCAGTTCGAGCGAGGCGGGAAAGGCCAGCGCCAGGTCATCGAGCACCGGCTGCCGCGAGTGCAGGCTGGTCCCCCAGTCACCGGTCAGCAGGTCGCGCAGATAGGCGACCAGCTGGACGGCCAGCGGATCGTCCAGCCCGAACCGCTCGCGGGCGGCCGCGAGCTGCTCGGGCGTGGCCTTGGGGCCGGCGTAGGCGACCGCGGGATCGCCCGGCACCAGCCTCATGATCACGAAGGTGAGCGTGACCACGCCGGCCACGACCAGGAGGGCCTGGCCGAGCCGGCGGATCAGGTAACCGACCATCAGGGGGAGGTCACGTCGTAGAAGAACACCACGTTCGGATAGGCCGGGTTGTCCACGTACCCCTTCACGTCCGCGCCCAGCGCCCGCTGGTAGGTCTGCACGTACGGCACGGCCGCGGCGGCCTGCTCGTCGAGGATCCTGCGCTGCAGGTCGGCATAGGCCTCGTGCGCCTTGACCTGGTCGACAGCGGTCAGCGCGGGCAACCCCGCGATGAGCTTGTCGATCTCCTTGTCCTTCAGGTACGAGAGGTTGAAGCTGGTCTCCTTCTCCGTCCTGAACATGTTGTAGAACCACGAGTAGGCGTCGGCGTAGTCGGGGTACCAGTACATGACGAAGATGTCCTGGCCGCCCTTCTTGCCCTGGTCCCACTGGGCGCTCCACTGCATCGGCTTGGCCTTCACGGTCACGTTGACCTTCTTGAGCGCCGACGTCAGCAGGGTGACCAGCAGCTTCTGGTCGTCGTCGCCCTGGGCGTAGGTGAGGCTGAGCTCCAGCTCCGTGCCGTCGACGCCGAAGCCGCGCTTCTGCAGCAGCTCGTGCGCCTTGTCCATGTCGTACACCGGCTCCTTGCCGGGCGTGTGGCCCAGCAGGCCGGGCGGCACCAGGCCGCTCGCCTTGACCCCGGCGCCCTTCAGCGCCGCGACCAGGCCGTCGTAGTCGATGGCGTGCTGGAGCGCCTGCCGTACCTCCGGGTCGAGCTTCTCGGTGTTGAACAGCAGGAGCAGGTTCTGGAACGACGGCGTCGAGGCGGTCTGCACCCCCTGCGTGCCGGAGGCCTGCTGGAACAGCTGCGGGTTGAGGCGCGGCACGAAGCTGACCTCTCCGCTCTGCAGCAGCTGCCAGGCGGTGTTGACCTGCTCGGTGACCCGGAAGGCGACCTTCCTGTACTGCTCGGGCTTCCAGCCGCCCCAGTAGCCGTCGTAGGCCTTGAGGGTGAGCTCGGTCTCCTTGCCCTTGGCCCACTGGTCGATCGTGTAGGGGCCGCTGCCGCCGTCCTTGTCGCCGTCGGGCGAGACGCCGTCGGGGTCGTAGATGTAGGAGGCGTAGCCGGAGGAGGCGACCAGGTCCAGCGGGGCCGCGTACTTCAGGGAGAAGGTGAGCGTGAGCGGGTCGGGCGCCGCGATCGTCTTGACCGGCGCCCAGATGTACGCGGCGCCGCCGTTGAGCTTGATCGTGCGCTCGATGGCCTGCTTGGCGACCTCGGCGGTCAGCGGCTTGCCGGTGTGGAACGTCACGCCCTCGCGGAGCTTGAAGGTCCACTCCTTGCCGTCGGCCGACGCGGTCCACTCGGTCGCGAGTTTCGGCTCGGCCTTCTGGGTCTGGGCGTTGTACCTGGTCAGGCTCTCGTAGATGTTCGCCATGGCGATGATCTCGTTGGAGTACGAGGTCGCCGGGTCCCAGTCGGTGACGACGTCGAGGTTGGGGGCGTAGACGAAGGTCTTGTCGTTGGCCTGAGCCGCCGGGGTCGTCTGGGCGTTCTGGGTCGTCTGGGCCGTCGGCGCGGTGGTGTCGGCCGCGGGTTGGGGGCTCCGGTCGGCACCGCGCACCTGGCCGCCCGCGCACGCGGACAGGGTTAAGGCGACGACGCCGACGAGCAGTCCCTGGTGCCAGCGCATCGGGGGTCCTTTCACCGGTTCGGTTTCAGCGGGCCTGCCGCTTTCACGTGCAGGCGCACCGCGGGCTCCGACAGATAGCTGAGCGGGATCTCGTACAGGTCCACGATCTCGACCCCTCCGGGGTCGGCACCCGCCTGTACGGCTCTCGCGGCAGCTTCGGTTTTTGCCGCTTCGATGCGTTCTGCTCTGTTTTGGCCCGCAGGCAAGATCGTATCGACTCTCCCGCTCGCCAGGGCGATCGCCGCTCCGACGGCATTGGCCACTTCGGCGTGCCGCGGGCGGAGCACATCACTGACACCCGGGATCGACGCGGGCAGCAGGAACGCGCCGCCGCCGACCGCGACCAGCGGCCTGCCGGTACGGCCCAGCGTCATGCGGTCCACGGCGTCCTCGACCATGGCGTCGGAGATCTTGAGCGCCTCGGACAGGAGGAGTTCGAACTCCCCCGCCTTCCAAGCGCCTCCCAGCTCCTGGGCACGCCCGGCCAGGATGCCCGCGTCCGTCAACGTCGGCACGCCGCCGCCGAAGGCCAGGGCCAGCTCCGCGATCCGGTAGCCCACCGACTCCGGCCCCACGCTCGGGCCTGGGCCGACGATGCTGCCGCCGCCGAGGGCGATCGCCAGGATGTCGGGCATGCGGAAGTTGGTGAGCACGCCGCCGATCTCCGTCGCCGCGGTCGACTCTCGCGGGAACCCGCCGACGAGCACACCCAGGTCGGTCGAGGTGCCGCCCACGTCGGCCACGATCGCGTCCTGCGCGCCCGACAGGAACGCCGCGCCGCGCAGGGAGTTGGCGGGGCCCGAGCCGATCGTGGAGACCGGCAGCCTCCTGGCCTGCTCCAGCGTCATCAGCGTGCCGTCGTTCTGCGCCAGGTACGGCAGGGCCGACAGGCCCCTGGACTCCAGCGCGGAGGTCAGGGCGCCGGTCACCCGCTCCGCCACGCCGTACAGGGCGGCGTTGAGGACCGTGGCGTTCTCGCGCTCCAGGAGGCCGAGGGAGCCCAGCTCGTGGCTGAGGCTGACCGGCAGGCCGTACTCACGCGTCACGAGCTCGGCCACGGCCTGCTCCTGCTCGGCGCTCGCGGGGCTGAACACGCCGGTCACCGCGACCGCGCCGGCGTCACGGCCGTCGAGGAAACGGCGCACGGCGCCGAGGTCGAGCGCGCTGATCGGGTAGCCGTCCACGAAGTGGCCGCCCGGCAGCACCGCCTCGCCCGCCGAGACCGTCGCGCGCAGGTCGTCCGGCCAGTCCGACAGAGGCGGCACCGAGGTGGTCGCGGGGGCGCCCAGCCGGATCACCGCCACCCTGCCCAGGCCGCGGCGCTCCAGGATCGCGTTGGTGGCGTGAGTGGTGCCGAGCATGATCCGGGTGACCGCCGCCGGCTCGACCGCGCCCAGGACCGCGTCGAGGGCGGCGAGCAGGCCGACTGTCACGTCGGGGGTCGTGGGACGCTTGGCCTTGGCGACCAGGCGGTCCTCGTGGTCGAGCACGACCGCGTCGGTGTTGGTGCCACCCACGTCCAGGCCGATTCTGAGACTCATGCGCCGGCCCCCACGGGTCGATACTCCAGGTCGTAGCCGAACGCGCGTGGCCCGGCGACCTCCAGGCCGCGTGCCGTACGCCAGATCGGGTCGCACGCCCACGCCAGCACGGTCACCCGCTGGCCGTATCGCAGCGCCTCGGTCTGGATCGCGGCGGCGGTCTCGGTGTCGACCACCGCGATCAGGTCGGGGACCATCGCCCTGACCTCGCCGTCCTCGATGGCCACCAGGTTCTCGTTCTGCAGCTCCAGCAGCAGGCCGCGGCCCCTGTCGGCGCCGGTGCCCTCGATCGTGGCCGAGCCGCGCACGAACCCGCCCTCCGTGCGCCGCTCGATGTCGGTCAGCTTGCCGGTGATCAGCCTGATGGCGCCGAGCTCCTCCTGGAGCGCCTCCAGCACCTGGTGGCGGCCGATCCGCAGCGCCCTGCCGATCGTGCCCTCGATGACCGCGCCGCGCGCCCGCGCGGCGGTGAGCACGTAGTCGGCCATCAGCGCGCTGGACCCGGCGGCCACGCAGACCGCGCGGGCGATACGTTCCGACCACAGGCCGTCGACCGGGCGGATCGTCGTGACGTTCCCGACCACGTCCGCCATGATCACGAGGTCGGCGGGCAGGCCCTTCACGTACATCGACACCATCTGGACCTCGGGGAAGGCCCGGCCCATGGCGTCGGCGTCGAGCAGCGGCAGGCCCAGCTGCGCGGCCCAGGCCACCGGCGCGACCCCGTTGGAGCCGCCGATCTCGCTGGACATGATCGCGGCCGGGCGCCTTCCGAAGATCTTCTCGACCTCCTCGACGATCCGATGCGCCTCCGCCTCGCCGTGCGGCATCTCATGGCTCACCGTGGGCGCGCCGATGCCCGACAGCGGCACGATCAGCTCGTCATCGGCCAGATCCTGGATCCGCACGACCCGCACCGGCCCGTGCTCGCGGATCGCCCTGGTCGCGGCCAGCGCGCCCACGCGCACATCACCGCCGCCGCCCGTCCCCAGGACGGCACAACCACGCGCGAGGGCGGGAATATCACTCTCGTTGAGCTCCATATAGCTGCAAAACCAAGCACATCACCCACGCTTTCCGCTAGATCACATTCCCCCACGAACCGCCGTTCCGCTGCCCGGCCCGCGGACGCTTTGCGATGCTGAAGCGACCATGTCAGATGCTATGGAGGCCTTTCGAGCGGTTGCCGCGCTCGCCACCGAGCACGCCGCCGACCTCGACGCCGCGACCCGTGTCATGGCCGCCAGCGCGTGGGTGGGCGGCGGCGCGCCCCACTTCACCGCCTCGCTCGCCACCCATCGCACCTCGATCCAGTCCGCCTTCACGATGGCGCTCGCCGCCCTCGCCGGCGAAGTCGTACGGCGCGGCGGACCCACACCCGCCGCCCCCTCGATCGCCACCCAGGTCTCCATCGTCTCCGCCACCCACGGACCCTTCCGCGGCATCGACACCCAGGCCATGCGCGGCCTCGTCACCATGCTCGACCAGGCCGCAGAACGCCTGCCCGCCGCCGGAGCCCGCGTCCGCGCCCTGCTGTCCGCCACCGGCCAGCCCGCCTCACCCGGCTGGACCATCGCCGCGGCCGGCCAATGGTCCGGCACCCAGGCGCCCGACCTGCGCCGCCGCCTGGCCCGCATCCAGCGCGACACACCCTGGCTGCCCCCAGACTCCGTCGCCTTCGACCTGTTCGGCGGCTACGCCACCGCGACCGACCCCGACACCCTCCTGGCCAAGGTCGCCTCCGGCGACCCCGCCGCCCTCACCCAGCTCCTGGCCCGCCGCGACCCCGGCCTCGCCGCCCGCGTCCACGCCTGGTGGCACCGCCTGCCCGCCGCCGTCCAGGAACGCCTCACTCGCCTGCCGGGAATCGGCTCACTCAACGGCCTGCCCGCCGCCACCCGCGACCAGGCCAACCGCGCCTTCCTCGCCGCCGAGAAACGACGCCTCGAAGCAGAGCTGGAGCAGCTCACCGGCATCCTCGAAGACCTGTCGGCCCTAGCCGCCCCCCGCTCCCTGATCACCCGCGACCAGGCCGGCAGGCTCCTGCGCAACATCGCCATGATCGAACGGGCACTCGCCGCCGGCGGACGCGACGGCCACCCGCCCGCCCTCCTGCTCGCCTTCGACCTCCACGGCACCGGCCGGCTCGTCGTCTCCTGGGGCGACCCCGACGCCGCCGACACCATCGTCACCTACGTGCCAGGGCTGAACACCGAACTCGGCGGCTTCGCCGGCGACATCGACCGCGCCCGCGTCCTGTGGCAGCAAGCCCAGGCCACCGCCGGGAAACGGGCGATCGCCTCGATCGCCTGGCTCGGCTACGACCCGCCACAACTGGAGAACCTCCTGGACCCACCCGCCTCCGTCGCCTCCGACGCACCCGCCGAAAGGGGAGCCGTGGAGCTGGCGGCGTTCTCCGACGGCCTGCGTGCCACCGGGGGTGAGGGGGCGCGGTACGTGGTGCTCGGGCATTCGTACGGGTCCCTGGTGTCGGGCAAGGCCGCGCTGCTGCGGCCAGGGAGGCTCGCCGACGAGTTCGTGTTCGTGGGCAGCCCGGGGGTGGGGGTGGAGCATGCGCGGGATCTGAAGGTGGGAGCGGAGCGGGTATGGGTGGGGGAGGACCCCAACGATCCGGTGGCGATGCTGGGGCGATTCACCCGGGATCCGGGGGATGCGGGGTTCGGGGGGCGGGTGTTTTCGGCGGGGAGCCGGCACGTGGTGCAGGCTCATTCGGGGTATTGGGACCTGCACTCCCCCTCATTGCGAAATCTGGCCCGCATCACCAATGGGCAATACGACGCAATCATCGAGCCTCACCTGGACATCAAGCCGCAGTTGCTCATGCCCCAGATCCGGAGCTCCTCGTGATGTTCCGGTGGACTCTGGCTGCCTGCCTCACCATCGCGCTCGTCAGTTGCACCTCGGAGAATCCCATGACGACCCAGGCCGAAGCCGTCAACCGTGTCGAAGAGCTCATCCGCAAGACAGCGGACACCCTTCGCCCTCCGCCGAAGCTCGAGCTCATCCCCTACACCGTGACGCCCAACCCATGCGCCTTCTCCGCGGACGGTGTTCCGGAGCGCTACACCGTCAACCGTGCCTATTGGCTTCGAGGTGTCCCCACCGATCAGCTCAAACGCGTCGCTGACCAGGTGAAGGCCCATTGGCTGGCCGAAGGCCACGTGATCACAGCGAGCGGCCGTGCAGGACATCCCGACCTCGCCGGCGTCTCCCACCCCGACAACTACACCCTCGCCCTCGTCTGGGCCGAAGGCGGCTCCCTCTACCTGGCCGCCACCTCCCCCTGCCTGTAACCCAACGCCCGAAACAAAAACGCCCCCCAACTCCGATAAGGCCTCCACCCTTCCATCACCCCCCGATAAACCCCCACCCCCGCATCCTCCCGAATCCCATAAGCCCCCCGAAGCACCCCGAACAACCGCGGCTCCTCCCCCACGAACGCGTCCGGCGCCCCCGCTCCCCGGGTGAGTATCAGCCCCGCGGAAAACCCGCCCACCCCCGGCAGCCGCCGCAGTTCCGCGAGCGCCTCCTCCGGCTCCACCGACCGCAGGTACTCCCCCGTCAAAACCCCGTCCAGCGCCGCCCGGGCGAGCCCTCGCACCCATTCCTCCTTCCGTTCGGGCAGTCCGAATCCTCCCGCGTCCGCCAGCGCGGCGGGCGGTGGGAACGCGAAGTAGGGCCGCCCGTCCACCTCCACCTCGGCCCCGTATTTCTCGGCGATCCTCTGCTTGATCCGCGCCGCGATGTACATCGACGACCGCTGCACGATCACCGCCCAGCACGCCGCCTCCCACGCGCTCCAGAAGCACAGCGGCCGCAGCCCTGGCCGTTGCCGCTGCAGCTCTCCCAGCACCGGGTCCTGCTCGCCCACGGCCGCGAATCCGCTCCCGTCCACGTCGAGCGAGAGGATCCGCGCCACTTCCCCGCTCCGCACGGCTCGCGTGGTGGTTACCTCGACCCCGCCGGGTGCCGCGGTCACCGTCACGCCGACCGGCCGCCAGTCGGCTTCGGCGGCGTACGCGAACCGCAGCGCCCGCCCGTCGCTGTGCTCCAGCGCCCCGGTGACCGGCCAGTCCTCGACGAACCGCAGCGTGGCGTCGAAGTCGTAGGGCCCTTGGGCGGCGAGCGTGAATCTCATGCGTGCATCGTATGAACCCCCGCCTAGGATCGCTGGATGAAGGCGGCTTACCTCGACCTGGCGTCCCAGGTGATCTCCGGCGCCGTGACGGGCGACGCTCTCGTCGAGCTCGCCTGCGTCCTGTCGGATCTGGACCACGACACTCCGGCCGTCCGGGAGCTGCTCGAACGTCCGGCCGCCGACCTGACTCCCGAGGACGTGTCCCGCCTAGCGGAGGAGCTGACCGCCCCCTACCGAGCGTGGCGGGCGGCCATCGACCGGGTGGAGCACGACATGCGTGTCACCGGTGCGACGGGCGAGGTGGCGCTTGCCGTACCGGACTGGGATCCCGACGGCGTCCGCCTGCAGGTCGACGACCACTTCTCCCACGACCGCCTCCCCTTCGCGGGCGACGCTGCGACCTATGTCGCCGATGCCGTACAGGAGGCGGTCATGGAGGCGTCTTTCACCGTGTGGCCCCTCTGCCCCGTTCACGACCTGGGCCTGCCGTCGTGGTCACGTCGTCGCCAGGATCGGCCACCTGGGCACCCCATCGGATTAGGGTGCTTTCATGACAGAGGTGTTATTGCGTGGCGGCACCCCTTGGGGCGCCGACGGACCGGCCGATGTTCTCGTGCGCGACGGCCGCATCGCCACCGATCCCGTCGACCCGGCCGTCATCGACATCTCCGGCCAGTTCGTCCTGCCCGCCCTGGTCGAGGCGCACTGCCATCTCGACAAGACCCTGTACGGCGGCCCGTGGATCCCGCATTCCGCTGACGACACCCTGGCCGGCCGCATCGGCAACGACCTGTCGCGTCGCGCCGAGCTGGGCGTGCCGAGCGAGGCCAGGATCGCCGCGCTCCTGCGCACGATGCGCTCGTACGGCACGGCGCACGTCAGGTCGCACACCGACATCGACCCGGAGGTCGGCCTGCGGGGCGTCGAAGCGGTCAGTGCCGCGGCGGCCGAGGTGGGCATGCCCGTGCAGCAGGTCGCCTTCCCGCAGCACGGCGTCCTGACCAATCCGGGCACGCTCGACCTCTTGGAGGAGGCGCTGAAGAGCGGCGTCGCGGCGATCGGCGGCCTGGATCCCGCGGGCATCGACCGCGACCCGGTGCGCCACCTCGACCTGATCTTCGCTCTCGCGGACCGCTACGGCGCCTTCCTCGACATCCACCTGCACGACGGCGGCACCCTGGGCGCCTGGGAACTGGAGCTGATCGCCGAGCGCACCCGCGCTCTCGGCCTGGGCGGCAGGGTGACGGTCAGCCACGCGTACGCGCTGGGCCAGGTCGACGACGCCCACCAGGACCGCCTGGCCGCGGTTCTCGCCGACGCCGGGGTGGCGCTGGCGACGGCCGCCGTCTACAGCTTCCCCGTCCCGCCGCTGAAGCGGGTACTCGACGCGGGCGTGGTCGTGGCCTGCGGCCACGACGGCATCCGCGACCTGTGGGGGCCGTACGGCAGCGGCGACATGCTGGAGCGGGCGATGCACCTGGCCTACCGCAGCACCTTCCGCCGCGACGAGGACATCGCGCTCGCGCTCCGGGCCGCCACGTACGGCGGAGCCGAGGTGCTGGGCCTGGCTGATTACGGACTTTCCGTGGGCTGCCGCGCCGATCTCGTGGTCGTGCCCGTGAGCAGCGCGGCCGAGGCCGTGGTCACCCGTCCGCCGCGCACACTGGTCATGATCAGCGGGAAGGTTGTCCACAGCCTGGTCTCGGAGGGCGGCGGGGTCCTGCACAATTGACCGGGCAGGACCGTCGGGAGACCGTCGGGGGTCCTTCGAAGTCCTTCGAAAGGCGGAGTGGTGCTCTCTATCCAGCAGCGGATCGCGGACGAGCTCGGCGTGCGCGAGGGGCAGGTGAGCGCGGCCGTCGACCTGCTCGACGGCGGCTCGACCGTGCCGTTCATCGCCCGTTACCGTAAGGAGGTGACGGGCGCGCTCGACGACGCCCAGCTGCGCACCCTGGAAGAGCGGCTGCGCTACCTGCGCGACATGGAGGAGCGCCGCGCGGCGATCCTCGAGTCCATCGAGTCGCAGGGCAAGCTGACCGACGAGCTGCGCGAGCAGATCCTGGCCGCGGAGACCAAGGCGCGGCTGGAAGACATCTACCTTCCTTACAAGCCCAAGCGCCGCACCAAGGCTCAGATCGCCCGCGAGCTGGGCCTCGAGCCGCTGGCCGACGCCCTGCTGGCCGATCCGTCGCTCGACCCCGTCGCGACCGCCGGGCCGTACGTCGTGGAAGGCCTTGCCGACGCGGCCGCGGCCCTCGAGGGCGCCCGCGCGATCCTCATCGAGCGGTTCGCGGAAGACGCCGACCTGATCGGGTCGCTGCGCGAGCGCATGTGGTCCTACGGTCAGGTGTCCTCGCGCGTCAAGGAGGGCAAGGAGGAGGCGGGCGCCAAGTTCAGCGACTACTTCGAGTTCGCCGAGCCGTTCACCAAGCTGCCCTCCCACCGCATCCTGGCCATCTTCCGCGGCGAGAAGGAAGACGTCCTGTCGGTCGCGCTGGAGCCGGAGGAGGGCGACGAGTACGAACTCCGCATCGCCTCCCGTTTCGGCGTCTCCGACCAGGGGCGGCCCGCCGACAAGTGGCTGAACGAGACCGTGCGCTGGGCCTGGCGCACCCGCATCCTCGTGCACCTGGGCATCGACCTGCGCACGCGCCTGTGGCAGGCGGCCGAGGACGAAGCCGTGCGCGTGTTCGCCGCCAACCTCAAGGACCTCCTGCTCGCCGCCCCGGCCGGTGCCCGCACCACCATGGGTCTCGACCCGGGCCTGCGCACCGGCGTCAAGGTCGCCGTGGTCGACAAGACCGGCAAGGTCGTCGAGACCGCCACCATCTACCCCCATGAGCCCAAGCGCCAGTGGGACCAGTCGCTGGCCGTCCTCGGGGCGCTGTGCCAGCGCCACGGCGTCGAGCTGATCGCCATCGGCAACGGCACCGCCTCGCGCGAGACCGACAGGCTCGCCGCCGAGCTGGTCAAGCACATGCCCGGCATCACCAAGATCGTGGTCAGCGAGGCGGGCGCCTCCGTCTACTCCGCCTCGGAGTACGCCTCCAAGGAGCTGCCCGAGCTCGACGTCTCCCTGCGCGGGGCCGTCTCCATCGCCCGCCGCCTGCAGGACCCCCTGGCCGAACTCGTCAAGATCGACCCCAAGTCGATCGGCGTCGGCCAGTACCAGCACGACGTGTCGGAGACCAAGCTCTCGCGCTCGCTCGACGCCGTCGTCGAAGACGCCGTCAACGCCGTCGGCGTCGACGTCAACACCGCCTCGGCGCCGCTGCTCACCCGCGTCTCCGGCATCGGCTCCACCCTGGCGGCCAGCATCGTCGCCCACCGCGACGGCAACGGTCCCTTCCGCAGCCGCACCGCGCTCAAGGACGTCCCCCGCCTCGGCCCCAAGGCCTTCGAGCAGTGCGCGGGCTTCCTGCGCATCCCGGGCGGCGACGACCCGCTCGACTCCTCCGCCGTCCACCCCGAGGCCTACCCGGTCGTCCGCCGCATCCTGACGTCGGCCGCCACCGACCTCAAGACCCTGATCGGCAACACGGCCGCCCTGCGCTCGCTCAAGCCCGCCGACTACGTCGACGACACCTTCGGCCTGCCCACCGTCACCGACATCCTCGGCGAGCTCGAGAAGCCCGGCCGCGACCCACGTCCCGCCTTCAAGACCGCCACCTTCAAGGAGGGCGTCGAGAAGATCTCCGACCTGGCGCCGGGGATGATCCTCGAAGGCGTCGTCACCAACGTCGCCGCCTTCGGCGCCTTCGTCGACGTCGGCGTCCACCAGGACGGCCTCGTCCACGTGTCGGCCATGTCCCGCACCTTCGTCAAGGACCCGCGCGACGTGGCCAAGCCGGGCGACATCGTGCGCGTGAAGGTGCTCGACGTCGACATCCCGCGCAAGCGCATCTCCCTCACGATGCGCCTGGAGGACGAGACCGAGCAGCCGACCTCGGGCGGCGCAGCGGGCGGCGGCTCCGGCCGGGGCCCGCGCCAGTCCGGCGGCCGCCCAGGCGGCCCGCGCCCGGCCTCCCAGGACGGCCGCAGCACCGACACCCGCCCGGCCCGCGATGGCGCGGGTGGAGACGCCTCCGGTCGTGGAGGCTCGCGTGACGGCTCAGCACGGCAGGGCGCAGGCAGCGGCGGCGCAGGCAGCGGCTCCGGCCGCGACGGCGCGCGCGGCAACCGTGACAACCGCGGCCAGCGCGGTGACCGCTCCGGTGACCGCGCAGGTGACCGTTCCGGTGACCGCGCAGGTGACCGTTCCGGTGACCGCGCAGGTGACCGTTCCGGCGACCGCGGCAACGATCGCGGCAACGACCGTCGCGGCGGCCAGCGCTCGGGCGGCGACCGTCGCCAGGACCGGTCCGCCCCCTCCGGCGCCATGGCCGAAGCCCTCCGCAAGGCAGGCCTCGGCGGCGGCTCGGACACTCGCTGACACCCCACTGGGCTCCAGCTCACAAAGCTGGAGCCCAGCCCGTCGCCCGTCGCCCGTCGCCCGTCGCCCGTCGCCCGTCGCCCGTCGCCCGTCGCCCGTCGCCCGTCGCCCGTCGCCCGTCGCCCGTCGCCCGTCGCAAGGTCTTCACACGCGGGCGCTTCGCGCAACCCGGTTCAGGCCGTCTCCCAGTCGCGCCACAGCCGCGACCCCTGGCGGCCCTCGCTCCGCGAGGACGTCTTCCCGAGGCGCGGGCTGCGCCCGCGCACCCCATGGTCCTCCGCCTCGCCTCGAAAATTGGTCGCCAGGGAACGCCGCTCATCGAACCACCCAGGCTGAGCCGAGACGCGTCGAAGGGTTTCGTGGAGGGACTACAGGCCCTCGCTGCCGCTCATCGCCTTCGGTCTGTTCGGCATGGGGCTTCGTGCTGGTCGACGGCGCGCCCTTCATCTGCCGACGGCAGGCAACCCACGAAGGCGTCCGCCATCTCCACAAGGTCAGCCCGAGAAGACAGGCGGCCCTCTCGATGGGGTGAGGCACGGGAAGGCAACCCACCTGCTCGACAGGGTGACTGCTAAGAATGCCGCCCCACCCTCGACAAGGTGAGGCCGCGCCCGACAAAGCCGGAGACTCACCCACGACACCCTGTGCGCCACCACCCGCCCTCAGCCCTTCAACGTCACCCTCTTCCGCGACGCCCCAGGGAAGACAACAATCAGGTGCTCCTCCTCGCCCGCCTCGTCGACCCGCACGTAGACGCGGAGCCGGTAGCGGCCCTTGCCGGCGATGGCCAGGTTCGGCATCGGGGCGCCCGCGCCCACCTCTCCGCCCTCACCCATGTACGGCACGGTCAGGTCCCCGCTGCGGCTGAGGATCGGCACCTCGTTGACCTGGTCCCATCCGGCGGTACGAGCTGGTGGCGCGGTGCGGAAGGCCTTCACGGTGAGGCACAGATTGCTGACGTCAGCGACGTGCCCGATGAGCGCCCCGCTGCCGTCCACCCCGATGCCGGAAGGATCCTTGAAGACCTTGTCCATCAGCTCCTCGTCCGAGCCGCCGGTGGTCTCGTCGTTGGGGTCGTGGACCAGGTAGCCGGGGTCGCCGTCGACGAACAGGAAGTAGTTCGCCGTGGCCTGACGGACGCCCTTGGTGCGTGGCCAGGGGTCACGGCATCTGGCGTTCTGCTCGGCGATGTAGTCGGTCTCCGCTGCCTGCGATTCGGCGGTCGATCGCAGCAGTTCGGGCTGGGTCGCGCCGATGATCTCCGGGCAGATGTAGACGAGGTCCCACGCCTCGGCGCCCTGGGCGGCACGCTCGCTCCCGGCCCGCGTCAGGATCGCCTTCTGTTCATCGCGGTCTTTCGCACGGCACAACGCCCGGCCGTACGAGAGGACCTGCTGGTCCGACAGCGTGTCCGGGAACATGGGCGGGACACCGGCGAAGGTACGCCGTGCGAGGCACAGGAATTCGGCCTCCCGCTCGTGGGGTTTCAGGTCTCCGAAGGAGGATCGGCTGTAGCAGCCCGCGAACCGGCCGGTGAAGGTGAGGTGCGGGGACTGTTCCGGCTCGATCAGTCCGATGATCGGCAGGATGACTATGGCCGCCACCGTGACGCGGACAGCGCGCCGCGGTGCGCGTGGCGGGTCGGTCGGGTGGCCGCCGATCGACGACAGTTCACGGGCGGTCGCCGCGAGCCAGAGGGTGCCGATGAGTCCTACCGCGTCCATGACGATCGCCGGCATGGGGTTGGCGTGTCCGAGCAGGCCAGCGAGAAGGTTGTACGGGATCACCAGCAAGAAGACGCTCAGCGACAGCCACCCGGAGACGAGCGTGCCCCGGCTCCACCGGCCGTCGCGCCGCTGGCCGACGATGGTGAGGATGATCGCTGTCAGCGCGCAGAGTGTCAGGCCGGTGGCGAGGGCCTCGCTCATGGGAAGTTCCAGGACGTCGAGTTCGTCGAGCAGGTCGTTGGCCATGGCGGCCAGCCCGATCGCGAACATCGCTCCGGCCGCGGCGCGCAGCACGCGGGACCGCCAGCGGATGACGGTCAGGTAAAGGGCGTAGATGGCGGCCCACAGCACGAGGTTGAAGGCGCTGTCGCCCGCGTCTGGGAACAGTGCGATGGGGATCCACAGCACCAGGGCGTACGCCACCGCGAGATACAGCAGCCATCGCAGCAGCTTCGTTCTGCGGTTCAGGGCTCCTCGGGCAGGGGGACGCAGGATCAGCCACAGGAGTGCGGCCTTCACCAGGGCGGCTGCGAGGAGGGCCGCGGTGGTGAGGGTGTCGAATCCGTTCTGGGCGAAGAAGCTTGCGTGGGCTGGTGGCGCCCATTCGACGGCTACCCAGAGCCAGGCGTCGCCGAGCGCCAGGCCCGCGACGGTCGCGGCGAGGGCCAGACCTACTGATGCGATCCTGAAAAGTCGCCATAAGGTGTCCGCGGGCATGGGTCGCGATCTTAGCGTGACGCGGTTCGGGGAGGACGGGGTGAGATGTATCGGCTCGCGCCGGCTCCACCGACCGGGGGCGACCGATGCCCGCCCCGCCGTCCCGAGGGCGACGAGCGGTGGGAGGGCGACGAGCCATCGGAGGGCGATGTGACCGGCTCACCGATGACCGGTGGGCGATCCGGCGAGCTCACCCAGGACCGGCGGGCGACGCGGTGGGCTCATCCACGACCAAGGGCAGAGCCATACGCGCCCAGCGACCCGGGACGGTGGGATGGCGCACCGCATGCCGCCACGAGCAGCAGGGCTCGTGGACAAGGAGGCGGTCGCCCACCGGCCTCCGCCGCCCGCCGTACGACAAGCACGGCACGTACGGCGAGCGCCGGAAGAACGGCGGGCAGCGCGGCGCGGGCTCTACGGCGAGGGCTCAGGCGTGCAGGGTGGGCCGGTAGGTGAGTTCCTGGATGTGCCCGTCGAGCGTCCGGCTCTCGATCAGCTCCAGGTCGAAGTCCACCGCCCCCCGGAAGATGGGATCCGCCCCCGTTCGACCACTGATGACCGGAAAGACCGTCACCTGGACCCTGTCGACCAGCCCGGCGGCCATCAGTGCCCGGTTCATCGCCAGGCTGCCATGGGAGCGCAACGGCACCGCGGACTCCTGCTTGAGCCGGGCCACGACGTCGACGGCGTCGCTGCTGGCGAGGGTGCTGTCGGGCCAGGTGAGGGGGGCTTGGAGGGTCGTCGACACGACGGTGGTCGGCAGGTTCCTGAGCCGGGTGTTCACCGGGTCGTTGACCTGCGACTCCTCGTCGCTGGGCCCCAGTACCTCGACGAACTGCCGGAAGGTGTTGGCGCCGAGCACGAGCCGCTGCTTCTCGCTGTACAGGGCCAGGCGGCGGGCGAGGAACTCCGGGCCCTGCTTGCCCCAGTAGCCGCCCCAGTCACCGTCGCTGGTGTACGAGCCGTAGCCGTCGAGGGTGGAGAAGACGTCGAAGGTGTAGGTCGCGGTCATGCTGATCTCCTGGAGTGCTGTGGAGCGCCGGTCGGAGGGACAGACCGGCGGGCGGGGTGAAACTCATCGCCGTGCGCCGCCTCGTTCGGAAGCGCCGCGCGCAGCCCGGGTGCTGGGCGACCTCTAGGCGCCGGAAGTCAGCGGCGCCGGCATGCCGTCGGTGAACAGCACGGAGTCGACCTGGTCGAGCGCCACTCTCAACGCTCCCAGGGCGACGCTGTCGGCTCCTAAGGTCGAGGCCCTGATCTCCGGCACGCGCAGGCACAGCCGGTCGAGCTCGTGTGCGAGCGGGTCGACGATGAGGTCGGCCGAGCGCGACCATCCGCCGCCGAGGACGACGACCTGCGGGTCGAGGGCCAGGACCAGCGCCGCGGCGCCGATCGCGAGGTCCTTGACGTACCGGCGCAACGCGGCCCTGGCCTCGCGGTCACCGGCGCGGACCTGATCGAACACCCAGGCCGCCCGGTCGTCGGGGTGCACCTCGGGGGGCATGCCCGGGCAGTTGTCCAGGTGGGAGGGCGCGCTCAGCCACCGGACCGCCTTCAGGGCGCCGATCTCGCCCGCGGCCCCGCCGTACCCTCGGCGCAGCGTGCCGTCGAGGATGAGCCCGGCGCCGATCCGCATGCCGGCCAGCACGTAGACGATGTCGTCGGCGTCCTGGGCCACGCCTTTCCAGCGTTCGGCGACGGCGCCGAGCTTGCAGTCGTTCTCGACGAGGATCGGGCAGGAGAACCTGGTCGACAGGTGGTCGGCGGGCGACACGCTCGCCCAGCCGGGTAGCGGGGTGAACAGGGTGGTGCGCCCGGTGGCGTCGACCGGTCCCGTCACGCCGACGGTCACGGCCCAGATCCGGTCGTGGCGCATGCCCGCCGCGTCGAGGCACTCGGTGATCGCGGTGTCGACGGCGGCGAGCCGTACGGCCGGGTCGGCCTCGGGCTCGACGGGCACCCGGTGGCTGCGGACGACCTCGCCCTCGAGGTCGGCGAGCAGGACGAGGATCTTGTGCGCGCCGACGTCGACGCCGAGTACGTGGCCCGCGTCGGCGTTGAAGCGGTAGCGGCGGGCCGGGCGCCCCACGGTGCTGCCGTCGGGCTCGACGACCTTGACCCACCCGTCGGTGACCAGGCCGCGCACGACGACGTCGGTGCCGGGCCGCGACAGGCCCGTACGGCCGGCGAGTTCGGTGACGGTGGCGGGAGGCTGTCCGCGCATCGCCCTGACGATGCTGAGAGAGTTGTGCTCGCGGAGCTTGCTGACGTCCGCTCCAGCCCCATCCATGGCCACGGAACCCCCATTTTGTCAAAGGCTCATCATATATAAGCATCGTCCGGCACGCACTATGCTGCACTCTGACACCCGTGCGCCCTGAGGGAGTATTCGACGATGTACAAGGAATTCGCCGCCGAGGCCGTGGTCTGGCTGCTTCCCGTGGTGGTCCTCATCGGCCTGGCACTGATGATCACTGCCTGATCGTCGAATGGGCGGCCCCCGCGAGGAGAGCCGCCCATCATCGATGGCCTGTCAGCTGTAGTAGGTGTAGCTCACCACCGTACGCACGTCGGTGTACCAACGGCTGAGGTCCCCGTATTCCCAGCGGTCCCAGTAGCCGTCGAGCTTGTCCGTGCGGATCGTGCACCCGCCCCACTTCACGCGGCGCGCCCGGATGTCGCCGATGTGGTCGCGGCAGGTCCCCATCTTGTGGCCGTTGACCCGCAGCGTGACGGTGAGCCTGGCCCGGTAGAGGTTCGTGCGGGAGATGTTGGTGACGCGGACCCTGATCTTGCAGGTGTCCTTGCACCGGCCGATGTAGATCTTCTGGCGAAGGTGCTTGGGCGCCGACACCTCGGCGCTCTCGGAAACGGTTGCGGATGACGGCTGGCCTGCCAGCCCTAACGAGGTCGCCGCGCTGAGCGCGACGAGGACGCCGGCGAGACGTCGGTTCATGCGACATTGCCCCCAGATATGTGTGGCCCCCACCCTCGATTGACCTCCACGGCCGGGCCGAAGTCAACCGGTTATGACGCCCAGGCGAGCAAATCCCGGCGCTCGCGTAACCGCTTCAACGCCTGCTTCTCCAGTTGCCTGATCCGTTCGCGGGTCAGCCCCAGATGTTCGCCGATCTCGCGGTAGGTCTGGACCGGCCGGCCCGCCAGGCCGTAGCGGGCGTTGACGATGTAGGCCTCCCGGTACGGCAGGCGCTCGACCCAGCCGCGGATGGAGTCGCCGAGCACCCGCTGCTCCATGAAGTCCTGCACGTGCAGCCCGTCCTCCTCGACGATGAGGTCGCCGATGCTGCCCTCGCCGTCGGCGCCCACCGCGATGTCGAGGCTGACGGTGTCCTGGCCGAAGCGCCGCAGCTCGGCGATCTGCTCCGCCGTACGCCCCACCGCCTCGGCCAGTTCCTCCGGTCTCGGCTCGCGGCCGAGGTCCACCAGCAGCCTGCGCTCGGCGCGCAGCAGCCGGGTCAGCTCCTCCCCCACGTGCACGGGCAGGCGAACCGTTCTGGATTTGTCGTTGAGCCCGCGCTCGATCGCCTGGCGGATCCACCACATGGCGTAGGTGGAGAACTTGTAGCCGCGCGCGTAGTCGAACTTCTCGACGGCGCGGATCAGCCCGAGGTTGCCCTCCTGGATGACGTCGAGCAGCGGCAGACCGCGGTTGGCGAAGCGTTTGGCCGCCGAGACGACGAGCCGGAGGTTGGAGCGGATCAGCCGCTCGCGGGCGCGCAGCCCGTCGAGCCTGATGGCCTCCAGCGACGGATCGGGCGGGCCGCCTTCGATCAGGTGCGTGGCGTAGAGCCCGGCCTCGATGCGCCGGGCCAGCTCGACCTCCTCATCGGCGGTGAGCAGACGGGTGCGGCCAATCTCCGCCAGATAGGCGCCCAGCGAGTCCGACATGCATCGCCGACTACCCCGCAAAGGGCGGCGAATGCCCCGATTCGCCAAGTTCCGCGATGGCCAGCTCGGCGGTCGGCCTGAGGTCGAAGAACTTGTCGAGCGCGGTCAGCTCGAACAGGTGCTTGACCCGCCCGTGCAGGCCCGTGAGCAACAGCCGGCCGCCGGAGGCGGTCACCGCCTTGTGGAGGTAGACCAGGACCGACAGGCCGGAGCTGTCGCAGACGTCGACCGCCTGCAGGTCGATGACGAGCAGCGGCGGCTGGGTGAGGTCGAGGGCCTTGGTGACCCGTTCGCGCACCTCGGCGGCGGAGGCGAAGTCGAAGTCTCCGGAGAGCCTGGCGATGACGCTCGGCCCTTGCAGGCCAAGGCTGATCGACAGAGCTTGTTGCTCCGAATTCACCGACTCTCCTCCAGGGTTTAGGAGAAATAGTTCCGCGGGGTGTGCACCAGCATCTGCTCTATCTGCCCATCGCTCACGCCCGCGACACGCAGAGCAGGCAAGACGTCGTCGTGAATGTGATCGTAGCGCCAGTTCGGTGCCGCTGTCTGGAGTGCTTCGTCCCAGGAGCCGCCGAAGTAATCCATGAAACAGGCGCTGTCATGACTTAGCACCATACGGTCCGAGTACCCGCGGGCGCAAAGGGCCGCGACGGTCTCCACCCGCTGCGAGGTGGGGTTGTACAGGTCGAGCCCGAACCGGTCCATGCCCAGGATCGCCCCCTGGTCGGCCAGCTTCATCAGATAGTCGAGATCGTTGCTGTCACCGGCGTGTCCCACCACCACCTTGGTCAGGTCGACGCCCTCCTTGGCGAACAGGTCGAGGGCGAGCAGCCCGCTCTGGGTGAAGGAGTTGGTGTGCACGGTGATCGGCGCGCCGGTGCGCACGTGCGCCTGGGCGGCCGCCCGGCAGATGCGCTCGACGCCGGGCGTGAGCCCCTTCTGCTCCACCACGCACTTGATGAAGGCGGCCTTGACCCCGGTGTCGGCGATGCCCACGGTCAGGTCGCGCACGAAGTCGTCGACCATCGGGTCGGGGATGTCGAACAGCAGCCCCGGCCCCCGGTGCTCGTACTGGTGCGGGATCTCGTCATAGCTGTAGAGCCCCGTCGCCGGGATGATGGTGAGCTCGGGCACCTGCTCGTTGATGCGCTGGATACGCGGGATGTAGCGCCCGAGCCCCCACACCGTGGGGTCGGCGATCGTGGTGACCCCCTTGGCGACGAGGCCCCTCAGCTTGGTGACGGCGTCGGCGACCCGGAACTCCTCATCCCACCAGGAGCCCTGGCCGTAGTTGTCGAGATGCTCGGTGGCCACCACGAAGACGTGCTCGTGCATGAGCGTCTGCCCGAGCGAGTCGACGTCGACGGGTCCGCGGACGGAGTTGACGAAAGGCATGGCGAGTCCTCCATACCGGCTGGTCGGTGTGCCACACCGTACGTCACCGTCCCAGGCGAGGGAAGAGGGGCTCGGGCGTCAGCACCTCCAGCTGGGCCGCCACCCGCGCCGCCGCACGGGGCAGGAACGGCTCCAGCTGTACGGCAAGCGTGCGCAGGGCGTGCAGCAGCGTGCCCAGGCAGGCCGTGGGATCGGAGAGCTTCCACGGCTGCTCGCGCTCGATGAAGGCGTTGGCCTCGTCCACGATCGCCCACACGGCGGCGGCCGCCTGGCGGAAGTCGAAGTCCTCCAGGGCGGCGTGCACCCGCTCCCCCACGACCAGGCACGACTCCAGCGGCGCGGCCTCCTCGGCGAAGCCGTACCTCTTGATCAGCGTGAGCACCCGGTTGACGAGGTTGCCGAGCCCGTTGGCCAGGTCGATGTCGTGCCGGGCGACGAGCCGCTCCTCCGTGAAGTCGACGTCACCCACCCTCGGCACCTCGCGCAGCAGCCACCAGCGCAGCGCGTCGGCGCCGTAGCGGCCGACCACCTCGGCGGGGTCGGCGGTGAAGTCGCCGGACTTGCTGATCTTCCTGCCGCCGAAGGTCAGGTAGTCGTGGACGAAGATCTCCGTGGGCAGCGGCAGCCCCGCCGACAGCAGCATGGCCGGCCAGTAGACCGCGTGGAAGCGGATGACGCCCTTGCCGAGCAGGTGCGTCTTGCGCGGCTCGCGCACCCACCAGCGCTCGTAGTCCTCCAGCGCGGTCACGTAGTTGGCCAGGGCGTCCCACCACACGTAGACGACCTGACCGGGATCGCCGGGCACCGGGATGCCCCAGCCGCGCGCCCGTTCGGCGGAACGGGAGATCGAGATGTCCTCGATCCCGCCTCGCAGGAACGACAGCACCTCGTTGCGCCTGGCGACCGGCTCGATCCGCAGCCCGCCGCTCTCGATCAGCTCGATGAGCTGATCCTGGTAGCGCGAGAGCCGGAAGAACCAGTTGTGCTCCGACACGTGCTGCAGCGGCGCGCTGTGCTCGGCGCACGTGCCTTCGGGGTAGAACTGCTCGCACCCGACGCAGTACAGGCCCTCGTAGTGCTTCTGGTAGAGATCGTGCCCGGTCGCCGCCCACAGGCGCTCCATACCCTCGCGGTGCCGGGGGTCGGCGCTCGTCCTGATGAAGGAGTCGAACGACAGGTCGAGGACGGATCGCAGCTCGGCGAAGGCCGCGGCGTTGCGGTCCACCAGCTCGCGCACCGGCACTCCCGCGGCCTCGGCCGCCAGCACGTTCTTCAGCGAGTTGTCGTCGGTGCCGGTCTGGAACCTGACCTGCTCGCCGCGCGCCCGGTGATGTCGTGCGAGCACGTCGGCCTGCACGATCTCCAGCGCGAAGCCCAGATGGGGCCGGGCGTTGACGTAGGGGATCGTCGTGGTGATGTACATCGGGTGCCTCCCAGTGGGGCCCCGGCACGATGAGAGGCCCCGGTTCGCAGGGCCTCGTCGTCGAAGACGCGTCAGTGGAAGCCCCCTACGGGGCCATCATCACCTGATACGTCGTCATGCCTCCATGCTAGCGCGAGTCAGGCGAAAGACTCGCATCTCGCGCTCCACCTGGGGCTCGTACTTCTCGTAGACCTTGTTGCCCGCCTTGAGCGCCGGCCAGACGGCCGCCCGCTCCTCGCCGGAGAGCAGCTCGGCGGCCACCGGGAAGCGGTCGCCCGCGAAGCGCACCTGAGCCCCGGGGTTCTTTAGCAGGTTCGCGCTCCAGTCCGGGTGCCTGTCCTTGCCGAAGTTGCTGCCCACGACGAGCAGGCTGCCGCCCGGCTCCTCGTGGACGGCGAGCACCGTGGAGCGCGGCAGCCCGCTGCGCGCTCCCGTGCTGGTGAGCTCGGCCACCCGACGGGTCCACCCGGCCCCTATCAGGCGGCGGGCCACCCAGTCCATCGCCCTCATGATCATGGCGGGACTTTAGCGTGCCGGGCCGCTCAACTGAACCCCGCGAGCTTGTAGAGAACCAGCGATCCCGCGACGGCCACGTTGAGGCTGGCCGCCGTGCCGATCATGGGGATCTCGACGACGCCGTCGAGCAGGTCGAGCGCCTCGGGCGGGATGCCCTGCGCCTCGTGGCCGAGCACGACGACGGTCGGCTGCCTGGCCATGGGCAGGTCGGCCAGCCGTACCGACTCCTCGGCCAGCTCCACGCCCAGCACCCGATGGCCAGAGGCGCGGCACTCGGCCAGCCAGCGCAGCGGCCGTACCCAGTGCACGCAGGCGCCCGCGCGCAGGGTGTTGCCCTTGGCCAGCGCCTCGGGCACCCAGGGCAGGCGGGGTACGGCCAGGCACGCGCCGACGGCGTCGCAGGTACGCAGGAGCGTGCCCAGGTTGACGCCGTGCATCGGCCACAGCGGGGCGGCGATCAGGTGGCCCAGGCAGCGAGGCGGGCGGCGGCGCCGGGCGGAGCGGAGTTCTCGGTGGGTGCGGACCGTGATCCCGCTCATCGGCGGGGGCGGATTCCTTCCGCGGAAGTCTTCATGCGAGGTGACGCTTCGCGGTGCGTCAGGACCATCGTCGAAGGGACGAACCCATCATACGCAGCACGATGCCGACGGCGAAGACCACGAGCCCGGCCACCACCGACTGCCACGGCAGGGTGGCCGCCAGGACCAGGCAGAGCACGAATCCGGCGGCGGGCACGAGCTTGACCGGCCCGCCCTCCTCGCGGCTCATCGTGAAGGCCGCGGCGTCGGCGACCGCGTAGTAGACCAGCACGCCGAAGGAGGAGAACCCGATCGCGCCACGCAGGTCGGCGACGAGGGTGAGCACGATCACCGTGGCCCCCACCGCCAGCTCCGCCCGGTACGGCACCTGCCGTACCGGATGGACCGCGGCCAGGACGGACGGCAGGTCGCGCTCGCGCGCCATGGCCAGGACGGTGCGCGAGACGCCGAGGATGAGGGCGAGCAGCGCGCCCAGCGAGGCCACGGCGGCGGCGGCGACCACGACGGGCACGAGCCATCCGGCCTGGGCCGCGCGGGCGACGTCGGCCAGCGGCATCGCGGAGCCGGCGAGCACGACCGGGCCGAGCGTCGTCAGGGCGGCGGCCGCCACGAGGGCGTAGACGGTCAGGGTGACGGCCAGCGAGATGTTGATCGCGCGCGGGATCGCCTGCGGCTCGCGCACCTCCTCGCCGAGGGTGGCGATGCGGGCGTATCCGGCGAAGGCGAAGAACAGCAGGCCCGCGCCCTGGAGGACACCGGCGAACCCGGGGCCCGGGACCGGCCGCGCGTCCGTCACGGCCGGCGCTCCGAGGAAGGCGGCGGTGACGACGCAGGCCAGGACGGCCAGCACGAAGGCGACCAGGACCCGCGCGACCCGCGCCGACCGCTCGATGCCGAACAGGTTCAGCACCGTCAGGGCGACCACCGCGCCCACCGCCAGCGGCCGGGCCAGTGCGGGCGCGACGTAGGCGCCGAAGGTCAGGGCCATGGCCGCGCAGGAGGCGGTCTTGCCCACCACGAACCCCCACCCGGCCAGGTAGCCCCAGAAGTCGCCCAGCCGCTTCCTGCCGTACACGTAGGTTCCGCCGGAGGCCGGGTAGAGCGCGGCCAGCCTGGCAGAGGAGGTGGCGTTGCAGTAGGCCACCACCGCCGCCAGGGCCAGCGCTGCCGGCATCCAGGAGCCGGCCGCGCCCGCCGCCGGAGCGAACGCGGCGAAGACGCCGGCCCCGATCATCGCGGACAGGCCGACCGTCACCGCGTCGGAGGTGTTCAGCCGGCGGGCCAGGGCGTCAGACATGGGGGCGATTGTGGCGGAGGAAGATGAACGGCGGGGGTCAGCTGCCCGTATCGGGCGAGGGCACCACCAGCACCGGGCGCTTGGCGTGGTGCAGCACCCGGTCGGAGGTGCTGCCCAGCAGGAGCGAGCGCACCCCGCCCAGGCCACGGGTACCGGTCACGATCATGGTCGCGTCGATCTCGTCGGCCACGTCGACAATCGCCGACCAGACCGCCAGCGAGTCGCCCTCGTATCGGGGGGTGGCATCGAGACCGGCCTGCCTGGCCAGCTCGGCGCCCTGCTCGGCCAGCTCCTTCATGGCCTGCCGCAGCGCCTCGTCCTCGGCGGAGGTGTCGGCGACCGGCATCATGCCGATCGTGGTGCGCATCGAGACGGTGGACAACCGCTCCCAGACCGTAAGAACCACGGCCGACTGCCCCTTGAGCAGCGCACCGGTGAAGGCGATCGCGGCCTTGGAGTCGTCGGAACCGTCATAGGCAATCAGAATGCTCATAGTGCCCACCTACCCGGGTAGGGGCATGGAATGACTGTTACCCGATTCCAAGATCTGCCCATGGCCGATCGCGACCGCGAGTGGGACGCCGAAGCGGCCGACAAGCGTGTCCGCAAGTGGGCGGGGGCCGAGGACGGGCCGAACGCCCGCTACCGCGAGGCGCACGTCTGGTACAACGCCGACGAGGCCGACGAATGGGGCTCCTACAAGCTGCCCATCGCCGACATCGTCAACGGCGAACTCAAGGTGGTGCCCAGAGCCGTCATGGCCGCGGGCGGCGTCATGCAGGGCGCCCGCGGCGGGGTCGACATTCCCAAGGGCGACGTCGATCGGGTCAAGTCGCACCTGGCCAAGTACTACGCCAAGATCGGCGACACCGCTCCCTGGGAGCGCTGACGCAGCAGCGACAACCCGGCCAGGGCGAGCACGGCCACCTCGGTCACCACGACCACGCGCTGCGTGACCCCCGCGGGGATGTCGTCGTTGGTGAGGTCGATGCCGAACATCCTGATCACGTACGGCACGACCACGGCCAGGAGCGCGGCCAGCGCCACACCGCTCAGGGCCCGCAACGCCCCCGCGTAGCGGGTCCTGGCCCTGGCGAGCAGCAGGCCCGCCACGGGCATCACCAGGAAGGCCACGAACGCCGCGTAACGGTGGATGCCGCCCGACAACGACAGCGGCACACCCGGCCGATCGGTCGGAAAGGCTCCGATCAGGAACATCGAGACGCCCCACGCCACCATCAGCAACACCACGCGCCGGTCCGCCCCGGCCCGCGCCAATGCCCCGGCGATCAGCGCGGAGCCGACGGCGAACAACGTCAGGGAGAGCGGCAGCAGCCAGCCGATCGACTGGAAGGCGTACTCACTGATCACGCTGTGCACCGGGTCGAGCCCCGCTCCCGCGTGCAAGGTGAGCATGGAACCCGTTCCGGCGGCGATGGCCGTGAATCCGCTGATCAGCAATCCCTTCATGCTTCAACGGTGTCGAAAACGCCGCCTGAGCAGTATCGGAGATCGACCCTGGAAGTTCCTTGCCCGACCCTTACTCCCAAAGTCGGACCGCCCGCGCTGACCTGCGGGGAGACGGACCCTGGTAGGGCTGACCCCATCAGGGTCGGGTGGTTGACGCCACCAGACCGATCATGACGACGCCGATGGCGAGCGACTGGAACTGCGTGGGAAGCGGGGCCGTGGCGAGGATGAGCGCCGCGGCGAGCGGGAAGGCGATCCTGCCGTAGCCGTGCGGCCTGACCTGGACCACCCAGATCGACAACACCGCCAGCGCCACCGGGACGGCCAGCGCCAGCCCGGCGGTCAGCAGCGAGATGTGCGCGTGGCCGCTCTCGTAGCTGACGGCCGACTCAAGACCGGCGCCGATCGCGGCGATCGAGGCCAGGACCACGTAATGTCCGTATCCCCAGACGAAGGCGCTGCGACGGTTCTCCAGCGCGTGCGCGGTGTCGGGGCGGAAGTACAGCCACCAGATCGAGAACACGATCACCAGCCCGCCCGCAGCCAGCCAGAGCGGTCCCGAATGCAGCTCGTGCTCGGCCGTGCCCTCCCGCACGGCGTTGACCACGGCCAGGGCGTTCTCGCCCATGACGATGATGGTGAACAGGCCGTGCCGCTCGGCGATGTGGTGCGGATGCCACGGGGTACGGCCGGCCCGCTCGGCGAAGGCGGGCACGGTCATGTCGGCCAGGATGCCCACGATCAGCCACGGCAGCTTCAGCGGCTCGGGCACGAACAGGAAGCTCACCCACACGCACTGCGCCAGCGTGGTGCCGACGGCGTACCTGATCGCCGTCGGCCGCCGCTCCGGATCGCTGCGCGCCACCCGTACCCAGAAGGCCACCAGGGCCAGGCGCATCACCACGTAGCCCGTGACGCCGAGGGTGAAGTCCTGCTCGAACATGCGCGGGATGCCGGCGGCCAGGATCACCACCCCGGCCATGACGACCAGGGTCAGCAGCTTGAAGACGATGTCGCCGGTGTCGTAGGCCGAGGCGAACCAGGTGTACTGCAGCCAGGCCAGGAAGATGGCGTAGAAGACCAGCGCGTACCCCAGCACCCCGGCCAGGACGTGGTTCTCGGCGATGCGCTCGTGCAGCTGCACCCCGGCGGCGGCCACCGCGACGACGAAGAACAGGTCGAAGAAGAGCTCCAGCGTCGTCGCCACCCGATGGGACTCGGCGACATCGCGCGGCCGCATCGGGCGCAACCAGGTCATGCCGACAGGATGCCCGAGGGAACCTCAAAATAGGCGCGGATGGTGGTCAAGCCCTCACGGGTGTGCACCCTGACCAGGTCGCTGAGCAGGTTGACGATCAGCAGGCCGCGCGAGCCCGCGGTGCGGGGGTCGACAGGGCGGCGGCCGACCAGCGGGTCGACGATGTGGCCGGTGTCGGCGACCTCGCACACCATGCGGTCGTCGTCGATCCACAGCCGCAGCTCGCCCGCGCCGCCGCCGTGGTCGAGGCTGTTGGCGCCGAGCTCGGCCATCACCAGGCGGACGTCATGGAGCCGGGGTTCGGAGAAGCCCAGCCGTACGGCCAGCTCCGCGGCCAGTTGCCTGGCCTCGCCCAGGTTCGAGCGGTCGAAGCGCAGCCTGGTCGCGTCGTCAGGCACAGGGAGCGGCCGGTTGTGGCGGGCGACGACCTCGTCGGGCGCGTAGGGAGCGGTGCGCTCGCGCCCCCAGAGCACGGGATGGTTGCGCTCGGCGTCGGCGAGCATCTCGGGGGTGAGCACGTCGGCGTCGTACGGGCACAGGATCGTGGCGCGCCTGCCCGCGAAGGCGCGGTTGATCAGCGCCTCGTGCTGCGCGCAGGCGGGATACTCGCTGTCGCTGCGCCCCGCCCACACCGGCTCGCCGATGATGCGCACGCGCATACCCCGGTGACGGTCGGCGAAGTCGCGCAGCACGGCGGGGATGATCCGGCCCGGATTGCGGCCCGCGACCGTCATGTCGATCAGCTCGACCCGTTCGGCCTGCGGCCCCAGCTCGTGTTCGAGCAGCTTGAGATTGGCCGGCGGCACCGCGACGGCCACCGGCTCACCGGCTGTCAGCCCGGCGCGGACGAAGGGCACCGTGACAGCGGCGTACTCCCGGCCGCCTCGGTAGAAGAACGCCGGGTGCACGAAAGGGTCGGCCAGCATCACTGCCCACGTTACCTTTCCTACGGCGTGTCGAGACCGGTGACATTCATCTGTCGTGTCCGGGTATACAGGAGGCAATCCCTCAAACGGAGGTCCCCGGTGAAGAGAGTCCAGGTCATCCAGCGGCCCCGGCCCCCGCGGCGCCCCCCGCCCATCGACCTTCGCACACCTTCAGGGCGTGTGCTGCCGTATTAGTCTGAAAGTGTGCGCGCCTCCGATCACGACCGCGATCTGACCGTCGAGCGCCTGCAGGTGGCCTTCACCGAAGGGCGGCTCACACCGGTCGAGATGGATCAGCGCCTGGAGCGGGCCCTGGCGGCCCGGACGCACGACGAGTTGGAGGGACTGCTCGCCGATCTCCCGGCGCCGGCCAAGCTGGTCCATCTGGAGTCCAAGAACGGCTCGCTGCAGCGCGCCGGAGACTGGGAGGTGCCCAGGACGCTGCGGGTCGTGTCCAAGTACGGCAGCGCGGACCTGGACATGTCCGAGGCCCGCTGCCTCCATCCCATCGTCGAGGTGCGGTTCGAGCTGGCGTACGGCTCGGCGAAGATCGTGCTTCCGGTGGGCGCCTCCGCCGACGCCGACGAGTTGCGCACCGGGTGGGGATCCGTCTCACTGGAGGTGTCCCAGCATTCCGGGATGCCGCACGTGCGCGTGACCGGGGAGTTGTCGTACGGGAACCTGGTCGTGCGCTATCCGCGCAAGCGCTGGTTCACCCAGTCATGAAATTTCTGGATGTGGTGCTCGCTCGGGACGAGCACGCCGCCGTCGCGGTAGGCCCGTGACGACATGCCCGGCTGGGTCTGTTCGCAGGCTTCGAAGTCCTGCTCGTTGACGCGGTGGAAGAGCTCCACCGACTTGTCCAGATTTTTACTGACAACGTCGGGGTGGTAGAGCCAGTCGCACTCCACGATCGTGCGGTCGGCCTCCAGCGGGAACATGCGGTGCAGGATGACGTGGTCGGGCACCAGGTTGATGAAGACCTGCGGCTTGACGGTGATGGCGTAGTAGCGGCGGTCCTGCTCGTCGCTCACGTCGGGGAGCTTGGCGAAGCCCCTGGAACCGTCGATGGTGAAGCCCTCGGCCTTCTCGGCGAACAGGGCGCCGTGGCCGACGTAGTACTGCGCCGCGAAGCCGCCCGCGAACTCCGGCAGCACCGCCGTCAGCTCGGGGTGGATCGTGGCGCAGTGGTAGCACTCCATGAAGTTCTCGACGATCAGCTTCCAGTTGGCCTTCACGTCGTAGACGATGCGCCTGCCCAGGGCGAGCTTGTCGACGTGGTATCGGTCGATGGCCGCCGGGTCGCCCAGGCGCTCGGTGGCGGCGCCCTTGACGCTCTCCTCGAAGTCCGGCGGCTCGTCGGCCAGGCAGAGCCAGGTGTAGCCGAGCCACTCGCGCAGGTGCACGGGGAGCATGCCGTACCTGACCCGGTCGATGTCGGGCATCTTGACGAGGTTGGGCGCGGCGACCAGGGTGCCGTCGAGGTCGTAGGCCCAGGCGTGGTAGCTGCACCTGATGGTCCGCTTGACCTCGCCCGACTCCTCGGGGCACAGGCGCGCGCCGCGGTGGCGGCAGACGTTGAGGAAGGCGCGTAAACGATCGTCGCGGCCCCTGACGACGATCACGCTCTCGCGGCCGATTCTGACGGTCTTGAAGGCTCCTGGCCTGGTCAGCTCGTCGGATCTGACGGCGCAGTGCCAGAGGGATTCGAAGATCCTGCGCTGTTCCTCGGCGAAGATCTCGGGGTCGGTGTAGGAGCGGCCGGGCAGGGTGGGGATCAGACTCGACACAGATGGCTCCACAGTTTGTTGCGTAATACGCACTGCGTTGCTCAATATGCGTCTTTACCGGGACGTGGTCAAGAGGTAGGTGCTCGACCTGCGCAGGAACGTGGTGAACACCGAGCTCATCACGGCATCCGGCATGGGAGGAGCCGGATAGTTCGACATCTCCAGGCCCGCCATGAGCGCGGGCAGGCGCACCACCTTCGTGCGCTCGCGCTCGTAGCGGCGCAGGTCGCCGATGCCGCGGGCCAGGGCCCAGGCGTCCTCCAGCGCCTGGTTGGCGCCCATCGCCATCGCCGGCGGCATGCTGTGCGCGGCGTCGCCGGCCAGCGTCGTCGGCCCCCTGCCCCAGACCTTCGGCACACGATGCTTGACGTGCGCGAACGACGGAGGCGCCGAGACCAGGCCCAGCAGCGTGGAGACCGGGTCGGCCCAGCCGCCGAACAGGCCCTTCAGCGCGGGCATCGGGTCGGTCTCGTCGGTCCAGAGCCGGCGGCCGGGCCTGGAACGCACATCGAACCACCACAGCAGGCGGCCGGAGCCGGCGGGCGCCAGACCGAACAGGCCGGCGCGGCCGACCATCATGGTGACCGTGTGCTGGACGCCCTCGCCGAGACGGCCCCTGACCTTCGGGCCGGCCACGCCGTCGAGGAAACGCCACCTCGGCTCTCCTTGCAGGTAGCCCTGCCAGGTCACCCAGCCGCTGGGACGCGCGGGATCCTCGTCCCGCAACGCCCGCCGTACGACAGAGCGGCGGCCGTCGGCGCCCACCAGCACGTCGCCGCCGACCGTCGTGCCGTCGGCGAGCCGCACCTGCGCCCTGTCGGGGTCGGCCGAGGCGATGGTGGCGCCGTAGGTGACCTCGACGTCCTCGGCGAGCAGCTCCACGAGGTCCTGGCGGGCGATGTGCCAGGAGGGGGCGCCCAGGCGCCGCTCCGCCACGGCGAGGTCGACGCCGGCGCGGCGGGGGCCGCGTGGCGAGAGGGTCTGCATCTCGCGCAGCCTGCTGCCCTTGCGGCCGGGGTCGACGCCCAGACGCTCCAGGATCGTGCTCGCTCCCGGCCAGATGCTGATCGACCCGCCCGTGGCGCGCGGCTCGGGGGCCTCCTCGAAGACCTCGACATGGTGGCCCTCGGATCTCAGGGCCCTGGCCGTGGCGAGTCCCGCGACTCCGGCGCCGATGACGACTACTCTCTTTGTTTTGATACCCACAGTATCTGATACTAGGAGTCTCACTATGCCTCGTCAACCCGACCCGGACGTGGATCAGCGGATCCGGCGCGCGGCCGTGGCGATGTTGTTGTCGCGCGGGCTGGACTTCACGATGGACGAGGTGGCGCTGGCGGCCGGGGTCGGCAGGGCCAGCGTCTTCCGCCGGTACGCCACCAAACGTGACCTGCTGCTGGAGGCGATGCGAGGGCTGACCGACTCCTCCGTCGCCACGCCCGACACCGGCTCGTTCCGCGGCGACCTGCTGGCCATCGTGCGCGAGACCATGACCGCGTGGAGCGCCATGGGGGCGGTCTCACTCCAGATGTACGGCGCTGCCGGGCAGGATCCGGAGGTGGCCGAGATCATGCGCACGATGATGCGGGACCGGCTGCGTCACGACTGGGGCATCTTCGACCGGGCCCTGGCCAGGGGGGAGCTGCGGCCCGACGTCGACCCGTGGCTGTTGACCGACCTGAGCGTCGGGTTCATCACCTATCGGGGCATGCTGCGCATCGACTTCCCGACCCCGGAGGAGGTCGTCGACGTGCTGATCGCCGGATTCGGAGTGCATTGATGGGTGACGATCGCCGGGCCGTTGTCATCGCGGGGCTCAGTCGGTGATCTTCGTCGGGTCGATCTCCTTGACTCTGCCGACGAACATCCAGTTGATCACCCAGAGCACCACACCCACGCCGACCAGCACGGCCGCACGCAGGTAGACGTCACCGGCGCGCCCGGTGACGGGCAGCGCCAGGAACAGGCACACCACAGCGCCCAGCACCGGCGCCCAGGTCGGCGCCCGGTAGTGCTGGTGCTCCACGTCCTCACGACGCAGGGCCAGCACGCACACGTTCACCAGCGCGAACACGCACAGCAGCAGAAGCACCGTCGTGTCGGCCAGCGGAGTGATGTCACTGGCCGAGGCGACCAGGATGGCCGCGATGCCGATCGTGAACACGATGGCCACCCATGGCGTGCTGCGCGTCGGATGCACCGCCCCGAAGAACGGCGGAATGATCTTCTGCCGGGCCATGCCGTACACCAGCCTGGAGGCCATCAGCATGTTGATCAGCGCCGTGTTGCCCACGGCGAGCAGCGCGATCGCCGCGAACACCTTCGGCGGGAACGCCAGGCCCGCCACCTTGACCACCTCCAGCAGCGGCCCCGACGACGACACCAGCGTCTTGGTGTCGACCAGCATCGTCGCCGTGAAGGCCACCGCCATGTAGATCAGAGCCGCCGCCACCAGGCCGCCGAACAGCGCACGCGGGAAGTCACGCTGCGGATCCTTCGCCTCCTCGGCCAGGTTGACCGAGTCCTCGAAGCCCAGCAGCGCGTAGAAGGCCAGAGCCGTACCGCCCAGAACGCCCAGGAACGCGCCGTTGGCCGGATGGAACTCGATCGCCCGCGCCGGCTCCCCGTCGCCCGTGATCAGGGCCCAGACACCGATCGCGACGATCACCAGCAGGCCGAACGCCTCGATGATCGTCAGCACGACGTTGACCTTGACCGACTCCGAGATGCCCGCGAAGTTCACCAGCGCCACCAGGGCGAGGAAGATGAACGCGCCCACGAGCACCGGCAGCGTCACGAACTCCGCCAGATACCGCCCGCCGAACGCCCGCGCCGCGGCACTGGCCGAGGTGATGCCGCTCATCATGACGGTGAACGCGACGATAAAGGTCAGGAACGGGATGTTGAACGCTTTGTTCGTGTAGAGCGCCGCACCTGCCGCGTGAGGGTACTTGCCGACGAGCTCGGCATAGGAGGTCGCCGTCAGCGCGGCGAGGACGAACGCGACGATGAACGGCAGCCACAACGCCCCGCCGACGTGCCCGGCCACCTTTCCGACCAGCGCGTAGATGCCCGCGCCGAGGATGTCGCCGATCACGAAGAGCAGCAGGACCTTACGCCCGATGACGCGCTTCAACGACGGCTGTTGGGCAGCCTCACCAGTGACCATAACGATCCCCTACCCGATGTTGGCGAAGTGAAAGCGGGCCTCAAGCGGTGGTCCATAATGTCCGCTTGTCGCAAATCCGAATCGAAGGAACGCACCCCATGAAGACCAAGATCGGAGTCGGCCTCGCCGGACTCGTTCTGATCGGCCTGACCACCTCGTGTGGCGCCGTCGGCCAGGCAGTCGACTGCAACGCCGCCGTCACCGAGGCCAACAAGATCGTCACCACGTGGAGTGGCAGCGTCGCCAGCATCGCCACGGACCCGGCCGCCTTCGAGAAGTCCACGAAGGAGGCGGCCTCCCAGCTGAAGACCCTCGCCGGGAAGTACGACGGCGACCTGGCCGGCGGCATCAACGACCTGGCCGCGATCGTCGAGAGCGTCGACGCCTCCAACCCCGCGGGGATGGCCGACATCGCGACCAAGTCCCAGAGCGCCCAGACCAAGCTCGCCGCGGCCTGCTCCTGACCCTGTGACCTGCGGCCGCCGTACCGCCTGTGGGGGGCAGAGCGGTGCGGCGGCCGCACCCACGCAGAGCGGCTCGCCGACCGCGGCCGTCGCACCCGCACAGAGCGGGACGGCGAACGCAGCGGTCGCACCGCCCGATCGGCCCGCGTGTCCTCCTGGAGGGACGCGGGCCTTTCGCTGTCCCCACCGCCCACCCTTCACAGGGCTACATCGACCGCGTAGGCGCCGCTCACCCCGTCCCCACTTATCCACAACCCGCCGCGCGGCCAGTCCCACAGCTGGACACCCCCATATACCCTTCTGCCCGTGGCAACCGACACCCTGGTCCGCGCGACCCCGAAGCTCAGCCTCCAGCAGCGCCACCCGATCTGGCTCGGGACCATCAGCGTGCTGGCAGCGGCGATCTACGCGGTCCTCGGCCTCGTCAAGCTCGGCATCTTCCGCGCCACCACCTTCGACCTGGTCATCGTCGACCAGGCCGTGCGCAACTACGCGAAATTCCTCCCCGGCTACATCCCGTCGATCGGCATCTGGCACGGCAGAGGGCTCGACTATCCGCAGATAGCCGACCACTTCTCCCCCATCTACGCCCTGCTGGCGCCCTTCTACTGGATCCACGACGGCCCCACGACGCTGATCATCGCCCAGGCGGTGCTGTTCGCCTCGGCGATCCCCTTCATCTGGCTGTTCACCCGCCGCCTGCTCGGCACCGGCCCCGCCTACCTGGTGGCGGTGGCCTACGCCCTGTCATGGCCGGTCGCCCAGGCGGTCAACTTCGACGTGCACGAGGTGATGTTCGTCCCGCTCCTGACGGCCATCGTCATCGAGCGCTACCAGGCGGGCCGACTCCTGCCCTGCTACCTGGCCCTCTTCGGCCTCCTCCTCGTCAAGGAGGACATGGGCCTGATGGTGGCGGGCTTCGGCCTCTACGTCCTGACCCGGCGCGAGTGGGCCCACGGGACCATCATGATCCTCTCCGGCTTCACCGCGGCGGTCCTCACACGTGGCGTCATCATGCCCGCGGTCGGCGGACAGCTGAGCGACTTCTGGGCCTACAGCCAGTTCGGTCCCACTCCCGGCAGCGCCGCCATCGGCATGATCACCCACCCGTTCCAGGTGATCGACACCCTGTTCGCCACCGAGGGCAAAACCGGCACGATCTTCTTCCTGCTGTGGCCGACGCTCCTGCTCTGTCTGCTGTCCCCGTTGACGCTGATGGCGCTCCCCCACCTGCTGGAGCGCTTCCTCGGCAGCTGGACCCAGTGGCACGCGGCCGACTACCAGTACAACGCCTTCACCGTGGTCGTCCTGCTGCTCGCCGGCGTCGACGGCTTCGCCCGGCTGCTGCGGTGGCTCAAGCGCGGCGACGACCGAGCCTGGAAGCTGGCCTGGTCACTCGGCGTCCTCGCCGTCGCTCTCACCCTCGTCCCCCGCTTCGCCTTCGGCCAACTGCTGTCCCCGGCCTTCTACCGCGGCGACCCCCTCAAGACCGCCGCCGCTGCGGAGGCGGCCGGCCGCGTACCCGACGGCGTGACGGTCGCCACGGTCAACTACATGGGTCCCGCCCTCACCGACCGCACCACCGTGCTGCTCCTGCGCCCCGGCTTCAGCTACCCGGCCCCATGGATCGTGGCCGACACCCAACGCTGGGAGTTCCCGTACGGCTCCGCGGCCCAGCAGGCGGCGCAGGTGGAGGAACTGGTGGCCGCCGGGTACGAGCGCGTCTTCGAGCGCAACGGCGTGGTGGTGCTCCGGCGCCCGTGAGGTGTCGTGGCTACGCCACGCACGGCACGCAGGGAGTGGCGGGCGCTCGCAGCCCTCGCGGCTTCATGGCACGGCACGCCTGGCACGGCGCGCCTGGCACGGCGTGCCTGGTGCGGCGCCCCGCCGTCACAGCAGCCGTCGTCACAACACCCCGCCACCACAGCACCCCGTCACCACAACACCCCCGTCGCCACAGCACCCCGCCACCACAGAAGCCGTCGCCACAGCACCCCGTCGCCACAGCACCCCGTCACCACAACACCCCGCCACCACAACACCCCATCGCCACAACAACCCCGCCGCCGCAGAAGCCGTCGCCACAGCACCCCGTCACCACAGTGCCCCGCCGCCGCGGAAGCGGCCCCAGACGCAGCAACGTCAGCTCACCACCCCTCTCCCCCGCCACCTCGGCGCTTCGTGTGCGGTGTGTCGTGGGCAGCGGATGCGGTCGTTGGCGAGCAGGGACCTGTTGTTGGCGTGCAGGGGCCAGTTGGCGCCATAAGTCAACGACCCGCGCCTGAACTGGCATAGGGTGCTCGGCACCTACAAATCCCTTCTAACCCCCTCCTATACATGCCACTGCCTCGCCTCCTACCCTTGTCCGCCGTGCGTCTGGTCAGAAAACACCACACATGGGTGAGCCTGCTCGCCCTGCTCTCGTGCTGCCTCTACGCCTTTCTGGGGCTGGTCAGGCTGGCCACCTACCGGGCCACGACCTTCGACCTGGTGATCTTCGATCAGACGGTGCGCGCTTATGCGGACTTCTCCGCCCCGCACACCGCCGCCGTCGGGGCCTTTCGCGATCGCGGCTTGGAGTATCTCCAGCTCGCCGATCATTTCTCCCCCATCTGGGCGTTGCTGGCGCCGTTCTATTGGGTGCATGACAGTCCGGCGACGCTGATCGTCGCGCAGGCGTTGTTGCTGGCGGCGGCTGTTCCGTTCATCTGGGTGTTCACGCGGCGGCAGCTCGGGCGGGCGGCCGCCTATTGCGTCAGCGTGGCGTATGCGTTGTCCTGGCCCATCGCGCAAATGGTGAACTTCGACGTGCACGAGGTCATGTTCGTGCCCGTGTTGTCGGCGATCGCCATCGAGCGTTATCAGGTGCGCAGCTATCTCGGGTTCTACGCGGCGATCTTCGGGCTGCTCCTGGTCAAGGAGGACATGGGGCTGATCGTCGTGGGGTTCGGGCTGTATCTGCTGACCCGGCGCGACTGGTTTCATGCGTGCAACACGATCGGGCTGGGGCTGCTGCATTTCGGGCTCGTACGGGCGGTGCTCATTCCGGCCGCCGGTGGGGATCCGACGGATTACTGGGCGTACGGACACCTCGGGGAAGGGGTGTCCCAGATGGTGGCCGCGGTGTTTTCCGATCCGTTCTCCGCGCTGTTCGGTAACGGTGCCGAGGCCAAGGTCGACACGATGGTGTTGCTGGTGTGGCCGACATTGTTGTTGTGCTTGCTTTCGCCTTTGACTCTGGCCGCCTTGCCCAATCTGTTCGAGCGGCTGTTGTCCGATCGGGAGCCCTGGTGGCAGGCGGACTTTCACTACAACGCGTTCATCGTCGTCATTCTGCTGTGTGCTGGGGTCGATGGGTTGGTGCGGTTGTTGCGGTGGGTCAAGCGGCCCGGGGATCGGTCACTACAGCTGTTGTGGGCGGGAGCGGTGGCGGTGGTGGCCCTGACGCTGGTGCCTCGGTTCGCCTTTGACCAGCTCGTCTCGCCCGACTTCTACAAGGGGGACGAGGGTAGGGCGGCGGCGTTGGAGCCGGCGTTGGAGCAGGTGCCGGACGGGGTGGTGGTGGAGGCCGTCAACTATGCGGGGCCGGCGCTGACGGACCGCACCACCGTGCTGCTGTGGCGGCCTGAGCCCAGTGGAGCGCCATGGATTGTGGCTGACACTGTGCGGTGGGATTTTCCGTTCGGGTCGCTTGAGGATCAGGCGGGGACGGTGACCAGGCTGGAGAGTGAGGGGTATCGGCGGGTGTTCGAGAAGGACGGGGTGGTAGTGCTGCACCGGCCGTGAGGCGGAGCCGTCGGCTTCTGGGTGTTGGGGCTCGGCGCGCAGGACGTAGACCTCAGCGTGGCAGGGGTGCGCGTGGCGGAGGTACGCCCCGGCAGGGGGCGTGGACCGATCAGCGGGAGCGGGCCTGGGCGTAGCACTGGTCGAAGCCGTCGAGGACGATCGGCCAGGAACCGGCCACCGGGTCCACGGCGCGGTTGTGAGCGGCGATCGCGGTTCGCAGCGACGGGTCGGTGCTCAGGCGGACGACCGCGTCCACCAGTTCGTCGAAGGTACGGCCGAGCAGGCCCTCCTTGCCGTGCCGTACGAAATCCGCCACACCGCTCTGGGCGCGGGCGACGACGGGGAGGCCTGCGGCGCGGGCTTCGAGGGCGGCGATGCCGAAGGACTCGCGGGGGGCGGGGGCGATGAAGAGATCGGCCGAGGTGAGGGTTTTGGCGATCTGCTCCCGGGAGTAGCGGCCGGGCAGGGAGACCCAGGAGGTCATGCCGTGCTTGGCCAGGTAGCGCTCCATGGAGGAGCGGGCCGGGCCGTCGCCGATGACCGTGACGCGGAGGGGGACGCTGGCGGGGATGCGGGAGCGGGCCTGGTGGAGGAGGCGGAGGAGGCGGACGGGTTGTTTGCGGGGGGCCAGGCGGCCCACGGCGACGATGTGGATCTCGCCCGAGTTGGAGCGAGCGGTGGCGCCGGATTCGGCGTGAGCGCCCCCCGTGGGCCGGGTGCGCCAGCCCGACAGGTCGAGGCCGTTGGACACCACGTGCACCGGCACCCCCCGCCCCGCCACCGCCCGGATCGGGACCGCGGCCGCCGTGCTGACCGTGGTGGCGACCAGCCCCCACCTCTGCCACTCGAAAACCAGCCGAAGCGCCCGATACAGCCCCCTCGTCACCGGGTCCCACATCGAGTGCACCGTGACCACCACGGGCAGCCCGACGCGGACGGCGGCGCGGACGCCCTGCCAGGCGAACGGGGAGACGGCGCCCGTGTGGACGTGCACCACGTCCGGGCGCCGTGAGGTCATGAGGCGGGTGAGGTGCTTCACGCCGGCGGGGTGTACGGGCAGGTCGAAGGGCATGCGGGCGACGATGCGCCGGATCCCGGGCATGGGCTCTCCGCGGGTCGCGGTGGCCACCTCGACCTCGTGCCCGGCTTCGCGCTGTTTGCCGACCAGATCGGCCACCTGTACCTCGATGCCGCCGAGCCTGGGCAGGTAACAGTCACTCACGTGAAGGATCCGCACTCGTCCCACACTAATCTGGGGCTTGTGCCTCCACGTACAGCCGTGTTCTTCCATGCTCATCCCGACGACGAGGCCCTGCTGACGGCGGGAACGATGGCGATGCTCGCCGCCGAGGGTCATCGGGTCGTCCTGGTCGTGGCCACCGCGGGTGAGCGCGGCCTGTCCGATCTGGAGCCCGGTGACGAGCTGGGCATGACCCGGTTGAAGGAGCTCTACGAGTCGGCGGCGGTGCTGGGCTGTGCCCGGGTGGAGTGTCTGGGGTACGGGGATTCGGGGCTGAGCCCGTCGGGTGGGATCGCGGCGGATCGGCCTGACAACGCGTTCATCGACGCCGATTCCGAGGAGGCCGCGGAGAAGCTGGCGGCGATCCTGCGGGAGGAGCGGGCGGATCTGGTGGCGATCTACGATCCGGCGGGCGGGTACGGGCATCCCGACCATGTGCAGGTGCACCGGGTGGGGCGGCGGGCGGCCGAGCTGGCGGGCACGCCGATCGTGCTGGAGGCGACGGTCAACCGGGATCCGCTGGTGAAGCTGCTGCGGATGGCGGGGAAGGTGTATCGGTTCCCGCCGGAGTTCGATCCGCGGACGTTCGAGAGCGCGTACACGGCTGGGGCGGACATCACGCATCGGGTGAATGTCAGGCGGTATGCGAAGCAGAAGCGGGCGTCGATGGCCGCGCATGCGTCTCAGGCTTCGGGGGGCGAGAGTGATCGGACGCTGGCGGTGATGCTCAAGGTTCCTGGGCCGTTGTATCGGCAGGTGTTCGGGACCGAATGGTTCGTACGGCGGGGCCTGCCGCCTGGCACGCGGCTCAAGCACCCGTTCGACGAGCCCTGAGAGGAGGACTGGGGGCGGGTGGAGGTGGGTGACCGGGCAACCCACGTGACCGTGCCGACAGCGGGCGATCACTTCCCGGCCAGCAGTGCCCCGATGGCCTCCCCCAGATTCACCTCTCTCCCCTCCCCGTAAAGCGCCTCGAATCCCTCGTCCCCCACCAGCTCCCGCGCCGCGCTCACGCACTGCTCCCGCGGTGACGACAGCTGCGCCGACCCCATCGCCACCGCCTCCGCCCCCTGGTCGCTCCACACCTGCTGCGACAGCCCCAGCAGCCGTGCCGCCGTCCGCCCGTCGCCTCGGGCGACGGCGATGCGGGCCAGGAGGTCGAGGACCAGCGCCGTGCCGACGGTGTCGTGCAGCCGCCATTTGGTCTCCAGGCAGCGCAGCGCCAGTTCCTCGGCCCCGTCGGGGTCGCCCTGCGCGAGCCGTACGCCGCTGAGGTGGTGGTCGGCGTAGGAGCGCACCCATCGCCCGCCGAAGGTGTCGGAGATCTGCCACATCTCCTCGACGATCCCTGTCGCCGTGGTCAGGTCGCGGCCTTCGAGCATGAGGGAGAGCGCGTGCACCGACAGCGACAGCAGCACGCCGAAGCCGGTGTCGCCGAGCCCGCGGTGGATGTCGGCGGCGTCGGTGGCGAGGATGACGGCGTCGTCGAGGGCGCCGCGCAGCATCGCGAGCATCGCGCGCATGGTGAGGACGTAGGCGCCGGCGAGGGCGTCGTCCTGCCATGCGGCGGCGACGCCGGCCTCGTCGAGCATCCGCTGGGCGGCGTGGTGGTCGCCCTGGGTCATGGCGACGAACGCGCACGCCCACAGCGCCGCCGTACGCTCGTAGGACGGCTGGGGGCAGCGGGACAGCGCCCGGTCGAGCTGGTGGCGTCCCTCGCGGACGTGCCCGCAGGCGACCCAGAAGTAGACGAGCGAGGCGGCCAGGTCGAGGCCGGTGGGGAAGTCGTCGGGGTGCGACCAGCAGTAGTCGAAGGCGATGCGGAGGTTGGCCAGTTCTCCGGCCATGCGGTCGGCCCATTCGAACTGCTCGGGGCCGCGCCAGTCGGCGTTGAACCACCGGGCCAGGCCCAGGTAGTAGTCGCGGTGTCTGCGCCGTAGCTGTTGCTCGTCGCCCAGGTGCCCGAGCCATTCGCGGCCGTAGGCGCGGATCGTGTCGAGCATCCGGTAGCGGCCGCCGGGCAGGCGCTGCACGATCGACTTGTCGACGAGGCCGCGTAGGGTCCGCAGGGCGCTCTCCGGCGTGAGGGGCCGGTGCGAGCAGACGGTGATCACGCCGTCCTGGGCGAAGCTTCCGACGAACACCGACAGCCGCGCCCAGAGCAGCCGTTCCAGCGGCTCGCACAGCTCGTGGCTCCACCCGACGGTCGTGCGCATGCTCTGGTGGCGCGGTACGCCGGTGCGGGTGAGGCCGTCGAGTCGCCGCGACTCGAGCTCCGAGAGGATCTCCTCCACCGTCAGCGACCCGGTCTGGGCGGCGGCCAGCTCGATGGCCAGCGGCAGCCCTTGAAGCCGGTCGCACAGCTCCAGCACCGGGCCGGTGACGTCGAGGCCGGCGTGTACGGCACGCGCCCGCTCGGTGAACAGGCGGACCGCCTCCTGCTCGATGCGCAGGGGCTCGACGGGCAGGATGTGCTCGCCGGGCAGCCCGAGCGGTTGCCTGCTGGTGGCGAGGATGCGCAGCCCGGGGGCGGAGCGCAGGAGGTAGGCCGACAGGGCGGCGCAGTGGTCGACGAGGTGCTCGCAGGTGTCGAGCAGCAGCAGGACCTGCTTGTCCGCCAGGTGGTCGGCCAGTACCTGGACCTGCTGCCTGGCCGTCTGGTCGCGTACGCCGAGCACGCCGCACACCTCGTGGGCCAGGAGTTCGGGGTCCTGCAGCTCGGACAGTTCGACCAGCCAGACCCCGTCGGCGAAGCGCCCTGCCGTACGTTTGGCAGCCCGCAGCGCGAGGCGGGTCTTGCCCACTCCTCCCGTCCCGGTGAGGGTGACCAGGCGGGCCGAGCGCAACAGTTTGACCACTCCGCCCTGCTCGGCGATCCGGCCGACGAAGCTGGTCATGTCCGCGGGGAGGTTTCCGCGGCTCCGGACAACGGCCATCACCCGCATGGTAAGGCGGGCGACGGCCGTTGGAGAAGGTCGTGCCTACATGCGGGGGCTCCATGTCACGACCAGGCTGTCGCGCGTGCCGAAGCGTTCCAGATGGTCGGTCACCACGTAGCGCACGCGTCCCAGGCTCTCCTCGTCCGGCGCGCTCACCTCCAGGTGGAGGGCGCCTCCGGAGGCTCGCATGACGCAGGTGCCCCAGTCGAAACGCGCCGTGCCCTCCTCGTCGGTCCACTCGGCGGGTACCTTGTGCGCGAAGTGTTTGCACAGCTGCACCAGGTAGCGCGCGGCGCGCTCGGTCTCCACGGTGGACGTGATCGTCAGCACAGAACCTCCTTGTAGATGATCGGCGGGCACTCGAAGGCCGAGGCCCGCTCGCAACGCACCTCGCCGAGCGCCTCGGGTGCGCCGGCGGCCAGGTCGAAGAAGAGCGCCAGCGCGGGGTCCAGCGCCCTGATCCGCTCCACCCAGGCGGGCAGGGGGATGCGCGGCACGCCCAGGAGCTCGGCCAGGACCTCGCCGAGCCGTACGGGCGGGCGGGGCGCGAGGTTGAACACGCCGGTCGCGCCGGTCGCGGACAGGCCCACGATCGCCTGGGCGGCGTAGCCGACCGGCGTCCACGGCTCGACGACGTCCAGCTCCGGGCGCGCGCCGGTCTGCTCGCAGGCGCGCAGGATGCGCCAGAACAGGTCCTGAGGGTTGGGCTCGCCGACGACCCTGCCGAGGCGGTAGACGGCGGCGGGCAGACCGCGGTCAAGCGCCTGCCGTACGAGCTCCTCGGCGGCCCATTTGCTGCGCTGGTAGCCGTCGCGCAGGCCGTCGTGGGCGGGGACGAAGTCCTCGGGGATCGGCCGGCCGGGCGGGGCGACGGCGAGGGTCGACACGTGGTGAACGGGGACGCCCAGGCGCAGGACGTCGATGGTGGCGCCGACGTTCACGGGGCTCAGGCTCGCGTAGCCGCGGGTCACGTTGACGACGGCGGCGTTGTGGTAGACCGCGTCGACGCGCGGCAGGCCGGCGGTCCAGCCGGGGGTGGTCAGGTCGGTGGGTACGGCCAGCACGCGCGGGTGGCCGGGCAGGCGGCTCGGGTCGCGCACGGGGCACACGACGCGGGCGTCGGTGGCGGCGAGCAGTTCGGCCAGCAGGTGCCGGCCGACGAAGCCGGTCGCGCCGGTGAGCAGGACGGCTCCGGCGTGTGGCGTACGGCGGGGCCGGACGTCGTCGGGGAGGCGCGCGTCCCTTTCCCAGGGGGCGTCGGCGGCTGCGTCTCCTTGCAGGGCGGCGGCGAGGGTGGTGGGGGTGGGGTGGCGGAAGACGAGGGTGCCGGGGATCTGGCGGCCGAGGAGGACGGAGAGGCGGTTGACGACCTGGATGGTCTGGAGTGAGGTGCCGCCGAGGAGGAAGAAGTCGGCGTCGGGGGATATTTCGGGAATGCCGAGCACCTCCCGCCACACGTCGAGCACGGCCGCGAAGACGGGCGAGACGGCGAGCGAGGAGGCAGGCGCACCAGCAGGCGCACCAGCAGGCGATACGGCGGGCGATACGGCGGATCCGCCGACGGACGCGGGCGCGGCGGTGAGCGAGTCCCGCAGGGCCGCGCGATCGATCTTGCCCGACCCGGTCCTCGGCAGCCGCCCCACGTAGGCGATGTGCCCCGGGATCAGCGCCGCCGGCAACACCCCCCGCAAGTGCTCCCGCAGGTCGGCCGCCTCTCCCACCACGAAGGCCGCCAGGTGCCGCACCCCGCCGCTCCCGACCCGCCCCACCACGGCCGCCTCCCGCACCGAGGGATGCGCGAGCAGGGCCGCCTCCACCTCCCCCGGATCGACCCGATGCCCGCTGATCTTGAACTGGTCGTCCACCCGCCCCAGGTGGACCAGTTGCCCGTCCCTCCTGACCCGCACCCGGTCCCCGGTCCGATACACCCGGTCGAACCCGGCGCCGCCCACGTACCCCCGGGCCACCCCGTCCCCCTTGATCACCAGCTCCCCCCGCGAGACGGCCAGCCGTACCCCCGGCAGCGGCCGCCCGATGGGCGCCTCGGCGTCGCCGGGCTCGAGGTCGGCCGCGGTGGCGACCACGGTGGCCTCGGTGGGCCCGTAGGTGTTGATCAGCCGCACGCCCGCACCCACGGCGGCGTGCCAGTCGGCGACGCGCGCGGGCTGGGCCGCCTCTCCCCCGATGATCACCGTGCGCAGCCCGGAGGGCAGCGAGCACAGTCCCGCCGCCAGGGCGTGGGCGACCTCGTGCCAGTAGGCGGTCGGCAGGTCGAGCACGGTGATGCCGAGATCGGCACACGCCTGCAGCAGCCGCGGCACCGACGCGATCATGTCGTCGGTCCGCAGCACCAGGCACCCGCCCGCGCACAGCGTGAGGAAGATCTCCTCCACGGACGCGTCGAAGTGCAGCGGCGCGAACTGCAGCACCCGGTCCTCGCCGGTGATCCCGTAGCGGGCGCTCGCCCCGGCCACGAACTGCGCCAGCGCCTCGTTCCCTACCGCCACCCCCTTGGGCCGTCCGGTGGAGCCGGAGGTGTACATGACGTAGGCCAGGCCGGAGGGCGAGCCGGTGGAGAGCCGTCGCACGCCTGACGGGGTGACGAGCACGTCGGGCCGGGCGTCGGCGAGCACCGCGTCCAGCCGCGCCTTCGGCCAGGTGGGGTCGAGCGGCAGGTAGGCGACGCCGGCCAGGGCGCAGCCGACGATGGCGACGATCGCCTCGACGCCGCGCGGCAGCATGACACCGGCGAGCCCGGCCCGGCCGGCCTGGGTCCCGAAGGCGTGTTCGCCGAAGGCCTGGGCCGCCTTCATCAGCTCCCGATACGTCATCCGCCGCCCGCCCAGCTCCACGGCTCCCTCGAAGGGACGCTCCGCCGCCCGTGCCCGCAGCAGGCAGGCGACCGGCACCGCGGGTGCGGGAAGCGGCCCGCCGTCGAGCGGGCTGCCGTGCCGTACGGGACGGCCCGACAGGAGCCCGCCGAAGTGCTCCAGCCAGCTCTGCAGGTGCCCTTCGACCTCGTCGGCGGAGTAGGCGGCCGCGTTGGCCTCCAGGACGACCCGGTCGGAGACGGTCACCGACAGGTCCTCCACGGGCCCGGCCGACAGGGTGCGCACGGTGCCGGTCGCCTCCCCGAAGGCCAGGGGCCGGCGGAAGGGCAGCAGGTTGACGACGGGCCCGAACAGCCGCCGCTCCCCGCCCACCAGCCGCAGGTCGCGGCGCAGCCATTCGTAGCGGTAGCCGTGGTGCGGCCTGCTGTCGCGGACCACGCCGGCGACCTGGCCGCACAGGGCGTCGAAGGCCCCGCCGTACGGCACGCGCAGGCGCAACGGCACGATGTTCATCGCCATGCACGGCACCCGCAGCAGGTCCGTGCCGAGCCTGCCCATCACGGGCAGGCCGAGCACGACCTCGTCCGCGCCGGTCCAGGCGGCCAGGTGGCTCGCGGTGGCCGCGATCACCCGCTCGGCCAGGTCGGGTCCCCGGTACGGCAGGGCGGCGGTCGAGCGCACGACGCCGCCCAGGGGCGCGGGCGCGGCGAGCGAGACGGGTTCCGGCGCGCCGTCCAGGTGGCCGAGCCAGAATGACCGGTCCCGTTCGGCGCCGGTGGAGGCGGCGGGCACGAAGGGCGCGAGTTCGGCCGGGGCGCCGTTGTAGACGGCGGCGACCCGCCTGGCCAGCAGCGAGAAGGCGTAGCCGTCGGCGGCGATGTGGTGGATCTGCTGGTACCACACGTGGTGCCGCTCGCCCAGGACGAAGAGCGCCTGGGTGAACAGCGGCCCGGCTGCCAGGTCCACGGGACGCTCCAGCGAGGCCCGCATCCAGCCGAGCGCTTCGTCGAGCCCGGCGGGGGCGGCCACGTGCAGCGACCACGGCTCGCGGCGGAAGACCTGCGCTCCCGCGCCGAACCTGGCGTGCAGGGCGTCGGCCGCATCGACGACGGTCCGCAGCGCCGCCGAGAACCGCTCCACGTCGAGCGGCCCGACGATCTCGACGTATTCGCCGGCGTTGTAGATCGGCGACAGCGGATCGAGGGCCTGCCCGGTCCAGATGCCTTCCTGCGCGGGCGTCAGCGGTGACTCACTCACCCGCCAGCTCCACCCAGGCGCGCAGCGTGGGCCGCTCGGCCAGGTCGGCGAAGTCGACCTCGAGCCGCTCGGCGACGATCATCAGCCGGACGGAGTCGAGCCCGTGGTCGAACAGGTTCTCGTCGTCGCCCGGCACGGTGCCGTCGAGCAGGGAGGCCACGTATTCGCGCATCATCGCGGCACCGCCGACAGCTCCTTGGCCGAGACGACCTGGGCGCAGCGTTGCGCCACGTACTCCAGCGCGCCCACGTGGTGCTCCAGCGAGAAGTCGGCGACCGCGTCGCCCACCACGAAGGGCTGGATGTCGCGCATGAACGCGTCGAGTGCGGTGGCCTGCACGCCGATGTGGGCGTAGATGCCGGTGATCAGGAGCTGGTCGCGGCTGCCCAGCCGGTCGGCCAGGTCGGTGCGGACGAACGCGCTGTAGCGCCATTTGGTGAGCACGCAGGCGGGATCCTGCGGCCGCAGCGCGTCGACGATCGCGGCGCCGTACGGGTCGCCGAGTCCCCGGCCCCAGAAGTCGGTCAGGAGCCCGCGCTGGCGAGGTGTCTGGGAGCCGGGCTGGGCGGAGTAGAAGACCGGGATGCCGGCCGCCTCGCACATCTCGCGCAGCCCGAGGATGTTGTCGATCACCGACGGGATGGGCTCGGACTCGAAGGGCGCCAGGAAGTGGTTCTGCATGTCGTGGATCAGCAGCGCGGCGCGCGCGGGCTCGACCCGCCAGGCGACCCGGTTGTCCGGCAGGGCGGTGGGCAGCTCGTAGGCGGGGATCGCGGGCAGTGCCATGGTCAGACCTCTCCTCGCAGGCCAGCGCGCAACGCGGCGCGCAGTTCCTTCTTGCTGGTCTTGCCGACCCCGGTGGTGGGGAAGGCGGTGACGAACTCCACCCGGTCGGGCACCTTGTAGGCGGCCAGTCCCTGTTCGCGGACGAACGCCCGGATCTCGGCGGCCGTCGGGGGCGTGCCACCGGGCAGGACGAACGCGCAGCTGCGTTCGCCGAGGTAGGGGTCGAGCAGCGAGACGACGGCCGCGTCCAGGACGGCCGGGTGGGTGAGCAGGCAGGCTTCGACCTCCTCGGGCGAGACCTTCTCGCCGCCGCGGTTGATCAGGTCCTTGACGCGGCCCTCGACGACCAGGTGGCCGCTCGGCGTGCGCCGTACCAGGTCTCCGGTGCGGTAGTAGCCGTCGTCGGTGAAGGCCGACGGGTCGGCGTCGCGGTAGTAGCCGCGGATCGTGTAGGGCCCTCGGGTGAGCAGTTCGCCGGTCTCGGCGGGCCTGCCGTCCTCGTCGACGATCAGCACCTCGTCGTGGGGCGAGATCGGGCGCCCCTGCGTGGTGTGCACGATCTCGTCGGGGTCGTCGGCACGCGTGTAGTTGACCAGCCCCTCGGCCATGCCGAACACCTGCTGCAGGCGGCACCCGAGCTCGGGGCCGACCCGCCGCGCCGTCTCGGCGGGGAACGGGGCGCCGCCCACCTGGAGCACCCGCAGGCCGGACAGGTCGTGCTTCCTGCGCGCGGCCATCCACACCAGCGCCAGGGGCGGCACCAGGGCGGTCATCGTCACCCCCTCCTTCTCGATCAGGGGGAAGGCGACGTCGGGGGTGGGCGCGGGCGCCATCACCACCCGGCCGCCGGCGTGCAGCACGCCGAGCACGCCGGGCGAGCTGAGCGGGAAGTTGTGCGCCACCGGCAGCGCGCACAGGTAGACGCTCTCCTCGGACAGCTCGCAGATCTCGGCGCTGGCGCGCACGCTGTACAGATAGTCGTCGTGGGTGCGCGGGATCAGCTTGGGCAGGCCGGTGCTCCCGCCCGACAGCTGCAGGAAGGCGACGTCGGAGGCGTCGGGCCCGTCCAGCTCGCGCGGTTCGGCGTACGGCAGGGCGTCGGCGTACAGCGTGGGCACCGGGGATTCGACGGCCAGGTCGCGCGCCGTCACGTAGGCGGTGGCGCCGCTCTGCCCGGCCAGGTGGGCGATCTCGGCGCCGCGGTGCGCGGGCAGCGCGAACACGGGCAGGGCGCCCAGCCGGAACAGGGCGAAGACCACCTCGAAGAAGGCGGCGTCGTTCGGCAGGTGCACCACCACCCGCTCTCCCTTGCGCAGCCCGTGATCGGCCAGCCCCGCGGCCAGCCGGTCGGCGGCGTGGTCGAGCCCGGCGTAGGTCAGGCGCACGTCACCCGCGACGACGGCCTCCCGCGTCCCGTGGCGCCGGGCCAGCTCGCGCAGCCACTGCCCGAAGGTCTCACCGCGCCAGTAACCCAGCGCCCGGTAGGCGGAGGCGAACTCCTCGGGCCAGGGAGTGTGGTCAGACATCGGCCAGGCCCATCGCGCGCAGGGCGGTGGCGAACTTGGCGCTCGTCTCGGCCAGCTCCGCCTCGGGGTCGGAGCCGGTGACGATGCCCGCCCCGGCGAAGAGGGTGATCGTGGCGCCGTCGGCGACCGCGCAGCGGAGCGTCACCGCCCACTCGCCGTCGCCCGAGGCGTCCTCCCAGCCGACCATCCCGGCGTAGAAGCCGCGGTCGAAGGGCTCCAGCTCGCCGATGACGCGCAGGGCGTCGTCGGTCGGCACGCCGCCGACGGCGGGCGTGGGGTGCAGGGCGGCGGCCAGCGTGAGCGAGGTGGTCTCGGGGCCGGCCAGCTCGCCGGTGACGGTGGTGGCCAGGTGCCACATGGTCGCGGTGGCGGTCAGGCTCGGCTCGGCGGGCACCGTCAGCGAGCGGCAGTGGGGCCGCAGCGCCTCGGCGACGGCCGCGACGACGAGGGCGTGCTCGTGGCGGTCCTTCCTGGAGCCGAGCAGCGGGGCGGGGTCGCAGGAGCGGGGCAGCGAGCCGGCCATCGGGGTGGCGACCACGCGGGTGCCGGTGCGGGAGACGAGCAGCTCGGGGCTGGCGCCGAGCAGGGTGCGGTCGCCGGGCAGGGGCACGGAGTAGGCGTATCCGGAGGGGTCGTGGGCGGCCAGGGCGGACAGCACCGCGGCCAGGTCGCCGTGGAAGGGCAGGCGCAGGGTGCGGGCGAGCACGACCTTCTCCAGGCGGCCGGCGCGCAGGTCGGCGACCGCTCCGGCGACGGCACGCCGGTAGGCGTCGGGGGTGGGGAAGGGTTCGGCTCGCTGGAGGCGGTCAGGAGGCGGTGCCGCCTGTCGTACGGCCGCGGAGGGTGCGGGCGCCTGCCGTACGGAGACGGGGACGGCGAGGCACGCGGCGGCCTCGGGCGCGAACGGGACCGCGCCCACCACGATGGGCCGCTCGTGCCCGGCCGCCAGCGCGACCCGCAGCGAGCCGCTGACCCGCGCGGGCAGGTCGGCCAGCCCGGCCGGCCGCACCGAGTGCGGCACGGCGAAGTAGACGCCCTCGGCCAGCAGCGTGCCGCGCGAGGTGGAGAAGACGAAGGTGGAGTCGGGCCGGTAGGCGGACAGCACGCCGCCGGCCGGGGCGAGCCCGGGTGAAGACATTCAAGGGGTCCAATCGTCAGAGAGAAGCGCCGCCGTCGACGTAGAGCTCGTGCATGGTGATGTGCCTGGCCCGGTCGGAGGCCAGGAAGAGCACGGCTTCCGCGACGTCGGCGGGCTGGGCGACGCGGCCCAGCGGGATGCCGATGCGGAAGCGCCCGGGCGAGCCGTTCACGGGGTCGCCCGGCAGCGCGCGCAGCATCTCGGTGTCGGTCGAGCCGGGGGCCACGACGTTGCAGCGGATGCCGAGCGGCGCCAGCTCCAGCCCCAGGCACTTGGTGAACATCGTGGCCGCGGCCTTGGCGGCGGCGTAGGCGGAAAGGTGCGCGCGCGGCACTCCCGCGGCGTTGGAGGAGACGGTGATGATGGCGCCGCTCCGCCGCGGGATCATGTGCCGGGCCACGGCCCGGCAGGTGTGGAAGACGCCGTCGGCGTTGACGGCGAAGGCGCGGCGCCACTCGGCGTCGGTGAGCGCGGTCACCGGTCCGTGGCACAGGACGCCGGCGACGTTGACGAGGATGTCGATCGGGCCCGTCGCCAGCTCCGCGGCTTCGACGGCACGATCCACCTGGGCGGAGTCGGTGACGTCGACCGAGGTGTCGAGGTCGAGCACGGTGACCCTGCTGCCGGCCGCGCGCAGGGCGATGTCGACCGCCTTGCCGATGCCGCCCGCGCCGCCGGTGACTAAGGCATGCCTGCCTTGGAGATCCAATCCAGCTCCCCGAGTCATTAGGTAAGGCTTGCCTAAGTTAGATCGACCATGACGCCTTGGTCAAGCTAAGGTAAGCCTTACCTAAAAGAGAGGACGTTATGCGCTGGACGGGACTCGGTCTCTGCCTCGCCGCGCTGGCGCTGGTAGCTGGGCTCAGCATCGCCGTCGGGGCCCAGTCCCTCGATCCGGCGACGGTCTGGCAGGTGCTCTGGCACCCCGACGCGGGCCAGGCGTCCTCGATCGTCCACGACCTGCGCATCCCCCGCACGCTGCTGGGCCTGTGCGTCGGCGCCGCCCTGGGGCTGTCGGGAGCGATCATGCAGGCGCTGACCCGCAACCCCCTGGCCGACCCCGGACTGCTCGGCGTGAACATGGGCGCCTCCCTCGCGGTGGTCTGCGCGATCATGTTCTTCGGAGTCGAGGACCTGACCGTCTGGGTCTGGTTCTCGATGGCGGGCGCGCTGCTGGCCGCCGTCGCGGTCCACCTGATCGGCTCCGACCACCTCGTGCTCGCGGGCGCGGCCATCAGCGCCTGCCTGCTGGGCGCGGTCAACGCGGCGCTCTCGCTCGACGCCGGGGTCTTCGACCAGTGGCGCTACTGGGACGTGGGGGCGCTCAACGGCCGCTCGATGGAGATCGTGGTCCAGGTCGCCCCCTTCGTGGCCGCCGGGACCCTGCTCGCCCTGGCCCTGGGAGGCGGGCTGAACGCCCTGTCGCTCGGCGAGGACGTGGGCAGGAGCCTCGGGCTCCGTCCGGGCCGTACGAAGATCCTGGCCGCGCTGGCGGTGACGCTGCTGTGCGGCGCCGCCACGGCCGCCGCCGGGCCGATCGGGTTCGTCGGCCTGATGGCCCCGCACGCCGTGCGCGCCTTCACCGGCGCCGACCACCGCTGGGTGCTCGCCTTCTCCGCCGTCGTCGCTCCCGCCCTGCTGCTGGCCGCCGACGTGCTGGGCCGCGTGATCGTACGGCCGGCGGAGCTGGAGAGCGGCATCGTCACCGCCTTCGTGGGCGCCCCGATCTTCATCTACCTGCTGCGCCGCAGGAGGTTCGCGTGAGAACCCTGCGCCTGGCGACCTGGTCGCTGCGCGTCCACGTACGCGGGGCCGCAGTGGTGGCGATCCTGCTCCTGCTGCTCGCCGTCGTGTCGGTCCTGGCGATGTCGACCGGCTCCGCCCTGAGCCCCGGCCGGGCCCTGGCCTCGCTGCTCGGGTACGGCGACGCCACCGCCGACCTGGTGGTACACGGCTTCCGCGCTCCCAGGGTGCTGCTCGGCCTGCTCGTGGGGACGGCACTCGGCGCGAGCGGGGCGATCGTGCAGAGCCTGACCCGCAACCCGCTCGGCACCCCCGACCTCATCGGGGTCAACGCGGGAGCCGCGGCGGGAGCGGTCTTCATGATCCTCGTCGGCGGCGCGGTGCTGCCCGGCGCCCTGGGCTGCGGGTTGCTGGCCGGGGTGCTGGTCTACGCGCTCGCCTTCAAGCGCGGGGTCGGCGGGACCAGGCTGGTGCTGGTCGGCATCGGGGTCAACGCGATGCTGCACTCGGCCATCGCCTACCTGCTCACCCGCGCCGATCTCTACGACGCCCAGAACGCCAAGATGTGGCTGATCGGCAGCCTCGCGGGAGCCGGCTGGGACCGGGTCTGGCCGCTGGCCCTCACCCTGGGCGCGGCGTTGCCGGCCGCGCTGGTGCTGAGCCGGTCGTTGTCGATGCTGGAGCTGGGCGAGGAGGTCGCGAGCGGGCTGGGCCTGCGCGTGGAACGGCTGCGCCTGGCCCTGCTGGTCGTGGCGGTCGCGCTGTCGGGCGTGGCCGTCTCGGTCTCCGGCCCGATCACCTTCGTCGCCCTGGCGGCTCCCCAGCTGGCCAGGCGCCTGACCAGGTCGCCTGGCCCCGGCGTGGCCGCCTCGGCCGCCACGGGGGCGCTCCTGCTCACGACGGCCGACCTGCTGGCGCAGCGCCTGCCCACCGCCGGCCAGCTGCCCGTGGGCGTGCTGACCGGCGTGCTGGGCGGCCTCTACCTGGCCTGGCTGCTCAGGCGAGCTGCTGCTGGATCCGGTCGAGGATGGCGCTCGCGCTGAAGTAGTCGATGCGGAAGGACTCCAGCCCCAGGTCGTAGACGCGCTTGTCGGCGACGGCGGGCAGGTCCTTCCACAGCGGCTTGGCCTGGGTTGCGGAGATCTGCTCGGCGCTGTGCCCGGCGAAGAAGACCGAGCTGTCGCCGAAGGCCTTCACCACGTTCTCCTGGGCGACGTTGACGATGTCCTTGCGGTTGCCGCCCTCCTTGCTGGAGGCGGCGGCCAGCGACGGGTCGATGGCGTGCAGGGTGAACCCGAGCGAGGCCAGCAGGGCGCCCTGGGCCGACTCGGCGGTGAAGACGGGGATGTCGGTGTTGTTGTCGCGCACCACGACGGCCTCCTTGCCGCCGGTCCGCACGGCCCCCTTGACCTGGGCCACCTTCTGGTCGTAGGCGGCGATGGCCTTGCTCGCGTTCGCCTCCAGCCCGAGTGCCCGGCCGAGCTTGGTGGTCAGGTCCTGCCAGGTGGTGTTGTCGTAGCGGTAGAGCACGGTCGGCGCGATGGCCTTGAGCTGGTCGTAGATCTTGGCGCTGCTGTCCTGGCCGGAGGCGGAGCCGACGATCAGGTCGGGCCTGAACTCCACCACCTTCTCCAGGTCCGCCTCGAAGCCCTGGTAGAGCACCTGCACGCCGCGCTGGGAGGCCACCTGGCCCCACTGCTTGAAGAAGCCGCCGGCGTCGGTCATCGGGCTGGGCGGGGTGGCCTGCGAGGCCACGACGGGGGCCTCGCAGGCCAGCAGGTGACCGGTCATCGTCACGCTCATCGAGACGATGCGCTTGGGCGCCACGGGCACCTCGGTGGTGCCCGCGTCGTGCTGTACGGCGCGGGTCTCACCTGACGCGCCCGCGGTTTCCTGGGCCGATCCGCAGGCCGTCAGCACGGCCGCGGCGACCAGTGCCGCGAGTACGGCACGCAACATGGAGCTCTCCTTTAGGTAAGGCTTACCTTAATTAGGGCAGGCTTACCTTATAACGAGGTATCGGGCGGAACCAGGCACACTAGGTCCCGATGAAGAAGACCTGGCTCCAGATCGCGCTCTCGGTGCTGTCGCTCGCGCTGGCGACGACGCTCGTGGTGTTCCTGCCGCAGATCATCGGCTGGCTCACCGGCCGGCCCGTCTCATGGGCCCAGATCGGCGCGCAGTTCGCCGGACTCGGGTTCGGCACGATCGCCCTCATGACCGCGACCTGGCTGGCCAGCCTGATCGCCTACACCTTCGTGCTGACCAACTCGATGCCCGGCCTCAACCACACCCAGGCGCTGACGCTCAACGCGGCGGGCAGCGCGGTGAGCAACGTCCTGCCCTTCGGCGGCGCGGCGGGCGTGGCACTGACGTTCGCGATGGCCAGGGGCTGGGGTTTCGCCAACCGGCCGATCGTGACCATGACGCTGGTCAGCGGCGTGTGGAACACCCTGTTCAGGTTCATCCTGCCCGCGGTGGGCATCATCGCCCTGCTCAGCGCCGGGCAGGTGCCCAATCCGGCCGTCGCCAGGGCGGGCTGGACGGGAGCGCTGTCCATCCTGGGGATCGTGGTGGTGCTGGCCGCCGCGCTCTACTGGGACCGCGCGGCCCTCCTGCTGGGCAGGGCGCTCGACAAGATCACACCGGCGAGATGGAACGCCTCCCAGGCGCTCGACAACCTCCGGCGCGACATCGCCGGCCTGGTGCGGACCAGGGGCGTCGGACTCTCACTCGGAATGATCGCCTTCCTGGCCCTCCAATGGCTCATCATGGTCGAGTGCATGAAGGCGACGGGAGCTTATCCGGGCCTGGCCCAGTCGATCGCGGTCTTCGCGTTGTCGAGGGTGCTGACCAGTGCCGTGATCACGCCCAGCGGGGCGGGGTTCATGGAGGCCGGCATCGCCGGAGCCATGGTCTATTTCGGCGTCGACAACGCCTCCGCGGCGGCCACCGCGCTGCTGTTCGGCTTCTGGACCTACACTATCGAGATCCCCTTCGGAGGGCTGGCACTCGGAGCCTGGGCACTGCTGCGCAGGCGCGAAGGCCGGACCTCCACGAGCGAACCGGTGAAGGCCGAGCAGTGACGCGTTATCCGAACAGAACAAAGACCTTGTGCGCTCTTCGGATGCGCGCATAGCGTGGCGGCTGACATGGTGACTGGTTCAGTGGCGTTCCGGGTTCTGGGGCCGGTCGAGGCCTACAACGACAACGGCGACGAACTCGATCTCGGCGGGTTGCGGCAACGGGCCGTCCTCGCCCGATTGCTCGTGGCCAGGGGCCAGGTCGTCCCGGTCGACACCCTGCTCTACGACCTGTGGTCCGACGACACCGCCAAGGGCGCGCAGTCGGGACTCCAGGTCTACATCTCACGGCTGCGCCGCGTGCTCGAGCCCGGCCGTCCCCGCGGCGGGCCCAACCGCCTGCTCATCACCGTCGCCAGCGGCTACGCGCTGCGGGTGGCCGCCGAGCAGGTCGACGCGCTCCGCTTCGAGCAACTGGTCCGCGCGGCGGGCGAGCACCTCGACCAGGACGACCCGTCGAGCGCCCGTGCCCGGCTGGAGAAGGCGCTGGGCCTGTGGCGCGGCACGCCGTACTCCGACTTCGCCGACCAGCCGTGGGCGGAGGCCGAGGTCAACCGCCTCACCGAGCTGCGCCTGGTGGCCCGCGAGCGCCACGCCGACACCGGGCTGCGCCTGGGCATGCACGCCGAGACCGTGCCCGACCTCGAGGCGATGACGACCGAGAACCCCCTGCGCGAGGAGGGGTGGCGGCTGCTGGGCCTGGGCCTGTACCGCTGCGGCCGCCAGGGCGACTCGCTGGCCGCGCTGCGCCGTGCCCGCACCATCCTCGCCGACGAGCTGGGCATCGACCCCGGGCCCGCGCTGCGCAAGCTCGAGTCCGACATCCTCGCCCAGTCGCCCGAGCTGGAGCTGGTGCTGCCCCAGCGCCAGGCCGCCAAGCCGCCGGTCACCGACACCTGGCCGCCGCGTCCCGCCACGCCCGTCGAGCCCCCGCCGCTGGAGCCCGAGCCGTTCGTGGGCCGCGACGCGGAGCTGACCAGGCTGACCACCGCCGCCGCCCGCACCGGCCGCTTCGAGGTGGCCATCGTCACCGGCGACGCGGGCGCGGGCAAGACCACCCTGGTGCGCCAGGTCGAGACCCGGCTCACCCGCGACGGCTGGCGCACCGCCAACGGCGCCTGCCCCGACTCCAGCGCGACCCCGCCCGGCTGGGGCTGGGTGCAGATCCTGCGCAAGCTGATCGACCAGACAGGACCGGGCGAGTACGGCACGCTGCTGGCGCCCATGCTCGCCGACGCCGACCCCGATCCCGACGACGACGAGGTCTCCGGCGGCTTCCGCATGCACCGCGCGGTGGGCGGCTACCTGGCCGGGGTGGCGCGCAGCGCTCCCGTCCTGCTGACCCTCGAAGACCTGCACTGGGCCGACGACCAGACCCTGGCCCTGCTGCGCGCGCTGCCCAGCCTGCTGGCCACCAGCCGGGTCTTCCTCGTGGTGACCTGCCGCGACAGCGAGCTCGACGACCGCCAGGCCGACGTGCTGGCCGCGCTGGCCAGGCTGAGCCCGGTCCGGGTGGCGCTGAGCGGGCTCGACCCGAAGGCCGCCGCCGAGCTGGTCCGCGCCACCTGCGTGCGCGAGATCGACAGCCAGGCGATCGAGTCGATCGTCGAGCGCACCGGCGGCAACCCGTTCTTCGTGCGCGAGACCGTGCGCCTGCTCGACGCCGAGCGCGCCGACGCCGCCGAGGTGCTCTCCGCGGTGCCCTCTGGGGTGCGCGACGTGCTGCGCCGCCGGATCTCCCGCCTGCCGCAGGGAGCCCAGCAGATCCTGCTCCAGGCCGCGGTGATCGGGCGTGACGTCGACGTCGACGTGCTGGTCGACGTCGCGGGCGGCGACGAGGACGCCGTCGTGGAGGCGGTCGAGGCCGCCCTGCTGGCGGGCCTGGTCACCGAGCCGGGGCCCGGCATGCTGCGCTTCGACCACGACCTGGTGCGCGACACGATCTACTCCGACGCCTCCCGCCTGCGCCGCACCAGGCTGCACGCGGCCGTCGCCTCGGTGATCGAGCGGCGCAACCGGGGCGACGTGCCCGCGCTGGCCCATCACTACTTCGCCGCCGACGCCACCGACCAGGCGGTCAAGTACACCAAGCTCGCCGCGGAGCAGGCCGAGCGCCGCTGGGCCTACCGCGAGGCGGCACAGCTGTGGGAGCAGTCCCTGGCGGCCTTCGAGCGCAAGAGCTCGCGACGAGAGAGCGAGGCTCACCCCGATGCCAGCGAGGAGCGAAGCGGGCGCGACCATGAGCACGAGAGGTCGGGTAGCGACGACACCCGCGAGCGGCTGCTGATCATGCTGCGCCAGATCAGGGCGCTGGCCCTGTGCGGCGACATGACAGCGGCCCGCCAGCTGCGCCGCCAGGCGATGGACCTGGCGCTGCCGCTGAAGGACCTGGAGATCACCGCGCGCGTCGCGGCGTCGCTGGCCGTCCCGCACAAGGGCATGGCGCGCGACTTCACCCGCACCGCGTGGGACGTCGTCGACGTCACCGAGAAGGCGCTCATCGAGCTGCCTGCCGGCGAGCAGACCCTGCGCGCCAGCCTGCTCACCACGCTCGCCCTGGAGCTGGAGGGCTCCTCCTCGCCCGAGCGCGGCCGCCAGGCCTCGCTGGAGGCGCTGGAGCTGGCCCGCCAGAGCGGCGACCCCGCCCTGCTGGCGGCGGCGCTCAGCGGGCGCCTGCGGCAGTCCTACGACATCCCCGCCGTCGACATGCGCGAGACCATCGGGCGCGAGCTGCTGGAGGTCGCCCGCAGCTCGGGGCAGATGGCCGTGCAGGCGCTGGCCCACCTGGTGCTGCTGGAGTGCGCGGCGGCGCGCGGCGAGTTCGCCGAGTCCGACCGGCACGCCCGCGCGGCCGAGCAGCTGGCCAAGCAGTACGACCTGTCGGCGCCCGCCGCGGTCGTCGCCTGGTACGCCGGCCAGAAGCTCATGATCGCCGGCGACTACCCGTCGGCCGAGAAGGCCTACCGCGAGGCGGCCCGCATGACCGCCCGCGCCGGCATGCTCGAAGGCCGCCAGGACCTGCCGCTGATCACCACGTTCTGCCTGCACCTGGTCGAGGGACGCGCCGCCGACATGGTCGACGTGCTCGCCGAGGCCCACCAGCGCGGCGCCAAGTGGACCCTCGACGCCTACGCCCTGGCCCTGGCCTCCGCCGGGCACGAGAAGGACGCCCGCGCCGTGGCCGCCACCAGGCCGCCGGTCAGGCCCGACTACCTCTACGAGCTCGCCATGACCTGGCGGGCGCTGGCCGGCATGCTGCTCGACGACCGCGAGCGCATGGTCGACTGCTACGACAAGCTGGTGCCCTTCTCCGACCGCATCGCCGGAGCGGGCACCGGGGTGGTCGCCCTGTGGCCGGTGGCGCTGACCCTCGGCGACCTGGCCGTACGGCTCGGCCAGCCCGACGAGGCGCGCCGCCACTACGAGAAGGCGCTGGAGGTGGCCGAGCGGGTCGGCGTGGCCCGATGGGTCGAGGCCGCCCGCCAGGCCAGGGCCCGCTAGGGAACGTCGCCGGGCTTGTCGACGATGCCGGTGGCGAGCTTCGTGACGGAGAAGACCGAGCCCTTCCTGAAGGCGACCTCTCCCCCGATCGAGTAGTCCTGCAGGTAGACCGTCTGGTCGGCAAGGACGCGGTAGGTGGCCGGGTCGAAGATGCGATAGCGGCGGGAGACCGCGGGATCGTAGCCCGCCTCGGGGCGGTACATGCCCAGCCCCGCCCGGCCCGCCGCGTCGGCGACCCCCTGCTCGATGGTCACGCCGGGAATCCTGGCCAGCGCGCGGAAGATCGCCGCCTCCAGCTTGGGCGGCATGATCGCCTGCTGGTCGAGGTAGACACCCAGGACCCGGTAGGCGCGGTCGGCCGGGTCCTCCTCTCCCTTGGAGCCCTCCTCCTTGGGCAGGTCGATCCAGTGCCGGTCACCGGTGACGTGACGGATCAGGTCGTCCGGGTCGGTGGGCAGCGCGTTCAGCTTGCGCCAGTAGCCCTGGGGCGGCAGGTCGTCGTCGCCGGGGTCCGGGGGCACATCGACCACGCGGACGGTCCCGTCCGGGCGCCGCGAGGCGGTCTGCCTGCCGTCGTAGCGGATCCACGACTCCTGCTCCCTGCGCTCCCCCGTCGACGGCTGGACGACGAGGGACCTGGTGTACTGCCACTGGCCGGCTCGCGGCTCGGAGGGCGCCGCCCGCCTCTCCACGGTCCTGGCCGCCTGCTCCAGCGCGCTCTCCGCGTTCAGCAGCACCGTGCGCTGAGCGGGCTGCGTGACCTGGGGCCGCTCGGCCGTCGCCACGACGACGGCGGCCGCCGCCAGCGCCACGACGAGGACCGAGGGCATCACCGGCCATCGCCGCCCTCGTCGCAGCGCCCGCTTGCGCAGCGCGCGCATCCTGTCGGCGTCGGGCTCCGGCACGCCGGCCCGCATCTCCCGCAGGAGCTTCAGGTCATCCATGGTCCTCCTCCTGCTCCGCGGTCGGGTCCACGCCGCCCAGCGCCTCTCGTGTCTTCTTCCTGGCCCGGTGCAGGCGCGAGCGGACGGTTCCGATCGGGACGCCCAGGGCCGCGGCGGTCTCCTCGTAGCTCAGGTCCGCCCAGGCGATGAGCAGCAGCACCTCACGGTCCTCAGGTGACAGCACCGCCAGCGCCCCCGCCAGATCGCGCTGTGCCGCCGAGGCCGTGACCCGCTCCTCCACCCTGTCGGTGTGGCTCTCGGCCACCTCGTCGACGCCCGTCCTGGCCAGCGCCAGGTAGAAGCGCACCTCCGTACGGCGGTGCCTGCCGATCAGGTTGGCCGCGATGCCGTACAGCCAGGGCCGGGCGTCGGGGTAGGTGACGTCGTACTTCGCCCTGCGCCTGAAGGCGGCCAGGAACGTCTCGGCCACCACGTCGTCGGCCAGCTGGTCGCCCAGCCGCCTGGTCACGTAGCGGTGCAGCGCTGGAGCGTGCCTGTCGAACAGCGCCGCGAAGTGCGCGGGATCTCGCCTGGACCGCTGGATCAGCTCCGCGTCCGCCAGGCTCACATCGACGGTCAAGCCTCGGCTCCGTTCCTCGGGTGTCATCCTCTTTCACCCGAAGGCGGGAATCGAGTTCTCGGTCCGTGCGGTAGAACTGTGCCGGTGACCGACTTGCGGGCTTTCGAGCCGACCGACGCTCCCCTTGTGGCCTCCTGGATCGACAGCGAGGAGTCCCTGGTCGTGTGGTCGGGCAAGGCCGCGTTCACCTGGCCGTTCGATCCGCGCCAGCTCGTCGCCTTCCATGCCGCCGACCCCACCCGCCGGCCGTACACCGCCGTGGACCGGGGCGGCGCCCCGGTCGGCCATCTGATGCTGCGCTCCACGGGAGGGGCGGTACGGCTCGGCATGGTGCTCGTGTCGCCGGGCGCGCGCGGGCACGGGCACGGCGAGGCCATGATCGTGGCCGGGCTGGCCGAGGCGTTCGCGTCGCCGGAGGCCGACAGCGTGGAGCTCGGGGTCTACGCCCACAACGCCCGCGCGATGCGGCTGTACGAGCGGCTGGGTTTCCGCCCGGAGCGGGTGGACGAGCGGTCGGTGTCGGTCGCCGGGCAGTGGTGGGACTCGGTCACCATGAGGCTGACGCGCCAGGAGTGGCTGGAGTCGTGAGGGAGGCGGAAAGGGGAACACCACACCTTTCCACTCTCAACGTATAGCGCAGCGGGGGGCTTGCGGCAAGACCCCGGTCATGCCGCACAATCGACCACCGAGCCCACAACCTGCGAAAACGGGGGACGCAGGTGCGGCCGTGCCCGATCGGCACGCGCGCCGCGCCCCCTGACGCGACCCAGATCGGAGCATCACCTGTTGACCATCAGCGCGTTTGATCTTCCCGCCCGCCTGTCCCAGAAGGCCGACCCGGCCCTCATCGCCGCTGACGAGCAGCACTTCGCGGCCATCGCGCGGAGCCTCGAGGAATCGATCGCCGAGCTGGAGGCCCGGCTCGACGCCGAGCGCAAGGCTCCTGGTGGCAAGGGCCGCCAGGCGCTGGACCGCGACCTGGAGATCCACCGGCTGACCGCACGCCTGCGCGCCCTGCGGCGCTTCGGCCTGGACCTGTGCCTGGGCCGCATCGTCTCCGCCGACGACCCCGAGCCCGTCTACATCGGACGGCTCGGCCTCACCGACACCACCGGCCGCCGGTTGCTGGTCGACTGGCGCTCGCCGGCCGCCGAGCCGTTCTTCGGCGCGACCCACGGCAATCCGATGGGCCTGACCAGCCGCCGCCGCTACCGGTGGACCCGCGGCCTGATCAGCGACTACTGGGACGAGGTGTTCACCGCCGACGGCTTCGAGGGCCATGCCGCGCTCGACGACCAGTCGGCCTTCATCGCCAGCCTGGGCGCCAACCGTTCGCCCCGGATGCGTGACGTGCTCGGCACCATCCAGGCCGACCAGGACGCCGTCATCCGCGCGGGATCGAGCGGCGCCCTCGTCGTCGACGGCGGTCCTGGGACCGGCAAGACCGTCGTCGCGCTGCACCGCAGCGCCTACCTGCTCTATTCGGAGCCCCGGCTCGGCCACCACGGCGGCGTGCTGTTCGTCGGCCCGCACCAGCCGTACCTGGCCTACGTGGCCGACGTCCTGCCCAGCCTGGGCGAGGACGGCGTGCGGACCTGCACGCTGCGCGACCTGGTGCCCGAGGGCGCGAAGGCGGTGCCCGAGCCCGATCCGGAGGTGGCGGCGCTGAAGTCGTCGGCCGGCATGGTCAGGGCGATCGAACCTGCCGTGCGGTTCTACGAGAACCCGCCCACCAAGGGCATGACGGTCACCACCCCCTGGGAGGACGTCCGGCTGAGCGTGGAGGACTGGGCCGAGGCGTTCGACGCGCCGGAGCCCGGCACCCCGCACAACGACGCCCGCGACCAGATCTGGGAGGCGCTCGTCACGATCCTCATGGACAAGCACGAGGGCGACGTCTCGGCCGAGCTGTTGCGCAAGTCGCTGCTGCGTGACCGCGAGCTGGTGACGGCCTTCAACCGGGCCTGGCCGGTGATCGAGGCGACCGACCTCGTCGGCGACCTGTGGACCGTCCCCGCCTACCTGCGGATGTGCGCTCCGTGGCTGAGCGTCGAGGAGATCCGCAGGCTGCAGCGCGCCGACGCCCAGGCCTGGACGGTCTCCGACCTGCCGCTGCTCGACGCGGCCAGGCAGCGGCTCGGCGACCCCGAGACCTCGCGCCGCAAGCGCAGGCAGGAGGCCGCGCTGGCGACCCAGCGCGAGCGCATGGCCCAGGTCGTCGACAACCTCATCGAGGCCGACGACGACGGCGAAGGGCTGGTGACGCAGTTGCGCAGGGCCGACCTGCAGCGGAACCTGGTCGACGAGTCCGAGCTGCCCACCGCCGACCCCGACGTGCTCGCCGGGCCGTTCGCGCACATCGTCGTCGACGAGGCCCAGGAACTGACCGACGCGGAGTGGCAGATGCTCCTGCTGCGCTGCCCGTCGAGGAGCTTCACCATCGTCGGCGACCGCGCCCAGGCACGCCACGGCTTCACCGAGTCGTGGCAGGAGCGACTGGAGCGGGTCGGGATCGACCGGATGACGCTCGCCTCGCTGAGCGTCAACTACCGCACGCCGGAGGAGGTCATGGCCGAGGCCGAGCCGGTCATCAGGGCGGCGCTGCCCGACGCCAACGTCCCGGCCTCGATCCGCAGCAGCGGCATTCCCGTCACCCGGGGTGCGGTGTCGGAGCTGGAGCCGATCCTCGGCTCGTGGCTCGCCGAACACGCCGAAGGGGTGGCGTGCGTGATCGGCGATCCCTCGTTCGAGGAGACGGGCCGCGTCAGGTCGCTGACGCCCGAGCTGGCCAAGGGACTCGAGTTCGACCTGGTCGTCATCGTCGATCCCGAGTCGTTCGGCGACGGCGTCGAAGGAGCGGTCGACCGCTACGTCGCCATGACCCGGGCGACACGGCAGCTCGTCATCCTCACGAGCTCCTGATCACGCCCGGAGGGCGGGGCCTCAGCAGGTGACCTGGAAGCGGTCGCTCTTGACGGTGGTCCCGCCCTTGACGGTCAGGTCGATCCGGTACCAGCCGGGGTTGTCGACGACGCGGGTCTCCCAGGCGACGGTGCGCTTGGGACCGGAGAAGCCGGCGTGCTCGGCCAGGTGGGCGTGCCACTTCTTGGAGGTGGGGCTCCACCGCATCAGGCGCCAGCTGTAGAGCAGCGTCGAGGACGGGTCGGCGTTGACCGCGACGGTGGAGGCGGTCAGGTCGCTGCGGCACGCGCCGGAGCGCAGCACGCTGACGGCGATGGAGCCGGGGGCGCTGGTCTCGGAGGTCACCGGCGTGGCGACCGGGGTGGCGACCTCGGCGGTCTGCGAGGCCAGGGAGAGGGTCTGGGTGGGCGCCGAGCTGGCGGTGTCGTAGGCCGAGAAGCCGACGTATGCTCCGGTGAAGACCAGCGCGGTGACGAACAGCTTGGCGGTGTGGGCTGTGCCGGTGGCCAGAACCGCTGCGCTTCTCGAAGTCATGATCAACACCCTTTCCTTCTCTCCTACAGGTGTAAGGGAAGGCGATTGACCCCGGCTTGACCCCAGCTTGCAAGCCGCTGAGGTGGGGTGGCCGATGTGGCACCGGCCACGGCGATAAAATAAGGTAAGGCTGACCTAACGCGTGATCAAGGGGTGGGAAAACTCGATGCCGATACGTATCGCCATCCCTGATCCGACCGCGGCCTCCTGGCTCGGCCTTCCGCTGTGGCTGTGGGTGACGCTCGGCGCGATCGCCCTCTTCGGCGCCTTCCAGGCCTACTACTGGATCGGCTACAAGCTGGGCGAGAAGCTCTACGACTCCCGCTTCGGGCGACGCCTGCCACGGGAGCAGATCCAGCGGGTCGAGCGTGTGGTGGAGAAGTGGGGAGCCCTGGCCGTCTACGGGTGTTTCTGGGTGCCCGTGCTGCGCCACACCCTCCCCTGGGTGGCGGGCGTGCTGCGGGTCTCCTACCCCTGGTACGTGGTGGCCAGCGCGCTGGGCTGCCTGACGTGGGTGCCGGTCACCTCCTTCGCCCTCTACAGCGTGATCTGGGGCTGGCTGAAGATCGCCGCCGGCTCGCCGTTGATCGCGGGACTGATCCTGCTGGCGGCCGTGGCCGCGTTCGTCCTGTGGCGCAGGCACCGCAACGCGAAGAAGGCCCTCGCCGCCTGACGAGAGCCTTCCGAGTTCAGGATCAGACGGCCGCGAGCGTCTCGTCGACGACGGTCGCCTCCGCCGCGTGCTTGCGCACGGACTCGACACCGTTCACGCAGGCCGCCTTCGTGGTGTAGGCCTCGCTGACCGCGATCGTCTGCCCGTTGGCCGCGACGAGCTTGAAGCGGAACTCTCCCCGCTTGTCCTTGCTGATGATGAACTTCCCAGCCATGATGATCTCCCCCGTTTTACGGCCGATAACGATCATTTACCCAGGTCACGGCCGCGTTTCCCCGAAATGGGGTCAAGTTCCTGTCATGCTGCTGGCCATGCGCATCGGGGGTACTTTCGGCTCGGCCGTGCTGATCATGACCATGTTGTCCACGGCGCCGGCGACGGCGGCGACGCAACCGGAGGTGGCCGCCAGGGCGGCCTACGTCGTCGACTCCGCCAGGACCGTCCACTACTCCAAGCGGGCCACCAGACGGGCGCCCGTCGCCAGCCTCGTGAAGATCATGACCGCCTACGTGGTCCTGCGCGAGGCGAGGCTCAGCGACGTCGTCACGATCAAGAAGGCCGACGTACGGCACGCGATCGTCAACGGCGCCACCAGCGCCTCCCTGGTCAAGGGCGAACGCCGCACGGTCGAGGACCTGCTCCACGGCCTCATGCTGCCCTCGGGCGCCGACGCCTCCAACGCCCTGGCCCGCGCCTACGGCCCCGGCAGGAGCGCCTTCGTCGCCAAGATGAACGCCGCCGCCAAACGCCTGGGCATGGCCGACACGTTCTACACCAACGCCGACGGCCTGCCGTCGCGCGCCTACTCCACCGCAGCCGACCAGGCCACCCTGACCATGGCCGCGCTGGCGAACCCGACGTTCCGCGCGATCGTGTCGCGGCGCACGTACAAGATCCCCGGGCACACCTGGCGCAACAGCAACCTGCTGCTGGGCTCGGAGGGGGTGATCGGGGTGAAGACCGGGTTCACCACCGCCGCGGGCTTCTGCCTGGCCTTCGCCGCCGACCGGGGCGGGCGGCGCATCGTGGGGGTGCTCCTGGGCGACCAGGACCAGCGCCGCTTCCGCACCGCCGGGGAACTGCTCGACTACGCCGAGAGCCGGATCACCGGCTCCTAGCGGCCCTCTCCACGCGTCGCCGTAGGCCACCAGCTCAGCGCGGCCTTCCTACGCGTCGCCGTAGGTCACGAGTTCGTAGCAGGCGATGGCGGCCGCCGCGACCACGTTGAGCGAGTCGACCCCGCGCGCCATCGCGCCCGGGTCCATCTTGATGCGCACCGCGTGGTCGGCCTCGTGCAGCCACCGCGACGACAACCCGTGCCCCTCCGACCCGAGCAACAGCGCCGCCCGCTCCCCCAGCACCACCTCGCGCAGCGGGACCGCGTCGGCGGCGGGCGTGAGCGCCAGCGTCTGGAACCCCGCCGCCCGCAACAGCGCCAGGCCGTCGAACCAGTCGTCGAGCCTGGCGTACGGCACGGCGAACACGGCGCCCATGGAGACCTTGACCGCGCGCCGGTAGAGCGGGTCGGCGCAGCGCGGCGACAACACCACGGCGTCGACCCCGAGCGCGGCGGCGCTGCGGAACAGGGCGCCCACGTTGGTGTGGTCGACGATGTCCTCCAGCACCACGACCCGCCGCGCCTTCTCTATCACCTCGGCCACGCTGGGCAGCTCCAGGCGCTCCATCGAGGCCAGCGCTCCCCTGTGCACCTGAAAGCCGGCGATGCCCGACATCACTTCGTCGGCGACCACGTAGACGGTGGCCTCCTCCGGCACATCGTCGAGCGTGCGCAGCCAGCGTTCCGTGGTCAGCACCGAGCGCACCGGGTGGCCGGCGGCGATCGCCCGCCTGATGACCTTCTCCCCCTCGGCGAGGAACAGCCCGCGCTCGGCCTCCAGGCTCTTGCGCAGCTCCACGTCGCGCAGCCCGGTGTAATCGGTCAGGCGCGGATCGCCGAGGTCGTCCACATACTCAAGCACGCCTTGCAGTCTGCCAGTGCCACAGGGCCACGTAGCCGACCAGGACGAACATCAGGCCGACGAGCGTGCCCGCGCCGACCTTGGTGAGCACGCTGGGCAGGCCCAGCCAGGGCGTGGGCTCGTCGATCATCGGCCAGACGAAGGCGCCCGCGACCATGCCGGCGCCACTCGCGCCCAGCACCGCCCAGCGTGCCCGCCTGCTGATCACCAGCCGCTCCGGAGTGTCGGCCGCCGCCATGCGGTTGAGCGCCCGCCAGGCCCACCAGGCGACGATCGCCAGGCCCACGACCGACGAGCCGTACTGCAGCAGCCTGAAGACCCTGATCACTCCGAAGACCTCGTGGTCGAGCCAGGTCCAGCCCCAGATCTCCAGGCTGTAGGTGTGGGTGAAGGAGTCCCAGAACACGTGGGTGAAGGCCCCCACCATGGCGCCGAAGACCACGGGCAGCGGGCGGAAGCTCGGCCGCAGGGTCGCCGCCCTGCCCGCCAGCGCGGGCGGCAGCAGCGAGATCAGCGGCTCCCTGAACACCTCCTGGAACAGGCCCAGCACCAGGATGACCGCGACCACGTCGATGGTCAGCACGCCGTAGAGGCTGTGCCAGTGCCCGTACTCCGGCAGGATCGGCAGGAAGGGCAGGAAGATCGGCAGGTCCGGGATCATCGTGCCCACGGCCAGGGCCCAGGGGTCCAGCCACCGCCTGATGCGGGGTGAGGAGATCAACGGCACCACGGCGGCGATGTGGCTGGGAGTGAATGGCACGTTTCAATCTTGGCCGGTTTTCGGCAGGACGCGCCATTGTCGCGTTACGTGACCAGTAACGTACTTAGGGTGCTTGACATCCATGAACGCCCGGCCGCCTGGTTGCGTGACGCGCGGCGGGCGCGCGCCCTGTCCGTGCTCACCCTCGCCTGGCTGTCGGTGGAGGCCGTCCTCGGCCTGGCCGCGGGATTTCGCGCGCACTCGGTCGCACTGATCGGCTGGGGCCTGTCCGCTCTGGTGGAGGCGCTGGCCAGCCTGATCGTGGTGTGGCGCTTCACCGGCGGGCGCACCTTCAGCGAACAGGCCGAGCATCGGGCGCAGCGGGCGGTGGCGGTCAGCTTCTGGCTGCTGGCGCCGTACCTGGTCGTGCACGTCTGGCACGACCTCGACGCCGGGCACCGGGCGACGCCGACGCTGCTCGGCGTCGTGGTGACCGCAATCAGCCTCGTGAGCATGCCGGTGCTGGGCGTGGCCAAGCGGCGGCTGGGCAGGCGGCTGGGCTCGCCGGCGACGGCGGGCGAGGGCACCCAGAACCTCATCTGCGCCGCCTCGGCGGCGGGCGTCCTCGTGGGCCTGGCGGCCGGTTCCAGGGGATGGTGGTGGGTCGACCCCGCCGTGGCGCTGGCCCTCGCGGCGGTCGCCGTACGCGAGGGTTTTCGTGCCTGGCGCGGTCACGGATGCTGCCACTGATGGACACCGAGGGTAATCGATGCACCAAAAGGATGGTTTTGCCACGTAAAGCGCAGCGAGTATCGTTCCTCAAGCATTGCGGAGTATCTGCCGCCAGGATCTCCCAAAGGGAACAGCGAAGAGGACACCGTGGGGCGACACCGCACAGACGAGCGAGACGACGGATACCGTGGCTACCAGGCCACTCCGAGCCGGCGGCGCAGCCGTGGCAGGGGCAGGGTACTGGTGCCACTGGCCGGTGCGGTCGCGCTCGCCGTGCTGCTCGGCGTCGCCGCCTTCGTGATCTTCAACAAGGAGCAGGGCTGCTCCGGTGAGAAGGTCACCCTGCGCGTGGTGGCCACCCCCGACATCCAGCCGGTGATCTCCAAGGCCGCCGACACCTTCACCAAGGCCAACCACGACGTCGACGGCCGGTGCATCTCCGTCACCGTGGCCAAGGAGAGCGCCGCCAAGACCGCGGGCGCGCTCCAGGCGGGCAAGCCCCCGGCCGAGGTGTGGGTCGCCGACTCCGGCCTGTGGATCTCCCAGCTGCGCGCCAGCGCGGAAGGCGCCTCCCTGCCCGAGACCACCGCCACCATCGCCAGCTCCCCGATCGTGCTGGCCGCCTCCGCCGCCTCGGCCAAGAAGCTCGAAGGCACCCTCCAGCCGAGCTGGGAGGGCATGATCAGCGCGGCCAACGTCGCCAGCACCGAGGGCGCGGCCAAGAAGATCCGCGTCCTGGCGCTCGACCCCGCCAAGAACTCCGCCGGGCTCACCGCCCTGCTGGCCGCCGCCGGCGCCGCCCAGGCCGCGGGCACCGACCAGAAGGCGCTGCTCGGCGCGATGAAGAAACTCTCGCGCGAGATGGCCGCCGACCCCAGCGCCCTGCTGGCCAGCCTCACCGTGCGCTCCGGCGCCAAGGTGCCGATCGGCGTCTCCAGCGAGCAGGCCATCTGGGCCCACAACGACAAGAAGCCCGACGCCCCCGTCGTGCCGCTCTACCCCACCGAGGGCACGCTGAGCCTCGACTACCCGTACGTGGTGCTCTCGCCCGACGCCACCATGCGCAAGGCCGCCGAGTCCTTCGCCAAGGAGCTCGGCACCGACGCCACCAAGAAGCAGCTGCGCGACCTCGGCTTCCGCACCCCCGACGGCAAGGGCGGCGCCGCGCTGGCCAAGGACAAGGGCTTCAGCCCCGCCGCTCCGCAGGCCCTCGACGCGCCCGACGCCAAGACGGTGGCGAGCATGGCCCAGTCGTGGACTCGCCTGAACCTCGGCACCCGCATGCTCGCCCTGCTCGACGTCTCCGGCACCATGGCGCTGCCGGTGCCCGGCACCGGGCTGACCCGCATGCAGGTCATCGCCCAGACCGCGCTCGGCGGCCTCGGCATCTACGACGCCAAGGCCGAGATCGGCGCCTGGTCCTTCTCCACCCACCTCGACGGGCAGGGCACCGACTACAAGGAGCTCGTCCCCGTCGGACCGCTCGGCGAGCCCGTCAACGGAGTGCTCCGCAAGGACCTGCTCGGCGCCACCCTGACCAACATCCAGGCCAAGGCGACCGGCGACACCGGACTCAACGACACCCTCAAGGCCGCCTACGGCAAGATGGTCGAGGAGTACGCCGAGGACAAGATCAACGTCCTGCTGGTGCTGACCGACGGCGCCGGCAACGACGACCCCGACGGCGGCGTGAACAACACCGAGATCCTTCAGTACCTGAAGGAGACCTACGACCCCAAGCGCCCGGTCAACCTGCTGCTGATCGCCTTCGGGCCCGACGCCCCTCCCGGCAAGTCGCGCATGGACGCGCTGGCCAAGGCCACCGGCGGCGAGGCGTTCATCGTGAAGAACCCGCTCGACGTGAAGAACGTCTTCCTCGAAGGCATGGCGCGCAGGCTCTGCGCACCCAACTGCGACGGCTGATACCCACTGGTTATCGGCCGCCATCCGGGTACGGCCAAGCGGCGTCCCTCAGACGTAGCACACGTTCTGCGGGGAGGAACTTCCGTGCCCGGATGGCCCAAGGTCGACGCCGACGACAGACAGCTCATGGACGCGCTGCGGCGCGGCGACCGTCAGGCCCCCGCCGACCTGTACGACGCCTACGCGGAGCGGCTGCACGACTACGCCTGCTCGCTGCTGGCCGAACGGGAGGCCACGGCGCAGGCCGTACACGACGCGCTGGTCACCGCGCAGGGCTGCGTCTCCCAGCTCAAGGAGAGCCCCCGGCTGCGATCGTGGCTGTACGCGCTGACCCGGTTCCAGTGCGCCACCCGCTTCACGGGCAACACCTCCGCGCCGCCGCCGGTGCTGGACGACCCCGACGACGCGGAACTGGCCGAACTGGTCCACGAGGCGCTGGGCGAGCTGAGCCGCAACGAGCGTGAGGTGCTCGAACTCTCGCTGCGGCACGGGCTGAGCCCGGCAGAGGTGGGCGCGGTGCTCGGCCTGACCTCCCGTCAGGCCACCACCCGGTTGGGCCGGGCCCGCGACCATCTCGAGAACGGCGCCGCGGCCGTGGTGCTGGCCCGCACCGGGCGCGCGCACTGCCCCGACCTGTCGGCGATGGTGGACTCCTGGGAGGGGCCGCTCACGCCGCTGCTGCGCCGGCGGCTCTCCGGGCACATCGGCGGGTGCGAGGTGTGCACCGAGGGCAAACACCGCAAGGTGTCGGCGGCGCGGCTGCTCGACATGGTGCCGGTGGCCTTTCCGCCGATCTCGCTCAGGCGGCGCGTCATCGAGACGTCCGTCACGCCGGAGCGGCGGGCCGCGGTGATGGAGGGCGTGGGGGGCTTCGACAAGAGCGGGTTCCCGGTGGCGGTGAGCGAGCGCGGGCGCCGGGGGCGGAGGGCGCGCCGCGAGCGTACGGCCCAGCCGTACGCCGCCCCGGTGGTCGCCCCCGCCGACTCCGCCGCCCCGGCCACGGGCGCCCACCGCGACACCGGCCCGGCCACGGGTTCGATGATGGGACCGGCAACCGAAGCGATGACGGGACCGGCCACCAGGGCGATGACAGGATCGTCCGCCGGGGCCATGACGGGGGCGGCCGCCGGGCCTACGGCGGGACCGGACACGGGCGTGACATCGACCTCCGGCCCGCGCCAGGAGGGCACGGGCACGACGCGGGACACCGCCGGATTCCGCCGTGAGACCACCCAACGCGACGCGCCTCCTCGGGACAGCGCCCATCGCGACGGTGAGACGGTGGCCTTCGGGCGGCGGGACGACGCGGGTGGTGGCCATGCCAGGCGCCGCCCGCGCAAGCTCGCCCCCGTCCTGATCGCGGCGGCCTGCATCCTGCTGGGCACCGGCGCCGTCGCCTGGCTGGGCGGCGGCGAGGAGAGCCGCCCGACCGCGATGCAGATGGTCCCGACCAGTTCACCCACCGACGGTCTCGTCGTGCCCGAGGAGCAGCTCACCACCGAGGAGCCCACCGAGGACCCGACGGATCTCGCCGGCGACCCCGATCCGACCGCCACGCCCGACCCGGTGCCGAGTGTGCAGCGACGTCCGGCCGACCAGGGCCGCCCCAGCTCCAGGCCGGTGTCCAAGCCGACGGCGACCCGCAAGCCCGCGCCGCCCGCCGTACGGCTCACGGTCGGCTGTCCCGGCGCCATCGACGGCGCGGGGGCCGTACGACTGGCCGCCAAGGGCGGGACGCTCACCTGGACGGCGGCGACCTCCGCCGGGCTCACCATCTCCCCCGCGACGGGTACCCTCCGGGACGGCGCGTCGGTGACGCTCTCCGTGAGCGTGGACGATCCGACCTCCAGCGGATCGGGCACGGTGGCGGTCAGCTCTAACGGCGGCAGCGGCGGATGCTCGGTGTCGTGGGACGGCGCGGACCCGCCTCCCACCGACGCTCCCGGGACGCAGGCGCCCACGCCCAGCCCGGGTCCGAGCGAGTCGGTCGAGACGTCGGCGACCGAGGTGCCCGAGACCTCCGATGACGCGGTGGGACTCTGAGGCACCAGGAGACCGCGGGCCCCTCGCGAGCAGCACGGAGGGCCGTGGCCGATCTTCAGGTGAGCTCAGGTTGCCTTCAGCCGCCACTCGGTATCTTCGTCACATAATTATGACAAATCACCCTAAATCGGACTTGGGGTCGATGTTACAGGAGTGCATAGGGCATGCTGGGGTGCTTGGGGCCCTTACCCGGCCACGGGGGATATTTGACAGTGTGGTGAAGGACACACCAAAAATCTTGCTCACCGGGTAAACCTGGAGCGCTCGCCAAGCGTCGGCATTGACGTGCCCGAGCGAGCATTGGTCCCATGAAAGTGGATCTACTACGTCTTTACCCAGGAGTCAGCCGGCAGATGAGGTATCAGCGGAGAGCGCTCACGTGGGTGATCGCCCTCGCCTGTGTCGCGGGGGCAGTGATCGCGCTCGCCGATCTGCAGACCCCGCTCCGCCCACTTCTGATCTCCGTGTTCCTTCTGGTGGTTCCTGGTGCCGCCGTAGTCGGACTGTTGCGCGATCGTGATCCACTCGCCGCACTATCTGTCGGCGCTGCGGCAAGTCTCGTTCTTAACGTCCTCCTGGCGGAGGCCATGGTGCTCTTCAACGTGTGGTCTCCCCGCGCGGGAGTGGCCACCGTCGCCGTCCTGGGGGCGTTCATGTGGGTGCTACGAGTGCTCTACCGGGGCAGGAACACTCCGGCCGAACAGGGGGCGAGGTCGCGGTGAGGATCGAAGTGACCCGCCCGCACGAGCTGGGCGAGAACGAGCGATCACGATGGCGCGCGTTGCAGAAGGCCGACAAGAGCCTCGACAACCCGTTCCTGTCGGTCGAGTTCGCCGTCGCGATGTCCCGCCTGCGCGACTATGTCAACGTCGCGGTGGTCCACGAGGGTGACAGGATCGTGGGCTTCTTCCCCTTCGAACGGCACGCGTTCGGCATCGGCAAGCCGCTGGGCGGCTTCCTGACCACCTGCCACGGCCTGATCGGCGAGCCCGGGCTCAAGCTCGACGCCAAGGCCCTGCTCAAGGCCTGCCGCCTGACCGTCTACGAGTTCGACCACCTGGTCGCGGGCCAGCCCACCTTCGCCGAGTTCGAGACCGATGTGCGTCCCGCGCACGTGATGGACTTCACCGCCGGCCACGAAGCCTGGCTGGCGCAGGTGAAGGAGAACTCCCCCAAGAACCTCAAGACCGTGCGCTACAAGGAACGCAAGTTCGGCCGCGAACACGGCGAGCTGCGCCTTGAGTACGGCACGCGCGATCCCCAGACGCTCCAGCGGCTCCTGAGCTGGAAGTCCGACCAGTATCGGCGCACCGGCCGGGTCGACCGTTTCGCCCAGCCGTGGATCGTCGAGCTCACCGAGGCCATGCACGCCGAGCAGGGCGACGACTTCGCCGGCGTGCTGACGATGCTCTACGCAGGGGACGTGCCCGTGGCCGGCCATTTCGGCCTGCGCACGGCGACCACGCTCGTCGGCTGGTTCCCCGCCTACGACACCGAGTTCGCCCGCTACTCCCCCGGCCTGATCCACCACTTCCACATGGCCGAGCACGCCGCCAAGTCCGGCGTCCACCAGCTCGACATGGGCAAGGGCGGCAAGGAGTACAAGGACTGGCTGCGCAGCGGCAGCGTCTACGTGAGCGAGGGCAGGGTCTCCCGCCCCTCCGCCGCGGCGGCCGTTCACTGGGCCGGGCGAACTCCTTTCAACAAGGCACGAACAATCGTCCTCGATCGACCGTCTCTCTATAAGGCGGCGGATCGAGTACTCAAAGGATTCGGTCGGCTACGCGGCCATACGCAGCCCGAACGAGAAGAACCCTCGGGGGCGCGCTGAGCGCGTCCCCGGCACCTCCCTCAACACCGCATCACCTGTCCCCAGCACAGAGCACACCCTCATCCCACTGGATCCGCCGCCGTCTCCGGCCCAGACGGCAACGGGTCCCGGAAGGACTTTCGCAACCATGAGTCCCGAACTCTCCAAGTACAACGGCAAGGTGCAGGTCGCGCCCCTGCGCTCGATGCCGCCGCTTGAGCGATTCACGCCCATCACGCCACATCTGGCCATCGCGCCGACGGTCAGTGTGGTCGTCCCAGCCATGAACGAGGCCGAGAACCTGCCGCACGTCTTCGCGACGCTGCCGCAGTGGATCGACGAGATCGTCCTCGTCGACGGCAACTCGGTGGACGACACGGTCGCCGTGGCCAGGCGACTGCGGCCGAATGTGAAGATCGTCACGCAGACCGGCAGGGGCAAGGGCGACGCCCTCGCCGCCGGGTTCGCCGCCGCCACGGGCGACATCATCGTCATGATCGACGCCGACGGCTCCACCGACGGGCACGAGATCATCACCTTCGTGGGCGCCCTCGTGACCGGCGCCGACTTCGTGAAGGGCTCGCGCTACGCCTCCGGGGGCAACAGCGATGACCTGACCTTCAGCCGTCGTTTCGGCAATTTGGTTCTGACAAAGATGGTCAATGTCCTGTATCGGACGCAGTACACCGATCTGTGCTACGGCTACAACGCCTTCTGGTCCCGCCACCTCAACGTGCTCGACCTCGACTGCGACGGCTTCGAGGTGGAGACGCTGATGAACGTGCGTGCCGCCAAGGCCGGGCTGAAGGTCGTCGAGGTGCCCAGCCACGAGCGTTGCCGCATCCACGGCGAGAGCAACCTGCGCGCGATCCGCGACGGTCTCCGGGTGCTGCGCACGATCCTGCGCGAGTGGCGCCGCGAGGTCGCCGCTCCGCTCCCCGAGCCCGCCACCACGCCGGCCGCCGACCGGGGTGTCGCGTAGATCAGGAAGTTCTGAAGTGCGTACGTCAGTCGTGATCTGCGTCTATACGGAAGAGCGCTGGGAGGACATCAGGCAGGCCGTGGAGTCGGTCGGCGCCCAGCGGCGCCAGCCGTACGAGCTGATCCTCTCGGTCGACTACAACCCCGGCCTGCAGGAGAAGCTCGCACGCGCCTACCCTCAGGCGATCGTCGTGGCCAACAACCACGACAAGGGCCTGTCGGGCGGCAAGAACACCGGCGCCGACGTGGCCACCGGTGACATCGTGGCCTACCTCGACGACGACGCGGTGGCCGACCCGGGGTGGCTGGAGGCACTGGAGGAGGGCTTCCAGGACCCGCGGGTGGTCGGCGTCGGCGGGCGCACGGATCCGATCTGGGCTTCGGGACGGCGTCCGCGCTGGTTCCCGTACGAGTTCGACTGGACCGTGGGATGCACCTACCGGGGCATCCCACCCGTCAAGGCGCCGATCCGCAACGTCATGGGCGGCAACGCCGCCTTCGTACGGACGGCCGTCGCCGAGGTCGGCGGCTTCCGCAGCGGCATCGGACGCAGCGTGCAAGGACGCAAGAGCAGGCCGCTGGGCTGCGAGGAGACCGAGTTCTGCATCCGGCTCAGCCAGCGCAAGCCCGGCGCGGTGATGTTGTACCAGCCGGCCGCGGTCATCGGGCACAAGGTCTCGCGCCAGCGCGAGAGCTTCCGATACTTCCGTTCCCGCTGCTTCGCAGAAGGCCTGTCGAAGGCGCTGGTGACACAGTTCGTCGGCACCCAGGACGGACTGGCCAGCGAGCGGGCGCACGCGTTCAAGACCCTGCCGCTCGGCGTGCTGAGAGGCGTGGGCCAGACGCTGCGCGGAGACGTCGGCGGGCTGGGCAAGGCCGCCGCCATCGTCATCGGACTGGCCTGGACCACCTGGGGATACGTGCTGGGCCGCTGGAGGATCAAACGATGATCAGAGTGCCGATCCTGATGTACCACTCGGTCACCGACCGGCCGAACCCCCAGACCGCGCCGCTGGCCGTACGGATCGGGGACTTCACCGACCAGCTCAGCTATCTCAAGGAGACCGGGTTCACCCCGATGACCGCCTCCGACCTGGTCGCGGCCTTCAACAAGAACCAGGTGCCCGCCAAACCCGTCGTGGTCACCTTCGACGACGGCTACGCCGACTTCCACAGCAACGCCCTGCCGGTGCTCGACCGCCTCAACTTCCCCGCCACCGTCTTCCTGACCAGCGGCTGGGTCTCCGACGCGGGCAAGGACGCCGCGGGCGACCCCCTCGACGAGATGCTCACCTGGAGCCAGGCACGGGAGGCTGCCGCCACCGGCATCGAGATCGGCGGGCACAGCCACAGCCACCCCCAGCTCGACCAGCTCCCCGACCCCGAGCTCCGGCAGGAGCTGCGCAAGAACAAGGCGCTCCTCGAGGACAACATCGGCCGCCCGGTCGCCACCATGGCCTACCCGTACGGCTACAGCAGCGCCCGCGTGCGCCGCGAGGTCTACAAGGCCGGATACTTCGCCGGATACGCGGTCGCCAACGCCATCGCCGCCGACAAGCACGACATGCTCGCCATCCCCCGCCTGACCGTGGCCAGGCACACGAGCATGAGCATGTTCACCCGCGCCGTGGAGGGCAATGCCGTCCCCCTGATCTACCTGCGCGAACGCGTCCTCACCAAGGGCTATGCGATCGTCAGGCGCACGAGGTACGGCATGCGACGGGCCATGCGCAATGTCTAGCCTCCGGCGGATGATCCTCAGGGATCTCCGCAACCCGCTGCTGCGCAACGGCTACGCGCTCATGGCCAACACCGGCATCACCGCCGTGCTGGGCATGGGCTACTGGCTGCTGGCCGAACACCTGTACACCCCGGAGGAGTTCGGCCGCGGCCAGGCGCTCATCACCGTCATGCGGCTGTTCTCGTCGCTGACCGCGCTGAGCATGGCCGGGGCGCTGGCGAAGTTCATCCCGATCTCGGGCAGGCGCATCCCCGAGCTGATCCTTCGCGGGTACGGCCTGGCGGGCGCCGTCGGGTGCACCGCCGCGGTGGGCTTCCTGCTCACCCTGCCGCTGTGGGGCGAGACCTACTCGTGGCTCGGCGGGCTCGGGCCCGACCTGTTCTTCCTGGGCGCCGTGCTGGTCTGGACGGTCTTCACCCTGCAGGACGTGGTCCTCACCGGGCTGCGCCAGGCCGTGTGGGTGCCCGCCAACAGCCTGGTGTTCGGCCTGGTCAAGATGGGACTGCTGGTCGCACTGGCCGGGGCGCTGCCGCACGGCGGCATCTTCGTGTCGTGGGTCATCCCGACGGCGCTGGCGCTCATCCCGATCAACTGGTTCATCTTCGGCTACGTCGTGCCGCGCCACCAGCGCAACAACCCCACCAACGAACGCCCGCCCCGGCTCAGGGAGATCGGGCGTTTCCTCGCAGGCGACTACCCGGGGGCGCTGTCCATCCTGGCGATCATCTACCTGGTGCCCACCCTGGTCTCGACCCAGGTGGGGCCGGCGGTGTTCGGGCGCTTCTCGATGGCGCACACGCTCGGCTGCCTGATCGAGGGGCTGGCGCTGAACATGGCGGTGTCGCTCACCGTCGAGGGCTCCCTCAAGCCGGGCGAACTGGCCGACAACTGCCGCAGGGCGCTGAGGCGGGCCTACACGATCCTCGTCCCGGTCATCGCGATCACCCTGCTGGCGGCGCCGCTCATCTTGATGATCTTCGGCCAGGAGTTCGCCGACGAGGGCACCACGCTGCTGCGGCTGATGGCGCTGGCGGTGTTGCCTAGGGTGCTGATCGAGGTCTACCTGAGCGCCCTGAGAGCTCAGGGGCAGGCGCGGCGGCTGGCATTCGTGCAGATCGGGCTGGCCGTGCTCATCCTCGGCTCCATCCTGGCGCTCTTCCCCATCGCGGGGGTGGAGGCCGTCGGATGGGGGTTGCTGGTGAGTGAGCTTCTGGTGGCGGCGTTGATATACGGAGAGCTACGTAAAATCCTCAGAGTTGGTCAATCCGAACAGCCGATTGTCACGCAGAGGTCTTGAGAGACCGCATGATGGGTCAGTGTGCAGCAACGGCGAGGCGATGAGATGACAGCGGGCACCACCGGCTCCTCCGACGTGGAGAAGTTCGATCCCGACGCCACCGGCGAGATCCCCAGGATCGACGCCGACCTCGCCACGCCCGCCGACCTCGCCGAGGAGGCCGCCGACGAGCCGGACCCGTCGGAGACTACGGCTGTGATCGACCTGCGCGCACTGAACGAGGCGGTGCAGGAGGCCGAACGCGCCGAGCAGGGCGGGCGCGCCGAGCTCGGCGCCGAGGCCGAGGACTTGGAAGACACCGAGGACACGGAGTCTGAGGACGCGGGGTCCGAGGACACAGGCCCCGAGGACGCGGGGTCCGACGACGACGCGGGGTCGCGTGAGACCGACGACGAGGACACCACGCCAAGGGCGATGGTCGCCCCCGCCGCCAAGACCGCCCCAGACGCCGACGGCGCCGACGCCGACACCGCTCCTGGCGGGGCCACCGTTGACGGAGCGGCCGCTGACAAGCCCGCCTCGGGCGGAGCCGCCGCTAGCGGAGCCGCCGCTAGCGGAGCCGCCTCTGACGAGGCCGCCTCTGGCAAGGCCGCCCACGAGGTCGCTGACGGCTTCGACGACGGCGGCGAGGAGGACACCGAGCTGACGCGGCCCGGCAGGTTGCCGTCGGCGGCCGTCGTGGTGGAGGACGACGAGCCCGACACCGGCGCCACGGTGACTCACCGGATCCGGCCCTCCGCCAGCGTGCACATCGGGCAGCCGCCCACCGTCGAGGGCGCCAGCGACACCGTCACCGTCCGGGCGCCTCACGCCATCCCCGGCCTGCCCGCCGTACCGGAGGAGGACGGCGCCGAGCCGGTCGACGCGCCCGGCACGGGGGTCGCCCCGAAGAGCGCAGCCGCCGAGACCGTAGCCCCCGACGCCGTGGCCCCCGGCGCGGCGACCGCCAGAAGCGCAGCGTCCACCACCACGGACCCGAGCAGCGCGGCCGCCAAGGCCGCCGCCGCGTCGCCCGTCGCAGTCCCCAGGAAGACCGCCGTTCAGCAGGTCGCGGCGCGGCCGGGGCGGATGGCGGCGATCATGCAGGCGGCGCCGAGCTGGCTGCCCGCGGTGCTGATGATCGAGGGCCTGGTGATGTACATCCTGGCCCTCAAGCTCGACCCCGGCCCCCTGCGCGGCGTGCGCCCGCAGGACATCGACGGCCTGGGCCTGATCTCGGCTCTCCCGCTGAGCGCCTTCGCCGCGATCCTCATCCTGATCGTCTCATTCTTCATCACGGTCAACCAGAGCGTCGACCGCAAGTTCCTGCTGCTGTTCCAGATCGCCGCGATCACGTTCGCCCTGCACGGGGCGGGGTCGCTGGTGGCCGACGAGCCGCGTTTCCCCACCGCCTACGTGCACGCGGGCTTCGTCGACTTCATCAACAGGACCGGCGAGTCCTCCATCAACATCGACGCCCGCATGGGCTGGCCGGGCTTCTTCGTCTTGTTCGCCTTCGTGGCCAGGACGGCGGGCATCACGGACCTGACGACGATCCTGCAGTGGACGCCGCTGGTCATGAACCTGCTCTACCTGCTGCCGTTCGTGCTGATCCTGCGCCAGGTGGTAGCCACGACGAGGGCCCGCTGGTACGCCGCGCTGCTCTTCGTCATCGTGCAGTGGATCGCCCAGGACTACTTCTCGCCGCAGGGCTTCACCTTCGCGATCTACCTGGTGTTCGTGGCGGTCCTGCTGCGCTGGTTCGGCAAGGTGGAGCCGAGGGTCAGGCCGCTGCCCAAGAAGAGGGGCCTGCGCAGGCTCCTGGCCAAGCTCGACGCGATGACGCCGGGCGAGCTGGCCAACACCGGCACCTACCGCGCCGACCGGCTGCTGATGCTGCTGATGCTCATCGCGCTGTTCGTGGCGGCGGTGGCCTCGCACCAGATCACCCCGTTCATGATGCTGGGCGTGCTGACGGCGTTCCTGCTGTTCAAGCGCACGAAGCTGAGCTGGGCGCTGCCGTTCTTCTTCGGCCTGATGGTGCTGGGCTGGATCAGCTATCAGACGGTCGGTTTCTGGGCCGGCAACATCGACTCGATCTTCGGCAGTCTCGGCCGCATCCTGACGAACCTGCAGAGCAACACCGGTGACCGGATCGCGGGCAGCGACCCGGAGCACGCGCTGGTCCTGCAGGTGCGGCTGGGCATCCTGGCCGCGGTGCTGAGCCTGGCGGCGATCGGGCTGCTGCGGCGGCTGCGGCGCGGGGTGTTCGACCGGGCTGCGCTGATCCTGATGTGCGTGCCGGTGATCGCGCTGGGGTTGCAGAGTTACGGCGGCGAGATCGGCCTGCGCATCTACATGTTCGCGCTGCCGGGCGCCTGCCTGCTGGCGGCGTACGCGTTCTTCCCGAACCTGCCGGCCGACAGCGAGGACGCCCGCGACGAGACGATCCCGATCAAGCGCGGGGCGCCCCGGTTCAACCCGCGTATCACCAGGGCGATCTCGCTGACGATGGCCCTGGTGGTGGCGATGGGCCTGTCGATGGCCTTCCTGGTCGCCCGCTACGGCAACGAGAAGTTCGAGCGGGTGACCAGTGGCGAGGTCGCCGCGATGCGCTACATCTACGAGAACGACAAGCCCAGCGCCCGGGTCATGTACCTGGTGCCCAAGGAGGGCCAGGAGAGCACGCCGATCCTGCCGTGGGCGGAGCGCGACCTGGAGTACATCAACTGGAACCTCCAGGCCGCGGTCAAGCCCGACCCCACCCAGATCGGCGACGTGGTGGCCAAGCTGAAGGCCAGCCCGCGCAACACCTTCCTGGTGGCGACCTCGGCGCAGTACGCCTACCTGCAGCTCAACGAGGGTTTCCCGGCTGACTGGGGTCCGCGGTTCATCGCGGCGCTCGACGCCTCCAAGGATCTGAAGAAGGTCTACTCCAACAAGGACGCGGCCGTCTACACGTGGGCGAACTTCGTCAAGGGCACCGAGATCCCCGATCCGATCCCCTACGCGGGGCAGTCGGATCCGAGCTCGCCGTGGACGCCCGTGGGCCTGGTGGCGCTGGCCGTCACCTGGATCACGCTGTTCGCCTACGAGCTGATCAGGCTGAACGGCTCGGAGCGGGCGCAGCGTCGTCGCAGGTGGCTGCTCTGGGTGGCGGTGCCGGCCTTCGTGGTGTCGATCGCGGTGATCGTCGAGCGGTTCGTCTACATCGCCTCGCAGAACGGCTAGGCGGGGTCATTCGGCCCAGCGGCCGTCCCTCATGATCACGCGGCCCTTCAGCTCGTTGACCTCGCGCCAGGCCATGATGCGGCCGGGCCGGATCCTGAAGTAGACGTAGGGGGTCGTCTGCTCGCGCGGGTCGAAGCCGGTCTTGACGGCGAAGGCGTCGCCGGTCGGGGCGGGGATGTCGGCTGCCGGGACGGCTTCCGCCGTACCCGTGATCATGATCACGTCGCGGGTGTGGCCCAGGCTGAGGTGGACGGTCCTTCCTCCGGCGAGGTTGCGTGCCGTACGGCTGGCGGCGTCGGTGCCGAGCAGGAGCGTCCCGTCCTCCCAGAGGAAGCTCAGGGGGATGAGGTACGGCTCGGCGCTGCCGGGGTCGGCCGTGGCCACCCAGACGTCGACGTCGTCCGTCAGGCGCTGGAGGGTGTCGTGCTTGCGCTGGTCGAGGGTTCTGGCTTCCGGCAGGGACATGGTGATGCTTCCTCCTGGTTCGATCCGCTGCTGCCCAGCATGCCGGATCACGTTGATAGATCCGCTTCACATCCGCTATGCACCTGCGGAGCTCTCAAGGCGGTCGCGTAACCTCGGGAAATATGTTGACCGTCAACGCCTACGGCGCCACCTCGGCCACCGAGCCACTCGTCCCGATGACGATCGAGCGCCGCGAGCCCGGCCCCACCGACGTGCTCATCGAGATCAAATATGCCGGCATCTGCCATTCCGACATTCACACGGTCCGCGAGGAGTGGGGTGACATCCCGTTCCCGCTGGTCCCTGGCCACGAGATCGCCGGGGTGGTGGCCGCGGTCGGCGACCGGGTGACCAGGCACCGGGTCGGAGACAGGGTCGGGGTGGGCTGCATGGTCGACTCCTGCCGTGAGTGCGCCAGCTGCCGCAAGGGCCTGGAGCAGTACTGCCTCAAGGGCGCCACGATGACCTACGGCGGCCGCGACAGGGACGGCAACGTCACCCACGGCGGCTACTCCACCCACGTCGTGGTGGACCAGGACTTCGTGCTGGGCATCCCCGAGGGCATCGGGCTCGACGAGGCGGCGCCGCTGCTGTGCGCGGGCATCACGCTCTACTCCCCGCTGCACCACTGGGGCGCGGGGCCCGGCAAGAAGGTGGCGATCGTGGGCCTGGGCGGCCTCGGCCACATGGGCGTCAAGATCGCTCACGCGATGGGCGCCGACGTGACCGTGCTGTCGCAGTCGCTCAAGAAGCGCGAGGACGGCCTGCGCCTGGGCGCCGACCACTACTACGCCACCAGCGACCCGGCGACCTTCGAGCTGCTCGCGGGCACGTTCGACCTCATCGTCAACACCGTCAGCGCCCGCGTGGACCTCAACGCCTACCTGTCGCTGCTGGCGCCCGACGGCGTCATGGTCTGCGTGGGCGCGCCGCCTGAGCCGCTCGAGGTGCAGGTGTTCTCCCTGATCTCGGCACGCAGGTCGGTGGCGGGCTCGAACATCGGCGGCATCGCCGAGACCCAGGAGATGCTCGACTTCTGCGCCGCGCACGGCTTCGGCGCCGACATCGAGACCATCCCCGCCGACAAGATCAACGAGGCGTACGAGCGGGTGCTGGCCTCGGACGTGCGCTACCGCTTCGTCATCGACGTCTCGACGCTGGTCACCAGTGGGCAGGACGGCTGAGCGAGGCGGGCAGCCGGGTGGACCCGTCGCCGCGCGCGGAGTCGAGCTGCGACTGGACGAGGAAGACGCTGCCTGTCAGGTCGGCGCCTGACAGGTCGGCTCCGCGCAGGTCGGCCCCGATGAGGTCGCAGTCACGCAGATCGGCTCCGCGCAGGTCGGCGCCGATCAGGTAGGCGCCGCGGAAGCTCGCCCCGCGAAGGCGGGCTCCGCGCAGCCGGGCACCCATGAGCATGGCGCCACGGTGGTCCTTCTTCTTGCCAGGTACGGCCGCGCGGACCCGCTCTCCCGCGGCCTGCAGGAGCGGGTTGACGCTCGCCCTCAGCTCCGCGACGTCGAGCGCCAGCAGGGCCTCGGGCGTCTCGGAGGACAACCCGGCGAGCCGGTCACGCGCGTCGCGCAGTTCGGGCGACGGGAACCGCTCCAGCGCCTCGGTGACGTAGTAGAGCAGCTCGTGCACGTCACGCACGACCGGGAAGACCTCCTGCATCTCGGGAGCCCGCACCCCGGAGAAGGTCACCTGGGAGACCTGCTGCCCGGCCCCGAAGCAGTCGTAGACCGTACAGCCGGGAAACCCGCGCGAGCGCAGCTCGCGGTGGATGCCGCAGCGGTGGTCGTCGCGCAGGTTGGGGCAGGGCGTGCCGGCCGGCTTGTCGATGGCGAAGTCGGACGACGCGGTGAAGGCCGGGACCACGCAACACAGGGCGAAGCAGCGTGAGCAGTCGGCGCGCAGGGCCGGGGACGTCATCGAGCTTCGGGTCGCCCGCGCGTCAGGGACCGGTAGAGCGGCCGCTTGATCGGGCCCACGGGCTGTTCGGGCAGCGGCGAGGTGACCGGCTGCACGAGCTCGCGCTTCAACGGCCGGTAGAGAGGGCGGTGGCTGGATCGGCTCACGGCTGGCGAGGGCTCCACTGGATCTCGTAGGACTTCAGGCTGACCTGCTTGCCATCGACAGTAGCCGACAACGGCGCGTCGGTGGTGTTGACCATGACGAGCATGCGTTCCTGAGCAAGCACCTTGACCTGGGGATCAGACACCTCGACCGGCACCACGGCGGTGCCGTTGGGGAACCACTTGGTGAATCCGCTGATCAGCCCGGCCATGGGCAGCTCGCGTCCGGTGCCCGGCTCCCAGAGGCAGCCGACGCACTCCTCGCCCTCCTTGCGCTGGGGATTCCAGTACAGGGCGGTGTCGACGCCGCTGGAGGCGAACTCCATCATGGCCGCGGCCTGCACGGCCATGCGCTTGGCGTCGTTCCATCCGGAGTTCTCCGGCTCGACGTACCACTCGGCCCACCACACCGGCAGGCCGCCGCTCTTCTGCTTGAGCCATGCGGTGATGGCGCTGAACTTGCGCACCGCGCCGAAGTCGTCGGGGGTGGCCTGGTTCTCGATGGAGGTGGACCAGGCGTCGACGACGATGAAGTCGGCGCCCTTCTTCTCGGACAGCCAGTAGGAGATGGCGTCGAGGCCGCGCTGGTCGATGCTGCCCCAGTCGCCCGACAGCTCGGCGTCGGCGTCGCGGCGCGAGGTGCTGCCGAGCGATACGTACGGCCCGCCGACCTGGATCTGCGGGTCGTGTGCCTTCAGCGCGTCGTACACCTTGTTGTACATCTCGGTGTAGGCCTCGGCGTCCCAGCGGTTGTTGGCGTCGTCCCAGAATCCCTTGAGCTCGTTCCAGACCATGAAGTGCTTGACCGTGGGGTACTGCTTGGCGATCTTCACCGCGAGCTTGGCGTAGTCGTCGAAGTGCTTGCGGTCGGGTCTGACGGTGGCGTTCTTGGCCCAGTCGGTGCGTCCTGGTTCGCCGCCCTTCATCCAGTCGGGCGCGCAGCACAGCGTGATGACCGGGATCGACTTCGACGACGACATGAACTTCAGGCGGCTGTTGAGCGTGCGCAGGTTGTACTTGCCCGGCGAGGGCTCGGGGTTGTCGGCGCCCCAGCCCATGATGTGCTGGTTCTGGATGAGCGGCTCGCGGCCGAGCAGGTGGCGTGCGGAGTCCTTGGCCTCGCCGTCCTCGTTGTCGGCGGAGTACTGCGTGTGCGTGACGCCCCACCGCGGCCAGTCCTTCACCGCGGGCGGAGCGTCGAGCGAGGGCGGCGGCTCCTGGGCGCTGGGCACCACGGCGGCCTCGCCGCGCGGCTGCTCGCGCTCGCCCGACATCACCAGGATGACCGCGATGAGCACGAGCGCGACGACGCCGGCCGCGGCGGCGATGCCCCAGCTGGGTGACCGGGCGTGACGCCCGCTCGATGGCACCACCGCGGCCTCCTGGAACGCTTCTGGAAGGGACCGCCCCAGGTTATAGGCCAATTCTTAAAGGATGCTTTACGACGCTGTGGGAGGGCGCTCTCCTCCGACCGGCCCCGGCACGCCCGCGTAGCGGTAGGGCACCGGCTGGCGCCCCGGCTGCACGACGAGCAGGGAGCCGGGCTCCACCGAGTAGAAGCCGCTCTCGACGGCGGCGGCGACGTCGTCGGCGGTGAGCAGGGGGAAGCCGGCGTCGACGAAGACCTGCTTCATGCCGGCGACCAGCGGGGTGTCGGTGAAGCCCGGGCACACGGCGCTGATGCGGATCTTCTGCGCCGCCAGCGGCTGGGCCAGGGCGCGGACCAGGCCGACGACGGCGTGCTTGGTCAGCGTGTAGATGGGGTCGCCGTCGAAGCCGACGAGGCCGGCCAGGGAGGCGGTGACCACGATCGCGCCGCCGCCCGAGCGCCGCAGCAGCGGCACGGCGGCGTTGACGCCGAAGACCACGGCGTCGACGTTGACGCCCATCACCTTGCGGTACTGCGCCAGGTCGAAGGCGGCCAGGTCGACGCCGCTGGAGATGCCCGCGTTGAGGTGGACCAGGTCGAGCCTGCCGTACTGCTCCTCGGCCAGCGCGACGGCCCGCTCGGAGGCCTCGGGGGTGCTGACGTCGGCGGCCAGGGCCACGCCGCCGACCTCCTTGGCGATGCGCTCGGCGCCCGCCTCGTCGAGGTCGGCCACGACGCAGCGTACGCCGCGTGCGGCAAGGCGCCGCGCGACGGACGCGCCGATGCCGCTGGCCGCGCCGGTGATCAGGGCAACTGTGCTCACGTCAGACCTCCTGGTCGAGCATGCGGTGGGCGCGGGCGATGAGGGTCGGTACGGCGGAGCCGATGCGGTCGAATCCCTCACCCACGGTCTTACCTTGGCGGAAGCGTGCGGCGATACCCTCCACGATGACCGCCAGCTTGAAGTTGCCGAAGGCGATGTAGAAGGGCAGGTCGGTGATATCGCGCCCGGAGGCCTTGGCGTAGTGGGCGGCGAACTCGGCGGTGTTGAGGAATCCGGGGGCGAGGGTGACGTCGCCGGCGACCGGGATGCCGGCCCGCTCGTCGTCGCCCGGGTCGTGCCAGTAGGTGAGGGTGAGTCCGAGGTCGGCCATGGGGTCGCCGAGGGTCGACATCTCCCAGTCGACGACCGCCCGGATCTCGCCCTGCCGTACCAGGGTGTTGTCCAGCCGGTAGTCGCCGTGGACCAGGGTCGCGGCGGAGTGGGCGGGCATGCGGTCGCGCAGGCGGCCGACGAGCCTGGCGAACTCGGGCACCTCGCGGTCCGCCGAGCGTTCCCACTGCTGGCACCAGCGGTCGAGCTGCCTGGCCAGGTAGCCGTCGGGCCGTCCGAAGTCCTCGAGCCCGACGGCCCGGTAGTCGACGGCGTGGATGGCCGCGAGGATCTCGGCCAGCCGCTCCGACAGCTGCCTGGTCTCCTCGGGGCCGGTCTCCAGCTCGTCACGTGAACGGACGGCGACGCCGTCGACCAGGCCCATCAGGTAGAAGGGCGCGCCGATGACCTCCTCGTCGGGGCAGAAGCCCACCGGGTCGGGCACCGGCACAGGGGTGTCCGCCAGGGCCGAGATGACCCGCCATTCGCGCCGCATGTCGTGCGCGGTGGGCAGCACGTGGCCCAGGGGTGGACGGCGCAGGACCACGTCGCGCTCGCCGGCCTCGATCCGGTAGGTCAGGTTCGACCTGCCGCCGGAGATCAGCGATGCGGACAGCGGTTCGCCAACGTCGGGCACGTGCGTGGTCATCCAGGCGACCAGGCGGGGCCAATCAATGCCGGGTACGGTCATGGAACCACATTAGAACGTCGTTCTGGAGAAAACGCCAGGCAATGTTCAGGTCCCGGACATCGGCGATCACCTAGCGTGAGCGCCATGCGTCTGACGGTAGTGCGACCACGCGAGCTGGGCGAGACGGAGATCGCCCGGTGGCGCGCCCTGCAGCAGGCCGATCCGGCGCTCGACACCCCGTTCCTGTCACCCGAGTTCACCGTCACCGTCGGTGAACTCCGCGACCAGGTCAGGGTGTCGGTGGTCGAGGACGACGGGAAGATCGTGGCGTTCTTCCCGTTCGAGCGCCACCCCCTGGGCATCGGCCGCCCGGTCGCCGCGGGCCTGACCGACGCGCAGGGCTTGGTCGGCACGATCGACGGCGACGCCCGCGCGCTGCTGAAGCTCAGCGGCCTGGGCGTCTACGAGTTCGACCACCTCGTCGCGGGCCAGCCGTTCCTGCAAGGGCGGCACGAGCTGTTCCCCTCGCCGATCATCGACCTGCGTGCCGGATACGACGCCTTCACCCGGCAGGTCGGCGCCAAGACGTACAAGTCCACCCTGGCCAAGGCCCGCAGGCTCGAACGCGACTTCGGCCAGGTGCGCCACGACTACGCGGTGCACGACCCCGAGCCGCTGCGCACCCTGCTGGCGTGGAAGACCGCGCAGTACCGCCGCACCGGGCGCAGCGACCGCTTCTCCCACCCGTGGATCGTGGAGCTCGTCGATCGGCTGGCCGCCATCGAGAGCGAGAGCTTCGCGGGCGTGCTCGACATGGTCTACGTCGACGGCGTGCCGATGGCCGGGCACTTCGGCCTGCGCACCGCCACCACGCTGGCCGGCTGGTTCCCCGCCTACGACCCGGCCTTCGCCAAGTACTCCCCCGGCCTGGTGCACCACCTGGCCATGGCCGAGCAGGCGGCCGCGCACGGCATCGAGGTGATCGACCTGGGGCGCGGCGAGAAGGAGTACAAGGACAAGCTGAAGAACGGCGAGCTGCGGGTGGCGGAGGGCAGGGTCGCCAGGCCCGGCCCCGCCTCCGCTGCGCACTGGGTGACGCGCGTGCCGCTGCGCACGGCGCGCAACACGGTCCTGGCCAACCCGTTCCTGTCGCGCGTGGCCGACAGGGCGCTGAAAACCCTGGGACGGGTGCGCACTACGGTTCATCCGTGAGTCCAGAGGAGCTGATCGCCCGCCGCACCGGTCGCCGCTGCCTGCCGCTGCCCTCCAACCGGCTCGGCCTCTACCTCGCGCTGCGCCACTGGACCAGCCCCGGCCAGCGGCTCCTCATGTCGCCGATCTCGGCCGACGAGATCCTCTTCCTGGTGCTCGCCGCCGGCCTGCTGCCGGTGATCGCGCCGCTGTCACGGCGCGACGGCAACCTCGACCTGTCCAGGACCGACCTGTCATCCGTCGACGCGGTGCTCACCACCAACCTGTACGGCCTGCCCGACCCGGTCGCCGGGCTGGCGGGCAAGGTGGTCATCGAGGACGTCGCGCACGCCCTGGAGACGACGGTCGGCGGCCGCCCGCTGGGCACCTTCGGCCAGGCCGGGGTGTTCAGCCTCTCCAAGCACGCGGGCGCCGGGTCGGGCGGCGTGCTGGCGGTGGAGTCTGGGGCGGACCTCAAGGCGCTGGAGCGGGCCCGCGACAGGCTCCTGCTGCCCGGCGCGTTCGCCGCCGACCTGGCGGCCGTGGGCGCCTCGATCGCGCGCCATGCGGTGACCACGCTGGAGCTGGTACGGCCGGCCCTGCGGCTGGTACGGGCGCTCGGGCTGGTGGAGCCGCGGCAGGGCTACCGCATCCCGCTGCGCGAGCGCGAGCTGAAGTCGGCCCTGGCGGCCGGGAGCGCCCTCCGCGGCCGGGCATCGCAGGGCTCGTCCCTGACCGACCCGCCGGACGATCGCCTGGCCGATCCGCTGGCCGCCCTGGATTCGTGGATCCGCGCCGACCTGCACCACTACCGGTCGCGGTACGGCCGCCTGTCCCGCCGCTACCAGGCGCACCGCCTCGGCCGCGTCCCCAGGGACCGCGCGGCCAGGCTGGCCGGGATCGCGATGCTGGCCGAGCTGCCGAGCGTGGCGCCCGCCGTGCTGGACAACCTCGACCAGCCGCTCTTCCGTGTCCCGCTCCTGGTGAGCGAGCGCGACCCGGCCATCGCCGAGCTGGAGCGGCACGGCGTGGCGACCGGCTACCTGTACGACCCGCCCTTCGACGACTACGCCGCCGCCTTCACCGAGGCCTCGCCGTATCCCGGCGACGCCCGGTGGTGGGCGCGGCACGTGCTGCCGGTCAACCCGCTGCGCGCCCACCGGGCCTGGGAGGTGCTGAAGGGGCTGAGCCCTGCCCCGTCGCCAGCTCGGTGATCAGCTCGGCCACGATCCTGCAGCCGCGCCGTACGTCGGCCAGCGACGCCGAGCCGTACCCGATCACCAGGCCGTGCACCCGTGCGGGCCCGAGGTGGTAACGCTCGCGGCCGACCGCGTCGAGGCTCACGCCGCGCTCGGCGGCGGCCGCAACCACGCGAGGCACCAGGCGGGCGGGCAGCTCGGCGAGCACGTGCAGCCCGGCCGTGTCGCCGCGCAGGGAGCAGACCGGGCCGAGCAGCTCGACGACGGCCGCCCGCCGCCGCGCGTACTCCAGCCGCATTCGCCGCAGGTGGCGCTCCAGGTCGCCGCGCTCCAGCAGGTTGACCACGGCCTGCTGGACCGGGCCGCTGGTGCGGTCGGAGACCTCCTCGCGCTTGACGGCGATGGCGTCGACGAGTTCCTCCGACCCGACCAGCCAGCCGACGCCGATGTCGGGCGCGAGCGTCTTGGAGAGCGTGCCCAGCAGCACCACGCGCGAGGGGTCGAGTCCGTACAGGGCGGGCAGCGGCGCCACGTCGTAGCGGAACTCGGCGTCGTAGTCGTCCTCGACGATCATCGCTCCGGTCCTGCGCGCCCAGGCCAGCAGCCGCTCCCTGCGCGGAATCGGCAGCCTGCCGCCCAGGGGGTACTGGTGGGCGGGCGTGGTGTAGAGCACGTCGAGGTCGTCGGGCAGTGCCTCGACGATCACCCCGTCCTCGTCGACCGGACAGGGCACCACCTCGGCGCCGCGCGCCTTGAAGACGTTGCGCGCCACCCGGTAGCCCGGCTCCTCCACGCCCGCGCGGGTTCCGTGGCCCAGCAGGGCCAGCGCCACCAGGTCGAGCCCGTTGCCGGTGCCGCGGGTGACCAGGATGTTCTCGGGCCCCGCGGGAACCGCGCGGGCGCGGCGCAGGTGCGCGGCGAGCAGGTCTCTGAGGTAGGGCAGGCCGTGCGGGTCGGGGTCGTTGCCCGGCGGCAGGTCGGCCGCCTTGCGCCAGGCACGTTTCCACGCGGCGATGTCGTAGTCGTGCACCCAGGGCTCGCCGGGGGTGAGGTTGATCCTGGGCTTCTCCTGCGGCCTGGCGGCGACCTGCCCGGGAACGGGCCGCGCGGGCTCGGGCGGCGCCTCCAGGTCGGCCACGAACGTGCCCGACCCGTGGCGCCCGTCGAGCCAGCCCTCCGCGTACAGCTGCTGGTAGGCCTCGGTCACGACCGTACGGCTGACGCCGAGCTGGTCGGCCAGCCCCCGGCTCGACGGCAGCCGCTCACCCGCCGCCAGCGTGCCGTTGAGCATCGCCGAGCGCAGCCAGTCGCTCAGCTGCGTGGTGAGCGGGACCTCCGACTCCCTGGTCAACGAGACGGGAAGATCGACGATGGCGCGCAAGTGGCTCCTAGGAATGCCGTGTTAGTGGCCATGTTCTACCAGTCCACTATCTCACTAGGGTCCTGAACATGCTCAGCGCCACCCCTCGAACCCGGCTCGGCCGCTCCAAGGAGCGTGCCTCCCACGACCGCGACGACCTCCACGAGATCCTCGACAGCGGCCTGATCTGCCACCTGGGCGTGGTGCGCGACGGCTATCCGATGGTCGTCCCGACCGGCTACGGCCGCATCGGCGACACCCTCTACCTGCACGGCTCCACCGGCGCCCGCTCGCTGCGGCTGGGCGACGGCACCCAGGTCTGCGTGACCGTCACCCACCTCGACGCCATCGTCTACTCCCGCTCGGTCTTCGACCACTCCGTCAACTACCGCTCGGCGATGATCTACGGCGTGGCCCGCCTGGTGACCGACGAGGACGAGCGGCTGGCCGGGCTGAAGGCGCTCACCGAGCAGCTGGCTCCCGGGCAGTGGGACTACGCCAGGCCTCCCAGCCGCAAGGAGATGGCGGCGACCGCCGTCCTGGCCCTGTCGCTGGAGGAGTCGTCGGTCAAGATCCGCACCGGGATGCCGAAGGACGAGGAGGAGGACTATGCCCTTCCGGTATGGGCCGGGGTACTTCCGCTGGTGACGTCATGGGGGCGGCCCACGACCGATCCGCTGGTTCTGGACGGGGTGGACATACCCATTCACATCGCTTCAAGAAAGTGAAAACCTGAGCGGGAGATCACGCGTCTCATCGGGTGGGCCATTCCTGATGAGGAGAGCGCCATGGACTGGACGGCGCCTGGATATACGGAGATCAAACCGCTCGGCGCGGGCGGTAGCGGCAGGGTGGTCCTCGCCGTGCACAACGAGACCGGCGTGCGCGTCGCGATCAAGTATCTCTCCGACGAATTACGGCGCGACCCCGTGGCGGTGGGGCGTTTCCAGTCGGAGGCCCGCCTCCTGACCACGCTGCAGGACCAGCACATCGCCCGGTTGTGGGAGTACGTGCAGGACTCGGGTGGCGCCGCCATCGTGATGGAGCTGGTCAACGGGGTGTCACTGCGCGCCCTGTTACGCGAGCACGGCGCCACCACGCCCGAGTCCGCCCTCGTGGTCCTCAAGGGCTCACTGCTGGGCCTGTCGCGGGCCCACCAGTCCGGCGTCGTGCACCGCGACTACAAGCCGGAGAACGTCATCGTCCGCGACGACGGCGTGAGCAAGCTCGTCGACTTCGGCATCGCCGTACGTCAGGGCACCACCATGCGGGCCGAGGGCACCCCGCCCTACATGGCGCCCGAGATGTGGTCGGGAGAGACCGCCTCCCCCGCCACCGACGTCTACGCGGCCACCGCGGTCTTCTTCGAGTGCCTCACCGGGCACCGGCCCTACCGCTCCACCGAGCCCAGCGTCCTGGGCTACCAGCACCTGCACGCGCCCATCCCCCTGCAGGACCTGCCCGCCGGACTGCACGCCCTGGTCAGGCGGGGCCTGGCCAAGGACCCGACCGACCGGCCGCCCGGCGCGCTGACCTTCGTCCGCGAACTGGAGGCGGCGGCCCTGGCCGCCTACGGCGAGGAGTGGGAGGAGCGCGGACGCCGTCGTCTGGCCGCGCTCGTCGCGCTCCTGCCGCTGCTGATGCCGCAGCCGCCCGCCGCCGTCGCGCCGGTGCAGACGGGCACGACGCTCTTCCGCACGGTGCTGCGCGGCATGCGGCACAACGCCGTCAAGCTCGCGGCCGGGGTCACCACCGTGCTGGTGGCCGGCGGGGTCGCCTGGGTCGCCCTCGCCTCCCGCGACCAGCCGCCCGTCAAGCCGGTGGACGTCGTGGTGGCGGGACCCACCTCGCCCTCGCCCGTCCAGCAGGCGGGCACGCCCTCGCAGATCGACCCGCCCGAGGTGACCACCACGCCGGTGGAGGCGCTCTCGCCCGATCCCACCCCGACCGTGTCGTCCGCCGTGACGCCCGAGGTACAGGTCACCCCGTCGGCCGGGACGACGCCCACCGCCGAGCCGCCGACCGTGAAACCGACGGTCAAGCCCACGGTGAAACCCACCGTGAAGCCGACGGTGAAGCCGACCGTCACGACCAAGCCCACGGTCAAGCCCACCGTGAAGCCCACGGTGAAACCGACCGTGAAGCCCACCGTGACGTCCAAGCCCACGGTCACCCCCACGCCCACCGTCACGCCGAAGACCGAGGTCGCGGCGCTGGCCGTCGCCGGGCTGCGCGTCGGCGGGAACGGCACCGCCACCGCCACCGTCCGGGTCAGGACCACCGGCCTGGCACCGATCCCCGTCACCGCCCGCTTCGCCGTCGGCGGCGAGGTCGTCAGGACCCAGACCGTACGGCTGCGCGGCGCCACCACCTACAGCCGTTCACTCTCCCGCGACCTGGGCGACCATCCCTGCGGCAAGCGGGTCACCCTGACCGTCGCCGCCCCGGGGTTCACCCGCAGCACCAGCGTCGACGTGCCCAAGTGCCCCACCAGGGTCACGGGCCTGCGGGCCGCCGTCCAGATCAGCCCGAGCGGTTCGGTCATCGGCCGGATCGACGTGCAGGCCACCGGCACCGAGGCCGTCGAGCTGGACGCCGAGATCCTCCTCGGCGGCGAGCGGGTCAACGGCGGCACCACCACGCTGAGCGGCCGGACGACCTACGAGCGCACGGTACGGCACGCCTTCCGCCAGCGCCCCTGCGGATCCACCGTCACCCTCGTCGCCCGCGCCGGAGGACGGCGCGCCACCGACTCCGTCGAGGTGACCTGTCCCGCGGCCGTGCGGAGCATCACGCTGAGCAACGCCGACCTGAACGCCGACGGCCTGTTCAGCGCCGCCGTCTCCGTCGTGACGGCCAACACCCAGCCGGTGACCCTCACGGTCGCCTACCGGATCGGCGAGTCGACGGTCGGCACCGAGACCTTCGAACTGTCGGGCGACACGACCTACACCCGCAAGCTCGGCTTCGCGCAACGCGACGTCAAGTGCGGGACCACCTGGTCCATCGTCGCCTCGACCCGCCCCGCCTCGGCCGACGGCCCGGCCAGCGCCTCGGGCAGGACGGGCGGCTGCATCGACTGACCTGGGCGGATGACAGGTGTCACACGCACAGGTGACATCGCCACGCCGCTCCCTGCGGTTTCGGCCCTACTGACGCTCTTTCGCGTGCGTGAAGGTGGATCCATCGATACCCCCTCCTCGTACCGAAGGAGCTCGGCATGACGAAGAACCGCACCCGCTGGAGCTGGCTGAAGGACCGCTGGCCGACCGCCCTGGCCCTGGGCATGGAGGCCCTGACCTTCGGAGGGGCGGCGAGCGACGGCGGCGTGACCACCTTCGCCCACATCCTGCCCCTGCTCCCGCTGCTCTACCTGGTGATGGCCAAGGTGAGGCGCCGCTCGCTCACCTGGCCCGCCCTGTTCGCCGGCTTCGCCCTCGTGTTCGGCCTGCGGGCGCTCGACGTGATCCCGCCGTCGGCGGTGTTCGCCGCGATCGCCCTGATCGTGTTCGTCTGGTCGGGCATCGACGGGCAACTGCGCCGCGACGGCGCCTTCCAGGCGCAGGCGGTCGGCATGCTCGTGTTCGGCGGGCTGGCCCTGGCCGGGCTGATCGTCGACCCCGACCTGAGCCGCTACCTGGTGGCCGCGGGCTGGTTCTTCCACGGGGTCTGGGACTTCGTGCACCTGAAGCTGGACAAGGTCGTGGCCCGCTCGTTCGCCGAGTGGTGCGGCGTCGTGGACGTCCTGATCGCGGTCCAGCTGGTCTTCATGCTGTAACCGCGATTTGCGTCACAGGTAGGCAGATTGGACGACATATGACCGCCAGATGCACTACCGTACGGTCCGTCTGTTGTGGGTGGGGGCCCAGGTGACCTTGAGGAGACCGTGATGTACGGCATTCCCGACGGGCAGTGGGAGGTCCCCGGCTACACCACAGTCAGGGAACTGGGTGCCGGCGCCTCGGGGCGGGTGGTGCTGGCCACGGCCGACCATGACGGGTCGGAAGTGGCGATCAAGTACCTGTCCGAGGAACTACGGGCGGACGTCGGGTTCGTCGCCCGCTTCCGCCATGAGGCGAGGCTGCTGACCACGGTCCGCAGCCCGTACAACGCCAGGTTCATCGACTACGTCGAGAGCGGCCACGGCGCGGCGATCGTGATGGAACTCGTCGACGGCGTCCCGCTGCGCGACATCCTGAGCTCGGAGGGCCCCACCGGGCCCGAGGCGGCGCTGGCCGTACTGAAGGGCTCGCTGCAGGGCCTCGCGGCGGCGCACGCCGTCGGGGTCGTGCACCGCGACTACAAGCCCGAGAACGTGGTCGTCCAGGCCGACGGCACGAGCAAGCTGGTCGACTTCGGCATCGCCGTACGGGCCGGCGCCGGCGCGAGCGCGGCGGGCACGCCGTCGTACATGGCGCCCGAGCAGTGGTCGGGCGCCTCCGCCGCCCCCGCCACCGACGTGTACGCGGCGACCGCGGTGTTCTTCGAGTGCCTGACCGGCACCCGCCCCTACCGGGCCGCCAACATCGCCGCGCTCGCGCACATGCACCACAGCGCCCCGCCGCCCATCGAGCACGTGCCGGAGGCCCTGCAGGGCCTGGTCGAGCGGGGGCTGGCCAAGAACTCCACCGACCGGCCGCCGTCGGCTGAGGCGTTCCTGACCGAGCTCGAGGCCGTGGCCGCCGGAGCGTACGGCGAGCGATGGGAGGAGCGCGGCAGGCGGCGCCTGGCGGGCCTGGCCGGGCTGCTGCCGCTGCTGTTCCCGAGCGGCATCCAGGAAGCCCCCATCGAGACGGGCACGTCGCTGGCGCACTCCCGGGTGGGAGAGTCGGCGACCAAGCGCGTGATGACCGAGAGCCGCTCGCTGATCGGCAAGCTGGGCGTGAAGGTGGCCGTCGGCGTGGTGGCCACCGGGGTCGTGGTGGGCGCGATCGCGATCGTGCTGACCGGGCAGGAGGACCCGCCGAAGATCCAGACGCAGGCGGCGCAGGGCTCGCCCTCGCCGTTGACGCCCGCCGCGATCGAGCCGGTGGAGACTCCGACGGAGGAACCGACCGAGGAGCCGACCGCGGAACCGACGGAGACGGCCGAACCCAGCCAGGAGCCCTCCCAGCAGCCGAGCGGGCAGCCGACCGTGGCGCCGCCGTCGGCGACGCCGAGCGCCTCGCCCTCGGTCAAGCCGCCGAAGCCGAGCACGAGCCCGACCGCCAAGCCGAGCGCCAGCGCGACCGACGATCCGCCCGGCAAGCAGCCGGAGTATTCGGGAGGCACCAAGTCGCCGGCCCCCAAGCCGCCCACACCGACGACGAGGCCGCCCGCGCCGACCTCCGAGCCGCAGCCGACCAGGACCACCTCGCGGCCGACGACGCCGCCCACGACGCCGACGCCGAGCGAGACCGGCGAACCGGAACCGACCAGGACCTCCACCAACGAGCCGACCATCGATTCGCCGGGAGTCACCAGCACGCCCACGGGGGAACCGACTCCGCCGCGCAAGGAGGGAGTCGCCGGGGCATTGCTGGGTCTGGGTCTGGTGACGTCAGGGACCATGTCGGTCACACTTGCCGTGAAGGGCCGGCACCGGAGAAAGCGCTAGATCATTGGGGGAATCGGCGATGAACGCCAGGAGTGGAATCGCCGGCTTCCAGCTCACCGAGCGGACCCGGGTGACCGAGTTGGGCACCTGGGTGGACGCTGTGGGACCGGATGGCCATCGGGGCGGGGCGCTGCGATTCGATCCCGCGGTGATGGGCCTGCCCGGCGTGCGCGATCGGGTGGTGGCGACGGTGCTCGCCGACCGGCAGCTGGCGCAGGCGGGCATCGGGGGGCTGGTGCCGGTGGACGACGTGGTCGCGGCGGGCGAGGAGGTCTGGCTGCTGACGCGCCAGCCCACCACGCCGTCGCTGGCCGATCTGATCAGCAGGCACGGGCTGGATCCCGCCTCGGCGGCGGCGGTGCTCGTGGAGACGGCGCAGATCCTGTTGGGCCTGCACGCGTCGGGGCTGGCGCATGGGTCGGTGCATCCGGGCACCGTCGTGATCGCGGCCGACGGCGGCACGCTGTTGTCGGAGCGCGGGCTGGCCGACGCGGTGCGCGGGCAGTACCCGTCTCCGCAGCGGGACGTGACCGCGTGGGCGTCGCTGGCCAGGGGGCTGGCGGCCATGTGGGGCGGCTCGCATCCGCGGGCGACCGAGCTGTTCGAACGCGCCGCGGCGACGGCGACGACGCGCGGGCTCGCCGCGGCGCGTGACGCGCTGCTGGCCGGGCGCGACGCCCTGGGCCAGATCACCCGTGACCGGCTGTCGGAGGCCGCCCGCACCTGGTCGGCGCCTCCTGTGGCGCCGATGGGCCGCGCGGGCGTGCAGGACGAGGGCGAGATCGTCACGCTGCTCCACGTGCCCGGCGCGGCCCAGCAGTTCGGGCCGGGGGTGCCCACCGAGCACGCCGAGCAGCGCAGCACGGTGGAGCAGATCTGGCAGGACGGCAGGAACAGGCAGCCGCCGCCGCGCAAGAAGAAGCGGCCGGTCAGGACCATCGTCGCGGCGGTCCTGTTCGCGGTGATCGTCGGTGGCGCGATCCTCGTCTGGACGATGGGCGGCAAGCTCGTCGGCTCCTCGACGCCGATCGCGGTCAGCAAGGTGGACGTGATCGTCCCCAAGAAGGCGCAGCGCTGCACCGAGCCGGTGAAGGTTCAGGGCAAGCTGTCCACCAACGGCAAGGCGGGCACGGTCGTCTACGAGTGGGAGCAGAGCGACTCGGGCCAGCGCATCCGCAAGACGCAGGCGATCTCCGAGGGCGCCACGTCGTGGACGGTCACGTTGTTGTGGACCATCGACGGCAGCGGCAAGGGCAAGCTCACGGCGACGCTCAGGATCATCTCGCCGGTGCCGGAGGGCAAGCGGGTGGAGGACAAGGCGACCTTCTCCTTCAACTGCTGAGGCGTAAATCGGGCAGAAGCAACTCGCGCGAAAAAACGCCCACTTATACGCTGACCACCATGACGTCGCAAACCCCCGCAGGTTGGTACCCCGACCCCTACGGATCTCCCCTACTCCGCTGGTGGGACGGCAACCAGTGGACCGACGCCACGCACCCGCTGGAACAGCCCGCGGCGGGTGCGGCGCAACAGCCCTCCGGCCCGCAGCAGCACCAGCAGCCGCAGCACCAGCCGCAGCCGCAGTCCGGCGGGCCGTACGAGAGCGTCAACCCGGCCAACCCCACCCAGCAGTACGGCCAGCCGATGTACGGGCAGAACCAGTACGGCCCGTACGGCCAGGGCGGCAGCCAGCCGAACTGGGGCACCGCCCAGCTGCCCCAGCCGTCCTTCGGCGGCCAGCAGCCGCCCAAGCGCAGCGTGCTGCCCTGGGTCCTGGGCGGGGTGGCGGCGCTGCTGCTCGTCGGCCTGATCGCCACGGTCGCGATCTTCCTGGTGAACAGGGAGGAGCCGAGCCGGGCGCTTCCGGAGCCGCAGCGCACCGAGGAGCCTCAGCCCCAGCCCACCGAGGAGCCGTCCGCGCAGCCGACCGATCCTCCTCAGCAGGGCGCGGTGGAACTCCCGGAGCCGGCCGACGGCCGCATCACCGACACCCGGACGGGCCTGTCGTACGAGGTGCCGGAAGGCTGGCAGGTGCCCGCGGCCGACGAGGTCAACGGCAGCGACCCGCGCATGCAGAGCTGGACGAGCGCGGTCCAGGCCATATCGCAGGAGAAGTACGACGGCGAGAGCGACTGGGTGGGCAACATCTACACCGGGACGCTCAACCAGCTCTACCCCTACTCCGGGGCCGACAGCCTGAAGGGCACCGCGGCCACGGTCTTCGTCGACTTCTCGCGCTTCTACAGCAGCGTGAAGAATACCCACAAGATCCTCAAGAACGAGTCGATGAAGGTCGGCGACCGCGAGGCGTGGCTGGTGGAGTTCGAGTTCGACTTCACCGAGGAGTCGGAGGCCAAGGGCTACAAGTGGAAGAAGGAGCACGGCGCGCTGGTCCTCGTCGACAAGCCCGGCTCCGAGCCCAGCCTGGTCTACATCTCCGTGCCCGACAATCTCGGCACCGACGTGGTCGCCAAGGTTCTGAGTTCACTCAAGACCTCCTAAGCGCGTAGGGGGTGCGCTGCGTTACCGACCCCCTACGCTTGTCCTTAAAGCAAGGAGAACCAATGAGTGACTTCCTGGTCTGGATCGACTGCGAGATGACCGGGCTGGATCTCGGCCGCGACGCCCTCATCGAAGTGGCGTGCGTCGTCACCGACAGCGAGCTCAACCAGCTCGACGCCGGCGTCGACGTGATCATCAAGCCCCCGGCCGAGTCCCTCGAGCAGATGTCGCAGGTGGTGCGCGAGATGCACACGGCCTCCGGCCTGCTGCCCGAGCTGGGAGAGGGTGTGACGTTGGCCGAGGCGGAGTCGCTCGTCCTCGACTACATCCGCGGCCACGTGGGCGAGCCGAAGAAGGCGCCGCTGTGCGGCAACTCGATCGGCACCGACCGCACCTTCCTGGCGCGCGACATGCCCGCGGTCGACGCGTTCCTGCACTACCGCATGATCGACGTCTCCTCCATCAAGGAGCTGGTGCGCCGCTGGTACCCACGGGTGTACTTCGCCGCTCCGGAGAAGCAGGGCGGTCACCGCGCCCTGGCCGACATCACCGAGAGCGTGCGGGAGCTGCGTTACTACCGCGCCGCGGTCTTCGTGGAGCAGCCGGGTCCCGACTCGGCGACCGCCCGCGCGCTGGCCGAGGGGGTCACGAACGGGTCCGGCACGACAGGCGCGCGGTAATCGGGTGGCGTAAAGACTCCCGAACCCCGCTACACTTTTCCTGTGCCGCCAACGCGCGGCGCACATGGTGGGCGTAGCTCAGTTGGCAGAGCGCCAGGTTGTGGTCCTGGATGTCGGGGGTTCAAGTCCCCTCGCTCACCCTCTCGAGGGCCCGGTCGCTTCGGCGGCCGGGCCCTTTCGCGTCTGCCCCCTACGTTTTCTCCGTAACGTCCCAAAATCATGACAATGCGAGTTATGCTCGCTTAGGCCGGAAGAAGCGGGGGCATCGGCATAGAACCGCCATCGCCGCCCCGGAGGCCGGATGAGAGTCGACGACGCAGCGTACGAGCACGTGACCCTGTCCTTAAGCAAGCGTGAGGCAGAGGTCATGGAGCTGATCGCCCTCGGGCAGTCCAACGGTCAGATCGCCGAAAGGTTGTTTCTGAGCGAGAAGACTGTCAAGAACCACGTCAACCGCATCTACTCCAAACTCGGCGTCGACTCCCGGATCACGGCCATAGATCTGTGGAAGCGCCGGGTGGGAGACCGCTAGGACAACACCCGCTCGAAGGCCGCCAGGCCCGCCTCCAGATCCTCTTCCGAGATGTTGAGCGCGGGCCGCAGGCGGACCGAGCGTTCGCCGCAGGGCAGGACCACCACTCCCTCGTCCTCGCGCAGCCGGACGACCACGCCGTCGCGCGTTGAGGGGTCGGGCAGGTCGAAGGCGCACATGAGGCCGCGCCCCCTGGCGTTGGAGACGGTCGCGGGATGCTCGGCCTGGAGTTTGGCCAGGCGTTCCAGGACCCGCTGGCCGAGGGTCAGTGCCCGCGGGATCAGCCCGTCGCGCTCCACGATCTCCAGCAGCGCCTGCGAACGCACCATGTCGACCAGGCCGCCGCCCCAGGTGGAGTTGATGCGGCCGCTGACGGTGAAGACGTTGTCGGGCACCAGGTCGACCCTGCGCCCGGCCATGATGCCGCCGACCTGGACCTTCTTGGCGAAGGCCACGATGTCGGGGGAAAGGCCGAGCTGCTGGTAGGCCCACGGGGTTCCGGTCGCGCCGCCGCCGGTCTGCACCTCGTCGAGGACGAAGAGCGCGTCGAACTCGTGGCACAGCGCCTGCATGGCCTGCAGGAACTGGGGGCGCATGTGGTTGTCGCCCCCCTCGCCCTGGATGGGCTCGGCGATGAAGCAGGCGATGTCGTGGGGGTGACGCTCGAAGGCGGACCTGGCCTGCGCCAGCGCTTCGGCCTCGCGCCGCTCGACGTCGCCGAAGTGGGTGGCGGGCACCGGGATGCGGGGCCAGTCGAACTTCGGGAACCGGTCGGTCTTGCCGGGGTCGGTGTTGGTCAGCGACAGGGTGTAGCCGCTGCGTCCGTGGAAGGCGCGGGTCAGGTGCATGACGCGCGTGCCCAGGGCGGGCGAGCGGCCGGCCGCCTCGTTGCGGCGGCTCTTCCAGTCGAAGGCGGTCTTGAGCGCGTTCTCGACCGCCAGGGCCCCGCCCTCGACGAAGAACAGGTGGGGCAGGTCGGGGTCGCCCAGCACGCGGGTGAAGGTGTCGACGAAGTCGGCCAGCTGCACCGTGTACATGTCGGGGTTGGCCGGTTTGTTGGCCGCGACCCCGGCCAGGCGGCCGGGGTCGATGGGAGGGTTCACGCCCAGCGGAGCGGAGGCGAAGAACGTGTAGAAGTCCAGGTATCTCCGGCCTGTTCGGGCGTCAACGAGCCAGGAGCCCTGGCTGCGTTCGAGATCGAGGACGAGCCGATAGCCATCGACGAGCAGGTGCCGGGAGAGCCTCTCCAGTACGTCCATGCCCGCGTACATTCCCCGTCAGGACGGGTATCTACCCGAAAACTTTGCGCTATCTACGCGCTACTGCGCGAGGTTCTTCACCTTGAAGGAGAGAACGACCAGAGCGATGCCGTAGATCAGCGAGAACAGGCCGAGCAGCCACACGAGCGAGAGCGCGCCCGACAGCGGCCAGATCACCAGCAGGATGCCGAACAGCAGCGTGAGCGCGCCGCTGACGATGAACATCCACTCGTTCGTGATGACCTTGCGCATCCTGATACCGGCCACGATGCCGGTGACCCCGGTGAAGATGGCCCAGAAGGCGACGATGTACAGCAGGGTGAGCCCCGCCAGGCCGGGCCTGATGAAGGCGACGATTCCGGCGATGACGCCGACGATGCCGATGAAGATCAGCCACCCTCGGTTGTAGGTATCGCCGCTGAAGCCCCGATACAGCGCGAAGGCGCCTTCGACGAGGGCGAAGGCACCGAAGACGAAGATCAGCGCGAGGAGGGCATTCTCCGTCCAAATTAGCGCGATAAGTCCGAAAATGATGCCAAAGATGCCCCTAATGAGCACCAGCCACCAGACGCTCGACAATTGCTCCATAGCGGCTGACTGCCCCACCGCGCCTCTCGGCAAGGTCAAGACCTGGCGATGGTTGACTCCAGTCCGCGCAGGAACCGGTCGGCGATGGGAACCGCGACCTTCGCGCCGGAGCCGCCGTGCCGTACGAACACGCAGAAGGCCACGTCGTTGCGATAACCGATGAACCAGGCGTGGTCGCCGCCGCCGTAGCTCTCGGCCGTGCCGGTCTTGCCCGCCGTATTCTCCGGAAGCCCGCCCTCGCTGGCGGTCCCGCCGATGACGACGGTCAGCATCATCTCCCGCAGCTGCGCCACGATGCCCGGGTCCAGCGCGACCGGCTCGGGCGCCCGGCCGTCGATGCGCTCCACCTCCTTGAGCGGCAGCAGCCGCGGCGGCCGCCAGGTGCCGCTCTCCACGGCCGCGGCGACGGCCGCCATGCACAGCGGGGTCGCCTCGACCGAACCCTGGCCGATGAGGGCCAGCATGAGCTGGTCGGAGTTGGCCGGCTCGTTCATGCGCCCGCACGCGCCGCCGTTGCCCGTGGGCAGGCCGTTGCCGGTGAAGCCCCACTCCTGGGCGGTGGTGAGCAGCGCGGTCTCCGGGAGACGCGTGGTGCCCAGCTGGACGAACGTGGTGTTGCACGAGTGGGCGAAGGCCTGGCCGAAGGTGAGCGCTCCCCTGTCGATGTCGCCGGCGTTGCGGACCTGGCTGTGGTAGGGGATCTGGTAGAAGGCCGGGCAGTCGACCGGGGTGTCGGCGGTGAGGCCCGACTTGAGCAGTGCCGCCGCGCTGATGACCTTGAACGTCGAGCCGGGCGGGAAGTAGTCGCGGAAGGCGTTGGCCTCCTCCAGCCGGTCGGCGACCCCCAGAACCGCGCCGGTGCTCGACTGCACGGCCACGATCGCCGCGTCGTTCACGCCGTCGAGGGCCCGCGCGGCCGCGGCCTGCACCTGCCGCGAGATGGTCGTGGTCACCTTGGGCTGCTTGGGCGGGATCTCCTTGATCTTCTTGCCGTTGGCCATCAGCGCCCAGCCCTGGCTGTGGCCCTCGAAGTTGCTCCTGAGCCCGTCGAGGTAGGTGTCGTTGTAACCCTTGCGCGGCATCGTCTCGCCCTCCGCGGTGACGAGTTCCACCCCCTCGACCTCGATCGGGAGCACCTCCAGGACGCCGCCCTCCTTCAGCAGCGGGTGCAGGGTCTCGGGCGTCCACACCACCTTCCACTGCCCGTCGCGTACGGCAAGGCGCAGGATGCTCTCGTACGGCCAGTCGCCGAACTCCTTCAGCCTCATCGTGGCGGAGAAGGGCGCCTCGGCCGTCTGCGGACCGGTGGAGCGCGGCAGGGAGGGGTCGAGCACGATCTCCTCCAGGTGCAGCGATTCGGCCAGGGTCAGGTGCCTGAGCGTGAAATCCTGCGGCGGATGGTCGACCAGCCGCTTCATGGCCGTCACGTCGCGCTCGGCCCACGCGCGGAAGTAGGCCGTCGCGGTCTGCCCGGCGCTGCCGAGCACGCCCGGGCTGCCCGCCATGGCGATCGCGAAGGCGCTCGCGCAGACGACGGCCAGGATCGCGATCCCGAGCGCGATCAACCTGCGGCGTCGCATACGGTTTCTCCATGAAGAGGGGACTTCGTGAGCCGATGCCAGGTACGTACCAGACGACCTTCGGCGAGGTCGAGCTGCTGCGGGATCTGGACCGGCAGGACGGATGGGTGTTGTCCAAGGAAGGCGTACCCCAGTCCTATATAGACCTTCAAGACCCCACATATCTGGATTTTGAGTATGTGAGGCTTATGGCCGATGTCATAGACCTCCTCGACGAAGGTCCCCTCAACTGCGTGCACGTCGGCGGCGGCGCCTGCACGATCCCCCGCTACGTCGCCGCCACCCGGCCGGGCTCTCGCCACATCGTGATCGAGCCCGACGGCCTGCTCGTCAACCTGATCCGCGAGCAGCTCGACCTGAAGGCGGTGCCGAAGCTCAAGGTACGCGTCGCCGGGGGCAGGGAGGGCACGCAGGGGCTCTGGGACGGCTCGGCCGACCTGTTCGTGCTCGACGCCTTCACGGGAGCCACCATGCCCGTGGAGCTGGCCACCGCGGAGTACATGGCCGACATCGCCCGGGTGCTCAAGCCCACCGGCACCCTGCTGATCAACCTCGCCGACGGCAAGGGGCTCGCCTTCGCCCGGCGGCTGACCGCGACCGTGCGCGAGCGCTTCGGGCACGTCGCCCTGATGGCCGAGCCCGGGATCCTGCGCGGGCGTCGCTTCGGCAACCTGATCCTGGCCGCCTCGCCGTACCGGCTGCCGGTCGACCTGCTGACGCGGGCGGCGGCGGGCGGCCTCACGCAGGCCAGGTGCATGTACGGCGAGACGCTGACGAAGTTCGTGGCCGGCGCCCCGCCGATCAAGGACGGCGACCCGGTCCTGGCGCCGGTGCCGCCACCCGCCGTGTTCGGCTGAGCCCTGGCTCAGCCTCCCTGGGTGTAGATGGTCTTCCAGCGCGAGCACGAGCCGGTCGGCCTTGTCGCGGTGCCACGGCAGACCTGCACCCTGATCTGCAGGACGGCGCCGTAGTCCTTGCGGAAGGTGCCGACGCCCGGCTTGCAGTAGTAGAAGCCGTGGGACTTCCACTTGCCGTTGGTGGCGCTCTGGGCCTTCAGCACCGCCCACGCGCAGCCCTTGCCGCGGGTGTCGGCGACGTTGCCGTAGACGACGAAGCCGTGCTGGCTGATGGCGACCTCGCCCCAGGCGCTGGCCTTGGCGTCGGCCGAGTGGAGCTTGCGCCACTTCCAGATGGCCGGATCGGCGTGGGCGGGGGCCGCCGCGAGCAACGGCAGGGCGACGGCGGCGGCGAGCGCGAGCATGCGCATGGGGAACACTCCGGTGAAAGGTCGATCGGGACCCTCCATGGATAACGATCCGCTCTTGTGGACGGCTTGCAAGCGTCTCTAGCTCCACTCCCAGCGGATGCCGTGCACGCCGGGCTCGACGGCCACGCCGGCGATGTGCGCCGTGTTCCAGCCGCCCAGCCGCAGCTCGCTCACCTCGTCGGGGGCACGGCGCACGTTGGCCTGCCGTACGCTCGTCACCCTGGCGGGCGGCGCGGCGCGGTCGAACTGCACGGTCAGCAGGTAGGAGTGCGCAGGGAAGCGGAACCAGCGTTCGTAGTAGTGGGCCGGCGGCCCCGGAGGGTCGAAGCGCACCTCGTACTCCACCACGTACGTCTCGCCGGCCGACAGCGGGCGGTCGAAGAGCAGCTCGACCACGGCGATGCCCTTCTCGGCGTCGGTGCGGGTGCGTCCGGCACGGCAGCAGGAGGCGGTGATCTCGTCGGGCAGGCGGCCGCGCTCGTTGTGGTAGACGGCCACGTGCCGGTCCACGCCGTCCGACCTGGCCTGGAAGACCGCCCGCGTGCGCACGGAGCGCTCGTCGCGGTCGGGGCCGAGGGTGACGTGATCGTGGTAGCTGAGAGTGTCGAGCTGGCCGTCGCGCTCGTGCCTGACCTCGGAGAGCAGGCGCTGGATGCTGCCGCCGACCAGGCACAGATCCTGGTACGGCAGGGCGCCGCCGAGCCGGCGCCCGCGCGGTTTGGGCGGGCCGAGCCTGGCCACGAGGCTGTCGCCCGGCAGCGCCAGGATCTCCTCCAGCGCGTGCACCGCCCGCAGCGAGTGGGAGCGTTCCGGACGGCATTTGCCTCGCTGCCAGTTCGACAGGCTGGCCAGGCTGACGTCGATCCCGCGCTGCCTGAGCCGGGCGTGGAGGCGCTCCAGGCTCAGGCCGCGGGCGTCGATGGCGGCTTTCAACAGCTGGTCGAAGGTCTGTTGCATCGCGGGGCTCCTGGGCCACAGGAGTGAACTGCCCCGAATTTACAACGACCTTGACAGGGCGTCTAGAAGGTCATTCTCCAGGCGTCGATGTAACCGGAATGGTTGCTGTCGACATCGGTGGCGCGCAGCTTCCACACCCCGTTGGCCGGGGAGGCGCTCGCGTCCCTGACGTAGGTCTCGTGGATGATCGTGCCGTTGTCGGAGGGGGCGGGCGAGCGCAGCAGGTAGACGCGCCCGTCGGGGGCGATCAGGTCCAGTCGCAGGTCACCGCGCCAGCCGTGGTGCACGTCGGCGTAGATCTCCAGCGTCGCCGGGGCGTTGCCCGAGACGCCGCTGACCGTGATCGGCGACTCGGCGCTGCCCAGGTCGGCGACGGGGTGATCGGCGTCGTTGGCGAACTGCCTGCCGTTCTCCGGTCCGTAGTTGTGGAACCAGCCGCCCACGTATCGGCAGTCGTTGCCTCGGCAGCCGCCGCCGTCGTAGGCCTGTCCGCCCTCGAACCAGCGCCAGCCGCCGATGACCTTGTCCTGCACCGGCGTCCACGAGCTGCCGCTCTTGAGCGCGAAGTGCACGTGGTTGCTGCCCGCCGAGCCGCCGCACGGGATCCTGGTGCTGGTGCGGCCCAGATAGGCGCCCATCGCGACGCGCTCGCCGTTAGGGCGGATCTCGTCGAGCAGGTGGTAGTACTCCGTGGTCCAGCCGTTGTCGTGGATGACGCGGATGTGACCGCCGTTGGAGCACATCCAGTAGGCCCGGCCCGACTGCGCGGCCAGCACGTCGCGGTTGGTGGCGCGGCTGTCGAGGTCCAGCGAGCTCCACGGCCGCGGCTGGCCCGACCAGCCGTGCGGCCCGCCGATCAGCCGCCAGGAGGCCCCCACCGCGTACGGCAGGGCCAGCCCGGTGTCGACCTGCTGCACCGCGTGCCTGGCGTTGCTGGAGAAGGTCTGCTTCTCGCCCTTGCTCACCACCTGCTCGGGGGCCGCCGCGGCGAGGTCGGCGAACGGCGTGCCGCCGTCGAGCGCGACCTGCCAGGCCCCGCCGTCGTCCAGGCGCGCCAGGAACAGCGCCGCCTCGGGGTAGGCGCCCTCCCGCCTGGGTGCCTTGATGACGGTGGAGCCGAAGGCCCAGCCGTCGGCCTGGCGCTGCACGTTGACCTCCACGCCCGCGCCGGCGTCGGCCAGCGAGGAGCCCAGGGCACGGCTCTGCCCGGTCATCGCGGCGGCCACCGCCTCCTGGAGGGTGGGAGCGACCGCCGTGGCTGTGGTGCCGGCTGTGGTGGCCGCGAGGAGGAGCGCTGCGATGGTCGCGCGTAGGAATCGGTTCATGGCCGGAGGGTGTCCCGGCGGTCACGGCGCTTCAAGCGACCGTGACCGGCGCCGGGGCCCCAACGCTGAAATTTCCGTTCCGGCCGGTGAACATGGCCCTGGTCTGCGGCTTCACCAGGGCGACCGATACTGAAATTTCAGAGAATGGCCGCCAGGTCCAGGAAGAGCGCCGCCGACCATCCGAAGCCCGTCGTCGCGCGTTGCGACCCCTGGCCCGTGAGCGGGTTCCAGTACTCGTAGAAGCCGTACCCCACCAGTTCCAGCACCTTCTCGGTGAGCTCGGAGGCGACCTCGGGGTAACCGGAACGCCTCAGCCCGTCGATCAGCAGGTAGTTGATGTTGAGCCACACCGGCCCGCGCCACATCGCCTCGGGGTCGAACAGCGGGTCGTCGTAGGCCACCGACGGAACCGGCGCCCAGAAGCTCTTCGAGGTGAGGTCGGCCACCAGCCGGTCGGCGATCTCGCGCGGGAGCCTGCCGGTGAACAGCGGCATCAGCTCCAGCGGGGTGCGGGTCGGCACCGGGCGGGTCAGGAACCGCTCGCCGTCCCAGCGTTCGGCGATCATCAGGTCGACCAGTGCCTGCGCCTGGTCCCGCCACGAGTGCTCGATGCCGAGGGCGTCGGCGATGTCGGCCAGCCGGTCGTACTGCAGGGCGAGGTAGGAGTTGAGGTCGGGCGGCTCGGCGCGCGGTCCGTGGTCCCAGATGGGCGAGTCGTCCAGCCCCGACGAGTACGGGTGCAGGTATTCGGCCAGCCCGTCCCCGTCCGGGTCGGAGTGCTTGAACCACCACTCCTGCGAGGCGACCAGGCGGTCGTAGACCTCCTCCAGGAAGGCGAGGTCGGGCGCGGCCTCGTGCAGCTTCCACACCGCCCACGCGGTCAGCGGGGGCTTGGTGACCGGCACCACCTCGCGCGGTGCTCCACCGCCGACGTGCTGGTCCATGCGGTCGATGTCGGAGCGCGGCAGGTCGGTGGTCTCGGCGAGCACCCCGTGGTCGTGCACCACGTCGGGGATCAGCCCGTCGGGGCGCTGGTTGTCGAGCAGGATGCGGATCTGCTCGCGCGCCAGCTCGATGTCGCCGTGCCGCAGGCCGATGGCGTGGAAGTAGGAGTCCCAGTTCCACAGGCCGACGTAGCCGTACTTGGAGGGGATGACCGAGGTGCGGCCCCGGATGTCGATCTGGTTGATCCCCAGCGTCCACCAGGCCAGCTCGGCCCGCTCCCGGAGGTTGTCCGCCACCGGCGGCATGCGCTCCAGCCAGGCGTGCCAGCGCGCCTCGGCGGCGCCCGGCACCAGGGTGCCGGTGCCGGTGAGGGTGACGGGCAGGATGGCGGAGCCGCCCTCCCAGACCGCCTCGCCCTGCCCGGTGAGCACGAGCGTGTCGGCGTCGGCGAACTCCAGGGCGACGCCGTCGTCGAACTCCACCCGGTACGGCGACGCGTGCCGTACCCGGAGCTCGCGGGGGCCGGAGAAGACCCGCAGGCCGCTCATGATGGTGGTCTTGGTCAGCCGGGTCTCGTATTCTGCGCGGCCGATCCACAGTCCGCGGTCGTCGTCCTTGATGACCAGCAGCCGCGAGCCGCGCTCGGTGAAGGGTCGTTCGTCCAGGTCGAGCTCGACCATCAGCGTCCTCCCAGGCCGGACATGGCCATGCTGTTGAGAATGCGGCGCTGGCCCACCAGGAACGCGACGATCATCGGGACGATGGACAGAGCGGTGACGGCCATCGTCAGACCGTAGTTGACCGCGCCGTGGTCGCCGGCGAAGCGGGCGACCAGGAGCGGTACGGTGGCCAGCTCCTCGGAGTTGAGGAAGATCAGGGGGAAGAAGTAGCTGTTCCAGGAGCCGAGGAAGGCGATGATCGCGTAGGCCCCGAGCCCCGGCTTGATGTTGGGCAGCACGATGCGCCAGAACAGCGTCCACCGGTTGGCCCCGTCGAGCTTGGCCGCCTCCTCCAGCTCGATCGGCACCGCCCTGATGAACTGGCGCAGCAGGAACACCGCGAACGGGTTGACGATGCTCGGCACGATCAGCGACAGGTGCGAGTCGACCCAGCCCAGCTCCGACAACATCAGGTACAGCGGCACGATGGTGACCTGCGAGGGCACCATCTGGGTGGCCAGGAACAGCACGAACAGCACGCCGGAGCCGCGGAAGCGGATACGGGCGAAGGCGTAGGCGGCCATGGCCGAGGTGGCCAGGGTCAGCACCACGTTGATCACGGCGATGTAGAAGCTGTTCCAGAACGCGCGGCCGAACGGCATGGCCGACAGCGCGTCGGTGTAGTTCTCGGGGCGCCAGGGGGCGGGCAGCCAGTCGAGGGGCGAGTTGAGCATCTGCGTCTCGCCCTTGAAGGAGGTCAGCACCATCCACACGAACGGGAAGAGCATCAGCAGTCCGCCCAGGATGAGGGCGGCGTGCAGGCTGAACTGCCTAAGAGTCATAGTGCACGAACCTCTTCTGCGCGCCGAACTGCACCAGCGTGACGACCAGCGTCAGCACCAGCAGGATCAGGGCGGCGGCCGAGCTGAGCCCGAACTCGAACTTCTTGAAGCCGAGCTCGTAGACCTGGTAGACGATGGTCCTGGCGCCGTCGTTGTGCTGCGGGTCGACGAGCACGTAGATCTGGTCGAAGGCCTGCAGCGAGCTGATCAGCGAGACGATCAGGGTGAAGAAGATCGTCGGCGAGATCAGCGGCAGCGTGACGCTGCGGAAGATCCTCACCGGGCTCGCGCCGTCGATGCGTGCCGCCTCCACGAGCTGCGGCGGGATCGTCTGCAGGCCCGCCAGGAAGATCACGACGTTGAGGCCGAGCGACGACCAGATGGTCACCACGGCGATCGCCACCTGCACCCAGACGGGGTCCTCCAGCCACGCCGGAAGGGTGATCCCCCACTTCAGGAAGGTGTTGTTGAGGATGCCGTAGTCGCCGGAGGCGAGGATGACCTGCCACATCAGCGCCACGGCCACGGAGCTGGTGACCACCGGCAGGAAGTAGAGCACCCGGTAGAAGCCCTTGCCCTTGACGGTGTTGAGCGCCACCGCGATGACCAGGGCCAGGCCCAGGCCGACGGGGATCGTCATCAGGGCGAGCTTGAAGGTGTTCCAGATGGCGATGCCGAAGTCCTGGTCCGCCAGCATGGTGGTGAAGTTGTCGAACCCGACCCAGCTCTTGTCGCCGAGGCCGTCCCACTTCATGAAGGCCAGCGCGACGGCGAAGCCCAGCGGGAAGATCAGGAAGACGAAGAGCCCGGCCACCTGGGGCGCGAGGAAGAAGGCGGCCCACCAGCCGTCCCGGTGCCGGATCTTGGAGACCGGCGCCGGGGCGGCCTGGCGGGGCCTGCTCTTGGCGAGCACGGCCATGGCTAGCCCAGCTTGCTCTCGACGAGCTGCTGCAGCTCGGTCATGCCCTGCTCGAAGGCGACCTTGCCGGACCAGACCTTCATCAGGTGCTCGTTGATCGAGGCGGTCAGGCCGGGCACCGAGACCTCCTCCGCGTAGTTGGCGAAGCCGGTGTCGCGCACGTCGAGGAAGGTCTGGGCGTGGGCCGGGTAGCCGTCGAGCACGATCTGCTCGGCGCCCTTGACCGACGGCACCGCGCCGCCGCCCTTGAGCCTGACGAGCTGGCCCTCCTTGCTGACGAACTCGGTGAGGAAGGTGAAGGCCTCCTTGGGCGCCTTGCTCTCCTTGTTGATCGACAGGTAGGAGGCGGCGACCGCGCCGGACATGGGCGCGCCGGTCTCCGACGGGAAGGGCACGATGTCGTAGCTGGCCGGGTCGCCGCCCTTCTTCACGGTGTCGACGAGCCAGCGTCCGCCGGCGTAGAAGCCGACCTTGTGCTTGACGAACTGGGTACTGGCGCCGTTGCCGCTGGGCAGCACGTCGGCCGACAGGAACGTCTTGTCGGCGTAGCCCTTGGCCAGGGTCTCCAGGGCCTGGCGGGACTTGGGGTCGGTGGTGGCGACGAACCTGCCGCCGTCCCAGACCTTGCCGCCGAAGCCGTTGATGACGCTGTAGGTGGAGCCGTACCAGTTCCAGAAGATGGAGCCGGCCTTGCCCGCGCTCTTGAGCTTGGCGTTCATGTCGAGGTACTTGGCCATGGTCCACTGGCCGGCCGCGTGCAGCGTCGCGGGGTCCTCGGTGATGCCGGCGGCCTGCAGCGCCTTCTTGTCGTACCAGAGCACTTCCGGGTTGACGTCGTTGGGCATGCCGTAGATCTGGCCGTCCTTCTTGGCCCCGCCGTACACGCCCTCGAAGAAGTCCTCGGGCTTGCTCTTGGAGTCGGGACCGGCGAGCTGGTCGTTGAGCGGCTGGAGCACGCCCGCCGACACGAACTTGCCGATGTTGTCGTCGCCCACGAAGAAGACGTCGGGCGCGGTCTTGCTGGTGAGCTGGGTGAGCAGCTTGGGGTGGTAGTCCCCGTACTCCGGCACCGACTCCATCTTCAGCACGATGTTGGGGTGCTTCTTCATGAAGGCGTCGTTGAACTCCTTGTAGAAGGCGACGTCCTCGGCCGAGCCCCAGGTGGCCCAGCGGATGGTGACCTTGCCGTCGGCCTGCTTGACGCCGGAGCCGGCGTTACTGCCGCTGCACGCGGTGACCGCCAGGGCCAGCGCGGCGAGGACTGCGAGTTTCTTCATTGGGGGGCAACCTTCCTAGGCCAGTCCGCCGCCGTCGACGACGAGGGCGGATCCGGTGATGTAGCTGGCGGCGTCACTCGCCAGGAAGAGCACGGCCTGAGCGATCTCGTCAGGCGTGCCGGAGCGGCCCATCGGCCGGTCTGCGGCGTCCTTCTCGAACGCCGCCCAGTCCTCCCGCAGCTGCCGGGCTTCCTCCCGCAGCATCGGGGTGTCGGTGTCGCCGGGGTTCACGGAGTTCACCCGGATCCCGGCCTTCGCGTGGTCGATCGCCAGCGCGCGGGTCATGTTGACGACCGCCGCCTTGGAGGCGCAGTAGGAGATGGCGTTGCCGCCGCCCTTGAGCCCCCAGCCGGAGCCGGTGTTGACGATCGAGCCGCCCTCGGTCATGGCCGGGATGGCGTACTTGCACATCAGGAACACCGAGCGCACGTTGACCGCCATGACGCGGTCCCACTCCTCGACGTCCAGGTCGAGGACGGTGGTGCGCCGGATGATCCCGGCGTTGTTGAACAGCACGTGGAGCCCCCCGAAGCGCTCCACCGCCGTGTCGACGACCCGCCGGCAGTCCTCCGGGCTGGAGACGTCGGCCTGGACGGCGAGCCCGCCGATCTCCTCGGCGACCTTCGCCGCGCCCTCACCGTCGATGTCCACGACGACGACGTGGGCGCCGTCCTTGGCGAACAGGCGGGCGGTCGCCTGGCCGATGCCCGAGGCTCCGCCGGTGACGATGGCGACCTTGTTCTTCACGTGCACTCCATCCGGTAGATCACGCTCTCGCGGTATCCGGTGATCACCCGGACGTGGCCGCTGAGCCTGCTGTCTGTCTCCTCCTCGCCCGTGTCCACGAGCAGGGGCCTGCCGTTGAGTGCGGCGAGTTTCTGCTGGGTGGCCAGCACGAGGAGGTCTTTGGTACGGCCCAGCACCCGGGGGGAGATCTGCTGGTTGCCGCGGCCGAGGACGAAGCCCTGGCCGCCGATCGCCGACAGCACCACCACGGCGTCCTGGGCGAGCTCGTACAGGTCCCGTTCGGTGACGTCGGCCGCGACCAGGGAGCCGTTCTCGACCACGTCCACGCCGAGCAGGGTGGTGGCCAGGCCCAGCTGCCTGCCGACCTGCTGGGTGGTGGCTCCCGGGCCGAGGACGTAAGGGGTGCCCGGCTCCATGCGGGCGACGACCTCGCGGGCGATCGCCTCGACGGAGCCCGGCGGGGTGCTCGCCTTCCTGCCCGACAGGCGGTGCCTGGCGGCCGGGACCCTGAGCGTGCCGTACAGCCTGGGGCTCACCCTGCCCTGGCGGTACAGCTCCTCGTCGAGGTCGACCACGTCGGCCTCGGCGTACTCGTCGTGGTCCTCGGCCGCCAGGAGTCCTGCGGCGGCGGGGCTGAGGGCGAAGCAGCCGGAGTAGACCTTGACGCCCGCGGGGATGCCGAGCACCGGCGGCGCCTGGCAGCCGAGCTCTGCGAGCTCCCTGACCGCGTCGAGCACGTCGCGGGCGGTGCCGTCGCCTCCGGCGAACAGCAGGAGGCCGACGTCGCGCAGCGCGTGGACGGCGGCGCGGGTGTCCGCCGCCGTCGTGAGGGCCGCCGAGGGCGCCTCGCCCGCGAGGAGGTCCTCCCCCATCGGGCCGGGGGCCGCGACGATCTCGACGTCCGGCCGGGCCGCGCGCAGGGTCCGTACGGCCAGCGCCGCACGCTCACCCGCTCGCGGGGTGGCGCCCCTGGCCAGGGCGGCGCGCTGGACCTCGGGCCCGTCGCTGCCCTTGAGCCCCGCCGGGCCGCCGATCCCGGCGACGGGGTTGACCACCAGCCCGACCCTGGTCACGACAGGTGCTTCCGAACGTAGGCACGCCAGGTGGGGGCCCACTGCTTGGGGTCGTCGAGCGGCGTCATGTCGATCTTGTGGACCGTGGAGTTGTACGGCGCGCCCTTGACGAAGGCCGGGTCCCGGCGCGCCTCGTCGGCCACGTGGGCGAGGATCGCCGCATACTCGTCCAGGTCCTCCTTGGAGTACGACTCGGTCGGCTCCAGCGTGAAGGGCTCGGGCACGACGTACGGGTGGTGCGAGGTCCAGTAGTGCACGCCGAAGTCGGCCGCCCGCACGCCGATCTCCTCGGAGTGCACGCCGGTCTCCTCCGACAGCTCCTGCCAGGAGTAACGCACCTGCTCGACGCGGCGCTTGTCCCACGGCGCGGAGGCACCGGGGATTTGCAGGATCTTGTGCATCAGGTAGTTGTTGTTGAGCACCGCGGTCTCGGCGACGGTGCGCAGGCCCTCGGCGCCGAGCGACATGATCCACGCGTAGGCGCGCACGATGTTCGGCGTGACGCCCAGGCCGGGGCGGATCTTGCCGATCGACTTCTCCGGCGTGGTCAGGACGTATCCGGAGCCGTCGAAGTCGACGACCGGTCCCGGCAGGAACGGGATCAGCTTCTCCGACACCCCGCACGCCCCGGCGGCGGGGCCGCCGCAGGCGTGCGGCGTGGAGAAGGTCTTGTGCAGGTTGAAGTGACCCAGGTCGAACCCGGCGTCGGCGGCGCGGGTGATGCCCAGGATGCCGTTGGCGTTGGCCTGGTCGTAGCAGGCCAGGCCGCCCACCGAGTGCACCAGCTCGACGAACTCCGCGATGCGCGGGTTGAAGATGCCGGTGTCCTCCGGGTTGGTGATCATCAGCGCGGCGGTGCGCGGGCCGACGGCGGCGCGCAGCGCCTCGATGTCCGGCAGGCCCTCGGCGTCGGGCATCAGCGTGATGATCTCGTAGCCCGCCGTCTTGGCGCAGGCCGCGTTGGAGGGGTGCGAGAACATCGTGGTGATGACCTGGTCGCGGTGACCTTCGCCGTTGGCCTCGTGGTAGGCGCGGATCATCGCGATGTTGGCGTAGATCGCCGCCGAACCAGAGCCCGGCTGCAGCGAGACGCGGGCCATGCCCGAGATCTCCGCCAGCATGCGCTCCAGGGTGTGGTAGATCTCCAGCACGCCCTGGGCGCTCTCGACCGGCTGCTCGGGGTGCAGGTCGGCGATGTCGGCCATGAAGGTGTCGTTGACCTTGGGGCTGTACTTCATCGTGCAGGTGCCCTGGCCGACGTCGATGTTGAGGTCGACGCCGAGGTTCTCCTGCGACAGGCGCAGGTAGTGGCGCAGCACGTGCAGCTGGGAGAGCTCGGGCAGGGCGGGCTTGGACGCCCGCCGCACGGAGTCGGGCAGCTCGACCTTCGGCGCGCCGGGCTCGGGTACGGCGATGCCGCGACGGCCTGGCTGCGACAGCTCGAAGATGATCGGCTCGTCCCAGCGGGCCTGGTGGAATCTCCTGATGGCGGGCTTGGGCTTGACCGGCAGCTCGGCGAAGGACTCGGCGCTGTTCACAGGATCTCCTTGATGGCGGCGGCGAGCCGGTCGATGTCGGCGATGGAGTGGCGCTCGGTCACGCAGACCAGGACCGTGCGCTCGTCCAGCTGGACCCCGCCGAAGATGCCCCGCTCGCGCAGCCCGGCCAGCAGGCCCGCCGCGTCGGGCACCTCGATGGCGAACTCGCGGAAGTGGATGGCGCCCGCGTGCTTCACGATGGATCCGAGCGCGTCCATGGCGTAGCGGGTGCGGGCCAGGATCGTCTCGCCCAGCTCGCGCATGCCCTCGGGGCCCATGAGGGCCAGGTAGACGCCTGCCGTGATGCCCCACAGGGCGGCGGCGGTGCCGACCCATTCCTTGCCCTCCTCGCGGTGGGCGAAGGAGGTGCGGTCGTAGTAGACGTCGCCGAAGCCGTACTCGCCCTCGACGGCCGTGGGGGCGATGCCGAACAGGCGGGAGGGGAACTCGGCGACCAGCGGCTCGTGGTCCTGGGTGGCGATGTAGCCGGCGTGGCCTCCGCCGTACGACTGGTGCATGCCCAGGGACTGGATGTCGCCGCAGGCGATGTCGGCGCCGTAGGCGGCGGGCGGGGCCAGGACGCCCAGCGAGATCGGGTCGGTGCCGACGACGAGCAGCGCGCCGTGCGCGTGCGCCAGCTCGGCCAGCTCGCGGCCCCTGGTCTCGACGACGCCGTAGAGGTTCGGGGTCTCCAGGTAGATCGCGGCGTAGGAGTCGTCGATCTCGACGTCGCCGAACTCGCCGTTGTCCTTGACCGGAGCCAGCTCGATCTCGGTGTCGTGGCTGAGGAAGTCGCGCAGCTTGCTCAGCTTGTCGCGGTTGATCGCGCTCGTCACCAGGACCTTGCCGCGCCCGGTGTAGCGGCAGGCCATCCTGATCGCGGTGCCCGCGGCCTGGTAGCCGTCGTAGGTGGGGACGTTGACGACGTCCATCTCGAGCAGCTCGCCCATCTGGCTGACGTACTCGAACAGCGACTGGAAACGGCCGTGGTCCTCGTACGGTTCGCCCGCGTAGGCGGTGAGGAACTCGCTGCGGGTGTTGACCTCGTCGCACACGGCCGGGACGTAGTGCGGGTAGGTCCCGTGACCCAGGAAGCTCAGGGCCTCGACGTTCTTGGCGAACAGGCCGCGCATGTGGCGGACCAGGTCCTGCTCGGCCGTGAAGGGCGCGGGCAGGTCGAGGGGGCGGGCCAGGCGCAGGCCGGCGGGGATGTCGGCGTAGAACTCCTCCACGCTGTCGACGCCGATCTCGGCGAGCATCCGCGCCCTGACGCCCGGTTCGGCGTTGGGGATGTAGGGGTGTGTCACTGGTGTCCTTCGACTCTGAGCACGACGGCGCCGCGTGGGGGGAGCTCGGCGTGGCCGTGCATGGGGGTCCGGGTGAGGAGGTCGGTGCCTGCTGACGCGAGTGCCAGGCGCTGCGGAGAGGCGGTGTGGTTGAGGAGGAACAGGTAGCCGGCGCGCCTGACCGCCTCGACGCCCTCCGGCAGGTCCATCGGCTCGACGCCGGCGCGCGCGAGCAGGTCGAGCAGGAGCGGGGTGGTGTCGTCGAGGCGGCAGCCGACGTAGGTCGCCGCGCCCTTGCGGGTGACCGCGGGCCGGCCGTCGAGCTCGCCGCCCTGGTAGAGCGCCACGGGCTCGGCGTCGTGGAGCCTCAGCCACTCCGTCCACGTGCGGGCCGCGCCCAGGCCGGTCTGCTGCCGCACCCCGTCGTGCAGCGGCCAGAACTCCTCGGCGCTCACGCCCAGCAGTTCGCGCAGCGGTCCAGGAGCGCCGCCCTCGTGCACCTGGTCGGCGGGGTCGACGACGCCGCTGAAGGGGCCGACGACGACCTGGCCGGGCGCGGTGGCCAGCCATTTCGCCGTCTCCTCCGTGCACAGGTAGAGGTTGGGCGCGATCACCAGCCGGTAGCCGGTCAGGTCGCGGCCCGGGGGCACGAGGTCGACGCCGATACCGCGGGCGTGCAGCGGCGTGTACCAGTCGAGCAGGAGTTCCTTGAGCTTGAGCCGGTTCGACGGCATCGACTCCGGCGCCTCCAGGCCCCACCAGCTGTCCCAGTCGAGCACGAGGGCGACCTCGGCCTGCTCGTAGCTGCCCGCGACCTCCGCCAGCGCGGTGAGCGCCTGGCCGAGCTGGAGCGTCTCGCGCCAGGTGCGGGTGTCGGTGCCGCCGTGCGGCAGGAGCGCGGAGTGGAACTTCTCCGGCCCGTAGCGTGCCTGCCGCCACTGGAAGAACATGACGCCGTCGGAGCCGTGCGCCAGCGCCTGGAGGCTGTGCAGGAGCATCATGCCGGGCGGCTTGGGCGCGTTGACCGCGCGCCAGGAGACGGCCGAGGGAGCCGACTCCAGCAGGAGCCACGGCTGCCGCTTGAGCGAGCGCATGAGGTCGTAGCTGAGCGCGATGGCCACGTGCGAGGAGGGGTCGGCCGGGTCGGGGTAGGCGTCGTCGGTGACGAGGTCCTCGGCTGCCGACCACTTCCAGTAGTCCAGGCCGTGCAGGATGCTCATGAAGTTGGTGGTCACCGGCAGGCCGGGCGTGACCTCGCGCAGGGCGGCCTTCTCCGCCTCGAACAGCTCAAGCAGGGCGTCGCTGCAGAAGCGCCGCCAGTCGAGCAGCTGGGAGGGGTTGACCGGGCCTGGCGCGGTGCGGGGCGGCTCGACCTGGTCGAAGCCGGTGTAGTGCTGGCCCCAGCACGAGGTGCCCCAGGCGGCGTTGAGGCCGTCGATCGTGGCGTAGCGGTGCTCCAGCCAGGCGCGGAAGTGCGCGGCGGAGACGTCGCAGAAACACTCGAGGGTGTGGTCGGCGTACTCGTTGCCGATGTGCCACATCTTCAGCGCGGGATGCTCGCGGTAGCGCAGCGCGATCGTGCGCGCCAGCCGTACGGCATGCGCGCGGTAGATCGGCGAGCTGGGGCAGTACCCCTGCCGGGAGCCGAACTCCAGCCGCACCCCGTCGGCGTTGACCGGCATCATCTCCGGGTGGCGCCGCACCAGCCACGGGGGCGGGGTGGCGGTGGCGGTGGCCAGGTCGGCGTCTATGCCATGGGCGTGGAGCAGGTCCATGACGCGATCGAGCCAGCCGAAGTCGTGCACGCCCTCATCGGGCTCCAGCCGCGACCAGGAGAAGACCGCGATCGTGGCCATGTTGACCCCGGCCTCGGCCATGAGGCGCATGTCCTCGGCCCAGACCTCCTCCGGCCACTGCTCGGGGTTGTAGTCCCCGCCGAACCTGAGCACCGCACCTCCAACGCTATGACATGTAATATTTTGTATTCATAGTGCAGAATAATGAATGACGTCAACCAGTAAGGTGAGGGCATGCCGATCGAGCGACGACCGTTGCGCGAGCAGATCCGCGACGAACTGCTACGCAAGCTGGACCGGGGCGACTTCGCCGCAGGCACCGACATCAACGAGGTGGCCCTCGCCTCCGAGCTGGGCGTCAGCCGCACTCCCCTGCGCGAGGCCCTCATCACGCTGGCCGGCGAGGGCGTGCTGGAGAGCAACCAGGGCCGCGGCTTCCGCTTCGCGCCGGTCAGCCGCAAGGAGTTCCGCGAGCTGTGCGAGATCGTGGGCGCGCTGGAGTCGCTCGCCCTGCAGCTGTCCGACGCCGGCTACCTGCGCAGGCTCGGACCCAAGCTGCTACGCCTGGCCCGCGACTTCCCCGACCAGGTAGCCGAGCAGCAGGAGATCGAGCGCCACGACGACGAGTGGCACGACCTGCTGCTCAGCGGCTGCCCGAACGAGCGGCTGCTCGACCTCATCACCAGCGTCAAGGCGGGCATGCGCCGCTACGCGCACCTGCAGGCGGGCGACGACGCGCCCCTCGAACGCGAGGCCGCCGAGCACTGCCGCATCGCCGAGGCCCTGGTGGAGGGGGACCTGCCCGCGGCCACCGCGGCCCTGCGCGACAATTGGGTCAACGGGATGGAACGCATGATGTCCCGGCTCACGGAATAGTTGAAATATAAACTTGGTTGTGTCCCCCGGAAGGGAGACCACGAGATGCCCGCCGTAACCGTCGACAACGTCCTGGCCCTGCCGCGCATCCCAGAAGACCTGGGGACCGGCCGCAAGGTGCTCGCCGTCGAGACCGCTCCCAGCGGCTTCGAGGGCGAGGGATTCCCCGTGCGCAAGGCACTGGCCACCATCAAGCCGTCCTACCTCGACCCGTTCATCATGATGGACCAGATGGGAGAGGTCGACTACGCGCCGGGCGAGCCCAAGGGCACGCCCTGGCACCCGCACCGCGGCTTCGAGACCGTCACGTACATGATCGACGGAGTCTTCGAGCACTCCGACTCGCACGGAGGCGGCGGCACGATCACCAACGGCGACACCCAGTGGATGACCGCCGGCTCCGGCATCCTCCACATCGAGACGCCGCCCGAGTGGCTCGTCCAGCAGGGCGGCCTCTTCCACGGCATCCAGCTGTGGGTGAACCTGCCCGCCAAGGACAAGATGCTCGACCCGAAGTACCAGGACATCGGGCGCGACAACGTCAAGCTGCTCAGCAGCCACGACGGCGGCGCCCTGGTGCGGCTGATCGCCGGCGACGTGGCGGGCTTCAACGGGCCCGGCTCCACGTTCACGCCGATCACGCTCATCCACGCCTCGGTCTCGCCCGGCGCCGAGCTCACGATGCCGTGGCGCAAGGACTTCAACGCGCTGGCCTACGTGCTGTCGGGCAAGGGTACGGCCGGGCGCGACAAGGCCGCGCTGTCCGCGGGACAGCTGGCCGTGTTCGAGGGCTTCGGCAACCGTCCCGGGCTGGCCACCGAGGCGGAGACCATCACGGTCGGCGCGTCGGGCAAGCAGGGACTCGAGGTGATCATCCTGGGCGGGCAGCCCATCGGCGAGCCGGTGGCGCACTACGGGCCGTTCGTGATGAACACGCGGGCCGAGCTGGTGCAGGCCTTCGAGGACTACCAGTCGGGCCGCTTCGGCTCGATCCCCGCGGGCCACTGACGAACGACGCGGGCGCGGGGCGGCATCACGCCGTCCCGCGCTTTTTCATGTGCGGCATCACGCCGTCCCGCGCTTTTCATGTGCGGCATCACGCCAGCCCGCGCTTTCTCATGTCCTGCTCGAACCCGTCGAGCAGCGCCCGCAGGCCCGCCCGCATGATCTCGATCGGCGGCGTGGCCCAGGCGTCGTCGTCGAGGGTGCCCAGGATCGGGAAGCGGCCCTCGCCGATCGCCCTCATCATGTAGGGCTCCTGGGCCTTCCAGAACTCCTCGTCGGACACGCCCGTCTGGCCCGCCGACTCCTGGGCCAGGACGGCCTCGCGGGCGCACCCGTTCACGAAGTGGCCGATCGCGGTGAGAATGACGACCTTCTCGCGGTCCTTCAGCCCGAGCCCCTCGAAGGCGCCCAGGATGAGCTCGACGCCCTCCATGGCACTCGGCCCGAGCAGTGGGCGCGACTGGTTGACCTGCAGCAGCCAGGGATGTTCCGTGGCGAGCAGCCAGGTACCCTCGGCCAGGTCCTCCATCGCGGCCCGCCACTCCCCCCGCTGCCACCCGGAGAAGTTGCCCGGAGTGTTGAGCTTGTCGACCATGAGGTCGACCAGCTCGCTCTTGCCGGGCACGTAGCGGTAGAGCGACATGGTCCCCACGCCGAGCTCGTCGGCGACGGCTCGCATGGTCAGCCCGGCGAGACCGTCGCGGTCGGCGACCGCGATTCCGGCGACGATGACGTCGTCCAGCGTGAACTTGGGCCGAGGTCCCGGCTTGACCTCGTCTTCACCGGCGCGCCACAGCAGCCGAAGGATCTTCGCGGGGTCTGCCCCGCCGCCCACGTGTTCGGTCGTCACAGTTGCCCATTCTATCTGAGTACGAAGTACGCTATTATTTGGGTACAACGTACACAGATAAGGATGCCCATGGACTACTCGATCTACGCCGAAGGACTGCGCAAGCGCTACGGCGACAAGGTGGCCCTCGACGGCCTCGACCTCGCGGTGGCCCCCGGCACCGTCCTCGGGCTGCTCGGCCCCAACGGCGCCGGCAAGACCACCAGCGTGCGCATTCTGGCCACCTTGCTCCGCTTCGACTCGGGAACGGCCAGGGTGGCCGGGCTCGACGTGCGCTCCAACGCCCGCCAGGTACGGCAGCGCATCGGCCTGACCGGCCAGTCGATGGCGGTCGACGACGTGCTGACCGCCCGCGAGAACCTGGTGATGTTCGGCAAGCTCTTCCACATCGGCAAGTCCGCCGCCCGCCAGCGGGCCGACGAGTTGCTGGCGCAGTTCGGGCTGACCGACGTCGCGGGCAAGCCGCCGCAGACCTTCAGCGGCGGCATGCGACGGCGGCTCGACCTGGCGGCCAGCATGATCCTCGCGCCCCAGGTGCTCTTCCTCGACGAGCCGACCACCGGCCTGGATCCGCGCGGCCGCATGGAGGTGTGGGACGCGGTCAGGTCGCTGACCGCCCAGGGCACGACCGTCTTGCTGACCACCCACTACCTGGACGAGGCCGACCAGCTCTCCGACCGCATCGTCGTCATCGACCACGGCAGGGCCATCGCCGACGACACCCCAGCCGGGGTCAAGCGGGCCATCGGCGGCGACCGCGTCGAGGTGGTGGCGCTGCGCCCCGACGACGTCGACGCGATCGCGTCGGTGGTCGCCCGGGTCGGCGAGCCGGTGGTGGAGGAACTGCGGGTGCACGCGGCCGTCACCGACCGGGTGGGCTCCCTCACCACGGTCGCCCGCGACCTGCAGGAGAAGGGACTGGACGTGGAGGACATCGGGGTTCGGCGCCCCACGCTCGACGAGGCATTCCTCAAGCTGACGGAGAAGGTGACCGTATGAGCCAGATGCGCTGGGCGCTGAGCGACTACCAGACCATCGTGCAGCAGGAGCTGACCCATCTGGTCCGCCAGCCCTCCCTGATCGCCTGGCAGCTCGGCTCGCCGATCGTGATGGTGCTGCTGTTCGTGTTCGTCTTCGGCAGCGCGATGGACATCGGAGGAGGCGCCGACTTCACCTCCTTCGCGATGCCCGGCATGTTCGCGATGACCATGGCCTTCGGCTTCATGAACACCGCGATGTCGGTGGCGATCTACAAGGAGAAGGGTTTCATCGACCGGTTCCGCTCGATGCCGATGGCCCCGTCCGCGGTCGTCACGGGACGGGGCGTCTCCGACCTCATCCACGCGGCCCTGGACCTGGTGGTCCTGGCGCTGATCGCGCTGGCGATCGGCTGGCGGTCCGACGGCGGGCTCGCGGCGACGCTGTTCGCCTTCGGACTGCTGCTGTGGCTGCGGTTCGCGCTGATCTGGATCGGCGTCTGGATCGGGCTGAAGGTCAAGAACCAGGAGGCCGCGGGCAACCTGTTCGCCCTGGCCTTCCCGTTCGGCATGATCTCCAGCGTCTTCACCCCGCCCTCGCTCATGCCCGACTGGCTGGGGGCGATCGCGATGTGGAACCCGGTCTCGTCCACGGCCAACGCGGTCCGCGAGCTGTTCGGCAACCCGGTCCCGCTGGGCGGGTCGTGGATCGAGCAGAACGCGATGCTGATGGCCGTGACGTGGCCGGCGCTGATCACGCTGGTCTTCCTGCCGCTGGCCGTACGGAAGTACCAGTCGCTAGGCCGGTAGGGCGACCGCGGTCTGGCGCCAGATGAGGCCGTCGTTCAGCACGAAGGTGCCGAAGGTGGTGAACCTCTGGCCGTCGACCACCATGGTGGCTCGATACAGGAGGGTGTCACCCGCCTCCTGCAGGCCCCCGAGCTCTTCGAGCTTGGGGGCCTTGGCCAGGTAGGCGGCGAACAGGGCGCGGATCTCCTCCCGGCCGCGGGCGACCAGGTCCAGGCGGGTGACCACCGCGTCGGGGTGGTACTGCCGCAGCAGTCCTTCGAGGTCGCCGCTCTCGATGGCGGCGATCTGGCGGGCGAGCACGTCGTTCACAGTTTCCTCACGGTCCAGAGCAGGGCGGCGGCACCGGCCGCCGAGACACCGGTCAGCCCGGTCGCCCAGGCGCCGGGGTGCACGATGAGCTGCTCGACCCCGACGCCGAAGGCGACCAGGGCGAGCGAGAGCGGCAGGTGGGCGTAGACCCAGACCTGGCCGGCCAGGCGGGTGCGGCCGACCACCTCCTCGTTGAGGCGGCTGAAGTAGGCCCACCAGAAGGCGGCGGCCACGGCGATCCCGGCCAGGCCGATCGGGAAGTCCTCCGGCTGCTGCTTGAGTCCGAGGACGATGGCGGCGACCACCTCGCCGAGCACGATCACGACGAACAGGCCGAACCGCTCGGGCAGGTGCTCGTGCTGGGGCGGGATGGCCGCCTGGTACCTGCGGGCCAGGAACGGCGTCGCCAGGTCGATCAGTACGGCCACGGCCCACAGCGGATAGCGCACCGGCTCGGGAACCAGCGGCGAGACCAGCCACAACGCCGCCGCGACGGAGAAGCCCGCGACGTAGCGCAGGGCCAGCGGCCTGGCCTGCGGGATGTGCCTGGCCACCCGCAGGTACGCGGCGATGAGCAGGACCCGGGCGGCCACGTAGGCCAGGGCGAACAGCGTGGAGCGGCCGGCCGGATCGCTCAGACTGGCCGCCATGAGCGCGATGGCGGGGATCTGGGCCAGGCCGATCAGGCGGCTGCTGAGGTCGTCGGTGTCGAACCGGTTGGCGTAGAAGACGTAGCCGGCCCAGGCCCACCAGACGGGGACGAACAATCCGGCGAAGACGCCGACCTGGTGGTCGGCGAGGGTGCCTGCGAGCTCGGCGACCGCCACGACGAAGGCGAGGTCGTAGAAGAGCTCCAGCCAGGTGGCGCGACGCTGGCCGGATTCGAGCAGCCGCAGGCGTGGGGGGAGAAGAATGCTTGCCACGTAAGCATGTAAGCCGCCCGTTTGCGCCCTTATTCCAGGCTGAGACAGGCGACTCTCGGCCCTGCCGTGCCGTCGGCCTTGGTGGCCTGAGCATGCACCACCAGCGACTTGGGAGCGTGGCCCGGTGTCAGTGCCCAGCCGTGGCGCGCGCTGGCACTTCCGGCGCCCTCGGCATCGGTCTTCACGTCGAGCCAGACCTCGCTGTCCTTGCTGACCTGGCCGTGGTCGTGCTGGAAGTGGGGGCCTGCGTCGTCGGGCTTGGCGCCGCAGGCGTTGGTGTGCAGGTGGGCGCCGTAGATCCGGTTGGGCAGGAAGCCCTCGACGTTGAGCGAGGAGAGCGTGCCGTCCGCGGTGGAGTCGACGGTGGCGCTGGCCTGGGCTCCGGCGGGGGCGAGCGCGCGGTCGTAGACGACCAGCTCGCCGGCGCCGGAGATGCGCACCCCGCTCTGCGCCGAGGGCGAGGGGGTGCTGTGGGCTTCCTGCTGCGCGCAACCGGCGGCGAGCAGGACGAGAACCAGGGCGGGCAGGGGCTTGAATGTCACCCTGCCCACATTAGTGATTACGCCCCGTGTTTGGCGGCGATGCCGTCGATGATCTCGGCCAGCCGGTAGTCGAGATCGGTCAGCCCGCCCGCGTCGTGCGTCGTCAGGACGAGATGGAGCTTGCGCCAGCGGATGTCGATGTCGGGGTGGTGGTTGAGGCGCTCGGCCTCGACCGCGATCTCGTCCACGATCCTGATGGCGGTGAGGAAATCCGGCGCCTCGACGGTGCGCCGGATCTCGTTGTCATGCTGGGTCCACATGGACCCTATTTAACCGCTCCCGCTCCCAGACCCGACTGGATCTGGCGCTGGAAGATGATGTAGACGATCAGCACCGGCAGGATCGCCAGGTTCATCGCGGCGAACAGGGCGGGCCAGTCGGCCTCGTAGCCCGCGATCGTCGAGATGTCGGCGATGCCCTGGGTGATCACGTACTTGTCCCGGTCGGTGATCAGCGCCAGCGGCAGCAGGTACTGGTTCCACTGGCCGAGCACGTTGAAGATCGTGATGCTGACCAGGCCGGGCTTGGCCATCGGCAGCATGACCTGGAAGAACGTGCGGGTGTGCGAAGCGCCGTCGATCTTCGCGGCCTCGGCGATCGCCTCCGGCAGCGTGCGGAAGAACGCCGCCAGGAAGAAGACCGTGAACGGCATCGAGTACGCGATGTACACGACGATGAGGCCGAAGAGCGAGTCGTGCAGCCCGACCTGCTTGACCACGAAGAACAGCGGAGTGATCGCCAGGAAGACCGGGAAGGCCATGCCGGAGACGAACAGCAGGTAGATGAGCTTGCTGCCGATGAACTTGTAGCGCGCCAGCACGTAGGCGGCCATGGAGCCGAACAACATCGTGCCCAGGGTGCCGAAGAACACCACGATCACGGTGTTGACCATGTACCTGCCGACCTGGGCCTTCTCCCACGCCCGCACCCAGTTGTCCCAGCGGATCTCGCCGGGCAGCTGGAGCGCGTCACCGAAGATCTCGGTGTTGTTCTTGAAGGCCGCCAGGAACGTCCAGAGCAGCGGCAGGATGATCAGCAGCGCCCAGACGATGAGGGCGAGGTGCGACAGGGCTCCGAAAGGACTGCGATTTCTTCTCATCTCAGAGCTCGATCTTCTCTCGCCGCGTGACGCGGAGGGTCAGCACCGCGAAGGTGATCGTCAGGAAGAACAGGGCCACGCCCATCGCGGAGGCGTAACCCACCTTGCTGTAGGTGAAGGCGGTCTTGAAGATCTCCACCGGCAGCACGGTCGTGACGCCGTCAGGGCCGCCCGCGTCCAGCGTCAGCACGTTGACCAGGGCGAAGCAGTCGAAGGCCGCGATGCCCAGGTAGACCCAGCCGACCTGGAGCGTGTCGCGCAGCAGCGGCAGGGTGATGCGGAAGAACAGCGTGAACCGCCCGGCGCCGTCGAGGGCCGCGGCCTCGAAGTAGTCCTTCGGGATGGCCGACATGCCCGCCGAGAACAGCACCACGTAGAAGCCGACCGCCTGCCAGCACATGACCGCGATCAGCGACCACAGCGCCAGGTCGGGGTCGCTCATCCACCCGATCGGTTCGCCGCCCAGCTTCATGACGACGCCGTTGATCACACCGGCCTCGTCGGGCCGGTAGATCGCCTTCCACAACACACCGACGATGGCGACGGCGAGCACCTGGGGCGCGAAGAAGACGACCTTGTAGAAGGTCGAGCCGGTCACGCCCCGCATCCCCGCCCCGCGCGAGCCTCCTCCCAGGTTGAGCAGGAAGGAGAAGACCAGCGCGAGGGCGAGCACCACGAGCGGCATCACGAGCAGGACGATCCCGTGGGTCCGCAGCGCGTTCCAGAAGACCTCGTCCTTGAAGAGCCTGGTGAAGTTCTCCAGTCCGACGAAGTTCGGCACCGCCTGGTAGCCGTTCCAGCTCGTCAGCGACAGCTGGAAAGCCTGGATGTACGGGCTGATCACGAACACCACGTAGAGGGTCACCGGGACGATGAGGAACCCGATGACGAATCCGTACTTGCGTAGCCGCTCCATTGTCAGTTACGCGTCCCGGGTCTGCTTGGCGATCGAGGAGTCGGCCTTGACGTCGTCGGCCTTCTTCTGCACCTTGTCCAGGTACTCCTCGACCGTCATGCGGCCGCCCATGAGGATGTTCTGCTGCGCCCAGGCGTAGTCGAACAGCTCCTTGTACCAGCCCTCGAAGCGGGCGCTGGTGATGACGTTCGGGCCGGCGGCGTCGGTCGCCTTGGCCGCGGAGGCCAGGCCCGGAGGCAGCTCGACGCCGTCCGCGGAGCCGTTGACGATGGTGAGGCTGCCGGTCTTCTCGACGAAGCCCTTCGCGCCCTCCTTGGAGAGCATGATGCGCAGGTACTCCAGCGCGCCCTGCGGGTTCTGGCCCTTGGCGGTGGCGAAGAAGACCTCGCCGGAGCCGACCTGGATCGCGCCGTACGGCATGGCGTCGGCGGTCGTGACGCTGGGGAAGGGGGCGATGGCGTACTCGAAGGTCTCCGGCTTGTCCTTGGCCATCTCACCCTCCAGCCAGGAGCCGGTCGGGTAGAACAGGAACTTGTTCTGCAGGTGCTTGACCTGGGTCTGGGTGTGGTCGAGGCCCAGGTAGGACTTGTCGCTGTACTTGGTGAAGATCTCGTGCCACGCGGTGACGGAGGCCTTCATCGCGTCGGACTTCCAGGCGTTGTCGACCAGGTTGTCGATGTCGATGATCGCCTTGTTGCCGCCGATCTTCGCGGCGGTGTACAGCATGTTCCACAGCATGTAGTACGGGCCCTTCTGGCCCGGGTAGGCGAACAGGTGGATGCCCTCGGCCTTGGCCTTGTCGCCCAGCGCCTTGAACTCCTCCATGGTCGTCGGGAGGGTCCAGCCCTTCTCCTGGAAGAGCTTGGCGTTGTACCAGAGCGCGCGCTGCGACACGACGTAGTTGAGCGTCATGTCCTTGCCGTTGAGCTTGCCCTCTTCGAGCGCGGCCGGGGTGACGGTGTCGCGGACCTTCTTGCTGGGGTCGTCGAAGGAGGGAGCGTCCCACAGGGCGGTGAGCTCGGCGACGTGACCCTCGGCGGCCAGAGCGGCCACGTCCATGGCCTCGGGGCCGGAGTTGTTGACGACGTCGGGAACCTCGCCGGAGAGGAAGCGCGGGCGCAGCATGGTGCCGACGTTCTGGGTGCCGGTGTGCTTGATCGTCGCACCCGCGTGCGCCTTGGTGTACATGGGCTGGTGCAGGCCCGTGGCGTAGTCGTCCTTGAAGCCGCCGGTGAAGATGACGACCTCGAGGCCCTTCTTCGCGTCGACGGCGAAGGGGTTCTTGGGGTCGAACGCGGCGCTGGTGGCGGGCGCGGGGGCGGAGGCGGAGGGCGATGCGGCGGTGCCGCCGCCGGTGGCGCAGGCGGACAGCAGGCCCGCGCCGGGGCCGACGACGACAGCGGTCAGGCCGATCCGGCGCAGCAGATCGCGCCGAGTGATCTCTCCCGGGTGGGACATGCGGGCTCCCGTAGATCTGGATCAAATAGGAAAGTTTCCTAATCGTTTGCCCGCAAGGTACGGACGGACCCCGAGCAGCGTCAAGAGGCCGCAACACAGACGTGACCTACCGGTGCCCTCTTGTGATCCGCACAGCAAGGAGCCCGCCCGTTCCTGACAGAACCGGCGGGCTCACGTGAGCACCGATGTCAGCCGAAATGGGCGCGCGTCTCGGCGAAGGCGCGGTCGGTGCCCTCCAGCGCCTCGTCCACGTCAGCCTCGGTATGGGCGGCCGACAGGAACCAGTTGTGCCACGGGTGGATGTAGACGCCGTTGCGCAGGCAGGCGTCGCTCCAGTACAGCGCTCTCGACAGGTCGGCGTCGCCCTCGAAGCTCAGCCACGGGATGGCCACCGGGCCCGTCTGGTTCACGCCGAAGCCGTGCGCGAGCGCCTGGCGGGCCAGGCCGTCCCTGAGGCGGGAGCCGGCGAGCTCCATCTGCTTGATGCCGTTCTCGTCGCGCAGGGTCTCGATGGTGGCCTTGGCCGCGGCCATCGCCACGGCCGAGAACCAGAAGGAGCCGGTCGAGTAGAGGGTCTGGGCCGCGCTCCTGAGCGCGTCCGTGCCGGTGACCGCGGCGATCGGGTAGCCGTTCGCCATCGCCTTGGACCAGGCCGTCAGATCCGGGCGCACGCCGTACGGCTCCCACGAGCCGCGCAGGTCGATGCGGAAGCCCGCGCGCACGTCGTCGATGACCAGCGCCGCCCCGATCCGGTCGGCCAGGGCGCGGGCGCCGCGGGCGAACTCCGGCTCAACGAGCTCCTGGTCCTCGAAGGAGTCGTGCTTGAAGGGGGTGACGATGATCGCGGCGACCTCGCCGTCGTGCTCGGCGGCGACGGCCTCCAGCGACTCCAGCGAGTTGTAGGCGAACTCGATCATGTCGGCCCGCTGGTTCGGGGTGACGCCCATCATCGAGGGCGTGCACCAGGGGTCGGCCCCGTGGTAGGCGCCGTGCGCCATCAGCACCTTGTGGCGCCCGGTGGCCGCGCGGGCCACCATGAGCGCCTGGGTGGTGGCGTCGGTGCCGTTCTTGGAGAACATCGCCCAGTCGGCGCTCGGCACCGTGTCGACCAGCAGCTCGGCCAGCTCCACCATGATCGGCCCCGGGCCGTTGAGCGTGTCACCCTTGGCGAGCTGCCGCTGGGCGGCCTCCTCGACCTTGGGATGGCGGTGGCCCAGCACGATCGGGCCCCAGGAGCACATGAAGTCGATGTACTCCCTGCCGTTGGCGTCGGTCTGCCTGCACCCGCTGCCGCTCTCGAAGAACTGCGGATAGCCGGGGGCGAAGATGGCCGCGTTCAGGTGCCCGTACATGCCGCCGGGGACGACCTTGGCCGCGCGCTCGCGGAGTTCGTTGTCTTTCACTTCAGTCCTTCCAGATCTCCGGCGTCCGAGCCGAGCCCCGTCGCCACCTGCGCGGCCGCGGCGGTGCCCAGGCGGGCCGCCTCAAGAACGTCGTCGCCGCGCAGCAGGCCGGTGATGAACCCGGCGCAGTAGGCGTCGCCGCAGCCGGTCGTGTCGCTCACCTCGACCGGCAGGGCCGGGACGATCTCGCCGTTCACCAGGCTGCCCCGGCCGCCGAGAGTGACGATCACATTTGGTCCCAGCAGGGCGGCCGCCCGCGCCGCGTCGTCGGCGCCGGCCATGATCTTGGCCTGCTCCTCGTTGGGCAGGACGTAGTCGACGTGCGGCAGGAAGGCCTTGGCCATCTGCAGCAGGTCGGGCATCTCCGACAGCAGGTCCATGGTCACGATCGTGCCGCCGGCCCTGACCTCGTCGAGCAGGGCGAAGAAGGCGGGGTCGCCCAGGCCGAAGGTGACGTCCATGCCGCCCAGGTGGATGGCCTTCGCCGAGCGGATCACCTCGGGGTCCAGGTCGGCGAGGGTGACGCTCAGGTTGGCGCCGGGCACGTGGAAGCTGGGCCGGCCGCCGTCGGGCCTGATCGGCAGGATCGAGGCGGAGGTCTGCTCCCCTGTACGGCGGCGCAGGCCGGAGACGTCGACGCCGTGCCTGGACATGACCATGATGAGGAAGTCGCCGAGCTCGTCGTCGCCGATCGCGCCCAGCGAGACGACCTCGTGGCCCAGCCGTACCAGATCGACCGCGGTGCCCGCCGCGGAGCCCGCGGCGGTCAGGCGGATCTGGTCGACCAGGACCGTGTCCTGACCTTCGGGAATGTGCGACACCGGCCTGGTCAGGATGTCCACGATGTGCACGCCAACTGTGACGACGGTCATAACCGGAATATAGTCGCTCGTCCGACTAAAAAGTCAATACACTGGTCGCATGCCAAAGATCGTGGACCACGACGAACGACGACGTGACGTCGTCACCGCCGCCACCCGCGTGATCGTCCGCGACGGCATCGACGCCGCGACCTCCCGCGCCATCGCCCGGGAGGCGGGCCTGTCGAACGGCGTCCTGTCGCACTACTTCTCCGACAAGGACACCATCCTGCTCTCGGCCCTGCGCCAGTCGCACGCCCGCATCCGCGATCGCATCCTGTCGAAGGTCTCGGGCCTGGAAGGCCTGGCCGCGCTCCGCGAGGTCCTGCTCGACAACCTGCCCCTCGACGACGAGCGCGACGGCGAGACCCGGCTGGAGGTGAGCTTCTGGAGCCGCAGCCTGGCCTCCCCCGACCTGGCCGCCGTCCAGCGGGCCGAGGCCGACGACCTGCGCTCCGCCGTACGAGCCCTGCTGGCACGCGCGGCCGACGCCGGAGAGATCCGCGCGGACACCGACCTCGACGACACCACCGAGCACCTGCTCGCCCTGGTCGACGGGCTCAGCCTGCACCTGCTGCTCTACCCGTCGCGACTGGCGGCCGACGACGCCCGTCGCCTGATGCTCACCGCGCTTGAGAGGCTTGCCCCATGATGCGTGACACTCTGGTGGAGTACGGCAGGCGGGCGGTCGAGCTCGGCCTGGTGCTCGGCACTTCGGGAAACCTCAGCGTTCGATCCGGCGATCTGGTTGCGGTCACCCCGGCAGGGGTCGCGCTCGACCGGCTGGAGCCGGAGATGTGCCCCATCGTCGACATCGACGGACATCTGGTGGAAGGCGAGCTGCAGCCGTCGTCGGAGACGCCGATGCACCTGGCGATCTACCGCACCACCTTCGCGCAGGCCGTCTGCCACACCCACTCGACCTTCGCCACCGTGGTCGCCACCACCCAGAGCTCGCTGCCGCCGGTGCACTACAACGCGCTGCAGCTGGGCGGCGAGGTGCTGGTCGCCGACTACGCCTGCTACGGCACCGACGAGCTGGCCGCCAACGTGAAGGCGGCGATGGAGGGCAAGAGCGCGGCGCTGATGGCCAACCACGGCGGCGTCACCGTCGGCGCCACGATGGAGCAGGCCTTCGAGGCCAACCGGCTGCTGGAGTGGCTCTGCGAGGTCTACGTGCGCGGGCTGTCGATCGGCAAGCCGACGGTGCTGACGCAGGACCAGCTGGCCGCCGTCGTCGAGCGGTCGCTCAACCCTCCGCACTTCCCGCGCCGCTGACCGCGGGGATCGTGAGAGACTCCCGCGTGGATCTTTTCACCCCCTTCGTCCCCGGCATCGTCGCGACCACCCGCCTGCGCGGCGGCAGCAAGAAGGGCGTCTACCGGCTCACGCTCGACTCGGGCGCGACGCTGATCGCCTACCGCTGGGACCCCGAGGAGGACTACTGGCCGACCGCCGACGCTCCCGGCGACGGCCCCTTCGCCCACGCGTCCGCCCTGGACCTCTTCCTCGCCGCCCACGACCGCCTCACCGCGCTCGGCGTCAGGTGCCCGCGCCTGCTCGACGTCTTCCCCGACGCGGGCCTGGCCCTCGTGGAGGACCTCCAGGGCGGCACCCTGGAAGCCCTGATGGAAGCCGACCCCGCCGGGGCCGAGCCGGTCCTCGCGCGGCTGCGCGAGTCCCTCGTCAAGCTGCACGCCGACCGCCGACCGGAACCCGGCAAGCTCACCCAGCCCACCGCCCTGTCGTGCCCCGAGATCGTCCTCGGCCGCGCGCTGGGCGACCTGTCAGAAGCCGCCTCCCGCGACCCCCGGATGCGCGCCGCCCACGACTCGCTGCGGGCGCGCCTCCACACCCTCACCGCCGCCGTCGCGCCTCGTGCCGGCCACCGGCTCATCCACGGGGAACTGGGCCCCGACCACGTGCTGCTGGATTCGGAGGGGGAGCCGGCACTGATCGACATCGAGGGGCTCATGTACTTCGACGTCGAGTGGGAGCACGTGTTCCTGCGGCTGCGCTTCGGCGACCGGTACGGGGCGCTGGAGGTGGAAGGGCTGGACGTTGAGCGGATGGAGCTGTACACGCTGGCGATGCGGCTGTCGCTGGTGGCAGGGCCGCTGCGGCTGCTGGACGGGGACTTCCCGGACCGGGAGGTGATGAAGGGGATCGCCGAACACAACCTGCGCGAGGCACTGCGGTGGGCTTGAGATGGTTCGGCAGATCGCAGGTGGGTCTTTCGGCAGATCGCAGGTGTGATCTTCGGCAGATGTAAAGTGAGAACATGCGCGAGGCGATCGACTACCTGCCCCGGCGTGCCGCTTCTCTCGCCTGCGAAGCCCTTGAAGACACCCGTGTGGTCATCCTCAACGGTGCCCGGCAGGTGGGCAAGAGCACGCTGGCCGAACGAGTGCTGCGCCAGCACGACGGCGGCATGGCGCGCTACCTGGACGAACCCGGGACCAGACTCGCCGCGGACCGCGACCCCAACGGCTTCCTCGATCACGAGGGCCTGATGCTGATCGACGAGGTCCAGCGGGTGCCTGAGCTCTGGCTGGCCATCAAGCACGCCGTCGACCGCGATCCCCGCCCCGGCAGGTTCCTGCTGACGGGCTCGGCTCGGCTGCTCTCCCTGAGCAGCATTCCCGACGCTCTTCCCGGCCGCTCCGAGACCATCGAACTGTGGCCGCTCTCTCAGGGCGAGATCGACGGCGACGACGACGGATTCGTCGACGCCGTCTTCGCGCGCGGGCCCCAGCTCCGGGCCAAACCGCTGGACCTGCGGAAGAAGGACTATCTCGACCGCGCCCTGCGAGGCGGATATCCGGAGGCTGTCAAGCGCACGGCGTCGAAACGACGGGCGAGGTTCTTCGACAGCTATCTCGCCGACCTCATTGCGCGCGACATCAAGCAGGTCGCCGACATCAGTCGGATCGCCGAGATGCGTCGGCTGATCTCCTTGCTCGCGGCACAGACCTCCGGACTGCTGAACACCGCGCGGCTCGCCGGTGAGCTCGGCGTCAGCCGGCCGACCGTCGCCTCCTGGATCGGCCTGCTGGAGACCGTCTTCCTCGTGCGCCGGATCCCGGCCTGGTCCGCGAACAGCACCACCAGGGCCGTCGCCACGCCCAAGGTCATCTTTACCGACTCCGGGCTCGCGGCGCACCTCACCGTCGGCGCCGTGGAGCATGGTGCGCTGTTCGAGAACTTCGTCCTCGGCGAACTGGCCAGGCAACTGTCGTGGGCGGACACCTACGCCCGGCTTTACCACTACCGCGACCGCGACCAGTACGAGGTCGACGCGATCCTCGAGAACGATGCGGGGGAGATCGTCGCGATCGAGGTGAAGTCCGCTCAGACGGTGCGGGACGACGATCTTCGCGGGCTCCGCCACCTCAAGCGGCGGCTGGGGCCGAGGATGATCGCCGGCTTCGTGCTCTATTGCGGGACCGAGTCGCTGGGCTTGGGCGAGGGCTTCGCCTGCCTGCCACTTTCGGCCCTGTGGACGTCGCGGTCCGAAGGGCGTTGAAGCCCGCCCACGAACGGACGGTCACTGCCAGAGGCCCCCGGCCCGAGCAGGACCGGGGGCGGGCGGGTGGGCGGGTGGGGGAAGAACGGCCGCTTAGGCGAGCGCCGCCTGTTCTGCGAGGCCGAGGGGCAGGCCGCCGGAGCCGGCGATCCGGTCGTGGAACTCCTTCAGCGACCCCTTGAACGAGCCGCGGATCCGCTCGATCTCCAGTGCCCCCGTGAGGTACGACGGCGCCTGGGTGGGCCACGCGCAGTACCGGTTGACCTCGCCCTTGGCCGTCTCCTCCGTCAGTCCCGAGTGGGCGAGCATGTACGACTCCGCCTCCTCCACGGACATGTCCTCGCAGTGCAGCGCGGTGTCGACGACGATGCGGGCCGCGCGGAAGATGCGGGCGTCGAGGTAGCCGAGCTCGGTGGCCGGGGTGTCGAAGTAGCCGTGCTCGTGCGCCACCTTCTCCACGTACAGCGCCCAGCCCTCGCTGAAGTAGGGGGTGCGGAAGACCTTGCGCACGGTGCGCGGGTTGCCCGCCATGTACGACAGGTGCCAGTGGTGTCCCGGGTAGGCCTCGTGGACGGCGACGGAGGGCATCATGGCCCTGGCGTTGGTGCGCAGGCGCTGCCGTACCTGCTCGGGGGTGAAGCCGTCGGGCGTGTAGGGCACGAAGAAGTAGCCCACGCGCGAGCTGGTGAGCGGCGGCGGCGAGACGTAGTGGGCGACGGCGAGGATCGGCCGGTTGTACTCCGCCGAGGGCAGCACGTGGCACTCCTCCCCCTCGGCGAAGGTGACCAGGTCGTTGGCGCGCACCCACGCGCGGGCGCGCTGGGTCTCGGCGTCGTATTCGGCCCTCATGGCCTCGAGGGTGGGCGGGTGGTCGTCGGCGAGGGCGTTGAGGGCGGCGTGCCAGTCGGGCGAGCCGTTGAAACGCCGGGAGACCTCACGCATCTCGCCGTCGAGGAGGGCGACCTGCTCGCGGCCCTTGGCGTGCAGGTCGGCGGCGCCGTACCCGAGCATCTCCCTTTCCAGGAGGAGCGTGGAGTAGAGCTTCTCGCCCATGCGCCACGATCCGCGCGCCTCGAAGCCCTCCAGGAAGGCCACGAAGGAGTCGAAGGCGTCGGCGGCGGGTTCCGCCGCCTTGAGGAAGCGGGCGCGCAGGTCGTCGGAGGTGATCATCGCGGGGATGGTCGAGGTGACGAGGCCGCGGCCGGTGCGTGCCTGGCCGAGGGCGCGCTTGACGTACAGGTCGGCGGCGAGCTCGGGGTCGAGGTTGGTACGGCAGGCGGCCAGGACGCCGGGGATCTCGGCGAGCTGGGCGACGGCGGCGTCGACGAGGACGGCCTCGGGCTGCAGCGCCCGCTGGAAGGGCACGAAGAGCGAGGAGAAGATCCCACCGAGGTAGGCCGTGGGGTCGCGGCGCCACCAGGGCCAGCTCGACAGGGCCAGGTCGCCGCGCAGTTGCGACATGACGAGGCCGCGGTCGATCCGGTCGTCGAGGGTGCCGCCTTCGACGGCCGTCAGGCGCTCCAGCCAGCCGGCCTGCTCGCGCTCGTAGGCGGTCAGACCCTCGGCGGAGTAGTCACCCAGGGTGTGGGAGTGACCTTCGGCGCCCAGCAGAGTCGCGGCGATGGGGTTACGAGAGAAGTACCAGGTGAGAAACTCGTCCACTTTCGCACAATATCCTGATGCAATGGCCCTCCAGATCACCGGCGCGCTGGGTGAACCCGACCTGATCCGCCTGCCGTGGCACCTGCCCCTGGCCGAATGGCCCGACCACCACCTCGTGGACCTGCCGCGCGGCATCTCTCGGCACGTCGTGCGGTTCGCCAGGGTGGGCGGCACGGTGTACGCGATCAAGGAGATCAGCGAACGCTTCGCCAAGCGGGAGTACGGCCTGCTGTGGGACCTGGCCAGGCTCGACGCCCCGGCCGTGGAGCCGGTCGCGTACGTGACGGGACGCGACGAGGGCCTCGACGCCGCCCTGATCACCAGGCACCTGCAGTTCAGCCTGCCGTACCGCGCGGTCATGTCGGGCACGCTGCGCCCCGACACCCTCACCAGGCTGCTCGATGCGCTGGCCGTCCTGCTGGTCCGCCTGCATCTGGTGGGCTTCTACTGGGGCGACTGCTCGCTGTCGAACACGTTGTTCCGCCGGGACGCGGGCGCCTTCGCCGCCTACCTGGTCGACGCGGAGACCGGCGAGGAGCATCCGATGATCAGCGAGGGCCAGCGCCTGCACGACATCGAGATCGCGCATCTGAACATCTTCGGCGAGATGCTCGACCTGGAGGCGGGCGGGCTGCTGCACAAGGAGATCGACCCCGAGCAGACCGCCGACGACATCGTCAACCGCTACCACCGGCTGTGGGGCGAGCTGACCAACGACGAGATCATCGAAGAGGTCGACTGGCACAAGGTCGAGCAGCGCATCCGCCGCCTGAACCTGCTCGGCTTCGACGTGGCGGAGATGATGGTGCGCCGCAAGGTCGGCACCGGCCGGCTGATCGTGCGGCCCAAGGTCGTCGACGCCGGCCACCACCAGCGCCGCCTGCTGCGCCTGACCGGGCTCGACACCGAGGAGAACCAGGCCAGGCGGCTGCTCAACGACCTGGACGGCTTCCGGGTGGCCCAGGGGCTGCGGCACGAGGACGAGGCCGTGGTGGCCCACCGCTGGCTGGCGGAGGTGTTCCAGCCGACGATCACCGCGATCCCGGTGGAGCTGCGCAGGAAGCTCGATTCCGCCCAGCTCTTCCACGAGGTTCTCGATCACCGCTGGTACCTGTCGGAGGCGAACGGCGGAGACGTCGGCCTGGATGAAGCGGTCAAGTCCTATGTGGACAACGTGCTCGTCCATAAGCCTGACGAGAAGGCACTTATCCAGGAATAGCTTCCACGCGGTGGATATTTCCTTCTATCCAGGGAGAAGTACCTTATCCACCGCGTAGCTTCTGTCCCTGAGGCCGAGAAGGATCACTCCGGTCACTCCTACGCTGACCCGGTGCTTGGACTTGATGACTGCCTCACCGAGGTGATGGCGATCCCGGGCGCCATAGACGCGCTCGTCCTGGACCACAACAGCGGCATGGCCGTGGCCGCCGGTGGTTCAGGCACCGATCCCGAGTACTCCGCGGCCGCCCTGAGCGAGACCTTACGTGTCATGACCGACGGCATCGCCCAATCGTCGGCGGGCGGCACCGTACGCATAGACGACATGATCGTCGTCAGCGACCAGGGGTATCACCTGTTCCGGCCGCTGGAGACCCGATTCGACGGCCCCCTGGTCATCTACCTGCATCTGGACCTGGAGCGATCCAACCTGGCACTGGCCAGGCACCTGCTGCACGCGATCTCCGCGCGGCTGGACCTCTGATCGATGCCCGCCCTCGACAGCCTGCTGACCGGTCTGGCCATGGAAGGTGCCTCCGGCGTGCTCCGGATCGGCCGCCAGGGCGCGGTCTACCTGGCCCGAGGCCGGGTGACCTTCATGGAGTGCGCGAGCGCGACCCGGTTCGAGGAGATCCTGACCGCCAGTGGGCGCGTCAGCGAGGTCGAGCTGCGCAGCGCGCAGAAGGACGGCGGTCAGCGCCTGGTCGACGACGGCGTGCTGAGCAGGGCCGAGCTGCAGTACTGCGCGCTGACGGCGACGCTCGACGCCGCCTTCTTCCTCTTACCCGTCAAGAGCCCGCGGCCCAAGTTCGTGCCCGACGCCGAGCACTGGCTGGGGGCGCAGTGGTTCTTCGAGGTGTCCACGCTGATCAGAGAGTCCGGCAGGAGGCGAGCGGAGTTGGAGCGGGCCTGGTCTTCGGCGGAGCTCGACGCCGCACCGGTCGTCCCGGTACGGCGGCTGCCGGGCGACAGGGTGATGATCACCTCCCTCCAGTGGGAGGTGCTGCTGAACGCCGACGGCGAGGCGACACCGCTGACGCTGGCCAGGCTGCTGGGGCGCCCGGCGGCCAAGGTGCTGCTCGCCGTACGGCAACTGGCCGCGGCCGGACTGCTGGCGCACGAGGTCCAGACGAGCGCGTCCCTGCCCAGGCGTGTGCGGACGGACCTGCCCGCCGAGCCGCACGTCCCCACCGACCTGGATGTGCTGCTACGGCTCAGGAAGGCGTTGGAGGAGCTGGCGTGAGGTTCCTCCCCTTCAGAAGGAGACCACCGATGGAGCTGCGCGAAGAGGTGCTGAAGGAGCTCATCCTCCTGCGCGAGCGCACTCCTGGGATAGGCAGCGGCATCGCCTGCTCGGTCGACGGACTGGTGCTGGCCTGCGAGTCGGGATTCCAGAGCGCCGAGCAGACGGCCGCGCTCTCCTCGGCCCTGCTCGCGCTCAGCAGGCGCATGCTCAGCCTCATCGGCAAGGGCGCTCTCGAGGAGACGGTGGTCTCCGGGAGCGCAGGCTTCGCCGCGTTCTACGCGGCGGGCCCCACGATCGTCCTCGCAGTCGTCGCCGAGCCCGGGGCCAATCTCGGGCTGCTGCGACTGGAGGGCAGGAAGACGGCGGCGAAGCTGGCCGCCATCGCATCCGAATCTGGAGGAAAGTGATGGCAAGCATGGACGTCTCCCTCAAGGAGATGATGGCCATCGACGGCGCACTGGGAGCGTGCGTGGTCGACTACGGCAGCGGCATGGCTCTCGGCGTGCTGGGCGGCTCGAAGGAGCTGGACCTGCAGGTCGCGGCGGCCGGCAACACCGAGGTCGTCAAGGCCAAGATGCGGACGATGGACACGCTCGGGCTCAAGGACGCCATCGAGGACATCCTCATCACGCTGTCGACGCACTACCACATCATCCGGCCGATGACCGGCCGCGGAGGCAAGGGCCTGTTCCTCTACCTGGCCCTCGACCGCGGCCGGGCCAACCTCGCCCTCGCCCGTCACCAGCTCAAGGTGATCGAGGAGAAGCTCGAGATCTGACCTATCCGCGGGTCAGCCGGGTGATCTCCGTGACGAACCGCTCCCAGAGCGGACGCGGCAGATCATGGCCCATGCCGGGGAAGGTGATCAGCCGCGCTCCCGGGACGGCGGCGGCGGTGGCCTTGCCGCCGTCCACCTGGATCAGCGGATCGGCCTCGCCGTGGAGGACGAGGGTGGGCTTGTCCACCGCGGCGAGGCGCTCGGTCCGGTCGCCGGAGGCCAGGATGGCCACCAGCTGGCGGGTGGTGCCGGCCGGGTCGTAGGCGCGGTCGTAGGCGAGGCCGGACAGCTTGGCGATGCGTTCGTGGTCGGGCTCGTAGCCGGGCGATCCGATCACCGACCAGACGGCCAGCGCGCGCTCGACGGCGGTGGCGCGGTCGGGGGCCGGCGGGGAGAACAGCGCGGCGCTCGCCTCGGGGGTGGGCGGTCCCGCCTTGCCGGGCGTGGACATGATCGAGGTGAGGGAGAGCACACGGTCGGGGTGGTTGATCGTGAGTTCCTGGGCGATCATGCCGCCCATGGAGACGCCCACCACGTGGGCGGCGGGCCAGCCCAGCGCGTCGAGCAGGCCGACGGTGTCGAGCGCCAGGTCGGCGAGCAGGTACGGGGCCTGCGCGTCGCCCGCGAGCGCGGCGCCCAGGTCGGGGACGCCCGCCTCGTGCAGGTGGGTCGACAGGCCCACGTCGCGGTTGTCGAAACGCACCACGTGATGGCCCTGCTCGGCCAGCAGCTCGCAGAAGGCCTCGTCCCACATGATCATCTGGGAGCCGAGTCCCATGATGAGCAGGAGAGGGCGGTCGCCGGGGGTGCCGAAGCTGTCGTAGGCCAGTTCCAGGCCGTTGGCTTTCGCGCTCATGGTCACGCGAACAGAATGACATTCTGTTCGCACGAGGTAAAGGGGACGGCCCGCTGAAAGGGGGATTCAGCGGGACGTCCCCTTTGGACCGTGGAGGCTCAGCGCTGGGCGAGCTTCTTGATGCGGTCGCGGCCCAGGAAGAGGCCACCGCCCAGCACCGCCAGCCCGCCCACCAGCACGAGGCCGGCGGCGTTGGTGTCGGAGGAGCCGTCGATGTTCTCCTTGGCGGCCATGTTCGACACCGGGGGCGCCTCGGCCGCGGCCGCGGCCTTGGTGCCCTCGTCGGCCTTCTCGGCCGGCTTGGGAGCGGCGGCCTTGGCGGCGTCGGCCTTCTTGCCCGCCTCGGCGGCGGCCTTGGCGGCGGTCTGCGCGGCGCTCAGCGGCAGCGGCTTGGCCGGGCTGCTGTCCTTGCGGCCGTAGGCGCCGGTGGAGAAGGCCACCGGGTGGTTCTTCTTGCCGACACCGTTGCCCCACTTGGTGATGACGTACTCCACCTTCGCGTGGCCCTCGCCGCCGACACCGCTGACGCTCAGGCTGCTGGTGTTGAAGCTGCCGCCCAGCAGGTAGGCGAAGGTCTTGGCGTCCAGGTCGAGCATGATGCCGCGGTTGGAGGGGGTGCCGGGGCCGCGGTCGCCGACGAAGAACGGCGCCTTCTTGCCCTTGTAGATCACGTAGCCCTCGGTCATGAGCGGCCAGCTGGGGCTCGCGGCGAGGCCCTTCTGCATGGGGTGGCCACTGGCGGGCAGACCCGTGTCGCCGTTGCGGCCGGAGCCGTCGTCCCAGTAGTACGAGGCGGTGGTGGAGCCCTTGAGCAGGATCTGCTTCTGCTCCTGCTTCGCCACCGGCGTCATCTCGACGTCGGCGTGAGCGGGGACAGAAAGGGTCATGAGACCGGCCAGGACGCCGGAGGTGAGCAGGGTGAACGTACGCATGCCAAAGCGGGGTGCCATGAAAAGCTGAATCCTTCGTGCGGGGATGGGGAAAGGCGCCTGATCAGATGGGCGTAGCCGGGCTCGATGCCGGACGGTCGCTACGCGAGGCGCATAAGATCGTTAAAAGGCGGGACTCAGTTCCCGGATACCGCTGCGACCGGAATGTGATGCACGGGCGTGATCCTCTCCATCTCGCCTACCGGGTTAGCTGACGGGTTCGGGCGTGGAGATGCCCTACCGACTCGCTGGTCGGATTCACCCCAGATAAGTGGGTCCCCGGCTCCCGCTCGGTGCGGGACTCGGCGTCTGCCTGACTCCATGGACATTAGGCCAAGAAACGGTCAATTGCCAAACTAATCCCATAAATGGGGCAAAAGATCTACCTGTAATGGTGATGAAACGCCAGGTCCAACCCGCCTTTCCGGACGCTGGATCCCCTTTGTTTTCATGGGAAGCATGAAAGCTGTCGCCGTGTCCCGCTTCGGGGCGAGCCCAGAGCTGATGGAACTGCCGACGCCCGCCCCTGGCCCAGGTCAGGTCCTCGTACGGCTCGCCGGCGCCGGGCTCAACCCGTTCGACTGGAAGGTCGCCGACGGGATGCTCAAGGACTCCGCGCCCCACCACTTCCCGCTGATCATGGGCGTCGACGGGTCCGGGGTGGTCGAGGCCGTGGGCGAAGGGGTGGAGCTCGTACGGCCCGGCGACTCCGTCTACGGCCAGTTCATGGACCTGGCCTCCGGCGGAGGCTCCTATGCCGAGTACGCCGTCACCAAGGCCGGTTCCATCGCGCTCGCGCCCCGCTCCATGCCGCTGCCGAGCGCCGCCGCCATCCCGATCGCCTCCATGACCGCCTACAACCTCGTGGAGAGCGCCCGCGTCACGGCGGGCCAGAAAATACTGATCATCGGCGCCACCGGCGGGGTCGGCCAGGGAGTCACGCAGTTCGCCTCGACGCTCGGCGCCCACGTGATCGTCACCGCTGGTGCCGACATGGCTCCCCTCATGCGGGAGTACGGCGCGGCCGAGACCGTGGACCACCTCGCGGGCCCCGTGGTCGCCTCCGTGCGCGCCCTGCACCCCGAGGGCGTCGACGTCCTCGTCGACCTCGTCCAGGACGCCACGGGTTTCGCCGCCGCCGCCGACCTCGTCAGACCGGGCGGCGCGGCGCTGACCACCCAGGGGGTCGCGGACGTGGGCTCGCTGGCCGAACGCTCCATCAGAGCGGTCAACTTCAACAACACCGCCAGCGCCTCGCTCCTGGAGACGCTCGCCTCGCTCATCGACGCGGGGCTGTACGGGGTGCGGATCGACGCGGAGGTGTCACTGGAGCAGGCCACCGCCGCCATCGCACGCAACCGCGCGGGCGGGGCCAGGGGCAAGACGATCATCAGGATCGCCTGAACGCCCTCACTCCGGCCGTCTGGCTCCCCGTGTCCACGCGCGGAGCTTGTCGGGGTTGCGGATCGCCCACATGCGGATCACCTGGTCGTCGGCGACCTCGAAGGCGATCACCGCCACCGTGACCCCGTCGTTCTGCGCCACCAGGCCGGGCTGACCGTTGACCGTACTCTCCACCAGGGTCATGCCCGGCACGCGCCCGGCCAGGCCCAGGGCGAAGCGCACCACCTGGTCTCGTCCCTCGATCGGATGGAGCGCGGCGCTGACCAGGCCGCCGCCGTCGGCGACCACGGTCGCGTCGGGGTCGAGCAGGCCGACGAGCGCCTCGATGTTCTTGGCCTCCCAGGCCTGCTTGAAGTCCCTGACGACGGCTGCGCGCCGGGCCGTGGGGGCGGAGGAGGCGACCTGGGCGTCGCGCAGCCGCCGCCGGGCGGAGGTGGCGAGCTGGCGGCAGGCGGCGTCGCTGCGCCCGACGATGTCGGCGACCTCGGCGAAGGAGTAGCGGAAGACGTCGTGGAGGATGAAGGCCACCCGTTCCGCCGGGGTCATCGAGTCGAGCACGACGAGCAGGGCCATGTTGATCGACTCGTCGAGGGTGATGCGGTCGGCCGGGTCGGCGACGGTCTCGCCCGACGGCGCCCCGGCCCACTCCGCGGGCGCCGGCACCGGTTCCGGGATCCACTCCCCCACATAGCGCTCGCGCCTGGCGCGGGCCGACCCGAGCATGTCGAGGCAGATCCGCCCGGCGACCTTCATCAGCCAGGCGCCCGGCGTCCCGATGGCCTCGCGCTTGTCGTCGGGCAGGGCGTACCAGCGGATGTAGGTCTCCTGGACGACGTCCTCCGCGTCGGCGAGGGAGCCGAGCAGCCGGTAGGCGAGGTTGGTGAGCTGGCGCCGCTCGGCGATGATCGGGTCGTACGGGGTGTTCACGGGATCAGCCACGCGACGCCGCCGGAGTGCGCACGTCGACGGCGGGGAGCGCGGCGGGCTCACGCCGCGGCCAGAGCCGGCTGGCCTGGACGAGGCTGACGCCGAACAGCAGCACTCCCAGGGGGACGTGGACGGCCGTCGCACCCGCGAGGCCCAGCGCCACCTGCGCCGACACGATCAGCAGGAAGCCGGCCGCGTGCAGGATCGGCTTGGGCGAGCCGCCACCGGGACGCCACGCCAGGACCGCGGCGATGACGTGGACGACGGCCACGACGAAAATCGTGTACGAGGCCATGCTGTGCAAGGTGTGCCCGTGGGGGGTGGTGAGCAGCAGCCCGGCGGTGATCGGTGCGGCGAAGAGGACCAGGGTCTGCAGAACGATCATGATACGCAACATCTCAGGTGACTCCGTCTTCGGGTGTGGACCGTCATCCATACGACGACGCTGCCGCCCGGAATGTGAGGTCTGCTCCGTTCAGCCGCGCAGGGATTCTGCCACGGGACGCCGCGATCCCAGGAGAGCGGGGGCGCCGGTGAGCAGCGCCACCGCCAGCACCGCCGCCGCCACCAGGGCGAACAGCTCGGGGGCCGAGGGCATCGTGACCCTGGCGCCGTCGCCTCCGGTGATCAGATTGATCACGCCGAAGAGGGCGAACCCTCCGGGGAAGACCCCCAGCGCCGCGCCGACGAGAGCCGGGAGCACCTGCGCGGCCGCCACCGCCGTACTGACGTCCCGAGGGGTCGCGCCCAGCGCGCGGGCCAGGGCCGAGGAGCGGCGGTTGTCGAGGACGGTCGCCCAGGTGATGACGAGCGTGTTGACGGCCGCCAGGCAGAGCAGGACGACCGTCCACACGAGCAGCACCTCGCGCAGCACCTCCACCTGCGCCTGGCCGTACGCCGGCGTGCCGGACCGCGAGGCGAGGAAGGCGTCGAGCACCAGCAGGACGAACAGCCCGCTGACGGTGACCGCGACGCTGACGGCGCCGAGGACGACCCGCCGGGGACGGCGGGCGGCGACGCGTACGGCCAGAAGCAACGAGGCGGGCAGCCGCGCCGAGATCGCGATCAGCCAGCCGACCCGGCGCGGCGGGCGCGGGGCGTCGGCCAGCGCCCCCACCGTGCTGGAACGGGCGGCGCGCAGCGACGGAATCCCGGTCGCGACCACGGCCACGCCGAGAGCGGCGGCGACCACCCAGGCCGCCGTCGCCACGGTCGGCACCGGCGTGGACGCCTGGCCGAGCAACCCGGCTCCCGGCCCGGTCAGCAGGGGCGCGGCCAGCGTTCCCAGCGCCAGGCCGCCCACCGCCGCGGCCAGCGCCACCAGGACGTACTCGGCGAGCATCACGGCGGCCACCAGTCCCGGCGTGCCGCCGACGGCCTTGAGCAGCCCGACCCGCCTGGTCTGGTCGGCGATCCGGCCGCCGACCAGCACCGCAAGCCCCGCCACCGCGAGCAGGCCGAGCAGCCAGGCGCCGATCAGCAGGAGGATCTGGGAGTCTCGCGCCAGCTCCGTGGCCTCCTCCTGGACGGTCTGCCACGTGTGCGTGATCACCGACGGATGAGCGTCCGCGAAACTCCGGGCCTGGGCGGGATCCGACAGCCTCAGGTTCAGCACGTAGGAGACGTCGTCGCTTAGGGCACGCGTGTCGGCCTGGGTGAGCCAGACCAGCCCGGGGTCACGCAGCAGACCGGCGGGCAGGTTCGTGCCCTCCGGCACCTCGCCGCTGGCACAGCCGGCGGTGACGTAGCAGGACCCGCCGGGATAGGGCGCCGTCGCGGCGGTGACCGCGAGGCCGGACACCACGAACGCACGACCGCCGAGGGTGACCTGATCGCCGACGCCGACGCCCAGCGCCCGGGCGAAGGCCGCCTCGAGCACCGCGCCGCCGTCGCCGGCCCACCCGCCCTCGACCACCGCCGGCCGGTCGACCGCCGCCGACGCGGTGTCGCGCCCGACGACCTGCACGTCGGAGGTGCGCCCCGCCGCCCGGAGCTCGGACGGCACGACCGGGTAGGGCCCGCTGTATGCGGCGACGCCACTCGCCGTCGCCAGCTTCTCGAGGGTGGCGAGCTGCGCGGAGGCGACCACGTCGGGCCCCGCCGTCGCCTCCCTGGTGCTCTGGTACGGCCCGGCGGCGGCCTCACGCAGGACCAGCCCCAGCGTCAGCGTCGTGGTCGCCGCCAGGACGGCCAGCAGCAGGAGCGCGGTCTCGACGCGCCGCCGCCGCAGGTCGCGTACGGCCAGCCGGGCCACGAGCACCATGCGGCCCATCGCGTCAGTCCTCCAGCCCGGCGAAGGCGCCGAGCCGGCCCGAGGTGCCGCCGGTGAGCCTGGTCTCGTCGACGAACACCCCGTCGCGCATCGTGATCAGCCGGTCGGCGGTCGCGGCGATCCGCGCGTCGTGCGTGACGATGACCATCGTGTGCCCCGCCCCGTGCAGGCTGTCGAACAGCTGCAGCACCTCCAGGGTGGCGGCGCTGTCCAGGTTGCCTGTCGGCTCGTCGGCGAGCACCAGCGACGGCTCGTTGACCAGGGCACGCGCGACCGCGACCCGCTGCCGCTGGCCGCCGGACAGCGCCGACGGCAGGAAACGTGCCCGGTCGGCGAGCCCGACCCGCTCCAGCAGCCGCTCCGCCCGGCGCCTGGCCGCCCGCGGCGAGCGCCCCGCCAGCAGCGCGGGCAGCTCGACGTTCTCGACGGCGGTGAGCTCCTCCATGAGGTGGAAGGCCTGGAAGACGAAACCGATGTCCGTCCTGCGCAGGCGGGCCAGCGACTTCTCGCCGATGCCGTCGACGCGGCCGCCGTTGAGCCACACCTCGCCGCCCGAGGGCCGGTCGAGGCCGCCCAGCAGGTGGAGCAGCGTCGACTTGCCGCACCCGCTCGGGCCCATCACCGCGACGGTCTCCCCCGCGCCCACGTCGAGGTCGACGTCGTCGACGGCACGCACCAGTCCTTCGCCCGTGCCGTACTCGCGCCTCAGTCGGCGGGCACGGAGCACGGGAATGTCGACGGCGTCGTTCACGATGCACTCCTTCTGCTGGTCCAGTTCGTCTCGCAGGCCTCGAGCCAGCGCAGGTCCGCCTGCAGGCGGAGCACGATGCCCTCGAGCAGCAGGCCCGCGTCGGAGCCCGGCGGCTCCGCCATCGCGGCACGCTGGGCGTCGCGCAACCGGCGCAGCAGCTCGCGGCGCTGGGTGTCGACGATGGTGATCGGGTCGGCCAGGCGGGCGGCCGCCGCGGCGACGAGCTTGAGATGGAACTCGGCCAGATCGGGCCGGGGCCAGCTCACCTCGGCGATCCAGTCGGCGACCCGCTGCTGGCCCTCGGGGGTCAGGGAGTACACCTTCCGGTCGGAGCGGTCGGCCGTGTCGGCCAGCCGCTCGACCGCCACCAGGCCGGCCTTCTCCAGGCGGGTCAGCGTGACGTAGATGTGGCCGGCGTTCATCGCGTCGCCGAGCGGGCCGAGGGCATCGCGCAGCCGCGCACGCAGCTGGTAGCCGTGTGCCGGCTCCTTGGCCAGCATCGCGAGCACCACTTCTTGCTGCAACGGGCCCTCCTGTATAACCGTTAGCCCCTACGTCTAACCGTTATACCTCGCGAAGGCCGAACGCGCGCGAAACGCGGAAAACGGGGAACCGGGAGCGGGGAACGGGGAGGTGCGGAACCCCGCAGACGCGGACCGTGGGCGGCGACGCGTGGCCCAGAAGCGACGGAATGTGGGCGCGACGCGTGGCCCAGAAGAAGCGATCGCAGAAGGCGCGGAACGCAGAAGAGGGGGCGCGGTCAAGGAAACCGCACCCCCTCCTGGTGTCTGGCGTCAGCCGCTCTTGCGCCGGAACGAGCGCTTGTTGGCGGCAGGCCCGTGAGCCCCGTGGATCTTCGACGGGTCCTTGCCCCTGCCACCGGCCTCCGCGCTGGCGTGCTGGCTGCGCTTGGCCTCCAGCGCCTCGCGGAACTTGCGCTTCATCTCATCCTCTGGCGCTTCCTGAGTCGTCTCGGGCTCCGCCGGTGAATCAGTCATGAGGACCTCCTGGTGTAGGGGACACCCAAAGTTTCCCACGAGTGCCCATGCGGTGCGACATCGGGACAGGGCTCATCCGCGCAGGGCGAACGCCAGAATCCTGTAGACCGGATCGGTGCGCGGCACGTCCTGGCCAGGCAGATCGGCGATGGCGGAGTAGAGCGAGGCGGGCGGCGAGAAGCGCCAGCCTCCCTTGCGCAGGCTCGCCGCCAGCCCGGCGGGCGAACGCGCCTGTCCGTGGCCGACGAAGCGCGCCTCGCCGGAGGAGACCAGGCCGTGGCGGGCCGCCTCGGCGGTGACGAGCGCGGCGTCGTCGGTGGCGGTGGGCTCACGGAAGGGTGCGAGCAACGGCTCCAGGTCGTCGTCGAAGCAGCGGGCCTTGTCGACGGTCGTCAGGAACATCCCGCCGGGGCGCAGCACGCGGGCACATTCGGCGATGACGGGCCGGGCGTCGTTGAGGAGGTGGAGCAGCCAGATGACGCTGACGGCGTCGACCGACGCGTCGGGCAGCGGCAGCCGGGCGGCCTCGCCGACGGCCACGGGGATGCGCCCCCGCGCCACGCCCGCCATGCCGGGCGAGGCGTCGACGCCGAACACGCGCAGGCCGTGGCGGACCAGCTCGCCACGGACCAGCCCGGTGCCACACGCCACGTCGAGCAGCACCGCCCCGGGAGCGACCAGGGACCGGACCGCATCGGCCGCAACCACAGCACGGGGCAGCCCGCCACGGGTCGCGTCGTATCGGGCCGCCTCACGGTCGTAGTCAAGCATGGCCGGACCGCCCAGAGGCAGGGGCAGGGGCGGGGGCTGAGAGGGAGACAGCGGCGGGCACGTCCGTAGAGGCGTCGGTGGGGGCGGCGGTGGGCCAGCCGAAGGTGCTGAAGGCACGATGCTCCGCTGCCTGCCGTACGGCCGAGGCGGCGTAGGTCACCGTGTCGGGCGGCAGGGCGGAGACCTCCCACCAGGCCAGCTCCGAGCACTTGTCGGGCTCGGCCACGACGGGCTCCCCCACCCACTGCTCGGCCGCGAAGAACAGGTGGACCCAGTCGTCGGCCATGTGCATGACGTGGGCGAACCGCAGGTCGGCCGGAGCGACATCCACCCCGAGTTCCTCGCGGATCTCGCGGACCAGCGTCGTGACGGCGTCCTCGCCCGCCTCGACGTGGCCGGAGGGCAGGTGCCACATGCCGTCGGCGAAGCCGGTGCCGGCGCGGCGGCCCAACAGGACGCGGGCGTCGCGGAGCAGCAGGGCGTGGACGGAGACGCGGGCGCGATGACGTGCGGGCGCGGCGTCGTGGCCCATGCGCCGCAGTTCGGGCACGGCGTCGTCCCCATGCCCGCGAGCGGACGCCGGGTCGTGGGCGGCGGGCAGTGGTTCGGGTGCGGTGGCGCGGGACGTGCGTTTGTCGAGCAGCTGCACCCACTTGACCGCGACCGCCGCGACCTGGACGAGCTCGTTGCGGAGCGAGGTGGGTGAGGTCTCGGCGAAGGCCTCGAGCACCTCCTCGTGAAGGATGTGGCGCCGGGTCAGCATCCCGGCGGAGGCCGCCTCGGCGACGAGGGCCTTGGCCTCGTCGGCCAGGGGCGTCCAGGAGGGGCCGGTGCCGTCGGGTAGTTCCTCCTGGGGGCCGAAGAGGGCGTCCTGTGCGGCGCGTTCGGCTTTGACGTCGTCGAGAACCCTGGCCAGTGAGCCAGGCACACCCATGTCAGTCACGGGGCCCAACGGTAGAGGACGCCACCGACACAAGTCCGCGCAGATCGTGGGCGTCGGAGTGGCCGGACAGCGCCAGCGTGATGTCGAGTTCGCCGAGCAGGCATCGCAGCACGTGGTCGACGCCAGCCTGTCCGCCGAGGGCCAGGCCGTACAGGACGGGCCGGCCGATGAGGACGGCGCGGGCGCCGAGGGCCAGGGCCTTGACCGCGTCGGCGCCGTTGCGCACGCCGGAGTCGAAGAGCACGGTGAGCCGGTCGCCGACGAGGTCGGCGATGCCTGGCAGGGCGTCGAGGGCGGCGATGCCGCCGTCGACCTGGCGTCCGCCGTGGTTGGAGACGATGACGCCGTCCATGCCGTACTCCGCCGCCAGCACGGCGTCTTCGCGCGAGACGATGCCCTTGAGCACGATGGGCCCGTCCCAGTGGCGGCGCAGGAACGGCAGGTCGTCCCAGCTCAGCCCGGGGTTGGGGAACATCTGCGCCCAGTGCAGGACCGGGTTGTCGACGCCTTCGAAGTTCGGGTCGGTGAGGTAGTTGGCCAGGCCCACGCCGTTGAGGAACGGCAGGAAGGCCCGGTCGAGGTCGGCGGGCCGCCAGCCGAGCAAGCCGGTGTCGAGGGTGAGGACGAGCGCGGAGAAGCCGGCGGCCTTGGCGCGGGCCAGGAAGCTGAGGCAGACCTGCTCGGAGGTGGGCCAGTAGAGCTGGTACCAGCGGGGCGCGTCACCGCCGGCCTGCGCGACCTCCTCGAAGGAGTGCGTGGCGGCGGTGGAGTGCACGTACGGCACGCCGAGGGCGGCGGCGGCGCGGACGGTGGCCAGTTCGCCTTCGGGGTGGGCGAGCTTCTGCACGCCCATGGGCGCGACCATGAGCGGGGCGGGCATGCGGGTGCCGAGGATCTCGCATGACAGGTCGCGTTCGCGGGCGACGCCGCGCAGCATGCGGGGCACGATGCGGTAGCGGTCGAAGGCGGCCCGGTTGGCGCGGGCGGTGGCGCCGCTGCCGGCGCTGGGCACGATGTAGCCGAGCGCCTCGGGCGAGAGCACCTGGCGGGCGTGCTCTTCCAGCCCGGCCAGGTCGGTGGTGATCTCGGGAGCCTTGCCGCCCAGGTAGATGCCGAGCTGCTGGTCGCTGAAGTTCATCGCACGCTCCGCGGAAACCGAAGTTCGTTCTGGTCGAGCTTAGCGTGGGAGGTCTCGACGAGGTCCACTCCCAGGACGTCGGCGAGCCGTACCAGGTAGATCGTGACGTCGGCGAGCTCGCCGCGGATGCGGTCGGCCGCCTCCTGGTCCTCCATGACGGCGCCGGCTTCCTCCGGCGTGAGCCACTGCAACTCGGCCAGCAGCTCGCCGACCTCTCCTGCCAGGGCCATCGCGAGGTTCTTGGGTGTGTGGTAGACGCCCCAGTCACGGGCGTCGGCGAAGGCTCGGATGCGGGCGGTCAGCTCATTCACAGAAATCGAACCTAGTGCGACGGGTGTGATTTATGGCACTCTCTGAAAACTAGAACCAAATTTTAGAACTAGGTTCTGGTCGCACAAGGGAGTAGAGCATGGCTGTCACCATGGGGGCACCGCCGAGCCGGGGGATCAGCGCGAAAGACCTGGCGCCCTACGGATGGGCTCCCCTCGTAGTCCTGTTCATCGTCGGTCTCGTCGACCGGGTGGAAGCCTCGCTGATGACCGGCATGCTGCCGCTCATCCAGGAGGAGTTCGGCCTCAGCGACACCGCGGCGGGCGCCATCCCGACCGCCGCCGCGATCGCCGCGGCGCTCGTGGCACTGCCCGCCGGATGGCTGGCCGACCGCTACAACCGCACGAGGATCATCGCGATCGTCGTCTTCCTCTGGGGCCTGACGACGCTCGGATCCGGCCTGGCCACCGGCTTCGGCATCTTCTTCCTCATGCGCGTGCTGCTCGCCACGGCCGAGAACATCGACAACCCGGCCTCCGGCAGCCTGCTGGCCGACTACTACCCGCCGGCCAACCGCCCGAAGGCCTACGGATTCGTCCGTATCACCACCTATCTGGGCGGACTGGGCACCGCGCTCGGCGGCGTCATGGCCTCCTTCATCGGCTGGCGCGAGACGTTCATGGTCATGGCCATCCCCGGCGTGCTCACCGCGCTGCTGGTGTGGTGGCTGAAGGAGCCTGCGCGCGGCTTCCTCGACAAGGTCGTCGCCCAGGGCGGCGACGAGCCGATGCCGGTTCCCGCCACCTCGGAGCCGCGCCAGGTCGAGGGCATCGGCGAGCGCCTGAGCAGCAAGGTCAAGTTCGGCAAGCAGTTCGGCGCCATGCTGCGCATCCCCACCCTCAGCGTCGTCAGCCTCGGCCTCGGCCTGCTCACCCTGGGCCTGTCCGGCATCCACTTCTGGCTGCCGTCGCTGATGTACCGCACCTTCCAGGTCGAGCTGAAGACCGCCTCGTCGCTGGCCGGGCTGCTGAGCATCGTGGGCGTCGTGGTCGGCACCCTCGTCGGGGCGTGGCTGGGCAAGCGCATGCACGGCCGCATGAAGGGCGCCCGCCTGCTCATCGGAGGCATCGGCATCACCCTCGGCTCGATCGTGCAGGGCCTGGCGTTCATGGTCGGCAGCTACGGCGCCTTCATCGGCCTGCTGCTGCTGGCGATGACGCTTTCGGCGCTGGCCATCCCGAACATGACCGCCTCCCTGGCCGACGTCGTCGGCTCCTCCTCGCGAGGCCTGGCCTTCGCCGTGCTGCAGCTCTTCCTGGCGGCAGGCTCGGCCTTCGGCCCGCTGGCGGTCGGGGCCATCTCCGACGCGACCAGCAGCCTGCACACCGGCATGTACCTGCTGATCATCCCGATGGTTCTCGGCGGCCTGCTGTGCCTGATGGCCCGAGGGTTCTTCGACCGTGACCACAACCGCGTCCTGGATGAGGCCCGCGAGGCTACGATTCACTAATGCCCCGCACAGGGTCCTGGGAGTGGAGCCGCTCCGCACGGACGCGCCAGAGCATGCTGGTCGCCGCCCGCGAGGTGTTCACGGCGTACGGCTTCGCCGACGCCGGCATCGCGGAGGTGGTCTCGCGCGCGGGGTGCAGTGTGGGCAGCCTCTACCACCATTTCGGCAACAAGGCCGAGCTCTTCCTGGCGCTCTGGGACGAACACCAGAGCGCCTACGAGGAGGGTTCGGCCTCCGCCGTCTCCGCGGCCAAGGCCGAGGGCGTGAGCGAGCCGCTCGACCTGTTCGCCGTCGGCACCCACGCCTACCTCCAGGGCTGCTGGGAGCGGCGCGACCTGATCAGGCTCTTCACCGACGGCGGCGGCCCGGCCGGCTTCGAGCAGCTGCGGCGCACCCGCGGCCGTGACTGGCTGCGGCGCAACTCGCTGCTCCTGCGGGCGGGCGACAGCCCCGCCGACCGGCTCAAGGTGGCCATGCTCACCAGCGCCATCGGCGAGGCGGGGCGCGAGGTGGCGCTGTGCGAGACGCGGGAGCAGGCCGAGGAGGTCATCGAGGCGGCGCTCACGCTGATCCGCCGCCTCGGTCAGGTGTAGCTGGCGGCCTGAAGGGTGAACAGTTCGGCGTAGCGGCCGTGCTGGGCCATCAGGTCGTCGTGGTCGCCGTGCTCGACGATCTCGCCCTGGTGCAGCACGTAGATGTGGTCGGCGGAGCGCACCGTGGAGAAGCGGTGCGAGATGAGCAGGACGGTCCTGCCGCGGAACAGCTCGCGGATGCGCTGGAAGAGCTCGTGCTCGGCACGGGCGTCCAGTGCGGCGGTCGGCTCGTCGAGCACGATGAAGGGCGCCTTGCGGAAGAAGGCCCTGGCCAGGGCGACGCGCTGCCACTGGCCGATCGACAGGTCGGTGCCGCCGAGGAACTCCTTGCCCAGGATCGTCTCGTAGCCGTCCTGCAGGCCGGACAGGAAGGTGTCGGCGTCGGCCTCGCGGGCCGCCTGCCGTACGGCGTCGAGGTCGTCGGCGCGGCTGAGGCCGATGTTCTCGCGGGCGGTGAGCTGATACTGCATGAAGTCCTGGAAGATCAGGGTGATCTGCTCGTGCTGGGGGCTCTGCGCCGTGTCGGCCCCGTCCCAGGTGATCTTGCCGTCGGTCGGCCGGTAGAGGTGGGCCAGCAGCTTGGCCAGGGTGGTCTTGCCCGAGCCGTTCTCCCCCACCAGCGCGATGACGTCGCCCGCCCTGAGGGTGAGGTCCACGCCTTTGAGAGCGGGTACGGCGGAGCCTGGGTAGGAGAAGGCGACGCCCTCGGCCCTGATCTGCTCGAACGGCGGGAGCACCCGCCCGTCGTCGCGGACCTGGTGCCCCTCCCCCAGCTTGAGGAAGTCGTCGTAGTCGCGCACGAACAGCGCGGCCTCGTACAGCTGCGCCACCCCCACGCCGACCGAGCCGACCGTCGCGGTGAGCTGCATCAGCGCCGCCGCGGCGATGCCCGCCGAGGCCAGGTCGAGCCGTCCTGTCAGGAACATCCACGCCAGCGCCCCGAAGGTGGCCACCGCGAGCACCGCCGAGGCCGCCGAGCCCGCCATGGAGCGCTTCATCATGGCCCTGGTGGTCTTGCGCAGTTCCTCGATGCGCCGCTCGCCGAGCTCCTCGTAGCGGGCACGAAGGTAGGGCGCCAGGGTGAAGGCCCGCACCTCCTTGGCCGAGTCGCGCTCGGTGAACAGGCCCACGATGTAGTCACGGGCACGGTCGAGCGGGGTCGCGCCGACGAAGAACCTGAAGCTCGCGCGGCTGTTGCGCTTGGTCACCAGCCACAGCGGCAGCGCGGTCAGCGCCAACAGCGGCAGGAGCAGCGGCTGCAGCAGGACCAGCACGACGAGCGAGCCGACGGCCGCGGCGGAGGACCTGGCCAGCATGACGATTCCCTGGACGAGCTGCATGGTCCGCATGCCTGAGCCCATGGTGGCGCGCCTGAGCCGGTTGAAGAACTCGGCCGACTCGAACTCCTCCAGCGCGATCCTGGCGGTGACGTCGATGATCCTTCCCTGGGCGTGCTGCTGGACCAGCTCCCTGAGGATGGTGCTCTGCTCCTGCTCGGCGAAGGCGGCGAACCGCATCAGCGTGGCGAGTGCCAGGGCCGCGGCCACCCACGGCGCCAGGCTCGCCAGCGTGGCGCCCTCGGCGAACAGCGCCGTCAGCAGCTCCCTGCCGATGAGCAGCTGGCCCGCCATCGCCACGCCGCTGAAGATCTGCAGGGTGGTGGTGAGGACGAACTCCCGCCGCGCCGCCCGCCACACCAGGCGGAAGGAGGCCCTCATGAGCCTGGGGAACTGGCGCCAGTCCTTCGGCTCCTCGTCGGACTTGATGAGGTCCTCAATGGTTAAGGGCTTTTCCGCCATGCCTGAGAGGGTGGTACAAGTTCGTCACCAAAGCTACGAGTTTCATGGGAAATGTGACGGGCACACCCGCCGCCGACACCGTCGAAAGGCTGGTCGGCGATGGGATTCGGGTTACTTGGCCGCGATCTGGCGGTCGATCTGGGCACGGCGAACACACTGGTCTACCTACGGCGCAAGGGCATCGTCCTGAACGAGCCCTCGGTGGTCGCGATAGACCTCCGGATAGACAAGATCGTCGCGGTCGGCAAGGCCGCCAAGAAGATGGAGGGCAGGACCCCTCCGCACATCTCGGTCATCCGCCCGCTCAAGGACGGCGTCATCGCCGACCTCGACGCGGCCGAGCGCATGCTGCGCTACTTCATCCAGAAGACCCACAGGAACAGGTACCTGGCCAAGCCCCGCGTGGTGGTCGCGGTGCCGAGCGGCACCACCGGCATCGAGCAGCGGGCGGTCAAGGAGGCCGCCTACGACGCGGGCGCCAGGCGGGTGCACCTGATCGAGGAGCCGATGGCCGCGGCCATCGGCTGCGGCCTGCGGATCGGGGAGCCCACCGGCAACATGGTCGTCGACATCGGCGGCGGCACCACCGAGGTCGCGATCGTCTCGATGAGCGGCTCCGTCGTGGCCAAGTCGCTGCGGGTGGGCGGCGACGAGCTCGACGAGGCGATCATCACCTACGCCAAGAAAGAGCACGCGATGCTGCTCGGCGAGCGTACGGCGGAGCGGGTGAAGATCGTGCTGGGCTCGGTCTGGCCGAGCAAGGCCGAGGCGCGCGACCACCTGCGCCGCAAGGAGGGCAGCCTCGCCGAGCTGGAGCTGGAGCCGCGCGGGCGGCACCGGGTGAGCGAGGCGGCGGTGGAGGCCCCGGCCGACAGCGAGGTGGTGGGCGAGCCCCAGGTGCCGGGGAAGGGGGGCATCTGGGCCAGGTTGCGTCCCCGTCCTCCGGAGCCCGCTCAGCAGGAACGGCAGGAGCCTCCGCCTCCGGAGGAGCTCGAGGTGCGCGGGCGCGATCTGGTGAGCGGGCTGCCCAAGACGGTCGTGCTGACCACCGCGAACATCAGGGAGGCGGTCGAGGAACCGGTCCAGTCGATCATCGACGCGGTGCAGACGACGCTGGACCAGTGCCCGGCCGAGCTGGCGGGCGACCTGATCGACAACGGCATCACGCTGACCGGCGGCGGAGCCCTGCTCAGGGGCCTGGCCGGGCGGATGCGGCTGGAGACGGGCATGCCGGTGCACCTGGTCGACAAGCCGCTGTACTCCGTCGCTCTCGGAGCGGGGCGCTGCATCGAGCGCTTCGCCGCGATGCAGGGTGTCCTGCTGCCAGAAGCACGGCGGTGAGGCGGCCGGTGGTCCTCGTGGCCGGGCTGGTCCTGGCCGCGGGGGCGGTCGCCGTGCTCGACCGCGTGACGCCGCTGCGCGAGGCGGTGTCGGCGGTGTACGGCACGGCGGAGAGCCTCGTGCGCGTGCCCGGCGACCTGCGGCCGGTGGAGGAGGAGAACGCCAGGCTGCGCGCCGAGGTGCTGGCGCTGCGCCAGGCGGCCCAGGACGGCGCCGGCGGCAGCACCGGGAGCGGGGCAGGCAAGAGCGCCGGAGTCGGCACGCATGTCGTCGGGTTCGGCGACGGCGGCAGGACGGTCACCATCGACGCGGGCGGCCTGCCGACCGACGTGACCGTGGTCGACCGCCACGGCCTGTTCGGCCGCGTCACCTGGTCCGGCCCGGCGACCGCCACCGTGACCCTGCTGACGGACGACGCCACCTCCTTCGGCGTCCGCATGACCGGCTCCCGCGAGATCGGCGTCGCCTCCGGGGTCGTCTCCGGTGTGCCGGGACGGCGGCTGCTGCGCATGCGCCTGCTCAACGCCCACGCGCCGCTCCGCGCGGGAGACCTGGTGGAGACCCTCGGCTCGGCCGGTCGCCGCCCCTGGGAGCCCGGCGTGCCGGTGGGCAGGGTGCTCAGCGTCGAGGACACCCCTGGTGCCCCGACCAGGATCGCGCTGGTGGAACCCCTGGCCGGCCTGACCGCGCCCGGCCTGCTGACGGTGATCGCTCCGGCGGGCGGCCGCCCATGAGGTACGCCCTCCTCGTGATCGTCGTCCCCCTCCTCCAGGTCACGGTGGTCAACCGGTTCGGCGGACCCGACCTGGCGGTGCTGGTCACCGCGTGGCTGGCCATCGGGCTGAGCCCGCCCAGGGCGGCCGTGTTCGGGTTCGCCGCCGGGCTGCTGGCCGACCTGGTGCCGCCCGCGGCCGAGGTGGTCGGGCCGACGGCGGCGATCCTGTGCCTGACCGGATACCTGTGCGCCCGCCTGTCGATGGCCAGGGAGCCGCGGCCCGGGCGCAAGGTGATCGTGGTGGCGGTGGTCGTGCCCGCGGCGCTGCTCGCCCGCGAGCTGGTCTCGCTCGCCTGGCGTCAACCGGCCGACTGGGTCTCCGGCGGGCTGGCCGCGCTGGCGGTGAACCTGGCCTGGACGCTGCCGCTCGCCCTGCTGCTGTCACTGACCCGGCGAGCGCAGACGTCACGGACCCGTCGTGGTTAGGCTCCGCGTTCTCCGGGTGCTGATCGCCGCGCTCATGGTCACCCTGCTGGGCAGGCTCTGGTTGCTGCAGGTGGTCGAGGGCGGCACCTATACCAAGGCCGCCGCCGACACCCGCACCAGGACGGTCCCCGTGCCCGCCACCCGCGGCCAGATCCTCGACGTGCACCTGCGGCCCCTGGTGGCCAACCGCAGCAGGCCCGTCGTCACGGTCGACCACGTCACGCTGGGCCTGCAGCCCGGCGGCGGGAGAGCCGTCCTGACCAGGCTCGCTGGGCTGCTGCGCGTGCCGTACGGGGAACTGGAGGCCAAGACCCGGCTGTGCGGTCCCGAGGTGGCCCAGCCGTGCTGGCCGGGCTCGCCGTACTCGCCCATCCCCGTCGCCGAGCAGGTCGAGGTGGCGCGGGCCCTGCGCATCGCCGAGCACCCGCGCGACTTTCCCGGCGTGAGCGTCGAGCTGCGCCCGGTGCGCTGGTACCCGCTCGGCTCCGGGGCCGCGCACACGCTCGGCTACCTGCAGGGCGAGCACGGCCAGGCCGGGCTGGAGTCCGCCTACGACCGGGAGCTGGCCGGGCGTCCCGGATCGCGGAACGTCGCCGTCGACAACACCGGCAAGGTCGTGCGCACGGTCGAGGAGCGGGCGCCCGCGCCCGGCGACACCCTGGTCACCAGCATCGACGCGCGCGTCCAGGGGATCGCCGAGCGGGCGCTGGCCGGGGCGGTGTCACGGCCGGGCGGCAAGGGCGCGGCCGTGGTGCTGGAGTCGGCGACCGGCCGTGTGGTGGCGCTGGCCTCGCAGCCCACCTACGACCCCGGCGTGTGGACCGACGGCGTCAGCGCCGCCGAGTACCGCGGCCTGCCGCTGCACTCCAGCGCCCTGCAGGGCCAGTGGGCGCCCGGCTCGACGTGGAAGGTCGTCTCGGTGGCGGGAGCGGCCGCGGCCGGATACCGGCTGGAGGCCGCCTACGACTGCCCGAGCTCCTACACCGTCGGCAACCGGGCCTTCCGCAACTTCGCCTCCGCCGACCTGGGCGAGCTGACGATGCACGGCGCGCTGGTGAAGTCGTGCGACACGATCTTCTACCGGCTCGCCGACGAGCTGTGGCGCAAGGGTGACCAGGCGCTGGAGCGGGCGGCGAAGGGCTTCGCGTTCGGCACGGCGACCGGCGTCGACCTGCCGGGCGAGGGGGCGGGGCTGGTCCCCGACCGCCGCTGGAAGGCCGCCACCGGAGCCGCCAGCTGCAAGCGTGCCGAGAGCGGCTACCCGGAGGAGAAGGACTCCGCCCGCGCCGCCTACCTCACGCGGCTGGCCAAGGACAACTGCAGCTCCGGCGGCGCCTGGCAGGCGGGCGACGCGGCCAACCTCTCGATCGGTCAGGGCGACGTGCTGGTGACCCCGCTCCAGCTCGCCAGGGCCTACGCGGCCGTGGCCAACGGCGGCACGCTCTTCAGCCCGCGCGTCGGCCTCAGGGTGCTCCGCCCGGACGGCGAGGTGGCGCGGACGATCACCCCTCCGGTGACCGGCAGGCTGCCCGCCTCGGCCCCGACGCTCGCCTTCATCCGCGCCGCCCTCGCCGACGTCCCGCGTACCGGCACCGCCTCGGGTGCCTTCGAGGGCTTCCCGTTCGACCGGGCCGCCGTGGCGGGCAAGACCGGCACGGCCGAGGCGTACGGCAGGCAGGACACCTCGTGGTTCGCCTCCTTCGCCCCCGATCCCGGCTACACCGTCGTGGTGGTCGTCTCGGAGGGCGGCAGAGGAGCCGAGGTGGCGGCGCCCGCGGCCAGGGAGATCTGGGAGGGCATCCTGTCATGATCGTTCCCGGGCTCGCGGTCGCCCTGTCCGGCACCGGACTCCTGCTCGTCTGGTCGGCCACCCGCACCCAGCCCGACCAGTCGCTGCTGGTCCGGCAGGCGGTCGCGGTCGGGATCGGCCTGGCGCTGATGTGGCTGGTCTCCCGGCTGGACCTGCGGGTTCTGCGCGCCTACGTGCCGCTCGGCTACGCGATCGCCGTCGGCTCGCTGGTCGGGGTGCTCACCCCGCTCGGCGTGCGGGTCAACGGCCAGCACTCGTGGATCGTGCTCGCCCCGGGCGTGCAGTTCCAGCCCGCCGAATTCGCCAAGCTCGCCCTGGTGCTGGCGCTGGCGATGCCCCTGGGCGAACTGCGCGAAGGCGAACGCCGCCCCGGCTTCGGCGCGGTGCTGACCGCGCTGGCACTGGCGGCGATCCCGATGGCGCTCATCGTGCTGCAGCCCGACCCGGGTACGCTCATCGTCTTCTGCGCGATCCTGGCCGGGGTCATCCTCGTCTCCGGCGCGCGGCTGCGCTGGCTGGCCGTCCTGGCCTTCGGCGCCGCCGCGACGGTCGTGGCCGCCTGGCAGGCCGGGCTGGTCAGGCCGCACCACGTGGAGCGGCTGATGGTGCTGGCCGACCCGGCCTCCTACGCCTCCGGCATCGGCTACAACGCCGCCCAGGCCCGCATCGCCATCGGCTCCGGAGGGCTGGCGGGCAAGGGGCTGTTCAACGGGGAGCAGACGGCCGGGCACTTCGTTCCCGAGCAGCACACCGACTTCATCTTCACGGTGGCGGGCGAGGAGCTCGGCTTCGCCGGGGGCGCGGCGATCGTGGTCCTGCTCGGCGTGCTGCTGTGGCGGGGCGTGGGCATCGCCGCGCGCAGCGGCTCGCCGTACGGGAGGGTCGTGGCGGGAGGGGTGGTCTGCTGGCTGGCGGCGCAGAGCTTCGTCAACGTCGGAATGACGCTGGGGCTGCTGCCGATCATCGGGGTGCCGCTGCCGCTCGTCTCCTACGGCGGCTCCTCGACCGTCGCGTGCCTCGTCGCGGTGGGTCTGCTGGAGGCGGTCCGCCGTGGTAGAGCTTCCGCATGGGCAAGAGACTTGCGGTGATCTCCGCGGGCGGTGTGATCGGCGCGCTCGGCCGCTACGGCCTGGGGTCGCTGGTGCCGGGCATCTGGACGACCTTCGCGATCAACGTCGTGGGCTGCTTCCTCATCGGGGTCGTCATGGCGCGGCTGCCGCGTGAGCTGCCCCGGCTGTTCCTGGCCACGGGGGTGCTCGGAGGGTTCACCACGTTCTCGGCCTACACCGTCGACGTGCTGCGCGGCGGGCAGTGGCTGTACCTGGCGGCCACGCTGGTGTGCGCGCTGTTGGCCGTCCAGGGCGGCCTGGTGCTGGGGGCGCGGCGGTGAACGTCCTGCTCGTGATCGTGGGGGCCGCGGTGGGCGCGCCGCTGCGCTATCTGGCCGACCAGGCGGTCAGGGCTCGCTACTCGGGCTCCTTTCCCTTCGGGACGCTGCTGGTCAACGTGGTGGGCTCCGGGTTGCTGGGATTCCTGGTGGGGCTGCCCGCGCCGACGCCGGTCATGGCGGCGCTGGGCAGCGGGTTGTGCGGGGCGCTGACCACCTACTCGACGTTCGGCCACGAGACCGTACGGCTGGCGCAGGGCAGGCAGGGCGGCCGGGCGACGCTGTACGCACTGGGCAGCGTCGCCCTCGGCCTGGCAGCGGCGTGGGGCGGCCTTCAGCTAGGGAGCTGGTGAGTCCTTCAGCTCGGGCGCTGGTGGCCGAACCGTTTGGGGGTCAGGGGCGTCGCCCTCGCCGTCGTGTCGCTCGACTGGCGGCCCTGCGCCCACGGCGCGGCGAGGATGCGCGGCTCCGCCTCCCCCGCCTGGACCATCCGGCGCAGCAACCTGCCGCGCAGCTCGGCCGCCACGGCTGCGTGCGAGGCCATCCCGGCCAGGTTCACCAGCTCGTGCGGGTCGCTGTCGAGGTCGTAGAGCGCCTGCTCGCGGTAGCTGTCGGCCGACGGGTCGTCCCAGGCGTCCGCCTCGTCGGCGACCACGTAGTACTTCCACCGCGACGTGCGGATGCCGCGCCCCACCTCTGACTCGCTGACCTGGAAGAACACCTCGTCCGGCGCCTGCGGAGAACGAAGCGGCGTGCCCTGCATCTCCTGCGGCACCTCCACCCCGGCCGCCTGGAGCAGGGTGGGCGGCAGGTCGATGGTGCTGACCGGCCGGGTGATCGCGCCCCCGCCGTCGAAGCCGGGACCGCGCAGCACCAGCGGCACCCTGAGCGAGGCGTCATGGCAGGACCGTTTGTACTCCCCGTTGCGGGTCTTGAAATGGCTGCCGTGGTCGGCGGTGTAGGCGACGATCGTGTCGTCGAGCAGGTCCATGCTCCTCAGCGCGTCGAGGAGCCTGCCCAGCCCCTCGTCGAGGCGCTTGATCTGCCCCAGGTAGCCGCCCAGGTGCTGCGCGGCGGTGCCGCCGAGCGCGGCCAGGTCGGGCGGGAGCCAGCGCCCCTGGTACCGCTCCTCGTAGCCGTCGGGCGCCGGGTAGTTGTCGAGCTCGTTCTGGTGGTGCGGCTCCAGGAAGGAGAGGAACAGGAAGAACGGCTCGTCGTGGTGGTCGGCGACGAACCGGATGGCCGCGTCGACCAGCGCGTCGGAACGGTAGCCCGGCAGCATGACCGGCTCGCCCGACTCGTCGAACATGACCGTGCGGTAGGCGTCGGAGGTGAACTCCAGGATGTTGGCGCCCAGCCACGACTGGTAGCCGCCCCGCTCCTCAGGCGGCACCGGCTCCTGGGAGGCCAGGTGCCACTTGCCGATGTACCCGGTCGCGTAGCCCGCGCGGTCGAAGTGGTGGGCCAGGGTGCGCTCGGACTCCGGGAGCACGCGGTCGTTGCGGTAGACCCCTGTCGTCGTGGGGTAACGACCGGTCTGCAGAGCCGCCCTGGCCGGGGCGCAGACCGGCTGCGGGGTGAGCGCGACCGTGGCCTGCGTGCCGTACCTGGCCATGCGGTCGAGCGTCGGGGTGAACTCCGGGCCGACGGTGTCCCACCGTTGCTGGTCGGTGAGCAGCACGATGACGTTGGGTGACAAACGTTCTCCTAGCGAAGGCCGGTCAGGGTGATGCCGCGCACGAAGTAGCGCTGGCTGACCAGGAACAGGATGGCAGTCGGGACGAAAAGGATCACCGAACCGGCGGCGGTGAGATGCCAGAGGGTGAAGTACTCCTGGTTGAACAGGGTCAGGCCGACCGGGATGGTGCGCATCTCCGGCGTGGTGGTGGCCACCAGCGGCCAGAGGAACTCGTTCCACTGGAAGACGAACGTGAACAGGCCCAGGACGGCCAGCGCGGGCTTCGTCTGCGGCAGGATGATCTTCCGGTAGATCGTGAACTCCGAGGCGCCGTCCACCCGCGCCGCGCTGATCAGGTCGTCGGGGATCGGCTGGATGAACTGGCGCATCAGGAAGATGCCGAAGGCGTCCATCAGGAACGGGGTGATCAGCCCCTGGAAGGTGTTCAGCCAGCCGAGCTGCGCCATCAGCACGTAGAGCGGGATCATCCGCACGAAGAACGGCACCATCAGCGTGGCCAGCAGCGCCACGAACAACGTGTTGCGCAGCGGGAAGCGGAACTTGGCGAACACGTAGCCGACCAGCGGGTCGAACAGCAGGTGTGCCAGGGTGATCCCGCCCGCCACCACGAAGCTGTTGACGATGAAGTCGCCGAAGGGCGCCTTGACGAACAGCTCCGCGTAGTTGCCCCACTGCGGGTTCTCCGGCCAGAGCACCGCCTGCGCCGACAACGTCTCCGCCTCGGTCTGCAGCGACAGCGACACCATGTAGACCAGCGGGGCGACCATGACCACCGACATCACGCCGAGCAGCGTGTAGAGGGCGACGCGCACCATCAGTAGGTCACCTCCCCGCGCTTGCCCGCCCGCAGCTGCATCAGCGTGAACAGCACGATCACCACCAGGAGCAGCACCGACTGCGCCGAGGAGTAGCCGAAGTCGCGCGTCTTGAAGGCGGTGGCGTAGATGTGGAAGACCGACAGGTCGGTGGCGTCGCCCGGACCGCCGTTGGTGATGATGTAGGCCTGGCCGAAGGCCTGCAGGCCCGAGATCACCGCCATCACGCTGACGAACAGCGTCGTCGGCGCGAGCAGCGGCAGCGTGATCCGCCAGAACCGCTGCCACGCGCTCGCGCCGTCGATCCTGGCCGCCTCCTGGTAGGTCTCCGGGATGCCCTGCAGGCCCGCCAGGAACAGCACCATCGTGTAGCCGACCGTCTGCCACAGCGTGACGCCGACGATCGTGGCCAGCGGATGCTCGTTGAGCCACTGCTGGTCCAGGCCGAGCCGGTTGAGGATGCCGAGCTGCGGGTCGAGGATGTTGCGCCACAGCAGGCCGACGATGGCGACCGAGGTCAGGTACGGCACCAGCAGCATGGCGCGGAAGGTGACGCGGCCCTTCAGGGGCTGGTCCAGCACCAGCGCCAGGAGCAGGCCGAACACCAGCGACCCGGCGACCACGCCGCCCGAGAAGCCGAGCGTCACCAGGAAGGAGTGGCGCACGGACGGATCGGCCAGGGCGTCGGCGTAGTTCGACAGGCCCGCGAAGACGTCGGCCTGGGGGCCGGTGTGCAGGCTGGTGGCGATGACGTTGGCGATCGGGACGTAGAAGAAGGCGGTGAAGAAGACGAGCGCGGGCAGGAGGAAGAGGTAGGCCGTCCTCGCGTACCTCGCCGAGAGGCTCACTTCAGGAACCCGGCGGCCGTTTCGCGGAGCTTGGCGACGGCCTGGTCGGCGGGCTCGTTCTGGATGACGACCGACTGGTACATCACCTTCAGCGCCTCGTCGTACCTGCCGCTCTGCCCCGTCAGCCGGATCTCCTCGGTGGAGTCCCGCGCCACCGCCAGCGCCTCGCTGAACGCCTTGGTGATCGGGTCGTTCTTCACCTCGGGCAGCTCGGCCCACGACTTGCGCGGCATGAGCATGCCCACCTCCTTGGTGGCGGCCTGCTCGACCTCCAGGGCGGTGACACGCTTGATGAAGTCCCACGACAACTCGGGCCTGGCGGCCTTCGACGGCACGAAGAGGCTGACGCCCGCGGCATTGGTGGCCAGCTCCTTGCCGGTCAGCGGCGCGGCGACGCCGATCTCGATGTCGGGGCTGGTCTGCCGGATCGGGCCCAGGTCCCACGGTCCCGTGATGATCATCGCGGCGCGTTTGGCGGAGAAGAGCTTCTGCGGGCCCGAGTAGTCGGTGCTGGAGACCGGGACAGGGGCGACCTTGTGCTTGTGCACGAGGTCGGCCTGGAACCGCATCGCCTCGACCGCCTGGTCGACCGGGGTGAGCACCTCCTTGGTGGCCGGGTCGTAGACGCGTACGCCGTTCTGCATCAGCCACGGGTTCACGTAGCCGTGGTCCTGGTTGAGCGCCGTGCCGTAGACGCCGTCCTTGGTCAGCTTCCTGGCCGCGTCGAGGAACTCCTGCCACGTGGTGGGCGGCTCGACGCCGGCCTCGGCGAGCATCTGCTTGTTGTAGACGAGGAGGGTCGCCGTGAAGTGCAGCTGCACGCCGTACACCTGGCCGTTGTAGGAGTTGCGGCTGACCGTGGCCTCGCGCCAGTCGGCGGGGAAGCCCATCGCGGCGCCGTCCTTGTCGACGAAGTCCTGCAGCGAGCGGGCGTTGCCACTGATCGCGAACTCCTGCACCCAGCCGCCCGGCTCCTCCACCAGGTCGGGCACGGTGCCCGAGGCGAAGTCGGCCAGCAGGCGGGTGCGCAGGTCGGGCCACTGATACTTCTGGAAGTTGACCGTGACCTTGTGCGCGGCCTCGAACTCGGCGATCACCTTGCGGTAGGCCTGGTAGTCGTGGCCGGCGTTCCAGTAGACGGTGAACGTGCCCGGGCCCTGGCCCTGCGAGGCGGCGGGAGGCGCCCCGGCGCAGGCGGTCAGGACGGCCGAGGCTCCGAGGAGCTGGAGCATTTCACGGCGGGAGAGGGTCATGGGGGCTCCTTGACGTCTGAGGGATCCGCGCTCGGTGAAGGTCGTCCTAGGACGAACCGCGCTGGATGAAGGTCCAGGAACGGACGATCTGCCGGGGAGGCGGTGGCCGCTCGGCCAGCAGCCGGTCGAACAGCAGCCGCGCCACGTCGCTGTAGTCGTGACGCAGCGGGCCGACGGTGCTGAGCTGCGGCTTGGCGATGAGACCCTCGTCGATGTTGCCGACGCCGACGACCGCCACGTCGTACGGCACGCGCAGGCCCGCGTCCCTGACCGCCCAGATCGCGCTGATGGCAGCCCGGTCGGAGGCCGCGAAGATCGCGTCGGGCCGGTCGGGACCCGACAGCAGCTCCGCGGTGGCCTGGTAGGCCGCCACGCGGTCCTCGGCCCCGGCGACCACGGTGGGTTCGCGGCCGGCCAGCGCCTTGAGATAGCCGAGCATGCGGCCGGTGGGCTGCTCCCGGTAGAGCTCGTAGCGGTGCGACAGATAGACGATCTTGCTTCGGCCCTGCGCCACGAGGTGCCTGACGGCCTGCTCGCAGGGCTCCTCCTCGGGCGTGCGCACCACGTCGCACCCTTCCGGCACGTCGCCGTCGCGCATCACGACCATCGGCAGGCGGATCCCGGCCAGCATCTCGCCGGTCAGGTGCTCGCCGCCGTTGACCAGGACGCCATCGGCGATGCCGCTGCGCAGCAGCTCGACCGCCGCCTCGGCGCGCTCGCGGGAGTAGACGGCCAGGGTGAGCACGGAGTAGCCGTGGCTGTCGGCCATCTCGTGCAGGTCCCTGGCCAGCCGGTCCTCGGTCGGCACGCCGCCCGCGGTGGGCTGGAGCAGGCAGACCCGCTGGGTGCGCTGCTTGCGCAGGCTCCTGGCGGCCTGGTTGGGGGTGTAGCCCAGCTCCTTGGCCGCGTCGAGGACCCGCTTGCGGGTCTCGGCGGCCACCGGGCGGTCCCGGCCGCTCAGGACGTACGACACCGTGGCGACCGAGACACCGGCGCGCTCGGCGACATGCTTGGCCGTTGGTCTCATGCTATACGAATAACATACTTAAACCTACCTGCAAAGTTGGGAATCATTTCGCCTCCGAGCTGGTACTGAATCCTGACGCTCGCGCCGCTGTCCAACAGCAGGTCGACGCCATATCTAATCGTTTAACATCATCAGCGGCTTGTCCAGACTCACCTGGCGCCAGGTTCAGCCGCGAGGCAACCGGCCCAGAAGCTCCGTCGACGCCGCCGCGCCGCTGCGGTCCCCCAGCTCCTTGAAGATCGCCCGAGCCCGCTCCAGCCGCGCCGACGCCACCGCCCACTCCCCGCGCGCGGCATGCAGCCCGGCCAGTCCCTGCAGCGCGTAGGCGCCGCAGTGCCGGTCACCCAGCCCGTCGAACAGGTCCAAAGCCCGCGACTGCAACGTCATCGCCTGATCCGGCTCGGCACGCAACTCGTGCAGGCGGCCCGCCTGGATCGAGACGCAGCCCTCCCGATGCGGGTCCCCCAGCTCCCGCGCCAGGCGCATGGCCTGCCCCAGCCAGGCCGACGCCTGATCGAGGTCACCTGAGCCGAGCCAGACCCGCCCGATCGCCTGCCGCGCGTAAGCCTCCGCGCCCAGATCGCCGAGCGACAGGAACATCCCCAGAGCGCTGCCGAAATGCCCCAGCGCGAGCGCCGGGCGCCCCCGGAACTGGCTGACCGCGCCCAGGCCGCAGATGGAGATGGCCTCGGCCCGCCGGTCCCCCACCTCCTGGAAGATCCGTCGCGCCTCGGCGAACCGGCCCTCCGCCTCGTCGTACCTGTCCTGGTAGAGGCTCACCTGGCCGAGCCCGCGCAACATCGCCGCCTCGCCGTACAGATCTCCGGCCGCCCGCGCCGCATCCAGCGCCACCGCGTGACTGTCGTGCCAGCAGCGCAGATGGCAGCGCAGGTCGTAGTACGGCACCAGCGCGGCGGCCAGCGCCCACGCCGAGCCCGGCGGCCCCGCCGCGGCCGCCAGCCGCACCGTCTCGGCCAGCGTCTCGCGCTCCGCCTCGAACCAGGCCACCGGATCGGCGGTCAGCCTGCCCAGCATCGCGCCGGGCAGCCTCCAGGCGGGGGTGGCGGCGGGGGTGAGGGTGAAGACCGTCGTGGGGAGGCGGGCGGTGGCGCTCTGGGTGGCGGCGGTCCAGCCGGAGATCACGCGGGCGATGGTGAGGCGGTCGGGCGGGAGCGTGGCGGCGTGTCGGCGCACCAGGTCGGGGAGGCGGTAGCGGGGGTGCCCGAGGGGGTCGGCACCGGCGGGGTCGAGGAGACCGGCGTCGACGAGCAGGTCGGCCAGGTGATCGGCACGGTGGTCTTCGCGGTGGACTTCGCGGTGGACTTCCCGGTGGACTTCCCGGTGATCGACGCGCTGGTCGGACCGCTGGTCGGACCGGTGATCGGGCGCGAGCAGGGTGGCGAGCAGCCAGCCGGGCAGCGGGCGGTCGCCGAGCAGGCTCAGGGTGGCGAAGGGCCGCGCGATCTCCTCGGGGAGGCGGCGGTAGGTCTGGCCGAGGACCGCGCGGACCTGCCTCAGCTCGGTCAGCGGGTGATCGTCGAGGCGCTGGGCGAGCATCTCCAGCGTCCACCCGGGGCGGGCCAGCAGGCGCGCACCGGCGTCACGGATCGCCAGCGGTAATCGCCCGCACGCCGCAACCACCGCCCGCGCCGCCGTCTCGGCCCGCGCTGCCTCCGCGTGCGGCGGGGTGTCGCTGGGGTGCAGGTACTCGTCGCCGACGATGCGGCCAAGCAGTTCCACCGCGTCCGGCTCCGGCAGCGGTCCCAGGTGCAGGAGGCGCGCGCCGGGGAGGGTGGTGATCCGCTGACGGCTGGTGACGATCACGACGGTGCCGTTGCCGGGCAGCAGCGGCTCGACCTGAGCGGCGTCCCGGGCGTCGTCGAGGAGCAGGAGCACGGGCCGCTCGGCGAGCTGCGACCGTAGCAGGGCGGCGCGCTCGTGCAGGTCTCCCGCCGGGATGAGGCCCAGCGCCCTGAGCGCCTGGGCGAGCAGGTCCTCCGGCTCCTTCTCGCCCAGCGTGAGGTGCACCTGGCCGCCGGGGAAGGCGTGCTTGAGGCGGTGCGCCAGCCGTACGGCCAGGGCCGACTTGCCGACGCCTGGTGGGCCGGAGACGACGGTCAGGGGGTGGGGCGGCGCGAGCGCTTCGAGCTCGGCCGCGCGCCCGACGAAGTCGGCGATGTCGGGCGGAAGCTGGCGAGGCGCGGGCCAGGCGGGGGCGGGGAGGGAGAGGGGGGCTCGCTCGGGGAAGGCCGGGGCGAGGCCGGCCCGCTCGCGGGAGACGAGGGGGACGGGAAGCGGCCCAGGCCTGTTGGAGCCGGTGGTGGGACGCGGTCCGCCTATGCCGGAGTCGGTGGCGCCGGTGATGGGAAGCGGGCGTGCCGCGCGCTCCGCGTCACCCGCGTCACCCGAACGCGACTCCTCCCCCACGATCGCCTGGTAGCACCGCCGCAGCTCCGCCCCCGGCTCCACCCCCAGCTCCCCCACCAACTGCTCGCGCACCTCGTGGAACGCCCGCAGGGCCTCCGCCTTCCTCCCCGCCGCGTGGAGGGCGACCATGAGCCGCCGCCACAGATCCTCCCGATACGGGTGCTCCCCGATCAGGACCCGTACCTCCGCCGCCGCCTCCCCATGACGCCCCGCCCCCATGAGACGCGTGATCACCTCGTCCGCCACGCGGAGCCGTACGGCCTGGAGGTGGTCCAGGCGGCGCGACCAGACGGCGCATTCGGGCAGGTCGGCGAGGGGGGTGCCGCGCCAGAGAGCCAGGGCCGCCTCGGGCTCGCCGAGGGCGGCGAGGTCCTCGAAGACCTGGAGGTCGAGGGCGCCGTCGGGGACGTCGATGGCGTAGCCGCTGCCCTCGGCGCGGATGGCGCCGATGACGGGGCGCAGGGAGCTGACGTAGGTGCGGATGTTGGCGTGGGCGGAGCGGGGCGGGCAGTCGGGCCAGAGCGCCTCGACGAGGCGGTCGGCGGGGACGACGTGGCCGGCGTCGAGGAGCAGGGAGGCCAGCAGCATGCGTGGCTTGCGGCCCGAGACGCGGACCGGCCGGCCGCCGGATCGTACTTCCAGCGGGCCGAGCACGTGGAAGGTGAGCATCTGTGCCCCCTTGGAGGACCTGACAGCCCTTTGTATCGGTTCTGGACGATCCTTGTGCGCCTTCTGGTGATCCTGATTTCCAGAAAGGAGCACCCATGAAACTCAGAGTCGTCGCTCTCGCCGTCTTCCTTGCTCTGGGTACGGCCACGTCCGCGGCCGCCGACCCGGAACCCGCGGCGCCGGAGGAGGAGGTCTCCGTCCTGGCCACCAACTTCCAGCTCCCCTTCCCCTGCGGCCAGAGCTGGACGGGCAACTCCAGCGGCAGCTCCGCCCACCAGTCCTGGGAGATCGACTTCAACCGGGGCGGCAGCCCCGACGCCGATCTCGGTGACCCGGTGGTGGCCGCGGCCTCCGGCACGGTGGTGATCTCGGCTCACCAGGGTTCCACGAACGGCTTCGGCAACCTGGTCAAGATCGACCACGGCAGCGGCTGGGCGACCTACTACGCCCACCTCAACACCCGCTCGGTCACCGCGGGCCAGTCCGTGTCGCAGGGCCAGCAGATCGGCACGGTCGGCAAGACCAGCAGGCCGGGCAACAACATCAGCGCGCATCTGCACTACGAGGTACGGCAGGGCGACGGCTACCCGGGCAACATCCGCAAGGCCGTCTTCAACGGCGCCACCTTCGGCTACCCCATCCAGACGGTCACCTCGAACAACTGCGGCGGCAGCACCAACCCCTACACCCCGACCGAGGTGTGCGGCAGCGGCTACAGCGTGGTCGACTCGGCGGGCCTGGGCACGGCGGGCACGGTCTACCTGCTGTACAACAACTCCAACGGCTACAACTGCGTGGTCACGCTGAAGCGCACCTCGCTGGGCACCCCGACGGCCGTCACGGCCTATCTGGAGGTGCAGGGCAGTACGCGGATCACCGACAGCGGCAGTTTCGGCTACTACGCGGGACCGGTGCGCGCGGCGGCTCCCGGCAAGTGCGTGAAGTGGGGCGGCAAGGCGGGCTCCTCCGTCTACGACAGCCCGTTCGAGCACTGCGGTAGCTAACGTGGTGGTTTGTGAAGATCGGTGAAGCACGGGCGGTGGCCGCGGACTGGGTCCTTGGCCACCGCCACACCCTTGCGGACTACGGCGGCGCCTACCTCAGCGGCTCGGCCGTCTGGGCGGGCGACGACGAGGAGTTGCCCGCGTCGTCCGATGTCGATGTCATGGTGCTGACGCCCGACAAGCTGGGCAAGTTCCGCCACCGTGGCGTGCTGATCGAGGTCAGCGCGATGGACTGGGGGCGGCTGGGCTCGGCCGAGCAGGTGCTGGGGTCGTATCACGTGGCCGGGGCGTTCCGCCCCGCCGCAGGGCCGGGCACCGTCATCGACGATCCGACCGGGCGGTTGACGGCGTTGCGGCTGGCCGTCGCTCCGCTGTACGGCCAGGCGCACTGGATACGGCGGCGCTGCTCGAACGCGGAGGAGGGGGTGGTGGCCTTCGCCTCACGGGCCGCCGAGGGCGCCGGGCCGTGGCCGCAGCTGGTCACCTCGTGGTTGTTCGGCTGCGGGGTGACGACGCACGTGCTGCTGACGGCGGGTCTGCGTAATCCCACGGTGCGCAAGCGCTACAGCGCGGTTCTCGACCTGCTGCGCGCGCACGGCATGGAAGGCTTCCACACCGACCTGCTGGACCTGCTGGGCTGCGCGGACTGGACCCCGGCGCGGGCACGCCACCACCTGGACGCGCTCACGGAGGTCTTCGACCGGACGGCGCTGCTGCGCGAGCGGGACTTCCCCTTCGCCGCCGACCTGACCGCCGAGGCCAGGCCCGTCGCCATCGACGGCAGCCGCGAGCTCATCGAGCGGGGCGAGCACCGGGAGTCCGTCTTCTGGATCGTGGCCACCTACTCCCGATGCCTTCAGGCGCTGGGGCTCGACTCCGACCCCGGGTTCGAGGCGCTGCTGGCCGATCTGGGGGTGGATCGGGAGCGGCTGCCGGGCCGGGCGCGTGCCGTACTGGACTTCCTTCCCCGGCTCAGGGAACGGGCCGAGGCGATCATCCGGGAAAGCGCAGATACTCCGCCGGAACCAGGTCGGTCAGCCACACGCCGTTCGCACTGAGGTAGAAGGGGTGGCCGGCGGCGTGCATGGCGCCGGCGTCGACGACCAGGACGACCGCGACTCCGCGCCGGGAGCCGACACGGACCGCGGTCTCGCGGTCGGGCGACAGGTGCACGTGGTGGCGCGACATGGCTCGCAGGCCCTCGTCGCGGATGGCGGGCAGGCTGCGGCCCACCGTGCCGTGGTAGAGGATCGCGGGCGGCCGTACCGCCTCCAGGCCGAGCTCGACCTCGACGCTGTGGCCCTGGCTGGCTCTGATGCGCTCGCCGGTGATGATGTAGCGGCGTTTGTCGTTGGTGTTCACGACGTGGTCGAGCTCGTCGCGGGTGATCGGGAAGCCGTGTGCCCCGGCGGCTTCGAGGAGGGTGTCGACCGTGACCCAGCCGCCTTCGTCGAGGGTGAGGCCGATGCGTTCGGGCTCGTGGCGTAGGTGTTTGGCGAGATATTTCGATATCCGCACCATGCGCTGCTCTTCCATCGCGCCAGCCTAGAGCGGGCGCCTGACGATGATCCAGGTGACGCGGGAGGCCGGCGGGGTGGGAAACTCGTGGGGTGAGGGGTGGTGGGCCGTGACGGTGCCCATCACCCCTCCGCGCGCGGACGCTCTCCCAAGGGTTGGGTTTTCAAACTCGCCCTACCATGGAACACATGACCGTTCCCCGCCCCTGCTCGATCGCCGACACCCTCGCCGTCGTGGGCGAGAAGTACTCCCTTCTGGTCCTTCGTGAGGTCTTCCTCGGGGTCCGGCGCTTCGACGCGATGGTGCGCGGCATCGGCGCCCCGCGCGACGTGCTCGCCGCCCGGCTGAAGCACCTGGTCGAGGCGGGGGTGCTGGAGAAGGTCGCCTACAGCGAGCGGCCGCCGCGCCACGAGTACGTACCGACGGCGGCGGGGCTGGAGCTGCAGGGGGTGTTGCACCTCCTGCGGCAGTGGGGCGACCGGCACCTGGCCGAGCGGCCACCGCTGGTACTCGGCCACGACTGCGGTGCGGCGCTCGACCCGCTGGTGGTGTGCGCGCACTGCCGGCAGCCGGTCACGCCGCAGTCGGTGAGCCTGCCGCCGTCATAGCCGCCCTGCGAAGTCGAGCGCCTCCGAGACAGTCCCCGGTGGAGTTTCCATCTATCTGAATTGGCAGCATTCGTCGTAGTTTGATCCGGTGACGCATCCCCTTGATCGGCTGACCGCCGACGAGTTCACGGCCGCGCTGGAGTTACTCACACGCGAAGGGCTCGTCGGGGAAACCACCCGCCTGCCGTACCTGGGCCTGGAGGAACCGGCCAAGGAGCAGGTGCTCGGCCACAAGGACGGCGACCCGGTGGACCGGCGGGTGCGCGCGGTGCTGCTCGACCTGGACACCGGCCGGGCGCGGACCGTACTGGCCTCGCTGACCCGCTCGGCGGTCGACCACGTGGCCGACATCGCCGCCGGGCAGCCGCCGGTGCTGCTGGAGGAGTACCCGCTGGTCGAGGAGATCGTCAAGGCCGACCCCCGGTTCGAGCAGGCCATGGCCGCCCGCGGCATCACGGACCTCGACCTCGTGCGGGTGGCGCCCCTGTCCGCGGGCGACTACGGCATCGAGGGCGAGCGCGGGCGCCGCATGCTGCGCTCACTCATGTTCCTGCAGCACCGGCCCGACGACCACGCCTGGGCGCACCCCATCGACGGGATCGTCGCCTACGTGGACCTCATCGGCCGGCGGGTCGCCGAGTTCCACGACCACCAGGTCTTCCCCGTGCCGGTCGAGGAAGGCAACTACGACCGGCCCACGCACACGCGCGACACCCTGAAGCCGATCGAGATCACCCAGCCGGACGGCCCCTCCTTCGCCGTCGAAGGCGACGTGGTGAGCTGGGAGAACTGGCGCCTCCGCATCGGATTCGACGCCCGCGAAGGGCTCATCCTGCACCAGCTCTCCTTCCACGAGCGGCCCATCGTCTACCGCGCCTCGATCGCCGAGATGGTCGTGCCGTACGGCGACCCCAGCCCGACGCGCTTCTGGCAGAACTACTTCGACGCCGGCGAATACCTGCTCGGCGCCGCGGTCAACTCGCTCAGGCTCGGCTGCGACTGCCTCGGCGAGATCCGCTACTTCGACGCCGTACTCCCCGAGGGCGACGGCACGCCCCGCGTCGTGGAGAACGCCATCTGCCTGCACGAGGAGGACCACGGCATCCTCTGGAAGCACACCGACCTCTACACCGAGGCCGCCGAGACCCGGCGCCAGCGCCGCCTGGTCATCTCCTTCTTCGTCACCGTCGGCAACTACGACTACGGCTTCTACTGGTACCTCTACCTCGACGGCACCATCCAGCTGGAGGTCAAGGCCACCGGGGTGCTCTTCACCGCCGCCCACGTCGAGGACAGCCCGTACGCCACGCCGATCGCCCCCGGCCTGGCCGCGCCGTACCACCAGCACCTGTACTGCGCCCGCCTCGACATGATGCTCGACGGCACCGCCAACACCGTCGTCGAGCAGGAGGTCGAGCGCCTGCCGATCGGGCCCGCCAACCCGTACGGCAACGCCTTCACGCGCAGGCTCACCCCGCTCCGCACCGAATCGCAGGCACAACGGGACGCCGACCCCCTGCGCGACCGCGTCTGGCGCATCACCAACCCCGGCTCGCTCAACCGGCTCGGCCAGCCCGTCTCCTACGTGCTGCACCCGCAGGGACGGCCGGTCCTGCTGGCCTCCGACGAGTCGTCCATCAGCGGCCGGGCCGCCTTCGCCACCCACCACCTGTGGGTCACCCGCTACCACCCCGACGAGCGGTATCCGGCCGGCGAGTTCGTCAACCAGAGCTCACCCGGCGAGGGCCTGCCGTCGTACGCCGCCGCCGACCGGCCGCTGGAAGGGGAGGACCTGGTGGTGTGGCACACGTTCGGCAGCACCCACCTGCCCCGGCCGGAGGACTGGCCGATCATGCCGGTCGACACCTGCGGCTTCACGCTCAAGCCGTCGGGCTTCTTCGACCGCAACCCGACGCTCGACGTGCCTGCCTCGGCCGCGCGCCACTGCCACTGAGGCGGGGCCTACGCGTCATCGATCACGCACTTGCCGCCGCTCCAACCCGTGAACCACTCGAGATTGGCGGCCGACATCCAGCCCTTGTAGTAGTTGTCGCCGTACCTCGCCCAGCCGTAGTACCACTTGTTGCCGTAGTCGTTGTACATGTAGCAGTTCAGCTCCAGCTTGTCCCCGCCCCACATGAGCACCGAGTTCCCGCAGTGGGAGTAGGGCGCCTTCTTGAGGTTGAACTTGGACGACCACTGGTCGCCCTTGATGAAGGCGTAGCCGTCGGTGGTGTCCGGGGGCCATTCGGGCGCGGTGCACGCGGGGGCGGCGTCGGCGGGGGCGGCGGTCACGCAGAGCCCGGCGAGCACCATCGCCGCGGCGGTGGAGAGATGGGAGATCGTTCGCTTCATGGGCCTCAATGGTTCGGCATCGAACGTGAGCGCGCATACCGCGAAAGGTTGATTCTTCCTACCGCATCGCGGTGAAGTTCACCGCGCGGGGCGCTCCTCACCCCCGGGCGGCCGACCGCAGGGCCCGATACATCAGCTGCGGGTCGCCCAGGTAGTGGCGCAGCAGCTTCTCCAGCCCGCCGATCGGCACCAGGTTCTGGGGTGCACGAGGATCCTTGTACGGCACGCCCGCCAGCGGCAGCAGCGCCAGCGTGATCGCGTCGGCGAGCCGTACGACCTGCTCCGAGCTCAGATCGGCCCCCGCCTCGCACCGCGCGATGCCCGCCCACGGCGCCGTCGAGGTGACGGGCAGGCGCAGATACCACGCGTGGCGCCGCCAGCTGGTGCCCATGAGGAAGACCGGGGTGCGCTGGCCCGAGGCGAGCGCGCCCACCACGGCCGACTGGGGCGCGGGCAGGTAGGAGATGTGGTGCGTCTTGATGTAGCCCACCGTGTCGGCCAGCTGAGTGCGGCCGCGCAGGGGGCCGTCGACCAGCAGCAGGTCGCTGCCATCGCGGCGGTGGCGCACGGACAGTTCGAGCTCCAGCTGCGTCACCTGGCGTTGCAGGGCCAGCGAGAGCGACTCCATGCTGGAATCGGTCGCCTGGGCGGGCTGGAAGGTGGCGTGCCGGGTCTTGACCTCGGGAGTGTCGGGCGCGGCGCTGATCAGCGAGCGGCGCACCTCGATCTCGGCCAGATCGGCGCCGTCGGGGCCGCAGCGCACGATCCCCGCCGCGTAGGAGGCGGCGATGCCCGGCAGCGGCATCGGCTCGCCGTGCACCCAGACGCGCGCGTCGATGCGGCGCACACCGTCGGCGACCAGGAGCGTCTCGGGGGCGCCGCCGCGCGGGGTGACCGGGGACCAGTCGCCGGGCGCCGCCTCGACGCCCAGCTCCAGCTCCGCGCTGGTGGAACCGCGCTCGGTCAACGCCTCCACCGACATGGCGGCGGCGTAGCCGGGATCCCAGGGGTCGATGCTGAACTCGCTCACGCTCACGTGTCAATTCTCCGCAGATGGGAGCCGGTGGTGTCGCGATGGACGGCGAAGCGCACCGGCACCCGGTCGGCCAGCGCCTGCACGTGGGTCACCACGCCGACCATACGCTCCTGACCGGCGGCCAGGCGTTCGAGCGTGGCCGCCACCGTGTCGAGGGTGGCCGGGTCGAGGGTGCCGAAGCCCTCGTCGAGGAAGATCGAGTCGAGGCCCCTGGCGACCGTGCCCGACAGGGCCAGCGCCAGGGCGAGGGCCGCCTGGAAGGTCTCGCCGCCGCTCAGGGTGCGGGCGCTGCGGCGCATGCCGGCCTCGGCGTGGTCGATGACCTCGATCTCGCTCTTGTCGCCCAGCTCCAGTTCGTACTGGCCGTCGGAGAGCTCGCGCAGCGTCTCGGAGGCGGTGGCGACCAGGACCGCGAGAGCCTCGGCGCAGAGCCAGCGTTCGAAGGCGTTGGCGCGCAGGCGCAGGGCCAGCTCGTGCGCCACGCCGGCTTCGCGCTCCTTGTCGGCGATCATGCGGTCCAGCTCGGCGATCTTGGCCAGGTCTTCGCGCAGCCGCTCCAGCAGCCCCTCGGCCCGCGCCAACGCGGTCGCGACGGCAGCGGCCAGCTGATCGGGGTGACCACCGGCGAGGACGAAGGAGCCGGGCTGCCCCCCGGCACGCCCGTCGGCGCCGGGATGGCCGTCTGCGGGGACGGCGGCGGGGTGGTCGCCCGCTGGGACGGCGTGGTCGTCGAGGCGGGCGCGGAGGTGTTTGACCTGCTGCTCGCGCAGCTCCGCCAGGGCCGACAGCGACTGCTCCGTCTCGTCGGCCTTGGCGCGCGCGGCGGTGCCGACCCGGTTGCGCCAGGTGATCAGGTCCTGCCACGCGGCGTGCAGGTCGGCCCGGTCGACCGGCGGCGCCGCCTCGTCGCCCAGGCCGAGGACCATCAGCTTGTCGCGTGCCGTACCGAGCGCCGCCCACGCCTCCTCCGCGCGCCGCGACACCAGGGCGGCCGCCTTGCGCAGCTCTTCGAGCTCGGCGCGGCACGCGCGCGCGGCCTTCCTGGCCTCGGCGGCCCGCCTGTCGGCCTCGACCACGGCGGCCAGGCGCGAGGTCAGGTCGGCGCGGTCGGCGCCGTCAGGCAGGGCGGAACGGTGCTGGGCCAGCTCGGCCTCCAGCCTGGCGACCTGGGCTGCCAGCTCGGAGGCGAGGCGCGCCGCCTGGTCGGTCAGGTCCTGCTCGCGGCGGGCGAGCTGGGAGGTCAGCTCCTGCTCGCGGCGCGTCAGCTGCTCGGCCACCTCGCGCTCGCGCCGGGCGAGGCGTTCCGCGGTCTCGGTTTCGAGCTTGGCGTGCTGCCGGCCGGTCTCGGTCGTCAGCCTGGCGAGCCGGTCGGCCTGCTCGCGCTCCTGCCTTGCGAGGTGTTCGGCCAGGTCGCGGGCGGAGCGGCCGGCCTGCTCGGCCAGCTCGCCCTCCAGCCGGGCGGCGCGGTCGGCGAGCATGGCGGCGGCGGTCTGGGCCTGGCTGAGCGCGCTCCTGGCCCGGTCGTCGTCGGTGCGCGCCTTCTTCAGCGCCCGCTCGGCGGCGGCCAGCGCCGTCCGCCCGCCGTCCCCGGCCGGCGCCGAGGAGCCGTCGTCGCCCCCCTCCCGCCCACCCCTGGCGCCGGGGGCTCGTGCCACGCCCGGGGCCGCCTGGGCGGCGACTCCGGCGGCCCCGGGCATCCGGCCTCGCGCGACGCCGGGGGCCGAGGCGGCGGAAGCCGAGGTGGCAGGGGCCGGGGCGGCGGAAGCCGAGGCGGCGGAAGAGGAGGTGGCGGGAGCCGAGACGGCGGGAGCCGAGGTGGCGGGGGCCGAGGTGGCGGGGGCCGGGGTGGCGGGGGCCGGGGTGGCCTTGCCCGTGTCGGTGGCTGCGGGCAGGTCCTTTACCGGCTGGCGGCAGACCGGGCACGGTTCGCCCACCACCAGCCGGCCGGTGAGGTCGGCCGCGGCGTGGGCGTGGCGCAGCTCGTCGTAGGCGGCCTGCGCCCGCTCCAGCGCCTCCGCCGCCCCCCGCGCCGCCGCCGTCAGCCGTTCCAGCGACGCGTCCGCGGCCGCCGCCTGGGTGCGGGCCTCGGCGAGTGACCGCTCCCCCTGGCGGCGGGCCTGCGAGGCGGCGCGTTCCCCGTGGGTGCGGGCCTCGGCCAGCGCCCGCTCCGCGGCCGTGCGCGCGTCGGCCAGCGACCGCTGCCCGTCGGCGCGTGACGACGCCAGCGAGCCTTCGGCCTGCGACTTCTCCTGGGTGAGGGTCTGGGCCGCCCGCGCGCGGGTTTCCTCCAGCGCGGAGGCGGTGTCGCGGCGAGCCTGCTCCAGTGTGGCCCGCGCCGACTCGCGTGCCTGCGCCAGCGACCGCTCGGACGTCGCCCGCGCCTCGGCCGCGGCGACGGCGAGCCGTTCGACGGTGTCGAGCGCCGCCAGCGCGGCGGTGAGCTCGGCCCGGTCGCCCAGTCCCGCCAGGGCGGCCTCGGCGTCGTGCTCGGCCCGGGTCACCTCGGCCAGCCGTGTTTCGGTCGTGGCCACGTCGGCCGCGTGTTGCTTGGCGGAGGCGGCCAGGGTGGGCACCTCGGGGGGCATGGTCAGCGCCCGGAGTTCGGCCAGCCGCCCGGTGAGCTCGGTCAGCTCGCGCTTGGTGCGTTCGAGTTCGGCGTCGCGGGCGCGCAGCAGCTCCAGCTCGGTGGCGATGTCGCGTTGCAGGTCGCGCAGCGCGGTGACCTTGGCCGCCGCCTCCTCCTCGGCCTGCGGGGTGGCGGTGAACTCGGCGCGCTGCTCGCGCGCGTGGTGGGCGGCCTGGCGTGAGGAGTCTTCCTCGCGGGTGGCCTTCATGCGGATCTCGTTGTAGACCTCGGCGTCGAGCAGCTGCACCAGCAGGTCCTGGCGCTCGTTGGGCTTGGCGTGCAGGAACTCGGCGAAGCGTCCCTGCGGCAGCACGACGCACTGGGTGAAGAACTTGTATTCGAGCCCGGTCAGCCGCTGCACCTCGGCGGTGACGTTCTCGCCCTCGGCCAGGGAGCGCACGACGTCGTCCCAGTCGTCGCGCAGCTCTTCGAGGCGGGCCTCCCTGGTGCGCACGACTCCCTTGGCGTCGCGGGCCATCGCCCTGACCACGCCGTAGCGTTTGCCGGCGCTCTCGAAGATCAGCCCCACCTTGCCGCCGGTGGCCGAGGGGGCGAGCGCGTGGGCGATGGCGTTCTCGCGCCCCCAGCGCGGCACGGTGCCGTACAGGGCGAAGCAGATCGCGTCGATGACCGTGCTCTTGCCCGCGCCGGTGGGCCCGACGAGGGCGAAGTATTCGACGTCGGAGAAGTCGACGGTCAGCGGCTCGCGGAAGCTGCCGAAGTTGTCGAGGGTGAGCAGGAGTGGCCTCATGCGCCTGTCACCTCGTCGTGCAGCAGGTCGAACAGGGTGGCGACCTGCTCGTCGTAGCGTTTGGTCGCGGTCAGGTAGTCGCGGAACAGCTCGCCGGGCGGCTTGGCGGTGGCCCCGGCCTGCCGTACGGCACGCACGGGGCGGAAACGTTCGTCGAGCACCACGTCGATGGCGTTGGGCAGCAGCTCGCGCACCTGGTCGGCCAGTCCGACGCGGGGCTGCTCGGCCACGACCACGCGCAGCCAGTCGTCGCCCGTCTCGAGTGCCTCGAGCTCGGCCAGGCTGCCCTTGACGGTGCGTAGGCGGCGGGCCTGCTCGAAGAGCAGCTCGCTGACCACGGCGGGACGCCCGGGTTGCACGTCGACCAGCAGCGCGCCGGGCAGGTTGCCCTCTTCGCCGAAGTCGACGGCGATGGGCGAGCCGGAGTACCAGATCGGGCAGGGTCCGGGGATCTGCTGGCGGCGGTGCAGGTGGCCGAGCGCGGCGTACTGGGTGGTGGAGGGGAAGACGGTGGGTTCGAAGTAGTAGGAGAAGACGGACTGCGCCTCGCGCTCGCCGCCGCCGAACCGGCCGCCGGGCAGGGTGCCGTGGGTGGTGACCAGGTTGACGGTGTCGCCGCCGAATCCTGCGGTGAGCGCGCCGATCAGCTCGCCGATGCGCGCGGCGTAGTCGCGGTTGTGCTCGATGGCGGTGCCGCTCAGCACCTCGGCGGCCCGCACCACGTAGCGGTGGGAGAGGAAGGGCAGGACGGCCAGGCGCACGGGTTCGCCGGTGCGGGCGGTGAACTCGACGGGGGTGCGGCGGAAGGAGCCGACGACGTGCACGCCGAGCGCGCCGAGCAGCGGCCGGTAGACCTCGAACAGCTGCGGGTTGTCGTGGTTGCCCGCCAGGACGACCACGTCGCGGCCGTCTTCGTGGAGCGCCATGAGCGCGGGCAGCACCAGCGACTGGGCTTCGGGGGTGGGCGCGGAGGTGTCGAACAGGTCGCCGGCCACGATGACGGCGTCGACGTCGTGCTCGCGGGCGGCGCCCACCAGCTCGCGCAGCACCGCCCGGTGCTCGTCGGCCCGGGAGCGGCCCTTGAGCACCTTGCCCACGTGCCAGTCGGCGGTGTGCAGGATCTTCACGAACGATGCTCCTGTGGTCAGAAGGGCGGGATGTCGTCCTCTTCGGGCAGTCCGGCGAAGGGATTGCCCGTGAGCTTGGCTGGTTCTGCCGCCTCGGAAGGCCGGGTGGCCCAGGCGGGGAAGGGGAAGGCCACGGCGAGCGGCACCGGGATCTCCGGCTGGGCCACGAACATGGTGCCCGGTTTGGCGATGGTGGCCCGGTCGCGGACCGTGGGCGGCAGCCAGCCGTACTCCGACCTGGCCGCCTCGGCGGGGTCGAGGCGGCCGGCGACGCGGATCGCGCTGTTGGAGACGATGCGCCGCTCGACCTCGGAGGCGGTCTGCTGGGCGCCGATGAGGATCACACCGAGGGAGCGTCCGCGCTCGGCGACGTCGAGGAGGATCTCCTTGATGGGCGAGTCGCCCTCGCGCGGAGCGTACTTGTTGAGCTCGTCGAGCACGACGAACAGCAGCGGCTTGGCGGTGCCGGAGGACTCCTTGCGGTGGAACTCGCCGCGCAGCACCACGCCCACGACGAACCGTTGGGCCCGCTCGGGCAGGTTGTGCAGGTCGACGATGGAGACCTGGGCGTCGGAGGTGCGGATGGAGTGGCCGCGGTAGAACGGCAGGTCGCCGCGGACGATCGGCGACAGGGGCCGCACGGCGCTGCGCAGGCGGCGCAGGAAGGCGTTGACGGTGCCGAGCGGGGTGGTGGCGCCGGTCCACTCGCGTCGTTCGTCTTCGTCCTGGAGCTGGTCGGAGATGAGCTCGACGAGGTCGGAGAAGGTGCGGCACGAGGTGCCCCTGACGCGGACGGCGCCGCCGTCGCCGACCGGCTCCGCCCAGCTCTGCAGCCGGGCGGCGATCTGGCCGACGAGCAGGGAGTAGCCGGCGCGCTCGTCGTCGGAGTCGGCGAAGACGAAGCGCAGCAGCTCTTCCTGGCAGAACTCCACGAGGGTCCAGTAGAAGGCGCTGACGCCGTGGGTGCGCGCCGAGACGTGGGGCACGCCGTTGGGGTCGTTGGGCCGCGGCGGGGCGAAGACGTGGACGCTGCCGAAGGGCTGGGCGGGCAGGCCGAGCCTGGTGTAGTCGCCGGGGCCGGTCAGCTTGGTGTTGGGGTGGTCGAGGAAGAGCAGGTCTTCGCCCTTGACGGAGAAGATCAGTGCCTTGGTGTTGGCCGACTCTCCGCCGAGCACTCCGGAGTTGAAGATGGAGTAGAGCAGGAAGGTTGCGAAGGAGGTCTTGGTCGCCACGCCCGAGACGCCCGAGATCGAGACGTGGGCCCCGCGGGTGCCGTCCATGAAGTCGAAGTTGAGGTAGAGGGGGCGCCCGTCGCGGCCGCTGCCGATGGGGATGCGCCGGTCCATGACGTCGAAGTAGAGCGCCTGGTCGCGGTCGGCGCTCTCGGCCAGGAACACCTTCTCGCCGGGCAGCGGCGGCACGAACACCTCGGGCTCGACCCGGGTGACGCGCACCTCGGCGACCTCCACGACCGCCGCGGGCAGGGCGCCGTCGGCGATGAGGAAGACGTCGCTGTCGAACGCGGCGCCCTCGTGCCTGGCCTCGACGGTGGTCACCACCCCGGCGACCAGGATGGGTCCGTGTCCGGGCACGTCGCGCCTGGTCACCACCACGTCGTCGAGTTGCACGACCTTGCCCGGCTCCAGGCCGATCCAGAACGACAGGGGCGAGGCGGCCTGGGTGCCGAGCACCCTGCCCACGGCCACGCCGATGGTGGCGCGCCCATCGGCTCCCTCATGTCGCTCGGTCACATCAGCTGTCACAGGTCGCAGCGTAACCGGTGCTCCCGACGATTCCCGGTCGCGCAATGCCAGGCGGGTATGCCCGAAGGGTCCCCAGATCGTTGTCAATTCTTCCTTGACTGGCCGTCGCCACTCTGAGTAAATGACATTTCACTCCATCGAGGATGGAGGGCGCAAAAGTGCAGGACTATCCCTATCCCGAGGCCCCCCGGTCCGATGCGGTCGAGCGCCTCCACGGCAAGACGCTCAGCGATCCCTACCGGTGGCTCGAAGATCCGGAATCCGCCGAGTCACGCGGCTGGCTGGCGGCGCAGGAGTCGTTGTGGCGCCGCCACGCCGCGACGATCCCCCTTGACTCGCCCGTCCTGACAAGGATCGGCCAGGCGGCCGGCGCGGGCCTGGTCACCTCCCCGAGATGGCGCGGCCGTCACCGGTTTCACCTGCGGCGTACGGCGGGGCAGGCCCATCCCGTGTTGTTCCGCGACGGCCATCCGCTCCTCGATCCGAACCTGCTCGACCCCGACGGCAGGGTGTCGCTGCTCGCCTGGCATCCCGATGCCGAGGGTCGCAGGGTCGCCTGCCAGTTCGCCCGCTCCACCGCGGCCCAGCCCGCGCTCTACATCGTCGACGCCGACACCGGCCAGGTGATCGACGGGCCCATGCTCGGGTGCGGGCCGTCGCTGGCCTGGCCGCCCGGCGGCGCCTGCTTCTTCTACACGCGGGCGGGCCACGTCCTGCGCCACCGGATCGGCGCTCCCGCGCGCGACGACGTGCGCATCACCGGCGAGCCGGGCGACTACCGCCTTGCCGCCTCCGACGACGGGCGCTGGGTGATCCTGACCTGCGTCACCGCGGCGGGCGACGACGTCTGGCTGGTCGATCCGCTCGAACCCGGCGTGCCGCGTGCCGTACACGTGGGCCTGGACGCCCGCGCCACGGTCTCGGTCGGCCCCGACGGGCGGGTCTACGTCATGACCACGATGGGGGCGGAGCGCGGCAGGCTCTGCGTCGCCGACGCGGCCACGCCCGGCCAGTGGCGCGAGCTGGTCGCCGAGGATCCGCTCGCGACGCTGACCGGGTTCGCCGTCCTGGACGGCCCGGCGCTCGGGCGCCCGGTGCTGCTGGTGAGCCACACCCGCGACGCGATCTCCGAGCTGGCCCTGCACGACCTGCTGACCGGCACCCGCCTGCGGCCCGTCTCCCTGCCGGGCGCCGGCAGCACCGGGCCGCTCGTCACCCGCGCCCGGCCTGCCTACGAGGCGTTCTTCACCTACACCGACCACGTCACGCCGCCCGCCATCCTGCGCTTCGACGCCCGCGACCGGGGCGTCGAGACCTGGATGCAGGCGCCGGGCACCGTCGGCCACGAGCCCGTGACCGGCCATCGGGTCACCTGCACCTCGCGCGACGGCACGCGGATCCCGCTGACCATCCTGGCCAGGCGCGACCTGCGCGGCCCGCGACCGGCCATCCTGTACGGCTTCGGCGCCTTCGGCATCCCGCTCACCCCGGCCTACTCCAGCCACGTGCTCCCGTGGCTGGACGCGGGCGGCGTCTTCGCCCTGGCCGGGGTGCGAGGGGGCGGCGAGGGCGGCCCCGGCTGGCACGAGGCGGCGCGGCGGGGGACGAAACAGCGCTCCTTCGACGACCTGATCGCCGCCGCCCAGGCCCTGGTCGAGCTGGGCTGGACCACGCCCGACCGGCTGGGCCTGTGCGGCGAGTCCCACGGCGGGCTGCTGGTCGGCGCGGTGATCACCCAGCGGCCCGAGCTGTGCGCCGCCGCGGTGCTGGTCGAGCCGGTGCTCGACATGGTCAGGTACGAGCACTCGCCGCCGGCCGCCGAGTGGCGCGAGGAGTACGGCAGCGCCGACGACCCGGTGGAGCTGTCGTGGCTGCTGTCCTACTCCCCCTACCACCACGTCAAGCCGGGTGTGGCCTACCCGGCGACGCTCTTCGTCGTCCAGCGCGACGGGGCGCGGGCCGACGCCATGCACGCCCGCAAGATGTGCGCGGCGATGCAGGCGGCCACCACGAGCCGCCGTCCGGTCCTGTTGCGGCACGAGCGCGGGCGCGGCTCCGACTGCCTCGCCCGTGACCTGCTGTCGTTCATGGGCGTGCACACCGGGCTGATCTCCCCGGCGTGAGGGAGCCGCCTCCCCCGCGCGGGGGAGGTCCGGCCCGGGCGGCCACGCGAGGCTGGGGCCATGACGATCGACAGCACCCCACGGCCGAAGGTGAAGGATCGGGCCGCGCCCGGACGGCGGTGGCCCGCGCGGGTCACCTCCCTGGCGGCCCTGTGGTCCCTGGCCTACGGCGCGCTCGGCCTCTGGTGGACCTTCGGCGGCGACGGTTTCCCCTTCGGCGTCGGCGACCGGGAGGCCGAGCTGTCGCTCCTGGCCGGGCTGACCCCCCAGATCGGCGGCCCCGTCATCGCCGCCCTCGGTCTCGGCGGCGCGCTCGTGGCGCTGCTGATGGCGCGCGGCGCCGGGCCGCGCCCGCTCGTGATCGGCTTCGCGGCGATCATGGCCGTCGGGCTGGCCGTGGTGATCCCCGACTACCGGGTGCTGATGCTGGTCGCCTACGCGCCCATCCTCCTCGTCGCCCTCCCTCTCGGCCTGCTCCCCATCGACCCCGCCATGGCTCTGGCCTGGCCCAGGATCAACCTGCTGATCGTGACCGCGGGCGGCATCCTGTGGGGCGTCGCCGCCTTGGCCTACCACCGGCGTACGGCGGGCGCCTGCGTCAGCTGCGGCCGCCGCGACACCCTGACCCACCGCCACTGGACCACGCCCGAGTCCGCCCGCCGCTGGGGCTTCTGGGCCGTGCACGTGGCCGCGCTCGTCCCCGAGATCTACGGCGTCACCCGCTACGCCTGGGCCCTGGGCATCCCCCTGGGCATGGACGCGCAGACGCACGCCGAGGGAGCCGAGAGCGGCCTGTGGCTGGTGGGCGCCTTTCTCGGCGTGCTGGGCACGCTCGGCGCGATCCTCACCATCGGGCTGAACCGTCCGTGGAGCGAGATCTGGCCGCGATGGGTGCCGCGGCTGCGCGGCAGGCGGGTGCCGACCATGTTCCCGGTGATCTTCGCGGGCATCGTCAGCGTCGTGGTGTTGTCGGCCGGGCTGATGTTCTGGTGGCAGACCCTGCGCACCGGCTTCGACTGGGCGAACTGGGCCATGGGAGGTCCGCAGATGTTGTGGCCGCTGTGGGGCGTGGCCCTGGCCGTCGCCGCCTACGGTTACTACCTGCGCACCAGGGGCACCTGCCGTACCTGCGGCCGCTCTTGACGCCCACAGCGAGATCGACTAGATGTCAGAGGGCCCCCGACTCACCCCCTCCGGAGGACTTATGCGACTCGCCCTGGCAGCGTTGACCACAGCCTCGCTGCTCACGGCCGGCGCCCTGCCCGCCTCGGCCACCACCCCGGCCGCCGAGCGACCGCCGAAGACCACCAAGGGCCCCTGCGCCTACACCGAGACCCCTGACGACCCCGCGGTGCGCAAGGTGCACCTGCCGCCGGATCCGCGCCGCACCCCGGCCAAGCCGGTCAAGGTGGTCCTGGAGACCAACCACGGCGACATCACCCTCTCGCTCGACCCGGCCAAGGCGCCCTGCACCGTGCAGAGCTTCGTGCACCTGGTGCGCCACCGCTTCTACGACCGCACCTCCTGCCACCGCCTGACGGCCTACGACCGGCTCAAGGTGCTGCAGTGCGGCGACCCGAGCTTCACCGGCTCCGGCGGTCCCGGCTATCGCTACAAGGACGAGCTGCCGACCGACCTGCCACCGTGGCCGGGCGACCCGACGGGCGAGCGCCGCACCTACGCCCGAGGCCTGCTGGCCATGGCCAACGCGGGGCCCGACACCAACGGCAGCCAGTTCTTCCTCGTCTACGGCGACTCCGGCCTGCGGCCCGCCTACACCGTGTTCGGCACCGTCGACGCCGAGGGGCTGGCGGTGCTCGACCGCATCGCCGCCGGCGGTATCCAGCCGGTCCCCGACGGTCCCACGCCGCCGGTCGACGGCCTGCCGGTGCTGCCCGCCGACATCCGCGACGCACGGATCAGCCACCGCTGACCGCGCGAGGTGACGCGGGCGGCCGCGGGCCGCCCGCGTCCGGTCCCGGACGGTGACGAAGGCCGGACGGTTACGAATGCGCGGGGAATGCTTAACCTCGAGGAGAGATGCCGCATCCACCCGCGATGGGAGCATGATGAGCGCCGAGATCGTGCCCGGCCCCCTGGGAACCCCCTGTCCCGACTTCGTCAGGCGCCGGGAGTCGGCGCCCCTGGACCCGGCGCTCCTGCCGAGCGGTCATCTCGTGCCGCTGGCGGTGCGATACTCCGACGTCCGGGCGCTGCTCGGCTCGCCCGTCTCCAGCCGCAACCTGCGCTTACCCGGGCTGCCCCGGCTGGTCAGCGGGCGTTCCATCGACGACGACCCCGACTCCCTGATCAACCAGGATCCGCCCGAGCACACCCGATACCGGCGGATCATGTTCGGCGCGTTCACCCCTCAGCAGGCGGAGCGCTGGCGCCCCCAGGTCGCGGAGCTGGCCGAGGAACTGCTCGACGGCCTCGGCACGAGGTTCGACCTGATGCGCGACTTCGGCATCCAGCTGACGATCCGGATGATCTGCCGGGTGCTGGGCGTCTCGGAGGAGCACCGCGACCGGTTCATCGAGTACACGGCCCTGTTCCTGTCGACCTCCACCGCGTCGCAGGAGTCGCGGATGCGCGGCTACCAGGAGTTCATCGCCTTCTGCGCCGAGCTCGTGGCGCGGCATCGCGCCGAGCCCGGTGACGACCTCATCGACCTGCTCATCCAGGCGCGCGACGAGGGCGACAGGCTCACCGAGGGCGAGCTGGTCAACACCGTCCAGGCGCTGATCGCGGCAGGCTACGAGACGACCGCTTCGATGATCTCCAAGGGCGTGCTGCGCCTGCTGACCCATCCGGACCAGTGGGCCGAGCTGGTGGCCGACCCGAAGCTCGCGGCGGCCGCGGCCGAGGAGGTGCTGCGCTACGACGGCCCGCCCGCCAGCGCGTTCATGCGCCGCATGACCGCCGACGTCGAGATCCCCAGCGGGAAGCTGGCCGCGGGCGCGGTGGTGCTGCCGCACATCAACGCCGCCAACCACGACCCGGAGGTCTTCGCCGAGCCCGAGCGGTTCGACATCCACCGTTTCGGCGCCGGACCGCCCAACCACCTGGCCTTCGGGTACGGCGCGCACCGCTGCCTGGCCGCGGCCCTGGCCAGGGTGGAGCTGGTGGAGGCGCTGCGCGCGCTGGCCACCAAGCGCCCCGGGCTGCGCCTGGCCGTCGCGCCCGAGGAGATCCGGTGGACCGACGGCCTGGTCCACGCCCCGCTCATGCTCCCGGTCGACTCGTGAGAAGCGCCCACTGGTACGGCGGCGCCGACCGCAACGGCTACATCCACCGGGCCTGGATGCGTCGCGGCCTGCCCGGTCACGCCTTCGACGGCCGCCCGCACATCGCGATCGCCAACACCGCCTCCGCGTTCACCCCCTGCAACGCCCATCTGGGCGAGGTGGCGGCGAGCGTGGCCAACGGCGTCTACGAGGCCGGCGGCATCCCCCTGGAGCTGCCGGTGCTGTCGCTGGGCGAGACCAACGTGCGCCCCACCGCGATGCTGTGGCGCAACCTGGCCGCGATGGCGGCCGAGGAGATGTTCCGCGCCAACCCGATCGACGGCCTGGTCCTGCTCGGCGGCTGCGACAAGACGATCCCCTCCCTGCTCATGGCGGCCGCCTCGGTCGATCTGCCCGCCGTGGTGGTGCCGGGCGGGCCGATGCTGACCGGCACCTTCCGAGGGGTGCCGCTGGGCTGCGGCACGGACGTGTGGCGGCTCAGCGAGGAGGTCCGCGCGGGCACCCTCTCGCAGGCGCAGTTCAGCGCCTCGGAGTCGTCGATGATCCGCAGCCGGGGACACTGCAACACGATGGGCACCGCCTCGACCATGGCCTTCATGGCCGAGGCTCTCGGCATGACCGTGCCGGGCATGGCCGGGACCCCGGCGCCCGACTCGCGGCTGCTGGAGGGCGCCCACGCGAGCGGCCGGCTGGCCGTGGAGCTGGTGGCGCGGGACAGGACGCCGAGCCGGATCATGACCCGCGCGTCGTTCCTCAACGCCGTCGTCGCGCTGGCCGCGATCGGCGGATCCACCAACGCGGTCGTGCACCTGCTGGCCGTCGCTGGGCGGCTGGGCGTACGGCTGTCGCTGGACGACTTCGACCGCACGGGTTCCGGCGTGCCCCTCCTGGTGGACCTGCAGCCCGCCGGGCGGCACCTGATGGAGGACCTGCACAGGGCGGGCGGATTCCTCGCGGTGCTGCGCGAGGTGCGCGACCTGCTCGACCCCGCCCCGATCACGGTGACGGGCGCGCCCCTGACCGAGTACCTGGACGAGGCGGCCATCTGGGACGAGGAGGTCATCAGGCCCAGGAACCGGCCGCTGCTCGACGACGCGGGCATCGCCGTCCTGAGAGGCAACCTGGCCCCTGACGGCGCGGTCATCAAGCCCGCGGCGGCCTCCCCGTCGTTGTTGCGCCACCGGGGGCGCGCCGTCGTCTTCGACAGCGTCGAGGACGTGCGCGCCCGCCTCAACGACCCCGCGCTCGACGTCGACGAGAGCTCGGTGCTGGTGCTGCGCGGCTGCGGGCCGCGCGGCTATCCCGGCATGCCCGAGGTCGCCAACCTGCCGCTGCCTCCCAAGCTGCTGGCCAAGGGGGTGCGCGACATGGTCCGCGTGTGCGATGGGCGCATGAGCGGCACCGCCTACGGCACGGTCGTGTTGCACGTCGCGCCGGAGGCGGCGGCGGGCGGGCCGCTCGCGCTGGTGCGCGAGGGCGACCCGATCGTCCTCGACGTCGAGGCGCGCCGCATCGACGTGGACGTGCCCGACGCCGAGCTCCTGGCGCGCAAGCCCGTGCAGCAGGGTTTCGCCTCGCCCGTGCGCGGCTGGCAGCGCCTCTACATCGATCACGTCACCCAGGCCGACACCGGCTGCGACCTCGACTTCCTCATCGGCTCCAGCGGGCACGCCGTCGACAGGGAGTCACACTAGAAGGAGATTGTCCTGTTGGGCTTGGTCTCGACGGCGAGCAGGCCCTTCAGGTAGGAGTAGAAGCCCTCGGCGTCGATCTCCTCCACGACCGTGGCGTTGGCGGTCAGGCCGTGCACGCCCCACGACATCGCCGAGTAGCCGCGCGTCAGCTCGCCGCCCGTCTCGACGTCGACGTGGTAGCGCGCGGCCCGCCGTACGAGCTCGGGGTGGAAGAGCACGGCGGAGGTCAGCGAGTCGGGGTGGGTGGTGCCGTCGATGCCGACGCTGCGGTCGAACTCGAGGGTGGCGGCGCACACGCGGATGAAGAAGTCCGACAGCGGGGTGCCGAGCGCGGCGATCGCGTCGAGGCGCTCCTGGCCGAAGACGGCCTGGCGCAGCGTGAGCGGGTCCCACGGGATGACGGTGACGTCGAAGCCCGCCGCGAAGACGGTCTTGGCCGCCTCGGGGTCGACGTAGAAGTTGAACTCGGCGGCGGCGGTGATGTTGCCGCGGCCGTTGTTGGAGCCGCCCATGACGTACAGCGTCTTGACGTTCCGCGCGAAGCCGGGGTCCTTGACGACGGCCATGGCGATGTTGGTGAGGGGCCCGATGGCCACGACCGACAGCTCGCCCGGCGACTCGGCGGCCAGGCGGACCAGGGCGTCGACGGCGTGCTCGGCCTCCGGCGCCAGGCCGGACACGTCCATGTCGAGACCGCCCGCGCCGTCACCGTGCACGTTCTCCGCGCTCTCCCACTCGCGCACCATCGGCCGGCGGCAGCCCAGGTGGATCGGGATCTCGCCCAGGCGGCCCGTCACGTTGAGCGTCAGGTAGGCGTTGCGGACCTGGCGGTCGAAGCCGACGTTCCCGGCGACCATCGTGATGGCGCGCAGGTCCGCCACGGGGTCGAGCAGCGCGGTGATCAACGCGACGCAGTCGTCCTGCGCGGTGTCGGTATCGATGATCAAAGGGACAGTCATATGCGCTCCATTTTCACTATTTGTCTATCTATGTCTACCATATGTCTATGCGACTAGCTGTGGTGGGGAGTTACGGTGCCGGGCTGACCATGCGCGTGCCCCGCATGCCCGAGGCCGGGGAGACGCTGCCGGGCGGCCTCTTCGCCGCGGGACCCGGCGGCAAGGGCTCCAACCAGGCCATCGGCGCCGCCCGCCTGGGCGCCGAGGTCTCCTTCCTCACCGCCGTCGGCCCCGACGCCTTCGGACAGGAGGCCAGGCGGCTGTGGGAGGCCGAGAGCGTCGACGCGACCGTGGTCGAGGCCCGCGCCGCCACCATGGTCGGCGTCATCCTGGTCGAGGAGGGCGGCGAGAACCGCATCGTCATCGCCCCGGGGGCCCTCGACGAGCTGCGGCCCGAGCACGTGGCCGCCTTCGCCCCGCGGATCGCCGCCGCCGACCTCGTGCTGGTGTGCAACGAGATCCCGCAGGACGTGGTCTCGGCGACCCTGCGCACCGCCCGCGCCCACGGCGTGCGCACCCTGCTCAACCCCGCCCCGGCGCGCGAGCTGCCCGCCGGGGACCGCGCGCTCGTCGACGTCCTGACTCCGAACCTCGGCGAGGCCCGTGTCCTGACCGGCCTGACCGGCTCGGAGCCCGGCGAGCTCCTCGACGCCCTGCGCGCCGCCTTCCCCGCCACCACCATCGTCCTGACCTGCGGCCCGGCCGGAGCCTACGTCGACGACGGCGCCGAGAGGTTCCACGTCGGCCCGGTTCCGCCCGGCCGCGTCGTCGACACGACGGGCGCGGGCGACGCCTTCACGGCCGCCCTGGCCGTCTCGATCGACCGGCCGCTGCGCGAAGCCGTGCGCTTCGCGGCGGCGGGCGGCGCCCACGCCGTCTCCCAGCACGAAGCGATCCCCGGACTCGGCAGGATCGCCGACCTCGAAGCCCTTCTGAAAGGCGCAGACTCGTGAACCTCGCTCCCTACATCCAGCACACGGCCATCGAGGCCGGACTCACCAGGGACGACATCGTCCGGCACTGCGAGGAGGCCGCGCAGTACGGCTTCAACGCCGCGATGATCCCCGCCTCCTGGGTGCCGCTGGCCGCCGAGGTGCTGCGCGGCACCGGCGTCGCGGTCGCCTCCGCGCTGGACTTCCCGATCGTGGGCGTCATGACCTCGGCGGGCAAGGCCGCCGAGGCGCGGGCCATCGCCGAGGCCGGAGCCGACCAGCTCGACATGGGCGTGCAGGTGGGCTGGCTGCGCAGCGGCATGGACAAGGAGTTCCACGACGACATCGCCGGCGTCGTGGCCGCGGGCATCCCGGTGAAGGTGATGCTGGAGCTGCCGCTGCTCACCGAGGCCGAGAAGGAGCGCGCCGTCGAGCTGTCCATGGAGGCGGGCGCCGCCTACCTGAAGAACGCAAGTAGCGGTTCGGTGGAAATCGCCAATACGGGTAGCATCTCCTGGCTGGCCGCCCGCGTGCGCGACGGCGTGCAGGTGAAGGCCTCCGGCGGCATCAAGAGCGCCGAGCAGGCCCGCGAGCTGCTGGCGGCCGGCGCGACCCTGCTGGGCACCAGCGCCGGGATCAGCATCGTCAAGGGCGAGAGCGCGGAGGGCTCCTATTAACGACACGGGCCTGAGCACGGAGATCTCGCGGGGGTCAGGAGAGCCGCTCCACCTGCAGATCGAGCGGGCCATCCGCGAGCGCATCGTCTCCGGCCGCTGGCCGGCGCGCTTCAAGCTGCCCGCGGAGCCCGCCCTGGCCGCCGAGCTGGGCGTCAACCGCGGCACGGTCCGCAAGGCGCTGGCCGTCCTGACCGAGGACGGCCTGCTCACCCAGACCCGCGGCCGCGGAACGTTCGTGGCGGCCGGCGCGGCCGAGCCGGGCATCGCCCAGCGGTTGCGCTCGCTCACCGAGGACTTCCGCGACCAGGGCTACGTGCTCACCCCCGAGGTGCTCAGCTCCCGGCTGGAGCGCCTGCCGCTCCCGGTCGCGGCCATCCTCGGCGTCCCGGCCAACGCCCCCGCGCTGCGCCTGGTCCGCGTCTTCCACTGCCAGGACGGGCCGCTGGCCTACCTGGTCAACTACGTGCGCGCCGACCTGTGCCCGGGCATCGAGAACGTCGACTTCACCTCCTCCTCGCTCTTCGACACCCTGGAGAGCGTGTACCGCCTGCGCATAGCCGAGGGCCGGCGCACCTTCAGCGCGGAACCCGCCCGCGAGGAGGTGGCCGACGCCCTCGGCCTGTCGCCCGGCTTCCCCGTGCTCTACCTGGAACAGGTGACCTACGCGGCCGACGGCCGCGCGGTGGAGTACTCAGAGGTGTGGATCAACAGCGTCCACGCCAAGATCACGTCCCACCTCGAACGCTGACCTCCAGGAGCCCGACGGAGGAGCTCCCCGTGCTGTTCAGCACGACGCGCAGCCTCGTGGTGCTCACCGGGGAGAACGCGACGGTGTTGTACTGGTTCTTGGCCAGCGGATAGCCGCCGGGGATGTCGGCGTAGGCGCTGCCGTTCCAGTACTGCAGCTTCCACGACGCGGGCATGTCGATGCCCTGCTCGTCGTCGAAGAAGTAGACGTCGGCGCGGTTGACGCTCTGAGCCGACGGCCAGGTCAGCTCGGCCCACTGCTGGCCTGACTGCGGCCAGGTGCCCCACCGCGTCCCCTGGTTGGCGCCAGGGATGTTGGAACCGGCGGGGTCGCCTCCGGTGTTGATCGCCGCGCAGCTCTCCCACGCCGAGGTGTAGGAGCAGGCCGGCGTGGCCGACAGCGCGAGGTTGGGACTGCCGCCGCCGAACGTGAACGTCCTGGTCACCGGGGTGCTCCTGCGGTCGTAGTCGCGCAGTTCCACCGTGAAGGTGCCCGACGCGGCCGTGGGGGTGCCGCTGATGACGCCGGTGAACCGGTCGAGCGTGAGCCCGGCGGGCAGCGCGCCGCTCGTGACGCGCCAGTCGTAGAACGGCACGCCGCCGCGCGCGGTCAGGGTCTGGCTGTACGGCTGACCGGCGACGGGAGCCGGCAGCGAGGTGGTCACGATCGAGGGCGCCAGGAACGGCGTCAGGTTCTTGTTGACCTTCCATCCCGCGTTCTCCGCCACCAGCAGCGCCAGCTTGGTCAGCATCCACCGGCGGGTCGGGAACATGTGGTTCCATCCGCCGCTCTGCCCGCTGAGCCGGTCCCAGTAGGGCTGGGTGCCGGGGATGTGATAGCTGCTGTCGAGCGGTACGGCGGAGCCGTGATAGCCGATCACCTCCTGGTCGTTGGCGCCGGAGGTGCTGACGTAGGTGCGCATGCCCGCCCAGTCGCTGTGGAAGGCGACCGCGTGGCCGTACTCATGCATGACCAGCCCGTGCACGTCGAGCACCGGCCCGGCGATGTCGGTCCGCCACCAGTCCTCGTCGGCGAGCGAGGTGAACAGCTGCTTGCCCGCCTCGTCGTATTCGAAGATCATCGCCGTGGAGCGGTGGATCGGCCCGGGATCCTGCACGCCGTTGTGCTTGTGGTAGGTGCCGTTGCCGGCCGGGTACCCCGTGGAGTAGGGCGTCTGGATGCCGCGGAAGAACACGTACATCCCGTTGTAGGCCTGGTTGTTGGTGACGTTGACGGTGTTCTGCCAGTCGTTGCCCGGCAGGTGGTTCGACTCGGCCCCCGAGGCGACGGTGTCGTACGGGGTGAGCTCGAAGAAGCGGAACCAGTCCTTGACGGCCTCCTCCGCCGCGGTGCGGAAGGCGGCATTGTTGAAGTAGCCGGTGATGGTGTCGTAGCGGTAGTCGAAGACGATCGGGATCGTGGGCTGGATCGCCGTCTTCTCGTCCTGCTGGACCCTGATCGGCATCGACTGGGCGAAGGTGGCGCCGGCGTTGTCGCGGATGTTGAGCCGCAACGTGTACTGCTCGTCGTTGCCGGGGCCGCGCTTGGAGTGGATGGCCAGCCGGAAGAGCCTGGACTCCGAGGCGTTGGCGAAGGTCAGCGTCTTCGTCGCGCCGGTCGCCGTGAGCTGGCTGGGCAGGTCCATCATCAGCCGGGAGGTGCCCTCGGCCTTCAGGTCGACGGTCACCGGGAAGACGGCGTCCTGCGGCGGGCGGACGGTCAGCTCGACGTAGGGGTTGGCCAGGTAGCCCTGCCAGTCGACGAGCTTGACGCCGTAGGAGTTGACGGTGCGGCCGAAGATGTCGACGACCTGGGCCGCCGAGATGGCGTGCGCGGGCCTCGCCAGGGTGCATAAGACGAGGAGGAGTGCCATGAGCAGGCGTTTCACGTGACCTCAATTCTTGATGCCGGTGAGGGTGACCCCTTCGATGAAGTAGCGCTGCAGGAAGAAGAAGAGCGCGATGATCGGGGCGATGACCGCCGCCGAGGCGGCCATGAGGTAGCCCCACTGGGTGATGTACATGCTCTGGAAGGAGGCCAGGCCGATGGAGAGGGTGTAGCTCTCCTCGTCGGTGAGGTAGAGCAGCGGCCCCAGGAAGTCGTTCCAGGTGCCGATGAAGGTGAAGATCGTGACCACGATCAGCGCCGGCCGTGACAGGGGCATGACGACGGTCCAGAAGACCCGCCACGGACTGGCGCCGTCGATGTAGGCGGCCTCGTCCAGCTCGAAGGGGATGGTCAGGAAGAACTGCCGGAGCAGGAAGACGTTGAGCACGCCTCCCCCGGCTCCGGCGAACCAGCTCGGCACGGTGAGCGGGATGATCGTGTCGAGCGCGCCGAGCTCCTGCCACATGACGAAGGTCGGGATCAGGGTGACGGCGTAGGGCAGCATGATGCTGCTGAGCAGCACCGCGAAGACCGCGTCCCGGCCCCTCCAGCGCAACCTGGAGAAGCTGAAGGCGGCGATGGAGCAGGTCACCACCGTGCCGAGCACGCTGATCACGGCGATGACCACGGTGTTGACGAAGTAGCGGCCGAACGGCTGGGCGGTGAGCGCCTCGGTGAAGTTCGACCACTGGAACGGATCGGGGATCCATTCCGGCGGCGCGACGAACATCTGGGCGTCCTGCATCAGGGCGCTGCGGATCAGCCAGACGAAGGGCACCAGGGTGACCGCCGCCCCGAGTCCGAGCGCCACGTAGACCCATCTCATCGGGCTGCCGCCATCTCGTAGTAGACCCAGCGCCTGGCGTTGCGGAACAGCAGGAAGGTGACCAGCACGATCACCATGAACAGCACCCAGGCCAGCGCGCTGGCGTAGCCCATCTCGCTCTCGCGGAAGGCCTTGCGGAACAGGTAGTAGACGTAGAAGAGGGTGGCGTTGCCGGGTCCTCCCTCGGTCATGACGTAGGCCTGGTTGAAGACCTGGAAGGTGCCGACCACCCCGACGACCAGGTTGTAGAAGATCGTCGGGGTCATCATCGGCAGGGTGACGTGCCAGAACCTGCGCAGGGGCCCGCCGCCGTCGATCGAGACCGCCTCGTAGAGGTGCCGGGGCACTCCCTGGAGCCCGGCCAGGAAGATCACCATGGTGTTGCCGAATCCCCAGGTGCTCATGATGATCAGCGAAGGCACCGCCGTACCCTCGTCGTAGATCCACATCCCGTGCTGGCGCAGCAGGGAGTTGAGCAGCCCGAAATCGGGATTGAAGATCCAGATCCAGAGCACCACGTTGGCGATGGAGGGCACCAGGGTCGGCAGGTAGAAGATCGTGCGCCAGATCGCCAGGCCCCGCACCCGCTGGTTGAGCAGCATCGCGACCGCGAAGGCCACGATGAGCGCGACCGGCACCGAGCCGAGCGTGTAGTAGGTGGTGACCGACAACGACTGCCAGAACAGCTCGTCCCGCACCAGGTCCTGGTAGTTCTGGACGCCGACGAACGACGGCGTCCCGCCGATCTGCCAGTCGGTCAGGCTGAAGGCCAGCGACGCCACCATCGGCCCTGCGGTGAAGATCAGGAAGCCGAGGATCGCGGGGACCGCCAGGATCCAGCCCCAGCGGCGCTCCATGCGCTTCTGGCCCGACAGCGCCATCTACAGCTCCTGCGTGTGCTGCCAACCCTGGAGCAGCCCCGTGACCTTGGGCGTGACCTCCTTGAGCACCTCGGCGGCTGGTCGCTTGCCCGTCTCGATCTCCTGCAGCGCCGGGGTGAGCACGTCGGCGCTGATCGCCGACAGGTTCTTCAGCCGCCCCCGGATGTCGGGCACGCCGTGGTCGCGCGCGTAGTCGACGACCGCCGTGCGGAACTCGGGCGGGTGGCCGTCGTTCTTCGTCCACGAGTCGATCGCCGTTTGGTCCTCGTAGTACTTGCGCTCCTGCGGCATCCACAGGCCCTGCTTGTAGAGGTCGACGTAGCGGGGATCGATGTGGAAGGCGAACAGCTCGACGGCCTCCTCCGGGTGCTTGGTGCCGGCGAACACCGCCGAGGCGCCCGCGACCTGGCTGGTGGTGTACGGCTCGCCGTACTTGGGCAGCACGCCGATGCCGTAGTCGACCTTGCTCTCGTTCATGTCGAGCAGGCTCCAGTGCCCGTCGACGACCATGGCCACGCGCTTGGTCTTGAGCAGGATGTTGGTGCCCGGCACGTCGTCGCCGGTGGCGGCGAGCTGGCCCGGCCCCGGCATGACGCGGTGCTTGTAGATGAGGTCCTGGAGGTTCTGGAAGACCTGGACCGCCTCGGGCGAGTCGAGCAGGCACCTGGTTCCCGCCCGGTCGGCGAAGTCGGCGCCGTTGCTGCGCAGGAAGCCGTACCAGGCGGCGGCGTAGGTGATGCTGCAGGAGATGCCGAACTGCCTGACCCGCCTGGGGTCGAAGCCGGACTCGTCGGGGTGCTTGCCGTTCTGGTCGACGGTGAGCCTGTAGGCGTTCTGGATCAGGTCGTCCCAGCTCCAGGCGCTCGACGCGACGGCGGGCGGGGTGACCCCGGCCTCGGCGACGGCCGACCTGCTGTACCAGAGCAGCTCGATCTCGTTGGCGGTGGCGACGCCGTGCAGCTTGTCGGCTCCGTACCAGAGGTAGGCGTCGTCCAGATACCCCGTCAGCTGCGGGTATTTCGACAGGTAGGGGAAGAGGTTGACGAGCTTGCCCTGCTCCGCCAGCCGGAACGACATCGCCATCGGCACGTAGCCGACGTCGGGCACCTTCCCGCTGGCGACCAGGGTGTTCAGCTTCACGTCGTACTCATCGGGCGTGAACAGCGGCTTGACCGTCACGCCCGGCTTGCTCTGCTCGAAGGCCTTGAGCATCTTGTCCACGGCCTTCTGCTCGAACGTCGAGCCCCAGTACATGAACTGCAGCGGCACGTCGCGGCCCGCCTGCTGAGTACTGCTGCCGCACGCCCCGGTCAGGGCCAGCGCGCCTAACTTGAGCAGATCACGTCGTCTCATCGGAGTCGTCCTTTACGCGAGGGGGACCCAGACCCGCATCGCGCCGCCGTCCCGGTTGTCCCACTGGAAGTAGGGGATGGCCGTCGCGGTCGTGCCGGTGCTGGTCGCGAGGTGGTGGGGCGTGTACGGCAGGCCTTGCGAGGCCTCGGTGACGCGCAGCGCGTCGGTCTCGATCAGCACGGTCCTGCCGATGCCGGGAAGCTCGGCGTGGACCACGCGCAACTGCGCGTCCTCGGCCAGGGCCAGGTCCTCGACGTCCTGGTCGGCCTGTTCGAAGCAGTAGACGAGCGGCCCGCGCTCGATCGCCGCGCACCCCCGCAGCGCGTCGATCCGGTGGTGTGGGAAGACCAGCCGGGGCGTCATGTCGAGCTCCAGCTCGGCCTGCTCGCCCACCTGCCAGGTGCGCGGGTGCCCGGTGTAGCCCTCACCGGGCACCCGCAGCATGAGCGACCACGGCGTGGCGGGCGCCCTGGTCACGGTGATCATGACCCGCCCGTCCCACGGGTAGTCGGTCTCGACCGACACCGCGAACTCCCCGGCGTCGATCGTCCCCGGCATGTACTGGTGCACGTAGAGGGCGTTGTCGCGGGCGGTGGCCACGTAGTGCCCGAGCGAGGAGAGCAGCCGCATGATGTTGGGCGGGCAGCACGCGCACGCGAACCAGCCGCGCCGCCGTCCGAGGTAGGCGTCCTCGACCAGGTCGGCCCGCCGCTGCAGCGGGTTGACGTAGAAGAAGCGCTCCCCGTCGGCCGAGGTCGAGGCGGCGAAGGCGTTGTAGAGCGTGCGCTCGATCAGGTCGGCGTAGCGCACGTCGCCGGTGGCCAGCAGCAGCCGCCAGTTCCAGTGGATGCTCGCGATAGCGGCGCAGCTCTCGTTGTAGGCGCGGTCGGGCGGCAGCTCGTAGCGCTCGCCGAACGCCTCGCCGTCGTGCCGGGATCCCAGCCCGCCGGTGATCGCGGTCTTGGTGGCGACCATGTCCTCCCAGCGTCTGACGGAGCACTCCATCAGCGACTCGTCGTCGGTCTCCAGGGCGACGTCGACGACCCCGGCCTCCAGGTAGAGCTGGCGGACCGCGTGCCCGACGGCGGTGTCGGCCTCGCGTACCGGCAGGTGGTCCTGCGCGTACAGCGGGCCCAGCCCGGTCTCGGGGATCAGCCCCTTGCCCCGGTTGTCGATCAGCTTGGCGGCCAGCTCCAGGTAGGAGCGCTCGCCGGTCAGCCGGTAGAGCTCGACCAGCGCGGTCTCCACCTCGGCGTGCCCGTCGACGCCGTCGTGGCCGCCGTCGAGGAAGACCCGCACCATCTGGTCGGCGAACCTCCTGGCGACCTCGACGAGCTGCGGCGCGAGCCCGGCCCGCGCCGCCGCCACGGCCGCCTGGAACAGGTGGCCCGCGCAGTACATCTCGTGGCTCCACTCCAGCTCGGCGTAGACGCGGTCCGGCTTGACGAGCTGGTAGTGGGAGTTCAGGTAGCCGTCGGGACGCTGCGCGCGGGCCAGCAGCGCCGCCGCCTGCTCGGCGAAGGTCTGGTACGGCTCGCCCGGCTGCCTGGCGTGCTCCCAGGCGACGGCCTCCAGCTGCTTGTACAGGTCGGAGTCCTGGAACCGGTATCCCTGGAAGTCGCCGGAGGCCTCCCCGGCGGCGATGCGCAGGTTGGACAGGACACCCGAGCGTTCCATCTGCTCCAGGCCCAGCGGGATGGTCGCCTGCCGGTTGATCTCCTGACGCAGGCCCCAGAGCCCACCGGTGATCCGCACATCCTGGACGCCGAGCGGCCGATGTGCTGATTTAGTCGGTACGGCAGGCCCGCTCATAGAGCTCCTTCGGTGATGAGAAAACCTTTGCTCAAACCGTAGGGTGTAATATTTCACGCGTCAACGCATTGAAAGGCAAACGATTGCCCACAACGATCAAGGACGTCGCCGCCGCGGCGGGCGTCTCCGTCGGCACGGCGTCGAAGGCGCTCAACGGCCTGGGCAGGATGCGCGAGGACACCCGGGCCCGGGTGCTGGCCGCCGCCCGGCAGCTCGGCTTCCGGCCCAATCCCCTCGCGCAGGGGCTGCTGGCCGGGCGCACGTTCACCGTCGGCCTGGTCAGCAGCGACAGCTTCGGCCGCTTCAGCATCCCGGTGATGCTCGGCGCCGAGGACGCCCTGGGCGCCGGGCAGATCTCGGTGTTCATGTGCGACACCCGCGACGACCCCATCCGCGAGCGCCACTACATCGAACGCCTGCTGGCCAGGCGGGTCGAGGGCATCATCGTCACCGGCCGCCGCACCGAGCCGCGTGCCGGCATCGGCCAGAACCTGCCGGTGCCCGTCGTCTACGCGATGACGCAGTCGGTCGACGAGCGCGATCTGTCGATCATCCCCGACGACCGCGGCGGTGGCGAGCAGGCCGCGCGCCACCTGCTGGCCACCGGGCGCGAGAAGATCGGGCACATCACGGGGCCAGAACGGTTCCAGGCCGCCAGGCTGCGCGCGCAGGGGCTGCGCGACGTGGTGGAGCCCGCGGGCGAGGTGCTGTTCGGCGAGTGGAGCGAGGAGTGGGGGCGCCAGGGCGCCGACATCCTCCTGCGTGCCGTACCCGACGTGGAGGCGATCTTCTGCGGGAGCGACCAGATCGCCCGCGGGGTCGCCGAGACCCTGCGGGAACGAGGCAGGCGGGTGCCGGACGACGTGGCGCTGGTCGGGTTCGACAACTGGGAGCCGATGGCGCTGGCCTGCCGTCCGCCGCTGACCACGATCGACATGAGCCTCGGCGACATCGGCAGGATGGCCGCCGAGCACCTGCTCAACGTGATGGCGGGCCAGCCGGCCGAGAGCGGTGTGCGCACCGTCCCGGCCGGTCTGGTGATCCGTGAGTCCACGCGGGTGGCTCAACTGCCGTAGACCTTCACTTCGAGCAGGCCCACGGAGGCCGTGCCGTTGGCGGTCAGCGCCACCCTGAGCCGGGTGGTGTTCACCGCGGGGAAGGTGACGGTGTTGTACTGGTTCTTGTTCAGCGTGTACGTGCCGGGGACATCGACGTAGGAGCTGCCGTTCCAGTACTGCAGCTTCCACGACGCGGGCATGTCGATGCCCTGCTCGTCGTCGAAGAAGTAGACGTCGGCGCGGTTGACGTTCTGCGCCGACGGCCACGTCAGCTCCGCCCACTGCTGGCCGGTCTCCGGCCAGGTGCCCCACCGCGTCCCCTGGTTGGCGCCCGGGATGTTGGAACTGGCCGGATCGTCACCCGTCCTGATCGCCGCGCAGCTCTCCCACGCCGAGGTGTAGGAGCAGGCCGGTGTGGCCGACAGGGCGAGGTTCGACGGTGGTTGCACGCCTCCCCGGTTGTAGATCTTGATCTCGGTCAGGCCGGTCTTCGCGCTGTTCGTCGCGAGCACCCTGACCCGCTGCGCGGTGACGGCGGGGAAGGTCACCTTGTTGAGGTTGGCGCGCGGGGTGCCGGGCGCTTTGACCTGGCTCGGGACGTTCACCCACGCCGTGCCGTTGTGGTACTGCACCTCGTAGGCCGTCGGGGCCCGGTAGGTGGTGCTGGCCGGTCTCGAGTCGCGGAAGTGCAGCCAGACCTCGCTGAAGGTCTGCGCCGAGCCGAAGTTGATCTCGTACCAGTCCTGGGCGTTGGGCGATCCTCCCGCACCCCAGAACGGCTCGTTGGTCGGGAAGCCGTCACGCGCCCCCGCCACGGTGGTGCCGGAGCCGGTGAACGACGCGCTGGCCGTCCCCATGGTCGCCAGGTTCGTGAGGTTGGCGGTCAGGTCGACGCCCGCCTTGCCCAGCAGGTCGACCATCTGGGCGCTGGTGTGGGTGACCTGGCCGGGCGCCTGGATGCCGCCGGCCGCGCTGTTGTGCATCACGGTCGCGTTCGTGGTGACCGCGCCGGTGGCCGGGTTGTAGGTCATCGGCGCGAGCTGGTTGATCGTGGCCCGCCTGGTGCCGTTGAGGAAGATCGAGTAGCCCTCGGGCACGCCGGGGTAGCGCACCACGCCGTCGGCCGGGTCGTCCCAGACGATGGTCAGGTCGGCGTTGCGGTAGCGCAGGTTGTTGACGGTGAAGTGGGTCCAGCCGATGTTGATCGGGCTGAGCTCCACCTGGGCGTCGCTGCGCGGGCGCAGGCCCGCCACGTCCTCGACGATGGTCCAGTTGCTGCTGCCCAGGATGTTGTGGTGGATCCACGAGCGGTAGGCGATGCTGCTGCCGTTCCAGTCGGCCCAGAACTCGTTGGCGTCGGGCCACTGGGTGTTGCCGTTGACGTACTGCGCCCAGGCGTTCCAGTAGAGCAGCTTCTTGTACCAGGTGGCGTCGAGCCACTCGTTGGGGTAGTTGCGCAGCACCGAGGAGAGCAGGCGGAACTGCACGGTGGAGTTGATCGTGGAGAAGTTGTTGCTGCCGGTGCCGCTGGCCGCCTTGTCGGCCTGGTTGGCGGTGTAGAACGGGAAGATCGGATACTGCGCCGGGTCGTCGAAGAGCCTCAGCGCCTGCTTGTACGCCGTGGTGTTGGGGATCGCCCCGACCGCGAACGGGTAGTAGTTGTTGATCTCCTTCCACGGGTTGAAGGTCCCGTCGGGGTAACGGTGCTCGAACAGCTGCCTGCCGGGGTTCCACAGGACCGTGGTCAGCGCGTTGCCGATCTCGGTGGCCAGGGTGTTCATCTCGTTGGCCTTGGCGGTGTTGCCGATCGCCGCGTAGGCCTGCGCGGCGGCCCGCGCCCCGCTGTACTGGTAGGCGCCCTCGGCGCGGTCCATCCGGCCGGCCCGGTAGTGGAAGGAGACGGCGTCGGCGTCGTTGCCGGTCAGCGCGCCCCAGTCGTACTCGATGATCCGGTTGCTGTTGGTGTCGTAGAAGGACAGCTGGCCCTTGACGTCCTGCTCGGCGTACCTGGCCAGGTTGGCGACGATGCCGGGCTGGCCACCGTGGATCTGGTAGCTCTTCCAGGCCGCCTCTGAGACGTACTGGGTGTAGCTGTTGGACCAGTTCTCCGGGTCGCCGGGGTTGTCGACGAACCTGCCGTTCCTGGAGGTCTGGCCGATCGAGAGCCACGGGCCGTAGGACCACGCCGGATTGCGCAGGTACTTCAGGTCGTCGATGTGCATGGGCTGGGTGAGCACGATCGCGTTGTTGTAGCCCAGCACGCCCTCCATCGAGGTGGGGAACTGGAAGGTCTGGCCGGGGATGTCGGCGTCGAGGTGGTTGAAGCGCATCAGCCACCAGCGGTAGTAGATGTTCTTCTTGATCGCCGGTTCCGGGACGTCGATGTAGGGCACGTTCTGCGCCCACCACAGGTTGTAGGCGCGCACGTGGGTGGCGAAGGCGGTGGCCGGGGTGTGGGCGCGGTAGGCGTTGTACTCCGTCAGCGAGTCGGGGATCTCGCCGGCGACGAAGCCCATCTGCACCTTGACCGTGACCGTCTGGCCGGCGTTGACGGTGACGCTCCTGTTGAGGCCGCCGGAGCTGACCGTGAAGCTGTCGCCCGACAGTCTCGGGTACAGGGTGGTCAGGTTGTTGTAGGCGTTGACCTGGCCGGTCAGCTCGGTCCCGCTGGCCGTCGTGGCGTAGGGGGAGGTCGCGCGGAGGGTCAGCGTCGTGGCCGAGCCGCCGTTGTTGGTGATCGCGACGTTGGTGACCGCCACGTTGTTGTGGGTGATGAACTTGCTGACGTTGGCGGTCAGCGAGCCGCTGGTGTGCACGCTCTTCCAGTGGCTGGGGGCCTGCCAGCGCTGGCCGGCCTGCTCGGTCCAGGTGCCGGGGCTGATGGCGACGGCGTAGGCGTTCTGGTTGCTGATGCTCTCCCAGTAGGCGACCTGGCCGCCGAAGCCGATGACGGAAGGGGTGTGGGTCTTCATGAACAGGGCGCGGCCCCGCGTCATCAGCCAGGTGCCCGCGGGGTCGTTGCCGGGTCTGGCCAGGAGGCGGTCCATCCAGAAGTCGGTGCCGGAGCTCTCGGCGTCGTAGATGGCCTGCATCATGTTGCCGGTCGTGTAGCCGACCGGCGCGTTCGGTACGGCGGGGCCGCTGAAGGTGGGGTAGCCGATCGTCTGGTCGGCCTGCGCGGGGGAGGCCATGGCCACGATGAGGAGGAGGGCGAGGAGGATGCGTTTCATGGCAGGACCCGCCATTCGAGCACGCCGGTGGAGTGGGTGGTCTTGGAGGTGATGGCCAGCCTCAGCCGCGTGGTGCTGACCTGGGGGAAGGCGGAGACGTTGAAAGTGTTAGCGTTAACACCACAGGCCGATGAAAGCGGCACGTAGGCGCTTCCGTTCCAGTACTGCAGCTGGCACGAGGCGGGCAGGTCGATGCCCTGGTTGTCGTCGAACCAGTAGACCTCCGACCGGCCGATGGTCTGGGCGGTCGGCCACCGGTACTCGATCCACTCGGTGCCCCGGCGGTCCCAGTTGCCGTAGGCGCCGTGGCTGCGGTCCTGCGAGCCGGCCGGGGTGAAACCGTCCTTGATCGCCCCGAGCGTCTCCCAGGGCGAGACGTACGAGGTGTACGGCGTGGCGGACAGGGCCAGGTTGCCCGTGGCGGGCCCGGTGGTCTGCACGACCTTCTGCATCGTGCCGTCGGCGTTGAAGGTGAGCTTGTCGAGCGTCACCGACCTGCGGAAGTTCCCTCCCCCAGGGGCGCCGGCGTTGTGGTAGACCATGTACCACTGACCCTTGAACTCGATGATCGCCGGATGGTTGGTCGTCGAGGTCACCTGGTCGAGCACGACTCCGCGGTGGGTCCACGGACCGAGCGGGTTGCTCGCGGTGGCGTAGCGCACACAGGCGTAGTTCGGCTGCGAGCAGGCCGAGTCGTTGGCGGCGTAGGCGAGGTAGTAGACGCCGTTGCGCTTGAACATCCAGGGGGCCTCCCAGAAGTTGGAGACGCCCTGCGGGGTGACCACCGAGCCGCTGATCGAGGTCATGGTGCTGTTGAGGCGGGCGGCGCGCAGCCCGTAGTAGGAGCCCCAGTACATGTAGACCTGGCCGTCGTCGTCGCGGAAGACCGTGGGGTCGATGTTGAGCGGCGAGGAGTTGGGTGTGCTGTCGCTCACCAGCGGCCCGCCGATCGCGTCGGTGAAGGGCCCCGTCGGGCTGTCGCCGACGGCGACGCCGATGTTCATCCAGCCGGGACCGTTGCCGTTGATCGAGACGAACCAGTAGTAGCGGCCGTCGGCTCCCCGCTCGACCTCGGAGGCCCAGGCGTCGGCGCCCGCCCAGGGGAAGGTGCTCAGGGAGAGCCTGGCGCCCTGGCCGGTGAAGGTGGTGGCGTCGGTGGAGGAGAAGACGTGCCAGTCACGCATGACGAAGTTGGTGCCGCCCGCGGGCGCCTCGTCGTGCCCGGTGTAGACGTAGAGGGTGTCACCGACGACCAGGGCGGCGGGGTCGGCGGTGTAGATCGCGGTCGTGATGGGCGCCGCCGCGGAGGCGGGGGCCGCCGACACCAGCATCAGGCCGACGGCGGCGACCGCGGCCCAGGCTCGTAATCGGATCATGCTGGAGCTCCTCCTCGAAATTATCTAAAAGGTTTTCGGAAACGTAAGCGCAACATGAGGGCCTGTCAATGGCCTGTCAGGGCAGGGTGCCTTTCAACGGTTTACAGCAGCCCGTGAAACTTTCATCCCGCATTGACCGCCGACGCCGTGACATCGCATGATCAGGACGTCTTCTGGTCAGGAGGAGGCGCCGAACCGGTACTCCATGACGAGGTGCGTCGATGCGCAAAGCTGTGCTGGCAGCGATCCTGACCCTGACCTCCCTCACCCTCCCCGCGGCCGCCCAGGCCTCGGCCGCCCCGGCGGAGGTGGTGGTCAACGCGCGTGCGGCCCTGGCCACCGTGTCCGACACGGCGATCGGGACCAACCATGCGATCTGGGACAGCCAGCTGGGCTCGGACCAGACGGCCGACCTGCTCAAGGCGGCGGGGGTGAAGCTGCTGCGCTACCCCGGCGGCTCCTATTCGGACATCTACCACTGGGCCGATCACACCGCCCCCGGCGGCTACGTCGCGCCCGACACCGATTTCGACACCTTCATGCGCGGCGTGCGGCGCACGGGCGCCCAGCCGATGGTGACCGCCAACTACGGCACCGGCACCCCGGAGGAGGCCGCGGCCTGGGTACGGCATGCCAACGTCACCAAGGGCTACGGCGTCAAGCTGTGGGAGATCGGCAACGAGAACTACGGCAACGGCCACTACGGCGCCGCCTGGGAGGCCGACAACCACGCCGACAAGAGCCCCGCCGAGTACGCCCGCCACGTGGTCGCCTACGCCGACGCCATGAAGGCCGTCGATCCCACCATCAAGATCGGAGCCGTGCTGACCACCCCGGCCAACTGGCCCGACGGCGTGGTGGGCTCGGGCGACGCGGGCACCTGGAACCAGGTCGTGCTCTCCACCGCGGGAGCCAAGATCGACTTCGTCATCCTGCACTGGTACCCGGGCGCCCTGGACAAGGCCGGGCAGATCCCCGACCTGGTCCAGCTGACCCGCGAGCAGATCGCCAGGCACGCGGGGCCGGGATCCGAGCGCATCGGCATCGCGATGACCGAGTTCAACACCGGCTCCAGCAGCGCGGGCACCACCACCCAGCCCGGCGCGCTGGCCGCCGCGGACGCCTACGCCTCGCTGCTGGCCAACGGCGTCTTCACCGTCGACTGGTGGAACGTGCACAACGGCATCGGGCCGGTGACCGAGGTCGCCGGGCACACCGACTACGGCGACTTCGGGCTGCTGTCGAGCGCCGGATGCTCCGGCGACGTCTGCGAGCCCGCCTTCAACACCCCGTTCGCGCCCTACTACGCGCTGCAGATGGTCGGCCGGTTCGCCCGCGCCGGTGACCAGTTCGTCCGTGCCTCCAGCTCGGGGCCCGCCGCGCACACCGTACGGAGGAAGGACGGCTCGGTCGCGGTGATGCTGGTCAACGCCTCGTCCGAGCCGGTGCCGGTGACCATCGACTACTCCGGCTTCGACCCGGCCTCGGGCGCGCCCACGGTGCTGTCGCACACCAACGGCGCCACCTCCATCACCGAGAGCACCTCGGGCAGCGCCACCGCGCAGACCCTGCCGCCGCTGTCGCTCACCACGCTCGTCGTGCGCCCCGCCGCGGTCCCGTCCGGCCTGCCCGGCGCGCCCGGCCTGCCCGTCGCCTCCGCCGTGACCGACGGCGCCGCGACCCTCACCTGGCCCGCCGCCGCCCCCGGCGCCCGGCCGATCGCCAAGTACGAGGTGTACCGGCAGAACGGCGCGATCAGCGAGCAGTACGGCGAGACCACCGGTACCTCGCTGCGGGTGACGAACCTGCGTCCCGGCACCCGCTACACCTTCAACGTGCTCGCCCGCGACACCGGCGGCGGCCAGTCCTGGGGATCGGCGCCGGTGACCTTCACCACCGTCACGCCGGCGTCCAGCTCGTGCTCGGTGAAGCTGACCAACCAGAGCGACTGGGGCAGCGGCTACGTCGGCGCCCTGGAGATCACCAACACCGGGGCGGCGATGAACGGATGGAGCCTGGTGTTCGGCTGGCCGCGCACGTGGCAGAGCCTGGGCAGCGGATGGAGCGGCGTCTGGACCCAGACCGGGTCCGAGGTGAAGGTCGTCAACGAGCCGTCAGGCGGATCCTTGGCCACCGGCGCCTCGGTCACCGTCGGCTACGTGGGCAACTACAGCGGCCCCAACGTGCTGCCGTCCGTCTTCACCCTGAACGGCAGGGTCTGCACGACCCGTTAGCCGGATCGGGTAGATCACGAAACACAGGAAGGCCAGCGCCAGGACCACCAGCGGGACGCCGCCGAGCAGCAGGCGCACGCCGGTGACCACGCTCTCCGGCTGCTGGGCGGCACCCGCCCGGTAGCCGGAGGCCGACAACACCACGGCCAGCAGCACCGCCTGCAGCGAGGCCGACCAGCGCACGATGAAGCCGTTCATGCCCATGTACATGCCCTCGCGCCGCAGCCCGGTGCGCCGCTCGTCGTCGTCGATCACCTCGGCGAGCAGGATCTCCAGCAGCACCATCATGCCCGCGATGCCCGCGCCGACGGCGACGCCCGTCGCGACGGCCAGCGGCAGCGAGCCGACCATCAGGAACGGCGCCAGGCCCAGACCGTAGACCACGATCGCCGCCAGGACGGCCCTGCGCGGGCCGACCCTGGTGGTGACGCGGCTCCAGACGTAGACGAGCGGGATGGCCGTCACGAAGACCGCGCCGAGGATGAGCGTGTTGGCGCTGTCGGGCTGGCCGAGCGCGTACTTCGTGAAGAACGGAATCCCCGCCTGCAGCAGCGCGAACGTGACCTGGAGCAGGAAGCCGCCCGCCACGTAGGCGAGGAAGGCCCGGTTGGTCAGCGTGTAGCGCACCGCCTTCATGAAGCCGAAGTGCTCGCGGGCATCCTGGACCCGTTCCTTCGACCCGGTCAGCGACAACGCGAAGAACACCAGTGCCACGACGGCGAACGCCGCTCCCATCGCGGGCCAGCCGATCGCCGGATAGAGCATCGGCGCGGCCGCCACCCCGACGATCATGCCGATGATGCCGAAGAGCTGACGCCACGAGGCCGCCTTCGCCCGCTCGGCGATCGTCACGAACATCTCCGGGAACAATGCGACGTAGTTGAGCACGACTACCACGTGCAGCACGTCGTAGACGAGCACCACGACCAGGAAGTACCAGAACCGCGCCGTCGAGCCGTCCACCAGCGGCACCCAGATGAGGGCGAAGGTCGCCGCCAGCGGCGCCATCCCGACCGTGATGTACGGCACGCGCCTGCCCCACCGCGAGCGCGTCCTGTCGGACAGGTGCCCGACCAGCGGGTTCAGGACGGCGTTGAGCGCGCCGTGAACGACCATGGCCAGGCCGATCAGCGCCGGGTCCACGCCCAGATGATCGATGTAGTAGAAGGTGGCGAAGGTCGCGAACGCCTGCGTGAGGAGGTTGACGGCCAGGTTGCCGGAGCCGTACCTGATCAACGCGACCTCTGCACGTCACGCAGGTCACGCCAGCCGATCAGGGCGATCTCCTCGTCCGCCAGCGCCTGCTGCACCTCGGGATCGGTGAAGACCCGCAGCTCCATGGCGCGCTTCTCGTAGTCCGGCATGATGTGGCGCAGCTCGTCGGTGTCCTCGAAGGGGTGGACGTAGATCTCCGTGACACCCGGCTTCAGCGCGCGGATCAGCGCGATCATGTCGGCCTTGAAGCTCTCGTACGTCTCGCCCTCGCGCTTGTGGAAGGGCAGGGTCCAGAGCCGGTCCAGGATCACCACGCCCGCCGCGTCCGCCCGTGCCGCCGCAGCCTCGGCGAACGGCTCCAGCTCCGGCGGCAGGCCCATGCCGTCGAGGGTGCGCGGCAGGCGGAACGGCAGGCCGTACTCCGCGCACACCCCCAGCGCCTCGGTGAGGAAGTCACGGCCGGTGGCCAGGCCGTACAGGCTGCCCATGTGATTGTCGGCGTGCGAAGGGTCCAGGCCGAGGGCGACGGCGCGGTCGATCTGCGCCTTGATCTCGGCGCGGATCTCCTCCGGATCCGCCTGCTCCTCGACGGTCTTGGACTCGTGCGGGAAGTACCCCGCGGCGTCGCGCAGGCTCGCGCCGCCGGTGAGCGGGCTCCAGCGGTAGCCGTTCCACTCGCTGGTCAGCGTCAGGTGCACGCCCACGTCCCAGCCGTGACGGGCGGCCGTGGCGATCGCGTCCGGCGCCCACGGGCACGGCGTCATCACCGTGGCGGAACTGATCGCACCCGCCCTGAGCAGGGAGGTGATGCCGGTGTTGGCCGCGCGGCACATGCCGTAGTCGTCGGCGTTGATGATCAGCTGTCTGGTCACGGGGGCCTCTCAGGTGGTCGCTTCGGTGAAGACGCGCTCGCGGACGTGCTCGTGGGCCACCAGCGCGGCCCCCTGCAGGACGGCGTCGCCGGGCACGCCCGACCCGGTGACGCCGACGACCAGATCGGGAGCGTCGGCGGCCAGATGGCGGCGCACCGGCTCCAGCAGCACCTCGGTGCCCGGACCCCCGACGACGAACAGCTCCGGCTCGATCACCAGCGCGATCGCGCCGATCACGTGCGCCAGCCGCCGCGCGACCGCCCCGGCCACGGCCAGCGCGGACGCCTCCCCCGCCGCCGCGCGGGCGAACAGCTCGGCCGGACTGCCCTCGACGCCCAGCTCCCTGGCCACCTGGCCGATCTGCCGCGCACCCAGCACCTCGCCGCCCAGCGCGGTGGCCGGGTGCGGCAGGAAACCCACCTCTCCGGCGCCACCGGCGAAACCCCTGTGCAGGCGACCGCCGATCACCACCCCGGCGCCCAGACCGGTGCCGACCCTGAGGAGCACGAAGTCGTCGACCCCGCGACCGGCGCCCCTGCGCTGCTCGGCCACGGCCGCCAGGTTGACGTCGTTCTCGAGCAGGACCGGGTACGGCAGGAGCGTCTGGAGTTCGGCGCCCAGGTGGGCGGCGCCGGGCAGGCCGCGGGAGGCGCGGATGCTGCGGCCGTCGCGCGCGACCAGGGCGGGAACCCCGATCACCACCTGCCCGACCCGCACCCCGTCGACCGGGGCGGTCACCAGCTCGGCGTCTGGCGCGGTGACCAGCTCGGTGACCAGCTCGGTGGCTGGCTCGGTGACCAGCTCGGTGACCAGCTCGGTGACCAGCTCGGTGGCTGGCTCGGTGACCAGCTCGCTGACCACTTCGGCGACCACTTCGGCGACCACTTGGGCCACCCCTTGGGCCACCCCCGTCGTCGGGCGGCTCGCTCTCGCGACCTCCGCACCTGCCAGATCGACCAGCACCGCGGTGACCCGCTCCACCTCCACATCGACCCCGATGGCATAACCACCACCCGGATCCGTCCCGTAAAGGGTCGCCGCCGGCCCGCGCCGCTCGGTGTCGAGCCCCGCCTCGCGCACCACCCCACGCGCCAGCAACTCCTGCAGCGCCTGAGCCACGGTGGTCTTCGACAACCCCGTCTCCTGGACGAGCTCGGGACGTCCGGTGGGCCCCAGCGTGTCGACGGCCTCCAGCACGGCGCGCGCGTTGATCGACCACAACAGCGCCTGCGGGCCCGCCATCATCCCCCACTCAAGATCAGTAGGTCGGAAAGTTTCCTACTGCCGCATTCCTATCCCAACCTGGGCGAACCTGACAAGAGGCCTCACGCCACCCGCACCCTCCGAGGCGCCACCAGCGGCACCACCGCCAGCACCACCGCACCCGCCAGCACGAAGGCCCACCCGGGCGGCAGGCTGCCCATCGACGCCACCCCCAGCGCCGCGCCCACCTGCCGGGAGGCGTTCAACATGCCGCCCGCCTCCCCCGCCCTGGCAGCCGGCACCGCAGACGTGACCGCCGCCACCAGCGGAGGAAACGTGAACGCGATCCCCACCCCCACGACGAACAACCCGACCGCCGGCAGCACCGAAGCCCTCTCCCCCGCCGCCGCCAGGACCGCCGCGCCCACCACCAGCAACGGCACCCCGATCACCATCGCCCTCCGCACCCGGGTCGTGAAGAGCGGCAACACCATGATCGGCACGGTCAGCGGCAGAAACGCCACCCCCGTCTCCACAGGCGTGAGCATCCGCGCCTCCTGCAACACCAGCGCACCCACGAAGAGCAGCCCCGCGAACAGGAACTGCACCGCCCCGCCCACCACGAACCACCGCACCAGCCCCGCCTCACCCAAGATCGAGAAGGCCGTCCGCTGCGAACCCGCCAGCCAGGCCAGCACCACCACACCCACCCCCAGCGCGATCACCGACCGGCCGGTGATCGCCTCCGCCAGGCAGGCCACCAGCACCGCCGCCCCCACCTGCGGCACCCAGCGCACCCTCACCGGCGAAGCGGGCAACCTCACCCCTCGCACGAGCCACCACGTCACCAGCCCGATCGGCACGTTGACCAGGAACGTGGCCCGCCACCCGGCCAGCTCGACCAGCCCGCCGCCGAGCAACGGCCCCGCGGCGACCGACACCCCGGCCGTCATCGCCCACACCCCCAGCATCCTGACCCGCTCCGGCCCGGCCGGGATCAGCCGCGAGATGATCGCCAGGGACGCGGGCACCATCACCGCGCCCGCCAGTCCCAGCACCGCCCGGCTGACGACGAGCACCTCCAGCGAAGGCGCCGCGGCGCACAGCCCCGACACCGCCGCGAAGGCCGCCGTGCCGTACCGGAAGACCCTCCCCGGCCCGAACCGGTCGGCCACCGCCCCGCCGCCGATCAGCGCCGCGGCGAACGCGACCGTGTACCCGTTGACCACCCACCCGAGCGCCGCCGTCCCGCTCCCGAAATCACGCCTGAGATCAGGAAGCGCCACCCCCAGGATCGTCGTGTCGAGGAGCACCATGAAGTAGCCGAGCGAAATCCCGAAAAACCGTAGCCTCATGGCCGCAAACCCTGCCGACCAGCACCGGCCCTCCTCCACAGCCACCGCCGAACGACCCGTTCGGATCAACCGAATACCCTGGTCACCATGGACTTGCGGCACCTGCCCACCTTCCTGGCGGTCGCCCGCGCGGGCACCGTCGGCCAGGCCGCCCTGGCACTCGACCTCGCCCCCTCCTCCGTCTCAGAACAGCTCAAGGCGCTGGAACGAGCGATCGGCGCCGACCTGTTCGTCCGCACCCCCACCGGCATGCGCCTCACCCCGGCCGGCGACCGCCTCAGGCACCTGGCCCCGTCCCTCCTGGACCACGTCGACCGGGTCCGCACCGAGGTGGCCGGCACCGGTGCCCGGCTCACCATCGGCACCCTCGAAACCCTGGCCGCCACCCACGTCCCGGCCCTGCTCGCCGCGCTCGAATCGAGGCGCCCCGACCTGCGCCTCACCGTCAAGCTGCTCAACCGCCCCCAGCTCCTGGCCGGTGTCGCCGACGGCGCCCTCGACGCCGCCCTCCTGCTCGACCACGGCGACGAGCTCGGCTCCCTCGGATTCGCCCCCGTCCCCGCCGGCCTCACCCACGCCGACGTCGACGAGATCCCCATCGTCCTCGCCGCCTCCCCCAGCCACCCCCTCGCCGACCACGCCACCGTCGGCCCCGCCGACGTCCTCGCCCACAACCTGCTCGTCAGCGAGGGCCAGTGCTCCTACCGCCTGCTCGCCGACCGCATCACCCTCGGCCAGGGCACCCGCACCGAGGTCGGCTCCATCGCGGTCTCCAAGGCGTGGGCGGCCAACGGCATGGGCATGGCGCTGCTGCCTCGGTTCGCCGTCGAGGAGGGCCTGTCCCAGGGCACCCTGGTCGCGCTCCCCCTGCACCCGGCGCCCCCGTCGCTGCGGCTGCGCCTGGTCTGGCGCACCACCCGCGACGACGACCTCGACCTCAGAGCGGTGCTGTACGCGGCCTGCTGAAACTCGATCATCGTGCCGTGATCGAAGAGCCGCGCGCCTCGTCAGCCCGCGGAGGGCGACCTGTGGAGGCCGCCGATGGGCGGGCTGGAGGGCTGGGCGTGCGTCCGACACCGCTCCGGGCGGCATCGGACGCACGACCGGTCAGCGAGTGATCTTCACGTCGTCCACGCCCGCCTCGACCAGGCTGGCCCCGGAGGCGTCGGCCGCCTCGATGAGGATCGTGACCGTCTGGCCGGCGAAGGACGAGAGGTTCGCGCTGGCCGTGGCCCAGGCCCCGTCGCGGTCGGACGCGGCGCCGAGCTGCTGGAAGACGGTCGTGCCGTTGACCTTCACGCGGAAGAAGTCCGTGCTGGAGGCGTTGGAGCCGTGCGCCAGGTACCACGACAACGACAGGGTGAGCGTGGCCCCGGACGGCAGGCTGATCGGCGGTGACTGCACGGAGGTGACGCCACCGTCGATGTCGTGGTCGCCCGCGGCCGCCCCGGCCAGGCGGCCCGTCACCAGGTCGTTGACGCCGCTGACCGTGGTGCCGAGCTGCTTGGCGCCGCTGGAGGTGGTGGCCGCGGGGTCGCCGCGCTCCCACTGCCCGGTGGTGGCGGTGTCGGTGCCGGACGGGTTGACGGTCCAGCCGGTGGCCGCCTCGAAGTCGTCGGACCAGACGGTCACCGGCGGGGTGGCGGTGCTGATCGTCCAGACGGCGTGGGCGATGGCGTCGGCGTTGCGGTCAAGGGCGGTGTCGTTGATGTTGGAGGTCGTGTCGCAGGCGCGATGGTAGCAGACGTCGAAGGCCTGCCCCGCCGTGCCACCCCAGAGCTGCGCCTGGGCGCTCGACTTGATGCCCTCGGCACCGGTGAACGTGCCGCCGGCGGCGATGCCGCGGGAGATGAACGGGCCGTAGTCGGAGCGGCCGTCGAAGTCGGTGCCTCGCGTGGGCACGCCGATCGACGTGAAGTAGCTCTGCAGGACCTGCTCCAGCTGGGCCGAACCGGCCGGGCCCGGTCCGGCGCCGACGCCGTCGGAGTTGTCGCCGTCGTAGAGGAAGTAGCCGGCGTTCGGAGAGCCGACCATGTCGAAGTTCAGGTACGCCTTGATCTTGGCTCGCTCGGTGGCGGCCAGGTTGGTGACGTAGTGCTGGGAGCCGCGCAGGCCCAGCTCCTCCGCTCCCCACCAGGCGAAGCGCAGGTGCTTCGTCGGCTGCAGCGCCTGGCGCGACACCTCGAGGGCCGTCTCCAGGATCGCCGCGCTGCCCGAACCGTTGTCGTTGATGCCCGGTCCGGCCGTCACGCTGTCGAGGTGGGCGCCGACCATGAGGATGTCGTCGGGATTGCCTCCCGGCCAGTCGGCGAGCACGTTGTAGCCGGTCAGGCCGTTGTAGGTGAAGGACTGCAGGACCGTCTGGAAGCCGGCGGCGTCCAGCTGGGCCTTCACGTAGTTGGCCGAGGCCAGGTAGCCGGGACGGCCGTGGGCCCGGTTGCCGCCGTTGCTGGTGGCGATCGTCTGGAACTGCGTCAGATGGGCCTTGACGTTGGCCAGCGAGATGTTGGGTGGAGCGAGCCGTACGGCTGACGCGGGCGCGGCATGGACGAGGGGTGCGACCAGGGATAAGGCCGCTAGTGCTGCGAGGAGCCTGGCTTTCATGGACCATCCTCCGGGGGTGCGCCGACAGGACACTGAGCGGACGGTAAGCCGCCGACGCCCCGTTGGGTAGGGCCCCTATGGCAATCAGCAGAGATGAGACCTTCCTGCCGGTCACCGGCGGCGTTCGCCGATCTTCTCGGCCGCCTCGACGGCCACCGCCGCGACCAGCTCGCCGCTGCCCCTCGCCACGGGGCTGACGAGCGTCTCGTAGCTGGTCGGCGCGTCGCGGGAGGGGAGTGCCGTGGAAGACGATCGCGGGCGGTCGTACCGCCTCCAGGCGGTCGCCCCACACGGTAGGAGGTGCCCACGAAACGGTGTGAAACCATCGCGAGGGCGCCGTGAAACCGGACCCTCCCAACCTGGGGTCATGACTATCACAGCGCTCGACCGTCCCGGCGGGCCCTCGCCCGCCGGGACCGACCTGGCCGTCATGGCCGACGGGCTGGTCAAGACCTTCGGCGAGCAACGCGCCGTCGACGGCGTCGACCTGGCCGTACGGCCCGGCGAGATCTTCGGCGTGCTCGGCCCCAACGGCGCGGGCAAGACCACGATGCTGCGCATGCTGGCCACCCTGCTGAAGATCGACGGCGGACACGCGGAGATCTTCGGCGTGGACGTCGCCAGGGAACCCCACGTGATCAGGCAGCTGGTCGGCGTCACCGGTCAGTACGCCTCGGTCGACGAGATCCTCACCGCCCGCGAGAACCTCTGGCTCTTCGGCCGGCTTCAGGGCATCGCGAGCAAGCGCGCCCGGCGGATCGCCGAGGACCTGCTCGCCCAGTTCGGCCTGCAGGACGCGGCCGACAAGCCGATCGCGCACTTCTCCGGCGGCATGCGGCGGCGCCTCGACCTGGCCGCCAGCCTGATCACCAGACCCCCGCTGATCTTCCTCGACGAGCCGACCACCGGTCTCGACCCGCGTACGCGCGGCCAGATGTGGGAGACGATCCGCGGCCTGGTCGCCGACGGCTGCACCGTGCTGCTGACCACGCAGTATCTCGACGAGGCCGACCAGCTCGCCGACCGCATCGCGGTCATCGACCACGGCCGCAAGGTCGCCGAGGGCACGCCCGACGAGCTGAAGACCGCCGTCGGCGACTCGACCCTGCAACTGCTGCTCTCCGACCCGGACTCGGTGCCCGCCGCCGCGGCGGTCGTGCGCAGGATCCTCGGCTCCGACCCGGTGCTCAGCCCCGAGCTGGGCCGCCTGAACGTCGCGCTGGAGCAGGCCGACCTGGCCGCCGACGTGCTGATCGCGCTGCGCGACTCCGGGGTGTCGATCGCCTCGATGAACGTGGCCAAGCCCAGTCTGGACGAGGTCTTCCTGGCTCTGACCGGCCACGGGACCGAGGAGGAGGAGAACCGATGACCACCACCCTCGCACCCGCCACCCGCGGGCGGGACCGCGCCGCGACCGCGCGGCGGACCGTCTCGACGAGCGAGACCGTGAGCCAGACGATGACGATGGCGTGGCGGTCGTTGAAGAACATGCGCAGGCAGCCCGAGCAGTTCTTCGACGTGGTCCTCCAGCCGTTGATCTTCACCGCGATGTTCGCCTACATCTTCGGCGGCGCCGTGTCGGGCAGCGTCGAGGACTACCTGCCGTTGATGATCCCCGGCATCGTCGCCCAGACCGTGCTGACCACCTGCATGGTCACGGGCACGAAGTTGCGCGAGGACATGGAGAAGGGTGTCTTCGACCGGTTCAAGTCGTTGCCGATGGCCAGGATCGCCCCGCTGGCCGGTCCGATGGTCGCCGACCTGTCGCGCTACACCATCGCCTCGGTGCTGACGTTCGCCACGGGCATCCTGATGGGCTACCGGCCCGGCGGCGGCTTCACCGGGGTGACCGCCGCCATCCTGCTGTCGATCTTCACCGGCTGGGCGCTGGCGTGGATCTTCACGTGGATCGGCACGATCGCCAGGAGCGCGCAGGCGGTGCAGGGCATCTCGATGCTGATCCTGTTCCCGCTGACGTTCCTGTCGAATGCCTTCGTGCCGGTCGACACCCTTCCCAGCTGGCTGGCCGCGTTCGTCCGGGTGAACCCGGTCTCGCACCTGGTCACCGCCGCCCGCGACCTGGCCAACCACGGCACGGTCAGCTCGGCCGTCTTCTGGACACTCCTGGCCGGGGTGATCGTCATCGCGATCTTCGCCCCGCTGTCGGTGTCGAGCTACAAGCGCAGGCACGTCTGACGGAGCCGGGCGACCAGGGCGCGCGCCTCGTCGAGCAGGTCGGGGCCCCGCCGCTCGCCGTACTCCTCGAAGACGGCGGCGAGCGCGCCCGGCGCCACCCGCTCGGCGTGCGACTCGGCCCGCTCGAAGGTCAGGCTCGGCATGCTGCGGTTGTAGCCGAACCGCTCGGCCAGCGCCAGCGACCTGATCGCGTCGTCGGTCGTCATGCCGCCGCGCAGCAGCCCCCAGGCGCCGAAGGCGAACACCATCGTGCCCGACACCGGGTAGTCGATGAACGAGATGCCCTTGTTCAGCACCGCGTCCATCCTGGCGACCCCCGCCCGCAGCAGCTCCTGGCCGTACGGCAGGTCGGCGGGGGTGCCGTGGTAGGCGAAGGCGACCAAGGCGAGCGCCTCGGCCATCACCAGCCACGGCTCGAACCCCGTCTGGGGCACGGACGGCAACCGCAGGTCGCGTGCGCGTTGCACGCCCACGCGATACTCCCGCAGGGCCCCCGCCGTGTCTCCGCGCGCGAGGGCGACCTCCGCCACGCACAGCGGGACGACGGCCAGGGCGCCGAGCACCGGATCGTCCTCGTTGATCCCGCTGATCCGCTTGAGCTCGGCCTCGGCGGCCTCGAGATCGTCGTCGCCCAGCGCGGCCATCAGCAGTACGGCACGCAGCTGGGTCTCGTCGTCGGTGGCGCCCAGCCTGGCCAGCACGGGCAGCGCGGCCCGCGCGTGTCCCACGGCCCGCTCCGTGTCGCCGAGCTGCATCGTCAGGTGCGCCAGCGTGGTGTGCATGAGCGCCGCCTGCCAGGGCCCGTCGGCCTCCACGTCCACCAGCGCCAGCGCCTGCTCGGCGGCCTCGACGGCGGCCCTGCGGTCGCCCGCGTTCTCCAGGATGTGAGCGCGGGTCTGCGCGGCCATGTGCGCCAGGTGATGGTCGGGGTCGTGGCTGAGCTCTTCGAGCCTGCGCAGCCCGGCCGAGGCGTCGGCGGGGTCGAAGGCGAGCATCACCGTGCCGATGGCGGCGGCGCGGGGGTTGGTGGTGTCGCGGATCGGCAGGCTGCGCAGCAACTCGCGCAGCGGCCTGTCGCCGTCGTCAGCGATGATCATCGTATTCATCAGCGTGATCACCACGGCGATCCTGGTGGCCTCCTCGAGCTCGGGCGGCGGCCGCCACCCGTCGAGCACCCGCACGACGGCGTCCCTGAGCACCAGGACACGCGGGTGGTCGCCCCGCATGGACCACAGCCCTCCGAGCCCGGCCAGCAGTTGCACCGCCGTCGGGATGTCGGGCTCGCTCAGGGTCTGGCGCAGCAACTCGGAGAGGTTGCCCTCCTCGGCGCGCAACGCGTCGGCCGCCTCGAACTGCCCGGGGCCGGTCAGCCTGTCGGCCTGGCCGATGGCGTACCCGACGGCCCAGGCGCGGTAGGCGGCCTTGGCCCTCTCCTGCTCTCCGGCCTGCGCCAGCCGCATCCGGCCGAACTCCCTGACCGTCTCCAGCATCCGGTAGCGCACGCCCGCGTCGCCCTCCCCGACGGTCAGCAGCGACTGGTCGGCCAGCGCCCGCACCGACCGCAGCGCGTCGGGCCCCAGCAGACCCTCGGCCGCCTCCAGCGTGAAGCCGTCGCCGAACTGCGACAACCAGTGCAGGGCGCGGCGTTCTTGCTCGTCGAGCAGGTTCCACGACCAGTCGATCACCGCCAGCAGGGTCCTGTGCCGGTCGGGGGCGCTGCGGTCGCCGCCGTCGAGCAGGACGAACCGGTTGGCCAGCCGCCTGCCGATCTCCTCGACCGACATCACCCGGACCTTGGCCGCGGCCAGCTCGATCGCCAGCGGCAACCCGTCGAGCCGGGTGACGACCTCCAGCACGGTGGCGTCGTCGAGGCGCGCGTCGGGGCGGGCGGCCCTGGCCCGCTGGCGGAACAGCTCCACGGCGTCGCCGGCGCCGAGCTCCCCGAGCGGGTAGACCTGCTCGGCGGCGATCGACAGCGGAGCACGCGAGGTGGTCAGCACGCGCAGGTCGCGGGTGGCCGCCACCAGGAAGGCGACCAGGTCGGCCACAGCGCCGACCACGTGCTCGCAGTTGTCGAGGATCAGCAGCGCGGGCGCCTGGCCGAGCTGCTGGGCGATCATGGAGCGCAGGTCGGTGCGCCGGCTCGGAGCCAGGGCACGCCGGGCGCCGACCGAGTCGCGCACGCCGAGCGCGGAACCGACCTCGCTCACGACGTCTTCGGGCGAGCCGACGCTGACGAGCTCCACGAAGTGCACGATCGGCTGCTCGGCGACCCTGCCGACGACGTGCGCGAGCCGCGTCTTGCCCAGCCCGCCGGCTCCGAGGATGGAGACCACCCGGCTGCCGGCCAGCAGGGCGCGCACCGCGCGCAGGTCGTCGTCCCTGCCGAGCAGCGACGAGCCGTCGAACAGGACACCCTCACGGACCGGATGGTCGGCCGCCAGCAGCTCCGCGTGCACACGGGCGAGCTCGGGCCCGGGGTCGGCGCCGAGGTGTTCGGCCAGGTCGGCGCGGTGGCGGTCGTACCGTTCGAGTGCCGCGGCCGCGCCGCGCACCGCCGCCTCGCTGCGCAGCAGGCCGGCGATCAGCTCCTGGTCGTACGGCTGGGCGGCGGCGGCCTCCTCCAGCAGCGGCAACGCCTCCTCGTGGGCGCCGCCCCTGCTGCGGGCCAGGGCCAGCACCCGGCGCGAGTCGGTCAGGTGCCCGGCGGCACGGCAACGCAGATCCTCCAGCGCTCCCGTGGAACCTTCCACGCCCGCGCCCGCCAGGCCGAGCGCTTCGCGGGCCCGTTCCGTCGCGGCGGTGACGTCGCCCTCGGCCAGCGATTCGCGCGCTCTGCCCGCCAGCACCGCCACGAGCAGCGCGTCGACGTCGGCGTCGGCCAGGCCCAGCCGGTATCCGTGCGGGGTGCGCACCACGGCCTCGGCCGAGGTCGCCGACCGCACCCGGGAGACGACGACCTGCAGCGCCTTGGTGGGGTTGGCCGGGGGCTCGTCGCCCCACAGCTCCTCGACCAGGCGCTCGTCGCTCACGCCCGCTCTGCCGTACAGCACCAGGACGGCCAGGAGCGTGCGGGCACGGTCGCCGACGACGCGCGTGCCCTTCCAGGCGACGCCGTCGAGCAAGGTCAGCACCGGTGCCATGTCCCCAGCTTACGGAGACGCGCGGGGCCGTGGATCTCCCACCCAAATTGACCTGATGATCCCCGCATGGCACGTTTTGTCATTGTGGTGTCGGCACCCCGCGAGCGAGGCCCTCTTTCATGACCTTCCCCCTCTCCCGGCGATCAGCCCTGCTGGGGGCCGCGGCCGTCACCGGCCTCGCCCTGGCGGGCAGGCCCGCCGAAGCCGGCACGAGCGCCTTCAGTACGGCACGGCGCCGCTGGGTGGAGATGATGCTGGCCGACCCCGCCCGACTGGAAGGCTCGGCCGGCGCGGTCCTGCGCAAGCTCGACCCCGACCCACGCCGCCCCAGCCTGTGGGACGACCTGCCGATGGGCCACCCCTCCAACGGCAACTTCAACCGTTCCTACAACCGCATGCGCGCCCTCGCCCTGGGCTGGGCGACCCCCGGCACCCGCATGCACCACGACCGCGACGTCGCCAGGACCGCGATCAAGGCCCTGGACTTCCTGCACCGGCACGCCTACAACGAGCACCTCGACCGGCGCGGCAGCAACTGGTACTGGTGGGAGATCGGCGTGCCCCGCGCGCTGACCGACACCTGCGCCCTGCTCTACGAGGCCATCCCCGACGACCGGCTCGAACGCTGGCTGCGCCCCCTGCACCGCTGGTGCCCCGACGCCGACCACCGCGCCGGCACCTCGGTTCCCGAGACCGGCGCGAACCGGGCGGGCAAGGCCATGGCCGTCGCCGTGCACGGCGTGCTCACCCACGACTCCCGGCTGATCAAGCGGGCCAGGTCCGCGATCTCCGACAAGCGCGGCGGCGGGCGCTGGAGCCTGCTGCGGCTGACCAGAGGTCCCGGCGACGGCTTCTACCGCGACGGATCCTTCATCCAGCACGACCTGTTCCCCTACACCGGCAGCTACGGCGTCGACTACCTCGACGGCATCGCCAGGCTCGTCACCCTGCTGTCGGGCTCGCCGTGGGCGATCACCGACCCCGACCTCGACAACGTCTTCGACATCGTGGAGCGCTCCTTCGTCCCTGTCGTCTTCGACGGCCTGATGATGGACGGCCTGCGCGGGCGCCAGATCAGCGTCCAGGGCCACCGCGACGTCACCTCGGGGCAGAAGGCCATGGAGGCCATACTCAACCTGCTGCCAGCCGCACCCGACAAGCACGCAGAACGCTGGCGCCCCCTGGTCAAGGGCTGGCTCACCCGCAACCCCGCCCTCACCACGCCGCCCCAGGCGCGGGCGCTCATGGCCGACCCCACGATCGCACCGGGCGAGCGCACGGTCGGAACGTACGTCTTCGCCGACATGGACCGGGTCGTGCACCGGCGGCCCACCTGGGCGTACACGATCTCCATGTCGTCGTCGCGCATCGCCGCCGTCGAGGGCATGAACCGGGAGAACCTGCACGGCTGGTACACCGCCGACGGCATGACCTACCTCTACACCGAGGACCTCACCCACTGGAACGACGAGCTGTGGCCGACCATCGACCCCTACCGGCTGCCCGGTACGACCGTCGACCGGCGCAAACGTGCCAACGTGCCGCACGGCGCCCGCTACCGGCCGCCCACCCGCTGGGCCGGCGGCGCCGCCCTCGGCAACCTCGGCGTCGCGGCCATGCAGCTCGACGCCGAGAACTCCTCGCTGCGCGCCAAGAAGGCCTGGTTCCTGCTCGACGACGCCGTGATCGCCCTGGGCGCGGGCATCACCGCCTCCGACGGCCGCCGCGTCGAGACCGTGGTCGAGAACCGCAACACCGGACGCGCGCACCCCGATCTGTCACGCGGCGACTCGTGGATCCACCTGCCGGACGTGGCCGGATACGTCACGCTCGGCGACGCCAGGATGAAGGTCGTCAGGGACAGGCGCACCGGCCGCTGGCGCGACATCGACCGAGGCGCCACCACCGGCGGCGACGGCGAGCGCCACACCCGGCACTACACCACCATCGTGCTCGACCACGGCGTCGACCCCGGGCGCGAGCGATACGCCTACGCCGTCCTGCCCGGAGCCACCTCCGAGTCCACCGCCGCCTTCGCCGCCGAGCCGTACGTCGAGGTGCTCGCCAACGGTTCGCGCGTGCAGGCCGTACGGTCGGGCGACGTGCTGGCCGCCGCCTTCTGGCGGGCGGGCTCCGTCGACGGCGTCGAAGTCGACGGGCCCTGCGCGGTGCTCATCAGCAGGACGGGCTCCGAACTTCGGGTCGCCGTCTCCGACCCGACACGCACCCGCGACAAGATCCGCGTCCGGCTGGCCTGGCCCGTGCGCTCGCTCGAACGCGGCAGCCGCTCGGTCAGGCTACGCAAACGCACGCTCACCGTGGAGGTCGGCGGCAGCAGGGGCCGCACCCACACCGCGACGCTCACCCTGCCGTCGGAGCCCCCGCCGATCCACGTCTACCCGGACCTGAAGCTGCTCACCTGAACAGCGGGCATGACCACCTGATCGACGATGTCCTCGATGTCCCTTCCTGAGAGCTCGAGTCCCTGGATCAGGTAGGTGTAGATGATCAGTGCGGGTCCCGACGCGGCCACGAACGGCGTCACCGCGCCCGGCCGCACCTCGCCCCTGTCGACGCCCCGCTGGATGGTGTCGGCGACCGCCTGCGCGCGCGGCCGCACGATCCGCTCACGCGCCGCCTTCTGCAGGCCGGGGGCGTACGGCAACGCGCCGAGCAGGCCGGCGATGGCGCGGCCCGCCGGGGAGTTGAGGGTGTCGAGCATGCGCCCGAAGCCGACGACCAGGTCCTCCCTGACGCTCCCCGTGTCGGGGTACTCCTCCGGCTGGGTCATCCTGCGGTCGACCGTGTCGATCACGAGCTCCTCGATGGAGCTCCACCGGCGGTAGAGCGAGGCCTTGGCGGTCCTGGCCCTGGCCGCCACGCCCTCCATGGTCAGGCGGCCGTAGCCGGCCTGCAGCAGCTCGTCGATCACCGCGTCGTGGATCGCGTCCTCGAGTAGCCGCCCTCGCCGGCGCTGCTGGCCCACTGTCACAACCCAGAATCTAGCAAAGAGACGCTTGCGTCCCCTAACTTAGAGACTTACGGTGATTTAAGAGACGGAACCGTTTCTTAAGGAGAGCCCATCATGGATCTCGAAAGCCAGCTCTTCCAGCCCGACCCCTACCCGGCCTACGCCAGGCTGCGCGACCAGGCGCCCGCCGTCCGCGTCGACGGCGCGGGCGGCGACATCTGGGTCATCACCCGCTACGAGGAGGCTCGCGCCGCCCTCACCGACCCCCGCCTGGCCAAGGACCCCACGCTCGCCCCGCGCTGGATGCAGGAGATCGGCCTCTTCGACGGCGACGAGGGCCCCGCCGGGCGCACCATGCTCGTCAGCGACCCGCCCGACCACACCCGGCTGCGCAAACTCGTCGCCAGAGCCTTCACCCACCGTCGCATCGAGAACCTCCGCCCTCGCGTCCAGCGGATCGCCGACGACCTGCTCGACACCCTCCCCCGCGAAACCGACCTGGTCGCCGCCTTCGCCTTCCCGCTGCCGATCACCGTGATCTGCGAGCTCCTCGGCGTCCCGCTCGACGACCGCGCCGACTTCCAGCGGTGGACCCGCGAGCTGCTCACCCCGCCCTACACCCCGCCCGGGGCCGAGACCCGACGCCGTGGCGCCGCCGCGATGGAGCACTACATCACCGCCCTCATCGAGCGCCTCCGCGAACGGCTCGACCCCGGCCTGGCCGCCGACGAGCAACCCGACCTCCTCAGCGCCCTGATCAACGGCGGCGGCCTGAACGAGCGCGAACTGCTCGGCATGGCCCAGCTCCTGCTCGTCGCCGGACACGAGACGACCGTCAACCTCATCGCCAACGCCGTGTTCGCCCTGCTGCGCCACCCCGGGCAGTACGCCCTCCTGCGCGAGCGCCCCGAGCTCATCCCCTCGGCCGTCGAGGAACTCCTGCGCTACGACGGCCCCGTGGAGCGTGCCACCCCGCGCTTCGCCCTCGAAGACGTCACGATCGGCGACACCACCATCCCCAAGGGCAGCGCCGTCCAGGTGGGGCTCGGCTCCGCCGCCCGCGACCCCCGCCGCTTCCCCGACGCCGACCGTCTCGACATCACCAGAAGCGACAACCCGCACCTCGCCTTCGGCCACGGCATCCACCACTGCCTCGGCGCACCCCTCGCCCGGCTGGAAGCCCAGGTCGCCCTCGCCACCCTGCTCCGCCGGTTCCCCTCCATCACCCTCGCGTGCGCCCCCGAGGACCTGTCATGGCGGGCCGGCGGCCCCTCGATCATCCGAGGCCTGGAGGCCCTCCCCATCCGCACCTGACAGACCACCACGAACCCGGGTAACCCGCCGACCTGCTGAAACGAACCCGCCCGGACTGCCATCCTGAGCCGGTCATGGCGGAGTATGCAGCGGCCCTCGAAGCCTTCAAACGCGCGACGGCCCTCGCCGCCGACCACCACACCGCGCTCGACGCGGCCGCCCGCCTCATGGCCACCTGCACCTGGGTCGGCGGCGGCGCCACCGCCTTCACCACCGCCCTCGCCGGCAGCCGCACCCGCCTGCAGACCGCCCTGTCGTCGGCGCTCCAGTCGCTCGCCACCCAGGTCGTACGGCAAGGCGGCCCGCCACCCGGCATCCCCCGGGTCACCACCACCCCCGTCACCCTCAGCCCCGCACCCAGCGCCTTCCAGGGCATCGACCCCCAGGCCATGACCGCCCTCGCGTCCACCCTCGACCAGGCCGCCCACACCCTCGCCGCCGCGGGCGCCCGCCTGGCCACCGAACTGTCCACCCACGGCCTGCCCTCCCAGCCAGGCCACACCGTCGGCCAGATCGCCGGCTGGGCAGCCGCCCAGAGCACCGACCTACGCCGGCGCCTGGCCCTCATCCAGCGCACCGTCCCCTCTGGCGCGCTACCGGCGGGCATCACCGCCCACCACCTGTTCGGCGCCCACGCCCCCGACCCCCACGAGACGGGCGCCCTGCTCGCCCGCCTCGCCGCAGGTGACACGGCGGCACTGGCACGGCTGCTGGAGCTGCAGGAACAGGGCCGAGACGCGGACCTCGCGGCCCGGGTCAACGCGTGGTGGCGCGGCCTCACGGACAGGGTCAAGGAGGCCCTGGTGGGCGTAGGCGGGTTCGGGCTCCTCAACGGGGTGCCGTCGAGCGTGCGAGACACGGCCAACCGGCGGTGGCTGGGCAGCGAGAAGGCTCGGCTGCGGGCCGAACTGGACGAGGCCACAACCGCGTTCGGGCATCCGCTCGACCTCGGAGGGTGGGAACGGATCGCCAACCAGCTGCGGAGGATCGAATACATCGAACGCGAACTTCGCCCCGTCCCCGGCTACCCGGATCCACTGCTGCTCGCCTTCGATCTGACCGGGCAAGGCAGGCTCGTCGTCTCCTGGGGCGACCCCGACACCGCCGACATCACCGTCACCAGCGTCTCAGGGCTCACCTCCGGCCTGGATGTCGCCCACGGCGATCTCGGACGTGCTCGCGCCCTCTGGCGCCAGGCCGACGCCACCGGCGGCGGCAGGTCAGTCGCCTCGATCACCTGGCTCGGATACGACGCGCCCCAGCTCGATCCCGGGCTCCTCGACGCCCGCAAATCGGTCGCCTTCCAGGCGTCCGCCGCTGCCGGCGGCGCCTCGCTTGCCGCGTTCACCGACGGGCTGCGAGCCTCCCACGAGCCCACCAGCACAGGGCGCACGGTGGTGATCGGCCACAGCTACGGCTCGCTCACCAGCGGCCGCGCCGCGACCCTGCGGCCGGGACGGTTCGCCGACGAGCTCATCATCGTGGGCAGCCCGGGCGTGGGTGTCTCCCACGCGGCGGAGCTCGGGGTGAATCCCCGGCACGTGTGGGTCGGCGAGGCGGGCGGGGATCCGGTGGCGGCGCTGGGGCGATTCGGGACGGACCCGGGGCACTCGTCGTTCGGAGGGCAACGGTTCCCTGTGGGCCGCGACGTGTGGACTTCGGCGCACAGCAGTTACTGGAACCCGCAGTCACCCTCCCTCATCAACATGGGCCACCTCATCAACGGCGGCTATCACCGGCTCGTTCGTCCGGAACCGCTCAATGACCAGCCTCAACTCCTCCTGCCCGCACTGGCCCCGGAAAGCTGAAACGTGCGCCCCATTCTCGTGCTGTTCGCCCTCCTCCTGACCGGATGCACCATGACTCAGCCCGCCATAAACCGAGCGCAGGCTCTGACCCGCGTAGAAGAGCTCATCCACGACACCACGCGGGCGCTCACGCCAAGGCCGCGACTCGAGGCCCTGCCGTCGTTCAACGCGCCAACCGGCTGCCTCGATGACGACGAACACCGGGTCGTGATCAGCCGCGCCTACTGGCTCCGCGACGTTCCCGCAACGGAGAACATGGCTGTCTCACGCCAGATCCGTGCCCACTGGGAGAGCCGAGGACATCGGATCACCGCCTCAGGAGGCCCCGGTCTCAATGCGGAGACCCGCACCGACGGATTCCTCCTGGCCCTCGTCTGGTCCGAAGGTGACGCGCTCTACCTGGGCGTCTCATCCCCCTGCATCACGCCGAGCTGACGACCCCCGCCCCCTCGCACCCCAACCGCGCCAGCTCGTCCGCCCGTTCATTCCCCGGATCTCCGTTGTGCCCCTTCACCCACAACCACTCCACCCGATGCCTCCCCGCCGCCTCCTCCAGCCTCTGCCAGAGGTCGGCGTTCTTGACCGGCTCCCGCCCCGCCGTCTTCCACCCGTTGCGTTTCCATCCGGCGATCCACGACGTGATCCCGCTCCTCACGTACGTGCTGTCCGTATACAGCCGCACCTCGCAGGGCCGTGTGAGCGCCTCCAGTGCCTGGATGGCCGCCATCAGCTCCATGCGGTTGTTCGTCGTGGCGGGTTCGCCGCCCTTCAGTTCCCGCTGGTGCCCGCCGTACTGCAGCAGGCATCCCCACCCGCCGGGCCCTGGGTTGCCTCGGCAGGCGCCGTCGGTGTAGATCACGACCACGTCCGTCACCTCACCCAGCCTAGGTGCGTTCCGCACCGCGGCCCGAAGTTGTGGGTAATTGTGCGTGTACGCACCGCCCAAGGGGCGAGACAATCCGCGCATGGCTGTGGCATGGGGCCCGGTGCGCGGGCGTGTGGTCTTCGACAGCACCTGGCAGCAGGGGGTGCGCGAGCAGCAGTCCACCGGCTTCTCGTGGACGGGGACGCGGTCGTTGCTGGTGACCGACTGGCCTGCGGTGTACGTGCATGACAGTGGCGGGATGGGGCTGGGGCGGGCGCCGGCGGTGGTGGCGCTCGATCCGGCGCGTGATCCTGAGGCGTCGATCGAGCTGGCCGACAACAGCACCAGGCTGGTGGCCGATCTGCGGTTGCCGCAGGGGCGGTCGATCAGGATGAGTTCCGGGGTGCTGCCTCCTGCGGCGCTGGCGACGTTGACGGGGCTGCGCGGGCGGTTGTTGCCGGACGCGGCGGCGGCCGACTTCGTGAGTCCGTGCGCGGTGTCGATCACGCCGCAGTTCGAGTCGCCGGAGGGGGTGGAGGCGGAGATCACGGCGTACGTGGTGCTGGCGGGCGGGCGGCTGATGGTGCGCGCTCGCGGTGAGGTGCTGGTGGAGTGGCCGGTGAACCGGGCGGCTCTGAGCGCGTACGGTCCCGCTTCTGTGCGGCTTCGCGGCGGCGCGCTTCTGGGCGGGCGCTTCCTGACGGGGGCGACGGTGCATCTGGCGACGGTCCAGGTGCGGCAGGCGTTCATGGCGGCGGCGTCGGCGCTGAACGAGGGGTCGGCCACGGTGGCGGTGCCGATGCGCCGGCCCTCCTCCACCGCTGGGTCGGCCGGGTTGTCGGCGCAGGTCACGATCAGGGGGCCGGTCCCGGGCAGGCCGGCGGCGAAGGCCGACTGCGTCCTCACCGACGACTCGCTGGAGTTCCAGGCCACCGACACCCAGCGGGTGGTCGCCGCGTTCGCGCTGGACGATCCGCAGTTGCGCGTCGCCGGTTCGGCCGAGCGGTTCGTGGTGTTCACGCCGGCGCACGGCCCGCTGGCGGTCACGTGCGACTCGGGCACGTTCGGGCGGCGCCTGCACGAGAACACGAAGTTGCGCGAGGCCGCCGAGCGCACGCTGTCGTCGGGCATCCTGCCGGCCGAGCTGGCCGACGGCAGCCCGGTCGCGATCGCGTTCGCCGGGGACGGCATGCGTGTGAAGGGCCCTGACGTCAACGTCAGGATCGCCTACGACACGATCCGCGGCGTGGAAGGCGATCTGGCGGGGGCGCGTCCGGCGCTGCGGGTGTCGGCCGAACGCGGCGAGCACGTGATCGTCGCCCAGCCCGAGCTGGTCCAGGCGGCCCACATCGAGATCAAGGCGTGGAGCTACGCGAGCGCGACGCCCCGGCAGATCCCCGACCTCCTGCGTGCCGCGGTCGGCCTGGAGGAGGACTACCTGCTCTACACGATCTTCGGCCCCTTCTACGAGCTGCACGCCGCCCTGCTCGGCCAGGCCGAGGAGCTGCTCCCCGCGGAGTCGCCCGAGGAGCGTGCGCGTGTCGCGGCCGGGCTGCAGATCGGGCTCGGCGAGCTGCAGCGTCACCTCGACCAGGTCGCCTTCGTGCTGCCCGCGTTCCTGCGTCACCGCGACGCGCTGCTGATCAGGGCGGCCGGCGGCGGTGAGCCGGCCTGGCTGAAACAGGGCGAGGCGGCGATGCGCGCGGCGCTGGCGCCGACGCAGCGGATCGCGGCGGAGACGGCGCAGCTCGCCGCGCAGGTCTCCCGCCTCGTCGACCTCGACCCCGATGCCCTGCCCAAGGTGAGTTACGCCGGAGCCGCCGTCTCGCTCGGCGCGGCGGCGCTGATCAACCCGGTCTTCGCCGTTTCCGGCCTGTCGCAGGCCTACTCGGCGCGCACCCAGGGCGAGAAGCGCAAGGCTCACGTGACGGCCCAGTCGGAGCGCGGCTGGGCGACGGTCCTGGAGCGGTGGAACGCGCTGATCGCCTCCACCCTGCCGGTCCTCTCCTACGTGATCACCGAGAACGTCTTCGCCCTGCGCTGGGCGGCGGCGCGGCGCATCAGCACCGAGGTCGCCTCGGCGAAGGAGCCGGACGCCGCCCTGCGAGCGGTGGCGCGCCGCCTGGCCACGCTCGACGTGATGCGCAAGTACCCCGCCAGCCCCGCCGTACGGCTGCGCCGGGGCGAGATCGCCGACCAGCTGCGCGCCCGCCGTGACTCCCTGTCCACCCCGCGCTTCACGGGCTTCTGAGAGGACCCATCATGTTCAGCAGCCAGTTCGACAAGGCCCGCCGCTACGCCGAGGCGTATGCCGGGCCGTCGGGCGAGACCCGGTTCTGGACCCCGGCGAAGGTGGCCGCGGCGGGGATCGCCGGGGCGGCCGCGGCCGGGCTCGTCGCCGCCGGGCTGGCGGACGACCCGTTCGCCGACGACCCGTTCGCCGAGGGTCCTGTCGCCGAGGGCCAGGTGGCGGACGGCGCGGGGCCGCCGGCCGCCGACGACGGGGGCGCGTGGTCGGTGCACTCCGACTGGACCGACGCCTCCGTGGGCGGCGACGGCGAGGGCTTCATGTACTTCTCCGACGGCGACGTCAGCTTCACCGTCGACGGCTGACCCACGAGTCGCGATAGGCCTGCGGGCTGGTCCCCACGATCCTCTTGAACTGGTCGCGGAAGGCCGTGGGCGAGCCGAACCCCACCTGGACCGCGATGCGCTCGACCGGTTCGTCCCCCGACTCCAGGAGGTGTTGTGCCCGCCGTACGCGTGCCCGGTTGAGCCACTTGAGCGGCGTGGTACCGGTCTGCTCGCGGAAGCGGCGGTTGAGCGTGCGCGTGCTCATGCCCGCCCTGGCGGCGATCTCGGCCAGCGTCAGCGGCCGGTCCAGGTGGTCGCCGATCCATCGCAGCACCGGTTCCATGAGCGAGCCGCGCGGCGCGGGCGGCTGGTCGTGCACGATGAACTGCGTCTGGCCGCCCTCGCGTTCGAGCGGCATGACCGACAGCCGGGCGGCGTCGGCGGCGACGGCGGCGCCGTGGTCGCGGCGGATGAGGTGCAGGCACAGGTCGAGCCCGGCGGCGGCGCCCGCCGAGGTGAGGAACTGGCCGGCGTCGACGTAGAGCACGCCGGGGTCCACGGTGATCTCGGGGTGCAGCTCGGCGAGGGTGTGCGCGGCGAGCCAGTGGGTGGTCGCGCGGCGGCCGTCGAGCAGCCCGGTGGCGGCGAGCGTGAACGCGCCGGAGCAGATGGAGGCGATCCTGGCGCCGCGTGCCGCGGCCTCGCGCAGCGCCGCGATCACCTCGTCGGGCACCGGCGTCAGCGGGTCGGCCCGGCCGGGCAGGATGATCGTCCCGGCCGCGGCCAGCGCCTCCAGCCCCCACGGGGCCCGCATCACGAACCCGCCCGCCTCGACCTCCGGCTCGGGCGCGCAGACCCTGACCTCGTACGGCACGCGCCCGCCCGGCAGCCTGGTGCGCGCGAAGACCTCCAGCGGGGTGGCCAGGTCGAAGGCGACGACCTCGGGCAGGGCCAGGACAGCCACGGTGTGCATGACCGCCACCCTAGAAGCGCTGGCGAGAATCCGTGGACACCCGGCAATCCTGCCACTGCCGTACCCGCGTGCCCGTCACTAGCGTGGCCGCATGCTCACCCAGTTCGTTCTCTTCGACGGTTTCGACCCCCTGGACGTCATCGGCCCCTACGAGGTCCTGCACGCGGGCGGGACTACCGTCGAGCTGGCCTGCGCGGAAGGGCCGCGCGACGTCGTCAGCGGCCTCGGCCTGTCGCTGCGCGCCGTCGCCCGGCTCGACCCCGATCGCGCCGACGTGATCGTCGTCCCCGGCGCCGCGGGCCGCCTGCCCGCCGGTGACGACGACGTGGCGCCCGACAGCATCCCCGGCATCCTGCTGGCCACGCTCTCCACCGGGCTGCCCGCCGTACTCAAGCACGCCCTCGACCTGCCGGACGTGACGGTCGCGACCGTGTGCGGCGGCTCGCTGATCCTGGCGATGGCCGGGCTGATCGGCGACCGGCACGCCACGACCAACCATCTCGGCCTGCACCTGCTGCCCGGCCTCGGCGTGCACGCGGTCGACGCGCGGGTGGTCGACGACGGCGACCTGGTGACGGCGGCCGGCGTCACGTCGGGGGTGGATCTCGGCCTGTACCTCCTGGAACGGCGTTTCGGGCCGGCCAGGGCGATCGAGGTCGAGAGGCTCTTCGCCCACGAGCGCCGCGGCACGGTCTGGCGGCCGTGATCGGCGTGTGATCCGCGCGTGACCCGCTCGCGTGGACAATGGCGGCATGGCCGACCACGACGCCACCCAGCTGATCGACGCCTACTGCGCGGCCTGGAGCGAACCGGATCCGGGCAGGCGACGCGAGATCCTCGGCGGGGTGTGGGCCGACGGCGGCACCTACACCGACCCGAACGTGCACGCCGTGGGGCTGGACGACCTGCTCGCCCACATCGGGTCCGTCGTCGCGCGCCGGCCGGGCGCCAGGGTCGTGCGCACCAGCCGGGTCGACGTCCACCACGGCCTGGCGCGGTTCGCCTGGCAGGTCGTGCAGGCTGACGGCACGGCCCTGCCGGAGGGGCTGGACCTGGCCGAGTTCACCGGCGACGGGCGGATCCGCCGCATCGTCGGCTTCTTCGGCCCGCTCGCGAAGGCCTGACGCTCGGCACAGAGCTCGGCTTGGCAGGGGGTATAGCGCGCGGCCTCGCCCAGGCGTAGCTCGCGGAGGGGTCAGCGGGCCGGTTCCGTCACCGGGCTGCGCGGCCACGCCTGGGCCGCGCCCGAGTGGTCGTACTCCGGCTGGCACAACACCAGCGCCAGATCGTCGTCGAAGTCGCCCCTGGCATGTGCGAGCACCATGTCGTGCACCCCCTGCAGGGCGTCCTCGAGCTGGGGACGGGTGAGGCAGGCGCGCACGCGCTCGTCGAGCGCGAACATCTGCCCGCCCGGGTCGCGCGCCTCGACCAGGCCGTCGGTGTAGAACAGCAGCCGCTGGTTGCCGCCGACGATCGCCGTGATCATCGTGGGGTCCGGGTCGAGCCCGAGCGGCGGCGCCGGGTCCGGCGCGCACAGCACGTCGAGGCGGTGCCCGATGCGCACCGGCGGGTGGTGGCCGCAGTTGACCAGCCGTACCAGCCCTGGCGCGAACTCCGCCAGCAGCACGGTGACGAAGTCCTCCTCGTCGAGGTCTGCGCCGAGGCGCCTGTCCATCGCCTTGGCCAGGTCGACCAGGTCCTGAGCGTGGAAGACCGCCTCGCGGAAGCTGCGCAGCACGTCCGCGGCCTGGGAGACGGCCTGCAGCCCCTTGCCTTTCACGTCCCCGATGATCAGCCGCACCCCGAACGGGGTGAAGGCGACGTCGAACAGGTCTCCGCCGATCAGGGCCTGGCGCGCGGCCGAGCGGTAGCGGTGGGCGAAGGCCAGCCCGCCGACGCGGGCGGGGATGGGGCGCAGCAGCGCGCGCTGGGCGACCTCGGCGACCTGGGACAGGTCGGCCAGCCGCGACAGCTCGCTCTCCCGGTGTCCGCGCACGTGCGCGGCGATGGTGGCGAACACGCCGCCGACCATCACGGTGACGGTGTGCACGACGTGGTCGGCGGTGACGAGGGTCTGTTCCAGTACGCCGGTCATGGTCGCCAGCACCACGGCGAAGATCCCGGCCATCGCGGTGCGCGCGGCGACCGACCGCGCGGAGATGATCAGCGGCCCGGCGATCAGCAGCCCGGCCAGGTGCACGCCCGGGCCCAGCATCACGTCCGCTGACGCGATGGCCAGACTGGTCAGGAGCGCGAATCCCACCCACGCTCGCTCGATGTGCACGAGAAAGTACCGCCTCGCCGGATTGCTTTGCCTGTGGCAACTATCTCACCATGCGTCAGCTCTCGCACACGGTCCGCGAAAGAGTACGCTGTGGTCTTCTCCTCACGGGAGGTGAATGCCGTGAACCTGCGGACGGGCAATCTCCCGGCCGAGTCGACGAGTTTCGTCGACCGGGAGCGCGAGCTGGCCGAGCTGCGGCGCCTCGTGGGCGGATCGCGCCTGGTGACGCTGACCGGCGTCGGCGGGGTGGGCAAGTCGCGGCTGGCGCTGCGCCTGGCGTCCCAGCTGGCGCACGCGTACGCCGACGGCGTCTGGTTCGTGGAGCTGTCGAGCCTGCAGGAGCCCGCGCTGCTGGCGCACACCGTCGCGCTGACGCTCGGCGTGCCCGACCAGTCCGCCCGCCTGCCCGGGGAGGTGCTGGCCGAGTACCTCGCGGGCAGGCGCTTGCTGATCGTCTGGGACACCTGCGAGCACATGATCGCGGCCTGTGCCGATCTGGCCGCTGCCCTGCTGCGTGCCGCGCCGGGGCTGCACCTGGTGGTCACCAGCCGCGTCAGGCTCGGGCTGAGCGAGGAGCGCCTGTTCACCGTCGAGCCGCTGGCCGTACCGGAACCCGGCGAGATCGGCCCCGACTACACCACGCAGCCCGCCGTGGTCCTGTTCGCCGAACGGGCCCGCGCCGTCGCGCCGTCGTTCACGCTGACCCCGCAGGTCGCCGCCATCTGCCACCGCCTCGACGGGCTGCCGCTGGCGATCGAGCTGGCCGCCGCCCGCCAGCGGGTCATGACGGTGCAGGAGATCACCGACCACCTCGCCGACCGTTTCCACCTGCTCACCGGCACACCCCACGGCGATCCTCGCCACCAGACGCTGCGCACCACGATCGGCTGGAGCCACGAGCTGTGCGAGCCGAAGGAACGGCTGCTGTGGGCCCGCCTGTCGGTGTTCGCCGGGCTGTTCGACCTCGACGCCGCCACCACCGTCTGCGCCGACGAGGCGCTCTCGCCCGCCGAGATCACCCACGTGCTGCGCGCCCTGGTCGACAAGTCGATCGTGCAGCGCCTGCCCGAGGGTTACCGCATGCTCGACACCATCCGTGAGTACGGCGCGCAGTGGCTGGCCGAGCTCGGCCAGGACGAGCCGCTCCGGCGCGGGCACCGCGACTACTTCCTGGGCCTGGCGCGCTGGTTCTACGCCGACTGGTACGGCCCGCGGCAGATCGAGTGGTACGACCGCCTGCGACGCCGGTTGCCCGACATCCGCACGGCCCTCGACTACTCCTTCTCCCGCCCGGACCAGCAGCTGGCCGGGCTCGACCTGGCCGGGTGCCTCATCTACTGCTGGGTCTGCCTCGGCATGGTCCGCGAGGGCCGGCTGCACCTCGACCGCGGCCTGTCCCTGGCCGTCGAGCAGGGTCCCGAGCTGGCCCGCGCCCTGTGGGCCTCCGGCTGGGTCACCCTCACCCAGGGCGACTACGAGCGGGGCCAGGTGCGGCTCGAACACGCCCTGCGTGTCGCCGACGAGCTCGGCGACCTCGAAGCCCTCCCCCACGCGGGCGCCATCACCGCGGTCGCGCCCGCGCTCGCCGGCCGCAACGACGACGCGGAACGCCTGTGCGGCGAGGTCCTGGCCCTGGTCGGCTCGCGTCACCACGACTGCCTGTTCGTCGTCCACATCCACCGGCTCATCGCCCGCGCCCAGAGCGGCGACCTCGACGGCGCCCTGGAGACCGTACGCACCATCCGCGAGCTGTCCGACCGCCACGGCGAGGTGTGGGCACGCTCCTACGCCGACGCGTTCGGCGCGGGGGTCCAGCTGGGCCTGGGCGACTTCGCCGCGGCCGCCGCCTCGGCCCGCGCGGCCATCCGCGTCAAGTCGTCGCTCAACGACGCGCTCGGGCTGGCCATCTCCTTCACCAACCTCGCGCTGGCCACCGCCTTCCTCGGCGACGCCGCCCGGGGCGCGACGCTGCTGGGCATCGCGACGGCCCAGTGGCAGGTCGCCGGTTCGGTGGTCGCGCAGACCTCACCGGCCTTCGTGGCCGCGCACACGAGGTGCGAGGAGCACTGCCGCGCGGCGGTGGGCGACCAGGCGTTCGAGCACGCCTTCGGCGAGGGCGAGGAGATGGACCTGCGGGCGGCGCTCGCCTACGCGCTCCATGACCCGGGCCGCCGGCGATGACCTCGCGCCCCATTACTCCGTTCGATCAGCACCAGGTCATGGACAGCGCGACGCCCTCACCCACCGGCCCATGGACCTGACGGACGACGAGCAGGCTCTGGTCGGGCGAACGATCGCCGAACTCGGCGGTGAGTAACCCCCCTACAGCCCCATCGGCGGGCAGGCACGCCTTACTCCACCCGGCTCAGGTCCCGCACCTCGGCCTGCGCCTGGTACCCGGCAGAGCGATAGGTAGCGACGGCCCCGGCGTTGGAGCCTTCGGCGCACACGGTCGCGCTGGACGCCCCCATGTCCCGCAGAGCGGCCGCGGCACCGACCGCCATCGCCTTGCCGTAACCGTGCCCTTGATGATCGCCGTGCACTCCAAGGGGTTCGAGCAGGCCGGGCTTCCCCGGACCCGCAGACCAGACGGTCGTGGCCGCGACCGCTTCGCCCTGGTCGTTGTATCCCACCAGGCATCGAGCGTTGGCGTACGGCGTCCCGGCCGCCATGGCCTGCCATCGCTCCACGCTGAACTTCGACCCTGGGAATGCCGCGCGGTGAACCGCGACTCGGTCGTCGACCCGTTCGGGGCCGACCACCTCGACTCGCAGGCCGCAGTCCTCCACGGCTTCGCTCAGGCCACGCACCATCGGGATCCACGGCTCATCGAGTTCCCAGCCGCCCTCCTGCAACAACTCCGAGAATCGGCTGCCCCAGAGCGCTTCGACATGAGCCTTGCCCGCCGCCAGGACGCCGCGTTCGCGTCGCGACACGTCATCGGCCATCTGCCGCGCGAGGTCCTCATCCATTCGCGCTTCCGGATCGACCGCCAGACGCACCAGTTCGGACCCGTCGAGCAGGCCGACCCCGAGGATCCTGCCCTCACGACTCCACACTCGCAACGCCGCGGCGGTCCGCTCCGGGCCGAACTGCCAGTAGAACCCGACATCCCCCGGATGCAGCTGCATCGAGGCCCCTTCGCGCCGCCACTCCGCCAGCGCGCGCACCACTTCGTCCAGGTCACCGGCACCCGGCGTACTCAGCAAGACAGACATCCCGCGATCAAACACGGTCACACCCGGCGCGTCCAATGATTTAGCGCGAGCCCCAGCACGCTCACCGGCGGAGCCTCCGCCTCGGCGCGTCAGTCGCCGCACAACCGACGAGACCGGAAAGGGAGAAGCCATCTGACGAACTTCACGCGATGCACGCCCGGAGAGGGGCCAGAACTCGCCCGTGCTCAGCGCTCCACGATCCACAACCTGCCCCTGAGCCGTACGAACCTTTGCTGTATGAATGACCGCAACTGTGGCGATTCGTGACGCAGGGCATGGGTCAGGTGAGCGGAGGCGGTCCCGATGGCAGGCAGCGACGCGGGACGGGTGACCTGCCCGATCCTGATCGGACGTGAGCAGGAGCTCGATCGCCTGGTCGCGGCGGTGAGTCGGCCACCCGCTGTGGTGGTTCTCGAAGGCGAAGCCGGCATCGGTAAGAGCAGGCTGCTGGCCGAGCTGGCCGAGCGGCCCGAGATGGACGGCAGGCTGCTGCTCCGGGGCGGCGCCCGGCGCATCAGGGAACCGTTCCCGCTGGGTCCTCTAGTGGAAGCGCTCCGCGGCACAGGCGATTATCTGGTGCGCGCCGAACTGTCGCCGGTCGCGGGCGCGCTGCGCGCCCTGCTGCCAGAACTCGCGCCGGTGCTGCCGCCCGCGCTCGACCCCCAGAACGACCGGGCCGCCGAACGGCATCAACTGTTTCGCGGTCTGGCCGAGGTACTACGAGCGCTTGAGCCCCTGGTCCTCGTGGTGGAGGATCTGCATTGGGCTGACCAGCAGACGATGGAGTTCCTCTCCTACGCACTGGCGCTGCCCCTGCCCAGGACGTCGGTCGTGCTCGCCTACCGTGGGGAGGAAGCCGGCCCCGCGGTCCGAGAGGTGACCGGGCGTCACGCTGACGCGGTCTTCCACGATCACATCCTGTTGACGGCCCTGAACTCCGCGCAGACGGGTGACATGGCTGCGGCGATTCTGGGCGAGGAGGGTGTCACCGCCGATTTCGGCGCTCACCTGTATGAGCTTTCGTCAGGGCTTCCGCTCGCCGTACAGGAGTTGATGGCGCTGCTGCGGGCGCGTGGTGCGCTGATCAGGCTGCGTAGCGGACGGTGGGCTCGCAAGGCTGTGGCTGAGCTTGACGTGCCACCAGGCGTACGCGACTCGGTGCGTGAGCGGGTGGCACGGCTGCCTGAGCCGGCGCGCGTCGTGGCCGAGGCGGCCGCGGTCCTGCATGTCCAGGCGCGCTTGGAGGAGCTGCAGCGGGTCAGCGGGCTTCCCAGGGCTGACACCGTGGCCGGAGTGGACGAGCTGCTGGTCTCCGGCCTGCTGGTCGAGCAGGACGGGTCGGTGGCGTTCCGGCATGTCCTCACCGCCCAGGCGGTGTACGGAGCGATCCCGCTCGGCCGCCGGCAGGAGTTGCACGCGCGGGCCGCCGCGGCGGTGCGGGCCCGCAAGCCGGTGCCGCTCGGTCAGGAGGCCCACCATCTGCGCCAGGCCGGGCGGCTGGCCGACTGGGTGGAGACGGCTGAACAGGCAGCCGAACAAGCCTCGCAACTCGGCGACGACGCCGAGGCCGTGCGCATTCTGGAGGACGTGCTGCGCCACGCGCCCCTCGAACCCGAACACCGCAGCCGCCTGGCGGTGCGGCTGGGCTGGGCCGCTCCCCAGATGCTGCGCCCGCCGGAGGTCATCGACCTGCTGTCGCAGGCGCTGGAGTCGGAGCAACCAGGCCTGCTGCGCGGCCAACTGCACTTCCTCATCGGCCTGCTCCAGGAAAGACGCGGAGAGGATCCAGGCGCCCAGCGCCGCGCCTTCGCCGCGGCCGTCGGCGATCTCGCCGGCCGCCCCGACCTCGTGGCATGGGTGATGGCGGCGCTCGGCCGGCCGATCGACCCGCGAGTGCCGCTGTCCGAGCACGCCGTCTGGCTGGAGCGGGCGCTGCGGGCGGTGCCGGCGATCGGCAACCCGGTCGAGGAGGTGTTCGTCCTGGGCAAGATCGCGACCTCGCTGGGTGGGTACGGCGATTCCCGCTGGCGGGAACTGACCGAGGAAGTGCGCGGCAGGACCGGCGGGCGGCCACGGCACCGGCAGGAGGTGGGCGCCTATCGGTCCATCGCGGAGAACGCCTGCCTCACGGGGAGCTACGAGATCGCCGCCGCTCTGCTGGCGGCGGCGATGCGGGAGGCGGCCGGTGAAGAGTGGTCACGCGAGCCACTGGCTCGCTGCCGCTTGGTCGCGCTCGTGCTGTCTTGCTGCCAAGGCCGGTGGGACGGCCTGGAGGAGGAAACCGCGCTGCTGCTCGAGGAGTACGACGGACGCCCGTTCGATCGCCTCGGTGCCGAGACCGTCGCGGCCTGCCTGGCTTTGGCGCGTGGCGAGCTCGACACCGCCCGGCGTGAGCTCCCCGATGTGGCCGGGAAGGCCGTGGCCATGGGCGCCTATGAGCTGCTTCCGCTGTCGGTGGCCGGGCTTCTACGGCTGTCCACGGCGAGCGGCGAGGCCCGGGGCGCGCTCGCGGCGACCGAGGAGGCAGTGGCCGTGTGGGACACCAAGGGACTGTGGCCGCTCGCGGTCCGAGCGGCACCCGCGCTGGCCGAGGCGATGGTGGCAGCGGGCCGGCAGGACGACGCGGCCGCCTTGACGGATCGGCTGGCGACACGCCTCGACGGCCTCGACGCGCCGCTGGCCGCCGCGGCGCTGGCGCACGCGCGCGGTCACCTGGCCTCGGAGGACATGGCCGCCGCGGCGCACTTCCGCGCGGCGGCGGCCGGTTACGACCTGCTGGGCGCACCGTATGAGGCGGCCCAGGCGCGCGAGCTGGCCGCCGGTCGCCTGTTCGCCGGCGGCAGATCCGGAGCAGGTGAGCTTCTGCTGGCTGCCATGGCGACCTTCCGCGACCTGGGCGCGCGTTGGGATCTCGATCGTGCCGCGCAGCTCGCCCGCAGGCACGGCGTGACGGTCAAGGGCCGCTATCCCGGGGGTCCGCAGGGTTACGGCGCGGACCTGTCCCCCAGGGAACGGGAGATAGCCGAGCTGGCCGCAGAGGGACTGACCAACCGGGAGATCGGCCAGCGGCTGTTCGTCTCGCCCAGGACGGTGGAGAAGCACCTCGGCGCCGCATTGCGCAAGCTCGGTCTGCGCTCGCGTGCGGCTCTTGGCGCGCACCTCGGCACCGAGCGCCCCCGTAGTGACCCACCCGGTCCGTGAGCCTCGAATGGGGCGCCCTACCCATAGCCCCTACCGGCCGCGCACAAGACGCTTATGGCATGTCCGAAACCGACTCCCCCGACGGCGAACAGGGCGACGCCGACCCGAAGCGGAAAGAACCGCCGGAGAAGCCGGTCATCGAACCTCTTGATGACGCCCCCGAAGGGTTCGAGCCCGTCTGATCTTCCCCACTGCAGCCGAAAGGGCAGTTCCGCATGCTTTCCCGCAGATCACCGCACGATCCCCCCTCCCTCAGGCCACGTCGCACGAGCGCGCTGCTCGCGGTCTCGGCACTGTCGATCGGCGCCTTCGCAGCGCCTGGCACCCCCGCCCTCGCCCAGGAACCCGCCCCCGTTCCGGGCCAGATCACCAGTCCGGTCGCGCTGACCGGACTGGGCCCGGGTGACCGTACGATCACCCTGATCTCCGGAGACCGGGTACGGCTCAGCGACGCGGGCGGCGGCACGTACTCCGTCCGGCCGGAGTCGAGCGTGCGCCCCGACGGCACCACCGCCCAGCTCGCCACGCTCGCCACCCCGGACGGCGTCTACGTCACCCCGAGCGACGCCGTGCCCGCCATCAACGCGGGCCGCCTGGATCGGGAACTGTTCAACATCACCTACCTGGCCGAGAACGGCTACACCGACGACCAGGCCGAGCAGTTACCCGTCATCGTGCAGTACCCCGGCCGGCACACCGACAACGCGGTCGCCTCCGCGGCCGAGGCCATCCCCGCCAGCGAGCCCGTGCTCACGCTGGAGAGCGTCAACGCCGCCGCGCTACGCGTCACCAAGGCAGAAGCGGGCACGTTCTGGACCGCGGTACGGGCCGCGCCGGACGCGAACGGGCTCGCCGGGCGGGCGGCGCTGCGCGGCGAGATCGCCAAGGTGTGGCTGGACGGCAAGGTCAAGGCCGACCTGGCCGAGAGCGTCCCGATGATCGGCGCACCGCAGGCGTGGGCCGGCGGCCACGACGGCGCGGGCGTGACGGTCGCCGTCCTCGACACCGGCGTCGACGCGGACCACCCCGACCTGGCAGGCCGGATCGCCGACAGCAGGTCCTTCATCCCCGGCCAGCAGGTGCGGGACGGCCACGGCCACGGCACCCACGTCGCCTCCACCATCGCCGGCTCCGGCGCGGCGGCCGGTGGCAAGCACAAGGGTGTCGCGCCCGGCGTCCGGCTGATCGTCGGCAAGGTGCTGTCCGACGAGGGGTCGGGCAGCGATTCCCAGATCATCGAGGGGATGGAGTGGGCAGCCGCCTCCGGCGCCAAGGTGGTCAGCATGAGCCTGGGCGGCGGGGCCAGCGACGGCGGCGACCCGATGAGCCAGGCGGTCGACGCGCTCAGCGCGTCGACCGGCGCGCTGTTCGTGATCGCCGCGGGTAACGCCGGCGAGGGTGGTGCCGAGACCGTCGCCACCCCCGGCACGGCCGACGCCGCGCTCACCGTGGCCGCCGTGGACAAGAGCGACCAGTGGGCCGCCTTCTCCAGCCAGGGGCCGCGCGTCGGCGGCGGCCTCAAGCCGGACATCGCCGCCCCTGGCGTCGCCATCGCCGCGGCGCGCGCCGCGGGCACGAGCATGGGCAGCCCGATCGACGAGCACTACACGGCCGCGAACGGCACCTCGATGGCCACCCCGCACGTCGCCGGAGCCGCCGCGATCATGGCGCAGCGGTATCCGGACTGGACGGGCCCGCAGCTCAAGGCCGCGCTCATGTCGACCGCGAAGGACGACGCGCTCAGCGTGTACAAGCAAGGCGCCGGCCGCGTCGACCTGGCCACGGCCCACACCCAGCAGGTCTTCGCCGTCACCGGAGGGATCGACTTCGGCGCGGTGGAGACCGGCGCCGAACCGGCCACCCGGGAGCTGACCTACACCAACGTGGGCAGCATGCCCGTCACGCTGACGCTCGCCTCCGCCCTGAGCGAGTCGGACGGTGGCGTGGTCGAGGGCGCGCTGAGCCTCGGTGCGACGACGCTCACCGTGCCCGCCGGAGGAGCCGCCACCACGACGGTCACCGTCGACCCCAAGGCGCTGGCGAACCTTGACAACTACACCGGCGCGGTCACCGCGACCGCCGACGGCGTCCGGCTGCGCACCCCTGTGGGGGTCGTCCGCGAGGTTCCCAAGGCCACGCTCACCATCCGCACCCTCGGCCGTGACGGCAGGCCGCTGACCCCCTGGGCCCAGGACACCATCGACGTGTCCGGTGGCAAGGGCGTCATCGGCGGCGTCGCCGTACCCGCCGAGGGCACCACGACCGTCCGCGTCCCGCACGGCGTCATCAGCGTGGCCCAGTTCGTGGAATGGGTCGGCGACGACGACCGGCTCAACCTGGCGATGTTGTCGGTGCCGGAGCTGACCGTCACGCGGGACACCGAGATCACGCTCGACGGCCGGAAGCTGAGCCAGGTGCGCTTCAGCACCCCGCAGCCCGCAGAGCCGCTGAACAACTATCCCTACCTGGCCTATCAGCGGACCGTCGTCAACGGCGACTCCTACATGGGGTTCACCTGGCCACGCGCGCCCTACGGAGGAGCCGCCCAGTTGTGGGCGCTGCCCACGGAGAAGGTCACCAAGGGCGCCTTCCGCTTCCACACCCGCGTCACCCTCGGCCGGGCAGAGGTCGCCATGAGCGTGCGCGGGCGCGACAGGCTCACCCTGCACCCGATGACCGCGCTGCACGGCATCAACCCCGCCGGGGTGCACGAGCAGAGCGACGGCTTCCCCGGCTACGTTCCGTTCACCGGCACCCAGGACCTGGAGGTCGTCGACGTCGGCGAGGGCAGGCCCGAAGACCTCGCGGGCCGCGACCTGCGAGGCAAGCTGGTCCTGCTGGAGGCGCCGCTGTCACAGGGCGTGTTCGGTGACGCGTGCGGCGTGCAGATCGAGCGGCTCGGCCCGATCCGTGACGCCGGTGCGGCGGCGGTCGCGCACTTCCCGAAGCCGGGGTCCGGCTGCGCCATCCCGCTGGGCTTCACCCAGGTCCCCTTCACCGGGGAGGCCAAGCCCATCGGCGTCGCCACGGTGTCACTGCCGTCCCGCGAGGGGCTCGCCCTGCGCGCCCGGCTCGCCGGCGGCAACCAGGTGACCGTACGCGTGACCGGCACGGAGGAGACGCCCTACAGCTACACCTTCGCCCCCTACGAGGAGGGCCGGGTGTCCCGCTCGCTGCACTACACCTTCGGCGAGCGTGACCTGGCCAGAGTCGATCTGGAAGCCCATGTCGCCGCCCCCAATCGTTACGACGACTGGCGGTATGCGCACAAGCTCGACGACGTCATGCCGCTGTCGACGAGTCTCGCCGGATGGGGCGGCCCCCGGCTCGGCCTGCAGGAACGCCGCGACTGGATCGGGCCGCTCGACGGCGGGACGCTCTGGTCGCACGGCATGGAGGAGTTGCGCGGCACGCCCGCCGACGCCCGCGTGCCGCAGTGGGCGCTGGAGGTGTTCGACAAGCCGGTCAGGATCCGCCAGACCTGGATGGCCACGCCGTTCACGCCCGGCGCCGCGACCGGCTCGGACAAGGTCTACAAGCTGGCCCGGCCGGGCGCGAACCTCGGCGCGTTCTTCCGGTGCATGATGTGCGTCCAGGGCGACAAGCTGTGGGCGGAGTTCGAGCCCAGCTACGGCTCCCCGGGCACCAGGCAGTACAGCGGCGGCTACTGGCCGACGAACGACCTGACCAAGCCCGGTTTCGAGGTCCGCCTCCACCGGGACGGCAAGGAGATCCCGCGCGCCTCGGTCGGCGGCACCACCATCCTGCCGGTCTTCACCCTGCCGGAGGAGTCCGGTAGGTACCGGTTGACGGCCAGGAACGATCGGCACGACGTCGAATGGATCTTCAGCACCCCGGTGACGGCCCAGCCCCTGCCCGGCTCCTTCTGTTCACTCGAGGTGCTGTACGGCACGGCAGAGCCCTGCAAGCCGACCCCGGTCGTGTTCGTCAGCTACGACCTGGGCGACACGCTGGACGTCGCCAACAGCGTGCGCGCCGGGCGTTCACACACCTTCACCGTCTCCCCCTACCACGCGCCGTCCTTGGGGAAAATGCCTGACATCGCCGGCCTGAAGCTGTGGGCCAGCACCGACGACGGCGCCACCTACATCCCCGTCCCGGTCACGCGCGGCGCGGACGGCACCTACACCGCCAGGACCCGCTACCCCGCTCTCGGGGACACCACGGGCGCCGTGACTCTCAAGGTCGAGGCCTGGGACAGGGCGGGCAACACCATCAAACAGACCACCATCCGAGCCTTCGACCTGCGTAAGTGACCATCTGACCGCGTGGATCCGGCCGCGGCGCAGAGCCGCGCCGGTTCCGCCGGGGATCTCGTCCATGAGCGCGTGCCGCAGGTGGCGACCGGATGCACGCCTCGACAGCCGCATCGACGATCCGAGCCCTGAAAACCACGAAGCCCCAGCTCAGCACGCTGAGCTGGGGCTTCGTATCAGGTGCGCCGCCAGGGACTCGAACCCCGGACCCGCTGATTAAGAGTCAGCTGCTCTAACCAACTGAGCTAGCGGCGCCTGCGAGAGAAATATACCGGTGATCCGCATCCTGGTCGAATCGGTTACCTGAGCGGCTCACACGTCGAGGATCTCGCAGATGACGGCGCCGGTGGCGATGGTCTGCCCGGGGGTCACGCCGAGGCGGGCGATCATGCCGGATTTGTGTGCGGTGATCGCCTGTTCCATCTTCATCGCCTCGATGACCGCCACGAGGTCGCCCTTCTCGACCAGGTCGCCGTCGCATCGCGCGACCATCACGACCGTGGCCTGCATCGAGCTGACCACGGCGGTTCCCTGGGCCGCAGGGGTGGCGACGCCGAGGCCGCTCCGGCGGGAGGCCGGGCGCGCGGGTGTCGGTACGGCGGCGCCGGACAGGGCGGCGGGCATCACCACTTCGAGCCGCCTGCCGCCGACCTCGATGAGGACACGTTCGCGGGCGGGTGAGGGCGGCCCGTCGAGGGTGCCCGATCCGGCGAAGGGCGGGATGGTGTTGGCGAACTCCGTCTCGATCCAGGAGGTGTGCACGGTGAAGGGAGAGGAGGTGAAGGCGGGGTCGGTCACGACCGCGCGGTGGAAGGGCAGCACCGTCGGCATGCCGTCGATCTCCATCTCGGCCAGGGCACGCCGTGACCTCTCTAGAGCTTCGGTGCGGGTGCGCCCGGTCACGACGAGCTTGGCCACGAGGGAGTCGAAGGTCTGGGGGACCGTCATCCCGGCCTCGTAGCCGCAGTCGAGCCGCACGCCCGGTCCGGAGGGGACGCGCATGGCGGTGAGGGTGCCGGGGGCGGGCAGGAAGTTGCGGCCGGGGTCCTCGGCGTTGAGGCGGAACTCGATCGAGTGTCCGCGCACCTCCGGGTCACCGTAGCCGAGCGGCTGGCCGTCGGCGATGCGGAACATCTCGCGCACCAGATCGATCCCGGTCACCTCTTCCGAGACGGGGTGTTCCACCTGCAGCCGGGTGTTGACCTCCAGGAAGGAGATGGTGCCGTCGCGGGCGACCAGGAACTCGCAGGTGCCCGCGCCCGAGTATCCGGCGGCCCGCAGGATCGCCTTGGAGCTGGAGTAGAGGATCTCGACCTGGTCCGCGGTCAGGAACGGCGCGGGCGCCTCCTCGACGAGTTTCTGGTGCCTGCGTTGCAGCGAGCAGTCCCTCGTGCTGACCACCACCACGTCGCCGTACTTGTCGGCCAGGCACTGGGTCTCCACGTGGCGTGGCCGGTCCAGGTAGCGCTCCACGAAGCACTCGCCCCTGCCGAAGGCCTTCGTGGCCTCGCGGACGGCGCTGTCGTACAGGTCAAGGATCTCCTCCAGCGTTCTGGCGACCTTCAGCCCGCGTCCGCCTCCGCCGTACGCCGCCTTGATCGCGATCGGCAGCCCGTGTTCCCGCGCGAAGGCGACCACCTCGGCCGCTCCCCGCACCGGTTCGCTCGTGCCCGCGGCCAGGGGCGCGCCCACGGCCGCCGCGATGTGTCTGGCGCGGACCTTGTCGCCCAGGGCGGCGATGGCGGAGGGCGGAGGGCCGATCCAGGTGAGGCCCGCTTCGATGACGGCGCTGGCGAACTCGGCGTTCTCGGCCAGGAAGCCGTAGCCGGGGTGCACCGCGTCGGCGCCGGTCCGCGCCGCGATGCGCAGCAGCTTGGCGACGTCGAGGTACGTCTGCGCGGGCGACTGGCCGCCCAGCGCGTGCGCCTCGTCGGCCATCCTGACGTGCAGCGAGTCGAGGTCCTGCTCGGCGTAGACCGCCACGCTGGCCAGCCCGGCGTCCCTGCAGGCACGTGCCACCCGTACGGCGATCTCGCCGCGGTTGGCGATCAGGACCTTTCTCAACATGCTTCCCTCCGCGAACGTGGGCGGGGCGGTGACCGAAGGGCGGGGCGGTGACCGAAGGGCGGGGCGGTGACCGAAGGGTGGGGCGGTGACCGAAGGGGCGGATCAGATCCGCTGCAGCGCCTTGTCGGAGCGCGCCGAGATGGCGATGGCCGTGAGGACCAGCCCATGGCTCGCCATCCAGCGGCCGCTGAAGCCGGTCAGCGGCCGGCCCATGACGCTGGGCCCGGTCACGAGCAGCCGGGCGAAGAACGTGCCGCGCACCGGGTCGAAGGTGACCGTCGCGCTCTCGAAGTCGAGCCAGCGTTTGGTCAGGGGGAACCAGGCCTTGTAGACCGATTCCTTGGCGCTGAAGAGCAGGCGGTCCCAGGAGGGCCCGGGATGCTCGCGCGCCAGCCGACGGATGGCGGCCCGCTCGTCGGGCTTGGAGATCGCCTCCAGCACTCCGGTGGAGATGCCCTTGTCGGGTTCGGCGTCGATGCCGATCGTCAGGGCCTCGGCACTGGATCCGACCACCGCCGCGCGGTAACCCGTGCAGTGGGTGATGCTGCCGACGACGCCTCTGGGCCACTGGGGTTCGCCGCGCACACCCGGCAGAACCGGCTGGGGAGGCACGCCGAGCGACTCCATGGCCTTCCTGGCGCACATCCGTGCTGTCGCGAACTCCGCGCGCTTCTTGGCCACGGACCTGCTGATCACCTCGGCCTCCGCGGGGAAGAGCCGGACGTTCGCGTGGTCCTCGAAGGTGTCGACGGCCATCGCCCAGGGGGGCAGGATGTTCGCGATCAAAGCCTCGGTGTTCACATTTTCACGATAGGCAGGGGCCGCGAGCCCGAAGAATCGCCGGGGGCGGCTTCTGGGGTAGTCGGCGCGGCAGTCAGGGGGCGGGCAGGGTCACCTCGTGGGGGTGATCAGCGAGGCGTCGATGGCCCGGTTGACGGCGTCGATGCGGGATGCGGCTCCGAGCTTGACGAAGATGTTGCGCAGGTGGCGCTTGACCGTTGCCTCCGTGGTGTTCAGCCTGGAGGCGATCTGCCTGTTGCTGAGGGCCTGCGCCACCAGTTCCAGCACCTCTCGCTCCTTGCTGGTCAGCACGTCGGACGGCGCGCCCTCCATCTGGGCCAGGCTCTCAGGGGAGACGACCAGGACGAGGCGGTCGCGTTCGAAGTGCACGCTCCGGATCGCCGACACGAGCTCGTAGCGGTGCACGGTCTTGAGCAGGTAGCCCCGGATTCCCGCCTGCAGCAGCTGGCGCAGCAGATGCGGCCCGTCATACATGCTGAGGATGATGATCTGGGTGCTCGGCGACAGGGCGCGGGCCTGGGTGACGGTGTGCGCCGCGGAGCCACCGGGGATCTCGACGTCGAGCAGGAGGACATCGGGGCGTTTCTGCGAGATCAGCTCGAGCGCGGTGGCCGAGGTGCCGGCCTCTCCCACGACGACCAGGTCTCCCTGCGCCTCCAGGATCTCACGCACCCCTTCTCGGAACAGCGCGTGGTCGTCGACCAGCACGATGGTGATGGGACGGTCAACCTGGCTCATCTACGGACCCCGGTAACGGCACGGCGAGATCGATCCTGGTGCCTCGCCCCACCTCGCTGCTGATGGTGACCATGCCGCCCAGCAGGGCGGCACGTTCTTGGATGGAGGCCAGCCCGAGACTGTGGCGGTCAGAGGGCCGGTTGACGTCGAAGCCGCGGCCGTCGTCGGCCACCGATGCGCGCAGCTCGTGCGGCGCGATGTCGACCCTGATGGAGATGGCCGACGGCTTGCCGTGGCTGAGCGCGTTGCGGATGCCTTCGCTCAGGATGAGCAGGCATTCCTCGGAGATGGCCGGTGTCGCCCACACCTCGTCCCCGTTGACCACCAGTTCGGCCCGCAGGTCCTCGGCGCCGATGGTCTCGAGATGGGCCAGCAGCGCCTTCTCGAGGCTCTGGATCGGCTCCAGGGGGTGAAGGTCGGAGGTCAGTTGCCGTAGGCGCCACATGGCCTCGCGGATGGCCTCCTGGGTGCGCTCCATCTTCGCGATGGCCTTGGCCGGGTCGGTCGTGCGGTACATGACCGACAGCTCGGCCTGCCGGTGGGCGACGCTCAGGCTCTGCCCGATGCGGTCGTGCAGTTCGCGGGCGATGCGCCCGCGCTCCGCCACGTGCGCTTCGTGCACCTTGCTGAGCAGGAAGCCGGCGTAGCTGGTGGCGGCCTCCCTGATCCGGATGGAGACCGACTGCTCCAGCGTGTTGACCACGTGCCTCAGCAGGCGGTCGGTCTCCGAGTCGCCCTGGAGGCGCTTGCTCAGCACCGAGAAGGCGGCACGGAAGAACACGGAGGCCGCCAGGAGGGATTCCTTGGGATGTACGCCCGCGGCCGCCCGGGTCAGGCCGATGTCCCAGGACAGGAAGCGGAAGGCTTCGTCCGACTGGGGAAGGTCAGTACTGAGCGCGGCCGCGATATCCGTCAGGATTTGGTTGGCGTTGGCGATGACCTGGGCTCTTGCGTGTGGGTCACGGACGAGCACGCTCCCTACCGCTTCGAGATCCTGCTCGTACCTGGCGAGGATATCCGCTCGACACTCTTCGATAAGAGCGACTGAGGGACCATGCGTCTCAGCCTCGGCCACCCTGCCCCCTTCTGTCAGTTTCCCCGATATTCACATCATGGTTCAAAACTGACAGGCGGGCAACCGACATCGGGTGAATGAAGGAGTCAACCAACAGAACCCGAGCCTAACTCAATTGGACAATAGACTTTGCTCCTAATATTACTGAAGGTCAGTTTCCACTGTCATTCACATGCTCACGAGCACAAATGTGAGTGCCAATGTAGGAGGACGGCGCCCCTGCGCGGAGGCGCCGTCCTCGATGATCAGGCCGGACCTGTGGTGATCATCGACTCGGGCACGCCGCTCCTCCTGAGGGCGACGCCGATCGCCGACAGGGCGGCCCCGACGACGGAGGAGTCCACACCCGCCCCCCAGACGATCCCGGCGTCGAACTTGCACTCGGCGTAGACCGTCGACTCCACGTCCTGCCCGGCCGGCCGCGCCGCGCGGTGCACCGTGCGCACGTCGATGCCCCAGGCCGAGAGTTTGGCGCCGATCGTCCGCGCGTCGTGCTCGCCCGCCCCGTCGAGGTGGAGCGTCGCGGCGATGCGGCCACCGGCCACGTACAACTCGCCTGGCATGCCCTGCGGCAGGAGGTACTCCTTCTCGAACAGCGCCCAGACCTGTTCCGGCGACAGCTCCGCCCCCAGCAGTTCGGCGCTCGCCTGGACCACCGTGGAGAAGTCCCGCTGGAGTTCCTTGGGCAGGCGCATGCCGTACCTGGCGTTCATGACGTAGGCGACGCCGCCCTTGCCCGACTGGGTGGTGATCCGCACGATCGCCTCGTAGGTGCGGCCGACGTCCTTGGGATCGATGGGCAGGTACGGCATCTGCCATGGCACCTCGTCGACGCTCGACCCCTCCTCGGCCGCCTGGCGCTCGAGATCGTCGAAGCCCTTTTTGATCGCGTCCTGGTGCGAGCCGGAGAAGGAGGTGTAGACCAGATCGCCGCCGTAGGGGTGCCTGGGGTGGACGGGGATCTCGTTGCAGAGCTCGACGGTGTGCCGGATCCGGTCGATGTCGGAGAAGTCGATGCCGGGGTCGACGCCGTGGCTGAACATGTTCATGCCGAGCGTCACCAGACACACGTTGCCGGCCCGCTCGCCGTTGCCGAAAAGGCAGCCCTCGATGCGCTGGGCGCCGGCCAGGAGGGCCAGTTCGGCCGAGGCAACACCCGTCCCGCGATCGTTGTGCGGGTGGATGGACAGGCAGACGTGCTCGCGGCGTGACAGATTCCGGTCGAGCCACTCGATCTGGTCAGCGAAAACGGACGGGAGCGAACGCTCCACGGTGGTGGGGAAATTCAGGATTATCGGACGGTCCGCAGCCGGCTCCCACACGTCCATGACGGCCTCGCACACCTCGAGGGAGAAATCGGCCTCGGTCTCATTGAACAACTCAGGTGAGTACTGGAAACGAAAATCACCCTCACGAAGCTCCTTGTCGGCGTATTTCTTCACCAGCTCCGTTCCCCGCACCGCCAGCTCCCGGCACTGCTCGCGGTCCATTCCGAACACCACGCGCCGGAACAGGGGCGCGGTCGCGTTGTAGAGATGCAGCGTGGCCCGGGGCGCACCGGACAGGCACTGGATCGTGCGTTCGATCAACTCGTCCCTGGCCGGCACCAGTGCCGATATCCAGACGTCGTCCGGGATGCGATCTTCCTCGATGAGGAGGCGGACGAAGTCATGATCATCCTGGCTGGCGACCGGGAACCCGACCTCGATCTCCTTGTAGCCGATGTCGATCAGAAGTTCGAACATGCGAAGTTTTCTCGCCGGGGACATCGGGTTCGCGAGCGACTGATTGCCGTCACGCAGATCCGTGGAGAGCCACCGAGGCGCGGAAACAATGCGCCGATCCGGCCACGCGCGACCGGGCAGAACGAGAGGAGTGAAATTTGAATAACGCTCTACTGGTCGACTCGCGTCCATTCCTGAATCTCCTTCGGCGAGATATTCCGAATGCCTCTGCGTGTTGTCAACACCAAATAATCATTGACCCCCCAGGTCAAGACCGATGATCAGGAGAACGCCGTCGTGCACCGAAGGATCAGTCCGGGTATCCAAAGTTCGGTCCGTGCGCGCCGGACCGATCCCCCCATGGGGGCGCATCGATGTTCAGGCCACCAGGACCTGTGTGACACTAGGGGTGAAATCCGGCGTCGATCTGCAACGTCACCGGCTCCACCGGGCGAAGGTGACTAGTGAACAGCTCCACTGCGGCGGAAGGCTGACGATGATGACGACCGACATCGGTTCCTCTTCCGGTTCCTCCTCCGGCTCCCTGCCCCTGCGCCGCGCCGTTATGTGCGTGGCCGAGGCACGGGTGACCGTCCAGATCAACTTCCTGCTCCGCTACCTCACCGGCGCCTGGCTCAGCTCGGCGGCCGGCGGGGGCGAGCCCGTCAGGGCGGCGTGGGGGGCAATCAGCTGGACCCTGGCCGTCTTCGCCGTCTACCTCTACAACGGCGTCACGGACATGAACGAGGACCGGCTCAACGGCTCGCGCCGGCCCATCGCCAGGGGTGAGCTGCCGCCGTCCTTCGCCACCGGGGTCGCCGCCGCGTCGGCGCTCGTGTCGGTCGCCGCCGCGGTGCCGCTCGGGCCGGCGTGGACCGTCATGGCCATGCTCTTCCTGGCGCTCGGCTACCTCTACTCCGGCCCGCCCTTCCAGCTCAAGCGCAGGACGAGCGCGACCGTCGTGATCGGCCTGACCGCGAGCGTCCTCACCTACTGCGCCGGCGCCTACGCCTATGCCGGCGAGCTGCACGCCGACCCGACCTTGATCGTCTTCGTCCTGGCGGCCTCGCTCTGGACCGGGCTGGTGGGCTCGACCACCAAGGATCTGCCCGACCTGGAGGGCGACGCCGCGGCCGGGCGCGTGACCTACGCCGCGGTCCACGGCGAGCGCGCGCTGCGGCGGGCCGCCGTCGCCGTCTCCCTGGCGCTACCCGCCGTCGTCACGGTGGCGGTCGTGCTGCTGGATGTGGCGTTGCTGCTGCCGACGGCCGCCATGTGGGTGGGCGGAGTGGTCATCGCCCTGCTGTGCAGGCGGCCGATCCCAGCGGGCCCCCGGCGGGGCCGGCCGTACGCCGTCTTCATGGTCACCCAGTACGTCCTGCACGCGTGCGTGATCGTGCCGGCGCTCTCGCGGGACTGGCTGCTGCTGTAGGGGGCCCGCACGCGGCACAACGGGCCGCGCACACGAGTGACCCGCCGACCGCCGCGCCGCGCCCGCGCTGAGCGCGCGTCCGCCGCGCCGAACGACCCGCCACCACGCCGAACGACCGGCCGCGTGTCATCGCGGCCGGTCGCAACGGAGGTACGGCCGGCGACCGTTCTACTGCGCGGCCGAGGCGTGGCCCACCAGGTTCAGATCCGCCGGCAGGTCGGCCCGCTGGGTGATGTTCAGCTTGCGATACACCCGCGTCAGGTGCTGCTCGACGGTGCTGACGGTGATGAACAGCTTGGCGGCGATCTCCCGGTTGGAGTAGCCCGCCGTGGCCAGCCCGGCCACCCTGCGCTCGGCGTCGCTGAGGATCGCCACCGCCCTGCCGGGCTGGTCGCCCTCCCCGGCGTGCACGTCGTCGACGGCGAGCAGGCGGCTCAGCGGCCGGGCGCCGCACTCCTGGGCCAGCGCCCGCGCCCGGCCGGCGATGACGCCCGCCCGGCGGAACTCGCCCACCGCGTGGTAGGCCTCGGTGAGCTCGAGCAGCACCCTGGCCAGCTCGTAGCGGTCGCCGCTGGCCTGGACGTACTCGACCGCCTGGCGCAGGAACACCGGCCGCTGCCGGGGCTCGCTGGTGACCGCCAGCATCCGCAGCGCCATCCCGTCGGTGCGCTCCGACCCGGCTCCCGACCGCTCCAGTTGCGCCTCGGCCAGCTCGCGGGCCTCGTCGGGCGAGCCCAGCGCGAGGAGTGCCTCGGCGGCGTCAGGGCGCCAGGCGATGAAGCCGCAGGTGTCCATGTTCCACTCGGTCAGCAACTCCCCGCAGAGACGGAAGTCGCGCAGGGCCGCCGCCGGGTTGCCGACGGCGAGCTGGTAGCGGCCGCGGGCCTGCAGGAACTGCACGCCGAACCGGGTGCGGAGCATCGCCTCGGGGAAGGCGTGGTCGAGCTGGGCGAGCGCCTCGTCGTAGCGGCCCATCCCGGTGGCGGCCAGCATGAGGGTGGCCACCGGGCCGCCCACGGCCACGCCCCAGCTGCCGGGCGGGATGCTCTGGAGCGCCTGGCGGGCCAGGTCGGCGGCCTCGGCCAGCTCGCCGCGTCGCAGGCAGATCTCCGCGCGGATCGCCGTCAGGCGGGCACGGCGGGCCGGTGATCCGCCGGTGCTCAGCTCGCCGAGCAGTTCGTCGCAGCGGGGCATCGCCCGGTCGGCCTTGCCCGCGTACACGAGTGCGAGCAGCGCGCTCTCCACCGTGTCCATGGACATCTCGTCGAGCTTGGAGCTGCGCAGGATCCGCTCGGCGGTCTGCACGATCTGCTCGCGCGGGCCGTTGGTGAGCGCCCCGGCCAGGACGTTGATCGACTCCAGCCGCCGGCCGACCTGGAACGGCAGTACGGCTTCGCTGACGCTCCTGCCGGTCCAGCTGTTCATGTGGGTGAGCAGCGGCGGCGCCGTGCAGCGCAGCCACATCCGGGTGCCCACACCCTCCGCGACGGTCAGCGGGTCGGCGTCGCCGGATTCGGCGATGCGCTCCAGCACGTCGCAGGCCACGTCCATCCGGCCGTGCCACAGCAGCGCCCTGGCCAGGACCATGGCGTCGCTGCCCTGGAGGGTGCCGTTGTGGAGCGCGGCGGTCAGCTCCTCCATGTGGCCGATGGGCACCTTCGGGTCGATGCGCCACTCGGCGCGCATGAGCATGGTCGCGATGGCCGAGCGCTCGCGCTCGTCCAGGCGGCCGTGCAGGGCGAGCTTGAGGCAGTCGACGGCGGATTCGACGTCGCCGTCGGCCAGCCGCCTGCGGGCCGCGGACTCCAACACCGGTACCGCCCAGGACTCGTCGGCGGCCTCGGCCTTGCACAGCTGCTCGGCGACCGACAGGTCGGAGGCTCCCTCGTGGTAGAGGAACTCGGCCGCCTGCCGGTGCATCTGCCGGCGCCGCTCGGCGGACAGGTCGGCCAGGACGGCGTCAGCGCCGGCCTCGTCGCGGAAGCGGCCCGCCTCCAGCAGTCCTGCCGTCTCCAGCCAGTGGAGCGACATCGGGACGGAGGTGGTGTCGGAGTGGGCCAGCCGGCGGACGAGACCGGGGTCTCCGAGCACCGCCACCCACCGGGCCACGTCCAGCAGGGCAGGGTCGGCCCGGTGGAGGCAGGACAGGACGGCTTCGCCGTACCCCTCGGCCGCCTGCTCGGTGCCGGTGCGGAGGAAGTCGTCGACCAGGCCGCCCATCAGGAGCGGGTTGCCGCCGCTGAGGCGGTGCCACTCCGGTGTCACCCGCTCGGCGGCCTCGGGGCCCAGGCGCTCGGCGGCCATGCTCTGCACCGAGCCGCGCGAGAGGGGCAGGAGCCGGATGGCGGTGCAGTGCGGCTGGCGCATGACGTCGGTGGGGAAGAACCGGTCGCGCTGGTGGGCGTAGTCGGCGTGGCCGAACACCATCATCGTGGGTGTCGACCGGGAGCGGCGCATGAAGTACGACAGGCACGCCTGGGAGGCGTGGTCGGCGTCGTGCACGTCGTCGACCACGATCACCAGCGGCAGCTGCTCCGCCAGCGACAGCAGCACGCCGCTCAGGGCTTCGATCACCGGTGTGGTCAGGCGCTCCGCACCCTCGTGGAGCAGGCCGGTCGTCTGCTCGCGCAGGTTGCCGCCCAGCGGGGCGCCGCCCAGCAGTTGTCCCATGACCCCGAGCGGCAGTTCTGTCTCGGCACGCGAGGCCGACGCCACCAGCGGGAGCGCCGCCTGGCCGTAGGCCTGCTCGGCGAAGGCGTGCAGGAGTTCGCTCTTCCCCGTGGCGACCACCCCGGTCACCATCGCGACCCTGCTGCGCCCTTCGACGGCCTCGCCGAGCAGCCGTTGCAGCGAGTCCATCGCCGCGTCTCTTTCGAAGAATCCCATATCACGTGCCCCCTGAGCCTGTGGAGAACGATATTCACAGTCCGATCAGGACCGATTGGTGGAATTTACGGTACGCCGCCCCTTATGCGCCCACAACGGGGTTACCCGTTATGTCGACCGATCTACAACTTTCGATCCCCCAAGGGGTCGAAGAAGACCCCAAGGCGTCAAAAAAGCGCCGCGCCCACCTTTCAGCGGGGCGCGGCGCGCACGTTCTCTCGTGGATTACTCGGCGATTCTCGTCCTGGTCGTCCAGCGGTACACGACGCCCTGGCAGTCGCCTCCGACGTGGTAGTGCTCATCGGACCGCTCGAAATGCTCGTATCCACTGCGGTGCTGGATCTTCACCTTCTCGTCGAGATTGTCCAGCCTTCTGTAACGGGCACCCTCCGGGAAATCGGAAGGTCCGCCGAGAAGGAAGATGTTGACGTCGTAGGGACCGTTCTCCCAATTCGCGCAGTCCGCGATAGCCGTCGTGGCCGGGCTGGGGACAGGGGCCATGGGCACCTCCATGAATTAGCCTATGAATTGATTGGACAGCCATTTCCAGAGTGGTCCCATCCCCGACCTCCCCCTACTATCCGTCGTCCCTCGCGGTCCAGCGGAAAGTCTTCAGGCACAGGATGAGACCCAGCAGGCACCAGCCGCCGAGCGCCAGGGCGACCATGGGCAGCTCCCAGCTGCCGGCCGGCTCCAGGACCACCGCCTGCTCGGGCAGGAACACCGAGCGCATGCCCTGGGTCATCCACTTGAGGGGGAAGATCGACGCGAAGATCTGCAGGAAACCCGGCACGTCGGAGAAGGGGATGTAGACGCCGGAGCAGAACTGCACGATGAGGAAGGGAAGCGTGATCACGGCGTTGGCGCCCCGGGTGGACTTCGGAAGGCTGCCCGCCGCGATGCCGAGGAAGGTGCAGGAGATGCCGCCGAGGACGAGGACCCAGGTGAAGGTCAGCCACTGGTTGACGGTCGTGGGCAACGCCACGCCGAACATCAGGACTCCGACCGTGATCAGGAGCGCCACCTCGGCCAGCATGCACACGAGGACCTGGATGATCTTCCCGCCGAAGTAGGCGACACGCGGCATCGGCATGCCGTACAGGCGCTTGAGTGTCCCGTCGTGACGCTCAAGAGCGATGTTGATGCCCAGGTTCTGGAAGGAGGTGCCCATGATGCCGGCGCCGATCATGCCGGCGGTCAGGATCTGGGCGCCGGTGATCCCGGGAAGTCCGGCACGGCTCCCCGACATCGCACCCAGCAGCATCAGCATGATCGCCGGGAGCGAGAAGATGACGATGAACTGGCCCTTGGTGCGGAAGAAGCCCTTGAGCTCCATCGCGCCGCGTTTGAGTGCCAGCCGGGCGGCGGAGGGCAGCCTCGGTACCGGATCCGCCTCGATGTCGGTGGATCGCAGGGGCAGCGTTGTGGTCACGGATGTTCTCCGATCAGGCCGAGGTAGGTGTCTTCGAGAGTCGGCCGCGTCACGGTCAGATCGGGGATCTCCCCGTCGAACTGCGCGATGAGCTCGGCGACCACCTTGGTGGGCGACGAGGTCTTGATCCGGCGCTCCCCGTCAGGAGTGGACCAGCAGACCGTCGCCTCCGCCTCGGCCCGCCCGGCCAGCGTGGCCGGATCGCCGACCGCCACCACCCGGCCCGCGGCGATCACGCCCACCCGGTCGGCCAGCGCCTCCGCCTCGTCGAGGTAGTGGGTGGTCAGCACGATCGTGGTGCCCTCGCTGGCCAGCAAGGAGATCAGGCTCCAGAACTGGCGGCGCGCCTCGGGGTCGAACCCCGTGGTCGGCTCGTCGAGGAAGAGCAGCTCGGGACTGCCCACCACGCCCAGGGCCACGTCGACCCGGCGCCGCTGGCCTCCCGACAGGTTGCGGATGCGGGCATCGGCCTTGCCGGACAGGCCCACCAGCTCGATCACCGATTCGGGGTCGCGCGGCCGCGGAAAGTAGGTCGCGAAATGGTGCACGGTCTCACGGACGGTGAACTCCGCGGCGTCGGTGGCCGACTGCAGCACGATGCCGAGCTTGGACCGCCAGGTGCGCCCAGCCCGGCTGGGATCCTCACCAAGAACGCTGACCTCGCCGCCGTCGCGCCTGCGGTGACCCTCCAGGATCTCGACGGTGGTCGTCTTGCCGGCCCCGTTGGGACCCAGGAGCGCGAACACCTCGCCCCGGGCGATGTCCAGGTCGATACCGTCCACGGCGGTCACATCGCCGTACTTCTTGCGCAGCTCACGAACACGTACTGCTGTATCGCTCATGCTCCTTAGAGTTGGAGATGGCCGGGAAATGCGGTATTCACCCTTCGGCACCCCGCTCCTACGCCCTTCGATACCCCTACGGCGAGCGGCCCCTGGTCAGCACCCCCGAACCGGTCCGATCGGGGTGGGACCCCGATCGGGGCCGCCAACCCCCATCAACCAATCGGTGGATTCCAGAGTTCCGAGGCAGCCGCGATTCTCGAACCATGACAGTCATCGAAATCAACGGCCTGCAGAAGAGCTACAAAACGCACAGAGTGCTCGAGGACGTCACCCTGAAAGTCGAGAAGGGCGAGATCTTCGGCATCCTCGGCCCCAACGGAGCCGGCAAGACCACCGCGGTGGAGTGCATGTCCGGCCTGCGCAAGCCCGACGGCGGCACCCTGCGCGTGCTGGGGCTGGACCCGCAGACCCAGCGGGCCGAGCTGCTGCAGCGCATCGGCACGCAGCTGCAGGAAGCCGCGCTGCCCGACGCCATCAAGGTCGCGGAGGCGCTGCGCCTGTACGCCTCCTTCTACGACGAGCCCGCCGACTGGCGAGCCCTGATGGACGAGTGGGGGCTGACCGAGAAGCGGCGTGCCCGGTTCGGCAGCCTGTCCGGTGGCTGGAAGCAGCGCCTGTTCATCGCGCTGGCCCTGGTGGGCAACCCCGAGGTCGTCTTCCTCGACGAGCTGACCACCGGTCTCGACCCGGCGGCGCGCCGCATGACCTGGGGCCTGATCCGCGACATGCGCGACCGCGGCGTGACGGTCGTGCTCGTCACCCACTTCATGGACGAGGCGGAGGCGCTCTGCGACCGCATCGCCATCATCGACCGGGGCCAGGTCGTCCACGAGGGCACCCCGGGCGAACTCATCAGCAAGGGTCACACCAACTCGCTCGACGACGCTTACTTCGCACTCACCGAGAGGACCGTGTCATGAAGGGTCTTGGCAACGTCATCGCCATCGAGCTCAAGCTGGCCCTGCGCGACCCCATGGCCGCCTTCTTCGCCCTGGCCTTCCCCGCGGTCATCCTGTGGATGAAGATGCGCAACGGCGGCACGCTGCCGAGCGGCCTGCCGATCATCGAGGCGGTGGTCCCGATGCTCAGCGTCTTCGTCATCGGGCTGGCCTCGCTGGTGGTGCTGCCCGCCACGATGGCTCAGTACCGCGAGCGCCGGGTGCTCAAGCGGCTGCGCGCCACCCCTGCCTCCTCCACCATGATCTTCGGCGCGCAGTGGGCGGCGCACATGCTGCTGGCCGTGGTCGGCACGGCCGTGCTGGCCGTCATCGGCGTGTTCGCCTACAACCTGCAGGGCCCTGTCGACGTGCCGGGCATGGTCCTGGCCTGGGTGCTCGGAGCGCTCAGCCTCGGCGCCATCGGCCTGCTGATCGGCGCCCTGGTGCCCAGCGGCCGCGCCGCCACGGTCGTCGGCCTGGCCGTCTTCTTTCCCATGGTCTTCGTCTCCGGTGCCATGAGCGCCCGCGAGACCCTGCCGGAGTCGATGCGCTCGCTCGGCGACTGGACCCCCATGGCCCCCGCCGTCCAGGCGGTCCGCGCCGGATGGGAAGGCCACGCCGCCTCCCCTGTCACCCTGGCCGTCATGGCCGGCATCTTCATCGTGGCCAGTGCCGCTGCGTTGAAGGCCTACAGATGGTGACGAGCGCCGAGCCCGACGCCTCGCGCTGGGACCGCTCCTGGCCGGCTCTGCCGTACCTCTTCATCCTGCTCCCCACGGTCTTCTCCGTGCTGCAGGAATGGCAGCCGGAAGCAGCGGTCCTGGCGGCGTTCACGGCGGCGTGGCACTGGTTCATGGTCTCCTCCAGGTTCAGCCGCATCGATCGGCCCGCGGTGGCGGTCGGCTACTTCGTGGTGATGCTGGCCCTCGTCGCGGCGCTGATCAGGATCGACTCGCTGTTCACGGTGGCCGGTCTGGGCGCCTTCGTCCAGTCCTTCACCCTCCTGTCAGGACGGCTGGCCTACGTCGGCGTGGCCGCCACGGCGGCCGTGCTGGTCCTGGCCCGCCCCGAACCCCGCCCGGCCGCGGAGCTGGCCTTCTCCTTCCTGCTGGCGGTCCTCGTCGCCTCCACCGTCGGGCTCTTCATCCAGACCATCTCGCGGCAGAACCAGCAGCGTAAGGCGATGATCGCGCAGCTGAAGGCCAGCGGGGCGAAGATGGCGGCGCTGGCCGAGGAGAACTCCAACCTCCAGTCGCAGCTGCTGACCCGCGCCCGCGAGGCGGGAGTGCTCAGCGAGCGGCAGCGCATGGCCAGGGAGATCCACGACACGATCGCCCAGGGGCTGACCGCCATCCTCACGCAGCTGGAGGTGGCCGAGAACGTCATCGACGACGTGCCCGCCGCCCGATCCAGGCTCGACACCGTCCGCATGCTGGCCAGGGAGAGCCTCAACGAGGCGCGCCGGTCCGTGCTGGCGATGCGCCCCGCCCCGCTGGCCGACGCCCAGCTCGCGACCGCCCTCGAAGAGGTCGCGAACACCTGGTCGCAGACCGCCGGCATCCCGGCGCCCGTGTCGGTCACCGGGGAGGCCAGGCCGTTGCACGCCGAGGTGGAGATGACCATCCTGCGGGTGGCGCAGGAGGCGCTGGCCAACGTCGCCAAGCACGCCGACGCGGGCAGGGTGGCCGTCACACTGTCGTACATGGAAGACGTGGTGGTGCTCGACGTGCGCGACGACGGGCGCGGATTCGACCCTCAGGCGGTGGAGCCTTCTCCCGCCGGGGGATTCGGCCTCGTCTCGATGAGACAAAGGGTCACCCGTTTGGCCGGTGACTTCGAGATCGAGTCTGCCCCCGATCAAGGGACGGGCGTGTCTGCTACCGTGCCAGCCATCCCCGCCGACTCCAGAAACGCGTGAGGCATGCCGATTCGTATCATCGTCGTGGACGATCACCCCGTCGTCCGCGATGGTCTGCGCGAGATCTTCTCCACCGACGAAGCCTTCGAGGTCGTCGGCGAGGCCGCCGACGGGCCTGAGGCGCTGGCCCTGACCCGTCGCACCAATCCCGATCTCGTGCTCATGGACCTGCGCATGCCCAAGATGAGCGGGGCCGAGCTGATCCGCCGGCTGCGCGAGCAGAATCCCGGCATCAACGTGCTTGTTCTGACGACGTTCGACAACGACGGTGACGTCCTGCCCGCCATCGAGCAGGGGGCCACCGGATACCTGCTGAAGGACACTCCCCGCGTCGAGCTGCTGCGCGCCGCGCAGGCCGCCGCGCGGGGCGAGACGGTGCTGTCGCCCACCGTGGCCGGGGTGCTCCAGCAGAAGGTGCGCTCTCCCGGGCAGACGCTGAGCCGTCGCGAGCTGGAGGTGCTGGGGCTGATCGCCCGCGGCGCCACCAACCGCGAGGTCGCCGCCCGGCTGTTCATCACCGAGGCGACGGTCAAGACCCACCTGCTCCACATCTTCGGCAAGCTCGGGGTCAAGGACCGTGCTGCCGCCGTGGCCGCGGCCTACGAGACCGGCCTGCTCAAACGGGCTTCCGAGACCTGATTCTGGGGCGCCTAGGGGTGGGCCGCCCAGTCCCGAGATCCGTAGCGTGAACATGTCTGCCCTGTTCGCGAGCGGACAACCCCCGGGACGAATGGAGATGGGTCCATGAACACTCTTGCCCTGGCCGACCCGCGGGCCGATCTGCCGACCGTCGGAGGCAAGGGCGAGTCCCTGGCCCGCCTGGCCCGCGCCCGGTTACCTGTTCCGCCGGGCTTCCACATCACCACCTTCGCCTATCGCGCCTACGTCGAGCACCACGGCCTGCAGCAACGCATCCTGGCCGGCGACGCCGCGCAGATCGCGGGCCTGTTCGCCACCCACGAGATACCTCACGACATCGCCGACGACATCCGCGCCTCCTACCTCGCCATGGGTGACGAGCCGGCCGTGGCCGTCCGCTCGTCGGCGACCGCCGAGGACCTTCCGGGCATGTCGTTCGCCGGCCAGCAGGACACCTACCTCAACGTCCGCGGCGCCGACTCCCTGCTGGAGACGGTACGTCGCTGCTGGGCCTCCTTGTGGACCGAGCGCGCGGTGGCCTACCGCGAGCGCAACGGCGTCCCCCACGACGAGGTGGCGCTGGCCGTCGTGGTCCAGGAGCTGGTGCCCGCCGACGCCGCCGGGGTGATGTTCACCGACGACGGCGACCACCTGACCATCAACGCCGCCTGGGGTCTGGGCGAGGCCGTGGTCGGCGGCCTGGTCACGCCCGACACGATCACGTTGGACCGCGACGGCCTCACGGTCGTCGCGGAGAGCGTCGCCGAGAAGGACGTCATGACGGTCCGCGTCCCGGACGGCACCCGCGAGGCGCCGGTGCCCGAGGACGACCGCGGCAGGCCCGCCCTGTCGAAGGACCAGGCGGTACGGCTGGCGGAGCTGGGCATGGCCATCGAGGAGCTGTACGGCCACGCGGTGGACGTCGAATGGGCCATCCACCGGGCGCAGCCGTACATCCTGCAGGCCAGGCCCATCACCGGGCAGCGCGAGGTGTGGAACGACTCGCTCAGGGGCGACTACCTGTGGACCAACGGCAACCTGGGCGAGGCGATCCCCAGCGTGATGACGCCGTGCACGTGGTCGCTCGTGCGGGCGTTCATCGACGAGATCATGGTCGTGGGCGAGCTCGGCGGCCATCCCTACTGCGGCAACATCGGCGGCCGGGTCTATATGAACATGAGCCTGACCGCCTCGCTCGGCAGGGCGCTGGGCATGACCAGGAAGATCCGCGACGCCCAGGAGCCGGTGTACGGCAGGCTGCCGGAGGGGGTGGAGACGCCGCTGCTGCCGATGACGCGGTGGCAGACCCTCAAGGCGGCCAAGCCGATCATGGGCGGGCGGCGCGCCATCCAGCAGCTCGTCGACGTCATCCCCGAGTACGTCGCGTCGGCGACCGGCGTCACCGAGGCGCTGCGCGCCAAGATCGCCGTCAGCGACGATCTGCCCACGCTCTGGGAGAAGGAGATCGAGCCGCGGTTCCTGGAGTGCAACCGCATGCTCGCCGCCGCCGCCCGCCAGGACGCCGGTTCGCTGGTCTATCTCGGCGCGCGCCTGAACAAGCTGGTCGGCGAGGCCGACGCCTCCGTGCTGATGTCCGGGATCCAGGCCGGCGACGGCCGGCTGGAGAGCCTCGGGCCGCTGCTCGGGCTGGCCAGGTACAAGCGGGGCGAGATCACGCGCGAGGAGTACACCCGGCGCTACGGCCACCGCTGCCCGGACGAGTTCGAGGTCTCGGTGCCCAGGCCCGTGGAGGACCCCGGGTGGCTCGACCGGCAGATCGCCGGGCTCACCGTGGACCCGGGCGAGTTGCTGAAGCGCCAGGATGAGGCGAGCAGCGCCGCCTGGACCCGCTTCCGCGAGCGCCATCCGCGCCAGGCCGAGAAGTTCCGCCGCAAGATCGACCGCTGGGAGGCGATCGTCCGCTCCCGCGAGGAGACGCGCTCGGAGATGATGCGCGGTTTCTGGATGGTGCGTGACTTCGTCGTACGGGCCGGTCAGGTCAGCGGGCACGGCGACGACCTGTTCTTCCTGACGATGGAGGAGATCATCCAGGTGCTGCGCGGATCGCGCCGGCCGCTGTCGCAGGTGGCCAAGCGCCGGGCGACCCACGAGCTGTACTCGTCGCTCCCGCGCTATCCCGGGATCATCCGCGGCCGGTTCGATCCGGAGCGGTGGGCGGCCGACCCGAACCGGCGTGGCGACGTGTTCGACGCCGGGGCCGGGGTGGCTCCGCCCTCACGTGAGGTCACCGGCTTCCCCGGTGCGTCGGGTGTGGTGGAGGGCGTGGCCCGCGTGATCTTCTCCGTGGAGGAGGGCGAGCGGCTCGCGGAGGGCGAGATCCTGGTGACGACCGTGACGAACGTGGGCTGGACGTTGTTGTTCCCGCGTGCCGCCGCGGTGGTCACCGACATCGGCGCGCCGCTGTCGCACGCGGCCATCGTGGCCCGTGAGCTGGGCATCCCCGCCGTCGTCGGGACCAGGAACGCCACCATGCTCATCAGGGACGGCGACCTGCTCCGTGTCGACGGCAGCCAGGGCAGCGTGGAGGTCCTGCGGGTTCCCGCGACGGTCTGACCTCACGACCGTACGGCGAATGGCCGCGATCCCCGGGGATCGCGGCCATCGTCGTAGAAGCCGGGGTCAGCGGATCGCGGCCATCGTCGTAGAAGCCGGGGTCAGCGGGTGGCGGTGAGCAGGTGCATGCCCAGCGGCAGCTCGACCAGCTTGCCGGGGACCAGCCCCGCACCCTCCAGCAGCACGCGGTATTCCTCCTCGGTCCGCTCCCGCCCGCCGGTCATCACCATCATGTGCAGGTCGTAGGCGAGCGGCAGGTAGGTTGCCGCGGAGACGACCCGCTCGACGATCAGCAGCTGCGCGCCCTTGTCCATCGCCGCCGCGCAGGTGGCCAGCAGCCGGGCGCAGCGCTCGTCGTCCCAGTCGTGCAGGATGCGGGAGAGCAGGTAGACGTCGCCGCCGCGCGGGACCGACTCGAACAGGTCGCCCGCCACGAGCTCGCACCGGTCGAGCACCTCCATGCGCTCCAGGTGCGGCGGCGCGGCCGCCACGACCTCGGGGAGGTCGAACAGGACGCCGCGCGCCGCGGGGTGGTCGCGCAGGACGGCCGCGAGCAGCGCGCCGGTGCCGCCGGCCAGGTCCACGACCGTTCTGGCGCCGGAGAAGTCGTGGGCCACGGGGACCTCGCGGAAGAACGCGGCGCCCGCAGCCATGCCGGTGTTGAACACCGACGCCTTGTCGGGATCGTTCGCCAGGTGCGCGAAGACCGGCCTGCCGAAGACATGGTCGAAGGCGCGCTCGCCGGTGCGGAGGGTGTGCGTCAGGCCGCGCCAGGCGGTGCCGAAGTAGTCCTCGCCGTACAGGGCCGCCAGCGGGCCGAGCCTGTCCCGCTCCAGCATGGCTCCCATCGGGGTCAGCCCGTACCGGTCGTCGTCGTCGACGTCGACCAGCCCCACCCCCGCCAGCAGGCGCAGGAGGCGGTGCAACGATCCGGCGTGGGCGCCGACGCGGAGGGCCAGCTCCGCCGGGCGCAGGCGTTGCCCGGCCAGCGAGTCGGCGACGCCGAGCCGCACGGCGGCGAAGGTCGCCTCCGCGACCCAGCCGCCGGTCAGGATCCTCATCAGGTCGTGTTCCATCGTGGTCCTTAAGGGGTGGAGGGCCAGGACATGGAGACGGTGCGGAGCACGTGCGCGAGCACCTCGTCGCGGCGTGGCACGAGGTAGAAGTGGTCGCCGTCGAGCTCGCGTACGGCGAAGCGGCCGGAGGTCAGCTCTCCCCAGCGCGCGGCCTGCCCGGAGCTGACCTCGGGGTCACCGGCGCCCAGCATGGCGGTGACGGGACAGCTCAGCGTGCCGCCGGGGATGTGGGTGTAGTTCTGGTCGAGTCGGTAGTCGTTGCGCGCCACCGGCAGCGTCAGCTCCCTGATCACCGGATCGGCCAGGTGGGCGGCGTCCACGCCGCCGAGCCGTACCAGCTCCTCGACGAGGTCGTCGTCGGTCAGGAAGTCCTGGCCCGGCCGGTACTCGTGCGGCGCGTGCCGGCCCGAGGCGAACAGGTGCACCAGGCCGCGGCCGCGCCGTTCCAGCTCGCGGGCCACCTCGTAGGCGAGCAGGGCGCCCATGCTGTGCCCGAACAGCGCGACGGGCCGGTCGAGCAGGGGCGCCATGGCGTCGGCCACGAGCTTGGCGATGTGGTGGGCATCGTCGATCAGGGCGTCGGCGCGCCGGTCGGCACGGCCGGGATACTGCACCGCCCGCACCTCCACGGCGGGCGGCAGGTCGTGGTGCCAGGCGCGGAAGAAGGCCGCGGATCCGGCGGCGTGCGGGAAGCAGAACAGCCGCAGTCCCGCCCGCGGCCTGGGCTCGTAACAGTGGAACCACGTCATGAGATCTCCGCTGCGGACAGGGGTCGGGGGGCGCCCTGGACCAGCAGCTCGGGGCGGCCAAGGGCGGTGGTGGCGTCGAGCCAGAGCCGGCTGAGCGTCAGGTGGTACTGACCCTGGCGCAGCGGGTCGGCGCCCTGCGCGGCCGCGTCGCACAGCTCGCCCAGAGCCCGCCGGACCCCGTCCGGCCAGAGCGTTCCGACGATCTCGCGGAAGGTCGGCGCGCGCTCGGGCCCGAGGACGGTCGCGCTGGGCAGGCACAGATGCTCGGCTTCGATGTCGAACCGGTCGTCGGCGTCGCGGCCGACGTACATGCGCGGGCTCCACACCAGGGGGCCGTGCGTGTTGACCAGGGTGAGGTTGCCGCCCTCCGTCCCCAGGGTGATGCGGTGCAGCAGGTGGAGGTGGGCGTCGGGGTCGTTGGGCGCGATCTGGTTCTGCACCCGCAGCGTCAGCGGCACCCCGCCGATCGTGCCGGTGAGGCAGGTGAACGGGCCGGCCTGCGGGGCGGGCGCGAAGGCCCACGGCCGCAGCCCGCCGAGCGCGCGGCCGAGGATGTCGAAGAGCGCGTAGGCGACGTGCACGCTGCAGGCGGCGTCGATGTAGAGGGGCTGCTGGAGTGCGCGCAGCCTGCGGGCCGCCTCGACGAACCTGCGCACCGGCTCCAGGTGCACGTAGAGCGTGTTGATGTGGTGGATCGCTCCGGCCGAGCGGGCGGCGCGCAGGCAGCGGGCCAGCTCGTCGGCGTGCACGGGGTGCTCCTGGAGCACGTGGACGCCGCGCTCCAGCAGCGCCGTGGCCAACTCGCTGCCCTCTCCCCCGACGACGCCCGAGCGCACCACGACGCAGGCCAGGTCGGCGACCTCGGGCACCTGGTCCGGGTCGGTGAGCAGGGGTACGCCGTACTCCTTGGCGTACCCGGCCGAGCGGGGGCTGCCGCGGGCCAGGATGCCCGTCAGCTCGAACGGCCCGCCGGCCAGGGCGGACAGGTAGATCTGGCCGAACTTCGTGCCGCAGACCACGACCCGCTTCACAGCGCGCCCTCCTCGAAGGCCGGTTCGGCCAGGTCGATCATCGTGATCTCGTCGGAGACCTCGATCGTGGCCACGGAGGCCACGTCGGCCAGCACTCCTGCCGGGTCGAGCACGGCGTCGGCGTAGTGCAGGCCGGCCCCGACCTGCCCGGCGAGCACGGCGGCGGTGGCGTGCGCCACCACCGCCGCGGTGAGCGCGTAGGTGTCGGCGGTGCGCAGGGCCAGCGTGCGGGTGGCGCCTGAGCCGCTGAGCTGGAAGAGCAGCACGTAGTACGGCGTGCGCCCGGCCAGTTCGAGCTCGGCCACCCGGATGAGGTCGTCGGCGGAGACCGCGGTGCTGGCGGCGGCCATCATGCGCTCGCCGGTGACGACGTTGTACCAGCGTGCCTCCCGCAGCCCGAGCTCCCCGGCGACACGCGCCGCCTCGGTGCTCAGGTACGGGTAGGCGGTGACGGGCCCGTGGAAGAAGGGCAGCTCCACGCCGTGCGCCGGGGTGAGTGCCCGGGAGCGGGTGGCGCCGTCACGCCATACGGCCATGGCCTCGCCGTGGCCTTCCCGCCCGGCCAGCAGGACGTCCACGGCGGCCGCGGGGGTGAGCCGGTCCAGGCCGCCGGTGTAGACGTCGAGCCGGTCGGCCCCGCCGGGGGCGAAGCGCGCCAGGTGGCGCGGCAGCAGCCCGGTGAGGCCGGGCAGCATGCCGGCGGAGAACACGGCGACGGCCCCGGAGGGCTGCGATCCGTCGAGACGCTCGATGGCCGGGCCGTCGCCCGCGGCGTCGACGTAGTCGGCTCCGGCCAGGAACGCGGCTCGTGCCACGCGGTCGAGCAGCCGGTAGGAGGGGCCGGCGCAGTTGACCACGACGCTGCAGCCGCGGCAGAACCTGGCCAGGCTGGCCTCGTCGTAGGCGTCGACCTGCCACGCCTCGCCGTGCCCGGCCAGCTCCTCCTCGACGAAGCGGCGAGCCCGCCCGGCGTCGCGCCCGCCGACGCGGATCCCGTGCGGGGCCAGCAGCCGCGCCGCCGCGCCGCCGACCGCGCCGTACCCTCCGACGATCCCGATCATGACGGGTCGCCGGTGATCAGCCGGGCGACGCCCGGCGCGTTGGCCTGGTCCAGGCAGCTGAAGTGGTCGCCGGCGATGTCGACCACGTTCAGCCGGCCCAGGCAAAGCTCCTGCCAGAAGCCGGTCATGTCCGTCTGGAGGGTGGGCACGAGGTTGGTGACGCCGCTCTGGCGCAGGAAGGTGATGTCTCCGGCGTACGGCTCCGGCTCGTAGTGGGTGACGGCGGAGAAGCTCTGGCGGAAGACCCGGTAGGCCGGCTCCACCCGCTCGGGCGGCTGGCCCAGCGCGCGGGCGACGGCGGCCAGCCGGTCGCGGTGCGGCCGGTCGGCCAGGGCGGCGAATCCGCGGCCGATCCGCGCCAGTCCGGCGTCCGCGCCGGCGCCGAGGGCGGCCAGGCTGCCCTCCGGCACCTGGCCTGGCGTGGCCTCCTGAACGGCCAGCAGCGCTCTGGCCAGGTCTCCGTCCGGATAGCCGAGCCCGGTGGGGTCGAGCCCGCAGGCCTGGGCGAAGCCGTACTCCAGCATGAGCTCGTCGGTGATCCGGTAGGGGAAGCGCGAGCTGCTGATGACGGTGAGGTCGTCGACGGCCGCGCCGCTCTCGGTGAGCTGGCGGGCCAGCTCGGTGGCGATCAGCCCGCCCATGCAGTAGCCGACGACGCGTATCCGGCTCAGGCCCCGCTCCAGCAGCAGCCGCGTGTAGGCGCCCGCGAGCGTCGACGCGGCTTCGGCCGGGTCGAGCTCCAGGTAGAGCTCGGCGTCGTCGATCGCCAGGCCGTACAGGTCGGTGCCTGCCAGTTCCCTGATCAGCGCCCGGTAGGGGGTGAGGGTCCCGGTGCCGTCGTGGACCAGCACGCGGGCCGGGCCGTCGCCTTCCGACAGGTGGACCAGCGAGCCCGCGCGCCCACGGGTCCGGCCGGACGCGCGGTCCTCGCCCGCCTGGCGGAGGTGGGCTGCCAGCGCGGCGATGGTCGGCTGGTTGACCAGCTGGCGGACCAGGCTGTCCCAGTAGAAGCCGTCGGCCTCCGGCATCTCCTCGCGCACGCGGCCGGCCAGCCGCGTGACCAGCAGGGAGTCGCCGCCGAGTGCGAAGAAGTCCTGGTCGCGGCCGACGCGCGGCAGGCCGAGCAGCTCGGCCCACAACGCGGCCAGGCGGCGCTCGAGGTCGTCGCGCGCCTCCTCACCGGCAGGGGCGGCCTCGCCCGACGCCCGGGGCAGCAGGGCCGCCAGCCGGGCTCTGTCGATCTTGCCGTTGGAGGTCAGGGGCAGCTCGTCCACGACCTGGAAGTGGGCGGGGATCATGTAGTCGGGCAGGCGTTCGGCCATGAAGGCTCGCAGCTCGCCCTGGTCCAGGTGCTCGCGGTCGTCGGGGAAGCGGGCGGCGAAGACGCACTGTCCCAGCTGGGCCAGCGGGCCGTCTGGCTCGGGCAGGCAGGTCATGGTGGTGGCGCCGGAGTCGGCCAGGAGGTCGAGCCATTCCTCGCGGGTGATGAAGGTGCGATCCCGGCCCCGCCGTACGTCGTCGTAGTCGCGGGGGTTCATGAGGAACTCCATCGAGCTCATGATCTGGACGTGCTCGCGGGTGGTCTCGATGAACACCAGCCAGCCGCCCGGCACGAGCAGCTCGCGGAAACGCCGCAGGACGGCGTTCGCGTCCTGGGAGTTGTGCAGGACGTTGGCGCAGAGGATGACCTCGAAGGAGTTGGGCTCGTAACCCTGGGCGCGGTAGTCGGCGTTGATGTCGAACAGGCCGTAGCGCACCCACGGATGGTCGGCGAAGTGCTCGGCCGCCCGGGCCAGGAAGAACCTGGACAGGTCGGTGAACAGGTAGTCGACGCGGTGCCCTGCCAGCTCGGGGATCAGTTCGGCACTGGTGCCCCCGACGCCCGCGCCCGCCTCCAGGATGCGCAGCGGGCCCCCGGTGTGCTGCTCGGCGACGCGGCCGATCACGGCTCGCACGATGCGGTTGACGTAGCGGCTGAGGACGTTGTCCTTGTAGGCGCCCTCCGCCGTCTCGACCCCGGCCTCGGGAAACAGCAGGTCGCGGGCGTCGAGCTCGCCGCGCAGCAGTTCGGGCAGATGCGCGGTGCTGACGCGCAGGAATCCGATCAGCTCGGCGCCGTAGTCGAGCCGCTCCGTCAGCTCCTCGACGCGGCGCCACAGGACGGCGGTGTCGGCCGGGGCGCGCAGGCCCCGGTAGCGTCCTGAAGGATCACGGTCGAGGTGGCCGCGCTCGTGCAGCGCGGTGAGCCAGCGCCTGACCAGGCGGTGGTGGTCGGGTTTGACCCGGGCCGCGTCGAGGATCTCGGCCAGCTCGTGCCCGGGACCGGCCTCGTCGGCGAACAGCCCGGCGGTGCGCAGCGTGCCGGCCATGGCGGACAGCGCGATCTCGTCGAGTGTCCCGGCCACCTCACTCACGCCCGCCAGGTCGACTCCGGCGATCGTCGCCCGCGCCGCCTCGCGCGCCGCCGCGTCGACGTCGGGTGCCGGGTGACGCTCCGTCTTGGGTACGGCTCGCGCGAAGGCGACCAGGCGCCGTTCCAGGGGACGGTCCCCCTCGACGATCACCGTCCCGGCGGCGACGGCGGGGTGGGCCTGCAGCGCGCTCTCCACCTCGGCGAGCTCGATGCGGTGGCCGCGGATCTTGACCTGGGAGTCCTCGCGGCCAAGGAACTCGATGGTGCCGTCGGGCCGGTAGCGGCCCAGGTCGCCGGTGCGGTAGAGGCGCTCGCCCCGGTGGTGGACGAAACGTTCCGCGGTCTTGGCCTCGTCGCCGAGATAGCCCAGGGCCAGGCCCGCACCGCCGATGTACAGCTCGCCCGGCACCCAGTCAGGGCTCGGCCGCAGGTGGGAGTCGTAGACGTGGAAGCTCTGGTTGGCCAGCGGCCTGCCGTACGGGATGCTGGGCCATCCGGGCAGGTCGGCGCCGATGGGGTGGTAGATCGACCAGATCGCGGCCTCGGTCGCGCCGCCCAGGCTGACGAGTCGCAGGCCGGGCAGGCGCCGCCGCACCCGGCCGGGCAGCGCCAGCGGGATCCAGTCGCCGGAGAGCAGGGCCAGGCGCAGCGCCGGCAGCTCCACGTGGGGTTCGGCCTCCAGGTAGTCCTGGAGCATCTGCAGTTGCGCGGGCACCGAGTTCCAGACGGTGATCGCGTGCTCGGCGGCCAGCGCGGCCCAGTGGGAGGGGTCGCCGCGGCGCAGGGCGTCGGGCAGCACGAGTGCGGCTCCGGTGGCCAGGGTGCCGAAGACGTCGTAGACCGACAGGTCGAAGCCGAGCGCGGCCAGGCCGAGCACGCGGTCCTGGGCGCCGACGCCGAAGCGGGAGCTGATGTCGTCGATGGTGTTGCGGGCCGCCCGGTGGCTGATCACCACGCCCTTGGGGGCGCCGGTCGAGCCCGAGGTGTAGATGACGTACGCCGGTTCGTCCGGGTCGCGCCCGATCGGCGGGGCGGTGGCCGTGGTGGCGGTGGTGGGCAGCCGGTCGACCGCGATCCAGCCCTCCTCGGCCTGCCACGACTGGGTGAGCACCAGACGTGCGGAGGCGTCGGCGAGGATGCGGTCGCGCCGTGACTTGGGCTGGCCGGTGTCGATCGGCAGGTAGACGCCCGCCGCCAGCAGCGTGCCGAGGACCGCGACGACCTGCTCGATCCCCTTGTCCATGACGACGGCGACGATCTCGCCGGGCGAGTGCCCGGCGTCGAGCAGGGCTCGTGCCACTCCTCTCGCGCGTTCCAGGAGCTCGCCGTAGGTGAGGGTGGTGGCGCCGATGACGGCGACGCGCTCGGGCGTGCGCAGCGCCTGGGCGACCACCTCGTCGTGGAGCAGGCCGGTGGGCAGCGGGGCGGCGGTCCGGTTGACCTCGGCGCGGCGGCTCGCCTGGGCGGCGGGCAGCTCGACGGGCGACACGCTCGTCCACGTCTCCTGGTCGGTGAGGCGGGTGAGCAGGCCGCCGAAGGCGGTGAACATGTCGTCCACCAGCGCGTCGGGCAGCACTCCCGCGCGGACGTCCCAGTTGATCAGCAGGGCTCCGGCGTGCTCCTTGACCTGGCAGTCGATCCACACCTGGGGGGTCTGGCTGATGCCGTACACCGGTTCGCCCTGCTCGGCCTCGGTCTGGCCGATGCCGATGGCGCTGGTGAACACCACGGGCATCAGCCCGGCGTCCCGGCCGCGCCTGCGGACCAGCTCGCGGATGACCTCCACGCCGCCGCAGCGGCGGTGTTCGAGGTCGGTGAAGAGCTGCGCGCCGATGGCGGCGGCCCTGGCGGCGAACGGAGCGTCGGGCGTGGTGTCGACGGCGAGCAGGTTGAGTGAGGTGAAGTCGCCCACGACCCGGTCGATCTGGGGGTGCAGGGGCGGGCGGTCCAGCAGCGTCAGGTTGAGGGTGAAGGCGGGCCTGCGGCTCCACCTTCCGACGACCTCGGCGTAGGCGGCGAGCACGGCCTGCGACGGGGTGAGCCCGGCGGCCGCGGCGCGTGCCCGCAGCTGCGCCCACTCCTGCGGCTGGAGGGTGGTCTCCCAGCGGGTGAACCTGGCGGCCGTGTCCTGTCCGAGGACCGGCAGTTCCGGCGCGGGCGGGAGCTCGTCGATGCGGGACCACCAGTAGGAGCGGTCGCGGTCGTACCTGCTGCTGTCGCGCTGGGCACGCAGGCCCAGCACGCAGTCGCGGAAGCTGACCGGCACCGGCGGCAGGTCGGCGTCCGGGTCGCCGATCAGCCGGTTGAGCTCGGCCAGGAGCAACTGGATGCTGACGTAGTCGGCGATGAGCAGGTCGATCGAGGCGTGCAGCAGGTCGGCGGTGTCGGTGCGAGTGATCCGCAGTTCGAACAGCGGCCAGGTGCCGGCGGGGTAGACCTTGTGCGCCATCTCCTCGCGGACCGCGGCCAGTCCTTCCCGCGGGTCCACGCCGCGCAGGTCGCTGACGAGGATGTCGTAGGCGGGCACCTGGTCCAGGACGTTCTGGTGCCCTTCCGGGTGGATCACGGCGCGCAGCATGTCGTGGCGCTCGACCAGGGTGCGCCACGCCCGCTGGGCCCTGCCCGGGTCGAGGCTGGCGTAGGCCACCTCGACGTAGCCGTGACAGGCCACGCCGCCGTAGCCGAAGGCGTCGTTGCGGCCGATCAGGTAGGCCTGCTGGATGTCGGTGAGCGGGAAGGGGTCCAGGCGCCGTTCCGGTTCCGGCCGCACGGTCTGGGAGGCCGATTCGCGGCGCAGTTGCTCAAGGATCTCGGGTTTGGCTTCCTGGAGGAGGGCGCGCCGGTCTTCGGTGAGCGCTCCCTTGGGGGCGCGGAAGCGCAGCCGGCCGTCCTCCTCCCACAATCTGATGCCGGCCGACTCCATGTCGGCGATCAGTCCGCGTGCGGCGGGTGCGTGGGTCACAGCTCGCCCTCTTCCGTGTCGTGGTCGTCGTCGATCGAGAGGGCACAGTCGGCGATGGTGGGCGCGGCGAAGAAACGCCGCAGCGTCACCTCCACGCCGAGCCGCTGCCGGGCGATCTCCGCGAAGCGGGTGGCGAGCAGGGAGTCGCCGCCCAGGGCGAAGAAGCTCTGGCTGCGTCCGGGTTCCGGGATCTCCAGCAGGTCGGCCCAGATGGCGGCGAGCCGCTGTTCCAGTCCTGGTCTCGGGGGGTCGTCGTCGGGTGGGGGCGCCTGGCCCGCGTCGAGAGCGGATCGGTTGATCTTGCCGTTGGCGGTCAGCGGGAGCTGCTCCAGCGGCGTGATCGAAGGCGGGACCGCGTGGGCGGGCAGCCGGTCGGCCAGGAACGCCCGCAGATCGTCGGGATCGAGGCCGGACGGGGTGACGAACGCGGCCAGGCGACGCTGCCTGCGCTCGCCCACCGCCACCACCACCGCCCGGTCCACCAGCGGATGAGCCTCCAAAGCCGCCTCGACCTCGCCCAGCTCCAGGCGATGGCCGCGGATCTTCACCTGGTGATCGGCGCGACCCAGGAACTCCAGCGTCCCGTCCGGCCAGTACCGGCCCAGATCACCCGTGCGATACCAGCGCTGCCCGCCGTACTCCACGAACTTGGCCGCCGTCGTCACCGCATCACCCCGGTAACCGCGCGCCACCCCCGCTCCGCCGATCCACGACTCCCCCGCCACCCAGTCCGGGCAGTCCCGGCCCCGGCCGTCGACCACCCGGAAACACTGGTTACGCAACGGCAGACCATAGGGAACCGACGACCAGTGCGCCGGGACGTGGCTCACCTCCCACGCGTTCGACCAGATCGCCGCCTCCGTCGCACCGCCCAGCGCCACCAGCCGGCACCCGGCCGGCAGGCGGGCGTGCAGGTCCAGCCCCACCCAGTCACCCGACACCAGCGCCAGTCTGAGCCGGGAGGGAAGGTCGTCCGTGGCCGACAGGAGCATTTCGAGCAGGGTGGGGACGCTGTTCCACACGGTCACGCCGTGGTCGGTGCACAGCTGGGCCCAGCGTTGCGGGTCGCGCCGTTCGTCCTCGCCGATCAGCACCACCGCCCCGCCCACCGACAGCAGACCGAACAGGTCATAGACCGACAGGTCGAAGTCGAGGGCCGAGACCGCCAGCACCCGATCGTCGGCGCCCACACCCCAGCGGGCGTTGACCTCGGCGACCGTGTTCATCGCCGCCCGATGCGACACCTCCACACCCTTCGGCACACCCGTCGAACCCGACGTGAAGATCACGTAGGCGGAGGAGTCCGGGGCTACGTTGACCGGCTGTTCGAGCGGGGTGCCGTCAGGCAGGTCGGTGAGGACGTGCACCACTCCGGCGCGCTCCAGGATCGACTCCCTGCGGGCGGGCGGCTGATCGACGCCGACCGGCACATAGACGCCGCCGGCGGCCAGCACCCCCAGCACCGCCACCACCTGATCCACCCCCTTGGGCAGCACCACCCCGACCGCGTCACCCGGCCGCACACCCGCAGCGCTCAGGGAACCGGCCACCGCCAGCGCCCGATCCGCCAGCTCGCCGTACGACACCGTGACGTCGTCGCCGGCCAACGCGGTGCGGTACGGCTCGCGGGCGGCCACGGTGAAGAACCCACCGTGCAGGGTGACGTCGGGCAGCGGACCCGCGGTGTCGTTGACCTGTTCGCGTACGGCCCGCTGGCCGGAGGGCAGCAGGGCGGGAACGGGCTCCGCCCAGTCCCCCGCAGCGAGCCACTCCAGCAGGTCCAGGTGGGCGCCGAACATCGCGTCGAGCACGCCGGGCGCGAACAGCTCCTCCACCGCGTCCCAGCGCACGAGCAGCTCGCCGCCGATCTCGGCCACCTGGTAGTCGAGCCAGACCTGCGGCGTCTGGGAGATGCCCCAGACCTGCTCGGCGAAGCCCGGTCCGGTGGCGCCGTCGGCGACGCCCAGCATGCTGGTGAAGACGATGGGCATGGCCATGTCGATCGCGCCCGAGCGCCTGGCCAGCTCGCGCATCACCCACACGGCCGACACCTCGCCGTGCTCGAGGCCGCGCCAGACCTCTTCCTGCAGGCGGCGCGCGCTGTCCAGCCACGCCGAACCCGACTGGTAGCCGACGAGCATGAGCGAGGTGAAGTCGCCCAGGACGCGGTGGATGTCGGGGTGCACCTCGCGGCGGTCGAACAGGGTGAGGTTGAGTGTCAGGTCGGGCTGGGCACTCCAGGCGGACAGGATCTCGCCGAAGGCCGAGGCCAGCACCGTGGAAGCCGTCAGGTCGTGCTTCCTGGCCAGCTCGGACACCCGCTTCCAGGCGGGCGCGGCCAGCCTGACCTCGCGGCGCACGAACCGGGGCCGCTCGATCATGCTCGGGTCGACGCGCAGCGGCGGCCGCGGGGCCGGGGGCAGCTCGGGCAGGCGTCCGCTCCAGTAGGCCTCGGCCGCCTCGACGACGGCGCGGTCGGGGTTCATGCCGAGCACGTAGTCGCGGAAGGACACCTCGACCGGCGGCAGCGTGGTGGTGGGGTCGCGGTAGAGCAGGTCGAGCTCGGCGAAGAACGTCATCGTGCTGAGCGCGTCGAGGATGATGTTGTCGAAGCTGACGCCCAGCCGGACCCTGCCGTCGTACACGGCCGCCCGCGCGTCGAACAGCGGCCAGACGGCGGGGTCGAAGACCTGGTGCGACATCTGCTCGCGAAGCCGCTCCGGGCTGTCGGCCAGGGCGATGGTGAAGGCGGGCACCTCGGGCAGGATGCGCTGGGAGCCGTCGGCGTCGAAGACGGCACGCAACATCTCGTGCCGCTCGATCAGCAGGTTCCACGCCGTCCGCAGCCGGTCGAGGTCGATGTCGCCGTCGAACTCGGTGTAGAAGTGGCAGCCGACGCCGCCGAGCGTGAAGTGCTCGGCGCGGCCGAGCCAGTAGGCCCGCTGCACCTCGGTCGGGGGGAAGGGGTCGTGACGGTGGCCGGGGTCGGCCTTCAGCGTGGCGGGCGCCTGGGTGTGCGCCTGGTCCAGGGTGAGGGTCGCGGCGAAGTCAGCCAGGACGGGCGAGTCGAAGAGCGTGGTGAGCTTGGCGCCGGAGGCCTGCGCGGCGCGCAGCCGGGCGATCATCCGGGTGGCGAGCAGGGAGTCGCCGCCGAGGGCGAAGAAGTTGTCGGCCCGGTGCACGGCGGGGATCTCCAGCAGGTCCGCCCAGATCCCGGCGAGCAGTGTCTCGGCGGCGCCGGCGGGCCGCTCCCCGGCCTCTGCGACGGGAACGTTCTCCAGGCCTTCCAGGGCCGAGCGGTTGATCTTGCCGTTGGCGGTCAGCGGGAGCTGCTCCAGCGGCGTGATCGAAGGCGGCACGGCATGGGCGGGCAGGCGGTCGGCCAGGAACGCCCGCAGATCGTCGGGATCCAGCCCGGACGGGGTGACGAACGCGGCCAGGCGACGCTGCCTGCGCTCGCCCACCGCCACCACCACCGCCCGGTCCACCAGCGGATGAGCCTCCAAAGCCGCCTCGACCTCGCCCAGCTCCAGGCGATGGCCGCGGATCTTCACCTGGTGATCGGCGCGGCCCAGGAACTCCAGCGTCCCGTCCGGCCAGTACCGGCCCAGATCACCCGTGCGATACCAGCGCTGCCCGCCGTACTCCACGAACTTGGCCGCCGTCGTCACCGCATCACCCCGGTAACCGCGCGCCACCCCCGCTCCGCCGATCCACAACTCCCCCGGAACCCAGTCCGGGCAGTCCCGGCCCCGCCCGTCGACCACCCGGAAACACTGGTTACGCAACGGCAGACCATAGGGAACCGACGACCAGTGCGCCGGAACGTGGCTCACCTCCCACGCGTTCGACCAGATCGCCGCCTCCGTCGCACCGCCCAGCGCCACCAGCCGGCACCCGGCCGGCAGGCGGGCGTGCAGGTCCAGCCCCACCCAGTCACCCGACACCAGCGCCAGGCGTAAGGACGCCGGGACCCGCTCGGCCGCCGACAGCAGCATCTCCAGCAGCGTGGGCACGCTGTTCCAGATCGTGACCCCGTGCCTGACGCAGAGCTGGGCCCACCGCTGGGCGTCGCGCCGTTCGTCCTCGCCGATCAGCACCACCGCCCCGCCCACCGACAGCAGACCGAACAGGTCATACACCGACAGGTCGAAGTCGAGGGCCGAGACCGCCAGCACCCGATCGTCAGCGCCCACACCCCAGCGGGCGTTGACCTCGGCGACCGTGTTCATCGCCGCCCGATGCGACACCTCCACGCCCTTCGGCACACCCGTCGAACCCGACGTGAAGATCACATAGGCGGAGGAGTCCGCGGACACCCCCACGGGCCGCTCCAGCGGCGGGCCCTCGGGGATCTTGTCGAGGACGTGGGTCACGCCCGCCCGTTCCAGCATTGACTCCCTGCGGGCGGGCGGCTGATCGACGCCGACCGGCACATAGACGCCTCCGGCGGCCAGCACCCCCAGCACCGCCACCACCTGATCCACCCCCTTGGGCAGCACCACCCCGACCGCGTCACCCGGCCGCACACCCGCAGCGCTCAGCGAACCGGCCACCGCCAGCGCCCGATCCGCCAGCTCGCCGTACGACACCGTGACGTCGTCGCCGACCAGCGCGGTCCTTCCCGGCTGGTTGGCGGCCCAGGCGAACAAGCCCGTGTGCAGGAGGCACTCGGGCACCGGACCAGCGGTGTGGTTGACCGTCTCGCGGACGAACTCCTGCTCCATCGGCAGCATGACGGGCGCGCAGGTCTCCCAGTCGCCCGCGGCCAGCCAGTCCAGCAGGCGGCCGTAGGCGTCGAACATCGTGTCCAGCACGCCCGGCGCGAACAGCTCCTCCACCGCGTCCCACGCCAGGTGGAGCCCATGGTCGTACTCGTTGATCTGGTGGTCGAGCCAGACCTGCGGCGTCTGGGTGATCATCCATCCGGGGTCGCCGAACGCCTGGCGGACCGCTGGCACGATCAGCTCCGTGCCCAGGTTGCAGGCGAAGACCACCGGAGCTCCGGTGTGCTCGCCCTCGCGGGCCAGGTCGCGCAGGACCTCGACGCCCGAGTAGCCGGTGTGCCGGGCGTCGGCGCGGAACCTGGCCTGCAGAGCCCTGGCCCGCTCGGCGAACGGCAGGTCCGCCGACAGGTCGGCGGACAGCAGGATCAGGTTGGTGAAGTCGGCCACCATGCCCGACACGTCGGGATGCACGGTCTCGTCGCGGTCGAACAGCGGCACGTTGATCAGGAAGCGCGGCTCGCCGCTCCACGCGGCGAGGACCTCGCAGTACGCGGCGGCCAGCACCATGGCCGGGGTGAGCCCTTTGGCACGGGCCTGCGACTCGATGCGCCGCCACGCGCCCAGCGGCAACCACCGTTCCCTGCGCGCGAACCGCGGCCTGGTGATCAGGCTCGGGTCTACCGCGAGCGGCAACTGCGGCGCTCCGGGCAGCTCGGCCAGGCGTCCGCGCCAGTACGCCTTGTCCTTCGCGTGCTCGCGCGAGCGTTCCGCCTCGCGGGCGGCCAGATAGCGGGGGAAGGAGCAGGCCGGCGGCGCGGGCATGGCCGCCGGGTCCAGGTAGAGCAGCGCCAGGTCCTTCAGCAGGATCTGCAGGCCCAGCACGTCGGCGACGAGGAAGTCCACCTCGAAGTGGATCCGGCGACGGCCACCCGGCAGCAGCGACAGCTGCACGTCGAAGACCTCACCGCGCGAGGCGTCGAACCGGCGGTGCGACAGCCGCTCCCGCAGGTGCTCGGCGCCCTCGTCGTCGAGTTCGCGCACCGTCAGGCCGGGCCACGGGCTGCTGTCCATGATCTGCTGGGTGCCGTCGTCGTTGAAGCGTGCGCGCAACATGCCGTGCCGGTCGATCAGCGCGCGCACGGCCCGCTCCAGCCTTTCCGGATCGACGTCCGAGCCGTCGAACTCCAGATAGGCGTGGCAGCCGACCCCGCCGACGACCTGGCCGTCCGCGCGGCCGATCCAGTACGCGAGCTGGACCGGGGTGAGCTGGAACGGAGCACGCTCGTCCACCTCCGGCAGCACCGTCGCGGGAGCGGCGGGCGCCAGCCGCGCGGCGGCCAGCGCCCACCAGGCCTGGAGTGTGAACTCCTCGGCCAGTTCCGCGAAGGCGATGCGGGCTCCCGCACGCCGCCAGCGCCCCGCCAGGCGCATGGCCCGGAGCGAGTCCAGGCCCAGGCCGACCAGATCGGCGTCGTTGCCGATCTCGGCGGGAGAGAGGGCGAGTTGATCGGCGATGTCAGCGCGCATCGACTCCATCGTCAAGACGCCGGCTGCGATCTCATTCATGTTCGGGAGCCCAACCTTCGTTCGTGTCTGACGGATTCAGCCGGCCGCGCGCAGCCTGCGGGCCAGACCCGCGGGCGTCGGCTCTTCGAAGACGTCCTTGAGCTTGAGCCTGATCTGCGTGGCCCGCTTGATCTCCTGGAGCAGCTGAACGGCCAGCAACGAGTGGCCGCCCATGGCGAAGAAGTGGCTGTCAGGCCCCAGGTCGCCGCGGCTGAGCATGGCCTTCCAGAGCCCCACCAGCGTGTCGACGAGCTCGTCGCCGCTGCTGTCGGTCAGTTCCTGCGTCGCGCCCACCGCGACGCTGCGCAGCTCGGTCGCCAGCCGGCGCAGCGCCGGGTAGTCGACCTTGTCGTTGCCGGTCATCGGGAAGGAGTCGAGGGTGACGTACTCCTGCGGTGTGGCCGCGAAGGGCAGGGAGGAGCTGGCGTGCTCCCACAGCTGCGAGGTCACCTCCGGGTTGTCAGGCGCCACGACGAACGCCCATAACACGGCGTCGGCGCTGGGGTCCCCGACGACCACCACCGCCGCCGCCCGCACGTCCGGGTGGGTCAGCAGCGCGCCCTCGACCTCGGCCAGTTCGATGCGGTTGCCGCGCAGCTTGATCTGGCGGTCGAGCCTGCCGAGGATCTCCAGGCGGCCGTCGAGCGTCCACTGGGCCAGGTCGCCGGTGCGGTAGAAGCGGCCGTACCAGGCGTGCGTGCCGAACCGCTCGGAGGTCAGTTCCGGGCGCCTGTGGTAGCCGATGGCCAGCCCGTCGCCGGAGATGCACAACTCGCCACGCGTCCCGATCGGCAGCGGGCGGCCGCTGGGGTCGGCCACGTACACCTTGGTGTTCGCGATCGGCACGCCCACGTCCACGCGGACGTGGGCGGGGTCGATCCGGCCCGCCGTGGACCAGATGGTCGTCTCCGTCGGGCCGTACACGTTGTAGAGCTCGCACCCGGTCGTCGTGAGCCTGCGGGCCAGCACGTCCGGCATCGGCTCGCCGCCGCACAACACGCGGCGGCCCGCCAGCAGGGGCGCGACCTGGTCGATCACCAGCCGCCAGGTGGTCGGCGTGGCCTGGACGATGGACACGTCGTACCGCTGCAGCGCCTCGGCGAGCGGCTCGCCCTGGGTCCGGGCGTCGTCGGGCGCCACGGCCAGCCTGGCTCCGGCCGTGAGAGGCAGGAACAGCTCCAGGGCGGAGATGTCGAAGCTGAAGGTGGTCAGCCACAACACGGTGTCGTCCGGGCCGGCGGCGAGCTGGCGCGCGAAGTGGGCCACCAGGTTGGCGAGGCTGTGGTGGTCGATCAGCGTGCCCTTGGGCAGGCCGGTCGAGCCGCTGGTGTAGATCAGGTAGGCGCAGTCGGAGGGCGTGATGGCGAAGGCTGCGGCCACCTTGCCGGTCACCGGCCGCACCGAGTCGACAGGCACGAGCGGCAGGACGGTCCGTTCGCCGGGAACGACGATGCCCTCCCCGGCCAGCACCACCGCCGCGCCGGAGTCGTCGAGCTGGTAGTCGAGGCGCTGCTCCGGGTGGTCGGGTTCGAGCGGCAGGTAGGCCGCTCCCGCCAGCCATACGCCGATCACCGCCGCGGCCAGCTCGGGACCGCGCCGCGCCAGGAGCGCCACGACGTCGCCGGTGCCGACCCCCGCCGCCGCGAGCCGGTCGCGGGTGGCCTCGGCCGCCGCCCACAACCGCCGCAGCCCGATGGCGCGGTCGCCGTCCAGGACCGCCACGACGTCCTCTTCCGGTGCGCGGGACACGCGGCCGGCGATCATCTCCAGCACCGTCGCCGGGGTGACGGAACGCTCGGTGGCGTTGGCCATCTCGATGGCCGCCCGGTCCTGGTAGCACCAGACCGAGGTCTCGCCGAGCGGCCGGTCAGGGTGCTCCGCGAGCGTGACGAGCATGTCGTCGTAGCGGGCCAGGAGCAGCTCCACGTCGGCACGGTCGAGCACGTCGACGCAGAAGGCCGCCCTGATCTTGATCGATTCCGGCGTGGCGGTGACGAAGAACTCCAGGTCGAACTTGCTGGCGCCGTTCTCGACCACGACCGGTTCCGCGCGCATGCCGTCCAGGGCGAACTCGCCGCCGAGGTCGGCCGGGATGTAGTTGAAGGTGTGGCGGAACAGGTTGTTGCGCCAGCCCTCACGCGCGACCAGCTCCAGCAGCTCGTCCACGGGGTAGTCGGCGTGCGCCATCGCCTCCATGAACGTGCGCCTGGTCTGGCGCGTGTAGGTGCGGAAACTCTCCGCCCAGTCGATCTGCGTACGCAGGGTGAGGACGTTGATGTGGTAGCCGATGGCCATGCCCGCCTCGGGGGTGCGGACGCTGACGGGCGAGCCCATCGTGAGGTCGGGGCCCGCGCCGTGGGCGGCCAGCAGCACCCCGTAGGCGGCCATGAGCACCACCGACTCCGGAGCGCGCAGCTCACGCTGCATCTTCCTGGCCGCCGCCGCGGCGGCGGGAGTCAGCTCCCAGTTGACGATGTCGCCCACGAGCGTGGTCTGCGAGGCCTCCGGCTTCTCACACCACAGGTCCAGCTCGGCGGCACGGAACCCGGCCAGCTTGGCGCGCCAGTACTCCGCGCTGCGCGCGTCGGCGGGCGGCTCCTCCCACGCGGGCAGGACCGCGGGGGCGGGTGCGACCGCGGCGGCCAGGCCGTCGTAGAGCGCCACCAGCTCGTTCAGCAGCAGCGCCGCCGACAGCCCGTCGAAGATCGCGTGATGGATGGCCAGGCAGTAGAGCTCGCCGTCCGGCTCCTCCACGACGGCGGCACGCACCAGCAGCTCGCCCTCGGGCTGGAAGGGACGGGCGAGGAAGGCCGTCAACCACGGCCTCGAATCGCCCACCTCCAGGGACAGGTCGATCTCCCCGATCGGGACGACCTGCCGCATCATGCCCTGGGCCTCGATGCGGAAGACCGTCCTGAGGATCTCGTGGCGGTGCAGCAGGTGGCCGACCGCCTCCAGGAAACGGGTACGGCTCAGCCGGCCGGCCACCCTGAAGGCGACGCTGAGGTTGTTCACCCCGGTGCCCGGGACGAGTTCCTCGAGCATCCACAACGCCTGCTCCTTGCGGGTGGCGCGGGTGCCCAGCATCTGTTCCATGGTCATCTCTCCAGTACCTTGGTCACGGCCCGGGCGATCTCCTCGGACCTGAACAGGTCCGCGTGGGGCTTCTCGAACTCGAGCTCCTCGGCCACCTGCGGCTCGAGGCCGGAGGCCCGCGCCTTCTTCAGCCCGTTGATCGGGGAGGAGGAGCTCACCACCACCGCGCGCCGCCAGGAGTCCCACGGGTCGTACTGGTCGGCCAGGCTCATGAAGGACAGGAAGGCGCTGAAGGTGCCGAGCATCTCCTCGGCGTACTCCATGTCGAGCCCGGCGCGCGCGAACGCGTTGTGCGCGACCTGGCTGAAGGTGGCGTAGAGCTGCTCGGCGTAGCTCTCGATCGTGACGCCCTCCTGGTGGAGCAGGCGGTCCCTGGCCTCCTGGGTCACGGCGACGTCCTGCGGGCTCAGGATCGACGAGAGGATCTCGAAGACCTTGCCGAACTGGAAGTAGACGTTCGCCAGGCTGGTGGGCTCCGGGTCGAACAGGATGAGCGCGGGTGGCCGCTCCTGCGTGCCGGCGAGCCGGTCGGTGAGCTCTCCTGCGTAGACGGCGCCGACGCAGTAGCCCATGACCGCGCGCACGGTCTTGCCGCTCGCGGTGACCGGCTCCAGCCACGAGGCCAGGTACTGCGGCCCGTCGATGCCCGAGCCCGGCGCCACGCCGGGAGGCTCGACGTGCCAGAAGGTCGCATCGATGTCCATGCGGGCGACCAGCTCGGTAAAGCCGGCCTCGGCGCGGCCGGTTCCGGTGAAGTCGATGCAGAGGACGAGATCCGAGGAGTCGGATTCCTTCAGCGTCGTCCAGGCGGTTACCAGGTTCATGATCACTTCCTTGGTTAGGAACCCCCGCCCTCAAGGGCGAGTTGAATCAGGAGGTCGGCGTCCATGGTGTCGATCGCCTCTGCCTCGGTCGGGTTGTCCGGCTCGCGGTCGTCGGGACCGGCCAGGCGGAGCAGGCTGTCCAGCAGGCCCGCCTCGCGCAGCCGCGAGATGGGGATGGTCGTCAGGAACTGGCGCACCTCGGCGTCGCTGTGCGCCGGGCCGGCCTCGGCCGCCGCCACCGCGGGGAAGAGCTGCTCCAGGACGAACTGGGTCAGCGCCAGGGGGCTGGGATAGTCGAAGATCAGCGTCGCCGGGAGCCGCAGGCCCGTGGCGGCGCTCAGCTGGTTGCGCAGCTCGACCGCGGTCAGCGAGTCGAAGCCGAGGTCCTGGAAGCGGCGCCGCGGTTCGACCGCCGAAGCGTCGGCGAAGCCGAGCACCACCGCGACCTGCTCCCGGACGAAGTCGACCAGGGTGGCGTGCAACTGCTCCGGATCCATCGTGGCCAGGCGCTCCGACAGGGACTGCGCGGACCTCGTACGGCGAGGCTGCGGCCGGGTCCTCGCCCTGGCGAAGCGGGCGGGGACGAGGTTCGGCTCGCCCGTGCGGAGGGCCGCGTCGAACAGCGCGAGACCTTCCTGGACCGACAGGGGCTTGATGCCCGCCCGTTCCATCCGGCGCAGATCGGCCTCGGACAGGTCACCCGCCATACCGCCGGAGGCCCACAGCCCCCAGGCCAGCGAGGTGGCCGCCAGACCCTGCTCGTTTCTCTGCCTGGCCAGCGCGTCGAGGTAGGCGTTGGCCGCCGCGTAGCTGGCCTGGCCCGCGCTGCCCACCACACCGGCCAGGGAGGAGAACAGCACGAACGCGGTCAGGTCGAGGTGGGCGGTCAGCTCGTGCAGGTGGCGGGCGGCATCCGCCTTGGGTCGCAGGACCGCGTCCATGCGTTCCGGGGTGAGCGAGCCGACGACACCGTCGTCCAGCACGCCCGCCGTGTGAACGACCCCGGTCAGCGGGAGCGAACCCACCAGCCTGGCCAGCTGCTCACGATCGCCGACGTCGCACGCCACGACCGTCACGGCCGCGCCGAGCTCCGTCAGGTCCGCCACCAGCTCCCCCGCTCCAGGAGCCTGGCCACCGCGCCGGCTGACCAGAACCAGGCGTCCCACGCCGTGGGCCGACACCAGATGCCTGGCCACCAGCGCGCCCAGGCCGCCCGTGCCACCGGTCACCAGGACCGTGCTGTCGGGGCCGAACACCGGGCCTACGAGCCGCTCGCCCGGCTCCGCGGCTCGGTCGCTGTCGGCGGCCGGTGGGGCGGCATTCTGGCGGTTCAGCTTCGGCGCCAGCACCTGCCCGTCGCGCACCGCCACCTGCGCCTCGCCCGAGGCCAGCGCCAGCCCCATCAGTTGCTCGTCGGCCGCGGCGCCCTCGTCCAGGTCGAGCAGGACGAACCGGCCCGGCTGCTCGGCCTGCACCGCGCGCACCAGACCCCACACCGCCGACTGCACCGGATCCGCCACCGAATCCCGAGAGACCAGCACCAGCCGCGAGGACGCGAACCGCTCCTCGGCCAGCCACCGCTGCACCAACCCGAGCACCTCATGCGTCACCGCACGCAGATCCTCACCCGACGGCCCCTCGACCAGCACAGCCTCCGGCGGCTCCACCACCGCGTCCAGATCGTCGGCCCACACCCAGGCAGGCGCCGTCCCGGCTGTAACCACCGCCGTCCAATCCACCCGGTGGAGCAGGCTCTCGCCTCCGGCGGCGCTCAGACCCGCGGTGGACATCGGGCGCAGTGTGAGCGCCTCGACGTCGGCCACGGGGGCACCGGTCTGGTCGGCGATGGCCAGCGTGACACTGCTCCCGCCCGTAGCGATGATCTTCACGCGGGCCGAGGTCGCGCCCGGAGCGTGCAAGGAGACACCCGACCAGGAGAAGGGCAGGTACGGCTTGCCGGGCTCGGGCTGCGGCAGCAGATCACCCACAGCACAGGCGTGCAGCACGGCGTCCAGCAGAGCCGGGTGCACCCCGAACCGGTCCGCCTCGGCATGCGCCTCTTCGGGAAGGTCGATCTCGGCGAACACCTCACCCGGGCGCGTCCAGGCGCGGACCAGCCCCTGGAAGGTCGGGCCATAGTCCAAGCCCAAGCCCGCCAGGTCGTCGTACAAGCCCTCGACCGCCGCCGGTTGCGCGTTGGCCGGAGGCCACTGCGTCAGCTCGAACGCCGGGAGCGGAAGCTCGGTGGTCAGCAGACCCTGGGCGTGCTGGGTCCACTCGGCGGCGTCCTGGGCTCGGGAGTGGACGGTCAGGGCACGCGCCTCCGGATCCTCCGCCGATCCAATGACGACCTGGAGCTGAAGGCTGCCCTCCGCAGGCACCACCAGCGGCGCCTGGATGGTCAGCTCCTGCAGGTAGGAGCAGCCGACCTCGTCGCCGGCGCGGGTGGCCAGCTCCACCAGGGCGGCGCCCGGCACCAGCACGTGCCCGCCCACCATGTGATCGGCCAGCCACGGCTGGGCCCTGACCGACAACCTGCCGCTGAAGACCACCGACTCGCCACCCGCGACCTCGGTCACCGCGCTCAGCAGCGGGTGGTCGATCGCGCCGAGTCCCGCGTCCGCCATGTCGGCTGTGTCGATCATGGCAGGGACCCAGTAGCGGTCATGCTGGAAGGCGTAGGTCGGCAGGTCGACGTGCTTGGTGGGGGTGAGGATCGTGGTCCAGTCGACCGTGGCGCCGTGGGTGTGGAGGGTGCCCAGAGCTTCGACCACCGTGCGGACCTCGTCGCGGTCCTTGCGGGCCGTGGGGATGAACACGCCCTCGTCGACGCAGTGCTGCGCGAGAGCGGTGAGGGTGGTGTCGGGGCCGATCTCCAGGAACACGCTCGCCTGGCTGGCCGCGACTCCGTCGGCGAAACGGACGGCGTCGCGGACGTGCCGCACCCAGTAGGCGGGATCGGTGACCTCGCCGCTGGACATGATGGGGATGGATGGTTCGTTGAAGGTCAGCTGCGAGACGACCTGCGAGAAGTCGTCCAGCATCGGGTCCATGAGTGGCGAGTGGAAGGCGTGAGACACCTTCAGGCGTCGGGTGCGGGCATCCACCAGGGCCGCAATCTCCTCCACCGTGGTCTCGCTGCCGGAGATGACCACTGAGGCGGGGCCGTTGACGGCGGCGATGCTGACGTCGGAGCGGCCTTCCAGCAGCGGCGCTACCACTGCTTCAGGGGTCGCGATGGCCAGCATCGCGCCACCCTCGGGAAGCGCCTGCATCAACTGCGCGCGGGCGGTGACCAGGCTGCAGGCATCGGCCAGGGAAAGCACCCCAGCCACGTGCGCAGCCGCGATCTCGCCAACCGAGTGCCCGACCAGCACGTCGGGGGTCACGCCCAGGGAGGTGAGAAGGCGGTAGAGCGCCACCTCGAAGGCAAACAACGCCGGCTGCGTCATACCCGTCTGGTTCAGCGCCTCGACCGGGCCGGAGATCATCGTCTCCCGCAACTCCGAGGGAAGCAGCGCGCAGACTTCATCGAGCGCTTCGGCGAACACCGGGAAAGCCGCCGCGAGTTCGGCGCCCATGCCGACCCGCTGGCTGCCCTGACCGGCGAACAACATCGCCAACCGGCCGCCACTCGCCGCGCTCGCCGTACTGTTCTCGGCCAGCGCCCGCAGACCGGCCACCAGCTCGGACCGATCCGCGCCCACCACCACCGCGCGATGCTCCAGCAACGCACGGCCAGTGGCCAGCGTCCAAGCCGGATCCACCTCCGGCCATTCCTGCGCCCACGAAGCGAGCCGGGCAGCCTGCGCCCGCAGAGCCTCAGGCGTCTTCGCGGACAGCAGCCACGGCGACACCGCAGCCTCGCCCGCGACCGGTCCCTCGGCCACCGGACCCTGCTCGATGATCACGTGCGCGTTCGTGCCGCTGATCCCGAAGGAGGAGACCGCGGCGCGGCGGGGGTGGCCGTTCTGCTGCCAGGCGACCGGCTCGGTCAGCAGCTCAACAGCCCCCGCCGACCAGTCCACGTGCGGGCTGGGCTCGTTCACGTGAAGCGTCTGGGGAAGCAGCTCGTTGCGGAGAGCCATGACCATCTTGATCACGCCACCGACTCCGGCGGCGGCCTGCGTGTGCCCGATGTTCGACTTCAGCGACCCCAGCCACAGCGGCCGGTCGCGGTCCTGGCCGTAGGTGGCGATGATCGCCTGGGCCTCGATCGGGTCGCCCAGGGTGGTGCCGGTGCCGTGGGCTTCCACGGCGTCCACGTCGCTGGTCGTCAGACCGGCGTTGGCCAGGGCCTGGCGGATCACCCGCTGCTGCGAGGGACCGTTCGGCGCGGTCAGACCGTTGCTCGCACCGTCCTGGTTGATCGCGCTGCCGCGTACGACGGCGAGGATCTGGTGCCCGTTACGCTGCGCGTCGGACAGCCTCTCCACCAGGAGCACGCCGACGCCCTCGCCCCATGCCGTGCCGTCCGCCGAGGCGGAGAAGGCCTTGCAGCGGCCGTCCGCCGAGAGTCCGCGCTGGCGCGAGAACTCGATGAACATGCCCGGCGTCGACATCACGGTCACGCCGCCCGCCAGCGCCAGGTCACACTCGCCGGAGCGGAGTGCCTGAGCTGCCCAGTGCAGCGCCACCAGCGACGACGAGCACGCCGTGTCGACGGTGACCGCAGGGCCCTCCAGGCCCAGCGTGTACGAAACCCGACCGGACACCAGGCTGCCGCCGCTCGTGTTCGCCGGAGTGCCGAGACCGTAGTCGTGGTACATCACGCCCGCGAACACGCCCGTACGGCTGCCGCGCAGCCCGTCGGGGCTGATCCCGGCACGCTCGATCGCCTCCCACGACGTCTCCAGCAACAACCGCTGCTGCGGATCCATCGCCAGAGCCTCACGCGGCGAGATTCCGAAGAAGCCGGGATCGAACTCTGCCGCGTCGTAGAGGAAGCCGCCGTGCCGCGTGTAGGTCTTGCCGGGCGTACCAGGTTCGGGCCCGTACACCCCTTCCACATCCCAGCCGCGGTCGGACGGGAAGTCGCCCACCGCGTCCCGGGCCTGCGCGACCAAGTCCCACAGCTGCTCCGGCGAGGAGACACCTCCGGGGAAGCGGCAGGCCATGCCCACGATCGCGATCGGCTCGTCCGCCGCGACGCCACGGGTCACCTCTTGCTCGACCGTTTCGCCCGCGAGCTCAGTGGCCAGATGGGCGGCCACCGCCTCGGCCGTGGGGTAGTCGAAGATCAGGGTGGCCGGGAGCCGCAGCCCGGTCGCGGTGTTGAGCTGGTTGCGGAACTCGACCGCGGTGAGCGAGTCGAAGCCGAGGTCCTGGAACTGGCGCCGCTGGTCGATCGCCGACCCGTCGGGGAAGCCGAGGACGGTGGCGGTGTGGCTCTTGACCAGCTCGGTGAGCATCGACTGCCGCTCCGCCTGGGTCATGGTCGCCAGGCGCTGCGTGAGCCCGCCTGCCGTGGCCGCTCGCCGTACCGGCTTACGATCCGCCCGGCGCTCGGCGAGCCGGGCGGGGACGAGGTTCGGCTCACCGGTGTGGAGGGCGGCGTCGAACAGCGCGAGGCCTTCCTGGATCGACAGGGGCTTGATGCCCGCCCGTTCCATCCGCTGCAGGTCGGTGTCGGTCAGGTCGCCCGCCATGCCGCCGGAGGCCCACAGGCCCCAGGCCAGCGAGGTGGCCGCCAGGCCCTGCTCGTTTCTCTGCCTGGCCAGCGCGTCGAGGTAGGCGTTGGCGGCCGAGTAGCTGGCTTGTCCAGCGCTGCCGACCACACCGGCTATCGAGGAGAAGAGCACGAACGCGGTCAGGTCGAGGTGGGAGGTCAGCTCGTGCAGGTGGCGGGCGGCGTCGGCCTTGGGTCCCAGGACTCCGTCGAACCGCTCGGGGGTGAGCGAGCCGACGACACCGTCGTCCAGCACGCCCGCCGTGTGAACGACCCCGGTCAGCGGGAGCGAACCCACCAGCCTGGCCAGTTGCTCACGGTCGCTCACGTCACACGCCGCGATCGTGACCGTCGTGCCCAGCCCGGTCAGCTCGGCCGCCAGTTCGGCAGCCCCCGGTGCCTGGTCTCCGCGCCGGCTGACCAGCAGCAGATGACCGACGTGGTAGGTGTCGGCCAGGTGCTTGGCCACCAGCGCGCCCAGGCCGCCCGTGCCACCGGTGACCAGGACCGTGCTGTCCGGGCCGAACACCGGCCCCGCGACACGCTTGCCACCGGCGCCCTGCCCTGCCGGCTCGCCGCCAGCGGACGGCTCTGCGGCTCGGTCGCTGTCGGCGGCCGAGGGTGCGACGGCCAGGCGGTTCAGCCTCGGCGCCAGCACCTGCCCGTCGCGCACCGCCACCTGCGCCTCACCCGAGGCCAGCGCCCCGTCCACCAGGGACTCATCGAGCGCGCCGGCTTCCACGTCGAGCAGGACGAACCGGCCCGGCTGCTCGGCCTGCACCGCGCGCACCAGACCCCACACCGCCGACTGCACCGGATCCGCCACCACACCCCGAGTGACCAGCACCAGCCGCGAGGACGCGAACCTCTCCTCGGCCAGCCACCGCTGCACCAACCCGAGCACCTCATGCGTCACCGCACGCAGATCCTCACCCGACGGCCCCTCGACCAGCACGACCTCCGGCGGCTCCACCACCGCGTCCAGATCGTCGGCCCACACCCAGGCAGGCGCCGCCCCGGCTGTAACCACCGCCGTCCAATCCACCCGGTGCAACATGCCCTGGCCACTGGCCGAAGCCAGGTCCGAGGTCGACAGGGAGCGGAAGGTGAGTGTGCGCACCTCCATCATCGGAGCGCCGGTCTCGTCGGCGATGGCCAGCGTGACGCTGCTCTCGCCCGTTCCGGAGATCTTCACCCGCACCGAGGTCGCGCCGGTCGCGTGGAGCGAGACGTCAGACCACGAGAACGGCAGGTACGGCTGGCCGGGCTCCGCATCCGGCAGCAGATCGCCCAGGCCTGTCGCGTGCAGCACGGCGTCCAGCAGAGCCGGGTGCACCCCGAACCGGTCCGCCTCGGCATGCGCCTCTTCGGGAAGGACGATCTCGGCGAACACCTCACCCGGGCGCGTCCAGGCGCGGACCAGCCCCTGGAAGGCCGGGCCGTACTCCAGACCCAAGCCCGCCAGGTCGTCGTACAAGCCCTCGACCGCCGCCGGCTGCGCGTTGGACGGAGGCCACTGCGTCAGCTCGAACACCGGGAGCGGAAGCTCGGTGGTCAGCAAGCCCTGCGCGTGCTGGATCCATGGGCTCGCCGGATCGTTCTCTTGGCGGGTGTGGATCGAGATCGGCCGGGTGCCCGAGTCTTCGGAACCGAGGACGACCTGCATCTGCAGGCCGCCTTCGACCGGCAGCACCAGCGGGGCTTGCAAGGTCAGCTCCCGCACCTGCGGCCAGCCCACCTCCGCGCCCGCTCGCAAGGCCAGCTCCAGCAGGCCTGCGCCGGGGAGCAGCACGGTGCCGTTCACGGCGTGGTCGGCCAGCCACGGCTGCGCCTGGAGGGAGAGGCGCCCGCTGAAGATGACTGTCTCGCCGCCCGCGACCTCGGTCACCGCGCTCAGCAGCGGGTGGTCGATCGCGCCGAGCCCGGCGTCCGCCACATCGCCTGAGCCGGGCTGCGCGGTGATCCAGAACCGCTGGTGCTCGAAGGCGTAGGTCGGCAGGTCAACGTGCTTGGCCGGAGGGACGATCGCCGCCCAGTCGACCGTGGTGCCGTGGGTGTGGAGAATGCCCAGGGCCTCGACCAGCGAGCGGACCTCGTTGCGGGCTGCCGGGATGAAGACGCCCTCGTCCAGGCACTGCTGCGCCAGGGCGGTGAGGGTGGTGTCGGGGCCGATCTCCACGAACACGTCCGCTGCGGCAGCCCGCACGCCGTCGGCGAAGCGGACGGCGTCGCGAACGTGGCGCACCCAGTAAGCAGGGTCTGTCACGGAACCGCTGGTCATGATCGGGATGGACGGCTCGTTGAAGGTCAGCTGCGAGACGACCTGCGAGAAGTCGTCCAGCATCGGGTCCATGAGCGGCGAGTGGAACGCGTGCGACACCTTCAGACGTCGCGTGCGCGCATCCACCAGGGCCGCGATCTCCTCCACCGCGGTCTCGCGGCCGGAGATGACCACCGATGCGGGACCGTTGACGGCGGCGATGCCGACGTCGGAGCGGCCCTCCAGCAGCGGCGCTACCACTGCTTCAGGGGTCGCGATGGCCAGCATCGCGCCACCCTCAGGCAGCGCCTGCATCAACTGCGCACGGGCGGTGACCAGCGCACACGCATCGGCCAGAGACAGCACCCCGGCCACATGCGCGGCCGCGATCTCACCGACCGAGTGCCCAACCAGCACGTCCGGGGTCACGCCCAGCGAGGTGAGCAGGCGATACAGCGCCACCTCGAAGGCGAACAACGCCGGCTGCGTCATCCCCGTCTGGTTCAGCGCCTCGACCGGACCGGAGATCATCGTCTCCCGCAACTCCGAGGGAAGCAGCGCGCAGACTTCATCGAGCGCTTCGGCGAACACCGGGAAGGCCGCCGCGAGCTCGGCGCCCATGCCGACCCGCTGGCTTCCCTGACCGGCGAACAACATCGCCAACCGGCCACCAGCAGACCCGCTAGCCGTACCCTCGGCCAACGCCCGCAGACCCGCCACCAGCTCGGCCCGATCCGCGCCCACCACCACAGCCCGCCGCTCCAGCGACGAACGGGCGGACACGAGAGACCAGCCGACATCGGCCAGGCGCAGCTCAGGCCGCTCCTCGACCCACGACGCGAGCCGAGTGGCCTGCGCTCGAAGGGCTTCGGGTGTGCGAGCCGACAACACCCACGGCGACACCGGCAGCTCAGCCTCGGCCTGCTCCGGTTCCTCGGCCTCCGGCCCCTGCTCGATGATCACGTGGGCGTTCGTGCCGCTGATCCCGAACGACGACACCGCAGCCCGGCGCGGACGGTCGTCCACATCCCAGGCCCGAGCCTCGGTCAGCAGCTCAACAGCCCCCGCCGACCAGTCGACGTGCTCCGAAGGGCTCTCGGCGTGCAAGGTGCGCGGCATGACGCCGCTGCGCAGCGCCATCACCATCTTGATCACACCGGCCACACCGGCGGCCGCCTGCGCGTGCCCGATGTTCGACTTGATGGACCCCAGCCAGAGCGGCCGGTCGCGGTCCTGGCCGTAGGTCGCGATCAGCGCCTGGGCCTCGATCGGGTCACCGAGCGTGGTGCCGGTGCCGTGCGCCTCGACCACGTCGACATCCGACGGTGCCAGCCTGGCGTTCGCCAGCGCCTGACGGATCACCCGCTGCTGCGAGGGCCCGTTCGGCGCGGTCAGGCCGTTGCTGGCACCGTCCTGGTTGACCGCGCTGCCCCTGAGCACGGCGAGCACGTGGTGCCCGTTGCGCCGCGCGTCCGACAGCCGCTCGACCAGCAGCACACCGACGCCCTCACCCCAGCCGGTGCCGTCGGCCGAGGCGGAGAACGCCTTGCACCGCCCATCCGTCGACAGGCCGCGCTGCCGCGAGAACTCGATGAAGGTGTTCGGCGTCGACATCACGGTCACGCCACCGGCCAGGGCAAGATCACATTCGCCGGAGCGCAGTGCCTGGGCCGCCCAGTGCAGCGCCACCAGCGACGACGAGCACGCCGTGTCGACGGTGACCGCGGGGCCCTCGAACCCGAAGGTGTACGACACCCGCCCGGAGGCGATGCTGCCCGAACTGCCGGTGCCGATCAGCCCTTCCAGCTCGCTCGGCGCGGCCGAGAGCTGGGGTGCGTAGTCGTGGTACATCACGCCCGCGAACACGCCCGTACGGCTACCGCGCAGTCCCACCGGATCCAGCCCGGCCCGCTCGATCGCCTCCCACGACGTCTCCAGCAACAACCGCTGCTGCGGATCCATCGCCAGAGCCTCACGCGGCGAGATACCGAAGAACCCGGGATCGAACCCGGCCGCGTCATAGAGGAAGCCGCCGTGACGGGCGTAGGAGGTGCCGCGGTGATCGGGATCCGGGTCGTACAGCTTCGCCAGATCCCAGCCCCGGTCGGTGGGGAACTCCCCGATGGCGTCCACGCCGGATGCGACGAGGTCCCACAGTTCCTCGGGTGAGGCGACCCCGCCGGGGAAGCGGCAGGCCATGCCCACGATGGCGATCGGTTCGTCGGCGGCCGCGACATCCGCCACGACGGCCTGCGACGCCTGGTCGCTGGCCAGCTCCGACTCCAGGTAGCCGGCCACCGCCTCGGCCGTGGGGTAGTCGAAGATCAGCGTGGCCGGGAGCCGCAGCCCCGTGGCCAGGTTGAGCTGGTTGCGGAACTCGACGGCGGTGAGCGAGTCGAAGCCGAGGTCCTGGAAGCGCCTGGCCGGTTCCACCGCCTTCGCGTCGGAGAAGCCGAGGACCGTCGCCGCCTGGGTGCGCACCAGCCGCAGGAGGTCCGCCGGATCGAAGGCGGCGGCCGCTGCCGTACCGGATCTGCGTGCGGGCACGCGGACCAGGCCGTGCAGGATCGTCGGGAGGGTCCCGGCCTGGGCCTGCAGCGCCGGGACGTTGAGGGAAGCCGGGACCAGGACGGCACGCTCGTGGCCCACGGCCGTGTCGAACAGCGCCAGGCCGTCGTCAACCGGCAGCGGCGTGATGCCACCGCGTTCGAGACGTCGCCGGTCGGTTTCTGTGAGCTCGCCCGCCATGCCGGAGGCCCACAGACCCCAGGCCAGCGAGGTGGCCGCGAGACCCTGGGCGCGGCGCTGCTCGGCCAGGGCGTCCAGGAAGGTGTTGGCCGCCGCGTAGTTGCCCTGCCCCGCACTGCCCAGCAGGCCGGAGAGCGAGGAGAAGAGCACGAACGCGCTCAGGTCGAGGTCGGCGGTCAGCTCGTGCAGGTGCCAGGCGGCATCCGCCTTGGGTCGCAGGACCGCGTCCATGCGTTCCGGGGTGAGCGAGCCGACGATGCCGTCGTCCAGCACGCCCGCCGTGTGAACGACCCCGGTCAGCGGGACCGATTCCACCAGCCTGGCCAGTTGCTCACGATCGCCGACGTCGCACGCCGCGATCGTGACCGTCGCCCCCAGCCCGGTCAGCTCGGCCATCAGCTCGGCCGCTCCCGGAGCCTGGTCCCCGCGCCGGCTGACCAGCACCAGGCGTCCCACGCCGTGGGCCGACACCAGATGCCTGGCCACCAGCGCGCCCAGGCCACCCGTGCCGCCCGTGACCAGCACCGTGCTGTCGGGCCCGAAAGCGGTCTCCTCGGAAGGCGCCGCGAGGTCCGGATGCCCTGCCTCGCCGCTCGGCGACTCGGCGGTCACCCGGTTCAGCCTTGGTGTCAGCACCTGTCCGTCGCGCACGGCCGTCTGCGTTTCGCCCGAGGCCAGTGCCAGCCTCACGAGCTCCTCGTCCGCAGCGGCGCCGTCGTCCAGGTCGAGCAGGACGAAGCGGCCCGGCTGCTCGGCCTGCGCCGCACGCACCAGACCCCACACCGCGGCCTGCGCCGGGTCCGGGATCTCGCCCAAGGCGGTCGCCACCGCGCCATGCGTGACGATGACCAGCGGCGAAGCGCCGGGCTCCGCCTGCAGGACGTTGAGGACCATGCCCGTGGCGCGACGAGCCGCCGCAGGGGCGGGCCCGTCGTCCACCGGCACGTCCAGCAGCTCGTAGGGAAGGTCCGCCCTCCCGGTACGGCCGGCCTGGATCCAGTCCAGCTGGAACAGGGAGGTGCCGCGTGCGGGCGCCTGCCCGGCGGAGCGGGGCCGCAGGATGAGCGAGCCGACCTCCGCCACGGCAGCACCCGTGGCATCGGCCAGAACCAGGCCGAACACCCCCGTGCTGCTCGTCGCGGAGATCCGGACGCGCAGGGCGGTGGCCCCCTCCGCGTGCAAGACCACGTCGTTCCAGGCGAACGGGATGTACGGCCGGCCTGGATCGGCCTCGGGCAGCAGCCCTGCCAGGGGGATCGCGTGCAGCGAGGCGTCCAGCAGCGCCGGGTGAAGCCCGAACCGCCGGGCGTCGGCCGCGTCCTGCGCAAGCGCGATCTCGGCGTAGACGACCTCGCCGTCACGCCAGGCCGCCTTGAGGCACTGGAACGCTTCGCCGTACTCCATGCCGATCTCGGTCAGGTCGGCGTAGACGCTCGCCACATCGAGCGGCTGAGCACCCGGCGGCGGCCACTGCGCCAGGTCGAAGCCCGACGAGCCGGAGGAAGCCGGAGACAGGACACCCTGGGCGTGCTGCTGCCAGTCCGCGCCGTCGTCGGATCGGGAGTGAATGGTCACCCGTCGCCGGCCAGAGCCGTCCGCTTCCGCGACCACGACCTGCAGGTGCAGGCTCCCGTGTTCGGGCAGGGCCATGGGGGTCTGCAGGGTGAGCTCGTCGAGAACCGGGCAGCCGACCTCGTCACCGGCACGGATCGCCAGCTCGACCTGCGCCGCCCCCGGCACCACCACCTGGCCGTCCACCGCGTGGTCGGCCAGCCAGGGCTGCGTCTGCGAGGACAGCCTGCCCATGAGCGTCAGCGATCCCGAGCCGGGGGCCGGGACGACCGCCGTCAGGATCGGGTGCTCCACCGCTTCGAGCCCGCTGCCCGAGGTGATCTCGATGGGGGCGTCGAGCCAGTAACGGCGGTGCTGGAAGGCGTAGGTGGGCAAGGCGACGTGGGCGGTGGGCACGGGGGCGAAGTAGGCGTCCCAGTCGATCATGACGCCGTGGATGTGGAGGGTGCCCAGGGCTTCGACCACCGTGCGGACCTCGTCGCGGTCCTTGCGGGCCGTGGGGATGAAGACGCCCTCGTCGACGCAGTGCTGTGCGAGAGCGGTGAGGGTGGTGTCGGGGCCGATCTCCAGGAACACGCCCGCTTCCGCAGCGGCCACACCATCGGCGAAGCGAACGGCGTCGCGGACGTGCCGCACCCAGTAGGTGGGGTCGGTGACCTCACCGCTGGACATGATCGGGATGGACGGCTCGTTGAACGTCAAGCGCGAGACGACTTGCGAGAAGTCGTCCAGCATCGGGTCCATGAGTGGCGAGTGGAAGGCGTGCGAGACGCGCAAGCGTCGGGTGCGTGCATCCACCAGAGCGGCGACGTCCTCCACGGCGGCTTCGCTGCCGGAGATGACGACAGAGGCGGGGCCGTTGACGGCGGCGATGCTGACGTCGGAGCGGCCCTCCAGCTGCGGCGCCACCACTGCTTCCGGCGCCGCGATGGCCAGCATCGCCCCACCCTCGGGAAGCGCCTGCATCAACTGCGCGCGGGCGGTGACCAGCGTGCACGCATCGGCCAGGGAAAGCACCCCAGCCACGTGCGCGGCGGCAATCTCGCCCACGGAATGCCCGACCAGCACGTCCGGGGTGACACCCAGCGAGGTGAGAAGGCGGTAGAGCGCCACCTCGAAGGCGAACAACGCCGGCTGCGTCATCCCCGTCTGGTTCAGCGCCTCAACCGGGCCGGAGATCATCGTCTCCCGCAACTCCGAGGGAAGCAGCGCGCAGACTTCATCGAGCGCTTCGGCGAACACCGGGAACGCCGCCGCAAGCTCGGCACCCATGCCGACCCGCTGGCTGCCCTGACCGGCGAACAACATCGCCAACCGGCCGCCACTCGACGCGCTTGCCGTACCGGTTTCGGCCAGCGCCCGCAGACCGGCCACCAGCTCGGCCCGATCGGCACCCACCACCACCGCGCGATGCTCCAGCAACGCCCGGTCGGTGACCAGGGCCTTGCCGACCAGGGCGGGTGCCGTGGTGTTCTGTGTGGCCCAGGAGGCGAGCCGGGCGGCCTGGGCCCTGAGACCCTCGCCGTCGTTGGCGGAGATCAGCCAGGGGACGACCGGCGGTTCGGCGGGTTCGGCGGATTCGGGCGCGGCCGGGCCCTGCTCGATGATCACGTGGGCGTTGGTGCCGCTGACGCCGAAGGACGAGACGCCGGCGCGGCGTGGACGATCCTCCGTGTCCCAGGGCCTGGCCTCGTTCAGCAGCTCGACGGCACCTGCCGACCAGTCGATGTGCTCGGACGGGTTCTCGGCGTGCAAGGTGCGCGGGAGAACTCCGTGCCGCATGGCCATGATCATCTTGATCACGCCACCGACTCCGGCGGCGGCCTGGGTGTGCCCGATGTTCGACTTCAGCGACCCCAGCCACAGCGGCCGGTCACGGTCCTGCCCGTAGGTCGCGATGATCGCCTGGGCCTCGATCGGGTCGCCCAGGGTGGTACCGGTGCCGTGGGCTTCCACGGCGTCCACGTCGGACGTCGACAGCCCGGCGTTGGCCAGAGCCTGACGGATCACCCGCTCCTGGGAGGGACCGTTCGGCGCGGTCAGGCCGTTGCTCGCACCGTCCTGATTGATCGCGGTCCCGCGCACGACAGCGAGGATTTGGTGCCCGTTACGCTGCGCGTCCGACAGCCGCTCCACCAGCAGCATGCCCACGCCCTCGGCCCAGCCGGTGCCATCGGCGGAGGCGGAGAAGGCCTTGCACCGTCCGTCGGTGGCCAGGCCGCGCTGGCGGGAGAACTCCACGAAGACGCTCGGCGTCGCCATGACGGTCACGCCGCCCGCGAGGGCCAGGTCGCACTCCCCCGAACGCAGCGACTGCGCCGCCAGGTGGAGCGCCACCAGCGACGAGGAACAGGCCGTGTCGACGGTGACCGCAGGACCCTCGAGGCCGAAGGTGTAGGCGACCCGGCCGGAGGCGATGCTGCCAGCGCTGCCGTTGAGCACGAATCCTTCGAACCCGTCCGGCGCCTGCGCCAGCCGGCCGCCGTAGTCGTGGTACATCACTCCGGCGAAGACTCCGGTACGGCTGCCGCGCATCGACTTCGGGCTGATCCCGGCACCCTCGATCGCCTCCCAGGAGGCCTCCAGCAGCAGCCGCTGCTGCGGGTCCATCGCGGTGGCCTCACGCGGCGAGACCCCGAACAGCGCGGCGTCGAACTGGTCGGCGTCGTGCAGGAACCCTCCCTCGCGGGCGTAGCTGGTTCCCGCGTGTGCTGGATCGGGGTGGTAGAGCCGCTCCAGATCCCAGCCGCGGTTGACGGGGAAGGTGCTGATCGCGTCTCCGGAGCGGGCCAGCAGCCGCCACAGGTCGTCGGGCGAGAGCACCCCGCCGGGATAGCGGCAGGCCATGCCCACGATCGCGATCGGCTCGTCGGTCTGGACGGTGCGGGTGCTGACCTGCTGGGTCTGGGTGGCGCCGGTGAGCTGGGCGTACAGGTGGTCGGCGAGCGCGTCGGCGGTGGGGAAGTTGAACAGCAGGGTGGCGGGCAGGCGCAGGCCGGTGGCGGCGTTGAGGCGGTTGCGCAGCTCGACGGAGCTCAACGAGTCGAAGCCCAGATCCTTGAAGGCCGCCTCGACTCCCACGGAATCGGGGTCGGCATGCCCGAGGACGAGCGCGATGTTCGTCCTGATGAGGGTGAGCAGTGCCGCCCTGTCCGTCCCGGCGCGGAGCCGCCTGGCCGGTGCGGCGCGCCGTACCTGCGGTTTGACGAGGGATCGGAAGACTGCGGGGATCTCGTCCTGGCGGCGGAGCGTCGTGGTGTCGAGGAGGGCCAGGACCTGCACGGCCCTGTCCAGGTTGAGTGCGGTGTCGAACAGCGTCATGCCCTGCGTGGCGGGCATCGGGGCGAGCCCGATGCGGCCGAGGCGGGCGACGTCGGCCTGAGTGAGCGCTCCGGCCATGCCCTGCTCGGTCTGCCACAGGCCCCACGCCAGGGAGTGGGCGGGCAGGCCGAGGGTCCGCCGGTGGACGGCCAGGGCGTCGAGGTAGGCGTTGGCGGCGGCGTAGTTCGCCTGACCGGCGCTGCCCACGGTGGCGGCCACGGACGAGTACAGGACGAAGAACGCCAGGTCGAGCTCGGCCGTCAACTCGTGCAGGTGCCACGCGGCGTCGGCCTTGGGAGCGAAGACCCGGTCGATGCGCTCCGGGGTCAGGGAGGCCACGGCGCCGTCGTCGACGACGCCCGCCAGATGGATGATCCCCGTCAGGGGCCTGTCGGCCGGGATGGTGCCCAGCAGCGCGGCCAGCTGTTCGCGGTCGGCCACGTCACAGGCCGCCACGGTGACCTGCGCGCCGAGATCGGTCAGGTCGGACACGAGCTCGTCCGCTCCAGGAGCCGCCGGACCGCGGCGGCCGGCCAGCAGCAGGTGGCGCACGCCGTGCTCGGTGACCAGCCGGCGCGCGGCGAGCGCCGCGAGCCCGCCGGTGCCGCCCGTGAGCAACACCGTTCCCTCCGGCGAACCGGTCAGCAGATCGCCGCCCACGGCTGCGCGGGCCGGCGGGTGCTCCAGTCGCCGGGCACCGGTGAGCGGCGCCAGACGTGGAACGTGGATCGTGCCGGTACGCAGGGCCATTTGCGGCTCGCCCGACATGCAGGCACGCGGCAGAACCGCCTCGGAGTCAGGGTGACCGTCGGTGTCGACAAGGACGAAGCGCCCGGCGTGCTCGGACTGCGCGGATCGGATCAGCCCCCAGACCGGAGCGGTGGACAGGTCGAGCACGTCGCCTTCCACCACGCTGACAGCACCGGAGGTCACGAGCACGAGCTGCGACTGCGCCAGCCGCTCGTCGGCGAGCCACTCCTGGACGAGCGCCAGCACCTCGTAGAGGCGCTCACGGCCCGAGCCGGCCGGGACGCGGTACACGACACGCTCGACGCCCACGGCCTCGTCCAGCGAGATCGGAGCGCGCAGCTCCGCCACCTCGTCCGGCTCCGGCCCCGCCACCGGTACGACCAGCCAGTCCAGTACGTACGGCGTGTGCTCCGGAGAACGCTCGTTCGCCACCGGCCTGACCACGATCGATTCCACCGTGAGGATCGGCGCGCCGGTGTGGTCGGCGACGCTGAGCGAGAGCTCCCCCGCCCCTCTGGCCGTCGTCCGCACCCGCGCCCCGACGCCGCCCGCTGCGTGCGCGTGCACGCCGGACCAGGCGAACGGCAGGAACGGATGTCCCGGCTCGCTCGGCGGCAGCAGCCCGCCGAGGGTGATCGAGTGCAGCACCGCATCGAGGAGCGCCGGGTGGAACCCGAACCGCTCCGCGTCGTCCTGGGCATGGCCGGGCAGGTCAATCTCGGCGTAGACGGCGCCGTCCCGCTGCCAGGCGCCCACCAGCCCCTGGAAGGCCGGGCCGTACTCCAGGCCGCTCGAGGCCAGGTCGTCGTAGAGGTCGTCGATGTCGAGGGGCTGCGCGCCGGGCGGCGGCCACTGCACCAGGTCGAACCCGGGCTCGGGAGCCGCCTCGGCCGGAGCCAGCGTGCCCTGGGCGTTCCGCTGCCAGGCGGTCGCCCCCTCAGCCCTGGAGTAGAGGGAAAGGCCGCGCCGGCCGTCGTCGTCTGGCGCGTCGATGACGACCTGGAGCTGGACAGGGCTGTCGTGGGTGAGGACGAGAGGCGCCTGCAGGGCGAGCTCGGAGACGCTCGCGCAGTCCTCGGTCTCCGCGGCCGCGCGCAACGCGATCTCCAGGAAACCCGTGCCCGGCAGGATGGCGGTGCCGTTGACCGCATGATCGGCGAGCCAGGGCAGGGTGGCCAGGGAGAGCAGTCCGGTGAGCGTCAGCCCGTCGCCGTCGGGGGCGGGGATCGCGGCGCTCAGGATCGGATGGTCCACGACGCTCAGGCCCGCTGCCGCCACGTCACTGACGGACCGGCTCGGCTCCAGCCAGAACCGCTGGTGCTGGAAGGCGTAGGTGGGCAGGGCCACGTGGCGTGCGGGTTCCAGGATCGCGGTCCAGTCGATCTCCACGTGGTGGGTGTGGAGGGTGCCCAGGGCCTCGATCAGCGAGCGGACCTCGTCGCGGTCCTTGCGGGCTGACGGGATGAAGACGCCCTCGTCGACGCACTGCTGCGCCAGAGCGGTGAGCGTGGTGTCCGGGCCGATCTCCACGAACAGGTTCGCTTCCGAGGCGGCCACACCATCGGCGAAGCGGACGGCGTCGCGCACATGCCGCACCCAGTAAGCGGGGTCCGTCACGGAACCGCTCGACATGATCGGGATCGACGGCTCGTTGAAGGTCAGCTGCGAGACGACCTGTGAGAAGTCGTCCAGCATCGGATCCATGAGTGGCGAGTGGAAGGCGTGCGAGACGCGCAGGCGACGGGTGCGGGCATCCACCAGGGCCGCGATCTCCTCGACCGCGGTCTCGCTGCCGGAGATGACCACCGACGCCGGACCGTTGACCGCCGCGATGCTGACGTCGGAACGGCCCTCCAGCAGGGGAAGGATCGCCGCTTCGGGAGCAGCGATGGCCAACATCGCCCCACCCTCGGGAAGCGCCTGCATCAACTGCGCACGGGCGGTGACCAGCGTGCAGGCATCGGCCAGAGACAGCACCCCAGCCACATGCGCGGCCGCGATCTCACCGACCGAGTGCCCGACCAGCACGTCCGGGGTCACGCCCAGCGAGGTGAGCAGGCGATACAGCGCCACCTCGAAGGCGAACAACGCCGGCTGCGTCATCCCCGTCTGGTTCAACGCCTCGACCGGCCCAGAGGTCATGGTCCCGCGCAGCTCGGCCGGGAGCAGGGCACAGACTTCGTCGAGCGCTTCGGCGAACACCGGGAACGCCTCCGCCAGCTCGGCACCCATGCCGACCCGCTGGCTTCCCTGACCGGCGAACAACATCGCCAACCGGCCACCAGCCGAACCGCTTGCCGTACCGTTCTCGGCCAGCGCCCGCAGACCGGCCACCAGCTCGGACCGATCGGCACCCACCACCACCGCGCGATGCTCCAGCAACGCCCGGCCAGTGGCCAGCGTCCAAGCCGGATCCACCTCCGGCCGCTCCTGCGCCCACTCCGCCAACCGGGCGGCCTGCGCCCGCAGAGCCTCAGGCGTCTTCGCCGACAGCAGCCACGGCGACACCGCAGCCTCACCCGCGACCGGTCCCTCGGCCACCGGACCCTGCTCGATGATCACGTGCGCGTTCGTGCCGCTCACGCCGAAGGACGAGACCCCTGCGCGACGCGGACGGTCGTCCACGTCCCACGGCCGAGCCTCGGTCAGCAGCTCGACAGCCCCCGCCGACCAGTCGATGTGCTCCGAAGGGTTCTCCGCGTGCAGAGTGCGCGGAAGCACGCCGTGCCGCATCGCCATGACCATCTTGATCACGCCGGCCACACCGGCGGCGGCCTGCGTGTGGCCGATGTTCGACTTCAGCGAGCCCAGCCACAGCGGCCGGTCACGGTCCTGGCCGTAGGTGGCGATGATCGCCTGCGCCTCGATCGGGTCGCCCAGCACGGTTCCCGTGCCGTGGGCTTCCACGGCGTCCACGTCGGAGGTCGTCAGACCGGCGTTGGCCAGCGCCTGACGGATCACCCGCTGCTGCGAAGGCCCGTTCGGCGCGGTCAGACCGTTGCTCGCACCGTCCTGGTTGATCGCGGTCCCGCGCACGACGGCGAGGATCTGGTGCCCGTTACGCTGCGCGTCGGACAGCCTCTCCACCAGCAGCACGCCGACGCCCTCGGCCCAGCCGGTGCCGTCGGCGGAGGCGGAGAAGGCCTTGCAGCGGCCGTCCTCCGAGAGCCCTCGCTGCCGGGAGAACTCCACGAAGGTGCCCGGTGAAGCCATCACCATCACGCCACCGGCCAGCGCCATGTCGCATTCCCCTGTCCGCAGCGACTGCGCGGCCAGGTGGAGCGCCACCAGCGACGAGGAGCAGGCCGTGTCGACCGTGACCGCGGGGCCCTCGAACCCGAACGTGTACGACACCCGCCCGGAGGCGACGCTGGCCAGACCGCCGGTGAGGAGGTAGCCCTCCACCGCCTCCGCGCCCTCGTAGCGGCGCGGGCCGTACTCCATGGGCGCGATGCCGGTGAACACGCCGGTCTGGCTGCCGCGCAGCCCGGCGGGGTCGAGGTTGGCGTGCTCGATCGCCTCCCACGACGCCTCCAGCAGCAGGCGCTGCTGCGGGTCCATCGCCAGGGCCTCACGCGGCGAGATCCCGAAGAAGGAGGCGTCGAAGTCGGCGGCGTTGTACAGGAAGCCGCCGTGGCGGGTAGAGGATGTGCCCGGGTCGTCCGGGTCGCCGGACAGGAGCCGCTCCAGGTCCCAGCCTCGGTCGGTGGGGAACTCCCCGACCGCGTCGGCGCCTGACGCCACCAGGTTCCACAGGTCCTCGGGCGAGGCCACCCCGCCGGGGAAACGGCAGGCCATGCCCACGATCGCGATCGGTTCGTCGAGGGCCGCGGTCCTGGCCGTCACCACGCCGGACCCGACACCGTCGCCGCCGAGCAGCTCGGCGCGCAGGTAGGCGGTCAGCACGGCCGGTGACGGGTAGTCGAACAGCAGCGAGCTCGGCAGTTGCAGCCCGGTGGCCGCGTTCAGCCGGTTCCTGAGCTCGATGGCCGTCAGCGAGTCGAAGCCGGCGTCCTTGAACGCGCCGTTCGCGCTGATCACGCTCGGGGTCACGTGCCCGAGCACCAGGGCCGCCTGGCTCCGGACCAGGTCGAGGAGGGTGCGTTCCTGCTCCTGGGTGTTCATCCCGCGCAGCTGCTCGCCGAGCGCCATCTCGCCGGACGTGCCGGAGGTGCGCCGCTCGACCGGCTTGCGCAGCAGACCCCGCAGCATCGCGGGCGCGGGGTCGGCGACCCCGGCCAGGTTCAGCCGGGCGGGCAGCGGCGTTTCCGCCGTCGAGGCGAGCGCGGTGTCGAAGAGACCCAGCGCCTGCTCGGGCGGCAGCGGGGCGATGCCCAGCCGGGCCCAGCGCGCCAGGTCGGCGGGTGCGAGCGTCGCGCCCATGCCGCCGTTGTCCCACAGGCCCCAGGCGAGCGCCGTCGCGGGCAGCCCGAGGGTACGGCGGTGCCGCGCCAGTCCGTCGAGGAAGGCGTTGGCCGCGGCGTAGTTGGCCTGGCCCGCGCTGCCCAGCGTGCCCGCGCATGAGGAGAACAGCACGAACGCCGACAGGTCCAGGTCCTTCGTCAGCTCGTGCAGCAGCCAGGCGGCTTCGGCCTTCGTCCGCCACACGGCGTCGAGCCGTCGCGGGTTCAGTGCCGGAACGACGCCGTCGTCCAGGACACCGGCGATGTGCACGACCGCGGTCAGCGAGTCGCACGAGGCGACGAGCGCAGCCAGGGCGTCTCGATCGGCCAGGTCGCACGTGACGAGCTCGACTCGCGCGCCGAGGCCGGTGAGCTCGTCCGCCAGGTCGAGCGCCGCGGCGGAGCGCGCGTCGCGGGTCGGCAGCACCAGGTGGCGTACGGCATGCGTGCCGACCAGGTGGCGGGTGATCGCCCGCCCGAGCCCGCCGGTGGCGCCGGTGACCAGGACGGTGCCGTCGGCCCTCCAAGGGGCCTCGCCCGGCGGCAGGTCGCGTTTGGCCAGCCGGGGGACGAAGATCCGGCCTTCTCGCACGGCCAGTTGCGGCTCGTCGTAGGCCAGGGCGGCCTCCGGCGGGCAGCTGCCGTCGTGGTCGAGCAGGACGAACCGGCCGGGGTACTCGGTCTGGGCCGAGCGCACCAGTCCCCAGACGGCCTTGGCGGCCAGGTCCGTCCCGTCGCCGGTGGCGCCCTCGGTGAGGATCACCAGGCGGGAGGACGGCGGGTGGTCGGCGGCGAGCCATTCCTGGACGGCGCCCAGTACCCGCGCCACGCCCTGACGTGCGCGTCCGGGCTCGTCACCGGACACGCCCTCCGGGGCGGTCCACGGCAGGAGCTCGTCTCCGGGAGCGGGCATCGCGCCGGTGGACGGCACGGGCGTCCAGTCGACCCCGAACAGGCCCGTGAGCTCCGTGGGCACGCCGGCCGGCCCTCCGGCCTCCAGCCAGTACCTGTCGCGCTGGAAGGCGTAGGTGGGCAGCTCGACGTGCCCGGACGGCACGGCGGCGAAGAAGGCCTTCCAGTCCGGGGATCGCCCGGAGGTGTGCAGCAGCCCGAGAGCCTGCACGAAGGTGCGCACCTCGTCGCGTTCCTTGCGTGCGGCGGCGACGAACACGCCGTCGGCGAGCGTCTGCTGGGCCAGGCCGGTGAGGATGCCGTCGGGGCCGACCTCCAGGAAGAGGTCCGCCTGCGCGGCGGCGGCGGCGTCGGCGAAGCGCACCGGCCGCCGCACGTGGTCGACCCAGTACTGGGCGGTGGTGAGCCGGCCGGGCTCCACGGGCCTGCCGGTGACGCTGGAGACGACCGGGATGCGCGGCTCGTGGTAGGTGACGGTGGCGGCGATGCGCCCGAACTCGGCGAGCATCGGCTCCATCAGGGGCGAGTGCGAGGCGTGCGAGACCCGCAGCGCGCGGGTGCGCGCGTTGATCCGCGCGCCGATCTCGCTGACCACCGAGGCGACGCCGGAGATGACCACCGAGGTCGGGGTGTTGACCGCGGCGATGGCGACCTGGTCCTCGCGGCCTTCGATGAACGGCTGGACGTCGGTCTCCGACGCGGCGATCGCGAGCATCGCCCCGCCCGCCGGCAGTGCCTGCATGAGCCTGGCCCGCGCCGCGACGAGCGTGCAGGCGTCGGACAGGGAGAGCACGCCCGCGATGTGCGCGCCGGCGATCTCGCCGACGGAGTGGCCGGCCACGACGTCGGGGTGGATGCCCAGGGAGGCGAGCAGCCTGGTCAGCGCCACCTCGAAGGCGAAGAGCGCGGGCTGGGTCATCAGCGTCTCGTTGAGCACGCCGTCCGGGTCGTCGACCATCGTCTCGCGGAGCCGGTGCGGCAGTTGCGCGTCGAACAGGGCGCCGATCTCCTCCAGCGCCTCGTCGAAGACGGGGAAGGCGGCGGCCAGGTCGCGGCCCATGCCGAGCCGCTGGCTGCCCTGCCCGGTGTAGAGCATCGCCAGCTTGCCGCCGCGCCCACTTCCGGTGATCACGTCGGGCGTCGCCGTACCGTCGGCGAGGGCGCGCAGGCCCGCGAGCAGTTCGTCGCGGTCGGTGCCGACGACCACGGCGCGTTGCTCCAGGGAGTCACGCCGGGTGGCCAGGGCGGCTCCGGCGGCGGCGACGGGCACGTCGGGTCCGGCCCACGCCGCGAGCCGCCGGGCCTGGGCCCGCAGCGCCTCGGGGCTCTTGCCGGAGATCAGCCAGGGGACGAGGGTCAGGCCGGAGTCGTCGGGTTCGGCGTCCGGCGCTCCCTGCTCGATGATCACGTGGGCGTTGGTGCCGCTGATGCCGAAGGAGGAGACGGCGGCCCGGAGGGGGCGTTCCCGCTGCTGCCAGGTGTGCTCTTCCGTGAGCAGCCGTACGGTTCCCGCCGACCAGTCGACGTGGGGCGAGGGCTCGTCCACGTGCAGGGTGCGCGGCAGCAGGCCGTGGCGCATCGCCATGACCATCTTGATCACGCCGCCGACTCCGGCGGCGGCCTGGGCGTGGCCGATGTTCGACTTCAGCGAGCCGAGCCACAGCGGCTGGTCCTCGGGCCGGTCCTGACCGTAGGTGGCGATGATCGCCTGGGCCTCGATGGGGTCTCCGAGCGTGGTTCCCGTGCCGTGCGCCTCCACGGCGTCGACGTCGGAGGCCGTCAGGCCGGCGTTGGCCAGCGCCTGCCGGATGACCCGCTGCTGCGAGGGGCCGTTCGGCGCGGTCAGTCCGTTACTGGCACCGTCCTGGTTGATCGCGCTGCCCCGCAGGACGGCGAGGATCTGGTGCCCGTTGCGCCGCGCGTCCGACAGCCGCTCCACCAGGAGCATGCCGACGCCCTCGGCCCAGCCGGTGCCGTCGGCGGAGGCGGCGAAGGCCTTGCAGCGCCCGTCCGCCGACAGGCCGCGTTGCCGCGAGAACTCCACGAACATGCCGGGCGAGGACATGACGGTGGCGCCTCCGGCCAGGGCCAGGTCGCACTCGCCCGAACGCAGCGACTGCGCCGCCAGGTGCAGCGCCACCAGCGACGACGAGCACGCCGTGTCCACCGTGACCGCCGGGCCCTCGAACCCGAACGAGAAGGCCACCCGCCCGGAGATCACGCTGGCCGTCGTGCCGGTGAGCACGTAGCCTTCCGCGCTGCCGGTCGCCTCGTGCAGGCGGGGGCCGTAGTCCTGCGCCGTCGCCCCGGCGAAGACGCCCGTACGGCTCCCGCGCAGCCCGTCGGGGCTGATCCCGGCACGCTCGATCGCCTCCCACGACGTCTCCAGCAGCAGGCGCTGCTGCGGATCCATCGCCAGAGCCTCACGCGGCGAGATGCCGAAGAAGCCGGCGTCGAACTCCGCCGCCTCGTACAGGAACCCGCCGTGGCGGGCGTAGGAGGTGCCGTGGCCGGCGGGATCGGGGTCGTAGAGCCGCTCCAGGTCCCAGCCGCGGTCCGCGGGGAACTCCCCGATCGCGTCCCGGCCCGAGATCACCAGCTCCCACAGATCGGCAGGGGAGACCACCCCGCCGGGGAAGCGGCAGGCCATCCCGACGATCGCGATCGGCTCGTCGTGGCCCGCCACGCGCGCGACGGCGGCACCCGGCCGCTCGATCGAGCCGGACAGCCGCGCGCGCAGGGACCCCGCCAGTACGGCGGGCGTGGGGTAGTCGAACAGCAGCGAGCTGGGCAACCGCAGACCGGTCGCGACGCTGAGCCGGTTGCCGAGCTCGACGGCGCTGTAGGAGTCGAAGCCGAGCGCCTTGAAGGTCGTGCCGGCGTCGACGGTGGCGGTGGTGGCGTGGCCGAGCACCAGCGCCACGCAGGTCCTGACGAGGTCGAGGAGCACCTGCTCCTGAGCCGCCTCCGTCAGCCCGGCCAGCTTGCCTGCGAGGGGAAGATTCGCCGATCCACCGGAGGGCGCCATACCTGCCGGCTCCCCGGCGGGCGACATGCCTGCCGGCTCCCCGACCGAGGCTCCGGCCAGCTCGCCGCCGGGCGGGAGCCCGGTCGCGCCGCCCGTGTCACGGCGGGCGGGATCCGTGCCCGGGGCGCCGCTGCCGGGTGACTCGGTGAGCCAGTGCCGGGTGCGCTGGAAGGCGTAGGTGGGCAACGGCACCCGCCGCCCGCCGGGCAGCACGGTCTCCCAGTCCACCTCGACCCCGCCGGCGTACAGCTCGGCCACGGCCAGGGCGGCGGCGAGCGGCTCCGGCCGGCCCTCGCGGAGCGTGGGGATGAAGCGCGCGCCGGTCCCGTGCGGCAGGCAGCGCGGGCCCAGCGCCGACAGGACGGCGCCCGGCCCGATCTCCACGAAGGTGCCGGTTCCCGCGTCGGCCAGGGCCCTGATGCCGTCGCCGAACCGGACGGCCTCGCGCACGTGCCTGACCCAGTGGTCGGGCGAGCCCAGCTCAAGGGCGGACGCCACGGCGCCTGTGAGGTTGGAGACGACGGGAACGGCAGGCTCGTGATAGGTGAGCGACTCGGCCACCTGCCTGAACTCCGCGAGCATCGGCTCCATCAGCGGCGAGTGGAAGGCGTGGCTGACCCGCAGGCGGCTGGTCTTGCGCCCTCTGCCGCGCATCTCCTCGGCGATCTCGGCGACGCGGCTCTCCACGCCGGAGACGACCACCGAGTCCGGCGCGTTGATCGCGGCGATGCCGGTGCCCGCGTCGAGGAGCGGAAGGATCTCCTCCTCCGTCGCCTGGACGGCGACCATGGCGCCGCCGGGCGGAAGGTTCTGCATCAGCCTGCCGCGCGCCGAGACCAGGGCGCAGGCGTCCTCCAAGGACAGCACTCCCGCGACGTGCGCGGCGGCGATCTCACCGACGGAGTGGCCGATGAGGTGGTCGGGGCGGATGCCCCAGTGGGCGTACAGGCGGGTGAGGGCGACCTCGAAGGCGAAGAGGGCGGGCTGGGTCGTGCCCGTCTCGTCGAGGCGGCCGTCCTGGTCGGTGAACATCGCCTCGATGAGGTCGCCGCCGAAGCAGGCGGCGATCTCGTCCAGGGCGCGGGCGAAGACGGGGTGCCTGCCGTACAGCTCCTGGCCCATGCCGCGGCGCTGGCTGCCCTGGCCGGCGTAGAGGAAGGCCAGGCCGCCCGTGCCGGGGCGGCCGGTCACCACCCCGGCGGCGGGCTCGCCCTCGGCGAGCTTGGCCAGGACGTCGGCCAGCTGGGCCGGGCCGTCCACGACGAGGCCGGCCCGCGCCGGGAACGCGGTGCGGGTGGTGGCCAGCGAGTAGGCGAGCTCGGAGAGTCCCGTCTCCGGGGTGGTCAGCAGGTGCTCGCGCAGCCGTACGGCCTGGCCGCGCAGCGCGGCGTCGTTCTGCCCGGACAGCGGCACGATCAGCGGCGGCGTGACCTCGGGGGGCTGCGGTGCCGCGACAGCGGAGGGCGGCTCGACGAGGACCAGGTGGCAGTTGGCTCCGCCCATGCCGAAGGAACTGACGCCGGCCACCAGCGGCGCGTCGGTGCGCGGCCACGGGCTCAGGGCGGTGTTGACCCGGATGTTGAGCTCGTCGAAGGGGATCTGCGGGTTGGGCGTCTCGAAGTTCAGCGACGCGGGCAGCTCCCGGTTCCGTATGGCCAGCGCGGTCTTCAGCAGGCCGACGATGCCCGCGGCTCCCTCGAGATGGCCGACGTTGGTCTTGGCCGAGCCGACGAGCAGGGGGGTTCCCGGCTCTCTGGCGGCGCCCAGGGCCGCGCCGAGCGCGCGGGCCTCGATGGGGTCGCCGACCCGGGTGCCGGTGCCGTGCAGCTCGACGAACTGCACGTCGGCGCCGCTCACCCCGGCCCGCTCGCAGGCCAGGCGGATGACCTCCTCCTGCGCGTGCTGCGCGGGCACGGTCAGCCCGTCGCCGCCGCCGTCGTTGTTGACGGCGCTGCCCGCGATGACGCAGTAGACGTGGTCGCCGTCGGCCAGCGCGCGCGACAGCGGCTTGAGCACGACGACGCCGCCGCCCTCGCCGCGGACGTAGCCGTTGGCGCGGGCGTCGAAGGTGTGGCAGCGCCCGTCGGGAGACAGGGCGCCGAACCGTGCGGCGGCCAAGGTGCTGTCGGGCGTGATGTTGAGGTTGACGCCGCCGACGAGGGCCAGCCCTGACTCGCCGTTGCGCAGGCTCTCGCAGGCCAGGTGGACGGCGGTCAGGGAGGCGGACTGCGCCGAGTCGACGGTCAGGCTGGGCCCCTGCAGGCCCAGGGTGTAGGAGATGCGGTTGGCGAGCAGCGCCCGGCTGAGCCCGGTCAGGCTGTGGCGGGTCAGGTTGCCCTGGAGCAGCTGCGCGTAGTCGCCGGCCATGGCGCCGATGTAGACGCTGGTGCCGCTGTCGCGCAGGCTGGCGGGGACGATGCCGGCGTCCTCCAGGGCCTCCCAGCTCAGTTCGAGGACCAGCCGCTGCTGCGGGTCCATCATGGCGGCCTCGTTCGGCGCGATACCGAAGAATTCGGCGTCGAAGTCGGCTATCGCGTCGATGAATCCGCCGCGCATTCCCTCGGTCTCCGGCGATTCCCAGCGGCCGGGCGGCACTTCTGTGATGGCGTCGCGGCCGTCGCGGAGCAGCCGCCAGAACGACTGCGGATCGGGGGCCTGCGGAAGTCGGCAGGAAATACCGACGATCGCCACTGCGTCGTCGGAAAAGGTACGGGAAGAAAGTTCGAATTGCATGTGAACCTGTCCAGCTTCCGACGGAGTTATCAGCTGATGACGTCGTAGATCTCGAACCCGGTGGCGACGGTGACCGGCTCCTCGAAGAGCGTGTCCGGGTGGTCCGGGTCGAATTTCCCGCAGTGGCGGTAGGCGGCCAGGGTGCCGTCCTGGTGGAGCGCGAGCAGGTCGGGGCGGCCGTCCAGGTCGATGTCGGTGAGCGCCATCAGGCGCATGTCCTGCCAGCCCGTGGCGACCGTGTGCCAGGTTCCCTCGGTGGTGTGGCCCGGCCGGCCGGCGAACTCGAACAGGTCCATGTCGCCGTTGACCCGGCGGACCAGCAGGTCGAGGGTGCCGTCGCCGGTGAAGTCGGCCATCGCGACAGGCAGGTCGTCGACCCCGATCTCGGTGAGCCTGACCGGCTCCTTGTCGTAGGTGTCGTTGCGGACCACGCCACGGTCGCGGTGCGGGAAGACGTCGACGTTGCCGGCGTCCTTGCCCCTGCCGAAGGTGTCGTCGGTGCCGGTGCCGGTCACGTCGGCGAAGCCGATCGTCTCCCACTGCTGGTCGTCGTCACGCCTGCCGGACACCCTGATCGGCTCGGCGAACGGGCCGATCTCGCCGGGCCCGCCCAGGTTCCGCAGCAGGAAGAACCCGTGCTCCCCGTTCTCGCCCGGGTTGATGCCGAATTCGTGGGCGCTGAAGGCGCAGATGTCCGCCTGGCCGTCGCCGGTCGCGTCGACGGCGCGGACGAAGAAGAAACGCCACCAGCCGAATCCGTCGCCGATGCGCACGGGATCGGAGAAGGTGGCGGTGCCGTCGAATTCACCGCTGTGCGGGTACACGAACAACTCTCCGGTCTCCGTGTTACGCACGAGCAGGTCCGGCCGTCCGTCACCGCGGAAGGATCGGCATTGACCGTTCGCGAAATTCGCCGCCATTCTGAATGCTCCTCCCGACAGGTTCCACCGATTTCAGTATTCGTGGGCCGCGAGAGGCCGAGTAACCCCTAGAGGCCACTAAAGGCGCTGGTAGAGGCCCCAGTAAGGGGTGCCGGGCACGACGACGCCCGGCGGCCGGGGCGGCACGCCGGGCGTCGTGGGGGGCTGTGGTCAGGCGTCCCTGGACCTGAACACGGCGAAGGCGGCCAGCAGCAGGACGGCGGTGCAGGCCGCCATCAGGCCCAGGCCCGTCCACGGGGCCAGCCGTTCCGGGTCGGGGACCGTGGAGGTGATCCGCAGACCGGCCTGGATCGGCCAGTAGACGGTGACCCAGTCGCCCATGGCCTGGGGCATCAGGCGCGGGCCGATGATCGGGATGATGAAGTTGACCGCGACCACCACGGTCGTGGCCGCCATCGTGTCGCGCAGCAGGACACCGATCCCGACGCCGATCAGGCCCACCAGGACCCAGATCAGCCCCATGCCGAAGACCGCGCGCAGCACGCCGGGGTCTGCGAGCGAGACCGCCGGCGCGCCGTTGGCGCCGATCGCGATCTGCCCGAGCAGGAACGAGCCGAAGGCGGCGACCTCCCCCATCACCAGGGTGATCAGCCCGAACGTCCAGACCTTCGCGGCCAGCAGGCGCCCGCGCCGCGGCACCACGGTGAGGCTCGTCCTGATCATCCCGGTGGCGTACTCGGAGGTCACCGCGAGCACGCCGAGCCCGCCCACGCTGATCTGGGCGAACAGGAAGCCGCCGTACATGCTGATGTAGGCGGCGTCGAACATCGCCCCGGCGGCCTGGGCGTTCTTGCTCGCGCCGTTGGCGGTGAGGAAGCCGGCGCCGATCATGACCGCCACGGTGGCCAGCAGGACGGGGACGTTCGACGGGATCGAGCGGAACTTGGTCCACTCCGAGCGCATCGTCTCCACGGCGGCCATCACGCCACGCTCGCCTGGAACTCGACGCTGTCGCGGGTCAGGTCCATGTACGCCTGCTCCAATGAGCGTTGGGGGGTCAGTTCGGTCAGCACCACTCCGGCGGCGAGCGCCTCCTCGCCGATCCTCCTGGCCTCCAGGCCGGTGACGATGAACGAGCCGTCCGTCCCGCTCTGGACGGTGCCGCCCGCCTCGACCAGCCGGGGGACCAGTCGCTCGGCGTCGTCGGCGCGGACCAGGACGTTGGAGCCCTGGCGGACGAACTCGCCGATCCCGATGTCGGCGATCAGCCTGCCCTTGCCGATGACGACGAGATGGTCGGCGGTCTGCGCCACCTCGCTCATGAGGTGGCTGGAGACCAGCACGGTGCGGTTCTCGGCGGCCAGGCCACGCATCAGTTCGCGGATCCACTTGATGCCCTCGGGGTCCAGGCCGTTGACGGGCTCGTCGAACAGCAGCACCTTCGGGTCTCCGAGCAGCGCCACCGCGATGCCGAGCCGCTGGCCCATGCCCAGGGAGAAGGATCCGGCCCGTTTGCGCGCCACCGACGCGAGACCCACCAGCTCCAGCACCTCGTCGACCCGGCGGGCTGGGATCGCGTTGGTCTGGGCTAAGCAGAGCAGGTGGTCGCGTGCCGTACGCGACTTGTGGACGGCACGGGCGTCCAGCAGCGCACCCACCTCGTGCATGGGGCGGGCCAGCCCCACGTAGTCGTGACCGTTGACGGTCACCGTGCCGGCGTCGGGCCGGTCGAGGCCGAGGATCATCCTCATGGTCGTCGACTTGCCGGCCCCGTTCGGCCCCAGGAAGCCGGTGACCCTGCCCGGTTCGACGCTGAAGGTCAGGTCGTCCACGGCCGTCTTGGCGCCGAAGCGCTTCGTCAGCCCGGTTATCTCAATCATGGTCGAGTGCCTCTCGAAGGTGGTTTCCGATCAAGAGGTTCCCACCCCGACCGGCCCGTACCCGGGAACGGCGAGAGCATCGAGCATCGTACGGAACTTGAGCCGGGTCTCCTCCAGCTCGGCCTCGGGATCGGAGCCGGCCACGATCCCGCAGCCGGCGTAGAGGGTGGCGGTGCGTCCGTGCAGGTGGGCGGAGCGCAGGGCCACGGCGAAGTCCCCTTCCTGGTCGGTGTTCATCCAGCCGACGGGGCCCGCGTACCAGCCCCGGTCGAAGGGTTCCGCCGCGGCGATCCAGTCCAGGGCGGCCTGCCTCGGATGGCCGCCGACGGCGGGCGTGGGATGCAGCAGCTCGACCAGGTCGAGCACGCCGGTGTTCGACGGGTCGGCGATCCGGCCCTCGATGCGGCTGTGCAGGTGGCGCAGGTTCGGCAGGTCCATCACGTACGGCTCGGCGGGCACCCGCACGTCGCCGCACACTCGCTCGAAGGCCTGGCGCAACATGGCGGTGACCATCTGCTGCTCGCGCCGGGACTTGTCGTCGGCCAGCAGGGCGTCACGCAACCGGGTGTCCTCCGCGGGCGTCGTGCCCCGGGGCATGGAGGCGGCCAGGCTCATCGACCTCGCCTGGCCGGCGCGCACGCCGACCAGCCGCTCCGGTGTGGCGCCGACGAAGGCGTGCCGGTCCAGGGCGACCGCGAAGACCGTGCTGCCGGGCTGTCCCTCGATCAGGGCGCCCACCACGGACGGGATGTCGTAGGAGCAGGGGGCGTCCACGCGCAGCTGGCGGGCCAGCACGGCCTTGCCGAACGCGCCGCCGCCGACCTGCTCCACCGCGCGCCCCGCCAGCGCCTTCCACTCGTCGGGCGGAGGCACCTCCGTGACCGTCGTGCCCTCCAGGTGAGGGCTGCGGCACGGGCGCCCGCCCACCGCGGTGAGCCAGCCGTACGCCTGGTTGACCACCCGCGCCACGTCGTCGGGTACGGCGGGGCCGGGTTCGACGCCGACGCTGAGCGCCAGCACGGTCGGCCCGCCCGCCTCCCGTGAGATCAGCACCCTCGGCACCCACATCAGCCCGTCGGGCATGGGCCCGTCGCCCGGAGCGAAGGCGAAGCCGCCGACGAGCGACGGCGTGCCGCGCGGCCCGGTACCGCCCTCCACGACGTCACGGGCGGCCGGTTCCCAGCCCGCCCTGACGGCGGCGAAGCGCGCGGTCCCACGGCCGGAGAAGTCGGCCGCGGTGCCCATGGCCAGGACGCTCGACTGCGGCGAGATCCAGACGAAGGCCCGCCGCGTGTGGACGAACAGCGGGATCAGCAGCTCGGCGGGATCGACGGGGTCGATCTGCTGGCGCCAGGTCGCCAGGGTGGCGCGGCCGCTGTTGCACGCCTCGGCCACGGCCTTGGCGTGCACTTCCATGAAGCCGGACAGGTCGATGTGGAACGAGGTCATCCAGAACTCCCCGTCGTGCCGAACATACTCGCGAGCTGCTTCTTGCTGACCTTGCCGAGCGGGGTCAGCGGCAGCGCCCCGACGATCTCCAGCCGGTCGGGGAACTTGAAGGCCGCCACTCCCCTGTCGCGCAGGAACGCGGTGAGCTCCACCAGCGTCGGGGGCTCTCCGCGCGGCACCACGCAGGCGCAGCTGCGCTCGCCGAGCACCTCGTCCGGCACCCCGACCAGGGCGACCTCGCGGATGTTCTGATGGGCCAGCAGGTGGTTCTCCACCTCCTCGGCCGCGATCTTGTCACCGCCCCGGTTGATCTGGTCCTTCACCCTGCCCTCGAAGATCACGTGGCCGGACGGCAGCAGCCGTACCAGGTCACCGCTGCGGTAGAAGCCGTCGGCGGTGAAGGAGCGCGCGTTGTGCTCGTCGGCCCGGTAGTAGCCGCGGGTCGTGTACGGCCCGCGGGCCAGCAGCTGGCCGACCTCTCCCGGGGGGACGTCGTTGTCCTCCTCGTCGACCACCCGCACCTCGTCGGCGGGCGAGACCGGCAGCCCCTGGCTGATCAGGACCACCTCCGGCGGATCGTCCGGCCGGTGGAACCCGCACAGGCCCTCCGCCATGCCGAAGGCCTGCTGCAGGCGGCATCCGAGTGCGGGCTCCACCCGGCGAGCCAGCTCCGGCTGGAGTTTCGTGCCGCCGATGGTCACCCGGTTCAGACTGGAGATGTCGTACTCACCCCAGTCCGCGGCTTCCATCCAGAGCAGGGCGGCGCCGGGGATCAGGCCCGTCTCCGTCACCCGCTCGCGCTCGATCAGCGGGAAGGACTCGTCCGGGCTCGGGCCGGGGGCCAGCACGAGCGTCGCCCCCGCGTGGAAGGTGGCCAGCAGCCCGTGGGTCAGCGGCCAGTTGTGGCACAGCGGCAGGCTCACCATGTGCACGGTGCCGGCGTGGTAGCCGCACGCCTCGCCGACCGCCCGCCCGCTGTAGCTCCACTCCTGGTGGGTGCGCGGCACCAGCTTCGGCACCCCGGTCGTGCCGCCCGACAGCAGGAACAGCGCCACCCCGGCGGGGTCAGGACGCGGCAGGTCGGGCAGGAGGTCGCCGTCGACCTCGGCCAGGGGCACGAAGCCGCCGGGCTCGCCCGCCACCAGGACGTGCTTGACCGTTGGCACGCTCGCCACCACCTCGGCGGCCAGCGTGCGGTAGTCGAACCCGAGATGCGTGTCGGCGACGATGTAGGCCGTCGCCTCGGTGAACTCGCAGAAGTAGGCGATCTCGCTGCTGCGGTGCGCGGGCAGCGCCATGACCGGCAGGGCGCCGATCCTGAACAGCGCGAACAGCACCACCACGAGCTCGGGCACGTTGGGCAGCTGCACGACCGCGCGGTCACCGGGGCCGATGCCGAGGCCGAGCAGGCCCGCCGCCATCCTGTCGACCCTGGAGTCCAGCTCGGCGTAGGTCCAGCGGTGCGGGTCCACCACGAGAGCGGTCCTGCCGGGGTGGTCACGCGCCTGGCGGCGCAGCAGCTCACCCAGGTTCTCGTCCGTCCAGTAGCCGGCGTCCCGGTACCGCCGCGCGAACTCCTCGGGCCAGGGAGTGAATCCATCGAGCACGGGCTCGTCCTTTCCGTCTCGGCCTCCTGCCACCGGCTCAGCCGGCGACGGCCACCTCGGCGAGCAGGTGCCCGGCCAGTTCGGCCGGGGTCGGGTAGTCGTAGACCGCGTCGGCGGCCAGCTGGATGCCGGTCAGCTCGCCGATCCGGTTGCGCAGCTCCACCGCCGCCATCGAGGAGAAGCCGAGCTCGAAGAACTCCGCGTCCGGCTCGATCGCGTCGGGCAGGGGGAACTGCAGGATGGCGGCCGTCTCGCGGCGCACCACGTCGAGCAGGATGCCGTGGTGGCTGTCGGGCGCGCTGTCGTCCAGCAGGCGGCGGAAGGCGGCGCTGCCGTCGATCACGTTCTCCGCCTCCTGCGGGGGCAGTGCCGCCTCGGGGACGGCGTCCAGCAGGTGGGAGCGGAGCAGGGCGGCCAGGGCGGCCCAGTCGGGGTCGGCCACGACGAGCGTGGTGTCTCCCAGGCGCAGCGCGTGGCGGAGGGCCGCGACCGCGTCCGCCGGCTCCTTCAGGCCGATCGCCGCCGACAGCACCGGCAGGCCCGCCTCCCGGCGCCGGGCGGCCAGCGCGGTGAAGTGCTCCAGGTGCGCTGCCCCGTCGTCGCCCCAGGCGGCCTGGGCAGGAGCGAGCATGATGAAGGCCGCCAGGTCCGTCGTGCGGGTCCGCTCGTCCAGCAGCCGCGCCGCCTCCGGCGTCGTGCAGACGACGGCGGTCAGCGGATGAGCGCCGTCCGCCATCACGGCGTCGAGCCCGCCTGCGATCGTGCCACGCTCGCCGTCGAGGCGGCGGACGACCACGCCCTGCTCGCCGTCGAGGCGGGCGTCGGGTTCGGTGAGCACGACTCTCGTGGCACCGTTGCGCGCGGCCCAGCGGCCGAGCTCCGCGGCGGTTTCGTCGAGCGGCCCGGCCAGCAGGAGGGTCCCGCTCGGCCGCCAGCCGGCGCCGAGCGCCGTGGCCCGTGCCGGCGCGGGGCGGAGCCTGCGCACGAACACGCCGCCGGGCCGTACCGCCGCCTCGTCCTCGCCGGTGATTCCTGACAGCACCGTGCACAGGCGGCGCAGCACCTGCTCGTCCAGGACGGCGGGAAGGTCGACCAGCCCGCCGTCGCGCAGCAGCCGCTCGCGGGCCGCCGTTCTGAGCCTGCCCCAGGTCTGCGCGGTCTCCGGCGCGACGTCGCCGTCCGAGGGTGCGACGCGCACGGCGCGCCGGGTGAGCACCCAGACGGGTGCGCCGCCGGGCGCGATGGAGGGCGGCGGTGCGCCCTCGGGCAGGAGGCAGACGATGCCCGCCACCCCGGTGTCCGAGCCCGGCGGTTCCGGGACGACGGCCGTGTCGGCGCCGTACCTGGCCAGCGCGGCCGCGATCGCCCGCCCGGCCGCAGCCGCGGGGATCGGCTGCTGGGAGCCGTCGGCCGGCGGAGCGGCCTGCGGGGAGGTGTCGGCCTGCTGGGAGCCGTCAGGCCGCGGTGAGGTGTCGGCCTGCGGTGCGTAGTCGGGTGCGACCACCAGCCAGGTGCCCGACAGGACGGGCGCGGGCAGGTCGGTGAGCGGCTGCCAGCCGAGCTGGAGGCGCGGGTGCCCCTGGTCGGCGCCGGCGCCACCGTGCAGCCTGGCCAGGGCGGGCAGCAGGTCCTCCAGGGTGGCTCCCGCTCCGAGCCCGAGCGTGGCGAGCAGTCCGGGCAGGTCCTGGCGTGCGACCGCCTCCCACAACTCCGTGTCGGGCGCGGCCACCTGCTCGATCGCGGGCGGGTCGGGCCAGTAGCGCTGGCGCTGGAAGGGGTAGGTGGGCAGCGGCACGGTCGCGCCGGCGCCGACGACCGCTCCCCAGTGGACGTCCGCCCCGTGCGCCCAGGCCTGGGCCAGCGCGTCGAGCAGGGTGGCGGCCTCCGGCCGGTCGCGGCGCAGCACGGCGGCGGCGACCCCCGTCCAGTCCTCGACGCAGTCTCCGGCCATCGCCGTCAGCACGGCGTCGGGGCCGACCTCCAGGAAGGTGGTGACTCCCTGCCGCTGGAGTGTCCGGATGCCGTCGCAGAAGCGCACGGCCTGCCGCAGATGGCGCACCCAGTACTCCGGCGAGGTCAGTTCCTCGGCGCCGGCCGCCTCGCCGGTCACGTTGGAGACGATGGGGATCGCGGGCGGCCGGAAGGCCAGTCCGGAGGCCACCTCGCGGAAGGCGTCCAGGACCGGTTCCATCAGCGGGGAGTGGAAGGCGTGGCTGACGGCCAGCCGCTTGGTCTTGTGCCCGCGCAGCGACAGCAGCGCGGCCACCTCCAGGACGGCCTCCTCGGTGCCGGACAGGACCACCGACGAGGGCCCGTTGACGGCGGCGATGCCGACCCGGTCCTCGCGCCCGGCCAGCAGCGGCAGGACCTCCTCCTCCGTGGCGCGGACCGACACCATCGCGCCGCCGGACGGCAGTTCCTGCATGAGGCGGCCGCGCGCGGCCACCAGCTTGACCGCGTCGTCCAGCGTGAGCACGCCGGAGACGTGGGCGGCGACGATCTCGCCGATCGAGTGGCCGGCCAGGAAGTCAGGGCGCATGCCCCAGGCTTCGAGCAGGCGGTAGAGCGCGACCTCGACGGCGAACAGGGCCGCCTGGGTGTAGCGGGTCTGCTGCAGCGCCTCGGGGTCTGCGGTGACGACCTCGCGCAGGGGCCGGTCGAGGTGGCCGTCGAAGCGGGCGCACACCTCGTCGAAGGCCGCGGCGTACTCGGGGTAGGCCGCGTACAGCTCCTCTCCCATCCCCTGGCGCTGGCTGCCCTGGCCGGTGAACAGGTAGGCGGTCCGCCCGCGTGCGGCCGTCGCGCTGATCACGTTGTCGGCCGGGGTCTGCGCGATCGCGGCCTCCAGCCCGGAGGTGAGCTCCTCCCTGGTCGTGCCGAGCACCACCAGCCGCCGCCGGAAGGACGAACGGGTGGTGGCGAGGGAGCGGGCGATCTCGTCCGCCGGGTGCTCCTGCCGGGTGGCCAGGTGGCCGCGCAGCCGCCTGGCCTGTGCCCTCAGCGCCTCGTGCGACTTGGCCGACAGCACCCACGGGATCAGGGGGCGCGGCTGCGCCTCCGGCGTGGCCGCGGTCTGCGGCGGCGCCTGCTCCAGGATGATGTGGGCGTTGGTGCCGCTGATGCCGAAGGAGGAGACTCCCGCGCGGCGCGGCCGCGCGGTCTCGGGCCACGGGGTGGCCTCGTGAAGCAGCCGTACGGCGCCCGCGGACCAGTCGACGTGGCCGGTCGGCTCGTCCACGTGCAACGTCTGCGGCAGCACGCCGTGGCGCATCGCCATGACCATCTTGATCACGCCCGCGACGCCCGCGGCCGCCTGGGTGTGGCCGATGTTCGACTTGACCGAGCCGAGCCACAGCGGCCGGTCCTCCGGCCGGTCCTGGCCGTAGGTGGCCACGATGGCCTGCGCCTCGATCGGGTCGCCCAGGGTGGTGCCGGTGCCGTGCCCCTCGACGGCGTCGACGTCGGCCGTGGTCAGGCGGGCGTCGGCCAGCGCCTGCTCGATCAGGCGCTGCTGGGAGGGTCCGTTCGGGGCGGTGAGCCCGTAGCTGGCGCCGTCCTGGTTGATGGCGCTGCCGCGCACGACGGCCAGGATCGGGTGGCCGTTGCGCTGCGCGTCCGACAGCCGCTCGACGAGCAGCATGCCGACGCCCTCGCCCCAGCCGGTGCCGTCGGCCGCCGCGGCGAAGGACTTGCAGCGTCCGTCCGCGGCCAGGCCGCGCTGGCGGGCGAAGTCGACGAACACGGCTGGAGTGGACAGCACGGTGACGCCGCCGGCCAGCGCGAGCGAGCACTCGCCGCGGCGCAGCGCCTGCATCGCCATGTGCAGGGCGACCAGCGACGACGAGCAGGCCGTGTCGACGGTGACCGACGGGCCCTCGAACCCGAAGGTGTAGGAGACCCGCCCGGACGCGACACCCGCCGAGACGCCGGTGCCGACGAAGCCGTCCAGGTCGCTGGCCAGGTTCTGCAGGTGCACGCCGTAGTCGTGGTACATCAGCCCGACGAACACGCCCGTACGGCTGCCGCGAACCTCGGCGGGGTCGATGCCCGCGTGCTCCAGCGCCTCCCACGAGCCCTCCAGCAGCAGGCGCTGCTGCGGGTCCATGGCGACCGCCTCCCTGGGCGAGATGCTGAAGAAGGCCGGGTCGAAGGCGGTGGCGTCGTAGACGAAGCCGCCCTCGCGCGCGTAGGTGGTGCCCGGGTGCTCCGGGTCGGGGTGGTAGAGGTCGTCCAGCGGCCAGTTACGGTCGGTGGGGAACATCGACATCGCGTCCCCGCCCTGCGACACGAGGTTCCACAGGTCCTCGGGGCCTGTGACGCCGCCGGGCAGCCGGCAGCTCATGCCGACGATGGCGATCGGCTCCTCCGCGCTCATCGCGGTGTGGGTGGAGACCGCCGTGCCGGGCCCGTCCAGGAGCCTGGCGCGCAGGTACTGCACGAGGGCCACGGGTGTGGGGTAGTCGAAGATCAGTGTGGCGGGCAGCCGCAGCCCGGTGGCCGCGTTCATCCGATTGCGGAACTCGACGGCGGTGAGCGAGTCGAAGCCCGCCTCGTTGAAGGGCCTGTCCTGCTCGACGGCGCTCGCGTCGGCGTATCCGAGCACGGTCGCGACCTGGTCGAGCACCAGGTCCATGACGACCTTGGCGTGCTCGCCCTCCGGCAGGCGGGCCAGGCGCTCGCGCAGCTGCGAGGCGGCGGCGGGGTCGGAGCCGACCACGCGGCGCTTGGAGACGGGCACGAGGCCGTGCAGGATCGCGGGCAGCGCCCCGAACTGCGCCGCCGTCCTCAGGTTGCGCAGCTCCAGCTTGATCGGGACCAGCGTCGCCCGGTCGGCGGCGCAGGCGGTGTCGAGCAGGGCCAGGCCTTCCTCGGTGGTGAGCGGGACGACACCGGTGCGGGCCAGCCTGGCCCGGTCGGCGTCGCTGAGCGTGCCGGTCAGGCCGCTGTCCTGCTCCCACAGTCCCCAGGCCAGCGACAGGGCGGGCAGGCCGAGCCGCCGGCGCTGTACGGCGAGCGCGTCGACGAAGGCGTTGGCCGCGGCGTAGTTGCCTTGGCCGGGGCCGCCGAAGACACCGGCGGCGGACGAGAACGTGACGAACGCCGAGATCGGCAGGTCCTGGGTGAGTTCGTGCAGGTTCAGCACGGCGTCGGCCTTGGGGCGCAGCACCGCGTCGATACGCTCGGGGGTCAGCGTGGCCAGCACACCGTCGTCGAGCGCGCCCGCCGCGTGCACGATCCCGGTGAGGGGGTGCCGGGCGGGGATCGATGCCAGGAGCGCGGCCAGGGCGTCGCGGTCGGCGGCGTCGCAGGCGGCGATGGTGGCGTCGACCCCGAGCTCGAGGAGTTCGGCCTGCAGCCGGAGCGCCCCGGGAGCGTCCGGTCCGCGGCGGCTGGTCAGCAGCAGGCGGCGCACGCCGTGCCGGAGCACCAGGTGACGGGCGACGATGCCGCCCAGGGTGCCGGTGCCGCCGGTGATCAGCACGGTTCCGCCACGCTCCCAGCCCTCGGCCAGGTCACCCGCGATCGCCGTCTCGGCTTCCGGGCCTACGCACTCGGCTTCCGTGCCCGCAGGCACGGTTGCCGTGATCGCGGTCTCGGTGGTCTGCTCGGGTGTGTACCGGGCCAGGCGCGGGACGTGGAGGGCGCCCGCGATCAGCGCGGCCTGGGCCTCCCCCGACTCCGCGGCGGCCGGGACCGCCCGCCACGACTCCTCGCTGCCGTCGACGTCGAGCAGGACGAAACGCCCGGGGTTCTCCGACTGGGCGGAGCGCATCAGGCCCCACACGGCGGCGGCGGCGAGGTTCTCCCCCGACACCGCTCCTTCGGTGACGATGACGAGCGGCACGTCGGCGTATTTGTCCTCGGCGAGCCACCCCTGCGCCACCGCCAGCACTTCGGAGGTGGCGGCCCGTGCCTCGTCGGCCGCGCCTGCCGTACCCACCGCGCCTGCCGTACCCACCGGGCCTGCCGTACCCGCCGGGCCGCAGGGCAGGAAGGCCAGCCGCGGCAGCGGGCCGTCGGCCACGAGTTCGGCGAGCACGACCCCGTGCGCCGCCAGCCGGGCCCCGTCGCCGCCGGCGAGCGCGTGTCCGGCGCCGGCGGCCTCTCCCAGCCTGGCCGGGATCCAGTCGAGCGAGAACAGCGCGTCCTTCAGCGGGTCGGCGGCGGCCTTCAGGTCCTCCACGGCCAGCGCCCGCACGGCCAGCGATTCCACGCTCGCCACGGGCGCTCCGGCGGAGTCGGCGACCTCGATGCCGACGCCGTTGGCGCCCGCCGGGGTCAGCCGCACCCGCAGGGCGGCGGCGCCGGTGGCGGCCAGCCGTACGTTGGTCCAGGCGAAGGGCAGCATCGGCCCGCCCGTGGTGTCGAAGAAGCCGCCCACGGCCAGGGGCTGGATCGCGGCGTCGAGGAGGGCGGGGTGCAAACAGAACCCGCCCGCCTCGGTGCCTTCCGGCAGGGCCACCTCGGCGAACAGCTCGCGGTCACGGCGCCACAACGCCGTCAGTCCGCGGAAGGCGGGGCCGTAGTCGATGCCGATCCCGGCCATCAGCTCGTACACGTCGCCGGGTTGCAGGGCCGTCGCGCCCGGAGGCGGCCAGGACTGTTCGGCGAAGGCCGCCGTGGCGCTGTCCTTGGCCAGGAATCCGGTGGCGTGCCTGGTCCATGGCTCGTCCTCGGCGCGGGCGTGGATGGTGAGCGCTCGCCTGCCGTCCTCGTCCGGCGCGCCGACGGCGATCTGGACGTGCACGCCGCCGGAGGCGGGCAGGATCAGCGGCGCCTGCAGCGTCAGCTCCTCCAGCAGGTCGCAGCCGACCTCGTCGCCCGCCCGTACGGCCAGCTCCACGAAGGCCGTGCCGGGGAGCAGCACCTGCCCGTTGACCATGTGGTCGGCCAGCCACGGGTGCGTCTTGACCGAGAGCCTGCCGGTCAGCAGCACGCCTTCGGCGTCGGCCAGCGACACGGCGGCGGCCAGCAGCGGGTGACCGGCGGCTCCCAGGCCGAGCTGCGTGAGGTCGCCGTTGGTCTGGACGGCGGGCGGCCAGTAGTGCTGGTTCTGGAAGGCGTAGGTCGGCAGGTCGACGCGGCGCGGCAGGGCCGGTGCCAGCAGCAGGTCCCAGTCGACCTCGCCGCCGCGTACCCACAGCTCGGCGGCGCTGGACAGGAACCGGCGCAGCCCGCCGTCGTCGCGTCGCAGGGTGCCCACGGCTACGCAGGCGTCTGCGGCCCCCGCGGCCTCGACGCTCTCCTGCACGCCGATCTTGAGCACCGGGTGGGCGCTGCACTCGACGAAGAAGCGGAAGTTCTCCTGCGCCAGGGTCTCGACCGCTGGGCCGAAGCCGACCGTCTCGCGCAGGTTCTCGTACCAGTAGGCGCCGTCGGCCTCGGTGCCCTCCAGCCAGAGGCCTCTGACCGTGGAGTACCACGGGGTATGGCTGATGCGGGGAGCGACCGGAGCCAGCAGGCCCGCCAGATCGTCCTTGATCGCGGTCACGTGCGCCGAGTGCGAGGCGTAGTCCACCTCGATCCGCTTGGCCCGCTCGTTGACGGCCAGCAGCTCCTCCAGGGCATCGACGTCGCCCGAGACGACGGTGGAGGAGGGACCGTTGATCGCCGCCACGGAGACTCGGCCGTCGAACCCGGCGAGGTACTCTCGCACTTCCGCGACCGGCAGCGGCACCGACACCATCCCGCCCCGGCCCGCCAGCGCCACGATCGCCTGGCTGCGCAACGCCACCACCCGGGCGCCGTCCTCCAACGACAACGCCCCGGCCACCACCGCGGCGGCGATCTCACCCTGTGAGTGCCCGATCACCGCGGCCGGCTTCACCCCGGCCGACTGCCACACCGCCGCCAGCGACACCATCATCGCCCACAACACCGGCTGGACCACGTCCACCCGGTCGAAGCCCGGCTGGCCCTCCTCACCGCGCAACACACCCGTCAGCGACCAGTCCACGAACGGCGCCAGAGCCGTCTCACACTCGGCCATCCGCTGCGCGAACACCGGCGAGGACTCCAGCAACTCCACGCCCATACCGAGCCACTGCGAGCCCTGGCCGGGGAAGACGAACACCGTCTTGCCCGCCGTACCAGCCGTGCCTTCGACGGCGCCCGACACCACGCCCGAGGCCAGCCGCTCCAACGCCGACGTCAGCTCCTCGCGATCCCCCACCACAACGGCCCGGCGCTCGAACGCCGACCGCGACGCCACCAGCGAGTGCGCGACGTCGGCCGCGGCGAGTTCCGGCCGCCCGGCGGTCCAGGAGGCCAGCCGTCCGGCCTGCGCCCGCAGCGCCTCGGCGGTCTTGGCCGACAGCACCCACGGCACCACCGGCAGCTCGATGCCCGCCTCGCGCTCCGCGGGCTCCAGCGCGGGAGCCTCCTCCAGGATCACGTGCGCGTTGGTTCCGCTCATGCCGAACGACGAGACGCCGGCCCGGCGCGGCTCCGCACCCGGCGACCAGGGGCGTGCCTCCTGGAGCAGCTCCACGTCGCCGGCGGTCCAGTCGATCTGCTCGGAAGGTTGCGAGGCGTGCAGGGTGGCGGGCAGGACGCCGTGGCGCATCGCCATGACCATCTTGATCACACCCGCCGCACCGGCGGCCGCCTGGGCGTGGCCGATGTTCGACTTGACCGAGCCCAGCCACAGCGGCTGTCCCTCCGGGCGGCCCTGACCGTAGGTGGCGATGATCGCCTGGGCCTCGATCGGGTCGCCCAGCGCCGTGCCGGTGCCGTGCGCCTCGACGGCGTCGATCTGGTCCGGGGTGAGCCGGGCGTCGGCCAGCGCCTGGCGGATCACCCGCTGCTGCGAAGGGCCGTTCGGCGCGGTCAGACCGTTGCTGGCGCCGTCCTGGTTGATGGCGCTTCCGCGCACGACGGCCAGGATCGGGTGGCCGTTGCGTTGCGCGTCCGACAACCTCTCCACCAGCAGGACGCCCGCGCCCTCGGCCAGCGCCATGCCGTCCGCGTCGTTGGAGAAGGCCTTGGAGCGCGCGTCCCTGGCCAGCGCGCGCACCCGGCTGAACCCGATGAACGTGCCGGGCGTCGACAACACGGTGACCGCTCCGGCCAGCGCCAGCGAGCAGTCTCCGTTGCGCAGCGCGCGCACGGCGAGGTGGAGGGCGACCAGCGAGGAGGAGCAGGCGGTGTCGATGGTGACGGCCGGGCCCTCCAGCCCGAGGGTGTAGGAGATGCGGCCGGACACCACGCTGGTGGCGACGCCGGTCATCAGGTAGCCCTGCAGCTCCGGAGGGGCCTGCATCATCATCGTGAGGAACTCGGGGCTGTTGGCGCCCACGAACACGCCGGTCCTGCTGCCGTGCAGCGTGGCGGGGTCGATGCCGGCCCGCTCGATCGCCTCCCAGGAGGTCTCCAGCAGCAGCCGCTGCTGGGGGTCCATGGCGACGGCCTCGCGCGGCGAGATGCCGAAGAACCCCGGATCGAACTCCGTGATGTCCCCCACGAACCCGCCCTCGGCGACGTAGGAGGCGCCGAACGCGTCGGGGTCGGGGTTGTAGAGGGTCTCCAGGTCCCAGCCGCGGCCGTCGGGGAAGCCGGAGATCGCGTCCGTGCGGTCGGCCACCACCCGCCACAGGTCCTCCGGGCTCTGGACCTCACCCGGGTAGCGGCAGCCGATCCCGATGATCGCGATCGGTTCGTGATTGCGCTCCTCGGCCGCGTGCAGGCGTCGCTTGTTGTCGTGGAGCTCGGTCGTCACTCGCTTCAGATACTCGACGAGCTGTGCTTCGGTCGCCATCGTCGTTCCTCTCTCGCTTCCACGCCTGCTCAGGCGATGCCGAGCTCGTTGTCGATGAAGGTGAGGATCTCGTCGGCCGTCGCGGCGGCCAGCCGGTCGGCCACGTTCTCCTCCGCGGGCCGGGTGCCGCTCTGCCGTTCCTTCCAGGAGAAGAGCAGCTGCTCCAGCCTGGAGGTGATCTCCTCGGGGGTCGCGCAGTCGGCCGCGGCGGCGGCCAGCGCCGCCTCCATCCGGTCGATCTCGGCCAGGACCTGCTGTCCCGCGCTGTGCGCCGGTGGCGCGATCTCCTCCAGCAGGTGCCTGGCCAGCGCGGCGGGGTTGGGGTAGTCGAACACCAGCGAGGCCGGCAGCCGCAGGCCGGTGGCGGCCTTGAGGCGGTTGCGCAGCTCCACCGCGGTCAGCGAGTCGAAGCCGATCTCCTTGAAGGCCCGGCCGGGCTCGACCGCGTCGGGCCTGGCGAAGCCGAGGACCGCGGCCACGTGGCTCTGGACCAGCTCCAGCAGCACCGGCGTGCGGTCGGCCTCCGGCAGGGCGGCCAGCCGGTCGCTGAGCGACTCGCCCTGCGCCGCCTCCGCCACCACCACGCGCCGGGCGGTGGTCCGCACCAGGCTGCGCAGCAGCGGATGGCCGAGGCCGCCGGCCGCTCCCGCGCGCAGGGTCGCCAGGTCGAGCCGGATCGGCACGAGTGCCGCCTGGTGGGCGCCGATGGCCAGGTCGAGCAGGGCCAGGCCGTCGTCCAGGTCGAGCGCGCCCATGCCGGATCTGTTCAGCCGGCTGATGTCGGCCTCGTCGAGGTGGCCGGTCATACCGCTGCCGCTGCGAGGTGTCCACAGGCCCCACGCGAGCGAGGTGGCGGCCTGGCCGCGGGCCGAGCGGTGCTGGGCGAGCGCGTCCAGGAAGGCGTTGGCCGCCGCGTAGTTGCCCTGACCCGGGCTGCCGAAGACGCCCGCGGCGCCGGAGTAGATCACGAACTGGGCCAGATCGAGCTCTGCGGTGAGTTCGTGCAGGTTGATCGCCGCCGTGACCTTGGGCCTCAGGACGGTCCGCAGGCGCTCGGGCGTCAGCGAGGTGATCATGCCGTCGTCGAGGACACCGGCGGTGCTCACGACGGCGGTCAGCGGGTGCTCGGCCGGGATCTGCGTGAGCAGCCGCGCCAGGGCGGCGCGGTCGGCGGCGTCGCACGCCACGATGCGCACGCTCGCCCCCAGCTCGGTCAGCTCGCGCTCCAGCTCGGCGGCTCCCTCGGTGCCGGGGCCGCGGCGCCCGGCCAGCACCAGGTGCCGCACCCCGTGCTCGGTCACCAGCCGCCTGGCCGCCAGCGCGCCGAGCGCGCCGGTGCCGCCGACCACGAGCACGCTGCCGTCGGCGTCGATCTCGGCCGGCATGGTGAGCACGACCTTGCCGATGTGGCGGGCCTGGGCGACGTGGCGGAAGGCGTCGTCCGCCCGGCGCACGTCCCAGCCTCTGATCGGGGGCAGCCGCAGCGCGCCCTGATCGAACAGGGCGACGATCTCGGCGAGGATCTCGCCGGTCCTGTCCATGTCCAGCTGGGTGAGGTCGAAGCTGAGGTAGCGGGCGGGAAGCATCTGCTCGGGGTCGCGCAGGTCCGTCTTGCCCATCTCGATGAAGCGCCCGCCGGGGCGCAGCAGGCCGAGCGAGGCGTCGATGAACTCTCCCGCCAGGGAGTTGAGCACCACGTCCACGCCGGCCTCGAAGGTCCGCGCGAAGTCGAGGGTGCGGGAGGAGGCGATCCTGGCGGGGTCCACGCCCAGGTCTCGCACCGCCTGCCACTTGCTCTCGCCTGCCGTGCCGTACACCTGGGCACCCAGGTGGTGGGCCAGTTGCACGGCGGCCGTGCCGACGCCGCCCGCGGCGGCGTGCACCAGGAGCGACTCCCCCGCGCGCAGCTGGGCCAGGTCGACGAGCGCGTGGTAGGCGGTGATGAACGCGATGGGCACGGACGCGGCCTCGGTGTACGACCAGCCCTCGGGGATGCGGGCCAGCAGCCGGTGGTCGGTGACGGCGCGCCGGGCGAAGCCGTCCACGATGCCCATGACCCGGTCTCCCGGCGCCAGCGTCGTGACGTCGTCGGCGACCTCGATGACCACGCCGGCGCCCTCGCCGCCCATGGGAGCCTCGCCCGGGTACATGTCCAGGGCGATCAGGACGTCGCGGAAGTTCAGGCCCATCGCCCGGGTGGCGATCCTGACCTGGCCCGGGTCCAGTGGCGCGTCTTCGGCGGCCAGGAGCGCGAGGTTGTCGACCGTGCCGCGGCCGGTCGTGTCCAGCCGCCAGTTCGCGGTGCCCGCGGGCGGGACCATCGCGCTGCCGCGCCCGGTTCCGGCGCGGACCAGCCGGGGCGTGTACGCGACCCCCTCGCGCAGCGCCACCTGGTTCTCGCCGCCCGCCAGGACGGACGGCAGAGCCCGGTAGGAGTCGGGGTGGCCGTCCAGGTCGAGCAGGACCAGGCGCTCGGGATTCTCCGACTGGGCCGATCGGGCCAGGCCCCAGACGGCCGCGTTGACCAGGTCGGGCACCTCGTCGTGGACGTCGGCGGCGACGGCGCCGCGGGTGATGAGGACCAGCCGCGAGCCCGGGTGGCGCTCGTCGGCCAGCCACTCCTGCAGCAGGCCGAGCGCCTCACAGGTGCGCTCGTGGACGGCCTCGGCCAGGCCGCCCGCGGTCGCGCCGTCCAGGGTCACGCACACCAGGTCGGGTGCCTGCTCCATGGAGAGGACCTCGGCCAGGCCCGCGTACGGCACGGCGGTGATGCCCGCCGCGTCGAGGGCGGCGGAGTCGCCGACAGTGGCCCAGCGCAGGCCGGGAACCGGCTCGCCCGCCTGCATGGCGGTCCATTCGAGCTCGTAGAGCGATTCGCGTGTCGTGTCCGCGTTCCTCGCGCCTCCGCCCGCGGGCAGGGGACGCAGGAGCAGGGACGCCACGTCGGCGACGGGAGCCCCGGCCTGGTCGGTGATCGTGAGCGTCACCCGGCCGGCCTCCTGGATCGACAGCTGGGCGCGGACGGCGGCGGCCCCGGTGGCGTGCAGGCGCACCCCGCTCCAGGCGAAGGGCATCTGCGGCCCGTCCTGGGAGCCGACCTCGTGCAGCGCGATGGAGTGCAGCGCCGCGTCCAGCAGGGCGGGGTGGAGGCCGAAGCCGCCGGTGACGGTGTCGTCCGGCAGGGCCACCTCCGCGTACAGGTCGGCGCCCTTCACCCAGACGGCGCGCAGGCCCTGGAAGGTCGGGCCGTAGCCGAGGCCGGCCTGCGCGAGCCAGCCGTACATGCCGGTCACGTCGACCGGTCTGGCGCCCTCCGGCGGCCAGACGGCCGTCTCCTGCGCCGGGCGGTGCGCCGCCCCCGCGGCCAGAGTGCCGGACGCGTGGCAGGTCCACGGGTCGTCGGCCAGGCCGCGATCGGGGCGGGCGTGGACGGTGAGGGGTCGGCGCCCCTCGCCGTCGGGCGCGCCGACCGTGAGCTGCAGCTGCACCGCTCCCTGCTCGGGCAGGGTGAGCGGGGCCTGGATGGTGAGCTCGTCGAGCAGGTCGCAGCCGACCTCGTCGCCCGCCCGCAGGGCCAGGTCGACGAAGGCGGTGCCCGGCAGGATGGCCTGCCCGTTGACCGCGTGCTCGGCCAGCCACGGGTGGGTCCTGAGCGACAACCTGCCGGTCAGCAGGACCCCTTCCGCCCCGGCCAGCGGCACCGCCGCGCCGAGCAGGGGGTGTCCGGCCGCGCCCAGGCCCGCCGCGCCGACGTCGCCGGCCGTGGCGGTGCGCTCCTCGAGCCAGAAGTGCTGGTGCTGGAAGGCGTAGGTGGGCAGGTCGACGACGCGGGGACGGGCGGGGGCGAGGATCTGCCGCCAGTCCACGTCCAGGCCGCGCACCCACGCCTCGGCGGCGCTGGTCCACACCCTGCGCAGCCCGCCTTCCTGCCGCCGCAGCGTGCCGACGGCGGTGACGTCGTGCTCGGCCGCCTCGGCGGTGTCCTGGATGGCCGTGGTGAGCACCGGGTGGGCGCTGCACTCGACGAAGGCGTCGTGGCCCTGCTCCATCAGGGCGCGGATCGACGGCTCCAGCTGGACCGTCTGGCGCAGGTTGGTGTACCAGTAGCCCGCGTCGAGCTCGGGGCCCTCGATCCAGGCCGCCGTCACGGTGGAGAAGAACGGGGTGTGGCTGATGCGGGGGGTGACCGGAGCCAGCAGGCCCGCCAGGTCGTCCTTGATCGCGGTCACGTGCGCCGAGTGCGAGGCGTAGTCCACCTCGATCCGCTTGGCCCGCTCGTTGGCGGCCAGCAGCTCCTCCAGGGCGTCGACGTCGCCGGAGACGACGGTCGAGGAGGGGCCGTTGATCGCGGCGATGGAGATGCGGCCCTGCCAGCGCTCCAGCTGCTCGGCCACCTGGGCGGCCGGCAGCGGCACCGACACCATGCCGCCCCGGCCCGCCAGCGCGATGATCGCCTGGCTGCGCAACGCCACGACCCGGGCGCCGTCGTCCAGGGACAGCGCCCCGGCCACGACGGCGGCGGCGATCTCGCCCTGCGAGTGCCCGATCACCGCGGCGGGTTTGACGCCGACCGACTGCCACACGGCGGCCAGGGAGATCATCATCGCCCACAGCACCGGCTGGACCACGTCCACCCGGTCGAAGCCCGGCTGGCCCTCCTCGCCGCGCAGTACGCCGGTCAGTGACCAGTCCACGAACGGCGCCAGAGCCGTCTCGCACTCGGTCATCCGCTGGGCGAACACCGGGGAGGAGTCCAGCAGTTCCACGCCCATGCCGAGCCACTGGGAGCCCTGGCCGGGGAAGACGAACACGGTCTTGCCGTCGCCCGCGGCCACGCCGGTGACGACCGCGCCGCTGACACCGCCCTCGGCCAGCGCCGCCGTAGCGGACAGCAGCTCGCCGCGGTCGGCGCCCACGACCACCGCACGATGATCGAACACCGAGCGGGTCACGACGAGGGAGTGCGCGACGTCCACGGGATCGGCCTCGGGCTCGGCGAGCACGAGACGCCCGGCCTGGTCGCGCAGGGCCTGCGCGGACCTGCCGGAGAGCAGCCACGGCACCGCGGGCAACCGCACAGGAGCATCGGCGCCGGACGCGGAGGCCTGGACACCGGAGGCGGCCGCCGGGACGCCGCGGCCCTGTGCCGGAGCGCCGGAGGCGTCCGCCGAAGCACTGGGAGCGCCCGTCACAGCCGCCGGAGTATCGGCGGCGTCCGCCGTGGCGCCGGGGGTCCCGCCAGGAGTCTCGGCCGGGGTCTCGGCCGGGGGCTCCTCCAGGACCACGTGCGCGTTGGTGCCGCTGATGCCGAACGACGAGACCGCGGCGCGGCGCTCGCGGCCGGTGTCCGGCCACGCGATCGGCTCGGTGAGCAGCTTGACCGCGCCCGCCGTCCAGTCGACGTGCGGGCTGGGCTCGTCCACGTGCAACGTCTGCGGCAGCACGCCGTGCCGCATCGCCATGACCATCTTGATCACACCCGCGACACCGGCGGCCGCCTGGGTGTGGCCGATGTTCGACTTGATCGACCCGAGCCAGAGCGGTAGCTCCCGGTCCTGGCCGTAGGTGGCGATAAGGGCCTGCGCCTCGATCGGGTCGCCGAGGGTGGTTCCGGTGCCGTGGGCTTCCACGGCGTCGACGTCGGCGGGCGTCAGGCCCGCGTTGGCCAGTGCCTGGCGGATCACCCGCTGCTGCGAGGGCCCGTTCGGCGCCGTCAGGCCGTTGCTCGCACCGTCCTGGTTGATGGCGCTTCCGCGCACGACGGCCAGGATTGGGTGCCCGTTGCGCCGCGCGTCCGACAGCCGTTCGACCAGGAGCATGCCCACGCCTTCCGACAGGCCGAAGCCGTCGGCCGCTCCGGCGAAGGCCTTGCAGCGGCCGTCGCGGGCGAGCGCGCCCTGCAGGCTGAAGCCGATGAAGCCGAGCGGGGTGCACATGACGGTGACGCCCCCGGCCAGGGCCAGGTCGCAATCGCCGTTGCGGAGCGCCTGCACCGCGAGGTGGAGGGCCACCAGCGACGAGGAGCAGGCCGTGTCGACGGTGACGGCGGGGCCCTCGAAGCCGAGCGCGTACGCGACACGGCCGGAGGCGATGCTGCTCAGCGTGCCGGTGACCAGGTGACCGATCGACTCCAGCGGCACCTGGTCGGAGTGGCGGCCGTACTCCTCGTAGGCCGCGCCCACGAAGACGCCGGTGCGGCTGCCGCGCAGCGAGCCGGGGTCGATCCGGCCGTGCTCGATGGCCTCCCAGGAGGCTTCGAGCAGCAGGCGCTGCTGCGGGTCCATGGCCAGGGCCTCGCGCGGGCTGATGCCGAAGAACTCGGGGTCGAACTCCCCCGCCCCGAGGACGAAGCCGCCGTCCTGGGTGTAGGAGGCGAACGGCGCCTCCGGGTCGGGGTCGTAGATGCCCTCGACGTCCCACCCGCGGTTGCCGGGCAGCCGGGAGATCGCGTCCCCGCCCTCGGCGACCAGGCGCCACAGGTCGTCGGGGCCGTTCACGTCGCCGGGGGTGCGGCAGCTCATGCCGACGATCACGATCGGGTCGTCGGTGAGTTCCCTGTGGGCAGGGCCGGCGCCGGCGCTCTCCTGCCGGACTCCGAGGATCTCGGTCCTGGCCAGCTCCGCGAGCGCCTTGACGTTCGGGTGGTCGAAGACCACGGTGGCCGGCAGGCGGATACCGAGGACCTGGTTGAGCCGTCCGCGCAGCTCGACGGCGGTGACGGAGTCGAAGCCCAGGTCGCGGAAGGCGCGCTCGACGCCGACCTCGGCCGGGTCGGCGTAGCCGAGCACGCCGGCCACCTCCTGGCGGACCTTGGCCACCAGGAGCCGCGCCTGCTCGCGCGGGTCGAGCAGCCGCAGCTCGGCGCCCAGCTCCGACACCTCCGGCGTGGCCTCGCCGTCCGACAGGGCCGCGACGGCCTCGGGGACGCCGTCCAGCAGGGGGCGCCGCCGGGCGGCGGTGAAGAGCGGGGCGAAGCGCGGCCAGTCGATGTCGGCGACCACCAGGGCGGTCTCGTCGTCGTCGAGCGCCTGCCAGAGTCCTTCGATCGCCATGAGCGGGTCCATGTAGGCGACGCCGCTCCTGCGGGCGTCGTCCTCGCCGAGCAGCGTCGTCATGCCGCCGCCCGCCGCGTCCCAGAAGCCCCAGGCGATCGCCGTACCGGGCAGGCCGCGGGCGCGGCGGTGGGCGGCGAGCGAGTCGAGGAAGGCGTTGCCTGCGGCGTAGGCGCCGTTGTGGGAGCCGCCCCAGACGCCGGCACCGGAGGAGAACAGCACGAAGGCGTCGAGCGGGCCGGGCAGCAGCTCGTCCAGGAGGCTCGCGCCGACGATCTTGGCGCTGGTGGCCTCGGCCAGCTCGTCGGCGCCGAGGGCGAGCAGCGGCTGGATGTGCGGGACGCCCGCGGTGTGGAAGACCGACCGGATCGGGTCGCCCGCCGCTTCCGCCTGGCTGATCACGCTCTGCAGGGCGGCGCGGTCGGCCACGTCGCACCTGGCCACGGTCACCCGCGCGCCCAGCTCCTCCAGCTCGGCCACGAGCTCGGCGGCGCCTGGCGCGTCCGTGCCCCGGCGGCTGGTGAGCAGCAGGTGCTCGGCGCCGCCCCTGGCCAGCCATCGGGCCACGTGCGCGCCCAGGCCCCCGGTGCCTCCGGTGATCAGGGCGGTGCCTTGCGCCCGCCACCGCTGGCCGGTGCCGGTGCTCTGGCGCGGCGCCCGTGTCAGGCGCCGGGCGAAGGTTCCCGAGGCGCGTACGGCCAGCTGGTCCTCGTGTCCCGCCGCGGCGAGCACGCTCACCAGGCGGCCCAGCACGCGGGTGTCGAGGGTTTCCGGCAGGTCGACGGTACCGCCGGGGCGCTGGGGGTGTTCCAGTCCGTGGACGCGCACCAGCCCGGCGACCGCGCCCTGGACGGGGTCGCGGACGAAGTCGACGCGGCTGACGCTCTGGCCGCCGTCCGTGCCGACCCACAGGGCCGCGTCGATGCCGTCGGCGGCTTGGATCAGCTGAAGGATCTGGGCCGGGTCGCAGTGCAGGGCGAGCACACCCGTAGCAGCCGTGGCGCCGTCCAGGGCCGGGCTGACGATCTTCGTGGTGGCTCCGTGCCGCTCCAGGGCCCGCGCGACCGCCGTCACCGGCTCGTCGGTGGCGCGCTCGTGCGGGACCGCGATCAGCCACGTGCCGCCGAGCGCCGAAGGACCGGCCTCCGGCAGGGCGACGGGCTCCCAGGTGACGCGGTAACGCCAGCTGTCCAGCACGTCCTGTTCGCGCCTGCGGCGCCGCCATGACGAGAGTGCGGGGAGCACGGCGGCCAGGGGCGAGCCGTCGTCGATGTTCAGTGTCGCGGCGAGCGCGTCCACGTCCTCCCGCTCGACCGCCGCCCAGAACTCGGGGTCGGCGGCCTCCGCGGCCTGCTGGGCGGCGAAGCTGCCCGGCATGAACCAGTAGCGCTTGCGCTGGAAGGCGTAGGTGGGCAGGTCGACACGGCGCGGGCAGGCGTCGGCGAAGTAGGCGTCCCAGCCGACGGTGACACCCCTGGCGTGCAGCCGGCCGAGGGCCTCGACGAAGCTTCGCGCCTCGTCCCTGTCCTTGCGTACGGCGGGCACGAAGGTGACGGCCTCGTCGCCGTCGAGGATCTGCCTGGCCAGTCCGGTCAGGACGGCGTCGGGGCCGATCTCCACGAAGACCGTGGCGCCGCCGGAGCGGGCGGAGGCGACGGCGTCACCGAAGCGGACCGCCTGCCGTACGTGGTCCACCCAGTAGCCGGCGTCGGTGAGCTGGCCGGGCTGCGCGCGCCGTCCGGTGACGTCGGAGATGATCGGCACGGACGGCTCGTGGTAGGTCAGCGACTGGGCGTAGCGCCGGAACTCCTGCATCATCGGCTCGATGAGCGGCGAGTGGAAGGCGTGCGAGACCCGTAGCCGGCGGGTGCGGGCGGTGACCAGCGCGGCGATCTCGTCGACGGCGGCGGCGTCACCGGAGACCACGACGGCGTCCGGGCCGTTGACGGCGGCGATGCCGATGTCGGAGCGGCCTTCCAGCAGCGGCAGGATGTCGGCCTCCGGCGCGGCGATGGCGAGCATGGCCCCGCCGGGCGGCAGCGCCTGCATGAGGCGGGCCCGGGTGGCGACGAGGCCGCACGCGTCGGCCAGGGACAGCACCCCGGCCACGTGCGCGGCGGCGATCTCGCCCACCGAGTGGCCCACCAGCACGTCAGGGGTGACGCCCAGCGAGGTCAGCAGCCGGTAGAGCGCCACTTCGAAGGCGAACAGCGCCGGCTGGGTCATGCCGGTCTCGTCCAGCACCTGCTCGGGGCCGGAGAACATGGCCTCGCGCACGGGGTGCGGCAGCAGGGGGTCCAGGACCTTGCAGACCTCCTCCAGGGCGTCGGCGAAGACCGGGAAGGACTCGGCGAGGGCGGCGCCCATGCCCAGGCGCTGGCTGCCCTGGCCCGCGAACAGGAAGGCCAGCTGGCCGCCCGTCCCGCTTCCTGTGAAGGTTCCCGGCGTGGGCGTGCCACCGGCGAGGGCTTCGAGCCCGGCGATCAGCTCGGCCCGGTCGGCTCCGACGATCACGGCCCGCTGGTCCAGGACGGACCTGCCGGTCGCCAGGGACCAGCCGACGTCGGCCACCGGCAGTTCCTCGTGCGCGAGCGCCCAGGCGTGCAGGCGGGCGGCCTGGGCCGCGAGCGCCGTCTCGTCCTTGGCCGAGACCACCCACGGCACCAGCGGCAGGGGAAGCCGCTCCGGCTCGTCCTCGTCGGGCTCGACCGGGGTCTCCTCGATGATCAGGTGGGCGTTGGTGCCGCTGAATCCGAAGGCCGAGACGGCGGCGCGCCGGGGTGCTTCGGCCCGCGGCCAGGGGCGGGAGCTCGTCAGGAGCTCGACCGCGCCCGCCGACCAGTCGACGTGCTCGGTCGGCTCGTCCACGTGCAGCGTCCGGGGCAGGACGCCGTGGCGCATGGCCATCACCATCTTGATCACGCCGCCGACCCCGGCGGCGGCCTGGGTGTGGCCGATGTTCGACTTCAGGGAGCCCAGCCACAGCGGGCGCTCGGCCTCCCGGTCCTGGCCGTAGGCGGCGAGGAGGGCCTGGGCTTCGATCGGGTCGCCCAGGGTGGTGCCGGTGCCGTGGCCTTCGACGGCGTCGACCTGGGAGGGCGACAGTCCCGCGTCGGCCAGCGCCTCCCTGATCACGCGGATCTGGGAGGGTCCGTTGGGCGCCGACAGCCCGTTGCTGGCGCCGTCCTGGTTGACCGCGCTGCCGCGGATGACGGCGAGCACGTTGTGGCCGTTGGCCCTGGCGTCCGAGAGGCGTTCGAGCAGCAGCACGCCGACGCCCTCCGACCATCCGGTGCCGTTGGCCGAGGTGGCGAAGGACTTGCAGCGTCCGTCGGAGGCCAGTCCGCGCTGCTGGGAGAACTCGATGAAGGTGTTCGGGGTGGCCATCACGGTGACTCCGCCGGCCAGCGCCATCGTGCACTCCCCCCGGCGCAGGGCGTGCACCGCCAGGTGCAACGCCACCAGCGACGAGGAGCAGGCCGTGTCGACCGAGACGGCCGGGCCCTCCAGGTCCAGGGCGTAGGCGACGCGGCCGGAGGTGACGCTGCCGAGCGCCTCGGCGCGGAAGTAGTCGTGGTACATGACCCCGGCGTAGACGCCGGTACGGCTGCCGCGCACGGACACCGGGTCGATCCCGGCCCGTTCGAAGGTCTCCCAGCAGGTCTCCAGGAAGAGCCGCTGCTGCGGGTCGGTGCCCATGGCCTCGCGCGGGGAGATGGCGAAGAAGCCGGCGTCGAACTCGGCGGCGTCGTAGAGGAATCCGCCGTGCCTGGCCGTGGTCGTGCCCGGGTTGTCGGGGTCGGGGTGGTAGAGGTCCTCCCGCCAGCCGCGGTCGGCGGGGAACTCGGAGATCCCGTCACCCCCGTCGGCGACGAGCTCCCACAGCTGCTCGGGCGAGGTTGCCCCGCCCGGGTAGCGGCAGCCCATGCCGACGATCGCGATGGGCTCGCGGTCGCGGCCCTCGATATCGCGCAACTGCCGACGGGTTTGCTGAAGGTCGGCGGTAACTCGCTTCAGGTAGTCCCTGAGCTTGTCTTCGTTTGCCATCTCGCGTTGTCCTTCTCAGCAGAAGCGCACAGGGGGTCAGGAGACTTCGAGCTCGTTGTCGATGAAGGCGAACATCTCGTCGTCGGTGGCCATCTCGAAGTGCTCTGCCGTACCTGGGCCGTTGAGCCCGGTCAGCAGGTCCTTGAGCCGTGCCACCAGGCGGTTTCGTGCGGTGCTCTCCTCGTCGAGGCCCGCCACCGTGCTCTCGATCTTGTCGATCTCGGCGAAGAGCCGCAGGATCTGCGCCTCCTCGTCGTGAGCGCCGTCGAAGTGGCTCATCAGGTACTCGATCAGTTCGATCGAGGTGGGGTAGTCGAAGACCAGCGTGGCCGGGAGCCGCAGTCCGGTGACGGCGGCCAGCCGGTTCCTGAACTCCACCGCGGTGAGGGAGTCGAAGCCCAGGCTCTGGAACTGGCGCTGCGGTTCGATGGCCGAGGCGTCGGAGAAGCCGAGCACCGTCGCGGCCTGGCCGCGGACCAGGTCGGACAGGGCCGCCTGGCGTTCGGCGGTGGTCATCTCGGCCAGCCGCTCGGCCAGCCCGTCGAGGGCGCCCGTGCGGGCCGTCGCCGTCCGCGACGCGGCCCTGGCCTGGACGAACCTGGCGGCGACCAGGGCCGGCAGCTCGTGGCGCAGTCCGGCGTCGAACAGTGCCAGGCCGTCGGCGACGGTGAGCGGCTTGAGGCCCATGCGCTCCATGCGGCGCAGGTCGGCCTCGTTCAGGTCGCCCGCCATGCCACCGGCCTCCCACAGGCCCCAGGCCAGCGAGGTGCCCGCCAGCCCCTGGGCCCTGCGCTGCTGGGCGAGGGCGTCCAGGAAGGCGTTGGCCGCGGCGTAGTTGGCCTGGCCGGCGCCGCCGAGGACGCCCGACAGGGAGGAGAAGACCACGAACGCGGACAGGTCGAGGTCCCGGGTGAGCTCGTGCAGGTGCCAGGCGGCCTCGGCCTTGGGCCTCAGCACCGCCTCCAGCCGCTCGGGCGTCAGCGCGGTGATCACACCGTCGTCCAGGACTCCCGCCGCGTGCACCACGCCCTGGAGCGGGAGGCCGGCCGGGATGCCCGCGATCAGCCCGGCCAGTGCTTCCCGGTCTCCGACGTCGCAGGCGGCGACGGTGACCGTGGTGCCGAGCTCGGTCAGCTCGGCGACGAGTTCGGCGACGCCTGGTGCCTGCTCGCCGCGCCTGCTGGCCAGCAGCAGGTGTCCGACGTGGTAGGTGCCGGCCAGGTGCTTGGCCACCAGGGCGCCGAGTCCGCTCGTGCCGCCGGTCACCAGCACCGTGACGTCGCGGCCGAAGTCCAGGAGCTCGTCGTCCGGCTTGGCCGCCCTGGTGAGGCGGGCCGTCCAGACCGTGCCGGAGCGGATCGCCACCTGGTTCTCGCCGGTGGCCAGGGCCCGGTCGACCGTCCTGGCGTCCAGCTCGCTGTCTTCGAGGTCGAGCAGGACGAACCGGTCGGGCTGCTCGGCCTGCGCCGCACGCACCAGACCCCACACCGCCGCCTGCGCCGGATCCGGCATCGCACCCGTCGCGTTCCTGGTGACCACCACCAGCCTCGACGAGCCGTACCGCTCATCGGCCAGCCACTCCTGCACCAGCCCCAGCGCCTCCCGCACACCACCAGGCACCTCGACCAGCACACACTCGGCCACCGACCCGTCCAGCGACTCCACCGCCACCCAGCTCGGGGCGAGCGCGGAGCCCGCGGGGATCTCGGACCATTCCAGCCGGTAGAGATTCTGCGCCGCGGTGCTGCCCAGGCTCGCCGTGCTCAGGGCGCGGAGTGTCAGCTCCCCGATGTCCGCCACCGGGGTTCCGCTGCCGTCCGCGACGGCCAGCGACAGGCCGACGTTTCCGGCGTTGGGGCTCTTGGTGGCCTTGACGCGGAGCGTGGTGGCTCCGGTCGCGTGGACACTCACGCCGTTCCAGGCGAAGGGCAGGTACGGCTTGCCGGGCTCGGGCTGCGGCAGCAGGTCGCCGAGCGCGCTGGCGTGCAGCGCCGCGTCCAGCAGCGCCGGGTGCACCCCGAACCGGCCCGCGTCCGCGTGCGCCTCCTCGGGAAGCACGATCTCGGCGAACACCTCACCCGGCCGTGTCCAGGCGCGGGCCAGCCCCTGGAAGGTCGGCCCGTACTCCAGGCCGATCACCGCCAGGTCGTCGTAGAGGGTGTCGACGGTCACCGGCTGCGCGTCAGCGGGCGGCCAGACTGCCACGTCGAAGCCCGGCTCGGTCACCTCCGAGGCCAGCTCGCCCTGCGCGTGCAACGTCCAGCCCTCGGCGTCCTGCGCGCGGGAGTGGATCGCCACCGCGCCGCCACCGGCGACCACCTGTACCTGGACGCTGCCGCCTTCCGGCAGCACGAGCGGTGCTTGCAGGGTCAGCTCCCGCACCTGCGGATTGCCCAGCTCCTCGCCCGCCCGCACCGCCAGCTCCACCAGGGCCGTCCCCGGGACGATCACCATCCCGTTGACCACGTGATCGGCCAGCCACGCGTGGGTGGCGGTCGACAACCGGCCGCTGAAGACCACCGACTCGCCACCCGCCACCTCGGTCACCGCGCTCAGCAGCGGGTGATCGATCGCGGCCAGACCCGCCGCGTCCATGTCACCGGCGCCGGTCTGACCCGCCACCCAGTAGCGCTCGCGCTGGAAGGCGTAGGTGGGCAGGTCCACGCGGATCGGCGCGGCCGGGGCGTAGAAGGTGTCCCAGTCGACCGCGATGCCGCGGACCTGCAGCAGGGCGAGGGCCTTGGCCAGCGCCTGCGGGCCGTCGCCGTCGCGGCGCGAAGCCGGGACGAAGACGCCGTCCTGAACACTCTGCTGGGCCAGGACGGTGAGCGTGGTGTCCGGGCCGATCTCCAGGAACACGTTCGCCTGGCTGGCCACGACCCCGTCCGCGAAGCGAACCGCGTCACGCACGTGCCGCACCCAGTAAGCGGGATCGGTCACCTCACCGCTGGACATGATCGGGATCGACGGCTCGTTGAAGGTCAGCCGCGAGACTACCTGCTCGAAGTCGGCCAGCATCGGGTCCATCAGCGGCGAATGGAAGGCGTGCGACACCTTCAGGCGCCGTGTCCTCACGTTCACCAGTCCCGCGATCTCCTCGATCGCGGTCTCGCTGCCGGAGACCACGACGGCCTGCGGGCCGTTGACCGCGGCGATGCCGATGTCCGGGCAACCGTCCAGCAGCGGCAGGATGTCGGCCTCCGAGGCGGCGACGGCCAGCATCGCGCCACCCTCGGGAAGCGCCTGCATCAACTGCGCACGGGCGGTGACCAGCGTGCACGCATCGGCCAGAGACAGCACCCCAGCCACGTGAGCGGCCGCGACCTCACCGACCGAGTGCCCGACGAGAACGTCCGGGGTCACGCCCAGCGAGGTGAGCAGTCGGTAGAGGGCCACCTCGAAGGCGAACAACGCCGGCTGCGTCATCCCCGTCTGGTTCAGCGCCTCGACCGGACCGGAGAACATCGTCTCCCGCAGCCCGGACGGGAGCAGCGCGCACACCTCTTCCAAGGCTTCGGCGAACACCGGGAACGCCTCGGCCAGTTCGCGGCCCATGCCTGCCCACTGGCTGCCCTGGCCGGCGAACAACATCGCCACCCTGGCGCGCCCGCGCACCAGCCCGGACTCCACGACCGACTCGTCCGGCTCGCCCTCGGCCAGCGCCGACAGGGCGCGCAGCAGGGAGGCGCGGTCGGAGCCGACCACGGCGGCCCGCTGTTCCAGGAGCGCCCTGCCGGTGGCCAGCGACCAGCCGACGTCGGCGGGCTCCAGTTCGGGGCGAGCCATCACCCATGACCTGAGCTGTCTCGCCTGGGCCCGCAGTGCCGCCACCGACTTGGCCGACAGCAGCCACGGCAGGGCGGGCAGTTCCGCGGCCTGCGCTCTCTCCGGCTCGGCGGGAGACTCCTCCAGGACGACATGCGCGTTGGTGCCGCTGATCCCGAAGGAGGAGACGGCGGCGCGCCGGGGGCGGTCGGCGGCCTCCCACGGGCGAGCCTCGGTGAGCAGTTCGACCGCGCCGGCCGACCAGTCGATGTGCTCGGAGCGGGTCTCGGCGTGCAGCGTCTGCGGCAGGATGCCGTTGCGCAGCGCCATCACCATCTTGATCACGCCGGCCGTACCGGCGGCCGCCTGCGCGTGGCCGATGTTCGACTTGATCGAGCCGAGCCACAGCGGCCGGTCCTCTGGCCGGTCCTGACCGTAGGTGGCGATGATCGCCTGGGCCTCGATCGGGTCGCCCAGCACGGTTCCGGTGCCGTGGGCCTCGACGGTGTCGACGTCGGCGGCCGAGAGCTTGGCGTTGGCCAGTGCCTGGCGGATCACCCGCTGCTGCGAGGGTCCGTTCGGCGCCGTCAGGCCGTTGCTCGCGCCGTCCTGGTTGACCGCGCTGCCGCGCACGACGGCGAGGATCTGGTGCCCGTTGCGCCGCGCGTCCGACAGCCGCTCGACCAGCAGCATGCCGACGCCCTCCGACAGTCCCACGCCGCCTTCCGCCTGGGCGAAGGCGCGGCAGCGGCCGTCGGGCGACAGGTTGCGCTGGCGGGCGAACTCGACGAACGTCCACGGCGTGGCCATGATCGTCACGCCGCCCGCGAGGGCCAGGTCGCAGTCGCCCGCCCGCAGCGCCTGCACCGCCAGGTGCAGCGCCACCAGCGACGACGAGCACGCGGTGTCCACGGTCATCGCGGGACCCTCGAACCCGAAGGTGTAGGAGACGCGGCCGGAGGCGACGCTGCCCGAGTTGCCGGTGCCGATCAGCCCTTCGAGCTCCTCGGGCACCGAGCCCAGCTGGGTGGCGTAGTCGTGGTACATCACTCCGGCGAAGACGCCCGTACGGCTGCCGCGCAGCGTGTGGGGGTCGATCCCGGCCCGCTCGATCGCCTGCCAGGAGCTCTCCAGCAGCAGCCGCTGCTGCGGGTCCATCGCCATGGCCTCACGCGGGCTGATGCCGAAGAAGCCGGGGTCGAAGTCGGCCGCTCCGTACAGGAAGCCGCCGTGCCTGGCGTAGGAGGTGCCACGGTTGGCGGGGTCGGGGTCGTAGAGCTTGGCCAGGTCCCAGCCTCGGTCGGTGGGGAACTCGCCGATCGCGTCGCCGGCCTGGGCCACGAGGCGCCACAGGTCCTCGGGCGACTCGACGCCGCCGGGGTAACGGCAGGCCATGCCCACGATGGCTATCGGCTCGTCGTCGCCCGCCGACAGGCGGGAGGCGACCGCGATCTCCCGCTTGCCGAGCAGCTCACCCGCCAGGAAGGGGACGAGCACGGCCTGGGTCGGGTAGTCGAAGATGAGCGTGGCGGGCAGCCGCATGCCGGTGACCGCGCTGAGCCGGTTGCGGAACTCGACCGCCATCAGCGAGTCGAAGCCCAGCTCCTGGAAGGAGATGCCCTCGTCGAGGGCGGAGGCGTCGGAGAAGCCGAGGACCACGGCCAGCTGGTCGCGGACCAGGTCTTCCAATACGGCCTGCTGTCCGGCCGGCGGGAGCGCCGCCAGCTGCTGCTTCAGGGTGGCGGCCGCTTCGGAGGCCGCCGTCACCACCCGCCGCGCGGGGGCCGAGATCAGGCCGCGCAGCAGGGGCGGAAGCGCGTCCGCGTGGGCTGCCAGGACCTTGAGGTTGAGCTGGGCGGGGACGAGCGTGGCCGCTCCGTTGCCGAGTGCGGCGTCGAAGAGGGTCAGGCCGTCGTCGGCCGTGAGCGGGTCGACTCCGGAGCGCGCCAGGCGCCGCAGGTCGGCCTCGTCGAGGTCGGCCAGGCCGCCCTCGCGCCACAGGCCCCAGGCCAGCGACGTGCCCGCCAGACCCAGCCCCCGGCGATGCTCGGCCAGCGCGTCCAAGAACGCGTTGGCCGCCGCGTAGTTGCCCTGACCCGGACCACCCAGCACACCCGCCAGCGACGAGAAAAGCACGAACGCCGACAGGTCGAGATCGCGGGTCAGCTCGTGCAGATGCCAGGCCGCCTCGGCCTTCGGCCTCAGCACCGCCTCCAACCGCTCGGCCGTCAACGCGGTGATCACACCGTCGTCCAGCACACCCGCCGCGTGCACCACACCCTTCAACCCCGGCACCGACGCCACCAGCGCCGCCACCGCCTCCTGATCACCCACATCACAGGCCGCCACCCTCACCGAGGCGCCCAGCCCGGACAACTCCGCCACCAGCTCGGCCGCACCCGGCGCCCCATCACCGCGCCGGCTCACCAGCACCAGCTCACGCACGCCGTACACCGACACCAGATGACGAGACACCAGCGCACCCAGGCCACTCAGGCCACCGGTCACCAGCACCACACCCTCCGGCCCGAACACCGGCTCCGGAGCGTCCTGGGGCGGGGTCGTGCGAGCCAGCCGCGGCACCAGGACCGCGCCGTCGCGCACCGCCACCTGCGCCTCGCCGGAAGCCAGCGCCCGGCCCACCAGGGACTCGTCGAGCTCCCCGGCCTCCAGGTCGAGCAGGACGAACCGGTCGGGCTGCTCGGCCTGCGCCGCACGCACCAGACCCCACACCGCCGCCTGCGCCGGATCCGGCATCGCACCCATCGCGTTCCTGGTGACCACCACCAGCCTCGACGAGCCGTACCGCTCATCGGCCAGCCACTCCTGCACCAGCCCCAGCGCCTCCCGCACACCACCAGGCACCTCGACCAGCACACACTCGGCCACCGACCCGTCCAGCGACTCCACCGCCACCCAGCCCGGCGCCTGCGCCTGACCGGCCGGAGCCGCGCTCCACTCGACCTGGAACAGCTTGTTCCTGAGGCCGGTAACGCGTGGGGTGTCGAGCTGTCCGATGGCGACCGGGCGTACGGCCAGCGAGGCGACCGTCGCGACAGGCAGGCCCGCGGTGTCCATCAGCTTGAGGGAGACCGCGCCCTGGGCCAGCAGCGAGATCCTGATGCGCAACCGCGTGGCGCCCGAGGCGTGCAGTGCCACGCCGTTCCAGGCGAAGGGCAGCGAGGGACGGCCAGGCTCGGAGTCGGCCACGAAACCGCCCAGGGCGGTGGCGTGCAGCGCGACGTCGAACAGCGCCGGGTGCAGCCCGAACCTGGCGGCGTCGCGCGCCATCGTCTCGGGCAGCGCCAGCTCGGCGAAGACCTCGTCGTCCTTGCGCCAGGCGGCCTGCAGCCCGCGGAAGGCGGGACCGTAGTTCAGGCCCATGGCCGCGAAGTCGTCGTAGAGGCCGTCCATGCTCACGGCCTGCGCGCCCTCCGGCGGCCAGACCTCCTCGGCCTCCGGTACGGCGGCGCCGGACCTGGCCAGGATGCCGGCGGCATGCTGGGTCCAGGGCTCGTCCTGCGCGTCCTGCGGCCGGGAGTAGATGGTCAGGTTCCTGCGCCCGTCGTCGTCGGGTCCGCCGACGGCCACCTGCAGCTGGATCGCCCCGCGCTCGGGCACGATGAGCGGCGCCTGCAGCGTCAGCTCCTCCAGCAGGTCGCAGCCGACCTCGTCACCCGCCCGTACGGCCAGCTCCACGAACCCGGTGCCGGGCAGCAGCACGGTGCCGTTGACGGCGTGGTCGGCCAGCCACGGGTGGGTGGCGACGGACACGCGTCCGGTGAGCACCGTCGCGCCGTTCTCGGCCAGTCCGGTGGAGGCCCGCAGCAGCGGGTGCCCGGTCGCCCAGAGCCCGAGGCTTTCGGCGTCGGCCGCTCCGCCGGTCTCCAGCAGCCAGTAGCGCTGGTGCTGGAAGGCGTAGGTGGGCAGGTCGACCCGTCCGGGCCGGGCGGGGGCGATGGCCAGGGTCCAGTCGACCTCGCCGCCGCGCACCCACAGTTCGGCCGCGCTGGTCCACATGCGGCGCAGCCCGCCGTCGTCGCGGCGCAGCGTGCCGACCACAGCGGCGTCGGAGGCTCCCTCCAGGCTCTCCTGGACGCCGATCTTGAGCACCGGGTGGGCACTGCACTCGACGAAGAAGCGGAAGTTCTCCTGCGCCAGGGTCTCGACGGCGGGGCCGAAGCCGACCGTCTCGCGCAGGTTCTCGTACCAGTAGGCGCCGTCGGCCTCGGTGCCCTCCAGCCAGGCACCCCTGACCGTCGAATACCACGGGGTGTGGCTGATGCGGGGAGCGACCGGAGCAAGCAGACCCGCCAGATCGTCCTTGATCGCGGTCACGTGCGCCGAGTGCGAGGCGTAGTCCACCTCGATCCGCTTGGCCCGCTCGTTGACGGCCAGCAACTCCTCCAGGGCGTCGACGTCGCCGGAGACGACGGTCGAGGAGGGGCCGTTGATCGCGGCGATGGAGATACGGCCCTGCCAGCGCTCCAGCTGCTCGGCCACCTGGGCGGCCGGCAGCGGCACCGACACCATGCCGCCCCGGCCCGCCAGCGCGATGATCGCCTGGCTGCGCAACGCCACGACCCGGGCGCCGTCGTCCAGGGACAGCGCCCCGGCCACGACGGCGGCGGCGATCTCGCCCTGCGAGTGCCCGATCACCGCGGCGGGTTTGACGCCGATCGACTGCCATACGGCGGCCAGGGAGATCATCATCGCCCACAGCACCGGCTGGACCACGTCCACCCGGTCGAAGCCCGGCTGGCCCTCCTCGCCGCGTAGCACGCCGGTCAGAGACCAGTCCACGAACGGGGCCAGGGCGGTCTCGCACTCGGTCATCCGCTGGGCGAACACCGGGGAGGAGTCCAGCAGTTCCACGCCCATGCCGAGCCATTGGGAGCCCTGGCCGGGGAAGACGAACACGGTCTTGCCGTCGCCCGCGGCCACGCCGGTGACGACCGCGCCGCTGACGCCACCCTCGGCCAGCGCCGCCGTAGCGGACAGCAGCTCGTCCCGGTCGGCGCCCACGACCACCGCACGATGGTCGAACACCGACCTGGAGGTCGCCAGCGAGTGGGCGACGTCGGCGTCGGCGGGGTTGTGCGCCTCCGCCCAGGCCGTCAGCCGCCCGGCCTGGTCGCGCAGCGCCTCTCCGCTCTTGGCCGACAGTGCCCACGGCACCACCGGCAACTCGGCGCCCGCTCCGGGCTTGGCGGGCTCCGGCGCGGGAGCCTCCTCCAGGACCACGTGCGCGTTGGTGCCGCTGACCCCGAAGGAGGAGACCGCGGCGCGGCGCGGACGCTCGCCCGCCTGCCACGTCCTGGGCTCCGTGAGGAGCTCGACCGCTCCGGCGGACCACTCGACGTGCGGGCTGGGCTCGTCCACGTGCAACGTCTGCGGCAGCACGCCGTGCCGCATCGCCATGACCATCTTGATCACACCCGCCGCACCGGCGGCCGCCTGGGTGTGGCCGAGGTTGGACTTGATCGAACCCAGCCAGACGGGCAGATCCCGGTCCTGGCCGTAGGTCGCGATCAGCGCCTGCGCCTCGATCGGGTCACCCAGCGGGGTGCCCGTGCCGTGCGCCTCGATGGCGTCCACCTCGGCGGGCGACAGGCCCGCGTTGGCCAGCGCCTGGCGGATCACCCGCTGCTGCGAAGGACCGTTCGGCGCCGTCAGGCCGTTGCTCGCACCGTCCTGGTTGACCGCGCTGCCACGCACGACCGCGAGGATCTGGTGGCCGTTGCGCTGAGCGTCCGACAGCCGCTCCACCAGGAGCATGCCCACGCCCTCGCTCCAGCCCGCGCCGTCGGCCGAGGCCGAGAAGGCCTTGCAGCGGCCGTCGACGGACAGGCCGCGCTGGCGGCAGAACTCGATGAACGTGCCGGGCGTCGCCATCACCGTGACGCCACCGGCCAGGGCCAGGTCGCACTCGCCGGCCCGCAGCGCCTGCACCGCCAGGTGCAGGGCCACCAGCGACGAGGAGCACGCCGTGTCGACGGTGACCGCCGGGCCTTCCAGCCCGAAGGTGTACGACACGCGTCCCGAGGCGACGCTGCCCGAGTTGCCGGTGCCGATCAGGCCTTCCAGCTCGTCAGGGATCACCGTCAGCTGGGAGGTGTAGTCGTGGTACATCACGCCCGTGAACACGCCGGTACGGCTGCCGCGCAGCTGGTTCAGGCGGATCCCGGCCCGCTCGATGGCCTCCCACGACGTCTCCAGCAACAACCGCTGCTGCGGATCCATCGCCAGAGCCTCACGTGGCGAGATCCCGAAGAAGCCGGGGTCGAACTCTGCCGCGTCGTAGAGGAAGCCGCCGTGCCGTACGTAGGAGGTGCCACGGGTGTCGGGATCGGGGTCGTAGAGCTTGTCCAGGTCCCAGCCTCGGTCGGTGGGGAACTCCCCGATGGCGTCCGTGCCGGACACGACGAGCTGCCACAGGTCCTCCGGCGACAACACGCCGCCGGGATAGCGGCAGGCCATGCCCACGATCGCGATCGGCTCATCGTCGGAGGCCGCCCGGGTGACGGCGACCGCACCGGCCGCCGCCTCGCCGCTGAGCTCCCCGGCGAGATACTCGGCCACGGCCCGCGCGTTCGGGTAGTCGAAGACCAGGGTCGCCGGCAGCCGCAGCCCGGCCACGGCGATCAGCTTGTTCCGCAGCTCGACGGCGGTCAGCGAGTCGAAGCCCAGCTCCTGGAAGGCCCGATCCGGCTGGATGGCCGAGGCCGACGCGTGCCCGAGCACGGTGGCGACCTCCTGCCGGACCGTCTCCAGCACGATCTCCAGCCGTCGTGTCTCGTCCGCTCCGGCCAGCCGCTGGGCCAGCGCGGAACTGCCTGCCCGTGCCGCCCGTCGTACGGGGGCGCGCACCAGGCCGCGCAGCAGCGCCGGGAGGCTCTCCGCGCGGGAGCGCATCGCCGCCGTGTCCACTCGCAACGGCACCAGCGTCGCCGCGCCGCTGGTCAGGCCGGCGTCGAAGGCCGCCAGGCCTTCCTCCACCGACAACGGCGGCAGCCCTTGGCGGCGCATCCGCTCCAGATCGGCCTCGCTCAGGAACCCGCTCAGCCCGGTCTCGGCATCCCACAGCCCGTAAGCCAGCGATGTGGCCGCCAGTCCTTGAGCTCGGCGGAACTGCGCCAGACCGTCCAGGAACACGTTCGCCGTGGCGTAACTACCCTGACCCGCCGCCAGGACCAGCCCACCGGCCGACGAGAACAGCACGAACGCCGACAGGTCGAGGCCCTGGGTCAGCTCGTGCAGATACCAGGCGGCATCGGCCTTCGGGCCCAGGACACCGTCGAACCGTTCGGGGGTGAGGGACGCGACCAAGCCGTTGTCCGCCACTCCGGCGGCGTGCACCACGGCCCTCAGCGGGCGATCGGCGGGAACGGAGCCGATGAGCGAGGCGAGCGCCTCCCGGTCTCCGACGTCGCAGGCGGCGACGGTGACCGTGGTGCCGAGCTCGGTCAGCTCGGCGACGAGTTCGGTGACGCCGGGTGCCTGCTCGCCGCGCCTGCTGGCCAGCAGAAGGTGTCCGACGTGGTAGGTGCCGGCCAGGTGCTTGGCCACCAGCGCGCCGAGCCCACCCGTGCCACCGGTCACCAGCACCGTGCCGTCGAGATCCAGAAGCGCCTCGTCCGGCCTGGCCGCCCGCGCCAGACGCGGCACCCACGCCTTGCCCTCCCGGACCGCCGCCTCAGGCTCACCCGAAGCCACCACCGCACCCAGCACCCGCCAGGTCTCGTCACTCTCATCCACATCCACCAGCACGAACCGGCCAGGATTCTCCGCCTCAGCCGCCCGCACCAAACCCCACACCCCAGCGACGCCGAGATCCACCTCACCGGCCTCATCCACCGCCACCGCGCTGTGCGTCACCACCACCAGCCGCGAACCGGCATACCGCTCCCCGGCCAGCCACTCCTGAACCACCGCCAGCACACCCGCCGACGACTCACGCACCGCACCCGGCACGTCCACCACCGGCGAACCCACCACGAACACCACCGACTCCGGCACCACCGCACCCGAAGCCCGCACCACCGACAGATCCACCAACTCCACCGGCTCGACCTGAGCAGTGGAGAACGACGTCCAGGTCAGCTCGTGGAGGGAGGTGAGGCCGGTGGCCGGATTCGCGATCGTCAGGGCGCGTACGGTCAGGTCCTCGATGTCCGCCACCGGGGTTCCGCTGCCGTCGGCGATGGCCAGCGTGACGCTGGTGCTCCCGGCTTCGGTGTTCTTGGTGGCCTTGACGCGGAGCGTGGTGGCTCCGGTCGCGTGGACACTCACGCCGTTCCAGGCGAAGGGCAAGTACGGCTTGCCGGGCTCGGGCTGCGGCAGCAGGTCGCCGAGCGCGCTGGCGTGCAGCGCCGCGTCCAGCAGCGCCGGGTGCACCCCGAACCGGCCCGCCTCGGTGTGCGCCTCCTCGGGAAGCACGATCTCGGCGAACACCTCACCCGGCCGTGTCCACGCGCGGGCCAGGCCCTGGAAGGTCGGCCCGTACTCCAGGCCGATCACCGCCAGGTCGTCGTAGAGAGTGTCGACGGTCACCGGCTGCGCGTCGGCAGGCGGCCACACCGCCACGTCGAAGCCCGGCTCCGTCACCTCCGAGGCCAGCTCGCCCTGCGCGTGCAACGTCCAGCCCTCGGCGTCCTGCGCGCGGGAGTGGATCGCCACCGCGCCGCCACCGGCCACCACCTGAACCTGGACGCTGCCGTTCTCGGGGAGCACGAGCGGCGCTTGCAGAGTCAGCTCCCGCACCTGCGGGCAGCCCAGCTCCTCGCCCGCCCGCACCGCCAGCTCCACCAGCGCGGTTCCGGGGACGATGACCATCCCGTTGACCACGTGATCGGCCAGCCACGCGTGGGTGGCGGTCGACAACCGGCCGCTGAAGACCACCGACTCGCCACCCGCCACCTCGGTCACCGCGCTCAGCAGCGGGTGATCGATCGCGGCCAGACCCGCCGCGTCCATGTCACCGGCGCCCATCTGCGCGCCCACCCAGTAGCGGTCGTGCTGGAAGGCATAGGTCGGCAGGTCGACGTGCTTGGTGGGGGTGAGGATCGTGGTCCAGTCGACCGTGGTGCCGTGGGTGTGGAGGGTGCCCAGGGCCTCGACCAGCGAGCGGACCTCGTCACGATCCTTGCGAGTCGTTGCGGCGAACACGCCCTCGTCGACGCACTGCTGCGCCAGGGCGGTGAGGGTGGTGTCGGGGCCGATCTCCAGGAACACGCTCGCCTGGCTGGCCGCGACTCCGTCGGCGAAGCGGACAGCGTCGCGCACATGCCGCACCCAGTAAGCGGGATCGGTGACCTCACCGCTGGACATGATCGGGATCGACGGCTCGTTGAACGTCAGCCGCGAGACAACCTGCGAGAAGTCGGCCAGCATCGGGTCCATGAGTGGCGAGTGGAAGGCGTGCGAGACGCGCAAGCGTCGCGTGCGCGCATCCACCAGGGCCGCGATCTCCTCCACAGCGGCCTCGCTGCCGGAGATCACCACCGACGCCGGGCCGTTGACCGCGGCGATGCTGACGTCGGAGCGGCCCTCCAGCAGGGGAAGGATCGCCACTTCGGGGGCAGCGATGGCCAGCATCGCGCCACCCTCGGGAAGCGCCTGCATCAGCTCGGCGCGAGCCGTGACCAGCGCACACGCATCGGCCAGGGAAAGCACCCCGGCCACGTGAGCGGCGGCGATCTCGCCCACGGAATGCCCGACCAGCACGTCCGGGGTGACACCTAGCGAGGTGAGGAGGCGGTAGAGCGCCACCTCGAAGGCGAACAGCGCCGGCTGGGTCATCCCGGTCTGGTTCAGCGCCTCGACCGGACCGGAGATCATGGTCTCGCGCAGCCCGGCCGGGAGCAGCGCGCACACCTCGTCCAAGGCTTCGGCGAACACCGGGAACGCCTCGGCCAGTTCGCGGCCCATGCCGACCCGCTGGCTGCCCTGACCGGCGAACAACATCGCCACCCGACCGCCACTCGACGCGCTCGCCGTACTGTTCTCGGCCAGCGCCCGCAGACCGGCCACCAGCTCGGACCGATCCGCACCCACCACCACCGCGCGATGCTCCAGCAACGCACGGCCAGTGGCCAGCGTCCAAGCCGGATCCACCTCCGGCCATTCCTGGGCCCACTCCGCCAACCGGGCGGCCTGCGCCCGCAGAGCCTCAGGCGTCTTCGCCGACAGCAGCCACGGCGACACCGCAGCCTCACCCGCGACCGTTCCCTCGGCCTCCGGACCCTGCTCGATGATCACGTGCGCGTTCGTGCCGCTGATCCCGAAGGAGGAGACCGCGGCGCGGCGGGGGTGACCGTTCTGCTGCCAGGCGACCGGCTCGGCCAGCAGCTCCACAGCCCCCGCCGACCAGTCGATGTGTCCCGATCGCTCCTCAGAGTGCAGGGTGCGGGGAAGGACGCCGTGCCGCATGGCCATGATCATCTTGATCACGCCACCGACTCCGGCGGCGGCCTGCGTGTGCCCGATGTTCGACTTCAGCGACCCCAGCCACAGCGGCCGGTCGCGGTCCTGCCCGTAGGTCGCGATCAGCGCCTGGGCCTCGATCGGGTCGCCCAGCACGGTCCCCGTGCCGTGCGCCTCGACCGCGTCCACCTCAGAGGTCGACAGCCCGGCGTTCGCCAGCGCCTGACGGATCACCCGCTGCTGCGAAGGCCCGTTCGGCGCCGTCAAACCGTTGCTCGCACCGTCCTGGTTGACCGCGCTGCCACGCACGACCGCAAGGATCTGGTGCCCGTTACGCTGCGCGTCGGACAACCGCTCCACGAGCAGCACACCGACGCCCTCGCCCCACGCCGTGCCGTCCGCCGAGGCGCCGAAGGACTTGCACCGGCCGTCGGGAGCCAGGCCACGCTGCCGGGAGAACTCGATGAAGGTGCCAGGCGTCGACATCACCGTGACGCCACCCGCCAGGGCAAGATCGCACTCGCCCGAGCGCAGGGCCTGGGCAGCCAGGTGCAACGCCACCAGCGACGACGAGCACGCGGTGTCCACCGTCATCGCGGGACCCTCGAACCCGAAGGTGTAGGAGACGCGGCCGGACACCAGGCTGCCACCGCTCGTCGACGCAGGGGCGCCGAGACCGTAGTCGTGGTACATCACGCCCGCGAAGACGCCGGTACGGCTACCGCGCAGCTCGACGGGACTGACTCCGGCCCGCTCCATCGCCTCCCACGACGCCTCCAGCAACAACCGCTGCTGCGGGTCCATGGTCAGCGCTTCGCGCGGGCTGATGCCGAAGAAGCCGGGGTCGAAGTCGGCGGCGTCGTACAGGAAGCCGCCGTGCTTCACGTAGGAGGTGTCCTTGCTGTCCGGATCCGGGTTGTAGATCCTCTCGATGTCCCAGCCGCGGTCGCCGGGGAACTCGGAGATGGCGTCCGTGCCGGAGGCCACCAGGTTCCACAGCCCTTCGGGGGTGAGCACTCCGCCGGGGTAGCGGCAGGCCATGCCCACGATCGCGATCGGCTCGTCGGCCGCGACGCCACGGGTGACCGCGTGCTCGACGGTTCCGCCCGACAGTTCGGCGGCGATGTGCTCCGCGACCGCCTGGGCGGTCGGGTAGTCGAAGATCAGCGTGGCGGGCAGCCGCATGCCGGTGACCGCGCTGAGCCGGTTGCGGAACTCGACCGCGGTGAGCGAGTCGAAACCGAGGTCCTGGAAGGCCCGATCAGCCGCGACCGCGTCCTTCGTGTCATGCCCGAGCACCGTCGCCACTTCCTGGCGGACCAGGTCGGACAGGACCGACCGCCGCTCGGCCGGTTCCATGGCGGCCACACGTGCCGCGAGGCCGGTGGCACCTGCCCTGGGCAGCGCCGGACGGTTGGTGGCCCGCGCCTGGGCGAACTTGGCCGCGATGAGCGCGGGGCTCTCGTGACTCAGCGCGGCGTCGAACAGCGCCAGGCCCTCCGATTCCGAGAGCGGCTTGAGACCCAGGCGTGCCATGCGGCGGACGTCGGACTCGGTGAGCTCCTCGGCCATGCCGCCGATCTCCCACAGCCCCCAGGCCAGTGACGTGCCCGCCAGCCCCAGCCCCCGGCGATGCTCGGCCAGCGCGTCCAAGAACGCGTTGGCCGCCGCATAGTTGCCCTGACCCGGACCACCCAGCACACCCGCCAGCGACGAGAACAACACGAACGCCGACAGATCGAGATCGCGGGTCAGCTCGTGCAGATGCCAGGCCGCCTCGGCCTTCGGCCTCAGCACCGCCTCCAACCGCTCGGGCGTCAACGCGGTGATCACACCGTCGTCCAGCACACCCGCCGCGTGCACCACACCCCTCAACCCCGGCACCGACGCCACCAGCGCCGCCACCGCCTCCCGATCACCCACATCACAGGCCGCCACCCTCACCGAGGCGCCCAGCCCGGACAACTCCGCCACCAGCTCGGCCGCACCCGGCGCCCCATCACCACGCCGGCTCACCAGCACCAGCTCACGCACGCCGTACGCCGACACCAGATGACGAGACACCAGCGCACCCAGGCCGCTCAGGCCACCGGTCACCAGCACCACACCCTCCGGCCCGAACACCGGCTCAGCGCCCACGTTCTCCAGCCGACCGTCCGCCGGCTCCCCGCCGTCGCCCGCCGCGTGGCCGTTCAACGACCCGTTACTCGCCGCCCGGCCGCTCACTGGCTGGCCACTCGCCGAGGCGCCGATCGTCGAAGGGGCACCCGCCGCGCGGGCGAGGCGTGGCGTCCACACGGCGCCGTCGCGTACCGCCACCTGCGTCTCGCCGGAAGCCAGCGCCCGGCCCACCAGGGAATCGTCGAGCTCCCCGGTCTCCAGGTCGAGCAGGACGAACCGGCCCGGCTGCTCGGCCTGCGCCGCGCGCACCAGACCCCACACCGCCGCCTGCGCCGGATCCGGCCCCTCGCCCGCGACCGAGACCGCGCCACGAGTCACCAGGACCAGCCGCGACGACGCGTACCGATCATCGGCGAGCCACTCCTGCACCAGCCCCAGCGCCTCCCGCACACCACCAGGCACCTCGACCAGCACACACTCGGCCACCGTTCCGTCCAGCGACTCCACCGCCACCCAGCCCGGCGCCTGCGCCGAACCGGCCGGAGCCACGCCCCACTCGAGGCGATGCAGCGAGGCGGATCGACGGCCGGCGGCCAACTGCTCGGCAGTGATCGGACGGACGGACAGCGCCTCCACCGACAACACCGGCGACCCGGCCTCATCGGCCACGACCAACGCCACCGCGTTGTCCCGCACCCGCGTCAACCGCACCCGAACCGACGCCGCACCCGAGGCGAACAACTTCACCCCGGCCCAGGAGAACGGCAGGACAAGCCGCCCATCCCCGGCCACCAGCTGAGCGTGCAAGGACGCATCGAGCAGCGCCGGATGCACTCCAAACCGGCCCGCCTCCGCGTGCGCCTCCTCCGGCAGCGCCACCTCGGCGAACACCTCGTCGCCCCGCTGCCACACCGCACGCAACCCCTGGAAGACCGGCCCGTACTCGTAACCCATCCCCAACAGCACGTCATACGCATCCGCGACCTCGACCACCCGCGCACCGGCCGGCGGCCACTGCACCAGATCGAACCCCGCCGACACACCCTCCGCCGCCAGGAACCCTTCGGCATGCCCCACCCACACCGCAGCCGGATCGTTCTCCTGGCGGGTGTGAATCGAGATCGGCCGGGTGCCCAAGTCCTCGGAACCGAGGACGACCTGCACCTGCAGGCCACCTTCGACCGGCAGCACCAGCGGCGCCTGCAAGGTCAGCTCCCGCACCTGCGGCCAGCCCACCTCCGCACCCGCCCGCAACGCCAGCTCCAGCAGGCCCGCGCCGGGAAGAAGCACCGTGCCGTTGACGGCGTGGTCGGCCAGCCACGGCTGCGCCTGGAGGGAGAGACGTCCGCTGAAGATCACTGCCTCGCCGCCCGCGACCTCCGTCACCGCACTGAGCAGGGGGTGGTCCAGGCCGCCCAGCCCGACGCCCAGCATGTCGCTGGTCTCGACCTTGGCGGGGACCCAGAAGCGCTGGTGCTGGAAGGCGTAGGTGGGCAGGTCGACGTTCCGGGTGGGGGTGAGGATCGCGGTCCAGTCGATCTCCACGTGGTGGGTGTGGAGGGTGCCCAGGGCCTCGACCAGCGACCGCACCTCGTCACGGTCCTTGCGGGCTGACGGCACGAACACGCCCTCGTCGACGCACTGCTGCGCCAGAGCGGTGAGGGTGGTGTCGGGACCGATCTCCAGGAAAATGCTCGCTTCCGAGGCGGCCACGCCATCAGCGAAGCGGACGGCGTCTCGCACGTGCCGCACCCAGTAGGTGGGGTCGGTGACCTCACCGCTGGACATGATCGGGATCGACGGCTCGTTGAACGTCAACCGCGAGACGACCTGCGAGAAGTCGTCCAGCATCGGGTCCATGAGCGGCGAGTGGAAGGCGTGCGACACCTTCAGGCGGCGTGTGCGCGCATCCACCAGGGCCGCGATCTCCTCCACCGCGGTCTCGCCGCCGGAGATGACCACCGACGCCGGACCGTTGACCGCCGCGATGCTGACGTCGGAGCGGCCCTCCAACAGGGGAAGGATCGCCGCTTCGGGGGCGGCGATGGCCAGCATCGCGCCGCCCTCGGGAAGCGCCTGCATCAACTGCGCGCGGGCGGTGACCAGCGTGCACGCATCGGCTAGGGAAAGCACCCCGGCCACATGGGCGGCGGCGATCTCACCGACCGAGTGCCCGACCAGCACGTCGGGGGTGACCCCCAGGGAGGTGAGGAGGCGGTAGAGCGCGACCTCGAAGGCGAACAGTGCCGGCTGGGTCATCCCCGTCTGGTTCAGCGCCTCGACCGGACCGGAGATCATCGTCTCCCGCAGCTCCGAGGGCAGCAGCGCGCAGACTTCGTCGAGCGCTTCGGCGAACACCGGGAACGCCGCCGCAAGCTCGGCACCCATACCGACCCGCTGGCTGCCCTGACCGGCGAACAACATCGCCAACCTGCCACCCGCAGACCCGCTTGCCGTACCGTTCTCGGCCAGCGCCCGCAGCCCGGCCACCAGCTCGGCCCGATCCGCACCCACCACCACAGCCCGCTGCTCCAGCAACGCACGGCCGGTGGCCAGCGTCCAAGCCGGATCCACCTCCGGCCACTCCTCCGCCCACGAAGCGAGCCGGGCAGCCTGCGCCCTCAACGCCTCAGGCGTCTTCGCGGACAGCAGCCACGGCGACACCGGCAGCTCAGCCTCGACGGGCTCGGGCTCCTCCGCCCGAACCTCCTCGATGATCACGTGCGCGTTCGTCCCGCTGATCCCGAACGACGAGACACCGGCACGACGCGGACGATCCTCGACATCCCAAGCCCGAGCCTCGGTCAGCAGCTCAACAGCCCCCGCCGACCAGTCGACGTGCTCCGAAGGGCTCTCGGCATGCAAGGTCCGCGGCATGACGCCGCTGCGCAGCGCCATCACCATCTTGATCACACCGCCGACACCGGCAGCCGCCTGCGCGTGCCCGATGTTGGACTTGATGGAACCGAGCCACAGCGGCCGGTCCTCGGGCCGGTCCTGGCCGTAGGTGGCGATGATCGCCTGGGCCTCGATCGGGTCGCCGAGAACGGTGCCGGTGCCGTGCGCCTCGACCACATCGACGTCAGCGGTCGACAGTCCGGCGCTGGCGAGCGCCTGACGGATCACCCGCTGCTGCGAAGGCCCGTTCGGCGCGGTCAAACCGTTGCTGGCACCGTCCTGGTTGATCGCACTGCCCCGGAGCACGGCGAGCACGTGGTGCCCGTTGCGCCGCGCGTCCGACAGCCGCTCCACCAGCAGCACGCCGACGCCCTCGGCCCAGCCGGCCCCGTCAGCGGAGGCGCCGAAGGACTTGCACCGGCCGTCGGGAGCCAGGCCGCGCTGGCGCGAGAACTCGATGAACATGCCAGGCGTCGACATCACCGTCACGCCACCGGCCAGCGCCAGGTCACACTCGCCCGAACGCAGGGCCTGGGCCGCCCAGTGCAGCGCCACCAGCGACGACGAGCACGCCGTGTCGACGGTGACCGCAGGGCCTTCCAGCCCCAGCGTGTACGAAACCCGGCCCGACACCAGGCTGCCGCCGCTGGTGCTCGCCGGAGTGCCGAGATCGTAGTCGTGGTACATCACGCCCGCGAACACGCCCGTACGGCTACCGCGCAGTCCCACCGGATCCAGCCCGGCCCGCTCGATCGCCTCCCACGACGTCTCCAGCAACAGCCGCTGCTGCGGATCCATCGCCAGCGCCTCACGCGGCGAGATCCCGAAGAACCCGGGATCGAACCCGGCCGCGTCGTAGAGGAAGCCGCCGCGCCGCGTGTAGGAGGTGCCCTGACTGCTCGGGTCGGGGTTGTAGATCCTCTCCATGTCCCAGCCGCGGTCGGTGGGGAATTCTCCGACGGCGTCCGTGCCGGACATCACCAGTTGCCACAGGTCCTCCGGCGACAACACTCCGCCCGGGTACCGGCAGGCCATGCCCACGATCGCGATCGGCTCGTCGTCGGTGACCGTCCTGGCGACCGCGACCGCCTGGGACGAAGTCTCACCGCTGTACTGCTCGGCCAGATACTCGGCCACGACCCGCGCGTTCGGGTAGTCGAAGACCAGCGTCGCCGGCAGCCGCAGCCCCGACACCGCGATCAGCCTGTTGCGCAACTCGACGGCGGTCAGCGAGTCGAAGCCCAGCTCCTGGAAGGCCCGATCCGGCTGGATCGCCGACGCCGACGCGTGCCCCAGCACGGAGGCGACCTCCTGCCGGACCGTCTCCAGCACGATCTCCAGCCGCCGAGTCTCGTCCGCTCCGGCCAGCCGCTGCGCCAGCGCGGAACCGCCGGCGCGCGCCACTCGTCGTGCCGGGCTGCGCACCAGGCCACGCAGGAGCGCCGGCAATTCGCCTCCGCGAGAACGCATCGCCGCCGCGTCCACCCGCAACGGCACCAGCGTCGCCGTACCGCTGGTCAGGCCGGCGTCGAAGGCCGCCAGGCCCTCCTCCACCGACAACGGCGGCAGCCCTTGGCGGCGCATCCGCTCCAGATCGGCCTCGCTCAGGAACCCGCTCAGCCCGGTCTCGGCATCCCACAGCCCGTAAGCCAGCGACGTCGCCGCCAGCCCTTGAGCCCTGCGGAACTGCGCCAGACCGTCCAGGAACACGTTCGCCGTGGCGTAACTACCCTGACCCGCCGCCAGGACCAGCCCACCGGCCGACGAGAACAGCACGAACGCCGACAGGTCGAGGTCCTGGGTCAGCTCGTGCAGATGCCAGGCCGCGTCCACCTTCGGAGCCAGCACCATGTCGAACCGCTCGGGAGTCAGCGAGGCGACCAGGCCGTTGTCCGCCACTCCGGCGGCGTGCACCACGGCCTTCAACGGGCGATCAGCCGGAACGGAGCCGATGAGCTCGGCCAAGGCATCGCGGTCGCCGACGTCGCAGGCCGCGATGGTCACCTGGGCACCCAGCTGCCACAGCTCGGCGACGAGCTCGGCGACACCGGGTGCCTGCTCGCCGCGCCTGCTGGCCAGCAACAGATGGCTCACCCCGTAAGAACCGGCCAGGTGCTTGGCCACCAGCGCGCCGAGCCCGCTCGTGCCACCGGTCACCAGGACGGTGCCGTCGAAATCCAGAAGCGCCGCGTCCGGCCCGGCCGCCCGCGCCAGACGCGGCACCCACGCCTTGCCCTCCCGGACCGCCGCCTCCGGCTCACCCGAAGCCACCACCGCACCCAGCACCCGCCAGGTCTCATCACTCTCATCCACATCCACCAGCACGAACCGGCCAGGATTCTCCGCCTCAGCCGCCCGCACCAAACCCCACACCCCAGCGACGCCGAGATCCACCTCACCGGCCTCATCCACCGCCACCGCGCTGTGCGTCACCACCACCAGCCGCGAACCGGCATACCGCTCCCCGGCCAGCCACTCCTGAACCACCGCCAGCACACCCGCCGCCGACTCACGCACCGCACCCGGCACGTCCACCACCGGCGAACCCACCACGAACACCACCGACTCCGGCACCACCGCACCCGAAGCCCGCACCACCGACAGATCCACCAGCTCCACCGGCTCGACCTGAGCAGTGGAGAGAGTCGACCACTCGATGTGCTGGAGCGAATCGGATCGGCGGCCGGCGGCCAACTGCTCGGCAGTGATCGGACGGACGGACAACGCCTCCACCGACAACACCGGCGACCCAGCCTCATCGGCCACGACCAACGACACCGCGTTGTCCCGCACCCGCGTCAACCGCACCCGAACCGACGCCGCGCCCGAAGCGAACAACTCCACCCCGGCCCACGAGAACGGCACAACCAGCCGCTCGCCCCCAGCCACCAGCTGGGCGTGCAAGGACGCATCCAGCAGCGCCGGATGCACTCCGAACCGGCCCGCCTCCGCATGCGCCTCCTCCGGCAGCGCCACTTCGGCGAACACCTCGTCGCCCCGCTGCCACACCGCACGCAGGCCCTGGAAGACCGGCCCGTACTCGTAGCCCATCCCCAACAGCACGTCATACGCGTCCGCGACCTCGACCACCCGCGCACCGGCCGGCGGCCACTGCACCAGATCGAACCCCGCCGACACACCCTCCGCCGACAGGAAACCCTCCGCGTGGCCCACCCACGCCGCATCCGCATCGCCCTCGGGACGCGTGTGCACCGACACGGTCCGCCCACCCGGCTCCTCGGCGCCGACCACGACCTGAACCTGCAGGCCGCCCTCCGCCGGCAGCACCAGCGGCGCCTGCAAGGTCAGCTCCCGCACCTGCGGCCAGCCCACCTCCGCACCCGCCCGCAACGCCAGCTCCAGCAGCCCCGTCCCCGGAACCAGCACCGTGCCGTTGACGGCGTGGTCGGCCAGCCACGGCTGCGCCTGCAGAGACAGCCGTCCGCTGAAGATCGACACCTCGCCGCCCGCGACCTCGGTCACCGCGCTCAGCAGCGGGTGGTCGATCGCGCCGAGCCCGGCGTCCGCCACATCGCCTGAACCGGGCTGCGCGGTGATCCAGAACCGCTGGTGCTCGAAGGCGTAGGTCGGCAGATCAACCTGCCGTGCCGGGGTGACGATCGCGGTCCAGTCGATGTCCACGTGGTGGGTGTGAAGAGTGCCCAGGGCCTCGACCAGCGAGCGGACCTCGTTGCGGGCTGCCGGGATGAAGACGCCCTCATCAACGCACTGCTGCGCCAGAGTGGTGAGGGTGGTGTCGGGACCGATCTCCACGAACAGGTTCGCTTCCGCAGCAGCCACACCATCGGCGAAACGGACCGCGTCGCGCACATGCCGCACCCAGTAGGCGGGATCGGTCACCGAACCACTGGACATGATCGGGATCGACGGCTCGTTGAACGTCAGCCGCGAGACGACCCGCGAGAACTCGTCCAGCATCGGGTCCATGAGTGGCGAGTGGAACGCGTGCGACACCTTCAGACGTCGGGTGCGCGCATCCACCAGACCGGCGATCTCCTCCACGGCGGCCTCGCTGCCGGAGATCACCACCGACGCCGGGCCGTTGACCGCGGCGATGCTGACGTCAGCGCGGCCTTCCAGCAGCGGCGCCACCGACGCTTCCGGGGCGGCGATGGCCAACATCGCACCACCCTCGGGAAGCGCCTGCATCAACTGCGCACGGGCGGTGACCAGCGTGCAGGCATCGGCCAGAGACAGCACCCCGGCCACGTGCGCGGCGGCAATCTCGCCCACGGAATGCCCGACCAGCACGTCCGGGGTGACACCCAGCGAGGTGAGCAACCGATACAGCGCCACCTCGAAGGCGAACAACGCCGGCTGGGTCATGCCCGTCTGGTTCAGCGCCTCGACCGGACCGGAGAACATCGTCTCCCGCAGCCCGGACGGGAGCAGGGCACACACCTCGTCGAGGGCGTCCGCGAACACCGGGAACGCCTCGGCCAGCTCGGCACCCATACCGACCCGCTGACTTCCCTGACCGGCGAACAACATCGCCACCCGGCCGCCAGCCGTACCCTCGGCCAGCGCCCGCAGACCCGCGACAAGCTCGGCCCGATCCGCGCCCACCACGGCAGCCCGCTGCTCCAGCGTCGAGCGAGTGGTCAGCAACGACCAGGCGACGTCGCCCGCCTCCAGCTCGGGCCGCTCCTCCACCCACGACGCGAGCCGGGCGGCCTGCGCACGCAGAGCCTCGGGCGTGCGGGCGGACAGCACCCACGGCGACACCGCGAGCCCGCCCTCGACCGGCTCCGGCTCGTCGGCCGCCGGCCCCTGCTCGATGATCACGTGCGCGTTCGTGCCGCTGACGCCGAAGGACGAGACCCCGGCGCGGCGCGGACGGTCGTCCACGTCCCAGGCCCGAGCCTCGGTCAGCAGCTCGACAGCCCCCGCCGACCAGTCGACGTGCGGAGAGGGGGCATCGACGTGCAAGGTGCGCGGGAGAACTCCGTGCCGCATCGCCATGACCATCTTGATCACGCCGGCCACACCGGCGGCGGCCTGCGAGTGCCCGATGTTGGACTTCAGCGACCCCAGCCACAGGGGCCGGTCGCGGTCCTGGCCGTAGGTCGCGATCAGCGCCTGGGCCTCGATCGGGTCACCGAGCGTGGTGCCGGTGCCGTGCGCCTCGACCACGTCCACGTCCGACGGTGCCAGCCTGGCGTTCGCCAGCGCCTGACGGATCACCCGCTGCTGCGAAGGCCCGTTCGGCGCGGTCAAACCGTTGCTCGCACCGTCCTGGTTGACCGCGCTGCCCCGGAGCACGGCGAGCACCCGGTGCCCCTTGCGCCGCGCGTCCGACAACCGCTCCACCAGGAGCATGCCCACGCCCTCGGCCCAGCCGGTGCCGTCGGCCGAGGCCGAGAAGGCCTTGCACCGCCCGTCCACGGACAGGCCACGCTGCCGCGAGAACTCCACGAAGGTCCCGGGGGTCGCCATGACGGTCGCCCCGCCGGCGAGCGCCAGGTCGCACTCCCCGGAGCGCAGCGACTGCGCGGCCAGGTGCAGCGCCACCAACGATGAGGAGCAGGCGGTGTCGACCGTGACCGCGGGGCCCTCGAACCCGAAGGTGTACGACACCCGCCCGGAGGCGATGCTGCCCGAGGTGCCGGTGCCGATCAGCCCTTCCAGCTCGGCGGGCGTGGAGGCCGAGGCGTAGTCGTGGTACATCACGCCCGCGAACACGCCGGTACGGCTGCCGCGCAACGCGTCGGGGTCGAGGCCGGCCCGCTCGATCGCCTCCCACGACGTCTCCAGCAGCAGGCGCTGCTGCGGATCCATCGCCAGAGCCTCACGCGGCGAGATCCCGAAGAACCCGGGATCGAACCCGGCCGCGTCGTAGAGGAAGCCGCCGTGCCGCGAGTAGGTGGTGCCCCGGCTGTTCGGGTCGGGGTCGTAGAGCCGCTCCAGATCCCAGCCTCGGTTGGTGGGCAGTTCTCCGATGGCGTCCGTGCCGGAGGCCACCAGGTCCCACAGGCTTTCCGGCGAGAGCACGCCACCGGGATAGCGGCAGGCCATCCCCACGATCGCGATCGGCTCGTGCGCCGCGTCGGTGAGGGAACGGTTCTGCGCGCGCAGCCGTTCCGTCTCCTTCAGGGAGGAACGCAGGGCCTCGATGAGCTTGGTGTCGTTCGCAGTCATTCTCGCCTCGTACTCTTCGCGCTGCCGGTTGAGGGATCTACGCGCTGGTGATGCGTTCGGTGATGATGTTCATCACCGCAAGGGCGTGGTTGTTCAGGTAGAAGTGGCCGCCACCGAACACCTGCATGTCGAAGGCGCCGCTGGTGTGTTCCTTCCAGCGGATCGCCTCGTCCAGGGAGACGTGGGGGTCGTTGTCGCCCACCAACGCGACGATGGGCGCGTCGATCTTGATGCCGGGCGAGCATCGGTACGTCATGATCGCGGTGTAGTCGCCGCGGAGCGACGGCAGGATCATGCTCACGACCTCCGGGTCGTTGAGCATGCGCAGGTCGGTTCCGCCGAGCCGTCGCACCTCGGCCAGGAGTGCCTGGTCGCCTTCCTTGTGCACGGTCTCGTTGCGCGTGCAGGAGGGGGCGCGGCGGCCGGAGGCGAAGAGCGTCACCGGGGAGACGCCGTGGGTCAGCAGCCTCCTCGACACCTCGAACGCGACCACGGCGCCCATGCTGTGGCCGAAGAAGGCCATCGGCAGGTCGGCGAGCGGGAGGAGTTCGTCGGTGAGCTGGTCGGCCAGGGTCGCGATGTCGTCGATGCACCGTTCGTGGCGGCGTTCCTGCCGGCCGGGGTACTGCACGGCCAGCACGTCCATGACGGCCGACAGCTGCCTGGCGACGGGGTGGAAGTAGGACGCCGAGCCTCCCGCGTGCGGGAAGCAGATCAGTCGGGTGGAGGACGGCGGTGCGCTCTGGAACCTGCGCAGCCACATCCCGGTATCGGTGATCACTTGTACTCCTTCTGCCGATTCACCGTGAGGACCATGAATTCGGCGCTTCGAAGGCTCTCGGCTCGTCCCAGGCGGGCAGTCGAGCTGGAGCGTCGTCGTCCTGGCCGGCCTTCGCCGCCAGGGTCCTGGCCAGCGCCGCCATGACCGCGGCGATCTCTTCCGGGGCGGGGTCCCCGCCGACGAACCGCACCTTGACCTGCTCGTCGCCGGGCATCACAGCGGCAGGTTCCCGTGCTTGCGGTAGGGCACCTTGGCGCTCTTGGCGCGCAGCATGGCCAGCGAGCGGGCCAGGACGGACCGGGTCTCGGCGGGGTCGATGACGTCGTCCACCAGGCCGCGCTCGGCGGCGTAGTAGGCGTGCATGAGCTCCTGCCGGTAGCGGCTGATCATCTCGGCGCGCATGGCCTCCGGGTCGTCGGCTGCGGCGATCTCCTTGCGGAACACGACGTTGGCCGCGCCCTCCGCGCCCATCACCGCGATCTCGTTGGTCGGCCAGGCGAAGGACAGGTCCGCGCCGATGGAGCGGGAGTCCATGACGATGTAGGCGCCGCCGTACGCCTTGCGCAGGATGACCTGGATGCGGGGGACGGTGGCGTTGCAGTAGGCGTAGAGCAGCTTGGCGCCGTGCCGGATGATGCCGGCGTGCTCCTGGTCCTTGCCGGGCAGGAAGCCCGGCACGTCGACGAGGGTGACCAGCGGGATGCTGAAGGCGTCGCAGAACTGGACGAACCTGGCGGCCTTCTCGGAGGCGTCGATGTCGAGCGCGCCGGCCAGGGAGGACGGCTGGTTGGCCACGACGCCGACCACGTGGCCGTCGATCCTGGCCAGGGCGCAGATGACGTTGGTGGCCCACAGGGTGTGCACCTCGAAGAAGTCGCCCAGGTCGACGATCTCCCTGATCACCTCGCGGATGTCGTAGGAGCGGTTCAGCTCGACGGGCACGATGTCGAGGAGCGCGTCGCATCGGCGGTCGGCCGGGTCGCCCGCCGGGACGTACGGCGCGGCCTCGCGGTTGTTGGCCGGCAGCAGCGACAGCAGGTAGCGGACCGCGTCCAGGCAGTCCGCCTCGTCGGCGTAGACGAACCCGGCGGCTCCGGAGACCGTGCCGTGCACCTGGGCGCCGCCCAGCCCGTCGTGGCTGATCTTCTCGCCGGTCACCGCCTCGACCACGCTCGGGCCGGTGATGTACATCTGCGAGATCCCGTCGACCATGAACGTGAAGTCGGTGAGCGCCGGGGAGTAGGTGGCGCCGCCGGCGCAGGGGCCGAGCATCACGCTGATCTGGGGGATGACCCCTGAGGCCCGGACGTTGCGCTGGAAGATCCCGCCGTAGCCGGCCAGGGCGGTCACACCCTCCTGGATGCGCGCGCCGGCGCCGTCGCTGAGGCTGACGAGCGGGGCTCCGGTGGCCGCCGCGAGGTCCATCAGCTTGTGGATCTTCTGGGCGTGGGCCTCGCCGAGCGAGCCGCCGAAGATCCGGAAGTCGTGGGCGTAGGCGAAGACCGTACGGCCGTGCACCGTGCCCCAGCCTGCCACCACGCCGTCGCTGTACGGCCTGCGGTTCTCCAGGCCGAAGCCGCTGGCCCGGTGCCTGCGCAGCTGCTCGATCTCGGTGAAGCTACCCGGGTCGAAAAGGAGGTCCAGCCGTTCGTCGACGGTGAGTTTGCCTTTGGCTTGTTGCTGTTTCGTCGCCGATTGCAGGTCACCGCCGCGCGCCTGGTCTTTGAGCATGCCGAGCTCGGAGACTCTCTCCCGCATCGAGAGAGGCGTTTCAAGACCGCGTTCTGTAGTCAGCGTCACGTCAATATTTCCTCTCGGCTAACAAGCGGGCGGATTCGAAAGCCACGTGTGCCGATGCCCCACTCAGTCAAGGCTCATTTCAACCCGGTGGGCGGCGGCGCAGCTACCGGGGACCGCCCCTTAACCTGCGGCTGAATGGCCCCTACGGGTGGCTCTCCCGCGCCGGAGAGCTGCCTATGATCAGTGCATGAGCCTGCTGGCCATCAGCGATCTGCACGTGCGCCATCCGGAGAACCGGCGGTTAGTCGCGGAGCTGCGCCCGGGTTCCGGCGACGACTGGCTGCTCGTGGCCGGCGACGTGGGCGAGTTCATGGCTGATGTGCTGTGGGCGTTGCGCCTGCTCAGTGAGCGTTTCGCCAAGGTGGTGTGGGTGCCGGGCAACCACGAGTTGTGGACTCCGGCCGACGATCCGGTGCGGCTGCGTGGCGAGGCCCGTTACCGCCATCTGGTGGACCGCTGCCGCGACCTGGGCGTCGTCACTCCTGAGGACCCCTATCCGGTCTGGCGGGGCGAGGGCGGGCCGGTGACGATCGCGCCGCTGTTCCTGCTGTACGACTACAGCTTCCGCATGCCCGGCGTCGCGACCAAGGACGAGGCGCTGGAGCAGGCCTACGAGGCCGGTGTCGTCTGCACCGACGAGTTCCTCCTGCACCCCGACCCCTACCCCACCCGTGACGCCTGGTGCGAGGCCCGGGTCGCGGAGACGGCCGCCCGGCTGGCCGCCCTGCCCGCGGACCTGCCGACGGTCCTGGTCAACCACTATCCGCTGGTGCGCGAACCCACCCGCGTGCTGAGGCATCCCGAGTTCGCGCTGTGGTGCGGCACCGAACGGACCGCTGACTGGCACGTGAGGTACGGCGCCGCCGCCATGGTCTACGGTCACCTGCACATTCCGCGCAGCACGGTTTACGACGGGGTGCGTTTCGAGGAGGTCTCCGTCGGCTATCCGCGGGAATGGAAGCCCCGGGCCAGGGGCCCCGCGCTCCGCACCATTCTGCCTGGGTAGTGGATTCTAGGGGTTACTCGCTCTCTCCGATCGGGCGAACAATGGAGCCGCTCGTCCATATTTCGAGCAGCACGTGAGGAGAGACCGTTGGACTTTGGCCTTTTCTATTTCGCTGACGAGGCAAGAGCCGGGACCGACCCGTACCGGCTGCTGCTGGAAGGTGCCCGTTTCGCCGACACCCACGGTTTCTCTGCGGTGTGGACGCCGGAACGGCATTTCCATGAATTCGGCGGCCGTTATCCCAATCCCGCCGTCACCGCCGCGGCCATCGCCGCCGTCACCCGCAATGTCGCGATCCGCGCCGGCAGCGTCGTGGCTCCCCTGCACCACCCGGCGCGTATCGCCGAGGAGTGGGCGGTGGTGGACAACCTGTCGGGTGGCCGCGCCGGCATCTCCTTCGCCCCCGGCTGGCACGCGGTCGACTTCGCCCTGCGGCCCGAGAACTACGCCGACCGCCGGCAGGTGACGGCCGACACGATCGACACCGTGCGCCGCCTGTGGCGCCAGGAGTCGGTCGAGCTCGCCGACGGCACCGGCGAGGCGGTCAAGATCCGGACCCATCCGGCGCCGATCCAGCCCGAGCTGCCGACCTGGCTGACGAGTTCGGGCAGTCCCGAGACGTTCCGGCAGGCGGGCGAGCTCGGTGTGGGCATCCTGACCCACCTGCTCGGCCAGAGCCTGGACGATCTGGCGGGCAAGGTGGCCGACTATCGTGCGCGCTTCGCCGCCGGGCACGGCGGCACCGGTCATGTCGTGCTGATGCTGCACACCTTCATCGGCGAGGACCGGGCCCGCGTGCGGGAGATCGTTCACGGCCCGTTCACCGACTACCTCCGCAGCTCGATCGGGCTGGTGTTGAAGGCCGCCCAGGAGCTGATGCCGGGGCTGGACGCCGAGTCGATGGATCCCGAGGACCTGGAGTTCCTCCTGGAGGTCTCCTTCGACCGCTACTTCGACACCGGCGGCCTGTTCGGCACCGTCGAGGACGGGCTATCCGTGCTGGAGTCCCTGGAGCGTGTCGGCGTCGACGAGATCGGCTGCCTGATCGACTTCGTTCCCGACACCGATCTCGTGCTGGACGGCCTGCGGCACCTCGACCGGCTCAAGCGTGCGTGGGAGAGCCGGTGAGAGATGATCGATAACCTGACGATGCGCAGGGTGCTGGGCCACTACCCGACCGGGGTGGTCGTGATCGCCGCGATGTCGGGCGGCGAGCCGTACGGGTTCACGGTCAACTCCTTCACCTCCGTGTCCCTCGACCCGCCCATCGTGTCCTTCTGCGCCGCGCACACCTCCTCCACCTGGCCGCACATCCGCGAGGCGGGCGCCTTCACGATCAGTCTGCTGAGTGTGGGGCAGGCGGAGGTCTGCCGGTCGTTCGCCACCAAGGGCGCCGACCGTTTCGCCGGGGTCGACTGGTCGCTCAAGGCCGGCGGGCATCCCGCGATCACCGGTGCGCTGGCGTGGATCGACTGCGTCCTGGAGGCCAGCCATCTCGTCGGTGACCACGAGCTCGCCCTGGCGCGCGTCACCGCGCTGACCACCGGCGAGGGCGACTCCGGTCCCCTGGTCTTCCACCGGGGAAGCCTCCATCGTGTCTGCGCCGACGCGCTGCACGCCCCCTGCCGCACTCTGCAGCCGGTCTCCTGATCCTTCTTTCCCCACCCCGGAAGGCCCGGGCCCACCCCCCGGGCCCGGGCCTTCCCCTTTTCCTGGTGGCAGGTGACATGAGCCTTCGACATGCCGTACTCGGACTCCTCGCGCGCGATCCTGGCAGCGGCTACGACCTGATGAAGTTGTTCGACACCTCGCTGCGCACCGTCTGGCCCGCCACGCGGAGCCAGCTGTACGGCGAGCTGTCCAGGCTCGCCGACGCGGGGCTCGTCCACGTCAGCGCCCCCGGCGGCCGAGGCCGCAAGGAGTACTCCATCACCGACGCCGGCCGTGCCGAGTTGCACGCCTGGCTGCTGTCCGGGCCGTCGCGCGGCGCCCGGAGCGAGATGTTGCTCCGGCTGTGCTTCCTCGGCCAGGTGGAGCCGTCCGACGCCCGCGCGTACCTGCGGCATCAGGCCGAGCTGGCCGCCAAGGAGCTGGCCGAGCTGGAGGCCGTCGAGCGGCTCGTGCCGGAGCGCGGCCGGCTGGCCTTCGAGCTCGGCCTGCGCCACCTGCGGGTGCAGCAGGAGTGGGCGGCATGGGCCGAGGGGCGGCTGGCCGAATCGGGGGCCACAATGACAGAATAAGATTCGGTTTGCTACCGACCTCAAGGAGCGTGGATGTTCAACTCGCCCGCCGACGTGAGCGAGCGCCTGAGCGCCGCCGGCTACCTCTCCGACGACGCGATAGCCACGAGCGTCTTCCTGGCGGCCGCCCTGGGCAAGCCGCTGCTGACGGAAGGCCCGGCGGGTGTGGGCAAGACCCAGCTGGCCAAGGCCGTGGCGCAGGCCACGGGCGCACGGCTGATCAGGCTCCAGTGCTACGAGGGCCTCGACGAGGCCAGGGCCCTGTACGAGTGGAACTACAAGAAGCAGCTCCTGCGCATCCAGGCCACCAGCGCCGACGACGACATCTTCACCGAGGAGTTCCTGCTCGAGAGGCCGCTGCTCAAGGCCATCAGGAGCACCGAGCCCACGGTCCTGCTCATCGACGAGACCGACAAGGCCGACGTCGAGGTGGAGGGGCTGCTGCTGGAGCTGCTGTCGGACTTCCAGGTGACGATTCCGGAGCTGGGCACGATCGAGGCGGTGCGCAGGCCGTACGTCATCCTCACCTCCAACGCGACCCGCGAGCTGTCGGAGGCGCTCAAGCGGCGCTGCCTGTACCTCCACATCGAGTACCCGACGCCGGAGCGCGAGCGCGACATCGTGCTCAGCCAGGTGCCCACGATCCGCCAGGACCTGGCCGAGCAGCTGGCCAGGACGGTGGCGACGTTGCGGGCGATGGAGCTGAAGAAGGCGCCGTCGGTGGCCGAGACGATCGACTGGGCCAGGACCCTGCTCGCGCTGGGCAAGGACGACCTCGACGAGGAGACCATCGGGCAGACGCTCGGCGTCGTGCTCAAGCACGCCTCCGACCAGGACCGGGCGATCAAGGAACTGGGGCTCAAGTGAGAGAGAGCCTGGTCGACCGGCATGTGGGATTCCTGCACGCGTTGCGTGGCGCGGGCATCCCGGTGTCGGTGGCCGAAGGGCTCGACGCGGCGGCGGCGCTGCGCGTCATCGAGATGGGCGACCGCGACCTGCTGAAGTCCGCCTACGCGGCGACGCTGGTCAAGAAGCCGTCGTACCGGCCCGGCTTCGACGTGCTGTTCGATCTGTGGTTCCCGCCGTCGACCAGCGGGCTGTACAGCGCGCCGCGCGACGACCTGCAGGAGGCGACTCCCCAGCAGTTGCGCGACGAGCTGGCCAGGCTGCTGGCCAACGGCGGCGACGAGGAGATGCGGCAGTTCGCCAGGGCGATGGTCGAGCGCTTCGGACGCCAGCCGGCCGGTCCCGGCCGGCAGAACTGGTTCTCCTACAGCGTGATGCGCGCCCTGTCGCCCGAGACGCTCATCGCCAGGCTGCTGGAGGGGATCGAGCGCGGCACCCTGCACGAGAAGCGGGCACGCACGCACATCTCGGCCAAGATCCGGCAGTTCGAGTCGGAGGTCGCCTCCGACGTGCGACGCAGGATCGCCGAGGACTCCGGCATCGAGAAGATCGCCAAGTCGGCGGTGCGCCCCCCGCTCGACCAGATCGACTTCCTCAGGGCCACCAAGCAGGATCTCACCGACCTGCGGCGGGAGGTCTACCCCCTGGCCAGGCGCCTGGCCACCAGGCTGGCGATCAAGCACCGCCACGACAAGCAGGGCCGCCTCGACTTCAGGCGGACCGTGCGCGCCTCCCTGCAGACCGGAGGGGTCCCGCTCACCACCCACTTCAAGCCGCCCCGCCCCCACAAGCCCGAGCTCGTCGTGCTCTGCGACACCAGCGACTCGGTCTCCAGCTTCGCCCACTTCACCCTGCTGCTCACCTACGCGCTCAAGGAGCAGTTCACCAAGGTGCGGGCGTTCGGCTTCGTCGACACGGTCGACGAGATCACCCGCTTCTTCGCACCGGGGGCCGACTTCCTCGACGCGGTCACCCGCCTGGCGAGCGAGGCCGACATGACCCGCTTCGGCAGGACCAACTACGGCCACGCCTTCGAGCGTTTCGCGGAGAAGTACGGCGACGCGATCGGGCCCAGGACCTCGCTGCTCATCCTGGGCGACGCCCGCTCCAACTACCAGCCGCCCGCCGCCGACACGCTCAGGCGGCTGGCGGGCAAGGCGCGCCACGCCCACTGGCTCAACCCCGAGCCGCGTGCCCAGTGGGACACGGGCGACTCCGTCGCCTCCGGCTACGGCGCGATCGTGCCGATGCGGGAGTGCCGCAACGTGGCCCAGCTGGCGGAGTTCATCGAAGATCTAAACTGATCCCATGTGGTGGTTACGCCGGCCAGGACCTGATCCGGCCCAGCTCAGGCAGGCCCAGGCCGTGGCCTACGGCTCCCAGTTGCTCAGCGAGGCGCGCGAGGAGCTGAACAAGGCCGACTCCAAGGCCCAGGTGCTGCTCGGCGTGGTCGGCATCGGCCTGGGCGCGATCGCCGGTGGCCTGCTGGCGGGCAGTTGGAAGCCCCAGGACCTCTCCGACGCCGTCGAGTGGTTGTGGTGGGCCGGGGTGGTGGCCGCGCTCGCCTCGGTCGGCGTGCTGTCGGGTGCCGTCTATCCCCGCCTCGACCGGCGCAACGGCAGCGGCAGGATCATGTACTTCCACGACGTGTCGCACTTCAGGACCGTCGACGACGTGACCACCGCGCTGCGCCAGTCGGCCGAACTCGACCTCGAGCGCGTCACCCACCAGCTCCTGCGGCTCAGCCGGATCGCCACGCGAAAGTACCGGCTGATCCGCTGGGGGTTCTGGCTGGCGGTGACGGCCGCGCTGACGAGCATCAGCGCGGTGGTCATCAACCTGCCGCTCAGTCCCTAGCCGACCCGCTGCAGCTCCCGTGCCGCCGTGCGGGCCAGCACCTCGATCTGCTGCGGGGTCAGCACCTGGGTGACCGTGCGGCGCACGAGGGAGGACACGCGTCCCGGCCTGGTGACCGTCACGCCCTCGGCGGCGACCAGGCCGCCGCGTGGCAGCTGACCGCAGTGCACGGCCAGGATCGGGCTGATCGCGACCTTGATCCCGGTCTCGCGGGTGAGCAGGTCGGCAAAGGCGTTGGCCGTCTCGACCAGTGGCCTGGCCACGCTGGTGCCGTACTTCTCGCCGAAGAACAGCCGCCCGCCGTACGTGGCGATCTCGGTGTCCGGCGACCACGACTCGTTGTCGACGATCCACAGGCCGCCCGGCCCGATCACGAGGTGGTCGATGGAGGCCATCCCGCGGATGGCGCGTCCGTCGAGCACCCTGTGCCCGGTACGGCGCAGCGCGCGCCGTAGCAGTTTGCCGGTGATCGACTCTCCTCTGCGGCGGCCCCTCCACACCGCCGTGGAGCGGAAGGAGCGCCAGGACAGGTACCAGTCGACGGCCGCGACGACGCCCGCGAGGGCGAAGCCGTACAGAGCCGCCAGACCGAGGTCGAAGCGGAGCGCCAGCAGGAAGCCGGCGACGAAGCCCGCCGCCGCCTTCGCGACGCGGGCGCGCTGTCTGGTCTTGGCGTCCTCGTGCCAGTACTTCTCGTAGTACCACTGGGCTGAGGAGCCCGTGAACTTCTCGTCCCGCTGCACGTAGATCGAGCCACCGGGCATGCCAAACTCCCCGAATGAGTAGGTAATGCCTGGATCTACCACGCCGGAGATCCCTCGCCGGTCCAAGGGGTACCCGCTCCCGGGCTCCGACGTGCAGGGGGTTACGGAAATAGCACCAACCCGATTCCATTCAACCGACCAGTCGGTATGCTCGGGAGGCGTGAAGGAAGAACCGGTACGCCAGAGACTGCTCAGCGAGGCCACCCGCCTGTTCGCGAAGCAGGGATTCGAGAGCACCTCGGTCCAGGAGATCGTGGTCGCGGCCGGCGTCACCAAGGGCGCCATGTACCACTACTTCGATTCCAAGGACGACCTGCTGCACGAAGTCTACGCCCGCCTGCTTCGCATGCAGATGGGCAGGCTCACCCAGATCGCCGACGAGCCGGGACCCGTCGCCGAGCGCCTCCACAGAGCCGCCGCCGACGTGGTCGAGACCACCACGGAGTACCTGGACGACTCGAAGATCTTCTTCCGGTCCATGCACCTGCTCGCGCCGCAGACCCAGAAGACCGTGCGCGCCGAGCGCCGCCGCTACCACGAACGTTTCCGCGCGCTCGTGACCGAGGGGCAGCGCGAGGGCGTCTTCCGCGACGACATCCCCGCCGAGATCGTCGTCGACTACTTCTTCGGCTCGGTGCACCACCTGGGCACGTGGTACCACGCGGACGGGCCGCTGACCGGCGCCCAGGTGGGTGCTCACTTCGCCGACCTGCTGCTCACATCTCTAGCCCCACGAGACTAGCCAGCGCCTCGCGGTGGTCGCCGGGCGTGCCCAGGGCGATCTGGGTGGCCTTGGCGCGCTTGAGGTAGAGATGCACGGGGTGCTCCCAGGTCATCCCGATGCCGCCGTGCAGCTGGACCGCGTCCTCGGCCACATGCACGGCCACGTCCGCGTTCCACGCCTGCGCCGTGGCCGTCGCGATCGGCGACAGCTCCGACACCGCGTTCCTGGCCGCGGCGCGCGCCCGCACCACGTCGAGCCAGAGGTCGGCCAGCCGGTGCTTGATCGCCTGGAAGGAGCCGACCGGGCGGGCGAACTGGTAACGCGTCTTGACGTAGTCGAGCGTCGTCTGCAGGCACCACTCGGCCACGCCCAGCTGCTCGGAGGCCAGCAGCGCGGCGCCGAAACCGAGCACGCCCGGCAGGTCGACCTCGCCGAGCCTGACCTTGTCGCCCGAGCCGTACGACACGGTCCCGACCGGCCTGGTCATGTCGAGGGACGACACGAGCTCCACGCGGGCGCCGGGCACCTGGTAGAGCACGCCGTCCTCGACCACGAGCACGATGTCGGCCACGTCCGCGCCCGCCACGTTCGCCGTGCCGGAGGGGATCCGGTACGGCGAGGCGCTGAACGGCACCGCGAGCGCCGCCGTCGCCTCGCCGCCGGCCAGCCGCTCCAGCAGCTCACCGGCGCCCACCTCCAGCAGCGCCTTGGTGGCCAGCACCGAGCTGGTGAAGAAGGGCACGGGCGCGACGAACCGGCCCAGCTCCTCCAGCACCACGCCCGCCTCACGCGGCGTCGCGCCGGCGCCGCCGTACTCCTCGGGGATCAGCAGGCCCGCGACCCCGATCTCGCGCGAGAGCGTCTTCCACAGGTCCAGGTCGTAGGGCTGGGCCGTCTCGACACGCGCCAGGACGTCGGTGCACCGGTCCTTCAGCAGGTCACGTACGGCAGAGCGCAGGTCTTCCTCGTCCGGGCTGTAGAGCAGGGTCATCGGGGCAGGTCCTTCCACGGCACGTCCTTGTCGACACGGGGCTCGCTCGGCAGCCCGAGCACCCGCTCGGAGACGATGTTGCGCAGGATCTCCGAGGTGCCGCCCTCGATGGAGTTGCCCTTGGCGCGCAGGTAGCGGTAGCCGGGACCACGCCCGAAGAAGTCGACGCTCTCGGAACGGCGGAAGCTCCAGTCGTCGTAGCCCAGGTCGCGGTTGAGCTCGACCTCGATGCCCGACAGCTCCTGGTTCAGCTTGGCGAAGCTCAGCTTCATGCCCGAGCCCTCGGGGCCCGGTTGGCCGACCGCGAGCTGCTCGCGCAGCCGTACGCCCGACAGCCTCGTGACCTCGGCCTCCACCCAGATCTTGAGCAGGCGCTGCTGCAGGTCGTGGCTGCGGTGCTCGGGGTGCTCGCGCCAGGCGTCGAGCACGGGGCCCATCATGCCGCCGCCGCGCCGTACCGGATTGCCGCCGATCGCGACGCGCTCGTTCATCAGCGTGGTCTGCGCGACCCGCCAGCCGTCGCCGACCTGGCCCAGGCGCAGGTCGTCGCCGAGCCGCACACCGGTCAGGAAGACCTCGTTGAACTCGGCCTCGCCGGTGATCTGGCGCAGCGGGCGCACCTCGACACCGGGGGCGTGCATGTCGCACACGAAGTAGGTCAGGCCGCGGTGCTTGGGGACGTCGGGATCGGTCCTGGCGACCAGGATGGCCCAGCGAGCGTGGTGGGCGCCCGAGGTCCAGACCTTCTGGCCGTCGACGACCCACTCGTCGCCGTCCCTGACCGCCCTGGTGGCCAGGGTGGCCAGGTCGGAGCCGGCGCCGGGCTCGCTGAACAGCTGGCACCAGATCTCCTCGCCGGTCCACAGCGGCCTGAGGAACCGGCGCTTCTGCTCCTCGGTGCCGAAGGCGAGGATCGTGGGAGCGGCCATGCCCAGGCCGATCGCCTGCACGCCGAAGTCGAGCTGCGGCGTGCCCTTGAAGGCCTCGTCGACCTCCTGCTGCAGGTCGCGCGACCAGCCCCGGCCGCCCAGCCCCTCGGGGAAGTGCACCCAGGCCAGCCCGGCGTCGAAGCGGGCGCGGAGGAACTCCAGCCGGTCGTCCGCGGGGTGATCTCTCAGGAAATCGTCGACTACATCCACTTCTTCAGCTCCCGGTAGGCGAGTGACCTCTTGTGCACCTCGTCGGGCCCGTCGGCCAGGCGCAGCGTGCGCGCGTGAGCCCAGAGCCCGGCCAGCGGGAAGTCCTGGGACACGCCGCCCGCGCCGTGCACCTGGACGGCCTTGTCGAGGATCCACTCCACCGTCAGCGGAGCGGCGATCTTGATGGCCTGGATCTCGGTGTGGGCGCCGCGGTTGCCGACGGTGTCCATGAGCCAGGCGGCCTTGAGGGTGAGCAGGCGCAGCTGCTCGACCCTGACCCGGGACTCGGCGATCCAGTCCTGCACGACGCCCTGCTGGGCGACGGGCTTGCCGAACGTCGTACGGCTCAGCGCGCGCTTGCACATCATCTCGATGGCGCGCTCGGCCATGCCGATGAGGCGCATGCAGTGGTGGATGCGGCCGGGACCGAGGCGGGCCTGGGCGATGGCGAAGCCGCCGCCTTCCTCGCCGATCAGGTTGTCGGCCGGGACCCGCACGTCCTCGAAGATCACCTCGGCGTGCCCGCCGTGGTCGCCGTCGGTGTAGCCGAAGACCGTCATGCCGCGCTTGATCGTCATCCCGGGCGTGTCGCGCGGCACCAGGATCATGCTCTGCTGCCGGTGGCTCGGGGCCTCGGGATCGGTCTTGCCCATGACGATGAAGATCTTGCAGCTGGGGTTCATGGCGCCGGAGATGAACCACTTGCGGCCGTTGATCACGTACTCGTCGCCGTCGCGGGCGATCGAGGTGGCGATGTTGGTGGCGTCGGAGGAGGCCACGTCGGGCTCGGTCATCGCGAAGGCCGAGCGGATCTCGCCGTCGAGCAGCGGCGCGAGCCACTCCTTGCGCTGCCACTCGCTGCCGAACATGGAGAGCACCTCCATGTTGCCGGTGTCGGGCGCGGCGCAGTTGGTCGCGGCCGGGGCGATGCTCGGCGAGCGGCCCATGATCTCGGCCAGCGGCGCGTACTGCAGGTTCGTCAGGCCCGCGCCGTGGTCACCCGGCAGGAACAGGTTCCACAGGCCCCGCTTCCTCGCCTCGTCCTTGAGATCCTCCAGCAGCGGCGGCGGGCTCCACCCGCTCTCGTCCGCCTGCTCGTGGAAGGCTGCCTCGGCTGGGTAGACGCACTCGTCCATGAAGCGCAGCAGGCGCTCGCGCAGGTCCTCGGTGACGCTGTCGAAGGCGAAGTCCATGCCGCGAGACTACCGACCGGTCGGTATGCCTGTCGACTCTGTCAAATACCGACATACATAGATAAAGGGGGGCGCCACTAGGCTCCGCGCATGACCGCAACACTCCCCCGCGCCACGGTTCTCGCGGACGGTGTCGTACGACTGGAGCCGCTCTCCGAGAACCACGTGCCCGACCTCTTCGAGGCCGGTGGCGGGGACGACGAGGTGTGGCGCTGGCTCAGGCCCACACCGCACACCAAGGAAGACCTCACCACCCTGGCCCGGCGCCTCGTCGACGGCCCCGAGTACACGCCCTTCGCCGTCGTCCACGACGGCCGCGCCATCGGCTGGACCTCGTATGTGAACGTTCCCGGATACGCGCTGAGCGTCGAGATCGGCTTCACCTGGTACGGCAGGGCCTACTGGCGCACAGCCGTCAACACCGCCTGCAAGATCCTGCTCATCGACCACGCCTTCGACGCCCACGACTACAACCGGGTCGTCCTGAAGACCGACCACCTCAACACCCGCTCCCAGCAGGCCATCGCCCGCCTCGGAGCCGTGCACGAGGGCACTCTGCGACGCCACCGCGTCCGCCCCGACGGCACCTGGCGCGACTCGGTCTACTTCGGCATCCTGCGCGAGGAGTGGCCCGCCCACCGCGCCCGGCTTGTCGGAGGCCGCCGGTAAGGTCACGCGCCATGGACTGGCAGACATGGCACGCCGACTACGACCGTCCCGGCTCCCCCCTGGCCCAGCGCCTGCACGTCGTGCAGGAGCGCATCCGCCAGACGCTCGACACCGCCCCGCCCGGCCCGCTGACGATCATCAGCCTCTGCGCCGGGCAGGGCCGCGACCTGCTGCCCGTCCTGGCCCACCACCCCCGCCGCGCCGACACCCGCGCCCGGCTCGTCGAGCTCGACCCCGCCAACGCCGACGCCGCCCGCGCCTTCGGCCTGCCCGAGGTCGAGATCGTCACCGCCGACGCCGCCCTCACCGACCACTACCTCGACCTGGCGCCCGCCGACCTGGTGCTGCTGTGCGGCATCTTCGGCAACATCCCCGACGCCGACGTCGAACGCACCGTCGCCTACTCCAGCCACCTGACCGCCACCGGCGGCACGGTCATCTGGACCCGCCACCGCCGCTCCCCCGACCTCGTGCCGTCGATCCGCTCCTGGTTCGAGCAGCAGGGCTTCGAGGAGTGGTGGATGTCGCCGCCCGACGCGCCCTACGGCGTGGGCGCGCACCGCTTCACCGGCACCCCTCGCCCTCTCGCCGCTGGTGAGCGCATGTTCGCCTTCGTGTAGTGGTCCCTGGGAAACGACCGCTTGTGGCCATGCTCGGCAGGCCACCCCGCCACTACCCTCGTGGCCATGACCGCGACCATGCCCTCACCCACCGTGCTCACCGACACGGTGGTCCGCCTCGAGCCCCTCACCGGGGACCACGTCCCCGACCTCTTCGCCGCCAGCGGCAAGGACGACGAGGTGTGGCGCTGGATGCCCGTCCCCACCCCGCAGAGCGAGGAGCAGGTCGCCCACATCGTCACCGGCCTGCTCGCCAACCCCGAGTGCGTCTCCTTCGCGGTCGTGCACGACGGGCGCGCCGTCGGCTCCACCTCCTACTGGAACGTCCCCGGATGGGACCTGAGCGTCGAGATCGGCTTCACCTGGTACGGCAGGGCCGTGTGGCGGAGCGCCGTCAACACCTCGTGCAAGATCCTGCTCGTCGACCACGCCTTCGACGCCCACGACTACAACCGCGTGATGTTCAAGACCGACCACCTCAACACGCGCTCCCAGCAGGCCATCGCCCGCATCGGCGGCCTGCACGAAGGCACCCTGCGCCGCCACCGTCTCCGGCCCGACGGCACCTGGCGCGACTCGGCCTGCTTCGGCATCCTGCGCGAGGAATGGCCCGCCCACCGCGCCCGCCTCGTCGACCGGGGTCAGTCATGACCCTCGCCCTGCCCACACCCGCCGTCCTCACCGACGCCGTCGTCCGGCTCGAACCTCTCACGCCCGCACACGTCGCCGACCTGTTCTTCGCCAGCGGCAAGGACGACGAGCTGTGGCAGTGGATGCCCGCCGCCACCCCTCGCACCGAGGACGACATGGCGCGCATCGTGCGCTCGCTCGTCGACAACCCCGCGCGCGTGCCGTACGCCGTGATCCACGAAGGGCGGGCCATCGGGTCGACGTCGTTCTGCGACGTGCCCGGGTTCGATCTGAGCGTCGAGATCGGGTGGACGTGGTACGGCAGGGCGTACTGGCGGACGGCGGTGAACACGTCGTGCAAGGTGCTGCTGATCGACCACGTCTTCGGGGGGCATGAGCACAACAGGGTGCTGTTGAAGACCGATGACCGCAACACGCGGTCGCAGCGGGCGATCGCGCGGATCGGCGGGGTGCACGAGGCGACCCTGCGACGCCACCGGCCCCGGCCGGACGGCACCTGGCGCGACACGGTGTGCTTCGGCATCCTGCGCGAGGAGTGGCCCGCCCACCGCGCCCGCCTCACGGGCAGGTAGGAGGACGGGGGCCGGAAGCCCCAGGCTCACGGCCGAGGGCCGAGAGCCGAGGACCGAGAGCCGAGGACCGGGCACCGAGGACCGGGCACCGAGGACCGGGCACCGAGGCTGAGGGCCAGGGCCGAGCCGCGGGCCGAGCCGAGCCGCGGGCCGGGGGCCGGGGGCCAGGGCCGGGGGAAGGCTCTCGACGCGGGGGCCTGGGGTCAGCCTTGGGCGAGCATGCCCGCGATCAGCTCCTCGATCCCGTCCCGCAGTTCCTCGAACGACGGCTCGGACCCCGCCCCCACCAGCGTGTCGAACATCAGCCCCTCCCCGAAGGCCACCAGCTGGCGTGCGTGCCGCGCCGGGTCCGCCGATCCCATCGCAGTCAGCATCACCACCCCCGGGTCCCGGAACCGCGCCCCCACCCGGTTGTAGACGGCCCGCAGTTCGGGCCGCCGGTTGGCCTCCAGTGCCAGCTCGTAGCGAGCCAGCGTGCGCCGCCGATCCCTGATCTGCACCAGCAGCGCCGCGGCCATGAGCTCCGGCAGCTCCGAGCCACCGGCACCGAGCGCCTCGGCGAGCGCCTGCTCCTCCAGCGCGGTCAGATGCTCGAGTGCGAGCTCCAGGAGCGCCGCCCGGCTGCGGGCCAGGTTGGAGGTGGAGCCGGCGGGGAGTCCCGCGGCCTCGTCGACGGCGCGGTGGGTGAGCCCGCGCATGCCGTGATCGGCCAGGACGGTGATGGCCGCGTCCGCGATGACTTCCGAGCGCTTCACGGCGGCATACTACAGGTGTAGTCTCAAACTACAGATGTAGTTTCCCTGAGGAGCGGGCATGCGTGCGGTAGTGATCGGAGCGGGCATCGGCGGTCTCACCGCCGCCATCGCGTTGCACAGGAAGGGCTGGGAGGTCGAGGTCCTCGAGCGGGCGCCGCAGCTGGAGCCGGTCGGCTCAGGGCTGGCGATCGCCGCCAACGCGCTGAAGGCCCTCGACGTGATCGGCGTCGGCGACGAGGTGCGCAAGCTCTCGGCGATCCAGGGCACCGCCGGGCTGCGCAGCTCCGACGGGAAGTGGCTGATGCGCACCACGAATGACAGGGCGGTGGCGACGTTCGGCGACTCGATCGTGCTCCTCAGGCGGGCGACGCTGACGGAGCTCCTGGTGGAACGGCTGCCCAAGGGCGCACTGCGCCTGGGGGTCGAGGCAGGCTTCGGCGCGGGGACCGAACTCGGGGCAGGTCCGGTGTCCGAGGTTGGTGTGGACGATCTCGCCGACCGCTTTGGCGCTGACCTGGTGGTCGCCGCCGACGGCATCCACTCGGCCGCCCGCAGGGCCCTCTTCCCCGGCCACCCCGCCCCGATCTACGCGGGCGTCACGGCGTGGCGGGCGATCGTCCCCAAGCCCGAGGGCGTCGTGCAGACCCACGAGACCTGGGGCAGGGGCCTCGTCTTCGGCGTCATGCCCCTGGCCGGCTCCGAGGTCTACGTCTACGCCACCGACGTCGTCCCCGCGGGCAGCACGTTCGCCGACGAGAGGGCCGAGCTGGTCAGACGTTTCGGCTCCTGGCACGACCCCATCCCCGAGCTGCTCCAGGGTGCGGAGAAGGTGCTCAGGAACGACGTCTACTACCTGGACAAGCCCTTGCCCGCGATGCACCGCGGCAGGGTCGCCCTGCTGGGCGACGCCGCGCACCCGATGACGCCCAATCTCGGCCAGGGTGCCTGCCAGGCGATCGAGGACGCGGTCACCCTGGCCGCGACGGCGCCCGACCTGGAGGCCTACACGCGGGCCAGGCTGGAGCGCACCGCGATGATCGTGGCCAGGTCGGCGGCGATCAACCGGGCGGTCACCCTGACCCATCCGCTGGCCGTACGCCTGAGGAACCTGGGCGTACGGCTGGGCGGGAAGCTCAGTCCAGATCTGCTGTTGCGGTCGCAGGCACCGGTGCTGGGATGGGAGCCGCCGGCGGCTTCTTGGAGTGGTCGGGAGCCAGGCGCCCGAGTGTGATCGTGCCGGCGATCGTGAGCGCGGCGGCGGCGATCGCGGGGATGGCGGTGCCGGGGCTGGTCGGCAGGGGCTCGCCGAGCATGATGGCTCCGGCGAGCACGCTGGTGATCGGGTCGACGACCTGTACGCCCGCGTAGGCGATGCCGAAGTAGCCGACCGCGTAGGAGTGCTGCAGCAGCATGACGGCGCAGATGAGCAGCACCGGAATGGCCAGCGTGAACCAGTGGAGCAGCTTGCCGAAGTCGCCGTCCATGCCGCCGCCGACGACGCGGACGAAGGTGGAGACGCTGGCCGTCGTGGCGCCCGCGCCGATCGACAGCAGCAGCGCCTTGGCCGGGCCGCTCGCCCGCTTGGAGGCCAGGTGGGTGATGAGCACGATCGTGCCGATGACGGCGATGAACACGAGTGCGGCGGGGGTCGACAGGCTCGGCTTCACGTTGTGCTCGGGCACCAGCAGCATGAGCCAGAGCAGGCCGACGGCCACGGCGATGGAGCCGAAGATCTCCGCCTTGTACGGCTTGCGGCCGTACATGAAGGCGGCCAGGGGGACGGCGAACACCAGGGTGGCCACGCTGATGGGCTGCACCGCGACGAGCGGTGCGAAGCTGAGCGCCACCGCGTGCAGGCACGCGCCGGTGAAGCCGATGATGCCGCCGATCCACCAGCGCGGGCGCTTCATCAGCGAGAACGAAGCGCCCTCCGCCACGGCTTCGTACTGTTGCAATGCCGCGCCGAGCGCGTATCCGAGGGCCCCGAGCAGGGCGATCACCAGGCCTACCCAGGTCATGGGCGCCCGCAGAGGTCCAAGAGCATTGATACAGACTATTCGCCCAGCAAGGTCGTTAGATCAGACTTTAGGCTGATCTCTCGGGGCAGACGCAGAAAAGGTGGCCCTGCGGGTCCTGCATCACGACCCATTTTCCCTCACCGGGCTGGAAGTCGGGCCTGGTTGCGCCCAGATCGATGAATTCCTGGACGGCCCGCTCCACGTCCGGCACCCGGAGATCGATGTGGAATTGCTTGTCCGGACTTGGCCACTCGACCGGCTTCCGGTCGGCCACCCGGCCGAAGTAGATGCTGGTCGTCCCATCGCCGATGGCCGCGTACTCCTCCTCGGCGTAGGTCACCTCCCAGCCCAGGACCTTGGCGTAGAAGTCAGCGAGCTTACTGGGCTCGGAGCAGTCGATGGTGAAGGCGAGAAGCGTTGCTGTCATGGATGTCATCGTGCCCGGCATACCTGTCAGCCGATGTCAGGTACGTTCCTCGCTATTCTGATCCGGTGCCGTATTACCTGATCTCTCCCCCGCCCGCCGTCTAGCGGGCGCCCCTCGTAGCGGACCTCGGGTCCGTGAGTGGTTGCCGCCTGCCTTCGTTCAGGCCCTTCTCCAACCACTCCCTTCGGAGAGATCTCCTTGTCATCCCTTACCGCGCGCCGTGGCGCGCTGTTCATCTGTGTCGCCGCCGCCGCCTGGGGCACCGGCGGCGCCGCGGGAAAGCTGCTGTTCGAGCACGGCGGCCTCGACGCCGTCGGCGCCTCGTTCTGGCGTTACCTGCTGGGCGCGGGCTTCCTGCTCCTGGTCACCCGCACCACCAGGAGAAGCGGCACAGGTGCCGCTCCGGCAAGCGGCACGCTCCGGCACACCCTTGTCGTCGGCGCCGGAATGGCGATCTACCAGACGGCCTACTTCGGCGCGATCGCCGAGTCGGGCGTCGCGGTCGCCACCGTCGTCACCATGGGCGCGACCACGCTGTTCGCCGCCGCGGGCAGCCGCGTGTTCCTCGGCGAGCGCCTCGGCGGGGCGGGGCTGATCGCCCTGCCCGCCGCCCTGTCGGGGCTGGTCATGCTGACGGCCGAGCAGACCGGGTCGAGCACCCCGCTGGGCATCGCCCTGGCGTTGTTGTCGGCGGCCGGGTACGCGGCGGTCACCCTGTACACGAAGTCCGCGGGCCATCACAACGATCCGGCCACAACCACCGCCGGCGCCTTCGCCGTCGGGGCGTTGTGCCTGGCGCCGTTCGCGACCCTGCCCCACGTCTCCCTGGAGACGGTCGCGTTGCTGCTCTACCTGGGCGCGATCCCGACGGCTCTCGCCTACGCGCTGTTCTTCAGGGCGCTGACCACCGTCAGAGCGTCGACGGCCGCGATCCTGTCCCTGGGCGAGGCGGTCGGCGCGGCCGCGCTGGGAACGCTGCTGCTGGGCGAGCCGCTGACGCTCCTGTCCGCGATGGGAGGTGCCGTGCTGCTCGCCTCCGTCGTGGTGTTGACCGTTCAGGGTCAAAGGTGAGCTAGTGTCCGGTACGGCGGCGCCTGCCGTACCGGACCTGTGCCGGTCCCAAGAGGAACAGGCTCGGCGTAGTTGTCGTTGGAGGGACTGTGACCGGCAAAAGGGCCTTGATCTCCGGGCTATTCCGCAACCTTCTGGATCGCCCGGGAGGGGTGAACCTCTCCGCCTACAAGAAGGTCGTGCACGCGGCCGACAAGCGGGAGGTCTCACCGGACGACAAGCCCGACATGTCAGACCTGGCGGGCTTTTGTGCCATCGCCCGGGAGGCCGCCGACCGCACCCTCGGCCTCAGGCCGTACGACGTGCAGCTGATCGGCACCCTGGCCCTGCTCGACGGCCACGTCGCCGAGATGGTCACCGGCGAGGGCAAGACCCTGTCCGGCGCCATGGCCGCCGCCGGCTACGCCCTGCAGGGCAAGCGCGTCCACGTGATCTCGGTCAACGACTACCTGGCCAAGCGCGACGCCGAGTGGATGGCTCCGCTGTACGAAGCCCTCGGCGTCACGGTCGGCCACATCGACCAGAACACCCCGCACGAGGAGCGCAGGTCGGCCTACGCGTGCGACGTGCTCTACGGCTCGGTCAGCGAGATCGGCTTCGACGTCCTGCGCGACCGCCTGGCCACCGGCCCGGCCCAGATCATCGTCCCCGCGCCGGAGGTGGCGCTCGTCGACGAGGCCGACTCCGTGCTCGTCGACGAGGCCCGCGTCCCGCTCGTGCTCGCCGGCGCCGCCGACCCCGGCAGCACCATCCCCGAACTCGCCGCCCTGGTCCGCACCCTCGTACGCGGCTACCACTACGAGATCGACGAGCAGGGCCGCAACGCCTACCTGACCACCAAGGGCGCGGCCAGCGTCGAGAACATCCTCGGCATCGACCTCTACGACGAGAACGAGCCTGGCACCCTGATCGAGGTCAACCTCGCCCTGCACGCCCACGCCCTGCTCACCCGCGACGTCGACTACATCGTCCGCGACGGCAGGGTCCAGCTGATCAACCCCTCGCGTGGCCGCGTCGCCCTGCTGCAGCGCTGGCCCGACGGGCTCCAGGCCGCGGTCGAGGCCAAGGAGGCGCTCGACCCCACCGAGAAGGGCGAGATCCTCGACCAGATCAGCGTCCAGGGGCTGATCAAGCGTTACCCGCAGGTCTGCGGCATGACGGGTACGGCTGTCGCGGTCAGCGAGCAGCTCGGCGAGTTCTACGGCCTCAAGGTCGCCGTCATCCCGCCCAACCGGCCCTGCGTCCGCGACGACTTCGCCGACCGCATTTACCCGACCGGGCCCGACAAGATCGCCGCCCTGGTCGAGGAGATCCAGGCGGTCCACGAGAGCGGCCGCCCCATCCTCATCGGCACCCTCGACGTCGCCGAGTCCGAGCACCTGGCCCACCTGCTGCAGCGCCGCAAGCTCGAACCCGTCGTCCTCAACGCCAAGAACGACGCGGAGGAGGCCTCGATCATCGCCAGGGCGGGCGAGCGCGGTGCGATCACCGTCTCGACGCAGATGGCCGGCCGCGGCACCGACATCCGCCTCGGCGACGGCGTCGCCGAACTCGGCGGCCTCTACGTGATCGGCTCAGGACGCCACTCCTCCAGCCGCCTCGACGACCAGCTGCGCGGCCGGGCCGGCCGCCAGGGCGACCCCGGCGGCTCGGTCTTCTTCGTCAGCATGGAAGACGAGCTGCTCACCCAGTTCGTCCCCGACGAGCGCCCGCCGGCCGCCGACCCCGACGGCCTCGTACGGCACCGCCGCGGCGCCTACCTCGTCGGCCACGCCCAGCGTGTCGCCGAAGGGGTCAACCTCGAGATCCACCGCAACACCTGGCGCTACACCCGGCTGCTGGAGCACCAGCGCGAGCTGGTGATGGAGTGGCGCGACAAGGTCCTGCACGGCGACTCGGCCTCCGTGGCCCTGTCCGAGGCCGACCCGGAGCGCTGGGCGGCCCTGCCCGAGTCCACCCGCGACGAGACGGCCAGGCAGATCGTGCTGTACCACCTCGACCGGTGCTGGACCGAGCATCTGGCCTTCCTCACCGACCTGCGCGAGGGCATCCACCTGCGGGCGCTCGGGCGCATGAGTCCCCTGGACGAGTTCCACCGGGAGGCCGTGGCGGAGTACAAGCAGCTGATGGCGGAGATCGAGCGCCGCTCGCTCGACTCCTTCGAGGCGCCCGCGCCGGAGCTCAAGCGGCCCAGCGCCACGTGGACCTACATGATCAACGACAACCCCTTCGGGACGGAGTGGGAGCGGGCGCTCAAGCGGGTGACCTCCACCAGCAAGAGGTAGCCCTCAGCTCAGGGGAAACTCCGCGGCGACCACGAAACCGCCGTGGGTGTGCGGCCGGGCGGTGAGCGATCCGCGCAGGCGTTGCACGCGGTCGGCCAGATGCGTGAGGCCGCGCTGGCCGGACGGCAGCGCGATCGGCGCGCGGCGGGCCGGGCCGTTGTCCACCGCCACCGTGAGCCGCTCCGCCGTGCCGTCCAGGGTGACGGTCACGGGGGCGCCGGGGGCGTACTTGACGGCGTTGGTGAGGCTCTCCTGGATGACCCGGTAGGCGAGCCGCCCCACCTCCGGCGGCAGCACGACGTCCGCGTCCAGCCGGTCGTCGAGCCGGACCGGTGTCCCGGTGGTGTCCTCGACGCGGGCGATCAGCGCCGGCAGTGTCCGGAGGCTGAACAGTTCCCCCGCCTGCCCGGACGCCTCGTCGCCGAGGATGGCGACGATCTGCCGGAGCTCGGCAAGGCCGTTGCGGGCCAGCGACGCGATCTGGTCGGCCGTACGCTGGTCTCCGCCCGTCAGCGGCAGCGTCGCCGACAGGACCGCGATGAGGCTCAGCTCGTGGCCGATCGCGTCGTGCAGTTCCTCCGACAGGCGCGCCCTGTCCTCCACGCGGGCGCGGGCCTCGCGCTCCTTGTGCTCGCGCACCATGAGGCGCCTGCGTGACCGCATGGCCCGCTGCAGGAACCCGAACGAGCTGACCGCCGCGGCCAGCATCACGCAATACAGCGTGCGGTAGACCGGATCCACGGCGTACCACTCCAGGTCCCACGGCTGGGCATAGCTGATCACCACTGCCGCCAGGGCCACCCACAACAGCGGGCCGATCCGCCGGCGTGAGGTCAGCGCGGGCACCACGAACACGTAGGCCACGGTCTGCGCGGTCAGCGGATCACCCACCCGGGTGTAGAACAGGGTGGCGCTCAGGAGGAACGCGGCGAACACCGGGTTCGCCCGCCGCACCGCGACCGCCGCCACGCACAGCAGGTTGACGGTCCTGACCTGCCACGTGATGTCCCCTGGCAGGAGCACCGTCCAGATCGTCAACGACAGAACCAGCGCGACCTCGAAGCCCGGCCTCAGCCATCGGCTGTCGACCTGGCGGCCGCTCCGTGCTCCTGTCCTCACCCTGACCATGATCAGCCCGGAGGCGGCGTATCCCCCGCCCGCCACGCCCGCGCATCCGGCGCCTCAGGGAGGTCGCCGGCGAGGTCCGCGAGATGATCCTCTCATGACGGACGTGATCTTCTTCGATCTTGACGGCACCCTCGTCGACCATCGCGGCGCGGTCTGGGAGACGATCGCCCAGATCATCCGGACCGCCCCCGGCCCCGCAGCCTCCCCTGACGAGCTGGCGACGGCGTGGTGGGCGCTGGAGGCGCGCCACATGCGCGAATACCTGGCCGGCGAGTGCTCCTTCGCCGAGCACCACCGGCGCAGGGCGCGCTCCTTCCTGCCGATGCTGGGCGAGCCTGTCCCCGAAGGTCCCGAGCTGCTCGACGCCTGGATCGCCGAGCGTTACCTCGCCGCGTTCGAGCAGGCCTGGCAGTGCTATCCCGACGTACGGCCCTGCCTCGAAGACCTGAGGGACCGTGGAGTACGGCTGGCCGTCCTCACCAACGGCGACCCCGGGCAGCAGCGTGCCAAGCTCGCCCGCTTCGACCTGCTCGGCCACTTCGAGGCGGTCCTGACCCCGACCGAGCTCGGCGCCGCCAAGCCCGCCGCGTACACCGCCGCCTGCCGCTGGATGGGGACCGACCCCTCGCGGGCGGTCAACGTGGGCGACATGCTGGAGAGCGATGTGAACGCGGCCTCCCGCGCCGGGCTCACGGGTGTCTGGCTGGACCGCGGCATCGATTTCGTCACCGGCGGGCCCTCCCCGGCGGCCGACGACACGGTGATCCGCATCGAACGCCTCACCGACCTGCCCGGCCGCCTGCTCGCCGAGCTCGGCGGAAGCGACGATCGATCGGGCCTCAGCCGTACCTGAGCAGTTCCGGAACCCGCGCCGCGAGCACGACCAAGGCGGCGACCAGCACCAGGCCGGCGCTCAGCGTCGTGATCCCCACGCCCACCGCGTGCGCGGCGGCGCCGAGGGCGAGGGCGGCCAGGGGCATGACGCCGATCGCGAGTTCCTGCGCCCCCAGCGCCCGCCCGTGCAGGGCGGGCTCGGTGGTCATGAGCAGCAGCGTGGTCTGCAGCACGCCGAAGCACGCGCTGGCCAGCCCGATCACGGCCATGAGCACGTACGCGACCGTGGTGGTGTGGGTAAGCGAGAACGCCGCCCACAACGCCCCGAGTGCGGCGGTGCCGCCGACGAACAGGGCGCCCTTGAAGCGGAAGTCGCCCAGTCCGGCGATGATCAGCGAGCCGGTGAGGCCACCGGCTCCGCAGCACGTGAGCAGGATGCCGAGTCCCGCCGCGTCGAGGCCGAGAGACTCCCGGGCGAAGACCGGCATGAACGACTGGTAGATGGGCCAGATCAGGATGTTGGCCGCGAGCGTGACGAGGAGGACGGCGACCGCCAGGCGGTTGCGTCCGATGGCGCGGAAGCCGCTGGCGATCATCGCGAACACCGGTTCCGTGACCGTGCGCTCGACCTTGCCCCGGCCGCGCAACGGCAGCAGCAGGAACAGCGAGAAGGCGAACCAGCTGGTCGAGATCCAGAGCGCGGCGGGCGCTCCGACGGCGGCGATCAGGGCGCCTCCGGCGGCGGGGCCGACCACCTGGGTGACGTTCATGGCCATGGAGTTCAGGGCGTTGGCGTTGCTGAGGTTCTCGCGTCCGACGAGTTCGAGCACCATCGAGGCTCGGGCGGGCTGCGCGGGCGACTGGGCGAGCCCGAGCGCGAAGCCGCCCGCCACGATCGCCCAGTACGGCAGCAGGCCCACGGCGGCGAGCACGGCGACCGCGGCGGTGACGGCGAACGCCCAGGTGGAGGCAAGGATGAGGAGCCTGGAGCGGTCGTATCGGTCGGCGATGGCGCCGGCGATCGGCCCGAACAGGAGCGGGGACAGGCGGATCGCCGTGTAGGCGGCGACGAGGAACTCCGACCGCGTCGTCTCGTAGACCAGCCAGCCCATGACGAGGGTCTGGTTCCAGACGCCGCCGAAGAAGAACAGGTTCGAGAGCCAGAGCAGGGCGAAGCGGGGGTTCCTGAGCGAGGCCAGGGCCGCACCCGGGCCGCGTCGGGGTGGTTTCTGACGCAGCACCGGGGCTCCTTCTGGGGTACGGGACAGCGTTCGCGCCGTACCGGTATACCACTAATTGCCCCTCGGGCGTCGCCCGTGCCCGGGTGGGCGGGAGGTGGCGGAGATCGCCGCGGCCGCGGCGCACAGGATCGCGGTCCAGGCCAGGGTGGCCTCGGTCGAGGTGACGTCGGCCAGGACGCCCGCCAGCCACGGGCCCGCGGTCTGGCCCGCGGCGAACAGCACGGTGAACGCGGACAGGGTGGCGGTCCACGCCGTCGGCGGGGTGGTGGTCCTGATGAGGGTGGTGACGGCGGCGGGGACGCCCATGAACGTCGCACCGTAGATGATCGCCGAGGCGAGGATGATCGGCGGGGCGGGAGCGAGCAGGGCCAGGGCCGCGCCGGCGGCGAGGGTGGCGAGCAGCGCGGTCAGGGCGCGGGTGCCGGGCCAGCGGGCGGTGGGGCGGTTCCAGAGGAGAGGGGCCGCGATGACGGCCAGGCCCAGGGCCGTCCAGGTGAGGGCGACCTGGGCGAGCGGGGCACGCTGGTCGGCGAGGTAGGCGGAGAGGAAGGTGATGTAGGTGATGTAGCCGGTGGCGAAGAGCAGGTAGGCGGCGGTGACGCCGGCCAGCGGGCGCAGACGGGCGCGGCCGTGGCCGGAGGGCGCCGGGGCGGGGTCAGGGCGGGCGGGAGGCGTCTCGTGGGCAATGGCGATGGGCGGCGTCTCGTGGGCGATGGCGGTAGGAGGCGTCTCGTGGGCGATAGCGATAGGAGGCGTCTCGTGGGCGGCGGTCCAGGCGGCCAGGGCGGATGCGGCGGCGGCCAGGCCGAGGATCGCCCACGCGAGGCGCCATTGCGCCGCCATCGCCGGGAGGGCCGCGCCGGCGGCGACGATGCCCAGCCCGGCGCCGGCGAAGTACACCGTGATGGGCGCACCGGAGGCCGTACGGGTGGCGATGCGCGAGGCGATCACCCCTCCCGCGATGAACACGGCCGCCCCCGCCGCCCCGGCCGCCGCCCGTAAGGCCAGCAGGACCAGGTAGTCGCCCGTCGTCGCCGTCGCGGCCAGCGCCCCGGCCACCAGGACCATGCCCCAGCGGAAGGTCGCCGTGGCGCTCACCCGGCGCGTGACGACGGCGGTGGCCAGCGCTCCGAGCAGGTATCCGAGCCCGTTGGCGGTGTTCATGGCGCCCGCCTCCGCCAGGGTCCAGCGGAGGTCGTCACGCATGGCGGGCAGGAGCAGGCCGTAGGCGAAGCGTGCCAGGCCGAGGGCCGAGGCGGTGCCGAGCGCCAGCCGTACGGCCTGCCAGTGCGGCGGGTCGAGCACGGCACCTCCAGAGATAGAACCGAACGGTACGATCTCGGATGCTAGCAGGAGCCGGGCCGGAGGGCCGCGAGGCGGATAACCCGTCGCCGTCCGGGCGTCCGTCACCTAGGGTGCCGGGCATGACGGACAGCACCTGCGACTGCGGCGCCCCCGCCGGCGAGCTCGGCACGTGCGAGGACTACTACCACGGGATCCTCGCCGAGGAGCAGTCCGATCCGGAGATGTACCGGTGGCACGCGGTCGTGGTCACGGCGTACTTGCTGCAGCATCCGGCGAGAGGCCACGGCAAGTACCTTGACGGCCAGTTCCGCCTCCTGCAGTTCTACGTGGATCAAGGGCTCGACGCCCTGACGCGGCTGACGGCCCGCCGGGTGGCACGCAACAACCATCGGGCGCGGCAGGCCTTCGAGCCGGACCCCCTGACCGCGTACGCCCCGCTCCCCCAGGACGGGCCGCCCGCCCGCTTCGCCGCGTCCTTCAGCACGCTGCCGGTCCGCGACGGGAGCTTCGTGTTCGACGGACCCCTGCCGTACGGCGACCGCATCAAGGCCATCGCCGAGGCGACGATCGCGGGCTGGAGAGCCGTGTGAGTTGACCCGCCCGCTGGACATCCCCCCAGGTGCGAGCTAACGTACAACCAAATGGTTGTACATGAGGAGGCCGTGGACCAGTTGTTCCACGCCCTGGCCGACGCGACACGCCGCGACATCCTGCGTCGCTGCGGAAGGGGCGAGCTGTCGGTGTCACGCCTGGCCGAGGCCTACCCGATGAGCTTCGCCGCTGTGCAGAAGCACGTGGCGGTGCTCGAACGTGCCGGTCTGGTCAGCAAGGAGCGTCGCGGAAGGGAGCAACTCGTGCGTACCGATCCCGACGCCGTGAGCAGGGCCCGCGCCGCCCTCGACGAGCTCGAGGCGACCTGGCGCGGACGGGTGGACCGCATGGCCCGCCTGCTCGCCCTGGATTCCGGCCAGGAGACCGACAACCCGACGAGAGGACCAGCCAGATGAGCGTCACGAGCATCGACAAGGACTTCGAGAACCTGACCCTCACCCTGATCGCCGACTTCGACGCGCCGGTCGAGCGGGTGTGGCAGTTGTGGGCCGACCCCCGGCAACTGGAGCGCTGGTGGGGCCCGCCGGCCTACCCGGCGACGGTCGAGGAGCACGACCTGACGCCCGGGGGGAGCGTCACGTACTTCATGACCAGCCCCGAGGGCGAGAGGTACCGCGGCTGGTGGCGGATCTCGGCGGTCAACCCGCCGAAGTCGCTGGAGTTCGTCGACGGGTTCGCCGACCAGGACGGCACGCCCTCGGACATGCCGACCACGACGGCTCACATGCAGCTGTTCACGCACGACGGCGGCACCCGGATGGAGCTGCGCTCGGTCTTCGACTCGCGCGAGCAGATGGAGCAGCTCGCGGACATGGGCATGACCGAGGGGCTCAGGCTGGCGGTCGGGCAGATGGACGCGCTGCTGACCGACTGAACCACGACCGGCCGACCGACCGCGACCGGCCGACCGAAAACCGGCCGACCGCGACCGGCCGCAGGACGGCACCGGACACGGGTGGACACCCCGGGTCCGGTGCCTTCACGTTTTCGCCCGGCTCACGGCTTGCGCGCGACTCCTCCCAGGAGCACCTCTTCCCACGTCGCCAGCCCCCCGTCCCGGTGCTCGTCGGGCCGCCACTCGGCCAGGTTCACCACGCCCGGCTCCACCAGCTCCAACCCCTCGAAGTATCGTTCCACCGCCGCCCGCGACCTGAAGAACCCGGTCCCCATGGTGGCGTGCAGCATCGCCTCCAGCGCCTTGGCCTGCGGGTGCTGGGCGGTGTGGAAGTTGGTCGCCGCAAGGTAGCTCCCCGGCGGCACCGCCCCCATGTAGTCGGCGACCAGCCGCCACGGATCCTCGCTGTCGGGGAACAGGTGCAGCAGCCCGACCATCATGATCGCCACAGGCCGGGAGAAGTCGATGTGCCGCAGCAGCTCGGGATGGCCGAGCACCGCGTCGACGTCGCGCGCGTCGGCGGTGATCGCCGTCGCCCCGCCGTTCTCGCGCAGGATGGAGCGCGCGTGCGGCTCCACCATGGGGTCGTTGTCGACGTAGACGACCCGCACCGCCGGGTCGGCGAACTGGGCGACCTCGTGGGTGTTCTCGATGGTCGGCAGCCCGGCCCCGACGTCGATGATCTGGGTGACCCCGGCCTCGCGCACCAGGAAGTCGGTGACGCGGCCGATGAAGGCGCGGTTGCACCAGACCAGGTCCACGACCTCCGGCACGGCGGTCTTCAGCTTGGTGGCGACCGCCCGGTCGACGGCGAAGTTCTCCGTTCCGCCGAGGAGCGCGTCGTGGACCCTGGCGACACTGGGCGCTGACGCGTCGACACCGGGCGGCGACCACTCGTGACCTGCTTCGAGCGCCATGGCCACTCCGTAACTGCCGAAATGAGGGGACGAGTGGCTGGATCGTATCCCTGCACGGGACGGTAAGTCACACAGTGTGTGTAAGTCATGCAGCAGGTCGGACACGCCTCAGCGTTATTGAAACGTTCTTCATCGACTTACACGCCCAGGACCTGCGGAAAGTTCCAAAGAGGCAACGAGGTCTTGTGCAACATGGAGAAGAACGTTTTAATCCCCCGTAACACCGATGTAGCGAAGTGTGTCGACGAGAGGAGACTGGGCGTGCTTGCCTACGGCGGCGACTGGAACCCCGAGCAGTGGCCCGAGGAGATCTGGTCGCAGGACGTCCGGCTGATGCGCGAGGCCGGCGTCAACCGCGTCAGCCTGGGCATCTTCGCCTGGTCGAAGCTGGAGCCGGCCGAGGGCGTCTACGACTTCGCCTGGTTCGACCGCTGCATGGACCTGCTCGCCGAGAACGGCATCCGGGCCAACCTGGCCACGCCGACCGCCGCTCCCCCGCCGTGGTTCGCCGCGACCTACCCGCAGGCGCTGCCGGTGGACGCCGACGGCAGGGTGCTCAGCCACGGCAGCCGTCAGGCGTTCTGCCCCAGCTCGCCGATCTATCGCGAGAAGGCGCTGAACATCGCGGAGAAGGTCGCCAGGCGTTATGCCGGGCACGAGGCGCTCGCGCTCTGGCACATCCACAACGAATACGGCTGCCACAACTCCCGCTGTTTCTGTGACACTTCCGCGGAAGCGTTCCGTAGTTGGCTCTGTGAACGTTACCAGAGCGTTGACCAGGTAAATCAGGCCTGGGGATCGGCTTTCTGGTCACAGCTTTACAGCGACTGGAGCCAGATCCTGCCGCCCCGCGCCACCCCCACGTTCACCAATCCCGCGCAGCAGCTCGACTTCCGCCGTTTCAGCTCCGACGCGCTGATCGAGCTCTACCGCGCCGAGCGCGACCTGCTCGCGAGCATCACCCCCGGCGTCCCGTTCAGCACCAACCTGATGCCCGGCATGCACTGGGAGATGGACCAGTTCGCGTTCGCCAGGGAGCTCGACGTCGTCTCCGCCGACCACTACCTGGTCGTCACCGACCCGGAGCCGCACATCCACCTGGCCTTCTCCGCCGACCTGGCCCGCTCGCTGAACGGCGGCCGCCCGTGGCTGTTGATGGAGCACTCCACCAGCGGCGTGAACTGGCAGGGCCACAACCGCTCCAAGCAGCCGGGCGAGATGATCCGCAACTCCGTGCAGCACCTGGCGCGCGGAGCCGACGGCATCATGTTCTTCCAGTGGCGCGCCTCGGCCTCCGGCGCCGAGAAGTGGCACTCGGCGATGGTGCCGCACGCCGGCACCGAGACCAAGATCTGGCGCGAGGTGGTCGAGCTCGGCGGCCTGCTCCACGACAACGCCGCCGTCGAGGGCAGCACGGTCGCCGCCGACGTCGCGATCCTCATGGACTACGCCAGCATCTGGGCGCAGGAGCACCCCGCGCAGCCTACGACCAAGCACAAGCCGATCGACGTGATCCGCGAGTGGTACGGCCAGTTGTGGAAGCTGGGCGTCACCGCCGACGTCGTGCACCCGTCGGCCGATCTCACGGGCTACAAGGCCGTCATCGTCCCAGCTCTGTACTCTGTGAACGATCACAGTCAGGCCAACCTGGAGCGCTTCGTCGAGCAGGGCGGTGTCACGCTCGTCGGGCCGTACTCCGGGATCGTCGACGAGCACGACCGCGTGCGCCTCGGCGGCTACCCGGGCGCCTGGCGCGACTTGCTGGGCATCACGGTCGAGGAGTTCTTCCCGCTCGACGGCGACATCCTGCTCGCGAGCGGCGCCACCGGCACGGTCTGGTCGCAGCTCACCCACCCGAGGGGCGCCAAGGTCCTCGACAGCTACGCCACCGGCGAGCCCGCGTGGACCCGCAACGTGTACGGCGAGGGCGTCGCCCACAGCCTCACCACGCTGCTCACGGGCGACGACCTCAAGCACGTGATCGCCGAGGTCTGCGCCGACGCGGGCGTCGCGACGAGTGACCACCCGGGTGTGGAGATCGTCCGGCGCGGTCACTCGGACGGCGGCGTCCACGTCTTCGCGATCAATCACACCGCCGAGGACGCCACGGTCCAGGGGGTGGGCACGGTCCCCGCAGGACGCGTTGTCATCGCCCATCAGGCAAGCGCTTTCCTCCAGGAGGTGGCGCCATGAGCACCCACGACGCCGCGACCCCCGCCGTGCCGTACGCCAACCCGCTGGCGGCCCCCGACGACGTCAAGGGCTTCGTGCTGGAGGGCGACGGCGCGATCACCTTCCCCCGCGGCCGGATGCGCCTGGAGAGCCTGCGCCCGCCCGAGGACGGCCAGGACGCCAACATCGTGCTCTGGTCACCCCACGATTTCCCCGCGGACGTGACGATCGAGTGGAACTTCTGGCCGGTCAACGAGCCCGGCCTGGCGATCCTGTTCTTCCACGCCCGCGGCAGGAACGGCGAGGACCTGTTCGACCTGGCTCCCCGCACCGGCCCCTACGAGCAGTACCACCACGGCGACCTGGACGCCTACCACGTGTCCTACTACCGTCGCATGTGGCCCTCCGAGCGCAGGCTGCACACCTGCAACCTGCGCAAGAGCCACGGCTTCCACCTCGTCGCCCAGGGTCCCGACCCGCTCCCGGCGGCGCTGGACGCGCAGGGCCCCTACGCGATGCGCCTGACCGTCAAGGACGGCGAGGTCGCCTTCTCGATCGACGGCCTGGAGAGCTTCCGCTGGAAGGACGACCGCCCCCTGCGGGGCGGGAAGATCGGTTTCCGCCAGATGGCTCCCCTGATCGGCGAGTACGCGGATCTGCGGGTGACGCCGTGCTGAAGCTCTACCGGGCCTTCGACGAGGTCTTCTGGACGGCCCGCCTGAACCTGCTGTGGCTGGTCTTCACCCTCATGGGCGGCATCGTGCTGGGCATCGGCCCGGCCACGGTCGCCGCCTACGGCCTGGCCAGGCGGCACATCCAGGGCAAGTCGACCACGGTCGGCGACTTCGCCGCCCTCTTCCGCAAGGAGTTCAGGCCGGGCTCCGTCCTGGTCCTGCCGATCGTCGTGGTCGTCACGCTGCTGATCGGCTACTACGAGTACTTCACCGGCCCGATGCGAACGCTCACCGGCATCGGCCTGCTCCTGGTGGCCGCCACGGCGTCCTACCTGCTGCCCATGTACGTCCACTACGACCTGAGGCCACGCGCCTACGTTCCCACGGCATCGCTGTTCGCGCTCACAAGGCCCGCGGCCACGATCCTGCTGCTGTTCATCCTCACGGCGGTGGTCTTCGCGACCGCATCGCTCCCCCTCCTGGCACCCCTGTTCACCGTGGGCGCCTGGATTCACCTCAACACCTGGCTCTGCCTGCGCTTCTTCGCCGAGAACGAAGCGCGCCTGCTTGCGAAAGGCATCTGATGAACCACTCCCCCCGCCGGCTGCTGGCCGGAATGTTGGCGCTCACAACCGTGCTCACCGCCGCCGCCTGTGGCAGCGAGGGCGAGGGCGGCGGCGAGGCCGCGAGCAACTCGCTGACCATGATGGTCCCCCTGTTCGGCACGGCGCCGAGCCCGCAGGGCGAGATCCACCAGGCGGTCGAGAAGCTCACCGGCAAGAAGCTCCAGATCACCTGGGTGCCGAACGCCGAGTACCCGGACAAGACCAACGTCACGCTGGCGTCGGGCAACATCCCGGACGTCATGGTCATCCAGGACAACAAGGGTGCCCAGTTCGTCAAGACCGCCGAGGCAGGCGCCTTCTGGGACCTGACCGACAAGCTGGACAAGTACCCGAACCTGAAGCCCAAGACCGAGCAGGGCCGGATCAACTCCCAGACCAACGGCAAGAACTACGGCGTCTACCGCGTGCGCCCGCTGCTGCGCTCCGCCGTCATGATCCGCAAGGACTGGCTGGAGAAGCTCGGCCTGCAGCCGCCGAAGACCACCGAGGACCTGTACACCATCGCCAAGGCCTTCACCGAGAAGGACCCCGACGGCAACGGCAAGAAGGACACCTACGGCCTGATCCTGCCGAAGTGGCCCTCCCCCAGCTTCTCCGCCTCCAGCCCGTACAACGCGATCGACGTCTGGTTCGGCGCCCCGAACAACTACGGCATGCGTGACGGCAAGCTGATCACCGAGTTCGACGCCCCCGAGTTCTGGGAGGCGCAGAAGTACATCAAGCGCTTCATCGACGAGGGCCTGGTCAACCCGGACTGGGCGACCCTCGACACGGCCAAGTGGAACGACCCGTTCGTGCAGGGCAAGGGCGGCATCTCGATCGACGTCAACGTCCGCACCGGCCAGCTCTACGACCTGTTCAAGGAGGTCGACCCGCAGGGCTACCAGAACAAGGTCACCATGGTCGGCAACCTGGCCCGCCCCGACGGCCAGAAGACCTCCCTGCCCTTCACCGGCTTCAACGGCATCATCACCGTCTCCAAGGCGCGCATCAAGACCGAGCAGCAGCTCGACGACGTCCTGAAGTTCCTGGACAAGCTCGCCTCCAAGGAGGGCTCGGTCCTGCTGACCAACGGCATCGAGGGCCGCAACTTCAAGGTCGAGAACGGCTTCGCCGTCAAGATCGACGACCAGAAGCCCGAGATGAAGACCATCAAGAACGACGTCGAGTCGGCCTTCATCCAGCTCGGTATGACCTCCAGCGTCGGTGTCGCGGGCGGGGCCTACGAGTGGATGCGTCCCACTCCCGAGGAGCAGGCCTGGCAGAAGGAGCGCGACGTGATCGCCGAGGAGGACCTGAAGACCGCGGTGCACGACCCGTCGCTGCCGCACATCTCCAAGACCGCCGTGGAGAAGGGCGCCACGCTCAACCCGATCCCGACCGACGCCCGGATCAAGCACCTCGCGGGCCAGCTCACCGACGACGAGCTCAAGGCCGAGTTCCAGCGCTGGCACACCTCCGGCGGCGACCAGATCATCGCCGAGCTCACCGAACTGATCGGCAAGACCAGCTGACGTCCCCGACGTGAGGGGGCCCGGACGCGTTCCGGGCCCCTCCCCCGAAAGGAGGCCGCTATGGCCACCGACCTGGCGCCGCCTCCGACCGAGGCGTCACGCAAGGCCAAGAAGCAGAAGGCGCCCAGGGTGCCGCTGGGAGCGGCGATCCTCCGCTACCGCTGGCTCTACCTGATGCTGCTGCCCGGCCTGGCGTACTTCGTGATCTTCAAGTACCTGCCGATGTACGGGCTCACCATCGCCTTCCAGGACTTCGTGCCGTTCCTGGGCTACTCCGGCAGCGAGTGGGTGGGGCTCAAGCACTTCGAGACGCTGTTCGCCGGCGGCGACTTCGGCATGCTGTTCAGCAACACGATGATCCTGGCGATGCTGATCTTCCTGATCGCCTTCCCCATGCCGATCATCGTCGCGCTCATGCTCAACGAGCTGCGCATCAACGTCGTCAAGCGTTCCGTCCAGTCGCTGATCTACATCCCGCACTTCCTGAGCTGGACCATCGTCGCCGGGCTCACCTACATCCTGTTCTCCGTCGACTTCGGGGTGATCGCCAACTGGATCCACTCGGTCGTCGGCGGCGGCAAGGTCGACTACGTCGCCCAGGCGGACTGGTTCCGGCCGATCATCATCCTGCAGACGGTCTGGAAGGGCACCGGCTGGGGCACGATCATCTACCTGGCCGCTCTGGCCAGCGTCAACACCGAGCTCTACGAGGCCGCCCGCATGGACGGCGCGGGACGCTGGCGGCAGTTCTGGCACGTCACGCTGCCCGCCATCCGCCCGACGATCGTGCTCATGGCGATCCTGCACTCCGGCCATCTGCTGGACCAGAGCTTCGAGCAGCTGTGGCTGCTGACCAACTCGCTCAACCGCGAGGTCGCCAACGTCTTCGACACCTACACGTACTACGTCGGCATCACCCAGGGCGGCTACAGCTACGCCACCGCGGTCGGCCTCTTCAAGGGCACCGTCGGCGTACTTCTGATCTTCGGATGCAACTGGCTGGCCAAGCGCCTCGGGCAGAGAGGGCTCTTCTAGCCATGAAGCAAACGTTCGGCAGCCGCGTCTTCGACGTCGTCAACACCGCCCTGCTCGTCGGCATGGGCCTCATCACCGTGCTGCCCCTGCTCTACGTGCTGGCGGGTTCCTTCGCCACCGAGTCGGAGATCGCGACCCGGCCCTTCTTCCTGTGGCCGGAACGTTTCACCACCGGCGTCTACGAGTACATCTTCGCCACGCCGACCTTCGTCAGGGCGCTGATCACCACCATCTTCGTGACCGCCGTCGGCACGCTGGTGCAGCTGGCGCTCACCCTGGTCATGGCCTATCCGCTGGCCAAGAAGGGCCTGCCGGGCCGCGGGGTCGTACTGAACATGATCATCTTCGCGATGGTCTTCAGCGGCGGCATGATCCCCACCTACCTGGTGGTGCGCGACCTGGGCCTGCTGGACAGCTACTGGGCGCTGATCCTGCCGCTCGCGATCAACCCCTTCTACCTGATCATCGTCAAGAGCTTCTTCCAGGAGCTGCCCGAGGCGCTGGAGGAGGCCGCCCGCATCGACGGCGCCAGCGAGCTCATGGTCTTCTGGCGGATCGTGCTCCCGCTGTCGAAGCCGGTCATCGCGACCTTCGCGCTCTTCTACGCGGTGGCCATCTGGAACGACTACATGTCGCCCCTGCTCTACATCACCGACAACACCAAGTGGACCCTGCAGGTCCTGGTCCGCCAGCTGACCAGCCCGGAGGCGGCCAACGCGCTGGCGACGGTGGACTCGGCCAACTTCTTCCCCGTCGAGGGCATCAAGTTCGCGGTCGTCGTGATCGCCACCGTGCCCATCCTGTGCTTCTACCCGTTCCTGCAGAAGCACTTCGCCAAGGGCGTCATGATCGGGTCGGTGAAGGAGTGACCGAGCTTGTCGAGGTCGCCAATAAGCACAGTGGCCTTGTCGTTATGGGCCTGACGAAGGAAGGCACATGACGACTGTTCTTCACTGGCTGGACGGCTCGCGTGGCCAGGGCACCTCCTGGGGTGTGCCCTGGCCGCGCGGGGCCCACCACCCCGGCACGCCGTTCTCCCTCGGCGAGGTCCCCGTGCAGAGCTGGGTCACCGCGACCTGGCCCGACGGGTCGATCAAGTGGTCGGGCCACGCCATCGGCCCGCAGGACGAGCCGGCCGAGACCTACGCGCTGGCGCCCGGCGAACCCGCCCTGCCCGAGCACCCGGTCACCGTCGACGGCCTGACCGTCCGCAGCGGCCCGGTCACCTGGCGGCTGTCCCGCGACACGCTGATCGAGTCGATCACGTACGGCTCCCGCGAGATCGTCCGCGACGTGCGCCTGGTCAGCGTCAAGGACGAGGAGACGGTCGCCACGGTCGAGCGGGTGACGGTCGAGCAGGACGGCCCGGTCCGCGCCGTGGTCAGGGTCGAGGGGCGTCACGGCGACTGGCTGCCGTTCTCCGTGCGGCTGTACTTCTACGCCGGCGCCCGCGACGTGCGCATCGTGCACACCTTCGTCTGGGACGGCGACCCCGAGCGCGACTTCCTCAGGGGCCTGGGGCTCAAGGCCGACGTGGTGATGCGCGACGAGCTGCACGACCGCCACATCCGCCTGGCGGGGCCGTCGGGCTTCCTCACCGAGTCCGTGCGCGGCCTCACGGGCCTGCGCCGCGACCCCGGCCAGGCCGTACGGCAGGCGCAGCTGACCGGTCGCCCGGCCGGCGAGATCCCCAACCCCGAGGTGGCCGGCAGGCTGCACCTGATCCCCGCCTGGAACGACTACACGCTCGACCAGAACAGCGCCGACGGCTTCCTGCTGCGCAAGCGCACCACGCGGGGCCGCGGCTGGGTGACGATCCCGGCCGGCACCCGCTCCCAGGGCTACGGCTACGTGGGCGGCGTCAGCGGCGGGCTCGGCTTCGGGCTGCGCGACTTCTGGAAGCTGCACCCCACCAGGCTCGACATCCGCAACGCCGCCACCGAGCTGGCGACGGCGGCGGTCTGGCTCCACTCGCCCAGCGCCCCGCCGCTCGACGTGCGGTTCTGGCACGACGGCATGGGCCAGGACACGCATGCCGAGCAGCTCGAAGGCCTGGAGATCACCTACGAGGACCACGAGCCGGGCTTCGGCGACGCCCACGGCATCGCCCGCACCCACGAGCTGTCCTTGCGGGTCTTCGAGGGCACGCCGCGGGAGCTCCCGCTGGAGCTCGCCCCGAGCCTGCTGGTCTGCACGCCCGAGCGCTACCACGAGGCAGGCGTCTTCGGCTCCTGGGCGCCCAGGGGCGACGACCCGGCGGAGGAGCGCCTGGACTTCCTCTTCGACTTCTACCGCGACCAGCAGGAACAGCGCCGCTGGTACGGGTTCTGGGACTACGGCGACGTCATGCACGCCTACGACGCCGACCGCCACACCTGGCGTTACGACGTCGGCGGCTACGCCTGGGACAACTCGGAACTGTCGCCTGACCTGTGGCTGTGGTACCAGTTTTTGCGTACCGGTCGGGAAAGCGTTTTCCGTTTTGCTGAGGCGATGACCCGCCACACCGGCGAGGTCGACGTCTACCACCTGGGCCGATGGAAGGGCCTGGGCTCCCGGCACAACGTGCAGCACTGGGGCTGCTCCTGCAAGCAGCTGCGCATCTCCAGCGCGATCTACCGGCGCTTCTTCTACTACCTGACCACCGACGAGCGCACCGGCGACCTGATGGACGAGCTGAGCGAGGACGCGGTGGCCGTCCTTGACCCTCTCCGGAAATATCGCGACATCGAGGAGCCCAGGATCGGGCTCGGCACCGACTGGGGCGCGCTGGCGGCCATGTGGCTGACCCGGTGGGAGCGCCACGGCGACACCGAGGCCCGCGACAGGCTGCTCGGCACGATGGCCGACATCGCCGGCATCGGCTTCCTGGTCGGCGAGGCCGCGCTGAAGGACGGCCGCCTTCACCAGACCACGGACGAGATCTCCGTCTCCCACCTGTCGGCGGTCTTCGGCCTGCCCGAGGTCTGCGCCGAGCTGATCGACCTGGAGCTCGGCGTGCCCGGCTTCGAGCAGGCCTGGCTCGACTACTGCCGCCTCTACCTGACCGCCGGGTTCGAGACCGTCTCGCTGATCCAGGCCCACAGCCGCCTGGCCGCCTACTACGCCCACCGCACCGGCGACCGGGAACTGGCCGACGTGGCCTGGCGCGCCTTCGAGGTCGGCGACGGCGACCGGCTCAACACCAACCCGCTCCAGGCCGAAGCCGACTGGAAACGCACCCGCGTCGACGGCGCGAACGTGCTCATGCCGGTCGACGAGGCCCCGTACATCTCCACCAACGACGCCGCCCAGTACTCCCTGGCGGCGATCCAACTCCTCGCCCTCATCCCCCGGAGGCCTTGATGGAAGTTTCCCGCCGCCAGGTGTTAGCCGGTATGGCAGCGACGCCCTTGATCTCGGTGGTCGGCAACACGCAGTCCGCGCAGGCGGCAGCCGTACCGGAAGTGAACCTGACCTGGCTGGAGGGCAAGCCGGGCACGGCGGCCGTCTCCACCTGGGGCACGCCGTGGCCCAAGGCCACGGTCACCAAGGAGCAGACCTTCGCCCTGTCCGACGGCACGCCGGTGCAGAGCTGGCCGATCGCCTACTGGCCCGACGGCTCGGTGAAATGGACCGCGCACGCGATCGCGCCCACCACGCCCGCCGAGTCCTACACCCTGGTCGCGGGCGCGGCCGCCGCGCCGGCGACGCCGGTGACGGTCAAGGACGAGAAGAACCACGTCGACGTCGACACCGGCGTCATCCGGGCCCGCATCCGCAAGAGCGGCTCCGAGCTGGTCAGCCAGGTCTGGCGCGGCGACGTGGAGATCGCGCGCAAGGGCCAGCTGGTCAACATCAAGCAGAACAAGATCGAGCACGACACGGTCGAGCGCGACGAGTTCCTGAGCAACGTCCAGAAGGTCGTGGTCGAGCAGTCGGGCCCGATCCGCGCCGTCGTCCGCGTCGAGGGCAAGCACCAGGACAAGAAGGGCAAGGCCTGGCTGCCCTTCACGGTCCGGCTGTACTTCTACGCGGGCGCGGAGAACTTCCGCATGGCGCACACCTTCGTCTACGACCGCGACGGGCAGGAGGACTTCATCGCCGGGCTCGGCGTGCGCTTCCGCGTGCCGATGCGCGATGCCTCCTACGACCGTCACGTGCGCTTCGTCGGCGACGGCCACGGCATGCTCTCCGAGGCGATCAAGGGCGTCACCGGCCTGCGCCGCGACCCCGGCGCCGCCGTACGGGCAGCCCAGATCGCCGGGCAGAAGCTGCCCGACCCCGCCACCTGGGACCAGCGGGTCACCACCCGCCTGCAGTACATCCCCGAATGGGGCGACTACACCCTCAGCCAGCTCTCCTCCGAGGGCTTCACGATCAGGAAGCGCACCAAGAAGGGCCAGGGCTGGATCTCCGTCGACCAGGGCAAGCGCGCCTCCGGCTTCGGCTACGTCGGCGGCGTCACCGGAGGACTCGGTTTCGGGCTCAACGACTTCTGGCAGCGCCACCCGGCCCAGCTCGACGTCAAGAACGCGCACACCGAGGAGGCCGAGGTCACCGTCTGGTTGTGGTCGCCCGAGGCCCAGCCGATGGACCTGCGCTTCTACCACGACGGCATGGGCCAGGACACCTACGAGGAGCAGTACAAGGGCGGCCTGGAGATCACCTACGAGGACTACGAGCCGGGCTTCGGCACGCCGTACGGCATCGCCAGGACCAACGACCTGACCTTCTGGGCCCTGGCCGCCACGCCGTCGGCCCAGGTGCTGGGAGCGATGGCCGACCAGGTCCGCACCCGCCCGCAGGTGATCAACTCGGTCGAGCACCTGGTGTCGGCGAAGGTCTTCGGCGGGCTGTTCTCGCCGGTCGACCGCGCCCACCCGGTCAAGAAGGTCATCGAGGACCACCTGGACTTCCAGTTCGACTTCTACCGCAAGCAGGTGGAGGAGCGGCACTGGTACGGGTTCTGGGACTACGGCGACATCATGCACACCTTCGACGAGGACCGTAAGGTCTGGCGCTACGACATCGGCGGCTACGCCTGGGACAACTCCGAGCTCTCCCCCGACCTGTGGCTCTGGTACGCGTTCCTGCGCAGCGGCCGGGCCGACATCTTCCGCTTCGCCGAGGCCATGACCCGCCACACCGGCGAGGTCGACGTCTACCACCTCGGCCCGTGGGCGGGCCTGGGCACCCGGCACGGCGTGCAGCACTGGGCCGACAGCGCCAAGCAGCAGCGCATCTCGACGGCGAGCTACCGGCGCTTCTACTACTTCCTCACCGCCGACGAGCGCACCGGCGACCTGCTGTCGGAACTGGCCGAGTCGGAGAAGACCTTCCTGGTGCTCGACCCGATCCGCAAGATCCGCACCGAGCCGTACACGCCGAACCCCAACGCGCTGTCGATCGGCTTCGGCACCGACTGGTCGGGCCTGGCCGCCGCCTGGCTCGCCGAGTGGGAACGCCAGGGGCCCAAGGCCGAGGCCTGCCACACCAAGCTGCGCGGCACCATGGAGACCATCGGCGGCCAGCCGAACGGTTTCGTCCAGGGCAGCGGCCTGTACGACCTCGACACCGGCAGGTTCGCCATCGCCCCGGCGCCCGCCGTGAGCGTCTCGCACCTGTCGGCCATGTTCGGCCTGGTGGAGATGTGCGCCGAGCTCATCGACCTGATCGACGTGCCCGCGTTCAAGTCGGCCTGGCTCGACTACTGCAAGTACTACAACGGCACCAGGGCCGAGCAGACCGCCAGGTACGGCGCGCACTTCGGCAACGTCAGCCTCAAGCAGGGCCATGCCAGGCTCGACGCCTACGCGGCGGTCCACCTCAAGGACGACGCCCTGGCCGCGCGCGCCTGGCAGAAGTTCATGACGGTCGACAACGTCTGGGAGTACGCCCACAACGGCAACTGGACGACCACGAAGGTGGACAGCACACTCAACCCGTCCACGAGCGCGCCGTGGATCTCCACCAACTCCACCGCGCTGTTCGGCCTGTCGGCCATCCAGAACCTGGCCCTCGTCGGGGACAAGATCCCCAGCGCATGATCACCCGCTCGTTCGACCTGCCGCCCGGCCACTACGACGTCACCGTACGGCTGGGCGGCGGGTCGGCCGTCTTCGCCCAGGCCCGCCGCCTCATGGTCGCCCCGTGCCACGAGGCGGGCACGCACGCCTTCACGGTCAACGTGCGACATCCGGAGGGCCAGCAGAACGCCTTCCACGGGTACGGCAGGCACGGGTTGCACCTGGCCTTCAGCGGCTCCTTCTCGGAGCTGGAGGTCGCTCCGGCCGCCGAGCACGTGCGGCTGTTCCTGGCCGGCGACTCCACCGTCACCGACCAGGAGCACGCGCCCTTCACCGGCTGGGGCCAGCGCCTGACCCGCCACTTCGGCCGGGGCGTGTCGGTGGTCAACCACTCGGGCTCCGGCGAGAACGCGGCGAGCTTCCTGGCCAAGCCCGAACTGTGGGCGGCGATGGAGCCCCAGCTGCGGCCGGGCGACGTCGTGCTGGTGCAGTTCGGCCACAACGACAAGCGCACGACCGCCCAGAGCTTCCGCGCGAGCCTCACCGAGATCGTGCGGAACGTCCGGGACCGCGGCGCCACCCCGGTCCTAATCACCCCGATGGTCCGCCGCGGGCTGGGCCCCGCCGGCCTGCACGTCAACGAGGCCGGCGCCGACCTGCCCGCGGTCACGCGGGACGTCGGGGAACGCCTGATCGACCTCACCCGGCTCAGCCGCGAGCTGGTCGAGGAGCTCGGGCCCGACAAGTCTCAGGACCTGTATCTCACCCGAGAGGAGGCAGACGACACGCACACCTCCGACTACGGCGCGACGGTCTTCGCGGACCTGGTCGCGGCCGAGTTGCGCTCGCTCGACCTGATGGAAACCCCCCACTGGAAGGTCTCGCCTTGCGATTAGCAGCAGCTCTCATCCTGACCCTGGCCCTGGTGGCCGCACCCGCCTCGGCGGCCACCACCCGATACGAAGCCGAACAGGCCGCCTGCGACGGCACCATCGACTCCAACCACGCGGGCTTCTCCGGCACCGGCTTCTGCAACGCCGCCAACGCCGTCGGCTCCGGCGTGACGTTCACGGTGAACGCCGCCTCGGCCGGCGCCGCGACCCTCACCTTCCGCCACGCCAACGGCGGCACCGCCGGCCGCCCGGCCGACATCGTCGTCAACGGCTCCACCACGCAGGCGGCCGGCGCCTTCGACCCCACCGGCGCCTGGACCACCTGGGTCTCCAAGTCGGTGACCGCCAACCTCAACGCGGGCTCCAACACCGTCAGGCTCAGCCCCACCACCGCCAACGGCCTGGCCAACATCGACTACCTGGAGGTCACCGACGGCGGCTCGCCGCAGACCGGCCGCCAGGCGGAGGACCTCAACCGGGGCCTGGTCAGCGTGCGCTCGGGCAGCGCCAACCTGGTCTCCTGGCGCCTGCTCGGCACCGACCCGGTGGGCGTCACCTTCAACCTCTACCGGGGCTCCACCTTCGTCGCGGGCGTCTCCGGCTCGACCAACTACCTGGACTCGGGCGCCGCGTCCGACGCCTCCTACACCGTGCGCCCGGTGGTCAACGGGTCGGAGCAGGCCGCCTCCGAGTCCTCGCTGCGCTTCACCGGCGGCTCCTACCTGGACGTGCCGATCCAGGTGCCGTCAGGGGGCACCACCCCCGACGGCGTCGCCTACACCTACAGCGCCAACGACGCCAGCGTCGGCGACCTCGACGGCGACGGCCAGCTGGAGATCGTGCTGAAGTGGGATCCGTCCAACGCCAAGGACAACTCCCAGGCCGGCTACACCGGCAACGTCTACGTCGACGCCTACCGGCTCAACGGCACCCGCCTGTGGCGCATCGACCTGGGGCGCAACATCCGGGCGGGCGCGCACTACACCCAGTTCCAGGTCTACGACTACGACGGCGACGGCCGCGCCGAGGTGGCCATGAAGACCGCCGACGCCACCGTCTCCGGCACCGGTCAGGTCATCGGCAGCTCGTCGGCCGACCACCGCAACTCCTCCGGCTACGTCCTGGCCGGTCCCGAGTACCTGACCATGTTCAACGGCCTGACCGGCGCGGTCCTGTCGACGGTGAACTACGACCCGCCGCGCGGCACCGTCTCCTCCTGGGGCGACAACTACGGCAACCGCGTCGACCGTTTCCTGGCCGGGACCGCCTACCTCGACGGCGAGCGCCCGTCGCTGATCATGTCCCGCGGCTACTACACCCGCACCGTGATCGCCGCCTGGGACTTCCGCAACGGGACGCTGACCAAGCGCTGGACCTTCGACTCCAACTCCGCGGGCAGCGCCTACACCGGGCAGGGCGCCCACTCCCTGTCCATCGCCGACCTCGACCAGGACGGCAGGGACGAGATCGCCTTCGGCGCCATGGCCGTCAACGACAACGGCTCGGCGTTGTGGAACACCGGCAACGGCCACGGCGACGCCCTCCACGTCGGCGACTTCAACCCCGGCCGCTCCGGCCTGGAGTACTTCATGACGTCGGAGAACACCTCGGGCGTCGACTCCTGGATGGCCGACGCCCGCACCGGCTCGATCCTGTGGTCGGTCAGCGGCTGCGCCTGCGACAACGGCCGCGGCGTGGCGGGCGATGTCTGGGCGGGCAGCGCGGGCGGCGAGGCCTGGTCGGCGTCCGACACGGTGCTGCGCAGCGCCACCGGCGGCTCGCTCGGCCGCGAACCGTCGTCGATCAACTTCCTCGCCTGGTGGGACGGCGACCCGGTGCGCGAGCTCGTCGACCAGACCAGGATCGACAAGTACGGCACCGGCTCCGACGCCAGGCTCCTGACCGCCTCGGGGGTGCACTCCAACAACGGCACCAAGGCGACGCCGTCGTTGTCGGGCGACATCCTGGGCGACTGGCGCGAGGAGGTCGTGTGGCCGCTGAGCGACAACACGGCGTTGCGGATCCACGCGACGACGAACGTCACCGACCGCGCCATCCACACCCTGCTCCACGACACCCAGTACCGGGTTGCCCTGGCCTGGCAGAACACCGCCTACAACCAGCCGCCGCACCCGAGCTTCTTCCTGGGTGACGGCATGTCGGCCCCGCCGAGGCCCGCGATCTACGTGCGCTAGAGCTCCTTGGCGGCCAGGCGGATCTCGTCGAGCAGGATGGCGAGGTCCGCCTCGGTCGTCTCCGGGTGCAGGATGCACGCCCGCAGCGCCGCCAGCCCGCCCAGCCGGGTGCCGGTGATGAACGCCCGGCCCCTGCGCTGCACGGCGGCGGGAAGTCCTGGCAGGTCGGCCGGGGTGTAGCGGAAGGCGACGATGGAAGTCGTCACGGGGGCCATCAGCTCGAAGTCGCCGGACTCCTCGACCATCCCGGCCAGGGTCCTGGCCAGGCCGGTGGTGCGGCGCACCAGCTCGACCACGCCGGCGCGGCCGCGGTGGGCGATCGTGGCCCACACGCGCAGGGCCCTGAACGGGCGGGTCTGCTCGATGCCGTACTCCGAGAACCAGCCCAGCGGGTCGCCCTCGTCGTCGCGCAGGTACGGCGGGACGAGGCTGAAGGTGTCACGCACCAAGGCGGGGTCGCGGAAGAGCACGCAGCCGCAGTCGACCGGGACGCCGAGCCACTTGTGCGGGTCGAGGGCCAGGGAGTCGGCCTCGGCCATGCCCTCGAAGACCGGGTCGCCGGTCACGGCCGCCAGCGCTCCGTAGGCGCCGTCGACGTGGAACCACAGGCCGTGCTCGCGGGCGACGGCGGCGATCTCGGCGAGGGGGTCGACGGCGCCGGTGTTGACCGTGCCGGCGCTGGCCGCCACCAGGAAGGGACGGGCTCCGTCCGCCAGGTCGCGCTCGATCCGGGCGCGCAGGGCCGCCGGGTCCATGCGGTAGGCGGCGTCGACGGGGACCACGTGGAGGTTGGCGCTTCCCAGGCCCAGCAGCTCGGCGGCCTTGCGCAGGCAGCTGTGGCCCTCCTCCGACAGGTACATCACCAGGGGCGCCCGGCCGTACAGCCCGTTCTCGCGCACGTCCGGCAGGGCGCGGCGGCGGGCGGCGGACAGCGCGACGATGGTCGCCATGGACGCACCGCTGGTCAGCAGCCCTCCGCCGGGCGGGTGCGGGAAGCCGACGAGCTCGGCCAGCCAGCGTACGGCGGTGCGTTCCAGCAGCACGCCCGCCTGGTCACCACCGGCGGTGCTGGGGTTGAAGGCGGCGGCGAGGGGAGCCACGGCGACCCCGGCCTGGGAAGGCGGGGAGTTGACCCAGCCGAAGAAGCGGGGATGGCCGTTGCCCATGGGGTGCGGCAGCACGAACTCGCCGATGTCGTCGAGCAGGCGGGCCAGGGGCCGGCCGCGGTCGGGCATCTCCTGCTCGGTCAGCCAGGTGCGGTCGGGCACGGGCCGCCACACGGGCCGGTCGGGCACCCGCTCCAGGTAGGCCGAGGCCATGCGGGCCGCGCGCTCGAACTCATCCATCGTGTCGCACTCCCAGTTCCATGGCCAGGTAGAAGACGCAGTCGCCGGTCTCCAGGTCGTTGGCGAAGGCGTGCAGCCGGTCGCCCGGGAAGTAGGCGGCGTCGCCTTCCTCCAGCACGTGGGGGCGGCCGGCGTCGAGGGTCAGGCGCAGGCGGCCCCGCTCGACGGCGACGTACTCGCGCGAACCCGGGGCGTGCGGGTCGAACGTCCCGGCGTCGACGCCCGGTCCGAGGGTGGTGCGCATGAACTCGAACTCGACGCCGGGCAGCACGGGCGACAGGATGCGCCGCTCCCAGCCCGAGGGGTCGCGCACCACCCGCTGGCTGTCGCGGGTGAGCAGGACCACCTCGGGACGGGCGGGGTCGTCCAGCAGCCTGGCGATGGAGGTGCCGAGGGCGGTGGCCAGCCGGTCGAGCACGAGGACGCTCGGCGTCTTGGCTCCGCGCTCGATGTCGGAGACCATGCTCCGGCTGACGCCGCTCAGCTCGGCCAGCCGTTCGAGCGCCAGGCCGCGGGCCCGGCGCTCGGCACGGACCCGCGCTCCCAGCTCGGCCATTGACAGGCCGCTGGACAGGACGTTTTCCACAAAAGTCCACTATAGCGGCGCTGATTCCGCTATAGCGTCACCGGGTGTATTCGATCCGGGGCCCGGCCGGGGCGCTCATCCCCTCTCCGATGAAGAACCCGGTGTGCGGCGGCTGGTTGTAGCCCACGTTCTGCCACGCCACCCCGAGCCGGTAGACCGGGTCGTGCATCAGTGTGTGGATCCGCGTCGCGGTCGGGTCGACGGTGGTGAACAGCCGCAGGAAGGTGCTGTCGGCCCCGCGCCAGACGATCTCCTCGCGCCAGTCGCCGAACAGGTCGGCCTGGAGGGCGGGCGTGCCCTTGGTGCCGTTGTTCGACAGCGTGCCCTCCGCCCTGACCAGCGGCGTGGCCGTACCGGTGAGGTGGTCCCACTTGCTGATCGTGCCCACGCCCTTGGCGCCGTCCCAGTCGTGGTCGACGATCTCGCGCAGCGGGTCGCCGTCCCACCAGGCCAGGAAGTTGGCCGCCGGGATGGCGCTGCCGATGAGCTCGCCCGCGGCCGAGCGGAGCTGGCCTTCGCGGGAGTTCCACTCGCCGGTGGTGACGACCGCCCAGCCCTCGGCCCCCGCGTGGCGGGGGTCGATGTCGCCGGAGGCGGCGCGGCCGGTGTCCTTCGTCGCGGGCAGCGACCAGAGCACCTCGCCGGTCGCGGCGTCGCGGAAGGTGGCGCCGCGGTTGCCGCTGGAGCCCATGTCCTCGTGGGCGGCGAAGACCTCGAGGCCGGGACGTGCCGGGTCGAGGTCGCCGGCGTGGAGCGCGTCGCCATGGCCCAGCCCGGTGGTGTACAGGCCCTCGCCGTCGTCGTCGACGGTCATCGAGCCGAATACGATCTCGTCCTTCTGGTCGCCGTCCACGTCGGCCACCGAGAGGTTGTGGTTGCCCTGGCCCGCGTAACCGGGGACGTCGCTGGAGTCGAAGACCCATCGCCGCTTCAGCTCGGAGCCGTCGAAGTCCCAGGCGCCCAGGACCGTGCGGGTGTAGTAGCCGCGGCTGAAGATCGCCGTGGGGTGCTCGCCGTCGAGGTAGGCGACCCCGGCCAGGAAGCGGTCCACGCGGTTGCCGTAGGCGTCGCCCCAGGCCGCGACGTCGCCGCGGGCGGGCACGTAGTCGACGGTGTCGAGCACCTTGCCGGTCGTGCCCTCGAAGACGCTCAGGTGTTCGGGGCCGGACAGCACGTAGCCGGAGGAGTTGCGGTGGTCGCGGCTGGGGTTGCCGATGACCGTGCCCGCGCCGTCGACGGTGCCGTCGGCGGTCTTCAGCATGACCTCGGCCCGGCCGTCGCTGTTCAGGTCGTAGACGACGAGCTGGGTGTAGTGGGCGCCGGCCCTGATGTTCTTGCCCATCGAGATGCGCCACAGCCGCTCGCCGGTCAGCCGGTAGGCGTCGACGAAGACGTTGCCGGTATAGCCGGCCTGGGAGTTGTCCTTGGCGTTGGACGGGTCCCACTTCAGGATCAGCTCGTAGACGCCGTCGCCGTCGAGGTCGCCCACCGAGGCGTCGCCGGCCACGTAGGTGTGGGGCTGGCCGTCGCGGGTGTAGTCGTCGGCGGGTTTGTCGAGCGGGATGTCGAGATACGGGTGGCTCCAGACGCCGAACTCGCGCCCGTCGCCGATCCGGTACTTCGAGGCGGCCGTTCCCAGCGGGTCGACGTAGTTGGTGGCCCCGCGCACCTCGGCGACGCGCCGCCCGTCGCGGTAGATCGCGAACGTCTCGTCCTCGTCGTCCCTGCCGAGCAGCCGCCAGCCGAGGTAGACGCCCTGCGCGGTCCGGACGGCGACCGGGGCCCGGTCGAGGCGCTCCATCTGCCGCCTCAGGGTGGTCCGCGCCGGACTGGCCACGACGGCCGAGGCCGCCGACTCGCCGCCCCGGTTGACCGCGGCGACCTTGTAGTGGAAGGGCACCGTGGTCAGCACGCCGGAGTCGGTGAGCTCGGGCCCGGTCACCGACGCGATCTTCTCGTACGGCCCCGCCTGCTTCTCGGCGCGGAAGACGCGGTACAGCAGCGCGCCCTCCACCGGCCGCCAGCGCAGGTCGACGCTGGTCTTGGCGACCCTGCCCACTCTCACCCGCTCAGGAGTGGCAGGCGGCGTGACGGCCGGGTCGACGGCCGAGACGTTCACCGCGGGCGAGGGCACCGACTCGGCCCCGGTGGGGTCGACGCCGGTGACGGTGTAGGAGTAGACGGCGCCGATCTCGGCCTTGTCGTCGGTGTAGGAGGTCTGGGCGGTGCTGCCGACCTTCTCGCCGTCGCGGTAGACCGTGTAGGTCGCGGCGCCCTCGGTCGCGCTCCAGGACAGCGGCACCGTGACCGAGGTGCCGTCGAAGGTGAGCTCCCCGGCCGCCAGGCCCGCCGGCGCCGTAAGCACCGGGGTGATCTCCAGGCCGTTGAGGTGGCCGGTCTGGCCGGTGATGACCACGTTGAGCTGGCCGTCGAGCACCCTGACGCCGGTGAACGACCGGGTGGCGACGGCCCTGCTCGCGTTCACCGCGACGGCCGCGGCCCCCTCGACCGAGACGTTGGTGCGCGAGCTGCCGATCAGGTCGCCCGCGTGGACCTTCACCCCGTACAGGCCGTTGGGCAGGTCCTGGCGGAACTCGTAGGTGCCGCCGAAGTAGGCCACGAAGTCGCGGCCCAGGTCGTCGAGGCCGGCGCCGCGGTCACGGTCGATCATGTTGGCCGAGTCGACCAGGCCGTAGCCGAGCTCCTTGGTGTAGATCGTGGCCCTGGTCACCTGGGTGTAGCCCGCCATGACGGGGGCGGTGGCGGGGCCGAAGTCGTAGCGGTGCAGCGCCCTGCGCGTGGTGATCGCGAGCGGGTCCGAGGCCGCCGAGTCGCCCCTGCCGTTCACCGCGACGACGGTGAGCTGGTAGGTCGTGCCCTCCGCCAGGCCCGACAGCTCGGCCTGGGCGATGGTGGAGGTGGTGGCCAGGGCGCCGTCACGGTAGACCTTGTAGATGTCGGCGCCCTCGACGGCGGTCCACTTGAGCAGGGCTCCGGCGTTGGAGATGCCGCCCGCGACCAGTCCGGCGGGCTTGGCCGGCACCTCGGCGGGCACCTCGATCTCCTTGACCAGGGCCGACAGGCCGAGGCCGAGCTCCTTGACCCCGGTGGCGACCAGGCGGGCCATCTGGATGGCGCCGTACTCCTGGAAGTGGGTGTTGTCGGCCGCGCCGCCCCACCAGGCCGGATAGACGCCCGCCGGGACGTGCAGGAAGACGGACCTGGCCGTGTCGGGGCCGATGGAGTTCAGGTAGTCGCGGCTGCGCTTGGACAGGTCGACGAGGGCGACGTTCTCCTCGGCGGCCAGTTCCTTCATCTTGGCGACGTATTCGGGGAACGACTCGTTGAAGACCGTTCCCGTCACGTCCAGCCGGTTGACCGGGGTGACCAGGATCGGGGTCGCGCCGCGCTGGCGGGCTCCGTCGACGTAGAGGCGCAGGTACTCCTTGTAGTCGGCGGGAGAGGCGTAGCGGTCGGGCACGCCGGCCGTCGCGTCGTTGTGGCCGAACTGGACCATGAAGTAGTCGCCCGGCCTGATGGCGCGCAGGATCTCGTCCAGGCGGCCCTGGGTGAGGAAGTTCTTGGAGCTGCGCCCGCCGATCGCCCGGTTGTCGAAGGCGACGGCCGTGCCGAAGAAGCCGTCGATCATCTGGCCCCAGCCGGCCTCCGGCGCCCAGTACGGGTCGTAGGTCTGCACGGTGGAGTCGCCCGCGATGTAGACGGTCGGCAGGGTCCCGGCGGTGCGGGCGGGCTGCCTGGTGACGACCAGCGAGTCGATCTTGGGGGCGGTGCCGGAGAAGGCGAAGTCCATGCGGCCGTCGACGAGCGCGACGGAGAACGACATCTCCAGGAACTCTCCCGCGCCCTTGGCGGTCTGCTGGACCTTGGCCACGGACTCGACGCCGACCGCGATGTCGGTCGCGCCCGCCGCGTCGCCCGCCTTGAGGTCGACGGTGTAGTCGCCGTCGGGAAGCTCCAGGCTGAAGGTGGCGCCGGCGGCGTTGACGAAAGCCGAGCCCTCAGGGGTCGCCTCCGTCGGCAGGACGGTGAAGCCCACGCCGTCGGCGAAGGCGGTCGTGGGGGTGATCCGGCCGGTGGAGCCGAAGTCGTAGGTCTGGCCGTCGGCCTGGGCCGGAGCGGCGACCAGCGCTGTTAGCGTTAACAGCAGAGCGGCGAGTGCTCGTTTCACGGGGGTTACCTTCTAGGACAGGTGCAGGACGTTCCAGGACAGCGGGGGCAGCACGGCGGTCAGCCTGCCGCCGTCGATCGCCGCGCCGGTCACCTCGTAGGGACGGACGCGGTCGGGGTGCTCGCGGGTGTTGGTGGCGAACCGGTCGGCGTCGGCCAGCACCTCGTGGCTCACGACGCGGGCGGCCTCGATACCGCGCACGTCGATCTGGAGCTCCATCGGCTCGGTGAGCGAGCGGTTGACGGCGAACACGGTGGTGCGCTCGTCGTTACGGACGGCGGTGGCGTGGAGCAACGCCGCCTCGCCGTACCCCTTGGTCTCCGCGACGGGGCTGACCGGCTCCACGCGCAGCACCTCGCCGTGGCCGTACCTGGCGGCCTGGGCGAAGGGGTGGAAGATGGTCTGGCGCCAGGCGGGGCCGCCCGGCTCGGTGAAGATCGGGGCGATCACGTTGACGAGCTGCGCCTGGCTGGCGGCGCGCACCCGGTCGCTCTGGCGCAGCAGGCCGATCAGCATGCTGCCGACGGCCACCGCGTCGGTGACGTTGTAGACGTTCTCCAGGATGCGCGGCGCCTTCTCCCAGGTGTCGTTGCCGGGGCCGGCGTACCAGACGTTCCACTCGTCAAACGACAACATGATCCGCTTGCGGGCCTTGCGCCTGGCGCGCACGTGGTCGGCGGTGGCCACGACGTCCTGGACGAAGTCCTCCATGGCGCTGCCGGCGGCCAGGAAGGTCGCCGGGTCGCCGTGCTCCTCGCGGTAGTAGGCGTGCAGCGAGATGTAGTCGACCTCGTCGTAGGCCGCCTCCAGCACGGTCGACTCCCAGGCCGCGAACGTCGGCATCTCGTGGTTGGAACTGCCGCACAGCACGAGTTCGAGATTCGGGTCGATCATGCGCATCGCGTGCGCGGTCTGCTGCGCCAGCGATCCGTACTCCGCCGCGCTCTTGTGGCCGGTCTGCCACGGGCCGTCCATCTCGTTGCCCAGGCACCACATGCGGATGCCGTACGGCTCGGCGTCGCCGTGCTCGATCCGCAGGTCGCTCAGGGCGGTGCCGCCGGGGTGGTTGGCGTACTCCAGCAGGTCGCACGCCTCCTGGACCCCGCGGGTGCCGAGGTTGACGGCCATCATCGGCTCGACGCCCGCCTTTGTGGCCCAGGCGGCGAACTCGCCCAGGCCGAAGGCGTTGGTCTCGATGGAGCGCCAGGCGGGGTCCAGCCGGGCCGGCCGGTGCGGGCCCACCCCGTCCTCCCAGCGGTAACCGGAGACGAAGTTGCCGCCGGGATAGCGGACCGTCGTCACCCCCAGCTCGCGGGTCAGCTCCAGCACGTCGGTCCTGAAGCCGCGCGCGTCGGCCCGCGGGTGACCGGGCTCGTAGATGCCCGAGTAGACGCACCTGCCCAGGTGCTCGACGAACGAGCCGAACAGGCGGCGGTCGAGTTCCCCGATGGAGAAGGCGGGATCGAGGGTGAACGAGGCGCGCAGCATGCGGATGATTAAAACGTGTCAATCAAGGGTTCCGCTAGACCTATGTTTATGCCGCGTGACGTTGTTAAAACGATTTGGAGATTTGGGCGGGGATGACTCCAACCGCCGGCCGTGAGGGCGCGGGTCGCGACAGGGCACGCTTGAGGCGGGAGGCCAGGGGCTTCTCGACGAACCTGTGCATGCCGTACGCGGAAACCAGCATGAGCGTGGTGATCCCGGCGAGCAGGACGTAGGCGTTGACGTAGGCGTCGAACAGGTTGAACAGGATGAACCCGATGTGCGCGTGCAGCAGGTAGAGCGGGTAGGTCAGCGCGCCCGCCGTCGCCATGCCGGGACGGCCCAGCGGCTTGGTCACCCGCATGGCGACCAGCAGCATGATCACGAAGATCAGCACCACGACGGCGACGATCACGGCCTCGGAGTAACCGACCTGGTAGCGGCGGCCCACGGCCTCGGCGAAGCCCACGGCACGGAAGACCGCATTGCCCAGGCAGATCGGGACGATCAGCGCGATCTGCCGGCTCATACCGAACCGGTAGAGCATGAACATGGCCATGCCGGCGATGAAGTAGTGCGAGTACTCCGACTGCACCAGCAGGTCCAGCAGCCGCGGCGCCAGCCCCGCCTGCACGGCGAACGTCAGCGCCAGCCAGCCCCACAGCACCGCCATCATGCGGTTCTTCGTCATACCCACCAGGGTCAGGGCGAAGATGACGGCATAGAACCGCATCTCCGTCCACAACGTCCAGTAGACGACGTCCACGTTGGGGACGTCCGCGACCGACTGGAACATGGTCAGGTTGGCCAGGAACTGCACCGGCGTCACCTCGAACACGCCCGCGCCGAGGGTGGCGACGACCACGGCCGTCACCACGAGGCCGACCCAGTACGCCGGATACAGGCGCACGAAGCGCGAGACCACGAAGTCGCGCGGCGACCTGCCCCAGGCGCTCATCAGCACCACGAAGCCGCTGATCAGGAAGAAGAGATCGACGCCGAGGTAGCCGTACTTGCTGACCACGCTCTCGGCGGCGAAGACCACCGCGGTCTCCCCCTTGGCCCAGCCGGAGAAGGTGTAGTGGAAGAGCACCACGCACAACGCCGCGATCAGCCGCAACGCGTCCATCTCGTACAGTCTGTCTCTCTCCATGTCTGGAGGGTGAACCCGACCTCTTGACGGGCGGTTGCCACATACCTGGCATCGACCAGCCATTCGCTTGAATCCGCGTTTAGGTACCTCTGACCGGGTAGCCGGGGATCTACCGAGAAAGTCGGACGAAAGGAGCACTCCCGATGGAGCTCTGGGAGTATCGCGCTGACGTCTACGATCGAGGCAAGAGTCTCGACCTGGTCGGATACCACGTCCAGGCCACCGACGGCAAGATCGGTTCGGTGGACGAGGCCACCTACGAGGTCGGCGAGAGCTACATCATCGTCGACACCGGCCCGTGGATCTTCGGTAAGAAGGTCCTGCTTCCTGCTTCGGTCATCACGCAGATCGACCCGCAGGAACGCAATGTCCACGTCTCCCGCACCAAGGCGGAGATCAAGGCAGCGCCGGAGTTCGACGAGGCGACCTTCAAGGAGCCCGAGTACCGCAACCGGGTCGGCGACTACTACCGCCAGTTCCCGAGCGGTCCCGGTGCGGGCACCACGTTCTGACCCAATCGGGAACACAGGGGCCGCGTCCTTTCGGGGACGCGGCCCCGCCCGTCTTTTAAGGCCACTTCGAGTCGCCGTCGGGGTTCACCGGGTGGGAGATCACCCCCAGCCGCTCCAGCAGCGTCAGGAACGTGAACGCGTACGGCGAATCCTGCGTGACCGCCGCCACCCGATCCCAGTCGACCTGCTCCCTCAGCGCCCTGACCTGCGGCAGCATGCTCCCGTAATCGCAGGCGTGCTCCGACATCGGGATCAGCCACGAGATGACCAGATCGGTCGCCTCCAGCACCGGCAGCCGCACCGCGGAAGCCGTCATCTGCTCCGCCCGATCCAGCAACGCCTCGGTGACGTCGTTGTCGGCGATCCTGAAGATCAGATCGACCAGCCTGTCCTCGTCGAACGCCTTCACCAGCCACCCCTCCGGCGGCGTCACCGTGCGGAAGCCCTGCTCACGCAGGGCCTCCAGGGCCACCGGAGCATCCTTCTCCGTGAGCACGAAATCCACGTCGTGCAAGGACGGCGCCGCCCCTCTGGCATAGGCCGCACACCCTCCCGCCAGCGCGAACTTCAGGCCCGCATCCTTCAACGCGTAACTCGCGCGCTTGAGCGTCTCAAGAATCGCGTCCGTAACCTCATGACTGTGACTCCCCATGGAGTGACGGCTACCCTCACGATCGACGACTAGACGCGCTGAACAGGGGTAGCGCCCAGGGATGCTCGAGGAAACCGAACGCGAATACCAACACGGCCCGCTCGCCCCCTACCTGCGGATCCTGGCGGTGTACGGCGGAGCGGTCGCGGCCACCGCGGCCATCGCGGCCCTGACCCGGCGTCGCCCGCCCGACCGCCTCGGCCTCCTCGACCTGGCCGTCATGGGCGTGTGCACGCACAAGGTCTCCCGGCTGATCGCCAAGGACCCCGTCACCAGCCCCCTGCGCGCCCCCTTCACCCGCTTCAAAGGCGTCAGCGGCCCCGCCGAGCTGAAGGAAGAACCGCGCAGCCCCGTCGGCGAACTGCTCGCCTGCCCGTTCTGCCTGGCCCAGTGGACCGCCACCGGCTACGCGGCCGGGCTCGTCTTCGCCCCCCGCATCACCCGCCTCGTCGGATCCACCATGACCGCCGTGGCCATGTCCGACTGGCTGCAGCTGGCCTACGCCAAGCTGATGAAGGAGGCTTCGTGACGACCGAATCCAGAGCGGTCAGCGAACCCGGCGAACCGGGCGAGAGCCACAAGGAACGCGTCGACCGCGAGCTGCAGGAACTGCTCCAGGGCCTGCGCGTGGCGGTCACCGGCGTCCAGGTGCTCTTCGCCTTCCTCCTCACCGTGCCCTTCCAGCAGGGATTCACCAAGATCGACCAGGCGGGGTTGTGGTTGTTCTTCATCGCCCTGCTCGCCTCGGCGCTGGCCTCCGTCTGCTTCATCACCCCCGCCGCCCAGCACCGGCTCATCTTCCGCACCGGGCTCAAGGAACGCATGATCCACCGCGCCAACCGGCTGGGGATCGCGGGGGCGATCTTCCTGCTCATCGCCATGACGTCGGCCGTAGCACTCGTGGCCGAAGTCGTGCTGAACAACTGGCCCGCGGCCATCTTCGGCGGCATCGTGGCGCTCACCGGAACCTGGTTCTGGCTGCTTGAGCCGATCGTGGACCTGCGCCGCGAACGCTGACGTGCTGGCCGCTCGAGCCGATCGCGGACCTGCGCCTGCTGGCCCGCTTGAACCGACCGCGGACCTGCGCCTGCTGGCCCCCTTGAACCGACGACTAATGTCGTCCCCATGATGAGATGCGCCATCCTGGACGACTACCAGGGCGTCGCCCTGGACCTCGCCGACTGGTCCAGGGTCGACGCCCGTTCGTTCACCCGCCACTTCACCTCGGCCGACGACCTGGTGGCGGCCATCGGCGACTACGAGATCGTCGTCATCATGCGGGAACGCACCCCCTTCCCCGCCTCCCTCTTCCCCCGCCTGCCCAACCTGCGCCTCCTCATCACCACCGGCATGCGCAACGCCTCCATCGACCTGGCCGCAGCGGCGGCCCACGGCGTCACCGTGTGCGGCACCGGCAGCCGCTCCACCCCACCCGCCGAACTCACCTGGGCCCTCATCCTCGGCCTCACCCGCCACCTCCTCCCCGAGGCCACCAACCTCCGCGAAGCAGGACCCTGGCAGTCCACCCTCGGTCTCGACCTCCACGGAGCCACCCTCGGCCTCCTCGGCCTCGGCAAGATCGGCACCCAGGTCGCCTGGGTCGCGCACGCCTTCGGCATGAACGTCGTCGCGTGGTCGCAGAACCTCACCCAGGAGCGCGCCACCGAAGCGGGCGCCACCCTCGCGCCCTCCCTCGACGCCCTGCTCGGGCAGTCGGACATCGTCTCCGTCCACCTCGTCCTCAGCGACCGCACCCGCCACCTCATCGGCGCCAGGGAACTCGCCCTCCTGCGGCCGACGGCGTACGTAGTCAACACCTCACGGGCGGCCATCATCGACCAGGACGCCCTGGTGGACGCGCTGCGCGCCGGCGCCATCGCGGGCGCGGGGCTCGACGTCTTCGACCAGGAACCGCTTCCTGCGAGCCACCCGTTGCGGTCCCTGCCCAACGTCCTCGCGACGCCTCACCTGGGGTATGTGACGTCGGGGAACTACCGGACGTACTTCACCGAGGCGGTGGAGGACATTCACGCCTTCCTCGCGGGCTCCCCCCTCCGCCGCCTCCACTGACCAGCACCATCGGTCTGGGCCTCGCTCGTCGCCCGCCTCCGGCATGGGCCTCGCGGGTCAAGCGCCTTCGCCGCGAGGCAGACTCGGGTGGCCACACCCATTCCTGAACCCAGCGATCAACTGGCCACCCGCGCCCGTCGAGGTCACCGCCGCTGCGGCTTCAACCGCGACGTCTACAAGCGCACGCCCGCCTTGCGATCGATCGCAACAGCTCCGCCTTCCGTTCGCGAAGCCCTCACCCACCAGACCGGATATGGCGCCTGCCACCGAGCCTCGACAGGCGGGAGGTGAGCGGTGGTCGTCCGACATCACTGCGATACTCCGCGATGCGAACCTCAACTGGCAGCACGCCTCAGCGTCACTGATGACCTTGCCCTTGACGCTCCTTTCTGGGCTCGGCAGCATGCCCGCATGAGTGTCGGACTGATCATCTCGATGTCTCAGCGCCAGTGGGGGCTCATCGACGCGTCCATGGACAATGACGCCAGCGTCGAGACCGTGGGCGGCGATCTCCAGCGAGCCGATCTCGCACGCAGCATCCGCAGGGCCGGTTGGGATCAGATCGGCCGCTGGACGCCAGGGGTTCCAGGCTCCGGCTCGTGGCCGCCACCGGACGAGATCGTGAAACCCGAACTCACCATCGCCCAGTGGCTGCTTACGGTCGATGTCCTCCAACGCTGGGCCGCGACCGCCGATCACCTCGGGCATCACGAAGTCGCCACCCAGGATCTCGAACTGCGGGAGCTGATTCTCTCCCGGCTTCATGCGCACGGCGTCCACGTCTAACTGCGTCCGAGCCCCCGGAAGAAGGTGCTGATGTCCGCCGCGAGTGGGGCCGGGGCGGCCATGGCGAGCATGTGGCTGGCGTGGTGGAGGTCGTTCCAGTGGACGATGCGGTTCTTGGGCTCGGCGATGCGGCGGAAGGCGGCGGGGCCGCCGTGGGAGACGCCGGTGGGCACGCGGTCCTGGTCGATGGGCATGCCGGCGGCTCCCTCGTAGTACGTCCACGACGAGGAGCCGCCGGTGTCGGTCAGCCAGTAGAGGCTAGCGTTGGTGAGGATGAGGTCGCGTGAGATCGGCTCGGCGCCGGAACCCCAGCCGTCGAACTCCTTGAAGCGCTCGACCAGGTAGGCCAGTTGCGCCACCGGCGAGTCGGACCAGCCGTAGCTGAGCGTCTGGGGCCGGGCGGCGAGATACGGGGCGTACGCGCTGCCGCCCGCTCCGCTGAGCATTTCGGTGACCCAGGCGATGCCCTGGCGCTCCTCCTCCGACAGGTCTTCCATGTCCTCGGGGCCGGTGGGGATGCCGAGGCCGCCGGTGATGTGCACGCCGACCACGTGCTCGGGGAACAGGGCGCCGAGCTGCGGGGAGACCAGCGCTCCCGCGTCGTTGCCGTGCGCGCCGTACCGCTCGTAGCCGAGGCGGCTCATCAGCTCGGCCCAGGTGCGCGCGACGCGTTCGATGCTCCATGGCCGTTCGTCGGCCGGGTTGAACGGCGAGAAGCCGAAGCCGGGCAGCGACGGCGCGACGACGTGGAAGTCCTCCGACAGGGGGCCCAGAAGGCCGGTGAACTCGGCGATCGAGTTGGGCCAGCTGTGGGTGATGATCAACGGCAGCGCGTTCGGGTTGGTGGAGCGCACGTGGAAGAAGTGGATGGGCTGGCCGTCGATCTCGGTGGTGAACTGCGGGAAGAGGTTGATCTTCGCTTCCCAGGCCCGCCAGTCGTAGCCGTCGGCCCAGTAGGCGGTCAGGTCGCGCAGGTAGCCGACCGGGACGCCGCGGCTCCAATCGGCCCCGGGAAGCCTGGCGGGCCAGCGGGTGCGAGCCAGACGCTCGCGGAGGTCGTCAAGGTCGGCCTGCGGGACATCGATGGCGAACGGCTTCATCATGTCTTCAGCGTAGGAGGCAATGCGGAAGGTTTCGTTCCGCATTTCGCCAGGTCGGGTCAGGTGCTGGTCGGGGCCCTGCACGGTGAGGAACACGCCGTGGGCGCGGACGCCGTTGGGTTGGTCCCAGGCGCCGGTCACCTGCCCGATCGCCTTCGAGGGGAGTGGCGGATTCGTTGCGGGGGTGAGGGGCCGGTTCAGGTGGATCGTTGCGCCCTCCGGGGTGGTGAGACTTGTGCCTTCGGCGTCGTCTGCGGCACTCGCCGTTGATGACAGCGCTTCGCCCGTATACGAGCGCGTGACCTCGTGATCGGGGGCGTCGCTGACGCTTTGCTGCTGGGCCTGGGCCCGGCCCTCGATGAGGGCGAGCAGCTGCTCGACCAGCACCGGGTCGTGGCATCCGTCGTAGGCCCAGCGGCGGCCCAGGACGCCGTGCTCCATCGTGCCGATGAGGGCGTGGTCGGCGCCTTCGAGGGGGGCGCCGCGGTAGGTGAGGGGGATGAGGTAGGAGACCGGGGTGGGGGCTGAGGAGTCGGCGACGACCATGAACTCGATGCCGACCTCGCCTGCCGGGTCGTCCAGGCGGAAGCCGCCCGCCTTGGTGAGACGGGGTTCGTCTGAGGTGCCGGGATACCACGGGCGGGTGGGGAGCCAGGCGGTAAGGAGCTCCAGTTTGGTCGGCTTGAGGGTGGTGTTGTGGACGACGGCCATGCTGGGCTCGCTCTCTTTGCGCGGCGTACGGCGGGGCGGCGGGGCGGCGGGGTGGCGGGGGTGACCTTGGTCATCGTGTCAAAGGCCGCCGGGCCGCCGTGCGCCGGGAGGGCTGGGTTGACCTGAAGTCCGGTTGAGGTTGCAGCATGGGTTCCCCAACGCGGGCAGCGGCAGGAGTGAGTATGCGAGTGGTTCAGGTGGCGCGGTTCGGAGGTCCCGAGGTGCTGGTGCCTGGGGAGGCGCCGGATCCGGTGGCTGGGGCGGGGCAGGTGGTGGTCGAGGTGGCGGTCGCGGGGATCACGTTCGTCGAGACGCAGATCCGGCGCGGCGTTGACGAGTGGCATGCCAGGCCGCCGCTTCCCCACGTGCCGGGTGGGCTGGTGGCGGGACGGGTGGGGGCTGTCGGTCCTGGGGTGGATCCGGCTTGGCTCGGGCGGCGGGTCATCGCCGACCTCGGGGAGAGTGGCGGTTTCGCCGAGCTGGCGGTGGCCGGCGTGGAGGAATTGTTCCCCGTGCCGGACGGGCTGGGGCTGCCGGAGGCGGTCGCACTGCACAGCGACGGCAGTACGGCGCAGGGCCTGGTGGAGACGGTGAAGGTGGGTCCCGGCGATCAGGTTCTGGTCGAGGCGGCCGCTGGTGGGGTGGGGAGTCTGCTGGTGCAGCTCGCTCGGGCGGCGGGGGCGAGGGTCGTGGGGGCGGCTCGTGGGGCGCGGAAGCTGGGCGTGATCCGGGAGCTGGGAGCGGACGCGGCGGTCGACTACTCCGAGCCGGGGTGGACCGAGCGGGTGCTGGAGGCGACCGGCGGGGTGGGGGCGACCGTGGTGTTCGACGGTGTGGGTGGGCGGATCGGGCGGGAGGCGTTCGAGGTGACGGCTCGCGGGGGGCGGTTCTCCGTACATGGTGCGTCCAGCGGGGAGGTCACCGGCATCGATCCCGGACATGCCAGTGCCAAGGGTGTGGAGGTGATCGGGATCGAGCAGCTCTTCGGGTTCGGGCCGCATCTGGGGCGGTGGGCGGAGCAGGTCATGTCCCAGGCTGTGGCGGGGGTGGTGCGTCCGGTCATTGGGCAGACGTTTCCGCTGGAGCGCGCCGCGGAGGCGCACGCGGCGATCGAGAACCGCACGGCTGTGGGCAAGACGCTGTTGGTGGTGGGGCCGCCGCCGACGACCTGGGGCTAGGGGTACTGCGCCAACGCACCAGGCGGCGCCGGGCCTCTCAGGCCAGGGCCATGGCCACGACCACCGGGGCCAGGTAGAGGAGCGGGAAGGGGACGTGCTTGTACGACCGGGCGCGGAGCACCGTCGCCACGGCGCCCGTGAAGTACACCACCAGCCCGATCCCCGCCGCGAGGCCGATGGCGGGGACGAACAAGCCGGCCACCAGGCCGAGGGCGCCCGCCGTCTTGGCGGCGCCCAGCCAGGGCCACAACGCCTGCGGCACGCCGTACTCGGCGAGGGGTTCGACGACCCACGCGGCGCGGGCGAAGACCGAGACGGCCGAGAAGGCCACCCAGGCGGCCGCGAGGACGGTGACGACGACATGTGCGGTGAACATCTGAACTCTCCTGTCATGGGGCTTGCGAGGTGAGTTCAGCTTGGCGGGGGAGGTTGATACGTCCGCGATGGAGCGGCGATGCGCGGGACCGAAGCCGTTCGAACCTCTTGGGGTCATTTGTCATCCAATGAGCGACGGAAAAGGATCTCCTCGGGAGGATCGATGAAGAAGACTCTCGCCATACTCGTCGCCGGCGGCGCCGTCGCCACGATGGCGCTCGTGGCCGCCCCCGCGGCTCAGGCCGCCGCCCCGCCGCAGTGCCAGGCACCCAAGGTGGCCGACAGGGACAAGGGCAGGGCCACGATGCGCGGCACGTTCAACCTCAAGGCCGGGCCGTACGCCGGGCCGCGGTGTTCGACCGTCGGGAAGGCCAGGAAGGGGCAGGTGCTGGAGTTCTTCTGCTGGGTGACGAACGACTACGGCACCCACTGGGTGTTCGCGCACGTCAAGGGGACGAAGAAGTACGGCTGGATGTCGATCGACAACCTGAGGACGTTCCGCGACACCAACAACGTCCGGGAGGGGTGCTAGCCCCTGGCCGGGGCGGCCCGCGCTCGGCTACTCTCGGCGCCGTTAAGATCCACTGCGCGATTCGGAGTTGACCGCCATGACGATGTTGCCGCCCGAAACAGCTGTCCGGATCGGTGCCCTGGTGCCGTTGTCCCGGCCCGGATGGGTCGAGGCGGGACGGCATCTGCTCGCCGGGCTCGAACTGGCCGTGGACGAGGTCAACGACGCGGGCGGGATCGGCGGCAGGCCGCTTGAGCTGGTGGTCAGGGACACGGCGGCGGATCCGCTGAAGGCCGCCGCGGCCGTGGACGAGCTGGCCGAGCTGGGGGTCGCGGCGCTGGCGGGTGAGTATCACAGCGTCGTGGCCCGGGCCGTGGCCGCGCGGGCCGATGCCCTCGGCCTGCCGTACCTCTGCTCGTCGGCGGTGCTCGACGCGCTCACCGAGAAGCCGGCCGAGTGGGTGGCGCGCATCGCGCCCGCGCAGTCGCACGGGTGGCGGATCTATGCGGACTTCCTGCTCGGCGCGGGGCACGAGCGCGTCGTGGTGGCGGCGCAGGCGAGCGTCTACTGGGCGTCCGGGATCCGGATCCTGCGGGAGGCTCTGGGGGCGCGTGGCGGGTCGGTGGTCGAGGTCGACATGGGGGCGGTCGATCCCGCGAAGCTCTGCGACGAGATCGTCGGCCATCAGGCGACGGCTCTGCTGCTGCTCGTCGGGCATCCGGAACCGGCGCTGCCCATCGTCGAGGCGGTCCGGGGTGATCAGCGGCTGGCCGGGGTCATGATCGGCGCTCCGGCCGGGCAGCCGGAGTTCGCCGAGTGGGCGGCGTTGCCGGACGGCGAGGGGGCGGGGATCCCGTTCCTGCGGTATCTGCCCGAGCGGCTCGGACCGCTGGGCGAGCGGGTCGAGGGGGCCCTGCGGGAGCGGTTGGGGGTGGCGCCCTCGTTCGTGGCGTTCGAGGGGTATGACACGGTCGCCGTGCTGGCGGAGCTGCTGCGGTCGCCGGATCGGACCTGGGCGGGGGTGTCGGTCGAGGGCACGAGAGGGGTGATCGGGTTCTCGCGGGCGCCGGGGATCGGGGTGTGGCAGTGGGTGTGGGCGCCGGTTCAGGTGGCGGAGAGGGATCCGGCCGCTCCTGACCGGATCCGTATCCTGCACACCGAGTGAGAGGCCCCGGCTCACCTCAGGCGGGGCAGGACCTCGCGGCCGTAGAAGTCGAAGAACGCGTCCTGCTCCGTCCCGATCTGGCTGATGAACACCTCGTCGAACCCGGCCTCGACGTACTTCCCCACCGCCTCCACGTGTACCTCCGGGTCGGGCCCGCAGGCGCTCTTGCCCGAGGCGTCCTCCTCCGACACCATCTCCGCCAGTTGCTCGAAGTGCCGGGGCAGCGGCAGCAGCTGCGACGCCTCCCCCTTGATCCCCTGCGTCGGCCACAGCCGGTGGACGGTCTTGCGTGCCTCGCCCTCGTCGGCGGCGTAACATACCTTGATCCCGCCCTGGGTGCGCTTGCCCTCCTTGGTAAACACCTGCACCTTCTCGGCGTCGGGCCCGGTGGAGATGAAGCCGTCGGCGATGCGCAGGGCCAGCTCGACCGACTTGTCCCCGAAGGCGGACATGTACACGGGCGGCGGCTCGTCGGGCAGGGTGTAGAGGCGGGCGGTGTCCACGCTGTAGTGCTTGCCCCGGTGGGTGACGAGTTCGCCGGACCACAGGGCGCGCATGACCTCGATCGCCTCCTCCAGCATCTCCAGCCGTTCGGCGGCCGGGGGCCAGCGGGAGTCGAGGATGTGCTCGTTGAGCGCCTCGCCGGTTCCGACGCCGAGCTGGAACTTCCCGCCCGTGAGCACGGCGCTGGTGGCCGCGGCCTGGGCGATGATCGCCGGGTGGATGCGGACGAGGGGGCAGGTGACCGCGGTGGTGATGGGAAGCGAGGTCGCCTGCGCGATGGCTCCGATGGTCGACCAGACGAAGGGGCTCTGGCCCTGCTCGTCGAGCCACGGGTGGAAGTGATCGGAGATCCACAACGCCTCGAAGCCGGCGCGCTCGGCCAGGACGGCCTGCCGTACCAGCTCGTCGGGACGGTGTTCTTCGCTGCTCAGGAAGTATCCGAAGGTAGCCATGAGACCCATCTGCCCGGATGAAAGAACGAAATGCGTTAAGTCATCTCATCTGGGGGCAGTAGCGGTGTCATGGCTACCTTGCTTTGGATCATCGCAGTAATCCTCGTCATCGCTGGGATCTACGTGATCCTGGCTCGTCGGGACATCCTCTGGGGGATCGTCCTCATCGTCCTCGGATTCCTGGTCGGACCGGGTGGCGTCAGTATTTTCAACGTATAGCGCGGTTCATGGCGGCCTGCCAGGTCTGTAGGTAGGACTCGGCTCCGGCTGCCATGTCCCGCATGAAATCGTCACCGGCGATCGCCCGCATGTCCTCGATCCAGTCAGGAACGAGGCCGACGTGGGCGACGCCGTCGACGTTGTAGTCCCACGTGCGCTGGCCCGTGCTCGCGCGGTCCTGGCCTGTCGGAAGCGGATAGGTCACGGCACTGCCCGGGCGCGGCGCCGGTAGCACGTGCAAGCCGTTGGCGTCGAGGCCGTAGCCGTATCCGGTCTTGCCGAACTCGTCGCGCAGCGTCTTGGACGAGCGCCAGCTGTCGACGAAGTCGTCTGCGTCGTGGCTGATCGACGTGATCATGCCGCCGAGCTGGTAGATGCGACGGAAGTAGTTCGGGTCTGTCCAGCTGTGCGAGGAGATCACGCCTGGATACCCGCGTGCCTCCAGCAGGTCGAGGGTCTGGTCGGCGGCCTTGACGCTCATGTGGTCGATCTCGACCATCATGCCGCGTGAGATCATGCCTTCCAGCATGTAGCGGCCCAGAGAGGTCAGGCCCTTGGTGTTGCAGTGCGGCGCCGGCGGGTAGACCGGCAGGCCCACGCCCGGCGGCAGCAGGTCGTTGAGGACCGGCGGGAGCACGCCGTCCGGCGAGATGGTGTTGTCGCGCTCGGGCCCCGTACAGCGTTCGACGCGCCAGAAGCTGCCCGAGGAGAGCAGGTTGCCCAGGTTGACGATCGCGCCCTGGGCTCCGGAGTCGAAGCGCACGCCGCACAACGCGTTGTCGTACTTGTGGCACAGGAACATGCTGCGCACGCCGAGCGCGTGCATCTCGTTGAGCCCGCGGTCGATCTGCGCCCTGGTGCAGTGCGGGATGCCCAGCGTGGTGCGGCATCCGAACGGCTCGGAGGTCTCGATGCCCAGGACGACGGCGAGCTTGCCCGCCGCGATGACCTGACGGGCCTCGTCGGGGCTCTTGACGATGCGGAAGAAGCCGGTGCCGGGGCCGCCCGACTGGGAGTCGATGTGGTTCTGCAGGTCGTAGGTGCGCTGAGCTTCCAGCCTGATGGCCGTCATCTCGTCGCAGGAGCGGTTCTTCAGCGGGTAGATCTCGCAGAGCTGCCGGTTGGTCACCAGGTCGTTGACCATGATGCGCAGGCCGCCGCGCCAGGCTCGCTCGATCCACTCGTAGTAGTTCTGCTGGTGGGTCATCGAGTCGTTGGCGGGCCAGTCCTTGAAGGTCGGGTAGCCGACCGGGTCGTGGGTGCCGGCGGGCGAGCCGGTTCTGGTGAAGTTCTCGAACCAGGCGGCCTCGCCGTTGGGGTGGTGGTCGAGGCAGTCGACCAGGGCCCTGGCGATGCCGTCGGGATGGAAGGTCTTGCCGCAGAACAGGGCACCACCGAAGCCCTCGTTCGACATCAGGTGGTTGTGGGTGTCGACGTAGCCGGTGACCGGCTGTGCGGTGCGGGAGGCGGCCGGGGCGGCGGCCACGGCGATCCACACGACGGCGAGCAGGATGACAAGACGTCTGACCATGGGCACCTCGGGAGGTTACTGGCGCGGGTGCCCCCAGCGTGTGGGCTTGGTCACATGTCGTCAAGGCCCAATGTGAGCCCTACTCGCCATTATCGGCGTCGCCCAGGCAGTAGACGCCGAAGGCCCGTCCCAGCACGGGAAGCGCGACGTTGCGCACCCTGATCCCGCCGGGCGTCATGCCCTTCTCCGAGCCCTTGTGCGCGTGACCGTGCAGGATCAGGTCCGCCCCGACGCTGTCGACGGCCTCGGCCAGCAGATAGCTGCCCAGGAACGGGAAGATCTCCGGCGGCTCGCCCTCCAGGGTCTCCTTGACGGGCGAGTAGTGCGAGAGCACCACGACGCGGTCCGCCTCGACCTCCTTCAGCGCCAGGGTCCACGCCTCGGCGATGTGGCGGGTGTGGGCGACGAAGTTCTTCATCTCCCGCTCGCCGAACTCGCTGGCGCACTTGCCCGCGAAGCCTCCCCCGAAGCCCTTGCCGCCGACCACGCCCAGGCGCGCCGGACCGCACTCCAGCACGTGGCTGTCGTCGTCGAGCACCACGATCCCGTGGTCGCGCAGCTCGGCGGCGATCTCGTACTGCTGGTCGGAGTGGTAGTCGTGGTTGCCCAGCACGGCGACGACCGGGATCGGCAGGTCGCGGAACTCCTGCGCCACCAGCCTGCCTTCCTCCGCCGTCCCGTGCCTGGTCAGGTCTCCGGCGAGCATGAGCACGTCGGCGCACTCCTCGATGCCCCCGAGGCGCGCGCGATACCGGCCCTTGACGTCCTCCCCCAGGTGGACGTCGCCGACCGCGGCGATCCTGATCTCAGTCAAGATGTTCAGCCTCCCCCGGCTCCGTCACTTCGACCACGTTGATCTCGTTGTGGACCGTCATGGCAGGCGCGGCCTCCTGCGCCACCACCCCGATCTTCCTGCGGTGCTCCTCCCCGGAGACCTGGCCGCGCAGGAAGAGCTGGTCGCCTCTGACGTCGACGCGAATGCCCAGCTCGTGGGTCCGGTCGTCCTCGGCGAGTTGCTGTTGCACTCTCGCCGCCACGTACTGCGGAGCCTCCATCGTGTCCTCCTCGCTCAGAAGGCCCGCATTCCCTACTGCTCCCGGATCAAACGAATGACCTCCTGCTCGGCCGCGCCGTGGGTGGCCGGAGTCCCGAGATCGGTGTCCGCCCCGAGGCCGGCGACGGAGATCGTACGGCCGGCCTCGAAGGCCTCGACCACCCGCGGATCCACGTACGACGCCCTGGCCACGGCCGGGGTGTTGCCGAGGTACTCGGCGACCTCCTTCATCACCCTGGCCACCGCCCGCCGGGTGCCCGAGGGCGAGATGGCCAGGCCCACCGCGGCCAGCACCGTGGCGTGCCAGGTGCGGAAGTCCTTGGCGGAGACCTCGCAGCCCAGGAGCTCGCGCAGGTAGTCGTTGATCTCGTGGCTGCGCACGTCGGACCAGCCGTCGGGGGTGCGGTACCTCAGCAGCTCCCCCTCCGCGCCCAGGGCCTTCAGCGACCGGATCACCGCGCAGGCGCCGGGATCGGTGACCAGCACCTCGCGCGGGATGTCGCCCTTGCTCTGGTAGGAGCAGGTGACGGCGCCGTTGGAGCAGGTCACGTGCTCCATGCGCAGGGTTGCCAGCCCGAAGGTGTCGTAGCTCTCGGTGCCGATGCGGAAGAAGCCGATGTCGAGCAGCCTGGCGGCCGTCGCGAGAACACGTTGCCTGGTCAGGCCCTTGCCTCCCAGGTGCTCGTCGATCTGGGCGCGGAAGGCGGGCAGCCGCTCGGCCACCTCCAGGACGTGGTCGAACTTGGCCTCGTCCTGCTGCTCGCGCCACAGGTCGTGGTAGCGGTACTGCCTGCGTCCCGCCGCGTCGGTGCCGACCGCCTGCAGGTGGCCGTACGGCGACGGGCAGATCCACACGTCGGTCCACGCCGGCGGGATGGCCAGGTCCTTGATGCGGCGCAGGGTCGACGAGGAACGTACGGGCTTGCCGTCCCGGTGGTAGGAGAACCCCCGCCCCCTGCGGCGCCGTACGATCCCCGGCTCGTTCTGGTCACTGGGGTGCAGTTCTGGCACGCCGCCACCGCTACCCGGCACGTTAACCGGCAAACGGCCAGGGTAGCTGGTGCGACATGACTCAACACGAACGCCCGGAGGACATCCGGCACGAGGAATTCGACGAGCGGGGCAAGCCCATGGTGCCCGCCACGCCGCGTGACGTGGTGCACATCCGGGTGGGCTCGTTCGTCCTGATCTTCTGCTTCGCGATCGCGGTGCTGGGCCTCATCGCCCACGCGCCGGTGATCACCTGGATCGCCGGCATCGCGGCCGTGATCACCGTGGTCGACATGGTGCTCGCCATTCGCAGGCAGAAGAACCGAGGAGCAGGAGAGGCGGGCTGATGGCGCCGAACGACGCCACTGCAGGAAACCACAACTCGCTCAGGGAGAAAGTCGTCGTCGTGACCGGCGCCAGCGGTGGCGTGGGTCGCGCGGTGGTGCGCGAGCTCGGCGCGCAGGGCGCCAAGGTCGCGCTGGTCGCGCGCGGGACGACCGGCCTCGGCGCCGCTGCCGTGGACGTGGGCGCCGCCGGGGGCCAGGCGCGCGTGTTCGAGGCCGACCTGGCCCACTACGAGCAGGTACGGCAGGCGGCCGAGCGCATCGAGGCGGAGATGGGTCCGATCGATGTCTGGATCAACGTCGCTTTTTCTTCAGTTTTCGCCAAATTTCAGGATATTGAGCCTGAAGAGTTCGAGCGCACCACCAAGGTCACCTACCTCGGCTACGTCTGGGGCACCAAGGTCGCCCTGGACCTCATGCGCTCCCGCAACCGCGGCACAATCGTCCAGGCCGGCTCGGCCCTGACCTACCGGGCCATCCCGCTCCAGTCCGCCTACTGCGGCGCCAAGCACGCCATCAAGGGTTTCACCGAGTCGGTGCGGGTCGAGCTGATGTCGGAGGGCAGCGGCATCGAGATCACCACCGTCCAGTTGCCCGCGGTCAACACCCCACAGTTCGACTGGGTGCGCTCCAAGCTGCGCGGGCGCCCGCAGCCCGTGCCGCCGATCTACCAGCCCGAGGTGGCCGCGCGAGCGATCGTGTTCGCGGCGGCGCACCCGGAACGCAAGGAGTACTGGGTGGGCATCACCACCGCCCTGACCATTCTGGCCAACCGCGTGGCGCCTGCCTTACTGGATCGGTACCTGGCCAGGACCGGGGTGAAGTCGCAGCAGGCCGAGCAGGGCAAGCAGCCCGACACCGTCGACCGGGGCTCGGGCAACCTGTGGGAGCCGAAGGACGAGTGGAACGACTACGGCGCGCACGGGGCCTTCGACGATCGTGCGCACGGTCGCAGCCCGCAGGTCTGGCTCTCGCAACACCGCATGCAGGCGCTGCTGGCCGGTGCGGGGGTCGCGGCCACCGCCGTGCTGGCCCGCACGCTACGCCGCCGGTCCAGGTGACCGGGTCGAGCCCAGGCGGCCGGAGATGCGCCCGGCGGCCTCGGCCACGATGGGGCCCAGCTCTCGCACGCGCGCGGGCGTGAGCCTGGAGGCCAGCCCCGACACCGAGATGGCCGACGCCACGACCTCCTGGTGATTGAAGATGGGCGCCGCCACGCACCGCACCTCGGGCTCGTTCTCCCGGTCGTCGACGGCGAAGCCGCGCCTGCGCACCCGCGCCAGCTCCGCGCGCAGCCGTACGGGGTCGGTGATCGTGTGCCGCGTCACCGCCGGCAGCCCGCCCTGGATCGCCTCCTCGACGCCGGCCTCGGGCTGCCAGGCGAGGATGGCCTTGCCGACCGCCGTGGAGTGCACGGGCCCGCGGCTGCCGATGCGCGAGGCCATGCGCACGGTGGCCTGGTTCTCGACCTTGTCGACGTAGACGACGTGCGGCGGCTCGTAGACCACCAGGTGCACGGTCTCCCTGGCCTGCGTCATCAGCCGGTGCGACTCCTCCGCCGCGACCGTGCGCAGGTCGAGCGCGGCCAGGTAGGCCTGGCCGAGCCGGAGTGAGCCGGATCCCAGCCGGAAGGCCCCGCTCTTGCGGTCGCGCTCCAGCAGCCGTTCCTCCAGCATGGGCGCGGCCAGGCGCAGCACGGTGCTCTTCGACAGGCCCGTCAGCTCCGCGAGCCGGGTGAGCGTCAGCCCCGGGCGCTCGCGCACGTGGTCGAGCACGGCCAGGGCACGGCGTAAGGACGAGGAGTTGTTGCGCACCACGCCATTGTGCATTGCACAACAACCAAGCACAGGGTCTTCCCGCCCGCGATCCGTTTTCCTACGGTGCCGGTCAGGAGGCAATAGTGAAGTTTCTTTCCTATACAGCCGCGTTACTCGCGGCCGCCCTGGTCACGGCCTGCGCGCCGAGCACCGCCCCCACGACGGGCGGCGGTGACGAACGCACCGGCACCCTCCAGGTGTGGCTCTACGACGAGCCCAACCGCGCACCCAAGGAGAAGGTGGTCGGCGAGGCGATCGCCGAGTTCACCGCCAAGCACCCGGACGTCAAGATCCAGGTGACCTACATCCCGACCACTCCCGCCCGGCACGAGAAGTTCAAGGGCGCCTTCAACGACCCGGCCAGCTCCCCCGACGTGGCGGAGTACGGCAACACCGACCTGGCGGAGTACGCCGCCGCGGGCGGCTTCTCCGAGCTCGACCTGTCGGGCCTCGACCTCTCCCCCGACCTGGTGAAGTCGGCCACCGTCGACGGCAAGGCCTACGGCCTGCCCTGGTTCATCGGCATCCGCGCCCTGTTCTACCGCACCGACGTCTTCACCGAGCTGGGGCTCAAGCCGCCCGCGTCGCTGGAGGAGCTCGCGACCACCGCGCGCACGATCCGCCAGAAGAAGCCCGACCTGTACGGCATAGCGGTCGGCGGCGAGTACACCTTCGGCGCCCTGCCCTTCGTCTGGGCGCACGGCGGCGACATCACCTCGCTCGACTCCGAGGGCGCGCGCAAGGGCGTGACCGCCTACACGGGCCTGCTCACCGACGAGGTCTGCCCGCCCCAGGCCTGCGCCTCGCTCACCGGCGGCAAGACCGTCGAGCTGTTCGCCAGCGGCAAGGCCGCCATGGGCATCCTGGGCAACTTCAGCCGCTCGGCCGTCGACGCGGGCGCCGCGGCGGGCAAGTACGCGGTGGTGCCGCTGCCCGGCGTCTCTCCCGGCTCGGTCGCCCCGGCCTTCTCCGGCGGCAACAACCTGGGCGTGCTGAAGAACGCCAAGCACTCCAGCCTGGCCAAGGAGTTCGTCCGGCTCCTGGGCGGCAAGCCGTACCAGATCAAGATGTTCGAGGCGATGGGCAACCTGCCGACGCTCACCTCCGCGCGCGACGAGCTGGCGGCCAAGGAGCCCTTCCTCAAGCCGTTCCTGGAGACGGTGACGTCGGGCACGAGGTTCGTCCCGATCGACCCGGCCTGGGTGAAGATCGACAACCAGAAGGTCATCCCGACCCTGCTGCAGAAGGTCGCCACCGGGCAGGCGACGGTCGAGGTGGCCACCACCGAGGCGGCCGCGGCGGTCAAGGGAGCCTTCGGCGGCTCATGAGGCGGCTCGTGAGGCCCTGGCTGTATCTGCTGCCCGCCGCGGCGGTGCTGCTGCCGCTGTTCGGCTATCCGATGTACATGCTGGGCCTGCTGTCGGTCTTCGACTACCGGCAGGCCCAGGTCAGCGGCGGGCAGCCGACGACCTTCGTGGGCCTGGGCAACTACGCCAGGCTCCTGTCCGACGAGCGGTTCTGGCAGGTGCTCGCCCAGACCGTGGGCTTCGCGGCGGCGCTGGTCGTCGCGACGCTCGCGGTGGGCGCCTTCCTCGCCGTGGTGATGTCCAGGGCGGGCCGGCTGCCGCGCCTGCTGCTGGGCCTGGCCGCGACGGCGGCGTGGGCGGCCCCGGCGATGACCGGCTCGACGGTGTGGATGTTCCTGTTCGACACCGACCTTGGCCTGGTCAACCAGGTGCTCGGCGTCGAGGGCTACAACTGGTTCTACGACCGGTGGGTGACCTTCGGCGTGGTCGGGGCGACGGTGGTGTGGCACTCCTTCCCGTTCGTCATGGTGACCCTCTACGCGGGCATGCAGGCGATCCCCCGCGAGATCTTCGAGGCGGCGGCGCTCGACGGCGCCGGGCAGTGGAACACCTTCCGCCGCGTCGTGCTGCCGATGTTGCGGCCGCTGGTCACCATCGTCGTGATCCAGTCGATCATCTGGGACTTCAAGATCTTCACCCAGATCTACGTGATGACGAACGGCGGCGGCATCGCCGGGCAGAACACCGTGCTCAACGTCTACGCCTACCAGAGCGCCTTCGGCTCCTCCGAATACGGCCTGGGCTCGGCGATCGGCGTGGTGATGACGCTGATCCTGCTTGTCGTCACCCTCTTCTACATCAGGGCGCTGTACCGATCGGGGGAACGACTGTGAGGCCCTCCCGCGCGGCGAGCACCATCGCGGTGGTCGTGGCCGTGCTCACCGCCTTCCCCATCTACTGGATGGTCCTGTCGGCGCTCAAGCCCGACGGCGAGATCCAGTCGCTGGAGGTGCGCCCGTGGACACTCCACCCCACGCTCGAGAACTTCACCAGGGTGCTGACCGGCGAGAACTTCGGCCGCTACTTCCTCAACAGCGTGCTCGTGGCGGGCTCGGTGGTGATCCTCTCCGGGCTCGTGGCGTTCCTGGCCGCCGTCGCCGTCACCCGCTTCACCTTCCGGCTGCGCACCACGATCCTGATCATGTTCCTGGTCGCCCAGATGGTGCCCATCGAGGCGCTGACCATCCCGATGTTCTTCGTCGTGCGCGACCTGGGCCTGCTCAACACGCTGGCCTCGCTGGTGCTGGTGCACCTCGCCTTCACGCTGCCGTTCGCGATCTGGATGATGCGCGGCTTCGTCGCCGCGGTGCCGGAGTCGCTGGAGGAGGCCGCGATGATCGACGGCGCGAGCCGGGCGACGGTGTTGTGGCGCATCCTGTTCCCGCTGGTGGCGCCGGGCCTGGTGGCCACCAGCGTGTTCTCCTTCATCACCGCCTGGAACGACTTCGTCTTCGCCCGCACCTTCATCATCTCGGCCAAGGACAGCCAGACCCTGCCCGCGGCCCTGCTGGTCTTCTTCAAGCCCGACGAGAACGACTGGGGCGGCATCATGGCCGCCTCCACCCTGATGACGCTGCCGGTGCTCGTCTTCTTCGTGGCCGTGCAGCGCAGGCTGGTGTCGGGGCTGGGCGGAGCGGTTAAGGGCTGAGCTGGGGGTAGGCCTCCGATGAGGCGTTAGGAGGCCCCATGCCAGAACGAGACATCCAGTTCCTCTGCGACCTGGCCGCCCAGTTGCGGGTGGACTCGATCCGCTGCTCGACGGCGGCCGGTTCTGGCCACCCGACGTCGTCGATGTCGGCCGCCGACCTGATGACCGTGCTGTTCGCGCGCCACCTGAAATACGACTTCGACCAGCCGGACGCGCCGCTCAACGACCATCTGATCTTCTCCAAGGGGCACGCGTCGCCGCTGCTGTACTCCCTCTACAAGGCCGCCGGCGCGATCTCGGACGACGAACTGCTCACCTTCCGCAAACGCGGCAGCAGGATGGAAGGGCATCCGACACCCAGGCTGCCGTGGGTGGACGTGGCGACAGGCTCGCTCGGGCAGGGGCTGCCGGTGGGCGTCGGGGTGGCGCTGGCCGGGCGGCTGGAACGCCTGCCGTACAGGGTGTGGGTCCTGTGCGGCGACAGCGAGCTCGCGGAGGGCTCGATCTGGGAGGCGGTCGAGCACGCGGGCCAGGAGGGGCTGGCGAACGTGACGCTGATCGTCGACGTCAACCGCCTCGGGCAGCGTGGCCCGACCAGGCACGGCTGGGACACCGGCGCCTACGCCCGCAGGTTCGGGGCCTTCGGCTGGCACACCATCGAGATCGACGGTCACGACCCCGGCGAGATCGACTTCGCCTACTCGGACGCCGGCAACACCCGGCGCAGGCCCACGGTCATCCTGGCCAGGACCCGCAAGGGCGAGGGCGTCAACGAGGTGGAGAACCGCGAGGGCAAGCACGGCAAGCCGGTCAAGGACGCCGAACGGGCCATCTCCGAGCTCGGCGGCCCCAGGGACGTCACCGTGACGGTGGCCAGGCCTGGCGACGGGCGCGGCCCGCGCAGCTTCGAGGGCGGTTCGCTGAAGCTGCCCGAGTTCGAGCTGGGCGGCCAGGCGGCGACCAGGAGCGCGTACGGCGAGGCGCTCACGGCCGTCGGCGCGGCCATGGGCCAGGTCGTCGCCCTCGACGGCGAGGTGGCCGACTCGACCAAGGCCGAGGAGTTCGCCAAGGCCTTCCCCGAGCGTTTCTTCGAGTGCTACATCGCCGAGCAGCAGATGGTGGCCGCGGCGATGGGGTTGCAGACCCGCGGCTGGGCGCCGTTCGCCGCGACCTTCGCCGCCTTCCTGACCAGGGCGCACGACTTCATCCGCATGGCCGGGGTGAGCGGCAGCGACATCCGGCTGGTGGGCTCGCACGCGGGCGTGGCGATCGGCGAGGACGGACCTTCCCAGATGGGACTGGAGGATCTGGCCATGATGCGCGCCGTGTACGGCAGCACGGTGCTCTACCCCTGCGACGCCAACCAGACGGCGGCGCTGGTCGCGGAGCTGGCCTCCGCCAAGGGCGTGTGCTACCTGCGCACCACGCGCGGCGACACCCCGGTGATCTACCCGCCGGGTGAGAACTTCGCCATCGGCGGTTCGCGGGTGCTGCGGCGCTCGCCCGAGGACCGAGCCACGATCGTCGCCGCCGGGGTGACCGTCCACGAGGCGCTGGCGGCGGCCGACCGGCTCGCCGACGAGGGCGTCGCGGTCGGCGTCATCGACCTGTACTCCGTCAAGCCCGTGGACGAGGCGGCCCTGCGCGAGGCGGCGGCCACCACCGGCACGCTCGTCACCGTCGAGGACCACCGTCCGGAGGGCGGGCTGGGCGACGCCGTCCAGGAGGCCGTCAGCGACCTGGGTCCCAGGGTGGTCAGGCTGGCCGTACGGAACCTGCCGGGCTCGGCCGAGCCCGCCGAACAGCTCGCCGACGCGGGCATCGACCGCGACGCCATCGTCGCGGTCGTCAAGGAGCTGTAGCCATAGGGAAAGGCCCCCGGGGGAGGGGGCCTTTCGTTCCTGTCACACCTCGGGGTCGACGTAACGGCGTTCCTCGTAGACCGTCTCGCGAGCGCGCTCAGGGCTGGCCGGGTGCACGATCTCCCGGGTCACCCGTACTCGGTACAGCCCGAAGAGCAACATCGCGATTCCGCCGATCATGAGAATGACGCCGACGATGTTGATGTCAAGACCGGCCAGATCGAACTCGACGGCCCAAGTGAGGATCGCGCCGAGCATGATGAGGACGATACTTCCGGCGATCGTCATCGGATTACCTCCTTAGCACCGAGGAACTTCTATCCCCATGTCGAAAAACAAACCCGTCGTTGTGATCGGCCTGATGGGCTCGGGCAAGACCACCGTCGCCCTCCTCCTGGCCCAGGCCCTTGACCTGCCCATGAGCGACAGTGATCCGTGGCTGCGCGAGCACTGCGGCGCCAGCGCGGCCGAGCTCGCCGCGCAGGACGTCGGGAACCTGCACGCCCTGGAGTCCCGGCACGTGCTCGAGGCGCTGCGCACCCCCCAGGTGATCGCCGCCGCCGCCAGCGTGGTGGAGAACCCCGAGGTACGGCAGGCGCTGAAGGGCGCCCTGGTCGTCTGGCTCGACGCCCCCGACGAGGTGCTCAAGGCCAGGATGAAGAGCGGCACCCACCGTCCGCTCTTCGACCCCGCGGCGATGCGGGCCAGGCGGGAGCCGTACTTCCGCGAGATCGCCGACGTGCGGGTGGACGTGGCGGAGAACAAACCGGAAGAGGTGGTGGCACGGATCCTGGCACTCTAGACGGCATGTTCGCGAAGAAACCCACCCTGATCGGCGAGCTCGTGACGCTCGTCCCCGTCGGTCCCGAGCACGCCGACGGCCTGGCGGAGCTGGTCCACGATCCCGAGGTCAAGCGGCTGACCGGCTCGCACGGCCAGGTCCCCGACGCCGAGGCGGGGCTGCGGTGGTATTCGACGCGCAAGGACCACGCCGACCGGCTGGACCTGGCGATCATGGCCGGTGGGAGGTACGTGGGCGAGATCGTCCTCAACGAGCTCGACGACGACAACCTGTCGTGCAACCTGCGCATCGCGCTCGTCAGGCCGGGCCGAGGCTACGGCAGCGAGGCGATCCGCCTGGTCCTCGACCACGCTTTCGCCACCACCCCGCTGCACCGGATCAGCCTGGGCGTGTATGCCTTCAACGAGCGCGCGGTGCACGTCTACGAGAAGTGCGGCTTCCGGCGCGAGGGCGTCTCGCGCGACGCCCTGCTGTGGGAGGGAAGCTTCCATGACGAGATCAGGATGGCCGTCCTGCGCCCGGATCACGGGGCCTGACCGGCGAACCGGACAGAACCAATCCGGTTCGCCGGGCATCTAAGCTGCAGTGACGATGCGCTTGCTACCCGGCGACCCGGAGCGTCTTGACGGCTACTGGCCGGCGAGACGGCTCGGCACGGGCGGGCAGGGCATCGTCTACGAGGCCTACGACGAGCAGGGCGCGCGCTACGCGATCAAGGTCCTCCACACCGGCGTGCCCGAGCAGGTCGCCAAGGAGGTCAGGGCCACCCGCCAGGTGGCCTCCTTCTGCACCGCACGCGTGGTCGACGTGCGGCTCGACGGCCCGCGGCCCTATCTGGTCAGCGAGTTCGTCGACGGCCCCAACCTGCGCCAGGCCGTCGAGCGCGACGGGCCCTACCGCGGCGACGCGCTCACCCGCCTGGCGGCGGCGCTGGCGACCGCGCTCACCGCGGTCCACCGGGCGGGCGTGGTGCACCGCGACTTCAAGCCCGAGAACGTCCTGCTCGGCCCCGACGGGCCCCGGGTGATCGACTTCGGCGTGGCGGGCTCGGGGCAGACCTCCTCCACCGGCTTCGTGGCGGGCACCCCGACCTACATGGCGCCCGAGGTCTTCACCGGCGCCAGGGCCACCGCCAAGGCCGATGTCTTCGCCTGGGGCGGCGTGGTCCTGTACGCCGCCACCGGCTGCGACCCCTTCCAGGCCGAGAGCCTGGGCGGAGTGATGCACCGGGTGCTCACCCTCGACCCCGACCTGAGCGCGCTCGACGAGCCGGTGCGCGGCCTGGTCGCCCGCGCCCTGGCCAAGGAGCCGTCGCAGCGGCCGGAGGCGGCCGAGCTCCTGCTCGGCCTCCTCGACGGGGCTCCGGCCGGGGAACAGACCCCCGATGGGGCCGCCTCCGAGGACTTTGCCGACCTGGCGGGCCCGCCCGGCGCCAAGTCGCTGGGCCAGATCGCCGAGGAGCTCTACCAGAGCCTGCCGCCGGGCCGCCAGGAGGCGCTGCCCGGGCTCCTGCTACGCATGCTCGACGGTCCCGTCCCGCTCGCCGAGGTCGACGACCCCGACCTGGTCTCCCGGCTCTCGAGCGCGGGGCTGGTCGTACGGCGCAGCATCCCGGTGCCTCCCGTCGACACCGAGACCGGCCGCCTGGTCGCCGTGAGCGACGACTCGGTGGCCCCGGCCGCCGCCGCCCTGTTCCACGCCTGGCCGAGGCTGCGTGCCTGGATCGACGACGACCGTGCGGGCCTCGACACGCATCGCACACTGCGCTCCGCCGCCCGGCGATGGGAGGCGCGCTCCCGGCGCAAGGGCGACCTGCTGCACGGCTCCGCCCTGGACGAGGCGCTCGGCTGGGCCGCCACCGGCCGCCGCCACCTGGCGCCCAACCGGCTGGAGAGCGACTTCCTGCGCGCCGCCTCCGGCCAGGCCAGGCGGCGACGGCGGGCGCGCGGCCTGGTGACCGCCGCCATGGCCGTGCTGCTGGCCGTCTCGGTGGGCGCCTCGGTCGTGGCCGTCCAGCAGCGCGACCAGATCAACGACCGGCTGACCGAGGCCAACGCCCGCGCGGTGGCCGCGCGCGCCGACGGGCTGCGCGGCACCGACCCGAGAGCCGCGATGCGGCTGAGCGTGGCCGCGTGGAAGATGTCGCCGGTCTTCGAGGCCCGCAGCGCCCTGCAGCGTTCGCTGGCCCAGCCCGAGCTGTCGGTCCTCACCGTCCCCGAGGCGGGCTCGTCCAGGCACCGGCTGGCGGCCGACGGCGAGAGCCTGCTGAAGTGGAGCGGCGACCAGATCACCCGCTGGGACGTGCGCACCGGCGGGCGCACCGGCGCCTCCACCGTCCCGGCCGGGCTGACGGTCACCTCCGAGCTGAGCGACGACGGCGCCCGCCTGGCCGGGGTGCGCGACCGCAGCACCCGCGTCTTCGACCTGGCCAGCGGCCGCCAGGTCAGCGCCGACCTGCCGCCGGGCACCAACGTCTCCCTGTACGGCAACGGCACGCTGGCCGGGGTGTGGGAGCTGAACAGGCTGCGCCTCTACTCGATCGACGGCCGCGAGCTGCTCGACCTGACCGACCGCGAGCTGACCGTCTCCCGCGACGGCCGCTGGGCGTGCGTCGCCGACCACGCGGGACGTGTGGAGCTGTGGCAACTGCCCCGGCTCAAGAAGGTCTTCTCCGGCAAGGTCGACCCGCCCGTCACCGAGGACGCGGGCGCGCCCCCCGCCGTCTTCAGCGCCGACGGGAGCAAGCTCGCCCTGGTCGGCAGCCAGGGCACCACGCTGGTCGACACCGCCTCCGGCAAGGCCGCCTACGAGGCGATCGCGGCGACGGCACTCGTGGCCCCGGCCTTCAGTCCCGACGCCAGATTCCTGGCGATCGACGGACGCGAGGGGGTCGATCTGTGGCGGCTGGCCGACGGCCACCTGCTGGCGACCTACCCGGCGGAGGCGCCGCAGGGGCTCACCTTCTCGGCCGACGGGCGCGAACTGCGCTACCTGCGCGGCGACGGCGGGGTGGTCTCGCTCGACGTGTCCGGCTCGGTCGACCGGCCCGACCCCAAGACTCCCGTCCACGACAGCAACGTCGCCACGCTCTCGGCCGACGGCACCGTGGCCGCCGCCGAGACCGGCACCGCCGTCGAGCTGACCGACGTCGAGCAGCGCACGTCGCTGGGGCGCATCGAGGCCAGGGGCGCCCCGGCGGTCGACGCCGACGGCGGCGTCATGGCGATCTCCGGCGACCCCGTCACCGTGTGGCAGGTCTCCACCCGCACCAGGATCGCCTCGCTCAAGGCCGGGCCCGACCGCCAGGCCATCGCGTTGTCGCCCGACGGCCGGCTGCTGGCCGCGGGAGGCGCGAACGACGTGCAGGTGTGGGACGTGCGCACCGGCGAGCGCACCCGGTCGGTCGACGACGTCGAGGCACTGGTACTGGCCTTCTCCCCCGACGGGCGCACGCTGGCCGCGGGCGCGGACCTCATCGACCTGGCCACCGGCCGGATCAGCCGCGACGAGGCAGGGGTGCGGCGCATGTCGCCGAGCTCGATCGCCTTCTCGCCCGACGGGCGCTCGCTCGCCTACGCCCTCGACGACGGCAGCATCCGGCTGTGGGACCTGGGCAGGCGCGAGAAGCTCGGAACGGTCGCCGTCGGGCAGGCGGGCATGGGCACGGTGCGCTACTCCCCCGACGGCTCGCTGCTGGCGGTCAACGGCGCGAACGTGCGCCTGTGGGAGGTGGCCACCCTGCGCGAGCTGGGCCGGGTGCCCCTCGGGCAGAACTCCAGGGAGCTGGCCTTCAGCCCCGACGGCAAGCGGCTGCGCGGGCTGCTGCCCGACGGCACCGTCCAGGAGGCGCCGGTGGACCCGGGGCTGGCCGTACGAGCCGTGTGCGCCCGGGCGGGCGGCGCGCTCAGCCCCACCGAGTGGCGGCAGTGGATCCCGGAGGCGGATTACATCTCCGACCAGTGTGCGTAAGGTGCTCGCCATGGACATCCGCGCCCTCAACCGCGCCACCCTCGAGCGACAGCACCTCGTCCGCCGCTCCGCCCTCTCGCCGCTCGAGATGGTCGAGCACCTGGCCGGGCTGCAGGCGCAGACCCCGCACACCTGGTACACGGGCCTGTGGAACCGCATCGAGGGATTCCGCGCCGAGGAGGCCGCGCGGCTGCTGGAGCAGCGGCAGGTCGTCCGCATCGCGTTGCAGCGCAGCACCATCCACCTGGTCACCGCCGACGACTGCCTGGCGATGAGGCCGCTGCTCGAGCCGCCGACCGGGCGCATGACGCGCACCACGTTCGGCAAGAAGGTCGCCGGCGTCGACCTGGCCGAGCTGGAGGCGGTGGGCAGGGCGCTGGTGGAGGAACGCCCGATGACCTTCGCCGAGCTCGGCAGGGCGCTGGCCGGACACTGGCCGTCCGCCGACCCGCACGCCCTGAGCCAGCACGTGCGCTGGCTGGTGCCGCTGGTCCAGGTGCCGCCGCGCGGCGTGTGGGGCAGGAGCGGCCCGATCGCGCACACCAGCGCCGAGTCGTGGATCGGGCGCGAGGTGGAGCCCATGACCCCCGCCGAGCTGATCCGCCGCTACCTGGCCGCCTTCGGCCCCGCGACTGTCAAGGACGTGCAGACGTGGTCGGGGCTGACCCGGCTGCGCGAGGTCGTCGCCACGATGGACCTCAAGCGTCACGGCGACCTCTACGACCTGCCCGACGCTTCCCTGCCCGACCCCGAGACGCCGGTGCCGGTCCGGCTCATGTACGACTTCGACAACCTGTTCCTCTCCCACGCCGACCGCACCCGCTTCATCACGCCCAAGGCCCTGGAGGTCTCGGCCGCGTTCGTGAAGGCGAACGTGATGTGGCGGCTGATCCTGGTCGACGGGTTCACCGCGGGCGACTGGACCCTCGACCAGGCCAAGGGGAAGGCGACGCTCACCATCCATCAGTGGGAGCCGTTCGCCGACGACGATCTCCAGGCCGCTATGGTCGAGGCGGCAGAGCTCCTGGCGTTCCTCGCGCCGGGCGACGAGCACGAGATCATCACCACCCTCGGACCCTCAAAGGCCTGATCATGCTCCTTACCTTCGGCGAGACCATGGCGTTGTTCGTCGCCCGCCGCACCGGCCCGCTGCGCTTCGCCCGCGATTTCGATCTGGGCGTGGGCGGCGCGGAGTCGAACGTGGCCATCGGCGTGACCCGGCTGGGCGGCCGGGCGACCTGGATCGGGCGCGTCGGCGCCGACGAGTTCGGCGACCTGGTCAGGACGACCCTGCTCGGCGAGGGTGTCGAGACGGTCGCCATCCCCGACGAGGAAGCGCCGACCGGGCTGATGATCAAGGGGCGCCGCACCGCCGACCTCATCGACGTGCGCTACTACCGCTCCGGCAGCGCGGGCTCGCGGATCGGGCCCGGCGACCTCGACGCCGAGCTCATCCGCTCCGCGAAGGTGCTGCACGTCTCGGCGATCACCCCGGCGCTGTCGCCGAGCGCGCGCGAAGCCGTACGGCACGCCGTCGCGCTCGCCCGGTCGGCGGGCGTGATGGTCTCGCTCGACGTGAACTACCGGCGCAAGCTGTGGTCGCCTTCGCAGGCCGGTGAGTGGCTGCGCGGGATCGTCGACCAGGTCGACGTGATCTTCGCCACCGAGGAGGAGGCCGCGCTGATCACCGACGAGCCGGAGAAGCTGCCGGTGCCGCACGTGGTGCTGAAGTTCGGCGCCAAGGGCGCGCTGGAGCGCTCGGGAGGCGTCACCCGCTTCGCCGAGCCGTACAGGGTGACCGAGGTCGACCCGGTCGGCGCGGGCGACGCCTTCGCGGCGGGCTGGCTGGCCGAGTGGATGGCCGGCGGCGACGCCGACCGGCGGCTGCGTACGGCATGCGCCGCCGGGGCGTTCGCGGTCACCTCGCAGGGAGACTGGGAGAGCCTGCCGCGCCGGGCCGACCTGGCCCTGCTGGAGCCCGGCGCGGGCGACGTCAGCCGATGACCTCGCGGTAGAGCTGCTCGTAGCCGCGGGCCATCGCCGGAACGCTGAACAGGCTCTCCACCCGTTCCCGGCACGCCCGCGGATCGAGCCCGCCCGCCGCCTCCACGGCCTCGGCCAGCCCGTCCTCCGACTCCAGCACGAACCCCGTCACCCCGTCCTCCACGACCTCGGGCGCCGCGCCCCTGCGCAGCGTCACCACGGGCGTGCCGCAGGCCATCGCCTCCACCATGACCAGGCCGAACGGCTCCTCCCACTGGATCGGGAAGAGCAGGCAGCGGGCGCGGGCGAGCAGGTCGCGCTTACGTTCCGCGTCGGCCTCACCGATGTACTCGGCGCCATCACCCAGCAGCGGCTCGACCTCCTGCTCGAAGTAGTCGCGCTCGAACTGCTCGGTCAGCTTCCCGGCCAGCACGATCTTCCTGCCGGCCCGCCTGGCCGCCTCGACCGCCTGGTGGGCGCCCTTCTCCGGGCTGAAGCGGCCCAGCCAGAGCACCCAGTCCTCCTTCTTGTCCGCCAGCGGGAAGGTGTCGACGTGGATGCCGTTGTGGACGACTCCCGCCCAGTTCAGCTCCGGCATGCGGGCACGCTGGGCGTGGGAGATGGCCGCCAGGCTGACGCTCTCGCCCAGGCCCCGGTAGTACTCACCCAGCTCGCCCTCGGTCGGCCCGTGCACGGTCAGGAGCGTCGGCGCCTCGCGGCCCTCCGCGGTGAGCGGCCCCGCGAGGGTGTTGTCGTGGACGATGTCGGGGCGGAGGTCGGCGATCAGTTGTGCGGCGGTGGCGGCGTGCAGCACCTCGGGCATCGGCTCGCCGATCCGTTCGGAGGGCGCCCGCGGATAGGTCGCCTCGAAGCGGGCGGGCGTGTCCGCCTCTCCGGCGCCGATCAGAGTGACGTGGTGGCCGAGCCGTACCAGCTCACCCGCCAGGTCGGTGACCATGGCCTCGATGCCGCCGTAGCCGTCGGGGGGCAGTTCGTACCAGGGCGGTGCGAGTATCGCCACACGGAGCGGGGGTAGTGATTGCATTTCCGCCCACTACCCGAGGGAGCTCGAAAAGTGTCTACGTTCGTGACGTTGGTGGAAGGGGACTCCTTCGCGGTCTCGGAACGCAACGGCGACATCGTCCCGGGTGCCGCCCAGGGAGTCTTCCACGCCGACACCCGGCTGATCTCCCGATGGGAACTGCGCGTCGACGACGCGCCCGTCGAGCCGCTGCGGGTCGTCGAGGACGAGCCGTACCACGCCACCTTCCTGGGGCGCAGCAGTCCCAGGCCGGGCATGGCCGAGAGTACGGTGCTCGTGGTGCGCGACAGGTACGTGGGCGGTGGGCTCCGCGAGGACCTGGCCCTGCGCAACCTGTCGGATGAGCCGGTCGGCTGCCTGGTCAGCGTGCACGTCGGCTCGGACATGGCCGACCTGTTCGAGGTCAAGGGCGCGGGCCCGGTCACCCATGTGGCCGACGTCGAGACAGCGGCCACCGGCGACGGGATCCGCATCTTCGCCGCCAGCCGCGCCCGTGGCACACGCGTGGTCTGCGAGGGGCCGGTGCTGGCCGTACCGGGTCTGCTGACCTTCCGTGTCGCCATCCCCGCCCGGTCCAGCTGGGAGGTCACCCTGCAGGTCAACCCGATCGTGGGAGGCGAGGAGACCAGCGCCTGGTTCGCCGCGCACCAACCGGTCGAGCAGGCTCCCCCCTCGGTGCGGCGGGCCGACTGGGCCAGGCTCAGCCCGGTCGTGATCACACCGCACCCGGTGCTCGCGCGCACGCTGAGGCGCTCGGTGGACGACATCGGAGCTCTGCGCCTGACCGACGGCTCGATCGCCGCGGGCGCGCCCTGGTTCATGACCCTCTTCGGCCGCGACTCGCTGCTGACCTCGTGGATGACGTTGCCGCTGGACCAGTCGCTCGCCGTGGCCACGTTGCGCCGGCTGGCCGAGTTGCAGGGCGTGGAGGACGACCCGCTCACCGAGGAAGAGCCCGGAAAGATCCTGCACGAGCTGCGTCATGGTGTGTTGTCACTGGGCGGCAACTCGGGGGCCTACTACGGCTCGGTCGACGCCACGCCACTGTTCGTCATGCTCGTCGGCGAGTTGGCCCGCTGGGGTGTGCCGGTCGAGGAGTTCCTGCCCGCCGCCGACCGGGCGCTGGAGTGGATCGTCAAGCACGCCGACCCGTTCCTGTCGTACCGCCGCCGCACCGACCAGGGCCTGGCCAACCAGGGCTGGAAGGACTCCCACGACGGGCTCAACCACGCGGACGGCGCCCTCGCCCGGCCGCCGATCGCGCTGGCAGAGGTGCAGGGCTACGTCTACGCCGCCTACCGGGCGCGGGCGCGGTTCGGCGACGCGTCGGAGTGGAACGAGCGTGCCGAGCAGATCCGCACCGCCTTCGAGGAACGCTTCTGGCTGCCCGAGCGCGGTTACTACGCCGTCGCCCTGGACCGCGACGGGCGTCCGGTCGACTCGCTGGCCTCAAACATGGGCCACTGCCTGTGGACGGGGATTGTCTCGCGTGAGCGTGCCCCCTCAGTGGCCGAGCACCTGCTCTCCCCCGCGATGTTCAGCGGCTACGGGGTGCGCACCCTGGCCTCGGGCATGGGCGCCTACAACCCGATGAGCTACCACAACGGCTCGATCTGGCCGCACGACAACGCCCTCGTCGCGGCGGGTCTCATGAGGTACGGCTTCGCCGCGGAGGCCCAGCGGGTGGCCGTCGGGCTGCTGGAGGCGGCCGAGGCGTTCGACGGCCGGCTGCCCGAGCTGTTCTGCGGCTTCGACCGCGAGGAGTTCGGGGTGCCGGTGCCCTATCCCACCTCGTGCTCGCCCCAGGCGTGGGCGGCCGCCGCCCCGATCCAGCTGCTCAGGTCGCTCCTGCGGATGGAGCCGGCGCCTCCGGGCGTCGAGATCGACCCGGCGCTGCCCGAAGGGTTCGCGCCGCTGCGGATGACGGGATTGCCGGTCGGGACTTACCGCGCCGACGTCGACGTCCCCGATAATTAGGGCATGGCGGAGATCACCGGCACGGACGGCGCGTGGACCTTCAACGGGGAGATCCTGCGGATCGTGCCGGGGAGCGACTCCAAGGTGCACGAGATCCGCAGGGCGCTCGGCGACCGCGCGATCCCGCTGGAGGCGATCGCCGGTGCCTCCTTCGAGGCCGGGCGCAAGGGCGGCCACCTGCGGCTGCGGCTGCGCAAGGGCGCCGATCCCGTCTACGACGCCTCCGCCGGAGGGCTGGCCGCTCCCGCCGACCCCTACCGGCTGACGGTGCCCAAGGACCGGGTCGGCGCGGCGGAGTACTTCGCCGACGAGCTGCGCGACCTGCTGCAGGTCTACCAGGTGCCGGCCGGGCCGTGCGAGAGCTGGTTGCTGCCCGCGCCTGACGTGCCCGTCTCCGCGACCGCGGGCGACGCCACGGTCAGCTTCGACGGCGAGCGGATCAGGCTGGAGTGGACCTGGCTGGCCGCCTCCGGCAAGGAGGCGGCGGGCAACCAGGAGTTCCGGCTGGCCGACGTGGTCGGGGTCGAGTGGAAGCCGCTGTCGGGCGTGGGCTACGGCAGCCTGCGCTTCCGGCTGAAGGACGAGGGCCCGCCCAAGCGGCCCGACAAGGACCTGCATTGCGTCTCGTGGGGCGTGCAGCGGTTCGGCGGCACGACCGTGCTGGTGGCGGCGGCGGTGCTGCCCATGCTGAGCCGGCCGTCGGCCGAGCTGCCGGCGGCGCCGTCGGAGGCCGACCAGGACGCCCTGCTGCGCCGCCTGGCCGAGCTGGGCGAGCTGCACAAGGCGGGCGTGCTCACCGAGGAGGAGTTCTCGGCGGCGAAGCAGGCGCTCTTGAAGCGCCTCTGACCTGCTTTGGGAAGCCTTTCCTTCGTTGCGGATCATGCTTTAATCGACATAGTGTCATAAAACTATGAGCGAATGGCACCACCACCATCGAGACGTGACCGGCGGCTGGCTCCGCCCCGCCGTGTTCGGCGCCATGGACGGCCTCGTCTCCAACTTCGCCCTCATCAGCGGCGTCGTCGGAGGCGGGGCGTCGCCGACCGTGGTGATCGTGACAGGCCTGGCAGGACTCGTCGCCGGAGCCTGCTCGATGGCCGTGGGCGAATACACCTCCGTCGCCTCCCAGACCGAACTGACGCGCGCCGAGATCGAGGTGGAGAAGGCCGAGCTGATCCGCAACCCCGAGGGCGAGCTGGCCGAGCTGACCGCGCTCTACCGCACCCGCGGAGTCGACGCGGAGACCTCCGAGAAGGTCGCCAGGCAGATCACCGCCCAACCCGAACTGGCGTGGCGGGTGCACGTCCGCGAGGAACTCGGCGTCGACCCCGACGACCTGCCCTCGCCGTACGTGGCCGCGCTGTCGTCGTTCGCCGCCTTCTCGGTCGGCGCCGCCGTACCCGTCCTGCCGTTCCTGCTCGGCGCGTCCGGCCTGATCGCCGCCGCGGTGATCAGCGTGATCGGGCTGCTCGTGCTGGGCGGCGTGGTCGCCAGGCTCACCGCGCGGCCCTGGTGGACCGGAGCGCTGCGCCAGCTCCTCCTCGGAGCGTTCGCGGCGGCCGTCACCTTCGGCATCGGCAGCCTCGTGGGAAGTACCTTGACGTGACGCGATGAGTTTCGCGCTCCGGTCCGGTCTGCATCAGAGTACGGCCATCGCCAACTCATCAGTGAGGAACCATGAGCGCCAACGCACTCCCGCCCGTCGTCGACGCCGGCACCTGGCAGCGCGAGCTCGACGCCCTGCGCGTCCGCGAGAAGGCCGCGACCAGGGAACTCGACGCCATCGCCGCCCAGCGCCGCCGCCTGCCGATGGTGCGGATGCCCGACTACGTCCTCGAAGGCGAGAAGGGGCCCGTCAAGCTGGCCGACGTCTTCGAGGGCAGGCGGCAGCTGATCGTCTACAACCACATGTGGTTCCCGGGCAAGGAGTGGCAGTGCCCGGGATGCACCGGGTTCACCTCGCAGTACACGCGGCTGGAGTTCCTCGACAACTACGACGCGCGGTTCGTCATCGTCACCCAGGGGCCGATCGACGAGGCACTCGCCTACAAGCGGCGGGTGGGGAACCGCATGACGTGGTACTCCACCGCGAACAGCCCCTTCGGCGCCGACGTCGACGCACCGCCGGACGCCGGGTTCGCGGTCAACGTGTTCCTGCGCGACGGCGACGACGTCTACCGGACGTGGCACACCAACGGGAGGGGGACGGAGCAGCTCAGCCACTCCTTCCCGCTCATCGACCTGCTGCCCTACGGGCGGCAGGAGGAGTGGCAGGACTCGCCCGAGGGCTGGCCCAAGTCGCCGACGTACAGCGGGTGGGCGGACTCCAAGGACATCGCCGCGCTGTACGGGGAGGGTGCGGGCTAGGCACCAGGCACCCGCGCCTGGTGCCTGGCCACCCGCCGGCCCCGGGCCACACCCTCCGCCCGCCCACCCCGCCCGCCTACCCCGCCCACCCGGCCGCCCTTCAGGCGTGGCTCGGCCGTTAGAGTCGCTCTGAGGGAAGAACCGGGGAGGCTGACGTGGACGTAGACGTGATTGTGATCGGCGCGGGCCCGGCGGGCGAGAACGTCGCCGGCCGGGTGGTGCGAGGCGGCCTCACCTGCGCGGTCGTCGAGGACCACCTGGCGGGCGGCGAGTGCTCCTACTACGCCTGCATCCCCAGCAAGGCCCTGCTGCGCCCGATGGAGCTGGCCGACGAGGTCGGCCGGGTGCCCGGCCTGCCCGCGACCGAGCCCGTCGACGTCGCCGCCGTCCTGGCGCGCCGCGACGAGGCGGTCTCCCACCTCGACGACTCCGGCCAGGTCGAGTGGATCACCAAGCTGCCCGCCGAGTTCGTCCGCGGTCGCGGCACGGTCGTCGAACCCAAGGTCGTGGAGGTGACGGGCCAGGACGGCCGGGTCACCAGGCTCACCGCCCGTCACGCCGTCGTCGTGGCGACCGGCAGCGTCCCCGTCGTCCCGCCGGTGCCCGGCCTGGCCGAGGCGCGCCCCTGGGGCAGCCGCGAGGCGACCACCGTCAAGCAGGTGCCGCGCCGTCTGGTCGTGATCGGCGGCGGCGTGGTCGCCTGCGAGATGGCCCAGGCGCTGCACTTCCTGGGCGCGAGCGAGGTCACCATGCTGGTGCGCGACGACCGGCTGCTGGGCCGCGTCGAGCCGTTCGCGGGCGAGCTCCTGGCGGAGTCGCTGCGCTCGGCCGGCATCGACGTGCGTTTCGGCGCCTCCGCGGAACGGGTCGAGCGTACGGCGGAGCACGTCGTGGCGCACCTGGCCGGCGGCGGCACGATCGAGGCCGACGAGATCCTCGTCGCGACCGGCCGTCACCCCGCTCTCGAAGGCCTGGGCGTCGACAGCGCCGAGGTCGACGACAGCATGCGGGTCAAGGGCAGCGACTGGCTGTACGCCGTGGGCGACGTCAACGGCCGCAGCCTGCTCACCCACATGGGCAAGTACCAGGCCAGGGTGTGCGGTGACGTCATCGTCGCCCGCGCGAAGGGCGAGCCGGACGACGGACCGGCGCTGCGGGCCACCGCCCCGGTCCCGCAGGTGGTCTTCACCGACCCGCAGATCTGCTCGGTCGGCCGCACCGAGGAGGCCGCGCGCGCCGAGGGCTTCGACATCCGCGTGGTCGAGTACGACCTCGGCAACGTCTCCGGCGCCTATCTGCTGGGCGACGGCTACACGGGCAGGGCCAAGGCGATCGTCGACGAGCGGCGCAAGGTGCTGCTCGGCGTCACGTTCGCCGGTCCCGGCGTGGCGGAGCTGCTGCACGCCGCCACGATCGCGGTGACGGCCGAGGTGCCGCTCGAGGTGCTGTGGCACGCCGTTCCCGCCTTCCCCACGGTGAGCGAGGTGTGGCTGCGGCTGCTGGAGGAGTACGGGCTCTAGAAGAAGTCCTCCAGCTCGCGGGCGGCCAACGCCATGTCGCCCGCGACGCCGCAGTCGAGGAGGCGGACGAACAGGTCCTCCCCTGTGGCGGCGCGCTGGCGGATGATCTCCGCCCTGGCCAGCATGCGGGCGCGCACCTCCTGCACGATCGCCTCCGGCCGGCCGCGGTAGCCGTACTCCCGCAGGAACAGGCGCAGGCGGCGGGGCCGGCCCGCGAAGTCGTCGAAGCCCTCGCCCGCGGCCACGTGCCTGGCGTGCATGGGCACCCAGCACATGGCGGTCCAGGCCAGGTCGGAGAAGACGGTGGCGGGTCCGGCGAAGTCCCAGTCGAAGAAGCCGGTCAGCCGCCCTTCGTCCCAGGCGGCGTTGTACGGGCTCGCGTCGTTGTGGCCGATGATCAGCCCGGGCGACCACTGGTCGCCGCAGCGCCAGAAGGCGTCGCCGGGCGGAACGAAGTCGCGCACCGCGAGATGGTAGTCGCGCAGCCACCACGCCACCTGGCGCAGGATGTCGTCGGTGCGCGTCCACTCCGGCCACACCTGGCGGCTGCCCATGGTCTCGCCGTCGAGGAAGGTGAGCTGCTCGCGGCCCTCGCCGTCGAAGCCCAGCACGCGGGGCGCTCCGGGGAACCGTTTGCGTTCCAGGTGCCGCAACAACGCGTGGACCGCCGGGGTCCAGGGTCCGGGTCTGCGCACGACCGCCGTGCCCACGCGCATCGCGCCCCGATCGTTGCCGCCGTCCAGGAGGATCCCCACGCCGTTGCTCACTCACGCCAGCATGAGATCGGGTAAGCGTAATGTCCAGAGACAGTGATGTGACCCCTGGGCCTGGCTTGCACACGGCCCAGGACCAGAACTATGTTCGGTCTCATGGAGTCAGCACGACAGGCCTGGCGACGCCTGGAACCCGTACACGGCATGATCTACTTCGTCCCCGAAGCCGGCCTGCGCTGGGCCGAGCTCGGGCTGAAGGGCATGGCGGGCTACTTCGCCTCGCGCGGCGCCGCCTTCGGACGCGCCTCGGCCGACCTGGTCATCGCCACGTTCTACAACTTCTGCCCCGACCTCGTACGGCAGGCGCTGCCGCAGGCCTGGGAGGTGGTCACCCCCGAGCAGATGCTGGCCGCCCGGGTCGAGGCCGCGGGCGCCGCGCTGCGCCGGGCGGGACTCCACGAGCTGCCGGGGCTCGACGAGACCCTGGACCTGGCCAGACGGGCGGCACTCGCGGCCTGCGAGCACCCCCAGGGACGGCCGCTGTTCGCCGCCCACGCCGCGCTGCCCTGGCCCGACGAGCCGATCGAACGGCTGTGGCACGCCCAGACCCTGCTGCGGGAGTTCCGGGGTGACGGGCACGTCGCCATGCTGCTGGCCGAGGGCGTCGGCGGGCTGGAGGCGCTGGTGCTCCACGCGGCCAGCGGCGACGTGCCGACCGCCTTCCTCAAGATCAGCCGGGCCTGGCCGGAGGAGGAGTGGGCGGCCGCCGAGGAGCGGCTGCGCTCGCGAGGGCTGCTCGACGGCGACGGGCTGAGCACCGAGGGCGCCGCCCTGCGGCAGCACATCGAGGCCCGCACCGACGCGCTGGCACTGCCCGCCTACGCGGCGCTCGGGGAGGACGGGTGCGCGCGGCTGGCGGAACTCGCCCGCCCCTTCGGCCGCGGCGTGGTCAGCGCGGGACTCCTCAACCTGGGCTGAGCACCCACGAATGACGGGCGGCCCGCCTGGGGGCCGGCCGCCCCGGGTCGCCTGTCCGTGAGGGCCGCCTGCCCTGGTGCCCGTTGTCCACAGGCGGCCCGCCCCTCTTCATCCGCCCCGCCGTCCTGCCGTATGTTCGGGTCCCGTGACTGCCATCCGCCGCCTCGACCCGTCCGAGCTCCTCGCCTGCAAGCGCCTCGAAGAGGACCGCGGGTGGGACACCGACCCCGCCAAGTGGGCGCTGATGTTCGCCAGTGGCGAGGTCCACGCCATCGACGCCGACGACGGCGACGGCCTGGCGGGCTGCGTGGTCCTCACCCACTACGCCGACGACCTGACCGCCGTCGGCATGATGCTGGTCGCCGACCGCTACGGCAGGCAGGGCCTGGGCAGCACCCTGATGCGCCATGCCCTGGAGCAGGCGGGCAAGCGGTCGGTCGAGCTGACCGCCACCCGCTTCGGCCGCCCCGTCTACGAGCGCCTCGGTTTCCGCCCCACCGGCACGCTCACGGTCCACCACGGCACCCTCCCCGACCTGCCCACGCCGTCGGCCCGCCCCGCCACCCCCGACGACCACGCGCGCATCCTGCGCCTCGACCACCGCACCACCGGCGCCGACCGTGGCGCCGTCCTCACCCACCTGCTGTCGATCGCCGAGCGGGCGGTGGTCGCCGACGACGGTTTCGCGATCGCCTGGAACGCCGGAAGCCACCGCGTGATCGGCCCGGTGGTCGCGCCCTCGGAGGAGGTGGCGCGTGACCTGGTCGTGGCCGCCGCCCGGGGCGCCGACCGCCCGCTGCGTCTCGACGTGCTCGGCGGCTTCCCCGGCCTGCGCGCCTGGATCGCCGGCCACGGCATGCCGGGCGGCGAGAACGAGCTGCCCACAATGGTCCACGGCGCCGACGCGCCCGGGGGCGACAGAGCGCGCTACGCCGCCCCTATCCTGATCTCCATGGGGTAGCCGGGGCGGCTCCCCAGACTTCCCATCGGGGAACAGGAGTACGTTGACCCACCCCCTTTCACGGCGCACGTTCCTCGGTGCGACCGGCGGTCTGGCGACCGCGCTCGCGACACCCGCCTCGGTGTCCGCGTCCGCGTTACGCAGGCCGAACATCGTGATCATCCTGGCCGACGACCTCGGCCACGGCCAGCTCGGCGCGTACGGCCAGCGGACGGTCCGCACCCCGTCCCTCGACCGGCTGGCCGCCGAGGGGGTGCGCTTCACCAGCGCCTACGGCGGCGCGCCCGTCTGCGCGCCCTCGCGGGCGGCGATGCTGACCGGCAGGCACACCGGCCACGGCATGGTCCGCGAGAACCCGGCCCCCGGCCTGCCCCAGTCGTCGCTCACCGACCTCACGTTCGCGGAGCTGGCCCGCTCGGCCGGTTACCGTACGGCCTGCATCGGCAAGTGGGGCTTCGGCCCCGACAGGCCGGGACAGGAGTCCCACCCCCTCCAGCGCGGTTTCGACCGGTTCGACGGCTACCTGACCCACCGCAAGGCCCATCGCTACTGGCCCGCCCACCTGTGGAGCGGCACCCGGCGGGTGCCGATGAACAAGGTCTACGCGCCCGACCTGTTCGCCGAGCAGGCGGTGGAGTTCATCAGGTCCGCACGAAACTCGCCCTTCCTCCTCTACTTCGCCACCAACCTGCCGCACGCCCCCAGCACCGTGCCCGACCTGGGCCGATATCGCGACCACCCGTGGAGCGAGGCCAACCGCGGCCACGCCGCCCAGATCACCCGCCTCGACCGCCACGTCAAGGCGATCATGGCTGCCCTGCACGAGAGCGGTGTGGCCGACCACACGCTGGTGCTGTTCGCCTCCGACAACGGCGCCCACGAGGAGAAGGGCGTCGACCCCGATCTCTTCCGCGCCGGTGGCGGCCTGAGGGGATACAAGCGCAACCTGTACGAAGGCGGCATCAGGGTGCCGCTGATCGCCTGGTCGCCGTCGATCGTCGCCCGTCCCGGCACGACGGTCGGCGAGCCGGTCGCGCTCTGGGACCTGCCCGCCACCGTCGCCGACCTGACGGGCTCGGCGCTGCCCGCCGACACCGACAGCCGGTCCCTGCTGCCCGCCCTCACGGGTTCCGGCAAGGTGGGACACGACTACCTGTACTGGTACCGGCGGGAGTGGTACACCACCCGCCGGGCCAATGCCGCCGAGCACGGCCGCGGCAAGCGGGTCGCCGAGGCCGTACGGCGGGGCAGGTGGAAGGCGGTGCGGTTCGCGCCGGGCGTCGACCGTGAGGCGCCCGACTCCGACTGGGAGGTCGAGCTCTACAACCTGGCCTCCGACCCGGGCGAGCGGCACGACCTGGCCTACGAGCGCGCCGATCTCGCGGACGAGCTGGTCGGCCTGATGCGGGAGTCGTGGACCTCTCATCCGTCCGTCTAGGCCCGGCGGCATCACGGGCAGGCCGGCCCCGGCCGTGCGGCCGGGGCTGGCTGGGAGCTATCTCCCTTGCAGCGCCTTCACGTTGTCGCCGAAGGTCCAGTTCTTGGAACCGTCCCAGTTGATCGACCACGTCATCAGGCCCTTGAGCTGCCCCCCGAAGGAGTTCCACGCCTGACTCACCAGCGACGGCGACATGTGGCCCCCGCCCGCTCCCGGCTGGGCGGGAAGACCGGGAACCTGCTTGTCGTACGGCACGCGGATCGTGGTGCCCTGGATGACGAGCCCGGTGTTGAGGCAGGTGGTCTGCGCCACGAAGCCCTGGACGGTGCCCGCGGAGTAGGAGTCACCGCTGCAGCCGTACATCGAGCCGTTGTAGTACTGCATGTTCAGCCACCACAACCGCCCGTTGTCGGCGTACTTCTTGATGATCGGCAGGTAGGCGCCCCAGATCGAGCCGTAGACGACGCTGCCGCCGGTGACGTAGGCGGTTTCGGGCGCCATGGTCAGGCCGAAGTTCGACGGCATCTGCGCCAGCACGCCGTCGATGATGCGGATCAGGTTCGACTGCGACGCCGACAGCGTGTTGATGTTGCCGCTGCCGGTCAGGCCGGTCTCGATGTCGATGTCGATGCCGTCGAAGTTGTAACGCTTGAGGATCGGCACGACGGTGGCGATGAAGCGGTCGGCGACGGTGCTGGAGCTGAGGTCGATGCCCGCGGTGGCGCCGCCGATCGACATGAGGATGGTCGCGCCGGCGGCCTTGGCCGCGCACATCTCGGCCGGGGTGGAGACCTTGACGGTGGCGTCCATGCCGTCTTCCCACAGCACGGTGCCGTCGGAGCGGATGACGGGGAAGGCGGCGTTGATCACGTTGTAGCCGTGCTGCTTGATGCGGGCGTCGGTGATCGGGGTCCAGCCGAACGGCGGGTGCACGCCGTTGATGGCGCCGTCCCAGTTCTCCCAGTAGCCCTGCAGGACCTTGCCCGCCGGCCTGCCCTTGACGGCGCAGGTGTCGGGGCCGGTCGGGGTGATGGTCGGCGTGGGGCTCACGGTGGGGCTGATCGTGGGGCTGGCGGTCGGGCTGGCCGTCACGGTGGGGCTGGCGGTCGGGCTGGAGGTGACCGTGGGGCTCGGGCTGGGGCCGCCGGGGCCGTCGAGGCTGACGTCGTCGGCGTGGTAGGTGCCCTGGCCGTACCAGCCGTGCAGGTAGACCTCGGCGGTGTTCTGGCTCGCTCCGGTGGTGAAGGTGAAGCTGAGCTGGCTGTAGGTGGCCGAGCTGGTCCAGCGGGAGGTGGCGCCGGTGACGCCCAGGTAGACGTAGTTGCCGCGCACCCAGGCCGACACCGTGTAGGTGGTGCTGGGGCGCACGCTGACGGTCTGGGCGCACCGGGCGTTGTCGGAGCCGCTGGCCGCCCCGGCCAGCGCCCCGGTGCCCGAGCGCACCGGGGTGGTGACGACCGAGCCGAGGCCGCAGGACCAGGGCGAGAGGCTTCCGGTCTCGAAGCCGGGGTTGGACAGGAGGTTCGCCGCCTGGGCGGAGTTCTGGGCCAGGACCACGGCGGTCAGGGCCAGTAACACCGAGATGGCCAGGGCCAGCGGACGGAATGGTCGTTTCATGGGGGGTGGACCCTTCCTTGTTTATTTACAAGAAAGTTTCCTAACCATTCCCCTGTTTGTCCATGGCTCAGAAGTACGTGGGATACAGGTCCGTGGTGGGCCAGCTCGTCACCTTGCGGTAGGCCTCCCAGAGCACGGGGTCGAGGACGTCGAAGTCGGGTGAGCCCTCCTCCTCGCGCCGGTTGAACAACGCGCACCACGTGACGCCCGCCGACTGGCGCACCAGCAGCGTGAAGGTGCCGGGCATGGAACCGTCGTGCCAGGTGTTGATCCCCGAACCCGCCGGGCGGACCGACCAGCCGCAGCCGAACCAGGAGCCGTAGGAGTTGACCCCTGTCTCCGGCTTGGCGAACGCCCGCGTGCGCGAGGTCGCGTTGAGCACCGGACTGGTGGAGTCGAAGGCGCCCGCCCAGCGCACCATGTCGACGGCCGAGGCGATCCAGCCGCCGTTGGCGTCGTGGTTGGGCATGTTGAACCCGCCGTACGGGTAGGGCACGCTGGCCCCCGAGCCACTGAGCACGGTCTTGGCGGTCAGCGCCGACTTGTAGACGACCTCGGTCCTGGGCATCTCCTCCCGCAGGGTGGCGCCCAGGCGCATGCGGGTGATGCCGAGCGGCTCCAGCAGCTTCGACTGCACGTACGACTCGTAGCTCTGCCCCGTGACCTTCTCGATGATCCGGCCGAGCAGGAGGTAGCCGTAGTTGCTGTAGGCGACCTTGGTGCCGGGGTCGAAGTCGAGCGGCCGGGCGGTGACGTACTTGATGATGTCGGCGTGGCCGACCGGCAGCCCGGTGCCGAGCGAGGCGGCGATGGTGTGGTCGTTCCACACCGGATCGCGGGTGACGGCGCGGTCCCAGCCGCCGGTGTGCTGCATGAGCCGCCACAACGTCACCTTCTCCAGGCGCGGGTCGGCGGCTGACGACAGGCCCAGCAGGGTCGTCACGGGGGCGGTGAGGCTGAGCTTGCCGTCCTGCGCCAGGCGCAGGATCGCCGCGGCGGTGATGCTCTTGGACAGGCTGGCGACGCGGAACAGGGAGGTGGGCTGGACGCGGGCGTACCACCGGTAGGGACGGGTGAAGGAGTACATGCCGTAACCCCTGGCGAGCAGGAGCTTGCCGTTCCTGGCGACGGCGAGCTGCCCGCAGGTGATGCCGCGCTCGCTCATGTAGGCCTGGACGGCCTGGTCGAAGGGGGCGAGCTGCGAGGGAAGGGTCCCGGTCGCCGGTAGAGCGGCGGCTGCGGCGGGACGGGCACCGAGCGCGACGGCGGGGACCGCCGCCGCGCCGGCCATCAGCAGGCTCCTGCGACTCACGTTGATCATGACCGTGAATCTTACGGACTTTTACCGACTAACGGGATTTTGCTCGCGTTCGTCCTCTTCGACCAGGAACCCACCGGACTGGTGGTGCCACAACCGTGCGTACGAGCCGTCCGCCTCCAGAAGCTCGGCATGCGTGCCCTGCTCGACGATGCGCCCCTGGTCGAGCACGACCAGCCGGTCCATGCTGACCACCGTGCTCAGCCGGTGGGCCACCACGAGCGCGGTCCTGTCGCGCATCAGCCGCCACAGGGCCTCCTGCACGAGGATCTCGCTCTCGGAGTCGAGCGCGCTCGTCGCCTCGTCGAGCAGCAGGATCGGGGCGTCACGCAGGATGGCGCGGGCCAGGGCGACCCGCTGGCGCTGGCCGCCGGAGAGCTTGACGCCACGCTCGCCGACCAGGGTGTCGAAGCCGTCGGGCAACGCCTGGGCGAACTCGGTGACGTGCGCCGCCTCCGCCGCCTGCCGTACCTCGGCGTCGGTCGCGCCGGGCCTGGCGAAGGCGATGTTCTCGCGCAGCGTGCGGTGGAACATCGCCGGATCCTGCGGCACGTAGGCGATCAGGCTGCGCAGATCGGCCTGGCGCAGCCGGGCGATGTCCTGGCCGCCGACGAGGATCCGGCCGCCGTCCACGTCCATCAGCCGCAGCAGCAGCCGGGTCAGCGTGCTCTTGCCGCCGCCGGACCGGCCCACCAGCCCGATCCTGGTCCCGCCGGGGATGTCGAGGTCCAGCCCCTCGAACAGGGGCCGGTTGCCCCGGTGCGCGAAGGTCACGTTCTCGAAGCGCACCCCGCTGCCGGCCGGGCGCAGCGGCACCGGGCTGGGCGGGTCCACCACGACGGGCGGCACCAGCAGCAGCTCGGTGAACTGGGCGCCCTCGGTGAGCACGCTCTCCAGCCGGCGGTAGATCTGGTTGAACTCGAACATGATGCCGGTCGCGTTCGTGTAGTACGTGAACGTGACCACGATCGCCTCGATGCCCAGCCCGCCGCGCAGCATCACCGCGAGCAGCAGGCCGATCGTGCTGGTCAGCACGGACAGCGGGGCGACGGCCATGTCGACCCGCAGGTTGCTGTAGTCCCACGAGCGCAGCGTCAGCTTCTGCTGCTCGGCCAGGCGCACCCGGTGCTCGGCCAGCTCGCGCCGCTCGGCCGCGAAGGCCCGCACGGTGTCCATGTTCGACAGCACGTCGGCCACGTGCCCCGACACCCGCACCTTGGCCGCCTCCCGCGCGTCGACCAGCGCCTGCCGGCGTCGGATCAGCGGAGCGGCGATGAAGGCGGTGAAGGCGATCAGCCCGAGCAGCACGAAGACGAGGATCGGGTCGTACTGCCACAACACCACCGAGGCGAAGGCCAGCGGCACCACCTTGGCGATGATCTGGAAGGCGAGCAGGTCGCCGAACTCCTCGAATCCCGAGGAGAAGTTCAGCACCCGCTTGGTCAGCGACCCGGCGAAGTTGTCGTGGAAGAACGCGGCGTCCTTGGTGAGCAGTTCGTCCATGCCCTGCGCGCCGAGCCGCTCGATGCCACGGGAGTCGAGGCGGTTGAGGAAGTGCAGCCCGACCCGCCACAACGCCTCTCCGGCGAGCATCAGCCCGCCGAAGGCCAGAACGTACGGCAGAAGCGTGCCGACGGTGCTGTCACCGTCTCCGGCGACATGCCCCACGAGCGCGGCCACGGCCAGCGGCGGCAGGTAGAAAAGACAGATGTTGCCCAGCGCGGGCGAGACCAGCGCGGCCGCTCCCACGCGCCACTGCCTGCGCAGTTCGTGACTGTAGTAGCGGAGCGTCAGAAGTACGGCGGATCTTCGGTTCTCCATCCCACCCCCTTGGATCGGCGAAACCAACCTCGCCATCGTGACCTCGGGGGTACGGCGGGAGCGAACGGTTTTCCGTCCAGCGGTATCCGGCGCTCAGCCGCTCTGGCAGCGCGGGCACCAGAACAGGTTGCGCGTCGCCAGCACGGCGGTGCGGATCTCGGTGCCGCACACGTGACACGGCATCCCGGCCCGGCGGTAGACGTACACCTCGCCGCCGTGGTCGTCGACCCGCGGCGGGCGCCCCATCGCCTCGGGCGTGTGCTCGGGCCGCACGGTGTCGATGCGGTTGAGCCGCACTCCCTCGGCCATCAGCTCGACCAGGTCGCGCCAGATCGAGTCCCACTCGGCGGGCGAGACCCGCTCCCCTGGCTTGCCGGGGTCGATGCCGTGACGGAACAGCACCTCGGCGCGGTAGACGTTGCCCACGCCCGCGATCACCTTCTGGTCCAGGAGCAGCACCGCGATGGGCAGCTTGCTGCGCCGTACGCGGCGGAAGGCGAGCGCGGGATCGGCGTCGTCGCGCAGCGGGTCGGGCCCGAGCCTGGCCAGGAGCGCGGCGCGGTCGTCGAGCAGCTCGCACGCCGTCGCCCCGCGCAGGTCGGCGATCCGGGTGCGGTGCGTGATGCGCAGGCGGACGGTGTCGTCGTTGGGCGCCCGCGTGAAGTCGAGCCTGCCGAACAGGCCGAGGTGCACGTGGATGTAGCGGGGTCCGAAGTGCAGGAACAGGTGCTTGCCGTAGGCGTCGGCGTCGGTCATCACCGAGCGGTCGAGCAGGGCGGCGCCGTCGCTGAACTTGCCCTGCGGGCTGCTGACCCGCACGCCCCTGCCGACGAACCGGGCACGGAACTCGGCCGCCAGCCGGTGGATCGTGTGCCCCTCTGGCAAAGCCTCTCCCAACGCCGCGCTGTCTCCTCTCGGTTATAGCCGATGGCGGCGGCACCTTCGTCCCGGTGCCGCCGCCGCTGGGGCGGGCTCAGTAGCCGTGCCCGCGCAACCACCGCAGGCAGTCGTCGGTCCAGTGCAGGCCGGTGCCGCGGGCCAGGCCGAGCGCGTGCGGTCCCTCCTGGTAGAGGTGGAGCTCGTAGGGAAGGCCGCGCTCGTGGAGCACCCGCGCGTAGGCGAGCGTGTTGCCCGCCGACACCTCGGGGTCGTCGAGGGTGTGCCACAGGAAGCACGGCGGCGTCGAGTCGTCCACCAGCAGCTCGCCCGAGAACCTGGCCTGCGCCTCCTTGTCGTCGGCCTGCTCTCCGAGGAAGTTGCCCCTGGTCTCGTGGTGGGCGAGCGGATCGCTCAGGGAGATGACCGGATAGCAGAGCACGCCGAGGCCCGGCCGGGTCTCGCGCCGCTCGTCGCCGGGGCCGGTGACGCCCGCGAGCATCATCGCGGCCAGGTGCCCGCCGGCCGAGGTGCCGATCACGCCGATGCGGGTGGGGTCGATCCCCCAGGCGCCGGCGTGGTGGAGGGTCAGGTCCAGGGCGCGCCAGGCGTCGGCGAGGACGGCAGGGTGACGGTAGCCCGCCGAGCCGAGCCGGAAGTGCACGACGATGCCGGCGATGCCGGCCTCGGCGAGCCACTCCGCGTACTGGATGCCGGATTTGTCGGACAGGAAGGTGTAGGCACCGCCCGGCAGCAACAACATGGCCGCGCCGCCGGCACGCTCGGGCGCCGGCAGATGCACGTCGAGGAAGGGGATGTCCTCGGCGCCGTCCCCGTGCGCGTGCGGCGGACGGCCCAGCCACAGGTTCACCTTCATTCCGCCTGCCCCCTCACGTGCACGGCCTGGCCGCGCTCGACGTCGATCACGAACTCGCCCTCGCCCCAGACGACCGCGGGGTCGACGGCCGGCAGCCGCTCCCGCAGGGCGTTCCTGGTACGTTCCAACCCCTCCAGGAGCCAGTCGTACCGGTCGGCGGGAACCGCCTGGCGGGTGAGGAAGTCGGCGAGCGTACGGCGGTAGCAGCCCATGATCTCCTCGTGGTGTTCCGCGATCAGCTCCTCCGCCAGCCGTTCCGCGAGGTCGAGCCGCTCGTCGTGACCGGCACGGCGGATGCGCACCACCATGGCCTCCGAGAACCACCTGGCCTCCACCTGAGCCGCCCGGCCGGGGAAGAACACCTCCAGCAGCCCTTCGCGGACGATTCGCCGCGCCCTCGGGTCCTCGTGGGCGTAGAAACGCAGGGCGTTCTGGAAGATCCAGCGCAGGGGGAACAGCAGGCGCTCAGGAAAGATCGTCCGTTCGAAGGCGGCGTCGTCGTAGCCGCGCACCTCGGCCTCGATGTCGGTCTGGATGCGCGTCATGTGCACGTACAGGCCGCTGGCCCGCTCGATGGCCGAGTCGCGGGTCTGGCCGTAGAACACCGGCTGGCCCTTCATCAGGTTCCTGGCCATCTTGATCAGCCGGTCGATCTCCGTCTCCGCGTAGGCACTCGCCGGGCCGAGCCGTACGGTGCAGCCCGTGGCCTGCAGGACACGGCCGGTCTGGTAGTCGCTGCCTGTCACGATGCGCAGGCCCGGCCGGCGTAGCTGGTGCTGGCCCCCGATGGCGAACGCCCAGGTCCTGATGGCCTTGAGAGCGTCGCTGGTGTCGGGGTAGACCATCGCCTCCGGCACGCCCATGCCGTCGAACAGCCAGGTCAGGAAGATGTCGTGGCCCACGACGGCGTGCCAGCGCCATTTCTCGTCGCGGCGCACGCCGCCGTTCTCGAGGAAGACCAGCGCGGCGTCCCATCCGGAGACAGGAGCCTCCGCCAGCACGATCGTGCGGTCTTCGAGCACGTAGGCGAGCCTGCCCGCCGGGTCGCGCACCGTCCCGAAGCGGCGGCCGTGCTTGTCGGTAGCGGGCATCGGCACCCGCACCACCGCGCCGGCGGCCGTGGTCAGCTCCATCTCGTCGCCCTCGGCCCTGCGCCGCCACCGCGGCAGCCGGTCGAAGGCCAGCAGGCCGGACAGGTCGACGTCGATCTCCGCGATCGTGCTCCTGTCGGCCAGGCAGGCCAGCTCGTCGGGCGTGGCGGCCCGGTAGCCGTCGAACAGGCGCAGCGCGGCCGTGGCCTTGTAGGCGAGGAAGGGCATGACGGCGTCCACGTCCTGGTCGTCGTGGAAGACGCGCAGCACTTCGCGCAGAACGTGGGGGTGGTAGACCGTGTCGCCGTCCGACAGCGCGATCACGGCGTCCTGCAGCCGGCTCCAGTCGCCGTCGCTCTCGCACATGCGCAGCACGGTCGCGATGGAGGTGTCGACGCCCAGCCTGGCGGCGTGTCCGGCGCCGGGACGGGTCTGGTTCAGGTAGACGACGCGGGCCGGGCCCTTGTTGAGGTCGATGATGCCCTTGACGATCTGGTCGGAGCCGTCGGTGGAGTTGTTGTCGACGGCGACGATCACCATCCTTCCCAGGTCCACGCCCTGCTGGTTGAGCAGCGAGCGGAAGGTGTCGGCGATGTGCGGCGCCTCGTCCATGAACTTGACCACGACGAACACGTCGCGGCCTTCGCGGGCCAGGATCTCCGCGTCGGGGAGCGGAGTGCACTCCTCCGGGCCGAAGTGGGCCTCCCGGCCGTCGAGGAAGCCCTCGACGACCCGGCGCTGGAGGTCGAGGGTCTTGTCGCCCTCCTCGCGGGCGCGCAGGACCTCCCGGGCGAGCAGGATCTGCTCGGCACGCAGATCGTCCACGTCCGAACTCATGTGCAGAGCCAGCAGAGGACTGCCCAGGGTGACCTCCGCCGGCTCGGATCTCCTGCGGTGGGTCCACTCGTGATGGAACAGCGTCGATCGTGCATCTGGGGTCACGGATTCTCCCAACGGCGGTGCGGGGCGGTCTGCCGCTCACACACGGGGTCGAAGGAACGCTGCGAGCCGTCGGCATCCCTCGGTCAGGGTCGGCTCGTCGTAGTGCACGAAACACAGCCGCATGCAGTGGGCCGAGCCACCGTTCATGGAGAAGAGGCTGCCCGGCCGGTAGGCCAGGCCCGCCTTCTCGGCCTCGGGAAGCAGTGCGGCGCAGTCGAGGTGCTCGGGCAGCGGCAGCCAGATGTAGTAGCCGCCGTCTGGCGGGGTGAAGCGCAGGCCGGGGGGAAGGGTGTCGGACAGCGCCCGGATCATGTGCCTGCGAAGCGCGTGGTAGTGGTCGCTCAGCTCGTCGAGGAAGCGATCCTGCAGACCCAGAGCGAGTGCGCTCTCCATGATCGCTCCGGTGACCGGGGAGGCGCCGCCCGCGCTGTGCAGCTCGCCGTCCTGGAGCAGGCGGGTCAGCAGGCGGGGATCCGCGTGCACCCAGCCGAGCCGTACACCCGGGGCGAAGATCTTCGAGAAGGATCCGAGCGAGAGCACCCTGTCGCCCCCGGCCGCGCGCAGCGGGGGCGTGACGTCGCCGAGCAGCTGGTAGACCTCGTCGGCGACGATCAGGAAGTCGTGCCGTTCCGCGAGCTCGACCAGCCGCCGCCGGCGCTCCGGCGACAGCGTCGTGCCCATCGGGTTGTTGAAGACCGGGACGGAGTACAGCAGCCGCGGGTGCTCGGTGGCCAGCAACGACTCCAGGGCGTCGACGTCGAGCCCGTCGTCGTCCATCGGCACGGGCAGCACGCGCACGCCCCGGTCGCGGATGATGTCGAGGGCGAAGAAGTACGTCGGGTCCTCGACCACGATCGTGTCGCCCGGCCTGGTGAAGTGGCTGAGGATCAGGTCGAGCCCGTGCGAGGCGCCGGAGGTCACCAGCAGCTCGCCCGGATCGACGTCGAGACCGGAGCGGGCGGTCAGGAACCGTGCCATCTCGACGCGCAGCGATTCCCAGCCCTGTTCCGGCGCGTATCCGAAGGCCGTGCGGTCCTGCAGCGCCAGGCGATGCTCCGCGGCCTTGCGGAAGTACTCCAGAGGCAGCACCGAGTTCTGCGGCTCGCCCTTGCCCAGATCGATGAGACGGGTGATGGTCACGTGTCCCCTTCCGCGGGCGCGAGCGTGTCCAGGCCGAGCCGTGCGAGGCTCGGCCGGCCCGACAGGGCCATGGCCAGATCGAGCTCCTCCTTCAGCAGCCGCAGCACCTCGCGTGCCCCGTGCTCGCCCGCCACGGCCAGCCCCCACAACACCGGCCGGCCGGTGAGGACCAGCCGGGCGCCGAGCGCCACCGCCTTCAGCACGTCGAGGCCGCGGCGCACGCCTCCGTCGAGGTAGACCTCGATGTCGCCGGCGGCGCCGTCGCACACCTCGGCGAGGGCGTCGAGCGTGGCGGGCGCGCCGTCGAGCTGGCGGCCGCCGTGGTTGGACACGATCACCGCGGCGGCGCCCGCCTCGCGGGCGAGCACGGCGTCCTCGGCGGTCATCACGCCCTTGATGACCAGGGGCAGCGGGCTCGACTCGGCCAGCCACCCGACCGCGTCCCAGGTCAGGGCCGGGTCGAGCAGTTCACGGGTGGCCGCCGCCAGGTCGCGCCCGCCCGGAAGCCCACCGGCCGCAAGACCACCACCCGCAAGACCACCACCCGCAAGACCGCTGCCCGGAAGCCCGCGCAGGTTCGCCGGTTCGATGTCGCCGGGCAGGACGAAGCCGCGACGGATGTCGCGCTCGCGCCGCCCCATGAGCGGGGCGTCACCGGTCAGGACCAGGGCCGTGCATCCGGCCGCCTGGGCCCGTCCGACGAGGTCGGCGGTCAGGCCCCGGTCGCGGAAGCAGTAGAGCTGGAACCACACCCTGCCGGGCGCGGCCGCCGCGATCTCCTCGACGGTCTGGCTGGCGAACGTGCTCGCCACGGTGAGCAGGCCTTCGGCTGCCGCCGCGCGTGCCGTACCGCTCTCGCCGTCGGGGTGGACGAGGCGGTGGTAGGCCATCGGGGCGACGGCGAGCGGAGCGGCCAGGTCGGTGCCGAGCACGCGGGTGCGGGTGTCGCGGTGGGCGACGTCCACGAGCACGCGGGGGCGTACGGCCCGGCGGCGGAAGGCGGCGAGGTTGGCGGCCAGGGTCAGCTCGTCGCCCGCGCCGCCGTCGACGTAGTCCCAGACGTCGGGAGGCAGGGCGGCACGGGCCGCGGCGGCGTAGTCGGCGGCGCAGGCGAGCGGGCGGGCGGTGGCCGCGACCCCGCGCGGGCCCTGCTCCCGCAGCACGTCAGAACCTGCCGTAACGCTTGGGGAAGTAATCCTGCAGTTCGCCTTCCCGGTGGATGTCGACGGTCGAGCAGTGCAGCCCTCCGCCGAACGGCGCCACGTCCCAGAACGGCACGGGGACGACCTCGAAGCCGAGGCTGTCGAGCAGCTCCATCTGGGCCGTCTCGCCCGCTTCGACGCAGACCGTGTCGGGTGACAGGCTCAGGACGTTCATCGACAGCCAGGGGCTGCAGAAGCAGAGTTTGGGCAGCTCGTCCCAGGTCTTCGCGGGCCGCGCCGCCGACACGATCTCCCAGTCGTTGATCTTGAAGTACTGGACGAGGTCCTCCTCCGCCTCGCGCTCGCCGCAGTGCAGGACGAGCCCGGGACGTAACGGCACCCACGTGGCGTCGATGTGCACCGGGTGGGTGTTGCCGAACGTCACGGGGTGCACCCGGTGCTCGGGGAAGTGTCTCCTCAGCCAGTCGACGCCGCTGCGGTTGGTCACCATCGACAGCTGGACGAACAGGTCCTTGCCGCACCTGGCGATGTCGGCCGCGTCGAAGAGGGGCTCGATCTCGGTGAGGGCCAGGTCGTTCTCGCGCACCCTGGCGATCTGCTCGTCGAAGCCGAGCGCTTCGTACTCGGGCCAGAACCCCGGCTTGTAGGCGTCGTCGGTGAGCCGCGGCTTGGGTGCCGCCTCCCAGCGCATGTCCGGGTCGTCGCGGAAGTAGGAGTCGAGCAGCGGCCGGTAGCAGAGGTACTCGAACCACCTGCTGCGGTAGCTCATCGTGGCTTCGAGGATCTCGCTGCCGACGGTGACGAGCACGTCTCTGGGCGGCATGCAGCCGAACATGGAGCCCTGTTCCCAGTCGGGCGTCGACACCGGGCGCCCGAAGTCGATGACGTCGGGCCTGTCGACCCGGATGCCCCGGCTGCGCAGCAGATCGGCGAAGGCGTCGAGCTGGGCGTTGGCGGCCTGGACCATGTCGTCGGGAAGCGGCCCGTAGGCGCCGGCCGGGAAGCCGTCGTCCGGCCAGTCTCTGACCACGGTCGGCTCGGGCGCCTGCACCATGGTGCCGTCGGCGCGGCCGACGATGACGTGTGTGAGCGGATCCCAGCCATTCCATGAATTGACTCTCACTGAGCGTCCCCCATTAACGATGGGTGAAAGTGTGATTGACGGAGGAGCCGAAATCACCGGGCTCCCAGAGATCACGTCCTCGGCAAAGCTAAATTGGGCCTTTGGCTCTGTCAACAGCACAGAAGCACATGAAAACCCTCTTGATAAATGCCGGGGAGTCATCTATCGCACGCGCGATCCGTGACTTTGTTCGGCTCGCGTCATTGGCGAGAAATAAGATCCATAACCGGCTTTCTGACATCACCGAAACCGGCGCAGAATACTCTCCCGTAAATGTCGGCGGCGGACCGGGCGCCCGGACCCCACCGTGGACGCCCTTTATTGCACAGTCCATAAAAATTCACCGCTGAGCCCTTGCAGCGCCACCCGGAGACCGCGATGATCTCGGTAGAAGAGGCCTCACAGGGAGAAACTTCCTCTGGAGTGTATCGATAGTGAGCTGTCATCCCCCGACCCCCAAGGAACGCCCATGCGCCGCTTGATCCCACCCCTGGCCGCCGCCGTGGCCCTGACCGGAGTCCTCACCGCGACCAGCACCACCGCCGCCACCGCCGACCCGGCGAACAAGCCGGCCTACCGGCTCGAGTGCGACGGCACCGGCGGTCCCGGCAGCACCTGCACGGTGGTCGCCACCGGCAAGGCGCGCAACCACCGCGTCGAGGAGTTCGTCACCACGGTCAGGACCGGCGAGCAGGTCTGGGCTCGCGACACCATGTACACCCGTGACGGCCAGGTCCGCAGCCGTCCCTTCACGCTCCCCGACGGGCAGGTGACGGTCGACGTCTCCCTCACCTCCCTGCCGGAGAAGCACGTGGGCACGCAGCTGAGGCTGATGGCCTTCAATCTCTTCGTGGGCGGCACGTTCGACCGCAAGGAGACCACCGGCGAGAACCTCGCCCACATGATCGACTACATCAACGAGGTCAACCCCGACGTCTTCTTCGTGGTCGAGGGCTACGGCTCGGGCGAGAAGATCCTCGACGGCCTCAACGCGGGGCGGGCCGAGGGCGACCGGTACACCGGTGTCCGGCTCACCCATCCCGAGGACAACAGCCACAACGGCGACAACCTGTGGCTGTACACCAAGCTCGAGGTCCAGAAGGTCTACCCGCGCTACGCCGACGCCGACATCGACTCCTTCAACATCGGCGGCGCCCGTCTCGGCCTGCCCAACGGCCAGCACGTCCACGCCTTCAGCCTGTGGACCTGGCACGACGGCTGGGCCTACGGCGACACGCACAACGCGGCCGTGGAGAACACCCACGGCCTGCCCCGCTCCAAGACCGACGCGCAGATCCTGGAGGGCGATTACCTGCGCCGCATGGCCATGGGCAAGGCCATCCTGGAGAAGGCCATCCCGCAGTTCACCGAGAACGACGGCGCCCCCGTGCTCATGGGCGGCGACCTCAACGCCCAGTCACACCTGGACTGGAGCGAGCAGTTCGCCAACTCGCCCGGCCACGGCGGGCTGGTGCTGCCCTGGCCGTACACCAAGCAGTACACCGACCACGGCTTCATGGACACCTTCCGCTACGCCAACGCCGACGCGGGACTGTACCCGGGCCGTACGTGGAGCCCCTTCCACGGCATGGGCGCCATCCCCGGCCGCATCGACTACGTCTTCGCCCGAGGCGAGGACGTGCGCGTCCTGGGCTCGCGCGCCGACATCCGGCGCCTGCCCCGCCACCAGCAGACGCCGCTCGACCCGCAGTACCCCTGGTACTCCGACCACGGCTCGGTGGTCACCGACATCCTGATCCGCGGCAAGGGCACGGGACCCAACCGTGAGATCGTCTTCGAGGAGCCGGGCAAGGGACGCCACATCTGGCCGCCGGCGCCCGCGGGCCGCCGCATCCCGCCCGCCGAGCTCAAGGCCACGGCCAGCACCTTCAAGCCCGGCATCGGCGATCCCAAGCGGGCGATCGACGGCGACCTGACCACCGACTTCCACTCCGACTATCCCGTGGTCGCCCCCCAGCCGCACACCATCACCGTCGACCTCGGCAGGGTCAGGGAGCTGTCCGCAGTGCGGTTCCAGCCCAAGCTGCGCACCAACATGAACGGCACCATCCTCAAGGGCATGGTGCAGGTCAGCGACGACGGCGTCACGTTCAGGGACGTCAAGGCGGTCGAGTGGGGCCGCCTGACGGCGCCCAACGACGTCAGCCTCGAGGGCGTCTCGGCCCGCTACCTGAGGCTGCGCTCCGATTACGGCATCGGCGGCGCGTCCGCCCTCGCCGAGATCCTCCCCTACGAGAAGGCCTGACCCCCCGGCGGCCCGTTCGCCCCTCAGCCGAGACGCTGGGGGGCGACCGGGCTGGCGAGGCTGCCCTCGGAGGAGAAGAACCGCTCGGCGACCTGGTCGAGAGCCAGGCAGGCGCCGCCCAGGGCCACGCACTCCTCCCCGAGGGTCGAGGGCCGGATGGCGGGCACGCGCAGGCAGTGGGGTTCGAGTGCCCGCTGGAGCGCCGGCAGCAGCACGTCGGCCGAGCGGGAGAACCCGCCTCCCAGGATGACCAGTTCGGGGTCGAGGGTGAGGACCATGGCGGCGGTGCCCAGCGCCAGGCGGCGGGCGTAGACGTCGACGGCCTCCTGGGCCACGGCGTCCCCGGCGCGGGCGGCGCCGAAGACGAGCCTGGCGGCCTCCTCCGGCGGCGCGCCGTCGGCCACGGGGCAGCCCTCCAGCTCGACCGCCATGGTGCGCCAGCCGGTGATGTCCATCAGGCCGACCTCGCCCGTGGCACCGCTGAAGCCGTGGTGGAGGCGGCCGCTGAGGATGAGCGCCGCGCCCGGTCTGCGGCCGACGTGCAGGTAGACGAGGTCCTGGACGCCGGCGGCGACGCCGAGCCGCTGCTCGGCGAGGGCTGCGAGCTTGCTGTCGTTCTCGATGGTGATCGGGCACGACAGGCGCTCGCCCAGATGGCCGGCGAGGTCGACCCCCGGCCAGTCGGGAAGGGCCTCGACCCGGGTGACCACCCCTTCCCTGCTGACGACGCCGACGCTTCCGGCGGTGACGCCCCACAGGTCGGCCGCGGCCAGCCCGGAGGCGACCAGCGCGGCCTCGACGGCCCGCCACACGGCCTCCAGGCGCTCGGGCCTGGTGGTGTTCCTGTCGACGGCGACGCGTCCGCTGGCCACGATGCGGCCCGTGAGGTCGGTGACGACGGCCAGGACCTTGTGCACTCCTATGTCGATGCCGAGCACGTGCCCGGCGTCGGCGCGGAAGCGGTAGCGCTTGGCGGGCCGGCCCATCGTGCCGGGCGTGGGCTCGACCTCGGTGATCCAGCCGCGCTGGTGGAGGTCGGTGACCACGTCGCCGACCGAGGCCCGCGACAGCCCCGTCTGGGCCGACAGCTCGGTGAGCGTCAGTGGTGCGCGTGACTCGCGCAGGGCGCGGATGCTGCTGAGGGAGTTCAGCTGACGCAGGCGCTGAAGATCCCCACCACTGACCTGCACAGGTTCGCTCCTCGTCATCAATGGTCTCCGGGCATTAATGAGATCATCCGGCAAAGCGGGTCTTGACTGCAAGGCGGGATCCATGACTATTTATGGAGTCCGCAATAAGGGGGTCCGCGAATGACAGTGACTATAGCCGTAGCCGGGGCGGGAGCCCGCGGCATGATCTACGCCCGGGCGGCCGCCGCCGACGGCCGGGCGCGGATCGTGGCCGTGGCCGACCCGGATCCGGCCAGACGGGCCGCGATGGCCGCGGAACACGGCGTTCCCGAGGAAGCCTGCTTCACGGGATGGGCCGAGCTGGCCGCCGTGCCGAAGCTGGCCGACGCCGTGATCATCGCGACCCAGGACACGATGCACGCCGACCCGGCCGTCGCCTTCGCCGACCTGGGCTACGCCATCCTGCTGGAGAAGCCGCTGGCCCCCACCGAGCCGGAGGCCCGCCGCATCGTGGAGGCCGTCGAGCGCAACGGGGTCGTCTTCGCCGTCTGCCACGTGCTCCGCTACACCGCCTACACCAGGGCGTTCAAGCAGCTCCTGGGCAGCGGCCGGTTAGGGCCGATCTCCAGCGTGCAGCACCTGGAACCGGTGGGCTGGTGGCACATGGCCCACTCGTTCGTGCGCGGCTCCTGGCGCAACACCGCCGAATCCGGGCCGATGTTGCTGACCAAGTCGTGCCACGACATCGACTGGCTGCTCCACATCGTCGACGAGAAGCCTGTCGCCGTGTCGTCCTTCGGCTCCCTGACCCATTTCCGTCCGGAGAACCGGCCGGAGGGCGCGGGCACACGATGCGTCAGCTGCCCCGTCGAGCCGGCCTGCCCCTATTCGGCCTCCCGCCTGTACCTGGGCTGCCTCGGCGACCCCGTCCGCGAGTTCTGGCCGCTCGGCGCGGTGACGTCGGACGCCAGTACGGCAGGCGTCATGCACGCGCTGGAGACCGGCCCCTACGGACGGTGCGTCTACGACTGCGACAACGACGTGGTCGACCAGCAGGTCGTCACGATGGAGTTCGAGCGGGGCACGACCGTGTCGTTCACGATGACGGCGTTCACGCCGCTGGAGCACCGCAAGACGCGCGTCTTCGGCAGCCACGGCTTCGCCGAGGGAGACGGGCACACCATCAGGGTCGTCGACTTCGTGACCGGCTCCGAGGAGACGATCGACACCGGCACGAGCGCCGGCGCGTCGTTGTCCGACGGCCACGGCGGCGGCGACACCGGGCTCATCAGGGCGTTCGTCGAGGCCGTGGAGAAGGGTGACCAGGGGCCGCTCGGCGCGGGTCCCGACGACGCCCTCGCGGGTCACCTCGTCGTCTGGGCCGCCGAGCGCGCCCGCGCGAACCGGACGGTGGAGGCCCTGTGACCACGATCCCGGCCCCTGCCTCCGCGACCATCGGCGACGGGTGCTTCACCTTCACCGATACGACCCCGCTGACCGCCGACCCGGCGCTGGACCGGGCGGCCGGGTGGCTGCGCCAGGCCCTCGCCCCGGCCACCGGGCTGCAGCTGCCCGAAGGTCCAGGCGGCGTCGAGATCCGCCTGGTCGAGGGCCTCGACCCCGAGGCGTACCGGCTCAGCGCCACCACCCGATCCGTGGTGATCGAGGCCACCGGCCAGGCAGGGGCGTTCTACGGCGCGCAGACGCTGCGCCAGCTGCTCGACCCTGCCGCCTTCCGCGCCGGCCGTACGGCGGACAGGACCTGGAGCATCCCCGAGATCACCGTCTCCGACGCCCCCGCGTACGGCTGGCGCGGCTGCCTCATCGACGTGGCCCGCCACTTCCTGCCCAAGAACGACCTCCTGCGCTACATCGACCTGCTGGCCGCCCACAAGCTCAACGTCCTGCACCTGCACCTGACCGACGACCAGGGCTGGCGGCTGGAGATCAGGAAGTATCCGAAACTCACCAAGGTCGGCTCATGGCGGCGCGAGTCGCCGCTGGGCGCCAGGCGGCACCGCATGTACGACGGCCGCCCGCACGGCGGCTACTACACGCAGGACGACATCAGGGAGATCGTCTCCTACGCCGCCGACCGGTTCGTCACCGTCGTCCCGGAGATCGACCTGCCCGGCCACACCCAGGCCGCCATCGCCGCCTACCCCGAGCTGGGCAACCTCGGCACACCCCTGGACGTGCGCACCGACTGGGGCGTCGGCGAGAACGTGCTCAACGTCGCCGACGAGACGATCGCCTTCTTCACCGACGTCCTCGACGAGGTCATCGAGCTCTTCCCCGGCGAATACATCTGCGTCGGCGGCGACGAGACGCCCAAGACCCAGTGGAACGCGAGCGTCCCCGCCAAGGAGCGCATGCGCGAGCTGGGCCTGCGCGACGCCGACGAGCTGCAGACCTGGCTCATGCGGCACTTCACCGACTACCTGCTGGCCCGCGGGCGCAAACCGGTCGGCTGGGACGAGCTCCTGGAAGGCGGCCTGCCGCCGGGCGTCACCGTCGGCGCCTGGCGCGGCCCCACATGCGCGGCGATGGCGGCCAGAGCCGGCCACGACGTGGTCGTCTCCCCCTTCGCCGAGACCTACCTGGACTTCCGCCAGGCGGAGGGCGAGCAGGAGCCGGTGCCGATCGGCAGCGTGACCTCGCTGCGCTCCATCTACGCGTTCGACCCGGTCCCACCAGGACTGGCGGAACGGGACCGGATCCTGGGCGCGCAGGCGGCGCTGTGGACCGAGCACATCGACTCGCCCCGGCTCCTCGACTACATGGCCTTCCCCCGCCTGGCCGCCTTCGCCGAGGCGATGTGGAGCGAAGAACGCGACTTCGACGACTTCCTCGTACGGCTGGCCGTACACGAGAAGCGGCTCGACGCGCTGGGCGTGGAATATCGCCCGGCCGGCGGCCCGCACCCCTGGCAGCAACGTCCCGACGCCCCCGGACACCCCCGGACCAGGGCCGAGATCGACGCCCAGCTCGCCACCTGGACCTCCAACCTCCACCCCTGACCCCCCAATGGAGACAACCATGCGTTTCCGTCTGACCCTCGCGGTCCTCACCGCGCTGACGGCCGCCTGCGGCTCGTCGGGCACCGCCGGCTCGTCCGGCGACCCCTCGGGCTCGGGCAAGGCCACGATCAGCTACGCCATCTGGGACAAGAACGACCAGGCGAGCGCGGAGAAGATCATCGCGGCCTTCCAGCAGGCCAACCCGAACGTCACGGTGAAGCTCGAGATCACCCCGTGGGACCAGTACTGGACCAAGCTCCAGACGGCCGCCTCCGGCGGCGCCGCCCCCGACGTGTTCTGGATGAACAGCCTCAACGTCCGCATGTACGCCAAGGGCGGCATCCTCGCCCCGCTCGACGAGTCCAAGACCCAGGGGCTCACTCCTGCGGTCGTCGACGGCTACCGCTACGACGGCAAGCTGTACGGCCTGCCGCACAACGTCGGCATCCCGGCGCTCTGGTACGACAAGAAGATCTTCGACGACGCCGGCGTGGCCTACCCGACCGCCGACTGGACCTGGGACGACGTCAAGACGGCCGCCAAGAAGCTCACCGACCCGTCCAAGAAGCAGTTCGGCATCCTGGCCCACATGTGGGACCAGGGCGCCTTCTACCCGACGATGTACCAGGCCGGCGGCGAGGTGATCTCCGCCGACGGCAAGAAGAGCGGCTTCGACAACCCCGCCTCGATCCAGGGCCTGGAGTTCTGGACCAGCATGATCCAGGAGAAGGTCGCCCCGGTCGCCGAGGTCTACGCCGACACCGACTCCATCACGCTCTTCCAGTCGGGCAAGTACGGCATGTTCTACGGCGGCGCCTGGCTCGCCGCCACGTTCGCGGCCAACCCCGAGGTCGCCGAGCGCATCGACCTGGTCGCGCTGCCCAAGGGCCCGGCCAAGGAGGCCGTGATCCTGCTCGGCCTGGCCAACGCGGTCTCGGCCAAGAGCGAGCACCCCAAGGAGGCCGCGGCCTTCGCCGAGTTCGTCGCCTCCGAGCCGGCGCAGAAGATCCTCGCCGACGCCGGCGGCGGCGCCCTGTCGCTGCGTGAGGGCACGCAGGACGGCTGGTTCAAGGCCTTCCCGAACTTCCACCTCAAGGAGACCTACGACGCGTCGCTGCCGTACGGCGTGCCGTACCCGGTGTCACTCAACACCGCGCAGTGGCAGGACGTGCAGAACAAACTGCTGGCCGAGGCCTGGGCGGGCAAGCGGCCGGTGGCCGACGTCGCCAAGGAGATCGCGGCGCAGATGAACGAGATCCTGGCCAAGGAGTAATCGATGCACTCCAAGCGCGAGTGGGCGTGGGGCTACCTGCTCATCGCCCCGATGGCGCTGGGATTGGCCGTCTTCTACCTGTGGCCGATCGCCCAGACCCTGTACCTCAGCATGACCGAGTCGGGCGTCTTCGGCGGTTACACCTGGGTGGGGACGGCCAACTTCGCCGAGCTCTTCGGCGACGAGGAGATGTACGGCACGCTCGGCAACACCATGCTCTACTCGGTGCTGGTGCTGGCGGGCGTGCCGCTGTCCATCGTCGTCGCGGCGCTGCTCAACGTGCCGGGCCTGCGCGGCCTGAGCGTCTACCGCACGCTGTACTTCCTGCCCGTGGTGACCATGCCGGCGGCCATCGGCCTGACCTGGAGCTACCTGTTCAACGGCGAGTTCGGGGCGATCAACCACCTGCTCGGCACGATCGGGATCGACGGGCCGTACTGGCTCGGCGACGAGAGGTTCGCGATCTACGCCATCGCGATCGTCGGCATCTGGAGCTCGATCGGCTACAACGCCGTGCTGTTCCTGGCCGGGCTGCAGGGAATCCCTCGTCACTTCTACGAGGCCGCCGAGATCGACGGCGCGGGGCGGATGCGGCAGTTCTTCAGCATCACCCTGCCGTTGCTCACGCCGACCACGTTCTTCGTCATCGTCATCACGATGATCAACGCGTTGCAGGTGTTCGACCTGGTCTACCTCATGGTCGACGCGGGCAGCCCCGCTCTGGCGGGCAGCCGGACGATCGTCTACCTCTTCTACCAGACCGGTTTCGTGCAGAACCAGCGCGGCATGGCCGCGGCGATCGCCGTCATCCTGCTCGCGCTGATCCTGGTCCTGACCGCGATCCAGTTCAGGCTCCAGAAGAAGTGGGTGCACTATGAGTAAGCCTCGGACCTGGCCCGCGCACGTCATCCTGGCGGCGGGCGCCCTGGTGATGCTCGCCCCGTTCGCCTGGCAGCTCATCGTCTCGCTGCAGACGCTGCCCGACTCGCTGCGCGTGCCGCCGAAGTTCACCCCGTCGTGGCAGTGGTCCAACTTCGTCGACGTCTTCCGCTCGGTGCCCCTGGGCAGGCAGTTCCTCAACACCGTCGTGGTGACGGCGGCGGTGACGGCGGGCCAGCTCCTGCTGTGCTCGCTGGCCGCCTTCGCCTTCGCCCGGCTGCGCTTCCCCGGCCGCGGCATCCTGTTCATGGCCTTCCTGGCCGTGCTGATGGTGCCGGGCGAGCTCTTCCTCATCCCCCGCTACGAGATCATGACGGGGCTGGGCTGGCTCAACACGCTGCAGGCCCTGATCGCCCCCGGCGTCTTCGGCGCCTTCGGCACGTTCCTGCTGCGGCAGTTCTTCATGTCGCTGCCGAAGGAGCTCGACGAGGCCGCCTCGATCGACGGGGCCAACCCGTGGCAGATCTACTGGCACATCCTGCTGCCGCTGGTGCGGCCCGGACTGCTCGCTCTGGGACTGCTCACGGTGATGTGGTCGTGGAGCAGCCTGCTGTGGCCGCTGGTGGTCAACACCGATCCGGAGATGATGACGCTGTCGGCCGGACTCGCCTCGCTGCGCGGGCAGTTCCTGACGAACTACCCCATCCTGTTCGCGGGGTCGATCGTGGCGTCGCTGCCGGTGATCGTGCTCTTCGTCGTCATGCAACGCCAGCTGATCGCGGGGATCGCGTTCACGGGGTCGAAGGGGTGACCTCCGCCGGGACCTCGTCGTCGTGGGCGATGTGCAGGAGCTGCCGCCACAGCGCCACCACGAAGACGGCGGAACCGGCGAAGGCGAACCAGAAGGGAGCCGTCACGCCGTAGTGCGAGGCGAGGGCGCCGCCGATCAGCGAGCCGACGACCATGCCGCCGAAGACGCAGATGGTGTTCACGCTGCCCACCCGGCCCTGCAGCTCGGCCGGTACGGCACGCTGGCGGACGGTGACCGAGGTGGCGCCCCAGATGAAGGCGTGCGCGCCGAACACCAGGAAGATCGGGAAGGCCACCCAGGCGGAGGTCGCCAGGGCCAGGCCCAGATGGGTGAGCGTCTCGATGATCAGGCCGGCGCGCATGACGACGCCGAGGCTGAACCGGCGGGTGATCGCCCCGTACAACGCGGTGCCGATCAGCCCGCCGACCGCCATGATCGTGGTAAGCAGGCCGAAGCCGACCGAGCCGAGGCCGAGCCGCTCCAGGCTGTAGAGCACCAGCACCGACCAGGCGGCGCCGAAGGTGAAGTTGAAGATCAGGATGGTGAGCACCAGGGTGCGCACGGCGGCGTGCCGTACCGTCCAGAGGAAACCCTCGCGCAGGTCGTGCAGGACACTCTTGCCCGTCGAGCCGTTCTCGCGGCCGTGCGGCGGGAGCACGATGCGGGTGATCATGAGGAGCCCGGCCGCGGCCAGCAGGAACTGACCGGCGAACGGCCATGCCGCCCCCGCGGTGAACAGCAGCGCGCCGAGCGGCGGCCCGGCGAGCTGGTTGAGCGTGAGGAAGCCGGTCTGCAGCCGCGAGTTGGCCAGGGCCAGGTCGTCGCGGGGCACGAGCATCGGGGCGAGGGTCGATGCGGTGTTGTCGGCGAACACCTCGGCGACGCCCATCAGCGCCAGCGCGACCAGCGCGGAAGCCACCGTGATCGTCCCGGTGGCGATCATCGTGATCAGGCCCGCCAGGACGACCAGCCGCGCCGCGTTGGCCACCAGCATGATCCGCCGCCGGTTGAGCCGGTCCGACAACACCCCGGCGTAGAGGCTGAACACCATCGGCGGCGCCCAGCCGATCAGCGCGCCCAGCGAGATCAGGAAGGGGTCCTTGGTCAGCGAGGCGATGAGCAGCGGTGCGGCCGCCATGGCGACGCCGTCGCCGAAGTTGGTCGACCAGCTCGATCCCAGGAGCCAGCGAAACGATGAACCCCACCGTTTGGGCATAAAACGCCCCATAATCCCGCGCACAAATCACCAACCCTACGGGCCGTCGTGAGCGGCGGCAACGCAATTACCGACCGCCCGTATCCTGGGACAACGCTCGTCCGAGGAGAGAAGCATGCAGGGGGACGCCGAACACGCCCGCGAACTGATCGGCAGGGCGGTCGGCCTGCTCCACCACGACGACCAGGCGGGATTCGACACCTGCGTCGCCATCCTGGCCGACGGCGACGGACCGGCGCCCGGCTGGAGCCGGGTCGTCGACGGCGAACTGAACGCCACCATCGCACGGTCCATCGCGACCCTGTGGCGCAACGGCTGGCAACCCGCCGACCTGATCCGCGTGGCCGCGCGGCGCCTCGGCCCGCCGCACGCCGAACTGGCCGCCGAGCAGATCACCTCGGAACTACGGACCTACGCCCACGACACCGTGCCGGAACGCTGGCTGGACCAGGTCACCGCCGTCACCGGCCGCAAGGAGCCGCGCCTGGTCGCCATCGGCCAGGCGCTCGAACTGCTCCAGCTCCTGACCACCCTCCCCCGCCTCGAACAACTCGGCCCCATCCCCGGCCAGGCCCGCCGTACCTCGCCCACCCGCACGTCGCCCACCCGCACGTCGCCCACCCGCACGTCGACCGCCGACGACAAGACGCTCACCAGAGTCCGCGCCCTCCTCGCCAAGGCCGAGTCGACCTCCTACGAGGCCGAGGCGCAGACCTTCACCGCGGCGGCGCAGCGGCTGATGGCCAAACACAGCATCGACGTCGCCATGCTGGAGACCGGGCCCCACTCCGGACCCTCCGGCATCAGGGTGGGCATCGACGCGCCCTACGAGCAGGCCAAGGCGTCACTCCTGTCCGTCGTCGCCGACGCCAACCGCTGCCGCGCCGTCTGGAGCGACGACCTCGGGTTCTCCACCGTGCTCGGATTCGAGGCCGACCTCGACGCCGTCGAACTGCTCTTCACCTCGCTGCTGGTACAGGCGACCACCTCGATCGTCCAGGCGGGCACCAAGAAGCACGGGTCAGGGCGATCACGCAGCCGCTCGTTCCGCGAGTCGTTCCTGCAGGCGTTCACGGTGAGGGTCGGGGAACGGCTCGACGAGGCGACCGCCGAGACGGTGCGGGAGGAGGGTGAGGCACGCGGCACCGACCTCGTCCCCCTGCTCGCGGCCCGCACGGCCGAGGTGGAGTCGGCGGTGGAGGCGATGTTCCCGGCGCTGACGCGGTCGCGGGTGCGCGGCGCCTACGACCACGAGGGCTGGACGGCCGGCCGCGCGGCAGCCGACCAGGCCCGGCTGGGGGTGCGGGGACAGGTCGGCTCGTGAATTTCAACGTCCGGGGCGGCGGTCAGTCGACGCGCACCTGATCATTGTCACCATCGGACAGGAAACGCGCCAGCGCCCGCCCCTCCTCGGCGACGGCATCACGATCGGCCGCCGGCAGGCTCCCCAATGGCGTGACCACCACCCCAGAACCCCCCTCGACGGTCCAGGTCGCGGCGACCCTGCCATCGACCAGCACCACCCGAGCCCCCGCCACCGACAACCCCCGATGCTCGTCGTCGATGATCCGGCTCCGATCATCGAAACCCAGAATCACGTTGTCGAAAGCAGGCAGGAACCGCACCGGCGCCGGCGTGTCCGGATCCGGGCGCGGCGCATCGGGCAGATCCAGCAACTCCCGCCCCCGCTGATCCCGGAACGACACGAGCTCAGGCCGTACCGCCTTCACCGCCGCCGGCAGACCGGCCAGACCGCACCAGGCGCGCAGGTCGGCCGAAGCCGCCGGGCCGTACGCGGCCAGATACCGCCGCACCAGCGCCTCCCCCACCGCGTCCGGCCCGTCGGCGGCGAGCGGATCGGCCTCGCGCCCGAGCCACGACGACAGCAGCACGTTGCGCACCCCCGCCTTCGCCCGCCACACCCCGCGCGGCGGCAACTGCACCATCGGGATGAGGGCGGCGACGACCATCTCCCCCAGCACCCGGGCCCCCGCCGACGGCCACCGGTCGGCGAGCGCCCGCCCGATCTCCCCCATCGACCGCGGCTCGCCGTCGGCCATCAGCTCCCGGCCCGCCGCGAGCAGCTCGTCGAGGTCCACCCCGGCGAGCTCAGCGCGATAGACCCCGAGCATGCGCTGGCGCAGCATCGCATCGTGGCGGGCACGCCACGCCAGCGTGTCCTCCGCGGTCAGCAGGTGGACGGTGCGCCGCATCAGGATGGTCCGCACCACCCTCCGCTCCACGAGCAGCTCCGACAGCTCCTTCGGATCGAAGTCACGCAACCGCGACCACAACCCCACGAAGGGCTCCTGCGGTTCCTGCGCCTGCAGCCCGCCCAGATGCGCGACGGCGTCACGAACCGAGTGGTCGGCCCGCTCAAGCAGGAACTGCCTCGCCAGCGTCGCGCGGTTGAGCGTGCGGTTGTCGAGCACGGTCGTCATACGATCATCATCCCGCAACGCTCGCATCGATCACCCAGGTGACGCCGAACCGGTCGGTCAGCATGCCGTACACCGGCGCCCACGGCGACGGCCCCAGCGGCTGATGGACACGCGCGCCGTCGGAGAGCCCCTCCCAGTAAGGGACGACCTCCTCCGCCGTCTCCCCGCGCACAGAAACGAAGAACGCGTTCTCTCCCCGGCTGTACGGCATGCCGGACGGCACGTCGTACGCCATGACGCGGAACCCGTTCGCGGCGGCCACCTGCCCCCACATCACCAGGTTCTCATCGTCCGCGTGGGGCACCGAAACCAGTTCCCCACCGAACACGGACTGGTAGAAGGCGAGCGCCTCACGAGCGTCCCCACGGAAGTTCAGATGAGTCACCGAAGCCACAGCCATGACATCTCTCCTTTGTTCGAGTGGCTCCACACTCGCACCAGAAGAGGACAACTTCTGACCGCTACTCTCCTCCGTATGCGGACAACCTCGGCCCGGCTCCTGGCACTGCTGTCACTGCTGCAGGCACGACGCGACTGGCCAGGGGCGCTGCTGGCCGAGCGCCTCGACGTCAGCCCCCGCACCGTCCGCCGCGACGTCGACCGCCTCCGCGACCTCGGCTACCCCATCGCCGCCGTCAAGGGCCCCGACGGCGGCTACCGCCTGGACGCAGGAGCCCAGCTCCCACCCCTCCTCTTCGACGACGACCAGGCCGTGGCCCTGGCCATCGCGCTCCAGGCCGCCCCCACGACGGGCGCCGCCATCAACAAAACCGCCGCCAGAGCGCTGGCCACCGTACGGCAGGTCATGCCAGCCCGCCTGCGCCACCGCATCGACGCCCTCCACCTGACCGCCGTCGCCGGACCGCAGGTCGACGGCGACGTCCTGCTCTCCCTCGGCACCACCGTCCGAGCGCGGGAGCAGCTCCGCTTCGACTACACCGGCCAGGACCCGCCGCGCCGGGTCGAACCCCACCATCTCGTCACCTGGGCGGGCCGCTGGTACCTGGTGGCGTGGGACCTCGACCGCGACGACTGGCGCATCTTCCGAGCCGACCGCATCACCCCGCGCATCCCCACCGGCCCCCGCTTCACCCCGCGCGAGCTTCCGGGCGGCGACGTGGCCGCCTTCGTGGCCGCCCGCTTCCGCGGCTCCTCCCCCGGCGGCCCGGGCGGCTGGCCGTGCCGCGGCGAGGTCATCCTCGCCCTGCCCGCCGCCGCCGTCTCGCCGTACATCCGTGACGGCGTCGTGGAGGAACTCGGTCCTGAACGGTGCCGCCTGGTCGCGGGCTCGTGGTCGTGGATCGGCCTGGCCGCCGACCTCGGCCGCTTCGACGCCGACCTGGAGGTCGTGGGACCGGAGGAGCTCAGGGAGGCCTTCACCCGCCTGGCCGGGCGATACGCGCGGGCAACCGCCCCCTCGTGAACACTGGGGCACATGACCATCACCAGACTCAACCCCCAGGACCTGCACGCCACGCCCGGATACAGCCACATCACGATCGCCGAGGCGGGACGCCTGGCCTTCCTCGCCGGGCAGTGCCCCCTCGACCCCAGCGGCACCCTGGTCGGCCCCGGAGACGTGGACGCGCAGGTCGACCAGGTCGTCGCCAACGCGCTGACCGCGCTCGCCGCGGTCGATGCGCGCCCGGAGCACGTCGTGCGTTCCGTCATCTACGTGGTCAGCCAGGACTCGCCCGCACTCGGCACGGTCTGGCGGCGGCTCCTCGCCTCGCCGCTGGCCCCGGCCTTCACCTCCGCCAGCACGCTGCTCGGCGTCGCACAGCTCGGGTTCGCGGGGCAACTCGTCGAACTCGACCTCACCGCCGCACTCCCCCGAGGTGAGATCGAGTGACCTCCGTGACCTTTCCCTGACCCACCGCTACCCTCTTGATGACCATGTGATGCGGCCCGACGGGCTTCCGTGTTCGTACGGCTGACGCCGGAGCGGATAGGCCCCCACCCGCACGAGTCCTTCTCGTGCTGCCTGGGGGAAGTCCGTGACGGCGCTGCGGCTGTCTGTCGAGAACCTGCTCGCCTCGCCGAACGAGGCCGCGCTGGTGGAGGTGATCGCCGAGCACGTGCGCAGGACGACCGGGCGCGGTGTTTCGCCGGCCGAGATCACCTCGTGGCGCCGGAGCCTGCCCGTGCTGGCGCGCGACCTGGCCGACGCCGGGCTCGGGCAGGTCGAGATGCTCGTCGAGTACAGGCTGCCGCTGACCAGCAAGCGCGCGGACGTGGTGCTGGCCGGCGTGCATCCGCGGACCGGCCGCGACTCCTACGTCGTGGTCGAGCTCAAGCAGTGGAGCCGGGCCGAGCCGTCCGAGCTGGGCGAGCACCTGGTGCTGGTCGACGGCGTGGGCGGCGCGGAGCGGCTGAACCCGGCCGAGCAGGTGCGGCGCTACTGCGAGTACATGGGTGACTTCCTGGGAGTCTTCGCCGGGAACCCGGACGGGCTGCACGGCGTCGCCTACCTGCACAACGCGATGGACCTGGACGTCGACGGCGTCGCCGACCAGGTCGGCGACGAGCGGGGCCGGCTGTTCACCAAGCAGCGGCGTGGCGAGTTCCTGCGCTACCTGGGCGAGCGCCTGGCCGACCGGTCCGGCGCGGAGGCGGCCGACCGGCTGCTGGGCAGCCCGGTCGCGCCGAGCAAGCAGCTGATGACCTACGCGGCCAAGGAGATCCGCGACCGGGAGCAGTTCGTCCTGCTCGATGAGCAACAGGTCGCCTACGAGCTGGTGATGCGCGCCGTGGAGCGGGCGAGGCGGGCCGACCACAAGCAGGTCGTCCTGGTGACCGGCGGGCCGGGCAGCGGCAAGAGCGTCATCGCGCTGTCCCTGCTGGGTGAGCTGTTCCGGCAGGGACGTTCCGCGTTGCACGCCACAGGCTCGCAGTCGTTCACCCAGACCATGCGCCGCTTTCCCGGCCGGGGCAGTACGCGGGTCAAGAACCTGTTCGCCTACTTCAACAGCTTCACCGACGCCGAGCCGAACGCCCTCGACGTCCTGATCTGCGACGAGGCGCATCGGATCCGTGAGACCTCCACCAACCGGTTCACGCCCGCCGCCAGGCGGACCGGCCGCAGCCAGCTCGACGAGCTGCTGTCGGCCGCGCGGGTCCCGGTCTTCCTGCTCGACCAGCACCAGGTGGTACGGCCAGGCGAACTGGGCACCGCCGACGGCATCGAGCGCTACGCCGCCACCAAGGGTTTCGACGTGCGCCGGGTCGACCTGGACGAGCAGTTCCGGTGCGGCGGCAGCCGGGCTTACGAGCAGTGGGTGCTGCGCCTGCTCGGCCTGGCAGAAGGCGGTCCCGTCGCGTGGGAAGACGATGACTTCGAGCTGCGCCTCGTCGGCAGCCCTCACGAACTGGAAGCCGCGCTGCTGGCGCGATCCGGTACGGCCCGCATGACCGCGGGGTTCTGCTGGCCGTGGAGCGAGCCGCGGCCCGACGACACCTTGGTGGACGACGTGGTCATCGGCGAATGGGCACGTCCGTGGAACGTCAAGAAAGACCGGGCGGTGGGCGACGCCCCGCCCAGCATGTTGTGGGCCAGCGAACCCACCGGATTCGGGCAGGTCGGCTGCGTGTACACCGCGCAGGGCTTCGAGTACGACTGGAACGGCGTCATCCTCGGCCCCGATCTGTCGGTCCGCGATGGCAGGCTGGTGACCGTCCGCAAGGAGAACAGGGACCCGGCGTTCAAGAGCCACAAGACCGTCCCCGACGCCGAGTTCGACACGCTGGTCCGCAATGCCTACAAGGTCCTGCTCACCAGGGGCATGCGCGGGACCGTGATCTATGCTGTGGATCCGGCCCTCCGTAACCTGCTGGCCCAGCTCATCCGGCGCTGACTCGAAAAGTTCCGCTACCGCCTGGAGACACCGCCTTGTCGCTCCGACCCCCCGTCGATCCCACGCTGGCCCGGCGGCTGGTGGACACCCAGTTCCCGCAGTGGTCAAGGCTACCGCTCACCCTCGTGGAGCCCGGCGGCTCCGACCACATGATCTTCCGCCTCGGCGACGAGCTGGCCGTACGGCTGCCGCGTCACGCGGGCGCGATCGAGCAGGCCGCCAAGGAGCTGGAGTGGTTGCCCCGGATCGCCCCGCATCTCCCGCTGGCCATCCCCGTCCCGGTCGCCGTGGGAGAGCCCGATTTCGGCTACCCGTGGAGATGGGCGGTGTCACGCTGGCTGGACGGAGAGGTGGCGACCGTCGAGCTGCTGGGCGACTCCGACGAGGCGGCCGTCGCGCTGGCCGCCTTCCTGAAAGCGCTCCAGGAGCTGCCGCCGAGCGACAAGGAACTGCTCGACGCGCCGCTGTCCGTGCGCGACCGGGCGACGCGGGCCGCGATCGCGCGGGTGGACGGCGTCTTCGACGGCAAGGCCATGACCGCGTTGTGGGACGCCGCTCTGGAGGCGCCCGCGTGGGACCGGCCGCCGGTGTGGTTCCACGGCGACTTCCACACCGGCAACCTGCTGACCACCGGCGGCGTGCTGAGCGCGGTCATCGACTTCGGAGGCCTGGGTGTCGGCGACCCGGCCTGCGACATGATCATCGCCTACACGCTCATGTCGGCGCGCAGCCGTACGGCCTTCCGCGAGCGGCTGGAGGTGGACGAGGCGACGTGGCTGCGCGGACGCGGCTGGGCTCTCGCGACCGGGCTGAACGCCTACACCGCCTACGCCGCCGAGAACCCCCGCGTCGCCGAGCAGACCACCCGGCAGATCAGGCAGGCGCTCACCCCGGAGAATTCTCCTTTGTGACATGAGATGGAACGTCATGCCACGCCCGTGAGGGCATGCGTTCCTTATCTCTCAGGTCACTAGTGGCCGTGGCGCTGATCGGCGCGTTCGTGGGCGTTCCCGCCCCGGCCCAGGCCGCATCTCCCATCGAAACCGAGATCTCCGTGCTCAAGGAAGAGCTGAACCGGGTGATCGAGGTGCAACAGCAGGGTCCTGCTCCCATGGATGACCAGGTCGCCGCCTCCATGAAGAAGAGCGTGGAGAAGGCCCAGTCCGCAGAGCCGTGTGAGTCAGCCGACGGGCTGCTGTCTTTCGCACAGCTCGCCCGTGAGCAGGTGCGGGTCCTGCAGGAGGTGATCGGCAAGGGGGGCTGGAATGCCGATCAGCTCGCCCAGCTCAACGCCGCCCGCAACGGCCTGGACAAGCTCGGACGGCAGGCGGGGGCCATCCGCGCGCGGGTCTTCACCGAGCTGAAGGAGTGCGAGGGCCCGCTCGACTTCTACGTGGATCCCGACCGCGCCAAGCCTCCGATGGACAAACTCCCCGATGATCGTCCTCTGGCCAGCCTCACCGGCTCCGACGGCACCCCGATGGACTTCGTCGCCGACGAACTGGTCGTCACCACGTCGAACCAGTCCGAGCTGGACGCCGTCGTCGCCAGGTGGAACGGCAAGGTCGTGAACAAGGTGGAACAGGGCGACCTCAACCACTACCTGGTCAAGATCGAAACCAGTGCCGCCCGGCCCGACCAGCTGAGCGACGCGCTGAAGGCGCTCAATCCGGACAAGAGCAAGGCCGAGTCCGTGGCGGTGTCCAGCCGCGAGGGCCTGGAACTGCTCGCGGCCGCCGCCACGACAGAGAAGGCCGCCGTCAACTGGGTGAGCAAGGACGACGACATCCCCAACGGCAGCACGCCGGAGGCTCAGCAGGGGCCGCCCGGCCACAGCTCGGGGAGTTACAACCGGAACTCCTTCAGCTGGCGATACCTCCAGTCAGGCAGCACGCAGGACATCGGCGTGCCCGCCGCGTGGCAGTTGCTCGGCTCGGTCGGCAAGCTGAACAACAAGGTCAAGATGGCCGTACTCGACCGCGCCTTCACCACCAGCGTCGATCATCCGTCCTCGACCACCTTCACCACCTCGGTGCCAGGTGTGAGCCCGAGCTTTCAATTCCCCGGATCGACACCGTGGCACGGCGTCAAGATCCTTGACTCGATGGCCGCCGTTCCCGGCAACTCCGTCGGTACGGCAGGCACGGCAGGCCCGGTGGCCCGCCCGACCGGCATATGGACCACCGGCGACTTCTTCTACATGATGGTCGCGCTCGGCCAGGCGGCCGCCGGCGGCAACAAGATCGTCAGCATCAGCCAGCGAACCGAGGTGCCGTGGTTCCTGTCGTGGAGCGTCCTGCCCTTCGACCGCTTCACCGCGTGGATCACGAACATCAACAACATCCTGATCTTCGCGTCAGCGGGCAATGAGGGAAACGACGTCGACGCCACCACCGGCGTGTTCGTCAAGTGGGAGAAGACCTGGCACACCCCGTGCGAGAACGCCGGAGTGATCTGCGTCGGCGGCCTCGCCCACAACTCGCTGAACCGTCACGCGAACTCCAACTACGGAAGCGAGGACGTCAACATCTACGCTCCGTACACCGTGCTGGCCGGTCCGAACCCGGACAGTCCCAACCCGAATGTCGCGACCGAGATCCACGGGACCAGCTACGCCACGCCGTACACCGCGGGGGTCGCAGCGCTGCTCATTTCGGCGGACCCGGCCCAGAACATCGACACGATCGAGAACATCCTGCTCGACACCATGCGCCTGAGCCCCGACGGCAAGGTCAAGAGAAAGGTCGTCCACGCGCTGGGCGCGGTCCAGGAGGCTCTACCGCCCACGGTCAAGATCAACACTCCGCTGAACGGTGAGACGCTGTCGGCGCACATTCCCGCCTCGTTCACGGCATCCGTGTTCGGCGACGGCAACGGGCAGCCCACGATCACCTGGCGGCGAGGCGGTGTGGTCATCGGCACGGGCCCGCAGATCCAGGCGACGGTTCCGGCCGGAACCCATACGATCACCGCGACCGCCGCCTTCACCAACGGGGTCACGGCCGTGGACCAGGTCACGGCGACCTGGGCGGACCACGTGCCGGACGTGAAGGTCACCGGCCCCAAGTCGCCGACCACGACACCCACCTTCGACCAGTCCGAACTGATCCCGTTCCACTCCACCAGCCTGGACGACCTGGGACCGCTGGCTGAAAGCTCGATGAAGTGGTATCTCGACAACGCCACCACACCCTTCGCGACCGGACACAACCCGACCGTCAACACCGGCGCCGCCGTGGGCGCCCACACGGTGACCCTCAAGGGCTGCGACCCGGTCAACCAGTGCGATCAGGAGACCATCCCCATCGCCATCCAGCCGGACGGCGCCAACAAACCACCGGTGGTCAAGGTGACCAGCCCGGCGAACGGCGCGCTCCTCTGGGTCAACGGAAATGACGCCACAGGCTGGTACCACGAGCTGACACTCAACGGCACCGCCACCGACCCCGAAGGCAACCCGGTCACCGTGAAGTGGTTCGACAACGGTGTCCAGATCTCCGACACGCTCCAGCCGACCGTCAGGCTCAAGGGCGGCTGTGGCTCCTCCACCCACAACCTCACCCTGCGAGCGACCGACAACGCGGGCATCTCCCGCCAGGACCAGGTGACTGTCACGGTCTCCCTGATCTGCTGAAACCCGGCCCTCGCATGATCACCGAGGCAGATAGGAGCAGCGGACACCCGTTCGCACGGTGGCGCGCAGCTCCGCGCCGATCACCTCGTCTGCCTCGGCGATATGCGTCAACGCCCGCCTGATGGCCTTGGCCACCGCCACCCTGGCCCGTTCGTGGTCGTCGGTGAAGTTCCGCGCCCGGCCGCCCAGACCGGTGCTCGCCGTCAGCTCCGAGATCAGCCAGTCGCGCTCGGAGCGCAGCACCGCGGCGCGCTCCAGGTCGTGGGCGGCCTCCAGCTCGCCGATCTCCTCTTCGAGCTCGGCCATCCGCACCACGTAGGTGCGTTCCGCGTACTCGTCCAGAAGGGGTTGAGCGGAGTGCGACGGCGTGTCCTCACCGCCGGCCACGAGGTCGATGGCGCGGATCTCCCGCCGGGGATTGGCGATCAGGACAGCGAGGTGGCGCATGCCCACGCTCGACTTGACCAGCGCCGTCCGGCCGGCCAGCTCCACCCGCCACCAGCGCCCGCCGTTCGAGCACACCGCCACCGACGGCCCCGCTGCTCGTACCTGCGTGCCCCGCACCTCGGGAAGCGACATGCCCAGCTCCGCGGCCTCCTTCTCCGCCGTCACCAGCTCATCGCGTGGCCCGCCGAGCCGTACGAGCACATGGCCCAGCCGCCAGCGGCTCAGGGCCGCCGCGGGCCAGTGGCCGAGCGCGCGGTTGGCCCGCAAGGCCTCGCCGAAGTGCTCGGCGGCCCGCTCGACCTGCCCCATCGTCAGTGCGGCCAACCCGAGAGACTGGTGAGCGGAGCCGAAGCAGGCCACCCCTCGGCTGGCGATCATCGGCAACCGGGCGTACGGCTGGAGCAGATCGTAGGCCCGCGCGGCCATCGCCTCGTCGTCCAGCAGGTGAGCGGCCTCCACCAGCCCGTACATCGCCGCCAGCCAGTTCTTCGCCGGCGGGAGCGTGATGTCGCGCAGCCGGGCCACCATCGTCTCGGCCAGACGCCGGTCGCCGGCTTCTGCGGCGGCCACCGCCAGCGCGGGGAAGTAGGCGTAGTCCGCGTGGCACAACGCCGAGGAGTTCACCAGGTCCGACAACAAAGGGAGCAGCTCCGCGACACGTCCCTGATACCAGCGGATCGTCACCAGCTGCGCGCCGTACCAGCCGATGGCGTTGACGTCACCCGCGGCCGTGCCGCGCTCCGAGCAGGCCGCCGCCGCCCGCTCGGCCTCCTCGAACCGGCCCGCCCGGATGAGCAGCATGACCTCGATGGCGTCGATGACGAATCCGATCGCCGGGTGGTCTCGGACGGCGAGCCGCTCGCGTAACTCGCGCAGAGACCGCTCGGCATGCGGATCGGCGGCCAGGAACAGGTCGACCGTCCACCACAGCAGCCCCATCAGCAGATCGCCACGGCGCCGTGTACGGCTGGCCACCCCGACCAGCTCCTGCGCCAGCTCGAACCTGAGCTCCTGGTGCTCGGGGCTCATCAGGCAGTGATGGGCCAGGCTCAGCGCCTCGGCCAGAGCCACCGGGTCGCCGGTGGTCCTGGCGTGGACCAGCGCGCGCATGACCGCGGCGTGCTCCCCCATACGGTTGTCCCGCTCGGCCGCCAACCGCACGCACAGCCGTACGGCGAGCACGGAGTCCGGCCTGATGGCGGCCAGGGCATGCTCCTGGCGCGAGTTGATCATCACCGACTCGGCGGTGGTGCGGTGCTCGTTCAGCCAGATCCCGCCCAGCCCCAGCGCCGCACGCGCCAGCGCCCCGGAGTCGTCCGAGCGCTCGGCCTCCTGGTAGGCCTCCTCGAACCAGCGGCGGCTGTCATGCAGGATGCCGTCCTCGTGGAGGGCATGATCAGCCCGGCGAAGATGGTCGTCAGCCCTGCTCCGCTGTCCCCCGTCACGCACAGATGCCCCCTGGACATTCGGAACGCGGCCCCGCGCCCGAATCGTACGAAGGCGTTGCGGGTCTGTCCAGCGCGTATCAACGGGGGAAGCGCCGGGCAGGCCGATCCAGCGGGGCGCCAAACAAAGAAACCCCAGCTCGGCTAACCGAACTGGGGTTTCGCGCTGTGCGCCGCCAGGGACTCGAACCCCGGACCCGCTGATTAAGAGTCAGCTGCTCTAACCAACTGAGCTAGCGGCGCTTGCGACAGAAAGAACTCTACCAGCCCCCAAGCACCGCTCGCACACATCACCCCAGCCTCTCCCCCAGCCGCCCGTAAGCCCCGAGCAGCACCTCCCAGAACCCGGGCACGTCAAAGGACGTGGCCACGCGGGTGTTCGGGGCGTCGGAGCGGAAGTCCGTCACCGTCATCCCCGTCGTGAACCTCCCGACCGTCTCGACCTCCACCCGCGCGTCGGTGAACCCCATCAGCTCGGGCGAGATCGCGTAGGCCACCGCGCAGGCGTCGTGCAGGGCCGGGCCGCCGTCGGCCGTCACCTGGCCGTAGAAGGAGGCGGCCGGGACGACGAGGGAGGACAGCCGGCCCAGGGCTCCCATCTTCTCCAGGAGCCCGGCGTTGACCTGGGCGGTGAGCGTGACGTCGAGGCCGATCTGGGTGACGGTCCATCCGGCCCCGAACACGATGGCCGCCGCCTCCGGGTCGGTGAGGATGTTGAACTCCGCGGCCGGGTTGGAGTTGCCCCGCGTGTACGACCCGCCCATGACGACCATCTCCTTGACGGCCTGCACGATGCGCGGTTCCCGGCGGACGGCGAGGGCGATGTTGGTGAGCGGTCCGACGGCGACGAGGGTGATCTCGCCGGGCCGGTCGAGGATGGTGGAGACGATGAAGTCGACGGCGTGTCCGTCGGAGGCGCCCAGCACGGGCGCGGGCAGGACGGCGTCGCCCAGGCCCGAGGTGCCGTGCACGTGGGCCGCGTGGATCTGGTCGCGGACGAGGGCGCGGTCGGCGCCGGCGTGGACGGGCAGGTCGCCCAGCTGCAGGAACTCTCTCAGGGCGAGGGCGTTCAGGGTGGTCAGGGAGAGGCCCACGTTGCCCGCGACGGTGGTGATGCCGACGAGGTCGATGTCGGTCGAGCCGGCCGCGAGGGCGATGGCGAGGGCGTCGTCGATGCCCGGGTCGCAGTCCAGGAGAACAGGTTTCACCCGTCAACGGTTTCACACCGGGCAGAAGGCTGATCCACTGGGCATAAGAAGAGGCCGGGTGGTCTCCCCCAAGAACCACCCGGCCTCTGTTTGCGGTCCAGGCCGGCTCTTTCCCCCAAAGAGCCGGCGGTCCCGCATAGCAGACAGCGGTCCCCCTCCGCGTCCGCATCGGCAAAAGCCTGCAAGTCAGTCGCAGCACCCTTGACCTGCTTCGACACTACCGAGCCGAACACCACGGAGAAGTCATAACGCGGTCGAAATCGGACAACAAGCCCTCTACGGAAGTTCCAACTCCACCTTGGTTCCCTCTTGGAGCGTGCGGCTGACGGTGCAGTACTTGTCGTGCACACGCTGCGCCACCGCCCGGTAGACCTCGTCGGCCGCCTCGGAGGGGAGCTCCACGTCGTAGGTGACGGTGATCGGCCCCAGGAGGTTCGACTCGGCCTTCTCGGCGGAGATCTCCATCGCCAGCCGTACGAGCTTGTGCCCGCGCTTGGCGGTCAGGGGCTCGACGGTCACGATGTTGCACCCGCCCACGGCGGCCAGCAGGAGCTCGACGGGGCTGAAGACCCCCTGCTCGTCGCTGCTGCCCATGCGCACCTCGGCGCCGCGGGCGTTCACGGCGCGGAAGCCGCCGTCGTCAGTACGTTCGACTCGAACATTAGCCATGCCCATAGAAACTACTCAGTTCCCTCTCATCTTCCTGGAACACCTTGGAGTCATGACGAGCCCTGTACTGATCGCCGCCGACATCGATACGGCCCGGCTGGAGCGACTGCTGGCGCGTTTGCCGCAAGGTGCTCCGACCGTCGTGCGCACGCAGCGCGTCACAGCCGAGCTCCGCGAGATCCAGCGCAGGCGCGGCCTGGTGCTGGTGGTCGGCGACGAGCACGATCCGCGGGTCAAGGAGCAGGTCAGCGCCTCGGGCCTGGCCCGCCTGCTGCCCGACATCGGCGAGCGTGAGGTACGGCTGGCGGGGCCCCGGCCGTTCCGCAAGTACGTGCGGGGAGCGCTCAAGCGGATCAGGGCGCGAAGCGCTTAGGCGGGCCTTACGGCTGTTATGAAAGCGTGACCTCTGGAGGTGGCAGAATGACGTTCCCCGGATCGGCCCGTATGGAAGTGGTCATGGGCATCCCGGTCATGGTTGACATCCGCACCGCGTTGCCGCAGCGAGAGCTGACGCCGCTGCTCGACGACGCCTTCGGCTGGCTGACGTGGGTCGGCGAGACCCTTGCTCCCGAGATGGAGCGTTTCTCCGGTGGGCAGACCATCGAGCAGATCCCGGAACTCATCGAGATCCAGCACCGCTGCAACGAGCTCTTCGAGAACACCGGCGGCTGGTTCGACCGCGACGACCACGAGGCGTACATAAGGGGATGGGCCGTCGAGCGCCTGTCGCGCGCGCTGACGAACGCGGGTGCAGTCGACCACCGGATCGACGCGGGGGGCGACGTCCGGGTGCGGGGCAGCGCGGCGCCGGGGCGCCAGTGGCGCATCGGCGTGCGCGATCCGCAGCAGGGCACGATGCGCACCGTGCTGATCGCCCGCGACCTCGCGGTCGCGACCGTGGGCCACGTCACGGTCTCCAGCGCCGACCTGGGCGTCGCCGGAGCCTACGCGTCCGCCATGCACCGCATGGACCTGGCCAGGGCCAGGCGCTTCGCCGACCGCCTGCCGTACCGGACGGTGATCGTCACACCGGACGGCACGCAGGAGTACGGCGGCGCGCTCCAGCTCGCCGGATAAATACGGATAAATCAGGCGTCGGGGTGCTTGGCGAGGTAATCGACGTACACCGGTTTCAACGCCTCGCCGAGCTCGCCTTCCCCGGCCGCCATCGCGTCGCTGAGCAGCGCCGACACCCGGCTGAGGTCGTTGGCGCTCTCGTTCGAATGCCCGCTGGCGGCCTCGGCGGCGGGGATGACCTTCAGCAGCTCCCACAGGAATCCGAAGTCGCCATGCCGTACGGCATAGCGGACAGCGCGGTCGTGCAGCTCGCTCGCGGGCAGGGTTTCCAGCTCCTCGACGTCCATGTCTCCGCTTTTCCCGTGAATGGCTCTCCATAACGACTACGCGGTGTAATGGATGGGCACATAGCGTGCATGTCCAGTCTCGACATGACCGGCGTGCTGGTCATCTCGCTCGCCGCGGTGCTGGCGCCCATCGCGGCGGCGAGCGTGGCCCGCGTGATCCGGGTGCCCAACGTGGTGCTCGAGATCCTGCTGGGCGTGCTGGTCGGCCCGGTGGTCCTGGGCTGGGTGCAGGTCGACGAACTGGTGAACGCGGTCTCCGAGTTCGGCCTGGCGATGCTGATGTTCATGGCCGGCTTCGAGATCAACTTCCAGCGGGTCAAGGGCCGCCCGATCAGGACGGCCGCACTCGGCTGGTTCATCTCCTTCGGCGTCGGCATGGCCATCGGACTGGCGCTCTTCGGCTTCACGACGCTCGCCCAGGTCGTGGGCCTGTGCATGACCACCACCGCGCTCGGCACCATCCTGCCGATGCTGCGCGACTCCGGCGCGCTGGCCACGCCCTTCGGCGGCCGGGTGCTGGCCATCGGGGCGCTGGGAGAGTTCGGCCCGATCGTGGCGATGGCCTTCATCTTCTCCGAGGACGAGAAGTGGCACACGATCGTGGTGATCGCCCTGTTCACCGTGATCGCCCTCACCGCCGCCGCGATGGCCGCCCGGCCCCGGCACCCGCGCCTGGCGCAGCTGGTCACCGCCACCATGACCACCAGCGGGCAGCTGGGCATCCGCATCGTCATGTTCGTGCTGATGCTGATGTTGTGGCTGGCCGCCTCGTTCCGGCTGGACGTGCTCCTCGGCGCCTTCACCGCCGGCATCGTGATCCGCCTGGCGGTCAAGTCGGGGCCGGAGGAGGAGCAGGAGCTGGTCACCTCCAAGCTCGACGCCATCGGCTTCGGCTTCCTCATCCCGTTCTTCTTCGTGGTCAGCGGCGTCAAGCTCGACCTGAAGGCGATGTTCGCCGACCCGGGCTCCCTGCTGCTGATCCCGCTGTTCCTGCTGCTGTTCCTCCTCGTCCGCGGCCTGCCCAGCCTCCTGCTGGCCCGCCGCGATCCTGACGTGCGTCCCGGCGAGGACCGGGCGGTGGCGCTGTTCGCCGCCGCGGCGCTACCGCTGATCGTCGTCATCACGAACACGGGCGTGGAAGCCGGGGTCATGTCCACGGCGACCGCGGCCGCGATCGTCACCGCGGGCGTGTTCAGCGTGATGATCTATCCACTGGTGGCGCTGCGCCTCTATCGCGCGGCGGAGCGGAAATGCGAGGATCTTCCAGCGTGAGATTCATTCTGAACATCCTGGCGGTGATGGTCGCCTTCTGGGTGACGACGAAGTTCGTCGACGGAGTCACCGTCCAAGGTGATCCCAGCACCGCCCAGTACTGGGGAACCCTGCTGGTGGTGGCGCTGATCTTCGGCGTCATCAACGCCATCGTCAAGCCCATCGTCCAAGCGCTCGGGTGCGCGCTGATCGTGCTCACGCTGGGCCTGTTCCTGATCGTCATCAACGCCGGCATGCTCATGCTGACGAGCTGGATCGCCGCCCAGCTCGACATCCCCTTCCACGTCGACGGCTTCTGGCCGGCGGCGGTGGTCGGATCCATCGTGATCAGCGTCGTCACCTGGATCATCGGGCTCGTCATCCCCGACTAGGCATGGAGCTCACCGGTTCGGGCCTGACCTGCGCGCGGGTCCACACGATCGCGTACGGCGGAGCCGAGGTCACCCTCGGCTCCCTCGACGCGGCCTGGCTCGCCTACGAAGTCGCGCAGGACCTGCTCGGACCCGTGTACGGCCAGACCACGGGGGTGGGCGCCAACAAGTCCGTCGAGGTCGCCGAGGGCGGCCACGACCTGCTGCGCAGCCACGCCACCGGAGCGGGGCCGCTCGTCGGGCCGGAGCGCACGCGCGCGATGCTGGCCGTACGGCTGAACCAGTTGCTCGCCGGAGGCTCCGGCGTCGATCCCAGGCTGCTGCCGGTCCTCGCCGAGGCGGTCAACGGGGGCGCCGTTCCCCCGGTCCGGACCTACGGCGCCATCGGCACCGGCGACCTGACCGCACTGTCGGTCACCGCGTTGTGCCTGCTCGGCGAGATCCCGTGGGACGGGCCGCGCTTCCCGCTGGCCTCCTCCGACGCCCTGCCCTTCATCAGTTCGGGCGCCGCCACCCTGGCCGACGCCGCCCTGGCCTGCCACCGGCTCACCGCCCTGCTCGACGCCGCCGTCGTCGTGGCGGCGCGATCCTTCCGCGCCGTCAACGCCTCGGCCGAACCCCTGGCCCTGGTGGTGCAGGAGGCGCGCCGCCAGCCGGGGCAGGCGATCGTCGCCGCGCGCCTGCGCGACATGCTCGCCGCCGAGCCGGTGCGCATCCAGGACCCGTACGGCTTCCGCGCCTTCGCCCAGGTGCACGGCACCGCCGTCGCCGCCGCCTCGCAGGCGTCCAGGACGGTGGAGATCGACCTCGACTCCGCCACCGAGAACCCGCTCATCGCCGACGACCTGGCCTGGCACAACGGCAACTTCCACGCCGCCGCCGTGGCCCACGCCCTCGACGGCCTGCGTACGGCTGTCGCCACCGCCGCCCAGCTGAGCACCGCCAGGCTGGCGGCCATGATGGATCCGGCGCTCACCGGCAGGTTGCCGTTCCTGGCGGCGGAGCCGGGTGGCAACGGGGCGCTGATCCTGGAGTACGTCGCCCAGGACGCCCTGGCCGAGCTCCGGCACCTGGCGGGACCGGTCAGCGTCGGCACCGCGGTGATCTCGCGCGGGACCGAGGACCACGCGTCGTTCGCCACCCAGGCGGCCCGGCTGGCGCTGCGGTGTGTGGAGCCGCTGGAGGTGGTCTTCGCGTGCGAGGCGGTGGCCGCGGACCTCGCCCTCGGCGAACCCGGGCCCGACCGGCCCCTCGACCACGAGCTCGACACCGCCCGCGAAAACCTGCGCACCTCGTATTGAGAGCGCGACTCTGACAGGGCGCGACTCTGACGGGGCGCGACTCTGACAGGGCGCGACTCTCAGCGGGCGCGGACCGAGCCTCGTTCGACCAGCGTCGGCTGCTGCAGCACCCGCCGGCGGCGCGTGGCGCCGTCTGCGGCGGCCACCCCGAGACGGACCGACGCGCGCACGATGCCGTCGATGTCCCAGTCGACCGTGGTGAGCCCCGGGCTCAGCAGCGACGACACCGGATGGTTGTCGTATCCCATGACGGAGATGTCGCCCGGGATCGACAGCCCCAGCGACTCCGCCGCCGCGTACACCCCGTAGGCGATGGAGTCGGCGAAGCAGAACACCGCCGTGACCGCACCCTCGGCGAGCACCTCGCGCGCGGCCTCGGTGGCCCCTGCCAGGTCGTGGGGTGCGGTCGACACCGAGATCGACAGCCCCAGCCGCTCCCCCTCGGCCAGCACGTGCACGTCGGCCGGGCGGTCGGGGGTGCTGGTCATGGTCGAGGTGAGCAGGGCGATGGCGCGGTGTCCCTGCGAGCGCAGGTGCTCCAGGGCCAGCGTGACGCCGCGCCGGTTGTCGAAGACGACCTCTCCGGTGGTGCCGGGCAGGGAGTCGCCGATGGCCACCACGGGCACCGACTCGGCCAGTTGTGCCCAGAAGGGCGCCGCGGGGTCGACGGGCTGCACGATCATCGCGTCGACCCGCTGGTCACGAAGTTGCTGGGCGAGCGAGCGCTGGCGCTCGGGGTCGCCGGCGGCGTCGAGGATGAGGGCGTAGCGGTCCTGGCCCAGCAGGCCCCGCCCGATGCCCACCGCGAGGGCCTGCTGCCACAGGTCTTCGAGCGAGCCGGACAACATCCCGATCGTGCCGGTCTTCCCGCTGGCCAGGGCTCTGGCGATGGGGTCGGCTTCGTAGCCGAGTTCGGCGGCGGCGGCTTTGACACGCTCCATCGTCTCTTCTGAGACCTGCATACCGCGCAGCGCGTAGGACACGGCTGCCGGTGACAGACCCGTCGCCTGCGCCACCTCACGGATCGTCGCTCGTTTCCGCGGCATCCCGCAAGCCTAGCCCCCCATTGACACGAAAGGGGGTGAAGCGGTTCACTGAACCGTATCACTGAATCGCTTCACATGGACGTCTTCCCAGAGTGAGGCGTTTGCCTATAAAGTCAGTAGGAAATACATGGGATGGAGGTGGCCCGATGGACGTGCACCAGCACTTGTGGACCCCCGCGTTCGTCGCGGCCCTGCGCGCTCGCACGCGCCCGCCCTACCTCGACGGGTGGACCCTCCTGCTCGACGGCGAACCGCCGTACGAGGTCGACCCCGCCGATCACGACCCGGCCAAGCGCGAGACCCCGGCGATCCTGTCGTTGTCGAGCCCGCTCGGCATCGAGGCGCTGCCGCCGGAGGAGGCCTGGCCGCTCATCGACGCCTACCACGCCGACGTGCCGTACGGCTTCGAGCAGTGGGCGTCCACGTGCGTCAGCGAGCCCGACCCCGGCCGCCTGGCCGCCGACCTCGACGGCAAGGCCGGCCTGCAGCTTCCCGCGACGACGCTCCCCGACGACGCCCTGCTCGACGTGCTCACCGCCCACGACAAGCCGCTCTTCGTGCACCCCGGTCCCGCCTCCGGCCACGCGCCGGCACCCTGGTGGCCCGCGCTGGTGCCGTACGTCCAGCAGATGCACGCGTCCTGGCACTTCTTCCACGCCGTCGTCCGCCCCCGCCACCCCCGCCTGCGCGTCTGCTTCGCCCTGCTGGCGGGGCTCGCGCCCCTGCACTCGGAACGGCTGATCACCCGCGGCGGACCGTCACGGGGCCGCCTGGACCGCGACTTCTTCGTGGAGACCTCCAGCTACGGCCCCAAGGCGATCGACGCGATCGTGCGCGAGCTGGGCGTCGACGTCGTCGTCAACGGCTCCGACGCGCCGTACGCGAGCGCACCGGAAACGGGCCTCGGCGCCGCGGCCGACCACGCCATCCGAGAGACCAACCCCCTGCGATTGATGAGAGGAGACAGGTAAGTGAACACGCTCCCCGAGCGCAACCTCGACCGGAGGGAGCTGCGGGACCTGGTCGACGAGCTGGCAGCCGACCCGGCGCAGTGGCAGGACCAGGTGGAGTTCCCTGAAGGCGGCGGCCGGCACTACGCCTCGCTCTACCGCGACGCCTATGTGGACGTGTGGCTGCTGTGCTGGCGCCCGGAAGACGACACCGGCTGGCACGACCACGACATCTCCTCGGGCGCCGTGACCGTCGTGCAGGGGGCGCTGCTGGAGTGCAACCCGCGCATCGGCGGCGAGCACCTGGAGACGGTGGTGTCCGAAGGTCAGTCGTTCTCCTTCGGACCCGATCACATCCACCGCCTGACCGGCGCGATCGACAAGAGCGTCTCGATCCACGCCTACTCGCCGCCGTTGTGGCGCCTGGGTCAGTACTCCATCGACGACACCGGCCTGATGCGCCGGGTGTCGGTGAGCTACGCCGACGAGCTGCGGCCTATCGACGCCGTTGCGTGATCACGGCCCTGCCCATCGACGGGTCGTCGCAGAACGCTCCGTCGATGCCGAGGTCGAGCAGCCTGCCGAGCCAGCCCATCACGTCTCCGGTGGCGCGGGGGTAGACCGGGCTGGCCGGATTGCCCAGCCGGTGGTCTGCGGGTAGCTGGGAGTTCTCGTTGCGGATGGTCCACACGTGCACGGCGAGCCGCCGCCGGTGGGCGTCCTGGACCAGCGTGGTCGGAGGCAGGAGGCGGCCGTCGGCCCCGACGGGGATCACCCGGCGGGTGTCGACGCCGATGCCGTCTGCGTAGGCGGCGACCTCGCGCAGCCCGTCGGGGGTGACGAGGTCGTCGTAGCCGCGCGGGTCCCCCGAGACCACCCAGTCGTACGGCCTTCCGCCGAAGGTCATGAGCTGGATGAGCGGGTAGCGGGTTTTGCCGTGCAGGTCGCGCAGGTTGGCGGTCTCGAAGGACTGGATGAAGGCCTTGCGCACCCGGTGGCGGCCGAGCACCTCGAGCAGCGGCTCCTCCAGCGACAGGTTGATCGAGTCGAAGTAGGTCGGGTGCTTGGTCTCGGGGTAGACGCCGACCCCGTGGCGTTCGGCCAGCTGCACGACCTCCTCGAAGGTCGGGATCTCGGCCAGGCCGTCGAAGGCGGTGTTGCCGGGCCGCAGGTCAGGCACCCGCTCCTTGGCCCGCAGGGTCTTCAGCTCGGCGAGGGTGAAGTCCTCGGTGAACCAGCCGGTGACGGGGCGGCCGTCGATCGTCTTGGTGGTACGGCGGGCGGCGAACTCGGGGCGCGCGGCCACGTCGGTGGTGCCCGAGATCTCGTTCTCGTGCCTGGCGACCAGGACGTGGTCCTTGGTCGAGACGAGGTCGGGCTCGATGTAGTCGGCGCCCATGGCGATGGCCGCCTCGTACGACAGCAGCGTGTGCTCCGGGCGGTGGGCGCTGGCGCCCCGGTGCGCGATGACGATGGGATCGCCGCTGCGGCGATCGGCGACGGCGGGCTCGGGTTGGATCAGCACGACCGCGACGGTAACACCGGCGATCAACCTGCGCAGGATCATGCGCGGGAGGTTAGGGCGGCTCAGTGACGGCTGAGCACACAGCAGGTGGAGCAGGGCTCAACATCCGGCAGCGTGACCCACAGGCAGCAGGTGCGGCGCAGGTAGCGGGTGCCGTCGCTCTGGATCAGCCCGTCGACGGGCGGCCCGATCCGCTCCAGCAGGCTCATGTAGTCGCCCGGCACCTGGTCGCGCAGCGGGTGGGCGAAGGCCTCGGCGGTGGAGCCCCACAGGGTGCGCTCCCCCACCCTGGCCAGCGTGGAGATGCGCTTGATCAGCGGTTCCTGCGATTCCAGCAGGGCGGGCCGGATGCCGTCGACGTCGGTCCAGGTGACGGCGGTGGCGCCGACGGTGACGCCGGCGGGCGAGACCTTGAACCAGGTGTCGTCGAAGCGCATGACGGGGACCTGGCCGTCGAGGGCCCAGCCGACGGCCATGGGCATGGTGTGCCAGTAGGAGTAGGTCTTCCAGAACAGCGCCGCCCCGACGTGGCGCGGCGCGCCCCAGCGGTCGGCGGTCTGCTGGATCAGGTCGTCGAGGGGCATCGCCGAGACAGGGGTCCAGGTCTCGTCGGGTTCGATGACGAGGCTCGGCACGACGCCGAGCACGCCCTGGCGGGCCTCCGCGAACTTCTCGAGCACACCGGTGAGCATGAAGCCATGGTAAGCCTTACCTAAGCTCGTGCGGCCAGCCACCCCACCACTGCCTGCACGCCGCAGAAGACCAGGCCGGTCAGCAGCGGCACCGTCCAGGCTCCGCTCGACTCGCGCAGCGCTCCGACGAGCACCGGGCCGATGGCGGCGAGCACGTAACCCACCGACTGCGCCACGGCCGACAACGCGGTGACGGAGGTGGGATCGGAACCCCGGTTGGTGATGATGAGCAGGGCCAGCGCGAGCGTCGCCCCCTGCCCGATCCCGAGCACGATCATCCACAACCACGGCAGGGTCGTGGGTGCGAGGAGCACGCCGAGGTAGCCCGTGGCGGTGAGCGCGGTGGCGCCCAGCACGTGCGGCACCTGTGAGGCGCGTCCTCCGGCGTGCATGGGCGCGCCGAAGGTGCCGACGACCTGCGCCAGGGCTGACAGGCTGAGCAGGTATCCGGCGTGTTCTGGGGTGACGCCCGACTCCAGGAAGATGGTGGGCAGCCAGGCGAGCGTCACGTAGAAGGTCAGCGACTGCACGCCCATGAAGGCGGTGATGTACCAGGTGGTGCGGTTGCGCAGGATGGCGCGGAAGGGCCGGGTCGCGACCTGGGGATCGGGGCGCCTGCGCAACGTCTGGGGCAGCCACAGCAGCGCGCCGAGCAGCGCGGGCACCGCCGCGAGCGCCGAGACGCCGCGCCAGTCGAGGCCCGTCCACCGCTCCATGGGGATCGCCAGGCCGCTGGCGATGGCCGCGCCGATGACGAGGGCCGAGACGTAGACGCTGGTGAACAGGCCGACGCGGTCGGGGAAGTGGTGCTTGACCACGCCGGGCATGACCACGTTCATGATCGCGATGGCGGTGCCGGCCACGGCGGCTCCGCCGTACAGGAGCACGGGACCGTCGAGGCTGCGCACGATCACGCCGGCGGCCAGGAGCAGCAGGCCGAACAGCAGCGTGCGGTCGACGCCGAGGCGGCGGGCCAGCACGGGCGTGGCCACGCCGCACACGCCGAGGCAGACCACCATCACCGTGGTGATCGCGCCTCCGCCCGCGGGGCTGAGGCCGACGTCGGTCATGATCTCGTCGAGCAGGGGGGAAATGCCCGCCAGTGCGGGCCGCAGGTTGAGCGCGGCCAGGACCAGCCCGGCCACCAGAAGCACGAATCTCACAATGGCGGTTATTGTTTCGTGCGCTGGATCTGCGCGTAGACGTGCCCCCTCAGTTCGGCGAACCTGGGCAGCGAGCGGGTGGTCAGCTGGTCGCGCTCGGCGGGCAGGTCGATCTTGAGGTCCTCCAGCACGGTGGTGGGCGAGGCCGAGAGCACGATCACGCGACGGCCCAGGTAGACCGCCTCGTCGATGTCGTGGGTGATGAACAGCACGGTCATCTCCAGTCGCTGCCAGAGCCGCAGGATCAGGTCCTCGAGGTCGGCGCGGGTCTGGGCGTCGACGGCGGCGAACGGCTCGTCCATGAGCAGCAGGCTCGGCTCGTAGGCGACGGCGCGGGCGATCGCCACCCGCTGCTGCATGCCGCCCGACAGCTGCCAGGGGTGCGCGTCGTGCGCGCCGGCGAGGCCGACGGCCTCCAGCGACTCCGTCACCAGCTCGGTGCGTCTGGCCCGGTCGAGGCCCTTCTCCTTGAGCGGCAGCTCGACGTTCTGCCGCACGGTGAGCCAGGGGAACAGGCTCCTGCCGTACTCCTGGAAGACGACCGCCGTGTGCTCGGGAGGCCCGGTCACCGGCCGTCCGGCGACCCTGACCTGTCCTTCGTACGGCAGCAGCCCGGCGACGCAGCGCAGCAGCGTGGTCTTGCCGCAGCCGGAGGGCCCGACGACGCAGACCAGCTCGCCCGCGTCGACCTGGAGCGAGAGGCGGTCCAGCGCCGTGACGGTGCGGCCGCGGCCCTGGTAGGTCTTGGTCAGATCGATGAGCTCAAGCACGGTGATACCAGGCCAGGACTCGCTTTTCGACCATACGGAACACCAGCGACAACCCCCATCCGATGAGGCCCAGCAGCACGATTCCGCTCCACATCTCGGCGATCTGGAAGCCCCGCTGGAACAGCACGATCGTGAAGCCCAGGCCGCTGCTGCTGGCGAACATCTCGCTGATCACCATGAGGATGATCCCGATCGACAACGCCTGCCGCAGGCCGGCCATGATCTGCGGGCTGGCCGAGCGCAGCACCAGGTGGCGCAGGCGCACGCCGTACAACTTGCAGGTGTCGGCCAGCACCTCGTCGATGGCCCTGACGCCCTCGACGGTGTTGAGCAGGATCGGCCAGACACATCCCGAGACGATCACCGCGACCTTCATCGCGTTGTCGATGCCCGCGAACAGCATGATCAGCGGCACCAGCACCGGCGGCGGGACCGCGCGGAAGAACTCCAGCACCGGCTCGGCCGCCGCGCGCAGCCCGCTCGACAGGCCGATCGCCACGCCGAGCCCGACGCCGATCACCCCGGCCAGCGTGTAGCCGGCCGCCAGCCTGGCCAGGCTCGGCAGCACGTCGGTCAGGACGCGCTCGGAGAACCAGGTCTCGGCGAAGGCCGCCGCCACCCGTCCGGGACTCGGCAGGTAGAACGAACCGCCGCTGACCAGCCACCACACGCCCACGAGCAGCAGCGGCACCGCGAGGGCGTTGACGACTCTCATGCCGCCACCTCCCTGCGCACCGACTGGTGCCACGACAGCACCCGCCGCTCCAGCGTCCGCACGCCCACGTTGACCGCGATGCCGATCAGCCCTGCCAGCACGATCAGCGCGTAGACCTGCGCCACCGCCCCGCTGGACTGGGCGATCTGGATCTCCAGCCCGAGCCCCGGGCTGCCGATGACCAGCTCGGCGGTGATCGCCAGGATGAACGCCACCGCCGCGGCCAGCCGCAGCCCGGTCATGATGTACGGCAGAGCGGACGGCCACACCAGCCGCCGCATCCGCGTCCACGAGGAGAAGCCGTAGGAACGCGCCGTGTCCACCGCCACCGGATCGACGGCCGCCACGCCGTACAGCACCTGGATGAGCACCTGCCAGAAGGAGGCGTACACCACGAGCAGCAGCGTGGAGCCCAGCGAGGCGCCGAACAGGAGCGTGGCGAGCGGGATGAGCGCCACCGACGGGATGGGCCGCAGGAACTCGACCGTGCTGTTGGTGGCCGCCCGCAGCCCTGGCACGGTGCCGATGACCATGCCGGCGGCCACGGCGGCGCAGAAGGCGATGCCCAGGCCGAGCGCCCAGCCGAGCAGGGTCTCGCCGAGCGCCGCCCAGAGCCCGGCGGTGACCAGCTGTCCGCCCAGGGTCCGGAGGATCTCCGAGGCGGGCGGCAGGAAGCGCTCGTCGACGAGCCCGAGCCGGGGCACGGCCTCCATCAGCAGCAGGAGGCCGGCCACGCCGTACAGGGATCTCATTCCACCAGGCTCGGGACGCTCTTGAGCACGCCGTCGTTCTTGGCCATCTCCGCGATCGCGGTGACCGACTCCTTGTTGATCTCGGCGGGCCACTTGGGGAGCTTGATCTTGGCGATGACGTCCGGCGCGATCTTGGTGTAGGTCTTCAGCGTCTCGCGCACCTCGTCCGGATGCTCGGCGGCATAGGCGAGCGACTCGTTGATGGCCTTGGCGAAGCGGCCGGACAGATCGGCGTCGGCCTTGCCGGTGGTGAAGTACATGGCGACCGTGAGGTTGGGCGTGGCCTCGGCGAAGTTCCACGCCACCGCGCGGGCGCCCTGCGAGAGCGCCTGGCTGACGAAGGGCTCGACCACCCAGATGGCGTCCACGCTGCCGTTCTGCAGGGCCGCGGGCGCGTCGGGGAAGGGCAGCTCGACGAACTGGATGCCGGACGGGTCGCCGCCCGCCTTGCGGACGGTGGCGCGGATGGTCGTGTCGCCGATGTTCTTGAGCTGGTTGACCGAGACCTTCTTGCCCGCCAGGTCGGCGGCGGACTGGATGGGGCTGTCGGCCTTGACCAGCACGGCGCTGAAGTCCTCACCTGGCGTGCCGGTCGAGGAGACGCCGTTGGCCACCACCTTCACGTCCAGACCCTGCTCCTTGGCGGCCAGCAGGGAGGTCACGTTGGCGAAGGCGAACTGGAACTGGTTGCTCACCACCCCCGAGATGGCGGCGGCGCCGCCCTGGACCGGGGTGATCGTGAGGTCGATGTCGTGCTTGTCGAAGAAGCCCTTGGCCTTGCCGAGGTGGATGGGCGCGGTGTCGACGATCGCGATCACGCCCGCGTTGACCTTGTCCTTGCCCCCGGAGGTGTCTGTTGAGCCGCAGGCCGTCAGGGCGGCCAGTAAGACGACGGCTAAGACACGGCGCATCTCGCCTCCAGATTGTGTTCGCGATACGCACAGCCTGCCCGGTTGACGCCGTAAATGTCCACAGCTTAGCGTCACATTTGCGACCAGGAGTTCGGTAGACGAACAAGGAGCCTCCCATGCAACTCCTCGACCCCAAGATCTGGACGGGATCGGTGTTCAGCGGCGGATGGAGTTCCGCGCGGGAGGACGCGCCGGTGGTGGAACCGGCCACCGGCGAGGAGCTCGGCCGCGCCGGGGTGGCCGGGCCCGAGGAGATCGCGCGGGCCTGCGCCTCGGCGGCGGCGGCCCAGCGCGAATGGGCGGCGACGAGCTTCGAGGAGCGGGCCGCGGTGCTGCGCCGCGCCGGGCGGCTGTTCGAGGAGCACGCCGCCGAGATCCAGGAGTGGATCGTGCGCGAGGCGGGCTCCATCCCGCCCAAGGCGGGCTTCGAGGTGCACGTGGCCGCCCAGGAGTGTTACGAGGCGGCCATGCTGACCTCCCAGCCGCTGGGCGACATCCTGCCCACCGCCAAGCGGCGCCTCAGCCTGGCCCGCCGGGTCCCGGCCGGCGTGGTCGGCGTCATCGCGCCCTTCAACTTCCCGCTCATCCTCGGCATCCGCTCCGTCGCCCCCGCCCTGGCCCTGGGCAACGCGGTCGTCTTCAAGCCCGACCCGCGCACCGCCGTCTGCGGCGGCGTCTCGATCGCGCGGGTGATGGAGGAGGCGGGGCTCCCGGAAGGTGTGCTGCACGTGCTGCCGGGCGGCGCTGAAGCGGGCACCGCCCTGGTCGCCGACCCGCACGTCCGGGTGATCTCGTTCACCGGCTCCACCGCCGCGGGGCGCAAGGTCGGCGAGCTGGCCGCGCGCCACCTCAAGCGTGCTCACCTGGAGCTGGGCGGCAACTCGGCGCTGATCGTGCTGGAGGACGCCGACCTCGAAGCGGCGGTCTCGGCGGCGGCCTGGGGCTCCTTCCTGCACCAGGGGCAGATCTGCATGACCACGGGCCGTCATCTCGTGCACGCCTCGCTCGCCGAGGAGTACGCCGCCCTGCTGTCGGCCAAGGCCGAGGCCATGCCGGTCGGCAACCCCCTGACCGAGCAGGTCGCGCTCGGCCCGATCATCGACGCCGGGCAGCTGGAGAAGGTGCACGCGCTGGTCACCGCCAGCGTCGACGCGGGCGCCAGGCTCGACGCCGGCGGCACCTACCAGGACCTGTTCTACCGGCCCACCGTGTTGTCGCGGGTGCCCACCGCGGCGCCCGCCTTCGCCCAGGAGGTCTTCGGACCGGTCGCGCCCATCGTCTCCTTCAGGGACGACCCCGAGGCCGCCGCGCTGGCCGCCGCCTCGGAGTACGGCCTGTCGCTCGGCATCCTCACCGGCGACCCGATGCGCGGCATGGAGCTGGCCGAGCACATCCCCACCGGCATCGTGCACATCAACGACCAGACGGTCGACGACGAGGCGGTGGCCCCGTTCGGCGGGGTCGGCGCGTCCGGCACCGGTGCTCGCTTCGGCGGCGCCGCCGCTAACATCGAGGCATTCACGGAGACACGCTGGATGACGATGCAGAGCGGGATAGAGCGCTATCCGTTCTAGGTGGGGGTGACCGGATGGCGGAGTCGGCTGAGCACGTGCAGTCGCTGGCGCGCGGCCTGGCGGTGATCCGCGCCTTCGGCTCCGACACCCCGGAGCTCACGCTCAGCGACGTGGCCAAGTCCACCGGCCTGACCAGGGCCGCCGCGAGGCGTTTCCTGCTCACCCTGGTCGACCTCGGCTACGTGCGCACCGACGGCAAACTGTTCGCGCTCACCCCGCGGGTGCTGGAGCTCGGCTACTCCTACCTGTCAAGCCTGAGCCTGCCCGAGGTCGCCGACCCGCACCTCGAACGACTGGTCGCCGAGGTGCACGAGTCCGCCTCCGTGGCGGTGCTCGACGGTCCCGACGTCGTCTACGTGGCCCGCGTGGCCACCTCGCGCATCATGCGGGTGTCGATCAACATCGGCACCCGCTTCCCGGCCTACTGCACCTCGATGGGCCGCGCGCTGCTGGCCGGGCTCGACGACGAGGCGCTCGACACCTACCTGTCCGGCACCGAGCTGCGGGCGCTCACCCCTCGCACGATCACCTCGCCGATGGTGCTGCGCGCCGAGCTCGACAAGGTGCGCAGGCAGGGATGGGTCCTGGTCGACCAGGAGCTGGAGGAGGGGCTGCGCTCGCTGGCCGCGCCGATCCGCGACCGCGGCGGGCGCACGATCGCGGCGATCAACATCTCCTCGCACGCCAGCCGTACCACCGCCCAGTCGGTGCGCCGCGACCTGCTGCCGCCGCTGCTGGCGACCGCGGCCAGGATCGAGGCCGACCTGGAGGCGACGCGAACGGGCCTGCGGGCCTGACAACGTTGTCGACGGCGGCTCGCTGAGCGATGATTCGGTCGTGAGACCGACGATGAACGATGTCGCCCGCGCGGCAGGAGTGGCGCTCAAGACCGTCTCCCGCGTCGTGAACGGCGAGCCGGGCGTCAACGAGTCCACCGCGGCGCGGGTGCGCGAGGCGATCCAGGAGCTCGGCTACAGCCGCAACGAGGGCGCCCGCATGTTGCGCCGAGGCCGCACCGCCACCATCGGCCTGGTCATCGAGGACGTGGGCGACCCCTTCTACGCCGGGCTCAGCCGCGCGGTCGAGGAGAGCGTGATCCGCCACGGATACCTGTTGCTCACGGGCTCCTCTGGAGAGGATCCGGGGCGCGAGCGCGAGCTGGTGCGGGCCTTCTGCGACCGCCGGGTCGACGGTCTGATCGTCATCCCGGCCGGGAGCGACCACACCTATCTGCGCCCCGAGCTCGACGCCGGCACTCCCGCCGTCTTCGTGGACCGGCCGCCGGGGCCGGGCATCGACGCCGACACGGTGCTGTGCGACAACGCGGGCGGCGCCGCCCTGGCCGTCGGCCACCTGCTCAGGCACGGCCACCGGCGTATCGCCTTCCTCGGCGACAGCCCGTCGATCTTCACCGCCACCGAGCGCCTGCGCGGTTACCGCGAGACGCTGGGCGAGCTGTTCGACGAGCGGCTGGTCACGATGCGCCCGGCGACGCTGGAAGGTGTGCGCGCCGACCTCGACCGCATGTTCGCCCTCGACGACCCGCCGACCGCGCTGTTCACCGGCAACGGCCGCTTCACCATGACCACGCTCCGGGCTCTGGCGGGCAGATGGCTGCCGCTGGTCGGCTTCGACGACTTCGAGCTGGCCGACCTGCTCTCCCCCGGCGTCACGGTGGTCGCCCAGGACCCCGCCGGGCTCGGGAGGGTCGCGGCCGAGCTGCTGCTGCGCAGGATCGGCGGCGACGACGGCCCCTCGGAGCACCTGCGACTGCCGGTCAGGCTCATCGTGCGCGGCTCGGTCGAACGCTGAGCAGCGCCACGACCATGCCCACCGCTCCCGCCAGAGCGATCGCCAGGTGCGGCGCGGCCACCTCGCCGACGCCGCCCACCAGCGCCGCGCCCACGGCCTGGCCGGTCATCAGCCCGGTGCTCTGCAGCCCGAACGCCTGACCGCGCACCTGCTCGGGCACCGCGTCGAGGAAGGCACGCTGCAGCCCGAGCGTGTAGGCCAGGCAGGCCGCCGACAACCCCGCGCACACGGCGGCCACCACGACGCCCGGCTGCGCCGCGAAGACCAGCCACGGCAGGCCCATGAGAACGGCCAGCGGCCGTGACAGGCGCTCGCGGGCCGGCGGCGCGAGGAACCTGCCCACGACGAACTCCCCCACGGCCATGCCGCCCGCCGCGATGCCCAGCACCAGGCCGGCCTTCGACCCCAGGTACGGCACCAGCATCGCCTCGGCCCCGGCCAGGAACATCACCGGCAGCCACTGCGCCAGCAGCAGCCCTCGCACCTTCCGGTCGGCGAACAGCCGCCTGTTGACGGCCAGCGAGCCGCCCGCGCCGCCACGGGCCGGACGGTACGGCAGGCCGAGGCGCAGCAGCAGCGCCGAGAGCAGGGCCATGGCCGCAGTGACGGCCAGGGCGTTCTCCGGCCCGGTCAGCGCGATGAAGGCCCCGCCCACCGCCATGCCCGCGATCTGGGAGCCCGCCGAGGTCACGCCCAGCACCGAGCGTCCCAGCACGAAGGCGTCGCCCGGCAGCACCTCGGGCATCATCGCCGACCTCGCGGCCATGAAGACCGGGGTGAAGATCCCGCTCACCAGCACCAGGGCCAGCAGCACCCAGATGGGCAGGCCCGCGAAGGCGATCAGCAGGCAGACCACGACCCGCACCAGCTCGCCCACGATCATGAGCAGCCGCGGCGAGATCCGGTCGGCCAGGTTGAGCAGGAACAGGCCGCCGAAGACGTAGGGCAGCCATCCGGCCATGTAGGCCGCCGCCGACAGGCCGGGCGAGCCGGTCTGGGCGTAGACCAGCACCGACAGGGCGAGCATCTTGACCGAGTCGCCGGTCACCAGGAGGGCGAAGCTGCCGAACAGCACCCGGAACTCGCGGACGGCGAAGACCTGCCCGAAGGTGGCGGCCTGCTCCCCGCCCTGAGTCGTCGTCATCCTGGCTCCTTCGTGTCGGATCGCCCCGGCGGCCGAGGGAGGAGGGCCGCCGGGGCGAGGTACCCGACGATCGTCAGGGCTTGAGGCGCTCGGGGGCGAAAGATTCGGATATAACCGAAAGATGTACCGCCTGGAGGTCTCGCCACAGGACATCGTCGCCAGCCGCTTCGCCATCTCACCGCTCATGGAGACGATGCACTGCCAGTTCGTCCTCGACGGCCAGCATCCGCCGGGGCCGCACCGCCAGTGGCTGGCCCGCTGGCGGGAGCCGTACCTGCGACTGCGCGAGCACCACCTCGGCCTGCGGCTGGCACCCCTGATCACCGGCCTGCGCGGCCCGAACAACGTCGACTTCCTCGCCCCGCCGCCCATCGGCGTGGCGGTCGGCTTCGACGAGGAGATCGCCGCCATGCGGCGGGTGCCGCTGGAACAGGCCCACCAGGAGATCGAGGAGGCGCTCGCCCCGCGACGCGGGATCGACCCCGGGCTGCGGCGCGTCCTGCTCGGGCCGGACGTCGTCGAACTGCTCGCCCAGGCCATGGAGGCGCTGTGGCGGGAGATCCTCAGTACGGCCTGGCCGAGATTCCAGGCCGTCCTCCAGCGCGACATCGTGCACCGGGCCGGGCAACTGGCCGCCTACGGCTGGGCGGCGGCGCTCGGCGACCTGAGCGAGCACGTCCGATGGGTGCCACCCGGGCGGATCGAGATCGACATGCGCAGCGACGGCGACATCAGGCTCGACGGGCGCGGCCTGCTGCTCGTCCCGACCGTGTTCGGGTTCGACGTGGGCGCCTACCTGGAGGAGGCCTGGCCGTACGCGCTGGTCTACCCGGCCAGGGGCGTGGCCGCCGACCTGCCCTCCCACCACGACCTGACCGGGCTGATCGGGCGCAGCCGTACACGCATCCTGCTCGAACTGGCGAGCCCGGCGACCACCACGCAGCTCGCGGTCCTGCTGGAGCAGAGCCCCGGCACCGTCGGCGAGCACATCGCCGCCCTGCGCGGGGCCGGGCTGATCAGCGGGGCCCGCTCGGGGCGGCACGTGCTCTACAGCCGCACGCTCCTGGGCGAGGCGCTGGTCAGCCCTTCAACGCTCCAGCCATGAGCCCGCGCATGAAGAAGCGGCCCAGGAAGACGTAGATCAGCATCGTCGGGATGGAGCTCAGGATCGCCGCGGCCATCTGCTGGCTGTACGGCGTGGCCTGCGCGCCGGCGATGTTGTTGAGCATCACGGTGGTCGGCCAGTTCTGCGGGCTGGCCAGGAAGACCGCGAACAGGAAGTCGTTCCAGAGCGAGGTGAACTGCCAGATGATCACCACGGCGATCGCCGGCCCGCTCACCGGCAGCACCACCGACCAGTAGGTGCGCAGCATGCCCGCGCCGTCGACGCGGCTGGCCTCGATCAGCTCCGTCGGGATCGTCACGTAGTAGTTGCGGAAGATCAGCGTGCAGATCGGGATGCCGTAGACGACGTGCGCCAGGATCAGGCCGGGAAGGCCGCCGTAGAAGAAGCCGCTCGCGCCCACCGCCTCGTCCAGGTTGATCAGCAGCTGGACCAGCGGGATCATCACGCCCTGGTACGGGATGAACATGCCGAACAGGAAGAGCGTGAACAGCACGTCGGCGCCCGGGAAGCGCCATTTCGACAGCACGTATCCGTTCATCGAGCCGAGCGCGCAGGCCAGGATCGAGCCGGGCACGGCCAGCAGGATCGAGTTCCAGATGCCGGGGCGCAGCTTCTCCCAGGCCACGCCCCACGCCTCGAAGGTCCAGGTCTGCGGCAGGTTCCAGGCCTGGCTCGGGTCCGCCTCCGTCAGGGGCTTGAAGCTGGTGGCCAGCAGCACGTAGACGGGGATCAGGAAGATCAGCACGAAGGCCAGCAGCAGGATGAAGCGGACGGCCCTCAACGGTCCTTCTCCTTACGCACCGACCAGACCAGGTAGGGGATGACGAAGATCGCCACGGCGAGCACGATGTAGGCGGCGATGGTCGCGCCCTTGGCCGGATCGTCGGAGTCGAAGACCGTCACCCACATGAACACCGCGGGCACGTCGGTGACGATCTGCTTGCCCGACACCGCCATGATCAGGTCGAAGACCTTCAGCGAGATGTGGCCCAGGATGATCAGCGCCGACAGGGTCACAGGACGCAGCAGCGGCAGCACCACGTGGCGGTAGACGCCCCACTCCGTGCAGCCGTCGACCCGCGCCGCCTCCCTCAGCTCCTCCGGCACCCCGCGGAAGCCGGCCAGGAACAACGCCATGACATAGCCCGACATCTGCCAGACCGCCGGGATCGCCATCGCGGCCATGCCCCAGTCCTGGTCGCGGAACCACGCCCACTGCGGCAGCCCGACCGCGTCGAACAGCCGGTTCAGGCCGACGGCCCGCTCGCCCTGACCCGAGTTCATCAGCCAGCGCCACACGATGCCGGTGGCGATGAACGAGACGGCCATCGGGAACAGGTAGATCGTGCGGAAGGTGCCCTCGCCCCTGATGCCCTTCTCCATGAGGAACGCCAGGAACCAGCCGAGCACCAGCGCCCCGACCACGAAGACGACCGTGAACTTGATCGCGTGCTCGACCGACAGGTGCCATCGGGGCTGGTCCCAGATGGCGATGAAGTTCTCCAGCCCGACGAACTGCTCGTCCTGCTGCCTGCTCGTGTGCTTGTCGGTCATCGCCAGGCGGAAGTTCCAGCCCAGCATGCCGTACACGAACACGCCGATCGCCACGATCGAGGGCGCGACCAGGAGCAGTCCGGGCAACCAGGTGCGTGCCCTTCGCAAGATCTCTCCCTCAGTGAGGCGGGCCCCCTCTCGGGGGCCCGCGCTGCTACTGAATGTTGGCCTTCGCCGCGTCGTCGAGCGCCTTCTGCAGGCCGGCGACGTCCTTCGTGCCCATGAACAGGCCCACCGCCTCGCCGATCGCCGCCAGGTGCGGCTGGCTCACCGAGACGCCGTGCTGGATGGATCCGGCCAGCTTGTTGCCGCCCCAGTCCTTCAGCGCGTCGGCCAGGTAGTCGGTGTAGAGACTCGTGTCGGCGTCCTTGCGGGCCGGGATCGAGCCCTTCTTCGGGTTGAAGGCGTCCTGGCCCTCCTTGCTCGCCGCGACCTTCAGCCAGGCGAGCGCGCCGTCACGGTTCTTGGCGCCCTTGGGGAGGGTGAAACTGTCGGACAGCCACATGTAGGTGCCCTCGGTGCCGGGCGAGGGGGCCCAGTCGAAGTCGGTCTTGGAGGCCTTGCCCAGACCGCCGTCCGGAGGGTTGTGGAAGTAGCCGTAGGCCCAGTCGCCCATGATGTTGAAGGCGGCCTGGCCGTCGGCGACCTGCTTGGCGGCGGGCTGCCAGTCGTCCTGCGGGTCGCCCGCGTACTCCATGATCTTGGCGAACTTCTGCAGCGCCGTGGTCACCTCGGGACCCGCCCAGTTGCCGCCCGGCTTGAACAGGGCGTTGTAGGCGTCGGTGCCCATCGAGCCGAGCATGACGTTCTCGAGCAGGTGGGCGACGGTCCACTCCGAACCGATCGACAGCGGGATCTTGCCGGTGGCCTTGACCTTCTCCAGGGCGGCGATGAACTCGTCGATCGACTTCGGCGCGCCCGCGAGGCCGGCTTCCTTGAGGATGGCCGGGTTGAACCACAGGACGTTCGAGCGGTGGATGTTCACCGGGACCGAGTAGATCTGGCCGTCGACGCTGATCTGCTCGATCAGCTGCGCCGGGAAGACGTCCTTGAGCTTGAGCTCGTCGTAGAGGCTGTTGAGCGGCTCCAGCTTGCCGTCCTTGATGTAGCCCTGGAGCTCGGCGCCCGCGTGACCCTGGAAGGTGTCGGGGGGCTGGTTGCCGTCGAGCTTCGTCTTCAGCAGGGCCTTCGCCTTGTCACCCGAGCCACCGGCGACGGCGGCGTCGAAGAAGGTGAACTGGGTGTTCTGCTTCTCGAAGATCTCTCTCATGGCCTTCAGGCCGTCGGCCTCACCCGGGCCCGTCCACCAGGAGAAGACCTCCACCTGTTTCTTGGAATCGCCGCCCGCCGCGCCCGTCGCCTGCGTTCCCGACGGGGTCTGGTTGCCCCCTCCGCAGGCGGCCAGGCCCAGTAAGCCGGCCATCGCGATGGTCGCTAACCACTGTCGTCGCATCGCACACCGTCCCTTTCACAACCCCGAGCGGTCGTCAGGTGACAACGTTGTCAGTAGGGCAATCAACCCACTTCGCGGACTACGGCGTCAAGGAGCTACGGATAACAGGTCCGCATAGAAGGGGAGCGCTCTCCGCCCTACACACCGGCTCACGGAGTATGTAGCGGGGCCTCCTGGGGGTGAAGTGTTGGGCGGGCCCGAGCCCTGCGCGACATCTGTGGGGGCAGTCCCGCTGTCGCTGCTTTTTTGGGCGGGCTCGAGCCCTGCGCGACATCTGTGGGGGCAGTCCCGCTGTCGCTGCTTTTTGGGCGGGCCCGAGCCCTGCGCGACTCGGGCCCGCTGTCGCGTGTCGGCGGCCAGAACCTCCACCCCTCCGAGGAGGCCAAGGCCGCGGGGGACACGCGACGTCCCCGATCGATCGGGCCGCGGCCGCGATCCCAGGCTCGCCCGGGGCACGGGGGCGGGGGTCGCGGACACGCGGCCGATCACACTGAGAACGCTAGGCCCGCACAGCCCCGAGCACATGGGCCGACTTCACCATTCGACGGTGTATCCCAAGTTGTGTAGGCACCCGACCATGTATGCAGGCCATCGGAAGTGTCAGTGCACGAGCGCACACTGGAAGGATGGCCGAAGAACCGTTAGACCTCGGCGAGGTCACCTTCTCCGACTGGCACGCCCATACCGGCACCCTCACCGGGCTGCGTTTCCTCACGATGGCCCGCCGCCTGCCCGCGCTGATCCGCCACGCGATGCGCCTGGCCTGGCAGGCAAGCCCCCGCGACACGACGGTCACGATCGGGCTCAACCTGGTCAGCGGCGTCTTCACCGCCTTCGGCCTGCTCGCCACCACCGGTGTGCTCGACGCTCTCTTCAGCCAGGGTCCCACCCCCGACCGGGTGCGGGCCGCGCTGCCGAGCCTGGCGCTGGTGGCCGCGGCGGCGGCGCTGCGCGCGTCGACGCAGGCGCTGGCCGGGTGGGCGCAGTCTCGCCTGTCCCCGCAGATCTCCCGCCTGGCCGAGGGGCGGCTCTACGACCTGACGGCGCAGGTCGAGCTGGTCGCCTTCGACGATCCCGAGTTCCATGACGCCTTGGAGCGTGCGCGGGCTCGTGGGGCAGACAACGCCCACGCGGTGGTCTCCACGGCGATCAACGTGGTCACCGCCCTGGTGAGCCTGACCGCGGTGGCCGGCGTGCTGGGCGTGCTGCATCCGGTGCTGCTTCCGCTGCTGCTGCTCGCGGTGCTTCCCGACGCGTGGGCGGCGGTGCGCACGGCCAAGATGCGCTATGCCGCCAACTTCGCGGTCATTCCCGCCATGCGCCGCAAGTGGATCATCGCCGACCTCATGGGCGGCCGGCATCCGGCGGCCGAGGCCAGGTCGTTCACCATGCGCGGCTTCCTCACCCGGATGTACGACGCCGTGGCGCGGGCCGAGCAGGACGTGATGCTCGACCTGGCCAGGAGGCGCACGGTGGTGCAGCTGATCGGCCAGGGGCTGGGCGGGCTCGGCACCGGCATGGTCTACGCGGCGCTCGGGGTGATGTTGTGGCTGGGCACGATCCCGCTGGCGATCGCGGGCACCGCCGTGCTGGCGATCAGGCAGGGGCAGAACTCCCTGGAGAACCTGATGTACGCCACCAACCGCCTCTACGAGGAGGGGCTGTACTTCACCGACTTCCTCGACTTCTGCGCGGCCGCGGAGAAGCGCCTGCCGCGCAGCCGGTCACAACTCGCGCCGCGCGAGTTCGCCACGATCGCCGCCGAGGACGTGCACTTCACCTATCCGGGCAGCGACTCCCCCGCCCTGCGCGGCGTCTCGATCGAGATCAACCGGGGCGAGGTCATCGCCTTCGTCGGGGAGAACGGCTCGGGCAAGACCACGCTCGCCAAGATCCTCTCCGGCCTGTACGAACCCGGCGTCGGCCGGGTCACCTGGGACGACATCGACGTCGCGCAGGTCGAGCCCGAGCAGCTCAGGAGCCACATCGCGGTGATCGCCCAGGACCACACGCGCTGGCCGCTGACCGCCCGCTACAACATCACGATGGGCACGGACAAGGGCCAGGAACAGCTCGAGGCCGCGGCCAGGGTCGCCGGGGCCGACGAGGTCGTGGCCGACCTGCCGTACGGCTATCGCACACTGCTCGACCGGCGCTTCAAGGACGGCCAGGAGTTGTCGGGCGGCCAGTGGCAGCGCATCGCCGTGGCACGGGGCTTCCACCGCGACGCCACGCTGCTGATCTGCGACGAGCCCACCGCGGCGCTCGACGCCAGGGCCGAGCACGCCCTGTTCGAGCGCATCCGTACCCATGCCGACGGCCGGACGGTCCTGCTGATCACTCACCGCCTGGCCAGCGTGAGGTACGCCGACCGGATCTACGTGCTCGACCGCGGCAAGGTGGTGGAGCAGGGCTCGCACCGGCAGCTGATGGTGCTCGACGGCCTCTACGCCGAGCTGTACAACCTCCAGGCCTCCGCCTACCAGGCGGGTGTGTAGTCACGAGAGGGCGGCCTCCATGATGGCCCTGGCGATGGGCGCGGCGACCGAGCCTCCGCTGCCGGCGTTCTCGACCACCACCCCCACCGCCACCGCCGGGGCGTCGGCGGGGGCGAAGGCGGTGAAGACCGCGTGGTCGGCAGCCCCGGGCACGTTCTCCGAGGTGCCGGTCTTGGCGGCCACGGCCACCCCGGGGATGGCGGCGCCGGTGCCGGTGCCGCCCGGCTGGGTGACCGCGACCATCATGGTGGTCAGCTCGCGCGCCTCCATGACCCCCATGGTGGTGCGGTACTCCGCGGGCTCGGCCCGCGAGATGAGCGTGCGGTCCGGCAGCCTGATCTCGTCGACCAGGTAGGGCGTCATCAGCACGCCGTCGTTGGCGACGGCGGCCGAGAGCATCGCGACCTGGAGCGGGGTGGCCCGGACGTCGTACTGCCCGATCGCGGCCATGGCCAGCTGGGCCTGGTCGAGCTGCTTGGGGAAGACGCTCTCCGACACCGGCATCGGCACCGACAGGCCCCCGGCGTCGAAGCCGAAGCCCTCGGCCTGGTCGCGCAGCACGTCCTGGCCGAGTTGCAGGCCGATGGTGGCGAAGGCGGTGTTGCAGGAGGTCTGGAAGGCGTACGTCAGGGTGGGGCGGTCGTCGCCGCAGGGCTCGCCGCCCGCGTTGCCCAGGGAGGTCGAGGTTCCCGGCAGCGTCATGCGCCGGGGCGCGTCGATCTGCGTGGCGGGGGTGTACTCCCCCGAGGTCAGCGCGGCCGCCGCGGTGACCACCTTGAAGGTGGAGCCGGGCGGATAGGTCTGGTTGAGCGCCCGGTTGAGCAGCGGCTCGGCGGGGTCGTCGCGCAACGCGGAGTCCGCCTGGGCCAGCTTGGCGCTGTCGAAGGTCGTGTAGGCGTTGGGGTCGTAGGTGGGTGTCGAGACCATGGCCAGGATCGCGCCGGTGGCGGGGTCGATCGCGACGGCCGCCCCGCGCCTGCCCGTGGCCCGCAACGCCTCGTAGGCGGCCTCCTGCACCCGCGCCTCGATGGTCAGGCGCAGGTCGGCGCCGGTGAAGTCGCCGTCCTTGACCACCGAGCGCACCTTGACCTTGGGGTCGCTTCCCGACAGCTGGGCGTCCTCGGCCCGCTCCAGGCCGGTGGCGCTGTAGAGCGAGACGTGCCCGGTGACGGCGGCGTAGTGCCCGGCCCGCGGGTAGTGCCGCCGGTAGGTGTACTTGGCGTCCTCGGTGCGCACGCTGCGGGCGATGACCGTGCCGTCGGAGGTGAGGATGTCGCCGCGAGGATTGTCGAAGCGGGCGATGATCCGCCGTTCGTTGCGCGGGTCGGCGTTGAGCGAGTCGGCGCGGAAGGCCTGGATGTAGGTGATGTTGGCCATGAGCAGGAAGAGCATCCCCGCGCACATGAGGGCGACGCGGCGGAGCGGGATGTTGATCCTCTTCGCCCTGGGTCCTGCCATACGCCCTGGTCTAACAGCCGGACCACCGGGTTCCGGCTACACGACGCTGCGATAATAGGAAATCTTGGTGCGAATGTAGCGCTGCTGGGCTCGCTGCTGGGCGATCTGTTCCTCGACCCGGCGGTCGTGCTCCTCCAGGAGCTTGATCCGGTCGGTGATGGTGTGGTCGCCGGCGCGGACGAGTTCGGCGAAACGGAGCATCTCGGCGATCGGCATACCGGTGTCACGCAGGCAGCGGATGGTGCCGAGCCAGCTCACATCGTGTTCGGTGAAGCGGCGCTGACCCGCGGCGTTACGCTCCACGCGGTCCAGCAGGCCGATCTTCTCGTAGTAGCGCAGGGTGTCGATGGAGAAGCCGGTCTCCTCGACCACCTCGGCGGGGGTGTAGACACTCACGCTGCGATTGTCCCACCTGGAGTGAGCTCCAGGTCAACCGGTTGACCTGGAGCTCACTCCAGCTGACACGGTTCTCGCATGACCTTCGCACTGGGCACGATTCCCCTGGGTACCACCGTCTCCCCCGAGGACTCCTTCGCGATCCTCGACCGGTTCGCCGAGGCCGGCGGGACGATGCTGGACACCGCCAACAACTACCCGTTCTGGAACGAGGGCTGCACCGGCGACGAGAGCGAGGCGACCATCGGCGCCTGGCTCGCCGCCCGCGGCAACCGCGACGGCGTCTACCTGAGCACCAAGGGCGGCGCCCGCCCCACGGTGCCGGGCGACCGTACCCTGGCCTCCGCCGAGGGCGTCACCGGCAAGGCGCTGCGCGCGGCGATCGAGGGCAGCCTGAAGCGGCTCGGCGTGGATCACGTCGACCTCTACTGGACCCACATCGAGGACCGGGAGACGCCGCTGGAGGACACGCTGGAGGCGCTCGACGAGTTCCACCGCACGGGCAAGATCCTCAAGGCGGGGTCGAGCAACATGCCCGCCTGGCGCGTGGAGCAGGCCCGCGGCGTCTCGCGTGCGCACGGCTGGCTGCCCTACACCCACCTGCAGCTGCGCTTCACCTATCTTCAGCCGCGTCCCGGCGCGCTCCTGCGCGAGATGGGGCACAAGCTCGCGACCGCCGAGACGCTCGGCTACGTGCGGCACGCCCCCGACCTGACCCTGTGGGCCTACAACACCCTGATGTTCGGCTCCTACACGAACCCCGACAAGCCGATCGACCCCGCCTACGACCACCAGGGCAGCACGGAGCGCCTCAAGGTGCTGCGCGGGGTCGCCGCGGAGCTGGGCGCCACCGTCAACCAGGTGGTCCTGGCCTGGCACCGGCGTCAGGGGATCGTGCCCATCGTGGGCGTGACCCGCATGGAGCAGCTCGAGGAGGCCATCGGCGCCGCCCAGATCGACCTCGACGACGAACTCTTCGCACGTCTGGAGGACCCGGCGTGAGGAACGGCACAGTGGTGATCGGCAGCGGCGGCGCGTGGTTCGTCCCCCGCCACGAGCTCGTCAGGCGGTCAGGTGCTCGGCGAGGTAGCGCCTCACCAGATGCTTGCACTCGGCGATCAGATCGGGATCCCCGTCGGGGTGCACGCGGAAGGCCAGCTTGAGCACGGCGTCGGTGGCCTCGACCGCGACCAGCAGGGCCCGGTCGGCCGCGGTGCCGACCGGAGCGCCGAGCAGGTCGCGCAGCCGGTCGGCGACGACGGCGTTGTTCTCCAGCGCGGCGTCGAGCATGCGGTTGGTGCCGGGGACGGCGGGCCCGCCGGGGGTGGGCAGCACCTCTCCGAAGTCGACCACGGCGAAGCCAGGGGTGCTGCGCTTCATCTCGACGAACTCGTCGATGGCCAGGTCGACCAGGTCGGTCCAGTGTTCGGGAGCACGCCGGGCGATCTGGTCGGCCACGCGGGCCAGGAAGGCCTCCAGGTTGCGCAGCGCCAGAGCGCGCACGAGGCCGCGTTTGTCCTGGAAGAACTGGTAGAAGGTGCCGATCGGCACCTCGGCGCGGCGCGCGACCTCCTTGGTGGTCAGCGCGTCGTAGCCCACCTCCCCGAGCAGCGCGGCACACTCGTCGAGCATGCGCTCGACGCGCTCGACACTGCGTCGCTGGGCTGGACGGCGGCGGAGGGTACTCGTCATGCCTCCATCCTGGCTCATTACCGATCAGTAGGCTTAACATGAGCCATGCACACGTTCCTCTGGGGTACGGCCACGGCCTCCTACCAGATCGAAGGCGCCGCTCACGAGGACGGGCGCGTGCCCTCGATCTGGGACACCTTCTCGCACGAGCCGGGCCGTACGCGTGACGGCCACACCGGCGACGTCGCCTGCGACCACTACCACCGCTGGCCCGAGGACGTGGCTCTGATGAAGGAGCTCGGCGTCAACGCCTACCGCTTCTCCATCGCCTGGCCCAGGGTCATGGGCGGCCCCGCCGGGCTCGACTTCTACGAGCGCCTCGTCGACGCCCTGCTCGACGCCGGGATCACGCCCACGCCCACGCTCTTCCACTGGGACCTGCCCCAGGAACTGCAGGACCGGGGCGGCTGGCTGAACCGCGACACCGCGCACCGCTTCGCCGGCTACGCCGCCCAGGTCGCGGCGAGGCTGGCCGACCGCGTCTCCACCTGGATCACGCTCAACGAGCCGTTCGCCCACACCATCGAGGGACACGCCCTCGGGGTGCACGCCCCCGGCCAGGCACTCATGCTCGACTCGCTGCCCGTCGCCCACCACCAGCTGCTCGCGCACGGCCTGGCCGTACCCGCCCTGCGCGCGGCCGGGGCGGAGCAGGTGTGGATCACCCAGAACTGCTCGCCCGCCTGGGCCGCCACCCCGGCCGACCAGGCGGCCGCCGACGCCTACGCCACGCTGCACAACTGGCTCTTCAACGACCCGGTGCTGCTGGGCCGCTACCCGGATCTGTCGGCGTTCGGGGTGGAGCCGGACTTCGTGCGAGACGGCGATCTGGAGATCATCTCGGCGCCCATCGACGGCCTGGGCATCAACTACTACAACCCCACGCTGCTCGGCTCGCCGACCGGTGACGGCCTGCCCTTCGACCTGCTGGAGATCACCGGCTACCCGACCACCGCGTTCGGCTGGCCCGTCGTGCCCGACGGGCTGCGCGAGCTGCTGATCTCCTTCAAGGACAGGTACGGCACGGCGCTGCCGCCCGTCTACATCACCGAGAACGGCTGCTCCTCCGACGAGCCCCTGGACGACCAGGAGCGCGTCACCTTCCTGGAGGGCCACCTCGCCGCGCTCGACCAGGCCAGGGCCGAGGGGGTGGACGTGCGCGGCTACTTCGCCTGGTCGCTGCTGGACAACTTCGAGTGGGCCGAGGGTTACCACCAGCGGTTCGGCCTGGTGCACGTCGACTTCGAGACGCAGCGCCGTACACCGAAGGCTTCCTACCACTGGTTCAGGAAGTACCTCGAAGATCGACGATGATCTTGCCCACCTGCTGGCCGGCCTCCAGGTAGCGGTGGGCCTCGACGATGTCGTCGAGGGAGAAGACGCGGTCCACGGCCGCCTCGAACACGCCGTCGCGCAGCCCGGAGGAGACGAAGGCGACGGCCCTGCGCAGCCGCTCGGGGTCCGTGGTCGTCTCGTGCACGGTGTAGGTGCGCACGCTCAGCGCCGGCATGCCCAGCTCGAAGCCGGGATAGGGGGTGGGCAGGCCGCTCAGCAGGCCGTACAGCAGGAGCGTGCCGCCGGGGGCGACCACCCTGGCCAGCTCCAGCACGCCGGGGCCGGCGACGGCGTCGAAGACGATCTCGGCGCCCCTGCCGCCTGTCAGCTCCAGCACCCGCGGGGCGACCTCCTCGGCCGAGGTCACGATCACCTCGGCCGCCCCCGCCTTCAGCAGCGCGGCCTTCTTGGCCTCCGTGCGGGTGGTGGCGATCGGGATCGCGCCGACGCGGTTGGCGACCCTGATCGCGGCCAGGCCGACGCTGCTGGAGGCGGCGGTGATCACCACCGTGTCGCCCGCCCGCAGCCCGCCCTCCACCAGCGCGCCGTACGCGGTCAGGTAGGGCATCCACACCGCCGCGCCCGCCACCGCGTCGACACTCTCGGGGCGGTGCACCACGGCCGAGGCGGGGACGATCGCCCGCTCGGCATAAACGCCGTAGTCGTTCATGGAGAAGGCGGGCACCACGCTGACCGCCTGGCCGGGCTCGAACCCCGGCGCGTTCGACGTCAGCACCACACCCGCGGCCTCCGCTCCCAGCAGGGACGGGAACCGCTCGACCGGCACGATGTAGTTCCCGCTGCGGAAGAGGGCCTCGGCGCGGTTGAGCCCGATCGCCTCCACCTGGATGAGCAGCTCACCCGGGCCGGGCTCGCCGACGGGCACGTCGTCGAGCTTCAGCACCTCGGGCCCGCCCAGTTCGTGGAAGCGCACAGTCCTGGTCATCACGACACTCCAAGCATTAGTACGACGGCCATCGAAGTTCGATGACCGTCGTACTATAACCCGTATCAGAAGACCGAGACGTGCACGTGGTCCCAGTGGTTGGCGGTCACGCCGCCGCGGTCGGACATCGGATCCCAGCCGCCACCCGAGCGGATGTCGTAGTAGCGCTGCTTCCAGATGATGTACATCACGCCGAGCTGCTGCCCGTTGTCGATGAGGTACTGGGCGATCTGGTCACCCCAGTGGGCGGAGTCGCCGCTGGCCATCTGCCCGCCCAGCGTCATCATGAAGTCGCACGCCCGGCCCTTGCCGTGCTCGCCGGGGTCGCCCGCGCGGAAGCAGCCGACGCTCTTGACCGGGAAGTTCGAGGTCACCGCGTTGCGGACGGCGATCATGCGGGCCGTCAGCCCGCCGCCCGAGGTCGGCGGCTGGAAGCCGAACTTGGTGAGCAGCTGCTGCACGTCGCGCCGCTTGCCCTGCATCTTCTTGATCTCGGCCTCGAGCTTGTCGACCTTCTCGGAGGCAGCCGTCCTGGACGCCTTGGCTTCCTTGATCAGCTCCTTGAGCCGCTTGACCTGGTCGGCGCGCTCCTCGGTCAGATACGACAGGCTCGCAGCCCGCCCGAGGACCTTGTACGGATCACCGGCGCCCAGCAGCCGGGAGGGGTCCATCGGGCCGGTGATGTAGCTGGTCTGCGCCATGGCGGTGACGTCGCCCCTGGCGTCGGCCAGCATCTTCTCCAGCCTGGCCGTCTGCGTGTTGGCGCTCTTGATCTGGACCTTGATCTCTTCGAGGCTCTGGATCTGGCCCCGGTACAGCTTCTCGAGCTGGGCGGCCTGCTTGGTGAGGCGCTTGACCTTGGCCGGGTCGGGATCGGCGAGGGCCGGCTGGGAAACCGGGCTGGCCAGGAGCATGGCAAGGACGGCGAACGACACGGCGATACGGCCGGATCTCACGCTCGTCCTCCCCTCAAGCGACGGGCGAAACTATAGGAGGTGATCTTGATCTCTGCCACCTGAACGGGGGAACTCATGCACCATTAGCGAAGTTTCTACCACTTATCGGGCACCTTGCCGAAAGAGCCAGAACATGCTTCGGTTTGAATCAACAACCAAGCGTCCGGTCATTGGAGGCTCGCGGCATGCGCCAGCACGACAAGCTTTTCATCGGGGGCGAATGGGTGGCCCCAGCGGGCACCGGAACGATTGACGTCATCTCCCCGCACACCGAGGAGATCGTGGGCCGCGTGCCCGACGGCACCCCCGCCGACATGGACCGCGCGGTGGCCGCCGCGCGCGAGGCCTTCGACCACGGCCCCTGGCCGAGGCTGAGCTTCGCCGAGCGCGCCGAGGCCATCGCCAGGCTCGCCGAGATCTACGCCGCCCGCCAGGGCGAGATGGCCGAGCTGATCACCGAGGAGATGGGCTCGCCGATCACCTTCTCCCAGCTGGCCCAGGCCCCCCAGCCGCTGGGCATGCTCCAGTTCTACGCGGAGTACGGCAAGACGTTCCAGCAGGAGGAGCAGCGCCCCGGGCTGTTCGGCCCGACCACCGTACGGCGCGAGCCGGTCGGCGTGGTGGCCGCCGTGGTGCCGTGGAACGTCCCCCAGTTCGTCACCATGACCAAGGTCGCCCCCGCCCTGCTGGCCGGATGCACGATCGTGCTGAAGCCCGCCCCCGAGACCCCCCTCGACGCCTACCTGCTGGCCGAGATGGTCCAGGAGGCCGGCATCCCCGCGGGCGTGCTCAACATCGTGCCCGCGGGCCGCGAGGCGGGCGAGCACCTGGTCAGCCACCCCGGCATCGACAAGGTCGCCTTCACCGGCTCCACCGCCGCCGGCCGCCGCATCGCCTCGATCTGCGGCGAGCAACTCAAGCGGGTCAGCCTGGAACTGGGCGGCAAGTCGGCGGCGATCGTCCTCGACGACGCCGACCTGGCCTCCAGCATGGGCATGCTGGCCATCGCCAGCCTGATGAACAACGGCCAGGCCTGCGTGGCCCAGACCCGCATCCTGGCCTCGCGCAACCGCTACGACGAGGTCGTCGAGGCCGTCGCCGGCATGGTCGGCGGCCAGCCCGTCGGCGACCCGAGCGACCCCACCACCGGCATCGGCCCGCTGGTCGCCAAGCGCCAGCAGGAGCGGGTGGAGAGCTACATCAAGATCGGCATGGACGAGGGCGCCAAGGTCGTCGTCGGCGGGCTCGACCGGCCCTACGACCGCGGCTGGTACGTCGCCCCCACGGTCTTCTCCGGCGTCAACAACGACATGCGCATCGCGCGCGAGGAGATCTTCGGCCCGGTGCTGGCGGTGATCCCCTACGACGACGAGGCGGACGCGATCCGGATCGCCAACGACAGCGACTACGGCCTGGCCGGAACGGTGTGGACCAGCGACACCGAGCACGGCATGGACATCGCCCGCCAGGTGCGCACCGGCACCTACGGGGTCAACTGCTTCATGCTGGAGGCCAACACGCCCTTCGGCGGCTACAAGGCCAGCGGCGTCGGGCGCGAGCTCGGCCCCGAGGGCCTCAGCGGCTACCTGGAGTACAAGACCATCTCCAGGCTGGGATAGCGGATGGGCCCAGCGCGCCCCCGCGACGCTGGGCAACCACCCGAACACAGGAAGTATGTCTCAAGTCCAACGGTTGACGCTGGACTATCCCCACGACATTTCTCCCAGGGGGTATCTTCCATCCGCCCTAAGTAGACGCTGTTTACTCAGGAAAGGTTCGAAGAGATCCAATTTCCGATGCGACGAATGAGATCGGGCCTGGCAGCCGACTCGGCGTGACCGTAGCCGGGCTCGATCCACAACTCCTTCGGCTCGCGTGCCCCCTCGAAGAGCTGATGCGCGTGCTCCAGCGGGAAGAAGGTGTCGCTGTCGCCGTGCACCACCAGCAGCGGGGTGGGTGAGATCAGCGCGGCCGCCTCGTGCGGCGGCACCGGCACCGGGTCCCATGGCCCGCGGGCGATCCTGGTGCGCTTGCCCAGCGAGGCCGCCCACCTCCCGACGGGGCGCTCGATCGCCCAGTGCACCGTGCGCATCGGGCGGGTGCCCCGGTAGTACCAGCGGGCGGGGGCGCTCACCGAGACCACCGCGTCCACCCCGCCGTGCAGGCCCGCGTGCCGTACCGACACCGCCGCTCCCATCGAGAAGCCCACCACCGCGATCTTCCGGTAGCCGATCATCCGCAGGTGCCGCACCGCCGCCTCGACGTCCAGGATCTCCAGGTCGCCCACGGTGCTCAGGCCCGTGGAGCGCCCGTGCCCGCGAAAGTCGAAGGCGACTACCCCGCCGGTGCGGCTCAGCACGTGCGCGATGCGCCGGGTGTCCTTGCACCGCCACGACCCGGTGAAGCCGTGCGCCAGCACGATGCCGATCTCGGAGCCGGGCCCCGGGGTGTGCACGGCGTCGAGCCTGACCCCGTCCTTGGTGACGAGCATGGCGGGATAGTTGGTGGCAAGAGGCATGTCAGCCAGGTTATGACCTCGCCGGACCGAGCCCTCGGGCGGCCGCCCGCACCGGCAGGGGTCCGGCGAGACATCGGCCGATCAGCCCGCGAGCTCGTGCGGGCTCACCACCACGCGCACCCGTGACTCCTCCGCCAGCTCCGGCCGATCGCTGATCATCACCCTGGCCGCGACGCCGTGCACCGCCTCGGGCGAGGGCGGGTAGGCCAGCGGCATCGCCACGGCCCCCAGCGCGATCACCGCGTTGACGGCCACCAGCAGGTCGGTGCCGGTGGGCAGGCAGATCAGCACCGCGTCGCCCTCGCGCACGCCGCGCTTGCGCAGGCGCAGGACGGCCGCCACCGTCCAGGCGTCGAGCTGCGCCTCGGTCAGCGGCAGGCCGGTGCCAGGGTCGACGGCCACCACGCGGTCCATACCTGACACCGTAGAGAGGAAGCCCGGCCCGAACATGGGGCGGATTATGCAGAAGATTATGCAGACCCCAGGTCGTGCTCGGCGGCCCACACCGCGATCTGCGCGCGGCTGGTGAAACCCAGCTTGTCCATGATGTTGGCGATGTGCCTGGCGACCGTCGCCGGGCTGATCACCAGCTCCTCGCCGATGGCCCGGTTCGACAACCCGCGCATCAGCAGGCTCGCGATCTCCTGCTCGCGGGCGGTCAGGACCGTGCGCCGGCGTACGGGGGGCGGATCGACCGCGCTGACGTGCTCCTGCTCCAGTACCCTGCCCGCGGCCTCCTCAGGCGACAACTCGCCGCCCTTGGCCCACATCGCGGCGGCCCTGCCGTCGCCGAGCTCGGCGCGGGCCCTGGCCATCAGCTCGTCCGTGCGGGCCCGCGAAGCGGGCTGGCCCACCGACTCGCGCAGCCGCTGGACCGCCGCCGCCGTCAGGACGGCGCCCTCCAGGTCGCCCTCCTTCTCGGCCAGGACCGACAGCGCCGACAGGCAGTGGGCGATGGTCAGGCGCTGGCCGGTGCCCTTGGCCAGGGCCAGGCTCCTGGCGAGATGGCGCCGGGCGGCGGCGAAGTCGCCCAGTTGCCCGGCCACCCTGCCGCTCCTGGACAGCACTCTGGCCAGCTCGGCCCGGTTGTCGAGCTCCTCGTTGAGCGGGACCGCGGCGGCCAGGTGCCCCAGCGCCGCCTCCAGGTCGCCCCGCGCCTCGGCCAGCACGCCGAGTTGCAGGCTGACCTGGGCGATGATCCACGGGTGCCCGTGCTCGCGCGCCGCCCGCAGGGCCTCTTCGACGTGCCGCTGCGCCTCGCGCAGGCGGCTGTCCGCCAGAGCCAGGGTGGAGCGGTAGAGCAGGGCGGCGGCGAGGGTGAACCGGTCGGCGTGGGCCCTGGCCCGTTCGATCAGCTCCTCCAGCCAGCGCCTTGAGGCCTCCCGCTCGCCCAGGCGCAGCAGCACCCTGACCGCGATCGCGTAGACCACGCCGAGCCGGAAGTGATAGGCGCCCGCCCGCAGCCCCTCCACGCCCTCCACGGCCAGCTCGCGAGCCTGGCGCAGCTCGTCGCGCGCCTCCAGCCCGTAGGCGATGAACGACTTGGCCATCAGCAGGTCGGAGGGGTCCACGGCCGACACGTCCATCGCCAGCAACAGGCCGAGCCAGTCGGCCGTCTCCGCCGCGTCTCCCGCCACCGCCAGGGGCGCCGCCGCGATCAGGCACAACTCGATGCCCGCGCGAGCGTCGCCGGCCCTGATCGCCCAGTCGAGCGCCGCCCGGGAGTCGTCGACCAGCGCCGACGCCCGCTGGAAGGCCTCCAGCCGGTCCGGGCGCTCCATGCGCTGCTCCTCGAAGGTGACGCGCAGCCCCCTGGCCTGGACGGCGAGCACCTCCCGCAGGTGGCGCTCGGCGAACCGGTCGCTCTCGCCCGCCTCGGCCAGCCGTTCCGCGGCGAACTGCCTGATGGTGGCCAGCAGCCGGAACCGCTCGCCCTCGCCGATGACCAGCGACTTGTCGACCAGCCCCGACAGCAGGTCGAGGACCTCGTGCTGGAGCAGGTGTCTGTCGTGGCAGACCTGCTCGGCGAAAGCCAGGTCGAAGTCTCCGGGGAAGACCGACAGCCGGTGCAGCAGCGCCTTCTCCTTCTCCTCCAGCAGGTCGTGGCTCCACTGCACGGTGGCCAGCAGCGTGCGATGCCGGGCGGGAGCCGTACGGTCACCGGAGGTCAGCAGCGTGAAGCGGTCGCCGATACGATCGATGATCTGGCGCGGGCTGAGCACCTTGGTGCGCGCGGCGGCCAGCTCCAGGGCCAGTGGCAGCCCGTCGAGCGCCACGCACAGGTCGGCCACGTCGGGCAGCACGTCGAGGGAGATGCGGATTCCCGCGGCCGTCGCCCGCTCCATGAACAGCAGCACAGACTCCGCGTCGGGACGGCGCGCGTCGGGCAGGTCGAGCGGCGGGACACGCCAGATGAGCTCCTGCGGGATGCGCAACGGCTCTCGGCTGGTGACCAGCACGCGCAGGTCGGGGCACGAGGCGACCAGCCGGGCGACCAGCTCGGCGCAGGCCTCGACCAGATGCTCGCAGTTGTCGAGCACCAGCAGGGTGCGCGCTCCGCGAAGGTTCTCGATCAGCCCGTCGGCGAGCGGCCTGGCGCCCTCCTCCCGCACGCCCAGCACCCCGGCCAGCTCCTTGGCCACCAGGTCGGCCCTGGTCAGCCGGGCCAGCTCCACCAGCCGCACCCCGCCGGGAAAACGGTGCACGAGGCGCTCGGCCACGCGTAAGGCCAGGCGGGTCTTGCCGATGCCGCCCACACCGCACAGGGTCACGACGCGCTCGTCGGCGAACAGCGCGCACAACTCCTCGACATCCCGCGCCCGGCCGATGAAGCGGTTGGGCTCGACGGGAAGGTTGTGGTTGGCCGCCTGCGGGGAGTACACGACTCCCTCAGTGTCGCATCACGGCCGTTGGCTGAACACCATCTCATCCACAACACGTATGCCCCGCTGCCCCGCCAGCCTCCTGCCCAGGTCGGGCGGGCCGACCATCACCGTGGCCCGGTGTTCGGACATCAGCACCCGGCAGCCGATCAGCGTCGGCTCGTAGGCCAGCACCACGTGGGCGCCGGACATCAACGCCAGGCCGAGCAGGCGCAGCAGCCGCATGGGGTCGCTGACCGCCGCCAGCACGACGTCGCCCCGGCCGATCATGCCGCCCTTGGCCATGCGCCGCAGATCGTCGGTGAGGTCGGCCTGGCTGAGCACCCTGTCGCCCAGTGCCAGCGCCGGGCCGGCGATCGGGCCGAACTCCAGGGAGTCTCCGGTGTACAGCTCGGCGAAGGTGCTCGCGCCGGGGGTCGGCTCGACCGTGAAGACCGGCCTGGTCTCCTCGGCGTCGAACCGGTTGTAGGTGACGGCCATGCGGGCCAGCCCGTTGGGGCGGGCGAACGAGACGACGCCGCCGGCCCACGAGACGGAATGGACGGCCAGCAGGAGCGCGATGCCGGGAGGCAGGTCGATCGACACCCGGTCCCCTGGTCGCAGGCCCCGGCGGCGCAGGCCCGCGGCCGCCTGGGTGACACGACGCGACAGGGCCGCGTAGGACAACACCTCTCCGGTCCTGACCTCCGTCACCGCCAGGCGATCACCCCGCTCGGGGGTTGCGCTCAAGACGAGTTCTGTCCAGGTCATGATGTTCAATCTAGAGAGGCGCATGGCCGCTGCCATGCGCAAAACCATGCACGGACCTATGTATGTTCGTGCGCGCCCGGCTTCACGGTTGCATCACCGGGACAGATGGAACCGGCCGACGCCGTGACGCCTGTCGCGCCACGGCGCCGGCCGGGCTCGGCGATCAGCCGGGGCGGACGACGATCATGGTGTGGCCGTGCACCGTCAGGCTCGTGTGGGTGCCCGGCAACACGGGGGCGATGCGCGGAGGCACCGCCGCGAGCGTCACGCCGTACTGCCCGATCAGCTCGCGGCAGCGGCTCAGCGACGTGTCGGCGGTGGCGACGATGTGGGCGCCCGCCATCAGCGCCACATCGAAGATCATCGCCTGCTCGCGCGACTCCGTGGCGGCCACCAGCACGACGTCGCGCTCGCGCAACCGCAGCTCGCGCGAGATCCGGCGCAGCTCGGCCACCATCTCGGCATGGCTGACCACACGCCGGCCGTCGAAGCTGGCGGCCGACGCCACGGGCACCCGCTCGGGGGCGCCGTCGAGATCGCAGAAGGCCGTCGCGCCGTGCACCTCGCCGAAGGCGAAGATCTGCCTGATCCTGGACTCGCCCACGGCGCTCGTCGACCAGCTCGCCAGCTCGGCATCGGTGATCAGGATGCGCGCCCGGCTCGAACACAGCCGCTCGTAGAACAACTCGGTGTCCATGTCGGCTTCGAGCGGCACCACCAGGCCACCGGCCGCGGCCGCCGCGTGCACGGCCAGCGGATAGTTGGCACCGGGCGGCAGATGCACCAGCACCGGGTCTCCGGTGGACAGGCCACGCTCGCGCAATCCGGCGGCAGCCCTGTTCAGGCGCTTGGGCAACAACTCATAGGTGAGGATCTCGCCGGTCCCGGCATCGGTCACCGCCGGGCGGCCGTTGCGGCGCCCGGCCTCCCCCAGCACGGCATCAGTCCAGGTAGGCATGGGTTCACCGTAAGAACGGGACGCCCGGCATACATGCGTACGAATATGCAGCGACCTAACCATTCACGATGCGGTGCTCCAGAGCCCACGCCGCGACCTGGGTGCGGGAGGAGAATCCCAGCTTCAGCATGATGTTGGCCACGTGCCTGGCGACCGTCGCGGGGCTGATCACCAGCTCCTCGGCGATCCTGCGGTTGGACATGCCCTTGACCAGCAGGCCGACCACCTCCCGCTCCCGTTCCGTGAGCAGCGAGGCGACCTCCATCGAGACCTGCTCCCCCGGCCCCGGCGCGGCGCGCTCCACGGGCTCGGCCGACTGCGCCTGCTGCAACGCGGCCTCCTCCGACATCGCGCGGCCGTGGGCGTACAGCAGGCCGGTCCTGGACTCGCCGATCTCCGTGCGGGCCTTGCCGAGGATCTCCTCCGCCCACGCCACCGACGAACGTTGCCCGATCGCGTCACGCAGCGCCGCCACGGTCCCGCACAGCAGCACCGCGCTCTCGATCTCGCCCGACGCCTCCGCCACCCGGGCCAGCGCCGCCAGTCCGCGCGTCACCCCGCGCCGCTGGCCGATCTTGCGGCTCAGCTCGATGCTCTCCACCAGGCGATCCCTGGCCCTGCCCAGGTCGCCCTGCTGCGTGGCCACCCGGCCGAGCTCCGCCAGCGCCCTGGCGATCTCCGGCTTGGCGTCGAGCGCCTCCAGGTACGGCAGGCTGGCCTCCAGATTGGCCCTGGCGTTGTCGTAGTCCTCTCTGATGCGCCCCAGCACGCCCACGCTGATGAGGGCGCGCCCGATGCCCCACGGCTGGTCGGTCTCGCGGAAGGCGACCAGGGCGTCCTCCGCGTGGCGCTGCGCCTCGCGCAGCTTGCCGCCGAGCCCGGCGATCAGGGTCAGGCCGTTGTGCGCCATGCCGATGTTCCACAGGTCTCCCGCCTGCGTGGCGCCCTCCAGCGCCTCCTCGGCGTGTCTGCGCGCCTCCTCGGGGCGGCCCGTGCGCAGGTAGATGATCGCGACGTTGTTCAGCGTCAGGCCCAGTGCGAAGCGGTAGCCGGGCTTGGTGCGCATCAGCTCGAGGCCCCGCAGCGCCGACCTCTCGGCCGTGGCCAGATCGTCCTGACCGAAGGCCATGTCGGCCTGGCGCGACCAGGCCTCCCCCACCAGCTCGGGACGGACCCTGCTGGTGTCGAGCGACAGCAGCCGTTCGTACCAGGCCCGGTTCTCGATCCAGGTGCCGCGCACCGCCCAGATCGGGTACAGGTAGCAGGCCGTCTCCAGGCCCACCTCGGCCTGCCCGGTCTCCACCGCCCAGGCGAGCGCCGCACGGTGGTCGGCGTTGCGGTCGGCGACCTTGCCGAAGGCCTGCAGCCGCTTGTCGCCCGGCAGCTTCTTGAGCATGTCGACCCAGAAGTCGTCCCTTGCGCGGTCACGCGTCACCCTCAGGTGCCGGTCGCGAAGCTCCTGCTCCTCGCCCGCCTCCTTGAGCTGCTCCCTGGCGAAGTGGGCGATGGTCTCCAGCAGGCGGTACCTGGCCTGGTCGAACTGCACGAGCGACTTGTCGACCAGGCCGGCGAGCAGGTCGAGGATGTCGTCGGCGGGCAGGATGCCGTCGCCGCAGACCAGCTCCACGTACTCCAGGTCGAACTGGGCGGCGAAGACGGCCAGCCGGCGCAGCAGCACCCGCTCGCCCTCCTCCAGGAGGTCGTGGCTCCACTGGACCGTGGCGAGCAGCGTGCGGTGCCGGGCGGGCGCCGTACGCTCGCCGCCCGTCAGGAGTTTGAAACGGTCCTTGATGCGGTCGGAGATCTGCTCGGGCGAGAGCACCCTCGTGCGGGCCGCGGCCAGTTCGAGGGCGAGCGGCATGCCGTCGAGGGCCCGGCAGAGCTGGCCGACGGTGCGCATCGTCTCGTCCGTGGGCTCGAGTCGCGAACCCGACGCGTAGGCGCGCTCCAGGAACAGCTGGACGGCCTCGCTCGCCTCGATCGCCCCGTCGTCGGGCAGGTCGAGTGGCGGCACACGCCACACCAGCTCGCCCGCGATGCGGACCGGCTCCCGGCTGGTCGCCAGGACCCTGAGGTTGGCGCAGTTGGCGATCAGCGCGTCGACCACCCGCGCGCACTCCTCGATCACGTGCTCGCAGTTGTCGAGCACCAGCAGGATGCGCTGGCTCGCGATCCGCCCGATGAGCGTGTCGAGGAGGGTCCTCGCGCCTTCCTCGGCCGCCTGCAGCACGTCGGCGAGCATGTGCAGGAGCAGGTCGGCACGGGTGATCTTGGCGAGCTCGACCAGCCACACCCCGTCGGCGAAGTCGTCGACCACCCGCGCGGCCACCTGGAGGGCGAACCTGGTCTTGCCGATGCCGCCCGCTCCGCACAGCGTGACCACTCTGTGCCTGGTCAGCAGCCCGGCGACCTCGGTCAGGTCGCGTTCCCTGCCGATGAATCGGTTGGGCTCCAGAGGGAGGTTGTGGGGCATCGTGGTCCCGTGGGTCGAGGCTCGATCATTCGGAGTCTCTTCTGACTGGGGAGAGCTTGCAAGCGTGAGTGACTTTTGTCCTGTATCTCACTTAAGCCACGGTGATGGCATCAATCGGCCTCCGAGTCTGGCCTTCGACCTCACGGCATGCACGAATCCGGCGATCATCAGGCCGAGGGCCCACGCCAGGGTGTACGGCACGGATCCGACACCGGTCAGCCAGGCGGGGACGATCAGGAAGGCGAGGATCCAGAGCACCGTGCCCGCCACGACGAACCGGGCGAACAGGCTGACCCGCAGGATGGCCGCCCAAGGCCGCGGCCCCGCCTCGAAGAGGGGCAGGGCGACCATCAGGGCGGTCACCGGAAGGACGGCGACGCGCAGGATCGTCTCGCTCTCCTCGATCGCCTGGGCCATCGTCGTGAAGACCGGGACGCACGCCAGCCAGATCGCGAACGGCAGCCCTCCGTGCCTGCGCAGGTTGGCCTCGTCCATGGCGTCGAGCTGCGCCCGGACCCTGGCCCGATGCCGCTCGACGACCGCGCGAACGCCCCCGCGCCGCTGGGCGCGCACGGCCCAGCCGATCGCCACGACCAGGAGGATCGCGCCGACGATCGCCAGCTCGACGGTGACATCGTCCACCAGCACGTTCATGGCCACGTTCCCGACGATGAGGATCAGGACTGCCGCGGCCCAGCTGCCGCCTTCACGAGCCATCGATCAGCCGGCCCTCCCGCTTCAGGGTGCGGCGGAGCGGCACGGTGTACGGCATCGTCACCAGCCAGCCGGCCACGCCCCAGGCCAGCGCGTAGAGCCACCAGCCCGGCTCGATCGTGACCGCCGCCAGGGCGGCGAAGGCGGCCGCCGCGTTGCCCCAGGCCGCCGGGCCCGCCTGCCGTACGCGGGGGCCCATGTCCTGCCACAACCACCACGCCACCAGCGCGCCGACCAGGGGTGGCCACACGCGCATCACCACCTGGTGACCGCCGGTGAGCGCGACCATCGGCACCAGGGCGGGCAGGACGGCGAAGCACAACACCGAGCCCGTCTCGGCCGCCGCGAGGCGCAGGTTGTCGGCGTCGAGCGCGGCCCACCAGGCCCGCTGTCCCTGGCGGCGTTTGCCGAGCGCGGCGCGGATCGTCTTGCCCGAGCGCCTGGCCTTGATCAGCTGCCAGCCCAGTACCGTCGCGCCCACCGCCAGCAGGAGTGAGGCGTCGCGGTGCACCGGCAGGTGGAGGGTTCTGACGAGTGCGGCCATCCCTTCGTCGAGGAGCAGGATGGCGGCGCCGGCGGCCAGGAGCGCGGCGCACCCGGTCGCTGCGTCCCTGACCTCACTGTCGGCCAAGGCGCCCCCACCGCTCGCGTACCCGGGCCGGCCGCCGCTCGGGTCCGGCCGCCAACGACACGACCCATGTGACGAAAATCCCGGCGAGCACGACGCTCAGGCCATCGAGGTCCGGGATGTCCACGGATCCCATGATGCCTCCGAGCCGGCCGGCCGTCACGCCCGCGGCGGAGATGGCCAGGACGGTGACCAGCAGGAAGAGCGCCCGCCTCATCCGGACTCACCTCCCGACGCCGGGAAACGTCGGGTGTCGGGCAGGCGACGAGGGTGGGTGGCCCGGGGAGACATAGCCTGAAATGTACTGCTTTGCGCAGGCCGCGCCATAGGTGCTAACGGGATCAACTAAAATGGAGTTGCCGCGACTTCGCGCGGACGACCCCACGAGCTACAGAGCGAGACACCACCATGCCTTTGAACCGCCGCGACGACCTGCGCAACATCGCGATCATCGCGCACGTCGACCATGGGAAGACGACGCTGGTCGACGCCATGCTCTGGCAGTCGGGGGCGTTCCGCGCGAATCAGGACGTCGACGACCGCGTGATGGACTCCAACGACCTCGAGCGCGAGAAGGGCATCACCATTCTCGCCAAGAACACCGCGGTCAAGCACGGCGACATGACCATCAACATCATCGACACCCCCGGCCACGCCGACTTCGGCGGCGAGGTCGAGCGCGGCCTGTCGATGGTCGACGGCGTCGTGCTGCTGGTCGACGCCTCCGAGGGCCCGCTGCCGCAGACGCGCTTCGTGCTGCGCAAGGCGCTGTCGGCCAAGATGCCGGTCATCCTGTGCATCAACAAGGTCGACCGCCCCGACGCCCGCATCGCCGAGGTCGTCGACGAGGTCTACGCCCTGTTCATGGACCTCGACGCCACCGACGACCAGATCGAGTTCCCGATCGTCTACGCCTCGGCCAAGGCCGGGCGCGCCTCGCTCGAGCGTCCCGCCGACGGCGGCATGCCCGACAGCGAAGACCTCGAGCCTCTGTTCGACATCATCAAGTCGACCATCCCGGCGCCCACCTACGACCCGACCGCGCCGCTGCAGGCCCACGTCACCAACCTCGACGCCTCGTCGTACCTGGGCCGCATCGCCCTGTGCCGCATCCACCAGGGCACGATGAAGAAGGGCCAGCAGGTCGCCTGGTGCAAGACCGACGGCACGATCCAGCGGGTGAAGATCACCGAGCTGCTCATGACCGAGGCGCTCGAGCGCAAGCCCGCCGAGGAGGCCGGCCCCGGCGACATCATCGCGATCGCGGGCATCCCCGAGATCATGATCGGTGAGACCCTGGCCGACCCCGACGACCCGCGCCCGCTGCCGCTGATCACGGTCGACGAGCCGGCCATCTCGATGACCATCGGCACCAACACCTCGCCGATGGTGGGCCGGGTCAAGGGTTCCAAGGTCACCGCCCGCATGGTCAAGGACCGCCTGGAGAAGGAGCTCGTCGGCAACGTGTCGCTGCGCGTGCTCCCGACCGAGCGTCCCGACGCCTGGGAGGTGCAGGGCCGTGGCGAGCTGGCACTGGCCATCCTGGTCGAGCAGATGCGCCGCGAGGGCTACGAGCTGACCGTCGGCAAGCCCCAGGTGGTCACCAAGGAGATCGACGGCAAGGTCCACGAGCCGGTCGAGCGCCTGACGGTCGACTGCCCCGAGGAGTACCTGGGCGCGGTCACGCAGCTGCTGGCCGTACGCAAGGGCCGCATGGAGCACATGACCAACCACGGCACCGGCTGGATCCGCATGGAGTTCATCGTGCCGGCCCGTGGCCTCATCGGCTTCCGCACCGAGTTCCTCACCGAGACCCGTGGCACCGGCCTGGTCCACCACGTGTTCGAGGCCTACGAGCCGTGGTTCGGCGAGCTGCGCACCCGCAACAACGGCTCGCTGGTCGCCGACCGCTCCGGCCCCGTCACCGCGTTCGCGATGACGAACCTGCAGGAGCGCGGCACGCTGTTCGTCTCGCCCGGCACCGAGGTGTACGAAGGCATGATCGTCGGCGAGAACTCCCGCTCCGACGACATGGACGTCAACATCACCAAGGAGAAGAAGCTCACCAACATGCGCTCCTCCACGGCCGATGTGACCGAGACGCTCACGCCGCCGCGCATCCTGTCGCTGGAGCAGGCGCTGGAGTTCATCCGCGACGACGAGTGCGTCGAGATCACTCCTGAGACCGTGCGCATCCGCAAGGTGGTGCTCGACGCCTCCACCCGCGCGCGCACCGCCGCCCGCGCCAAGCGTTCCAACTAGCACCCGCACCACCCGGCGGCCCGCGCGAACACGCGGGCCGTCGGCGTTTCACGGCTCTCGTGATGGGACCGTTACCCCTATCGCTAGAACCTTTCCCTCCGTCAATGGATCATCAGTAACCGTGGGTCCGTTACGGGTGGTCATCGGTTATGCGCTGGCCGCGATATCGGCCGGGGCGATCGTCTGGGGCGCCGCGGCCGCCGAACCCGTGCCACGGTTCCCCCAGCCGCCGCCCCAGGCGCAGACCCTGCAGACGGAACCCGAAGGCCCGCCGATCAGCGAGTCGATGATCCCGCCGGAGATCACGACGAAGGTGACGGTCTCCGACCCCTCAGACGCGGACCTCTCGCATGCCCCGCAGGGCCGCATCGACGTGGGCCGGCGCCAGGCCAAGCTGACCATCGTCCACACCCTGAGCGTCGACGCGCGCCAGAGCTCCCTGCTCGGCGGGATCAGGTCGCACCCGGACTTCCCCCAGCAGCTGGCCAAGGAGACCAACGAACTGTTCGGTCCCACGGCGGTGGTCACGGGCGAGGAACTGGCGTCGACGCGCCGCAGCCCACCGGAGACCACCACCGCCGACGGTGTCACCAAGCTCGCCTACAGCCTGGTCATGCTGCGCCAGACCGGCACGGGCGAGCCGCTCACGGTGAAGTTCCAGGTCCCCACGAGGCGGCCCTACCTGGTCGACCACCGCAAGATCTCGCTGGAGTCGAAGGAGTGGGTGGTCGTCAGGACCGGCGGCTTCGTGCCCGACAAGGAGACGAAGGAGGGCATCGAGGTCACCATCAACCCCAACGACATCGAGATCACGCTCGCGCACCGCAGTCACAGCTTCGTCGACGCCGCGCAGAACTCCGACGTCTCCTGGTCGGCCGCGCTGGGTGTGCTGACCGCGATCGTGCTCATCGTCTTCCTGATGCGCGCGCTGGGGAGCGACTGGTGGTATCGCATGCTCAACCGCGAGCTGGCCGTCGGCGCGGGGCTGTGCGCCGCCGTCGCCGCGATCGCGATCCCGCTGCAGCAGGCCGAGCGCGAGGCCTCCGACGCCGCCGCGCAGGCGCTGCACTCCTCGGCGATCGTCGGCTACGTGGCGCTGTTCGTGTTGCTGCCCGCGATCGCGCTGCGTCACGCCGTCAAGCTCGTCCCAGGCCCCGCGCCGTGGAACACCACCGACCTGCTGGTCGTCACCGGCTCCGGCATGCTCATCGGCGTCGGCATGCTCACCTGGTCGGGCATCCATCAGCAGCTCGGCATGCCCACGCTGCTGGCCACCGCCACGATCGCCGCCGCGGCCGCCGCGGGCTCGGCCGTGGCCTTCGGCGCCGACCTGGGCGACCGGGCCATGGTCGTCCGGCTGGCGCTGATCGCGGTGGGCATCGCCCTGGGCACGCTGGCCCTGGCGTTGTGGATGCGCGCGCTCATGAGCGGCGAGGCCTACCCTCCCGACAGCACCCGCCTGGTGCTGGCCCTGGCCTGGTCGCTGATCCCGATCGCCGGGATCGCGGTGGCCACCCGCCAGTGGTCGCGCGTGGTCGTCGGCATGGGCTTCGTGGCCGGGCTGCTGGTGCAGGGCTGGCCCAGCGAATGGCTCGACACCAACTCGTGGACCAGGCAGATCGAGAACGTCCAGCCCGTCTACCCCACGCTCGGCGCCTTCCCGCTCGACGCCCTCTACCGCGGCATGCTCGGCCTGCTGCTGCTCAGCTTCATCCTGATCGTGCTGCGGCTGCGGCGGCTCGGCGACTCACCCATGGCGCTCAACAGCAGGCCCGTCCAGGGAACGATGATGGCCGCCCTGCTCGTGGTCTATCTCACGCCCCGCGAGGACGCGCTCGACGTCGGCGTGCCGCTGCCGTCCCTGGCGATCACCTCGCTCATCGCCTGGCTGGGCGCGACCTGGCTGATCACCGGGCCCCGCCTGGAGTTCCGCGAGCCGCTCAACCACTCCGAGCACCGCGACATGATCCGCGAGGCGCTCCACCAGCGGCTGCTCTTCCAGGCCAAGCAGGAGCTGTACCGGCTCGGCCGCGGCAAGCTCGGCGCCGGGGAGATGACACTCGACGACTTCGACAGCCGGCGTCGTGACCTCAACCAGGCCCTGGGCGAGGAGTCGCACCGGCCGGAGACCGCCTTCGCCACCTCGGCGGCCTGTTCGCCGTGGCACAACGGCGTGACGGCCTTCACGCTCACGCTGGCGCTGACCCTGCCGTTCGCCGCCCTGTTCGGCTGGCCGTCGGGCACCGACCTGAGCGTCTTCGTCTTCGACGCCCGCGGGCTGCTCGCCCTGCCGGTCTTCGGCTTCCTCTTCGGCTACTTCTACCCGCTCCTGCGCGGCACGCAGCCGATGACCAAGGCGCTGTACCTGATGACCGCCGCCACGGCCACGGAGATCTCCGCCTACGTCACGGCGCTGTTCGAGCCCGACATCGGCGCGATCGACAAGTTCCAGGTGATCGCCATCGTCGTCGGGCAGACGGCGCTGGCGTGCATCGGGCTCGGGCTCTACTGGGAGTGGCGCATGATGCACCTGGCGGGCGAGCCGTGGGGCAGGGTGCGCAACGTACGGAGTGTGCGCAGCCTGGCGACCCCGCTGATCGCGGTCGTCATCGCCGCCGGCACCACGGCCGCCACCACCGTGGCGGGCAAGACCGTCGACCGGATCCTGCGCGGCGACTCCATCACGACGGGGCAGGTCCAGAACCCGCAAGGACCGTGAACCCCGCCTTCTCGAAGATGACGTGATAGCCGTGGCCGAGGAGGAAGCGCACCCTGGCCTGCTGCTCGCCCACGTCCTTGAAGGGGAAGACCCTGCGTCGTGTGTCGGCGATCACCCAGGGCGCCCAGCGGGGAGTACGGTCCCACAGCAGGACCTCGTTGCCCGCCGACAGGGCGGGGGCCAGGTTGTTGGGCGCCTCGACGCGCACGCCCCCGGGGATCGCCGCGACGGCCTCGGCCGCGGCGCGCTCGCGCTCGTCGCGCTGGTAGGTCGCGGGGTCGGCGAGCGTGGCCAGCGAGAAGAACGGCACGCTGGCGACCGCCACGACGAGCACGGCGATCGGCCATGCCCGCCGTACACGTCGTTGGGGAGTCTGAGACGGCACGGCACGCGGCCGGCCGCTCAGCCGGCAGGCCCCGTCGACGCCCGCGCAGAAGACCACCATCACCAGGAACGCGTTGTAGTGGTATTCCGGCACCCACCAGTTCGGGAACGCGCTGGCCAGCATCCGCTCGGCCAGCAGCGGCAGCGCGGCGAGCATCACCGGTGACAGGCACGCCGCCAGCAGTGTCACCCCCAGCAGCAGCCCCAGCGTCACCAGCTTGACCGGAGGCGTGCCGAGCTGGGCCAGCGCCGTCAGCGGCTGGGTGAGCACCGTCGTGGCCGCCTCCGTCATCGACGAGCCGAGCGCCCCGTAGGCCCAGTAGTAGTCGGGCCGCCCTCCGAAGGCCGGGATGAGCACCTGCGACGCCAGCCAGGTGAACCCGAGCCCACCGGCCAGGAAGCACCCGCCCATCACCCGCCAGCCCCGATGCCGGGCCTGGGGCGCGGCGCCGGCCACGTGGGCGCCGTCCAGGGTCCGCCAGCCGCGCTGGGTGAGCAGCGTCAGGCCGAAGCCCGCGACCAGCAGGCCCATGTCCTCCTTGACGGCCAGCAGCACGAGCGCCGCGAGGACGACGTGGACCTTGCGCCCTGCCTGCCAGCGTTCCAGCATGACGGCGGTGGCCAGCGGTGCGAAGGCGACCTCGTGGAAGTCGAAGGCGACGGCCTCGACGACCGGCCACGACAGCAGGTAGGCCGCGGCGACCAGGTGTGCCGCACCGGCGCCCATGGCCCGCCTGGTGAACACCCACAGCGGGACCGCCGCCAGTGCCATGAGCACCGCCTGCGCGACCAGCAGAGTCGCCGGGGTGTCGGCGATCCAGTAGAGCGGCGCCAGGAGGGCCAGGATCGGCGAGAAGTGGTCGCCGAGGACGGAGAAGCCCGGCCCGAAGTCGTTGTGGACGCCCTTGACGATGGCGACGGGCAAGCCGAAGCGGGAGTAGGAGCGCACGGCCTGGTCGAAGATGACCAGGTCGTAGGCGCCGGCCTTGAAGTCGGCCAGCCGGAGCAGCGAGAGCGCGGAGTAGACGGCCGCCGCGGCGGCGGTCATCGCCGCCAGGAGCGTCGTGTCGCGGCGTGATCGCTGGAGGGTGTCTCGGGCGTCGGTGAGCCGGGGGCGAGCTTTCACCGGGCCGGCAGCTCGCTGCCTCTCACGTGGTCGGAGAGCCACTCGACCAGCGGCGCGAAGTCGCGCCAGCTCCCCCGCACCCGCTCAGCGACTTCCGCGGTGTGCACCCACGGCTCGGGCTCGAAGCGCAGCCCGGCGTAGAGGCTCTTGTGGCGCAGCAGCTCCAGCCGCGGATGCCCCTCGTCGACGCCGCGCGGCCTGGTCTTGAGCCGCTCGCCCTCGACCGCGTAGCCGGCCTCGCGCAGCGAGTCGACGAGCTTCTCCAGGGGCACCCCGGTCAGCTCGTTGTCGACGGCGGCGCGGTAGCGGGCGACCTGGTCGGACGCGCCGCTGTAGTAGCCGCCGGCGACGTAGAGCCCGTCGGCGCTGATCTGCACGTAGAGGCCGATCCCCGGGCAACTGTCGACGAAGGCGCCCTGATGGTCCTTGTACGGCGACTTGTCCTTGGAGAAGCGCACGTCACGGTAGGGCCGGAACAGCGTGGCGACACCGAACTCCTCGCCCAGCTCCTCCGCCAGCGCCAGCATCGGCGCCCGGACCGCGTCATCGTAGAGATGTCTGTTGCGGGTGAAGTAGGTCTTGGAGTTGTCCGCCTCGAGCCCCTCGTAGAACAGGAAGGCCTCGTCGGGGAAACCAGTGAACGCCATGCCGTACAGAGTGCCACGGCGTGCCGACAACTACCGACGGCGCTTGGCCGTACCGAAGATCGATCTGCTGATCTCGCGGCCCAGCGTGCTCGCGATCGACCGGGTGAAGGAGCGGAAGAACGACGAGCCGAGGATGCCCTCGATCATCGACGGCTCCTGCTGCTGGGGCGGTGGCGCGGTGGGCGCGGGAGCCTGCGGCTCCTGGGCCAGCACCCGGGCGGCGAGCATCTCGTAGGCGGACTCCCTGTCCACCTCCGTGCCGTACCTGGGCATGAGCGGCGACTGGGCGATGAACCCCCGCATCACCACCTGATCGATCGGCCCCATCTGCGACTGCGGCGCCCGCAGCCGGGTCCAGGCCACCGGCGTGGGCACGCCCTTGTCGCCGAGCACGGTCACGACGGCCTCGCCGATGCCGAGCTGGGTGAGCACCTCCTCCAGGTCGTAGCCGGAGTGCGGGAAGGTGGACACGGTCGCCTTGAGCGCCTTGGCGTCCTGCGGGGTGAAGGCGCGAAGGGCGTGCTGCACCCTGGCTCCGAGCTGGGCGAGCACGTCGGCGGGCACGTCCTTGGGCGTCTGGGTGACGAAGAAGATGCCCACGCCCTTGGAGCGGATGAGCCGCACGGTCTGGGTGATCGACTGCAGGAACGCCTTGGAGGCCCCGGTGAACAGCAGGTGCGCCTCGTCGAAGAAGAAGACGAGCTTGGGCTTGTCGGGATCGCCCACCTCGGGCAGTTCGCCGAACAGGTCGGCCAGCAGCCACATCAGGAACGTCGAGAACAGCGCGGGCCGGTCCTGGACGGCGGGAAGCTCCAGCATGGAGACGACGCCGCGCCCGTCGGGCAGGACGCGCAGCAGGTCGGCGGTGTCGAAGGCGGGCTCGCCGAAGAACTGCGCGGCGCCCTGGGCCTCGAAGTTGACCAGGGTGCGCAGGATGACCCCCGCGGTCTGCTTGGACAGCCCTCCGACGTCCTTGAGCACCCCGGGATTGTCGATCAGGTACTGGATGACCGAGCGCAGGTCCTTCAGGTCGAGCAGCGGCAGTCCCTGCTGGTCGGCGAAGTGGAAGATCAGCCCGAGCGACGACTCCTGGGTCTCGTTGAGGCCGAGGACCTTGGCCAGCAGCGTCGGGCCGAAGTCGGTCATCGTGGCCCGGAGCGGGATGCCGTCGCCGATGCCGCCCAGGGAGTAGAACTCCACGGGGCAGGGTGTGCCCACCCAGTTCTGCCCGATGCCGGCCGTACGGCTGAGCAGCTTGTCGGAGCCGGCGCCCGCCACGGCCATGCCGGACAGGTCTCCCTTGACGTCGGCCAGGAAGACCGGGACTCCCTGCGCCGACAGTTGCTCGGCCATGACCTGCAGGGTCACGGTCTTGCCCGTACCGGTCGCGCCGGCGACCAGGCCGTGCCGGTTGAGCATGCGCAGCGGGATGCGGATCTGGTCGGCTGGGCTCGGCGTGCCGTCCACGAGCAGGGCCCCGAGGTCGATCGTGGGCCCGTCGAAGTCGTACTCGATCATCGTTCGGTGTACTTCCTTCCCGGTGCCGGGCGTTTGCCGTACAGCTCGGAGACGGTCACGAAGGTGTAGCCGCGGCGGGAGAAGGAGGAGATGAGCGAGGGCACGGCGGCGACCGTGCTGCGGTGGATGTCGTGCAGGAGGACGATCGAGCCCGGAGTGGCGGCGGCCGCGCGGCGGGCCACGACCGACGCGTAGCGGTCGCGCCAGTCGAGGGTGTCGACGTTCCAGAGGATCTGGGCGAGCCCTTCGCGGCGGCTCTCGGCGGCGACCCTGCCGTCGGTCGAGCCGTACGGCGGCCGCATGACCTGCATGGTGACGCCGGTCCTGTCCTTGACGATGGCCTGGGTGCGGGCCAGTTCGGCCTTGATGCCCGAGCTGGACAGGGCGGTGAGCTGGGCGTGGCTCCAGGAGTGGTTGCCGAGCTCGTGGCCGTCCTCGACCATGCGGCGCAGGTTGCCGTCGCGGTCCTCGGCGACCATCTGTCCGACGACGAAGAACGTGCTTCTGACGTTCCGTTTCTTCAACAGGTCCAGCAGGTTGGCGGTGTATTCACCGGGACCGTCGTCGAACGTCAGCGCAACACATTTAGTTTTGGCACAGTTTATCGGGATTTTCCTTTTTGGCCATTGCGCCTGCATCCCCTTCAGCCGCTGAGCCAGCACTCCCAGGTCAGCTGCCGGCGAAGGAAAGTCCCTCACTCCCATTTCCTTCGTCGACACCTGCGCCTCGCAGCCGGTTACGCCAAGGCTGACAAGGAGCACCCACACCCCCCACCGCATGCTTCCCCCCGAAAGCGCGCGCGGAGGTTAGATCACGGATAGTCCTGAGCCGAGTCCCCCCGCAGCTCTCTGCTCAGTTCCTCCCACCATGGTGGAATATCCGCCTGCAACTCTGCATAGCGACGCGCCACACGAATGGCACATCCGACCGGATCTGTACCCAGATGACGTCGTTTAACAGCCCCTTCCTGCCATCGGAAAAAACCATCCCTGAACCGCACGACCAGTCCGATCCATACGGAAAGGGTGGCACCATCGCCAACCTCGTCCGTATCGGTCACACCGAGACCGGTCAGCTCGATCTTGAGCTTCTCGATCGCAGCGCGAGCTTCGCTCACCAGCGCTCCTTTGCCTGGCCCCCCAACTGACGGTTTGTCGGTCGCATGTGGTGTACCCAAGATTGGCACCGCCATGGAGCAATCATGACTCAGACATCCAAGACTTCCCGCGGTTCGGCGACCATCATGACAAAACGCATGGTTTCCCCAGCGACATTCGCGTAACGGTGCGGCCGATCGGCCGTGAACAACACCGCGTCACCGGCTCCGACGGTGTGGCTCCTGCCGTCGACCGTCAGGGTCAGCTCCCCCTCCAGGATGGTCAGCAACTCGCGCGTGCCCGGTGGGTGGGCGTCGCCGTCGTGGTGCGAGCCGGGCTCCAGCCGCCAGTCCCACAACTCCAGGATCATCGGCGAGTCCGCGCCCACCAGCAGCGTGGCGGCCGAGCCGTCGTGGGAGAAGGTCACCATCTCGCTCTTGTCGACGACCCTGACCACGGGCACGTCCGACACCTCGACCAGCTTGGCCACGGTGGTGCCGAGCGCGGCGGCGACCCGGGTGAGCGTCGACACGCTGGGATTGGTGCGCGCCTGTTCGATCTGGATGAGCATGCCCCGGCTGACGTTCGAGCGGGCGGCCAGGGCGTCGAGGGTCATGTTCCGCTGGGTACGCAGGCCGCGGACGTTGGTGGCGATGGCCGCGGTCACCGCATCAGTTTCGCGCATTAGAGTGTACTAACTGTGCAATGGAGTGAACTGTGCTTGCTGTGATGTTAGCGACCGCGTGCGCCGTGGTTTACGGAACCGCCGACTTCCTGGGCGGACTGGCGACGCGCCGGTCGCGGGTGCTCGCCGTCGTGGTGCTCTCCCAGATCGCCGGATTCGCTCTGATCCTGCTGCTGATGCCGCTCCTGCCTGGGCTCTTCTCGTCATCGGCCCTGCTGTGGGGCATGGCCGCGGGCGTGGCCGGCGCGGCCGGGCTCACCTTGTTCTACCGTGCCCTGGCCACGGGTGTCATGTCCGTCGTCGCCCCCACCACCGCGGTGACCTCGACCGTGCTGCCCGTGGTGTTCGGCCTGGCGACGGGCGAGCGTCCCGAGATCCTGGCCGTGGTCGGGATCGTGCTCGCCGTGGTCGCGGTGATCATGGTGGGCCGCAGTCCCTCCCAGGGACAACGGTCCTCGGCCGCCTCCGTGCTCGCGGCGCTGGCGGCGGGCGCGGGATTCGGCGGCTTCTTCATCCTCCTCGCCCAGGCGCCCGAGGGCACGGGCCTGTGGCCGCTGGTCGGGGCCAGGATCACCTCCATCACAGCGGTGGTCCTGCTGGCGCTCGTGACGCGCGGCTCCCTGCGTCCCGGCAAGGGGGCGCTGGGCATCATCGCCGCCGCGGGGGCGCTCGATATGGCGGCCAACGTGCTCTACCTGCTGGCCGAGCAGCAGGGCATGCTCAGCCTGGTGGCCGTGCTGGTCTCGCTCTATCCCGCCAGCACGCTGGTCCTGGCCCGGTTCGTGCTGGGCGAGCGGCTGCAAGGAGTCCAGGTGGCCGGGGTGGCGTGCGCGCTGGGGGCGGTGGCGTTGATTGCCGTTGCCTAGCGGGCCAAGCGCTTGTTACGGTTCGCTGCGTGCACTTCCTGCACATGGCGGTGCCGTACAACTCGGACGAGGGCTTCCTCCACCTGGTCGGACCGCACGTCGAGAGAGCGCTGGGCGAGGGCCGTCACGTCCTGGCCATCACCGCGCCTGCCCGGCTCGACCTGCTCGACAGGCGCGTCGAGCGGCGAGTGGCCGCGCGCTGGTACGAACATCCGCCGCGCACCCTGGCGGCCACGCATGAGTACGCCGACGGCCGGCGCACGCTGATCGTGGGCGAGCCGCCCTGGCAGAGCGAGGCCTGGATCCGCTTCGAGTCGGTGCTCAACGCCGCCCTGCGCGGCCAGGCCTGCACGGCGTTGTGCCTCTACTCCGCTCCCCCCGAGCACATGTGGCTGACCCATCCGGCCCAGCTGGCCCCCAACGGCGTACGGCCGAGCGAACGCTACGTCGAGCCGCACGACCTGATCCTCGACAGCGATCGTGCTCCGCTGGCGGATCCGGTGGGCGAGGTGCGCGCGGCCGCCTTCACCGCGCCGGAGCTGGCCAGGCTGCGCCAGCTCGTCGCCGACTACGCCAGGTCGGCGGGCATGGAGCGCAACCTGATCTCGTCGCTGGTGCTGAGCGTCTCGGAGGTGGCGGCCAACAGCGTCGAGCACGGCGCGGGGCACGGCACGCTGAAGGTGTGGACCAACGGCCGCGAGGTGGTCTGCGAGATCATCGACCCGGGCGGCTCGCTGACCGACCCGCTACCGGGCTACATGCCACCAGAGCCCGAATCCCAGCGGGGATACGGGCTCTGGATAAGTCGTCAGTTGTGCGATCTGGTGGAGACAAGGACCGACGCGGGCGTCCTGAGGGTCCGGCTCCACCAGCGGCTGCGTTAGGCGGCGCGCTGCGCCGGAACCTTCGCGCCCTCGTCGAGAACGTAGTCCTCCAGCATGCTGCGCAGCTGGCGGCGGCCACGGTGCAGCCGGGACATCACGGTGCCGATGGGCGTGCCCATCCGCTCGGCGATCTCCTTGTAGGCGAAGCCCTCCACGTCGGCCAGGTACACCGCGACACGGAAGTCCTCGGGCAGCGAACGCAACGCGTCCATCACCGTGCTGTCGGGCAGCTGCTCCAGCGCCTCCGTCTCGGCGGACCTCAGCCCGGTGGAGGTGTGCGACTCGGCCGCGTGCAGCTGCCAGTCCTCGATCTCCTCGGCGGCCGAGAGCTTCGGGGAGCGCTGCTTCTTGCGGTAGTCGTTGATGAAGTTGTTGGTGAGGATGCGGTGCAGCCAGGCCTTGAGGTTCGTGCCCTCGCGGAACTGGTGGTAGGAGGTGTAGGCCTTGGTGACCGTCTCCTGGACCAGGTCCTCGGCGTCGGCGGTGTTCCGGGTCAGACGCATAGCGGAGGCGAACAGCTGGTTGGTCACTGGAACGACGTCGCGCTCGAACCAGTCCTGGCGCTGCTCTTCAGTCATAGTGATCAAGATCTTTCCCCCTTGCGCTATCCCCCGGTCCGGCGCACGCGCCGGACTCCATGCTCGCAAACCGCCCGTAAGGGGCGCGTTAGCTGGTCATTGGGGCGAATCATCCGTCTGCTCGCGGCGTGCGTGGTCACGTCCACGGCCGGATAAGTCTCATAATCATAACACTCTCCCTCCAATTCCGCATGAGGTGTGGTAAGAGTCACATGGGTTACGTTATGGGGCATGATGGACCGTCAATGGGTCGCCGAAGCCGTCCGAACAGTGGAGGCCGACGCCAACCGCAGTGCCGATACTCACCTGCATGTCTTTCCGCTTCCCTCGCGCTGGGGGGTAAACCTCTACTTGAAAGACGAGTCGGTCCACCCCACTGGTTCACTCAAACATCGCCTAGCGCGATCGCTTTTTCTGTATGGCCTTGCCAACGGCTGGATCGGGCCGAACACCACGATCGTTGAGGCTTCCAGCGGATCCACCGCGGTCAGCGAGGCGTACTTCGCCCGGCTGATCGGCCTGCCGTTCATCGCCGTCATGCCCGACTCCACCTCGCCCGAGAAGATCGCCCTGATCGAGTTCTACGGGGGCAAGTGCCACCTGGTCACCGATCCCCGCGAGATCTATTCGGAATCACAACGCCTGGCGGATGAGACCGGCGGCCATTTCATGGACCAGTTCACCTACGCCGAGCGGGCCACGGACTGGCGGGGCAACAACAACATCGCCGAGTCGATCTTCCAGCAGATGACCCTGGAGCCCTACCCCGTGCCTCACTGGATCGTGGTCGGCGCGGGCACCGGGGGCACCTCCGCCACGCTCGGGCGTTACCTGCGCTACCGATGTCACCCGACCCGGCTGTGCGTCGCCGACCCGGAGGGCTCGGCGTTCTACTCGGCCTGGACCACCGGAGACGTCTCGACCACGGCCGGCGGCTCGCGCATCGAGGGCATCGGCAGGCCGCGCGTGGAGCCGTCGTTCCTGCCCTCGGTGATCGACCGCATGATCCAGGTGCCCGACGCCCGCTCGATCGCCGCGATGCGCTGGGTGCACCGCCTCACCGGGCTCGACGTGGGCGGCTCGACCGGCACCAACGTGGCCGCGGCCGTCGACCTCATCCGCGAGATGATCGCCGCGGGCGCGCGCGGCAGCGTCGTCACCCTGATCTGCGACCAGGGCTCGCGCTACCGCGGCACCTACTGCGACGACTCCTGGGTCGCGGGCCAGGGGCTGGACCTCGCCCAGCACCTGGCGGAGTTCGAGGAGTTCCTCACCCTGTGACGTCGAAGATCTTGGCCACGTCGTCGAGGATCGCGTTGGCCCCCTGGATGCCCACGGCGGTCATCCAGGTGACGTCGGCCACGTCGTGCTTGTCGCCCTTGAGCTTGTCCCACAGGGGATTGGTGACGAACTGCTGCTTGGGCCCGACCGCGGCGGGGTCGGGATAGGTCGCGACGAAGATGTGGTCGGCGTCGAAGTCGGCGATCCGCTCCTGGCTGACGTCCACGGCGATCTTGGCCGGGTCCTTCGGCTGGCCGGCGGGGCGCGGGAAGCCGACGTCCTTCAGCACGATGCCCGAGTAGGAGTTCTCGACGTACAGGCGGGTCGTGGGCTCGCCGGCGAAGCGCACCACCGCGATGGTGGGCATGGCGCCCTCCTTGGCCTTGATCGCCTCACCCAGCTTGGCCGCGCGCGACTCGAAGGTCTTGAGGGTCTCGTCGGCCAGCTGCTCCTTGCCCAGGGCCTGGCCCATCAGGCGCAGGTTCTCCTTCCAGATCGCGCCGGTCGTCTCGCTGAAGACCGTCGGCGCGATCTGGGAGAGCTTGTCGTACAGGGCCTCGTGGCGGACCTTGGCCGAGACGATCAGGTCGGGCTTGAGCGCGATGATCTTCTCAAGGCTCGGCGACTCGAGCGTGCCCACCGGGACGGCGTCCTTGCCGTACTGCGCGGCGACCTCACCCAGATAGGCGGGCAGCTTGTCGTCGACCGAACGGTAGGTGGTGAAGCCGACCACGGGCGTCTGGAGGGTCAGCACGGCGTCGACGAAGCTCTGGTCCAGCGCGACCACCCGCTTGGGCTGCGCGGGGATCTTCGTCTCGCCCATCGCGTGCTTGATCGTCCGGAACGGCTGCTGGGGTGCGGCCTGCTCGGCCGTCGACCCGCAAGCGGACAGGGCCAGCGCGAGCGCGACTCCCAGGACCCAACGTTTCACAACAAACCCCCATGTTTAGCTTAGGCATGCCTAACCTGGCATACTTCACCCGAACCAGCAAACCTAGGAGGCACCAGATGGCACGCACGCGCATCCTGTGCGTGCTCGCCGCCGCACTCCTCGTCGCCGTCGCCCTGAGCATCACCATCGGGGCGAAAGCCGTCCCCCTCACCGACGCCTGGCAGGCGCTGACCGCGCCCACGGGGAGCGAGAACGACATCATCATCCGCTCCCTGCGCGTGCCACGCACCATCCTCGGCGTGCTGGCCGGCATCGCCCTCGGCGTCGCCGGCGCGCTCATGCAGGGCCACACCCGCAACCCGCTGGCCGACCCCGGGCTGCTCGGCGTGACCCAGGGCGCCGCCTTCCTGATGGTCTCCTCGATCATCTTCCTCGGCGTCTCCAATCTGTACGCCTACATCTGGTTCGGCCTGGCCGGGGCACTGATCGCCAGCGTCGGCGTCTTCGCCCTCGGCATGGTCGGCGGGCGCGGCGGCCCCACGCCCGTCACGCTCGCCCTCGCGGGCACCGCCGTCAGCGCCTTCCTCTACGCGCTGACCTCGGCCATCGTGCTGCTCGACGAGCAGGCCATGGACGTCTTCCGCTTCTGGCAGGCCGGCTCCATCGCCGCCCGCAGCGCCGACGTCGTCTGGCAGATCGTGCCGTTCATCGCCGCCGGGCTGATCCTCGCCCTCGTCAACGCCCCAGGACTCAACGCGCTGTCCCTGGGCGAGGACGTCGCCCGCTCACTCGGCCAGGACGTCAACCGCACCCGCGCGGTCGGCGTGGCCGCCGTCACGCTGCTGACCGGCGCCTCCGTCGCCGCCTGCGGCGCGCTCGCCTTCGTCGGGCTCATCGTCCCGCACCTGGCCAGGCATCTGTCGGGCACCGACCACCGCTGGCTGCTGCCGTACTCCGGGCTCATCGGAGCGGCCCTGCTGCTCGTCGCCGACGTGATCGGCCGCGTCGTCGCGCCACCCGGCGAACTCGAGGTCGGCGTCGTGCTCGCCCTGCTCGGCGCGCCGTTCTTCATCGCGCTCGTGCGGCGCAGGAAGCCGGTGCGGCTGTGAGATTCCGCGTACGGCCCCGCGCGGTGATCGCCTGCGTGACCGGGTCCATCGCCCTGCTCCTGCTGATGGCGCTCAACATCCGCATCGGTGACATCCCCATGTCCCTGGGCGAGGTGTTGCGGGGAGTGATCGAAGGCGACTTCGTCGTCATGGAGCTGCGCCTGCCCCGCGCCCTCACCGGCGCCCTCGTCGGGGCCGCGCTGGCCATGGCGGGCGGCATCACCCAGTCCATCGCCCGCAACCCGCTGGCCAGCCCCGAGATCCTCGGCGTCACCACCGGCGCCTCCGTCATGGTCGTGGCCGGCATCGTCGCCAGCGGCAGCGTGTACGGCGGAGCCAGCGGCCTGCTGCTCAGCCTCGGCATCCCCGTCCTGGCCCTGCTCGGCGGATTGCTCGGAGCGGCGCTCGTCTACTCCCTGGCCTGGCGGCGAGGGCTCGACGGCTACCGGCTCGTCCTCGTCGGCATCGGCGTGGCCGCCGTGTTCACCAACGTGAAGTACTGGCTGCTGACCGTCGGCGACGTCAACGACACCACGCGCGCCATGGTGTGGATCTCCGGGTCCCTGCACGGACGCGGATGGGAGCACGTGCTCCCCGTCTTCCTCGCCCTGGCCGTCCTCGTGCCCGTCGCCCTGGCGGCCACCCGCACCCTCGACGCGCTCCGCTTCGCCGATGACACCGCCATGTCGCTCGGCGTGCGGCTCAACCCGGCGCGCGCCGGCATGATCCTGCTGGCCGTGGGTCTGGCCGCCGTCGCCACCGCCTCCGCCGGGCCCATTGCCTTCGTCGCCCTCGCCTCGCCGCAGATCGCCCTCAGGCTGACGGGGTCGGGCAGGCCGCCCCTGCTGACGTCGGCGATCGTCGGAGCGGTCCTGGTCGCCGCGGCGGACCTGATCGCCAGAACCGCCTTCGCCCCCGTCGAACTGCCCGTGGGCATCGTCACCGCCGTGCTCGGCGCGCCGTACCTGATCTACCTGCTCATCCGACTGCGAAGGGGAACCCGCACATGAGGCTCCAGGCGGTGGACGTCCGTCTCGCGTACGGCGACCGCGTGGTGGTGGACGGCCTCGACCTCGGCATCGAGGCAGGCACCGTCACCACCATCATCGGCCCCAACGGCTGCGGCAAATCCACCCTGCTGCGCGCCCTCGGCCGCCTGCTCAAGCCGGCGGGCGGCGAGGTGCTGCTCGACGGCAAGCGCATCGACAAGCTCCCCACCCGCGAGGTCGCCCGCGTGCTCGGCGTCCTGCCCCAGTCGCCCACCGCCCCGGAGGGCCTCACCGTCGCCGACCTGGTCGCCCGCGGGCGCCACCCCCACCAGACCTGGTACCGCCAGTGGTCCTCGGACGACGAGTCGGCGGTCGCCGACGCCCTGTCCATGACGGGCCTGTCCGACCTGGCCGACCGGCCGCTCGACGAGCTCTCCGGCGGCCAGCGCCAGCGCGCGTGGATCTCCATGGCGCTCGCCCAGGGCACCGACCTGCTGCTGCTGGACGAACCGACCACCTTCCTCGACCTCGCCCACCAGGTGGAGGTGCTGGAGCTGGTCAGGCACCTGCACTCGTCGCTGGAGCGCACGGTCGTCATGGTGCTGCACGACCTCAACCTCGCCGCCAGGTACGCGGACCGGCTGGTGGCCATGCGGTCGGGGCACATCATCGCCGCGGGCACGCCGCACGAGGTGCTCACGGAGGAACTGCTGGCCTCGGTGTTCGACCTGGACGCCAAGGTGATCGCCGATCCGGTGGCGGGCACGCCCCTCGTCGTCCCCATCGGCACCCGGCACGGATCGCCCCCGGCGTCACCTGCCTGAACCCCTGCTCACCTCAAAAGACACCGGTTCCCACCAGGCGTTCGCTATGCGACGATCACCCGGTGCTGCGCAGCCTGGAAATCCAAGCCACCCTCTCCACCCCCTCCACGCCCGACCACCTCCCCCACTTATCGTGGTCCCCCACCATCGAACTGAGCCTCGACTGCTTCGTCTGCGTACGCGTGGGCCGCACCACCCGGCTCGAACGGGGTGCCGAGCAAGCCATCTGCTCCTCCGACCGCGACCACGGACCGCACTTCGCCCCGGCCCGCATCGCCGAGTTCGACACCGCCGGCACCTCGCTGCGCGCCGTCGTCGAGTTCTGGTGGGCGCCCTTCCACGACGCCAAGCGCGACACCCCGGCCACGCCGCTGAGCGAGGCCCCGTGGGTGCGGCTGCACCTGGCCTACCAGTGCCCCCTCCACGCGGCCCCCGGAACGGCCTCCACGCAGACGAACCTGGTCCGCCCGACCGCCCTGCGCTGTGAGCACTGCGCCGCCGTGATCGCCACCAGCCATGAGGCGCCCGCCATCCGCCTGCTGGGATGAACCGCCGGAAGCCGGGTAGCAGCGGCTGGTGCCCATGTTCGAGAAATTCCAGGCCGAGCACGTTCAGACCGGCGAGGCGTCGATCTTCACCCGCCATGGCGGCGACGGGCCGCCGGTGTTGTTGCTGCACGGCCATCCCCGCACCTCCGCGACCTGGCATCGGGTGGCGCCGCTCCTGGTGGACCAGGGCTTCACCGTGGTCTGCCCCGATCTGCGCGGGTACGGCAGGTCGCGTGGCCCGGCTCCCGCGGCCGATCATTCCGCGCACTCCAAACGCGCGGTGGCCGGCGACCTTCTGGCGGTGATGCGGACGCTCGGGCACGAGCGGTTCGCGCTGGCGGGTCACGACCGTGGCGGTGCCGTGGCCCTGCGGCTGGCCCTCGACCACCCCGACGCCGTCACCCGCCTGGCGATCCTGGACTGCATGCCGATCAGCGAGCACCTGTCGCGCATCACGGCGCAGTTCGCCACCCAGTGGTGGCACTGGTTCTTCTTCGCGCAGCCGGACACCCCCGAGCGCGTCATCAACGCCGACCCGGACAGCTGGTACAAGGGCGATCCCGAGCGGATGGGCGAGGAGAACTACGCCGAGTTCCGTGAGGCGACGCGCAACCCGGGTGTGGTGAGGGCCATGCTGGAGGACTACCGGGCGGGCCTCGCCATCGACGCCGGGCACGAGCGTGAGGACCGGGCCGCCGGGCGGGGGATCTCATGTCCCACGCTGGTCCTGTGGTCACAGCGCGACGACCTGGAGGAACTGTACGGCGATCCGCTGCGGATCTGGCGTGACTGGGCCGCTGACGTGCGCGGGCACGGCATCGACTGCGGGCACCACATGGCCGAGGAGGCTCCCGGCGAGCTGGCCGCGGCCCTGGCCGAGTTCCTGAAAGGAGTCGGCACGCCGCACACGTTTCCCGGCAGCGCTATGGGACCTTCTCCAAGGAAACCGGACGAATAGGCGACCGGGTGACGGCCAAAGCGATCACCAGCCAGCTCGTCCCGGCCACGGCCATGAGCAGGTAGGCGTTCCCGACCAGCGTCTCGAACGCCCCGGCCAGCAAGGCGGCCACCGGGATCGCCGCGAAGGCGATCATGCGGGCGGTGCCCAGGACCCGCCCCAGCAGCTCGTCGGGGATCACCTGCTGCCGCAGGGTCATGGTCGCCACGATCAGGATGCCCGCGCCCGCGAACTGCCCCGTCCACGCCAGCCCGATCAGCACGGGACCGCGAGCAGGGATCATCGCCAGCATCGACAGCCCGCCCAGCGCCGCACCCGCGGCGATCAGCACCCAGGGCGGCAGACCCCGCCGCAGCAGCCGGCTCCCGGCCAGCCCGCCGACCACGGCGCCCGCGCCCTGGAAGGCGTAGACGACGCCGATCTGCGTGGGTGTGAACGCATGGTAGGCGCTCAGGTAGAACACCAGGTTCGCCAGCAGCAGCCACACCCCGACGTTGCACGCGAACGACACCAGCGCCGTGGCCAGCACCTCCCGCCGCTCAACGAAGAGGTACCGCAACCCGGCCCGCACCGACACGTCACGACGCCGTACGGCGGGCAGCCGCCCGATGGGCGCCAGCAACGCGGCCGAGACGAAGAAGGTCGCCGCGTCCACGTAGATCGCCGTCTCATACCCGAAGGCGACGATCATCGCGCCACCGAGAGCCGGTCCGATCATGTTCGTCCCGTGCTCCCCGATGTGCACCCGGGCATTGGCGGGCGGCAGCCGGTCGGGCGTCACCAGCGAAGGCACGATCGCGTTGAACGCCGGCCGGTACAGCGGATCGACACACGACAGCAGCAGGACCAGCAGGTAGATCACCCACAGCGGCGGCGGCCCCATGGTCACCACCACGGCGAGCAGCAGCGCGAGCACCCCCGCCGCCAGGTCGCCGATCACGAGCACCGGCTTCCTGCCGAACCGATCGGCGATCACCCCGCCCAGCAGCCCCAGCACCAGGAACGGCAGGTATTCCAGCGCGTAGACCGCTCCCGTGCCCAGCGCTGAACCGGTCAGGTCGAGCACGAGCAGCGGCAACGCCAGCCGGTAGATCCACGTCCCCATCGACGAGATCAGATAGGCCGACAGCAGGAGCCAGTAGCGCGTCCCCATGCCGCGTCAGCCCGCCGCGAGCGCCTGGCGGATGTCCTCGTCGCCGGGCGCCAGCCGGGCGGCGGCGTGCAGGTCGGCTCGTGCTTCGTCGGCCCGCCCGCAGGCGCGTAAGGCGACCGCCCGGTTGAACCGCAGCTCGGCGCCGTCGTCGAGGTCGAGCGCGCGGGTCAGGTCGGCCACCGCGCCCCGGGCGTCGCCCTGGTCGAAGGCCAGCCGCCCGCGTCCCGCCCAGGCGGCGGCCAGGTCGGGCTGGAGCGAGATCGCCCGGTCGAAGGCGGCGCGTGCCAGGTCGGCACGCCCTTCCGCATCCTCCACCTGGCCCAGCACGCAGAGCAGGTGAGCGCTGCCGGAATCGAGCTCCAGGCCGCGCTCGACGTCGCGCCTGGCCTTGCCGTACTGCCCGAGGGCGGCGTGCAGCCCGGCGCGGTTGACGTAGGCGGGCGCGAACGCGGGATCGAGCTCCAGCGCGTAGTCGAGGTCGGCCAGCGCCCCTTCGAGGTCGCCCGCGCCGAAGCGGATGCCCGCCCGGTTGTAGTACGGCTCGGGGAAGGGCGGGCTGACGCGCATCGCGGTCTCGTAGTCGGCCAGCGCCTCCTCCTGGCGGCCGAGCTTGACCAGCAGGTTGCCGCGGTCGAGGTAGTAGTCGGGGTAGCCGGGGTCGATCGCGACGGCCTCGTCGTAGTCGGCCAGCGCCTCCTCGGTGACACCGCGCAGCTGGGCGCGGTTGGCCAGCAGCACCAAGCGGTGGATCGGGTGCCGCTCTCCCAGCGCGGACGCGACCTCGATGGCCTCGTCGACGAGCGCTGCGGCCCGGTCGAGCCGGCCCAGCCGTACCTCGACCAGGGCCCGGGTGTTGAGGTCGAAGCTCAGGTGGAAGGCGCGCTCGCCGGGGTCGGGCAGCAGCGACGTGATCGTGATCGCCTCGTTGATCCAGCCGAGCGCCTCTTCCGGGTCACGCCGCGACGGGTCGCTGTGCCGTACGAGGATCGTCGCCGTCTGGCAGGCGGTCGTGGCACGCGCGAGCGGGTCGACGCAGGTGCGGCGGGAGCGGTGGTACAACTCCAGCGCCTCGTCCTCCCGCTCGATGGCCGCCAGCGCGCAGGCCGTACGGCTCAGCAGGGTCCAGTCGTCGGGCGTCCTGGCCAGCGCGGCCAGGCCGCCCTCGGCCATCGCGTGGTGGAAGCCCTCGTTGCGCAGCCGTTCGAAATCGGTGACGAGAGGCAGGCCGGAGGGCATGTCACGGCCGCGCTCGACGCGCACCTGCGGCACCCGGCGCGCGAGGACGCCCAGGAACTCGCGGTCGGTCTGGTCGGCTTCGTCCAGGTTGTCGACGATCATCGTGACCGCCTCGGGCAACGCGTCACGGACGAACTCGGCCAGCCCGTTGGCGATCCACAACGTGCGGCGGGCGCCGGGCACCAGGATGCGCTCCTCCGAAGGCAGCCCGTCGGCCAGCGAGGTCCTGCGGGCGGCGACCCCGAGGTGCGGGGCGGCGACGCGTAGCTCGATGTCGTGCGCGGCGACCAGCTCGGGCCGCGCCTTGGGGACCAGCGTCTCCAGCAACCCGGCGGCGAGCGTGTACGGCCCGCGCAGGCGACGGTCGGCGTCGATGACGATCGTGTTCATGAAGAGGTCCTCCCGAGACATGAGAGAGCCGGCGCTCCTGTCCAGAAACGCCGGCTGATCCGCCACCTAGCCCGTGTGCCTGGGGGCACCGGCCCCGGCAGGCTTGAGAGTCCCGGGCTTGTAGACGATGACCTTCTTCATGGGCAACCTTTCTCTCGAACGGGTTGACGACTAATGTCAACACGAGCGAACTCTGAGATCAAGGTTCGAGGTGGTAATCGATCATTCCCGAGTGAGCTCGCGCCGGATGTCCTCGTCGTCCGGATCCAAGGAGGCCGCCTGGCGCAGGTCTTCCAGCGCCTCGGGCTCGCGGCCGCACGCACGCAGCGCGACGGCCCGGTTGAAGTACAGCTCGGCCGACTCCTCCAGCTTGAGCGCCTGGGTGAGGTCGGCCACGGCGGCCTCGTGATGGCCCTGGGCGTACTCCAGCTCGCCCCTGCTGGCCCAGCCCGCCACCAGATCCGGCTGGAGCTCCAGCGCGGCGTCGAAGGCCTGCCTGGCCTCCACCACGCGCCCCGAGGCCGCCTGGACCTGGCCCAGCACGCACAGCAGGTGCGGATTGGCGGGATCCAGCGCCAGGCCCCTGGCCGCGTCCCCCGCCGCCTCGCCGTAGCGGCCGAACTCCGCCAGCAGCCCGGCGCGGTTGACGTAGGCGGGCGCGAAGGAGGGGTCCAGCTCCAGCACGTAGTCGAGGTCGGCCAGCGCCCCTTCGTGGTCGCCGGCGGCGAAGCGCAGCTCGGAGCGGTTGTAGTACGGCTCGGGAGAGGGCGGGCCGAGCCGCATCGCGCTCTCGTAGTCGGCCAGCGCCTCCTCGGCCCGTCCCAGCTTGGCCAGCAGGACACCGCGGTCGAGGTAGTAGTCGGGATAGTCGGGATCGAGGGCGATCGCCCGCGTGTAGTCCTCGACGGCCGCCTCGGAGACGCCCTTGAGCAGGGCACGGTTGGCGTAGAGCACCATCCGGTGGATCGGGTGGCGCTCCCCCAGCGTGGCGGCCAGCGCGATGGCCTCGTCGACCAGCCCGGCCGCTCGGTCGACCCGGCCCAGCCGTACCTCGACCAGGGCCCTGGTGTTGAGGTCGAAGCCCAGGTGGAAGGCGCGCTCGTGGGGGTCGGGCAGCAGCGAGGTGATCGTGATCGCCTCGTTGATCCAGCCCAGCGCCTCGCCGGGGTCGCGCCGCGACGGGTCGCTGTGCCGTACGAGCAGTGTGGCCATCGAACACGCCACGGACGCGCGGTGCTTCGGCTCGGTGCCCTCGCGCCTGGCCAGCTGATACAGCTCCCAGGCCTCGTCCTCGCGCTCGATCGCCTCCAGCGCGCCCGCGGTGCGGTGGATCATGGTCCACCACTCCTCGCTCGACGGCTCCAGCCGGGGCAGCGCGTCGAGCCCGGATTCGGCCATCGCGTGGTGGAATCCCTCGTCGCGGTAGCGCTCGAAATCCGCGGGCAACGCCAGGCCGCTGGGCCGCGACTCCCCCGGCGTGATCGTCAGGTACGGCACGCGCCGCCGGATCACCCCGACCAGCTCGGCATCGGTCGGGTCGGCCTCGTCCAGGTTGTCGGCGATCACCGTGACCGGCCCGGCGAGCGCGTCACGGAAGAACTCCGCCAGCCCGTTGGCCAGCCACAACGTCCGCCGCGCCCCCGGGATGAGGATGCGCTCGCCCGGAGCGAGCCCGGTGGAACGTTCCTGGACCAGGTGGGGCGCCACCACCCGGATCACGCGCTCGTGCGCCTCCACCAGCGGCGCGGGCGCCCCCGGCACCAGCAACTCCAGGAGCGCGGCCCCCAGCGTGTACGGCCCCCGCAGGCGGCGGTCGGCGTCGACGACGGGCACTTCGATCCCCTCACCCAGGCTGTTTCCGGCAACAGAAAGGCCGGCGTCCTGTCCAGAACGCCGGCCGACAGTACTCAGCCCTTGTGCCGCGGCGCGGCGGCTCCGGACGGCTTCACGGTTCCGGGCTTGTGGACCACGACCTTCTTCATGCGCACCTCTCGCTTTCTTTCCGCGAGATCGCCCCCACTGCACCTTGGTGGCGATCCCGACATGACCGACTCATGTGAACACGGCGAGGTTGAGAGATCAAGGGCTGGGTCGGTAACGGACAATTCCCCATAAAAAAGGAACACCCCACGATTCCTCGCGGGGTGCCCAAAACTATTTCAGTCTCCCAGAATGGCGTCCACGAACACCTCGGGGTCGAACGGAGCCAGGTCGTCGGCGCCCTCGCCCAGTCCCACCAGCTTCACGGGTACGCCCAGTTCACGCTGGACCGAGACCACGATGCCGCCCTTGGCCGTGCCGTCGAGCTTGGTCAGCGCGATGCCGGTGATGTTCACCACCTCGGCGAACACCTGCGCCTGGCGCATGCCGTTCTGGCCGGTGGTGGCGTCGAGCACCAGCAGCACCTCGTCGACGGTCGAGCGCTTCTCGATGACCCGCTTGACCTTGCCGAGCTCGTCCATGAGGCCGGTCTTGGTGTGCAGGCGACCGGCGGTGTCGACGATGACGGTGTCGGCCTTCTCCTCCAGGCCCTTGGCCACCGCGTCGAACGCCACGGAGGCGGGGTCGCCGCCCTCGGGGCCGCGCACGACGTCGGCGCCGACCCGGTCACCCCAGGTCTGCAGCTGGTCGGCCGCCGCGGCACGGAAGGTGTCGGCCGCGCCGAGCACGACCTTCTTGCCGTCGCCGATCAGCACGCGCGCCAGCTTGCCGGTCGTGGTGGTCTTGCCGGTGCCGTTGACACCGACGACCAGCACCACGGCCGGGCGCTCGCCGTGCTTGTCGACGTGGAGCGTGCGGTCGAGATCGGGATTGACCTGCGCCAGCAGCTGCTCGCGCAGCAGGCCGCGCACCTCCGAAGGCGTGCGGCTGCCCAGGACCTTCACCTTGGTGCGCAGCTCGCCCACGATCTCCTGCGTCGGCGTGACACCAAGATCCGCGGTGAGGAGGGTCTCCTCGATCTCCTCCCAGACGTCCTCGTCGAGGCGGTCACGGGAGAGCAGCTCCAGCAGGCCCTTGCCCAGGGCGTTCTGCGAACGGGCCAGCCGGGCGCGCAGGCGCACCATGCGCCCCGCCGACGGCAGCGGAACGTCAACCTCGGCGAGCTCCGGAGCCTTGACTAGCTCCTGGGCGGGCTGGGCTGGAGGCGGCAGCGTGGTCGTCGCGCCGCCCTCGTCGGCCTGGGCCGGGGCGGAAGCGGCGGGAGCCTCCTTCTCCGCTTCCTCGACCTTCGGCGGCGCCGCGGGCGGCGGCACCGGCTTGGAGGATCGCCGGAACATGAAGAACAGGCCACCGGCCGCCAGCAGGGCGACCAGGGCCACGATCACGATGAGGAGAAGAGAATCACTCACAAGTGTTTAGTTTTCCAGATCAACCCAGATGCTCACGACGATCAGACACGTTCGCGCAGCCGCTGGCTCACCACCTGGGTCACGCCGTCGCCGCGCATCGACACGCCGTAGAGGGCGTCGGCGATCTCCATCGTGCGCTTGTTGTGCGTGATCACAATGAGCTGAGAGCTCTGCCGCAGCTCCTCGAACAACGTCAGCAGGCGCTGCGTGTTGGTGTCGTCGAGGGCCGCCTCGACCTCGTCCATCACGTAGAACGGCGAGGGCCTGGCCTTGAAGATGGAGATCAGGAACGCCACCGCGGTCAGCGAGCGCTCACCGCCCGACAGCAGCGACAGCCGCTTGACCTTCTTGCCCGGCGGTCGCGCCTCGACCTCGATGCCGGTGGTCAGCATGTCTTCTGGCGCGGTCAGGATCAGCCTGCCGTCGCCACCGGGAAAGACCCGGCCGAAGATCTGCTCGAACTCGCGCGCCACGTCGTCGTAGGCGGCGGCGAACATCTGCTGCACCCGGTCGTCGACCTCCTTGACGACCGTCAGCAGGTCGCGCCGGGTCTTCTTGAGGTCTTCGAGCTGGCTGTTGAGGAAGGCGTGACGCTCCTCCAGCGCCGCGAACTCCTCCAGCGCCAGCGGGTTGACCTTGCCGAGCTGCGTCATCTGCTTCTCGGCGATGCGCGCCCGCTTCTCCTGCTCCTCACGGACGTACGGCACCGCGGGATCGCCGGGCACCGGCGCCTGCGGACCGTACTCGGCGATCAGCGAGTCGGTCTCGACACCGAACTCCTCCATCGCCCGCACCTCGAGCTGCTCCAGCCGCAGGCGCTGCTCGGTGCGGGCGACCTCGTTGCCGTGGACCCGGTTGACGAGCTTGTCGAGCTCGTGGCCCAGCTCGCGCACGTGGGCGCGCACCTGCTTCAGCTCGGCGTCGATGGCGACCCTGGCCAGGTCGGCGTCGTCGCGCTCGCGACCCGCCTGCTGGATGGAGGCCGCCAAGGTCGACAGCACCCGCCCGGCGGCGTCGGCGATCTGCTCGGCCAGCGCCGCCTGCCTGCGCCGCTTCTCGCGCTGCTCGACCGCCCTGACCCGCTCCTCACGCTCCTGCTGGGCCTGGCGCACCAGCTGGTCGGCCCGGCCCTCGACGCCCCTGACCCGCTCCTCCGCGGTGCGGACCTGCAGGCGCGACTCCATCTCGCGCTGCCGGGCGGCGTCGCGGGTGGCGGCCAGCTCGTCGCGGGTGTCGGTGGTGGGCTCTGCCTCCAGCTCCTGGGCGTACTCGGCCTCGGCCAGGCGCATCTCCAGCTCGGCCGCCTCCTCTTGGCCCTCCGCCCTGGACTCCTCGGCCGCGCGCACGCTGGTGTTGAGGCGCGCCGCCTCGGCCTCGGCCGCCTTGGCCGCCGCCTCCAGCTGCGCCACCCGCCTGGCCGCGGCGGCGTTGCGCTGGTCGGCCTCGCGCTGCCTGGCCCTGACCTGGTCGAGCCGGCGCTGGGAGTCGGTCACCCCTGCCTGGGCGCTGCCCGCCTCCTGCTGAGCCGTCGCCACCCCCGCCTGGGCCGCTTCGAGAGCGGCCTGGGCGGTGTGCTCGGCCTCCAGCGCGGTGTCGAGGCCCTGGGCGGTGGTCTCGGCGGTGAGGCGGGCCTCCTCCAGGGCCGCCACGGCCTCGTCGAGCGCCGCACGGACCTGGAGCACGCTCGTGCCACCGGCGGAGCCGCCGTGGGCGGTATGGGCGCCGACCAGGTCGCCGTCCTTCGTGACGGCCTTCAGCGACGGGTCGCCTTCGACGAGGGAGCGGGCCTGGTCGAGGGTGTCGACGACCACGATGCCGTCGAGGAGGTGGTCGAGGGCGGCTCTCAGCTCGCCGGGAACCGTCACCAGGTCGGCGGCCCACTGCCCGGCCGCGAGAGCGCGCCGCGCCCCGCCGTACGGCTCCTCGCCGTGGCGGCGCCCGGAAAGAGCGGCTTCGGAGCCCGTGCCGGTGCCCGCCACGACGAGGGCGGCGCGGCCGCCGCCTGAGGCGCGCAGGTGCTCCAGCGCCTCCACGACCGACTCCAGCGACTTCACCGTCACCGCCTCGGCGGCGGCACCCAGGGCGGCCGCGATGGCCGCCTCCGCGCCCGGAGCGACCGTCAGCGAGGTCGCCAGCGGGCCCAGCACTCCCGGCAGGGACGCCGCCAGCAACGCGGCGCCGCCGTCGGCCCCCTGCGCCAGTCCCAGCTCCAGGGCCTCCCGGCGGGCCTCCAGCGCGGCCACGGCTCGCTGGGCCGCCTGGTCGGCGGCTCGGGCCGTGCCGACGGCCGCCTTGGCCGACTGCAGCGCCGATCGGGGCCCGCCCAGCGCGGCGGAGGCGGCCTCGACGGCCTCCTGCGCCTCGATCGCCAGCGCGCGAGCCTCCTCCAGGGCGGCCTCGGCCACCGCGAGATCGGCGGCGAGCTCCGGATCGGCCTCCGGTTCCTCGTCGCGCGCGGCGGCCAGCTCGTCGTCCGCGCTCTGGGCGCGGGCGGCGGCGTCGAAGACGGCCTTCTGGAGCCGCCCGATCTCCTCCTCCGCCGCGCGGACCCGGCTGCGCGCCGCGTCGACCTGGCCTCGGAGTCTCACGAGCTCCTCGCGGCGGGAGGCGGCGGCGCGGGCGGCGGCGGCCAGCACGCGCTCCTCCTCGGCCAGGGCCGCCTCGGCGTGCTGGCGGGCCTCGACGGCCTCCTCCATCAGCTCCTGGGCGGCCTCCAGCTCGGCGGCCAGGATGAGCTCCTGCTCGCGCGCCTCGACGGCCTCGCGCTCGAGCTCCTCGGGATCACGCCCGCGCCGCTCGATCGCGGCGGCGTCGAGGGCGTGGCGGTGGCGCTCGCGGGCCAGCTGCTCCAGGCCCGTGATGCGCTCGCGCAGCGACGACAGCCGGAAGTAGGTCTCGTGGGCGGCCGACAGCCGGGGCTGGGCCTCGGCCTCCGCCGTCTCCAGGGCGGCCTCGCGCTCCTGGCCCTCCTCGAGGGAGGCCTCGACCTGGGCGCGCCTGGCGACGATCGCCGCCTCGTCGGCGGCCTCGCGCTCCAGGGTGGCGCGCAACGTCACCACGTCGTCGGCGAGCAGCCGCAGGCGGGCGTCGCGCAGGTCGGCCTGGATGACCGCGGCCTTGCGGGCGATCTCCGCCTGCCGGCCCAGCGGCTTGAGCTGGCGGCGCAGCTCGGTGGCCAGGTCTTGCACGCGGGTCAGGTTGGCCTGCATGGCGTCGAGCTTCCGCAGTGCCTTCTCCTTGCGCTTGCGGTGCTTCAGGACGCCCGCGGCCTCCTCGATGAAGGCGCGCCGGTCTTCGGGGCCGGCGTGCAGGACCGCGTCGAGCTGGCCCTGGCCGACGATGACGTGCATCTCGCGCCCGATGCCCGAGTCGGACAGGAGTTCCTGGATGTCGAGCAGGCGGCAGGTGTCGCCGTTGATCGCGTATTCGGACTGCCCGCTGCGGAACATCAGCCGGCTGATCGTCACCTCGGTGTAGTCGATCGGCAGCGCGCCGTCGGAGTTGTCGATCGTCAGCGTGACCTCGGCGCGGCCCAGCGGCGGGCGCGAGGAGGTGCCGGCGAAGATGACGTCTTCCATCTTGCCGCCGCGCAGCGACTTGGCGCTGTGTTCGCCCATGACCCAGGCCAGGGCGTCGACGACGTTGGACTTGCCGGAGCCGTTGGGCCCGACGACGCAGGTGATGCCCGGCTCGAAGCGCAGGGCGGTCGCGGAGGCGAAGGACTTGAAGCCGCGCAGGGTGAGGCTCTTGAGGTACAAGCAGTCGCCCCTTCCCTTGACAGCGCTTCCGGGAAAGCCTACTGGTCCTCACTGCCCGGCGAGGGCCGCTGTAGCCACTGATCAGGGAAATGACGAAGGGACGTCCCATCCGGAACGTCCCTGTGATTTAGCGCTTCCGTCCACTCACGTGAGTGCCGGCTCGCGCTCCTGCAGGCGGTTGTACGCCTCATCCCGACTTTGGGCCGCAAGAGCGTCGTTCTGAGCCTGAAGTCGGATGAGTTCTGCCTCCAGATCCCGGATTCGCTGCTGTAGACGGCGCATCTCCGAGACCATCCGAGGGTCAGGACCGCCGACGTGGCCGAGTAGAGCCTTCGCCATGGTAAAGGGTCCTCCACGCTGAGTGACCAGACTGGTTCGCGCACTTCTTCATTCCGCGGGAGGGGTGCGCGTGGTACCTAACAAGAGTCGCACCGGCAGAGTGGGCGGTCAAGTTGAACGCACCGCATAGACCTACCTGTGGGCACTCCCGACATACAACTATACCCTATTTGGTGCGTTTCGCGGAAGGGGCTACCGTTCTACAAACCCGGCCAAACTACCTCGGGCTTCACTCCAGCGTTCCACCACTCCATGGACCTCGCCCGGCGTGTCGCAACCACGGAGCAGGCCGAGGAGCTTGACGCACCGGTCCTCAGGGCCCTCCGCAACGACTTCCACGCGCCCGTCGGGCATGTTGCGCGCCCAGCCGGCGAGCCCCAGCTCCAGAGCGCGGGCCCGGGTCCACCAGCGGAAGCCGACCCCCTGGACCCGCCCACGCACCCAGGCGGTGATCCTCACCGGGGCTTGCGCTGGCATTTCGGGCAGCTGAAAGAGGAGCGGTTCATGAACGGGTCACGCCTGATCGGGGTGCCGCAGCGCGAGCACGGCTGCTCGCGCCTGCCGTACGCCTCCAGGGAACGCTCGAAGTAGCCGCTCTCGCCGTTGACGTTGACGTAGAGGCTGTCGAAGGAGGTGCCGCCCTGCGCCAGCGCGCTGGCCATCACCTCGCGCACGGCGGCGAGCAGCTCGGCGATCTTCGGCCCGGTGAGCGTCGCCGTCGGCCTGGCCCAGTGCAACCGGGCACGCCACAACGCCTCGTCCGCGTAGATGTTGCCCACGCCGCTGATCAGCGACTGGTCGAGCAACGCCCGCTTGATCTCGGTGTCACGCGCCCTGAGCCGCTTGGCGAACACCTCGTCGTCGAAGACGGGTTCGAACGGGTCGGGCGCGATGTGAATGATCGGCTCGGGAATGTCGCCCACGAGAGGGCTGACCATCATCTCGCCGAAGGTGCGCTGATCGACGAAGCGCAGGTCGGGGCCGCCGTCGCTGAAGGCCACGCGGACCCTCAGATGGCGCTCCACGACCGAGTCGACCAGCAGCTGCCCGCTCATGCCCAGGTGGGCCACGATCGCCTCACCCGAGTCGAGCGGGAGCCACAGGTACTTGCCGCGCCGCCGTACGTCGGTGACCGTACGGCCCGCCAGAGCGGCGGAGAAGGCCGCCGCTCCGGGAAGGTGACGCCGGATCGCCCGCGGGTGCAGGACCTCGGCGAGCGTGATGGTGCGGCCCTTGACCCACTGGTCCAGGCCCCGCCGCACCACCTCGACCTCGGGCAGCTCCGGCATCAGGACCCTGCGGGCTGAGACTCGCGGGCCTCACGGGCGGCGCGGATGCGGTTCCACGCGGCCTCGGCGGCCTGCTGCTCGGCCTCCTTCTTGGAGCGCCCGTTGCCGGTGCCGTAGGCCTGGCCGCTGACCCGCACCTCGGCGGTGAAGGACTTGGCGTGGTCGGGCCCGCTCTCCTCGACGTGGTACTCGGGCACACCCAGCGCCTCCGAGGCGGTGAGCTCCTGCAGCGAGGTCTTCCAGTCGAGCCCGGCGCCCAGCGAGGCGGACCGGATGATCAGCGGGTCGAAGAGCTGGTGCACGACCCTGAACGCCTCGTCGAGGCCCTTGTCGACGTAGACGGCGCCGATCAGCGCCTCCAGCGTGTCGGCCAGGATCGAGGACTTGTCGCGCCCGCCGGTGCCCTCCTCGCCGCGGCCGAGCCGGAGATACTTGCCGAGCCCGAGATTGCGGGCGACGTCGGCCAGGGCACGCATGTTGACCACCGCGGCCCGGAGTTTGGCCAGCTGGCCCTCGGGCAGGTCGGGGTGGTTGCGATAAAGGGTGTCGGTGACGACGAGACCCAGCACCGAGTCGCCGAGGAACTCCAGGCGCTCGTTGGTGGGCAGTCCGCCGTTCTCGTAGGCGTAGGAACGGTGCGTCAGCGCACGCTCGAGGATGTCGGGGTCGAGCTTGACCACGAGCACCTTGTCGAGCTCGTCACGCGCTACGTCGACGGCGATGGGTTTGGGAGCTGAGCCCACGTGCTTCCTCCTCGGACATCTTCCAGCGGCGAGCGATGGCTGGGAGATGCCCGAAAACGTGGTGGGCGTCGGGGACACGCTCCGGCGTCCACCACGGCCGCGGGCTGACGAGCCACCGCGTCGCATCATGAACCGCGGATGCCGACCGGCGGAACCGGTCGGCACGTCGACGGTCGTGTGCGATCAGGCAGACGGCTCGATGACCTGGCGACGGTTGTAGGTGCCGCAGGTCGGGCACGCGATGTGCGGCTGCTTGGGCGAACGGCACTGCGGGCAGCTCACCAGCGCGACAGCAGTCGTCTTCCACTGGGAGCGGCGGTGGCGAGTGTTGCTCCGCGACATCTTCCGCTTCGGGACGGCCACGTCACTTCTCCTGATCGTTCTCGGTAACCAAACCTTGCAACGACGCCCAGCGGGCGTCGATCTTCTCGTGCCGGTGATCCGCGCCGGCCTCGGCCAGCCTGATCCCGCACTCCACGCAGAGCCCCTGGCAGTCGTCTTGGCAGACGGGGCTCAGCGGCAGTGCGAGCACCGCCGCGTCGCGGAACGTCGGCTCGAGGTCGAACAGTTCGCCGTCGAGCAGCGAATCCTCCTCCGAGGAATCCTCGTCGGAGTAGAAGAACAGCTCCTGGAGTTCGACCTCGATCTCGTCGGAGACCGGTTCGAGGCACCGCACGCACTCCCCTGCCAGAGGAGCCCGGGCCGTGCCGCTCACGAGCACGCCTTCCATCACCGCTTCGAACCGGAGATCCAGTTCGACTTCGGCGTCCTTGGGAACGCCGATCATGTCGACGCCGAGATCTGCCGGAGCCGGGAGAGACAGATGGATCTCTCGCATCGTGCCCGGCCGCCTGCCCAGATCGTGGGTGGAGAACACCCAGGGTGTGCGGGGGTCGAGGTGCTGAGTCATTCTGCTCTCGCTAGGCATGGCGAAGACCGTCGCCGTCGTACAAGGCCGAATAGAAACAATACCAGGCGCCAGTCAGCCCCTGAGACGCTCAATCAGCAGCTTGTGTACCAGGTCGGGCACGAGACCCGAGACGTCGCCGCCGTAGCGGGCGATTTCCTTCACTCTGCTGGAGCTCAGGAAAGAGTATTCGGGGTTGGTCGGCATGAACAACGTCTCCACGCCGGACAACCGGTAGTTGAGCTGCGCCATCTGCAGCTCGTAGTCGAAGTCGCTGACGACCCGGATGCCCTTGACGATGGCCGGGATGTCGTTGTCCTTGCAGAAGTCGACCAGCAGGCCGTGGAACTTCTCGACCTTGACGTTGGGGTACTCGCGGGTCACGGTCTGAAGGATCTCGATCCGCTCGTCGACCGTGAACAGGCTGCTCTTCTCGATGTTGATAAGCACGGCGACGGTCACCTCGTCATACAACTTGGCCGCACGGCCGATGATGTCGAGGTGGCCGTTGGTGATGGGGTCGAAGGACCCCGGGCAGACCACGCGTCGCAAAACGCCTCCCCGGTTCTAAGGGTTCCCGGCGGCGCGACCGTACCAAACGGCCGCTTCGCCGTAACGACGGACCCTCTCCTCTACGTACCCACTCGGCCAGACCAGGTCGTCTCCCCTGCTCTCGCGTTCGTAGGCGATCACGGCCTCGGGCGCCAGCCAGCCGTTGTCGCGCAGCAGCTCCAGCACCTCTCCTGTGTTGCCCGCGGCGTACGGCGGATCGGCGAAGACGATGTCGTACGGCTCGGCGCACGGCTTGGCGATCACCCGCTCGACCTTGTCGGCCACCACCCGCGCCTCCCGGCCGAAGCCGAGCGTCGCGATGTTGGCCTTGATCGTGCGGACCGCCCTCTGGTCGGCCTCCACCAGCAGGGCGTGCGCGGCGCCGCGGGAGACCGCCTCCAGGCCGATCGCCCCCGACCCGGAGTACAGGTCGAGGAAACGCACCCCCTCCAGCCCCTGGAGCGAGTCGAGCGTCGAGAAGATCCCCTCTCGGGCACGGTCGCTGGTGGGCCTGGTCGCCTTGCCGGGCGGCGCCTGGATCCGCCGCCCTCCGGCGCTCCCCGCGATGATCCGACTCATGCCTCCATCCTCGCAGGTCAAGAGTGGACAAGTGTCGGCCTCGTATGCGCAAGGGTGATTCACAACGCCACCCCGGACCCGCATGATGATGACTGCGGCCTTCGAGGTGACCCACAGGGAGGCCGCCCGGCGTGATCGTGAGCCCTTCCGCACGCCGGAACCCTCGGCACCTGACCCGAGGGTGGGCCCAGGCGGGGACGGCATTCGGGGGGAGGCCGTCCCCGCAGCTGGGCACTTGCCCGGCTGCGGAGCTCTCAGGTCTTCTCCAGGTAGTCGGCCTTCTCGTCGCGCAGCAGCCGGTCGATCTCGGCCCGCAGCCCGGAGTGCCCCTTCATCTCAGGATCCTTGCGCAGCAGCTCCAGCGCCTCGGCTCTCGCCGCCTCGATGACGTCTTCGTCGCGCAGCAGCTGCAGCAGCTTCAGCGACGACCGCTTGCCCGACTGGGCCGCGCCCAGCACGTCGCCTTCGCGCCGCTGCTCCAGGTCGACCCTGGACAGCTCGAACCCGTCGAGGGTGGCGGCGACGGCGTCGAGCCTGGCCCTGGCGGGAGAGTTCTCGGCGAACTCGGTCACCAGCAGGCACAGGCCGGGCAGTCCGCCTCGGCCGACCCGGCCGCGTAGCTGGTGGAGCTGCGAGACGCCGAACCGGTCGGCGTCCATGATGACCATGACCGAGGAGTTGGGCACGTCGACTCCCACCTCGATGACGGTCGTGGCAACCAGCACGTCGACCTCGCCGCGCGAGAACGCCTTCATGATCGCGTCCTTCTCCTCCGGCGGCAGCTTGCCGTGGAGGACCGCGACCCGCAGGCCGCGCAGGGGGCCGCTCGCGAGCAGCTCGGCGACCTCCAGGACCGCCAGCGGCGGACGCCGGTCGTCGCCGCCGGCGGCCGCCGACAGGTCGCCCTCGTCGCCCTCGAGGTCGCCGATGCGCGGGCAGACGATGTAGGCCTGGCGGCCCAGCCCGACCTCCTCGCGCACCCGCTCCCAGGTGCGGTCGAGGTAGTGGGGCTTGTCGGCGGCGGGCACGACGTGCGAGGTGATCGGCGCCCGGCCCGAGGGCAGCTGCGACAGCGTGGAGACCTCGAGGTCGCCGAAGACGGTCATGGCGACCGTGCGCGGGATCGGGGTGGCGGTCATGACCAGCACGTGGGGCCGTCCGCCCGACACCTTCTCGCGCAGCGCGTCGCGCTGCTCGACGCCGAAGCGGTGCTGCTCGTCGACGACGACCAGGCCGAGCTCGGCGAACTGCACGTGTTCCTGCAGCAGCGCGTGGGTGCCGACCACGATGCCCGCGGCGCCCGAGGCGGCGTCGAGCAGGGCCGAGCGGCGGGCGGCGGCGCCCATGGAGCCGGTGAGCAGGCCGACGGTGGTGCCGCCGAACATGCCACCGGCGGCCAGGTCGCCGAGCATGGCGCTGATGGAGCGGTGGTGCTGCTGGGCCAGGACCTCGGTGGGGGCCAGGAGCACGGCCTGGCCGCCGGAGTCGACGACCTGCAGCATGGCGCGCAGCGCGACCACGGTCTTGCCTGCGCCCACCTCGCCCTGGAGCAGCCGGTGCATGGGGTGCTCCAGGGCCAGGTCGCGCGCGATCTCCTCGCCAACGGCCGACTGGCCCTCGGTGAGGTTCCACGGCAGGCGCTCGTCGAACTGGTCGAGCAGCCCTCCCTCGATCCTGGGCCGCGCCTTGGCCGGCCAGGAGGTGGCGGCGATGCGCCGCTGCAGCAGCACCGCCTGCAGCACGAACGCCTCGTCGAACTTCAGCCGCTCGCGCGACCTGGTCACGTCGCCGAAGTCGCGCGGCCGGTGGATGGCCTCCAGCGCCTCGGCCAGCGGCATCAGCCGGTGGCGGGCGCGCACCTCGGCGGGCAGCGGATCGTCGAGGGGTCCGAGCGTGTCGAGCACCACGCCGATCGCCCGCCTGATCACCCAGGGCGTCAGGTCCTTGCCCGCCGGATAGATCGGCACCGGCGCGTTGGCGAACTCCTCGGCCGACGCGGAGCCCGTCTCCTCCTCGAAGAGCTCGAACTCGGGGTGGGCCAGCTGCCAGCGCGGGTGGGCGCGCGAGCCGAACTGCCCGACCTTCCCGGCGAACATGCCGCGCCTGCCCGGCTTGAGCCGCGACTCGGCGACGTGGGAACCCTTGCCGAAGAACGACAGGTAGATCTTCGCGCGGTTGCCGTCGACCACCTCGACCTCGAGCCAGGTGCCGCCGCGGTTGCGCATGGGTTTGCGCATCAGCCTGGTCACCTCGCCCACGACGGTGACGTGCTCGTCGACCTCGAGGGCGTCGATCGCGGTCAGCTCGCCGCGCTCGGCGTAGCGGCGTGGGTAGTGGCGCAACAGATCGCCGACCGTCTCCAGCTCCAGCACCGACTGCAGGAGCTTGGCGGTCTTGGGGTCGAGCGCCTTCCCGAGCGGCTCGTCAAAACGACTCACGCAGTCCGTTCTACCGTGCCCGGCCGACAGGAACGCCCTACTCCACACCGATGAGCAACGGGTATCCGCCCTGACCGCCCTCGTAGACGACCACCTCGACCAGCGGCCCGAGGTGGTCGGCGACCGCCGGGGCCAGAGAAGGCGGCGCGTCCTTGCCGGTGACCAGCGTCACCAGCTCGCCGCCGCCCGCCACCATGCGCTGCACCAGGCGCATGCAAAGCTCGCCGAGATCGGGGCCGAGGTCCACCACGTCGCCGTCGATCAGCCCCAGCACGTCGCCGGGGCGGCACACGCCCACGCTGGTCATCGCCTGGCGGTCGGCGACGGTGACGTGGCCGTACCTGGTGTGCCCGGCGGCGTCGGTCATCGCCACCACGTCGTCGTCGAAGCGCCGCAGCGGGTCGTGGACGGCCAGCGCGGCCAGTCCCTGCACGGTCGCCTTGGTGGGCAGGACGCTGACCACCACGCCGTCCTCGCGGGCGATCTCCGCCGCCGCGATGGCCACCGCGCGCACGCCCTCGTCGTTGGGGAGCACCGCGACCTCGTCGCCCGCGTCCCTGATCGCCGCCAGCATCGCGGGAAGCGGCGGCGAGGTGCCGGGCTCGCGCCTGACCACGACGGCCCCCGCCTCCTCGAACAGCGCCGCGATGCCGTCGCCCGCGGCCACGGCCACCACGCCGCGCCCGGCGTTGCCGCGGTGGGTGCGCTCGGCCAGGTAGGTCACCCTGATGCGGTGCGGGCGGCCCACGCGCAGCCCGGCCTCGATCGCCTGGCCGGCGTCGTCGCAGTGCACGTGCACGTTCCACAGCCCGTCGCCGCCGACGATCACCAGCGAGTCGCCCATCCCGTCGAGCTCGTCGCGCAGGTTGCCCAGCGACGGCGCGTCGAGCAGGTACATGACCTCGTATCCCGCGCCGGCCTCGGTCATCGGCACCACGGGCGCGGTCGGCGCGGGCACCTCGTAGCGCCGCGGCCCCGACCCGGTCAGCACCGACACGAGGGTGTCCAGGATGATCGCCAGGCCCGCCCCTCCCGCGTCGACGACGCCGCTGCGGGCCAGGACCTCCAGCTGCGCGGGTGTACGGCTGAGCGCCGACCGCGCCTCCGCCGCCGCGCATCTGGCGACCTCCTCGAGGTCACCTTCAAGATCTCGTACGGCCACCGCCACGGCTTCGAGGACGCTCAGCACGGTGCCCTCGACGGGCCTGGCCACCGCCCCGCGCGCCAGCTCCGCGCCCCTCACCAGCGCGCCACGCAGGTCGGATTCGCCGTTCTTCAGCACCTCGGCCAGCCCGCGCAGCGCCTGGCTGACGATCACTCCCGAGTTGCCGCGCGCGCCCACCAGCGCGCCGTACGACAGCGTCTGCCACACGACGGCCGCGTCGACGTCGTCGGGAAGCGACTCCACGGCCTCCGCGGCCGACAACATCGTCATGTGCAGGTTCGTGCCCGTGTCGCCGTCGGCGACGGGGAAGACGTTGAGCGCGTCGATCTCCGCCCTGGCCCGGCCCAGCGTGTCAGCCGACAGCCTGGCCCAGCGCCGCACCGCGGGCGGGTCGAGAACCGTGCTCACTCTCGCGCGCTCCTCGGTGTGCGGTATCTTTGATGTCAGGAGAATATCCCCACGAACCGGGCCCTGTTGAGTAGCTCCGCCGAGCTCGCGTGGCACCCATCCGTCCGGATCGGATATCCTCGACTAGCTCGCCGGTTGTCCCGGCATGCCCTCCGCAAGGCCAAGCATCAGCGGAACGGGCTATATCGACTGTTTGAAGGAGCGATACCGTGGCTTCCGTCTGCGATGTCTGCGCCAAGGGCCCGACCTTCGGCAACAACATCTCCCACTCCCACCGCCGCACCCGTCGCCGGTGGAACCCGAACATCCAGACCGTTCGCGCGGTCGTCGGCGGCACGCCGAAGAAGCTGAACGTCTGCACCTCGTGCATCAAGGCCGGCAAGGTCACCCGCTAGGGTCTTCAGCGAGGCGAAGCCCGGCGCACCCCGCCGGGCTTTTGTCATGCCCATGACCAGGAAGCTCCTCGCCGTCCTGGCCGTCGTCGCCGCGCTGCTCGCGGCGTTGTGGGCCATCGGACTCCTCTACACCGGGCCCAGCGAGTTCGCCACCTTCGGCCACACTTGTGTGCACGGTCTGGGCTGCCCGGAGTTCGACGCGCAGGGCGCCTTCACCGGCTTCGCCCAGCCGCTCTGGGCGAAGCTCACCGGCGTCGCGCTGGGTGCGATGGCCGCGGGCGCGATCGTCTGGATCGTGCGGGGCAAGCGGCCCTGACGGCGAGTGGGCGGAGGTCCTGGCGGGTGGGCCTAGCGCCACTTCCAGGCGTGGTCGACCGGGCCGATGCCGCCGCCGAGCGGGAAACCGAGCCCGATCGCCCCCGTGACGTACTCCTTGGCCTTGCCCACCGCTCCCGGCACGTCGTCGCCCAGCGCCAGATGCGAGGCGATCGCCGATGCCAGCGTGCAACCCGTGCCGTGGGTGTGCCGGTTGTCGAGCCGCTCGGCCCTGAACAGGTGTTCCTGGTCACCGTCGGTGAGCAGGTCGACCGGCTCACCCGGCAGATGGCCGCCCTTGATGAGCGCCCAGCGCGGCCCCAGCTCCAGCACGGCGTCTGCGGCGCGCCGCAGGTCGGTCTCCGACTCGACGCGCACGCCCGTGAGCTGCTCGACCTCCCACAAATTGGGCGTGACGACCGTCGCCACCGGCAGCAGCAGCGTCTTGACCGTGTCGACCGCCTCGGGGGCCAGCAGCGGGTCGCCGTGCTTGGAGACGCCCACGGGATCGACCACGACGGGCGCGGGATAGGCGGCCAGCGCGGTGGCGACCGTCTCCACGAGCACGGGAGAGGCCAGCATGCCGGTCTTGATCGCCTGTGCCCCGATGTCGCCGAGCACCGAGTCGAGCTGCGCGCGCACGGCCTCGGGAGGCAGCTCCCAGTAGCCCTGGACACCCAGGGAGTTCTGCGCGGTGACGGCGGCGATGACGCTCATGCCGTGCACGCCCAGAGCCAGCATGGTCTTGAGGTCGGCCTGGATGCCCGCGCCTCCGCCGGAGTCGGATCCGGCGACGGTCAGAACACGTGGAGGGGTACGAAGCGACACGCTTCCTATCCCATCACACACTCCGCGCCGACCACGCCACAGGTCTCGGGCTCCTCCGCCTGGCCGTACGCACTGACGGTCACCGTGGCCTGCCCGCCCTCGGGCAGCTCGCCGGGCAGGTCGAGGATGAGCAGGTCGCCGTCCTGGGTCCAGTTGGCCCCGGCCACGTCGAAGACGTCTCCGGAGACCGGGACGGTGACGGTGGCGGCGCTCAGCGGCGTGCCGGTGTGGTTGGTCACCGACACCTCGGCGGTGTAGCCGCGCCTGCCCTGCTCCAGGAGGTCGAAGGTGACACCGACCTGGCTGCTGCTCTGCCGTCCGAAGGTGTCGGTGGTCGGCTCGACCGTGGGCCGGCTGTCCGCGCCCGGGTCGTCCTGGAAGATGGGAGCGTCCTCCTCCTCGGTGGAGGTGGGCTCGGCGGTCGGCGAGGCGTCCGGGAAGTCCGGGGAGGGCTCGCTGACCGGGCGCTGGGTCTGTTTCAGCCTGCTCTTGGTGGGCGTGGGCCTGGCCGGGCGCGGTGTGGTCGTACGGCCCGGCGTGCGCGCGGTCGGTGACTCCTCCGACTCCGGGGTCTGGTCCGCCTCGGTCTGGGGGCTCTCGTCGGCCGCGCCGGAATCGGAGACGGTCGGCATGGGCTGGCCCGAGGCCGCCTGGCAGGAGTCGCCCGTGCACTCGGCGGGCGCCGACGAGCTCATCATCCGCACGCCGACCACGGAGCCGCCGAGCACCACCGCGACCGCGGCCACGGCCAGCAGGGCCGCCTTGCCCCTGCCCTGAGCGCCTCCGGGCGGCCGGCCGCCGGAACGGGGGCGACGCCGTCCGCGCCTGCGACCTTCGTCGTCAGGGAGTTCCTCGCCTCCGGACCAGCCCGAGTCGTCGTTGCTCCAGCCGGAGCCCAGGAAGGCGGTCTGGGTCTCCGCCCACGCCGGGACGGGCGCTCCGGCGACCTTGACGTCGCCGGGCTCGGGGGGCGGGGCGTTGAAGGAGGCCCGCTGGTCCCAGGGGACCTCGGCGCTCTCCTCCCCCTGACGGGGGCCCTGCTGATGCGCCTGATGGCGGCTCTCCTGCGGAGGCAGGTGGTAGGGCTGCTCCGGGGCAGGCCTGGCCCATTGGCCGGTCACCGCCGGCCGGTCGGGCGGTTGCGGCCATGCGGGCTGAGGAGCGGGCTGAGGAGCGGGCTGCTGGGGGTCGGGCCGTTCGGCCGGCCAGAACGCCCCTGTCGAGACGGCTTCCTCCGACCAGGACCACGAGGCCCTCGGATCGGTCTGATCCGCCCCACGCTGATATTCGCTCTCCGATCCACCGCTGCCGTGGCGGCCCATAGTCGCCCTTTCTGCCGGGTACAGTGGCCGCCAAACTTCATAACACCTTTACTACGCCTTTGTCACAACTTTCTCGCCTGTCACGCGAGAGTCATGACATGTCAGGCCCGAAGTGATCCCAGCCCCGCGCGGGCGCGACACGCCCAGCGACCTGCACTCCCTCGCCCTCGACGACCCTGCCTGCAACGTTCCAGCCAGGCGTGAGGCATATGTCACTCGGAAAGACCGCCGCGAGCGCGTGGTCCTCCCCTCCGGCCAGCACCCAGTCGAGCGGGTCGGCCCCCACCTCGGCCGCGGCCCGGACCACCGCGTCGCCGGCCCGCAGCAGCTCGGGGTCGAGCACGATGCCCACCGCGCTGGCCGCCGCGATGTGCCCGAGATCCTGCACCAGACCGTCGCTGACGTCGAGCATCGCGGTCGCGCCCAGCCGCGCGGCCTCGGGTCCTGACGCGTACGGCGGGCGGGGCCGGCGATGCACCTCGACGGCCTCGCCCGAGGCGTCCCCGCCGTACTTCTCCAGCAGGGCCAGCCCGGCCGCCGAATACCCCAGCAGCCCGCTCACCGCCACGACCTGCCCCGGCCTGGCCCCCGAGCGCAGCACGGGAGCCCGCCCCTCCAGGTCGCCCATGACGGTCACGCCCAGCACGACCAGCGGGCAGCGGGTGATGTCGCCGCCCGCCACGCTCGCCCCCACCAGCGCGCACTCGTCGCGCAGCCCGTCGGTCAGCGCCTCCAGCCATTCGACGGGCAGATCGGCGGGCAGCCCGAGCCCGACCACGATGGCGGTCGGCACGGCGCCCATGGCGGCCGCGTCGGCCAGGTTCTGGGCCGCGGCCTTCCGGCCGATGTCGTACCCGCTGGACCAATCGCGGCGAAAGTGCCTACCCTCGATCAACAGATCAGTTGACACGACGACACGCCCATCGGAGGCGCTGATCATCGCAGCATCGTCACCGGGACCGACCAGGACCGGCGCGCCTTGCGGCAGACGAGCGGTAATGCGGCCTATAGCACCAAATTCGCCAATATTTCCAACTGTGATGACGCACCTCCAACAGGCAACAGGGTACGGTGGCCCTTCGGCGTGATCCAATTGCCCGGGAGGACGCAATGGTGCAGGCCTACATCCTGATTCAGACCGAGGTTGGCAAGGCGGCCGACGTGGCCAGAGAGATCGCCGCGATCCAGGGGGTCACGCAGGCCGAGGACGTCACCGGCCCGTACGACGTGATCGTGCGCGCCGAGGCCAGGAACGTGGACGAACTCGGCAAACTCGTCGTCGCCCAGATCCAGGCCGTGGACGGCATCACCCGCACTCTGACGTGCCCTATCGTGCACATATGAGAAGCTTCGCCCTGCTCACCCTGTTCGCGCTCGCCGGTTGCGGCGCAGCCGTACAGGTGGAACCCCCGGTTCCGCAGGGCGAGGCGGCGGCGGCGTGCGCCCGCCTCGACGGATCTCTGCCCGCGCAGCTCGCCGGGCTGGAGCGCGGCCGGTCCAGCCCGGAGTCGGCCTACGTCGCCGTCTGGGGGGACGGCGAGATCGCGCTGCGCTGCGGCGTGTCCAGGCCCAGCCAGATGGCGCCCACCGACCAGCTCCTGGAGATCAACGGGGTGGGCTGGTACGCCGACCCCGACACACCGACCCTCTTCACGGCCGTCACCGACACGGCCTACGTCGAGGTGACCGCCGCGCGCACGCACGAACCCGCCGAGGTCCTGGCCGACCTGTCGGAGCCGGTGAAGACGGCCACCACCGGCTGACAGGAGCGGTCAGCGCAGGCCGGGCTCGCGTCGCAGCGCCAGCTGGATGAGGTGGTCGACGAGCTGCGGGTAGTCGATCCCCGAGTGCGCCAGCAGCTGCGGCGCCACCGACAACGAGGTGAAACCGGGCAGCGTGTTGATCTCGTTGAAGACCAGTTTGCCCTCGGGGGTGTAGAAGAAGTCGACCCGGGAGACCCCCTCGCAGCCCAGCGTCTCGTAGGCCTTGACCGCCATCGCGCGCAGCTCCTCGGCGACCTCCTTGGGCAGATCGGCCGGGACGGTCAGCGACATCTGCTCCGGGTAGTACTTGGCCTCGAAGTCGAAGAAGTCCTGCCCGCCCTCGACGATGACCTCTCCTGGCTGGGAGGCCAGCGGCGGCTGGTCGTCGAGCTGCTCCAGCACAGCGCACTCGACCTCACGCCCGCTGATGGCCGCCTCGATCAGCACCTTGGGGTCGTGCTCGCGGGCCAGCTCGACCGCCGCTTCCAGCGACGCGCGGTCGTGCGCCTTGGAGATGCCGCGCGACGACCCCGCCCTGGCCGGCTTCACGAAGACCGGCCAGCCCAGCTCCTCGGCCTCCTTGAGCACCCGCTCCTTGTCGAGGCGCCAGTCGCGCTCACGCACCACCACGTAGCGGCCGATGGGCAGCCCGGCGGCCGCCATGACGGTCTTCATGAAGGCCTTGTCCATGCCGGCGGCGCTGGCCAGCACCCCGGAGCCGACGTAACGCACGCCGGCCATCTCCAGCAGGCCCTGGATGGTGCCGTCCTCGGCGAACGGGCCGTGCATCACCGGGAAGACCACGTCGACCTCGCCGAGGCCCTGGCCCGGCTCGATCGAGACCAGCCGGCTGGACGGCAGCGCCACCAGCGTGCCCGACTCGTCGACCACGGGCAGCTGCCCGCCCTCGATAGCGTAGCGCTGGTCCCCGCCGACGAGCACCCACCGGCCGTCCTGGGTGATCCCGATCGGGATCACGTCATACTTGCTGGAGTCGATGGCCTGCAGCACACTGCCCGCCCCCATGAGGGAGACGGCGTGCTCCGAATTCCGACCACCGAAAACGACGGCTACGCGTGGCTTGCTCATGTAAACCGAATCTACACGCCATACCGCTCAGGCTTGGGTGAGCGCGACATGAGCAACACGCCCGCTTCCGCCGGAGCCATCCCGTCGTGCACCACTCCGACGACCACCTCGGTGATCGGCATCTCCACATCGTGCTTGCGTGCCAGCTCCAGCACCGATTCCGCGGACTTGACGCCCTCGACGGTCTGCTTGGTGGAGGCGATGGCCTCCTCCAGCGTCATGCCGCGGCCCAGCTTCTCGCCGAAGGTGCGGTTGCGCGCCAGCGGCGAGTTGCAGCTGGCGATGAGGTCGCCCATGCCCGCCAGCCCCGCGAAGGTGTGCGGGTCGGCCCCGAGCGCCGCGCCCAGACGCGAGATCTCGGCCAAGCCGCGCGTCATCATGAGCGCGCTGACGTTGTCGCCCATGCCCATGCCCTGGGCGACACCGATCGCCAGCGCGATCACGTTCTTGATCGCGCCCCCGAGCTCCACGCCGACCACGTCGGGATTGGTGTAGGCGCGGAACCACGGCGGCACGTGGCAGGCCTGCTGCAGCCGGTCCATCACCTGCTCGTCGACGCACGACACCACGGTCGCGGACGGCTGGCCGCGGACGATCTCGCCGACGAGGTTCGGCCCCGAGACGACGGCCACCTGCTCGGCGGGCAGCTCCGCCACCTCCGCGATGACCTCGCTCATCCGCTTGGTGGTGCCCAGCTCGATGCCCTTCATCAGGCTGACCAGCACCGCCCCCTCGGGCAGGTGCGGCTTCCACGCCGTGAGGTTCTCGCGCAACGTCTGCGAAGGTACGGCCAGCACGACGAAGTCGGCGCCCTGGAGCGCCTCGGCGGCGTCGGTGGTGGCGCGCAGCGTGTCGGGCAACTTGACGCCGGGCAGGTAGTCGGGGTTCTCGTGCCGCTCGTTGATCGCCTCGACGATCTCGGCGCGACGCCCCTGGATGACCGTCTCCGTGCCGGCCTTCTCCAGGATCATCGCGAAGGCCGTGCCCCACGATCCGGCTCCGAACACCGCGGCCCTAGTCATCGGAGGGCTCCCACGGCTTCTCCGGCGCCTTCTCGCCGCGCAGCTCGGCCAGCTGGTGGGTGATGGCCATCATGATGTCGTTGGTGGCCTCCTTGAGCACCTTGCCGCGCATCGGCTGGCCTTCGTACTTCGACAGGTCGACCGGCTCGCCCACCGAGACCGCGAAGGTCTTGCGAGGGAACGGCTTGGGCTTCGACGAGCCGTACGGCAGCAGCTCCTGCGCGCCCCAGTGGGCCACGGGGATGACCTTCGCGCCGGTCTCCAGCGCCAGCCGCGCCACGCCGGTCTTGCCCTGCATGGGCCACAGCTCGGGGTCGCGGGTGCAGGTGCCCTCGGGGTAGAACAGCACGGCTGCGCCGTTCCTGAGCCGCTCACGCGAGATGTCGAGCGACTTGGCCGCGTCGGTGCTGCCCCGGTAGACGGGGATCGCCAGCAGCGCCTTGACCGCCACCCGCAGCACCGGCACCTCGAACAGGCCCGACTTGGCCAGGATGACCGGCCAGCGGCCGTTGTTGTAGAGGAAGTGCGAGATCAGCACCGGATCCGACCACGACAGGTGGTTCGCCGCGATGATCAGCCCGCCCTGCCGGGGCACCCGCTCGCCGTGGCGCCAGTCCTTCTTCACCAGCAGCCGCGAGAGCGGCTTGACGATCACTACGGCCAGCCACTCCCAGAAGCGGGTCGGTCGGTTGGGACGACTCACGGACTTTCCTCCAACAAACGCACGGATTGCGCCCCAATGTTCACACACGACGTTGAGCCGCGATAGTTAACTCTATGAGCAACCGCTGGTCCCTGGTCATCCCGGTGAAGACCCTGGTCGCCGCGAAGACCCGGCTGGCAGCCGCGCTGGGGCCGCATCGCGAGCGCCTGGCCGTCGCCGTCGCCTGCGACACGGCTTCCGCCGCCCTCTCCTGCCCCGGCGTGGCGCGGGTCATCGTCGTCACCGCCGATCCCCTGGCCGCGGGGCCGCTGGGCGAGCTCGGGGCCGTGGTGGTCCACGACCCGGACCGCGGGCTCAACACCGCACTGCGCACCGGAGCCGCCCATGCCGTACGGCTGGCGCCGGACGATCCGGTGGGCGCCCTGCAGGCCGACCTGCCCGCGCTGCGCCCCTCCGAGCTGGCACGGGTGCTGGAGCAGGACTTCGAGCAGGGGTTCGTGCCCGACGCGCTGGAGGTGGGCACGACCTTCTACGGCGTACGGCCCGGCGTGCCGTTCACCCCGCGCTTCGGCGGCGAGTCGAGGGCCAGGCACCTGGCGGGAGGGGCGAAGGAACTGGCGCTCGACGGCATCGACTCGGTGCGCCGCGACGTCGACACGCCCGACGACCTGGCCGCGGCCATCGGGCTCGGGCTCGGACGGCACACCGCCGCGGTGGTCGGGGAGCTGGAGCGGGCCGGACGGTGGCCGGTGCGCTGACCGCCTGTGCCGTGGCCCGGGCGGCTCATAGTTTCAGGTCGCGCGTGGGCAGGTGGAGCGTGATCGGCAGGTGGGCCGCGGTGACGATCAGGCAGGTGATCCAGAGCATCGTGGAGATCGGCAGCGACTCCGCGAGCAGGCCGGCCAGCACGCTGCCGATCGGCATCATGCTCCACATCAGGAAGCGCATGCTGGCGTTCATGCGGCCCCGCAGATGGTCGGGCGTGACCGCCTGGCGGTAGCTGGCCTGGCCGACGTTGAAGACGACCGCGGCGATCAGCCAGGTCAGGGTGCCCAGAGGGTAGAGCGCCAGCTGCCAGCCCGGCCCCGAGAACGGGATGATCAGCGGGAAGACCATCGCCAGCAGCGCCCCGCCGTACATGGCCCTGCCGAGGCCGAACCGCTCCACGACCTTGGGGGCGATCAGGGCGCCGACCACGCCGCCGATGCCGTACGTGGAGACGATCAGCCCGTAGACGGCGGCGCTGACCCCGATCTCGTCGATCAGGAAGAGCGGCTGCACGACGGCCCAGAAGCCGTTGGCGAGCATGTTGAGGCCACCGACCATGGCCACCCGGCGCAGGATCGGGTGGCCGAGCACGTAGCGGATGCCCTCCAGCAGTTCGGCCCTGAGGCTGCGCCGCTCCTGGGCGGGCCTGACCTTCTCGGCGGCCTTCAGGCCTCTGAGCAGGAACGCCGACGCCAGGTAGCTCAACGCGTCGGCCGCCAGGGCGATGGGCGCGGTCAGGATCTGCACCATCGCGCCGCCCACGCCCGGCCCCGCCACGCCCGCGACGCTGCGCAGGCTCTCCAGCATGCCGATGGCCTTGGCCAGGACTCCCTTGTCGATGATCGACGGCAGGAAGCTCATGTGGGCGACGTCGAAGAAGACCGCGCAGACGCCCACGACCAACGCCACCACGTACAGGTGGGGCAGGGTCAGGTGGCCCAGCACCGCCGCCAGCGGGACGCTGCCCAGCGCGGCCGCGCGCACCAGATCGGTGACGATGAGGATCGGCCGCCGCCGCATACGGTCCACCCAGACGCCCGCGGGCAGGCCCACCAGCAGGAACGGGATCATCTCCACCGCGGTGAGCAGGCCCAGCTGGAACGGCGTCGCGTCGAGGGTGATCAGGGCGACCAGAGGGAGGGCGACCAGCGTGACCTGGGTGCCGAACTGGCTCAGCACGTCGGCGCCGAGATAGCGGCGGTAGGCCGCATTCCTCCACAAGCTCTCCTGGGCGACCATGAAGATCGATCCTGCGTGGCTGTGGCGGCGGGGTCAACCCGATTACGCTGGGACCCGTGCAGGGAACGGTGCGAACCTTCGATCCGGCCACCCGCAGCGGGACGGTCTTCCTCGACGACGGCACGGTGCTGGAATTCGGCACCCGCGCCTTTGACGCGGGGCCGCTGCGGCTGCTGCGTTCGGGACAGCGGGTCAATCTCGTGCTGACCGGCGAAGAGATCAGCTATGTGACGCTGTCGACTTTTCCGGTCCCGGAATAGAAAACGGCCCCCGCATACGCGGAGGCCGTTTCCTGGGTGAATCGTTACTTCTTCTTGGAAGCCTTCTTGCCGCCGGCGTTCACCAGCTCCTTGAAGTCGGAGCCGGGACGGAACTTGGGCGCCCAGCTCTCGGCGACCTTGATCTCGGCGCCGGTGGAAGGGTTCCTCGCCGTGCGAGCCGGCTTGTGAACCATCTCGAACGCGCCGAAGCCGGTGATCGAGACCTTGTCACCGCTCGCCACGGCACCCTGAATCGCCTCGAGAATCGCGTTGACGGCCTCAGTGGCCGTCTTCTTGTCGCCCACCTTCGGCGCGATGGCGTCGACGAGTTCCCGCTTGTTCATCTATCCCCCTGAATTGGCGCGGGGTTCCAGCACAGACGTCCACGTAGAAACCCCTTACGCGCTCGAAATTAAGGCCGATTGCTGGGGAACTCAATCACCAAGCGCGTTTTCTTGACTGCGTGGCGTGTCGGGAAGATCAGCCAGGAAGGCGTCGAGCCGGGCTCCCGCCCGGCCGGGATCACGCTTGGCGAGGTCGCAGATCGCCAGAAAACGCCGCTGCTGCGCGGGCGTGAGCAGGCGGACGCGGCGGTGCGCATCGCGCAACCGCCGCGCCAGATCGTCTTCTTCTAGATGCTCGTCTAGACGGTCGTCGGCAGCCATGACTGCCGACCATTCTCGTACGTGGCGATGTCGTCGGCGTGACGCAGGGTCAGGCCGATGTCGTCGAGGCCCTCCATCAGGCGCCAGCGGGTGTAGTCGTCGATCTCGAAAGAGTGGGCCTCGCCGGCGACCCTGACCTCGCGCTTGTCCAGGTCGACGGTGATCTCCGTGGAGGGGTCGGCCTCGACCAGATCGTGCAGGTGCTCGACGACCTTCTCGTCGAGGATGACCGGCAGGAGGCCCATCTTGGTGGAGTTGTTGCGGAAGATGTCGCCGAACCTGGCGGCGATCACGGCGCGGAAGCCGTACTGCTGGATCGCCCAGACGGCGTGCTCGCGACTGGAACCGGTGCCGAAGTCGGGGCCGGCCAGCAGGATCGTGGCGCCGGCGTAGGTGTCCTGGTTGAGGACGAAGGCCGGGTCCTCGCGCCAGGCGGAGAACAGCCCCTTCTCGAAGCCGGTACGGCTGACCTGCTTGAGCCAGACGGCGGGGATGATCTGGTCGGTGTCGACGTTGCTGCGGCGCAGGGGCACCGCTGTGCCGGTGTGGGTGGTGAATGCGTCCATGTCGTGGTCTCTTCTCCTGGGCAGGGCGTGGTCAGGGGCGGTCGGCTGTCGCTCGGCCGTTCCGGGCTTTCCTGGGAGGCCGATCGGCTTCGCTGTGCCGTACGGGTCTCCTCTTCGAAGGCCAATCGGCTTCGCTGTGCCGTACGGGCCTCGTCAGAGGTCTGCCGGTGCGGTCAGCTTTCCGGTGACGGCGGTCGCCGCCGCGACCTGCGGTGACACCAGGTGCGTGCGGCCACCCTTGCCCTGCCTGCCCTCGAAGTTGCGGTTGGAGGTGGAGGCGCTGCGCTCCCCCGGCTGCAACGTGTCGGGGTTCATGCCCAGGCACATCGAGCACCCGGCCTGGCGCCACTCGGCACCCGCCTCGATGAAGACCTTGTCGAGGCCCTCCTTCTCGGCCTCCAGCTTGACCAGCATCGAGCCAGGCACGATCAGCGTGCGGGCCTTGACCTGCCGGCCCTTGAGGATGTCGGCGACCGCCCGCAGGTCCTCGATGCGGCCGTTGGTGCACGAACCCACGAACACCGTGTCGACCTGGATGTCGCTCAGCGGGGTGCCCGCCGTCAGCCCCATGTACTGCAGGGCCCGCTCGTCCTCGCTGTTGCGCGGCGACGGGATCGGGGTGTTCAGCGGGGCGCCCTGGCCGGGGTTGGTCCCCCACGTCACGAATGGGCTGAGCTCGGCCGCTTCGATCTCCACGACCCGGTCGAAGACCGCGTCGTCGTCGGTGCGCAGCGTCTTCCAGTGCTCGACCGCCTTGTCCCAGTCGTCGCCCTGGGGCGCGTGGGCGCGGCCCTTCAGGTAGGCGAAGGTGGTCTCGTCGGGGGCGATCATGCCCGCCCTGGCGCCGGCCTCGATGGACATGTTGCAGATGGTCATCCGGCCCTCCATGGAGAGCTTGCGGATGGCCTCGCCGCGGTACTCCACGATGTAGCCCTGGCCGCCGCCCGTGCCGATCTTGGCGATGATCGCCAGGATCAGGTCCTTGGCCGTGACGCCCGCGGGCAGGTCGCCCTTGACCTCGATGGCCATCGTTTTCGGGCGGTAGGCGGGCAGCGTCTGGGTCGCCAGCACGTGCTCGACCTCGGAGGTGCCGATGCCGAACGCGATGCCGCCGAACGCGCCGTGGGTGGAGGTGTGCGAGTCACCGCAGACGATCGTCATGCCGGGCTGGGTCAGGCCGAACTGCGGCCCGATGATGTGCACCACGCCCTGGCCGGCGTCACCCATCGGATGCAGCCGGACGCCGAACTCGGCGGCGTTCTTGCGCAGCGTCTCGACCTGCGTCTTGGAGACCGGGTCCTCGATCGGGCCGAGCACCGTGGGAACGTTGTGGTCCTCGGTGGCGATGGTGAGATCGGGGCGCCGCACCTTCCGACCGGCCATGCGCAGGCCGTCGAAGGCCTGGGGGCTGGTGACCTCGTGAATGAGGTGCAGGTCGATGAAGAGCAGGTCGGGTTCGCCCTCGGCACGTCGAACGACGTGTTGCTCCCAGACCTTCTCCGCCAGTGTGCGGCCCATGTTCTCCTCCTTCGATCGCGACCTGCCGGGAATTCCGGTCAGCGCCCTTGCCTTCCGCCCTTTTGCAGGTCGCAGGGACCCACCGACTTGCTTTCTCGTATGCTGAGACGGCAGTATCGGTACATGGACAACTCTAGCGGAGTCGGAGTACTCGACAAGGCCGTTTTGGTGCTGAACGCCCTCGAAGCGGGCCCAGCCTCGCTCGCGCAACTGGTCCAGGCGACCGGTTTGGCCAGGCCCACAGCGCATCGGCTGGCCGTCGCCCTGGAATTTCACCGTTTCGTATCGCGAGACACCCAAGGCCGCTTCGTGCTCGGGCCCCGCCTTTCCGAGTTGTCCACGGCGGCCGGCGAGGACCGGCTGCTGGCCGTGGCCTCCCCCGTGCTGACCCAGTTGCGCGACCTGACCGGGGAGAGCGCCCAGCTCTACCGGCGCCAGGGCGACGAGAGGGTGTGCGTGGCCGCCGCCGAACGGGCCAGCGGACTCCGTGACACCGTGCCCGTCGGCTCCGCGCTTCCCATGAGCGCGGGGTCTGCGGCCCAGATCCTGCTCGCATGGGAGGAGCCCGACCGGCTGCACCGGGGGTTGCGGGGGGCCAAGTTCACCGCCGCCACGCTCGCATCGGTACGGCGGCGCGGATGGGCGCACAGCGTGGGTGAGCGGGAGAACGGGGTGGCCAGCGTGTCGGCGCCCATCCGGGGGGCTGGGGGGAAGGTGATCGCGGCGGTGTCGGTTTCCGGGCCGATAGAGCGGTTGACGAGGACGCCGGGACGGCTGCACGCGGTGCCGGTGATGTCGGCGGCGGAGCGGATCACGGAGGCCATGCGGCGGTCGTCTTGAGGGCGGTCGTCTCGAGGCCAGCCGTCTCGAGGCCAGCCGTCTCGAGCCCACCCGTCTCGAGGCCAGTCGCCTTGAGGCCAGCCGTCTCGAGGCCAGCCGCCTTGAGGGACGCGAGTTCCGTCTACGCGCTGTGACGCGGGACCGCCGACGACGCCGGTCCGCCCACACCCTCGCCGCATGGCCAGGTCCTGCCCCTCGCAAGCCCACACCCTCACCGACCCGACGCCGCGCCGCGCCCGCCTACCTCGCGAGCCAGCTCCCCACCCCCATGCTCCCCAGCCGACTCCCCAACTTCCCCGCCTCCCCACCCGGCTCCCCGCCGGCTCCCCACCCCTGGGCCGCTCTCACCTCCCTACCTCCGCGCCGTTCCCACCTGCCGAGCCGACTCCCTACCTCGGCGTAGCACCCGCCTGCCGAGCCAACCCCCCACCCCGGGCCGCTTCCACCTCCCACGCGGACTCTCCGCCTCCACCCCTCTCACAAAGCCGCTCCCCCGCCCCCTCCCGCAAAGTCGCTCCCCCGCCCCTGCCACCCCCGTGGCACCCCGCCAACCAGCCCTTAGGCCGGGCGGACGCGGCATTGCTGACGATTTCCCGAAGCGAGCGCCCTCTCAGGCGCACTAGCCTGGTCGGGTGACAGATCGCATCGAGGTAGCCGCCACTGAGCTGCGACCCCTGCTCGAGGAGTTCATCGTCTGGGCCCGCACCAACGAGCCCGACATCGCGCCTGAACTCGTCGGCCCCGCCGTGCTGTGGCACCGGTTGGCTTTCTCCGACGACGCCGGCATCTGGAAGGCCGACACCCTGCGTGAGCTGCTGCTCGAGCGCATGCCCACGGTCGTCGACGACCCCGATGCCGCCGCCGACGGCCTGATCCAGGCCTTGGAGGCCTACCTGACCTTCCTGTCCCAGACCGGCAGAATGCACCAGCGCGCCGACTCTTTCGACCGGCTGCGCTCGGAGCTGCTCGCCCTCGAGGACGACTTCGTCGACGCGATGGAAGACCTGATCGACTCCGATTCCCCCTCCGAGGGCGACGACGAGGAGGAGATCGCCGACCTCGGTGACTTCGAGCTGTTCGCCGACGAGCTCGCCGAGCTCGACACCATCCGCCTGCGCCCCGACGCCGAGCTGGCCGACGCCGCGCGTGCCGTACCTCTGCTCGCCAAGGCGCGCGACCTGGCGCTGTGGGTCGGGCCGTCGCGGCAGGTCGGCGAGGAGAGCCTGCTGACCGACGCCGAGGTCGAGGAGGCCCTGTCTGTCGTCGGCCTGCCCCGGCCCTCCGCCGCCGGGCCGCTCGCCCAGGCCGTGCCGCAGTTGTGGAACATCTGGAACCTCGCCGTCGATCTGGAGTTCCTCGAGCCGGGCGACGACGACACGGTCAGCGTGCGCACCGACACCGCCGACTGGCCCTTCGACGACGACGAGGACGTGCTCGACGCCTGGGCGCTCGGCCTGCAGTCGGTCGACTACGCCGACCCGGAGCTGCCCGACGAGGACCTCACGCTCGTCCTCACGGGGCTGACCCGCGGGGTGCTCGTGCGCCTGCTGCTCGCCGGCGGCTCCCTGGAGCTCGCAAACCTGCGCACCGACCTCGAGGCGGCCGCCGCCGACCTCGACGAGCTCGGCCCCGACGCGTGGGCCGCCGCCACCTCGTTGTACGGCGACCCGCTCGCGCCCGTCATCGACTGGCTCGTGGGGTACGGCATGGCCGTCGTGTCGGGCACCTCCCTGGTGCTCACCCCTCTCGGTGTCGACGGTGTGGTGCACCTGATCGACGACGCCGACATCGAGGTCGACGCACGACCGGCCATCGACTCGATGAACGCCCTCGACCTGCTGGCCCTGAGCGCCGATCTGCCGGAGGAGGAGGCCGACGCCGAGCTCGCGGCCTGGATGGAGCTCCGCGATCCCGCCAAGGCCGCCTCGGAACTGCTCGAGGCCGCCACCGCCGACCCGGCGGACGCCCTCATCCGTGTGCAGGCCGCCTCCGTCGTGGGGGCTCTCGGCGAGGCAGCCACCCCCGCGTGGAAGGCGGCGCTCTCCGAGCCCTCGCTCCGGCCGTACGCCGCCACCCACCTCACCCAGCTCGGCGTGGCCGACGCTCCCGAGCCGACGCAGGACGACACTCACTGGCTCATCTTGGACATGTGGACCATCTCCGCGGGGCTCGGCCGCTCGGAGTTCGTGAGCAGCTTGAGGGACATCGGGCCTGATCTGCTGAACAACCTGCTGGAGGTGGTTTGGAAGATTCCTCACGCGCATGTGGAGGAGCTTCTGGACCTCATCTCGCAGGTGCACCCGGACAAGCAGGTCGCCAAGGCCGCCAAGCGGGCGTTGTTCAAGACCCGCTCGGCCACCGGCCACTAGAGCCCGGCTGGTGCCCGGAGCCAGCGTTAGGGCGGGCTTCGGGCGCTGGTGAGCCGCCGCCCCCCTTGGAGACCCGCCCTGGCGTGTCCCCTCGGAGATCGGGCCTGAGGTGCTCTCTCGGAGATCGGCTCTGGGGTGCTCCCTCGGAGGCCGACTCTGGGGTGCTCTTTCGGAGACCAAGCCTGGTGTGCTCCCTCAGAGACCAAGCCTGGTGTGCTCCCCCGGACGCCGGGGCTGGCGGGCTTGTGCTTGTCAGGCGTCGCGGTGTCGTAAGAGCCAGCGGCCCAGCGCGATGGCGGCGGTCGCCCAGGCGGCGAACACCCCCAGCCCTCCCCAAGGGCTGATGGGAAACGCCGCCAGGTCGGTCGTCGCCTGGATCGTCAGCCCGGCGTTGGTGGGCGCGAGCCTGAAGATCCACTCCTTCATGTCCGGGTTGCTGATCAAGACCAGGAGGCTCGGCACGTAGAGCACCGCCAGCACGCTCCCGGTGGCGGCCGCGGTGTCGCGGACCGCTGCCGCGATTCCGACGCTGAGCAGGGCGATCAGCCCCAGGTACAGCACCGAGCCGACGGCGGCGCGCAGGCTGGGGCCGTGGGTGAGGGACGGCAGCGCGTATCCGTGGACGAAGGTGTATCCGGTGTCGGGCAGGATGAGCCGCGCCGCGAGGATCGAGCCCAGGACCCCGGCCGTCCCCGCGGCCAGGGTCGTGCCCGTGACGAGGATCGCCTTGGCCGCGAGCACCCTTCCGCGGGTAGGCATCGCCGTCAGGGTGGTCTGGATCAGCCCGGTGCTGTATTCGCCGCTGACCACCGCGATGGCCAGGAGGGCGACCAAAGCCTGGCTCAGCTGCACGCCGCTGAGGCTGATCCGGGCGGGGTCGTAGGAGCACTGACCGAACGGGCAGGTCATGACGGCGCTCGCCGCCGCGCCCACGGCCACCGTCAGTAGCGCCACACCCAGTAGCAACCATGCTGGACCCGCCACCGTGCGCATCTTGGTCCACTCGGCGTGCAGTTCGCGCCTCATCGTGGCTCCCCTCGGCTCAGGCGTCATCGCTCGCACGTCCCGACTCAGACGTCATCGCTCACACGTCTCGGGATCGGAGCCGGTGGATCGCCACGCCCAGGGCGAGCGCCGCGTAGATGCAGAGCACCCCGAACCCGGCCCAGGCGGGCAGGGGGAAGTAGCCCTCGAGCGGCGACTCGGATGTGAGGACGTGGGGGTAGCTGGGCATGCTCTGCTGGACGGCGAAGGCGGCAGCAGGAGTCAGGCGCAGCAGCCACTGCGCCGGGCCTGTCGGAAGCAGTGAGGTCGTCGCCAGGATGTACGGCAGGACGATCAGTGCGAACGTGGTGACGATCGCCGCCGCGCTGCGCCGGAAGATCACCCCGAGGCCGAGCGCGAACACCGCCGTCACGGCCAGCAGCGCCGCGGTGCCGCCCACGATGCGGGCCTGGGTGAGAAACGAGATCGGCAGGATGAAGTTGCCGTTGTCGCGCAGGATCGGCAGGGACACGGCGATCGTGGCAACGGTGGCGACCAGCGCTCCGGCGAGGGTGACGGAGCCGATCACGACGGCCTTGGCGGCGATCGCTCGGTGCCGCCTCGGGCTGGCGAGCATGGTGATGGCGATCATTCCGCGGCGGTACTCCGCCGTGATGTACATGACGGCCACCACCGTGACCGCGATCATTGCGGCGAGCGTGCCGGTGAGGATGCTGGAGTAGCGCACACCATCGGCGGTGACCGGCGCGATGTCGCCGTTGCCGGTGACGGTGAAGGTGTCGCCCGACTGGGTGGCCTCGCCCGGGCGATGGGGCGTGTGTCCGTCGGGTCCGAGGGTGACGCCGACGTCGGTCCGCGTCCACTCGCCCGTGGCGGAGGGGGTGACGTTGTCGAAGGTGGCGGTGGCGTTCGCGAGGCGGGATGTGGAGATGCTTCCGCCGAGGGAGTTGCCGGTGAGCGTCATGTCGTCGGGCGACGCGACGAAGAGGCCGATCTGCACCGTGTCGGGGAGGTCGTCCATGCGAACGGTGCTCACGGTGCTCCAGGTGCGGCCGTCGGCGGACTCGCTGCCGGTGATCGTGTCGCCGCTGCGGCTCAGTTTCAGCCATCGGCCGCCGGGCGCCGAGGCGCTCCCCGCGGCGTCTTCGGTGAAGTCGTGCTGCATGCGGACGCCGTGCTTGGCCGTGACCATCACCGCCGCGTAGGACGAACCCTGCTCAAGGCCTTCCTTGATCATGAGGCCGGCCTTGGCCCAGGGTGTGTTGCCGGGGACGATCTTGTCGTGGTTGGGAGGCGGGTAGGTGATCGTGCCGGAGAGCGACGCGACGCGGGCGGTGATCGTGCCGTCGCCGGTGAGCGGCTGGTGTACGAAGAAGAACTTGTCGTTCACCGCCTCTCCGCCGGGCCCGGTCGGAGGAACCGGGCAGGCCACCTCTTTCGTGCCCTGCATGCACGAGCTGAAGGAGTTGGCCGCGAAGAGCAGGCCGAAGGCGGGGATCACCAGCAATGCCACGACCAGGCCGATGGTCCAGCCGCGGACGGTGCGGAACTTGGTCCACTCGGCGCGAAGCAGTTGGGCGAAGCCGTCGCGTGCGGCGCGCGCCTGGGAGCGCGGGCGGGTGGTGGTCGTCATCTCCCCGCACCTCCGTGGAACTCGACGGACGCGCGCGTCAGGTCCATGTAGGCCTCTTCGAGGGTGGCGCGATGGGCGCTCACCTCGGCGAACGGCACCGCGTCGCGGGTCAGCAGACTGACGACCCGCTCGGCTTCCATGCCTTCGATCACCAAGGTGTCGGGCCCGGTGACGGTGACGATCGCTCCGGCGGGCGACAGGGTCTCCATGGCCGACTCGCGCGACGGTGTGCGCAGCGTGACGCGCCCGTTGGACGCCGCCGCGATCAGCCGCGACACGGCGGTGTCGGCGACCACCTGCCCGCGCCCCACGACCACGAGATGCTCGGCGGTGTCCTGCAACTCGCTCATGAGATGGCTCGACACCAGGACCGCCCGCCCCTCGCGAGCCAGCGAACGCAGGAATCCGCGCACCCACAGGATCCCCTCGGGGTCGAGCCCGTTGAACGGCTCGTCGAGCATCAGCACCGCCGGATCACCCAGCAGCGCCGCGGCGATGCCGAGCCGCTGCCTCATGCCCAGCGAATAGCCGCCCGCCCTGCGCCGGATGGCGCCGCCCAGCCCCATCAGCTCGGCGACCTCGTCGACACGCTTGGCCGACAGCCCCTGGGAGTGGGCCAGCCACAGCAGGTGGTTGCGTGCCGTCCGGCTCGGTTGGAGAGCGCCAGCGTCGAGCAGCGCTCCGACCTCGCTCAGCGGGTTTCTGAGCTTGGGGTACGGCATGCCGCCGACCAGTGCGGTGCCCTCGTCGGCGGTGTCGAGCCCGAGGATCACCCGCATCGTGGTGGATTTGCCGGCTCCGTTGGGGCCGACGAACCCGGTCACCTGGCCCGGCCGTACGGTGAAGGACATCCCGTCGAGGGCGAGGACCTGCCCGAACCGCTTGCGCAGCCCGGAGACTTCGATGGTCGCATCCATGCCAGGCAGATTAGGGAGCTTGGGCGTACCAGGGCGTCCCGCGTGGGAGCCATCTTCGGCCTCCCTTACGTAAGGGAGGCAGGATCCCTCACGTGAGGGATGCCCCGGCAGGGCTCTGGCCTGCACAATGACCTGTGTGAATCGGTGGGTCGAGTGGGCGCGGCGCATCGCAGCCGCCCCGCGCGCGCCCGTCGTAGCAGGGGTGCTGCTGGTGCTGCTCGCGGTGGCCGAGTCGCTCCTCGACGCGCGCGACACCCGACTGCCCAGCCTGGTGGGCGGGATCAGCGAGACCGTGCCCGTCGGGACGATCACTCCGGCCGTGTCGCCGCACCCGCCCGACAACGCGCTGTACTTTCTCGTCTTCCCGCTGCTCGCCCTAGCGGCCACGCTGCCGCTCCTGCTGCTCCGGGCCCTGCCGGGGGCAGTGATCGTCACGGCGACGGTGGTGGTGTCGCTCACGGCGTTCCACACCCTGACCCTTGCCGCGGCGGCCGCGTTGCTGATCTCGGAGTACCGGCTCGGACGTAGGGGCTCCCCGTTGGCGGCCGTGGTGCTGGCCGCGCCCTTCCCGGTGCTCGCCCTGGTGATGGCGGCTTCCGAACCCTCGGGAGAAGGGTCGCTGGCCGTACTGGTCCTGGCGTCGATGGCGCCGACCGCGGCACTGGCGGGCATCGCACAGCGGGCCCACGCCCAGACGCTGGCCTCGGCCGCCACCCGGCAGGTCGTGGAAGACTCGCTGCTCGCTCACACGGCGCGCGGTGAACGGGCGAGGATCGCCCGAGAGCTGCACGACGTCGTGGCGCACCACATCTCGATGGTGGCCGTCCAGGCGGAAACCGCGCGCCTGGCCACGCCGGGCATGCCCGACGCCGGGGCCGAGCGGCTGCTGGCCATCGGGAACACCGCGCGGGCCGCGCTGACGGAGATGCGGCGGGTGCTGGGCGTGCTGCGCGAGGACGCCGAGGCCGAGACGGCGGAGCGCCGGCCGCAGCCGGGGTTGCGGCTGCATGAGCTGAACGCGCTGCTCGACGAGGCGCGGGAGGCTTCTGGGACGGTGGTGCGGCTCGTCCTCAGCGGGACGCCGGAGGTGTTCGATCCGGGGGTGGAGTTGGCGGCTTATCGCATCGTTCAGGAGGCGCTGACGAATGCCCGGCGGCATGCGCCGGGGGCCGCGGTCGATGTGGAGCTGGCGTATTCGGCGGAGGCGCTGCGGGTGCGGGTCAGGGACAACGGGCCGGGCACGGCGCAGGGGGCGCGGCGGTCTGTCGGGGGTGGGGATGTCGACGAGTGGCTGCTCGCGGACAGGACGCACGACGGGGCAGACGGGGGGGCGTACGGCAGAGCCGGCGGGGGGACGCACGGCGGCGGGCCAGGTGGGAGGACGGGCGGGCCGGGTGGCGGAAGGCGCGACGGGACGCGCGGCGGCGGGCTAGGTGGGAGCTACGGCAGGACAGGGGGTGGGCGACTGGCTGGTGCTGCTTGGGCGGGGGTGCGCGGCGGTGGGCAGGAGGAGGCAGGTGGATGGGGGCGCTTCTTGGGGCGGCGTCGGGCGTCGCTGATCGTGGAAACCCCCGTGCTCCCGGTCGCCGGGCACGGTTTGTCCGGTATGAAGGAGCGGGTGGCGGCCGTGGGTGGGCGGTTCCGGGCCGGGGCGGCGCCCGGTGGCGGGTTCATGGTCGAAGCGATCCTTCCCAGGGCCGCCGAATGACGACAGGGAGCGGGAGCGTGCGGATCATCGTCGCCGACGATCACCTGGTGGTGCGCACCGGCTTCGCCGAGCTTCTCGGCACGCAGCCCGACTTCACCGTCGTGGGCACCGCCGCCGACGGTGCAGAGGCTGTACGGCTCAGCAAGGAGCTGGAGCCCGACGTCGTCCTGATGGATGTGCGTATGCCCGGTATGGATGGCATCGAGGCCACCCGTCGCCTCATGGCCGGGCCGGCGGGGCCGTACGTGCTGATCCTCACCACGTTCGATCTCGACGAGTATGTGTATGACGCGCTCAAGGCCGGTGCGAGCGGGTTCCTGCTGAAGGACGTCACCGCGGAGCGGCTGTTCGACGCGGTGAGAGTGATCGCGGCGGGCGAGGCGCTGCTGGCGCCTGGGGTCACCAAGCGGTTGATCCGTGAGTTCGCCCAGCTCAAGCCGAGGGCGAATCCGGTGGTGCTTGAAGGGCTGACCCCGCGTGAGACGCAGGTGCTACGCCTGGTGGCCGAGGGGTTGTCGAATCCGGAGATCGCCGACCGGCTGGTGGTGACGGAGGAGACGGTCAAGACGCATGTGAGCCGGGTGCTGAACAAGCTCGGGCTGCGCGACAGGACCCAGGCGGTGGTGTTGGCCTATGAGAGTGGGCTGGTGGTGCCGGGACAGAAGGAGTGAAGGGGCCGTGCCCGGGAAGGGGCGACTGGGCCTTGTAGGGAGCTGTGCCCCGGAAATGAGAAAGCCCCTCGTGAAGAGGGGCTGAGGAGTAGTCCCGACCGGATTCGAACCGGCGCTACCGCCTTGAGAGGGCGGCGTCCTAGGCCACTAGACGACGGGACCGCTCGCGATTGTGACAGTGGTAGTCCCGACCGGATTCGAACCGGCGCTACCGCCTTGAGAGGGCGGCGTCCTGGGCCACTAGACGACGGGACCCTGTCACAAGCGACGTGCCGGGTTTCCCCGGCAGCGCTGGTAACTCTACCGCACCCCGTGGAGCACAACCAAACTGAGTGCCAAGGCTCTCAAACATCCCCGGAAATGCAGAAAAGCGGATGATCTACAGATCATCCGCTCCAGAGCTGGGGTACCAGGACTCGAACCTAGAATAACTGAACCAGAATCAGTCGTGTTGCCAATTACACCATACCCCATCGCGGCGAACCCCTTGGGGCTCACTGGCGACGTCCCAAACAATAGCCCAGTTCCGCCTTCATCGCCAAAACGATTGCCGAACCGCTGTCCCAGTGCCATTGCACAACCCCCGACATGCCAAGCTAGACAGGACAAAATCACCCCGTGAGGAGCCCGAGCGTTGACCGACAACCCGTTCTTCGCACCCAGTGCCCTGCCGTACCAGCTGCCTGACTTCGCCAACATCCGCGAGGAGCACTTCCGGCCCGCGTTCGAGCGTGGCATGGCCGAGCACCTGGCCGAGGTCGACGCGATCGCGAACAACCCCGAGCCGCCCACTTTCGACAACACCATCGTGGCCCTGGAGCAGGCCGGACGTATTCTCGCCCGGGTCGCCACGGTCTTCTACAGCCTCGCCTCCTCCGACGCCTCCGACGCGATCCGCGAGCTGGAGAAGGAGTTCGCGCCGAAGTTCGCCCAGCACAGCGACGAGATCAGGCTCAACCGCGCGCTGTGGGCGCGCATCAAGCAGGTCGCCACGGACGACGCCGAGGAGGCGTGGCTGCTGGAGCGTTACAGGACCGACTTCATCAAGGCCGGCGCCGACCTGACCGAGGAGGAGCAGGCACGGCTCAAGGGGCTGAACTCCCAGCTGGCCGAGCTGGCCACGGAGTTCGGGCAGAACGTGCTCAAGGCGACGACCGAGTCGGCCTTCGTCACCAGCGATGCGGGTGACCTCGACGGCCTCGACCAGGCCGAGATCGACGCGATCAAGCAGGAGGACGGCACCTTCGTCCTGCCGCTGCTCAACTACACCAACCAGCCGAAGCTCGCGCAGCTCACCAACCGGGCGACCCGCGAGAAGCTGTACACCCTGAGCGTCGAGCGGGCGCCGCAGAACTTCGACCTCGCGCCGAAGATCGCCCAGATCCGCATCGAGCGGGCGAACCTCCTCGGGTATCCCAACCACGCCGCGCTGATCGTCGCCGACCAGACGGCCAAGACCGTCGACGCGGTCGAGGAGATGCTGGCACAGCTGGTCGGCCCCGCCGTACGGAATGCCAAGAAGGAGGCCGCGGCGCTGGCCGAGCAGGCCGGGCACGAGATCCAGCCGTGGGACTGGTCGTTCTACGCGGAGAAGGTGCGCCAGGCCACCTACGACTTCGACGCCTCGGCGATGAAGCCGTACTTCGAGCTGAACCGGGTGTTCGACGACGGTGTGTTCTACGCCGCGACCAAGCTGTTCGGCATCACCTTCTCCGAGCGTCCCGAGCTGAAGGGGTATCACCCCGACTGCCGGATCTGGGAGGTGTCCAACGAGGACGGCTCGCCGATCGGCCTGTTCCTGCTGGACCCGTACGCCCGGCCCACCAAGCGCGGCGGCGCGTGGATGAACAACCTGGTCGATCAGTCGTTCCTGCGCGACGAGCGGCCCGTGGTGATGAACAACCTGAACCTCACCAAGCCGGTCAGCGGCCCGACGCTGCTGACCTTCGACGAGGTCAACACCGCTTTCCACGAGTTCGGCCACGCCCTGCACGGTCTGTTCTCGCAGGTGCGCTTCCCGCGTGTCGAGGGCACCAACGTGCCGCGCGACTTCGTGGAGTACCCGTCGCAGGTCAACGAGATGTGGGCGACCTGGCCGGAGATCCTCACGAACTACGCCAAGCACCACGAGACGGGCGAGCCGATGCCGGCCGGGCTCGTCGAGAAGATGAAGGCCGCCGAGCAGTTCAACCAGGGTTTCGCGACACTGGAGTACCTCAAGGCGACGCTGCTCGACTGGGCCTGGCACAAGCTCGGCACCGGCCAGACCGTCGCCGACGGCCGCGCGTTCGAGGACGAGGCCCTGCGTGAGGCCGGGGTCGACTTCCCGCTGGTGCGCACGCGTTACCGGACGAACTACTTCCTGCACATCTTCTCCGACATCACCGGCTACAGCGCGGGCTACTACTCCTACATCTGGAGCGAGGTGCTCGACGCCGAGAGCGTGGAGTGGTTCAAGGAGAACGGCGGGCTCAAGCGGGAGAACGGCGACCACTTCCGCAAGACGCTGCTGTCGGTCGGCGGCAGCATGGACGCACTGCAGGCGTTCCGCAACTTCCGCGGCCGCGACCCGCAGATCGCGCCGCTGCTCAAGCGCCGCGGGCTCGACTAGGGCCTGTCTCGAAGCGAGGCCAGTCCTTCTGAACCTCGAAGCGAGGCCAGGCCTTCTCGATCTCGAAGCGAGGCCGATCCTTCTCGACCTCGAAGCGAGGCCAGGCCTTCTCGACAGCGGCCCTCTCCGGTCCCGGGGAGGGCCGCTGCCTTTCCGCTATGAACCTTTTCGTCACGCGGCGGTAAGTAACGATGTCCGCTGACCCACTGAGAAGGGCTCATATGCATGACCATCACCCGCGAAGTCGACCAATCCGACGACGCGACCCTCATCCAGGAGTCACTCCGTGACCCCGAGCTCTTCGCCGCCCTGTTCGACCGGCACGCACCGCTTCTGCACCGCTATGCCGTACGCCGGTTAGGGCCCGACGCGGCCGAGGACGTGGTCGCCGACACCTTCCTGGCGGCGTTCAAGCATCGCGACCGGTATGACCGCTCGCGTCCCGATGCGCGGCCCTGGTTGTACGGCATCGCGTCGAATGTGATCGGCAAGCGCAAACGTAGCGAGCTCAACCTCTACCAGGCCTACGTGCGCAGCGGTGTGCACCCTGGCGTGCCTCCGGTGGAGGACGGGGTCAACACGCTGGCCGTCAACCGGCCCCTGGCCGCGGCGCTGCTGAAGCTCAAGCGCGCCGACCGGGACGTGCTCCTGCTCGTCGCCTGGGCGGAGCTCACCTACGAGGAGGTGGCGCGGGCGCTCGACATTCCGGTGGGAACCGTACGGTCCCGGCTCAACCGCGCCCGCACCAAGATCCGCGAGACGTTGGGAGACGTGTGATGGACGACCTGAAGACGATGTGGGCCGAGGTGCCCGTGGCCGACCGCCAGGACCTGGCCCCGGCCAGGGCCAGGCTGCTGAACGGCATGCACGGCGCGAGACACGGCCGGGCGGGCGTGAGACGCGAGGAGGCGGGCACGAGACACGGCGAGGCGGGCGTGAGGCGCGGCCGGGCGAGTGTGAGGTTCGCCGTCGCCGGAGGGCTGGCCGCCGCGCTGGCGGTGGGGTTCGTGGTCGTGCAGGTCGTCGCGGACCCGGCGCCGGCCAGCGCGCAGGATCTGCTGGCCCGCGCGGCGCGGACGGCCGCGGCGGAGCCCGACCTGAACCCGCGCGCCGACCAGGTCGTCCACACGGTGGCGCGCGATCGGTCGGCGATCTTCGCCGCCCCCGACGCCTCGGGCGAACCGGTGAGGATGCAGGACGAGGTGCGCGAGGCCTGGTCGCCCGCCGACAGCTCCGGCGCGTTCATGTTGCGCCAGGGCGACCAGATCACCCTGATGAAGCTCTGCTCGGAGAGTTTCGACAGGAAACGGCGCACCACCTACGCCGATCTGGCGAGCTGGCCCACCGACGTGGCGTCGCTCCGCGAGAGGGTACGGCAGGCGGCGGCCGCACACCCCGCCGAGCCGCATCTCCGCATGTCGTACACGCTTCAGAACCTGATCGACAAGTCGGTCGTACGGCCCAGCCTGCGGGCGTCGCTGTTCGCCCTGATCTCCGAGATGGAGGGCGTGACGGTGAAGCCGTCGATGACCGACGCTCTGGGGCGCGCCGGTGTGGGCGTGCGCACCGCGGAGGGCACCACCCTCATCTTCGAGCCCGAGACCTACCGCTACCTGGGCTATGCCGAGGAGAACAGGAACGGCCACGTGATCGCCTCGCACGCCCTGGAGACGGTCGAACTCCTCGACCGTCTCCCGAAGGAGAAGGTGACGTTCACCGAGCCGGGCTGTATTCCGGCCTGAACGCCTCAGCGTGCTCGGCCGCCCACTGCGCGAAGGTCAGGGGCGTACGGCCGAGCAGGTCCGCGACGGTCGAGCTGGGCTGGTAGGCGTCAGGATCGACGTCGCCGAAGACCCTGATCTGGAAGTCGATCATCTCCTCGGGCACCCCCTGCGCGGCGTACTTGACGCGCATCTGCTCGATCGACAACTCCACGAACTCGATCTCGCGCCCGATCGCCTCGCCGAGGATCCGCACCTTGGTGGGGATGTCGAGCCGTTCGCCGCCGGTCAGGCCGTACGTCTTGCCGGTGTGGCCATCCGAGGTCAGCACATGGGCGATCACCGCGCCGATGTCGGCCTCGTGCACCATGACCGTCTTGGTCGCGGCGAACGGCTCCTCGATGCGGTTGCTCAGCCGTACGGACGGCGCCCAGGCCAGCGCGTTCGACATGAACTCGGTGGGCTGGACGTAGGTCCAGTCGAGGTCGCTCGCGCGCAGGGCCGGCTCGAGGGTGCCCTCACCCCAGCTGCTGAGCAACGTCACCTTGCGGCCCGCGAGGAGCTTGACCAGCTCGGGGCCGTTGCGGAGCGGGGTGTAGTCGGAGTCGGCAGTGTCGATGAGGTGGACTCCGGCTACACCCTCCAACGCCGGGACGATCGTGTCGAGGCGGGTCAGGTCGCCCTCCACCACCTCGACCTCGCGGGCGAATCGGGCATGCGAGGCCGAACGGGTGAGAGCCCGCACGTGGGCTCCGCGCTCCAGGAGCGAGGTGACGACGTGGCGGCCGACTGCGCCGGTGGCACCGGTGACGAGGTAGGTCATGGAGCTCACGCTAGGAGCTATTGCGGCAAGGACAGTTCCTCGATCGTCGCCCTCAGCCATTCTTTCTCGGCGGTGCCGGTGGCGCGCGCGACCAGGAGCATGCCCCGGCGGAACGGATCCGGTTCCTCCTCGGCCCTGACGGGCTTTCCGGAGTCGTAGAAGAAGCTCGCCGGGGTCTCCAGGAAGTCGAGGCGGCGGCGCAGCACCTTGACCTGGTCGGCGCGGTCGGGCAGCACGGACAGGAAGGTCAGCAGGGTGAAGAACCTGGTCTGGTCGGTGATCTCGACGTCCTTCGGGGAGCGGAGCCTGTCCATGAGTTCCTCGCGACCGGGGAGGGTCAGGGTGAGCATGTGGCGGGCGGCGGCGGCCGAGCCGCGCTCCTCATGGGCGACGACCAGGCCCTTCTCGCGGAGGCGGGCGATGGCGGGGTAGAGGGCGCCGTCGCTGATCGGGCGTCTGTGGCCGGACAGCGCCACAAGGCGGCTTTTCAGCTCGTAGCCGTGCATCTGGCGCTCGAAGAGGAAGCCGAGGATCGCGAGGCTCAACTCATTGGACACGGGATACATCGTACCGCTATACCTCTATTCGAGATAAATCGAAAAGAGGTAAGTCCATGCTCCTCCGGCTCGCCGCCCCCATCTACGTCGAACTGCTCACAGCGGTCGTAGCCGTCAGCGTGATCGACCTGCTCTGGGTCTCCGGCCTGGGACCGTCGGCGATCGCCGCCGTCACGATCGCGACCACCGTCGAATACCTCCTCTACGGCCTCTTCCTCGCCGTCCCGACCGGGCTCACCGTCCTGATCGGCCGCAACGACGCCCACGCCGGCGACGCCGGTGGCTCCATCAGCCCCATCCGCCCTCTCGTGCGCACCGGCTGGCTGGCCACCATCGTCATCGGCACCTCGATCGCCGCACTCGCCCTCCCCCTGCGCCACCACCTGTCCGCCCTGCTCGCCCCCGACCCCGCCACCGCCGCCCTGACCGCCGGCTTCCTGGCCGTCAGCCTGGCCGGCCTCCCCGTCTACTTCGCCCAGACCTGCGTGGACGCCGTCGCCAAGGGCCGCGGCAACACCAAGCTCCCCATGCGCAACGCCCTGATCTGCAACGCGCTGGTGATCGTCCTCGACCCGCTGTTCATCTACGTCCTCGACCTGGGCGTCCAGGGTGCGGCGCTCGCCACGGTCCTCGCCCGCGCGATCACGCTGCTCATCGCCCTCACCGCCAGGCTCACGCCGCGCGACGGCGCCGGCTGGGCGTCCCCGTGGCCGATCCTGCGCACCGGCCTGCCCATGTCAGGGGATTTCCTGAGCCGTTCCGTGGTCGGCCTCGTCATGGTCGACCTGGTCGCCGCCTTCGGCCTGTCCGCCCAGGCCGGGTACGGCATCGGCCTGAAGATCATGCTCGCCGGGGTGATGGCGTTCTACGCCGTCCGCCAGGCCACGATGATCGCCACCGCCCGATCGGAGCCTCTCCCCTCCCCCGCGAAGATCGGCCTGGTCACCGGGGCCGTCGTGGCTCTGGTGCTCAACCTGGTCGCCTCCCCCGCCGCCTCGTGGTTCACCGGCGACCCGGCGGTGGCCGAACAGGCGGTGGCGTTCCTGCGGTGGATGCCGCTCTACCTGCTGCCCTTCGCCACCCTGCTCGCCGTCGGCGGAGTCCTCCAGGCCTCGGGCCGCGGCGCCCGCCTGCTGGCCGCCACCCTCGCGGGCTTCGCCGTGCAACTGCCTGCCGCCTACCTGCTCAGCGGGTGGATCGGGGTGACGGGGCTCTGGCTCGCCATGGCGGCCGGGGCGGCCGTCTCCCTCGCCGGAAGCGGAAGCGGCAGCGCCGTCAGGGCCATCGCCCGCCGTTAGTCGCCGAACCGCGACAACTTCCCGTGGGCCCTGGCATAGCGCAGGGCCCACGCGAAGACCCCCAGCGCCGCCGCCAGGTACACGACGTCCAGCACCGCCGCCACCGCGAGGTCCGCCCACGGTACGGCGCCGCCGCTCAGGACGGTGCGCATGCCCTCGAACACGTACGTTCCGGGGATGGCGTGGGCGACGGCCTGCAGTGGCTCGGGCAGCACGCTGACCGGGTAGAAGATGCCCGTCAGCGGCTGGGCGACGAACACCAGCGACCAGGCGATGACCTGGGCGTTCTCGCCGAACCTGAGCACGGCGGCGATGCCGACGAGGCCGAGGCTCCATCCCATGACGAGCAGCAGCGCCATGAAGGGGACCAGCCCGGCGCCGACCGCCGTGATGCCGAAGCCGTACAGCAGCATGCTCAGCACCGCCATCAGGGCGACGGCCACCACGACCTTGCCGAGCGCGAAGAGCATCAGGCCGAGCAGGTACTCGCCGCTGGACAGCGGGCTGACCTGGACGTTGAGCAGGTTCCTGCTCCAGATGTCCTCCAGGAAGGCGATGGAGATCTCGTTGCTCGCCTTCTGCAGCACCTGCCAGAGCAGGACGGCGCCGAGCAGGAAGCCGACCACGAACGGCACCTGCTGCGACTGGAGAAACAGGGTGACGAACCCCCACAACACCAGTTCCACGGTCGGCCAGAAGACGATCTCGAACATCCGGATCGGGCTGCGGCGCAGGGCGGCGAAGTCGCGGCGCACGACGCCGCGCACCCGTTGCGCGCGGGCCGGGAGCGTCAGGGCGGTCATCGGCGTGCCACCTTCAGGAAGACCTCTTCGAGGTCGTCGGCGCCGAAGCTCGTGGTCAGCTCGGCGGCGCTGCCGCTGGCGATGATGCGGCCTTCGGCCATGAAGTGGATGCGGTCGCACATGCGCTCGACCTCGGGCATGTTGTGCGAGGTGATGAGCATGGCGCGGCCGTTGTCGCGCGCGAGCCGTACCAGCAGGGAGCGGACGCGGTCGCCCGCGTCGGGGTCGAGGTTGGCGGTGGGCTCGTCGAGGATGAGCAGGTCGGGCTCGTTGATGAGCGCCTTGCCGAGCTGGACGCGGGTGCGCTGGCCTGAGGAGAGCTCCATGTACCTGCGTTTGCGCAGCCGTCCGAGCTCCAGCAGGTCGATCATGTCGCGCACGCGGCTCTGGGGCACGGCGTAGAGGTCGGCGTAGGCCTCCAGGATCTCCTGGACGTACAGGACGCCGGGCAGGTCGACGTAGCTGGCGGCGAAGTTGATGCGGCTCAGCACCTCGATGCGGTGGCGCTGCAGGTCCATGCCGAACAGCTCGACGGAGCCGTGGTCGGGGGTGATGAGGCCGAGCAGCATGTGGAGGGTGGTGGACTTGCCGGCGCCGTTGGGGCCGAGCAGGCCGACCACCTCGCCGGGGCCGACGGTCAGGTCGAGGCCGTCGACGGCGGTGACGGGTCCGAAACGTTTGGTGAGGGCACGTGCTTCGAGGAGATGCACCACGCCAGGATGCGGAAGCGGGGGCGCACCGGGCAAAGGGTTTTCACGGTGCTGACCGCCGCACGCGCCCTCCCTCCCACGGCCGGCCGTAGGAGGGAGGGCCGTGTCGCCGTCTAGGCGCCGAGCTTGGCCAGCGCCGCGCGCACCCGCTCGACCGACTTCGCGCGCCCGAGCACCTCGATCGACTCGAACAGCGGCAGCCCGACGGTGCGCCCGGTGATGGCCACCCGCACCGGCGCCTGCGCCTTGCTGAGCCCCATGCCGAGCTCCTCGCCCACCTTCAGCAGGGCGTCCTTCAACGACTCGGGGTCCCAGTTGACCACCTCGAGCGCCGACAGGTAGCCGGTGAGGATCTCGACGGGGTTCTTCTTCATCGCCTTGTCCCACGACGCCTCGTCGAAGACGGGCTCGTCGAGGAAGAGGAAGTCGACGTTCTGCCGAATCTCGCTCAGCACCGGGATGCGGGTCTGGGCCAGCGGCGCGACCTTGCTGAACAGCTCGGCGTCCCAGGAGGGGTCGAGGTACGGCAGGCACCGCTCCTCGAAGATCTCCAGCGGGAGCGCCCGGATGTACTCGCCGTTGAACGCGCGCAGCTTCTTCTCGTCGAAGAAGGCGCTGGCGGAGTTGACGTTCTCGAGGGAGAACAGCGGCATCATCTCGGCCCACGGCATGATCTCGCGGTCGCCGCCGGGGCCCCAGCCGAGCAGCATGAGGTAGTTGACCATCGCTTCGGCCAGGTAGCCCTCGTCACGGTAGGACTCGAGGGCGACCTTGTCGCGGCGCTTGGACAGCTTCTTGCGCTGCTCGTTGACGATGACGGGCAGGTGCGCCCAGACCGGCGTGGTGGCGCCGAGCGCGGGCCAGAGCATGACCTGCTTGGCGGCGTTGCCCAGGTGCTCCTCGCCGCGCACGACGTGGGTGATGTTCTGGGTGATGTCGTCGACCGCGTTGGCCAGCACGTAGAGCGGCGAGCCGTCGGTGCGGGCGATGACGAAGTCTTCCTGGGCGTCGTTGGGGAACTCCACCCGGCCCCTGATGATGTCGTCGACCACGGTGACGCCCTCGTCGGGGGTGCGGAAGCGCACGGCGCCCGCGCTGAGCCCGCGCTCGCGGCAGTGGCCGTCGTAGCCCTTGTGCTCGGAGCCGGTGCGGGCGACCAGGTCTTCGCGGGTGCAGTCGCAGAAGTAGGCGCGCCCGTCGGCCAGCAGCTTGGCGACGGCCTCGCGGTGCTGCGGCTCGAAGGTGGACTGGAAGTAGGGTCCCTCGAAGACCGGGTTGGTGCCGTTGATCCCGATCCAGGCCAGCGCCGAGATGATGCCCTCGGTCCACTCGGGCTGGTTGCGGGAGGCGTCGGTGTCTTCGATGCGCAGCACGAAGACACCACCGGACTGCTCGGCCAGCGCCCAGTTGAACAGCGCCGTGCGGGCGCCGCCGACGTGGAACATGCCGGTCGGGGAGGGTGCGAATCGGACCCTAATCACGGGAGACCACCTTGTTCGTCAAAGTGCCGATGCCCTCGATGCCCACGCTGACCTCGTCGCCGACCTCCATCGGGCCCACGCCCGCGGGGGTGCCGGTCAGGATGACATCGCCGGGGATCAGCGTCATGACCGCGCTGACGTAGGAGACCAGCGCGGGGATGTCGTGGATGAGCTGGCTGGTGCGTCCGCTCTGCCGTACGTCTCCGTTGACCGTCGTGGTCAGGGCCAGGTCGGAGGGGTCGAGGTCGGTCTCGATCCACGGGCCGATCGGACAGAACGTATCGAACCCCTTCGCGCGGGTGAATTGCACGTCCTTTTTCTGGAGGTCGCGCGCGGTCACGTCGTTGGCGCAGGTGTAGCCGAAGATGACGTCCTTGACCCGCTCAGCCGGGACCTCGCGGCACAGGCGGCCGATGACCACGGCGAGCTCGCCCTCGAAGTCGACCCGCTGCGACAGCGAGGTCGGGTAGGCGATCGACTCGCCGGGACCGATCACCGACGTCGACGGCTTCATGAAGATCAGGGGCTCTTCCGGCACCTCGTTGCCCAGTTCGGCGGCGTGCTCGGCGTAGTTGCGGCCGATCGCCACGACCTTGCTCGGCAGCATGGGCGCCACCAGCCGCACCTCGGCCAGCGGGAAGCGCTCGCCGGTGAACTGGATCTGGTTGAACGGGTGACCGGCGACCGTCGAGATGAAATCGCCCTCGACGACACCGAAAGAGACACCCTCACCTGTGGAGAACCTTGCGATACGCACCCGTCAAGGCTATCGGGGCTTTGGTGTCAAGCGGTCATACCTCAATCGTCACATGGGGCGATATTTCAACATGCTGCTCCGTAGCCTGCACGCGTTGTTACCCGTTGACTGAGGAGATCACCCCATGCGGACCGCCCGGCTGGCGGCTGCAGTCTCGCTGCTGCTGCTCGCCCACCTCCCAGCGCCTGCCCAGGCCGCGACGAGCCCTCTGAGCGACGCCTTCACCAAGGCCGCCACCGCGTTCGACGTCCCGGCCGACCTCCTGGTCGCCATCGCCTACACCGAGTCACGCCTGGACGCCCACGAGGGCCAGCCCAGCGCCAGCGGCGGGTACGGCATGATGCACCTGGTCAGCCCCGGACCCCTGGAGAAGGCCGCACAGCTCACCGGGGAGAGCGCCGATCGGGTCAAGACCGACACCACCGCGAACATCCTGGGCGGCTCGGCCGTCCTGGCCTCCCTGGCAGGCCAGATCAACCGCAAGGACCTGGCCGCCTGGTACCCGGCGGTCGCCGCCTACTCGGGCGCCGCCTCCGACACCGTCGCCCGCCTCTACACCGACGCGGTCTACGAGGTGCTCAACAAGGGCCTGACCACCCCCGAGGTCTCCATCACGCCCAGCCCGGTGCAGCCCCAGCGCGGCGAGCTGGAGAACGCCCGCAGCTTCGCCCAGGTGATCAGCGCCGACTACCCCGCGGCGCACTGGATCGCGGCCAGCGCGAGCAACTACACCGCCGGCAACCGCACCAGCGTCGACCGTGTCGTCATCCACGTCACGCAGGGCTCCTACGCGGGCGCGATCTCGTGGTTCCAGAATCCGCGCTCCCGCGTCTCGGCGCACTACGTGGTGCGTTCCAAGGACGGCGACATCACGCAGATGGTCCGCCACAAGGACATCGGCTGGCACGCCGGCAACAGCTCCTACAACCGCCGCTCGATCGGCATCGAGCACGAGGGCTTCGTCAACAACGCCTCGTGGTTCACCGACGCCATGTATCGCGCGTCGGCGGCGCTGACCAGGGCCATCTGCGACAAGTACCGCATCCCGAAGGACCGCAAGCACATCATCGCCCACAAGGAGGTGCCGGGCGCCGACCACACCGATCCGGGACCCCACTGGAACTGGAACCGCTACATGCAGCTGGTCAACGGCACCAGCACGCCCGACCCCGGCAACCCCAAGCCCAAGCCGCCTGGCGCCTGGAGCGCGGTGATCGACACCCCGACCGGCAGTGCCAACTGGGGCAGCTCCGACTTCTCCGGCCAGAAGTACGGCAAGACGTACCGGTTCGCCAAGCCCGCCAAGACGGCCGACGCCGCCTGGTTCACCGCCAAGCTGCCCTCGGACGGCAAGTACAAGATCGACGTCTGGTACCCGGCGAACAAGGGCTACAACACTGTGGCGCCGCATCTCGTCAAGGGGAACACGATCGAGATCAACCAGACCGTCGCGGGCGGTTCATGGCAGCACCTGGGCACCTTCGCCTTCACGGCGGGCACCCAGAAGGTGGTCGGGGTGAGCCGGTGGACCACCACGCCCGGCTACGTGGTCGCCGACGCCATCAGGGTGACCAGGGTGTCATAGGACGAAAAGTTTCATCTGACAAATGGGCCCTGGCAATTATCGACAGATGATCGTATGGTGCGGTCAACCCCCCAAAGGAGTTGACATGCGATTAGTTGCCTCCGTCTCCCTCGTCCTCGCGCTGTTCGTGGCCGCCCCGGCCCAGGCCGCCACGAGCCCCCTGTCGGACGCCTTCGACAAGGCCGCGCAGACCTACGACGTGCCGCGCGACCTGCTGGTGGCGCTGGGCTACGCCGAAACCCATCTCGACGGGCACGGCGGAGAACCCAGCGCCAGCGGCGGCTACGGGGTCATGCACCTGGTCAGCAACCCCTCCACCAAGAACCTGGAGAAGGCCGCCGAGCTGACCGGGCTCAGCGCCGACCAGCTCAAGACCGACACCGCCGCCAACATCCTCGGCGCCGCCGCCGTCCTCGGCTCGCTCGCCGGCGACATCGACCGCAAGGACCCCGCCGCCTGGTACGAGGCGGTCGTCCAGTACGGCAACGTCGCCAGCCCCGAGGTCGCCCGCATCTACGGCGACGCCGTCTACGAGGTGCTCAACAAGGGCCTGTCCACCCCCGACGTCTCCGTGGCCGCCAGCCCGGTGCAGCCCCAGCGCGGCAAGCACGACCGCGCCCGCAGCTTCGCCGAGATCCTCAGCACCGACTACGGCCCCGCCCACTGGGTGCCGGCCAGCTCCAGCAACTACACGGTCGCCAACCGGCCGACCTCCAACGCGATCGACCGCATCGTCATCCACGTGACCCAGGGCTCCTACGCGGGCTCGATCTCGTGGTTCCAGAACCCCAGCGCCGGTGTCTCCGCGCACTACGTCATCCGCTCCTCCGACGGTGACGTCACCCAGATGGTCCGCAACAAGGACATCGGCTGGCACGCCGGCAACTGGACCTACAACCAGCGCTCGATCGGCATCGAGCACGAGGGCTTCGTCAACAACGCCTCGTGGTTCACCGACGCCATGTACCGCGCCTCCGCGGCGCTGACCAAGGCCATGTGCGAGCGGTACGGCATCCCGAAGACCCGCTCCTACATCATCGGCCACAACGAGGTCCCCGGCGCCACCCACACCGACCCCGGGCAGTACTGGAACTGGTCCAAGTACATGGAGCTGGTGACCGGCAGCACCTCGACCTGGTCCACCATCGTCGACAGCCCCACCGCCTCGGCCAACTGGGGCACCTCGACCTACTCGGCCCAGAAGTACGGCGCCAACTACCGCTTCGCCAACCCCGAGGCGGTCAGCGACCCGGCCTGGTACCGCGCCAACATCCCCAGCGCGGGCACCTACCGCGTGGACGTCTGGTACCCGGCCGACGCCGGCTACAACGACTCCACTCCGTACATCGTGGCCGCCTCCGGCGGTAACCAGTCGGTCCGCGTGAACCAGCGCACCGGTGGCGGGAGCTGGCAGAGCATCGGCACCTTCACCCTCAACGCGGGCGACCAGAACATCGTCGGCGTGAGCCGCTGGACCAGCGGAGTCGGCTACGTGATCGCCGACGCCGTGCGCATAACGAAGCAATAGCGCTTATCGCTAGTCTCCCGCCGTGGAGACAGCGCACTACACCGTCATCAGGCGACTGGGCGAGGGAGAGACCTTCCTCGCCCAGTCCGCTTCCGGGCAGCTGGTGGCGCTCAAGTACCTCACGCCTGAATACACCGTGGGACTACGCGCCTGGCTGCCCGAGGCCCGAGCCGTATCCAGCCGCCACCTCGCCCCCATCCTCGACGCCGACCTCGACGCCGAGCGGCCCTGGGTGGCCACCGCCTACTTGGAGGGGCCCACGCTCCAGGAGCACGGCCCGGTCGGCGGCTACCTCGGCGAGCTGAGCTCGTGCCTGCACGAGGCCGTGGACGCCCTGCGCCAGGCGGGGATCGCCCACGGCGACCTGCGGCCGTCGAACGTCATCCTCAGCACCAACGGGCCGCGCCTCGTGGACTACGCCCTCACCGACCGGATCGACGATGCCGACGGCCTGGAGTCGGTCCTGGCCTATGCCAAAGGCGCCACCGCCGTGGAGCCCTACCGGCCCAAGCGGGCTCTGCTGATCGTCTCGGCCGTCACCGCGCTCTTCGCCGCGGCGGCGGGGGCGACCCATCCCGCGCTCTGGCCCGACGGGGAGGTCTGCTGGGCGGTCGGGGAGGAGACGCGGAGGAGTCACGACATCCAGGACGCCTGGTTCCTGCAGCAGGCCAAGGAGACGGACGACACCCAGCTGCGTCTGGCGCTGGAGAACGCCGCGCGGGCCGACGCCTCAGGTGACCTGTTATCCCCGTCGACCGACTACAACGACGCCCTGGCGAGGATCTCCGATGCTTGTGAACGCTGACCACGCCCACGTCACGCTGGGCCGCGCCCGCCGGATCGCACTGGCCGCCGCGCTCACCGTGGTCGGCGTGATGGTGCTGGTCAGCGTGGGCTGTGCCGCCTTCGTCCGGCCCGACTGGGAACGCGTCGACTACACCTCCCTCTTCAACACGATCTACGGGATCACCAGCTTCCCCCTGGTGAGCCGCGAGGTCCCGCCGGCACTCGTGCTGGTCTGGACCGTGCTCGCCTACGCCGCCGTGGCCGCGGTCGTCTACGGCCTGGTCGTCGGCCTGCGCAGGGTGGTGCCGGTACGGCACGGCAAACTGGCCGCCTTCCTGCTCGGCTGGGGCGCGACGATGGTCGCACTCCTGGCGGCCGCCGTGTTCTTCCAGGGCGCCATAGGCAGTGGGTACTGGCCGGGACTGGAGCCGACCGATTGGAGAGCACTCTTCGGCGCGCACGCCAACGGCTGGACACTGCTCTTCGGCTGGCTCGGCGGGCTGGCGGCGCTCGTCGCCTACCACCGCACACGCGTCTCCGACGGACCGCCAGCGCCCAGGCACACCGGTCGCGCGTTCGCGGCGGCGGCGCTCTGCGCGGCCGTGCCGGCCGCGCTCATGGTGGTCGGCGGGCTGCTCCCCCTTCGCGTGGAATCGGGCTGGCCGATCTGGCTACTCGACTTCCCCAAGCCGCTCACTTCTGAGTTCCTCGAGCCCGCGCTGACGATGGCGGACGTGCTGGCGACCTTCGCCATGGCGCTCCTGACCCTCATTCTGCTGACCGCCCTGCTCGGGCTCGCCCTGCGCGGTGCCCGGCCCTCCTTCCCCGGCGTGTTCGTCCTGAGCTGGATCTGCGCGTTCCTGGTCACCTCCGCCTTGGGGGCGCTCCACTCCTGGGTCTCGCTGATCGTGCAGGAGGGCTCGGGCTTCAGCACCTGGAACGGATACTCCGTCTTCGACGGCGCCACCTACGGCATCGCCATCGGCTGGCTGGCCGGGCTCGTCGCCGCCCTGGTGTTCGCAGGGCTTCGCCGTACTAGATTCCCCGCATGACACGCATTTCGGCTGATCTGCTCATTCCAGGCGACGGCGAGCCCGTACGGCACGGCACGGTGGTGATCGAAGGCGGCGTGATCACCTACGCCGGGCCCGCCCAAGGCGAGTCCGACCTGCACGTCCCCGTCGTCATGCCAGGCATGTGGGACTGCCACAGCCACCTGTTCGGCCTCACCGACCTGGAGCCGAGCAAGGTGGTGTCCGTCCCGATCCCCACCAGGGCCGCCAGGTGCGTGCCCGACCTGAGGGCGGCGCTCGACGCGGGCGTCACCTCCATCCGCGAGGTCGGCGGGCTGGGCATCTACCTCGCGCCCGCGGTCGAGGACGGCACGGTCGAGGGGCCGTCCATCTACGCCGCGGGTGCCATCCTGTCGGCCACCGGGGGCCACGGCGACCTGCACGGCCTGCCGTACAACTGGGTCGTCGACTACGGTCACCACGGCGGCGAGCTGCGCATGGCCGACGGGCCGGACGAGTGCATGCGCGCCGTGCGCGACCAGTTGCGGCGCAACGCCAAGGTGATCAAGATCTGCGCCTCCGGCGGCGTGCTGTCCGACGTGGACCACCCGATCCACCAGCAGTTCACCGACGCCGAGATGCGGGCGATCGTCGAGGTGGCCGCGATGGCCGACCGCAGCGTCGCCGCCCACTGCCACGGCAAGCCCGGCATGATCGCCGCGCTGGAGGCCGGGGTGAAGACCATCGAGCACGGCACCTACCTCGACGAGGAGGTGTGCGAGCTGATGCGCGAGAAGGACGCGGTCCTGGTCGCCACCAGGACCATCATCGACGAGCTGATCACCGACGGCTCGCTGCCGCCGATGTACATGGACAAGCTCAAGGCGATCGCCGAAATCCACGCCGACGCCGTCGCGCTCGCCCACCAGAAGGGCGTCACCCTCGCGATGGGGACCGACGTCTTCGTCAGCGGCTCCGAGCGGCCCAACTCGTGGGGGCGCAACGGGCGCGAGCTGGCGCACCTGACGGCCTGCGGGCTCTCCCCGCTGGAGGCGATCAAGGCCGCCACCGCCAACGGCCCCCTGACCCTCGGCCGCCAGGCCCCGCGCAGCGGCGTGCTGGCCGAGGGCCACGACGCCGACCTGATCACCCTGTCGGCCGACCCGCTCGCCGACATCTCGGTACTGGCGGACCCTCGAAATGTCACCGGCGTGTGGAAGGCTGGGCGCAAGGTGAAGGGGGCCTGATGGAATTCCAGGACGTCGTCGACAAGCGCCGGATGGTGCGCAACTACGACCCCGAGCGGCCGGTGCCGCCGGAGATCCGCGAACGCATTCTGAGCAACGCCCTGCACGCGCCGTCGGCGGGCTTCAGCCAGGGCTGGGCCTTCCTGACGCTCGAAGGCGACGACATCCGGACCTTCTGGAAGGCCGCCGTCAAGGACCGCGGCGACGACCCGTGGCTGCAGGGCCTGATGAACGCTCCCCTGCTGATCATCCCGCTCTCCCACAAGCAGGCCTACCTCGACCGCTACGCCGATTCCGACAAGGGCTGGGAGGACAAGGACGAAAACCGCTGGCCCGTGCCGTACTGGGACATCGACACCGGCTTCGCCTCCCTGCTCATGCTGCTGACGGCGGTCGACGAGGGGCTGGGCGCCTGCTTCTTCGGCATCCCGCCGGGCGAGAACACCAGGAAGTTCAGGTCCGCCTTCGGCGTGCCCGACTCCTACACTGCCATCGGCGTGATCAGCATCGGCTACCGCGCCCAGGACCGTCCCTCGCCGTCGCTGAAGCGCGGCAGGAAGCCCGTCGAGGCCGTCGTGCACCGAGGGTCGTGGGGCAACCACTGAGCGAGACCAGTCCGGGCGTGTCACACTGGCCAGAGTGAGCCCGCGCAGGCACAACATCCCGGCCGAGCCCAACCAGTTCGTCGGCCGGAGCAGAGACCTCGACGAGTTGAGCCGCCTGGTGCACGAAACCAGGCTGCTCACCCTGAGCGGCATCGGCGGCATCGGCAAGACCCGCTGCGCCCTCCAGCTGGCCACCCGGGTGGTCGAACACTTCCCCGACGGCGTGTGGCTGGTCGAACTGGCCAAACTCACCCGTCCCGACCTGGTGCTGCACGAGGTCGTCGGCACGCTCGGCCTGCGCGAGGAGGGCGGGCGCCCGCTGCTCGACTCCTTGCGCGACTTCCTGTACGGCAAGCGGCTGCTGCTGGTGCTCGACAACTGCGAACACCTCGTGCAGCCCTGCGCGGAGCTGGCCGAGTCGCTCCTGGCCGCCTGTCCCGAGCTGCGGGTGGTGGCCACCAGCCGCGAGCCGCTGAAGATCCCCGGCGAGCTGGTGTGGCGGGTTCCCCCGCTGGCCGTCCCGCTGCCGGGCCAGCCGATCGAGCAGGCCGAGTCGGTCGAGCTGTTCCTCCACCGGGCCCGCGCGGCCGGATCCGGCCTGGCGCTGACGGCCGACAACGCCCCCGACATCGAGCGGCTCTGCCGCGACCTCGACGGCCTGCCGCTGGCGCTGGAGCTGGCCGCCGCGCGCACCTGCGTGTTGTCGCCCGGCCAGATCGCCCAGCGCATCGGCGACCGCTTCCGCCTGCTGACCACCGCCTCCCGCACGACGCCCGCCCGGCAGCGGACCCTTCAGGCGACCATCGACTGGAGCCACGCGCTCCTGTCCCCCGCCGAGCAGGTGCTCTTCCGCCGCCTGTCGGCCTTCAGCGGCCCGTTCACCCTCGACCTGGCCGAGCTGGTGTGCGCCGACGGCGACCTGCCCGCCTTCCAGGTGCTCGACCGGCTCGCCCTGCTGGTCGAGAAGTCGCTGGTGCTGTTCGACCAGGGCGACGCCTGCTACCGGCTGCTGGAGTCGACCCGGCAGTTCGCCGCCGACCGGCTGGAGCAGGCGGGCGAGAGCGCCACCATGGCCGACCGCCTGCTGCACGGCCTGGCCGCACTGGCCACCCGCCACGGCCACGACATGTGGCTGACCGACGACCGCGCCTGGGCCGACCGGGCGGCCGCGCGCGACCTGCTGCTGCGCCTGGCCGACAACGCCCGGCAGGCCATGACCTGGGCCGCCGCCTCCGGCCAGATCGCCCACGGGCTCCGCCTGGCCTGCGCCTACATGCCTGCCTGGATGATCACCGGATCCTTCGCCGAGGGCCGCGGCTGGCTGGAGACCTTTCTGGAGCGCAGCGAGGGCGAGCCGGCCGAGCTCGTCGGCGACGCGCTGGTCTGCCACTCGGCGCTCGTCTTCGAACAACACGACTCCGCCGCGGCCGAACGGTCCGTCGCCCGTGGCCTGGAGCTGTGCCGCGCGGCCGGCTCGCCCGTCCTGCTCGGCTTCGCCCTCGACATCTCGGCGATGCAGGCCGTCTTCCGCGGCGAGCTCGCCCCGGCCCGCGCCCGCGCGCAGGAGGCCCTGGAGGTGATCGGGCCGGGCGGCTCGGGATACCTGGAGGCCGGCGCCCGGATGATCCTGGCCTCGGTGTCCGGCCTGGAAGGCCACCGCAGGGAGGCCCTGGCGGGCGGCGAGGGCGCCATCGAGTGCTACCTGCAGACCGGCCAGCTGTACGGCGCCGCCAGGGCAGGGCTGGAGCTGGGACGGCTCGGCGACGCCCTCGGCGAGCTCGACTTCGCCCGGCGCCAGCTCGACCGGGCGATCTCCCTGGCCGGCGAGGCCGGCTCGCAGCCGCTCCTGGCGCTGGCCCTGGGCCTGCTCGGGCTGATCCTGGCCCGCCAGGACCAGGGCGACGACGCCACAGACCGCATCCGGGAGTGCGTGCGGCTGAGCCAGTCCATGGGGCAGCACCTGCCCGTCGCCTCGGCGCTCATGGCGCTGGCCGTCCTGGCCGAGGAGCAGGAGGACCTGGAGCCCGCCGTACGCCTCTGGGCCGCGGCCAAGGCCCTGGAGCAGCGCCTGGGCCTGTTCACCTTCACCTCCGCCTCCCCCGAGCCGCTGCTCGCCAGGGCGCGGGCCAGGCTGGGCGACGGGCTGGTCAGCCAGTGGTGGGCGATGGGGAGCGCGATGAGCGAGGAGGAGGCCGTGCGCTACGGCCTCGAGGGGGTGCGCCCGGCCCGCGTCGCCAAGCCGGCGGGCGGCGCGACCACCGTGCTGACCGCGCGCGAACGCGAGATCGTCGCGCTGATCCGCAGGGGCATGTCCAACAAGGCCATCGCGGAGGAGCTGTTCATCAGCCCCGCGACGGCCGCGCGCCACGTCGCCAACATCCTGACCAAGCTGAACTTCAGCTCCCGCTCCCAGGTCGCCGCCTGGGGAGCCGAACTACACATCGGCCTACACAGTCCTGGCCATGCGGGCAGGGAGCCGCGCTCCTAGCGTGGAGTCATGGCTAGGACGCTGGAACGGGCGCTCGCGTTCGGCCCCCGCAGGGCGGTGGTCGAGGCGGAGACGGGAGCGTCCCTGAGCTACGCCGCGCTCGCCCTGCGGGCCACGCGCTCCGCCGAACTCCTGGTGAGACGCGGCCTGATGCCAGGGGACCCGGTGGCCGTGGTCCTGCCGGTGGGCTGCCGCTTCCCGGTCGCGGCCTACGCCGTGACCGCCGCGGGCGGGCGGGCCCTCCCTTTCGAGGAGGGCCCCGACCTGGGCGTACGGCTGGCGGCCACGCATGCCCGCATCATGATCACCGACCTCGCCCACGCGGACGAACTCGCCCAGGAGGCGAGCATCAGGCAGGTCTACTCCTTCTCCCCCGTCAGCGGCGCGATGCCGTTGCCCTGCCCGCCCGGTCCCGAGTCCGAGCCGGGCGGGATGAACGGGGTGGTGCTGGTCACCGCGGCCGATCTGGGAGCCTTCGACCTGGCGCTCGACGCCGGAGCCCTGGTCGTCACCGCCCGCGAGCCGTCCCCTGAGGCGTGCAGGAAGCTGGTGGGCTGCCATGGCGTGACGCTCGTGGCCGGGCACAGGCGCCTGGTGGAGCGGCTCGGCGACCTCGTACCGGTCCTGGCCCTCGGGAGCTGAGCGGCTTGGCGCCTACGAGTTGAGCGGGTTGGCCGCCAGCTTGCCGTCCAGCCCCGCCTTGACGAACCGCGCCGCCAGGGAGCCGGGCTTGCGCTCGCCCTGCGCCACGAAGCAGGCGGCGAACTCCGTCACCAGGTCGAGCCTCGGGTAGGCGGCCAGCACCTCGCGGCGCACCTCGGCCGGGATCTCGTCGGTCTGACGCCCCGAGATGTCCATGGCGGTCGACAGCTCCAGCAGGTGGCCCTCGGGGTCCTCGGTCACGTCCACGACGTCCCACATGTGACGCACGATCACCTCGGCGGCCCGCCGGCGCCGCTCCACCGGCCAGCCGGCGCCCGCGCCGAACACCCACGCCACGTGCCCGCCCGCGTCCTCGAACGGCACCGACACGTTGTCGAAGGCCGCGGCCAGACCGATGTCGTGCAGCATCGCCGAGACGAACAGCAGCTCGGCGTCGAAGGCGATGCCGTGCCGTCCCGCGTGGTCGGCGGCCCAGAGGTAGGCCCTGATCGAGTGGTTGAGCAGCGACGGCGTCTGGAACTCGGTGGCCACTTCGAGGGCGGTGCGGCAGGCGGCGGAGTCAGGAAAGTTCATGGGGACAGGGTGCCGCCTGCGCTGCTCCGGCGCGAGTGGCCGGAGCGTCACCAATCGACAGAATCCGGCCAGCAATAACGATCTGGTACTCAACTTGACCAATAACTGACGAACCGGAAAACATGTTGCGCCGCCCTCGCTCCGGAAGGACCTCACGTGCGTCCCCTCGTCGTGCCTGCCGCCGTTCTGCTTGCCCTCACCGGGCTGACCGGGGGCGCCCACGCCGCGGACAAACCGGTCAAGCGCACGGCCCAGTGCCAGGGCGACTGGATCCCCGGCACCCCCACCGCGGACGACGTGATGAAGGGCGAGGTCTCGCTGGTGGGCCTGCCGCCCGTCAAGCTGGGCAAGAAGATCAACTGGGACGCCTCGCCGTACAAGAACCGCTCCTGGGAGTACGTCTTCCACTCCCTGCGCTGGATGGGCACGCTCGTCGTCGCCTACGAGAACTCCGGCGACGACAAGTTCCTGGAGCGCGCCAAGGAGATCACCGCCGACTGGTGGCGCCACAACAAGCCCGGCGCCAGCAAGCCGTACGTCTGGAAGGACCACCCGGTCTCCCTGCGCACCCAGGCCCTGGTCTGCCTGAGCATGCACGTCGACGACCCGTGGCTCAAGGACAGCCTCAGCGCCCACGCCAAGCTGCTGTCCACGCCCTCGCTGTACAAGAAGGGCCACAACCACGGCATCGACCAGGACATCGCGCTGATGGCCATCGGCTGCCGCTACAAGCGCTCCGACTGGTCCAAGCTCGCCGTCAGGCGGCTCACCGAGACGGTCAAGCTCGACGTCGACTCCCAGGGCGCGCTGCGCGAGCAGGCGCCGCGCTACGCCGTCTACGTGTACGGCAGGCTCCAGGTCGCCATGACGAACATGCGCGAATGCGGCATCAAGGTGCCCGGCGACATCGCCGGCAGGGCCGAGTCGCTCAAGGACTTCATCGCCCACTCCACCCAGCCCAACGGCTACATGGCCCCCCTGGGCGACGGCAGCGCCGAGACCGAGCCGAAGATGGAGACCGGCACCCCCGCCCAGGAGGTCAAGGTCTACCGGTCCGGTTACGCCTACGGCCGCACCGAATGGGGCAAGCCCGACTCGGCCTACTACAGCATCCGTTTCGGGCCCGGCATGAAGTACCACGGCCACGAGGACCACCTGGGCGTCACCTACTACGCCCAGGGCCGCGACATCCTCGTCGACGCCGGCTTCCACTCCTACGAGCGCAGCAAGTACCGCTACTGGACGATGTCGCACGAGGCCCACAACGTGCCCACCGTCGTCGGCGCGCGCTTCCGCCCCCGTACGGCCTCGCGCCTCGTCGACAGCTCCCTCGGCAAGGACCGCCAGGCCTACGAACTCACCGACCAGGCCTACGGCGTCAGCCGCACCAGGAAGGTGCTGGTCAACCACGGCGAGGACATCATGGCGGTGCGCGACGGCGCCGCGGGAGGCAAGAAGGTGCGCAACATCTGGCGCTTCGCCGACTCGCTGACGCTCGTGTCGAACAAGGGCGGCGTGGTGGTGCTGGGCGACGGGAAGTTCAAGGTGGCGCTGGTGCAGCTGTCGTCGAGCTGCAGGCCGCTGACCGGGCAGAAGGTCGAGCGTGGAGGCAAGCTGGGGTGGGTGTCGCCCACCTATCTGTCCAGGAAGCCGGCCACCGTCGTCGTCTCACCGGCCGCCGCGGACGTGCTGACCATCGTGGTGCCGGGGGTGGAGGATCCCAAGGTGTCGTGTTCGGGCGGCAAGGTCACGGTGCACACCGCGGACGGGGCCGTGAGCTTTTCGGCGAACCTGATCTGAGCCCTGGGATCATCCGGCGGTTCCCTTCGCTCGGGGTCAGCAGCAGCAGACGCACTCCAGCTGCAAGTACGTCGAGCACGTCGACCCGCAGATGGTGCACTTCTGAGCGAGATGCTTGTACCTGTCCCCTCCGCCACAGATCCTGCCGAGCAGCACCGTACGCACGTATCCCGCGCGGCAGTGCTTGCTCGTGTCGCAGTAGGGCGCGGCGAGTGCCGGGCGCCCGGCGGCGAGGGCGCCGATGGAGGGGACGGCGATGGCGATGCCCGCCGCCAGCTTCTGCAGGAAGGACCTGCGGTCGCCTAGAGGTGCGGGTGCGTCAGGGTGGTGGTGGTTGTCGGCCATGGCTTGCTCTCCTCTGAAACGTCCGGGACGGTTCTGCGTGGTCGGTAGTGGCCGATCGCGAGGGCGATGAACGGCACGGCCAGCGTTGCCGCTCTGATCGTCTGGCCTCCGGAACTCGCCGTGGTGAGCCAGAGGCCGGTGACGGCGAGCTGGAACAGGTTCGCGGTGACCGATGCGGCGGGAGACCAGGTGGTGGTGTTCCCCTGGCTCACGGTCCCGGCGCAGAGGCATCCGAGGTCCTGCGTGGGCTGCGTGATGCTGGAGCGGATCGTGTTGTGGATGGCGAAACCCGTGAAGAGAAGGCCCAGACCGCTGGCGATGGCGACGTGATCGATGTCGAGCGTGAGCGCCACGGCCAGGCCGAGTTCGATCGTGATCACGAGGTGGAGGACGCCCGCTGCGAGCCGTACAGGAAGGCGCAGGATCTGGGCGAACACCGGATATAGGGACCGGCGGCTTCGGAGTTTGGCCAGCGCCGTCGCGGCCAAGGTGATGATCAGGTAGCAGGCGGAGACGGTGTGGAGGAGGTGGTTCACCGCTCAGGTGCGGTCTGACGGGTCGAGCCCAACGCGAATCACCACGCGCGTCGTGTTCGGGTCCATGCCCCTGAGATGTTCGAGGGAGACCTCCACGGTCTGCTCCGTGGTGGTGGCCGCGAGTGCCGTGCGGAATTCGGGCGACACGGGGATCGACAGCATGTACGCGCCGCCGGTCTTGGCCAGGATCTCGCGCAGAAGCGGCCCCTGACTGTCGTGAGTGTCCGTGATCGCCAGGCCGGCCTGGGTGCCTGCCTGGGCGATCGCCGTCGCTTGAGCGATGAATCTGGCCATGGAAAGCCTTCCTCGGGGGGTTACGGGACGATGCGCCGCAGCTCGGCGACCGATTACGCGCATCATGACAGTGCGGCTGACGGCGGATAAGATCGTGTTCCACACGTGGGACACAGCGGGACTGACCCGCCTCCGACCTGTCGTGACAGGGGCAGCCGGCGGGACAGACCGGGACGGAGAAATCCGTGGCAGTCTGGCGGTCTTTGCCCGCGACGCTCTCGCCCGAGCTTCGCACTCTGGTGATCGAACTGCGGGTGCTGAAGGATCGCACCGGGTTGAGCATCGCCACGCTGGGGCGGCGCACCGCGTGCAGCAAGTCGGCGTGGGGGCGCTATCTCAACGGGCAGGCGTTGCCGCCCCGCGACGTGACCCGTGCACTCGTGCAGTTGGCGGAGGCTGATGAGGCCCGGCTGATGGTGCTGTGGGAACTGGCCCGATCGGCGGATCGGCAGGCTGTGCCCGTCCAGCCGCCTCCCGCGCCGCCTGACCCACTGGTGGAGGTCACGGTCCCCGGCGAGTCGTCGCCGCGGTCGCGTCTCACGAGAGTTGTCGCCGGGAGCACGGTCGTCCTGCTCTGCCTCGTCGCGTTCGCGTGGGGCATGCTGAGGCAGGCGCCCCGGGAAGGGACCGCATCGGTGGTCCGGCCGGCGTCGGTGGGATATGTGCTGACGCTGGGCGGGTTCTGCCTGTCGGAGAAGGGCGAGATGGACAAGTCCGGGCTCGTGCATCTGGCCGACTGCGCACGGAGTTTCCCACCACGCTTGCTCAAACCGTACGGCGAGCAAGCGTGGCGGGTCACCACCGAGCATCCCTATTGGGGTGCCGGCTGCATGGGCACCCTGAACGGTTCCGTCCAGGCGGATGTGGCGCTTTCCGACGACGTGTGTGACGGCATCCAGATGGACCGGTTCACGCTGCAGCACACCGATGGCGGCGTACTGATCCTCCCCGCAGGGCAGAGCCTGCTGTGCCTGGGGGTGAAGGGGAGCCCGCGATCCGGGTCCCCCCTGGTTCAGGTGCCCTGCGACCCTCGTGACGACGGGCAGTTGTTCGAGGTTCGTAGCGGCGGTGCAGGGTCCTGAGCCGGTGCGGGCGCTCAGTCGGTGCTGCGCACCAGTGGCCAGTCGATGGCGACGCGGCCGCTCTTGTTGAGGTAGTTGGTGAAGACGTTCAGCGCCACGTGCGCGACGACCTCGGCGATCTCGCCTTCGGACAGGTGTTCGCCCGCGGCTTCGAGTTCGGGGTCGGAGACGTCGCCCTGGTTGCGCACGAGGCTCGTGGCCAGGGTGAGGGCGGCAGCGGTCCTGGCGTCGGTGGCCTGGCCCTTGCGGGCGTCGGTGGCGGCCTCGGGTGAGAGGCCGGCCAGTTTGGTGCCGATGTAGGTGTGGGCGGACAGGCAGTAGTCGCAGCCGTTCTCCTGGGCGACCAGCAGGGCGATGCTCTCGCGGGTGGAGGCGGGCAGCGCGCCGGCGGACAGGGCGGTGCTGAAGTCCAGGTAGGCCTTGAGCACCGCGGGGCTGTTGGCCATGGCCTTGGTCATGTTCGGGGTGACTCCGAGCGCCGTCTGTACGGCGGCGAGCAGGTCGGCCGCCTTGCCGGTGGCGGTGTCGGGCTGAATCAGTGAAAGTCCGGACATGTGGGGCTCCTTCTCAGTCAGTGGAACTGAGAGGGAGCATGCGGGCGAGGCTTGCTACATTCGCCATTCGTTCGCCATGTATGGACCAACGGGGGGATCGGCGTGCGGTTCGTGGTGCTTGGACCGGTGACGGTGTCGGTGTCGAAGGACGGGCGGCCGGCGGAGGGACTGGCGCCCCGGCAGCGGGCGGTGCTGGCCTATCTGCTGCTGCACGCCGGGACGGTGATCAGCGCCGAGCGGCTGATCGGCGCGATGTGGGGCATGGCGGCGCCGGACACCGCACGCGCCCAGTTGCAGGCGTCGATCGCGGCGATCAGGAAGGTGCTGCGCGCGGAGGGGGCCGAAGGGCTGCTGGCGACCCGCGGCGGCGGGTATGCGATCGACCTGGAGGCCGGTCAGCTGGATCTGCACGAGTTCACCGGCCTGGTCACCACAGCTGCCGGGCTCGGCCCGGCGCAGGCGGCGGCGCAGATCCGGCGGGCGCTGGGGTTGTGGCAGGGCGAGGCGCTGGCCGACGTGAACGCCGATTTCGTCGCCCAGGCGCGCGTCAGGCTGGAGGAGCGACGGCTCGGCGCGGTGGAGCAGCTGGCGGAGCTAGGGCTGAAACTGGGTGGTCACAAGGCCGTGGCCGAGGAACTGGGCGCGCAGGTCGCCGCCTACCCGCTGCGCGAGCGGCTGGCCCGCCAGCTCATGCTGGCCCTGCACCGCTCCGGCCGTCAGAGCGACGCCCTGGCCGTCGGCAGGACCTTCCGCGCCACGCTGGCCGACCAGCAGGGACTGGACCCCGGCCGCGAGTTCGAGCAGCTGGAGCAGTCGATCCTGCGCGACGACCCGTCCCTGGCCCCGCCCGCCGAGCCAGCCGCCGAACCCGAAACCGCCGCCCAGGCGCGGCCGCTGTCGTTCCTGCCCTTCGACATCCCCGACTTCGCGGGACGTGCCGGCGAGCTGGACCGGCTCGCCGACTCCTGGGCCAAAGGCAGCGCGGTGGTGACGATCTCGGCGATCGACGGCATGGCAGGGGTCGGCAAGACCACGCTGGCCGTACATGCCGCCCACCGGCTGGCCGGCCGGTTCCCCGACGGGCAGCTCTTCGTCGACCTGCACGCCCACACTCCCGGGCAGCCGCCCATCGAACCGGGCGCCGCGCTGGAAACCCTGCTGCGCCAGCTCGGACTACCCGCCGAGCGCATCCCGCTGTTACTCGCCGAACGCGCCGCGCTCTGGCGCGCCGAGCTGACCGACCGGCGTGCCGTCATCGTCCTCGACAACGCGGGCGACACCGAACAGGTGCGGCCCCTGCTGCCCGGCGCCACCCACAGCCTCATGCTGATCACCAGCAGGCGTCGGCTGCTCGACCTGGACGGCGCCGACCTGCTGTCGCTGGAGGTGCTGCCCGCCGAGGACGCGATCGCGCTGTTCACCTCGATCGTCGGCGAACGTGCGCAGGCGGAGCCGGTCGCCGCGCTGGACGTGCTGCACCTGTGCGGGATGCTGCCGCTCGCGGTGCGCATCGCCGCCGCCCGGCTGCGCCACCGGCCTCGCTGGAGCGTCGCCTACCTGGCCGCCCGGCTGCGCGACCAGCGCCGCAGGCTCAGCGAGCTGGCCACGACCGACCGGGGGGTCGCGGCGGCCTTCGCGCTGTCCTACGAGCAGCTCGGGGACGGCCAGCAGCGCATGTTCCGGCTGCTGGGGCTGCATCCGGGTGTCGATCTCGACGCTCACGCCGCCGCCGCGCTGGCCGATCTGCGCGTGGAGGAGGCTGAGGAACTGCTGGAGGGGCTGCTGGACGCGCACATGCTCGTTCAGACGGAGCCGGGACGGTACACCTTTCACGACCTGCTGCGTGAATACGCCCGGGGCATCGTCGCCACCTCCGACCAGGCCCTCGCCCGGCTGGTCGAGCACTACCTCCACACCGCCGCCACCGCGGTGGACCTGATCTACCCCCAGGAGCTCGACCCCAGGCCCGCTGTCCCCCGCCCCCACACCCCCGAGGTCCCGCTCGCCACCCCCGACCAGGCCCTCGCCTGGCTGGACGCGGAACGCGCCAACCTCCTGGCCATCAGCCACACCGCCGACGACAACCAGCTGTGCCTCCTGTCCGCGGTCCTGGACCCGTACCTCGACAGCCGGGCCCATCACGCCGACGCGCTCGCCCTGCACACCCGCGCGGCCCGCGCGGCCAAGGCGCTCGGCGACAGGAACAGGGAGGCGCGTGCCGTCGTCAGCCTGGGCTGGGCCCACCGCCGCCATGGCGACTTCCTGCCGGGCTACGAGATCACCCTGACCGCGCTGGCCCTGTACGGCGAGACAGGCCATCGGATCGGCGAGGCGCTGGCCCACAACGCCCTGGGGAACATCATCTTCCACACCTGGGACTTCGACCGCGCCACCGGGCACTACCAGCGCTACCTGGACCTGAGCCGCGAGCTCGGCCTGCTCCAGGGCCAGGCGGCCGCGCTGAACAACCTCGGCCTGATCCCGATGAACCGCAAGCAGTACGGCCTGGCCATGGACTACTTCGAGCAGGCGCTCGCCGTGCACCGGCAACTCGGCAACCGCCTCGGCCAGGCCAAGGCTCTGGGGAACATGGGATGGATGCAGCAGTACGCGGGCTCCTACGAGCGGGCCGTGGAGCTTCACCGGGAGTCGTTGGAGATCTTCCGCGAGCTCGGCTACCGCGACCACGAGATCAACGCGCTCAACGGGATCGGCGAATGCCGGCGGCTGGCCGGTGATCCCGGGGCGGCGGCGCGGATCCATCAGGAGGCGCTGGACCTCGCGCTGATCGCCGGAAACCGCGCCGAGCAGGCACGCGCCCGCGCGGGGCTGGCCTTCTCGCAGCGCGACCTCGGGCACCCGGGGGCGGCACGCGAGCAGGCCGAGCGGGCGTTGGAGCATTTCGCCGCGTGCGGGGATCCCGAGGCCGACGACATGAGAGCGCTGCTGGAGGAGCTCGGCCACTGAGCATCGGCCCTCAGGCCGAGGCTGCGCGCAGCCTCGCGTTCTCCGCCTCGAGTGCGGCGACCCGGTCCTGCAGGTGGGTGAGCGCGTGCTCGACGGCCTCGCGAGGGAACAGCTGGGGGATGTGCTGGGGGCAGTTCCAGTCGTGGCCCTCGACGTCGATCAGTACGGCACGCTCCACCTTCGCCGCGTATCCGGCGACCGCCAGTTCCTGGTCGTCCTCCACCACCCGGGCGCGGCCGAGGATCTTCAGCCGCGTCCGGTTGGCGTAGTCCATCAGGAACAGCGACACCCGGTCGTCGTGGCCGAGGTTGCCGACGGAGATGTACTGGCGGTTGCCGCGGAAGTCGGCGAATCCGAGGGTGTGGTCGTCCAGCACGCGCAGGAAGCCGGGCGGGCCGCCGCGGTGCTGGATGTACGGCCAGCCGGTCTCGCTCACGGTGGCCAGGTAGAAGCTGTCGCGCTCGGCGACGAAGGCGCGCTCGTAGGCTCCCAGGCGGTCCGGCTCGGCGGGGCCGGCGAGCATGCGCCGGTAGGCGCGGTCACTGCCGTGGGCCTTCTGCTGGGCTCGGACGCCGTCGGTGAAGGCCAGCTGGGCGAAGCGGCTCATGCGCGGGACCACCCTGTCGTACGGGATCCGAAGATCGTGCGATCACTCTCGTCGATGGGAACGTCGTTGATGCTGGCCTCGCGGCGGGCCATGAGCCCGTCCGGGGTGAACTCCCACAGCTCGTTGCCGTGCGAGCGCCACCACTGCCCGGACTCGTCGTGCCACTCGTACTGGAAGCGGACCGCGATCCGGTCCTCGGTGTAGGCCCACAGCTGCTTGCGCAGCGCGTAGCCGTTCTCCTTGGCCCATTTGCGGGCCAGGAACTCCTTGATCTCCTCGCGGCCGGTGAAAAACTCGTCGCGGTTTCGCCAGACGGAGTCCGGGGTGTAGGCGAGGGCGACCCGTTCGGGGTCGCGGCTGTTCCAGGCGTCCTCGGCGAGCTGGACTTTCTGCGCGGCGGTCGCGGCGGTGAAGGGCGGCAGCGGGGGACGGGACATGATCGTGCTCCTGTCGAGGTGGTGGCGCCGGTACGGCCCGCGCCGCTGGCGCGGGCGCGAGCCGTACCGGAGATCGGGCGGATCATCTAATGCATAGAAAGCCCATAAACCGTTAGATCGATTCCCGCTGTGGCGAGGAATTTTCGGGATCGTTCAGTTGAGCGTGCGGGCCAGGAAGTCACGGATGAGGCCGGCGATCTCCTCACCATGGGTCTCCAGAGCGAAGTGACCCGCGTCCAGCAGGTGGAGCTCGGCCTCCGGCAAGTCGCGCAGGAAGGCCTTGGCGCCGGCGGCGGCGAAGATCTCGTCGTTGCTGCCCCACGCGATGAGGACCGGCGGCCGGTGGGTGCGGAAGTACTCCTGGAAGGCGGGATAGCCGTCGAGGTTGTTCCTGTAGTCGTAGAAGAGCTGGAGCTGGATCTCCTTGTTGCCCGGCCGGTCGAGGTAGGCCTGGTCGAGAGTCCAGGTGTCGGGGCTGATCAGGCCGAGCCTGTCGGCGGGGACGCCGTGGGTGTACTGCCAGCGGGTGGCGTCGGCTTCGAGCAGCTTGCGTACGGCAGGCTCGTGGGTGACCCGGTCGGTGGCGTGCGCGAACAGCACCTCCCAGAAGGGCGTGAAGCCCTCCAGGTAGGCGTTGCCGCTCTGGGTGATGATCGCCGTGATCCGCTCGGGGTTGCGCGAGGCGATGCGCAGGCCGATCGGCGCGCCGTAATCCTGGATGTAGAGGGCGAAACGGCCGACGCCGAGCGTGTCGAGCAGTTCCAGGGTGAGCGCGGTGAGCGACTCGAAAGAGTAGTCGAACCCGGTGACGGGCGGCATCGCGGACTGGCCGAAGCCGAGGTGGTCGGGGGCGATGACGTGATAGTCGCCCGCCAGCGCCGGGATCAGGTTGCGGAACATGGCCGAGCTGGTCGGGAAGCCGTGCAGCAGGACGAGCGTGGGCTTGGAGGGGTCGCCCGCCTCGCGGTAGAAGATCTGCTGACCCTGGATCTCGAGGGTGTTGTGGGTGACGGTCATGAGGTGAACACCGGCTTTCTGTCAGGAGTGAGGAGTACGGCAGCCGCGATGCTGAAGGCCAGGCCGAGCAAGAAGTAGCCGCGGTAGCCGCCGGTCAGGGAGTGGATCAGGGCCGCCACGCCGAGTCCCGACGCGGCGGCGAGCTGGTGGGTGACCCAGGCGGGGGCCAGGGTGCGGCCGATCCTCCCGGGCTCGAGCCCGCGGGACATGATCGCCATGGTCAGCGGGATCACCGGGAAGGAGGCGGCCCCGAACAGCACCGCCACGGCGACGAGCACCTCCTGGCCGGGGATGGAGACGGCCAGGAGCAGGGCGAGCGCGCGCACGCCGTACAGGACGCGGAGCAGCGTCTCCGGACGGTGAGTGCGCAGCAGGCGGGCCACCACGGCGGAGGTGAGGCCCGCGGCGATGGCGACGACCGCGACCAGCCGGCCCGCGCCGACGACCGTCCAGCCGGTCTCCAGGGCGTGCCTGGGCAGCATGAGGACGACGACGTACATGGTCGCCGCGTGGAGGCCGAACGACACCAGGACCTTCCCGCGCCCGGCCGCCGCCTCGCCGCCCGGCGAAGCGTTTCGCGGGGCGTTTCGCGGGGCCACCGCGTCGCGGACCCGGTCAGGCGGGAGCATGAACCACAACACCGCCGTCACCACCAGGCTCAAGGCGCCCAGGATCGCGTAGGCGCCCCGGACCCCGACCGGCTCGAACAGGGCGGTCGCCGCCCACGGAGCGAGCACCTGGCCCAGGTTGATGCCGATGGCGGCGCGGGCGAGCGCGGGCGAGGCCCGCGTGCCGTACGACCGCGAGATCAGCGTGGTGATCGTCAAACTGGAGGAGGCGGCGAACCCGAGACCGCCCAGCACCATGTAGGTGACGACGAACTCCCAGGTCTGCCGGACCACCGACAGGGCCAGGTAGCTGCCCGAGCTGAGGATCAGCCCCACGGCGAGCACCGCCCTGGCCCCCACCAGATCCAGCAGTCTCCCGATGCGCCACTGCACCAGGCCCGTGAGCGCGGTGCTCGCCGCCGCCGCCAGCGACAGCGCGGACGCGCCGATGCCGTAGGCGGACGCCGTGGGGGCGAAGAAGACGCCCATGGAGAAGTTGAGGCCGAACGAGACCGTCATCGCCGCCAGCGCCACGTTCGCGGTGCGGCTCATCGGATGCGCCTTTCTCCGGGCGCGTTCTCGGGCTTGATCAGGAAAGGTCGGGACACGACGGCCCTCCGGTTGCTCATGGGTATCCACACGTTGCTGGTGGGGCGAGCCTTGTGTGGTGCGCCCCGCTTCGCTTCGTGAAGGAGCATCCGGGAGGGTCCTGATAGATTCCCCATGCGTTCGCCATGGAAGGCCCGATAGCGCCCCCGTGGCGGCGTCACCGCGGTTGGCAGCGCCCCCGTGCGGAGTGGGGCGAGAGCTGCCCCTGCAGCGGCGCCCGGCGAACGTCCGGGCCCCAGGTGCTCAGCGCACGGCGGGCACGTTCGAGAGCCGCCGCAAAGGAGCCGCGCACCCGCGACGCGCGAAGGCCAGGCGCAGCAGCGGGTGGGTGTGCCCCCAGAGCGGCGTACGCCGGCACCTTGTCGAGGTCGGGGCAGAACACGGCGACCTCGTGCTGCGTTCTTGGGTTGAGCTGGACGAGCGTCACCGTACCGCCGCCCACGAGCCCCGGCCACCGCGCGGCTGACCTCATGAACGCTTGGTGGACGTCATCTCGGATCTGCCAACGGATGCGCACGACCCAGGCACCCGTTCGCCCTTCTTCATGACGAGATCAACGACCTCGCTGAACACTTCCTAGATCATTTCTGCTGGCCCCCCCACCCCTCCAACCACGGCAACGACACGGGGGACCCGGGGGCCGGCAGGCCCCCGGCTGGGGGTCTTGGGGGGCTGGGCCCCCCAAAGAAGGGGAGCCCGACCCCCCAGGCGCGAAGCGCCCGACAGGGGAGGCCCATGCCTTTCAGGCGTCGCGCCCCGCCTTCAGCAGCCCGTACGTGACCGCCTGCTCCAGCGCCTGCCAAGACGCCTCGATGATGTTCTCGGCCACCCCCACCGTGTCCCACTCGCTCGTCTCGTCGCTCGATGTGACGAGCACCCGCGTGATGGCGTCCGTGCCGTGGGTGCCCTCGAGGATGCGCACCTTGAAGTCGACCAGTTCCACCTTCGCCAGCTCCGGGTAGAGCTTCTCCAGCGCCAGCCGGACGGCGCGGTCGAGGGCGTTGACGGGGCCGTTGCCCTCGCCGGTGGCGACGATGCGCTCGCCCTTGGCGTGCAGTTTGACGGTGGCTTCCGAGACGAGTTCGCCGCCCTTGGTGCGTTCGACGATGACGCGCCACGACTCGACCTCGAAGTGGCGGCGGCGCTCTCCGTGGACGGTGTCGCGCAGCAGCAGTTCGAAGGAGGCGTCGGCGGCTTCGAAGGTGTAGCCCCTGGATTCGAGGTCCTTGACCCGGTCGACGAGTTCCTTGGTGGTTTCGGGGGTGAGCTCGTAGCCGAGCTCGCGGCCCTTCAGTTCGACCGATGCGCGTCCGGCCATGTCGGAGACGAGCATGCGCATGTCGTTGCCGACGAGTGCGGGGTCGATGTGCTGGTAGAGGTTGGGGTCGACCTTGATGGCGCTGGCGTGCAGGCCGGCCTTGTGGGCGAAGGCGGACATGCCGACGTAGGGCGCGTGGGAGTTGGGGGTGACGTTGGTGACCTCGGTGATCGCGTGGGCGATGCGGGTCATGTCGGCCAGCGCGGAGGGAGGCACGAGGTCGAAGCCGCGCTTGAGTTGCAGGTTGGCGACGACGGTGAAGAGGTTGGCGTTGCCGGAACGCTCGCCGTACCCGTTGGCGCAGCCCTGGACGTGGGTGGCGCCGGCCTTGACGGCGGCCAGGGTGTTGGCGACGGCGCAGCCGGTGTCGTCGTGGCAGTGGATGCCGATGCGGGCGCTGGTGCCGGCGGCGGCGTGAACCACGTCGGCGAGCTCGTCGGGGAGCATGCCGCCGTTGGTGTCGCACAGGGCGATGACGTCGGCTCCGGCTTCGGCGGCAGCCAGGATGACCTCCAGCGCGTAGGCTGGGTTGGACTTGTAGCCGTCGAAGAAGTGCTCGGCATCGAGGAAGACTCGCTGTCCCTCCGCACGAAGGTGAGAAACCGTGTCGCGGATCATCGCGAGGTTCTCCTGGAGAGTCGTACGGAGGGCCAGCTCCACGTGCCGGTCGTGACTCTTGGCGACAAGGGTCACGACCGGCGCGCCGGATTCGCGCAAGGCGGCTACCAACGGGTCGTCGGCTGCCTTCACACCGGCTCGGCGGGTCGCACCGAACGCGGCGAGTTGCGCGTGCTTCAGGTCCAGCTCTGTTTGAGCACGCCTGAAGAACTCTGTGTCCTTGGGGTTGGCGCCCGGCCAGCCCCCTTCGATGAAGCCGACGCCGATCCCGTCCAGGTGCCGCGCGATGGCGAGCTTGTCGGCGACAGTGAGGTTGAGCCCCTCCTGCTGAGCGCCGTCTCGCAGCGTGGTGTCGTAGACGTGGAAGCGGTCGTCGGCCATCTGAAGTCTCCTGAAGCAAAGAAAAAGACCCCTCACGGACGTGAGAGGTCTGCGCGCTGGCGGTGTCCTTTGTCAGCCAGCGCGCCTGCCGATAATGAGCAGACCGTAGAACATGGTGAAACCGAGTCTGCCACAGGCATTCAACATCTGGCACATGGATCTCAGGATTCGAGATACGTGCCGCCGAGCTGCGCCACGACCTGCTCCAGGGCGTTGGGGTCGAAGGCGAGGTCGCCGAGCATCTGACCGTTGAGCAGCACGGTGGGCGTGCCTTCGAGCTGCGGGTTGTCCTTGAGGTGGCCGGCCGCCCGCTCCTGGCCGCGCACGCAGGAGTCGAATCCGGTCGCCCGTACTCCTGCCTTCTGCCCTGCGGCGACGAGTTCGTCGAGGGTGAATCCGCTGGCGGTGCCGTGCGGTTCGGGCTGCATGCCGTACAGCTGCTCGCGGTAGGCCAGCCAGCTCTCGGCCGGGACGCAGCGTGCGGCGGCCGCGGCGCGGATGGAGTTGGAGCGCATCGGCTCGTCCGCGAAGATCGTCACGGGGTGGAAGACGACCTTCAGGCGGCCCTGCGCGGCCAGCTTCAGGAGGGTGGAGTTCACCTTGCCGTGCAGTTCCCGGCAGATCGGGCAGTCGAAGTCCTCGTAGAGGTCGAGCACGGGCTGTGTCACCCCGGGCAGGGCCAGCACGAGCGAACCGTCAGCTTGGCGCGTGATCGGCGTCTGGGCCTGTGCCTGGTCGGGCGCCTTGTCGCCGCCGGCCCAGAACACGGTGGCCATCACGGCGACGGCGACCACGACCACGGCCACACGCTTGATCATCGGCACTCCTTAAGCTGGCAGGCATGAGCTACATCGATCCCGCTGTCGAGCAGTACATTCTGGACCACACGACACGTTCCGACGAATTGTTCACTCAGCTCGCAGAAGAGACTCGCCGTCTGACAGGTGACGCCGCGGGCATGCAGATCTCAGCTGACCAGGGACGATTCCTGACGATGCTCACCCAGCTGGTCGATCCCACGCTGGCGGTCGAGGTCGGCACGTTCACCGGGTACTCCTCGCTGTGCATCGCGCGCGGGCTCACCCACGGGCGCCTGCACTGCTTCGACGTGAGCGACGAGTGGACCTCCGTCGCCCGCCGCTACTGGGAGAAGGCCGGGCTCGCCGAGAAGATCACGCTCACGCTGGGCCCGGCCACCGAGACCCTGCGCGAGGTGGAGGGCCCGATCCAGCTCGCCTTCATCGACGCGGACAAGACGAACTACCCCGCCTACTACGAGCTCGTCATGGAGCGTATGGAGCCGGGCGGGCTGATCCTGGCCGACAACACGCTGCGGGGCGGGACCGTGGCCGATCCCGCCCGCACCGAGCGTTATGTGCAGGAGATGCGCGAGTTCAACGAGCTGGTGATCAATGATCCTCGCGTGACCACGACGATCATGCCGATCCGCGACGGCGTGACGCTGATCAGGAAGAACTAGAAAAACCGGGAGGGGCTAGCGGGCGAACGCGATGGCCGTCGCCGTCGAGATGGCCGAGACCAGCACCACGACCACCACCACGGTGCCCAGCGGGTTGCGGCGTTGGGGCGGCGCCGCGGCGATCCGCAGCGGCCGGCGCTCGGGGACGGGCGCCACCACCGCTCGCGGGGTCTTCTTCGGCTTGTCGGGAGCCGGAGGCGGCACCACGATCGGCACCGGCTGCGCCAGCCTGGGCTGCTTGGTCGGCGTCGGCGTCGGCGTCGGTGTCGGTGTCGGCGTCGGCTCGGGGGTCGGTTCCGGACTGTATGTGGGCGGCGGCGGGGCGGGGCTGTAGGTGGGCTTGGGGCTCGGCTTGGGCGCGGGCGGCGGAGCGCACTCCGCCGGGCACCCGCAGCCGAGGTTGATCGACACGAGCCCGCCGACGTTCACGCAGAGCTCGACGTCGACCGGCCCGACCACGACGCCGCCGCCCTTGCCGTGCTCGTCGTGGACGGCGTCGTCCTCGGACGTCACGTCCGGCTCGCCGGCGTCTTCGACGGTCTCGGCGTGGTCGGCGTCCTCCGGTTCGTCGGCGGCCCCCGAGGGGTGGGCCGCCATCGCGACGACCCGGCCGACGGGCTCCGGCTCGGCGACCGCCCCCGCGGCCGAGGCGCCCGCTGCCATCAGGATGGCCAGTACGGCAAGCGCCAGCCGCATGGTCAGGCGCTCCAGGAGATGCGCTGGAGCTCGGAGAGCAGCCCGGAGAAGGCGTCAGGCGTGACCGCCAGCGCCCCGTCGAAGACACGCGAGATGTCGACGGTCAGGTAGATGCCCATGCCCAGCAGGACCGCCATCAGCGCGAGCGGCAGCAGCGCCATCCCGCGTGGCCTGGCCCCGCCCAGCAGCGGCAGCACGAGAACGGCCAGACCGGTGGCCACGGTGACGCCGAGCAGGCTCGGCGGCGGGGTGGCGGCGGCGTCCATCGCCCGCTGCCTGCGGGTGGCGGAGATCTCGCTGATGTGCTGCAGGACCGAGGCCTGGGCCTCCTCCTCGTCGTTGCCCTTGACCTGCAGGTCGACGACGCCCTTGCGCAGGTCCTCCAGGCGTGCCCAGCCTTCTGGGCTGAGCTTGCCGTCCGCCATGAGCGGCCACTCGGCGTCCTTGACGAACCTGGCGTAGTCGTGCAGGCCGGTCTGGATCGTGGCGACCGAGGCGGCGGGCAGTTCGGCCGCCGACCACGACGCCTCGGCGATGGCCTGGGACTCGGCGTAGGTGTTGAGCCTGGCCGCGTCGGCGGTAGTCCACGGCACCACGATCGCGATGGCGAACGCGATGAGGAACAGCGCCGAGATCATCGACCCGGCGTGGGCGACGGTGGGACCAGCCGGGTCGCCGTCGTCGGATGCGCTGCGCAGCTTCCTGATCAACACGCTGGCGATGATCACCAGTGCGATGGCGCTCGCTCCGGCGAGAAGATATCCGGCCATGACCCTACCAGTCTCTCGGTGTCAACTACGGAGAGAGACATTAACATCACCATAGGTAGCCATGGGTGTCATCGACGGCGTGGCGGCGGCCGTGTTCGCCGCAGCCACGCCCGATCGTCAGCCGATCTTGTGGATCCACCCGTGGTGGTCGGGGCGGCCGCCGTACTGAATGCCGACGAGCTCCTCGCGCACGCGCATGGTCACCGGCCCTGGGGTGCCGTCGCCGATGGTCCAGGCGCGGTCGGCGCCCTTGACGAAGCCGACAGGCGTCACGACGGCGGCGGTGCCGCAGGCGAAGACCTCTCCGAGCTCTCCCGACTCGCAGCCGGCCTGCCACTCCTCGATGGACAGCCGTCCCTCGACGGGCTCGAGGCCGAGCTCGGCGGCGAGGGTGAGGATCGAGTCGCGGGTGATGCCGGGCAGCAGGGTGCCGGTGAGGGCGGGCGTGAGCAGCTTGTCGCCGTAGACGAAGAACAGGTTCATCCCGCCCATCTCTTCGACGTAGCGGTGCTCGTGCGAGTCGAGCCAGACCACCTGGTCGCAGCCCTGCTCGACGGCCTGCCGGGTGGCGACGAACGCGCCCGCGTAGTTGCCGCCGCACTTGGCGGCGCCGGTGCCGCCGGGGGCGGCGCGGGTGTACTCCGTGGACAGCCACACCGACACCGGCTTGAGGCCGCCGGTGAAGTAGGAGGCGGCCGGCGAGGCGATCACCATGAACTTGTAGCTGCGCGAGGGGTAGTTCACGCCCAGCCCGACCTGGGTGGCGATGATGAAGGGCCGCAGGTAGAGGCTGTGGCCCTCGGTGGTGGGCACCCAGTCGCGGTCGGTCTGGACGAGCAGCTCCAGCGCCTCGACGAAGGTCTCCTCGGGCAGCTCCGGCATGGCCATGCGCTGGCACGACAGGTTGAAGCGGGCGGCGTTGGCGTAGGGCCTGAACGTCACGATCGAGCCGTTGACCTGGCGGTAGGCCTTGAGGCCCTCGAAGAGCTCCTGGCCGTAGTGGAAGACCGAGGTGGCCGGGTCGAGGGTCAGCGGGCCGTACGGCATGAGCCGCGCGTTGTGCCAGCCAAGCTCCTCGGTGTAGTCGATCGAGATCATGTGATCGGTGAAGTGCTGCCCGAACCCGGGGCTGGAAAGTACCTGCTCGCGCTCCGCATCGGTGCGCGCGTGGTCGGAGAGCTGCACATCGAAGCTGAGCTGAGTCATGGGATTCCCTTCATGAACGACTGCGTGACCAATACTAGGACGTAAAAAGAAATACCCGGCAGCTGTCCAGCCACCGGGCATTCGAGGGCGGCCGAGCGCGGAGGGCGCCCAGCCGTGCGGCTAGGCGCCGCCGGCTACTCGGGTCGCGATGTCGTCGCCGATCCGGCTGGTGCTGCGGCCGGGGGTGCGGGCGAGGATGTCGGCGGCGACGGCCTGCTCGACGCGGACCGCCTCGGCGGCGTGGCCGAGGTGGTCGAGGAGCATGGCGACCGACAGGATCGTGGCGGTCGGGTCGGCCTTGCCCTGGCCGGCGATGTCGGGGGCGCTGCCGTGGACCGGCTCGAACATGCTCGGCGCGGTGCGGTCGGGGTTGACGTTGCCGCTGGCGGCCAGGCCGATGCCGCCGGCGATGGCGGCGCCGATGTCGGTGATGATGTCGCCGAAGAGGTTGTCGGTGACGATCACGTCGAAGCGCGAGGGGTGGGTCACGAAGAACATCGACGCGGCGTCGACGTGCTGGTAGTCGGTGGTGACCTCGGGATAGTCGGCGGCGACGCGCTTGACCGTGCGGGCCCACAGGTCGCCGGCGAAGGTGAGCACGTTGGTCTTGTGGACCAGGGTGAGGTGCTTGCGCGGGCGCGACTGGGCCTTGTCGAAGGCGTAGCGCACGACGCGCTCGACGCCGAAGGCGGTGTTGAGCGACTCCTGGGTGGCGACCTCGTGCGGGGTGCCCTTGCGCAGCACGCCTCCGGCGCCCGCGTAGAGCGACTCGGTGCCCTCGCGGACGACGACCATGTCGATGTCGTCGGGTCCGGCGTCGGCGATGGGGGTCTTCACGCCGGGGAAGAGCTTGACCGGGCGCAGGTTGACGTAGTGGTCGAGCTCGAATCGCAGCTTGAGCAGCAGGTCGCGCTCCAGGACGCCAGGGGGCACGCTGGGGTCGCCGACAGCGCCGAGCAGGATGGCGTCGAAGCCGCGCAGTTCCTCGAGCACGGAGTCGGGCAGGGTCTCGCCGGTGCGGTGGTAGCGCGCGGCGCCGAGGTCGTAGTGGTGGGTGTCGAACTTGACGCCCACAGCCTCCAGGACCTTCAGCCCCTCGGCCACGACTTCGGTGCCGATGCCGTCTCCGGGGATCACTGCCAAACGTGTCATGCGGAGCACTTTACCGGTCCGTCTCGCCGTACGAACACACATCTCAGGATTCGGACACGAGTAAATGTCTGATTTGCACCCTTTTGACCATTTCGTTAGAGTCCTGACCTGCCAAATCCGCCGCGCCGTCCGTGGCGGAGCCGGGGACCCATTCTCCCCCGGGGCGAATCGGCGCTTTCCGCCGTAGGGCCGCGCTTCCAGGCCCGAGCCCGTCAGCTAACCCGGCCGGCCTCGTGGAAGGTCAATCCCCTGTCCCCCATTCGCCTTGCCCTGCTCGTGTCCGCTCCCCTCGGACTCGGCCTCGTGCTCACCGCCTCCCCCGCCTCCGCCTCCGCTCCCGAGAAGCCCGTCACCCTCACGCTCGACGGCGCCGGGATCAAGGAGATCCGCGACAAGGCCCTCAAGCCGCCCGCCTGGAAGAAGGCCCTGGCCTTCGCCATGGCCGAGCGCGGCACCCCGTACGTGTGGGGCGGCGCCTCCGCCAGCGGCTACGACTGTTCGGGGCTGATGCTGCGGGCCTACGAGAGCGCCGGCATCGAGCTGCCGCGCACCGCGGCCGAGCAGTACTCCGCCTTCGATCGCAAGATCTCCTGGGACGACCTCAAGCCGGGCGACATGGTCTTCTTCTCCGGCCTCGGGCACGTCGGCATGATCAGCCGGCCCGGCTACATGGTGCACGCGCCGCACTCGGGCGACGTGGTCAAGGAGGAGAGGCTCAGCGGCTGGCGCCGCCAGGCGTTCGCGGGCGCCGTACGGCCCGACCCCAAGGGCGTCACCGCCTGGGCGGCCCAGATCAAGCAGAGGCGCGCTCCCGCACCCGCGATGCTCACCGCGAGCCTGTGAGCCCTTCCCGATCTATCGTGGAGGCATGGAGAAGATCCGGCTGACCGGCGCGCAGGCCACCATGCTGGCCACCCTGTACGGCAAGGCCGTCGACGCCGGCTCTCCCCGCTCGATCCTGCACGACACCATGGCACTCGACGCCATCGGGAAGATCGACCACGATTTCTCCAAGGTCGGCATGAAGCCCGGCGACGCCGCCACGGTCGCGCTGCGCAGCCTCCACTTCGACGGCTGGACGCGCGAGTTCCTCGCCGCGCACCCCTCGTGCACCGTGCTGCACCTGGGCTGCGGCATGGACACGCGCGTCTTCCGCATCGGCCCCGGCTCCGGGGTGCGGTGGTACGACGTGGACTATCCCGACGTCATCGACCTGCGGCGCAAGCTCTACCCCGCCGGCCGTCCCGGCTACGAGATCGTCGCGACGTCGGTCACCCCTCCCGGCTGGCTCGACCGGGTGCCGGCGGACCTGCCGGTGCTCGTGGTCGCCGAGGGGCTGACCATGTACCTCCGCGAGGAGGAGGGGCGCGAGCTGTTGCGCCGCATCGTGGAGCACTTCCCCGGCGGGCAGCTCGTCTTCGACGCCTTCAGCCGTCGCGGCATCAGGATGCAGAGGATGAACAAGCCCGTCCAGGTCGCCGGGGCGAGGCTGCACTGGGGCGTGGACGGTGCCGCCGAGCTGACCTCCGTCCACCCCCGGCTGCGCTGCCTCGACGCGGTGAGCGCCTTCGACATCGGAGGTTACGACCAGGTGGGGTTGCGCTACCGGGCTCTGGTGGGGGTGGCCCGGATGTTGCCGTTCATGCGGCGCATGGCCGTCATGTACCGGCTGGCGTTCTAGTCACTCGCTGGGACGGCCGCCGTTGTCGCGGCGGTCCAGGGACAGCTGAACGGCCTCGACCGCCTCGTTCTCGGTCTCTTCTGGCGCGTTCCAGGAATACATCTCGTACATGATGCGACTCGTCTCGGTTCGCGGGCGTGGTTGGGGAATGTCGGACTCCGGTCGCGAATCCAACCGGGCCTGGGCTCCCCTGATCCGGATCGCGGATCCTGCGGGGAGAAGGGACTGACCGGCCGACGCGACGCCACTCACCGCGGCGAGTCGTCGACCTGCCCTAACAGGCCTCGCCGCGGCAGGTAATAAGTACGAGTACCTGGCGCATTACCGCAAGGATAACCCGACTGTCTCGTAGGACGTCCTACTATCTCATATCGTGAGACAGCAGAACGGCCGGCGCCCCTGGCGGGACGCCGGCCGTACAAGGTCGCGAAAGGCTAGTCGGCCAGGTCGACCGTGCGTCCGCTCTCGGCGCCGATCTCGCTCACGATCTGGTCGAGCACCTCGGCAGGAAGCGCCGAGTCGACGGTGAGGGCGATGAGCGCCTTGCCGCCCTTGGTGTCGCGCGACACCTGCATCGAGGCGATGTTGATCGAGTGGTCACCCAGAATGCGGCCGACCACGCCCACGATGCCGGGACGGTCGGTGTAGGCGAAGAAGGCCAGGTGGTCGGTCGGCTCGATCTCCATCTGGTAGCCGTTGACCTCGACGATCTTGGTGATCTGCCGGGGACCGGACAGCGTGCCCGAGACCGAGACCTGGCGGCCGTCGGCCAGGACGCCGCGCACCGTGATGACGTTGCGCCAGTCGGGGCTCTCCTCGCTGGTGACCAGCTCGACGGTCAGGCCGCGCTCCTTGGCGATGAGCGGGGCGTTGACGTAGGTGACCTGCTCCTCGATCACGTCGGCGAAGACACCCTTGAGCGCGGCCAGCTCGACCACGCGCACGTCCTGCGTGGCGATCTCGCCGCGCACCTCGATGTCGAGCTTGGTCGCGCTCTCGCCGGCCAGGGCGGTGAAGACGCGGCCCAGCTTCTCGGCGAGCGGCAGGCCAGGCTTGACGTCCTCGGCGACGGCGCCGCCCTGGACGTTGACGGCGTCGGGCACGAACTCACCGGCGAGGGCGAGCTTGACGCTGCGCGCCACCTGGGTGCCGGCCTTCTCCTGGGCCTCGTGGGTGGAGGCGCCCAGGTGCGGGGTGACGACGACCTGGTCGAGCTCGAAGAGCGGGTGCTCGGTCATCGGCTCCTTGGAGAAGACGTCGAGACCGGCGCCGGCGACGCGCCCCTCCTTGATCGCGGAGTAGAGCGCGTTCTCGTCGACGATGCCGCCGCGGGCGACGTTGATGATGCGCACGCTCGGCTTGACCTCGTGCAGCTCCCTGTCACCGAGCAGGCCCAGGGTCTCCTTCGACTTGGGCAGGTGCACGGTGATGAAGTCGGCGGTCCTGATGGCCTCCTCGAGGCTGACCAGGCGCACGCCCATCTGCGCGGCGCGGGCCGGCGGCAGGTAGGGGTCGTAGGCGATCAGCTCGACGCCGAACGGCTGCAGGCGCTGCGCGACCAGCTGGCCGATCTTGCCGAGGCCGAGGATGGCGACGACCTTCTCGTCGAGCTCGACACCGGTGTACTTGGAGCGCTTCCACTCGCCGTTCTTCAGGGCCGCGTGGGCCTGGGCGGTGTTGCGGGCGCTGGCCAGGATGAGCGCGATGGTCTGCTCGGCGGCGCTGGTGATGTTGGAGGTCGGCGCGTTGACGACCATCACACCGGCCTTGGTGGCGGCCTCGACGTCGACGTTGTCGAGTCCGACGCCCGCGCGGGCCACCACGCGCAGCTTCGGCGCGGCGGCGATGGCCTCGGCGTCCACCTGCGTGGCGGAGCGGACGATGAGCGCGTCAACGTCGGCGAGAGCGGGCAGGAGCTGGGAGCGGTCGGCGCCATCGGTGTGGCGGACTTCGAAGTCCGCGCCGAGGACGGCAAGGCCGGCCTCCGACAGCTCCTCTGCGACCAGGACGACGGGCTTGTTCACAGGTGCGGATCCTTAAGGGCGGGCGTGATCAGGGGCACTTCGACGGGCCCCCGTGGGATCCCCCAGAGTCTATCCGGCCTTGTGAACGCGTTCACGAGTGTCCCAGGATCTGGGCACTACCCAGGGGTTTACAAGATCATTCAAGCTCACAGCATCTTTGTCTTGATCGGGAGTTTTCTTCACCATTAGCCTGATAAGTCGTGGCCGACTACCTATGGTTCGTCATATGAGCATCGGGAACGCTGCCCTCGCCGAAGTGCTGCGTCAGCATGGCAACCCGCACCGCCTGCTGTCCGCACTCGCCGACGGTGGAGTCCTGGTGGCCGTGCGACCAGACCGCTCCGTCGTGCTTGGAACAACCCAGGCCGGCGACCGAGTCCTGCTCGGATACACCGGGCCGGACACCTACGCACGACACCGCGGAAGCCATTCGCTGTCGGCGTGCGACGCCGACACCATCCTCGACATTCAGCGCGTCACCGGTGTGCGGGAGATCGTGATCGACGCTGCGGGCCCGGCTGCGGCAGCCGTGCCCATCGAGGACCTCCAGCGCTTCCTGCGCGCGATCCGCTCGGGGCCCATGCCCGCGCTGTCGGGGGCCGTTCCCGCGGCCTACGCCACCGGCGCCATGGCCACGGTGTCGCGAAGCGCCCCGCCGTCAGAGCGATCGTTCGCCCTGGCCGCCCCGGTCGCCTCGCCGCCGCAGAGCTGGATCCCCGCTCCCCGTCCGCACCTGTCGGGCCCCATGCAACAGGTCGACCCGGGCTACCGGCGCTGCACCCATCCGATCCTGCCCGCCCTGCGCAAGGGGATCGCCACGCTGCTGGCCGACTTCCCCCTGGTGCACCACGTGTGGATCTCCGAGGCTCGCACGGCCTCCGGGGCTCCGGGGATCATGCTGCACGTCAAGGTGCACATGTCGGCGGCCGAGGACGTGGTGCGCGACCTCCATCGCGGGATCCGCGCCAGGCTGCCCCAGCTGGCGGCCAGCGAGGCTCCCATCCTGATGGCCCGGGTGGCCGACACCCGCAGCGAGCGGCGGATGATCGAGATCGGCGCCCACGTCGTCTGCGCCGACGTGACCGACTGAGGAGCCCGGGGTAGGGGGTAGGCGTGAAGCGCACCAGCCCCCTGCACCAGCTCCGCTACGCCGTACGGCATCCCGGCCGTATCGTCCCGCACGTGCGGCGGCTGCTCCGCGACACCTGGTACCGCCTCCGGACCAGCGACCACGTGGCCTACTACCGCGCCGTCATGAAGTCGGACACGGCCAGGAACCCCGAGGCGGCCGTGGGCTCGCAGACGCACAAGCGCTGGCTGGCGCTCGGGCGGATGCAGTTCGACTACCTGAAGGGCCACGGGCTGCTGCCGGAGCACACGATGCTGGAGATCGGCTGCGGCAACCTGCGGGCGGGCCGGTTGTTCATCGACCACCTGAAGCCCGGCCACTACTACGGGATCGACATCTCGCCCGACATCCTCTTCGCCGCCCAGGCCACGCTCGTGGAGCACGGCCTGCGCGACAAGCTGCCGCACCTCACGCCGGTGCGTGACCTGACCTTCGCCTTCCTGCCCGACGAGCACTTCGACGTCGTGCACGCGCACAGCGTCTTCTCGCACTCGCCGCTGCACGTGATCGAGGAGTGCTTCGCGCACGTGGCCAGGGTGATGAAGCCGAGCGGATGGTTCGACTTCACCTTCGACAGGACCGAGGGCGAGGAGCACCAGGTGCTGCGGGAGGACTTTTACTACCGCGCCGAGACGCTGATCGCCCTGGCGGACGCTCATGGCCTCGACGCGGTCCTCATGGACGACTGGGAGAAGCTGCCGCACCGGCAGTCGAAGATCCGCGTCACGCGGCGGGCGTGAGCGCGCTCAGGTCGCCCGCCGGGTGAGCGCCGGTCGCGGCCTGCGGGTGAACACCCCGGCGATCAGCGCCGCCAGCAGCGGCAGGCCGAGCACCATCGCCACCGTGAATCCCCACGGCACCACGAAGGTCGTGGTCTCGGGCAGTTCGAAAGAGCCACTCCTCTTGGCGGTGAGCGAGATCGCCAGCGCCGCTCCCGCGACCCCGCCGACGAACATGCCCGCCACCGAGCCGAGGAGCGCGATGAACCCCGCCTGGCCGGCGAGCATGCCCCGGTGCGTCCCCGCCCCGGCGCCGATGGCGGCCATGGTCGCCTGCTCCTGACGCCAGTCCGCGGCGGCCAGCCGGGTGGCGATGAGCGTGCCTCCGAGCACGACCACCAGCGAGCTTCCGAAGAGAATCCACAACTGTCCGGCCATGGGGTCGGGGTAGCCGTGCTCCACGAAGAGATCCGCGCTGCCCGCCGCCATGAGGTCGCGTTCCAGGCGCAACTCGTCGGCGGGCACGTGCATGCCGTACAGGCGCGCCTCGGCCACCTTGAGCCCGGAGGCGGCGGCGACCGCCGCAGCGGGCAGGACCGCGCCGCCCTGAGCGGGGTCGGCGGCGGTGGCGCGGACGGCGGGCAGGGTCACCCGCACGGGATCGGGGATGGCGTCGTAGCGGTAGTAGCCGTTCAGCGTGATCGTGCCGTTGTCGATGATCACGCCCGAGTCGAAGATCACGGCCTTGCCCTCCGACAGCGCGGCGGCCGCGGCGGGGTCATCCCTGCCCTGGAAGAGCCGCAGCAGTGCCGCGTCGCCCATGGGCAGTTCCTCGCCGTGCCAGCCGTACGACTTGCACCCGGCGGAACACGTGCGCGGCATGCTGAAGGTGATCACCCGGTCCTCGGCGTCGAGGGCCACCATGCCGGGCACGAGGCCCACTCCCGGCAGCCGGGCCTCGGCCTCGGCGCGTACCCGTTCCCAGGTCGTCACCCCGTGCTGGCCGTTGACCATCATCATCCCGAGCGGCGCACCGGCCCGGTAGTTCGCCAGGTTGCCCCTGTGGTTGCTCTGGTAGCCGATGGCGAACGCCAGCGCCGCCGCGGTGACGGCCATCACCGCGGCAGCGGCCGACGCCGTGCGGACCCGGTGGCGGGAGGCGTCGCGCACCGGCAGCCGGAGCACCATGGGCAGGCGCCTGGCGGCCCGCCCGCTCCGCACCACCAGCCACGGCATCAGCGCGATGACCCCCAGCACCACGACGACCGAGGCGGCGACGACCAGGACGTCGGTCAGCGCCCGCCACTCCCAGGAGCCGAAGCCGAATATCGCATCGCCCTGCAGGATGAGCACGGTCGCCGCCAGCCCCAGCCCGATCAGGACCACGCCCAGCACCGGCTTGCCGGCCTTCCGGCGAGCGGATCGGCTCTCCCGGCCCACCTGAACGGCAGGCGCGATGGCGGCGCACACCCCGCTGACCAGCCCCAGTGCGACCACGGCGAGCACCTGCGCCCACGGCACCTCGGGCGGGCCCAGCGGGGTGCCAAGCCTGGCGACGAAGGGCGTGCCCACGAGCGCCAGCACCACTCCCAGCAGGCCGCCCGCGATCGCGCCGAGCCCGCCGAGCAGCAGCCCGTCGGCCAGGACGATCATCCGCAGGTGTCGCTTCGACGCGCCCTGGGCGGCGATCGTGGCCAGCTCGTCGCGGCGTCTGCGCAGGCCCACGGTGAAGGCGGGCCCGGCCAGCAGCACGACCTCCAGGACCACCATGAAGACGGCGAGCGCGGACCCCAGCGCGTAACCGGGGGCGTAGCCCGATCGCGACGTCTCGTCCGGCGGGTCCATGATCACAGCCCGCGAGAGCACGCCGAGCCCCGACCGGTTGAGCCGCTGGACCTCCGGCCACGTCACCGGCGCGGGAGTGTCGACCAGGAAGCCGAGGTCCTCTCCCTTCTGGGGGCGGAGCAGCAGCAGGCCCGGCAGGGAGACGATCTCGTCGGCGGTCGGCCGCTGCGGGTGCTCCACGACGCCCACCACGGTGGCCGGGCGGGCGTGCCGGGTGACGGGGACCGTGTCGCCGAGCCGTACACCGAGGTCGAGGACCGCCTCCGTGACCGCGACCTCGCCCGCGGCGGCGGGCAGCCGTCCCTCGACCAGGGTCCGCATCCCGTCCGTCAGCGGGTCGCGCAGGTCCACCTCGACCGCGTCGAGGGTCTCGAACCCGCCGGGCAGCCGCACCTCGGCCGTCCCCACCTGGTACGGCAGGGCACGATGGCCGGGCGGCAGCAGCGCGGCCACCTCCTCGGGCCGCCACGGCTCGGGCGGCTGGTTGCCGAGCCCGAGGTGGAAGGCCATTGCCGACAGGGGATGCTGCTCCACCGGTCCGTGCACGGACGAGGGCCGCACGATCGCGTCCGCCCGGCCCATGCTCGTCTCGACGCCCTCGCGCGGGGAGACCAGCACGGTGGCGTAGCCGGTGAGCAGCGCCGAGACGACCAGCACGGGCAGCCCGATCATGGCCATGATCAGGGCCGAGCGTCCCTTCGCGCGCCGGATGTCCCGCCAGGCCAGACGCAGGACCGCTCTCATCGAGCGCTCTCCAGCAGGGAGGCGTCGACGATCCTGCCGTCACGCAGGAAGATCACCCGGTCGGCCCAGGCGGCGTAGCGGGGTTCGTGCGTGACCAGCAGCACCGCCGCTCCCGCGTCCGCGCGAGCGCGGAGCAGGGTCAGGATCTCGTCGCCCGTGGCCGTGTCGAGCGCGCCGGTGGGCTCGTCGGCCAGGACCAGCCGCCGCTCGCCCACCAGCGCACGCGCGATCGCCACCCGCTGGCGCTGGCCGCCCGACAGCTCGTCGGGGAAGGCCTCGGCTTGTTCTCGCAGGCCCACCTCGTCCAGGACGGCCAGGGCCTCCTGGCGGGCCTGCCGGGCGGCGACGCCGTCGAGTTCGCGGGGCAGCATGACGTTCTCGACGGCGGTGAGCGAGTGGATCAGGTTGAGTTCCTGGAAGACGTAGCCCACGCTGCGCCGCCGCAGCGCCGCCAGGTCGCGCACCCGCGCGAGGTCCTCGCCGGCGACCGCGACGGTGCCCGAGCTCGGCCGGTCCAGGCCGCCGGCCAGGTTGAGCAGGGTGGACTTGCCCGACCCCGACGGTCCCATCACGGCGACCAGCTCGCCGGCCGCGACCGTCAGGTCGACGCCGTCGAGGGCCTTGACCTCCCCGTAGGTCCGGCTCACCGATTCCAGTGTTAACAGCGTCATGACAGCCCCTTCTCGCAGTGGTCCAGCCAGCGAAGCTCGGCCTCGGCGTGGAAGATCATCGAATCGAGCACCAGCCGGTGCGCCAGGTCCCCGTCGGCCTGGCGTTTGGCCCTCGTCAGCTCCTGCATCGTGCGCATGGTGGCGGTGCGCTGCGCCTGGATCACCGAGAGGGCGTCGGGATGGGCGGCGACCGCCATGGCGAGTTTGATGACCAGCTCGTCCCGAGGCCGGTCGGACGGGGCGACGGGGGTGCCGAACCATCGCCCCACTTCCGCCCGGCCGGCCTCGGTGATCCGGTAGACGACCCGGCCCTGTTCGTCGGTCTCGCCGGGCTCGACCAGGCCGTCGCGTTCGGCACGGGACAGCGTCGTGTACACCTGGCCGATGTTGAGCGGCCAGGTGGCCCCGGTGCACGCTTCGAACTCCGCGCGCAGCTGGTAGCCGTAGCGCGGGCCTCGGCTCAGCAGGGCGAGCAGCCCGTGTCGGATGGACATGAATACTGAGTATGCATACCCAGTATGCTCCAGACAAGCGGGATTTCTGGACATCGGCCGTCAATCAGCCCGATACTCTGGGGCATGGGCTCGACGCAACCTCCATATCGCGCATCAGATGGAGAGCGCGATCGCGCGATCGATGAGCTCCGTGACCGCGCCGTCGAGGGACGCCTGTCCCCCGAAACCTTCGTCGGACGCGTCGACATGGCCCTGCGCGCCCAGAACGTGCACGAGCTCGACGACCTGGTCGCGGACTTACCGCCGCGCGACACCTTCCGGCTGCGGGTCACCAACGCCGTCAGCTCGGTCTCGGAGTTCCTCACCCGCCTGCAGTCGGCCTGGCGGCGCCCGCGCCTGCCCCGCCTGGCGTTGCCCGACGACACCAGGGTGCGGTTCGTCGTGGGCCGGGGATCGGCCTGCGACCTGGTGCTGTCCGACCTGACCGTCTCACGCGTGCATGCGGAGCTGCGGCGCGAGGACGACGGCGGCTGGATGATCCACGACCTGGGCTCGCTCAACGGCACCCGGCTCAACGGCTGGCGCCTCGTCGGCCCGGCGCGGGTGCGCGCGGGAGACGAGCTCTCCTTCGGAGACTGCGGCTTCCTCGTCAGCTCCGGGCAACCATCTCCGCCGCGGTGAGCCGGTAGCGCAGCGTCAGCACGATCGCCACCCCGATGAACACCGCGGGCAGCAGCGTGCCGCCCAGCAGCACGGCCTGGATCGCCGAGCCCGGCTGGGCCACCTTCGTGCCCGGCTGCGACTCCACGAAGCCGTTGAGGCCGAGCACCCAGCCCAGCACCGTCGCGCCGAAGGCGAACACCACGGTCTCGCAGGCCGTCCAGAGCCCCGTGAAGACCCCGGCGCGAGCCTTGCCGCTCGTCGCGGCGTCGTGCACGATCACATCGGCCATCATCGAGAACTGCAGCAACTGGATGCCCGCGTAGCCGACGCCCACGAAGAACACGCACACGTGCGCGTAGACCGAGCCGAGGACCGGGGTGAGCGACATGGCCGCCGCACCCGCCATGAACAGCGCCGACGACAGGACCATCGCGCCCTTCTTGTCGAGCACCCTGGCCAGCCACACCCACAGCGGCATGGTGAGCAGGATCGGGCCGACCAGGCACAGGAACAGGGTCGTCGTTGCGCCCGAGTCGCCGAGCGTGTAGGTCGCGAAGTACGGCGCGCCCGCCAGCATGACGCCGGCCGCGAACATCTGGGAGCAGCTGAAGCCCAGGAGCAGCAGGAAGTGCTTGTTCGTGCGGGCCACCGCGAGCTGCCTGGCCAGGGACGGCTCGGCCTCCGAGCGGGTGACGACCGGGGCCTTGGCCGTACCGAAGTAGGTGCCCAGCATCGCCGCGAACAGCACCACGCCGACGGCCACGCCCATCACGTGGTAGCCGAAGGCCTCGGCGATCGGCTGGGCCACCGCTCCCGACAGCAGGATCGCGATGCCAAGGAAGATCATGCGCCACTGGAGCAGGCTCGACCGCTCGTGGTAGTCCTCGGTCATCTCGGCGGGCATCGCCTTGTACGGCACCTCGAAGAAGGCGTAGGCGGTGGCGGTCAGGAAGTAGAGCACGGCCACGTAGATCGCGGCGGGAGTGCCGGTCATGCCGGGCGCGGCGAAGATCAGCGCGAACGCGATCGGCAGCGTCAGCGCGCCGAGTAGCAACCACGGGCGTCTGGAGCCCGATCGGTCGGAACGTTGCCCGACCCACGGGTTGATCAGCACGTCCCAGAGCTTGGGCAGGAACACGACGAAGCTGGCGAGCCAGGCCGGCACGGCCAGCTGGTTGGTCATGTAGAAGAGCAGCAGCAGGCCTGGGACCGTGGAGAACGTTCCCGTGCAGAAGGAGCCGATGCCGTAACCGATCCGAACACTCCTGGGGACCATTGCCCTATTAGAGCCGAGCGGCCGCTCGTTCGGTAGATCTCCTGGAATATACGGATATTTGCGGATTGCAGGACGGGGTTTTCGCCTCATGATCCGATCGAGATCCCCCAGTCCCCTCTTGGAGACCCCATGCGGCGCACCTCAGCCTCCCTCATCGCGGGCGCGCTCGTCGCCACGCTCGCCTGGTCGTCCAGTCCCGCCACCGCCGTCGACCCCTCGCCCGGCATCACGGACCTGACCACGGACATCAACCAGATCCTCGCCGACAACCGGCTCACCATCGCCCGCTCCGCGGTCACCGTGCGCAGCGCCGTGAACGGCGAGGAACTCTACGCCCACGACCAGGGCAAGCTCATGACGCCCGCGTCCAACACCAAGCTCTTCACCTCCGCGGCCGCCGCCGAAACCCTCGGCCTCGACCACCGCTTCGAGACCTCCGCCCTGCGCGCCGGACGCCAGGTCGGCAGCTCGATCATCGGCGACCTCGTCCTGCGCGGCACCGGCGACCCCACCATGCTCGGCGAGGACTACGCGAGCCTCGCCGCCGCTGTGGCCGCCAAGGGCGTCAAGCTCGTCACCGGCCGGCTGATCACCGACGACACCTGGTTCGACGCCGTACGGCTCGGCAACGACTGGGCCTGGGACGACGAGCCCTACTACTACGCCGCCCAGATCTCCGCGCTGACCGCCTCACCCGACCGCGACTACGACGCCGGCACCGCCATCGTCTCCGTCGCACCCTCGGGCGACTCGGTCAAGGTCTCCGTCACCCCGCCCAACGACTACCTCAAGATCGACAACCGGGCCGTCGTCGGCACCACCACGGACGTCGTCATCGAGCGGCAGCACTCCACCAACACCGTCCTCATCACCGGCACGGTGAGCGAGGAGTACTCCGAGTGGGTGACCGTCGAGAACCCGGCCCTGTACGCCGCCGCCCTCTTCCGCGACGCCCTGGCCAAGCACGGCGTCCGCGTGATCGGCCGCACCACCGCCGGCGCCGCCCCCGCCTCGGCCGTGTCGCTCGCGACCCACCAGTCCATGCCCCTCAGCGAGCTGCTCGTCCCGTTCATGAAGCTGAGCAACAACATGCACGCCGAGATCCTCACCAAGGCGATGGGCCGCAAGGTCTCCGGCCAGGGCAGCTGGACGGCGGGACTCAAGGTGGTCAGCGACTTCGCCAAGGCCAACGGGGTGCAGGTGCTCAACCTGCGCGACGGCTCCGGCCTGTCGCGTCGAGACGGGATCACGACCTCGTCGATCGCTCAGCTCCTGTACTCGGTTCGGTCCAAGCCCTGGTACCCGGTCTGGTACGCGTCGCTGCCCATCGCCGGCGACCCCGACCGGCTCGTGGGAGGCACCCTGCGCAGCCGGATGCGGGGAACCGCGGCGGCCGGGAACGTGCACGCCAAGACGGGTTCGCTGACCGGAGTGACGTCGTTGTCGGGATACGTGACCAGCGCCGACGGGGAGCCACTGGTCTTCTCGATCATGCTCAACCAGTACCTGTCCTCGTCGCCGAAGGACATCGAGGACAAGATCGCCGTACGGCTGGCGACGTTCTCACGGAACGCGGCGAACGTGAGCGCGCAACTGCGCGGCGGGGAGAGCACGCAGGAGTTCCCCGACCTCGAGTGCTCGTGGCTCAAGCCGCTGCCCTGCTGACCTGACGGACGACAGTGGGGGCGCGCCTTTTTCCCGCTCCCCCGCTGTCGGATCCGGCGCGAGCCGTTCGTGGAAGGGATGAACACTCACCCACCCAGAGGATCCATCCCATGAAGCTGACCACCATGACCCAGGTGACCCTCGACGGCGTCATGCAAGGAAACGGCGGCACCACCGACGAGGACCGCAGAACCGGCTTCACCCGAGGCGGCTGGGCCAGGGGCGCGGGCGACGACGGCACGCGCGCCCTCATCGCCCAGACCTACCAGCGCGCCGAGGCCTTCCTGTTCGGCCGGCGGACCTACGAGATCTTCGCCTCCACCTGGGGCGAGACCGAGCCGTGGCGCTCCCACCCCATCGGCGTGGCGCTGAGCCGGGCTCCCAAGTACGTGGCGTCCACGACGCTCACCGAGCCTCGCTGGGCGGACACGACCGTCCTGTCCGGTGACCTCGCCGCCGCCATCGGCGAGCTGAAGGCCAAGCCAGGCGGGGAGCTGCAGGTGCACGGCAGCGGCGAGCTGTTCCGCTGGCTGCTCGGCAACCGGCTGATCGACGAGATCACGCTGCTCACGGTGCCCGTGGTCCTCGGCCAGGGTGCCCGCCTGTTCGCCGGGTCCGGCCCCGACGTGCCACTCGACCTGGTCGACTCGCGCGTCGACTCCAAGGGCGTGATGATCCAGGTCTACCGGCCGCGTTGAAGGGACCTGCCGTGCAGTATCTGATTTCTGTGATCCACGACACCTCCGACCTGGCCACCGCCGAGGAGGACGCCGCGATCGACGTGTTCAACGACCGGCTCGTGGCCGACGGGCACTGGGTCTTCGCCGGAGGGCTCGCAGGCCCCGCCACGGCCACGGTGCTCGACAACCGAGGCGGCAAGGCGATGCTCACCGACGGACCGTTCCTGGAGTCGAAGGAGTTCCTCGCCGGGTTCTGGATCATCGAGGCGCCCGACCTCGACACGGCGCTCGACCTGGCCGCCGAGGGCTCCAAGGCCTGCAACCGCAGGGTGGAGGTGCGTGCGTTCCTGTGAACACGATCGACGTCCGGGAGGCGGTCGGCCGGGCCCACCGAGAGGAGTGGGCCCGGCTGGTCGCCGCCCTGACCAGGAGATTCGGCGACCTCGACATCGCCGAGGAGGCGGCTGCCGACGCGTTCGCGGTGGCCGTACGGCGGTGGCCGGACGACGGCGTGCCGCCCAACCCCGGCGCCTGGCTGACCACGACGGCCACCCGCAAGGCGATCGACCGGATCCGGCGCGAGAGCAAGCGCGACCGCAAGCACAGGCAGGCGCGGATGACGTACGACGACCGGCCCGGCACTCCCGAACCCATCGGCGACGAGCGACTGCGACTGATCTTCACCTGCTGCCATCCCGCCCTGGCGATGGAGTCGCGCGTGGCGCTGACGTTGCGCCTGGTCGGCGGGCTGACCATGGCCGAGATCGCCCGCGCCTTCCTCGTCCAGGAGAGCACCATGGGACAGCGCATCACCCGAGCGAAGGCCAAGATCAAGGCGGCGCGCATCCCCTACCGGGTCCCGTCCGCCCACGATCTGCCCGCGCGCGTCTCCGGCGTGCTCGCCGTCCTGTATCTCGTCTTCAACGAGGGCTACCTGGCCACCGGACCCGGCACCGATCCCGTACGGCACGACCTGACCGCCGAGGCGATCCGCCTCACGCGCCTGATCCACGCCCTCGTGCCCGGCGACGGCGAGGCGGCCGGGCTGCTGGCGCTGATGCTCATGACCGAGGCCCGCCGTACGGCACGCCTGTCCGGCAGCGGCGCCCTGGTCCCCCTCGGCGAGCAGGATCGCGGCACGTGGGACGCGGAGCTGATCGCCGAAGGCCATCAGCTGGTGCGCCGGCGCCTGGCCTCCGGAGAACCGCCGGGCCCCTACCAGATCCTCGCCGCAATCAACGCCGTGCACACCTCGGCCCGCGACGTGCGCGACACCGACTGGCCGCAGGTCGTCGCCCTCTACGACCAGCTCGCCGCCCTCGACCCCTCGCCGGTCGTCGCCCTCAACCGGGCCATCGCGGTCGCCGAACTCGACGGCGCCGAAGTGGGACTGGCCCTCGTCGACCGGCTCGGCGACCGGCTCGCCGGCTACCACGCCTACCACGCGACCCGCGCCGACCTGCTGCGGCGGCTGGAGCGGGACGACGAGGCGCACCAGGCGTACGGCAGGGCCATCGAGCTGGCGGGCAACACCGCCGAGACCGCCCACCTGACCCGCCTCCGCGACCGGCTCCCGGTTGCTCACAACGCGCCATCCGCGACGGTGATCCCCGAGCAGGCGTAATGTGCCGAACATGAAGCTAGGTCTGCACTACTGGAACTTCTCCACCCCGGCCGACCCGGCGAGCATCGCCCCCACGCTGGCCGAGACCGCACGCATCGCGGAGGAGGCCGGGTTCGCCTCCTTCACCGTCATGGACCACTTCTTCCAGATGGAGACGGCCACCACCGCCGCCACGGAACCCATGCTGGAGGGGTACACGACCCTGGGCTTCGTCGCCGCCCACACCCGCGCGATGACCCTCGGCCTGCTCGTCACCGGCGTCATGTACCGCCACCCCGGCCTGCTCGCCAAGACCGTGAGCACCCTGGACGTACTGTCCGGCGGCAGGGCACGGCTCGGGCTCGGCGCGTCATGGTACGAGCGCGAGCAGCACGGCCTCGGCGTGCCCGTCGTCCCGGTCGCCGACCGGTTCGAGCGGCTGGAGGAGACGCTGCGCATCTGCCTGCAGATGTGGAGCGACGACGACGGGGCCTTCGAGGGGCGGCACTACCGGCTGGCCGAGACGATCTGCGTGCCGCGGCCGCTCACCTCGCCGCGACCACCGATCATGATCGGCGGGGGCGGCGAGCAGAAGACGCTGCGGCTCGTGGCCCGGTACGCCGACGCCTGCAACCTGTTCGGGACCGATCCCGACGAGGTCGAGCGCAAGCTCGGGGTGCTGCGCGGGCATTGCGAGACTGAGGGACGCGACTACGACACGATCGAGAAGACCGTGATGTACGTGCCCGCCGTCCTCGACGACGTCGACGCCTTCCTCGCCGCCGTGCAGACGTACGCCGCGATGGGGGTGAGCGAGATCCAGCTCATGCCGGCCGGCCACCCGGCGCGGTTCGCCGAGCAGGTGGCGAGCGTGGTGGTGCCCAAGCTCTGACGGGGCGCGGGTTGTAGATCATCACCAGCAGGTGCCGGGTGGCGGCACCTGCTCCACACCTGCGCGAGCCACACGCCCTCCGCCCGGGGGTCACCACCCGCTCGTGGCCCGCGTGCCGTACGGCCTTCCGGCACCGCCCGTCGTCGGGTAGCTCCGGTTCTTGCCCTCCAGGTAGAACGTTCCCATCCTCCAAGGATCACCTACGGCGGAGCCTGGCGGAAATCATGGCGCTTCCTTGATGTCTGCACCGGCTTCCACCAGCGCTGATGAGACGGCCAGCGAGACAAGGAGATCCCCCCGGGGGAGCCCCTACAACTCGGCCACCACCGGAATGGCGATCAACCCAAGACGGGCGATCATGCGGACAGCCTCCGCAGAGAGCTCTCGCACTTTGTCCCACCCGGGAACCAACACCCAGCAGTCCACGCCCTCAGGCAGCGGACCGCTCATTGCCTCAAGCCGCTCGTCAATCTCCTTGAGGATCAACAGCAGTTGCTCCGGCAGCAAGCCTGGCGACCGGTCTTCGACTGTCCACGGAACCCAGCTCAGCGCCCAGTCGAAATCCAGCGCCAGCTCGTCCTCGGACCACTGGTGCCTCTCGCACCAGGCCTCCTGCTCCTCCGCGGTCGCCGCGAGCATCACCAGTGTCCCAGCCAGAGCCCGAACTGAAGCGGGAACATCCGGATAACCCGGCTCCGCCCAACAGGGCTCATAGCCCGGAACATCAGCCCCGTCACGAACGGGCCACCATGCCGGAAAGGTCACGGAGCACGATACCAACCAAGCCCTGACCAGCAGAGACACAGCATCCGGCCAGCCCGTCGACGCGGCTCGCACCCTGCCCCGCCCCAATCCGGACACCGCAAGCCCGGAGCCCAGCCACCAACCAACCGGGGAACGGCCACCCATACCTGGAGTCACAGCTGATTCGTCAGCTAGCGCCCTCAGCCGCCACAGAAGCCTCAGTCCCACTTTTCGCCAGCTCAGACGCACGAGTCGCCAAAGGGTTTACCGAGGCCAGAGAGATGTTTGTTACGAATGAGCAACATGGAGCTCCAGGTATAGGAGCGTTTTTCGTGACATGACCGATCTGCGCACACCAGAATGCCGGTTCGAAGCAGCGTCTAACCCTCCATGGAGGCACATCGTGCGCAGACAGCTCCTGGCACTCTCCTGCCTAGGCAGTCTTGCGGCATTGAGCACTCCCGTCGCCGTCGCCCAAGCATCGACGGCCACGCCCGCCGCGGAATGCCGGGTCGGTGCGGTCAAGCCGTACCTCGACCAGAAGGGCATGATCCGCGGAACGGGCATCAGAAGTGGCTGCGACGACCGAGCCCTGCTGCGAGTGCGCATCAAGCAAGCCAAGCGCGGCCCCGACCGCACGCTCAAGAGCGGTTCCCTCCGCGTGACGAACGGCACCATCACCGCCGGCGTCCGCTGCACCGACGTCCCGCGCCGCTACTACGTGGTCGCCATCGACTACCGCGGCCACAAGCAGACGTCGAGGGCGGTCACGCTCTCGTGCGAGTCGCCCGCCACGCCCACACCCACGCCGACGACCTCACCCAGCACCAGCCCCACCACCCCACCGCCGAGCTCGGCGCCCACCACGCCCCCGCCCTCGGGCGGCGGCATCGGCACCGCGATCGAGGAGGAGGTCGTCAAGCTCACCAACGCCGCCCGCGCACAGCAGGGCTGCGGCGCCCTCGTCCACGACGCGAAGCTCCACGCCGCGGCGGATGCCCACTCGGCCGACATGTCCGCCAAGAACTACTTCAGCCACACCTCGGCCGACGGCCGCTCCTTCGGCCAGCGGCTCAAGGACTCGGGCTTCGCGTTCACCATGGCGGGCGAGAACATCGCCAAGGGCTACACGAGCGCCCAGGCGGTCGTGAACGGCTGGCTCAACAGCCCCGGCCACCGCGCCAACATCATGAACTGCAAGTTCACCCACATCGGAGTCGGGCACGTCGCAGCGGGTCAGTACTGGACCCAGGACTTCGCGCGCCCCTGATCCACCCCAGAGCGTCGGCCTTCCACCGCGCCGCATCCCCTGCGCGCCCGACGCTCGTCCCGATGGAGGTCGCCGGACCCCGCACACCCCCGGCGCCCTCCCCCGGGGGCCCGGCATCCGTGCCGGCGCCCCAGCGGAGCGCCGCGCCCCCTGCATCGGCTCGGCGCTCCGCCAGACCGCCGGGTAGCCGCGCACCCGGCCGGGAGTCACCTCGGCGCTCGCGCCGGGACCCAACTCCCACCCCGCCCGCCCGCGCCCCCTGCGCGGGCGGGCGCCTTTCTTCCTGCCTGGCACAGCACACGGACTCGCGCCTTGCCGCCCTTCGCCCCGTGCTCTGCACGTCACACGGACTCATCGCGCCGTCCTTCGCCCCGTGCCTTACGTACGGCACGCGGGCTCACCCCCACCCGCCGTCCGTGGCCGGGGACATTCCAGGGTGACGCTCACCGGCCGCGCCGGCGAGCCGCCGTCACGGACGGCTTCACCCCGCCCAAGGTCACCCGGCTCCCCGCCAACAGCCGCTGGAGCTCACCCGGCTCCCCACGGGGAAGCCCCACCCCCTCCCCCGCCGACGAGAAGCCTTACGCGCCTCCCAGCGGACTGATCTCGCCCTCCATCCCCACCTCGAACTCCGCCTCGAACTCCGCCTCCCCCAACGCCGCCCGCAGGGCCGCCGAGATGCGGTCCACGTCGGCCCGTTCCGCAGGCGGCAACGGCACCCCCACCCCGGCCCTCGCCCGCGCGGCAGCTCCCAGCAGGCGGGCAGCCATCCGGTGGTTGCCCGCCAAGGTCTCAGCCCCCGCCAGACCCTCCTGTGCCAGCGCCACCGCCCGGGGATCCCCCGTCTCCCTGGCCTGCTCGTAGCCGGCCAGGTGCAGCTTCATCGCCTCCTCCGCATGCCCCCTGAGCTCGGCGACGAAGCCCAGCTCGGCCAGGCACAACGCGCTCCCGGGGGCGCCGTCGATCATCTCCAGCCACTCCAGCCACCGCCGCAGATACCGCTCGGCGTCGTCGAGCCGTCCTTGGCGTCGGGCCGAGAGAGCCAGCCCGATCTCGGCGAAATGCCCGGCGAACGGGTTGGACTGTTCCGCGGCCAGCCGCGCGGCACGCTCGTGCAGCTCGTCGGCCTGGCCGTACTCGCCCCTGAGCAGCGCGATACGCCCGAGCCCTGCCAGGCTGTGCGACACCTCGATCCAGGATCCGAGCTCCTCGGCGGCCTCCAAGGCCTGCTGGTAGCGGACGGCCGCCTGGTCGTAGTCGGCGGCGATCAAGGCCAGCTTGGCCAGCTCGCCGGTGGCGGTCAGGACGCCGGAGGGATCGCCGAGCCGCTCGAAGATCTCGGCGCTGCGCCGCGCGTCGTCGTGCGCTCCGGCCATGTCGCCCTGCAGCAGGCACTGCCCGGATCGCAGGCCGAGCGCGGCGGCGATGCCCCATTCGTCGCCGATGGCCTCGAAGGTCTCCAGCGACTCGCGCACCAGCCGCTCGCTCATGACGAGATCGCCGCGCCCCCACATACCGGCCGCGAGATACCACGTCAGCCGGGCCCGCCGCCTCTCGTCAGGGATCTGTCCCAGCGCCCCGAGCGCGTCGACCACGGTGACGTCGCAGCCGCTGAACTGCAACATCAGCCCGGCCCGCCAGGCCATCGCCTCGGCCCGCATCTCAGCCGGCGCCTGCCCGGGACCCGAGGGCACTTCGACCGGAGCCTGCGCCGGAGCCGACCACGCCTCGCCCGCAGCCTGCCCGGAACCCGACAGCACGTCGGCTGGCACCTGCCCGGTAACCGGTGGCGGCTCGGCCGGGGTCTGCGCCGGAGCCGACCGCCCCTCGCCCGCGGCCTGCCCGGAGGCTAGCAGCCCTCCGCCCGCGACCTGCCCGAGGACCGACCGCACCTCGGCTGGAGCCTGCGCCGGAGCCGACCACGCCTCGCCCGCAGCTTGGCCGGAAACCGGCGGCGCCCCAGCTCCAGCCTCGCCGGGAGCCGAGAGTGCCAGGTCGAAGAAGCGGAATCCCGACTCGAACCGGCCGCGCAAGTGCCAGTGCCAGGCCATCGCGTTGACGAGCCGCAACGCTTCCTCCTGGGTGCGGTGCGCGGCCGCCCACTCCAGGGCGGACACCACGTTGGCGCTCTCGGCGTCGAGTGCGGCCAGCCACTCGCTCTGGCCGTGTCCGCGCAGCCCAGCCTCGGCCCGTTCGGCGAGCTCGGTGTAGTAGCGCAGGTGGCGCAGCCGTACCTCGTCGACCTCTCCGGCCTCCCGCAGCCGCTCGTCGCAGTAGGCGGCGACGGACTCGAGCACCCGGTAGCGCGGCTCGCGGCCCTCGGCCGGCGGGAGCTTGACCACCAGCGACCTGTCGATCAGCCGGGCCAGCAGGTCGAGCACGTCGAGCCCCGGCGCGGCGCACACCGCCTCCGCCGCCTCCAGCGTGCAGCTGTCGGCGTGGACGGCCAGGCGTCGCAGGACCACCCGCTCGTCGTCGGAGGCCAGCTCCCAGCTCCAGTCGATCATCGCCCGGAGTGTCTGCTGCCTGGCGGGCGCGTCGCGTTTGCCTGCAGCAAGGAGGCGGAAACGGTCGTCGAGCCGTTCCAGGAGCTGGCGCGGGCTGAGCGCACGGGTACGGGTGGCGGCCAGCTCGATGGCCAGCGGGATGCCGTCGAGCCGTCGGCAGATCTCGCCCACGATCCGCCGGTTGTCGTCGTCGAGCACCAGGCCGGGCGCCCTGGCGGCGAACAGCCGTACGGCTGCGCCGTCGTCGTCGAGGTCGAGCGGCGACACCGGCCACAGGCACTCGCCGGTCAGGTTGAGCGGCTCCTGGCTGGTGGCCAGGAATCGTACGCCCGGCGCCCCGCGCAACAGCTGCTCGACGGTGTGCGCGACCACCTCGATGACGTGCTCGCAGTTGTCGAGCACGATCAGCAGCCGCTTGTCGCCCAGCCAGTCGGACATCCTGCACCCGCCGCTGGACGGCGACGTCTTGCCCGTCGAGTCGTCGCGGATGCCGAGCGCTCCGGCCACCGCGTGCACGATGCCCATCTTCGACGGCTGGTCGATCGCGGCCAGCTCCACCAGCCACACCCCGTCGGGGAAGTCGGCCTCGGACGCCGCCTCCAGAGCCAGCCGCGTCTTGCCGACGCCGCCCGGCCCGGTCAGCGTGACCAGCCGGTGGGCCTTGATCAGCTCGCGCACCTCGGCCAGGGCGGCTTCCCGCCCGATCAGCTCGTTGACGGGCGCGGGCAGGTTGGATCGCGGCCTCGCGCCCGGACCCAGCGACGGGTCCTGCGCCAGGATCAGCTGATGCAGCTCGGCCAGTTCGGGGCTGGGATCGAGGCCGAGCTCGTCGCGCAGCAAGTCGCGTAGCGCGGTGTAACTGTCGAGGGCCTCGCTCTGCCGTCCGGCCAGGTAGAGGGCCCTGATGTGGAGGCCGCGCAGCCGCTCGCGGAGCGGGTGGTCGGCCACCAGGTCGGCCAGCTCCGCGGCCAGCGCGCCGTGCTCGCCCAGCTCCAGCCGGGCCTGCGCCTGCTCCTCCAGCGCCACGAGGCGCTGCTCCTCCAGCCGGACCACGGCCGGGCGCACGAACTCCTCGTCGCGGAAATCGGCGAACGCGGGCCCCCGCCACAACGCCAGCGCGTCGCCCAGCAGGCCGGCCTTGATGCGCGGATCGTCGCTGGCCCTGGCCAGGTCAAGCAGCTCGCGGAAGCGGTCGGCGTCGGAGGCGCCTTCGAGGAGGTAACCGGGCTGGCGGAAGGCCAGTTGCTCGCGGCCTCCCGGCACGGCCTCCTCCAGGACGCGACGCAGCTGGGACACCTTCACGCGCAGGGCGCCCGCCGGCTTGCCGGGAGGGTGCTCGCCCCACAGGTCGTCGATCAGCCGATCGGCGGTGACCGGCCGCCCCTGGTGCACCAGCAGGTCGGCCAGCAACGCGCGGACCTTGGCCTCGGGGATGCGCACCTGATCCCCGTCAGCCGACCAGACCGTGAGCGGGCCGAGCACACCGAATCGCATGCGGATCAGGCTAACCGGCGGCACCGACAAGAACGCAGCCGTTTTCGGCCGTGGTGGCAGGCAGGCAGGCATGAGGGTGGAGCGTCAGCGCCGGGCGAGGGCTGGAGGGGCGAGGGGGCGAGGGATGGGGGGCCGAGGGATGGGGGGCCGAGGGCGAGAGGGCCGAGGTGAGAGGGCGAGGAGGCGAAGGACGAGGCACGGGGGCGGGGCGAGCGGGGCGGGGCGAGCGGGGCGGGGCGAGCGGGGCAAGGGGCGAAGCGAGGAGGCGAAGCGAGGAGGCGAAGCGAGGAGGCGAGGGCGGAGAGAGCGGGCGGAGGCGCTGAGGGCGAGGTCAGCGGCTCAGTGCGGCACGTCGTAACTCGCCCCATAACCGCATCCAAACCATCCCATAACGCCCCCTAGGCAGGGTTGCCACCATCCCCTCCGCTTCACCTGCCAGGAGAACCATGGCCCTCGCGCTGCTCCCGCCCATCCAGGTGCCGGCCCGTCCGGCTGCCCGTTGGTGGGCGCTGCCCGTCCTGTTGACCGCCGCCTTCGTCACCACCCTCGACTTCTTCATCGCCAACGTCGCGCTCCCCTCCATCCGCGCCGACCTGCACGCGGGCGAGGGCACGACACAGCTGGTCATCGCGGGGTACGGCCTGGCCTACGCGGCCGGGGTGATCGTCGCCGGGCGCATGGGCGACGTGTACGGGGCTCGCCGGATCTTCCTGATCGGCCTCGCCCTGTTCACCTTGGCTTCGGCCGCGTGCGGGCTGGCTCCGTCGTCGTCGGCGCTGGTGGCCTCGCGTGTCGTTCAGGGTGCGGCGGCGGCGTTGATGGCGCCGCAGGTGCTGACGCTGCTGGGGGTGCTCTACCCCGGCGGCGCCGACCGCAGGCGGGCCTTCGCCTGGTACGGCAGCGCCGTCGGGCTGGCCGGGGTGAGCGGGCAGGTGGTGGGCGGGCTGCTGGTCGCCTCCGACGTGGCGGGGCTGGGATGGCGGATGTGCTTCCTCATCAATCTGCCGCTCGGTGTGGCCGCCCTGGTGTTCGCCAAGCGGCTGCTGCCTCAGGGCGAGCGGGGGCGCGGCGGGCAAGAATGCACCGGACGCAGCGGGCGGGACGGCAACGGGCGGGCGCAAAACGGGCAGGCGCAAAACGGGCAGGCGCAGCACGGCAAACGCGCGCGCCTTGATGGGCCCGGGGCAGCGCTCATCGCCGCCGCCCTGGTGGCCGTGGTTCTCCCGCTGACCGAGGGACGCCAGTACGGCTGGCCGTGGTGGACCTGGCTCAGCCTCGCCGCCTCGGCCGTGCTCCTGGCAGCGTTCGTCCGCCGCCAGAAGCGTGTCGCCCAGCCGCTGGTCGACCTCGCCCTCTTCACCAGCGCCCCGTTCGTCAGGGGCCTGATGGCGGTGACGCTGCTGTTCGGCAGCTCGTCGGGGCTGACCTTCGTCCTGGCGATCCATCTGCAGGACCGGCTGGGTCTGGATCCGCTGACCTCGGGAGCGGTGTTCACCGCCCTGAACGCGGGCTTCCTGGTCGCCTCTCGGTTGCCCGCGCAGCGGCCGGCGGTCGCGGCGCTGGTCCTGGCGGGCGGATTCCTGCTGATCATGCAGGGCATCGGCGACTCGCCGGTCCAGCTGGTGCCGGGGCTGTTCGCGGCGGGGGCCGGGATGGGGTTGCTCATGTCGCCGCTGATCGCCAGGACCCTGGAGGGCGTGGACGAGGGCAGGGCGGGGTCGGCGGCGGGCGTGCTGGGCACCGTCCAGGAGATGGGCGGCGTCCTGGGGGTGACCGTGACGGGGCTGGTGTACTTCGGCTCGTCCAGCGTCTACGCGGCGCTGGCCGTCCTGACGGCGGGGGCTCTGGCGCTGGTCAGGCTGGCCCGATGACCCGGCTCGAAAACGACGGCGCCGCCCGGGGGAATCCGGGCGGCGCCGTGCCGTACAGAACCGTGATCAGCCCTTCAGCCAGCTCATCATCGGCCGCAGCTTCGCACCGGTCTTCTCGATCGGGTGCTCCGCCAGCTCCTCGCGGAAGGCCGTGAACTCCTTCTGCCCGCCGTCGAACTCCTCGACGAGCTGGCGCGCGAACGTGCCGTCCTGGATCTCGGCCAGGATCTGCTTCATCGCCGCCTTCGACTCGGCCGTCACGACGCGCGGGCCGCGGGTGTAGCCGCCGTACTCGGCGGTGTCGGACACCGACCAGTACATCTTGGAGATGCCGCCTTCGTACATGAGGTCGACGATCAGCTTCATCTCGTGCAGGCACTCGAAGTAGGCGACCTCGGGCTGGTAGCCCGCCTCGATGAGGGTCTCGAAGCCGGCCTTGATCAGCTCGGACACGCCGCCGCACAGCACGGCCTGCTCGCCGAACAGGTCGGTCTCGGTCTCCTCGGTGAAGGTCGTCTTGAGCGCGCCGGCGCGGGTGCCGCCGATGCCCTTGGCGTACGACAGGGCCAGTTCGAACGCCTTGCCCGACGCGTCCTTCTCGACCGCCACGAGGCAGGGCACGCCGCGCCCGGCCTCGAACTGGCGGCGCACGAGGTGGCCGGGGCCCTTGGGGGCGACCATGGCCACGTCGACACCCTCGGGGGCCTCGATGAGGCCGTAGCGGATGTTGAGGCCGTGGCCGAAGAAGAGCGCGTCGCCCTCCTGCAGGTTCGGCTGGATGTCGTTGGAGTACAGGTGGCGCTGGATGTGGTCGGGCGCGAGGATCATGATGAGGTCGGCCTCGGCCGCGGCCTCGGCGGGGGTGACCACGCGCAGCCCGTCGTTCACGGCCTTCTCGCGGGACTTGGATCCCTCGGGCAGGCCGACGCGGACGTCCACGCCCGAGTCGCGAAGCGAGAGGGCGTGGGCGTGGCCCTGGCTGCCGTACCCGATGACGGCCACGACACGGCCCTGGATGATCGACAGGTCGGCCTGGTCGTCATAGAAGATCTCGGTCACGTACTTAATACCTTTCAGGCGGTGCGGTCCAGTGCCCTGAGGGACCGGTCAGTGATGGAACGGGCGCCGCGGCCGATGGCCACCATGCCCGACTGGACAAGTTCCTTGATCCCGAAGGGCTCGAGGACCTTGATGAAGGCCTCCAGCTTGTCGGGGGTGCCGGTGACCTCGATCGTCACCGCGTCGGACGCCACGTCCACGCACCTGGCGCGGAAGAGCTGGACCAGCTCCAGCACGTGGGAGCGGCTGTCGGCGTCGGCCTTCACCTTGATCAGCATCAGCTCGCGCTGCACCGACTGGGAGGTGTCGAGCTCGACGATCTTCAGCACGTTGACCAGCTTGTTGAGCTGCTTGGTGACCTGCTCCAGCGGGAGCGAGTCGACGTTGACGACGATCGTCATGCGGGAGATGTCGTCGTGCTCGGTGGGTCCGACGGCGAGGGAGTCGATGTTGAACCCGCGCCGCGAGAACAGGGCGGACACGCGAGCCAGGACGCCCGGCTTGTTCTCCACGAGCACGCTGAGCGTGTGCTTACTCATGCCGAATCGTCCTTCTCCCACGTCGGAGCCATGTCCCGGGCGATCTTGATGTTGTCGTTGCTGGTGCCGGCGGCGACCATCGGCCAGACCATCGCGTCGGCGTGGACGACGAAGTCGATGACGACGGGCCGGTCGTTGATCTCCATGGCCTCCTTGATGACCGCGTCCACGTCTTCGGGACGCTCGCATCGCAGGCCGACACAACCATACGCGTCCGCGAGCTTGACGAAGTCGGGGATGCGCTGGGTGGTCTTCAGGTCGGTGTTGGAGTAGCGCTCGTTGTAGAAGAGCGTCTGCCACTGGCGGACCATGCCGAGGTTGCCGTTGTTGATGACCGCGACCTTGATCGGCACGCCTTCGATGGCGCAGGTGGCCAGCTCCTGGTTGGTCATCTGGAAGCAGCCGTCGCCGTCGATCGCCCACACGACCGAGTCGGGCCGGCCCATCTTGGCGCCCATCGCGGCGGGAACGGCGAAGCCCATGGTGCCCAGCCCGCCGGAGTTGATGAAGGTGCCGGGGTTCTCGTAGCCGATGAACTGCGCCGCCCACATCTGGTGCTGCCCGACGCCGGCCACGTAGAAGGCGTCGGGGCCGACGATGGAGCTCAGCCGCTCCATGACGTACTGCGGGGCCAGCGAGCCGTCGGAGAACTCCTCGTAGCCGAGGGGGTAGGTCTCCTTCATGCCGCTGAGCAGCTTCTGCCATTCGGCGTAGTCGCCCTTGCGGTCGACGGCGTTGATGAGGTCGTTGATGACCTCCTTGCAGTCGCCCACGATCGGCACGTCGGCGTGGCGGTTCTTGGAGATCTCCGCCGGGTCGATGTCGGCGTGGACGATCTTGGCGTGCGGCGCGAAGGTGGACAGCTGGCCGGTGACCCGGTCGTCGAAGCGCACGCCGAGGCCGATCAGCAGGTCGGACTTCTGCAGCGCGCCGACCGCCGAGACGCTGCCGTGCATGCCGGGCATGCCCATGTGCAGCGGGTGGCTGTCGGGGAAGGTGCCGCGGGCCATCAGCGTGGTCACGACGGGGATGCCGGTCAGCTCGGCCAGGCGCAGCAGCTCGTCGGAGGCTCCGGCCTTGTGCACGCCGCCGCCCACGTAGAGCACGGGACGCTTGGACTCGGCGATCAGCTTGGCTGCCTCGCGGATCTGCTTGGAGTGCGGGCGCGTGACCGGGCGGTAACCCGGCAGCTGCATCGTGGGAGGCCAGTGGAACTCGGTCTGGGCCTGCAACGCGTCCTTGGAGATGTCGACCAGCACCGGACCTGGACGGCCGGTGGCGGCGATGTGGAACGCCTCCATGATCGTCCGCGGGATGTCGGCGGCGTCGGTCACCAGGAAGTTGTGCTTGGTGATCGGCATGGTGATGCCGGAGATGTCGGCTTCCTGGAACGCGTCGGTGCCGATCGCGGCGCTGGCCACCTGGCCGGTGATGGCCACGATCGGGACCGAGTCCATGTAGGCGTCGGCGATCGGCGTCACCAGGTTGGTCGCGCCGGGGCCGCTGGTGGCCATGCACACGCCCACCTTGCCGGTGGCCTGCGCGTACCCCTCGGCGGCGTGCCCGGCGCCCTGCTCGTGCCGTACAAGGACGTGGCGGACCTTGACCGAGTCGTAGAGGGGATCGTAGGCGGGCAGGATGGCACCGCCGGGGATCCCGAACACGGTGTCGACACCCACGTGCTCCAGTGCCCTCACCAGGGCCTGTGCACCTGTCATCCGTTCGGTCATCGGTCCGTTTCCTTTAGTGCAGACACGTCAGGACATAAAAAAGGCCCCTTCCACCGTGCGGGTGGAGCGGGGCGGCGCGCAGGTCGGAGTGCTTCGCTATCGGCCTGCGCGCCGGCGAAGTACTACGAGAATCCCACTGCGAAGCATGGACCCACCATAGCTGGTCATCGCCCCGAAGTGTCAATCTGATGGACAGATGTCTCACCATCCGAGACCTCCGCGTAGAGCGTGCGCCACCGCCTCCACCTCCTTCGGCCTCCGTACGGCCGGCGTCCTGGCGCCGGCCAGGCGGAACCGGCCCTCCTCCAGCCCAGCCCCGCCGGCCGTGATCGCCGAACCGGTCAGATGATCGACTGGAGGCTGGTGCGCATCAGCGAGTCGACGCCTCGCGCGGCCATCGGGCGGGCCACCAGGAAACCCTGGCCGCGCGTGCAGCCCATCTCGCGCAGGAGCTCCAGCTGCTCGGGCCGCTCGATGCCCTCGGCGACCACGATGAGCCCGAGGTCGTGGCCCAGCCGCACGATCGTGCGGGTGAGCAGGGTCAGGGTGTCGTCGCGGCCCAGGCCGGAGACGAACGACGGGTCGATCTTGATCATGTCGACGGGCAGCTGCCTCAGGAACGCCAGCGAGGCGTAGCCGGTGCCGAAGTCGTCGATGGCCAGCCGTACGCCCAGCGACCTCAGCTCCGACAGCCTGCTGATGGTCTCCTCCGCGTCTTCGACCAGCATCTCCTCGATCACTTCGAGGGTCAGCGCGGAGGCGGGCAGCCCGCTCTCGGCCAGCGCCTGCTCGACGGTCTCGACGAAGTGCGGCGCGGTGATCTGCCTGGCCGACAGGTTCAGCGACAGGCCGATGTCCCAGGAGGAGGCGCGCCAGGCGGCCACCTCGCGGCAGGCCTCGCGCAGGATCCACTCGCTCAGCGGCACGATCAGGCCGGTGGCCTCGGCCGCGCCCAGGAACTGGTCGGGCGGGATGAAGACCGAGCCGCGCCACCAGCGCACCAGCGCCTCGACCGCGGTCACCCGCGAGGTGGCCAGGTCGACCACCGGCTGATACTCGATCGCGAACTGGTTGTCGAGCAGCGCCCGCTGCAGGTCGGCGGCGAGTTCGAGGCGGCGGACCACGTCGGCGTGCATGTGGGCGGCGAAGACCTCGACGCGGCGCCCGCCGAGCTCCTTGGCCCTGGCCATCGCCACGTCGGCGTTGCGCAGCAGGTCGCCTGAGGAAACACCCTCCTCGGCGAAGGCCACGCCAACGCTGGCGGTCAGCGCGATGTCGCGCTCGGCCACACGGAAGGGCTCCTGGGAGACCGCGCGCACCAGCCGCTCGGCCAGGTCGACGGCGGACTGCGCCTCGGTCTCGACCAGTACGGCGAACTCGTCGCCGCCCCAGCGGGCCAGCGTGTCGTCGCGGCGTACGGCGCCGCGCAGGCGCCGGGCGGCCTGGCTGAGGAGGTAGTCACCGCTGGCGTGGCCGACGGAGTCGTTGACCGCGGTGAAGCCGTCGAGGTCGAGGAAGATCACCGCTTTGGCGGTGCGGCTGCCGGTGACCTCGCGGGCACGCTCGGAGAAGTAGGCGCGGTTGGGCAGGCCGGTGACGCCGTCGTGGAAGGTCAGGTGGGCCACCTGGCTGCGCAGCGCCTCCTGCTCGCTGATGTCGCGCGTGGTGACCAGCAGGAGCTCCTCGCCGCCGACGTGGCGGGTGGCCACCGACTCGGTCGGCCGCCAGGTGCCGTCGGAGCCGCGCACCCGGCAGGCGATCAGGCAGGCGCCCGGCTCGTCGCCGTCTTCCGCGTCGAGGCCCATCGAGCGCAGCGAGGCCTGGATGGCCGGGACGTCCTCCGGGTGGATGAAGTCGAAGATCGAGCGGCCGGTCACCTCGTCGGGACGGTAGCCGTAGGTGACCTCCACGCCGACGCCGATCTCGCGCACCACACCCTCGTAGTCACACAGCAGGACCACGTCGCCGGTGCTCTCGGCCAGCTCGCGCAGTTGCCGGTCGCCCAGCGCGACCAGGCGGCGCATGCGGGCGTTGCTCATGATGAGCACGACGAGGCGCACCGCGAGGATCAGCACGACGGAGGCGGCCAGCACCACCACGGGCGAGACCGGCGGCCGCCCGCCCCAGCGGGCCAGGTGCAGCAGAAGCGCTCCGGTGGCCACGACCACCAGGATGAGCGGCCCGGTCTTGAGCAGGTGGCCGAGCATCGGGCTGACGGGCTCGCGCTCCTCGTCGGCGGAGTCGTTGAGAACGGTCCACGGGAGCGCGCCGAGCAGCAGGAAGGCGACGGGTGCCAGGAGCAGGCTCCAGGCCGGGGGCGAGCCGCCGGTGAGCCTGGCCAGGCCGACGGCGGCCTCGGCGAACGTCGTGGTGGCCAGCACGCCGACGCCGCCCAGGCCGAGCTGCCACGAGGTGGCACGCCCGGTGAGCACGACCGGCAGGACGGTGCAGGTGACCAGCAGGCTGATCATGGGGGAGAGCAGGACGAAGGCGAAGCCGGGATGCTGCAGCGGATGCAGCACCGCGACCCACGCCACGACGAAGATCGCGGCCGTGGCGACGTAGGCGTCGACCAGGCGGTGCAGAATCGCCCGCGCGGCCGGGCCGCGCGTGGCCGCCATCACCGCGCCGTTGGCCAGCATCGCCGTGCCGACCAGGACCAGCAGGTCGGAGAAACTGACCGCCAGGCCGGACTCCGCCGCCACCGCGCGGACGGCGACTCCCGCGCTCCAGACCACCGCCCCCGACCCCAGCCAGCGGGCGGCCGGCGCCGCCGACGGGTGGGCCGCGAGCGAGCGCGCGGAGATCAGGAGGGAGAAGGCGGCGCCGAGCGCGCACACCAGCCCCGCGACGGCCCCGGCCGCCAGGGCGGGCGCCCCGGTCAGCAGGGCGACCACGAACCCCAGCGCACCGATCGCCCCGGCTGCTGCCAGGGGCGCTCGTGGGTCACGCCAGCGCATCAATGTCGTAGCCCATTCCGTGTGCGATCGACGACAGTTTCCATCGCCAGTGTGTGCGGTTCCGGGCGCGCGGGTGGTGACAACGCCGATGTCGTCACCGATCTGATAACCACACAGACCACTTGTCCCAAGATGTGGACTTGACTCCGAGTCAAGAACTCTTGGTAGAGGTCCAACCGTACGCACCGAAGGTCACGGGCCAGCCACGTTCGGGATTATTAATAGGTCTCGGTGATGACGTTGTTGAGCGGTTCACCGGCCAGATACCTGAGCAACTGGGAGCGCATCAGCCTGAGCGTGCGGCGCCCGGAGGCGGGGGTGCTTCCCGCGACGTGCGGGGTGATCAGCACGCCGGGCGCGTTCCACAGCGGATGCCCCTCGGGCAGCGGCTCGGGGTCGGTCACGTCGAGCGCCGCGCGCAGACGCCCCGAGCTCACCTCGGCCACCAGGGCGCCGGTCTCGACCACGCTGCCGCGCGCGGCGTTGACCAGCACCGCGCCGTCCTTCATCCGCTCCAGGAACGCGGCGTCGACCATGCCTGCCGTCGTCGAGGTCGCGGGCACCAGCAGCACCACCACGTCGGCTCTGGGCAGCAGCTCGGGCAGCGCCTCCAGCCCGTGCACGCCCTCCCTCGGCGTGCGCGCCACCCGCAGGATCTCGACCTCGAACCCCTCCAGCCGCCGCTCGACGGCGGCGCCGATGGAGCCGTAGCCCACGATCAGCACGGTCGAGTCGGCCAGCACGCCGGTGTGGTGGTAGCTCCACTCGGTGCGCCGCTGGGCGTCGACGAAGCCGGGGAACTCCCTCAGCACCGCGATCATCGCGCCCACGGCCCACTCCGCCGTTCCCGCGTCGTGCACGCCACGCGCGTTGCACAACGTGACTCCCGCCGGAAGGTGGGGTAGATAGGGCTCCACCCCCGCCGTGACGGTCTGCAACAACTTCAGCCCCGTCATTTTCGCCAGCAGACCGGGAATGTCGGGCAGGGTGATGAGAGGAGGAATCCACACCTCGACCTCCTCGAGCCGCTCGGGCTGCTCGACCACGCACTCGACACGCGGCAGATCGGAAAGCACTTCGGCGACGGCGTCGGAGGGAACCCAGATCAGCATGGGACAAGTATGGACGGCATGAAGCGTCTCTGGATTACCGCAGCAGCGCTGCTCCTGACGGGCTGCTCGTCGGCCACGGGAGTCACCCCGGGAGTCACCCCGGTCGCCACGGTGACCGCCGCTCCCCCGGGCGACTCCGCCGAGGTGGCCACCGGCCTGGCCGTCCCCTGGGACATCGCCTTCGCCGCCGACGGCAGCGCGCTCGTCACCGAGCGCGACTCGGCCAGGCTGCTGTCACTCAAGGGCGGCCAGGTGAGCGAGCTGGGCACGATCGCGGGAGTGGAGCCGGGCGGAGAGGGCGGCCTGATGGGCGTGGCGGTCAAGGAGCCGCACGTCTTCGTCTACTTCACCGCCGCGCAGGACAACCGGATCGTACGATACGAGCTCGACGGGCTGAAGAACCCGACGGTGCTGGTCGAGGGCATCCCCAAGGCCGGCATCCACAACGGCGGCGGCCTGGGCGTCGGCCCCGACGGCTTCCTGTACGCCAGCACGGGCGACGCGGGCGAGCGGCCGCAGGCGCAGGAACGCGACTCGCTCGGCGGCAAGATCCTGCGCATGACGCTCGACGGCAAGCCGGCGCCCGGCAACCCGTTCGGCACCCTGGTCTACAGCTACGGCCACCGCAACGTGCAGGGCCTGGCCTGGGACTCCAAGGGCAGGCTGTACGCCTCGGAGTTCGGCGCCAACGCCTTCGACGAGGTCAACCTGATCGAGCCGGGCGCCAACTACGGCTGGCCCGAGGTCGAGGGCCAGGGCGACAACCCCGCCTACAAGAACCCGATCGCCACCTGGTCCACCGACCAGGCCTCGCCGTCCGGCCTGGCCTTCGCCGGGGGCTCGTTGTGGATGGCGGGCCTGCGCGGCCAGAAGTTGTGGCAGATCCCGCTGTCCGACGACGGTACGGCGGGCGAGCCCGTCGCCCGCTTCGACGGGCAGTACGGCAGGCTGCGGGCGGTGGCCGCCACCCCGGACGGCACGTTGTGGTTCGGCACCAGCAACCACGACGGCCGCGGCTCTCCCCGCCAGGGAGACGACCGCGTTCTGGAGCTCACTCCGTAGACGGGCAGGTCACCTGGCTGCGCGGCCGGTACTGCGTGGTCTGCTTCGTGTCGCGGCCGACCTCCTTGCCGTCGGCGTGGAGGACCCGGACGACGTCGACGGTGAAGCCCTGCTGGCCGTCGACGGGCTCGCAACCGGTCCCGGTGCCGACCTCACGGTCGAAGGCCACGACGTCACGGGGCTGGCTGGTGATCACCTCGACCCGGTCGTAGCGCGCGGTGCTCCACAGCGAGACGGTCACGGACGTCTCGCTGACGTCCGTCTTGATCAGCACGCCGTAGTCGGAGTCGTTGCGCCAGCGCAGGTCGAGCTCGCCGGTGAGCATGGTGTCGAGCCCGGGCGGATAGGGCGGCATGTACAGGTCGAACGGGTGCTGTTCCACGATCTCGAATCCGCCGCGGAAGGCCGCGTTGAGCAGGGTGGTGGCGGTCTGGGAGACGCCGCCGCCCACCGCGCTGGACACCTTGCCCTCGGCGTACTGCGGGGCGAGCACGTAGCCGGCCGCGGGGGTGCGGTCGCCGATCACCTCGTTGACGGAGAAGGTCTCGTTCGGCTTGACCACGTAGCCGTCGAGCTGCTCGGCCATGCGGTGGATGTTGGTCACGCGGGCCAGGCAGCAGGCGAAGGTGCTGGTGTACTCCCCCACCTTCTCCTCGATGCCCATGCCGGCGAGCTCGGCGTCGGTGATGCGCGGGCGCATCCTGGCCAGCTGGACCTCGATGGTCCTGGAGCCGCCCCCGGCGACGACCTCGGCCACGTCCTTGCCGAGCTTGTCGAGGTCGACGCCGAGCCCGACCTTGGCGCGCACCGGCACCAGGCGGCCGTTGACGAGCTCGTAGGTGGCGTCCTCCGTCGCCTGGGCGGCGTTGATCAGCGCCCGGTCGACCGCTTCGACCGAGCCGCCGCGGGTGTCGAACGACGGGCCGAAGCCGCCCTTGCCGTCGGGGCCGAAGGTCAGCTGTCCGGCGATCATCGCGGGGGTGAGCGTGGTGCTGCGCGTGCCGTGCCTGAGCACGATCGGGGCCGACACGGCCCGCCTGGCGACGGCCATGCCGTCGTTGACCTGCTGCCTGGTGGTGCTGGGCTGCACCACGCGGGTCGGCAGGGTGACGTAGCCGCTGGAGCCGGTGAAGGCCTGCTGCAGCAGCCGGCCGGCGGCGTCGCGGTCGAGCATCACCCCGTCCTCGGGGTACGTGGGGGCCGGCCGCAGGCCGCGGTAGGCGATCTGGCCCTCGCGCGGCCGGCGGTCCACCGACTGCGCCAGGCTCTCGATGGTCCTGGCCAGTTGCGCGGCGTTGACGGTGATCTGCGGCTGCAGCTGGGTGCTGCCGGTCAGGCTGCGCCAGACCTCGAGCGGGGTGGGGAAGCCGGACTGGGCCTGCTTGATGGTGGCGACGACGTTGAACTCCAGCCCGGCGGTCTCGGGCTGCAGGGTCTTGCGCTCGCCGCCGACGTCGACGGTGATCGGCCGCTCGATCGAGGTCTTGAGCTCCGTGCGGATCTTGTCGGCCGCCTGCGTGACGGTCAGCCCGCCGATGTCGACGCCCGCGACGACGGTGCCGGGCAGCACCGAGCCCGACATGAGGATGGCGGGCACGAGGTAGACCAGGGCCAGGAGCACGGCCACGGCGACCATGAGGGTGAAGGGGAAGCGCCTGCGCGGGCCTTCGTGGCGGGTGGCCGCTTCGGGGGCCGGGCGCGGGCGCGCCAGCCCGAAGACGGGGGCGGGCGGCGGTGGCGGCTCGCTGATCTGCTCCCTGGCGATCGGCCAGGGCTGGGGAGGCTGGGCCACGGGCGGCAGCTTGACCGCCTGCGGCTGCTCGACCACGGGATCGGCGAGCATCTCCGGCAGCACGCCGGCGGGGAGGCCCTCGATGCGAGGCCTCCTGATCGTGGCGGACTCGGGTAACGGCACCGCGTTGAACGGGTCGGTGGGCGAGTCGATCGGCCGGGCGTTACGCACGCCTCAACCTCCTCCCGCTCCGCAGCCACTCCTTCCGCAACAGTACGGCACGCGCTTCCGGAATTGTCACGGGATCCGCACAGAGAATTATCTAACCTCTCCACCGATAGCGGTGTTCCGGCCGTCCTGCCGTGCCGTACCTGGGGCGCAGTTCCGCCCGCCCGGCTTCGCACAGGTACTCCAGATACCGGCGGGCGCTGACCCGCGACAGCCCGGTCAGCTCGGCCGCCTCGGCGGCCGACAGGTCGGCGCCCGCCTCCCGCAGCGCCTCCACGACCAGCGCGCAGGTCGTGGCCGACAGCCCCTTGGGCAGGGCGGCCTGTGTCCTGGCCGCGCCGAAGAGCTTGTCGACCTCGTCCTGGCCCACGACCCTGCCCAGGTTGGCCAGTTGCCGCCTGGCTTCGGCGTACTGCTCCAGGCGCTCGGCCAGGGCGGCGGCGGTGAACGGCTTGATCAGGTAGTTGACCGCGCCGCCGCGCATCGCCTCGCGCACGGTCGGCAGGTCGCGGGCCGCGCTGATCATGAGCACGTCGACGGCGTGCAGGTCCTTGAGCACCTCCAGCCCCGACCTGTCGGGCAGGTAGATGTCGAGCAGGACCAGGTCGGGCCGGTGCTCGGCGACCCCCGCGAGGGCGTCGCCCGCGTTGTGCACGGTGGCGACGACCTGGAAGCCGGGCACGCGGGAGACGTAGCCGCTGTGGATGCGGGCGACCATGAAGTCGTCGTCGACGACGAGGACCTTGATCATGGCAGCAGCGCCGTGAAGACCGCGCCGCCCTCGTTGCGCACCTTGACCCAGCCGCCGCGGCGCATGCAGGCCTGCCTGGTCAGGGCCAGGCCCAGGCCGCGCGGCCCCGAGCGGGCGGCCTTGGTGGTGAAGCCCTCGCGGAAGACCTCTTCGACCAGTTCCGGGGTGATGCCGGGGCCGGTGTCGCGCACTCGCACATGCAGTCCTTGGGAATCCACGCGTACGGAGACCTCGATCGTGCCGGGCGCTCCGTCGAGCGCGTCCAGAGCGTTGGCCACCAGATTGCCCACCACGAGCACCGCGTCGTGGGAGTCGGGCAGCTGCGGCACGCTCGTGTCGCCGGCCAGGATCAGCGTGGCGCCGCGCTCGGCGGCCTCGGCCGACTTGGCCAGCAGCAGCGCGGCGAGCGTCGCGTCGCCCACCCGCTCGCGGATGCCCATCGCGTACGGGCTCAGGGTCGTCTGGGTGATGTAGCCGATCGCCTGTTCCTGCTCGCCCAGCTCCAGCAGGCCGACGACGGTGTGCATGCGGTTGGCGAACTCGTGCGCCTGGGCGCGCAGCGCGCCGGTGGTGCTGCCGGCCTCGGCCAGCTCGCGCGAGAGCCTGATCAGCTCGGTGCGGTCGCGCAGGGTCACCACCCAGCCGCGGTGCTGGCCGCGCACCTCCACCGGGGTGCGGTTGAGGACCAGGACCCGGTCACCGTGGATGACGATGCGGTCCTCGCCGGGGTCGGCGCCGGTGAGCACGTCGCGCAGCCGGTCCGACAGCGGCATGTCGGCCAGCGTCTCGGGGATGTCGCCGAGCAGTTCGCGCGCCGCGTCGTTGGCCAGGGTGACCGTGCCGTGGAGGTCCAGGGCGAGCACGCCCTCCTTCACGCCGTGCAGCACGCCTTCGCGCTGCTCCAGCAGGGCGGCGATCTCCTTGGGTTCCAGGCCGAAGGTCTGCCTGCGCACCCGGGCGGCCAGCAGCGCCGCCGCGGCGGCTCCCGCGATGAGCACGGCGACGGCGGTCCACACCAGGGGCAGCAGGAGCCGGGGCAGCTCGTCGGTGACCTTGCCCTCCAGCACGCCGACGGAGGTCATGCCGATGACGGCGCCGCGGTCGTCGAAGATCGGGGCCTTGCCGCGCAGGGTCCTGCCGATGGTGCCGGTCTCGGTGCCGACCCAGCTCTGCCCGGTCTCCAGCACGGGGCTGCCGTCGGTCGACAACTTCCGGCCGATGAGGGTGGTGTTGGGATGGGCGTAGCGGATCTGGTCGCGGTTGGCGATCACGACGTAGTCGGCGCCCGCCGCGCGCTGCACGCCCATGGCCAGGGGTTGCAGCGACAGCTCGGGGCGTTCGGAGGCGAACGCGGCGCGCACCTCCGGCATGCCGGCCACCGACTGCGCGATCGCCAGGGCGCGTTGCTGGTAGTGGTGGTCGAGCTGCTGCCTGGTGTTGTGGGCCCACACGCCTGCCGTACCGGCTGCCGTGAGCAGCACGATCACGGTCTGCAGCGCGAACAGCTGGGTGCCAAGTCTCACGTCCGCGAGTGTCGCAGCGGCAGGTCACGGGACCAATACGACCAATAAGACCGCAAGCGGATTAAGCATCGACGTGAGGGCAGTCACAGCTCACGATGCTTCGCAACCCCCTGTGAGATACCTGTGGAGCAACCTATGCAGATCCGGAAAATTGCCGCCATGGCCGCCATGGCGTTGGCCCTGACCGCCTGCGGCGGTTCCACGGGCACCTCGGCGAGCGGCGGCTCCCTGCGCATCATGGCCCCCGCGGCCCCCGGCGGCGGCTGGGACCAGACCTCCCGTACGGCCGAGCAGGCCATCAAGTCCGTCGATCCCGGCCGCAAGACCGAGGTCTTCAACGTCAACGGCGCAGGTGGCACCATCGGCCTGGCCCAGCTGGCCGGCGAGAAGGGCAACGGCAACCTGCTCATGACCATGGGCCTGGTCATGGTCGGCGCGATCGAGCAGAACAAGTCCAAGGTCACGCTGGCCGAGACGACGCCGATCGCCAAGCTGACCGAGGAGTACGAGATCGTCGTCGTGCCCGCCGAGTCGCCGCTGAAGAGCCTGGCCGACCTGGTGGCCGCCTGGAAGGCCGACCCCGCCAAGGTCTCCGTCGCGGGCGGCTCCGCCGGCGGTACCGACCACATCCTGGCCGGGCTGATGGCCAAGGCCGCGGGCGTCGATCCCAAGCAGGTCAACTACATCGCCCACTCGGGCGGCGGCGAGGCGCTCAACGCCCTGCTCGGCAACAAGGTCAGCATCGGCGTCTCGGGCATCGGCGAGTTCGCCGAGCACGTCAAGTCGGGCAAGCTGCGCGCGCTGGGCGTCTCCGCGCCGGAGCGGGTCGAGTCCGTTGACGCCCCCACCCTGAAGGAGGGCGGCCTGGACGTGGCCCTGGCCAACTGGCGCGGCATGGTCGCCCCCGCCGGGCTGTCCGACACCGACAAGAAGGCGCTCGTCGACCTGGTGACCAAGATGCACGCCTCGCAGGCGTGGAAGGACGCCCTGGCCAAGAACGGCTGGATCGACGCCTTCCAGGCCGGTGACGAGTTCGCGCAGTTCCTCACCTCCGAGCAGACCCGCATCAAGGGCGTCATCGCCGAGATGGGGCTCGTCTCCTGATGAACGGTCGATGGTGGCGGCCGGAGCTGATCCTGGCTCTGGCCGTTCTCCTCCTCGGGGTCTTCGTCGTCGTCGGCACCCTCGACGTCAGCACCGCCGCCTCGACGCTCGGGCTGGGTCCGAGGTTCTTCCCCATGCTGGTCGGCGGCGCGATGATCCTCATCGGCGTCTTCTACATCGCCGACGTGCTGCGCGGCGGCACGGGTGACCCCGAGGAGAGCGAGGACGTCGACGCGGACGCGCCCGCCGACTGGCGCAGCGTGCTGCTGATGAGCGGGATCTTCCTGGCGTTCGTCGCGATCGTCCAGCCCCTCGGCTGGCCGCTCGCCGCGTCGCTGCTGTTCACCGCGCTCGCCATCGCGCTGGGTGCCGAGCACCGGGTCCGCGCCGCGATCCTGGGCCTGGTCATCGGGTTCGGCACCTATCTGCTGTTCGTCAAGGGGCTGGGCGTGACCCTTCCCGGAGGGGTGACCCCGCTGTGAACTCCTTCCAGCTGCTCATGGAGGGCTTCGCCGCCGCCCTGACCTGGGTGAACCTGCTGTACGCGCTGCTGGGCGTGACGCTCGGCACGCTGGTGGGCGTGCTGCCCGGCATCGGTCCCGCGATGACCGTGGCCCTGCTGCTGCCGATCACCTTCACCGTGGAGCCGGCCAGCGCGTTCATCATGTTCGCCGGCATCTACTACGGCGGCATGTACGGCGGCTCGACCACCTCGATCCTGCTCAACACCCCGGGCGAGTCGTCCAGCATGATCACCGCGCTGGAGGGCAACAAGATGGCCCGCCGCGGCCGCGCCGCCCAGGCGCTGGCCACCGCGGCCATCGGCTCCTTCGTGGCGGGCACCCTGGCGACGGCGATGCTGGTCGTGGCCGCTCCCCTGGTGGTCGACTTCGCGATCTCCTTCGGCGCCGAGGACTACTTCGCCCTGGCGATCCTGGCCTTCACCGCGGTCTCCTCGGTGATGTCGCGCAGCGTCGTGCGGGGCCTGGCCTCGCTCGGGTTCGGGCTGGTCATCGGCCTGGTCGGCATCGACGAGCAGACCGGCCAGGCCCGGCTCACCCTGGGCCTGCCGCAGCTGCTCGGCGGCATCGAGGTCGTGGTCGTCGCCGTCGGCCTGTTCGCGCTGGGCGAGGCGTTGTACGTCGCCTCGCGGATGAGGCACGCGCCGCCGGACGTCATCCCGGTGGGCAGGGCCTTCCTCGGCAGGCGCGACTGGGCGCGTTCGTGGAAGCCGTGGCTGCGCGGCACCGCGCTGGGCTTCCCCTTCGGCGCGCTGCCCGGCGGCGGAGCGGAGATCCCCACCTTCCTGTCGTACGCGGCCGAGAAGAAGCTCGCCAAGGGCGACGAGTTCGGCAAGGGCGCGATCGAGGGCGTGGCGGGCCCCGAGGCCGCCAACAACGCCTCGGCGGCCGGGACCCTGGTCCCGCTGCTCACGCTGGGCCTGCCGACCTCGGCCACCGCCGCGATCCTGCTCGCCGCCTTCCAGCAGTACGGCCTGCAGCCTGGGCCGCAGCTGTTCGACCACAGCCCGGCCCTGGTGTGGGGCATGATCGCTTCGCTGTTCGTCGGCAACGTCATGCTGCTGGTGCTCAACCTGCCGCTGGCTCCGCTGTGGGCCAAGGTGCTGCACGTCCCCAGGCCCTACCTCTACGCCGGCATCGTGGTCTTCGCCGCGCTGGGCGTCTACGCGCTGAACGCCTCCGTGGTGGACCTGGTCGTGCTGTTCCTGCTCGGCCTGCTGGGCTTCGCCATGCGCAGGTTCGGCCTGCCGATCGCCCCCGCCGTGATCGGCATGATCCTCGGCCCGATGGCGGAGATCCAGCTGCGCCGCGCGCTGGCCATCGGCGCGGGCGACATCGGCGTCCTGGTGGGCAGCCCGGTGGCCGTGGTGCTGCTGGCCCTGTCGTTGCTGGCCCTGTTCACGCCGCTGCTGCGCAAGCTGTGGGCACGGCGGCGCACCGAAGCGGTAACGGCCCCGTCACAGTCGGAGTAACAGCCCTTTCCCGGGGCATCATCCCCGTGGTTCTTGGGAGCGTGAAGGTCCCGCCGGCCCTGTCCACCGGCGGGGCCTTATGCTTTGTTAAGTGACTTCACCAAGATTTCTCTATCTGGTACGGCACGGCGAGGCCTTCCCCGACGGCCCCCTCACCCCCACCGGCAGGCGCCAGGCGGCCCTGCTCGGCGAGCGGCTGGGCGAGGTGACCTTCGACGCCGTGCACCACAGCCCCGTCCTGCGGGCCGCCGAGACCTGCGCGCTGATCACCGCGTCCGGCACCGCGCACGAGGCCGCGGGCGACTACGTCCCCTACCAGCCGTCACCCGGCGAGGCCCCGCCGCACCTCGCCGACTTCGCCGCCCGCTTCCCCGAGCGCCGCGACCTCGCCGCGCAGGCGGAAGCGCTGTTCACCGGCCCCGCCGAGGGCGACGAGCCGCGCCGCGAGCTGGTCGTCACCCACAACTTCCTCGTGGGCTGGCTCGTCCGGCACGCGCTCGGCGCGCCCGGCTGGCGCTGGCTGACCGTCAACGCCTGCAACGCCGCGCTCACCGTCATCCTCTACGCGCCGGACCGCCCGCCGTCGCTGATGCTGTTCAACGACATGAGCCACCTGCCGGCCGAGCTGCGGTGGACCGGGTTCAGCGTGCGTCCGTGACCAGGTTCGTACGGCCCGCGTACTTCTCCGCCACGACCGCGATCTCCTCCGCGCCGAGATCCAGCGGGGCGACCAGGATCGCCAGCGGCGAGCCGTAGGCGTTCCTGGCCGTCACCGCGGCCAGGCGGGTCAGGCCGCGCATCCGCCGGGTGACCGCCTGGGTGTCCCTCGGCAGGAAGGCGACCACGCTCTCGTCGCCGTTCAGCGCCCGCTGGTGCCTGGCCACCTCCACGAGGCGCACCTCCTTCACCTGGCCCCAGGTCAGGCTCACGCCATGCCGGGGGAAGACGACGCCCGCGGAGTTCATCACCAGGACCGGGCCGGGCGACACCTTGCGGGCCGTGCCGTACCCGAGCCCGAGCAGGACCAGCACGTCGAACGGCAGTCTGCCCCAGGTGGCCGTCCTGGCGTCCTGGAAGACGATCAGGACGGTCACCACCAGGAGCATCAGCAGCGGCAGCCAGACGAAGGCGGCCTTCACCGGCTTGTTGACCACCTCCACCTCGGTGCCCTCGACGTCGACCTCCGCCATGGACTGCCGCAGCAGCGGCAGGTCCTCCCATGACCTGTGGCGCCGCAGCTCGGTGGTCATGCGCAGGAGCAGCGACGCGGCGAGGAGGCCGACCGCGGCAACCGGGATCACATCGCTCATGAGGCGGCATGATGCGCGGTGCCGCTTTCAATCGCTTATCGAACGCCCTCCTGCCCGTCCTCGACCACGAACTCCCCGACTCCCGTGGAGCCGAACCCGGCCTGGCGCAGGGTGAGGGAGATCGCGCCCGATCCCCCCGCCAGCACCTGGGACTCGGTGATCCGGTAGGTGGCCGGCACCGCGCCCTCGGCGAACAGCCGCTTGCCCTCGCCCACGACGACGGGCACCTGGATCAACCGGTAGACGTCGACGAGCCCGGCGTCGTGCAGGCTGCGCACGAGCCGCCAGCTTCCGTGCACCTGCAGCTCGCCGCCCGGCTGCTCCTTGAGCTTGCGCACCTGCTCGATGGCGTCGCCGCGGAGCACCGTCGTGTCGCCCCAGGCCGCGTCGGCGTCGGCCAGGCTGTCGCTGACGACGTACTTCTTCCACGTGTTGAGTGCCGTGGCCACGATGTTGTCCGGGTCGGTGACCTGCGACCAGTAGCCGCGCATCATCTCGAAGGTGGTGCGCCCCAGGAGGATGGCCTCGGCGCGGCCGAACCACTCGCCGATCGGGTCGAGCTGCCCCTCCATGCTGTGCGGCACGAGCCAGCCACCCCGGTCGAACCCGTTGCTGCGGTCCTCCTCGAGTCCCCCCGGACCCTGCATGACCCCGTCAAGGCTGACGAACGTGTGAACACTGATTTCCATGGGGTTCACGCTGCCAGGCAGACTGGAGGAGAAAAACAGCAAAAGTCGCAACAGTGACCACTTCTGGAGTTAACAGTCCATTGGAGCAGCGGGACATCGAGATCTTCCTCGCGGTCGCCGAGGAACTGCACTTCGGGCGGGCCGCCGAGCGCCTGAGGGTGTCCACGGCTCGGGTCAGCCAGACGATCAAGAAGCTGGAGCGCCTCATCGGCACCGCGCTGTTCGAGCGCACCACGCGGCGGGTGCGCCTGACCGCCGTGGGCGAGCAGCTCCACGCCGGCCTGCGCCCCGCCTACGACCTCACCAGGCAGGTGATCGCCGAGGCCGTCGCCGCGGGCCGCGACAGCGAGAGCGTCCTGCGTGTCGGCATGCTGCCCAGCAACTCCTACGATTTGCGCCCGTACTGGGAGGCCTTCCGTTCACGTCACCCGCGATGGCGGCTGCAGATCCGGCACAACCCGTTCATCGACGCCTTCGCCGCCCTGCGCGCAGGCGAGATCGACGTCCTGGTCGCCTGGCTGCCCGTGGAGGAGCCCGACCTCACCGTCGGGCCGGTCCTGTTCGCCGAACCCCGCGTGATCCTGGCCTCCCCCGACCACGAACTCACCCGCCGCGGCGGCCCGGTCTCCATGGAGGTACTGGGGGACTTTCCCGTGCTCGACGGGCGGCTGGACGGCCGGCGCAACATCCCGGCCTACTGGGAGGACTCGCTCACGCCGTTCTACACGCCCCGTGGCAGGGCCGTGGAGCGCAGCGTCTCCACCGTCGCGACGCTGGAGGACATCTTCACGCTGGTGGGCACGGGTCAGGCCGTCCAGCCGCTCACCGCGCACGCCGCGCGTTTCCACTCCCGGCCGGACATCGCCTACCTGCCGGTCTCCGACCCGTCGGTGGTGCGGTGGGGGCTCGTCTGGCGCAGCGCCGCCGAGTCGGCGGCCATCCGCGCCCTGGCCCGCGTGGTCAGGGACCTCGGGCCGCTGGGCGAGGTCTGAGCCGTGCGGTTCTCTGTGGGTCAGCGCCGGGCGGTTTTCTGTGGGTCAGCGCCGGGCGGCCATGTGGTCGAGTGGGTTGGCCAGCAGCTCGGCGAAAGCCAGCTCGGCCGCGCCCGCGAGCGTCGTGTCGTCGCCCAGCCCCGATACGGCCAGCATCACCCTCTCCCGCGCCACGGGCAGCACGTGGGCGTCGATCCTGGCCTGCACCTGCGGCGCCACCCCCGGATACAGATCACGCAACATACCGCCGAAGATCACCAGCGCGGGGTTGAAGAGGTTGATCAGGTTGACCACGCCCACCCCCAGCCAGTCCCCGATCCGCGCCAGAGCGGCCCGGGCCGGCTCGTCACCGGCCCCCGCCAGGGCGACCACCGCCCTGATGCCGTCGCGCCCGACCAGCTCCCCGGCGCGGCCCGCGTAGTCGAGCAGCGCCTCCTCCCCCACCTCGGCCTCCAGGCAGCCGCGCGAGCCGCACAGGCACGGCCGCCCCCGCACCGGGTTGACGACCATGTGGCCCAGCTCGCAGCCGTACCCGCCGTCGCCGTCGAGCAGCTTGCCGCCCGCGATGATGCCGCCGCCCACGCCGACGTCGCCGTGCAGGTAGATGAGGTTGTCGACCGTCGCACCCGCGCCCCTGACGTGCTCGGCGACCGCTCCCAGATGCGCCTCGTTGCCCACCGACACGGTCAGGCCCAGGCCCAGCTCGGCTGCCAGCTCGGAGCCGAAGGCCTGGTCGACCCAGCCCAGCTGCGGGCCGTACCTGACCATGCCGTCTGCCCGCCTGATCAGGCCGCAGTAGGAGGCGCCCACGCCGACGCACGTCGTGCCGGAACCGGCCTCGGCGACCAGCTCGCGGCCGAACGCGGCCAGCACGCCGACCACGTCCTGGAGGTCCACGCCCGCCCTGGTCCGCACGGACTCACGCCGGGCCAGGATCGTCCCGCCCAGGCCCACCCTGGCCGCCACCAGGCGGTCGACAGCCACATCGAACGCCAAGCCGTACAACTTCTCCGGCTCGGGCATCACCATGATCGACGGGCGGCCGGCGCGCCCCCAGTCGGTGGGCACCGCCTCACGCACCAGGCCCGCCGAGACGAGCTCGGCGGTCAGGTCCATGATCGTGCTGCGGTTGAGCCCCATGCGGGTGCTCAGCGCGGCGCGGGACAGCGGGCCGCCTTCGTGCACCCTGCGCAGCACCTCGCCGAGGTTGCGCCGCCGTAGTTGCTCCTGGGTGCGTGTGGCTCCGCCCGTCCTCACGCGTCCACGGTATGCCAGTCACGCGCCAGGACGCGAGGCGGCTTTGCCGTAGGGGGTACTCAGGCAGGGCCGCCCGAGGGCCCGCCGCTCATCGCCCTCGGCTACAAGCATCTCCAGAACAGACACAGCGGCATGTGCCTGGGGTGAGCATGGGCAGCGCGGCCGACCGCGCGTGGGCCGTCGTCGACCTGCGGAACGGCTATGCCCGGCTCATCGTGAAGCACAGCGGGCAGTGCCTGGAGGTCAACCCTGCCACTTCGAGAGCACGTGCCTGACCCACTCCGAGTCATCGACCTGCAGAACGCCGGGTATGTCAGCGCCCGGCTGACTGTAGACGTCGGAGGTGAAGTACGCCGTACCGGGGTTCCGCAGCTTCACCTTCGCGTTCATCGGCGGCCCGATGGCCTCGGCCCCACGGTAGGCCGCGTAGTCCGGCCAGGCGAACTTGGAGACCTTCAGCTTGAGGGTGTCCAGGTACTTCTCGGTATCCGGGTCCAGGTTGCCCAGCTTGAAGGCGACGGTGAGCGTCTTCTCCGGGCCGACGGTGACCCGCTTTTCCGCCGAGCTGTGCTGGCCCTGGCGGTCGCGCCTTGACGACAGCCCACACAACTCGATGTACACCTCCTTCAGATGCGGCCCCCAGGTGTCCAGCTCGTCCGGCTCCTGTGGCACGAGGTATCGGTATCCGGCATCGACGAACATGTCCACTAGCAGGCTGAGCATGGTCTCGCGGTCGCCGGCGCGGCCGAAGCTCGCGAACACCTGGGCGACAGAGCCGACCGTGCGCCACCAGGCCAAGGAGCCTTTCCCCTCGATCTCGCGAAACGACACCCTGAACTCGGTCCATGGCCCGCTGTTCCCCATCGCGGTTTGCTCCGGCCCGAGCAGCTTGGTCACCTGTTTGTACGAGTGCACGATCGGCGGTGCCTCCGGCTCGGGTGACGGACCCGGCCGGGATAACGCGGCCGTGCTCAGTGCCGCGGTCGGGGTGGCGTCCTGATGGAGGACTCCCCTCTGGGTGTCCGACAGAACGCTGTCGATGTCGCCCCAGTCGTCGTCCTTGTGGCCGAGTCCTTGTCTGTACGGCGAGCCCCCAAGGGCACGATAACCGCCGCTCCGCAGGAATTCGACGCGCCGACCGAACCTTGCCAGGGAACGCCCCCGCCCAGGATCAGGACGCTCCACACGTCGTCGGGAGTGGTCTCCGTCCCCCCGGCCGGCAGGGCCTGTGCCGCCCGTCGCGAGGCGACGTCAGGTCAGCCTGGCCCACGCGCCGACGAGCGTCGGGAAGACGGTGACGGCGTCGACCTCGCGCATGGCGGCCTCGATGCGGCCCGGCAGCGTGTCCAGGTCCACCTCGGCGGCCGAGGCCACGCCCGTCTTCTCGATCAACGGCATCAGCGCCGAGACGATCCCGGCGAGCGATCGCGCGCCGTCCTCGGGCGAGACGTAGACCTGCAGGCCCAGGATCTCGGGGTCGAGCCCGGCCTTCCGCAGCACCCTGTCGAGGCGGGTGCCCAGCGCCGGGTCCATGCCTCCGCGACGGAACGCCTCCACCATCCAGGCCAGTGCCGTACCCACCAGCGGGATGGCCGGCTCCGCGCGGGCGGCCACCATGTCGTACTCCATGGCGACGTAGATCCCACCGGGCGCCAGCGCCCGCAGGTGGTGCTCGATGACGGCGGGCGCGTCCGCGCAGTACAGGAGGATGAGCCTGCCGACCACCGCGTCGAACCGCCCGCCGCTCCACTCGCGCACGTCGCCCCGCTCGAACGTCGTGTTGCCGAGCCCCCGCTCGGCCGCCCTGCGCCTGGCCAGCGCCAGCGCCCTGTCCTCCAGGTCCACGCCCACGACCTGGCCGCTCTCGCCGACGATCTCGGCGGCGGTCAGCGCCACGTCGCCCGCGCCCGTGCCGAGGTCGAGCACCCGCATACCGGGCCGCAACCCGGCCAGGCCGAGGATGGCCCCGGTGGCGGGGGCGAGCATGCGCGCCTGGTGTTCCAGGCGGTCGAGCTCGGGGTCGTCGTGGCCCAGGACGTAGGCCCGCTTGCTTGTCGTCATTTCCCTGCCTCCTCTGGGCCCCTCGGCCGGAGCCGACGGTAGGCGGGGAGGCGGTCGGGTTCCACGTATTCCTACGCACAGCGCGGTTTGCGGGGCCCGACTGCCGGGAGCATAGACTTCCAAGCGAGATAGTATCGCTGTTGGAACTATCTCAAGGGAGCCCAAGTGAGCGACTTCGTCGGTAGAGCACACGAGCTCAGCGCCCTCACCGGCCTCCTTGAACGAGTGGCGGCCGGCATCGGCACGGCCCGCCCCGGACGTTGCCTGCTCATGCGCGGCCGCCGCCGCATCGGCAAGTCCGCCCTCGCCGAGGAATTCATCAGACGAAGCGGCGTCCCGTCGCTCTTCTACACCTCCGCACGCGAGTCGCCGGAAGCGGAACTGTCACAGCTGCTGGAGGCCGTGGCCGCCTCCGACCTGCCGGAGCGCGAGGCGTTCACGCAGGTCGCCCCCGCCAGCTGGTCCGGGGCCCTCCAGCACCTCGCGTCGGCGCTGCCCGACGACAGGCCCTCCATCGTGGTCATGGACGAGATCCCGTACCTGATGGAACGCGTCGACGCCTTCGAAGGGGTGCTCCAGCGAGCCTGGGACCGGGCGCTGTCACGCAAGCCCGTCCTGCTCCTGCTGATCGGCTCGGACCTGTCCATGATGGAGGCGCTGAACAGCTACGAACGCCCCTTCCACCAGCGGGGCACGCAGATGGTGGTGGGACCGCTCAACCCGGCCGAGATCCAGCACATGCTCGGCCTGGGAGCAGCGGAGGCATTCGACGCCGCCCTGGTGACGGGTGGCCTACCGCTGATCTGCGGCGAATGGCGCAGAGGTCAGGGCCTGTGGGAGTTCCTCCACGACTCGCTGACGGACCCCATCTCCGCCCTCCGGGTCTCCGCCGAACTGTCACTGTCGGCGGAGTTCCCACCGGAGGCGCAGGCACGGGAGGTGCTGCACGCGATCGGCGCGGGAGAACGATCCTTCGTCAACATCGCCAGAGCGTCCGGAGGAATCGCTCACAGCACCCTCACCCGCGCGACCGCCGTACTGACCGCCAAGGGCATCGTCTCAGCGGACCTCCCCGTCTCCCTGCGGCCCTCCAAAGAACGCCGTTACCGGATCACCGATGCCTACCTGCGCTTCTGGCTGCACTTCCTCCGGCCGCACCTGGCCGAGATCGAGCGCCGACGCGGAGACCTGACGCTCCGGCGCATCGCCTCCCAGTGGAGCAGTTGGCGTGGCCGAGCGGTCGAACCGTTGATCAGGGAGGCCGTGGCGCGCCTGGCTCCCGATGCCGGTGTCGTCGGCTCGTACTGGACGCGGAGCAACGAGGTGGAGATCGACATCGTGGGCGCCGATCGCGGGCCCATCGCGAAGGAGCTGACGTTCGTCGGGTCGATCAAGTGGCTGGAGAGCGCCTTCGACCGCCATGACTTCGCCGCACTCGCGGCACATCGGGCGGCGTTGACCGATCAGGCGGTGCCTCTCATGGGAGTGTCGCGTGGGGGGTTCTCCTGTGACGGCCTGGACGTCGTCTACGGAGCCGAGGAACTGCTGCGGGCGTGGGAGCGCTAGGTTGCGCTGTTGCGCTCCCAGGCACCTTCCGCCCTGGGACGGCGCTGCCGTCTCGTTGCCTAAACTGCTGGCTCGTTCCCCGTTCGACCAAAGGACTGAGCCGTGCCTGATCGACCTGAGATCGTCTGCATCTGCGGCTCTACCCGATTCGTGGACGAGATGCGTGCGGCGAACCGTGATCTGACCTTCGCCGGAGTCATCGTCGTCGCGCCGGGCGAAGCGGACGAGCCGATCACCAGCGAGCAGAAGGCCGCGCTGGATGCCCTCCACCTGCGCAAGATCGACCTGGCTGACCGGGTCCTGGTCGTCAACCCCGGCGGGTATGTCGGCGAGTCCACGAGCAGGGAGATCGCATACGCCCGCGCCACGGGCAAGCCGATCTCGTTCACCGATCCCGTCTGACCGGTAGACGCTTCGAAGCGTGCGTTGGAGGGGCCCTCGGAGTCGGCGGCGCAGCTCCGTGAGATTGGGCTTGGGGCCAGCCTGCACCCATCGCGCCTACTTCCCAACCGGGCCAACCACCCCTCGACGGACGGGCCCGCACGCCCGAGCACCCCGGACGGGTTGTCGATGGCCCCCAGGCCATCGACCTCGGGGGTGTGGGGGTGGGCCGTAGGACCACCCCCACTGGACACTGCCCGAGCCCGACGCGCCGAAGGCGCCCGACCGGCGAGGCCCAAGCCGTGGAAGGGGGCAGCCTCGGGAACCACGAGCGGGGTGTCGATGGCCCCCAGGCCATCGACCTCGGGGGTGTGGGGGTGGGCCGAAGGACCACCCCCACTGGACACAGCCCGAGCCCGACGCGCCGAAGGCGCCCGACCGGCGAGGCCCAAGCCTAGGAGAGCTTCTCCAGGATGATCTCCCGAGCCCGCCCGGCGTCGGCCTTGCCCCGGGAGGCCTTCATCACCGCGCCCACGAGCGCCCCGACCGCCGCGACCTTCCCGCTGCGCACCTTCTCGGCCGCGTCGGTGTTGTCGGCGAGCACCTGGTCGATGATCGCCAGCAGTTCCCCTTCGTCGGCGATCTGCAGCCCGCGCTTGGCGATGACCTCGTCCGCCGAGCCCTCGCCGGCGAGGATGCCTTCGAGGGCGGCCCGGGCCAGCTTGTCGTTCAGCGATCCGGAGGCGACCAGCTCGGAGACGCGTGCCACGTCGCCCGGGGTGATGGGCAGGTCGGCGAGTGCGGTGCCCGACTCGTTGGCGCGGCGGGCCAGCTCGCCCATCCACCACTTGCGCGCGTCGGCGGCCGGGGCGCCGGCGGCGATGGTCGCCTCGACGAGGTCGATGGCGCCCGCGTTGTACATGGACTCCATGTCGTGGTCGCTGACGCTCCACTCCGACTGCAGGCGCTTGCGCTTGACGCTCGGCAGCTCGGGCAGGGTGTCGCGGAGGGTGGCGACCCAGGTGGGGTCGGGGGCGATGGGCACCAGGTCGGGGTCGGGGAAGTAGCGGTAGTCCTGCGCTTCTTCCTTGGAGCGGCCGGAGGTGGTGGTGCCGGTGTCCTCGTGGAAGTGCCTGGTCTCCTGGATGATCTTCTCGCCGGAGGTCAGCAGGAAGGCCTGGCGCTCGATCTCGCCGCGTACGGAGCGCTCGACCGAGCGGAAGGAGTTGACGTTCTTGGTCTCGGTGCGGGTGCCCCAGGGCGCGCCGGGCTCGTTGAGCGAGACGTTGACGTCGAAGCGCATCGAGCCCTGGTCCATGCGCACGTCGGAGACGCCGAGCGAGCGCATGATCTCGCGAAGTTCGACGCCGTAGGCGCGGGCGACCTCGGGGGCCATCGCGCCGGTGCCGGTGATGGGCTTGGTGACGATCTCGACCAGCGGGATGCCCGCGCGGTTGTAGTCGACGATGGAGTAGTCGGCGCCGTGGATGCGGCCGGTGGCGCCGCCCACGTGGGTGGACTTGCCGGTGTCCTCTTCGAGGTGCACGCGCTCGATCTCGACGCGGTAGGTCTGGCCGCCCACTTCGACGTCGAGGTAGCCGTCGAAGCACAGCGGCTCGTCGTACTGCGAGATCTGGTAGTTCTTCGGCATGTCCGGATAGAAGTAGTTCTTCCGGGCGAAGCGGCACCATTCGGCGATGGAGCAGTTCAGCGCCAGGCCGATGCGGATGGTCGCCTCGATGGCGGCCTCGTTGGCCACCGGCAGCGAGCCGGGGAAGGCCAGGCAGGTCGGGCAGACCTGGGTGTTGGGCTCGGCGCCGAAGCCGGTCGCGCAGCCGCAGAACATCTTCGACGCGGTGCCGAGCTCGACGTGGGTCTCCAGGCCCAGGACGGGCTCGAAGCGCTCAAGCGCCTTGTCAAAAGCGATCACGCTCATAGCGCGGGAGCCTCCTTGAGCAGCGGGCCGCCCCAGCGGGCCTCGAAAGCCTTCTCCAGCACGGCGCCGACGCGGTAGCAGCGGTCGTCACCGAGCACCGGAGCCATGATCTGCAGGCCGACCGGCAGGTTGTCCTCGTCGGCCAGGCCGCACGGGATGGAGATCGCCGCGTTGCCCGCCAGGTTGGACGGAATGGTGCACAGGTCGGCGAGGTACATCGCCATCGGGTCGTCGGCGCGCTCGCCGATCGGGAAGGCGGTGGTCGGCGTGGTCGGCGAGATGAGCACGTCGACCTGGCCGAAGGCGGCCTCGAAGTCGCGCGCGATGAGGGTGCGGACCTTCTGGGCCTGGCCGTAGTAGGCGTCGTAGTAGCCCGACGACAGCGCGTAGGTGCCGAGCATGATGCGCCGCTTGACCTCGGGCCCGAAGCCGGCGGCGCGGGTGAGCGCCATGACCTCCTCGGCGCTGTGGGTGCCGTCGTCGCCGACGCGCAGGCCGTAGCGCATGGCGTCGAACCTGGCCAGGTTCGAGGAGCACTCGGACGGCGCGATCAGGTAGTAGGCCGGGAGCGCGGTGTCGAAGGACGGGCAGGAGACCTCGACGATCTCGGCGCCCAGCGACTCGAGCATCTTGACGGCGTCGTTGAAGCGGGCGATCACGCCGGGCTGGTAGCCGTCGCCGGCGAACTCGCGCACGATGCCGACCCGCATGCCCGAGATGTCGCCGGCCTGGGCCGCGGCGACCACGGAGGGCACGGGGGCGTCGATGGAGGTGGAGTCCATCGGGTCGTAGCCGGAGAAGGCCTCGTGGAGCAGCGCGGCGTCGTGGACGTTGCGGGCGAAGGGCCCGGGGGTGTCGAGCGAGGAGGCGAAGGCGATGAGGCCGTAGCGCGAGGAGCCGCCGTAGGTCGGCTTCATGCCCACGATGCCGGTGACGGCGGCGGGCTGGCGGATCGAGCCGCCCGTGTCGGTGCCGGTCGACAGCGGCGCCTGGTAGCCGGAGACCGCGGCGGAGGAGCCGCCGGAGGAACCGCCGGGGATGCGCGACAGGTCCCACGGGTTGCGCGTGACGCCGTACGCGGAGTTCTCCGTGGAGGAGCCCATGGCGAACTCGTCGAGGTTCGTCTTGCCCAGGATGACCAGGCCGGCCGCGCGCAGGCGCGCGGTGACGGTGGCGTCGTACGGCGGGCGCCAGCCTTCGAGGATCTTCGAGGCGGCGGTGGTGGGCATGTCGCGCGTGGCGAAGATGTCCTTGTGCGCGATCGGCACGCCGGCCAGCGGCCCGAGCTGCTCGCCCGAGGCGATGCGCGAGTCGACCTCGCGGGCCTGCGACAGCGTCACCTCACGGTCGACGTGCAGGAAGGCGTGGAGCTTGGGCTCGGTGGCCTCGATGCGGTCGAGGTGGGCGGTGGCGACCTCGACGGCGGAGACCTCGCCGGAGGCGACCAGCGCGCCCAGCTCGGCGGCGGTCTTGTGGATCAAGCTCATGCCTCCTCCCCGAGGATGCGCGGCACCCGGAAGCGGTCGTCCTCGACGGCGGGCGCGCCGGAGAGCGCCTGCTGGGGCGTGAGGGACTGTCGCACCTCGTCGGCGCGGAAGACGTTGGTCAGGGGCAGCGCGTGCGACGACGGCGGCACATCCTCGGCGGCGATCTCGGCGACCTTCGCGACCGACCCGATGATCACATCGAGCTGGGTGGCGAAATGGCCGAGTTCGTCGTCCGTGAGCGCCAATCTGGACAGCTTGGCCAGGTGGGCGACCTCGTCGCGGGTTATGGCGGACATGAGTCGGTGAACCCGTTTCGTGGTTGGGCGGGGCTTGTTTGTGACCTCGACAAGCTCGGTCACACGGTCACCTGTCATCCTAGAGGGCATGACGGAGAGCGACCGAACCGTTAACACGGTGGAAATCCGCGACGAGCTCCTGGAGGACCGCGAGGCGGTCTGGCAGGTGGAGGCCGAGGCCTTCGAGCGTCCGGACGAGGCCGACCTGCTCGCCAGGCTGGACCCGGACAAGGCCTTCTCGCTGGTCGCGACCGTCGACGGGGAGATCGTGGGCCACGTGCTGTTCACCTGGCTGCCGGTCGGCGAGCACCGGGCGCTCGCCCTGGCTCCGCTGGCCGTACGGCCGGGCGTGCAGGGCAAGGGCGTCGGCGGGGAGCTGGTACGGCAGGGCCTGGCCAGGGCCCGCGCGCTGGGAGCGCCCGCCGTGGTGGTGCTGGGCGATCCCGCCTACTACGGGCGTTTCGGGTTCGCCCCCGATCCCAAGATCACCCAAAGCTACGGATGGCCGGAGGAGGCCTTCCAGGTCGTAAAATTTCGAGAGATCGTGGGTGAGGCGAGCTATCCCCAGGCGTTCTTCCTGTAGAGCAGGCAGAACTCGTTGCCCTCGGGGTCGGCCATGACCACGAAGCCCTCGTCACCCGTCTGCCCGACGTCGGCCCGCGTGGCCCCGAGCGCGATCAGCCGCTCGACCTCGGCCTCCACATCACCGCCGTCGAGCACGTAGAGGTCGGGATGGCTGCGGTTCTTGCCGCGTTTGGACTCGTGGGTGGGCTGGAGCCAGACCGTGGGCGTCTCCGGCGGCGCGTCGTCGGGCGGCCACAGGTGCGGCCCCTCACCACCGTGTTCGATCCGGTAGCCGAGTGCGGCCGACGAGAAGGCGGCCATCTTCCCGCTGTCGGCGACGTCGAGGGTCCACTGCGCGATACGGCTCGTCATGGCCGGTCCGCTACCCGTCAGACGAACACGGAATCGGCGTGCGAGCGCAACCACACGGTGGCGTCGGCCGCCGACATGGGTTGTGAGAACAGCCAGCCCTGCCCCATGTCACACCCCATGGCGATGAGGCGCTTGGCGACGTCGTCGGACTCGACTCCCTCGGCGACGGAGCGCAGCCCGAGCGAGCGCACCAGGTCGACGATGGAGCGCACGATGCGCTCGTCGTCCTGGGAGTCGACGATGCGGCTGACGAACGACGCGTCGATCTTGACCTCGGAGACGGCCAGCCGCTGCAGCCTGATCAGGGAGGAGTACCCGGTGCCGAAGTCGTCGAGCGAGAGCGGAACGCCGAGCGCGGCCAGCGCCTTGATGGTGTCGTGCGCCTGCTCGCCGGTCAGCACGCGCTCGGTGACCTCCAGCTGGATGGCGTCGGGCGGCAGCCGGTAGCGGGCCAGCCCCACGTCGAGCTGGTCGGGCAGCGCGGAGTCGAGCAGGTCGCGCGCGGAGACGTTGACGGCGATCTGCACGCGCAGCCCGGTGTGCCACCAGCGTGCGGCCTGCTCCAGCGCTCCCTCGATGACGTATTCGGTCAGCTGCCGCATCAGGTACGACTGCTCGGCCAGCGGGATGAACTCCGAGGGCGCGACCTGCCCGCGCACGGGGTGGCGCCATCGCAGCAGCACCTCCATGCCGCGCACCCGCCCGTCTTCGAGGTCGACCTTGGGCTGGTAGTGCAGGCGCAGCTGGCGGTTCTCCAGCGCCCTGCGCAGGTCGCCGAAGAGCGAGAGCCGTTCGGGCGAGTTGCGGTCCTTGTCGGCCTGGTAGAACTCGACGCCGGTGCGTGCCTGCTTGGCCTGGTACATGGCGACGTCGGAGCGCTGCAGCAGCAGCTCGAAGTCGGGCGCGTGGTCGGGGTAGAGGGCGATGCCCACGGAGCCGTCGAGGTCGAACGACATGCCCTCCAGCCGGATCGGCTCGGTCAGGGCGACCCTCAGCCTGGCGGCCACCTCGCGGGCGGCCTGGATGTCGCGCACCTTGGGCAGCAGCACCGCGAACTCGTCGCCGCCGAGCCGGGCGACCACGTCGCCGGGCCGTACGGTGTGGGTCAGCCGGTGGGCGATGGTCTGCAGCAGCCGGTCGCCGACGGGGTGGCCGAGCGTGTCGTTGATCTGCTTGAGCCCGTGGGTGTCCATGAGGAAGAAGCCGACCTTCTCCCCTTCGCGCGCCTCGGCCAGGGCCTCCTCGGTGGCGACGGCGAGCAGCTTGCGGTTGGGCAGGCCGGTGAGCTCGTCGTGCATGGCCTGGTGGTCGCGGCGCATGGAGAGCGTGGCGGTGAAGTAGACGGCGACGAGGGGCGCCACGAACAGCGGCACGAGCGTGGGCGACGACTCCATGACGACGACGACCAGGGGCGCCAGTCCCAGGAGCCCGGAGTAGACGAGTGCCTGCGGTCCGATGGAGGCGCGCAGCACCCGCACGATCGATCGCCGTTCGTGCAGCGCGACGGCGCCGCTGACGAGCAGGCCGCGGGTGGTGAAGTAGGCGGTTCCCGCCACCGCGATGGCCACCAGCGACGAGCCGCCGGGCACCCAGGGGTCGTCCGGGGTGGGCACGATGCCGAACAGGCCGAGCACCACCGCGGCGGCGGTCAGGGCGAGCGTGGACTGGGCGGTGTTGAAGGTCACGCGGTGCCAGGCCTTGCGGGTGGCCATCCCGTTGACGATCACCGCCACGGCCTGCATGAGCGCGGCCACCGGCAGTCCGAAGTGGAGCAGGACGGCGAAGGTGAACATGGTGGAGGGGTAGGTGCCGCCGACCATCGTCTGCGACGACAGCATGACCGGGCGCAGTTCGCCCAGGACGACCAGGACGCCGAGCACCCAGAACAGCGGTGAGCGCGCCAGCTCCGCCAGCTCGGCGGAGCCCAGGCGCACCTGGCCCACCGCGAGCGCGGTGAGACCGATCACGGTCACCGCGGCCAGGTAGCCCCACAGGGGCGTGCCTGCGCGTGGTCCCGTGTCGCGGGTGTCATTCGGGTCGGTCATCGAAAACTTCAACCCCCATGAGTTCTCTAAGGGAGAGTACGGCCTTTGCTCCACTTCGCGAAACCAGTCGGGTACGTTCCGTCACTTCTTGCCAGTTGGCACCAATGTGGAGTTGACATGGCACCATTGTGACTCCATAGTGGAGCCATGCCCGCTTACGAGACTCCGGATCCGATCCACGTGATCGTCGAGCTCGCGCTGGGAGACCTGAGAGTCCGCGCGAGCGACCGCACCGACACCGTGGTGCGACTGCAACCGAAGAACCCCGGCAGCACGATCGACCGCGACGCGGCCGCGGGGGCCCGCGTCGAGTTCGCCGGTGGCACGCTCGGCGTCAAGACCTTCACGCCGGGTCTCATCGACTCCCTGTTCGGCAGGATCGGCACCGTCGACGTGCTGGTCGAACTGCCGGCCGGCTCCAGCGTCGACGCCGTCATCCACGGCCTGCTGCGCTGCGAGGGCAGGCTCGGCGACTGCCGCCTGGAATCCGGTTACGGCGACATCGCCGCCGACGAGACCGGGCGGCTGTGCGCCCGCGCCGGCTACGGCGACATCGCCGTCGGCCGGATCTCCGGCAAGGCCGACCTCGACGCCGGCTATGGCACCATCCACGCCGGCTCGATCGCCGGACCGGCTGTGATCAAGAACACCAGCGGCGAGACCGCGGTCGACCTCGTCGAGGACGACCTGCGGGTCAACACCGCCAGCGGCGGCATCACCATCGGACGGGCGCTCAGCAACGTCACCGTCAAGACCGCCAACGGCCACGTGCGCGTCGACGAGGTCGTCAGCGGCGTGGTCCAGCTGGAGACGGCCAACGGCTCCATCGACGTCGGGGTGCGGCAGGGCAGCGCCACCTGGCTCGACATCGACTCCACCTACGGAGCCGTGCGCATGGAGATGGACCCCCGCACCCTCACGCAGGCAGAAGACGCCGTCGAGGTGCGCGCCCGCACCGGCTACGGCGACATCCACATCCACCGTTCCACCAAGGAGCTCCCCCATGGCTAACGCCATCGAAGCGACCGGCCTGGTCAAGACCTACGGCAAGCACACCGCGCTCGACGGCATGGACCTGGTCGTGCCGGAGGGCACCGTGCTGGGCCTGCTCGGACCCAACGGCGCGGGCAAGACCACCACCGTCCGCATCCTGACGACCCTGATCAGACCGGACTCCGGCCAGGCCAGGGTCGCCGGATACGACGTCGTGCGCGAGGCCCCCAAGCTGCGCAAGGTCATCGGCGCCTCCGGGCAGTACGCCGCGGTCGACGACCACCTGACCGGCGCCGAGAACCTGGAGATGGTCGGCAGGCTCTACCACCTGGGCGCCAGGCGCAGCAGGCAACGGGCCAGGGAGCTCCTGGACCGCTTCGACCTGGCCGAGGCGGGCGACCGTCCGGTCAAGGGCTACTCGGGAGGCATGCGCAGGCGCCTGGACCTGGCCGCCACGCTGGTCGCCCAGCCGCCGGTGCTCTTCCTCGACGAGCCCACCACCGGCCTCGACCCCCGCGCCCGCATCGCCCTCTGGGACGTCATCGCCGAGCTGGTGCGCGGTGGCACCACCCTGCTGCTCACCACGCAGTACCTGGAGGAGGCCGACCGGCTGGCCGACTCCATCGCCGTGGTCGACCACGGCAAGGTCATCGCCCGGGGCACCGCCGACCAGCTCAAGGACCAGGTGGGCGGCGACCGCATCGAGCTCTCGGTGACCAGCGGGAGCGACTTCGAGCAGGCCCTGCGCCTCCTGGCTCCGCTCTCGGCGGGCGAGCCCAGCCTCGACCGCGAGGCCCTTCGCATGACCATGCCCGTCACGCAGGGCGCCGCCTCGCTGACGACCGCTCTCGGCAAGCTCGCCGCCGACGGCATCGCCGTACGGGACGCCGGTCTGCGCCGCCCCACCCTCGACGACGTCTTCCTCACCCTGACTGGAGAAGTGACCACGTGAGCACCGCCCTGGCCGACGGCCTGACCATCGCCAAGCGCAACGTCATCAAGATCAAGCGCACCCCCGACCTGCTCGGCAGCGTGGTGACCTTCCCGATCGTGTTCGTGCTGATGCTCGTCTACGTCTTCGGCGCCATGATCGAGATTCCCGGCATGTCCTACGCGGAGTACATGATCCCCGGCATCTTCGTGCAGACGGTGGTCATGAGCTCCCAGATCACCGGTTACACGCTCGTGCTCGATCTGCAGAAGGGCATCTTCGACAGGTTCCGCACCCTGCCGATGGCGCCGTCGGCGGTGCTGACCGGGCAGACCCTGGGCGACGTGCTGATGAACGCCGCCAGCATCCTCGTCATGTCGCTGATGGGCCTGCTGGTCGGCTGGCGCATCAACGGCTCGCCACTGGAGGCGATCACCGCCTTCGCCGTCCTGCTGTTCTTCGCCTACGCCTTCTCGTGGGTGACCGCCACCGTGGCGCTGGCGCTGCGCACCCCCGAGGTGTTCAACAACATCGCCACCATCGTGACGTTCCCGATCATGTTCCTGTCGAACATCTTCATCGACAGCAGCCGCCTGGCCGGTCCCCTGCAGGCCATCGCCGAGTGGAACCCGGTCTCCGCGGTCACCCAGGCGCTGCGGGAGCTGTTCGGCAACACCAGCTCGGCGCTGCCCGTGCCGGACGTCTGGCCGCTGCAGAACCCGCTCCTTGCCACGCTGGGCTGGTCGGTCGTGCTCCTGCTGGTGTTCGTGCCCCTGGCCACGCGCCTTTACAAGCGCTCGGTCAGCTAGACGATTCTCAGGAAGGCCACAGCTGCGCGAGCTGTGGCCTTCACCCGTTTCTCAGCCGCGGTTCCTAGCCTCGAAGGCATGACAGCCGACCATCACGAAGGCCAGCGCGTCAGCCGCAGGCGCATCATCGCCGGCATCGGCTCGATCGGCCTGGGCGCGATCCTGACCGCCTGCTCCGGCGAGGCGGGCACGCCCTCGGCCGTGGCGACCACCGAGGGCACCGCCTCCATCACCCCGCAGACGGCGCCGGCCACCGGCCTTGACGCCCTGTTCGCCCGGGCGGGCACCTGCACGCTCACGGAGGCCACCACGCAGGGCCCCTACTACTTCGACGCCGACAAGGTGCGCAGCGACATCCGCGAGGACCGCCAGGGGGTACGGCTGGCGGTCGCGATCAAGGTCCAGGACGGCGAGGCGTGCACGCCGATCCCCGACGCGGTGGTCGAGATCTGGCACTGCGACGCGGCGGGGCTCTACTCGGGCGCGGAGGCGATGTCGCGCGGCGAAGGCGGCGGCGGCATGGGAGGCGGCGACCTGGAGCCTCAGGACGACAAGCGCTACCTGCGCGGCGCCCAGGTCACCGACAAGGAGGGCATCGTCCGGTTCACGACGATCTGGCCCGGTTGGTACCGAGGCCGCACGGTCCACATCCACGCCATGGTCCACGTCGGCGGCCGGCGCACGCTCACCACCCAGGTGATCTTCCCCGAGGACCTCAACACCGAGGTGTTCAAGCAGCAGCCCTATGCCGCGCAGGGCGAGCGCGACACGTTCAACGACGACGACGGCATCGCCGGCGAGAGCACGATGACGGTCGTGGCCGAGGACGGCGACGGCTACCAGGCCGTGGCGATTTTCGGCGTCAGCCCTTGAAATAATCGGTCAGGTGACCTGGAACCTCCGCAAAGCCCACCAAACCGATGTCGACTTCCTGGCCGAGCTGCGCGCCGAGGTCCTCCGCCCCGACCTGGAACGCCTGGGCAGATACGACGGCCAGAGGGTACGGCGGCGCATGCACGACACGTTCTCGCCCGAGCACACCTCGATCATCGTCGTCGACGGCGAGCCCGCGGGCTCCGTCACCCTGCGCCCCGGTGAGGACGGCTGGTGGCTGGAGCACTTCTACCTCTCCCCCGCCCTGCAGGGCAGGGGCATCGGCTCCGCCGTACTCGACAGCCTGCTCGCGCGGCTGGACGGGCACCGGATCCGGCTCAACGTGCTGCAGGGCAGTGCCGCTCGCCGGTTGTACGAGCGGCACGGCTTCGTCGTCGACTCCCAGGACCCGGTCGACGTCTACATGAGCCTTCAGCCCAGCAGCCGGACGAACTCCTCGAAGGAGATCTGACCGTCGCCGTCGGCGTCGGCGGAACCCGACAGCGCGGCCAGTCCTTCCGGGCCGATCTGCGGGAACTTCCGCAGGAACTCCGCCTGGCTGATCTGCCCGTCGCCGCTCTGGTCGATCTCCTCGAAGAGCTGCTTCAGCTCAGCCAGGCGCTCCGCCGTCACTTCCATGGTCAGGCCTCTTCCTTGATCGCGACTTCGGCGGCAGCCTCCGGTCCCTGCTCCAGCAGGACGCCGAACCCCGCCTCATCGAGGATCGGCACGCCCAGGGAGACCGCCTTGTCATACTTCGACCCGGCATTCTCCCCCATCACGAGGAACGAGGTCTTCTTCGACACCGAACCGGAGACCTTCCCGCCCCGGCTCGTCAGCGCGTCGGCGGCGGAGTCGCGGGTGTAGCCCTCCAGCGACCCCGTGACGACGAAGGTCAGGCCTTCGAGCGTCTGCGGGCCCTTGACGGGGGCGGGACCGTCGTCCTCCATGCGCACCCCCGAGGCCCGCCACCGCTCGACGATCTCGCGGTGCCAGTCGACCTCGAACCACTCCTTGACGGTGGCGGCGACGCGCGGCCCGATGCCCTCGACCGCCGCCAGCTCCTCCTCCGAAGCGTTCATGATGGCGTCGACGGAGCGGAAGTGGCCGGCCAGGTCGACGGCGGTGGGCGGACCGACGTGCCGGATCGAGAACGCGACCAGCACCCGCCACAACTCCTTGTCCTTGGCCTTCTCCAGCTCGTCGATCAGGCGCAGGGCGCCCTGCGACGGCTCACCGTTGAGGTTGGAGAACAGCGAGACCACCTTCACCTCACCCGTCTTGGGGTCGGGCTTGGGCAGGCCGGTCTCCTGGTCGCGGACGATGGAGCGGATCGGGACGAGCTTGTCGAGCGTGAGCTCGAACAGGTCGGCTTCGGTGCGCACGACCGGCTCCTGACCCTCGACGGGCTGGGTCAGCGCGGTCGCCGCGACATAACCCAGGCCCTCGATGTCGAGAGCCTTGCGCGCGGCGGCGAAGAAGACCCGCTCGCGCAGCTGCGCGGGGCAGCTGCGGGCGTTGGGGCAGCGCAGGTCGGCGTCGCCCTCCCGCTCGTAGGCCAGGGTCGTGCCGCAGGCCGGGCACTCGGTCGGCATCACGAACGCCCGCTCCGAGCCGTTGCGCAGCTCCGCGACCGGCCCCACGATCTCGGGGATCACATCGCCCGCCTTGCGCAGCACGACCGTGTCGCCGATCAGCACGCCCTTCTTCTCGACGATCGCCGCGTTGTGCAGCGTCGCCCGCTCGACCGTCGATCCGGCGACCACGATCGGCTCCATCACCGCGAACGGCGTCACCCGGCCGGTGCGCCCGACGCCCACCTGGATGTCGAGGAGCTTGGTGTTGACCTCCTCCGGCGGGTACTTGAACGCGATCGCCCAGCGCGGCGCCCGCGAGGTCGAGCCCAGCTCGCGCTGCACGCGGAACCGGTCGGCCTTGACCACCACGCCGTCGATCTCGTAGGCCGGGTCGTGGCGATGCTCGGCGTAGTAGTCGATGTAGGAGACGATCTCCGTCAGCCCCGGGACGACCTTGTACAGGTCGCTCACCGGCAGGCCCCACTCGCGCAGCCTGTCGTAGATCGCCGACTGCGACTGCGGCGGCTGCCCGCCGTCCTCCCAGACGCCGATGCCGTGGACCAGCATGGCCAGCGGCCGCTGGGCGGTGACGCGCGGGTCCTTCTGGCGCAGCGTGCCCGCCGCGGCGTTGCGCGGGTTGGCGAAGGGCGGCTTGCCCTCGGCGACGAGCTGCTCGTTGAGCCTCCTGAAATCGTCGACCGGGATGTAGACCTCGCCGCGGATCTCCACCAGCGACGGCACGCCGTCGCCCTTGAGGCGGTGCGGGATGCCCTTGATCGTGCGCACGTTGGCGGTCACGTCGTCGCCGACCCGCCCGTCGCCGCGCGTGGCGCCGCGCTCCAGCCTGCCGTCGCGGTAGACGAGCGCGACGGCCAGGCCGTCGATCTTCAGCTCGCAGAGGTACGGCCCGGCGTCGCCCTCCGCCAGCCGCTCCGCCCTGGTCAGCCAGGCGCCCATGTCGTCGGCGCTGAAGGCGTTGTCGAGGCTCTCCATCTTCTGGAGGTGCTCGACCTTGGCGAAGTCCGTCGAGACCGGCGCGACCTTCTGGGTCGGGGAGTCGGGGGTCTGGAGGGAGGGGTGGTCCTCCTCCAGCTTCACCAGCTCGCGGTACCACGTGTCGAACGTCGCGTCCGTCACGACGGGGGCGTCGAGCACGAAGTACTTCCAGCGCGCGTCGTCGATCAGCTCGCTCAGCTCGGCGTGGCGCTTCCTCGCCTCGATGGGGACCTCACTCGTCATGAGGCCAAACTATCTCGGCGCACCGACACGTACAGCGTGCTCGACCTCGGCTTTAATCGCGGTCCGCGAGGACCTCCGCCGCCTTGCGCACCGCGATCAGCGCCTGCCTGGCATATCCCGGCGTGGCGCCCGCCAGCCCGCACGAGGGCGTCAGCACGACCTGCTCGGCCAGCCGTACCGGATCGAAGGCCAGCCGGTCCCACAGGCGCAACGCCGGCTCTGCCACCTTGGCGGGCTTGGGCAGCACGGTGTCGACGCCCGGCACCACGCCCAGGAAGAACAGCACCCCCGCCTCGACCGCCTCGCCGATCGCGTCCTCGTCGCGCCTGCTCATGACGAAGGTGTCCATCGAGATGCCGCGCACCCCCGCCACACGAAGCGCCCTGATCGGCACGTTCGGCGCGCAGCAGTGCACCACGGGCCGGTCGAATCCCTTGAGGGACTCGACCACCACGTGCTCCTCGATCGCCCGAAGCCGCCCGAAGCCGGAGGCCGTCGGCACGGTGCCGCGCAGCGCCGCCGGCAACGACGGCTCGTCGAGCTGCAGGACCACCTCGGTCACCCCGGGCAGGCGCCGGCGCACCGCGGCCACGTGGTCGGCCACGCCCTGGGCCAGCGACGCGGTCATGTCTCGCACGGCGCCCGGGTCGGACAGCACCTTGTCGCCGTGGGGCAGCTCGATCGAGGCCGCCAGGGTCCATGGCCCGGCCACCTGGAGCTTCAGCGGCCCCTGGTAGGCGTGGCCGATCTCCTCCAGCCCGTCGAGGTCACGCGAGAGGTGGTCGAGCGCCCGCCGGTGGTCGCGCCCCGGCCGCCCGGTCAGCCGCCACCCGGACGGCTGCACCTCGACCGGCAGCTCCACCAGCAGGCCCGCGGTCCGCCCGATCATGTCAGCGCCCACGCCCCGGGCGGGCAGCTCGGGAAGGTACGGCAGGCCGGGGACCTCGCCGAAGACGACACGCAGCGCTTCGAGGTGATCTTCGCCGGGATGCGACCCGATGCCGGTGGAGGAGAACATGGCCCCCAGCCTAGAGCGGCAGCCGGGCCTCCACGGACGTGCCTCCGCCCGGCCGCGGCTCCACCGCGCACGAGCCGCCCACCTCCGTGGCACGCTCCAGCATCGAGGTGAGGCCGACGCCCGGCACCGCCGACGAGGGCAGGCCGGCGCCGTCGTCGTCGACGCGGACGCGCAGCACGCCGTCCTCGCCGCTGAGCCGTACGACAGCGCGGGTGGCACCGGCGTGGCGCCGCACGTTGGTCAGAGCCTCCAGCACGATCCGGTAGGCGGCCAGCTCCACCTCCGGCGGCAGCTCGCCCGCCGAGACCACGAGATCCACCTCCACTCCGGGGACGTCCGCCGCCTCACGCAGCGCGCACTCCAGCCCCAGATCGTCCAGGACGGGCGGGCGCAGCCCCGCCACCAGCGACCGCACCGACACCACCGTCGCGCGCAGCTCGTCCTGGGTACGTTCCAGCAGGGCCGGGTCGGGCGCCCGGCGTGCCGCGTCGAGCATCATGACCACCCCGGTCAGCGCCGGGCCCAGGCCGTCGTGCAGTTCCCTGGCCAGGCGGCGCCGCTCCTGGTCGCGGGTGGCCCTGATGCGTTCACGCGAACGCCGTAGATCCTCCGCCAGCCGTACGGCGTGAGCCAGCTCGGCCAGGTGCTTGGCCATCACCGTGAGCTGCTCCCTGCCGGTCCCGACGCCGCCGGACACCAGCAGCGTGCCCGCCGACTCGCCCTGCCACGACAGCGGCAGGCTGCGCGGCCGGGCGCCCAGGCGGCCGTCGGAGTAGCGCTCCTCCCCCGCCTCGACGGCCACGCCACGGGCGTTGGTGGACCAGCGCAGCAGCCTGATCGCGCTGGCCAGCGCCTCGGCCGGGCTCTCGGCCTGCTGGCTGGTACGGCTCAGCCGGTCGGCCGCCCTGTAGGGGTCACGCTCGACACCGAAGGCCCGGTCGACCATCCCCTCCAGCCGTACACGCAGCGGATGCGACACCGCGCCCACCGCCAGCGTGGCCGCCAGGCCGGCGACGGGCCCGTAACCGCCCGCCAGCCGGTCGCCCGCCCAGATCATGATGGTGTAGGCGCCCGCCAGCAGGGCGGCGAGCGCCACGTAGACCAGGGTTCTGTTGAGGGCGACGCGGATGCCGTAGAACCCGTGCCGCACCACCGACGCGACGATCGAGATCGGCGCCCCGGCGAGCAGCAGCAACTGGATGGCGACCAGCACCACGTCGCCCGAGTCGTCGGCGAACACCACCCTGGCCACCCAGAACGCCATGTAGGCCGCCATCGTCCCGACGAACCAGACGATCCGGCCGCGGACCTCCCGGCCCGCCGCCCGGTAGCGGAAGGCCAGGGAGAGCACCGCGAGCGAGTACAGCGGCACCATGACCCAGCCGATGTGCGTCTCCACCAGCCACGGCAGCCCGCCCAGCGCCTCGACGCCGACGGGGTTGTCGAGCGGCAGCTTGATCTCCAGCTCCGGGTTGGGCATCAGCGCCATGAGCGTCGAGTGGCCGGCGCACAGGACGACGAGGCCCCACCACACCGGCCGCCATCGGGCGGAGGGCAGCCGCCCGTCGGGGAACAGCATCGGCAGGAAACCGCTGAAGGTGGTGACCGGGAACACCCAGGCCCAGACCGAGAACCACGCGAGCGGGACGTAGGCCGGGTTGCCCTGATCGGCCAGGTGCATCCAGTGGGAGGCGCACAACGCCAGGGAGTACAACGCCCAGACCAGGCCGCCGCTCCACATGAGCCACGCGACGACCAGGCGCGGGCGGTAGGTGATGAGGAAGGCGCCGGCCGGCGGGAACAGGGTGCCGATGGGATCGATGGGCTGCATGAGGACCGCCCAGTCGGTGCGCCAGGCGAACCAGGCCGCCGCCGCGACCGCCAGGTTGGAGCAGAGCGCTCCCGCCCAGGCCGTGACGACGACCGCGCGGCGACGGGGCGACCAGGAGGACTCGGCGTCGTGGACTCTCGCCGCCGCCTGCTGGCCGGGGCGCCGGGGCGCGGGCGGCCGGGGGTCGGGCAGATGCATGCCGTAGACCAGGTCGCGCACGCGCTCGACGGCATCGGCCAGCCTGGTCCGCGCGGTCAGCAGCAGCTCACCGGCATCGGCACTGCCCCGTGCCCGGCCGAGCAGATCGACCAGGCCCGTGAGCGTCACCCCCAGCCCGTCCTGCAGGACGCGCAACAACCGCCCGCGCTCCTCCTCACGGGCGGCCAGCAACCGCTCGTGGGCGCCCCGCAGGTCCTCGGTGAGCCGGACGGCGTGCGCCACCTCGGCCAGGTGCCTGGCCAGGCTGTCGACCAGCGCGGGATCCGGACGCTCGCCCACGACGGTCAGGCGTCCGACCGCGAGCCCGTGCCAGACCAGCTTCGTCTCGTGCGCCTCCCCCTCCAGGGAGCCGTCGGCGACAGCCGCCGACCCGTCGACCTCGACGAGCACGCCGGCGGCGCCCAGCGTCTGCCTGATCGCCACCGCGCCGGAGGCCAGCGCCTCCCCCGGCCCGCTCGCCGCCTGAACGCTGCGCGAGAGCCGATCGGCCAGCCGGTAGGGATCCCGCTCGACGCCGAACAGAGGCCGCAGGCGCTGCCGTACCGGATGGAACAGGGCCCCGGCCGCCAGAGCGGCCACCAGCCCGTCCACGGAGACGGCGAGCAGCCCGAAATAGACGGCCGCGACCACACCAGCCACCATCCCGTAGACGGCCGCCCGTCGTAACCCGCGCATGAGGTCGGAGACTATCGTCAGCAGGATGAAGCTCACCAAATACGGTCACGCCTGCTGGCGGGTGGAGAAAGACGGCAAGGTCCTCGTCATCGACCCCGGTGTGTTCACCCCCGAGCCGGAGGCTCTGGCCGGAGCCGACGCCGTGCTGATCACGCACGCCCACTTCGACCACGTCGACGTCGACAGGCTCTCCGGTCTCGACATCCCCATCTGGACCTGCGCGGGGGTGATCGACGAGGGCGTCAAGGGCCAGGCCGTACGGCACGGCGACACCTTCGAGGCCGCCGGGTTCGGCGTCAGGGTGTTCGGCGAGTGGCACGCCGCCAACCACCCCGACCAGCCCGTCATCGACAACGTCGGCTTCCTGGTCGACGACGAGCTGTTCTACCCCGGCGACGCGCTCACCGTCCCGGACGCCTCCGTCGGCACCCTGCTGGTGCCGACGGGCGCGCCGTGGATGAAGCTGGCCGAGATGGTGGAGTATCTGCGCACGGTCAGGCCCGCCCGCGCCTACTCCACCCATGACGCCCTCTACAGCGAGGCCGGCCTGGGGCTGGTCGACCGGTGGCTGCAGCTGGAGGCCGACAAGCAGGGCGCCGACATGCGCAGGATCAAGCCCGGGGAGTCGGTCACGCTGAGCTGACCTTGCTCACGGTGATCTCCTTGCCGCCGACCGGGATGCCCGAGACCTCCAGCCAGTCGATCCCCTCGGGCAGGCCTGACCGTACGGTGCCGTCGGGTCTGAGGCCGAGCAGGCCCTCCACGACCTGGCTGACCAGGGTGAACGAGACCTCCGGGTAGTCGCCGTTGCGCCCGCCGGCCACGTGCGGCAGGTCGCGCACGGCGAAGATCTCCCGCATCCAGGCCCAGCCCTGGTCGAGGCGCCCGTGGCGGAAGAAGGTGTCGGGCAGGTAGGTGAGCGCCTCGACGTTCGCCGGCCGTCCCGGTCCCCATGCCTGCTCGTCGATGTAGTCGAGGTAGGCATGGGGCTCGGCCATGATGCCCTTGAGCGGCATGAACCAGCTGTTCTCCCGCCCCCAGCCGGTCACCGGCCGCCCGTCGGGGGTGAAGCCCCTGATCTGGCTCGCCCCGCTGCCGGTCCATTCGCGGGCGAAGCGCTCGCGCAACGCCAGGGCGCGCTCGACCCGGCCGGTGGCCAGGCAGGCGGCGTACTCCGACGCGATCATGTCACCCGCCTCGGCCAGCACCTCGCCGGGCAGCTCGTTGTAGGAGGCCACGCCGTCGAAGATGCTCGCGCCGCCGACCCGTGGCTTCGTCTCCATGGCGTCGCGGTAGAAGCCGCGCAGCACCGGGTCGTCGAGGAAGGCGCGCTCGCCGCTCCACCGGTAGGCGAGCACGCCCGCCTCGACCAGCTCGTAGACGGCGGGCGCCTCCCGCACGAAGGCGTCGGGCCCGCGGTAGTCGATGGCCAGGTAGGAGCCGTCGAAGTTGAAGGCCCAGACCGGGTGGTGGCCGTGCTCCTCGGTGGCCGAGGCGGCGAAGCAGCGCAGCATGGCCAGGTTGGCCTCCTGCAGGCCGAGCAGGTGCGCGCCGACCAGCTGGTGGGCGAAGTCGCGTGCGTAGAAGCCGCTGCGGTGGGCGTATCCGGCCCAGTAGGAGGCCAGGTAGACGCCGGTGCCGCGGCCCTCCGGGTGGTGCTCGTCGGCGTCGACGACACCGATGCGGCCGGCGGGGTGGGCCCAGCGCAGGGCGCGCTCACAGGCCCATTCGAACAGTTCCACGACCTCGTGAGAGGACGAGGCGATGCGCATGGGATGGTCCAATCACGGCAGGCTGGCCCGCACGACGATCTCTCCGGGCAGCAGGAGACCGGTTTCTGGGGTCACGCCGTCGTCGATGATGGTCAGCAGGCGGCCGACCAGAGCGTCGGCTATGCGGCGCAGCGGCAGCCGCAAGGTGGTCAGCGGCGGCTGGAGCAGCGCCGCGTAGGGCATGTCGTTGAAGCCCGCCACGGCCAGATCGGCGCCCACGACCAGGCCCTCGGCCTGGGCGGCGGCGTAGGCGGCCGGAGCCAGCCAGTCGTCGATCACGACCAGGGCTGTCGGGGCGGGCCGCCCGCCCAGCAGCTCGCGGCCGGCGGCCACGGCGCTCTCGGGGTCGTCGGCGGTCGCCTCGACGCAGGTCAGGCCGTGGCCGCGCACCCCGGCGCGGAAACCCTCGGCGCGGTGGCGCAGCCAGGGCTGGTCCAGGCTCATGGTCAGCAGCCCCACGTGGCGGTGCCCGCGCCCGGCCAGCAGCCCGACCAGGTCGGCCATGGCCCGCGCGGAGTCGAGGTCGACCCACGACTGCGGCAGGCCCGCCCCGGTGCGGCCGAAGACCGCGAACGGGAAGCCCCCGGCCGCCAGGTGCTCGACGCGGGTGTCGCCGTCGAGCACGTCCGACAGCAGGAAGGCGTCGGCGCCTCCCCCGGCGATCACCTCGTCGATCGCCTTCTCCTGCGGCTGGCCCGGACGCGGGCGCACCAGCAGGATCCGGTAGCCCACCTCCCCCGAAGCCGCGACCAGCGCTTCCAGGAAGCCGCTCATCAGGGCGTTGGGGTTGGCCGGGTCGGTCTCGGGAGTGGTGTAGGCGATGATGCGGCGGGTGCCGGAACGCAGGCTGCGCGCCGACTGGTCGGGGCTGTAGCCCATCTCCCTGATCAGCTCCGTGACCCGGTCGAGGGTCTCGGGCCGCAGGCGCTGCGGGGCGTTGATCGCGTTGGAGACGGTCTGCCGGGAGACACCGGCCGCGCGGGCGACGTCCTCGATGCTGACCCCGCGGGCCCGGCGTGCCGGCATGCTCAGCTTCCTCCCCCAACGCGGCGCAGCCGCAGCAGGCCGCCCATCGGCACCGACACCGTGGCGGGCAGGCTCACCTTCGCCTCCTGGACCACCCGGCCCCGGCAGTCGTGGACGACCGCCTCGGCCTCGGCCTCGCCGTACACCGTGACCCTGGGGTCGGTGTCGGCGTTGGCCACCAGCACCTCGCTCCAGTCTCCTGACGGCAGGTCGACGGGCAGCGCGGCGTAGCGCGCGACGACCACGGTGTGCTCATCGTAGGCCCGCACCAGGGGGTAGCCGTGCTCGGGCTGCTCGGGCCGGAAGGCGCCCAGTTGCAGGGTGCGCAGGTGCTCGCGGCTGATCCCGAGCCAGAAGCCGACCGCGTCGAGCTGGTCCTGGCGCTGCGTGGTCAGGTCGACCGAGATCTGCGGCACCGAGAAGAGCGCGTTGATCAGGTGCACCGCGACCTGCTCGGCGCTCTCGTCCGGATGCCACATGATCATGTCGGCGTGCACGGCCTGAGGACCGGCGATCAGGCGCAGGTCGACCGTGCGCTGCCGGTTCTCCTGCGAGCTCAGCGGGCAGTCGGCCGCGCGGACCATGTTCCCGAAGCGCCACAACCCCGGGCTGGTGTACGGCTGGCGGTACTCGATGAGCAGCTCCGGCTGGGCCCCGCGCAGCCGTACGTCGAGCTCGTCGAGCAGCAGCCGCACGCCCTCGTCGACGCTCGCGCAGTCGGCGCCCTCGGAAGGCGCCGGGTCGCCGCCCGGCGTCGCGAAGCGGTCCACGAAGTCGACCTTCAGCCCGTCCATGCCCCACTCCTCGACCGCGCGGGCCAGCCGGTCGGTCAGGAAGGCGCGCACGTCGGGGTGGCGCGGGTCGAGCACCGCGGCGTCCATCAGATCGAGGTAGCGCAGCGTCTTGCCCGCGAACCGTTCGAAGGCCTCGTTGTCCTTGCCGACGAACGGGATGGCGTACCACAACATGTAGGCCAGGCCGAGCTCGTGCACGCGGGCGACGTGCGCCGCCGGGTCGGGGAAGGCGACCGGGTTGGGCGCCCAGTCGCCGCAGAAGGCGTAGCCGCGCGCCCGGTCGGCGGTCTGCCAGCCGTCGTCGACGATGATCGTGGCGCAGCCCAGCCCGGCCGCCAGCCTCGCCTGCCGCTCCACACCTTCCTCGTCGAGCTCCTGGTGCATGCTGTACCAGGTCGAATAGACCGGCAGCCTGGCCCGGTACGGCGTGGCGGGCGGCTCCTGCGCCGCGGCCCACCAACCCGCCACGTCGTCCAGCACCTCGGCGAAGTGGCGGCCCGACAGGTCCAGCAGGATGGTCAGGCCCTCGCCCTGCGCGGTGAAGGCGAACTCCCCGGTCTCCTCCACCAGCCCGCCGGTGATGCCGGTCGGGCCGTGCACGTCGGCGAGCGCCACCGTGCAGACGTTGGCGCCCTTCGCGCCGACCAGCGAGGCGACGGGCGAGCCCGAGGTCAGCCGGGAGGCGCGCGGGCCGGTCCAGATGGGCGGGATCCAGCGGGTGCCGCTGTTCGGGGTCCAGTAGGCGGCGGCCGAGACGCAGGGGACGCGCCACTGGGCCGCCCCCGCGCCGGGGGCCTCCACCAGCCAGACGTCCCCGCCCAGCGGGGTCACCATGGCCGCCGTGCCGTTGTCGAGCGAGAGCGCCACGTCGCCGACAGGCACCGTGACCACCTCGGGCAGGGCATGGGGCTGCCAGATCTGCATGTCTATCCTTTCGTGGCCCCGGCCAGCAGGCCGGAGATGAACTGCTTCTGCAGGATGAGGAAGAGGGCCATCATCGGCAGCGCGGAAAGGGCGGTGCCGACCATGACCTGACCGAAGTCGGTCCTGGTCGTGGCCTGGAGGGAGGCCAGGGCGACGGGCAGGGTGTGCATCTCGGGGGTGCGCAGGGCGATCAGCGGCCACAGGAAGTCGTTCCAGGCGCCCAGGAAGAGGAAGACCGCCAGCGCGGCCAGCACCGGGCGCATGACCGGCACCACGACCTGCACCAGCACCCGCAGCTCGCCGGCGCCGTCGACGCGTGCCGCGTCGAGCAGGTCGTCGGGTACGGCCAGCAGCGACTGACGCATGAGGAAGATGCCGAACGGCACCGACAGGCTGGGCAGGATCAGCGCGGGAAAGCTGTCGATCAGCCCGATGTCGTTCATCATCTCGAAGATGGGGATGATGGTGACGCCGCCCGGGATGACCAGCGTCGACAGCAGCAGGACGAAGAAGGCGTCACGGCCCTTGAAGGTGAACTTGGCGAAGGCGTAGCCGGCCAGCAGTGACACGACCAGGGCGCCCGCCGTCTGCACGACGGCCACGAACAGCGTGTTGCCCAGGACGTTCAGCAGGCCGATCGACTCCTCCAGCTTCCTGGTGTTCTCCAGCAGCTGGTCACCGGGGTAGAACTTGGGCGGGTAGGAGAAGATCTCGGAGTTGGCGTGGGTGGCCGCCATGGCCAGCCAGTAGAAGGGGCCCACGGACAGCCCGAAGACCGCCGCCAGCACGATCGTCAGCGGCCAGCCCCTGATCAGCCTGGTCATTTGCGACCTCCGGTGAGCTTGATCTGCAGCAGCCCGAATCCCGCGACGATGAGGGTCAGCGCGTAGGCGATGGCCGCCGCGTAGCCGAAGTCGAAGTAGCGGAAGCCGTTCTGGTACAGGTAGAGCGAGATCGTCAGCGTGGTGTTGTCGGGCCCGCCGCCGGTGAGCACGAACGGCTCGTCGAACAGCTGGAGCGTGCCGATCGTCGACAACACGATCGTGAGCAGCAGGATCGGGCGCAGTTGCGGCACGGTGATCGACCAGAAGCGGCGGATCGACCCCGCGCCGTCGACCATCGACGCCTCGTAGAGCTCCTTGGGGATGCTCTGCAGTCCTGCCAGGTAGATGACGGCGTTGTAGCCGGTGTAGTGCCAGGTCAGGGCGATCACGATGGCGATGCGGGCCCAGAAGGGGCTGCCCAGCCAGTCGATAGGGTCGACTCCGAGGAAGCCGAGCATCCAGTTGAGCAGCCCGGACTCCTTGCTGAGGATCACCGAGAACATCACGCCGTAGGCGACCAGGCCGGTCAGCGAAGGCATGAACACGCCGAGCCGCCAGGTGGCGCGCAGCCGTACGAACGGCGAGTTGAGGCCCAGCGCCAGCACCAGTGCGAGCAGGAGCATGATCGGCACCTGGACCACGAGGATCAGCCCGGTGTTCCACAACGAGGTCCAGAAGAGCGGATCGTTGACCAGGCGCACGTAGTTGTCCAGGCCCACGAAGCTCCTGGCCGCCCCCGCGCCGGTGGTGAGGCTGATGTAGGCGGCGGCCAGGATCGGGTAGGCCTTGAAGACGAGGAAGCCCGCGAGCGCCGGCAGGATCAGTACATAGGGGACGTTGCGCCGGGTGATCATCCGGAGGCGAGCTTCCGGTTGGTCTGCTGGGCCAGCAGCTCGGCGGCCTGGGTCAGCGCGGCGGCGGGGTCGGCGCCCTTGGTGAGCACCTGCGTCTGGGCGTCGCTGGCGATCTTCAGGGCGCGGGCGTAGTCGCTGGAGTAGTAGGTGGCGTCGGCGCCCTCGGCCAGGGAGTCGGTGAAGGTCTTCAGCGCGGGCTGGCCGCCGTAGTAGTCGTCGGGCCGGTCGAAGATCGGGTCGGTGTAGGCGGCCGACAGCGCGGGGAAGACGCCGCCCTCCTTGAAGATCTTGTTGATCACCTCGGGGCGGGTCAGCGCGTACTCCACGAACGCGTAGGCCTCCTTGCGGTGAGGGCTGTTGCCCGAGACCGACAGGTAGGTGGAGTTGACGATCGCGGCGCGCTTGCCCCCCGAGCTGATCGCGGGCGGCTGCATGGAGCGCCACAGGCCCTTCTGCTCGGGGCGCATCTCGGGGATGTAGCTGACCGCCCAGGCCGGCCAGGGCAGGACGGCGAGCTTGCCGTTGCTGACGAGCTGCTTGAAGGTGCCCTCGCCGGAGATGTCGGCCAGGATGCCGGCGTCGTTCATGCGCTTGAGCAGGGTCATCGCCCGCACCGCCGCGTCGCCGCCGAGGGTGACCTCGCCCTGCTGGTTGAAGTAGAAGGCGCCCTGCTGCTGCAGGAGCATCTGGTAGAAGTCCATGTCGGCGCCCCCGGCGGCCGGCTTGTTGACCCCGACCAGGTAGGCGCCGGTCGCCTCCTTGATCTTCTTGCCCGCCTCGATCGCCTCGTCCCAGGTGGTGACCGTGGCGGGGTCGACGCCGGCCTTCTCGAAGAGGTCCTGGCGGTAGAAGACGCCCGCCGGGTTGACCTCCCACGGCAGCGCGTAGACGCCGCCGTCCTTGCCGAGGACCGTGGGCCACAGGCCCTTGGCGAAGGCGTCCTTGTGCTTGTCGGCGCCGAATTCGCGCAGGTCTGCCAGGCCGCCGGGGAACTTCTCGGTGTAGCCGGGCAGGTAGTCGACGCCGATGTGCAGCACGTCGCCCAGGCCCTTGCCGCCCGCGGCCATGCCGATGGTGATCTTCTCCCAGATGGCCGGGTTGCCGACCGCCTGCACGTCGACCTTGATGCTGGGGTTGGCCTTCTCGAAGTCCCTGGCCACAGCGGCCAGACCTGCCGACGCGGGCTTCCAGGTCCATACGGTGATCTTCACCGGACCGGCCTGCGCCTCGGGCTGGGCGCCGCCGCAGGCGGTGATCGGGAGGAGGAGCAGCAGGGCGAGCGCCCCACGACGGTTGATCATGGCCGACTCCTTGACGGGGGGTTTGAACGTTCAAACGTTCATTTGAACGTTCATATTGGCGGCCAGTAACATGTCACACAAGACACGGTTGGATAACGTCAGGCGGTGAACCCGTCGTAGAGGGACCTGGGGGTGTCGCTGGCGGCGTTGTGGCGCCTGACCCACTCCCAGGACTCGTGCGTCAGACCCACCTCCCAGGCCTCGGGGATGCGATGCGACGATCTGGCCGCCGCCCCGGACTCGGCGCCATGCGGGAGGCACCGGGCATCCAGCCGGGCGAACCCGCGCTGCACGTCGAGCTCCGACCGCAACCGCGCGTTGGCCTCGTCGGCGGACCTCAGCCTGCTCTCCAGCAGCCGCATCCGCCCTTCGGCCTCCGCCGCACGCGCCTCCGCCTCGGCCAGCCGTTCGCCCATCCCGAGAGAGGCCGCACGTACGGCTGCCGCCTCCCGCGCCCGCCTTCTCAGCGAGGCCAGTTCCGCCTCCAGCTCGGCCACCCACTCCCGGCAACCCGCCCTGGCCGCCTGGACCCGCTCCATCTGGCACCGCACGTCGCGGACTCCGGCCTCGGCTCGCTCCATCTGACCTCGTACGTCGCCGACCCCCGCCTCGGACCCCTCCGCCTCACCCGCCCGCGCCTGGTCCTCCACACCGCCCCCTACGGCGAGCAACTCGCGCTTGACCAGGTCGTCGTGCAACAGATCGAGCTGCGCCTGGAGGGCCGCCAGTCGACCCTCCGCCGCCCTGAGCCGGTCGGCGGCGACCAGGACCGCGTAGGCATGCCTGTCACGTGCCTGCAGGGCCTGACGATGCAGGGGACGCAGATCGCGACCGTCGGGGAGGCAGTCGAGAAACTCCTCCGGTGGGTGCCGCTCGCCGTTGAGATAGCGGGAGATCAGCGTCTCGTCCCAGTGGGTCTGCGCGTGGGGGTGCCGGCGGTTGAATCGGGCGCGTATCGCCACGACGAAGGCGGCGACGCGCGGATCGAAATCATCGGGAAGCTCTTGAGCCACTTTCAGTCCTCTCCGTTGAGGCCTTAGGGACATGGTGGCTCATGAGAGGCGCCTGCGGGTTGCCGAACGGGCGCAACCTCATTGCGAGGCGCTCCCCGAGAGACAGGACCGAGTTGACTAACCGGGTGGTTATCCATAGTTTTTGGCGCATCGGATATTTGGATAACCAGTTAGTTAGGACCTGTGATGGCCGACCGTTTGTTCATCGACGACCAGTGGGTGCCGGCCCAGGAGACGATGCCCGTCATCAACCCCGCGACCGGCCGGCCCTTCGACACCGCCCCGTCAGCCTCACGGAGCGACGCAGCAAGAGCGGTGGCCGCCGCTCGCCAGGCCTTCGACCATGGCTCGTGGGCGCACACCACTCCCCGCCACCGCGCGGATCTGCTTCGCCGCCTGGGCCAGGCCATGCACAAGCGCCGGGAGGAACTGGTCGAGCTGGTCGTGCGCGAAAGCGGCTTCCCACGGCCCCTGGCCGAGGCCGTCCACGTGCAGAGCGCGATCGACTTCCTGTACGACGTGGCCGACCGGCTGTTGCCCTCGATGGCCTTCACCACGCCACTCAACCCGCACGCGGCCCCATCGATGACCGGGCAGATGCAGACCACTCAGGGCGTGGTAACCAGGGAGGCGGCCGGAGTGGCGGCGCTGCTCACGCCGTTCAACGCCGCGATCCCGTTGACCGTGCACAAACTCGCCTCGGCGCTGGCCGCCGGATGCACCACCGTGATCAAGCCGTCCCCGCACACGAGCCTGCAGGTTCTGCTGCTCGCCGAACTCGTCCAGGAGGCCGGATTCCCGCCCGGCGTGGTCAACATCATTACCGGCGACGTGGCCGCAGGGGTGGAGCTGACCAGCAACCCCGGCGTCGACATCGTCAGCTTCACCGGCTCCGACGCGGTCGGCCGCACCATCGCGGCGCAAGCCTCGGCCACCTTCAAGAAGGTGATCCTGGAACTCGGCGGCAAGTCCGCAAACATCATCTTCGCCGACGCCGACCTGGACCGGGCGGCGCTGGAGGTAGTGGGTAACACCGTCACCAACGCGGGACAGGGCTGCCTGCTGCTGACGCGGACCCTGGTGGACGCACGCGTGCACGACGAACTGGTCGCGAAGGTGATCCCGATGCTGGCCGCCGTCACCATCGGTGACCCGGCGGACCCGGCGACGGCGATGGGTCCGCTCATCAGCGCCGCCGAGCGCGACCGTGTCGAGGCGATGATCCGCCGAGGCCAGGCCGAAGGCGCCGTCCTCGCCCATGGCGGCAACCGCCCGCACGGCCTCGGCCCGGGCTTCTACCTGGAGCCGACCCTGTTCACCGGTGTCAAGAACTCCATGTCCATCGCCCAGCGGGAGTTCTTCGGCCCCGTCAACGTGGTCATTCCCTTCTCCGGCGAAGACGAGGCCATACAGATCGCCAACGACAGCGACTACGGCCTCAACGCCGGCGTCTTCACCCGCGACTTCGCGCGCGCCCACGCCGTCGCCCGCCGGATTCGCAGCGGCACCGTCAACATCAACGCCTCCTGGGGAATCAACCCCGACGCGCCCTTCGGCGGGCTCAAGCACAGTGGCCTCGGCCGCGAAGGCGGCGCCTACGGCATCGCCGAGTTCCTGGAGCACAAGTACATCTCCTGGCCGGTCGGCGTCATCTAACCGGTTAGTCACTGTCACACTAGAGGCCATGTCACGCGCCGAAGCCACCAAGAGCCGCATCCTCCAGGCCGCCACGGCGGAGTTCGCCGCCTACGGCTTCGCCGGTGCCCGGGTGGACCGCATCGCCAAGGCGGCTTCGGTGAACAAGAACCTCATCTACGTCTACTTCACGAGCAAGGACACCCTGTTCGAGACGGTCTTCGACGCCGAGGTCGCCAGAGGCCTGGATGCCGTCCCGTTCACGGTCGATGACCTGCCCGGCTACGCCAGGCGTGTCCACGAGCACTGCCGTCGGCACCCCTCGGTCATCCGGCTGGTCGCCTGGCACCGGCTGGAACGAGCAGACCGGCCCGACCTCACCGCGGCCTCGCCCTCCCACGCCGCCAAGCTGAGCGCGATCGAGACCGCCCAGCGCGAAGGACGCCTCAGCGACACCTTCAGCCCGGACATCCTCCTGGCACTCATCGTCGCCCTGGCCACCTCCGACGGCCCCGTCGCAGCCGCCCCCCTTCCCCACCGCCCCGGCCACACCGAGGAGATCAGCGAGGCGATCGCCGAGGCGGTACGCAAACTCACCACCGGCCACCCGTGACGCCAGAACTCCGTCCGAACATGGCAGGAGTGGGGCCTGTTGTGGTCCGTTGACAGGTGACGCGCCAGAAGCAAGGTGATCCGGCCCCAGGTCTCGGCGACGGTCACCGCCGACCCGCACCGCCTATCGCACCCGGGCGCGGAGGGGACGCGCAGCAAGGCCCAGCGCGCCACCGATCGCCGGAGCAGTCGTTCACCGACAGGACATGCCTGCGCCCGGAGAGCCTCTGGCCTCTCGGACTCCGCACGCAGGGAGGAGCCGCTGAGCCGTCAGGAGGCGCCCGCGATGGTGGCGGACCCGATGACGGTGTCGCCGGAGTACAGCACCGCCGCCTGACCGGCCGCCACGCCCTTGGCCGGGGCGTCGAGCTCGATCACGATCGAGTCGCCCCCGTCCACGATGCGGCAGCCGTACACCTCGCCGTGCGCCCTGAGCTGCACGGTAAGCCCGGAACGGTCGGCGGGGCCGTTCCAGACGGGCCGGGTGGCGGTGATCGTGGTGACTTCAAGCGACGAGCGCGGCCCCACGGTCACGGTGTTGGACACCGGCTCGATCGACAGCACGTAGCGGGGCTTGCCGTCGGCGGAGGGCCGGTCGAGGTGGAGGCCCTTGCGCTGGCCGACGGTGTAGGCGTAGGCACCCGAGTGGGAGCCGAGCACGGTGCCGTCCTCGTCGCGGATCTCGCCCTGAGCGGTGCCGAGGCGCTTGGCCAGGAAGCCGCGTGTGTCGCCGTCGGCGATGAAGCAGATGTCGTGGCTGTCGGGCTTGTCGGCGACGGTGAGCCCGCGGCGGGCGGCCTCCTCGCGGACCTCGGCCTTCGTCGAGTCGCCGAGCGGGAACATGGCGTGGCTGAGCTGCTCGCGGGTGAGCACGCCCAGGACGTAGGACTGGTCCTTGGCCGGGTCGGGACTGCGGCTGAGGACGCCGTCGGCGAGGCGGGCGTGGTGGCCGGTGGCGACGGCGTCGAAGCCGAGCGCCAGCGCCCGGTCGAGCACCGCCTCGAACTTGATCTTCTCGTTGCAGCGCAGGCACGGGTTGGGGGTGCGCCCGGCGGCGTATTCGGCGACGAAGTCCTCGATGACGTCGCGCTGGAAGCGCTCGGCCATGTCCCAGATGTAGAAGGGGATGCCGATGACGTCGGCGGCGCGGCGGGCGTCGCGCGAGTCTTCGATCGTGCAGCAGCCCCGGGCGCCCGTGCGGTGCGATTGCGGGTTGGCCGACAGTGCGAGGTGCACGCCGGTGACGTCGTGGCCCTGCTCGGCGATGCGAGCAGCGGCTACGGCGGAGTCGACGCCGCCCGACATGGCGGCAAGTACGCGAAGTCCCATGACCCTTCCAGGGTATCGGGTCTGAGATGATGAAGGATTATGCGACTGTTCGGGCGCAAGGACGAAGAAACAGAAGAACAGCCGGGCGACCACATCGCCGAGTTCTGGGCGTGGTGGGAGGAGACCAGGCCCCGGCTCGACTCCCTGGTGGCCGCAGGCGAGGCCGAAGGGCTGTCGGAGGTGCTCGCGCCCGCCGTGGCGGCGATCGACCCGGGCCTCGTGTACGAGATCGCGCCCGGCCGTAGTGCCGCGCACGCCCTGGTGGTGACCGCGGCCGGCGATGCCGAGCTGCGCTCGCTGGCCCACCGGTGGGCCAAGGCGGCGCCGCCCTCCGATTTCCTGTGGGAGTTCTTCCCGTCGCGGCAGGCCAACCCCAGGGCGCTGGAGACGACGCTCGACGTGGGCGGGCAGGAGTTCGGGTTCGACAAGCTGATGTTCGGGCTGCGGGTGCCGCGTGGCGCATCGCGGGTCGACATCGCCGCCTACCATCCGCTCTTCGCCGAGCTCGACGAGGAGAGCCGGATGGACACCGCACTGCTGGCCCTCGACTGGATCCTGGGCGAGGACGAGGTGGCGCGCTGGGTGGGCGACATCACTCCGGCGACCTTCCAGCCGATCGACGCGGTGCCCGCCGTCCACCTGCCCGCGGTCGTGAACGATGTGGCCTCGGAGTGGTCGGAGGAGCAGTGGGCGCTGCTTGAAGGCCAGGCCGCGAGCGGCGCGCCGCTGATCGCGACGACGCGCTATCCGCTGCGGCCGGTCGACTATCCGCTCTTCGACCAGCACATCGAGATCACGCTGCCGTACTCCCACCGCGACGAGAACGGCCTGCCGGTCGGCGACTCGCTGGAGGCGCTGCGCGACTTCGAGGAGCGCCTGGCGACCCGGCTGACGAAGGCGCACGCCGACGCGGTGCTGGCGGTCCACGTGAGCGCCGAGGGGCATCGGGTGATCCACCTGTACGCCGACCCGACGGGCGACGCGGCGATCCACGCCAAGGAGCTCATCGTGAGCTGGGAGGAGGGCGAGCCGCGCGTCGAGGTGGCGGCCGACCCCGGCTGGATCTCGGTCTCGCCGTTCCTCAGCTGACCCCCGCGCGACGGGCGCGCTCCACCACCGCGGGCAGCACCTCGACGAGCCGGTCGATGTCGTCCTTCGTCGAGGTGTGGCCCAGGGTGAACCTCAGCGAGCCGCGGGCGCGCAGCGAGTCGGCGCCCATGGCGAGCAGCACGTGGGAGGGCTGGGCCACCCCGGCGGAGCAGGCCGAGCCGGTGGAGCACTCCACGCCCTTGGCGTCGAGGAGCATGAGCAGCGCGTCGCCCTCGCATCCGGGGAAGGAGAAGTGCGCGTTGCCCGGCAGCCGGTCGGCGGGGTCGCCGTTGAGTATCACATCGGGTACGGCCAGCCGTACTCTCTCGATCAGCTCGTCGCGCAGCTTCGTGAGGTGCTCGCGCTGCTCCTCCTGATCGCGGACGGCCACCTGGACCGCGGCGGCCAGCCCGGCGATGGCCGGGGTGTCGAGGGTGCCGGAGCGCACGTCACGTTCCTGGCCCCCGCCGTGGAGCACCGGCGCCGGGGTCATGCTGCGTCCGAGGAGCAGCGCCCCCACGCCCATCGGGCCGCCGATCTTGTGGCCGCTGACGGTGAGCGCGTCGGCTCCGGAGGCGGCGAAGGAGACGGGCACCTGGCCGAGCGCCTGGACGGCGTCGGTGTGGAAGGGGATGCCGTGGTCGTGGGCGATCGCCGCGAGCACGCGGACCGGCTGGATCGTGCCGACCTCGTTGTTGGCCCACATCACGCTGACCATCGCCACGCTGTCGGGGTCGCGCTCGATGGCGGCGCGCAACGTGTCGGGGTGCAGCTTGCCGTGCTCGTCGACGGCGAGCAGCTCCAGCTCGGCGCCCTGCCGGTCGGCCAGCCACTGGGCGGGGTCGAGGGCGGCGTGGTGCTCGACGGAGCTGAGCAGCAGGCGGCGGCGCGGCGCGCGTGACCAGTACAGGCCCTTGACGGCGAGGTTGTCGGCCTCGGTGCCGCCGCTGGTGAAGACCACCTCGCTCGGGCGGGCGCCGAGGGCCTCGGCGATGCTCTCGCGGGACTCCTCGACGACGCGGCGGGCATGGCGGCCCGCCGCGTGCAGGGACGAGGCGTTGCCGACCTGCCCGAGCTGCTCGGTCATCGCGGCGATCGCCTCGGGGAGCATCGGCGTCGTCGCCGCGTGATCAAGGTACGCGCTCACCGAATCAGGTTATCTTGTTTGCCACTGTACCGTCCGGACGGTACAGTGGAGATATGCGTAGAGACGAGTTGCTGGATGCCGCCGAGCAGTTGCTCTGCGACCAGGGCTCTGACGCGCTGACCCTGGCGGCCGTCGCCGACCGCGCCGGTGTGAGCAAGGGCGGGCTGCTCTACCACTTCAACACCAAAGAAGCCCTCATCAAAGGCATGGCCGAACGGCTGATCGACGACTTCGACCAGCTCATGGCCGAGCAGGGCGAGACCACCTACACCAGGCGCTACCTGGCCGCCACCATGGCCGCCATCCGCAGCGGACGCCTGCGACGCTGGGCCGTCGTGACGGGCGCCTCGGGCAACATGTTCCTGCTCGGCCCGCTTCGCGAGGCCATGACCCGCTGGCACACCTCGGAGCTCGAGAACGAGCCCGACCCGGTGGCCGCCCAGATCGTCCGGCTGGCCTGCGAGGGACTGTGGGACGTCGCGTCCCACGACCCCGGCCTCTACCCGGACGACGAGCTCGACGCCCTCGAGCGTCGCCTCATCTCCCTTCTCTGATCCACCCTTCCTTTCACGTCCTTTCAGGAGTTCGCGATGACCCGCGCCCTGAGGACGGCCCGTTACGGCGCCATCCTCACTTTCGTCCTTGCCGGCCTCATGGTGGGCACCATGACCGTCCGCATCCCCGCGATGACCGACAAGCTCGGCTTGTCCGACTCCGCCGTGGGCACGATCCTGCTCGCCTGGGGCCTGGGCGCCCTGGTCACCATGCAGGCGATGCGCGGCGTCATGGCCCGCATGGGCAGCAAGGCGGTGCTGCGCATCGGCGGCCCCCTGACCGCGGTGTCGATGCTCGGCATCGCCTACGCGCCCACCCTGCCGTGGCTGCTGGCCGCCGCCGCGCTGTTCGGCATGTCGTTCGGCATCGTCGACGTCGCCATGAACGCCCAGGGCTCCACCGTCGAGCGGGCCGCCGGCCGTCCCCTCATGAACGGCATGCACGCCGGCTGGTGCGTCGGCGCCATGAGCGCCGGCCTGTTCGGCTCGCTGTCCATCGCGCTCGGCCTGTCCATGACCGCCAACCTGACGATCATGGCCGTGATCTGCCTCCCGCTGATCGTGCTCATCGGGCGCACCTACCTGCCGGACGCACCCGCCTCGGCGTCGGCCGAGACCCGCGTACGGCACCGCATGCCGCCGATCGTCTACCTGCTCGGCGCCATCATGTTCCTGGCCTTCATGGTCGAGGGTGTCGTGGCCGACTGGAACGGCCTGTTCATGCGTGACACGCTCGGCGCTCCCGAGGCCGTGGCCGCGCTCGGCTACCCGGTGTTCGAGCTGGGCATGCTGCTCGCCCGCGTGACCGGTGACCGGCTGCGCGCCCGCTTCGGGGTCAAGGGCATGATGACCGCGTCAGGGCTGGCCACGGCCGGGTTCTTCCTGGTCGTGCTCACCGCCCCGACGCCCGTGGTCGCCCTGGCCGCCATGTTCTTCGTGGGCATGGGCGTGGCGACGATCGCCCCGATGACCATGTCGCTCGCGGGCACCTCCACCGCGCAGTCGGGCCCGGCCATCGCCCAGGCGGGCGCCATGGGGTACGCCGGGCTGCTGCTCGGACCCGTGGTGATCGGCTTCCTGTCGGACGCCACCTCGCTGCACACGGCGCTCGGGCTGGCCGTGGTGCTCGGCGCGATGATCGCGCTGCTGGCCCGGTTCCTGCCGCGGCCCCGCGCGTTCGGCGCCTCCCGCGAGGAGGAGCGGGAGCTGGCCCACGCGGCCTGATCCACCGCTGGCCGAAGGGCATGTCGGATGGGATCCTGTCCGGCATGCCCCCCATCGTCTCCACCGTCGCGGCCTGGCTCGGCCTGCTGGCCCACCTCGGCACGCTGATGTTCTACCTGTCCAGCGGCCTGGTCGCCCCGCTGTGGGCGATCATCGCGCTGCTGATGCTGTGGGCGACCCTGCTGCTCCTGGCGGTTCTCGCGGTACGGCGAAGGCAGGCGTGGGGCCTGCTGGTGCCGATCGTCGCGGTCGCCCTGTGGCTGGGCGCGATCTCGGCCGGTGAGGCGATCCTGGGCTGGCAGGCCTAGGGCCTTGTCTCCAGATATGGCTGGTCACCGCGCTCATGACCTGGGTCGTGATGCCCCGGCTGACCAGGCTGCCGTGGCCCTGGCTCGTGCGCTGAAAAACGGGTACGGCATCGGCCGGAGACTGGGTTAGTCTGCGCCAATGCCTCACGCGGACATCGACAAGATCGCCGAAGAGACCGGCTTCTCCGGCGTGGTCTCGATCGACCGCGCCGGACAGGTCGAGTTCGCCCAGGCGTACGGCCTGGCCAACCGCACCTACCGCGTGCCCAACACGGTCGGCACCAGGTTCGGCATCGCCAGCGGCAGCAAGGGCTTCACCGCCCTGGCCGTGCTCTCACTGGTCCAGGACGGCCTGATCACGCTCGACACCACCGCCAGGTCGCTGCTCGGCGACGACCTGCCGCTGATCGCCGACGACGTCACCGTCGAGCACCTGCTCACCCACACCTCGGGCATCGGCGACTACCTCGACGAGGAGGGCGACTTCTCCGTCACCGACTACCTCATCGGCGCCGCCCACGAACTGACCACCACCGAGGCGTTCCTGCCCCTGCTCGACGGGCACCCCGCCAAGTTCCGCGCCGGCGAACGCTTCGCCTACTGCAACGGCGGATTCGTCGTCCTCGCCCTGCTCGCCGAGCGGGCAAGCGGCGCCGGCTACCACGACCTGGTGCGCGAGCGCGTGCTCCGCCCGGCCGGGATGACCGGGACCGACTTCCTGCGTTCCGACGAACTGCCCGCCGACGCCGCCGTGGGCTACCTGCCGCTGGAGGGGGTCGACCGGTCCAACGTCTTCCACCTGCCCGTGCTCGCCACCGGCGACGGCGGCATCCACACGACCGCCGCCGACATGTCGGCCTTCTGGCGCGCCCTGTACGCCGGGCAGATCGTGACGTCGCCGGAGGAGGCGGTGCGGCCCCGTCGCGACGTGCCGGAGGAGGGCATGCGCTACGGGCGCGGGTTCTGGCTGCACGCGAGCAGCGACGCGGCGATCCTGGTGGGGTACGACGCGGGGGCCTCGTTCAAGTCGAGCCACGACCCGGGCACGGGCGTGACGCGCACGGTGCTGTCGAACACGTCACCGGGAGCGTGGCCACTGGCACGGGCACTGGAGATCTGAGCTTCAAGACAAGAAAAGCGCCGGGAAGGGCCCGATGGCTCTTCCCGGCGCCTGAATCTCACGCGGGAACCGCTACTTGCGCTTGGTGACCTCGTCCGTCAGCTGCGGCACGACCTGGTGGAGGTCGCCCACCACGCCGTAGTCCGCCAGCTCGAAGATCGGCGCCTCGGGGTCCTTGTTGACCGCCACGATCGTCTTGGCCGTCTGCATGCCCGCCCGGTGCTGGATGGCTCCCGAGATGCCGGCCGCGATGTACAGCTGCGGCGACACGGTCTTGCCCGTCTGTCCCACCTGGAACTGGTGCGGGTACCAGCCGGCGTCGGTGGCCGCGCGGGAGGCGCCGACGGCGGCGCCGAGCGAGTCGGCCAGGCCCTCGATGACCGAGAAGTTCTCGGCCGATCCCACGCCGCGACCGCCGGAGACGACGATGGCCGCCTCGGTGAGTTCGGGGCGGGCGCCCTTCTCCTGCTTGACGCGGTCGACGATCTTCGCGGCGCGAGCGGCGTCGGACAGCGAGACGGAGACCTGCTCCTCCGTGCCGGCGCCGGCGGAGGCGACGGGGGCGGTGGAGTTGGGGCGGACAGCGACGATCGGGGTGCCCTTGGTCACGCGCGAGTGCACGTTGACGCCGCCGCCGAAGATGGACTGGTCGGCGATGAAACCCTCGCCGAGGCCGACGGCGTCGGTGATGACGCCGGAGTCGGTCTTGACGGCCAGGCGACCGGCGATCTCCTTGCCCTCGGCGGTCGCGGCGACCAGCACGGCGGCGGGAGAGGCCGACGACACGAGCTGGGCGAGCAGTTCGGCCTTGGGGGCGACGACGTAGTCGACGATGTCGGCGGAGTCGGCGACGTAGATCTTGTCGGCGCCGTACTCGGCCAGCTTCGCGGAGGCGGCCGCGGAGTGCCCGGGACCGGCCCAGACGGCGGCGGGGGTGCCGAGCGAGCGGGCCAGGGTCAGCAGCTCGAGGGTGACCTTCTTGACCTCGCCGTCGACGTGCTCAACGAGTACGAGAATCTCAGACATTCTCTCAAGCTCCTCAGATGAACTTCTTCGACGCGAGGAAGTCGGCCAGCTTGGCGCCGCCGTCCCCCTCGTCCTTGACGATGGTGCCCGCGGCGCGCGGCGGCGCGGCGGCGAAGTCGACGACCTCGGTCCACGCGGCGCCGAGGCCGACCTGGGCGCCGTCGATCTCGGCGTCGCCGATGGCGAGCGTCTCGACGGGCTTCTTCTTGGCCGCCATGATGCCCTTGAAGGACGGGTAGCGCGGCTCGTTGATCTTCTCGACGACGGAGACGACGGCGGGCAGCGTGGCCTCCACCTTGTCGAAGCCGTAGTCGGTGATGCGCTGCACGGCGATCGAGGAGCCGGAGACGTCGACCTTGTTGGCCAGCGTCAGCTGCGGCACGCCGAGGCGCTCGGCCAGCATCGCGGCCAGCACACCTGTGCGGGCGTCGGTGGACTCCGCGCCGAGGACGACCAGGTCGAACCCGATCTTCTTCAGCGTCTGGGCCATCGCGTAGGAGGTGGACAGCGCGTCGGAGCCGTGCAGGGCGTCGTCGGACAGGTGCACGGCCTTGTCGGCGCCCATGGCCAGGGCCTTGCGGATGGTGTCGGTGGCCTTGCCCGGGCCCATGGTGAGGACGGTCACCTCACCGCCGTGTGCCTCTTTGAGCTTGAGCGCCTCCTCGACGGCGTACTCACATAGCTCGTTGACCACGCCGTCGGCGGCGTCGCGGTCGAGCGTCTTGTCATCCGACCGGAGCTTGCGCTCGGTCGCCGTGTCGGGGACCTGCTTCACGCAGACGACGATGTTCATGGCCGGTAGCCGACCTCCCGTTATCGCATGCTCGGATTCATTGCTGTCCAGACTGCCAGGCGACCCGGATGATCCATAACTCCGGGGCCCCTCGCGGTCATGTTACCCGCGGGTAGCTTTCACGCAAACCCGCACCCCCCACCATACCGAACTTTATTCCGGAGCCCGCTCGCGGCCCCGCTCACGCGCTGAGCAGGAAGACCACCCCGACCACCAGAGCCGTGATCGCGAACAGCGCCAGCGTCCACGGCTCGAAGATGGCACTCATGATCAGCCCGAGCGCCGCCGTACCGAACACCGCCGCCAGATCGACCGCGATGCGCGGCCGTTTGAGCGGCGCCCGCGAGACCACCGCGACCGCGGCGTCGGCGAGCACGGCCAGCGAGTAGCCCGCGAACAGGAAGAGCGCGACCTCGCGCAGCGGGGTCCACGCCGCCGCCGCCATCAGCGAGATGAACAGGCCCGAGCCGATCACCCAGATCCTGCGCACCTTCTCGCGGTGCCGCAGCCGCGCGTCGCCCAGGCTCCTGCCCAGCCGCCGGCGCGAGCTGGCCTGCGTGGGTTCGTGCTGCACCGGCCCGCCTTCGTGCAAGGCGTACGGCACAGCGGGCCCCACAGCGGTCGCCGAGATGCCGGACGCGTCATCGGCGAAGCCCGCCGCGTGGGGTCCGGACGTGGCCTCGGCCGGCGACCCCGCGCTCAACGGGACGCCCAGCCGCAGGCACAACTCCGCCGCCGTGGGCCTGGTCGCAGGGTCGCGGCGCAGGCACTCCAGCACCAGCGGCTCCAGCCATCCCGGCACCCCGTCGAGATCGGGCTCCTGGTGCACGACCCGGTAGGCGACGGCCGACAGCGGCCCGTCGCCGAAGGGCTGACGCCCGGTCGCCGCGTACGCCAGCGTCGCCCCGAACGAGAAGACGTCGGCCGCCGCCGCGGCGGGACGCCCCTCGATGACCTCGGGCGCGAGGTAGCCGGGCGTGCCGATCACCGCGCCGGGAGCGGTGGCCGACAGCGAGTCGAAGGCACGCGCGATGCCGAAGTCGATGACGACCGGATCCCCGTCGGAGATCATCACGTTGGCCGGCTTGAGGTCGCGGTGCACCACCCCGGCCTGGTGCATCGCCAGCAGCGCCGCCGCCAGCCCGCGCGCGAGCCTGGCCAGGTCGGGCACCGGCTTGGGGGCGGCCGACAGCGGCTTGCCCTGCACGTACCGGGTCACCAGGTACGGCCTGGCGCCGTCGAGCGAGACGTCGAGCACCTCGGCGATGTACGGCCCGCGCACCAGCCGCATGGTCTCGACCTCGCGCGCCAGCCTGGCCAGCGCGCTGGCGTCGGCGGCCACCTGCGGATGCAGGAGCTTGACCGCCACGGTGTGGCCCTCGGGATCGAGAGCCAGATGGACCTGGCCGAAACCGCCCGCCCCCAGCTCCGACAGTAACCGGTAGGGGCCCAGAGTCTGACTCACGTCCTCCTCCTGCCCCGTCAGGACCAGGGCGAAAGGAAACCGAGGCCGAGATTCTTCATGAGATCGTCGACCAGCCCCGTGAAGAGCCCGACGGTGCTGTCGCGCGCGCTGCGGGTGAGCTCACGGATCACCTGGTCAGGCGCTCGCCACGGCTCCCAGGAGGGCTCCTGGCCGAGCGCGAACATGATGGCCAGCAGCGCCGCCGTACCCGCGATCAGGGTGGCCACCAGGGCGGCTCCCGGACTGCGCAGCGCCGAGCTGAGCGTGCGGGTGACGGCCTGGCGCGGCGCCTTGGCCCCGGGCAGGATGAACAGCCCGGCCGCGAAGGCCCCGGCGGCGAAGGCGATCGAGTGGTTGGTGTCGAAGCCGCCGCCCCATCGGGCCACGCCGTACGCGCACGCCCCGAACAGGACGGCGAGCAAGGCGTGCAGGCCGGTCACCAGCACCGCCTTGACCAGCGCCCACGGCGCGCCCACCACGACCAGCAGCGGGTCGGCGGCGCTGCCGCCACCGCGCATCTGGCGCCGCTTGACCAGGTCGCCGAAGAGGTATTCGCCCATGCGCAGCACCAGCGCCAGCGACGCCGCCACGATGCTGAAGACCACCGGCAGCATGACGGTCAGCCCGACCAGGGTCGCCAGCAGCAACGCGCCCACCAGCTGGCTGCCGACGATCTGCTTCTTGCGCTCGCGCGGCGGCGTGTAGGGAGGCGGGCGGAACTGCGGCTGCGGCGCGGGATAACCCGCCACGCGCTGGTCGGCGTAGGGCGCCGGAGCCGGACGCGCGTTCATCGGCGCGACGACGCCGGGACGGCCCTGCACGGGGGCGGGCACGTAGGGCGGCGGCTTCTCCTGGTGCTGGGGCTTGTCCTGCCGCGGCTTCTTCTGGCGCGGCGGCGGCGCGGGCGCCTTGCTGTACTCCACCGGCGGCAGCACGTCGGAGTAGGTGCCCTTGCCCGGCAGCACCTTGGTGCCGCCGCGCGCGGGAGGGGTCTCGTTGAAGGTGGTCACCCTCGGGTCGAGCTGGCGAGCCATGCGCAGCAGCTCCTGCGAGGAGAGCCGGTCGGCCACGTCGACCGCCAGCGCCCTGCTGAGCCAGCCGCGCAGCCACACCGGCGCCTTGTCGAGCTGCGGCCGCCCTTCCATGATGTTGTAGCAGACCGTCTCGAAGGCGCCCGTGCCGAAAGGCGGCACGCCCGTCGCGGCGAAGAACACCGTCGAGGCCAGCGCGTGCACGTCGGCCTTCTGGGTGATCTCGTCGTCGCGGATGATCTCCGGGGCGAGGTAGCCGGGAGTGCCGACGAACATGCCTGTCTGGGTCAGCCTCGTCGCGTTGACCAGGTGCGCGATGCCGAAGTCGATGACCAGCGGCTCGCCGTTGACCAGCATCACGTTCGAGGGCTTGAAGTCGCGGTGGATGACGTCGGCCGCGTGGATCGACACCAGCGCCTGGCACAGGCCCTGGGCCAGGCGGATGAGGTCGCGGCCCTCCAGCGGCCCTTCGGCCAGGACCGTCTCCTCCAGCGTGCGGCCGGGCGCGAAGCGGGTGACCACGTACGGCTGGCCGCCGACGAGTTCGGCGTCGAGCACCGAGGCGACGAACGGGCTGCGCACCCGCCTCATCGTCTCGACCTCGCGGATCAGCCGGTCACGAGCCTTCAGATCGGCGGCCACATGGGGGTGCAGGACCTTGATGGCGACCTCGCGGCCTACCTCGTCAAGACCGAGGTGGACAACTCCCATGCCACCTTCGCCGATCTTCCTGACCAACCGGTACGGGCCGAGTCGTTCGGGTGCTTGGGTGCTGCCTGCGCTCATTTACCTGCCGTCCCCCCTTGCAGTTCCTTGAGCTTGCCTTCGACGAATCCCACATCGACGGGCGTCCAGTTGGCCTCCGTCGGGTCGGTGCGGCCCGCTGTGCCGTACGCCACCCACAACGAGCCGGCGGCGACGACGGCCAGGACGCCCGCGAGCGTCATGGCTACTGTCTTAGAGGGTACGAGCGACGAAAGAGTTCTGCGCATCTGTCGGCTGGGTCCCTCGACACCGGGTCCGGCGCAGACGGTCCACAAGGCCACCGCCGCACCCCAGGCCAGGGCATTCCCGGCGTCCATCTTCACGATGACGGTCAGCAGCAGGGTGACGGGCAGGCCCAGAATGGCGGCGTAGAGCACCAGCGCGAGCGTGACGCCCACCGACTTGGCCAGCGCCTTGGGGTAGGTGACGACCCACAGCCAGTCGAAGGCGGCCGGGCCGGGACGGCGGCCGGTGAGCTGCGGCTGGGCCAGGTCGGCCGCGCGCAGCAGGATCGCGAAGGGGATCGCGACCACGGCTACGAGCACCGGCGCGAGCGCCGCCGCCACGATCATGATGACCAGCAGCATCGCGCCGGCCACGCCGTAGGCCTTGGAACGCTTGAGCGGGTTGCCCAGGGCCGCGCCGGGGAAGTCGGGCGCCCTCCTCGTGGGAGGGTCGGGCGGGTAGTGCTGCTGGACCGCCGGGTTGGCCTGCGAGCCTGCCGGCGGCACGTACGGGGGCGGCTGGTGGCCGCCGCTCGCGCGCAGCTGCTCGGCCACGGCCGGGGGGACCCTGCGCGTGGCCACGTCGGCCTCACGACGGCCGGGCTGCCAGGACTGCGCCTCCTCGCGCATGCGGCGCAGCTCCTCCGGGCTGACCCGGCGGGTGGGCGAGTTGTCGGCGGGCGCGCCTGCCTGCTGGGGACCGGAGCCGTAGCCCTGCTGGGAGCCGGGGTAGCCGGGGGCCTGCTGCGGGCCCGAGCCGTAGCCGGCGGCCTGCTGGGGACCGGAGCCGTGACCGGGTGCCTGCTGGGGGCCGGAGCCGTAGCCGGACGGATAGCCGGAGCCCTGGTGGGAACCGGAGCCCTGGTGGGCCTGGTGGGAACCGGAGCCCTGGTGGGACCCGGAGCCCTGGTGCGCGCCCGAGCCGAAGCCCGGCGCCTGCTGGATGTCGGACCCGAAGCCCGGCTGGATGTCGGAGCCGAAACCCTGCTGGACCCCCGAGCCGAAGCCCGGACGGTCGGCGGTGGGCTGGCGGTCGGGACGCCTGGGGACCGTGCTCGGCTCGTGCCCGGCAGGAGTGCCGCCCTGGCCGCCCTGGCCGCCCGTCTGCGACACCGGCTGGCTGCCGGTGCCGCTGGACGGCTGATGCGGCAGCAGCGAGACGAAGGGCCCGGACGGCGGGGGCGTGGGGTCGGGCCGCTCGTTGCGGTCGGCCCGCGGCACGGTCGAGATCTCGTCGGGCACCCGCCCTGCCGCCTTGGGCAGCATGCGCGCGGTCTGCTCGGCGAGCTCGGCCGCCTTCGGCCGCTTGCTCGGGTTGCGCTGGAAGGCCGCCTTGAGGAACGGCTGCAGCTGCCCGGGAGCCGCCGAGATGTCGGCCTTGCCCGCGGTGATGTTGTAGAAGATCATCTCCAGCGTGCCCTTGCCGAAGGGCGGCTGGCCGGTGGCGCCGTAGAGCAGCGTGCCCGCCCAGGCGTGCACGTCGACCTCGGGACCCGCCTCGTGGCCCTCGATGATCTCGGGCGCGAGGTACTGGGGCGTGCCGATGAACATGCCGGTCTGGGTGAGCCGCGTGGCGTCGACCGCCTGGGCGATGCCGAAGTCGATGAGCACGGGCTCGCCGTCGAGGATGAGCACGTTGCCCGGCTTGAGGTCGCGGTGGATCACGCCGACGGAGTGCACGGCCGCGAGCGCGGCGGCCACGCCGTGGGCGACGCGGATGAGGGCCGGCAGGTCGAGCGGGCCGTCTTCCTTGACGATCTCGTCGAGCGGGCGTCCTGGAACGTAGCGGGTCACGATGTACGGCCGGTGCCCGGTCACGTCGGCGTCGAGCACCTCGGCGATGTACTGGCTGCGCACCCGCTGCATGGTCTCGACCTCGCGCGAAAGCCGCCGCCTGGCGACGTCGTCGCCCGCGACCTCGGAGCGCAGGACCTTCACCGCCACCTGGCGCCCGGCGGAGTCGACGGCCAGGTGAACCACACCCATGCCGCCCTCGCCGAGCCGCCTGAGCAGGCGGTACGGCCCTAGTCGATCGTCCTGATTCATGGCATGAAGCACCATACCGGCTTAAACCTCACCCAAAGATGAACCATGAGGCCACATTCCCACTTGCTTAACGTTCGATTCGGTCTCGTCGGTTTCCCAAACGACGGTCTCACATTGGTCTCGATATAGGCAGCCAGGTCAGTCTGACCCACGCCACCGACATTTGATGCATGCGCTCAGGGAGACTTCATCACTCTCTGATGCAGCTGGGTCACCACGTGCCTGGCCGACTCCATCGCGCCCGCCTGCCACGCGGTCAGCCGGGTCAGCCAGTCACCGGCGAAGTAAACCCTTCCGGCAGGGCCTTGCAGAAGAGTGAAGGAAGAATCAATGACGGGCCAGCGTGCCCAGCCGCCCTTGATGTGGTCCTGGCGCTCCCAGGCGATCGAGGCGCTGGACAGCACGTTCTGGCGGAACTTCTCTCCGTGGATCTTCTTGCCCTGGGTGAGGGCCCGGCGCTTGCGGTCCTCGTGGCTGAGCGCCCCGTAGAGCTCGGCGTCCTTGTCGGTGTTGTAGTAGGCGACGACCAGGCCGGTCTGCGCGTGGTAGCCGTGGGAGGGGTACCAGATGTGGGTGATGTCGAGGTCGGTCTCGGTGATGCCGCCGTAGATCCGGTCCTCCAGCTCCCACCAGCGCCTGCCGTACTCCAGACCGAGCTTGCCCGCGGGCACCGGCGTCGGTTTGGCCAGGGCGGTGCTGACGTCGGGGCCGAGATTGTGCGGGATGCGGGCCAGGATGTGCGGGGGCAGCGCGGCGATGCAGTAGTCGGCCTTCTGCTTGCCGCCCTGCCATTCGACCTCGACGCCGTCGCCCAGGCTGGTGATCTTGGTGACCTGGACGCCGGTCCTGATGCGGTCCTCGCCGACCCGCTCGACCAGGGCGGTCACGATGCGGTCCATGCCGCCGACCGGCTGGAACATCGGCGCGGCCATGTCGTAGGAGAAGTCGGCGGTGATCGCGCGGCCGGTGCCGGCGGACAGGATCTCGCTGAGCGTGCCGGGCGGCGGGTCGAGCTCCAGGCCGGCGAGGATGCCGGGGTTGCGCGCCATGCCGCGGCGCGGCGAGCCGCTGTACGACAGAGCCTCGCCCAGGTCGCCGAAGCGGGTCAGGAAGTCGAGCAGGCGCTCGCGGTCCTCGGCGGTCAGCCTGCGGTTGAGCCGGCCCTCGTCGGTGGCCTTGGCCAGGAGCTCGGCGATGTAGCCGTAGGTGTCGGCGCGGGCGGTGCGGGCGCGCACGGTCTGGCCGTTGGTGTGCACGTAGGCGGCGCCGTTGTTGTTGACGAAGGTCTCGATGGGGATGCCCAGCTCGCGGCAGTAGTCGAGGGTGAGCATCCAGGGCGCGATGCGCGCGGGCCCGGCGTTGAAGTAGACGCCCTCGCCGAAGCCGACCTCCTGCGTGGAGCCGGTCTCGGTGAGGCGGTCGCCGCCGCGCAGGGTCAGGTTGCGCCCGCCCGCGCGCTGGCGCGCCTCCAGGAGGGTGCAGTCGTAGCCGGCCTTGCCCAGCTCGTAGGCGGCCGTGAGCCCCGCCACGCCGGCGCCCAGGATGAGCACGCTCGCGCTTCCGCGGCCCGTGAGCGTGAAGTCGCCCTTCCGCGGGGCCTGGAACTCCTTGTCCTGCCCGGTGGGGGCCAGGCCGAGCGCTCCCATCGCGGCGAACATCGCTCCGGCGCCGCCTGCCGCGCCGATGCCGACGAGCAGGCCGCGGCGGGTCAGCCGGGCGGTGCCCTCAGCCATAGGGGCCGCTGCCGCACGAGATCTGGCCGCCGATGGTGGCGAACAGCCCGAACAGGGCCATGATCTGGGTGAAGTCGTCGGTGGTGAACTCGATGTGCCGCGGACCGGCGGCCTTCACGCCGGGGATCAGCCCGACGGCCGCGGCGATGGCGGTGGAGTTCCACTCCACGGCGAGCGTGTACGGCGCGGCCGGCGTGTAGGGCGTGAAATCGCTCAACCGGTTCAACGCCCGGGTGGTCGCCTCACGGATGCGCGCCTGCGCCACGGAGGGCGGCAGCAGCTCGGCCGAGAACTTGTCGATGCCCTTCTTGACCGCCACGGTCTCCACGTCGCCCAGCAGCTCGCGGGCCTCTTCGCCGACCGCCTCGTCGCCGGTGACGAGCACGACGGGCACGCCGTGGAAGCCGGCGCAGGCGGCCACCAGCCGGGTCTCGCCGCAGATCTCGCCGTTGAGCCAGACGTTCTGGATCTCTTTGCCCATCCACGTGTGGTTGAGCACGCCGTGGGTGACGCCCGCCCGCGCGTGGTAGCCGACGAAGCAGGCGGCGTCGAAGGAGCCGTCGAGTCCCTGGGCCATGCGCTGCGACTTGCCGGGGCCGCGGATCAGGCTGGCGCGCTCGTCGAGCAGGTCGATGCGCAGGTTCTTGGTCGATCCGTGAGCGTCGTTGACCAGCACGGCGTGCACGCCCGAGGCGTCGAAGGCTCCCGCCACGCAGGCGTTGGCGTCGGCTGTCATGAGCTCGCAGCCGCGCTCGTAGCCGCGCTTGCCCGCGTGCATCTCCTCCGGGTCGGTGAGCCCGGTGACGCCCTCCATGTCGACCGACAGGTAGACCTTCACGCGCCCCACTCCTCCACCCGCCGGGCCTGCGCGGGCGTCATCAGCCCGACGTTGTCGATCATGAACTTCTCCACGGTGTCACGCCACGGCGACGGGATCTCCGCCAGCGCCGGAGGGTAGCAGCGGTCCAGCCAGGCGGTGGACTCCTCGGTGGCCCGCAGGTGGCCGGCGGCCTTGCCGAAGACGCCCTCCTCGATGCCGGGCACGCGCGCGCAGCCGTACTCGATCATCTCCTGGCCGCCGTAGGGCGGCGGCTCCTGCCACTTGCGGGCCACCGGCCGCTTGACGGTGATCGGGGTGTCCAGCGGCCGCCGCTCGACGGCGGCCTGGATGAGCTCCTTGTACAGGCACTTGCCGCATGTACGGCACGGCCCGTCGACGCCGCGCAGGCACCAGCGCACGACGTCCTTCAGCGGCGACTCCAGGGCCAGCCGCATGGTGACCGCCTCGCTCACGCCGCCCACCGGCAGCACGATGTGCACCCCGGCGGCGGCGAACAGCCGTCCCCACGCGCCGTGCGGCGCCCACATCGGGTTGTCGGGGGTGTAGCGCAGCAGGTAGCGGTCGCCGCCGAGCCAGCGCGAGCCCAGCTCGTAGCCGAAGGCGAGGCCGCCCAGGTCCATCCGGTCGGCCAGCAGCAACGCCCCCGCTGCCACGGCGTGGTGCTCGGGGTAGCCGGGGCGCGGCTCGGCGAGCGTGAACTCCAGGTCGGAGTCGACGACGGTCAGCTCGCGGCCGGTCCGCCCGGCCAGCTTGGCGAGCACGTCGGAACGGTAGTGCGTCCAGCGGTTGGGCACGCGGGGGTGCGGCACCCGGCGGAAGTGCACGAAAGGCGCGTCGGGGTGGATCGTCGCGGCGGCCACGGAGTCCGCGCCCCCGCTGTAGGAGATCGCCAGGACCGAGCCGGTACGGCGGGGCGTCCCCGAGACGGGTCCGGCCTCGACGCCCCAGCCTTCGTGCAGCGCGGCGGCCAGTTCGGCGGAGATCGCCCGGTCGAACACGATCCGCCGCCGCGTCCACGGCGCCACGATGCTCCACGCGGCGACCGCGAACAGGTCGGGGTGCGCGTCGGCGGGCACGCCGTGCACGGTGCACGAGTTGGTGCGCAGCTTCACCGGGTAGCCGTCGGCGGCCTGCCCGGTGATCTCGTCCTCGGCGTCGAGCCTGAAGGTGAGCGTGCCGCCGTTCCAGGTGACCCTCATGCCCGGTCGACCGCCTGCCAGAGCAGCACCTCGTTCTGCAGCACGGAGTCGAGCGCCTCGGCGGTCCTGGTGGCCAGCGCACAGGGCTCCTGCGGGGCCGCGGCCAGCCGCTTGACCTCCTGCTGTAGTGCAGCGACGGTGGCCCGCAACGCCTCGATCTCCTGCCGCGCCTCGGCCAGCTCCTGGCTGGCCGCGTAGCGCTCGTCCATCCAAGCTTTGGGGGCGCGCATCATGAGAGGCAACCATAGGAGATGACCCGGATTTGAGGCGACTCTGTGCGACAAATCGGTGCATAGCCGTCGCCCGGTGAATCCGGCCTCCTCCTAGCGGCCGGTGAACTTGGGCTTGGCCTTCTCCGCGAAGGCCCGCATGCCGATCTTGGCGTCGTCGGTGGCGAACAGCCCGGAGAACTGCAGGCGCTCGATCTCGAGCCCCGTGTCGAGGTCGACCTCGAGGCCTTGGTCGACCGCCTGCTTGGCAGCGCGCAACGCCACCGACGGGCCGCCGACGAAGGTCGCCGCCCACTCCAGGGCCGCGGTGTACACCTGGTCGTCGGGAACGACCCGGTCGACCAGGCCGATCTCCTTCGCCTCCGCGGCGGTGACGTGGCGCCCCGAGAAGATCAGGTCCTTCGCGCGCGACGGCCCGATGAGCCTGGGCAGCCGCTGGGTGCCGCCCGCGCCGGGGATGATGCCGAGGTTGATCTCGGGCTGGCCCAGCTTGGCCGACTCGCCCGCCACCCGGAAGTCGGCGCACAGGGCCAGCTCGCAGCCGCCGCCGAGCGCGTAGCCGGTGATCGCCGCGATGACCGGCTTGCCGATGCGGGCGACCGCGGTGAAGCAGTCCTGGAGGGTGCCGGAATGCGCCGCCATCTCCGCGTAGGACATGTCGGCCATCTCCTTGATGTCCGCCCCGGCGGCGAACACCCGCTCCCCGCCGTAGATCACCACGGCGGCGACGCTCGTGTCGTCGGAGACCTGGCGGGCACTCTCGCCGATCTCTCGCTGGACCTGTCCGTTGAGCGCGTTCATCTTGGGCCGGTCGAGCCTGATCGTCGCGATCTGGCCGGCCACTTCGACGCGTGCAAACTCACCCATGTGACGACCCTATCCGGGGACGATCAGGCCGGGGCGGGCGTAGGCGGCGGGCTCCCGGCATCCTCCCGTTAAATGCTGAAAAAAACTTTCGCAATGCCCTCGACTGCTGAAGGAAATCATGGTCAGACTGTCCCTGACGCACACCCCCAGCCAAGGAGCGCTTGATGCGTAGAGCGTTGATCGCTGTCATCGCCTTACCGCTGATCTTGACCCCCACCGTGTCCGCGTCGGCCGAGGAGCCGGGTGACCGGCAGGCGGCGTTCACCGCCGCGGCCGAGGAGTTCCAGGTGCCGGAGAGCGTCCTGCTGGGCGTCTCCTACCTGCAGTCACGCTGGGACGCCCATGCCGGCCAGCCGAGCACGGACGCCGGTTTCGGCCCCATGCACCTGACCGACGCCGCCGCCTACGCGGGGACGAACCACCACGAACACGGCGAAGAGGACGCTCGCGGCGACGACAGCCGCCCGCAGGAGGCCGCCGAGGCCGCCCCCGCCCCCATCGAGATCCCGGCGTCGCTGCGCACGATGGAGAAGGCCGCCGAGCTGACCGGCGAGACCCACGAGAAGTTGCGCACCGACCCCGCCGCCAACATCCGGGGCGGCGCGGCGCTGCTGGCCGCCTACCAGAAGGAGCTGGGCGCGCCGCTGTCCGCCGACCCGGCGCAGTGGTACGGCGCGGTCGCCAGGTACTCAGGCGCCCAGGAGCAGGAGGCCGCCCAGTTCTTCGCCGACGAGGTCTACTCGACGATCAAGCAGGGCGCGAGCCGTACGACCGACGACGGCCACCAGGTCGCGCTGCAGCCCAACCCTTCGCTCGAGGCGATCAAGAACTGGCTGGAGAAGCTCGGGCTCACGCCGCCGAGGCGTGACGGCGTGGAGTGCCCGCCGACCATCTCGTGCGCGTGGGTCCCGGCCACCCAGGGCACCCGGCCCAACGGCAGCTACGGCAACTTCGACACCGGGAACCGGCCGGTGAGCCAGAAGGTCGACTTCATCATCATCCACGACATGGAGGGCTACTTCGACGCCTCCGTGCGGCTGGGCACCAGCTACACCTACACCGCGTCGTGGCACTACTCGCTGCGGTCGAGCGACGGCCACATCGCCCAGCACCTGAAGACCAAGGACGTCGGCTGGCAGGCCGGCAACTGGTACATCAACGCCAAGTCGATCGGCCTGGAGCACGAGGGCTTCCTCGCCGAGGGCGCGGCCTGGTACACCGAGGCGAACTACCGCACCTCGGCCAAGCTGGTGCGCTACCTGGCCATGAAGCACCTGGTCCCGCTGGACCGGCAGCACATCCTGGGCCACGACAACGTGCCGGGCACCCTGCCGACCACCGTCCGCGGCATGCACGAGGACCCGGGCCCGTTCTGGGACTGGGCGCACTACTTCGAGCTGCTCGGCAAGCCGCTGCACCCCTTCGGCGGCCCGAACTCCGGCACGGTCATGATCAAGCCGGACTTCGCCACCAACAAGCCGTACTTCTACGGCTGCAACCGCCAGCAGCCCGCGCTGGCCTGCCCGCCCACCAGCGCCTCGACCGTGTGGCTGCGCAAGGAGCCGCGGGCCGACGCCCCGCTCATCGGCGACCCCGGCAAGCTCAACCCCGGCCTGTACAGCGTCTACGACCACAGCGCCCGCGCCACCACCGGCCAGCGGTACGCCGTGGCCGACCGGCAGGGCGACTGGATCGCGATCTGGTACCTGGGCCGGAAGGGCTGGTTCGAGGCCAAGCACGCCATCCCGTCGATGGGCCTGCAGGTGAGCCCCAAGCCGGGACTGGCCACCGTGCCGGTGTACGGCAGGGCCTATCCGGAGCAGGAGGCCTACCCGGCCGACGGCAGCATCCCGTACCAGCCGATCACCCCGCTGTCGCAGTACACGTTCTCGGCGGGCGAGAAGTACGCCTTCGGCGGGATCCAGTTCGGTGAGTACTACCGCGCGGTGACCATCGACCCGGCGACCCACAAGGTCGTGCGCGGGCAGCTGAAGTACTACCAGCTCCAGTTCGGCCACCGCGTGATGTACGTCAAGGCTGACGACGTGGTTCTGAGTTGGTCTTGACCCACTTGGTCACGAACATCGCCGCGAAGGCGATGCCACCGATGATCAGCGCCCACTTGAGGAGCGTGAAGGCGAAGCCCAGGATCGGGCCGAGCAGCATGAGGCCGACGATCACGGCGGCCACGATCAGAAGAATCCGTCCCATGCTTTGACGGTACGGCCCGGCGGCCGCCAGCGGCAGCCGCCGGGCCACAGATCGGGGAAGAGCCAGGGTTATCCCCGACCAGCTGCTCTGACGTGCGGAAACGTAAGATCGGTTCATGGACCGCACCTGGGTGGAGTTCCCGGCGCGCCACCCTCTGCTCATGGATCTGAGCTGGTTGGTGCCCTGGACGGTGCTGTGCGTGTTCACCTCGGGCGGCGACGACGACATGCCCGCGACGCTGCCCGCCGAGCTGGCCGTCTGCGCCGGACTGCTGGTCCCGCTGCTGTGGCGCCGCCGTTTCCCGATGACGGTCTTCGCCGTGGTCGCCGGGGTGACCCTGCTCCAGATCTACCTGCGCTGGCCGATCCTGCTGGCCAACCTGGGCGCGTGCGTGGCGCTGTTCGGCGTGGCCAGCCGGTGCTCGCTCGCCAAGTCGCTGGTGGCGGCGGGGGTGGCGCTGGTGGGCCAGTGGCTCTGGGTCGTGCGCTATCCCGATTCCGATACCGGTCCCATGGCGGGGTCGACGGCCGTCCTGGTGGTCCTGCTCTGGCTCGGCGGTCGCTTCGTGCAGGCCAAGCGCCAGGGCACCATGGCGCTGCGCGAGAGCCTGGTGCTGGCCGAGGAGGCCAGGCAGCGCGAGGCACGCTACGCCGCGGTCAGGGAACGGATGGAGCTGGCCCGCGAGCTGCACGACACCGTCGCGCACAACGTGAGCGTGATGATCCTCCAGGCGGAGGCCGTACGGCAGCAGCCCGCTCTGGCCGTCCGGGCGATGGAGGTGATCGCGTCGGCCGGCAGGGCGGCGCTCGCCGACATGCGCTCCCTGGTCGGAACCCTGAGCGAGGAGCCACCGGTGCCGTGGTCGGCGCTGGTGGCCGACGCCGTCGAGGCGGTCGAGCGCAGCGGGTTGAAGGTCCACTCCGAGGTCGACGGCCCGCCCTGCGACGCGCGGTGGGCGGAGGTCTATCCGGTGGTCCGCGAGGGGCTCACCAACGCGCTCAAGTACGCGGGTCCCGGCGCGCAGGTGCGGCTGTCGATCCGTTTCGGTCCCGAGCAGACGGAGGTCTCGCTGGAGGACGACGGCGGCGGCAGCCCGCTGCCGATGCCGCCCGGCGGGCACGGGCTGGCCGGCCTGCAGGAGCGGGTGCTCGCCGGGGGCGGCACCTTCTCGGCCGGGCCGGGCGAGGCCCGCGGCTATCGAGTGGTCGCCACGATGCCGAGAGATCACGATGGACGGTGATGTGCGTGTCCTGGTCGTCGACGACCAGGAGCTCCTCAGGGCCGGCCTGCGGCTGGTGCTGGAGCCGCGGCCGGGGCTCACCGTGGTGGGCGAGGCCGGGACCGGCGAGGAGGCGCTGGACCTCCTGGAGGCGGAGCGGGTCGACGTGGTCCTCATGGACGTGCGCATGCCGGGCATGGGAGGCATCGAGGCCACCCGCCAGGTCCGCGCCCGCTTCCCGCACACCAAGGTCCTGCTGCTGACCACGTTCGACGAGGACCGGCTGATCCAGGAGGGCCTGCTCGCGGGCGCCGACGGCTACCTGCTCAAGGACGTCCCGCCAGACGATCTGGCGCGGGCGCTGGTGAACATCGGGCGCGGGGCCGCGGCGATCGACCCACGGATCGCCAAACGTTTCCTCGACCTGTTCCGCACCGATCTGCCGGACGTCGCGCCGCCCAGCGGCCGGCTGGAGGAGCTGACGGCCAGGGAGCGCGAGATCTTCATGCTGGTGGCCGCCGGCTGCACCAACGCCGACATCTCACATAGGCTGGGCATTTCCGCCGTGACGGTGCGGACCCATGTCGACAACATCGTCGCCAAGCTCGCGCTGAGGTCCCGTCCGCAGATCATCGTCTACGCCTACGAGCAGGGCGTCATCCAGCCCTCTCAGCGTTTCGATGAGGAGTCAGCGAAAGAATGAGGGGAAAACCCTTCTTTCGCAGGACATTTTCCGGTGGTATCTCTTCTTACCGTCAAGTATGGGCATCATCCGTTCGCACATCACTTGTCTCACCCTTTGCCTGCTTGGCGCGGTGGGCGGTGCCGTCGCGGTCGCCGGAGCCCTCGGTCTGAACGGCGCCGAGCACGGCAGGTTCACCCAGTGCTTCGCCGGTCAGAGCATGAGCATCGTGGTCCTGCCCGCCGGCTTCCCCGGCAGGGACAAGGCGCCCGAGCTGACCCCCGGCACCCCCGCGCAGGTGAAAACCGTCCCGGGCGTCTCCCACGTGGAGGAGGTCTACGGAGGTCCGCTGGAGACCGGCTCCCGTCCGCTGGCCGGCATCGTCCTTCCCAAGGACGGGCTTCCCATGCTGCCGCTCGTCGCGGGCACGCTTCCCGCCTCCGCCAAGGAGGCGGTGCTCGACCGCGGCACCGCCTCGGCACTGGGCCTGCATCCCGGTGACCGCCTCCCCGTCACCGGCGCCGGCGGCCGTACGACCGAGCTGCGGCTGTCGGGGATCATCGGCATCGACATGGACCAGCGCCAGGTCGTGCGGGGCGCGATCGGCCTCGGCCCGGAGACGGCCCGCCCGCTGATGGGCCGGCTGGAGCTCAGCGGCATGCAGCTGACCGTCGCGGGCACCGCCACGCCGTCGGCCGTACGGGACCTGGTGGCGGCCAAGCTGGGCCCCGGCCCCGAGGTCTTCACCCGCAAGGACTTCGCCGCCCGTCGCGACCTCGACACCCAGATCCTGACCGTCTCGCTGGCGGTCCTGGGCCTGACCGTCCTGCTGTTCGCCGCCGCGATCAGCAGCGCCACGTACGGCAGGCTGCGCGAGAGCTGGCTGCGCCCGCCCGGGAAGGCGATCGCCAAGCACGGCCTGGGCCCCATCCGCAGGCTGATGACCTTCGACCGCGTCATCGGCCTGCCCATCGCCCTGATCAGCGGTGCCGCGATCGGCACGGGGGCGCTGGTGGTGCTCTCGGCCCTGGGCGCCGACATGTCGTGCGGCGGCGTCTACTCGGTCCTCGGCATCACCGTGCTGATCCCGACGAGCGCCTTCTTCCTCGCCATGTTCCTGGCACCGATTCCTTCACTACTTCACAAATGGCGAGGAAAAATATAGAACTTGTTCCAACCCCCAACTGTGAGGAGCATCACATGAGCTCAGAAAGGGAAGGTGCGTTAGGGGTCTCCCGTCGGACCCTGCTCGCTGGAACGGGTTTCATCCTGGGAGCCGCAGCGCTCCCGGCACCCGCCAAGGCGAACGTCCCCGCGCTGGTCATCGGCACCGGGTACGGCGGAGCGGTGGCGGCACTCCGGCTCGCCCAGGCGGGCGTGGACGTGCACATGGTCGAGATGGGCATGGCCTGGGACACCCCAGGACCGGACGGCAAGATCTTCTGCACCACCACCTCGCCCGACCACCGCTCCTACTGGCTGCGCACCAAGACCAAGGCGCCGCTCAACTACTTCCTCGGCTTCCCGATCGATCGGGACATCTCCCGCTACACCGGGATCCTGGACGCGGAGGAGTTCGGCGGCATCACGGTCTACCAGGGGCGCGGCGTCGGCGGAGGCTCGCTGGTGAACGGCGGCATGGCCGTCACGCCCAAGCGCCAGCACTTCGCCTCGGTCCTGCCCTCGGTCAATCCGGACGAGATGTACGACGTCTACTACCCGCGCGCCAACGCGGGCCTCGGCGTCGGGCTGATCGACCCGGCCTGGTTCGAGAGCACCGCCTGCTACCAGTACTCACGGGTCGGCCGTAAGCACGCCCAGCGCTCCGGCTTCCCGTGGACCTTCGTCCCCGACGTCTACGACTGGGACTACATGAAGCAGGAGGCCGCGGGCACGGCTCCCAAGTCCGCGCTGGCGGGAGAGATCCTGTACGGCAACAACCACGGCAAGAAGTCGCTGCAGAAGACCTACCTCGCCCAGGCCAGGGCCACCGGCAGGGTCACCATCTCGCCCCTGCACCGGGTCACCTCGGTCACCCCGGCGGGCGGCGCCTACACCGTGACCATGGAGCAGCTCGACACGAGCGGCAACGTCGTCGCGGTCAAGCAGGTGACGGCGAACCGGGTCTTCTTCGCCGCCGGCAGCGTCGGCACCAGCAAGCTGCTGGTCAAGCTGAAGGCCACCGGCGCGCTTCCCGGCCTCAACGACGAGGTCGGCAAGGGCTGGGGCGACAACGGCAACGTGATGTGCGGCAGGGCCAACCACCTGTGGGATCCGACGGGCAAGCTGCAGTCGACCATCCCCTGCTCGGGCATCGACAACTGGGACGCGGGCGGCGCCTTCGCCGAGGTCGCTCCGCTGCCCACGGGGATCGAGACCTACGCCTCGTTCTACCTGTCGATCACCCGCAACCCGTACCGGGCGCAGTTCACCTGGAACGCGGCGGCGGGCAAGGTGGAGCTGAACTGGCAGACCGCCTGGAAGCAGCCGTCCATCACCATGGCCAAGACGATCTTCGACAAGATCAACTCGAAGGAGGGCACGATCTACCGGACGGACCTGTTCGGCGTCTACAAGATCTGGGGCGACCACCTGACGTACCACCCGCTGGGCGGCGCCGTGCTGAACAAGGCCACCGACAACTACGGCCGCCTGCACGGCCACCCCGGGCTGTACGTCATCGACGGCGCCCTCATCCCCGGCAACACCACGGTGAACCCGTTCGTCACCATCACAGCGCTCGCCGAACGGAACATCGAGCGGATCATCGCCACTGATCTGTGAGCATCGGTCGGCCACGGGCGCGTGTGGCCGACGTCCTCTCACCTCTTCTTGACGAACTCCGCGACTGCCACCCGGGTGCTCCGCAGAGCCTCCTGTGAGGTGTCATAGGTGCGTTGAGCCACTCCCACGAAGACGCAGTCGACCACCAGCAGCTGACTGATGCGGCTGGCCAGCGCGCCGGGACGGAACTCCGTCTCCCTGCCCGCCGAGATGAGCACGTGCTCGGCCACCTCGGCGATCGTCGAGCGCGGGTTGTTCGTGATCGCGACGGTCGTCGCCCCCGCCTCCCCCGCCCTGCGCAGCGGCTCCAGCACGTCGGGGGTCTCGCCCGTGGTGCTGATGCCGATCGCCACGTCGCCGGGCTTGAGCAGCACGGCGCTGGTCAGCGCCAGGTGGGCGTCGTTGAAGGCGTGACTGGCCAGCCCGATGCGCATCAGTTTCTGCGCCATGTCGGCGGCCACCAGGCCCGAGGCGCTGACGCCGTAGGCGTGGATCCTGGGGGCGCCCACGATGGCGTCGACCACCGCGCCGAGCTTCTCGGAGGTGAGCTGGGCGACGGTGTCGTTGATCGCCTCGGTCTCGGAGCGCGAGACCTTGACGATCACCTCGGACAGCGGGTCGTCGGGGGCCAGGTCGCCGGGCACCAGCCGGTCGGGCTGTGCCGCCGCGGCGGCCAGTGCCAGGCGCAGCTGCGGGTAACCGGCGAAACCGAGCAGCCGTGCCGTACGCACGATGGTCGCCTCGCTGGTGCCGGAGGCGGCCGACAGCTCGGTGATCGTGCTGCGCGCGACCGTGGCGGGATCCTCGAGGATCAGCTTGGCCACGGTCTGCGCGGCGGGGGTCAACGACGGCAGCACCCCACGCACGGTGGCTACCAGGGTGTCGGCACGGGGTGTGTTGTCGTCCACACGATGATTATGCGGCCTTCCTCACCTGAGTGTGCCGTTCGTCATGCCGGCGGGCTCCTCGGGGAGCGCGACCAGCCCCAGGTCGGCGTGGGAGGCCATCAGCGAGTGATGCGGCACCACCCGGACGGTGTAGCCGAACGCGCCCGTGCGCTCCAGCGGCACCACCCCTGAGTAGTGGGCCTTGCCATCGTCGCCGTTGCTGATCTCCTCCAGCGTCAGATACGAAGGGCTCAGCAGCTCGTCGTGCGGCCCGACCTGGCCGTACGCGGCCTGGACCAGCACGTCGCCGGGCGACAGGTCACCCAGCGCGACCGTGGTGCGCAACTCCAGCGCGGCGCCCACCTCAGGGGTGTCGCCGATGCCCGAGGCCTCCACGTGCTCCACCCGCACGCCGGGCCACGCCTGGCTGACCCGCACGCACCAGGCGGCGAACGCCCGCGCCTGGCCGTACGCGTCGGACGACAGGGCACGCGCGGAGTGCGAGGCGGGCGTGTAGAGCGTGACCACGTAGTCGCGCAGCATGCGCCCGGCCAGGACCTTCGGCCCGAGCGTGGCCAGCGTGTGCTTGACCATCTCCAGCCAGCGCCGCGGCAGGCCGTCGGCCGCGCGGTCGTAGAAACGGTCGGCCACCTCGTGCTCGATCAGGTCGAGCAGCGCGCCGGACTCCAGGTCGTCGCGCCGGTCCGGGTCGGCGACGCCGTCGGCGGTCGGGATCGCCCAGCCGTTGGTGCCGTCGAACCACTCGTCCCACCAGCCGTCGCGGATCGACAGGTTGAGCCCGCCGTTGAGCGCCGCCTTCATGCCCGAGGTGCCGCACGCCTCCAGCGGGCGCAGCGGGTTGTTCATCCACACGTCGCAGCCCTGCACCAGCAGCTGGCCCAGGGCCATGTCGTAGTCGGGCAGGAAGACGATGCGGTGGCGCACGTCCTCCTCGTCGGCGAAGCGCACGATCTGCTGGATCAGCTTCTTGCCGCCCTCGTCGGCCGGGTGCGCCTTGCCCGCGATGACGATCTGCACGGGCCTGTCGGGGTCGAGCAGCAGCTCGCGCAGGCGCTGCGGATCGCGCAGCATCAGGGTCAGCCGCTTGTACGACGGCACCCGCCGGGCGAAGCCGATCGTGAGCACCTCGGGATCGAGCGCGTCGTCCACCCAGCCGAGCTCGGCGTCGGAGGCGCCCCGGTCACGCCACGACCTGCGCAGCCGTACCCTGGCCGCCTCCACGAGCCGCCGGCGCAGCTTGCCGCGGATGCCCCAGATCTCGGCGTCGGAGATCTTCTGCACGCCTTCCCAGCCCTGCGCCTTGTCGATGAGCGAAGGCAGCTCGCGTCCGGCCACCTCCATGATCTCGCGGCTCACCCAGGTGGGGGCGTGCACGCCGTTGGTGATCGAGCCGATCGGCACCTCGTCGAGGTCGAAGCCGGGCCACAGCGCCTGGAACATGCCGCGGCTGACGTCGCCGTGCAGCTCGGAGACGCCGTTGACGCGCTGCGCCAGGCGCATGCCCATGTGCGCCATGTTGAAGCGGCCGGGATCCTCCTCGACGCCCAGCGCCAGGATGCGGTCGACCGGGACGGTCGGCCAGGCGTTGTCGCCGCCGAACTGCCGCTCGATCATGTCCTTCGGGAACCGGTCGATGCCCGCCGGCACCGGGGTGTGCGTGGTGAACACCGTGCCCGCGCGCACCACCTCCAGCGCCTCGTCGAAGCTCAGCCTCGACTCGGTCAGCTCGCGGATGCGCTCCAGGCCCAGGAAGCCGGCGTGGCCCTCGTTGGTGTGGAACACCTCGGGCTCGGGATGCCCGGTGGCCGCGCAGTAGGCCCTGATCGCCCGCACGCCGCCGATGCCGAGCAGGAGCTCCTGCATCAGCCGGTGGTCGGTGCCACCGCCGTACAGCCGGTCGGTCACGTCGCGCGCCGCCGAGTCGTTCTCCGCCACGTCGGAGTCGAGCAGGAGCAGCGGCACCCGGCCGACCCGCGCCACCCACACCTGCGCGTGCAGCGTGCGCCCTTCCGGCAGGCCGACACGGACCTTGACGTCCTTCAGCAGCGACAGCGGCAGCCCGCCGGGATCGAGCGACGGGTAGTGCTCCAGCTGCCATCCCTCGGGCGACAACGACTGCGTGAAGTAGCCGTGGCGATACAGCAGCCCCACGGCCAGGATCGGCACGCCCAGGTCGCTGGCGGCCTTCAGATGGTCGCCCGCCAGGATGCCCAGGCCGCCGGAGTACTGCGGCAACGCGGCCGCGATGCCGTACTCCGGCGAGAAGTAGGCGATGGCCTTGGCGGCGTCGGGCAGGCTCTGGTACCACTTCGGCGAGGTCAGGTAGTCGCGCAGGTCGTCGGCCGCGTCGGCCAGCCTCCGCAGGAAGCGGCGGTCCTGCGCCAGCTCCCTCAACCGGGACGGATCGACCGCGCCGAGCAGGGCCACGGGATCGTGGCCCACCTGCTCCCACAGGTCGGGATCGACCGACGAGAAGAGGTCGGTGGTCTCGGGATGCCATGACCAGCGCAAGTTGTGGACAAGCTCGCCGAGGGCGGCCAGCTCCGTGGGCAGGACGGTGCGGACGGTGAACCTGCGGATTGCTCTCACGATTAATGACCCTATGGCTACTCGGAGGACTCGCGTCTGTCTTTCACCGGCTGCCGCTCCCTCAAACACGACGGCGGGCGCATGAAGTTGGACGAAGAGGGCAACTCACTCATATGTCTCAGCCCCTTGCTGTCCACATACAGATGCAATGATCGTTGCGGCAGGTACCAGCCTCGACCCGGAGAGCTCAGACACATGATCGGACGCATTCCCATCTCGGACATCCAGCCCGTCGTCGAATGCGGGGCCTGGCCCGCCAAGGCCGTGGCGGGCGAGACCTTCGAGATCTCCGCGACCGTGTACCGCGAGGGACACGACGCGGTGGCGGCGGGGGTGGTGCTCGTCTCCCCCGGCGGGGAGAAACGCCGGCTCAAACCGATGAAGGAGCTGGCCCCCGGCACCGACCGCTGGGGAACGACGGTGAGCCTTCCCGACGAGGGCGACTGGCAATTCCGGGTGGAGGCCTGGAGCGACCCGATCGGCACGTGGCTGCACGACGCCGGGATCAAGATCCCGCGCGGGCTCGACGTCGACCTGATGTGCGAGGAGGGCGCGCGGCTGTTCGAACGGGCCGCGAAAGCCGTACGGCCCGCCGACTGCCCGGCCGGTCCCGCGCCGGGCGCCGCGGCGGTGAAGGTCTCCAGCGCGGTTCCCGGCGTGAAGGTCTCCACCAAGGCGGAGGCGTGCGGGCACCGGGCCGCCCTGCTGGCCATCGCCTCCACGCTGCGCGACGACACGCTCGACCCGCGGGCCAGGCTCTCGGTGACCCAGCTTCCCGAGACGGCGAGGCTGATCGAGGCGCACCCGCTGCGTGACCTGGTGACCAGGTCGAAGGCCTTCCGCCTGCGCGTGGATCGCCGCAGGGCGCTGTACGGCTCCTGGTACGAGTTCTTCCCGAGGTCGGAGGGGGCGATCGTCGACCCGGCCGGGGTGAGCAAGTCGGGCGACTTCCAGACCGCCGCCAAGCGGCTGCCCGCCGTGGCCCGCATGGGCTTCGACGTCGTCTACCTGCCGCCGATCCACCCCATCGGCACCGCCCACCGCAAGGGCCCGAACAACACCCTGACCCCGGCCGAGGGCGACCCCGGCAGCCCCTGGGCCATCGGCAGCGAGGACGGCGGGCACGACGCGATCCACCCGGACCTGGGCACCATCGAGGACTTCGACGCCTTCGTCGACAGGGCCAGGGAGCTGGGCCTGGAGGTGGCGCTGGACTTCGCGCTGCAGTGCTCCCCCGACCACCCCTGGGTCAAGGAGCACCCCGAGTGGTTCAACATCAGGGCCGACGGGACGATCGCCTACGCGGAGAACCCTCCCAAGAAGTACCAGGACATCTACCCGCTCAACTTCGACAAGGACCCCGAGGGCATCTACGCCGAGATCAGGCGGGTGATGCGCCACTGGATGCAGCACGGGGTCAGGATCTTCCGTGTCGACAACCCGCACACCAAGCCGGTGAACTTCTGGGAGCGGCTGCTGGCCGACATCCACTCCACCGACCCGGACGTGATCTTCCTGAGCGAGGCCTTCACCAGACCAGCGATGATGCGCGGCCTGGCCAAGATCGGCTTCCACCAGTCGTACACGTACTACACCTGGAAGAACTCCAAGGACGACGTGGAGTCGTACCTGACCGAGCTGTCCGAGGAGACCTCTCACTACCTGCGGCCGAACCTGTTCGTCAACACGCCCGACATCCTCCACGAGTACCTGCAGCACGGCGGGGTGCCGGCCTTCAAGATCAGGGCGGTGCTGGCCGCGCTGACCGGGCCGAGCTGGGGTGTGTACGCGGGGTACGAGCTCGCGGAGAATATGCCGGTTCGCCCCGGCAGCGAGGAATACCTCGATAGCGAGAAATATCAGTACAGACCTCGCGATTGGGAAGCCGCGGAACGAGAAGGCCGTAGTCTGGCCCCCTTCATCACTCATCTGAATTTGTTCCGAAGAGCCCACCCGGCACTCCAAGAATTGCGTAACCTGAGGTTCCACAGGATCGACCAACCGGACATGGTCTGCTTTTCCAAGCGACTGCCCGGCGCCTTCGACACGGCCACACGACGGCACGGACTGGGCGACGTTGTCCTCGCGGTCGTCAATCTGGACCCGCACCACACCCACGAGGCGACCGTAGAGCTGGACATGCCTGCCCTGGGTCTCGACTGGAACGCCGAGTTCGTCGTCGACGACGAGCTCTCCGGCGAGACCTTCCACTGGCGCCAGAACAACTACGTGCGTCTCGACCCCCACATCCACCCGGCTCACATCTTCACTGTGCGATCGGGCAATCGGTAGATCCGCACACAAACGATTCGGGGAGGCTTCGACGTGTCTGAAAGCGCTGAAACATGAACTCCGAGCCCATTCCCAACACCTTCGACGAAGAAGAACCGCGCGATCCCTACTGGTACAAACGCGCGGTCTTCTACGAGGTGCTCATCCGCGGGTTCAAGGACTCCAACGGCGACGGCACGGGCGACATCAAGGGCCTGATCAGCAAGCTCGACTACCTCGAGTGGCTCGGGGTCGACTGCCTGTGGCTGCTGCCGCTGTACGAGTCGCCGCTGCGTGACGGCGGTTACGACATCTCCGACTTCATGAAGATCCTGCCGGAGTTCGGAGACCTCGGCGACTTCGTGAAGCTGGTCGACGAGGCCCACAAGCGGGGCATGAGGGTCATCGCCGACCTGGTCATGAACCACACCAGCGACGCCCACCCGTGGTTCCAGGCCTCGCGTCACGACCCGACGGGGCCGTTCGGCGACTTCTACGTCTGGTCCGACAGCGATGAGCCCTACCAGGACGCCCGCATCATCTTCGTCGACACCGAGACGTCCAACTGGACCTACGACCCGGTGCGCCAGCAGTACTACTGGCACCGCTTCTTCCACCACCAGCCGGATCTCAACTACGAGAACCCGCAGGTGCAGGAGGCGATGCTGGAGGTCCTGCGGTTCTGGCTCGACCTGGGCATCGACGGATTCCGCATGGACGCCATCCCCTACCTGTTCGAGGAGGAGGGCACCAACTGCGAGAACCTTCCCCGGACGCACGCCTACCTCAAGCGGGTGCGCGCCGAGGTCGACCGCCTCTACCCCGACCGGGTGCTGCTCGCCGAGGCCAACCAGTGGCCCAGCGACGTGGTGGAGTACTTCGGCGACCCGGTGACCGGTGGCGACGAGTGCCACATGGCCTTCCACTTCCCGCTGATGCCGCGCATCTTCATGGCCGTCAGAAGGGAATCGCGCTACCCCATCTCCGAGATCCTCGCGCAGACGCCGAAAATCCCGGAGAACTGCCAATGGGGCATCTTCCTCCGCAACCATGACGAGCTGACCCTCGAAATGGTCACGGACGAAGAGCGCGACTACATGTATACGGAATACGCCAAAGACCCCAGAATGCGGGCCAATGTCGGCATCCGCAGGCGGCTCGCCCCGCTCCTGGAGAACGACCGCAACCAGATCGAGCTCTTCACCGCCCTGCTCCTCAGCCTCCCCGGCTCGCCCGTCCTGTACTACGGCGACGAGATCGGCATGGGCGACAACATCTGGCTGGGCGACCGCGACGGCGTGCGCACCCCCATGCAGTGGACCCCCGACCGCAACGCGGGCTTCTCCGACTGCGACCCCGGCCGCCTCTACCTGCCGACGATCATGGACCCGATCTACGGCTACCAGGGGCTCAACGTCGAGGCGCAGCAGAAGAACGGCGGCTCCCTCCTGCACTGGACCAAGCGGATGATCGACATCCGCAAGCGCCACCCGGTCTTCGGCCTGGGCGAGTTCACCGAGCTCAACTCCAGCAACCCGAGCGTGCTGGCGTTCGTGCGTGAGCTGGGCGACGACCGTATCCTGTGCGTCAACAATCTCAGTCGTTTTCCCCAGCCCGTGGAGCTGGACCTGCGGAGATTCGTTGGAGTGGCCCCCGTCGAGACCATGGGCGGTGTGCCTTTCCCACCGATTGGCGAACTTCCGTATCTTTTGACGCTTCCTGGGCATGGGTTCTACTGGTTCACCCTTCCGCCTCCACAGACGGAGTAGCCCATGCTCGAGGACACCCTTGCCGACTGGATCACGCACCAACGATGGTTCGCCGGCAAGGGCCGTCCCATAGACACTCTCCGCATCGAATCGGACACATCGCTGCCCGGCCTGCGACACCTTGTCATCGCCGTACGGCAGGGTGGCGTCACCGACCGCTACCAGCTGCTCCTGGGCCACAGCGACCACCTGCCCGACCGGCTCAGGCACGCCCACATCGCCGACGGCCTCTACGACGCGCTCCACGACTTCGAGCTCACCGGGGTGCTGCTGGAGCTGATGGCCTCGGGCACCACCTTCGGCCCGATCCGCTTCCGCCACCTGCCCGGCGCCGCCATCGACACCTCGCTGCGCAGCCTGGTGCTCGGGGCCGAGCAGTCCAACACCTCCCTGGTGTACGGCGAGGCCTACATCTGCAAGCTCTTCCGGCGCCTCATCCCCGGCACCAATCCCGAGCTGGAGATCGTCTCCGCTCTGGCCGATCGGGGCGCCAAGCACATCGCCCAGCCGTACGGATGGATCGAGACCGACCTCGACGACCAGCCCACCACGCTGGCGATCATGCAGGAGTTCCTGCCGACCGCCAACGACGGCTGGGACCTGGCCCTGGCCAGCGTGCGCGACCTGTACGGCGCGATGCCCGAGCTGGCCGCCGGGGAGGTCGGCGGCGACTTCTCCGCCGAGGCCCGCCGGCTGGGCCTGGCCACCGCCGAGGTGCACCGCGAGCTGGCCGAGGCATTCCCGACGGACGTGGTGGAGCCGCCCGAGGTCAAGCGCATGGTGGAGGCCTTCAGGCGCAACCTCGAACGGGTGGTCGCCGAGGTGCCCGAGCTGGCGCCGCACGCTCCCGTCGTGGAGGCGGCCTTCCACCGGGTGGAGGAGGTCACCGGTGCGGTGCCGGTGCAGCGGGTGCACGGCGACTACCACCTGGGCCAGGTGATGCGCACCGCCACCGACTGGATCATCCTCGACTTCGAGGGCGAACCAGGCCAGCCGCTGGCCGAGCGCCGCGCGCTGGCCTCGCCGCTGCGGGACGTGGCCGGCATGCTGCGCTCCTTCGACTACGCCGCCCGGCACCTGCTCCTGGACCACCCGCGCGCCGACGAGCTGGAGGAGCGCGCCGCCGGGTGGACCGCCCACAACCGGGCGGCCTTCCTCGACGGCTACGTGCGCGGCGGCGGGCGCTTCACCGAGACCGACGCCGCGCTGTTGCGTGCCCTGGAGTACGGCAAGGCCGTCTACGAGGTCGGCTACGAGGCGCGCAACCGGCCCGGGTGGCTGGCCATCCCGCTGGCCGCGTTCACCCGTTGAACGTGACCTCGGGGTATTCCGGCGAGTCCCGTTCCAGCAGGGTCTGCGGCCTGCCGCGCAGATGCCGGTCCAGGAAGGCCGTGACGTAGGTGCGGGTGAGCTCGACGGCGCGCTCGGCGCCCAGGGTGCCGGTCTGCTTGACCCCGAGCGCGCCGCCCATGAGCACCGTGTCGGTGAACGACTGATGCTCGCCCCCGGTGAAGGTCAGCCAGCGTTTCCACCCGGTCAGCAGCTTCCAGTCGCGATCCCACGAGGTGTCGCGGCCGCCCGGCACGTGCTGGGGGTTGCCGAGGAACATGAACGGCCTCGGCAGGCCCGTCTTGGGGATGCGGGCGTAGGTGGTGCCGTCCATGTTGACCCCGGCGCGCACGCGCGGGTCCTTCACCATGGCGGCCACCGCCGAGCCGCCGCCGAGTGACTGGCCGACCATGGCGATCCTGGCGGGGTCGATGAGCGCGGAGCCCTTCCACGCCGAGCCGGTGAGCTGGTCGAGCACGAAGGAGACGTCGCTCGCCCGCGACTGGACCACCCGCGACTGGAAGCCGAAGTCGGTGTCGAAGTCGCAGGCGACGCACTCGGCGACGCTCCCGTCGGCCAGCGTGGTCGCGTAGGTCTCGTAGGTGTGGTCGATCCCCGCGACGACGTAGCCCTGGCTGGCCAGTTCCTCGGCCAGCGAGGTGAGCGTGGCGACCGGCTTGGTCCAGCCGGGCGAGAGCACCACGAGCGGCAGGCCGCGCCGTGCTCCCGCGGGCTCGGCGTCCTTGACGGCGTTCGTCTCGGTCTTGCTGAGGATGTCGTACGGCGCGCCGGTCACCACCCTGCCGCCCTTCAGCAGCAGCTCGGACTCCTTGGCCGACATGTACGGCGCGCGCTCGCCGTCCGCGCTCGCCGCCGGGTACCACAGGGTGACCCGCAACCGCCTGCCCTCGGCCTGCGGCTCCCACGGATCGGGCCGTGAGGTGTCGTCGAGGAACAGGACGGTGCTGCCCACGGCCGAGCCGCCGGTGGGCGCCGGCAGCACCATCACGCCGGTCGGCACGGGCGCCGGTGACGGGGTCGCCGCGGCGCGGGGCGGGGCGGGCGCGGTGCAGGCGGACACGGCGAACACAGCGCACACGGCGAGGACGGCCGGCCCCGTGGCCCCCGCCCGGAGCGAGGAGTGCTTCATGACGGGCTCCCAAGCAACGACAGGGCCTTGCCGAGCGCCGGGTCGCGCCCGGCGGCGACGTCCGCGGCGGTCAGCGGGAGGTGGACGTCGGGCGCGACGCCGACCTCGTCGATCTCCTCGCGGTTCACGCCGAGGTGGTGGGTCGTCGGCAGCTGCAGCACGGTCCCGTTGCCCAGGAGGTACGGCTTGGGCAGCCCGAAGACCACGCCGCCGGTCCGCGTGCCGACCAGCTTGCCCACGCCGAGCGCCTGCACGGCCGAGCTGAAGTGCTCGCACGCCGAGACGCAGCCGCGGTCGGTGAGCACGACGAGGGGCAGGTTGAGCAGGGTCACGCTGTCGTCGGTCTTCGCCGGCCGGCAGGTGCCGTCGGGCGAGCAGTGGTGGCCGGTGACCTTGCCGTGCGCGAAGGCGCCCAGCAGCCGGTTCACCTCTTCCTCGCGCCCTCCGGTGTTGCCGCGCATGTCCAGCACCAGGCCCTTGAGCGGGCGCTGCGAGCCCAGCCGCGACAGCACCCGGAAGATCCGGTCGGCGACCTGGGGCGCGAATCCCGTCACCTTGAGGTAGGCGACGTCGCCCACCAGCCGGGAGGTCACCCCCTGCAGCAGGGCCAGGTCGGGCTGGAACAGGCCGGGCCGCAGCTCCACGCTCCAGCGGCGCCCTGTCGACTCCCGCAGCAGCTGGAGCCTGACCGGGCGGGTCTGCGGGTATCGCGGGTAGACCTGCTTGATCGCGGAGGTCAGCCTGCCGCCGACGAACGGTGACTCCCCGTTGACCGCCTCGATGACGTCGCCGGGGCGCAGCCCCGCCTTCGAGGCCGCTCCGCCCAGCACGGTGGTGACGAACAGCGGGCCGAGCGCGCCGCCGAGGTCGCTGCCCGCCTGGAGGGAGGTGATGTTCGTCAGCAGGCCCAGGCTGTACATGTCGCCGTTGTGGAAGTCGGGATGGCGCGGCGGGTCGTCGTGGATCCAGGTGGTGTGGTTGGCGCCCAGGCCGGCGAGCATGGCCTCCAGCGTGACGACGGCCAGCTTCTCGTCCACGTCGTCGGGGAGCCGGTCGGTGATCGTGCGGAAGGTCGCCTCGAACGCCTGCCAGTCCTTCCAGCGGTCGCCCTGCAGCGGGGGCATGACGGCCACCGCGAGGTCGCGGCCCGAGCGGGAGAGCTCCTGGGTCAGGGCGATGAAGCCGTCGGTCAGCATCTCCTCGGCGTCCACCGTCACGCCCTTGTAGTGGTGGGCGAAGACGCAGTAGTAGGCCTCCTCCACCACGTCGATGGTGGTGGGCGTCTCGGCGGGCACCGGCGGCTCCGGCGGCTTGCAGGTCGACATGGCGGCCGCCTCTGCCGTCGAGGTGCTGCCCTCGCTGCGCGGCGGCGCCGGTGCCGTACAGGCCGCCGCGAGCAGCAGGGCGAGCCCGGCTGCCGCGGCTCTCGGCCTCACGACGACCGCCTGCGGATCCACCAGAAGCACAACCAGGTCAGTGCGATGGTCAGCGCGGCGTAGATGCCGGTCTCGATCCCCTGGAAGAGCCAGAAGGAGCGGGTGGGGTGATAGGTCGCGGCCTGGCGGTAGCCCAGCCGGTTGAGCTCGGCGAAACAGGCGCCCATGGGGTCTCCCTGGCCCACCTGCGACGGCGACAAGGGGGTGCACGCCTTGTCGCCCTCCGGCGTGAGCGGGAAGACCTCGCCGTCGGCGAGCTTGCGCCCTTGGGGGTTCACCAGATGGTTGGTCAGCACCCAGGCGCCCGCGTCGGTGGGGATCTGGTCGCGCAGTTTCAGCCCCATGCCGCCGGGGTCGCGGTTGAATCCCTCGACGTTCCCGCCGCTGAGCGCGACGTTGGCGCTGATGGGGGCCTGGAAGTGCGGGCGGACCAGCATGGGTACGGCGAGCTGGAGCCCGACGAAGATCAGCAGTGTGACGGCCATGGCGGGCAGCGTGCGGCCGATGAGCAACCCCGTGGTGATCCCCAGGACGAACGCGAAGCCCGCGTACGCCATGGGGACGATGCCGCGCGCGTCGAACACCAGCGGGCTCATCAGCGCCCAGCCGTCGGCGGCCGACTTGTCGAGGGGGTCGGACCACCAGGTCACCGCGAGCCCGAGCAGGCAGGTGGCGGCCATGACGGTCAGGCCGATGACCAGGAGCTTGACCGCCAGCCAGCGGCTGCGGGTGACGCTCTGGTTCCACACCAGCAGGTGGGTGCCGTTCTCCAGCTCGCGGGTGATCAGCGGCGCGCCCCAGAAGAAGCCGATCAGGGCGGGCAGGACCAGGACGACCAGGGTCACGCCCAGGAACGGCTGCTGGTACCTGTCGAAGAAGTCGTTGTAGAAGCGGTCGCAGAAGCCGTTGGCCAGGCAGTTGCTCAGGCCTTTGGAGTATTCGGCGGCCATGCCGGGCCCGGTCAGGACCAGCACCAGGCCGACCAGTGCGAGCACCGCGCCCATGAGCGCGGCCGAGCCGCGGAACTGGCGCCAGGTGAGCCAGATCATCGCTGGACCTCCAGGGTGGGGCCCGCGTGGACGCGGCCGGGGGTGGCCATGTAGGCCAGGACCAGGTCCTCCAGCGTCAGCTGGGTGACCGCCCACGAGGGGTCGTGGATGGGCGAGTCGGTACGGATCACGAAGGTGCTCTGCCGGTCGGTGTGGGTCGCGGAGACCACGTGCTGGTCCGACGGCAGGTGGTCACGGCGCGGCCCGGTGAGCCGGTGATGCGTGGACAGCAGCTTGTCGACCTCGCCCGCGACCTGGACCCTGGAGCCGATCAGCACGATCAGGTAGTCGCAGGTGCGCTCCAGGTCGGAGACCAGGTGGGAGGAGAGCACGACGCTGAAGTCGTGGTCGACGACGGCCTCCATGAGTCCCTGCAGGAACTCGCGGCGGGCCAGCGGGTCGAGCGAGGCCACGGGCTCGTCGAGGATCAGCAGCTCCGGCCGCTTGGCCAGGCCCAGGGTGAGGGCGAGCTGGGCGCGCTGGCCGCCCGACAGCTTGCCCGCGCGCTGCCTGGGGTCGAGGCCGAGCTTGGCGATGCGGTCGCGGGCCAGTTCGGCGTCCCAGCCCGGGTTGAGCCTGGCTCCCAGCCGCAGGTGCTCCTCGACGCTCAGCCCGGAGTAGGCGGGGGTGTCCTGGGCGACGAAGCCGACCTTGGCCAATTGGGAGGCGCTGCCGTCCGGCTGGCCGCCCAGGACGGTCAGCCGGCCCTCGCTCGGGACGAGCTGGCCGGCCGCCAGCTTCAGGAGCGTGGTCTTGCCCGCGCCGTTGGGCCCCACCAGGCCGACGACGTGACCGGCCGGGATCTCGAGACTGCAATCACGTAGCGCCCAGCGCCTGCCGTACCGCTTGCCCAGGTCCTGGGCGACTAATACCGAGTTCACGCTATGTCCTCCTGAGCGCCGGCCCGAAAGGTGGTCATGAAGAGAGCCTCGATGCTTTCGTCGTCGAGCCCCGCGCTCCGGGCCTTGGCCATCCACCGCTCCAGCTCCCTGCGGAGCGGGGCGTGGGCGGACAGGCTGGTGTCGGTCAGCGTGCGGGTGACGAAGGTCCCCAGACCTGGGCGTGCGGCGATCAGGCCGTCGTGCTCAAGCTCCCGGTAGGCCTTGAGGACCGTGTTGGGGTTGATCGCGAGCTGGGCCACCACGTCCTTGACGGTGGGCAGCTGGTCGCCCTCGCGCAGCAGCCCGAGCCGCAACGCGTGCCGTACCTGCTGCTTGAGCTGCATGTACGGCGAGACTCCCGATCTGCCGTCCAGGTGGAACCGGATCATGGGCTTTCTCCATTTATCTAATGTCCTAGTACATTAAGACGCTAGATATATGGCGCTTGTTAACGCAAGCCCGTCTCGTGAGCGGTTCGTACGGCCCAGGCGGCGACGGCCAGCGTGGTGACCGCTCCCAGAAGCTGGTTCGCCCAGGCGATGGAGGACGCCGGATCGTCCGGCAGCAGACCCAGGAGCACGGCGGCCACGCCGCCGGCGATGGCCAGCACGGAGGTCAGCGCTGTCCAGCGCCGCTCCCAGACCTGCAGCAGGCCCACCGCCGGCCACCACAACGCGGTGATCACGACGGTCCAGTCGGGCACGGCCAGGCCGGGGAGGATCAGCGTGGCCCCGGGAACCAGCCACAACAGGCCGAGTGCCAGCACGATCAGGCGCAACCACCGGGGAGCCCTGTCGAGCACCAGGTAGACCAGGATCGCCGCCACCACGCCGAGGGCCTCGGCGATCCAGTACACCGGCGGCAGGAACAGGCCCACCATGCGGCCGAAGATCTGCCCGCCCGCGTAGACGTACAGCACCCAGCGCAGGGCGCGGGCCGTGGCGGGCAAAGCGACCGGCACGGCCCCAGCGGGGCCGCGCACGACCACCCACATCAGCCACGCCTGGAGCAGGCCGGCCGCGACCAGAGCGGCCGTGGCCAGTGGGCCGTTGCCTTCCGTCAGCGGCGAGGCGAGGGCCAGCGAGCCGAGCGGCTCGGTGACGATGATCAGCAGGACGCCGCTGAGCTCTCCCGGCGTCAGCGCGAGGAGCGCACTGAGCAGGACGACGAGGAGGTAGACGCCGGAGACGACCGCGGCGGCGACACCGTAGGGGTAACGGGACAGGGAGCGCACGCTCCAGCCTAGCCAGCCGGGCAGGCAAGCGCTGTTACCTGCGAAAATGCGGATTTCTCCTGCCCGCTTCCGTTCATATGGCTACTCTTCGTAGGCATTCTGGAACGATGAGTGAAGGAGCGGGCATGCGGCGCAGCTGGGTACTGGCCGGCGCGACCCTGAGCGCGGCGGTCGTGGCGGGCACGGCCATGTTCCTGTCCGGCGGCGAACCCCAGGCGTCCCAGGTCCAGAGGCAACCGCCTCCCGCCCCCGGCGATCCGCTCAGCCAGGACGAGGTCCGGCGTGCCACCGAGGTCGCCACCGCCTCCTCACGCGCCCACATGGCCTCGGGACGGATCGAGCTGCTCTACGTCGAGCGCGAAGACGACAAGGCGCAGGACGACCGGCGGGCCGAGGCCTACCTGTACGACTACGCCGACGACGCGCTCATCGTGCGGACCGTCGACCTGGCCGAGGGCAAGGTCGTGGAGGAGTCCAAGGGCAGGGGCGTGCAGCCGCCGCCCTCCAAGCGCGAGGAACTGCGTGCCGCCGAGCTGCTGCTGGCCCATCCCAAGCTGGGCAAGGGGGTGCGGGCCGAGTACAAGAAGGCGTCGGGCAGGCAGCTGCGCACCGCGGCCGACCTGCAGCTGCGCGGGCTGATCTTCCGCGACGCCGGCGCGTGCCGTACCCATCGGTGCGTCCGCCTGTTCGTCAGGCTGCCCGACGGGCGTTTCCTCGACACCAGCCGCATCGTCATCGACCTGTCCGCCAAGAAGGTTCAGACCCTGGAGTGGTGACTTGTTCGTCCACCTCTTACTGGCGGGCTCGCTCGCCGTGTCCGGTGCTCCTCTCGCCCGTACGGCGGCCGCCCCCGGCCAGCCGTGCAGCGCCCCCTACCTCATCGACGAGCGGTTGCCCAACGGCGCCCGCTGGCGGTTGTGCTGGGAGATGCGCACGATCGAGGGGCTGACCGTGGGCCGGGTCGCCTACACCCCGCCCGGGCACCAGCAGGTCGGGGTGCTGCGCAGCGGCGCGCTGGCGCAGATCCACGTGCCCTACGACAGCGGCGAGCCGCGCTACCACGACATCGGCTCGCTCGGCTCGGCCGCGGTCGCGCTGACCGAGGCCGACTGTCCTGGCGGCGAGCGGCGCGGGCAGTACACCTGCGTGCTGACCAGGGCGCGCGGGCACGCCTTCCTCAAGGACGGCTTCGGCGACCCGGCGGAGCGCAGGTCTGCCCAGGGCCGGGAACTGGTCGTGCTGTCGGCCTACCAGGTGGGGTGGTACACCTACATCGCCGAGTGGATCTTCGGGGACGACGGGTCGATCACGCCGCGCGTGGGAGCGACCGGTTCGCTGGCCGGCACCACCACGGCGCCCAAGCACGGCTGGCCGATCGGGGTGGGGCGCAAGCACTTCGAGGAGTCGCACAGCCACAACATCTTCTGGCGCATGGACTTCGACATCGGCGGCAAGGCGCGGGACGTGGTGGAGCAATACGACTTCTCCGGAAACCGCACGAAAAAGCGCTCGATGATCCGTACGACCCTCACCCGCGAGACCAAGGCACTCAACTGGCCCATGCGCTGGTGGCGCGTCGTCGACCCCCGGGTGCGCAACGCCGACGGCCACGCCGTCTCCTGGGAGATCAACAACTCCGGCAGCGCGGAGTACCGGGGGCCCTCCGACGAGGCCTTCACGCACTCGGACGTCTACGTGACGCAGTACCGGGCCTGCGAGCGGCTGGCCACCATGAACCCCTCGCCCAGGTGCCGCACGTCGGTCGACGCCTACGCGGGCAAGGAGCGGGTGAAGGACCCGGTGTTGTGGGTGAACGTGGGCTTCCACCACGTGGCCCGCGACGAGGACGCCGACCCGATGCCGGTGCACTGGCAGGGCTTCCGCGTCACACCCCGCGACGTGACGGCACGCAACCCCGCCGCCTCGGCGGGACCCTCCGCCCCGCCGCAGTGACTTGACGCGACACTGTGCCGCAGATCATGAGCAGATGAGTGGATGGACCGCATCGAGTGGGGCAGGGTTGAGGGCATGCCGGTGAACACGGAGCTCGAGCGCCTCGCTGGCGGGGCACACCACGATCCGCACTCGCTCCTCGGAGCCCACCCAGGTCCTGCCGGGGTGACCTTCAGGACGCTCAGACCGATGGCCGAGCAGGTGACGCTGGTCCTCGACGACGGCACGCGCTACCCGATGCCCCACGTCGCCTACGGGGTGTTCGCGATCACCATCGCGTCCCTGGACAAGGCGCCGGGCTACCGGCTCGAAGTCACCTATCCCGGCGCCGAGCCGCACCTGGCCATGGACCCCTACCGGCACTGGCCCACGCTGGGCGAGGTCGACCTGCACCTCATCGGCGAGGGCCGCCACGAGCGGCTGTGGGAGGCGCTCGGCGCCCGGGTGATGCGCCACGACGACGTCGACGGCACCGCGTTCACCGTGTGGGCGCCCAACGCGCGCGGCGTGCGGGTCGTGGGCGACTTCAACCACTGGAACACCGGCTTCCCGATGCGGTCGCTGGGCAGGTCGGGCGTCTGGGAGCTGTTCATCCCCGAGCTCGGGCCCGGCGAACGCTACAAGTTCCAGATCCTCGGCGTCGACGGCGTCTGGCGCGACAAGGCCGACCCCATGGCCAGGCGCACCGAGGTGCCGCCGCTGACCGCCTCGGTGGTGGAGGCGACGGCCTACGAGTGGGGCGACGCCGGCTGGATGGAGGACCGGGCAGGACAGCAGGCGCAACGCGGGCCGATGAGCGCCTACGAGGTGCACCTGGGCTCGTGGCGCCCCGGCCTGTCCTACGTGGAGCTGGCCGAGCAGCTCGTGGAGTACGTCGTCGACCTGGGCTTCACGCACGTGGAGTTCCTGCCGGTGGCCGAGCACCCGTACGGCGGCTCCTGGGGCTACCAGGTCACCTCCTACTACGCGCCGACGGCACGTTTCGGCACCCCCGACGAGTTCCGCCACCTGGTCGACCGGCTGCACCAGGCGGGCATCGGGGTGCTGCTCGACTGGGTGCCCGCGCACTTCCCGATGGACGAATGGGCTCTGGCGCGCTTCGACGGCACGCCGCTGTACGAGCACGCCGACCCGGCCCGCGGCGAACACCCCGACTGGGGCACCTACGTCTTCGACTTCGGCCGCCGCGAGGTGCGCAACTTCCTGGTCGCCAACGCCGCCTACTGGCTGCAGGAGTTCCACGTCGACGGGCTGCGCGTCGACGCGGTGGCCTCGATGCTCTACCTCGACTACTCACGGCGCGAGGGCGAGTGGACTCCCAACGTGCACGGCGGGCGGGAGAACCTCGACGCGGTGGAGTTCCTCAAGGAGATGAACACCCTGGCCTACCAGCACTCCCCCGGCATCTCCACGATCGCCGAGGAGTCGACCGCGTGGCCCGGGGTGTCGCGTCCCGTCTACCTGGGCGGGCTCGGCTTCGGGTTCAAGTGGAACATGGGCTGGATGCACGACACCCTGGCCTACCTGCGTCACGAGCCGGTCTTCCGCCAGTACCACCACCATCAGATGACCTTCTCGCTCATGTACGCCTACAGCGAGAACTTCGTGCTGCCGCTCTCCCACGACGAGGTCGTGCACGGCAAGGGCTCGCTGCTGGGCAAGATGCCGGGCGACGAGTGGCAGCGCTTCGCCCAGCTGCGCGCGCTGTTCGCCTTCATGTGGGCGCATCCGGGCAAGCAGCTGCTGTTCATGGGCGGCGAGTTCGGGCAGGGCTCCGAGTGGTCGGAGGAGCGCGGGCTCGACTGGTGGGTGCTGGAGTTCGAGGGGCACCAGGGCGTGCAGAAGCTGGTGCGCGACCTCAACCGCGTCTACCGCGAGACGCCCGCCCTGTGGGAGCAGGACGTCGTGCCCGAGGGCTTCCGCTGGATCGACGCCGACGACGCTCCGGGCAACACCTTCTCGTTCCTGCGCTACGCCGCCGACGGTTCCGCCGTCGCGTGCGTGGTGAACTTCAGCGGGACGCCGCACGACGACTACCGCGTCGGCCTGCCGTACGGCGGGCAGTGGGAGGAGGTGCTCAACACCGACGCCTACGACTACGCGGGCAGCGGCGTGGGGAACCTGGGGTCGGTGGAGGCGGGCGACCAGTCCTGGCACGGCCTGCCGCACTCGGCGGAGCTGCGGGTTCCCCCGCTCGGGGCCGTGTGGCTGAGGAGCCCTCACAGCGACTCCACGGGATCATCCGCCTAGGCGTGCCCGGGATATGGCTCTAAACTCCGAGATCACCCCCCACTCGGAGGACCTGTGCGACTTCGACTGCTGCTGGCGGCCCTGCTGGCCGGGCTGACCCTGCCCGCCGTACCGGCTCTGGCCTCCCCCGCCGACCCCAAGATCGAAGAGGGTCTGGGCTCCGGCGAGGTCCGCGTCATCGTCGAGCTGAGCGACCCGTCGGCCACCTCCGAGGTGGCCGCGGCCTCGCCCGCCGAGGTACTCCTGCAGCAGGCCGTGGCCCAGCCGTTCCTCGTGGTCGAAGGCGACGGGTCCGAGCTGGCCGAGCTGGCGGCCGATCCCCGGGTGACACGCATCAGGCGCGACCGCGCCTTCCCGCCGTCGGCGTTGTCGACGCTGCCCGTCATCGGCGCCGACAAGGCCCACGCTGCCGGCTTCACCGGCCAGGGCCAGGCCATCGCCGTCCTCGACACCGGCATCGACCGCGACCACCCCGCCTTCACCGGGCGCATCACCGGGGAGGCGTGCTTCTCGGCCACCGACGGCGGCGCCGAGTCGTTGTGCCCCAACGGCCAGGCCAGCATGATCGGCGAGGGGGCCGCCGACGTCGAGACCGCCGCCTGCGACGGCGGGATCTGCGATCACGGCAGCCACGTCGCGGGCATCGCCGCCGCCGTCGCGCCGGGCGCGAGCATCGTGCCCGTCCAGGTCTTCAGCCGCCACAGCTCGCCCGACGTGTGCGGCGACCAGCCGCCCTGCGTGATGGCCTACGAGTCGTCGCTGCTCCAGGCGCTCGACTACGTCAACGGGCTGCAGCTCGGCGTCGCCGCCGTCAACCTCAGCCTCGGCGGCGAACTGTTCACCGGGCCCTGCGACGACGAGGTCTTCAAGCCCAAGATCGATACCCTGCTCGCGCGCGGCACCGCCACCGTCGTCGCCGCCGGCAACGAGACCTTCGACGGCGTGGCCTTCCCCGGCTGCGTCTCCTCGGCGGTCACCGTCGGCGCCACCGACAACTCCTCCGAGCTCGCCTCGTTCTCCAACCGCGGCCCGCTGGTCGACCTGCTCGCCCCGGGCGTCGAGGTCGAGTCGGCCGTGCCCGACGACCTCACCGCCGTCTACAGCGGCACCTCCATGGCCACACCCCATGTCGCGGGCGCCCTGGCCGTGCTCAAGGCCCGCTCGCCGTCGGCCGACACCAACAGCCTGGTGGAGGCGCTCAAGCAGTACGGCCTGCCCGTGGCGTACACGATGGAGGGCGGCGGCTCGCACACGACCCCCCGGCTGGACGTCAACGCGGCCATCACCGGCGTCGCGCCCACCCCGCAGCCCAGCGGCCCCACCCCGGAACCGGGACCCGAGCCGGAGCCCGAGCCTGAGCCTGAGCCGTCCGAAACCGACGAGCCGTCCGAAACCACGGACCCGACGCCGGTGCCGCTGCCCACCATCACCGTGACCGTAACGGTCACCGTGACACCCTCGCCGGTCATCGCCGCCCCCGTCTGCGCGCGCGGCACCTCGACCACCCGCCTGACCTCGTCGCAGTGGGCCAACGAGATCCACCGCGCGCGGGGGACGATGAGCGACGCCACGCTGACCTGCTATCTGCGGCTGGTGCAGAAGTCGAGCAAGGTCTTCCCCGAGCTGACGAAGGCCTCGACGCTGGGGACGGCGTACCGGGTGCTCAAGGCAGGCAAGACGGCCAGGCAGCGCACGGACCGGGCACTGCTGACGGGGTGGCTGAACTGGGCCAACGGGTCCGGCTCGACGGGGACGCTGACCTCGGCGGAAAAGGCCCGGCTCAAGGCGAACTGACAGCGCGCCCAGAACGGCAGCGGCGTCTTCCCCGAGGCGACCAGGGCCGACACCCTCAGCCGCGCCTACGAGGTGCTCAACCCGCGCAGCAAGAGCACCGCGTCGCTGCTCGACAGCCAGCTGCTGCCGCGTGGCTGAACTACGCCCACGGCGTCTACAACGGCTCCGCGAAGGTGCACGGCAAGACCACCTTCGCCAAGGCGATCGCCATCGGCGAGAAGCACCGTAAGAGCGGTTCCGCCGCCCAGGTCAAGAAGGCTGCGGCCTATCTGGCCAAGCACGTGAACAAGTAGCACAAGACTGACACGGCAGGGTCGATCGCGGGGCGATCGGCCCTGCCGTCGTTATGCGGGATAAAGACTAAATAACGGTCACAAACCGCCTCTCGCGTCCCACAACGCCCATCACTAACGTCACGATCGCTAGTCGGATATTTCCTCGAGTCACCCCTCACCCCGGAGGACCCGTGAGATTACGGTCTCTGCTCGTGAGCGCCATCGCGCTCGCCGCCGCTTCTGCCGGGCTCATCACAGCCCCGGCCATGGCACAGGGCGACGACCCCCTGGAGAAGATCGAGCCGGCCCTGCGGACGAGCACCACCCATCGCGCGATCGTGCAGGTGCGCACCCCGCAGGAGGCCAGGTCGCTGGCGTCCAGGGCGGAGGCGGTCGCGCCGGGAGCCGACAACGTCGCCCCGGTTCCGGCGGAGCTGCAGGGCAAGCTGAACTTCTTCGTCTACGAAGGCACCGCGGAGGAGTTCAAGAAGATCGCCGATCAGACCAACGTGGTCTCGATCAGGCAGGACAAGCTCAACGCGCCGAACCTGGTGCGGAGCATCGCGATCGTCGGCGCGGACAAGGCGCACACGGCGGGCGTCGATGGCGCGGGCACCTCCGTGGTCGTGCTCGACACCGGCATCGACACCAACCACCCGTTCTTCGGCGGCCGCATCACCGCCGAGGCGTGCTTCTCCGCCACCAGCCCCGAGGACAACGCGACCTCGTTGTGCCCGAGCGGCGCGCCGTTCCAGCTGGGCGCGGGCGCGGCCGACGCGACGACCGCGGCGTGCATGCAGAACGTGGGCCCGGCCGACGTCACCAACGGCATCTGCCGCCACGGCTCGCACGTGGCGGGCATCGTGGCGGGCAAGGCCCACCCGACGCAGCGCGAGCCCTCCAACGGCATGGCGCCGGCCGCCACGATCATCCCGGTGCAGGTGTTCAGCCGCTTCGACAACTCGCCCTACTGCGGCACCCGTCCCGCGTGCGCGCTGGCCTTCGACTCCTCGATCCTGACCGGCATGGCCTATGCCGGCCTGGTCGCGCAGCAGTACAACGTGGTCTCGGTGAACCTCAGCCTCGGCGGCGGCGAGTACACCTCCCACTGCGACACCGGTGACGGCGCCGACTTCAAGGCGCAGGTGGACCAGTTGCTGGCCAAGAACGTCGCGACCGTGGTCTCTTCGGGCAACGAGGGACGCGAGGCCGGCGTGAGCTGGCCGGCGTGCGTCTCCAACGTGGTGACGGTCGGCTCGACGGACGTGGAGTACCCGGCCGTCGGCACCAGGACGGACGACATCTCCTCCTTCTCCAACCGCGGCGCCCTGCTCGACCTGTTCGCCCCCGGCTGGCCGGTCTTCTCGGCCGCGCCGGACGACAGGTACGTCGGGCTCGGCGGCACCTCCATGGCCGCCCCGCACGTGGCCGGGGCCTTCGCGCTGATGCGGCAGAAGTTCCCCGCCGCCTCGGTCGAGGAGGTGCTCGCCAAGCTCAAGGCGGCGGGCAAGCCCATCACCTACACCAGCGCCGGCGCCCAGGTCACCACCCCGCGCCTGGACGTCTGGGCCGCGATCCCGCACCCGGACTGCACGGCGAGCTACACCCAGACCGGGCAGTGGCCGCGCGGCTTCCAGGCCAAGGTGGTCGTCAAGAGCACCGGCACGCTGCCGCTCAACGGCTGGAAGGTGAGCTGGAGCTTCGCCGACGGGCAGAAGGTCACCCAGGTGTGGAACGGTGTCCTCCAGCAGGCCGGCGCCGACGTCACCGTCTCCAACGCGCACTGGAACGCCAAGGTGGCGGTCGGCAAGAAGACCGAGTTCGGGTTCAACGCGTCGTGGAGCGGCACCAACACGCCGCCCGTCGCGGTGACCTGCACCCCGGTCCACAGCTAGGCCGTATGGCAGGAGCCGGTCACCCAGGACCGGCTCCTGCCGTTTAGTGTGGCTCTATGGACGCGAGCAAGACGGTTCTGGAGACGGTGAACAAGCTCCGGCAGCGGCGCACCGCCCCGCTGGTCCTGGAGCTCGATCTGACCGAGGGGCTCACCGAGGGCCCACCGGCCGATCCGTTGTCTGCTGTGCTGTCGATGCGCAAGCCGCGCCTGGCCGACGTGCTGGCCGGGCTGAAGCGCGCGCGTGGCGACTCCCGCGTCAAGGCGCTCATCGTCAAGATCGGCGCCAACCCGCTGGGCTTCGCCACCGTGCAGGAGCTGCGCCAGGCGATCGTGCAGTTCCGCGCGGCGGGCAAGCTCACCGTGGCCTTCTCCGAGACCTTCGGCGAGTTCGGCAACGGCACCGTGCCGTACTACCTGGCGACCGCCTTCGAGCGCGTCTACCTGCAGCCGAGCGGTGACGTCGGGCTCACCGGCATCGCGCTGGAGCAACGGTTCTTCAAGAACGCCCTGGCCAAGCTGGGTGTGGGCTACGAAGTGGGCCAGCGGCACGAATACAAGACCGCGGCCAACACCTTCACCCAGGACCACATGACGGAGGCGCACCGCGAGTCGCTCGGGCGGATCGCCGAGTCGATCACCGAGCAGATCGTGGCGGGCATCGCCGACGGGCGGCGGCTCGATCCGGCCAAGGTGCGCGAGCTCATCGACCGCGGGCCGTTCATCGGCGCGGAGGCTGTCGACAACGGCCTGGTCGACAGGCTCGCCTACCGCGACGAGGTGTACGAAGAGATCAAGCGGGCCGCCGGGGCCGACTCCCACCTGCTGTTCGTCTCCCGCTACATCCGCGGGCCCAAGCTTCCGCAGCGCGGCGACTCCGTCGCCCTCATCCACGGCACCGGCATGATCAAGACCGGCCGGAGCGGTCGCAGTCCCCTGGGCGGCGGCGGGGCGATGGGCTCCGACACCGTGAGCGCGGCCATCCGCAACGCCAGGCGCGACGAGTCGATCAAGGCGGTCGTCTTCCGCGTCGACAGCCCCGGCGGCTCCTACGTCGCCTCCGACACGGTCTGGCGGGAGATCGTGCTGACCCGCAAGGTGAAGCCGGTGATCGTCTCCATGGGCGATCTGGCCGCTTCCGGCGGCTACTTCGTCTCCATGGCCGCCGACGTGATCGTGGCCCAGCCCGGCACGCTGACCGGTTCCATCGGCGTCTTCGGCGGCAAGCCGGTCCTGGCCGAGCTGCTGGAGAAGATCGGGGTCAACTCCGACCTGGTCGCCGAGGGCGGCAACGCGGCCATGTTCTCGACCGCGCGCGGCTTCTCCCCCGAGCAGTGGGACAGGGTCAACGCCTGGCTCGACCGCATCTACGACGACTTCGTGGGCAAGGTGGCCGAGGGGCGGCGGCTGTCGCGCGAGCGGGCCCACGAGCTGGCCCGTGGCCGGGTGTGGACCGGCGCCGACGCCCGCGAGGGCGGCCTCGTCGACGAGGTGGGCGGGCTGGAGGACGCTCTCGGGATCGCGCGCAAGCGTGCCGGGCTCGTCGCCGACGCCCCCGTCCGCACCTATCCGCGGCTCAACCCGCTGGAGCGCCTGCGCGGGCCCGACTCCAGCGAGGACCGCGCGGCGGCACTGGCCGGTATCCGGCTCGAAGCCTGGGGACCCCTGGCCCACCTGGCCGCCGAGCTCGGGCTGCCCGCCTACGGGCCGCTGGTGATGCCCGGCAGGCTGACGATCCGCTGAAGCACCTCGCGCGGCAGGGCGGTAGCCGTACGGCCTGAGGGGGTCACGATCGTGCGGGCGGCCAGCAGGCCGTCGACGACGGCCTCCTCCACGGCCTCCAGCACTCCGGCGAAGACCGCGTCGAGCTCGGCGGGCGTCAGCGTGCGCGGCGCCTCCGACGGCACCGACGAGAAGGCCAGGCCGTAGTCGCCGCTCCCGTGGCTGAAGGCCGCGCCCACGGCGCCCAGGCCGAGGACACCGCGGGCGGCGACGCGCTCCAGTTGCCGGGCGCCGCACGCCACGTCGAGGGCGATCACCACCACGCACGACCCGCGCTCGGACGCGAGGCCCGGCCGTCGCAGGCCGAGGCTCTCCGGCGTGATCGTACGGCCCAGCAGGCGCAGGTCGCCGCCCATGTTGGCCTGGACGAGCACGCCCACCACGGCCTGCCGGTCACGCAGGCTCACCCGGCGGGAGGCCGTGCCGATGCCGCCCTTGAAACCGAGCGCCAGCGCCCCGGTGCCGCCGCCCACGTTGCCCATCTCGACAGGCCCGGTGGCGGCCCGGCGCAGGGCGTCGTAGACGTGGTCGGTGGTCACGGGACGAAGGTCCGTCGACGACAACCAGGTGTCGTTGATCTCCCCCACGACCGGGTTGAACGTGCGCACGGGGCCCGTGGAGTGGTCGAGGACCCAGCTCAGCAGGCTGTCGGCGGCGCGGAAGGTCGAGAGCGTGGAGGTGAGCAGGATGGGCGTCTCCAGCTCGCCGAGCTCCATGAGCTGTGTCGCGCCGACGAGCTTGCCGTAGCCGTTGCCGACGTGGAGTCCGGCGGGTACGGCAGGCGCCATCGACAGGGCGGCGGGCACGATGGCGGTGACGCCGGAGTAGATGCCCAAGGTGTCGTCGTGGAGCGTGGTCTGCCCGACCGCGACGCCGGACACGTCGGTGATGGCGTTGTGCGGGCCGGGCTCCAGGCGCCCGATGGTGTGGCCGAGGTCGCGCAGTCGCATCGTCGTCACCCCACCGGCCGGTAGCGTCCGCGGAGCCGGACGAGAGGTTGTCTGCCCGTCGTGACGTAGTCGACGGCCAGCACGTGGGCGACGAACAGGGTGTGGTCTCCCGCGGGCACCACCTGGGTGGTCTCCGCCTCGACCGCGGCCACCCCGTCGTCGACGATCAGGGCGCCGGTGTGCGGGCCTCGGTGGTGGGTGACGCCGGCCACGAGGTGGCGGGCGCTGGGGCGTCCGGGGGTGGCGAAGCGGCTGGCGACGGCCGCCTGGTGTGCCGAGAGCAGGGAGGCCGCCCAGCGGTCCTGGCGCAGCAGCACCTCGGTGAGGTAGCCGTGGGAGGCCAGGCTCACGAGGATGAGCGGTGGTTCGAGCGAGACGGACATCAGGGCCGACACGGTGGATCCGAGGTCGTCGCGGTCGTCGCGCACCGTCACGACTCCGACGCCCGCGGCCAGCTGCGCCATCGCCTCGCGGAAGTCACCCGCCTGGAATTCGCTCACGTGGGAAGGGTAGCGAGCCCGCCGGGCCGCCCCGAGGAGCGGCCCGGCGAACGCGCGGCGTGTGCTCAGGAGGCCAGGCCGTTGGCCGTCAGCCAGCCCTTGGCGACGGTCGCGGCGTCCTCCTTGTCGACGGCGACCTTCTTCATGAGTTCGACCAGCTGCTCGGTGGTCAGCTTGGCGGAGATCTCGTTGAGGGTCGCCTTGACGGTGTCGTTGACCGCGGCCTTGTTCACCAGCGGCGTGATGTTCTGCGCGGCGAAGACGCTCTTGGTGTCCTGCAGCGAGACCATCTTGTTGATCAGGATCTTGGGGTCGGTCGTGAAGACGTTGCCCACCTGGACGGTGTCGTCCTTGATCGCGTCGGCGGTGGTGTCGCCGGTCGGCTTCCACTCCTTGAACTCAAGGCCGTAGACGTCCTTGAACTGCTGCTCGCGGCGCTCCTTGAACTCGGGCGGGCCGCCGACGGCGAAGTCCTTGCTGACCTTGGCGAGGTCTTCGATCGTCTTGAGGTTGAACTTGGTCGCGGTCTCCTGGGTGACCGTGAGCGAGTCGCTGTCCTGCGCGGCGGCGGAGTCGAGGATCTCCAGCGTCGCGGGCAGCTTCTCCTTCAGCGCGGCGTTGACGTCGTCGGTCGAGGTGGCCGTGGCGGCCTTGTCGACGAAGAAGAGCAGGCCGCCGTTGTATTCGGGCAGCACGCTGAGCTGGCCGCTCTCGATCAACTTGTAGATCGCCTCGCGGGAGCCGATGTTCGGCTTCTCCTCGACCTCGACGCCCTTGGCCTTGAGCGCCTGGGCGTAGATGGAGGCGAGCAGAACGTTCTCGGGGAAGTTGGCCGAGCCCACGACCACCTTGCCCGCTGCCGCGGAAGCACTGCCGGAACCGGCGGGTTCGGGGCTCGCACTGCTGGTGGCCAAGGGGTCACCGGAACCACACGCCGTCAGGGCGAGCGCCGCGGTCAGGATGACTGCCGCGGTGCCGAAGATACGTCTCATCAGAACATTTCCCTTCTAAGCGGGGGGTATTGCAGAGATTAGCGGATACGGACTCGCTGGCTCACCCCCGGTGAGACTGTCACCCTCTGGGCGACCGCGAACAGGGCCTGTGCGGCCAACGCGAACAACACAATCAACACAGAACCGCCGACAACCTGTTCGTATTTCTGCGTGGCCAGACCGTCGATGATGTAGCGGCCCAGGCCGCCCAGCCCGACGTAGGCGGCGACCGCCGCCGTGGCCACGATCTGCACCGCTGCCAGGCGCAGGCCCAGCAGGATCAACGGCAGCGCCACCGGCACCAGCACCCTGCCGAGCACCTGAGGGCCGCGCAGGCCCATGCCGTAGGCGGCGTCGCGCAGCTCTGGATCGACGCCTCTGATGCCCTCGAAGGTGTTGACCAGGATCGGCGGCACGGCCAGCGCGATCAGCGGGATCAGCACCGGCCAGACCGACGCGGTGCCGAACAGCAGCACCAGCAGCACGAGCAGGCCGAGCGTGGGCAGGGCGCGGGCGACGTTGGCCGAGACGACCACGAGCACGCCGCCCCGGCCGGTGTGGCCGATCAGCAGCCCGAGCGGCACCCCGATGAGCGCCGCGAGGAGCAGGGCGATCACGGAGAACTCCAGGTGCTCCAGCAACCGCACCGGGATGGCGTTGGAGCCGCTCCAGTTGGCCGGGTCGGTGAAGAAGTCGGTCAACCAGTTCACGCCGACCTCCTGGCCCGCATCCAGGGGGTGAGCAGTCTCTGCAGCAGGACCAGGGCCCCGTCGGCGACCAGGGCCAGCAGCACGATCAGCACGATGCCCGCGATGGCGGGGGTGTAGAAGTCACGCTGGTAGGCGTCGGTGAAGAAGTTGCCCAGACCGCCCTGGCCGATCAGCGCGCCGACGCTGACCAGGCTGATGCTGGAGACGGCGACGACCCGCATGCCCGCCAGCACGACCGGCACCGCGATCGGCAGCTCGACCTGCACCAGGCGGCGCAGCGGCGTGAAGCCCATCGCGACCGCCGACTGCCGCACGTGTTCGGGCACCGAGGCGAGCCCGTCGACGACCGCGGGGATGAGCACCGCCATCGCGTAGAAGGTCAGCGGGATGATCACCGTCACCGGCTCGGCCCCGGTGACCGCGAGCAGGATCATGAACAGCGCCAGCGACGGCAGGGCGTAGACGGCGTTCATGAGGCCGGAGACCGGCTGGTAGAGCCAGCGCCAGCGCACGCACAGCAGGCCGAGCGGCAGCGAGACGAGCAGCCCGACGATCACCGGCACGGCCGACATCACGATGTGGGCCTGGAGCAGGTTGACGATGCTGTTGGGGCTGTCGTTGTCCCAGTTGGACACCACCCAGCTCCATCGGAACAGCGGCTGGCCGTCATCCATCGGCCACCTCCGACAACGCCTTGTCGAGGGCCTGCCGGCTGACCACGCCCAGCACCTTGCCATCGGCGTCGACCGCCACGGCCGCGCCCGAGGGCGACAGCAGGGCCGCGTCGAGCGCGCTGCGCAGCGAGTCGCGTCCGGGCACGAAGGTGCCGGCGGGCTCCAGCTCTCCGGAGTCTCGCCGCCATCCCACGGGCCGGCCGTCCTGCACGTCCAAAGAGGTATCAGCGGGGTCCGACAGTTCCAGGCCGTCGGTCGCGACGAACTGCAGGCGCCTGATCCCGCGGTCGCGCCCGAGGAAGTCGCGCACGAAGTCGTCGGCGGGCTCCGACAGCAGCGTGCGCGGGTCGGCCAGCTGGGCCAGCTTGCCGCCCACCCGCAGCACGGCCACGCGGTCGCCCAGCTTGATGGCCTCGTCGATGTCGTGGGTGACGAAGACGATGGTCTTCTGCAGCTCGCTCTGCAGGCGGATCAGCTCGTCCTGCAAGGAGGTGCGCACGATGGGGTCGACGGCGCTGAACGGCTCGTCCATCAGCAGCACGGGCGGGTCCGCCGCGAGCGCGCGGGCGACGCCCACGCGCTGCTGCTGCCCGCCGGAGAGCTGGAAGGGATAGCGCTGCGCCAGCTTGGGGTCGAGCCCGACCCGCTCCAGCAGCTCCATCGCCCGGTCCTTGGCCTTGCGCTTGTCCCAGCCCAGCAGGAACGGCACGGTCGCCACGTTGTCGACGATCTTGCGGTGCGGGAAGAGCCCCGCCTGCTGGATGACGTAACCGATGCCGCGCCTCAGCGTCGGCGGGTCTATGGTCGTGACGTCCGTGCCGTCGAGCAGGATCCTGCCCTCGGTCGGATCGATCATCCGATTGATCATGCGCAGCGACGTCGTCTTGCCGCATCCGGACGGGCCGACGAAGACCGTGATCTCGCCGGTGGGCGCCTCCAAAGACAGACCGTCGACCGCGACGGTCCCGTCGGCGTACCTCTTCGTCACGGATTCAAAAGTGATCACGCCCAACCTCCTTGATCCCCAGGTCCACCCTAGGGGTATACGGAGCGCTGTGTCCCATTGGCCGAGAGTGAACCGTTTCAGGAATGACAAGCAAATGGGCATCCAATAGTGCGCTATACCCCTCGGTAGCGGCATGATTGCCATCTACCTTTTTCCACGCAGAGGATCCGTCCAGATGACTGACCTCGGGGTCGTGCGTCCCCTCACGAGCACCGCGCTCTATCACGAGCACGCCGCAGGACTGTTCGCCTACTGCGCCGACCAGCTCGGCGACCAGGGCTCGGCTCTCGACGCCCTGATGGCGGTCATGACGCGCGGAGCCGAGCGGCCGCCGCCGCGCGCCGCGCTGTACGCCCTGGCCAGGCGCGAGATCCACCGGCGCGACGTCGTCTACGCGCCGCCCGTCGTCGACCCGCTCGTCGACCCCGCCTTCGCCCTCGTCGAGCGCGCCTTCCGCGACCTGCGCCCGCACCAGCGCGAGGTGCTGCTGCTGTGCGAGGTGTGCGGGCTGGACCGCATCGAGCTGGCCTGGGTGCTCGACGTGGCCGCCGACACCGCCGACGAGCTGGCCGCCAACGCCCGCGCACACTTCCAGCACGCGCTCAACACGGCGATCACCGCGATCTCCGTGCGCCTGGTCACCGCCGCCCACGAGGTGCTGCGCATCGCGCCGCTCTCCGAGACGCTGCGCCGGCTGCCGTGGCCGGCGCCGCCCGAGTCCACCTACGAGGCCCCGAGCACGGCGGGCGTCGTGGAGCCCGCGGCGATCCAGCTCTGGCCCCTGCCGCCGACCTGGCCGCTACCCCTGGCCGAGACCGACCCGCTGACCAACACCGGGCTGTTCCCCGCCGAGCTGCTCGCGCCGCGCACCGGCAAGGGCAGGGCCGAGCACGAGGCGACCACCGCGCCGATGCCCAAGGTCCGCGACGACGTGGTGCTGTCCGCGCCGGTCAAGGACGACGTGCGCACCTCGATCAGGGGCATCCTGGGCTCGCTGCAGAAGACCTTCGAGGCGCCGGTGCCCACCCGCGCGGAGCCGGGCGACGTCCTGGTCGCCGGGGCGCCGGAGGACAGCCTCTTCCAGCCCAAGGCGGCACCGCCCGAGCCGGTGTACATCATGCCGGAGGAGCCCGCCGAGCCCGAGCCCGAGCCCGAACCCGAGCCTGTTGCGGTCGTGGAGGAGCACCCGGAGCCCGTACGGCAGGAGCCAAGGCCGTCGAAGGTCGCCCTGGCCCCCGCGCGCCCCAGGCCCGCGGCGCGGCCCCGCCACTATCCCAGGCACCACGACTGGGCCTGGGAGCTGATCGGTTTCGTGATCTGCGTGGCGATCGCGATGGCGGTCTTCTTCGCCATCCCCACGATCTCCGGTTAGGCGGCCGAGAGGATCAGCCCGCTGGTCGGCACCCCGGTGCCCGCGGTGACCAGGACGTTGTGCACGCCCGGCACCTGGTTCACCGAGGAGCCGCGCACCTGGCGCACCGCCTCGGCGATGCCGTTCATCCCGTGGATGTAGGCCTCGCCGAGCTGCCCGCCGTGCGGGTTGACGGGCAGGCGCCCGCCGAGCTCGATGCCGCCGTCCTGGATGTACGAGCGTGCCTCGCCGCGTCCGCAGAAGCCGAGCTCCTCCAGTTGCATCAGGACGAACGGGGTGAAGTGGTCGTAGAGGATGGCCGTCTGGATGTCCGAGGGGCCGAGTCCTGACATCTCCCACAGGCGCCGCCCGACGACGGAGATCTCGGGCAGCCCGTCCATGCCGTCGCGGTAGTAGCTCGTCATCATCATCTGCCCCGCTCCGGCGCCCTGGGCGGCCGCGGTGATCAGAGCGGGCGCCTGCCGCAGGTCACGGGCACGCTCGGCGGTCGTCACGACCACCGCCACCGCCCCGTCGCTCTCCTGGCAGCAGTCGAGCAGGTGCAGCGGCTCGACGATCCACCGCGACTCCTGGTGCTCGGCCAGCGTGATCGGCCGCTGGTGGAACCAGGCGGCGGGGTTGGTGGAGGCGTGGCGTCGCATGGCCACCGCGACGCGGCCGAAGTCCTCCGACGTGGCGCCTGTCGTATGCATGTAGCGCTGCGCGAACATGGCCACCCACGCCGCCGGGGTCATCAGCCCGTACGGCACGTGCCAGCTCATCTCCAGCCCCTGCGACGACGGCTCGCCGCCGAGCCGCGCGTCGGGCTGGCCGAACCGGCGCCCCGAGCGTTCGTTGAAGGCCCGGTAGCACACGACCGTGTCGGCCATGCCGGTGGCGACCGCCATGGCAGCGTGCATCACCGTGCCGCAGGCCGCGCCACCGCCGTAGTGAACGCGCGAGAAGAAGGTGAGGTCCCCCGCGCCGATCTCCTTGGCGACGGAGATCTCCTGATTGCTGTCCTGGGTGAAGGTCACCATCCCGTCCACGTCGGACGGGTCGAGTCCGGCGTCGGCGAGCGCGGCCAGCACGGCTTCCGCCGCCAGCCTCAGCTCCGACCTTCCCGACTCCTTGCTGAACTCCGTTGCGCCGATACCGGCGATGGCCGCTTCCACTAGCTCTCCGGTAACGAGAAGGTGACCGTCCCGGTCGCGTGGTCGCCGAGGCTGACCTTGCCGCGCACCTCGACGGTGTAGTCGGTCTCCGACCGCGACACGATGGTCCCGTTGAAGCTCAGCCGGTCGCCCGCGTAGGCGGGCACGCCGAGCTTCACGTTGATCCGCCTGATCACGGCCTCGGGTCCGGCCCAGTCGGTGACGTACCGCTCGACCAGCCCCATCGTGGTGAGGATGTTGAGGAAGATGTCCTTCGACCCCTGGGCGCGGGCGCCCTCGACGTCGTGGTGGACCGGGGTGAAGTCCATGGTCGCCAGCGCGGTGGAGACCACCACGGTGGGCGTGAGCTCGATCGACAGTTCGGGGAGAACCGAACCGATCGCGACCTCGTCGTCGGTCAGTGTTCGCATCACGTCTCCCGTGGTGCCCACATCGGAAGGATCAGTTCGTCGTCCATCGGCCGGTAGGTCACGCGCAACGACATACCGATACCCACCGCTTCAACGGGGCAGTCCACTATGTTGCCCACAATCCGCACCCCTTCCGGCAGCTCCACCACAGCCACCACAAAAGGGGTCTCCTTTCCCGGAACGGGCGGATGGTGGTGCACGACGTAGCTGTAGACGGTGCCCTCGCCGCAGGCCACGACATACCCCTGTTCCGTCGAGTGGCACGAGGGGCAGACGGGTCCCGGCGGGTGACGCAGCGAACCGCACGACGAGCACCGCTGGATGCGCAGCTCGCCCTGCCGTACGCCCTCCCAGAAGAAGGCGGTGTCGCGGTTGACGGCCGGTTTGAGCGGGTACGGCTCGCGCCGCACGCGCGGGCGGAACTTCAGCACCCTGAACATCATCTCCGCGACGGGCTCGGAGTCCTCGTCGTACCAGGTGACGTTCCAGGTGGCGAAGTAGCCCTCGCCCATCGCGGTCTTCTTGGGCCCGGCCAGCGAGGTGAAGCGTGTGCCCGGCGTCAGCCGCTCCCCCACCCGCACGTAGCGGTGGTAGGTGTGCTCGCAGTTGGTGGCCACGACCCCGGTGTAGCCGTGGGCGTCGAGGGCCTTGAGCAGGTCGTCGACCGGGCTGGGGTCTTTGCCGCGCTTGACTCCCGACATGGTCCACACCTGCGCCATCGACGGCGGCGCCAGGCCCTTGTCGAGGAAGAGGGGGTTGCGGTTGCCCATCGCGTCGAGCCAGTGCCTGATCATCGGGGCGTTGACCGGGTCGTCGGAAGGAGAGCCTCGCAGCTCGCCCATGGCGATCTGCTTGTCGGCCAGCTCCAGCAACTCGTCCGAGGTCATCGGGGCGGCCTCGGCAGGTTCAGCCCGAGCATCGCGATCAGCTCGCGCTGCACCTCGTTGACGCCGCCGCCGAACGTGAGCACCACCGCGCCCTTGGCCCCGTGGTCGGTGCGCTCCATGAACTCGGCCGTCTCGGGGTCGCTCGGGTCGCCGTAACGGGCCAGGATGTCGGCGACCAGCCTGCCGATCTCCTGCATACGTTCGGAACCGTAGATCTTCGTCGCCGAGGCGTCGGGCGCGCCCAGCCAGCCGAGGTCCATGTTGGCCGCGATCTGCCAGTTGAGCAGCTCGTTGGTGCGGAAGTAGGCGTGGATCCTGCCGATCGCCCGCCGCACGTCTGGCACGTCCTGCACGCCCGCGTGGCGGGCCCAGGCGACGAACCGGTCGTAGGTCTGGGCGATGTTGCCTGCGGGCCCGAGGGTGACCCGCTCGTGGTTGAGCTGGTTGACGATCAGGTCCCAGCCCTTGCCGACCTCGCCGACGACCATGTTCACCGGGACGCGCACGTCCTGGTAATAGGTGGAGTTGGTGTGGTGGCGGCCGTCCATGGTGACGATCGGCGTCCAGGAGTAGCCGGGGTCGGTGCAGTCGACAATCATCATGGTGATGCCGCGGTGCTTCTCGCCGCCGGTCCTGGCCGCCATCCAGATGTACTGCGCGTAGTGGGCGCCGCTGGTGAAGATCTTCTGGCCGTTGACGACGTAGTGGTCGCCGTCGAGCACCGCCGTGGTGCGCAGCGACGCCAGGTCGGTGCCGGCGCCCGGCTCGCTGTAGCCGATGGCGAAGTGGCACTCGCCGGCCAGGATGCGCGGCAGGAAGAAGTCCTTCTGCTCCTGCGTGCCGTACTGCATGAGTGTCGGGCCGACGGTCTGCAGGGTGATGATCGGGTACGGCACGCCGGCGCGGGCGATCTCGTTGGCGAAGATCTGCTGCTCCAGCGGGCCGAAGCCGCCTCCGCCGTACTCCTTGGGCCAGCCGACGCCGAGCTTGCCGTCGCGGCCCAGGCGCTTGCAGTGCTCCATGTAGGCGGTGCCGAAGGGATCTTCGGCGATCTTCCTGCGGTCCTCGGCGGTCAGGCAGGTGCGGAAGTATTCGCGTAGCTCGGCTCTGAAGGCCTTCTGTTCCGGGGTGAGGTCGATCTGCATCAGACGAGCTCTCCAATCCGGTCGAGCTGGGCGTCCGCGCCGCCGGTGAGCTGCGCCAGGTGCTTGGCGTGGGCGAAGTAGCGGTGCAGCGGGTAGGTCACGTCGAGGCCGAGGCCGCCGTGCAGGTGCTGGCAGGTGTACAGCGCCCTGAAGGCCTCGTTCACGTGGAAGGCGGCCAGCGCCGTGTCGGCCTCGTCGCCGCCCCAGGCCGCCGACCACATCGCCACGTCGAGCGCGCGGGAGGCGATGTAGACGTCGGCGATCTGCACGGTCACCGCCTGGAACTCCGCCAGGGCGCGGCCGAACTGCTTCCGCGTCCTGATGTACTCCGTGGTCAGCTTGAGCGCTCCGGCCAGCACGCCGCTGGCCTGGGCGGCGATCGAGACGGTCGTCAGGCGGCGCAGCCAGGCCGGGTCGTCGCCGACCTTCTCCGCTTCGCCGTGGACCACGGTGGCGGCGGGTTCGCCGGTGGAGGTGAACTCCGGGATCAGTTCCGGATTTATGGCTAAATAGACAGCGTCGTCGGCGGCCACCAGGATGTGGTCGGCCTGCGCGGCGTAGGGCACCGTGTGGAACCTGTTCCCGCGCCCCTTCGTCGCCACGGTCACCAGGCCGTCGGCCCGCCTGCCGTACGCGGCCAGGGCGAGCGTGCCGACCAGATGTGTCATCAGCGGCAGCGGCGCGGCGTGCGCGCCGACCTCGCGCAGCACCACCGCCAGCTCCGCCGCGCCCAGCCCCGCGCCGCCGTGCTCCTCGGCCCGGCAGATGTCGGTCAGGCCCGCCTGGCCGAGCGCCTCCCAGGCCTTCGTCAGGTACGGCTCGCCGCCGCGTTCGTGCGCCTCGAGCCGCTCGGTCGTCGACTCCTTGGCCAGGACGCCCTCGGCGAGCTTCCTCAGCTCCTCTTGCGTCTCATCCAGACTGAAATCCACCGGCACTCTCCAGAAGGTGTTGCCTGCCCTGCCGTACGAAATCCGCGTGGATCGCCTCGCGATCCCGCGCGGTCAGCCTTCGGTAACCGCCGTCGCGCACCCAGATCGGATCCTCCGTCAGCCAGGCGTCGCTGACCAGGTGGCGCTTGAGAACCTTGTTGGAGGGGGTCTGCGGCAGCTCCCCACAGACCCTGATATATCGGGGTATCGCCTTGCTGCCCAGGTCCTTCCGCCCCGCGAGGAAGTCCTGGAACGCGCCCGGGTCGAACGGGGCCGCCAGCACCAGCGCGGCCATCACCTGATCGCCCGCCGCGGCGTCGGGCACGGGGTAGACGGCCGCCTCCACCACGCCCTCGAACTCGCGCAGCACCGCCTCGATCGGCGCGACCGCGAGGTTCTCGCCGTCGACGCGTAATCGCTCGCTGCCGCGCCCGGCGAAGAAGACGAAACCGTCCGCGTCGGCGTAGGCCAGGTCGCCCGACCAGAACGCCCCGTCGCGGATACGCTCCCGATCGGCCTCTTCGTCCTCGAAGTAGCCGTCGAACAGACCCATGCCCTGGACGTTGACCAGCTCGCCGATCGCCTCGTCCGGGTTGGCCAGGCGCCCGTGCTCGATGATCGCCGTGGCCGATCGCCGGCCGGTGGCGGGGTCGCGGATCTCGACGCCCTCGGGCAGCCTGCCCAGGCAGCCCTTCGGCCCCGACGGGTCGGGGGTGATCGAGATGGCCGTCTCCGTGGAGCCGAACGCGTCGATCACGTAGCAGCCGAACCGCTCGCCGAACCGCCGCACCGCCGTGGCGCCGCCCTCGTTGCCGAAGGCGATCTTCAGGGGGCCGTCGGCGTCGCCGGGCTGTTCGGGCGTGGCCAGGACGTAGGAGAGCGCCTTGCCGACGTAGTGCAGGTACGTGCAGCCGTGCTCCCTGACGTCGGGCAGGACGGCGGAGGCCGAGAACCTCCTGCGCACCACCAGCCGCGCGCCCGACGCCACCGCCGGGGAGAAGGCCGCCATCAGCGCGCCGGAGTGGAACAGCGGCATCGAGCAGTAGACCGCGTCGTCGGCGCCGAGCAGGGCGGCGAGGTTGGTGCCTGGCACGGCGAGCTTGCGCTGGGTGATCCGTACGGCACGCGGACGGCCGGAGGTGCCCGAGGTGAAGATGAGCATGACCAGCTCGCCCGGGGCGCTCTTGGGCTCGCCCGGGTCGCGTGCCTCGCTCATCCGGCAGTGCGGCACGCCCAGGGCCTGCGCCACCTCCCTGGCCGCCTCGCCGTACGGCTCGTCCCAGAGGACCAGGTCGGTGCGGGTGGCCCGCGCGTCGCGCTCCAGCTCGGCGACCGAGCGGGTGGGGTTGAGGGCCACCACCACGTGCTCGCTCAGGGCCGCGGCGCCGATCAGGAAGAGCAGGCCGGGCGAGTTGTCGCCGAGCACCGCCGCGTGCAGGGGGCGTCCGAAGGCGTCGAGCCAGGAGGCGGCGGAGCGCGCCTCTTCGACGTATTCACGCCAGCTCCACGTCCGCCCCTCGAACAGCAGCCCTGGCCGGTCGTCGCTGGCACGGCCGGCGAGGAGGTCGGCGAACGGCTCAGCGGTCATCGCGTCCTCCACCAAGCGCTCGGTCAATGCCTGGCAAACTAGAACAGATTCTAGTCCTTGTCCAGCAGGGTCGCCGGAGGCCCAGTCACGACAAATCCCGAAAAGTAGTTAGACATGCGCCGATGCCATTCCTTAGTGACTGGCTAGTAACAAGCGGACTTGCCGACAAATCAGATAACGTGTTCTCATGCCCACCCCTGCGGCTCCCGTGCCTGCCCCCCAGGCCGACAGCGACACGGCCGGCCCCTCGGGCGCCCGCACCCGCAGCCAGCACCAGCGCCGCAAGCGCATCGTCCAGGCCGCCGCCGCCCTCGCCTCACGCGGCGGCGTCGAGGCCATGCAGATGCGCACCGTCGCCGAACGCGCCGGCGTCGCCCTGGGCACGTTGTACCGCTACTTCCCGTCGAAGATGGACCTGGTCGTCGCCGTGGTCGGCGAAGAGCTCGACCTGCTCGAGACCAGCATCGAACGCCGCCCGCCGAGCGCCCTCCACCCCGCGGGCCGCGCCGTCGACGTCCTCATGCGCGCCACCCGCGGGCTCATGAGAGAGCCGGAACTCGCCGACGCCCTGATCAGGTCGCTGATCATGGCCGAGGTCGACACGCCCTTCGGCGATCGCATGGCGGGGCTGCTGCTGCGCGTGTCGGGCATCCGCGAGGCCACCGACGAGGAGCACGCGCTCGCGGGATCGTTGTCGAGCGTGTGGGTGCACGAGCTGCTCGAGATGCTGAGGGGGCGGCGCACGTACGAGCAGATCCAGCATCGGATCGAGATCGCCGCCGGGCGCCTCTTCGCCGACCTGTAGCCTTCACCGCTGGTTTTTCCCTCTTTGATCTCCCCTCCCCCTGACCCTAGGGTCCCCCGCTCGGCTGACCCTCGGGCGGCATCTGGGGCGCGAAGGCCGGGGGCTCCACGAGGAGCTCAGCGGAAAGATCAACGGCCGGTGGGACGCCGTCTACAAGGAGTACGACCCCGGGACCCCCGTCGACCTGCCCGTGCTCACCGCGATGACGCAGCTCCCCGCACGGCTCTCGCCACCCGACGCCGCATGGCTGGGCGACAGGGCCGCCTGGCCGACCGAGCTCGTCGAAGCGGACGGCACGGTCGCCGGATACCTGGCGCGGGCCGTACCGCACCGGTTCCTGCGTGACGTGCGGGAGCCGGCGACGCTGGAGCACCTCATCCACGACGGGGCTGTCTCCGACCGGGAGCGGTTGCTGATTCTGGCCGATCTGGCCGGCACCCTGGCCCGGTTGCATTCGATGGGGATCGTCGTGGGCGGGTTGTCACCCCAGACGGTGCTGTTCGCGGCAAGCGGGGAGCCGGGGTGCTTTCTCGTCGGCTGCGACACGATGTGGATGGGCGGGGCGCACGCGCTGCCTCCTGCCGAGGCTCCGCTTCCCGCTGACGAGCCTCTGGGGACGCCGCAAAGCGATGGGTATCTCTTCGCGTCGCTGGTCGTGCGAGTGATGACGCGTGACCCCTGGGCGGTCGACGGGGCACGGTTGGGGGTGTTCGGGGCCGGGGTGGCGGAGCTGGCGACGGCCGCGCTTCAGCAGCCGCCGTTCGGCAGGCCGACGCTCTCGCAGTGGGCGGCCCGCCTGCGGGAGGAGCCACGCCCACCGAGATCTCCACGCCCCCGTCCACCCCCGGCGCCACCCCCACGCCGACCGGGCAGGAGCCCGAGTTCGAGGTCGGCGACTGTCTGAGCGGCCTGCCGAAACGCCCGGCCGTCGACAGCTGCAACGACGGCGCCCCCAGGACCTACACCGTGCGCCGCGTCGTCAGGAACGACAGGAGCAAGGACGGCGGCGCCTGCGGCGGCGCCGGGACGCATTACTGGACCTGGCGGGTGCCGCCGATGACGGTCTGCGTCGACAAGCATTGAGGCCGGAGCGTCACGGGTAGATCGTGTACGTCTTGGTGTTGTTGCAGACGATCGTGCTCGGAAGGCAGCGCTTGGCCCGGATCGTGATCCGGTCGAGGTTGGTGCGGGAGAGGGACCACTTGAAGCTCTTGTGGCCCTTGTTCCGCCCGGCCTCCTTGTACCAGCCGGCGATCTCGTTGCCGTTGCTCTTCTTGAAGGAGACCTCGACGACGGCCGTCCAGACGTCGTTCTTGGTGTCCGTCACGCTGCCGCGCGCCTCGCCGTAGCCGTTGCTGCAGAGCTTCAGCACGTAGCTGACGAAGCCGTCCTTGGTGTTCAGCTTGCTCCACTTCTCCTTGCAGCCGGCCGAGGTGGCGGTCCAGGTGCCGGTGGAGGCGGTGGCGGCCGCGGCCGGCGTCAGGACGGCGAGGGCCGCGGAGACCCCGACGACCGTGGCGAGCATCTTCGAGCGGTTGAGCTTCCGCATGAGTCCGATCCTTTCCATGGGCGTTCTTCGTGGTGCTCGGAGCACCGCGAAGAACGCTAGAGACCGGCGGTATGGCGGAGGTATGTCCAGGTGCTAGCCCGTGCGCTCCATCCACTGCCGCGCCCGCTCGACCTGCCCGGCGACGACCTCCTCCGGAGCCTCCTCCAGCAGCGCCACCGCCAGCTGCTCCAGCCCGAAGGTCATGAACCACACCCGCGCCCGCCGGTAGGTCTCCTCGTCGACGGCGGCGCGCACGGTGTCCCATCCGTGCCAGGCCAGGCAGGCGACGTCGACGGCGGGGTCGTAGGCCTGGGCGAAGTCCCAGTCGAGGATCCCGATCAGCCGCCCGTCGGCGCTCCAGTGCATGTTGTGCCCGGCCAGGTCGCCGTGCACGAGGCCCGGAGGTACGGCGGGCAGGTCGAGCGCCGCCCGGACACGTTCGCCCGCCTGGCCGCCCAGCAGCGGAACGACCCGCTCCAGCATGATCTCGGCCCAGCGCTCCCCTCCCGCGTAGGTGTGCGGCACGCCGAGCAGGTCGTCGACCTTGGCCAGGTCGACGCCCGCCAGCGCGTCGAGCACCGCGCGCAGGGCCGCCGGGTCGCCGCTGCCCTTGGGGTGCGCCTGGCCGTCGAGCCACGACACCGCGACGGCCGCACGGCCGTTCACCTCGGTCACGGGGCCGAGGGGAACCGGCACCTGGAAGGGGAGGTCCTGGGCGGCGAGGCGGTCGAGCAGGGCCGTACGGCGGGGCAGTTCGCGGGCCGCGCGCCCGGTTCTTGCGACGCGCACGGCCGCGACGCCCGGCACGAGGACGACGTCGTGGAAGCCGCCCTGTTCGTGGCGGGCGGCGTCCAGGGAGATGCCCGGCAGGAGGGTCTCGGCGATGTCCAGCAATGAGGATTCCACGCAGGTCAGTCAATCAGGGGCCCCTCGTGGTGAAGTCTTTGGGGAATTGTCGGTGGCGTCGTCTATACAGGAGGCATGACGGACAACGATGAGTTCCTTCGTCAAGCCGACCCGCTGCGGCGCGAGCTGATCGCGCACTGCTACCGGATGATGGGCTCGGTGCACGATGCGGAGGATCTGGTCCAGGAGACCTATCTGCGAGCGTGGAACGCCTACGACAAGTTCGACGGCAGGGCGTCCATGCGCACGTGGCTGTACAAGATCGCCACGAACACCTGCCTGACCGCGCTCGACAGCCGCAAGCGCCGCCCGATGCCCACGGGACTGGGCCAGCCGAGCGCCGATCCGGTCCAGGAGCTGGTCAGCGACAACGAGGTGCCGTGGCTGGAGCCGATCCCCGACGTGATGGTCGGAGCCGACTCGATGGGCGCCGATCCCGCTCACGTGGTGACCTCGCGCTCGTCGATCCGGCTGGCGCTGATGGCCGCGCTGCAGCATCTTCCCGCCAGGCAGCGGGCTGTGCTGGTGCTGCGCGAGGTGCTGCAGTGGAAGGCGGCGGAGGTGGCCGAGGTGCTCGGCACGACCACGACCGCGGTCAACAGCATGCTGCAGCGGGCCAAGGCGCAGCTGGAGCAGGCGGGGCTCGACGAAGATCACCTCAGCGAGCCGACGGCCGACGAGCGCAAGGAGATCCTCGACCGCTACGTCCGTGCCTTCGAGGACTACGACATGGCCGCGATCGTGGAGCTGTTCACGAAGGACGCCGTGTGGGAGATGCCGCCCTTCGTCTGCTGGTACCAGGGCCCCGAGAACATCGCCGAGCTCATCGCCAACTGGTGCCCGGCCAAGCGGGCGGGCGATCTGCAGCTCGTCGCGGCACAGGCCAACGGGCAGGCGGCCTTCGGCATGTATTACAAGGGTGAGCCGTTCGCGATCCCGGTGCTCACGCTGGAGGGCGGCAAGGTCAAGCACGTGAGCCAGTTCTTCGACCTGTCGCTGTTCAAGGTGTTCGGGCTGCCCGACTCCGTGTAGAGAACGTGCGCCGGTAGGTGTGCGGCGAGACGCCGCACGCCGCGTTGAGGTGTTGCCTGAGCGAGGCCGAGGTGCCGAAGCCGGCGCGCGAGGCGACCGTGTCGACCGGCAGGTCGGTGCTCTCCAGCAGGTGGCGGGCGAGTTCGACGCGCTGGGTGGTGAGCCACTGGCCGGGGCTGAGGCCGACCTCCTCGCGGAAGCGCCTGGTGAAGGTGCGCCGGCTCATGTTGGCCCGCGCGGCCAGGTCGTCGAGGTGAAGCGGCAGGCCGAGGTTGGCCAGTGCCCACTCGCGGGCCGGGGCGGTGCCGGAGTCGCCCGGCAGGGGCACCGGCCGCTCGATGTACTGCGCCTGCCCGCCTTCGCGCCAGGGCGGCACGACGCAGTTGCGGGCGGCCCGGTTGGCGATGTCGCTGCCGTGGTCCTGCCTGACGATGTGGAGGCACAGGTCCACCCCGGCGGCGGCGCCCGCCGAGGTCAGCACGTCGCCGTCGTCGACGAAGAGCACCTCGGGAGCCAGCCGTACCCGGGGAAAGCACCTGCTGAAGTGGGCGGCCCTGGCCCAGTGGGTGGTGGCGGGGCGGCCGTCGAGCAGGCCCGCGGCGGCCAGCACGAAGGTGGAGATGCAGATCGAGGCGACTCGCGCGCCGGGGCGCAGCAGCGCGAGGGCCGAGAGGAGCGCCGGTGGCAGCCGGTCGGGCCCGGTGACGTCGCCGAACCATTCCGACGGCGGGACGACCAGGATGTCGGCGCTCGCGATGATCTCCATGGAGTGTTCGACGGCGATGGAGAAGTCGGCGTCGGTGCGCACGGGGGCGCCGTCGAGCGAGCAGGTCAGCACCTCGTAGAGCCCGTGGCCGGCGGCCCGGAAGATCCGGTCGGGCACGCTGAGCTCGAAGGGGATGACGCCGTCCAGGGCCAGGACCACCACGCGTTGCATGGCCCAATGTTTGCACATCATGTCCCATGGGCCACTGGCCGGGATGATCGCCCGGCTGACAGGGTCGAGGCATGAAGATGCGTGCGATCAGCCAGGACCGGCTCGGCGGGCCGGAGGTCCTGAGGGAAGTCGAGGTCGACCGGCCGGAGCCGGGGCCCACCGAGGTGCTGGTCCGGGTCAGGGCGGCCGGGGTCAATCCGACCGACTGGAAGTACCGCGAGTACGGTGGCGCGCTCGGTGCTCCCCCGTTCGTGCTGGGCTGGGACGTCTCGGGCGTCGTCGAGGCGGTCGGTGCGGGAGCCGCCCTCTACAAGCCGGGCGACGAGGTCTTCGGCATGCTGCGTTACCCCTTCTCCAACGGCGCCTACGCGGAGTACGTCGTCGCGCCGACGCGGACGTTCGCCCGCAAGCCCGCCGAGATCGACCACGTGCAGGCGGGCGCGCTGCCGCTGGCCGCGCTGACCGCCTGGCAGGCCCTGGTCGACACGGCCCGGCTCGCCAAGGGCCAGCGGGTGCTGATCCACGCGGCCGCGGGCGGCGTCGGCCATCTGGCCGTCCAGATCGCCAAGGCGCGCGGCGCCTACGTCATCGGCACGGCCAGCGCCGCCAAGCACGACTTCCTGCGCGGGCTGGGCGCCGACGAGCTGGTCGACTACCGGACCACCGACTTCGCCGAGGTCGTGCGTGACGTGGACGTGGTCGTGGAGTCCATGGGCGGCGACTACGGCATGCGCTCGCTGCGCACGCTCAGGCCGGGCGGCGTGATCGTGTCGCTGGTGCTGTCGAACACCCATCCCGAGCTGATGGCCGAGGCGGACAGGATGGGCATGCGCTCGGAGGACATGCTGGTCGAGCCCGACTACGCCGCGATGACCGCCATCGCCGAGATGGTGGTGAAGGGCGAGCTGAGGGTGCACATCGACACCGTGCTGCCGCTGGCCCAGGCTGCCAAGGCCCATGAGCTGGGCGAGAGCAATCGCACCACCGGCAAGATTGTGCTGACTAACTAGAACACGTTACATTCAGCGCGTGGGCACACCTGTGATCGTCGAAGCCGTCCGGACCCCCATCGGCAAACGGAACGGCTGGCTGTCCGAGCTGAAACCGCAACAGGTTCTCGCTGCCGCGCTGAACGGCCTGGTGCAACGGGCGGAGATCGACCCCGCCACGGTCGAACAGGTCTTCGCCGGGTGCGTCACCCAGGCGGGCGAGCAGGGCGGGCACGTCGGTCGCTACGCGTGGTTGTACGCGGGCCTGCCGTACTCCACCGGGGTCACCACGATCGACGCCCAGTGCGGCTCGTCGCAGCAGGCCGTGCACCTGGTCGCCGCGCTGATCCAGGCGGGCGTCATCGAGGTGGGCATCGCCTGCGGCGTCGAGGTGATGAGCCGGGCCCCGCTGGGCAGCAACGTGATGCCCGCCTCCCCCAGGCCCGACGACTGGAGCATCGACCTGCCCGACCAGTTCACCGCCGCCGAGCGCATCGCACGGCGGCGCGGGCTGACCCGCGAGCGGCTCGACTGGTTCGGGGCGCGCTCGCAGCAGCTGGCCGCCAAGGCCTGGGCCGACGGGCGGTTCGAGCGGGAGGTCGTCGCGGTCAACGGCGTCAACCGCGACCAGGGCTTACGCGAGACCACCGCCGACGGCCTGGCGAACCTCAAGCCGGTCATGCCCGACGGCCTGCACACGGCGGGCACCTCCTCCCAGATCTCCGACGGTGCCGCCGCCGTGCTGCTGATGAGCGAGCAGGCCGCCCAGAGGTACGGCAAGCGCCCGCGCGCCCGCATCCTGGCCCAGGCATTGGTCGGATCTGAGCCGCACTACCACCTCGACGGCCCGGTCGACGCCACCGCCAAGGTGCTCAGCCGTACCGGGATGAGCATGGCCGACCTCGACCGCTTCGAGGTCAACGAGGCCTTCGCCTCCGTGGTGCTGTCGTGGGCGAGCGTGCACCAGCCCGACTTCGACCGCGTCAACGTGAACGGCGGCGCGATCGCGCTCGGCCACCCCGTGGGCGCGACCGGTTCCCGGCTGATCACCACCGCGCTGCACGAGCTCGAACGCTCCGACTCCGCGACGGCCCTGGTCAGCATGTGCGCGGGCGGGGCCCTCGCCACCGCCACGATCCTCGAAAGGCTCTAGACTCCTAGACATCCGATGTCTAGGGGGATACTGGTGGCCGTCACCGACGCCGCGATCGACAAGATCAAGCAGATGATCCTGTCCGGTGAGCTCGCGCCGGGTGCGCGACTGCCCAAGGAGGCCGACCTGGCCGAACGCCTGGGCCTGTCGCGCAACTCGCTGCGCGAGGCCGTCAGGGCGCTGGCGCTGATCAACGTGCTCGACGTACGGCAGGGCGACGGCACCTACGTCACCAGCCTGGAGCCCGGCCTGCTCCTCGACACCCTCTCCTTCGTGCTCGACCTGCACCGCGACGACACGGTCATCCAGTTCTTCGAGGTGCGCCGCATCCTGGAGCCCGCCGCCACCGCGATGGCCGCCGAGCTGATGAGCGACGACGACATCGCCGAGCTGCGCGCGATCCTCGACGACCTGCCCGCCGACCCGACCATCGAGCAGCTGGTCCAGAACGACCTGCGTTTCCATCACCGCATCGCCCGCGGCTCGGGCAACAGCGTGCTCTGCTCGTTCGTCGAGTCGCTGGCCGGGCCCACCCAGCGGGCGCGGATCTGGCGCGGCCTGACCCAGGAGGGCGCGCTGGAGAAGACGATCGAGCAGCACACGGCGATCTACGACGCCATCGCCGCCCGGCAGCCCGAGGTGGCCCGCTCGTGGGCGACCATCCACATAGCGGGCGTGGAACAGTGGCTTCGCCGGGTATGACCCGTGCATGCTGGATCGATATCGCGACAAGCGTGACCCCAGCCGCACCCCCGAGCCCTTCGGCGAGCGCCGGCAGGGTGACGACGACCAGTTCGTGATCCAGGAGCACCACGCCCGCTCGCTCCACTGGGACCTGCGCTTGGAGCGCGACGGGGTGCTCGCCTCCTGGGCGGTGCCCAAGGGCCTGCCGCCCGACCCCAAGGTCAACCACCTGGCCGTGCGCACCGAGGACCACCCGATGGAGTACCTCACCTTCGAGGGGGAGATCCCGCAGGGGGAGTACGGCGGCGGCAGCATGACGGTCTGGGACCGCGGGACCTACACCTGCGAGAAGTGGAGTGAGCGCGAGGTCAAGATCGTCCTGAACGGCTCCCGCGCCCAGGGCAGGTTCGTGCTCTTCCAGACCCACGGGAAGAACTGGATGATCCACCGCATGGACCCCCCGGCCAGGGACCCCATGCCCGCGCTGGAGCCGATGCTGGCGGTCAAGCGTGCCAAGGCGCCCAGACGTCCCGGCGACTACGCCTTCGAGTTCGCCTGGGGCGGCCGCCGTACTCTCGCCACGATCGACGGCGGACGCACCGAGGTCAAGCTCCTGCGCCCGCTGGCCGAGTCGTTCGGCAGCCGCAGCGCCGTCCTCGACGGCGAGCTCGTGACCCTCGGCGGCGCGGAGGTCTACATCTGCTACGACCTGCTCTACTACGACGGCCACCTGCTGACCGGGCTGCCGTTCAGCAGCCGGCGGGAGACGCTGCAGTCGCTGGAGATCTCGGGCGCGCGCTGGCAGACCGCCCCGTCGTGGCCGGGCGAGTTCGGGGCCGTACGGCAGGCGGCCCGCGATCAGGGCCTGCCGGGCGTGATCGGGAAGAGACTGAATTCCCCTTACGAGCCCGGCGAATCCCAGTCTTGGCTGCTTTTCTCCGCATAAAGGACTTACTCTCGATCCATGGGGGATTTCTTAGAATTCACCTGGGAGATCGGTGACGAGCTGGCCGGCACGGCCTACCTGCTCACCGGACACGCCGGCGAGGCCGCGTCCCTGGCCTCCAGGTCCCTCGGGGGCCTCCGCCAGAGATGGCACGTCATCGACGCCGACGACGCGCGTGATCGCCTGTACGAATTACTCCTGGCCGAATACCTCGACAACAGTCACCCCGAGCCGGCCGGGATGGAGTACGGGGCCTTCCCCCGCGCCTGGTGGCGGCTGCGGCCCGATCAGCGTGCCCTCATGGCGGCCTGCTTCCGCGTCTGGCCCGAGGAGTCACGTGCCTTCCTCGCCTCCAGGCAGGAGCCGGGCCAGGGCGGCACAGAAGCCAGGCGACTGGCCGAGGAACTGCTGCCCGGCGGATCCTCCGCGGAACTGCGCGAAGCACTGGACGAGATCGCCGGCGGCCGCCCGCCGGTCACCTTCTCGGTCTCCGCTCCCCCGCAGGCCCAGCATGCCCCGCATGCTCCGCGCGTCGTCCGGCCCAGGCGCAGGAAGGGCCCGATGTTGATGGCGCTCGGGCTCGTCGGCGTGCTCCTGCTCGCCGGGCTGCCGTCGATCGGCACCTCGGGGCCACCGCGTGTCGTCAGGATCCACGACGGCGGGCCCGCACCCATGGTGGCCGAGCCCGGCCTCATCGCAGAACCGCTGCCCCACAGGATCTCCGACACGATCCGCTACGCCTTCGCCTGCTCCGCGTGCGACGCCTGGACGCTGGTCGGCGAATCGGGCCGGCGCTGGGTGTTCGGCGAGGCGCTGCCCCCGTCGATGGGCGGGCAGATCGCCGTGTCCCCCGACGGCATGAGGATGGTCTACCAGGACTTCCGGACCCGGAAGGTCATGATCCGCCACGTGCGCGAGGGCGCCGCCAGATCTGTCACCGGCAAGCAGGGCGAACTGCGCTACACCTTCTCCGCCAACAGCCGGTGGCTGCTGGTGACCTCCGGCAACGGCCCCGTCCTGTTCGACACCCGCGCGGGCAGACAGGTCCACAACTCCCCACGGCCGGGCCGTGCGGTCGGCGTCTCCGACGCGGGCCGCGCGCTGCTCGCCGACGGCGACGAGATCTCCGCGATCGCCCCCGGCTCGGGCTCCCCCACCTCCTTCCTCCTGTCGGGCGACCTGGCGGTGAGCGGCGGCCACCTGTCACCGGACGGGCGGACGATGGCCTTCATCTCCGTACGCACACTGGTCACGGTGGACGCGCGGACGGGCCGCGAGCTCGACCGGCGGCGGCTGACCGCCATCGACCCCTCCACCGCCCTCATCGTCGGATGGCGCTACGGCGACCAGGTGCTCGTCAGGGACGACAACGGGCTCCACCTGGTCAACGCCCTCACCGGCCGGACCAGGACGGTCGAGGTGCCCGGCGAGATCGACGACGTCGACGGGCTGGCGATCGGCACCATGCGCTGATGGGGGATTTTCTGCAGTTCCGGGGGGAGATTCGCGACGAGCTGGTAGGCACCGCGTACCTTCTCGTCGGCAATCATGGCCAGGCCACCGAACTGGCCCGCGAGGCGATGGACCTCGTCCGCACCCGATGGACGACGGTTTCCAGGAGCAACCCGCGCGACCGGTTGTACGAGTTCCTGCTGCGTCAGTTTCTCGACGGATTCTGGCCCCGGCGCCACGACCCGGCTTACTGGGCGCTGCCGCGTGTCCTGTGGGAGCTCGATACGGACAGGCGCGCCCTGGCGGTGGCGTGTTTCCACATCTGGCGCGAGACTCCCCGGGCCGTGTACGCCGCACGGTGGGAGCTGGAGGCGGGCCAGGAGGAGGCCGGGCGGCTGCTGCGCGAGCTGGAGCCCGGCGGGGCCTCCGTGCGGTTGCGGGAGGAGATGGCCAGGCTCGCCGCGCCGGCGCATCCCCCCGCGGAGCCGCCCTCGACAGACGTCAGGTCTCCCCTGAAGGGGTGGCTGGCGGCGAGCTCGGTGTTCGGGCTGCTGATGGTGGCGGCGGCCATGGTCTCGATGTCGGGCATGGAGCAGGAGCGGGCCCCGCTCAGCGTGGTGCAGCCGCCCGCGCTGGTCGAGGAGACGATGACGGAGGAACCGGAGGAAGAGGAGAAGCCGGAGGCCCTGGACGAGAAGGGCCGCCTGCCGAAGACGCTGGACGAGCCGATCCGCTTCGCCTACTCCTGCGACGACTGCGACGCGGCCTGGCGGCTGGTCGGCACGGCCGGAAAGGTCTGGGACTTCGACGACGCCCGTGCCTGGGAGGACGACGGGTACGTCCGGGTGTCGCCTGACGGCCGCACCCTCGCCTACCTCGCGGACAAGCGCAGGCTCATGGTGCGCGACCTTCGCAGCGGCCGGACGCGGGAGGTCTCGGACAAGGTGGAGGACGGCAACCTCGCCTTCTCCGCCAACAGCCGCTACCTCGTGGCCGACTCGGGTGAGTACGCGTCCACGTCCGCCAGGCCCGTGCTCCACGACCTGGAGACCGGCCGGACCAGCCGCATCCCGATCTCCTGCTGCGTGATCGGAGTCTCCGACGCGGGTGTCGTCCTGCTCGCCGGCCAGGCCAAGGCCGACGACGTGCCGGGCTTCGCCACGGTGAGCAGGGTCATGGAGTTCCGCTTCGGCGATGCCCGGCCCAGAGCACGCTTCCAGATCGAGGCCGACCTCTGGGACTCGGCGGGGCACCTGTCACCCGACGGCCGCACCCTGGCCTTCGTCGTCGCACGTGCCGCCGAGCCCGACTACAGCCTGGTCACGATGGACGCCGGGGACGGGCGCGTGCTCACCGACAAGCGGGTGAGGCTCGACGACGCCCCGTCGCACTTCGCCTGGCGCGACGCCGACGAGGTGGTGATCGTGGCCTCGTCGCAGTACAGCCTGGTCAAGGTCAGGACGGGGAAGGCGGAGGAGCTGGAGGTGCCCGACCAGCTCACCGACGTCGACGGGCTCACACCAGGTCTGCTGCCCTGACCCAGAACTCCTCCGGTACCGCCGCGCCGTACAGCTCCGTGTTCTGCTTGACCTCGTCCGCCGAGCGCATCCCCAGCACCACCGCCGACACCGCCGGATGCGTGAGCGGGAAGGCGATCGCGGCCTGCGGCAGCGTGATGCCGTGGCGCTCGCACAGCCGGGCCAGGGCCCTGGCCCGCTCCAGCACCTCGGGCGGCGCCGGAGCGTAGTCGTACGTGCCCGACGGCTCGTGGGTGGCCAGGAGCCCGCTGTTGAACACCCCGGCGGCGAGCACCCTGACCCCGCGCGCCGCGCACTCGTCGAGCAGGTCCCGCCCTGAACGGTCGAGCAGCGTGTAGCGGCCGGCGAGCATCACCACGTCGATGTCGGTCTCGCGGACGAAGCGGCTCGGGACCTGCCACTGGTTCATGCCGATGCCGATGGAGCCCACCACGCCTTCTGAGCGCAGCCGCTCCAGGGCCGGATAGGCCTCGTCGAGCGCCTGCTCGACGTGGTCGTCCGGGTCGTGGAGGAGCACGGTGTCGACGTGGTCGACGTCGAGGCGCTTGAGCGAGTCGTCGAGGGAGCGGCGCACGCCGTCGGCGGAGAAGTCCCAGACCCGGCGCAGGTCGGAGACGACGTCGAAGCCCTGGGTGTCGCGTTGCGGCGGGTGGCCGGGGACGAGCAGGCGGCCGACCTTCGTCGACAGGGTGTAGCCGGACCTGCCGCGCAGGAAGGCGCCGAGGCGGCGTTCCGAGAGGCCGAGGCCGTAGTGCGGGGCGGTGTCGTAGTAGCGGACTCCGGCCTCCCAGGCGGCCTCCATCGTGGCGTGGGCCGCCTCCTCCGAGACCGCGGAGTACAGGTTCGACACGGGCGCGGCCCCGAAACCGAGCTTCACGTTCACATCTCCCAGACCAGTGCGAGCCCGCCGGAGCCCTTGTCGAAGTCGCCGTCGAGCAGCCGGTTCATCCGCCGCTGCCAGGCGATGTCGGCCGGGTGGTCGCGCAGCGCCTCCTGCAGCGCGGCGTAGTCGTCCACCTCGACGACGTGGAACAGGTCGAGCCCGTCGCGGTAGATGCGCCAGGAGTGCACGCCGTGCTCGCGCATGGCGGCTTCCAGGTCGGCGGGGATGCGCGCGTGCTCGGCGTCGTACGTCTCCTCGCACCCGGGTCTGAGCCGGGTGCGGAGGGGGAGGCGTTGCATCAGTCTTGTGCCTTTCCGCCGACGACCCGGCTGATGATCAGGGAGACAAGGATGATCATCCCGTAGATGAGCTGGCGCCATTCGGGTGCGACCCCGACGAGCGACAGGATGTTCTCCACGAGCCCGATCACCAGGACACCGGTCAGCGCGCCGAAGATCGTGCCCTTGCCGCCGTCCATGCTCACGCCGCCGATGACGGCCGCGGCGAACACCATGAAGATCATGCCGACGCCCTGGTTGGCGCTGATGCCGCCGAGCCGTCCGGTCTCCAGCAGCCCGGCCAGGGCCGCCAGGGTGCCGCCGAGGATGAACACGCCCCAGAGCACCCGGTCGACGCGGATGCCCGCCGCGCGGGCGGCGTCGATGTTGCCGCCGATCGCGTAGAGCGCCCTGCCCAGGCGGAAGTAGCGCAACACCACGATGGCCAGCGCGAACAGGATGATCACGAACCACACCGACACCGGCAGGCCGACGAAGGTGGTGCTGCCCAGGAACAGGATCGACTCCGGCACCTTGAACAGGCTCTTGCCCTCGCTCCAGCCCAGGTGCAGGCCGTGCACGACGATCAGCATGGCCAGCGTGACGATGAAGGCCGACAGCTGGAAGCGCACGATGAGGAAGCCGTTGAAGGCGCCGACGGCCGCGCCGACCAGCAGGACCAGCGGGATCGCCAGCGCCGCGGGCAGTTCGGTGCCGAAGCCGTTGGAGGCGGCGGGGACGACCAGCATGACGGCGACGGCGGGCGCCATGCCGACGATCGACTCCAGCGACAGGTCGAACTTGCCGGAGATGAGGATCAGCGCCTCGGCCAGCACCACCAGGGCCAGCGCCGACTGCTGCTGCAGGACGTTGGTGAGGTTGCCGGCCGTCAGGAAGATCGGGTTGGCGAAGGCGCCCACGACCAGCAGCAGGACGATGACCGGCACCAGCGTCAGATCGCGGAACCTGGCCAGCTTCACGCCCGGCCTCAGAGCCACGCTTGTCACGCGTCCACTCCTTCCATTGCGGCCACGAGCTGGTGGTCGCTCCAGCCGCGCGGCACCTCCTTGACGATCCTGCCGTGGAACATCACCAGCACCCGGTCGCAGATGCGCAGGTCGTCGAGCTCGTCGGAGACCAGCACAGCGCCGGCTCCGCGTTCGGCCGCCTCCTCCACGGCGCCCAGCAGCGCCTGCTTGGCCTTGACGTCGACGCCGGCCGTGGGGTTGATCACCACCAGGGCGCTCGGGTCGTCGGCCAGGGCTCTGGCCATGACCACCTTCTGCGCGTTTCCGCCGGACAGGTCGGCGACGGGCTGGTGCGGGCCCTCGGTCTTGATGTCGAGGTCGCCGATGAGCCGTACGGCTCTGGCCCGCTGCCTGGACGGGGCGACGATGCCGTGGCGGCCGAGTTTGTGCGCGATCGTCATGGTGGCGTTCTCGGCGATCGACAGCAGCGGCACGAATCCCTCGCGGTGGCGGTCCTGGGGCACGAAGCCGAGCCCGGCCCCCAGGGCGGAGGGCACGTCGCGGACGGGAGTGTCGTTGACGGTGACGGTGCCCGTGTCGGGGCGGTGCAGGCCGACCAGCGTCTCGGCGAGGCCGATCTTGCCGCTGCTGCCGGAACCGGCGAAGCCGACGATCTCGCCGGAGTGAACAGACAGGGAGATGTCTCGATATTTCCCGGCCAGGGAGAGCTCGCGCGCCGCCAGCACGACGCGTGCCGTACCACCGCCCGGCCCCGCGCCGCGCCGGGACCGGTAGACACCACCCGCCTCCCCCGTCATCGCGGCGACCAGCGCGTCGTGCGGCAGCTCCGCCACCGGCGCGGTGACGACATGCCGGGCGTCACGGAAGACCGTGACGCTCTGGCAGATCTCGTACACCTCCTCCAGGTGGTGCGAGATGTACATCATCGTCACCCCCTCGGCCCGCAGCGCCCGCATGCGCTCGAAGAGCCGCTGGATGGCGGGCCCGTCGAGCTGGGCGGTCGGCTCGTCGAGGATGATGAAGCGGGCCCCCATCGACAGCGCCCGCGCGATCTCGACGAGCTGGCGCTGCTCCACCGTGAGGTCTCCGGCGAGCGCCCGCGCGTCGACCGCCACGCCGTACCTCTCCAGGAGGTCGGCGGCGCGCTTGCGCAGCGGGCCCCACCGGATCGGGCCCCTGCCCGCCTGGCGGTTGAGGAAGAGGTTCTCCGCCACCGTCAGCGCGGGGATGATCGTGGATCTCTGGTACACGCAGGCGACCTGCCGCCGCCAGGCGTCGCGGTCGGCGAGGGCGGGTGCGGCAAGCCCTGAGAAACGCACCTCGCCCTCGTCGGGACGCTGGAGCCCGGTCAGGATCGACACCAGGGTGGACTTGCCGGCGCCGTTGCGGCCGACGAGCGCGTGGGTCTCGCCGTCGGCGATGGCGATGCCCGCGTCGTCGAGCGCGGTGGTCGGGCCGAAACGTTTGGTCACCCGATGTGCTTCAACGTGATATTTCGTCATCCGACCGTGTTGCCCCAGAGGTTCTTGTCGTCGACATTCTCCTTCGTCACCAGCGGCGCGGGAAGCTGGTCCTCCAGGCCGTTCGGCAACTGGATGATCGTGCTGCCGTGGTCGGTGGGCCCCGGCTGGAACGTCTTGCCCTCCATCGCGGCCTTGGCATAGAAGAGCGCGTACTTGGCGTACAGGTCGGCCGGCTGGGAGACGGTCGCGTCGATCTCACCCTTGCGGATGGCGTCGAACTCCTGCGGGATGCCGTCGTTGGAGACGACGAAGACGTGCTTGGGGTCCTCCGGCGCGACGAGCAGGCTCTTGGCCTTGAGCACCTGGAGCGTCGGCGCCAGGTGCACGCCGCCCGCGTGCATGTAGATGCCCTTGATGTCGGGGTGGGCCTCCAGGCGGGTCTGCAGCATCGAGGCCGCCTTGCCGCCGTCCCACTCGGTCGGCTCCTCGAAGACCTCGATGCCGGGGAACTTGCTCTTCATGCACTCGCGGAACGCCTCGGCCCGGTCGCGGCCGTTGACCGACTGCAGCGCGCCCATCAGCTGCACGACCTTGCCCTTGCCGCCCAGCTTCTCGCCGAGGAACTCGCAGGCCTTGGTGCCGTAGGCACGGTTGTCGGCGCGCACGACCATGTAGACCTTGCCGGTGTCGGGCCGGGTGTCGACCGAGACGACCGGGATCTGCTTGCTCTCCAGCTGCTGCAACGTCGAGGCGATCGCCCCGGTGTCCTGCGGCGCCATCACGATCGCCCTGGCCCCCTGGCCGACCAGCGTCTGGACGTTGTTGACCAGCTTGGCCACGTCGTTCTGCGAGTTGGTGGGGTTGAGGGTCTCCACCTTGAGCTCGCCGGCCATCTGCGGCACGTACTTGATGTAGGAGTTCCAGAAGTCCGAGTCGGCCCGTGGGTGGTCGATGCCGACCTTGCCACCACCGCCGCCGGTCGCCGCTGGGGTGTTCGTGGTGCCGCAGGCGGACAGCGTCCCTAAGAGCGCCACCCCGGCCAGGACGGACCCGATCTTCATCATTCTCTCCTCAGTCGAAGCCCTTGCATTCCACCGTCGACGGCCAGTGCCGTCCCCGTGGTGGCGGCCGACTCCGGTCCCGCGAGGAAGACGATCGCCGCCGCCACCTCCTCCGCGCTGACCAGGCGGCCCATCGGCTGCCTGGCGTTGAGTGCCGCCCGCTCGGCCTCCGGGTCGGCGGCCGAGTCCAGCAGCCGCCCCACCCACGGGGTGTCGGCGGTGCCGGGGTTGACGCAGTTGATCCTGATGCCCTCGCGCACGTGGTCGGCGGCCATGGCCAGGGTGAGCGAGAGCACCGCGCCCTTGGTCGCGCTGTAGAGGGCGCGCTGGGGCAGGCCCGCCGTGGCCGCGATCGAGCAGGTGTTGACGATCGCCGGATGCTCCGACCTCCTGAGGTACGGCAGGGCGGCGCGTGTCACGCGCACCATGCCGTAGACGTTGACGTCGAAGACGTTCTGCCATTCGGAGTCGGGGTTGTCCTCGACGGTGCCCTGCGCTCCGATGCCGGCGTTGTTGATGACGACGTCCAGCCCGCCGAGGCGCTCGGCCGCCTCGGCGACCGCCGTACGGACCTGCTGGTCGTCGCGCACATCGCAGGTGATGTCACCGCCCCGCAGGTCCAGGGCGAGCGCCTGCCAACCGCGCTCGCGCATGGCCTCCACTACGGCCAGGCCGATGCCCGACGCTCCGCCCGTCACGATGGCCTTCATTGGTGGGTGTACCTTTCGATCGATTCCCGGTGCATCTCGGCGCTGAAGCCGGGCTTCAGCGGCGCCCGGTAGCTGCCGTTCTCGATGACCACCGGATCGACGAAGTGCTCGTGCAGGTGGTCGACGTACTCGATCACCCTGCCCTCCATGGAGGCGCTCACGGCGACGTAGTCGAACATCGACAGGTGCTGCACCAGCTCGCACAGGCCCACGCCGCCGGCGTGCGGGCAGACGGGGATGTTGTAGCGGGCGGCCAGCAGCAGGATGGCCAGGTTCTCGTTGACCCCGCCGACCCGGGCCGCGTCCAGCTGCAGGTAGGAGATCGCGCCCGCCTGGAGCAGCTGCTTGAAGATCACCCGGTTCTGCACGTGCTCGCCGGTGGCCACGGCGATCGGCGCCAGGGCGCGGGCGATGGTGGCATGGCCGAGCACGTCGTCGGGGCTGGTCGGCTCCTCGACCCAGTACGGGTTGAACTCCTTCAGCGCGCCGACCCACTCGATGGCCGAGCCCACGTCCCAGCGCTGGTTGGCATCGATGGCGATGGGGAAGGCCGGACCGCAGACCTCGCGGGCGACGCGGAAGCGGCGCACGTCGTCGGCCAGGTCGGCGCCGACCTTCAGTTTGATCTGGGTGAATCCCTGCTCCAGCGCCTCCTTGCAGAGCCGCCGCAGCTTCTCGTCGTCGTAGCCGAGCCAGCCGGGCGAGGTCGTGTAGGCCGGGTAGCCGTGCTCCTTGAGGTGAGCGATGCGCTCCTGCTTGGAGTCCTCGTTCCTGCGGAGGATCTCCAGCGCCTGGGCAGGGGTGAGCGCGTCGCTCAGATAGCGGAAGTCGATCAGCTCGACGATGCGCTCCGGGCTCATCTCGGCCAGCAGCAGCCACAGCGGCTTGCCCTCGCGCCTGGCCTTCAGGTCCCACAGCGCGTTGACCACGGCGGAGATCGCCATGTGCATGACGCCCTTCTCGGGCCCGAGCCAGCGCAGCTGGGAGTCGTAGACCAGCTCCTTGTACAACGAGCCGAGGTCCTCGGCGTCCCGTCCGAGCACGTACGGCCTGAGCGCGTCGATCGCGGCGGTCTGCACGTCGTTGCCCCGGCCGATGGTGAAGGCGAACCCGTGGCCCTCGTGGCCGTCGTCGGTGCGCAGGACGACGTAGGCGGCCGAGTAGTCGGGGTCGGGGTTCATCGCGTCCGAGCCGTCCAGCTCGCGTGAGGTGGGGAAGCGGATGTCATGGCTCTCCATCGCCACGATCGCGTAGGCCGTCAAGGCGATCCCTTCAGACATCGGATGTATCTGGGCCATGATGCTGCGCCATTCCGGAAACCCTGTCAAGATTGGGCGGACTTGCGATCGAAACCATCGGAGGACTCAGTGCGTCTCTGGTACGACCGGCCCGCCACCGACTGGGAGAGCCAGTCCCTGCCGATCGGCAACGGCGCCCTGGGCGTCTCGGTCTACGGAGGCGTCGACACCGAGCGGCTGCCCTTCAACGAGAAGACGTTGTGGACCGGCGGGCCCGGCTCCAAGGAGGGCTACGACTTCGGCGACTGGGCCACGCCGCGCCCCGGGGCGATCGCCGCCATCCAGGCGGCGATCGACCGCGAGGGCACGCTGTCGCCCGACGAGGTCGTGGCGCGGCTGGGCCAGGCCAGACGCGGCTACGGCGCCTACCAGACCTTCGGCGAGCTACGGCTCGACTTCGGTCACGCCGACGCCATCGGATACGAACGGGAGCTGTCGCTCGACGAGGCCGTGGCCAAAGTGCGCTACAGCTGCGACGGGGTCGGCCACACGCGCGAATACTTCGCCTCCCATCCCGGGGGCGTGATCGTCGGCCGGCTGGCCGCGTCACAGCCGGGGGGCCTCTCCTTCACCGTGCGCCACCTCTCGCCGCACTCACCGCAGATCACCGTCTCGGACGGCAGGCTGACCGTCCGGGGGGCCCTGGACGACAACGGGCTGCGGTTCGAGGCCCAGCTCCAGGTGCTGAACACCGGCGGCAGCCGTACGGACCACCTCGATCAGGTGTCGGTCACCGGCGCCGACAGCGCCGTGCTCATCCTGTCGGCCGGCACCGACTACGCCCCGGTCCACCCCACCTACCGCGGCGACGACCCGCACGACAGGGTCACCGCGGCCGTCGACGCCGCCACGGCCACCGGCTACGCGTCCCTGCTCCAGGAGCACCTCGCCGACTACCGCGAGCTGTTCGACCGGGTGCGGCTGGAGATCGGGCAGCAGGAACCCCCGACCCCCACCGACCGGCAACTGGCCGCCTACACCGGCGGCTCTTCGGCGCACGACAGGGCGCTGGAGGCCACCTCCTTCGCCTACGGCCGCTACCTGCTCATCAGCTCCTCGCGGGCCGGCTCGCTCCCGGCCAACCTGCAAGGGGTGTGGAACGACTCCACCGACCCGCCCTGGAGCGCCGACTACCACGTCAACATCAACCTGCAGATGAACTACTGGCCGGCCGACCAGACGAACCTGTCGGAGACCTTCGCCCCCTACGACCGGTTCGTGAAGTCGCTGGTCGAGCCCGGCCGCCGCACGGCGAGGGAGATGTTCGGCTCGCGCGGATGGGTGGTGCACAACGAGACCACGCCATTCGGCTTCACCGGGGTGCACGACTACGCCGAGGCGTTCTGGTTCCCCGAGGCGGCCGCGTGGACGGCCCAGCACCTGTTCGACCACTACCGCTACTCACTCGACATCGCCTACCTGGAGACGGTCTATCCGGTGATGCGGGAGCTGGCCCACTTCTGGGTCGACAACCTGGTCGAACGCGAGGGCCGCCTGGTCGTCTCCCCGAGCTACTCGCCCGAGCACGGCGACTTCACCGCGGGCGCCGCCATGTCCCAGCAGATCGTGTTCGACCTGTTCACCAACGTGCTGGAAGCCGCCGAGGCGCTCGGCGACGACGAGCAGGAGGTACGGCAGGCGCTGGCGAAACTCGATCCCGGGCTGCGGATCGGCTCCTGGGGGCAGCTGCAGGAATGGGCGGACGACCTCGACTCGCCCGGCGACGAACACCGGCACGCCTCCCACCTGTTCGGCCTGCACCCCGGCCGCCAGATCCTGCCCGGATCGCCTTTCGCCGAGGCCGCCAGGGTCAGCCTGACCGCGCGAGGCGACGGAGGCACCGGCTGGTCGAAGGCCTGGAAGATCAATTTCTGGGCCCGCCTGCGCGACGGCGAGCGCGCCCACACGATGCTCGCCCAGCAGCTGCGCCGGTCCACGCTGGAGAACCTGTGGGGCACCCATCCGCCCTTCCAGCTCGACGGCAACTTCGGCGCCACCTCCGGAATCGCCGAGATGCTGCTGCAGTCGCACACCGGCGTGATCGACGTGCTGCCCGCCCTGCCGCCGGCCTGGCCCGACGGCTCGGTCTCCGGGCTGCGCGCCAGGGGGAACGTGACGGTGTCGGTGACCTGGCGCGACGGCGCCGCCACCGAGGTGGTGCTGCACGCCGGGTCGGACGGCCCCCTGCGGGTGCGCTGCGGGGACGTCCTCACCGTCGTGGAGGGCCGCGCCGGCCACAGTCACCGGGTCCTCTGAAGAGAGCAGGGCCGCGGCCAGTGCGGTGGCCGCGGCCCTGCCCGGTCAAGGAGGACCGGTGCTGTTCAGCCTAGGAACGACGACGCTCGCGGCCATCGCCCGGCCGATGGGGATCGGGCTCAACCGATCGGTGGAGCCTGGTAGCCCAGCTCCCGCAACCGCTCCGGCGAGAGACGGGCGACGTTGTGGTCGTGGTCGGTCGAGGCGTACTGGTGCAGGGCCCACTCCTTCCAGGGTTCCGGCGCCTCCACCTCGCCCTTGTCCTTGCCGTAGTGGGCGACCCAGAGGGGGTAGTCGCCCAGGCCCTCGCCGTGGGTCCTGGCGAAGGACCAGGAGCTGTAGAACATCGGCTTGACCCCGGTCGCCTCGCGCACCCGCTCCAGCCACCGCTTGGCCCAGGCGTTGACCTCCCCGGCCGAGCGGCCGTCGGTGACCTCCAGGTCGAGGACGAGCAGGTCGCCCTGCTCCAGGCCGTGCTTGCGCACCTCGGCGAGGAACCTGTCGGCCTGCCGTACCGGGTCCTGGCCGGGACGGCCGAAGTGGTAGGCGCCGCGGACCAGGCCGTTCTTCTTCAGCTCCGACCAGTTGCGTGCGAAGGTGCCGTCGGTGAACGTGAGCCCTTCTGTGATCTTGGCGATGCCGAACGACAGGTTGTCGGCGCTCCAGTCGAAGCCCTGGTCGTGGTTGGAGACGTCGACGCCGTAGGGGTGGGGCGTCTCGGCGCCTTTCGCCGGCGGGGCTTCCGCTGGCGGGGCTCCCGTTGCGGCGGCCGCCGTTGTGACGGCTCCCGTTGTGACGGCTGCCATTTTTGCGGCTGCCATTTTTGCGGCTGTCGTTTTTGCGGTTCCCGCTGCGGCGGCCATCGCTGGTTCTGCTGTGGTCATCGCGGGCACGCCGACGGCGAGCGCGGCGGCCAGCGCGGAGCCGGCCATCAGCGGCCATCTGCGCCTGCGGGACCGGTGCCGGCCCTGCGCGGCCTGGGTCCTCAGGCGTTTACGCAACGGCTGCACGGCGGCGGCCACCAGGGTGACGGCGAGCGCGCCGGTGACCACGAGCGCGCCCTCGCCGCCCGCGGGAGGTGGTTGCTCCGTACGGCTCAGCGCGATGGGCATGGTCTCGGCCTCCGATGTGGGCGACGGCGCCGGGAAAGGGGGTCCGGCGGCCTTCGCCCTGGCCTGTGCCTCTTCGAAAGTGACGCCGTCGACTTTCACCTTCCGGGGAAGGCCGTAACCCACGATGCTGCTGTTCGTGTCGCGAACCTTCCGTTTGAGGTGGACGCCTTCGGTGTTCGCCTCGATCGTGTAGATCTTGCCGTTGGCGACCTTCTCGACGATGCCGACGTGGTGGATTCTGGCGCCCGAGAAGTTGTAGAACACGAATGCGCCGGGCTCCGGTTTCGTGGACCATGCGCCCTGCTGCCTGAACCAGTTCGCATGGGACGGGGTGTAGGCGAACTGGCCCGTGTACTTCCAGACTCCGGCCTTACTGGCAGCCCAGGCCAGGAACATGTCGCACCAGGCAGCGGAGTCGTAGCCGCCCGACTGGGCGATGTTCTCGCCATACCAGTCGCCGTATTTGGTGTAGCCGCCCGCTTCCTCTCTGTACGGCAGTTCGGCTTCGATGACCTTGAACAGCTTGTCCGAGATCGGATCCAAGGGGGAGGGTCCTCTCCTTAGGACGCCTACCGGGTTAGCTGACGGGTTCGGGCCAGGAGATGCCCTACCGCGAAATTCGAGCGCGCCGCACAGCGCTCGGGGCTCTCGGATTCACCCCGGAAAGTTGGGTCCCCGGTTCCCCCGCGGTGGGGGATTCGGCGATCGGACGCCGCCTCCTGGATGGAGGCGTATCACCGTCCGATAACGAGGGACCTTAATAACAGTCTGAATAAAACCCAAAATCTGGAAAAGTAAAATCACGCTCCGGTGGCGGATCACTCACGCCGCGTCACCACTTGACGGTCGTACAGGAGCGAGGTAGAACACGTTTCAATACGGTTGACTACCAAGCGCTTGATCAAATCTACGCGATGAGGTGGCCCGGTGCACATCGACCTCGTTGACCAGGACCAATACGCAGAAAACGGTCCGCCGTTAGCCCAGCTCGCCTGGCTCAGAGCCCACGCCCCCCTCTACTGGCACGAGGGAGAACCAGGTTTCTGGGCCGTCACCCGGCACTCGGACGTCGTCCACGTCTCGCGTCACTCGGAGCTGTTCTCCTCCGCCCGCAAACTCGCCCTGTTCAACGAGATGCCCGAGGAGCAGCGCGAACTCCAGCGCATGATGATGCTCAACCAGGACCCGCCCGACCACACCCGGCGGCGCGCCCTGGTCAACCGCGGGTTCACGCCGCGCACCATCGCCGCGCTCGAACAGCACATCCGCGAGATCTGCGACGACCTGCTCGACCAGTGCTCACCCTCCGACGAGATCGACTTCGTCACCGAGGTGGCCGCCCCGCTGCCGCTGTACGTGATCTGCGAGCTGATCGGCGCCCCCGTCGAGGACCGCGACAAGCTCTTCCACTGGTCCAACCAGATGATCGGCGCCCAGGACCCCGATTACGCCTCCTCCCCCGAGGAAGGCGGCGCCGCGGCCACCGAGGTCTACGCCTACGCCGCAGCGCTGGCCGCCAAACGTGCCGCCGCACCGCCGGGCGACGACATCGTCAGCAAGCTCCTGCAGCCCACCGAGGCCGGCGAGCGGCTGACGGACAACGAGTTCGAGCTGTTCGTGCTCCTGCTCACGGTGGCGGGCAACGAGACCACGCGCAACGCCGCCTCCGGCGGCATGCTGGCCCTGTTCGACCACCCCGACCAGTGGCAACGACTGGTCGACGACCCCTCGCTGGCCCCCACGGCCTCGGAGGAGATCGTGCGCTGGGTCGCCCCGGTCAACCTCTTCCGTCGCACCTCCACCCGCGACCAGGAGCTCGGCGGGCAGCGGATCGCCGAGAACGACAAGGTCGTGATCTTCTACTCCTCGGCCAACCGCGACGAGTCAGTCTTCGCCGACCCCGGCGTCTTCGACATCGGCCGCGACCCCAACCCGCACCTCGGCTTCGGCGGCGGCGGCGCGCACTTCTGCCTCGGCAACCACCTGGCCAAGCTCGAGCTCAGAGTGCTGTTCGAGCAGCTGGTGCGCCGCTACCCGAAGATGCGCCAGACCGGCCAGGCCCGGCGGCTGCGCTCCAACTTCATCAACGGAATAAAGGAGTTGCCTGTCCGCCTAAGCTGATTTTTCATGCGACTCTCCGATATTTCTCCAGATGAGACCCTCTGGAGCCTGCAGCGGCTCTCCTACGCCGTCGAAGCCGAGCTCATCGGCGACGACCGCATCCCGCCACTGCACGAGTCGCTCGACGACCTGCTCAGCGAACCGCTGACCTGGATCGGCGCCTTCGACGAGGAGGAGCGGCTCATCGGAGCGATCGCCTGGTCCATCGACGACGACGGGCTGCTCGACATCGAGCGGCTCGTCGTCGCCCCCTCGGCCTTCCGCCGCGGCGTCGGCCGCACCCTGGTCACCGAGGCCCTGACGCGGGCGGGAGCACGCGGCGCCCTGGTGTCGACAGGCAGGGACAACAAGCCCGCCCGGTCGCTGTACGAGCGGCTCGGTTTCGCGTGGGTGGAGGACGTCGAGGTGATCCCAGGGTTGTGGATCACCCGCTACGCTCGCTGAGCCGCTCTCCTCCGCTAGGAGCGCTTCCCCGCCTCCTGGTAGGCCCGGGGCGTGATCCCGAAATAGCGCCCGAACCATCGGGTGAGGTGGCTCTGGTCGGCGAACCCCGTCTCCCCCGCCACCTCACCGATCGGCCGGCCCGCCGCGATGCGCCTGCGCGCCTCCCTGAGCCGAAGCTGGCGCTGGTAGTCACTGGGCGCCATGCCGTACCTCGCCTGGAAGGCCCGGTAGACGGCGAAGCGGCTCCCTCCGGCTGCCGCGGCCAGGTCCTCGGCCGTGAGGTCGTCGAGGAAGCCCTCGTGGAGGCGTCGCCGTACTCTCTCCGCGATCATCGCGCCGCCCCTGAGGCTCTCGACGGGGGGCGAGGCGGGCCGGGTCGAGGCTCGCCTCACGATCGCGGCCACGGTCGCGTCGAGCAGTTCGTCACGTCTGAGCGCCGGGGCGTTGCCCAGCAGGGCGGCGTGCAGCGCCCTGAGCGCGCCTGCGAGCACCGGGTCGTCCACCACAGGTTCGGCGAAGAGCGGCATGCCCGGAACCAGCTCCGGGCCGATGTGGACCATGCGGTAGGTGAACCCGAGCTCCGTCGCCGCGTGGCCGTCGTGCGGGTCGTCCGGGTTGAACGCCATGATCATCCCGGTCGCGCTCGTGTGCCTGCCGCCCCGGCACCTGAACGTCTGCGCGCCGTCGTCGGTCACCCCGAACGAGTACGTCTCGTGGCTGTGGCGGTGGTAGACGTGCTCGGTGAAGTGCGCGTGCATCGCCTCCACGGGCTGCTGCCGCGCTCGCCAGTAGCGGGCCCATTCCGGCGTCACCCTCCCATTGTGCCTGCCGCACCAGCGTTCAAGACGCGCGGCGGTACGGCAGGCATGCTGAGGGCCATGCGTTTCGACACCAAGATCGCGATCGTCGTCCGTGCCGACCTGGCCACGTGGCAGCAGCTCAACGTCACCGCCTTCCTGGCCAGCTCGGTGGCGGGCGGAGTGCCCGAGACCATCGGCGAGCCGTACGCCGACGCCTCGGGGACCTCCTACCTGCCGATGTTCCGCCAGCCCGTGCTCGTCTACTCGGGCGCCGACGCGTCCGCGCTGCGCGCCGTACGAGAGCGGGCCACGGGGCGGGGCCTGGAGGTGGCGGTGTACATCGAGGAGATGTTCAAGACGGGCAACGACACCGACAACCGGGCGGCCGTGGCGCAGGTGGAGGCGGATGCGCTGGACCTGGTCGGGATCGCGGTGTACGGCCCGCGGAACGCGGTGGACAAGGTCACGAAGGGCCTCCCTCTGCACCCCTAGGACACCTTGCCCCCGGTTCGTCCCTGAGCCGCCTCGTCCCGCTCACACCCGAGCCGCCTTGTCCACAGAACCACGTTCGCCCCGCCCCGCCGACTCGTCCCCAGCGCATCCTTCTCCCGTGCCCCCCACCGCCCGCCCTGCCCCCGAGCCTCCGGCCGCCCAGCCCACCCACCTCTCCCCCGCACGCCCTTCTCCTGAGTCCCAGGCCGCCAGACCCACGTCTCCCTTTCTCTCGCGCCCTTCCCCTGAGTCCCCGGCCGCCAGGCCCACCTCTCCCTCGCCCGCGCGCCCAATTCCCGAGCCCCTCACTGCCCGCCGCAGCCGTCCCTCCCCTGCGCGCCCTTCTCCCGGGTCCCTCACCGCCCGGGCCCGCCTCTTCACCGACCTGATCCCCCAGGCGGTGGTCTGCCGCCAGACCGCGGCTCACCTCTGGGGCCTTACCGCCCTGCCCTGGAGCGCCCCCGAAGCCGAGTGGCCCGTCGAACTGGCCGTGCCCGAGCCCATCGAGCTCGTGGGCTGCCTCACCCACGTCGACCCCGTCCCCCGCCGCGAGGTCACCGTGCGCCACGGCGTGCGCGTGACCACCCAGGAACGCACCGCCCTCGACTGCGCCCGATGGCTGCCCCGCCCCGAGGCCGTCGCCGCCCTCGACCAGTTCGCCCGCCGCGGCCTGGACCTGGAGGCGCTGGCCCGTCAGGCGGGCGGCCACTGGCGCCAGCGCGACACCCTCCTCATGGCCGACCGGGGCTCGGCCTCGCCCCGCGAGAGCTGGCTGCGCGTCGTCCTCATCGAGGCCTGGCTGCCCCGTCCCGCCACCCAGATCCCCGTCCCCCTCGGCGACGGCCGCCGCGCCTACCTCGACCTGGGATGGGAGGAGTTCAAGGTCGCGGTGGAGTACGACGGCCACGAGCATCACTCCTCGGCCCGTGACCGCGACCACGACTCCCAGCGCCGCGAACAGCTCCACGCGCTCGGCTGGCGGGTCTTCCCCGTCGACCGCTCCGTCTTCCCTGCCCGCAGCGGCGACGTCATCGAGGTCGTCGCCAACGCCCTTTTCGAACGCGGCTGGCGCCCCGGCAGCGCCCGCACCACCCGCGTCCTGTCCCGCATCCGCGCCCACCGCCGCCGACGCCGGTGACCAGCCTGCCCGAAGGTCGGGGCGACGTCCGGCGTCGTGACTTCCTACGGTGTGACCCAGCGGGGTGACGCACCGCAAGTGGCGTTCTACGCGGTGGCGTTCTACGCGGTGGCGTTCTGCGCCGTGGCGTCCGGCGCCGTGGCGTCCGGCGAGGCACGGACTGCCAGGTGACGTCCGGCGGGATGGGCGACCTGCGGGATGGGCGACCTGCGAGGTGGCGGTCTGCGAGGTGGCGACCGACGAGGCGACGACCGACGAGGCGACGACCGACGAGGCGACGACCGACGAGGCGACGACCGGCAGGGCGGCGTCGGTGGCGTGCCAAGCCAGAGGGAGGACCCGCCCCTCCCTGACGCCACGGGCGCCGGTGATCAGCGGCCACGTGAGGCGGGTGCGACGGCAGGGGTGCACGGCGCGACCGGTCGCACCATGCCCTTGTCCAAACGTGCTCACCCCCGAGTGAGAAAGCCCGCACCGGGGAATGCTGCCCGCCGTGGGAGGCGTGGGAGCGGAACGATGCGACCGCGCCATGCGTTCGGCATCTAGGAATCCCGACCAGTGGAGTGTGGTCTGTGGCCGAGGGACTCTTCACCCGCTTAGACAGCGCCCTCGAGAAGGAATGGGGGCGTTGGTCCCTCAACCTTGAAGGCGCTGATCCGCGCGACTTCCTCAACGATCTCGTCCGCGGGTTGAAGGGTAATCCCGACGGGTCGGGCAAGAAGATCGAGAGCAAGCACCGCTACGTCGGTCTCGTGCCGACGATCTCCTGGCTGCTCACCTGCCGCGACCCCTCGTATCCGGTCCTCTACGACTCGCTCAAGTGGTTCGCCAGGCTGTGGGACACCTGCCTGCCGGTCCTCGACGACGCGCGCTACCACTACGTCAGTCTCGGTGTCGGCAGCGGCGAGAAGGACTGGCTCATCCTCAACCAGCTCCAGCGCAGCAACCCCGATCTGCTCTACATCGCGCTGGACATCAGCGCCCACATGCTCCGCCTGGGCACCGACGAGATCCGCAAGCGCCTGCCCGGCAGGGTGCTCCCGATCGAGCTCGATTTCGAGGACCGCTCAAGTCTCCGGGCTCTCCGCAAGCTTCTCAACGACATGGTCGGCGACGATCCGATCCTCTTCAGCCTGCTGGGCAACACGCTGGCCAACATCGAGCGCGACAAGGACTTCCTCAAGAACCTCACCACGGTGCTCAGGCCGCAGGACCGGCTGGCCTTGGAGATCGCGACGACCGACGTGCTGACGGAGTCGACCGCGGCGGCTGCGGCGGCCGAGCGGCGCGGCAGCCGTCTCTACAACGAGTTCGCGACGGCGTCGCTGGGCACCTATACCGACCTGACGGTCGACACCAACAACCTGGAGTTCGTCGGCAGCGTGGAAGACTCCCACGCGATCAGGATCGAGGCCTCCTACGTCAACAAGTCCGGGGCGACGATCCCTCTGATGCTGCCCAACCGCGAAGTGATCCCGTTTCGCGCGGGCGAGGGGATCCGGCTCTCGGTGGCGCGCAACTACTGGGTCGACGGGCTGCGCACCCTGTTCGGTGCCTGTGGGCTGCACGAGATGGCCGTTGACATCGAATTCGGCGACACCAAGGAGGAGGTGCGCGACTCGGCCAACTTCGGGCTGGGTGTGGTGCTGCTGCGGTACGAGCCGCACGTCGATGGCACGACCTCGCCGCTGGGCAGGGTCTGGGGGGCGGGTGGCGGCGCCCCGAGAATCGGGTGAGCCATGGTCCGCCTGGCGATCCGGCTGACGACTCTGGCGGCCCTTGGGCTCGCTCTGGCCTCGGCGTGCTGGTGGTGGTGGGCGGCTGACGGCACGGACACGTGGCTGGAGCCGGCCGCCACCGCGCTGGCCCTGACGGCGGCGCTGACGGGTATACCCGCCGAGCGCTGGGCCGCCGAGGCCGAGCGCCGGCGTCACGCGCTCATCGCGTTGCGCCGGGAGTTCGGGCAGAACAAGCGGATCCTGGGCGATCCCCGGTTCCGGCCCGAGAACCAGGGGGTTGGGCAGGTCTATCCGCGGCTGCTGCTGGGCACGGTCGACACGGTCTTCATCTCCGGCGCTCTCGATGTGGGACGCGATGAGAAGTTTCTGGAGATGCTGCTCGACTGGCGTAACCTGGCGCAGGATCTCAATCGTCGGCTCGATGTCACCGAGCTGCGGTTGTGCACGATCGACACCATCGATCACCGGGAGCTGGCCTACCTGCGGGGCATCGGCCAGCCGGGTGGTTACCTCGCCGGGGTGACGGCTCGGCTGGAGGTCTGCGAGTCCTGCCTGGAGGAGACGTTGCAGGGCCCCACGCGCCGATGGTGGCAGGCCAGGCTCCAGCCGGTCCTCCGAGGTCAGCCGGGGCTCCAGGGCCCGACGCTCCAGGGCCCGACGCTCCAAGCCCAGTCGTTCCAGGGTCAGGCGGTTCCGGAGGCGGAGTGACCGCTCCAAGCCTGGCGCGGGCCTGCAATCACCGCGCCCCGCCGCGCTCCGACCGGGCGGGCCACCTGTCGATCCGATCAGGGCCAGGAGGAGTCCTGGTCCGGGTCGCCCCCCTCGGAAAGCAGGCGAAGGTCCGATTCGACCATCATCGCGACCAGCTCGTCGAACGACACCGTCGGTTCCCACCCGAGCTGGACGCGTGCCTTCTTCGGGTCCGCGCACAGCAGGTCCACCTCGGCCGGCCGGTGCAGCGCCGAGTCACAGACCACGTACTGCTCCCAGTCCAGCCCCGCGGCCGAGAAGGCGGCCTCGACGAGCTCGCGCACCGACTTCATGCGCCCGGTCCCGATGACGTAGTCCTCGGGGGTGGCCGCCTGCAGCATCAGGTGCATGGCCCGCACGTAGTCGCCGGCGAAGCCCCAGTCGCGGCGTGCCTCCAGGTTGCCCAGGCGCAGCTCGGTGGCCATGCCGAGCTTGATGCGGGCCACCCCGAGCGACACCTTCCTGGTGACGAACTCGGCGCCCCGGCGCGGCGACTCGTGGTTGAACAGGATCCCGGAGACCGCGTACATCCCGTAGGACTCGCGGTAGTTCTGGGTCAGGAAGTGCCCGTAGGCCTTGGCCACGCCGTACGGCGAGCGCGGGTGGAAGGAGGTGCGTTCGGTCTGGGGGGTCTCGCTGACCTGGCCGAACATCTCGGAGGAGGAAGCCTGATAAAAGCGGATCTGTGCGGAGGTCGCCGAGCCCCTGGAGATGCCCGAGCACACCCGGATCGCCTCGAGCATCCGGAGCACCCCCATCCCCGTGACCTCGGCCGTGAGCTCGGCCTGCTCCCACGACATGGGCACGAACGAGATGGCCCCGAGGTTGTACACCTCGTCGGGCTGGACCTTCTCCACCGCGGAGATGAGCGAGCCCTGGTCGAGCAGGTCGCCGCGGGCGATCCTGACGTCGGCCAGCAGCTTGCGCATGCGCGAGACGCGCGGGTTGGCCTGGCCCCGGGCCAGGCCCCAGACCTCGTATCCCTCGTTGAGCAGGTGCTCGGCGAGATAGGAACCGTCCTGGCCGGTGATGCCGGTGATCAGAGCGCGCCTGGCCAAGGGGTCCTCCAACTGTCACTTTCAGGGCAATGTACCGGCACTTTGGACGAACAGCACAAGATCAGGTAGAACGCGTTCCACAGAATAACGCTCGGTCAGCACAACTTCGCAGTTCGCGAGGCCTGCGCATGCCAATGGGAACAATTCCACGTGACCTACCGAATGGTAGCCTTTCCGGCTAAGGTCATCTTCCACGGTACACACCCGTCTCACGGGTCCTACCGGCGAGAAAGGGGTGTCCGTGAGCGACTCGCTGCGGATCGCACTGCTCTCATACCGCAGCAAGCCCACGTGCGGCGGTCAAGGCGTCTACTTGCGGCACCTGAGCCGCGAGCTGGTCGCGCTGGGCCACCATGTCGAGGTCTTCTCCGGCCAGCCCTATCCGGAGCTCGACGAGGGCGTGATCCTCAACAAGGTCCCGAGCCTGGACCTGTACATGGACGAGGACCCGTTCCGCACGCCGAAGCTGCGCGAGTTCCGCGACTGGATCGACGTCCTCGAGTACGGCACCATGCTCACCGCCGGCTTTCCGGAGCCGCTGACCTTCACGCTGCGCGCCCACCGCGAGCTGAAGAAGCGCCAGGGAGACTTCGACGTCGTCCAGGACAACCAGACCCTCGGCTACGGCCTGCTGGGCATCCAGAAGCTCTTCCCCGTGGTGGGCACGATCCACCACCCGATCAGCGTCGACCGCCGCATCGAGCTCGAAGCGGCCAAGAGCTGGAAGAAGCTGACGCTTCGCCGCTGGTACGGCTTCGTCAAGATGCAGGCCAAGGTCGCGCCGAAGCTCAACCCGATCCTCACCGTCAGCGAGTCGTCGCTGGCCGACATCCACCGCGACTTCAACGTCCCGCAGGCCAACATGCGCCTGATCCCGCTGGGCGTCGACACCCGCTACTTCCACCCGCGCCCGCACCTGCCCAAGCGCAAGGGCTCCATCGTGGCGGTCGCCAGCGCCGACTCGCCGATGAAGGGCGTGGCGACGCTGCTGCGGGCGGTCGCCAAGCTCGCGACCGAGCGCGACGTGAACCTGACCGTGGTGAGCAAGCCCACACCCGGCGGCCCGACCGAGAAGCTCGTCCAGGAGCTCTCGCTGACCGACCGGGTGCGCTTCGTGCACGGCATCTCCGACACCGAGCTGGGCGAGCTGATCGCCACCAGCGAGATCTCGGTCGTCCCGAGCCTGTACGAAGGCTTCTCGCTGCCCGCCGTCGAGCACATGGCCTGCGGCACCCCGCTGATCGCCAGCCGTACCGGCGCGTTGCCCGAGGTGGTCGGCGACGCGGCCGTCCAGGTGGCGCCGGGCGACGCCGAGGAGCTGGCCGCGGCCCTGCGCCGCCTGCACGACTCCCCCGAGGAGCGCGAACGGGTCGGCAAGGCCGGGTACGACCGGGCGATGGAGCGCTACACCTGGCAGGTCGTGGCCAAGCGCACGGTCGAGGCCCACCGCGAGGCCATCACGAACTTCAAGCGCCGATAACACCTTAAGGAGATCTCCAAAGTGCTGACCGTTGACTTCGCCCGGCTGCCCGTTGGGCCCGGGGTGCGGGTGCTCGATCTGGGCTGCGGCGGTGGCCGTCACGCCTTCGAGGTGCTGCGGCGGGGCGCGGACGTGGTGGCCTTCGACATGGACCAGACCGAGCTCGACAGCGTGAAGTCCATGTTCCTGGCGATGGAGGAGGCGGGCGAGGTCCCCGAGGGCGCCCACGGCGAGACCGTGCACGGCAACGCCCTGGAGATGCCCTTCGAGGACGCCAGCTTCGACAAGGTGATCGCCGCCGAGATCCTGGAGCACATCCCGGACGACATGGCCGCGATGCGCGAGCTGCTGCGCGTGCTCAAGCCGGGCGGCACCGCCGCGATCACGGTGCCGGCGTTCCTGCCTGAGCGCATCTGCTGGGCGCTGGACGAGGCCTACCACACCGCTCCTGGCGGACATGTCAGGATCTACACCCTCGCCGAGCTCCAGGCCAAGCTCAAGGCGACGGGGTTCGAGATCGGCCCGCACCACCACGCGCACGGCCTGCACGCGCCGTACTGGTGGATCAAGTGCGCGGTGGGCGTCAACAACGACGACCACCCGCTGGCCAAGGCCTACCACGAGCTGCTGGTCTGGGACATCATGAAGCGTCCCGCGGCCACGAGGATCGCCGAGGCGGTCCTCAACCCGCTGATCGGCAAGAGCGTGGTCCTCTACGTCAGGAAGCCATGATCTCCCGCTCTCAGGTCGTCCAGACCGCCAGGAGCATCGCGGCGATCCAGGGCGAGGACGGCGGCGTGCCGTGGCCCGAGGGGCATGTGGACGCCTGGAACCACATCGAGTGCCTGATGGCCATGTCCGTGGCCGGGCTCGGCGCCGAGGTTCGCAAGGGCTACGAGTGGCTCGAGCACCATCAGCGCACCGACGGCTCCTGGGCTTCCAAGATCCTCGACGGCCGTGCCGTGGAGGCCAACGGCGAGTCCAACCATGCCGCCTACATCGCCGTCGGCGTCTGGCACGAGCTGCTCGTCACCAAGGACGAGGCTTTCGCCGGGCGCATGTGGCCCGTGGTCAAGAAGGCTCTCGACTACGTGGTGGGCCTGCAGACCCCGCGCGGCGAGATCGTCTGGGAACGCGACGCGGTGGGCCGCGCCTCCGACTACGCGCTGCTCACCGGCAGCTCGTCGATCCACCAGGGGCTGCGCTGCGGCGTGCTGCTCGCCGATCACCTCGGCGATCCGCAGCCGCACTGGGAGCTGGCCGCCGACCGGCTGGCCCACGTGATCATGGCGCATCCCGAGGCGTTCGCCGACAAGAGCCGCTTCTCGATGGACTGGTACTACCCGGTGCTCGGCGGCGCCGTACGCGGGCCCGACGCCTTCGAGCTGCTGCACCGCGAGTGGGCCACCTTCGTGGTGCCGGGCCTGGGCATCCGCTGCGTCTCCGATCAGCCGTGGGTGACCGGGGCCGAGACCTGCGAGCTGGTGCTGGCGCTCGATGCGCTCGGCGACCGGGCACAGGCGGAGCGGCTGTTCGACGACATGCAGCACCTGCGGCACGACGACGGCTCGTACTGGACCGGCTGGCAGTTCGCCAACCGCAAGCACTTCCCGCACGAGCGGTCCGGCTACACGGCCGCCGCGGTGGTGCTGGCCGCCGACGCCCTGTCGGGGCTGACGCCGGCGGCGGGCATCTTCCGCGCCGCGGCCGCGCCGAGCGTGATCCCCGCCGACCCGGAGGCCTGCGGCTGCACCCCCGCACGCGCCTGACGGCCGAGCACCGGGGCCCAGGCACGCCCGCCCGCGCCTGACCGCCAAGCACCGGGGCCCAGGCACGCCCGCACGCGCCTGACCGCCGAGCACCCAGGCCCCGGGCACGCCCGCACGGGCCTGATCTGCCAGGACCCGAGTACGGCAGAGCAAGCCGATTTGCCGTTTCTTTACGGCGAATCCTCGGAGTGCCGCCCGCCAATCCCGTCATGCCCTTACTAGTTTCGGGACTGGCCACAAACGGCGTCTTCGGGGGAACAGTGGGCGCAACATCGCTCTTGGACCAGGTCTGGACCGAACCGGCACCAACCACGCCCCGTGGCCTGAGGCGCCTGCTGGTGATGGAGCCCGCCGAGGCCGAACTGGCCCGGTACCGTTTCCGCCTGCGCCCGGGCCCATCACGAGAGATCCTCGAAAGGGCGGAGAAGTCGTACATCTTCGGCTTCAACTCCGCCCTGGCCGACGAGACCCACACCATCGACACCATCTCCCCTGACCAGCGAGGATTCGCCTACGAGGGCGCGGCCAGCGCCTGCACGCTCCTCGATCTGGCCACACCGACCCGGGGCCGGCGCCTGCACGAGCTACAAACCGGCCCCGCCAAACGTCACGCGCACGCCGTCCACCTGGGCGCGGGCCGGGCCTATGCCCGGGTGCCCGTGCGCAGGACCTTCGCCCGCCTGGAGCCGTTGCTGCGGTGGGCGGCGCTGGACGGCTATGGGTTCCAGCGGGCGCTCACGCTCACCGACCAGACGGTGGGCAGGCGCATCATGCCGAGCCTGCGCACCCGCGCCGAGTGCGCGATCGCCGACCAGGGGCTCGGGCGCCTGCTGTGGTTCCACGAGTGCGCCGCGCCCGAGGATGTCGCGGCCCGCATCTGGTCGTTCCCGGCGACGCGGCGCGGCGACCTGTGGAGCGGGGCGGGGTTCGCGGCCACCTCCGTCGGCGGCGCCGACTCCGACGAGCTGTGCAGCCTGGCCTTCCACGCCTCGACCGACGGATTTCGCGCCCACCTGGCCCAGGGCAGCGCCTTCGCGGCGGCGGCCTGGCTGCGCTCCGGGCACCTGCCGGCGCACACCGCCCAGGCGGTGCAGCTCCTGACCGGGGTGGAGGCCGACGACGCGGCGGCGCGCGTGGACCGGGCCATGATCGCGCTGGGCCACGACCCGCGGACGGCCGACGACTACCTGAGCTGGCGTGCCCACACGAGAAAGGCGTTCACCCGACGAGGCTGAACGCACCAAACGGCCGAATGCGCCAAACGGCCGAGCGCACCCAAACGGCCGAACGCACCAAACGGCCGAGCGCACCCAAACGGCCGAAAGCACCAAACCGGCTGAGTGCACTCCGAGCGCTAGACGCGCTCCAGCACCCGCAGCGAGCCTTCCACCATGACCTCCTTGAACCCTTCGTCGAGCGCCCGGAGGTAGACCCGGTAGGGCGCCTGGCCGCCGTCGGCCGGATCGGGATAGATGTCGTGGAAGACCAGCGCGCTGCCCGCCTCGACGAAGCGCGCCCAGCCCTCGTAGTCGCGGGTGACCGGCTCCTCGGAGTGCCCGCCGTCGATGAAGAGCATGCCCAGCGGCGTGTTCCACAACGCCGCGACCCGCTCGGAGCGACCGACGATCGCGACGACCTCCTCCTCGAGCCCGGCCGAGGCGATGGCGGCGCGGAAGAAGGGCAGCGAGTCCATCTTGCCGAAGCGCGGGTCGACGAGGGTCGGGTCGTGGTAGGCCCAGCCGGGCTGGATCTCCTCCGAGCCGCGGTGGTGGTCGACGGTGACGACCACGGATCCCGCCTCGCGTGCGGCGGCTCCCAGGTAGATCGCCGACTTGCCGCAGTAGGTGCCGATCTCGCAGATCGGGCCCCGCGTGCCGTACCGGACAGCCGTCTCGTAGAGGGCGAGTCCCTCGTTGTCAGGCATGAAGCCCTTGGCCTGCGCGGCGGCGCGCCGGAGATCCTTGTCCATGGTCGCCCACCCTATTCCACCCGAACAAAGCTCTTGTACGACATTCTGGAACCTGTTCTACTTGGCTCGTGAATCAGCGCGCCCGCATCGCGATGACCGAGGACGAGGTGGCCGCCTTCCTCGCCGCGTCACGCAAGCTCCAGCTCGCGACCATCAACCCCGACGGCACACCGCATCTGGTGACGATGTTCTACGCCCTCGCCGACGGCAAGATCGGTTTCTGGACCTACGGTAAGGCTCAGAAGACGCTCAACATCGCACGGGACCCCAGGGTGAGCTGCCTCATCGAGGCCGGAGACGACTACAACGAGCTGCGCGGCGTGCTGCTGTACGGCATCGCCAAACAGGTCGAGAAGACCCTCGACCTGGGTCTCGACATCGCCAGGCGCATGACGCCCGGCGTGCCGGACGACCTGCTCCTGCCGTACGTGGAACAGACCGGGAGGAAGCGCGTGGCCTTCGTCGTCGAGCCCACCCGGGTGGTCTCATGGGACCACAGGAGGCTGTGATGAAGATCAAGGTCGATTACGACGTCTGCGAGGCGAACGCCGTCTGCATGGGCCTGGCGCCCCAGGTGTTCGACGTGGACGACGACGACAACCTGCACGTGCTGATGCCCGAGCCACCCCCAGAGCTGGCGGACCGTGTGCGCCACGCGGTTCGTTCCTGCCCCAAAGCCGCCCTCTCACTGGAGGAGTGATCCGAGTATGCGCGCCGCTCTCGTCCACGCCGCAGGCGATGACAAGCTCGATATCCGTGACGACGTCACCCTGACCCCGCTGGGGCCGACCGACGTCCGAGTAAAGATCAAGGCGACCGGCGTCTGCCATTCGGACCTGTCGGCCATGAGCGGCATCCTGCCCCAGCCGATGCCGCTGGTGCCCGGCCACGAGGGCGCGGGCGAGGTGCTCGAGGTCGGCGACCACGTGGAGACCGTCAAGCCGGGCGATCACGTCATCATCAACTGGCGTCCCGCCTGCCAGCAGTGCGAGCTGTGCGTGGGCGGCCAGCCGTTCCTGTGCATGAAGTACGTCATCGAGTCGTTCACCACCGCCAGGCTGCGCTACGACGGCGACAAGCAGGTGTTCGGCATGGCCGGATGCGGCACCTGGGCCGAGGAGGCCGTCGTGCCGTGGCAGGGCGCCATCAAGATCGACGAGGACGTGCCGTACGAGGTCGCCGCCCTGATCGGCTGCGGCATCACCACGGGCGTCGGCGCGGCGCTGAACACCGCCAAGGTCAAGCCGGGCAGCACCGTCGCGGTGATCGGCTGTGGCGGCGTGGGCCTGTCGGTGATCCAGGGCGCCCGCATCTCCGGCGCCCGCGCGATCCTGGCCGTCGACCCGCTGGAGTCGAAGCACGCCCTGGCCAGGAAGGTCGGCGCCACCCACACCTGCACGCCCGAGCAGCTGATGGAGGCGATCGGCGAGGTCACCGGCGGCACCGGCTTCGACTACGGCTTCGAGGTCGTCGGCAAGTCGGCGTCGATCATGAGCGCCTGGCAGGCCACGCGCGCGGGCGGCGACGTGGTCGTGGTCGGCGCGGGCGCGATGGACGACATGGTCTCCATCTCCGCCTTCAGCCTGCTCTTCGAGGGCAAGCGGCTGCTGTCGAGCCTGTACGGCGAGTCGGACGTGCGCCACGACTTCCCCCGCTTCGCCAAGCTCTGGCGCTCGGGGCACCTGGACCTGGAGTCCATGATCAGCGCCAGGATCAAGCTGGCCGACCTCAACGACGCCGTGGACGCCCTGCGTGGCGGCGACGTGCTGCGCCAGATCGTCGTCATGGACTGATCGTCCGGGTTAATCCCCATACAGCGAAGCCCGCTGCCCCTGATAGACCAGTCAGGTAGCAGCGGGCTCACTGTGTCAGGAGCAGCCGTGGAGATCGTGGTCCTCGTGATCGTCGTCGGTGCCGTGATCTGGCTGATCGACCGGTCGCGCAAACGCAGGCCGCAGCCCGCCCGGCCCTCCTCCCCCGTACGGCAGGCGGCCGGGCACCTGCTGCCCACCTTCAAGGTGGTCGCGCTGGGAGTACCGGGATCGGGCAAGACGGCGCTGCTGGCCAGCATGTTCTACCGTCAGTGGGCGCCCAGGCCCGAGCTGGGCAACTACTACTTACGCCTGCCCCACTCCGACGCCCTCTATCTCAGCTCCCTCTATCGCGAGATCTCCGACCCGACCGGGCTCTGGCCGTCGGGCACCGGCGTGGGCCAGGAACGGGAGTTCGAGTTCGGCTGCATGCTCCAGCTCGACGGCACCCACCACGAGCTGGCGCGGATCAAGTACATCGACTACGCGGGCGAGCTGCTGACCGAGGCGAGTCCCGAGCACCTGTCGTCGTTCGAGGTGCTGCTGCGACACGTCGAGGAGGCCAGCGTGATGCTGGTCATCATCGACGGCCTGCGGCTGCGCCAGTGGTTCGACGGCCACGTCAACGCCGCGTTCCGCCTCGACCTGGCCATCCGCCCCTACATCCAGCTCGCCCTGCGGGCCACCTGCCCCGTGCAGTTCCTCATCACCAAGTGGGACCTGCTGCAGCCGATCGGTTTCGACGATCGGGAACGGCTGCGCAAGTGCCGCGACGCGCTGCTGTCCAACGAGGCGTTCCGCGCGCTGGTGATGACGCACAACCGCGACCGGATGTTGCGCCTCATCCCGGTCTCCGCGGTCGGGTTCGGTTTCGCGGATCTGGCCCCGAGCGGGCACGTGGTCAAGCGTGCCGACGCCGAGGCCAGCCCCACCTACGTCGAGATCCCGCTGTGCGCGGTCGTCCCCGACCTGTTCCAGCAGGTTGAGCACGCCATGGACGAGGCCGCCCGCACCCAGGTGATGGGCGAGCTGCAACGGCTGATGGGCCGGGGCGGCGGCTGGGTGAACCTCGCCGCGCCCGGCATGGCCCAGACCCCCGCTCGCAGGCTCCTGCGGAGCCTGGCCGGGACCGTCCCCAACGGCAGCCTGGCCGCCGAGTCCGTCGAACTGCTCGCCGAGTGGCTCGCCAGGCCGCTCATCCAGGAGCGCGAGGACGCCCTGCGCCAGGTCGACGCCTTCGCGCTCCAGCGTGCCACCATCCTGCGGGCTCGCTCGGCGCTGCTGGAGATCATGCGCCGCCAGGTGGTCATGCTGCAGGAGCATCTGCCGGAGTCGGTCCTCTCCTACGAGCTGCGGTACCTTCCGTGAGCCGGGCCTGGCCGTTCCTCTACGGCAGGGGGCGGGAGCGGGGTTACCGGCTGCTGATCGTGCCGGGCCTGCTCACCGACCCGGCCGCGCTGGGCTGGCTGGCCCGTGCCGCCTCCAGCGGGCGCGACGGCGAGCGGGCCGAGCGCATGCCCGACGGGCTGGCCGTACGGCTGGCGGTCAGGTCGGAGGTGGTCGACGGGGAGCTCGACGAGTTCGGCAGGCCGCTGCGGATCAGCTACGGGGTGGTGAGCGAGACCGCCGTGTCATTGCGCGACGTCGATGCGGCGCGGAAGCTGGCGGTGGGTGTCTATCGGGAGTTCCTCGACGCCGAGGAGTCCTTCCAGCCCCGCACGGCTCAGTCCCTGCCCGGGGTGAGGCAGGTGCCGGCTGCCCGCCTGGCCGCTGAGCCGCCTGCCGTGGCGCGTGCCGTACCGGGCGTCACGCGTGCCGTACCGCGGCCCGGCCCGCCTTCGCGCCTGCGCCTGGTGGCCGTCGCGGGAGCCGTCGCCGTCGCCCTGCTGGCCTTCCTTCTCGTCAGGTCCCTGCTCGCGGGCGCCGCCGAGCACTCGCTGCCCACCGCGGGCACCGTCGACCTGGATCTCCTGACCGGCGCGAACACCCCCGGATCCGCCGACCTCACCGTCACCCAGAGCGACGGGAAGATCTACTTCGAGCCCCCGCCGGGCGCGGGGCTGACCCAGGGCGGCTGCCGCCGTCCGGAGGGTCCCGGAGGGCGGGCGCGGGCCGTGCCAGGAAGCCGGTTCTGCGTGACGACGCCGGACGGCACGGCGTACGAGCTGCGGGTGCGCGCCATCACCCCGCGGGAGATCCTCGCCGAGGTGGACGGGCCCTAGCCCATCGCGGCGATCTGGATCAGGTTGCCGCAGGTGTCGTCGAACACGGCCGTGGTGACCGGTCCCATGGCCAGCGGCTCCTGCGTGAACCGCACGCCCAGCGCGCTCAGCCGCTCGTACTCCGCCTGGACGTCGTCGACCGCGAACGACGTGGCGGGGATGCCGTCGTGCAGCAGCGCGTCGCGGTAGGGCTTGACCGCCGGGTGGTCCGACGGCTCCAGGACCAGTTCGGTCCCGTCGGGGTCGCCCGCCGAGACCACGGTCAGCCAGCTGGCCTCGCCCATCGGGATCTCGGTCTTCTTCACGAATCCCAGCGTCTCGGTGTAGAAGGCCAGGGCCTTGGCCTGGTCGTCGACGTAGACGCTGGACAGGTGGATCCTCATGGCCGGTCCTTCCTGAGCCATCGCGCGACGACGCGCTCGATCGGCTCGGTGTCGATGTCGTGGAACTTGTAGCGGCCCTGCCTGCGGGTCCTGACCAGGCCCGCCGCCTCCAGCACGGCCAGATGCTGGCTGACGGCCTGCCGGGAGGAGCCCAGGCCGTGCTTGGTCGCCAGCCGCGTGCAGATCTCGAAGAGGGTCTGCCCATCGCGCTCGCTCAGCTCGTCGAGGATGATCCGGCGAGTCGGGTCGGCGAGCGCCTTGAACACATCATCGGGCATGACTCCACAATAGGCAAGTCGCTACTTGCCTATCAAGGCCGATCTCCGGTACTGCCCGGGCGTGCCGCCGCTCCAGGCACGGAAGGCCAGGTGGAAGCCGACATCGGAGCCGTAGCCGACCCGCTCGGCGATGCGTCCGTGCGGCAGCCTGGTCTCCACCAGGAGCCGGGCGGCCTCCTGCATACGGCGGGCGGTCAGGTGCTGCATCGGCGGCTCCCCGACCAGCTCGCGGAAGCCGGAGGCGAAGGCCGAGCGCGACATCCCGGCCTCGGCGGCCATCGACTCCAGTGTCCACGGCTCGGCGAACCTGGTGTGCACGGCCAGCAGGGCCCTGCCGATCGCGGGGTGGCGCAGGGCGCGCAGGACCGGCACGTCGCGCTCCTCCAGGGCCGCGCGCAGGGCCAGGATGAAGATCAGCTCGAAGGCGCGCAGCACCACCAGGGCCGCGCCCGGCCGGTCCTCGGCCCACTGCTCCCCCAAGTGCTCCAGCATGCCCGCCAGCAGGGGCTGGCTCTCGACGACCTGGCGTTCGAGCACGATGAGCTCGGGCAACGCGCGATACAGCGGAGCGGCGGCCAGGGGCTCGTAGTGCAGGCCGCCGCAGAGGAGCTCGGTCGCCTCGCCTGGGCCGTCGATCCGCAGTGCCCTGACGGCGCCGGGCTCACGGTCGGGGAGCACCTGCGCCAGCGGCACGGTCACCTGCCCCGGCCGGTCGGCGAGCCGGTGCGAGACCCCGTGCGGGAAGATCGCCAGATCGCCGGCTCCGAGGCGCACCGGCTCGCCGTGCCGCGGAGCACAGGCGTCGCCGGCCAGCACACACAGCGGATCGCCCGGCGCCAGTTCCACCACGCACGATCCGCTCCGCACGTAGTGGAGGATCGCGCCGTCCTCCCGCTCCCCCACCACGCCCCACGGGGCACGCAGCGACCACGAGCTGTGGAAGACGCCGCGCAGCCTCATCGGGGTGAGCAGCTCGCTCAGCAGGTCGGCCATTGGACGATCCTTAAATATCAGCAGATCTCACTTTATCGAGCGTAGCCCGCCGCCTCACCATAGTGGTCTCCATGACGACATATCTGGTCCTTGGCGCCCGAGGCAGCCAGGGCGGCGCGGTGGCACGACGGCTGGCCGGCACCGGTCACGAGGTGCGCGGCCTGGTCCGCGATCCCGGCGGCCTGCCCGGCGGGGTGAACGCCGCGATCGCCGACCTGGCCGACCCGGCCCAGGTGAAGGCGGCCTTCGACGGCGTCACCCACGCCTCGGTCACCCTCCCCATGGTCTTCGACGCCGACGCCACGACCCGCTACGTGGACAACATCGCCCGCGCGGCCCAGGCCGCAGGGGTACGGCGCCTGGTGCTCAACACCTCCAACCGGCAACCCGACCGGCCGACCGGGGTGCTCATGTTCGAGACCAGGCGGGCCGCCTCCGAGACCCTGCTGGCCTCCGGCGTGCCCACCGTCGTGCTGCGCCCGCCCGTCTACCTCGACAACCTGCGCGCTCCCTGGGTGGCGGGACCTCTGGAGCAGGAAGGAGTCCTGAGATACCCGCTGCCCGCCGGGCTGCCGGTCGCCTGGCTCAGCCATGACGACCTGGCCGCGCTGACCGAGGCCGCCCTGCACCGGCCGGGCATCGACGGGGAGGCGCTCGACATCGGCGGCCCCCGGACGGTCACCGGACCCGAGCTGGCCGCCGCCTTCTCCGCCGCACGCGGACGCGAGATCACCTACCAGGCCCTGGCGCCCGCGGACTTCGAGGCGGGCCTGAGCTCCACCTTCGGCCCGCGGGTCGCCGCGGGCATCGCGGCGACCTACCACTGGCTGGCGGAGCACGGAGACGACAAGATCTTCGCGGGCACCGCGGCCGACCGGCTCGGCGTCTCGCTCACGCCGCTCGAGGAGGCACTGCGATGAACGACAGGGACGCCTGCGAGGCGGAGATCGTGGCGCACCACGAGGTCATCGAGGGATGGCTGCGCGGGACAGTCGACGACTTCGCGCTGTTCGAGAGGGCCCAGGCGGCCGGCTTCACCCTCAACGAGCCCGGTGGCGCCCGGCTCGACCGGGGCCGGGTGATGGAGTGGGTCGAGGGCGCGCGCGGCTCGGCGCCCGACCTCAAGATCACGATCGTGGATGTACGGCTGGTCGCGGCGGGCGAGACGCATGTCGTGGCGGACTACATCGAACGCCAGCCCACCGGCGACCGCCGGGCCACGGTCGTCTTCGTCAGGGACCGGGAAGCCCGTCACGGGCTGCGGTGGCTGCACCTGCACGAGACCTGGACGCACGACTGACCCCGGGGATCAGGACCGGCGGAGGTAGAGGTCGCGCAGCAGGGCGATCTCCGCGCCGTGGTGGATGGCCTCCCGGTTGATGTGGAGCACCAGCGCCGCGCGCGGCGCGTCGGGGAACAGGGGCTCGGCCTCGCGGCACGGCTCGGCCAGACCGTCGGCGTCGAGGGAGCGCACCCCCTCCGCCCAGCCCGCGTAGGCCCGGTCGAGCTGCTCCAGCGCCTCCTTGGCCGTGCCGGCGTACGGATGGGTGTCGTAGCCCGTCTCCGGCCCGCCGAAATGGCGTGCCGTACGGGTGCCGAAGACGCCCACGATGACGTGGGCCATGCGCCAGGCGATCGTGGTGACGGGCGGCGGAGAGGGCTCCGGGTGGACGAAGTCGATCACCCAGTCACCCGGGCCGAAAACGGCGCGCCCCTCGGGAACCTGGTCGCGGCGGCGGATGTTCCAGCAGCCGCCGGCGGGCTCCCACAGGTACTCCGCGTCGGTGAGGCCGTCGAGGCGGGGGCGCAGGTGGCGGGTCCAGTGCCAGTCGAGCTGGTCGTACAGCTCCTTGGTCCAGTCGACGTTCATGCACCAAGGATTACACCGAAGTGCCGACAGAATCGGCGCCGTCCGTGCTGGAGGCCTGCCTCCAGCACGGACGGGACGGCCGGAGCCGGCAGCGGGTCAGTCGCTGGAGAAGGCGGCGTCGAAGGCGGCCGTCGGCGGGGTGATCGCGTTGAGCCTCCTGATGTAGGCCAGCGCCTCGGGAGCGCCGTCGAGGCGGTCCATGCCCGCGTCCTCCCACTCGATCGAGATGGGCCCGTCGTAGCCGATCTGGTTGAGCGCCCGGAAGCAGTCCTCCCAGGGCACGTCCCCGCGTCCGGTCGAGACGAAGTCCCACCCGCGGCGCAGGTCGGCCCAGGCCAGGTGCGAGGAGAGCCGGCCGCGGCGCCCGTCGCCCACGCGGACCTTGGTGTCCTTGCAGTCCACGTGGTAGATGCGGTCGGCGAAGTCGAGGATGAAGCCGACCGGGTCGAGGTCCTGCCAGACCATGTGCGAGGGGTCCCAGTTGAGTCCGAAGGCGGGGCGGCGCCCGATGGCCTCCAGCGTCTTGACCGTGGTGACGTAGTCGTAGGCGATCTCGCTCGGGTGCACCTCATGGGCGAAGCGCACGCCGACCTCGTCGAACACGTCGAGAATGGGGTTCCACCGGTCGGCGAAGTCCTGGTACCCGGCCTCGACCATGGAGGCGGGCACGGGCGGGAACATCGCCACGGTGTGCCAGATGGAGGAGCCGGTGAAGCCGACGACGGTGTCGACGCCGAGCGCCGCGGCGGCGCGTGCGGTCGTCTTCATCTCCTCGGCCGCCGCCCGCCGAACCTCCTCGGGGTCTCCCGTGCCCCAGATGTGCGCGGGGAGTATGCCCTTGTGACGCTCGTCGATGGGGTTGTCGCAGACCGCCTGGCCGACGAGGTGGTTGGAGATGGTCCACACCTTGAGGCCGTACTTGTCGAGCTGGGCCTTCTTGGCGGCCACGTAGCCGGAGTCGGCGACCGCCTGCCGTACGTCGAAGTGATCGCCCCAGCAGGCGATCTCCAGTCCGTCGTAGCCCCATTCGGCGGCCAGCCGGCACACCTCGTCGAAGGGCAGGTCGGCCCACTGGCCTGTGAAAAGCGTGACCGGTCTCATGCTGGGATCTCCCTGTAGGTGCCGTTGCTCTGCTCGACCGCTTCGAGGACCTGCTGCACGCGCAGCCCGTCCGCGAAGGAGGGGGAGGGGTCGGCGCCGGTGCCGATCGCCTCGAGGAAGTCGCGGATCTCGTGGGTGAAGGTGTGCTCGTAGCCCAGGCCGTGGCCGGGCGGCCACCACGCGCCGACGTAGGGGTGCTCGGGCTCGGTGACGAGGATCCGCTCGAACCCTCCCGAGCCGGACGACACCCACAGCTCGTTCATGGCCTCGAAGTCGAAGGCCAGCGAACCGTCGGATCCGTTGACCTCGATGCGCAGGGCGTTCTTGCGCCCGGTGGCGAACCTGGTGGCCTCGAAGACGCCCATCGCACCGCCCGACATCCGGGCCACCCAGGCGGCGGCGTCGTCGACGGTGACGGTGCCCTTGTCGGCCGCGGCGGAGGCGCCCAGGCCGTCGGAGGCGCCCGCGAGGGGGCGCTCCTTGATGAAGGTCTCGGTCAGCCCGGTGACGCCGACGATGTCCTGGCCGGTGATGAACTGCGCGGTGTCGATGATGTGGGCGCCGATGTCGCCGAGGGCGCCGGAGCCCGCCTTGTCCTTCTGCAGCCGCCACACCAGCGGGAACTCGGGATCCACGATCCAGTCCTGCAGGTAGACGGCCCGCACGTGCCGTACGGTCCCGAGCCTGCCCGAGTCGACGAGCTGCCGGGCGAGCGCGACGGCGGGCACGCGGCGGTAGTTGAAGGCCACCATCGACCTGCCGCTCGACTTGGCGGCGGCCTCGGCCATCGCGGCCGCCTCGGCGACCGTGTTGGCCAGCGGCTTCTCGCACAGCACGTGCTTGCCCGCCTCCAGGGCGGCGATGGCGATCTCGGCGTGGGAGTCGCCCGGCGTGCAGATATCGATGATGTGGATGTCGTCGCGCTCGATCAGCGAGCGCCAGTCGGTGGTGTGCCCGGCCCAGCCCATGCGCTGCGCCGCCTGCGCGGTGGCCTCTTCCGAGCGTCCGCAGACGACCCGCATGGCCGGGGCGACCGGCAGGTCGAAGAAGGCGGTGACGTTGCGCCAGGCCTGGGAGTGCACGCGTCCCATGAACGCGTACCCCACCATCCCGACACCGAGCGTGGAGTCAGTCATACGTCCTCACAAGCCGATACGAGCCGATTGATGTTGTCGGGCGACAGGTAGTGCTCCCGGGCCAGGATGCCCGCGCCCCACGCGGCGGCGTCGACGCCGGCACGGCTGGGCACGATGGTCAGGTGCTGGGTCGCCAGGGGCAGCGAGCGGCGGTAGACCGTTTCGCGGATCCCGGCGAGCAGATGATCGTGGACACGCGAGAGCAGCCCGCCCACGACGACGACCTCGGGGTTGAAGAAGTTGACCAGGCCCGCCAGCACCTCGCCGATGAGCCTGCCCGCCTCGCGGACGGCACGCAGGGCCTGGACGTCGCCCTGCTGGACCAGGGCCACGACCTCGGCGCCCGATTCGACGCCGAGCGCGCGGGCCAGGGCGGCCCCGCCCGCGACGGCCTCGAGGCAGGCGCTGTTGCCGCAGCGGCAGCCCGCTTCCTCGTGGCCGCTGACCCTGATGTGCCCGATGTCGCCCGCCGAGCCCTGGGCTCCCCTGTGCAGCCTGCCCTCGGCGACGATGCCGCAGCCGATGCCGGTGCCGACCTTGACGAACAGCAGGTGGCGGGTGCCGGGGAAGGCGTGCCGGTGCTCGCCCAGCGCCATGAGGTTGACGTCGTTGTCGACCAGGACGGGCACGTCCGGGAAGAAGGCGGGGACGGGGTAGTCGTTCCAGCCGGGCATGATCGGCGGGTTGTTGGGCCGTCCGGCGGCGAACTCGACGGGTCCGGGCACCCCGATGCCGATGGCGGTGAGGGTGCGCTCGCCCAGCAGCTCGTCGACGCGCTTCTTGACGTGCGTGAGCACGGCCTGCGGGCCTTCGGCGATCTGCAGCTGGTCCTCGGCGGTGGCCACGGTCGTGCCGCCGAGGTCGGTCAGCGCCACCCGGCAGTGGGTGGCGCCGAGGTCGACGGCGGCGATCGTGTGGTCTTCCGTGCGCAGGCGCAGCTGCCGGGGCGGCCGGCCCCCGGTGGACTCGCCTCCGGTGGTCTCCTCGACCAGGCCGCAGTCGATCAGCGCGTCGACGCGCTGGGAGACGGTCGATCTGGCCAGACCGGTGAGCCTGGCCAGATCGGATCGGGTCGTCGCGGACCCCGCGCTGATGAGGGTGAGCACATCACCGGGTGAGCCCATGGCGCGACTCTAGAAGCCCGTTTCCGCCGAATCAAGACGGACTTTCGCCGATCGTCGAACAAAGTGGCCGGGCTAGAGCATCGCCTTCATCGAGTCGGCGGCCGACAGCACGTACGGCTGCTCGGCCATGATCGAGGACCAGTTCTCCGCGATCGCCTCCGGGGTGTCGACGCCCTTGGCGCCGGGTCCCTCGGCGACGAAGACCCGCGCCACCTTGCCGCCGCCGACGCTGAAGACCTCGCCCGAGGCCTCACAGCTGTCGTGCGCCAGGTAGGCCACGAGCGCGCTGACGCGCTCCGCGGTGAACTTGGCCTCGAACTCGGCCGGCAGCAGTGACTCGGTCATCCGGGTCCAGGCGATCGGGGCGATGGCGTTGGCCCTGATGCCGCTGCGCGCGCCCTCGATGGCCAGGGTCTTGGTCAGCCCGACCAGGCCCATCTTGGCGGTGGAGTAGTTGGCCTGGCCGAAGTTGCCGAACAGGCCGGCGGGGCTCGACGTGTTCACGATGCGGCCGTAGCCCTGCTCCTTGAGGTAGGGGTAGGCGGCCTGGCTGACCAGGTAGGAGCCGCGCACGTGCACGGCGAGCACGGAGTCGAACTCCTCGACGGTCATCTTGCCGAACGACTTGTCGCGCAGGATGCCCGCATTGTTGATGACGATGTCGACCTTGCCGAAGGCCTCGACCGCCGCCGCGACGATGGCCCGCGCGCCCTCGGGGGTGGCGACGTTGTCGGGGCTGGCCACCGCCTGGCCGCCGTTCTTGGTGATGAGCTCCACCACCTCGGCCGCCGGGCCCGTCGACGCCCCGGTGCCGTCGAGCGCCCCGCCCAGGTCGTTGACGACCACCTTGGCGCCCCGCTCGGCCAGCAGCAACGCGTGTGACCTGCCCAGCCCGTGCCCGCCGCCGGTGACGATCGCGACCTTGTCCTCGAACCGCAACATGCCAGCCCTCCAGCTCTGCTCCGAAAGAGAACATCATTCTAGTACGGGCGCTGATCGTTGCGGATAGTGATCGAACCGCTCTTTCTCTGCTAAAGTTTTGGACCCCGCAACGGGGCGGTGGCAACGGCGGCCCCTGCTCTCCCCTCTCGCGGGCTGGAGGACTTATGCCCTTCCGCGTGGTCCAGTGGGCGACTGGTGCTGTCGGCAGATACGCCCTGAGAGATGTCCTGGCCCGAGCGGATCTGCAACTGGCGGGAGTCCTCGTCTACGACCCCGACAAGATCGGCCTCGACGCGGGCGAGCTGGTGGGCGCCGGACCCACGGGAGTGGTCTGCACCGACGACGTCGAGCGGGTCCTCGCCCTCGACGCCGACTGCGTGCTGCACATGCCGCTGCCCTCGTCGTACTTCGACGGCAGCCACGGCAACGACGTCGAGACGATCTGCGCCCTGCTCGCCTCCGGCAAGAACGTCATCACCACCACCGGGTTCGTCTACCCCAAGAACTACGGGCACCGGGTCCTGGAACGTATCGAGGCCGCCTGCGCGCGCGGCGGCACCTCCTTGCACGGCACCGGCATCAACCCTGGCTTCATGAGCGACTTCCTGCCGCTCGCCCTGTCGGGGCTGTCGAGCCGCATCGACCACCTGTACGTCCGCGAGTCCTCCGACTTCCGCGGCCATCCCTCGCGCCAGATCGTGGTCGACCTCATCGGCTTCACCCGCTCGGCCAAGGACTACACCGCGGCCGTGCGCCCCTATCGAGCGTTCCAGCGCGCCCTGTTCGCCGAGAGCGTCCAGCTCGTCGCCGACGCGCTCGGCGTCGTCCTCGACGAGGTCGAGGAGACCGACGAGTTCGAACTCGCCACCGAAGAGTTCGAGATCTCCGCCGGACTCGTCCGCGAGGGCACCGTCTGCGCCTCCCGGTGGATCTTCTCCGGCCTGGTGCGCGGGCGGCCCTTCATGACGATCGAGTGCGTCTACAAGGCCGACTCCACCCGCGTCGAGCGCTGGGCGGAACCCGGGTTCACCATCCACATCGAGGGCGTGCCGCAGATGACGGTCGCGGTCGAGGAGGTCAGCCACGGCCTGGCCGCCGCGGCGGCGCACGCGGTCAACGCCATCCCGGCGGTGGTGACCGCGTCGCCCGGCATCAAGACCCTGCTCGACCTGCCCCTGCCGACCGGCCGCGGAACGGTCCGCCTCGCCTGACGGACCGCCCCGGGCGTGACTACAGGGCGCTCTCCCTGAACTGCCCGAACTTGCCCCGGTGGTAGAGCAGCGGCCGTTCCTGGTGCACGGCCGTCTCCAGCACCTCCCCCACCACCAGGACGTGGTCACCGATCTCGTGCGTGGCGTACGGCCGGCACACGATGTGCGCCGCGGCCCCCTCCAGCAGCGGCGTCCCGTACTGGCAGGGCCGCCACCTCGTCGGCTCGCCGAACCTGTCGATGCCGCGCCTGGCGAACCTCGTCGCCAGCGGCGCCTGGTCACCTCCCAGCACGTTGACAGTGAAGTGGTCGGCCAGCCGCAACCACGGCCACGTGGTCGACTCCCTGTCGATGGAGAACTGCACCAGAGGCGGGTCGAGGCTGGCCGAGGTGAACGAGGTGGCGGTGAGCCCGACCGGCACACCCTCCGAGTGCGCGGTGACGATGACGACTCCGGCGGCGTGCTGGGCCAGCGCGCTCCTGAAGCTGTCGGCGTCGATCATCACGCTCATCGGGCCACCTCCTGGGCGACCCGGATCTGCGGCGCCACCCGCCGCGCCCAGCCGTCCAGCACGTCCAGCTCCGCGAGCTCCGACTCCAGCAGGGCCAGCCCCGGCGTCGGCACGTGGGCGCCCAGTTCCACCAGAAGCGGCCGGAAGTGGGCCTCGACCGCCAGCGCGTGCCTGGCGTCACCCATCACCAGCACCGGCACCGCCGTACGCCCGGCCAGCGCGTTGGGCGGCAGCCGGTCCACGAAGGCCTTCAGCAGCCCGGTGTAGGTCGCCTTGTAGGTCGGGCTGGCGAACACGATCACACTGGCTCCCCGCACCAGTTCCAGGGCGATCTCCAGGGCGGCGTGCGCCCCGGGGGCCAACAGCGCGGGACCCAGCGCCGACAGGTCGACGGTGTCGCGCGGCCCGGTGTGTTCCAGGCGCTCGACGAGCGCGTCGGTCACCGCCTGCGCGGCGGCTGCGGTACGTGACCCCGCTCGGGGGTTTCCGATCACGGTGACGATGCTCACGCTGCCTCCAGCCCGTAGTGGCCGCGCAAAGTGCGCGACTCGTACTCCTTGCGGAACAATCCGCGAATCTGCAGTTCGGGCACCACGTAGTCGACGAAGTCGGCCAGCCCTCCCGGCAGCAGGGGCGGCATGATGTTGAAGCCGTCCGCCCCGCCGTACTCGAACCACTCCTGGAGCTGGTCGGCGATCTGCTCGGGAGTGCCCGCGACCACGCGGTGGCCGCGCCCGCCGGCCAGGCGCTTGATGAGCTGGCCGATGCTCAGCCCTTCGCGCCTGGCCAGGTCCAGGACCAGCCGCTGCCTGCTCTGCTGGCCGTCGGGGTTCTGGGTGAGGTCGGCGGGCAGCGGCCCGTCGAGCGGATGGTCGGACAGGTCCACGCCGAAGATGTTCGACAGCTGCTGCACACCGTAGGCGGGGATGATCAGTTCTTCGAGGTCGCGTTCCAGCCTGATCGCCTCGCGTTCTGTCGAGCCGATGATCGGCGAGACGCCCGGAAGGATCTTGAGCTCACGCGGCTCACGCCCGTAGGAGTGCAGGCGGCCTTTCAGGTCGGCGTAGAACTCCTGGGCGTCGGGCAGGGTCTGCTGCGCGGTGAAGACGGCCTCGGCGAAACGGGCGGCGAACTCCTTGCCGTCCTCCGAGGAGCCGGCCTGCACCAGCAGCGGGCGCCCCTGCGGCGGGCGCTGGACGTTGAGCGGGCCCCGGACCTTGAAGTGTGTGCCCTCGTGGTCCAGCGGGCGGATCTTGGTGGTGTCGGCGAAGACGCCCCCGCGCCTGTCGGCCACGATGGCGTCCTCGCTCCAGGAGTCCCACAGGTTGATCGCCACCTGCAGGAACTCCTCGGCCCGGTGGTAGCGCACGCCGTGCGAGGGGCGGGTGAGGCCGAAGTTGGCCGCCTCGGCCTCGCCCGCGCTGGTGACGATGTTCCAGCCCGCCCGGCCGCCGCTGATGTGGTCGAGGCTGGCGAGCTTCCTGGCGACGTGGAAGGGCTCGTTGTAGGTGGTGGAGACGGTGGCGATCAGGCCGATGTGGTCGGTCACGGTGGCCAGGGCGGCCAGCAGGGTGAGCGGTTCGAGCCCGCCGAGGGCGTTGTGCCTGGCGTTGCCCCACAGGGCCAGTCCGTCGGCCAGGAAGATCGAGTCGAGCTTGCCCCGCTCGGCGGTCCTGGCCAGGTCTTGGTAGTGGCGGATGTCGGTGATCCGGCGCGGCTCCGTACTCGGATGGCGCCAGGCGGCCTCGTGGTGGCCGACCCCCATCAGGAAAGCATTCAGGTGCATGGTCACGATTTGTCCCTAGAGAGATACGAGTAGGGGCGGAATCGGGATCAATGACACTGGGCGCTCGCGACGCGGCAGTAGTCGACGTGCGCGCGCCGGGTCAGGACCTGGCTCATGTCCATGAAGCTACGGAACGGGCCGACTTAAGTCAATATTTCCTACAGGATTTACATGAAATGCCAGAGGTCCGGTTCGCCCGCGACCCTCCGCACCCGGCCCTTGGCCTCCAGCCACGCCAGGTGGGCCAGGGTCTCGTTGTTGGCCGCGCGCTTCATGAACGGCGGGATGGTGTCCCACGGACGCGACCAGGTGAGCCTGGTGGCGACCTCCCAGCACGTCACGCCGTCGCCGTCGGCGACCACGCGCTCCACCTCGTCGAGCCGTTCGCGGTGGTGCGCCATGACGTAGTCGACCCGCTCGGCCAGCTCCAGGAAGCGGTATTCGTGCGCGGGCAGCACCTCGTCGACCTCGAAGCTCTTCATCGCCTTCAGCGAGTCGAGGTAGTCGGCCAGCGGGTTGGCGCCCGACTGCGGGTGCACCGCGACGATCGGCGTGATCTTGGCCAGCACGTGGTCGCCGGAGAACATCAGCCTGCGCTCCGACGACACGAAGCACAGGTGGCCGGGCGAGTGGCCCGGCGTCCACAATGCCCGCAGGTCCCATCCCTTCAGCCCCACGGCCTCCTCGTGCTCGATCAGCCGGTCGGGGATGGCCGTGGAGACCATGTGGCGGATCATCATCGACGCCCCGGCGAGCTCGTCGAGCGTGAGCTCCGGCACGCCCGACCTCACCAGCAGCGCCCGCTCCCGCGCGACCAGCGACTCGATGAACTCGTCGTCGTAGCGGTCGCGCAGGAGCCCCGCGTCGGCGGGGTGCAGCCCGATCCAGGCGCCCGACACCTCGCGGATGCGCCCGGCCAGCCCGTAGTGATCGGGATGGATGTGGGTGACGAGCACCGCCTTCACATCCGTGACCTCGAATCCGGCCACGGCCAGCCCGTCGGCGAGAGCCTGGAACGCCTCGTCGGTGTTCCATCCGGCGTCGACGATCGCCACGCCGTCGGGCAGTTCGAGCGCGTAGACCAGGACGTATCGCAACGGATTGATGGGAATCGGGACCGGAATGGACCACAGGCCGGGCCGTACCTTCTCGACCGGGGGCAGCTCGCCGCCCAGCCATGCGGCCCGCTGCGCTTCGTTGGCCGCCGTCACCACGAACTTCGTCATCCCACCATTCTTACAGAATCTTGTTCTGCTGTGGCGGGCGCGGGGGGCTTCGGCATCCGGACGAACAGCAGGAGCGACAGCGTCACGACACCCGCCGACAGCGCCCATGCCACGCTCACGCCGTACGCGGCGGCCATCGCACCCAGGAGCAGGTTGGCCAGGCCGCCGCCCGCTTGGAGTGCCAGCGAGCTGATCGAGGTGACGGTGGTGCGCTGGGCGGAGGTGACGGCGTTGTGCGTCATCTCCTGGAAGAACAGCCCGGCCACCGCGAGACCGGCGAACATCACGACATAGGCGCCGGCGGCGCTCACCATCCCGGCGGCTCCGGCGAGCCCCGCCGTGGCCGACAGGGCCGCGATGGCCAGCGCGACGACGGCGACACTCGCCACCGCTCCCCTGCGGCCTCCGCCGAGCACGCGGGCGGCCCACGGAGCCAGGGCGGAACCCGCGGAGCTGCCGAAGAAGCCGAGCGCCGCGACCAGGGCGTAGGCGGTGGCGCCCAGCTCGGTGCCACCGGCGAGCGAAGCCAGCCGTCCCGGCGTCAGCAGCTCGACCGAGACGAGCGCGATGCCGTCGGCGACGGCGAAGAGGGTCAGGCGCCGCAGCAGGGAGCCGCCGAAGGCGAGCCGTACTCCCGAGACGATGGTGAGTGGCACCTCGCGCAGGACTCCGCCCAGCCCGCGGCGCCCGTGCGGAGGCTCCGGCATCGCGAACACCGTCACGACCAGCTGGCCGACCGCGGCGACCGCGGCCAGCAGGGGAGGTACGGCCAGCGGCTCGATCGTCCCGCCGGGCACGGCCAGCGGTGCGAAGCCGCCCACCAGCACACCGAGACCCAGCGAGAGCGAGCCCATGGAGGCGCCCAGCGACAGGCCCGGCTTGAGGTCGGCGGACGATCCACGGGCGGCGTGGAGCGTGTCGACGTACCAGGCCTCGGCGGGGCCGCTGCTGAGGGCCCTGGCGACGCCCTTGAGCGCCGCCGACAGCACGAACAGCCAGATCGTGGTCGCGAAGGCCAGCGTCAGCAGGCCCACCGCCATGATCGCGGCGGAGGCGATCAGCACGTTGCGGCGGCCGATCACGTCGGACAGGCCGCCGGTGGGCAGCTCCAGGCTCAGCGTGACGACGGAGTAGACGGTCATGACCAGGCCCACCTCCGCCAGGCCGAGCCCGCGCTCGGACATCAGCAGGACCATCGAGGGGATCATCAGCGCGGCGGGGAGCCACATCAGGAAGCTGACAAGGGCGAAGCGGCGGCGAGCGGACTCGGGGGTGATCATTTGTCGTCGTCCTCCTGCCCGGCACGGCGCGGGTATGCGGCGAAGTACAGGCTCACGTCCTCGGCTCCGTCGCCGTATTCGCGCTCCATCTCCTCCCTGAGCTGCTCCAGCCGCCGATGGAACTCCCTCACACCGGCGGCGCTGAGCCGGACGAAGTAGTCGCTCATCCCGGCGACGCCGATCCAGTCCGCGGGCCAGCTGGCGTTGCGGAAGTCGCCCATGACCCTGGCCAGCCCCTCGATCTGACGCGCCTCCATGATCGACAGCGCCTCGCGGCCCTCGGGCGTCTCCGACATCTGCCGGGAGTCCCACGAGGTGTACTGGTGCCTGGCACGCCAGAGCCGCTCACGGCCGTCGGAGGAGGGCTCCTCCTCGATGAAGCCGAACTTGGCCAGCTCGCGCAGGTGATAGCTGGTCGAGCCCGAGCTCTCGTCGACCTTGCGCCCGAGCTGGCTGGCGGTGGCGGGACCCTCGGCGCGCAGCAGGCCGAGAAGCCTGACCCGGAGAGGGTGGGCCACGACCTTCAGCACCCGGGGGTCGCTGATCACGTAGGACTCGTCCATGCCTCCACGATAAACCGCAAAGGCATTTTTGCAAAGACTATTTTGCGATCATCAGATAGATCATGAAACCGAGCACACCGAGCAGGATGAGAACGGCCATGCCCGCCTGGACCGCATAGAAGACGATCATCGCGGTCGAGCCCGGCCACTCCTGCGGCGCCGGCCCGAGCGCCCCGGCGTTGAACACCGTCAGCGGGGCGCGGTACTCCAGCTCCACCGTGTCGCCCGGCATCATCCGCAACGGTCCGCCCGCGTGCCCGATACGTCCCATGTACGGGACGTACATCGACAGGTGGTGCTGCCCTGGCACCACCGGGATCACATTGCGCCCCCACCTGACGGGCACCGGCTGGTTGTTGAGGAACAGACGGGGCCTGACCAGCATGAACAGGAAGGCCATCGGATGATGCTTGATGTCGACGACGAGCCATGACTGAGGGGGATTCATAACGGGATAGCCTGCCACTCATGCTGGACGACATTCTGGTTGACGAGGCAATTCACACGATCCGCCCCGATTTCGCGGTGCTTGTCATGACGGCGCGCGGCCTGCGCAACGGCCCCACCGACGACCGCTCGCGCGCCTGGCTCGCCGAGGCGTCGGAGCAGGGCGTGCAGGCCGAGAAGATCGAGTCGTGGCGCGAGGCCTACAAGGCCTTCGGCGCCAAGCCCTCGCGCACCAGGCCGAGCGTCGACGCGCTGACCCGCAGGCTCCCGTTGCCCGAGATCAACCAGGTCGTCGACGCCTACAACTCGATCAGCGTCAGGCACTGCCTGCCGATCGGCGGCGAGGACCTCGACAAGTACGACGGCCCCGCCCACCTGACCGTGGCCACCGGCGACGAGGTCTCGGAGGAGGCCCTCGGCGCCCCCGAGCCGGGCGAGGTCATCTGGCGCGACGACACCGGCGTCACCTGCCGCCGCTGGAACTGGCGCCAGGTCGTGCGCACCCGCCTCACCGAGGAGACGGTCAACGCGCTGTTCCTCCTGGAGCGTCTGGAGCCGATGTCGATCGAGGAACTGGAGCTCGCCGGCAAGGAGCTGGCGGCCCTGCTGACCGAGCTGTCCCCGGACGTCCGGATCGACACCCGCTTGATCACTACTGGGAAGTAAACCTGCGTTTCATAGGTTGATACTCAAAGGTGATAAAGCGCACACCCCCCGGATTGACTAGGTAGACGTGACTCCTTTGGATCGTCCTGAGAGGATCGGGCCATCCCTGCTCGCCCGACGGGCGCATCCTGCCAGTTCGGGCGAGTAGCCTTGGACAGGTTCTCTAACATCAACGCCGATCTGCGGAAGAGGGCGATTTCCGCCGTGTCGTCAGAGTCGTCGCGGTCAAACCCGCTGGCAAGCTTTGGACAGAACGAGTGGCTTGTCGACGAGCTGTACCAGAAGTACCTCCAGGATCCCGAGTCTGTGGACAAGGCCTGGTGGAACTTCTTCGCTGACTACAACCCTGATTACGGACCGGGCCGAACCCCGGTCAGGGAGGCGGCGAACGGCCCGGTGACCACCGCGCCCGCAGCGGCTCCCGCACCAGCGAAAGCGGCCGCGAGTGCACCCGCGGCCACCCCACCGAAAGTTGCCAAGCCTCCCGTGAGCACGCCGATTCCGGCAGGGGCCGAGGAAGTCAAGATGCGGGGCGCCGCTGCCCGCACGGCCCAGAACATGGACCTCTCCCTGTCGGTCCCGACCGCGACCAGCGTCCGGGCCATCCCGGCCAAGCTGCTGATCGACAACCGCATCGTGATCAACAATCACCTCAAGCGGGGTCGCGGCGGCAAGGTCTCCTTCACGCACCTGATCGGCTACGCGATCGTCAAGGCGCTGAAGGCCATGCCGGAGATGAACTTCTCCTACACCGAGGTCGACGGCAAGCCGACGCTGGTCAAGCCCGAGCACGTGGGCTTCGGGCTGGCGATCGACGTGCAGAAGAGCAACGGCGAACGCCAGCTGCTGGTGCCCTCCATCAAGGGCGCCGACGACATGGACTTCCGCCAGTTCTGGATGGCCTACGAGGAGATCGTGCGCAAGGCGCGCGGCAACAAGCTCGGGGTCGACGACTTCCAGGGCACGACGATCTCGCTGACCAACCCCGGCACGATCGGCACCGTCCACTCCGTGCCGCGCCTGATGCCCGGACAGGGCACGATCGTGGGCGTCGGCGCGATGGAGTATCCCGCCGAATACCAGGGCGCCTCTCCCGAGACGCTGTCGCGCCTGGCCGTCTCCAAGGTCATGACGCTGACCAGCACCTACGACCACCGGATCATCCAGGGCGCCCAGTCGGGCGACTTCCTGCGCCAGATCCACCGTCTGCTGCTGGGCGAGGACGGCTTCTACGACGAGGTCTTCGAGTCCCTGCGCATCCCGTACGAGCCGGTGCGCTGGATCCAGGACATCTCGACCTCTCACGACGACGACGTGGCCAAGTCCGCTCGCGTGATCGAGCTGATCCACGCCTACCGGGTGCGCGGCCACCTCATGGCCGAGACCGACCCGCTGGAGTACAAGCAGCGCAAGCACCCCGACCTCGACATCCAGTCGCACGGCCTGACGCTGTGGGACCTGGAGCGCGAGTTCGCCACCGGCGGCTTCGGCGGCAAGCCGCTGGCCAAGCTGCGCGAGATCCTGGGTGTGCTGCGCGACTCCTACTGCCGCACCATCGGCATCGAGTACATGCACATCCAGAACCCCGAAGAGCGGGCCTGGATCCAGGCGCGGGTGGAGAAGCCGTACAAGTCGCCCGACCGCGGCGAGCAGCTCCACATCCTGGAGCGGCTCAACACCGCCGAGGCCTTCGAGACCTTCCTGCAGACGAAGTTCGTCGGGCAGAAGCGCTTCTCGCTGGAGGGCGGCGAATCCCTGGTGCCGCTGCTCGACTCGGTGATCGGTGAGGCCGCCGACGAGCAGCTCGACGAGGTCGTCATCGGCATGGCCCACCGCGGCCGCCTCAACGTCCTGGCCAACATCGTGGGCAAGTCGTACGCCCAGATCTTCGGCGAGTTCGAGGGCAACATCGACCCGCGCACCGCCCACGGCTCCGGCGACGTGAAGTACCACCTGGGCGCCACCGGGCAGTTCACCGCCCACAACGGCAAGACCATCACCGCCTCCGTGGTCGCCAACCCCTCGCACCTCGAGGCGGTCGACCCGGTCCTCGAAGGCGTCGTGCGCGCCAAGCAGGACCTCCTGGAGCGCGGCGAGGAGGGCTTCACCGTCCTGCCGATCCTGGTCCACGGCGACGCGGCCTTCGCCGGCCAGGGCGTCGTGGCCGAGACGCTCAACCTGTCGCAGCTGCGCGGCTACCGCACCGGCGGCACGGTCCACGTCGTGGTCAACAACCAGGTCGGCTTCACCACCTCGCCCGCCTCGTCGCGGTCGAGCGTCTACGCCACCGACGTGGCGCGGATGATCCAGGCGCCGATCTTCCACGTCAACGGCGACGACCCCGAGGCCGTCGTCCGCGTGGGCAAGCTGGCCTACGAGTACCGCCAGGCGTTCCGCAAGGACGTCGTGATCGACATGATCTGCTACCGGCGCCGCGGCCACAACGAGGGCGACAACCCCGCCTACACCCAGCCGCTGATGTACGACATCATCGACGCCAAGCGCTCCACCCGTAAGCTCTACACCGAGGCCCTGATCGGCCGCGGCGACATCACGGTCGAAGAGGCCGAGCAGGCGCTGCGCGACTACCAGGCCAAGCTGGAGCAGGCCTTCACCGAGGTCCGCGAGGCGGCCAAGAAGCCGCAGGAGACCGCCGACGCCGAGCTGCGCGTGCCGCCGACCGAGGTCGTCAAGTGGAGCCACGACGACACCCCGACGGCGATCACCGACGAGACGCTCAAGCGCATCGTCGACACCCAGCTCAACCTGCCCGACGGCTTCACCGTCCACCCGCGCCTGGGCCCGATCATCCAGCGCCGCGGCCAGATGGTGGAGCAGGACAGCATCGACTGGGGCATGGGCGAGACCCTCGCCTTCGGCTCGCTGCTCATCGACGGCCACCCGGTCCGCCTGGTCGGCCAGGACTCCCGCCGCGGCACCTTCGTCCAGCGCCACGCCGTGCTGGTCGACCGCGTCACCGGCGGCGAGCACACCCCGCTGAAGACCTTCAACCAGGGCACCACGAAGTTCTACGTCTACGACTCGCTGCTCAGCGAGTTCGCGGCGCTGGGCTTCGAGTACGGCTACAGCGTCGTGCGTCCCGACGCCCTGGTGTTGTGGGAGGCCCAGTTCGGCGACTTCGTCAACGGCGCCCAGACGATCATCGACGAGTTCATCTCGTCCGGTGAGCAGAAGTGGGGCCAGAAGTCGGGCGTCGTCCTGCTCCTTCCCCACGGCTACGAAGGTCAGGGCCCCGACCACTCCAGCGCCCGCATCGAGCGCTTCCTGCAGGTCTGCGCCCTCGACAACATGACCGTCGCCCAGCCGACGACCCCGGCCAACTACTTCCACCTCCTGCGGTGGCAGGTCGAGTCCGGACGGCACAAGCCGCTGGTGGTCTTCACGCCGAAGTCCCTCCTGCGGCACAAGCTGGCCACCTCGAAGGCGGCCGACTTCACCACCAGCACCTTCCAGCCCGTCATCGGCGACGCCACCGTCGACCCGGGCAAGGTCACCAGGGTCGTGATGGTCTCCGGCAAGCTGTACTACGACCTGGTCCAGGGACGCGACAAGTCCGGTCGCGACGACGTGGCCATCGTCCGCCTGGAGCGTCTCTACCCGTTCCCGCAGGAGGAGCTGAGCGCCGAGCTGGCGCGCTACGGCTCCGAGGTGGAGCTGGTGTGGGCGCAGGACGAGCCGGTCAACATGGGGCCGTGGCCGTACCTCACCCTGAAGCTGGCGGAGAACCCCGCCCTGTTCGGCGGGCGCACCCCGCGCAGGGTCAGCCGCTCGGCCAACAGCTCCCCCGCGGTCGGCTCGCACGCCGCCCACGACCGGGAGCTGGAGGAGATCCTCCACCAGCTGTTCTGACCTCTGTCAGCACGCGACGCCCTCGTCTTCCCCGGAAGGCGGGGGCGTTCGCCGTCCCCACTAGGGTGACCTGTATGTACTTCACCGACAGGGGCATCGAGGAACTCGTCCAGCGGCGGGGCGAGGAGGAGGTCAGCCTCGGCTGGCTGGGCGAGCGGCTGCGCGAGTTCGTCGATCTCAACCCCGAGTTCGAGACTCAGGTCGAGCGCCTGGCGACCTGGCTGGCCCGACTCGACGACGAAGACGAGTAATATCTTGAGATATTCGGAAACGCGACATATCGTGTAGGTATGGAGTGGACGATTGACGAGCCCCGGCAACTGACCTTCGACGAGGTCCGCGAGCTGAACGTGCGCACGGTGGCCGGACGGCTGAACGTCCTGGCCAGCGACGCGACCCCCACCCTTCACGTGGCGGAGATCGACTCGGCCCCCCTGATCGTCACCCTCGACGACGAGGGCACGCTGACGGTCGCCTACCAGGATCTGACCTGGGACGGGCTGCTGAGCTGGCTGAAGCCCTCGGGGCCTCGACACTGCGACCTGACGATCACGGTCCCGAGCGGCTGCCAGGTCAGCGTGGGCGTGGTGAGCGCGCATGCCGTGGTCACCGGCTTCACCAGGAAGACCAGGGTGAAGAGCGTCGCGGGCGACATCGTCCTCGACGGCGTGAGCGGCGACGTCTCGGCGGAGACCGTCTCCGGAGCCCTGGAGAGCAGGGCGATGGAGGGCGACCTGTCCTTCACCAGCATCTCCGGCGACCTGACGGTGGCCGGAGGCACGCCGCGCAGGCTGAAGGCCAAGACCGTGTCGGGCAGGATCACCGCCGACCTGCGCCTGCGGCCCACCGGGCACGTCACGGTCAACACGGTCTCCGGCGACAGCCTGATCAGGCTCCCGCACAACGTCGACGCCGACGTGACGATGCGCTCGACCGTCGGCGAGCTCAACTCCTCCTTCGAGGGGCTGGACCACATCGGCAAGCCGGGTTCGAGAACCATGCGCGGAAGGCTCGGCGGAGGGATGGCGCAGGTGTCGGCCAACTCCGTCAGCGGCAGGGTCGCGCTCATCAAGGGGGAGAAGGAATGAGCCCCGTCTTCGGGCACGGACGGCTGCGGCTGTACCTGCTCAAGCTGCTGGAGGAGAGCCCGCGCCACGGGTACGAGGTGATCAGGCTGCTCCAGGACAGGTTCCTGGGCGTCTACTCCCCCTCCCCCGGCACGATCTACCCGCGCCTGGCCAGGCTGGAGGAGGAGGGCCTGGTCACCCACGAGGTGATCGACGGCAAGAAGGTCTTCTCCCTGACCGACAAGGGACGCGCCGAGCTGCACGCGCGCCTCGACGAGCTGGCCGACCTGGAGCAGAGCCTGACCGAATCGGTGCAGGACATCGCCCGCGAGGTCAAGGAGGACGTGCGCTCGACCGTGCGCTCGCTGCGCGAGGAGCTCACGCAGGCGGCCAAGGACGTGCGCCCGCCCGACCTGTCGAGGAGCTGGACCCACTGGCAGGAGCGCGACTGGCGGCAGACCTGGGCCAGGGTGTGGTCGACGTTCGGCGACGCTCCGGAGAACCGCGCGGAGCTCGACGCCGCCCTGGGCGAGGTGCTGGCCGACTTCGTGGCGCAGGTGCGCCAGGAGGCCTCGGCGGGCAACCTGACCCGGCAGTCGCTGGAGCAGTGCCGCGCCGTCCTCGACGACGCGTCGACGAAGATCCGCGATCAGCTCCGATAGGCCGCCCGGCGTGCCCGGTAGGCGATGGGCATGTAGCGCAGCCGTTCGGGAAGCCTCGGCGTCACGGCCGCGACCGACCGGCCCAGCGCCAGTAACCGCCGCTCCTGCCGTACGGACCACGACAGGCCCAGCTTCTTGCGTACGGCGGGCGGCAGGGTGCCTACGGTGACGAACTGGTTGAACTCACCCGAGGCCATTCCGAACGGCCGCCATAACGCCCGGGGCAGCCCCGCGGGAGCGGGGGTGGCCTTGAGGGCGGCCAGCACCTCCAGCGCGGTCGGGTGCGCTTCGAGCCGGTCGGCGACCATGCGGTCGAAGTAGACCCAGAACGCCTCCAGGTCGGCGGGCACCTCGCGCTCCGGCACCTGGAGGATGTCGCCGAGCAGCATGAACTCCTCGTACAGCCGGGCCGTGTCGACGGGCCCGCCGAAGATCCGCTGAACGGCCAGGAATCGTTCGAAGAGCGTCAGGTGCACCCAGGCCCACGCCTCGCCGTTCAGCGCGTGGTAGGCGCGGCCCTGCTCGTCGATCCCGCTGATCGGGCGGTGCAACTCGCGCAGGCGCGCCCCCTCGGCGGGGCCGTCGGCGTAGACCCACTTCTGCACCGAGGTGAGGGTGCGGTTGAGCCGGCCCCAGGGGTCGCTCTTGTAGTCGGAGTGCTCCCGCACGGCGGCGCCGACGGCCGGATGCATGGTCTGCAGGATCAGTGCGCTTCCGGCGGCGAGCAGGTTGCGGTACTCCCCGGCCAGGTCCCATTGGACCGAGCCGGGCCCGAAGGTCTGCATGCCATAAGTATTCGCTTACTCGATGCTGAAGACAACCTTCCCGAAAAGGTCACCGCCGGCCATCGCGGCGAAGCCGTCCGCGGCCTGCGTCAACGGCAGCACCCGGTCGATGAGCGGGCGCACGCCGGTCTGCTCCAGGAAGACCGCCAGGCGCCGCAGCTGGTCGCGGGTGCCCATGGTGGAGCCGACGACCGACAGCTGCAGGAAGAAGACGCGGTTGAGGTCGGCCGGCGGCACGGCGCCGCTGGTCGCACCCGAGACGACGATCCGCCCGCCGGGACGCAGCGACTTCAGCGAGTGGTCCCAGGTGGCCTGGCCGACGGTCTCCATGACCGCGTCGACCCGCTCGGGAAGCCGCGCGCCCGGCTCGAAGACCTGGTCCGCGCCGAGTTCCAGCGCCCTCGAGCGTTTCTCCTCCGACCTGGAGGTCGCCCACACCCGGAAGCCGCCGGCGCGGCCGAGGGCGATCAGCGCGGTGGCCACGCCACCGCCCGCGCCCTGGACGAGGACGGTCGAGCCCGGCTCGAGCCCGGCCTTGTCGAACAGCATGCGGTAGGCGGTCAGCCATGCGGTGGGCAGGCAGGCGGCCTGCTCGAAGCTGAGCGCGGCGGGCTTGGGCACGAGGTTGCGCCGGGGCACGGCGACCCGCTCGGCGAAGGTGCCGTCGTGCGTCTCCGACAGCAGGCTCCGGCGCGGGTCGAGCGTCTCGTCGGGTCCCGAGCCGATCACCGAGTGCACGATGACCTCGTTGCCGTCCTCGTCGAGCCCCGAGGCGTCGCAGCCGAGCACGATCGGCAGCCGGTCCTGCCGGATGCCGACGCCCTTGAGGGTCCAGAGATCGTGATGGTTGAGTGCGGCGGCCTTCACCGTGACGGTGGTCCACCCGTCGGGAGTCTTGGGCTCCGGATGCTCACCCAGGGTCAGCCCGGCCAGGGGGTTGTCGGGATCGGTCTGTGTGGCGGTTACGGCGAACATGTCGGCAATCTACTTGAGCCGGACCCGGATGCCCTCGATTGCCTGGGTCACCCAGTCGCCGGGTCCCGACGCGCCGATCGAGAGCCCGTCGCGGCACAGGTAGGTGAAGCGGCCGCGCGCCTCGATCAGCACCGACGGCGGGCGCGGGTTCGCGCGGCACACCGGGGTGGGCACCAGGACCACCGTCGGCCCGTCCGGAGGACCGAACCACAGCTGGGGTCCCGCCGGCTCCCTGTTCCATCCGGACTCCCCCGGCTCGGCCAGGCGCAGCGGCTTCCTGGCCGACAGCACCAGGAACCCATCGTCCGTCACCTTGCCGGTCAGGTTGCGCGCCCAGGTCATGCGCTGCTCGAAGGTCAGCCCCTGTGACCGGTCGTACAGGGCCAGGCGCCAGTCGCCGAACGCGAACAGCAGCACCTGCCCGGAGCCGCCGCCCGGCTGCCGTGGCCACAGGGTGACGTTGCCGGTCAGGTCGCGCAGCGCCTGGCCGCCCCTGCTCACCTCGGCCTGGCCCTCGTAGGGGGCGATCAGCTGGCGGTACTGCGTCATCTCGCCGTCGAGCCAGCCGCCCAGCATCGGCCGCACGCCCATCGCGGCCAGGCCCAGCTGACGGGGGTAGCGCACCTCGGCCTGCGTGCCGTCGGGGAAGACCACGTCGATGATCTCGTCGTCGCCGTCGCGGCGGGCCTCGGGGTTGACGACGTTCGGCGTCGTCACCCTGGACGCCGTCGGGGCCGGCGTCGGGCTCGCCTTCGGCTCCGCGGGCCCGGAACCGCGCGTCGCCAGGAGGCCGATCACCACGACGACCGCCGGCACCAGGAGCAGCGCGGCACCGAGGCGCCGCCTGCGGCCCTTGCTGCCCTTGCTGCCCGCCTCGATGACGTCGAACGGCTCGCTCACGCCGCCAGTTCAGTTGAGGTGGGACCTCGCGCGCAAGGGTCCAGATCTGGCGAAATCGTCACGAAATCCGAACCTGATCACCAGGCGGCCTGGTTGACGCCTCCCTCGGACGAAAGGCGCACCTCCTGGCCGACGAGCTCGCGCCCGAGGGCGTCGGCGATCAGGTCCGCCTGCCGTACCAGAGCATGAGCACGCCGGCCGTCCGGCAGGTCCACGATCAGGATGCCCTTGTCGGGACGGCCCTCGCGGTCGTGCGCGACCGTGTAGCCGGCGACGGTGGCGGGCCCCTCGTGCACGTCGGCGATCGGCACCGGATCGGCGACGAAGACCGGGACGCCGTCGGAGCGATCCGTGCCGGGCTCGCTGGACCACACCGCGTAGGCGTGCTTGGTCAGGTGCATGCCGACGCCGGTGACCAGGCCGTGCCCGCCGTCCCGCAGCAGGGCGGCCATGGTGGCCGTGGAGTGCAGCACGTAGCAGCTCGACGGACCTCCGGCGTACGGCAGGCCGCCGGTCACGGTGAGCCCCCGCCGGTCCAGCGGGTCGAGCCCGAGCGTGTCGCAGGCCTGCCGCAGGGCGATGGCGAAGCAGCTGTAGAGGTCGAGCGCGTTCATGTCGTCCAGGCCCAGCCCCGCGCGTTCGAAGGCGGCACGCGCCGCGTGGCCGAGGGCCTCGCTGGCGCCGAGCTCCGGGCGGGCCGCCACCTCCCAGGTGTCCTCGGCATAGGCCCAGCCGCGCAGGTAGATCCGCTGGTCGCGGGGGACGTTGAGGCGGTCGGCGAGTCCGGCGCTGGCCAGGACGAGCGCGGCGGCCTGGTCGACCTCGATGACCGCGACCGTGTTCCTGGTGTACGGCCAGCCGACGAAACGGTTGGCGGCGGTGGGGGTGGCCAGCTCTTGGGGAGTCATGACCTTGCGGCGCCACGCATGACGGTTGGCGGCGGCCACCTCGGTCATGGGGGCCATCATCTCGCCCCTGTCCAGCATTTCTTCTTTTAGATCGAGATTTCTGGATTTGCGACGAGCCGTCTCCATGATCGCGTACGTGTGCACCGGCATGAACAGCTCATGCGCGATCTCGCTGGCATGCGGCGGGCGTTCCCAGCCGTAGGGCGGCTTGGGATGGGCCGCATGACTCCACGGCACATGTTCACCCCTGTGCCGGTAGGCCCGCCGGGTCGCCAGGGCCTCCGCTCCGACCACCAGCGCGGCCTCCAGCTCCCCCCGCGCGATGCGGGCGGCCGCCTCACCGATGAGCAGCTGCGGTGCCGTACCACTGACCTTCGAGTAGACGCGGTGGCTCGGGTCGGCGCCGAGCCGCCGGGCCAGGCGGTCGGCGGGCGCGTCGTACTGCCAGGAGTCGCTGTAGACGATCTGGATCGAGTCCAGCCGGTGCAGCGGCAGCCGCGCCTCGCGGGCCGCCTCCCTGGCCACCAGTTCCCAGAGATCCAGGGGCTCGGGTCCGGGTTGCTCGCGAACGGTGTGCTGGGCCACACCGATGAGACAGGGGGTGCGAGGATCCATGGCGCAATCTAACCAGAACATTATTCGAGTGGCTATTGTTCACTTTGTTGCGCCTGTTTCTCGTGAGATTTTCCAGCCCCTCCTACCTGCGGAAATGCTTTCTCGGAATATATGCGCTCTGGTTATTTCAATAACAGGATGGAACCGTCCCAGACTTTTTCACGTCGTTTCATGGATTTCCGGGAGCGCCTTTCGTTAGCGTCTCGCTCGTTTTCCTGGCCCATCCGGGGCGACAGTCCCCCGCTCTGGGCCGCCGAGAACTGGAAGGAGCTCCACCATGTCCCGAGCAAGGAAGGCACTGGGCGTCGCGATCCCTCTCGCGGCCCTCAGCGGTCTGGTCAGCCTGCCCGCCGCCAACGCCGGCGCGTCGGCCGACGACGTCGTCTCCGCCGCGGCGAAGACGACCACCAGCGGTTCGGCGGTCTCGTTCTGGACCCCCGACAAACTGCGCAAGGCCGAGAACGCCGACTACGCCCTCGATGTGACCGGCCGCAGCGGCAAGGCCTCCAACTCCACCCCCGACGGGCCGCCCGGATCCGTGCCCCCGATCGGCCAGGAGGGCGCCAAGTCGCCCAAGGTCAAGCACGTCAACCTGCCCAACACCGTCGGACGCGTCTTCTTCATCGACGGCAAGGGCGACTGGAAGTACTGCTCGGCCACCTCGATCCAGGGCAAGTACCGCAACCTGGTGGCCACGTCGGCGCACTGCGTCTACGACACCAAGTACAACCGCTTCCACTCCAACTGGGTGTTCATCCCGTCGTACTGGGACGGCAACCAGGCATGGGAGGGCAAGGCCCCGTACGGCATCTACGAGGCCAAGACCTTCAACGCGCACGACGACTTCGTGGTGAAGGAGGACTACGACTTCGACTACGCGTTCGTCAACGTCTTCAACGGCTACAAGGTCGAGTGGAAGAAGCTGCCCGGCGGCGGCTGGGAGCCGGTCCAGAAGCTCATCGGCCGACTCGGCGACAACGTCGGCGGCCAGGGCTTCACCTGGAACCGCAGCACCAAGGCCAACGTCTTCTCCTTCGGCTACCCGGCCGGCGAGCACCCCGACGGCGACAAGCCGTACACGGGCCGCACGATGAAGTGGTGCTACGGCAAGACGGCTCCGATGCCGGCTGCCGCCAAGTTCCGCATCGAGGAGCACGTGGGCTTCAAGTGCAGCTTCACCGCGGGCGCGAGCGGTGGTCCGTTCGTCTACAACTACCGCAACACCTCGCGGACCGGTTACGTCATCGGCGTCAACAGCGTCGCCTGGGACACCGACGGCAACGACCGGTACGACCACATCTCGTCGCCGTACTTCAACAGCGACACTTACAAGATCTACAAGGCGGCGGCGAACCGGTGGACCGGTAACCCGCCGAAGTGGACGCCGTAGGCGGCATTTTGAGGGCCCGTAAGCGCCTTTCACCGGGCGCTTACGGGCCTTCGGGCATAGTTGCCCAGATAACGAATCTCGATCCGAGCTGCAATAGTCCAGTTGATCTGGAAAAATCACCCCAGAACGGAAGGTAGTTACATGATCCCCCGAGTCAGGCACCTAGCGGCAGCCGCCCTCAGCGGCGCGCTGCTAATGCTGCCTGCCCTCGCCGGGATCGTGCCCGCGTCCGCTTCCGCCGCCGCTCCGGCCAACCGTGTCTTCGCCATCGACATGGCCAAGACCGACGCCCAGCTGAAGTCGGTGCTCAAGCAGTGGAGCCCGCAGAAGCTCGCCGAGGCCGAGAAGGCCAGCCCGGCCACGCCCGGCCCCAAGAGCGACGCCGCGGGCTCGGCGGGCAACGGCAAGCCCGTCACCCTCCCCTCCAAGGTCGACCCTCGCGACGTCGAGCCCGCCGCCCCCTCCTCGGGCGGCGCCCGCACCTTCGGCAAGGTCTTCTTCTCCTTCGGGGACAAGGAGTTCTGGTGCTCGGCCAGCTCGATCGCCGCCAGGAACGGCAGCGTGGTCGCCACCGCGGGACACTGCGCCTACGACATCCGCACCCTGAAGCCCGCATCCAACTGGATCTTCGTCCCCAACCCCGGCCCCGACGGATCCGCCCCCGACGGCATCTACGTCGGCGCGTCGGTCGCCGTCCACGAGCAGTGGCCGTGGACGGGTGACTACGACTACGACTACGCGTTCGTCACGGTGCACCCCGGGATCAAGTGGGAGAACAAGAACGGCGAGCCGACCCCGGTCTCCGTCGGCAAGCTGCAGGACAACGTGGGCGGCCAGGGGCTGACCATCCTGCGGAAGACGGGGAACACGGTGCACGCCTTCGGCTACCCGGCCGGCGCGCAGCCCAACGGCACCCGGCCCTTCGACGGGCGCAGCCTGAAGAGCTGCACCGGGACCACGAGCTGGACGAAGTCGCCCAGCTTCATGGTGAAGTACGGGGTGCTGCTGCCGTGCAACTTCACCAGCGGGGTCAGCGGGGGGCCGTGGCTGATGGAGTACAACGCGGGGACCAGGCTGGGCAAGCTCAACGGGGTGAACAGCCTCACCTGGTACAGCGGGGCCAACGGGGTGTACGACGGGACCTCGTCGCCGTACTTCAACAAGGACACCCTCGCGGTGTACCTCGCAGCCGGATCCTGATCTCCGCACTCCTGGGCCTCCTTCAAGGGGGCCCTTTTTTGTCGTAGGACACGGGCTTGTGACGCTTAGGTAGATCAATAAGCCTAGTTAGACGGGGCCGGTCCCGAATCGGTGCCATGTTCCTCATGTGATCTGAGTCACATTTTACTATTCACGCACCGTGTCGCCTCGCTCACACCCCTCGAGACACTTCCGTAACATTCCCAGCTAGGGCCGCGAAAACGGACATCTCTCGGCGCGGCCTCTGACAGATAACGGCACGGTCACGAGGGTAAGCGTGCCTTCCGGATGCTGCGAAGTGGCTTTTACCTGCGAAGATCCCCCGATATGTTCCTTGCTGTCCCTTTACTGACGCATGGGACGCCAGTTGCGTCCCACGACAGAGCAAGGAGCAAGTTCCCTTGAAGCGCATCCTCATCCCCGCCAGCGGTGCCGTCCTGGCCACCGGCCTGCTGGCTGCCGGCCTCGCCGCCTCGGCTCAGGCCGCTCCCGACGTCGCCTCCGACGCGATGGCCAAGAGCGCGGCCTCCGCCAAGGCGATCGCCGAGTTCTGGGCGGACAACAACAACGCTGCTCTCAAGGCCGCGACCGCCTCCAACGTCTGGGACAACTCGGACGTCACCAAGCTCAAGAGCTCCGGCGGCTACTCGGCCGACAGCAAGCCGGGCCTCATCGGCACCCCGGTCGCCAAGTCCTCCAAGGTTCACAACGTGAACCTGCCGAAGACCATCGGCAAGGTGTTCTTCGTCAACGGCAAGGGCGAGAAGAAGTGGTGCTCGGCCACCGCGATCCAGTCCAAGTACAAGAACCTGGTCTCGACCGCCGGCCACTGCGTCTACGACGTCGACCGCAACACCGACGTCATGTCGAAGTGGGTCTTCGTCCCCGGCTACTACCAGGGCAAGGCGCCTTACGGCATCTACGTCGGCAAGCAGGCGTTCACCCACTACGACTTCGATGTCTACGAGGACTTCGACCGCGACTACGCGTTCGTGACGGTCTACAACGGCATCAAGATCGCCGATGGCAAGAAGACCCAGGTCACCCAGGCGCAGTACGACGCCTACAAGGGTGAGAAGGACCGGACCCTTACGAAGATCGAGAAGTCCGAGTACGACTCTCTCGTGTCCAAGTACGGCGCCGAGAGCAGCATGCTCGCCACCAAGGCCAGCAAGAACGACGCCCAGCAGGTCGGCAACGACTACAAGCCCAAGTCGGGCGAGACGAAGTTCCTGGCGGGCGTCGAGGTCACCAAGGCCGAGTTCGCGACCCTCAAGGACGTCGCCAAGGAAGCCCTGAACGGCGAGCCCTGCGTCCCTGGTGGCGTGGTCTGCTACGACCTCGCCGGCAACGAACTCAACCCCAACAAGGTTGCGATCAGCAAGGCCGAGTACGACGCCCTTGTCGCCAAGAAGAGCCAGGGCGGCTTCGACGGCGAGCTGACCGCGGCCAACGGCGGCTGGTACAAGCAGCAGTTCTACAAGAAGCAGTGGTACGTCTCGGTCGCTGACACGATCGACTACTTCAAGGCCACCGCTTTCTACATCGTCCCCGAGGCGACCGTCTCCGACGCCGGTCGCCTCAGCGACAACGTCGGCGGTCAGGGCTTCGCCTGGAACCAGCCCACCGGCAAGTACATCCGCGTGTTCGGCTACCCGGCCCTCGCGCACCCGGACGGCAACAAGAACTTCACCGGCGTGACGCCGAAGTGGTGCTACGGCAAGACCTCCGCCAAGGTCGTGCAGGCGCCCGCCAAGAAGATCGAGGAGCACGTCTCCATCCGGTGCTCGATGACCGAGGGCGCCGACGGTGGCCCCTGGCTGTACAACTACAGCAACGCCAAGCGCATCGGTTACGTGAACGGTGTCACCAGCACCTTCGCCGACCAGGACGGCAACAACCGCATCGACACCATCACCTCGCCGTACTTCGACGGCGAGACCGCCACCGTCTACCGCTCCGCGGCCAACGTGTGGTCCGGCAAGATCGTCGGCTGACGCATCTCGCACCCGCTGTGAGCCGTCGGTCACCGACGGTTCACGGTTAGAGACACAAAGAAGGGGTCTCGGCTTCACGCCGAGGCCCCTTTCGTCGTATCTGTGGGCTCTTTGGACGCGCGGGAGCCGAATCTGGTGCCATCGAGTCGATGTGATCTGCGTCACACAGCGACGTTGCCCATCGTCACGGGGTCGCTGCAGTCACACAGGAAACACTAACAACTCTCTTATCCTGATCTGCGGAAATGCCCACAAACGAACCATGGATCCCGCAACGCGCTCCGGACTCTTAAACATCACAGAACGATCACGCCCGACTTGGCCCGCCTTTTCCCTCCAAAGCGGGTTCCTGTTTTCAAGATCGGCACTGTATGTTCCTGGCTATCCCTTTACTGACGCATGGGGCGCAAGAGGCGCCTCACGACAGCGCAAGGAGTTACCTTGAAGCGCATCCTCCTCCCTGCCGGCGGCGCCCTGCTCGCCACCGGTCTGCTGGCGGCCGGTCTGGCCACCTCGGCCCAGGCTGAGTCCGACGTCAACGTCGGCTCGCTGGTGTCCTCGGACAAGGCCCAGGCTGCCGCTGAGTTCTGGCTGGCTGCCAATGGTGCGGCCCTTGCCGCGGCGGACGAGTACCGCTACGACTACAAGGCCGTCTCCAAGCTGGTGCACACCGGTGGCTACTCCACCGACACCAAGCCGGGCCTCATCGGTGAGCCGAAGACCAAGGTCACCAAGGTTCACAACGTGAACATCCCCCGGACCATCGGTAAGGTCTTCTTCACCAAGAACGGTGGCAAGGACCTCTACTGGTGCTCCGCTACCTCGATCCAGAGCAACTACAAGAACCTGGTGGCCACCGCTGGTCACTGCGTCTACGACGTTGCTGGCAACGAGGACGTTCTGGAGAACTGGGTCTTCGTGCCCGGCCACTACCAGAACAAGGCTCCTTACGGCGTCTACGTCGGCAAGACCGCGTACACCCACTCCGACTTCTCGGTGTACGAGGACTACGACCGCGACTACGCGTTCGTCACCGTCTACAACGGCATCTACGTGGCCCCGTCTTCCTGGAAGGAAGTCACCCAGGCCGAGTGGGACGCCTACAAGGGTGACAAGGACCGCAAGCTCGTCAGCATCACCAAGGCCGAGTACGACGCCCTGGTGTCGAAGTACGGCCCCGAGAGCAGCGCTCACGCCACCAAGGCCACCAAGAACGAGGCCACCCCGGTCGGCAACGACTACGTGGCCAAGGCTGGCGAGACCAAGATCCTGGCTGGGATCGAAGTCACCAAGGCTGAGTACGACACGCTCAAGGACATCGACAACAAGGCCAACAACGGTGAGCCCTGCCTCACCAACGGTGTGACCTGCTACGACCTGGCCGGCAACGCTCTGAACCCGCACGTGGTGAACATCACCAAGGCGGAGTACGACGCGCTGGTGGCCAAGAAGGCCCAGGGCGGCTTCCTCGGCGAGCTCAAGGCCGATGGCGCCAACTGGACCAAGCAGCAGTTCTACAAGAAGCAGTGGTACATCACCAAGGCCGACACGATTGAGTACTTCAAGACTGTCGGTTACGCCATCAAGACCGCCGCTTCCTGGACTCAGGGTGGCCGTCTCGGTGACGTCGTCGGCGCCCAGGGCTTCGCCTGGAACCAGCCGACCGGCAAGTACGTCCGTACCTTCGGGTACCCGGGCGCCGAGCACAAGGACGGCAGCAAGCCCTTCTCGGGCAACACGCCGAAGTGGTGCTACGGCAAGACCAGCGCCAAGACCCCTGCGGGCCTCTCTACCCACAAGGCTGAGGAGCTCGTCGCTCTCAAGTGCGCCGTGACCCCCGGCTACAACGGCTCGCCGTGGCTGTACCAGTACAGCAACGCCAAGCGCGTTGGTTACGTCAACGGTGTCACCACCGCGATCTACGGTGACGCTGACGGCAACAACCGCTACGACACCATCTTCTCGCCGTACTTCGACGGTGAGACGAAGCAGGTCTACAGCGCTGCGATCAACAACTGGTCGGGCAACGCCTCCTAATCGGGGCCTTTCCAACCAGTGGGTGGGGCCTGAACCTCACCCGCAAGTTCCAACCAGAGGGCTCGGCATTGCCGAGCCCTCTGGGCTTTTAAGCCAATGAAGATCCTTTACGGCTCCCCAGTCCTCTGCCCCCGGATGGTGCCTCCGGTGTGGGCGTCACAGACCTCTTATGGGGAGCGCCTTTCACTAAAGGGATAAGTAAAGGGAAGAGGGCCCGGTCATGCGCGGACCGGGCCCTCGCTTCGTCTTCAGCCGGAAGCCTCAGACAGAGGCGAAGTCCTGCCCGAACAGAGCGCGTACCGACGCCACGTTCCGGTACGGCTGCAGCCTCCGCCGCAGATCCGCAGCGTAAGACCGGGTGCGAGCCGACTGCAGCTCCCCGGCCAGCGAGAACGCGTCAGTGGCCGCAGCACACGCCTCCTCCACCTCGCCGCACTGGAGTAACCCCCCGGCCAGCAGCGACAGGTTGAACATCCGCCCCCGCACATAACGCCCGTCCATCTCGAGCGACTTCCTGGCGAACTGCACGGCCCGCAGGCCGTCGCCCAGGTCCCTGAAGCAGTGGGAGAACTTCGCCGACAGATAGGCGGAGTCGAAGTACCCCAGCCAGGCGGGTTCCGACTCGGACGAGCGCGACTCGAAGGCCGCCTCCGCCGATGACAGCGCCGCCGAGCAGGCGCGCGAGTCGTTCAGGCCCGCGTGGGCGTGGGCCTCGAGGACCCAGGCGGCTGACAGGAGCGTCGAGTGACCCGAGCGCTGCGCCGACAGTTGGGCGGCGCGGGCGAGGTCGAGGGCGTGCGACGGCTGGCCCATGTAGATGGCCTGGTGCGCCATCCCCGACAGGATCTCGCTGCCCAGCGAGTGGTCGTCGGCGCTGCGCGCGAGCCTGAGCGCCTGGATGAGGTATCGCTGGGCGAGGCCGTGTTGTTCGAGGTCGTAGGCCATCCAGCCGGCCAGGCGGGTGAGCTCGGAGGCGGCGCCGGCGAGGGCGCGCCCGGTGGTCTCGGAGTAGGAGCCGTCGGCCAGCAGCGGGGCGACGGCGGTGTCGAGGTACTTGATGACCGATGAGCGGACTCGCCCGCTTCCGAAGCGGTTGTCGAGCTCGCTGAAGGATCGGGTGACCTCTTGGATGGCCGCAACGTCCGACTGGCCGACCTTGCGCCTGCCGGTGCCGTGCGGGCTGCCTCCGGACGGCGCGGTGAGCCACCGTACCGCTCCTGCCGCCCCGGCTCCGATCGCGAAGGTCGAATCGACCAGGAATCTGCGCCGTTCAACGTCCGCCCGCCACAGTGCGGTCACTGTCGCGACTCCCTCCCGCCACGTGTGCGTGAACTCTTGTCCGAGGTGGAGGGGGGTGGTGATGACCGGCATGCCCAGTTCTTCCGGGAAGACCGGTCGGCCCAGCCGGAGAGCGAAGATCTCCGCGAGAAGGCAGGGAACGGGTTCTCGCGGCCGCTGACCACCGATCCAGCGCAGGACGGAGCTGTGGTCGTATTTCAGACCGGGGATGCCGCGGCTGGAGCCCAGGTCGTTCAGGCGCCGGGCGAGCCCTTTGCGAGAGAACCCCGCCTCGTTGATGAGCTGCTGAAGTAGTTGGTTGGGCTCGCGTTCCATCGCTCTCCTAGATGAGCCCTTACAGAGAGCATCAGTTATAACACGAAGAGTAAAGAGAGTTTCGGCATTCCCTAAACACAGCACAGAGGGGTACGGCATGCGTGCCGTACCCCTCTGTTGAGAGACCCTCTAGATGCGCGCGACCCCGTCGAGTCGTGCCTGCTCGGCGACCGCGCCGGCGACGGCGGGGGCGACCCGGGCGTCGAACGGCGACGGGATGACGTAGTCGGCCGACAGATCGTCGCCGACCACGGCGGCGAGCGCGTTGGCGGCCGCCACCTTCATGTTCTCGGTGATCGTCGAGGCCCGCACGTCGAAGGCGCCGCGGAAGACGCCGGGGAAGGCGAGCACGTTGTTGATCTGGTTCGGAAAGTCGGATCGGCCGGTGGCCACCACGGCGGCGTGGCGGCGGGCGGCGACCGGGTGGATCTCCGGGTCGGGGTTCGACAGGGCGAACACGATCGAACCGGGCGCCATCGAGGCGATGGCGTCCTCCGACACGGTGGATCCCGACAGGCCCACGAAGACGTCGGCGCCCGCGAGAGCCTCCTCGGTGGAGCCGGTGTTCCCTGAGCGGTTGGTGTCGAAGGCGAGGGCTTCCTTGAAGGAGTTCATCCCCTCGCGCCCGCTGTAGAGCACGCCACGGGAGTCGGAGACGCAGATGTCTCCGATGCCCGCCTCGAGCAGGATGCGGCTGACCGCGACGCCGGAGGCGCCGGCTCCCGCGACCACGGCGCGCAGCTCCGACAGCGGCCTGCCGGTCAGGCGGGCGGCGTTCGTGAGCGCGGCCAGGGTCACGATGGCGGTGCCGTGCTGGTCGTCGTGGAAGACGGGGATGTCGAGGCGCTCGCGCAGGCGGGCTTCGACCTCGAAGCAGCGCGGGGCGCTGATGTCTTCGAGGTTGATGCCTCCGAAGGAGGGCGCCAGCCTGACGACGGTCTCGACGAGCTCGTCGACGTCGGTGCAGTCGAGGCAGATCGGGACGGAGTCGACCCCGCCGAACTGCTTGAACAGCAGCGCCTTGCCCTCCATGACGGGCATGGCGGCGGCCGGGCCGATGTCGCCCAGGCCCAGCACGGCGGTGCCGTCGGAGACGACCGCCACCACGTTGGAGACCCAGGTGTAGTCGTTGGCGAGCTCGGGCGTCTCGGCGATGGCCGTGCAGACACGGGCCACGCCGGGTGTGTAGGCGAGAGAGAGGTCGTCCGCGTCGCGGACGGGAACGGTCGAGCGGATCTCCATCTTGCCGCCCCGGTGGAGGGCGAAAGCGGGATCGAGATCCAGATCTTCGAGTGAGGTGACAGCCACAGCGACCCCTGTACTTCATTGGACGGAAGGGAACGTGCGACGAGGAGTGGTCGTCTCGTGTGCGGAACCGGGGGTCACCCGGTTCTCGATTGTGCCACACACGGCCGCCGGGGTTCCGTTGACACATTGTTAAATCCCCGGTGACTGACCGCTATCTGGCAGTCCATAAACTGTCAAAAACGACATATCTCATGGAGGTCATCTTGAATCGCCGAACCCTGGCCCTCGGTGCCGCCGCGCTGACCGCCGCCCTCGCGCTGAGCGCGTGCGGCACGCAGTCCGGTGGAACCGACACCGCGCAGCCCGGCTCGACCGCCGCTGCGGGCGGGCCCAAGCTTGTCCAGGCGGGCAAGCTCACCACCTGCACCAACATTCCTTACGAGCCGTTCCAGTTCAAGGACGACAGTGGCAAGGTCGTCGGCTTTGACGTGGACATCGTGGACCTCGCGGCCAAGAAGCTCGGCCTCACCCAGGAGATCGTCGACATCGACTTCGCGGTCATCAAGAGTGGTGCCGCGATGGCGTCGGGCAAGTGTGACGTCGCCGCCGCCGGTATGACGATCACCGATGAGCGCAAGGCGAACATCGATTTCAGCGTGCCGTACTTCGACGCCACCCAGGCCCTGCTGGCCAAGAAGGGCACCGGAGCCACGTCGCTGGACGACGTCAAGGCCAAGGGCCTGAAGCTTGGCGCCCAGGCCAGCACGACGGGTCTCGACTACGTCAAGGAGAAGGGCTTCGACCCGAAGGAGTACGCCGACTCGGCCAAGGAGCTCCTCGCCCTGCAGTCCGGCCAGGAGGACGTCATCGTCCAGGACCTGCCCGTGGTCCTCACCTGGCTCAAGAAGCCGGAGATCGCCGAGAAGTTCGAGCTGATCGCCTCGCTGGACACCGGCGAGCAGTACGGCATCGGCCTGAAGAAGGGCGCCGACCCGGTGCTCCTCAAGACCATCAACGACAGCATCGAGGCCGCCAAGAAGGACGGCACCTACGAGCAGATCTTCGTGAAGTGGTTCGGCAAGAAGCCCGGTGAGCTGGGCTGATGACCAGCCCCACGACGACGGCTGAGCCGGGTCCCGCCCGGCTCAGCCCTCGTAAGAAGCGGCAGCTCATCAGGGGCGTCCAGTACGTCGTGCTGGGTGCCGCGGCGCTCTTCCTCGCGTTCTACACGGATTGGAAGAGCCTCGCGCTCTTCGTGCAGCCGGAGGTGGCCGAGAAGACCCTGCCGGACCTGTTCACGATCGCGTTGAAGAACACGATCATCTACTCGGTGGGCGGGTTCATCCTGTCCTTCGTCTTCGGCCTGCTGCTGGCGCTGATGAAGCTGTCGGAGGTCCGGCCGTACCGCTGGATCGCCAACATCTACATCGAGATCTTCAGGGGCCTTCCCGCCCTGCTGGTCTTCGTGCTGCTCAACTTCCTGCCGCTGGCGCTGCCCGGGTTCGAGGTTCCCGGCGGCACCTACGGCCTGGCCATTCTGGGCCTCGGCCTGATCGGCACCGCCTACCAGGCCGAGATCTTCCGCGCGGGCCTGCAGGCCGTGCCCAAGGGGCAGACCGAGGCCGCCAGGTCGCTGGGCATGTCACCCATGCGCGCCCAGTTCACCGTGGTGATCCCCCAGGCCATCAGGATCGTCATCCCGCCGACCACCAACCAGTTCGTGGCGCTGCTGAAGGACTCGTCCCTGGTGCTGTTCCTGGGCGTGTCGAGCGGCTTCGTGGAGCTGGCCAAGTTCGGCAACGACGTGGCCTCGGAGAACGCCAACCCGACTCCGATCATGGTCGCCGGCCTGACCTACCTCCTGGTCACCATCCCGCTTGGCTACCTCGCACGCAGGCTGGAGAAGCGCCGATGAACCACGCCATCGAAGTCAGGGACCTGCACAAGTCCTTCGGTTCCAACAAGGTGCTCCAGGGCATCGACTTCACCGTCGAGCCCGGCCAGGTCGTCTGTGTCATCGGCCCGTCGGGGTCGGGCAAGTCGACGCTGCTGCGCTGCGTGAACCTGCTCGAAATGCCCACCCAGGGCAAGGTCTTCATCAACGGCGTCGAGCTGACCCATCTCGACGCCGACATCGACGCCGCCCGCCGCCACATCGGCATGGTCTTCCAGCAGTTCAATCTCTTCCCCCACATGACCGCGCTCAAGAACGTCATGATCGCCCAGCAGCGGGTGCTCAAGCGCGGCGCGCAGGAGGCGGAGATCGTCGCCAGGGAGAACCTCAACAAGGTCGGCATCGGCGACAAGTGCGACTCCTACCCGGCGCAGCTGTCCGGAGGGCAGCAGCAGCGGGTGGCGATCGCCCGTGCCCTGGCCATGAACCCCACCCTGATGCTCTTCGACGAGCCGACCAGCGCGCTCGACCCCGAGCTCGTCGGCGACGTGCTCACCGTCATGCGCAAGCTGGCGGAGGAGGGCATGACCATGCTGGTCGTCACCCACGAGATGGGCTTCGCCCGCGAGGTGGCCGACCGGGTGGTCTTCATGGACGGCGGCGTGATCGTCGAGGACGGCCCTCCCGCGCAGGTGATCGGCGACCCGCAACACGAACGCACGCGGACGTTCCTGCACCGCGTGCTCCACCCGGAAGAACGATGAGATTTCCTCGCAAGACCGGTGTCCTGCTGCTCTCCCTGTCCCTGGCGACCGCCTGCGGTACGGCCGGGCAGCAGCACACCGCCCACGGCAACTCCCTGAAACTGTGCACCAACGCCCCGTTCGACCCTTTCGAGTTCGAGCAGGACGGCACGATCGTCGGCTTCGACATCGACCTGGCAAGGCTCGTCGCCAAGGCGGCGGGCAAGCCCCTGGAGGTCGTCAACGTCGACTTCGACGCGATCTCCGACGGCAGCGCGCTGCGTGAGGGCCGGTGCGACCTGGCCGCGGCGGGCATCACGATCACCCCGGAGCGGCAGAGGCAGGTCGACTTCAGCAGGCCGTACTTCGAAGCCTCGCAGGCCCTGCTGACCCGCAAGAAGAGCAAGGTCAAGTCGCTGAAGGACGCCGACCAGGTCGGCGTGCAGACGGGCACGACCGGCCTCGACTACGTCAGGCAGGAGGGGCTGGAGCCCGTCGAGTACGACGACTCGATGGAGCAGCTGCTGGCCCTGCAGACCGACGAGGTCGACGCGCTCGTGCAGGACCGCCCGGTGGTGGCGGTGTGGCTGACCAAGTTCAAGCTCTCCGGCGAGCTCAAGCTCATCGGCAGCCTCGACACGGGCGAGCAGTACGGCATGGCGGTGCGCAAGGGCGACGACGCCCTCCTCGGCACCGTCAACCGGGCCCTGGACGCCGCCAGGCAGGACGGCACCTACGAGCGGCTGTACAAGCAGTGGTTCGGCGGGGAGCCACCTGAGGTGTAATAGTCGGTATGGACCTCACCTCTTACGCCGAGCTGGCGGTCCGGCTGGTCAACGAAGGCGGCCACCCCGAGCTGGCCGCGGTCTTCGACGCGGCCGAGCGCGGATCCGAGCAGGAGGTCGTCGAGCTGCTCAACGCCCTGCTGCGCATCAGGCCGATCTTTCCCGAGATCTCGGGGCACGACGGGCTGGGCTGGCACCTGCACCTCAGTGACGACGGCGGCAGCGACGGCGCCGCCGAGGCCCATGTGAAGGCCGTGATGGGCCTGGCCGTGATGGTCACCGAGTTCGGCATCGGACGGCTCGGGCGCTGCCAGGACCAGAGCTGCCGCAAGGCCTTCCTCGACACCTCGTCGAACCGTTCGCGCCGCTACTGCTCCGAGCGCTGCTCCAGCCGGGCCAACGTGGCCGCCTACCGCGCCCGCCGCCGCCAGGGCGCCTGAGGAGGCTTCCCGGCTCACCGGCCGCGGATGCGCAGGGGCCAGTAGCGCAGCACGACACGCCCGACGATGTCGCTGACCGGACCGAAATCCCAGCTGTCGCGCCTGCCCGATGCGCGCTGGTTGTCGCTCTCCAGCCACCAGCCCTCGTCGCCGTGCCACTGGGCCCGCTTGACGATCAGCCGTTCGGGCTCCCCCGGCAGCCTGGCCACGACGAGGTCGCCCGGCCGGATCGCCACGCGGCGCCGTACGAGAAGCCAGTCGCCCGGCACCAGAGCGGGCAGCATGGAGTCCCCTTCGACACGCACCCTCATGGGATTAGCCTCCGCCACACGAGTAAGGTCGGTACTGGACCAAGAGGAAAGGACCTTTCTGATGCTCGCACGACTGCTGCGACCCAAGCACGTGGCTTCAGCTCACTGTGACCTGCCCTGCGGCGTCTACGACCCCGCTCAGGCTCGCATCGAGGCTGAATCGGTCAAGGCGATCATGGAGAAGTACAACGCCAACGAGGACGCGGTCTTCCGCACTCGTGCGCTGATCATCAAGGAGCAGCGCGCCGAGCTGGTCAAGCACCACCTGTGGGTGCTGTGGACCGACTACTTCAAGCCTAACCACTTGGAGCAGTACCCCCAGCTGCACCAGCTGTTCTGGGAGGCCACCAAGCTCGCGGGCGCGGCCGGCGCCAAGGGCAAGGTCGACGTGGCCGACGCCGACCAGCTGCTCTCCAAGATCGAGGAAATCTCCAAGATCTTCTGGGAGACCAAGGCCGCGTAAAGGCACAAATGGGCCCCGGTTGGTGTTTACCAACCGGGGCCTTTTTGGCTCTTGGCGAGTCTCGCTCCGCCAACGTACCCCGCATAGCGGTAAGTTGCAGACAGCGTCACTGGACGGCTAGGAGGAACGTGACTGAGGACACCGAGACCCGCGTGGGTGCGATCCGCGATGTGGTCAGCGCGCGGCTGCCGGCGGACAGCGCCTACTTGTCCGTGCTGCGCATGATCACCGCAGGACTCGCGGCCAGGATCGACTTCACCCTGGACGAGATCGAGGACCTGCGGATCGCCGTCGACGAGGCCTGCGCCATGTTGCTGGGCGAGGCGGTGCCCGGCACGGATCTGACCGCCGAGTTCGAACTCGCCGGCCAGGAGATGCAGGTGCGAGTCGAGGTCGCCACCGTGGGCAGCAGCGCCCCCAAACGCGATGACTTCGCGTGGATGGTGCTCACCGCGCTCGCCGACGAGGTCGACGCCGTGACCGACTCCCCCGACCGCATGGCGATCGTCCTGCGCAAGCGCCGAGGCGCGACGCGCGATGGGGCAGGGCCGGCGTGACGGAAAGGATTGGAGCCATGGCCACCACCAGCGAGCCCGCCGTCCCCGACCGGGTGCGAGCCCGCATGCTCTTCGCCGAGCTCTCCGAGCTCGGTCCCGACGAGCCCCGCCGGCAGCGGATCCGCGACGAACTGGTCGAGCTGCACCTTCCCCTGGTGGAGTACCTTGCCCGCCGCTTCCGCAACCGAGGCGAATGGCTCGACGACCTCACCCAGGTCGCCACCATCGGCCTCATCAAGTCGATCGACCGCTTCGACCTGGCGCGCGGCGTGGAGTTCTCCACCTACGCCACGCCCACGATCGTCGGCGAGATCAAGCGCCACTTCCGCGACAAGGGCTGGGCCGTCCGCGTCCCCCGCCGCCTGCAGGAGCTCAAGCTCAGCCTCACCAAGGCGATCAGCGAGCTCTCGCAGCGCGAGGGCCGCGCACCCACCGTCGCTGAGCTGGCCGCCTATCTCAAGATGACCGAGGAAGAGGTCCTGGAAGGCCTGGAGTCGGCCAACGCCTACTCCACCGTCTCCCTCGACGCTCCCGACTCGGGTGACGACGACGCGCCCGCCGTCTCCGACTCACTCGGCATCGTCGACGAGTCGCTCGAAGGGGTCGAGTACCGCGAGTCGCTCAAGCCGCTGCTGGAGCGCCTCCCGCCACGGGAGAAGCGCATCCTGCTGCTGCGGTTCTTCGGCAACATGACCCAGTCGCAGATCGCCAACGAGCTGGGCATCTCCCAGATGCACGTCTCACGGCTGCTGGCGCGAACCCTCGCCCAGCTGCGCGAGGGGCTGACCGCGGAAGACTAGTCGCCGTAGAGGGCCTGCGTCGTCGACGGCGCCAACAGGGCGACCAGGCCTGCCAGAGCGATGACGATGAGCGGAACGCCGATCGCCGGGCGCTCCATCAGCACCGTTCCCGCGACGGGGATGAGGAAGATCTGCGCCAGCACGCCCGGCGCTCTCCCCCACCGCTCCGCCTTCAGCAGGCCGCCGTAGGCGACCCAGAGCAGGCCGGCGCCCAGGCCGAGGCCGAAGGCCGCCTCCGCCAGCGCCGTCGTCACCACGGTCGCCTCGCCGAGCAGGGTGTTCACGGCGACGAAGCCGCCCAGGGCCAGGGCGATCACGCCCTCCAGCGCGACCACTGCGGCCGCGACCAACAGGCTCACCGGTCGTCTCACGCCCGCCACCATACCGCCGCCACCGGCCGCCCGCGTTTCCGGGCGACGCTCACCGACCGGCCACACCCCGGCGACCGGCCAACCGCGCCCTGGCGACCGCCCCAGCCACGTCCTGGCGACCGCCCGACCGCGTCCTAGCGCCGGGCCAATCGCGTCCTGGCGACCGGCCTGGCCTGCTTTTGCGGCCGTCGTCCGGCCCTCCCTGCCCCGGCTGCCCGCCGTACGCTTCACGGCCCCGTACGGCACGCATGGGTCACCCCCGCCCGCCGCACGGGGCCGGGCTCCGTCCAGGGAGACGCCACGCCGGTGTGCGGGGCGGGCCGCCGTGACGCGCACATGAAGGAGCCGGCCGGGTGCGTCCCCGGCCGGCTCGTTTGGCTGGATCAGCCGGCCCCGGTCACCGCCGGAACCGATGCCGCCGAGCGGGAGGTGAGTGCCGCCGCCTGGTCGGGAATGCCGCCCAGGTTGAAGGCGTACCGCGCCACCGAGTCGGCGATGGCGTCGGAGTCGACGTCGAGCGCCGTCAGGTTGACGTTGGCGATCGTGTCGCAGGCCTGGTGGTAGCAGACGTCGTAGGCGACGCCGGCCGTACCGCCGAAGAGCGCGGCCTCCTCGGGCGTCTTGATGCCTTCGGCACCGGTGAAGATGCCGCCGGCCGGGATGCCGACCTCGATGAACGGCCCGTAGTCGGAGCGCCCGTCGAAGTCGGTGCCGACGGTGGCCAGCCCGCGGCTGGTGAAGAAGGAGGCGAGCCGCTGCTCGATCTGCGCCGATCCGGGCGGTCCCGCCGGGGAGCCGACGGCGTCGGAGTCGTCGCCGTCGTAGAGCTTGTAGGCGAAGTTGGGCGAGGCCACCATGTCGAAGTTCAGGTAGAGCCTGATGCGCTCGCGCTGCGCCTCGGTCAGCCCTGCCACGTACTGGTCGGAGCCGAGCAGGCCGATCTCCTCGGCGGCCCAGAAGGCGTAGCGCACCTTGTGGCGGACCGGGAAGAGCTTCATCTGGAGCGCGGTCTCCAGGATGGCGGCGCTGCCGGAGCCGTTGTCGTTGATGCCGGGTCCCTCGGTGACGCTGTCGAGGTGGGCGCCGACCATGACGACGTTGTTCGGGTCGCCGAAGCGGGTCTCGGCGATCACGTTGTGGTCGGTGCCGAGCTGCAGGTTGGCGTCGACCTTGAGGCGCACGCTGGTGCCGGGGGCGGCCAGCTCGTTGCCGACGGCGAAGCTGGCGAAGACCATGGGCACGCCGGCGCGCCATTCGCCGATGTTGAGCGGGAAGGCATCGGTGCGTCCCGGCTGGCCCTCGTTGAAGACGATGACGCCCGAGGCGCCCGCGGCGCTGGCGTTGAGGATCTTCTGGACGAAGGAGCAGGTGCCGCGCTGGATGAGCGCGATGCGGCCGGCGACGAAGCCCGCGAAGTCGGACGTCTCGCAGCCGCTGGTGGAGGTGGGCGTCGGGGTGGGCGGCAGGGTGAGGTCGACTCCCTGGACCTGCGCGGTCACGTCACCGGAGGGTGAGGGCTCGAAGGTGAAGAACTCGGTGTTCGGCACGTACGACTTGGGGGCCGGGGCGGTCCTGTCCAGTAGGGGCGGGCTGTTCTCGGTCCAGCTCTCCACGAAGTTGATGGGGTTGAGCGTGACCTTGTAGCCCGCCTTGCGTAACTTGTCGGCCACGTAGTCTCGTGAGGCGTCGTAACCGGGTGAACCGGCGGCGCGGTTGCCGCCGTTGGCGTTCGCGATGGCCTGGAAGGCGTCCAGGTGCTTCTTGACGTTCGAGCCCTTGACCTGCTTCACCAGCAGTTGGGCGAAGGCGTCGTCGATGGGTCCGGCGTGGGCCGGGGTGACCATGGTGAGAGGTAGGACGAGTGCCGCGACCAGGGTTGCCGCGCGGCGTAGGTGAGTGCGCATTCGACTCTCCGGAGGATGGATGGCAGGTGTTTCCCGCGGGTGGCGCACATCGGAACCTAACCTGACGGCGCCCGTCCGCCTATGGCATGGTCTGCCACCGTTGAACGGAGCGTGGCGGGGTAAGGGGCACTCATGTCCCGGCTGACCCTGACCGGCGTCAACATCGGCGCGCCGGATCCGCATGCACTGGCCGCCTTCTATGCCGCCCTGCTCGGCTGGGAGATCTCCCGGGAGGAGGAGCACGACGTCTATCTGAGCCCGCCCGACGGCGGGCCGCGGACCCTGTCGTTCCAGCGGGAGGAGGGTTTCCGGCCGCCGGTCTGGCCGGCGCGGCCGGGAGGGCAGCAGATGATGATGCATCTGGAGGTCATGGTCGACGACCTGGAGGCCGCCGTCGCCCGCGCGGTGTCGCTGGGTGCGACGGTGGCGGACTTCCAGCCGCAGGACGACGTCAGGGTGTGCCTGGATCCGGCCGGCCATCCCTTCTGCCTCTGGCTCGGCGAGCTCAGCGCCTGAAGACGGCTCCGTAGAGGTCCTCGAAGGTGGCGACGAAGTCGTTCCAGTCGCCGTTGAGGTTGCTCACCAGCACGTGGGTGGCTCGCCTGTCGCCCATGGCGTAGGTCGTGGAGCCCTGGATGTAGCCGCCGCCTCCCCAGAGCGTCAGACCGGAGGGGAGGGTCTGGCAGTAGACGCCGAGACCGTAGCGGGTGGCGGGGACCCAGTCGGCGGTCTCGACGGTGGTGAACATCTCCTTCTGGCCGGCCGGGGAGAGCAGGTCGCCGCGCAGCAGGGCGGTGAGGAAACGGTGCAGGTCCGAGGTGGTCGAGATCATGCCGCCCGCGGCTCCGGCCCAGCTCTGGTCGACCTCGGTCACATCGTGGATCTCGGCCGGCGCGCCGTGCTCGGTGAACTTCGAGTAGTGGCGGGCGTGCGGGGCGCGGACGCCGTGGTCGTCCGCGCCGGGGAGGTAGGTGCCCTTCAGGCCCAGGGGCCGGGCGATGTGACGGTCGATCTCGGCGGCGAGCGTGCTGCCCGTGGCCTTCTCCACGATCATGCCGGCGAGGGTGTAGTTGACCTTGGAGTAGATGAAGCGGGTGCCGGGCTCCAGGGGGCTCGGCGGCTCCTGGCCGGGCAGGGCGTCGGGCAGGCCGCTGGTGTGGTTGAGCAGCTGCCTGATGTCGATCTTCGCGCTGTCGGCGCCGAAGTACTCCTCGGCGACGCCGGGCAGCCACTGGGCGAGGGTGTCGTCGAGGGAGAGCGCGCCTTCGTCCGCCAGCCGTACGACGACCACGCCGACGAAGGCCTTGGTGAAGCTGCCGATGCGGAAGTGCTCGTCCTGGCGGCGGGCCGCTCCGGAGGCCAGGTCGGCGACGCCTGCCGTACCGAACCACGGCCGTGAGTGGCCGTGTCTGAGCTCGGCGACGATGCCGGGGCCCCTGCCGTCTGCCACGGCCCACTCGAGGGCGCGCTGGACGGGACTGGGGCCGGGAGGTCCGGTCATGGTGACGGCGGTCAGGGCGAGGCCGAGCAGGCCGGCGTGAACGCGGAAGGGAGACATGAAGCAACCGTAGTTGACTAATCTGAAATTAGTCAACCGGAGTTGCTAACACGGGGAGGTGTCCCACCTTCGCCGCCCATCAGCGGATACCCTGGCCATATGCGGGCAATGCTCCTGGTCAACCCCAAGGCGACCACGACGAACCGCCGCACGCGCGATGTGCTCATCAGGGCCCTCGGCGCGGCGGTGGAGCTGACGGTCGAGGAGACCGCCTATCGCGGCCACGCGGCGGCTCTGGCCAGTACGGCCCACGCCAAGGGCTTCGAGCTGGTGGCGGTCCTGGGTGGCGACGGCACGATCAACGAGACGATCAACGGGTTGCTCAACCCCGCGAACGGTGACGCTGCGCGACCGTCACTGGCCGTGATCCCCGGCGGCAGCGCGAACGTGTTCGCCAGGGCGCTCGGCCTGCCGAACGACCCGACGGAGGCCACGGGCGCGGTCCTGGAGGCGCTGCAGGCCGGGCGCAGCCGTACTGTCGGGCTGGGTGAGGCGGTGTGGGAGGGCGGCAGCCGCTACTTCACCTTCTGTGCGGGCATGGGCTATGACGCGGAGGTCATCAGGGCCGTGGAGGGCCTGCGCGGCGCCGGGCGAAAGGCCACTCCTGCCCGATATGTGAACACGGCGTTGCGCCACTATCTCCAGACCGACAAACGACACGCGGCGCTCACGATCACCGGTCCGGGTATCCCGGCCGCGACCCACGTCTTCATGGCGATCATCACCAACACCTCTCCGTGGACCTACCTCGGAGGCAGGCCGGTCACGCCGACCCCGTGGTCGAGCTTCGAGACCGGGCTCGACCTGCTGGGGATGCGGCGTATGGGCATGTTCACCATGGCCGGCCTGATCCGCCAGCTGCTCGACCAGGGCCGCGAGAACTGGCCCAAGGGGCGGCACCTCGTGCAGCTCCACGACGAGGCCGAGTTCACGCTGAAGGCCGAGCGTCCGGTGGCGTTCCAGCTCGACGGCGACTACCTCGGCGAGCGCGAATGGGTGACTTTCCGGTCTATCCCGAACGCGTTACAAGTTTTGGTCTAGCTGGTTACATTCGGTCATTGTGTGACGCATCCGACATCCATATCCACCAAAACTTCCCTTCAACCCCCTTGCGTGCACTCAGCGTGGCTGAAAGGCTCAACCTGACATCGGAACGTAGGACCTTTAACGAACCCCTCGAGGACCTGCGGGATCGTCAGCGGACAACCCCGGATCAACCTGATTCGGGCCACTGTTCGGGCTCGTTAGTGAAAGTCTTCACAAAGTAGTAAGCCGCACGGAGTCAACCAAGACTCCTCTACTAAGGAGTGGACGCATGGACTGGCGCCACCGAGCTGCCTGCCGTGACGTGGACCCCGAGCTGTTCTTCCCGATCGGCAACACGGGTCCCGCTCTGATGCAGATCGAAGAGGCCAAGCAGGTCTGCAACTCCTGCGCGGTCGTCGACGGCTGCCTGAAGTGGGCGCTGGAGTCCGGTCAGGACGCCGGCGTCTGGGGTGGGCTCAGCGAGGACGAGCGTCGCGCTCTCAAGCGCCGCAACGCCCGCGCCCGCGCACGCGCCATCTTCTAAAACCCGCTTTCACGCGGCTGGGACTCGCTTTCACGCGGCCGGCAAAGGGATCGACAGCGTCACCTCGGTCCCGCCGCCGTCGCGCGGTTCGATCGAGAGCTTGCCGGACAGCTCACCCTCGACCAGGGTGCGCACGATCTGCAAGCCGAGGCTCGTGGATTTGTCGAGGTCGAAGTCCTCAGGCAGACCGCGCCCGTCGTCCCGCACGATCACGGTGAGCCGCTCACGCCGGTCCGGCCGGTGCTCGAAATGCTGGGCGTCGACCACGACCTCCAGCCGCTTGGGCCGCCCGTGCTGCAGCGCGTTCTGCAGCAACTCGGTGAGCGCCATGGCCAGCGGTGTGGCGATCAGCGAGGGCATGATCCCGAAGGTGCCCGTCCGCCTGGGCGTGACCGCCACCTCGGGCGCCGACACCTCGCCCGCCATGGCGATGACACGGTCGGCGATGTCGTCGAAGTCGACGAACTCCTCGGGCGCGTGCGACAGGGTCTCGTGCACGATCGCGATGGAGCCCACGCGGCGCACGGCCTCCTCCAGCGCCTCACGCCCTTCCGGCACCTGCAGCCGCCGCGCCTGCAGCCGCAGCAGCGCGGCCACCGTCTGCAGGTTGTTCTTGACCCGGTGGTGGATCTCGCGGATCGTCGCGTCCTTGGTCATCAGTTCGCGCTCGCGCCGCCGCAGCTCGGTCACGTCACGCAGCAGCACCAGCGCCCCGATGCGCCCGCCGCCCACGATCAGCGGGATCGCGCGCAGCTGCACGATCGTGCCGCCCGACTCGACCTCGGTCTCCTTGGCCGCGCGACCGCTGGCCACGATCATCAGGTCCTCGTTGATCGGCTCATCGGAGTAGCAGAGCGTGGCGGTCAGCCGCCCCAGCTCCGCGCCGACCAGATCGGCGTGCAGGCCCAGCCTCCGGTAGGCCGACAGGGCGTTCGGCGAGGCGTAGGTGACCCGTCCGGCCCGGTCGAGGCGCAGCAGGCCGTCGCCGACGCGCGGGGAGCGCACCAGGATGGCCGGCTCGCCCGAGAAGGGGAACCGGCCTTCCGCGACCATCTGGGCAAGGTCGGAGGCGCTCTGCAGGTAGGTGAGCTCCAGCCTCGACGGCGTGCGCGCCGACGACAGGTTCGTCGAGCGCTGGATGACGCCGAGGAAGTGACCTTCCGCGTGTCGGACCGGGATGGTCTCCTCGCGCACCGGAACGCCGGTGGACCAGTCGGGGTCGCCCTCGCGGCAGATGCGGCGCTCGCTCCAGGCGGTGTCGATCAGCTCGCGCTGCCCGCGGTGGACCATGGAGCCCACGATGTCGTCGTGATAGACGGTCGGGCCGGTCGTCGGGCGCATCTGCGCGATCGCCACCCAGCCCTCGGGCTCGTCGACGCTCTCGCCGCCGACGGTGCGCCGCTGCGTGCCGGGCAACGGCGCCCACAGGATGAGGTCGGCGAACGACAGGTCGGCGAGCAGCTGCCAGTCGGAGACGAGGGTGTGGAGCCACTCGATGTCCGCGTCGGACAGCTTCGTGTGGCGGACCGCGAGGTCGCTGAGAGTCGGCACGAGTGCATGATGCGTGGTCCGGGGCCCGTTCTCCAAACCGGGGCCACCCGTCGCCCCCGAAGCCGCACCGTTATCCACAGGGCGGGCCGCGCTGCTGTCACCGGCCGGTGCCCGCCTGGCAAGATGCGTCCATGCTCGACAGATTCCGTACGGCTGCCGCCGACCGCCGGGCGGCCGGCCTCAGGCGCACGCTCTGGTCGCGCGGCCCCGACTTCGACGGCCTGCTGGATCTGGCCTCCAACGACTACCTGGGGCTGGCGCGCGATCCCCGGCTCGTCGAGGCCGCCGTCGCGGCCACCCGCCGGTGGGGCACCGGCTCGACCGGCTCGCGCCTCGTGACGGGCACCACCTCGCTCCACACCGAGCTCGAGCGCGCCCTGGCCGACTTCTGCCAGGCTCCGGGCGCCCTGGTCTTCTCCTCCGGCTACCTGGCCAATCTCGCCGCCGTCGCGACCCTGGGCCGCGGCGCCGTGGTGATCTCCGACGCGGGCAACCACGCCTCGATCGTCGACGCCTGCCGCCTGTCGCGTGCCCGGGTCGTCGTGACGCCTCACAAGGATCTCCCGGCGATGGAGAAGGCGCTGGCCAACCGCCACGAGGAGCACGCCGTGCTGGTCACGGACGCCGTGTTTTCCGTCGATGGGGATATGGCCGATATTTCCGCCATGTCGGCTCTAGCCGTACGGCACGGCGCCCTGCTCATCGTGGACGAGGCGCACTCTCTCGGCGTCGTCGGCCAACAAGGACAGGGCACGGTGCACTCAAGCGGCCTCTTCCGGGAATCTCACATTGTGAGAACCATCACACTGTCCAAATCGCTCGGCTCCCAGGGCGGAGCCGTGCTGGGAGCACCGGAGGTGATCGAGACGCTGATCGACACCGGTCGTTCGTTCATCTTCGACACCGGCCTGGCACCGGGTCCGGTGGCGGCCGCACTCACAGCGGTGGATATCCTACGAAACCAGCCCGACCTGCCGGGATTTGCCCGCGCCAGGGCGAGCGAGCTGGCCGCCACGGCCCGCGAGCTCGGCCTGGAGACCAACCACCCGGCCGGTGCGGTCGTCCCCGTGGTGCTCGGCGCGCCGGAAGCGGCGCTCGGCGCCGCTGCCACCTGTGCGGCGCACGGAGTGCGCGTCGGATGTTTCCGTCCGCCCTCGGTGCCCGACGGTCGCTCTTGCCTGCGGTTGACCGCACGGGCCAATCTGAGTTCCGATGATCTCGCGGTGATCAGACACGCCCTCACCGCTGTGGCAGAAAGCTAGGTGGGACGTGGTCGAAGAGGGCCCTCGCGTACCGAAGTACTACGACGTCAAACGCAGTCTCCTTGAGCTCACCAAGAGCTTGCCCGCGGGCGCCGCCCTGCCGCCGGAGCGCACCCTCGCCGTGCGCTTCGAGACCTCGCGCACGACCGTCCGCCAGGCCCTGTCCGAGCTCGTCGTCGAGGGCCGGCTGCTGCGCATCCAGGGCAAGGGCACCTTCGTCGCCCAGCCCAAGGTCGCCCAGGTGCTGCAGTTGAGCTCCTACATCGGCGACCTGCGCAACGCCGGGCTCGAACCCGACACCAAGATCCTGGAGATCGGCTACATCTCCGCCGACGAGCCACTGGCCCGCCGCCTGGCGATCAACCCGGGCGGGCGCGTGCTGCGCATCCACCGGCTGCGCCTGGCCAACGGGGAGCCGGTCTCGATCGACACCACCCACCTGTCGGCCCGCCGGTTCCCACGGCTGCGGCGGGAGCTGGAGGTGCACTCCTCGCTGTACGAGACGCTGCACAACGCCTACAACGTGCGGCTGACGGATGCCGAGGAGATCATCGAGACAGTCCTCGCGACGCCGTACGACGCTCAGATGCTGGGGGTTGACGTGGGGTTGCCGATGTTGCTGCTGACGCGGCACGCCTTCGACGCGGACGGCAATCCGGTGGAGTGGGCTCAGTCGTTGTACCGAGGGGACCGCTACAAGTTCGTCACCCGCCTGCGCAGGCCCTAACCCCCGGCGCCCGTCGGCACGTCGGCACGTCGACCCTCGGCACGTCGACCCTCGGCACGTCGACCCTCGGCACGTCGACCCTCGGCACGTCGACCCTCGGCACGTCGACCCTCGGCACGTGGGCCCGTCGACACGTGGGCCCATCGACACGTGGGCCCATCGACACGTGGGCCCATCGGCACCCGGCACCTCGGGGCTGCGGGGCTGCAGGGCTGCAGGGCTGCAGGGCTGCGAGCTTGGCGTGCAGGCGTCGAGCGGCGGGGCGAGAGGGCGGGGCCGGTCGAGAGGCTTCGGGGGCACGGGCCTTGAGGCACGAGGCTTCAGGGCACGGACCCAGAGACACACGACGTGGCTGCGCGGACCATCGGCCGCCCGAGACCCCGGCCGCCCGAGACCCCGGCCGCCCGGGACTTCGGCTGCCCGGGACTTCGGCTGCCGGGACGTCGGGGTGTGGGGTGCGAGGCGGGCCTATGCTCGGGCGGGTGAGTGTCCTCGTGGTGACCGGCACAGACACCGGTGTGGGCAAGACGATCGTGACCGCGGCCATCGCCGCGCTCGCCTACGACAGGGGCTCCTCCGTCGCGGTGGTCAAACCAGCGCAGACCGGCGTAGGCCCCACCGAGGCGGGTGACCTCGACGAGGTGCGCAGGCTCTCGGGCGTCACCACCACGTTCGAGTTCGCCCGCTTCCCCGACCCGCTCTCCCCCGCCGCGGCGGCGCGGGTGTCGGGCATGCCGCCCGTCAGCCTGGCCTCGGCGGCCCGGCGCATCGAGGAGCTGAGGGAGAGCAACCAGCTGGTGCTGGTGGAGGGCGCCGGCGGGCTGCTGGTGCGCTTCGACGAGGACGGCGCGACGCTCGCCGACCTGGCCAAGCGGCTCGGCGCCCAGGTGCTCGTGGTCACCAGGGCGGCGCTGGGCACGCTCAACCACACGGCGCTCACCCTGGAGGCGATGGCGCACCGGGGACTCGACCTGGCGGGGCTGGTCATCGGGGAGTGGCCGGTGGAGCCGGGGCTGGCCGAGCGGTGCAACGTGGCCGACCTGGAGATGCTGGCCGCCCGCCCCCTCGCAGGCGTCCTCCCCGCGGGCGCCTCGCGCTGCGGAACCGGCGCGCTTCCCGCCGCGACCGTCGGCTCCGGGGGCGCGGTCCCGCCCGACAGGGCTGGCTCACCCGACAGGGCCGTCCCACCCGACGGAGCTGGCTCGCCCCACGGAGCTGGCTCACCCGACAGGGCTGGCTCACCCGACAAGGCTGGCTCACCCGACGGGGCCGCCGGCAGTGCCGTGGGCGCCTCCGGCGGTTCTGGGGTCGGGGGCGGCGAGTCTGGGGCCCCTGTTTCTCGCCCCGCCACCTGCGCCGATTTCACCACCCTGGCCCGGCGAAGTCTGGCCCCCAGTCTTGGCGGCGTCTTCGACCCGGCCGCGTTCAGAAGGACCCTTAAGCTGACCGGGTGACGATCCTCGACATCGCCCGCACCCAGGTCCTGGAGCAGGGCAAAGGCCTTGACCGCGAGCAGGCGCTCCGCTGTCTCCTTCTCGACGACGCCCTCCTGCCCGACCTGCTCGCGCTGGCGCACGAGGTGCGCATGAAGTGGTGCGGCCCCGAGGTGGAGGTGGAGGGCATCATCTCCCTCAAGACCGGCGGCTGCCCGGAGGACTGCCACTTCTGCTCGCAGTCGGGCCAGTTCTCCTCTCCGGTGCGTGCCGTGTGGCTCGACATCGACGAGCTGGTCAAGGCCGCCGTCGAGACCGCGAAGACGGGCGCCACGGAGTTCTGCATCGTCGCGGCCGTGCGCGGCCCCGACCGGCGGCTGATGGAGCAGGTGCGCCAGGGGGTGAGGGCCATCCAGGAGGCCGTCGAGATCAACGTCGCCTGCTCGCTCGGCATGCTCACCCAGGAGCAGGTCGACGAGCTGGCCGGCATGGGCGTGCACCGCTACAACCACAACCTGGAGACCGCCGAGTCGCATTTCTCCCAGGTGGTCACCACGCACACCTGGCAGGAACGGTGGGACACCTGTGAAATGATCAAGGCCGCGGGCATGGAGTTGTGCTGCGGCGGCATCATCGGCATGGGCGAGAGCCTGGAGCAGCGCGCGGAGTTCGCCGCCCAGCTCGGCGCGCTGGAGCCCGACGAGGTGCCGCTGAACTTCCTCAACCCGCGCCCCGGCACCCCGTTCGCGCACTACCCGCTCGTCCAGGGCGCGGAGGCGCTCAAGACCATCGCCACCTTCCGCCTGGCCCTGCCGCGCACGATCCTGCGTTACGCGGGTGGCAGGGAGCTGACACTGGGCGACCTCGGCACGCGTGACGGCATGCTGGGCGGCATCAACGCGATCATCGTGGGGAACTATCTGACCACGCTCGGCCGGCCGTACGAGAAGGACCTGCAGTTGCTCGACGACCTGAAGATGCCGATCAAGGCGCTCTCCCAGACGCTGTGAACTAGGGGTGCGGGCCCCGTTTGCCCGGGGTCCAGAACGGGTTGACCTTGATCGCCTCCCGCGGCCATCCACGCTCGCGGACGAGGCGGTCGCAAACGAGGCGGTCGCAGACGAGGCGGTCGCAAACGAGGCGGTCGCAGACGAGGCGGTCGCAGACGAGGCGGTCGCAGACGAGGCGGTCGCAGACGAGGCGGTCGCAGACGAGGCGGTCGCGGCTCCTGGTCGACGCCCGGTTCGTGCCTCGCCCCGCGATGTAGGCGGTGCCGACGTCGTCGGGCAGGTCGAGCGTGGCCAGGGCGTCGACCAGGAGCCGCGATGAGGCCGCGGGCGCCCAGTGCCGGTGCACGCGCCTGATGCGGCGAGCGCCGGGGATCGGGGCCGTGTCCTCGCCCCAGTCGCTCTCCAGGACGGCGACGGCGACCACGTGCTCCCCCGGCTCCAGCACCCGGATCATAGGCCCGAACGCCGCCGCGGCCGTCTCCTCGCCGACGAACAGGTGATACGGCGGGTGGCGAAGTCGCCCTGCGGCCCCGGAAGCGCACCCCGTCTCCGTGCCATGCCGTGCGCGAGCCTGGGCGTCGACTACCGACCCTGGGACAAATCACCCCTGGCAGCGGGCCTCGGGCAGCTCGCAGACCTTGGCGCTCATGTCGTGCGCCCAGCCCAGCACGTTGGTGAAGTGTTCGTCGGACAGGCTCCTGTTCGGCCACGCCGACTCCCCGTAGATCATGAGCGCCGCCCCCTTGCGCACCGCGACCTCGGCCCAGCCGCTGTGGAAGTAGCGGGAGCCCACCATGACAGCCTCGTCGCCGAGGGCGAGCGGCTTGCTCCAGTGGCGGTTGCGATACCAGCCCTTGCCAGTGTCGGCGCATCGGCGCAGGTCGGCGCGGATCTGGCGCATGACCTTCTTCGCCGTGGTGGCGTCTTTGTAGATCACGAGCTGCTCGCCGCGGGCGTAGTCCTCGTCGGTGAAGTGGATCCACTTCGAGGCCACCCGGCCGGTGTCCCACCGGCCGCGGGCGCACGGATTGATTTGGACGACGATCTTGTCGCTCGACGAGACGGTCCACTGGGAGTTCTTCTCGGGCTGGAAGATCATGAAATCGGTCGGCACCACCAGGCCGACCAGCAGCGTGGATAAGAGCATCATGCTCGGTGAGATGCGGGACAGGCGCCTCGGGTTCGAGTCAAGATGCAGACATGGCAAAGGCAATCGAACAACCGGTCCCCGGCATCACCGTGGGACACGGCCTCCTGGCCCGCTCGCGAGGCGCGGCCCAGCCACTCGACAAGGTCGTGCACGACGGCGACACCATCAACATCGCGGCCGACGGCAACTTCGGCGTCAGGATGCTGGGAGTCGACGCCCCGGAAGTCAGCTTCGAACTACCGCGCCACGCCGACTTCCCCGACGACCCCAAGAGCTTCGTCAAGATCGAGCACCCGGTGTGGACGAGGTTCCTGACCGACCCGTTCGTCAAGGGCTACCCCGAGCTCCAGCTGCGGTCGGCGCTGCACGCCCACCTGCTGACCAGGCTCGGCCCACTGGCCGCCGCCAACCACGCCAAGCACGCCAGACCCGCCACCACGGCGCTGCGCGAGATGATGGCCGCCGACATCACCGAGCAGGGCCTGACCGGCGAGACCTTCAAGCTGCGCCTGGCCTTCGCCCACGAGATCCTCGACAGGTACGGCAGGCTGCTGGCCTACGTCAACCGGGAGCAGAAGCTCAAGCCGCGCCCCGATCCCTACAACGAGCGGCTGCTGGCCGCCGGGCACGTCGTGCCGTACTTCATCTGGCCCAACGTCGATCCGTTCGTCAGGCAGGAGAGCCACATCCTGAGTGCGGTCCCGCCGCCCGGCACCGGGCGTCAGATCGGGGAGAGCGGTGCGCTGGGGAGGGCGCGCCGTGCCGTGCAGCAGGCCCGTCAGGCGGGTCTGGGGGTGTGGGAGCACGCCGACCCGCTGGCGGTGCTGCCGTTCGAGCTGAGGTTCCTGGCCGACCGCCGGGCGCCCGACCGCTTCGTGCTCGACCTGTCCGACACCGCGCGGGAGCTACTGCACCCGCAGAGCTACTTCCGCATCCCGCATCCGGAGGATCGCCTGTTCGTCAACGCCGAGCACGCACCGCTGTTCAGGGAGAAGGGGTGGTCCGTGCCACCGCTCTAAGGTGGAGCTAGCACCACCGACATTTCCGGGGCCGCTGACTAGCGTGGTGGCCATGAAAATCCCCCGCCGGGCCTGGCACAACACGGCGCACCTGGTGACGGGAATCCCGGTCGGAGTGGTGCTGGGGACACTCGCACTGCTGTCGCTGCTGATCCCCCGGGTGCTGCCCGCCCTCAACCGCGTGCAGCACTCGCGCTTCGAGTCCTTCCTGAACGCCGACATCCCCCGGGCCGACCCGGTGAAGCACCGGCGCGATCCGCGACTGTGGCGGCAGGCGGGCTACCACGTGCTGTCGCCGTTCCTCAGCGCCGCCTGCGCGTTCCTGGTCTGCGTCTGCTGGGGCGGCGCGGTGGTGGGACTGCTCGGCTTCCTGCACCAGTACTTCCAGCCGGCCTCGTTCGTCTTCCCCATCGACCTGCGCGATCCGGTCGTCGCCGGCGTCTACACCGGCGTGGGGGCGGCCCTGCTGATCATGACGCCCTATCTGGCGCACGCGCTGACCCGGCTGGACCTGGCCATCGCGCAGGCCATGCTCGGCCGCAGCCACCGTGAGCTGGGCCAGATGATCGAGACGCTGGCCGAGAGCCGGGCCGGCGTGGTCGACGCGGCGGACGCCGAGCGGCGCCGCATCGAGCGCGATTTGCACGACGGCGCCCAGCAACGTCTGGTCTCCCTGGCGATGAACCTGGGCATGGCCCGCGCCACTCTCACCGACCTGCCCGTGGACGCGCGCGACGCGATCGAGCAGGCCCACGAGGAGGCCAAGCAGGCGCTGAAGGAGCTGCGTGACTTCGTGCGCGGCCTGCACCCGGCCGTCCTCAACGACCAGGGACTCGACGCCGCGCTGTCGGGCATCGCCGCCAGGGCGCCCTTCCCCGTACGGCTCCGCGTCGACCTGGGCAGGCGCCCGACTCCGACGATCGAGGCGGTGGCGTTCTTCGTGGTATCCGAGGCGCTGACGAACATCGCCAAGCACGCCAAGGCCACCAGCGCGGAGATCACCGTGCGCACCGACGAGCGCATGCTGCACGTCAGCGTCTACGACGACGGCATCGGCGGCGCGGCGCTCGACGGCGGCACCGGCCTTCGCGGGCTCAGCCAGCGGGTCGACTCGGTCGACGGCACCTTCCTGCTCACCAGCCCGGTGGGCGGCCCGACCATGATCACAGTGGAGTTGCCGTGCGCGTAGTCGTGGCCGAGGACTCGGTCCTGCTCCGCGAGGGACTGGTGCGCCTGCTGACGGCCGCGGACATGCAGGTCGTCGCGGCGGTCGAGGACGCCGAGGCGTTGCTGCGCGCGGTCGACCTGCACGAGCCCGACCTCGTCGTGACGGACGTGCGCATGCCGCCCACGCACACCGACGAGGGCCTGCGCGCCGCACTGGTGCTACGGCGGCAGCGCCCCAGCCTGCCGCTGCTGGTGCTGTCGCAGTACGTCGAGGAACGGTACGCCACCCGCCTGCTGTCGACGGCCACCACCGGCGTCGGATACCTGCTCAAGGAGCGCATCGCCGACGTGACCGACTTCATCGTGGCGGTACGCAGAGTGGCTGCCGGAGGCACCGCGCTCGACCCCGAGGTCGTCGCGCAGCTGCTGATCCGCGAAGATCCGCTGAACCGGCTGACCCCGCGCGAGCGCGAGGTGCTCAGGCTCATGGCCGAGGGCCGCTCCAACGCCGGGATCGGTGCCGCGCTGGTGCTCAGCGAGGGCGCGGTCGGCAAGCACATCGGCAACATCTTCAGCAAGCTCGATCTGTCATCCGACGACGGCGACCACCGGCGTGTGCTGGCCGTCCTGAGATTTCTCGACGGAGTGCGCGTATGAAAGCCTTCTGGCTCCTGGTGGGCAGCCTGTGCACGGTGTTCGCGGTGGGCGTCGCGACCGCGGGCATGTTCGCCGGCTTCGCCGACGCGCGTGCACCCTCGGAGACGGTCTCCTGGAGCGAGTCCTTCGACCGGACCTCCTTGAAGATCGACGCCTCCAGAGGCGACATCGAGCTGACGATCGAACGCGGGCCCGCCGGGCAGATCTTCGTGGAGAAGAGCCTCCAGTGGTGGGAGGCCAAGCCGGAGACCGGCGAGGAGTGGGACCGCAGATCGCTCAAGCTCAGCTCCAACTGCGAGGACGGCCGCGTGGCGGCGACGAACTGCCTGGTCCACTACCTGGTCCGCGTCCCGGCCGACACCGACATCGAGGCGGTCACCGGCAGCGGCGCGCTGCACGTCAGCAGGCTGCGCGGCAACCTCACGCTGACCAGCGAGAACGGCACCATCGACATGGCCGAGATCTGGTCCCCCCAGGTGCTGGCGCGCAGCGACAGGGGCCACATCTTCTCCTTCGGCATGCTCAGCGACTCCGTCGACGCCGAGTCCGTGACCGGGTCCGTACGGCTCAGCTTCGACAAGGCGCCGGGTCAGGTCCGTGCCGCGGTCCAGACGGGCGACGAGATCGAGATCCGGGTGCCCGAGGGCACCGCGTACAACGTCGCGGTCGAGGCCGTGCACGATTTCATCGGCGTGATGAGGAGCGCGGAAGCCGCGCACACGATGACGTTGAGCAATCCCCACGGGACGGTCAAGGTTTGTTGTAGTTGACTCGCTGGTAGTTTCCGTCCATGGAGAGCGCGAAGCATGCGGGCGACGCAGCCGTCGCCGTTTCGAAGGCCTATGGCGTCGACACGATGTTCACCCTGTCAGGCGGGCACGTCTTCCCGCTGTACGACGGCGCGGTGCACGAGGGGATGCGAATCCTCGACGTACGCCACGAACAGAGCGCCGTCTTCGCCGCCGAGGCGACAGCGCGGCTGACGCGCAGACCGGGGCTCGCCGTGCTCACCGCGGGCCCCGGCATCACCAACGGCGTCAGCGGCATCGCCACCGCCCACTTCAACGGCTCGCCCGTCGTGGTCATGGGCGGGCGGGCGCCGCAGTCGCGCTGGGGCAGCGGCGCCCTCCAGGAGATGGACCATCCTCCCCTGCTCGAACCGATCACCAAGCTGGCCTTCACCTCGTCGGGGGCCGACTCGATCGGCCAGGACGTCGAGACCGCCTTCCGCACCGCCGGATCGCCGCACCGCGGCCCCGTCTTCCTCGACTTCTACATGGACCACCTGTTCGCCCCCTCAGGCGGCCACCAGGCCGAGCCGCTGACCCCCTCGCCGCTGGAGCCCGACCCGTCGCATGTCGCCTCGGTCGCGCGCCTGCTGGCCGAGGCCGAGCGGCCGGTGCTCGTCCTCGGCTCCGACGTGTGGATGGACCGGGCCGAGGAGGCCGCCCGCGACTTCGCCGAGTCGTGGCGGCTGCCCGTCATCCCCAACGGCCAGGGCCGCGGCATCCTGCCCGCCGGCCACGAACAGCTCGTCACCCGCGCCCGCGGCACCGCCTTCGGCCAGGCCGACCTGGTGATCGTGGTGGGCACGCCGCTCGACTTCCGCCTCGGCTACGGCTGGTTCGGCGGCAAGGAGGGCGCGCCGCTCGCCCGCGTCGTGCACATCACCGACGCACCCTCCCAGCTGGCCACGCACATGACCCCGGCCGCGACCGCCTCGGGCGACCTGTCACTGGTCTTCTGGAGCCTCGGTACGGCATGCGGCGAGGCCGGCGTCAAGCCCGACCGGTACGCCCCCTGGCTGGAGAAGCTCTCCCTGGCCGCCGCGGCCTCCGTCGAGCACGACGCCGGGCTGCTGGCCGCCGACTCCGACCCGATCCACCCGATGCGCATCTACGGCGAACTGGGCAAGGTCCTCGACGACGACGCCGTGGTGATCGGCGACGGCGGCGACTTCGTCTCCTACGCCGGCAAGTACGTCGAGCCGCGACGCCCCGGCCACTGGCTCGACCCGGGACCCTACGGCTGCCTCGGCACCGGCCTCGGCTACTCCATCGCCGCCCGCCTGGCCCGCCCGTCGTCCCAGGTCGTCCTCCTCCTCGGCGACGGAGCCGCCGGCTTCTCCCTCATGGACGTCGACACGCTCGTACGGCACAAGCTGCCGGTCGTCATGATCTGCGGCAACAACGGCATCTGGGGGCTGGAGAAGCACCCGATGCAGATGCTGTACGGCTACGACGTCGCCGCCGAGCTGCAGCCGCAGTGCAGGTACGACCAGGTCGTCACCGCGCTGGGCGGAGGCGGCGAACTGGTGACCAAGCCGTCGGAGATCGGGCCCGCGCTGCGCCGCGCGTTCGACTCGGGCGTGCCGTACATGGTCAACATCGCGACCGACCCGCAGATCGCCTACCCGCGCAACACGACGGGCGTCTGAACACGCCGGCCGGCTCCGTCCCCGATCGACGCGGGGGCGGGGCTTACGGGCTCTTGCTCGGAGACGGGCTCGCGGAGGGAGTCACCTCGCACGCGCCGAACTTGGCGATCAGCACGATCTTGATCGCCGTCTTCAGCGGGTGCAGGGTTCCGGGCTCCGGATCCATGTTGCCGATCTTCAAGCACTCGTCGGGGAAGGTGTCGGGCTCCTCGCTGGTGACCGAGGTGGTGAAGCCCGCCTTCTTGAGGATCTCCAGAGACTTCGCGGGGTCGTTGTAGTCGACCGCGGGGATCTTCTTCTTCTGGACCGCGGGTGCGCTGGTGGTCGGCTTGTTGGTGGACGGCGTGCTCGACGGCTCGTTGGTCCCCGTCGGCTCGTTCGTCTCGGTGGGTTCCTCGCTCGCCTGGGGCGGAGGCGTGGTCGGCCTGTGGGTCCTGGGAGGCCTGGTGGTCTTGGTCGGGCTCGGCTCCCCCGACTCGGTGACGTCATCGCTTGGCGTTCCCTTGACGTGCCCGGCCGTAAGGGTGGGTGTCGGCTCCGGACTCGGGAAGATCTCCCCGCCCGTCACCGCGTAGGCCCCCGCCCCGATCCCCAGGAACGCCACCACCGCGACCCCGGCCACGAGCCCGCTCTTACCCCGCCGCTTGGCGGCCGCGCGGCGGCCGCGGCGGGTCTGCGGGGACGCCACATCGGCCACAGTCGTCGCAGAAGCCTCCCGGGGCGGCTCAGCAGCCGCCATCGAGGCCCCAGTGGTCACAGGAGTCAAATCAGTCAGCTGCGGCGCCCCAGAGGCCACCTGGCGCGCCGCGACGCTCATGGCCGCCGCGCTCGGGAAGCGTGCCGCCGGGTCCTTGGACAGGGCACGTTCGACCAGGGCACGGATGGCGGGCGGGATCTCGGCGGGCAGCGGGGGCGGGGTCTCGCGGATGTGCTTGAGCGCGATGGTGACGGGGCTGTCACCGTCGAAGGGCCGGATGCCGGCCATGCACTCGTAGGCGACCACGCCGAGCGCGTAGATGTCGACCGCCGGTGTGACCGGCATGCCCTCGGCCTGCTCGGGCGCGCAGTAGGCGGCGGTGCCGAGCACCATGCCCGCGTCGGTGAGGCGGTTGGCCACCTCCTGGCGGGCGATGCCGAAGTCGGTGAGCACCAGCGTGCCGTCGCGCTGCACCAGCAGGTTGCCGGGCTTGACGTCGCGGTGGACGATCCCCCGATCGTGCACGGCCTGGAGCGCGGAGGCGGCCTGCGCGATCAGCTCCATCGCGGGCTCGGGCGCGATGCGGCCCAGGCGCGACAGCAGCCGGTCGAGCGGCTCGCCGTCGACGAACTTCATGACGAGGTAGACGGTGTCGCCACTCACGCCGTAGTCGTAGACGTCGACCACGCCGGGGTGGTTGATCGTCGCCATGGCCCGCGCCTCGGCCTGGAAGCGGGCGGCGAATCCGGGGTCGGACATGCGGCCAGGGAGCAGCACCTTGACGGCGACGGTGCGAGCCAGGACGGTGTCCTCGCCACGCCAGACCTCGCCCATGCCACCGGCGCCGATGCGGGTATCCAGGCGATACCGCCCCGCAAGCGTCGTTCCTTGGCCAGTCATCTCTCCCCCGCTGCCCCCTGTCTCACGCGTCCGTCACACCCCGAGCACACCAAGAAATCGAACTTGTGTCGCAACGGGGTAACACGGAGGTCACGGAAGCCAGAGTTTACTCATGCGCATCCCCCGAAACAGCCTAAGTCGGATAAACCCTATCCTGCCGTCTCTGGGTGGGGTGTGTATGCCCGATCAGCAAGACGGGCCGCTACGGAGCGTTGATCGGTCCGTGCTCGACACATCGCGCCGACCAGGAGGTCGGCGTCACCTGGACCTTGACCCGGCGCCCGCACTGCGAGCAGTACCTGGGTGGCTCCATGCTGCGCGCACGCTCGCAGGCGGCGTGATCCCGATCAAAGGGTCCGCCGCAGTGGTCGCAGTAGGCTGACGTCATGACGCTCGCTCCCGGTCTTCGTGCTTCGATGCTCATCATGGTCGAGCGTGAGGACACCGCCCAGAAACTCGGCAGCGGCGACGTCCCCGTCCTGGCCACGCCCCGGCTCGTGCTGCTGGCCGAGATGTGCACCATGCAGGCGCTGCGGCCGCATCTGGAGCCCGGCCAGACCACCGTCGGCACCCGCGTCGAGGTCGAGCACCTGGCGGCCAGTCTCCTCGGCGCCCACGTCGAGATCAGCACCGAGCTGGTGCAGGTCGAGGGGCGCAGGCTCGTCTTCGCGTTCGTGGCGCGCGAACGCGACCTCGTGGTGGGGCGCGGCACGGTCGAACGGGCACTGGTGGACCGCGAGAAGTTCCTCAGCCGCGCCGCCTCCCGCTGACCGCGCCGCCTCCCGCGAGCCGCCGGAACTCCCCGGCCCGTCGCCTCGGGGTCAGGCGGGCGCCGATGGCAAGGTGACGCCTTCGCGTGACGGCGGCCGGCCCCGCACGCCGGCGTGGCGTCCCCCTGGACAGACCCCGGCCCCGCGCGGCGGGTGGGGGTGCCCCATGCCTGCCGTACGGCCCGCGCAAGGGACAGCGACGTACGGCGAGCAGGTGCGCACCGCACAAGGAGCAGCGGCGAGCACGCCGACGAGGCGGGCCGCGTGAGGAGCAGCGGCGAGCACGCGGTCGGCGTGTCAGAGGCGGTGGTAGGGCGCGAGGCGGTCGATGACGCGGGCGAGGGCGTCGATGACCTCCAGGTCGTACTCCACGCCCGCCCCCAGCCGCAGCCGCTCCAGCGCCGCCCCCGCGCGGTCGCGGTCGGTGGACCCGCCCACCAGGTCGTCGTAGCCGTTGGCCGCCTTGATGATCCGGCTCGACACCGGCGGCTCCTCGGCCACCTGGTCACACTGCCTGCGCACCAGCTCCGCCACCCGGTCGAGCACGCCCGTCTGCTTGATGACCTCCGCCCCCAACTCGGCGATGCGCCGCGCCTGCCCGGGGTCGGTGAGGACGGTCGCCCCGCTGGGGATCGGGTCGCGCAACGACAGCTGCCCGATGTCGTGCATCAGCGCCGCGTACTCCAGCTCCAGCAGCTCCGGCTCCGCCATCCCCAGTTCACGCCCGACGGCGACCGCGAGGCGGCTGACGCGCCGTGAGTGGCCGGGTTCGACGTAGCCGCCCACCTCGGTGACCCGCGACAGGGCGCGCACGGTCTGCAGGTAGGTGGCGCGGATACCGGCATATTTCCGGAAGGCGACCTGCGTCACCAGCAGCGGCGCCGCGAACACCAGCAACGCCACCATGTCCATCGAGTGCGTCGCCAGCGCCAGCAGCACCCCCGACGCCGCCACCGCGGCCCCCAGCGGGAAGGCCATGTTGATCTCGTCGCGTACGGCGACGCGGAACGCCGTGCGCACCTGCTCGGCCCTCAACAGGGCGGCGATGAGCACGTCGGCCAGCAACGCCAGCCCGATCAGCACCACCATGACGGCGAGCGCCGGCCACCAGTTGGGGTCGGGCTGCTGGGTGACGGGATCCACCTGCCGGGTGAAGTCGGACAGCGGCCCGGCCAGCGGCCGGAAGGCGAAGGCGAGCAGCGCGCCGGTGAGCAGGCGGCGGGCGACCGCGTCGAGCCTGGGCGGGCGGCCCACGGCCAGGTGCGGCAGCGCTCCGGCGATCATGCCGACGGAGATGACGGCGACCACCTGGAAGGCGCTGTGCTCCAGGGCGACGCCACTCATGTCGAGCAGCAGGGTGTAGCCGAGAGCGGCCGCGGCGCCGATGGGGGCGACCTCGCGGTTGCCCGGCATGGTCAGCCGTGCGAGCTCGCCGACGGCGATGAGCGCGCCGAAGCCGATGGCGACCTCGGGCCGCTCCGGGCCGACGGCGGCCGTGTACGCGACCCCGGCCACCGCGAGCAGCCCGGCCGCGGCGATGAGCAGGAGCTGACCGGAGTCGAGGCCTCGGATGGGGGTGTTCAACCGCTTAACACCTCGATGGGCATGGTCGGATCGTCGTGATCCTTGGTGGCCGTCTCCGCGGCTTCGGCCGGCACCTCGACGACCTTGCGCGGCGGCTGCCACGGCTCCTTGTCGAGCGCCCTGATGAAGGCCGCCACCAGCTCGGGATCGAACTGCGAGCCCGAGCCCTTGCGCAGCTCGTCGACGGCGACGGCGACGGGGCGGGCGCCCCGGTAGGAGCGGTCGGAGGTCATGGAGTCGAAGGCGTCGGCCACGGCGATGATGCGCGCGAACTCGGGGATCTCCTCGCCGGCCAGGCCCATGGGGTAGCCCTTGCCGTCGTGGCGCTCGTGGTGGTGCATGATCCCTTCGTAGGCCTCGTCGAGGAAGTCGATGCCGCGCACGATCTCCAGGCCCCGCATCGGGTGCAGCTGGATCGCGGCGTACTCCTCCTCGGTGAGCGGGCCGTCCTTCTGCAGCACCTTGGTGGGCACGCCGAGCTTGCCGACGTCGTGGAGCATGCCCGCGTAGCGGATGGCCCGCAGGCGCTCGGAGCCCATGCCGACCTCCTGGGCGATCATGCCGGAGGCGAGCGAGACGCGGGTGCAGTGGCCGCGCGTGTAGTAGTCCTTGGTCTCGACGGCCTGGCACAGGGCCGCGATGGTGGCGTCGTAGGAGCGCTGCTGGGCGTGGTACTGCCCGAACGCCCACCGCGCGACGAAGAGCGGCAGCAGCACCAGCACCGCGGAGATCGACTGCACGGTCGCCCACAGCCCGGCGACGAGCAGCCCGAAGGTGCCGTAGCCGAGGTAGGAGAGCAGGAACTGGAACATGCCGCGGAAGGAGACGGCGCCGCCGGTCGCCAGCCGGACCATGACCAGGATCAGCACGATGTTGAGCGGCACGAAGACGGCCGTGGCCACGGCGTAGGGGCCGATCAGCTCGTCGAACTGGTGGGGTTGCGGCACCCCGCTGACGCCGCCGAGCGACTGGTAGGCCCATCCGGCGGCGAAGCCGCAGACGGCGAACTGCGCTCCGTTGAACAGGCGTTTCACCAGAGGCAGGCCGGGGCGCACGCTGACGACGGCGATCAGCCCGACGAGCGCGGCGCCCTCGGGCCCGATGAGCACGACGGCCGCCAGCGACGCGGAGAAGCTCACCGAGACGGCGAACTGCTCGACGTTGAGCAGCGTGGGCATCGACTCGCACACCAGGAAGAGGAGCGCGAGCACGAGCAGGATGTCCCAGGCGTCGCCGGGCAGCTCGAAGCGAGCGATCAGGAAGGCGGCCGTCGCGACGACGGCCGCCAGGTAGACCCTTGCGGGCCACGGCAATTCCCGCATTGCGGCCCCCCTGGGGTCAGGTCCAGGAGACCCCTGGTGGCAGGGCCTCTCCGCCCCCGGTGAGCACGACCACGAACATGACGGCGGCTAGCGTGGTGACGACCACCTTCACCTTGCACAACATGTGAATCACGCTACAGAAACCGTCTCGCGCAGGTGGGCAGACTCGGGAATCGCAAGCAAAGCGTAATCAAGCCACTACCGGAGGCCACTTCCGGGCCGCCGATATATCAGGACAACTCCGAACGGACCTGGTTGATCCGGTCAAGCACCTTCGCCCGCAGGTCGGCCGGCACCGGGTCGCAGCCGCAGTGCTTGGCCACCAGCGCCTTGACGGCCTTGTCGAGGTCGTATTCCTTCAGGCAGGGACTGCACTCGTCGAGGTGCACCCGGATCTCGTCGGACGAGCTGTCGTCGAGCTCGCCGTCGAGGTAGTTGTAGACAAGGTCGAGGACCTCGCGACAGTCCTTGTCGTGCGGGTCTCCACAGCTCATTTCGATCCCTCCGCCGGGACCATGCCGCGCTCGCGGGCGTAGTCTTCGAGAAGCGTCCGCAGCTGCCTGCGGCCGCGGTGGAGGCGCGACATCACGGTGCCGATAGGAGTGCCCATGATGTCGGCGATCTCCTTGTACGGGAAACCCTCGACGTCGGCCAGGTAGACCGCGATGCGGAACTCCTCGGGGAGTTCGGCCAGCGCGTTCTTGATGTCACCGTCGGGAAGGTGCTCGAGCGCCTCCACCTCGGCCGACTTCAGTCCGCCCGAGGTGTGCGACTCGGCACGCGCCAGCTGCCAGTCCTCGATCTCCTCGGTGCCTGACTGCTTGGGCTCCCGCTGCTTCTTGCGGTAGCTGTTGATGAAGGTGTTCGTGAGAATCCGGTAGAGCCAGGCCTTGAGGTTCGTGCCCTCCTGGAACTGGTGGAACGAAGCGAAGGCCTTGGCGAAGGTCTCCTGGACCAGGTCTTCCGCATCGGCCGGATGCCGAGTCATCCGGAGCGCAGCAGAGTAGAGCTGGTCGAGGTAAGGCATGACATCACGCTCGAACCGCTCGCTGCGCTGCTCCAGAGTCTCCGCGCCTGTCGCGGGCACCAGGGCCACCCCCCTAAGATCACCGGTGGCCTGCTGTGGCGGAACACCGTACTCAGGGGAGGATACCCGTTCCCTGGGGTCGACCAATGTGAGCATGGTTGTCGCAACACACCCGCGTCGGAGCTTGTTCCCGCAAGATGGAAGGTGACGAACGACCCGGTGCGGGGAAAACCTATACGTACCGGCTGGTAGCCAAATCCTTAACCTCCAGGAGTCGCGTGTGCTGCCCATTCCGGCCGAGGAGCTGAACGGCTCAGGGACGCTCGGGCCGTACTGGACCTTCTACCGGGCCGTCGTCGCCGAGCAGCTGGCCCGCTGGCTGCCCGCGAGCCCCGCGGTGGTGCTCGACCTGTCCGGCGGCCGTGGCCGCTGGTCGGGCCAGGTGGCCAGGGCGGGGCACCGGGTGATCGAGGTGCTGGACTTCCGCCGCGCCGAACCTCGCCCGCACGACACGCGCGTGTGCCGGGTGCGCGCCGACGACCTGTCGTTCCTGCCCGACGCGTCGGTCGACGCCGTCGTGGCCGAGGAGCGCGCGATGTCGATCGAGCTGATGGCCGAGTCGGCGATGAGCGACGTGGCGCGCGTGCTGCGCCCCGGAGGCCGCGCCCTGGTCTGCGTCGACTCGCTGGTGCTCGGCATGGCCATCCTGGCCGAGCAGGAACGCTGGGAGCACCTGCGGGTCAACGGTGAGGTCATGCTCGTGCCGTGGCCCGACGGGAGCATCACCCGGTGCTTCAGCAGCGGTCAGCTGCGCGAGCTGCTCATGGGCGTGGGCCTCCAGGTCGACTGGGTCCGGCCGCGCACCGTGTTGTCACCGTCGACCGTCGATCACGTCCTGGCCTCCGATTCCCGCTCGCTGGCATGGCTGGTGCGCACCGAGCTGGAGGCCCATCCCGACGACGACGACACCGTGGGCATCCACCTGGTGGCCAGCGCGACGAAGGTGGGCTAGCGCCGCCTCTCGCGCTTCGACTGGCACTGCACGCACCTGGCGGCCTCGGGACGGGCCTCCAGGCGGCCCTCGGGCACCGGCTTGGCGCAGTCGACGCAGCTGCCGTACGTGCCCTCCTCGACCCGCTTGATCGCGTCGACCACGGACCTGCGCTGCGCCGTCGCCACCGCCAGCATCGCCTGCACGCGGTCGGCGTCGGTCAGGTCGGCGCCGGCGTCGGCGGCGGAGCGCTCCCGCACGGCCACCGGGTCTCCCCGGAGCACGGCGATGGATCGGTCGATGTCCGCGAGCATGCTCTCCAGTCGCTCACGAGCGGTCGTGACATCCACGAGTCCGCACCTCCGGGTGGTGTATGGGGGGCAGCCCGGCAGCGGGGCTCCCCGGTAGACCCGCCCGGCACTGGTAAGCGCAGTGTTTCGCTTTGCTCACCGAATGCCCAGTTGGAATGGGTCTTACACCGCTTGTTTAGAAAAGCGCCACTTCTTCTTCAGGAGGCAAAGGCTTGATGAGGTCCGGCCCGTTGTTGCGCACGTTGTTGACGTCGGTGGAGACCGGATAGGCCACGAGCCTGCCCGCGTCGGCGGGCACCAGCAGGCCTCCGGCCGTCTTCGGATCGGTGAGCTTCGGATCCAGCCAGTCGCCCCACTTCGCGGGCTCGATCATCATCGGCATGCGGTCGTGGATGCGCCCCGCCTCGTCCTCGCCGGTCGTCGTGATGACCGTGCACGTCACCATCCACCGCAGCGGATCGTCCTCGTCGCGCGTCTTGTCCTGCCAGAACTCGTACAACCCCGCCATGGCCAGCACGCCGCCGTCCTCGGGGTGGATGAAGTAGGGCTGTTTCTTCTTCTTGTCGCCCTCGACCGGCATCCACTCGAAGTAGCCGTCGGCCGGGATCAGGCACCTGCGCTTGGCGAACGCCTGACGGAACGACGGCTTCTCGGCCACCGTCTCCAGGCGGGCGTTGATCATCTTGGAGCCGATCGACGGGTCCTTGGCCCACACGGGGACCAGCCCCCACTTGACGACCCGCAACTGCCTGACCGCCCGCTCGGCCTCCTTCGGCACGCGGGACATGACCGCGTAGACCTTCTTGGTCGGGGCCACGTTGTAGTCGGGTGAGAGCTCGACCTCAGGGTCACCGTCGAGCTCGACCTGGAACTCCTCGAGGAGCTCGTGCTTCTTTCTCGCTGACGCGTATCGGCCGCACATGTCACCACACTGCCATGGACGGCTTTCGCTCGCATGTGCGAGGAGGGTCTGGGAAACTCAGAGTATCGAGAGGGACACGAAGGGATACGGATCCATGGTCACCACCGCTTCTCGCAAGACCCGCACCCGTTCCATGCCGGCCGCCGAGCCGGAGGAGTCCGTCACGATGCCCGCCCCCCAGCCTCAGCCCGAGCTGACCACCCTCCGAGAGGTCTACGACGCCCTCGTGGACCGCACCGGGCTCCGGGCCGAGATCATCAACGGAAGGTTGATAGTGAGCCCCCTAGGCACCCCCGACCACCAGGACCATGTCGGCGCGATCTACTCCGCCCTGCGCACCCGCGCTCTGGAGAAGGGCTGGAAGATCTATCCGGGCCTTGACATCTGCATGGACGGCAGCCGTGATCCGTACTCGCCGGATCTCGTCATCGCGCCGACCGACGCTCCCCGGTGGGGAGGCAGGGAGCTCCTGGCCAGCGGCCTCATCCTGGTCGGCGAAGTGGTGTCGAAGGGCAGCATCACCGACGACCGCGAACACAAGCGCGACGCCTACGCCAAGGCCGGAATCCCGCTCTACCTCCTGGTCGACTCGCTCGCCACCCCGCCCACCGTCACGATCTTCAGCGAGCCCAAGACCGACCGCTACACCGTCTCCGCCCTCGCCACGATGGGCGACCCCCTCCCCGTCCCCGAGCCCGTCGACTTCACGATCGACACAGCGATCTTCCTCTGACGGGCCCGCGAGCCGAGGCCCAGTAAGCTTTACCCCATGTCCGCTCCACTCTGGCCCGCCCCCACGGCGACCGCGCCCGTGACCGCCACGGTCCCGCTGCCGGGATCCAAGTCGGTGACCAACCGCGCGCTGCTCCTGGCCGCGCTGGCCGACGGCCCGGGTGTCGTACGGCAGGCGCTCCGCAGCCGTGACGCCGACCTCATGGTCCACGCGCTCACCGCGCTCGGCGCCGGCTTCAGCGAGGAGCGCGACGACTACCACATCGTCCCCGGCCCCGTCCGCGGCGGCGTGAGCATCGACGTCGGCCTGGCCGGCACCGTGATGCGGTTCGTGCCCCCGATGGCCGCCCTCGCCGACGGCGAGGTGCGCTTCGACGGCGACCCCCACGCGCGCAAGCGCCCCATGGGCCCCCTGCTCGACGCTCTGCGCGCGCTCGGCGCGCACGTCGACAACGACGCTCTTCCCTTCACCCTGCGCGGCCCCGTGCGGGGCGGCGAGGTCACGATCGACGCGTCGGCCTCCTCTCAGCTCGTCTCGGGGCTGATGCTGACGGGCGCCCGCTTCGACAAGGGCGTCACCATCAGGCACGCGGGCGAGCCGGTGCCGTCGATGCCGCACATCGCGATGACGGTGCAGATGCTGCGTGCCGCCGGGGTGACGGTCGACGACAGTGTGAAGGACGTCTGGCACGTCGAGCCCGGCCCGATCGCCGCCCGTGATCTCGTGGTCGAGCCCGACCTGTCCAACGCGGCGCCGTTCCTGGCCGCCGCGATGATCTCCGGCGGCACGGTGATCATCCCCGCCTGGCCGTACGAAACCACGCAGCCCGGCGATTCGCTGCGCCATCTGCTGGCCGAGATGGGCGCCGAGGTCTCGCTCGACGACTCGGGCCTGCGCGTGACGGGCACGGGCGCGGTGTCGGGCATCGACGCCGACCTGCACGAGGTGGGCGAGCTCACCCCGACCGTGGCCGCGCTGGCCGCCCTGGCCGGCTCGCCCAGCAGGCTGCGCGGCATCGCGCACCTGCGCGGGCACGAGACCGACCGGCTCAAGGCGCTGGTCACCGAGATCAACCTGCTGGGCGGCGACGCCGAGGAGACCGCCGACGGCCTGCTGATCCGTCCGCGCGCCCTGCACGGCGGCGTCTTCCACACCTACGACGACCACCGCATGGCCACCGCGGGAGCGGTGATCGGGCTGCGCGTGCCGGGTGTCGAGGTGGAGAACATCGCGACGACGGGTAAGACCCTTCCCGAGTTCGCCCGAATGTGGGCCCGGATGTTGGGGGATTGACCTGCGTCGCAGGGAGTACGACGAGGACGACGTACGGGTCAGGCCGGGCAAGGGATCGAGGCCGCGGACCCGGATCCGTCCTGCGCACGAAGACGCCGTCGAGGGGTTCGTGGTCGCCGTCGACCGGGGCCGCTACACCTGCCTGGTGACCTCGGGCAAGGGCAAGCGCGCCCAGTCGCGCACGGTCATGGCGATGAAGGCGCGCGAGCTGGGACGCAAGGGCATCGTGGTCGGCGACCGGGTGGCCCTGGTCGGCGACGTGTCGGGCGCCGTCGACACGCTCGCCAGGGTCGTCCGGGTCGAGGAGCGCCGCTCGATGCTGCGCCGCTCGGCCGACGACACCGACGACGGCATCGAGCGCCCGATCGTCGCCAACGCCGACCAGCTCGTGATCGTCACCGCGCTGGCCGATCCGCCGCCGCGCCCGCGCATGATCGACCGCATGCTGGTGGCCGCCTTCGACGCCGAGATCGAGCCGCTGCTCTGCCTGACCAAGTCGGACCTGGCCGACCCCGAGGAGCTGGTCGCCCAGTACTCCCCTCTCGACGTGCCGTACGTCGTGGTCCACAAGGGCGGCTCCCTCGACGAGCTGCGCTCGCACCTGACGAACCGCATCAGCGTGCTCGTCGGCCACTCGGGGGTGGGCAAGTCGACGCTGGTCAACGTGCTCGTCCCCGACGCCAACCGGGCGGTCTCCCACGTCAACGCCGTCACCGGGCGCGGCAGGCACACCTCCACCTCGGCGGTCGCGCTGCAGTTGCCCGAGGGCGGGTGGATCATCGACACGCCCGGCGTGCGCAGCTTCGGGCTGGCCCACATCTCCGTGGAGACCGTGCTCGCCTCCTTCCCCGACCTCAACGAGGGCACGGTCGGGTGCCCCAAGGGCTGCACCCACCTCGACGCGGCGTGCGCGCTCGACGCGTGGGTGGCCGCCGGCCACGCCGACCCGGCCAGGCTCGCCTCCTTGCGCCGCCTGCTGTCCAGCCGCGACGGCGCGCCCGAGGTCTGACGGCCGGTGGGCTGGCGGGGATGGGTGACGGTCGCGCCCGGCCGGCTGCTGTTCGGCGGCCGGATCGGCCCGGCCGACCTGCACGTCCACTACGCGGCGCAGTTACTGGTGGGCAGCGGCCTGGTGCTGCATGACGCCGACGGCGCCGAGGTGCGGTGCGACGCGGCGCTGATCCCGCCGAACGTCCCGCACGCCATCGTCGCCGACGAGGGCGAGGGCCTGCTGGCGCTCGTCGATCCGGCGTCGGGCCGCGTGCCGCGGTCGTCATCGGGCGCCGGGAGCTGGCCGCTCGACCTGCGGGCGCCGGCGAACGACCTGGCCGCGCTCCAGGCCGTCGTGACCGGCGTCTTCGGCCCCGCTGGACCGGGTCCGCGCCATCCGGCCCTGGTGGCGGCGATCGCGGCCCTGCCCGGCCTGCTGCACGAGCGGGTACGGCTGGCGGACGTGGCCCGCCTGGCGGGTGTGTCGCAGAGCCGGCTGTCGCACCTGTTCACCGAGGAGCTCGGCCTGCCCTTCCGCCCCTACGTGCTGTGGGCGCGGCTGCACAGGGCGCTGGCCTCGCTCGCGGAGGGGTTCTCGCTGACCGAGGCCGCCCACGCGGCGGGTTTCTCGGACGCCGCCCACATGACCAGGACGTTCAGGCGCATGATGGGCTCGCCGCCGTCGGCCCTGGCGGCGGGCGTGCGCTGGCTGCAGTAGCAGGTTCGTTCAAGCCACGGACCGGGCGCCGGGGCGAGCCTGGTCCCATGACGGATTTCCTGATCATCGGAGCCGGTCAGGCCGGGCTCGCCATGGCGCGCGAGCTGCGGCTGGCCGGCGCCGACGTGCTGCTTCTCGACGAACGTTCCAAGGTCGGCCAGTCGTGGCGCGAGCGGTGGGACTCGCTGCGGCTGTTCACCTCCGCGCGCCACAGCGCCCTGCCCGGCCTGCCCTTTCCCGGCCCCGCCGACGCCTATCCCGCCAAGGACGAGGTCGCCGACTATCTGGCCGCCTACGCCGAGCACTTCTCCCTGCCGATCCGCCACGACACGAAGGTGCTCGGGCTGAGCCGTACGGCAGGCGGCGGGTTCCTGGCGACGACCGCGACGGGCGATGTGACGGCCCGCTCCGTGATCGTCGCCACGGGCCCCTTCCAGCGTCCGCGCATCCCGCCGATCGACGTGCCGCCGGGCGTCGTGGCGATCCACAGCTCCGCCTACACGGGCGTGCGGGACCTGCCGGGCGGCTCGGTGCTCGTGGCCGGAGCGGGCAACTCCGGCGTGCAGATCGCCGAGGAACTGGCCAGGGCTGGGCGGAGGGTCACGCTGGCGGTGGGCAGGCGCATGACGGTGCTGCCGCAGCGGGTGTTCGGCCGCGACGTGTTCGGCCTGCTCGACCGGCTGGGCACCATGCGGGCCCCGGCCTCCGGCCTGGTGGGCGGGATCGTCCGGCGGCGCGAACCGCTGATCGGGCTGGGCCCCGGCGGGCTGCGCAAGCTTGGCGTCGAGGTGACGGGAAGGGTCACGTCGGTCACCGGCGTGGACGCCGTGGTGTGGGCGACCGGCTTCCGCCAGGACTTCTCCTGGATCGACGTCCCCGGCGCCCTCGACGCGGGCAGGCCGGTCCACGACGAGGGGCTCGGATGTGTCCCGGGCCTAGCCTTCATCGGCCTGCCCTATCTGCGCAACCGGGGTTCGGCCCTGCTCGGCTGGGTCGGCGAGGACGCGGCCGCGCTGGCGGGGCGCCTCATCGGTTCGGGCGGAGCGTCCAGTCGACGGTGAGCTCGCTGACGACGACGCCGTCGGCGTTGCGCAGCTCCACGGCCACCTCGAACGTGGGCCGCTTGCCCGCGTCGAGGAGCTCCAGGACCGCCGCCCGGTCGGCCCGCACGTGGGCGGTGGCGACGATCTCGCCGAGGGCCAGCTTCAGGTACTTCACCGTCGAGACGGTCACCAGCGGCGTGGCACGGGAGAGCTGGTCGGCGAAGAGCGAGAGCATGGCCGCCCCCGAGGCCGACTCGGCCAGGGTGAACAGCGCCCCCGCGTGCGGCCCGCCCACGTGGTTGCGCAGGTCGGGACGGTCGGCGACCCGGCAGACGGCCACGCCGTCGGCGACCGAGTCGAAGGTGATGCCGAGCGTGCGCGCGAAGGGCACGGTCTCCAGCAGGAGCGCGCCAACGTCTGTCGTCATGGCCCAATGCTACTCGCGAGTAACCGATTCTCCGTCTAGCAAAAGTTGATCTCTGCGGTTATGGTCGAACGGAAAGAAAGCTTCATCCATGGAGGTATGGTGGGCAAGAAGTTTCACGTACTGGCCTTACCGATCGCCGCGGTCGCCCTGGCCGCCCTGAGCGCACCCGCCCAGGCGGCAGAGGGCTACGACCGGTGCCAGGAGGGCTACTACTGCCTCTTCTCCGGCCTCGACGGCACGGGCGACATCGTCCAGCTGCAGGGCAACACCCCCAACCTGGCCGCCCTGGGCATGGGCGACCGCGCCAAGTCCGACTGGAACCGCACCGACACGCTCATCCATCTGCACACCCAGCCCGACTACGGCGGCTGCACGGCCGTCACGAGCCCACGGGGCAAGGGCAACTTCTACATCACCTTCCGCGACGCCTTCGACTCCGTCCGCTTCGGCGGACCCAACGGTCCCTCCTGCTCGATCTGGGAGGACGACGAATACCTGGTCAAGCGCGCGGCGGCCACCGACTCGCACGGCTGATCCCCGCCGGTGCCCTTCGGCACGCCCGAAGGGCACTAGGTATGTCCGGGTTGGCGCGATAGCGTGACATCTCGTGACGGGTTACAGCGACGACCTACGCCTCGCGCATGTCATGGCGGACGCCGCCGATAACCTCACCATGCGCCGGTTCAAGGCAGTCGACCTCAAGGTCGAGACCAAGCCCGACCTCACCCCGGTCAGCGACGCCGACCGCACCGTCGAGGAGGCGATCAGGGGCACCCTCAGGAGGGCCAGACCCCGCGACGCGGTCATCGGCGAGGAGTTCGGCAACACCGGCTGGGGCGCCAGGTCATGGGTGATCGACCCGATCGACGGCACCAAGAACTACGTGCGCGGCGTGCCCGTCTGGGCGACGCTCATCGCGCTGATGGACCACGGCAGGGTGGTCGTCGGCCTCGTGTCGGCCCCCGCCCTGGGCAGGCGCTGGTGGGCGGCCAAGGGCGGCGGCTCCTGGACCGGCAGGAGCCTGACCAAGGCCACCCGCATGAACGTCTCCAAGGTCTCCAAGCTGGAGGACGCCTCCTTCTCCTACTCCAGCTTCGGCGGCTGGGAGGAGCAGGGCAGGCTCGACAACTTCCTCGACCTCAACAGGGCCTGCTGGCGCACCAGGGCCTACGGCGACTTCTGGTCCCACATGATGGTCGCCGAGGGTGCGGTGGACCTGTCGGCCGAGCCCGAGCTGTCACCGTGGGACATCGCCGCCCTGACCGTGATCGTGGAGGAGGCCGGCGGGCGCTGGACGGGGCTCGACGGCGGCACCGGGCTGGAAGGCGGCAGCCTGGTGTGCACCAACGGCCTGCTGCACGACGAGGTCCTGGGCAGGCTCACAACTCCAAGGTTGGTTTGAACCGCTCCATGTTCCAGACCCGCTGCCTGCTGACCATGACGACGATCAGCGCCAGCGCGGTCAGGAAGAACCCGGCCAGCACGGCGACCGAGTGCCAGGTGATGTCGGGATTGCCGCCGGAGATCGTCACCCGCAGGGCGCTGATCAGGTAACTCATCGGCAGCAGCGGATGGAGAGCCACCAGGGGGCCGGGCAGGGTCGGCACCGGGAAGAGCCCGCCGCTGGCGACGAGCTGCAGGATGAGCAGGACCAGCGCGACGGCCGCGCCCGCCCCGCCGATCGCCACCCGCAGGAGCTGGATCAGCGTCGCGAACGTCGCCATCCCCAGCGCCATGAGCCCGATCGTTCCCGGCACGTTGACCGGATCCAGCCCCAGGCCCAGATCGACGACGCCGTACAGGAGCAGCGCGGCGGCCTGGCCGACCATCGCCACGGGCAACCACGCCGACAGGGCCACCGTGAGCGCCCCCGCGCCAGAGGCCAGCGCCCGGGAGCCGACCGGGTGGAGCATCAGGAACGCGACGACGCCGAAGACCCACAACGAGATCGGGATGAAGAACGGCGCCAGCCCCCGGCCGTAGGAGTCGGCGGCGTGCACGTTGGTCAGCCGCACGTCGACCGGGTCGGCCAGCGTGCTCGACGAAGAGGAGTCGAGCGTGGGCAGCTCGCCGCGGCCCTCCTCGATGCCGTCGACGAGCTTGCCCGTGCCGTCCTTGAGCTGCCCGAGCCCGGAGCTGAGCTGCTCGGCGCCGCCGAGGAGGGTGCCGACCCCGCTGTCCAGGGCCTTGGCGCCCTTGGCCACCAGCCGGGCGCCGTCGTCGAGTTTCTGGATGTCACGGGCGCCCCTGGCGATCCTGCGCTGCAGCGCGGGCACCTCGCGCTTGAGCGCGGCGATCTCCCGCGCCACGTGGGAGACCTCGTTGTCGAGTGCCCCCGCGAGGCGGGCGATCCTGGCCGCCTCCATGGCCAGCAGCTCGGCGAAGTCGAGCAGGTCGTGCACCAGGGGGCTCATCGCGGGCGTGAACAGGAAGTCGTCGCTGGCGTCCGGGTTGAGCGGCAGGCCGAGCAGCCGTTTCTTCTCCTCGGCGATCCACACGGAGATCCGGTCGCAGAGCCGGTAGAGGATGTCGGCCACCGCGCGCGCGATCCGCGCGATCTCCCGCGCGCCCGCCGCGCCGATGCCCGTGATCTTCGCGGCGAGCTGGGCGATCCGGTTGGCCCGGTCGGCCACGATCGGCAGCTCGCGCATGGCCAGCTCGGCGAGCGGCTGGGCGATCCTGTTGAGCTTGTCGACACCCGCGGACACCGCGGCGGCGCCGGGCGCGAGCGCGGCCGTCCCCGCCTTGATCTTCTCGACTCCCTGGACGAGCTCCCTGCCGCCCTCGTCGGCCGAAGCGGCGCCCCTGTCGAGCTCGCGGGCGCCCTTCTCCAGCTCGTCGAGGCCCTCCTCCGCCTTGTCGAGCCCCTCGAAGGCGGCGTCGAAGTACGCCTCCACCGCGGCGGCGTTGACCTTCTCGTGCAGCTCGGACTGGGCCACCTTGGCCATGGTCCCGACCACGTAGTTGTTGCCGTCGTCCGCCTGGATGGTCATGGTCGCCCGCTCGGCCGTGCCGTTCGCGGCGCTGGAGACCTTGGCGCTGAAGTCGGCGGGGACCGTGATGATCAGGAAGTAGCGTCCCTCGCGCTGACCTCGCTGAGCTTCCGCGGCGCTGACATAGTGCCACTGGAACTGGGGGTCGTCCTTCAGCTCGTCGACGAAGTCCTGCCCGGCGTGGACCTGCTTGCCCTTCACCGTGACCGGCACGTCCTCGTTGACCACGGCCACGGGGATCTGGTCCGCCTTGCCGTACGGGTCCCAGTTGGCCCACAGGTAGGTGGCGCCGTACAACAACGGCACGATCAGCAGGAAGGCCAGCCCAGCCCGCTGCAGCGGCTTGCGGAATCGGCGCAGCTCGAACAGGGCCAGGTCAAGCACGCGCACAGCGGACCCATCCGTCGGCCAGGCCGCGCGCGGGAGCCTCCTCGACCGTGGAGGCCACGATCGTCGCGCCCGCGTCGCACGCCCGGCGCAGCGCCAGCCACACCTGCTCCTGCCGGTCGGTCGCGGTGTTGTCGTGCACGTCGTCGAGCACCACGACGGGCTTGCCCGCCATCAGCCCGAGCGCCGCGCAGAGCAGGGTCCGGTCTGCGGCGTCGAGTTCCTCTGTGAGCTCCTTCTCCGGAGCGTTCCATCCCAGTGCCGAGCAGGCCCGGCCGAACGCATCCTTGCCGACACGCTCCAGCCGCCTGCGCTCGCGGGCGTGCTCCCCCACCCGCAGCTCCGGCGTCAGGTCGATCGGCGGGCGCACCCGCGCCACCGCCACCTTCCCGCGCACGGACCTGGCCCCGTCGACGGTCAGCTCGCCGCGGGTGACCTTCATCCGCCCGGCCAGAGCGAGCAGGAAACACGACCGCCCCGAGTCGGAGGGGCCGACGACCGCGACCAGGGAGCCGGGCGGCGCCTCCAGCGACAACCCCTGGAAGATCCAGTGGCCGTGCTTGCGAAGTCCCAGCTCCACAGCTCTGATCACAGTGACCATACTGTCACTCGGAGTTAGAGAAGCCTCGTAACCGCGCTGATCAGGCTCTCTCGGTACCCTCCGCCGAAGAGCACCACATGTACGGCGAGCGGATGCAGCTGGTGCAGGGGCACCCGGTCACGCCATCCGTCGGCGAGCGGTGACACCTCCTGGTATGCCGCCAGGATCCGGTCCAGGTGGGGCGCGCCGAACAGCGCCAGCATGGCCAGATCCGTCTCGCGGTGCCCGCCGTGCGCGGCCGCGTCGATGAGCACGCCCCTGCCGCCCGACCAGAGCACGTTGCCGTTCCACAGGTCGCCGTGGATGCGGGCGGGCGGCTCGGCGGGGACGTCGTGGGCTCGTCGCAGCGCTCGCTCGAAGGGCGCCGGGTCCAGGCCCGCCTGCCGCACGAAAGGAAGCACCCGCTGCGAGGCGTAGAAGGCAGGCCAGTCGGAGGCGGGTGTGTTGTCCATGGGCAGCGGCCCGATGAAGCCCGGCCAGCCGGCGCCGAAGGCCGGCGCTCCCCGCGCGTGGGTGGCCGCCAGGTCACGCCCGAAACGTTCGGCCGCGGCTGCCGTCGGAGGCTCCGGTTCGACCCACTCGACCGCGATGTGCCGCTCGTCGGCGGAGATCACGGGAACCGCGATCGGGCCGAGCCAGCGTAGCCCCGCGGCCTCGGAGGTGAACAACGGGGAAACAGGACCTGACTTGACGAAGACCTCCCGGCCATCGCCGAGGGTGCGCCTCATCGGTGGTGTTCGATGTACTTGGCCAGCCCCCGTGAGGCCGCCTCCACCATGCGCAGCACCTCGTCGAATCCCTCCTGCCCGCCGTAGTAGGGGTCGGGCACCTCGGCGCCCTCCGGCGCGTCGGGGTCGAAGGAGCGAAACAGCCTCGCGCCGCGCGGCAGGCGCCGCAGATTGTCCTTGTCCATGGCCAGGACCAGGTCGTATTCGCCGATGCGGAAGTGCTGGGCCCGGTGCGCGGAGCCGTCGTAGCCCGCCTCGGCGAGGGTGGCCAGCGCCCGTGAGTCCATGGGACCGCCCACGTGCCAGTCGCCGGTGCCTGCGCTCTCGACCACGACGTCGTCCAGTCCGTGCTCCTCAAGGGTACGCCTGAGCACCACTTCGGCCATGGGAGAGCGGCAGATGTTGCCCATGCACACCAGGATGACTCGATAGCTCATGTGATCCATCTTGCCTGTTCAAAACGCTTCCGCCGCCGGTCATGGCTCGTTTCATTGCCGTTCACTTTGCCCGGCTTGTATCAGGACGTAACGAAAAACGGGATCTCATACGGAGAAGGACACATACCGTGACCAGTGGACAGCGCCGCCTTCTTGGGGTGGCGACGGCAGCCCTCGTCGTTTCCCTCAGCGCGGCGGCCTGTGGCGGCAACGCGAAGCCCAGCGGCGAGAGCACCTCGGCCGCCGCCCCCGCCGAGAGCGGCAGCGCCGCCGCCCCCGCCGCGCTCAGCGGCGAGGTCAAGGTTGACGGCTCCAGCACCGTCGCCCCGCTCACCCAGGCCGCATCCGAGCTCTTCGGCGAGGAGCAGCCCCAGGTCAAGGTGCCGGTCGGCACCTCAGGCACGGGCGGTGGCTTCGAGAAGTTCTGCGCCGGCGAGACGGACATCTCTGACGCCTCCCGCGCCATCAAGGACGAAGAGAAGGCCGCCTGCGAGGCCAAGGGCATCAAGTTCACCGAGCTGACGGTGGCCACCGACGCCCTGACCGTGGTCGTGCCCAAGGAGAACACCTGGGCCACCTGCCTGACCACCGACCAGCTCAAGAAGATGTGGGAGCCGGGCGCCGAGGGCAAGGTCAACAGCTGGAAGGACATCGACGCCAAGTTCCCCGACGAGCCGCTCAAGCTGTACGGCCCGGGCACCGACTCCGGCACCTTCGACTACTTCACCGACGCGATCAACGGCGAGGAGGGCGCCAGCCGCAAGGACTACAGCCCCTCCGAGAACGACAACGACATCGTCAACGGCGTCAAGGGCGCCAAGGGCGGCCTGGGCTACTTCGGCTTCACCTACTTCGAGGAGAACGCCGACACCCTGACCGCGGTGCAGGTCGACTCCGGCAAGGGCTGCGTCGCCCCGAGCGTCGAGACCGCCCAGAACGGCACCTACGCCCCGCTCTCGCGGCCGCTGTTCATCTACCCGTCGGCCGCCGCGACCAAGCGTCCCGAGGTCGCCGCCTTCCTCGACTTCTACGTCGGCAACATCGGCGCCATCGCCAAGGACGCCAAGTTCGTCCCGCTCAACGCCGAGCAGGAGGCCAAGCTCAAGTCCGACCTGCAGGCCCTGAAGGGCCTGGCGGGCTGATGTCCGCACAGCACAGGGCGACCGCGACGGGGACCGGCAGGTCCCTGGCGCGGTCGCGCCCGCGTTACGGGGAGCAGGCCATCAAGGTCGTGCTCATGCTCGCGGCGCTGGTGTCGGTGGCCACCACGGTGGGCATCGTCTTCGCGCTGGCGGAGCCGACCATCGAGTTCTTCTCCGAGGTCAGCCTGGCCCAGTTCTTCGGCTCGACCGAGTGGGGCCCGCTGTTCAAGCCGGCGCACTTCGGCGTCTGGCCGATCATCGTGGCCACCCTGGAGATCACGCTCATCGCCATCATCGTGGCCGTGCCGCTCGGCCTGGCCGCCGCGATCTACCTGTCGGAGTACGCCTCCCGCAGGGTCCGCAAGATCTTCAAGCCGGTCCTGGAGGTCCTGGCCGGCGTGCCCACCGTGGTCTTCGGCTTCTTCGCCCTGACCCTGGTCACGCCCCTGCTGCAGGATGTCTTCCCCTGGCTCGGCCTGGAGCCGAAGAACGCGCTGAGCGCGGGCCTGCTGGTCGGCGTCATGATCATCCCGATCATCGCCTCGATGTCCGAGGACGCCATGGCCGCGGTGCCCAACGGTCTGCGCGAGGGCTCCTTCGCCCTGGGCGCCTCCAAGATGCTCACCTCGGTGCGCGTCGTGGTGCCCGCCGCCTTCTCCGGCATCGTCGCCGCCATCATCCTGGCGATCTCGCGGGCCGCCGGCGAGACGATGATCGTCGCCATCGCCGCGGGCTTCAAGTCGGTCTTCACGCTTGACCCCACGCAGGAGATGTCGACGATGGCCGCCTTCATCGCCCAGGCGGGCTCGGGTGACGCCTCCACCGGCTCGATCGCCTACAAGACCATCTTCGCGGTCGGCTCGCTGCTGTTCCTCATGACCTTCGCCATGAACTGGTTCAGCGCGCGAATGGTCCAGAAATATCGCGAGGTCTACGACTGATGGCCATCCTCACCACCCCCAAGTCGGCCGTCCAGCTCGCCGGTCAGGGCCGCCCGCTGCGGGAGCACGTCTTCCGCATCGCCCTGCTGTCCAGCCTGGTGATCGCGCTCGGCTTCCTGGCCCTGCTGCTCGTCTACGTGGTCCAGGACGGCTGGCCGCGCCTCGACTCGGCTCTCTGGGAGAACCAGCCCTCGATCAGGCGGCCGGAGACGGCCGGTATCCAGTCGGGCATCTTCGGCACACTCTGGATCATCGCCCTGACCGCCCTCATGGCGCTGCCGACCGGCATCCTGGCCGCGGTCTACCTGGAGGAGTACGCCGACAAGACCAAGTGGTACAACCGCCTGATCGAGCTGAACATCTCGAACCTGGCGGCCGTGCCCTCGATCGTCTACGGCATCCTCGGCCTCGGCCTCATCGCCCGGTGGATGCAGTTCGGCTTCACCGTGATGACCGGCGCGATGACCATCTCGCTGCTGGTGCTGCCGATCGTCATCATCTCCGCCCGCGAGGCCATCAAGGCCGTGCCGCCCTCCATCCGCGAGGGCTCGCTGGCGTTGGGCGCCACCCAGTGGCAGACCATCTGGCGCCAGGTGCTGCCCGCCGCCGTGCCCGGCATGGCGACCGGCTCCATCCTGGCCCTGTCGCGCGCGATCGGCGAGGCCGCGCCCTTCCTGATGCTGGGCGCCGCGACTCTCGTGCGCTTCAACCCGGAGGGCGTCTGGAGCAGCTTCACCGTGCTGCCCATCCAGATCTACTCCTTCATCAGCCAGTCGCGTGAGGAGTTCCACGTCCTGGCCGCCGCGGCCATCGTGATCCTGCTCGCGATCCTGCTGCTCATGAACTCCGTGGCCATCTGGCTCCGTAACCGCTACCAGAAGCGGTGGTGAGAGGACGCAATGTCTGAGATTGGAATCTCGATGCCGAACGTGACCGTCCGGGGTCCGGAGGCGCCCCGCAACCTGGAGTCGCTCGACCCGGTCTTCCAGGTGGAGGACCTCAGCGTCTTCTACGGCGACTACGAGGCCGTGCGCAACGTCGACATGACGATCGGCAACCGGGAGATCACCGCCATGATCGGCCCGTCGGGATGCGGCAAGTCGACCGTGCTGCGGTGCTTCAACCGCATGAACGACCTCATCCCCGGCGCCCGCGCCGCAGGCAAGATCACCTACCACGGCGAGGACCTCTACGGCGACCACGTCGACCCGATCGAGGTGCGCCGCCGGATCGGCATGGTCTTCCAGAAGCCCAACCCCTTCCCTAAGTCGATCTACGACAACATCGCCTACGGCCCGCGGGTCAACGGCATGAAGGGCAAGATGGACGACCTGGTCGAGCAGGCGCTCACCCAGGCCGCCCTGTGGGACGAGGTCAAGGACAAGCTGAAGCAGAACGCGCTCTCCCTGTCGGGAGGCCAGCAGCAGCGTCTGTGCATCGCCCGCGCGATCGCGGTCAAGCCGGAAGTCATCCTCATGGACGAGCCCTGCTCGGCCCTGGACCCGATCGCCACCACCAAGATCGAGGACCTGATGCAGGAGCTGTCGCGCGACTACACGATCGTGATCGTCACGCACAACATGCAGCAGGCCGCCCGCGTCTCCGACCGCACCGCCTTCTTCACCGCCGAGGTCGACGAGGCGGGCGTACGGCACGGCCGTCTGGTGGAGTTCGACGAGACCAGCCGGATCTTCACCAACCCCGCCGACAAGCGGACCGAGGACTACATCACGGGGCGCTTCGGCTGATGGCTTCCGAGATGCCCGTCCTGCTGGTGGCCGATCCCGACGAGGACATCGTCAAGGAACTGGCCGCCTCCCTGGAACGCGAGGGTGTCTCGGTCACCGGCGTGCGCGACGGCGCACAGGCGTTGCTCCAGGCTGGAGCATTACAGCCGGACGTGGTGCTCGTGGCGGCCACGTTGCCGGTCATCGGGGCAGTGGATTTCGTACGAGCGGTACGGCTCTCGCGTGCCGTACCGGTCCTGCTCGGCGTCGGCGAGGGGCACGCCGAGAAGGCGGTCCAGGCGCTGGCCGCGGGTGCGTCGGCCTGCGTGGCCCGGCCCTACCGCGTGCCCGAGCTGTTGCCCTTCATCCAGGCCTCGCCCCGCGTGCTCGCGATCGGCGGGGTCGAGCTGGATGTGGTCGGGCACCAGGTGCGGGTCGCCGGGCGTGCCGTGCACCTGCCGCTGCGCGAGTTCGAGCTGCTGCACTACCTGATGCGCAACGCCGACAGGACGGTCACGCGCGACCAGATCATGCGGCACGTGTGGAACTCCGTGGAGGGCGGTTCGACCAACACGATCGCGGTGCACGTCAAGCGGCTGCGCGCGCGGCTCGGCGACCACGAGGACAAGCTCATCCAGACCGTGCGGGGCGTGGGCTACCGGCTCAGCAAGAGCGGAAATGCGGCATGATCCGGCGGACCACGCCCTCGACCGTCGCGATGCCGTCGGCCGCCTCGGCGCTGCCCTCGGTGAGGACCGCCACGGCGTAGCGCTCGCCGATCAGCCCGACGCTGACCACCGCCCACTTCTTGGTGGAGATCCGCTTCAGCCAGCCGTTCTTCAGTGACGTGTCCTGGCCCTTGCAGGCTCCGGCGCGGACGCCCCAGTCCTGGCCGTCGACGACGTCGCCCATCAGGCGCCGGACCTGCCGCCTGTCGGCCTCCGCCAGGGGGCTCCCGGGGCTGACGAGCGCGTTCATCAGGCGCACCTGGTCGTCGGCGCTGGTGCGGGTGATGCCCCAGCAGTACAGGTCGAGGCAGTCGCCCGGAACGCCCGCGGTGTGCTTGAGCCCGAACTTCCTGCCCGCCCTGGTGAAGCCCGCCGCGCCCCCGATACGCAGCCAGAGCCGGTCGGCGGCGTGGTTGTCGCTGTGGCGGATCATGATGTCGGCGTCGTGCTTCGCCGCCTTGTCGAGCTTGCTCCAGGGCGTCTTCAGCAGCAGGGCCATGAGGATCTGCGCCTTGGCCGCGCTCGCGGTGATCATCCGCTCGTGGCGGTGGTAGCGGTAGATCTTGCGCGTCTTCAGGTCCCAGACCGTCGCCGTCACCGGTCCTGGACGGCCGGCGAGGAACGAGTCGAGGCGTTTGGTCACCGTTTTCGCGCTGACCGGCGGGGCGTGCGTCCCGGCGGCCGGTTTCGCGCCGGCCGGCGGCACGTGCATTCCGGTGACCGCCAGGACTCCCGCGAGCGCCACGTGAAGCATGCCTGTTTGATGCTCGAAGTGGCGCCCGGGTTCGTCAGGCGAGGCGGGCGATCGAGTCGTCGTCGCAGCTGTCCCAGAAGCCGCCGACCACGTCCTCCAGATGCTCCAGGGACTCGGCCCTGAACAGCACGTCCTGGTACTTGGTGATGTCGTAGGCGGTGGTGCCCATCTCCCTGATGTCGAGATCCCGGATGTCCATGCCGCGGAACTCCTCGATCTCGCCGTAGGACGACAGGATGCCCGCGCCGTAGGCCCGCAGCTCGTTGTGCTCGGTCATGACGCCGAACTCGAGCGTGAACCAGAAGATCTTGGAGATGAACTCCAGCGCCTCGTCGGTCTCCACCCTGCGCGCCGCCTGGCCCGCCTTGCGGTACAACGCCGCGTACCGGTCGCTCGCCAGCGCGTTGGCATGGCCGATGACCTCGTGGATGACGTCGGGCTCAGGGGTGTAGAACGGCACAGAATGGTGGCGGATGTACTGCGTCGAGTGGAAGTATCCGTCGGCCAGCACGCCGTAGAAGGTCCGCAGCGGCACCAGCCCGGCCGCCGGCAGGTAGCGGAAGCCGGTCAGCGGTTCGAGCAGCTCGCTCACCTCCTGCAGCTGCGGGATGCGGTCCTGCGGGAGCCCGAGGCGCTCGGCGGCGTCCACGTACTCCTGCGGCGCGTACTTGCGGTGCTTGATCTTGAGCTCGCGGGTGACGCTCGCCCAGACCTCGTGCTCCTGCTCGGTGTACTCCGCGGCCGGGATCGGCTCGCCCACGGTGTGGTTGACCGCCAGGGCGGCGATCGTGTTGCGCCGGGCCCGGTAGACCTCGTCGGCGAAGCCCGGGTGGCTCTTGGAGAGCTCGACCACCACGCCGCCGTCTTCCGTCGTGGCCACCGGAGCGAAATACTGCGCTTCCTCGAACATGTCGTAAATCACAGCAATATCCCATGCGGGCTGGCAAGAGTGACCAGTTCTCCTGCACGATTCGCCCAATTTCGTACGGTGAAGCCTTTCTTTCGCTGGTCGAATCGACCAGGCTTGCCTCATGGACCAGTTGGACGTCCGCCTGCTCACCACCATGCGCGCCCACCCGCGGATCGGGCTGACCGAGCTCGCCCGCCTCCTCGGCGTCGCCCGCGGCACCGTGCAGGCCCGCGTCGAGAAGCTCACCGCCGGAGGGGTCATCACCGACTTCGGCCCGACCGTCTCGGTGCACCACGCCGGCTACCCGATCCTGGCCTTCGTCTCGCTGCAGATCGCCCAGGGCAGGCTCGCCGAGGCGGTGATCGCGCTGCGTGCCGTACCCGAGATCCTCGAGGTGCACGGCACCAGCGGGCAGCACGACCTGCTGTGCCGCGTGGTCGCGCGCAGCACCGAGCACCTGCAGGAGGTCATCGCCACCGTGCTGGCCTCCCCTGCCGTCCAGCGCACCGACACCACGATCGCCCTGTCGACGCAGATCCCCTTCCGGATCGAGCCGCTGCTGGGCGCGGCTGTTTCAGGCTGACTCCCTGATCACCAGGTCGCACGGCATCACCACCGACTCCTGCGCTCCCTCCTCGAACAGGTCGAGCAGCAACTCGACCGTCGCCAGCGCCTGGGCGTCCATCGGGCTGCGCACGGTCGTCAGCGGCGGCGCGGTGTACTGCGCCGCCTCGATGTCGTCGAACCCGACCACCGCCACGTCGTCGGGCACCCTGCGACCGTGCTTGCGCAGCACGTGGAGCGCGCCGATCGCCATCAGGTCGTTGGCGGCGAAGACGGCGTCGAGCTGCGGATCGTCCTGGAGTAGCTGGTCCATGGCCTCGGCGCCCGAGATGCGGGTGAAGTCGCCCAGCGCCATCATCGACCGGCAGCCCGCCTCCCGCACCGCGCCGTTGTAGCCGGCCAGGCGCTCCTGCGAGGCGATCAGGTCCATCGGCCCGGTGATCGTGGCCACGCGGCGCCTGCCCAGCCCGAGCAGGTGCCGTACGGCCAGCCCCGCGCCGCCCTCGTTGTCGTTCTCGACGTACGGCACCGCCGCCGAGCTGCGGCCGAACGACACCATCGGCACCCGTTTCCTGGCCAGCATGTACGGCAGCGGATCCGCGCCGTGCAACGAGACCAGCATGACCCCGTCGACGTGCCCGGCCACGACGTAGCGCTCGACCCGCTCGCGGCTCTCGTCGGAGCCCGCCAGCATGAGCACGACCTGCTTGCCCGCCGCCTCCAGCGCGCGGCTGGCCGTACGCACCACGGCCGCGAAGAGCGGATCGTCCGACACCAGCCCCTTGGGCGGATCGGAGACCACCAGGGCGACCGCGTCCGTGCGGCGGGTCACCAGGTTGCGTGCCGCGGCGTTCGGCACATAGCCCAGCTCGCCGACGGCGTCGAGCACCGCCTCACGGATGCGGGGCGCGACCGTGCTCACGCCGTTGATCACTCGCGACACGGTCGACTTGGACACGCCGGCGCGTGCCGCGACCGCGTCAAGGGTCGGACGCTGCATGGGTCTCCTTCGGGGAGCGCTCCCCGAAGGTTACACCCGTAGCCCTGCAATGTTCCATCCCCGTTAATTGGGCCTTGACAGCTGTCAGAGCGATGGCGGACCGTACTCGCTCAGGGAGCGCTCTCTCGACGCTAGGAGAACCGCATGAGACGCCCGCTGATCCTTCTGCTGCTGGCGCTGGTCGCCGGCTTACTCTCCGCTCCACCCGCCCACGCCGCGCCACCCCTGTCCCAGGGCAAGCCCGCGACCGCCTCCTCCGTCGAGGCGGCGCCCTTCGGCCCCGCCAACGCCGTCGACGGCGACCCCGGCACCCGCTGGTCGAGCGCCTTCTCCGACCCGCAATGGCTGACCGTCGACCTCGGCGCCACCGCCTCCATCACCAGCGTCGTCCTCAACTGGGAGACCGCCTACGCCTCGGCCTTCCGCCTGCAGACCTCGCCCGACAACAGCACCTGGACCACGATCCACACCACGACGTCCTCCACCGGCGGCGTCCAGACGATCAACGTCACCGGCTCCGGCCGCTACGTGCGCCTGTACGCCGACACCCGCGCCACCGCCTGGGGCGTCTCCCTCTGGGAGTTCCAGGTGCACGCCGGCGGCACCTCCGGCGAACAGCTGCTGTCGTACGGCAAGCCGGGCACCGCCTCCTCCTCCCAGCACGACGGCAACTGCTGGGAGTGCACTCCCGCCAGAGCCTTCGACCTCGACCCCGCCTCCCGCTGGGCGACGAGCTCCACCAGCGGCTGGGTGGACCCCGGCTGGATCGCCGTCGACCTCGGCGCCACCGCGCAGATCACCAAGGTCGTCCTGCAGTGGGATCCCGCCTACGCCAGGTCGTACCAGATCCAGGTCTCCCTCAACGGCACCGACTGGACCCCGATCTACTCCACGACCACCAGCACCGGCTTCAAGCAGGTCCTCAACGTCACCGGCACCGGCCGCCACGTGCGCATGTACGGCACGCAGCGCTCCTCCGCCTACGGCTACTCCCTCTGGGAGTTCCAGGTGTACGGCACCGGCGGCGCCCCCACCGCCCCGCCGCCCAGCCCGCCCGACCCGCGCAACCCCATGCAGCTCGTCTGGAGCGACGAGTTCAACGGCGCCGCCGGCACCACCCCCGACCCCGCCAAGTGGCGCGCCGACCCGGGCACCGGGCCCAACAACGAGCTCGAGTACTACACCGACCACCGCAACGCCGCCATGAACGGCAGCGGGCAACTGGTCCTCGAAGCACGCCGCGAGACCACGCCAGGCTCGTCCTGCCCCGGCGGGACCTGCCAGTACACCTCGGCCAGGATGAACACCGGCACCAAGTTCCACTTCACCTACGGCCGCGTCGAAGCGCGCGTCAAGGTGCCCAAGGGCAACGGGCTGTGGCCGGCGTTCTGGATGATGGGCGCCGACTTCCTCACCGGGCGGCCGTGGCCGTACAACGGGGAGATCGACATCCTGGAGGTGCTGGGGAAGGACACCAAGACGTCGTACTCCACCGTGCACGCGCCCGCGTACAACGGCGGTGGCGGCATCGGAGCGCCGTACACCCTGCCCGGCGGGGCGGACTTCGCCGACGACTTCCACGTGTGGGCAGCCACCTGGGACAGCAAGGGGATCACGTACACGCTCGACGGCCGGACGGTGTTCACCCTCGACAAGGCCCAGGTCGAGGCCACCCGGGGGCCTTGGGTGTTCGACCATCCGTTCTACATCATCCTGAACCTGGCCGTCGGCGGTGACTGGCCGGGGCCGCCGGACGCGTCTACGCCGTTCCCGGCGCGGATGCTCGTCGACTACGTGCGGGTGTACCAGTGATGGCGCGGCTTCGTGCACGCTCCGGAGCACCAGTCATGGGGCGGCTTCGTGCACGGTCCGGTGTGTACCGGCGCCTCGGCCGGGTCGCGGCGCTGGTGATCCTGCTGGTCGCGGCGCTGGCCGTGCCCGTGCAGACGGCCAGCGCGGCGCCGATCTCCCAGGGCCGCTCAGCCACCGCCTCCTCCGTGGAGAGCGCGGCCACCTCCGCGGCCGCCGCCGTCGACGGCGACCCCGGCACCCGCTGGTCCAGCGCCTTCGCCGACCCCCAGTGGCTCGCCGTCGACCTGGGCTCCTCCGTCACCATCGCCCGCGTCGTCCTCAACTGGGAGGCCGCCTACGCGAGCGCCTTCCGCCTGGAGGTCTCACCCAACGGCACCACCTGGACCTCCGTCTACTCGACGACCACCGGCGCCGGCGGCGTGCAGTCGGTGGACGTCACCGCGACCGCCCGCTACATCCGCCTCTACGCGGAGCGCCGGGCCACCCCCTGGGGCGTCTCGCTCTGGGAGTTCGAGGTGTACGGCACGGCGGGCAACATCGTCAGGGTCGCCGAGTTCCTGGCCGACTGCCCGTTCACCCACCGCCTCCCCGACGATCCCATCATCTTCCCCGGCCTGCCCGGCGCCTCCCACATGCACAGCTTCTTCGGCAACCGCACCGCCAACGCACATTCCACCGTCGCGACACTGCTCGCCTCCACGAGCAACTGCGACCCCGCCGAAGACCTGTCGTCGTACTGGGTTCCGACCCTGTACGCCGACGGGGCGCCCGTGGAACCCACCGGCACGACCTTCTACTACCTCGGCGAAGGCGTCGCCGACTCGGTGATCGCCAGGATCCAGCCGCTGCCGCTGGGCCTGCGCATCGTCGCCGGCAACGCCAAGGCCACCGGGCCCGACGACACGACGATCTCCCGATGGTCATGCCTGCACGCCGGCCACGTCGGATCGTCGAAGGACTTCGTGAACTGCCCACCTGGCACGATGCTGGAGTCGTACCTGGACTTCCCGCAGTGCTGGAACGGACGGGATCTCGACTCTCCCGACCACAAGAGCCACATGGCCTATCCGGTCGCAGGGCAATGCCCTTCCACGCACCCGGTGCCGGTGCCCAAACTCCGCCAGGTGCTGCGGTATCCGGTGAACGGCGACCCCGCGCGGTTCCGGCTGGCTTCCGGGGGCGGGTTCACGATGCACGGCGACTTCTTCAACGCCTGGCCGGAGGCGGAGATGGAGCGGCGGGTGCGTGACTGCATCCGGCCGATCATCAAGTGCGGCGCCAACGGGCGTCCGTGAGTGTTGTGGTTCCTTCGTTGATGCGCCAGGCGGGCCGGTTCACGGCCTGCCTGGCCACCGTGGTCGTCCTTGGTACGGCGTGCAAAGGTACGCCGGCAACTTCCACCTCAGTTTTGTCTGCCACTTTGTCTGCCACGGACGTCGCGTGGGCCGAGCTGATGATCCCAATGAACGAGCAGGCACTACGCCTCATGGCCCTGATACCCGAACGAACCTCCAGCACCGAGTTGAGGGACCTCGCCGGCAAGCTCGCTCCCGCTCACCGCACCGAGCTCGAACGGCTGCGGGAACTGCTCTCCGGGCAGCCGGCCACCAACCCTCACGAGGGTCACGACATGCCCGGCATGATGACCGCCGCGAAGCTTCGGCAGGTGGAAGCGCTGGAAGGGCGAGCCTTCGAGCGGGCGGCCGTCGACGGGTTGCGGGCTCATCTGGAGCAGTCGTCACAGGTGTGTGCTGGGGAGGTGAGCGCAGGAGCGCATCCGAAGGCCGTCGCACTGGCCGCCCAGATGCGGAAGGCACGGGGCGACGCGCTTCGTGCCGCGCCGTTCAGCCCGTGAAACGCAGAAAGGCCCGCACCGGGACACCCCGGGCGGGCCTTTCTGATCAATATTTGTGCGGCGGCGACCTACTCTCCCACACCCTGGCGAGTGCAGTACCATCGGCGCAGAGAAGCTTAACTTCCGGGTTCGGAATGTAACCGGGT
>NZ_JACDUR010000006.1:0-742327 GCF_013761175.1 Nonomuraea soli
AACTCCGGCGGATAGTTGTTCGGCACAGTGAACTCCTTCTTCTGGGAACCAGGGTCCCTCAGAGATCAGGTGTCCATCAAACCGGGGCAAGACCAGGCGGGCAGCAGGCCGGGGTTGAGCTCCTTGTTGTCGGTGTTGAACTCGATCGCCACGCCCAGCAGCGCGCTGGCCTTCTGGAGGTCGCCCTGCAGCAGGGCCGCCGTGCCCTGCATCTTCGACGCCAGGATCACCGCCTTGGAGTCGCCCACCCGCACCGCCTCGGTGCTGCACTGCTCGGCCGCCTGCTGCGCTGCGGCACTGTCGCCCTGGGCGCTGCGCACGTACGACAGCACCCACAACGCCTTGCAGCGTTCCTTGCTCGGCACCGGGTTGGCGCTGAGCGCCCGCTCCAGGTAGGTGCGGCCCTCGCGGACGAACCCGCAGCAGACCCACATGAACCACAACGAGCTCAGCAGCTTCAGCGCCAGCAGGGTCTCGCCGGGCGTGCGCAGGGCGTGCTCCAGCGCGATGCGCACGTTGTCGTGCTCCTGGCGCATGCGCACGAACCAGTAGATCTGCCGCGGCCCCGACCAGGCGTCCTCGCTGCGCTCGGCCAGGCTCAGGTAGTACATCAGGTGCTGATGGCGCATGGTCTCGGTCTCGCCCAGCTTGTCGAGCCACTCCTCGCCGTACTCCGCCAGCGTGTCGATCAGCTTGTAGCGCACGCCCGCGTGATTGCTGCGGATCAGCAGGATCGACTTCTCGACCAGGCCGGTGACCAGATCGGTGATGTCCTCCGAGGCCAGGCGCTGGTCGGAGCAGACGAAACGCGCCGCGTCGAGCTCGAAGTCGCCGGCGAACACGCTCAACCGCGCCCACAGCAGCCGCTCCTCCGGAGCGCACAGCTCGTGACTCCAGCCGATGGCCGCGCGCAGGGTCTGGTGCCGTGGCAGTGCCGTACGGCTGGCGCCCGCGAGCAGGCTGAAGCGGTCGGCGAGCAGGGCGAGGATCTGGTCGACCGACAGGGCACGCAGGCGCACCGCGGCCAGCTCGATCGCGAGCGGGATGCCGTCGAGGCGGCGGCACAGCTCCGCCACCGAGCCGATGTTGGTCTCGTCGAGCACGAAGTCGGGCACCACGCCGCCCGCGCGGGCCGCGAACAGCTGCACCGACTCGTTGGTGAACAGGCTCTCGGCAGGGTCGTCGCCCGGCACCTGCAACGGCGGGATCGGGACCACGCGCTCGTAGGTCAGGTGCAGCGACTGGCGGCTGGTGGCCACGATGCGCAGGTTGGGGCTGGCCTCCAGCAGCTCCTCGACGAGCTCGGCGCAGCCCTGGATGAGGTGCTCGCACGTGTCGAGGATGAGGAGCATCTCGCGGTCGGCGACCCACTCCGACAGCGTCTCGCCGGCGGCACGGGACGACTGGTCGGCGATGCCGAGCGCCGAGGCGATGGTCTGCTTGACCATCCCGGCGTCCTGGAGCCGGGCCAGGTCGGCGAACCAGACGCCGTCGGCGTAGTGAGCGCGCATCTGATGGGCCAGCCGCAGCACCGTGCGCGACTTGCCGACTCCGCCGATGCCGGTGACGGTCACCAGGCGGGAATCGTTGAGATGCCGCTTCAACGTGGCGAGGAGGCGGGTGCGTCCCACGAAGCTCGTCAGCTCCGCGGGCAGATTGCCTTCTCTCCGCCAGCCGGACGGGGTGGCCATGGGCAGCCTCACGGGGGTAGGCGACACCTGCCAGGGCATCGTACCTCGCGGCGGATGTCCTCTTCTTGATCTCAGGTACGTATTTGTTCCACCGGATAGCATGAATGCGTGAGTGAACTTCTACCCGAGCAGACCTCGGACGACCGCGATCTCGGCTGGGGCGACTGGCGCTCCTCGCTCGACGACGCCGACGCCTTCTACCTGGAGAACAAGCCGCCGCACTGGGGCTGAACCCTGTGGACGTCACCCATCACCTGACGATCGCGCTCGACGCCGCCATCGCGCTGGCCAACACCTTCGGCACGGCCCACCGGCAGGGACGCGCGCCCGCCGCCGTCTCCCCGATGGAGGTCGACGCCGCGCTCCGCCTGGCCACCAGGCGCGTACCCGAGATCACCGCACAGGTCCTCGAGGCCTACCGCGACGGCGGGACGCGCCTCTACCTCGCCCTCGAACACGTGGCGGCCGGCGACGAGGACGCCGCGGCCGGTCACATCAACGAGCTGTTCGAGCGCACCCACGCCGCACCCCGGCTGGTGCGCCACGACGACGACCCCTGGCACCTGCACTTCGCCGTCCCGGGGCCCGCGGCGCTGCTGGCCGACATGGCCACCGCGGCGGGCATGCTGATCGGCAGCGCCGAGGCCGGACGGCTGCACGTGTGCGGCGCCGAACGGTGCGACAACCTCTTCCTCGACTCCACACGGAGCAGGACCAGGCGCTTCTGCTCCACGTCGTGCCAGAACCGGATGAAGGTGGCCGCCTTCCGCAGTCGCGCGTAACTGTCTTAAGGGCTAGAGTCGGTTACATGACTCGGCGCTTCCTCCTGCTCTGGCTCGGCAACACCGCGGGCACGTTCAGCATGGTCCTCTTCCCCGTGCTGCTGGCCATCGCCGTGCTCGACGCCGGCGCCGACGCCGCCGTCCTGGGGGCCGCCCTGGCCGCCAAGACGGCCGGGTTCCTGCTCGGCACGCCCGTCGGCGGCGTGCTGGCCGACCGGCGGGCCCCGGGGCGCACCCTCGGCGTCGCCGGGCTCATCGCCGCCGCGGGCACCGCCGGAGTGGCGTGGTTGCTGGAGGGCCAGCTGTGGGCGGTCGTCGCGGCCGCGCTCGTCGCCGGGGTCGGGCAGGGGCTCTACCGGCCCGCCTTCCAGGCCGCCGTGGCCGCCGCCGTCGCCGAGGAGGCGCGGCAGCGGGCCAACGCGTTGTCGTCGATGAGCGGGCGCATCGTCTCGATGGCCGCGCCGGGACTGGCCGCCACGATCAGCGTCGTGGCCGGGGCTCGGGCGGTGCTGGCGGTCTCGGGCGCGTTGTGGCTGCTCACCGCCCTCGGCAGCGGCCTCCTCCGCCGCACGGCCACTCAGCCCACCGCCACGCCCGCCATGACCGCCGCGCCAGCCGCCTCGTCGCGCGGCCGCGTCGCCTTCTTCCGCCGGGCCAGCGAGGAGGGCTCCGGCGCGGCCCGGCGTGAGCGGTCCGGCGCCCGGGGGGCCGCGTCCTTCTGGGAAGGCGTCCGGGAGGCGCGCAGGCACCGCTGGTTCTTCCCCGGCCTGGTCGCCCTCGCGATCCAGGCCGCCGCCGGGTTCTCCGCGACCCAGGTGCTCCTGCCCACGATCTCCCGATCCGGCTTCGGCGGCGACGCCCTGCTCGCCTCCGCCCTGACCGCCACCACCGTCGGCGCTCTGGCCGGAGCCCTGCTGATGATGCGATGGAAACCGCCGGCCCCCGGCTGGACCGCGCTGCTCGGCCTGTCCGCCTACGGCCTGGCCCCGCTCTCGCTCGTCCTGCCGCCCAGCGTCCCCACGGTGATCGCCGCCTACGCGGTGGCCGGATTCGGCTCCTCGCTGTTCAACATCACCTGGTTCACCGCCACCCAGCGCGAGGTGCCGCCGCACCTGCTGGCACGGGTGTCGGCGGTCGACTTCCTCGTGTCGTACGGCCTGGCGCCGCTGGGATTGCTGGCCGTCTCCCCGCTGACAGAGCTCGCCGGAGCGCCCGCCGTACTCCTCGGGTGCGGCCTGCTGTGCCTGCTGTCACCCCTGGCCGTCATGCTGGTGCCGACGACCAGGGGCTTCACGGGCCCGGCCCGCTACGACACCACGTCCTTGTGGCGGAACCGCCGGAAGGACAGCGCGATGAGCAGCGCCGCGTAGGTGATCGAGATCGCCACCCCCTTGGCCATGCCGCTGTAGTCGGGCTCGGGCGCGATCGCGTCCAGCCAGGCGTTGTTCCAGAACGTCGGGAGGAACTCCCTGATCACCCCCAGCGCCTCGACGGCCTGCAGGATCTGGCAGACGATCCACAACCCGACCGCGCCGCCCACCGCGCCCAGCGGCGAGTCGGTCATGGTCGACAGCAGGAACGCCAGCGCGCCCGTGACCAGCTGGCACACCAGCGCGTAGCCGATGACGATGGCGAAACGCGGCAGCGCGTCCATGGCCGGGATCGTCTCGCCCGTGCCGGGCACCTGGATGTCGTCCCAGCCGAACGCCAGTGTCCCGGCCAGCAGCGCCATCAACGGCATGCTGATCACCGCCGCCGCCGCGTAGCCCATCGCCACGATCAGCTTCTGCCGCAGCAGCCGGTCACGCGGCACCGGCGCGGCCAGCAGGTATCTGAGCGACGACCAGTTCGCCTCGCTGGCCACGGTGTCGCCGCAGAACAACGCCACCGCGACCACCAGCAGGAACACCGAAACCGACAGCGAGAAGGCGGCGAAGTTCAGCGCGCCCGCCGAGGCCAGGTCGGAGATGCGCAGCGCGTTGCCCGGGTTGTTCGACTGCGGGCCCACCTTGAACGCGATCACCAGGATCCACGGCAGGGCCAGCATCAGCCCGAACATGACCATCGTGCGGCGGCGCTTGAACTGCCGCACGATCTCCACCCGCAGCGGCAGCGTCTTGTTCGCCGCGTATGTGGTGCTCACACGCCCTCCTTCGTCGGGCGTGCGAGCATGCTCGCTGTGTTCATTGGTTCACTCGCAAGCTCGCTCACTTTTCCCCGATCAGGTCCAGGAACACGTCCTCCAGGCGAGGTCCGTGCCCGTTGGAGGTGGCCAGCAGGCGGGCCACCGGGCCCTCGCTGACCAGCTTGCCGCGGTGCATCACCACGACGTGGGAGCAGGTCTGCTCCACCTCGGCCAGCAGGTGACTGGAGACGATCACCGTGCGGCCGTCCTGCGCGTAGCGCTTGAGCACCTCGCGCATCTCCCTGATCTGGGGCGGGTCGAGCCCGTTCGTCGGCTCGTCGAGCACCAGCAGGTCCGGCAGGCCGAGCATCGCCTGGGCGATGGCCAGCCGCTGGCGCATGCCCTGCGAATACGTGCGCACCGCCCGGTTGATCGCGTTGCCGAGCCCGGCGATCTCCAGCGCCTCGTCGAAATGCGCCTCGCTCGCCGGACGGCCCGTCGCCGCCCAGTACAGGTCCAGGTTCTCCCGCCCCGACAGGTGCGGCAGGAAACCGGGACCCTCCACGAAGCTGCCCAGCCTCGACAGCACCGGCGCGCCGGGCGTGACCTCCTCGCCGAAGATCCTGATCGTGCCGCCGTCGGGGTGGATCAAGCCCATCATCATGCGCATCGTGGTCGTCTTGCCCGCGCCGTTCGGCCCCAGCAGGCCCAGCACCTGGCCCTGCTCCACGCGGAACGACAGGTCGTCGACGGCCTTGAAGCCGTTGCTGTAGGCCTTGGTCAGGCCGGTGATCTCCAGCGGCACGTCGCTGGCCGTACCCGCCCGGGCCCTGCGGGTCCGGCCGGTGGCCAGCACGGCCGCCGCCACCACGATGGCGGCCAGCGGCATCGCCCACACCCACCACGCCAGGCCGGGCGGCGGCTCCGACAGGCCCTTCACGCTCGGTACGGCAAGCGCCGGGTCCGCCAGCGCCACCCGGTAGGAGGCGGGCTCAGCCGGAGTGGAGAACCCCATGTCCGTGGTCGTCAGCGCCAGCCTCATCCGGTGCCCGGCCGGGAACAGGTAGTCCACGACCGGCAGGGTGATCGTCGCCTCGACGCTGTCGGCGCCCTCGGGGATCGTCACCTTGACCGGGGAGATCTGCCCGGACGGCAGGTTCGGGGGCTGCAGCGAGTCGGAGACGTCGTAGAGCTTGCCGAACAACGTCACCTCGCCCTTGCCGTACACCCTGATCTTCGCGCTCGCCCCGCCGGTCAGCTGCAACGGCCGGGTCAGCGGCGCCGACTCGAACACCGCGCTCTGGCCCGGCATGTCGAGCGACACGCTCAGGTTGCTCTGGCCGCCACCGCCGCTGCCGCCCCCGCCGAGCAGGCCGCCCACACCGGGCACGGTCGAGATCGACGGAGGTGTGCCGCCCGGCGGATTGACGATGTTCTGCTCGGGACCCCGCAACTCGACCGGCGTCGTCATCGTGCCGCTCAGGCCCGGGTACTGGGCCGTCTCCGGGTGCAGCCTGATCCGCTGGCGCGTGCCCGGGTCACGGCCGCCGTCACGCGTCACGCTGAACGCCGGGCCCTCGGGCTGAGGCTGCTGCTTCAGCCAGCGGTCCAGCCAGCCCAGCGTCTTCTCGTAGAGGTAGTCGACCTCGCCGTTGCCGCCGTCGTGACCGCCGTCGAACCACATCACCTGCACCGGACCCGCGACCGCGCGGGCGTTGCCGTCGGCCTGCGCCAGCGTGAACAGCGAGTCACGCTGGCCCTGGATGAGCAGCGTCGGCGCCTTGATCCGGCCCTGGACGCTCACCGGGCTCGACTTGCGCAGCAGCGCCACCGCCTCAGGCGTCGCCTTGCCCGTGCTCGCGATCTGCTGGTAGACGTCGCAGATCTCCGGCAGGAACCGGCCGCACCTGGCCTCCTCCGGGCTCAGCGGCTGCACCTGCCGGTTCAGCGCCTCCAGCCCGCCCTGCAGGCCGCTGCCCTGGGCGATGCCGCCCCTGCCGAAGAAGAAGCCCGCCCACGCCTTCTTGAACACCCCCGACTCCGGGCCCTGGCCGGTGCCGTTCGGGAACAGCGCGTCGGCCAGGTCGTACCAGGTGATCTGGGGGACGATCGCATCCACCCGGTCGTCGTAGGCGGCCGTCATCAGCGAAATCGCCCCGCCGTACGAACCGCCCGCCATGCCGACCCTCGGGTCGCCCTCCTTGTCGAGCAGCACCTCCGGCCGCTTCGCCAGCCAGTCGATGAGCTGCTTGACGTCCTTGACCTCGTAGTCGGGCGAGTTCAGGGCGATCTGGCCCGTCGACTTGCCGAAGCCCCTCGCGGACCAGGTCAGTACGGCGTAGCCCGCCTCGGCCAGTTGCCTGGCCTGGTTCCTCATGCTCTCCTTCGCCGAGCCGAAGCCATGGGCCAGCAGGACGGCGGGCGCCTTGCCTCCTTGCGCGGGAGGGAAGAAGGTGGTGTCCAGGTCGACCTTCTGGTCGTCGTTCGGGCCGTCGACGACGGTGATCCGTTGCTCCTGGCCCTGGACGCCCGGTCCAGACGGCCACACCAGCCACACCGTGACACCGAGCACGGCAAGTGCCACGACCAGCGCGGCCATGCGTTTCATGCGGAGACTCTATGAGGAGTTGCTGAGAAAACCCTGAGACGGGGATCTTGGTGCCCTTCCCGCCTTCCCGCCCCCCGCCCGCCCACCCGCCCGCCCCCGGTCCTCACTTCGGCCGGGGGCCTCTGGCAGTACCCGTCCGTTGTGGGGGGTGTGACAGGGTGTCTCGCGGCGAGTGCACCCTTCCTCCCGGACCCTGGAGGTCACATGGCTGTCGACGACGTCCGATGGTTCGGAGGGACGACCACTGGCCCTACCGGATCAACGAATTTTGGTATCACGTTCGTCCGCGGAAGGCCAGCCGCAGAGGTCGCGGCCCTCGCTTGCGAAGTCGGCAAGGGCCACATGGAGGCGGAGAATGCGGGACAGCAGTGCATTGCCACGATCATCGACTGTGGCGGCCAGGGCGCGATCATGCTCGAATTGGGTGGTCCAGCCCCGGATAGAGCAAGAATCTGGTGGAGGCTCTCTCTCAAGGGATCCGGATCGCGCAAGGTCCTCTTCAGGCCCGCCAATCGTGTCGTTCACCGCGGTACATGACACCGATTCAGCCGCTCCCCAGCTTCCCGGCACGCTCGTTCAGCTCCGCTGAGTGGTCTCCAGCACCACCCGCAGTACCGCGCCCGCGCTGTCGAAGTCGGGCCGCAGCCGGTTCTTGGTGATCGCGAACGCCACCCCGCTGCCCGTGTCCCCGCACGCGTAGCTCCCGCCGACCCCGCCCACCCCGAACAGGTTCGGCGATGGGAAGCCCGGCAGGCCCACCGAGAACCCGAGCCCCCACGTGGTCGGGAAGCCGAACACCTCGTCCACTCCCGTCGCCGAGGTCTCGGAGGCCAGGCGCAGGGCTTCGGGTGACAGCAGGCGCACGCCGTCGACCTCGCCGAGCAGGGCCGCGTAGAGCCTGGCCGCGGCGCGGGCGGTGGCCTTGCCGCCCGCCGGGATGTCGGCGGACAGGATGTCGGCCCGGCGGTCCCACTCGGCGGTGGGGAACAGCGCCGCCGGTGCGGCCCTGAACATCGGCAGGTCGGGCGGCAGCATCGTCATCTGCTCGGTGGTCCCCGGCAGGTCCTCGAGGCGGGCGAGGCGGTGGTGCTCGGAGGCGGGCATGCCGAAGTACAGTTCGTCGGCCACGCCCAGGGGCTCGGCCACCTCCTCCCGCAGGACCTGGGAGAGGCGTTTGCCGGTGGCGAGGCGGACGACTTCGCCGAGGATGTAGCCGAAGGTGATCGCGTGGTAGCCGATCTTGGTGCCGGGCTCCCACCACGGGCGCGAATCGGCGACGGCCGCGCACATCTTGTCCCAGTCGCACAGGTCCGCCAGCGTCGTGTCCTGTGGCACGCCCGGCACGCCGGCCGTGTGGTCGAGCACGTGCCGTACGGTGACCCGCTCCTTGCCGTGCGCGCCGAACTCGGGCCACAGCTCGGCGATGGGCGTGTCGTAGCCGAACAGCCCGCGCTCGACGAGCATGTGGACGATCGTGCTGGTGGCGGCCTTGACGACGGAGAAGCAGTAGAAGGGCGTCTCCGGGGTGACCGTACGGCCGGCGGCGGGGTCGGCCAGGCCCGCGACGGCGTCGGCGATCTGCTCGCCGTGGCGGTAGACCGACACCTGCAGCCCCTGCTCGTCGCCGGATTCGACGAGCCGGTCGATGGTCTCCTGCACGAGTTTCTGTACATCGCTCATGCGTTCACCGTGGCACGCGGTGCGCGCGCGGGGGAAAGGCCGAGTGGGCATCGCGGTCATGCGGCCGCCGCATGACGGCCTGCCGGTGCGACAATCGCGGTATGGATGGCAGGCTTTTGGCCTTGCCGCAGGCCCCCGACACGATCGAGCTGCGGCATCTGCGCTCGTTCGTCGCCGTCGCCGACGAGCTGAACTTCGGCCGGGCCGCCACCCGGCTCCACCTCTCGCAGCCCGCGTTGAGCAGGCAGATCCAGGCGCTGGAGCGGCTCGTCGGGTGCGATCTGCTGCGCCGTTCCACGCATCGGGTGGAGCTCACCGCGGCGGGCGGGGCCTTGCTCGATCGGGCGCGCAGGCTGCTGGCCGACCTCGACGAGGCCATCGTGGCGACCCGTTCGGCGTCGGGCGAGCTGGCCGGACGGGCTTACCGTTACTGGCATGCGCTGGCCTCCCGCGACGCGGGGCCGGAGCTGGAGGAGCTGCGGCGGGTGTGCGAGACGATGCACGCCGAGTTCGCTCCGCCGGAGACGACTGTGCGGCCCGTGAACGCGGGCGGCGTCTCCTGCTTCCAGGTCGGCACGGGCCACGAGCCCGCGACGGTCCTCTACCTGCACGGCGGCGCCTACGTCATGGGTTCCGCGTACGGCTACCGCCATGTGGCGGGGGCTCTCGCCGTGGCCTCAGGAGCCGCCACTCTGGTGCCCGAATACCGGCTGGCGCCCGAGCACCCGTTCCCCGCTGCCCTGGAGGACGTGACGCGGGCCTACCAGTGGATGCTGGAGCAGGCGGGCGATCCTGGGCGGCTGGTGGTCGCGGGCGACTCCTCCGGGGCGGGCCTGGCCTTGTCGCTGCTGCTCAGCCTCAAGCGGCAGGGCGCGCCGATGCCGGGCGGCGTCGTGCTGTTCTGCCCGGGTGTGGACATGTGCCGCGACAGCCTGGCCCAGTCCGACAGCGCGATCTCGCTCGACCTGCTCAGGCGCTTCGTCTCGGCCTATCTGGCCGAGCACCCGCCGGAGGACCCGGTCGTGAGCCCGCTGTCGGCCGACCTGTCGGGCCTGCCGCCGATGCTCATCCAGGGCGGGACCGACGACCCGTTCGTCGACGACGCCGAGCGCCTGGCCGGTCATGCCCGCGGCCACGGGGTGGAGGTGCGGCTGGAGCTCTATCCGGTGGCGACCCACTCGTTCCAGATCTTCTGGTCGTTCCTGCCCGAGGCGGCGGAGGCGATCGCGTCGGCGGGCGAGTTCGTCCGGGAAGCGGGTCGGGGTTCGAAGGACGGGCACGGCCGGCCGCATCCCGGCATAAAAAAATCAAATTGATACAAGCTCACCTGTAATTTTGATCCACATTACCTCCCGTATTTGTCGGATCACCTTTCTTCTTCGTCGGAAATATTGCCGTAAGACTGCTTTGAACTGCGAAAACGTGGTTTATCAAGTCATTTACAAGTGATCGACAAGGGCGCCTGGAAAATCTCTCCTCATAAGTCCGTTGCCCCAGCAGAAGGCGGCGGAGAGCACGATGAGGGGGCGTCTGTTGAAACGTGGCCAAGCGCGGGCGGAGCTGCCCGGGGCCTGGTGGACCTCGGGCACGAGCCTGGCCGAGCGCATCGCGCGGCCCGAGGACTGCGCGACGTCCGAGAGCGAGAGCGCCATCACCCGCTGGCGGCTCGACCAGTGGCAGGAACGGCACGAGCTGCGCCAGAGCGGCCAATTCGAAAGGCGGCTGGCCGCGACCGGGCTCACCCTCGATCGCCTGCGTGACCTGCTGGAGGAGGAGCCCGACGCCCTGGAGTCGAGGCTGGCCCGGCCGACGTGGGCCGACCAGGTCGCCGTCGCGCTCGCGGACGCCGACCGGTCCGATGACATCGAGGGTCTCGCTGTCACTCTGACGCCGTTCGCGAGGCCGGCGCTGCGTCGTATCCGTGACGAGCTCGCCGGGCTCACGCCGGGCTGCGACGTCGACGCGCTGCTGGCGTGCTGGTCGGAGCGGCTGCACGGCGCGCTGCGCGATCTCGCCGCCCGCACGCTCGTCCTGGAACTCAACGTGCTGCGCGTCAGTGGCCGGCTGCTCGGCGACACGCCGCAGGAACGCTACGCCGACTTCGTCCGCCGGTTTCGGCGGCCGGAGGCGCTCGCCGCCCTGTGCGGCGAGTACACCGTGCTCGCCCGGTTGCTTGTCCAGGAGTCCGAGCAGTTCGCGACCGGACAGGTCGAGATGGTGCGCAGGTTCGCGGCCGATCGGGACTCCATCGTCGAGAGCCTTCTCGCCGGCGTGGACCCGGGCCCGCTGGCGGCCGTGAGCTTGGGGGGCGACAACCATCAGGGCGGCAGATCGGTCGCCGTCCTGACCTTCGCCAACGGCGCCAAGATCGTCTACAAGCCTCGTCCGCTCGGGGTGCATCGGTGCTTCAACGATGTTCTGGGCTGGCTCAACGAGCGGGTTCCTGAGCTCGGCTTGATCAGGCTCGGCGTGATCAGCCGCGACGGCTACGGCTGGGTCGAGTTCGCCGAGCACCTGCCGTGCGCCGCCGCGGGGGATGTGGACCAGTACTATCACCGGCTCGGCGCGCTGCTGGCCGTGCTCTATGCCCTCGACGGGGCCGACTTCCACTGCGAGAACCTGATCGCGTGCGCCGACCAACCGGTCCTCGTCGACCTCGAGGCGCTCTTCCACCCGGCGTTCGAGCCGTCCCTGCCGGAGTACCGAGGCGATCCCGCACTGGCCGCGGCGGAGTCGTCGGTGGGGCGCAGCGCGCTGCTGCCCGTGCTCATGGTCGGCGACGGCGGTGTGATCGACATGTCAGGACTCGGCGGGGACAAGGACGTCATGGTCCCGATGAAGGCGGCCACCTATGCGGACGCGGGCACCGACATCATGCGACTGGTGCGCGAGCACCCGGTCTTCACAGGCAGGGAGAACCGCCCGCACGTGGCGGGCGACGACGTGGTGCCCGAGCCCGCCGACCATCTGCCCGCGTTGCTGGCGGGGTTCGCACGCGCCTACGACGTCATCGCCGCGCATCCTGAAGAGCTGGTCACCTTGATGCGCACGTTCGCGGACGAAGAGGTGAGGGTCGTGATGCGCGCGACCCAGACCTACGTGACGCTGCTCAGCGAGTCCACCCATCCCGACCACCTGAGGCACGGGCTCGACCGCGATCGTGTTCTGGACTACCTGTGGGCGCTGTCACGTGACGACGAGACTCTGGAGCGCCTGATCGAGCACGAGATGGGCGACCTGTGGCGCAACGACGTGCCGATCTTCATGACCCGGCCGGGCAGCCGCGACGTCTGGTCCGCTGACGGCTCCCGCCTGGCGGGTCTGCTGGCCGAACCTCCGCTAGAGCGCGCCATCCGTAAGGTCCGCGCGATGGGGGAGCAGGACAGGGTGCGCCAGGAGTGGTTCATCAGGGCCTCGATGATCAGCCGCGACCTGTCGGGCATGAGCGCCTTCATCGGCACCGCCTCCCTCCACGACGAACCGGCCACCCCGGCCACGCCCGAGGAACTCACCAGCGCCGCGGTCATGGTCGCCGACCTCGTCGCCGAGCAGGCCTGGCTCGGACCCGGGCGGGCCAACTGGCTCGGTCTGGAGATGCTCGACGACAAGTATTGGGCCCCTCGCCCACTGGGCTGGGAGTTGTACGGAGGCTACGTCGGGGTGGCGCTCTTCCTGGCCAGGATCGCCGTCACCACCGGTGAGCAACGCTACGCCGACCTCGCCCGCAGCGCCGTCGCGCCGATGCGGCACGTCGTGGGCAAGGCAGCCGACCTGCCCCTCATGGGGGCCTACAGCGGCCTGGCGGGATCGGTGTACGGCATGGTGCATCTCGCGGCGCTGCTGGACGACCCGGAGCTGGCCGCCTCGGCCGAACTCGTGGCAGAACTGTGTGCGACGGCGGCCGAGACCGACTCCATGCTCGACCTGATCGGTGGAAGCGCCGGAACCCTGGCCGCGATGCTCGCGGTACACGAGACGACTCGACTCGCCGCCGCCTGGAAGGCGGCGCAGGCCTGCGCCGAACGCCTCGTTTCAACGGCGAGTGCCATGCCGGAAGGGTTCGCCTGGCGTACGGAGATGCCTTCCGCGCAGCCGCTGGCCGGCTTCTCGCACGGGGCCGCGGGCATTGGTTGGGCGCTGCTGCGCTACGCGGACGCCGCGGGCGACGAGAGCTGCCGGCGGGTCGCCCTCGGCGCGTTCGCCTACGAACACGGTCTGTACTCGGCAGAGCAGCGCAACTGGCCCGACTTCCGCGACGGCGCGGGCGGGGAGCGTGCCTTGCACGCCTGGTGTCACGGCGCGCCCGGCGTGGGCCTGTCCAGGCTGGCGCTCGGCTCCGACCCCGACCTCACCAGAGCGGTGGCCGCCGAGCTCGCTCACGGGCCGATGACCAACCACAGTCTGTGCCACGGCGAGCTCGGCAACCTCGAACTGCTGCTCCATCTGCGGGAGCGGCCCGAGGTCGCCCAGGCACTGACCGCGCGCGGCGCCGGACTGCTGCGCGACCTGCGCACGCACGGTCCCCGCTGCGGCACGCCCGGCGACACCGGCACTCCGGGGCTGATGAACGGCCTGGCCGGGATCGGCTACGGTCTCCTGCGTCTGGCCGCGCCCGGCGAGGTGCCCTCCGTGCTGTTGCTCGAAGCGCCTGCGGCTCGGGTGAGCTGATGGCACGCGTACCACTGCGCCACCAGCTCACCACCACCGAGTGCGCCGCGGCGTGCCTGGCCATGATCGCCAGCTTCCACGGGCGGGACACCCGAGTCGCCGAGTGCCGTGAGCTCCTCGGCATCGGGCGCGACGGTGTGTCGACCGCCCACCTCGCGGCTGCCGGACCCAAGCTGGGGCTGCACGTGCGCACGGAAAGGGCGGAGGTTCCGCGCACGGTCGAGGAGCCGGTCATCGCCTTCCTCACCGAGCAGCACTTCGTCGTGGTCGAACGGGCCGACGCCAGGCGGGTGCGGATCGCCGACCCAGGCTCGGGGCGAGCGTGGTTGAGCCGTGAGGACTTCGAGCGGCGCTACAGCGGTGTCGTCGTCAGGGTCACGCCGCAGGCCGGTTTCGTCCGGCGGCGCACGCCCGTCCGCGATCGGCTGATGATCCGCTACCTGCGTGACTTCATCGCGATGCCGGGCAGCGGGCCCCTGCTCGGCGCGGTCGTCGCCTGCGCTGTGGTGCTGAAAATGCTGGCCCTCGTGCTGCCTCTCGCCACCCAGCAGGTGGTCGACAGCTTCGCGCCCGGTCAACGGGCCGACGTCCTGCCCGCCTTCATCGCCGTCGTGGCGGGTACCACGCTGATCGCCGGGCTCATGACGCTGCTGCGCGAACTCGCCGTGCTCACCTTGAGCGTCCGGGCCGAGCGGGTGCTGGGCAGACAACTCATCAGGCACATGTTGCGCCTGCCGTTGTCGTTCTACATCCAGCGCAGGCGCGGCGACCTGCTGGCCAGGCTCGGGAGCGTCTCGACCACCAGGGAGAGCGTCAGCCAGCGCCTGCTCACCACGGTGCTGGACCTGGCACTCCTGACCGGCTACCTGATCGGGCTGGCGCTGCTGGCTCCCGGGTATCTGCCCGTCGTCCTGGCGCTCGCCGTCACGCAGATGGTCATGGTGGTCCGGGTCTCTCCCCGGGTGGGCGCGGTCTATCAGCGAGAACTGACGACCAAGGCCGAGGAGCAGAGCTACCTCACCGAGACCCTGGAGGCCATCGTCCCGGTCAAGGCCAACGGCGCCGAACCGAGGGCCGAGCACCACTGGAGCGGTCTGCTGGAGCGCTACTGCGGTGCGTTGATCGCGCGCAGCCGCATCACGGCCGTCCTCGACGCCGTCAACCAGGCGCTGGCGACGCTCACGCCGCTGCTCCTGCTGCTGTTCGGCCTGGTGTTCGTCCTGTCGGGACAGATGACGCTCGGCACGGCGCTCGCGGCCAACGCCGTCGCGCTGGCCGTGCTGATCCCCATCCAGACGCTCGCCGGGACCGGCCAGAGCTATCCCATGCTGCGCAGCCAGATCGAACGCGTCTACGACATCGTCGACGCCGAGGAGGAGCCGACCGGCGCCCGGCGCCTGCCGGAAGGCGCCGCGAGCCGGGTCGATGTCGAGGGCCTCACCTTCCACTACCAGACCGACGCGCCGCCCGTTCTGCATGAGGTGTCCTTCTCCGTGCCCGCCGGATCGAAGCTGGGCATCGTCGGGCGCACCGGGTCGGGCAAGTCCACCATCGCCCTGCTGGTACTCGGCCTGCTGCGGCCCTCGGGCGGCGTCGTGCGCTTCGACGGCCACCCTCTCGACGACCTCGACATCCACCACCTGCGTTCGCGCTGCGGCGCCGTCCTGCAGGACCTTAACCTCTTCAACGGATCCATCAGAGACAACCTGACACTCGGCCGCCCCGACGCCTCGGACGGCGACCTCGTGTGGTCCGCCCGCATCGCCGGGCTGCACGATGACGTTCTCGCCATGCCGATGGGCTACGGCACGCTCGTCGGTGAGGCCGGCGCGGCGTTGTCGGCCGGGCAGCGCCAGCGGGTCGCGCTGGCCAGGGCCCTGATCCACCGTCCTCGTCTGCTCATCCTCGACGAGGCGACCAGCCACCTCGACCCCGACACCGAACGCCGCGTCGACGCGGAACTGTCGAGGCTCGAGGTCACGCGGATCGTGGTCTCCCACCGCCTGAGCGCGATCCGCGACGCCCACCAGATCCTCGTCCTGGACCAGGGCCGCGTGTGCGCCCTCGGCCGTCACGAGGAGCTCGTCACGCAGGGAGGTGTCTACACCAGGCTGTTCGCCCCTCATCCGAATCATCCCTTCCAGGGCACGGCCAACCGGCCCGCCCCCATCGGCCAAGGAGCCCCGCATGTCTGACAACGAGCTGGTCCACCAGTGGAAGACCCCGCACCTGCGCGACATCTCGGCAGCGCACCCCTCGGGGGAGGTCGTCCTCGACGACCTCGTCGGCGGTAGGCCGGCGCGAACCGAGTACTACCTGTCCATCGGTTGCTGCCCGACCTACACCAAGTCGCAGAACTGCGGCGTCACCATCTAGCCGTCACCGACACCCAGCGACACCAAGGAGCAAGCATGTCCGATCACGAGCTCGTCCAGCAGTGGAAGAACCCGCACACCCGGGCCGCCGGGACCGAGCACCCGGCGGGCGACGTCGTCCTGGCGCGCATGATCGTCGGCGGCCGTCCTCCGGCCACCGAGGGCTGGGACACCTGGGGCTGCTGCAAGACCTCCTGGAGCTTCTGCACCATCGTCTGACCCCGGTCACCACCCCTCATCGGAAAAGGAGAGCACATGTCCAGCCAGGACCTGATCGACCAGTGGAAGAACCCGCACACCCGTGCGGCCGGGGCAGCCCACCCGTCAGGTGAGGCCGCCCTCGAGGAGCAGCTCGTCGGCGGAAGGATGTCGATCACGTACTCGGTGTTCACCTACGGCTGCTGCAAGACGTCCATGAGCCTGCTGTGCGGCTGACGCGAGCCTGTTCGTGAACCCGTCCGGCGCCTCGGCCGCGATCCGAGGCGCTGGACGCCCGGCTGAAAACCAAGGCCGGTCCGCTTGTCCGCCGGCATAAAAGGAGTGACACATGAGGCAAGAACACGAGCTGATCCTGCAGTGGAAGGCGCCGCACGCCCGTGCGGAAGGGACCGTGCACCCGTCGGGTGAGACCGTCCTCGACCGGTTCGTCGGCGGAGCGGCGCCCAACACCGCCGACCCGGTCGGCACGTGGCGGTGCTGCCCCACGATCACCGGCCCTTGGTGCGGCGGCACCTTCTAGCCCCGGCACCTCGGGCGGCGCGCGTTGCCGCGAAGGCTCGTTCCCGTCCAGGGCGGGGGCGGGCCTGTCCGTCCACGGCGAGGCCGCGACGCCCCTTGACACCCAGAGCGCGCCGGCGTCGTTTCGTGAGAGCTGTGATCACGCCGAACGCTGCTTCAACCAGCTCAAGGACTCCTCTTCGTGGACCATTCCCATCAACGCTTCACCGAGCTCTACGACCGGCACTACCGCGATGTTCTCGGCTACGTCCTGCTGCGTGTGGCAGATTCGCAAGCCGCCGAGGACGTGGTGAGCGAGACGTTCCTGACCACGTGGCGACGGCTGCGCGAGGTCCCTGACCCGGCGCTGCCATGGCTGCTCAGCGCGGCCCGCAACCTCGTGCGCAAGCAGCACTCCTCCGGACTACGAGGTCAGGCTCTCGCGAACCGGCTCGCGGGACTCGCCCCGCCGCCCGAGACGGATGTCGCCGAACGCATCGCTCAGCGGGAGGCCGCCCTCGCGGCCCTCGCGGGACTCGGTGAGGGCGACGTCGAGGCCCTGGTCCTGGCGAGCTGGTACGGACTGACGCCGGCTGAGGCTGCCCGCGTCGCGGGCTGCACGGCCAGAGCCTTCAACGTCCGGCTGCATCGCGCCCGCCGCCGCCTGGCGCAAGCCCTCGACCGTGCCGCATCCACCCTGGAGGAGCAACGATGACCCCCGACGACTTCATGCTCGGCCTGCGCCCCGACGCCGTGACCGAGGAGAGCCACCGCCGTCGGCGCGCGCGCGACCTGGCGGCCGCGTTCGCCACCGCGGAGCGGCCACGCCCGCCGGTGCCCGCACGCCTGCTCAAGATCGCGCTCGGGCTCGCCGCCGCGGCCGCGATAGGCGTGCTGTACGCGATGGAGAGCTCGCCCGCCGCGCCCCAAGCGGCGCAGACCGTCAGGCCAGCCGTGCACGACCGTGCCACCCCCGCTCACCTGACGGACGTTCGCTCCTTCCTGTTGGCCGGTGCGGAAACCGTGGCGCGTACTCCCGGGACCCGCGCCCGCTACTGGTTCTCCAGCACTCGGGTGTTCGACCCGGTCGCGGGGGGCGGTGTACTCGCGGTCACCGACGAGGTCTGGAGAGCCCCGGATGGCGGCCGTCTCGTGACCGGCAAGGACTCCGCCCACATTCCGCCTCGTCCTGGCGCGGTGCTACCCGAGGAGAAGACCGTCGACCACGGGCCGATGATCTTCCAGGCGGCGATCGGGGGCACGCTCGTGTCCGACGAGAGCGTGGTCGACCTGCCCGGCGACCAGCAGGCGCTCGACCGCTGGCTACGCCAGGCCTACCGCGGAGTGGACAGGGGCCTGTTCGCCGAGGCGGCGACGGCGGAGCGGGTGCGGTCCTATCCGTCGTTCGTGCTCGGCGCCGCCAGGTATCTCCTCGGCTCTCCGGCGACTCCGGCGACCCGCGCGGCCGTGCTCAGGCTCCTCGCCGCTCAGCTCGGCCTGACCATGAAGCAGGGCGTCACCGATCCGATGGGGCGCGCCGGCGTGGAGATCGGACTGCCGGGTGACGACACCCGGCTCATCATCGACCCGACCGGGGCCCGGCTGCTCTCCTTCGCCTACGACGGCCCCGACGTGCCGGAGAAGCGGACCGGCGCTTCGGTGCGCATGGCCGAGGTGAGCGGTCGCAAGGTCGCGATCCTGTCCTCCGGCTGGGTGGACCTGCTGGGTGCCCGCCCCTAGCCAGGCCGGGGCCGGAGCGCGCAGTCGGGCGGACCCGTCCAGTGACCGCGCCGGGCTCAGACCGGAGCGCCGCCGAAGCCGATCTCGTTGCCGTCGGGGTCGCGGTAGGTCGCCTTGCGCACGCCGTTGGAGTAGGTCTCGCTCGTGGCGGGCTCAAGGCCGCGCTCGGAGATCTGGGCTGTGCGCGCGTCGAAGTCGTCGAGGAAGATCGTGTGCATGGCGTGCCCCGCACGCTCGGGCAGGTGCTCGATGTACAGGTAGCGGTGCTCGGCCAGCTCCCACACCGCTTCCGCGTCGTGCGGGAAGAAAGTGGGCGGGTCGCCGAGCAGCCGCTCGTACCACTTCAGAGCCGCGGCGAAGTCGCTGACCGGGATTCCTGCGAACAAGTCGAGGGCCATGAAGTGATCCTAGGAGGCGCTCACCCGAGCATGGCGTAGACCGTGCTGGCGCGGGCGGCGGGCTCGGTGGAGCCGTCGGGGGTGAGCGTGACGTCGCAGAAGGCCAGGGTGCGCCCCAGCTTGGTGATCTCGACGGTGACCAGCAGATCCTTGCCGGTGACCGGACGCTGGAAGGTCGTCGACTGCTGCACGGTCGTCATCGGCACGAAGCCGCCGCGCGCCGACGACAGGGCGATGACGGTGGCGGTGTCGGCCGCGGCCATCATGGCCTGGCCGCTGAGGCCGCCGCCCTCGCGGGCCAGCCTGTCGGACCAGGGCAGGCGGAGGACCGCGTGGCGGGGGCCGGTCTCGACGGTGGTCAGGCCGAGATCCAGGATCCAGGGTGCGAAGTTGTCACGGAGGATGGCGTCGCCCTCTTCAGGAGTCACACGCCCATGATGCACGCTGGCAGGCATGGAGGAAGTCTTCCTGCCGCAGACCTATGCGCGGGGCGTGCCGTACGAGTTGTTCGCCCGATTGAGGCGAGAATCTCCCGTGTGCTGGGTGGAGGAGCCGGAGGTGGGGCCCTGGAAGGCGGGGCCCGGCTACTGGGCGGTCTTCCGTCATCAGGACGTCAAGCACGTGCTGCGCACGCCCGAGGACTTCTCCTCGCACCTGGGCGCGACGCAGATCCGGGATCCGGACACGGCGCAGGATCTCGAGTTCGTCCGGCAGATGATGCTCAACCGGGACCCGCCCGAGCATTCCCGGCTGCGCGGGATCGTGGCGGGGGCGTTCACGCCGCGTGCCGTACGCAAGCTGGAGGAGCAGATCAGGGCCAGGGCGGCGAGCCTGTTCTCGGCGGGGGAGTGCGACTTCGTCGAGGTCGTGGCCGAGCTGCCGGTGTGGACGCTGGCGCACGTGATGGGCGTGCCGCCGCAGGATCGCGGGCTCCTGCACGACTGGGCGAGCCGGGTGATCGGCTACCAGGACGAGGAGTACGCCGGCCTGGAGACCGCGCGCGGGCTCAGCGACATCGGCAGGCGGGCGCTGGCGCTGCGGCCCAGGCTCGAACCCGGCATGAACCCGCGTTCGCGTGCCGCGCTACGCGACATGTACGGCTATGCGCACGAGCTGGCCGGGCACCCGCTCGACGAGGAGTCCGTCATGGCCGCCATGCTCAGGGGCGGGCTGACGGAGGAGGAGTTCGAGAACATGTTCTTCCTGTTCGCCGTGGCCGGCAACGAGACGCTGCGCAACGCCATCCCCGGCGGCCTGCTCACCCTGCTCGACCACGGCATCGCCTTGACGCCTGAGCAGGTCCCGGCGGCGGTGGAGGAGATGCTGAGGTTCTGGCCGCCGGTCATGGACTTCAGGCGCACCGCGACCCGGGAGCTCACTCTGGGCGGTCAGGACATCGCCCGCGGCGACAAGGTCGTCGTCTACCACGCCTCGGCCAACCGCGACCCCGAGGTCTTCTCCGACCCCGACCGTTTCGACCCCGCGCGCCGGCCCAACGACCACGTCAGCTTCGGCTTCGGACCGCACTTCTGCCTCGGCGCCCACCTGGCCAGGACGCAGATGCGCGCGGTCTTCACCGAACTGCTGGCCTGGAGCGTCGAACCGGCCGGCGATCCGGTCAGGCTGACGTCGAACTTCCAGAACGGCCTGAAGCATCTTCCTGTACGGCTGGCAGCGATCGGGAGTAGTGCAGCTCCTCCAGCTGGTCCCAGTGCTGCACCCCGCCCGTCCAGGTGAACCCGGCGGCCTCGTAGAAGCGGCGCGCGCGGGCGTTGTCGGTCAGCACCCACAGCCCGACGCTGCGCGAGCCGCGTGCACGCAGGTCGTCGAGGGTGGCGTCCATCAGGGCGCGCCCCATCCCGGTGGAGAACTCACCGGGCAGCAGGTAGATCGCGTAGACCTCGTCGCCCTCGAACTCGCGCGCCGGGCCGTAGGCGGAGAACCCGCGGATCTCGCCGCCGACGACGGCGACGAAGGCCGCGGAGTGGCCGTCGGCCAGAGACTCCGCGCGGAACTCGACCCGTTGCGCGGTGACCTCGAGGGAGTCGAGGTATTCGTCCGAGACGATGCCCTGGTAGGCGCTCTTCCAGGAAGTGATCCGCACTGTCTCGATCGCCCTGGCATCGGCGGGAACGGCAGGCCTGATCTGGAAGGTCATGGCACGGTAATGTACTCCCCCGTCAACGGCCACGAGCTGGTGCCGGTGGCTTGCTCTCACGATCCCGTCTGGCTGAAGGGAGGCCGGTAGCGTGCGGGGAGTTGACTGTCCCCCAGCCGTCGACGCCGCGTTGGGCGATGTTGACGGCCGCGATGTGGTCGGCGTGCCCAGCGAGGCCACACCGGAGGCAGGCGAAGCGGCCACGCGTTGGCCGATTGCCACGCGACACGTATCCGCACGATGGGCAGCATTGGCTGGTGTAGGCGGCGTCCACGAGGACGAACGCGACACCGGCCCGCGCGGCCTTGTATCGAGTGAATGCGGTCTGCTGGGCGAACGCCCAGCCGTGCAGAGTGCGCCGCTGGAGCCGGTCAGCCCTTACCCTTCCGCGGATGCCCCGGAGATCTTCCAGGGCGATGCCGCGGCCGGTGCGTTCGGCCTCGCGCACCACGTATGCCGTGATCTGGTGGTTGACGTCCGTCATCATCCGGCGTTCGCGCCCGGACAGACGCCGCAGCGCCCGGCGGGCCGAACGGGTGCCTTTCGCTTGCAGGCGTCGCCGCTGACGGAATCGGCGTGCTCGCACGGTTCGTACATGCCCGTTGCCCGCGATCGTGCCAGGGAGGGCTTTTCCTGGCAGGACCAGGCCGTCGCTGGTGACAGCCAGATTGGCCACGCCCTGGTCGACGCCGAGGAATCCGTTGACGGGCTCCGCCTGATTCGGCGTCGGCAGAGTGACGGTGACCTGCAGCAGCCACTTCCCGCCGCGACAGATCAGGTCGCTCTCGCCGACCGGCAGCGTTTCGATGGCTCTCTCGTCGGCATCCCTTCCGGCGTAGCTCACGCTCACCCGACCCGTTGGAGTCCAGATCGAGGCGGTGCGGGCATCGCGGTTGAAGGTCAGCATGCGCGCGTCGTAGGGCACCGCTCCGCTCGGCCGGAAGCCATGGGCGCGCTGACGGCTCTTGCGCCGATGGGCGTAGACGCTGTGGACACGGGCGATGGCGAGGTTGGCGGCCTGCGCGCCCAATCGGGGCAGTTCGGCGCGCACACGATGGTAGGCCAGCCGATGCAGGGCGACCCGGCCGAAACACCGATGTCGCCACGCGAGGCGCGACACGAGGGCGGCCGCCCTGTTCGCCACCTCCACCGCTGCGGCCAAGGCCACCGCCTGCGCGGGCGTCGGCGACAGACGCACCTGCACCACCGACGTCAGCCCAGTCTGCTTCTCAGAGGATCGCCGAAACGTCACGAGCCTCCCTCGCTAATCGATCGCCAGTTCGGATCCTAGCGGAAATCTTACTTACCGTCATCGTGTGATTGCCATATCGAAGGAGCACGTCATGCCGCCGCAATCGCTTGGTACCTTCAGCCCCAGGAGGCTGATCAGGCATGCCATGCCGTATTGGACCCGTGGACCCGCAGGTCGGGAGACGCCGCGCGAGTTGTTCACGTTTCTGTACATGGGATGGCTCGTCGCCTTCGGCCTGAAGGTGCTGGGTTCGGCGTGGGACGTCTCCTGGCACTTCAAGTGGCTGCGTGACGACCTGGCGCCGCCGCACCTGCTCAACAGCGTGGGCACGGCCATCGTCGTGGCGTTGACGATCATCCACGGCTACACCGGCTACGGCGTCGACAAGACGGCGTTGCGGCTCATCCAGTGGGGGACCGGGATCTTCCTGGTCGCGGTGCCGCTCGATCTGATCAACCACCGGATCAACGGGCTCGACATCACCTCGTGGAGCCCTTCGCACATCCTGCTCTACGTCGGGACGTTCTTCATGATCGCGGGCGTGATCCGCGGCTGGTTCGTCGGCGGGGGCGGCAAGCTGGTGCTCGGGGTGTTCTTCGTGTTCTTCCTGGAGAACGTGCACTTCCCCGAACAACATCAGGAGTACGGCATCCTGTCGCTCAAGGCGTGGGACAACGGCGTCAGCTACGCCGAGCCGATCCTGCAGCAGTTCGCCGCCGACCAGATGGGCAGCGCGATCAACCGGCAGATGATGGTCAACTTCACGCTGCCCGTGCCCGACTGGCTCTACCCGGCCTACGCGGTCGTCGCGGGCATGGCGGTGCTGGCCGTGGCACGCATGATGATCGGGCGCTTCGGCGCCGCGACCCTCGTCGCCGGCGCCTACGTGGGCTTCCGCACGCTGATCTGGCCGCTGCTCACCTACACCGACTTCCCGCCGTCGGCGGTGCCGTTCTTCCTGGTCGTCGGTGCGCTCTGTGTCGACGTCGCGTTCCTGCTCGGCCACCCGGTGGTGCGGGCCGTGGTGGGCTCGGTGCTGGTGACGGCGGGTGTCTACGCGGCGCTGTCCGCGCAGAGCGCGGTGCTCGGCCAGGTGTACGGCACGCTGAACGGCCTCGACGACCTGCTCGGAGCGCCACCGCTGATGACCGCCTCCGCCGTGTACGCCGGAGGCGGGCTGATGGTGCTCTGGCTGTTGTGCGAGTGGCTCGTCACCCGCTTCGACCTGCGCTCGCAGGATCAGCCGATCGAGGCGCGCGTGATCGCCACCGCCACCCCGTAGGCCAGCCCCATGATGGAGACCTCCGCCGCCGCCCACACGGCTACGGAGGTCTTCTGCTGTCTCATCAGCCTGAACCTGATGTAGGCGGCCACCGGCACGAGCGCCGCGGTCAGCACCACCTTGGTGACGACCAGCAGGCCGTACTCCGTCGTCAGCAGCGCGCCGGGCAGCTCGCCGCCGGGCGTCAGCGCCATCGTGCCCAGGCCGCTGACCAGGCCGGAGGCCGACACCAGCAGGAGGCAGACGGTGGCCAGGCGGGAGAACCTCGGCAGCACCTCGGGCAGGAGCGGCCGGGCGTACGTCATGACCGCGATCAGGCCGCCGGTCCAGACGGCCGCGCCCATGACGTGCAGTTCCATCGAGATCATCAGCGGGTCGTGCCAGACCGAGTCGACCGCGTGGCCGGTCACCGGGATCGGCAGCAGGCCGAACAGGGCCACGACGATGCGGAGCTCGGCGGGCACCTTCTCGCCGAAGCGCACCGCCATCAGGCCGATGCCGGCCGCGACCAGGGCGCAGGCGGCGCTGAACAGCATGCCCTGGCCGGCGCCGACACTGTCGACGTAGTCGGCGATCATGCCGAGGGTGGGGATCGCGCCGGGGCTGAGCTCGGCGGTCTGGAACACGATCGTCAGCAGGGCGGTGATCGCCCACGCCCAGGCGGCCGTCACGGCGAGGGGCCGGACCCTGCGCATGATCGGCTCGGTGGTGTCGGGGGTGTCGAAGCCGAGCAGCTTGGGGAGCACGCTCAGGCCGACGACGGCCACGGCGGCCAGGTCGAGGAGCACCCGGACGATCGGCAGGCCGTACTCGACCGCGGGTCCCGGCAGGGGGATGCCGGGGACCGCCTCTTCGGCGGTGAGCGTGCTGGCGATCACCACGGCGAGGAGGGCGCCGACGGTGAAGAGGCCGGGGAGCAGGAGCCGGGTGGTGGGGGTGGCGCGCGGGGGAGCGGCGGCGGTGAGGGTCGTCATGCCCGGTCCTCGCCGCGGGTCGAGCGGCGCAGGGCGACGACGGTGCCGGCCGCCAGCACCAGCAGCGCGCCGCCGATCCACAGCACCGCCATGCCCGCCCCGCCGTTGGCGGCGGCCTCGGCCGCCTGCATGCTGAGGTCGGGGGCGGTGGAGGCGGGGCCGGTGGGGGAGACGGCCCCCTGGCCCGCCTGGTCGCCGCCGGCGGCCGACGGGACCGGCGTGCCGGTCGGGGCGGCGGTGGGGGTGCCGGTGGGGGTGCCGGTCGGGGTGGCGGTCGGTGTGGCGGCCGGTGTGGCGCCGGGCGTGGCGGGCGCCTCGGCGCCCGGTCCAGGCCTGGTGAGCGTGAAGGTCACCTTCCCCGACACCGGATGCCCGTCGGACGACAGGATCCGATATCCCACCACGTACTCACCCGCGGCCCCCAGCGGCCGCACCTTGACGCTGACCCGCTCCTTCCGCACCACCGCGCTCCCGTCGGCCCACGAGGTCCCGCCGGGACCGGTGACGTTGACGTGCGCGTAGCCGGTGCGGACCGCCGTGTTGAAGACGAGCGTGACCTCCGACGGCGCGGCGTCGAGCCGCGCCCCGTCGGCAGGGTCGCTGCCGACGAGCACGTCGTGCGCCCAGGCCGCCCCGGGCATGAGCGCCCAGGCTGCCGCGCAGGCGACCAGCAGGACTGTGAGCAACCGCCGCACAGCTCTTGACCTTCCTTAGACCTTCATGGAACCCGTATATGGTCGCATCCATGGAGCACCTGTTCGGCGGAGCGGCCCCCTATTACGCCCGATATCGCCTGAGCCACGGCGATGCGGCGATCGCGCACCTGGCCAGGACCTTCGGCCCGGCGGCCACCGTGCTGGACCTCGGCAGCGGCCCTGGAACGATCGCGGTCCCGCTGGCCTGTCACGTGGCGCGGGTGCTGGCGGCCGACCCCGACGAGGAGATGCTCCAGGAGGGCGCCAAGGCCGGGGTGGCGAACATCCGCTGGATCAAGGCCGATTCGACGATGTTGCGGCAGCTGCCCCCTTTCGATCATGTGGTGATGGGGCGGTCCTTCCACTGGATGGACCGCCTGGCCGTCCTGGCCGATCTCGACGACCTCCTGCCGCCCGGTGGCGTGATCGCGCTGGTCGGCCCGACGCGTGAGGCCCATCATCAGGAGTGGCACCCGGTGGCGCAGCGGGTGTGCGAGGAGTTCGGGCTGACCCGCCACCAGGCGCGCGGCTCCTACCAGGACACCGGTCTCCACCACGACGACGTGCTGGAGACCTCGCCGTTCGCCCGGCTGGAGCGGGTGACGTCCGAGCGCACGGTGGTGTGGGACGTCGACAGCGTGATCGGCTACCAGCTCTCGCTGTCGATCTCCACCCCGGCGAGGCTGGGCGAGCGGCGGGAGGAGTTCCTGACGGCGCTGCGGCGGGCGGTCGAACAGGCGCACCCGGAGGGCACATGGAGCGTTCCCTACACCACCGAGGTGCTGGTCGCGAGGCGGACTCAGGAGTAACATCCGGGCACCTGCGATCATGAGCGAGGTCCCATGGATGCCGCGCTGGCGGAACCGGTCAAACGAGTCGGCCCGTGGTGGATCGCCACGATCTCCCTGGTCAACTTAGGCCTGTACATGGGCTACATCGCCCCGCTGCAGGTGCTGCTGCCCCAGCAGATCGCGCAGGTCGCGCCGGGCGGCAAGGAGCAGGCGCTGGCCTGGGTGACGGGGGTCGGCGCGCTGGTGGCGATGCTCGCCAATCCCGTCGCGGGGGCGCTGTCCGACAGGACCACCTCCAGGTACGGCAGGCGGCACCCGTGGACTCTGGCCGGCGGCCTCCTGGGCGGCCTGGCGCTGGCCTTCCTGGCGTTGCAGAGTTCGGTGGTGTGGATCGCGGCCGGCTGGTGCCTGGCCCAGGCGGCGCTCAACTCCATGCAGGCGTCGATGACGGCGGGCGTGCCCGATCATGTGCCGGTACGGCAACGCGGTGAGGTCTCCGGCTGGATCGGCATCCCGCAGACCCTGGGGGTGGTGCTGGCGGTGGTCCTGGTCACGATCGTGGCCACCACCACCAGGTCCGGATATTTCCTGATCGCCGCCCTCATCCCGCTGCTGGTCCTGCCCTTCGTGCTGACCACCCCCGATCCCCGCCTGACCGCCCGCCCGCCGTTCAGCCTGAGGTCCTTCTGGATCAGCCCCCGCGCCCATCCCGACTTCTTCTGGGCCTGGATCACCCGCTTTCTGATGAACCTGGGCAACTCGGTGGTCATGCTCTACCTGCTGTACTTCCTGACCGACGCGGTCGGCTACGAGCGCCTGTTCCCGGGCGAGCAGGCCACCGACGGGCTGCTGGTGCTGATCCTCATCTACACGGCCTTCGTCGTCTCCACCACGGTCGTCGCGGGCAAGGTCTCCGACCGGCTCGGCAAACGCAAGACCCTGGTCACCGTCGCCGGCGTGATCGGCTCGCTGCCCGCCGTCATGCTGGCCTTCTGGCCCACGTGGACGACGGTCATGATCGGCGCGGCCGTGCTCGGCATCGGCTTCGGCGTCTACATGTCGGTCGACAACGCGCTGGTCACGCAGGTGCTCCCGGCGGCCGACGGCCGGGCCAAGGACCTGGGCGTCATCAACATCGCCAACTCCGGCCCGCAGGTGGTCGCGCCCGTGATCGCCGGGCCGATCGTCGCCGGGCTGGGCGGCTATCCGGTGCTCTTCCTCACCTCCGCCGCGCTGGTCCTGCTGGGCGCCGGGCTGGTGTGGAAGATCCGGAGCGTCCCCTGACGACGGTGCACCAGCGGCGGCGCCCGCGAAGGGCTCGCGGTGCGCCGCTGCCGTGCCGGTCAGCTCTGGTGGGCCCGCAGGTGGCCGCACATGCCCAGGCGGTCGTGCGGGACCGTGCCGCCGACGGCCGCCTCGCGCAGGTGTGACAGCTCGCCGCGGCGCAGGGCGGCCAGCTGCTCGCCGGTCGCCTCGGCCATGGCGCGCGCGCCGGCGCTCCACCGCTTCTCGAACTCGTCGAGCTTGCCCGACACGATCCGTCCGGCCGCTTCGTGGAAGGCCGCGAGGCCGCTCGGGTCGTCACGAAGGGCGAAGAATCCCGCCAGGGCGAGGTCGCGCCGCCGCAGCACCGCCTCCTCGTCACCGCCCGCCGCCGCCCGGCCGTACAGCTCGCCGGAGGCCAGCACGTGCGGGGGGAAGGTGAAGACGGCGTCACCGGCCTCCGGCAGCCCGCTGTTCTGCATGACCACCACGATCCGCAGCCGCCCGTCGCCGTTGACCAGCCGGTGGATGGTCCCGGGCGAGAACGACACGACCGCGCCGGGCTCCAGCGGCGTCTCGGCGTAGCCGGACCAGGTCAGCGTCTGCACGCTGCCCGAGCCCTCCACCACCACGTACGCCTCCGAGCAGACCAGGTGCATGTGCGGGGAGCCGCCGCAGACGCCGTCGGGCGCGGGCCAGTCGTAGACCCGCAGCTCCGACAGTCCCACCCCGCCGGGCAGGTGTGTCACGCGAACTCCCGCAGCCGTTCGGCCTCCCAGGCGCCGTCGCCGACCACCACGCGGTGCGACAGCTCCAGCGCCTGGCCGGGCGCGAGCCGTACCTCCTCGAAGAAGGCGAACGACGGGTTGACCGCGGCGAACGGCTCGCGGCGCACGAACCAGACCTGGTCGGGGTCCGAGACGAACAGCAGCGTCGAGTGGGCGTCGACCTCGTCGTGCTCGGCGACGTAGGCCAGCCAGGGAGCCTTCTCGCCCATCATCTCGGCCTGGCCGGTGGGGGAGATCACGGTGCCGTGGGTGAAGTCGCGCGGGCCACGCCAGAACAGGCCGGTGTATCCGGCCAGCTCGCGGCCGTTGGTGGTGGGGCTGCCGAAGACCAGGTCCTCGTCGCGAACGTTCACCAGCCGGGTGGAGAAGTCCAGCGACCACCAGTCGTCGCCGTGGTCGACGGCCAGCGTACGGGTCTCGTCGACCCAGTGCTCGCCCGCCTGGGTCCACCAGGTCAGCCGCTCGACCCCCTCCGACACCCACTCCTCGTGGCGCATGCTGCCGTTGTTGGGCAGGCCGACGTAGGCCTGGTCGGCGCGGGTGTAGCTGGGGCCGCCCCAGAAGTTCTCGCCCGACACCTCGGAGGCGGTGAACTGCAGGCCCTTGTGCCAGCGGTGGTCGTTGGGCCGGTAGGAGCTCACCAGGTGGCCCGCGCGGGTGCGCAGCGGGTGAAAGTAGGGCTTGGGCGACTCGAAGGTCGGCATGTCGGGGAGGTAGACGTAGCGGAAGAGCTCGACGCCGTCGACCTCGTAGATCAGTTCGCTGCCGGTGTCCTTCACAGGGACAGGCCTCCGTTCATGCCGTGGTAGAAGGGGTGGCCGGGGGTCAGGTCGGAGCGCTTGACGGGCTGCCCGGTGAGCGCCGAGGCGTACAGCCCGGCGGCCAGCTCCATGGTGGCGCGGGCCTCGGGCCCGCTGACGGCCGGCCGCTCGCCACGCTCCAAGGAGTTCAGCAGCTCGTCGAGCTGGGCGTGGTGGCCGCTGGCGATGTTCTCGGGCGGCGACCACAGCTCGGACTCCGAGCTCCAGTTGCCGTTGTCGTAGCCGTACAGGTGCCGCAGCTCCACGGTGGCCTGCTCGTAGTCGAAGCGCAGGTAGCTCTCCTCGCGCGGGGAGAGCACGCTGTTGGTGATGGAGGCCATCGCGCCGTTGGCGAAGCGCACGATCGCCATCGAGACGTCCTCGGTCTCGGTGTGGCGGGCCAGCCGCCCGGCCATCGCGCGGATCTCGCTCCACTCGCCGAACACCGACAGCAGCAGGTCGAACTGGTGGATGCCGTGCCCCATGGTCGGCCCGCCGCCCTCGGTGGCCCACTTGGCGCGCCAGGGCACCTCGAAGTAGGCGTCGTTGCGGAACCAGGCGGTGACGCACTGGGCCACGAGCGGGCGGCCGAGCGTGCCGTCGGCGGTCAGTGCGCGCAGGTGCCGGGCGCCGGAGCCGAAGCGGTGCTGGAAGACGACCGAGCAGTAAGGACCGGCCTCGGACTCGGCCGCGGCGATGGTGTCGACCTGGGCGAGCGACAGTGCCAGGGGCTTCTCGCACCACACCCACGCGCCCGCCTCCAGGCACTCGCGGGCCTGCTCGGCGTGGAGGAACGGCGGCGTGCACAGGTGCACCAGATCGGGACGCTCGGCTTCGAGCATCTCGGTCAGCGAGGTGTAGGCGGCGGGGATCGAGTGCTCGGCGGCGAACGCCTTCACCCGGTCGGCGTCGACGTCGACGGCGGCGACCACCTCGGCGCGGTGTGCCTGGGCGGCCAGGGCGGGCATGTGGCAGCCACTGGCGATGCCGCCGGTGCCGACCACTGCGACGCGGATCATGAGACTCCTTCTAAAGGGGTAAGCGCTTTCCAACGCTAGCGGCCCAGCGCGGCCACCGTAAGTCCCGGACGGGAATTCGGTCGCCTCGAAAGTTTCGGAATGGCTGCGAGAAATTTCGGCCCGCCAACCGTATGCCGAGTTCAGGCCGCGCGTCAACGCGGGGGTCCCGATGAAGAATCGATGAATACCGGGCTCCGCACGCATACCCGCCGCCCCTCCCGGTCAGGTGGAGGGGGCGGCCGAAGGGCCGGGCCGGAGCCGATGGAGCATGGAAGGGACCAGATGAACCGGATGGAGCCTGCGATGGAGCTGACGAACCTGAACACGGACCTTCTCGACTCCACGCCAGGCCTGATGGTGGACGACTCGGCCGACGACGACCCGATCCTCACGCTGGCCGACGGGCGCCCCGTCGACACCTGGCGCCAGCACTACCCCTACGACGTGCGCCTGGGCCGCGCGGAGTACGACGGAGACAAGCGCCTGCTCCAGATCGAGCTGCTCAAGCTGCAGTACTGGCTCAAGTCGACCGGCGGCAGGCTCGTGATCCTCTTCGAGGGCAGGGACGCGGCGGGCAAGGGCGGCACGATCAAGCGCTTCACCGAGCACCTCAACCCGCGCGGCGCCTCCGTCGTGGCGCTGGAGAAGCCCTCCGAGCGCGAGCGCACCCAGTGGTACTTCCAGCGTTACGTCGCCCATCTGCCGTCCGCGGGGGAGATGGTGCTGTTCGACCGCTCCTGGTACAACCGCGCCGGGGTCGAGCGAGTCATGGGCTTCTGCACCCCGGAGGAGTGTCAGGAGTTCTTCGAGCAGGCGCCCCGCTTCGAGCAGCTGCTGGTGGAGTCCGGGCTGCACCTGGTCAAGCTCTGGTTCTCGGTCTCGCGTGCTGAGCAGCGCACCCGCTTCATCATCAGGCAGGTGGACCCGGTCCGTCAGTGGAAGCTGTCGCCGATGGACCTGGCCTCGCTGGACAAGTGGGAGCAGTACACCGAGGCCAAGGAGGAGATGTTCCTGCACACCGACACCGAGGCGGCGCCCTGGACAGTCATCAAGAGCAACGACAAGAAGCGCGCCCGCCTGGAGGCGATGCGCCACGTGCTGAGCCTGTTCGACTACGACGACAAGGACCACGATGTGGTCGGGACGCCCGATCCGCTCATCGTCATCTCGGCGGCCGACATCCTCGACGAGGACCACGCCACCGCGCCGGGCCCGGTGGGAGGCTGAGCCTCTCAGGGGCGCGGCGCCGCCGTACTCTCCCTGACGATCAGCTCGGTGGCCAGCTCCACCCGCCGCATCTCCGGCGCCTCCCCGCGCCCCATGCCCAGCACGGTGCGCGTCGCCAGCGCCGCCATCTCCTGCAGCGGCTGCCGCACGGTGGTCAGCGGCGGCCAGGCCGAACGGGCCAGCGGCAGGTCGTCGAAGCCCACGACGCTGAGATCGACCGGCACCCGCAGCCCCCGCTGCCGAGCCGCCTCGAACACCCCGAAGGCCTGCAGGTCGCTGCCGGCGAAGATGGCGGTCGGCGCGTCGGGCAGCTCCAGCAGCGCATGCCCCTCGTCGTGCCCGGAGTCGACCAGGAACGTGCCACGGCGGATGAGCGCGGGATCGACCGCCACCCCCGCGGTCTCCAGGGCGGCGCGGTAGCCGTCGATGCGCGCCTGGCTGCACAACATGTCGGCGGGCCCCGAGATCATCGCGATCCTGCGGTGGCCCAGCTCCAGCAGGTGGCGGGTGGCGGCCAGGCCGCCGTGCCAGTTGGTCGCGCCCACCGAGACGACGCCGGGGGCGGGCTCGCCCTCGGGGTCGACCACGACGAAGGGCAGCGATCGCGCGGTGAGCTGGGCCTGCACGTCGCCCGAGAGCTTGGAGGCGACGATCACGACGCCGTCGGTGCGGCGGGCGGCCAGGCGCTCCAGCCAGTCGCGCCCGGGACCGGCGTGGGTGTGGAGCACCGAGATCACGACGCTGGAGCCGGCATCGTGCGCCGCGGTCTCGGCGCCGCGCACGATCTCCATGGCCCAGGGGCTCTCGATCTCGGCGAAAACCAGGTCGACCAGGCCTGCCGGAGTGTCGTCCGAGCTGACACGGCGCTGGTAGCCGTGCTTGTGGAGGAGGCGCTCCACCTTGCGCCGGGTTTCCGGCGCGACCTCGGGACGGCCGTTGATGACCTTGGAGACCGTCGGGATGGAGACCCCGGCCTCCTCGGCGATCGTCGCGATGGTCACGCGCCTGCGAGTCGACATGATCCGGAGTGTAGCCGAAAACTTTCTGCCCAGTTTGGGAGCGCTTCCATCGCCACCTATTGACGTGAAACGTGGCGTTTACCTACGCTGCGAGCACGAAACATTCGGGGGGTACTCGAAATTTTCTGAGGAGGGAACCCCGGTGCGACGGCATCTGGTCCTATGTGCGGCCACAGCCCTTTTCCTGGCAGGTTGCGGAAGCTCCACCACTCCGCCCCAGCAGTCTCCCCAGGCCGGTCAGAGTCAGAAGGCCGAGCCGGTCACGGTCGACTGGTGGCACATCGCCACCAACGACCCGGGCAAGTCCACCCTGGACAAGGCGGCGAAGGCCTACATGGCCGAGCACCCCGAGGTGACGATCAAGATCACGATCCTCGAGAACGACGCCTTCAAGTCCAAGATGTCCACGGTCTCCTCCGCCGGCCAGGCTCCGGACATCTTCACCACCTGGGGCGGCGGCGTGCTGGCCCAGCAGGTGGAGGCCGGCCTGGTCAAGGAGGTGGACCTCGGTGAGATGAAGGACAGCCTCACCACCGCCGCGGTGGCGCCCTACGTCATCGACGAGAAGGTCTACGCGGTGCCGACCGACATCGGCATGATCGGCTTCTGGTACAACAAGGATCTCTTCGCCAAGGCGGGGATCACCGAGCCTCCGGGCACCTGGAGTGCCTATCTGGAGGCGGTCAAGAAGCTCAAGGCCGCCGGGATCGTCCCGATCGCGCTGGCGGGCAAGGAGAAGTGGCCCGGCCACTTCTACTGGTCCTACCTGGCGATGCGCATCGCCGGTCTGCCCGCGCTCCAGCAGGCGGCCGAGACCAAGGACTTCACCAACCCCGACTTCGTGGCCGCCGGGCAGCAGCTCAAGGCCCTGGCCGACCTCCAGCCCTTCCAGAAGGGCTTCGAGAACGCCGCCTACCCCGGCCCGACGGGACAGTCGGCCACCGTGGGCAACGGCAAGGCCGCCATGGAGCTGATGGGCCAGTGGGCACCCGGCTCGCAGAAGACCGAGGGCAAGGGCCTGGGCGAGGCGCTCGGCTTCTTCCCCTTCCCCGCGGTCGAGGGCGGCAAGGGCGCCCTCACCGAGGCGTTCGGCGGTGGCGGCGGTTACGCCGTGGGCGCCGAGGCTCCCGACGCGGCCGTGGACTTCCTGAAGTTCCTGATCGCCGAGGAGCGCCACGCTCCGGCGATCAACGACGACCTGTGGCTGCCGATCCACAAGGGTGAGGAGGCCACCGTCTCCGACCCGAACAAGAAGGCGGTCGCCGAGGCCCTGGCCACCGCCACCGGCTTCCAGCTCTACCTCGACCAGGCCTACCCGCCCGCGGTCGGCCAGGAGGTGAACGACAGCGTCGCCCAGCTGATCGAAGGCAAGAAGACCCCGGAAGAGGTCGTGCAGTCCATCACGGAAGTGGCGAAGTCGGAGTGACCACAACGTTGTCCAGGCCGCCCGTCAGAAACAGACGACGGGCGGCCTCCGCCCCGCGCCGGATGCGCCGCTGGGTGACGATCACCCTGTTCCTGCTGCCCGCCCTGGTGCTCTTCGTCCTGCTGGTGCTCCTGCCGACGTTGATGGCCGGCTACCTGAGCTTCTTCAAGTGGAACGGCCTGGGTGGCCTGCCTACCAACTACATCGGCTTGGACAACTACACGCGGCTGTTCGAGAGCGACATCTTCTACGGCGACCTGCGCACGATGGGCGTGATCATCGTCCTGTCGCTCCTCGTCCAGCTGCCCTTCTCCCTGGCCATCGCGATGTTGCTGCACCAGCGCATCCGGGGCCGGGCGTTCTACCGGCTGGTGTTCTTCGCGCCGTACGTGCTCTCGGAGGCGGTGACCGCCGTCCTCTTCACGATGATCTTCGCTCCTGACGAGAGCGGGCTGGCCAACGCCATCCTGGGCGTCGTGGGCCTGGAGTCGGAGTGGTTCGCCGACGAGTCGACCGTCCTGCTGACGCTCTTCGTGGTGATGTCGTGGAAGTACTTCGGCTTCCACACCCTGCTCTACCTGGCCGGACGGCAGGGCATCCCCAAGGAGCTGACCGAGGCGGCGCAGATCGACGGGAGCACCCCGTGGCAGGTGTTCCGCTACGTGACCCTGCCGCTGATGGGGCCCACCATCCGGATCAGCGCCTTCCTGTCGGTGATCGGCACGATCCAGCTCTTCGACCTGGTCTGGATCCTGACCGGCGGCGGGCCGAGCCACTCCTCCGAGACGCTCGCCGTCACGATGATGCAGTTCGGCTTCAAGCGCGCGCAGATCGGTTACGCCAGCGCCATCAGCGTCGTGATGTTCCTGCTCAGTCTCGTCTTCGCGCTGTGGTACCAGCGCTACGTCATGCGCCGTGACCTCGAGGGGGCGACCGTCCAGTGAAGAGCAGGCATCTGTCACTGCAGCTGATCGCCGTCGTCGTCGGAGCCTTCGTCGCCGTGCCGATCATCTACGCGGTCATCGGAGGCTTCAAGGACACCAGCCAGCTGTCCACCAACCCCTTCGGGCTGCCCGCGCCGTGGAACGCCGGCAACTACGCCGACGTGCTGGGTTCGGCCGGATTCTGGCGCCAGCTGGGCAACAGCATCTTCATCGCCCTGCTGACCACCGCCCTGCTCGTCGGGGTCTCGGCGCTGGCCGCCTTCGTATTGGCCCGCTTCACCTTCCGGGGCCGGGAGGCGATCTTCACCCTGTTCGCCGTGGGGCTGATGTTCCCCTTCACCGTGGCGATCCTGCCGCTGTTCGTCATGCTGCGCACGCTGGGGCTGCTCGACAGCCCCTGGGGCGTGATCTTCGTCCAGGCGGCCTTCGGCATCCCGGTGACGATCATCATCCTGCGCGGCTTCTTCAGGAGCATCCCCAACGAGATCGAAGAGGCGGCCACGCTCGACGGCTGCACGTCCTTCGCCTTCTTCTGGCGCATCCTGCTGCCCATGGCCAGACCGGCCCTGGCCACGGTGAGCGTGCTCGCCGTGGTCGCGAGCTGGAACAACTTCCTGCTTCCCCTGGTCGTCTTCACCGATCCGGAGTGGTGGACCATCCCCCTGGGAGTCCAGCAGTTCCAGGGTGAGCACGGCGCCGACACCTCCAGAATCATGGCCTACCTCGTCCTGGCCATGGTGCCGGCGCTGGCCTTCTACTCCCTCGCAGAACGCCACCTGATCAGCGGCCTCACGGCCGGTGCCATGAAGGGATGAACATGCTGCGTGTCTCCGGCGCCCAGCTAGTCGACGATCAAGGACATCCGGTACGGCTTCGCGGTGTGGGCCTGGGCGGATGGATGAACATGGAGAACTTCATCACCGGCTATCCGGCCAACGAGAGCGCGATGCGCGAGGCCGTCCAGGAGGTGCTCGGCGAGGACCGCGCGGAGCTGTTCTTCGACCGGCTCCTGTCGTGCTTCTTCGCCGAGCAGGACGCCGCGCTCCTCGCCGAGCTCGGGATGAACTGCGTGCGCATCCCGATCAACTACCGCCACTTCGAGTCGGACGCCCGCCCCATGGAGATCGTGGAGTACGGCTTCCGCCATCTCGACCGGGTGATCGACCTCCTCGGCTCGCACGGCATCTACAGCGTGATCGACCTGCACGCCCTGCCCGGCGCGCAGAACCAGCACTGGCACTCCGACAACCCCACGCACGTCGCCTCCTTCTGGACCCACCGCCACTTCCAGGACCGGGTGGTCAACCTGTGGGAGGCCATCGCCGACCGCTACAGGGACAACCCCTGGGTGGCGGGATACAACCCGGTCAACGAGCCGGGCGATCCGAGCGGCAAGGTGGTCGGGCCCTTCTACGACCGGCTGGTCAAGGCGGTGCGGGCCGCCGACCCGGGGCACGTGCTCTTCCTCGACGGCAACACCTACTCCACCGACTTCACCGTCTTCCGTGAGGTCTACGAGAACACGGTGTTCGTCTGCCACGACTACGCGCTGGCCGGATTCGCCCACGGCGGGCCCTATCCCGGGCTGACCAGAGGCGAATGGTGCGACCGGGCGCAGCTGGAGGCCACCTTCGAGCGGCGCACCCGCTTCCAGCGCGAGACCGGCACGCCGTTGTGGGTGGGGGAGTTCGGTCCCGTCTACACCGGCGACCCGGTGATCGACGAGATGCGCTACCAGATCCTGAGCGACCAGCTGGAGATCTTCGACGCCCACGAGGCGGGCTGGTCGCTCTGGACCTACAAGGACGTGGGGCTGCAGGGGCTGGTGACGGCCGGCGGGCCGTACATGGAGCGCTTCTCCTCCTTCATCGCCAAGAAGGCCAGGCTCGGGGTCGACCGCTGGGGCTCGACCATGGAGGAGTCGGCCACCGACCTGGCGCCGCTCCACGGCCTGGTCGAGACCGAGTTCCCCGGCTGGCACCCCTATCCGTGGGGCGCCCGCTACCAGACCGACGACCTCGTCAGGCACGTCCTGATGGCCCAGGCGATGCTGCCGGAGTACGCCGACCTCTTCCGCGGGCTCGACGACTCCGAGCTGACCTCCCTGGCCGAGTCCTTCGCCTTCGGCTCCTGCGCGCGCCGGGCACCCCTCATCGACCTGCTGAGGAGCAACCTGGCATGATCCGCCTGCTCTTATCCGTCCTCCTGGCCGCCACCACGCTGGTGAGCGGCGACTTCGAGGACGGAACCCCCCAGGGCTGGGCGCCGCGGGGCACCGCCACGCTCACCGTCACGGCCGAGGCCGCCCACAGCGGCTCGTCCGGCCTGTCGGTGACGGGGCGGTCGGCCAACTGGACCGGGGCGGCGCTCGACGTGCTGCCCCACCTGGCCAAGGGAGAGAAGTACGAGCTGTCGGTATGGGTGAAGGGCACGGGGCCGCTCAGCCTGTCGCTGGAGCGGCGCCTGGCGGGCACCCCGTCGTACCAGCGCCTGGCCACGGCCGAGAACCCCGCGGCCTGGACCCAGCTCAAGGCCACCTACACGCTCGTCGACGACGTGGACTTCCTGTCGGTGTACGTGGAGTCCTCCAGCGGAACGGCCGACTACGCCATGGACGACTTCACCCTCGTCCACAAGCCCGTCCCGCCCATCCAGACGGAGCTGACGGCGGTCAAGGACACCGTGCCGTTCCGCATGGGAGCGGCCATCCAGCGCCAGCAGATCCTCGGCCTGGAAGGTCAGCTGCTGACCAAGCACTTCGACAGCGTCACCACCGGCAACCAGCTCAAGTGGGACTTCACCGAGCCACGCGAGGGCGAGTTCACCTTCGCCGCCGCCGACGAACTGGTCGACTTCGGCATCGCCAACGGCATGCACGTGCGCGGGCACACCCTGGCCTGGCACAGCCAGACCCCCGCCTGGGTGTTCGAGAACGCCACCAAGGAGGTGCTGCTGGCCCGCCTGGAGCGGCACATCCGCGCGGTCATGGGCCGCTACGTGGGCAAGATCGACACCTGGGACGTGGTCAACGAGGTGATCGACGAGAACCAGCCGGACGGCCTGCGCCGCTCTCCGTGGTTCGAGATCACCGGCCTCGACTACATCCGCACCGCCTTCCGCGTCGCCCACGAGGTCGACCCGACGGCCAAGCTGGTGTTCAACGACTACAACACCGAGTACCCGAACAAGCGCGAGGCGATGTACAAGGTCGTCAAGCAGCTGCTCGACGAGGGCGTGCCGATCACCACCGTCGGCCACCAGCTCCACGTCAACATCGAGGCGCAGCCCGCCTCCGCGATCGAGGACACGATCGAGCGTTTCGCCGGCCTGCCGGTGGACCAGCAGGTCACCGAGCTCGACGTGAGCGTCTACACCGACTCGACCTCCTCGTGGGAGTCGATCCCCGAAGAGATCATCATCGAGCAGGGCCACCGCTACAAGGACATCTTCGACGTCCTGCGCCGCCACGCCGGCAAGCTCAGCTCGGTCACCGTCTGGGGCCTGGCCGACAACGACACGTGGCTGTCGACCTTCCCGATCACCCGGCTCAACGCCCCGCTGCTCTTCGACGACCAGTTGCAGGCCAAGCCCGCCTACTGGGGTGTGGTCGACCCGAGCAGGCTGCCCCCGCTGGTGCGCAAGGCCCAGGCGCCGGAGGGTTCGCCCAGGATCGACGGCCAGCGCGACCTGGAGTGGGACAAGCTGCCAGACATCTCCCTGCCGAACGGCGGCTTCCAGCTGCGATGGTCGGAGCGGGGCATCTCGCTGCTGGCCACCGTCCGGGACGCCACCCGCGACAGGAACGACGCGGTGACCGCGACCGTGGACGGCGTGCCGTACGTGATCAAGCGATCCGCGAGGACCGTCAAGCCCGTCGAGGGCGGCTACCGGGCGGAGACGCTGCTGCCGGCGCGGCTCGGCGAGCTGTTCGAGCTGAAGATCGTCGACGCGGCCACCGGCGCCGAGACCGTCTGGCTCGGCAAGGTGACGCCCGTCCCGGCCGTCAGGCTGGCCACCGCCAAGCGGGGCACGCCGGTGGTCGACGGCGTGCGCGAAGGGCTGTGGGGCAGGAAGAGCCAGCCGACCTCGGTCCAGGTGGAGGGCGCTTCCGGCGCCACCGCCCAGTGGAGCGCGCTGTGGGACTCGGGCACGCTCTACGTCCTGGCGACGGTGACCGATCCCGTCCTGTCGGAGGAGGCGGCCAATCCCTGGGAGGAGGACTCGGTCGAGATCTTCGTCGACCAGGGCAACGACAAGGCCAAGTCCTACGACGGCGACGACGGGCAGTATCGGATCAGCTTCACCGGCGCGCTCAGCGGGGCCGCCCCGGTGGCGTCGGCGGTGAAGCGCACGGCGACGGGTTACGTGGTCGAGGCCGCCCTCGCCCTGGCCGACCCGGCGGAGGGCGCGCTGCTCGGCTTCGACCTCCAGGTCAACGACGCCACCGGCGCCAGCCGTACGGCTGCCGCGACCTGGAACGACCCGACGGGCCAGTCCTACCGCGACACCTCGCGCTGGGGCGTGCTGCGCTTGGTGTCGTGACACAGGGGTCATGAAACAGGGGAGTGCACCGATCCTCGGGGGCGGAGATCGGTGCACGGCCTCGTGGATGACCGGGTACCGGTCCCGGGGCTCGGGCGCCCCCGTCCTAAGCGGGGAACGGGGCGCTCGGCGAGCCCGGGACCGGCATCTGTGGTTTCACCCTCTAGCTTCGGCCGGGGCGGGTGCCGTGCCGCTGGCCGCGGCGTACGGGAAGTGACTGCTTGGCGATCCGTTTCGAGGTTCCACCACCCGAAGTGGTGCGCTCGGTGAACGCCGCGCGGGCGTTGTCCTGCTTGCGCTTCGGGTCCTGGAAATGTGCCGTCATATGTCCGTTATGTCCGATTTAAGGCGCGCTAAACGTTTCTGGTCAGTCCGCGTACGGCACGCGCCGCGACACGGATCGCCGACGACGGCGACAGCCGTACCCCGCGCCAGGCCGCGCGGGCGCTGGCGGGCGCGACGATCAGCGCCTGGTTGCGCGCGATGCCGCGCACGATGTCGCGGGCCAGATCCTCCACCGGGTAGAGGCGGCCCTGCACCCGGATCGCCGCGCTCCTGGCGTGCTTGGAGGCCTCGGTCTCCGGCAGGTCGGGGTTGGCGTGGTCGAGCAGGGGGGTGTCGGTGAAGCCCGGGCAGACCACGCTCACCCGCACGCCGTGGCGCGCCGCCTCGGCGCGCAGCGCGGTCGACAGGCCCACCACCGCGTGCTTGGTGGTGGTGTAGGGCAGCATCAGCGGCGCCGGAACCAGCCCGGCCAGCGACGCGGTGTTGACGATGTGACCGAAACCCTGCTCGACCATCACCGGATAGGCGGCGTGCACGCCGTGCACCACCCCGCGCAGGTTGACGTCGATCGCGCGGTTCCAGTGGTCGAGCGTGAGCTCGTCGGTGGCGCCGCCGATCGCGATGCCCGCGTTGTTCATGATCAGATCGAGCCGGCCGTACTCCCGCTTGACCTGGCCGACCAGCGCGGCCACCGCCTCGGGGTCGGTCACGTCGAGCTTGACCGAGACGACCTCGGGGTCGTCGCCGCGCTCCAGGTCGGCGACGGTGACGCGGGCGCCCCGTCGTACCAGTTCGCCGGCCACCGCCCGGCCGATGCCGGAGGCGCCTCCGGTGATGATCGCCGTTCTCATGCCGCGATGCCCATGACACTCCAGATCCTGCGGCTGACAGGGTTCATCAGGCCCAGCTCCGCGCACAACTCCCTGGTCTTGCCGACCGAGTCGCTGATCTCCTGCTTGGCCGCGGTGTTGTCGCGGTAGCACTCGTCGACGACGTGGCCGGGGATCCCGAAGTGCCTGATCATGGGACCGGGCGGGGCGAGCATGATGCGCGCCATGATGCCCAGGATGACCGGCGAGATCAAGCTCAGCATCGCCCTGCGGTAACGCGGCATCCGGGGCACGCGCCTGCGCAGGTAGTGGCGGGCGAAGGAGATGTGCCTGGCCTCCTCGGCGATGTGGATGCGCATGATGGTCTCTTCGAGCGGGTGGTGCCTGTGCCCGTCCTTGAGCACCTTGCGCTGCACGTGGTCGATCGGGTCCTCGCCGCCCAGGACGAAGATGAAGAACAGCTCGGTCGAGATCAGCGGGATCCAGGGGGCCGCCTGGGCGATCACGCTCAGGGGCCCCGGCATGCCGCGGATCGGGAGCTTCGTGCGGTTGACGAACTCCTGGAACATCATCCCGTGATGTCCCTCTTCGATGGTCTCGTGGTAGACGTAGCGGAACTCGGGCGAGCCGTTCGGCAGGCGGTAGGCGTAGTTCAGCAGCCCCCGCTTGAGCAGGTTCTCGAACTGCAGGCCGATCTTCATCGCCGTCGCGACCCTGAACAGGCCGATCCGCGCCTGGAGTTCTTCGGGCAGTCCCTGGTACCAGGCGGTCGAGCCGAGCTTGTCCACCTCCGGCAACCTCCACCGGGGGTCGTCGTGGTGGACCAGGAAGTCGGGGTCGTCCCAGGGGATGTCCTTGTACGGCTCCCAGTGCTTGTCGACCGACGCCTTCGAGAGGCGTTCGATGACCGCTTCGTAGGCTCGCTGCTCGTTGATCGGGTCGTCGCGTTCGCCGGCGGCGATTGAGCTCATCGGTGGCTCCTCTCCCAGGCTCGTATTGTACAAACCATCCAATAAGCCTGGGAAGGGCCCTCAGCCGAGCGCGGCGTCGATCATGCGGCGCAGCGCCTGCGCCCCGTCGATCCCCAGCGCCCCCTGCAGCGCCGCGGCCAGCACCTCGGCCGGGTCGGTGACCTTCACCTCCGCCATCGCGGCGGCCAGGCCCTCGACGGTGCCGCCGCTCTCCACCCGCTCGCCCGCCGCCCAGCCCCGCAGGACCGTCACGACGCTGCCGCGCACCGACAGCACCTGGCCGTTGAGCGGGCAGGACTCGCTCGCCAGGTAGGCCGCGACCGGGGCGATCGCGGCGGGCGAGGTCAGCTCGCCCGGCACGGTCTCCGTCAGCCTGGTGCGCACCATGGAGGGTGACAGGCAGTTCACCCGCACGCCGTACCTCCCCAGCTCCAGCGCGTGGACCTGGGTCATCGCCGCCACGGCGGCGTTGGCGGAGGCGTAGTTGGTCTGGCCGGGAAGCGGGTTGGTCAGCCCGGAGCCCGAGGCGGTGTTGACGATCGCCCGGTCGCGCACGAGACCGCTGTCCGCCCAGTGCCGCGCAGCCCAGTGACTGACCGCGAAGCCGCCCCTGAGCTTGACCGCCACGACGCTGTCGAAGTCGTCCTCCGTCATGGTGACCAGCGCCCGGTTGCGCTCGACCGCGGCGTTGTTGACCACGATGTCCAGGTCGCCGAAGGCCTCCAGCGCGCTCTCCACGACGCTGCGCGCCCCCGCCCAGTCCGCCACGTCCGCGGTGCTGGCGACCGCCTGGCCGCCCGCCGCCCTGATCTCCTCCACCACCCGCTGGGCGACGGCCGGGTCGCCGCCCGACCCGTCGGCCGCCACGCCGGGGTCGTTGACCACGACCCTGGCCCCTCGTGCCGCGAAGAACAACGCCTCCTCGCGCCCGATCCCTCGTCCCGCTCCGGTGATGACCGCCACTCGTCCGTTCATGCTTTGTGTTTAATCGGCCGGGACGGTGACTCGTAAGGAGGCCACCGCCCAGGGTGTCGCTTAGGCGACACGGAGGAGGGATGTGTCGGATCTGCGAGTACGGCGCACGCGCAAGCTCCTGCGCGAGGCGCTGATCGAGCTGGTGGGGGAGCGGGGCTACGACACCGTGACGGTGCGGGACATCGCCGAGCGGGCCATGGTCAACCGCGCGACCTTCTACGCCCATTTCGACGACAAGTACGACCTGCTGCTCGACGTGATCGGCGGCACCTTCGCGCCGGTGCGCGACAACCCGCCGCTGCCGGATCCGGGCGTTCCCGGCTGGCTGGTGGAGTTCCTGGAGAACCTGGCCGCGCGCCGCAGGTTCTACCTGGGCGTGCTGGGCGAGCGCGGCTCGGCGCGGGTGCGCGAGGACCTGCGCGTCTACCTGGAGGGCCTGCTGCGGGGCCGGATCCGCGCCGCGGGGATCGAGCCGGAGCGGGCGCGGGTGCCGCACGAGGTGGTGGTGGCCTTCGCGGTGTCGGCGGCGATGGGCTCGCTGGTGTGGTGGCTGGAGCAGGACGAGCCCCACCCGGCGGGACAGGCGGCGGCGTGGTATCTGGAGATGCTGACGCCCGGCGTCTACCGGGCGCTGGGGGTCGGCTAGCGGCGCCGGGGGTGCCTGGAGGCGGACAGGCACCCCGCCCGGGCTACTGGCGCACGATCTCCTCGCAGTTCACCGGCGCGGGGTCGAGCGTCCGGTCGATGAAGATCTGGTCGCCGGTGCCGTCACCGCAGTCGGCGGCCTGGTCGGCCAGCAGGTCCTTGGTGAACAGCAGGTCGTCGCCGTCGCCACCGCTCAGCCTGTCGCCGGAGTTGTCGCCCGCACCCTGGACGAACCCGTCGTCGATGCGGTTGTCCCTGCGGTCGCCCCGCAGGTCGTCGCCGAACGGCGAGCCGGTGAGCTCCTCGACCCCGACGACCGAGTTGCGGTCGCCGGTGCGGCCGTCCTCGAGCCCGTCCGAGCCGTTCTCGAGCGAGACGCGGACCGCCGCGTCGCTGCCGCGGTAGGAGATCTTGTCGAAGTTGCCGTCACCGCCGTTCCAGATGATCGCGGTGCGCTGGGCGTTCTTGACGCCGGCGAGGAAGGAGTCGTCGCCGTCCCCGCCGTTGACGATGCCGGTGAAGATCGCGCCGACGCTGAAGACGTCGTTGCGGTCTCCCAGGTTGGCGACGAACCTCTTGATCGCCGTGCCGGCCGCCGGGCCGCAGGTGACCGCGCGGGGGCTGAGCTGCTGGCAACCCGCGCCGGCGGTGAGCGCCACGGTGTCGAACACCGCGATGTGCGGGACCCCGTCACGGTTGAAGGTGGTCAGCGAGGCCGAGTTGCTCGCCTGGCTGCCCGCCCGGTAGATGACGGTCGGCACGCCGGCGTCCACGGCGACTTCGACGATGCCGGAGGCGGCCGCCTGGCCGGGCACCGCCGCGGCGCCGATCAGCGCGGCGGAGGCCACACCGAGAAGGGAAAGGCGGGCCAGGTTGTGCTTCAGGGAAAACATGGGCTTCTCCTGTCTGATGATTCCCCCGTGGGGGACTGTCAGAGAGGCAGACGCTCCATGCGGAATGATCTGTTCCGTTGTGCGTAAAACGACACGTTCAGGCCATCGGCAGCCGCAGGACGAAGCGGGCGCCGCGTGCGGAGTCCTCGATGGTCAGGGAGCCGCCGTGGGCTTTGGCGATCTCGCGGGCGATGGGCAGGCCGAGGCCGGTGCCTCCGGCGTCGACGTTGCGGGAGGCGTCGAGGCGGGTGAAGCGCCGGAAGACGATCTCGCGCTGTTCTGCTTCGATGCCCGCGCCGTCGTCGACGACCTCCAGGACGGCGCAGCCGTCCTCGGTCCGCACCGAGACGTCGATCCGCGACACCGCGTGCCGCTGGGCGTTGTCGACGAGGTTGGTGAGCAGCCGGGCCAGCCGCAACCGGTCGCCCACGACGAAGACCCCCGGCTCCAATGAGCGCACCAGGGTCTTGCCCGGCGTGCGCCGGTCGAGCTCGGTGGCGACCAGTTCCCCCAGATCGAGCCGGTCCTGCTTGCCCGGCGTGCCCGACTCCAGCCGCGCCAGGGCGAGCAGGTCGGTGGCGAGGGCCTGCAGCCGCTCGATGCTGGCCATCAGGGCCCGGCTGGTCTGCTCCCAGTCGGTGTCGTCCGGGTGGAGCATCGCCTCCTCCACCTGGGCGCGCATGGCGGTGATGGGGCTGCGCAGGTCGTGGGAGGCGTCGGAGGCGAAGCGGCGCTGCTGCTCGACGGTCGCCTCCAGCCGGTCGAGCGTGGCGTTGATGGTCTGCGCGAGGGAGTCGAACTCGTCGCGGTGACTGGCGCGCGGCACCCGGCGGCCGAGGTCGGTGGAGGTGATCTCGGCCAGCTCGTTCTGGATCGCCGACACCGGTTCCAGGGCCCTGCGCAGGCCGCGGGAGGAGATCCAGGCGGTCACCCCGGCCAGCACCAGCGCCCCGCCGACCATCCCGGCGATGTACTTCACATCGATGTACCACGGCACGGTGGGAGCGAAGGCGTAGGACATCCAGTACTCGTCGCCGACCGCGACCCGGAACCCCACCGTGATCAGGCACCCGGGCATGGCGGGAACGCAGGTCGTGGTGTCGACGCGCCCGTCCTCGCCCGTCGGCCGCACGGTGGTGAGCGGCGGCTTGCCGACCAGTTTCGGGCTCGCCTGCCGTACCTCGTTCTTGTTGTCGAGCACCTGGATGAGATCGATGTCCTCGACCGGCGCGACGGGCTTGAGCAGGTCGTCGGCGGCGTAACGCTCGACGGTGAAGGCCACCCTGCGGGAGGTGGCCGCCACCTGCTCGGAGACGTAGTCGGCCAGCAGGAGGTAGACCAGCGGCGTGACCAGCGTGGCGATGAGCAGGTTGAGCAGGAGGGCGGCGACGCCGGCCGCGGCCGTCAGCCGCGCTCGCACCGACCAGGTCGTGAACACCGCTCATGCCTCCCTCAGGGGCAGCCGCAGGACGAAGCGGGCGCCGCGCGCGGAGTCCTCGATGGTCAGGGAGCCGCCGTGGGCTTTGGCGATCTCGCGGGCGATGGGCAGGCCGAGGCCGGTGCCTCCGGCGTCGACGTTGCGGGAGGCGTCGAGGCGGGTGAAGCGCCGGAAGACGATCTCGCGCTGTTCGGGTTCGATGCCCGCGCCGTCGTCGGCCACCTCCACGACGGCCAGGCGGCCCTCGGCCCGCACGGAGATCTCGATGAGCGAGGAGGCGTGCCGCTGGGCGTTGTCGACGAGGTTGGTGAGCAGCCTGACCAGCCGCAACCGGTCGCCGTCGACCACGACCTCGGGCATGAGGTCGAGCTTGACCTCCTTGCCGTTGGGGCGCCTGGACATCTCCTCGGCGGCCAGCGAGCCCAGGTCGATGCTCTCGACCTGGCTGGGCGCGCCCGCGTCGAGCCTGGCCAGGGTCAGCAGGTCGGTGACGATGGCCTGCAGCCGGTCGATGCTGGCCATCAGGGCGCGGCCGGTCTGCTCCCAGTCGGTGTCGTCCGGGTGCAGCATCGCCTCCTCGACCTGCGTGCGCATGGCGGTGATGGGGCTGCGCAGGTCGTGGGAGGCGTCGGAGGCGAAGCGCCGCTGCTGCTCGACGGCGGCCTCCAGCCGGTCGAGCGTGGAGTTGGCCGTTTCCGCCAGCGCGTGGATCTCGTCCTTCGCCGCGGGGACGGGCACCCGCTGCCCGAGGTCGGTGGCGGTGATGTCGGCGAGCTTGGAGCGGATCGCGTCGACGGGCGCGAGCGTCTTGGCCACGGTGCGGGAGGTGCCGTACGCGGTCAGGGCGATCATGCCGAGTGAGAGCGCGGTGAGCCCGGCGATCACCCATCCGTGCACGTACCAGGGGATCGCGCCGGAGGCGGTGTAGACGATCCAGTCGCCGTCGTCCTCGTAGACGCGGAACGACGCGATGACCATGCAGTCGCCGTCGAAGTCCGCCACGCCGCAGATGACCTCGGTACGGCTCGCGTTGTCGGCGTCGGGCACCACGTCCGTGATGGGCGCCTTGCCGGTCAGCGTCGCGGATGCCGACACGACCTGGCCGGTGGCGTTGAGCACCTGCGCGCCGTCGACGTCGGTGTTGAGCTCGGCGGGCAGGGTGCCGCGTTTGATCTGGTGCACGATGCGCAGCGCCGCGCTGATCACCTGGTTGGTGCGGTAGTCGTCGGCGGCGGTGTGCACGCCGTAGAGCACCAGGGTGTTCAGGACAAGGCAGATCAGTGCCATGACGACGCTGGCGATCAGTGTCAGCCTCGCACGCACGGACCCCGCGAACCGTGTGATCACGCCTCTCCCCCTGGTAATCAGGTGATCACACTAGGTGGAGTTCACCCTAATTAAGGGAGATTCGGTCATAAAAACGGACAAAACCTTGCCCTATGCGAGGCCCTTTCCGCTGATTAGAGTAAGTGAGCACTGATCTCGAGGAGGCGGAGTGAATCTGGACGAATACCGCCGCACGGCCCGGCAGTGGCTGGAGGCCAACACCCCGGCGGCGGAGGGCGTCGACGGCGCCAAACGATTCATGGCCGGGCTGTACGACGCCGGATATTCCGGCATCACCTGGCCCAAGGAATGGGGCGGCCAGGGACTCGGACAGGCCGAGGAAAGAGCCTTCGCCGAAGTCGCCAGGGAATTCTCCATGCCGACGCCGATCTTCTCGATCGGCCTGGGCATGTGCGGTCCCACGCTGGTCGACAGGGGCGACGACGAGCAGCGTGCCCGCTGGATCCGGCCGCTGCTGCGCGGCGAGGAGATCTGGTGCCAGCTGTTCTCCGAGCCGGGAGCGGGCAGCGACGTGGCCAGCCTCCAGACGCGTGCCGTACGCGACGGCGAGGGCTGGATCGTCAACGGCCAGAAGGTGTGGACCACCAACGCGCAGTACGCCGACTGGGGCCTCATCCTCACCCGCACCGACATCGACGTGCCCAAACACAAGGGCCTGACCATGTTCGTGGTCAACATGCGCCACCCGGGGGTGACCGTACGGCCGCTGCGTGACATGACGGGACGCGCGCACTTCAACGAGATCTTCTTCGACGACGTGCACATCCCCGACTCCGACCGCGTCGGCGAGGTCAACGACGGCTGGTCCGTGGCCGTCACGACGCTCCTGCACGAGCGGCTGTCGATCTCGGCGGGCGTCGGCATGAGCGGCGACAACCCCACCTCCCTGGAGGCCCTGCGCGAGGTGGTCGACACCGACGACCCCCTGGTCCGCGACCAGCTGGTCGAGCTGTACATCAGATCCAAGGCGCTGCAGCTGTTCAACCAGCGGCTGGGCCAGGAGACCAGGGCCGGGATCTTCCCCGGCGCCCGCGGCAGCGCCGCCAAGCTCCTGCTCGCCGAGCTGACCGTCTTCCAGGCCGACCTGGCGGTGAACCTGGTCGGCCCGCAGGCGCTGCTGGAGGACGACCGGCTGGCCTTCGCCGTCTCCTGGGCGCCGGGCATGGCGCTCGGCGGCGGCACCAACGAGATCATGCGCGGCATCGTCGGCGACCGCGTGCTCAACCTGCCGCCCGAGCCCCGCGTCGACAAGACCGTGCCGTTCAAGGACCTGAAGGTGGGGACCCAGGCGTGAACCTGTTGCTGACCGCGGAGCAGCAGGAGCTCCGCACCGCCGTCCGCTCCTTCCTGGCGGCCAACGCCAGGCCGCGCGACGGCCACGACCCGGCCGTCTACCGCCGGCTCAACGGCGAACTCGGCCTCGCGGGCCTGCTGGTCCCCGAGGAGTACGGCGGAGCCGGAGCGGGCTACGCCGAGCTGGCCGTGGCCCTGGAGGAGACGGGCGCCGCCCTGCTGCCCGGGCCGTACCTGGCCACCGTCTTCGCCACGATCGCGCTGAGCCTCACCCCCGACAAGGAACTGCTCACCCAGATCGCCGAGGGCCGCGCGGTCACCCTCGCCGAGGGGCCGGGCCTGACCGGCACCTACGAGCAGGTGCTCAGCGGCATGGAGGCCGAGGTCCTGGTCACCCGCGTCGGCGACACGTTCTACGCGGTCGAGCTCGACGGGCCGGGCGTCAGCCGTACGGCACAGCCCGCGCTCGACGTCACCCGCGGCTACGCCAGGATCGAGCTCGACCAGCCCCCCGCCCGTGAGCTGGGCGCGGCTCCTGAGTCGGGCGTCTTCGACCGCATGGCCATCGCCCTGGCCGCCGAGCAGCTGGGCGTCATGCGCGCCTCGCTCGACGCGATCGTGGCCTACGCCAAGATCCGCGCCGCCTTCGGCCGCCTGATCGGCTCCTACCAGGCGGTCAAGCACAAGCTCGCCGACATGCACGGCAAGCTCGAGCAGGCCGAGTCGATCGTCCGATACGCCGCCTGGACGGCCGACAACGAGCCGGGGGAGGTGGCCCGCGCGGGCATGTTCGCCCAGGCCTTCGTCGGGCGGGCATGTTTCGAGGTGGCCCGCGACCACCTGCTGCTGCACGGAGGCATCGGCTTCACCTGGGAGCACGACGCCCACCTGTACTACAAGCGCGCCAAGGCCGACGAGGTCCTGCTCGGCCCGCCGCGCGTCTACCGCGCCAGACTCGCCCAGCTCCTGGAGCTCTAGATGGATCTTCCGGGTTTCTACGCCATCGCCCAAGCCCATCCCGACCGCCTCGCCATCGCCGAACCCCAGGTGACCTACGGCGAGCTCCTCGCGCTGACCAACCGGGTCAGCCACGGCCTGCGCGCCCGCGGGCTGCAGAACGGCGACGTGGTCGCCGGGGTCCTGCGCAACGGGATCGACCAGGTGGTCATGCTGATGGCCACCGGACAGATCGGCCTGTACTACGTGCCGATCAACTGGCACCTGACGCAACCCGAGATCGACTACATCGTCGCCGACTGCGACGCCAAGGTGGTCGTCACGACCGGGGTGGCCGACCTGGCGGCAGACCAGCCCACCGCGTCGCCCGCCGACCGGAGCATGGGCGCGGTCATGTGGTACACCTCCGGCACGACCGGCTTCCCCAAGGGCGTGCAGCGCCCGCTGCCCGGGGCCGAGCCCGAGGCCGTCGTACCGCTCTACCAGTGGTTCCTGGGCGAGGTCTGCGACCTGAAGCAGGGCGACGCGGTGCACCTGGTCACCTCGCCGATGTACCACTCCTCGCCCTGCGCGCACACGATGTTCGCCCTGCACCTCGGGCACACGCTGGTGATCGCGCCGCGCTTCGAACCCGAGCCGATCCTGGAGCTGATCGAGCGCCACCGGGTCACCAACGCGATGATGGTGCCGACCATGTTCCACCGCATGCTCCAGCTGCCCGAGGAGGTGCGGCGGCGCCATGACGTGTCGTCGTTGCAGCAGGTCATCCATACCGCGGCGGCCTGCCCCGTGGCGGTCAAGAAGGGGATCATGAACTGGTGGGGCCCGGTGCTCTACGAGTACTACGGCTCCACCGAGTCGACCATCGCCTTCTCGGTCAAGCCGCACGACTGGCTGGCGCACCCTGGCACGGTCGGCAAGCCCGCCCCGACCTTCGAGGTGCGCATCCTCGACGAGAACGGCGACGACCTGCCGCCGGGCGAACCCGGAATGATCTACGTCAAGTCCGGCCTGGGCACCTTCGAGTACCGCAAGGACCGGGCCAAGACCGAGGCCAGCATGCGCGGCGAGTGGTACGCCCCCGGCGACATCGGCTACCTCGACAAGGAGGGCTACCTGTTCCTGTGCGACCGCCGCACCGACCTGATCATCTCGGGCGGGGTCAACATCTACCCCGCCGAGATCGAGGCGGCGCTGCTGGAGCACCCGGCGGTCGCCGACGTGGCCGTGATCGGCGTCCCCGACGAGGAGTGGGGGCACAACGTCGTCGCCCTGGTCCAGCCCCTGTCCGAGGTGAGCGCCGGGGAGCTGCTGGAGCATCTGGAGCCTCGCCTGGCGCGCTTCAAGCACCCGAAGGTGATCGAGTTCCGCGAGGCGCTGCCGCGCACGCCCACCGGGAAGTTGTCGCGCTCCAAGGTCAGAGAGGAGTACCTGCGAGGATGAGCCGCTCGTGGCGGCGCATCGCCGCCACGGCGCCCGAGGCGATCACCCTCACGAGTTCCTCGGGGCCGAGCCCGCACGAGCCGAGGTCGTCGTCGGTGATCCGGTAGGGCGCCAGGGCGACCTTGGCCCGCAGCCGGGCGACCGGCTCGTCGGGCCAGCGGTGGGTGAGCGGCGGATGGCCGCCGTCCCAGGTGTCCAGGCCCGGCACGACGGCGTCGTCTGCCAGGGCGCACAGGGCGGCGTAGGCCGTGCCGACGGGGCTGTCCTCCGCCCACGCGGGCGCGTCGGGCCGCACGGTGAGCAGCTTGAGGCTGTCGCCCGGCGGCGCGACCCGGCGGACCGTACTGGCGAAGGCCCGCCCCGCCAGCGACCGTACGGCACGCCAGCGTTGCATGCCGCCGGGCAGCACGTCGGGGGAGTGCAGCGTGGAGACCATGCGGTTGACGAAGTGGAAGGCCAGCGCGGTCCCCACCAGCTCGGGCTCGTCCAGGCCGCGCCCGTCGAGCAGCGCCGCCTGGCGCGGATCGGCCGGGCGCTCGCCGCGCGCGATGGCCTCGGCCAGCCGGTGCCGGCCGGTGGCGTGCAGCAACATCGTGTGGGCGTCGAAGCAGAACGGGCACCGGTTGCGCTCGGAGACGCCGATGGCGACCAGTTCGCGCTCGGTCCTGCTGACCGTTCCCGCCACGAGCGACTCGCGCAGCAGCGCCCAGGCGGCGGCCATGAGGTCGGGGGCGTGCGACAGCGGCATCAGCGGGCGCAGCCGTGTCATGCCCATGTCGCGCGCCTGCTGGCTGTAGATCTCGGCGACGAGCCCGGTCGCGTCACGCGGCTCGACAGGGATGATGTGCCTGAATTTCATCATGATCCGATCAGGTGCGAAGGGCGGAACAGGTTGTCGGGGTCGTGGAGCTTCTTCAGCTCCACGAGGCGCTCGTAGTCGGCGCGGGTGTAGGCGTCGGCCGTGCGCGAGGTGTCGACCAGGAAGTTCAGGAACGCCCCGCCGGTCCTGCCGGGCAGGTCGACCGGCTCGGAGCTGATGACGGAGAAGGGCACGTCGCGGTGGCCTGCGGGCCCCTCGCCGTGCGCCATCGCCCCGCCCCAGCGCCTGACCTCGCCGAAGACGCCCTCCAGCGGCGGCAGCCGGTGGAACAGCTCGAAGCCGTGAGCGACGGGCGCCGGGTCGTGCCTGGGCCCGAGCACGTCGCCCGCCTCCTGGAAGCTCATCTCGGCGAAGCCGCCCCGGAGGGGATCGCCGGCCGCCTTCAGCAGCGGAGCCAGCGCGCGCTCGCCGCCCTCGACGGCGAGGACGCGCAGGCCCACCATGCCCGGCATGAGCAGGACGGCCGCGTTGAGCTCGTCGGGCTGCTCCAGCTCCTCGAAGGCGGCCAGCACCTCCTGGGCGCGTTCGCCGGGGTGGAAGCTCCTCCCTGCCACCACCCGCTCCGCGGGGAACAGCCGCAGCGTGAGCTCGGTGACCACGCCGAAGTTGCCGCTGCCGCCCTTCAGCGCCCACAGCAGCTCGTCACGGGCCTCGACGAGCTCGCCGTCGGCGGTGACGATCGTGGCTCCCAGCAGGCTGTCGGCCGCCAGGCCGTACTTCCTGGACAGGTATCCCGCGCCGCCGCCCAGGGTGTAGCCGCTCACGCCGATCCACGGGGTGCCCGACAGGGGCGCCAGGCCGTACGGCGCGGCGGCCGCGATCACGTCCGACCACACCGCCCCGGCGCCCACGCTCACCTCGCGCCTGAACGGGTCGACGAAGACATGGTCGAGGTCGCCGGTCCTGAGCAGCAGCGCTCCCGGCACATCGGCCAGCGTGCCGTGGCCGGTGGCCTGCACGGTCAGCGGCATCTCCTTGGTCCTGGCCTCAAGGACGGCGCAGCGCACGTCCTGCGGCGTGAGCGCCTCCGCGACAAGGGCGGGGCGCGGGTCCACGGCACGGTTCCAGGCGCGGCGGGCCTCGTCGTATCCGGCGTCGCCTGGACGGTGGACGCTTCCGGTGAAATCTCTCATGGCCCCAACGATCGCCCGCGGCGTGCCCGCGGTCGTCGTGCCTGGAGAGACACCTGATGATGCGCTCGAAGTACTCCCACCGTACGACGCGCCCGGCGGATCTTTGTCGTACCTTGACGACATGAACAGGGTCGATGTCATGGTGGCTCCGGTGGTCGGCGCCCTGATGGTGGGCACGGCCGCGCTCAACGGGGTGGCGGGCCCGGCCGGTTACGGCCTGCTCGTGCTCTCCGCGGCGGCGCTGGCCGCGCACCGGCGTCATCCGCTCCACGTCCTGGCCGTCACCTCGGTGCTGGCCGCGTGCTATGTGCTCGCCGTCGAGCCGGAGATGGCCGCCACCATCCCCGCCCTGATCACGCTGGCCAGCGTGGTGCGCCACGGGCACCGTCGTGCCGCCCAGGTCGCCGCGCTGGGCCTGGTGGCCGCGATGACCGGCGGCTACCTGCTCTCCGACCAGCCCGTGCTCGCCGCCGTCAAGGGCGGTTTCCTGGTCATGGGCTGGTTCGTCGCCGCCGTCGCCATGGGCATCGCGCTGCAGCAGGCCGACCGGCGGGCGCTCGACGCCGAGCACTCCCGCGAGGAGGCCGCGTTGCGCCGGGCGGGAGAGGAGCGGCTGCGCATCGCGCGCGAGCTGCACGACTCGCTCACCCACACGATCTCGGTGATCAAGGTGCAGGCCGGTGTGGCCGTCCACCTCACCTCCAAGCGCGGCGAGCAGGCGTCACCCGCTCTGCTGGCGATCCAGGAGGCCAGCGGCGAGGCCATGCGCGAGCTGCGCGAGACGCTGGAGGTGCTGCGTGACGACACCGTGGCGCTGGCCAGGCTGCCCGAGCTCATCTCCCGCATGCGGGCCATGGGGCAGGAGGTGGCGCTGACGGTCGAGGGCAACAGCCGGGCCCTGCCCGCCTCCGTCGACCAGGCGGCCTTCCGTATCGTGCAGGAGGCGCTGACCAACTGCGTCAGGCACGCGCCCGGCGCGCAGGCCTCGGTGCTGGTGGAGTACGGCAAGCAGGAGGTCGTGGTCGAGGTGAGCGACACCGGAGGGGCGGCCGCTCCAGGCGAGGGCCTCGCGGGGGGCGGCAAGGGGCTGACCGGCATGCGCGAGCGCGTCGACGCGCTCGGCGGCAGGCTGGAGGCGGGTCCGGCCGGGCGGGGCTTCACCGTCAGGGCGTGGCTGCCCGTCGAGGTCACGGCCGGCCTGTCCGGCAAGGCGCTGCCGGCATGATCCGCGTGGTGCTGGCCGACGACCAGGCGCTGATCAGGGCGGGCTTCCGCGCCCTGCTGGAGGCCGAGGAGAGCATCGAGGTCGTGGGGGAGGCCTGCAACGGTGCCGAGGCGGTCGCGCTGGTCACCGAGCACGTGCCCGAGGTGGTGCTGCTCGACGTGCAGATGCCGGTGATGGACGGCATCGAGGCGACCAGGCGCATCGCCGCCGACCCGGCTCTGGCCGGGGTGCACGTGGTGATCCTCACCAACTACGGCGTCGACGAGTACGTCTTCGACGCCCTGCGGGCCGGGGCGGCCGGCTTCATGCTGAAGGACACCGACCCGGCTGACCTGCTCCACGCGATCCGGGTGGCCGCCAGGGGCGACGCGCTGCTGTCGCCCGGCATCACCCGCAGGCTGATCGACGAGTTCGTCTCGCGCGGCAGGCCGGTGCAGGGCGACCTGAGCGCGCTCACCTCCCGCGAACGGGAGGTGGTCGCGCTGGTCGGCCAGGGCCTGTCGAACGAGGAGATCGCCACGGAGCTGGTGGTGAGCCCGTTCACCGCCAAGACCCACGTCAGCAGGGCGATGACCAAGCTGGGTGTGCGCGACCGCGCCCAGCTCGTCGTGATGGCCTACGAGTCGGGGCTGGTCACACCCCGGCGGTGAACAGCAGCTCCTGGGTGTAGCGCGGCTCCCGCTCGCCGTCGCCGAGGTAGAAGCGCACGGCCATGGTGCGGTCGTAAGTGTCGAACACCGTGTTCCACGTCGTGCGCCACGGGCTGTCCTGCCCGGCCTGGACTCCTCGCAGCGCGGCGCGCAGCGACTCGGGCGACATGGTGACGCCGCGGCTGGCGTCGAAGATGGAGCGCAGGCGCGCGTAGGTGGTCATGGTCAGCTCGTCGTCCTCGGGCAGCGAGCGCGGGTCCGGGTGGCGGTGGAGCGGGTGGTTGGTGACGCACAGGGCCGCGTCGCCCACCTCGAAGGCGTTGCCGTTCTCCCACACGAAGGCCCGTCCGGCGGCGTCGGCCACGATGTAGTGCAGCGGCATGCCGAAGTCGTAGGTCGGCAGCCCCTTCAGCGCCGTCTTGGCCTGCTCGGTGTCCTCGCAGGTGTCGAGCAGGAACCGCAGCAACTGCACCGAGCTGACCCCAATGCCGGGCGTGGTGTCCGTGGGCGGCTCGGTCCGGGCGTAGTCCTCCATGAGCAGCGCCACGGCCAGGCCCGCCTCGTTGATGCCGTCCATGGCGCCGTCGAGGTCGGACATCGACACCACGGTCGAGGCCAGGCCCTCGTCGGGCACGGTGGTGACGACGTGCGGGCGGGCGGCCATGGGCAGCTCGCCCGGCTGGGGCCCGCCCAGGCCCATGAGCTCGCTGGTGGTCAGGGTGAAGAAGTCGTAGTTGCGGCCGATCCGGCCGTGTCCGTCGGTGCTGGCCGAGGGCGGGACCCACAACGCCGAGCAGCCCATGGCCATGCCGGTCAGCCCGTCGAAGGTCAGGCCGTCGGCGCAGGCCCCGCCGTGCTCCTGCGCCCACAGGGCGCGGGCGCCCTCGATCCTGGCGTGGTGCTGCGGCCAGTGCTCGGCGAACCAGGCCATGCGGGCCCGGTTCAGCTCCGGGTCGACCGGCTGGGGCCGCCATCCGAAGACCTCGGCGGCCTGCGCCGCGAGGAGGCGGCCGATGGCCTGCTGGTCGCCGGTGGCGGTGACGTGGTGGACGAGCTGGAAGTCGTTCGCGCTGCCCGCGATCTGCTTGACTGTCATGCCTCACACGGTCGGCTCCGGCGCTGACCGCGCGCTGACCGCCCGCTGGTAGCGCTCGGCCACGATCCGCAAGTGCTCGATCAGTTCGGGCGAGTCGAGCACCTCGAAGTCGATGCCGAGGAAGCCGATCCACACCGCCATCGCGCCGGGGTCGTCGGCGCCGACACGCAGCAGGCAGGTCTGTTCCGTCTCCGGCTCCACGTCCAGGCCCATGGGCAGGCTGGTCAGCCGTTCCGCCGGGGCGAACATCCGCACGGTCGCGCGGTGACGCCACATCGCGGTGTTGACGCCGCGTTCCACGTGTTCGGCCACGTCGAAGGGCACCTCGCGCGGGGTGAAGCGGCGGCCGTTGGGGGTGCGCGGCGTGATGCGGTCGACCCGGTAGGTGCGCCAGTCCTCGCGCTGCACGTCCCATCCGACCAGGTACCAGCGGCCGCGGCGGTGCACCAGCTTGTACGGCTCGGCCTCGCGCACGCTGGCCTCGCCGTCGTGGACGGTGTAGTCGAAGCGCAGCCGCTCGTGGTCGCGCGCGGCGTTGGCGATCGTCGTCAGGGTCTCCGGCGGCACGCTCGGCGTGGTTCCCGGGATGTGCACGGTGTGGGTGTTGAGCGCGTTGACCCGGTGCCGGAGCCGCGACGGCAGCACCTGCTCCAGCTTGGCCAGCGCCCTGATCGAGCTCTCCTCGATGCCGGCCACTCCGCCGCCCGCCGCCCTGCCCAGGCCCACGGCGACCGCCACCGCCTCGTCGTCGTCGAGCAGGAGCGGCGGCAGCGCGGCGCCGGCGCCCAGCCGGTAGCCGCCCGCCACCCCGGGCGTGGCGTGCACCGGGTAGCCGAGCGTGCGCAGGCGCTCCACGTCGTTGCGAATGGTCCTGGTCGACACGCCCAGGCGGCCGGCCAGCTCCGGGCCCGACCATTCGCGGTGGGCCTGGAGCAGCGACAGCAGGCGGAGCAGTCGGGCCGAGGTTTCCAGCATGACGACATTCTGCCCGCTATCGAGGAAGATTTCCTTCCGCGATCGCGATGACGATCTTCCCGCGCAGGTGGCCCTCCTCGCTCAGCCGGTGCGCCTCCGCGGTCCGGCCGAGCGGGAAGACGGCGGCGATGGGCAGCCGCACGACCGGCAGGAGCTCGGCGAACACCTCCGCCAGCGGCACCCCTTCCGTGCTGGCGGAGGAGAACAGCTCGGGGACGTCGTGGCTGGCGATCGACACCACGCGGCTCGTGAGCTTCAGCGACTCGGCCAGCTCGCCGCGCCCCGAGGCGTCCAGGATCGCGTCGACGCGGCCGGCCCTGTCCGGCCAGCCGTCGCCGTACACGATCGGCTCGACGCCGAGCGAGCGCAGGTAGTCGTGGTGACGGGGGCTGGCCGTGCCGACCACCCCGGCTCCTCTCGACAGCGCCGTCTGCGCGGCCGCGAGGCCGACGCCGCCCGCGACCGCGTGGACGAGGAGCCTCTCGCCCGGCAGGAGCGCCAGGCGGCGCAGCGTGCGGAAGGCCGTCTCCGCCGCCACCGGCAGCGCGGCGGCCTGCTCGAAGGTCAGGTCGTCGGGCTTGGGCAGCAGGTCGTCGGCCCTGGCGAGGGTATGGGTGGCGACCGCGGTGCCCGGGGCGAGGCCGAAGACGGCCTGCCCGGGGGTGAAACGCGGGTCGCCGCCCTCCACGACGCCCGACATCTCCAGACCTGTGCCGCTGGGCAGCGGCGAGGGCATGAAGCCGCGCCGCAGCTTCCAGTCGATGGCGTTGACCGCGGCGGCCCGCACCCTGACCAGCACCTCCCCAGGGCCCGGCTCGGGGACCTCGAAGGGACGCAGCTCCAGCACCTCGGCCGGGCCGTACTGGGAGAACTCGATCCTGGCGGCCATGTCAGACCACCAGCAGCGTCTTGCCGAGGACCGAGCGGGACTCGATCGCCTCGTGGGCGGCGGCCGCGCGGTGCAGCGGCTCCGTCAGCCCGATCACCGGCCGCAGCCCGCCACGCGCGGCCAGGCCGAGCACCCGCGAGGTCAGCTCGGCGTGCCGCTCGGGGGAGAACTGGACCTGCTCCATGCCGGTGACCCTGTCGCCCTGGACGGGCGCGGGGGAGCCGCTCGCCACGCCGTAGGCGAAGAACCTGCGCCGGGTCCTGGCGAACGCGGCCTCGCCGACCGTGCCGCCCACGCCGTCGAAGGCCACGTCGACCTCGGGCAGCTCGTCGGCGTAGCCGAGGACCCGCGTGGCGCCCAGGTCCAGCGCCAGCGCGCGTTTGCCGTCGCTGCCCGCGACCGCCACCACGTGGGCGCCGCTCGCGGCGGCGAGCTGGACCAGCAGGGTACCCAGGCCGCCCGCGGCGGCGGTGACCAGCACCCGGTCACCGTCCGTCAGCGCCGCGGCCTCCGCGAGCGCCAGCGCGGCGGGTCCCGCCTGCAGCAACGCGGCGGCCTGCACCGGCTCCAGGGCCTCGGGCACGGGGATCACCACGCCGGCCACGGCCCGATCGGCGTATCCGCCCTCGACCATCGCCACCACCGGCCGGCCCTCGTGCAACCCCGCCACCCCGGTGCCGGGAATGTACGGCGGAGTCTGGCCGAACCACTCGCGCCCCCATCCGGAACGCAACTGGGCGTCGAGCGACAACACGTCGGCCACGGTCACGTCGATCAGCTTCTGACCGGGACCGGGCACCGGCTCCGGCACCTCGGACACGTCAAGGACTTCTGGACCCCCGAAACGGGTCACCCGCACAGCTCTCATGACGACGAGCGTGCAACCTCAACCTAGCTTGAGGTCAAGTCCTTGGCCGTCGGGTGCAGCGGCTGGTAGACGCTGAGCCTGCCGCCGCCCGGCAGGTCGACGGAGGCGATGCGGCCCCAGTCGCGCTCGGTGATCGGCTGGTCCTGGCCGATCTCCCTGAGCGTGGCCTCGATGTCGTCGCACATCAGGGTCAGCTCGTGCGACTGCCCGCCGTCCATCACCGGGTGGAAGGCGAGCTCGGAGGGCGGCAGCTTGAAGATCAGCCAGCCGCCCCCGGCATCCACGTGCTGAAATTTCAGGACATCGCGAATGAAGGCCCGATCGGCGTCCGGGTCCTGGCTGTAAAGGATGACGTGTGCGCCGTTGATCACCCTCCTGACGTTAGCTTCTGGACCTGCTGGATGAGGACCAGCACGGTCAAAGTCCCGAAAAAGGCCACGGACCACACCAGCGCGCCCAGCCGGTAGGACCTGACCCGCAGTTCCTGGGGCAGCGCCCTGCGATTCAGGATGATCAGCAGGATCGAGTAGACGAACATCATCACCGCGGCGAAGCACGCCGACAGCACCAGCAGGAAGAGCGGCTGGTCGAAGCCGAGCAGCAGGATGCCGCTGCCCACGACCGCCATCGACCAGACCAGGACGGTGTAGATCCTGCTCTCCGAGGCGTTGCGCGCGTAGACCGTCTTGATCACGTCGGCGGCCAGGCGCGAGGTGTAGTCGACGATGCCCATCGCCGAGGCGAACAGCGCCAGCGCGCCGATCACCCAGAACAGCACGCCGAACCACGGCGCCACGGTCTGCTGCAGCACCTCACCCTCGACCTGGAGGAAGCCGATGCTGTTCTCCAGCCCTTCCCGCCCGAAGACGGTCGAGAAGGCGAGCATCGACATCAGCGCGATCGTCACGAAGGTGACCAGGGCGAAGGTCGTGCCCTGCTCGATGTTGGCGAAGCGCCACCACTGCCGCCAGCGCCGCAGGTTCTCCGGCGTCGGGGCGAACTGGAAGCCCGTCGAGGGCGCCGCCTCCTCCTGCCCGGTGACCGGGCTGACCAGGCGCGGCACGTAGAGGCCCATGCCGAAGCCCTTGTCGCGGATCCAGTTGCTCTGGCACAGGTTCTGGCCGCCGCCCGCGCCCGCGTAGGCGATCGCGCCCATCAGCACCGCCAGCTCCAGCGGCGGCACCGGGAAGGTGGCGTCGACCGTCAGACCCCTGCCCAGGTTGACCCAGGCGTCCGAGGTGATCGCGAAGATCAGCGCCACGACGATCAGCGTCGTCACCAGCGCGATCTTGACGAAGATCACCTTCTCGAGCGCGTTGTAGATGACCGGCGCCAGGGTGAGCGCCAGCGCGATCACCACCAGCATGCCGATGGCGATGTAGCGGGGCGTGCCGCCGGTCAGGTACGTCACCATCGTCGCCGAGGTGGTCACCCACCCCGGCCACAGGTTCGACAGCAGCGTCATCGCCACGAAGACGATGCCCCAGTGTTTCCAGAACCTGCTGAAGCCGGTCAGCGCCGTCTCGCCGGTGGCCAGCGTGTAGCGCTCGATCTCCATGTTCAGGAACCACTGGGTGATGATGCCGATCGCCGCGCCCCAGATGAAGACGAGCCCCACCTGGGAGGCGATGTAGGGCCACAGGATGAACTCGCCCGAGGCCAGGCCGACGCCCGCGCCGACCAGTCCTGGACCGATGATCCGCCATGTGTTCGCGGGGGGCTCTGGAAGGTCGCGTACCGTCACCGGGGGGAGCCGTTTGGCCGGGACGGTGGGGGTGAACTCCATCCGGCCCCGCTACCCGTTCATCGCCGCTTCACCACGTACTGCCCGCTCGCGGTGAAACCGCACACCGCGGCACCCGCCGCCATCAACCCTCCGAGCACCTCGCGCATGGCCAGCCGCCACTCCCGTGCCCGCTCGGGCTCCGCCGTACGCACCTTCTCGATGTCGTCGGGCGTGGCCACCAGCACGAGCGGCCCGTCCGTGTCATGCACCCGTCCCTCTCCGTCCAGCGCCTCGACCGCCGTGTCGTACGGCACGCGCTCCGGCTCCCGGTCCAGCCGCCACACCGCCAGCAGCCGGTCGCTCGGATCCCCGGCGTTCACGGCGTCGGCCATCTCCCCGTAGAAGTCCTCCAGGTACTTCTCCGGCCTGGCGCCCAGCTTCACCAGGTTGAAGTAGGCGTTACGCCGTACCAGCGGGTCGAACGTCCAGCGGATCGCGGTGATCCCCCGGTCCAGGCACCACTGCCGCTGGTGCCGCTTGATCAGCGTCCCGATGCCCAGGCCCGGCCTGGCGCCGGTGACGTGGGAGTGCAGGGCGTTGCCGTCGGCCAGGAACCCCACCGAGGCGCCGACGAGCTCGCCGTCGGGGGAGTAGGCACCCGCCAGATAGCCGCCCGCGTGGGCGAAGGCCACCATCAGCTCCACCGGCATGGGAGGGTTGCCGGGCTCGGGGTGCCAGATGTCGTCGAACAACCGGTAGGCCCGCTGGAAGTCGTCAACAGTGCGCAGTTCCGCGATTCTCACCAGGTATGTCTACCCTGGGGCGCATGATTCGCGCCGCCACACCCGACGACGTCCCCGAGATCATGTCGATGATCCGCGAGCTGGCCGACTACGAGAAGGCCCTGCACGAGGTGCGCGTCACCGAGGAGCAGCTGCGCGAGGCGCTCTTCGGCGCCGCCCCCGCTGCCTTCGCGCACATCGCCGAACATGACGGAGCGGTCGCGGGCTACTCGATCTGGTTCCTCAGCTTCTCCACCTGGCGGGGCGTGCACGGCATCTACCTTGAGGACCTCTACGTGCGGCCCGCGCAGCGTGGTCACGGGTACGGCAAGGCGCTGCTGGCGCAGCTCGCCCGCACCTGCGTGGAGCGCGGCTACCAGCGCCTGGAGTGGTCGGTCCTGAAGTGGAACGAGCCGACCATCCGCTTCTACGAGTCGCTCGGCGCCCAGCCGCAGGACGAATGGGAACGTTACCGCCTGACCGACGAACCTCTGGCGAGGCTGGCGGGCTGACTAGAGTGAGGCCGTGGCCGTACTGATCCGCACCGGCGACGTGCCCGCCGCCCGCCGTCTGGAGCAGTGGCGCGCCATCGTCTGCGACACCCTCGGTCCTCTCGACATGCGGATCGAGGGCGACGTCCCGCTGGAGGGCCAGATCGACGCCGGGCAGCTCGGCCCGGTGGGCGTCGGCAAGGTGTGGACCTCCACTCCGCACAGCGTGCACCGCACCAGCGGCCTGATCAGGGGCGGGGGCTCGGAGCTCTACCGGGCCGTGCTGGTCATGTCGGGGGAGATGGTCGTCACCCAGGACGAGCGCGAGGCCCGGCTGCGCCAGGGACAGTTCGCCGTCTACGACTTCGCCCGGCCCTACGACCTGGCCTACACCTCGGCGGTGCACCTGGCCGTCTTCAGCCTGCCGCGCGAGATGATGCACGCCGACTCGATCGCGAGGCTGACGGCCGTGCCGATCTCGACCGACGACGGCGCGGGCGCGCTGGCCGCGCCCCTGCTGCGCCGGGTCGCGACGGACGTGGAGTCCTACCGGCCGGCCAGCGCGGCCCGGCTGTCGACGGTGGTGACCGACCTCATCGGTACCGCCGTCGCCGAGCGGGCCGACCTGCTGCCCGCGCTGCCGGAACAGACGCAGGAGCGCATGGTCCGCCTGCGCATCCACGCCTTCATCGACGAGAACCTGGGCGACCCGGCGCTCGACCCCGGCCTGGTGGCCGCCGCCCACCACCTGTCGCTGCGCCACCTGCACCGGTTGTTCGCCGCCGAGAACACCTCCGTGGCGGCGTGGATCCGCCACCGGCGGCTCGAACGTACCCGCAGGGACCTGGCCGACCCAGACCTGCACGCCGTCTCCGTCAGCACGATCGCCGCGCGCTGGGGGCTGCCCGACTCCGCCCACTTCAGCCGCCTGTTCCGCAAGGCGTACGGCATGCCGCCCTCGGAGTACCGGCGCTCCCGGTTCATGGCACGGATCGTCAAGTGAGCGGCACGGGGATGCAAGCCCCGGAAGGTCCTGGCCCGCCATGCTGAGGACACCAGCCAGAACCTGAAGGGAAACCCGCCATGTCGTACACGCTCTTCGTGAACCTGCCGGTCAAGGACCTCAACCGCTCCAAGGCCTTCTTCACCGACCTGGGCCTGCAGATCTTCGGCATGATGGACGACATGGCCTCGGTCGTCATCAGCGAGCGCACCCAGGTGATGCTCTTCACCGAGCCCGCCTTCGCCGGCTACGCCCGCAACGAGATCGTCGACCCCGCCAAGGCCACCCAGGCCATCCTGGTGCTCGGACTCGACAACCAGGAGCAGGTCGACGACCTGGTCGGCAAGGCGCTGGCCGCCGGCGCCACCGCGATCGGCGAGCCGGTCAACGCCGGCGGACGCTACACCCGCAGCTTCGCCGACCCCGACGGCCACCACTGGGCCGCCCTCTGCCTGGTCCAGCCGTGAGCGCTCCCGGAATCGCCCGGCCGGTGCGCGGCCGGGTCGTCTCCGCCGACGGCACCCCCATCGCCTTCGACAGGTACGGCAGCGGCCCGGCCGTGGTGCTGGTGCACGGCGCCTTCACCGACACCTCCCACCCCGTCCTGCGCGGCGTCGCCGCAGCCCTGTCCCCGTGGTTCACGGTCGTCAACTACGACCGGCGCGGCCGGGGCGGCAGCGGCGACGCCCCCGCCTACGCGGTCGAACGCGAACTGGAGGACCTGGCCGCCGTCATCGCGGAGGCGGGCGGCAGCGCGATGGTGTTCGGCGGCTCCTCGGGCGCCGCCCTCGCGCTGCGGGCCGCCGCCGCCCGGCTCCCCGTGGCCAAGCTCGCCCTCTGGGAGCCGCCCTACCACGTCGACGCCACCGCGCCCCGCCTGCCGTACGACTTCGCCGAGCGGCTCGAAGCGCTGGTGCGCGGCGGCGAGCGCGCCGATGCGGTCGAGCGGTTCATGGTCGAGGCCGCCGAGGTCCCGGCCGAGGCGGTGGCGGGCATGCGCGGCCACGAGTCGTGGCGCGAGATGGAGGCGCTGGCCCACACCCTCGCCTACGAGGCCCATGTGATGGGCCCCGGAAACGAGCTGCCCGCGGCGACGCTCGCCGCGGTCGGCGGGCCCGCCCTGGTCCTCAACGGCGCCGACAGCCCCGGCTGGATGCGCAACGCCGGCCTGGCCGTGGCCGGGGCCCTCCACGCGCCCTACCGCCTGCTCGACGGCCAGACCCACGCGGTCAGCGCGCAGGCGCTCGCCCCCGAGCTCCTGGAGTTCTTCACGGCCTGACCGCCGGGGAACACGTCGCCCACGACCCCGGCGGCCCGCTCGCCGGGTCAGCTGAGGACGGCCTGCACGAGGCCGCGCAGCAGGGCGGTGCGCGGCTCCATCTCGGCCACGATCACGTGCTCGTGATCGGCGTGGGCGCCACCGCCGACGCCGCCGAGCCCGTCGAGCGTCGGCACGCCGATCCCGGCGGTGAAGTTGCCGTCGGACGCGCCGCCCACCGACGCCTCGGTCAGCTCAGGCTGGCCGAGGGCCGCGGCCACCCGCTGCGCCAGCGCGAACAGCGACGCCGACATGGCGGTCTCCAGCGGAGGCCGGTTGGGGCCGCCCGACACCTCCAGCCGCGAGCCGTCGAGCACCGGCGCCAGCTCGCGCACCGCCCGGTCGACCCGCGCCTGCTCGGCCAGCGTGGGCACGCGCACGTCGACGCCGACACGGGCCTGGGCGGGCACGGTGTTCAGCGTGGTGCCGCCCGAGAGCACGGTGGGCACCACGGTGGTCGCGCCCGAGCCGAGCGCGGCCACGGCGAGGATCTGGTGGGCCAGCTCCACGCCCGCGTTGATGCCGCGCTCGGGCTCCAGCCCCGCGTGGGCGGCCCTGCCGTACACCTGGACCTCGTAGTTGGAGGTGCCCTTGCGCCCGGTCTTCAGCGCGCCGCCGTCGGCGCTCGCCTCGGTGACGAAGGCGGCGGCCAGGCCGCGCGCCGACTCCTCGATGAGGCCGCGCGAGGTGATCGAGCCGACCTCCTCGTCGCCGGTCACCAGGATCGTCACGCCGTCGAGGTCGGGCAGCCCGGCCAGGGCGTGGAAGATCTGGACGAGTCCTGACTTCATGTCGAACACGCCGGGACCCTTGGCCACGCCGTCCACGACCGACCACGGGTGCGTGCGCAGCGTCCCGATGGGCCAGACGGTGTCGTGGTGGCCGAGCATCAGCACCCGCGGCGTGCCGAAGCTCCACCGCAGATGCGTCACGCCGTCGATGACGATGTACTCGGGTTCGGCCCCGAGCAGGCGCCGCCCGAGCGCGCCCACGACCTTGGCGCTGCGCGCCACCGCCTCCAGGTCGGCGGAGTACGACTCGCAGGTGACGAGCTCTTCGAGGTCGCCGATCATGCCAGCCGCTCCAGGAAGAACCGATGCATGTTGCCCCCCATGATCTTCAGGATGTCGTCGTCGGGCAGGCCGCGCTTGGCCAGCCCCTCCGTCACCATCGGCAACCCGGCGGGGCCCTCCAGGCCCGGGATCGCCGACAGCACGTTCACGCCGAGGGTGTTCGTCAGCTCCTCGCAGCACCAGCCGGGCGTCAGGTCGAGGTAGACCTCGCGCACGAAGTCGGCGCCGATGCCGACGTGGTCGACGCCGATCACCGACACCATGTGCTCGAAGTGGTCGAGCAGGTCGTCGAGGGTGGCCTCGCCCTCGCTGAGGAAGGGCGCGAAGAAGTTCACGCAGACGATGCCGCCCGTCGCGGCCACGCCGCGCAGCTGCTCGTCGGTGAGGTTGCGGTGGTGGTCGCGCCTGGCCCGCGCCGAGGAGTGCGTGGCCATCACCGGCTTGGTCGCCAGCTCCAGCACGTGGGCGACTCCGGTGGCGCCCAGATGGGAGATGTCGAAGATCATCCCCAGGCGCTCCATCTCGGCCAGCGCGGCCACGCCGTGCGAGGTCAGCCCGCTGCCCGTGGCGTCCTCGCCGCTGCCGTCGGCCAGCGGGGTGCGCCCCCAGTGGGCGATCGAGGCGATGCGCACGCCCAGCCGGTGCAGGGTCGAGATCAGCTCGGTGCTGGCGTCGAGCCCCGGCATGCTCTCCAGCGCCAGGACCAGGGCGATCACGCCGTCGGCCAGCGCCGCGTCGATCTCGGCGCCGGTACGGCACAGCCGTACGGCCTCGGCGTTGCCCTCGGCGAGCACGTGAGCGCACTCGATCATGCGCAGCGTCTGGCGCAGGGCGCCCTCGGGGCGGAACTCGTCGTCGATGAACACCGGGAGGACCAGGAGCCTCACGCCGCCCTCGCGCAGCTGCGGCAGCCACTGCTCGCGGAAGAAGGCGGCCCAGCGCTCCGGCGGGCGGGCGGAGACCGCCATCAGCAGGTCGTTGTGCGCGTCGGCGACTATCGCCTGGTCGTGGAGGGTCATGACCAGCACGTTATCGGGTCAGAGCGGACCATCACTCGTAGCCGGGACCAAGTCCGCTCACCCGTATTTGTACATCGGACCAGGACTGCGGGAGGTGAGCCGCTTGTACAGGGGGGTCGGGCCCGGCCAGTTGTTGGTGACGCGCCCGCCCGCGGTCTTGTACCAGCTGCGGCAGCCGTTCCCCCACACCATGCGCTCCATGGCTCGCTCCAGCTGCTCGGTCCAGGCCGCCATGACCTGCGGCCTGACCTCCATCGGGCCGCGGCTGACCAGGTACGGCAGGCAGCGCATGATGTGATCGACCTGGCATTCGAGCATGAAGACGATGGAGTTGTGACCCAGGTTGGTGTTGGGTCCGTACAGCAGGAACAGGTTGGGGAAGCCCGGCACCGCGATGCCGAGATAGGCCTCGGCCCCGTCCTTCCACTGCTCGTGCAGCTTGCGGCCGTCGCGGCCCGTCAGGTCGATGGGGGCGAGGAACTCCGTGCTCAGGAAGCCGGTGCCGTACACGATCGTGTCGACCTCGTGCAGGCCGCTGCCGGTCTCGACGCCCTTCGGGGTGATCCGCGTGATCCTGTCGGTGACCACATCGACGTTCGGTCTGGTCAGCGCGGGATAGAAGCGGCTGTCGATGACGACGCGCTTGCAGCCGGGCGGGTAGTCGGGGGTCAGCTTGGCACGCAGCCCGGGGTCGGCGACCTGGGTGTGAAGGTGGGCCAGGGCGCGCTTCTTCAGTAACTGCGTGCTCCAGCCCCCGGCCAGCGCCGGATAGAGGGTGCCCTCGGCGTAGCGGTATATCCACTCGCGATAGGCGCGCTGCAGGCCGGGCACGAAGTGCAGGGCGCTCTGGACGAACGGGGTGAACTCGGCGTCCGGCTTGGGGATCACCCAGTTGGGCGTGCGCTGGAAGACCGTCAGGTGCCCGGCCCGCTCCGCCACCTTCGGGATGAACTGGGCGGCGGAGGAGCCGGTGCCGATCACCGCCACCCTGCGGCCCGACAGGTCGTGGCCGTGGTCCCACCTCGCGGAGTGGAACGCCACGCCCTCGAAGTCGCCCATGCCCTCGATCTCCGGCATGTGGGGGCGGTTCAGCTGGCCCACCGCGGCGACGACCACGTCGTACTGCTCGGTACGGCTCGCGCCTGCCGTACCGGTCTCACGCGAGGTCACCCGCCACCCGGCGCCGTCGAAGGCCGCGTCGGTCACCTCGGTGGCGAACCTGATCTTTCGCCTGACGTCGTACTTGTCGGCGCAGTGCTCCAGGTAACCGAGGATCTCCGGCTGGCCGGGATAGCGGCGGGTCCAGCTGGCGTACTTCTCGAACGAATAGGAGTAGAGATGGGAGGGGATGTCGCAGCCGGCGCCCGGATAGCTGTTGTCGCGCCAGGTGCCTCCCACCGCCTCGGCCTTCTCGAAGACCGCATAGGAGGTGATTCCCGCCTTCTCCAGCCGAATCGCCATGCACAACCCGCCGAAGCCGGCGCCGATGATCGCGATCCTTGGCGTCATGCCCGTCCTCCCGCACGTCAGGATCCACTTACAGTACGCCGAACCCCGTTCTGGCGACAGCCCTCGATAGTCTTCACTGGTGACGAAGCTCGAGGATGTCATCAAGGAACTCGAGACCGCCTACCCGCCGGAACGCGCGGAGTCCTGGGACGCGGTCGGCCTGGTCAGCGGCGATCCCGCCCAACCCGTGCGCAAGGTGCTCTTCGCCGTCGACCCGGTGCCCGCCGTCGCCGGCGAGGCCATCGCGTGGGACGCCGACCTGATCGTCACCCACCACCCGCTCTGGCTGCGCGGCACGACGAGCGTGGCGACCACCGGCTACAAGGGCCGGCTCATCCACGACCTCATCAAGCACGACATCGCGCTCTACACCGCCCACACCAATGCCGACGTGGCCAACCCGGGCGTCTCCGACGCGCTGGCCAGGGCCGTCGGCCTCGTCGGCGACCTGGTGCCGCTGCAGCCCTTCCCCGACGACCCGTGGCGAGGGCTCGGCCGCATCGGCGACCTGCCCACCACCGTCACGCTGGAGTCGTTCGCGCGCGCCGTCCTCCTCGGCCTGCCCGAGACCAACGGCGGCATCAAGGTGGCCGGCGACCCGCAGCGCCGTGTGCGGCGCATCGCCGTCAGCGGCGGCGCGGGCGACTCGCTGCTCGGCGCCGCCCGCAAGGCGGGCGTCGACGTGTTCCTCACCGCCGACCTGCGCCACCACCCGGCCAGCGAGTTCGCGGAGACCGGCGGCCCCGCGCTGATCGACGCCGCCCACTGGGCGACCGAATGGCCCTGGCTGGGCAGCGCCGCGTCGATCCTGGCCGCCAGTGGCGTTAACGTTGAGACGCGTGTCTCCGCCACGGTCACCGATGCTTGGACAAGAGGATATTGATCATGAAAGCCGCCCCTGCCGCTCAGCTGCGCCTCCTCGACCTGGCTGAGCTCGACGCCGCCGCCGACCGTCTCGCCCACCGCCGGCGCACCCTTCCCGAGCTCGCGGAGATCGAGGAGCTCACCAAGCAGTACGCACGCATCGTCACCCAGGTGATCGAGGCCGAGACCGAGGCCGGCGACCTGGCCCGCGAGCAGACCAAGGCAGAAGGCGACGTCGACGCCGTGCGCCAGCGCGCCGAACGCGACCAGAAGCGCCTCGACTCCGGCCAGGTCACCTCCCCGAAGGACCTGTCCAACCTGCAGTCCGAGATCACCTCGCTGCAGCGCCGCCAGGGCGACCTCGAAGAGATCGTGCTGGAGATCATGGAGCGCCGCGAGGCCGCCGACACCACGGTCACCGACCTCGTCGCCCGCCGCGACGAGATCGGCTCCACCCGCGCCGTCCTCGAAGAGCGCCGCGACGCCGCCTTCGCCGAGATCGACAAGGAGGCCGGCGAGGTCGCCGGCCGCCGCACCGGCATCGCCGCCGAGATCCCCGCCGACCTGCTCGGCCTCTACTCCAAGCTGCGCGAGCAGTACACCGTCGGCGCCGCCAAGCTGTCCGGGACCCGCTGCATGGGGTGCAAGGTGTCCCTGTCGATCGCCGACATGAACGCCGTCAAGGCCGCGCCCGCCGACGAGGTGGTGCGCTGCGAGGAATGCCGCCGCATCCTCGTCCGCACCCCCGAGCCGGGCCTGTGACCTCCTACCTCATCGAGGCCGACGGCGGCTCCCGCGGCAACCCGGGGCCCGCCGGCTACGGTGCGGTCGTCAAGGACGCCTCCGACGGCCAGGCCCTCGTCGAACGCGCCGAGGCCATCGGGATGGCGACCAACAACGTCGCCGAGTACCGGGGGCTCATCGCCGGGCTGCGCGCCGTCCTCGACCTGGCGGGGGAGGGGGCCTCCGTCGAGGTGCGGATGGACTCCAAGCTGGTCATCGAGCAGATGGCCGGGCGGTGGAAGATCAAGAACGAGGGCTTGCGGCCCCTCGCCTCCGAGGCGGGAGACCTGGCACGGCGCCTGCGCGTCACGGCGTGGACGTGGATCCCCCGGGAGCGCAACTCCCACGCCGACCGGCTCGCGAACGAGGCCATGGACGCGGCGGCCAAGGGCATGAGGTGGCAGGCAGACGCCTCTACGGCGTCGGGCCCTTCTGCCACGGCATCGGGCCCTTCTGCTACGCCATCGGGCCCTTCTGCTACGCCAGCGGACCCGTCCTCTACGGCCTCTGAGTCAGGCGATCTCCTGGACCTCGCCGAGCCCACCGGCCATCCTGCCCACCCCCGAGGCACCGTGGACTCCACCGCCCAGACCGGAAGCGGCTGGCGCGCCCCCACCACGACGGCCACCACCCTCCTCCTGCTCCGCCACGGCCAGACCGCCCTCTCCGTCGAGCGGCGCTTCTCCGGCACCGGCGACCCCGAGCTCACCCCCACCGGCCTCACCCAGGCCACCCGCGCCGCCGAACACCTGAGCCTCGACGGCAACGCCCCCGACGCCATCGTCTCCTCCCCCCTCAAACGAGCCCGCCAGACCGCGCAAGCCCTAGCCCGCCTCACCGGCCTCGACGTCGACATCGACGAAGGACTCAGGGAAACCGACTTCGGCGCCTGGGAAGGCCACACCTTCACCGAGATCCAGCGCCGATGGCCCGACGAGATGTCGGCCTGGCTCGCGGACCCGGCCGTCGCGCCGCCGGACGGGGAGAGTTTCGAGGAAACGGCGCGACGGGTCCAGCAGACCCGCGAACGGCTCGTGGAGCGCTACGCCGGCCGTACCGTCGTGGTCGTCTCCCACGTCACCCCGATCAAGATGCTCCTGCGCTTCGCGCTCCTGGCACCCCCGGCCGCGCTGTACCGCATGCACCTCGACCTGGCGTGCCTGTCACGGATCGAGTACTTCGCCGACGGCCAGTGCGTCGTCAAGTACTTCAACGACACCGCCCACCTGCGCTGAGCACCTCTTCGAACTCCGGCCGCACCAGGTTCCGCCAGAACACCTGGCACGGCCGGAGTGAACGCCACCGTCCCCCTCGGACGGCGACACCCTCATTCGATCCCATCGATCTTGTCTCTCGGTTGGAGATCGCTTGTGGTTTGGTAGTCTCCTTTCCGACGAGCCGGCCGGGCGGCCGCGTCGGGCCACCACGGTGACCCGCCGAGGAAGGTCCGGGCTCCACAGGGCAGGGTGGTCGGTAACACCGACCCGGGGTGACCCGCGGGACAGTGCCACAGAAAACAGACCGCCTCCGCTCACGAGCGGAGGTAAGGGTGAAACGGTGGTGTAAGAGACCACCAGCGCCCACGGCGACGTGGGCGGCTCGGTAAACCCCACCTGGAGCAAGGTCAAGAAGGGGCGCTTCAGCAGAAGCGCTCCGCGCGCGGCGTTCGAGGGCTGCCCGCCCGAGCCGCGCGGGTAGACCGCTTGAGGCTGTCGGCAACGGCAGCCCTAGATGGATGGTCGCCCCTTCGCTCGCGAAGGACAAAACCCGGCCTACAGGCCGGCTCGTCTCACCTTCCCTCTCTGACCTGCGAGGGAGCGCGAGCACCTTAAGATCAGGGCACACTCGGCGCCGAACCGAACGCCTTGTCCAGCGCCTCCCTCGCTCGGGAGGAGGCTTCCGGAACGAGGTGGCCGTACAGGTCCACGGTCGTCGTGATGGACTCATGGCCCAGCCACCTCGGCACCTCCGAGATCTCGCGAACCTGTGACGCAGGTCGTGGAACGTCGCGTCCGGCATCAGCCTGGATGTTGGCGTTGAAGGAGGCGCGCCGGATCAGGTTGTGCCGCAGCGCCGTACGGAAAGACGACGTCAGGCGGGTCACAAGCGCGATGTGCTTTTCCGCGCAGCCGCCACGAACACCGGCATGGGCACCTCGCGCACGGACGCCGGGGCTCTTGGGGCGCAGCTGGGGCAGCCCCGCGGCTGGTCCGCTACCCGTGCGGGGTGGGACGACGGCAGACGGACAGGCCAAGGGGTGCTGCCGTGGTCGCTGTCACGGTTGGCAACGACATCTGAGCGTGACCTGGAGTGATCACAATTGCTACATGAAGCGCATCCTTGTCGGTATGGTCCTCACTCTTGCACTCGCCGTAACGCCGAGCCATGCCTCCGTTGTCACGCATCCAGCGGTGAAGGCGCTGAAAGCAGAGTTCCGGCCAGGTCATGGTGTGAGGTTCACGGAGTCGCATCGCTATTCTCACAAGCTGGGCAAGGGTGTCGTTCGGGTTCGCGGTGTTATTGGCTTCGACAAACGAGGTTTCACTGCCCACGACCTCACCAGTCATGAGCGCGGCTGGCGCGGAGTGGAAAGGTACCGGGAATCTTCGTTGACGGCTTGCAGTACCTGTCGGGCGACCGCCTCTCCTCTCTGGCAGATGAGGGCGAAACGTGGAGCGTGAGCGGAATGCCCACGGATGCGTTTGCTGAGCAGCCCATCAACGTACTCAAACCGCGAGTGCTGTCGTGGCTGCTGAAGACCGCGTCCAGCAAGACGTCACGTGAGTACCGTGGCAGCTTCCTGTACGGCGAGCTGATGAAGGTGGAGGGCGGAACATACTTGAAGCCCTGGGAGAAGGCGAAGTTCACCTTCCGCCTCGAACTGGACAAGCGGCAAAGGATCATCCGCCTCGTGACTTCGACCGAACTCAAGGGCAACACCAACACGACCGACACCCGTCTTTCCGGATGGGGATCGGACGTGAAAATCACGGCGCCTCCAGCGGCAGAGGTATACGACACTCGGCTGTGACCCCGGCTGAGCGCCAGACAGAAGGCGCGATAGGAAGCACGGGAGCCGCAGAGGACGGACGCGGATAGACCGAGGTGACTCCCTTGGACTACCTAACATCGGGCTTGGATCAGAGTGGACTGATCTGCAACCTGTGGTCCTGGTTCGAGTGCCATCGCGGGAGTGAGTGACAGCCGGGGTGCTTCGCAGACAGCGATCATGCTCGGGGCAGGCAGCGCAGTCACCGCGAAGGACTCAGTCGATCCGTACATCGGACAGCGTGCACGTGATCTTGGTGTCAGCGCTCACCTGGGTGGCGAGGACGGCGGTGAAGCGGCCCCGCTGACCCGGATCGAGGTCCTCGGCCTCGCCCCGGCCGCGTCGATCCGCCTTCCCTCCCCGTCCGTGATGTCGAGGCCGACCCGGACCGTGGCCTTGTGCGCGCTGATGTTGACCACCGTTCCCTCCACGACGGGCAGGTCCAGGGCGTTGACACCGCAGTTGGTGATCTTCACCGGCCTGAACACCTGGATGGCGAAGAGCGCGATGGCCAACGCCGAAAGCGCGAGGCCGAAAGACCCGACAGGGCGATGTAGTGGTCGACCGTGAACGAAACGATGGTCAGGAGCCCGAGCACCGGCAGCAGCCCGAAGGTCACGCCCGCAGCGCTGAGGACGAGGCCGCTCAGGGTCAGTCCGGCCTCCCTCGACGATGACGGTACGGGGAGGGGTACGGCTGAGACACGGTCTCCAGCCAAGCCCGCCACACGCGCCTCAGCGGGTGGCGTCGAGGACCGGCTTGATGTCCACGATCGGGGTGCCGTCGACCGCCTCCAGGTCGGCTACCCGCACCCTGAGCCCTTCGACCGCGAGCACTCTCACCCGGTGCAGCCCGATGGGGTTGGGCCGGTCGGAGGAGCGGGTGCTGAAGACGCCCGTCAGCGGGGTCGACGGGTCGTCGCGCGGGTGGACGGTGAGGGTGGAGCGGTCGGCGAGGTGTAGCCAGGTGAGGACGAACACCTCGGCGCCCGTCGTGAGGTCGCGGAGGCCGGGCGCCATGGCGGGGGTGAAGGACAGCCAGGCTTCCGGGCTGCCTTCAGGGCCCTGTTTGGGGGCGGTCGCGGGGTCGGTGAGAGGTGATTCGACGGTGCCGATCGGCTCGATGAGGTACGGCACGGCTACTCCTGGGGCGCGGCTTCACGCCACGCGTGGAGGGTGTGTTCGGGGCGGTGGGCGAGGGTGCCGGAGTCGAGGACGAGGGTCTGGCCGGTGATGCAGCGCGACTCGGCCGAGGCGAGGAACGCCACCAGGTTGGCCACGTCCTCCATCTCGCACGCCCACGGCAGGAGGCGCTCGGCGGCCTTGTCGGCCAGCCGGTCCGGGCCGAGGGCGCGGTGGGCGGTGGGGGTCATGACGAGGGCGGGGGCGATGGCGTTGCACCGGATGCCGCGCTTGCCGTACATGGTGGCGACGTAGCGCACGAAGCCGGTGAGTGCGGCCTTGGAGGTGCCGTAGGCGGCGTGGTCGGTGTCGCCGGTGAGGCCCGACACCGAGGCGGTGACGATGATGGAGCCGCCCTCGGTCATGGCGGGGACGGTGTGTTTGACCATGAGCATGGCGCCGCGCAGGTTGACGGCCATGGTGCGGTCCCAGACGTCGACGTCCATGTCGGTGAGGGAGTGGTCGCGGCCGTAGACGTCGCGGCCGAGCGCGGCGGCGTTGGAGTGGAGGATGTCGACGCGGTCGCCGTACGCGCTGGTGAGGGCGGCGAGGGCGGCTTCGACCTGGGGTTCCTGGGAGACGTCGCAGGGGAGGGGGAGGGCTTGGCCGCCCTGGGCGGTGATGGCGGATGCGGTGGCGTGGGCGGCTTCGGGTGAGATGTCGAGGATGCCGACGCGGGCGCCCTCCGCGGCCAGGCGGGTGGCGCAGGCGGCGCCGATGCCCGATCCGGCGCCGGTGACGAGGGCAACCCGGCCCCCCAAAGCGTGGCCCCCCAAAGCGTGGCCCTGCGAGGCGTGGCCCTCCGAGCGGTGTCGCATGGGTCCGATCATGGCCCGTGAAATCCGATTGCGCCATGCGCTCACGAGCCCGAGCCTGGGGGTATGCGTGAGCACTGGAGAGCCGTCGCCGCCGACACGATGGAGATCCTCTCGCGCGGGTGGTACGACAGCCCGTCGGGAGCCAGGGTGGCCGTGGCGGGCGCGTTGCGCGAGGTGGTCGTGCACCGTCCGGGCGACCGGTTGCGGCCGTCGGAGAAGGGCGGCGAGACGACGATCGAGGTCGTGGAGCGGTCGACGCTGGAGGCCGCCAGGAGGATGCGGGCGCCGGTCGTGCTGAACTTCGCGTCGGCCAGGAGTCCGGGCGGCGGGTTCCTGAAGGGTGCGCAGGCCCAGGAGGAGAGCCTGGCCAGGGCGTCGTCGCTCTATCTGTCGCTGCGGGAGGCCAGGGCGTTCTACGACGCGCATCCGCGCGGGACGAGCCTGCTGTACACCGATGTCGTCGCCTACTCGCCCGACGTGCGCGTGTTCAAGGACGACGAGGGCCGGCCGCTGGCCGAGCCGTACCGGATGGCCGTGATCACCTCGGCGGCGCCCAATACGCGCAAGCTCACGGGGCGGGAGCTGGCACGGGTGCCGCAGACGCTGGCCGGGCGGGGGCGCAGGGTGCTGGAGGTGGCGGCCGCGTACGGGCACGAGGAGCTGGTGCTGGGCGCGTGGGGGTGCGGGGTGTTCGGCAACGATCCGAGGGTGGTCGCGGCCTGCTTCGGGGAGCTTCTGGCGGGGGAGTTCGGCGGCGTGTTCCGCCGCGTCGTCTTCGCGGTCCTGGGGCGGGGAACGTTCGAGGTCTTCGAGGACACGCTCGCGACCTGAAGGCAGCGGAGGGCGGGGGTGGGCTCGCCCCGCCCTCCTGGGCCCTGGGAGTCGGGGCCGATGTGTCCGCGCCACGGGGAGGGCGGCGGACACAGGGCCGACGTTATGCCGGGAGCGGCAGGATGTCTGTGCAGAAATGCGCTTACGAGCGCTTGTGCCACTCCTCCAGGATGGCCTGCTCCTTGTCCGGGGCGATGCCGTGCTGGCGGCTGCTGCCGTACACGCGCGACTCCTCCGGGATCTCCCGCAGCCACTCCCACGTGTCGCGCACCGTCTCCAGCACCGGGCGCGAGCGCAGCCCGGCGGCGAAGGCGCGCTCGGTGGAGGCCGACCAGAAGTTGTCCATGTCGGGGCCGGGAGGAGCCCACAGGGGCAGCTCCACGAAGGGCCCGACCTCCCGGTCGAGCAGGAACTGGTCGTCGACCCAGACGAACGAGGCGTCGGAGCCGGTGACGTCCTTGCACATCTCCAGCCACGAGCCGTAGGTCGCGTTGCCCGCTGGGCCGGTGACGATGAAGCGGTCGGCGACCCCGGCCTCCGACTGGTCGAGCGTGAAGGCGGCGATGTCGCGGGCGTCGATGAGCTGCATCGGCACCGTGGGCGATCCGGGTGCGAGCACCTGGCCGCCGTGCGAGATGCGGGTGAGCCACCAGGGCAGGCGGGCCACGTTCTCGTACGGCCCGAGGATCAGGCCCGGCTGGATGAACAGGGCGTTGCCGGTGAACCCGACGGAGACCGCCCGCTCGCACCCCGCCTTCAGCACGCCGTAGTCGCCGTCGTCCGGCCCGGCGTCGGGCTCGCACGCCCACAGGCCGGACTCATCGGTGCCCGGCTTGCTGGGGAAGCCGTCGAGCGCGGAGATGGTGGAGATGAAGGCGTAGGTGGTGGCATGTCCCGACAGCGCCTGGGCGGAGGCCAGCACGACACGCGGCACGTAGCCGCAGGTGTCGACGACGATGTCCCAGTGGCGCCCGTCGACGAGCCGCTCCAGGTCGGCGGCGTCCTCGCGGTCGCCGTGGATCTCCTCGACGCCGGGCAGGCTCCCGGACACGCCGCGGTTGAAGGTGGTGACCGTGTGACCGCGGAGCAGCGCCTCTTCGACGATGTGACGGCCGAGGAAGCGGGAACCGCCAAGGACCAGAATTCTCATAGCACCATATTTCCGGTACGGCGGGCAGACCCGGAAACATCTTCACCAACAGCGGAAAGTACCTCGACCCTGGCCGCCCCGATGTCGAAGTAGAGCCCCACCAGCTCCAGCTGCCCTGAACGCACCAGCTCGTCCACCCGCCGGTAGGTCCGCAGGTTCTCCAGCTGCTGCAGCACGTTGAGCCGGCACAGCCGGTCGAGCGGCCCAGCGCCGGGACCGTCGTGGTCGTCGATGTAGCGCGCGAGGCTGTGGTTGCCGTGACGCAGCCAGCGCCGCAACCCCGGCATGCTGCCCGCCTTGACCCCGCCGCTGAGCAGCCCGGCCATCGCCCCGCACCCGGAGTGCCCGCACACGGTGATGGTCCGCACGTGCAGCACCTGGGTGGCGTACTCGATGGCCGCCGCCACCGAGTCGTCGGTCGGCCCGAGACCGCAGCGCGGCACCAGGTTGCCGATGTTGCGCAGGGTGAACAGGTCGCCGGGGCCGGAGGCGGTGATCAGCGAGGGCACGACCCGGGAGTCGGCGCAGGTGATGAACAGGTGCGAGGGCATCTGCTTGTGCGCGAGCTCGGTGAAGATGGCCCGCACCAGCGGCGCCGTACGTTCGTGGAACTCCTTGGCGCCCGACTCCAGCGCCGCCGGACCGCCCTGGCGCGGCACCAGCCGCCGGTGGGTCCACGGCAGCCACCAGCGGTCGGGCGCCTTCGGCGGTGTCTTGGCGGGGAACATGCGTGAGCCGCTGGCCGCGATGGTGTACCACTCGTCGTGCAGCTCGTCGATCTGCACGCTCCCGCCGCCGCGCTCGTGCTCCAGCCTCCAGGTGTGGATGGTCTCGAACGCGGCGTTGTCCATGAAGTCGATGTTCAGGTCGAGGTCCACGTCGGCTCCCGCGGGCACGGAACGCAGCGCGGCCGCGAGCCGGGGCACGCCGAGGAACATGAGCGAGCCGTTGACGGCGACGTGCCAGCGCCCGTCGTCGTGCTGGCGGGCCTGCACGCTCACCCAGGTGAGCCTGCGCAGGGTCAGGAGGGCCGCCAGCGCCAGGCCCATCAGCACGCCCTCGCCCAGGCCCAGCAGCACCACGCTGATCAGGGTGACGACGTAGATGGGAACCTCGCCGTGCCCGTGCACCTTGCGCACGTGGCCCAGGTTGATCATCTGGATGCCGATGAAGACCAGGAGCGCCGCCAGCGACTCCATGGGGATCAGCCGGACGGTCCAGCCCAGGCCCAGGCAGAACACCAGCACCCAGCAGCCGTGCAGGATGGTCGACCAGCGGCTGCGCGCGCCCGCGGTCTTGTTCGCGGTGCTGCGTACGATCCCCCCGGCGACCGGCAGCGCGCACAGCGCTCCTGCCACGACGTTGGCGATGCCCTGCCCGGTCAGCTCCTTGTCGAGGTCGACCCGGTGGCCGTCGATGGCGACCGAGCACAGCAGCGACTCCACCCCGGCCAGCAGAGCGACCAGGAGCACGGCCCCGACGATGCCGTGCCAGTCGCCGGAGGGCAGCACCGGCAGCTGGATCTGGGTGAACAGGCCGGACAGGTCGACGCGGGTGACGTCCCAGCCGAGCAGTCCCGCCGCGAGGGCCGAGATGACCAGCGCGGCCAGCGGCGCCGGGATCACGCGCATCTTGCGCGGCAACCGTGACCAGACCAGCAGCACGGCGATCGTCAGCAGTCCGACCGCGGCGGCGTGACCGTGGAGGTCGGCGATCTGCGCGGGCAGCTCCAGCAGGTTCTCCACGGCGGAGCGCTGCGGGCTGCCGCCCAGCACCATGTGCAGCTGTGACAGCGCGATCACCACGCCGACGCCCGCCAGCATGCCGTGCACGACGGCCGGCGAGACCGCCAGCGCCGCCCTGGCGACGCGGAAGAGGCCGAGCAGCAGCTGGACCACTCCGGCCAGCAGCGTGATCATGCAGGTGGCGCGCCAGCCGTAGGTGTGCACGAGTTCGGCGAACACGACCGACAGGCCCGCCGCGGGCCCGCTGATCTGTACGGCGGAGCCGCCCAGGAATCCTGCCACGATGCCGCCCACGGCGGCGGAGATGAGCCCGGCTGCCAGCGGCGCGCCCGAGGCGACCGCGATGCCGAGCGACAGCGGGACGGCTATCAGGAAGACCACCAGTGACGCGGGCAGGTCGTATCGCAGGATGCCGTTACGCACAGTCATGGCGCAGACACTAATGGGCGCCGAGAGGCGCCCATAAGTGCTGATCAGCGGATTTTACGTGATCATGAAGGGTCCGCCGCACCTCCCTCGCGCGAGGACCCCGTTCAGATCAGCGGTAGTAGTCGTTGTAGTCCTGGTCGCCGCCACGACGTCCGGCGCCGGCCTCCTGCTGCTGCTGCGAGCCGTACATCTCGCCGTAGGTCGGCCAGGTGTTGGCGGGCGGCTCGGGCCACGCGGCCGGGCTCGCCGGGGCGCCGGGGGTGGTGTAGCCGGCCCGCTCGTAGGCCGGGGGCGACAGCACGTCGTCGTAGGCCGAGACCGCCCGGCTGGGCGCGGTCGGCGTGCCGACGGCGGGGGAGGGTCCGGTCAGGGCGTCGCCGTCGGGCGCCGCGTAGCCGGGTCCCACCTCGTAGGAGTAGGTGCCGTTGGTGTAGCCGCCCTCGAACGCCGGCCACGAGCCTCCGGCGGGCGCCGGGTCGTCGAGCACGTCGTGCGAGGCCGCGGGCCACGAACCCGAGGCCGTGCCGGGCAGCGGCTGCTGCCAGGTGGTCTCCAGGGCGTCGTTGCCGTAGGCGGGGAACGGGTCGCTGGTCGGCGCGCTGCGGGCGGCGCCGCCGTTGACGGCCGGGAACGAACCGGAGGCGTTCACCGCGGGGAAGGAGCCCGACTGGCTCACCGCGGGGAAGGAGCCCGACGCGCTCGCGGCGGGGAACGACCCCGACGTCGTGGCGGCCGGGAACGAACCGGTGGAGGCGGCGCTGACCGGCTGGAACGAGCCCGTCGAGGGTCCGCTGCCGGCCGCGGCGGGGTGGGCACCGGTGTGCGTGGAGGGCACCGATTTGCTGCCCGGGCCCAGGATGCTCATCACGTCGGGCGTGGGTGCCGCGAAGGTGACGGTGCGCTGGTCGGCCACGTCGTTCTTCGGCTGGTCCACCAGGCTGCCGAGCGAGGCGGCAGCGGCGGCGGGGCGGGCGACGGGCCGCTCCACCGGGCGCTGCGGCAGAGGGGCCTGCACCGTGGTGGCATTGGCGTCGTCGGAAACGGTCTCACGCGGCCGCGTGCTGGCCTGGCGCGGTTTCACGGTGCCGCTGGCACCGAAACCGCCCTCGGCCGCATCGCTGCGGATGCTGGCCCAGAACTCCTCGTCCTCGTCGTCGGAGGACGGGTTGCCCCACTCGTCGACGCCACGCTTGCCACGCTGGCCGGTGCGGACCGGCTTGGGCTTGTCCTCGTCGATCGGGCTGAAATCGGGGCTGAAATTGCTCATCCGCGGCTCGTGCGCGGCGAACTCGTCCGTCGAGCGGATCTGAGTGCGCTCCTCGCGGTCAATGAGCTCCTTCATACGCTCGGGCGGGAGAGAGCTCTCCCGCTTGTTCATCGACCTCATGCCCAGCGCCACGACTACGAGCACGAGGAGCACGACTGCGACCAAGATCACGACGACCGCTACCATTGCACCACCTCAGCCATGGCCTCCCTGTGACGCCAGTGGGATCGCGCGGCCATCGACGCGATCCTCCCCCTTTTGATCACTAACGTCTAACAATTGGATCTGATTGTGCCGACTACTAGGAGGGTTGTCACACCCTAAGTGAAGAATTGGTAACCACTACTACCTGCAGTGTTCGCCCTCTCACTCGATGTTGACGGCGGTCAGGCGTCCACGGGCGATTGTCAGATCCGCGATGCCCTGAAGGATCTCGGCGAGGGGGGTGCTCTCCGAGAGTTCGAGCTGGTCACTGAGCGCGTAGACGCTGAATCGGAAGTTTCCCTTGCCGTCGGACTCGGGACAGGGCGGGTTGTAGCCTCGCTTGCCGTTGGCCAGCCGTGCCTGCTTCGAACCTGGAGGCACGTCGTTCGGCTTGGCACCCTCGGCGGGGATGCCCGGAGCCAGCACGGTGGTCCGGGCGTCGATGTTGTAGATGATCCAGTGCACTGCCTGGCTCGTCGACGAATAGTCGTCGACGACCACCGCGAAGGTCTTCACCTTCGGCAGCGGCTGGCTCGACCAGTTCAGCGGGGGACTGCCCAGGCTGCCCTGGCAGGTGTATTCGAGGGGAAGTGCGCCACCTTGGCGGAACTCCGAGCTTTTGACGTTGATCGGGGCGATCTCCTCGGCGGCGGAGGCGCCGCCCCTGAGAAAGCCGCACCCGGCTGCGGCGAACACCAGGGTCGCCGCCGCCACCTTGGCGACGACGCTGCGAGTGGAGGAGTGACGCAGCCCCATGCCGGATGATGCTACGCGCCTCCGGGCGATGCGCAGACCGTTTCGGGTTGCTCCGTGACTCGGATACGGGCCGAAAACATCAGGAGGCCCGGAAGGCTTGGCGCCCCCAATACCTGTTCAAGCTGCTGAGATACCTGATCAGGGTACGACGGGGCCTCGGTAAAGGGAGCGACCCAATCGCGGTCGATTTAGGGTGATTGCGTGAGAATCCGTGAGCCTGCGCAGCGCGTCTCCCCGAAGGCCCGCCTGCTGTGGCTGCTTCACTCACTGGCCGCCTTCGTGGTCCTGGCCGCCGGGTCGTACATCGTCGCACGCTGGATCGGGACCAGCCGGTGGAGCTGGGTGCCGGACTGGATGCACGAATCCTGGTGGATCGTCCCCGCCGTGGTGATCGCCCTGTGCCTGCCCGCGCTCGCGGCCGAGCCCTTCGTGCGCTACGCCGTACACCGCTGGGAACTGGCGGGAGACGTGGTCTACGCCCGCTCGGGCTTCCTCACCCGCGAATGGGTCTTCGTGCCCGTCAGCCGCATCCAGACCGTCGACAAGTCACAGGGCTGGTTCGAGCGCCTGCTCGACCTGGCCACCCTCGAGATCCGCACCGCCTCACACGCGGGCTCCTCACGGATCAACGGCCTCGCGTACGGCACCGCCGCCGACCTGGCCGAGCTCCTGGCCCGGCGGGCCGAGCAACTCAGGGACGACGCGACATGACCTCGAGTACGGCGGCGCGGCTCAGCCCCAAGGTGCTGCTGATCGACCCGGTCAGGATGCTGCCCTCGCTCCTGCTTCCCCTGCTCGGCGTCCTGTTCGCGGGCGGATTCTCACCCGTCTCCTACGCGTGGGCCGCCGCCGGGCTCGGCGGCGGCGTGGTCTTCGCCGTCGCGCGCTGGCTCACCTTCACCTACGCCGTCGAGGGCGACCGGCTGGAACTGCGCCGCTCCCTCATCAGCCGCTCCGTCAAGACCATCCCCCTGGAACGCATCCGAGGCGTCGACATCGCCTCACCGCCCCTGCTGCGCGTCTTCGGCCTGGCCGTGCTGAAGATCGACACCGGCGCCACCGGCCAGGAGGGCGAACTCAACGGCGTCACCCTCGCCGAGGCCGAGCGGCTCAAGGCCGTCCTGCTGCGCCAGCAGGACGCCGCCCCCGCCCAGGCGCAGGACGTGCTGTTCAAACTGCCCAGGCGCTGGCTGCTGTACGGCCCGCTGTCCGGCGCCTACCTGCTCACCCCCTTCGCCCTCGCCGGAGGCGCCATCGGCCTGGCCTTCCAGGTCGGCGAGGAACTGGGCCTGGGCCGCCAAGCCCTGCGCGCGGGCCGCGAACTGGTCAACCACCCCGACCTGCTGATCCTGGCCGTCCTCGTCCTGGTCGTGCTCATGCCGATCGCGGGCGGCATCATGTACGCCCTGTTCACCTGGGACTTCACCCTCCGCCGCCGCGAAGGCCACCTCGTCGCCGAACGCGGCCTGCTCACCCGGCGCAGCGTCTCACTCGAGAGTGCCCGCGTACGCGGCTACGAGAGCGTCGACGCGCTCGCCGAACGCTGGGCGGGCGTGGTGCGCGTCTGGGCCATCGTCACCGGGCTGGGGGACTCTCAGACGCGCGGGCAACTGCTGCCCGACGTACCGCGCGCCGTCGCCGCCGACCTCACCGCACGAGCCGTCGGGCCGTACACCGGACCGCTCATCGCCCACCCGCCCGTCGCCCGGCAGCGGCGGCTCTTCCGCGCCGTCGCCCCCTGGCTCGCCGCCGCCCTCGCCTGGGCCGTGCTCGCCCCGCCCGCGTGGCCGGGCCTCGTGCTCGCCTCGCTCGTCCTGGCCGGCCTCGGGGTACCGCTCGGGCTCGACCGCTACCGGTCGCTCGGGCACGGATACGACGGGACGCGGCTGTCGGCGCGGTCCGGGTCGCTGCGGCGCTCCCAGGCGGTCGTCGAACAGCGGGCCGTGGTGGGGTGGCGGCTGCGGCAGACGGTGTTCCAGCGGCGCTCCGGGGTGCTCACGGTGATCGCCGGGGTGGGGGCGGGGCGCGGCGGGTACCACGCGGTGGACGTGTCGCGCGAGCAGGCGGTCGCGTTCACGCGATCGGTGACACCCGAGTGGGTGGCGCCCTTCCTCGTGAACGACTGAGGGCGGGCCCCCCTGATCAGGGCCCGCCCTCAGTCGTCGTGTCAGTCGTGTCAGTCCTGGCGGCGGGCGCCGAACATGATCTCGTCCCAGCTCGGCACCGACGCCCGGCGGCCCCGGGCGTTCTTCTTCGGCTGCCTGGCCGCGGGCGCCGGAGGCGGCGAGGCGACCGGCGCGTGCTTGTCGCCGTCGCCCTCCCTGGCCGCGGGTACGGCAGGCGGCTCCTGAGCGGGCTTGGCGGGCTTCGCGGCGGCCGGCGGGTCCGCGGGCTGCTCGGACGCCTCCGGTTCTGTGGACTGGGATGCGGCGGCTGCCACGACGGTCTCCTCGGCCTGTGCGGGTTCGGTGTTCTCCGTTGCCGCGGGGGACTCGGCGACCGGCGCATCGGCCGGTTCGGGCGTGGGCTTGGTGGTGGACTCGGGGACGCCGCTCCGCGCAGACGCCTCGGGCTCGGCCACGGGGGCCTGCGCCTTGGGCTCCTGGGCCGCGGGGGCCTTGGGCTCGGCCACGGGGGTCTGGGCCGCGGGGGCCTCGACCACCGGGGGCGCCTCGACGGCGACCTCAGCGGCGGGGACAGGCTCGGCGGGCTCGGCGACCGAAGGCTTGACGGCCTCAGGGGCGCGCTCGACCGCGGCCTCGACCTTGGGCGCCTCGGCTGCGGGTGCCTCGGTCCTGGCCGCCTCGGTCTTGGCCACCTCGACCTTCGGCGCCTCAGCCGCGGGCTCCTGGGCCGCAGGCGCCTCGACCATCGGGGGCGCCTCGACTGCGGGGGCCTCGACCGTGGATGCCTTGGCGACGGGCTCGGCGGCGACGGGCTCGGCGGCGACGGGCTCGGCGGCGACCGGTGCAGGCTCGGGGGTGACGGCCTGGACGGGCGGCGTCGCGGCGGGCGCGACCGCCTGTGCGACGGGCACCACGGGGGCCTCGACGGGCGGCGCAGGCTCCGGCTCCGCGGGCTTGGCGACCGCGGCGCGCGCGGCGGGCGGCTCGACGGGAGCGGGCGCCGGGTCGGCAGGCTTCGCCACGACGGTGGGTTCCACCTGTGCGGCGGGCTCAACCTGTGCGGCAGGCTGCACCTGCGCGGCGGGCTGCGCCTGGACGGCGGGCTCCACCCGCTCGACGGGCTCGGCCACCGGGGCCGTGACCGGCTCGGCGGGCCTGGTGGCGGCCTCAACCTCGGGGGCCGTGACCTCCGCCGGCTCGACCGGCGGCACCGCTACCGCCTCAGCGGGCGTGACCGCAACTGTCTCGGCGGGCGTCACCTCGATCGGCTCGGCGGCCCTGACCTCGACCGGCTCGGCGGCCCTGACCTCGACCGGCTCGGCGGCCCTGACCTCGACCGGCTCGGCCGGCCTAGCTGCGGGCGGCTCGGCCGTCCTGGCCTCCGCCTGGTCGGGGGCCGGGGCCGGCTGGGGTGCCGGGGTGCGGAGCGGGATCTGGTCGACCAGCGCCTCCAGGGGCGTCGTCAGCTCGTACACCTCCGGCTCACTCGCCACCGGCGCCTGCGCGGCCGGCTCGCTCTCCTTCGCGGCCGGCCGTTCGGTGCGGGCGGGGCCGAAGTCGGGCAGCCAGGGAGCAGGCTCGCGCCGAGGCTCGGCGGGGCGGGCAGGCTCGATGAGGCGGGTGGGCTCGACAGGCTGGCCGCCGGTGTCGGCGGGCCTGGCTGGGCCGGGTTCCGCTGGACGCGTGTAGCCCGTCTCGGCGGGGTGACCGTAGCCGCTGTCGCCGGCGGCGCGGGAGAACCCGCTGTCGGCGGGCCGCCCGTAGCCGATCTCGCCGGGCCGTTCGCCCGTGGGCCGGGTGTACCCGGTCTCCGCGGGGCGGTCGGCCGGGGGCCACGTGTAGCCGGGCTCGGGCGCTCCCGCGATCGGCCGGGGGTAGCCCACGGCAGGCTCCTCCGGCGGCTCTCGCCGTACGACGGACGGGAAGGGCACCGGGTCGCTGTTGAGCGACGGCACCGGCTGCAGCTTGCCGATCCGGGGGGAGAACGGGGTGACGGTGGTGTCCTCGACGGGCGGATTGGGGTCGAAGTCGGCCTGCGACAGGCGCATCGACTCCTCGTCGTGCGGGGTGACGTGGCGTTTGCGGGGGTCGAACAGCCACTCGGCGTGGCGGGTGTGACCGTTCCAGACGTAGCCGAGCTTGACCCGCCACAGGCCGTCGTCGCGCTTGGCGGAGTCCCAGTCGATCTCTTCGGCGGGCACGCCGCGGCGGGTGAGCCGCTCGGCGACGAGTTCGCCGAGGGTGGGGCCTGGGGCGGACTCGCCTGGCAGTCGTACGGCGACGCGTTGCGCCTGCTGGGCGACGTACTCCCTTTCCTGGAGCACTGGACCCTCGAACCAGCGGACCCGCTCGACCGGGATGCCGGCGGTCGCGGCGATCTCCTCGGCGGTCTCTCCGGCTCGTATGCGGGCCTGGATCTCCTTGGGGCGCAACGGACTCTCCACTTCGATCTCGTACTGGCCGAGACGGGAGAAGTTTCCGCGGACGGCAGCACGGAGCCGGTCGTCGACGGGCAGCGTGAAACGGGTACCCCGCCCGGCCGTCGCCAGGACCAGGTAGGTGCCGTCCTCGCTCACCGCGACGAGTCGGAGCTCCTGCATGCGAGTCCTTTCGTCAGCGTCTTGCTCAATCTTCCCCCGGACCCTTGAGTCTCTCGCGGTTGCCGGTTGCCTGCCAGCACCGTACCCGGCATGTCCGAACATCGCCTTCCTGGGATAGCTCCCAGGGGATGTGACGCCGGTCACATTTATCCATTCCATCCGGATTCAGGCCTCGGCGCCGTGCAGCAGGACGTCAGGGGTCCTCGTCGGATTCTGACGAATCCAATCCCCGGTCGCGGGGGACTTCGGGCAAGTGGTGACGGGGTTGTGTGTCAGTGGGCGGGGCACGAGCCGAGAATCTGCCTGTCACGCACGTCACAGGAACAACAGGACACGCGGTCGCGTCTATTCACGAGGAAGGTCTTTACCTGAGGAAGGGATTGGTTCGGGGATGGGCGGCGAGCAGCCGAGGTTCGAGCTGAGCGTGCCGCAGATCGCAGGGGGCGCGCTGGCGGCCGTGACCGCCGCGGTGGCCGCTTCGTACCTGGGTGTGGCGGGGACGTTCATCGGGGCGGCGGTGGCCAGTGTCGCCAGCACGATCGGCGGTGCCGTCTACACCCACTACCTGAAACGCACGGGCGAGAAGGTCAAGGAACACACCGTGGTCGCCTGGCGGCGGCGCGAGGACGAGCCGCCGGTGCGCGAGGAAGGCCAGGGCGAGCTGGCCACCGCGGTACACGCCACGGTGCGCGAGCCGGAGGCGGCCGACGCGGGCGACACGCTGGTGATGGCGCCGGTGACCACGCGCAGGCCGCTACCGTGGCTGAAGCTCGGCCTCGCCGCCGCGCTGATCTTCGCGATCAGCGTCGCGGGCATCCTGGCCATCCAGGCCGCCGCGGGCCGTACCGTCCCGGAGATCGTGAAGAACCAGAACCCGCAGCCGGCCCAGGAGCACAAGGCTCCCGTGCACGAGGAGCGCGAGAAGCCCTCGGAGAGTCCTTCGACGCACGTGGAGCCGTCGCGCTCGCCCACTCCTGCCGAGACGCCCGGCGAGAGCGCCTCGGACGAGCCCGCTCCCACGCCGAGCCGTACGGTCCAGCCCACGCCGTCCGCGAGCTCAACGGGCCAGATCCCGGGCACGGAGCCGACGCCCGACCCGGTGGAGGAGTCGGGGGAGACGGCCGAGACCCCCGCGCCCGACCAGCAGGAGCAGCAGGATCAGCCGAGCACGGAGTCGAGGTAGGGATTGGTGAACAGCCGCCGCGGGTCGAGGCGGTCGCGCAGCGCGACGAAGTCGCCGAACCGGGGGTAGGCCTTGGCCAGGTAGGAGGCGTCGCGGGTGTGCAGCTTGCCCCAGTGCGGCCGCCCGCCGAGCCTGGTCATGATCTCCTCGACGCCCTCGAAGTAGGCGGGGTTCGGGGTCGGCCGGTAGATGTGGCAGGCGATGTAGGCCGACGGCCTGCCGTACGCGGTCGAGAGCCACGCGTCGCTGGGCGGCGTCACCCGCACCTCCACCGGGAAGGTGATCTTCCAACCCGTCCGGTCGATCAGGTCGCGGGTCTCGCGCAGCGCCTGGGCCAGGTGCTCGCGGGGGACGGCGTACTCCATCTCCAGGAAGCGCACGTCACGCAGCGAGTTGAAGATCTTGTACGAGGTGTTGACCGAGGAGGAGTCGCCCAGGGCCTTGGCGCTGACGGCGTTGATGCCGGGGATGAGCCCGGGGAACCTGGCGCCCAGCGCGCAGGCGGCGCCGAACAGCTTGTTCTCCAGGAAGACGTTGTCGAGCCAGTACTTGAACGCGCTGGGCGGCCTGGCCGGTCCAGCGTGCCTGTTGTTGGTCTTGACCAGGCACGCGTCGGTGTGCGGCAGCCAGAAGAAGTCGAGGTGCTCGTTGGCGGCGGTGAGGGAGTCGAGCGAGCCGAGGATGTCGGTCAGCGACATCACCCGCCGCACGTTCTCCAGCAGGAAGGCCGGCTCGACGCGGAAGGTGATCGAGGTCAGCACGCCGAGCGCGCCCAGGCCGACGCGGGCGGCGTCGAACAGCTCGTCGCCGGGCTTGACGGTGGTCACCGTGCCGTCGGCCAGCACCAGCTCCAGTTCCAGGACCTGGTCGGCCAGGCCGCCGGTGTCGCGTCCCGTGCCGTGGGTGCCGGTCTGGATGGCGCCCGCGAGGGTCTGCGCGGTGATGTCGCCCATGTTGGCCAGGGCCAGGCCGCGACGGTCGAGTTCGTCGTTGAGCCGCCACAGCGGGGTGCCCGCCGCGACGGTGACGCGGTCGTCGTCGGCCGACAGGATGCCGCTGAGCCCGCCGGGCCGCAGCAGGATGCCGTCGGTGAGGGCCACTCCGGTGAAGGAGTGGCCCGTTCCGACCATGCGGACGCGACGGCCCTCACGGGCCGCGTCCTGGACGGCGCTCACGACGTCGTCGATGGAGGACGGCGTGCGTACTTCGGCGGGGGTGCCCGTCTGGTTACCGGCCCAGTTGACGAAAACCATGGTGAGCACCCCTTCGGAGCATTGGTCCACTAAATGTGAACGATACTCATCTCTCCCAGCCGTCGGGAAGCGGGAAGGTGTCTCCTGGCTGGATGTCGTACTGCTTGATGACCTCGGAGACCGTCACCAGCGTGTAGCCGCGCCGCTTGAGCAACGTGATGATCTTGGGCATCACGTCGACGGTCTGCTTCACCCAGTCGTGCATCAGGATGATGCCGTTGGCCTCGGCCACCTCGAGGACCTGGGCCTTGATGGCCTCCTCGTTCTTGCTGGACCAGTCCTTGGAGCCGGCGGTCCACAGGATCTGCGGCATGCCGAACTCGCCGGCGATCTCGGAGCTGGTGATGCTGGTCATGCCGTACGGCGGGCGCAGCAGCTTGGGCTCGACGCCGGTCGCCGCCTTGATGACGTCCTGGGTCTTCTGGATCTCGGACCGAATGGCCCACGATTCGAGTTCCGTGAAGTTGGGGTGCTTGTAGCTGTGGTTGCCGAGCTCGTGGCCCTCGTCGGCCATGCGCTTGGCGAAGGCGGGGCGCGACTTCACGTACTGGCCCTCCAGGAAGAAGGTCGCCTTGACCTTCTCCTTCTTCAGGGTGTCCAGCAGCTGGCCGGCGTACTTGCTCGGCCCGTCGTCGAAGGTCAGCGCGATGCACTTGACCTGGGTGCAGTCGACCTCTTCCTTCGCCGTAGCGGAGGCAGGAGTGGCCAGTGAGACGGCAACAGCTGCGATCGCTAGAAGTGAAGTGATTTGTCGGGACATAAGAAAACTTTCCGGTGTGACGGATGTTGCGAGGGTTCACAAGAACCTAGCGGATCGTTCCGGAGGTCTTAAGGTTCGCCCGGAAAGTCCCAGGAAATCGAAACCTTGTATTAGGCTCGCCCGGTGTCCGCTCCGTCACCGCTGCGCCCGATCGTCCTGGTCTTGGCCGCGGCGATCGTGCTGACCGGCTTCGGAGCCGCCCTCGGCCTGCGGGAACTGGGCCTGCCCTGGCAGGAGCCCGAGCGTGCCCCCGCGGCGGCGCGAGCCGTACCCGACCGGCTGGACCGGCTGGTGCCCGACGCCCGGCCGGTCAAGGAGCCCGTCAAAGAGTTCGGCCGCGGCGGCCCCGGCATCACCCCGACCCCGGCACGCGTGCTGGCCATCGCGTCCGCGGCCGTTCCCTCCGGCACCCGCCACCGGCTCGCGGCGGTCAAGGGCGTGCAGAAGGTCATGGCGGCCGACGCCGGGATGATCACCATCTCGGGGGCCGCGCTCAACCTGCTCGCCGTGGACCCCGCGGCCTTCCGCTCGTGGACCCCGCAGGCCGTCGCCGACGAGCCCGCGGTGTGGAGCGCCCTGATGCGCGGCGAACTGGTCGCCGACAGCTCGGCCACCCGGCGTTACGGGCTCATCCCCGGCGCGCAGTACCAGGTCGACGGTGGTCCGCGGTTGCGCGTGGCCGCGGGGGCTCCGCTCGGGCTCAAGGGCATCGACGGTGTCGTCAGCACGGAGGCCGGCCGGGCGATGGGCCTGGCCGCCGACGTGGTCGTGCTGCTGCACGGCAAGGAGGGCCGCATCGACGCCGCGGCCGTGCGCGAGGTCATGGGCGGCACCGCCCAGGTCGTCGCGCTGGGCGCGGCGCAGCCACGGGCCAAGCAGGTCACCGTCGGCAGGCCCGGCAGCTACCTCGACCTCTACCAGGCGGCCGCCTCCCACTGCCCCGGCCTGTCATGGACGGTCCTGGCAGCCATCGGCCAGGTGGAGAGCTCGCACGGCCGCAACAACGGCCCGTCGAGCGCGGGCGCGCTCGGCCCGATGCAGTTCATGCCGCGCACCTGGGCCCACTACGGCGTCGACGGCGACGGCGACGGCGAGAAGGACATCTGGAGCCCCTACGACGCCGTTCCCGGCGCGGCCAACTACCTGTGCAAGTCGGGCGCGCCGGGCAACCTGCGCAAGGCGATCTACGCCTACAACCACTCCTGGTCGTACGTGGACAAGGTCATGAACCTTGCGGCCGCGTACGCCCAGGACTACGCGTGAGCGGCAGGCAGCAGCCGGGGGCGCAGGCCACCGGCACCGGCTCCTCCAGCAGCTCGCGGACCATCGCCACGAACCTCGGGTGCGTGCCGACCGTGGCCGCCCGCTCCATGGGCAGGCCCAGCTCGTCGGCGAGCTGCCTGGCCTCGGTGTCGAGGTCGTAGACGACCTCCATGTGGTCGGAGACGAACCCGATCGGCGCCAGCACGACCGGCTCGTCGAGGGTGCGCAGGTGGTCGAGCACGTCGGGCTCCAGCCACGGCACCTCGGGCGGCCCGCTGCGCGACTGCCAGACCAGGTCCCACTCCCCGGTGCGGCCCAATGCCTGGCTGACCAGGGAGGCGGAGCGGCGCAGCTGCTCCTCGTAGCGGCTGACGGCGGCCATCGAGGAGGGGATGCTGTGGGCGGTGAACACCAGGCGCGCCGGCCGGCCGATCTTCTCCAGCGCCACCCCCACCCGGTCGGCCATGGCCTCCACGAAGCCGGGGTGGTCGCCGAAGTGGCGCATCTTGATCAGCTCGGGCCCGCCCTCGATCGAGATGCGGGCGATGTCCTCGTAGTACTGGCGGCAGGAGGAGTAGCCGGCGAAGGCCGAGGTGGCGAAGACCGCCGCCCTGGCCACCCCGTCGTCCTTCATGCGCCGGACGGTCTCCTCGCCGAAGGGATGCCAGTTGCGGTTGCCCCAGTAGACCGGCACGTCGAGCTCGTCGCGCAGCGCCGACACCAGGGCCCGGTTCTGCTCGTTGATCGGGCTGACCCCGCCGAACGACTGGTAGTGCTCGGCCACCTCCAGGAGGCGTTCGCGCGGCACGTTGCGCCCGCGCACGACGTTCTCCAGGAACGGCATCACGTCGTCCGGCCCCTCCGGCCCCCCGAACGACAGAACCAGCAGCGCGTCATAGTTACCCACGGCGACAACCCTATGTGCTGGCCGGTAAGTTCGATCGGGTGAGCGCATTCAAGGACATTCGTGAATATGTGGCCATCCCACGCCTGGCATCGCTGCGGCTCTCGCCCGACGGCTCGCGGCTGATCGCCGTCGTCCAGTCCCTCAACCCCGACACCAAGTCGTACGGCACCGCCCTGTGGGAGATCCCCGCCGACGGCGACCGTCCGCACCGCCTCACCCGCTCCGCCAAGGGCGAGGCGAGCGCCGCCTTCACCGACGCCGGCGACGTGCTGTTCACCTCCCGCCGGCCCGACCCCACCGTCAAGGACTCCAGCGACGAGCTGCCCGCGCTCTGGCAGCTGCCCGGCCACGGCGGTGAGGCCCGCCAGATCGCCGACCGCCCCGGCGGCATCGGCGCCTTCCGTACGGCGGGCGAGACCGTCGTCTTCTCCTCTGACGTCCTCGGCGACGAGGAGTCCACCGAGGAGGAGCGACGCAAGGCGCGCAAGGACGCCGGCATCAGCGCGATCCTGCACGAGGGCTACCCGGTCCGCTACTGGGACCACGACCTGGGCCCGGCACGCACCCGCCTGTTCGCGGGCAGGCTCGGCGAGGACCGCCTCGACGACGTGCGCGAGCTGACCCCGGACGCCGGCAACGCGCTGCACGAGTCGTCCTTCGACCTGTCGCCCGACGGCTCCACCGTGGTCACCACCTGGCGCGAGTTCCTGCCGCGCGGCGAGAACCGCAGCGACCTCGTCGTCATCGACGTGGCCACCGGCGAACGCCGCGTCCTGGTCGCGGAGGTGGGCTGGGACTACTTCGCCCCCGTGATCTCGCCCGACGGCACCAAGGTCGCCGCCATCCGCGAACGCGACACCTCCATCGAGATCTCCGCCCGCATGGAGCTGTGGATCGGCGACCTGGCCACCGGCGAGGGCCGCAGCCACGCCTCCGACCTGTTCCCGCACGACCTCGAGTGGGCCCCAGACTCCTCGGCCGTCTACATCGCCGCCGACCTCCAGGGCCGCCGCCCGATCTTCCGGGTGCCGGTCGGCTCCGACACGGCCGAGCGGATCACCGAGGACGGCGCGTTCCTGCACCTCAACGCCTCCGCCGACGGCTCGGCCCTGTACGCGCTGCGCAGCGGCTACGACATGCCGGCCACCCCGGTCCGCGTCGACCCGGCCACCGGCCAGGTCACCGAGCTCGGCTCGCCCGCGCCCAAGCTGGAGCTGCCCGGTACGCTCACCGAGATCAGCGCCACCGCCGACGACGGCCAGGAGATCCGCGGCTGGCTCGTGCTGCCCGAGGGCGCCTCCGCCGACAACCCCGCGCCGTTCCTGCTGTGGATCCACGGCGGGCCGCTCGGCTCCTGGAACGACTGGTCCTGGCGCTGGAACCCGTGGATCATGGCCTCCCAGGGCTACGCCGTCCTGCTGCCCGACCCGTGCATGTCCACCGGGTACGGCCAGCACCACATCGACCGCGGCTGGGCCGACTGGGGACCCCGCACCCTGGCCGACCTCGACGCCATCGTCGACGTCGCCCTGGCCCGCGACGACATCGACAACGAGCGCATCGCCGCGATGGGCGGCTCCTTCGGCGGCTACATGGCCAACTGGGTGGCCGGGCACACCGACCGCTACAAGGCCATCGTCACCCACGCCTCGCTGTGGAACCTCGACCAGTTCGCGGGCACCACCGACGCCTCCATGTACTGGCAGCGCGAGTTCGGCACGCCCGGCTCCGAGCTGTACGAGAAGCTGTCGCCGCACCACGCGCTCGACAAGATCGTCACCCCGATGCTCGTCATCCACGGCGACAAGGACTACCGGGTGCCGATCGGGGAAGGCCTGCGGTTGTGGTGGGACCTCCAGCGCACCGGCGTGGAGTCCAAGTTCCTGTACTTCCCCGACGAGAACCACTGGATCCTCAAGCCCGGCAACGTCGTGGCCTGGTACGAGACCGTCGGGGCCTTCCTCGCCCACCACGTGCTCGGCCAGGAGTGGAAGCGACCCGAGAGCGTGGCATGAACTACCTCGAACAGGCGGAGGAGATAGCGCGCGAAGCGGGCGAGATGCTGCTCGCCAAGCGTGCCGGCCGCCCCGTCGTCGCCGACACCAAGTCCAGCCCCACCGACGTGGTGACCGAACTGGACCGGGCCTCCGAGGAGCTGATCCGCTCCCGCATCCCCGCCGGGCACGCCGTGCTCGGCGAGGAGGAGGGCGCCACCGGCTCCGGCTCGGTGCGCTGGATCGTCGACCCCATCGACGGGACGGTCAACTTCCTGTACGGCCTGCCGGACTGGGCGGTCTCCATCGCCGTGGAGGTCGACGGGCAGATCGTGGCGGGAGTGGTCAACAACGTGCCGCGCGGCGAGGTGTTCACCGCCTCGCTGGGCGGGGGAGCATGGCTCGGCGGCGAGCGGCTGCGCTGCACCACCGGGGTGCCGCTGGAGCAGGCCCTGGTCGCGACCGGCTTCGGCTACTCCGCCGCGCGCCGTGCCGTACAGGCCGAGGTCGTCGCCCACGTGCTGCCGCGCGTGCGCGACATCCGGCGCGGCGGCTCGTGCGCCGTGGACCTGTGCTCCGTCGCCGCCGGCCGGGTCGACGCCTACTACGAGCGCGGCACCAACGCGTGGGACCACGCCGCGGGCGGGCTCATCGCCCGCGAGGCCGGCGCGCTCGTGGGCGGCATGCACGGCAGGCCCGTCGGGCCCGAGATGGCGATCTGCGCCGCTCCCGGCCTGTTCGAGGCCCTGCACGACCTGATCGCGCCGCTGGACCCCGAACGGGACGCCTGACGCCCTCCGAACGACGAGAACGCCCGCCGGACGCGTCCCGCGGGCGTTCTGGTCGTCTATGGGTGGTCAGCAGCTGCGCGGCAACGGGATGCCGTGATCGTCGGCCAGGCGGCGAAGGTCTTCGATCTCGGCGGTGAGTGTCTCGGCGAGGTAGTCGTCACCGGCTGACCTCGCTTCGGTGAGACCTCTGTAGGCCTGGTCGAGACGGTGTTCGATCGTACTCGTGAACTCGCCCATCTCACCTTCTCTCGGGGGGGTTCGTGGCATGTTCGGTTGGGTGTACCCCCGCCGGGCGACAGCTGAAACCTCGAAGTGAGTGTGCCGTGCGTCACCGCGCCGCCGTACATGCCTTACCGTGCGCTTATCGGCGTTGCGTCCACAATGATGTGTCAACTTGAGGAGTGAACCGTGCGGGTGCTGGTGGTCGAGGACGAGCGAGTGCTCGCCGACGCGATCGCGACCGGGCTGCGGCGTGAGGCGATGGCGGTCGACGTCGCCTACGACGGCGGCTCGGCTCTGGAGAAGACCTCCTACATCGACTACGACGTCATCGTGCTCGACCGCGACCTGCCGGTCGTGCACGGAGACGAGGTGGCGCGCAGGCTGGTCGAGCAGCGCTCGGCCACGCGCATCCTGATGCTGACCGCCGCCGGCGACGTCGACGACAAGGTCGAGGGACTCGGCCTCGGCGCCGACGACTACCTGGCCAAGCCCTTCGTCTTCATCGAGCTCGTCGCCCGCGTGCGGGCACTCGGACGGCGCTCGGCCCCCGCCCTCCCGCCGGTGCTGGAACGCGGCGGCATCCGCCTCGACCCGGGCAAGCGGCTCGTCGAGCGCGACGGCAAGGAGATCGTCCTCACCAAGAAGGAGTTCGCGGTGCTGGAGGAGCTCATGCGCGCGGAAGGCGCGGTGGTCAGCCAGGAGGACCTGCTGGACAAGGCGTGGGACGAGAACATCGACCCGTTCACCAACGTCGTGCGCGTCACCATGATGACGCTGCGCAAGAAGCTGGGTGAGCCGCAGGTGATCGAGACGGTTCCGGGGGTTGGGTACAAGTTGTGACCGAACGGCCAGAACGTCGGGCGGAGCCGACGCATCCGATGATCAGCCCGCACACGGGGCGGGCGGAGGAACTCACGATCGGCGGGCGCCCCCAGCCCCCGCCCCCAAGCGGCCCCCCGGCCTGGGACGGGCCACCGCCGCTGTTCGCCGACCAGAAGGCACCCGCCAGCCGCATGCGCGAGCTGCGCGAGGTCGGCCTGAGCATCCGGTGGAAGCTCACGCTCACCTACGGCGCGGTCTTCTTCGCCGCCGGGGCGCTGCTGCTCGTGGTGATGTACTTCATCGTCCGCGCCGTGCTCTACGCCGGCTTCGACTATCGGCTCAAGCTGCCCGACTGGGCCGCCGCCCTCAAGGCGGACCTTGACGGCCAGGTGCTGCTGCTGCGCACCGCGGAGATCAACGAGGTCCTCGACACGCTCGTCAGGCAGTCGATCCTGGTGCTGCTCGGCGTCGGCATCCTCGCGCTCGTCATGGGCTACCTGGTGGCCGACCGAGCCCTCAAGCCGGTCGCCCAGATGACCGCCACCGCCCGCAAGCTCTCCGAAAGCAACCTCGCCCACCAGCGCATCGACCTCAAAGGCCCCCCCGACGAGCTCAAGGAGCTCGCCGACACCTTCGACGCCATGCTCACCCGCCTCAATCTGGCCTTCGACTCCCAGCGCCGGTTCGTCGCCAACGCCTCTCACGAGCTCCGTACGCCCCTCACGATCAACAGGACGGTCCTGGAGATCGCCCTGACCGATCCCGAGGCCTCAGAGGATCTCAAGGCGCTGGGCCGTACCCTCCTGGAGGTCAACGCCCGCAACGAGAAGCTCATCGAGGGCCTGCTCCTGCTCGCCCGTAGCGAACGCGAGCTGGCCGTACGCAAGCCCGTCGACATCCAGGACGTCGCGCACACCGCCGTCGAGCAGCTGGTGCCGTTCGCCGCCGAGCACGGTGTGACAGTCATCACGGACCTTCACAACGCCGGTACGCAGGGCGATCCGGTGCTTCTGGAGCGCTCGGTGAGCAACCTGCTGGAGAACGCGGTCAAGTACAACCTGCCCTCCGACGGAAAAGTCTGGATCCGAACGGGAATGTCGGACGGTGCCTTGGTTGTTCAGGTGGCCAACACGGGGCAACATGTCCCGGCGTACGAGGTCAACAGCCTTTTCGAGCCGTTCAGGAGGCTCCACGCCGACCGCGTGGACTCGGCCAAGGGAGCGGGTCTGGGGTTGTCGATCGTGCGAGCGGTCGTACAGGCACATGGTGGCAATGTGACCGCCGCGCCGCGTGACGGCGGCGGGCTCGTCGTCACCATTCGGCTCCCGGGTCGTTAGATCCGGCGTGTTGATCTGGCGCGGAAGTCTCAAGGACGCCGCACATGTGGTTGGATGTGCCGTCGAACACGGTGGTGCATGACGCCAAAGCTGTGGTTTTGGCCATATTTGGCTAACCAGCGCTTCCGGCAGAAGGCACTGGCGTGTAGGGAGGTTCGGCGACCGCTCCCAAAGGGTACCGATTGCCAAAATCTCCCCTACGGAACGGGCACAAGATGGGCCTCTCGGACGTTACACGACGCGCAAAAGGCGCACGCACAGATATGAGGGGGATGGAGTAAGCACAATGGCAACCGATTACGACAGCCCGCGCAAGACCGACGACGACCTGGGGGAGGACAGTCTCCAGGAGCTCCAGGCGCGGCGCACCGACAAGTCCTCCGGCAGCATCGACATCGATGAGACGGACCTCGCCGAGTCGCTCGAGCTGCCCGGCGCGGACCTGTCCAACGAGGAGCTCTCGCTCCGTGTCATCCCGCGGCAGGCCGACGAGTTCACCTGTTCTCGTTGCTTCCTGGTGCACCACCGCAGCCAGCTGGCCAGTGAGAAGAACGGCCAGCAGGTATGCCGGGAGTGCGCCGCCTGACGATGGAAGGGCGACGCTCGGGGTAGCAAGCGACCGTCGCATGAACGGAGGCTTCGCGTCGTGTCCACGGAGAAAGACAAGCAACCAGGTAAGGAGATCGCCGACCCCGGTGACGAGGTCGGCGAACTCGTAGGCAGGCTCACCGGCGAGGACGAGCTGGAGCCGGCCGAGCGGCGCAGACTGCTCGGCCGTCTGGCCCGGGCCGTCTCCGACGGCGCCAGGAAGGCCAAGCAGACAGGTGTCGGCCGCGGCCGCTGGCTTGCCGACCTCTTTCTCAACATCGCACCACGCATTCCCATCCGGGATCTTCAGACGCTCTCCGAGCACCACCACGGCCTCACCGGCGAAGCACTAGCCGACGATCTCGTCCGCACCGCACAGAAGGCGACGATGACGGTCGGCGCGGTCGGTGGCGCCCTGGCGGCAGCGGAGTTCGCCGCCCCGCCCCTCCTCCTGTCCGCCCCCGCCCAGCTGGTCGCCGAGACCATCGTCGTGGCGGCCATCGAGGTCAAGCTGCTGGCCGAACTGCACGAGGTGTACGGCGTGCGCATCGACGGCAGCGGCGCCCAGCGCGCCGTCGCCTTCTCCTCGGCGTGGGCCAAACAGCGCGGCATCGACCCGCTCGCCCCGGCGTCCGTCACCCTCGCCCTGGGTGCGGCCACCAAGGCGGCGCTGCGCAAACGCCTCATGCGCACCCTGGGACGCCACCTGACCACGCTCGGCCCGTTCCTCACGGGAGCCGTGGCAGGCGGGGCCCTCAACCGCGCGGCCACCAAGAAACTCGGCGAGACCATCCGCAACGACCTGCGGGGCAAGCTCCCGCCGGCGCCCCGGCGAGACCAGATCACCCCCTGACCGCACCGGCCCCGCTCTCCTAAGCTGTCACGGATGCAGATCCGCCCCCGCACGCCAGAAGACCTCCCCGCCTGCGTGGAAGCCCTGGCCGGTGTCCAGGCCGCCGACCGCTACCCCGTCGACTGGCCGGCCGACCCGGGGGCCTGGCTCACCCCGGAGGGCATCGCCGGCGCGTGGATCGCGGTCGATGCCGGCGCCGTCACCGGACACGTGATTCTCACCCGGACCAGGGAGGTCAGCCGCCTGTTCGTCACCCCGGCGGCCCGCGGGCACGGCCTGGCGGGCGCGCTGCTCGAAACCGTACGTGACGCCTCGCCCGGCCCGCTCACCCTGCGGGTCTCCTCCGAGGGCGCCGCCGCGCTGCGGTTCTACGAACGCTCGGGCTGGCGACGGGTCGCCACCACCCGCGAGAGGTGGCTGAACGCCGCAGGCGAACCCGCCACCCTCCACCACTACGTCAGCCCGGCGTGACGGCGAACTCGGTGAAGACGCCGCACGGCTCGAACCCCAGCCGCCGGTAGACCGGCTCGCCCTGTGCGGACGCCTGGAGGACCACGGTCCGGTAGCCCAGGCCGTACGCGGTGCGCAGCGCTGCCGAGGTGATCGCGGCCCCGTGGCCGCGGCGCCGCTCGGCGGCGAGGGTCGTGACGTTGTAGAGCCCGGCCACATCCGCGTGCAGGAAGACCTCGGCGGTGGTGACCGGACGGCCGTCCACGTAGCCGACCAGGTAGCGGGCGGGGCAGGACGGCAGGAGCGCCCACGCGGCGGCGTCGGCGAAGAACCGGCGCACGGTGGCGGCGGGCGGGTCCCAGTTCGCGGCCACGACGGCGGCGAAGTCGGCGAGCTCGGCGGCGGTGGCCGCGACGCGGATGTCCGGTCCTGGCGCTTGGGGCGGGGAGGCCGCAAGGCGCCGCCACATCCCCACCTCGGACTCGGACACGGCCAGGCCGGCCCGGGAGAGCAGACGCGGCAGATCAGCGGGCGTGGACGTGGGGCCCACCCACCAGGAGAAGGGACGGCGCGTGGCGGCCAGCCGGTGCAGCGTTTCGGCGATGCGGCCGGGCGCGGTGGCCGGGGTGAAGCGGGCGGCGGCGACGAGGTTGAAGGTGTCGTCGCCGAGCCCGCTGTCGGCGACCAGCAGGTCGGGCGTCTCCGTGACGGTGGCGCCCGGCAGGTGACGGTGGAGGTGGCAGGCGTGCTCGGCGAGGTTGCGCTCCATGCTCGCCAGGGGGGTGTCCAAGGGCATGGCATTCAGCTTGAGGCCCCCATGCCGTCAGGGGACGCGGAGGCCGTTGAATGTGAGCTTGAGCACCGCGTCCGCCAGTTGGTCGGCCGAGGCGCCGCGCGCGGGCTGGTACCACTCGGCGATCGAGTTGACCGTCCCGAACAGCAGCCGGGTGGCCAGCGAAGGGTCGATGTCCGGCCGCAGGTCGCCGTCGCCGGCCGCCTCCTTGACCAGGGCGCTGATGAACCGGTCGAACTCCCTGCGCCGTTCCAGCGCCCGGGTCTCGGTCGGGCTGTTGCCGTGGACGCGCAGCAGCACCTTCACGTACGGCAGGCGGTCGACGAGGATGGTGACGCTCTGCCGTACGACCCATTCCAGGCGGGTGATGGCGCGCCCGGTGGAGGCGCGAGGGTCGGCGATCATGGTGAAGAGGCCGTCGAGTGCCACGTCGAGCACCCGCCCGAGCAGTTGTTCCTTGCCGGGCACGTGGTAGTAGATCGCCGATTTGGTGACGCCGAGCGCACGGGCGAGGTCCTCCATGCTCGTGCCGTCGTAGCCGCGTTCGTTGAAGACGCCCACGGCGATACGCAGCACCGATTCCGGATCGTGCCCTCTGCGCTTCATGTCATTGATTGTCCCGCTTGTCGATGACTCGTTTGAGCTTGCCCATCGATCGCTCCAGGGTTTCCGGCTCGACCACCTCCACCGCGACCGTCACGCCGACGACGTCCTTGATCGCGTGGCGCAGCGGCTCGGGCGAGGGGTGCGCCGCGTCAGGGCGGCGTTCGACGCGGACGGTCATCACGTCGAGGCGCTCGGGCCGGGTGAGCTCGAGCTGGAAGTGCGGGGACAGGCCCGCGGTGCGCAGGACTAGCTCCTCGATCTGGGTCGGGAAGACGTTGACGCCGCGCAGGATGATCATGTCGTCGGTGCGGCCGGTGACCTTGCGCATGCGGCGGAACTCGGGCCGGGCGGTGCCGGGCATGAGGGTGGTGAGGTCGCGGGTGCGGTAGCGGATGACGGGCATGCCCTGCTTGGTGAGGGAGGTGAAGACCAGCTCGCCGCCGTCGGAGACCTCGCCGGTGAAGGGGTCGACGGTCTCGGGGTAGAAGTGGTCCTCCCAGATGTGCAGCCCGTCCTTGGTCTCGACGCACTCCTGGGCCACGCCCGGCCCCATCACCTCGGACAGGCCGTAGATGTCGACGGCGTCGATGGCGAACCGTTCCTCGATCTCGCGCCGCATCTCCTCGGTCCACGGCTCGGCGCCGAACAGGCCGACGCGCAGCGAGGTGGAGCGTGGGTCGATGCCCTGCGCCTCGAACTCGTCGAGGATCGCCAGCATGTAGGAGGGCGTGACCATGATGATCGACGGCTGGAAGTCGGTGATGAGCTGTACCTGGCGCGGGGTCATGCCGCCGGAGACCGGCACGACGGTGCAGCCCAGCCGCTCGGCGCCGTAGTGGGCGCCGAGGCCGCCGGTGAACAGGCCGTAGCCGTAGGCGATGTGCGCGACGTCGCCCGGCCGCCCGCCCGCCGCCTCGATGGAGCGGGCCATGACCTCGGCCCAGGTGTCGAGGTCCTTGCGGGTGTAGCCGACGACGGTGGGCCGGCCGGTGGTGCCGCTGGAGGCGTGCACGCGGGCGATGCGTTCGCGCGGCACGGCGAACATGCCGAAGGGGTAGTGGGCGCGCAGGTCGTCCTTGGTGGTGAAGGGGAAGTGGCGCAGGTCGTCGAGCGACTTCAGGTCGTTCGGGTGGATGCCCAGAGAGTCAAACTTATCCCGATAGAAGGGAACGTTTCGGTGGGCGTGGTGCAGCGTCCACTGCAGCCGCTTCAGCTGCAGCTCGCGAAGCTCGTCAACGTGCATGGGGCAACTCCCTGCTCCGGCCGCGGAACTCGGCGACCACCTCGCCGACGGCGTCGCGCACGGTGATGTCGTACAGTCCGCTCCTGCCGTACGAGACCCGCTCGACGGCCTCGGCGGTCAGCACGTCGCCTTCGTGCGCGGAGCGGACGAACGTGATGTCGGCGCCCGCCGCGACGGTGACGGGCCCGTGGCTGTTGCAGGCGCACGCGAAGGCGGTGTCGGCCAGCAGGAAGACGTAGCCGCCGTGGCAGAGGGCGTGGCCGTTGATCATCTGCTTGGTGACGGGCATGCGGCAGACGGCCCGGCCGGTCTCCAGGGAGAGCAGCTCGATGCCGAGTGACAGGGAGGCCGTGTCGGCCTCGAACATCCGGCGCGCGTTATCCAACGGAAGTCTCCCTTGTCAACTGACCGAATGTTCGGTAAACATCTCAACGTCCGGCGGATCCTGTCAAGACAGGGGTGAGCGTATGTACGAGCAGCACCGCGAGACTCTGGACCAGGCACTGAAGGCCATCGCGGAGCGTGGTTACTGGAGCGCCTACCCCGAGTCGCCCAGCCCGAGGGTGTACGGCGAGGGCGCGGCCGACGAGGGCAAACGTGCCTTCGAGGCCTACCTGGGCAAGCCCTTCCCGCTCGAACAGGCGGGTGAGCCCGTGGGCGCCGAGAGGTCGCCGTACGGGCTCGACCTGGGGGTGACCTACCCGGCGGCGAGCGCCGGGACCCTGGTCGCCGCGGCGGGCAAGGCGGTGCCCGCCTGGCGCGACGCCGGGCCCGAGGCCAGGGCGCTGGCCTGCGTCGAGATGGTCGACCGCATCAACAAACGCAGCTTCGAGCTGGCCAACGCCGTCCAGCACACCACCGGCCAGGCCTTCGTCATGGCCTTCCAGGCCGGCGGACCGCACGCGCAGGACCGCGCGCTGGAGGCGATCGCGTACGGCTACGCGGCCATGACCGCGGCGGCCGACGCGGCCCGGTGGAGCAAGCCCGCCAAGGGCGACCCACTGGTCATGGAGAAGCGATTCACCGTGGTGCCGCGCGGCGTCGGTGTCGTCATCGGCTGCAACACCTTCCCGACCTGGAACGCCTATCCAGGCCTGTTCGCGAGCCTGGTCACCGGCAACCCCGTCATCGTCAAGCCGCACCCGGGAGCGATCCTGCCGCTGGCGATCACGGTCGGGATCTGCCGCGACGTGCTCGCCGGGGCCGGGTTCGACCCCGACCTGGTGCAGCTGGCGCCGGAGGAGGGCCAGGGCCTGGCCTCCGACCTGGCCACCCACCCCGACGTGCGCATCGTCGACTTCACCGGCTCCACGGAGTACGGCGACTGGCTGGAGCGCAACGCCCGCCAGGCGCTCGTGCACACCGAGAAGGCCGGGGTCAACACGATCGTCGTCGACTCCACCGACCAGCTGCGGGGCATGCTGGGCAACATCGCCTTCTCGCTGTCGCTCTACAGCGGCCAGATGTGCACCGCTCCGCAGAACATCCTCATCCCCGAGCAGGGCATCGAGACCGACGAGGGGCACAGGAGCTTCGACGAGGTCTGCCAGGGCCTGTCGGCGGCGCTGGGCAAGCTGCTCGGCGACGACGCGCGGGCCGTCGAGCTGACCGGCGCGATCGTCAACGACGGCGTGCTGGCGCGTGTCGACAACGCGCCTTCGCTGGGCGAGGTGATCCTGGAGTCCAGGGCGCTGAAGCACCCGGCCTTCCCCGACGCGGTCGTCCGCACCCCGGCCCTGATCAAGACGAGCGACCCCGAGGTCTACGGCAGGGAGCACTTCGGGCCCATCGCCTTCGTGATCCCGACCTCCGGCACCGCCGACAGCCTGGAGCTGCTGCGGCGCACGGTCAAGGCCAGGGGCGCGCTGACGGCCTCGGTCTACTCCACCAGCGAGCAGGTGCTCGACGAGGCCGAGCGGGCGGCGGTCGACGCCGGGGTCAACCTGTCGTGCAACCTCACCGGCGGCGTCTTCGTCAACCAGTCCGCGGCCTTCAGCGACTACCACGGCACCGGGGCCAACCCGGCGGCCACGGCCTCGCTGACCGATCCCGGCTTCGTCGCCGGGCGCTTCCACGTGGTGCAGTCACGGCGGCACGCATGAGGGTCGCCGTCATCGGCGCGGGACGCATGGGTTCCGGCATCGCCCAGGTCTTCCTGAGCGCCGGAGCCCACGTGGCGGTGCGCGACCCGCTGATCGACCCGGCTCCGGCCATCGGCAGGGGGCTGCGCACGGCGCAGTCCAAGGGCGGCGGCAGCGCGGACGAAGCCCTGGGCAGGCTGACGGTGGGCGCCGTGCCGTACGACAGCGACCTGGTGATCGAGGCGGTGCCCGAGGATCCGGGGCTGAAGGCGTCGGTGCTGGCCGAGGTCGAGGAGCAGGTCCACGACGGCGCGGTGCTGGCGACCAACACCAGCTCGCTGTCGATCACCGAGCTGTCGGCGGCGCTGAAGCGGCCCGAGCGCTTCCTCGGGATGCACTTCTTCAACCCCGTGCCGGTCCAGCGGCTGGTGGAGCTGGTGGTGACCCCGGCGACTCAGGTGCTGGAGCAGGTGCGCGGCTACGTCGGCCTGCTGGGCAAGACCGCCGTGGTGGTCAACGACTCGCCCGGCTTCGCCACCAGCCGCCTGGGCGTGCTGCTCGGCCTCGAGGCCATCCGCATGGTCGAGGAGGGCGTGGCCTCCGCCGACGACATCGACACCGCGATGACGCTGGGCTACGGCTACCCCATGGGGCCGCTGCGGCTGGGCGACCTGGTGGGTCTCGACGTGCGGCTGGCGATCGCCGACCACCTCCATGCCCGGCTCGGGCCCCGGTTCGAGCCGCCGGAACTGCTGCGCTGGATGGTTGCGCGCGGTGAACTGGGAAGAAAGACGGGGAGGGGGTTCTACCAATGGTGACATTTCAGGACCTCATAGACGCCGACGAGCGGGTCGAGCCCCGCGACGACATGCCCGAGGCGTACCGCACGACGCTGATCAGGCAGATCGCCCAGCACGCGCACTCGGAGATCATCGGCATGCAGCCCGAGGGCAGCTGGATCACCCGCGCGCCCTCGCTGAAGCGCAAGGCGATCCTGCTGGCCAAGGTGCAGGACGAGGCCGGGCACGGCCTCTACCTGTACGGCGCGGCCGAGACCCTGGGCGTGGCGAGGGAGGAGCTGCTCGACGCCCTGCACGACGGGCGGCAGCGCTACTCCTCGATCTTCAACTACCCCACCCCGACCTGGGCCGACATGGGCGCGATCGGCTGGCTGGTCGACGGCGCCGCGATCGTCAACCAGGTGCCGCTGTGCCGCTGCTCCTACGGGCCCTACGCCCGCGCGATGGTGCGCATCTGCAAGGAGGAGAGTTTCCACCAGCGCCAGGGCTACGAGCTCCTGCACACCCTGGCCCACGGCACCCCCGAGCAGAAGAGCATGGCCCAGGACGCGGTCGACCGCTGGTGGTGGCCGTCGCTGATGATGTTCGGCCCGCCCGACACCGAGTCTACCCACTCGGCGCAGTCGATGGCCTGGAAGATCAAGCGTCACTCCAACGACGACCTGCGCCAGCGCTTCGTCGACATGTGCGTGCCCCAGGCCGAGATCCTCGGACTCACCCTGCCCGACCCCGACCTGCGGTGGAACGCCGGGCGCGGCCACTACGACTTCGGTGAGATCGACTGGGGCGAGTTCAAGCGGGTGCTGGCCGGAGACGGCCCGATGAACCGCGAGCGCATGGCGCACAGGAAGTCCGCCCACGACGAGGGCGCCTGGGTGCGCGAGGCGGCGCGGGCGTACGCGGCGCGGAGCGCGCGATGAGGTTGTGGGAGGTGTTCGTGCGCCCCAGGCGGGGCCTGTCGCACGTGCACGCGGGCAGCCTGCACGCCCCCGACGCCGAGCTGGCGCTGCGCCACGCGCGCGACCTGTTCACCCGGCGGCAGGAGGGCGTCAGCATCTGGGTCGTGCCCGCCGACCAGATCACGGCCTCCTCGCCCGACGACAAGGAGTCGTTCTTCGACCCCGCCGCCGACAAGCCCTACCGCCACCCGACCTTCTACGAGCTGCCGGAGGGGGTGGAGCACCTGTGATCGATGCTCTGGAGATCGGTGACGACTGCCTGGTGCTCTCCCAGCGGCTGTGCCAGTGGGTCACCAGGGCGCCCACGCTGGAAGAGGACGTCGCCCTGGCCAACCTCGCCCTCGACCTGCTGGGCCAGGCCAGGCTGCTGCTGTCGCGGGCGGGTGACGAGGACGACCTGGCCTACCTGCGCGAGCCCGCGCAGTTCCGCAACTGCCTGCTCGTCGAGCAGCCCAACGGCGACTTCGCCCACACGATCGTGCGCCACCTGCTCTACTCCGACTTCCTGTTCGACCTCTACGACAGGCATCCCGGCGACGACGTGGCAGCCAAGGGCGTCAAGGAGATCGCCTACCACCGCGACTACGCCCGCCTGTGGATCCTGCGGCTGGGGCTGGGCACCGACGAGTCGCACCGGCGCACGACAGCCGCGCTGGAGGCGCTGTGGCCCTTCACGGGAGAGCTGTCGCAGCCGTCGCCGTTCGTGCTCGACGTGCTGCGGGAGGCCTCGCTGGCCGTGCCGGACGTCGCCCAGCGTGAGGGAGGGCGGCGCGGGGAGCACACCGAGCACCTCGCGCCCCTGCTGGCCGAGCTGCAGGTGCTGCACAGGGCGCACCCGGGGGCCCGATGGTGAGCCTGGCGGAGGCGAGGCGCATCGCCGACGGTGTGCCCGATCCCGAACTGCCCGTGCTGACGCTGGGCGAGCTGGGTGTCGTGCGCGAGGTCAACGAGCTGGCCGACGGCCGGTTCGAGGTGGTCATCACCCCGACCTACTCCGGCTGCCCGGCGCTGTCGGCGATCCGCGACGACCTGGTCCACGCCCTTCCCGGGGCGTCGGTCAGGACCGTGCTCTCCCCGCCCTGGAGCACCGACTGGATCACCGAGGAGGGCCGCGAGAAGCTGCGCGAGCACGGCATCGCGCCACCGAGGCGGACCGGCGCGGTCGACCTGCCGCTCTCGGTGCGCTGCCCGCGCTGCGGCTCGCCCGACACCGAGCTGGTCAGCCGCTTCTCCTCGACGGCCTGCAAGGCGCTGCACCGCTGCCGGGCCTGCCTGGAGCCGTTCGACCACGTCAAGGAGATCTGAGCGGTGGCGCGCTTCCGTCCGCTGACCGTCGCCGCCGTCGACCGGCTCACCGACGACGCGGTCGCGATCACCTTCGCCGAGCGGGTGCCGTTCGTCCAGGGCCAGCACCTCAACATCCGCGTCTTCCTCGACGGCCTGGAGATCAGGCGCAGCTACTCCATCTGCTCGCCCGCCGGCGGGCCGCTGCGCATCGCCGTCAAGCGCCTCGATGGCGGGGCGTTCAGCACCTACGCCAACGCCGCGCTCCGGCCCGGCGACGTGTTGGAGGCGATGGAGCCGGCCGGGCGCTTCCACGTGCCGCTCGACCCCGCCGCGCGACGCCACCACGTGGCCGTCGCCGCCGGGAGCGGCATCACCCCGGTGGTGTCGCTGGCGGCCACGACGCTGGCGGCCGAGCCGTCGAGCAGGTTCTCCCTGGTCTTCGCCAACTGCACGGCGCGCGAGGTGATGTTCGCCGAGGAACTGGGCGACCTCAAGGACAGGTACGGCCCGCGGTTCGCGCTCGTGCACGTGCTGAGCCGGGAGGAGACCGAGGCCCCGGTCTGCAGCGGCAGGCTCGACGAGGCCAGGCTGCGCACGATCCTCGGCATGCTGGGCGAGGGCGACGAGCACTACGTGTGCGGGCCGATCGGCCTGGTCGAGACGGTCAAGCGGGTGATGGGGGAGCGGCCCGTGCACCACGAGCTGTTCTACGCCGGTCAGCCGGTCGAGCGCCCGCACGTCACGCCGGAGGGGGCCCGGCTGGAGTTCCGTCTCGACGGCCGCACGAGCGCGGTGGTGCTGCACGAGGGCGAGACCCTGCTGTCGGCGGCGCTGAGGGTGCGCTCCGACGCGCCCTACGCCTGCCGCGGCGGTGTGTGCGGCACGTGCAGGGTGCGCGTGCTCAGCGGGCAGGTGGAGATGGCGCGCAACTACGCGCTGGAGGGCCGTGAGGTGGCGGCCGGGTACGTTCTGTCGTGCCAGTCCCAGCCGACCTCGCCAGAGGTGCGTGTGGAGTTCGATTGAGTGATGAGGATCACTACCCTGAAGTGACGATTGTGTTTGTTTGCCCTAGTTCTGGGCACAGTGGGTAGGGCCCCCTGAGCCGCCCTGACGCGGCTCCTCAGAGTCGCGACGGTGGAGGTTTGAGTCTGCATGGGAAGCCGTAGCTCGTTCTTGATAGTGGCCAACCGGTTGCCGGTCGACCGCTCGATCGGGCCTGACGGCACGGCGACGTGGCGCCGCAGCCCGGGTGGCCTGGTGACCGCGATCGCCCCGGTCATGCAGAGCCGCGACGGAGCCTGGCTGGGCTGGCACGGCGCGCCGGGCGAGGAGCTCGAGCCCTTCCACGACGACGGCATGAACCTCATCCCGATCCCGCTGTCGGAGGAGGAGGTCCAGCTCTACTACGAGGGCTTCTCCAACGCCACGCTCTGGCCGCTCTACCACGACGTGGTCGCGCCGCCGGTCTTCTCGCGGGAGATGTGGGAGACCTACAAGGCGGTCAACCTGCGCTTCGCCGAGGCCACCGCCGAGGCGGCCGCGCCCGGCGCGGTGGTGTGGGTGCAGGACTACCAGCTGCAGCTCGTGCCGCAGATGCTGCGCGAGCGCCGCCCGGACCTGCGCATCGGCTTCTTCCTGCACATCCCCTTCCCGCCCGTGGAACTGTTCTGGCGCCTGCCGTGGCGCACCGAGCTGGTCAAGGGGCTGCTCGGCGCCGACCTGGTGGGCTTCCAGCGGCCCGGGGGCGCCTCCAACTTCATCCGCCTGTGCCGCAGGCTGCTCGGCCTGCCGTACAAGGGCAACGAGATCTTCCACGACGACCGCGTGGTGACCGCGCAGTCCTTCCCGATCTCGGTCGACTTCGGCGAGCTCGACAAGCTCGCCCGCGACCCGCAGATCGTGCACCGGGCCAAGGAGATCCGCTTCGAACTCGGAGACCCCGAGCACCTGCTGCTCGGCGTGGACCGGCTCGACTACACCAAGGGCATCGGCACGCGGCTGGAGGCCTTCGGGGAACTGCTCGACGAGCGCCAGGTGGAGCCGGGCGAGGCGGTGTTCGTGCAGATCGCGACGCCGAGCCGGGAGCGTGTCGAGGAGTACCGGCGGCTGCGCGACGACATCGAGCTGCAGGTGGGCCGCATCAACGGCATGCACTCGATGATCGGCCACCAGCCGATCCAGTATCTGCACCAGGCCTACGACCGGCACGAGCTGGCGGCGCTCTACCTGGCCGCGGACATCATGGTGGTCACCCCGCTGCGCGACGGCATGAACCTGGTGGCCAAGGAGTACGTCTCGTGCCACCACGACCTGCGCGGCGCGCTGGTGCTCAGTGAGTTCGCCGGGGCCGCCGACGAGCTGCGCCAGGCCTACCTGGTCAACCCCTACGACGTCGAGGGCGTCAAGCGCCAGATTCTGGCGGCGATGCGGGCCACCCCTCACGAGGTGGCCCGCAGGATGCGCGCCATGCGGCGCCGCGTGTCGACCTACGACGTCGACAGGTGGGCCGGCGAATTCCTCACGGCTTTGGAGTCTTGAGCGCCTTCCAGGCGGTGTAACGCTTCTTGGCGGTCTTGTTGACCACGATCTGCGCCACCGACATGCCCACGCCCATGACGACCGCATAGCCGATCGCCTCGGCCATGCTGACCTCGTCGGACTCGGAGTCGACCGGCGGCTCCTTGCCCGTCGTCTTCACCCATACGTACCCGAGGATCTTCTTGGCCCCCCAAGCGGTGACCAGACCCAGCAGGCCGCCAACCACCCGCCACGCGATGTCCGGCTTCTCATCTGCCATGTTCAAACCCTATTCCCTCTGCAGGCCCTAGCATGTGGAGGCATGACTCATCCCACTCATACCGCCATGCCCGAGAAGCCGACTCTCGATGGGCTGGAGCAGGTATGGGTAGCCCGCTGGGAAGCCGACGGCACGTACCGCTTCGACCGTACGGCCCAGCGCGAGCAGGTCTACTCGATCGACACGCCACCGCCGACCGTCTCCGGATCCCTGCACGTCGGACACGTCTTCTCCTACACCCATACCGACACCGTCGCCCGCTTCCAGCGCATGCGCGGCCGAGCGGTCTTCTACCCCATGGGCTGGGACGATAACGGCCTGCCGACAGAGCGCCGGGTGCAGAACCACTTCGGCGTGCGCTGCGACCCGTCGGTGCCCTACGACCCGTCGTTCGAGCCTCCGGACAAGCCCGGCAAGAACCCGGTCTCGATCTCCCGCCGCAACTTCATCGAGCTGTGCGAGCGCCTGACGATCGAGGACGAGCGCGCCTTCGAGGAGCTGTGGCGGCGACTGGGCCTGTCGGTCGACTGGAGCATGACCTACGCCACCATCGACGGCACCTCGCGCCGCGCCTCCCAGCTGGCGTTCCTGCGCGGCCTGGAGCGCGGCGAGGCCTACCGGGCCTCCGCGCCGACGCTGTGGGACGTGACCTTCCGCACCGCCGTCGCCCAGGCCGAGCTCGAAGACCGGGAGTGGCCGGGAGCGTTCCACCGCGTCTCCTTCTACGGCGACCAGGGCCCGGTCTTCATCGAGACCACCAGGCCCGAGCTGATCCCGGCGTGCGTGGCGCTCGTGGCCCATCCCGATGACCCCCGCTACTCCGCTCTCGTCGGCACGACCGTGCTCTCGCCGCTGTTCGGCGTCGAGGTGCCGGTGCTCGCCCATCACCTGGCCGAGCCCGACAAGGGCACCGGCATCGCCATGATCTGCACCTTCGGCGACCTGACCGACGTCACCTGGTGGCGCGAGCTGGGGCTGCCCACCCGCCCGGTCATCGGCTGGGACGGCCGGCTGCTGCCCGAGCCGCCCGACAGCGTGGAAGCCGCCCCCTACAAGGAGCTGGCCGGCAAGACCGTGCACAGCGCCCGCGAGCGCATCGTCGAGATGCTGCGCGAGTCCGGCGACCTCGACGGCGAGCCGCGCCCGGTCAGCCGGGCGGTGAAGTTCTACGAGAAGGGCGACAAGCCCCTCGAGATCGTCACGACGCGCCAGTGGTACATCCGCAACGGCGGGCGCGACCCGGAGCTGCGCGAGGCGCTGCTGGCGCGCGGCGCGGAGCTGGCCTGGCACCCGCCGCACATGAAGGTGCGCTACGACAACTGGGTGAAGGGCCTGGCGGGAGACTGGCTGATCTCGCGCCAGCGGTTCTTCGGCGTGCCGATCCCGGTGTGGTACTCCGTCCACGACGGCTCCCTGATCCTGCCCTCGCTCGACCAGCTGCCCGTCGACCCCTCCTCGGACGTGCCGCCCGGCTACACCGAGGAGCAGCGCGGCGTGGACTTCGTCGGCGACCCCGACGTCATGGACACCTGGGCCACCTCCTCGCTGACGCCGCAGATCGCCGGGGGCTGGGAGAGCGACCCCGACCTGTTCTCCCGCGTCTACCCGATGGACCTGCGCCCGCAGGCGCACGAGATCATCCGCACCTGGCTGTTCTCCACGGTCGTCCGCTCCCACCAGGAGGCCTCCACCCTGCCGTGGTCGAACGTGGCCATCTCCGGATGGATCCTCGACCCCGACCGCAAGAAGATGTCCAAGTCCAAGGGCAACGTCACCACGCCGCTCGGGCTGCTGGAGGAGTACGGCTCCGACGGCGTGCGCTACTGGGCCGCCGGCGGACGCCCCGGCACCGACACCGCCTTCGACGTCGGCCAGATGAAGATCGGCCGCAGGCTGGCCATCAAGATCCTCAACGCCTCCAAGTTCGTCCTGACCTTCCCCGACGCCGCGGGCGAGGTCACCGAGGCGGTCGACCTGTCGATGCTCGCCCAGCTCGACCAGGCCGTCCGCGAGGCCACCGCGGCGTTCGAGTCCTACGACTACGCCCGCGCCCTGGAGGTCACCGAGCGGTTCTTCTGGTCCTTCTGCGACGACTACCTGGAGCTGGTCAAGGCCAGGGCCTACGAGGGCTCGGCGTCGGCGCTCGGCGCCCTGCGCCAGGCGCTCGACGTGCAGCTGCGGCTGTTCGCGCCGTTCCTGCCGTTCGTCACGGAGGAGGTGTGGTCGTGGTGGCGCGAGGGCTCGGTGCACCGCGCCTCGTGGCCCGAGCCCGAAGGCGTGAGCGGCGACCCGGCCGTGCTGACCGTCGCCTCCGAGGTCCTGCGCCAGGTGCGCAAGGCCAAGTCGGCCGCCAAGCTCTCCATGCGGGCGGAGATCTCCAGGCTGACGGTGACCGGCCCCGAGTTCGCGGTCGTACGGCTTGCGGCCGACGACCTGTGCGCGGCGGGCACCGTGGAGGAGTTCGTGCTGGTGCCCGGCGACGTGCTCAGCGTGGCGGTGGAGCTGGAGTGACGAACGTGTGCGGCACGATCGCGTCGGCGCGTGCCGCCAGCCCGCTCCTGCACAGGCGGCGCAGCTCCTCCCGCGCCAGGTCGGTGCCGGTGACGTGGCAGGTCAGGGTGGTGTCGTCATTGACCACGACCCTGGCCTCGCAGCCCGGCACGGCCGACTCGACCAGCTCGCGCACGGCGGCGGGCCGTACCCATGAGCCTTCGGAGCGCACCCATCCGGGACCGTAGGCCGTGGGCGTCACGTCGGTGAGCTTGCGCAGGTCGGCCAGGTCCACGATGTGCTCGCCCGCCTCGACCAGCAGCCTGATCAGCCCGCGGGAGAACCGCTCGGCCTCGGCGCGCGCCAGGGCCCGCGGGCTGATCCACAGGAGCAGCTCCAGCTCGCTCTCGTCGAGGCGGTTGACCCAGAGCGACAGGTTGGCCGGCAACGAGGCGGGCTCCAGCCAGGCGAGCTCGGCCTCCTGCTCGGGCGGCGGCTCCCCGGTGGAGGCGGCCTGCAGGCTCATGTCGTTGTAGACGCAGTCGCGGGCGTAGCGGGTGCCGCGTTCCTCGTCGAGCGTGTCGATGGTGTTCCACAGGCGGTCGGAGTCGAAGCGGCTGTGCTGGTAGCCGCTGAGCGCGGCGACGCGGAATCGGCGCACGAGCTCGTCGAAGGTCGCGGCCCGCAGGTCGGCGACGATCAGCGCGTCCTGGGCCAGCGGTCCGATGTGGCCGCGCAGGGCGGGCCGGGTGCGGTTGCTCGACAGCGAGGCCAGCAGGCAGGAGGGCTGGCCGGTGCGCAGTCCCAGCAGCGCGCCGAAGGCGGCCATGACGATGATCGAGCGGCTGGCCCCGGTGCGCCTGGTAGCACGTTCCAAGGCGGTGGCCGCGGCGGCGGAGCGTACCCGCAGGCGGGGGAGCAGGGCGTGCTCGGTGTCGAAGGCGATGGGGAACATCGTCTGCGGGGCGCGGCCCAGGCCCTCGCGCCAGTGGCGGATCGTCGCGTCGGCGCGCTTGCGCGACTCGGGGGTGTGCTCCTGCTCGGCCAGGTCGATGGGGTGCACGGGCGGCTGCGCGTGGATCTCGGCTCCCAGCAGCAGCCGCTCCCACTCCTGCAACACCTGGGCCAGGCTGATCGCGTCGACGGCGGTGTGCGGGAGCACGAAGACGGCCAGCCGGGGCGCGCCCTGACGGCACACGAGCGCCATCCGCAGCGGGAACTCGCCTTCGAGGTCGAAGCGCTCGGCCCGTAATCGTTCCCCGGCCTGCTGGGCCAGGTCGGCGGGCGAGCCGTCGGTGTCGTGCACGGCGATCGCCAGCTCGCCCGAGCCGTGGGCGTGCTGGCCCTGGTCCTCCCAGGTGGTGCGCAGCCCTTCGTGCCTGGCCAGCAGCAGTTCCGTGGCGCGCACGACGTCGTCACGCGTCGCCCGGCGCGGCAGCCACTTGATCGCCAGGAAGTTCATGTGTTCTGGCGGGTCGCGCCGTACGCAGCGGGCCATGTTCGCCTGGCCCATGGTGAGCGGTCCGTGCCGGTCCTGAAGCCCGGCGAAGCGAGCGGTGAGGGTCATCACGAAGGCCTCGAAACGGGAAAGAACCCTTACAGATACGTGGAAGGGAACCACATGCGCCGCCCGTGCGCAAGCGCGGAAACCCCTGTGCCATAAGGGATCGGGGGTCCTTGTCGACCTGCGTCGCGGTCTGTAGCATCGAGCTAATTAATAGGAAACTTTCTTAAGAGTTATTTTTCAGGGAGACTCATGCCGCCTCTCTCCCCCGCCCAGAGACGTATGTGGTTCCTCGACCGGTTAGCGGGAGGCGACGCCAGCTACAACATGGTCGTCGCGGTACGGCTGCGCGGCCCGCTGGACGTGGCGGCCTTCGCCCGCGCGCTCACCGGGTTCGCCGCGCGGCACGAAGCGCTCCGCACGGTCTTCCCCGAGACCGACGGCGGACCCGTCGCCGTGGTCGGGGCCGCGCGCCCGATCCCCGTCGAACTGGCCGCCGTGGAGCACGCCGGCCTCGACGCCGCCGTCGCCGAGCGCGCCAACGCCCCCTTCGACCTGGCCGGCGGGCCCCTGCTACGGGCGAGCGTCCTGCGCCTGGACCCGGACGAGCACGTGCTGATCCTGGTGATGCATCACATCATCGGCGACGCCTGGTCGATCGAGCACGTGATGCTCCCGCAGCTCGACGAGCTCTACCGGGCCCACGCCGCCGGGACGCCGCCACCCGCGCGGGCCGCCGTGCCGTACCTGGCGCCAGAACGCGACCACCACGCGGACCTGGACTTCTGGCGGGAGGAGCTGGCCGCCGCCCCGGTGCTGGAACTGCCGATCGACCGGCCGCGCCCCGCCCTCCGCAGCAGCCGCGGCGCGATGGTCGTGCACGGCGTACCCGCGCGGGTGTGGGCCGACCTCGGCCGGCTGGCGAGGGCGGAACGCTGCACGCCGTTCATGGCGCTGATGGCCGCCTACCAGGTGCTGCTGCACCGGCACACCGGGCAGGACGACTTCTGCGTCGGCACCCCCATCGCCGGACGCGACGACGAGGCGTCCGAGCAGGTCTTCGGGCTGTTCATCAACACGCTGGCGGTGCGCGCGGACCTGACGGGGGATCCGGGCGTCGGCGAACTGCTCAAGAGGGTGCGCAGGCGGCTGCTGCGCGGATTCGGCCATGCCGCCGTGCCGTTCGAGCAGGTCGTGGGGGAGCTCGGGGTGGGCCGGGATCCCGCGGTGCCGCCGGTGTTCCAGACGATGATGATGCTCAGCCTGCCGGGCGGGCCGTCGTTCCGGCTGGGCGAGCTGGTGGGGGAGCCGGTGCTGTCGGGACTCTCGCCGGCCAAGTTCGACCTGGCGCTCGATGTCGTGGCCGCACCCGACGAACTGCGACTGCTGTTCACCTACAGCACCGACGTCCTGGAACGCGGCACCGTCGAGCGCATGGCAGGGCACCTGGAGCGGCTGCTGGTGGAGATGGCCGCCCGGCCCACGGCGCGGATCGGCGAGCTGGAGATGCTGCCCGACGCGGAACTGGCCGTACTGGTGCGCCGGCCCGGCGAGGTGCCGGACGAGGCCAGGACGGTGCACGAGCTGTTCGCCGAGCGGGCCGCGGCCGATCCCGACGCACCCGCGCTGATCACGGCCGGGCAGACGCTGAGCTACGGCGAACTCGACGCTCGGTCGGAGGCGCTGGCCGCGGGGCTGGCCGCCCGCGGGCTGCTGCCGGGCGAGCGGGTCGCGGTGTGCCTGCGGGCCGGTCCCGAGGCCGTCGTCGCCATCCTCGGCGTGCTGAAGGCGGGCGCCACCTACGTGCCGCTGGACCCGGGCCAGCCGCCCGCCCGCCTGGCGGCTCTGGTGGCCGACTGCCGGGCCGCGCTGGCGATCACCGGGGACGAACCGGCCGACCTCGGCGTGCCGACGGCGACGGTGGCCGAGGTGTGCAGGACCTCCGGCGTGACCTCCGGCGTGACCTCCGGCGTGACCTCCGGCGCGGACTCTGTGGCCGGCGACGGCCGGGCGCCCGCCTACGTGATCTACACCTCGGGCTCGACCGGCGCGCCCAAGGGCGTCGTTGTCGGCCACGACACCCTCACCCGGCTCACCACCGCCTTCGTCGACCTGCACGGGTTCGCCCCCGGCCAGCGGGTCCTGATGACCCCGCCGCTGAGCTTCGACGCCTCGGCGGGCGACCTCTACCCCGCCCTGGCCTCCGGCGCGGCCGTCGTGCTGCACCACGACCCGTTCGCCCTCACCGGCCACGACCTCCTGCGCCTGTGCCGTGAGCAGGGCATCACCATGGTGGACGTCCCCGTGGCCCTGTGGCGGCAGTGGGTCGACGACCTGGCCGACGAGCAGCAGGTGGACACAGGACCGCTGACCACCGTGATGGCCGGCGGCGAGAGTGTCCCGATGGACCGGCTGCGCACCTGGGCGAGGCTGACCGGCGGCCGCACGGCGTTCTACAACCACTACGGCCCCACCGAGGCCACCGTGTGCGCCACCGCCTACCGCACCGTCGACGGCTCCGAGCTGGGCGAACGCGCCGCCCACCTGCCCATCGGCGTCCCGCTGCCGCACGTGGCCGCCTACGTGCTCGACCGCCGGGGCCGCCTCGCCCCCATCGGGGTGCCGGGCGAGCTGTACCTGGGCGGTCCGTGCCTGGCCAGGGGGTACCTGGGCCAGGCCGAGCTGACCGGGGAACGGTTCCGCCCCGACCCGTTCGCCGCCGGCGGCCTGATGTACGCCACGGGTGACCTGGTGAGGTGGCGCGACGACGGCCTGCTGGAGTTCCTCGGCCGGGTCGACAGGCAGCTCAAGATCAACGGCGTCCGCATCGAACCCGGCGAGGTGGAGGCCGCCTGCCTGGCCTGCCCCGGCGTCAGGGAGGCGGTGGTGGCCGCCCGGCGCGACCGCCTCGTCGCCTACCTGACCGGCTCCACGGTCACCCGCGCCGAGTTACGTTCCTTCCTGGCCGAGCGGCTGCCGTCCGCGATGATCCCCCAGGACGTGGTGCACCTGGCCGCGCTCCCGATGACGCCGCACGGCAAGATCGACTACGCGGCCCTGCCCGAGCCCGCCGCGGACGCCGTGCCGTACGAGAGCCCCGCGACCCCGACCGAGCGCGCCGTGGCCGCCTCGTGGGAGGAGACCCTCGGCGTCAGGGTCGGCCGCCGCGACAACTTCTTCGACCTCGGCGGCCACTCCCTGCTCTCGCCCAAGACGGTCAACCGCATCACCGCCCGCACCGGGGCCAAGCTGGAGCTCGCCGACTTCTTCGCCGCCGCCGACCTGGCGGAACTGGCCTCCAGGATCGACGGCGCCCACACCCCGCGCGAGCAGGACCTGCACGCCGACGCCCGGATCCCGCCCGGCCTGACGGTCCCCGCCGGCCGGGTCACCGGCAACCGGCGGATCCTGCTGACCGGCGCGACCGGCTTCCTGGGCGCCTACCTGCTGGCCGAGCTGCTGTCGGACCCCGAGGTGACCGTGCACTGCCTGGTCAGGGGCGAGGAGCCGCACAAACGGCTGCTCGCCAACCTCGCGCGCTACGGCCTGGAGGGCGACGGCAGCAGGATCGTCGCCGTGCCGGGCGACCTCGCGCTGCCGGGGCTCGGACTGAGCGGCGACCTTTCAGGGCGGCTCGACCTCATCGTGCACAGCGGAGGCCTGGTCGACTTCGCCCGGCCGTACGCCAGGCTGCGCGACGCCAACGTCGGCGGGACGCTGGAGGTCCTGCGCCTGGCCTGCCGCGGGCCGCGCGCCATCCCCGTGCATTACGTCTCCACGCTCGGCGTGCATCTGACGCCGGGCGAGCGCGTGGTGCGCGAGGGCGACCCGCTGCCCGATCCGGACCTGCTGCATCCCGGCTACGACCAGAGCAAGTGGGTGGCCGACCGGCTGGCCGCCTCGGCCCGCGAGGCCGGGCTGCCCGTGGCCATCCACCGGCCGGCCAGGATCGCCGGCGACACCCGCACCGGCGCGCTGCCGGCGGGCGACTTCCTCGGCCGCTTCTTCGCCACCTGCGCCGAGCTGGGCGCCGTGCCCGACGGCGAGCAGCTCGACCTGGCGCCCGTCGACCACGTGGCCGCCGCCATCGCCTGGCTCGCCCGCACCGGCGCGACCGGCGACTTCCACTACTACAACCCGCGCACGCTCGGCTCGGGCAGGATCGCCGCGAGCCTGAACGCCAGAGGATTCCCCGTGCGCCTGGTGCCGGGCGCCGACTGGCGCGCCGAGGTGCGCCGGCTCCTGGCGGACGGCCAGGCGCTGCCCATCGCCGCCTACCCGCGCTTCTTCGCGGAGTACGGCGGAGCCAAGGGCCCGACCTTCGACTGCACACGCACCGAACAGCTCGCGGGAGCCTGCCCGGACGCCCGTGACCTGCTCGATGCCCACCTCGATCACCTGGTCGCCACCGGCGTCCTGGCAAGGAGCTGACGGATGCGTTACCTGATCGCCGGCGCCGGACCCGCGGGCAGCCTGCTCGCCTGCTACCTGGCCGCGCGCGGGCACCGGGTCGACGTCTTCGAGCGCCGCCCCGATCCGCGCCGCGGCGACGACGAGGAGGGCCGATCGATCAACCTCGGCCTGTCGGCCCGAGGCGTGCTCGCCCTGGAGCGCGCCGGGCTGATGGACCGGGTCCGCCCGCTGACCGTGCCGATGCGCGGCCGCGTCGTGCACGCCGCGGGCCGTACCTCCTTCCACCCGTACGGCACGCACGACGAGGAGATCCTCCACTCGGTGCTCCGCCGCGACCTGGTCACCCTGCTCATCGACCACGCGCACGGCCTGGGCGCGCGCTTCCACTTCGGACGACGCGTCACCGACCTCGACCGGCAGGCGCCCGCCGTCCAGGTGGAGGGCGAGTGGATCCACGGCGACGCGGTCGTCGGCGCGGACGGAGCCTTCTCCACCATCCGCACCCACCTGCACCGCGGCCTGCGCGCCGACCACCACCAGGAGTTCCTGCCCTGGGGCTACAAGGAACTGACCATGATCGCGACGCCGGGGTTCCGCCTGGAGGCGCTGCACGTGTGGCCGGGCGGCGACGGGCTGATCGTCGCCCACCCCAACCGCGACAACTCCCTCACCGCCACGCTCTTCCTGCCCTACGACGAGCTGGAGGCGATCACCGATCCCGAGGCGTTCTTCGCCGGCCGTTTCCCCGACGCGCTGCCGCTCCTGCCCGACCTGGCCAAGGAGTTCGCCGCCAACCCCGTCGGCCACCTGGTCTCCGTCAGGACCACGCCCTGGCATCACGAGAACAAGGTCGTCCTCATCGGTGACGCCTGCCACGCCGTCTACCCCTTCTACGGCCAGGGCATGAACTCGGCGCTCGAGGACTGCCTGCTGCTCGACGCCTCCCTCGACTCGTTCGCGGCCTTCGAGACCGCCCGCAGGCCGCACACCGACGTGCTCGACGAGCTGTCGCGGGAGAACTTCGTCGAGCTGCGCCAGCGGGTCGCCTCGCCGATGCACGCCGCGCGCAAGCGGGCCGACCTGCTGCTGGCCAGGCTGCTCCCCGGCCGCTGGCGGCCGCTCTACACGATGATCTCCCACACCACCACGCCCTACGCCGACGCGCTGGCCAGAGCCCGCAAGCAGGAGGCCTTCCTGCGCTGGGGCGCCGCTGCGGTCACGGCCGGGCTGGGCCTGGCCGCCCTGACCAAGCTCGCCGGAAGGAACACCGGACATGCTCACCGATCCCGCTGACCCCTCACGCGTGCTCCTGGAGCTCGGCGACCTCGATCAGGGGCACGAGTACGGCCAGGCGCTGCGCCGCATCGTGGCCTGGGCCCGCGAATACCTGTGCCGCCCGCATCCCGAGCTGGGCCGCAACGGGCCCGTCTGCCCGTACGTGCAGACCTCGCTCGACCGCGGCGCCTTCCTGATGGCCGTCTGCCCCGGGACGCCCACGGCCGCGCAGGCGGCGCAGTTCCTGGCGGGCTACCGCGACTGGTTCGCCGTGCTCGCGGCGCCCGACGGCGTGGCGCCGCAGTTCCGCACGGTCCTGGTGCTCTTCCCCGACCTGCTCGACACGAAGGTCATCGACGAGGCGCAACGCCTGCTCAAGGACGACTACGTCGCCGACGGCCTGATGATCGGGGAGTTCCATCCCGGTCCGCCCGGCAAGTCCGGCTTGTGGAACGAGGACTTCCTGCCTCTGGCGAGCCCGGTGCCGCTGCTGGCGATCAGGCAGATGGTCGCCAGCGACTTCCCCTTCCTGCGTGACGACCCCGTCCACGAGCGTGCCTACCGCGAGCGGTTCGGCGACCGCATCCCCGCGAGGTACGGCGCATGAACCGCGATGTGACCCGCTTCGCGGTGGTCTGGGTGGCCTCGTTGCTGTCGGGCGTCGGCTCCGCGCTGACGGGGTTCGTGCTGGGCGTGTGGGTGTACCAGAGCACCTCCTCGCCCACCCAGTTCGCGCTGGTCCTGCTGTGCGGGCTGGTGCCCGGCATTCTCGTCGGACCGGTCGCCGGGGTCCTGGTCGACCGCTTCGACCGGCGTGTGGTGCTCGTGGTCACCGACGGCCTGGCCGCCGTCCCGACGCTGGCCGTGGCCCTGCTGGCGAGCGCGGACCTGCTGGCGGTCTGGCACGTCTGCGTGGCCACGGCGGTCACGGCCGCCTGCGCCGCGGTGCACCTGACGACCTACCAGGCCATGACGCCGCTGCTCGTCCCCGAACGCCACCTGGCCAGGGCCAACGGGCTCATGCAGGTCGCCTGGGCGGCCCAGATCGCCGCGCCCGTCCTGGCGGGGGCGCTGATGGTCGGCGTCGGCCTGGCCGGGGTGCTCCTCATCGACCTGGCCACCTTCGCCTTCGCCGTGCTGACGCTGCTGGTCGTCCGGCTGCCCGACTCGGTGGTCAAGGCGCCCAGCCCTGATCGCGGGCACTTCTCCGAGGGCTGGCGCCACCTGCGTTCGCGGCCGCAACTGCTGGGCCTGGTGCTGGTCCAGTCGGGCTTCAACTTCGCCTTCGCCACGGCGGGCGTCCTGGTGCAGCCGCTGATCCTGTCGTTCGCCGACGCCGACGTGCTGGGCGTGCTGATGCTGGCGGGCGGCGCCGGCATGTTCTGCGGCAGCCTGGCCATGGGCGCCTGGGGCGGCCCGCGCGACCGGATCGGCGGCATGGCGCTGTTCATGGGCATCGGCGGCGCCGCGCTCTTCCTGCACACGCTCCAGCCCTCACCGCTGCTGGTCGGCGCGGCCGCCGCGGTGTTCCTGTTCACGCTCCCCGTCGTCAACGGGTGCGCCCAGGCGGTGCTGCAGAGCGCGGTCGACCGCGATCTCCTGGGGCGGGTGCTCGGCACGGCCAACTCGCTGGGCACCGCCACCACCCCGGTGGCCTACCTGCTGGCCGCGCCGTTCGCGGAGTTCGTCACCGGGCCGCTGCTCATGCCGGACGGGGCGCTAGCCGGGAGCTTCGGCGCGCTCGTCGGCACCGGTCCCGGCCGGGGCATCGCGTTCGTGCTGCTGCTCGACGCCGTGCTGCTCGCCGCGCTGGCCCTCTTCACCGCCCTCAGACTGCGACAAGGAGTTCGCGATGCCGCTCGAATCTGACCTGGTGGGCGCGATGGCCCTCCAGGCGGTGGCCGCCGGGGCGAGGCTGGGCCTGTTCGACGCCCTGGCCGCCGAACCCAGGAGCGCCGAGCGGCTCGCGCTCGACCTGGGGGTCCCCGGCGAGGGGTTGACGCGGCTGCTGGCACTCCTGGAGGCCACGGGCAACCTGGAACGGGCGGACGACGGCTGCTACCGGTGCACCGCGCAGCTCGACGTGACGCTCGTCTGGCAGGCCATCCTGGGCGAGCTCTGGGCGGATCTGGCGCATGCCGTACGGAAGGATGAACCGCGCGGTGACTTCTACTCCTGGCTCGGTGACCGTCCCGAGGTGTCGGCGAGGTTCCAGGCGCTGCAGAAGGGCATGGCGAGCGGGCTGGCCGATCAGGTGGTGGCCCTGGTCGAGCTGCCTGCGGGGCCGCTGCGCCTGCTCGACCTCGGAGGAGGGCACGGGGAGTACAGCGCCGCCTTCTGCCGGGCCCACCCGGGGCTGACCGCGACCGTCGTCGACCTGCCGCAGCCGGTGCGCCACGAGCACCGGCGCATCGAGTGGCGCGTCGGAGACCTGCGCCACGACCCCCTCGGCGCCGGCCACGACGTGGTGCTGCTCTGCAACGTGCTGCACGGCTTCCCCGCGGGCCAGGCCGCGGACATCGTCGCCAGGGCGGCGGCCGCGGGGGAGCGGGTGGTCGTCGTGGAGAGCCGCGCGGGCGCCGGGGCCTTCGCCGCGGGATTCGACCTCAACCTCTGGCACACCCAGGGCGGCGGCCTGCCGACGGCGTCACAACTGGCCGACTGGCTGCGGGCCGCGGGCTGCGACCGCGTGGTGTGTCACGAGGCCGGGCAGCACGTCGTGGTTCAGGGCTCGCGCGAGACGTCGCGGTGGAGGGCGAAGAACGCCGAGTAGGGCACGCCCTCGGGCGAGACCGGGCGCTGTTTGTACTCGTCGAACAGGGCCGCCATGCGCTCGATCAGCTCCTTCAGCTCCTCCTCCGTGAGACGCAGGCCCAGCCTGGTCAAGATCGCCTCCTCGACGGGCACCAGCCTGATCTCCTGGAGGAAGGCGTCGATCATGGCGTCGCTGCCGCCCGGGACGCCGGCCTCCCTGACGTCCATCTCCCAGGACTTGCCGGTGGCACGGTAGGGGATCTCCACCGAGCCGCGCGGGCCGGGACGAGACGGCTCGGCCACCAGAAAGCCGGTGTTGACCAGGGTTCGCACATGGTGGAGCACGGTGGCGGGATTGGCCTCCAGGCGGGCGGCGATCTCCTTGTTGGTCAGCGCGTTGTCGAGGCACATCCGCAGGATGCGCAGGCGGACGGCGGAGGCCAGCGCGCGCGCTTCCTCCGGGGTGGCCGGTCGGCGATTGGTGCCCATCGCCTCTGAGCGTACCCCGATTCCCCGACTGATTGACATTTCCCAACCAGTCGGGGATCGTTCGTGTCGTGAGCATCCTCAAGGATCGCGATTTCCGGGGACTTTTCCTGGCGGACACCGCCAGCCAGCTGGGCACCCAGGTGCTGGTGCTCGCCATTCCCCTCGCCGCCGTCCAGTCACTGAACGCCTCGGAGTTCGAGGTCGGGCTGCTGGCCGCGCTGCAGACGGCGGCCTTCCTGCTGATCGGCCTGCCCGCCGGGGCCATCGTCGACCGGCAGCGCAAGCGCAACGTGATGATCGTGGCCGACTGGGGACGTGCGCTGACCCTGGCCAGCGTGCCCCTCGCGTGGTGGTTCGACGTGCTGACGATGGGCCACCTCTACGCCGTGGCCGTGATCATGGGTCTCTTCACGGTCTTCTTCGACGTGGCCTACCAGAGCTACCTGCCCTATCTGCTCGACAGGGACAAGCTGGTCAGGGGCAACTCGGCGCTGGAGGTCGTGCGCACGGTCTCCCAGCTCGGCGGCCCCCCGGTGAGCGGCTGGCTGATCCAGTGGCTCACCGCGCCCTTCGCCCTGCTCACCACGGTCGTCGGCTTCGCGTGGTCGGCGCTGTGCCTGGGCACGATCCGCAAGCGCGAGCAACGCCAGCCCCGCTCCGAGGACCGCCACCTGGGCCGGGAGATCATGGAGGGCCTGCGGTTCGTGCTCGGGCACCGGCTGCTGCGCAGGATCGCGGGCTCCACCGGCACCTTCAACCTGTTCTGGTCCATGGCCAACCCGATGATCATCCTCCTTCTGGCCAGAGACCTGGAGCTGAGCGCGGGCGTGATCGGCCTGCTGACCGCCGTCGGCGGCCTGGGCGGGCTCGTCGGCGCCGCGGTGGCCTCCAAGTTCGCCGCCAAGGTCGGCCAGGGCCCGGCGATCTGGATGTCGACCGCCCTGAGCGCACCCTTCGGCTTCCTGCTGCCGATCGTCGAGGCCGACTGGCGGCTGGGCCTGGTGGTCGTCCAGGAGTTCATGTTCGGCCTCGGCGTGGTCCTCTACAACGTCACCCAGCTCAGCTTCCGCCAGGCGATCACCCCCGAGCCCCTGCTGGGCAGGATGAACGCCACCATGCGCTTCCTGGTCTGGGGCACGATGCCGATCGGCGGCATCATCGGCGGTGTGCTGGGCGAGGTGATCGGGGTGCGCAACACCCTGTGGATCTGCGCCGCCGGAGCGACGCTCTCCTTCCTGTGGATCTACACCTCGCCCATGCGCACCATGCGTGAGCTGCCCGTCAGTAATCACACACCCCAGTAGGGAAGATCTGCTTCAGCCGCGCCCGCTCCTGCGCCGACGGCCGCCATGAGCCGTACAGCCCCCTGGCGACGGCCCGCTCGACCGGCTGGCGTCTGCACGCGTAGACGCCGCCCTCGATCGGGCCGCCCGCCACGATGCGGGACGTGGAGTAGAGCGGGAAGGCCCGCGTGCAGGCGCCGGGCGCGCGCCTGTCCAGGATGCCGTCCCACACGCCGAGTCCGGCGGCGATCTGCGCGCCGTCGGTGGTGAAGCAGCGGTCCACGGCCGACGCCGGCCTGTTGCCCGCCACGCCGCGGCGCGGGTTGGCCCTGATGCCGGCCATCCACTCGTCGATCACCTGCAGGGCCTCCGGCGTCTGGTCGAAGCGGGCCCCGCCTGGCCGCGCGTCGGTGAACCAGATCACCTGGTTGCGGGCGTCGCGGTCATGGTTCAGCATGCGCTGACGGGAGGCGAAGGACTGGTGGCTGTTGTGCATGTCCAGCTCCTCCTCCAGGTAGTGGCGCCAGTCGATGATCGGGATGTCGATGTCGCCGCCGAACACCAGCCCGCTGCGCTGTACGGCACGGATGGCCGCGGCATCCCCGGTACGGCGCGGCGCCGGGTCGCCCTGGTGGGCGTTGCGGGCGCTCCACGGGTCGAAGTCGGCCGGGCAGGCGCCCGGCACGAAGGGACAGCCCTCCTGGACCATGTCACGCGCCTCCTTCCAGGAGCCGGCCGTGGCGTTGAGGTCCAGGAACTCCGCAGGAGTGATCACGCCGTCGGTGAGCGCCTTGAGCCCGTACTGCACGCCGACGTTGTCCCAGGTGGAGCGGGCATAACCGTCGGGGCCGACGCCGTAGACGTTCTTGACGTCCTCCCAGTGGGTCCAGTGCACGGCGTCCTTGACGCCCGGCGGGTCCATGCGCGCCCACTCGGGATCGTTGTCGTCGGTCCACTTCGGGTTCATCGACAGCGGGGTCAGGCCGCGCCAGCCCTTGACGCACTCGGTCGAGCCCGGCCTGCCCGTGTAGGGGTTGGCCACGGTGTCGGAGGCGTTCATCCCGATGAGCGCGGTGCGCCTGTCCCACTGCGCCCACTTGTCGGGGTGCTGGTCCATGTAGCGTTCGAGGAGCTCGCAGTCGCCGACGTGGATGGTCTGGGTGACCATGTCGGGATAGGAGTACTGCGGGATGGCCGCGTCGATGATCCGGCTGCCGTGGTTCTGGCCGTAGATGTACTGCTGGATGCCGCCGCCGCTGCCGCCCACGCCGACGGTGTACAGCGGCCTGCCGTACAGCTCGATGAAACGTTCCTTGACCATCAGCGCCGTCTCGCCGCCGAGGATCAGGTTGTAGTGCGTGGAGGTGCGGGTGCCCGAGGAGTGCAGGATCGCGTAGCCCTTGCCCAGGCCGTACGGGTCGAGCGCGCTGCCGCCGAGCGTGCCCTGGTCGTGGCCGATCGCCACGCCGCCGTCGAAGCGGTAGATCGCCCGCTTGTTCCAGTGGCCCTCCAGGACGGCGAGCGAGTAGATGAAGCGGTTGATGACGCCGCGCTCGCGGGTGACGACGAAGTCGACCGTGGCGCCGTCGAGCAGGGTGGTCTGCGACATGTCGTCCGGCCTGGTGGCGGGCATCGGCTTGAACTGGCCGCCGGTCGAGCGGTAGAGCCGGTCGGTCACGCGGGGCGCGAAGCAGTCGCGGCTCCAGCCTCCCTCGACGCGGTAGCCCTGGCCGTCCTGGTTGTCCACGACGGGCGGGCCGAGGCCGCTGCGCTCGGTCTTGCAGACGAACGGGTACTGCTGCGGCCCCGAGAAGACGGGCCCGCCGACCGGGTGGTTGACCAGCCGCAGCGACCTGCGGGCTCGCCCGTTCGTGGCGGTGATCGTGTTCTCTCCGACCTTGAGCCCGTCGACCAGGGCGGTGCCGGAGTCCGCGAAGAGGGCGGTGATGTCGTCGCCGTTGCGGGTGACCTTCAGTCGCGGCCCGCGCTCGACCGAGATGAGCGCGTCGCCGCCGGTGACCTGGTCGGGGGCGCTGGAGAGCACCTCCAGGCCGACGGAACCGCCGTGGGAGGCGGTGGGTAAGCCGAACAGCAGGGTAGAGACCAGAATAATCGTCCGCACATCACGACGGTGACACGCGGAAGTGAGCTTGCCCAGGCCTGATCTTCCGCCCACGGGATAACCGCGCGCGTCACGGTCGATCACGTGACAGTCTTGAACACGTGCGTGCCGACCGACCGATGAAGCTCGTCCCACCCACGCTCGCCAGAGCGGCGGCGTGGTGCGCCTGCGTGATCGTGGTCGGCGTCGTCGTCTACTTCTTCTCGCAGGTCGTCGCCAGGCTCAGCTTCGTGGCCCTGCCGGTGGCCATCGCCCTGCTGCTGACCGCCCTGCTCTACCCCCTCACCAGCTGGCTGCGCGGCATGGGCCTGCGGCCCATCTACGCCACCTGGCTGACCATGCTGGTCGCGCTCGCGGTGATCGGCGGCACCGGCTGGCTGGTCGGGGCTCGCGCCAGCGACGAGTTCCCGCGTCTGGCCGAGCAGGTCAGCAAGACGGTCGAGAACGTGCGCGGCTGGCTCAAGACGGGGCCGCTGCACCTGCAGGAGACGCAGATCACCGAGTGGTTCCAGACACTCGTCACCGAGCTCAACAACCAGGGCCAGGCGATCGCCGGCACGGCCCTGGCGGCCGGCCAGGTCGCCATCGAGGTGCTGGCCTCGATCGTGCTGCTGCTGTTCGTCACCTTCTTCCTGCTCAAGGACGGCGACCGCATCTGGTCGTGGTTCCTCAAGGCCTTCGGCGGCATGGCGCCGCGCGTCGACCGGGCGGGCAAGGTCGCCTGGGTGACGATCTCCCACTACGTGCAGGGCACGGTCGTCGTCTCGGCCGTGCACGGCTTCGTCATGGGCGTCGTCCTGGCGGGCCTCGGCGTGCCGCTGTGGGCGCCGCTGGCGGTGCTGATCTTCCTGTCCAGCTTCATCCCCATCGTCGGCATCTTCTTCGCCGGCACCGTGGCCACGCTGGTCACGCTGGGCTCCACCGAGCCGTGGAAGGCGCTGGTCTTCCTGATCATCCTGATCGTCGAGCAGCAGCTGGAGAACCACGTGCTCCAGCCCCTGATCGTCGGCAGGGCGCTCAACTTCCATCCGCTGGCCATCATCCTCGTGCTGGCCGTCGGCGGCATCCTGGCGGGCATCGCCGGCGCCGCCGTGGCCGTCCCCATCGCCGCGGTGATCTATCGGGCACTTCCCGAGCTGAGGCACGAACCACCCGCTCTGCCACCACCTCCGGAGGTAGCGGCAACCCCCGAGAAGGAGGCCGCGCCGGAGGAGTAACCTCGTCCGTCGTGACCCGCTCTTCCCTCACCACCCCGCCGCCGGACGCCGAGGCCCCCAAGCCGCTCCTGACGGAGCCGACCGCGCTCGGCTCCCACTACAGCAGGTGCTTCGGCTGCGGCACCGACCACCCGACCGGGCTGCACCTCAACGCCCGCACCACCGACGGCTCCAGCGTGGAGGCCGAGTTCGTGGTCGGCGAGGCCCACCAGGGCGCGCCAGGACTGGCCCACGGCGGCGTGCTGGCGGCGGCGATGGACGAGGTCATCGGCATGTCGATCTGGCTCTTCCAGCGTCCCTACGTCACCGGCCGCCTCGAGACCGACTTCAGGACGCCGGTCCCCGTCGGGACGACACTCCACTTGCGCGCCTGGTGCACCGGAATCTCCGGCAGAAAGGCGTACCTTGAGGCTGAGGGGCGCATCGGCGGCCCCGACGGCCCGGTCGCCGTCAGCGCGGCGGCGTTGTTCATCGAAGTGCGGATGGACCACTTCGCCAAACACGGCGACGTGGCCGCCATCGCCGCCGAGCACCACGACTTCGAGGTGAATCCGTGAGCATTGAGGTGTTGATCCAGCGGCTCGACCCCGAGCTGCCCCTGCCGTCGTACTCCCACCCGGGCGACGCCGGCGCCGACCTGCACACGGCAGAGGACGTCGAACTGCAGCCGGGCGAGCGCGCCATCGTGCGCACGGGCCTGTCGATCGCCCTGCCCGACGGCTACGCGGCCTTCGTGCACCCGCGCTCGGGCCTGGCGGCCAAGCACGGGATCACCGTCGTGAACGCCCCCGGCACGATCGACGCGGGCTACCGGGGCGAGATCATGGTCATCCTGCTGAACACCGACGCCAAGGAGCCGGTACGGCTCGGCCGGGGCGACCGCATCGCCCAGCTCGTCGTCCAGAAGGTCGAGCGGGTGGTCTTCGCCGAGGTGGAGGCGCTTCCCGGTTCGGCACGCGGTACCGGTGGGCACGGGTCCACAGGACGCTAGTGAGGGAGTGAACGACAGTGTTCCGACGCCGCAGGCGGGAGCAGACGCAAGAGGCCTCGGCCGAGGCCGCCGAGATGCGCGCATCGGGTCCATGGGACTCCGACGAGCCGCATCCGGCCACCGAGCGCATCGACCTGGGAGGGCTGCGAGTACCGCCGTCCAGCGACTTCGAGCTGCGCCTGGCCGTCATGGGCGACCAGCTGGTCGGCGTCATCGCCATCCAGGGCGACAGCTCGCTGCAGCTGCAGGCGCTGGCCGCGCCCAAGTCGGGCGGGCTGTGGGAGGAGGTCAGGACCAAGGTCGCCGGTCAGCTGACCTCGGCCGAGCACAGTGACGGCCCGTTCGGCCCCGAGATCGCCGGTCGCGTCCAGTCGGATGGGCAGACCAGGGACACCAGGCACATCGGCGTCGAGGGGCCGCGCTGGCTGCTGATGGCCGTCGTCAGCGGTCCCGCCGCGACCGACGCGAGCCTGGCCGAGCCGTTCGAGGCGTATCTGCGCGACGTCGTCGTGGTCCGCGGCCAGGAGCCGATGGCCAAGGAGGAGACCATCCCGCTGCGCCGTCCCAACGAACGCGCCGCCCAGCAGGCCGAGGAAGAGGAGCCTGGCCTCGATCCGTTCACCCGAGGTCCGGAAATCAGCGAAATCCGTTGACAAAACTTCGCTTAAGCTGAGTCATCATGACGAGTACGGCAGAGCCTCCGAAACGCGGTCTCCGCGCCTTCTTCAACCGCCTGGCCTCAAGCCAGTCCGAGCTGGAGGCGCAGGAGCTGCGTGAGGACGCAGAGAACACCGGGGCGACCCCCATCGTTTCGTGCAGCAACCGCCGGCGCTTCTGCGTCGCCGGTACGCTACGAACGGTGACGCTGCGTCCTCGTGGCGGAGCCCCCGCTCTGGAAGCTGAGCTCTACGATGGTTCCGACGTCATCGACCTCGTCTGGCTCGGGCGCCGCAAGATCGCGGGCATCGAGCCGGGACGGATCGTGAAAGCGGAGGGCCTGGTGAGCGTGCAGGACGGCCGCAAGGTGATGTTCAACCCGCGCTACGAACTGCGCCCCGGAGGAGCTACATGAGCGAAACTCGCGCCGAGGCGAACGCGCCCGGAGACGAAGAGCGCGTCAGCCCCGCGGCCGAGCCGGAGGCGGTCGAGACCGTCGAGGCCGCCGTCCGCCGCCAGCTGGGCAAGGCCCTGGGCGGCAAGCGAGGCGTCATCGAGGCCGCCATCCCGACCCTCACCTTCACGCTCGCCTGGCTGATCACCGAGGAACTCAAACTCTCCCTCTACATCAGCGGCGCGGTCGTGGTGGCGCTCCTGATCGTCCGGGTGCTGCAGCGCTCCACCGTGCAGTTCGTCCTCAACAGCGCCTTCGGCATCGCCATCGCGGCCGTCTTCGTGGCCAAGAGCGGCAACGCCGCCGACATCGCGCTGCCCGGACTCATCATCAACGCCGCCTACGCGGTCGTGATGTTCATCTCGATCATCACGCGCTGGCCCGTCATGGGCTTCCTCGTCGGCACCATGGCGGAAGACCCCCTCAGCTGGCGCAAGGACCCCGGCATCGTCAAGCTGTGCACCAAGCTCACCTGGCTGCTCATGGCGCCCAACCTGGTCCGCCTCGCCGTACAGGTGCCGCTCTACGCGGCGATCAAGATGGGCCTGCTCTCCCAGGAATGGGTCGTCGCCCAGCTCGGGCTCAAATACGCCATGGGCTGGCCGCTCCAGATCGCCTCCTTCGCCGCGATGGGCTGGGTGCTCGCCCGCGGTCGCACTCCCGTGAGCAGCCCCGCCGCCTAGCGGGTACGCTCGCCACGTGCCCGAATCCACCCCTCCCTCCGTCGGCGGACGCTACCGGCTGTCCGAGGAGCTCGGGCGGGGTGGCATGGGCGTGGTCTGGAGCGCCCACGACGAGGTGCTCGACCGGGCCGTCGCCCTCAAACAGGTCCTGCTGCCCGACTGGGTGGCCGCCAAAGAACGCGAACAGGCCTTCACCCGCGTCCTGCGCGAAGCCCGCTCCGCGGCCAGGCTGCGCCACCCCGGCGTGATCACCATCCACGACGTGGTGATGCACGAGGGCTCGCCCTGGATCGTCATGGAGCTGCTGCCCGCGGAATCCCTGCACGAGGTCGTCGACCGGTGGGGGCCGCTCACCGAGGACGTCGCCGTCGAGATCGGGGTCAAGCTCCTCGACGCCCTCCACGCCGCCCACGCCGTCGGCATCACCCACCGCGACGTGAAACCCGGCAACGTGCTGCTGCTCGACGACGGCGGCGTCGTGCTGACCGACTTCGGCGTCGCCCACGTCGCCGACTCGCCCACCATTACCGGGACCGGGATGCTGCTGGGCTCTCCCGCCTTCATGGCGCCCGAACGGCTCGAAGGACGCCCCGCCACGGCCGCGTCCGACCTGTGGGCGCTGGGGGCGACCCTGTACACCGCCGTCGAGGGCGACCCTCCCTACCGCGGGCCCACGCCGGTGGCGGTGCTGGCGTCGATCCTGATGTCGGAGCCGCGGCCCATGGAACGTGCCGACCGGCTGCGGGGGGTCATCGCCGGGCTGATGGCCAAGGATCCGGGGGAGCGCATGGACTTCAGCACCGCCCGTGCGGCGCTGGTGCGGGCCGGGGGGCATCCGGAGGTGACGGGGTCGCGGGCGCTGGCCGACCTCGTACGGCTCGCGGACGAGGCGGAGGCTCGGGGCGGGCTGGGGACCTCGTCGTCGGGGTGGTTCCGGTCGCCCGCCGTCGACCACTCCACCGCTGGCCGTACCTCGGCGCCGCACCGCACCGGCACCGGGTGGGAGGCTCGTGGGGCGGACATGCGCCGGGCCCCCGCCGACCAGGCCCCCTCCGACCAGACACCCGACGTCCACGGCCACGGGTCCGGGGTTCACGAGCGCGGGTCGGGGGTTCACGAGCGCGGGTCGGGGGTTCACGAGCGCGGGTCGGGGGTTCACGAGCGCGGGTCCGGGGTTCACGAGGACCGGCGCCGGCACTCCGGCTCCTCGCACCACGACGACGACGCCGGGCCCTTCACCCACCACCTCGGCGCCGATCTCGAGCACGGCGCGCCCGACGGGCTCGCCCCGCGCGACACCGGCACGTGGCGGGCGCCGCTGGCGGGCGTCGGCGCCGCGCTCACCCTCGTCGGCCTGGCCGGCTACAGCCTGCCCCGCCTCCTACGGCAGCTGTCCGTCGACGGCGTCGCCTTCAGCCCCCTCCTGGCCACCGCCGTCATGACCACCGGCCTCACCCTGGTGGCCCTGTGCGTGCGCGGCGACCTGCTGTCGGGCAACCGCGTCGCCGAGTGGGCCCTGCGCCTGCTCCCGCTGGTGGCGCTGCAGGCGTCCGTCACCGACTGGCTCGGCGCGCAGCCCACCGCCCCCACCTCCCACATCCTGCTGGCCGCCTGGTCGGGCGCGGTGGCGGCGAGGGCGTGGATGATCGCGAAGCCTCCGGCGGCCGCCCTCGGCACGGCCGCCGTGGGCTTCACACTGGCGGCCATGGCGCAGGCCAACCATCTCAAACCCGAGGTGGTGGCGATCTCGTGGTTCCTGACGGTGCTGTGGATGATCTGGGCCGCCCGCCGTACCTCGGCCGGGGTCTAGTGGGGGGCGAGCAGCTGCCCGAGCTCCTCCTCGACCTCCTGTGAGGCGACGAACAGCAGCTCGTCGCCGGCCTCCAGGGGATCGTCGGCCGACGGCACGAGCACGCGTCCCTCGCGCAGGATCGCCACGAGGGCGGAGTCGGTCGGCCACGGCACCGACCCGGCGCGCTGGCCGACGACGGGGGCGTCCTCGGGCAGGGTGAGCTCGACGAGGTTGGCCTGACCCTGGCGGAAGGTCATCAGCCGCACCAGGTCGCCGACGGAGACGGCCTCCTCGACGAGGGCGCTGAGCAGGCGCGGCGTCGACACGGCGACGTCGACCCCCCATGATTCGTTGAACAGCCACTCGTTCGACGGGTGGTTGATGCGCGCCACCACGCGCGGCACGCCGTACTCGGTCTTGGCCAGCAGTGACACGACGAGGTTGACCTTGTCGTCGCCGGAGGAGGCGACGACGACATGGCACGACGACAGCCCGGCCTCGTCGAGCGAGGAGATCTCGCACGCGTCGGCGAGCAGCCATTCGGCGCGCGGCACCGTGTCGATCTTGATGGCCTTGGGGTCGATGTCGATGAGCAGGACCTCGTGGCCGTTCTCCAGGAGTTCGGCGGCGATGGAGCGGCCGACGGCCCCCGCACCGGCGATCGCGACGCGCATCAGTGACTCTCCTCGGGTACGGCGGCAAGCACCTTGTTGATCCGGTCCATGTCGTTCTCGTCGGCGATCACGTGCAGGACGTCGCCCTCCTGGACCACGGTGTCGCTCTTGGTGACCAGCGCCTCGCCCATGCGGTTGAGGAAGGCCACGCGGGCGCCTGCCGCCTCCTCCACGTCGGTCACCTTCGTCCCGATCCAGGCCGGGTTGATCGCGACCTCGGCGAGCAGGACCTGGCCGGTCGGGTCGCGCCAGAGCGGCTCGGCGCCCTCGGGCAGGATGCGGCGCAGGATCTGGTCGGCGGTCCAGCGCACGGTGGCCACCGTGGGGATGCCCAGGCGCTGGTAGACCTCGGCGCGGCGGGGGTCGTAGATGCGCGCCACGACATTGTCGACGCCGAACGTCTCGCGCGCGACACGCGCGGAGATGATGTTGGAGTTGTCGCCGCTGCTCACCGCCACGTAGGCGGCGGCCGACTCGATGCCGGCCTCCTGCAGCACCTGGCGGTCGAAGCCGATGCCGGTGACCCTGCGTCCGCGGAAACCCGCGCGCAGGCGGCGAAAGGCCTGAGGATCCCGATCGATGATCGCGACCGAGTGGCCGTTGTCCTCGAGGATGTGGGCGATGGTCGACCCGACGCGCCCGCATCCCATAATCACGACGTGCATATGATCCCCAACCGGGTTGCCTCTCACTCAGCGTAATAGCATCTGGTTACGTGGCGAAGGTAACCGACCTTGTGAAGCGCGTGCTCGTCGGGCGCGCCCTCCGGAGTGGGCAGCTTCACGAGCAGCTGCTCCCCAAACGTATCGCGTTGCCCGTCTTCGCCAGTGACGCCCTCTCCTCCGTGGCGTACGCGCCGCAGGAGATCCTGGTCATCCTGTCGCTGGCGGGCGTCTCGTTCTACCACTACAGCCCGTGGGTCGCGATGGCCGTCGTCGTGGTCATGCTGACCGTGGTGGCCTCCTACCGGCAGAACGTGCACGCCTACCCCAGCGGCGGCGGCGACTACGAGGTGGCCACCGTCAACCTCGGGCGCAACGCCGGGCTCACCGTGGCCAGCGCGCTGATGGTCGACTACGTGCTGACCGTCGCGGTGTCGGTCGCCAACGGCGTCGACTACGTGGGCGCGACCATCCCGTACGTCGCCCAGCACAAGCCGACCGTCGCCATCGTGATCGTCGTCCTGCTCACCGTGGTCAACCTGCGCGGCATCCGCGAGTCCGGCGTCGCCTTCGCCGTCCCCACCTACGCCTTCATGATCGCGGTGCTCGGCATGGTCGGCTGGGGCGCCTTCAAGTACCTCGCGCTCGGCGAGGAGCTGCGCGCGCCGACCGCCGACTACGAGATCATCGCCGAGCAGACGAACCTGACCTCGTTCGCCGCCGCCTTCCTCATCCTGCGCGCCTTCTCCTCCGGCTGTGCGGCGCTGACCGGTGTCGAGGCGATCAGCAACGGCGTGCCCGCCTTCCGCAAGCCCAAATCGAGGAACGCCGCCACCACGCTGCTCATGATGGGCCTGGTCTCGGTCACCATGTTCGGCGGCATCATCTCGCTCGGCCTGGTGTCGGGGGTGAAGGTCTCCGAGCATCCGGCGCAGGACGTCCTGATCGACGGGCAGCTGGCCGGGCCCGGCTACTACCAGCAGCCGATCATCTCCCAGGTGGCCGACGCCGTCTTCGGCGGCGGCTCCCTGCTGTTCGTGATCATCTCCGTTGTGACGGCGCTCATCCTGTTCCTGGCCGCCAACACCGCCTTCAACGGCTTCCCGGTGCTCGGCTCGATCCTGGCGCAGGACCGGTTCCTGCCGCGCCAGCTCCACACCCGCGGCGACCGGCTGGCCTTCTCCAACGGCATCGGCATCCTGGCCGCCGCGGCCTGCCTGCTGTTGTGGGGCTTCCAGGCCGACGTGTCGAAGCTGCTGAACCTGTACATCGTGGGCGTGTTCGTGTCGTTCACCCTCAGCCAGACCGGCATGGTCCTGCACTGGACACGCCACCTGAAGACCGAGACCGATCCGCGCGTGCGCTTCCAGATGCAGCGCTCGCGGGTGATCAACGCCTTCGGCGCCGTCATGACCGGCGTGGTGCTGGTCGTCGTGCTGCTCACCAAGTTCATGGTCGGCGCCTGGATCGTCTGCCTGGCGATGCCGGTGCTCTTCCTGATGATGAAGGGCATCAGGCGCCACTACGACAACGTGGCCAAGGAACTGCAGCTCGACGACGACTACGACCCGGCCATGCTGCCCTCGCGCACCCACGCCATCGTGCTCGTCTCGAAGGTCCACAAGCCCACCATGCGCGCCCTGGCCTACGCCCGCGCCGCCCGGCCCTCGGTGCTGGAGGCCGTCACCGTCAACTCCGAGGGCACCAACGAGCTGAGCGCCGAATGGGACAGGCTGGGGATCCCGGTGCCGCTCAAGACGCTCGACTCGCCGTACCGCGAGATCACCCAGCCGATCCTCGACTACGTCAAGAACCTGCGCAAACGTTCGCCCCGCGACGTGGTGGCCGTGTACATCCCCGAATACGTGGTCGGCCACTGGTGGGAGCACCTGCTCCACAACCAGAGCGCCCTGCGCCTGAAGGCCCGCCTGCTGTTCAAGCCGGGCGTCATGGTCATCAGCGTGCCGTGGCAGCTGCACTCCTCCGACCGCCTGCGCGGACGCCGCGAGCCCTTCGCCCCCGGGGCCGTACGGCGTGCTCCCAAGCCCTAAGCTGGAACGATGGATCTCGAACTGACCGTCGGCCCGGTCGCCCACGGAGGCTGGTGCGTGGCGCGCCACGACGGACGGGTCGTCTTCGTACGGCACGCGCTCCCCGGCGAGCGCGTCATCGCGAAGATCACCGAGGAGACCACCCGCTTCCTGCGCGCGGACGCCGTCGAGATCCTCGACGCCTCACCCGACCGCGTCGTCCCGCCCTGCCCCTTCGCCGGGCCCGGCCGCTGCGGCGGCTGCGACTGGCAGCACGCCTCCCTCCCCGCCCAGCGCGACCTCAAGGCCGCCGTCGTGGAGGAGCAACTGCAACGCCTCGCCGGCATCACCAGGAAGGTCCTCGTCGAGGAGGTGCCCGGCGCGCCCGACGGCCTCGGCTGGCGCACCCGCGTGCAGTTCGCCGCCCAGCCCGACGGCACGCTCGGCCTGCGCAGGCACCGCTCCCACGACGTCGAGCCGATCGACGCCTGCCTGATCGCCCACCCCGAGGTCGAGGCCGTCGGCGTCCTGGCCCACACCTTCAGGGGCGCCGCCGGAGTCGAGGTCATCGCCTCCTCGGGCGGCGACCACGCCGTCGTCGTCCGCCCCAAGCCGCGCCGCACGGTCGCGGTGCCCGCACTCGACGCCTCCATCCTCGTCGACCAGGGCAAGGGCCGCACCGAACCCCGCCACGGCTCGGGCCTGCTGCACGAGCGGGTCGGCGACCGCGAGTTCCAGGTGACCGGCAGCGGGTTCTGGCAGGTCCACCCGGGCGCCGCCGAGACGCTCCTCGACGCCGTCATGACGTACGGCGCGCCGGAGCCGGGGGAGTGGGCCCTCGACCTGTACTGCGGGGTCGGCCTCTTCACCGCCGCGCTCGCCGAGGCCGTCGGGCCCGACGGCGCGGTGCTCGGCATCGAGACCGACGCCACCGCCGTACGAGACGCCAGGCGCAACCTGCGCGACCTGCCCCAGGCCCAGGTCGAGCGGGGCCGCGTCGAGGAGGCGCTCGACCGGTTCGAGATCGAGCGGGCCGACCTCGTCGTCGTCGACCCGCCGCGCTCAGGGCTGGGGCGCGAGGTCGTCGACCGGATCGCGGGGCTGCGGGCGTCGCGGGTCGTGTACGTGTCGTGCGACCCGGCGACGCTGGCGCGCGACCTCGCCTGGTTCGACGAGCGGGGGTATGCGCTGGCGGATCTGCGGGCTTTCGACGCGTTTCCGATGACGCATCACGTCGAGTGCGTGGCGCTGCTGGTCGCGAGCTAGGGCGAGGCTCTGACCTGGGGGTCTGCAACACCTGCAACACCGGGAACCCCCCAGGTCCCATTCCGGTCATCGCGAGGGTTTGCGCACGAGATGCGCACGATCATGAAACGCTCCGCAGCCTGGCCGGGCTGCGGAGCGTAGTCGTCTCGGCTTACGCGGTTCGGCAGCGGCCGGTGCTCGCCTTGGCTGGAGTCCCAGGAACTCCTTGGCGTGAACGACCGTGAGGCCCAGGGCATCTCTCTTTGCGCATAAGCTCTCACTCGGAGTTCCTGTGCGGAGATTTGCCCCGTCCTGCCCATGCTCGCCGCCGTCGCCCTCGCCAGCTGCTCTGGCACCCAGGCCGCCGTTCCTCAACCTCGGGCACGCACCTGCCCGGCCGGGCAGGTGCAGCCGGTACGCCTGTTACCACCGCGCTGCGATCGCCGTCATGACTGCCGCCCCCACGCGATATGCCGCCTGAGCGAGCCAGCCGCCAGTCCCTCTGCAGTCACGACGCGCATGCCAGTCGACTCCTCGATGCGTCGGGTCAGGCGCTGTGGTCTCGCATCCGAATCTGTACCTTTAGCCGAGGCTGCCGGGGGCGTAGGCCGAAGCTTGCTCGCTGGTGAGCCAGTCGATGTCGAGTCGTACGCCGGTGAGCGCTTCCACGGTTGCCAGGCCAGTCTCCCAGTCCGGGTCGTGGGAGTAGGAGTGAAAGGGGATGCCGTGGCGTGCAGGAACGCCGGGATCTTCCTCGTCATCCTCCTCATCGTCGTCGGCATAGTCCTGCCTGTGTTTATGGAGAGACCAGAGCGCACCGAGATGGTCGTCGAGCGCACGCGGGTCTCGGCCCCAACATTCCGCGGGAGTGGGATGCAGAGTGTTCAACTCGGTGACGATGTCCCCGTCGGCAGCGTAGAAGAGACAGTTGGCATTGTTGACCAGCCAGTAGAACCCCCAGGCTTGAGCATCGAGCGACACGCGAGCCAGCGTTTCAGGCGGGAACCAGCCGTTTCGAGCCCAGACGATCACATTCTCCTCGCGCTGGCCGAGCGCTACATGCCCCGGATCCGGCTCCATGTTCACCGGTAAGCAAGGGGTGATCTTGCCGGGATCGGCGCCGAGGCGCTCTGCCACATCGGCGATCGTGAGGCGATGGTGCCGGCCCCGGACCACCATCCATGCCATCGCGTCGCCGAAGTAGGGATCGACGCGGTTACCATCTCGCATCAGGCCCACATAGTGGTCCACCATTCCGGACGTTACCGAGCTGCTCACGCTTATTCTCCTTGCGGTTTGCTCGGGGCGCACCGCAATGCTAGGTGGCGAACACCGCCGAGCGCGAGGGATCTGTTTGACCATCGTCGGTGGCACCGCCAGTCGCAGCAGGACGTTGGTCACGCAGTCGCGTGAGCCAGGTTCTACTGCCAAACGCGCTCGATCGCGTCGACGGCCAGGCCGCAGCGGATGATCCGCTCTCGCTCCCGCCGGCTGTACGTCTCGTCCACCTCGCGGACGGCGTGCGGCGGGAGCTCGCCCTTCAGCTGGACCGCCGACATCTGGTAGCCGCGCACGACCTCCGTGTAGACGAGCCGCAGATGGGAGTGCGCCATCTGGAGAAGCGCCACGGGATGGTCGCGCAGGATCCGGTGGGAGCGGTAGCCGGGCGGCAGCTGCTCGAACAGCCAGAGGATCGCGGTCCGCTTTCAGCCGGAGGCGGACGGAGCTGGGACGCCGGCGGGCCAGTCTCGGGGCGCATCGGCTGGTGCACCGGGTGGCGGCTGGTCCACCACGACGGTGCGTGTGACGCCGTCGTAGACCTGCCCGTCGATCTGCTCGGTCTGGTCGACGGGCAGCCACTGGGTCCTCTGAGCGGTCCGGGAGTGGCGATACGAGGCGATCTCCGTCCACGTCACCAGGGCGCGGAGTTCCGCGCCCTGGGCGTCGACTTCGTACTCGACGACCTGCCCGATCGCGGCATCCCGCCCGAGGCCCTGATCAGGCAAGACGCGGATTTTGGACTGGTCCTTCATGGCCGCTCATCATAGCGTCATATCGCACACCCGTTCGAATTATTAGCGCTGGCGACCTGAGGCGGGACGTTACAGAGCCGACTGTCTGGCGATAACCAGCCATGAGCCCACGCAACTCGCGATCACCCCGGCTACGCTCACGTGAGGCGTACCCCCGCGCAGTCACTCGACTCGCTGCACGCCCACGACCACAGCCCAGGCGCCGAATGCGCGACGTCCGCTGGAACGTGCAGTGGTGGGCAGCGCTTACCAGCGTCGTTGCCGGGTTCATGTCTATCCCCGCACTGATTATCTCGCTCAACGCCCTGAGGATCAGCGAGCAACAACACACCGACGCCCGGCGGCAGCAGTCAGCATCAGAGCTCCTCGCCCGTCAGACTTTTATTCGGCGCGTGATCATCAACGGCGAGCCTGGGCAGGCGATGGTGTTCGGTGGTGACATCACCGTCGTCAACTACAACTTGATCCCGGTCCTGGTGAGGCTCTATGCAGAGACCGAGGTCACCCCCACGTCTGGCTCCAGCACTCCGCCGCCGAAAAGCGACGCGTCCGGATTCGTAATCCCGCCGTGCGCTGAGGTGACCCTTCGGATACCGCCATACGAAGCCATCTATCCCGACCCAGCTGACCGACCGAGCAGGCAAGAGGTCGAGATCATTTCTCACACGGCGGTCCTCAACCCGCTCGATGGCCGCCTGTGGGCCGTCCCGGACATCTCCAGCGCAGCACTTGAGGCCTCTCCTCTCGACAAGGACGCTACTGAACTGATGGAGAGCATTGGGTGGACAGTCAAATCCGAGCTGGCTACGACCCGCTCACTGCCGCACTGCGCTTAGGTCACCCCTCAGGCTGCCGATCGGCGCGCTTCGGTGGGATGAACTATTGAAGGTCACCCAAGCTGACACCTTCGAAGTTGTAGGTCACCTCGACCTCGCCTCCCACGATTTGCTTGATCGGGGTGTCCAGGCCGAGCAGCTTCGCCCGCCGCTCTTCGATGGCGAGGATCGTCTTGATCGCCGTCAGCGTGGGGCCGTCGTCTCGCACCACCTCGCCCTGGCCCTCGTCGTTGATGTACGGCCAGCCCATCCGCACGACCTTGCCCTGCGAGACGGTGACGTGCTCACCCCAGCACCTCGTACGCGGCCCTCAGCATCTCGTCCAGCCGCTCGGCCTGCGCCGCCCGATAGGCGGTTACCTCCTGGCCGGGGATGTCCTTCAGCGTCTTCCAGTAGATCTGGTGGGCCCGCTGCCGTCTGATGCCGAGCTGCTCGCCGATCGCCTCGAACGTCTGCCCCTGCCGGCGTAGGCGCATCACCGCAGCGGCCTGGCGCGCGGACTCCTCCTGCTGCACTGGCGAGCTGCCCATCGTCAAGAGCTCCTCATGTCAAGGCTTTGGAGGCAGTTTGACCGCACTCTCAGGTTAGTCTTCGCCGAATCCGGTGATGCCCGAGAGGTTGCGATCAGGGAGCCCTTTCCAACCTGACGCTGCAGCTCAGGATGGGCTCGAAGCACGTGGTTGAGACGGCAGAAGGCTCCCGGTCGCACCCAGGCCTCGGCGTGACCGCCTACCGCGAGTCGGTGCCGCGACATCACCAGGTATTACAGCCGCTTCGACGCCATCCAGGGCGAGCACGTCGGGTCGGCGAGGCTTAGGCTTTGCCCGTGAAAAGTGCAGACGTACGCGGGCGGGCTGTTGCCACCGTCGCAGTGCTGATCATGAACTTGGGTTTACTCCTGGCCGCGGGGTTCGCCATCGGCTGGGCACGCAACCGCGGCGTGCTGTGCGACGGTGCCACTGTGCTCTGCTCGGGTGGAGACGCCACTCCTGGGCAGTGGCAGGCGGAGATGACCTTCCGCTCCACTGTCGCCTACGGCTCCTACGCAGTCATGGCCCTAATCCTGATCGTCAGTGCGGTGATTGCGTGGCGGCGTCGACGCAACGGCATAGTGATCACGCAGCTCACGGCCCTCGCGGCCGTGGCGGCGCTCGCTGTTCTGTGGGAGCCATACGTTTCACTGCACTGACAGTGAGCCTTTTCCGTCTTGATCAGCGGCCGTCCTCGGCGGCTTGAAGGACAGGGATGGCCTGCACGATCGCGGTGGCTCGGCGTGGGCAACAGTGCAGGCGAGTCAGGATCTTCCAGGCCTTGAGGGGTGGCTACCGCTCGCTCGCCGATGGCGCGGATGCGGGCGTGGGCGCGGTTGACCGACTTCTGATTGCGGGACAGGCGTGGGCGGTGGCGATGCCGCTTGAACGGGGTGCGGATGGTGCCGTCGGCACCCTGGTGGCCGCGGTCGGCGAAGGTCTTGATGCCGGCTCTGGTGAGGGCGTCGGCCAGGCCTGTTGCGCGAGCGGCGGTCAGATCGTGGGTAGAGTCGGGCAGCGTGGGTGAGGCCCGGACCAGGCGGCCTGCCGGGTCGGCCAGGACTTGGACGTTGACGCCGTGGCGGTGGTGTTTGTCGGAGTAGTAGGGCTTGTCGTCGGCCAAGCGGTTGATCGGGATGAGGGTGCCGTCCAGGATGGCGTAGGCCAGGCGGGTGGCCTTTCCGATGGCGGCGCTCAGGTCGTCGGCGAGGAGGGTGAGCAGGTCGAGGGCTTCATGGACGTAGCGTCAGGCGGTGGTGGTGCCGATGCCGAAACCGCTTGCCAGACGGGCGTGGGTGTCGCCGTTGCGCAGATGCGCTAGGACGAGTAGCGCCTGGTCAGCGGCGTGCAGGCGGCGCCAGCGGGAGCGCTGCTCGGCCCGCCGGCCCCGCAGCGGATCGGCCAGGCGAGACAGCGTGCGAGTGGATAGCGGATTCGCGGCAGGGTAAGACAACACCCAGGGCTCCTGGTGAGGACAACAGATCTTGGTCGACTGCTGTCTTACCGTGAGCCTTCCTCATCTCTCAAGCAGTCCCACGCGCCTGCCCTGACCAGCGCCATCAAGTTGGAAAAGCCTCAGGGATATGGAGGTGTCGGAGAGGGCGTGTCGATCTGCCAGAGCCACTCCTGGAGCTCCAGGGGACATATCGGTGAAGATTCTTCTCGGCAACCCGTTGATGTCGGGAAGGGTAAATATGTGCCTTGAGTTCGAAAATTAGCAACTATTGCCAGCCTTGCAGCCGTGGTCGTCGCCACCAACACCGCAACTTCCGCTACTGCGGACACATACCCCTATGCAGCTAAGCTCGACAAGAGTAATCACGGCTACTGCTATACCACCAGCGTAACTTCTCAGCTTCAGTCATGCATTTCTGAAGCGATGAATTATCTTGCCGACTCCACCGATATTCCTGGAGTGACCTTCCATACGCCCTGCGACACCCAGAACTCCAACGGTGACGGATTACCGGCTGCCGATGTCGCCTGGTTTAGCATCTGGATCGACGGTGCTTATGGTGAGGCGCCATGTAAGATCAAGACTGCTTCCGACAGCACAGTCTGCGATCAGTTCTTCGGGAAGATCAATAGCAGCAGCATCAATGCCACGGCAAATCCCCACAACCAGTTCATCAAGACGGTCTGCCACGAGCTCGGGCATACGGCTGGCCTCGCACACTACAACCCGCTCATCGACCCCTTCCCTGAGGTGCCCGGAGCGCCCGGTCAACCGCACGATTGCCAGGCCAGCGGCGACGTCACCCTGATCGTCGCTAAGTACAACCCGCCCGCCAGTTGGATTTGGACCTACAACCAACATCACATCGATCACATCAATTCCTGGTGGTAACAGCGGACGAGAGGAGAATCCCATGAAAAAGCATCTCGTCGCCGCGATGCTTATAGCCGCCGCATCGTTAACTGCGTGCAGTAATGGCCAGAAAAACAGCCCGGCTACGGTTGATCGATCTGCATTTATCGAGAGAGCCGGACGTTTGGACGTTTCGCTGCTGCGGCTGTCGGAAGCCGATTTTTCGGCCTACAAGACTCCCGAGGCCCTTGCTGCCGATAGGCCGATTGTTCTCGCTGGTGTAATCGATGGATGGCAGCAAGGACCCGCAACAGAAACCTACACAAACGGCCCCCTCGGCTACCGTGTGATCCTCCGCATTCGAATCACAGAGCCCCTCAAGGGCGTAAAGGGCACGCGTTCACTCGCTCCTGGTGTCGCGTACATTGCATTGGACCAGGGCGCGGTTACGCAGAACGATAGCGAACCTGCCGATGAGTGGATCCCAGAAAAGAGCGTCGCTGATTTCGAGAAGGCGATGCCAACAGGGACACGGATCCTGGCATATCCTCGCGAAATGCCGCAGGACGCCCTGGCTGGCGCCACCCGAATCACTGGCGACAGACTTCCACGTGGAGCCCGCCTCATGACGGTGCCACCGCAGGGACTTGTCCTCGAGGACCCGACGCTGGCGAAGCAGCGTGCGGCCAACCAAACCGCCTTGGTCGGAGGCCGAGAGCCTCTCGCCACAGGAGGGGCTGGCTGGTACGAGGCCAAGACAATGGACGAACTCATTGGCCGCCTGAAGGCGCATGGCTACTCCGAGTGATGGGCTGAGTTGCAATCTTCGCTCGTAGCAGTTGGTCGCCTGGGGCACTGAGGCCAGGCGCTCCAGGCTTCCGCAGCTGTCGACGCCATCGCCTACGCAATCTTTGATGCGAGTCTTGGGGCAGGTGGCGCACCGCTGGACGCGCACTCGGCCGTACTGCTCGATGGTCAGCCAGCGGTGGTGCCAGTGGATCATCGGCGGCTCTTCCGTCTGCTGACGAGCGGGAGCGTAACGATGATCACTGTCAGGTAGACCACCTCGACGATCAGGACTCGGCCGTTACCGGTGTTCAGGGCGAAGTAGGTGAATGCATGGCCGATCACCAATCCGACGATGGCCATCAAGATCTCGGGGGACTTCATCGGCTGGTCATCTCTGCGTTGCCTGGCTCGATGGTGCCTTGGCGGGTGTCGCCGCAGTACTTGATCATGGATTGGTTCCTTCAGGGAGCCGAATCGTGAGCTGGCCGGGGATGCCACCCGGCGGCCTGACGGGGATGCGGACAGAGAGGACCAGGCGGCGAGCAGCGCGGACCCGCCGTCTGTGGCATGTGTCGCCGAGCAGCCGGCCGAACCGCCGGCGCAGGGCTTGCGTGGCCCAGATGCGGCGACCGCAGTCGTCGCACCGCGGTGCCCAGCGCTTGCGCGGCCGGGGCGGCTCGGGTTCGGGCCAGAGGGGCGGCTGGGTCATGGCAGTCTCGTTCGGCGGCGTCGGCGTGGGTCCAGGCGCACGACGTTGGGCGGCAGCTCGGCCGGGGGCTTCGCCTTGGGCGGCGTGCAGGTGGCGACGTGGGGGACGTATTGGTGCTCGTACGGCGCGGCCGGGAGCGCGTCTGCGCCGTCGAGCGAGCGTGACCGCCAGGTCCTTGGGCCGACGCGGTGGCACGCCTGGTTGCCACGCTCGTCCGGCTTGGGGTCGACGGCCATCCGGGCGGCGGCCTCGGTGAGGGTCCACAGGATCGGCTTGCCGCAGGCGCCGCATCGGCTGAGCTCCCGATTGGTGGGGATCACGACGGTTCCCGGTCGGGTCCGGGCAGCAGGTGGCGGGCGAGCTGGGCGCCGCGATGGGCGACGTCGGCGGCAGCCGGGCGGGCCGGGTGGAGCGGGTCACGCGCGTCGGGTACCAGCTCTCGGGGGTGGGCGTGGCCGTCGACCATGAGCCGGCCCATGCCGACGAGCGCCTGCTCCCAGGTCATGCCGACGCTGGCGGCGTGGGCCAGGGCGGCTCGCACGTCGGCCTCGGCCCAGTCGGGCCGTACGGCGGCGGCGAGCACGACGAGCTCGGCGGTGGCCCGGTGGATCTCCGCGCCGGGGCCGGGCCCTCGGCGGGCGGCGGCGCGGCACTCAGAGCACATGCCGGGGTTCATCGGCCACCCCCACGGGCCGCGGCGGGCGGGGAGTCGTCGGGCAGGCCGGCGTCGCGGCGGGCGGCGCGCAGCCGGTCGACGGCAGCGGCGTGGTCGAGGACGAGCTGGCTCCGCTCGCGCATTGCCAGTCCCCACGCCTGCCGGGCGCTCTCGGTGTCGTCGCCGGCGGGCTCGTAGCGGCGCAGCTGCTCGTAGGCGTTCGCGGCGCTGGCGAGCCGCTCGTGGGCGTGGTGGCGCTCGGTGTTCAGCGCGTCGGCGAGGTCGTGGAGCAGCTGAATGATGGCGCGATCGATCGAGTCGTCGTCTTCGTCCTGGCGCGCGCGCCCGTTACGGCGGGACGATAGACGACTACCTGTATCCGTCCCTGCCCCCTTTGGGGACGGGACGGGGGAATCGGACTCCGATTCGCTTCCTTGGCAGTGAACTGATCGGAGTCCGATCGCTTATCTGATCCAGGCTTGCCGCGTTCGTCCAGGCAGAAGGGGCATTCGGGGTCTCGGATGCCTCGGTCGGCGTGCCATCGGCGATGGTTGCCAAGGTTCGCGCCGACCGATTTCTTCTGGCGCGCGGCGGCGGCTTCTTCCTTCGTTGGCTGGAAGTCAGCCCAGTCGTGGAAGAGGTAGCCGCTTTTCGTGCGCGTCCACAGCCCTACGTCCACCAGCTCGCGCGCCAGCTTGGCCGCGCCCGGGAGTAGCCGCGGGAGCACCTGGGCTGACACGAACCCACCAGTGAGGTTCGCGCTCGACCAGGAGCCTGCGACCACCCACAGGCCCAGGCCGCCGGTCGGCTCGCCAGGACCTTCGGGTGGGAGTGAAACGAGTCGTCAACCTTGAACCACGTCATGGTGCTGCTTGCCGTCCTTCGAGCTAAAGGGGCGGTCTCGGTCACTCCTTCCGGGGCAGGGCCTGTCTTCGCTGCGGCTGCTCGGACGTCACGCGGGCACCTCCAGAGGCGAATTGGGGAACACCTCGGCATGCCGGGGCGGCAGGTCGCCGGCCAGGACGCTGCCGACGATGATGTTGCGGTCCATGAACGTGATCGGCAGGGCGCCGTCGATCTCCAGCCAGCACGCGGACTTGGCGAGGTCGACGGCGATGGGGTCCATATCGATGACGCATCACGTGGAGTGCGTGGCACTGCTGGTCGCGGGCTAGGGCGAGACTCTGGCCGGAGTTCCAGGACTTCTTCGGCGTGAACGACCGTGAGGCTCGCGCAACGACCCTCGGTCAAGCACGTGCGGTGTGGCCCCTGCCAGGCTCATGCCTTCTCTCCTTCGAGTCCAGCGTCTGTCCAGCGGCCCTCGACAGGCTGGAGCCGTCTCTGTGGAGAGGAGGACGGGATGCGCGAGTGGACGTGGAAGCCGCGTGACTGGCAGTGGCACAGCGGGCCCATCTACGACTGGAGCTGACCTGACCAGTGCGGCACCGGACGGGAGTGAGTGCCGCACCCGCCAACGCCTGTGAGGGGAGGCGACGATGACGCGCGACGTCATTTGGAACTAGCGTGTGGGCGGCGCCGGCGACGGTCGGCGCCGCCGGTCGGCTGGAGACGGACACGGACCGGCGGGCATCACGTGGAGTTCGCGGCGATCATGGTGATAGACGCCGGGGTATGTCGTCGGTCAGTCCGCCTCAGAGCCAGCCCATCCGCTGTGCCGTACGGATGGCCTCGAGCCGGTTCTGAGCGTTGAGCTTGGTCATCGCGCTCGACAGGTAGTTGCGCACCGTGCCCTCGGTCAGGTGCAGTTCCGTGGCGATCTTGGCGATCGCCGCGCCGTCGCCGGCCATGCGCAGCGCGTCGGTCTCGCGGTCGGTCAGAGGGCTGTCGCCCGCCGTCATGGCGGCGGCGGCCAGGTCGGCGTCGAGGTAGCGCCCGCCGCCGTGCACCTTGCGGATGGCCATGGCCAGCTCCTCGGCCGAGGCGTCCTTGCCGAGGAAGCCGCTGACGCCGGCGGCCATGGCGCGGCGCAGGTAGCCGGGGCGGCCCAGGCTGGTCAGGATCACGATCTTGGCCTGGCCGCTGATGCGTTCGGCGGCGGTCAGGCCGTCCATGCCGGGCATCTCGATGTCGAGCACCGCCACGTCGGGCGTGTGCTGGGCGACCGCCGCGACGACCTCGTCGCCCCGGCCCACCTGGGCGACCACCTTGATGCCGTCCTCGAGGTCGAGCAGGGCGGCGATGGCGCCGCGGATGAGGTGCTCGTCGTCGGCGAGCAGGACCCGGATCATGCCGGCACCGTCGCTCTGAACAGCCCGGGCTCGGCGCTGACGGTGCCGCCGGCCGCGTTCACCCGGGCGGCGAGCGCTTCGAGGCCCTGCCAGGTGCTGCCGTCGTTCGACATCTCCAGGACTCCACCTTCGATCGTGATGACGCACCTCTTCACGGTGCCCTGCTGCAGGATGGTCGTGGCGCCCTCGCGCACGGCCGTGGCCAGCAGCGTACGGCTCTGCGGCGACAGATCCGCCGTCGAGGCGCGCACGATGCACACCACGTCCGCGGCCTCCAGGACGGCACGCACGCTCGACAGGGTCTCGTCCAGGTCCAGGGCGCGGTAGTTCTGCACCGCCTCGCGCACCTGCTTGAGCGAGCTCCTGGCCCGGTCGCGCACCGCGAACATCTCCTGCCTGGCCGCCTCCCTGTCGGGGTTCTCGGCGGCGACGAGGCTGGTCGCCGAGATCTCGGCCAGGCTCTGGCCGAGCAGGGCGTTCAGGTCCTTGGCCAGCCGCAGCCGCTCCTCCGACACGGCCAGCCTGGCCTTGGCCTCCTCGCCGTCGTGGGCCTCGAGGGCGACCTTCCACAGTGCCTGGTTGGCGATCACGGCGCCGACGAAGAACACCACGAGCATGAGCATGACCAGCATGGCCTGGAGCGCGAAGTCGGGCGCGAGCAGCGCCATCGCCACGCCCGACGCCGCCACGACGCCGGCGGAGGCGAGGATGGCGGTTCGTTTGCGGACGAAGGGCGTCAGCATCGCCAGCCACATCGGGGCGGCCACGAACACGGCCGTCGCCGACAGCGCCAGAGCGATCACACCCGCGATCGTCAGCAGGAGCGTGGGGCGCCGCCCTCCCGCCATCATGATGCGGAAGGGGCGCGTGCCCAGCACGAAAAGGATCACGCAGAGCACCGAGCCCGCCACCGAGAGTGCGAGGGGGTAGCCCTCGCCCGCCATGACGACCAGCTGTGCGATGCCCAGGAAAGCGGCGAGCATGATGAAGTCGTAGGAGTAGGCCATCAGCCAGCGGATCTTGTCGAGGCGGGTGGCCTTGCGGCGGGTCATGCGGGCACCGTCGCCGTCAGCACGAACTCGTCGCGTCCCACGTGATGCGCGTCCAGGGAGCCGCCGGCCACGGAGATGCGCTCGGCCAGGCCGTGCAGCCCGCTGCCGCCCGCCTGGGACGCGTGCCGTACTCCGTCGTTGCGGATCTCCAGGCGCCCGGCGTCGAGCCGGATGTGGCAGCGGGTGGCGGTGCTGTGCTTGAGGATGTTGGTGGTGCCCTCGCGCACCACCCAGGCGAGCAGGGCGCGCGAGGCCGCGGGCAGCTCCGCCGTACGGGCTTGGACCAGGCAGTCGGCGCCCATTCCCGCCAGCGCGGCGCGGGCCTGGGCCAGCTCCTCCTCCAGGTCCAGCGCGCTCAGGCCGGCCGCGGTGACGTGCAGCTGGCTGAGCGCCTCGCCGGCCAGCCGGTGCACCTGGAGCATCTCCTCGGTCGAGCCGAGCTTGGCGGCCAGCTCGCTGCGCAGCGACAGCAGGACGAGGCTGCGCCCGAGCAGGTCGTGCAGGTCCCGCGAAAAGCGCAGACGTTCCTCGGCCACGGCCAGACTGGCCTTGGCCTCCTTGCTCTCGTAGGCCTCGCGGATGGTGCGCCACAACCACAACCACAACCACATCGCGCCGACCATCACGACGGCCATGATCGTGCTGAGCGTCAGCAGCCACCACCAGGCCTCGCCGGTGCGCAGGTGCATGACGACGGTGAACAGGACGACCGACACGGCCCCGACCGCCAGCGTCACGCGCAGCCGCAGGAACAGCCCGACGGCGCTGAGCATGAACCACGGCAGGATGTCCCAGGACGCCGCGCCGTACCCGCCGGCGGGGAACCCCAGTGTCACGGCCAGGGACGCCACGGTCATCAGGGCGAGCAAGGTGACGGGCGCGGGCTTGTTGTCGAAGGCGACCCTGAGAGTCCAGGGGAAGCCCGCGTAGACGAACAGCTGGAGCAGGCCCGCGATCAGCGCCTGGCCGGGGGTGATCTCCTTCAGCGCCAGAAGGCCGAAGAGGCTGATGATGGAGGCGATCGCGATGAAGACGATCACCGCGTCCATCCAGTACACGAGGATCCTGCGCGCCACGTGCGGGCGTGCTGCCACCTCATGCCCTCCCAAGTCCGCCTGTTGTCGGACTTATCCTACCCGTCAACTGCGGGTCCGCCGCAGAATCCCGGTCACGGTCGACGCCGGTACGGCTCCGCGCAACGACAACCACGCCAGCCCGTGACGCGCGGCGAACGTCGTGAGTTTGCGCGCGTCGAGCCTGCTCATGTCGCCGGGGGCGACCAGCACCGCGGTCACCGCCATACGGCGCCAGGCCGACGCCGGATCCGTGAGGCGCTGCGACACGGCGATCTGGCGCTGCGCCGTACGCAGGGCCTGGGCCAGCCGCTGCATGCGCCCCGCGGGGGCCGTCTGCGGCTCGATCGGCGCCAGGAGGTTGACCGTGTCGACCACCGCGCCCGCGTCGTGGGTGGCCTTCAGGACGGCTGCCGCCTTGTCGAGAGGCAGGCTGAAGGTCACGTGCAGGGGGCGCTGCTGCTGCAGGAGCCGGATCGCCCTGGCGCGGCGCGCGGTCGTGGCCGGGTCGCCGTCATCGGCCTCGAAGTCGGCGTGCGCCGCCCCGACGCCGTCGAGGGCGTTGCGATAGGCCTGGGCGAGCTGGAGCGGCTTCCGGCAGGTCGAGGCCAGGTCGCGCCCGCCCGGGCCGCCGAAGGCCAGCAGCGCGTCGCCGCCCTCGGAACGCAGCCGCGTCAGGCGGTTGGCGACCGGATTGCCCGCCGGGTCGAGCTGCCCGCTCCACTTCGGCGTGCAGCCGTCGGGGGCGGCGACGATGTGGCCCAGCAGGTACCAGCGCACCCCGGTGCGCTGCGCGTCGTCGGGCAGGTTCAGCTCGGGCGTGCGCGCGGTGTTCACATACGAGACGAACGTGGTCGGATCCCTGCGCCGCGACGGCGTGGGTGTCGCGGTGACCGCGACCGGCTGCCGGCCGGCCCGCGCCGAGTCCACGGGCTCGCGCTCCGGAGCCGCCGTGGTCGGCAGCAGCCAGACGGCTGTTCCCGTGGCCGCCGCCAGCGCCAGCGCGGACAGGATGGAGACGGAGCGGGGCAGGGTGCCCGGCGCTCTACGATGCTCCGACATGCGCCACCCCCCGTGGTGGATTGATTACGGAGAGCATGGATGGTGAACCCTAGCAAGTGATCGCCGCAATGCGCCCGGATAATGTGAAAACATGAAGTTGAGGATCTTCACCGAGCCCCAGCAGGGCGCGTCGTACGACGACCTGCTCACAGTCGCCCAGGCCTCGGAGCGGCTGGGATTCGACGCCTTCTTCCGCTCCGACCACTACCAGCGCATCGGCGCCGGAGACCCGGGACCCGGCTCCACCGACGCGTGGATCACCCTGGCGGGCCTCGCCCGCGAGACCTCCACCATCAGGCTCGGCACCCTCGTCACCCCCGCCACCTTCCGGCTGCCCGGGCCGCTGGCCATCAGCGTCGCCGGGGTCGACCAGATGAGCGGCGGCCGCGTGGAACTGGGCCTCGGCACCGGCTGGTTCGACGACGAGCACGCCGCCTACGGCATCCCGTTCCCGCCGCTGGGCGAGCGTTTCTCGAAGTTCGAGGAGCAGCTGGAGATCATCAGGGGGCTGTGGGCGGCCGACAAGCCCTTCTCCTACGACGGCGTGCACTACCGGCTCGTCGACTCGCCCGCGCTGCCCAAGCCGGCGCAGCGGCCAGGACCGCCGATCATCATCGGCGGCGTCGGCTCCACGCGCACCCCGCGCCTGGCCGCGGCCCACGCCGACGAGTACAACGTGCCGTTCAGGCCGCTCGAGGTGACCGGAGAGGCGTTCGAGCGGGTACGGCAGGCGGCGGCCGGGCGGTCGCTCGTCTACTCGGCGGCGCAGACCGTGGCGGTCGGGCGCGACGAGGCCGAGGTCGAACGGCGGGCGGCGGCCACCGGCTACACGGCCGAGGCCCTGCGGCGCGACGGGCTGGCGGGAACCCCCGAGGAGGTGCTCGACAAGATCGGGCGGCTCGGGGAGCTGGGAGCCTCCCGGGTGTATCTGCAGGTGCTCGACCTGGGAGATCTGGAGCACCTGGAGCTCATCGCGGCGGAGGTGCTTCCGCGGGTGTGAGGCCGGGCCTCTCCGGCTGTGCCACGGCTCCCTCTGGGGAGCCGGTTATCCACAGCCGGAGAAACGCGGTGGCTCGCATCCGCGCCGGTCGGGCAGACTGTTCCCCGTGTTGCTGACGATCACGACCACCCTGACCCCTGCCACCGACCTGGGCTTTCTCCTGCACAAGCATCCCGATCGGGTGCAGGAGTTCAGCCACGCGTTCGGCACGGCCACGGTGTTCTACCCGGAGGCCTCCGAGCAACGCTGCACCGCGGCGCTGATGCTCGAGATCGACCCGGTCAGGCTGGTCCGCACGCGCAGCCACGGCTCACCCGACTTCAGCCTGTCGCAGTACGTCAACGACCGGCCCTACGCCGCCTCCTCGCTGCTGGCGGTGGCGCTCGGCGACGTCTTCCGCACCGCACGGGCCGGGCGCTGCAACGCCCGCCCGGAGCTGGCCGCCCGGCCGCTTCCCCTGGAGATCGCCCTGCCCGCGCTGCCGTGCCGCGGCGGGCCCGAGCTGGCCCACCGGCTCTTCGAGCCGCTGGGGTGGGAGGTCGAGGCCGCTGCCGTGCCGCTCGACGACGCCTTCGCCTCGTGGGGCGACTCCCGCTACGTGACGCTCACGCTGCGCGGCTCCCTGCGGCTGGCCGACGCGCTGAACCATCTGTATGTGCTGCTGCCTGTGCTTGACGACTCCAAGCACTACTGGATCGCCCCCGACGAGGTCGACAAGCTCGTGCGTGCGGGGGAGGGGTGGCTGGCCGGGCACCCGGAGCGGGCGCTGATCACGCGGCGCTACCTGGGGCGGCGCTCGTCGCTCGCCAGGACCGCGCTGGCGCGGCTCGCCGAGCTCGGCGACGAGGTGGAGGAGGCGCTGGAGCCGGCGGTCGCCGAGGAGGCGGTCGCGGGGGAGACGGCCCTGGACGAGGTGCTGGCGAGCGAGACGTGGGCATCAGCCGACGCCGACGCCGCGCCCTCGGCCGGCGATCCGGCGTCTGCGACCTCCGCGGCCGTGCCTGTGTCCTCTGCGCCTGCGTCCTCTGTGCCCGTGGCCGCCGAGCCGGAGGATCGTCTCGCGGCGGCCGAGGCGCCCACCGGCAAGCCCGCGCCCCTCAACACCCTCCGCCGCGAGGCCGTCCTCTCCACCCTGGCCGACCTCGGCGCCACCAGCGTCATCGACCTCGGCTGCGGCGGCGGCGAACTGGTCGGCGCCCTGCTCTCCCGCCCTCGCTTCACACGGGTGGCAGGCACCGACGTCTCCCCCCTCGCCCTGACCATCGCCGCCCGCAAACTGAAGCTCGACCGCATGCCCGACGCCAAGAGCGCCAGGCTCACCCTCTTCCAGTCGGCCCTCACCTACACCGACAAGAGGTTCGCCGGCTACGACGCGGCCGTGCTCATGGAGGTCGTCGAACACGTCGACCCTCCCCGTCTGACGGCGCTGGAGCGCGTGGTGTTCGGCCACGCCAAACCCCAGCACGTCATCGTCACCACCCCCAACATCGAGTACAACGTGCGCTACGAGTTCCTCACCGGCCTGCGCCACAACGACCACCGTTTCGAGTGGACCAGACAGGAGTTCGCCGCGTGGGCCGAGCAGACCGCCACCCAGTACGGCTACAGCGTGCGCTACGCCCCGGTAGGCGAACCCGACCCCGACCTGGGTCCACCCACCCAGATGGCGATCTTCACCCTTGGCCCGGCGAAGGAGGGCTCCGATGACTGAAGTACGTGTCCCCGAGCTCTCGCTCGTCGTCCTGGTCGGCGTGTCCGGCAGCGGCAAGTCCACCTTCGCCGCCAAGCACTTCAAGCCGACCCAGGTCATCTCCTCCGACTACTGCCGCGGCCTGGTCGCCGACGACGAGAACGACCAGGCGGCCACCCCGGCGGCCTTCGACCTGCTGCACCACATCGTCGGCATCCGCCTCAGCCGAGGCCTGCTCACCGTCGTCGACGCCACCAACGTGCAGTACGCCGCCCGCAAGAGCCTCATCGACCTGGCCAAACGGCACGACGTGCTGGTCGACGCCATCGTCCTCGACGTCCCGGAGGAGGTGGCGATCGCCCGCAACGAATCCCGCCCCGACCGCGACTTCGGCGCCGGTGTGGTCATCCGCCAGCGCAAGGACCTGCGACGCTCCCTCAGCAAGATCAACCGCGACGGCTTCCGCAAGGTCCACGTCCTGCACGGCCTGGACGAGATCGAGTCGGCCACGATCGGTCATGACCTGGCGTGGTCGAACAAGAAGCACCTGACCGGGCCGTTCGACATCGTCGGCGACATCCACGGCTGCCGCTCCGAGCTGCAGACGCTGCTGTCGGCCCTCGGCTGGCAGCCGGGCAGGGAGATCGACGGCCGCTGGGAGCCGGGCACCGAGATCAACGGCACCTGGCACCCCGCTGCGGCGGACGCCCTCACTGGGACCCCTCCGGCGACTCCGGCGTCGGCTGCCATGCCCTCGGCCGACGCCACCGCGGTCGCCCCCACCTCTGCCGACGCCCCCGCGGCTGCCCTCACGGGGACCCACCCCGCGACTTCGGCGAGGGCTACGCCCCCGGCCGACGCCACCGCGGTCGCCCTCACCTCGGCCGGCGCCGGCTCGGCGGGTGCCGGCCCCGCCGCGCCTTCCGCAGACCCTCGCCCCGAGGTCCACTGGGTCGACGCCCGTCACCCCGACGGCCGCACCGCCGTCTTCGTCGGAGACCTCGTCGACCGCGGCCCCGACACCCCCGGCGTCCTGCGCCTCGTCATGTCCATGGTCGAAGCCGGCCGCGCCATCTGCGTCGCAGGCAACCACGAGCAGAAACTCGTGCGAGCACTCAACGGCCGCAAGGTCCGGGTCGCCCACGGCCTGCAGGAGTCCCTCGACCAGCTCGCCGCCGCCGACGAGTCCTTCGTCGCGCGCGCCCGCACCTTCATGGACGGCCTGCTCAGCCACTACCAGCTCGACGGCGGCAACCTGGTCGTCGCGCACGCGGGCCTCAAGGAGGCCTACCACGGCCGCGCCTCCGGCCGCGTGCGCAGCTTCGCCCTCTACGGCGACACGACCGGCGAGACCGACGAGTACGGCCTGCCGGTCCGCTACCCCTGGGCGGAGGAGTACCGCGGCAGGGCGATGGTCGTCTACGGCCACACCCCCACGATCGAGCCGACGTGGATCAACAACACCATCTGCCTCGACACGGGCGCCGTGTTCGGCGGCAGCCTCACCGCCCTGCGCTACCCGGAGAAGCAGCTGGTCTCCGTCCCCGCCGAGCAGGTCTGGTACGAATCGGTCAAGCCTCTGAACGCTCCCGGCTACCGAGACCCGGGCACGCTCGACATCGGCGACGTCCAGGGCACCCGGCACATCGAGACCCGCTTCCTCAGCAGGGTCAAGATCCCCGAGGAGAACGCCGCCTCGGCCCTGGAGGTCATGAGCCGCTTCGCCGTCGACCCTCGCTGGCTGCTCTACCTCCCGCCCACCATGGCCCCGCCCGAGACGTCCAGGCTCGACGGCTACCTCGAGCACCCGCACGAGGCGTTCGAGGAGTTCGCCGCGGCAGGGGTGACGCAGGTCGTGTGCGAGGAGAAGCACATGGGCTCGCGCGCCATCGCCGTACTGGCCAGGACCCCGGAAGCGGCCGCCGCCCGTTTCGGGATCACCGACGGCTCGACCGGCTCGGTGTACACCCGCACGGGCAGGCCGTTCTTCGGCGACCTCGCCCCCCTCGTCGACCGCCTGCGCGAGGCGTGCGAGCCGCTGTGGAAGACGCTCGACTCCGACTGGGTGATGCTCGACTGCGAGCTGCTGCCGTGGTCGGCCAAGGCGATGGAGCTGATCCGCACCCAGTACGCCTCCGTGGGCGCCGCCTCGCGCACCGCCCTGCCGGCGGCGCTGTCGGCCCTCACCGCGGCGGCCGGGCGCGGCCTGGATGTGGGCGAGCTGGTAGACCGCACCCGACGCCGAGACTCCAACGCTGCCCTGTTCCGCGCCGCCTATGCACGCTACTGCTGGCCGGTCGACGGGCTCGAGGGTGTACGGCTCGCGCCGTTCCAGATCCTGGCCTGCGAGGGACGCGCCACGGCGCTGGAGCCGCACGCCTGGCACCTGTCCACCCTGGGCACGCTCGACCACCCGCTCATCGCTCAGACCCGGCACCTGTTCGTCTCGCTCGACTCCCAGGAGTCGCGCGACGAGGCCACCGCGTGGTGGGAGACGATGACGGCCGCGGGCGGGGAGGGCATGGTGGTCAAGCCCGCCGAGCACACCCCGGGCCGGATCCAGCCGGGCGTCAAGGTGCGCGGGCGTGAATACCTGCGCATCATCTACGGACCCGACTACACCGAATCGCTCGACCTGCTGCGGCGTCGCTTCCTCGGCAAGAAGCGCTCACTCGCCCTGCGCGAGCACGCGCTCGGCCTGGAGGCGCTGTCGCGGCTGGCCGACGGGGAGGCGCTCTGGCGCGTCCACGAGCCGGTGTTCGGCGTCCTCGCCCTCGAGTCGGAGCCGGTCGACCCCCGCCTCTGACGATCACCGCCGCCCGTTCAGCGCACGGTGTGGACCGTGCTGCACGGTGTGGACCGTGCTGCACGGTGTGGACCGTGCTGCACGGTGTGGACCGTGCTGCACGGTGTGGACCGTGCTGCACGGCGTGGACTGCGCTGCGCAGGGTGCGCGGGGCGGGGTGCGCGGGGCGGGGTGCGCGGGGCGGTGCGCCTGGCGTGCGCGGCGGATGACGGCGCACGTCGCGCCCGCCGCCCCGGCCACCGCCCCGGCCACCGCCCCGGCCACTGCCCCCTTGACCCTGACCGCGTGGCACCCCAAGCTCCCCGTCATGCACACGGCCCTGGGCAGGAGAGCTGCGGCTTTTGGCAACCCGCGTACGAGCGCCTGCTGGAGACAAAGTTTAGGTGATCAAGCCTGTACATAGAGTGACATGAGGGTACGCCCCCGGCGAGGGGGGACCATGGCAACGCAGGCGAACCATCAGGAGCACCTCGGCCACGTCGTGTTCATCACGGCGGCGGCGGCGATCGGCGGCTTCCTGTTCGGATACGACAGCTCGGTGATCAATGGCGCGGTCACCGGTATCCAGAAGTACTTCGAGGTCGGCACGGTGGAGACCGGCTTCGTGGTGGCGATCGCGCTGCTGGGTTCGGCGGTGGGCGCCTGGTTCGCCGGCAGGCTGGCCGACAGGTGGGGGCGCACCAGGAGCATGCAGGCCGCCGCGCTGATCTTCGCGGTCAGCTCGATCGGGCAGATGCTGCCGTTCGCGATCTGGGACCTGGCCTTCTGGCGCGCGCTGGCGGGCGTCGCGATCGGCATGGCGTCGGTGCTCGGCCCTGCCTACATCGCCGAGGTGGCGCCGCCCGCCTACCGGGGCAGGCTGGGGTCGTTCCAGCAGCTGGCGATCGTGCTGGGCATCGCCGTGTCGCAGCTGGTCAACTACGGCATCGGCCAGCTCGCGGGCGGTGACGTGAACAACGAGCTGTGGGGTCTGGAGGCCTGGCAGTGGATGCTGGGCGCGTGCGTCGTGCCGGCCGTCGCCTACCTGCTGTTCGCCTCGGTCATCCCCGAATCGCCGCGTTTCCTGATCTCCGTCGGCAAGATCGAGCAGGCCAGGAAGGTGCTGTCCGAGGTCGAGGGCGACGACGTCGACCTCGACGCCCGCGTCGCCGAGATCAAGACCGTGCTGCGCAGCGAGCACACGCCGACCCTGCGCGACCTGCGCGGCTCGGCGATGGGCCTGCTGCCGATCGTGTGGATCGGCATCGCGCTCTCGGTCTTCCAGCAGTTCGTCGGCATCAACGTGATCTTCTACTACTCGTCGTCGCTGTGGCAGTCGGTCGGCATCGACCAGAGCCAGTCGCTGCTCATCAGCGTCATCAGCGCCGTCATCAACATCCTGGGCACGTTCATCGCCATCGCCCTGGTGGACCGGGTGGGACGCAAGCCGCTCCTGCTCGTCGGCTCGGCGGGCATGGCGATCTCGCTGGCGACCGCCGCGTGGGCGTTCAGCTCCGCGAGCGGCTCGGGCGCCGACGTGACCCTGCCCGATCCGCAGGGCACCATCGCGCTCATCGCGGCCAACACGTTCGTGCTCTTCTTCGCCCTGTCCTGGGGTGTCGTGGTCTGGGTGCTGCTGGGCGAGATGTTCCCCAACAGGATCCGCGCCGCCGCCCTCTCGGTCGCGGCCTCCGCCCAGTGGGTCGCCAACTGGGCGATCACCGTGTCGTTCCCGCGCCTTTCCGAGTGGAACCTGCCGCTCACCTACCTCGGCTACGCGTTCTTCGCCGCGCTGTCGTTCCTGTTCGTCGCCCGGTTCGTCAAGGAGACCAAGGGGCGGCGGCTGGAGGACATGGGCTGAGCGCCGCGGCGAAACTGTCGCCGCCCGGGCGTAGTCTCCGGGGTGTGATCGACGACGTCCTGGGCCCTGATCTCGACGTTCTGTTCTGCGGCATCAACCCTGGCCTCATGTCGGAGGCCAAGGGCCGGCACTTCGCCCGCCCCGGCAACCGGTTCTGGCCCGCCCTCCACCTGTCGGGCTTCACGCCGCGCCGGCTGACGCCCGACGAGCAACACCTCCTGCCGCTGTACGGCCTGGGCATCACCAACATCGTCGCTCGCCCCAGCGCCACGGCGGCCGAGCTCACCCCGCAGGAGTTGAGAGACGGTGCGGTACGGCTCGCGGAGCTGGTCGAGCGCACCCGGCCCAAGGCGCTGGCGGTGCTCGGCATCTCCGCGTATCGCACTGGCTTCGCACGTCCCAAGGCGGTCATCGGCCCGCAGGACGACCTGGTCGCAGGGGCGCGGGTATGGGCGCTGCCGAACCCGAGCGGCCTCAACGCGCACTGGTCGCTCGACGGCATCGCCGCCCAGCTCGCCCAGCTACGGTCCGCGCTGGACCTGCCACCGCGGTCGGGCGAGGAGACCGGGGGAGGCGAGTAGGCGGTGAGTGAGGCTGCGGAGAGCGTGCGAGTCGCGGGTGGTCCCGCGGCGGCGTTAGGTGCCTTGTCGGGAGACGGGCGCGACGTGGAGCGCGGGGGACATGACGGTGGTGAGGTCGGCCATGCCCCGGATGGTGGTGGGGTGGTCGGCGATCCCGCGGATGGTGGCGAGGTCGGCCATGCCATGGAGAGCGGTGTGGTCGGTCATACCGCGGATGGTGGTGTGGTCGGCGATCCCGCGGATAGTGGCCAGGTCGGCCATGCCGCGACCGGTGGCGCGCGGAGGGCCGTCAGCGGGCCGTCGGCGGGGGCCGTCGGCGGGCCGAAAGGGGCGCGGATCGTGGCGGTGCGTGGCGAATGGCCCGAGGACGCGGGCGCTCATCCGAGAGTCCTGGTCGAGCAGGCGTGCCGGGTGTACGGCGAGGCCAGGGTGGCCGCCTGGTGTGCTGACCTGCTCGTGCTGGCCGTGGGCTACGACGACCCCGGTGAGCCGCCGCTGGTGTGGATCGGCGGCGCCCCTGCCGTTGACGGGCTCGGCGTGGGGTGGAAGGAGCACTGGCCACGGGTCTGGGGAGCCAGGGGGCTGCTCTACGCGTGGACCCCTGCCGCAGCGCCCGCCGTGGTGCGGGGGCTGGAGGACACGTCGTGGCGGGTGCGCGAGATGTGCGCGAAGGTCGCACGGCTGCGGGAGCTGGGGGAGGCGGCCGATGTGCTGGCCGGGCTCGTCGGTGACGAGGTGCCCCGGGTGCGGGCGGCGGCGCTGCGGGCGCTCGGCGTGACGGGGGAGGGCGAGCACGCCCCCGTGGTCAGGGGCGCGCTCGACGATCGGGAGGCCTCGGTACGGCAGGCGGCGGACAAGGCGCTGGGGCAGCTCAGAGTCCGGCTCGACCGGGACCTGTGAAGCGGCGTCCGTGGGCGATCCTGCGGATCACGTGGAAGGCCGTGGCACCGATCCACAGGGCGAGGACGACCTTGAAGAAGCCGAATCCGCCCACGATGAGGCCGATGACCGCGGCCAGGAGGAGGATCGGCACGAACGGCCCGGGGCCGTGGCGGTGGGCCCACGGGTGAGGGGAGTGCCGCATGTGCCGGCGCATGTCGTGGCGGATGCGGTGCATCTCGCGGCGATGGGCGCGCATGGCGGCGTGCCAGGCGGCGGGGTCGTGATCGGGCCAGCGCAGTCCTCGCCGCTCGGCCTCGGCCTGCCATCCTGCGAGCCACGGTCCAGGCCCGGAGCCGATGCCACGGCCGATTTGGGGGCTGGGGCTTGAGCTCGGGCCCATGTCCGGGTCGAACGGGGGGCCGGGGCGCGAGCGGGCGTCCGTGTCCGGGTCGAACAGGGGGCCGGGGGGCGAGCCGGGGTCCGTGTCCGGGCCGAACGTTGAGCCGGGGTCCGTGTCCGGGTCGAACCGGGCGTCGGGGCCCATGCCGGGACTCATGCCGGGGCCCATGCCAAGCCCCCTGCCGGGACCCAGGCCGGGACCAAACCGAGGGCCGGGGCCCGGGCTGGAGGGGTGGTGGCCCCAGCCGCCGTGGCCCCACGGGTGGTGGTGGCCTCGGCGGGTGCGGCGTGGGGTGTGCGCCGTGCCGTACCCCGGCTCGAGGGAGTCAGGGCCGGCGGCGTGGCCGTACTCGTCGACCGGGAGGTCGGCGGTGACGGCCGTCAGGTCGCGAGCGGTCCTGGCCGCGAGGGCCAGGTCGAGACGCTCGTCGAGCTCCTCGCGGCTCAGGCGGCCCTGCGCGAAGTGTTCGCGCAGGACGGCCATCGCCCGGTCGCGCTCGGCGTCGCCGATGCGCAGCTCACCGCTCATGTCAGGGTCACTCCTCGTCGGAGTCGGCGTCGGTGTCGCCGTCGGCCAGGATCTGGTAGAGCTTGCGCCGCGTCTCGTTGAGGATCTTGCGAGCCTCGCGGACCTGCGACGGGGAGCCGGTCTGCGCGATCTGCATCATCGCGAAGGCCGACTGGCGGGCGACGTCCCAGAGGTCGGCGGTGGTGTCGTCGACGTCGGGGCGCATCTCCTCCCAGGGGGCGCGCACCTCGTCGGTGTGCGAGTCGATGTAGGCGCGGCCGGACTCGGTGAGGCGGAAGGTCTTGCGGCCGTCGGCCTCCTCGGAGATGATCAGGCCTTCGTCCGTGAGTTGCTGGAGCGCCGGGTAGACGGCGCCGGGGCTGGGCTTCCAGCCGCCTTCGCTGCGCTCGGCGATCTCCTGGATGATCTGGTACCCGTTGCGGGGTTCCTCGGCCAGCAGGGCCAGGATGGCGGCGCGGACGTCGCCGCGCTTGGCCTTGCGGCCTCGCCCGCCCCAGCCGCCGTGGCGGGGACCGAACGGTCCGCCGGGTCCCCCCCAGGGGCCGCGGCCGAAGTCGAAGGGGAACGGTCCAGGGCCTCGGCGGCCGCGGTGGCGGTGCTCGTGTGGCCCGCCTTCCGGGCCTCCGGGGCGATGGGGGCGGCCGCCTCCGTGGTGTTCGACGCGCTCCCAGGCTTCGGCGAGGTGGCGGGCGCCTTCGCGCAGGGCCTTCTTCAGTTCGCGTGCGTCGGGCCACTGCCCGCCGGCTGCATGTGTGTAACTCATGGTGATACTCCTTCGATCGTTCGTGATGCTTCTACGATATATCGAGAACATGTCGTTGGCAATCGGGCATTCCCAGAGTGAGCCAGATCACGAAAAAGTCGCGGAATTCGGGAACACATCTCCCGTGGAGGCCGTTGGATAGTTCAGACGAGGTCGTTCCGCGTCGGCAGGGCTGGGGGGTGCTGTCGCTGCGGTAACGACCTCGTCTTTGTTTTGCGCGAGGCGAGTGCCCGGGTTTGCGCAAGGGAAGTGCCCGGCGGGCCCACGCGAGGACCCGCGGGGCCACCGGCAACAGGCCGGGGGCCACGGGCAACACGCAGGGACATGCGGGCAACACGCCGGGACACACGGGCAACACGCCGGGACACGCGGGCCGGAGGCACGCGGAAGCCCGCCACGACTGGGTACCCTGTGATCATGATGGGCCACTCGCACGCCATGACCGGCGCCATCGCCTGGTTAGGCCTGGCACCGGCGCTGGCGGCGCTTCCGCTGCTCGCCGAGGAGTCGAAGTACTTCGAGACCGGCATCATGGCCACCGCCCTGACGCCCACCGAGCTCATCGCCGGTGCGCTCGTCTGCGCGGGCGCAGCGATGCTGCCCGATCTCGACCACCCCAGCGCCACCATCGCCCAGACCTTCGGCCCCATCACGTGGGCGCTGAGCAAGGTCGTGGCGTGGCTGACCGGCGGCCATCGGGGCATGACGCATTCGCTGGTCTTCGCCGTCCTGATGGGGTTCGGTGCGCACTGGCTGGCCGACGCCTATCCGATCGGCCGCGACATCCTGGTCATCCTGATGGTCGGCCTGGCGTTGCGGGCGATCGGCATCGGCGTCCCCGGCAACAAGTGGGGCTCGATGATGGTCAACATCGGCCTCACGGCGGGCATCTACGTCGTCTTCATGTCGTTGGGCGTGGGTTACGCGTGGCTGGGCCTGGCGATCGGGCTCGGGTGCCTGATCCACGTGGTGGGCGACTGCATGACGGAGCGGGGCTGCCCGGTGTTGTGGCCGATGGGCGCCAGGTTCGTGCTGCCGTGGAAGATCGGGATCAAGACCGGCAAGAGGTTCGAGCAGAAGATCCTCGCCCCGCTCCTGTCCGTCGCCATCATCGGGCTGCTGTTCCTCCGCCTGGCGCCCATCTAGTCACGGGAAAGCGATCTCCTTCCACCGGGGCACGTCCGCCGCGGGCAGGGCTCGTGCCAGGACGGCCATGCGGTCGACCGCGCCGGAGAGCCGCTGCCGGCCGTCCTGGTCGGCGGCGAAGCGCAGCGGCCGGGTGGCGCAGCCCATGATCCCGCCCGCGCCGGTCTGCCCGCCGCCCGCGCGGGCGCCGTCGACGTAGACGGTGATCACGCCGGTGCGGCCGAGCGTGACCACGAGTTCGATGAGCCGCCCGGTGGGCAGCGCCGCGTCGGTGGTGATGTTGCGTCCGGCCCCGATGAAGCGCAGATGGCCGGAGGGCGTGACGTCGACGATGATCCCGTCGTCGCCGGGGTTGCCGGAGGGCTGGGAGTCGAACAGCCGCCGGTAGCCGGATCCGGCGATGCGGACCTGCGCGGCGAACGTCGCCTCGGGCAGCAGCCCCAGCGTGGTGGGCGCGGTGGTGAGGTAGGTGGAGCCGTTGAGCAGCAGCGCCCCGGCCGAGTAGCCGCCGGAGCCGACGATCGTGGCGGTGCGCCCGTTGCCGGAGGAGTCGGTCACCGTGGTGCCCGAGACCGGGTCCCACGCGACGACGGGCCGGTCGGCGGGCGCGGTGGCGCACGGTCCCGGCGAGCCGGTGAGGGTGTAGGTCCTGCCCGCCTGGGCGGTGAAGGTGAGGGTGTCGCCGTCACGCGTGTACGGCACGGCGGCGCCGGTGTCGTCTTTCAGCACGCTGAGCGGGGTGCGCACCCGCAGTGTGCCCGGCCCGCCGGGCCGCAGCGTGACCCGTTCCGCCGCCCGGCCGCGCCAGGCGACGTCGACGGCGACGTTCCCCCGCGCACGCAGCCCGGTCACGGATCCCGCGGGCCAGGCGGCGGGTACGGCGGGCGCCGGATGGATGACGCCGTGCTGCGACTGCAGCAGCATCTCGGCCACACCCGAGGTCGCTCCGAAGTTGCCGTCGATCTGGAACGGCGGATGGGTGTCCCACAGGTTGGCCAGCGTCGAGGTGCGCAGCTGCTCGGAGAGCATCTTGTGCGCGTGGTCGCCGTCGAGCAGCCGCGCCCAGAAGTTGATCTTCCAGGCCTTCGACCAGCCGGTGCCCCCGTCGCCTCGCGCCGTCAGGGAGACCTTGGCCGCCTGGGCGAAGGCCGTGCCCGGCTGGATGGCGTCGCCGGGATGCAGGGCGTACAGGTGGGAGACGTGCCGGTGGTCGTCGGTGCGCGAGTCCCAGTCGGCCTTCCACTCCTGCAGCTGACCCCACGACCCGACTCGCAGGCCGCGATCGAGTGCCGCCAGCGCCTGCCGTACCTCGGGTTCGTCGGTGCCGAGGACGGCGGCGGCGGCCAGCACGTTGCCGAACAGGTCGGCGACGATCTGCTGGGACATGGCCGCCCCGGCGGAGAAGTCGCCGTGCTCGGGTGAGTAGCTGGGCGAGACGACCTTCCTGCCGTCACGCGGGTCGGTGTGCAGGTTGTCGACCCAGAACAGGGCGGCCTCCCGCATCGCCGGATAGACCGACTGCAGCAACGCGCGGTCGCCGCTGAACCGGTAACGCTCGTACAGGTGGCGGCACAACCAGGCGGCGGCCTCGGGGAACCAGAAGGAGGTCGCCCAGTTGTGCACGCCGGTGAAGCCGAACGGGTTCGTCTCGTTGTGCACCACCCAGCCGCGCGAGCCGAACATCTCCTGCGCGGTCCTGCGGCCGGGCGCCGCCAGCTGCTGCACGTAGCGTGTCAGCGGCGCCACCGTCTCGGGCAGGGCGGTCTGCTCGGCCGGCCAGTAGTTCATCTGGAGGTTGATGTTGACGTGGTAGTCGGCCGACCAGGGCGGGCTGGTGGAGTTGTTCCACACGCCCTGCAGGTTGGCCGGCAGCGAGCCGGAGCGGGAGGAGCTGACGAGCAGGTACCGCCCGTAGGCGAAGAACAGCGCCTCCAGTGCCCGGTCGTCGCTGCTCGACCCGCCGGTGTAGGCCGAGCGCAGCCGGTCGGTCGGCACCTGCGGGGTGCCCTGCCCGAGGTCGAGCCTGACCCGGTCGTTCAGCGCGCGGTAGTCGGCCAGGTGTGCCTGCCGCAGCGCGTCGAAGCCGCGCGCCGCAGCCTGGTCGACCGCGGCGGTGACCCTGGCCTGCGGATCGGCGCCCCGGTAGGAGGGGTAGGTGTCGGCGTAGTCGGTGCCCATCGACATGACGAACATCGCGCTGTCGGCGCCGCTGACGGTGACGCGGTCGCCGCCGTCGGAACGGCTGCCGCCGCTCGTCAGCACCTGGATCTGCCCCTCGAAGCGCATGCCGTTGTCGGCGAGCGCGCCCCGGATGCGCAGCCTGCCGTTCGACACGCTGACCTGCCGGTCGTTGCGCGGCGAGGTGGTGCGCAGCGTGAAGGAGACGCGGCCGGGCTGCGAGGCGGTCAGCCTGCCGACGATCACGTTGCCGGGGAAGCTCGCGAAGTACTCGCGGGTGTAATCGACGCCGCCCGAGGTGTAGCGCACGCGGGCGATCGCCTCGCTCAGCGACAGCTCGCGCCGGTAGCCGGTGGCGCCCCCGTGCCCGGTGTCGAGCCACACGTCGCCGAAGGTCTGGTAGCTGCCGAAACCCGTCTTGCCCTGGCCGAGCCTGGCCGCGACGGCTTCCGGGGTCATGCGGGTGTCGCGGTCGATCTGCGCCTTGACGTCGCCGATGGCGCCGGGCCTGGGGCTCCTCCAGTTGCCGAAGTCGTAGCCGGGCGAGCCTGGCCCGCCGGTCCACAGGGTCTTCTCGTTGACCTGCAGCTGTTCGGTGGCGACGCCGCCGAACACGGTCGCGCCCAGGGCGCCGTTGCCGATGGGCAGGGACTGGGTCTCCCAGTCGGTGGCGGGCTGCTCGTACCAGAGGGTCTGGTTGTCGGGTACGGCTGCCGCCCGCGCGGCGGGGCCGGTGCCGCCGGCCGCCACGAGGGTGGCGGCCAGCAGCACGGCGGACATCAGGAGTCTCACGACTGGGCCTCGAACTGGGTCACCCAGTGCCTGGTCCGGTCGAGGTAGGCGGTCTGGGCGGCGGCGCCGGTCCTGCCGTAGGCGCCCTCGAAGCTCTGGTAGCCCGAGCGCGGCACGGCGGGTTCGATGATGCTGCCCTCGTGCCACTCGTTGAACGAGGTGATGGAGACCCAGGTGGGCCGGGTGTTCAGCGCGTTGGTCCACTCCCTGTCGTAGGTGGCGCCGTTGTCGCGGCCGAGCGTCGGGGTGGTGTTGCCGGGCACCGCGCGGTCGTCGATGTAGCCGGGGCCGACCGAGGGCGCCCAGACCAGGCCGTTGGCGCGGGCGTAGTCGGCGGCCTGCTGCCAGCCGGGCGCGGTGGCGCCGGCGATGGCGTCGTAGGTGTACATGCCGCCGAAGTGAGCGATCTTGGAGGTGTCGGTGGTCTGGGCCAGGATCACGTTGCTCTGGTTGACCTGCGACAGCGCCGACCAGTCGGTGATGCGCAGGCTCTCGAAGACGTAGAAGGCGTTGCTGAAGGCCGGATGCGTGCCGTACGTCTGGTTGATGTAGCGGATGTCGTCGACGGTCGAGGCAGCCGTACGGCCGGCGTACGGCTCCAGGTGCCAGGCGACCTTGAGTCCCTGCGCGGCGGCGGCGTCCATGACGCCGCGCGCCAGGCCGTCCTCGTAGCCGCCGCGCCCCCACCAGCTGTAGACCAGCACTCCCGCGCCGGACTGCCTGATCCACTTCATGTGCTGGGTCACGGCGCCGGCGAAGTCACCGGAGTCGTAGGCGCCGAGCGCCGGGTAGAAGTCGGCGCCGACGCTGTCGGGAGGGTTCTGGCCGCCCTGCTGCCAGTGCCGCCACGGGTTCGTGTCGTACCAGGGGTAGTAGAAGATGTGCGTCTTGGCCGAGACCGGAGCGGTGACGGGGGCGGTGTCGAGCGTCAGGGTGTCGACGTCGAACAGTGAGCCGCCACCGCCGGTGAAGGTGAGGAAGAGCGGCCCGGAACCGGAGGTCAGCGAGGTGGTGACGGTCTGGAAGTTCTCCCAGCCGCCCGTCTGCGGCACCGCGACGGAGCCGAGCACGGGCCCGGTCTGCGAGCCCGAGCGGATCTGGATGGTGCCGCCCGCGCCGCCCGAGGAGATGCGGGCGCTGAAGCGGGTCGCTCCCGACACGTTGACCTGGGAGTATCCGGCCCAGTCCCCGTTGTCGATGTAGCCGGCGGTCCTGCCGCCGCTGGCGGGCGCGTGGTTGGCGACCTGGACGCCTCCGGTCGAGGTGTAGGCCTCGCCCTCGACGGTCGTGGTGCCGCCCGTCGACAGTTCCTTGATGCGGATGTTGCGGAAGGCGACCTGGTCGGAGGCGCTGTGGTTCTGGATGCCGACGTGTCCCTGGCGCAGGGAGCGGGCGGGGTCGGTGTTGGTGAAGTCGTTGATCTTCCTGCCGTTCAGGAAGACCTGCAGCCGCTCGCCCTCCACGAGCAGCTCGTAGGTGTTCCACTCGCCGGGCGGGTTGAGCGCGGCGTCGCGGGCGGCCTGGTCGGCGGCCTTGAAGCCGTAGATGGAGCCGGTGGTGCGGTCGGGGGTGTCGGAGGCGTCGATCTGGACCTCGTAGCCGTTGCCGACCGCCGAGTTGGGGTCGCCGGAGGGCGGGAAGCCGACGAAGACGCCGGAGTTGCCGTCGCCGGTGACCTTCCAGTCGAGCTTGAGCGAGTAGGAGGCGAACTCGCGGGCCTGATACCACAGCAGGCCCATGCCGCCCTGCGAGGTGAGGGTGGCGTCGGCGTTGGCGAACGAGCCGGGGCCCGCCTGCGACCAGCCGGTGGTCGAGCCGTTGTAGAGCGTGGTGTAGCCGGTCTCGGGACGGCAGTCGGCCTTGGCGAAGCCCGCCGCGTAGCGGATGCCGCCCAGCAGCAGGCGGCGGAAGTTCTGGTCGGCGTAGGACTCGATGGTGTGGCCGAGCCCGGTGTAGAACGAGCGCCCGTTGCCCTGCGGATGGCACCAGGTGATCGGGTGGTCGCCCATGTCGCCGCCGCTGTAGCTCGACTCGTCGAGCGTCTGCAGCACCTTCACGCCGGGCCGCGGGTTGGTGCGGTAGTTGTACCACTCGTCGGTGCGGCTCCAGGCCTGGCCCAGGTGGGCGGTGGCCGCGTGGGCGCGGTCCTCGCTCCTGACGGTGGCCTGCTGGATGTGGGGATGGCTCTTGAAGTAGGCGCCGGCCAGTTTCTCGTAGTACGGCCAGCCGTACTCGGTGTCGGCGGCGGCGTGCACGCCCACGTAGCCGCCCCCGCCGTCGACGTAGGACTGGAAGGCGGCCTGCTGGCTGTCGTTGAGCACGTCGCCGGTGGTGCTGAGGAAGACGACGGCCTTGTAGGGGGAGAGGTTGGAGAAGACCGAGGCGTCCTCGGTCGCGGTGACGGTGAAGTTGTTGGCCGCGCCGAGGTCGCGGATGGCCTGGATGCCCGCGGGGATGGAGTCGTGACGGAACCCGGCCGTCTTCGAGAAGACCAGGACCTGGTAGGCGGGATCTGGAGCGATGGTCATGAATCCTGCTAAGAGTGCCAGGGGAAGGATCTTGTTCAGCATGGCCCGCCTACCGCGTGATCGTGAAGGTGTCGACGTCGAAAAGGAAGCCCCCACCGCCGGTGAAGGTCAGGAACAGGGGCCCGGAACCGGAGGTCAGGGTCGTGGTGACGGTCTGGAAGCTCTCCCAGCCGCCCGTCACGGGGACGGCGACGGAGCCGAGCAGGGTCCCGGTCTGCGAGCCGGAGCGGATCTGGATCGTCCCGCCGGAGCCGGCCGATGACACGCGGGCGCTGAACCCCTTCGCGCCCGCCGTACTGACCTGCGAGTATCCGGCCCAGTCGCCGTTCTCGATGTAGCCGGCGGTCTTGCCGCCGCTGGCGGGCGCGTGGCCGGCGACCTGGACGCCGCCGGTGGAGGTGTACGACTCGCCCTCGGCCGTGGTCGGGGCGGCCGATCGGCCGAAGGTGAAGGCGTCGACGTCGAACAGGTTGCCCTGGCCGGTCGGGCCCTTGAAGACGAGGAAGAGCCTGGTGGTGCCGGCGGGCGCGCCCGACAGCGGCGCGGTGACGTCGGCGAAGGTGTCCCAGCCGCCGGTCACCGGGACGGTCACCGTGCCGAGCAGGGTGCCGGTGGCCGAGCCCGCGCGCACCTCGATGGTGCCGCCGGTGCCGCCGGAGGAGACGCGCGCGGTGATGGACGACGCTCCGGCCAGCACGTACGGCTCGAAGGAGATCCAGTCGCCGTTGTCGGTGAAGCCGACCGTCTTGCCGCCTTCCGCGCCGCCGTGGTCGGCGAGCTGGATGCCCTGCATGGCGCCGTGGTGCTCGGCCTGGCGGTGCACCGGTTGCAGGGTGCGCACGCTGTGCGTGGTCAGCCCGCCCTTGTCGGTGTACTCGGCGTCGAAGACCCCGTACAGGTTGGCCGCGGCGTCGTGCTCGCCGTCGGCCGGGACGGTGATCGAGCCCGAGCAGCCGGTCTTGGAGGTGATGGCGTGGGTGTGGCTGTCGTGCCCGACGAGGTAGGTGACCTTGACCTTGGTGCAGTCGATGGCGCCGTCCTCGGGGTCGCTGACGGTGACCTGGAAGGGCACGGCGTCGCCGTACGCGAACAGCTGGCCGTTGGGGGGAGCGGCGAGCGTCACCGTGGGAGCGGTGTTTCCGACGGTCACCACCAGGCTGGCGGTGCCGGTCAGGCCCTCGGAGTCGCGCACGGTCAGGGTCGGGGTGAAGGTGCCGCTGGCGGTGTAGGTGTGGCTGGGATTGGCCTGGGTGGAGGTGGAGCCGTCGCCGAAGGCCCAGGAGTAGGTCAGCGGCCCGCCCTCGGGGTCGGCGCTGCCCGCGGAGGAGAACGCGACGGACAGGGGCGCCGCTCCCGACGTCGGGGTGGCCGCGACCTTCGCGACCGGGCTGCGGTTGCCGCCGCCGATGTACTCGATGCGCCACAGCGCCTGGTTGCCGCCGCCGGTGCCGTAGTCGAGCACGTAGAGCGCGCCGTCGGGGCCGAAGCCCGAGTCGATGATCTGGGTGCCGGTCCACGGGAAGGTGTCGATGACGCCGTAGCCGCCGTCGGACCTGACCTCGACCGCCTTGATCCACTTGCGGCCGAACTCGGTGGCGAAGTAGCGGCCGTCGAGCGACTGCGGGAACTTGACCGGCGAGTTGAGCGCGGCGTTGTAGCGGTAGACCTCGCCGCCCATGGGCGATTCCGAGCCGCTGCCGAACTCCGGAGGCGAGCCCGCGTCGCCGGCGTAGCGGATCCAGGCGGGCTTGGCCGGGGGCAGGGTGGCCTGGCCGGTGTTGCGGAAGGAGTTGTTGGCCGGTCCCGCCGCGCAGTTGTACTTGGCGGCGGAGGGCCCGCCGGGGAAGGTATACTCGTTGTAGGTCTCGGTGGCGGTGTTGGTCCCGGTGCAGTACGGCCAGCCGTAGTTGCCCGGCGCGGTGATGCGGTTGAACTCCACCTGCCCGCTGGGACCCCGGCCGGGATCGGTCACGCCCGCGTCGGGGCCGTAGTCGCCGAGGTAGACGATGCCCGTGGGTCTGTCGACCGACATGCGGAAGGGGTTGCGGAAGCCCATCGCGTAGATCTCGGGCCTGGTGTTCGGCGTTCCCTGCGGGAACAGGTTGCCGCTGGGGATCGTGTAGGTGCCGTCGGGCTGGACCTTGATGCGCAGGAGCTTGCCGCGCAGGTCGTTGGTGTTGCCCGAGGAACGCTGGGCGTCGAACTGCGGGTTGCGGTCGGTGCGCTCGTCGATGGGGGTGTAGCCGGCCGACTCGAAGGGGTTGGTGTCGTCGCCGGTGGTCAGGTAGAGGTTGCCCTGGGCGTCGAAGTCGATGTCGCCGCCCACGTGGCAGCACTGGCCGCGGTCGTTGGCCACCTGCAGCACGACCTTCTCGGTGGCCGGGTCGAGGGTGTTGTCGGCCTTGAGGGTGAAGCGCGAGAGGTTGAGGTGGCCTTTCCACGCCGTCCAGTCGGTTCCGGTGGCGGGCGCGTCTCCTGCCGGGGTGCTGAGCTTGGGCGAGTAGTACAGGTAGACGAAGCGGTTGGTGGCGAAGCCCGGATCGGCGGCCACGCCCTGCAGCCCTTCCTCGTCGTGGGTGTAGACGTCGAGCTTGCCGGCGACCTTGGTGTTGCCGGCGGCGTCGGTGTGGCGCAGCGTGCCGTCCCGGGCGGTGTGCAGCACCGACCGGTCGGGCAGGACGGCCATGCCGATGGGCTCGCCCAGCTCGGCCGGGCCGGCGGCCAGCTGGACCTGTTGGTAGTCAGCGGAGGGAATGTCCGCCGCGGCGACGCCGGATAACACCAGCGACGCCGCGGCGAGCAGCCTGGACCACATGAGCTTCCTTCCTGACCTGGGGGGTGTGTCAGGCAAGGCGCGCGATGCCATGTAGTGCCGTGTTTACCCACCCTCACGGAAGCTGTCAATACAGTCGCTGCAAGGGCTTCTTAACGTTTTGCGTAGGAGCTGGGCGTTTCGCGGTGATTTTCCCGTCGTTGACGCCCCTGTAGCCCGCTTGTAACATTCGGCCAGCGGTACGCAAAAAATCAACAAGAACTTGTTGATTAGGCGGCATCACCTCGCAACTCTCCATCTGTGCACCTGCCATCCACCCCCCTGTCGTGCTCCGACGAGAGAAGAAGCGCATGAGAAAGCCCTTACGGCTGGTGGCGACCGTGCTCGCCGCAGCCCTGCTCACCTTCGGCTGGGGCGTGCCGGCCTCGGCCGCGGGCGGGCCCAACCTGTCGCCGGGCAAGGCGACCCAGGCGAGCAGCGCCGTCTCCGGATACCCGGTGTCGGCCATCAACGACGGCGACCAGGCCAGTTACTGGGAGAGCGCCAACAACACCTTCCCGCAGTGGGCGCGGGTCGACCTCGGCACCCCCACGAGCGTGGACCAGATCGTGCTGAAGGTTCCCGCCCCCGCCGCGTGGCAGACCCGCACCCAGACGCTCAGCATCCAGGGCAGCAACGACGGCGGCACCTTCACCACCGTCGTGGCCTCCGCGGGCTACACCTTCAACCCCGCGACCGGCAACCGGGTGACGATCGACTTCCCGGCCGCCACCTACCGCTACTGGCGGGCCCACATCACCGCCAACGCCGGATGGCCCGCCGGGCAGATCTCGGAGTTCGAGATCTACGGCGCCTCCGGCGGCGGCGACACCCAGGACCCGACCGCTCCCGGCAACCTCGCCTTCACCCAGCCGGCCGCTGGGCAGATCAGGCTGACCTGGACGGCTTCGAGCGACAACGTCGGCGTGACCGGCTACGACGTCTACGCCAACGACCAGTTCAGGGCGAGCGTGGCGGGCAACGTCCTGACCTACACCGACACCCAGCCGACCAACGCCACCGTCACTTACGTGGTCAGAGCCAAGGACGCCGCGGGCAACGAGTCGCCCAACAGCAACGCCGTCACCCGCCAGGGCACCGGCGACCCGGGCACGAACCTGGCCATCGGCAAGGAGATGGCCGAATCGGGCCACGTGCACACCTTCGTCGCGGCCAACGCCAACGACAACAACGCCGGCACCTACTGGGAGAGCAACGGCTTCCCCGGCACCCTGACCGTCAAGCTCGGCGCCAACGCCGGCGTGACCTCGGTGGTGGTCAAGCTCAACCCCGACCCGATCTGGGGTCCCCGTACCCAGAACATCCAGGTCCTGGGCCGCGAGCAGAGCGCGAGCGGCTACACGAGCCTCAAGGCGGCCGCGAACTACGACTTCCACCCCAGCAGCGGCAACTCGGTGACCATCCCGGTCTCGGGCACCGTCGCCGACGTGCAGCTGAGGTTCACCTCCAACACCGGCGCGCCCGGCGGCCAGGTGGCGGAGTTCCAGGTGTTCGGCACCCCGGCGCCCAACCCCGACCTGACGGTCACCGACCTGTCGTGGACCCCCGCCACGCCCAGTGAGACGCAGGCCGTCACCCTGTCGGCCACGGTCAGGAACGCCGGCACCGCCGCCTCCCCGGCCGACAACCTCACCTTCACCGTCGGCGGCACGCCCGCCGGGACGGTCGCCGTCCCCGCGCTGGCCGCGGGCGCCAGCACCACGGTGACGCAGAACATCGGCACCCGCGGCCAGGGCACCCACCAGGTGACCGCGACCGCCGACCCCGACAACACGCTGGTCGAGCAGAGCGAGACCAACAACGCCGCGAGCGGCAGCCTGACCGTCAGCCAGGCGCCCGGACCCGACCTGCAGGTCACCGGCATCACCACCACCCCGCCGAACCCGGCGGTCGGCGCGCCGGTCAGCTTCACCGTCGCGGTCAACAACCGCGGCATCAGCCCGGCGCCCGCGTCGGTGACCCGGGTGACCGTCGGCTCCGCCACGCTGAACGGCAACGCCCCCGCGATCGCCGCGGGCGCCACCGCCAACGTCGCCATCAGCGGCACCTGGACCGCCACCAGCGGAGGCGCGACCATCCTGGCCGCCGCCGACGCCACGAACGTGGTCGAGGAGACCAACGAGACCAACAACACCCGCACCCAGTCGATCGTCGTCGGGCGCGGCGCCGCGGTGCCGTACACCTCCTACGAGGCGGAGGCGGCAGGCCACAACGGCACGCTGCTGGAGACCGACGCGCTGCGCACCTTCGGGCACACCAACTTCGCCACCGAGTCGTCGGGCCGCAAGTCGGTCAGGCTCAACAGCACCGGCCAGTACGTCGAGTTCACCTCGGTCAACCAGGCCAACTCGATCGTGGTGCGCAACTCGATCCCCGACGCCGCGGGCGGAGGCGGCATCGACGCCACCCTCAGCCTCTACGTCAACGGCACCTTCGCCCAGAAGCTCAACCTGACCAGTAAGTACAGCTGGCTGTACGGCACGACGGACGATCCCGAGGGGCTGACGCAGACGCCGCAGGCCGACGCGCGCAGGCTCTTCGACGAGTCGCACGCCCTGCTGGCGCAGAGCTACCCGCCTGGCACGAAGTTCAAGCTGCAGCGCGACGCGGGTGACACCGCCTCGTTCTACATCATCGACATGATCGACCTGGAGCAGGTGGCCCCGGCCGCCTCGCAGCCCGCGGGCTGCGTGTCGATCACGCAGTACGGCGCCGTGCCCAACGACGGCATCGACGACACCTCCGCCATCCAGCGCGCGGTCACCGACGACCAGAACGGCGTGATCGGCTGCGTCTGGATCCCGCCGGGCCAGTGGCGCCAGGAGCAGAAGATCCTCACCGACGACCCGCTCAACCGGGGCACGCACAACCAGGTGGGCATCCGCAACGTCACCATCCGCGGCGCGGGCATGTGGCACTCCCAGCTCTACACGCTGACCGAGCCGCACCTGGTCCAGGGCGGCATCAACCATCCGCACGAGGGCAACTTCGGCTTCGACATCGACGACAACACGCAGATCTCCGACATCGCGATCTTCGGTTCCGGCCGGATCCGCGGCGGGCCCGGAGGCGCCGAGGGCGGCGTGGGGCTCAACGGGCGCTTCGGCAAGAACACCAAGATCACCAACGTCTGGATCGAGCACGCCAACGTCGGAGCCTGGGTGGGCCGCGACTACAGCAACATCCCCGAGCTGTGGAACCCCGGCGACGGCCTGGAGTTCAGCGGGGTGCGCATCCGCAACACCTACGCCGACGGCGTCAACTTCGCCAACGGCACGCGCAACTCCAAGGTGTTCAACTCCTCCTTCCGCAACACGGGAGACGACGCCCTGGCGGTCTGGGCCAGCCAGTACGTCAAGGACACCTCGGTCGACATCGGCCACAGCAACCAGTTCGTGAACAACACCATCCAGCTGCCCTGGCGGGCCAACGGCATCGCGATCTACGGCGGCTACGGCAACAAGATCGAGAACAACCTCGTCTACGACACGATGAACTACCCCGGCATCATGCTGGCGACCGACCACGACCCGCTGCCCTTCTCGGGTCAGACCCTCATCGCCAACAACGCGCTCCACCGCACCGGTGGCGCGTTCTGGAACGAGGACCAGGAGTTCGGCGCCATCACGATCTTCGCGCAGGGACGGGACATCCCGGGCGTCGTCATCCGCGACACCGAGATCCACGACTCGACCTACGACGGGATCCAGTTCAAGACGGGCGGGGGCAACGTGCCCAACGTCCAGATCACCAACGTCCGCATCGACAAGTCGAACAACGGCGCGGGGATCCTGGCCATGAGCGGGGCCAGGGGCAGTGCGACGCTGACGAACGTCACGATCACCAACTCGGCCGACGGCGACATCGTGCGCCAGCCGGGAACGCAGTTCACCATCAACTGATTCCCTGACACGGATGGCCGGTCGCGTCCTGCCGCGGCCGGCCATTCGGCATTTAGCTTGATGTCGAGATATATTGTAGATATCTTGACGTCGAGACATCCGCTGCAACCTGTGGGTTAGGGTTACCTAACGTCGTATCGCCTCCCGAGGTGCGGCAGGATTTGACTGAGCAATGGTCCACCGAGGAGGCGATTCACCGTGTCCGCGAACAGCTTCGGCAGCCGTGACACGCTGCGCGTTGGCGACGCGTCATATGAGATTTTCCGGCTCGACGCCGTCGAGGGCAGCCAGCGCCTGCCGTACAGCCTGAAAATCCTGCTGGAGAACCTCCTGCGCACCGAGGACGGCGCGAACATCACCGCCGACCACATCAACGCGCTCGGCCAGTGGGACCCCAAGGCGACGCCGAGCGTGGAGATCCAGTTCACGCCCGCGCGCGTGATCATGCAGGACTTCACCGGCGTGCCCTGCGTGGTCGACCTGGCCACCATGCGCGAGGCCGTGCGCGACCTGGGCGGCGACCCGGCCAAGGTCAACCCGCTGGCACCCGCCGAGCTGGTCATCGACCACTCGGTCATCGTCGACTACTTCGGCCACCCCGACTCCTTCCAGCGCAACGTCGAGCGCGAATACGAGCGCAACCGCGAGCGCTACCAGTTCCTGCGCTGGGGCCAGACCGCCTTCGACGAGTTCAAGGTCGTCCCGCCCGGCACCGGCATCGTGCACCAGGTCAACATCGAGCACCTGGCCCGCGTCGTCATGGTCCGCGACGGCAAGGCCTACCCCGACACCTGCGTCGGCACCGACTCCCACACCACGATGGAGAACGGCATCGGCGTTCTCGGCTGGGGCGTCGGCGGCATCGAGGCCGAGGCCGCGATGCTCGGCCAGCCGATCTCCATGCTCATCCCGCGCGTCGTCGGCTTCAAGCTGACCGGCCAGCTCCCGGCCGGCGCCACCGCGACCGACCTGGTGCTCACCGTCACCGAGATGCTGCGCAAGCACGGCGTCGTCGGCAAGTTCGTCGAGTTCTACGGCGAGGGCGTCGCCTCCGTGCCGCTGGCCAACCGCGCCACGATCGGCAACATGAGCCCCGAGTTCGGCTCCACCTGCGCGATCTTCCCGATCGACTCGCAGACCACCGACTACCTGCGCCTGACCGGCCGCAGCGAGGAGCAGATCGCCCTCGTCGAGGCCTACGCCAAGGCCCAGGGCATGTGGCTCGACAGCGACAACGAGCCCGTCTTCTCCGAATACCTGGAGCTCGACCTCGGCACCGTCGTGCCGTCGATCGCCGGCCCCAAGCGCCCGCAGGACCGCATCGCGCTGACCGACGCCAAGGAGGCCTGGCGCCGCGACGTGCAGGTCTTCGTGCCCGACGCGCTCGACGAGGAGGGTGAGGAGTCCTTCCCGGCCTCCGACGCCCCCGCGTCCAACGCCACGGCCAACGGCTTCCGGCCGCACAAGCCGGTCGAGGTCACCATGGCCGACGGCAGCTCGTTCGAGATCGACCACGGCATCGTGTCGATCGCGGCCATCACCTCGTGCACGAACACCTCCAACCCGTACGTGATGCTGGGCGCCGCGCTCCTGGCACGCAACGCGGTCGAGAAGGGCCTGACCCGCAAGCCGTGGGTCAAGACCTCCCTCGCCCCCGGCTCCCAGGTCGTCACCGGCTACTTCGAGCGCAGCGGCCTGCAGCCCTACCTCGACAAGATCGGCTTCAACCTGGTCGGCTACGGCTGCACCACCTGCATCGGTAACTCGGGCCCGCTGCCCGAGGAGATCTCGGCCGCGATCCAGCAGCACGACCTCGCGGTCACCGCGGTGCTGTCGGGCAACCGCAACTTCGAGGGCCGCATCAACCCCGACGTGAAGATGAACTACCTGGCCTCGCCGCCGCTGGTGGTCGCCTACGCGCTCGCGGGCACGATGGACATCGACCTCGACACCGAGCCCCTGGGCGTCGGCGCCGACGGCGAGCCGGTCTTCCTCAAGGACATCTGGCCCTCCCCGCAGGAGGTCGCCGAGGTCGTCGGCAACTCCATCGACCGCGAGATGTTCGCGCGTGACTACGCCGACGTCTTCAAGGGCGACGAGACCTGGCGCTCGCTGCCCATCCCGACCGGCGACACCTTCGAATGGGACGCGGCCTCCACCTACGTCCGCAAGCCCCCGTACTTCGAGGGCATGCCCGAGAAGCCGGAGCCCGTCACCGACATCCCCGGCGCGCGCGTGCTGGTCAAGGTGGGCGACTCGGTCACCACCGACCACATCTCGCCCGCGGGCTCGATCAAGGTCGGCACCCCTGCCGCCGACTACCTCAAGGCCAACGGCGTCGAGGTGAAGGACTTCAACTCCTACGGCTCGCGCCGCGGCAACCACGAGGTCATGATCCGCGGCACGTTCGCCAACATCCGCCTGCGCAACCAGATCGCGCCGGGCACCGAGGGCGGCTACACGCGCGACTTCACCCAGGCCGAGGGCCCGGTGTCGTTCATCTACGACGCCAGCGTCAACTACCAGGCCCAGGGCACCCCGCTCGTGGTCCTGGCGGGCAAGGAGTACGGCTCCGGCTCCTCGCGCGACTGGGCGGCCAAGGGCACCGCGCTGCTCGGCGTGCGCGCCGTCATCGCCGAGAGCTACGAGCGCATCCACCGCTCCAACCTCATCGGCATGGGCGTGCTCCCGCTGCAGTTCCCCGAGGGCCAGACGGCCGAGTCGCTGGGTCTGACCGGCGAGGAGGTCTTCGACATCACCGGCGTCGAGGAGCTCAACTCGGGCTCCATCCCGCAGACCGTCAAGGTCAGGGCGGGCGGCGTGGAGTTCGACGCGGTCGTGCGCATCGACACCCCGGGTGAGGCCGACTACTACCGGCACGGCGGCATCATGCAGTACGTCCTGCGCTCGCTGCTGGCCAAGTAATCTCCGCAGGCGAAGGCCGTCTCCAGACCCATGGAGGCGGCCTTCGCCGAGCACCGGACCGGCCGCCCACGCGGCGGTGCCCGGCGAGGACCGCGGGCGGCGGTCCGGCCCGCGGCTTTCCCCTTGGACCCATGGGAAAAGTGGTGTTCTAGGGTTCCCGCCCATGGAGTGGATGGTCCTGCTCGTGGCAGGTACGGCGGTGCTCGTGGGGGCGATCGTCCAGGGCGCTGTCGGCTTCGGGCTGGGCCTGGTGGCGGCCCCCGTGGTGACGATGCTCGACCCCGGCCTGATGCCTGGAGCGATCCAGGTCGTCAACGTCACGCTGCCGCTGTTCACCCTGGCCGCCGAGTGGCGGCGCATCGACTGGCGCGGCCTGGGCTGGGCCCTGCTGGGCCGCCTGCCGGGCAGCGCGCTGGGCGCACTGATCGTCGTCCACGTCTCGGCGAGCACGCTCGGCGTGATGGTGGGCGTCATGGTGCTGATCGCGGTCACGCTGACCGCCAGGGCGCTGTCGGTGCCGCGCAACGGCCTCACGCTCACCGGCGCCGGATTCGTCTCGGGCATCACCGGCACCGCGACCGGCATCGGCGGCCCGCCCATCGCGCTGGTCTACCAGAGCGCCAAGGGCCCCCAGATCCGGGCCACGCTGGCGGGCTTCTTCTTCCTCAGCGCCGCTCAGTCGCTGGGCATCCTGTGGGCGGTCGACCGGCTGCCCGCCAGGGCCGTGACGTCGGGCCTGGCGCTGATCCCGTTCCTGGTCGCCGGCTTCCTGCTGTCGGGCCCGCTGCGCCGCTACCTCGACGGAGGGCGCGTGCGGGCCGCGATCCTGCTGGTGGCCGCCGTGTCGGCGGCCACCCTCATCGGGCAGAGCCTGTACGGCTAGGCGGTGCGCTTGGCCGAGGCGGTGAAGGTGTTGCACACCTGCGGCCCCTTGCCGCTGAAGCCGCGCGTCAGCCAGTAGCGCTGGTTGGTGGGCTTGCCGTGGGTGGGGGAGGTGATCTCCAGGTCGGGCGAGTCGCCGCCGCCCTTGATGCCGTCGGTGGTGCCGCCGAGCTCGTGCTCGGTCAGGTCCTTGAACTCCGCCTTGGTCCGGCCGAGCGTGGACCACACGCTGCCGATGAACGCCCCGGCCAGGCAGTCGGCCTGCAGCTCGATCCGGCGGTGCATCGCGTAGTGCGCGTCGTCGCTCTTGAACTTCATCTTGTCGTAGACCGGGATGATGCCGGTGATCTGCTGGATGTGGTGACCGTACTCGTGGGCCATCACGCCGATGTGGATCATGCTGGTCGGGTCGTCGAGCGCGTCGCCGTCGACGAGCATGTAGAAGTTCTCGTTGTCCGGGCAGTAGAGGGCCAGCACGCCAGGACCGGGGAACCTGCCGCAGGCGCCGATCGGGTCGCCGATGTTGTTGACCACCTCGAAGTCGGGCGCGCGGAATCTCATCCCGGCCTTCTTGAAGTGGGCCTTCCACGAGGTGTTGAGGCATCCCATGACGACTTCCAGGTATTCACGCGCGGCCGCCATGTCACCTCGCTCCCAGTGGGTCTCGGTGCACTTCTTGGCGGGCATCTTGCCGCTCTTGTAGAGGGCGTTGTTCGCCAGGGTCTTGGGGGGTGCGGCGGAGACTGCGGCCTGAGCCGTACCGGGCAAGAGACCGGCGGTGAGCGCGAGAGCCGCGCTGCAAACCAGCGCCTTCAGGGTGATACGCATGGCAGGTGACCTTATAGCAAGGTAATGCGCAGGCAAAGAAACTATTGCACCGCTCCGGATTTCACCGACCAGGTGTTGCACGCCCACGGCGCCGCCTCGGCGAATCCGCGCTTCATCCAGGTCGCCTGGGTCCTGCCCCGGCCGTGGTCGTTCTCGGCCCAGCCCTTGTCGCCGTTGCGCTGGAACCAGTTGACCGCGTAGTTCCATTCGGCCTCGTCCACCGGGAAACTGCGCTTGATGGTGGACATGAAGACCGCCGACAGGCATTCGGCCTGCAATTCCGAGCGGCGCGTGAGTTCGAGCTTCCTGGCCTTGGTGCGGGCGGCGGCGCGGGTGCTCCAGTAGAAACGCCAGATCCCGGCCATCTCCTGCACGTGGTGACCGTACTCATGGGCCAGCAGGCGGGCGATGCCGAGCCCGAACGGACGGCGCACGGCGGCGGCGTTGACCACCATGTAGATGCTGCGGTCCTTGGAGCAGTAGACGCCGTCGGCCCCGGGTGTCCACGCGCCGCACGGCGTGGTGGCCTGCCCGGCGACGAACGTCAGCCCGGGCGGGGCGAAGCCCAGGCCCGCCTGGCGGAACTCCGCCGCCCAGGCGATGTCGAGGCAGGCTTTGAGGTGCCGCAGGAAGCGCGCGTAGCCGGGCTGGTCGTTCTTGGCCAGCGTGCCGGGGCTGCAGTTGGTGCCCGCCAGTTTCCCCGTGCGGTAGAGCGCGCTGTCGGTCGCCACCTTGCTCTCCGCCGACTGCTTCTTCTGGGGCACCGCCACACGATCGGCGAAGCTGGCCGGAGCGTGCGCGGTTCCCGCACCGGCCACGGAAAACACCACCAGGAGGGCAACCAGTGACGAAGCTCGACTGAAGGGGCGAGTGTTCATCTTGAGGGAAAGACTAGGTCAAGATCGGGCATAGGCCGGGATTGTCCAGGCAAGTGAGGCGGCACCGCCCTCACGAACTAGACTCGGGGTCGAACGGCTAGCAGAGGGGACTGACTTCGTGGGCAAGCTGCTTGCTTCGATCAGGGGGCCGGAAGATCTGAAGAGGCTCGACGTCGGAGAGCTGCCAGGGCTGGCGGGGGAGATCCGTGACCTGCTGGTCGACTCCTGCGCCAAGACGGGCGGCCACCTGGGGCCGAACCTGGGCGTGGTGGAGCTGACGATCGCGCTCCACCGGGTCTTCGACTCGCCCGACGACCCGATCATCTGGGACACCGGCCACCAGTCGTACGTCCACAAGATGCTCACCGGGCGCGCCGAGGGCTTCAAGGCGCTCAAGCAGGAGGGCGGCCTGTCCGGCTACCCCTCCCAGGGCGAGTCCGGCCACGACTTCGTGGAGAACTCCCACGCCTCGACCGCGCTGTCGTACGGCGAGGGCATGGCCAAGGCCTTCAAGCTGCGCGGCGAGCGCGACCGCACCGTGGTCTCGGTCATCGGCGACGGCGCGCTGACCGGCGGCATGGCCTGGGAGGCGCTCAACAACGTCGCCGAGCACGACGACCTGCGCCTGGTCATCGTCGTCAACGACAACGGCCGTTCCTACAGCCCGACCATCGGCGGCCTGGGCCGCCACCTCGCCTCGCTGCGGGTCACCCGGCGCTACGAGGAGATGCTCGACTTCTTCAAGGGCAAGCTCGAGAACGTCCCGCTCGTCTACGACGCGCTCCACGGCTTCAAGAAGGGCGTCAAGGACATCGTCGCCCCCCAGGTCATGTTCGAGGACCTGGGCCTGAAGTACGTCGGGCCCATCGACGGCCACGACGAGCAGGCCATGGAGGCGGCGCTGCGCACGGCGCGCGACTTCGGCGGGCCGGTCATCGTCCACTGCGTGACCCAGAAGGGCCGCGGCTACGCCCCGGCCGAGAACCACGAAGAGGACCAGTTCCACTCGCCCGGCGCCTTCGACCGCGCGACCGGTCTCGAGAAGCCCAAGGGCCGCATCTGGACCAACGTCTTCGCCGAGGAGCTCGTCCGCCTGGGCGGCGAGCGCGACGACCTGGTCGCCATCACCGCCGCCATGCTTCACCCGACCGGGCTCAACGAGTTCGCCGAGGCCTTCCCGACGCGCACGTTCGACGTCGGCATCGCCGAGCAGCACGCCCTCACCAGCGCCGCCGGGCTGGCGCTCGGCGGCCTGCACCCGGTGGTGGCCGTCTACGCCACCTTCCTCAACCGCGCCTTCGACCAGCTGCTGATGGACGTGGCGCTGCACAAGCTGCCGGTCACCGTCGTGCTCGACCGCGCCGGCGTCACCGGCGACGACGGCGCCTCCCACAACGGCATGTGGGACCTGTCGATCCTGCAGGTCGTCCCAGGCCTGCGCATCGCCGTGCCCCGCGACGGCGAGCGCCTGGAGGAGCTCCTGCGCGAGGCGGTGGAGGTCTCCGACGCTCCCACCGTCCTGCGTTTCCCGAAGGGCCCGGTCGCCGCCTCGATCGAGGCCGTCGGCAAGCTCGGCGAGATGGACGTGCTGCGCGCGGGCGACCCCGACGTGCTGCTCGTGGCGGTCGGGCCGATGGCCCAGGCCGCCCTCGACGCCGCCGTGCTGCTCGACGCCCAGGGCATCTCCGCCACGGTCGTCGACCCGCGCTGGGTCAAGCCGCTCGACGAGGCGCTGGTGCTGGCGGCGGGAGCGCACAAGCTCGTCGCCGTGGTCGAGGACAACGGCCGCGTCGGCGGCGTCGGCGACGCCGTGTCGCGCCTGCTGCGCGACAACGACGTCGACGTGCCCGTGCGCACCTTCGGCATCCCGCAGCGTTTCCTCGACCACGCCAAGCGGGCGGCGATCCTCGGGCAGATCGGCCTCACGGGGCAGGACCTGGCCCGCGAGATCACCGAGGCCGTCGCCAAGCGCAGCACTCCCATCGACGCGCCGCACTAGGCCTTCCAGAAATATATAGATCGGTCTATTATCCCCTTGTGGGCCACAAGGGGACGGAAACGCGCGAGCGGATCCTCGACGCGTCGGAGAAGCTGATCGAGTCGGGCGGATACTTCAACGCCGGGCTCAATCAGGTGATCGCGGTCAGCGGCGCACCCCGCGGCTCGCTCTACTTCCATTTTCCGGAAGGGAAGGACCAGATCGTCGGCGAATCCCTGCGGCGGGCGGGTGCCACGATCGGCGGCGTCCTGGAAGGGCTGGCCGACTCCGGTGGCTCCGCCGCGGAGTTCGTCGAGGCGGTCATCGCCCACCTGGGCGATCGGCTCGAGGAGTCCGGCTGGGCCAGAGGGTGTCCGGTGGCCACCGTCGCGCTGGAGATGGCGGCCGTCAACGACGACTTGCAGCAAGCCTGCTCGGATGTGTACACGGCGTGGACGGCCGCACTGGCGTCCCGTCTCGACGGGCGCCTCGATGCCGACGACCTCGCGGTCACCCTGCTCGCGCTGATAGAGGGTGGGCTGGTGCTCGCCAAGGCGCATCGAAGCAGGGAGCCGCTGGAGCGTGTGGGTCGCCAGGTCGCCACGCTGCTGCCCTGACAAGGAGCCCGTCCTCTCGACGGGCTCTTTTTTGGGGCATGAAATATGTAGACCAGTCTATAGGGAGCTCGTCATGGACGCGATCGTCTTCGGCGCGGCCGGCTTCATCGGCCGATCGCTCGTCGCGGAACTGCTCGGCAGAGGCCAGAAGGTGGGGGCGGCCGTCCGCAAGGACACCCTCACACCGTGGCTGGAGGGACGCGGCGTCGACACCAGCGGCTTGACGCTGGTCCAGGCCGACGTCACCCGGCCACTCGATCACGTGCCGGCGGCGCGCGACGTCTACAACACCGCCGCCCGGTTCGCCTTCGGGCTCGGCGTGCAGGAAGCGCGGGCCGTCAACGTGCAGGGCGCGCTCAGCGTTGTCGACTGGGCGGCGACGCTACCGGAGCTGCGGCGACTCGTGCACGTCAGCGGTTACCGGGTCAGCGGGGCCCAGGCCGACTACGCGAGACTGGGCGCCTATGAGGCCTCCAAGGTCGAGGCCGATCACGCGGTCCGCGCGAGGGCGGCGGAGCTGAAGGTCCCGCTGTCGATCGCCAACCCCAGCACGGTGATCGGGCCCGGCCAGTACCTCGGCCTGGCATCGCTCGTCGAGAACCTGTGGAACGGGCGGCTGACCGCCCTCCCCGGCGGGGCCGACACCTTCCTGCCGGTCGTCACGAGTGACTTCTTCGCCGCCTTCCTGGCCGAGATCCCCGCCGAGCCCGAGGGCGAGGCCTACTGGGTGCTGGACGACAGCACCCCGAACCTGCCCGGCCTGATCGCCGCGGTCGCCGGTCACCTGGGGATGGGCGCCCCTCGCCGGCACATCCCGGCCGGCCTGCTACGCCGGCTGCCGCGACGGCTCACCGGGGCCGATCCCGAGACGCTGTCGTTCCTGTCGTCCGACAGGTATCCGACGGCCTCGGCCCGCGCCCTGGCCGACCGGGTGGGCCTGCGATGGCCGCCCGTCACCGACGCGCTGCGCACGTGGGCCGATGATCTCGTGGCCTCCCGCTTCGGCCGGGACACGCCCCGGATCACACCGTACGGCTTCCGCGAACGTACGTGGGTCGCCGGCGAGCCGTACCGGCCCGCCTATGTGCTGCTGCACGGACTGCCGATGAACGCCGACGTCTGGGCGCCGCTCGCCGGGCACCTGCGCGCCCCCCTGCTCGCTCCCGACCTGCCAGGACTGGGCCGTTCCGCGCCAGGCGAGCGGCCCACGCACGAGTGGCTGGCCCGGCTGATGGAGCCGGTGCGGACCCGGCCGGTGATGGTGGCCCACTCCGTGGCCTGCCTTCCCGCCCTGCGGTTCGCGATCGAGCACCCCGATCGCATCGACAGACTCGTGCTCATCGCCCCGCCCTTCCTTCAGGCGCCCGGCCCTCGGCTGCACCGATCGTTCCTGGCAGCCCCCTTGATGAGGCGGATGACCGCCGCGCGCCTGGCCGGCGCCCTCGGCCTGCCGGACGGGCCGGAAGTGGGCAGTGCGGCGGCCGACCTGCGCCGCCCCGGGGTAGCACGGCGCGTGGCCGCGGCGGCGCGCACGGCTCACGCCGGACGGCCGGTCGCGCGGGCCCTCCTGGAGCGGGTGCGGGTACCCGTCGAGATCATCGTGGGCTCCGCCGATCCACTGGTCGGGGAGCTCGGCCATCTTGTGACGGAGGTGGCGGGCACCGGGCACTACCCCCAGCTCACCCACCCGGCGGCGGTCGCCGGTCGTCTACTCCCCGCAGGAGGCGTGTGACCACCTATTGTGTGGGCAACATCACAGTGTGGAGATCTTTCGCACCAAGAGCGTTGAGCAGTCCATCCAGGACACCGAGGCACCCGAGCATCAGCTCAGGAAGCGCCTGAACGCCGTCGACCTCACGGTTTTCGGCATCGGCGTGATCATCGGTACCGGCATCTTCGTGCTGACCGGCCAGGTGGCCAAGAACACCGCCGGGCCCGCGGTGGCCCTCTCCTTCGTCGTGGCGGGCATCGTGTGCGGTCTGGCCGCCCTGTGTTACGCGGAGTTCGCCTCGACGGTGCCGGTGGCGGGCAGCGCCTACACCTTCGCCTTCGCCACGCTGGGGGAGTTCCCCGCGTGGATCATCGGCTGGGACCTGATGCTGGAGCTGGCCCTGGCGGCGGCGGTGGTGGCGGTCGGCTGGTCGCAGTACTTCGTGTCGCTGATGAGCAGTATCGGGATAGAGATCCCGTCGCTCGTCCTGTTCGGCAAGGATCTCAACGTCCCCGCGATGATCATCATCGCGATCCTCACCGCGGTGCTGATCGCGGGCATCAAGCTCTCCTCGCGGCTCAACCTGGTGATCGTCATCATCAAGGTCAGCGTCGTGCTCCTGGTGATCGTCGCCGGGCTCTTCTACGTCAACGGCGACAACTACACCCCCTTCATCCCGCCCGCGGAGTCCACGCCGGGTGTCGAGGGGCTCAAGGCGCCGCTGATCCAGGTGCTGTTCGGCATCACCCCGGTGGCGTTCGGCGTGATCGGCATCTTCTCCGCCGCCGCTCTCGTCTTCTTCGCCTACATCGGCTTCGACATCGTGGCCACCGCCGCGGAGGAGACCGTCAACCCGCAGCGCAACCTGCCGCGTGGCATCCTCGGCTCGCTGGCCATCTGCACCATCCTCTACGTGGCCGTCTCGCTGGTCGTGGTGGGCATGCAGCCCTACAGCGAACTCAACGAGGACGCTCCCTTGGCCGAGGCCTTCCGGGCGGTGAACCAGCCGTGGATCGCCTCGCTGATCAGCATCGGCGCGATCATCGGCCTGCTGGCGGTGGTGATGATCCTGCTGCTCGGCCAGACCCGGGTGTTGTTCGCCATGTGCCGCGACGGGCTGCTGCCCAGGGGGCTGGCCAAGGTGCATCCCAAGTACGGCACGCCGGCCAGGGTGACGCTGCTCGTGGGAGTGGTCTCGCTGATCCTGGCCTCGTTCATCCCGCTCAGCGCGCTGGCCGAACTGGTCAACATCGGCACGCTCTTCGCGTTCGTGGTGGTCTCGATCGGCGTCGTGGTGCTCCGCCGTACGCGGCCCGACCTGCCCCGGGCCTTCCGCACCCCGCTGGTCCCGCTGGTCCCGATCCTGGCGGTGCTGTCGTGCGTCTACCTGATGCTCAACCTGCCTGTGGAGACGTGGCTGCGCTTCGTCGTCTGGATGGTGATCGGTCTCATCGTGTACTTCGCCTATGGGTACTGGCACAGCAGGGCCGCTCGTAGGTAAGTTCTCGCGGACAACAAATGTTACCGTCCTGTGTCTGGCGCCTCTCATGGGTGGGGATTACGTTGTGCCAAACAACATTCACCCCCCCATGAGAAAGGCCCACGCGCATGCGCAAGGGGATTTTCACGATCGGCGCCGCCATGGTGGCGCTCTCCCTCGGTCTCACCGCCTGCGGGGGCGAAAGCGGTGACACCTCCGCCGGGACCGGCGCCTCCGCCTCGCCCGGTGCTTCGTCGGCGGCCCCGGCCGCCAAGGGCAAGGTCGGCGTGATCCTGCCCGACAGCAAGTCCTCGGTCCGCTGGGAGACGGCCGACCGCAAGTACCTGGAAGAGGCCTTCAAGGCCGCGGGCGTCGAGTACGACATCCAGAACGCCCAGGGCGACAAGGCCGCCTTCCAGACGATCGCCGACCAGATGATCACCAGTGGCGTCACCGTGCTCGCCATCGTCAACCTCGACAGCGGCACCGGCAAGGCCGTCCTCGACAAGGCCAAGGCCCAGGGCATCGCCACGATCGACTACGACCGCCTCACCCTCGGCGGCAACGCCGACTACTACGTCAGCTTCGACAACACCGCCGTCGGCAAGCTGCAGGGCGAGGGCCTGGTCAAGTGCCTGACCGACCAGAAGGCCGAGAAGCCGGTGATCGCGCGCCTGAACGGCTCGCCCACCGACAACAACGCCACCCTCTTCAAGCAGGGCTACGACGGCGTGCTGCAGCCCAAGTTCGACGCCGGTGAGTACGTCGCCGGACCGGACGACTCCGTGCCCGACTGGGACAACGCCCAGGCCGGCACCATCTTCGAGCAGCAGCTCACCAAGGAGCCGAAGATCGCCGGCGTGCTCGCCGCCAACGACGGCCTCGGCAACGCCGCCATCACCGTGCTGAAGAAGAACAACCTCAACGGCAAGGTCCCGGTCACCGGCCAGGACGCCACCGTTCAGGGCCTGCAGAACATCCTCAACGGCGACCAGTGCATGACCGTCTACAAGGCCGTCAAGCAGGAGGCCGACGCGACCGCCAAGCTCGCGATCGCGCTCGCCAACGGCGAGAAGCCGGCCGCGACCGGCACCGTCAAGGACACCGAGACCAACGCGGACGTCCCCGCCGTGCTGCTGACCCCCGTCGCCATCTTCAAGGACAACGTGAAGGACGTCGTCGCCGACAACTTCGTGACCAAGGAAGAGCTGTGCGCCGGCGAGTTCGCCGCCAAGTGCGCCGAGGCAGGAATCAGCTAGTTCCCCCGCGTACGGCTACCGCCCGCCGAGGGCGGTAGCCGTACCCCTCTTCCAAGGAGCACCCACAGTGACCACCCCGGTCCTGGAGCTGCGCGGGATCGACAAGAGCTTCGGTCCCGTCCAGGTCCTTCACGACGTCGCCTTCTCGGCCTATCCCGGTGAGGTGACCGCACTCGTCGGCGACAACGGCGCGGGCAAGTCCACGCTGGTCAAGTGCATCGGCGGCATCTATTCGATCGATTCTGGCGAGTACTACTTCGAGGGCAACTCCGTCACGGTGAGCAGCCCGCGCGAGGCCGCCGCGCTCGGCGTGGAGATCGTCTACCAGGACCTGGCGCTCTGCGACAACCTGGACATCGTGCAGAACATGTTCCTGGGCCGGGAGCGTAAGAGCGGCCTGGTCCTCGACGAGGCCACGATGGAGGAGATGGCCGCCAAGACCCTGGCGGGCCTGTCGGTGCGCACGGTCAAGTCGCTGCGCCAGCACGTCTCCAGCCTGTCGGGCGGTCAGCGCCAGACCGTGGCGATCGCCAAGGCGGTGCTCTGGAACAGCAAGGTCGTCATCCTCGACGAGCCGACCGCCGCGCTCGGCGTCGCCCAGACCGCGCAGGTGCTGGAACTGGTGCGTCAGCTGGCCGACAAGGGCCTGGCCGTCGTGCTCATCTCGCACAACCTCAACGACGTCTTCGCCGTCTCCGACCGGATCGCGGCGCTCTACCTCGGCCGCATGGCGGCCCAGGTCAAGGCCTCCGAGGTCACTCACTCGCAGGTCGTCGAACTGATCACCTCCGGCCGCAGCGGCACGCTCGGCCTGACGAACGGCAGTGGCTCATGAGCGTCGACACCCTGCCCCAGAAAGTCGAGTCGCAGGCCATCGTCAAGGAGTACGTCCAGCGGGTGCGCGGCGGCGACCTGGGCGCCCTCCCGGCCATCTTCGGGCTGGTCGTGCTCGTCGGCGTCTTCTCGGTGCTGCGGCCGATCTTCTTCTCGCCCGGCAACTTCGCCAACCTTCTCACGCAGGGCGCGGTCTACGTCGTCATCGCGATGGGCCTGATCTTCGTCCTGCTGCTCGGCGAGATCGACCTGTCGGCCGGCTTCGCCAGCGGCGTCTGCGCGGTCGTCATGTCGGTCACGCTGGTGAACGTGGGCGTGCCCTGGTACGTCGCGATCCTCGCGGCCATGGCCACGGGCGTCGTGATCGGCCTGATCCTGGGCTCGCTCGTCGCCAAACTCGGCATCCCGTCGTTCGTCGTGACGCTGGCCGCCTTCATCGCCTTCCAGGGTGTCGTCCTGCTGATCCTGGGCCAGGGCAACATCATCTCGGTGCGCGACCAGACCATCTTCGCCATCTCCAACAAGAACCTGCCGCCGTGGCTGGGCTGGGGACTGGCCGCCGCCGCCGTGGCGGGCTACGCCGCCGTGCAGCTCGTACAGGCGCGCAACCGCAGCAAGCGCGGGCTGGCCATCGCGCCCCCGCTGGTCATCGGCGGTCGCGTCGCGGCCGTGGCGCTCGTCATCGGCCTGGCCGTCTACGTGCTCAACCTCGACCGCGGCCGCGCCATCCCGCTCATGGGCGTGCCGATCGTGGTGCCGGTCATCCTGTTCTTCCTGCTGCTGTGGACGTTCGTGCTGCGCCGTACCGCCTTCGGGCGGCACATCTACGCGGTCGGCGGCAACGCCGAGGCCGCCCGGCGGGCGGGCATCCCCGTCGACCGGATCAAGATCGCCTGCTTCGTGATCTGCTCCTTCATGGCGTCGGTCGGCGGCGTGCTCGCCGTCTCGCGCGCCGCGTCGGTCGACCCGAACACCGGAGGCAGCAACGTCCTGCTCTTCTCCGTCGGTGCCGCCGTCATCGGCGGTACGAGCCTCTTCGGCGGCAAGGGGCGGGCGCTGGACGCGATCCTGGGCGGCGCGGTCGTGGCCGTCGTCGAGAACGGCATGGGTCTCATGGGCTACGGATCCGGCCAGAAGTTCGTCGTGACCGGTTCGGTGCTGCTGCTCGCGGCCAGCGTGGACGCCCTTTCGCGCAAGCGGGCCGCGGCCACGGGCCACCGATAGGGTGGATCTCTCCCACCCGAAGGATGGAACGACGATGCGTGCTGGTCCCTCTCAGGAGGAGATCCGCAGGTACAACCTGGGCACCCTGCTTCGCCACGTGCATCTCGGCGGTCCCACCTCACGAGCCGAGCTCACCAGCCGGATGGGACTCAACCGGAGCACGATCATGGCGCTCACCGCCGACCTGGCCGCCGCCGGGCTGGTACGCGAGGAACTGCCCAGGGAGACCGGGCGCGCCGGCCGTCCTTCGCTCGTCGTGCGGCCGGAATCGGCCCGCATCTACGTGCTCGCGTTCGACGTGGGCGTCGACCGGCTGGTCGCCGCCCGCGTCGGGCTGGGCGGGGTCATCCTCGACCGCCGCGAGTCCGTCCGGCAACGCGGCACCTTCGACCTGGCCGAGGTGATCTCCACGCTGGCCGGGTTCGCCCGCCAGATGGTGCGCAAGACCCGCCCCGACACGGTCTGCGTGGGCGCGGCCGCGGCCTTCTGCGGCGCCGTGCGCGAGAGCGACGGCACCGTGCACTTCAGCCCCAACCTGGTCGGCCCGATCGCCGAGCTGCCCTTCGGCGAGGAGCTGAGCCGCAAGCTCGCCATGGGCCTGCCGGTGGCGGTCGGCAACGACGCCAACCTGGGCGCGCTGGCCGAGCACACCAGGGGCGTGGCGCCGGGCTGCCGCAACCTCATCTACCTGCACGCCGACGTCGGCATCGGCGGCGGCATCATCGCGGGAGGCCACCTGCTCGGCGGCCACGAGGGCTACTTCGGCGAGGTCGGCCACATGATCGTCAACCCGGGCGGCCGTCCGTGCGGCTGCGGCTCACGCGGCTGCCTGGAGGCCGAGGTGGGGGAGCGGGCGCTCATCGACCACGCCGGCATGTACGGCAGGGTCGGGCGCGAGGCCGTGCGCACCCTGGTCGAGGCGGCCGACCGAGGCGACATCGCCGCCCGCGACTCGGTGCACCGCGCCGGCGACTGGCTGGGCATCGGCGTGGCCAACCTCGTCAACATCTTCAACCCCGAGGTCGTCGTCTTCGGCGGCACCCTGCGCGAGCTCTACCTGGGCTCGGCGGCCCAGGTGCGCACCCAGATCAACACCAGCAGCCTCCCGGCCGCCCGCGCCAACCTGCGGCTGCGCACCACCGCGCTCGGCGACGACGTCACCCTCGTCGGCGCCGCCGAGCTGGCCTTCACCCAGATGCTGGCCGACCCGCTGGAGATGCTCGCCCGGGTGAGTCCCTGACCGCCGGCGCGGAACCCTCCCGCACCGGGCGGTGTATCCGAGGCATGAAACGAATTCTGCTCATCCTCGGCCTGCTGCTCCCCGCTTTGGTGGTGGCCACGCCCGCCAGGGCAGGGGGCTGGGCGGTGACCTACCTCGACCCGGTGCCCGCCGCCTTCCAGCCGGGCACCTCCTACACCATCGGCTCCTGGCTGCTGCAGCACGGCAACCACCCCTACCACGGCAACGAGAAGGAGCTGAAGGTCGGGCTGAGCTTCTCCGACGGCAAGCGCACCCTGGCCTTCGACGCGGTACGGCTGCGCGAGCCCGCCCACTACGCCACCGCCGTCGCCCTGCCGGCCGGGAACTGGCGGGTCACGGCGATCCAGGAGTGGTTCTCCCCCTACGAACTCGGCACCCTCAAGGTTCCCGGCGCCTTCACCGCTCTGCCGCAGACGGCCGAGGCCAAGGCGTCGGCCGCCGACTGGCTCGCCGGCAACGGCGGCAAGGACCCCTGGGGCGAGATCAGGCCGCCGGGAATCGGCAAGACGGCGACCGCCCCCGTGGCAGCCGCCGCCCTGCCCATCACTCCCGCCGCGGCGTCCGTCGCCACGGATGCGTCCCCGTGGTGGCGCTCGCCGTACACCGCGCTCGCCGTCGTGCTGGCCTGCGCCACGCTCGGGCTGCTGGCGGTACGGCGGAGCAGGCGTCAGAACCTGTAGAGCGCGCCGCCCTCGGAGACCATCAGGCAGTTGTTGCCGAAGGTCCTGGTGAAGTCGACCCGCTTGCCGTACCAGCGGCCCTTCACCGTGACCGTGTGCGGCCTGAACTCCTTGGTGCAGATCGCGTCGGGGTTGGAGAGCTTGGCGGGCTTGCCCTTGACCTTGTTCAGGACGCGGCAGGCGGCGCGCGGGGTCGGGTGGCTGCCACCCGGCCATCCGCACGTCAGCCGGACGGACGTGGCCGCGGCGCCCTCGGCGGCGATCGTGATCTTGAGGGAGGCCCGCGGGCGATGCTGCCCCTCGGCCGCCATCGCCGGGGTCGCCGCCGCCGTCAGGAGGAGGCCGGCGGTGAGGAGGATCTTGAGCGCTTTCATTGGGATGGTGCCCCCGTACTCGGTTGGATGAGTGTCCTTTCCTCAGAGGACGGCACAGGCCCGCCGGAGGTTCACTCCGGCGGGCCTGGTGTGCCGATCGGCTCTGGCGGTCAGGCGGGGACGGAGGCCACGCCGGCCGGCAGGAAGCGGGGCGAGGAGACGCCCAGCCGGTCCAGGTAGGGCGTGATGCCGCCGAGGTGGAACGGCCAGCCCGCGCCGAGGATCATGCACAGGTCGATGTCCTGCGCGGCGGCGACCACGCCCTCGTCGAGCATGATCCGGATCTCCTCCGCCAGCGCCGCGAGCACACGCTCGCGCACCTGCTCGGCGGTCGACGGGTCGCTCCCGCCGGAGAAGACGGCGACGGCCTCCTCGTCGAGCGAGAAGTCGGGCTTGTAGACGCCGGGCTTGCCGGAGGCGACGAGCTTGGCCATGTTCTCCGAGACGCCGAAGCGGCCGGGGAAGGCGGCGTGCAGCGTCTCCGAGACGTGGTGGCCGACGGCCGGCCCGACGAGCTGCAGCAGCGCGAAGGGCGTCATGGGCAGCCCCATGGAGTCGAGCGCGTGCTCGGCGACCTGGAAGGGGGTACCCTCGTCGACGGCGGCGAAGACCTCGCCCATGAAGCGGGTCAGCAGCCGGTTGACGACGAACGCGGGCGCGTCCTTGACCAGGACCGAGGACTTGCGCAGCGATTTGCCGACGGCGAAGGCGGTGGCCAGGGTCTCGTCGGAGGTGGCCGCGCCGCGCACGATCTCCAGCAGCGGCATGACGGCGACGGGGTTGAAGAAGTGGAAGCCGACCAGACGCCCGGGATGCTTCAGGCCGGAGCCCATCTCGCTGACCGACAGCGAGGAGGTATTGGTCGCCAGCACGCACTCGGCGCTGACGTGCTCCTCGACCTCGGCGAAGACCTTCTTCTTGACCGCCATGTCCTCGAAGACGGCCTCGATGACGAAGTCGGCGTCGGCGAAGGCGTCCTTGGTGAGGGAGCCGGTGACCAGCGCCTTGAGGCGGTTGGCCTCGTCGGCCGAGACGCGGCCCTTGGCGGCGAGCTTGTCGACCTCGGTGTGCACGTAGCCGACGCCCTTGTCGAGCCGGGCCTGGTCGAGGTCGGTCAGGACGACCGGCACCTGGAGGCGGCGGGCGAACAGCAGCGCCATCTGGGAGGCCATGAGGCCCGCGCCGACGACGCCGACCTTGGTGACCTTGCGGGCCAGCGCCTTGTCGGGTGCTCCCGCGGGCTTCTTGGCCCTGCGCTGCACCAGGTCGAAGGCGTACAGCCCGGCCCGCAGCTCGTCGCCCATGAGGAGGTCGGCCAGGGCCTCGTCCTCGGCGGCGAATCCCTCGTCGGCGGAGGCCGTACGGCTGGCCAGGATCAGGTCGAGCGCCCGGTAGGGGGCGGGGGCGGCGCCGTGCAGCTTCATGTCGACGAGGAAGCGGGCGTCGCCGACGATCTTGTCCCAGTCGTCGCCGGCGAAGGACGGACGCTCCACGGAGACGGCGCCGGACAGCACGCGCGAGGCCCAGCGCAGCGACTCCTCCAGGAAGTCGGCCGAGTCGAACATGGCGTCCGCGACCCCGAGCGAGAACGCGTCGGCGCCCTTGAGCATGCGGTTCTGCGCGAGCGGGTTCTCGATGATCAACTTGATCGCCTTGGCCGGGCCGATCAGGCGGGGCAGCAGCTGGGTGCCGCCCCAGCCGGGGACCAGGCCGAGGAAACACTCGGGCAGCGACACGGCGGGCACGTTCGCGGCGATCGTGCGGTAGGTGCAGTGCAGCGCGATCTCCAGGCCGCCGCCCATGGCCGCGCCGTTGACGAAGGCGAAGGTGGGCACGCCGAGCTCGCCGAGCCGGCGGAAGACGCGGTGGCCGAGCCGCCCGATCTCCAGGGCCTCCTCGCGCGAGGCCACGGTGGCCGCGCCCTTCAGGTCGGCGCCGACGGCGAAGATGAACGGCTTGCCGATGACGCCGACGGCCGCCAGGTCGGAGCGCGCGGCGATGGCGTCGAGCGCCTCGTCCAGGGAGGCCAGGCCGAGGGGGCCGAAGGTGTTCGGCTTGGTGTGGTCGAAGCCGTTGTCGAGGGTGATCAGGGCCATCGTGCCCGCGCCGTACGGAAGCTCGACGTCGCGCACGATCGCCTTGGTGACGACTTCGGTGACTACTTCGCTCATGCTGCCAGGTTCTCCCAGATCACAGTTCCGCCCATGCCCATGCCGACACACATGGTGGTGATGCCGTAGCGCACGTCGGGGCGCTCGGCGAACTGGCGCGCCAGCTGGGTCATCAGGCGCACGCCCGAGGAGGCGAGCGGGTGACCGAAGGCGATGGCCCCGCCGTACGGGTTGACCTTGTCGGAGTCCTCGGGGATGCCGAAGTGGTCGAGGAAGGCCAGGACCTGGACGGCGAAGGCCTCGTTGATCTCGAACAGGCCGATGTCGTCGATCGAGAGCCCGGCCAGGCGCAGGGCCCGCTCGGTCGACGGGATGGGGCCGACGCCCATGACCTCGGGGTCGACGCCGGCGAAGGCGTAGGAGACCAGGCGCATCTTGGGCCGCAGGCCCAGCTCGCCGGCGACGTCGCGGGCGGCGACGATGCAGCCGGTGGCGCCGTCGTTGATGCCGGAGGAGTTGCCCGCGGTGACGTTGCCGTGCGGGCGGAAGGGGGTCTTCAGCGAGGCCAGCCCCTCCAGGGTGGTGCCGGGACGCGGCGCCTCGTCGGCGGTGGCCAGGCCCCAGCCCTTCTCGGCGGTCCTGATGCCCATCTCGACGAGGTCGGGCTGGATCTTGCCGTCGGCGTAGGCCTTGGCGACCTTCTCCTGGCTCATGACGGCGTAGGCGTCGGCACGCTGCTTGGAGATGGCCGGGTAGCGGTCGTGCAGGTTCTCCGCGGTCATGCCCATGGACAGCGCGCTCGCGTCGACCAGCTTGTCGGCCAGGAAGCGCGGGTTCGGGTCGACGCCCTCGCCCATGGGGTGGCGGCCCATGTGCTCCACGCCGCCCGCGATGGCCACGTCGTAGGCGCCGAAGGCGATGCCGCCGGCGACGCTGGTGACGGCGGTCATCGCGCCCGCGCACATGCGGTCGATGGCGTAGCCGGGCACGGTCTTGGGCAGGCCAGCCAGGATGGCGGCGCTGCGGCCGATGGTCAGGCCCTGGTCGCCGATCTGCGTGGTGGCCGCGACGGCGACCTCGTCCACCCGCTCAGGAGGCAGGCTGGGATTGCGCCGGATCAGTTCGCGGATGACGCGGACGACCAGGTCGTCCGCGCGGGTCTCCGCGTACAGCCCCTTGGGGCCCGACCTGCCGAAAGGCGTGCGTACGCCGTCGACGAAGACGACGTCACGGGAGGAAGGCACTCTTACGCTCCTCGCTGAGGGTGGAAGCTTGCCCCTCCATATTACTCGCCAGTAACTAGTCCTCCTTGAACACCAGGTCCAGCAGCCCGGGGAAGCGGGCGTCGACGTCGTCGCGGCGCAGCGTCTTGAAGCTGTTGCGCCCGGCCTGGCGCTCGCGCACCAGGCCGCTCTCGCGCAGGACGCGCCAGTGTCCGGTCTGAGTGGACTTGGGTACGGCAGGCAGGACCTCGCCGCACACCATCTCCTCTCCCGAGGCGAGATTGCGCACCATCTGCAGGCGGATCGGGTGGCCCAGCGCGGCGAGCACATCGACCAGGCGGATCTGCTCGCGAGTGGGGTGGAGCGCTGTCATGTCCCCACTTTACAAAACAGTTCGATTGTACGAGTATCTCGTACTGTTCGTCCTTCCCGAACTATCGAAGGATTGTTGTCATGCGTAACTGGGCCCTCGCCCTGCTGGCGTTGTCGCAGCTCATCACCGCCTTGGACTTCTACATCGTGATCGTCGCCCTGCCCGACATCGCGGCCGACCTCGGTTTCACCCCCCAGAACCTGCAATGGGTGGCCAGTGCCTACGCGGTGATCTACGGAGGCTTCCTGATGCTCGGCGGGCGCGCCGCCGACCTGCTCGGCCGCCGCAGGGTCTTCGTGGCCGCGATGGCGTTGTTCGCCCTGAGCTCGCTCGCCGGAGGCCTGGCCACCTCGCAAGGGCTGCTCATCGCCGCCCGCGCGGTGCAGGGCGTCGGCGGCGCGCTGCTCTTCCCCGCCACGCTCTCCCTGGTGAACACCCTGTTCGAGGAGGGGCCCGCCAGGAACAGGGCCCTGTCGGTGTGGAGCGGCGTCGGAGCCTCGGGCCTGGCCATCGGCTCCCTGGCCGGGGGCCTGCTGACCGGCTGGATCGGCTGGGAGGCCGTCTTCTACGTCAACGTGCCGCTCGCGGCGATCGGCATGATCGCCGCCTTCCGCGTGATCCCCGCCGACGGTCCCCGCGAGCACGGCCGCCGCTTCGACCTGACCGGCGCCGTCCTCGTCACCGCCGGCGTCACCCTGCTCGCCTTCGCCCTCATCCAGGGACCGGAATCCGGTTGGGGCTCGCCGCTCATCGTGTGGTCGTTCATCGTGGCCGCGATCCTGCTGGGCGCCTTCGTCACGGTCGAGCGCCACAGCCGCGACCCGCTCATGCCGCTGCGCCTGTTCCGCAACCGCAGCCTCACCTCGGCCATCCTCATCATCCTGATCTTCGGCGCGACCTTCATGGCCCAGCCGTACTTCCTGACCGTCTACTTCGGCCAGGCCCTCGGCTACGGCGCCGTCGCCACCGGCCTCGCCTTCGTCGTGCCCTCCCTGATGATCACCATCGGCACCCAGCTCTCCGGCCGCCTGGCCGCCCGCCTCGGCTCCCGCACCCTGCTGCTGGCCGGCACCCTCGGCGGCGCCCTCGGCACCGCCGCGCTCGCGCTCGGGGTGAGCGCCGGCGGCAGCTACTGGGCCATCCTGCCCGGCATCGTCGTCATGGGCATCAGCCAGGGCTTCACCTGGAACGGCATGTGGATCGCCTCCGCCACCGGCGTCGCCGCGGGCGAGCAGGGCGTCGCCTCCGGCATGGCCTCCACCGCGCTCCAGGTCGGCTCCGCCATCGGCCTGGCCATCCTCGTCGCGGCGGCGGGCCTCGGCTCCGCCACCGGCGCGCAGCTGGCCGGAGGCGTGCGCACCGCCCTGTTCATCACCGCCGGCGGCATCCTGCTCGGCAGCCTCGTCTCGCTGACCTTCGCCCGCAAGAGCGCCACCACCCAGGCGGAAGAGCCCGTGCTGGTGGCGGCATGATCGACGTCGCGATCGCCGGGGGCGGGCCCGTGGGCATGCTCCTGGCGGCCGAACTCGCCCTCCAGGGGGTGCGGCCGGTGGTCTTCGAGAAGCTGGCCGCACCCACCGGGGAGTCGAAGGCGGGCACCCTCCACACCCGCGTCGGCCAGCTGCTCGACCGGCGCGGCCTGCTCGACCAGGCCGGCCGCGCCACCTACGGCACCGTCGGCTTCCACTTCTCCGGCATGTTCGGCCTGCGCCTGTCGGCCGCCGACGGCCCGGCGATCGTGGGCAGCCCCCAGGCGTGGGCCGAGCGCGTCTTCGCCGAGCGGGCCGTCTCGCTCGGGGCGCGGATCCGGCGCGGCCACGAGATCACCGGCCTGGTCCAGCACGCCGGCCACGTCACCCTCACCGCGGGCGGCCACCAGGTGGACGCCAGGTACGTGGTCGGCGCCGACGGCGCCCGCAGCGCCGTACGGCGGGCCGCCGGCATCGACTTCCAAGGCACGGGCGCGCGCGTGGCCGCCCTCATGGGAGAGGTACGGCTCGGCCCCGGCGTGCCAGGAGGCTGGCACCGCACCCCGCGCGGCTGGCTCATGATCTGGCCCGACCCCCACGGCCACTCCCGCGTCACCACCTACGACTTCCGCGGCCCGCACCCCGACCGCGAGGCGCCGGTCACGCTGGACGAACTGCGCCAGGCCGCCTCCCGCATCGCCGGACGGCCCATCGAGATGAGCGACGCCCGCTCCCTGTCCAGGTACGGCGACGCCGCGCTGCAGGCCGCCTCCTACCGCGACCGGCGGGTCCTGCTCGCCGGGGACGCCGCGCACGTGCACTTCCCCTGGGGCGGCCAAGGGCTCAACACCAGCCTCGAGGACGCGATGAACCTGGGATGGAAACTCGCCGCCGTGGTGCACGGACACGCACCCGAGCACACGCTCGACAGCTACCACGCCGAACGCCACCCCGTCGCCGCGCGGGTGTTGTGGAACGTGCGCGCCCAGAACGCCCTGGCCCACCCGGACCCCGCCCTCGACCCGCTGCGCGAGCTGTTCGCCGAGCTGATGGAGCTGGAACCGGTCAACGATTACCTGACCGGGATGATCAGCGGCCAGGACATCCGCTACGACGTCGGCGTCGACGGCGCCGGATGGCTGGCGCCCGACCTGCGGATCAAGACCGGCGACGGCGAGGTGGGGCTGGCCGGGCTGCTGCGGCAGGGCCGGGCGTGCTTCGTGGACCTCGCCGGGCGCGACGACCTGGTCGAGGTCGTGGGGGAGCGGGTGCCCGTCGTGCGCGGGGTCGCCGAGAGTGAGCACGAGGCGCTGCTCGTCCGGCCGGACGGGTACGTCGCGTGGGCGGCTCCCTCGACGGCGCGGGAACTGGACGCGGCGATCGACCGGTGGTTCGTGGCGCCTCAGTCCTCGCGGCCGAGCAGCCTCCTGAGGTAGCCGGGCAGCCTCGTGGCCGTGTTGGTGACCTTGATGAGGCCCTGGAGCAGGGGTTGCGGCAGCGCGGTGAACACCCGGGCGATGTAGCTGCGCACCATGTCGTCGTGCAGCGGGCCGAAGTGCTGCCGCAGCCCCTGCTGGGCCCGGGCTATGCGCTCACGCGGCTCGGGCCCGCCATGACGGCAGGCGCCCGCTATGCCGTACTGCAGGAGCGCGAGAAGCGTGTCGGGATGCCGGTCGCCGAGCGCGGTCCGCAGGCCCTCGTAGGCCTGCCCGGCCAGCTCCTCGGCCTGGCCGAAATCCTCCAGCAGCATCGCCACGCCGCTCAGGCAGTAACTGATGCGCAGATGGATCGGATGGTCGTCGGCGTAGGCCGAGCGCGCGTCCTCGGCCGCGGCCACCAGGATCGCGCGGCCCGCCTCCGGGTCGTGCCATCCGGCCAGCTGCACGCCGTAGCCCGCCCTGATCACCAGGGTGAGGGGGTTGGTGGCGCCCAGGGTGCGCTCGTAGGTGTCGCGTAGACGGGCCAGCTCGGCCAGCTGCTCCTTGTCCGTGGCGCCGCCTAAGGGATAGGGCCGCCGCGCGTAGGCCGCGAGCTCCGCGCCCGCCAGCAGGATCGCCGCCTCCAGCGCCCGCGGATGGCCGGCGGAACCGGTGCGCTCGAACTCCTCCAGCGCGCGGCGGGCCGCGGCGGCCGACCTCCTGGGCCGGCCCAGGAGCAACTGGAGGTGGGCGTGCTCCAGGTGGAACTCGGGGAGCCCGGTGGGGTCCATGTCCGCCAGGAGCTGCCCTGCCTCCTTCGGCAGGCCGCGCAGGCGCAGCGCACGGGCCCGGTCGACCCGCACGGCGTCGCCGGGGTCCAGGGCCATCAGCTCCGTCCAGCACCGTTCGGCGTCGTGGAAGCGCGCCTGGCCGTCGAGCGCCATGGCCACCACGTGCAGCGCCCCGAGCCGAACCTCAGGCCCGGAGAGCCCGGCGTGCTCGGCGAGCGTGGAGCCGGCCAGGTCGGCCGCGCTCTCGTAGTCGCCGACCGTCAGCAGCCGCCTCGCCGCGCCCACGACCATGCTCGGCTCGGCCTCGCCCGCCCGCCGCAGCCGCTCCACCAGGCGCCGCTCCAGCCGGGCCGCCGTCAGATGCTCGGCCGACCTCTCGTCGACGCCGATCAGCGCCCGCAGCAGCGTGACCGCGGCCTCGTGCGCCAGCTCGTCGCGCTCGGCCAGCCGCCGCGCATGCGCCACCAGCGGATCGGTCGGCCCGGTCAGCTCCGTGAGCAGCGCGGCCACCGCGTGTCCCGCCGCGTCCAGGCAACCACGACGGGCCCGCTCCGGCACCGACCGCGCCACCCTCGGATGCACGGCGACCGCGTCACCCTCCCCGACCACCAGCGACAGGCGAGCGAGCACCCCGAGCGCGGGAAGCAGCAGCTCCCGGGCCTCGTCCTCGCTCCGGCCACGCAGCGACGCGACGCCCAGCAGCAGGACGGCGCGCGGGATCGGCGTCTGCTGCGCCAGCTCGCACGCCAGCCCCAGGACATCCATGGCCGTCTCGTCGAGTCCGCTCAGCGTGTCGTGCAGGACGTCGCCCTCGGCCCTCCGCAGATACGCCATCGGCGACAGCACCCCCAGTGACGCCCGCAGCTGGGAGTCGGCCACCCGCAGATCCTGCGGATGCCCGCCCAGCTCCCGCACGAGCTCCTCGGCCTCCTCCCGGTGCCGGGGCTCGTAGGCTCCGTCGAGCAGCGCCAGCGCCTCGTCCGCGGCGAGCCCGGTCAGGTGGACGCGGCCCCCGAGGTCGTCGAGACGCCTCTCGCGGCTGACCAGGATCGTGCGCACGTGACGGAAGGGCACGACCAGCCGACGCACGGCGTCATCGGGCCACGACTCGGGAACGTGGTCGACGATCCACAACGCCGGCTCGCCGATCCGGCGTGTCAGGTGGTGGAGCAGCCGCTCGTCGTCCACCCCGTCCAGGGGGACGCCGCGCTCCGCACCCAGCAGGCGCAGCTGGCGCAGGTACTCGTCCTCGCCGTCCCGGTCGGAGAGGGTGAAGCGGTGCACGCCGCCGGGGAAGGCGGCGGAGAACTCCCAGGCGTACTGCGTGACCAGGCTCGTCTTGCCCGCCCCCGGCAGCCCGGAGACCACGGCCACCCCGACAGGGGGCGCCTGCTCCACGAGCCGGAACTCACCCGCGTGCAGGGCGGAGTGCAGCGACCACAACTCCCGATAGCGATGCACCGCCTTGCGATCGAGCAACGGATCCGCCGGCCACCAGCGCCCCGCCGAACCTACGTGCGCGGCCCCCAGCGGCCCCGCCAGCGCCGCCACCCGCCGCGCGACCGCCTCGGCCAGCTCCCGCCTCCCGTCGGGGGTCGCGGGCGGGCGTCGGTACTTGAGGTCACGCAGCTCCACGGGCTCGATGTGGTCACCGCCGTCCTCGGGATTGACGACGAGGACACGCTCCTCCACGGACCCGGCCCGCTGGGCGAGCAGGAACGCGAAGGTCAGCTCCAGCCGGCAGGCGGGCCGCCGCGGGTAGGCGCGCGAGTAGTAGGCGAGCAGGACCGTGGACTTGAGAAGCGCCTCGGTGATGGTGCCGGTGATGCTCTCGTGGTAGCCGATGGAGCGCTCGTCGCGGAACACGCGCAGCCGCCTGCCGTTGGCCTTCGTCCTGAGCAGGGCCTTCTCGAGCGCCTGGACCTCGGACCGGTCGTCGACGGCGTAACTGAGGAAGACGTCGTAGTGCTCGTCAGGGCCCATGGGGCTACACAACACGATTCCGGCGAGCCCTGCCGGACGTGTCTGGCCCCAACTTTGTGTGAAATTTCCTGACAGGGTGGGTCGGACTCTGTTAGGAAAGATCGCGATCCACCATCCGCTGCGGAAAGGTTCACCGTGGAGCGCGACGACCGGACGCTGGACCCGGCGACGACGGGCGACGTGTTGTCGCCGCGTCGCGGGGCCGAGGGCGCGGACACCGCCGATCAGGAGGCGGCCACCCTGGACGACCCGCCCGGCGGCCACCTGACCGATCCGGGTCCGGCGGCCGTGCACCCCTCGGGCCCCGGCGTCTCCGCGCTGCCCGGCGGCCAGCCCACAGGCCTGGGCGCCGCACCCTCGGAGGGCCCTCGCGCCGCGCCGGCGGCGGGCCCGCGTGACGTGCCTCCCGCAGGTCTGGGTGCGGTGTCGACAGGGGCGTATCACCTTCCCGAGGGCGGCGAGGTGCCCGTTGCGCCGGGAGGGCAGGACCGGCCGCCCACCGCCGAGGAGAGCGACGTGGCCTTCTGGTCGTCCGACATCTCCCCGCGCCACCTCCCCCTGGAGCAGGGCTACGACCTCACCGAGCCCGTCGAGCCCGTCCTGGTGCCGCCGCCTCCCGACCCCGAGCAGGAGGTGCGCCGCCGTACCCGCATCCTCGTCGCCGCGGCGGTGGCCGTGGTCCTGGTGGGCGGCAGTGCGGGCTGGTTGCTGAGCTCCGCGGGCCCCGAGGAGAGCTGCGCGGGCGGCAGGTGTGTCACCGTGGAGCGGCTCGACGGCCCGCCGTCGGCGACGGTGGAGATCCCCGCCGGCCGTACGAGTCCCGCGGCCGTGCCGAGCCAGGCGCCGAGCCGTACGAAGCCCACGGAGGCGGCCTCGGCCCCGCGCACCACGCGGCCGCAGACGGTGCGGCCGACGCGCGAGCCGCAGGCGAGCGACACCCAGCCCGAGGCGGACGAGACCGGCGACGGGGCGAAGGAGCAGGTCAGCACCTACGACAAGGTCGAGTCGACCCCGGAGCCGGCGGCGCAGCAGGAGCCGGAGCAGAGCACGACCCCCGAGGCGAGCCCGCCGACGCCGGAAGAGCAGAAGCAGCCGGACAAGAAGGACTGTAACCTGCTCGAGGCGCTCTTCGGCTGCCCGTGAGGCGGCCGCTGGGGGCGTAGCCGGAGGATGCGCGGGGCCACCAGGTTCTGGCAGACTGGGAAATCGCTTTCCGGGAGGTCTCGTGGTCACGCTGGAGGATGTCGCCAAGCTCGCCGGCGTCTCGCTCGCGACCGCCTCGCGCGTGCTGAACGGCAGCACCCGCCAGGTCGGCGCGGGCCTGCGCAGCCGCGTCGAACAGGCCGCCGACCAGCTCGGCTACCGTACGAACTTCGCCGCCCAGACCCTCGCCAAGGGCGCCAGCAACGTCATCGGCCTGGTGGTGCACGACCTGACCGACCCCTACTTCGCCGCGCTCGCCGACGGCGTCATGCGGGCGGCGGCGGGGCAGGGCCTGCTGGTCATGGTCGGCACCACCCACCGCGATCCCGAGCAGGAGATCGCCTACGTCGCGACCCTGCACGCCCAGCGGGTGCGTGCGGTGCTGCTGGCCGGATCGCGGGTCAGCGACGCGGCCGTCACCAAGCGGCTGCGCGACGAGCTCAAGCGGTACCTCGACACCGGTGGCCGGGTGGCGTGCGTCGGCCAGGACCTGCTCGGCGTCGACACCGTGGCCCCGGCCAACCGCGAGGGCGCCGCGGCGCTGGCCCGATCGCTGGCCGGGCTGGGCCACACCCGCTTCGCCGTCCTGGCGGGTCCCGAGCACCTGGTGACGGCCAGGGACCGCGCCGAGGGCTTCGCCGACGCCCTGGCCGAGCTGGGCCTGCCCGCGCCGAAGGTGGTCCACGGGCCGTTCGACCGCGACGGCGGCCACGCGGCGGCCCGCGAGACGGGCGAGGCGACCTGCGTGTTCGCCGTCAACGACGTGATGGCCGTGGGAGCGCTGGCCTCCTACCGCGAGCGCGGCATCCGGGTGCCGGGCCAGGTGTCGGTGGCCGGGTTCGACGACATCTCGACGCTGCGCGACCACGTTCCCGCCCTGACGACGGTACGGCTGCCGCTGGCCGACATGGGTTCGCGGGCGTTCGAGCTGGCTCTCGGCGACGAGGGCGACACCCGCGTGGAGTCGGTGGCGGGACAGGTCGTGTTGCGCGAGAGCGTGCGATCACTCGTCTGAAGGGACGTTGCGTGAAACTGGCGATGAGTACCCTCGGCATGCCGGGACAGGGGCTGGACGACGCCGTGGCGGTGGCCGTCGCCCATCGGTGCCGGGGGCTGGAGCTGCGCCTGCATCCTGACACGGGGGTGCATGCCGGGCTCGCCGAGGGCGAGCGGGCCGGGGTGCGGTCGAGGATCGAGGCGGCGGGCCTGGAGGTCGCGGCCTTGGCCGGATATACCAGGATCTGCGGCCCGGCCCCCGACGACGAGGTCGTCGAAGGGCTGCTGCGCGACCTGCGCCTCGCCCGCGACCTGGGAGCGCCCGGCGTCCGCGTCTTCCCCGGCGGCGCCGACCCCGAGGTGGGGGCGCGGCGGCTGAGGGCGGTGGCGGACGAGGCCGCGGACCTGGGCGTGAAGGTGTTCGTCGAGACGCACGACCACATGGCGCTCGGCGCGGCGGTGGCCGAGCTGCTCGACGCGGCGGGCACGCCCGGGACCACGGGGGCGATCTGGGATCTGCTGCACCCGTGGCGTCACGGCGAACCTCCGGCGGAGACCTTCCGTCACCTGGCTCCGCACCTGGCCGTGGTCCAGGTGAAGGACTCCGTCTCGGCCACCGACACCACGCCGGTGCCGATGGGGTCGGGCTCGGTGCCGCTGGAGGAGTGCGGTGAGCTGCTGCGCGCCGCCGGGTTCTCCGGCTGGGTGTCGCTGGAGTGGGAGCGAACCTGGTATCCGCACGTCGCCCCGGTGGAGGAGATCCTGCCCGGGGCGCTGGCATGGGTGGAGAAGTTCGGTGAATAAGGTCCTGGTCGTCGGCATGGACGGGCTGCGCGTCGACCGCGTGCACGCCGTACGCCCGCCCGTCCTGATCGGGCTGATGTCCTCCGGGGTGTACGGCACCAGCAGGCTGCCGTACGGCGAGACGGCGGCGCCGAAGACGGAGTCGCCCGGCGAGATCGTGGAATCAGCCGAGGGCGACGGTCGTGACACCGGCGGCCCCGAGGCCGAGGGCGGCCCGGTCGCCGGGACGGGCGGTCGGCGCATCACGGCGCGCACCGACTCGGGACCCGGCTGGTCCTCCATCGCCACCGGCGTCTGGCCCGACAAGCACGGCGTGGCCGACAACGGCTTCGCGGGAGCCGACTACGCGACCTATCCCGACTTCCTGACGAGGGCCAAGCGCGCCGACCCCTCCCTCACCACCTACGCGATCTTCTCGTGGGCGGCCCTGGCCGAGCACGGCGCGTTCGGCACCGAGATCGACGAGCGGGTGGTCTACGACGGCTACGCCGACGGTTTCGGCGCCTGCGACAAGAAGATCGCCGACGCGGCCGAGCGTCACCTCCTGCACGAGAACCCGGACGCGAGCTTCGTCTACTTCGGCGACACCGACGAGATCGCCCACGACCTGGGCCCGCTGTGCGAGGAGTACACCGCGGCCCTGCTGCTGCAGGACGAGGTCCTTGGCCGCCTGCTCACCTCGGTCCGCGGCCGCCCGTCGTACGCCGAGGAGCGGTGGACGGTCGTGGTCACCACCGACCACGGTCATGTCGACGCGGGCGGGCACGGCGGCACCTCCGACGAGGAGCGCACGGTCTTCGTGATCGTCGCCGAGCTCGACCGTGACCGTCCCGCCGCTCTGGAGGAGCCCCGCCTGGTCGACGTCGCGCCGACGGTGCTGCAGCGTCTGGGCGTCACGATCGATCCTTCGTGGGGGCTGGACGGGCGACCCTTGGGGTAACTTTTTCATCACCTGATGAATTAATCGGTCCTTCCGGGTGCACACTGGTGAACAGCAGGCATCCCGGAGGGAAACAGCGCCATGACGCTCGCTTACAGCTTCCACGAGATCGACGCATCGATGCTGGCCGAGGTCGGTGGCAAGGCCGCCAATCTGGGCCAGCTGACCAGAGCGGGGCTGCCGGTGCCGCCGGGAGGCTGCCTGTCGACCGAGGCCTACGGGCTGGTGGCCGCCGGCCTCGACGAGCTCATCGCGCGGGCGCCCGCCGGCGAGCTGGCCGCCCGCGCCCGCGAGCTGCTGCTGGCCGCCCCGGTGCCGGAGAGCGTGCGCAAGGCCGTCGCGGGCATCTACCCGGGCGGTGCGGTGGCGGTGCGCTCCTCCGCCACCGCCGAGGACCTGCCGCACGCCAGCTTCGCCGGTCAGCAGGACACCTACCTCAACGTCGTCGGCGAGGACGCCGTCGTGGAGGCGGTCAGGCGCTGCTGGGCCTCGCTGTGGACCGACAGGGCGGTGGCCTACCGCGAGGCCAACGGCATCGATCACGGGGCGGTGCGGCTGGCCGTGGTCATCCAGCGGATGGTCGACTCCGCCGTCGCGGGCGTGATGTTCACCGCCAACCCGGTCACCGGCCGTCGTCACGAGGCCGTCATCGACGCGAGCCCCGGCCTGGGCGAGGCGGTGGTGTCAGGAGCCGTCAACCCCGACAGGTTCGTCGTCCACGAGGGCGAGATCCTCGAGCGGCACGCCGGCGACAAGCGCATGGCCATCCGCTCGCTGCCCGGCGGCGGCACCGAGCGCGAGGAGCTCGACCACGACGGGTTCTGCCTCACCGACGCGCAGGTCCTGGAGCTGGCCGCGCTGGGCCGCCGCGTCGAGGACCACTACGGCGCCCCGCAGGACACCGAGTGGGCGATTGACGACGGCGGCACGCTCTGGCTCACCCAGGCGCGCCCCATCACCACGCTCTACCCGCTCCCGGCGCACAGGGCCGAGGGACTGCGCGCCTACTTCTCCTTCAACGTCGCCCAGGGCGTCTTCGGGCCGCTCACCCCGCTGGGACTGTCGGGCCTGAAGCTGGTCAGCTCGGGCATGTCGGCGATGTTCGGCTTCCGGGTCGCCGACCGTTTCGCGGGAGCCTCACCCATCACCGACTCCGGCGGGCGCCTGTGGATCGACATCACCCCGGCGCTGCGCAGCCGGGTCGGCCGTGCCGTCCTGCCGCGCATGTTGTCGGTCGGCGAGGCCCGCGCCGGCGTGATCTTCGAGCGGCTGACCGAGAGACCGGAGTTCTCGGTCACCCAGCACTCGCGCCGCCCGTTCCTGCGCCGCATCGGCCGCTTCGCCCGCCGCATGCACGTGCCGTCGCGCGTACGGCTCGCGCTCACGAATCCGGAGCGGGCGATCGCCCTGTCGAAGCGGATCGGCGCCGAACTCGACGCCAGGCTGGGCATCGCCGCCACCGCCACCCCGCTGGAGCGCCTGGACCACGCCGAGCGGGTCCTGCACGCCATCCCGCCCGTCATCGCCTCGATCATGCCCATGGCCCTGACCGGCTACGGCATGCTCGGCCTGGCCTCCCGGTTGTCGGGGATGACGTTGTCGCAGCTGCAGGACGTGCTGCGCAGCGTGCCCAACAACCCCACCACCGAGATGGACCTGGAGTTGTGGCACCTGGCCACCCGCATCGAGCCCTTCCCCGACGTGCCGGTGGCGGAGCTGGTCGCCGCCTACCACGCGGGCACGCTGCCGCAGCGCGAGCAGATCGCCGCCTTCCTCGACACCTACGGCCACCGCGGGGTCGCCGAGATCGACCTCGGCGTGCCCCGCTGGTCCGACGACCCCACCCACATCATCGGCGTGCTGGCCAACTACCTGCGCATGGACACCACAGGGCCCACCCCCGACGTGCTGTTCGCCAGGGGCGCCGCCGAGGCGCAGGCGCTCATCGACCGCGCCGCCGCCCGGGCGGGCCGGGTGAAGGGCCGGGTGGTGCGCTTCGCGCTGGGCCGGGCACGCACGCTCGTCGGGCTGCGCGAGGTGCCCAAGTACTACATCGTCGTCACCCTGACGGCCGTACGGCGCAGCATGGCCGTCGTCGGCGAGCACCTGGCCTCGCTCGGCCTGCTGGAGACGGCCGACGACGTCTACTTCCTCACCCTGCCCGAGATCCGCTCGGCCGTGAACGGCGCGGAACCCGACCTGTGGCGCGCCCTGGTCGCCGAGCGCCGGGCCTCCTACGCCCAGGAGCGGCGCCGCAGGCACGTGCCCCGCATGCTGCTGTCCGACGGCACCGAGCCGGAGGCCCTGGCCGTGGCGGCCGCCGAGGGTGACCTGGTGGGCACGCCCGCCTCCGCGGGCACTGTCACCGGCCCGGCCAGGGTGGTGCTCGACCCGCTCGGCGCCCACCTCGAACCCGGCGAGATCCTCGTCTGCCCCTCCACCGACCCCGGCTGGACGCCCCTGTTCCTCACGGCCGGCGGGCTCGTCATGGAGATGGGCGGCGCGATGTCGCACGGGGCCGTGGTGGCCAGGGAGTACGGCATCCCGGCGGTGGTGGGCGTGCCCGACGCCACCCACCGCATCGCCACCGGTGAGGTGATCACGGTGGACGGGGCCACGGGCACCGTCACCCTGCCGCGAGGGGCGGACGACAGGGCCGCCGCGGGCACCGTCGCCCTGCCGTGAGCGGTGGTCAGAAGCCGCACACGCTCGCGTAGCGCTCCTTCATGGTGGCCACCACCTCGTCGGGGTCGGCGGCCCACACGTCGGCGTTGAAGATCTCCACCTCGACGTCGCCGGCGTAGCCCGCCGCCAGGACGGCACGCGTGATCGGCGCGAAGTCGATCACGCCGTCGCCCATCATGCCGCGCCCCAGCAGCACGTCGGCCGGGAGCGGGTGCAGGTAGTCGCAGACCTGGTAGGAGAAGACACGCTCGCCCGCTCGGGCGATCTGCTCGAACACCTGTGGGTCCCACCACACGTGGAAGGTGTCGACCACCACGCCCACCTGCTCGGCGGGCAGCCGCTCGGCGATGTCGAGCGCCTGCCCGAGCGTGGAGACGACCGCGCGGTCCGCGCAGTACATGGGGTGCAGCGGCTCGATGGCCAGCTTCACGCCGCGCTCGCCCGCGTAGGGCGCGAGCACCGCGAGGGACTCGGCCACCCGCTCGCGGGCGCCGCCCAGGTCACGCGAGAACGACCCGAGCGGCTCGCCGGGAGTGACCCCAGGAAGGCCGCCGACGACCAGTACCAGGCAGGCGGCCTCCAGTTCGGCCGCCTCGTCGACGGCCCGGCGGTTGTCGTCGAGCGACTCGGCCGAGCCGGTGGTCAGGAAGCCGCCGCGGCACAACGAGGAGACGCGAAGCCCCGCCTCGCGCACGAGCTTGACCGACTCGGCCAGGCCCTGCTCGGCGACGTTCTGGCGCCACAGGCCCACGGCCTGCAGGCCGTGCCGTACACACCCGTCGACGGCCTCGGCGACGCTCCACCGCCTGGTGGTCCACTGGTTGAGAGACAGGCTCATCGGCCGTGCACCGCCAGCAAGGAGGTCATGCGGCTGACGGCCAGGTCGGGGTCGGCGAGCAGGCCTGCCTGGTCGGCCAGGCGGAAGACCTCCGACAGGTGGGTCAGCGAGCGGGCCGACTGGGCGCCGTTGACCATGGCGAAGGCGTCCTGGTGGCCGTTGAGCCAGGCCAGGAAGACGATGCCGGTCTTGTAGTTGTACGTCGGCGCCTCGAAGATCTTGCGCGACAACGCCACGGTTGGCTCGAAGATCTCGTCGTAGCGCGCCAGGTCACCGGTGTCCAGCGCGCGCAGCGCCGCCGCGGCGGCCGGGGCGATGGCGTCGAAGATGCCCAGCAGGGCGTGCGAGCCCGACTTGATCAGCGACGGGTAGTTGAAGTCGTCGCCGGTGTAGAGCTTGACGCCCTCCGGCAGCGCGGCGCGCAGCCGTACCTCGTGCTGCTCGTCCAGGAGCGAGACCTTGACGCCGTCGACCATGCCGGCGTGGGCGTGGACGAGCTCCAGGAACGACCGCGTGGCCGTCTCGACGTCGCGTGAGCCCCAGTATCCGGCCAGGTTGGGGTCGAACATCTCGCCCAGCCAGTGCAGGATCACCGGGCGGTCGGCGACGGAGAACAGCTTGCCGTACACCGCGTGGTAGTCGGACGGGCCGGAGGCCAGGCGCGCGAGCTGGCGGGAGGCCATGACGATGACACCCGCGCCCGACGCCTGGACGGTCTCGATCTGCTCGCCGTAGGCGGCGGCGACCTCGTCGAGTGAGGCCGCGTCGGGGCGGTGGTCGGTGCCGGCGCCGAAGGAGACCAGCTCGACCGGGTCGCCGAAGGCGCGGGCCTCGTCGGCGCTGCGCCGGATGAGCTGCTTGCACGCGGCCCAGTCCAGGCCCATGTTGCGCTGGGCGGTGTCCATGGCGTCGGCGATGCGCAGGCCGTACGACCACAGGTGGCGGCGGAAGCGCAGCGTGGCGTCCCAGTCGACGACGGCGGGGGAGCCGGGGGTGTTGTCGCCGAGCGGGTCGGCCACCACGTGGGCGGCGGCGTAGACGACGCGGCTGCGGGCGGGCCCGGCGGGCTTGCCCCAGGAGACGGGCTCGCGCAGGGTGTAGGTCCCTCCAGGCAGGTCGATCGAGGTCACAGCGAGGTCACCTCGACCCTGCGGCCCTCGGCGGACGACTGCAGGCCGAGCTGGGCCAGCTGGACGCCACGCGCGCCCGCGGCGAAGTCGTAGGGGAACGGCGCGTCCTCCAGGACGTGGCGCAGGAACATCTCCCACTGGATCTTGAAGCCGTTGTCGAACTCGCCGTTGTCCGGCACGTACTGCCAGTCGTCGACGAAGCGGTGGGTGACGGGCAGGTCGGGGTTCCAGACCGGCTTGGGCGTGCCCGCGCGCGACTGGAAGCGGCAGTTGCGCAGCCCGGCGACGGCGCTGCCGTGGGTGCCGTCGACCTGGAACTCCACCAGCTCCTCACGGTTCACGCGCACGGCCCAGGAGGAGTTGATCTGGGCGACGATCCCGCCGGACAGCTCGAAGATGCCGTAGGCGGCGTCGTCGGCGGTGGCCTCGTAGGAGTTGCCCTGCTCGTCGACGCGGGTGGGGATGTGCGTGACGGCCTTGGCGTAGACCGACTGGACCGAGCCGAACAGGTTCTCCAGCACGTAGTGCCAGTGCGGGAACATGTCGAGGATGATGCCGCCGCCGTCCTGGCTGCGGTAGTTCCATGACGGCCGCTGCGCTTCCTGCCAGTCGCCCTCGAAGACCCAGTAGCCGAACTCCCCGCGCACCGACAGGATCCGCCCGAAGAAGCCGCCGTCGATGAGGCGCTTGAGCTTGAGCAGGCCCGGCAGGAAGAGCTTGTCCTGCACGACGCCGTTCTTGACGCCCGCGGCGGTGGCGGCGTTGGCCAGCGTGACCGCCTCCTCGACGGTCTCGGCGGTCGGCTTCTCGGCGTAGACGTGCTTGCCCGCCTCGATCGCCTTGAGCACGGCCTTGACCCGGGCCTGGGTGACCTGGGCGTCGAAGTAGACGTCGGCCTCGGCGATGGCGGCGTCCAGGTCGGTGGTGTAGTCGGGAATGTCGTGCTTGGCGGCCAGATCGGCGAGCTTGGCCTCGCTGCGCCCGACCAGGATGGGCCGCAGCTTCACGCGGGAGCCGTCGGCAAGGGTCAGGCCACCCTGCTCGTTGATGGCCAGGACGGACCGGAGCAGGTGTTGCCGGTAGCCCATGCGCCCGGTGACACCGTTCATGGCAATGATCACAACGACTCCTCAGCAAGGGGGTGGGGAAAGCGCTTTCCCAGACGGTACGGCGAGGCGGGTGCGGTCGTCAAGACGAGGTCAGCCCTTGGTCTCCAGACGCACCAGCGCCTTGGCTATCGGATGGGCGGTCAGCTCGACCTGCCACTCGCGCGCGCCCAGCGAGCGCAGGCGGTCGGCCACGGTCAGGTCGTCGATCTCGGAGGGCGGCTGCCAGGTGAGGCGGCGCACGGCGTCGGGCTGCAGGAGGTTCTCCGTCGGCATGCGGTGCTCGTCGGCCAGTGCGGCCACCACGGCACGCGCGGCGGCCAGGCGTTTGGCCGCCACCGGGTCGCGGTCGGCCCACCGGTTGGCGGGCGGCGGCCCGTCGCCGGGCGCGCTGGGCACGGGCAGCTCGGAGTCGGGCAGTGAGCGCGCCCGGCCGATGGCCGCCAGCCAGTCGTTGATGTGGCGACGGGCCGAGCGGGCCGTGAACGCCGTGATCTCGGTCAGCGCCTTGCGGGTGCGCGGCGCCTCCAGCGCGGCGGCGACGATGGCGCCGTCGGGCAGCACCCGGCCCGGCGCGATGTCGCCGTCTCTGGCGATCTGGTCGCGCATGGTCCACAACTCGCGCACCACCGCCAGCGCCCGCGCGTTGCGCACCTTGTGGATGCCGGAGGTGCGCCGCCAGGGGTCGTTGCGCGGCTCCGGGGCCGGGGCGTGGAGCACCGACTCGAACTCCTGGATCGCCCAGCCGAGCTTGCCGCTCTCGGAGAGCTCGGCGTGGAGCACGTCGCGCAGCTCCACCAGCACCTCGACGTCGAGCGCCGCGTAGCGCAGCCAGTCTTCCGGCAGCGGCCTGGTCGACCAGTCGGCGGCCGAGTGGCCCTTCTCCAGCCGCAGCCCCAGCACGGTCTCGACCATCGTGCCCAGGCCGACCCGCTCGTAGCCGAGCAGGCGCCCGGCCAGTTCGGTGTCGAACATGTGGCGCGGCCTGAACCCCACCTCGGCCAGGCACGGCAGATCCTGTGACGCGGCGTGCAGCACGACCTCGGCCGGGCCCACCGCCGCGTCGAGCTCCGACAGATCGGGGCAGGCGATCGGATCGATCAGGGCGGTGCCCGCCCCGGCCCTGCGCAGCTGCACCAGGTAGGCGCGCCCGCCGTAGCGGTAGCCGGAGGCGCGCTCGGCGTCGACGGCGACCGGCCCGCTGCCGCCCGCGAAGGCCGCGACGACGTCGGCCAGCGCGCGGGCGTCGGCGATCACCGGAGGGATGCCCTCGCGGGGTTCGAGCAGCGGGACGACGTCGTTCATCACTTAATCTTACTAACGACGATCATCCTCGCGTCGACGAGGCAGGGCCGCCACGTCGGGAGGCAACGGGGGGATGCCCGCCGCCAGGCACATCAGGTCGCACCAGGCCGCGACATGGGCGGACATGTCCTCCTCCAGCGGAGACCACGAGGCCCGCAGTTCCAGCTCGGTCGTCACCGGATCCTCGGCCTTGTTGCCGAAACCCTCGGAGACCGCCCTGGTCACCGTGCCACCGGCCGCGCTGTAGGCGGCCAGCCGGGTGTCGAGCGCCTCGGTCAGCCAGCTCCACGCCACCGGCCCCAGCAGCGGATCGGAGGTGATCTCCGGCTCCATGTCGGCCCGCACGTAGGCCACCAGCCGGAACGGCCCCTCCCAGCCGCGCTGGCCGTCGGGGTCGAACAGCAGGATCAGCCGGCCCACCGCCAGCTCGTCGTCGTCGCGGTAGACCGACGCGCCGATGGCGGCGGAGAACGGCGCCAGCCGCTGCGGCGCCGGCAGGTCCTCCAGCTCGATCTCCGGCCTGACCTCCGCCGCCCGCAGCGTCTCGACCGCGCGCGCGAACTCCGGCGGGGCCGGCGGACGCTCACCGAGGGTCATGGGGGAAGCGTAGGTCGCGGCGGGCCGGAAGGGGACCACGGGGGTAGTCGTCACGTGACGTCAAGCCGCTGTCCGCACGAGCAGGGCGAGCTGGGGCCCGGTGTGGAGCACGGGCAGGCCCAGGAGCACGGCGTGGCCGCAGTCGACGCACGACCACTCGGGGCACGTGTCCGGCTCGTGTCCGTCGAGGCAGGGCGGCTGCTCGAACAGCCGCTCCCCGGCACAGGTGGCACAGAACCTGTTCATCGCTCGCATGGCCTTTCGTCGGGTAGAGCACCGACGTTGGCACGGCTCAACGACAATTCCCCGCATCGTGCTCGGCGTGTCCCGAAAGTGGTCCTGAATCGACGCCGCGCGGCGGGTTTAAGCAGTTTTGGACAAGAATTGAGGTTGACCGACCGGTGGGGCGACCGCTGAACCCGCATGGGACCCTTGACGGGTGAGTTCAGCCTTCCTCGCCGCCTGCCGCCGCCAGCCCGTCGACCACACCCCGGTGTGGTTCATGCGCCAGGCGGGCCGTTCGCTGCCCGAGTACCTCAAGGTGCGCGAGGGCGTGCCCATGCTGCAGGCCTGCGCCACGCCCGAGCTGGTCGTGGAGATCACGATGCAGCCGGTGCGCCGCTACGGCGTCGACGCGGCCATCTTCTTCAGCGACATCGTGGTGCCGCTCAAGGCCATCGGCGTCGACCTCGACATCAAGCCGGGCGTCGGCCCGGTCGTCGCCGACCCGATCCGTGACGCCAGGGGCCTGGAGGTCCTGCGCGACCTGGAGCCCGACGACGTCGGCTACGTCACCGAGTCGATCAGGGCGCTGGTCGGCGAGCTCGGCGGCACGCCGCTGATCGGCTTCGCCGGAGCGCCGTTCACGCTGGCCTCCTACCTGATCGAGGGCGGGCCGTCGAAGAACCACGACCACACCAAGGCCATGATGTACGGCGAGCCGCGCCTGTGGCACGCGCTCATGGACCGCCTCACCTCGATCGTCGCCCGCCACCTGCGCATCCAGATCGACGCGGGCGCCGAGGCCATCCAGCTGTTCGACTCCTGGGTGGGCGCGGTGGCGCCCGACGACTACCGCGAGTTCGTCATGCCGTACACCAGGCGGATCTTCGAGGCGGTGACCGACGTGCCGCGCATCCACTTCGGCGTGGGCACCGGCGAGCTGCTCGCCCTGCTCGGCGAGGTCGGGGCCGACGTGGTGGGCGTCGACTGGCGCGTGCCGCTCGACGAGGCCGCCCGGCGGGTCGGCCCCGGCAAGGCGCTGCAGGGCAACCTCGACCCCGCCATCCTGCTGGCGCCCTGGGAGGCGGTCGAGCGCAAGGCCACCGACATCCTGCGGCGCGGCGGCCAGGCCGAGGGCCACGTGTTCAACCTCGGCCACGGCGTGCTGCCCAGCACCGACCCCGACCAGCTCAAGCGGCTGACCGAGCTGGTTCACGCGTTCAGGTAGTCGAGGCCGAGCTTGACGATCAGGGCGGCCACCACGCACAGCAGGGTCGCCCTGATGAAGCCTGCGCCCTTGCGCAGGGCCGTACGAGTGCCCAGCCGCGCGCCCATCACGTTGCAGGCCGCCATGCACAGGCCCAGCATCCACATCGCCTGGCCGTGCAGGGCGAACACCAGCAGCGCCCCCAGGTTGGCGCCCAGGTTGACGACCTTGGCGGTGGCGGAGCCGTCGATGAAGTCCAGCCCCAGCAGGCCGGTCAGGGCCAGCAGGATCATCGCCCCGGTGCCCGGCCCGACCAGGCCGTTGTAGAAGGGCAGCACCACTCCCGCGACGGTGAGCGCGGCGACGCTGCGCCCGCGGGCGGGACGCCGCTCGGGCGTGCCGGTGCCCAGGCGGGGCCGCAGCACCACGACGGCCGCCACCACGACGAGCGCGCCGAGCACGAAGGGGCGGAAGACCTGCGCCGGGATCAGTCCCGCCGTGGCCGCCCCCAGACCTGACAACGCCATCGCGCACACCGCCGCGGGCACGGCCAGGCGCAGGTCGATCCTGGCGCCGCGGGCGAATCCGATGGCCGAGGCCGTGGTGCCGGAGATCGACGAGAGTTTGTCGGTGGCCAGGAGGGTCGCGGGCGGCGCGACGGGGAAGGCCAGCAACAGCGCCGGCAGCTGGACCAGGCCCCCGCCGCCCACGACGGCGTCCACCCAGCCCGCCGCCAGCGCGACGGCAAGCAACAACAGCACGAGCTCTGGCTGCACACGATCCCCCGAGATCCCCGAATAACTCGGCCAACGAAGTATCGTGTGTCGCTATCTTTTCGCTTTTTCCGTGCTTTAGACGGGTTCCTTCTCGCGCTCCGGCTCGGCGACCGGCGGCGGGGGAGGAGTGGAGCGGCGGCGCAGCGCCCACGTGGTGACCAGCAGGACCGGCACGATGACGAGCATCCAGGGCAGCAGCGCGCCCAGGACCATCAGCGCCACGCGGACGAAGGACACCAGCGCGTCCCAGCCGCCCTTGAGCCCGTCGAGGAAGCCCGGCGGCTTCTCCTCCTCGGGAAGCGGCTCGGGCGAGACCGGGCCGATCAGATCGAGCGTGATGGTGGCGTGGGCGGTCTGGCGGGCCAGCTCCTTCTGCTGGGCCTGCAGCGACTCCAGCTCCGCGGTGCGGCTGTAGATCTGCTGCTCGACCTCCATGACCTGGCCGACGGTCGTGGCCTGCTTGAGCAGGGCGCGCAGCGAGGCCAGCGACTCCTCGGCCGAGGAGACCCGGCTGTTGATGTCGGCCACCTGCTGCGTGACGTCCTCGGCGGTCTGCGTCGACGACAGCTGCTTGCCCAGGTCCTTGCCGAGCGCGGCCAGCACGCCGGGGTAGGCGGCGGGCGGCACCTTGAACTCCAGGGTGGAGCGCCCCTCCGACTGCTCCGCGGAGCTGGAGTCCTCCTTGGAGACGTAGCCGCCGGCGGCGGTGACGATCTGCTTGGCCTTGGCGCCGGCCTCGAAGACGTCCTTGGCCCGCACGGTGACGCGGGCGACGTAGATGATCTGGCGCTGCTCCTGGGTCACCTTGACCTGCTCGGCGGGCGCCTTCTGGCCGCCCTCGCCGTCCTTCTGCGGCGCGGCCATCGTGGGGGCGACGGGAGCCCCGGCGGCGGATTCCGCGCGGCCGCCCGCGGACGTCCCCATGCCGCCTCCGCAGGCGGTCAGCAGTGCGAGGCACGCCCCTGTCAGCGCCACGCTCACTCGTAATCTCCTCATGCCTTTACAGACGGAATGTCGCGCTCGCGAGTCGTCACGGGGACGTCACGGTACGCGCACCACCGGATCACGCTGAAGGACCGCACCCCGCAGGCGGTAGCGTCGGATGTTGTGGACGCGAATGTGGTGATCGTGGGTGGAGGCATCTCGGGTCTGGCGGCAGCCTGGTATCTGCGCCAGAGCGGGCAGGTGAGAGTCACCGTGCTGGAGGGCTCGCCGCGCATCGGCGGCAAGTTGTGGGCGAGCGAGGTGGCCGGGGTGCGCCTCGACGCCGGCGCCGAGGCGATGCTGGCCCGCCGCCCCGAGGGCAAGGAGCTGGCCAAGCTGGTGGGACTCGGCGACGAGCTGGTCTCGCCCGGCACCACCAGGGCCGCGGTCTACAGCCGCGGCGAGCTGCGCCCGCTGCCCAAGGGACAGGTCATGGGCGTGCCGTCCGACCTGACCGAGCTGGCGCGCTCCGGCATCGTCTCGCCCGGCGGGCTGCTGCGCGTGCCGATGGACCAGATCCTGCCCGCCACCCTGGTGCGCACCGACGTGTCCGTGGCCGCCTACATCCGCGCCCGCATGGGCGACGAGGTGCTGGAGCGCATGGTGGAGCCGTTGCTCGGAGGCGTCTACGCGGGCCGGGCCGACATGCTGTCGCTCGACGCGACCATGCCGCGCGTCGCCACCCTGGCGCGTTCCGAGCGCTCCCTGCTCAGCGCCGCCCGGCAGATCGCGGGCGAGGCGCCCAAGGACGCCGGGCCCGTCTTCACGACGCTGCGCGGCGGGCTGGGCAGCCTGCCCGAGGCGGTCGCCAAGGCCTCGGGGGCGGAGATCAGGACCGGCGTCACCGTGCGGGAGCTGCACCGCCTCGAACACGGCTGGAGGCTGGTGACAGGGCCGGTTCCGGCGCCCGAGACGATCGAGGCCGACGCCGTCATCCTCGCCGTGCCCGCCGCGCCCGCCGCCAGGCTGCTCAGGCGCGAGGTGCCCAAGGCCGCCGCGGAGCTTGGCCGCATCGAGTACGCCAGCATGGCCATCGTCACGCTCGCCTACCCCGCCTCCGCCTTCCCCTCCCTGCCCGAGGGCAGCGGCTACCTGGTGCCCTCGATCGAGGGACGGCCCATCAAGGCGGTCACCTTCAGCTCCATCAAGTGGCCGCACCTGTCGCAGGACCTGGTGCTGGTCCGGTGCTCGATCGGACGGCTGGGCGAGGAGCACCTGCTCCAGCGCGACGACGGCGAGCTGGTCTCCCTGGCCATGGCGGAGCTGGCCGAGGTCAGCGGGGTGCGCGGGCTGCCGGTCGACACGCGCGTCACCCGGTGGGGCGGGGCGCTGCCGCAGTACAACGTCGGCCACCTCGACCGGGTGGCCAGGATCCGCGCCGCCGTGGCCGTCCAGCCGGGACTGGAGGTCTGCGGGGCCGCCTACGACGGGCTCGGCGTGCCCGCCTGCATCGCCACCGCGCGTACGGCAGCGGCACGCGTGCTCAGTAGGGTTGAGGCATGACTGAACGGCTCAAGGCGCGCGACCTCAACCAGGTGATCCGCTACACGATGTGGTCGGTCTTCCGCACCACCGAGCCCTGCCCCGGCAACCGCGAGGGCATGGCCGACGAGGTCGAGCAGCTGCTGGAGCAGGCGTCGCGCAAGGACGTCGTGACCCGTGGCGTCTACGACGTGGCGGGCTTCCGCGCCGACGCCGACTACATGTTCTGGTGGCACGCCTCCACCCCCGAGGACCTGCAGGACGTCTACTCCCGCTTCCGCCGTACCAGCCTGGGCCGTCACAGCGAGCCCGTCTGGTCGGCCATGGCGCTGCACCGTCCCGCCGAGTTCAACAAGTCGCACATCCCGGCCTTCCTGGCCGAGGAGGAGCCGCGCGGCTACGTGTGCGTCTACCCGTTCGTGCGCTCCCTGGAGTGGTACCTCCTCGACGACGCCGAGCGCCGCAAGATGCTCGCCGAGCACGGCCAGATGGCCCGCGACTACCCCGACGTGCGCGCCAACACCGTCGCCTGCTTCGCGCTCAACGACTTCGAGTGGATGCTCGCCTTCGAGGCCGACGAGCTGCACCGCATCGTCGACCTGATGCGCCACCTGCGCGGGGCCGAGGCGCGCAAGCACACCCGCATCGAGATCCCCTTCTACACCGGCGTGCGCAAGCCCGTGCAGGAACTCCTCGCCGGCCTGCCGTAAGACCGTTTCGGTGTATCGCGGGCGGAACGTGCCGCGCCTTGTCACAATCGGGGCGTGTCACGTTCCAGGCGGCGCCGCCGGACGGCGCGGGGGCTGTGGGTCGCCGTTCCCACGGCAGGGGCGGTTTTAGCGGGAATCGGCTATCTGGTGACGCACGACGAGGGGCCGCAGCGGCCGGTGGTCGCCGTCACGGTTCCCAGCCGGGCGGCCGTCGAAGGGCCCCAGGCCGCCGCGCATCCCTCCCCCTCGGCCAAGCCCACCAAGGCCAGAAAGCCGAAGGCCTCCTCCGAGGAGAAGGCCGACGGTCCCTCCAAGCACACCGACCGCCGCGCCGCCGACTACTTCAAGCGCCGCTGGGACGACAAGCCGGTCAAGCGCATCAAGGACGTGCGCACCGTCGGCGGCTACCTGCGCATCTACACCGACCTGCCGGAGTCGGCCGACAACTCCGACTCGGCGCTGACGCTGTGCGAGCGCGGCCTGGAGTACCTCCGCGACCAGGGCGTGGCCGACCCCGTGGTGTTCGTGCAGGCGGAGTTCGGCGAGAACGGCAATCCGGTGCTGGCCAACATCCTCGGTCCCGGCGACGACAACTGCCGGGTCACCCACCCCGAGCCGGGCTGAGCGCGGCCCGGCACCGGCCGGCCAGCTCACGCGCCGCCGCGACGGGCGCCGTCCAGCCCGCCCCGGGGGCGGCGGTGAGCACCGGCTCCAGCACCCTCAGGGCGCCGCGGGCATCGCCCCTGGCCAGGTGGGCGCGCGCCACCGAGACGTAGGCGTCGGTGCCCTGCAACCACGCTGCGCCCGGCGGGGTCTCGATGCCACTCACCAGCGTGTCGGCCTCCTTCAGCAGGGTGGCCGAGCCGGTCACCTCGGCCAGCGGGGCCAGGCAGCGCAGCGTGTAGGCGAGGGTGCCGTGGGCCGAACAGGCCTCCATGGCGCGCTCCAGCAGGGCGGTCGCCTCGGCGTCGTGACCCAGCTCGATGAGGGTGGTGGCGTGCATCGCCGGGGTCGCCGCCGTCCACCAGGCGTGCGAGTCGCCGTCGAGCGACTGCCTGCCGTACCTCACGGCCTCGTCGTAGTCGCCGCGCAGCCGGGCGATCCAGCCGAGGTGCGCCAGGTACCAGCGGTCGTAGCCGGTGTAGCCGCTGCGCCGGTTGACGGCCAGGGCGTCGTGGATCCGGGCGGCGGCGTCGTCCCACGCGCCGACGGCCACCATCGGCAGCGCCGACTCGAAGACGCACCACTGCAGCAGCCACAGGTCGCCGAGCTCGCGCAGCAGCGGTTCCAGCTCGCCGATCAGGCGTGAGAGCTCGGGCATCCTGCCCAGGTGGGCGTGGGCGGTCTTCAGGCCGTCGAGGGCGGCGGCCAGGGCGTGGTCGTCGTGGGCCTGGCGGGCGGCGGCCAGGGCCCGGTGGCCGTGGCCGAGGGCGTCGCCGAGCCGCAGCTGGTTGCTGCTGACCACGGCCAGCCAGCCGAGCAGGTGCGCCTCCGCGCCGCGGTCGCCCAGGAGCGTCGCCTGCCGCAGCCCGTCGCGTACGTGCTCCAGTCCCTCCGCGACAGGGCGGCCGCACCCGGCCCAGGCCGCGCCGCCGAGCTGGCGCAGGGCGCTCATCTCCAGCCGCCGGTCGCCGGTCGCGCGCCCCAGCTCGACGGCCGCCTCGTGGTCGGCCAGGGCGGCCTCGAAGCGGAAGGCCATCTCGTTGGCCCTGCCTCTGTGCAGGTGCGCCTGGCCGCGCAGCTCCGGGTCGGCCGCGCGCGTGGCGGCGCCCAGCGCCAGGTCGAGCAGCGAGTGCGCGTCGTCGACCGCGTACCTGGCGATGGCGCGCTGCCCGGCCGCCAGCCAGCCGGACGCGGCGCGTTGCCAGTCGCCGGCGGCGGCGCTGTGGCGCGCCACCGCCTCGGGGTTGCCGGCCAGCAGGTCGGCCGCGGCCCGGTGGTAGGCGGTCCTGGTGGGCACCGGGATGCTGCTGTAGAGGATCTCCTGGATGAGATCGTTGGCGAACTCGTACTCCCTGCCCGTGATCACGCTCAGCCTGGCTTCCAGGGCGCGCTCGCACCGGCGGGCCGCCTCCTGCACCCCGATGTCCAGCAGGCCCGCGACCGTCGCCGGAGCGAACGACGGGCCCAGCACCGACGCGGCGCGCAGCAGTTCCTCGGCCGGGGCGCCCGCCCTCCTGACCCGGGCCAGCACGCTCGTGCGCAGCGACTCCGGCACGCCCGACTCGCCCGCGGCCAGGGCCCTGAGGCTCTCCACGACGAACAGCGTGTGCCCGCGTGTGCGCTCGCCGATCTGGCCGGCCAGCCCCGCGTGGCCCGCCGCCGTGGCCAGCCGCTCGACGCTGCCGGCGTCCAGCGGGCCGACCTCGATCGGCTCGGCCGCCTCGCCCAGCAGGTCGCGTACGGCCTGCCCCTCCTCCGCGCGCGCCGTGGCCAGGGCCAGCAGCCTGCCGGAGCCGAAATGGGCGGCCAGGTAGTGCAGCAGCTCGACGGTGGCCCTGCTGGCGTGCTGCAGGTCGTCGATGACGAGCAGCAGCGGCTGGCGGGCGCACAGGCGGCGGAGGAACAGCGTGATCGCCTCGTAGGCGCGGCGGCGCTCGATCTCGGCGCTGCCGCGCTCGCCGTCCCCGGCGTCGAGGACGGCGGCCAGGTCGGGGACGAGCAGTGCCAGCGGGGCGGCCCTGCCTGAGGCCGCCTCGCGCAGTTCGGCGGGCGACAGTCCGGCCGCGAGCTGGGTGAGCAGTTCGGCGAAGGGCTGCAGGAACAGGGACCGTTCCGCCTCGAAGCAGCGGGCTGAGACGCAGTGGGCGCCGGAGGCGGCGACGGTCCTGGCGAAGCGCAGCGCCAGGCTGGTCTTGCCGATGCCCGCCTCGCCGGTGAGCAGGACCAGGCGGGCCTCGCCGCGCATGGCCTGCTGCCAGGCCCCGGCCAGCCTCTCCAGCTCGGCCTCCCTGCCGACGAACTCGGCCTCGTGCGCTCGCCGGGTGTCGTGCGCCGAGGGGGAACGTTCGGCGAGGATGGCCGCGTGCAGGTCGCGGGTGGCGGGCGACGGGTCGGCGCCCAGCTCCTGCGCCAGCGTCGAGCGCAGACGCTCGTAGACCGCCAGCGCCCGCCCTGCCTCCCCGGCGCCGTCGTGGGCGCGCATCAGCAGGCGGCACGCGCTCTCGTCCAGCGGGTCGGCGCGCATCGCCTCACCCGCTGCCGACACCGCGGCCGCCGAGTTGCCCGCGCGCAGCGCCGCCTCGGCCGCGAGGTGACGGGCCCGCCGCAGCAGCGCCTCGTGCGCCGCCCGCGCGGGCTCCGCCCACCACACGTCGGGCCGGTCCGCCAGCACGCCGGGCCCGTCGAGCAGCCCGGAGGCGGCGCGTGCCGCGGCCAGCGCCAGGGCCAGCTCGCGCCCGGTGAGCCGCTCCTCCGCCTCGGCGATCCTCCCGGCGGCCACGGTCAGGTCGACCTCGACCGAGGCGCCGAGCCGGTAGCCGCCGCTGCCGCCCTCGATGACGGCCGCGCCCAGGGCCGTGCGCAACCGGCTGACCAGCGTCGCCAGGTTGCGGGCCGGCCGAGGCGGTTGCGCGCCGCCCCACACGGCGTCGGCCAGCGTGTCGGCGGGCACCACCTGGCCGTGCCGTACGGCGAGCAGGGCCAGCAGCGTGCGAGCCTGCCGGCTGCCCACGGCTCCCGCCGGCAGGATCCGGTCGCCACGGCGTACGGCCAGCGGGCCCACCAGGCGAACCTCGATCCGGTCGTCCATGGGCACCAGTGTCATCCGCCCAGTTGCCGCTCGACTGCAACGTTCTTGCAACAACCCGGAGGAAGGTGGGCGCATCCACATCAAACGGAGGGGCGATCATGGCGATCGATCAGGACAGGCTCATGGAATTCCTCGGCAGGTTCGTCGGCGACCTGGGGGCGACGATGGCGGCGGGCAACGTCCTCGTGGGCGACCGGCTGGGTCTCTACCGCGCGCTGGCGGGCAAGCCGATGCGGCCGGAGACCCTGGCGGAGCACACCGGCACCCACCCGCGCTACGTCGAGGAGTGGCTGCGCGGCCAGGCCGCGGGCGGCTACGTCGAGCACGACCCCGCCGAGGGCACCTACTGGCTCAACGACGAGCAGGCCTTCGCGCTCACCGACCCCGACGGCGCCGTCTTCCTGCCCGGGGCCTTCCAGCTGGCGGTGGGGGCGCTGCGCAACGAGCGGCGCATCGCCGAGGCGTTCACGTCGGGGGCGGGCGTCGGCTGGCACGAGCACGACCCCGAGGTGTTCACCGGCTGCGAGCGCTTCTTCCGCCCCGGCTACGCCGCCAACCTCGTCGACGCGTGGCTGCCCTCGCTCGACGGCGTCGTGGGCAAGCTCCAGGCGGGCGCGCGCGTCGCCGACGTCGGCTGCGGTCACGGTGCCTCAACCGTGCTGATGGCGCGGGCCTACCCCAACTCGACCTTCGCCGGCTCCGACTACCACGGGCCCTCCATCGAGGAGGCGACCGGGCGTGCCGCCGACGCGGGCGTCGGCGACCGGGTGCGTTTTGGCCAGGCGTCCGCGCAGACCTTCGACGGCGGGCCGTACGACCTGGTCACGACCTTCGACTGCGTGCACGACATGGGCGACCCGCTTGGCGCCGCCCGGCACATCCGCGAGCAGCTGGCCCCCGACGGCACCTGGATGATCGTCGAGCCCGCCGCCGCCGACGACGCGGCCGCCAACCTCAACCCGATCGGGCGGGTCTACTACTCGTTCTCGACGTTCCTGTGCGTGCCGAACGCGCTCTCGCAGGCCGGCGGCTACGCCCTCGGCGCGCAGGCGGGAGAGGCGGCCATCCGGCGCATCGCGTCGGACGCCGGGTTCACGCGCTTCCGCAAGGTCGCCGAGAACCCGTTCAACATGGTGTACGAGGCCAGGCCCTGATCATGCGGGCGCGAGAGGCGGACGCGGAGGGCTTCGTCGAGCGCGGCGGAGTCAAGATCCACTACGAGGTGTACGGCAGCGGCGGCCCGGCCATCCTGCTGCTGCCCGCCTGGACGGTGGTCCACAAGCGGATCTGGAAGATGCAGGTGGCCTTCCTCTCCCGGCGTCACCGGGTCGTCGTCTACGACGGGCCGGGTAACGGCGGCTCCGACCGGCCTCTCGCGCCCTCCGCCTACGACCAGGCGGCGCAGGTCTGCTACGCCCTGGCGGTCATGGACGCGACCGGCCTGGACCGGGCCGTGCTCGTGGCCCTGTCGCGCGGGGCGAACTGGGCGCTCGAACTGGCCGCCGAGCACCCTGACCGGGTGCTCGGCACGGTGCTCATCGCGCCTGCCGTACCCCTGGCCAAGCTCGGGCGGCCCGCCCTCGACGGGCCCGCTCCGGAGGTGGGGCCCTCGTCCGTGCGCGAGCTCGTGGCCGATCCCGCGTCGCACTGGGTGAAGTACAACCGCGACTACTGGAGGGCCGCGCACGAGGACTTCCTGTGGTTCTTCATGGGGCAGTGCTTCTCCGAGCCGCACTCCACCAAGGGCGTGGAGGATGGCGTGGCGTGGGGGCTGGAGACGACCGGGGCGGTGCTCGCGGCCGAGAGCCGCGCCGTACGGGCCACGGGGGAGCAGGTGCGCTCCTGGTGCGCGGCCGCGGCCGGTCCCGTGCTGGTCGTCCACGGCGACGACGACCACGTGGTGCCGCCGGAGAACGGCCGTCTGGTGGCGGAGCTGGCCGGGGGACGGCTGGAGACGATCGCGGGAGGCGGGCACCTGCCGCAGCTGCGGGATCCCGTGCGGGTCAACCTGCTCATCGGCGAGTTCGCCGCGCGCTTGTCCGGCGAGGGCGCGGGGGTGCGCCGCTGGGAGCGGTGGACCCGGCGGGAGCGGCGGGTGCTGTACCTGTCGTCGCCCATCGGGCTCGGGCACGCCCGCCGCGACCTGGCGATCGCCCGTGAACTGCGGGCGCTGCGCCCCGGGGTGCGGATCGACTGGCTGGCCCAGGACCCGGTCACCCGGGCGCTGGAGGCGGCCGGGGAGCGGGTGCACCCGGCGAGCCGATGGCTGGCCGGCGAGTCGGCGCACATGGAGAGCGAGGCGGGCGAGCACGACCTGCACTGCTTCGAGGCGCTGCGGAGCATGGACGAGATCCTGCTGGCCAACTTCATGCTCTTCGACGAGGTGGTGCGCGACGAGGCCTACGACCTGGTGGTGGCCGACGAGGCGTGGGAGGTGGACCACTTCCTGCACGACAACCCCGAGCTGAAGCGATTCGCGTACGCGTGGCTGACGGACTTCGTGGGGGTGCTGCCGATGCCGGGCGGCGGAGAACGGGAGGCGCTGGTGGCGGCCGACCACAACACGGAGATGATCAGGCGGGTGGAGAGGTTCCCGTGGCTGCGCGACCGGGCGGTCTTCGTGGGCGATCCCGAGGACGTCGTGGAGGCCCGGTTCGGCCCTGGCCTGCCGGGGATCCGCGAGTGGACGGCCGAGCACTTCCGGTTCTCCGGGTATGTCACGGGCTTCGGGGAACAGGTGGAGGACCGCGAGGCGTTGCGGGCCCGGCTCGGATACGAGCCCGGCGAGCCCGTGTGCGTCGTCAGCGTCGGCGGCTCGGGCGTCGGCGCCGGCCTGCTCGCCAGGGTCGCCGCGGCCTACCCCGAGGTCGCCCGCCGCGTCCCCGGCCTGCGCATGGTCGTCGTCACAGGACCCAGGATCGACCCGTCGCGCGTCGCCCGCCGCCCCGGCCTGGACGTGCGCGCCTACGTGCCCGACCTGCACCTGCACCTGGCCGCCTGCGACCTGGCCGTCGTGCAGGGCGGCCTGACGACCTGCATGGAGCTGACCGCGTCCGCGCGCCCCTTCGTCTACGTGCCGCTGCGCAACCACTTCGAGCAGCAGTTCCACGTCGCCCACCGGCTGCGCAGGCACCGCGCGGGACGTCGGCTCGACTACGCGGAGCTCGCGCCCGACCTGCTGGCCGAGATCGTCGCCACGGAGCTGGGGCGCGAGGTGGACTACCGCCCGGTGCCGGGCGACGGCGCCGCGAGAGCAGCCGGCCTGCTCGCCGACCTGCTCTGACTCCGTTTCGGCGATCTACTACCGGGCAGCCGGGAGTGATGGCTGATCTGTCCCGTGTGGCCATCAGGAGCCCCAAACAACGATGGCGGCTCCCGATCACCGAGTTCCTGCTGACCCCTCTGGCGATGGTGCTCGGCTTCGTCGCCCTGGCCGCCGTGGCCACCCTCGTCGACTTCTGGTCCACGGCCTGGCCGGAGCACGTGCGCGACTGGCTGGCCAGGCTCTTCCCGCACGAGAACCTCCTGCGCATGCTGGGCGTGATCGCCACCGGCCTGGTGACCGTGACCACGCTGACGCTCTCCGCGCTCCTGGTCGCGATCTCGCACACCTCCACGACGGTGGCGCCGGTCGTGTTCGACCAGTTCCTGCGCCGCAAGGCCAACCAGGCCTACTTCGGCTACGTGGCCGGGTGCGCGACCTACACCTACCTCGTCATGGCGGTCGCCCGGCCCACGTGGGCGGGGGTGGGCCCGCTGCTGGCCATCGCCCTGGCCGCGGGTGCGCTCGTCCTGCTGATCTTCATGGCCTATCTGATGATCGACCAGATGCGCCCCACGACGGTCGTGCGCTCCATCCAGGACCGGGCCGGGCAGGCGCGCGAGAGGCAGTACCCGCTGCTGGCCCGGTGCCGCCCGGTCGCCGAGGTGCGCGACGACAGACCCGAGACGGTCACGACCGAGTCGTCCGGCTACGTGGTCGACATCGTCGCCGCGCGGCTGGAGGCGCTGATGGCCAGGGTGGGCGACGGGGTCGAGGTGGCCTTCCAGGTGCGCATCGGCGACCTGCTCGCCTACGGCGACGGCGTGGTGCGCATCCGCGGCGGCTCGCCCGAGCAGCGCAGGATCGCGGCGGCGGGCGTCCTCGACTGCGTGATCATCGACCGCACGCGCGACGCGGGCATCGATCCCGACTACGCCATCGACCAGCTCGGCAACATCGCCTGGGCGGCGACGTCGTCGCGTCAGAACCCCGACGTGGCGCAGGCCGCCGTGGGCGCGCTGCGCGACCTGTCCGGCCGCTGGGCGGCCACCACCCTGCCCGCCGCCGAGGAGTACGGCGGGCGGCTCCCGGTCGTCTACGACGACGCGGTCCAGCGGAAGATCGTGGCGACGCTCGTGGACATCGTGGTCGTGAGCACCTCCTCACGCCAGCACCACACCTGCGCGACCGCGCTCGCGAGCCTCGCGGAGATCCTGCCCCAGCTGCAGGAGCACGACAGGGAGGTGGCGGTGCGCAGCCTGGTGCGCGCCCTGCCCGCGGCCCTGGCGCACGTGGCCAGCGTGGAGCTCAGCCGGGCGCTGGCCAAGCTGCGGGCGGCCCTGGACGCCGTCGGCCACGAGGACCTGGCCGACCAGGTGCGGGCGATGGGCCCGCTGCTGGTGGACAAGGGCGGCCTGGTCGACGAGCAGGACCTGATCGACCAGTTCGACGACCCCGACCTGACCGGTCCCCGCCCGTTCAGATTCCGCTAGCCATGCGTTCGGCCGGGCACGACTAGCGCACGCGGACGCGGGTCTTGCCGCACACCCCGCACTCCTGGACGACGACCTTGCCGATCTGCTCGATCGTCACCCAGCGGTGGCGCAGGTGCGGCAGGACCTTCACGTGCGGGTTATACCCGCCTCTGGCGATCGTTACGTGACGTCGCCAGGTGATCACTCTGCCGTGGGCTCGAGACGCAACGAGACCGAGTTGATGCAGTACCTGTCGTCGGTGGGCGTGGAGTAGCCCTCACCGTGGAAGACGTGGCCGAGGTGGGAGTCGCACCTGGCGCAGCGCACCTCGGTGCGGACCATGCCGTGGCCGCGGTCCTCGATGAGCCTGACCGCCTCCGACTTCGACGGCTCGAAGAAGCTGGGCCAGCCGCAGTGCGAGTCGAACTTGGTCTCCGAGCGGAACAGCTCCGCGCCGCAGGCGCGGCAGGAGTAGACGCCCTCGGTCTTGGTGTCGACGTACTCGCCGGTGAAGGGCCGCTCGGTGCCCGCCTCGCGCAGTACGTGGAACTCTTCGGGTGTCAGCTGCACCCGCCATTCGGCGTCGGTCTTGACCACCTTGTCCATAAGACCAGCCTACGGTGTCCGCAAAAAGAGATCTCCGCGGGACAAGCATCCATTCTGGGGTGATTCTGCGTCTTTATCGTCATGGGGGGTGTCATCGCCTTCCAGCAAAGGGGTACGGCCAGACCGCGGTTCACCTCTTCGGCACAGCCCACGCCCGTGCTGGAGCCGAGGGTGATCAGGAGGCCGGCCGGGCGACGCGCCAGCGTCCGGAATCGGCCGAGACAGCGGAGTGGCCGGATGGGTCCGCCCGTCGAGCCCCGGTCCCGCCACTGTGCGGCTCCGGGCGGACCACCCCGATCCCTCAAGGGCTGACCATGGCAGCCTCGCGACGGCCGCGTGCGCAACACCGTGGTGTCGACAGGCGGCAACCGCCCCTCCGTGTCCTGCGCAGCGGTGGTGAACAAGAAGGTCAAGCTACGTGAGAAGCCCGTTCTGCGATGATCCGAGGGGGTAGGTTCTTGCCATGGCCTCGCCGTACATTGAGCTCGAAGTCGGACAGCGCACCGTCAAGGTGACCAACCCCGACAAGGTGTACTTCCCGGAGATCGGGGTGACCAAGCGGGAGCTGGTCGAGTACTACGTCAGCGTGGGCGAGGGCGCCCTGCGCGCGATGAAGGACCGCCCGACCAACCTCAAGCGCCACCCCGACGGCATCCACACCGAGGCGATCTACCAGAAGCGCATGCCGCCCAAGCATCCCGACTGGCTGGAGACGGTCACCGTGCGCTTCCCGAGCGGCCGCACGGCCGACTCGCTGAAGGTCACCGAGGTGGCGGCGATCGCCTACTGCGCCAACCTGGGCACCGTCGACTTCCACCCGTGGCAGGTGCGCGCCGCCGACGTCGAGCACCCCGACGAGCTGCGCGTCGACCTCGACCCGCAGCCGGGCCTGAGCTTCGACACGGTGCGCGAGGCCGCGTTCCTCTGCCGCGACGTACTCGGTGAGCTGGGCATCACCGGCTATCCCAAGACCTCGGGCAGCCGCGGCGTGCACGTCAACATCCGCATCGAGCCGCGCTGGGACTTCATCCAGGTACGGCACGCGGGCATCGCCCTGGCCAGGGCCATCGCCGACCGCGCCCCCGACCTGGTCACCACGGCCTGGTGGAAGGAGGAGCGGGGCGACCGGGTCTTCATCGACTTCAACCAGAACGCCCGCGACCGCACGGTGGTCGCCGCCTACTCGGTGCGTGCCAAGCCCAACGGCCAGGTTTCCACGCCGGTCACGTGGGAGGAACTGGCCGACGTGAATCCCGAGGACCTGACGATCCGCACCGTGCCCGCCCGTTTCGCCGAGCTGGGCGACGTGCACGCCTCGATCGACGACCGGGCGTTCTCGATCGAGCCGCTGCTGGAGTGGTACGACAAGGACGAGCGGGGCGACATGCCCTACCCGCCCAACTATCCGAAGATGCCGGGCGAGCCAAAGCGGGTGCAGCCCAGCAAGGCGCGCGACTGACCGAATTTCACTTCGGTCACATTACTTGACGCTCGGTCCAATAGTCGCTTGGCTCACAACCATGCGACGATTAGCGGCCGCCGGAGCGGTGACGGCCTTCGTCATCGGCGGCCTGAACCTGGCCCTCGGCATCGGCATCGCCTCGGCCGAGACCACCGGACGCGCTCCGCTGGCGAGCGCCACCTGCCTGATCCCGCTGCTGCCGTGCGACAGCGCATCCGGCGGGGGCGTGCACCCGGACGACCCGTGGCAGCCACCGGCGCAGGATCCGGGGTCGATCCCGCCCAACCCGTTCGAGAGCTGGTCGGACGCCCCGGCGCCGCAGGATTCCTGGTCGAGTGCCCCGGGCGAGACCGCGTCCGGCGATCCCGAGCCGACGAACCCGTGGAAGCCCGTCGACGAGGGCAAGCACAAGGTGCCCGACGGCGCGCCCCAGACGGGCGGCGGCGGCCTGGCGCCCGAGAGCCCGACCTGGCCGTTCGTGGTCGGCGCGAGCGGGCTGCTGGCCGGTGCGGGCCTGGCCGGATTCGCGGTGCGGCGGCGCCGGGGCGACGCCTAGGTGGCTCAGCCACCCGGCCACAAGCTCATCCTCACCGGCGCGGCCGTCGTCTCCGTGGCCGGGGCGGTGCTGATCGCCTTCGGTGTCACCGGCCTGCTCAGCCCGGGCGAGGGTGAGAGCGTGCGAACGACCGCGCCGTCCTCCCCGGCGGCGCGGCGGCCGCTCAAGACCTTCGACGTACCCGAGGGTGTGATCGCCGGGCCCATGAAGGCCGCCAGGCCCACCGGCGTCTACATCCCGGCCATCGGCGTGGCCGCTCCCCTGATGGAACTCGGCCTGGACCGCGCGGGCGCGATCGAGAACCCGCCGCTGCACGAGCCGAACCTCGCCGGCTGGTACCGCTACGGCCCGGTGCCCGGCCAGCGCGGAGCCGCGGTGATCACCGGGCACCTCGACACCAAGTCCGGGCCCGCCGTCTTCGCCGCGCTGCGCGAGCTCAAGAAGGGCGACCAGGTCCAGGTGGTGCGCGCCGACCGGTCGGTGGCCGTGTTCGTGGTCGACCGGATCGAGCACACACCCAAGGACTCCTTCCCGGCCGGGAAGGTGTACGGCAAGGTCGGCTACCCGGCTCTTCGCCTCGTGACGTGCGGCGGGGCCTTCGACCGGACGGCGGGCAGCTACCGCGACAACACGATCGTCTACGCCCACCTGGCGCTGGCCCACCGCCCGAAGTCCTAGGGATCGCGCGGCAGGCCGAGCGCCCGCTCGGCGATGATGTTGAGCTGCACCTCGCTGGTGCCGCCGCCGATCGTGAACGCGCGGGTGGTGAGGATCATGCGCTGCCAGTGCGACGACTCCGGCGCCACCGACCAGCAGAACTCCGAGATCTCCTGCGAGTGGCGCATCCCCAGGAACTTGCGCACGCTCGCCGCGGGTCCCGGATCGGCCCCGGCCAGCTGCGAGGTCATGATGCGCAGGTTCAGCGCCGAGATCGCCTGGCCCTGTGCCCACAACCGCCCGGCCCTGTCGAGGTCCGGCGGCCGCAGGCCTTCGTGTCCGGCCAGCAGGCGGGCCATGTCGGTGTGCTGCGAGCCGGGCCCCCACGAGTCGCCCAGCGCGACGCGCTCGTGCGAGAGCGTGTCGCGGGCGACCCGCCAGCCCTGGTCGACCTCCCCGACGACCAGGTCGTCGGGGACGAAGACGTCGTCGAGGAAGACCTCGTTGAAGATCTCGTCACCGTTGATCTCGCGCAGCGGCCTGACCGTGACGCCGGGGGAGGCCATCTCGACCAGGAAGTAGCTGATGCCCTCGTGCTTGGGCCGTTCCGGGCTGGTGCGGGCCAGGCAGATGCCCCAGTGGGCGTACTGCGCCAGCGAGGTCCACACCTTCTGGCCGGTGATGGACCAGCCGCCCTCGACCCTGACGGCCTTGGTGGTCAGGCCCGCCAGGTCGGAGCCCGCGCCGGGCTCGCTGAACAGCTGGCACCAGACGATCTCGCCGGTGAAGGTCTTCGGCAGGAACCGCTCCTGCTGCTCGCGCGTGCCGTACCTGACGATCGACGGTACGGCCCAGGCGGCGATGCCCAGGTTGGGGCGCTTGGGGAACTCCTGGTGGATGATCACCTGCTCCAGCGGGGAGGCGGCGCGACCCCACGGGGCGGGCAGGTGCGGCATGATCCAGCCCTCGGAGGCGAAGCGGGCCAGGCGCTCCAGGGGTTCCAGGGCGGCCAGCCCGGCGGCGTGCGCGCGCAGCTCCTCGCGCAAGGGCTCGGCCTCCTCGGGCAGGTCGGGTTCCATCGCCCGGCGGGTTCCGGCGATCGCCTGGGTGGCGACCGCCTCCGACCACTCGCCGGCGAGCATGCGGTTCGACAGGGCGCGGCGGTAGAAGCGGTGGGCGTCGTGCTCGAAGGTGAAGCCGATGCCGCCGAGGACCTGGATGGCGTCGGCGGCGCAGCGCACGGCCGCCTCGGGCGCGAGAACGGCGGCCACTCCGACGGCCAGCCGCGCCTCGGGTTCCGGCGCCTCTGCCGCGGAGGATCGGGCGTCGAGGGCTCTGGCCGCGTCCCACACGGCCGCCCGCGCCTGCTCCAGGGCGACGAACGCCCCGGCGACGCGGTGCTTGACGCCCTGGAACTGCCCGATCGGCCGCCCGAACTGCTCGCGCACCTTGGCGTACTCGGCTGCCGTGCGCACCGACCACGCGGCCAGGCCGCACGACTCGGCGCCCAGCAGCACCGCGGCCAGCTCGCGCACGGGCACCTGGCCCAGCATCCGCTCCCGCGGCACAACGAGGGGTTCCGCCGTGCACAGCTCGCGGTCGAGGTCGATGGACTCGGCGGGCTCGGCCCGCACGTCGTCCCGGTCGAGCACGGCCCAGCCCTCGTCGACGGGCAGCAGGAACAGGTCGGCCCCGGCGGAGCCCAGCACCCGGCCGCCGATCGAGACGGCCGCGGTCAGCGAGCCGTCGACCAGCCCGCGCAGCAGCTCGCCGTGCCCGGCTCCCAGCACCGCCGCGGCGAGCGCGGAGGGCAGCAGGGGTCCCGAGGCCCGCAGCTCGCCCAGCGCCTCCAGGCAGACGCACAGCTCCAGCAGTCCGCCGCCCTGCCCGCCGTACTCCTCGGCGACGTGCACGCCCCGAAGCTCGGGACGGCCCGCCAGGCCGGGGACTGAGGCGGCGAGTGCGCGGTGTTCCTCGGTCAAGCCGATGCCCATGCGCACGAATCTAGAAGCTTATTCGGTCAGCTGTCCACGGTCTCCGTACTCCAGCTCCAGCGCCCGCGAGAAGTCGGCGATGGCCTCCTCGTGCCGATCGAGCTCCTGGAGCAGCTCGCCCCTGACCTGGTAGGCCCAGACGTAGGTCTTGTCGAGCTCGATCGCGCGGTCGAGGTCGGCCAGCCCCTCCTCGACGCGGCCCAGGTCGCTCAGCACCGCGCCGCGGCTGCCCAGCGTGCGCTCGTTGTCGGGCTCCAGCTCCAGTGCCCTGTCGAGGTCGGCCAGCGCCTCCTCGTGGCGGTCGAGCATGCGCAACGACTCGCCGCGCTGGGCGTAGGAGCGCGCGTGCTCCGGGTCGATCGCGAGGGCGCGTGAGTAGTCGTCGACGGCCTCCGGGTAGAGCTCCATGTTCTGCAGCAGGTCGGCGCGGTGGGCGTAGGCGTCGGCCGTGCCGTACAGGGTGATCAGCTCGGTGTGCGCGGCCAGGGCGTCCTCGAAGCGGCCCAGCGCGGCCAGCACCTGGGCACGTTCGTGGATGATCCAGTCGATGCCCGCCTCCAGGGCGAGCGCGTGCTCGTAGTCGTCGAGCGCCGTCTCCAGCGCGCCCAGGGCGGCGTGCACCTGCCCGCGCGAGCCCAGGGCGTAGGCGTCGCCCGGCTCCAGGCGCAGCGACTGGTCGAAGTCGGCCAGCGCGGCGTCGAACTCGCCGAGCAGCCGGCGGCTCTCCCCGCGCAGCCGCCAGGAGCGCGGGTCGTCGGGGTCGAGCTCGATCGCCTCGGTCAGGTCGGTGACCGCCGCCTCGTAGCGCTCCAGGGCGAAGTAGGAATCGGCGCGGCTGCGCAGCACGGAGGCCCGGGCCTGCTCCACGGAGAGCTCTGCCATGCACGGACTATATCTGGATGATCGCTGCCTTCTGCCTGGTGTACTCCAGCACCGCGTCGTGGCCGTAGCCGCTGTCCTTCACGCCGCCGAAGGGCAGGCCCGGCGGCATCTGGCGGAAGGTGTTCACCCAGACCGTGCCGCTGTCGAGATCGCGGATGAGACGGTGGGCCCGTCCCAGGTCACGCGTCCAGACCCCGGCCGCCAGGCCGTAGGCCGAGTCGTTGGCGATGCGCACGGCCTGCGCCTCGTCGTCGAAGGGGATGGCCACGGCGACCGGGCCGAAGATCTCCTCCTGGCAGACGCGCAGGCCGTTGTCGGTCGTCGTGTAGAGCGTGGGCTCGACCCAGTAGCCGTCGCCCGGCACCACGTCGGAGCCGTACCGCCCGCCGAACACCCGCTCCGCGCCCTCCTTCTCGGCCAGCTCCAGGTAGGAGACGACCCGCTCGTACTGCGCCTGGGAGACGATCGGCCCCATGTCGGTGGCCAGGTCGAGGGGGTCGCCGAGGGTGATGCCCGCGGCCTTCCCGGCGATCCTGGCGATGAAGTCGTCCCAGATCGGGCGGTGGACGAGGATGCGTGAGCCGGCCACGCAGACCTGGCCGGCGTTGCCGGTGTAGACCGAGTTGACGGTGACGCCGTCGGCCGCCTTGTCCAGGTCGGCGTCGTCGAAGACGATGTTGGGCGACTTGCCGCCCAGCTCGAACGTCATCGGCTTGACCCCGGCGTTCCGGGTGATGCGCAGCGCCGTCTCCGTCGAGCCGGTGAGGCTGATCTTGTTGACGCCGCGGTGCCGTACCAGAGCCTCGCCGACCTCCTCTCCCAGGCCGCTGACGATGTTCAGCACGCCGGGCGGGAAGACCTCGGCCAGCAGCTCGCCGAGCCGCAGCGTCGACACGCTCGCCTGCTCGGCCGGTTTGACGATCACGGTGTTGCCCGCGGCCAGCGCGAACGCGGCCTTGGCGGAGAAGGTGGAGACGGGGGAGTTCCACGGGATGACGCACAGAGCCACGCCGTACGGCTCGCGCCTGGTCAGGCCGAGCGTGTCGGGTCCCATGAGCACGGTGTCGCCCTTGACCGCGTCGAGCACCTGGCCGGCGGCCAGCTCCCAGAGGAAGGCCATGCCGGGCAGGTCCTTCTTCAGGGTGTCGCGCAGGATGCGGCCGTTGTCGGTGGTCTCCAGCCTGGCCAGCTCGTCGGCGTGGTCGGCGAAGACGCGGGCGACCTTGCGCAGGAAGTGCGCCCGGCCCAGCGCGGGCATGGCCGACCAGCGGGGGAAGGCCGCGCGGGCGGCGGCGACGGCCTGCTCGGCGTCCTGGGGGCCGCTGCGGGGGATGCGGGCCCAGACCTCGCCGGTGGCCGGGTTGACCGAGTCGAGAGTCCTGCCGTCGGCGGCGGGCTGGACCTTGCCGCCGATGAGGTTGCGGTAGTCGATCACCTGCCCAAGCATACGCTTGCTTGATTCGGATGGTAATAAGGTGGCAGGCATGCTTCTGGCTCCTGGTGTGCACGTGGCCGTCACCGACCGGCACGGCGGCGTGAGCGCCCCGCCGTACGGCTCGCGCAACCTCGGCGGGCTCGTCGGCGACGCGCCCGGCGCCGTCGCCGCCAACCGCTCGGCCCTGGCCGGCGAGCTCGGGGTCGAGGCGATCGTCTTCATGCACCAGGTGCACTCCGCCGACGTCGCCTACGTCACCGCCCCCTTCGGCGCCGGTGCGCCGCCGCTCGACGGGGTCTTCACCGACGTCCAGGGGCTGGCGCTGGCCTCGCTGGGCGCCGACTGCCCCGCCGTCCTGGTGGCCGACCCGAAGGCCCGCATGGTCGGCGCCGCCCACTCGGGACGCCCCGGCACCGAGGCGGGCATCGCCACGGCGCTGGTCGAGGCGATGCGGGCCAAGGGGGCCGCCGAGCTCGTGGCCTTCGTCGGTCCGGGAGCCTGCGGGCGCTGCTACGAGGTGCCGGAGGAGCTGCGCGAGCGGGTCGCCGCCGCGGTGCCCGCCGCCCGCTCCGAGACGTCGTGGGGCACGCCCGCCCTCGACCTGCGGGCGGGCATCGAGGCCCAGCTGCGCGCGGCGGGCGTGTCAGACGTACGGCACGACGCGCGCTGCACCATCGAGGCGGAGGAGCTCTACTCCCATCGCAGGGAGCGGGTCGCCGGACGCTTCGCCGGGCTCATCTGGCTGGCTTAGGACCGCCGCCGCCCGGGTTGTTGAAGACGCCGTTGACGATGGCGATGGCACCCCAGATGATCACCAGGGCGAAGAGGCTGTAGCTGACGGCGATCGTCACGATCGACAGGATCGTGCCCAGCGACATCGAGACGATGGCCAGCGCCAGGCGCATGCCGTCGGAACGGCGGTCGGCGTGGCTGGGCCGCACCGAGGCCAGGCGTTCGTCGACGCGCCTGTCGACCTCCTTGCCCATCTTGTCGAGGAACGATTCGACGATGGCGTCCTCGAAGTCGGGGCCGAGGTCACGACGGGCGGAGACGGCGGCCCGGAGCTCGTCTCCGGGCGAGGGGGTCGTCATGTCGCGATATTACGCCACGGTCCGGCCTATCGCGCGAGGATGTCGTCCAGGTTGTAGCTGATCGGGCGTTCCAGCTGCTCGTAGGTGCACGACTCGGGCGTGCGGTCGGGCCGCCACCGGCGGAACTGCGCGGTGTGGCGGAACCGGTCGCCCTCCATCTGGTCGTAGGCCACCTCGATCACCAGCTCCGGGCGGAGCGGGATGAACGACAGGTCCTTCTTGGCGTTCCACCGCGACACCGCCCCCGGCATGCGCTGTCCGCCCGTCGCGGGCGTGGCGGCGGGCTGGCCCATGTTGCGGATCGCCTGGTCGGCCCACTCGCCCCACGGGTGCTCGCCGAGCTTGGCGAGGTACGGCTTGAGCTCGTCGACGAGCTCGGCCCGGCGCGCCATCGGGAACGACGCGGCCACGCCCACATGGTGCAGCTTGCCGTCGTCGCTGTAGAGGCCCAGCAGGAGCGAGCCGACGATCGGTCCCGTCTTGTGCTCGCGGTAGCCGCAGACGACGACGTCGGCGGTGCGGTCGTGCTTGACCTTGAACATCGTGCGCTTGTCGGGGACGTAGGGCTGGTCGCCCGGCTTGACGATGATGCCGTCGAGGCCGGCGCCCTCGAACATCTCGAACCACTCTTCGGCGCGCTCGTGGTTCTGGGTGACCGGGGTGAGCCTGATCGAGCCACCCCTTTCCGGAAATATCCCCTCAAGCTTGGCGCGGCGTTCGCTGAACGGCGCCTCCATCAGGTTCTCCTCGCCCAGCGCCAGCAGGTCGAAGGCGATGAACGAGGCGGGATACTCCTCCGACAACATCTTCACCCTGCTGGCCGCGGGATGGATGCGCTGCTGGAGCATCACGAAGTCGAGCTCCTGCGCCTTGCGCAGCACGATCTCGCCGTCGACCACGCACTTGTCGGGCAGCTCGCGCCTGACCGCCTCGACGAGTTCGGGGAAGTAGCGGGTGAAGGGTCGCTCGTTGCGGCTGCCCAGGAAGACCTCGTCGCCGTCGCGGAAGACGATGCAGCGGAAGCCGTCCCACTTCGGTTCGTAGAAGTAGAGATCGCTGTCCTGCTTGGGCATGGCCTTGACCGGCTTGGCCAGCATCGGCGCCACCGGAGGCAGCACCGGCAGGTCGAGCTGGATCTCCTCAGGTGGTTGCGTCATGGGTGTCCTCCCGTAGATAGCGGCAGAAGAGGACCCCGTCCTCCTCCAGCACCTGGCCCAGCCGGAGCGGGACGTGCGAAGCCTCGCCGTTCAGGATGCGCGCCGCGCCGCCGCCGATCAACAGGGGGCTCGTCGTCAGGCACAACTCGTCGACGAGGCCGGCCGCGGCCAGCTGGCCGTTGATCCGCGGGCCGCCCTCGCACAGGATCTTGCCCAGCCCCCGCTCGCGCAACTGGCTCAGGGCCGAGGCGAAGTCGACCTTGTCGTCGCCCGCGACGATCACGTCGGCCAGCCTGGCCGCCTCGTCCCTGCGGTCGCGCGGGGCCGACTCGCAGGTGACGACGATCGTCGTCGACCTGGCCTCGGTGAACAGCGGGCTGCCCAGGTCGAGGTCGAGGCGCCGGGTCACCACGGCGATCGGGGGCGGGACCTGCCTGTCAGGCTTCGCCTTCGCCGGGCCGTACCCCTCGGTGCGCACGGTCGCGGCACCCGCCATGATCACGTCGGCCAGGCGGCGCAGGACCCCGAAGATCACCCGGTCGCCCTTGCTGGACAACCCGCCCGACAGGCCCTTCACCCAGGCGCCCCCGTCGGCGCTGGCCACCATGTTCAGGCGCAGCCACCGGTCGGACGGATACGCGTAGGCCTGCGTGATGTCCGGATCGTCCTCGATGTCGGGATGGATGCGACGCACCCCTCTACCTTGGCACACAGGGATTGCGGACCCGGGGGCGAGGACCTTTTTGGCGGTCGGATAGCACTTTCGCGTAACTCGTGACGTACGTGCGCTGATGTGTTTACGTGGCGGGAGGCGATCGGGGACTCCAGGGAGGCTAGGGTGCGTCTGGTCACGGTTGTGACGTGGTTGATCACTGCCCTCGTCGGTGCGTACCTGCTCTACCTCTGGCTGTCAGGGGGCGGGCTGCGGCAGCAGAAGACCAAGGTGACCAGATTCCCGACCGCGCTGATCTTCAGCCATCCCACCTTCGCGGTCAGCGCCCTGGCGTGCTGGACCATCTTCCTGCTGACCGGCGACGGCGGGGTGGCCTGGCTCGCCTTCGCCGTGCTGACCGTCGCGGCGCTGCTGGGGTTCACGATGTTCACGCGATGGCTCGGCGGCGGGCGGCACGCGCGGGGCGCCGAGCAACGTTTCCCGCTGCTGGCCGTCGCCGTCCACGGACTCGCCGGGCTGACCACCTTCGTCCTGGTGCTGCTCACGGCCGCCCGGCTCTGAAGGCTCAGCGGACCGTGACCGGGGTGCCCAGCTCCAGCCAGCCGCTGCTCCACAACCAGTCCATCGCCGCGATGCTCACCCGCACGCACCCGTGCGAGGCGGGATGGGGCGGCACGGAACGGTAGCCGTGCACGGCGACGCCGCCCACGAAGTAGCGCGGCCGGTAGAGCGGGCCGTACGGTCCCGAGTCCCACGCGTCGACCGCGCGGTAGACGGTGAAGTCGCCCGGGGGCGTCGCCGTCGCCCTGCTGCCCGTCGAGGCGTTGACGACGTGCTCGACGCGGCCGTCCTGGACCAGGAGCAGGAGCTGCGTGGCCAGGTGGACCTCGGCGAAGCGGCCGGAGAAGGTGGTCGCCGCGGGCCGTACGCCCTCGTCGAGGGCCAGGGAGGTGCGCAGCCCGAACTCGCCGTCGCGCGGCAGGCCCGCCGCCTTCTGCAGGGCGTAGACGGCCTGCTTGGTGCTCGTGCCGTACCTGCCGTCGGGCGTGCCGAGCCAGTAGCCCAGTTCCGACAGCCGTTCCTGGAGGGCGACGACCTCGGCGCCCTCGTCACCCGGAAGCAGGCTGCCGAGCCGGGCGGAATCGGCCGCCACGGGACGGCAGGATGTCAGTGCAAGGATCAGTGCCACGAGTAAGCGCCCCACACAGGGGGGTCTGCCCGATCGCCGCGAGCCCTACCGGAAGAATGCCGTTATGGATGACATGCGCCTACCGCCGGAGCTGGCCGTGCTCTTTCTCGACGGCGGCGCCGATCGGGCGCTGGCGACGCCGCTGCCCGAGGGGATGAGCACCCGCGGCCTGCAGCTCTGGGTGAGCGCGAGTCTGACGACAGGCCAGCAGTGGGCGGCCTTCCGCGCCGAGCATCACCGCTCGGGCCTGTGGCCGCTGCTGCTGCTCGACGACGGCTGGGAGCCCGGCCAGGACGCCCCCTGGTCGCTGGGCGAGGTGGGGCTGCACGACGCCGGCGCCTTCATGGCCGCGATGTGGGCCGAGTGGGTGGCCGAGGACGACGACGACCCCGACTACGACCTGGAGGACCTGGAGCCGTTCGGGCGCGAGTGCCCCGGGCTGGCGCCCAAGGGGGACTCGGCCGCCGACCCCGGCCGCGTGGCCGACTGGTACGCGGGCGAGCTCGACGACCGCCGCTCCTACCTCGGGCTGGTCGCGGCACGGCGCGGGGCGGAGGCGCTGTGCGCGATGGGATGGAACGGGGCGATCAACTACCACGAGACGCCCGCGCTGGTGTCGATGCTCCTGAGCTGGGAGGAGCGGTTCGGCGCCCGGGTGGTGGCGGCCGGCCCCGACACGCTGCACCTCAGCGTGTCGGCGCCACCGGAGACGCTGGACCACGCCCTGCACGTGGCGGCCGAGCACTTCGTCGTCTGCATGGACAACATCCAGCAGCGCACGACCCCCACGCTCAAGGACTACGCCGCCGACCTGGTCGGCTCCAACTCCTGGGCGTTCTGGTGGGACTGACCTGCCTGAAGGCCGGTCACACCTGCTTGAGGAAGCCCGCGTCCACGGCGAAGTCCGCTCCCGTGGTCGCCGCCGAGCGCGGCGATGCCAGCAGCGCGATCACGTCGGCGATCTCCTGCGGCTCGACGAGCCGTCCCGTCGACAGCTTCATCATCTCGGGGGCGACCTGCTCGATCACCGCGTCGCGGTCGTTGCCCGTCGCGGCGGCGAGGATGTCGGCCGCGCCGCCCTCCTCCGTCCACCACGCGGTGCGCACCGGACCGGGCGAGACGGTGTTGAAGCGCACGCCCTGCGGCGCGAACTCCTCCGACAGTGCCTTGGTGAGGTTGTTCAGCGCGGCCTTGGCGGCGTTGTAGTCGACGTTCATCGGGGCGGGCAGGCGGGCGCTGCCCGACGAGACGTTGACGACCGAGCCGCCACCGTTCTCCAGCAAGGCGGGCACCGCGGCGCGGATCATCCTGACCACGGCGAATAGGTTGAACTCGAACATCGTGCGCCAGTCGTCGTCGGTCGGCGCCGTGAACGAGAAACGCGGCAGCGAAACACCGGGAGGCGGGCCTCCGGCGTTGTTGACCAGCACGTCGAGCCGGCCGAACCGCTCGACCGCCACGTCCACCAGATGCTGGGGTGCCAGCGGGTCCATGAGGTCGACAGGGACGTGCACGATATCGCCGGACAACTCGGGAACGCTCTTGCGTGAGGCCGCGACCACGTGGGCGCCCTCGGCGGCGAGGGTCTGGGCGACGGCCAGGCCGATGCCCTTGGAAGCGCCGGTGACGATCGCGACACGGCCGGAAAGGTGAAGATCCATGGCAACCACGCTACGAGCGACGGCGGGAGATGACCGGCGGCGATCGGACCTGCCGTTCCAGCGGGAATCGGACCTGGCTTTCCGTGGCGGAAAGCCGCGGAAAGCGGTTCGAAAGCACCGGCGCCTACGTTGGAGCGTGTGAGGGGATGCTCCGGCGGGCGGGCCGGGACAGGTGCGCTACCGGCCCGCCCGCGCGGTCACGCGTGGAAGGTCTGGCGCAGTTCCCCGATGCCCTCGATGCGGGAGACCAGCACCTCGCCGTCGGCGAGCCAGCGCTGGGGTGTACGGCCCAGCCCGACGCCCGCGGGCGTGCCGGTGAACAACACGTCGCCCGGCAGCAGCGGCAGCACGGCCGACAGCTTGGCCACCAGCGCGGGCACCGAGAAGATCAGGTCCCTGGTCCTGCCTCGCTGCATCTCCTGCCCGTCGATGGAGCAGGTCAGCTCCAGATCGTCGGGGTCGTCGAAGGCGTCGGGCGTCACCAGGTAGGGGCCCATCGGCGCGAAGCCGGGGAACGACTTGCCCAGGCTGAACTGCGGTGACGGCCCGGCCATCTGGGTGATGCGCTCCGACAGGTCCTGCCCGGCGGTCAGGCCCGCCACGTACTGCCAGGCCTCGTCCTTGGGGACCTGGTAGGCCTCCCGGCCGATCACCGCGACGAGCTCGATCTCCCAGTCGGTGTGCCCCTTCTCCGGCAGCCTGACCGACGAGACGGGACCGGAGATCGCGCTGGCGAACTTGGTGAACAGCGGCGGAATCGTGTCGGGCGCCTCGAAGCCGGACTCGGCGGCGTGGGCGTGGTAGTTGAGGCCGACGGCCAGGATCTGGCGCGGGCTCGGCGCGGGCGCGCCCAGGTCGGCCTGGTCGAAGGCGGCGCCTTCCGGCAGCTCGGCTCCGGCCGCCCAGGCGCGGAACTCCTCCCAGCGTGCGTAGACCGCCTGCGGGTCGGCGGAGAACAGGCCGCCGCTGGCCCGCTCGACGTCGACCGCCTTGGCGTCATCGGTGATCAGGACGAGCCTGGAGGAGAGGTTCGCGATACGCATGGCTCGAATCTAACGGAAACTTTCGAAAGTTGCTATCGTGGGCGGCCATGGGGAAGAGCGGGGAGATCTACGAGCGGCTGCGCACCGACATCCTGGGCGGTCGGCTCACTCCAGGACAGCGCCTGAAATTTCCTGACCTGTGTGCCCGCTACGGCACCAGCGTCGGCGCCGCCCGCGAAGCCCTCACCCGCCTGGTCACCGAGGGCCTGGTCGCCAGCCAGTCCAACCACGGCTTCACCGTCGTCTCCCTGTCGTACGGCGACCTGGCCGAGCTGACCTCGGCCCGGCGGGAGGTCGAACCGCTGGTGTTCGCCATGGCGGTGCGCGAGGGCGACATGGCGTGGGAGGCCGCCGTGGTCGCCGCCCACCACGTGCTCGCGCGCACGCCGTTCTTCGGCGAGGGTTCGCGCGAGCATCCGAGCGCGGCCTGGTCGGCCGCGCACACCGCCTTCCACCTCGCCCTGCTGGAGGGCTGCCCCAACCGGCGGCTGCGCTCCATCGCGTGCGGTCTGCGGGAGGAGGCGGAGCTGTATCGCACGTGGGCGGTGTCCTACGGGCAGGAGTCGGAGGAGGAGATCGCGCTGGAGCACCGCGGGCTGCTGGAGGCGGTCGTCGAGCGCGACGCGGTGAGCGCGGCCGAGCGGCTGCGCCACCACATCTCCCACACCGCCCGCCTCCTGATCAAGGGCGCCACGGACACACCCGCCTGAGCTGAGCCGGGGTCAGGCCCCGCCACGGGACGCGCCCCGCCTGAGCTGAGCCCGGATCGGGCCCCGTCACGAGCCCGGTCGGGCTCGGCGCAGGCCGTCTCCTGGGCTGACCTCGGTTCAGGTCCGGCGCAGGCCGCCTCCTGAGCTGACCTCGGTTCAGGTCCGGCGCAGGCCGCCTCCTGAGCTGACCTCGGTTCAGGTCCGGCGCAGGCCGTCGAGGACGAGGGCCGTCAGGTGGCCGCGCCGCTCGGCCAGGCCGTCCGACTGCTCGCCGATCCAGCTCACCGCGTTGGCCAGCGCGAACAGGTCGAGCGCGTCCACGTCGCCCCGCACGGCGCCCGCCTCCTGCGCGCGGGCCAGCAGCCGCCCGGCTGCCTGCCGCATCGACAGGCAGGCCGCGTGCAACGCCGACTCCTCGTCGTTGAGCGTCGCCATCAGGGTGGTGGCCACGCCCCGGTAGGTGCCGCCCTGGACGAACTCCCCGAGCCACCGGGCCAGGGCCTCGCCGGCGTCGCTCCCGTCCTCCAGCTCCCGCGCGTGCCGCGCCAGCTCGTCGAACCGCTCGCGCAGCAACATCTCCAGCAGCGCCTCGCGGGTCGGGAAGTGCCGATACAGGGTCCCGAGACCGACCTCGGCGCGCCGGGCGACGTCGCGCAGCGAGGCCTGGGTGCCCTGCTCGGCGACGACGGCGCGGGCCACCCCCAGGATGCGCGCGCGGTTGCGTTCGGCGTCTGCTCGGACCATCGGCACTCCCTTGACAAACGGAACAGTGCTCCGCTTATTATCCGGAACACTGATCCGATTATAGGAGGCAGATGTGAAGGCCATCAGGTTCCACGAGTTCGGCGGCCCCGGCGTGCTCGTCCACGAGGAGGTGCCCACGCCGCGACCGGCTCAGGGCGAGGTGCTGGTCAAGGTGAACGCGGTGGGCGTCAACCCGCCCGACTGGTACGCCCGCACCGGGTTCGCCACCATCCCCGAAGACCTGCGCCCCACCCTCCCCCTGCCGCACATCCCCGGCACGGACGTCTCCGGCGTGGTCGTCGAGGGCTCGGGGGAGTGGCGGGAGGGCGAGGAGGTCTACGCGCTCATCCGCTTCCCTCCGGCGCCCGGAGGGCCCGGCGGGCGCGCGTACGCCGAATACGTCACCGTTCCCGCCGGCCAGCTGGCCCGCAAGCCGCGCAGCCTCGACCACGTGCGGGCCGCGGCCGTGCCGATGGCGGGCCTGACCGCCTACCAGTACGCCGTCGACCACGTACGGCCGCCGGCGGGCCGGACGGTGCTGGTCAACGGCGCGGCGGGAGGCGTGGGACACTTCGCGGTGCAACTGGCCAAGAATCAGGGCAACGAGGTCATCGCCGTCGCCTCCGGCAGGCACGCGGCCTTCCTGGAGAGCCTCGGCGTCGACCGGTTCATCGACTACACGAAGGAGGCCGTCCCCGCGGGGCTGGCCGACGTGGTGATCGACACGGTCGGCGGCGACGCGATGGACGGCCTGCTCGACGTCGTGCGGCCGGGCGGCACGTTCGCGGCCGTCTTCCCCATCGGCAGGCTCAGCCCGGAGCGCGCCGCGGAGCGAAGCGTCTCCATCGTCAGCGCGCAGGTGCGCTCCAGCGGCCGCCAGCTGGGTGAGCTGGCCGAGCTGATCGACGCGGGACGCCTGGTGGTCGGCATCGACAGCGTCCACCCGCTCGCCCAGGCCCGCCGGGCGCACGAGCGTGCCGCTCGCGGCCACCTCCAGGGCAAGATCGTCCTGGAGGTGTAGGTCAGTCCTTGCGCGGCTGGCGCAGCACCTGGAGGCTGCGCGACGTGACCGCCACGATGGCCCCTGCGGGCCAGTGCTCGTCGGGGAAGGGCTCGTCGCGGGGCGTCTCGTCGCTGGTGTCGAGCACCGTGATCCACGACTCGCCGAACTCGGCCCCGGGCAGCGTGAAGGTCATGTCCTCGTGGTGGGCGTTGATCAGCAGCAGGAACGAGTCGTCGACGATGCGCTCGCCGCGCGGCCCCGGCTCGGTGATGGCCGAGCCGTTCAGGTAGGCGCCCATCGCCCTGGCATAGCCGGTCTGCCAGTCTCCCGCGGTCATCTCGGTGCCCGCGGGGGTGAGCCACACCAGGTCGCGCCTGCCTTCGGTGCTGCCGCGGAAGAAGCGGCGGCGCTGGAAGACCGGGTGGCGGCGGCGCAGCCTCGAGAGCGTGCGCACGAAGTCGAGCATGCCGGACTCGAGCCCGATCCTGGACCAGTCGATCCAGGTGAGCTCGTTGTCCTGGCAGTAGCCGTTGTTGTTGCCGCGCTGGGTGCGTCCGAGCTCGTCGCCATGGGAGAGCATGGGGATGCCCTGCGACAGGAACAGGGTCGCCAGGAGGTTGCGGCGCTGGCGTTCGCGCAGCCGTACGATCTCGGGGTCCTCCACGGGCCCCTCGGCGCCGCAGTTCCACGAGCGGTTGTCGTCGGTGCCGTCGCGGTTGTCCTCGCCGTTGTCGATGTTGTGCTTGCGGTCGTAGGAGACCAGGTCGGTGAGGGTGAAGCCGTCGTGGCAGGTGACGAAGTTGATCGAGGCGACCGGGCGGCGGCCGCTGGAGGCGTACAGGTCGGAGGAGCCCGACAGCCGGGAGGCGAACTCCGGCAGGACGGCGTGGCCGCGCCAGAAGTCGCGCACCGCGTCTCGGTACTTGCCGTTCCACTCGGTCCACAGGGGCGGGAAGTTGCCGACCTGGTAGCCGCCCGGGCCGACGTCCCACGGCTCGGCGATCAGCTTGACCTGCGAGATCACCGGATCCTGCTGGATGAGGTCGAAGAAGGCGCTCAGCCGGTCGACGTCGTGCAGCTCGCGGGCGAGCGCGGCGGCCAGGTCGAAGCGGAAGCCGTCGACGTGCATGTCGAGCACCCAGTAACGCAGGGAGTCCATGATGAGCTGCAGCGCGTGCGGGCTTCTGACGTTGAGGGAGTTTCCGCAGCCGGTGTAGTCGAGGTAGTAGCGCCGGTCGCCGTCGTGCAGCCGGTAGTAGGCGTGGTTGTCGATGCCGCGGAAGCCCAGCGTCGGCCCCATGTGGTCGCCCTCGGCGGTGTGGTTGTAGACCACGTCGAGGATGACCTCGATGCCCGCCTCGTGCAGCGCCCGCACCATGGCCTTGAACTCCAGCACCTGCTGGCCGCGCGTGCCCGCGCTGGAGTAGGCGCCGTGCGGGGCCAGGTAGGCCATCGTATTGTAGCCCCAGTAGTTGGTCAGGCCGCGGGCCACCAGGAAGTGTTCGGGCACGAAGTGGTGGACGGGCATCAGCTCGACGGCGGTGACGCCCATCGACAGCAGGTGGTCGATGATCGCCGGGTGGCCGACGCCGGCATAGGTGCCGCGCTGCTCGGCGGGCACGGCCGGATGGCGCATCGTCAGCCCGCGCACGTGCGCCTCGTAGATCACGGTCTGGTGGTACGGCGTACGCGGCGGCCGGTCGTTGCCCCACTCGAAGAAGGGGTTGATCACCACGTTCTTCGGCATGTAGGGAGCGCTGTCGACAGAGTTGATCTTGTCAGGATCGGTGAAGTAGTAGGGGAAGACCGCCTCGTTCCACACCAGGTCGCCGTCGATCGCCTTGGCGTAGGGGTCGAGCAGGAGCTTGGCGGGGTTGCAGCGTTTGCCGCGCGAGGGCTCGTAGGGCCCGTGCACGCGGTAGCCGTAGCGCTGGCCGGGCACGATGCCGGGGAAGTAGCCGTGCCACACGAAGCCGTCGACCTCGGGCAGGTCGAGGCGCTCCTCGCTGCCGTCGTCGTGAAACAGGCACAGCTCGACCCGCTCGGCGACCTCGGAGAAGATGGAGAAACTGGTTCCCACACCGTCCCACGTGCCGCCGAGTGGATACGGTTCGCCCGGCCATACCTCTCGCATGCGTCCCGATTGTCTCATGCGAGAGGCACGGCGGGGAGAGTGGATCAGCTCAGCAGTTCGGCGTTGAGCGTGATGGTGGTGCCGGTCAGCGCCTTGCTGACCGGGCAGTTCGCCTTGGCGGTCTCGGCCGCCTCCTGGAACTGCTCGGCGGTGATGCCGGGCACGTGACCCTTGACGCTGATCACGATGCCGGTGATGCCCTCGCCCGGCTGGAAGGTCACGTCCGCGCGGGTCTCCAGCGACTGCGGCGGGGTGCCGGCGCCGTTGAGGCCGTGCGAGAGCGCCATGGAGAAGCAGGAGGAGTGAGCCGCCGCGATGAGCTCCTCGGGCGAGGTCTTGCCGTTGGCCGCCTCGGCGCGCGAGGGCCAGGACACGTCGAAGGTGCCGACCCCGGAGGAGTCGAGCGAGACGGTGCCGGAACCGTCGAGCAGGGCGCCCTTCCACTGGGTGGTGGCGGTGCGAGTCGTCGCCATGCCGATATCCCTTTCAATCGCTGATGCTCTTCAGCACCGAACATATCGCGGGCGTGCGGGCACGATCGTCAGCGCCCGGCCAATAAAACTAACCACGTGGTAGGTTTTGCCCATGAATGACACCTTTCTGTGGGGTGCGGCCGGAAGCGCGCATCAGACCGAGGGCAACAACGTCTCCAGCGACCTGTGGGCGCTGGAGAACTCCGCCGGCGGCCCCTTCCCCGAGCGCAGCGGCGACGCCTGCGACGCCTACCACCGCTGGCCCGAGGACCTCGACCTCCTGCGCGAGCTCGGGTTCGACGCCTACCGGTTCAGCGTGGAGTGGGCGCGGGTGGAGCCGGAGGAGGGCCGGTTCTCGAAGGCGGCCCTGGGCCACTACCGGCGGATCGTCGAGGGCTGCCTGGAGCGCGGGCTCACCCCCGTCGTCACGCTGCACCACTTCACCAGCCCCCGCTGGTTCAAGGGCTGGAAGGGCGGCGCGGACCGGTTCCGCGCCTACGCCGAGGCGGTGGTGCCGATCCTGGAGGGCGTCGAGTGGGTGTGCACCATCAACGAGCCCAACCTCGTGGCGATGGTGTCGAGCCTGCGTGAGGGCGGCGGGGGAGTGGCGGGAGCCATGCCCGCCCCCGACCCGGCGATGACCGAGGCCCTGATCGAGGCGCACCGGGCGGCCCGCGAGGTACTGGCGGGGTTCAGGTCGGGCTGGACCATCGCCAACCAGAACTTCGAGGCGCTGCCGGGTGCCGAGGCCGAGCGCGACGCCTGGGCGCGCCCGCGCGAGGACGTCTTCATCGAGGCCGCGCGCGGCGACGACTTCATCGGCGTGCAGGCCTACACCCGTGTCCTGGTCGGCACGGGCGGCGCCCTGCCCGTGGCCGGCGACTGCCGCAAGACGCTCACGGGCTGGGAGTACTACCCGGCGGCGCTCGGCAACGCCGTGCGTTACACCGCCGCTAAGGCGCCGGGCGTGCCGATCCTGGTCACCGAGAACGGCATCGCCACCACCGACGACGCCGAGCGGATCGAGTACACCGGCCAGGCGCTCGACGGCCTGCGCGCGGCCATGGCCGAGGGCGCCGACGTGCGCGGCTACCTGCACTGGTCGCTGCTCGACAACTACGAGTGGGGCTCCTACCGGCCCACCTTCGGCCTGGTGGAGGTGGACCGGGACAGCTTCGCGCGTACGGCTAAGCCGAGCGCCCGCTGGCTGGGGAGCCGGCGCATCTAGCCACCAGCGCGTCGACGACCTCGGCGCTCAGCCCGATGCCGAACGTGCGGAACTTGATCAGTGGCACGCCGTAGGCCATCCCGAGCAGCGCGGGACCGGCCTCGGCCAGCCACGGCACGTGCTCGGCCATGAGCTCGCGCAGCACCGGCCCGCCCACGGGGTGGGCCAGCCACTCGCCCAGCGTGGACATCCGGGTCAGCTCGGCGGTGTGACCGTCGCCCTCGACGGCCAGCTCCCCGGTGAGCCGGATGTCGCGGGAGGAGGCGCCGACCTCGACCGTCACGGTCCCCGCCTCCACCGCCCAGCCGCCGCGCGAGACCGACCAGGAGGCCAGGTCGCGCTCGGTCACCTCGAAGGCGACGGTCGCCGACTCTCCGGGCTCCAGACCGACCTTGGCGAAGCCGCGCAGCTCGTGGCGCGGCCGGTCGCCCTGGAAGCCCAGGTAGAGCTGGACCACCTCGTGGGCGAACCGCTCGCCGGTGTTGGTGACGGTCGCCTCCACCCGCCTGCCGTCCACGACGAGGCCGGAGTAGGCGAAACGCGAGTAGGTCAGGCCGTGGCCGAACGGGTAGGCCACGGGAACGTCGGCAGAGTCGTAGTGGCGGTAACCGACGTAGCGGCCCTCGCCGTAGCGCACCACCCCGTCGGAACCGGGGAAGTGCAGGTAGGAGGGCACGTCCTGCAGCCGCAGCGGGATCGTCTCGGTGAGCCTGCCCGACGGGCTGCACACGCCGGTCAGCAGGTCGGCCAGCGCGGAGCCGCCCGCCTGGCCCAGCAGCCAGCCCTCCAGGATCGCCGTGGCGTGCTCCTGCCAGCCCGACACCGACACCACGCCGCCGTTGGAGAGCACCACGACCGTCCTGGGACAGGCACAGGACACCGCCCGCAGCAGGTCGAGCTGGTCGGCGGGCAGGTCGATGGTGGTGCGGTCGAAGCCCTCCGACTCCAGGGGCTCGGGCAGGCCGAGGAAGAGCACGGCCACCTCGTGGCGGGCGGCCAGCTCCACGGCCTCGGCGACGAGCCCCGCGTCGGCCTGGCCGTCAAGCCGGTATCCGGCGGCGAAACCAGGGCTCCCCAGAGCCTCCAGGGCGTTGTCGAGCCTGGTCGGCACCACGTGCGAGCTGCCGCCGCCCTGGTAGCGGGGCGTGCGTGCCAGCTCGCCGACCACACAGAAGCCGCCGGTCAGCGGCAGCACGTCGCCCTCGTTCTTCAGCAGCACGGCCGAGGCGCGTGCGGCCTCGCGGGCCAGTTCGTGGTGGGCGCCGGTGTCCCAGCCGTCGAAGCGCAGGCGGGCCGACACGCGCTCGGCGAGCCGTACGAGCCGTTCCACGCTCTCGTCGAGGACCTTCTCGTCGAGCCGTCCCGAGCGCACCGCCTCGGCGATCTCGTCGTCGGTGCCGGTGGGCGGCATCTCCAGGTCCAGGCCCGCCTCCAGGGCGGCGACCCGGTCGTTGACGGCGCCCCAGTCGCTCATGACCAGGCCGTCGAAGCCCCACTCCTCGCGCAGCACCGTGGTGAGCAGCCACCGGTGGTGGGAGGCGTAGACCCCGTTGATCTTGTTGTAGGCCGACATGACCGCGTACGGCCTGGCCGTACGGACGATGTGCTCGAAGGCGCTCAGGTAGATCTCGCGCAGCGTGCGCTCGTCGACCTCGGCGCTGACGCGCATGCGGTCGGTCTCCTGGTTGTTGACCGCGAAGTGCTTCACGCACGCGCCGACGCCCACGGACTGGATGCCGGTCACCAGGGCCGCGCCGAGGGCGCCGGTGACGTGCGGGTCCTCGGAGAAGTACTCGAAGTTGCGCCCGCACAGCGGCGAGCGCTTGATGTTGATGCCGGGCCCGAGCAGCACGTCCACGCCCAGCGCCGAGGCCTCGCGGCCCAGGGCGGCACCGACCCGGGTGGCCAGCTCGACGTCCCACGACGAGCCCAGCGCGACGGCGGGCGGGAAGCAGGTGGCGGGGACGCTCTTGCGCAGCGCGAGCGCGTCGCCCTCGGCCTGCGCCTGCCTGCGCAGGCCGTGCGGGCCGTCCGACAGGGTCAGCGCGGGCACCAGCCCTTCGGCGGCGGTGGTGTGCCAGGTATCGCTGCCCGAGGTGAGGGCGGCCCTGTCGTCGAGTGAGGTCATTCCAGGTCCAATCCGAGCTGGGCGAAGAAGGCCACGACCGAGGCGCGCATGTCGACCTCGGCCGGGTCGAGCAGCCACTGCGTCTGCAGCCCGTCCACCAGGGCGAGCAGTTGCTGGGCGACGGCGCCGGGGTCGTGCTTGAGCGGCGGGTCGTGCTGCTCGAACAGGACGGCGAGCAGCCGCGCCGTGCGCCTGCGCAGCCGCCGGTACCGCTCGACGAAGTAGTCGTGGGCGGGGTGGCCGGGGTCGGCGGCCTCTCCCGAGACCTTGACGAACAGGCCGACGAGTCCGGGGGTCTCGGCGTTGTGCGCGATCTGGTCGAGGTGGCGCACGACGATCTCGGCGGGGCCGAGCTCGCTGGCGTGGGCGGAGGCCAGCACCTGCTGGGCGGCAAGCTCCTCGCGCCGGGTGAGCACCTGGATCAGCAGCTCGTCCTTGCCGGGGAAGTGGTGGAGCAGCCCGGCATGGGTCATGCCCGCGTGCGCGGCGATGTCGCGCAGCGAGACGGCGTGGAAGCCCGAGCGGGAGAACAGCTCCATGGCTGAGTCGAGGATGCGGGCGCGGGTGCGCTCGCCCTTGGTGCCCCGGCGGGGTGTCGGCTCGTTCACAGGGCAAACCTACCACTTGGTAGAAAGCGACTTCCCAGCAAATCTACCAGGTGGTAGGTTTCGCGGAATGAAGCGAACAGCCGCGTTTTTGCCCCTCCTCGCCCTGCTCGCGGCCTGCTCGGGCACGCCGAGCCAGCCGGGCGCACCGGCGGAGAAGTCCCTGGCCATCGCCACCATGACGCTGCCGCAGAGCCTCGACCCGAAGGACGCCAACGGCAGCGCGCTGCCGTTCTTCCAGGCCGTGTACGACACGCTCGTCAAGCGCGAGCCCGACGGCACCTTCAGCCCGATGCTCGCCACCGGGTGGACCTACGACGCCGCCATGACCGAGCTCAAGCTCACGCTCCGCGCCGACGTGACCTTCGACGACGGCAGCCCCTTCGACGCCGCCGCGGTCAAGGCCAACATGGAGCGCTTCGTCAAGGGCGGCGGCGCGCAGGCCAAGACGCTCAACGACGTCAAGACGATCGAGGTGGTCGACGCCACCCACGTCACCCTCAAGCTCGCCCAGCCCAACCCCGCGCTGCTGTACTACCTCAGCGACGCGGCGGGCCTCATGGCCAACCCGGCCGACTTCGCCAAGGGCGAGCAGCTCAAGACCCAGCCGGGCGGCACCGGACCCTACGAGCTCGACCAGGGCCAGACCGTCATCGGCACCAAGTGGGTCTTCAAGCGCACCGCCAAGTACTGGGGCACGCGCCTGCCGTACGACACCGTCTCGATCAGCTACTTCGACAACGAGACCGCCATCGTCAACGGCATCAGGACCAAGCAGCTCAACGCCGCCCTCATCCAGGACGCCGACCAGCAGATCGCCGTCGAGGGCGCCGCCGGCGTCAAGACCGTCAAGCAGGACTTCGACTTCCAGGGCATCCTGCTCTTCGACCGCGCGGGCATGGTCACCCCCCGCCTGAAGGACCCGGCGGTGCGCCAGGGACTCAACCACGCGATCGACCGCCAGACCATGCTCGACAAGATCCGCCAGGGCCGCGGCCAGATCACCGGCCAGGTCTTCGGCCCCGCCACCAAGGGCTACCTGCCCGAGCTCGACACCTTCTACGGCTTCGACCAGGCCAAGGCGCGCGAGCTGATCAAGGAGCCGTTCGAGCTGAAGCTGCCCCGCATCCCCGCCATCGTCTCCGACGCCCTGGCCGCCTCCCTCCAGACCGACCTCGCGGCCGTCGGCGTCAAGCTCGTCTGGGAGGACGTGGACGCGGGCTCGGCCATCCAGAAGATCTTCCGCGACCGGGCCTACTCCGGGATGGTCATGAACATGGGCCAGTCGCCCGCCGACTGGGTCGTCGTGGGCGAGCTGGTCCTGCCCGGCGCCTTCAACATGTTCGGCTACAGCGACGACACGGTGAAGAAGCTGCTGCCGAAGATCCAGGCCAAGGGCGAGCAGGCCGACCTGCAGGCGCTCAACCGCCACCTCGTCGAGGACGGCTGGTTCCTGCCCTTCTACCGGATGACCTACCTGCACGTCTCCGACGGCAGCGTCACCATCACCCCGCAGGACGGCATGGCCGTGCCGTCGATCTACAACTACGCCCCGGCCGGATGACCGGCTTCGTCGTCCGCAGGGTGGCGGCGGGCGCGGCCCTGGCCCTGGTGATCTCGATGCTCTCCTACACACTGCTGTCCATCCCGCACATCGACGTGGCCCGCCAGCTGCTCGGCCAGGGCGCGGCCCAGGAGCTCGTCGACGCCAAGAACGCCGCGCTCGGCCTCGACCGGCCCGCGCTCGTGCAGTACCTCGACTGGCTGGCGGCAGCCGTACGCGGGGACTTCGGCACCTCCTGGTTCACCAGCGAGAACGTGCTGCGGGCCATCGCCAACCGGCTGCCGGTCACGCTCAGCCTGATGGCCGGCGTCACCCTGGTCACCGCCCTGCTGTCGCTCCTGCTCGGCCTCTGGGCCGGGGTACGGCGGGGCCGGGTCGACCGGTTCGTCCAGATCCTCGCCGTCACCGGCTACGCCCTGCCCGGCTTCCTGGTCACCCTCGTCATGGTCTGGCTCTTCGCGGTCGAGCTCGGCTGGTTCCCCGCGATCGGCTACATCGGGCTGGAGGAGTCGTTCACCGGCTGGCTGTCGACCGTCACGCTGCCGATCCTGGCGCTGTCGGTCGGCTCCGTCGCGGGCGTGGCCCAGCAGGTGCGCGGCTCGGTCATCGACGTGCTGCGCCAGGACTACGTGCGCACCCTGCGCGCCCGCGGGCTGCCGCCGCGGCGCATCATCCTGCGCCACGTGCTGCGCAACGCCGCCGCGCCCGCCCTGTCGGTGCTCGGCATGCAGTTCGTCGGCCTGCTCGGCGGCGCCGTCCTGGTGGAGCAGATCTTCGGCCTGCCCGGCATCGGCAGCATGACCGTCGGCTACACCACCCGGGGCGACATCCCGATCATCATGGCGCTCGTCATGATCTCGGTCATCGGAGTGATCGTCATCAACCTCCTCGTCGACATCCTGATCGGCTGGCTCAACCCGAAGGCGAGGCTGCGATGAAGTGGATCTCCGGGCTCGTGCTCGGCCTCATCGTGCTGGCCGTCCTGCTCGCCCCCGTGATCAGCCCGGCGGGACCCGACGTGTCCAGCCTGCGCCACGCCTTCGAAGGGCCCGCGCCCGGCCACCCGCTCGGCTTCGACTCCGCCGGGCGCGACATCCTGGCCAGGCTCCTGTACGGCGGGCAGAACACCCTCGGCGGCGCCCTCATCGCCCTGCTCGTCGCCCTGGCGCTCGGCATCCCGTCCGGGCTGCTGGCCGGCTACTACGGCGGCTGGTTCGACGCCGCCGCGGGCTGGCTGGTCAACCTCGTGATGGCCCTGCCCGCCATGGTCGTGCTGCTGGCGTCCCGCGCCATCCTCGGCTCCACGGTCTGGGTGCTCATGGTGGTGCTCGGCTTCCTCATCGCGCCCAGCTTCCACCGCCTCGTGCGCGGCATCGTGGCGGGCGTGCGCGGCGAGCTGTACGTGGACGCCGCCCGCGTGTCAGGGCTGAGCGACGCCCGCATCATCTGGCGTCACGTGCTCATCGTGGTCCGCGCGCCGATCATCATCCAGATCGCGCTCGTCGCGGGCATCGCCATCGGGCTGCAGGCGGGGCTCGAGTTCCTCGGCATCGGCAGCGGCGACACGCCGACCTGGGGGGCGATGCTCAACGAGGCGTTCAAGAACATGCAGCGCGATCCGGTGCTCATGCTCTGGCCGGGACTCGCGCTCGGCCTCACCAGCGGGGCGCTCGTCCTGCTCGCGGCGGGGCTGCGCGACACGCTGGAGGACCCCGGCTCGCGGCCGCGCACGGTCACCCCGGCGGTACCCACGGCGGTCACTCCGGCGGTCACCCCGGCCGCACCCACGGCCGGACCCGGCGAGCGCGCGGCGCTGCTGTCGGTGCGTGACCTGGCCGTCGCCTACCCCTCGGGCGAGGTCGTGCACAACGTCGGGCTCGACGTGCACGCGGGCGAGATCCTCGGCCTGGTCGGCGAATCGGGCTCCGGCAAGACCCAGACCGCCTTCTCCATCCTCGGCATCCTGCCCGAGACCGGCAGGGTCAGCAGAGGGAGCATCACCGTCGACGGCACCGAGATCGTCGGCCTGCCCGAGAAACGGCACCGGGAGCTGCGCGGCACCGTCGTCGCCTACATCCCGCAGGAGCCCATGAGCAACCTCGACCCCGCCTTCACCGTGGGCAGCCAGCTCGTCGAGCCGATGCGGGTGAAACTGCGGCTCGGCCGGGCGCAAGCCGTACGGAAGGCCCTCGACCTGCTCTCCCTCGTCGAGATCCGCGACCCGCGCCGGGTCTTCGACTCCTACCCGCACGAGATCTCCGGCGGCATGGCCCAGCGCGTGCTCATCGCCGGAGCGATGTCGTGCGAGCCGAAGCTGCTCATCGCCGACGAGCCCACCACCGCGCTCGACGTACGCGTGCAGGCCGAGGTGCTCGGGCTGCTGCGCAGGCTGCAGCGCGACAACGGCCTCGGCGTGCTCCTGGTCACCCACAACCTGGGCGTCGTGGCCGACCTGTGCGACCGGGTGGCGGTGATGCGCGAGGGCCGCATCGTCGAGACCGGTACGGCCCGGCAGGTGCTCCACACGCCCCGCGATCCCTACACCCGCATGCTGCTCGACGCGGTGCTGCCGCTGGAGGTCACGTGAACGCCCTGCTCACCGTCGAGGACCTGCGGGTCTCCTACCCCGGACGAGGCTGGCGCGCACCGCGCACCCAGGTGCTGCGCGGGATCGACCTGTCGGTGGCGCCCGGCGAGACGCTCGGGCTGGTGGGGGAGTCGGGCTCGGGCAAGACCACCGTCGGCCGGGCCGTCCTGGGCCTGGTCCCCGTCGAGTCGGGCACGATCACGTTCGGCGGCGAGCGCATCGAGCACGCACCCCGGCGCCGCCGCCGCGAGCTCGCCCGCGACCTCCAGGTGATCTTCCAGGACCCGTACACGTCGCTGAACCCCTCGCGCACCGTCGGCGACACCCTGGCCGAGCCGCTCCTCGGGATGCCCGGCGCCCGCGCCAGGGTGGCCACGCTGCTCGAACGGGTGCACCTGCCCGCCGACGCGGCCTCACGGCTGCCACGGGAGTTCTCCGGCGGCCAGCGCCAGCGGGTGGCCATCGCCCGCGCGCTGGCCATCGGCCCCCGGCTGATCGTCTGCGACGAACCGGTCTCCGCACTCGACCTGACCACCCAGAAGACCGTGCTCGACCTGCTGCGGGAGATCCAGGAGCAGACCGGGGTGTCCTATCTGTTCGTCTCCCACGACCTGGCCGTGGTGCGCTTCGTCAGCGACCGGATCGCCGTGCTGCGCGACGGCAGGATCGTGGAGGAGCTCGGGGCGCGCGGCGAGCCGGCGCACCCCTACACCCGCTCCCTGCTGCTGGCCGCGCCCGTCGCGGACGTGGCCGAGCAGCGGGCGCGGCGTCAGGCGTTCATGTCGCTCGACCTGAAGTAGGCCTCCCAGCCCAGGGCCCGCCACAGCGCGGGGTGGCTCCCGACCCGGTCTCGGTAGTCGTCCCACGTGGTGGGCCCGGCCGTCCATGCCTTCTCCGCGATCGCGCTCAGCCGGGGCAGCAGCAGGAAGGCCAGGTCGTCGAAGCCCTTGACGCTCTCGCACCACACGGCCGCCTCCACCCCCGCCAGGCGGGCGCCCTCGGGGATCTCCTCCAGCGTCCCCGGCATCCAGTCGAACGACTCCCGGCAACTGCGCAGGGTGTAGGCGGGCATGCCGGGACGCTCGCCGTTCTGCGCCGGGTCCGCCGACTCCTCGGCGTAGCGGCGGTCCAGGTAGAGCACGCTGCTCGGGGAGGCGAGGATCCACGCGCCCTGGGCGACCGCGTCGGGGGTGTCCTGCGGCGAGCGGGCGAACGACTCGGCCACGACGCCGAGCAGCGGGTGGTACTCCTCCGGGACCTGCTCGCGCATCTTCTCCGCGTCGAACTCGTCGCCCCTGCCCACCCAGCACTGCACGACGTCCTGCGGCAGGAGGCTGCCCGACCTGGCCGCCTCCTGCCAGGCGACGACCCGCTTGCCCGCCTTGCGCGCCCTGGCGAGCGCCTCCGTCATGAACGCGGCGTACAGCTCGTGCGGCATGCCGAACGCCTCGTCGCCGCCCAGATGCAGCCACCGGCCCGGCGTCGCCGCGATGACGTCCTCCACGAACCCCATGGCCCTGGCCGGGTCCAGGTGGCCGAGCATCGGATGCGGGCGCTCGCCGAGCTCCGGATAGGCCGACAACACCGCCTGCGTGTGACCCGGCATGTCCAGCTCGGGCACGATCGTGACGAACCGCTCGGCCGCGTAGCCGACGAGCTCCTGATAGTCGGCGACCGTGTAATGCTGGCGGCCCTCGCCGTTGCGCGAACCCGCGCCGCCCGGCCAGTGGGCGGGATCGGTCAGCTCCGGCATGCCGGGGATCTCCAGGCGCCAGGCCTGGCTGTCGCTCAGGTGCAGGTGCAGGACGTTGAACTTGTACAGCGCCAGCAGATCCACCACCCGCTTCACCTGCTCGACGGGGAAGAACCGGCGCACCACGTCGAGCGACAGGCCGCGCCACGCGTAGGCGGGCGCGTCACGGACGTGGATGCCGGGCACGCCCCCGGCCAGCAACTGGGCGTAGGTGGTGGCGCCACGGAACAACCCGGCGGGCGTCGGCGCGGTGACCGTGACGCCGCCGTGCTCGCCGGTGACCAGCTCGTAGCCCTCCGCCTGGCCGAGGGGGTCGAGGCCCTGGGGAGGGGGCTGGTCGACGGGGGCGCGCACGAACCGCAGGTCGGGATCGTCGCCGGTGATCTCCGTACGCGTGCCGTACAGCTTGGTGATCAGGTCGGCGGCGGCCCCGGCGACCGGGTCGGGGGAGATGCGGATGACCTCGCCTGGAGGTGATCCGCCGGGACGCGGGGTGCTCAGGAGCGGCAGGGGGACGAGCGACACAGGAGCCTCCAATTTTCTACCAGTTGGTAGAAAATCGCGATTGGTCATCCATGTCAACTTTTCCGGCGAATAGTGACATGCTCGGACCGTGGCGTCAGCGGATCACTCTGGGAGTGTGGTGCCAGTGGAGGCGCCCTACGACGACCGCCTGCTGCACCAGCGCGTGGTCGGCGGGGACGACACCGCCCTCGGCGAGGTCTACGACCGCTTCGCCGCCCTCATCTACGGCCTGGCCGTCCGCGTCACACGCGACCGTGTCGTCGCCGAGGACATCACCCAGGAGGTCTTCCTCACCTTCTGGGAACGGCCCCTGGCCTACGACCCCGGCAAGGGAACGCTCAGGGCCTGGCTGGCCACCATCGCCCACCGGCGCGCCGTCGACCACGTGCGCACCGAGGAACGCCGCCGCGTCTCCAGCCTCGGGCCCCGGCTCTTCGAACCCGAACCCGAACGGCTGGAAGACGGCGTGCTCGCCGCCGACGAGGCGAAGAGAGTACGGCAGGCGGTCACCAAACTGCCCGACACGCTGCGGGAGGCGGTGCAGCTCGCCTACTTCGGCGGGCGCACCTACCGGCAGGTGGGGGAGGAGTTAGGGGTGCCAGAGGGCACCGCCAAGTCGCGGATACGGATGGCATTGAGAAGACTGGCCGAGGAACTGGCCGAGGAGGAGGTGTGATGGACCCGGTCGAGCGTCTCTACCTGGACGCGCTGCTCGAGGCGGCCGACCCGGACCCCGCCCCCACGGACGAGTCCCCGCCTGACCCGGCCACCCACCCCGACGGCCACCCGCTCCCTGGAGGTCACCCGCTCCCCGGGGGTCACCCGCTCCCCGGGGGTCACCCGCTCCCCGGGGGTCACCCGCTCCCTGGAGGTCACCCGCTCCCCGGGGGGAACTCCCTCCGCCTCCAGCTTCTCGCCGGAGCCCGCGCCCGCCGCCGCCCCGCCGAACGCACCGCCGCCTGGGCCGAGCCGTACGCCGGCCGCGTCGCCGCCATGGACGCCCTCCTCGGCGCCGCCGTCGACGACGACTGGAACCGCGTCATCGTCGAAGGCTGGACCCTCCAGGAACTCATCGCCCACCTCGCGGCCAAGGACGGCCTGCTCGCCGCCTCCGTCGGCGCCCCCGTCCTCGGCCCGCCCCTGGGCGCCGTCGACGCCCTCGGCCGCACCGCCGACGTCCAGGCCTACGAACGCACCCGCAGCCCGGAACAGACCCGCCGCGACTGGCGCGCCCAGGCCGACGCCCTGTGCCGCCACCTGTCCACCCTCCCGCGCGACACCCCCGCCACCGTCGACGGCCTCGACGCCCCCGTCGGCGACCACGTGCTCGGCCGCATGCTGGAAACCTGGGTCCACACCGACGACGCCGCCCGCGTCGCCGCCCTCCGCCTGCCCCGCCCGATCGGCGCCCACATCCACCCCGCCGCCGACCTGTGCGCCCGCCTCCTGCCCTGGACCATGCTCATGTCCGGCATCGACGGCAGCGGCCGCGTCCTCGGCCTCCACCTCACCGGCGACGGCGGCGGCGACTGGACCATGCCCCTCGGCATCTCCGACCCCGCCGCCACCCGCCCCCCGGACGCCCACATCACCGCCGACGTCGTCGACTTCTGCTTCCTCCTCGGCCGGGCCGGCGAACTGGACCGCTTCTCGGCGGAGCTGGAAGGCGACCTCGAACTGGCCCGCGAAGTCATCCGCACCGCCCCGGCCCTCTCCGGCCCCTGAAGGCACGGGCCTGCGGCACCCGGGCGCTCCGCGCCAGTCGCGCCTCCGGGCTCCCCTCCTTTGGGGGGCCGAGCCCCCCAAGACCCCCAGCCGGGGGCCTGCCGGCCCCCGGACCCCCGTGTCGTCGCCGTCGTCGAGGGCGGACGCCGATGGGGCCATCCGCTCGAAAGAGGCGACCAGCCCATGGAACTCATCACCAAAGCGGTCCAACGGGCCGGGGAGGGCGACCTCGGCCACGCGTGGCGGCTGGTGACGAAGGCCGCACAGAATGAGCGGACCGGCCGGGAGCTGGGTTTCACCATTGGTGACGTCGCACGACGTGGTCGAGCGGAGGATCGGCTCGGACCTGCTGGGCTGCCTGGTGCACACCGATGAATCGCTGCCCGGCCGGGTCCTGACCGCCGGCCTGGACCTGATCGGATCGGAGACCGACCACCCGGTCCAGGCCGCGATCACACGTGCCCTCGACTGCACCGGCAATAGACGAGCCGTGCCGGATGGGCCGAGCCGACGGTCACGAGTGAGTGCCGTCGGCTCGGCTCCCTCACCACTTCACGCAGCCGTGCACCCGAACCCGGAAGCCACCGCCGAGTCTCCGCCGCCCCGGCTCACCTGGAACCCGAACGACGTCGACCCCGACGCCCCCACTGTCCCGTTGTGGGCCACGTTCCGTGCCGTCACCACCGACCCCGACACCGTGAACGCCGCGTTCCACGACCCGCTGATCGTCTGCCCGGCCGGGAGGGTGAAGGTCACCGTCCACCCGCTGATCGCCGAGGTCCCCGGGTTGGCCACGGCCACCTGCATCACGTACCCCCCGCCCCACTGGCTCTGCACCACCGGCGACGCGGTGCACCCGCCGCCTGTGCCGCCGCCGGAGGTGGTGACCGTCACCGTGGCGGATCGGGGTGAGCGGTTGCCGGCCGCGTCCCTGGCGTAGACGGCGAAGGTGTAGGGGGTGTTCGCCGTCAGGCCGGACACGGTCGTGGATGTCGAAGTGGCGTTCGCGGCGGCGGTCTCGGTGCCGCCCTGCACCCGCACGACCTCGTACCCGCTGACCCCGACGTTGTCGCTCGCGGCCGCCCACGACAGCTTCACGGAGCTCGCCGTGACCTCGGACGACGCCGGTGTGCCGGGAGCGGTGGGCGGGGTGGTGTCCTCCGGTTCGGAGGAGTAGGTCAGCCCGAACCCGTACGGGAACAGCGCCTGCTTGCCGTCGCCGTCGTTGATGGGTTGCTGGGAGGCGCTGGTCATCCAGGTGACGGGCAGCTTCCCGGTCGGGGGCACCCGGCCGAACAGCACGTCCGCGACGCCCTGCCCCTCGGTGCCCGGCAGCCACGCGGCGACCAGGGCGCGCCAGTCGGGCAGGTGCGACGAGATCTCCAGCGGCCGTCCCGACACCAGCACCACGATGACGGGCACCCCGGAGGCGCGCAGGGTGTTGAGCGTCTGCTGGTCCTCGGAGTCGAGGCCCATGGATCCGGTCCGGTCGCCGCGTCCCTCGGCGTACGGGGTCTCGCCGATGACGGCGATCGCGGCGCGGTAGGTGCCGTCGATGCCGGAGCCGGTCCGGTCGTAGGTGACGGTCGTGGACGAGTCGACGGTGGCGCGGATGCCCTGCAGGATCGTGGTGCCGGGCGTGATCGGCCCGGACGATCCCTGCCACGACACCGTCCAGCCGCCGCTCTGGTTGCCGATGTCGTCGGCGCTCTTGCCGGCGACGAAGATCTTGCCGCCCGCCGTGGCCAGCGGCAGGATGCCGCCGCTGTTCTTCAGCAGGACCTGCGACTTGGCGACCGCCTCCCTGGCGATGGCGCGGTGGGCGGCGCTGCCGACGGAGCCGGTGAGGGAGCGGTCGGTGAGGGGCTTCTCGAACAGGCCGTACTCGAACTTCTTGGTGAGGATGCGGCGGTTGGCGTCGTCGATCCTGGTCGTCGCCACGCGCCCGGCCTGGACCTCGGTGCGCAGCAGGCTGATGAACGACTTCCACGATTCGGGGGCCATCACCATGTCGACGCCGGCGTTGACGGCGGTGCGCACGTCGGTGGCCGACAGGCCGGTGGCGCCGTCGATCTGGTCGACGCCGTTCCAGTCGGAGACCACGAATCCGCCGAAGCCGAGTTCCGTTTTGAGCAGGTCGGTGACGAGGTAGCGGTGGCCGTGCAGCTTGGCGCCGTTCCAGCTGCTGTAGGAGAGCATGACGGAGGCGACCCCGCGCTCGACCGCCTGTCTGAACGGCGGCAGGTGGATGGCGCGCAGCTCGGTCTCCGGCAGGTCGGTGTTGCCCTGGTCGGTGCCGTTGGTGGTGCCGCCGTCGCCGAGGTAGTGCTTGGCGGTGGCCAGGACGCGGGCGCCGCCCTCCTGGAGGCCGGTGATGTACGTGGTCATCGAGGAGGCGATCTCGGGCTTCTCGCCGAACGACTCGTAGGTGCGGCCCCAGCGGTCGTTGCGGGCGACGCACACGCAGGGCGCGAAGTTCCAGTCGACGCCGGTGCCGGCGACCTCCCTGGCGACGGCGCCGCCGATGCGCCCGACGAGCTCGGGGTCGCGGGTGGCGCCCAGGCCGATGTTGTGCGGGAAGATCGTCGCGCCGACCACGTTGTTGTGGCCGTGCACGGCGTCGGAGCCGTAGAGGAGCGGGATGCCGAGCGGGGCGGCGATCGCGGCACGCTGGAAGGCGTCGTACATGTCGGCCCAGGAGCTCGCGGTGTTGGGCGAGGGGGCCGAGCCGCCGCCCGAGAGCACGGAGCCGAGGCGGTAGGAGGTGATCTCGCCGGCCGAGACGAAGCCGCGCTCGGCCTGCGTCATCTGGCCGAGCTTGTCGTCGAGGCTCATGCGGGAGAGCAGGTCGGCGACCCGCGTGGGCACGGGCAGGCTCGGGTCCTGGTACGGCAGAGCCGCTACGGCGGCGGTGCCGATGGGCGGTGCCGCGGCGACCGCGGGCCAGGGGAGGAACAGCCCTGCCATGAGCAGGCAGAGCACGAGCAGAGTGGATCGCACGGTCGCCCCTTACGGACGGAGGGTGAGAGTTTGGGAGCGCTCCCACTGCCGGACTGTAAGCCGCGGCCGAGGTCCTGCAAACCTCCGAACCCCCGGCCTCGCCCGCACGCCGCGAAACGGATGAAACTTTCAGCCTCGTGCCCCAGGTCAGCCCCGGACGCCGCCGCCCGTTCATTGCCTCCTCCGGACCCGCGACCACACCATGACCGCGTTTCTGCGGAAGGCGAAAGGCGAACAACCTCATGGAACGAGCTCCGGCCTACAGGCGGATGCTGACGGGCATGGTCGGTGTGGCGGTGGCGGCCGCGAGCGCCGCCGTCGCGCTGACCCTCTCGGCACCGGCCACGGCCGACACCGGCACCGGCTACCTGCGCACCTCCGGCAACAAGATCGTGGACAGCACCGGCACCACGGTCCGCCTGACCGGCATCAACTGGTTCGGGATGGAGACCGACAACAAGACCTTCCACGGCCTGTGGTCGAGCGCGACGTGGCGGGCGCAGATCGACAAGATGGCCTCGCTCGGCTACAACACGCTGCGCGTGCCGTACTCCAACGACGCCCTGAAGCCGGGCGCCACGGCCTCCGGGATCAACGACTTCGTCAACCCCGACCTCGTCGGCCTCTCGCCCCTGCAGATCCTCGACAAGGTCATCGACTACGCGGGCGACAAGGGCATGCGGGTCATCCTCGACCGGCACCGGCCGACCGCCGCGGGCCAGTCGGCGCTCTGGTACGTCGCGGCCACACCCGAGACGACCTGGATCAACGACTGGAAGGCGCTCGCCCAGCGCTACGCGGGCAACACCACGGTGATCGGCGCCGACCTGCACAACGAGCCGCACGCCGAGGGCACCAACCCCAACGCCACCGGCGCCTGCTGGGGTTGCGGCGACCCGGCGCGTGACTGGCGCCTGGCCGCGGAGCGGGCGGGCAACGCGGTGCTGTCGGTCAACCCGAACTGGCTGATCTTCGTCGAGGGTGTGAGCTGCCCGAGCGGCGGGCTGTCCAACGTGTGGGACGGCGACACGTCCAACGACGAGGACTGCGGCTGGTGGGGTGGCAACCTGAGCAAGGCGGGGCAGTTCCCCGTGAGACTCAGCGTGCCCAACCGCCTGGTCTACTCGCCGCACGACTACGCCACCTCGGTCTACCGGCAGACCTGGTTCGACGCCCCGAACTACCCGGCCAACCTGCCGGCGATCTGGGACAAGTACTGGGGCTACCTGTACAAGCAGAACATCGCCCCGATCATGCTCGGCGAGTTCGGCACCACCCTCACCGCGAACGTCGACAAGGTCTGGCTCCAGGAACTGATGAAGTACCTGGGCACCGGTGTCAACGGCATGTCGTTCACGTACTGGTCGTGGAACCCCAACTCCGGCGACACGGGCGGCATTGCCAAGGACGACTGGATCTCCATCAACCAGGACAAGCAGGACATTCTCCAGCCCTACCTGATCCCGCCGTCCGGCGACCCCGACCCGGACCCGACCGGCACCTCGTCGCCCACACCGACCGGGCCCGTCCCCGGCACGTGCACCTTCGCCTACAAGATCACCAACAGCTGGCAGGGCGGTTTCCAGGGCGAGATGGCCGTCACCAACAGCGGCACGTCGAGCATCGCCAACTGGACCGCGCAGTGGACCATGCCCGCGGGCGTGACCCTGAACAACGCCTGGAACGCCACGGTCACCACGTCGGGCTCCACCTGGACGGCCAAGGGGCCCGGCTGGGCGCCGAACCTCGCGCCCGGCCAGAGCGTCACCGTCGGCTTCACGGCCAACGGGCCCTCCTCCGGCCAGCCGACCGGCGCGGCCTGCTCCTGACGAGCATCGAGGCGGTACGGCAGGCGGGCCGCCTGCCGTACCCCACGGTCTGTCAGCAGGTCAGGTTGCCACCGGGGGTGACCCCGAGGATCTGCGTGAACTGCTGGTACTTGGCGACCCTGCTCTGCACCTGGGCGGGGTTGCCGCCGTTGCACTCCAGTGCGCCGTTGATGCTGCGGATCGTCTCACCGAAGCCGTACCCGTTGACGATGGCGTTGTGCGGCGTCATCGTGCCGGGGCCGTTCTGGGTCATCCAGTACCAGATCGCCGTCTTCCAGGCCACCGAGGCGTCCTGCTGCACCAGCCACGGGTTGGTCAGCAGCGGTAGCCCGAGCGCGTCGCCCGCGGCCTTGTAGTTGAAGTTCCAGCTCAGCTGGATCGGCCCGCGCCCGTAGTAGGCGGCCTGGCCGGCCGGGCAGCCGTAGGACTGGGTGGCGTCGCAGTAGTGCGGGTAGTTGGCGGTGTTCTGCTCGACGATGTGCACCAGGCCGCCGGTCTCGTGGCTGACGTTGGCCAGGAACGCCGCGGCCTCCTGCTTGCGCACCGTGTCGCTGCCCGTCTTGGCGAAGGCCGGGTAGGCCGACAGGGCGGCGGTCAGGCCGCTGTAGGTGTAGAAGGAGTTCCGGCTCGGGAACATCTGGTTGAACTGGGCCTCGCTGACGACGAAGCCGGAGGGGTCGGGCGGGTTCGTGGGCGTCGGAGTGCCTCCTCCCGAGCAGGTGTAGGGGTCCCAGAACCAGTGGCTGATCACCGGGTCGTATCCGGGGTTGGCGTGGACGGCGATGTAGTGGTTGCCGTCGGTGTAGCGCACGATGGCGCCGACGTTGTACTGCGTGCCCGCCACCCAGTTCGGGTAGTTGCAGGTGGTTCCGCCGCCACCTCCGCCGCCGGTGCAGGCGCCGTCGTCGCGCCAGACCTGGGCGCCGCCCGGGGTCTCGCCCTGGGTCCACCACTTGGCGGTGTAGTTGCGGCCGTTGTGCGAGGCCTGCATGCCGCCGGTGTAGACCGCCGAGGAGCTCCAGGCGGTGGCGCATGCGGCGGCCTGTGCCGCGGTCATCGGCAGCACCGTCAGCATGGCGAGCGCCAGCAGGGCGGTGGTGACTAAGGCGTAGATGCTCTTCACCCGACCACTCCTTTAGGAAAGTTTCCTAAGAATTAGCGCGAGTGAGTGGCCCTGACAAGGCCCAAAAGCCCCCGCCCGGCGACCGGGCGGGGGCCTCGCTCACGTCAGCGTCGCCTGCGCATCGACCGCCAGGCCCCTGGCGTACTCGTCGTCGCTCTCGGCCAGCACCCGCTTGACCCCGAGCTCGGCGCGCCGGTCGCCGCGCTGGGCCAGCCCGCGCGTGGCCTCGGCCACCGTGTGCAGGTCCTCGTCGTCGAGCCTGGCGGCCAGCGCCTCGCGCACCTCGGGCGTGTCGACGTCGAGCCCGGCCAGCCCGGCCGTGGCCCAGTCGCGCACCTCGTCCTCCTCGTCGGTGGTCATCTCGACGAGGATGGCCAGGCCCTCGGCGTTGCCTGGCGGCAGCACGTCGGCCAGGGCGATGGCGTCGGTCATCGTCCGGCGGTGACCGGGGCGGCCGATGATGTCGAGCACCTGCGGCAGGGCCCGTGGGTCGCCCTGGTGGCCGAGCGCGGCCAGCACCGAGCGCAGCACCTGGGGGTTGCCCTCGGTGGTGGCCATCTTCTGCAGCAGCGGCAGCGTGCGCTCCACGTACGGCTTCTCGCCGTCCTCCTCCACGCCGAACTGGGCGATCGCGTCGACGCCGAACTCGCGCTCGCGGGCGTCCTCGCTCACGCACAATGCGGCCAGTTCCTCGTAGGTCGCCTCGTCGCCGCGCCTGGACAGGGAGTCGGCGACCACCCACCAGGTCTCGGCGTCCTCGTCGGTGTCGCGGTGCGCCAGCGCGCGGGCGACCAGCTGGGCGACGGGGGAGACGACGCCCGTGGCGTCCTCGAGCAGGGTGGTGATCGCGGCGTGGCCGCGCTGCGCCTGGACCTGCTCGCTCTCCTCGCTGTCGGGTGCGCGTCCCGCCACGGTGACCAGCTCGGTGCCGTCCTTGGCGAACTGCCTGGCCACGACGTACTCCCAGCCGTCCTGCCCGATCTGGTCGAGCAGGGCGCTCTCCAGGTGCACGCCCACCCAGTCGGCGGCGATGTCGAGCGGGCTGTCGCCGTCTCCGTCGTAGGCCTGCGGGTCGGCGCCGGCGTCGAGCAGCACCCGCACCACGCCCAGCGCGCCGCGGCGGGCGGCGAGGGTGAGCGCGGTGTCGCCGCCGGTGTTGGCGGCGGCCACCGAGGCGCCCGCGTCGATCAGGGCCTGGGCGGCGTCGGCGTTGCCGTTGGCCGCGGCCCACAGCAGCGGCTGCCAGCCGTCGGCCTCCGTGCCGTTGACGTCGGCGCCCGCCTCGATCAGGCGGTTGATCACGTCCACCCGGTCCCACGCGGCCGCCGCGCACAACGGCAGACCCTCCGGCCCGGCCTGGCCGGGGTCGGCGCCCCGGTTGAGCAGGTCGGCCACGGTCGCCACATCGCCGTCGAGCGCGGCCCGGTAGAGCTCTTCCTCATACATGACAGCGACCCTAGCTTGGCCGGTGAACAGTTCGTCGCATGACACAAGTCCTCCCTTCGGAGGACCCGCAAAGGCCCCGAAACGCGATATGTTGCGTTTATGAGTGAAGTACGGGCTTCCGATGCCGAGCGCGAGGCCGTCGTCGAACAGCTCAAGCAGGCCTCCGTCGACGGGCGCCTGACGCTGGTCGAGCTGACCGAACGCACCGAGGCCGCCTACACCGCGGCCACCCAGGCCCAGCTCGCCCTGCTGACCCAGGACCTGCCGGCGGCCGGAGCCCGTGCGCCGCTGCCGCAGGCGAGCGGGGCGCCGGTACGCAAGCGCCGCTGGTACGTGGCGATCATGGGCGACACCAAACGCCGCGGCAAGTGGCGCATCGAGAGCGAGCTCGGCGCGTGCGCCGTGATGGGCGACGTCGTCCTCGACCTGCGCGAGGCCGAGGTCCGCGGCAACACGGTCGACATCGTGGCCACCGCGGTGATGGGCGACGTCAAGATCATCGTCCCCGACGGGGTCGACGTCGACCTCGAAGGCATCGCCATCATGGGCGACAAGAAGACCAACGTCGTCGAGGCCCCTCCCGGCATGGACGTCCCCGTGGTCAGGGTCAAGGCCTACGCGATCATGGGTGACGTGCGCATCATCGGCGACTCCAAGGCCGAGCCGATCAAGCGCGCCCTGTCGGGCTGGCGCGAACACTGGCGCGAGCTGATGGGCGGCGACGGCCACTCCGGCAGCTGGCAGTCGGGGGGCTGGCAGTCGGGCGGCTGGCGCCAGGGCGACGGCCACTACGGCATCGGGCGCCGCTACTCCGACGACTGACCGAACCTCCTTCCACGCGGCGTGCAACATCCCGCGGGGCCTCGGGCGTAGTTCCCAGTGAGCATCCCCGAGCCGAACAGGACAGCCCATGCGGGAACGAGGCGACTTCGAGCGCTACGTCGAGCAGCGCTCCGCCCGCCTGCTCAGGACCGCCTACCTGCTGTGCCGCGACTGGCCCTGCGCCGAGGACCTCGTCCAGACGGCGCTGGCCAAGGCCTGGCTGGCCTGGCGCAGGGTCGGCGACGACCCCGATCCGTACGTCTACAGGATCCTGGCCAACACCCACGCCTCCTGGTGGCGGCGCCGCTGGAGGGGCGAGGTGCCCGCGGGTGAGCTGCCAGAACTCCCCGGCGGCGCCGAGCCCGACGTGGGCGCGCGCGAGGCCCTGCGAACGGCGCTGGCGGCGCTGCCCCCCAGGCAGCGTGCCGTCCTCGTGCTGCGCTACTTCGAGGACCTGTCCGACCACGCGATCGCGGCCATCCTGGGGTGCTCTCCGGTGACCGTGCGCACCCAGGCCAGCAGGGCGCTGGCCAGGTTGCGAGCCGAGCACGCGATGGAGTTGCGATGAACGATGTCGAGCAGGAACTGCGCGCGTTGCTGCGCGACGACAGCGCGGATGTTCCCTACAGGGGCGTGAACATCGGTGACGTCGCCGACAAGGCACGCGGCATCAGACGCGCCCGCCTCAGGACCGCGAGCGCGGGCCTTCTGGCCGGTCTGGGCGTCGTGCTGGCCGCGGCGGCCGGCCTGCGCCTGACCGGCGCTCCGCCGGAGGTGACCACGACGGCCGCCACGACGTCGCCCACGCAGTCGATCGCTCCGTCCCGCTGGCTCATCGGCACGTCGCAGACCTTCACCGAGGGCGGCAGGAAACAGTCGTTCACCGTGTCGTCGTCGACCGGGCAGCTCGTGGTGATGCTCGACTGCGGTCCCGGCACGCACGCGTACGTGTGGATCGACGGCGGCCTGGCGCTCAGCACGTCGTGCGACGCCTGGCAGACCTCCTGGCATGCCATCCCCGTCACCGGCAGGGGCGGCGTCAGCGTGGTCGAGGCGGCCGTGGTCCCGTCGGGTGCGGCCGGCGGGGAGGCAGGGAAGGTGCTGGCCTCCGTCACGCCCTACCCGGCGGCCTGGACGATCAGAGTCATGGAGCAACGGCCTCACCCGTGCACCACGCCGTCGGAGCCGAGGTTCGTCTGCCTGCCGCCCAGCTAGGACTCCCCGGACAGGCGGAAGGTCAGCGGCTCACCGCCGTCGAGCGCCACCCGGTACGGCAGGACGCCGAGCCGCCTGCGCACCAGCGTGGCGCGCAGTTCCACCTCGCCCACGGCGAGCGCCCGGCCCGGCGTCCTGGCGACCAGTGCCAGGCGCTGGCCGCCGCGGATCTCCTCCCTGGCGGTGCGGGTGAACTCCCACGTGCACGTGTCCTCCTGCAGCCCGTAGGCGGTCAGGAAGACCTCGGTGCGCGACCCGGTGGTGCTGACCTCCACCCCTGCCTCCAGCACCGCCTTGGCGCCGATCTTGACCGTCGTGGTCTGCTCCACCGGCCGCTCGGAGCGCAGCGGGTCGAGCGACCAGGCGATCGGGACCGGCTCGGGCACGCCGTCGGCGCGCGCGAGCCGTACGGTCAGCCAGGCCTGGGCGAAGCGGGCGCCCGGTTCCGGCAGGAAGCTGCAGCCCAGGTGGACCAGGTGAAAACGCCAGGCGCCGCCCTGTTCGGCGAGGAAGGCGCGCAGCGGCGGGTCACCGGCCGCCAGCTCCTCGGTGAGCGGTTGCACGACCGGGCGGCCCAGCGTGACGGCCCCGCGCACGGGCGCCGGCCTGGGGCGGCCACGCGTCACCCGGGCGTCGGCTGTCATCGTCGCCGGTAACCAGGCCAGGTCAGGTGCATCGAGCTCCATCAGCGCCACTCACCCGTGTAGTAGAAGGCCCCCCAGTCACGGTACTCCGGGTGCGCGGCCCTGGTCTGCCGCTGCGCGTAGGCGAAGGCGGCCAGCTTGCCCGCCTCCAGCGAGGCGTAAAAGGTCGTGAAGAAGTCGCGCGAGGTCGTGCTCTCCACCGGCCACAGCGTGCCGACGATCGTGCGCGCCCCGCGTGACAGCAGGGCCGCCGGGATGCCGCGCAGGTTGTCGCCCTGGTCGTACCTGCCCAGCGCGGTCTCGCAGGCCGACAGGGTGACCAGGTCCAGCCCGCCGAGGTCCAGGCGTTGCAGCTCGTAGGCGTTGATCGGCCCGTCGGCGGCGTACAGGCACTGGAAGGCGGGCGCGGTGACGTTGTGCAGGCCGTGGGTGGCCAGGTGGAAGCGGCCGGAGCGGGTCAGCGCGCGCAGCACGCTCCGCCTGGTGGCGCGGTCGCCGACGAGCGCGCCGCGGGTGATCGCCAGCGCCTCCTCCTCCGCCTCGGGGATCGGCTCGAATCCGAACTCGCCGCGCGGGAAGCCGAACGCGGCCGCGCGCGTCCTGCCCGCCGCCTGCCGTACCGGCTGGTCGAGCAGCGCGAGGCTGGGCAGATAGGTGACCGTCCAGGAGTCGGCCAGCGGCCTGCCGTCGAGGTGGCACAGGTGCAGCGGCGCGAAGTGGAAGGGGCCGTGCGGCACCACCAGCAGGTGACCGCCTGCCCGCTCGCGCAGCAGGTCGGCGGCGGGCCCGAGGAACCAGCCGGCGTCCAGCGCGTCCGCCTGGGCGGGGGAGTAGGCCCGGCCGGGTCCGGGCTCGGCCAGGACCGCGCTGCGGATCAGGCTCGCCCGCAGCTGCACGTCGTCCAGGAGGCGCACCCGCTCGGCGTGCACCTCGTAGGCCTCGCTCGCCAGCCCCGGCTGCGTGGTCACGGCCACCGTGTCACGGGTGCAGACCACGATCACGCCCAGGTACATCCACAGCAGCACCGTGCCCTCCGGCAGCGCGGCGGTGACGGCAGCGCTGTCGAGCAGGTGCGGCCCGGCCCGCGCCCGCGCGGAGATCGCGCGCTGCACGCGCGCGTCGAAGGTGAGCTCCAGGTTCTCGCGCACCGGCGCGCGGCTCTCCAGCCGCTCGGAGTACGGCGTGACGAGCGTGACGGAGTCGAGCAGGTGGTCGCGCGGCCGTTCCGGCGCCCTGGAGACCGCCTCCAGGAGCTGCCGCCCCTCGGGGTCGGCCTCCCAGTCGTACGGCACGCGCCCGCGCCATGCCGCCGCGAATCTGGCCCCTTTGGCCAGTTGCAGGCAGGCGAACAGGGCGTCGACGTCGTCGCGCTCGGAGTGCACGGCATGGGCCCAGATGGTCTGCAGCACGGGCGTGGCACGGGCGCCGACCAGGTTCTCCGCCCACAACGCGACCTGGCCGAGCGAGCCCGCCAGGGTCCTGGCCAGGCCCTCCTGATCGGCCACCAGCCTGGCGATGATCGTCAGCGACTCCTGGGCGGCGTCGGCCAGGCCGAGCGACAGGAACCCCGCGCAGGCGCCGACCTGCGCGGTGACGGCGTCGGCCCGGTTGCCCGCCTCGGACGCGGCGCTCGACAGGCGTGTCAGCCAGCCGGCCGCCAGGTAGGCGATCGCGTGGTGGTGACGCTCGCCGAAGGGTTGCGGCAGATCGTCGAGGAGCGCGATCCAGGCCAGGGCGCCCTCCAGGTCGATGGCCTCGCGCACGCCCGACTCGGCCGCGGCGACGAGCGCCAGGGTGTGCCGCTCGGCGTCCCAGGACCCGGCCGCCGCGTCGGTGTCGCGGTCGAGCAGCATCGCCGCGTGCAGGAGCAGCAACCGCACCCGCTGCTCCTCCTCCAGCCCCAGCACGAACGCCGCCGACCTGGCGAACAACGCCCGCCCGCGTGCCGGATCGTGGCGCGCCAGCAGCTGCGCCAGGCCGGTGAGCACCCCGATGGCGGCGTCGCGCCCCTGCTCGGCGGCGATCCGCTCGACGGGACGTTCCACGAGTTCGTCGCCGGGCATCCGGTCCAGGGCCACGAGCGCGTGCACGAGCAGCTGCGGGTAAAGCTCGCCGTCGGCGGTCAGCGCCATGCGCTCGGCCAGCTCCCGCATCTCCGCCTCGTCGGGCCGCTGCCCGAGCACGGCCCGGGTGGCCAGCACTCCGAGCAGCGCCCCGATGACGTGGGCCACCTGCACGTCGGCCGCCATCGGGAGAGCCCGCCGCAGATGGCCCTCGGCCACGTCCATCGCCTCGCCGACCGGCGGCATCGCCGTGTCGCCGTCGTCGCCCTCGACCGGATCGAGCGGCTCCTCGCCCAGCCGCTCCAGCCAGCGGCGCAGGTCCGCCCAGAACAGCTCGACCGGCCGTCCTGCCCCGTACGGCTCGGCGTGCAGCGCTCCGAGCGCCAGCAGCACCTCGGCGTACTGAGGCGAGCCCTCGTCCAACGACTCCAGCACGAACCGCCCGGCCTCGGCGGCGCTGCGCAGCACCCTGGCATCGGGCAGCTGCCCGAGCACCTGCCGGGCCACGAACAACCAGCGGAAGCGCGCGAGCCGGGCCATCGCGTGACCCGTCTCCGACGCCGGGAGCCCGGCCACGGCGGCCAGCAGCAGCTGGTGGAGGCGCAGCGCCCGCCGCCACTGCCCGGCCACCAGCAGCGCCATCGACTCCCGGCACAACGCCTGGACGTAGAACGGCGACAGCGTGGCGACCACAATCGGCTGCCTGGCCAGCTCCATCGCGTCGGCCATGCCCAACGCGACGTCGACGGCGTTCAGCAACTCCTCCAGCGGGCCGCCGCCCAGCCGGTAGGCCTCGGGATCGCGCGTCAGGTAGTCGTAGACGGAGGCCACGGCCCGCATGCCCGCGTCGACCAGCCGCTGGTCGTCGTCGCCCTCCACGCCCGGCACCCGCCCGTCGCTCACCCCGCGCAACGCCATGATGGTGATCATCGAGAGCAGCTCGGGCCTGGCCAGCACCCTCGCGATCCACTCCTCCTGCGGCGAGCCGCCCAGCTCGCGCACGTCGTCGAGCAGCGGGTCGAGGCGCTCGAGCACCGCCATGACCGTCTCCGCCGAGCCCTCGCCGTCGAGCAGGGTGAGCACGTGCAGGCAGGCGGAGCCCAGAAGGTCGTGCAGCCTGGCACGGGAGGCGGCGGCCCGCTCCGCCTCCCCGAGCGCCTCGAAGTGCTCGATCTCCCACGCCATCACCCGGCGCAGCCGCCTGCGCAGGCGCGGGTCCGGGCTGTCGTGGTAGTGGCGGTGGAACCTGGCCACCAGGGCGGGCAACCTGTCCTCGGCCGTGTCCTCGTCGAGCATGAGCGAGGCGTGGTTGAACAACGCCAGCGCCACCCAGAACCGCACACCCTGGTCGTGGTGGCCCTCGAACTCGGCGACGACCTGCTGGTAGGCCTCCTCCGCCTCGCCGTTCCTGCCCATGAGGCGCAGCACGGCGGCGCGGTTGTAGCTCAGGGCCGCGCGCGAGTCCGGCGGGCCGTCCTGGGCCAGCAGTTCGTCCATCGCGGCCAGGCCCTCGCGCGGGTCGCGGCCCGCCAGCGCGATCGCCCGTTCGACCGGGTCCATGCCCGGACCCTACGACGGGACGGCGTCCCGGTCACGGGCCCGCCCTGGGCGGACGGCGTTCCGGTCATGGGCCCGCTCTGGGCGGACGGCGTTCCGGTCATGGGCCCGCTCTGGGCGGACGGCGTTCCGGTCACGGGCCCGCCCTTGGCGGACGTCAGACGGGCACCCGCTCCGAGCGGCGGATCGCCTGGCGGTAGCGGGCGAGCAGCACCTCGACCAGCTCCGGCGCCGGTCCGAGCACGTCGGCGACGGCGTCGGCGCCCGCCTCCAGCGTGCTGTGGCGCACCTTGTCGGCGAAGTAGCCGGGCGCCAGCAGGTAGGGGGCGACGACGATCCTCGGCGCGCCCGCCCGCTTCAGCAGGGCCACGGCCTGCGCGGGCGTGGGGTCGGCGGCAGAGGCGTAGGCGGCGGTCACACCCCACCAGCCGTGCCACGATCGGGCCATGGCGCCGATCACGGCGTTGGCCTCGGCGCTGCTGGAACCCGCGGAGACGAGCACCACAGCGGTGTCACGGTCCCTGGCGACGCCGGCCTCGGCCAGGCGGCGCTCCAGGGCGGCGGTCATCAGCGGGTGCGGGCCCAGCGTCGTGCCGTAGTGCACCGTGGGCCCGCCGCGGGCGGCGCGCACCTCGGCGATGGCGGCAGGCAGGTCGACCCGGCTGTGGTATGCCTCGGTCAGCAGCAGCGGCAGCACGACCGCCTCGTCGAGCCCGGCCAGCGCCTCGGGGAGGCGGGGACCGGCGTGGTCGAGGTAGGCCGAGCGCACCACCAGGCCGGGGCGCGCCTGCCGTACGGCGTCGAGCAGGGACTCCACGGTCCTGGCCGCACGCGGGTCGCGCGAGCCGTGGGCGACGGCCACCAGGGGAAGGGCCGTCGGGGGGGGCCCCCCCCCCCGGGGGCCCCCCCCCCCCCCCCCCGGGGGGGGCCCCCCCCCCCCCGGCCCCCGCGCCCCGCCGCGCCCCCCCCCCCCCCCCCCCCCCCCCCCCCCCCCCCCCCCCCCCCCCCCCCCCCCCACGACCGCACGCCGCGCGGGTGAATGCCCACCCGACGGCGGAAACGAGTCCGCGCAGCCTGCCAACGGCGCGGTCTCGTGGCTCAGAGGTGCAGGCCGCATTCGGTCTTCCCGAAACCCTGCCACCGCCCGCTGCGCGGGTCCTCGCCGTCGGCCACCTGCCGCGTGCACGGCGCGCAGCCGATCGACGGGTAGTTGTCGTAGTGCAGCGGGTTGATCAGCACGCCGTTGTCGGAGATGTAGTTGTCGACCTCCTCCTGCGTCCAGGCGGCGATGGGGTTGACCTTCACCATCTGGCGCTTGGAGTCCCACTCCACGACCTTGGCGCCGGCCCGCGCCGGCGACTCGTCGCGCCGGATGCCGGAGATCCAGGCCAGGTACGGCTCCAGCGCGCGGTTCAGCGGCTCCACCTTGCGCAGATAGCAGCACAGGTCGGGATTGCGGCCGAACAACCGCGGGCCGAGATCCCGCTCCTGCTCCGCGACGGTGCGCGAAGGCTTCACATTGATCACATTGACGTCATAGACCGCCTCGACGGCGTCACGGGTGCCGACGGTCTCGGCGAAGTGGTAGCCGGTGTCGATGAACAACACGTCGACACCGGGTTTGACGCGGCTGACCAGGTCGATCAGCAACGCGTCACTCATCGAGGAGGTCAGGCACAACCGGTCGCCGAAGGTCGCCGCCGCCCAGCGGATGATCTCGCGGGCGGACGCGCCCTCCAGGTACGACGCGGCGGACTCGACGATGCTCTGCAGGTCGAGGGTGCCGCGCTGCTCTCTTAACGTGAGTTCGAGGTCGACGACGCTCATATCTTTACTCCGATTCCAAGGAAAGTCAGCTTGAAGGCGCGGGCGCAGGAGCGGCAGTACCAGCCGCCGTCCTTCTCGTAGGGCTCCAGGTCCTCGTCACCGCAGTAAGGACAGTGGAACGGCACGGCGCGAGTGCTCATTTGAGATCCCCCTCGTCCGCCCGCTGGACCCAGTCGGAGAAGCTCTCGCCTTCCTTCTTCTGGGACTCGAAGTTCGTGACCACCCGCTCGACGTAGTCGGGCAGGCCCTCCACGGTGGTCTTCAGACCGCGCACCTTGCGCCCGAAGTTGGCGTTGGTGCCGAGCGAGCCGCCCAGGTGGATCTGGAAGCCCTCGACCTGCTCGCCCTTGTCGTTGACGACCAGCTGGCCCTTCAGGCCGATGTCGGCGACCTGGATGCGGGCGCAGGAGTTCGGGCAGCCGTTGATGTTGATCGTCAGCGGGTCCTTGAAGTCCGGCAGGCGGCGCTCCATCTCCTCGATGAGGTGGATGCCGGTCGCCTTGGTCTCGACGATCGCCAGCTTGCAGAACTCGATGCCGGTGCAGGCCATCGTCTGGCGGCGGAAGGTGGAGGGACTGACCTTCAGGTCGTTGGCCTCCAGCTCGGCCACCAGGCCCTCGACCTGGTCGGGGGCGACGTCGAGGATGACCATCTTCTGCTCGACCGTGGCGCGCACGCGGCGCGAGCCGTACTTCTCGGCCAGGTTCGCGATCAGGTGCAGCTTGTCGCCGTCGAGGCGGCCGACCTTCGGCGCGAACCCGACGTAGAAGTTGCCGTCCTTCTGCTGGTGCACACCGACGTGGTCACGCCGGTTGCCGCGCGGCTCCTCCGGCGCGGGGCCGTCGGGCAGCTGCTCCTTCAGGTACTCGGTCTCGAGGATCTCGCGGAACTTCTCCACGCCCCAGTCGTTGACGAGGAACTTGATCCGCGCGCGGTGACGCAGGCGGCGGTAGCCGTAGTCGCGGAAGATGCCGATGACGCCGCCGTAGACGTCGGCCACCTGGTCGGGGCGGACGAAGACCCCGATCCGCTTGGCGAACATCGGGTTGGTCGACAGGCCGCCGCCGACGAACAGGTCGTAGCCGACCTCGCCGTCCTTGGTGACCGCCACGAACGCCACGTCGTTGATCTCGTGCACCGTGCAGTGCGCCGGGCAGCCGGAGATCGCCGACTTGAACTTGCGCGGCAGGTTGGAGTAGGCGGGGTCGCCGATGAACCGGTCGTGCACCTCGCGGATCGCCGCGGTGGTGTCGATCAGCTCCTCGGTGTCGATGCCGCTCAGCGGACAACCCAGGATGACACGCGGGGTGTCGCCGCAGGCCTCGGTGGTCGACAGGCCCACCGCCTCCAGCCGCTCCCAGATGTCGGGCACGGCCTCGATCTCAATCCAGTGCAGCTGGATGTTCTGGCGGTCGGTGACGTCGGCGGTGCCGCGGCCGTAGTCGTTGGAGATGTCGGCGATGACCCTGAGCTGCTCCAGCGAGAGCTGGCCGCCGTCGATGCGGACGCGGAGCATGAAGTAACGGTCGTCCAGCTCCTCCGGCTCGAGGATGGCGGTCTTGCCGCCGTCGATGCCGGGCTTGCGCTGGGTGTACAGGCCGTACCAGCGCATCCGTCCACGCAGGTCGGCGGGGTCGATCGAGTCGAAACCGCGCTTGCTGTAGATGTCGATGATGCGCTGGCGGACGTTGAGCCCGTCGTCGTTCTTCTTGTTCTCTTCGTTCTTGTTGAGCGGCTCGTGGTAACCGAGGGCCCACTGGCCTTCGCCGCGCGGGCGCTTGTGGTGTCGACTGGCAGCCGTGCTGTTCGGCGGGGTCATTGCGCGTCCTTTGGGTTACGGGCGCGCGCGGCTTGCCTCCTGCCTCGTCATCGAGTGCAGGGGTCAGGCGGGGTGGCGTGCGACGCGCCCAACTTCGACTGGGAAGGGCTTAGCGGGCGTCGCAACAGATCGCGCTGCGGACACGCTGAAGATCGACGTGGCGTCGACCGACAAGCATGGGATCCGCTGGCATGTAACAAACGATACCTTGGCGTTCCGGGATGTCCAAGACTGGGTCCACACTCTGGACGTTCTACCTCAAAGCACCAGCCAGAGCAGCAGGAGCACCGCGACGCCTCCGGCCAGCAGCATCACATCCGGCGCCGGACGGGCCATCCGAGGGAGCCGGGCGCGGGTCAGGAGCACCAGAACGGCGGCGGCGAGGCCGGGCCAGACGATCGCGCCGGGCGCCCACCGCGGGAGGCAGGAGAGGGTGGCCGAGAGCGAGGCGAGCGCCAGCAGGGCCGCTCCCGCGCCGGTGACGGCGGGGGAGCGCAGCGGGATCGAGGCCATGGCGACGGGGCCGAGCAGGGCGACGACGAGAGTGGCGGCCTCCGTTTGCGTGACCTGGAGGTACAGCTCCAGCAGGACGTCGTCGGGCACGAAGCGTAGCCCGCCCCCTGCCTGGTCGAAGGAGGGCAGTGAGGCCGTCGCCAGGGCGGCGGGCCACAACGCCCAGTCGGCGCGCCCGGGGGGCCGGCCGCTCGGACGGGCCTTCCCCGCGGCCAGGGTCGCGGCCAGGGCGACCCCGTAGCAGGCGACCGACGCCGGTTGCGCGGAGAACGCGGCGGTGAGCAGGATGGCGGCCGCCGCCCGGTGCACGGCGTGACGCGCGCCGACCAGCTCCGACAGGAAGATCGTGGCCAGCAAGAAGGGCAGCATCACGGGCAGATGCGTCCGCAGGTCGTACGGCAGCAGCTCCAGCGGCGAGGGCGTGGCCACGACGACGGCCTCGCTGATGAGAAAGGCGTGGACCGGATCCTGGACCCGGCCCGACACGGCAACCACCGACTCGACCAGCGGTGCGACGAAGGGCATCGCCGTGGCCAGCACGGCCAGCAGCCGTACGGCTAACGCGGAACGATCACCCGGCACCCGCGAGACGATAGCTAACCCTGGCGCGGCCAGTCGAGCGGAGACTCCTCGGCCTCGACGGCGCTCAGGTGCTGGCAGTCACACCACGAGCCGCCCTTGCACTCCTCGTGCCGGCGCTCCTTGCATTTTTCGCATATCACTTGTACAGCATCGCTCATGGACTTAATCGGCGAACTGCTGGACGACCTGAGAGCCGAGACGGCCGACCTGAACGACCTGCTGCGCCCGCTGCGCTCGGACGACTGGGAGCTGCCCACACCGGCGCAGGGCTGGGCGATCCGCGACCAGGTGAGCCATCTCGCCTACTTCGACGAGGCGGCGACCAGGGCCGTGGCGGACCCGATCGGGTTCCGCGCCTCCCTGGCCGAGGTGAGCGCGCAGTTCGTCGACGACCAGGTCGACGAGAGCCGCATCCTGCTGGCCGAGGAGGTCGCGGAGTGGTTCTCCAGGGCCAGGGCGACGATGCTGGAGACCTTCGCGACGCTGGGGGCCAAGGACCGCGTCCCCTGGTACGGGCCCGACATGTCGGCGGCCTCCTTCGTCACGGCCAGGCTGATGGAGACGTGGGCGCACGGCCAGGACGTGGCCGACGCCGTGAAGGTCGAGCGCAGGCCCACCGCCCGGCTGCGTCACGTGGCGCTGATCGGGTGCCAGGCCCGCCCCTACAGCTACGCCGTGCGCGGCCTGCAGCCGCCCTCGCGGCCCGTCAGGGTGGAGCTGTCGTTGCCCGACGGCACGCCGTGGACGCACGGGCCGCAGGACGCCGCCGATCGCGTGAGCGGGACGGCGCTCGACTTCTGCCTCGTCGTCACCCAGCGCATCCACCGCGACGACACCGGGCTGGAGACCACGGGTGAGGCGGCGGCCGAGTGGATGGGCATCGCGCAGGCCTTCGCCGGTCCTCCCGGCTCCGGGAGGGCGTCAGGGGCGAATCAGGGGGATACCGGATGATCTGCTACAGAGCGTGATGAAAGACTGTTCATCATGCGGACCATCCTGAATGTCATCTGGTTGCTCTTCGCGGGGATCTGGCTGGCGATCGGCTACGCCGTCGCGGGCGTTGTCTGCTGCATCCTGATCGTGACGATCCCGTTCGGCATCGCCTCGTTCAGGATCGCCGCCTACGCCCTGTGGCCCTTCGGCCGGACCGTCGAGCGCGACCCCGACGCCGGGATCATGTCGACGCTCGGCAACATCATCTGGCTCGTCTTCGCGGGCTGGTGGCTGGCGATCGGCCACGTGATCACGTCGATCCCGCTGTTCGTCTCGATCATCGGCATCCCGCTCGGCATCGCCAATCTCAAGATGATCCCCGTTTCTCTTCTGCCCCTGGGTGCACGAATCGTCGACATTGACTGATAGCGGCCACGCTTCCGGGTAGCTGCCTCACCAGGTCGTAAGCTGGGGCGCGAGATGACATCCACGGACGCGAGGACACGGCCGCCGCGAGGCAAGCGCAGGCCGCTCAAAGACGTCAGGACCCGGTTGAGCTGGTTGCTCGACACCCGGTCCTGGTCCATCGTGCGCGCCACCGTCAACGCCGGCGTCACCTACCGGGTCACCGGACTGGCGGGCGAGGCGGCCTTCTTCGCGCTGCTCTCGCTGCCGCCGTTCGTCCTGGGCCTGCTGGCCGTCCTCGCGCCGCTGAGCAGCCTGCTCGGCGAGGACGTGATCCAGACGATCCGCGCCGGAGTCCTGGAGCAGGCCGACTACCTGTTCACCGACTACGCCATCGAACAGGTGCTCACGCCACTGCTCGACGACGTGCTCAATCCCAACCACAGCGTGCCGCTGATCTCGCTGGGCTTCCTGCTGGCGCTCTGGTCCGGCTCGCGGGCCCTGTACGTCTACGTGGACCTCATCTCCGTCGCCTACGGGCTGGGCGAGGAACGCGGCATCATCAGCACCCGCCTCATGTCCTTCGGGCTCTACATCATCGCGCTGCTGATCGGCGTGGTGGTGATGCCCGTCATGCTGATCGGCCCCGACCTGCTGCGCTCGGCCTTCCGCGACTACGCGGTCCTGGTCGACCTGCTCTACTGGCCGGTCGTCATCAGCGGCTCCGTGCTCTTCCTGACGATGCTGTACCACATCAGCGTGCCGGTGCGCACCCGCTGGTTCCGCGAGCTGCCGGGGGCGATCCTGGCGCTGGTGCTCTGGATCGTGTGCGCCGCGGTCCTGCGCGCGGTGCTGGCCTCCTGGCTGTCCCCGGTGAGCGTGTACGGCTCGCTGGCGGCCCCCATCGCCGTGCTGCTGTGGTTGTACATCACGGCCCTCGCGGTGCTTATCGGGGCATTGCTCAACGCCGAGGTCGACAGGCTCTGGCCGAGTTCCGCCAGCCGCATCACCCGCTGATAAGGTCTAGGGCGCGACTGGCGCACAGAAGGTGGGGCACCACCGGGGAGCGGGCCGAGCGGGGGCCGAGCGCCTGGGTCCCCGCATGACGAGGAGTTTTCATGGGTTCTCTCGCGAACGTCGATCCCCAGCTCGCCGAGCTGATCACGGCTGAGGAGCGACGCCAGGCCGACACGGTCAAGCTGATCGCCTCGGAGAACTACGTCTCCAAGGCGGTGCTCGAGGCCACCGGCACGGTCCTGACCAACAAGTACTCCGAGGGCTACGCCGGCAAGCGCTACTACGAGGGCCAGCAGGTCATCGACCAGATCGAGACCCTCGCCCAGGAGCGCGCCAAGGCGGTCTTCGGCGTCAACCACGCCAACGTGCAGCCCTACTCGGGCTCGCCCGCCAACCTGGCGATCTACATGGCCTTCCTCCAGCCGGGCGACACCGTCATGGGCATGGGCCTGCCCTTCGGCGGCCACCTCACCCACGGCTGGTCGGTCAGCGCCACCGGCAAGTGGTTCAACCCGGTCCGCTACGGCGTGCGCAAGGACACCGGCCGCGTCGACATGGACGAGGTGCGCGAGCTGGCCCTCGAGCACCGGCCCAAGCTGATCTTCTGCGGCGGCACCGCCATCCCGCGCACCATCGACTTCGAGGGCTTCGCCGCCATCGCCCGCGAGGTCGGCGCCGTGCTCGCCGCCGACATCGCCCACATCGCCGGTCTCGTAGCCGGTGGCGCGCACCCGTCGCCCGTCGGCCACGCCGACGTCATCTCCACCACCACCCACAAGACCCTGCGCGGCCCGCGCGGCGCGATGCTCATGGCCACCGCCGACGAGCACGCCACCGCCCTCAACAAGGCGGTCTTCCCCGGCCTGCAGGGCGGCCCCCACAACCACACCACCGCCGCCATCGCGGTGGCGCTCCACGAGGCGGCCCAGCCCGAGTTCAAGACCTACGCCCACCAGGTCGTCTCCAACGCCAAGGCCCTGGCGGAAGAGCTGTCCAGCCGCGGCTTCGACCTGGTCTCCGGCGGCACCGACAACCACCTCATCCTGCTCGACCTGACCCCCAAGGGCATCGGCGGCAAGCCCGCCGCCCAGGCCCTCGACCGGGCCGGGCTCGAGACCAACTACAACACGGTGCCGTTCGACACCCGCAAGCCGTTCGACCCCTCCGGCATCCGCATCGGCACCCCCTCGGTCACCTCGCGTGGCATGAAGGAGGCCGAGATGCGCCAGATCGGCGCCTGGATCGACGAGGTCGTCACCGCGCTGGCCAAGGGCGACGCGGAAGACGTCATCAGCCGCGTGCACGCCGAGGTCAGCGAGCTCACCTCGCAGTTCCCCGCGCCCGGCCTGTAAACAGACGCCGAGAAGCCCCCGCCGGTCGCCCGACCGCCGGGGGCTTCTCGCGTGAGGCCCGTCAGCGCCGTCCCCTCGCGTGAGGCCCGTCAGCGCCGCCCGCTCGCGTGAGGCCCGTCAGCGCCGCCCGCTCGCGTGAGCGCCCGTCAGCGCCGATCGCCCGTGTGGAGTCGGTCAGCGGCGGTCCCCGTGTGTGGGTCGGTCAGCGGCGGCCGCCGAACACCCAGTCGTGCACCTCGACGGCGGCATACCGATCCGGGGTGAGCACGGCCCGTGCCGCCTCCGGGTCCGGCGCGAGCAGCAGGACCGCCGTTCCCAGCCAGGCCTCGCCGTCGTCCGACAGCAGCGGCCCGTAGGCGATCAGCCCGTCGTGGCCGGGCGGCGGCGTGAGGTCGGCGGCCCGCCCCGCGCCCAGCCCCAGCACCAGGTAGCGGTTGCCGCCCTCCCTGCCGCCGGGGAACTCCCACATCGTGCGCCCCAGCACGTTGCGCCACCGGCGCACCATCACGTCCCGGTACACCCCGGCCTGGTAGTTGGGCTCGTCGAAGGCGAACGCCCGCGCCCGGCCGGGATCGGGCAGGTCGACGATGTGCACGCTCCCGGTGGCGACGTCGGCGTCGAGGTCCAGGGTCGGGCCACGGGCGATCAGCTCCGCCTCGAAGCCGTCCATGTAGGACCAATGCGCCTCCAGCAACACGTCACGCAGCTCCGCGGAGCCGGGACGATCACGGTGATAGCAGAAGAACTCCATCCCGGAATGATCACACCTTCACGGTCAGCAGTCTGTCACCGGCCGAGGTGGTGACCTCGAACCTGTCGATGGCGCCGATCGGCAGCGCGCTGCCGCCATGGACGAACAGCGGGTCGGGGGAGCCCGGCACGCCGTACCCCGGCTCCGGCACCGCCCAGCCCGTGACGACGCTGCGCTCGCCGGTCCGCGACACGGCCACCAGCTCGCACGTGAGCGGCCCCTTCACACCCGCCAGCCGCAGGACCGCGTGCGTGCCCCAGGTCTTGGCCTCCAGCACCACGGCGCCGCCGACACCGGGGGAGCCGACGCCCTCGATGGGGGTGCCGATCAGGTAGGCCGCCTCGGCCGGGCGGTGCGCGTGGTCGAGGGCCACGGCGCCTCCGACCTCGCCCTGCTGGGCCGCCATCGGGCTCGCCGCGCCGTCCTGCGCCGCGACCGCGTGTGGCCCGCCGTCCATCGCGAAGCCGAGGACCGTGCCACCGGCGACCAGGGCGAGCGCGGCGGCCACGCCGGCGACCGCCCTGCCGTACCTGCGCCTGCGTTCGGCCCTGCGGCGCAGCAGCATGACCGGCCTGGCGCGGTCCAGCAACGCGGCCACGCCCTCCAGCTGCGCCAGTTCCACGACGCACGGCGGGCACCCCTCCAGGTGCTCGCCGAACGCCAGAGCGTCGGCCACGTCCAGCAGCCCGAGGGCGTACGCGCCCACGTCGGTGTGTTCGACCCGAGCGATCACGCCGATCGCCCCATCCCCAAGAGCGTCCCCATGGCTGGTAGTACGGGCGCGGGGCGCACCGGGGTTCAAGAGTTTGCTACAGTTTCTGGCAGGCACGACGACCAGGGAGGTGACGACAGCATGCGGGTCTTTGTCATGACCATGCCTTCGTCCATCAACCTCCGGGTGTCTGCCTGAAAGACACCCTTTCCTGCAAGGGTGCATCCCGTTGTCTTTTGATCTTTCCCTGCTCGGCTGGACCGACTCCATGGCCGCCGAGCTCCCCGCCGACACCGTCCCGGCCCGCGTGGCCAGGGTCGACCGCGGCGCCGCCGAGGTCATCGCCGCCGACGGGCACCACCAGGCGCGCTACAGCGCCGACGTGCGGCGAGCCGCCGCCACCGACCCGGTCGCACTGCCGTGCGTGGGCGACTGGGCCGCGATCAGGATGCTGCCGGAAGGCCGCTACGAACTCGAGGCCGTGCTGCCGCGCACGACCGCCTTCGTCCGAGGAGGCGTCGGCCGCGACTCGCGCGGAGGCCTGTCCGGCGACAGCCAGGGCCAGGTCCTGGCGGCCAACGTCGACATCGTCTTCGTGGCCGAGCCGTCCATGCACTCCACCGACTTCGCCGACCTGGGCCGCATCGAGCGGCTCGTGGCGCTGGCGTGGGAGAGCGGCGGCACGCCGGTCGTCCTGATCACCAAGTCCGACCTGTTCGAGCACGGCCTGGACGAGCTCCTGGCCGACGTGCGCGCCGTCGCCCCCGGCGTCGACGTGCACGCCGTCTCCTCGCTCCAGGGCGAGGGCGTCGAGCTGGTCTCCGGCTACCTCCAGGGTTCGCGCACCGCCGTCGTGCTCGGGCCCTCGGGCGCGGGCAAGTCCACGCTCGTCAACGCCCTGGCGGGCGGCGAGGTCATGGACACCCAGCAGGTGCGCGCGGGCGACGGCCGCGGCCGTCACACCACCGTGCACCGCGAGCTCATCACGCTGCCCGGCGGCGGACTCGTCATCGACACCCCCGGCATCCGCCGGGTGGGCCTGTACGGCATGTCGGAAGGCGTCGACCTGGTCTTCGCCGACATCGAGGAACTGGCCGAGCAGTGCCGCTTCGACGACTGCAACCACGACGGCGAGCCCGGCTGCGCCGTCCTGGAGGCGCTGGAGAGCGGCGAGCTGCCCGAGCGGCGGCTGGAGAGCTGGCGCAAGCTGCAGCGTGAGGCGGCCTGGATGGCCTCGCGCGGCGACGCGCGGCTCCGCAAGGAGCAGCAGGCGAAGTGGAAGTCCATCACCAAGCAGTTGCGCACGCACTACAAGAATCGCGGACGGTAGCCGCGGGTAGACCCCCTGCATGGGTCACCTGTTCGCCGACCGCTCCGAGGCGGGCGCACTGCTGGCCGAGCGGCTGCACGGCATGCGGGACCCCATCGTGCTGGCGTTGCCACGCGGTGGGGTGCCGGTGGCCGTCCCGATCGTGCGGCGGCTGGGCGGCACGCTCGACGTCCTGGTGACGCGCAAGATCGGCTACCCGCCCACCCCCGAGCTGGGGGTGGGCGCCGTCTGCGAGGGCGGCGAGCCGGTCTTCGACACCAAGCTCATGGACCGGCTCGGGCTCACCGAGCGCGACCTGAGCGAGGTGGTGGCGCGGGAGCTGCGCGAGCTGGATCGGCGGGTGAGCGCCTACCGCGGGGAGCGGCGGCTTCCCCCGCTGACCGGGCGAGAGGTCGTGGTCGTCGACGACGGCCTGGCGACCGGGGTGACGGCTCGCGCGGCGCTTCGCGCGGTCGCGGCGGCCAAGCCCGGCAGGCTCACGCTGGCCGTACCCGTGGCCGCCCAGGAGACGGTCAGGTCGTTGCGGGCCGAGACCGACGAGGTGGTCGTGCTGGCGACGCCCGCCGGCTTCCGCGCGGTGGGTCAGTGGTACGGCAGCTTCGGCCAGCTCAGCGACGGCGACGTGCTGTCGCTCCTGGAGCAGCGGTGAGCCGGGCTCACCGGCGGGGTCATGCCGGCGTTCCCGAGGCGGGGTCTATGGGGAATCAGCGCAGGACCGCCCAGACCCGTTTGCCGTGGGTCATCGGGTACCAGCCCCAGCAGATCGACAGCGCCTGGATCAGGTGCATGCCTCTGCCGTACTCGGCGAAGTAGTCGGGCGTGGTCGGAACGGGCGGTGCCGTGCTGTGGTCGCTGACCGCGCAGCCGACGTGCGTGCCACGCAGCACCAGCGCCAGGCTGGCGGCCCCGCCGCCGTGGCGCATGGCGTTGGTGATCAGTTCGGTGACCACCAGCTGGGCGTCGTAGACACTGTCGGTGACCTGCCACTGGGTGAGCACCGTGGCGACGAAAACCCTGGCGGCCGAGACCGGCGAGGGTTGGTCGAACACGGCCAGCTCACCGTCCGGCGAGGTGTCGGACAGGACGGTCTGTAACCACTCGGGCGGTGCCGGACCGGCGGCGGCTTGCGGTCTGGCGGCGGAGGTCGTCATCGCGGTCCCCGTCTAGGCGTGATCTCAGTGACCATACTTATGTCACGAGGTTGCCGATGCAAGACTTTTCGTGATTTACGGATGCATATTCCATTTGCACGTGCACCGTGGAACACTTGGCACTCACGATCAAGGAGCGGCCATGGGCGCGGCGGAGAACGTCGGGGAAGGTTCGGTCCTGGATTTCACGCAGGGTGGCCCCACCGTCCTGCGCATCCTGCTGGGCACCCAGCTGCGCAAGCTGCGCGTGGCCAACGGCATCTCCCGCGAGGACGCCGGCTACTCCATCCGCGCCTCCCACGCCAAGATCAGCCGCCTCGAGCTCGGCCAGGTCAGCTTCAAGGAACGCGACGTCGCCGACCTGCTGACCCTCTACGGTGTCACCGACCCCGACGAGCGCGCCCCGCTGCTGGAGCTGGCCCGCACGGCCAACGCTCCGGGCTGGTGGCACAAGTACTCCGACGTGCTGCCCGGCTGGTTCGAGGTCTACATCGGGCTCGAAGGGGCCGCCGCGGCCATCCGCACCTACGAGAACCAGTTCGTGCCCGGCCTGCTGCAGACCCCCGTGTACGCCCGCGCCGTCATCGCCCTGGACCACGCCCGCGCCACCATCACCGAGATGGACCGCCGCGTCTCGGTCCGCATCACCCGCCAGCGCCGCCTGACCGGCGACCATCCGCTGAGGTTGTGGGCCGTCCTCGACGAATCGTGCGTACGGCGCAGCCCGGGTGGTCCCGAGGTGCTGCGCGACCAGCTCGATCACCTGCTGGCGATGGCGGCCCTGCCCAACGTGACGCTGCAGATCATGCCGTTCGACCGTGGCGGCCACGCCGCGGCGGGCGGCCCCTTCTCGCTGCTGCGCTTCCCGCAGCCCGAGCTGCCCGACGTCGTCTACATGGAGCAGCTCACCTCCGCGCTCTATCTGGACAAACCCGCCGAGTCGGAGCATTACACCGAGGTCATGAACCGGCTCAGCACCCAGGCTCTGACGCCTGAGGAGACCCACCAGTTCATCGCTGCCCTCCGAGGCTGATTTTGGTCATCCGGTATATGAAGATCAGTTCTCTGCCCTATCCTCGGATGCACGTGCATTCGTAATCACGGAGGAGCCATCCCCCATGCAGGGCATCCATAACGGAATCGCCGCAACCCACCTGCCGGTCACCTGGCGTAAGAGCACCCGCAGCAACCCCAACGGTAACTGCGTCGAGCTCGCCCCGCTGCCCACCGGCGAAGTCGCCATGCGCAACTCCCGCTTCCCCGACGGCCCGGCCCTGGTCTACACCCGCGCCGAGATCGAAGCGTTTGTCCTGGGCACCAAGGACGGTGAGTTCGACGATCTGATCGCCTGACAGCGGTCGCCCGCCGGGATTCGGCCCACCCGGCGTGCCGCACCCCTCGCGTGTCCGTGACCGCCCTCCCGGTCCGGCCGCCCACCGCCCGCAGCCAATCGGCGGGCCGCACCGGCAGGGTGCGGCCGTCCGAAACCCACCGGGCAGCCCCGCGTTCGGGGCACCAGGAGGCTTCACCACCAGCCGCCACCTTCACCGCGGCTTCCCCGTCGACCGCCTGTAGCTCGGCGGCTCCCGTCGACCGCCTGTCGCTCGGTCGCACGCATCGATTGCCCCGTCGTTCGGTGGCACGCATCGGCCGTCACTTCTCGGTCTCGCGCCTCCTCGGCCGCCCTTCGCGCATGAGCACCCCCAGTCGGCGAAGTCCTGCGCCTCGGCCAGGTAGCGGGTGGCGAGCGGCACGGTCCTGCCGCCTTCGGTGAGTCGCGCATGGCGCTCCAGCACCGGGCGCGACCAGGTCAGGTCGACGCCGTCGGCGGTCTTGACTCGGCCGTAGGCCTTGCGCAGGGCGATCGCCGCGCCCGCGTCCGCGTCGGTTGTCACACGGCGATGGTCGCGTCTCGCGGCGCAGGGGAGGTCTCGTTCAGGCGTCACGCTTCCGCCGCGACAGATGTCACGGGCGTGTCCTGACATAGAGTGTTCGTTAGCACACCTATCGTGATCGTCATGGACGCGTTGGATCTGGCGAGATGGCAGTTCGGTATCACCACGGTGTACCACTTCCTCTTCGTGCCGATCACCATTGGCATGTCGCTGCTGGTGGCCTTGATCCAGACCGCCTGGTTCCGCACCGGTAAGCCCGCCTACAAGCGGGCGGCCAAGTTCTGGGGCAAGCTGCTGCTGATCAACTTCGCCATGGGCGTGGTGACCGGCATCGTGCAGGAGTTCCAGTTCGGCATGAACTGGAGTTCGTACTCACGCTTCGTCGGCGACATCTTCGGCGCGCCCCTGGCGATCGAGGCATTGCTCGCCTTCTTCCTGGAGTCGACCTTTCTCGGACTGTGGATCTTCGGCTGGGACCGCCTGTCCAAGGGCCTGCACCTGATGTGCATCTGGCTGGTGGCGATCGGCACCATGCTGTCGGCCTACTTCATCCTCGCGGCCAACTCCTTCATGCAGTGGCCGGTCGGCTTCGCCGAGCGCAACGGCCGGGCCGAGCTGACCGACTTCGCGGCGGTGCTCACCAACAAGGTCGTGCTGGCGACCTTCCCGCACACGATCTTCGGCGCGTGGCTCTCCGGCGGCGTCATCCTCATGGCGGTCTCCGCCTACCACCTGGGCCGCAAGCGTGACCTCGACGTCTTCCGCCCCTCGCTCCGGCTGGGCGCGTGGACCGCGCTGATCTCGTTCGCGCTGGTCTTCGTCTCGGGCGACACGCTCGGCAAGATCATGACCGAGACGCAGCCGATGAAGATGGCCGCCGCCGAGGCGCTCTACGAGACCGCGCAGCCCGCGCCGTTCTCGCTGTTCACGATCGGCACCCTCGACGGCACCGAGCCGATCTTCTCCCTGGAGATCCCCGGATTCCTGTCGTACCTGGCCACCGGATCGTTCGACGGCAAGGTCGAGGGCATCAACGACCTGCAGGCGCAGTACGAGCAGAGGTTCGGGCCGGGCGACTATCGTCCCTACATCCCGGTCACCTACTGGGGCTTCCGCCTCATGATCGGCTTCGGGGCCCTGGCCGCGCTCGTGGCGCTGGTGCTGCTCTGGGTCACCCGCAAGGGCCGCCTGCCCGACAAGCCCTGGTTGTGGCGCGGCGCGGTGTGGGCGGTGATCCTGCCCTCGCTCGCGCACAGCTTCGGCTGGATCTTCACCGAGATGGGCCGCCAGCCGTGGCTGGTGTTCAGCGTGATGCAGACCCCTGACGGGGTCTCTCCGGCGGTCGGCTCGGGCACGGTGCTGATCTCGCTGATCGGCTTCACCCTCCTGTACGGCGCGCTGGCCGTCGTCGAGGTCGGCCTGATGATCAAGTACGGCAAGGCGGGGCCGCCTCCCGAGGAGGAGCCCCGCGACGCCGACAAGCTGGCGTTCGCGTACTAGGGGGAGTGATGACGCTCAATGATGTCTGGTTCATCGCGATCGCCGTGCTCTGGGTGGGCTACTTCGTCCTGGAGGGCTTCGACTTCGGTGTGGGCATGCTGCTGCCGGTGTTGTCGAGGGACGGCGTCGAGCGCCGCGTGATGATCAATACGATCGGCCCCGTCTGGGACGGCAACGAGGTGTGGCTGCTGACGGCGGGCGGCGCGACGTTCGCCGCCTTCCCCGAGTGGTACGCCAGCCTGTTCAGCGGCTTCTACCTGCCGCTCTTCGTGATCCTGGTGGCGCTGATCCTGCGCGGCGTGGCCTTCGAGTACCGCGGCAAGCGCGACTCGGATCGCTGGCGGGCCAACTGGGACAAGGCCATCGTGTTCGGCTCGTTCGTGCCCGCGTTGTTGTGGGGCGTGGCCTTCGCCAACATCGTGCGCGGGGTGAAGCTGGACGCCTCGCATGAGTACGTCGGCACCTTCTGGGATCTGCTCAACCCGTACGCGCTGCTCGGCGGGCTGGTGACGTTGTCGTTGTTCGCCACGCACGGAGCGATCTTCGTCTCGCTGAAGACGGTGGGGGAGATCCGCGTGCGGGCCAGGTCGATCGCCCTGCAGACGGGGGTGGTCGCGGCGGTGCTCGCGGTCGCGTTCCTCGTGTGGACCCAGGTGCGGAGCGGGAGCGCGGTCACCATCGTGATGGCGGCGCTGGCGGCCCTGGCGTTCGTGGGAGCGCTCGGGATGGTGGTCGCCGGACGCGAGGGATGGTCGTTCGGCCTGTCGGCGGCCGCCATCGGGCTCGCTGTGGCGAGTTTGTTCGTGGTGCTCTATCCGGATGTCCTGCCCTCGACGCTGGATCCGGCCAACAGCCTCACGGTGACCAACGCCGCGGCCTCGCCCAAGACGCTGGGCATCATGACCTGGGTGGCGGTGATCTTCCTACCGGTGGTGCTGGTCTACCAGTCGTGGTCGTACTGGGTCTTCCGCCGCAGGATCGGCGTTCAGGACATCCCGGCTTGATCAGGCAGTTGTCCCGACCGGGTTCGCGTCCGCCCGGGTCCGTCGCCGGATCCGGGCAGGCATCATCGGGACAACTGCGTGATCACGCTTCTTTTCGTACCGGGATAAACTCAGGCGGCGGAGATGCCGGCGCTCGCGGCGCGACGCATACGACGACGACGCTCGGAAGCGCGCTCGTCCTCGTTCAAACCGCCCCACGTGCCGTACTTCTCCGGACGGGACAGCGCGTAGTCGAGGCACTCGTTGCGCACCGGGCAAGCGCCGCAGATCGCCTTGGCCTTCTTTTCGCGGTTGTCACGCTCGGGCTGCCGCTCCCCATCGGGGCCGAAGAACAGCACGAGGTCCTCACCCCGGCACGCGGCATCATCCTGCCAACCCCAGCTGGGGCGCGGGCGGGTGAGCTGCCGACGTACCTGAGACATGAGAATCCACCTTCTTGAGAGTATTTCTGGTCTGATGAGCCGCATTGGACGCATTTTGGCGTCACTGCTCCAACGCAAAGGGTTGCCGGGATGTTCCCTGCTCAAGTGAGGACGGGCGTGACGTACCGCACAGGCGAAAGCCTGTCCAGCGAGATCAGCCGATAGGTCGTGATCGTTTCGGCGCAAGCCGTACCACACGGTGCTTGGAACACCGATGGCTCAACCACAACCTGGAGCCGCACGTCTCCGCAGCGCACGATGGCTTCGGTGACGTCGCCGTCCAACCTGGAGGATTCCACGGACACACCGCAGACCGAAAGCACACCCGTATGGATTCGGGCGAAATGCTCAACGGCTTGCAATGGCTCAGGGATGCCTGCGCGTCCCCGGTAACGGTCGAGGATGATCTCGCCCGACCGGTACGCGCTAGCCGCCGACAACGCGGCAGCCTGAGACATGCTGCCGTAATAAAGTCCGTGTGGCAAGCACACGAGGTTGGCGGCGTACCTATCGCCGCCAACGTGTGACGTTTCCCACACTCTGTCCGGCAAAAACTCTGCCAGCGACCGAGCGAGGGGTAGTCCAATGCGGGCGCAGCACGCATTGCGCTTGGCGTGCGTGCAGACCAGAAATACCGGCTCGTCTTCAAGTATGCAGGACTCTGGGACCACTCCCGCCATCACGGCGTCAAGGTCAAGATCATCGGGACCTGCGACGATTCCCTGGGCCAGCCAGGGTTCCTCTCCTGCCGCGTACGCGACTAGCACACGGATGCCCTGGTCCGACAGAGGGGTCCGGCGGCCGGGGCGGCGGATCAGCTGCGGCCTGATGCCCCTCTCGGTGGCCCGGCGCACGAGTTTGGCGATTCCATCGGGGAGACTTGAATTCTCCACCCGATCCGCCCAGGGGCCGCTGTATTCGACCAGCAGCCACGACCGGGCCCCGACCGTCGCACTCGCGAAGGTCGGTAGGGCGCCCGTGTGGCACCCGTCCGGATGGTCGCAGCCTCTGGGCACGTTCCGGTCCCCCCGAATCCGTTGATTAACTTAGGCAAGGCTAACCTATCGGGTGGGGGGTTGTCCGGGAGGGGTGAAAACAACTCCCGGGGCTTATCGCATTCATGCCCAGGCATTTGCCCTTGTCACGCGTGCAGCGCCGCGTGTGCCAGAGGGAGGGCGGCCGCGCGGTCCTCGGGGACCAGGCCGACGCGGGTGCGGCGGTCGAGCAGATCGTCCTCGTCCAGGGCGCCCTCGTGGCGGACGGCCCACATGAGCTCGGCCAGGAGTCCGTCGTGCTCGGGGTGCTTTTCGGCCAAACGCCAGACGTCGGCGGCCTCCGCGCCGTAGCGCGCCACCAGCCGGGCGGGGACGCCGTCGGGTGCCATCGGACCGCGCGCGCCGACCAGGGGCAGCGACGCCGTCACCGACGGCCCGGCGTTCAGGAAACGCAGCGCCACGGCACGGTCCACCGCGTCCTGCGCCATCCGCCGATATGTCGTGAGCTTGCCGCCCACCACCGTCACCACCCCGTCCTCGTCGAGGACGGCGTGCCTGCGCGACAGGTCGGCCGTCTGTCCCTCCGCCTCCAGCAGCGGCCGGAGCCCGGCGAACGCCCCCGCCACGTCGGCACGCGTCAGCGGCGCCTCCAGGACGGAGTTGAGCACCTCCAGCAAGGCCGCGACGTCGGACTCGGGCGCTTCGGGGACGTCGGGGATCGGGCCGTCGACGGGCTCGTCGGTCAGGCCCACGTACACACGGCCGTCGGCCTGCGGCAGGACGAGGGCGAAACGGTTGGAACTGCCGGGCAGCGGCACGTGCAGCCCGCCGCGCAGCCCGGGCAGCGCCCCCGGCCGCAGCACCAGGTGGGTGCCACGCGAAGGGCGCAGCCGTACGGAAGGCGCCAGGCCGCCCGCCCAGACGCCGGTCGCGTTCACGATCACGCGGGCGCGGATCGTCAGCGTCGAACCGGTCAGCTCGTCGCGCACCTCCGCCTGGCCGTACGACAGGCGCAGCGCCCGGCAGCGGGTCAGGACGCGCGCGCCGCACCAGGCCGCGGTGCGGGCGACGGCCACCACGAGGCGGGCGTCGTCGACCAGCCGGCCGTCCCATGACAGCAGCCCGCCGCGCAGGCCCTCGCGCCGCAGCACCGGCGCCAGCTCCAGCGCCCTGCCCGTGCGCAGGCGCGCAGGTCCCGGCAGCGCGCGGCGCGGGGTACGCGCGGCGGCGCGCAGGGCGTCGCCGAGGCGGTAGCCGGTCATCACCAGCGCCGCCTGCGAAGCGGGCACGTCCGGCGTGAGGGGCAGCAGGTACGGCGAGGCCTTGACCAGGTGCGGGGCGGTGCGGGTGAGCAGGATGCCGCGCTCGACGGCGCTCTCGTGGGCCACGTCGAGCTGACCCTTGGCCAGGTAGCGCAGCCCGCCGTGGATCATCTTGGAGCTCCAGCGCGAGGTGCCGAAGGCCAGGTCGTGCGCGTCGATCGCGGCGACGGTCAGTCCGCGCGAGGCGGCGTCGAGGGCCGCGCCCGCGCCCGTCGCGCCCAGCCCGACCACCAGGACGTCGACCGTCTCCTCGGCGACGCGCCGCAGGTCAGCCGCCCGCCTGGCGGCGTTGAGAGAGCTGTCCAAGGTATGCCTCCAGCAGGGTGCGGAGCTCGGTGTCGAGCTCGTCGAGGGTGGTGGGGCCGAGCATCGTGGGAGCGGAGATCAGGAACGACTGCGCGGTCAGCAGCACCGCGCGGGCCCGCGCGGGAGAGCCGGCGACGGGTTCGAGGACCTGCAGGATCGCCTCGTGCGCGGCGCCGCGCCGGTCGGTCAGGTACGGCAGCAGCAGCTCGGGGTCCACCTCGACGATCTTGCGCCACAGCGGGTGCTCCCGCATCGCCCTGACCCCCGACACCACCGCCTCGACCGGGTCCGACACCTCCAGGCCCTGGAACACGCGGGTCCACTCGCGGGTCATCAGATCGGCCACCAGCGTGCGCACGTCGGGCCAGCGGCGGTAGATGGTCATGCGCGAGATCCCGGCCCGGCGCGCCACGTCGGTCAGCGTCGTACGGCGCACGCCATGGGCGAGCACACAGGCCAGAGCGGCATCCAGCACGCCGTCGTTGTGACGAATTGACGTCATGTGTCACAGTGTAGAGGTGGATGCGATGAACTGGCAGGGCTGGGGCGATCCGGCCAAGGCCCGAGAGCTGCCCGAGCCGATCGTCAAGCTGCTGCACGACCTCCTCGGCGTGCGACCGCCCGTGGCGCCCGTCGCCATGGAGCAGGTGCGGCTGGCGGAGCCCGGCCTGCCCGCCCTCGACGAGCTGCGGGCGATCACCCGCGTCAGCACCGACCGGGAGGCGCGCGTCCGCCACACCCGGGGCAAGTCCACGCCCGACCTGATGCGCATGCTGGCCGGGGACGGATCCGACGCGCCGGACGCCGTCGTCTCGCCCGGCTCCCACGACGAGGTGCTCGCCGTCCTCCGGGTGTGCGCGGCCGAGCGGATCGCCGTCGTGCCCTTCGGTGGCGGCACCTCGGTGGTCGGCGGCCTCGCGCCGGAGCGCGAGGGATTCGCCGGCGTCATCGCCCTGGACCTGGCACGGCTGGACCGCCTGATCTGCGTCGACGCCGACTCGATGGTCGCGGTGTTCGAGCCGGGCGTCAGGGCGCCGGAGGCGGAGCGCATGCTCGGCGAGCACGGCCTGACGCTGGGGCACTTCCCGCAGTCCTTCGAGTACGCCACGCTCGGCGGGTTCGCCGCCGCCCGCTCCAGCGGCCAGGCGTCGGCGGGCTACGGCCGGTTCGACGACATGGTGGTGGGGCTCACCGTGGCGACTCCCGGCGGGACGCTGGAGCTGGGACGCGCGCCCCGGTCGGCCGCGGGACCCGACCTGCGCCAGCTGGTCCTCGGCTCCGAGGGGGCGTTCGGGGTGATCACGTCGCTGCGGCTGCGGGTCCGCCGCGTGCCGGCCGTCCAGGAGTACGAGGGGTGGAGGTTCGCCGCCTTCCAGGACGGGGCGGCGGCGATGCGGTCGCTGGCACAGCGGGGGCTGCTGCCGGCCGTGCTCCGGCTGTCGGACGAGACGGAGACGATGATCGGGCTGGCCAAGCCCGAGTCGATCGGAGGCGGGGGAGAGGGCGGCTGCCTGGCGATCGCGGGCTTCGAGGGCTCGTCCGGCACCCCGGCCGATCGGGCGCGGTGGGAGGCGACGCGCGCCGTCCTCGCCGAGCACGGCGGCGCCTGCCTCGGCGAGGAGCCAGGACAGGCATGGGCGCACGGCCGGTTCTCCGCGCCGTACCTGCGTGACTCGCTCCTGGCGGCCGGTGCCACCGTCGAGACCCTGGAGACCGCCACCTTCTGGTCCAACCTGCCCAGGCTCTACGACGCCGTACGGCTCACGCTGCTCGCAGCTCTCGGCAACCCGCTGGTCATGTGCCACATCTCGCACGTCTACGAGACCGGCGCCTCGCTCTACTTCACCGTCGTCACCAGCGCCGGCCTGGAGACGTGGGAGGCGGCCAAGCGGCAGGTCAACGCCGCGATCGTGGGAGCGGACGGCACGATCTCCCACCACCACGGCGTCGGCAGGGACCACCGGGAGGCCTACGCGGAGGAGATCGGCCCCCTGGGCGTGGAGATCCTGCGCGCGGTCAAGGAACGGCTCGATCCGGCCGGAATCCTCAACCCGGGCGTGCTGATTCCTTAATCGTCTACTATGTCCCGCCATGAGTGCCGCCGCCTACGGGCCGCCTGCCGTACAAGCCCTCCGTGAAGGCGATCCCGTCGAGCTGGGCCCGTACCGGATCGCCGGACGGCTGGGGCAGGGCGGCATGGGATCCGTCTTCCTCGCCGAGGGGCCGCAGGGGCCGGTGGCGATCAAGGTCATCACCCCGCACCTGGCCAACGACCCCGAGTTCGCCGAGCGGTTCCGCCGCGAGGTCGCGGCGGCGGGCCGGGTGCGGCGGTTCTGCACCGCGCCCGTGCTCGACTCCCGGCTGGACGCGGCGCCGCTGTGGCTGGTCACCGAGTACGTCGCCGGGCCCGACCTCGGCCGGGTGCTGCGCGAGGGCGGGCCGCTGACCGGCTCCAACCTGGAGGCGCTCGCCGTCGGGGTGGCGACGGCGCTGACCGCCATCCACGGCGCGGGCGTCGTGCACTGCGACCTCAAACCGGCCAACGTCCTGCTGTCGCCGCTCGGCCCCCGCGTCATCGACTTCGGCATCGCCCGCGCCCTCGACCTGGGACACGGCAAGACCGTGACGGGTCGCCTGCTGGGCACGCCCGAATACATGGCTCCCGAGGTGATCAACGATCACCACCTCACCCCGGCGGCCGACATCTTCGCCTGGGGCTGCGTCGTGTTCGCCGCGGCCACGGGCCGCTCGCCGTTCGCGGCGCGCACGGTGCCCGAGGCGCTCATGAGGGTCGTCAACGACCAGCCCTCGCTGGAGGCCGTCGAACCCGGGCTGCGCCCGCTGGTGGCCGCGGCCCTGGAGAAGGATCCCGCCAACCGCCCCTCCGCCCAGGACCTGGCCGGACGCCTGGTCGGCAGCACCAGGGTCGACGCCCAGGCGGTGGCCGGCACGCTGCGCATCGACCTCGCCTCACTCACTACCCCGCCGCCCACCGCCGCCGCCCCATCGGGCGGCCAGCCAGGCGGCCCGTCCGGTGCCCAGGCCGCCACCGTGCCGCCCCGGCGCAGGACCGGCCGATGGATCGCGATCGGCGCGGGCGCCGCGGCCCTCCTCGCGGTCGCCGCGACCGCCTTCGTGGTGATGAGCCCCTCGGGGCCGCCCGCCGCCGACGGCGTGCTCTACACCGAGGCTTTCGACTCCGTGGAGTCGGGCTGGGTCACCGACTCGGGCGGCTCCTACTCCGACCCGCCCGGCCAGTTCGTCCTCACCGCCAGCGGCGGGGCGGGCTCCTGGTCACGGCCGCCGATCAACGCCAACTTCCCGTCGCGGCTGCTCATGGAGGCGACCGTGCTGATCGAGGGCAGCCCCGGCGCCAGGGCCGGGCTGTACTGCAACCACCTCCACGACGGGCAGGGCGCGTCGTACGACCTGGAGATCCGGCAGGACGGGCGGGCCAGGATCCGCAAGTCCGTCGACAAGGACGGCTGGGACCTGACGGCCGACGCGCCGGTCTCGGGGTTCAAGCCGGGCAAGGTACGGCTGCAGGCCCAGTGCGCGCGGGAGGGGGAGCGCATACGGCTCGCGTTGTGGGTGAACGGCACCCTCGCCGTCACGGCCGACGACACGCTGAAGGCGGTCTCCGGCAAGCAGCCGAGCGTGGGAGTGCAGCTGACGCACGCCGGAGAGGCCGACGCCAAGGCCACGATCGACGACTACCGGGTGTCGTGGTTCTAGCGGTCAGGTGAGCTTGTCGGCCTCGATCATGGCCACCGCCGCCTCCTCGTGGCGGCCCAGGGCCGTGAGGACCTCCGACAGGCATCCGAGCGCCAGGATCAGCGGCGCGCCCCCCACCGCCCTGGCCAGCCTCACGGCCTCCTCCGCGGACGGCAGGGCGTCGTCAGGGCGACGCCGGCGGAGCATCAGGCGCGCCGCCGTGCGCAGCGAACGCGCGAGCAGCGCCGTGTGCGCCCCGGGGTCGGTTCTCGCCAGCTCGCGGCTGAGCGCGACCGCCTCCCAGACCCGTTCGATGGCCTGGCGGCTCCATCGTGACTGGGTCGAGGCGTAAGCGAGGAGACCCTCGACGGCGTCGACACGCGCCGAGGTGCGTTCGTTGAACCCGTTTCTGGCCATATGAATCCACCCATGCCAGCCCTGAGCGTCGAGGGTATCGCGCTGTGTCGTCAGATGCACGCAGAGTTGGCGGGAAAGGATGCGTTTCGGCAAGATCAAGGTAAAGATATTGCCATGGTCGAGCTGGCGGCGGAGCGCGGGAAACAGGTCTCTTCGAGGGTCTCGGAGGCGGGTGCCGGCTGGCGGTGCCAGCAGGTCGGAACGTTCAAGGATCTGCGGCCCAACGACCGCAGCTTCTCCTGGCTGAACCCGGCGACGTTGTGGCGTTCGCGCAACGAGATCCTGGCGGGGCTGTTCGGCGACCCGTCGGGGGAGGTGCGCAGGCGGTGGATGGACTACCAGCGAAGCCGCGCGGACTTCGACCCGGAGCTGAGGATCCGGCCGCAGGTGGGCGAGAGCTTCTCGTTCCTGCTGCTCGGCGACCCTGGCGAGGGTGACGCGTCGCAGTACGCCGTCGTGCCGGGCATGGGCAGGATCGGCGAGGACACGGCCTTCGCGGTCGTGGCCAGCGACGTGATCTATCCGACCGGCTCGGGCAACGAGTACTGCGACAAGTTCTTCCGCCCGTACAAGGACTACCGGGCGCCGATCTACGCCGTGCCGGGCAACCACGACTGGTACGACGGGCTCGGCGGGTTCATGCGGGTCTTCTGCGACGCGCCGCCGCTGAAGCCCCAGCCCGACCGGGGGCTGCGCGGGCTACTGTGGCGCAAGCCGGAGAGGATCGACGAGGCCGCCCTGGCCCAGGCACGCACCATGCGCGGACTGCCCGAGCAGCAGGCCGTGCAGCCGGCGCCGTACTGGGTGATCGAGACGCCGCACGTGCTGCTCGTCGGCGTCGACACCGGGATCCGCGGGGAGCTCGACAAGGACCAGGTCGCGTGGCTGCGCCGCACCTCCGCCGATCCCCGGCCGAAGATCCTCATCACCGGCAAGCCGATCTACCGGCGCAACGACTACACGCCCTCACCGCTGGAGGGCGGCGGGACGATCGACGACATCGTGCGCGATCCCGCCCACAACTACGTGGCGGCCATCGGCGGCGACGTGCACAACTACCAGCGCTACCCGGTCAAGGTGGGCGACCGGGTGATCCAGTATCTCGTCGCGGGCGGTTCCGGGGCGTTCATGCACGCCACCCACACCGTGCGGCGTGTCGACGTGGGCGGGGTGCACGAGGAGGAGTACCGGTGCTACCCGCTGCGCGGCGACTCGCTGTCGTTCTACAGCCAGCTGTACGCCAAGCGGCTGCGCATGCGCTGGCTCTACCTCACCCCGCAGGAGGCGGTCTGCATCATGGCCGAGCAGATCGGCATCAAGCCGGTCCGGCCGGTCGAGGAGCCGGTGACGATCACCCGGCGGATGAGGTGGGCGGCGCGCATCCTGGGTGCCTGGCCGTGGCCGCTGCGGCTGCCTGTCGACAAGGTGTTCCACCGGTTCCTGTCGGAGTTGTCCGACTGGGACACCCCGCCGTTCTTCAAGAGCTTCCTGCACGTGGCGGTCACGCCCTCGGACGTCACCATCCGTTGCTTCGCCGCGACCGGGTGCCTGACGCAGGAACTGGAGCCGCCGATGGAGGACGAGGTGGTGATCAGCCTGCGATGACGGCCCCGGCGCCGCAACCCGGCTTGTCGGAGGCGTCTGCCACAGTGGGAGCGTGTACGTACCGCTGACACCCAGCCACGTGGGGGCCGACCGCCCCGACGACGTCGCGGCCGCCGTGCGGAGGCTCGAACACGACCGCCCGCGCTGGGTGTGGGCCGACGCCCGCGAGGCGTACACACCGCTGGTGCGCGACGGCGTGCGGGTGAGCCGCTGTCACGACCTGGCGCTGACCGAGGGGCTGCTGCTCGCGGCGGAGGGCCGGTACGGCGCGGCGCGCTCGGCCAAGGCGGCGCACGCGCGCCTCCACGGGCTGCCCGAGCCGCACGAGAACGACGCGGGAGCCGACACGCTGTTCCCCGCCGAGCCGCTCGGCGTCTCCGCGATCGAGGAGGTGCTGGCCGACCAGCTCGCCCGCATCGAGCGGCTGCCCGAGCCCGGCCGGTTCAGGCTGCTGGTCGCGGCCGAGTCGGCGGGCGGGCTGATCGCGGCGGAGATGGCCGAGGCCGGCATGCCGTGGAACCGGCGCCTGCACGACGCGCTGCTCACCGAGAAGCTGGGCCCGCGGCCGATGAGGGGCATGCGGCCGGTCAAGCTCCAGGCCCTGGCCGACGAGCTGGCCGCGATCTTCGGGCACGCGATCAACCCCGACTCCGCGCAGCAGGTGATCAAGGCCTTCAAGGCGGCGGGGGTCGACCTCAAGTCCACACGGTCGTGGGAGCTGAAGCAGATCGACCATCCGGCGATCGCGCCGCTGCTCGCCTACAAGGAGCTGGCCAGGCTGCACAGCTTCCACGGCTGGGCCTGGGCCGACCAGTGGGTGCGCGACGGGCGCTTCCGGCCCGAATACGTGGTCGGCGGTGTGGTCACCGGGCGGTGGGCGACCAACGGCGGCGGCGCGCTGCAGATCCACAAGTCGATGCGCAAGGTCGTGGTGGCCGAGCCGGGCTGGACCCTCGTCGTGGCCGACGCGGCGCAACTGGAGCCGCGCGTGCTCGCCGCCATGGCGGGCGACGGCGGGCTGGCGCGGGCCGCGGGGGAGATCGACCTGTACGCCGCGCTTGCGCAGTCCTTCGGCGGCGAGCGCGACAATGCGAAGATCGCGATGTTGTCGGCCATGTACGGCGGCACCAGCGGCGACGCCCCCAAACTGCTGGCCGTCATGCGGCAGCGTTTCCCCCAGGCCTACCAGTTCGTCGAGGACGCGGCCCGGGCGGGGGAGGAGGGGCGCGTGGTGCGCTCCTGGCTGGGCCGTACCTCCCCGCCGCCCTCCGACCGCTGGCGCTCGCTGGTGTCGGGGCCCGAGGGCGGGCGCGCGGCGCGCGACCGGGGGCGGTTCACGCGCAACTTCGTCGTGCAGGGCACGGCCGCGGAGTGGGCACTGGCGATGATGGCGGTGCTGCGCGGGCTGCTGCCGGAGGCGGCGCGGCTGGTGTTCTTCCAGCACGACGAGGTGATGGTGCACTGCCCGGCCGAGCAGGGCGGCGAGGTGATCGCCGCGGTCGGCAAGGCGGCGGAGGAGGCGACGCGGCTGCTGTTCGGGGCCACGCCGGTGCGGATTCCGATGGAGGCGGTCGCGGTGGAGTGCTACGCCGACGCCAAGTAACGCACCGCCCGCCGTCGTGCACCACCCGCCGTCGTGCACCACCCGCCGCCGTGCACCACCCGCCGTCGGCCCGTCCGCCGCTCGCAGTCCCGTAAGTCCCCGCCGGGGGCCGGTGACGGTCCCCGGGCTACGGGGCTGTCAGGGCGCGTCTGCGGGCGGCGAGCCAGACGCCCGTGGCCGTGACGACGATGCCCACCGCGATGCCGAGCGCGCTGTACGACAGCCCGCCGACGATCAGCCCCGCGACCACCGTGCCCGTCGCGCCGCACACGCTTACCAGCAGGTCCGACAGTCCCTGCACCGACGCCCGCTGCCCGATGGGGGTCGATTCGGTCAGCAGTGCCGAGCCCGCCACCAGCCCGCACGACCAGCCCAGGCCGAGCAGGATGAGCGAGGCGGTGATCTGGCCGACGCTGTGCTCCCCGGCGGTCATGGCCAGGACGGCCGAGCCGAGCAGGATCGCCATGCCCAGCACGAGCACCGGGATCTTGCCCGCCTTGTCGGCGAGCCAGCCGACGAGCGGGGAGAAGACGTACATGCCGGCGATGTGCAGGCTCAGGGCCAGGCCGATGATGCCCGTGGTCGCGCCGCCGTGCTTGAGGTGCACGGGCGTCATGGACATGATCGAGACCATCGCCGTGTGGCTGATCGCGATGGCCAGCACCGCGGCGCGTGCCCCGGCGGAGGAGCGGATGGCGTCCCAGCCCGCCCGCATGACCCGCTTGGGCACCTCGCCGCCGCCGGTGCTGACCGTGCGGGCCAGCTTCAGCGGGTCGGGACGCAGGAAGAAGAAGAGGAACAGCAGCGCGACCAGGAAGGCGAACGTCGCGAACGCGAAGGGTCCGGCGTATTCGGCCAGCCCCAGGTTCTTGCCGATCGCGTCGGCGGGCTGGGCCAGGTTCGGTCCGGCGACCGAGCCGATGGTGGTCGCCCAGACCACGAGCGACAGGTGCCGCGCGGTCGTGCCCTTGGGCGACAGGTCCGTGGCCGAGTAGCGGGCGGCCAGGTTGGTCGTGCTGCCCGCCCCGATCAGGAGGAATCCCACCAGGACGAGCGGCCACGAGCCGAGGCCGATGGCCAGCGTGGCCACCGCGCCGCCGACCGCCGCCGACGCGTATCCGAGGGCGAGGCTGGCCCTGCGTCCGGAGATCGTGGCGACCTTGGCGATGGGCAGGGCGAACAGCGCCGAGCCCAGCACCATCGCGGTTCCTGCGAACCCGCTGATCGTCACCGAACCCGAGAGGTCTTCGACGATCAGCGAGCTGAAGGCCAGGCCCACGGCCACGCCGAGGCCGCCGATGATCTGCGACAGCGACAGCACCGCGAGGGTGCGCCGCTGGACGGACTTGAACTGCTCGACGCCGTGGCTAGCGGGGGCTGCTTTCACGAGCAAAGTGTGTCATAGCACCTGAATTCGGTCGCCGACGACCACGGCCCCCGTGGTGTCCGGAATGAGGTTCATCGCGAACCAGACCTTGCCGTCCCACTTGCGGTGGCGCGACAGCGTGCGGATCGGCTCCTTGCCCTTCTTGAGCGTCCGCGCGTCGATCGTGGTGAACACGCAGCGGTCGCAGGCCTTGACCACACGGAAGCTCACGTCGCCCACCTGGATCCTCGTCCAGGAGTCCTCGGCGAAGGGCTCCTCGACGCCGTCGACCACCAGGTTGGGGCGGAAGCGGGAGATGGGCAGCGGCTCGGGCACCTCCTCGCCGCGCTCGGCGGCCTCCTCGGCGATCCAGTCGTTCAGCTGGGCCAGCGAGCGGGTGGAGGCCAGCAGCACGGGGTAGCCGTCGGCCAGGGTGACCCGGTCGTCGGCGGTGCCGTACTCGGGGTTGACCGGGCGGCGGGTCGGGTCGTCGAGCCAGGCGAGGCGGGCGGGGAGGCCGAGCAGGGCGCCGAGCCACTCTGCGGCGTCCTGGCCGCCGTCGGTCAGCTCGACGGGGGTCCTCCAGACCTTGGTCTCGCGGCGGCGGGACGACGGCAGCACCTTCAGGGGCGCGGCGTGCGGGCCGGTGAGGGTGATCGTGTCGCCGGTCAGCTCCGCGCGCACGGTCAGCAGGCGGGGGTGTTCGCGGGCGGTGAGCATCTCGCCGTCGGCGTCGGTCACCAGGTAGCGGCGGTCTCCGGCCAGGCCCCAGGGCAGGACCTCCGCGACGTCGAGGTCGTGGCCTTGAGTTGATTTGACGGGATAAATGTGGATGCTCGCGAGCCTCATGAGCCCGACGGTACACGGCCCGGGACGCCCGGGTCAGCGGCGGGCGTCCGCCTCACCGGCGGCCTCACGGCGGTGGCGGAGACGGCCTCACGGGCGGTGGCGGAGACGGCCTCATGGGCGCCGCTGTGGCCCACGCCCGTGACCAGCGCCGTGGACCAGCGTCGTCGACCCGCGTCATGGGCGGCGCCGCGTCCCGCGCCGTGGTCCGTGTCATGAGCGGCGTCGTGATCTGCGCTGTGACCCGCCTCGTGGGCCGCATCGTCACCCCGGGCCGTGGGGGGTGTCGTGATCCGCGTCGGTGATGTCGTGGGTCGCCTTATGGGCGGTGGTCGGGGTGGGTGGCGGCGTCGAGGAGGGCGAGGGCGGCGGTGCGGGCGTGGCGGGCGGCGTCCGGGGTGCCGGGGTGGTGGTCGGCCACGATGGTAGCCCCGGTGACGAGCATGAGGAACTGGCGCCCCAGCACCTCGGGCTGGGCCGCTCCGGCGTCGCGTGCGATGTCGGTGAGCAGCGCCAGCCGCCGTTCCAGGTGCCGTGCCGCGACCTCCCGGGGAGCACCGTGTTGCCCGGCCTCATCGGGGCCGCCCGCCCCATGGTGCTGGGTGGCGGCGTTGAGGATCGCGCAGCCGCGGAACCCGGGCTCCCCGTGCCACGAGGCCAGCGCGTCGAACACCGCCGCGAGCCGCGCCCGCGGGTCGCTCCCCGCCGCCTCGGCCGCCTCCGACAGCCATCGCGTGACCCGCTCGCTGCGCTCCTTCAGTACGGCCTCGATGAGCCCTTCCTTGGAGCCGAAGTGCCGGTAGAGCGTCTCCTTGGAGATGCCCATGGTGGAGCAGAGCTCGGCCACGCCGACGCCGTCGAGGCCGCGAGCGTAGAAGATCGCGGTCGCGCGGTGCAGGACCGCGGCGCGGGTGCGGGCGGGGTCGAGTGGGCTTCCCTTGGTGACGGGCACGGCATAGATGGTACCGCCCGGTTCGGGAGCCTGTTATGGTACCGATCGGTTCCATCAAAGAGAGGCGACCATGACGGCCACCACCCCCTCCATCACCGTCGAGAGCGGCGGCGAGCAGCTGCTCGGCGTGCTCCACCTGCCGGCGGGCCCCGGCCCCCACCCGATCGTGGTGATCATGCACGGCTTCCCCGGCAACGAGCGCAACGGCGACCTCGCCCAGGCCCTGCGCCGCGACGGCTACGCCACGCTGGTCTTCCACTACCGCGGCTCCTGGGGCGTCGGCGGCACCTGGAGCTGGAGCAACGCGCTGCAGGACGCCCTGCGGGTGACGCGTGCCGTACGCGAGAAGGACTTCGCGGAGCGGCACCGCCTCGACCCCGAGCGGCTCGCCGTGGTCGGGCACAGTTTCGGGGCGTTCGCCGCGCTCAACGCCGCGGCCGAGGACCCCGGCGTGCGCGCGGTGGTGTCGGTCGCGGCCTTCGACTTCGGCACGCTCCCGCTCCCCCTGGACGAAGCACGGCGGGAACACTACGAGGATTTCTTCGGCGGTGACCTGCTGCCCCTGCGCGGCACCAGCGGAGCGGCCCTGGTCGAGGAGATCGAGGCGCACGGGTGGAGCCTGGCCGCGCTGGCTCCCGCGCTGGACGGGCGCCCGGTGCTGCTGATCGGCGCCTCACATGACACGGTCGCCCCGGTGGTGGCGCACCACCGGCCGATGCTGGAGCCGTACGGCTGGGCGGAGCGGCACGAGTGGCCGACCGACCACGCCCTGTCGGACCACCGGGCCGAGCTGATCGGGGCGGTCCGCGCGTTCCTGGACCGCGCCCTCGGTCAGCTCCTCGGGCCGAAGGAGTCCAGGAACACCTGACGCAGCTCCGCCTGGTCGTCCCAGTGCAGATCGGACATGGTGAACACGATCTTGAAGCCCTTGCTGTCGTTCACCGACACGTAGCGCGCCAGGGCGTGCATGGGCACCCCGTTGGACAGCCGGTAGGTGTACTCCCAGTCGGCCGCCTTCCACCCGCGGAAGTCGATCTCCTGCAGCTGCACCTGGATGTAGTCGTCGACGCCGCCCGCGCGCTCCTCGGCGGTGAGCTTGGCCAGGCCGCCGTCGTTCTCGGCCGGACCGGAGCGGACGGTGATCTTCATCCCGGAGTCCTTGGGCCCGGTGAAGACGGTCTCGCCGCCCGAGGTGCTCACCTTCCAGGCCGCGGGCACGGCCGCCGCGAAACCGGCCTGGACGTGCTCCTTGTAGCCGTCGGGCACGTCGGTGGTCAGAGGGCCCTGCTGCTCGGTGACCGTCTCGCTGGCGGAGGCCGACGGGCTCGCGGTGTTCTGGCCGCCGGAGTCGCCGCCCGTCGCGATGATCACGACGGCGAGGGTGGCCGCGGCCAGCGCGGCGGCCCCCGCCAGCATCAGGCGGGGCGTGGGCCTGCCGTCGCGCATCCAGCCGTTGCCGCTGGGAGGCGGCTCCTCGGCGCGCCGGCGGCTGCCGATGCGCTGCTGGCCGCCGGTGTGGGTGACGGCGGACTCGGCGTCGCGGGTCAGGTCGCGCGAGTGCGCGGCCAGGTCGTCGGAGGAGGCGAGCGGCCACGGGGTGCCGCCCGTCGTCCTGCCGCCCGTGGTGCTGCTGCTCGTGGTCAGCGGCAGGATCGGCTGCGGCTTGGGGGCGGCGGGCTGCGGCCCGGAAAGGCTGCGCAACTCCTCGTAGGGGTCGGGCCTGCCAGGCTCGGCGGCGGGCCCGCGCTGGGGGCCGGACGGGCTGCCCAGGGCCTCGTACGGCACCGGCCCCGAAGGGCTGCGGAGTGCCTCGTAGGGCACAGGTCCCGAAGGGCTGCGCAGGGCTTCGTACGGCACCGGCCCCGACGGGCTGCGGAGTCCCTCGTACGGCACGGGCCCCGACGGGCTGCCCGGCCCTTCCTGCGGGACGGGCCCCGACGGGCTGCGCAGCGCCTCGTAGGGCACCGGCCCTGACGCGCCGGTCACCGGACCCGAGGCGCTGCGGAAGGCGTCGTACCCAGTCAGCCGGTCGGTGCGCTGCTCGGACGACGGGCTGGCCAGCGGGTCGAAGCCCTGCACCGCGTTCGGGTCGTACGGCACGCGCACCGGCCCTGAGGGCGTCTCGATGATGCGCGAGGGCAGCGGCCCCGACGGCTGGTCGAGCGGCGGCAGCAGCCCGATGGGCGTGGAGTCGGCGGCGGTCGGGATGGCGTCGCGCCCGGCTCGCGAGCTGGGCGACCCGTGCGAGCGCAGCACCCGCTCCAGCATCTCGGCCACCTGGGCGGCGGGCAGGCGCTCGGCGGGGTTCTTGCGCAGCAGCCCCTCGATGACGGGCATCAGCGCCCCGGCCCGCTGGGGCCTGATCGGCTCCTGGGTGAGCACGGCGCCGAGCACGGCGATGGCGTCGGGCCCCTCGAACGGCGGGCGCCCCTCGACGGCGGCGTACAGCGTGGCGCCGAAGGACCACAGGTCGGCCGACTGCCCGATGGGCTGGCCGGAGAGCCGCTCCGGCGGGATGTAGGCGGGCGAGCCCATGAGCAGCCCGGTCTGGGTGATGGTGACGTCGCCCTCGATGGCGGCGATGCCGAAGTCGGTGAGCACGACCCGGTCGGTGGTGAGGAGCACGTTGCCGGGTTTGATGTCGCGGTGCAGGATGCCGGCGGCGTGGGCGTGGCGCAGGGCGTCGAGGACGCGGATGCCGATCTCGGCCGCCTGGATGACGGGCAGCGGGCCGCTCTGCCGTACGGCCTGCTCCAGCGACCAGGCGCGCACCAGCTCCATGACGATCCAGGGGCGGCCGTCCTCCTCGACGACGTCGTGGACGGTGACGATGCCGGGGTGGGTCAGCCGCGCGGCCGAGCGCGCCTCGCGCAGCATGCGGCGGTGGGCGACCTGCTTGCCCGCCTGGTCGAGCCCGTAGGGCAGCAGCAGTTCCTTGACGGCGACGTCGCGGTCGAGCAGCACGTCGTGGGCGTGCCAGACCATGCCCATGCCGCCGCGGCCGACGGGAGACATGAGCCGGTAGCGGTTGCCGACGAGGCGACCCTGGCTCGAGGCGTGACCCTGGGAGTCCTGCCCGCTGAGCATGCGGTCGGCCGACATCTCGGGCCCCCCATTTCTCCGCATGAATGGTCAATGGTTGGCCACAATAACGGCATTGCCGTGTAATGCGAAAGTTGCCCCTCTATTGGGGACTAATCGAATTCGCCAGTGCCGTGAGTGCCGTGGTGAAGGCCTCGACGGGTGGTTTGACCAGGCCAGCACCGACTTGCCCGGTGCCGGCGACCCGTCCGGCGATGCCGGTGTTCACCACCGGGAGGATGCCCGTTCTCGCGATCAAGGTGACGTCTATTCCGATCGGCGTCCCCCGGAAACCCAGCCCCGGTATCTGGTAGACGGGATGCTCCGCGAGTGTGATCTCGTACATCGACCGGGTGGCGTTGACCGCGTCGGCGACCTCGCCGCCGACGAAGCGCACGATCGCCGGGGCGGCGGCCATCGCGAAGCCGCCCAGCCCGCCCGTCTCGGTGATCGTGGAGTCGCCGATGTCGGGATTGGCGTCGTCGGGACCGTACGCGCCCAGGTAGAGGCCGTCGGGCACGCCCGCGGGACCGGTGAACCACCGCTCGCCCAGCCCCGACAGCTGCACACCGAAGTCGGTGCCGTTGCGCGCCATCGCCACGACCAGGCTGGAGCCCGGCACGTCGCGGGCGGCGTCGGTGCAGACCTTGCCCGCGGCCATGCCCGCGTTCAGGAAGAAGTGGTCGTTGCCGTTGATGAAGCGCAGCACCTCGGCGGCGTGCCCGGGCGCGGCCTCCACGATCGCGGGCGCCAGCTCGCGCAGGAGCAGGCTGGTCGCCGCCCGGTTGCGGTTGTGCAGCTCGTCGCCCATCTGCAGCGCCTGCGCGATCAGGGCCCGCAGGTCGATCGGCCCCGTCCTGAGCAGCGCGTCGCGCAGCGCGGGACCGAGCACCTGGTCCATCCAGCGCAGCCGGTCGAGCACCTCGGGACCGTAGGCGCCGTACCTGAGCACCTTGCCCAGCCCCTCGTTGAGCGAGCAGTAGGCGGTGCCGCCGTGCACGGCGTCGCGCACCTCGAACAGCCACATCGACGGGCTGACGAGCCCGGCCATCGGCCCGACCGTGCGATGGTGGTGGCAGGAGTCGAGCGTCATCGTGCCGATGCGCCGCCCGGCCTGCTCGGGATCGTCGGCGTGCCCTTCGAGGAGCATCGCGCCGATCAGGGCCCCGCGCATGGGACCGGAGGCCCGTTCCCACGTGATCGGCGGCCCGGCGTGCAGGAAGGTGCGCTCCGGCAGGATCTCCGAGGCCCGGACCACGCCCACCAGCTGTGGGTGGGCGGCCAGCAGCCGTTGCACGGCACGCGCGTTGGCCTCGGGCCGCCGGGGATCGGCCAGCACCCTGGCCAGCGCCTCCTCGGTGCCGGGCAGCGGCGGCCGCCAGGCCACCGGCACGGTCTCGATCGCCTGGGCGCGCAGCGACTCCTCCAGCAGCGACGCCCCCGCCGTGATCACCCTCGGGACGCCGTCGAGCAGGCTGTTCACCGGGCTCCACCTCCTGCGAACCTGGCCGCGTCCGCGTTGGAGGTGAACACCCACGCCCCGGCCCGTGTCAGTGCGGAGACCTGGTCGCCCAGGCCCTGAGGGTCGCCCTCCGTGCCGACCAGGCAGACCACCACCCGCGCCGGGGCGGCCGCGATCGCGGGCGCCAGGGTCGCGGCGGGATCGGGGTCGGCGCCGTGGCCGAGCACGACGTCCATGAGGACCGTGTCGCCCTCCTCGGCCTTGTCCAGGGCCTCCAGCCGGAGCGACGGGTCGATCATCGGGTGCGCCCTGCCCCTGGTGTAGGCGTCGTCGCCGAAGTCGGTGAAGTCGCCGTGCCCGGCGACGAGCCGCGCCTCCTGGCAGAGGGTGCCGCCGGAGAACAGTCCCAGCAGCCGCCCTCCGGCCGCCCGCCCGCCCGAGTCAGGCTCCCATGAGGGCCACTCGGGTACGGCACGGCCGAGCACGCGCAACGCCTCGGCGGTGGCGGAGGTGAGGTCGGTGGCGCCGAGCATGGCCTGGACCACGGGCGTGGACAGCTCCGCGACGACGGCCTGGACGGTGGCGGACGCCGACGGGTCCGGCGGCTTGGAGATCAGCACGATCAGCTCGGTGGCCGGGTCGGCGTCGAGCATGCGCAGCGCCTGGATCGTGGCCAGCCCGCCCACCTCGGCCGACAGGTCGCGCCCGCCCACGCCGAGCACGTGGGTGATCCCGACGCCCGCCCGGTCGAGCAGGCAGGTGACGTGCTGGGCGCCGGTGCCGGAGGCGGCGACCACGCCGACGGGGCCGGGCTTGAGCACGTTGGCGAAGCCCAGCCCGGCGCCGGCGATCACCGCGGTGCCGCAGTCGGGCCCCATCACCAGCAGTCCGGCGGCGCGGGCGAGCGCCTTGAGCCTGACCTCCTGCTCCAGGCTCACCCCGTCGCTGAAGATCATCACGTTGAGCCCCGCCTCCAGGGCGTCGAGCGCCTCGGCGAAGGCGTGCTCGCCGGGTACGGAGACCAGCGCCAGCCCGGCGGGCACGCTGCGGGCGGCGGCGCGGGTGGTGCGGGGCGGCAGATCGGCCGCCTGGGCGGCGGACTGGCGCGACAGCGCGTCCAGCAGCCGGTCCAGCTCGTCGGCGGCGGCCGCCGGGTCGTCGGCGCGTACGGCCACGAGCAGGTCGGAGGGTTCGCACGCGGGCACCTCGAAGCCGAGGTCGCGGGCGAGGCCGACGTTGAGCGTGGTGGCCATGGCGACGATCGCGACCTCCACGCCCGGCAGGTCCGACAGGGCCTTGCTGACCCGCATCAGGCTGACCGAGTCGTGGTAGATGCCCCGCCGCAGGGTCACCAGCTCGTTCATGCGGCCACCCCGCCGCGGCCGGCTCCGCCAGGAACCGCTTCCCGTCCGTTCATGCGGCCTCTCCGCTCAGCCCGCCGCGCCCGGCCATGCCCAGGACCGCCTCCAGCCCGATCGCGATGCCCTGCGCCAGGTCGGAGCCCGAGGTGTGGCCCAGGCGCCGCAGCCGCGACAGGGCGGGCTCCAGCGGGGTACGTCCCGCCACGGCGCGCAGCACGCCGCAGACCTCGGGGCTGGCCGCTCCCTGCGCGGCGCAGTGCAGCAGGGTGGCGGAGATGGGGGTGGTGCGGGTGCGGGCGTCGTACGTCACCGTGGCGCCCAGCCAGTCGCCCACCCTGACCGCCTGCCCCACCCCTGCCGACTTGCCGATGTGCCGCAGCGTCACCAGCAGTCCGGCCAGCACGTCGTCGCCGCTCGGGGTGAGCCCGGGCCCCAGGCCCACGAGCTGTTCCGCGGCGGTGAGGACACCCAGCAGCCAGCCGGTGCGGCAGGCGCGGGTGAGCAGCTCGATGTTGCCGTTGCCCGCCAGCCCCTCGCCGCCGTCGGGGGCCAGGGCCGGCAGGGCCCGCTCCAGCCGTACCGGATCGACGCGGCCGGTGTGGGGGGCGGGATCCCACCACCGGCGCACCCGCATGGACAGCGGCCCCAGCTCGACGGCGCCGTCGCCCACCACCGCCTCGTCACCGACGGTGAGGCGCGGAAGCGGGCCGGGCAGCAGGAGCGCGTTGGGCAGGCGGGTGGCGGTGCCGGTGATCACGGCGATCACCGAGGGTTCGAGCTCGGTCCTGACCTCGAGGTACGCGCCCGCCGGGAAGACCGCCAGGACTCGTGCGGGCCGGCGCGGAGCCTCCAGGACGGGGCGTACCGCCGCACTGGCCGCGCCGGTCACGGGAGTGCGCACCCGTCGGGGGGCGCCCTTCTGGGCCGTCACAGTCACGGGACGAACGTAGAACGCCGCTGATTACTCCCCGTACGGAGAAATCTGACAACAAAGTCTTAACCTTTGGGCTCTTCCTGACAGACGATTCACAGGCCACAATCGCCCCATGGAGCCCCCTGTCCGTCTGGCCAGCACCGGCACGATCATCCACGGCGTCTCCGTCGGCGAGGTCCTGGGCGTCTCGACCCTCGCCGAGGCCAAGCTGATCGCGGGGGAGAGCGGCCTGGGCCGCATCGTGCAGCGGCTCAACGTCATGGAGGTGCCCGACATCCTGGCCTGGGTCAAGCCGCACGAACTGCTGCTGACCACCGGATACCCCCTGCGCAACACGCCGCAGTCGCTGGGCAGGCTCGTGGCCGACCTCGACGAGCGCGGGCTGGCCGCGCTGGCGATCAAGCTCGGCCGCTACGTCGACGAGCTGCCCGAGGAGATGGTCGAGCAGGCCGACAGGCTCGGTTTCCCGCTCATCCTGCTCCCCAACGACGTGGGCTTCGACGACATCCTCAACCAGGTGCTCACCGACATCCTCAACCGCCAGGCCGCCGTCCTGGTGCGCGCGGAGGAGGCGCACCGCGCGCTGGTGCAGGTCGTGCTGGCGGGCGGCGGGCTCAACGAGGTCACCAACGAGGTCTCCGGCCTGCTCGACGTGGCGGTGGCCGCCGTCGACGGCTCGGGCCGCGTGCTGGCCGCGGCCGGCCCCGCCGACCACGTCGCCGCCCTGCGCGCCGCCGTCCCCCGCCTGTCGGGTACGGCAGGCAGCTCGCCCACCTTCGCCTGGGTCCCCGTCGTCGCCGGCGGCCACCACCACGGCCGCATCGTCGCCCACAGCCCCGCGGGCACCATCCACGACAGCGACGTCGGCATTCTGGAACGTGCCGCCACGGTCGCCGCGCTGGTCGTCACCCGCCAGGACGCGGTCAACGCCGTCGAGTCGAAGTATCGCGCCGACTTCCTGCGCGACGTGCTGACCGGCCGCGCGGGCGGCGCCGAGCGCATCACCGCCCGCGCCCGAGCCTTCGGCTGGGACCTGGAGCGCCCGGTGACCGTCCTGGTGGCCGAGCTCGACCTGTTCGGCGAGGAGCGCACCGCCCAGGACCGCCTGGTGACCGCCTGGACGGCGGCGCTGCGCCGCCACGACTCACGCGGAGCGGTGGCGGGCTTCTCCAACGAGGTCGTCGCCGTGCTCGACGCGGGCGCCGACTGCGCGAAGGTGGCCCGCGACGCGGCCACCGCCTTCACCGACGCGCTGCCCGCGACGTTCTCCACCGGCACCTCGCGCCTGTGCTCGCGTCCCGAGGCGCTGCCGGAGGCCTACGCCCAGGCGCTGAAGGCCGCGCGCGTCGGCCGCCAGCTGCACGGCCCGGCCGCGGTCGCCCACTTCGACCAGCTCGGCGTCTACCGGTTGTTGTCGCTGGTCAGCGACACCGACGAGCTGCACGCCTTCGTGCGCGAGACGCTCGGACCGCTGGCCTCGGACGACGACGCGGAGAACGCCGACCTGCGCCGCACCCTGCAGGTGCTGCTGGAGACCAATCTCAACGTGGCCGAGACCGCTCGGCGCCTGCACTTCCACTACAACACGCTGCGTTACCGCATCGGCAAGCTGGAGCGCCTGCTGGGCAACTTCACCGCCGACCACCACCTGCGGCTCAACCTGACGCTGGCCCTGCACGTGCTGCGCATGCGCGGGATCTAGCCGGCCACCCGCTGGAACAGCTCCTCGCGCAGGGAGCGCAGCGCGACCTCCTCGGCGCCGATGAGCACCGCCTCCTCGCCCAGCGCCGACCGGGTGACGGCGGGAACCAGGCGGGCCAGCGTGGCCAGCTCCGCGCGCAGGGGCTCCAGCAGTTCGGGACGGCCGCCCACGGTGCCGCCGAGCACGACCAGCTCGGGGTCGAGCACCGGCACGATCGAGGCCACGGCGCGGGCCAGGTACCTGGCGAGCCCGGCCACCAGCTCACCGGCGCGGCCGTCGCCCCGGGCGGCGGCGGCGAACAGCTCCTCGGCGTCCATCCCGGTGCGCTCGCGCAGCGCGGCCTCGGAGACGGCGTGGTGCAGCGGCCCCGACTCCCACAACGCCGGGTCGGCGGGGTCGCCGTCGCCGATCGGCATGCGGGAGATCTCTCCGGCCGCGCCACGCGAACCGCGGTGCACCCGGCCGCCCAGCACGATGCCCATCGCGACACTGCGCGCCACCCACAGGTAGACGTACTGCTCCAGGCCGCGGGCCGCGCCTCTGGCGCCCTCGCCGAGCGCGGCCAGGTTGATGTCGTTCTCGACCGTGCTCGCGCCGCCGGTGATCGCCAGGATGCGGACGACGGCGTCCTGGTGGAAGTCGGGCAGCGGGGAGGGCAGGTCGCGGTGGAGGTAGCCGGCCGCGTCGACGATGGTGGGCACCGCCACCACGGTGTGCCAGACCTGCTCGGGGCCGCCGCCCGCCTGGGCGAAGGCGCGCCTGGCCAGGGCGCCGATCTGCTGGGCCAGCGGCGCTCCCGCGGGCAGCGGTTCCGGCTCGCGCTCGACCAGGGCCAGGCGTTCGCCGCGCAGCGAGATCAGGGAGACCTGCAGGCGCACGGGGGAGATGACGACCGACAGCCCCGCGCCGCCGCCGGCGGGCCGCACGTCGTAGAGCGCCGCCGCCGGGCCCTTGCGGGAGGTGTCGTGGCCGACGGCGGTGACGAGGCCCGCGCGTTCGAGGTTGGCGACGGCACGGCTCACGGTGGGCAGCGCCAGTCCGGTGCGCTCGGCCAGGTCGACGCGGGTGAGGGGCGCGGCGTCCACGAGGTGGGCCACGACGGAGCGCTCGTTGAGCGAGCGGAGGACCCCTGGGGACCCGGACGGCAGCGCGTGCATGCGCCGCAGTCTAACTCTCTAACACTTCGTTAGTGAAATATTTCAGGCTCTTGACGTGCAAGGCCGTACAGGACTACTTGATAATAACTAACTGTTCGTACTAGAAAGTGCCCGGGAGGCACCGATGGCCCCCAACTCGATCTCCCGGCGGACTCTGGCGATCGCGACCGGCGCGTTCCTGCTCGCCGGATGCGCCGGCACCACCGAACCCCAGAAGCCGCAGAGCCAAGGCCCGCTGCTGACGATCATCGCCGAGCAGGGCGCCACCCTCGCCCGCAACTTCAACCCGTTCGCCGCGACCTCACGCTGGGCCACGCGCAACGCCCTCTACGAGCCGCTGATGATCTGGAACCACGTCACCGGCACACTCGAACCCTCGCTCGCCACCGGTCACACCTGGTCGGCCGACAACAAGACCCTCACGCTCACCCTGCGCGAGGGCGTCACCTGGTCGGACGGCACGCCGTTCGGCTCCGCCGACGTGCTGTTCACCCTGGAACTGATGCGCACCCACAAGGGCCTGGTCGGCGAGGCCGCCACCCCGCTGGCGCAGTACGTCGACACCATCACCGCGCCCGACGCCAAGACCGTCGTCATCGCCCTGCGCGAGGCGATCACCCCCGCGCTCTACGACCTGGTCAGCCAGCGCATCGTGCCCAAGCACATCTGGGAGAAGGTGGCCGACCCCGTCACCGAGACCAACCAGAACCCCGTCGGCACCGGACCCTTCGTCCTGTCGACCTTCCGCCCGCAGGGCTACGAGCTCAAGCGCAACGACAAGTACTGGCAGAAGGTCGAGATCCCCGGCCTGCGCCTGTCCGGCTACACCGGCCAGGACCAGATCAACGCCGCCGTGCTCAGCGGCCAGATCGACTGGGGCGCGGTCGTGCCCGACCCCGACAAGACCTTCGTCGCCAAGGACCCCGCCAACCACCACTACTGGTGGCCGCGGACCGCCGACGTCAACCTGGTCGTCAACACCACCCTCAAGCCCTTCGACGACCCCGCCGTGCGCAAGGCCTTCAGCATGGCCCTCGACCGCGCCCGCATGGTCGACATCGCGCTGTGGGGCAAGAGCGACGTCGCCAACGCCGTGGGCCTGCCCAGCCAGGCCTACCCCGGCTGGCTGGACGAGTCGGTGCTGGCCGAGGGCAAGAAGACGGTCACCCTCGACCTGGCCGCCGCCAACGCCGCCCTCGACGCCGCCGGATTCGCCAAGGGCGCCGACGGCAAGCGCACCACCCCCGACGGCAAGCCCGCCGCGTGGGACCTGATCGTGCCGACCGGCTGGACCGACTGGATCTCCGTCGCCGGCATCGTCAGCTCCAGCCTGGCCCAGGCGGGCATCACCGCCAACGTCAAGACCGTGGGCTTCGACAACTGGTCCTCCACCGTCTACGGCGGAAAGTTCCAGCTCACCCTCGGCGCGGGCAAACGCGGCGCGACGCCGTACGGCTACTTCCGCGACATGCTCTCCACCGCGACGGTCAAGCCGGTCGGCGAGGTCTCCACCAACAACTTCCACAGGTACGGCAACGCCGAGGCCGACAAGCTGCTCACCGCCTTCGCCGCCACCAGCGACGAGGCCGAGCAGAAGCGCATCGCCGCCGACCTGCAGCGCATCTACGTCGCCGAGCTGCCCACCATCCCGCTCTACGAGCAGCCCGACTGGGGAGCCTTCGTCACCAAGCGCTACACCGGCTTCCCCAGCGCCGACAACGCCTACGCGCCGCTGGCCAACGACCCGCTCTTCCCGACCACCTACCTCGTCTACCCCAAGCTGAAGGCGGCCCGTTGAGCCGGTTGCCCCGGCGGGTGCTGTTCTACCTGGCGGCCGGGGCGGTCGCGGTCACGCTTAACTTCTTCCTGCCCCGGCTGATGCCGGGCGACCCGGCCACCACCCTGGTCGCCACCTACTCGGGCCAGCTCACCGCCGAGGACCTCCAGGCGCTGCGCGACGCCTACGGGCTCGTCGACGCCCCGCTCTGGCAGCAGTTCGCCACCTACCTGAGCCACCTGTTCAGGGGCGAGCTGGGAGTGTCGCTGTCGCAGTTCCCCACCCCGGTCACCGAGGTGATCGGCACCGGGTTCGGCTGGTCGCTCCTGCTGGGCCTGGTCTCGGTGCTGCTGAGCTTCGCCATCGGCAGCGTCATCGGCGCGGTGGCGGCCTGGCGGCGCGGCAGCCGCTTCGACTCCATCGCCCCGCCCGTCGCGCTGTTCGCCGGGTCGTTCCCGTACTTCTTCATGGCGTTGCTGGCGTTGTACCTGTTCGCCGTGCAGTGGCAGCTGCTGCCGCTCGGCCAGGCCTACGGCTTCGACGTGGAGCCGGGACTCAACGCCGCCTTCGCCGCCGACGTGCTGGCCCACCTCGTGCTGCCCGCCGGGACCGTGGTCCTGGTCTCGATCGGCGGCTGGGTGCTGAACATGCGCAACACCATGATCGGTGTGCTCGACGAGGACTACCTGCTGATGGCCGAGGCCAAGGGCCTGAGCACCCCCCGGGTGGTCGGCTCCTACGCCGCGCGCAACGCGATCCTGCCCACCTTCACGCTGCTGGGCCTGTCGATCGGCAACGTCTTCGCCGGCCAGCTGCTCACCGAGGTCGTCTTCTCCTACCCCGGTCTCGGCTACCAGCTGTACCAGGCCGTGACCACCCACGACTACCCGCTGATGCAGGCGCTGTTCCTGCTGATCACGGTCTCCATCCTCGTCGTCAACCTGCTGGTGGACGTCGCCTACGTGCTGCTCGACCCCCGGGTGAGGTGATCGCCGATGAAATCCGCCGCAGGCGGCGCGATACTGGCCGTGCTGGCGCTGGCCTGCCTCGCCGCGCCGCTGCTGGCCCCCGACGGGCCGGCCGCCGCCACCGCAGGAGCCTTCGAGGCGCCCTCGGCCGCGCACTGGCTCGGCACCAACGGCCAGGGCCAGGACGTCTTCGCCCAGCTGGTGTGGGGAGGGCGCGGCTCGCTGCTCATGGCCCTGTCCGTGGGCGTGGGCACCACGCTGGTCGCGGTCCTGGTCGGGCTGCTGGCCGCCTACTTCGGCGGGCTGGCCGACGAGGCGATCTCGCTGGTGGTCAACATCGTGCTGACCGTCCCCGGACTGCCACTGATCATCGTGCTCGCCGCCTTCCTGCCGCCGGGACCCGCCACCATCGCCATGGTGCTGATCATCACGGGCTGGGCGTTCGGCGCCAGGCTGATCCGCGCCCAGGCGCTCAGCCTGCGCCAGCGCGACTTCATCGCCGCCGCCAAGGTCGCCGGTGAACGTCCGCTGCGCGTCATCGCCGCCGAGCTGCTGCCCAACCTGTGGTCGGTCATCGCCGCCTACCTGTGCGGCCAGGTCGTCTTCGCCCTGACCGCCGGATCCGCGCTGGAGTTCCTCGGGCTCGGCGACGCCGGCCAGACCTCGTGGGGGACCATGCTCTTCTGGGCCCAGAACGACTCCGCGCTGCTGCAGGGCGCGTGGTGGACCTTCGTCTCGCCCGGCCTGGCGATCGCGCTGACCGCCGGATCGCTGGCGCTGCTCAACTTCGCCCTCGACGCGGCGACCAACCCGCGCCTGCGCGCCCCCGGCGGCGCCCGCCGCGCCACGGAGGTGCTGCGCCATGGCTGACGCGCTGCTCGCCGTCGAGGACCTGTCCGTGGAGTACCGGGGCCTGCGCGGCGCCGCCCGCGCCGTGGACCGGGTCAGCTTCGAGGTCGCGCCGGGCGAGGTGCTCGGCCTGGCCGGGGAGTCGGGCTGCGGCAAGTCCACCCTGGCCCTGGCCATCCCGCGCCTGCTGCGCGCCCCCGCCGTCATCACCTCGGGATCGGTACGGCTCGGCGGACGCGACATCCTGGAGCTGGACGACCGGCGGCTCAGGTCGATCAGGTGGAGCGAGATCGCGATGGTCTTCCAGAACGCGATGAACGCCCTCAACCCGGTCATGCGCCTGGGCTCGCAGTTCGCCGACGTGATCCGCACCCACACCGGCCTCGGCCGGGCGCGGGCCCTGGAGCGGGCGGCCGAGCTGTGCACGCTGGTCGGCATCGACCCGGCCAGGCTGCGCTCCTACCCGCACGAGCTGTCGGGCGGCATGCGCCAGCGCGCCGCCCTGGCCATCGCGCTGGCCCTGGAGCCCAAGCTCGTCATCATGGACGAGCCGACCACCGCGCTCGACGTCGTGCTCCAGCGGGAGATCATGGAGGAGATCACCGCGCTGCGGGAACGGCTCGGCTTCGCCGTCCTGTTCATCACCCACGACATCTCGCTGCTCATCGAGGTCGCCGACCGCATCGCCATCATGTACGGCGGGCGGATCGTCGAGCAGGCGCCCGCCCGATCCTTCCTGGAGTCCGCGGCCCATCCCTACACCCGCGGCCTGCTCGCCTCCTTCCCCTCCATCGACGACGACGGCGAACGCCTGACCGGCATCCCCGGCTCGCCGCCGTCGCTGATCGACCCGCCCGCCGGATGCGGCTTCGCCGCGCGCTGCACGCTGGCGAGCGACCGCTGCCGCGAGACCCCGCCGTTCGTCGAGATCGCCCCCGCTCACCGGGCGGCCTGCTGGGAGGTGGGCGCATGAGCCTGCTCGATGTCGAGAACCTGGGCCGCACGTTCGGCGAGGCGCATGCCGTACGGGAGGCCTCCTTCTCGCTGGAGCGCGGCGAGATCGTCGCGCTGGTCGGGGAGTCGGGCAGCGGCAAGTCGACCACCGCCCGCATGGTCGCCCGCCTGCTCGCCCCCACCACCGGGCGTGTCCTGCTGGAAGGCTCGGCCACCGTGCCCGAACTGGCGTACCGCTCCAAGGTCCAGATGGTCTTCCAGGACCCGTTCGGCTCGCTCAACCCCGCCAGGACGATCGGCCACCACCTGACCAGGCCGCTGCTGCTGCACCGGCGCGCGACGCGCAAGCAGGCGCCACAAGCCGTCGCGGCGCTGCTGGAGACCGTCGGCCTCGACCCGTCGCTGGCCGTACGGCACCCGCACGAGCTGTCGGGAGGCCAGCGCCAGCGCGTCGCCATCGCCAGGGCCTTCGCGGTCGAGCCGCTCCTGGTCGTGGCCGACGAGCCGGTCTCCATGCTCGACGTCTCCATCCGCATCGGCGTGCTCAACCTGATGGAGCGGCTGCGCGACGAGCGGGAGACGGCCTTCCTCTACATCACCCACGACGTGGCCTCGGCCCGCTACCTGGGCGGGCGCATGCTCGTCATGTACGGCGGCCACATCGTCGAGGGCGGGCCCGCCCGCGTGCTGACCGGCGAGCCCGCCCACCCCTACACACGGCTGCTGCTGGCGGCCGTGCCCAACCCGCGGCGAGGCTCGTCGTCCACCGTGACGCGGCCCACGGGCCCGCGCCCGTCCACCGGCTGCCCGTTCACCGCGCGCTGCCCGCTGGTCACCGACCTGTGCCGCACCACCATGCCGCCCGTCACCCGGGTGGCCGACGGCCACTGGGCACGCTGCCACGCCCTGGGAAAGGAGAACCAGTGAAGATCGGCATCTGCGGGCGCAAGTTCCCGCGAGCCGCCGAGCTCGGGCCGGAGGGCCTGCTGCGGGAGTGCGCCGACCTCGGCCACGACGGGGTGTTCTTCCGCACGATCCTGGAGATGTCGCCCACCCTCGACCCCGGCTACCTCAAGCACCTGCGCGAGATCGCCGACGACAAGGGCCTGTACCTGGAGACCGGGCTCGGCAAGGTCAACCCGTTCAACACCTCGGAGGAGCCCACGATCCGCGAGATCGGCGAGGGCGACTACCTGCTGGGACTGCGCCGCATGGCCGAGGCCGCCCGCGCGGCCGGCATGACGGAACTGTGGGCCGACACCGCCAACTACCAGCGATATGACTGGGGCCTGCACGCCATCGACCGCTTCCGCACCGACGTCACCTGGAGCGAGCAGCTCGAGGCCACCCGGCGCCTGCTGCACCGGGCCGCGCCCATGCTGCGCGACCTCGGCTGCCGCATCAACCTCGAGACCCACGAGGAGATCACCACCCACGAGCTCGTCGCCCTCGTCGAAGACGTCGGCCCCGACGTGCTCGGCATCACCATGGACCTGGCCAACGTGGTCGTGCGCGGCGAGGACCCGGTCGCCGCCGCCCGCCGCGTCGCCCCCTACACCCACCAGACGCACCTGCGCGATCTGGTCCTCTACTTCACGCCCGACGGCGTGGAACGCCAGATCCGCGCCTGCGGCGACGGCGTCATCGACCTGCGTGCCGTACTGAAGGAACTCGACCCGCGGGTCAACCTCACCATCGAGAACACGGGCAGCCGCGACCGCAACGGCATCCAGCTCTTCCTTCCCGTCTGGCAGCGGGCCCACCCCGACCTGCCCATGGCGGACGTGCTGGAGCTCGTACGCCTGACCGTCGAGAGCGAGCGGCTCATGCGCGACGGGCGGATCCCCGACGCCGACGCCTACTACGCGCCGCCGCTCGGACCCGACTGGGAGAAGGCGTTCATCCGCCGCTCCGCCGACCACCTCACCGCACTCCTGGAGGACAGCACTTCATGAAGCGCACGCTTCGCGTCATCGTCATCGCCGCCCACCCCGACGAGCCCGAGGAGTACGCCGGCGGCACCGCCGCGCTCTACGCCCGGCAGGGGCACGCGGTCAAGTTCATGACCCTGACGAACGGATCCGCCGGACACCACGTCCTCGACGCGCCCACCCTGGTCGCCCGCCGGGCCCGCGAGGCCGCGCTCGCCGCCGACCGCCTCGGCGTGGCCCAGTACGAGATCCTCGACATCGACGACGGCTCGCTCATCCCCACCCTGGAGGTACGGCAGGCGGTCATCCGCAGCATCCGCGAATGGCGCGCCGACGTCGTCATCAGCTTCCACGCCGACGGCGGCGGCCACCCCGACAACCGCGCCTCCGGCGTCGCCGTCCGCGACGCCCTGCCGTTCGTGGTCCTCGGCAACATCCTGCCCACCGTCGCGCCCCTGAAGAGGCGGCCGCTGCACCTGCAGATGGTCGACTACGGCACCCACGACCTGCACCGCCACGACCTGGCGATCGACATCGGCCAGGTGCTGGAGGACAAGCTCCTCGGCTGCGACGCCCACGCCACCCAGTTCTACGAGTTCGCCCCCCACTCCAACGGCTGGGGCGAGGAGGTGCCGGAGGACTGGGCGGGCAGGCGCGAGTTCATCCTCAAGAACTGGAGCGAGTACTTCCACGCCGACGCCTCGATGCGCGAGTCGCTGACCAGGTGGTACGGCCCCGACGCGCGAGCGGAGTTCGCCGAGACCTTCCACCTGGCCCGCGGCAACCGCTCCTACAGCGACGAGGAGCTGCGGGAACTGGTGCCCATGCTGGGCGACTAGTCTTGACCCGTGGACCTGGACTTCGAGCTGAGCTCCGACTTCATCCCCCTGTGCGACCTGCTCAAATACTGCGGCGTCACCGAGACCGGCGGCATGGCCAAGCAGCTGATCTCCGAGGGGCTGGTCATGGTCGACGGTGAGGTGGAGCTCCGCAAGACCCGCAAGGTGCGCTCCGGCTCCGTGGTCAGCGGCGACGGGTTCAGCATCCACGTTTCGTGACTGTGCGCAAGGCGACCTCTGGTCACGCTCCCAGATTTGGCAGATCATGCCGGTGTAGGCGGGCACGATCGGGCCTAATGTGCCCGCAACAATGCGAGTTCGGGGGCCAGTGACCAGAGGGGACGCGCTCCATGGTTATGGGTTGGACCAAACACGGTGACGGAAAACATCTGGCCCCCGGCGAGGTGGTGAAGCCGGACGAACGGCTCTCCTGGCCGAGGATGATCGGGTTCGGCGCCCAGCACGTGGTCGCCATGTTCGGCGCGACGTTCGTCTTCCCCCTGGTCATGGGGCTGGACCCGAACGTCGCGATCATGATGTCGGGCGTGGCGACGATCCTGTTCCTGCTGATCGTCAAGGGCAAGGTACCCAGCTACCTGGGCACCAGCGCCTCGTTCGTGGGCGGCGTCCTGGCGATCAGGGCGCTGTTCGGCGGCGACACCGCCGGGGTCGACGCCATCGTGACCGGGGCGATCCTGGTCGCCGGCCTCGTCCTGGCCCTGGCCGGCGTGGCCGTGCACGTGCTCGGGGTGCAGATCATCCACCGGATCTTCCCGCCTGTCGTGACCGGCGCGGTGGTCATGCTGATCGGATTCGGCCTGGCCTTCGTGGTCGCCGACGTCTACTGGCCGCAGGACCAGTGGATGGCGCTGGTCACGATGCTGATCACCTTCGTGGTCATCGTCGCCTTCAAGGGCTTCATCGGGCGCATCGGCATCCTGATCGGCCTCATCCTCGGCTTCGTGCTGTCGTGGGGAGCCGATCGGGTCTTCGGCGACATCACCGCCTACAACGCCGGCACCGGCGCCGTCGACACCCACCCGCGGGTGAACTTCTCCGGCCTGGCCGACGCCCCCTGGTTCGGCCTGCCCGACTTCCACGCCCCCGACTTCCGCTTCAGCGCGGTGCTCCTGGTACTGCCCGCCGTCATCGCGCTCGTCGCCGAGAACATCGGCCACGTCAAGGCCGTCGGCGAGATGACCGGCACCGACGTCGACCCCTACGTCGGCCGCGCCGTCGCCGCCGACGGCGTCGCCACCGTGGTCACCAGCGCCGTGGGCGGCTCGCCGACCACCACCTACGCCGAGAACATCGGCGTCATGGCGGCCACCAAGGTCTACTCCACGGCCGCCTACTACATCGCCGGCGTCATCGCGATCGCCTTCGGCCTCATCCCCAAGTTCGGCGCGCTGGTCGCCGCCACGCCCGGAGGCGTGCTGGGCGGCGTCACGGTCATCCTGTACGGCATGATCGGCCTGCTGGGCGCGAAGATCTGGATCGAGAACCGGGTCGACTTCGCCGATCCGGTCAACATGGTCCCGATCGGCGCGGGCATCATCCTGGCGATCGGTCCGGTCAAGCACATGATCACGGGAGAGTTCACCCTGGAGGGCATCGCGCTCGGTACCATCGTCGTCGTGGGCGGCTACCACCTGCTGCGCTGGATCGCGCGAAGGCCCGCCGAGATCAGGGAGTCCACCGGGTGAAACCACCCCCGTTCACGTACCACGCGCCCCTCGACCTCGGCTCGGCGCTCGACGCGCTGGCCGGGGCGGGGGCGCGCGGCAAGGTGCTGGCCGGAGGCCAGAGCCTGATCCCTCTGATGAACATGCGGCTGGCCTCGCCGTCGCATGTGATCGACATCAACCGGGTGCCGGGGCTCGACACCATCGAGGACGAGCGGGGCGGCGTGCGCGTCGGCGCGCTGGCCCGGCACTCGCGGGTGGAGCGTTCCGGGCCCGCGCCGCTGCGGCGGGCGCTCAAGCTGGTGGCGCACCCGGTGATCCGCAACCGCGGCACGGTCGTCGGCAGCCTCGTGCACGCCGACCCGGCGGCCGAGCTGCCCGCCGTCCTCGCGGTGCTGGGAGGGTCCGTACGGCTGGCCAGCCTCGGCGGCGTGCGTGACGTGGCGGCGGCCGACTTCTTCGTCGGCCCCCTGGAGTCCGACCTGCGAGCCGGCGAGCTGGCCGTCTCCGCGTTCTTCCCCGGCCTGCCGCCGAGGTCCGGCTTCGCCATCCACGAGCTCGCGCGACGGCACGGCGACTACGCCCTGGCCGGTGTCTGCGCCGTCGTCACCCTCGGCGACGACGGCCGCATCGCCGCCGCGAGGGCCGCCTGCATCGGTGTCGCGGCGACGCCCCAGCTGGTCGAGCTGGAGGGCGGCACGCCCGCCGAGCTGGCGCGTGCCGTACAGGAGCGGACCGACCCCGAGGGCGACATCCACGCGAGCGCGGCCTACCGGCGCCACCTGGTCGGGGTGCTGGCCGAGCGGGCGTTCACCGACGCGGCCAGGGAGGCGGCCCAGTGACCCAGGAGGAGCGGCACGAGATCACCCTGGTGGTCAACGGGGTGGCCCGCCAGGCGCGGGTCCCGGCGCGCAGGCTGCTGTCCGACGCGCTCCGCCACGATCTGGGACTGACCGGCACCCATGTGGGCTGCGAGCACGGCGTGTGCGGCTGCTGCACGGTGCTGCTCGACGGCGAGCCGGTGCGCTCGTGCCTGACCTTCGCCGTCACCGTCGACGGCCGCGAGCTGACCACCGTGGAGGGGCTGGCGGGCCCGGGGGGCATGTCGCCGGTGCAGCGGGCCTTCGCCGAGTGCCACGGCCTGCAGTGCGGCTTCTGCACGCCCGGCTTCCTGTGCACGGTCACCGCGTTCCTCAGGGACAACCCCTCGCCCACCGACGACGACGTCATCGAGGGCATCTCCGGCAACCTGTGCCGGTGCACCGGCTACCAGAACATCGTCAAGGCCGTGCACCGGGCGGCGGAGCTCATGGCGGAGGAGTCCGAATGACGACGCGGCTGTTCGGTGAGAAGGTGCAGCGGCTGGAGGACCCGCGGCTGCTCACCGGGCAGGGACGCTACCTCGACGACCTGGGGCACGACGCGGTGGCGGTGGCGTTCGTGCGCTCGCCGCACGCGCACGCCCGCATCCGCGACATCGACGTGAGCGCCGCGCTCGACGCCGAGGGGCTCATCTCCATCTACACGTGGGAGGACCTGCCGGGCAGGCTCGCCCAGCCGCTGCCGCTGCTCATCCCGCACCCGGCGCTGACCCACGGCCGCACCGCCTACCCGCTGGCCAAGGAGACCGTCCGCCACGTCGGCGAGCCGGTCGTGATGGTCGTGGCGGAGGACCGCTACCTGGCCGAGGACGTGTGCGACCTGATCAGGGTCGACTACGAGCTGCTCAAACCGGTCGTCGGCATCGAGGAGGCGGCGCAGGGCGCGCAGCTCGTCCACGACGACGTGCCGGGCAACCTGGGCGCGCACTTCGTGCAGGAGGTGCCCGCCGCCGACGGCAGGGGGGCGCGCGAGGCGATCGAGCAGGCGGCGCACACCCTGGCCTTCCGGCTCGACATCGAGCGCAGCGCCTCCATGCCCCTGGAGGGACGTGGCGTCTACGCCCGCTGGGACGGCACCGACCTGCGTGTCTACTCCAGCACGCAGACCTCCACCAGCGTGCGCATGGCGATCGCGGCCAAGCTCGACCTGCCCCTGCCCAACGTCGAGGTGATCGCCCCCGACGTCGGCGGCGGTTTCGGGGTGAAGATCGTGCACCCGTGGCCCGAGGAGATCCTCGTGCCGTGGGCGGCGATGACGCTCGGCCGCGAGGTCAAGTGGACCGAGGACCGGCGCGAGCACTTCGTCTCCAGCGCGCACGAGCGCGGCCAGGTGCACTTCGTCCGGGTCGGCTTCGACGACGACGGCCGGGTCGAAGGGCTGGAGGTGACCATCCTGCACGACCACGGCGCCTACACGCCCTACGGGATCATCGTGCCGATCATCACCTCGACGCAGCTGCTCGGGCCGTACAAGCTGGGCTCCTACCGGGTGGAGTTCTCCTCGATCTACACCAACACCGTGCAGGTCACCCCGTACCGGGGCGCGGGGCGCCCGCAGGGCGTGTTCTGCATGGAACGCACGATGGACAAGATCGCCCAGTATCTGGGCGCCGACCGCACCGCGGTCCGGGAGCGCAACTTCATCCAGCCCGCCGACTTCCCCTACGACCAGGGCATGGTCTTCCAGGACGGCCGCCCGCTGATCTACGACAGCGGCGACTACCCCGAGATGCTGCGCATGCTGAAGGAGCTCATCGGCTGGGACTCCTTCGAGCGCCGCCCGGGCGTCGGCATCGGGATCGGCTGCTACGTCGAGGGCACCGGCGTCGGGCCGTACGAAGGCGGCCACGTGCAGATCACCTCCGACGGCCGCGTGCACGTCTCCACCGGCCTGACCAGCCAGGGCCAGGGACACGAGACGGTCTTCGCGCAGATCGCCGCGACCGAGCTCGGCGTGCCGATCGAACGGGTCAGCGTCGTCACCGGCGACACCCGGCGCTTCGGCTACGCGGTGGGCACCTTCGCCTCGCGCGCCGCCGTGATGAGCGGCAACGCCATCGCGCTGGCCTGCCGCAAGGTCCGCGAGAAAGCGTTGCGCATCGCCGCCGACGCGCTGGAGGCCTCCGCCGACGACCTGGAGATCACCGAGGGCGTCGTGCACGTCAAGGGCGCTCCCGGGGCGGCCGTGCCGCTGGCCACCGTGGCGGTGCTGGCCAACCCGCTGCGCTACGCCTTCGACGAGGAGGCCAAGCGCGCCACCCAGTTCGCGGGCACGGCTTCGCCCGACCTGCCGCCGGTCGCCGAGGGCGAGGAGCCGGGGCTGGAGGGGCGCGACTACTACTCGCCGGTGCGCTCCACCTTCGCCTCGGGCATGCACGCCGCGATCGTCGCGGTCGACCCCGACACCGCGGAGGTCGAGATCCTGCGATACGCGGTGGTGCACGACTGCGGGCGGCTGATCAATCCGATGATCGTCGAGGGGCAGATCCACGGCGGCGTCGCCCAGGGCGTGGGCGGCGCGCTGTACGAGCGCATGGTCTACGACGCGCACGGCCAGCTGCTCAACGCCTCGTTCATGGACTTCCTCATGCCGTACGCCACCGAGGTGCCGCGCGTGGAGACCGCCCACCTGGAGACCCCGTCACCCCTCAACCCGCTCGGGATCAAGGGGGCGGGGGAGGCCGGAGTCATCCCGGTGTCGGCGGTGATCGCCGGCGCGATCGAGGACGCCGAGGGCATCGCGATCGACCGCATGCCGATCTCACCCTCGGAGCTGTTCCACCTGCGCGGCTAGCGCGCCGCCCCGGTCGCGCGGGCCGATGCGGGTCTGCTTCCGCCGGGATGTGCCGATACGCTGATTCCATGATCGAGCTCCGCGCCCCTGGCGCCGGTCTGACCCGGCTGCCCGAGGATCCGGCCGACCACCCCGGGCTGCGCCTCATCGACGTGGCCTGGAACGACCTCGCCGAGCTGCCGCCCTCCATCGGCAAGCTGGCCGCCCTCGAGGAGCTCCGCCTCGACGGCAACAGGTTCGCCTGCCTGCCCGCCGAACTGGGCGACCTCCCCGCGCTCCGGGCGCTGCACGCCGACGGCAACGAGCTGTCCGACGTGCCGTCCTGCCCGCCGGGGCTGGAGGTCCTCTTCCTGTACGGCAACGCGATCACCACCGCCCCCGCCCGCCTCGGCGGGCTGCAGCGGCTGAGACACCTGTCGCTGGGCGGCAACCGGCTGACAACCGTCCCGGGCGAGTTGTGGCGCCTGCCCTCGCTGGAGTCGCTCAACCTCGCCCAGAACCAGCTCACCGACCTGCCCGCCGACATCCGGGGGCTGCGCTCGCTGCGCATGCTGGACGTCGCCCACAACCTGCTCGGCAGCCTGCCCGAGGAGCTCGGGCGGCTCGGCCTGACCGACTACCTCTACGTCGGCGACAACCGCCTCACCGAGCTGCCCGCCTCCCTCGGCGGGCTGGACCGGCTGGCCTACCTCAACGTCAGCGACAACCGGCTCACGGCGTTGCCCGCCACGATCGGCGGCATGGCCGCCCTGCGCGAGCTGCGCGCCGACGGCAACAGGCTGACCGCGCTTCCCGCGTCGCTCGGCGGGCTGCGGCGGCTGGTCGAGCTGCACGTGCGCGGCAACCGGCTGACCTCGCTCCCGGCCGAGCTCGCCGGGCTGGGGGCGCTGCGGGAGCTGAACCTGCGAGACAACCTGCTGGCCGAGCTGCCGGGGTGGGTGTCGCGGCTGAGCCGGCTGCGTCACCTCGACCTGCGCAACAACCGGCTCAGGGCGCTGCCGGAGAGCCTCGCGGAGCTGCCCGAGCTGGAGCGGCTCGACCTGCGATGGAACAAGCTCGACGACAGCCGCGCGCTCGTCGAGGCCCTGCGCGGCAGGGGAGTGGCCGTACTCGACTGACCCGTGCTCGACTGAACCGTGCTCGACTGAACCGTGCTCGGGACGGCTGCGTACCCCCGGACATGACGACATTTCCGCGTACAGCCGCTCTCGCCGTCACGGCCGTGCTCTGCGCGGCCTGCTCACCCGGTCCCTCCGGCGACGGCGGTCCCTACGTCGCCGCCGACCAGGCGGCGCCCGCGAACGCCGAGGCGCTGACCGTCGAGCAGCTCGCCGCCAAGGTCGGCTGCGAGCCGCGCATCCAGGTCGACGCCACGGACATCCGCACGGGGCACTGCAAGACCTCCGACGGCGAGTTCTTCCTGAGCACCTTCTCCACGCAGGCGGGCAAGGACGCCTGGATGGACACCGCGCCCGAGTACAACCCGCACCTCGTCGGGCCCCTGTGGACGGCGCTGTCGGACCGTAAGGTGCTGGACCGGATCAAGGAGCGGCTCGGGGGCGACCTGCACCTCAAGGACCACCGCACCCACACGCCGATGGCCTCACCGGCGGGCTACTAGGCCAGGGGCCACGGGCTCACGAGGGCGCCGGCCAGCCGAGGCCGAGCGGGCTCACGACGGCGCCGGGCGACGGCCGCGCGGACTCACGACGGCGCCGAGCCCGTGGAGGCGCGCACGACCAGTTCGTGGCCCGTGCGGCGGCGGCGCGGACGGGCCGCGGGCGGCTTGAGCACCAGGTCCAGGGCCTGCCGCCCCATCGCCACCATCGGCAGCCGCACGGTCGTCAGCGCCGGGTAGACGTCGGCGGCGAGCGGGATGTCGTCGAACCCCGCCAGAGACACCTCCGACGGCACCCGCCGCCCCGACCCCAGCAACCACGACAGCGCTCCGACCGCCATCGGGTCGTTGAGCGCGATCACGGCGGTGAGCGTGGGATGCGCGCCGACCAGCTCGGCGACCGCCCGCGCCCCGCCCTCGCGGGTGAAGTCGCCGTCCACGACCGGGACCCGCCCCCAGTCGAGCCCGGCCGCCTCGGCCGCGCCGCGCAGCCCGGCGAGGCGGTCCTCGACGGTGGTCAGGTTGGCCGGTCCTCCGACCACGCCGATGCGGCGGTGGCCCAGGTCCAGCACGTGGCGCATCAGGGTGGCCCCGCCCGCGGCGTTGTCGGGCAGGACGGCGTCGACGGGCAGGTGGTGGCGGCCGATGACGGCGAACCGGCCGCCGCTCGCGGTGATGGAGCGGATCTCGGCGGCCAGCGGGTTCTCTGCGGAGGCGTCGATGTAGCCGGAGCCCGCCAGCACGATCGAGGTGACGCGGTGCGCGCGCAGGGCGCGCACCCGTGACAGTTCGGCCTGCGGGTCGCGCTCGGTCTGGCTGATGAGGGCCAGATAGCCGCGCTGCTCGGTCTCGCGCAGCACGCCGCGGGCGATCTCGCCGAAGTAGGGGTCGCCGACGTCGTGCACGACCAGGCCGACGATGGAGGTCTGCCCTCCGGCCAGGGCGCGGGCGTGGCTGTTGGGCACGTAGCCGATCTGGGCGGCGACCGCCTGCACGTGGGCGGCGAGCGAGGCGCTGACGCCGTGGCTGCCGGTGATGGCGCGGGAGGCGGTCGCGAGGGAGACCCCGGCTGCGCGGGCGACGTCGATCAGGCGGGGCGGGCGCTCCATGCGGCCCCCTTGTCATCGGGCACTCCTCGTGCAATGTTAGCCGAAAGCGCTTCCGAAAGCGCTTTCGTGCCAGCAGGAGGTCCCCTCGATGGCAAGAATCCTGGCGATCACCGTTACCTGCGCCCTGTTGGCGGCCGCGTGCGCCAAGACCGACGAACCGGGGACGGCCCCGCGGACCGGCCCGGTCAGGATCGGCGTCTCGCTGCCGCTGTCGGGCGACTTCTCCGAACCCGGCAAGGGCATCCAGGAGGGCTACCAGCTCTGGGCCGAGACGGTCAACGAGAAGGGCGGCCTGCTCGGACGGAAGGTCGAGCTGATCTTCCGCGACGACGCCTCCGATCCCAACCGCGTCAGCTCCGACTACGAATCGCTGATCACCCAGGACAAGGTCAACCTGGTCTTCGGCCCGTTCTCCTCGCGCCTGGTCATCCCCGCGGCCAAGGTCGCCGAGTCGTACAACATGCTCTTCGTCGAACCGGCGGGAGCCGCCAAGGAGGTCTTCGAGCAGGGCTTCAAGCGCCTGTTCTACGCCGCGCCCGCGATCGCCGGCGACCACTACAACTACCTGGCCGAGTACATCACCAAGCTTCCGGAGGGGCAGCGGCCCAAGACCGCCGCGTACGCCAGCCTCGACGACCCGTTCGCCCAGGGCACGGCGTACGGCCTGCGCGACAAGCTGGCCGCGGCCGGCATCACGACGGTGGTCGACGAGATCTACCCGCCCGACACCACCGACTTCGGCCCCATCGCCGCCAAGATCGCCGCCGCCGAGCCCGACATCGTGGTCGGCGGCACCCAGTTCGAGGACTCGGTCGGCCTGGTCCGGGCGCTCCAGGAGCTGAAGGTGCAGCCCAAGCTGGCGGCCTTCTCCACTGGCCCCACCCTGCCGGAGTTCCCCGCGGCGGTGAAGAACGCCGCCGAGCACGTCCTCTCGCCGGTCGGCTGGGCGCCCACGACCGACTTCCCCGGCAACGCCGACCTGGTCAAGAGGTACAAGGCGAAGTTCGGCGGCGACGCGCACGAGGACGCCGCCAACGGCTTCACCGTGGGCCAGGTGGTCGAGGCGGCCGTCAACGCGGTCAAGTGCGTCGAGCCGACCAGGGAATGCCAGGACAAGCTCGCCGACCACATCCGCCAGGGCACCTTCGACACCGTCGTCGGGCCGCTCTCCTTCGACGAGCAGGGCAGGCCGGAGCAGGCGCACATGATCCAGCAGTACGTCGGCGGCAAGGTGGAGATCGTCCTGCCCGCCGAGGCCAAGACCGCCGACATCGTCTTCCCGAAGCAGGCGTGGTGACGCTCCTCCTCCAGGGACTGGCCCTCGGCCTGCTCACGGGCGGGCTGTACGCCCTGCTGGCCGCGGGCCTGTCGCTGTACTTCGGGGTGATGCGGGTGGTCATGGTCGCCCACCCCGCCTTCCTGTTCCTGGCCGCCTACCTGACCTACTCCCTGCACACCGGCTTCGGCCTCGACCCCCTGGCCACGATGCCGATCACCGTGCCGCTCTTCTTCGGCCTCGGCGTGCTGCTCCAGCGGGTGATCATCAGGGGGCTGGACCCGATGATGAGCGTGCTGCTCACCTTCGGGCTGGCGCTGACCGTCGAAGGGCTGCTCGGCACGATCTACACCGGGTCGTACAAGTCGGTCTCGATGGACTACGCGACGAGGTCGCTGAGCCTCGGCGAGGTGCATCTGCCGTACGACAAGATCATCGCTTTCTGGATCGCGGTGATCACCCTCACGGCGCTCTTCGCCCTGCTGGTCAAGAGCAGGTTCGGCCGGGCGCTGCGGGCGACCGTCCAGCATCCGGAGGCGGCCAGGCTGGTGGGCGTGCGCACCGAGCGGGTCGCCGGCTACGGCTTCGGCGTCGGCCTGGCCACGGCCGCGGTCGGCGGCACGGTGCTGGCGCTGGTCACGCCGTTCTTCCCGGCCTCGCACTGGGCGTGGATCGGCAAGCTGATGGCGATCATCGTCGTGGGCGGGCTGGGCAGCGTGCTCGGCGCGGCACTGGCGGCGATCCTGCTGGGCGTGGTCGAGGGGCTGGTACTGGTCACCGTCGACGCCACCTGGGCGACGCTGATGTTCTACGCCTTCCTGCTGGTGACGCTGCTGCTGCGGCCCCAGGGCCTGTTCGGGGGACGGCTTGCGCATCGTTTCTAGCCTGCTGCTCGTCGCCGCCGCGCTGGCCTACCCGTGGCTGGTGCCGAACTACTACCTGGTCTACGCGGGCGTGCTGACCGTGATGTACGCGGCGATGGCCACCTCGTGGAACATCCTGGGCGGCCTGTCCGGCTACGTCTCGCTCGGTCATTCCGCCTTCTTCGGCCTCGGCGCCTACGGCACCGGCCTGCTGGTCGCCCGCCTCGGCTGGCCGTGGCCGCTGGCCCTGGGCGTCTCGACGGCGGGCGTGGCGCTCTTCGCGGCGCTGGTCGGCGTCGCCGCCGTCCGCGTGCGCGGCGCGTCCTTCGTGATCGTCACGATCGCGCTGGTGTCCGCGATGAACCTGCTCGCGCAGGGCTGGCGCTCGCTCACCGGCGGCTCCGTCGCGCTGCAGGTGCCCTCGCCCTTCGCCGGGCTGCACAGGGGCCAGACGCACCTGCTTTTCTACCACCTGTTCCTGGCCCTGCTCGCGGCCGTGCTGCTGGCCTGGTGGCTGATCTCCCGATCCAGGTACGGCAGCGGCCTGCGGGCCATCCGCGAGGACGAGGACAAGGCCGAGTCGCTGGGCGTGCCCACCGCCGCCTACAAGGTGGTGGCCTTCGCCCTGTCGGCGCTGTTCGTCGCCCTCGCCGGGGGCCTGTACGCGCTGTGGTTCGGCTCCCTGGACCCGATCTTCGTCTTCTCCGTCGTCTTCGGCGCCTCCATGGTGCTCATGAGCCTGCTGGGCGGGCGACGCCACCTGCTCGGGCCGCTGCTCGGCGCGCTGATCGTGGCCCCGGCGGGCGAGTACTTCCTGATCGCGCTGGGGGAGACGCAGATCCACCTGACCGCCACCGGGGTCCTGCTGGTGCTGGTCGTCCTGTTCATGCCCGAGGGCATCCTCGCGAGGAGGTGGAGACGTGATCACAACCGCCGGGCTCCGCAAGTCCTACGGCGGAGTGACGGCGGTGCGTGACGCCACCGTCGAGGTGCTCCCCGGGAAGATCAACGCGCTGATCGGGCCGAACGGCTCGGGCAAGACCACCTTCTTCAACCTCGTCACCGGGCTGATCAAGCCCGACAGCGGCACCGTCCACTACCGCGACACCGACATCACCGGCAGGTCGCCCCACCGCATCGCCCACCTCGGGCTCGGACGCACCTTCCAGCTGTGCAGGATCTTCCCGCGGATGACCGTCCTGGAGAACATGCTGGTCGCCGTCCGCAGGACGAGGCTGCGCGAGCTGCTCGCGGGCATCGGCAACCCCGCCGAGATCGAGCGCGCACGCGGCTGGCTGCGCCGTACCGGCATCGAGCACATGGAGACCGCCGAGGCCCGCGAGCTGTCGTACGGCCAGCAGAAACTCCTGGAACTGGCGGCGGTCCTCATGGCGGAGCCGGAGCTGATCCTGCTGGACGAACCGGCGGGCGGGGTCAACCCGGCGCTCATCGAGCGCCTGGTCACCCTGATCCGCGAGCTCAACGCCGAGGGGCACACCTTCCTCGTCGTCGAGCACAACATGGACATGGTGATGGGCATGAGCGACCACGTGATCGTCTTCGACCGGGGCGCGCCCATCTGCGCGGGGCCTCCCCGGCAGGTGCGGTCCGACCCCCGTGTACTGGAGGCCTACCTCGGTGTCTGACGTCCTGGTCCTGCGCGACCTCGTGGCCGGGTACGGCAGGGCGGACCCGGTGCTGCGCGGCCTGTCCGTCACGGTCCGCGCCGGGCAGGTCGTCTGCCTGGTCGGGCCCAACGGCGCGGGCAAGTCCACCGTGCTCAAGGTGGCCAGCGGCCTGCTCGCCCCGCGCTCGGGCGAGGTGCTGCTGGAGGGCGCGGAGGTGACCGGGCTCCCGCCGCAGGCCCTGCTGGCCAGGGGCCTGGCCCACGTGCTGCAGGGGCACAGCGTCTTCAGGGAGATGACGGTCGCCGAGAACGTCCGCCTGGGCGGTTACACGCTGCGCGACCAGGCGGTCGTGCGCGAGCGGATCGCCCGCGTCAAGGAGCTCTTCCCCGTCGTGGCCGAGCGGTGGGCGACCATCGCCGGGCTGCTGTCGGGCGGGCAGCAGAAACAGGTCGAGTTCGCCCGCGCGCTGATGCTGCAGCCCAAGGTGATCCTGCTCGACGAGCCCTCGATGGGGCTGGACCCGCGCACCACCACGACCGTCTTCGAGCAGATCGACCTGATGCGGCGCACCGGGGTGGCCGTGCTGCTGGTCGAGCAGAACGCGCGGCGGGCGCTGGAGATGGCCGACCTCGGCTGCGTGCTCGACCTCGGCCGGGTGCACATCAGCGGCCCGGCCGGGGAGTTGCTGGCCGATCCCCGGCTGGGCCGCCTCTACCTCGGTGGCGGCGTGGCTAGTGAGCCAGGCTGACGCGCTTCCTGAACACCCAGTACGTCCAGCCCTGGTAGAGCAGGATGAACGGCAGGATCGCCAGGCCGATCCAGGTCAGCACGCCGAGCGTGTACGGCCCCGAGGCCGCCTCCTCCAGCGTCAGTCCGGGCAGCGGCGCCGTACGCAGGCCGGCGAAGACCGCGACCGACACCAGGACGATCGCCCCGGCGGTGGCGGTGAAGGCCCAGCCCTCGCGGCGCTGCCAGATCAGCACCAGCGCGCCCATCAGGGCGACCAGGGCGGCGATCGCGACCGGGCCGAGCGCGGGCAGCGCCAGGGCCGCCAGCGGCACCGCCACCAACCCGGTCACCAGAGCCGCGACCCGTGCGCGCCGCCGTACCGCGCCGTCGGTCTTGAGCGCCAGGAAGATCGCACCGTGCAGGGCGCTGGCGGCCAGCGAGAACAATCCGCCCAGCACCGGGCCGTAGCCGAGCACCTGGGCGAAGACGGCGCCCCAGACGAACGCGGGCAGCGCGCTGCCGACCACGATGCCCAGGTCCGCCCAGCGGGTGTTGGCGACCTTGCCGCGCCACTCCAGGCCCACCCCGCGCACGATCAGCCCGGTCAGCACCAGGACGAGCGGGATGTAGAACGACGACAGCAGTCCCGCGTACCAGGCGGGGAAGGCGGCGAACGTGGCGCCCACCGCGCTGATCAGCCAGACCTCGTTGCCGTCCCACACCGGTCCGATGGTCTGCAGCGCCTGCTTGTGCTCGTCCTCGTCACCGCTGACGAAGGGGGCGAGCAGGCCGACGCCGAAGTCGAATCCCTCCAGGACGAAGTAGCCGGTCCACAGGAAGGCGATGACGACGAACCACAATTCGATCATGATCAGTATCCCATCAGGACGGGTTCGCGCTGCTCTTCGATCTGCGCGCTCTTGTCGGGGCCGCGCTTGACGTGCCGGACCAGCAGGACCGCCTCGGCGATCGTGAGCGCGCCGTACAGGACGGTGAAGATCGCCAGGCTCGTCGCCACCTGGCCGGTGGTGACGCCGGGCGAGACGCTCGCGGCGGTCAGCAGCTCACCCATGACGGTCCAGGGCTGGCGGCCGATCTCGCTGAGCAGCCAGCCGAAGATGACCGCGAGCCACGGCAGCGGCAGGGCCAGCAGGAGCATCCGGTTGAACCACGGCGGCGGCTGCCTGCGCCTGCGGGTCAGGAGCAGGCCGAGTGCGGCCAGGCCCACCGTCGCCATGCCGAAGCCCTGCATGAGGCGGAACGACCAGAAGACGACCGGGATGTTGGGCGTGTAGTCCTCGGGCCCGAACTTCGCCTCGAACTCCCGCTGCAGGTCCTCGGTGCCCTTGACCGTCGCGTCGGGGTCGTGGGCGGCCAGCAGGCTCAGCAGCTTGGGCACCTCCACGCCGGGCACGATCGTGAACGGCGCGCCGTCGACGGTCTCGGTGAGCCCTTCCGCCGCGGCCAGCTTCATCGGCTGCTGGGTGTGGAGCAGCTGCGCCGACATGTCGCCGGTGCCCGCGACCACCGCCCCCGCGATGGCGGTCATCACCAGCGCGCCGCGCATCGCGCTGCGCCACTCGCCCTCGGTCTTCTTGATCAGGTGGTAGCCGCAGATCGCGAGCACGAAGCCGCCCGCCACGATGAACGAGGCCGCGACCACGTGCGGCACCTGGGCCAGCGCGGTGTCGTTGGTGAGCACCGCCCAGATGTCGGTCATCCTGGCCTTGCCGTCGACCACCTCGTAGCCCACCGGGTGCTTCATCCAGGCGTTGGCCGCGAGGATGAAGTAGGCCGACAGGTTCGAGCCGATCACCGCGATCCAGATCGTGGCCAGGTGCACCCGCTTGGGCAGCCGGTCCCAGCCGAAGATCCACAGGCCGATGAAGGTCGACTCCAGGAAGAAGGCGAGCAACGCCTCCAGGGCCAGGGGCGCGCCGAACACGTCGCCGACGAAGATCGAGTATTCGCTCCAGTTCATCCCGAACTGGAACTCCTGCACGATGCCGGTCACCACGCCCATCGCGAAGTTGATCAGGAAGAGCTTCCCGAAGAACTTCGTCAGCTTGAGGTAGTGCTCCTTGCCCGTGCGGTGCCAGGCGGTCTGCAGCCCGGCCACGAAAACGCCGAGACCGATGGTCAGCGGCACGAACAGAAAGTGGTACACGGTGGTGATGCCGAACTGCCACCGCGCAAGATCCAACGCGTCCATTTTCCCCTCACGGGCTCTGGAGCTCTACAAGCTGTAGTTCATCTATCCCCAGTAGTACTACGACTTGTAGAGCAATGCGATGGAGGGGAACTGCGATCTTCCTCACATGCGCCCCCGCCGAGGGTTCCACTGTCTCCCGCAGGCCCTCGCGGGCGCGTCACCCGGCGGGCTGAACCCCGATCCGCCGCTCGGCGGACAATCGCAGGAACCACAGCGGCATCGACAACCAGGCGAGCAGCCCGGGCACGGCCACGACGACGTTGGCGGCCGGATGCACGGGCACCAGGAAGCTCGTGACCAGGACGGCGACCACGGAGAAGATCACCAGCACGCCGCACGCCACCGCCCACCGGCGCGTCACCCGGCTCAGCCCCGGCGAGCGACGGCCCACGCCGATCAGCCAGGCGTGCACCAGGAGGTAGCCGGCGACCACGGAAAGGAACAGCACCGGCCACCACCACGCCGCCGGGAAAGCGCTCAACGCGGGCCTGGCCAGGGTGACGACGACCAGGCCGATCACGCCCAGGACGCGCACCACCCCGCCGGGCGGCAGCCGTACGGCCAGCGGGATCACGCACGCCGCCGACAGGCCCCCCGTGATCTCGGCGGCGACGCCGACGGCGGGGGAGCGGGCGGCGTAGGCGATGAGGAAGAGCATGCTCGAGACGGTGCCGACGATGCCTGCTGCCAGAGCCCAGCGCCTCATACGGGCAATCTAGGCGCTACTTCACGCCGGCGGCCCTCAGATATGCCTGAAGGTTGCCGAGTTCGAAACCCCGGCGCTTGATCTTCTTCACCAGGATCCGGAAGTCACGGTCGAGATTGGGCCGGAAGTGCAGCAGCAGGATGTCGCCTGGGCGCAGCCGCTTGTCGGGCACCTGGTAGGCGATCTTCCCTCCGGGCTGCACCGTCGCCGTCCACAGCAGCAGCGCCTTCATGCCGCAGGCACGCATCGCGTCGAGCGTCGCCTGGTTGTAGTTGCCGAACGGCGGGCGGAACAGGACCGGCCTGACGCCGATCTCCTTCTTGATCACCTTGGAGGCGCCGCAGAGCTCCTGCCGCTGCGCCTGCGGGCCGAGCAGGCGCAGATTGGGATGCGTCAGCGTGTGGTTCTCGATCGAGACGCCCGCATCACGCAACTCCCTGAAATACCCCCACTTGCCGGCCCCCACAAACTTCGCCGTGCCCCCCGACTGATCCGGCGTGCCCTCCGCCTCCACCGCCTGACGCGTCGCGAACACCGTGATCGGGATCCCCTGCTCCCGCACCTGCCGGACGAAACCCGGATCCTGCTCCCACCCGTCATCGATCGTCAGAAACACGACCTTGCGCTTCGTCGGCACGGAACTGATCACCTCGGACGTGATCCTGCCGACCTCGCCCGCCCGCGGCACCGCCCCCGCAGGACCCGCCGCCCGCGTCGGCGCGCCGCCCTCCGGCGTCGCCTCGACCGTCGAACCACCCTGCGTGCCCTGCGCCACCGACTGAGCACACCCCGTCAGCACCACCAGCGCACCGCACGCCGCCACCCGCCCCCAGAACATGGTCTTGGAGTCTAAAGGCCTATGGCACATGTTGCCGTTCAGCGACGCGGGCGGCGAACCCTAGAGTGTGCTGGGTGAAGGTCGCAGGCAGTGCCGTGATCGGCGCCGACAGAGAACGAGTGTGGGCCGCGCTCCAGGACCCGGCGGTCCTCGTGCGCACCATCCCCGGGTGCGAGCGCCTGGAGGAGATCGGGCCCGACACCTACCGCATGACCGTCAGCGCCGGAGTCGCCACCATCAAAGGCGTGTACGACGGGGAAGTGGCGCTGTCGTCGCCGCTGCCGCCGGACAGCTTCGTCCTCAAGGCGCGGGGCGCCGGCGCGCCCGGGACCGTGGAGGCGACGGTAGCCGTACGGCTGAGCGACGCCGACGGGGGGACCCGGGTGGACTACGACGCCGAGGCCGTCGTCGGCGGGGTCATCGGCGGGGTGGGGCAGCGCATGCTGGGGGCCGTCGCCAAACGGACCGCGGGGGACTTCTTCGCGGCGGTGGAGGCGGTGCTGCTCGCACCGGAGGGCGGTCCTCTCTCGGCTGCTGCCCCGGCTGACGCTGACACCACCGCGCTCACACCCACCGGGGCGCCTTCCGTCGCGTCCACCGGGGCGGCATCGCCTCCCACCGTCTTCCACCGCCCCGCCGCGACGCCCACGGCCTCGCCTTCGCCCAACGCCCTTCTTGCCGCCTTCGGCCTCGGCGCCCTCACCGCCCTCGCCGGCGTCGCCGTCGGCTGGCTCCTCGGCCGCCGCCGCCCCCACTGACGGCAAGGTCCTCGCCGGGGCCGCCTACGGCGTTTTCATGCTCGGGCAGTGCTCAGTGTGGGGGTGCGTCTGCGGCCCACCCCCACGCCCCCGGGCGAAGGGATCTGCCCCTCGGCTCCCCGATGGGCGCCCAAGTCCGGCGGGCCTGAAACGAGGAGGCCCCAAGTCTGGTCGGTGGTCATAGGCGATCAGGTGGTCAGAGTCGGGATGTTTCCAGCGATTCTTGCGCCGGCGCCTTCCGGAGTGCGGGCGCCGTGCGCTCGAGATCGAGCTGGCGGACCGGCTTCTGGGCGTACATGGGCGGGGCTCAGTCAGCGTGGACATCGCGTTGCACCCGCTGGTCAGGCCCTGCTGAAGGTGAGTGCACCGGGCAGGACCGCGAAGACCGACCGCAGTTCGGCCGCGAGAGCCGCGTGGGTGGGTGTGCCGGGTTTGGCGGTCCAGGCTCGCAGCGCGGCGTGGAATGACGCGACCAGCAGGTCCAGTGCCAGCCTCGGCCGTGGGTCTGCCGGGTCCAGGCTCAGCCTGCGCTGCAAGGTCGCCTCGATGGCGGCGCTGGTGCGGTCGCAGTACTGGAGCCCGTAGGCGGTGATCGATGGCGTGAGCTCGGCCAGTTCCCGGCTCTGCCGTACGCGGGTCACCCAGGCTCCGCTGTCGTCCATGCGTGCGAGGCTCACGAGCAGCGCCTCCTGCAACACCTCCAGGACGGGCGCGCCATCGAAGGACAGGTGCTCGACGTCGTCGCGCAAGCCGTCCCACAGCGCCTCCAGCGGAGCGGAGGCGACCTGTTCCTTGCTGGCGAAATTCCGGAAGAAGGTGCGCTTGGAGACCTCGACGGCTTCGCACAACTCGTCGAGGGTCACTCCGTCGAAGCCGCGCTCGGTGAAGAGCGCGAGGGCTGTGTCGACCAGCGCCGCCCTGGTTCTGAGCTTCTTCCGTTCTCGCAGCGAGAGCGTTTCCGGCGCGGACGCGGGGGAGATGTCGGCGGTCATCCTCCAAGTGTAACGGGTACGCAAACGCTCCTCATAGGCTTATGCTCCTCAGTAGCACTTTGTGTGGAATGTCTGAGGAGAGGATCGCCATGCGCGCCCTGATCGTTGATCGTTCCGTCCCCGGTGGCCTGCGGGTGGGGGAAGTGGCCGAGCCTGTGCCCGCCCCCAACCAGGCGTTGGTCCGGGTCACGGCCACCTCGCTCAACTACGGCGAGGTCAAACACGGCATCGAGACAGCCGCAGAGGGGACGGTGCTCGGATGGGACGCCGCCGGAGTCGTCGTCCAGGCGGCGGCGGACGGGTCAGGGCCCGCCGTGGGGACCCCCGTCGTGACCCTCGAGGAGAGCGGCGGCTGGGCCGAGGTCCGAGCTGTGCGTACCGACTGGATCGGCGTGGCGCCCGAGCACGCGGAGCCGGGCGCGATCAGCACCATCCCGGTCGCGGCCGGCACCGCGCTGCGCGCGCTCCACCGGATCGGGCCCATCTTGGGACGCAGGATCCTCGTGACCGGCGCCACCGGAGGCGTCGGCCGCTACGCCGTCCAACTCGCCCGGCTCGGCGGCGCACAGGTGGTCGCCTCCACCGGCGACCCCGCTCAGCATGGCGAGGCGTTGCGCGCTCTGGGCGCCCACGAGGTCGTCACTGGTCCCGCGCAAGCCGGCGGCGGGTTCGATGGCGTGCTCGACATGGTGGGCGGCCCGCAACTGGTGGAAGCCTTCGATCAGCTCGGTCAGGGAGGCACCCTGGTGGCGGTCGGGCACTCCTCGGGTGACGGCGAGAGCTTTCCCTACGGCGCCCTGTTCAGTGGACCAGGACGTGACGATCGCTCGATCGTCACGTTCATGCTGTTGTTCTGCGACGGACTGGACAGGGACCTGGCCTGGCTGGCCCAGCAGGTCGCGGACGCGGTGCTGAGCCCCGAGATCACGTGGCGCGGCACCTGGAACGACGCGACCGAGGCGGTGAGCGCCCTCACGGAACGCCGTCTGCACGGCAAGGCGGTGCTCGACCTCACCTGACGGTCCCCTCCCCAGGAGGCCGGCTCCAGCCGTAGATCGTGGACAGGGTGCCCTACAGGTGGAGCCCATCCGCCAGGGGCTGCCCACTGGCCGTCAGTAGCTGGGCACCCATGAGCCTTCCCGCTGCTCGACGGCGGCGGGAACCAGCCCGTAGGGGTCGGGGTGGACCTTGCGGACGAAGTCCATGAGTTCGACCCTGTGCGGCCGCAACCGGATCAGCACAAAGTCGTTCCCCGCCGGGCCGTCCGGAAAGAATGCCTCCAACCCGTCCTGCCACCGGGCTACCCGTTCATCCTTGTCACGGACCAGTTCGGCGTCCGCTTGCAAGCACACATAGGCGAAGGCAGCCCTGTCTTCGACCGCATAGGTCACCATCCGATGACGTGAGATCTCGGCCGCCTTGCGAGATGCCGGACTGGTCCCGATCCACACGGTCCCGTCGGCGTCAACACCGACATGCTGGACGAGCCGACTATGCGGCTGCCCGTCGTTCACCGTGGTCAAGAAGCCATAGGGGTTGGCTCGCAACAGCGTCAGCGCCGCATCGAACAACTCGCCAGACATCGGTTTCCACTTCCCGTCATCTCCGATGATCACTACTGTCCAGATCCTAGTTCGCGGGAACCGACCTGATGGATGGGGTGGACCAGGACTCCGCTGCTGTGATCGCCTGGTCCACCCTTCCCGGCAGCCTCGTGGAAGTGTCCTGCCTGGACGCTCACCGGATCGCGCGAGCGGGTCGATCCGGAGCTCTTCACCTCAACCGCGTGATCCGAACTCCCGGACGGCTCCTAGCCGCGTACGTGCAGCCCGAAACCCGTGCGGCCCGCGGGCTCCAGTCCTTCCTTCAGATGGAGCGAGGGGATCTCGTAGTCGCCGAAGTTCTGCGGTCGGAAGGCGATCGGTTCAGTCGACTCCAGGGTGAGCAGGCGCTGCTCCCAGGCCTTGGCGACGTCCGGGTAGTCCTCGCTGGTCATCCGGTCGGTGCCGTACAGCACGAACGGCGGCAGAACCTCGATGCCCGGGTAGTAGAGGATGCCGTGGTGGATCGGGAACAGCAGATCGTCGATGGGGCCGTTGATCCCGCGAGCGGCGTAGTGCGACTCCGGTCCGCCGGCGGTCACCGACAGCAGAGCCTTCCTGCCCGCGAGGGTGCCTTCGCCGAAGCGCTCGCCGTACCTGGTGTCGCTGTGCTCGCCGACGCCGTACGCGAAGTGGTAGGTGAACACCCGGTCCACCCAGCCCTTGAGGATCGCGGGCATCGTGTACCACCACAGCGGGAACTGGAAGATGATGGTGTCGGCCCACAGCAGCTTCTCCTGCTCGGCGAGGACGTCCGGGGTGAGCGTCCCGGCGTCGAAAGCCCGGCCCGAGTCCAGGGCGACCTTCAGCGGACTCGAGGCGTCGGGGCCGTAGTCCGCGGCGTCCACGACAGCCTTCCAGTTCATCGCGTACAGATCGCTCACCCGTACCTCGTGCCCGGCGGTCTCCAGGGACGACACCGCGAGATCCTTCAGCGAGCCGTTGAGCGAGTTCGGCTCAGGGTGGGCGTAGACGATCAGCGTCTTCATGGGAACTCCTTCAGATCGGGTGCCTCCGATTCTGGGAGCCGCGGCGCCTGGAATTCAGGGGCGCCTCTTCCAGTGGACGGGACTTCCTGGTAATGGCAGGACCACCTTCACGGGCACCGCCGATGCCACACTGGGTGCATGGACGATCTCGCGGGATTCCTGCGGACCCGGCGTTCCCGGGTCGACCCGGCTGCCGCCGGCATCCCCGCCGACAGTCGCCGCCGGGTGGAGGGGCTGCGCCGCGAAGAGGTCGCGCACCTGTCCGGGGTCAGCGTCGATTACTACGTACGCCTGGAGCAGGGCCGCGCGACTCAGCCCTCCGAGCAGGTCCTCGACGCGCTCGCCCGCGTATTCGGCCTCGACGGGACCGAACGCGGGCACCTCTACCGGCTTGCCCGGCAGCGCCGCCGCCACGCGAAGGCGCCGGGCGGGTGGGTCCGGCCGGAGCTGCTGCGCGTCCTCGACATGGTCGCCGGCGCACCCGCGCTGATCATGGACCACCGCCTGGACGTCCTCGCAGGGAACCGCCTCGCCCGGCTCCTCTACGGCCGGCCGATCCCGGGCCTGAACACCGCCCGGCACATCTTCCTTGAGGAGGCCGAGCGCGGCCTGTACGCGGACTGGGACAGATGCACCCTGGACGTGGTCGGGCATCTGCGCCTGGCCGCCGGGAAATACCCCGAGGACCCTCGCCTGGCCTCACTCATCGGCGAACTGGCGATGGGCAGCGAGCGCTTCCGCCGCCTCTGGGCCCGCGCGGACGTGCGCGCCCGCACACACGGACGCAAGGCGTTCCGGCACCCGCTGGTCGGACTGCTGGAGCTGCACCAGGAGAACTTTGCACTACCGGATGAATCGGGCATGGAGGTGCTGGTGCTGTCCGCAGCCCCCGGCAGCCCCGCCGAGGACGGGCTGCGTCTGCTCGCGGGCCTGGGCATGGACAGCGGTGACGCGCATCCCGCAGTGAACGCGCAGGTCATGGAGTAACCAACGACGCATGCCTGCCGCCGCAAACGCCTCACTGGCCTGATCCCGGCGATGATCGCGTTACGGCGTACTCCCGCCGCTTGCTGCTCAGAACCCGCCGGTACAGCCACACCATCGCCACCGTGGAGACGGCCACCACGGCCACGCACACCTCAAGGATGAGCCACTCCTGCGGCGTCGGTTCCTCGACGGCCGCCCACGCCATGATCGGATCGTGAACCATCTCCACCCGCGTCTGCCAAGGTAGGGGCGAAAGTTGATGATCCATGTCAAAGGTCATGAACGGGTACCTTACCGAACCTTGTCAAGGATCCGGAGGGCAACACAGCGGTATGACCGCTGCAAGGCCTCGCCGAAAAGGATCTCCCGGCGTAGCGTGGGCATATGCGCCAGGCACGTGCTGAAGACGCCCGCATCGAGGCAAGACGAGTCATTCAGAATCTGCTCGGCGAGGAGCGGCCGACCTCGTCGCTGCTCATCGACGACGCGCGGCCGGTCATCGGGCCGGACCGCACTGATCGCTGCGTGGTGCTCGCACTCGGCGCCTCCCTCACCCGGCGGTCGGCCGAGCTGGCTTCCATCGCCGCGCTGCTCGTGGGCACGCGGGAGCTGGGGGAGCAGTGGTGGACCCAGGCGCGCGGCGCGAAGTTGCCGGCGCCTCAGGAGGTGCTCGACACGGCTACGGCGATCGAGCCGTGGACCGATCTGACGGTGCTGGAGATGCTGGCCGCCTGGATCGCCGACGACGCGGCCGACGCGTTGTGGGGTGCGGCGGTCGCCCAGGTCGACCTGAACTCGTGGCAGGCCGAGGATCGTTTCGATCTGCCGGACGGCGCCAAGCCGGGACAGCGGCTGGTGGTGCACTTCGACGCGGGAGGGCGGCTCGACGCGGTGGTGACGCGGCGGCCGGACGAGGATCTGGGGTCCAACCTGGACTTCCAGTCGTTGCGTTACTCGCGGCCCGCTGAGACCCAGTGGAGCTGGGGGGTGGCCGCCGGGCTGGGGCCGCATCCGCTGCCGGGGGACGAGCCCGACCCGTATGCGCGGGAGGTGCCCGAGGAGGCGGTGAAGATCCTCTACGACTGGGCGTCGCGGCATGGGGCGACGTCGGAGTTGCTCGGGGAGCGCTGGCGCACCGTGGGTGAGGTGGTGGCGGCGATCGAGCGGGTCGACTGGATGTGGCGCAGCGCCGAGTGGTTCGGATGGTGGCGCGGTGCCTCGGCGCTGGTGGACGATTCGGGGTATCTGCCGCATCGTTTGCGGGAGCTGGCCGACGGTTAACGAGGGCGATTCCCCGGCGAGGGTCAGCGGAAGCGCGCGGGTCAGCGGGAGCCTCTCTCCCGGCGAGGGTCAGCGGAAGCGGCGTCTGCCCACGATCGCGAGCACCTCGCGCAGGGCGTCCGCCGCCTGCCGTACCGACTCCTCCGGCACGCCCGCGACCACCTCCTCGTGTGCGCGCACCGACGCGTCGAGCGCCTGTGCGGCGATGTGCCGCCCCTCGGCCGTGAGCTGGACCCACCGGCTGCGCGCGTCGCCGGGATTGTCCTCCCGCTCCACGTATCCCGCCGAGGCCAGCCGCTGGAGCACGTTGCTGGTGCCCCCCGAGGTGAGGTAGAGCGATTTGGCCAGGTCGCTGGGCTTCATGCGATGCGGAGGACCGGCCCGGTACAGCGCGGCCAGCACGTCGAACTCGGCGTAGGTCAGCCCCAGCTCGGCCAGCTCCGCCTTGAGTGCCTGCTCGAAGAGGCCGCCGATGCGCGAGATGCGCTTGCTGAGCTCGAGGGTGGCCACCATCGGCGGGGGCAGGCTCCGTGCCCATCCGGCGGCCAGCTCGTCGATCTCGTCCTTGTGCACCCTCCGAGGCTACAAGCCTTCCATATTGCTTTTAAGAAAGCTTTTCACTAAGCTAAAATCATGTTGATCATCAAGAACGGCACTGTCATCGACACCGAACCGGCTCCCGTCGTCCTGGGCGTCGCCGATGTGCGCGTCGTGGACGGGCGCATCGACGCCGTGGGCCCCGCTCTGCCGTACGCGGAAGACGCCGAGGTCATCGACGCGACCGGCATGATCGTCATGCCGGGGTTCGTCGACGGCCACCGTCACACCTGGCAGGCGGGACTGCGCGCCGCGGGCGGCGACATGACCTTCGGCGACTACCTGGAGCGGGTCATCAACGGCGTCACCCACCGCTACCGGCCCGAGGACGTGCACGCCGCCAACCTGGCCGGCGCACTCGAGTGCCTCGACGCCGGAATCACCACAGTCCTGGACTGGTCGCACATCCAGCTCACCCCCGACCACACCGACGCGGCCGTGGACGCACTGCTGGAATCGGGCGTCCGCCCCGTCTTCGGCTACTGCGGCACGCTCGGGACACTCCGGGGCGAGGCGGCGCGCGTGAGCGGACGGATCACGACCATGCTGGCCGCCCGCGGGCCGGAGTTCATCGGGCCGGAGGCGGCGGAGCGAGAGCTGGAGGTCGCGCGTGAGCTGGGCCTGCCGGTCAGCGTGCACCTGCGCAACGACGGACTGTACGGCGAGCGGACCAACTACGTGCACGGCGCGGCGTTCACGGGGGAGGGGCTGAAGCGGATCGCGGACTCCGGCGGCACGCTGTCGGTGTCGCCCGTCGTGGAGACCAGGCTCGGCATGGGAGCCCCGCCGATCGTCGCGGCGCAGGAGGCTGGCGTTGCGGTGGCGCTCGGCGCGGACACGGTGATGTGCGGGCCGGGCGACATGTTCGGCATCATGCGCACCACCGCGATGTTGCCGGGTCTGTCGACGCGCGACGTGCTGCGGATGGCCACGATCGGCGGTGCGCGAGCGGCGGGAGTGGGTGACGTCGCAGGGTCCCTGGGCGTGGGCAAGCAGGCCGATCTGATCCTGATGCGGACGGACCTGGCCGGGCTGGCGCCCGTGCACGACCCGATCGCCACGATCGTGCTGGCCGCCGACACCCGGGCGGTGGACACCGTGCTGGTGGGCGGGAAGGTGGTCAAGCGCGGCGGGCGGCTGCTCCGCGACGACCTGCCGAAAGTCCTGGACGCCCTCGCCGGCTCGGCTCGTGACCTGGCCTTCACCTGACCACGGCAGGCTCCGGGCCACTCCGGGAATCTGGACAAACCTCACATGGTTGTCCATTGACGTGAAAGTGGAGATCTTCTCAGATGTCGTCTGTCCCTGGTGCTACATCGGCCACGTGCGCTTCGCCAAGGCCGCCGATCGTTTCCGCGCCAAGGGCGGCAAGGTCGAGGTGACCTTCCGCCCGTTCCAGCTCAGCCCGGAGGCCACCAGCGAGGGGCAGCCGCTCCTGGAGGCGCTCGCGCAGAAGTTCGGGCCGAACGTGGCCCAGATGACCTCGCGGGTCCGTGAGGTCGGCGCGCAGGAGGGCCTGGAGATGAACTTCGACCAGGCCGTGCACACCGGCACGTTCGAGGCGCACCGGCTCATCGAGGTCGCCACCGATCAGGGCAAGGGCCACGAGATGGCCGACGCGCTGTTCAGGGCGCACTTCACCGACGGGCTCAACGTGGGCGACCCCGACGTGCTCGCCAAGCTCGCGGCCGAGGTGGGCGTCAGCGACAGCGGCGAGGGCGCGGCGCAGGTCGACGAGCAGCTGGCCAGGGCGCGGAACCTGGGCATCACCGGCGTGCCGTACTTCCTGTTCGAGGACAAGTACGCGGTGTCGGGCGCGCAGCCCGACGAGGTGTTCGACCAGGTCATCGACGAGGTGGCCGAGCGCACCGGCCAGGTGCCGCTGGCTCCCGCCGGCGACGGCTGCGACGACGGATACTGCGCCGTCTGATGACCTTGTCTTGGGGCGGCTCCGGGTAGGAGCCGCTCATGAGATGGTGGCTGCTCGCCGTACTGGCCCTGGCCGGATGCGGCGCCGAGACCGGTGCCGGGATGAGCGCGACGGTCCCGACGCCGACGCCGTCCGTGCAGATCGACTTCGACGAGGCCGCGGCGGTGGCGGCGAAGGAGGGCACTCCCACGCTGCTGCAGTTCACGCGTGGCCAGGCGCCTCCGCCGGTGTGGCTGGCGAGCGTGTACACGCAGGCGGGCAAGGTGACCGACCTGCGCATCGACGCGGAGAGCGGGCAGATCACGGCACGCCAGGACGAGGGCGCCGACGACGCGGCCGAGGCCAAGGCCGAGCTGAGCGCGGTGAAGCTGAGCATGACGCAGGCGGTGGAGAAGGCCAGGCAGGCCGTTCCCGGCAAGCCCGTCGTGACCGCGCAGCTCGAGCAGGACGACGGGCGCACCCTCTGGGAGGTCGAGCTGATCGGCGAGGACCGCGTGGTGGGCGAGGTCAAGGTGGACGCGGTCACCGGCGCGGTGGTCACCGAGCCGTCCGCGACCCCGGGCGGCTGAGGGAGGAGCCGGCCTACTCCCAAGCCGGGGAGAGCCCCAGGTTCCCTTCGCGGTGGTGGCGGCGGCACAACACCTGGTAGCGCACCTCCGGCTGGGAGATCTCCAGGTCCGGCAGGGGAGCGGGGGCGGGCTCCGAGGTGTCGGGCACGGTGTCGCCGATCACGACCTGCTCGCCGGTGCGCACCATGACGCCGTCGACGATCCTGGCGTTCAGCTGCCCGGCGCGCCCGCACCAGCACAGCACCTCCACCTGCAACCGGCACACCTCGTCGGCCAGCTCGAACAGGCGCTGCGCGGCGGGGAACATCACCGAGCGGAAGTCGGAGGCCAGGCCGAAGGCGTAGACGTCGACGCCCTGCTGGTCCACCAGATCGGCGAGTTGCTCGATCTGCTCCACCGAGTAGAAGCAGGCCTCGTCGCAGATGAGGTAGTCGACGCCGTCGTTCAGCTTGACCAGCTCGATCAGGTCCATGCTGTCGGTGACCTCGATGGCCTCGAGCCCGAGCCCGATCCGGCTCGTGACCTGCGGCCCGCCGGAGCGGTCGTGCTTGGTGAGCACCAGCCCGCGCCGCCCCTGGCGGTGGTGGTTGTAGTTCATCTGGAGGGCCAGGGTGGACTTCCCGCAGTCCATCGGCCCATAGAAGAACCGAAGCTGGCTAACCCGATTGAACTGCACTGATCCCCCTTTATGGTCATCGGGAGACTACCAAGGCGGTTGGCTACTCCTGTCACTACGTGGAAGATTTGTCCCAAGAGCAACAGGAGGAACCTTGCCAACGGAAACAGCGCTCGATGCCATGATGCGCACCGACGACCTCACCGCGCAGCAGGCCGACCAGGTGCGCTGGCGCTACGGCTTCCTGGTCGTCGTGATCGGGATCGTGGCCATTCTCGCCGCCTTCGGCGCGGCGGTCTTCGCCACCCAGGAGTCGGTGGTCCTCTTCGCGGGCCTGGCCGGCGTGGTCGGCACCATCATGGGCGCCTACTTCGGCATCCAGGCGGGCCAGTCGGGCAAGGCCAAGGTCGAGGCCGAGCTGGCCAGATCGCAGGAACTGGTCGTACGGCTCGCGGCCTACGTGGGCACGGAACACGCGCCCCGGGTGATCGATGAGGTCCTGGGTAGGCGCAGGAATCAGTAGAAGTAGATACTGAGCCATGCGGAGCCTGCGTATCGGCGTCGACACCGGGGGCACGTTCACCGACGTGGTCGCGGTCGACGAGCACACCGGTGACCTGATCACCGTCAAGACCCCGTCGACCCCCGCCAACCCGGCCGACGGCTTCATGACCGGCCTGGCCAAGGTCGGCGACGTGGACGACGCCTCCGTCGTGCACGGCACCACCGTGGCCACCAACCAGTTGCTCGAGGACCGGATCGACGACCTCGGCTTCATCACGACGGAAGGTTTCGAGTTCATCCTCGAGATCGCCCGGCAGAGCGTGCCCGACGGCTACGGCAACTCCTACTTCTGGGTCAAGCCGCCGCGCATCGTCCCGGTACACCGCGTCAGGACCGTCGGCGGGCGGCTCGACCACCGCGGCGGCGAGGTGCGGCCGTTCGACGAGGCGCAGGCCGTCGAGGCCGCCCGCTGGTTCAGGGGACGCGGCGTGACCTCGATCGGCGTGTGCTTCCTGCACTCCTACGCCAACCCCGCCCACGAGCGGCGCATGCGCGAGGTCATCGCCCGAGAGCACCCCGAAGCCGTGGTGAGCCTGTCGAGCGACGTGCTGCGGGAGTACCGCGAGTACGAACGCTCGGTCACCACCCTGGTCGACGCCGCCGTCAAGCCCGCGATGCAGCGCTACCTCGCCAACCTCTCCCAGCGTCTGGGACGGCAGTTCTCGGTGATGAAGTCCAACGGAGGCATCCTCAGCGCCGCCGAAGTGGTCCACCAGCCGATCACCACGGTGCTGTCCGGACCCGCCGCCGGAGCGCTCGGCGCCGCGCTCATCGCCTCCACCGCCGGGCACCCCAGCGTGATCACCCTGGACGGCGGCGGCACCTCCACCGACGTCGCGGTGGTCGTCGACGGCGAGCCCTCCATCACCACCGAGGGCTCGGTCGGCCGGTACCCGTGCAAGATCCCGATGATCGACATCGTCACCGTCGGCGCGGGCGGCGGCTCCATCGCCTGGATCTCGCCCGAGGGCACGCTGAAGGTCGGGCCCAAGTCCGCCGGGGCCGACCCCGGACCGCTCTGCTACGGGCGCGGCGGCACCGAGGTGACCGTGACCGACGCCCACGTCTTCCTCGGCCGTATCCCGCCGCACCTGCTCGGCGGGGAGATCCCCCTCGACGTCGAGGTCTCGCGGGCGGGGATCACCGCGCTCGCCGGGAAGCTCGACCTCACCCCCGAGCGCCTGGCCGAGGGCATCCTGGAGATCAGCGCCTTCAACCAGTCGAACGCCATCCGCCAGATCACCGTCAAGCGCGGCCTCGACGTGCGCGACTTCCCGCTGGTGACCTTCGGCGGCTCCGGCCCGCTGCTGGCCTGCCGCCTGATGGACATCCTGGGCCTGCCCGCCGTCATCGTGCCGCCTGACCCGGGCACCGTCTCCGCGTTCGGCCTGCTCACCGTGGACGTCAAGAACGACTACGTGCGCACCTACGTCACCCGCGAGCTGTCACTCGCCGGCGCCGCCGACCTCTACGGCTCGCTGGAACGCGAGGCGGCCACCGCCCTGGAGCGCGAGGGCTTCGACGAGCCCGTGTTCGCCCGCAGCGCCGACCTGCGCTACTACGGCCAGGCCTACGAGGTCAGGGTGACCGCCCCGGCCGGCGAGCTCACCGACGAGTGGCGCGAGGAGGTGCTCGACCGCTTCCACGAGGCGCACGAGAGGCTGTACGGCTACGCGTACCGAGACGATCCCCGCCACGCCGTCGAGTGGGTCAACCTCCGCGTCTCCGGCATCGGGCCGATCACCCGCCCCCCGATCCGCCGCAGGGTGGCGCAGGACCTGCTCGACGAGAGCGCACAGCCCGCCGAGCCCGCGGTGACGCGGACGGTGCACTTCGAGCGCCACCACGAGACCCCGATCCACCAGCGCCGCGCCCTCGGCCCAGGCGCCACGGTCACCGGCCCCGCGGTCATCGAGGAGTACGGCTCGACCGTCCCCATCCACCCCGGCTTCACCGCGACGGTGGACGAGTTCGGCAACCTGGAGATCCGACGTGACCACAGCTGATCCGATCCTGGTGGAAATCGTCGAGGGCACGCTGGCGAGCGTCGAGAAGGAGGTCGAGACGGCCATCGCCCGCACCGCGCGATCCCCCATGATCCGCGACGCCCATGACTTCCGCGCCGGCATCCACGACGTCGGCCTGCGCAAGCTCACCGGCCGCAGCTACAGCGCCCTCGTCCAGCCCATCGTCCGCGACTTCCCGGTCGAGACGATGAAGCCCGGCGACGTCTACTTCCACAATGACGTCTACCTCTCAGAAGGCGGCATCGGCCACCTGCCCGACCTGTGCGTCACCGTCCCCGTCTTCCACGACGGCCAGGTGGTCGCATTCGTGCAGGCCTTCGGCCACCACGACGACATCGGCGGCGCCGTGCCCGGCAGCATGCCCTCCCACGCCAGGTCCGTCTTCGAGGAGGGCCTCATGGTCCCCCCGATCAAGCTGTGGGACCAGGGCGTGCCCAACGAGGCGGCGCTGCGCATCATGACCCGCAACTCGCGCATGCCCGACTCCCTGGCCGGCGACCTCGACGCCGAGTGCTCGGCCTGCCTGATGGGCGCGCGCCGCCTCACCGAGCTGTTCGACCGGTACGGCAGAGCCGCCGTCGAGGCCTGCTTCGACGCGATCATCGACAAGACGACGGAGACCTTCCGCCGCGAACTGCTCGCCAAGATCCCCGCAGGGACCTACGTCTGGGAGGACTACGCCGAGCACGACGGCGTCGACGAACCCCGCCTGCACACCCAGCGCATCACCCTGACCGTCGACCACGCGCAGGCCGCGCCGCTGACGATCGACTTCACCGGCACCTCGCCCCAGGCCAAGGGCCCGATCAACCACGCGGGCGACTACGCCGACGGCGTGTTCCTGAAGAAGTGGCTCGCCCCGATCCTGCGCAACCTCGCCGACACCCCCGAGCGCATGGCCGAGCTCGACGTCAACGAGGGCGTCGTGCCGCTGATCGAGATGGTCTTCCCGGACAAGGGCACCCTGCTCACGCCGGTCTTCCCCGCGCCCACCAACGCCAGGACGTTCGTCATCCTCAGGCTTCTGGGCGTGCTGGCCGGGGTGCTGGCCAAGGCGACCGGCGGACGCATGCCCGCCGACCAGGAGACCATCCGCTACACCGGCGTCCACGGCTCCGACGCCGAGGGCGTGCCGTACCTGATGCGCGAGGTGCTGGGCGGCGGCTCGGGCGGCCGCTGGTACGCCGACGGCGAGGACACCATCCACGTGGTGCCCGACTCGCGCAACATCCCGGTGGAGTTCGCCGAGGCCCGCTGGCCCTTCCGCGTGGAGCGGCTGGCGCTGGCGTGCGACTCTGGCGGGCCCGGCGAGTTCCGCGGCGGGCTCGGCTACGACAAGCACATCAGGATGCTGCGAGACGCGTCGTACATGTCGATCGCCGACCGGTCGATCCTGTCGTGCTGGGGCGTCAACGGCGGCCTGGCGGGGCGGCCCTTCCGGGTGGACGTCAACGGCAAGGAGATGGAGGGGCTCGTCGACGACCACCCGGTCAAGGCGGGCGAGGTCATCAGGATCCGCACGACCGGGGGCGGCGGCTGGGGCTCGCCGTACGACCGCGACCCCAGGAAGGTCGCGGCCGACGTGCGCGACGGCAAGGTGTCGATCGCGGGAGCGCTCGGCGACTATGGCGTGGTGCTGGAGGACGGCCGCGTCGACGAGGTCGGCACCGCCGAGCTGCGCACCACGATGAGGGCGGGCAAGCGTGCCTTCTTCGACCGCGGGCCCGGCTACCCGAAGCTCGCCGCCGGCCGTACGAACGCGGAGGTCGACGAACTGTAGGCGGCCGGTTCTGAAGCCGCCGGCGTGCCACCGGCTTCAGATCTCGTCCGCCGCCCAGGCGGTCAGGTCGTAGGTCCGCGCGAGAGGCCGCCACGCGTCGGCGAAGCGTTCCTTGGCCGTCTGCGCGCTCTCCGAGTGCGCCAGGCCGCGGCGGTAGTCGCGATCACGTGACACCTTCCCCGCGCACCCACCCGCCTGGTAGCGCCGCGCCCAGGCGTGGAAGGCGGCGTCGGCGCGGTGCGAGGCGTCGAGCGCCTCGACGAGCGCGCTCTTGACCGCCTCCCCGTCCGGCAGCGATCCGACCTCCAGCCGCTTCGCCTGCGCGAGCTGGTCACGGCGGCCGGCGGTGATCTCCGCGATCCGCCTCACCCCGGCACGCTCGCAGCTGCTGGCCGCGGCGATCGCGTCGCCCAGGTTGCTGCGGCTCGCATGGCTGCCCGACAGCAGGGACTCGATGGCCTCGGCCTGCCTCGCATCCTGCCCGTCGGCAGGTTCCTGCTCCGTGTGGCCCGCCTCCGTGCCCGGCTCGGCCTCCGTGGTGGGCTCGGCCGTCTGTCCGGCGGGCGACGGGGGTCTGGGGAGGGGCTGCTGCCCCGTTCCCGCCTCCCGCGCCTGGGCCTCGCCGGCCACGGAGGAGGGTGCGCTGCCCGACAGGATCCACCAGGAGACCAGCCCGGCCACCGCGACGAGCGCGCCGCCGAGCAGCAGCCGCGACAGGAGCCTGCGCCGCTGACGCCGGTGACGCACCAGGTCCGCGGGCGGCGGGGGCGGCGCCTGGGCCGACGGGACGCCACAGCGCGGGCAGGTGGCCGGAGGCCCGAGGACGGCCCCGCACCGCCCGCACGACCGGTTGGATACCGAATCCTGCATGAACCAATCCTCTGGAAGATTGCGGCTCGAGCCCTGGAATTATTGAGGCTATTTGATAACAAGCAACAGAGGTGTGATCCGTCTTTCTTAAGCTTTGCCTGTTGCGAAGGTGAGGCGAGGATGACGAATCAGACCGTGGCAGGCGTTCTGCAGGACGCGCCCCTGGGCGGCAGGTCCATGGGCAACACCACGCGGTACCTCAGCGCGGCGGCATATTTGGACGTCAAATTCCGTGATCGCGTCCTGGCCGAAACATTGCAGGACCCCTTTAGGGCAGTTGCACCTTCTTATGGGGGTTTCGACCTCATTCCAGTTATTTATCATTGCCGGCGGTCGCGCTCCATGCTGCTGGTCCGCGACGGGATCATCACCGGCTGCCTCATGGTGGGGATGATGATCATGCCGATCTCCACCACCATGTGGGTGCTGCTCCTGCTGCCCGTGGCGCTGCTGACCGTCAAGTGGACCGGGAGCGCCCGGTTCGTCATGCGCGCCTTCTCCGTGGTGTTGGCCCTCCTGGCGATGCTCATGCTGCTCTACGTGGGCCTGGTGGTGCTCCTCGTCGGCGGGACGTGGGGGGTGGATTACGACCCGCTGACCGGCTCTGCCGATGTGGAGGCCGGCCTGCTCAACGTCTTCTTCGGGGCGCTGCTGATTTCCCTGGCGACGCTGGGCGTCGCCCTGGGTTACCGCGTCGCGGTCTACCTCACGCTCGCCGGCGGTCTGCGGCCCGGCAGTCCCGCGCCGCCCGCGTACGCGACCGACTACAGGCTGCGCAGCCGCCTGGCCTACATCGACCAGGCCCAGTGGGGAAACCTCACCATGTACGCCACGGAGGACCCGTTCATGGGCGCCGGGCGGGTGGCACGCAGCTGGTCCATCGCGGTGGAACTGGACCGCCTGCGCCAGGGCGGCACGCCCACCGCACGCAGCGGGATCCAGGACCGGCCGGTCGAGATCGACCCCGTGGAGCTGCACGGTTTCGTGCGGGAAAGGCTGGCCGACATGCGCGCGCGGGTCCTGCACCCACGCGAGAGCATCCAGAACCTCGACCTCGGCGACCAGGTGGTGGTGCGCGGCGTGTTCACCGTCGCGGACTGGGCGGGCAACCAGGCGCCGCATCCCATGCTCGACAAGGACGGCCTGCCGCGCCACCGGGCCACCCCCGAGGAGATCGCCGCCATCATCCGCCATCCTCAGGGCGGGGTGCGCTACTACCAGCGGGTCACGATCAGCAACACCGGCCAGGAGATCCGCGACGCCGGCGGTGTTCTGGTGGCGCCGGCCTCCGACCAGGAGGCGCTCACGTCGGCCTTCATCTATCTCGCCGTCGAAGGCCGCATGCTCTACACCCAGTTCGTGGTCACACATCTGCCTCCCGCGGCCGCGTCCTACCATGTGGTGGACGCTCTGCCCAAAGCGGGCAGATCTCGCATCGCCTGGGAGGCGGTGAAGGTGGTGCGCCTGGGTCTCCTGCGCGACATCGTGGCGGCTCCGTGGCGCCTGGCCCGTTCGGGTCTGCAGGCCGTACGGCGGAGCATGTCGATTCCCGACCCCGCCGAACACCTGGTCTACCCCTACGGGGCACGCTTCAGCGTCCGGGAGCTCGGCGCGAGCGCCACCATGCAGACATACGTGCAGACGCTCGACGCGGCCAAGTACACGCGGATGATCGAGCAGCGCCTGACCGAGGCTGTGCTCGACTTCCTGGAGGAGCGGCAGGTCGACACCGGCGCCTACCGGCTGCAGGCCGCCAGCGTGACCATGAACACCGTCAACCTGGCCGAGAACGCCTCGGCGGGCCCCATCGCCGTCGGCCACAACGCCGCGGCCACGGCCAACCAGCGCGCAGGGGGAGCGGAATGAGCAACACCATGAACAACGCCGCCAACGGGGGAGTCAACGGGGGCGTCAACGTCGTCAACATCCACGGCGGCGTGGTCAGCGGCCCCGTCGCGGTCGGCCCGCACGCCGTGGCGAGCGTCACCACGATCGGCTCGGCGCAGGGCACGGAACTCGCCGCGCTGCTCGACCGGCTGGAGCAGCTGCTCACCGAGCACGCCGAGCAGGTGGACGAGCCGGAGCGGGCCCGCCGTGACGCCCAGGACGTGCGACAGGAGCTGGCCGAGGCCGACCCCGACCGGTCGAGGATCCTGGATGCGCTGCGCCGCCTGTCGGTGCGTGCGGGCGAGGTCACGACGATCGTCGAGGTCGTCAACCAGATCCGCGACCTGTTCGGCTGAGCCGTCCGTCCGTCTGGTCCGCACGCCGCTCTGGCCGGGCCGTCCGTCCGCCCGGCGTTGCCGCCGCTATCGTCTAACTCCCACCGCTCAGGAGGAAGACCGTGCGCATCGCCATGGCCGGACTGGCCACCAGCCACCCCTACGCCGACGCCCGGACGCTCGCCCGTCATGGCGAGCTGGCCGTGTGGGAGCCCGACGCGCAGCGGCTGGCCACCTTCACCGGCGAGCACCCGTCCGCCGCGGTGGCCGGCGACCTGGAGGAGCTCCTGGCGCGCGACCTCGACGGCATCGTGCTCACCGTGCCCACGCCGCAGGTGCCCGCCGCGCTCGGCCCGGTGCTCGACACCGGCGTGCCCGTCTTCATCAACAAGCCCGCCGCGGCCACCCGCGACCAGCTGACCGCCATCGACAACCTGATCAGGCCGTGCGCCGAGCGGGTGCTGTCGAGCTCGGTGCTGCGCTTCGCGCCCGCCTTCCGCGACCGCGTGATCGATCCCGCCGACGTGCTGGCCGTCCGGGCGACCGTGCGTCACGACGTCGGCATCTGGGCGACCGGATACAACCCCTGGCAGGACACCCCGGGCGAGGGCGGCGGCACGCTGGTGACGATGGGCGTGCACGGCGTGGAGCTGCTGGTGGCGCTGCTCGGCCCCGAGGTGAGCCTGGTCGGCGCGGCCGGTGCGATCAGGCACTACGACACCCTGCGCTCGGAGGACACCGGTGTGATCGCGATGCAGTGGTGGGGGAGCGGCATCCCCGGCACGGTCGAGGTGCTCGGTGTCAGCGAGGAGGAGTCCTACACCGTCACCGTCCACACCCGCACGGGCGCCGACGAGATCGTCATCGCCGGAGACCTCGGCTACGAGGGCACCATCGACGCCTTCCTCGCGATGGTCGGCGGCGCCCCGAGCCCGGTCCCGTGGGAGCAGACCCGGGCCATCCTCGACATCCTGGTCAGCGCGCGGGAGGCGTAGAGGCATTGACACCGCAACCCCCTCCTAGTTACGGTCTGGACCGTAAATGAGAGGAGTCGGGGTTGCTTAACGTTGCCGAACTCGAAGAGCGCCTGGCGGAACCCAGCGCCGCACTCACCGCGGATCTGGCCGAGCTCGACGGTGACCTGATGATCCTGGGCGCGGGTGGCAAACTCGGTCCCAGCCTGGTGCGCCTGGCGCTGAGGGCGGGGGCCAGGAACGTCATCGCCGTGTCCAGGTTCTCCGAGCCGGGCCTGGCCGACGCGCTGACCGCCGAGGGCGCCACCGTCGTCAGGGCCGACGTGGCCGACGAGCGGGCGCTCAGAGACCTGCCCGACGCGAAGAACGTCGTCTTCCTGGTGGGAGCGAAGTTCGGCACGTCCGGGCGTGAGCACGCCACCTGGTTCACCAACGCCTACCTGCCCGGCCGCGTCGCCGAGCGTTTCCGCGACAGCCGCATCGCCGCCCTGTCGACGGGCAACGTCTACCCGCTCGTGCCGGTGACGAGCGGCGGCAGCACGGAAGACTCCCCGACCGGGCCGGTGGGGGAGTACGCCATGAGCTGCCTGGGCCGCGAGCGCATCTTCGAGCACTTCTCCGAGAGGTACGGCACGCCGCTGGCGCTGATCCGCCTCAACTACGCCGTCGAGATGCGCTACGGGGTCCTGGTCGACCTGGCGCAGAAGGTGCTCGACGGCACGCCCGTCGACCTGTCCACGGGGCAGGTGAACGTCGTCTGGCAGGGCTACGCCAACGAGGTCACGCTGCGCGCGCTCAAGCACGCCTCCGCCGCCCCGCCGTACGTGCTCAACGTGACGGGGCCCGAGCTGGTCTCCGTACGGCAGGCGGCCACGGCCCTGGGCGCCGCGCTCGGCAAGGAGCCGGTCTTCACCGGGCAGGAGGCGCCCACGGCGCTGCTGTCGAACGCGGGCAGGTGCCACAGGACCTACGGCTACCCCGGCATCACGCCGGAGGAGCTCATCGAGCACACCGCCCGCTGGGTGGCCGGCGGCGGTCCGCTGCTGGGCAAGCCGACCAAGTTCGAACGACGGGATGGGCAGTTCTGATGTTGTCGACGGCGCCCGAGGCGCAGACGAGCGTGCGCGAGCTCTTCCGCCGCGGGCTGGTGATCCCGGCGCACCCGCTGGCCCTGACCGCCGAGCGCGAGCTCGACGAGCGGCGGCAGCGGGCCCTGACCCGCTACTACGTCGAGGCGGGCGCGGGCGGGCTGGCGGTGGGCGTGCACACCACGCAGTTCGCCATCCACGGCACGCCGCTGCTCGCCCCGGTGCTGGAGCTGGCCGCCGAGACGGCCCGCGAATACTCCCGCGACGTGGTCCTGGTCGCGGGGGCGACCGGGCCCACCGCGCAGGCGGTCGCCGAGGCCGAGCTGGCCCGCGACCTGGGCTACCACATGGTGCTGCTCAGCCCCTACCGGGAGGCCGACGAGGACGAGCTGATCGAGCGGGCCCGCGCGGTCGGCGAGGTGCTGCCGGTGATCGGCTTCTACCTGCAGCCCGCCGTGGGCGGCCGCGCCCTGTCGCGCGACTTCTGGACCAGGCTGGCCTCGATCGAGGCGGTGGCCGGCATCAAGGTCGCCCCCTTCGACCGCTACCGCACCCTCGACGTGCTGCACGGTGTCTGCCGCTCGGGTCGCGAGGGCGAGGTGGCCCTCTACACCGGCAACGACGATCACATCCTGGCCGACCTGATCACCCCGCACCGGGTCGTGGTCGACGGACGCGAGGTGGAGGTCGAGTTCGTCGGCGGGCTGCTGGGCCAGTGGGCGGTGTGGGTGCGCCGGGCGGTCGAGCTGCTCGACGAGGCGAGGCGGGCCCGCGCGGGCGACGACGCGGCGACCAGGCGGCTGCTGTCGCTCGACGGCCACCTGACCGACGCCAACGCCGCCATCTTCGACTCCGCCAACGGCTTCCACGGCTGCATCCCCGGCATCCACGAGATCCTGCGCCGCCAGGGGCTGCTGGCCGGCCGGTGGTGCCTGGATCCGCAGGAGGAGCTGTCGCCGGGCCAGCTGGCCGAGATCGACCGGGTCTGGGCGGCCTACCCGTGGCTTCGCGACGACGACTTCGTCGCCGAGGGCCTGGACCGCTGGCTCAAGTAGCGGCCACCGATGTCAGATCGTCAGCCGGTAGAGCGTGAGCGGGCGGCCGCTGGAGCCGCTGGTGAGGTTGCCGGTGCGTTCCGCCAGTCCGGCCAGCTCCAGCCGGTAGAGCATGCGCCGGGCCGTACGCTGCTGGACCGCGAGCCGTTCGGCGATCTCCTTGGTCGTCAGCGGCTCGCCGCCGGCCGCCTCGCGCGCCTCCAGCAGCTTCTCCAGCGTCGGCACCGACAGCCCCACCCGGCGGGCGATGACCGACAGGTTCTGCTCGGGTGCGGGGGCGGTGCCCACCGACTCCAGCACGATGTCGGTGTCGGCGCGCAGCGACAGCACCGCCGCCACGTCGCCGATGCGGCGGGCGCGGCTCAGTGCCCGGCGTGCGAGGCTCTCGGCCTCGGCGGCGCTGCGGCCCAGGCCGAAGCCGACCCGCACCACCCGGTTGCCCGCGCCGGTCAGCCTGGCCAGCATGGGCAGCGCCGAGAAGCCGCCGGTGGCGTCGTGGAGCGGCCCGCGCGTGGTGACCAGCAGGTGCGTGCCGCCGCGGAAGGCGGCCAGGGTGCCGCCGAGCGCGGTGGCCTCGCGCAGCAGTCCCTCGTCGCTGTCGGCCTCGATCAGCCCGAGGGCGATCTGGGCGTCCTCGGTCGCCTGGCCCTCGGCGGTCAGCAGCAGCTGGCGCAGGGCGACGCGCACCGAGTGCACGGAGGGGACCAGGCGGTGGACGTGCATCGAGCCGCGCAGTTCCTCGTAGACCGAGCTCAGGCAGGTGATCGCCGCGTGCGACTTGCGGTGGAAGGCTGCGGTCTTGGCCGAGGTGACGCCTGCCCGGTAGGGCATGGTGCGCACCTGGCCGACGGGGAGTCCCGCCTCGGTGAAGGTGGCGGTCACGTCGCCGGTGGCCAGCGTGTCGATCGACAGGCGGGTCACGTCGTGGCCCTCGTGCTGGAGCCGTACCAGGGCCGACAGGAGCGTGGCGCCGGAGTAGTCGACGAACGCGGCCGGCCGGGTGAGCAGGTCGGCGTCGCGGGCCAGCATGTACGGCACGATGCCGGTGAACAGCCAGCCTTCGACGGCGCTCGCGTGTGCCTCGACGATCGAGGTGGCCTGCGACTCGTGGTCGTAGTCGAGGCGCAGCGCGCTGACGCCCGGCTGCTCCTCGCAGGTCGCAGCGACGTCGTCGACCAGATCATGCGGTCCGACGACCCCGATGACGATGCCCACCCACGCCTCCTTTGTTCCGGTCCAGACCGAAAGGCTAACTAATGGAGCTCCACTTTCCAACCATGGCCGAGCCCGATGGCCGCACCCTCGGCGATGAGGAGGTGGCCGCCGCGGAGCGGGTGATCCGCTCGGGCATGCTCAACTCCGTCTGGGGCACCGAGGCCCGCGCCCTGGAGCGCGAGGTCGCGGAGCTGCACGGGGTACGGCACGCGGTCAGCGCGAGCTCCGGCACCGCGGCCCTCCACCTGGCTGTCGTGGCGGCGGCGCCTGATCCCGGTGACGAGATCATCACGACGCCGATCACGGATTTCGGGACCGTGGCCCCCATCTTGGCGCAGAACGCCGTCCCTGTCTTCGCCGATGTGGACCCGTCCGACGGCAATCTGGACCCCGCGGCCGTCGCCGGGCTCATCGGCCCCCGGACCAGGGCCATCATGGCGGTGCACCTGTTCGGGGCTCCGGCCAGGCTCGGCGAGCTGCGTGAGCTGGCCTCCGACGCCGGGGTGATGCTGATCGAGGACTGCGCCCAGGCCTGGTCGTCGGTGTTGCCCGACGGGCGGCCCGTGGGCGGCGTGGGCGACGTCGGATGCCTGAGCCTGCAGCAGTGGAAGCACATCACCTGCGGTGACGGCGGCCTGGCCGTCACCTCCTCCGACGAGCTGGCCCGCCGGATGCGCCTGTTCGCCGACAAGGGCTGGGACAGGGCCGCCGGACGCTCGCACGCCAGTTTCGGGCTCAACTACCGGATGACCGAGCTGCAGGCCGCGGTGGCCCGCGCCCAGCTCGCCAAGCTCCCGGGGGTGGTCAGGTCCAGGCGCTCGACCGCGCTGGAGCTCCTGGGCCTGCTGGAGGGCCTGCCCGACGTGGTCCTGCCGCGTCCGGAGGGTCACGCCTGGTGGTTGTTCCCGCTCATCGTGCCCGACGCCGCCGCCCTGGCGGAGCGGCTGCGGGCGGCGGGGGTCCCGGCCAGGGCCGGCTACCTGGAGGCTCCGCTGAACCGGGCGCCGGTCTGGGACGCCCCGATCTACGGCACGTCGCGTTACCCCCTGGAGGGCTACGAGCCCCGCCCGTGCCCGGTGGCGGAGGAGCTGGTCGGCAGGACCCTGCTGGTCGTCGAGTGGAACGAGCACTACACCCCGGAGCACGTGGCGCTGATCGCGAAGGTTATCCGGACCGGTCCGTAGTTACGTTCATGTATCAAGCATTGACCCCCTGTCTCCCGGTCACTAGGTTTCGGTCAGGACCGGTATTATGAAGGAAAGGATGGCGCCGATGAGGAAGCTCGCGGCAGCCGGCCTCGCGGCCGCCCTGGGAATCGTGCTCGCCGGGTGCGGATCCGGGGGCAGCGGCTCCGGGTCGGACAAGAGCACCGTCACGCTCTGGATGTACCCGGTGATCGGGGACCAGGCCAAGAGCCAGGCGTTCTGGGCGAAGGTCGAGAAGGACTTCGAGGCCAAGAACACGTCCGTGGATCTGAAGATCGACATGCAGCCCTGGGAGGGCCGCCAGGAGAAGGTCACCACCGCCCTGGCCGCCAAGAAGGGCTTCGACCTGGTCGTGCTCGGGCCCGACCAGATCCCCCAGTACGCGCAGCAGGGCACGCTCGAACCGGTCGACGACATCATCGCCGCCGAGAAGGCCTCCTACCTGCCCAACTCGCTCGCCGCCCTGACCGTCGACGGCAAGCTGTACGGCGTGCCGGTCTACCAGACGATCACGGCGCCGATCTACAACAAGAAGCTCTTCGCCGACGCGGGTGTGACGGAGATCCCCGACACCCTGGCCGAGCTCAAGGAGGCCGCCCCCAAGCTGGCGGCCAACAAGGTCGCCGTCCTCGACTACCCGGGCAAGCCCGAGGTGTCGCTGAACCAGAGCTTCTACCCGATCTTCTGGGCCAACGGCGGCTCCATCTTCGCCGCCGACGGCAAGACCGTCGCCTTCAACGGCCCCGAGGGCGTGGAGTCGCTGCAGTTCCTGCTCGACCTCAAGGCCGCGGGCGGGCTTCCGGAGAACACCGCCTCCAAGGGCAACGACATCGAGGGCGGCGCCCTGGCCGGCGGCCAGTCGGCCATGTACCACGCGGCCACCGCCCTGCAGGCCGTCCAGCTCGGCAAGGTCATCGGCGACGAGAACGTCGGCATCGGGCTGCCGCTCGAAGGCAGGAAGCGCGTCGCCTTCGGCATCCCCGGCGGCCTGGTGATGGCCAAGCACTCGGAGAACAAGGAGGCCGCCAAGAAGTTCGCCGCCTACCTGTCCTCGCCCGCCGTCGCCGCCGACCTGGCCAAGGAGTCGGGCTTCTTCTCCGCCCGCACCGACGTCACCATCCCCGGCCAGACCCCCGCGGCCGCGGAGTTCGCCAAGTCGCTGGAGTTCGCCTTCCCCGGTGACACCCACCCCAAGGCCCGCCAGGTGATGGGCATCGTCGCCGCCCACCTCCAGGCGGCGCTGCTCGGCAAGGAAGACGCCAAGACCGCTCTGGACGGTGCGGCCCAGGAGGCCAATACCCTTCTGGCCAGCGGCGGCTGAGTTCAGCTCCGGCCGGCGGCCCCTGCACGGGCCGCCGGCCGGATCCCCCTGAAAGGTGCGAAGTGCGTCAACGCTTGAGAGATCCGGTAACCGGGCTGCTGTTCGTGTTGCCGATGCTGGTGCTGTTCCTGATCTTCCGGATCTTCCCCTCGCTGGGCGCGGCCGGAATGAGCCTCACGAACTGGAACATCGGCGGCGAGTGGGAGTTCACCGGCCTCGACAACTACGCCCGGATGCTCGACGATCCCACCTTCTGGATCAGCCTGAAGACCACGCTGGTCTACGTGGCCGTCTACGTCCCGATGACCGTGCTGTTCTCCCTGGGCACGGCGCTCCTGCTCAACGCGGTCGTGACGATGCGCGGGCTGTGGCGCGGCATGCTCTTCCTGCCCTACGTGACCAGCTTCGTGCTGGCCGGAGTGATCTGGCGCTGGATCTATGAGTACAACGGCCTGATCAACGGCCTGCTCGCCAAGCTGGACCTGGGCCCGGTGATGTTCCTGGAACGCTCGGAGCTCGTCCTGCCCGCCCTGGCCCTGGTCAGCGCCTGGAAGGGCTTCGGCTACTCGATGCTCATCCTGCTGGCGGGCCTGAAGGCGATCCCCGGCTCGTACCTGGAGGCGGCCAGGGTCGACGGCGCCTCGGCATGGCAGCGCTTCCGCAGCATCGTGCTCCCGCTCCTGAAGCCGGCGCTCTTCTTCGTCCTCGTCATCGAGACGATCAGCGGCTTCCAGGTCTTCGACACCATCTACGTGATGACCGGCGGCGGACCCGCCCGCGCCAGCTACACCCTCATCTACGCCATCTACGACAAGGGCTTCCGCGGCTTCGAGTTCGGCTACGCCGCGGCCTTCGGCATGGTGCTGTTCGCGATCATCCTGATCGTCTCGCTCATCCAGCGCCGCCTGCTCGGACGGGAGAACACATGACGATCACCGACTCCCGCCCCGCCGTACGGCAGGCGAACACCCCCGCCGCCCGCCCCCGCCGGGCCGGCAGGTCGTGGCCGCTGGTGGCGCTGCTGGCCGTCCTGTCGGTGCTGACGGTCAGCCCGTTCGTGGCGATGTTCATCGTGGCGCTCTCGCCGGCCGGTGAGCCGACCGTCCCGGGCGGCTGGCCGTCGAGACTGACCCTCGACAACATGCTCCAGGTCCTGGAGACCTCCGGGTTCCTGGAGTGGACGGCCAACTCGGCGATCTACTCGGTCGTCTCCGTGGTGATCATCCTCATCACCGCCTCCATGGCCGGCTACGCCTTCGCCAAGAAACGATTCCCCGGCCGCGACGCCGTCCTGTGGACCTTCCTGGCCACGATGATGGTCCCCTTCCAGGCCACCCTCATCCCCACCTACGTCCTCGTCTCCGACCTCGGCGGCGTCGACACCTTCTGGGGCCTGATCGTGCCCACCCTGGCCAACTCCCAGGCCGTCTTCCTGATGCGCCAGTTCATCCTGGGGCTGCCCGACGAGCTGTTCGACGCGGCCAAGGTCGACGGCGCCTCGGAGCTGCGCATCTACTGGACGATCGTGGTGCCGCTGACCAAGCCGATCCTGGCCACGCTGGGCGTCTTCGTCTTCCTGTGGCACTGGAACGACTTCCTGTGGCCGCTGGTCATCGGGCAGAGCGACGCGACCCGCACGCTGACCGTGGGGCTGACGATCCTGCGCACCGAGGAGATGCAGATCACGCTGCTCATGGCGTCGGCGGCGATCACCGTGCTGCCGTGCCTGCTGGTCTTCTTCCTGCTGCAGAGGTACCTGGTCAACAGCATCGCGATGACCGGCTTGAAATAGTCTGTCGCTTCATGAGCATCTCCCCGGCGGCCGCCCGGCTGCGTGATCTGCTGCGAGGCAGGCTGCTGGCCGCGGCCGCGACCCCGATGACCGCAGGCGGCGAGGTGGACCTCGGCGTGGTGCGGCGCTACTACGCCTCGCTGCTCGACGACGGAGCCGACGGACTGGCCGTCCTGGCGCACACGGGCCGGGGCCCCTTCCTCGGCGAGCGGCTGCGCGGCGAGCTCATCGAGCTCGCGGTCTCCTTCGGCGTCCCCGTCGTCGTGGGCGTCGGCGGGACGGAAGGTACGGCGGAGCGTCAGGCGAGGGCCGCCGCCGAGCTGGGCGCTTCCGGCGTGATGCTCTTCCCGTCGCCCGACGACCGCCTGGCCGAGCACGACGAGGTGTGGCGCGCCACCGGCCTGCCCATGATCGCCTTCGATCTCTACACCAGCCCCTGCCCGCCCGCCGTCCTCGACAAGCTGGTGCACCACCCCGGCGTGGCCGGGCTGAAGGTGGCCCTGCTGTCGGACGCCATGGCCTGCCAGGACGCCATCGCCGTCACCCGCGCCGCCGGCCGCCTGGCCATCACCGGGGAGGACCGCATGTTCGGCCCCTCTCTGCTGTGGGGAGCGCAGGCGGCCCTGGTCGGCCTGGCCGCCGCCCGGGTCGGGGTGACGGCGGCGGTGATGCGCGCCTTCCGCGGCGACGACCTGCGCGCCTTCGAGGCGGCCTCGGCGGAGCTCGACCGGCTGGCAGGACAGACATTCGTCGAGCCGATGGAGGGCTACGTGCGGCGCATGCTGGCCCTGGCGGCCCAGGAGGGGCGCATCCCGGCCGGGCACGCGTACGACCCCCACCGCCCCGCCTGACCTCGGCGGGGGATGGGGGTCGGTGAAGCGGCCCGTCACACCGTGATGCGCACCAGGTTGCGTCCCTTGATCGCGAACACGTGGTCACCCGACGGGTCCAGCGACAGCTTCGGCTCGCCGCCGAACCACTGACCGCCGAGTCCCGAGACGACCGTCGTGGCGGTGAAGCGCCGCAGGTCGATTCGATAGACCGCGTCCAGGTCGCCGGTGAAGGCGGTGCGTCCCCGCAGGGCCAGGTCTCCGCCGCGCGCGCTGACCTTGAGCGTCCTGGTCACCGCCCCGGCCTCCAGGTCGTACTCGAACAGCACGCCCGTGTTGGTGATGCCGTACAGGGCGTGGGGCGTGCTCACCAGCCCGGTGATGGACCTGGCCCCGGGCACCGGCTCGACCTGCCACAGCAGCCTGCGCGCGGTCAGCGAGAAGGCCGCCAGCCGGGCGGTGGTGGTCACCGGGGGCAGGCCGAGGCCCTCCTGGGTGAGGGTGCCGAGGTAGGCCACGCCGCGCCGGGTCGCGACCGAGTACACGGTCTGCCGCTCGACCACCGGCCGGTAGGTCACGCGGTCGCCGGTGCCCGGCGAGTAGAGCGTCAGGGCGCCGTTCATGTGGCCGGGCTCGGGCTGGCTGGGCATGACGATCAGGCCGGTGTGCTCGTCGTAGGCCAGGTCGCGCGGCCGGTCCTGCTGGTTGCCCGCGCGCAGCAGCAGGGTGGCCTCCTGCTGTCCAGGCACGTGGGAGTAGAGCGCCGCCTGGGTGTAGACGCCGAGGTAGGTGGTGCCGGCGAGGGTCAGCATGGTCTTGGGCTCGCCGGGGATGCCGAGCCGTACGACCGAGCCGGTGGCCAGGTCGTGGATGTCGGCGCCGCTCTTGCCGCCCACGTAGACGCGCCCGCCGTCGGAGTGCACCGACATCGGCTCCTCCGGCGCGGCCCTGAGCCCGCGCTGCACCAGGTTGCGGTACTCCAGCGAGCCGGTGGCCGGGTCGTAGACGAAGACGGCGTTGTCCTGCACGCCGTAGATCCGGCCCTCGTGGGCCAGCAGCCGGTGGGTGGCGGCCTCGAAGTACGGCACGCCGATCACCTCCAGCTCGCCCGACTCCAGGTGGTAGCGGTAGAAGGTGCCGGTGGGCCGTCCGGCGAAGTAGACGGAGCCGTCGTGGACGAGCACCGAGACGATGTACTTCTCGCCCGGCGCGGTGGCCTTGACGACCTTGTACGCGCTGGGATCGGCCTTGCTGAGCACCAGCAGCTCGGCCAGGGAGTTCATGCCTCCGGCGATGTGGGTGTCGGAGATCGACATGCTGGAGACCCAGTCGCGGTCGGCGACCTCGGCGGGCAGCAGGTCGCGCTTGCCGCCGGTGGCCCGGTCGATCGCGATGAGGTGGGCGTTGGCGCCGATGCCGCAGTAGACGTGGGTGGCGTCGGCCTGGATGCTGCGCACGTACGCCTCGCCGGGAGCGGGCTGGCCCAGGTCGCGGCTGGCGCCGGTGGCCGGGTCGTACTCCCAGACCCGGCCGGGCTCGGAGCAGCCGAGGTAGACCTTGCCGTCGGGGGAGGCGGCCATGGTCCAGATGAAGTGGTCGGGGTAGGAGCCGACCTTGGTCACCTGCCCGGTCAGCGTGTCGATCTTGTACAGGTCGGAGCGGGAGTGGGTGCCCGCGTAGACGTCGGTGCCGACCTTGCACATCGCCCAGACGCCGATGCCGGTGGGGATGTCGAAGTGCGCGGTCACCCGGTCGGCGTCCAGGTCGTAGGCGCCGACGACGTTGGGTGACAGGCCGCGCGAGCCGGCGTAGAGCACGTTCCCGACGAACTCGCCGTTGCCCAGCGGGCTGGCGACGCTGGCCGGGCCGAGGTCGGTGACCGTTCCGGGCGACGCCGTGGCGGCCTGGGCGGGGAGGGCGGGCAGCAGTCCCGCGGTTAATCCGAGCTGGAGGAGGCGGCGGCGACGGATCATGGGATCTCCAGGTTGAACAGGGAGGCGGCGTTGCGCCAGGCGATGAGCTCGGCCACGCCGGGCTCGAGCCTGGCCGCGGCGACGGCCCCGTAGGCGGACGAGGGGTCGATCAGGGTGGCGTCGGTGCCGAAGAGCAGCTGGCGGTGGTCGACCGCGGCGACCACCTCGGCGATGCGCCCGGCGGGGAAGTGCGACCAGCAGGGTTCGAGGTAGAGGCGCTCGCAGGCGCGGGCGGCCTCGATGGCGTGGCGGAAGCCGTCGGCGCCCATGTGCCCGGCGATCACCCGCAGGCCGTCGATCTCCTCGCACACGCGGGCCAGGTCCAGCACGGAGGCGCCCCAGGTGTGCACCAGCGCGGGCACGCCGTACGACGCCACCAGCTCCAGCGCCCGGCGCATCTGGGGCGAGGTCACCGGCGAGCCCGTGTAGTCGGTGTGGATCTTGACGCCGACGAAGCGGCCGGTCGGCAGGTAGGCGGCCAGGTCACGCTCGGCGTCGGCCAGGCGGCGGGGGTTGACGGTGACGTAGCCGTACAGCCGGTCCGTCAGCGCTTCGGCCAGCGCCCGGTTGCCCGCGGGCGCGTCGTAGATGACCGCCTCGGTGGCCGAGACGATGGCCAGGTCGATGCCGTAGCGGTCCATGGTGGCGTGGTTGGCCTCGGCGACGTCCATGGTGAAGAACCACGGGCCCCAGTGGGCGTGCACATCGATGATCATGGGTGCAGCAGCCTCCTCGCGTTGCCTCCGGCCACGGCGGCGACCTCGTCGGGCTTCAGCCCGCTGGTGGCCAGCCTCAGCAGGGGGACCAGGGGTTCGTAGAAGGGCGCCCGCGAGCCGTACAGCAGCCGGGAGGCGCCCGTCTCGGCGGCGGCGATCTCCAGCGCGTCGGGGGAGTTGAGCAGGCGGGTGGAGGTGTGGAAGCCGGGCTCCTCCTGGGCGGCCACCAGGAAGTCGCCCAGGTGGTAGAAGTGCGTGTCGAGGAAGACGACGTCGAGGCCCAGGCCCGACAGCGGCTGCCAGAAGCGGCGCACGTCTCCGCCGGTGAGCACGGCCAGGCCGAGCGCGGCGCAGCGCCGGGCGACGTGCCGCACGCTGGGGAAGCCCGCCTCGACGCCCTGCTCCTCGGGGAAGAGCCGCACGGCCCGCACGCCGAGGCCCGCGACCCGCTCCAGCTCGCGCGCCGCCCCGATCGGGTCGCGCAGGTCCACCGCGGCGACGGGCGTGAACTCGCGGCGTGCGAGGATCTCGTCGTTGCCCGACTCCACGTCGAAGAGGGCGGCGCGCAGGGAGGCGGCCGCCGCGTGGCGGATCGGGTGCTCGCCCAGCACGTCGAGGACGGGGCGCGGCACGTCCCTGTCGGGATGGGCGCCGACGAGCACGTCGATGTCGAGCGTCACCTCCAGCTCGCCGATCAGATTCCCAGCGTCGAACACGAATCCTCCCTTGACGGTTTCTGCGCGAAAGATTACGGTCTGGGCCATAATTGAGCAAGAGTGAAAGGCTCGCCCGTGGCCGGACTCCGCAGAATCCTCATCGCCTTATCGGTCGGCACCGCTCTCCTGGCAGCCCCCGCCCACGCGGCGGATCTCCAGGTCGCCAACGGCGACTTCGACGCCGGGCTGACCGGCTGGAGCGGCTCCCACAGCCCCGGAGGCGTCACCGCGACGACCTACGAGGGCCGTACGGTCGCCCGCTTCGACGACCTCGACACCACCAAGGCCTACGGCAGGGAGAGCCAGCCCGGCCTGCCCGCCACGGCGGGCGCCCGCTACCGCGCCCACGCCAGGGTCTGGATCACCAGCGGCTCCGCCGACCTGTACCTGCGCTTCCGCGACGCCTCCGGCACGCTGCTCGGCAGCGCCCACACCCCCGGCACCCAGTCGGGCGAGATCAGCGTGAGCGGCACGGCTCCCACGGGCACGGCCAGGGTCTCGGTCCTGCTCTACTCGGGCGTGGCCAACACCGGCACCGCCTACTGGGACGACGTGCTGATCACCAAGGACGTCACCGACCTGGGCGTGCAGATCGAGAGCACGGTCCCCAACGCCACCACGTTCGCGGGCGGCACGGCCTACGCCCTCTACACCGGCACCGCGGCGACGTCGCCGCAACTGGCCGTCATCGACCTGGCCTCGGAGACCGTCACCCGCACCGTGCCGATCCCGGGCGCGACCGGCGGCTGGGCGGCGACCACCGCGACCGACGGCTCGATCTACCTGGGCACCTACCCGGCCTCCAAGCTCTACCGCTACACGCCGGGCGGCACGAGCGTGACGAACCTGGGCAGCGCCGAGAGCGGCCACTCCTTCATCTGGGACCTGGACGCCGGAGCCGGCGGCAAGGTCTACGGCGGCACCTACAACGACGGCCGCTACTTCAAGTACCAGAACGGCGCCTTCACCACGATCGGCAGCGTGCCGATCTGGAGCGACGAGGAGTACGTCCGCACCCTCGACCACGACGAGCAGGCCAACGCCACCTACCTGGGCGTCGGCGGCGAGAGCGCGGCGCTCGTGCGGTTCGACAACGTCACGGGCGACAAGTCCAACCTGCTGCCGGAGCCGTACAGCGTGAACTCCATGGTCGGCAACGTGACCTGGACGGGCGGCAAGCTGTTCGCCCAGGTGAACGGCACGCTGCTGGTGCTCACGGTGACCGCGGACGGCGACGGCACCTACAGCGCCACCACCGACGCCACGATCACCGACGCGGCGCTGCACCTGTCGCCCGCGCGCGACGGCAAGGTCTGGTTCCTGCGGGACGGCGCGCTGACCTCCTACGACCTGGCCACCAAGGCCGTGAACTCCACCGCCGTCCGGCCCGAGATGGACGTGACCGGCTACACCTGGCTGGCCGACGGCACGCTGGCCGGGCTCGGAGCGGGCACCGGCAGCACCAAGATCCTGAAATATCACCCGGCGACCGGCGCCTGGTCGAACAACGCCCTCGACGGCACCCCGATCCTGCCCGCCGCGATCAACGCCCTCGGCGCGGGCCCCGACGGGAAGATCTACACCGGCGGCTACCTGACCGGCGGCACCGGCGTCTACAACCCGCTCAAGGGCGACGCCGACGACCTGAAGCCCGACACCGAGACCCTCCACGGCCTGCACCAGACCGACAGCATCCAGGCGCTCGACGGCAAGCTCTACATCGGCGTCTACCCGTCGTCCAAGCTCTACCAGTACACCGGCACCTGGCCGCCGGCGCTGCTGTACACCGGCGGCCAGGCGGGCGACATCGAGCACGACTGCGGCCAGAACCAGGGACCACCGCCGCAGGACCGCCCGTACGCGCTGGCCGGAGCGCCCGACGGCACCGTCTACATGGGCGGAGTGCCCAAGTACGGCAAGCGCAGCGGCGGCCTGACCATCTGGAAGGCCGGCAGCGGCGGCACCACGATCTGCGCCGTGCCCGGCCAGGCGATCGTCTCCCTGGCCTATGCCGCGGGCCGCGTTTACGGCGGCACCTCCACCCGCGGCGCGCTCGGCGTCACCCCCGTCTACCTGCCGGGAGCCGAGGCGACCCTGTTCTCCTACGACGGCACCCAGATCAGGACCCATCCGCTGCCCGCCGCCATCACCGCCCGCACCGCGATCACCGCGCTGACCGAGGTGGACGGCCTGCTCTGGGGCATGTCGGGAGGCTGGCTGTTCGTCTTCGACCCGGCCACCGGCACCTATCCCACGGTCAAGAGGGTCCTGGCCGACCCCGACTACGTCAACAACCAGGGCAGGGCGTTCCGCGACGCGGTCCTCCTGGAGGTCGATGGCGCCGTCTACGGCACGCTGGGCGACCAGCTCTTCAGGATCGACAAGGCGAGCAAGACGCTCACCGTGCTGCACACCGTGGCGGGCATGGACGGCCTGACGGCCGACCGCTACGGACACCTCTACTACAAGGCCGGCGAAAGGTTGTACCGCTATGCGCTCTAGGTTCGCCGTCATCCCCCTGCTGGCCGCGCTGCTGACGGCTTCGCCCGCCGAAGCCGCCACCGCCTGCGAGCCTCCGGGACACCAGACCTACGGAACCGCCTCCACGACCGGCGCGATCGTGGGCGCCACCGTCCACGAGGGCAGGGCCTACGTCGTCTCGCGCGGGCCCAAGCCGCCGGTCGTGGCGGAGATCGACCTGGCCACCCGCAAGGTGACCAGGACCGCGACGCTGCCCGACGGCCCCGCGGCCGGCGAGCCGGAGGGCGGCTGGGCCACCGCGGTCTCCGGCGGCAAGCTCTACATCGGCACCTACCCGGTGCCCGACCTGTACAGCTTCGACCTGGCCAGCGGCCAGGTGACGCACATCCGCTCCTTCGGCGCCCAGGGCGGCTTCGTCTGGAGCCTGGCCGCCGCCCCGGACGGCACCCTCTACCTGGGCACCTCCTCCGACGGCCGGGTGTGGGAGTACGAGCCCTCGACGGGCGCGGTCCGCCGCTACGGCGTGCTGGTCTCCGGCGAGCACTACGTACGCGCGGTGGCCGCCGACGACACGACCGTCTACGCGGGCCTGCTGGAGAAGACCAGGCTGATGGCCGTCGACCGGGTCAGCGGAGCCGTACGCGAGCTGGCCCAGGGGCCGGGGGCGGTCGGCACGATCGCCCTGCACGGCGAGCGGGTGCTGGCGTCGAGCGGCTCGTCCCTGCTCGACGTGCGCAAGGACGGCACCGACCTGCGCACGATCCCCTCCGGGGCGGGCGCCATCGACGCCTTCGCCCCCGCGCCGGACGGCGGCGTCTACCTGACCGCCCGCCCCGACGGCGCGCTCTTCCGCTACCGGACCGGCGACACCGCCCTCACCAAGGTCGCCGCGCCGCCCGCCGTGGGCGAGGAGACCCGGCTGCTCCACCTGGACGGCGGCACGCTGACCGGCCTGTCAGGCAGCGGCATCCTGTGGACCCTCGACCTGGCCACCGGGGCGACCCGGGCCGACGACCTGCTCGACATCGGCTTCCCCGCGGGCGCGGAACGGGTGCAGAGCATGCTCCTGGTGCCCAACCGGGCGCTCTACATCGGCGGCCACTTCGCCGTCGAGGTGCTCGACCTGCGCACCGGGGAGCGGCGGCGCATCCGTGTCGTCGGCGAGCCGAAGGCGATGACGCGCCGGGGCAACAAGGTCTACGCCGCGATGTACCCCACGGGCCAGGTCATCTCCATCGACGTGCGCACCGACGAGGTGCGCACCCTGGGCACCATCGGGCACGGCCAGTCCAGGCCCTGGGACATCGAGCACGACCCGGTCACCGACACTCTCCTGGTGGCCTCCGCTCCCACGGGCGCCAACCTCAAGGGCGCGCTGACGATCGTGGACCCGGACACCGGCCACATGGAGGTCCACCACGACGTCATCCGGGACCAGAGCCTCATGACGCTGGCCGTCGACTCGCCGAACGGCATCGTCTACCTCGGCGGCGACGTGCTCGGAGGAGGCGGCACCCCGGTCAGGACCACGGCCGCGCTGGCCGCCTTCGACCTGCGCACCCGCAGCGTCCTGTGGGAGGCCGAGCCGCTGCCCGGCCACCGCACCTTCCAGGACCTCAAGGTCCACGACGGCCTGGTCTACGCGGTCTACAAGCGGGTGCTCGGCGCCTGGGCGGCCTTCGACCCGCGCACGAGGACCGTGGTCCGCCAGGGACTGCTCTCGGGCCACGGCGAGCTCCAGCATCACAGGGGACGGCTGTTCACCTCCACCTTCTTCGGCGGCGGCAACGCCTACGAACTGGGGGAGGAGGCCAGGCTCCTGGCCACGGGGCTCGGCGACGAATGGCACACCGCTCCCCAGTTGCAGTTCGAGCCGGGGTCGTGGAACGCCTGGACCATCATCGGCCGTGACCTGGCCAAGGTCCGGCTGGACCCCGGGTGCCCGGCCTTGACTATCCCCGCCGCCCAAAGCTAGGTTTCGGTCTGTGCCGAAACTCGTGCTCGACGCGCATCGCCTGATCGGGCCGCATCCCTTCGACGACCTGCCGGAGGACCCGCGGCCCGACCTCGACCGGCTGGGCATCGACCAGGCCCTGGTCACCCACACGCTCAGCCTCTACCACGATCCCCAGGCGGGCAACGACGCCCTCCGGCGGATCGACGACCCGCGGCTGATCCCGGTGCCGGTCGTGGTGCCGGGCTTCTGCGAGAGCCGCGGCGTCATGGTCCGGCTGTGCCCCGAACGCCACCGCTTCGATCTCACCGGCCCCGCCGCCCTGCGGACGGTCAGCGCGCTCGGCGTGCCGGTCGCGGTCGACCTGGAGGAGAGCTCGCCCGGCCAGCTCCTGCGCCTGGCCGGGGAGGTCCCCAAACTGCTGGTGCTCAACCCCGGCTACCGGCGCCTGCGCGCCGTCGCCGAGCTCATGGCCGAGGCGCCCAACGTCTGGCTGGAGATCGGCACGGTCAACACCCAGCGCGGCGTCGAGTGGCTGGCCGGGCGGTTCGGGGCGCGGCGGCTGGTGTTCGGCACCGGGGCGCCGGTCATGGACGACTGCGGCCCCCGCTTCCTGCTGGACCACCTCGACCTGCCCCAGGACGACATCGAGCTCATCGCCTCCGGGGGTGACCTGCTGTGATCATCGACGCGCACGGGCATCTGGGGAGCTGGCCCGACTTCCTCATCCCCGAACCGACCGCCGCCGGCATGGTCGAGCTGATGGACCGCGTCGGCATCGACATGATCGGCATCAGCCACTTGCTCGCCGTCGGCCCCGACGCCGTCGCCGGCAACGAGCTGGCCCTGGCCGCGGCCAGGGACTTCCCCGGCAGGTTCGGCGTCTGGCAGGTCTACAACCCCCACCACCGCACCCCGCTCGTCACCGAGGGCGTGTGGGGCGTCAAGATCCACCCCGACGTGCACCAGTGCCGCCTGGACGACCCCCGCTACGAGCCGGTCTGGGAGCTCGGCCTGCCCGTGCTCTCCCACGGCCAGACCGACTCGCCCTGGAGCGACCCGTCGCAGTTCGCCGAGGTCGCGCGGCGCCACCCGGAGATCCCGCTGCTGATGGGGCACTCAGGGCTGTGGCCGTACGGCTTCGCGCGCGCCGCGCGCTTCTCGGGCGAGCACCCCAACCTCTACCTGGAGACCTGCGGCTCGAAGGCGACCGGCCGCTGGATCGCCCGCCTCGTCGAGCTCGCGGGCGCTCGAAAGGTCGTGTACGGCTCCGACGCCTGCTTCCTCGACCTGCGCGTCGGCTACGGCCGGGTCGCGCTCGCCCCGCTCTCCGACGCCGACCGCGCCCTGGTGCTCGGCGGCAACCTCGCCCGCATCCTGGAGTTGAGCTCATGAACTGGCCCGCATGGCCGCCGCCCCTCGACGACGCGCAGCGGAAACTGGTCAACGACGTGCTGGAGAGCGGCCTGTGGGGCGCCACCCAGGGAGGCGACGTGGTCGCGCGGCTGACCGCCGCCTTCGCCGCCAGGTCCGGCGTGCCGTACGGCGTGGCGGTCGGCAACGCCACGCTCGGCCTGTTCGCCGCGCTGAAGGGCCTGGGGGTGCGGCCGGGTGACGAGGTCGTCGTGCCCGCCTACACCTTCGTCGCCTCGGCCACCTCGGTCCTGCTCGCGGGAGCCGTCCCGGTGATCGCGGACGTCGACCCCGTCCACCTGCACCTGTCGCCCGAGGCGGTGTCCGCGGCGCTGTCGCCGCGCACGGCGGCGATCATGCCCGTGCACCTGGCGGGAAGCCCCGCGCCGATGGACGAGCTCAACGCCCTCGCCGCACGTCACGGCCTGGCCGTCGTGGAGGACGCCGCGCAGGCGCACGGCGCGACCTACCGGGATCGCCCGGTCGGCGGGCTGGGCGACGCGGGCGTCTACAGCTTCCAGGCGAGCAAGGCGATGACGGCGGGGGAGGGCGGTCTCATCACCTGTCGCGAGGAATCGGTCCACGAGGCCGTCTGGTCGGTGTGCAACGTCGGCCGCGGCCTCTGCGGCGCCTGGTACGGCCATCCGAACGTGGGCTGGAACCTGCGCCTGACCGAGATCCAGGCGGCGCTGCTGCTGCCGTGGCTGGACCGGCTCGACGACGAGATCGACCGGCGCAACGCCTTCTGCGACGCCCTGGACCTCGACGGCCTGCCCGTCGAGCGGGTGCCGCGGCCGGAGGGCACCACGCGCGACTCGCGGCACCTGCTGATGCTCAGGCTCGATCCATCGGTGGACAAGGCCAGGGTGCTCGGGTCGCCGGTGTTCGACGGCGGATACCCGGCCCTGGGGTCGATGCCCGCCCTGGTGGAGGCGGGCGCGCGGGTCACCGACTGCCCCGCCGCCGAGGAGGCCGCGCGTTCTGTCGTGTGGATCCGCCAGAACATCCTGATGGCCGATCCGGGTCGCGCCTGCGAGATCTCTGAGAACCTAAATACGGTCCTAGCCGAAACCTGATTCCATGCTCTAGATTCCGGTCATGACCCTTATTCGACGCGTGTTAGTGGCTCTGCTCGTGGTTGCCGCCTCGGCGGCACCCGCGCACGCCTCGCCCGGCGACCGGATCCAGGACCTGGGCGTCCCCCTGCAAGACGTGCTGCTGATCGGCGGCACCGTCGCCCCCGGGCCGGACGGCAGGACGGTGCTCTGGGGCGCCTCGTCGGGCGCCCCCGCCCACCTCAACGCCGTGGACCCGGCCACCGGAGCCGAGGTCGCCCGCTACGACCTGCCGGAGGCGGGCGGCTCGTGGGCCGTCGAGGCCACCCCCGACGGCAGCGTCTACGTCGGCTCCTACGGCGACGGGCGGCTGTACCGGTGGACGGCCGCGGGCGTGCAGGACCTGGGGCGGCCCATCGCCTCGGAGAACTTCATCTGGTCGGTCGCCGCCGGTGAGGGCGCCACGGTCTACGGCGGCACCTCGCCGGGCGGCCGGCTGTTCGGCTACGACCCGGCCACCGGGGTACGCGACTACGGCAAGCTGTCGGCCACCCACGCCTACGTCCGCAGCGTGTCGGTGACCGGCGGCAAGATCTACGCGGGCACCGAGGCGCCCGCGAAGGTCTTCGAGGTCGACGTCGCCAGTGGCCAGTCGGTCGAGCTGCCCACCCCGCCCGGCCTGGACCCGGTGGGCAAGTGGGCCTACGACGTCAACGCCGTCGACGGCTACCTCTACGTCCGCTACGGCGGCGCCACCCCCGGCCCGCTGCACGTGTGGGACATCGCCGCCCGCCAGTGGGTGGACGCCCTCGACCAGGCGCACGGGCTGGACGTCTCGCCTCCCGACGCCGAGGGGCGAATCTACTTTGTAAAGGGCGGCGAGCTGGTCCGCTACGACCCGCGCACCCGCACCGTCACCTCCACCGGCATGCCGTTCACCGGCCGGGTCTCCAACACGCGCGGCATCGGCTGGGCCGAGCTCGGCCTGCCCGACTACCCCGGCAAGAGCATCGTGGGCCTGCTGTGGCGCGGCCTGATGTTCCGCTACAACCCCGAGACCGGGGCCAGGAGCTTCGTGCAGACCGGCGTGCGCGGCGAGCCCATCGACGTGACCGCGATGTCGGAAGGGCCCGACGGGCGCGTCTACCTGGGCGGCTTCCTCAACGGCGGCTTCGCCGCGATCAACCCGCAGAGCGGGGAGCGGGAGGAGTTCCACACCTTCTCCCAGAGCGAGGACATGACCACCCACGACGGCAAGCTGTACGTCGGCGCCTACCCCGAGGCCCGCGTGTACGGCTACGACCCCGCGCTGCCGTGGAACAGCACCGAGTACTCTCCCAGCCCGGAGCCGGGGCCCGCGGCCAACCCCGCGCGGCTCTTCGACTTCGCCGCCGACCACCAGATCCGGCCGCGCGCCATGGTCTCGGCGGGCCGCTACCTGGCCGTGGGCACCATGCCCGACCTGGGCCACCTCGGCGGCGTGCTGGCGCTCTACGACGGCGAGAACGTCACGTCGCAGCGCCACGTCATCCCCGACCAGAGCATCGTCTCGCTGGCCTACCGCGACGGCGTCGTCTACGGCGGCACCTCGATCTACAGCGGCCAGAGCGCCACGCCGCCCACCCAGACGGAGGCCAGGCTCTTCGCCTGGTCGGTGGCGCAGAACAGGCTGCTGTGGGAGATGGTCCCGGCGCCCGGCAAGCCCGCCATCCCGGCGCTGACGTTCGACGACCGCGGCCGGTTGTGGGGCATCGCCGGCGGCGAGGTGTTCGGCGTGGACCCGGGCAGCCGCAAGGTCGTGTCGCGGGTGACGCTGTCGGCGTCGAAGAGCGCCAGTGGTCAGCTGGCCTTCAACCGCCAGGACCGCAAGCTGTACGGCGCGCACGCCGGCCAGTCGCTGTTCTCGCTCGACCCGCGCACGCGCCGCCATGCCGTACTGAAGGAAGGACCTGTGCACCACCTCGCGGTGCACAGGTCGGGGGACGTCTACTTCGCCGAGGGTTCCCGGCTGTTCCGGCTTCAGCAGATCCGGTAGGTGTAGAAGTTCTCGTTGCGTGACAGGTACAGGTGCCCGTCAGGGCCCTTGAGCAGGTTGGAGATCGGCCGGGCGATGAGGCTCAGCGCCATCGTCGCCCGGTCGATGCGGTAGGCCTTGCCCTGGACCTTGCCCCACAGGTAGCCGTTGTGGAAGACGATGTTGGTGTCGAGCCACACCTGGACGGCGGTGGACCAAGGGTAGGTGCCGTGCTTGGAGACACGCAGGGTCCGGCCGGTGGCCGGGTCGACCTCGTAGAGCGCGTCGGGGGTCAGGCCCCACAGCCTGCCCTGGTCGTCGAAGGTGATCGAGCCGAGCGACAGGTCGCCCTCGACCGGGACGGTCTGCCACTTGAGCGCGTCGGTGGCGATGTCGTAGGCGAACAGCGTGCCCTGTCCCTGGGGCGTGCTGATGCCGCCGAAGGCGCTGGTGGCGCCGTAGACGACGCCGTCGCGGTAGGCCAGGCCGATCACCGACTGGCCCGGGATGATGCCGCGCCTGACCCTGAGGGCGCCGGTCGCGGGGTCGAGCAGGCTGAGCGCCCCGCCGAGCGTGCCGGACTTGGGCACGGTGCCGAAGGCCAGCCAGTCGCCCGCCGAGACCATCGCGAACGGGCGGTCCTGCTCCTGCTCGCTCAGGTTGGCCAGCAGTTTCGGGGTGCCGTTCTCGAACTCGTAGATCCGGGCTCCCGGGTAGACGCCCAGGTAGAGCTTGCCCTTGTGGGTGGTGATGCCCTCGCTCTGGCCGACGTTGGGCCAGAACTGGGACTCGCCGGTCGCCGGGTCGTAGGCGGCCAGGCCGCCGGTGAAGAAGCCTCCGCCGTAGACGCGGCCGTCGGGGCCGTTGCCGAGGGAGCGGATGCTGACGGGCTGGCCGGTCAGCGTGCCTTCCAGGAGCCTGCCCTTGCCGCTCTTGCGGTCGTAGTGCCAGAGGCGGCCCGTCGAGCCGGTGCCGATGAGGGTGTCGCCGACCCAGCCGAGGGTTCTGGCGGCGCCGCCGTAGTCGGTGAATCCCAGCTTCGTGATCGTGCCGGTGATGAGGTCGTATCTGACGAGTTCCTCGTGCTGGAAGAGGTAGGCGTGGCGCCCGTGCCTGCCGCCGCCGACGGTCAGGCTGTCGACGTCGTCGACCACGTCCTTCCAGACGCGGCGCTCCAGGTCGTAGACGCCCATGGGGTTGGTGCCGTCGCTGCGGCCGAAGCGCACGAGCAGGTGGCGGCCGACCACGTCGAGGTCGTAGGCGTAGCCGCTGCCCTGCACGGGCGGGTCGATGACGGTCGTGCCGGTCTCGCCGACCACCGCGATCTTCATGCTGGAGGCGCCCATGCCGGCGTAGAGCGTGCCGTCGGGGCCGACGGCCAGGTCGCGGACGAACTGCTCGCCGGGCACCGGGTTGCCCAGGTCGGTGGTGGTGCCGGTGGCGGGGTCGTAGCGGAACAGCTTGCCGCCGGGGGAGGTGCCGCCGTAGACGGCGTCGGCGGTGGCGGCCACGGTCCACACGAAGGTCTCGGTGGCGATGGGGATGCCCAGTTCCACGACCTTGTCCTGGTCGGGCAGGTAGCGGAACAGGCGGCCCATCGCGCCGGCCGTGGCGTTGTAGCTGCCGACGTAGACGCTGTGGTCGGGGGCGACGGAGACGGCCCACGAGCCCAGGGCGAGCGGCAGCGGTCGCTCGGCGATGAGGCTGCCGTCGAGGGCGTCGCGGATGCCGAGCTGGGCGGGGCCGGAGGCGCTGGAGGTCACCGAGTAGACGCGCGGGCCCGCCGGGTGACTTCGGTCGAGCGCGGTGCCCGCCGTGGTGGCGCCGGTGAGGGGGAGGGTGCCGAGGGTGGAGAAGCCGCAGCCGGTCGGTGGAGCGGCTGATGCGGATTCGGCCTGGACCGCGCTGGTGAGGGAGAAAGCTAACAGGAGCACTGCCAGCTTGGGGAGCATGCCATCCTCCAAAGGATCGATGATACGGTCTTGACCGTAATCTTCGGCGGAGGGCCTGGCAAGGGCGTCAGGCCGTCGTGACGATCTCGTCGGCGCGCTCCCGGGTGCCGTCGGCGGCGAACCACTCGCGCTCGGCGGCGAACCAGGTGCGCCACTGCCGCTCCAGGCCGGGGCCGTCGCGCTCGGCGACCCGCCGCCACCGCACGGGCTCGGGGGCCTCGACCCACACGGTCCAGGCGAGCAGGTGGGCGGCCGAACGCCTGGCCGTACCGACGCCCTCGATGAGGAGCACCGGCGCGGGCGGGACGGTCACCACCTCGGCGTAGGCGTCGCGCACCCAGTCGTAACGGCGGAAGCTCCCCGTACGGCCGGCGGCCAGCGGGACGAGCACCGCCCGCTCCAGGGCGGGGAACCAGGCGCCAGGCCCTTCGTCCCAGGGCACGGGGAAGTCGTCGCTGCGCACCACCTGCGCGCCCAGCTCCTCGCCGAGAGCCAGGGCGAAGGTGGTCTTGCCGGATCCCGCGGGCCCGTCGACGGCGACCAGCCGCGCCGGTCCGCACGACGGAGCCAGGGAGCGGATGCGGGACGCCAGCTCGGCGAAGTTCACCATCGGGCCGATCTTCCCACGTCAGGACCGGCCGGAGCCGCAGCGCCGGGCATGAGGGATGATGGTGGCTTCGACCCACGTGGAGGCTGACCTTGCACGGACCCCTCGGTGACATCGTCGTCCTTGATCTGTCTCGCGCGCTGGCGGGCCCGCACGCCGCCCAGATGCTGGGTGACCTGGGCGCCAGGGTGATCAAGGTGGAGCATCCCGACGGCGGGGACGAGTCACGGGGATGGGGACCGCCGTTCGCCGGACCATCGGGTGATATTTCGACCTATTTCCTGGCGGCCAATCGCAACAAGCAGTCGATCGCCGTCGACCTCAAGACCCCCGAGGGCAAGGAGCTCATCGAACGGCTCGTCCGGCGCAGCGACGTGCTGATCGAGAACTTCCGCACCGGCGTCCTCGACAGGCTCGGCTTCACCGTCGGCAGGCTCCACGAGCTCAACCCGCGCCTGGTGATCCTGTCGATCACCGGCTTCGGCCACGACGGCCCCGAGGGCGGCAGGCCCGGATACGACCAGATCGCCCAGGGCGAGGCCGGCCTCATGTCGCTGACCGGTCCGGGCCCCGGCGAGCCGTACCGCGTGGGCGCCTCCATCGCCGACCTGCTGGCCGGGATCCACGGCGCCTACGGCGTGGCCGCCGCGTTGTACGAACGCGAGCGCACCGGACACGGCACCGTCGTGCGCACCTCGCTGCTGGCCGCCGTGACCGGCGTGCACTCCTACCACGGCACCGCCTGGACCGTCGGCGGCCAGGTGCCCCGCGCGGGCGGCAACCACCACGCCTCCATCGCTCCCTACGGCGCCTTCCGCTGCGCCGACGGCATGATCCAGATCGCCGTCGCCAACGAGAACCAGTGGCGCAAGGTGGCCGCCCTGCTCGACCTCGACAAGCCCGGCTACGCCACCAATCGCGAACGGTTCGCCCACCGCGACGAGCTGATCGCCGACATCGAGAAGGCCCTGGCCGCCCACGACCGCGCCCACTGGCTGGAGCGCCTGGCCGAGCTGGGCATCCCGGCCGGGGCCATCCGCTCGATCGACGAGGTCTACGCCTGGGAGCAGACCCGCTCCCAGGGCCTGCTCGTCGAGGTCGAGCACCCCGTGCTGGGGACGATCGAGCTGCCGGGTCCGCCGCTGCGCTTCGACGACCACCCCGGATTCCACCACACGGCGCCGCCGCAGCTCGGGGCCGACCGCGACGCCGTCCTCGACTGGCTGGCCAGGGCCGAGCAGGAGGCGGCATCGGGGGGCGAGCACAGATCCACGGCCGCGGACGAAACCGAGGGGGGCAGGTGAGCCGTCCCGACGCGCGCACGCTGATCGCCACGGTCCTCGACGACGGCTCGTGGCGCTCGTGGGACGGCCCGATCGCCGACCCGGCGCCGCCCGGATCCTCCTACGCCGAGGAGCTGGCCGCGGCTCGCGCCAAGTCGGGATGCGACGAGTCGGTGATCACCGGCGAGGGGCTGCTCGACGGGCGGCGGGTGGCCATCGTGGTCAGCGAGTTCGCCTTCCTGGCCGGGTCGATTGGGGTGGCCGCCGCCGACCGGATCGCCAGGGCGATCCACCGGGCCACCGCCGAGCGGCTGCCGCTGCTGGCCGCCCCGGCCAGCGGGGGGACCCGGATGCAGGAGGGGGCGCCCGCCTTCGTCCAGATGGTCAAGATCACGGCGGCGGTCCAGCTGCACCGGGGCGCCGGGCTGCCGTACGTGGTGTACCTCCGGCACCCGACGACCGGCGGGGTGTTCGCCAGCTGGGGCTCGCTCGGCCACGTGACGGCCGCCGAGCCGGAGGCGCTCATCGGCTTCCTGGGCCCTCGGGTGTTCGAGTCGCTGCACGGCTACCCCTTTCCCGAGGGGGTGCAGACGGCGGCGAACCTGTTCAGCCACGGGCTGGTCGACGCGGTGGTCGACGCCGCCGACGCGCGCGCCGTGGCCATCCGCGCCCTGAACGTGTTGTGCCGCGACGACGCCTTGACCGAGCCCCGGCCGGAGGAGCCCGAGGAGGACCTGCGGCCGGTCGAGGCGTGGGAGGCCATCACCCGCTCCAGGCGCGACGACCGGCCCGGCGTGCGCGCCCTGCTCAAGCTCGCCGCGCGCGAGGTCACCCCGCTCAACGGCACCGGCGAGGGCGAGCACGACCCCGGACTGCTGCTGGCGCTGGCCAGGTTCGGCAGCGCACCCGCCGTGGTCCTGGGCCAGGACCGGCGCAGGCAGCGGGCCATCGCGCCCCTGGGTCCCGCCGGGCTGCGCGTGGCCCGCCGCGGCATGCGCCTGGCCGCCGAGCTCGGCCTGCCGCTCGTGACCGTGATCGACACCGCCGGCGCCGCGTTGTCGAAGGCGGCGGAGGAGGGCGGGCTGGCCGCCGAGATCGCCCGCTGCCTGGCCGACCTGGTCATGCTGGAGGCCCCCACCGTCTGCCTGCTGCTCGGCGAGGGCGCCGGTGGCGGGGCGCTGGCGCTGCTGCCGGCCGACCGGGTGGTGGCCGCGCAGCACGCCTGGCTGTCGCCGCTGCCTCCCGAGGGGGCCTCGGCGATCCTCTACCGCAGCGTCGACTTCGCCCCGGAGATCGCCCAGGCCCAGCGGGTGCGCGCGACCGACCTGCGCGCCGCCGGCATCGTCGACCGCGTCGTCCCCGAACGTCCCGACGCCGCCTACGAGCCGCGCGCGTTCTGCGAGCGGGTGGGCGCCACCCTGGAGTACGAGATCGCCGGGCTGCTCGCCCGCGACCCGGCCGAGCGCCGCACGGCCCGCCTGTCCCGCTACAGCTAGGGCCCGCTCACTGGGGGTGCAGCCGCTCCTTCTCGCCGTCCCCGTGACCCACGGCGATGGCGGCGATCCGCGCGTCACGCGGGTAGCGCAGGAACCAGAGCCGGTACGCCGCCCCCGGTGGCCGCACGAAGCTGCCGGGGAAGCGCCGCCCGTCGGCGGCGACCGCGGTGACGGACGTCCAGCCCTCGCCGGCCGCGCCGTACCTCGTGACCTCGGCTCCCTCGGGAAGGTAGGTGGTGATCCTGGCGCCCGACGGGCCGAGCGCGTCCTGAGAGGAAGGCACGCAGCCCAGCGTGCCGCAGACCTGCCGCCCCTGGCCAGGCACGTCGGCCCACCAGAGCCGGAAGGGCCCGCCTACGGAACCCTCGCTGCCGGGCACGGTGACCGGCTCGCCGATCCGCCACCTGGTGAAGTACTCCTCGTCCACCTCGGTGCGCACCCGCCACAGCTCGGTGCCCGACGCGTCGAGGCCCGCCCAGGAGGTCATGGCCGTCTCCCCGTCCGGCAGGGCGAACAGGGCCAGCCCGAGCCCCCAGGGATCGGGCACGGTGTCCACCCCCTTCTCGCCGTCGTGGAAGGTGACCGTCACGTGGGCGGTCGCCCCGGAGACGACGCCGAACAGCAAGCCCTCGCCGGGGATCAGGCGCGGCGTCTGGACGGGGTCGAGCGGGGTCCTGCCGAGCGGCATGCCCCGGCGGGTGAAGAGCACGTCCTCCGGCCCCTCGGCGCGATATGCCAGGAGCCCGCCCGGCAGGGTCAACGCCGGGTCCGCCGGCGCCGGGGGATCGGGCAGCGACGCGCGCCTGAGGACGGCCAGCTGCCCGCCCTCCGCGCCGGTGAACCGGATCTCGCCGACCTGGTCGGCGGCCTTCAGCGGGATCGACCAGATCGGCATCGGCGCCCCGGGCGGCTGCTCCATGCTGCCCTCGACCACCGATCCGTCCCTGGTCAGCGCGGTGACGGTGGCAGGCTCCCCGCGGAAGACCCCGTAGTCGACGAACTCCTCGGCACCCGCCACCTCGGTGGTGCCCATGTACAGGGCCTGCTGCGAGCTCAGCTCGAAGCCCGCGGTGATCCGGCAGCCGCCCGAGCGCGGCCTGTCGATGCGGAAGCACACCTCCACCTCGCCCTGGCGCCCACGGGCGAACCACAACTCGACCCCGGAGGGATCGTCCAGGGTGACCGGCCCGCCCAGGGGGCTGCTGCCTGCCGTGAGCTGGTCGATCACCGGATCCGCTGCGGCGTCCGGCCGCGGCGGATCGGTCCGCGACACGGCGGGCGCCACCAGGGCGGCCGCCACCGCGACGGCCAGCGCCGCCGGCAGCCACAACCGCGCGCGCCCGCCCCGCTCGGTGCGGCGGCGCACCTCGTGCCAGGCGCCGGGGCTGATGTCGTAGGTCTGCGCCCGCGCGTGCAGCGCCGCGCGCAGGCGCTCCTCGATGTCGTTCACAGCGTTCCCCTCAGGGTGGCCAGGGCGCGGCTCATGTGGGTCTTGACCGAGCCGGCGGAGACTCCCATCGCCTCGGCGATCTCCCGCTCGGACAGGTCGAGCCAGTAGCGCAGCACGAGCGCCTCGCGCTGGCGGCGGGGCAGGCGGTCGAGGGCGCCGAGCAGTTCGCGGTGCTGCTCGGCCACGAGCGCCTGGTGTTCCCCGCTGGGGACCGGCTCGGGGGGTTCCGGCCTGCGTAACCGCGCGATCCGCAGGTGCCGTATGCGGTTGCGGGTCAGGTTGCAGACGGTCGAGCGCAGGTAGGCCAGGCTGGAGCCGGCGTCGCGCAGGGTGCGGCGGTGCAGCCGGGCGAAGGCCTCCTGGGCGATGTCCTCCGGGTCGTCGGCGCCGAGCAGGCCGGCCAGCCGCACCATGGCGGCGTACTGCGAGGCGAACAGCTCTGCGAAGGAGGGGGTCTCGCGCGCCACCGTCGGGGATTCCATCACGCTCTTAGAGACACGCGAACCGCGTGTGCGTTGACACGGGTTAAGGAACGGGTATCCGCTCCACCCTGATGGAGAAGACCTCCTCAGCTGGGACGATCACCTCGTAGGCGCCGTGGTCGACCATCCAGTAGCCCAGGGCCTCGGCCTTCATGCCGCTGTGGCCGAGATAGGCGATGTGCAGGCCGCTTTCGTCCTCGTCGAGGACCACGCAGGGCTCGCCGCCGAACGCGCCGACCGTGCGCACCAGCACCAGCCACTCCAGCTCCGAGCGGTGCACGCCGCGCCGCCAGTAGCCCGAGGCCTGCTCGAAGCCGTCGCGTTCCGACTCGCTGAAGAGCACGACCTGGTCGCTGTCGGGCCCGAGCGCCGCGGGGAAGCTGTCGTCGCCGTACTTGGCCACGAAGCCGTTGGAGATGATGGCGCTCATGCGGCCGGCCGCCAGGTCAGGCCGTCGTACTCGGCGAAGGAGCGCCACCGCTCGCCGGTCACGTGCATGATCTGCGCCCCCGCCGGGATCGGCATGGGCATGGTGTGGAACTGCGGCACGACGTGGTCGCGCGAGGTGGTGAATCCGTTGCCGGCGAAGGGGGCCACGTCGCTCCAGTCGCCGCCCATGTGCGGGCCGTACGGCACGGCGTAGGTGTCGACGTCGCGGGCGTACCAGCGCATGACGTACAGCTCCGGCACGGCGGCGGTCAGCTGGCTGCCGTCGAAGGACAGGTCGAGTCCGTGGTAGAGCTGCTTGGGCGTGGTGAGCCTGGCGCAGTCCTGCACGCGGTAGACGTAGCCGGACACGATGGTGCGCTTGCCTGACAGGTAGGGCACCAGCAGATGCGGTGGCACCACTTTCTGCATCTGCGTTCCGCTCACGATCCCTACTTTACGATCTGTTGACTCCCAGCACGCGGTGTTCCAGGCACGGCAGTGTTCTCCGGGCCGAAGCCGTCAGTTCCGGGTCTATCCGTACAAGCTGAACGCCGGCTCCACTGCCCAGATCCGCGCGGACCACGCCCAGCGGGTCGACGAGCATGCTGCGCCCGATGCCGAAGCCGTCGGGCGACTCCTGCGGGTTGGGTGCCTGCCCGACCGCGGCGGTCCACATGGTGTTCTCCAGGGCGCGGGCACGCACGAGGGTGATCCAGTGGTCCTCCTTCAGCACGCCCGACCCCCAGGCCGCGATCACCGCGAACAGGTCGGCGCCCTGGTCGACCAGGGCGCGGGTGAGCTCGGGGAAGCGGATGTCGTAGCAGGTGACCAGGCCGACGCGCAGCCCGGCCAGCTCGACGACGGTCGGCCGGTCGCCCGGGGCGACGAGCGACGACTCCGAGGCGCCGAAGGAGTCGAACAGGTGGATCTTGCGGTAGGCGGCCTGCAGCGCGCCGTCGGCGTCGAGGGCGACGGCGGTGTTGTGCACGCGGTCGTCGCCCGGCTCGAACACCCCGGCGATGACGGCGATGCCGTGCTCGCGCGCCGCCTGGGCCAGGCCGGTGACGAAGGGGCCGTCGAGGGGCTCGGCCAGCTCCGTGATGCGCGTGCCGTACCTGGTGAGGGTGGCCTCGGGGAAGATCGCCAGGTCGGCGCCGCGCGCGTGGGCGAGCGCCTCCTGAGCGCGCTTGAGGTTGACCGAGGGATCAGGGGAGACCGGGATCTGGCACAGGGCGATGGTCGTCACGTCGGAAAGATACCCGTTCGAGCCTCGTCAGACAGCGCCAGACCCATTCCAGGGGGCCGTAACGGAAGGCGCGCAGCCACCACCAGCTGATCAGCGCCTGCGCGACGATGGTGATCCCGGCCACGACCAGGACCGGCTGGGTGACGAAGGTGATGACGACGGTGCCGGAGACGTAGTTGGTCAGCGCCATGCGGCCCATCGGCTCGAAGATCCGCATGCGCGGCAGGAGCAGGAAGCCGGTGGCGTAGGCGGCGGCGCCCGTGAGCGCGCCCAGGCTGTAGAGAGTCCACGAGCTGAGCGGCGCCCCTTCCGGCTCGGCCAGCCACAACCAGGTGAAGGTGGCCGACATCACCGCCGACAGGGCGAAGGCGGGCAGCAGCCACCGGCGTGAGGGCCGCAGCTCCATCACGGCCATCCCGGCCAGCAGCAGGCCGGGGATGAGCGCGGCGCCTCCGCCGACCCGCATCCCCGCCCACAGGGCCGCCGCCGACAGCAGCGCCACCAGCGGCCCCGGCACGAACGACGCGGGCAGCAACGCCACCGCGCCCCACACGGCGTAGTCGGTGAGCACCTCGCCCGGGTAGTACATGCGCACGATCAGCCCGAAGCACAGCAGCCAGACCAGCCGCCGCAGCAGCACCCAGCGCGAGCCGGTGCGCAGGATGAGCACGAAGCTGACGCCGAACAACGCCGAGAAGATCGGGTAGAAACGGCCCTGGAACAGCGTCTCGATCACCGGGTCCGAGGTCTGGCTGTGCTGCCAGGTGTTGACCAGCATGATGCCGCACACCGCGAAGCCGCGGAGCGCGTCGAGCTCCCGGATCCTGCTCACATCGCCCAGACGAACCACCATATGAGAAATCCGGCGCCGACGACGGCCGAGGTGATCTGCGGCCATCGCCGCCTGAAGCGCAGCGACAGCGCCGACAGCAGCACCGACAGGATCGCCAGCCACGTGACCGGCCACACCGCCGCCGGCACGCCGAGCGCCAGCACGACCTCGTTCTCCTCCAGCTGGCCGTAGACGATCTGGAGGGTGAGCCCGGCGAAGGCCAGGCCGCTGAGCCCGGCGAAGGCGGTCAGCGCCCAGCCGTGCCCGCCGCCCGCCACCAGCTGCAGCACCGCGATCAGGGCGAACAGCGCCAGCGGCGCGGCCAGCCACGGCTCGCTCATCAGCCGGTACGGCGCGGCCGTCAGGTGCACGTCGCCGGCCTCGACCCGCTCGTAGGGCGCGGGGCACGGCGCCGCCGCGGGTGCGGCCGGGTCGGCGACGAAGGCGGCGATGGTGCGCTGCCCGCACACGCTGGTGAGGAAGACACCGTGGCCGACGCCGGGGAACTCCACGAAGCGGGCGGCGGGCAACCGCCCGGCGGCCGGCCTGGCCGTACGGCTGGGCGTGGTCGGGTCGAGCGTCCCGGAGACGACCAGCACCGGAGCCTCGGTGCTCGCTTCGGCGGGTTTGCTCGCCTTGAGCTTCCACTCCTTGCACGTGCGCCTGTCCTCCAGCGCGGTGAACAGGCGCGGCTCGGCGGCGAACTCGTTGAACGGCACCTCGTCCTGGCACTGCACGGCGTGGTAGAGGCCCCAGTCGTAGCTCGTCAGCGCCGGCGCCGCCCGGTCGAGGATCGGCTGGAGCACCTCGCGACGTCCGTGCTCCAGAGCGTCGATCAGGGCGGGCAGCGCCGCGGCCACCCGGGCGTCGCGGATCGCCTCGCCCAGGATGGTCATCAGATCGCCCCCGCTCAGCGTGAGGGTGAGCCTGCCCTCGGTCAGCGGGTCGGGCGCCTCGACGAAGAGCGGCGCGGCGTCGAGGCGGGCGGCCAGCCGCTCGAAGCGCTCGCGCACGCCCAGCGCGGCCATGACGTCGAGGAGGTTGCGCTCGGCGTCGTCGTACCAGGCGACACTTTCGGGCAGGAAGGAGTCGAGCACGACGGCGCGGGTGCCCTCCGGGTCCAGGGCGGCGGCCCGCAGCATCGAGCGGGTGGAGTAGCTGACGCCGAACAGGTTCCACTGCGGGTAGCCCAGCGCCTGGCGCAGGTCCACGACGTCGGCGGCGATCTCCTCGGTGGTGTAGCCGCGCAGGTCCACGCCCTCCTCGCGCAGCCGTCCCAGGCAGGTTTCCGGAGGAGGCTCGCCGGAGCCGGAAGGCGGGATCAGGTGGTCGAGGAGACGCGTGACCGCTTCCGGGCAGCCGAGGCTGGGGCGGGAGAAACGGCTGCCGCGCTGCTCCAGGGCGATCACGTCGCGGTCGGGGAACATCTGGCGCAGCGTGCCGATGAGCTGCGATGTCGCGGCGCCGGGCCCGCCCGCGGTGAAGACCACCGGGTCGGACTTGCGGCGGATCGAGGGGGAGGAGAAGCGGGCGAAGCCCACCTTGATCGTCTTGCCGGGTCTGTCGCGGCGTTCCGGCACCACCAGGAAGCCGCAACGGGTGCCGCTCGGCACCGCGACGGGGCAGCCGCCCTGCCATTCGATCTCGGGCGGGGCCGCGGGCGCGGATAACAGGAACGACAGCGCGAGCACAAGCCGGGAGATCACGAGGTGAGCCTAATATTCTGGCCACGTGAGTACTGATAGCGCCACGCCGAACCCCCTCGTCGCCCGGATGCGCGGCTTCGGGACCACGATCTTCGCCGAGATGAGCGCGCTGGCCGTCCAGACGGGTGCGATCAACCTGGGCCAGGGCTTCCCCGACACCGACGGGCCCGCGTCGATGCTGGCCCGCGCGGCCGAGGCGATCGCCTCGGGCGCCAACCAGTACCCTCCGGGGCCCGGCGTCCCCGAGCTGCGCCAGGCCGTCTCCGACCACCGACGCGACCACTACGGCCTGGCCTACGACCCCGGCGGCGAGATCCTCGTCACCGTCGGCGCCACCGAGGCCATCGCCGCGAGCGTGCTGGCGCTGTGCGAGCCGGGCGACGAGGTGATCGCGTTCGAGCCGTACTACGACTCCTACGCCGCCTCCATCGCGCTGGCCGGCGCGAGGCTGGTGGCGGTCACCCTGCGGCCGGTCGAGGGGCGTTTCACCTTCGACCCGGCGGAGCTGCGCGCCGCGATCACCCCGCGCACCCGCGCCATCCTGGTCAACTCGCCGCACAATCCCACGGGCACGGTCTTCACCCGCGACGAGCTCACCGAGATCGCGGGGCTGTGCCAGGAGTTCGGGCTGACCGCGATCACCGACGAGGTCTACGAGCACCTGACCTTCGACGGAGCCGAGCACATCCCGCTGGCGACCCTGCCCGGCATGCGCGAGCGCACCGTCATGATCTCCTCGGCTGGCAAGACCTTCTCCGTCACCGGCTGGAAGACCGGCTGGATCTGCGCGCCCGCGCCGCTGGTGCGCGCGGTCCAGACGGTCAAGCAGTTCCTCACCTTCACCTCCAGCGCCCCCTGGCAGCTGGCCGTCGCCCACGGCCTGCGCCACGAGCTCGACTGGGTCGCGGGCCTGCGCGCCGAACTGGAGGGCAAGCGCGACCGCCTCATGGAGGGCCTGCGCGCCGCCGGATTCGAGGTGCTCAAGCCGCTGGGCACCTACTTCGTGCAGACCGACATCAGGCCCCTCGGCCACACCGACGGCCTGAAGCTGACCCGCGACCTGCCCGCGCTGGCCGGCGTGGTCGCCATCCCGACCCAGGTCTTCTACGACCACCCCGAGCGCGGCAGCCACTTCGTGCGTTTCGCCTTCTGCAAGAAGGACGAGGTGATCGACGAGGCGGTGGCCAGGCTCAAGGTCCTGGGCCGCTGACTACGTGCATTTACCCTGGTGGCGCGGGAGGCGCTCGCCTACCGTTGACCGATGGCACGCGCCCTCCTGCTCACCCTGCTCCTCCTCGCCGCCCTGGCCGCACCCGCCGTACCCGCCTCGGCCCAGGCGCCGGGCTGGCGCCACTCCTACGCCGACCCCACGCCCGACGGCCGGTTCACCGACATCGTCACCACCGGGCCCAAGGACGGCTGGGCCGTCGGTACGGCAGGCGAGAAGCTGCTGCTGGCCCGCTTCGACGGCGTCAAGTGGGTCCAGCAGACGGCGCCGTCCACGGCGGCCCCCGCCGGCTCCGCCCCGAGGCTGGCCGCCTCCGGACCGGCGAACGTGTGGCTGATCACCACGCAGGTCCACCGCTTCGACGGCAAGGCCTGGCGTCGGGTCGGCGCGCTCCCCGCCCTGGACGAGGTCCTCGACGCCGAGACCCGCGGCGCCGCCGACCTGTGGATCGCCGACGGCGACGACACCCTCGCCCGCTGGAACGGCAGCACGTGGAGCACCGTCAAGCTGCCCGCCCGCGCGCGGACGCTGAGCCGCTCCGGCCAGGCCCTGTGGGCCGCCGGCTACCGCACCTCGGGACCGGGCGTCGGCAAGGACATGGAGGCCCAGCCCGCCGCCATGCTCCTCAAGGGGACCACCTGGACGCTGACCCCCACCCCCACCTACCGCTTCGCCATCCCCGCACCCGAGGCCGAGGCGCTGATCCACCACATCGCCGGCGCCTGGGCGGTGGGCGAGCACACCTTCAACCACGGCGAGGTCGAGCCGGAGCCGACCGCCACCTCGATCCTGCTGCGATGGGACGGCAAACGCTGGTCCAAGGTGAAGATCCCGGCCCGCGAGAAGTACTGCTGCCCGCGCGTCGCCGACGCGGGACCGGGCCGGATCATCTACGCGACCAGCGGCTACGGCCTCAGGCAGAGCTGGTTCGTCCGGCCGGGCGCAGCCCCCGTGGCGCTCACCCCGCTGCCCGCGCTGGCCGGCGCGCCTGGCAAGCAGTTCACCTCGATCGAGGCGATGGCCGCCGGGGGATGGGCGGCCGGACAGCTGTCCGCCAGCGGCGGCTGGCGCCGCGCGGTGATCGTCCGGGCGACCGGATGACGGCGTCGCCCTCGCGGTCATAGGGTCGACTCGTGCAGGCTCTGGACCCGGCCGACCCCCGCGAGATCGGCGCCTATCACCTGACCGGCGTGCTGGGCCGGGGCGGGCAGGGCTCGGTCTACCTCGCACGCACGCCGGAGGGCGGCCAGGTGGCGGTCAAGCTGCTGCACGCCCGCGTCGGCGACGGCGAGGCGCACCGCCGCTACGTGCGCGAGGCCGACGCCGCGCGCAGGGTCGCGCCGTTCTCCACCGCCCGCGTGATCGACGTCGGCGTGGCCGCCGACCGGCCCTACCTGGTCAGCGAATACATCCCGGGGCCGTCGCTGGAGATGCTCGTGCGCGGCGAGGGGCCGCGCGCGGGCAGCGGGCTGGAGCGCCTGGCGGTGGCGACGCTGACGGCGCTGGCGGCCATCCACCGGGCGGGCATCGTGCACCGCGACTTCAAGCCGAGCAACGTCATCATGGGTCCCGAGGGGCCCGTGGTGATCGACTTCGGCATCGCCAGGGCGCTCGACCACACGACGACGCACTCCATCGTCGGCACGCCCGCGTTCATGGCGCCCGAGCAGTTCCACGACGGGCGGCTCACACCCGCGGCCGACCTGTTCAGCTGGGCGAGCACGATGGTCTACGCGGCGACCGGGCAGCAGGCCTTCCGCGGGCAGACGTTGCCGTCGCTCATGCACGCGATCCTCACCCGCGAGCCCGACCTGACGGCGGTGCCCGGCGGGTTACGGCCGATCCTGCAGGAGTGCCTGGCCAAGGAGCCCGAGGTACGGCCCGCGGCCGAGGCCCTGCTGCAGCGCCTCCTCGGCGAACCGCTCACCCTGAAGGCCCCGACGCTCCCCGGCCCCCGCCGCCCCGCGGACCCTCGCCCCGCTGAGAGCCGTCCCGCTGAGAGCCGTCCCGCCGAGAGCCGTCCCGCCGACCTCCGCTCCGCCGACCCCCGCCCCGCCTGGTCGACGGCGCCTCCCACGCGTTTCGTCACCTCGGCTCCCGCCACCCCGTCGCCCGCGCCCGGCGCCCTGCGCCTCCCGTCGGTGCCGGTCGCGGCGAGCGCGCTGGTCCTGGCGATCCCCGCCGTCCTCGCCTCGCTGATCATGGCGCTGCTGGCCCTGCGCTTCGCCGTCGACGGCGAGACCATGCCCAGGTTCGGCTGGACCCGCTGGGAGACCATCCGCAACGTGGCCCTCCTGCTCGCCGTCCCCGCTCTGGCCGCCGCCCTGTGGCGCGCCGCGGTCGGCGTCGCCGTCGCCGTCGTCGGCCTGACCGCCACGGTCGCCCTGCAGCTGGTGTGGGACTTCGCCTTCGACGGCTACGAGGTGATGCCCCAGCTGATGGCGGGCGCGACCGCGGCCATCCTGCAGGGCCTGCTGTTCCTCGCGGCCGGGCTGCTGTCGGCGCGCGTGAGCGTCACCGCCTGCGCGGCAGGTGCGCTGGCCGGGCTGACCATGCTCGCGGGCGACCTCGGGTGGATCGCGGGTGTCATCACGGAGCAGAGCGACACCGCCTACTGGCGAATCGTCCTCGCGGCGACCTGTGTGAGCCGCGGCCTGGCGGCCGTCTGGCTGGCGCTGATCACCGGAGTGCTGCTCGCGCGTGCCGTACGGGCCCGCGGCACGCGGGCCTAAGCCTCCAGGAAGCGCAGGACCTCTCGCAGGAACCCGTCGGGGTCGTCGAAGTGGATCAGATGCCCCACCTCGATCGTCACCAGCTGGGCGCCGGGGATCAGGTCGGCGACCGCCGGGGAGTCGACGTGGCTGGCAGAACCGCCCGACAACACCAGCGTCGGCGCGGTGATCTGCTTGAGCAGCCCCGGCCAGGCCGGGTCGGAGCGGACGAACTGCTCCTCGGTCGCGAACATCATCGCGTGGTCGAAGCCGGTCCACTCCTCGGAGGGCACGAGCGGGGGCCGGTGGGGGTGCGGCAGCGGCGGGGGAGGGTCCTCCAGCACCAGGCGGCCGACGCGCGAAGGGTGCGTGGCGGCCAGGAAGTAGGCGACGACGCCGCCCAGCGAGTGGCCGACGACCGCGGCCTGCTCGACGCCCATCAGGTCGAGCAATCCCGCGATGTCGTCGGCCATCTCCTGGAAGGCGTAGTGTCCCGGCCAGGCGCTGTCGCCGTGGCCGCGCATGCTCACGGCGTAGACGTGGAACCGTTCGGCCAGAGGGCGCACCACGCCGTTCCAGTCGTTGTGGTTGGCGGTGCGGCCGTGCAGCAGGACGAGCGGTGGAGTGGTCGAGGAGCCCAGCTCGCGGTAGTCGAGGGTCACACCGTTCACCGTTGCAGTCGCCACTCGACCCACCTGTCCACGATCTCGAAGCCCATCATCTCGTTGATGGCCAGCATAGGGCGGTTGGAGTCGGCGTTGCCCGTCAGGATCTTGGTGATCTCGGGCCGCTCGGCGCGCAGCAGCTCCAGGTTGGCCAGCTTGACCAGCAGGCCGAGCCGGTGGCCGCGGTGCTCGCGCAGCACCGTGGTGTCCTCCTGGTCGGCGTAGCCGTCGTCGCGGTCGTCCTCGGCGAAGATGCGGGTGAAGCCGGCGACCTGGCCCGTCGCGGCGTGGCGGGCGAGGGTGACGTAGGCGCGCTCGCCGCTGCGCGCGTACGCCTCCTCGTACTGGCGGACGCGGTCGACGTCCCACACCATGTCCTCCATGCCCGTGTCGCCGACCGGGGCGTCGTTCATGCTCTCGGCGAGCGTGACCAGGTCGGGCAGGAGGTGCTCGGGCGTGGGGCCTGACCACTGCTCCAGGGTGTAGCCGTGGCTGTGCCGTACGGCCTCCGAACGCAGCCGGTCGAGGTGGTCGTCGGCGAGCCGGCCCAGGTCCAGGCAGCGGATCGCCTCCGGCATCGCCTCGGTCATGCCGAGGGCGCGGGCGAACGGCACCGCCGGGCCCGTCACGCTGGAGGAGGCGATGACGGTCTTGCGGTCGCACCCGTCGAGCAGGTGGCGTGCCAGGGCGGTGCCGACGCCCTGGCGCCGGTGCCCGGGATGCACGGCCAGGTTGGACAGGCGTGCCAGGTGGGTGTTGTCGGCGAGCGGGCGGATCAGGCCCGCGCCGCCGATGATCGCCCCGTCGCGCACCGCCACCACGACCCGGACGTCGCTGCCGCTCCAGCCGGTCGTCGCCCACACCGTGAAGCGGCGCAGGCCGACCGGTGGGAGGGGACTGCCGGCGTGGGCCGCGCAGAAGACGGCGTGGAACTCGGGGATACGAGCGGCTTCGAGCGGCACGATGTCCATGGGGTCAGGAGACACCGGCGCGCCGGGCGCGGTCCACCGGTTTTCCGCCTCAGCGCGGTGGCAGGTCCGCCGCGGTCGGGGGCTGCGCCCAGGCCGCCTCGAAGGCCGCGGGGTCGGGGTCGGCCAGCACGGCGCAGGCCAGCCAGTGCTCGCCCGGCGGGTGCTCGCCCAGCAACGACGGCAGCCCGGTGCGCGGCACGATCAGGTTGGTGTTGGGATCGACGACGATCATCTCGCCCGCGCGCTCTCCGCCCAGGTCGACGATGCCGCTGACCCCGGCCCTGGCCGAGCCCGCGCCGGCCTCGACGACGGCGCCGTTGCGGTCGGCGGCGAAGCCGCCCTCGGCGCTGTGCACGGTGCGGTCGCAGGTCAGCCGGTGCACGCGCAGGTGCCAGGGGGCATGCGGGATCAGCCAGGTCTCCACCTCGACGCCGGGCATCGGGCTCCACCGCGAGTGCACGACGTGACCGTCGATCTTCGACTCCGACTCCTCGCGCACCCGCCAGTGGCGTCCGTCGTCCGACAGGGCGAGCATGCTGTCGGCCGCCGCCTGCCGCAGGCCGACGGAGCCGGTCGGCACGCTGAAGCCGAAGTGGGAGGAGTAGGCGAACTTGGCGTACTTCTCGGCCACGTGACGCGGGTTCCAGCTCGCCCACTGGCCGCCGCACAACGCGGTGACGTGCGGGCCCGCCATCATCACCATGCGCGCGTGCGGCAGGGCGTGCAGCGCGGGCACCTCGGGCATCGCCTCCTCCTCGGCCTGCCAGAAGGGGTGCTCCTCGGGCAGGGCGAGGGGCAGGAAGGCCTTCATGGCCCAGTACGGCGAGCCGGGGGAGTTGTAGGCCTCGGCCATGTTGAGGCAGGCGTAGCCGTACCCGATCGACAGTGTGCCGTCGGTCTGGAAGATCGGCCTGCCGCGCCACCAGCGCAGGTGGCGCAGCAGCAGGCCCTTGACCTGGCCCCAGGGCAGCGCCTCGACCCCGGCGAAGGCCAGGGCGCCCCAGAAGGCGGCCTGGGCGAAGCGGTAGGTCAGGCTCCTGCCGTACGGCACGGCGGCGCCGTCGGCGGCGAACCAGGTGGCGAAGTCGCGGGCGAACGCCTCGGCGCGCTCGCGGAATCGCGCCGCGCGCGGCGTGCCGGGCCGCAGGCCCGCGTAGATGAGGCCGTAGAAGTGCATCGCGAACGGGATGTAGTAGTCGCGCTGCTCGGTGGCGCCGTCGGAGTACCAGCCGTCGGCGAGGTAGAACTCCTCCAGCCGGTCGAGCGCCTTCTCGGTGCCCTCGGGGTCGTGGGGCGCGCCCACGTTCTCCAGGCCGAGGTTGACCAGGACGCGGAAGAAGTGCCAGTTGTTGTCGGCCGGGGTGCGGTGGTTGATCTGGCCGAGCCAGGCGGCCAGCCGCTCCTGCGCGGCCGGGCGCAGCGGGGCCCAGAACCGTTCGGGCGCCAGTGCCAGCGCGAAGCCGATCGCGGCCATCTCCACCAGGCGCTGGTCGTGGTCGCGCGCCTCGCCCCAGTATTCGGCGTGGCCCGGGTCGCTGCCGCTGGTCAGGCCGTCGAGGTAGACGGGCCAGTCGGCGTACTCCCCGCCTCCGGCGGCCAGCGGGGCCAGCCCCCACAGCGGGCGGGCGAACCCCTCGAGCTCGGCCGCCTCCGGGTCGAAGTGGGCGGCGGTGGTGCCGACCTTGACGCGGGCGCCGCCGGGGCTGTGGGTCAGGGGCTCGCAGAGCGCGCGGACGGCGTCCTGCAGGTCGTCGCGGGTACGGAGGGGGTTGTCCATGGGCTCGCTTTCACGCGGTGGCGGGGATGGAGGCGGGGGTGCCGCGCAGGAGTTCTTCGACGACGAGGGTGGCCGCGCCCATGGCGACCGCGTCGGCTCCCAGGCGGCCCAGCACGATGGGCACGGGGGGGAAGGAGCTCATCGTGTTGGCGGCGGCCGAGGCCTGCACGCGGGCGAGCTGCGCGCCGCCGAGCATGAGTCCCGCCCAGCCGCCGATGACCACGCGTTCGGGGTTGAGCAGGTGGATCACGTTGGACAACCCTATGCCGAGCAGGTCGGCGCTCTCCTCCACCACCGGCGAGCCCTCGCGGATCAGGCGGGCCAGGGTCGGCTCCTGGTCGGCGGCGTCGGCGGTGATCCCGGCCCTGTCGATGATCGACTCAGCGCCGACGTAGGCCTCCAGGCAGCCCTGGCCGCCGCAACGGCAGGGGCGGCCGCCCGCGACGATCTTCAGATGGCCGAACTCCCCGGCCGCGCGGCCCGCGCCGCGGTAGATGGAGCCGTCGGTGACGAGCGTGCATCCCACGCCCGACCCTATGAAGACGACCACGGCGTCGCCGGCGTCGCGGGCGGAGCCGAACCACAGCTCGGCCTGGCCCATCGTCTTGGCGCCGTTGTCGACGAACAGGGGCAGCGAGGTGCCGCGGCGCAGCAGGGCGCCGAAGGGCACCGAGTCCCAGCCGAAGGTGGTGGCGTGCACGAGGGCGTCGGGGCCGCCCTCGACGATGCCGGGCACGCCGACGCCGATGCCGAGCACCTTGTCGTACGGCACGGCGGCGTCGGCCACCACGCTGTCGACGCCCATGAGCAGGTGGCGCGCCACCAGTTCGGGGTCGTGCCTGGCGGTGTGCAACGCGTAGTAGGCGCTGGCCCGCACGGTCATCGCCAGGTCGAACAGCTCCACCCTGACGTGGGTCTCGCCGACGTCGACCCCGACCACGTAGCCGTAGTCGGGGTTGACCCGCAGCAGCACGCGTGGGCGCCCGCCGTCGGAGTCGACCTGGCCGGACTCCACGATCATGTTCTCCGCGAGCAGGTCGGCGGTCAGGGTGCTGACCGATCCGGCGCTCAGCCCGGTCGCGGCGCTCAGGGCGTGGCGGTTGGTCTCGCCGGCGAAGTACAGCTCCCTCAGCAGCATCGCGCGGTTGCCGCGGCGCAGGTCTCGGACGGTCTTACGTTCAGACCTGCTCATGGATGCAACCTTTCACGACGCGAGGATAGATGACCGCGCTGTTACCAAAGCGTTTCATGACTTTCTTCAAGGCTTAGATTATCGTCTGGAGCCACCCCCAGTCGATAAGGAGACGACATGAGCCGAGCAATCGCGGCGGCGGCGGTTCTGGCCTTCGCATTAACCGCCTGCGGCAGCGGCGACAGCGGCGGCGGTGGGCAGGCCGCGGAGAGCAGGACGTTGACCTACTGGATGTACCAGGACCGCACCCCGCAGGCGGGCGAGGTCGTGGAGAAGATCCGCAAGGACTTCGAGAAGGCCAACCCCGGGGTCACCGTCAAGATCGTCAAGATCCCCAAGGACGACTTCAACACCAAGCTGGGCAGCGCCATCTCCAGCAAGACCGGGCCCGACGTGAGCACCTTGGACCAGCCGCTGGTCTCCAAGTACGCCAAGGACGGCACGATCGTGGAGCTGCCGGCCGGAACGGTGTCCGAGGGCACCTATTTCAAGGGCGCCTACGACACCAACCTGGGCACCGACGGCAAGTACTACGGCCTGCCGCTCGACCAGACCGGCGTGGCGCTGTTCTACAACAAGAAGCTGGTGCCGACCCCGCCCACGACCTGGGACGAGATGAAGGCCGCCAGCGAGAAGGTCCACGCCGCCGACCCGAACGTCGCGGGCATGGTCGTGCCCAAGGGCGACGGCTACGGCGGATGGATGTTCCCCGGCATCGTCGCGGGCAACGGCCTGGAGATGGCCGACGTCGCGAGCAAGAAGATCCTGTTCGACCAGCCGCAGGCCGTCGAGGCGCTGCAGTTGTGGGTGGACCTGCTCAAGTCCTCGCCGCGCAAGATCACCGACTCCGACCAGCCGTTCCAGAACGGCCTGGCGGGCATGATGATCTCCGGTCCCTGGGACGTGCCCACCATCCGCGAGCAGTTCCCCGAGCTCGACTTCAGCGTCGCGCCGCTGCCGTACAAGACCGAGCCCGCCGGCAACATCGGCGGCGAGAACGCGGTCGTCTACAAGACGAGCCCGAACCAGGACCTGGCCTGGAAGTGGCTGACGTTCATCACCAACGAGACCAACAACGGACCGCTGGCCGACGCGCTCGGCGGCTTCCCCGTCCACACCAAGGCCACGGCCGTCGGCTCGGGACCCGAGCACGAGGCCTTCCTGGCCCAGCTGAAGGTGGCGCACGCGCGCCCCGCCGTACCCGAGTGGATCCAGATCAACGACGAGATCATCGCCCCGGCGATCGAGTCGGCGCTGCTGGGCAAGATGACCGCGCAGGAGGCGTTGACCGACGCGGCCAACAAGACCCGCTCGCTGCTCGGGTGGAACAGCTGACATGAGCAGCACTCCGGTCGTGGCCGGGCGGCGTCGCCGCCGCTCGGCCCCTGGACGGCGCAGGGACCACGTGATCGCGTGGCTGCTCATCGCCCCCGCGCTGGTCTACTTCGTGGTCTTCCTGCTGTATCCCGCCCTGTCGGCCCTCTACTACAGCTTCACCGACTGGAACCTGCGCACCACCGCGAGCTGGGTCGGGTTCCAGAACTACGTCGACCTGTTCACCGACGAGGTGAAGTATCCGCACTTCTGGAAGTCCGTCCAGGTCACGCTGCAGTACACGATCATCGCCGTGCCCCTCACCCTGGGTACCGCGCTGATCCAGGCGCTGCTCATCAATGCCATCAAGCGCGGCTCCAACCTCTTCCGCCTGCTGCTGTTCCTGCCCGTGGTCACCGCCGAGGCGGCCGTGGGCGCGATCTGGCGCTGGCTCTACGACCCGCGCTACGGCCTGATCAACAGCGTGCTGGAAGTGTTCGGCATCCCCGGGCAGAACTGGCTCAACACTCCCGAGCTGGTCATCCCGGCCCTGGCCTTCATCTCGGCCTGGCAGTGCGGCATCGCCATGATCATCTTCCTGGCGGGCCTCAAGGGCATCCCCGGCTCGATCCTGGAGGCGGCCACCATCGACGGGGCCAACGCCTTCCAGCGTTTCCGCAAGGTCGTCATGCCGATGCTCCGGCCGACCACCTTCTACCTGCTGGTCACCGGCGTCATCGCGGCCCTGCAGGTCTTCGGGCTGGTCTACGTGATCTTCAGTGGCGCGGGACGCAGCGTCACCGGCGGCCCCGAGCAGTCGGGCCTGGCCTACGTGCTCCACCTGTACCTGTTCGCCTTCCGCTACGACGCGATGGGCGCGGCCTGCGCGATGTCGTTCATCCTGCTGGTCTTCATCATGATCATCACTGCGGTGCAGTTCAAGTTCGTCAAGCAGGAGGCGGCGTGAGACGGCTGTCGATCTACGGCGCGCTGATCATCCTGACGCTGATCTCCGTGGTGCCGTTCCTGTGGATGCTGGCCACCTCCTTCAAGCACGGCTCCGACATCTACACCAAGGTCCCGCAGCTGCTGCCGCTGGACAAGGAGACCGGCGAGTGGGCGGGCACGCTCGAGAACTACTCCTACGTCATGGAGATCGGCGGGCTCGGCCAGGCCTTCCTCAACAGCGTCTGGATCACGCTCGTGCTCGTCCCGGCCAAACTGCTGGTCGACGCGCTGGCCGCCTACGCCTTCGCGCGCATCCCCTTCCCCGGCCGCGACAAGATCTTCGTGCTGCTGCTGGGCGGCATGATGGTGCCGACCATCACGCTGCTCATCCCGCGCATCCACGTCACCCAGGCGCTGGGCATGTTCGACTCCCCGTGGGGCCTGATCGTCCCGAACATCGCCTCGGTGATCGACATCTTCCTGCTGCGGCAGTTCTTCCTCTCCATTCCCAAGGAGCTGGAGGAGGCGGCGCTGATCGACGGCGGCGGGCGCATGCAGATCTTCTGGCGCGTCATCCTGCCGCTGTCGAAGCCGGTGCTGGCCGTCGTGACGATCACCAGCTTCCTGTTCCACTGGAACGACCTCGTCTGGCCCCTCGTGGTGCTCAACGACCCGGAGCTCTACACGCTCCCGCTGGCGTTGCAGCAGCTCGTGGCCTCACCCGACGGCGGACGGGCCTACTACATCATGGCGGGCGCGACGCTGGCGGTCATCCCCGTGATCGTCGTCCTGCTGATCTTCCAGCGGCGAATCCTGGCGGGAATCGCCTTCACCGGTCTCAAGGCCTAAGGAGTCTGCAAGCGTGTCCATCGAGGTACGGGACGGGGTCACCGTCATCGAGGGCGAAGCCAGGGTGCTCGTCAGCGCCGACTATCCCTACTACCGGGACCGGCCGGAGGTCTGGGCCGACCGGCTGACGGCGCTGCGCGACGTGCTGGGGATCGACGTGATCACCAGCTACATCCCGTGGCGCCACCACCAGCCGCTCGCCGACAGCCCGCCGGACTTCACCGGGCACACCCACCCGTCGCGCAACGTCGTCGGCTTCCTGGAGCTGTGCCACCGGCTGGGGCTGAAGGTCGTGGCCAAGCCGGGTCCGTTCATCCACGCCGAGGTCGACTACGGAGGGCTGCCCGACTGGGTCTGCCCCGACGCCGACCCGGCCATCGAGCCGCTGCTGGACGTCGAGGGCAAGGCCTCGCGCTGGTTCTACGGCTCGGGACCCGGCGGCAAGCCGCTGCCCGCGCCGCTGGCCGAGCCGTTCGCCGGCCTGGTCCAGGAGTGGCTGTCGGCGGTCGGCTCCAAGGTGCTGGACGCCGCGACCTGGCCCGAGGGCCCGGTGATCCTCATGCAGATCGCCAACGAGGGCATCTACACCAACGGCGCGCGCCCGGTGACCGCCTACGACTTCAGCCCCTCTTCGGTGGAGTTCTTCCGCGCCACCACCGGCCGCCACGAGCCGCCGCGCTCGGCGGGCGAGGACCCGATGCTGCTGGCCGACTGGGGCCGCTACCACGCGGTCTACCTGTCGACCGTCTACCGGCGTTGGGCCGAGGCGGTCGGCTGCCGGGTGCCCACGGTGATCAACCTCAACCCGCCGACCGTCGAGGACCTCGACGACTGGCTGGTGCGCGTCGACCCGTCGTCGTGGGGCGGCATCGCCTACGGCTTCACCAACTGGATGGGCGTGGTCTCCTCCGAGGCCGACGCGCACTTCCGCTACGTCACGGCCGCCAAACTCGCGCCGGGGCCGAACCTGGAGGAGAACTGGGGCTTCTCCCAGCTCTACGACCCGGCCTACGGCGACGCCACCACCTCCTTCCACCAGTCGCTGCTGGCGCTGGCGGCGGGGGCGACCGGCTTCAACGTCTACACCGGCGTCTCCACCTCCGGCTGGCCGCGGGAACTCGACTCGCAGACCGCCTCGCCGTACCCGGACTGCTCGCCGATCGCCGCGGACGGCACCGCCACCGTCAAGGCGCCTGCCGTACGGGCCCTGGCGGACTTCTTCGCCCGCCACGGCGTGGAGTTCCTGGAGAGCACGCCCGTCGTCGGCGGCAGCTTCGGGCTCTACCGTCCCTGGTCGGGCATCGCGGCCTGGGACGTGATGGACAACGGCGAGGCGCTGCGTGCCTTCCACGCCCGCATGCGGGCTGCCGGGCACGACTACCGCATCGCCGACCTGGCCACCGACGTCGCCGGGCACGAGCGGATCACCATCCCCGGCGGCCGGTTCATGCACCGCTCGGTCCAGGAGGCCCTGGCCCGCTCCGGCGCGGCGATCGAGGTGCTCGGGCAGGTGCCGGTGCTCGACGAGAACCTCGAACCGTGCACGGTGCTCGCCGACGCGCTCGGCACGCAGGTCCCCGCGCTGCCGGAGCCGCCCGCCCGCGTGGTCGCCGGCTCGGCCGACGTCTACGTGCGCAGGCACCCCGATCGCGACGTCGCCTACCTGACCGTCCTGGTCCAGGACGACAACGCCGGAACCGTCCGCGTGCAGTACGGCACGCGCTCCCTGGAGGTCGTCGCCGCCAGGGGCGGAGCCGCGGTGATCAGGATCGTCGGCGGCCGGCTCGACGATCTGCTGGTCAAGGGCGTCAACGGCTACCTCGGCTCGAGCGTGGCCGCTTCCGTCTCGCTCGACGGCCAGACCGTGGGACTGGAGGAGCCGGGAGATCTGTACCGGCTTGCCTAACAAGGGCGGTTTAGTGGGCAGAGATTGCCCATGAACACCACGTGAGGGCTCGCTAGCGTCGTCACCGTGGGTGAACGGATCCTCATCGCGCTCGGCGGCAACGCCATGACCGGGCCCGACGGCACAGCCTCTCCGCGCGACCAGCAGGCCGCCGTGGAGCGGGCCATGCGCCACGTGCGCGCGCTCGTCGCCGCCGGGCACCAGGTGATCCTCACCCACGGCAACGGCCCCCAGGTGGGCAACCTGCTGCTGAAGAACCAGCTGGCCGCCTCCGTGGTGCCCCCGGTGCCGCTCGACTGGTGCGGCGCCCAGACACAGGCGACCATCGGCACGCTCATCCTCAACAGCCTCCAGGGCCGGAGCGCCGCCGTGGTCACCCGCACGCTGGTCGACGCGGGCGACCCCGCCTTCCTCGACCCGGTCAAGCCGATCGGGCGCTACTTCCCCGAGACCGAGGCGCGCATCTTCGAGAAGCTCGGGCAGAGCTGGCGCTCCTTCGAGCGCGGCTGGCGCCGCGTCGTGGCCTCGCCCGAGCCGCTGGAGATCCTCGACGCGCAGGCCGTCAAGGTGCTCATGGACGCCGGGTACACCGTGGTCGCCGCGGGAGGCGGGGGAGTGCCCGTCGTACGGCTGGACGACGGCTCCCTGGCGGGGATCGAGGCCGTCATCGACAAGGACCTGGCGGCGGCGTTGCTGGCCCGCGCCGTGCACGCCTCCGTGCTGATCATCGCCACCGACGTCCCGAACGCCGTCGTGGGCTTCGGCGGTCCCGATCCTCGGCCGCTCGGCCCCATCTCCGTGTCCGAGCTGCGTGTCCTGCACGCCGCCGGGCACTTCGCAGGGGGCAGCATGGGTCCCAAGGTGGAGGCGGCGCTGCGCTTCGTGGGGGCGGGCGGTCGCCTGGCTGTCATCACCGGGCTGGAGTCGCTGGGCGGCGCCCTGACCGGAACCATCGGGACGAGAGTGGAGAGAGATGCCGGATCCGATTGAAGTGCGCAAAGTCATGATCGAGAGCGTGACCGACGCCTCCGGGCTGTCCAAGCTCATCGAGGAGGGCGTGATCGAGGCGCACCGGGTGCTCGCCGTCATCGGCAAGACCGAGGGCAACGGAGGCGTCAACGACTACACCCGCATCCTGGCCGACACCGCCTTCCGCGACGTCCTGGCCCGCCACGGCCACCCGTCGCCGTCGTCGGTGCCCCTGGTCTGGTCGGGCGGCACCGACGGCGTGCTCAGCCCGCACGCCACGATCTTCGCCACCGCCGACCCGTCCACGGTCACCCCGTCGGACGAGCCGCGCCTGTCGGTCGGGGTCGCGATGAGCGACATCATCCTGCCCGAGGACATCGGCAGGCCCGCCATGGTGGAGAAGGTCGCCGCCGGGGTGCGCGAGGCCATGAAGGTCGCCGGCATCACCGACCCGGCCGACGTGCACTACGTGCAGACCAAGACGCCCCTGCTGACCCTGGCCACCATCGAGGACGCCCGCAGCCGCGGCAAGGAGACCGTCATCGAGGACACCGGCCCCTCGATGGACCTGTCGAACGCCACCACCGCGCTCGGCATCGCCGTGGCGCTCGGCGAGATCGAGATGCCCACCGCCGGGCAGATCTTCCGCGACCTGTCGCTGTACTCCTCGGTCGCCTCCTGCTCCTCCGGCGTCGAACTCGACCGCGCGCAGATCGTCGTCGTCGGCAACGTGCGCGGCATCGGCGGCCGTTACCGCATCGGGCACTCGGTCATGAAGGACGCGCTCGACGCCGACGGCATCTGGGAGGCCATCCGCTCGGCCGGGCTCGACCTGCCCGAGCGCCCGCACCACAGCGACCTCGGCGACCGCCTCGTCAACGTCTTCCTCAAGTGCGAGGCCGACCCGTCGGGCCGGGTGCGCGCCCGGCGCAACATCATGCTCGACGACTCCGACGTGCACTGGCACCGGCAGATCAAGGCCGCCGTCGGCGGCGTCACCGCCTCCGTCACCGGCGATCCGGCCGTCTTCGTCTCGGTCGCCGCCGTCCACCAGGGACCCTCCGGTGGCGGCCCGGTGGCGGCCATCGTGGACCTGTCGACGGACTGACCTGGGCATATCGTCAGGCACACCGGGAAGGGGAACCGCGAGGAAAGGAGACGACCATGCCTCGCGGTTCCAGCCCGAAACGGGAACGGCAGTACGAGCACATCAAGGACAGCGCCAAGAAGCGCGGCGAGAGCGACAAGCGCGCCACCGAGATCGCGGCCCGCACGGTCAACAAGGAGCGCGCCAGAGCGGGGGAGTCGAAGACCGCCAGCCGCACCTCGACGGACGACATCTCCTCGTCGCGTCGCGGCGGGCTGCGCTCGCACAAAGGGGCCGGCGGACGCACCAAGGACCAGCTGTACGCCGAGGCCAGGAAGCGCAAGATCCCCGGACGGTCCAGCATGACCAAGGCCCAGCTGGAGAAGGCGCTGTCTTGACCTGGAGTGCGCTCCAGTGCCTAGCGTCGCCCCCATGCGACAAGTCTTACTGGGCCACAGCGGCCTGAAAGTCAGCGAGCTGTGCCTCGGGGCGATGACCTTCGGCCGCGAGAGCGACGAGCGCACCAGCCACGCCATGCTCGACGCCTTCACCGAGGCGGGCGGCGACTTCATCGACACCGCCGACGTCTACTCCTCCGGGGTCTCGGAGGAGATCCTCGGGCGGTGGCTGAAGAGCCGGCCGCGCGAGGACGTGATCGTGGCCACCAAGGTGCGCTGGGGCCCGGGCGGCAACAGGGAGGGGCTCACCCGGGCTCACATCCTGCGCTCGGTCGAGGGCAGCCTGCGCCGCCTCGGCACCGATTACATCGACCTGTACCAGCTGCACGGCTGGGACGACGTGACCCCGCTGGAGCAGACCCTCGGCACGCTCGACCTGCTCGTACGGCAGGGCAAGGTGCGTTACCTGGGCGTCAGCAACTGGTCGGGCTGGCAACTGCAGAAGGGCGTCGACCTGCAGCGCCACCGCGGCTGGGAGCCGTTCGTCAGCCTGCAGCCCCTGTACAACCTGCTCGACAGGGAGACCGAGCTCGAACTGATGCCCGTGTGCGCGAACGAGGGGCTCGGCGTCATCCCCTGGAGCCCGCTGCGCGGCGGGTGGCTGAGCGGGAAGTACCACCGGGGCATGGACGCGCCGCCGGCAGGGACCCGGGTGGAGGAGGCGGGCAGGAACAACTGGTCGGAGGACTGGGACACCTACGCCACCGAGCGCACCTGGCGGGTGCTGGAGGAGGCCGCGGCGGTGGCCCAGGAGGCGGGGCGCACGGTGGCGCAGGTCGCGTTGCGGTGGTTGCTGCAGCAGCCGGGGGTGACGGCGCCGATCGTGGGGGCGCGCACCCTGGAGCACTTCGGCGACAACCTGGGGGCCACGGGGTGGGAGCTGAGCCAGGAGCAGGTGGCGCGGCTGACGGCGGTGAGCGATCGGCCGTTGCCGTACCCGTATGACGTGCTCGCGAGGTCGTCGCGCCGTTGACCTGTGACTGACCAGTCAGTCATAATACGGTTCATGCCGAAACGAGTCGACAGGGCGGCCAAACGCGAGGCGATCCTGGAGGCGGCGGTGCGGGTCTTCGCCCGCAAGGGCTTCGCCGCCTCCAGGACCGAGGACATCGCCGCCGAGGCAGGCATCGCCAAGGGCAGCGTGTACCTGTACTTCGACAGCCGCGACGCCGTCCTGGAAGGCGTCTTCGCCGCCTACGCGGAGCGGGCCGGGCGGGTGCTGGCCTCGCTCGGCGACGGGCCGCCCCTGGAGCGGCTGTCCGCGTTGATCAGGGGGACCCTCGGGATGCTCGCCGAGCATCCCGATCACGCGCGGGTGCTGGTCGACCTGTGGTCCACGGCCGCGCCGCTCGACATGGCCGCCCTCTACCGCGACTACCGCGAGATGATCGGGGAGCTGCTGGAGGAGGCGGGGGAGGAGCTGCGGCCCGGGATCGGGCGGGCGCACGCGGTGGTGATCGTGGCCGCGATCGAGGGCTGCCTGGTGCAGTGGCTGGTCGACCCCGGCCTCGACCTGCCCGCCCTCGCCGGCCCGGTCATCGACGTGTGCGTGGAAGGAATCCGCGCATGACCCCCGACGGCCCGCATCAGGACCTCGCGCGCCCCACCGACCCGCTCACCGCCCCTGACGGCCCGCATCGGGGCTTCTCGCGCTCCACCGACCCGCGTCGGGGCTTCTCGCGCCTCACCGACCGGCTCGTCGCCCCGGGCGCCACGCTCGGCGAGGTGTCACTCAGCTTCGCCGTCGCCTTCGCGGGCGCCGCCGTCGCCACCCTCCTGGCCGTCCGCGCCGCCCTGCCCGCCCTCGCCGTCGCCCTGATCGCCCTGGTGGCCTTCGACCTGTACGGCGGAGCCGTCGTGAACGCCACGACCTCGGCCAAACGGTGGTTCCACCGCCCAGGGCGCACAGCCCGCCGCCACCTGCTCTTCGTGGCCGTCCACGTGCAGCCCTTCCTCCTGGCCTGGGCCGTGCCCGGAGTGACGTGGCGAGCGGCGGCGACGATCTACCTGGTCACCCTGGCCGCGGCCCTGGCCGTGGAGTTCACGCCCGCGCCCCTGAAGCGCCCCGCCGCCTTCGCCGCCACCGCCCTGAGCCTCGCCCTCCTGCCCGCCCTGCCCGCGGCCCTGTCCTGGTTCGGCCCGCTCCTCCTCATCAAGCTCCTCCTGGCCCACCTGCTCCCCGAGGACCAGGCCCCCCGCTGACCGGTGCCCCGAAGGTGGGCCTCCCGTCACCCGAAGGCGGCATCCCTCGCCAGCGCCAGCGCCGTCAGCACGGCGCCCTGCAAGATCGCGTTCCCCTCGACCGTGCTCGCCCGGATCTCGGTCGGCGCCGGAGACCGCGCGGCCACCTTCTCCTGCACCAGCGCGGCCAGCTCGGCCCCGCCCGCCCGCCCGATGGACCCGCCTAGCACCACCAGCCCGGGATCCAGTACCGACGCCACCGTGAAGACGCTGGCGGCGACCAGCTCCACCAGCTCCTCCGAAGCCGTGCCCAGCGCCCGGGTGTGCTCGATCGCGCAGCAGAACGGCTCGCCGTCGAGTTCCAGCAGCCCGACCTCGCCCGCGCCGCCCGACGCCCCCCGCCTCACCTTCCCGTCGAGCACGATCGCTCCACCGACGCCGTCGTCGAGCCAGATCAGCGCGAAGTCATCACGCCCGGACGCGGCGCCCAGCCGGTGCTCGGCGATCGCCGCCACGTTGACCTCGTTCTCCAGCACCGTCTCGACCTCCGGCAGCAGTTTCTGCACCGCCGTCCGCAGGTCGGTGCGCCAGCCCGGCACCCCTTCGCCCCGTGCCTCCCCGGTGTGCGGGTGCACCAGTCCGGGCGCCCCCAGCACGACGGACTTCAGGTCCCGCCCGTCCGCCGCCTTCCGCACCGTCGCGGCGATCTCCGCCGCCAGATCGGCGGTCCCCGGTCCGAGCGTGCTGCGCGCCTCACCCACGACCCGTCCCGTGAGGTCGGCGACCGTGACGTGAACGGCGCTGCGCCGCACGTCGACACCCACGGCGTGGGTCAGCCCGGCCACCAGCCCGTAGAGCTTGGCGTTCGGCCCCCGGCGGTCCTCGCCGGACTCGCCGGTCACCTCGATGAGCCCATGCGCCTGGAGCCGTTCGATGAGATCGGACACCGTCGGCCGCGACAGCCCGGTGAGTTCGCGAAGCTGGGGCGCGGTGAGCGGCCCGTGCTCGAGCAGCAGGTCGAGGGCCAGCCGGTCGTTGATCGCCCGGGCCAGCGAAGGGGTGGCGGTCTTCACGCCTCCCATAATAAGCAGGGTTCCTGCCTAAAAGGTCTTTTCATCAGGAACCCTTCCTGTTAATTTCTAGGCATGAACTCGCATCACCGCTCCATCGGTTTGGTCTTCGCCGTCCACGGCATGGTCGCCGGCAGCATGTCCACCCGCATCCCGTGGATCCAGGACCAGCTGGACCTCGGACCCGGCACCCTCGGCCTCGCCCTCCTGTGCCCTTCGATCGGCGCCTTCCTCGCCATGCCGACCGCCAGCCGCCTGGCCCACCGGTTCGGCACCCGCGCGACCAGCCGCCTGTTGATCGCCCTGTGGTGCGCCGGAGTGTTGCTGCCCGCCTTGTCTCCCGCACCCGGCTGGTTGTTCGCGGCGTTCCTGCTGTACGGCGCCGCCGCCGGAATGTCCGATGTCGTCATGAACGCCCACGGCGTGGTCGTCGAGAAACACCTCGGCCGCCCGATCATCTCCGGTTTGCACGGCATGTGGGCGGTCGGCAGCCTGGCCGGCGGCGGCCTCGGCGTCCTGGCCGCCCAGTTCGGCCTCGACGCCCGCCTCCACCTTGCCGCGGTCTCGGTAGTGATGCTGGGAGTAGGCGTCCTGGCCGGCCGAGGCCTCCTGGCCGACGGACCCGCGGGCGCCCACGTCCCCGCGCCCCGCCGTTTCGCCCTGCCCACCCGCGCCATCGCCGCCATCGGCGTCGTCGGCTTCTGCGGCACCTTCGCCGAGGGCGCCAGCGCCAACTGGGCCGCCGTGTACGTCACCGAGGTCGCCTCCGCCGGCCCCGGCATGGCCGCCGCCACCTACACGATCTTCATGCTGTTCATGGCGAGCACCCGCCTCGCCGGCGACCGCATCGTGCAGCGCTTCGGCCCCGTCACGGTCGTCAGGCTCAGCGGCGCCACCGCCGCCATCGGCGCCCTGCTCGTCGTCGTGGCCCGCACCCCGGCCCTGGCCATCGCCGGCTTCTCGCTGCTGGGGCTGGGAGTCGCGGTGGTCGTCCCCCTGGTGTTCGCCGCCGCCGGCCGCACGGGCGCGACACCCGGCGAGGGCGTGGCAGGGGTCGCCACCATCACCTACCTGTCAGGCCTGACGGCCCCGGCGATCACCGGATGGGCGGCGGGGGCGTTCTCCTACCCGGCCGCGTTCACCCTGGTCGCCGTCATCCTCGTCGCCATGTCAGCCCTCGCCGGCGCCCTGCGCCCCAAGCCCGCCCCGGCCCAGACCCCGGAACCCGCACTCCGCTGAGCCCCCTGCTCCGGGATGCGCCGTGCTCCGCAAGGTCCTCCGCCGGCCACCGGGCCACCGGGCCACCGGGCCACCGGGCCACCGGGCCACCGGGCCACCGGGCCACCGGGCCACCGGGCCACCGGGCCACCGGGCCACTGCCGGCACTGCCCCGCCTGGGCCGGCACTGCCCCGCCTGGGCCGCCACTGCCCCGCCTGGGGGCACCCCGCCCGCCTTCTCGCCCCGCGCCGCCGCGCCGTCATGTCCGGGAAGAGCCTCCAGCCCGCCACCCGCTCGTGACGACTCGGCGGCACCGACATTCAGGGCCGCGGGATCTCCGACAGGTGGGCGATGTTCGCCAGGTCTGTCTCGTCGTCGCTCGGGCCTGCGGTGAACCACGCGTCGAGGATCTCCGCCAGCACGACCTCGGACGTCAGCCGCAGGCTCAACGCCAGGACGTTGGCGTCGTTCCACGTGCGGGCGCCGGTGGCGGTGTAGGCGTCGCCGCACAGTGCGGCCCGCACGCCCGTCACCTTGTTCGCCGCGATGGCCGCGCCCGTGCCGGTCCAGCAGCACACCACCGCCTGGTCGGCCCGGCCCTCGCCGACGTCGCGGGCCGCCGCTTCCGAGGCCCAGGCCCAGTCGTCGCGTTCGCCGGGGTTCAGCGCGCCGTGGGTGACCACCTCGTGGCCGCGCCGGCGCAGCTCGGCCACGACCTTCTCCGCCACCCCGTCGAGGCTGTCCGCGCTCACCGAGATCCGCATGAGGCCATTATCCGCTCCGGGCGGGTGGGGGGTACGGCCGGCGGCCCGGCTGACGTGGAGGCGCCGGGAACGGCGGTAGCCTCGACGTTTGTGCCGAGCATTCCCCAGCCTCTCGTCCCGAGCGACGACGGCAGCACCTCGACCGAGGTCGCCGACGCCCTGTCCGCCTTCTCCGCCGGTACGGCCGACGCCACCGCCGTCCTGACCGCCCTCAACGGCTCCCGGCTGCTGGTGCCCGTGGTGGCCCTGCTGACGGAGTCCGAGGTCGGCGCGCACGGGCTGAAGCAGGAGAAGGAGAGCGAGATGGCCCTGCCCAAGCTGGTCGGGCAGGACGGCAGGGAGGCGGTGCTGGCCTTCACCGGGGCCGGGGCGCTGATGAGGTGGCGTGCCGACGCGCGGCCGATCCAGTCGACGTTGTTGTCGGTGTGCCAGGCGGCCGTGCACGAGGGGGCCGCCGCCGTGGTGGTCGATGTGGCGGGCCCGGTGCCGTTCGTCATCGAGGGGCAGGTGCTCGAGGTGATGGCCGCGATCGAGTCGGGCACGCTGTCGCAGGTCGAGGGGGTGACCGTGGCCCGGATGGCCGAGGCGCCCGACGCGGGAGAGGGTGAGGCGGGCCGGCATGAGGCGGGCGAGCGGGCGTCGGGGGAGCAGTCTCCGAGCCCGGAGGGGGTGCCGGGCGCCGAGGGGGTGCCGGGTGCCGGGGGGGTGCCGGGTGCCGAGGGGGTGCCGGGCGCCGAGGGGGTGCCGGGCGCCGGGGGAGTGCCGGGTCCGGTGGAGGCGCCGAAGCGCCGCGGCTGGTTCCGCCGCCGCTGACTTCACGCCGCCGCATCGATGCCCGCGCCCGGCCCACAGCGCGCCGCAGCACCGCGCCTTTTATGAAGCCCTCCCCGTCGCGCATAGCGCGACCCCGGCCCCGGCTCACCCGTTAGGGTCGGGACGGTGACGATCGCCCTTCTCGCCCTGCTCGGCTTCGTCGCCGGCGTCTACCTCCGCCCCGTCGCCGCCGCCTTCGAGGCCGATCCCGCCGACACCCGTGCCGAGGCGCGGCGGGCGGCCAGGGCGGCGCTGGTCGCTCCGGTCCCCGCGTGGCCGCCGCTCGTCGAGCTGGGCACCGCCGCCGTCGTGGCGCTCATCGCGTGGCGGGCCGCCGAGCCGTACCTCCTGGCCCTGGTCTTCGCGGGCATCGCGGGCACACTCCTGGCGCTGATCGACTGGCGGACCTACCGGCTGCCCGACGTGATCACGCTGCCCGCCGCGGCGATCACGGCGCTGCTGCTGATCCCGACCGGCCAGGTGGTGGCCGGGCTGATCGGCGCGGCGGCGTTGGCGGCCTTCTACGGGGTCCTGTGGTTCGTCAGGCCCGAGGCGATGGGGCTGGGCGACGTGAAGCTGGCGCTGCTGATCGGGCTGGTCGCGGGGTCGCTCGGCTGGCAGGCGTGGATGATCGCCGGGGTGGGCGGGCAGGTGCTGGGGGCGCTGTACGGGATCGGGCTGATGGTCGTGAAAAAGCGCGACAAGAAGACGGACATCCCCTTCGGCCCCTTCATGTTGCTCGGCGCTCTGGGCGCCATCTGTCTCACCTAGTGGCCTCGCGGACGGTGCACAGGGTCTGATCTGGAAGACTTGACGGCATGTTGCGCTGGTTGACCGCCGGAGAGTCCCACGGGCCCGAACTAGTCGCCATCATGGAGGGCCTCCCCGCTGGGGTCGAGGTCACCACCGAGGCGATCGACGAGGCCCTGCGCCGCCGCAGGCTCGGCTATGGCCGCGGCGCGCGGATGAAGTTCGAAGAGGACAAGGTCACGATCGTGGGCGGCGTACGGCACGGCCGTACGATGGGCAGCCCCGTGGCCATCCGCGTGGGCAACACCGAGTGGCCCAAGTGGGAGAAGGTCATGGCGGCCGACCCGGTCGACCCGGCCGAGCTCGAAGGCATGGCGCGCAACGCCCCCCGCAGCCGCCCGCGCCCCGGTCACGCCGACCTGGCGGGCATGCAGAAGTACGGCTTCGACGACGCCCGCAACGTGCTCGACCGGGCCAGCGCCCGAGAGACCGCCGCCCGCGTCGCCCTCGGCGAGGTCGCCAAGCGGTTCCTCAAGCAGGCGCTCGGCGTCGAGGTCTTCAGCCACGTCGTCTCCATCGGCGGCACCTTCACCACGGGCCTGGAGCTGCCGACCCCGGCCGACCTGGCCCGCATCGACGACGACCCGGTGCGCTGCTTCGACGCCGGCGGCAGCGCGGCGATGGTCGAGACGATCGACAAGGCCCACAAGGACGGCGACACGCTCGGCGGCGTCGTCGAGGTCCTGGCGTACGGCCTGCCGCCCGGCCTGGGCAGCTACACCCACTGGGACCGCCGTCTCGACGCCCGCCTGGCCGCCGCCCTCATGGGCATCCAGGCGATCAAGGGCGTCGGCGTCGGCGACGGCTTCGAGACGGCCCACCGGCCGGGCTCGCGCGCCCACGACGAGATCGAGTACACCACCGCCGACGGCGTCAAGCGCATCACCAACCGCGCGGGCGGCGTCGAGGGCGGCATGACCAACGGCGAGATCCTGCGCGTCAGCGCCGCGATGAAGCCGATCTCGACCGTGCCCAGGGCACTCGCGACGATCGACGTGAAGACCGGCGAGGCCGCCAAGGCCCACCACGAGCGTTCCGACGTCTGCGCGGTGCCCGCCGCCGGCATCGTCGCCGAGGCGATGGTGGCGCTGGTGCTGGCCGACGCGGCCCTCGAGAAGTTCGGCGGCGACTCGGTCGAGGAAGTCGCCCGCAACCTGTCCGGCTACCTGTCTTCCATGGTGATCAAGTGACTCTCAAGGCTGTTCTCATCGGCCCGCCCGGTTCGGGCAAGTCCACCCTCGGCCGCCTGCTGGCCGAGCGTCTCGGCGTGGAGTATCGCGACACCGACGCCGATGTCGAGGCGACCGCGGGCAAGCCGGTGGGCGACATCTTCGTCGAGGACGGCGAGGAGCGGTTCCGCGAGCTGGAGGCCCAGGCCGTACGACAGGCGCTGGCCGAGCACGACGGCGTGCTGTCGCTGGGCGGCGGCGCGATCCTGCGCGAGGCGACCCAGGACCTGCTGGCCGGTCACCCGGTCGTCTACCTGCAGGTCGGCCTGGCCGACGCGGTGCAGCGGGTCGGCCTGGGCTCGGCCAGGCCGCTGCTGGTGCTCAACCCGCGCAGCCAGCTGAAGAAGCTCATGGAGGAGCGGCGGCCCGTCTACGAGCGCCTGGCCGTCCTGACCGTCGTCACCGACGGGCGCAAGCCGGTCGAACTGGTCGAGGAGATCGTGGAGGGCCTGTCCCGATGAGCGTCCCCGTCCACGACAACGTGCCCGCGACCCGCATCACCGTGCGCGGCGACCAGCCCTACGACGTGGTGGTCGGCACCAACGTGCTCGGCGAGCTGCCTGGGCTGCTGGGCGCGGGCGTGCGCACGGTCGCGGTGATCCACCCCGCGAGCCTGCCGGAGCTGTCGCGCCCGGTCGTGGCCGCGCTGACCGACGCCGGGTTCGAGGTCGTCGACCTGCCGGTGCCCGACGGCGAGGCGGCCAAGTCCGTCGAGGTCGCCGCCGGGTTGTGGTCGGCGTTCGGCCGCTACGGCATGACCCGTTCCGACGCCGTGGTGGGCGTCGGCGGGGGAGCGACCACCGACCTGGCCGGGTTCGTCGCGGCCACCTGGCTGCGCGGCGTCAAGGTGGTGCTGGTGCCCACCACGCTGCTGGCGATGGTCGACGCGGCGGTCGGCGGCAAGAACGGCATCGACACCCCCGAGGGCAAGAACCTGGTCGGCACGTTCCTGCCGCCCACCGGGGTGCTGTGCGATCTGGCCACGCTCACGTCGATGCCGCGCGACGACTACGTCGCGGGGCTGGCCGAGATCATCAAGGGCGGCTTCATCGCCGACCCGACGATCCTCATGCTGGTCGAGGACGACCCCGACGCCGCCACCACGCCCGCGGGCGAGCACACCCGCGAGCTCATCGAGCGCAAGATCAGGGTCAAGGCCGACGTGGTCGGCGCCGACCTGCGCGAGGCGGGCCTGCGCGAGATCCTCAACTACGGCCACACCCTCGCCCACGCCATCGAGCGCCACGAGCACTACCACATGCGCCACGGCGAGGCCGTCGCCATCGGCATGATGTTCGCCGCCGAGCTGGGCCGCCTCGACGGGCGCGCCGACCTGGTCGACCGCACCCGCGACATCCTGACCTCGGTCGGCCTGCCGACCCACTACCGCCGCGACGCGTGGAAGAACCTGCGCGACCACATGCGGCTCGACAAGAAGAACCGCGGCGCCAAGCAACGTTTCGTGGTCCTCGACGACCTGGCCAGGCCGGGCCGGCTCGAAGACCCGGGCGAGGAGATGCTCGAGGCCGCCTACTACGAGGTGTCGCGATGAGAGTCCTGGTCCTCAACGGCCCCAACCTGCGACGGCTCGGCACCCGCGAGCCGTCGATCTACGGTGCCGAGACCTTCGACGACCTGGTGAAGCTCTGCCGGAAGACCGGCGAGGAGCTGGGCTACGACGTCGAGGTGCGCCAGACCGACGACGAGGCCACCATGATCGGCTGGCTGCACGAGGCCGCCGACGGCAAGATCCCCGTCGTGCTCAACCCCGCCGCCTTCACGCACTACTCGTACGGCCTGCGCGACGCCGCCTCGCAGCGCACCGCGCCCCTCATCGAGGTGCACATCTCCAATCCCCACGCGCGCGAGGAGTTCCGCCACACCTCGGTGGTCTCGGCCGTGGCGACCGGCACCATCGCCGGGTTCGGCATGCAGTCCTACGTCCTGGCCCTGCGGGCCCTGGCCGCCCTGTGACGCCCCGCAGCTACGTCGCCCTGGGCGACAGTTTCACCGAGGGCGTCGGCGACCCCTACCCCGACGGCACCTTCCGAGGCTGGGCCGACCGCGTGGCCGAGGTGCTGGCCGCCCACGACCCCGCCTTCGAGTACGCCAACCTGGCCGTACGCGGCAAGCTGCTCGACCAGATCGTCGACGACCAGCTGCCGTTGGCCGTGAAGATGGCGCCCGACCTCGTGAGCTTCTGCGCGGGCGGCAACGACCTGATGCGTCCGGGCAGCGACCCCGACCAGCTGGCCAAGCGGCTGGCGTCAGCCGTACGCCAGCTGCGTTCGACCGGCGCCGAGGTGCTGCTGTTCACCGGCGTCGACCCGCGCGACATGTCGCTGATGCGGCGGATGCGGGGCAAGTTCGCCCTGTACTACCTGCACGTGCGCTCCATCGCCGACCTGAACGGATGCCTCGTCGTCGACCAGTGGTCGATGCAGGGGCTGCGCGACAGGCGCGCCTGGTGCTCCGACCGGATCCACCTCAACTCCGAAGGGCACCGGCTGGTCGCGGCCCGGATCCTCGACCTGCTGGGGGTGCCGAGCGAGCATCCCTGGCGCTACACCTGGCCCGAGCAGGCGGTCGACCCGCGTCAGCGGCGCCGCGAGGACGCGCGGTGGTTGCGGGAGTTCCTGATGCCGTGGATCAACCGGCGGCTGCGCGGCACCTCCTCGGGCGACGGCGTCACGGCCAAGCGGCCTGAGCTGGGTCCCTGGAGCTGACGGCGGCCGCGCGCCGGGCGTCGTAGGCGACGTTCATGCGGGTGGCGGCGGCCAGGGCTCGGCCGGCGTGGGCGTCCGCTCCGCGGTGGTGGCCGCGGGCCTGATGGAGCAGGGCTCTGCCCCAGCCGAGCCTGGCGGCGGCGCCGGGGTAGCGGTTGATGTAGCGCGCCAGGTGGCGGTCGAGCACGCGCAGGCGGCGGCGGGCCGCGCGGTCGGGCGTGGCGGGGGCGCTCGTGTGGATCCAGTGGATCCAGGCCAGTTCCGCCAGACCGGACCAGCATTCGATCATGCCGGGCTGCGTACGCGGGAGACGGGCGGCGAGCTCCAGGATGTGGTCGACGGCGGCGAGCGATGCCTGGAGCCTGGGTTCCGCCGGCGAACGCGGGTCTTGCCGGGCGTGCAGCCTGGCGGTCGCCGTGAGGAGGCGGATCTCCTGGACCAGCCGCGCCGCCGGATCGTCGCGCACCCCCAGGAGCGCTCCGTGCGTACGGCGGCGCTCCTCGGCTGCGCGTGCCCGGTCCAGGACCGCGCGGATCTCACCGGGGTCGGTCCCGTCGAGGCGTAGAAGGGTCTCCGCCGCGCCCGTCAGGCACCAGTGGCGGCCCACTTCGTCACCCACCCGCGACGCGGCCAGCTCTGCCGTCTCGTCGAACAGGTCGCGGGCCGTGGCGAAGTCACCCTGCCAGATGGCGGTCTCGGCGAGCAGGCCCGCGCAGGTCTCGGCCAGCCGGGGGTCCACGGTGCGCTCGCGGCACTCGGTGAGGACCAGCCGGGCTTCCCGCAGCCGCCCGGCGTTGAGGTGGGACAGGCCACGGGCCAGACGGGCCCAATCGGCGGCGTCACCGTGGCCCAGGACGCCGGGGGGAGGCGCGCTGTGCCGTACGAGGTCGGTGTCGGCGCGGTGGCCGATCCGGTCGGCGAGGCGGCGGCTGCCCGCCACCCGCAGCGCGATCGCCAGGTGCGCGCAGGCCTCCGCCCGCAGCGCCGCGTCCCCCGACCGCCATGCCGTGTTCGCCTGACCGGCGGAGGCGGCGAGCATGGCGAGCAGGTCGTGACGACGGTAGGCCAGCAGCGCGATCAAGGCCAGCGCCTGCGCCGCCTCCGCCGCGACGGGATCGTGCCCGCCAGCACGCGCCCGCTGCCACAGATGGCCGAGCACGTCCCGGACCAGCGCCGTCACCAGGGCAGGGGCCGACGCGGGCCAGCCCAGGCCCACCGCGCGCAGGGCGGCCTCGGCGTGTCCGACCGCGTCAGGGTCGCGGCCGAGCTGGTAGAGCATCGCGCCGCTCAGCCGCAGCCAGCGGGCGCGCAGCCGGGGCGGGTCGGCGGTGCGTTCCAGCCGCCGGGAGAGCACCGCCAGGCCCTCCTCGTACAACCTCAGCCGCAGGCACAACGTCCAGTACCGGTCCAGGAACGCCGCGTCGCCGTCGCCGCGTTCCAGGACCAGGCGCAGGTTGTCCAGTTCCGCGCCGAGGACGCGGGCGGCCGCGGTGTCGAGCCCGTTCTCGACGGCGTGGCCGTGCAGGAGGCGGGAGAAGCAGGCGGTGTGCCTGCCCACGACCTCGGGCCGCGCGCGATACGACAGGTGCGATCCGGCGTACTGCTGAATGATCGGGTGGAGGTGGTAACGCCCGGCCGGGTCGAGGTGGATCATGCAGTGGTCGACAAGGCGCATCAGCACGCGCCAGGAGGTGCGTGCCACCTCGAGGGCCGCGTCGAGGGTGAAGCCGCCGCGGAAGACCGACAGGGCGGCGAGGGCCTGCTGGGCCGGTGGGTCCAGCAGGCGCCAGGACGCCTCGAAGACCGTGCGCAGGGATCCGTGGCGGCGGCGCGGTGCCGACTCATGGGCGGCGAGCAGGTCGAGGTCGGTGGCCAGGCGCCTGGCGACCTCCTCCAGGGGGAGCGCGCGCAGGAGGCTCGCGGCCAGCTCGATCGCCAGCGGCAACCCGCCGGTGGCCGCGCAGACCGCCGCCACCAGCGCCGACGACCCTCCGGGCCCGGGGACCTGACCACCGGGACCGCCGGGGACCTGGCCACCGGGACCGCCAGGGACCTGACCGCCGGGACCGCCAGGGACCTGACCACCGGGGCCGCCGCGGGCCTGACCGCCGGGGCCGCCAGGGGCCTCGATCTGCGGGAGGAGGGCGCGTGCCCGCTCGGCGAACAAGGCCTCCGCGGGCGGGCCCGCCAGCCCTCGTACGGCCACGCACACCTGCTCGGGTACGGCAGGCCGCCGCCTGCTCGTGGCCAGCATCCGGACACCGGGAGCGGCCTGCAGCACCCGTGCGATCACCACGTCGAACCCCGGCAGATGGTCCAGATTGTCCAGCACCAGCAACACCGGCCGGTCGGCGAGCGCCGCGACCAGCAGATCCTCCGCCGAGCGGGGCGGCGACAGATCGACGCCGAGCCGCCTGGCCAGTGTCGTGACCACCGCCTCCGCGTGCACGCCCACGAACGACACGAAGGCCCGCTCGCCCGCCCCGCCCCACCGCTGCGCCACCGCGATGGCCAGCCGGGTCTTGCCCACCCCACCCGGCCCGTGCAAGGTCACCAGGCGCTCGGTGCCGAGCAGGGCCAGCACCTGTTCGATCTCCGCCTGTCGCCCCACGAGCGAGGTGCGGGGCACGGGAAGCGCGGCCCGCGAGGTCAGGGCGGCCGCGCCGGGAGGACGCCCCGGCACCCGGGCGAGCTCCTCCCGCAGCGCCACGGTCTGCGGCGCGGGAGCCACGCCGAGCTCCTCCCGCAGCCTGCGCCGCAGAGCTTCGTACGTGGTCAGCGCCGCCGCCCGGTTCCCCGTCCCGGCCAGGGCCGACATGAGCAGCCTGCCCGCCTCCTCGTCCAGCGGATCGAGTGCGGCCAGCACCCGCGCGAGCCGTACCAGGGCGGCGTCGGGACGGCCGGCGTGGCGCAGCACGACCTGGCGCAGCAGCAGCCGCGTGCGCTGCCGTTCGCCCTCCAGCCAGGCGGTGAACGCGGGCGCGTCGTCGAGCCCGACCCCGTCGAGGAAGTCGCCGCGCCACCACCGCAGGGCCTGCTCCACGCCGGGGTCGCCGGCGAGCGCCGCGTGGTCGACGAAGCAGCCGGCGCCCAGCCGCAGGGCGACCTGGTCGCGGGAGATGTCGAGCCACGCGCCCGCGTCGCGGCGCAGCTCCAGGACGGCCAGCCGGAGGCTGCCGCGGGCACGCGCGTCCGGGCGCTCACCCCACAGCAGCCCGGCCAGCTCGGCACGCGAGCGCGGCGTCCGCGTGGCGGCCAGGTAGTACAGCAGCGCGCGGGCCTTGGCCGATCTGATCGGCAGCGGCCGGTCTCCCAGGAGCAGGTGCGGCGGGCCCAGCAGCAGGATCCTGAGCGGGTCTCCCATACGACGGGACGCTAGAACGGTCCGTACGACCCGTCCACGCGCCCCGGCTGACCTGGCCTTTAACGGCACGCTGACGGTCGGCTCCGCAGCCTGGGGCCAGCAACCCTACGGGAGGACCCTTCATGCGCCTACGCCCCATCCTCTGCGGGATCGTCCTGACAGCCGGACTCGTCCCCGCCGTCCCCGCCCACGCAGCCGCGGCGGGCTCGAAGGCGACCTACTGCTCCGTCTCGGTCTACTCGGTGTACGCGGGAGACATCGCCGAGCGCGACGGGCGGGACGAGATCCGCATCAAGGCGGGCGGCAACCTCTACCCCGGCGACGGCTTCTACAAGAAGTTCAGGACCGGCGACACCTTCTACAGCGCCGCCTTCGACAACGCCGCCACGACGGTCGACAAGGACAGCGACGCGCGGTTCAGCCTGCGCGAGGTGAAGCCCCCGGCGGCCGGAGGCGGCACGAACCTGGGCTCGTTCCGCGTCACGTGGAAGGACTGCAAGAACCTGCAGGTCGGCTCATACGCGTTCTCCACCACCAAGCGGGTCAGCGGCAAGTACCAGACGAAGTACGACTACCGCGTCGTCCTGAAGATCACGGGCAGGGGCTGAGCGACCTATAGGGGATCTATAGCGGCCGCCTCTAGCCTGGAACCTTGGAGGCCGGCCGGAAGGACCGGGGCTCGGCCGGCTTCCGGTGCGGGCTCCCAGGGTCATCTGGTCAATGGCTCCGGGGCCTCGGGCGTGGACATCTCACGTTCGCCACGCGCCTCATCAAGGGGTTCATGAGGCCGAGGCCGCGAGGATGTCCACGCTCGCGCCGGATCCGGCCGGATCGGGTCCCTACCGCCTGGAAAGGATCACCACGGGGATCTCGCGGCTGGTCTTGTTCTGGTAGCCCTCGTACGCGGGCCACACCTCGACCATCCGCGGCCACAGCCGGGCCTTCTCCTCGGCCGTGGCCGTACGCGCGACCGCGTCGAACCGGTCGGCCTGCACCTGGACGCCGACCTTGGGCTCGTCGACCAGGTTCAGATACCACAGCGGGTGCGTGGGCGAGCCGCCGAGCGATGCCACGATGACGTAGTCGTCGCCGTCGCGGCCGTAGATGAGCGCGGTACGGCGCTGCAGGCCGCTCTTGCGTCCCGTGGTGGTCAGCAGCAGGGTCGGGGCACCATGGAACTGGTGCCCCTTGGCCCCGTCGGACTCCACGTACTGCTTGATGTGCTTGGCGACCCAGCCGGTCGGGCTGTCGTGGATCTCGTCCATGACGATCACCCTAACCCGGCCATGCCGGTCTTATCGGACCCGGGTCGCGACCGACTCGTAGCCGCCGCCACCCGGGTACTCCCAGGCTCCGGTCAGGGTGTCGCCGTCAGCGCTGAACGTGCCCCGGTAGCAGGCGCCCGAGCCCTTGAACCCGCCCCAGATCGTCAGCTCGTCGCCGTCGATCTCGTAGACGTAGGCCAGGGTGCTCCCGCCGCTGCCGTAGTAGCGCGACTTGATCTCCGGGTCGGGCGTCTCCGCCCCGAAGGGCTTGTCGTGACCGATGACCTCCAGGCCGCTCTCGCCGCCGAGCTCCACGTCCTGCAGGAGGAAGTGGCCTCCGGTCATCCAGCGGTAGGTGACGGTGCCCTCGGCGCCGCCGCTGACCTTCCAGGTGCCCACGAGCCGGTCGAGTGCCTTGACGTCGGACATGATGCCGTTCCCTTCGTTCGTCAGTGATACCCGTAAGACCGGGCGGCGCGGAGAAAGGAATCGGTCTTTTCCAAGATTTTCTAGAGGATCGTCTCCAGGCCGAAGGCGGGCAGCAGATCGGCCCCGAACGTGGTGATCTCGGCGATCAGGCCGCCCTCGAAGCGCAGCACGTCGATGTTGATCGCGGTGAAGCGGGTCTCGCCCGGCCCGCGCGTGTAGTTGGCGACCGCGAGCTGCCGGTTGGCGGCGATCTCCACCGTGCGCCACTCGTCGCCGGCATGGCCGCCGGCGAGCGCCTCGTGCCACATCGTGATGATCGCCTCCTTGCCGTCGAAGAGCAGGTTGGCGGGCGGCATGGCCTGGCGGGCGTCGTCGCGCAGCAGCGTGGCCAGTTCGTCGACGTCGGCGCTCTGCGAGGCGGCGATGTAGCGGCGCAGCACCTCGCGTTCCCGCTCGCCCGCCGCCGAGCCCCACTCGTGGCGGTCGGGCGGCAGGGTGGTGCGCAGGGTCTCCCTGGCCCGCTGCAGGGCGCTCTTGAGGGCGGGCAGGCTCATCTCCAGCGCTCCGGCCGCCTGGTCGGCCGGCCAGCCCAGCACGTCGCGCAGGATCAGGGCCGCTCGCTGGCGGGCGGGCAGGTGCTGGATGACGGCCAGGAACGCCAGCTCGACGGTCTCCCTGGCGATCGCCACCGCCTCGGGGCCCCGCTCGGCCTCGTCGAGCAGGCGGTCGGGGAAGGGCTGCAGCCAGGTGATCTCGGCCAGCGGCGAGCGGGCGTCACCGCCGGTCGAGTCGGCGGTCATGACGATCTCGCGGGAGCGCGAGGGGGTGGACAACGCGTCGAGGCAGACGTTGGTGGCGATGCGGTAGAGCCAGGCGCGCAGCGACGAGGGATCGGTGAGGGTGGCGCGGTGTTTCCAGGCGCGCAGCATCGTCTCCTGGACGAGGTCTTCCGCGTCGGTGAACGAGCCGGTCATGCGGTAGCAGTGGACTCGCAGCTCGTGCCTGTGCCGCTCGGCCAGTTCGGAGAAGCCCCCACCGTCCATGGTCACCACCTCGCCCGCCCGTCGCCCGCCCGTCGCCCGCTCGTCGCCTGCTCGTCGCCCGCTCGTCGCCTGCTCGTCGCCCGCCCGTCGACGCCCGTCGACGCCGTCCGTCGCCCGTCGTCGCCGCCCGCGACCTTCACCCGCGCCCGTCGCCCGCGACCGTCGCCCCCGCCATTCCTGTGCGCCCCGACCCTAGTCGCCCGCCAGCCTCTTGAGCGCCGCCCGCGGCACCGCCGGATCGGTGGTGCGCCAGAACGGCGGCAGGGAGTTGAGCAGGAAGCCGCTGTAGCGCGCGGTCGCCAGCCGGGGGTCGAGCACCGCCACCACGCCCTTGTCGTCCTGCGACCGCAGCAGCCGCCCGACCCCCTGCGCCAGCAGCAGCGCCGCGTGGTTGGCCGCGACCGCCATGAACCCGTTGCCGCCGCGAGCCGCCACGTGGCGCTGCCGGGCCGAGGTCAGCGGGTCGTCGGGCCGGGGGAACGGCACCCGGTCGATGATCACCAGCCGCAGCGAGGGCCCGGGCACGTCGACGCCCTGCCACAACGACAGCGTGCCGAACAGGCAGGTCGGCTCGTCTTCCGCGAACTGCTTGACCAGCAGCATGGTCGAGTCGTCGCCCTGGCACAGCAGCGGCACGTCGATGCGCTCGCGCAGCGCCTCGGTGGCGGCCTTGGCGGCGCGCATCGAGGAGAACAGCCCGAGCGTGCGCCCGCCCGCCGCCCCGATCAGCTCGGCGATCTCGTCGAGGTAGGCCTCGGGCAGCCCGTCGCGGCCCGGCTGGGGCAGGTGCTTGGCGACGTAGAGGATGCCGGCGCGCGGATGGTCGAACGGCGAGCCGACGTCGAGCCCCTCCCACTCGCCGTCGGCCAGGCCCCACTGCTTGGCCAGGCCGTCGAAGGTGCCGCCGAGGGCGAGGGTGGCGGAGGTGAGCACCACCGTGCGGTCGCCGAAGAGCTTGTCGCGCAGCATGCCGCCGACGCCGAGGGGCGCCACCCGGAGGATGGGCGGGCGGCGGTCGGTGCCCGCTTCGAGCCAGACCACCTCGGCGCGGTCGACCTCGGAGTCGTGGCCGTAGGCGTCGAGCATGCGCACGGCGGTGTCGTGGACCTCGTCGAGCGCGGCGAAGGCCATCTTGCGCTGGCCGCCCTTCTCGGGGTCGTCCTTGTCGGCGTTGCGCGAGCCCAGGGCGGTGATGCAGGCGTGGGCGGAGTCGCGGACCAGAGCGAGGGTGAGGCCGAGCACCTGGGGCAGTTCGTCGATGCGGCCGGAGGGGGCGGCGGCCAGCAGGGCCTTGAGGTCTTCGCCCGCCTCCTGGAGCCGGTCGGAGATCGGCTGGTCGATGAGGCGCGCGACGCGGCGCACGGCCAGGAAGACGGAGTTCTCCGACAGCTCGTCGGTCACCACCGAGGTCACCCGGTCGACGAGCTCGTGGGCCTCGTCGACGACCACCACGTCGTGCTCGGGCAGGATCGCCATGCCCTCCATGGCGTCGATGGCCAGCAGGGCGTGGTTGGTCACCACGACGTCGACCTCGCCGGCCCGCTCCTTGGCCAGCTCGGCGAAGCACTCGCCGGCGCTGGGGCAGCGCTGGCCGCCCAGGCACTCCTTGGCGCTGACGGAGAACTGCCGCCAGGCCTGCTCGTTGACGCCCGGCACCAGCTCGTCGCGGTCGCCCGTCTCGGTGGTCTCGGCCCACTCCTGGATGCGCTGGACCATGCGCCCGGTGGCGCTCACCTCGCGCGGGTCGAAGAGCTGGTCGCCCTCGTCGTCGTCGGGCCAGCCCGCGGTGACCTTGTAGCGGCACAGGTAGTTGCGCCGGCCCTTGAGGATCGCGAACGACGGCTCGTGGGGAAGCTCCTTGGCCATCGTCTCGGCCAGGCGCGGCAGGTCGCGGTCGACGAGCTGGCGCTGGAGCGCGATGGTCGCGGTCGAGATCACCACGGTGGTGTCGGAGCCCATCGCGTGGCGGATCGACGGCACGAGGTAGGCCAGGGACTTGCCGGTGCCGGTGCCGGCCTGGACGGCCAGATGCTCCTCTTTGTCGATCGCGTGCTGGACGGCACGCGCCATGCTCACCTGGCCTGGTCTCTCGCTCCCGCCGAGGGCGGAGACGGCGGCCTTGAGAAGTTCTTCGACAGGGGGAAGGAGGGAGTCCGGCACGGCGACAACGCTACCCCGATCCGCACCCCGCTCCGGGCCGGTCTGTGGACAACCGTGACCCGGGACATACGCATCCTGGCGGTCCTGGACCCGGTTCGCGTCCCCCCGTGGCACACTGACGAAACGACCGGAAGGTTCAATAAAGATCTTCCTGTGACCGGTGAGAAGCCCGATTTTGCAGGGTTTTCAGAGGCTGAGTGGACGAATACGGGCTGGTAAAGGAAAAATGTCCTCCATGTCGGAAGTTGTGCCCCTGCCGTCGTTCGGCGAAGTGTTCTTCGATGCCCGAGGTCAGGAGCGGTGCCTTCGGGTCACCTGGCACGAGGGAACCCTGGTGCTGAGCCTGTGGCGAGGCGAGATGTGCACCGGAAGCTTCCGTATGCCCATGGACGACGTGGGCCGCCTCCTCGACACTCTCGACGACGGCTACGCGGAGGCCACCGGCGAGCAGCCCGCCGTCGGCGCGACCGGCGAGGAGCCGATCCCCGGCACCGGGCAGTACAACCGCCCGCCCGAGGGCTTCCCGCCCGGCCAGCCCCCCGGCCACCTCGACGAGCGCCCGACGGCCGCCATGTCGCCCAGCGACGTGCTCGTCGCCCGCGGCACTCCCGCGCCGCCCGACAAGCTGGTCGCCTCCTTCGGTGAGACCACGGCGCCGCGCGACTCCTACTACGCCGAGCCGATGTCCGCCGCCGCCACGGGCGAGGCGGTCTACCAGCTTCCCGGCGAGCCCCAGATCCGGCGTTCCGACCCGCTCGGGCTGGCCACCCCGCCCGCCGAGCCGTACGGCCAGCGCTCCGCGGACCCGTACGGCCAGGCTCCGGGCGACCCGTACGGCCACAGCGACCCGTACGGCCAGAGCGGCCACGGCGGCCAGGGCGACCCGTACGGCCAGGGCGGTTACGGGCGGCAGCCCGCCGACGCCTACGGCCAGCAGCGCCCGGCACCGCAGGGCGACCTCTTCGCGCCCCAGCCGAGCACCCAGCCGGGCACCCAGCCGGGCACCCAGCCGAGCCACGACCCGTTCGCGACGCAGCACGCGTCCGACCCCTTCGCCGCGCAGCCGCACCACGCCACCGGCCCGTTCGCCGCGCAGCAGCGCCCGGCCGACCCCTACGGCCAGGGCGGGTACGGCCAGCAGCCCGATCCGTTCGGCCAGCAGGATCCCTTCGGTCAGCAGGACCCGTTCGGCCAGCGATCCCAGCAGCACTACACCGGCCACCAGACCGGCCAGCAGATGGCCGCCCAGCCCGCTCCCGGGCCGAGCACGCCGGGCCTCGGCACGCCCATGCACGGCATCCCGGGCGCGGGCCGGCGCTCCCGTGCGCAGGACCAGCCCCAGCAGCAGCCGCCGCAGGCTCCCAACCCGGTCGACTCGCTGCTCGCTCTGGCCACCCCGCAGCAGCAGCCCGAGCCCGGCATCTCGCGCCCCTACGTCAACGACGAGATGTTCGTCACCGGCGAGCGGCTGCGGCCGGAACAGCAGTACGACGACAGGAACTGGTAGCGCTTACGCCAAGCGTGGGCAATCCGTGATCGGCGCGGGCGGGTGCAGGCTCTAGCCTGCGTCCCGTGCGCAAGGATCTTGCCCGGGTGGCCCTGCTGGCGGCCGTGAGCCTGCCCGCCGGCCTCGTCGGCGCCCCCGCCCTGAAGTCCGCCCCGGCGCTGGCCGCCAGGACCGACCTGGCGCGCCCCGGCTGGCACGGCGCCGGCGTGGCCCCGTTCTTCGCCGCGCCCAGCCTGTCGCTGCCGGGAACGCAGACGACCGTCGCCTGGCAGACGACGTCGCCGAGGCAGGAGGCCGTGCCGGTCGCCCAGCCGGGCGAACCGCTGTTCGCCGACTCCTTCACGCTCGCCATGACCGGCGACATCCTCCTGCACCAGCCCCTGGTCGCCCAGGCGCGCTCCGACGGCGGCGGCCGTCCCGACTTCCTGCCGATGTTCTCCGGCGTGCGCCGTGTCATCTCCGGCGCCGACCTGGCCCTGTGCCACCTGGAGACCCCGCTGGCCCCCAGGCGCGGACCGTTCAGCGGCTACCCCACCTTCAGCGCCCCTCCGCAGGTCGTCACCGCGATCAAGAGCATCGGCTACGACGGCTGTTCGACCGCCTCCAACCACACCGTCGACCAGGGCGAGCCTGGCGTGGTCCGTACGCTGGAGGCCCTCGACCGCGCCGGCCTGCGCTACGCGGGGTCGGCGCGGACCGCCGACGAGGCCAGGCTGATCACCCTCTACAACGCCAACGGCGTGCAGGTCGCGCACCTGTCGTACACCTACGGCACCAACGGACTGCCCCTCCCCGCGCGCAAGCCGTGGATGGTCAACGTCGGCCTGGCTCCCAAGAGGATCGCCGCGGCGGCCGCCCGCGCCAGGCGGGAGGGCGCCGACGTGGTGGTCGTCAGCCTGCACTGGGGTCAGGAGTACCGTCACCGGCCCACCGCCGAGCAGCGCAGGGTCGCCAAGGCTCTGCTGGCCTCGCCGTCGGTCGACCTGGTCGTCGGTCACCACGCGCACGTGGTGCAGCCGTTCGAGCGGATCGGCGACAAATGGGTCGCCTACGGCCTGGGCAACCAGGTGGCCAACCCGTCGGCCGGGATCGCGGCCACGCACGAGGGGGCGATCGCCTGGTTCCGCTTCGAGCGAACCGCGGATGGATGGAGAGTGCATCCGTCGTTCGCGCCCACGAAGATCGGTGCTGGTCCGCCGATCCGGCTGGCCGTCACGCGGTCACCAGCCGTCGCCCAGGTGGTCAGGTCGCTGGGCGAGCGGGTGCCGCTGCTGAAATAGTTCCATCGGGGTTGCCGAGGTAGGGAGTCGTGCGTGGAGTCTGGCGTGGAGTCCGGCATCGAGCTGGCGACGGTGCTTCAGGTGCTGCTCCTGGCCGGCGGCGGCCTGGCGGTGGCCTGGGCGGCCAGGCGCCGCGGCTGGCCCGCGCCGCTGCTGCTGGTGCTGGCGGGACTGCTGGCCTCGCCGCTGCTGCCCGACGACCTCGTGCTCGACATCTTCGTCAGCGAGCCCGAGCTCATCCTGTTCGTCTTCCTGCCGCCGCTGCTCTACTCGGCCGCCCTCGACAGCTCCTACCTGCGCCTGCGCGACGTCAAGAAGCCCGTCGCGCTCCTGTCGGTCGGGCTGGTGCTGTTCACCATGACAGTGGTCGCCCTGGTCGTGCACTGGATGGTGCCCTCGTTGCCGATGGCTGCCGCTTTCGTGCTGGGCGCGGTCATCGCGCCGCCCGACGCGGTGGCGGCGGTGGCGGTGGGCCGCCGCCTCGGCCTGCCCCGCCGCGCGCTGACCATCCTCGTGGGCGAGAGCCTGTTCAACGACGCCACCGCGCTGACCGCCTTCCGCGTGGCGCTCGGCGCCATCAGCGGCGAGGCCTTCACCCTGCTGAGCGCCACGGGCCAGTTCCTCTACTCGGCCGTCGTGGGCGCGGTCATCGGCATCGTGCTGGCGGTGGTCTTCGGCTGGGTCCTAGAACGGCTGCGCGACTCGCTGGTGGAGAACACCGTGATGCTGCTCATCCCGTTCGCCTCCTACCTGGCGGCCGAGATGGTGCACGCCTCCGGCGTCATGTCCGTCGTGATCGTCGGCCTCTACATCGGCAACCGCATGCACCGCATGGGCTTCGGCACCCGGCTGGTGGCCGACGGGGTCTGGAAGGTGCTCGACTTCTTCCTGGAGACGATCGTCTTCGCCCTCATCGGGCTGCTGTTCCTCCAGGTCATCCCCAAGGGCTACTCCGGCTGGCAGCTCACCTGGTACGCGCTGGCCGTCTTCGCCGTCACCGTGCTCGCCCGCTTCGTCTGGCTCGCCCCGTTCTCCTACTTCCAGAAGAACCGGCCACCGGTGTCGCACGTGGTGGTCGTCGGCTGGGCGGGCATGCGAGGCGTCGTCTCGCTGGCCGCGGCGTTCATCTTCATCCTGCAGTACCCCCAGCTCGACCTGGTCGCCTTCCTGACCTTCACCACCGTGCTCGGCACCCTGCTCGTGCAGGGGCTCACCTTCCCGATCCTGATCAGGCGCCTGAAGATCTCCTCCGCCGAGGAGGAGTTCCAGGACAACCTCACCGAGGCCGCGGCCAAGCAGGAGGCGATCGCCGCCGGCACCGTCGCCTTGGAGGCGGCGATCGAGCGCGAGGGCCTGACCGACGAGATCGCCGCCGACGTCGTCTCGCAGCTGCAGGCCAAGACCGAGCGCCGGGCCCTGAACGCCTGGGAGCGCCTGGGCGGCGGCACCGGCCAGGACGGCTCGGAGACGCCCAGCACCCTGTACCGCCGCCTGCGGCTGGAGATGCTCGAAGCCGAGCGAGGGGTGTTCGTCCGGCTGCGCGACACCCGGCGGATCGACGACGAGGTGCTGCGCCGCGTCATGGCCGAGCTCGACTTCGAGGAAGCCATCCTGGAGCGCTGAGCAGGTCAGGCTTTGACCAGACCGGTCACGAATCGAGAAGCGCGGTCCGAGAGCCCCCACGTAGCGTGAACGCCATGGGCACCATCCGTCACGAGCGGGTGGGCCCTCGACGCGAAACGGCAGGACTCGATATGACCGAGGGCATCAAGACCGTCCTTCACCCGGTGTCCGATCTGGAGAAGGCGAAGAAGGTGTACACCGCTCTGCTCGGCGAGCAGCCGACGGCTGACTCGCCCTACTATGTCGGTTACGACGTCGGGGGACAGCACATCGGGCTGGTCCCGGGCGGAGCGGACCAGGGCATGACGGGCCCGGTGGCCTACTGGCACGTCGCCGACATCGAGGCCAAGCTCGAGGAGCTGACGGCCGCGGGGGCGAGCGTGAAGGAGGCCGTGCGGGAGGTCGGCCCTGGTCGCGTGGTGGCAACCGTGATCGATTCGGACGGTAATGTTCTGGGGTTGCTCCAGGACCGGTAGGCGCCGACGGAGCCGGGGAGGCGAACCCCACCCATGGACGGAGAGACGATGAGCAAGAGCACGGACCCGCAGTCGCCCGCGCTGCACGCTGCCGACAGCCATGACATGATCCGCGTGCACGGGGCGCGCGTGAACAACCTCAAGGACGTCAGCATCGAGCTTCCCAAGCGCAGGCTGACGGTGTTCACCGGGGTCTCGGGCTCGGGCAAGAGCTCGCTGGTCTTCAGCACGATCGCCGCGGAGTCGCAGCGGCTGATCAACGAGACCTACAGCGCCTTCGTCCAGGGGTTCATGCCGACGCTGGCGCGGCCGGACGTCGACGTGCTCGACGGCCTGACCACGGCGATCATCGTCGACCAGAAGCGCATGGGCTCCAACCCGCGCTCCACCGTCGGCACCGCCACCGACGCCAACGCGATGCTGCGCATCCTGTGGAGCAGGCTGGGACAGCCGCACATCGGCTCGTCCCAGGCCTTCTCCTTCAACGTCGCCTCGATCAGCGGGGCGGGCGCCGTCCAGATCGAGAAGGCCGGCAAGACCGTCAAGGAGCGCCGCGACTTCAAGATCGTCGGCGGCATGTGCCCCCGCTGCGAGGGCATGGGCGTCGTCAACGACATCGACCTGAGCCAGCTCTACGACGAGGAGAAGTCCCTCGGCGAGGGCGCGCTGACCATCCCCGGCTACACCATGGACGGCTGGTACGGCCGGATCTTCTCCGGCAGCGGCTTCTTCGACATGGACAAGCCGATCAAGAAGTTCTCCAAGCGCGAGCTGCACGACCTGCTCCACAAGGAGCCCACCAAGATCAAGGTCGAGGGCATCAACCTCACCTACGAGGGCCTGATCCCGAAGATCCGCAAGTCGATGCTCTCCAAGGACGTCGAGTCGCTGCAGCCGCACGTGCGCGCGTTCGTCGAGCGCACGGTCACCTTCACCACCTGCCCCGACTGCGACGGCACCCGGCTCAGCGAGGAGGCCCGCTCCTCCAAGATCAAGGGCATCAGCATCGCCGACGCCTGCTCGATGGAGATCCGCGACCTGGCCGAGTGGATCCGCGGCCTCGACGAGCCGTCGGTCGCGCCCCTGCTCGGCAAGCTGCTGCACACCCTCGACTCCTTCGTGGAGATCGGCCTGGGCTATCTGTCGCTGGAGCGCCCCGCCGGCACCCTGTCGGGCGGCGAGGCGCAGCGCACCAAGATGATCCGCCACCTCGGCTCCGCGCTGACCGACGTCACCTACGTCTTCGACGAGCCGACGATCGGGCTGCACCCGCACGACATCCAGCGCATGAACGACCTGCTGCTGCGCCTGCGCGACAAGGGCAACACGGTGCTGGTCGTCGAGCACAAGCCCGAAGCCATCGCGATCGCCGACCACGTCGTCGACATCGGCCCCGGCGCCGGTACGGCAGGCGGCACGGTCTGCTTCGAGGGCGACCTCGACGGCCTGCGCTCCAGCGGCACGGTCACCGGCCGCCACCTCGACGATCGCTCCGCGCTCAAGGAGCAGGTGCGCACCCCCAAGGGCAAGCTGGAGATCCGCGGCGCCACCCGGCACAACCTGCGCGACGTCTCCGTTGACATCCCGCTCGGCGTGCTCTGCGTCGTCACCGGCGTGGCGGGATCGGGCAAGAGCTCGCTCATCCACGGCTCCATCCCCGCCTCCGCGGGCGTCGTCTCGGTCGACCAGGCGCCGATCAAGGGATCGCGGCGCAGCAACCCGGCGACCTACACCGGGCTGCTCGACCCGATCCGCAAGGCCTTCGCCAAGGCCAACGGCGTCAAGCCCGCGCTGTTCAGCGCCAACTCCGAGGGCGCCTGCCCGACCTGCAACGGCGCCGGAGTCGTCTACGTCGACCTCGGCATGATGGCGGGCGTCGAGAATCCCTGCGAGGAGTGCGAGGGCAAGCGGTTCCAGGCCTCGGTGCTCGAATACCACCTGGGCGGCAAGGACATCAGCGAGGTCCTGGCCATGCCCGTCAGCGAGGCCGTGGAGTTCTTCGCCGCGGGAGAGGCCCGCACGCCCGCCGCCCACGCCATCCTGGAGCGGCTGGCCGATGTCGGGCTCGGCTACATCAGCCTGGGCCAGCCGCTGACCACGTTGTCGGGCGGGGAGCGGCAGCGGTTGAAGCTGGCCACGCACATGGCCGACAAGGGCGGGGTGTACGTGCTCGACGAGCCGACGACCGGGCTGCACCTGGCCGATGTGGAGCAGTTGCTGGCGCTGATGGACCGGCTGGTGGAGTCGGGCAAGTCGGTGATCGTGATCGAGCACCACCAGGCGGTGATGGCGCACGCCGACTGGATCATCGACCTGGGTCCCGGCGCCGGCCACGACGGCGGGAAGATCGTCTTCGAGGGCACCCCCGCCGACCTGGTCGCCGCCCGCTCCACCCTGACGGGCGAGCACCTGGCCGCCTACGTCGGCGCCTGACGCACGACCCGAGAACGGCCCTGCCTGAACAGGCAGGGCCGTTCTGTGTTCTCAGGACCGGTCAGCCGATCTGGCTGTCGACGAAGCACCAGCGCCACGACTCGCCGGGCTCGAAGGACTGGATCACCGGATGCCCTTCGGCGTGGAAGTGGGCGGTGGAGTGCTTGCCGGGCGAGGAGTCGCAGCAGCCGATGTGGCCGCACTCCAGACACCGACGCAGGTGCACCCAGCGACCGCCGCTGGCCAGGCATTCCTCGCAGCCCTCCGGCGTGCGCGCGGGCGCGTCGCCGGCCTCGGAAAGATGCTCGCAAGTTGTCATAGGAAGAAGATTACGACCAGAGCAAGGTTCCAATTTGGTCGCGCCTATTGATCGAGCGCTTGGTGATGGGGACCCTGTCGTCACGGGGGAGTGACGTAGGACACAGTGCTAGGAGCTCGTGTGCTCGACGTGCGCAACCTCGAAGTCGTCTACGACGACGTCATGCTCGTGCTGCGAGGCGTCAGCCTCACCGTCCCGAAGGGGGCGATCGTGGCCCTGCTGGGAGCCAACGGCGCGGGCAAGTCAACCCTGCTGCGTGCCCTGTCCGGCCTGCTGGACGTGCACGACGGCGAGATCACCAAGGGCTCCATCACCCTCAACGGCGAGCCCATCCACCATCTCAGACCCGCCCAGGTCGTGCAGAAGGGCGTCAGCCAGGTGATGGAGGGGCGCCGGATCCTCGGCGAGCTCACCGTCGAGGAGAACCTGCGCGTCGGCGCGCACACCAGGGCCAGACAGATCGACGCCAACCTCGAACGGGTCTACGGGCTCTTCCCCGTCCTCAAGGGCCGCAGGCGAGGAGTCGCGGGCTACCTGTCCGGAGGCGAGCAGCAGATGCTCGCCGTCGGCCGGGCCCTCATGGCGAGCCCCGAAGTGCTGCTGCTGGACGAACCCAGCCTGGGCCTGGCGCCCGCGCTGGTCGGGCAGATCCGCGAGCTGATCGTCGAGATCAACAAGCAGGGCACCACGGTGCTGCTCGTCGAGCAGAACGCCACCATGGCGCTGTCGATCGCCAGCCACGGCTACGTGATGGAGACCGGCAAGATCGTCATGGACAAACCCGCCGCCGACCTGCTGTCCGACGAGGACATCAAGGAGTTCTACCTCGGACTCGGCGCGGAAGGCGCCGCCAAGTCCTTCCGTGACGTCAAGCACTACAAGAGGCGCAAGCGATGGCTGTCCTGACCTTTGACGACGTGCACCTCAGCTTCGCCGGTGTGAAGGCCATCAGCGGCGTCAGCTTCGAGGTGGCCGACAAGGAACTGTTCGCGATCATCGGACCCAACGGCGCGGGCAAGACCTCGATCTTCAACGTGCTCTCCGGCGTCTACCGGCCCCAGCAGGGCACGGTGAGCTTCCTGGAGCGCGACCTGCTCGGCCAGCCCCCGCACGCGATCGCCGCCATGGGCATGGCCAGGACCTTCCAGAACGTCGAGCTCTTCGACAACCTGACCGTCCTCGACAACCTCATGCTCGGCCGCCACCACCACTTCCGCTACGGCGCGCTGTCGGCCGTCCTGTGGTACGGCAGGGCGCGCAAGGCGGAGTTGCAGGCACGAGCCAGGGTCGAGGACATCATCGACTTCCTCGAACTGGAGGTGTGGCGGCGCCACCCCGTCAGGCTGCTGCCGTACGGGATTCAGAAACGTGTCGAGCTCGGCCGCGCCCTGGCCATGGAGCCCAAGCTGCTCCTGCTCGACGAGCCGGTCGCCGGGATGAACCTGGAGGAGACCGAGGACATGGCCAGGTTCGTCCTGGACATCCGCGACGAGCTGGGCATCCCCATCGTGCTCGTCGAACACGACATGGGCCTGGTCATGGACCTGGCCGACCGGGTGCTGGTGCTCGACTTCGGCAAGCCGGTGGCGCTCGGCGCGCCCGCGCAGGTGCAGCAGGACCCCAAGGTCATCGAGGCCTACCTGGGAGGGGCCGCATGACGATCACGACTGTTCAGACCGTGGAGACCATCGTGACCCGGGTGCGCGACCGGGCATCCTCGAACGCCGTCGCCCTGCGCCACAAGGACTTCGGCGTCTGGCAGGAGATCACCTGGGCGGAGTACTGGAACCAGGTCGAGATCGTCGCCCACGCCCTGCTCGCGCTGGGCGTCGAGACCGGCGACCGGGTCGCCGTGCACTCGGAGAACCGGCCGGAATGGCTCTACGCCGACCTCGGCATCGTGGCCGTGCGCGGCGTCACGGTGGGCCTCTACCCCACCAACCCCGCCTCGGAGGTGGCCTACCTGCTCGCCGACTCCGGCGCGAAGATCCTCATCGCCGAGGACCAGGAACAGGTGGACAAGGCCCTGGAGGTGCTCGGCGAGTGCCCCGCGCTGGAGCGCATCGTCTACCTGGAGCCACGCGGCATCCGCGGGCGCTACGACGACCCGCGCCTGCTGCACTGGGACGAGTTCCTCTTCATCGGCGTGGAGCACCGCGGCGAGCATCCGGGCGCGGTCGCCAAGCGCATGGCCGAGACCCGGCCCTCCGACGTGATGACCCTGATCTACACCTCCGGCACCACGGGACCGCCCAAGGGCGTCATGCTGACCGTGGCCAACGTGGAGTTCGCGGTCGAGGTCCTCGTCAAGAGCGGCGGCTTCACCTCGCCGCCGCCGAACGAGCGCGACCAGACGTTGTCGTACCTGCCCCTGTGCCACGTGGCCGAGCGGGCCTTCACGGTCTGGTTCAACTCCGCCGCGGGCGTGCAGGTGAACTTCGCCGAGTCCATCGAGACCGTCCAGGCCAACCTGCGTGAGGTGCAGCCCACCATCCTGTTCGGCGTGCCGCGCATCTGGGAGAAGGTGCTGGCCCAGGTCAACATCAAGCTCGACTCCGCCTCCTGGTTCAAGCGCACCACGACCCGCTTCTGGCTGCGGGTGGCCGACCGCGTCGGCGACGCCCTGGTCCGCACCGGCGGCACCCACACCGCCGCGACCCGCGTGCTGTACACCGTCGGCTGGATCTTCTGCTTCCGCGCGCTGCGCGAGCGGCTCGGCATGCGCCGCGTGCGCTACGCCTCCTCCGGCGCCGCGCCGATCGCCCCCGACGTGCTCAAGTTCTTCATGGGCATCGGGGTGCGCATGCACGAGGTGTACGGCATGAGCGAGAACACCGCCATCGCCACCGCCAACCGGCCGGGACGCGTCAAGCTCGGCACCGTCGGGGAACCGCACGACGCCATCGAGCTGAAGATCGACGAGGCGACCGGCGAGATCCTCACCCGCCACCCCGGAACCTTCGCCGGATACTGGGGCAATCCCCGTGCCACCGCCGACGTGCTCGACGACGACGGATGGCTGCACACCGGCGACGTGGGCGAGTGGGTCGACGGCACGCACGTACGGATCACCGACCGCATGAAGGACATCATCATCACCGCCGGCGGCAAGAACGTGGCGCCCAGCGAGATGGAGAACGCCCTGAAGGCCTCGCCGTACATCAAGGAGGCCGTCGTCATCGGCGACCGCCGGCCCTACCTGACCGCGCTCATCGGCATCGAGCTCGACGTGGTGGGGGAGTGGGCGCGGCGCCGGCGCCTGCCGTACACCACCTACCGCGACCTGTCGGACAAGCCCGAGGTCCGCGAGCTGGTACAGGGCATCGTCAACGGCGTCAACGAGCAGTTCAACCGGGTCGAGCAGATCAAGCTCTTCGCCTTCCTGCCCAAGGAGCTCGACCACGAGGACGGCGAGCTGACCCCCACGCAGAAGGTCAAGCGCTCGGCGATCGCCCGGCTCTTCGAGGACCTCGTGGAAGGGATGTACCGTCGTTGAAAGGTCTGCTCGAGACCGTCGTCAGGGGGCTGGGGAACGGGTCGGTCTACGCCCTGCTCGCCCTCGGCTTCGTGATCATCTACAAGGCGACCAAGGTCATCAGCTTCGCGCAGCCCGCGCTGATGCTCGCGGGCGCCGTGGCCGTGTCCTATCTCGTGGAGGTGACCGGGTTCTATCTGGCCGTGCCGCTGGCCGCTCTCATGATCGCGTTGCTGGCGCTGGGCATCGAACGCGTGGCGATCAGGCCCATGGTGGGCCGTCCCGTGTTCGTGGTGGCGATCATCACGCTGGGCATCGACGTGGTCATCCGGGTGGTGGTCAACCACTACATCGGCCGTGACGTGCGGCAGATGGGCGACCCGTGGGGCTTCGACCAGGTCTCGATCGGGCCGCTGGTCGTGCAGGAACGCTGGCTGGCCATGCTCGCGGTGACCGCGGTGCTGGTCGGACTGCTGTTCGCGTTCTTCCGCTACACCAGGTACGGCCTGGCGATGCGGGCCGCCGCCTACGACCAGGAGACGGCCCTGGCCCAGGGAGTCTCGGTGGGCGCGGTGTTCGCCCTGTCGTGGGGGCTGGCGGGCTTCCTGGCGGCGATCGCCGGCATGTTCGTCGGTACCGGGCAGGGCGTCGAGCAGCTCACCTGGATCATCGCGCTGAAGGCGCTGCCGGCGATCATCCTGGGCGGGCTCGACTCTCTGGGCGGCGCGGTCATCGGCGGGCTGACGATCGGCGTCGTGGAGTCGCTGTTCCAGAGCTACCAGGGCGACATCGCGCCGTGGCTGGGACAGAACTTCGCCGTGGTCTCGCCGTACGTGGTGATGCTGCTGGTCCTGCTCGTCCGGCCGTACGGGCTCTTCGGCACGAGGGAGGTCGAGCGCGTATGACCACGCTCAGCCGTGATTCGGACATACCGACCGGCCGGTCTCGAAGGGTGCGCGGGCGCCCCCTGCTCTACACCTCCTACGGCCAGGACATGGCCCTGCTCGACACCACCGCCAAGCGGATCTGGACGCTGGTGCTGGTCCTGGCCGCCTTCCTGCTGTCGGGCATGCTCGCCGACCGCTCGCTGGAGGTCCTGGCCGGGGCGTTCGTCCTGGCCATCGGCGCCATCGGGCTCAACATCGTCTCCGGCTACGCCGGGCAGATCTCCCTCGGCCACGCCTTCTTCGTCGCGATCGGCGCCTACACCGCCGCCGCGTTGTCAGGTCCCGTCGACGGCCGGAACCTGGGTTTCGGGCTGACGGAGATCTGGATCTGGCTGCCCGCGGCCGGACTGCTCGCCGCCCTCGCCGGCGTGCTGGTCGCGCCCCTCGCCGTACGGCTGCGCGGGCTGTACCTGGCGGTCGTCACGCTCGGCCTGGTCTTCCTGGGCGAGCACATCTTCAAGGAATGGGACCACCTGACCGGCGGGCCGGGTGTCGGCCGCCAGTCGGCGGTGCCCACCCTCTTCGGCGCCCGCCTCGACGTCGACGGGCCGCTCGGCACCCGCGAGCAGTCCCTGTACACGCTGATGCTGATCATGTTGATCATCTTCGCCGTGGCCGCGCGCAACCTCGCCAGGTCGCGCATCGGCCGGGCCTTCTCGGCCATCCGCGACCGCGACATCGCCGCCGAGGTCATCGGGGTGCCGATCACCCGCTACAAGGTGCTGGCGTTCGGCATCTCCTCGTTCTACGCCGGGTGCGCGGGCGGGCTGCTGTACGTGATGACCGGGTTCGTCGAACCCGGGTCGTTCTCGCTGCTGCTGTCGGTGCAGTTCATCGCGATGGTGCTCATCGGCGGGGTGGCGACCGTCTCCGGATCGATCATGGGTGCGCTGTTCATCGTGCTCATCCAGCCGCTCACCCGCGCGCTGCCGGGCTTCGTGCCCTTCATCAGCGGCGACACCACCGTCACGCCGAACGTGTTCCAGGTCGAGACCGTGCTGTACGGCCTGCTGATCGTGCTGTTCCTCGTCTTCGAACCACGCGGGCTCTTCGGGATCTGGATCCGCGTGCGCAACTACTGGAAGAGCTGGCCCTTCTCGTATTAGGGAGCCCCTGCAATGAAACGACTGATCGGATATATCGCGATAGTCGGGCTTCTGTCCGGTTGTGGCATGTTCCGGGGAGGAGAGTCCTCCACCGAGAGTACGGCGGCGGCCAACGCGCCGGGCATCACCAGCGAACCGTGCCCGCTCGCGGTGGACAAGAACAAGGGCTGCATCTACCTCGGCACCATCTCCGACCTGACCGCCGGGCCGTTCGCGGCGCTGGCCGTGCCCATCACCGACGCCCAGAAGGCCTTCTGGAAGCGCGTCAACGAGGCCGGCGGCATCGGCGGCAAGTACGAGGTCGACGTCCAGGCCTACGTACGCGACAACAAGTACAACCCCGAGACGCACCGCCAGGTCTACAACGAGATCAAGGACAAGGTGCTCGGGCTCGCCCAGACCCTCGGCTCACCCACCACCGCCGCGATCATCGACGACCTCAAGGCCAACAGCATCGTCGCCGCCCCCGCCTCCTGGACCTCGGCCTGGGAGTTCGAGGACGTCATCGTCGAGACCGGGTCGAACTACTGCATCGAGTCGATGAACGCCGTCGACTACGCGGTCGAGACCTACAAGCCCAAGTCCATCATGGCCGTGCACCTGGCCGGCGACTACGGCGCCGACGCCGCCGCCGGCGCCAAGATCGCCGCCGAGAAGGCCGGCGTGACGTTCACCGCCCTCGAAACCCCGCCGGGAGCCACCGAGCAGGGCCGCGCCATCACCGAGATCACCAAGAACAAGCCCGACGTCGTCATCATCACCACCGGCCCCGCCGACATGGCCACCATCGTCGGCCAGACCGCCGCCGCCGGCTACAAGGGCCGCTTCATCGGCACCGGCCCCACCTGGAACCCGGCGCTGCTCAAGTCGCCCGCGGCGCCCGCGCTCAAGGCCCTGTACGAGCAGTCGTCGCCCGGCAAGTCGTGGGGCTCCGACACCCCCGGCCACAAGGCCATGCGCGACGCCCTGCCCAACGTGACGCCCAACGACGGCTACACCTCCGGATGGGCCTGGTCCTACCCGATGAAGGCGGCGCTCGACAAGATGGTCGCCGGCGGCGACGTGTCCCGTAAGGGCCTGCTGGCGGCGGTCAAGTCGCTGGCGACGGTCGACTACGAGGGCATGCTGCCGGCGGACGCGGGCAACTTCGCCGGCGACGCCAACGCGGCGACGTTCCGACAGACGCTCATCAACAAGGTCGACGAGGCGGCACCGACCGGGGTGTCGATGGTGAAGGACTTCTACACCGGGTCCACGGCGCAGGGGTACACGATGGACGGTCCCTGCTTCCAGAAGCTCTAGTCTCTTCTCTGCCCCACCGCCCGCCCCCGGTCCTGCTCGGGCCGGGGGCGTCTGGCAGTGACCGTCCGTCGCGGGCGGGGTTGGGCGGCCGTTCTGGCGTGCGAGCCAGGTGTCGTGGCGCGCGCCCTGACTGCTTGCTGGCGACCACGGCTAGCTATCCAGCGCGTGGCGGAAGCGCCGGTCTGGGCAGACGGGCCATTTCGTCGCGGCGTTGAGACTCACGATAGTTTCGCGATCGACATAGCAGGCGGAAGAGGGCTCCAGCACGCTTGCGCGCGCCTGTGGCCTGCTTTAGTAGCTGGGTTGGACGGTGGCCTGCGAGGTCGGGTCGGAGCTTGTTCGCGCCTGTTCCCAAAGTGGAAACTCGCTCAGCTCTATCTGCGCGCACTTGACTCCATCGAGCTCATTGAGCCGGAAGAGTGGTAATCGTCTCGGCGTTTTGGAGTTCCACTAATTGACCAGAGAGAAGTTGTCTCCTCTTCCCTGAGGGCGACACGTCGGCGGGTCGAAGCAGTCCTTCCGCCGCCGCTACGACACCACCCGAGGGTTCGTCCCGTCCCACTCCGACAGCGGTGCGCAGTGCCAGCGCCACCCCGCCTGCCGCTCCAGCCCCGGCAGGTCCGCCCGTCCGTTGGCCCACAACAACGTCCGCCACGGGTCGGTCCCGGTGGGAGCCCACGGGAACAGCCGTAGCAGCGTGGCCGAGGCCAGGTCCGCGGACGGTTCGAACGGCACGCCCAGCCCGGCCCCGATGTCGGCGGTATGCACGAGCATTTCGTCGCACGCCATCCCCGCGAACCCGGAGGCGTCGGCCAGCCCGTCAGGATGCCATCCCCGCACGTCGGGCCCCACCCCGTCCACCGCGTGGGCGAGGACGGCGGCGAAGGTGTGCAGGGTGGCCACCAGGTCCTCGGGCGCCGACTCGGGCCGCACCCGCATCTCCATCGTGCTCAGCTCGCGGTCGCCGGCGACCAGGTCGGTGGCGTACCACAGCACGGTCTCGCCGATGTGCGCCGCGACCTGCGCGACGTTCCACTCCATTCCCGGCACGCCGGTCTCGGACCACTTCTCCCCGGCGACCGAGTCGAGGTAGTCGCCGCATTCCGACGCGACGCTAAGAACGATCTTCCCATCCATGCACCCACCCTAAGCGTTGGGTAGGGTCCGGGGCATGAAGCGAATGTTGGCCATGACCGCGGCTGCGGCCATCCTCCTGACCGGCTGCAGCGAGATCAATAACACGATCGACAAGGCTCAGGCCTGCCTGGAGGCCCCGAAGATCCTCACCGATCTGGGTGCCGAGCTGACCCGCCTCAAGGACGACCCCGAGGCCATGAACAAGGCGCTCGACGACTCGGCCGCCAAGCTCAACGACCTGGCCGACAAGGCGTCCAACACCACGATCAAGGAGGCCACCGACAACCTCGCCGCCGAGCTCGGCAAGATCAACGTGAGCTCGGTCAACGAGGCGGTCGACACGGTCCAGAAGGTGAGCAGCGAGACCGTCACCTACCTTGACGAGCTGCGCAAGGCCTGCACCTAGGAGCGTGACAGGTGCTCGGCGAGCAGGGTGGCGCCGAAGTCGGCGCCGGGCCGCCTGAGCACGCTGTGCGCGTGGGTGGCGCCGTCCTGGGTGTTGTCGTATTCGATGACCAGGTCGGCGCCCTGGATCCGGTAGTAGTGCCCGAGGCCGCGCGCGGTGGGCCCGGCCCAGGCGAACGACAGGTCCGACAGGGCGGGTCGGACGGCGGGGTCCAGGCGGTCGGCGTAGACCGAGGCGAGCCGGGTGAGCAGGTCGCGGGCCGTGTGGCCGAGGTCGGCGGCGCGGACTCCCGGAGGTGACAGTTCGGTGACCTCGGTGGCGTCGCCGGTGAGGATGTCGTCCGGTGCGGTGGCGTCCACGACGGCGATCGAGCGCTGGGCGGGTGTCAGGGCGGCGAGGAGGGCGCGGGCCAGGTCCTCTTCGAGGGGGAGCGGCCGGATGACCGGCGCCGTGCCGTACAGGACGGAGACGGGTCGCGCGCCGATGAACACGGGCCCGACCACGCGGCGGCCGTCGACGTACGTCGTGGTGACCGACAGGTGGTGTCCCTCGAAACGCCAGGCCCAGGCAGGGGAGGCGGGGTCGCCGAAGACGGCCAGGTAGTAGTCGTCGCTGTGACGTCCGCGGCGTCCGCCCTCGTCGAGGTCGATGACCTCCTCCATGGCCATCACCGTCACCGCCTGCGCGAAGGCGTGACGGGTGAGCACCGAGGCCAGCAGGCGGTGGGCGGCCTTGCGCGCGGCGGCCGGGAGCCCGAGCAGGGGCACGCCGGGGCGGGCGCCGGGCAGGTAGGTCCACTGGAGGCGGCGGGGATCGGCGAAGGGGTGCTGGGCGGCCTGGCGTTGGGCGTCGGTCAGGGCGTTGAGGAAGTCCACGCTCCTAGCATGGCGGGTCCTTGACGGTCCTGCCGCTGAGGGCCTGGGTGAGGGAGTCGGCCGCGTCGAGGAAGACCTGTTCGCTGACGCGCCGGTTCATCACGCCGGTGGCGCAGCTGCGGAAGGCCTGGCTGAACTGGGAGTAGTAGGCGGTGCGCGGGCGCATGACCGAGCGGTCGACCGACGTCTTGATCTGCGCCGCGAGGTCTTTCAGCTCGGCGGGGCCGATCTCCACCACTTCGGAGGCGGCGGTGGGCCTGGGGAGCTGGAGCAGCGCGGCGCAGTCGGGGCCGTGGCCCGCGGCGTAGACGGCGTAGACGGAGGACAGGACGGGCGCGTAGCCGCCGCACGCGAACAGGCGCAGCTGCACGTCGTGTCGCGTGAGGTCCTCGATGAGCTGCAGGGCCTGCCGTTCGCGCTCGGGCCCGACGTGGGCGGAGACGGCCAGCACCGAGCCGCCCAGCACACCTCGCCGTGGCGCGCGGATCTGGAAGGCGAGCGTGCCGTCCTGGCGGCGCATGAGCGGGTCGGCGGCCAGCCGGTGGAAGGCGATGGGCCAGTTGCGCATGTGGGTGACCTGGTTGCCCAGGTGGGTCCTGCCGTCGCGGAAGGCCTTCAGGCTGGAGTCCTCGTCGTAGGAGAGGGATTCGGCCAGCACCGGCTCGCGTCCTGCTGTGCGCTGGTAGTCGCGCAGTGCCTGCCATCCGGCGCTGTCGAGCGCGACCCGGTCGCCGTCCAGGACGTCGGCCAGTTCGAGCATGTTGATCGTGCCGGCCTCCGCGTCGTCGAGCTGGAGCGCCCATCCGGTGGTGTCCACGTCCTTCCTGGCGAACTCCAGGGGTGCGTCGGCGGCGAACGGCACGCCGTACTGCCTGCCGTCGTACCTGCCCGCCTCCAGCGGCCCGGGCAGGAAGCGGCTGTCGTCGGCGAGGTCGATCGGCTTGATGTAGCCGAACTCGGCGAACTCGGCGACGTGCGCCACGTCCAGGACGAGGATGTCGTATTCGCAACTGCCCGCCTGCGCGGCCGCCGCGAGCTGGGCTCGCCGTACGTCGGTGCTGCCGGAGACCTCCAGCATCGTGGCGGAGATCTTCCGATCGGCGCTCCAGTCGGCGATCACGTCGCGCCGGTGGCTGCCGCGGCTGATGTCGTCGCCGGTGGCGACGGTGAGCCCGGCGCGCGGCGTGCACGCGCCCGCGTTCGGCGCGGGGACCGGCGCGGCGCTCACCTGGGTGGGCGCCCCGGTGACGGCTCCCGCCAGCGGTTCGCGCTGGAACGGCAGCGGCTGGTAGAACCACACCCATCCGGCCAGCAGCCCGGCCACGAGGGCCGCGATCGTCATCCTCGTGCGGCTCATCGCCACCCTTTCGCGGTGAGCACGGTGTCGGCGAGCGCCTGGGGCACCTCGGCGACCGCGCGGCAGGCGTACGGCTTGGCCGTACCCTTGAGCTGAGTGACGCGGCAGGTGCCGCCCCCGACGACCAGCACCGACAGGCCCGTCACCGATTCGGCGCGCTGCAGCGCCCGCCCGACCGTCGTGGCGGCGTCGCCGGGCTCCTCGTTGTCGAGTCTGCCGTCGGTCAGCACCACGACCGCGTGCGGCTCGTCGCCTCCGACCTTTTCCAGGGCGGCCGAGATCGCGGCGTCCCAGCCCCGGAACTGCGCGGCTTCGACGGCTCTGGCGGGTTCGTCCATCTCTTCCAGGCTCGCCTCGCGGGCCAGCTCGTCGAGCCGCGCAGGCCCCGCGCGCGATCCCGCCGCCAGGCCGGAGACGCTCACGCGGTCCTTCGGGCCGAGCACGTCGGGCAGGGCGCGGATCGCGGCCGAGGCGGGCGCGCGCAGCAGCTCGCGGGCCGAGCCCGACATGTCGACCAGCACGTGCAGGCCGAACGACGGCCTGATCTCGGTGTCGAGCCTGCGACGGGTCTCGGTGAGTGACCTGCTCTCGTAGGAGTCGGGCGGTGCTGACTCGCTGAACAGGGGATGCGCCCGCAACCACGACGCGAAGTGGTCGACGACCGCCTGCCGCGCCGCCGAGTGCTGGCGCGGCCACCGCATCGAGACGAACGGGTAGTCGAGCGCGTGCATGCCCTGGAGCCTGACCGCCTCCAGCCGGTCGCTGCCGAAGAGCCCGATCTCGGGACAACCTTCGCGCTTGGCCTGCGCCGTCAGCTGCGCGTCGTTGTAGTCGGCGACGCTGTGCGCGGGGATGAAAAGGGCGATCTGCTCGGACCTCCTGGCGTGGAAGGCGCACAGCAGCTTGGTGACGGTGAGGCTGGGCAGCGGCGCCCGCAACATCCCGCGTTCGGCCTGTTCCAGGCCCGCTTCCCGCATGTCGGCCGCGCCGCTGAGCGCCGCGCCGGAGGTCTCGGGGTACGGCCTGGCCACCCGCATGCCCAGCTTCCCGGTCACGACCTGCCAGGCCTGGCGAAGCTCGACGCCCTCGGCCGCCTTCAGCTCCCGTTCCACCCGCCGGGCGGCGCCGGGCAGCATGGCCAGGACCAGCTGGTCGCCCGCCACCGGCGCCCCGATCGTGAGCAGTCCTGGGTCACGGACGGCGGCCTCGACCAGTTGCGCCTCGCCTTCGCTGGAGGCGATCCATCCGTCGGGCTGCAGCCCTTCCAGGCGCACGTACGGCTCGGTGCCGCCGGTGTCCTGGCGCTCCCAGTCGCTGTTGAGCGCGTCGATGAGGCGGCCAAGCGCGGGCGCCTCCGCCACGGTCACCCGTACGGGCGCGCACCCGTCGGCGAGCTGCTCCTTCTCGTACTGCCTGGCCTTCTCGGTGAGATGCCAGAGCGTTTCGGCCGCCGTGATCATGCGGATCTCGGTGGCGGGGGCGCAGGGTTCCGGAGTGCTCAGATCGACGATGAGGGAGAAGGCGAACGCGACCCCGATCCCGGCCATGACGGCGACCGCGATCCGGGCGGCGCCCAGCAGTCCGGGAGCCGACTTCCGTAAGGTCGAGAGCGTTTTCCATACGTGTTTGATGCGTTTCGCGCCATACCACGCAAGACCGGTGGAAAGGAAAACCAGGATTCTCGCCCACGGCGGAAGAGGGGCCAGCACCTCGGTGACACTGTCGAAGAAGGCGGCCAGGAAGGGAGGCAGGACGAAATCGCGCCAGGTGGGTTTGCCCTGCTCGGCCTGCTGTGTGGACACGTTTGCATCGGCCACTCACCGATCGTAACCCGCCATCTCTAGGGGAAATGCCGCTGAATTAACGTTGTGATATGAAAGAGCCCGACCCTCGTTTCACCCTCGCCAACGAGCGGACGTTCCTCACGTGGATCAGCACCGCGCTGGCCCTGAGTGCAGGCGGGGTGGCGATCGCGGCCATCCCCGACACCGTGTTCGTCCCGTGGGTGCGTACGGTCCTGGGTGTCATGCTCGTGTCCCTCGCCGCTCTCGCGGCGGGGCTGGCCTACCCGCGTTGGCGCAACATCCAGCGGGCGCTGCGCCAGGAGACCCCGTTGCCGCCGCCGGCACTGGCCGCGGTGTTCGGGTACGGCGTGGCGGCGGTCGCGGTGGTGGCGCTCGTCCTGATCATCCTGGCGGCGTGAGCACCCATGTCGATGGAGATCTGGGACCCGGGGCTGCAGAGCGAGCGCACCCGCCTGGCCTGGGTGCGGTGCGCCGTGGCCCTGTCGACGGGCGGGCTGGGCGCGGCCGGGGCGGCGCTGCGCACCGGGATGCCGGTCCTGGCGGTCGTGGCCTTCGCCGTGGCGGCGTTGTGCGGGGGAGTGCTGCTGGTGCGCACCGGCACCAGGTTCAGGCGCGTGCAGGAGGCGCTGCACGAGGGCAGGTCGCTCGAGGAGAAGGCCGACGCTCTGCTCGCGTGGGTCGGGACGCTCGCCGTGGTGGCGGCGTCGGGGGTCTTCTTGCTGTTCAGGGCATGAGGGCGGACACTGGGAGGATGGACACGGAGAACCGGACCGTGCCGTTCGAGTGCCGGCGCTGCTGGCACGTATGGGAAGAGGACTTCATCGTCCTCACGGAGACCGACCGGCACGGCCACGACAACGAATTCTGGACGCTGCACGGAGTGCGGGTGCCACCGCCGTCGGCGGAGGCGTCCTGCGTCAGGTGCGGGTGCCAGCAGGTGACGACCTTCCCATCGGGCTATCTGCGCCGACATCCCGAGGTCGTACGGCAGGGCGAGCCGGTGGCGCCTGACGCGTCGCTGCTGCGCAGCCCGGCGCCACCGAGACCCTTCTACCTCTAGGCGAGGCTCTCCAGCCACGCCCGGTGCAGACCCGCGAAGCGGCCGTCGGAGCCGATGAGCTCCCCGGGCGGGCCGTCCTCGACGATCTGCCCGTGCTCCATGACCAGCACCCGGTCGGCGATCTCCACCGTCGACAGCCGGTGCGCGATGATCAGCGCGGTGCGGTCGGCCAGGATCGTACGCAGCGCCCGCTGCACCAGCCGCTCGCTCGGCACGTCCAGCGACGAGGTGGCCTCGTCGAGGATGAGCACCGCCGGGTCGGCGAGGAAGGCGCGGGCGAAGGCGACGAGCTGCCGCTGTCCGGCCGACATGTGGCCGCCGCGCTTGCCGACCTCGGTGTCGTAGCCGTCGGGCAGGTCCACGATGAAGTCGTGGGCGCCGATGGCCTCGGCCGCCTGCCGTACCTCGTCGATGGTCGCCTCGGGCTTGCCGAACCTGATGTTGTCGGCCACGGTGCCGCTGAACAGGAAGTTCTCCTGCGTCACCATGACCACCGCGCGGCGCAGCGTGCCCTCCTCGAGGTCACGCAGATCGACGCCGTCGAGCAGGACCCGGCCCTCGGTCGGGTCGTAGAAACGGGAGATCAGCTTGGCCAGCGTGGTCTTCCCCGCTCCCGTCGAGCCGACCAGCGCGATGGTCTGCCCGGCCGGGACGGTCAGGTCGAGACCGGGCAGGATCGGGCGGTCCTCCACGTAGGCGAAGCGCACCTGGTCGAAGCGGACCTGGCCCTTGGGCCTGGGCAGCGCCGCGGGGGCGGACGGCTCGGCGACCGCGGGCTCCTCCTCCAGCACGCCCGACAACTTCTCCAGCGCGGCGCCGGCCGACTGGAGCGTGTTGTAGAACTGGCTGATCTCCTGCATCGGCTCGTAGAACTGGCGCAGGTAGAGCAGGAAGCCGGTGAGCACGCCGACCATGAGCTCGCCCTGCAGCACCAGGTAGCCGCCGTAGATCAGCACGCCCGCGATGGTCAGGTTGCCCAGCAGCTTGATGCCCGGCATGAAGATCGCGATCAGCTGCATGCCGCGCGCGTTGGCGTCGCGGTAGTCGTCGTTGAGCTTGCCGAAGATCTCCTGGTTGCGCGGCTCGCGGCGGAAGGCCTGCACCGCGCGGATGCCGGTCATCGACTCCACGAAGTGCACGATGACCAGGGCCACCGTCTCGCGGGTGCGCCGGTAGGCGATCGTCGACTGGTTGCGGAACCAGCGGGTGAACAGCAGCAGGATCGGCAGCGGCAGCAACGCCACCAGGCCGAGGTGCACGTCCATCACCACGAGCAGCGCCGCCGTGCCGAACATGGTCAGCACCGCGGTCACCAGCCCGTCGAAGCCCTGCTGCAGCAGTTCGGCGATGGCCTCGACGTCGGAGGTGAGGCGGGAGATGACCCGGCCGGAGGTGTACTTCTCGTGGAAGGACAGCGACAGCTTCTGGAAGTGGGCGAAGACCCTCCTCCTGAGCTCCAGCAGGATGTCCTGGCCGATGCGGCCCGACAGCTTCAGGAAGTACTGCCGGGTGTAGGCCTGCACGCCCGCGGCGGCCAGGATCGAGGTCACCGCGATGATCAGCGTCCGCGGTCCCTCGCCCCTGGTCATGGGCGGGATGCCCTGGTCGATGCCGTAGGCGACGAGCAGGGGGATCGACAGGCGGGCCGCGTTGCTGATCACGATCATCGTGATCAGCAGGTAGATGCTCCGCCTGCGCGGCCCGATGAGGTCGGCCAGCAGCCGCCGAGAACGTTTACGGAGCAGGATGGAGACCTTCTCGTCGAGGTCGTCCTGGTTCTCCGCCGCCACGCCGCGCCAGTCGGTCGCCTGCACGCTCATGCCAGCACCTCCTCGGCGGCCAGCAGCTCGCGGTACTGCGGCACGGTCTCCAGGAGCTCCTGGTGTGTGCCCACGTGGGTGATCGTGCCGTCCTGCAGCAGCGCCACCTTGTCGGCCAGCAGCACCGTGGAGGCCCGGTGCGCCACGACGATGCCGGTGGCGTCGCGCAGCACGTGCTTGAGCGCCTCCTCGACCAGCGCCTCGGTCTCGACGTCGAGCGCGCTCAGCGTGTCGTCGAGGACGAGGATCTTGGGCTTCGACAGGACGGCACGCGCCAGGGCCAGGCGCTGGCGCTGCCCGCCCGACAGGGACATGCCCTGCTCGCCGATGCGGGTGTCGAGACCCCAGGGCAGATCGTGCACGAATCCGGCCTGAGCAGTCTGGATGGCGCTTTCCAGTTCCTCATCCGTGGCCTCCTTGTTCCCCAGCGTGAGGTTCTCGCGAACGCTCATGGAGAACAGGGTCGGCTCCTCGAAGGCGGTCGCCACGATCTCGCGCAGGGCGCTCAGCCGCAGATCGCGGACATCGTGGCCGTCGACCGTCACCCGGCCCTCGGTCACGTCGAGCAGGCGGGGCACCAGGGCGGTCAGGGTCGTCTTGCCCGACCCCGTCGCGCCGACCAGCGCCACCGTCTCGCCGGGCCGTACATCGAGCCAGACGTCGTGCAGCAGCCGCTTGTCGTCGTAGGCGAACCCGACGCCTTCGAGCCTCAGGTGCCCCCTGGGCTCGGCGACCGTGCCGGAGCCGTCGACGATCGACGGAGGCGTGTCCATGACCTCCATCACGCGGTCGGCGCTGGTCATCGCCTCCTGGGCCATGGCGATCAGGAAACCGAGCGCGGAGATCGGCCACACCAGCGAGAGCATCAGCGTGGTGAAGGCCAGGAGCGCTCCAAGAGTGATCGCGCCCGTGCCGACCGCCCACGCGCCGATCAGCAGCACCAGGGCGAGCGTCACGTTGGGGATGACCTCGAGGAAGGTCCAGAACTTCGCCGACAGGCGGACCCGCTGCATCGTGGAAGCATGCAGCTGAGTGGCGCTGTCGTCGTAGGTGCCGAACACGTGCTTGGCGCGGCCGAACGCCTTGATCGTGCGGATGCCCAGCGCGGACTCCTCGACGAGCGTGGCGAGGTCGCCCTGCTCGTCCTGGACCTGCCGGGAGACCTTGATGTACTGCTTCTCGAACTTCAGGCTGAGCAGCACGATGGGGATCGCCGAGCCCAGCACCAGCAGGCCCAGCGGCCAGTACTTACTGAGCAGCACCCCGGTCACGACCGCGATCTGGATGACGCTCATGAACAGGAAGAGCAGGCCGAAACCCAGGAACCTTCTGAGCATCGACAGGTCGGTGGTGGCCCTGGACAGCAGCTGGCCGGACTGCCACTCACCGTGGAAGCGCATCGGGAGCCGCTGCAGGTGCTCGTAGAGATCGTCACGGATCTTCGTCTCGAGGCCGAGCACCGGCCCGACGAGCATCCACCGGCGGGTGAAGATCAGCACTGCCTCGGCCACGCCCACACCCACGGCGAGCAGGGCGAGGGGCAGGAGTCCGGCGGGATCGTCACGGCTGACCGGTCCGTCGATGACCGCTTCACCGACGAGGGGGAAGGCGATGCTCGCTCCGATGCTCAGGAGGGCGGAGGTCCAGATCAGGACGAGCTTGCCGGCGTAGGGGCGGAGATAGGATCTCATCCGCCAGAGGGAGTTGGTTGCGAGCAGGGGACGACTGGGGGAATGGGTATCGGGAGGCATCCCTTCTAGGCTAATACGTGGGATCAACCCATTTTCGTGCGGGGATGCAGTTTCCTACTTGCGGCCTGCACCGTAATGGGCGCGTAGACGAAGCCCTACGACTCCCCGACAACCCGCCCCGTCACCGGCGAGCCCGACCGGCGCGGCCTCGCCGGGCTGTAGACACGCGCTCGCGGACATCTCCGCCTCGACCTTTCTCCTGCGCCCGCCTGGCCGCCACCACGGGCGGCCTCTACGCCGCGCTGCTGGAACCCGAGGTCGACGAGGCGCTGTTCGACGGCGCGGGAGACATCCAGGCCGCCCTCGCCGCCCTGGCCGACGGCGCCGCCCTTCACCACGGCGCCGCCCTTCACCACGGCGCCGCCCTGGCGGCCCGGCCCGTCCACACCGTGCCGGACGAAGCCGTGCGCTGGGTGCGCGAGGCGCTGGCCGTCGAACCGGACGCCGACCTCCGAGCGGGAGCGGGAGCGGGCGCGTTTTGTCGGAGCCGCTCCCTAGGGTTCGGCCATGAGCGACGAGGTGTGGCGGCAGATCCTCCGCCTGATCGAGGGCGCCGACATCGGCGCGTTGCTGGCCCGGCTCCACATCCTCCCGCCCGCCCGGCGGCGCGACGTCGCCGGGCGGGTGGCCGAGCTGCTTGCCGGCGAGGACCACCCCTGGGCCTTCGCCCGGCGCCATGCCCTCGCCGTGCTGGTGGCGGGTGCGGCGAGCCTGCGAAGCGCCGCCCAGGTGGCGGCCTGGCTGAGCCGTCGCGAGCTGCGCTTCACGGCCAGGCTTGAGAGCAGCGCCGCCGACCTCGCCGCCGCGGTCGCCGACCGCCCGGCGGACTGGCGCCGCGACCTGATCGGCCGGCTCGCCGCACGGCTGCCCGGCCCCGGACAGTCGTGGCCGCAGGGCATGCCGGGCTGGGACCTGGTCGCCCGGCTCGTCGTGGAGCTGGGCGACGAACCTCCGGCGAACGACGCCTTCGTGGCAGGGTGGGCATGGAGGCAGGTCACCCCGACGCGGCACCTCGCGACCGCCCCGCCCGGCCCCGGCCGCCCAGCCGATGATCTCTATCCGCTTCCGGTCGACGCCCGTGACCCTCTGCTCGCGGCCATGGTGCCGCGCCTCTTCCACGCCGACGGCGTCCTCGCCGCCCTGACCTGGGAGCACGACCCGTCAGCCGGGAGCGTGATCGTGCACCGGCTCGCGGCGCTGGCACACGCCGGCGCCGTGCCACGGAAAGTGCTCCTCGACGGCTGCGCCGGCCGGTTCCTCAGAGGAGGCGGCGCCTCCGAAACCGCGCCGTTCGTCACCCTGTGGCGCGAGCTCCACCCGACACCGGAGGAGATCCCCGTTCTCGACCTCGTCCGCGTGCTCGCCACCGGCAGCTCCCCGCTGGTACGGCTCGCGGTCACCGAGCTTCGCCGCGTGGAAGAGGCCGGCGGCATCGACCCCGGCCTGTACGTCGAGGCCGTGCAGGCCCTCGCCTTCCGCCCGGAGAAGAAATACGTCACCGCCGCGCTTCAGTGGATCGGCAGAAGGGGGCGCCTGCACCCGGACGGCTCCCTCGAAGCCCTGGCTTCCACCTTCTGCCAGGCCGACGCGGTGCTGCGGGCGCGTGCCGTACGGCTGGCGGCCGTGCTCGCCCCGCACGCGGGCGAAGCCGGGGTCGTGGCTGTGCGCGCAGCCGCTCCCGAGCTGCCCGCCGATCTGCGCGAGACGCTCGCCGGGCATTACGGCCCGTTCGACGTCGACGAGCTGCCGGAAGAGCCACCTTCTGCGGTCTTCGCCGCCCTGTCGCCCTCGTCCTCGCCGCCCTCGTCGTCTCCATCGTCTTCGTCGTCCTCGTGGATCCCATTGCCCTCGTTGCCCTCGTCGCCCTCGTTGGTGCCGTTGTCCCCGTTGCCGCCGTTGCCGCCGCCCATCGAGTCGCCTTCCGGGCTCGCCGCGGCCTTCGAGAGCACGGGCCGGCCACGCACGCCCGCCGCGTACGAACGCCTGCTCGCCGCGTTCGTCGAGCTGACCCACCGCGACAGGACGGCGGTGGCCAATGCGCTCGCCATCTGGCAGACCACCGCCTTCGTCCGCGACTCGGGCGGAGAGATCTACCCCGACCGCTGGCTCGACGAGCACCCGCAGACTCTCCTCGCCCGCTGCGCCCTCGCGGTGGTGAACCCCGAGGGCAGCCGCCGCCTCACGCGGGCGCTCGGAGCAGAACAGCCAGGTCCCCAGCCGCACCTGCTCGTCCAGCGACGTTTCCGCGAGGTCGTCCACCTGCTGGAACGCGGCGACACCGTCCCGCTGCTCCTGGCGACGCCGACGCACCCCACCGGTCACCTCGACCCCGATGTTCTCATCGACCGACTGGAGCGGTTCGCCGGAGCCGAACCGCTCGCGAACGACTTCCTGCAGGCGATGCTCCGCCTGCCCCCGCACCCCGACCCCGCCCTGGCCGAACGGGCGGGACGCCTCACCTCCGACGCCGGGAAACAGCTCGCCGCACGCCTGTACGGCGGAGCGCCACGGCCGACGGTCACCTGCGGCACCGACCAGCTCGAGCCGCACGCGTGGATGCGCCCCCAACTGCACGCCCGCGTGACCCCGCCCGGCGACTGCCCGCCCGACCTGGCCTACCTGTTCGACCTCGAACCGGCCGCCGGATACGGCCACACCATCTTCGACCTGGCCTGGTGGCCGTGGACCATGCCGTCGCACCGGGAGGTCGTCGCCGCGTATTTGCTGAAGTACCTCCCCTCCCGCATGGACAGCTCCGACGGGCAGGTCGGCACCCTCGCGGCCGCCATGCACGGCGGCGGCCCCGTCGGCGCCGCGACCGCCGGCGCCCTCGCCATCGGCATGGGCCACGAGCGGGCGGAACAGCGAGCGGCCGCCGCCGACGCCGTCCTGACCCTGATCGCCCGAGGCGAGTTACCGGCCGCGGATCTCGGCCGGCTGATCGGAGAGCTGGTCGGCCTGAACGCCGTCGTCCTCGGCAGGGTCACCGGCGTCCTCGACCAGGTGGCGGCCTTCGCCCCGGCCGAGGCGTGGCAGGTGCTGACGGAAGCGCTCACCGCCCTCCTGCCGCAGCCTGGCGCCAAACCCCGCACCGGCCTGGCCGACCTGCTCGCCCTGGCCACCCGCTGCGCCCGAACACCCGCGTCACCGGCATGGTCGCCGAAGCTGACCCATCTCGCCGCACGCAAGGGCGGCAGCCGAACCGTCCTGGAAGCCCGCGCACTGGCGGCCGCGCTCATGCCCTTATGAAGGATCACCCGCGTCCCTAGGATGATCACGTGGATCCCTTACAGACCGCCGTCAATCCGGACATCCCGAGCATCGCCCGCGTCTACGACTACATGCTCGGTGGCAAGGACAACTTCGCCGCCGACCGGGCCGTGGGTGACCAGCTCTTCGCCCTGAACCCCGACGCCCGAGCCGCGACCCTGGAGAACCGCGCGGTCCTGGTGCGGGCGATCCGCTACCTCGCCGCCGAACGCGGGATCACGCAGTTCCTCGACATCGGCTCCGGCCTTCCCACCCAGCAGAACGTGCACCAGGCCGCCCAGGCGATCAACCCGGACGCCAGAGTCGTCTACGTCGACAACGACCCCATCGTGCTCGCCCACGGGCGTGCCCTGCTCGCCGAGAACGACAAGACCGTCGTCATCCAGGCGGACATGAGAGACCCCGCGTCCATCCTGACCGACCCGCAGGTGAGCGCGATGCTCGACTTCGACAAGCCGGTCGCGGTGATCCTCTGCGGGGTGCTGCACCACCTCGACGACGCGGAGCACCCCCGAGGGGTCGTCACGTCCTTCATGGACCGGATGCCCGCGGGCAGCCACGTCTTCATCACGCACTTCGCCCGCACGGGGCCCAACAGCGAGATCGCCGAGCGCATCCTGATCGCCGGGATCGGCTCAGGGCGCTTCCGTACCGCCCAGGAGATCGAGGAGCTTTTCGACGGCTACTCGCTGGCCGAGCCGGGCGTGGTGTTCGTGCCGCAGTGGCGGCCGGAGGAGCCGATCGAGGGGGAACTGGAGGATTGGCAGCGGCTGCTCATGGGCGGGCTGGCGGAGAAGCCCTGAGGCAAGGCGCGTACCTCCGCCTTTGCCCGAACTCAGCGCCGCCCGTCTGCGTGTTGCCTGCCTGCGCCGTCCGCCCGCCCACCTCTTCTCGAGGCCCCCGCCCCATCCTCCGCTTATGGCGTACGCCTGCTCCAGTGCAGCGGCTGCGTGGCCGATGGCTGTGTCGCGGCCTTTCGGCCAGTCACTGGCAGAGGTCTGCGAAACCCGTCGGTGTGAGGCGTGCGCCGGGCAGGGCGGTGAGACGCGGCCGCCTGGCCGGTTTCTGTGGGCGGCCAGGCGGCTGTGCTGCGAAGCACCAAGACCCGCAACGGACAGGGCTGAACGGGTCAGCTCTCCGGATCGCCCATCGCGATCGTCTCCGCCACCTCCTCCGCGCGCTCCGCCTCCTCGGCGGCGAAACGCTCGGCGTCGAGCTGGTCGGCGATGTCCTCGTCCTGCTTCATGAGCGCCTCGAGCGACTGACCCGCCATCTCCAGCACGCCCATGTCCGCGTACGCCTGCTGCAGGCGCGGTGACCAGAGGCCGATGTCCTTGACGCAGGGCACGATCCGGCTGAACAGCAGCGACCGGAAAAGGCGGAGGTACTCGGACTTGTCGACGGCCTCCATCGCCTCGTCCACCTCGGACTTCGACAGCCCGATCGTCTCCCACGTCTCCTTGCCGCGCAGCCGGTCGCGCATGAGGTAGCAGCCCTCGATCACGAAGTCCTCGCGCTCGCGCAGCTCACTCTCCGAGAGGTTCTGGTAGTACTCACGCAGCGCCATGCGCCCGAAGGCCACGTGCCTGGCCTCGTCCTGCATCACGTAGGCGAGGATCTGCTTGGGCAGGGGCTTGGTGGTGATGTCGCGCATCACGCCGAACGCCGCGAGGGCCAGGCCCTCGATGAGCACCTGCATGCCGAGGTACGGCATGTCCCAGCGCGAGTCGGACAGGGTGGAGTCGAGCAGCGCCTTGAGGTGCTCGTTGATGGGGTAGGCCAGGCCCACTTTCTCCTGCAGGAAGCGGGCGTAGGTCTCGGCGTGGCGCGCCTCGTCCATGGTCTGGGTGGCGGCGTAGAACTTGGAGTCGAGGTCGGGCACCGATTCGACGATCTTGGCCGAGCAGATCATCGCGCCCTGCTCGCCGTGCAGGAACTGGGAGAACTGCCAGGCCGCGCTGTGGCGGCGCACCTCCTGGCGTGTCTGTTCCGACATGCGATCCCACAGCGGCGTGCCGTAGATGGCGATGGTCTGGTCGGGAATGCCGAGCACGTTGTACGGATCGACCTCGAGGTCCCAGTCGATGCGCTTGGTGGAGTCCCACTGCTTGTCCTTGCCCTTTTGGTACAGGGCGAGCATGCGGTCGCGGCCGTCGTCGTATTCCCAGGTGAACCGCGACGAGCCGGACATCTCGACGTCCCAGGTCGCCAGCGAGGCGGGGATGGTGTACAGCTCGTGCGTCGACATAGGAAGGGCCTCCCGGAGAGGTACGTACGCCGTACGTGCTCACGGTGACACGTACGCTGTACGTACGTCAATAGAATGGTTCCGTGCCCCTGAACCGCAGCATGATCGTGGACGCGGCGATCGCCCTGATCGAGCGCGAGGGGGCCGACGCGGTCTCCATGCGGCGCATCGCTGCTGATCTGCAGGTCGGCGCGATGTCGCTTTACAACCACGTGCCGAACAAGGCCGCCCTGCTCGAAGGCGTGGCGGAAGCCGTACTTTCGAAGATCGAATTCAGGGACGACCCTGACGCGCCGTGGCGCGACCGGGTGCGCATGCAGGCCCACGCCTTCCGGCAGATCGCCCACCACTACCCGCGCTCCACGATGGTGGTCGTCAGCCGCCAACTGCACTCCACGGCCGGGTTGCTCCCGGTGGAGCGGGCGCTGGCGACGCTGCGGAGTGCCGGGTTCGACGGGGACGACGCGGTGCGGATGTTGCGGATCTTCATCGCCTACATCGTGGGGTCGCTGCTTCGTGAGGTGGGGGTGACGCCGACCTTCGCGCCGACCCACATGCAGTCGGTCGTCGGCCAGGACGTGGATCCGGCGTTGTTCCCCCACGTGAGCGAGCTGGCGCCGCTGCTGCGGCAGTGTGATCACGAGGAGGAGTTCGAGTTCGGGATCGAACTGCTCATTCAGGCGATCGCCGTTCATCCGAGAAGGCGCCGGCAGGGCACCGTCTGAGCTTGTGGAGGTGGAAGGGCGCGCCATCTGGGTGAGGCCCCGCCGCTATCTGAGCTCGGGCAGAGGGGCGCTCTGTGCGCTTGCGGCGTGGAGGGAGTCGTCCTAGGGCGTGGGTTGGGTGAGCGCCGTCCGTGCTCGCCGGGGGTGAGGGTGCCGCCTGGTTCTGGGAGCTGGCAGGTGCTGACTGGGCTTGCGGATAGAGCCAGGGTCGCCGAGGGTCTCACGTGGCCGAAGGGGGCGGGCTTGGCTCGCGAGTGGTCGACGGCCGCAGGATGGGGGCGTGGGCAGCAGGGCGGGTCTGTCTGTGCAGGCGGGCCGCCAGTAGCGATGCCCAGCTCCAGCCGATCACGGCCAGTAAGCGCAGTAGAAGACTGAGCGGTTGTGGGTCGGTGCCGCCTCGCGACAGGACGCCGGACAGGGCGTAGATGACTGGCAGCGCCACGCCGACCGTTGCGCAGAAGGTCGCCCAAGGTCGGTCGCCGGCGATGGCGAAGCGCCGGGTGAAGACGACGCAGGCGGCGATGAGTGAGATCAGGACGATGAAGAAGCCGACGCCGTGCAGCACGTAGGCGAGGTCGATGGAGTCGGTGGGCGGGTTGCTCAGTGGCGGTGAGGTGATTGGTGGGGTGTCCAACGGTAGTGAGGTGGTTGGTGGAGGTGGGGTGACGGGCGAGGTCCCAAGGGTGGGCGAGGTCCCAAGGCTGGGCGAGGTCCCAAGGGTGGGCGAGGTTCCAAGGGTGGGCGAGGTTTCGAGGAGTGGTGACATCCCAGGGGGAGGCGGGATGTCGGGGAGTGGCGAGGTGTCGGGGTGGGCCGAAGTTTCGGAAAGGGCCGAAGTCCCGGGGAGGGGTGAGGCGTCACGCGTGGGTGATGCGCCGGGGAGGCCCTCTGGGGTGCCGGGCGGGTAGCCCCAGCCTGGGGCGGTGCGGAAGATGCCGGCGGTGATCAGGCCCGCGCCGAAGGTGCCGATGAACAGCGGGCCCCATCTGCCCGCGATCGGACGCATGCCGATCGCCGAGGCGATGAAGAGCGCGCCGGTGATGACGAAGGTGGCGATCTGGATCCAGCCCAGGTCGCCGAGGCTCAGCAGGCTCAGCGGATGCTTGCGCGGGTCGAAGTCGGGACGTGTGTAGTCCTGGATCAGGACCATGGCGATGAAGAAGGGACCGGCGATCACGCCGCAACGCAGGAGGGCACTCATGATCCACCTTCCTTAGCAGTGCTAAGGAGGCTCATCCTTCCTTAGCGCTGCTAAGGTGTCAAACCATGGCGCTCACCAGGCAGACCCTGATCGAGACGGCACTGCGGTTGCTCGACGACGTCGGGCTCGACGGGCTCACCGTGCGCAGGCTCGCCGGTGAGCTGGGGGTGCAGTCGCCGGCGCTCTACTGGCATATCCGCACCAAGCAGGAGCTGCTTGACGGCATGGCGGATGCGATCGTGGTGGCCGCGGGGATGGGGCCGCCGCGTGAGGGGGAGGGGTGGCGGGACTGGCTGGGGCGGCGGGCTCGGGCTTACCGGGGCGCCTTGCTGGCTCATCGTGACGGGGCTCGGGTGATCACCATGGCGGGGAGTCTGGGACCGGGGACGATCAGGCAGTTCGATGGGGAGCTCACGGCGTTGGTGGCGTGCGGGTTCGCGCCGGTGCTGGCGTTGCGCACCTTGGCCAGTTGCACCAGTTACGTCAACGGGTTCGTGCTGCGGGAGCAGGCGGAGCGGGAGGCGGTGACGAGTGTCGCGGAGGTCGCCGGGCTGCTGGAGGGCGGGATGGAGTCCACGCTGCTCCGGGCGATCCGTGAGGGTGGCGGGACGATGGGGGAGGAGGCTTTCGAGCATGGGCTGCGGCTGATCATCGACGGCACGGCGGTGGCGCTCGGTGAAGAGGGGCAGGCGGGTGGTGGGAGACGAGTGGACCGTTAGCGTCGATCGTGGCCCATAGGCGCTCAACGGAGTGGCCCCGGGCGAGGTGATCCCGGCGATGTGGCCCGGCGATGTGGCCCGGCGATGTGGCCCAGCGATGTGGCCCAGCGAGGTGGCCCAACGATGTGGCCCAGCGAGGTGGCCCAGCGAAGTGGCCCAACGAAGCAGAGGGCCGATCGCGTCAAGCGATCGACCCCCTGCGAAGCAGCCGTTCCTTCCCCCGAGCGGCTGCTAGTACCAGTTGTGCGACCTGAAGTGCCCCCAAGCCCCGCACGGGCGCCCGTAGCGGTGCTTGATGTACTTCAGGCCCCAGCGGATCTGGGTGGCCGGATTGTGCCGCCAGTCCCTTCCCGCGCCGGACATCTTGCCCGCAGGCAACGCCTGGGGAATGCCGTAGGCGCCGGACGAGCGGTTGTGGGCCCGATGGTTCCAGTTGCTCTCCCTGGTCCAGAGGCTGTTGAGGCACTGGAACTGTCCGGAGGACCATGCGCGTTGCCGTAGCAGCCCGCGGGCGATCTCCTTGTTCCTGGCCTTGCCCGGCCTCTTGACCCGGGCTTCCGGCTGGGTGGGCGTGCGCCAGGCGCCGGCGCGGACCATGGTGGGCTTGGCGTGGGTGCGCCAGGTCCTGCGATGGATCCGCGTCGTTCCGTCGTCGGTCCGCCAGACACCCTGACGGGCCTCGCCGGATCCGGCGTCGGCCTCCCAGCTCCGGAAGTGGACCGCGGTGGCGGACTCGGTGTCCGTTTCGGCGGTCGCGGTGCCCGTCTCCATCGCCCCAACGGTCAGGGCGACGATGGCGAGCGTGCCGCACAGAGCGCGTTTGCTGTCCAAATCGATCCTTGCTGTCCGGTCGCGTGCGGACAGGCGCCGGTTCTTCCTGCGGCGCCTGGCTCCTCCTGCGCCCCTGGCTGGGGCGAGGAGGGTCCGCGTGGCCTGGCCGGGATCTGGTACCGCCCAGACTTCGGACGGCCCGGCAGGCCCGCGACGTGCTCTAGAGGCGGTTCTAGTACGGCGGCGCGCGCCGCGACCGTGCACGAGCTACGCGGCTGGAAGGGTGTTTGCCGCGGGCTGGGGGCGCATGACCGATTCGGGTGGTTGACCTACCTCAAGGGGGGTGGTGGTTGACCAATGGGTGAGGAATGGGGTCAGTACCAGCCGCGTGCGAGGAAGTGCCCCCAAGCTCGGCACGGCGCGCCGTACCTGCTCTTGATGTAGGAAAGCCCCCAGGAGATCTGGGTGCGGGGGTTGGTGCGCCAGTCTCCGCCGTGGCTGGCCATCTTGCGGCCCGGCAGCGCCTGGGGGATGCCGTAGGCGCCTGAGTATCGGTTGCCTGCTCTGTGGTGCCAGCCGCTCTCGCGGTTCCACAGCTTCTCCAGGCAGCGGAACTGGGTGCGGCTCCAGCCGCGTTTGGCCACCATGGGGCGGGCGATCGCCTTATTGCGTTCCTTGATTCCGGCCGTCTGCGCCTCGGCGGCCGACGCGGTGCCCGTCGTTCCGGCCGCCACCAGTGTGGCGGCCGCGATCAGAGCGCTGGTACGGCGTAGCGTGGGCATGAGGATTCCCTTTCGGATGGACTCGTGAGGGACCGCGACACCCTCCCGCATGCCGTCCATGCGCCGCTACTCGATCATGCGTTTGAAGATCGGCTAGCTCATGATTGATTTGTCGCCCGCCAGGGGATTTATCGGAAAAATGTGGAACGGGTCACAGTTTTCGCGCGAAGGTCGTTAAGTAGGGTTGGGCGCATGAGTCTCCGTGAGATCCCGTTGCGCACCCTGGACGACGCCCCCACCACCCTGGCCGAGCTGGCCGGTGACAAGGCGGTACTGGTCGTCAACGTCGCTTCGAAGTGCGGGCTGACCCCGCAGTACACCGGTCTGGTCAAGCTCCAGCAGACCTACGGCCCCCGCGGGTTCACCGTGGTGGGCGTGCCGTGCAACCAGTTCATGGGGCAGGAGCCGGGCAGCGCCGAGGAGATCCAGGAGTTCTGCTCGACAACCTACGGCGTCGACTTCCCGCTGCTGGAGAAGGCCGAGGTGAACGGCGAAGGCCGCCACCCGCTGTACACCGAGCTGACCCGGGCCGCCGACGCGGCGGGCGAGTCCGGCGACATCCAGTGGAACTTCGAGAAGTTCCTGGTGGACCGCTCCGGTGCCGTCGTGGGCAGGTTCCGCCCGCGCACCGAGCCCGAGGACCCCGAGGTCACCGGAGCGATCGAGAAGCTCGTTCAGGCGTAGACGCGCGCGTGCAGGGCCCGGACCTCGTCGGCCAGCTCCGGCGCCGGGCCCTCCACCACCGCGCCCGGCACGACCTCGCGGATCGGCAGCGCCCGCACCGGCGACTCCGGCGCGCCCAGCTCGGCACGCCAGGCGGTCAGCTGCTCCGACGACGTCGCGTAGACGATGCGGCCCAGCCCGACCCAGCCGTGCGCGGCCGAGCACATGGGGCAGTGCTCGCCCGAGGTGTAGACGGTGGCGGCCGCCCGCTGATCGGGGCTGAGGTTCCCGGCCGCCCACCGGGCCAGCTCGAACTCGGGGTGGCGGGTGTAGTCGCCGCTGGACTCCTCGTTGTGCCCCTCGGCGACGATCTCGCCCTCGCTCACGAGCACCGAGCCGAACGGGAAGTTGCCCTTCTCCAGGGCCTGGCCCGCCAGCTCCACACAACGCCTCAAATAGCGCAGATCCTCATCGTTCACTTCTTCAGTCTAGGACCGCAGCTCCCGCGGATGATCAGCTCGGTCGGCAGCAGCACGCTGCGCGGGCGGCGACGGCCGTCCGCCCGCAGCACCAGCTCGGCGGCGCGGTAACCCAGGTCGCGCGCGGGCTGGGAGATCACCGTCAGCGGCGGCGCGCACAGCTCCGCCCACGGCACGTCGTCGAACATGATCAGGCTCAGGTCGCGCGGGATGCGCAGGTCGAGCTCCCTGGCGGCCAGCACCGCCGCCTCGCCCAGCACGTTGCCTCCCGCCAGCACCGCGGTCACGTCGGGGTTGCTCTGGAACAGGCCGGAGGCGGCGGCGTAGGCCGCGTCGCGGCTCACCTCGGCCAGCACGACCAGCCCGTCGTCGGTCGCCTCCCGGAAGGCGGCCACCCGGCTCGCGTGGCCGGTGTTGCCGAGGAAGGCGATCTCGCGGTGCCCCAGCCCGCGCAGGTAGCGCACCGCCGTACGGATGCCGGCCCGGTCGTCGGCCAGGACGGCGGGCAGGTCGGGGGCCGCGGGTGTCCTGGCGCGGCGGGGCAGCCCGTCGAGGGCCTCCAGTTCGTCGAGCGGCTCGTCGTAGCCGCTTTCCGAGTCTTCCGAGTCTTCCGAGGCGGGCTCGCCGGGCAGCCGGTCGGCGAAGACGACGGTCATGCCCGACCGGATCGCCGGTGCCCACGCGTCGGGGCCGCCCGCGGGCACCGCGATCACCCGGTCGACGCTCTGCTCCAGCAGCATGCCGATCAGCTCGGCCTCCTGCTCGGGGTCGCCTCCCGTGGACCCGACCATGACGGGCTCGCCCGCCGTACGCGCGCAGGACAGCACGCCCTCGGCCAGCCGGCCGTAGAAGGTGTCGGTCAGGTCGGGCACCAGCAGCCCCATGCCGCCGGTGCGGCGCTGGCGCAGATTGCGGCCGAGCGCGCTGGGGCGGTAGTCGAGCTGGGCGGCCACGGCCAGCACGCGCTCGCGTGTCTCGGGGCTCGCCGAGCCGCCGGACAGCACCCGGGACACCGTGGCCACCCCGACGCCCGCGGCCTCGGCCACTTCCTTGATCGTCACCCGCTCCATGGAAACGATTCCATCATGACGTTCCATCGCGGTCGAGCTCAGGGGGATAACAGTCCAGGTCCTCTTGACATAGATGTCCGTTTCGGGTGAGATGCATGAAAACGTATCCAAGCCGAGGTAATCCCCCGGTAGCGCGAAGGACTGTTATGGCATCCATCGTTCTTAGCAACGTCGACAAGGTGTACGCGGGCGGCGTCAAGGCCGTCAACGGGCTCAACCTTGAGATCAAGGACGGCGAGTTCATGGTGCTCGTCGGCCCCTCTGGATGCGGTAAGTCCACCGCGCTCCGGATGATCGCCGGGCTCGAGGACATCAGCGGCGGCGAGATCTCCATCGGCGACAAGGTGGTCAACCACCTGCCGCCCAAGGACCGCGACATCGCGATGGTCTTCCAGAACTACGCGCTGTACCCCCACATGACCGTCGAGGAGAACCTCGCCTTCGGTCTGAAGCTCCGCAAGATGCCTAAGGCCGAGATCGCCTCGCGCGTCAACGACGCCGCCAAGATGCTGGGCCTGGAGCAGTACCTCAAGCGCAAGCCGGCCGCCCTGTCCGGTGGTCAGCGCCAGCGTGTCGCCATGGGCCGCGCCATCGTGCGTAACCCGCAGGCCTTCCTCATGGACGAGCCGCTGTCCAACCTCGACGCCAAGCTGCGTGTGTCGATGCGCGCCTCGCTGAACCAGATGCACGAGCGCCTGCGCACGACCACCGTCTACGTGACCCACGACCAGGTCGAGGCCATGACCCTCGGCGACCGCGTCTGCGTGCTGCGCGACGGTCTGCTCCAGCAGGTCGACACCCCGCAGAACCTGTTCGACAAGCCGGTCAACCTGTTCGTCGCCGGCTTCATGGGCTCGCCGTCCATGAACTTCGCCACCGCCGAGCTGGTGCGTGACGGCGGCGCCTCGGTCACCTTCGCGGGCATCAAGCTCTCCATCCCGGAGTCGACCTTCGCCGAGAAGCCGGGCCTCGACAAGTACATCGGCCGCCAGGTCATCCTCGGCATCCGTCCCTCCGACTTCGAGGACGCCGCCTCCGCGGGCTCGCACGCCAACGGCTGGGCGACCCTCCCGGTCAAGGCCGAGGTCACCGAGGAGCTCGGCTCCGAGATCAACGTGCTCTTCCTCATCGACGCCCCGCCCGTCGAGCACAAGGACACCGTCGCCGCCGCCGACACCGGCGACGAGGACGAGTCCGCGCTGCCGCTGTCCGGCGACAAGTCGCTGTGGACCGCGCGCGTCAACGCTCGCTCGCACGTCCGCCCCGGCCAGTCGATCGACCTGGTCATCGACACCCACAACCTGCACTTCTTCGACAAGGAGTCGGGTCTGGCCATCGGCCACGAGGCCAACATCGGCCGCTGACGCCCGACCGGGCCGGATCGCTCCCCGCGAAACCGGCCCGATCCGGTGATCCCCCTGCCCCAGGCCCCCGCCGCGACCCCCTCCCGCAGCGGGGGCCTGCTCATGCCGTCGAACGCCGCCACCTGTGCGGTGAAGGGGCTCAGTGCTTGTGCGAGCCCGCCACCAGCCGCGTGGTCACGCCGATGCGGTTCCAGAAGTTGATGGTCGCGATCGCCATCACCAGCGCGGCCAGGGTCTCCTGGGAGTACTCCTTCTCGGCCGCCTGCCACACCTCGTCCGGCACCCCGTCCGGGTTGTCGGCCAGCCGGGTCGCCGCCTCGGCCAGGCCGAGGGCGGCGCGCTCCGCGTCGGTGAAGTACGGCGCCTCGCGCCAGGCCGCCACCGACCACAGCCGCTCGTCGCTCTCTCCGGAGGCCTTCAGGTCGCGGGCGTGCATGTCGACGCAGTACCCGCAGCCGTTGATCTGGCTCACCCGCAGCTTGACGAGCTCGTAGGTGGTGCGCGGCAGGGAGCTGCGCCGCATGGCGGCCTCCACGCCGCTCATGGCCTTGTAGATGTCGGGCACCAGCTCGAAGGCGTTGAGACGAGGCTGCATGATTCTCTCCAATCGGGATGAAAAATATCCAGAATTAACCGACGGGCAAGCTCACATGAGCTGCCCGCGAGTGCGTGAGGGAGCGTCTGGATTGTGGCGCTCCACCTGGGCGATGACGTCGGAGATCGTCTGGGCGGCCAGTTCGCGCCGCCAGGCGAGCTCCGCCTTGCGCATGCCGATCGACACGGCGCAGGTGCGCCGGTAGTCGACGTCGTCGCGCCCGCCGGGACCCTCGCGGAGGATCTGCTGGCAGCGGAAGGCGTCCTCGCCGCCCTCGATGGCGGTCACCACGTCGAGCAGGGTGATCGCCGAGGTCGGGCGCGCGAGGCGGAAGCCGCCGCGCGGGCCCGGCGTGGAGGTGAGGATGCCCGCCTTGGCCAGCAGCTGGAGCTGCTTGTTGAGGTAGGCGGCGGGCAGGGAGTAGAGCGCGGCGAGCCGGGCGGCGGTGACGGCCCGGCCCTCCATCCAGGCCAGGTTCACGCAGCTGTGCAGCGCCCACTCGACGCCCTCGCTCATCCGCATATCCTGGATATTACATGTCCAGGATTACTCGGGTCGACCCAGCCTCGCGTTGACGGCGTGCTGCAGCGACTTCGGCACCAGCGTGCCGAAGGCCACGATGGCCTTGTAGAGCGCGCCCGGAACGCTGACCCTGACGCCCCGCGCCAGATCGCGCATGGCGGTCCTGGCCACGTCGTCGGCGTCGAGCCACAGGAACTCCGGCGTGCCCGACATGTCCATCGAGGCCCGCGCGTGGAACTCCGTACGGACGAAACCCGGGCACAGGGCCATGACCCGCACCCGCGGCGAACCGACCCCGGCCGCGACGGACTCCGAGAAGTTGACCACCCACGCCTTGGAGGCGCTGTAACTACCGCGGTTGAAGAAGGCCGCCACCGAGGCCACGTTGATGATCCCGCCACGGCCGCGCGCCTTCAGGACCGGCACGGCGGTGAGCGTCAGGCGCAGCACGGCCTCGCAGTGCACCTTCAGCATCGCCACCTCGTCGGCGACCGGGGTCTCCAGGAAGGCCGTGCGGTGACCGAAACCGGCATTGTTGACCAGCAGGTCGATCCCGTCACGGATGCGCTGCTCGACCAGCTCCAGGCCCTCGTCGGTGGCCAGGTCGGCGGGCAGGGTCTCGACCGCCGTGCCGTACCTGAGCTTGAGGGTCTCCGCCGACTCGGCCAGGCGCTGGGCGTCGCGGGCCACCAGGACGAGAGCGAAACCGTCGGCGGCGAGGCGACGGGCGAAGGCGGCGCCGATGCCCGCCGTGGCGCCGGTGATGAGTGCGGTTGGCATGTCCAGCAATCTACTGGGCGTCTTCGTGGGGAACCCCGGCCCCGCGCGGGCAGGATGGAGGCGTGGGAAAAGCGCCCGGTGCCACCCTGTTGGCCGCGAGCCCGACAGCCACCCAGGTCGAAGGCCAGGCAGCGCACGGTCGTCGACCTGTCCGGAGAGGCGAGCACGGGCGGCGAGCGCGGCCTGCTGGGTGTCGCCTTCCACCCCAGCGGCGGCGGGGGAGACCCGCACGGTTACGGACAGAAGCTGTCGACCTGGCTCGGCAAGATCCTGCGCATCGACCCCAGGGGCGCCCGGCCGTACGAGATCCCGCCCGGCAACCCCTTCGCCGCCGCACGGCGGGGCGCCAGACCGGAGATCTGGGCGTACGGCCTGCGCAACCCGTGGAGGTTCAGCTTCGACCGGCAGACCGGTGACCTGTGGATCGGCGACGTCGGCCAGAACCGGTGGGAGGAGGTCGACGTCCGGCGGGCCTCGTCCAAGGGCGGCGAGAACTACGGCAACTGCTCGGTCATCGCCGGATACGTCTATCGCGGCGCCGCCATCCCGTGGTTGCGCGGCCGGTTCGTCTACGGTGACTTCTGCGCGGGCTGGGTCAACACGACTCCCACGAGCAGGCCGGGCAAGGGAAGCAGGGCGGGCACCGTGAGACAGCTGTCGTCGTTCGGCCAGGACAACCAGGGCGAGCTGTACGCCCTGAGCCTGCGCGGCCCGCTCTACCGCGTCGAGGCCGTCTCGTGAGGCTGCTCATCGTGCACCACACCACCTCGCCCGCCACCCACGAGCTGTTCGACGCGGTACGGCGGGGCGCGCGCGAGGTGCCGGAGGTGGAGGTGACCAGCAGGGCCGCGCTCCAGGCGACGGCCGCCGACGTGTTCGCCGCCGACGGGATCGTCCTGGGCACTCCCGCGAACATCGGCTACATGTCGGGGGCGCTCAAGCACTTCTTCGACGGCGTCTACTATCCCTGCCTGGAGGAGACCAGGCGCCTGCCGTACGGGCTGTACGTGCACGGCAACAACGACACGACGGGCGCCGTCAACGCGGTGGAGTCGATCGCCTCCGGCCTGGGCTGGGCGCCGGTCGCCCGGCCGGTCGTCGTGCTCGGCCCTCCGTCGAAGCCCGACCTGGAGGCCTGCTGGGAGCTGGGCGGCACGCTCGCCGCGACCATCGCCCCGTAGGCGCGCCCGTCAGCCCCTGGCGGTTCGTTCGATGAGGTCCTGCGCCTGGCGGTCCAGACGCGCGCCGCGCGAGGCGCCCGCGTAGTGGACGACGAGGGCGACCACGGCGCGCAGTTCGCCCGGCGTCAGGTCGCCGGTGCGCAGTGCCGCGTCGAGCTGGATCTCGAGCTCGTCGTCGAGGCCCTGGGCGACGAGCAGGCCGACCAGGACCAGGCGCCTGTCGCGGTCGCTGAGCTCGGGGCGGGACCACACGTCCACGAAGCGGCGTTCGGCGAGAGGGTCGTCCATACTGGGAAGTCGGATGTGAGCGCCTCACGCGTTACACCCTTCACCGGCTCCATGACCGCTCTGTCACAGGTAAAGCCAAGGTACGGCCAAGATTTGGTCAAGATTTATCAGCTTCCAGGCGCACTAACCCGCATGAAACAGGGCACAAAGACCTCGTTGGGCCTAAAGCGGAGGTAAGCCCTGGTGACAGCATTATGGGCTTGGAAACGGCTGACCGCGATCACGATCGCGGTCCTTGTGATGACAGGGGCCGCCTCATGCGGCCAGAACGAGTTCACCTACGTGCGGGATCGGGAGGGAACCACCTACTTCAAGGTGCCCGCCACTTTCGCCCAGGTCGAGTCCTACGGCATCGACCTGTTCCTGAGCGGCGACAATCCCGAATCGGAATCGGCGCGGCTGGCCAAGCAACGCGTCTGGTCGACGGCTTTCGACCAGGCGACGGAACCGACACCCGAGCATCTCATCAGCTCGACGGAACCCTTCGTCTACGCCACCGTGCACAAGCTGACCGAGGACCAGGTCGGCGCCATCTCGATGAACCGGCTGCGCGACTTCTTCCTACCGGTGACCAAGGACCTGCGCGGCGCGCTGGAGCAGCAGGCCGCCATGGCGGGCCGTGAGATGCGCTTCACGAAGTTCGAGCTGCTCGCCGACGATCTCCTGTCCCTGGAAGGCGGCGCGCGAGGCGTCCACGTCCGCTTCAACTACGAATTCCAAGGGAAAGTGCAGACCTACGATCTGACGTCCCTGCTGGATGAGAAGGGCGCCACGGTATCCGCCCTGGTCATCAGCTGCCACTCGCTGTGCTTCAGGGCCCGGGCGGGTGAGTTCGACAAAATCAAGGACTCCTTCAAGCTGATCCGGATGCCGGGTTAAAAGGGGCGCACGTGAACCAGACGACGTATCACGAGGGACTGCGCGCTCCTGACAGTGGTCCCGACGACTCCGGCAGGGAGTATCGCAAGAAGCTCCCCATGTGGGACCGCATCAAGTTCCTGATCCTGCTCACCGTGGCCTTCCTCATCCTGACCTGGAAGACCATGGCCGACTACCAGGGCATCATGCCCTTCGTCGAGGCCCTGCGCTCGATCGCGGCGGAACACCAGTGGATCTTCTGGTTCCTCGGCATCGAGGTGCTGCGCCAGCTCCACTTCCTGATCAGCGAGAAATCCTCCGGCTACCACCACTTCTGGAGCAAGACGATCTTCGGCGGCACCGAACGCTGGAGCAAACGCCGCTTCAGCGACTGGACCCGCTTCCGCGTCTCCAGATGGGCCAAGGTCGCCTTCTTCGTCACCGTGCTGGCCCTGGTGCTCGGAGCGGTGCTCGACACCAGCCCGTTCATCGCGATCTTCCAGGCGCCCGCGCTGCTGTTCATGGCCCTGCCGTACGTCGCGCAGCTGGCCTTCGCCTTCTTCTTCGTCATCTTCCAGTTCGTCGGACTGTTCTGGTTCCTGTCGCGCGGCGGCATCGAGACCTACTTCCCCGACGACATCAAGACCCGGTTCAAGGACGTGTGGGGCCAGGACCACGTGGTCGAGCGGGTCCGGGAGAACATCGTCTTCCTGGAGCGGCCCGAGGCGATCGAGGACAAGGGCGGCTACGTGCCGGGCGGCCTGCTGCTGTGGGGCCCGCCGGGCACCGGCAAGACCCTGATGGCCGAGGCGGTCGCGGGCGAGACCGGCAAGCCGTACGTCTTCGTCGACCCCGGCGCCTTCATCAACATGTTCATGGGCATCGGCATCCTCAAGGTCAAGGGCCTCTTCCGCAAGCTGCGCAAGCTCGCGCTGCGCTACGGCGGAGTGATCGTCTTCTTCGACGAGGCCGACTCGCTCGGACGCCGCGGCAGGCTGGCCGGCCAGCCGCAGCCGGGAGCGGGCTTCACCCACACCGGCTGCCACGGCTTCAACTACCTGGCCGAGGACAGCAGGTCGAGGCTGACGTTCAGGACCCCGCAGGACGAGCCGGTCGAGAAACGCCGCTTCATCATGGGCGGCGGCATGAACGGCGGAGGCGGCGACATGGGCACGCTGCAGGCGCTGCTCACGGAGCTGTCGGGCCTGAAGAAGCCGCGCGGCTTCTTCAACCGGCTGGTACGGCGGGCCCTGGGCATGCGGCCCAAGCCCCCGCCCAAGTACCGCATCCTCGTCATGATGGCGACCAACATGCCCGACGTCCTCGACGAGGCGCTCCTGCGCCCCGGCCGCATCGACCGCATCTACAAGGTGGGCTACCCCTCCAAGGCCGGACGGGTGCGCACCTACGAGGGCTACTTCGCCAAGGTCGAGCACAACCTGACACCCGAGCAGATCGACAAGCTCGCGACCATCACCCCGTACGCCACGGGCGCCACGATCAAGGACATGGTCAACGAGTCCCTGATCACCGCGATCCGCGACGGCCGCGACGTGATCACCTGGGCCGACGTGCTGCGCGCCAAGCGGCTCAAGCAGCTCGGACCGCCCGAGGACGTGGAGTACATCGAGCGCGAGAGGCACGCGGTCGCCGTCCACGAGGCCTGCCACGCGGTGATCGCCTACCGCACCCGCTACCACCTCGAGATCGACGTCGCCACGATCGAGAAGGGCGCCGACTACCTGGGCATGGTCGCCTCCATCAAGCCGGAGGACCAGTTCACCCGCTGGAAGTCGGAGTACGAGGCCGACATCATGGTCTCGCTGGCCTCCCTGGCCGGTGAGCGCATGTTCTTCGGCGAGGACAACTCCTCCGGCGTCTCGGGAGACCTGCACTCGGCGACGTTCCTCACCGCCCTGATGGAATCGCACTGGGGCATGGGCACCGGTGTCACCTCGCTACCGGCGCTCCAGCAACTGGAGATCATGGGCGGTGGCAAGGCGATGCCCAGGCAGCGGCCCACCGGCGGGCCGATCTCCATCGGTTTCACCGGCAGCGGCGACTCCGGCAGGCGCCCCGCCGACGAGGAATCGCCGCACGTCCTCGGCGAGCGCATCGAGTGGAACCTGGTGCGCCTCATGGGTATGGCCGAGGACCTGCTGCGAGAGCACCGCCGAGACGTGCTCTGCCTGGCTCACGCCCTGGAGACGCACAAGACGCTCAACGGCGACGACGTGGTGGCGATCTTCGAGCGGCGGCGCGGCACGCTGGTCGACGGCTCGATCTACGAGTCCGACGAGCTGTTCGCCGAGATCGAGGAGTACCACGAGGAGGCGGCACGCGCCCACCGCGAGCACAGCCCCGTCATGCGCGAGCTGCCGGGCGCGGTCGAGGAGCAGGAATCGTACGCCGCCATGGTCACCACCGTTCCTGGAGCGCCGGCGCACGTCGCCGTCGCCCCGATGGCGACCGAGGTGGTGATCGCGCCGCCGCCCCACACGCCGGTCGCGCTCTCGGAGAACGGCAGGCAGCCGGAGTTCGTGCCATGGGCCGCCGAGCCCCAGCCGATCCCGGGCGCCACGCCGCTCGCCGCCTCCGCACCGCCCGCCGCCGAGACGCCCAGGAGCCGGGGCAAGGGCGTGCTGGTGGTCGTCGGCAGCCTGTTCGCGCTGGTCGCGGTGGCCGTGGTCGGCGCGCTGGTGGCCACGGGAGGCCTGCCGGGCGCGGCGTCGTCCGCGGTCTCGGGCGTGGCCTCGCCCGGGCTGCTCGCCGTGCTGTTCATCATCGTCGTCGCGGTCATCGTGGGCATCGGCGTCGCGATGATCATGGTGAGGAACATGCGGTCCGCCCAGGCCAGGGCCGAGCAGGACAGGGACCGGGCCAACGCCCGCGCCCAGCTGCTGGCAGCCGCCATGGATCCGGAGACGGCGATGCGCCTGCTCGGCTACGACGGGAGGAAGGAACCCTAGAGCGGTCATTGGCGGCCGCCGCTCCCGACGCGGGGGCGGCGGCCGTCCGTGTTGCCAGGGCTCGTTCAGGTCGCACCGATAAGGTGGCCGCATGATCGATACGCTCCGTAGCAGCTGGTTGCGCTGGGAAGTCATCGTTCCTCCACTGGCTCTGCTGGTGCTGGCCCTGACCTACGGCGCCGAGCAGAACGGAGTGCTGACGACGATCGACGCGGTGGCGCTCATCGCCGCCGTCGTGGTGGCCGTGCACCACGCCGAGGTGGTGGCGCACCGGGTGGGCGAGCCGTTCGGCACGCTGATCCTGGCCATCGCGGTGACGGTCATCGAGGTCGGGCTGATCCTGATGCTGATGACCGGCGGCGGCGGTGACACCAGCGCGCTGGCGCGTGACACGGTCTTCGCCGCCTTCATGATCGTCTGTAATGGCGTGGTCGGCCTGTGCCTGCTGGTCGGCGGGCTGCGCCACCGGGTGGTCGAGTTCAAGGTCGAGGGCGTGACCGCGACGCTGGCCACCCTGTCGGCGGTGGCCACGCTCTCCCTGGTGCTGCCCGCCTTCACCACCAGCACGCCCGGACCGACCTTCTCAGGCCCGCAACTCGCCTTCGCCGGCGTCGCCTCGCTCGTGCTGTACGGCGTCTTCGTGGTCATGCAGACCGTACGGCACCGCGACTACTTCCTGCCGCCCGGCCACGGCGAGGAGGAGGACCACGCCGAGCCTCCGTCGGCGCAGCGTGCCTGGATCAGCCTGGCGCTGCTGCTGGTCAGCCTCGTCTGCGTGGTCGGGCTGGCCAAGACCGTCTCCCCGGCGATCGAGGGCGCGGTGGACGCCATCGGCGCGCCCGCCTCGGTGGTCGGCGTGGTGATCGCCCTGCTGGTGTTGTCGCCCGAGACCGTGGCGGCCGTTCGCGCCGCCAAGCGCAACCGCGTGCAGACCAGCTTCAACCTGGCGCTCGGCTCGGCGCTGGCCAGCATCGGCCTGACCATCCCGGCGATCGCGGTGGCCTCGATCTGGCTGGACGGCCCGCTCACCCTGGGCCTGGGCGGCAAGGAGATGGTCATGCTCGCGCTGACGGTCGTGGTGACCACGCTGACCGTCGCTCCTGGCCGCGCCACCCTCATGCAGGGAACGGTGCATCTGACCATCTTCGGGGCGTTCCTCTTCCTCGCCGTCACGCCGTGAGGTCGGTCACACAGGTCACGATTTACACCGCGTTCACATTCGGGCAAAACCCGGGAAACGGCACGCTGGTTGTCTTCAGCGTGGCACGTAAACGCTGAAGGAGAGTTCCGTGAGCTACAAGGCTGAATACATCTGGATTGACGGCACCGAGCCCACGGCGCTGCTCCGGTCGAAGACGAAGATCGTGGCCGACGGCGAGCAGCCGCCGGTGTGGGGCTTCGACGGTTCCAGCACCAACCAGGCCGAGGGCCACTCCTCCGACCGCGTGCTGCGCCCGGTCTTCGTCTGCCCGGACCCGATCCGCGGCGGCGACAACCGGCTCGTGCTGTGCGAGGTCGAGGAGATCGACGGCAACCCGCACCCCAGCAACACTCGCGCCCTGGCCCGCGAGGTCGCCGAGCGTTACGCCGAGCAGGAGTCCTGGTTCGGCATCGAGCAGGAGTACACCTTCTTCAAGGGCTCGCGCCCGCTGGGCTTCCCCGAGGGCGGCTTCCCCGCCCCGCAGGGCCCGTACTACTGCGGCGTCGGCGCCGACGTCATCTTCGGCCGCGAGATCGTCGAGCTCCACATGGACCGCTGCCTGGCCGCCGGCCTGAAGCTGTCCGGCATCAACGCCGAGGTCATGCCCGGCCAGTGGGAGTTCCAGATCGGCCCGGCCACCACCCTTGAGGTCGCCGACCACCTGTGGGTGGCCCGCTGGCTGCTCTACCGCACCGCCGAGGAGTTCGGCGTGGAGGCCACCCTCGACGCCAAGCCCGCCCGTGGCGACTGGAACGGCGCCGGTGCGCACACCAACTTCTCCACCAAGGCGATGCGCGAGAACTACGACGCCATCATCGTGGCCTGCGAGTCACTGGGCGAGAACGACAAGCCGCTCGAGCACGTCACGCAGTACGGCGCCGGCATCGAGTCCCGCCTCACCGGCCACCACGAGACCGCCCCGTGGAACAAGTACTCCTACGGCGTCTCCAACCGCGGCGCCTCGGTCCGCATCCCGTGGCAGGTCGAGGTCGACCGCAAGGGCTACATCGAGGACCGCCGCCCGAACGCCAACGTCGACCCGTACGTGGTGACCCGCCTCCTGGTCGACACCTGCTGCGCCGCCCTGGAGAAGGCCGGCCTGGTCTAGAACCGATCTCGGTCTGAAACGCCCTCACCTTCCGGTGGGGGCGTTTTCTGCGTTAGCGTGCCTCATGGCGAACCCTCTGTTCCGCGATTTACAGGGGCAGGACGCCTATGCGGTCCTCGACGTCCCGACCGACAGCGACGTCGCCGCCATCAAGCAGGCGCACCGCCGCCTCATCCTGGCCTGGCACCCCGACAAACACCGCGACAGCGAGCGGCTGGAGCAGGCCGAGCAGATCACCCGGCTGGCCAACCTGGCGCTGCGGATCCTGCTGAACTTCCGCGACGACTACAACCGCCACCTCGGCCTCGAACGCCGTCCCCACATCCCGCCCGAGTGGCGCTCACCCTGGGACAACCCGCCACCGCCGCGCCCCGGCCCCTCCAAGCCGCCGCCTCCCGCCGACCCGCCGACCCCCTCGCAGCCCCCGCCGGAAGCCCGGCCCGAGCCGGAAACGTGGCGGCAGCCACCGCCGTCCCGGCCGCGTCCCAACGACCTGGTGCGTGGCCTGCGCGTGTTGTCCGCCCTCGGCTTCGTGGCCGCCCTGATCTTCCTGGCGCCGCACGCCGGTCAGCTGATCCTGCGCGTCACCACCCAGGTCGGCGCGCCGGTCCCCGAGGCCATGGGCGGCCAGTGGATCGGCACGGGCGTGACCTCCTCCGGCGAGCAGTACGTCGTCCGCCTGTCGCTGACTCCCGGCTACTCCACCGGGAGCGCCACCTACCCGCTGCGCGCGTGCACCGCCGTCCTGACCCCGGTCTCGGCCGAGGGGCAGGCCGTCACCGTCGAACAGCAGGCGCCCAGCGGGTGCACCACCGCGACCGCCCTGCTGCGCCCGAGCGCCAGCGGTCTCGACCTCGTCACCGGCGACCAGGTCACCGCATTGCGCCCCGACCGGCCCGTCACCGCGCGCGGCTGGTGGGTCGGCTACACGCTCGACATCCACGTCGACAACCGTGTCGTACGGCGGGGCGGCACGGTCTGCCCGATGACGCCCATCGGACCCGACACGTTCGCCGTAGGCGGCACCACCTGCCCCGACAACGGCGTCTGGCAGGTCGGCTCCGGCCGCGCCACCTTTCGCGACACCCGCGGGCAGACCCTCAGCGAACCACTGTGGCCCGCCTAGACCAGCCGTGACTGGTACACCCGCCTGGCCTCCGACAACGTCGCCAGCCTGCCGGGGGCGACGCGGTCCCGGATCAGCTCCTCCAGCAGGTCCAGCCACTGCAGGCAGAAGGTGACGTCCTCCTCGCGCGCCACCCGGCGGTGCTCCACGTCGAGGTAGACCGGGCTGGTGTGGGCACGCACGAGGCCCTCGCCCTCGGCCACCGCCACCACGTAGGTGGGCCACACGACCGGCATGTCGGCGCTCACCTCGTGGCCGGGGCCCGAGACCAGTTCGCCGTCGGCCGTCAGGACGCGGATGCGCTCGGTCTGCGGGCCGATCAGGCGGGCGGTCACCCGGACGGGCTCGCCCGGCGTCAGGTCGAGCGTGGAGCCCGGTCCGTGGCCGTTGACCTCCAGCTCCAGGAAGGGGCCGGTGGTGGCGAACGTGCGGCCCCGCCGTACCGCCTCCGCGTACGACTCGGCGGTCAGCGGCCCGTCGACGTGCGCGTAGGTGCGCTCACGGCCGATCGGGCCCAGCCGGTGCGCCGTGCCCGCGACCGCGGCGATGCGGTTGCCCGCGCCGACCAGCCGCCGGTAGGCCCGCGCCGAGGCGATCACGGAGGAGAAGCTGTCGACCAGGCCGAGCGCGGCGTCGACCACCGCCATGCGCGAGTCGTGGCCCGGATCGCCCGACTTGAGCAGCTGCTGCGGCGTCTCCACCGGGCCGCCGAAGGCGTTGGCGTACCCGATCAGGGCGCCGCGCTCACGCAGCCGCCGCAGGGCGTCGGTCGTCGGCGGCCAGTCGTCGAACTCCTGCGTGCTCGTCGCCAGCCCCACGCGCGCCACATGGGTCTCGTCGGACCAGGGCAGGTTGCGTCCCGCCCAGTCGCCGCTCTCGGCGTCCTGCGGGAGCAGGTTGACCACGTGCAGGTCCTCGCCGTGCTGGGAGGCGGCCACCCACTGGGTGGGACGGTTGAAGCACACGTGCAGGTCGCCGCCGTACCAGCCCATGGCCGCGGCGTCGTAGAGCCTCGTGGGGGAGAGCTCCACCAGCGTCTCCCCGTCGCCGGGGACGAGCGTGGTCTGCGCGAAGCCGTACTCCATGCCCCGCGCCGCCCGCACGGTCAGCGGCCGCGCCGGGACCCGCAGGACGACGTCGTCGCCGTGGAAGTACGGCAGGCCGTCGAGGTCGCGCGCCGGTGACGCCCCCGATGGATACCAGCCCTTGCCGTCGTCGGTCCACACACTCCAGCGGCAGGGGAAGCCGGCCTTGAGACGGATGGTCGCTAATGAGACATCAGTGCGCATCGGTATCTCCCCGTAGTCGACGGTTCGCACATAGTGACACGCGCGTCACCCGCCGGGAAGCCCCGTGCTTCCCGGCGGGGTGGAGATTCTTACCATCCGGGTGTCGTTTTGTTAGATCCGGAACTCCAGATCGGGCGTGATGTCGGCGACGTCCATCTGCGCCTTCTGCAGACGGCCCGAATGGTCCCAGTTCATCGCCTGCCAGCGGGTGAACTGGTCGAGCACCCAGATGCCCGACTGGCGGCTGCCGTTGCCCGACTTGCCGTTGCCGCCGAACGGCAGGTGGGCCTCGGCGCCGCTGGTGGAGTTGTTGACGCTGACCATGCCCGCCGAGATGCCCTCGCGGAAGCGGAAGGCGGCCTGCGGATCGGTGGTGTAGATGGAGCTCGACAGGCCGTAACCGGGCCGGTTGGCCAGCTCGATCGCCTCGTCGAGCGTGGTGAACGTCGTCACGCCGACGATCGGGCCGAACGTCTCCTCCAGGAAGATGCGGTCGTCGGGCCTGACGTTGTCGACCACGACCGGGTGGTAGTAGAGGCCGTGGGCGCCGTCGAACTCGTGGCGCGGATTGTCGGCCGTGATGCGCCCCGTCGGCCCCGAGACCTCGTGGTGGGGCTGGATCCAGGTGAGGAACTCCTCGTAGCGGTCGGCGAACTTCTGGTCGAGCAGCGGGCCCGCCAGCACGTCCTTGGCCGGGTCGCCGATCTTGGCGTTCTGCACGGCACGCGAGAAGCGCTCGATGAACTCCTCGTGCACGTCCTTGTGCACGATCAGCGTGCCCAGGCTGGTGCAGCGCTGCCCGGCCGTACCGAAGCCCGAGAACAGCGCGCCCTCCACCGCCAGGTCCAGATCGGCGTCAGGCATGATCACCATCGGGTTCTTGCCGCCCAGCTCCAGGCACGGCGACTGCAGGTGGCGCCCGCACAGCTCGCCGATCCTGCGCCCCACCTCGGACGAACCCGTGAACCCGACCTTGTGCACCGTGCCCTCGGTCAGGGCCTTCTCGAGCCCCTCGAAGGTCTCCTTGCCGTCGGCGAAGACGATGTTGAGCACGCCCTCGGGCAGTCCCGCCTTCACGAACAGCTGGTACATCGCGAACGCGCTGGCCGCGGAGTACTCGGCGGGCTTCCACACGATCGCGTTGCCGGCGACCAGCGCCGGGACCAGATACCAGCTCGGCACCGCCACGGGGAAGTTGCCCGCCGTGATGACCGCCGCCACCCCGACCGGGTTGCGGAAGGTGAAAAGGTTCTTGTCGGGCATCTCGCTCGGCACCGTCTGGCCGTACAGCCTGCGGCCCTCGCCCAGGAAGAAGTCGCAGGTGTCGACGATCTCGCGCACCTCGCCCAGCGCCTCGGCGTACGGCTTGCCGATCTCCTTGGTGACGAGCCTGGCCAGGGCCTCGGCATTCGCCTCGACCAGCCGGCCGATGCTCGCGATCACCCGGCCCCTGACCGGTGCGGGAACCCTGGCCCACTCCCGCTGGGCCTCCTTGGCCGTACGGCAGGCGGCGGCGAAGGTGTCGGCGTCGGCCAGGCCCACCTGGGCGACGGTCTCGCTGAGCTGGGCCGGATTGGTCGAGGCGTAGGTGCCGGTGCTGGGGGCGTCCTTGCCCCCGACGACGGAGACGATGTGCCGAGTCATGGACCTATGACATCACTCCAACGAAAAGTCTGCGAAGTCGAATCCCGGTGAGACGACACAACTCGCGAGAACCTCCTGGTTCGCCGCAGGTTTTGCGGATTGGGTGACTCCGGCGGGGACGAGCGCCTGGGGGCTGTTCTCGTCCAGGGTGACGGTCCGGCCGCCGATGGTCAGGTGGAGCGGGCCGCCCCGGTGCCAGAGCCACAGCTCGTCGGAGCGCACGGTGTGGGGGGCCGATTGCTCGCCGGGCATGAGGAGGAAGTAGATGGCGGTGGCGCCGGCCCGTATGCCGCCGTGCGCCTCGATGGTGTGGCTGGAGCGGTAGGTCTCGCGGTACCAGCCGCCTTCGGGGTGGGGGAGGAGGTCGAGGGCTTCGGCGAGGGGCGGGCGAACTGTCCCGATATCCGACATATCAGGAATGATCCCAGTTAAAGATGCCGATCGGCGCGGCGTTCGCGGGGGTCAGGTTGTCGGTCGGCGTGGATAGTGTTTCCCAGTGATCCAACGGTGGAGCCGTGATCAGGTCCTCGCGCTCGCCCCCGACGCCTCGTCCCGCACGGCCGGCCAGGGGGTGGCCTCGCCTGCCAGGTGGATGTTGCGCGGCGTCACCGACGACATCGTCTTCGGCACCTGCCGGGGAAGCGGCGCCCGGCCCTACCACACGTGCGTCGACCTCGACGAGCCCGCCTATCTGTGCAGCTGCCCCAGCAGGAAGGTGCCGTGCAAGCACGTGCTCGGGCTGTTGCTGCTGTGGTCGGGCGAGGGGTTGCCCGAGGTGCCGTTACCTCCGTGGGCGGCCGAGTGGGTGGGGCAGCGCATCACGCGTGCCGAGGCCCGTGCGGCGCGCCTCGACGCCGGATCCGGCTCGGGGACCGTTGAGTCCGGGGCCGCCGACGTCACGCCCTCCGTGCCCGCCGCTTCCGGGGGGCGGGGGCCCGGGCCCGCGGGCGTCGTCGAGAGCGCGCGGCAGGCGCGGGTCGCCATCGGCCTCACCGACCTGGAGCGGTGGCTGGCCGACCAGGTGCGCCAGGGGCTGGCCGCCGCCGATCCCGACGACTGGCACGGGCTGTCCAAGCGCCTCGTCGACGCCCAGGCGCCCGGAGCGGCGGGCATCGCGGGGCGGCTCGCCTACGTGCTCGGGCGCGACGGCTGGCCATCGCGGCTGCTGGCCGAATACGCCCTGCTCCACCTGCTCGTCGTGGCCTACCGGCGCCGCGACGAGCTCCCCGCCGACCTGGCCAGGACCGTCATGCAGCGGGTGGGCTTCACGGTCAACCGCGATGTGGTGCTGGCCGGTGCGAGGGTGCGCGACGTGTGGGACGTGCTCGGGCGGCGCGACGAGGAGCTCGACCGGGTGTCGGCGCGCCGGGTGTGGCTGCGAGGGCGCGACACCGGGCGCGCGGCGCTCGTGCTGACCTTCGCGCCGCCCGGGCAGGCGCCTGACGCGTCCTTCGTGCCGGGCACGGCCATCGACGCCGAGCTCGCCTTCTACCCGGGCGCCTCACCGGTGCGCGCCATCCTCGCCCACCGGCACAGCCCGCTGGGAGGCCTGCTCGTGGAGGGAGAGCCGGGCCGTGCCCTGTCCGCCGTGCCCCCGGCCCTCACCCCAGAGGAGGCGCTGGCCGAGGTGGCAGGGGCGCTGGCGGGCGATCCGTGGATCGACTCCTGGCCGCTGGTGCTGGCCGGTGTCGTGCCGGAGGCCGGGCAGGTCGCCGGGCTGCCCTGGCATCCGGCCGAGCCGGTCCCCTGGAGGCTGATCGCGCTCTCGGGCGGCCATCCGGTGACCGTGGCCGTGGAGTGGACACCCGACGGGTTGCGGCCCCTGTCGGCCTGGGACGAGGACGGGCGGGTGGTGTTGCTGTGATGCCATGGGAGGAGCTCGTGTCGGCGGCGCTCGTGGGCACCGACCGCCGGCCGTACACCGGAGACCTGCTGGCCGACGCGGCCGTCGAGGTCGTACGGCAACGCGCGGGCCGCAGACCCGGACCGCCGGCGCAAGGCCCTGCGGCGGCGGAGGAGAGCCAGGAGAAGGTGGGCCTGGCGGCGGCCGACCGGCTGGCGGCGATCCTGGCGGGCGAGCACCCCAGGCTGCTGCCCGAGTGGCTGGAGCTGGCAGCCGCCGGCGGCAGGCGGGTCCCGCCGCACCGGCTGCCCGAGCTGCTCGACAAGGGCCAGCGCGACCGCTCGATCCGCGAACACCTCGGCGTCCTGGCCGGGCAGCGCGGCAGGTGGCTGGCCGAGCGCAACCCCGCCTGGGCGTACCTTCTCGAAGAGCCCACCGGCGAGGCCTGGGAGCTGGGCGGCAGGGCCGACCGCCGGGCCCATCTGAAGGAGCTGCGCGCGGCCGACCCCGACGAGGCCAGGCGCCTGCTGGAAAGCACCTGGGAGCAGGAGACGCCCGACGACAGGGCGGCGTTCCTGGAGTTGTTCGACACCAGGCTGTCGCTCGCCGACGAGCCGTTCCTGGAGGCGGCGCTCGACGACCGCAGGCGCGAGGTGCGCCAGCAGGCCGCCAACCTCCTGGCGAAGCTGCCCGGCTCGGCGCTGGCCGTACGCATGGCCGAGCGGGTACGACAGTGCGTGACCGTGGGCCGCAGCGAGATCGTCGTGATCCCGCCGCTGGAGTGCGACCGGGCGATGGAGCGCGACGGCGTGCGCGCCAAGCCGCCCGCGGGCACCGGCGAGCGGGCGTGGTGGATGCAGCAGCTCATCGCCAGGGCGCCGCTGTCGATCTGGACACACCCGCCCGAGGAGCTCGTCGCGAAGAGGATCTCCGACTGGGAGACGGAGGTGCGTCTCGGCTGGGTGCGGGCGGCGATCCTGCAGCGTGACCCGGCCTGGGCGCGGGCGATGTTCGCGTGGGACCCGATCGCCGACCTGCTCGTCGCGCTGCCGCCGCTGGAGCAGCAGGCCCTGGCGGCCGCGTTCGCCGAGCGTCACGATCTCGACAACCAGTTGATCATGGTTCTGGGCGGGGTCGCGCCGCCCTGGCAGGCCGGGCTGGCGGTAGCCGTACTGAACAAGATCGTCAAAACCGCGACGCTGCAGCCGTGGAACCTGGGCGAGCTGTCCAGGATCGCCGCCGAGCGCATCGACCCCGCCCTGCACGAGCTGGCGGCGGGTGTCCCCGAGGTCGCGGGCGTGCTGCGTTTCCGCGCGAAGATGAGGGAGGAGCTGTCATGAGCACCGTGTTGCGGCCGCACGCGGAGGATCTGTACTCCGAGGAGCTGGCGCTGCTGGCCAAGGACGACGACCGGGTGCGGCCTCCCGGATGGCGCCTGTCGCCGTGGGCGGTCACGACCTACCTCCTCGGCGACGGGGAGCGCATCACGCCGAAGTACGTGGGCGCGCGCCGCATCGTGGAGGTGGCCGTCGCCACGCTGGCCACCGACCGGGCACTGCTCCTGCTCGGCGTGCCGGGCACGGCCAAGACGTGGTTGTCGGAGCATCTGGCCGCCGCGATCAGCGGCGACTCGACGCTGCTGGTCCAGGGCACGGCGGGCACCTCGGAAGAGACGATCCGCTACGGCTGGAACTACGCGCGGCTGCTGGCCGAAGGGCCCTCGCGCGAGGCGATGACGCCCAGCCCTGTCATGCGCGCCATGGCCGAGGGACGCATCGCGCGCGTGGAGGAGCTGACACGCATGCCCTCCGACGTGCAGGACGCGCTGATCACCGTGCTGTCGGAGAAGACGTTGCCCGTCCCTGAGCTGGGGTTGGAGGTGCAGGCGCAGCGCGGCTTCAACCTCATCGCCACCGCCAACGACCGCGACCGCGGCGTCAACGAGCTGTCGTCCGCGCTGCGGCGGCGGTTCAACACCGTGGTGCTGCCCGTGCCCGCGAGCGCCGAGGAGGAGGTCGCCATCGTCGCGCGGCGCGTGGGCGAGCTCGGCGCCGCCCTGCACCTGCCCGAGACCTCCACCGGACAGGCCGAGATCCGGCGCGTGGTGACGGTCTTCCGCGAGCTGCGCAACGGGCTGACCGAGGACGGGCGCACCAAGCTCAAGTCGCCCAGCGCCACCCTGTCGACGGCCGAGGCCATCTCCGTGGTGACCAGCGGCATCGCACTCGCCGCGCACTTCGGCGACGGGGTGCTGCGGGCCTCCGACGTGGCCGCCGGGATCGTGGGCGCGGTGGTGCAGGAGCCGGTCTCCGACCGGGTGGCGTGGCGGGAGTATCTGGAGACGGTCGTGCGCGAGCGGGCGGACTGGCGCGACTTCTACCGGGCGTGCCGGGAGATCTCTTGACATCCTCCCCTCGTGAACGAAGGGGATTTCAACAGCAACTACCCCACGAGGAGGCGGCCGCGTTGAGGTTCACGGTTCGCAGGCTCGCCCAGCAGCGGGCCTCCCCGCGCAGCCACCGCATGCCCTGCGGCGGTATCTCGGACGTTGCGTGCCGCGTTCACGTCGGCGTGTGCCTGGTGTCCGCAGGCCGCGCAGGCGAATCGAGATTGGCTCTCTCTCGACTCGGCCGCGCGGTGCCCGCAGACGTTGCAGGTCTGCGATGTGTAACGCGGGTTGACCTTGACCACTCTGCCGGGCGCTTTGTGCTCCAGCCGAGTCACGAGCCGGCCCCAGCCGCTGGCCAGGATGCCCCGGTTCAGGCCCGCCTTCTGACGCACGTTGCGGCCGGGCACGGCCCGGGTGCCCCGCGCCGAACGGCTCATGTTCGAGATGTTGAGGTCTTCGACGGCGATCATGTCGAACCGGCGTGCAAGGCCGGTCGAGGTCTTCTCGATCCAGTCTTTGCGCCGGTCTGTTTCGCGTGCCCGCAGCTGGGCGATGGCCTGCTTAACCTTGCCGCGCCGGTTCGAGCCGCGCCGGGCACGGGCCAGCTTGCGCAGCAGCCGCAGCAGCCGCGTCTTCTCCGTCTCGCGCAGGCCGGGCACGTTCAGCAACTGCCCGGTGGACAGTGCCGCCGACACGGCCACACCCCGGTCCACACCCACCACTTCACCCGTTCCAGGGGCGGGGATCGGTTCCGGGATCGCGGCGAACGCTACGTGCCAGCGGCCGCAGGCCTCACGGGTGACCCTGTAGGACTTCACCCCGTCAGGTACGGCACGCGACCAGCGGAACCGCACCCACCCCACCTTGGGGATCTTCACCTCGCCCATGCGCCGCGACAGGTGGCGCACATCGCCCGCCTTGACCGCGATGATCCGAAACCCCTCGTGCCGTCCGGCCTTGCGCCACGTCGGCTGCCGGTGCGTCCCTGCGAAGAAGTGCGCCATGGCCTGCGCGAAGTCACGCAACGCCTGCTGCTGGACGGTCACCGATCCCGCCGCGAGCCACGGATTGTCCGCTCGCGCCTCGGTCAGCTGACGACACTGCTCGGCGAACCCCGGCGCGCCCTTCCGGCCGGGACGCCAGTGCGCGTGCTGCTCGACCGCCAGATTCCAGACGAACCGGGCGTGCCCGCAATGCTCGGCCAACGCCGCCTCTTGGGCAGGTGTCGGCTGGAGCCGGTAGCGGGACATGCCGGCCAACCTACCGACCGCCACCGACACAACCAGGAGATCACAGTGCCGCATCGTGCGGCTTTTCCTCCCCGCCCTGAAGGACGGGGCCTCCACGCTGTAGGTATTCGGTGAACCACGCGGCGCCCGGGGAGGCGCCATGAGTGTGCACGTGCTCGGCGTGCGCCACCACGGGCCGGGCTCGGCGCGTGCCGTACGAACCGAGCTGGAGCGGCTGCGGCCCGACGTGATCCTCATCGAGGGCCCGCCGGAGGCCGACCCGCTCGTCCCGCTGCTGCCCGCGCTGGACCCGCCGGTGGCGCTGCTGGCGCACGTGCCGGGCGACGCGACCCGCGCCGCCTTCTGGCCGTTCGCGGCGTTCTCGCCCGAATGGCAGGCCATGGCGTACGGCACGGCGAACGGCGTGAGCGTGCGCTTCTGCGACCTCCCCGCCGCGCACACCCTGGCCGCCCCCGGCGAACGCGCCGACGAGCTCAGCGTCGACCCGATCGGCACCCTGGCGGCCGCGGCGGGCTACGACGACCCCGAGCGATGGTGGGAGGATGTCGTCGAGCACCGAGGAGACACGCCGTTCACCGTGGTGGCCGAGGCGATGGCCGCCGTGCGCGAAGGCCACGAGCCAGGCGAGCGGGAAGCGCGGCGAGAGGCGTACATGCGGCGCACCCTCCGCGCCGCCACGAAGGAGGGCTTCGAGCGGATCGCCGTCGTGTGCGGCGCCTGGCACGTGCCCGCGCTGACCGGGCCCCTGCCCTCCGCCCAGTCCGACAACGCCCTCCTGCGCGGGATGGCCAAGGTCAGGACCGAGCTGACCTGGGTGCCGTGGACCTACGGGCGGCTGGCGTCGTGGAGCGGCTACGGCGCCGGCATCACCTCGCCCGGCTGGTACCACCACCTGTTCACCGTGCCCGACCGGCCCATCGAACGCTGGCTCGCCGGGGTCGCCGCACTTCTGCGCGCCGAAGGGCTGGGCGTCTCCTCGGCGCACGTCATCGAGGGCGTACGGCTCGCGCACGGCCTGGCCGCCCTGCGCGGGCGACCGCTGGCGGGGCTGGGAGAGGTGACCGAGGCGGCGCGCGCCGTGTTGTGCGAGGGTGACGAGCTGCCGCTGGAGCTCGTGCGCGAGCGGCTCGTGGTGGGCGACAGGATCGGGGTCGTGGGCGACGGCGTGCCCATGGTGCCGCTGCAGCGCGACCTGCGCGAGCAGCAGCGGCGGCTGCGGTTGCGGGCCGAGGCGGGGGAACGGGAGATCGACCTGGACCTGCGGAAGGGGCTCGACCTGGGGCGCAGCCGGCTGCTGCACCGGCTGGGGCTGCTCGAGGTGGAGTGGGGGGTGCGGCGGGAGGCCCGGGGCAGGGGCACCTTCCGTGAGACGTGGGCGCTGGGGTGGCGGCCGGAGTTCGACCTGCGGCTGATCGAGGCGGCGGCGCTGGGCGTGACGGTGGAGGCTGCGGCCACCCAGCGGGTGCGCGACCTGGCGTCGGGCGCGCGGACGCCCGACGGGCGGGCCGTGGGCTCCTCGCCCGGCGGTCCGTCGACCGGGGGCCCTGGTGGGCAGGGGACGCGGGGGCCCGGTGGTCAGGGGACGCCGTCGGCGGCCGGTCCGTCGGGTGGAGGGCCGTCGCTGGCCGAGCTCGCCGGGCTGGTCGAGGCGTGCCTGGTGGCCGAGCTGCCGGGCGCCCTGCCCGAGGTGCTGGCGGCGCTGTCGGCCAGGTCGGCGCTCGACACCGACGTCACGCACCTGATGGCGGCGCTGCCGGCGATGGTCAGGGCCCAGCGTTACGGCGACGTGCGCGGCACCTCGGCCGAAGGGCTGGCGGGCATCGTGCGGTCGATGCTGGAGCGGATCTGCGTGGGGCTGCCGGTGGCGGCGGGCGGGCTCGACGACGATGCGGCGGCGGCGTTGCTGCGGCACGTCGACCGCGTCCACGGCGCCGTCGCCCTCCTCACCGACACCACCCGCCCCCCGGCCCCGCCCACCGCCCCAGACGTGGAGCCGGGTGTCGGGTCGGACGTGGGGCAGGGCATCGGGCAGGAGATCGCCCCGGGCGTGGGGCCTGGCGCGGGGGGCGAGGGGGTGCCGGGGGCGACGCCCGGGAGCAGGTGGCTGATGACGTTGCGAGGCATGTGCGACCGTCGCGACCTCCACGGCCTGATCGAAGGCCGCCTCACCAGGATCCTCCTCGACGCCGGCGAGCTCGGCGACGTCGAGGCCCGGATGGCGAGGGCGACCTCCAGGGGCCACGCCCCCGCCAGGGTGGCGGCCTGGGTGGAGGGCTTCCTGGCCGGCGGCGGCCTGCTGCTGGTGCACGACCCCAAGCTCCTGGCCCTGCTCGACTCGTGGCTGGCCGCCCTCGACGCCGGCCAGTTCGTCGAGGTCCTGCCGCTGCTGCGCCGTACCTTCGGCACGTTCGCCGCCCCCGAGCGCCGGGCGATCGGCGAGCGGGTGAAGGGTGAGCGCCACCAGGGCGCCGATGCCGAGGAGCTCGACGACGACCGGGCCGCGGCCGCCGTACGGACGGTCCGGATGATCCTGGGAAGGGGCGACGCCTGATGGACGAGCGTGTACGGCGATGGCGGCTGGTCCTGGGCGGCGGCGAGGCCGACGGCACGGGGACGGCGCTGCGCGGCGACGACGCCCAGATGGACGGCGCCCTGAGCGCGGTCTACGAGGGCAGGGGAGGCCTGGGGTCGTCGGCGCCGAAGGTGGCCCGGTGGCTGGGCGACATCAGGGGCTATTTCCCGGCGAGTGTCGTCCAGGTGATGCAGAAGGACGCGATCGAACGGCTCGAGCTGACCCGTCTGCTGCTGGAGCCGGAGATGCTCGACGCCGTGGAGCCTGACGTGCACCTGGTGGGCACCCTGCTGGCGCTCAACGCCGTCATGCCCGACGAGGCCCGCGAGTCGGCCAGGCGGGTGGTCCGCCAGGTGGTGGGCGAGCTGGAGCGGCGCCTGGAGCAGCGCACCAGGGCGGCGGTCGGCGGCGCGCTCGACCGCGCGGCCAGGACGCACCGGCCCAGGCGTCACGCCGACATCGACTGGGACCGCACCATCCGCGCCAACCTGCGCAACTACCTGCCCGAGCACCGGACGGTCGTGCCCGCGAGGCTGACCGGGTACGCCAGGCGGCAGCGCGGGGTGCAGCGTGAGGTGGTGCTCTGTCTCGACCAGAGCGGTTCGATGGCGGCCTCGGTGGTCTACTCCGGCGTGTTCGGCGCGGTGCTGGCGTCGATGCGGTCGTTGAAGACGTCGCTCGTGGTGTTCGACACGGCGGTCGTCGACCTCACCGATCAGCTGCACGATCCGGTCGAGCTGCTGTTCGGCACGCAGCTGGGCGGCGGCACCGACATCAACCGGGCGATCGCGTACGGTCAGGGGCTGATCACCCGGCCCGCCGACTCGATCTTCATCCTGGTGAGCGACCTGTTCGAGGGCGGGATCCGGGAGGAGATGCTGCGCAGGGTGGCGGCGATGACGCAGGCGGGTGTGCAGGTCGTCGTCCTGCTGGCGCTGTCCGACGAGGGTGCGCCCGCCTACGACCACGAGAACGCCGCGGCGCTGGCGGCGCTGGGGGTGCCGGCCTTCGCCTGCACCCCCGACGCCTTCCCCGATCTGATGGCGGCGGCCATCGAGCGGCGTGACCTCAACCGGTGGGCGGAGCTTCAGGCGAGCAGGCGGTAGAAGCGCCAGAAGCCGAACCCCTCGATCGGGAGGACCTCGACGTCGCCGAAGCCGGCCTCCTGGGCGTAGGTCCGCAGCCGGGAGGGGCGCATGACGGTGCCGGTGCCCGCCGACGGCTGGTGGGCCAGGCCGTCGGGCAGGCAGACGAGGAGGCTGAAGCCGTACATGAGCCTGTCGACCTCGTCGGCGGGGCCGGTGAAGGCGTCGGCGACGGCCTCGTCCATGACGATGAGCTGGCCGCCGGGCGCCAGCGCGCGCCGTGCCGCGGCCAGGGTCTCGACGGGACGGGACAGGTCGTGCACGCACTCGAAGGCGAAGACCGCGTCGTAGCGGCCGGGTTCGAGGGTGGTGGCGTCGGCCAGGCGGAAGGAGAGCCCGCCGGCGGGGGAGGCGTCGCTCCTGGCCGGGTCGAGGGCGTCGCTCCGGGCCGGGTCGCTGGTGGCGTCGCCCCGGGCCGGGCCGAGGGCTGCGTTGCTCCGGGCCAGGTCGATCGAGGGCGCGTCGACGTCGACCCCGGTCACCTGCGCCCCTGGATACGCCCTGGCCAGCGCGATGGTCGACCACCCGGCCCCGCATCCCAGGTCGGCGATCCGTGCCCCCGGCCGGCTGAGCAGGGCATGCAGGTCGGCGACGCCTGCCAGCGCGGCGGGCAGGGCGTGCTCGAACCATGGCCGGTTCATGTCGGCCTGCGACTCCCGCATATCGGCCCCGTAGGCCGCCCACGGCACCCCGCCACCCGTGCGATAGGCCTCCAGGAGGGCGGGCAGCTGGACGGCGGCCGCCGAGATCATGCGGGCCAGCGGAGCGAGATAGGTGAGGCTCGAAGGATCGGTGAGCACCTCGGCCGCCCCCTCGGGCAGCACGAACCTGCCGTCGGGCCGCACGTCCAGGATGCCGGTGGCGGCCTGCTGCTCCAGCCACTCCGTGGCGTACCTCCCGGCCCCGCCCGCCCGCGCCACGAGCTCGGCCGGGGTCGCCGGCCCGTGCTCGGCGAGGGCGCGATACCAGCCCATCCGGTCACCCAGGTGGATGGAGAGCACGTCGATGGCGCCGAGCGCGGCGGTGAAAAGCCGGTCGGCGAATGCCTGTGAGTTCGTCATTCGGCCCACGGTAAGACGCGCGGGAGACGGCGACTGTGCAGAAACACTCACCTTGCACTAATGCACAGAAACCCCGGCCCGTGAGGGGACCGGGGCCGTGCGCGCGGGGCTCAGTGGCCGATCTCGGCACGGGCCTTGCGCGGGAGCAGGAAGGAGACGAGGCCGGTCAGCACGAGCAGCCCGATCTCGACACCGATGACCACCTGGAGGGCGTCGGTGAAGCTCCAGGCGTCCTTCAGCAGGTTGAACAGGATCGTCAGCAGGACCGCGGCGCCCAGGGCGCTGCCGAGTTGCTGGACCGCGGTGAGTGTGCCCGAGGCGGAGCCCGACTCGTGCTCGTCGACCCCGGCCAGGATGATGTCGAAGAAGGGCGCCATGGTGATGCCCATGCCGATGCCGACGAGGGCCAGGGCGGGGGCGAGCTGCCAGGGGCTGACGTCGAGGCCCGCCAGGTGCACGGTGAGGCCGAGGGTGACGGCGCCGAGGGCGGAGACGACGGTGCCGATCTGCAGGAGCGTACGGCCCAGCCGGGCCTGCAGCGACATGGCGATGCCGAAGCCGGCGAGGGAGCCGATGGCCTGCGGCAGTCCGGTGAGGCCGGCCTTGAAGGCGCTGTAGCCGAGGCCTTCCTGCATGTAGAGCATGAAGACGAGGCTGAGGCCGATCATGCCGGTGAAGAAGGCGAGCCCGGCGACCAGGCCGCCGGTGAAGGCGCGCTTGCGGAACAGGCTGGGGGTGATGAGCGGGTCGCTCTTCTTGCGTGAGACGTACCGGCCGAAGATCCAGAAGACGAGCGCGGAGGCGGCCAGGGAGATCCAGGTCCAGGCGGGCCAGCCGTGCTCGCGGCCCTGGATGAGCGGGAAGATCAGCAGGAAGGCGGCGGCGGAGACCAGGAGCATGCCGAGGACGTCCAGTCTGGAGGCGTCGTCGGAGCGGTGCTCGGGCAGGTACTTGATCGCCGCGACGACGGCCGCGAGGCCCAGAGGCAGGTTGATCAGGAAGATCATGCGCCAGCCGAGGCCGAACACGTCGGCGGTGACGAGCCAGCCGGCCAGGATGGGGCCGCCGACGCTGGAGATCATCATGACCGGGCCGAAGGCGCCGAAGGCCTTGCCGACCTCGTCCGGCGGGAACATCGCCTTGATCATGCCCAGGCCCTGCGGCAACATCGCGGCGCCGAACAGGCCCTGCGTGACGCGGGCGGCGACGAGCATCTCGGGGCTCACGGCGATGCCGCACAGCAGCGAGCCGATCGTGAAGCCGGCGGCGCCGATGACGAACATGCGCTTGCGGCCGTACAGGTCGCCGAGGCGGCCACCGGTGATCAGGCCGACGGCCATGGCCAGCGTGTATCCGGCGACCAGCCACTGCAGCATGCCCTCGTTGCCGCCCAGGTCCTTCTGGATGGCAGGGCCGGCGATCTGGGTGATCAGCGCGTCGAGGAGGTCCATGACCTCACCGGCGAGGATCACGAAGAGGGCGACCCAGCGCCAGCGGTAGGCGGGTGGGGAGGAGGTGTGGAGAAGAGTCACGGGGGGCTCCTTGTGGAACGTTGTTCTTTAGGCGAACGGTGTTCGTTGCGAACACTGTTTTATTAGCGAACAGTGTTCGTGTCAAGTACAGTGTTCGTCATGGAGACGCCCACCCCGCCCTGGCGCACCACCCGCAAGCCCAGGCGCCGCCAGCTCACCCAGGACGCGATCGTGGGCGCGGGTCTGCGCATCGTCGTCGAGGAAGGCCTCGACCAGGTGAGCATGCGAGCCGTCGCCCAGGCGCTCGATACCGGGCCCGCCTCGCTCTACGCCCACGTGGCCAACAAGGACGAGCTGTTGGAGCTGATGCTGGAGCGGGTCATGGGTGAGATCGAGCTGCCCGAGCTCGACGCCTCACGCTGGCAGGAGCAGATCAGGCAGGTGATGCGGGAGTCGCGGCGGGTGATGACGAAATATTCCGACATCGCCAAGGTGGCGCTCATCAACATCCCGACCGGGCCCAACGGGCTGCGCATCGGGGAGTTCATGTTCCGGTTGCTGCTGGAGGCCGGGTTCTCACCGCGTGACGCCTCGCTCGGGCTGGACCGGTTCTCCCTCTACGTCGCCGGGGACGCCTATGAGGGCGCGCTGCACGGCTCGCGGGTGCGAGCCGGGAACCTGAGCCCGGAGGAGTACTTCGAGCAGTTCTTCGGCATGATCCAGGCCTACTACCGCCAGCTCTCGCCCGAGCAGTACCCCGCCATGGCGGCGCACGTCGACACGCTCATGGCCGACGGCGACGACGAGCGGTTCGAGTTCGGCATCGATCTGCTCATCGCCGGAATGGAGGCCCGCCTCAGGTCCTAGGACCACGGCCCGATGTGCCCGCCGGTGCCCGTGCGTAGGTTCGTGCGCATGACAGCAGTGATGGAAGCACCGGTTGAGGCCCACGACAGCGTGATTGGCCGGAAGTATCGGGCGGTGAGCGTCGCGCTCGTCGCCCTTGTCACCCTGGTCGCCTTCGAGGCCATGGCGGTCGCCGCCGCCATGCCGAAGATCGGCGAGGATCTGGGCGGCATGCACCTGTACAACCTCGCCTTCAGCGGCGCCCTGGCCGCCGGGGTGATCGCCACCGTGCTCGGCGGCCGATGGAGCGACACGCTCGGCCCGCTGGCCCCCATGTGGACCGGCCTGGCCGCCTTCGTCGCCGGATTGCTGATCGCGGGCACCGCGCCCACGATGGAGTTGTTCGTCGCGGGCCGTTTCGTGCAGGGCTTCGGCGGAGGCCTGTTCAACGTCGCCATCTACGTTCTGGTCGCCCGGGTCTACCCGGGCGTGCTGCATCCCAAGGTGTTCTCCCTGTTCTCCACCGCCTGGGTGGTGCCCTCCCTGGTCGGCCCGGCCATCGCCGGAGTGGTCGCCTCCGAGCTCGACTGGCGTTACATCTTCCTCGGCGTCCCGGTGCTTGCCGCGCCGGCGGCGCTGGCCCTGTGGCGCGGCACCGCCGACCCCGCCCTGCGCGGCGGCATGGCCGAGCCCTCACCCGGCCTCGGCCGCCAGCTCGTGTGGGCCGTCGTGACCGCCGTCGCCGCCGCGGTCATCCAGTACGGCGCGGCGACCCACCTGATCGTGCTGCTCGGCGGACTGGTCCTGCTCGCCGTCGCGCTGCCCCGCCTGCTGCCGCCCGGCACGCTGCGCGCCGCCCGCGGCCTGCCCACCGCGGTCATCCTGCGCGGCCTGGCAGCCGGATCCATGTTCGCCGCCGAGGTCCTCGTCCCGCTGATGCTGCGCGACCAGCGCGGCATGAGCCTGGCGGGAGCCGGCGTCGTGCTCACCGTCGGCGCGCTCGGCTGGGCCGCCGGCTCCTGGATCAAGGGCAAGGGCTGGATCAGCCACGCCATGGCGCTGCGCGGCGGCATCGCGATGATCGGCGCCGGCATCGCCCTCATGTCGCTCGTCCTGATCTCCCAGGTCCCGATCGCCCTGGCCTACCTCGCCTGGATCGTCACCGGCCTCGGCATCGGAGCCCTGTACCCGACCGTCTCCATCCTCGTCCTGGAGCTGTCGAAGCCCGGCGAGGAAGGCAAGAACAGCGGAGCGCTCGGCGTCGGCGAATCGGTCTTCGTCGTGGTCGCCGTCGCCCTCACCGGAGCGCTGTTCACCGCCACCAGCGGCCTCTACATCGTCGGCTACGCCCTCGCCTTCGCGATGACCGTCGTGGGCTTCCTCGTCGCGCCACGCTTTACCCTGGACAGGAGCCAGTGACATAGGGGGATGCATGCCGCGAGTCCGGGAGCTTGAGCTGCTCCGTGTCGTCCTGCCATACGGCAGGCGGGTGGAGAGCCTGCTCGTCAAGCTCACCGAGCACGGGGGGATGACCGGCTGGGGCGAGCTGGTCGACGCGCCCGACGAACCGATCGACGACGCCAAGGCCCTGCTCGACGCGGACTGGGAACACCCCGACTCCGCGCCGGGCGGGCATCCGGCGATCGACATGGCCTGCTGGGACCTGTGGACCCGGATGCGCGGCGTCCCTCTGGCCCACGCCCTCGGCGGCAGCCGCACCTCGCTCACCGCCACCGTCCGCCTCGGGCTCAACCCCACGCCCGAACACCTGGTCACCCAGGTCAACCAGCAGGTCTGCGGCGGCTACACGCACGTGACCCTCGACATCCGCCCCGGCTGGGACATCGAACCCGTCCGAGCCGTACGGCAGGCGTTCCCCGCCCTCACCCTCGCCGTCGACTGCCACTCCAGCTACACCACCGACGAGCAACTGGTCGCCCTCGACTCCTACGGCATCGAGGTCATCGAGCGGCCCTTCCCCCTGGAGGACGTCGGCTCCCACGCCGCCCTCCAGGACCAGGTCGCCGCCAAGGTCGCGGTCGAGGGGCCGCTCCTGGAGGACTACCTCACCCTGCGCGCCGCCCGCGCCCTCATCCTGCGCCCGGCCGCCTACCCCACCCTCAGCGACGCCAGGCGCGCCCACGACAGGGCGGCGGCCAACGGCTGGGACATCGTCTGCGCGGGAGGCCGCGGCACCGGCCTGGCCCGCGCCGCCGCCGTCGCCATCGCCAGCCTGCCGGGCTGCACGCTGCCGTGCGACGTGACGCAGCCGCCCAGGCAGGCGCAGATCGTCGACCCGGCGGTGGGGGCCGCGGGCGGGGTGGTGGCGGTGCCGTTCACGCAGCCGGGGCTGGGGCATGACATCGACGAGGTGAAGGCTCGGAAGCTGGCTCGGGAGGCTTTCCGGGTTTGATCTGTTTGTGCCATGGTGTGCCGCGTGTCGCGATGGCAGATGTTGAAGATCATTTTGCGGGTCAAGCCGAGCGTGTTGTTGCCGGGCTGGATGGTCCGCTCGACGGGGCTGATGGTGATCGTCCCGGTGGGTGCCGCCGGCCTGTTGGTCGTCGGGCCGCTGAGGTGGATGCTGATGGGCCTGATGGGCCTGGCCGCGCTCGCCCTGCTCTGGAACGCGGGGCGGGCGGGGTATCGGTGGCGGAACCCGGTGCTGATCCCCGCGGAGCACCCTGAGCTGGCCGCCCTCGTCTCGGAGGCCGCCGGGCTGGCCGGAGTTGCCGTGGTGCGGGAGATGAGGCTGTCCGGCGTGGCCGTCATGAGCGCGCGGAAGGGCCGGGTCATCCTCGGGATGCCGCTGCTGATCGGGCTGTCGCGAGACGATCTCCGCACGCTGCTGACCATGGAGTTCGTGTACAGGCGGAGCGGCTGGCTCGACGCGTGCCTGACACACGCGTGGCTCACGACGACGGACGAGCAGGCCGCCCATGCCGTACAGCGGCTGCGGCGCGGACACTGGGAGGCGGCGGGCAAGATCGTCGGCGGTGACAGGCTGGGAGTCGCCCTGCGCCGGCGATGGCAGGTCGAGGCGGCGTTCCTGTGGTGCATGGCGCGATTCGTCTACCAAGGCACCTATCCGGCCGATCTGTTCAAGCTCTTCCGGTGGAAGGTCGAGCACGACCGGCTGCTGGACCGCGTCGAGCCGCCGCCTCCATCACCGGCCGCTCGCGGGTTGGCACGTGAGCTCGGCTGGCCGGACGGCCCGATCACAAGCACCCCGGGCCCGACGGTGTTCTTCCGGCTGGCGGAGAAGGTCGAGGACCGGCTGTGCCGGGCCGCCGCGCATTGGGCGCAGGACGAGGACCTCAAGGGCGCGCCGCCTTCCCACGCCTTCCGCGTCGACGACGGGCCGGTCGATTCGAGCGGGATAGCCGCGCTGGTGACCCAGGCGGCCACCGAGCTGATCGGCGCCGAGGCGACCCCTCAGGACGTGGTCGACCTCGTCGCGGCCGGACGCGGTGGCGAGCTCGACTGGCGCTACGGCCACATGTCCTGCCCCCACCCCACACCCGGCGTCTGCGCCCTGGTCCCCCTCCTGGAGCAGTCCCTCCGCAAACGCGGCTACACCTCACCCCATCCCTACAAGCTCCGCGAGCTCGTCGGCCCCGCGGGCGACACCATCGACCTCCACGAGCTGGCCGCCAAGATCGAGAACGGCCTGCCGTACGAGCTCTAGATCCCCCCACACCCCTCCGTGAGGTCGGTGGCGGGGTTGGTCCGGCTAGGCGTGGGTGACGGCGTGGCGGTCCTGCTGCTCGACATCGACGCCGATGGCGACGGCGAGGGCGACGGGCTGCCCATGGCGGCGACCGGGCGCGGGGTGGCCGACTCCTTGAGGGCCTTCGCCGCGATCGTCCGGATCTTCTCCCAGTCGGCCGAGTACGTCTTGATCAACGGCGGCACGAACTGCACGCTGCGCACCTTCGCCCCCTTGACCTTCAGCGCTAGCGGCACCAGGTGTTCCAGCCAGGCGCGGGGGATGTCGGTCCTGATGAGCTGCTTGGTCGCCTTGGCGACGGCGGTGAAGCGGGACAGGACGGTGGCGGGGTCGGCCTGGCCGAGCAGGGCGCCGATGACGCAGCGCTGGCGGCGCATGCGGGTGTAGTCGTCGCTGTTGGTGCGCGAGCGGGCGTACCACATGGCGTCGGCGCCCTTGAGCCTGCGCGTGCCCGCCTTGACGAGGCCTTCGTTGTAGCGGCCGAACACCACGTCGGTCTCGACGGTGAGGGTGACGCCGCCGATGGCGTCGATGAGGCGGGCGAAGCCCCACATGTTGGCCAGGACGTACCAGTCGATGTCGACGCCGAGGATGTGGCCGATCGTCTCCTTGAGCACCTGCGGGCCCATGTTCTTGCGCCCGCCGAAGATCTCGGGGTGGGCGTCGGAGTACTCCCACACGCTGTTGAGCAGGTCGTCGGTGGCGCGGCTCGCGCCGGGCAGCTGGAAGCCCTGGGGGAAGCGCTCGGCCATGGGGGTGCCGGGCTTGAAGGGCACGAACTCGAGGTTGCGCGGCAGGCTGAACAGCACCGTGTTGCCGGTCTTCACGTCGATGCTGGCCAGGTGCATGCTGTCGGTGCGCACGCCGGAGCGGTGGTCGTCGGCGTCGCCGCCGAGGACGAGGATGTTGACGCGGGTGCGTCCCGCCCACGGGTCCTCGCGCTTTACGGGAGCGGCTTCCCGGCCGCTGGAGGAGGCGGGGCCGGTGAAGATGTCGTTCAGCGTGTCGTTGCCCACCCACAGCGACTGGGCGGTCAGCCCGAAGGGGGCGATGACGAGGACGGCCATCAGCCCGGCGACGGTGCCGACGAGGATCTGGCCGTTCTGGGGCAGCTTGCTGGGCTTCAGGACGATGAAGGAGTGCACGACGAGCGCGAACCAGGCCAGGCCGAGGACGGCGGCGCCCACCGTGACGGTGATGAGCAGCGAGCTGCTGGCGGCGATGCTTCCGGCGAGGTCGACGCCCTGGAACAGGGCGAGCGCCAGCAGGGCGAGGATGCCGGCGAAGTAGATGGAGAGCAGGGTGAGCCCGGTCTTGCGCCATCCCGCCCGCAGGTGCGCGGCTCCGGGCGCGACGATCGAGAGCAGTGTCCACCCCAGAACTGCCCCAGAGGTCATCATCACGCCTTTCCTGCTGCCCCGTACGTTTTACCGTAGGCCCGTTTTCCGTCCAGGAGCATACGGAAATACCCTCAAATGTGAGCTAAGGGGAGAGTTAACATCCGGCGAACGCCGGTCCCCAGTATTGAAGCGCCTCCCCTCCATCATGCGCCCAGCTTCCGTGGAATACCGTGTGTCCCATGTACGAGATCACCGTTTTGCGCATGCCCGCGGATTTCGAGGGTGAGGTCGTCGCCACTCTCATCTCCCGGCGGACCGGGTCGCGGCGGGCGGTTCTGTACATCCACGGCTTCACCGACTACTTCTTCCAAGACCACCTGGCCGAGCACTATCTCGCCCAAGGTATCGACTTCTACGCGCTCGACCTGCGCAAATACGGCCGGTCGCTGCTGCCGCACCAGACCCGCGGCCTGATCAAGAGCATCACCGACTACTTCCCGGAGATCGACGAGGCGGTCCGGATCATCCGCCAGGACCACGACGAGCTGACCGTCAACGCCCACTCCACCGGCGGCCTGACCGCCGCGCTCTGGGCCGACCGGGTCCGCGGCAGGGGACTCGTCGACGGACTGGTGCTCAACAGCCCCTTCTTCGACCTCAACGTGCCCACGCCGCTGCGGCTGGCCGCCGATGTCCTCAGGGGCCCGTTGTCGTACTCCGCCAGGGCCCTGCCCCTCGGCGTCAGCATGGCGTACGGCTACAGCCTGCACCGCGACCACGGCGGCGAGTGGGACTACGACCTGGAGATGAAGCCCCACGGCGGTTTCGCCGTCCACGCGATGTGGCTGGCGGCGATCCGCCGGGCGCAGCGGCGGCTGCACGGCGGCCTGGCGGTCGACGTCCCCGTCCTGGTGCTCAGCTCCTCGACGGGGCTGCGGGTGCGCGACTTCGTGCCCGAGGCGCGCAGCGCCGACATCGTGCTCGACCCGCGCCAGATCGCCCGCTGGGCGCCCTGCCTCGGCCCGCACGTGACGTGCGTGCGCGTCCAGGACGGCGTGCACGACCTGGTCCTGTCGGCCGAGCCGGTGCGCAAGCAGGTCTTCGCCGAGATCGACCGCTGGATGGCGGCCTACGTCTCCTACCAGGGGAACGAGAACAGCCCGTAGTAGGCGGCCGCGACCAGCAGCAGGCCGGTGCCGCCCAGCACGCCCGCGATCGCGACGTGCTGGCCGCGCGTGGGCCGCATGCCGTCACGCAGCGCCGACACGACCGTCGCGACCGCGGTGACCTCCTGCAGGAGCATCAGTACGGCGAGCACGCGCACGATCAGCCACCCCGACAGCACCGCGGGCCAGGCGCCCGCCTGGTTGACCGAGAACATCACCAGCAGCGTGATGAACGCGATGACCGAGGCGAGCAGCCCCAGCCCGGTCCAGGCCATGCGGCGCAGCCTGCGCCGGATCGGCGCCCACAACTCCGCGTTGTGCGCCGCGGGCGTCAGGGGGCGGCCGCGCAGCCGTACGACAAGTTCCGCGAACGGTCCCGCCACGTAGCCGACGGCGGCCAGGCAGATCGTCAGCCCCAGCATGGTGCCCCCGGCGTACCAGGGCGCGGCGGGCACGTCGCTGGCCTGGAAACGCTGCGTGGGGGTCGCGCCGGCGATCGGCAGCGCGGGCTTGGCGGCGCCGGGCAGGGCCTTGATCCAGTTGGCGAGCGTCTCCAGGTAGCCGGGGGCGAACGGGCCCCCGGCGATGCGCATGGCGTGGTCGGCCTGGTCGAGGAAGCGGATGGTGAACTTGTCGTTGCCCGTCTCGGTGAGGGCCTTGGTGAGCGCCTGGGTGCTCTCGACGAAGGGGATCGACGGGTCCGTCGTGCCGTACAGGGCCAGGACCGGCTGACGCATCTGCCGCAGCGCCGGCATCGCGTCGTGGCGCAGGAAGTCGAAGCCGAAGTTGCCCATCGCCCTGGTCAGCAGATCGCGCACGCCCGCGGGCGCGCGCAGGCGCAGCAGCTGCTCGTTGAGCGCCCAGGCGACCTGGCGCAGCGGCGAGACGTTGGGCGAGGAGATCAGGACCACGAAACCCACGGCGGGGTCGGCGGCGGCGATCGGCGCCACCCAGCCGCCCTCGCTGACGGCCCAGATCCCGGCCAGGTTCGGGTCGACGTCGGGGCGGCTGCGCAGATACTTGATCATGCGCAGGGCGTCGTCGGCCAGGAGCGAGAAGTCGCGGTCGCGGAAGTTGTAGCCGACCGTGCGCTTGTCGAAGGCCAGCGTCACCACCCCGGCCGCGGCGAGGAACTCGGCCTGCGGCACGAACTCCTCCTGCGAGCCGTTGCCGGAGCCGGAGATGAAGACCATCGCCGGATGGCGTCCCGGCGTCGCGGGCGCGCGGACGGTCGCCTGGAGCTGCTGGCCGACGGCCGGTATCGTGATCTTCTCGGTGCGGTAGGGATCGGCCGCCACGACCGGCCTGCGTTCGTTCTCCGGCTGCTCGGGCAGAGCCTGGAAGGCCGCGTCCACCTGAAGGGGAGGCGGGTCGAAGGCAGGAGGCAAGGCGTAACCCAGGGTCGCCAGAGCCAGGAGTACCAGTCCGGCGGCCACGCCCAAGGTGCCACGACCGGCGCCCATCGGCCTCCCCATGTATGTCGTTTTGCCCGCTGATCTTCAAGGCTACTCCCGCGTGGCGTGTCGCTGGGACCACCTTTGTCAGTGATACCTGTTAGCTTCCTGGGACATGCGCGTGCTGCATACCTCCGACTGGCACCTCGGACGCTCCTTCCACCGGGAGAGCCTCCTCGAGGCGCAGGCCGCCTTCGTCGACCACCTGGTCGAGACGGTCAGAGCCGAGCGGGTCGAGGTGGTGGCGATCTCCGGAGACGTCTACGACCGGGCACTGCCGCCCGTCGACGCCGTCGCCCTGTGCAACGAGGCCCTGCGGCGCCTGGTCGCCGAGCGCGTGCGCGTCGTGGTCATCAGCGGCAACCACGACTCCGCCCGGCGCCTGGGCTTCGGCTCCGACCTGATCGACGCGGCCGGAGTGCACCTGCGCACCGACCCGTCACGCTCCTGGGAGCCGATCGAGATCGGCGGCGTGGCCTTCTACGGCATCCCCTACCTCGAACCCGAGCTGGTGCGCGGCCCCTGGGAGCTCGAGTCGCGCACCCACACCGCGGCCCTCGGCCACGCCATGGACAAGGTCAGGACCGACCTCGTACGGCACGGCGGACCGTCCGTCGTGCTCGCCCACGCCTTCGTCACCGGAGGCGAGGCCAGCGACAGCGAACGCGACATCAGCGTCGGCGGCGTCGCCCACGTGCCGCTGCAGGCCTTCGACGGCGTCTCCTACGTGGCGCTGGGCCACCTGCACGGGCGGCAGCGGATGTCGCCGACCGTGCGCTACTCCGGCTCGCCCCTGGCCTACTCCTTCTCGGAGGCCGGCCAGGTCAAGGGCTGCTGGCTGGTCGAACTCGGCTCCTCGGGCCTCGCCTCGGCCGACTTCGTCGCCGCGCCCGTGCCCCGCCCGGTCGGCCGGCTGCGCGGCATGCTCGACGACCTGCTCACCTCGTCCCGCTATTCCGACCACGAAAGCCACTGGCTGCAGGTGACCCTCACCGACCCGGTCCGCCCCAAGGCGGCGATGGACCGCCTGCGCGCCCGCTTCCCGCACACCCTCGCGCTCTCCTTCGACCCGGTCGGGGCCACCCCGGCCGTCCCGCTGCCCCGCCTCGCTGGGCGGCCGGAGAGCGAGGTCGCCCTCGATTTCGTGCGAGAGGTGCGCGGCGAAGCCGCCTCGCCCGACGAGGAGGCGCTGCTGCGTGCGGCCATCGAGGCTTCCCGGCTCAAGGAGGCAAACTCCTAGTGCGGCCCCACCTGCTCACCCTGACCGCCTTCGGCTCCTTCCCCGGCACCGAGCGGGTCGACTTCGACGCCCTGGCGGAAGCCGGGCTCTTCCTCGTCCACGGACCCACCGGGGCGGGCAAGACGACCATCCTCGACGCCCTGTGCTACGCCCTCTACGGGCAGGTGCCCGGCCAGCGCAACAGCGCCCGCTCGCTGCGCTGCGACCACGCGCCCGCCGACGTCGGCCCCTCCGTCGTGCTCGACGTGACCATCAGGGGGCGCCGCCTGCGCATCGAGCGCTCGCCCGCCTGGCTGCGCCCCAAGCTGCGGGGGAGCGGGTTCACGGAGGAGAAGGCCAAGGTCATCGTCTCGGAGCGGGCGGGGGAGACCTCGTGGAACGGGCTCACCACCCGGGCCGACGAGGCCGGCGACCTGGTCGGCGGGCTGCTGGGGATGAACTGCGACCAGTTCTGCCAGGTCGCCATGCTGCCGCAGGGCGACTTCGCGCGCTTCCTGCGCGCCGACGGCGACGAGCGGCGGCGGCTGCTGGAGCGGCTGTTCACGGTCAAGGTGTTCACGCAGGCGGAGGCGTGGCTCGCGGAGCAGCGCAAGCTCACCTGGCGCGGGCAGCAGGAGCTGCGGCAGCAGGTCGACTTCGCGGTGCACCGGATCGAGGAGGCAGCAGGCGAGGCCCTCCTCACGGCGGCGTCGTCGGGGTTGGCATCGTCGTCGGGGTTGGCATCGTCGCCGTCCGCCGGGTCGCCGTCTGCCGGGTCGCCGTCCGCCGGGTCGCCGTCTGCCGCTTCTGCCGTCTCCGGTCCAGCACCCGCCGGCCCCCGCGCCTCCACCGGTACGGCAGGCGCGCCCGGTGACGAGCTGCCCTGGTCCCAAGCCGTCCACGCCGAGGCCGAAGCCGCCGCCACCCGGGCGACCGAGGCCGCCACCGCCGCCGAGGGTGCCCTGCGCGCCGCGCGGCTCACCTTCGACCAGGCCACCACCCTCGCCGACCGCCAGCGCAGGCACGCCGAGGCGCTCACCCTGCGCCACACCCTCGACGAGCGCGCGGACGAGCGCGCCGACCTGGTGGCCATCCTCGACGACGCGGCCAGAGCCGACCGGGTGCTCCCCCTGATCGCCGGCGCCCGCCAGCGCGCGGAGGCGGTACGCAAGACCCGCACCCTCGCCGCCGACGCCGTCGCCAGAGCACGCCAGCTCCTGCCCCGCCACCCCGACGACCACGCCCACCACGCACCGCGGCACGACGCCCAGCGCCCGGCTCAGCACGCCGCCGAGCACGCCGCCGAGCACGCCGCCGAGCACGCCACCGGGCACGCCACCGGGCAGGTCCAGCACGCCCACCACGCCGCCGAGCATCTCGCCGAGCAGCTGGCCCAGCTCGAGCGTGACCGGCAGCGCGAGATGGCCAGGCTCTCCGAACTCCTCACCGAGGAAGCCAGGCTCCTCGTCGTCCGCCGCGACCTGAGCCGCACAGAAGCCGAGCTCGCCGAGCTCACCACCGCCGACGAGACCATCACCACCCGCCTGGCCGCCCTCCCGCAACGCCTGCGCGAGGTCGAGAGCGCCCTCGCCGAGGCCAGGCTCGACGCCGCCCGCATCCCCGCCGCCGAAGCCGTCGTCGCCGCCGCCCGCGACCTCATCGCCGTCGAGCGAGACCTGCTCAACCTGGCCACCGAACTGGAGACTCTGGCCGAGCGTGAGGCCGAGGTGTCCGCGCTCGACGCCGAACTGCCCGATCGCATGGCCGCCGTCACCGCCCGCCTGGGCGAGGTCCGGGCCCAGGCCGCCGCCGTACCCTCCGCCCGTGCCGCGGCGGAGTCGGCGGCCTCCGCTCTGGAATCGGCCAGGCGCAGAGAGATCCTGACCGCCGAGCTGGAGTCGGCGTCCGGCGCGTTGCAGGAGCTGGTCGACCGCGCCCAGGAGTCGCGCGAACGATGGCTCGACATCCGCCAGGCCCGCGTGGAGGGCATGGCGGCCGAGCTGGCCCGTGACCTGGCCGAGGGCGACCCGTGCGCGGTGTGCGGCTCGGAGGACCACCCGAGCCCTGCCGCCCCCGCCCCCAGCGCGCCGTCGGCCGACGACGAGCACGCGGCCGAGGCGGCCCACGAGGAGGCGCACGCCGAACGCGAGGCCGCCGAGGTGGCGGTGGCCGCCCTGCGCTCGCGCCTGGCCGAGGCGGCGGGTGACCTCGACCCGGAGGAGGCCGAGCAGGCGCTCATCCTGGCGCGGGAGGAGCTCGACCGGCTGGAGTCTGTGGCCGACCAGGAGCCGTCGCTGCTCGGGGAGCTGGATCGGGTGGAGGCCGAGCGGGAGCGGGTGCGCGAGCAGGCCCGCGCCGTCGGCGAGGCCCTGGCCGCCCACCGCACGCACCGCACCCAGCTCCACGCCGAACGCTCCCGCCTCCTCACCCGCCTGACCACGCCACCCCCTCACGCCGCTCAACCGCCGCACGACCCGTCATCCGCCAACGCGCCACACGACACGGCGCCCGCGGAGCCGCTTCAGACCGATGGGCCGCTTCCGGCCGCGCCGCTGTCTCAGACCGGTGTGCCGCCCGAGGCCGGGGAGTCGCCCAAGGCCGCGGAGGCCGCCGTGCCTTCTCCCCTGGCCCACGTGGGTGAGACGCCACGCGCGGCGGGCAGGAGCGAGCCGCCCTTCCCCGAAGCCGAAGGGCGCCGGTTGCTCGGCGTCGCCGAGGAGGACCTCGCGCGCCTGCGCCACTCGGCCGCGCGCCTCGACGGGCTGGCCGCCGAGGCCGAGCGGTTGCGCACCCAGCAGCTCCACCTCGACGACGACTCCAAGCGCGTCACCGCCCGCCTGGCCGCCTGCCGTACTCGCCGGGAAGAGCTGAGCGCCGACGCCGGACGTCTGACGGCCCGCCTGGACGCGGCGAGGGGCGATGACCCGACCCTGGCCGCGCGCCTGTCCAGGCTGGGCGACGAGGCCGAGCTGCTCCGCGAGGCGCTCGACGCGACCCAGGACGCGAGCACGGCCGTGGCCGAGCATCTCAAGGCCGTCGAGGAGGCCGAGACCGCGGCCAAGGAGGCGGGCTTCGACAGCGCGGCCGATGCCCAGGACGCCGCGCGTACGCCGGCCGAGCGGGAGGCGAGGGCTGAGCGGCTGCGCGAGCTCGACGCGCAGCACGCCGCCGTCACCAGCACCCTGGCCGACCCCCAGTTGGTGGCGGCCGCCGCGCAGCCGGTGCCCGACCTGCGGGCGCTGCACGCCGAGCTGGAGGAGCGCGAGCGCCACCACACCGCCTGCGTCTCGGCGCGCGACCGTGCGGTGAGCCGGGAGCGCCGCCTGGCGACCCTGCACGACGAGCTGGCCGCCTGCCTGGCGGCGTGGGCGCCGGCGGCCGAGCGCCATCGGCTGGCCGAGCGGCTGGCCGCGCTGGCCAGCGGCACCTCGGGCGACAACCAGTGGAGCATGAGCCTGTCGTCGTTCGTGCTGGGCGAGCGGTTGCGGCAGGTGGTCGAGGCGGCCAACGAGCGGCTCGACCACATGTCGGGCAGCCGCTACCAGCTTCAGCACGACCTGCGGAAGACGGCTGGGGCGCGCGGCCGGGCGGGTGGCGGCCTGGGGCTGCGGGTCGCCGACGGCTGGACGGGCGTCGACCGCGACCCTGCGACGTTGTCGGGCGGCGAGAGCTTCATCACCTCCCTGGCCTTGGCGCTGGGCCTTGCAGACGTGGTGGCCGCCGAGTCGGGCGGCGCCGAGATCGGCACCCTGTTCGTCGACGAGGGGTTCGGCACGCTCGACGAAGACACGCTCGACGGGGTGCTCGACATCCTCGACGGCCTGCGTGACGGCGGCCGGGCGGTGGGAATCGTCAGCCATGTGGCCGAGCTGCGCACCCGCGTCCCGGCCCAGCTGAGGGTCTCCAAGACGCGCACGGGCTCGACCGTGTCGGTGACGGTTCCAGGCTGAACTCAGGGTGGTCGGATCACTGCGTAGGGTAATGATGGAGCATGATCCAAGCCCCCGCCGCTGTCCGTCCCAGCACCGCCAGGATCGCGATCGCCAGCCTGACCGGCACGGCGATCGAGTTCTACGACTTCTTCATCTACGGCACCGCCGCCGCCCTGGTCTTCAACGAGGCCTTCTTCCCCCAGCTCGACCCGCTGGCCGGCACGCTCGCGGCGTTCTCGACGTTCGCGGTGGCCTTCGTCGCCCGCCCTCTCGGCTCGGCGATCTTCGGCCATTGGGGCGACCGGGTCGGCCGCACCTCCGTGCTGGTCGTCTCGCTGCTGGTGATGGGCCTGTCGACGGTGGCGATCGGCCTGCTGCCCGACTACGCGGCGATCGGGGTGGCCGCGCCGGCGCTGCTGGTGGCGCTGAGGTTCCTGCAGGGCATCGGCCTGGGCGGTGAGTGGGGCGGGGCGGTGCTGCTGGCCACCGAGCACGCGCCGCCCGGCGAGCGGGGCCGGTACGCGATCTTCCCGCAGCTCGGCCCGGCGGTGGGCTTCGTCGGCGCGACCGTGGCGTTCATGCTGGCGGGCACCGAGCACTGGCGGGTGCCGTTCGTGGCGAGCCTGCTGCTGGTGGTCGTCGGCCTCTACATCCGGGTGCGGATCGCCGAGACGCCGGTCTTCCGCGAGGCCGTCGAGCAGGGTCGCATCGCGCGGGTGCCGGTGGCCGCGCTGCTGCGTGCGCAGGGCGGGCGGGTGCTGCTCGGCGCGGGCGCCATGGTGATCGGCTACACGCTGTTCTACACCTCCACGACGTACGGCCTGGCCTACGGCACCAGGACGCTGGGCATCGAGCGCGACACCATGCTGCTGATCTCGTTGGTCGCCGTGGTGTTCATGGCCGCGGGCATCGTCGTGTCCGCCCTGATCTCCGACAGGGTCGGGCGTCGCCGTACTCTCATCGCCGGTTCGCTGGCCGCGGTGGTGTGGGGCCCGGTGATGTTCCCGCTGATGGACACCGGGGCGACGGCGGCCGTCGCGATGGCGATGGCGGGCGCGCTGTTCGTCATGGGCCTGGTGTACGGGCCGATGGGCGCCTACCTGCCCGAGCTGTTCCTCACGGAGTACCGCTACAGCGGGGCCTCGCTCGCCTACAGCCTCGGCGGTGTCGTCGGCGGGGCGGTGCCGCCGCTGGTGGCCACCCAGATGCAGGCGAGCGGCCTCGGCTCGCTCGCGATCGGCGGCTACGTGTCGGCGATGGCGGTGTTGAGCCTGGTCAGCGTGCTGATCCTGCCGGAGACGAGAAAAACGCGCCTGTGATGTCACAAAGGTGAGGGCTGCCCCGTCTTCCTGGCATGAAGAACATTTTGATCGTCGGTGGCGGATACGTCGGCATGTACACGGCTCTCGGACTGCGCCGGCTGGTGCGCAGGGGCGAGGCGACGGTCACGGTGATCGACCCCCGTGGCTACATGACCTACCAGCCCTTCCTCGCGGAGGCGGCGGGCGGCGCGATCGAACCGCGCCACGTCGCCGCCCCGCTGGAGCGGGTGCTCAAGCACGCCAGGGTGCTGACCGGCCGGGTGACCCGCGTCGACCACTTCACCCGCAGCGTGGAGTTCCAGCCCGCGCAGGGCCCGGCCCGGGTGGTCGGCTACGACATCCTGGTGATGGCGGCCGGCTCGGTCAGCCGCCCGATGCCGATCCCCGGCCTGGCCGAGCACGCGGTGGCCTTCAAGACGCTGGGCGAGGCGGTGCACCTGCGCAACCACGTGCTCGAGCAGATCGCGCTGGCCGCCTCGACCGACGACCCGGCCGTGCGCGAGGAAGCGCTCACGTTCGTCGTGGTCGGCGGCGGGTTCGCCGGGGTGGAGGCGCTCGCCGAGCTGCAGGCCATGGCCGACGACGCGGTGCGCCGCCACCCGGAGCTGAAGCCGCGCTGGCTGCTCGTCGAGGCGACCGGCAGGATCCTGCCCGAGCTCGACGGCACGCTCGGCGAGTGGACCGTCGAGGCGCTGACCAGGCGCGGCGTCGACGTGCACCTCAACACCACGCTCACCTCGGCGCAGGACGGCCTGGTCGCCCTGGCCGACGGCACCCGCCTGCAGGCCGGGACCCTGGTGTGGGCGGCCGGCGTCAAGCCCAACCCGCTCGCCCAGGCCAGCGACCTGCCCCTCGACCACGCGGGGCGCATCAAGGCCACGGAGTACCTGACCGTCGAGGGCGTGCCCGACGCCTTCACCGCCGGCGACGGAGCCGCCGTGCCCGATCTGACCAAGGAACCCGGCCAGTTCACCGCGCCCAACGCCCAGCATGCCGTACGGCAGGCCAAGCACCTGGCCAAGAACCTCGCCGCCTACGTCAGGGGCAGGGGGCTCAAGCCGTACCGGCACGCCTACCTCGGCTCGGTCGCCGGGCTCGGCCACCACCAGGGCGTCGCCCAGGTCTACGGCATCAAGCTCACCGGCTTCCTCGGCTGGCTGGCGCACCGCGCCTACCACCTCGGCTGGGTGCCCACCTTCAGCCACAAGGCCAAGGTGCTGGGCAACTGGACCCTGGCGATGCTCTTCCGCCGCGAGGCCGTCCACCTGACCGGCATCGAGCACGCGGGCGACGACTTCAGAGCTGCCCTGGAAACAGCAGCGCCAGCTCCCGCGGGTAGGCCGCGATGAGGCGCAGCTCGTCGTCGGTGAGGGGCCGGCCGGTCATCGCGTTGCACAGCTGCACCAGCTGGAAGGCGAGCTCCTCGTCGACGACCTCGACGCCGAGCCCTTCCATGACGTGCCGGAAGCCGGCCTTTCCGCCGTACTCGCCGGTCAGCACCACCCGCCCCTCCCTGCCGTGCCAGTCGGCGGGGAAGGGCCCGAGCGCCGCCTCGTCGAACAGCTCGTAGTTTCCGTGATCCTTCAGTGCCCCGTCGGCGTGGATGCCCGACTCGTGGGCGAAGGCGTTGCGCCCCACCCCGACCTGGTTGTACGGCAGCGGCTGGCCGAAGGCGTAACTCGCCCACAACGCGAACCTGCGCGCCCACGACAGGTCGAGCGCGTCGCCGATCTCGGTCTTCTCCAGGCCGAAGCCGTGCCGGAAGGCCAGGATCGTCGAGAGCAGGTCGGCGTTGCCCGCCCGCTCGCCGATCCCGTTGACGCAGGTGTTGATCCACGCGTCCTGACCCGCCTCGAGATCGCCCAGCGCGCCCGCGACGGAGTTGGCCACGGCCATGCCCAGATCGTTGTGGCAGTGCGTCTCGATGGGCATGCCGGTGGCGCTCGCCAGCGCGGCGAAGCGCTCGCGGATGTGGCCGGGGCTCTCGCCGCCGATGGTGTCGCAGTAGCGCACCCGGTCGGCGCCCGCCTCCTTGGCGGCCAGCGCGAACTCCAGCAGGAAGCCCTCGTCGGTGCGTGAGCCGTCCTCGGCGTTGACGCCCACCGTCTCGGCGCCGCCGTCCTTGGCCGCGCGGACCGCCGCCGTCATCTCGCCGATGATCGCCCTGCGGTCGAGCCTGCCCCTGAACTTGTTCTGGATCATGTAGTCGGACGTCGAGATGGACAGGTTGTAGTGCTTCAGGCCCAGCGGAAGGGCCTTGTCGACATCCGCCCGCACCCCTCGGCACCATCCGGACAGCCGCAGACCACCCAGCGCGCCCGCCTCCGCCAGCGCCACCTGGGCGCGCACGTAGGGCTGCTCGTGGAACAGGAACGGAAAGCCGATCTCCGACTGGGCGACGCCGAGCCTGGCCAGGTAGACGTTGACCATGGTCTTGCCGAATTTGGACAGGCCCGTCCTGGCGGTCTGCACGCCGTCGCGGTTGGTGACGTCAAGGAAATGGATACGTGGCATGCCTTCCACGTTGACAGCACTTCTCAACGTGGATCAATGTTGATTATAATCAACCTATTATGGAGTGGATCGATGCCGCCGCGGCGGCGGAGCGGCTCGGGGTGAAGCAGGCGACCCTGTACGCCTACGTCAGCAGGGGCGTGCTCAGGCGGCGGCGCGGCGACGACGGCAAGCGCAGCCTCTTCGACCCCGCCGAGATCGAGGAACTGGCCAGGAAGGGACGGCCCCGTCGGCCGCCCAGCCCGTCGGAGCTGGTCATCGAGTCGTCGATCACGCTGCTGGGGGAGGACCGGCCCTACTATCGTGGGCGCGACGCTCTCGAGCTGGCCAGGGAGTGCACCTTCGAGGAGGTGGCCGGCTGGTTGTGGGCGGCGCCGGGCGTGTGGGAGAGCGTGCCGGAGGCGGTCGCCGCGGCGCGGCAGGCGGTGCCCGAGCAGCTGCTGCCCATCGAGCGGCTCCAGGTGATCACCACGGTGCTGGGGGCCACCGACTCGCTGCGCTTCCACCTCGACCCGGCCTCGGTCGCCGCCACCGGCCACCGCCTCATCGCCGGCCTCGTCGACGCCCTCCCCCCTGCGCACGCCGGCGCCACGTCCACCGCTTCCGTCGCCGAGCGGCTCTGGCGGGGCCTGGGCCCGAGCCCCGCCGACCCCGGCCTGCTGACCGCCCTCCAGGCGGCGCTCGTCCTGCTGGCCGATCACGAGCTGGCCGCCTCCACCCTCGCCGCCCGCGTGGCCGCCTCCGCCAGGGCCGACCCCTACGCCGTCGTGCTCACCGGCCTCGGCGTGCTCAGCGGCCCCCGGCACGGCGGCGCCTCCTACGCCGCCGAACGCCTGCTCGCCGAGGTCGGCCACCCCGGCCGCGCCGCCCGCGTGATCGCCGAAAGGGTACGGCGGGGCGAGCGCATCCCCGGCTTCGGCCACACCGTCTACAAGCACGGCGACGCCCGAGCGGGCGTGCTCATGGAGCTCATCGAGCAGGCGGCCCCCGGCCACGAGCGCCTGCAGTCGGCCCGTGCCGTCATGGACGAGCTGCGCCGCAGGCGCCTGCCCGCCCCCAACGTCGACTTCGCCCTGGCCACGCTGGTCACCGTCGGCGGCATGACCCCGGGATCCGGCGAAGCGATCTTCGCCGTCGCCAGGACCGCGGGCTGGCTCGCCCACGCCATGGAGGAGTACGCGGGCCGTACGCTCCTGAGACCGCGCGCCGTCTACACCGGCCGGCACCCGGGCGCGGATCAGTAACCGCGGGTACGGCGAGACGCCGGCCGGATGCGCCTGGCCAGGTCACGCCCGCGGAAGGCGCGCAGGATCTCCGCCCCCAGGATCACCCCCGCTCCCAGGGACAACGCGATCGACAGCGCCTCGATCAGGTGCAGCGTGCCGTTCGACAGCTCGCCCAGGCTCATCTCCAGCATGCCCCGGTACAACACGCTTCCCGGCAGCAGCGGGCCGATGGCCGGGATCACGAACACCATCGACGGCACGTTCACCCGCCGCGCGTAGGCGGTGCCGAGCACGCCGACCAGCGCCGACGAGATCGTCGTGGACACCAGGGACGGGAACCCGTGGTGGGACAGAAACACGAAACCCACCCAGATCAAGAGCCCGCCGAGCGCACCGCCCAGCAGATGGCGCGGCGGCACCAGCAACGCGACCGCGAACGTCAAGCTCACCCCGAGCGCCCCCGCCAGCTGCGGGAACGCCGCCGACAGCGGCGCCGTGGGCACGTTGTCGATCGTGATCGGCACGCCCAGCTTCACCGCCACCACAAGCGTCGTACTGATCCCCGAGATCACCGCCGCCACGATGAAGACGATCTCCGTCAGCCGCGCCGTCGCGGTCACGTACTCGCCCGCGATGCCGTCCTGCACGCACGCCACCAGCGGACGGCCCGGCAGCAGGGCGATCACCGCGCCGACCACGACCGCCGAGGCCTGCACGTTGACCTCCTGCCAGATCAGCAGGACCGCGACCAGAGCGCCCAGCGCGGCCGCGGTCGCCAGGCCGAAGAACTCGGCCACACCGCGGCGTGCCAGCCACGCGCTCACCCGGTCGCCCAGCACGGTGGCGACGAACGCCGCCATCGCCACCACCACGCCGCCGCCGATCAGCACCGCCGCCGAGGCGGAGATGAGCGCCAGGGAGACGGTGACCGCCCAGCCCGGGTAGACGGGCGCCCTGCGGGTGATCTCCCTGAGCCGCTCGTGGGTCTCGGCCAGCGTCAGCTGCCTGGAGGCGATCTCACCGACCAGGTCGTGGACCGCGATCAGGCGGTCGTAGTCGGGCTGGCGCCGCCTGACCCGGCGCTCCGCCGTCGTGGCCACCCGCCCGTCCTCCGGGACCTGCGACAGCGTGAGCGCCGACAGGTTGACATCGACCTCGACGTTGCGCAGGCCGTACGTCTCGGTGATGCGGCGCATCGCACCGCCCACCCGCTCCGTCGCCTCGCCGCTGCCCAGCAGCAGCTCGCCGACCTTCAGGGCCAGGGCCATCGCGCGATGCCCCTCGGCTTCCGAAGCGGCGTACACGCGTCCAGCCTCGCGGCAACACCCCGGTCGCTATGGGTGCAACGCGGGCGTTTGGCGAAGAATTGGAGCTTCGACCAAGACGCCGCCTCTGCCGCGCTACGCGCTTCTGTCCACGTAGGCCGCCAGCGCCTTCACCCGCTCGGCGTGCTGGTCGTGGCCGACGATGATCGGCGGCTCGTTGTACGGCATGGCGTCGCTGGAGCGGCGCAGCTTGATGTACTGCCCGCAGGCGTCGATCGCGTACGGCTCCATGTCGTCCTGCAGCGCCCCGATCACCGTGATGCCGTAGGTCTCGCCGATGCGCCTGAACAGCGCCACCGCCTCCCGGCGGTGCTCCTTGCCGAGGTTGCGGCCGAGCTCGTCGAGGACCAGGCACAGGTGCCCGCCGCCCGACGAGGCGATCGCCGCCGCGCACACCAGCTTGACCGCCTTCTCGTCCATGAGGGCGGTGTTGGCGCGCCGGTTGTACGGCACGAAGCCCTGGCCCTCGCCGCGCTTCCACTTCGGCGTGACCCGCCACTGCCATCGCTGCTCGGGATCGGCGGGCGCGGGCGGCACCGGGAACTCCAGAGTCGCGCCGTAGCCGCCGTAGGAGGTGTCGAGCTTCTCGAACTCCTCCGCCACCCGCACCAGCCTGGCCCTGATCGCCGCCGTCAGCGCCGCCCGGTGCACGGCCGTCGACTGCGCCGCCTCCTCCGCGCCCTTGGTCGCCGCGGCCAGGTCGCGCTGCCTGGTCGACAGCTGGGTCTCGATCTGGCGGCGCTGGTGCTTTTCGTACTCCTCCTGACCGCGCAGATAGGACGCCAGCACCCCGCAGACAGCGGCGAACGTCGCCTGCTCGCGCGAGGTGCGCCCGGCCCGCTCCGACATCAGGAACGCCAGCTCCTCCGGCACCTCGTCGTCGCCGCCGAACGTGTCGCGGAAGGCCTGGTCGAAGTGACGCTCGGCGATGCGCCACCACTCGTCGGAGGTGCGCGGGCGCTCCTCCTCCGGCAGCGCCGCGATCCACTCCCTGGCGCCCTCGACCGAGCCGTTCCAGTCGTGGACCAGCTCCTCCAGCTTCAGCCCCTCACGCTCCCTGGCCACCTGCGCGGCCAGGTCGCGGGCCTGGTCGCGCTCGCCCTCGTGACGGTGACGGCGACCCTCCAGGCGCTCGATCTCCATGTCGCGGGTGCGGGCGCGGAAGTCGAGCGTGCTCGTCTCCTGCTCGGCCGTCGCCACCTGGGGAACCAGCTCGTTGAGCGCCTCGGTCAGCTCGGCCAGCTTGGCACGCCGCTCGGCCAGCCTGCCCTCGAGCTCGGCCAGCCGTACCCCGGCCTTGGCGCCCTCCAGCCGCTGCTGGCCCTCGGCGACCGACTCCTCCGCCTGCCGTACGGCCTGCGCGGCCTCCTCCTGGGCGTCCTTGGCGCGATGGAGGCGGAGCTCGGCCGCCTTGATGCGCGCCTCCCGGCCGGTGGCCACACCGTCGAACGCCCCGACGACGCTCACCCCGGCCGAACTCACCAGGACGGAACCAGGCAACCCGGCCAGAGCCCTGGCCGCCCCTTCGAGATCGGAGGCGTCGACGATGACGGCATGCTCGGTCGGCCACCCGCGCAGCCCCTTGAGATCAAGCCCCACGGTGGTGTCGACCATGGCCGACTCTCGGGAGCCGTCGTCCGACTCGTGGGCGCCGGCACCAGCTGCGCTCGCGTCCCGGCCCACGCCACGGCCCACGTCCCGGCCCACGTCACGGCCCGCGACCGGCTCGCGGGCGTCGTCGCGGGCCTGCTCGGCCACGTCCAGCGCGTCGAGCAGCCCCGTCGCGGACAGCCCCGCCGCCACCAGGGCGTTGAGCTGAGCCGCCGCCGGACCACCCTCGGCGTCGTCGAGCGCGGCCTGCGCCGAGGCCACCTCGCGATCGGCGACCCCCAGCGCCTTCAACGCGTCGTTCAGCCGCCGCCGCGCCTCACCCAGCTCACGCTCGGCCGCCGGCACATCGCGCCCGTCGGCCAGCCGGCGCGTCTCCTCCAGCCCGGGGATCATGCCGCGCAGCTCGTCGGCGGAGTTCTCCGCCACCGCCCGGTCCGACTCCATCTTCGCCACGCGAGCCTGCGACGCCGCCAGCTCCCGGCGCGCGTCGACCAGCCTCCGGTCCATGGTGTCGTCCTTCAGCGTGGCGATCTCCGCCTTGACGAGGGCGATCGCCTCCACCGCGCGCGCCTCGGCAGCCCGATGCCCCTCCAGCTGCGCGGCCAGCTGCTCGTCACGGCCGGCCGCGTCGGCCAGCCGCCGCGTCTGGCGGCCACGCCAGCAACGCAACGCCTCCGCCAGCCGTACACGCGCCTGATCACGCCGGTCGAACGTCGCCACCAGCGCCCGCGACTCCGCCTCGAACTCCGCCAGCCGATCGCCCGCCTCCGCGGCCTTGACCCGCCTGGCATGCTCGTCGCGCCGGGCCTCGCGCTCCAGCTCCAGTTCCGAGTCGAGCCCGGTCAGCGCCGCGATCGCCTCGAAGACCCGCTCGGGGGAGATCTCGTTGAGCGGCTGCGACAGCAGGTTCGTGGCCACCTTGCTGCGCACCGACGTCGACAGGAACGACACGCAGCGCACGCGGTCGCCGTACAGGACCTTCGTCAGATCGCGCGCCACCACGTCCCGCCGCCCCGCCGACCGCGGCAACGACGCCCACAACTCGTCGGCCCGCGCCACCCGCTCCGCCTCGGAATGCGCCGCCGCCAGGTGCACCCCGTCCTTCCACCGGATCTCCAGGTGCGGAGCCTCCTGGTTGACCTTCAACCACACCGTCACCGCCTCGGCGGGCGGCTGCTCGAACAGCGTGTCGCCCCCGCCGCCAGGCCCGGTCTGCTGCGGCACCGCGCCGCCCTGCGGCGGAACCTCTTCAGCCTCGTAGGGCACCCGCTCAACCTGCTGGTGCGGAGTGTCGGCCTGCTGGGGCACCGCGTCGGCATCATGTGGCACCGCGTCGGCATCCTGGTGCGCCGGGACGGCCTCCTGCGGCGCCGGGACGCCGTGCTGCGGGTGGCCGAACACGCCCACGATGTAGCCGTGGTTCGCGCTCGCCCACTGCCTGCTGCCCGCGCCGCTGGCCAGCTCGGCGTTGAACAGCAGCTCCGACACCGCCTTCGCGCCCGACGCGAACCGCCACTGCTCGTCGCCCAGCAGCGCCGTGATCGACGCGATGAACGACGACTTGCCGGCGCCGTTGGAGTCCTTCGGCCCGGCCCCCGCGACCACGATGAGAGTGCCGGGCACGGTCGGGACGGGGTGCGTGGACAGGCGCGAGATGTTGACCGCCTGTACAGCGATCAGCACCCTGTCACCGACGATGTTCTCCGTCTGCGTCACCGCTTACCCCCGTTGCCTTTCCACCCGTCGCACCGGCGTGTCACGTCCGGCCAAGTCATCATCGTGCGGCCGCCAGTCGGCCAGGTCGTCGTAGCGCGGCTAGCGGTCGGCCAGGTCGTCGTCGTGCGGCCAGCGGTCGGCCACGCCGTCATCGTGCGGTCGCGCCCGCCCGCCGTCGTCTTGCTGGTCACCTGGTAGCTGGTCACCTGGCCGCCGACCGTCGCGCTCGTACGGCCGCGGCCAGCGGGGTCTGCGGTCCCGCGGCCAGGATCAGCTCCTCCTGAAGCCGCCGCCGCGCCGCCGGAGTGAGGCGATGGAACTGCGGGCCGGGCACGTAACCGCCCGCCTCCTCGCCGGACTTCACCGTCGCGAGCAGACCGGCATGACGCAGCGTGCGCAGGGCCGACTCCAGCTCGCCGATCGGGACCTGCGTGTGACGGCGCAGCTCCTCCGCCGGGGTGGGATGAGGCGAGAGCCAGGTGTCCTCCGGCAGCACGCCCTCGGCGCGCGGGATGGCCACCGAGTGCACGAGCACCAGCGTCAGGACCGCGCGCTCGCTCTCGCCCAGCGTGGTGGCGCTCCAGCGGTCGTCATAGCCGGTGGTCCAGCGTTCGCGGTGCGGGATGAGGACGCGGCCCCGGCGGGCGAGCATGTCGGAGAGCGCCTTGCGAAGCGCCGGGTCGCGCAGGGCGGCGAAGCGGGCTTCCTGGACGGGTTCCGCGGCGTTCTCGACGGCCATGAACGCGGCGACGAGCTCGGCCCGGCTCCGCTCGTCATAGGAGTCGAGGATGTCGTCGAAGGCCGCCGACTCGCCTCCTTCGACTCGACCGCCGAGGAAGGAGCCGGGCGGCAGTGGTGGCGGCTGGGCGGCACCGGCCTCCGCCGTACCTCGACTCGCCGACGCGGCGCCGGGCTCTGCTGTTCCTCGACTCGGGGAGGCGGCGCCGGGTGGGGGTGAAATGGGGGGTTCGGCTGCGTCGGTCGTCTCGGTGGCGGGCTTGGCGGCGACATGGGCGCCGGGCTCCGCCGTACCTCGACTCGCCGAGGCGGCGCCGGATGAGGGCGGGGGCACGTCGGTGGGCTCGGCCGGGGGCTCGGTGGTGGGCTCGGTGGCGATGGTTGGGGCGGCTCGCTCGGTGGCGACGGTGGGTTCGGTGGTGACGGCCGGCTGGGCCGTGAGTTCGACAGTGGGCGTGGTGTCGGTGGCGGGCTCGGTAATGCCAGTGGTGGGTTCCGTGGCGTTGGCGGCGGTCGTCGTTTCGACGGGGGCCGCGCTGGTGGAGTCCGTGGTGTCGGGTGCGGGTGGTGTCTCCGCAGGCGGGGAATATGGCAGGGCGCCGGCCAGTGGCTGGGGCTCCGGTAGGCGGCGGACGAGCTCCTTCAACTGCGCGTGGGCCTCCACCGGCCAGGTCGCGCACCGGGGTCCCAGCATGACCACCCCGTCCGTGAACACCACCCATGCCGAATCGTGCATCCGCCGCAGGGCGCCGATCGCCCAGTTGCGCATCAGGTCGTCGGAGCGGCCGATCAAGGCGCGGTAGGTGTCGAGCACGAGCTCGGCAGGTGCGGGAATGCCTGGCCACGGGTCGACGGACAGGTCGCTCCAGCAGCACTTGAGGCAGGCAGCCAGCACCCGCCGGGTCTCGCCCGAGCGCTCGACGGGCATGGCGGGAATCTGGTGCTCCTCCAGCACGGAGGGTGTCGCGCCGTCGGGCCACACGCTGAGGGCCAGGCCCGTGGAGTCGGTGTGCGACAGCCGTACGGTGCCGGCGGGGGCCGGGGCGCCGGCGGCGAGGCGGAGCGGGCCGCCGGAGCGGATCAGGACGTGCGCGTGGGTGACATCGGAGGAGACGGAGGCGGGAGGCGGGGCGGAAGGCGACGCGGAGACCGTGGCGGAGGGCGAGGCGGAAACCGAGGCGGGCGCGGGGGCCGAGGCCGAGGGGCGGCGGGTGGGCGGCTGGGGGGCGTCGGTGGTCATGCGTCCTCCCTCTCGAGGAACCCGTGCGACAACCACGTCGGCTCCCCCTCGGGCCGCACCGACAGGGTGTCGGTCCACACCAGCCGGTAGGGCAGCTCGGGCCGCAGGTCGATCGTGGTGAGGTCGGCGAGCAGCCGCCGGACCGACGGCCAGTCGGCGCCGATGACGTCGGCCAGCGCCACCTTCGGCGACGGCCCGAGGAGCGTCTCGGCCAGGGTGATGAGGCGTTCGTTGCCCGGTGGTTCGGCCAGGGACGAGGAGGGGCCGGGGTCGGGCAGGGCGGAGCGCGGGGGAGTGGGCTGGGCGGGTGCGGGGCGCGGGGCCTCGTCGACGGCGCGGGCGATGGCCGCTGGATCGTGCCAAGGCGCGGGGGCGTCGAACAGGAACCCGTCGAGCACTCCCGCGAGCGTGGAGCGGGAGGCGGTCTGGGCGAAGGTGCGCCAGGTCTCGGTGGGCAGCAACGTGAGGTTGCGGGTGGTGCCGGCGGAGTCGGCCAGGCGTCCGGCGGCGCGGCGGGAGGCGTCGCTGTAGGAGTAGATCGCGGCGCGAAGTTCGGTGCAGACGCGGTCGAGCGCGGGCCAGCGGGTGAGGATGGTGGCGTGGAGCCCCTGGGCGCGCTGGGCGATCTCTTCCGTGCCCCACAGCTTGGGCGCCTGTTCGCGCAGCTCCTCGATGGTGCCGGTGGTGAGCGTGATGAGCTCCAGGGCCCACAGCCGGAAGGCGCGGGTGAGGTTGGCGGCCGACTGCCGCGCTTCCTCCATGGTGGTGCGGGGGTCGGCGACGTTGAGGTCTTCGAGGGCCAGCAGCCGGTGCATCTCGGACTGGCCGCCGTCGTCCATCATGCGCCGGATGAACATGAGCCCGACGACGCTGGTGAAGGACGCGCGGTAGCGCAGCTGGTTGGGCTTGGGGAAGACCTCGCGGATGGCGCCGAGCGAGCGCAGCACGCGCAGGCGGTTCTCGAACTGGTCGGAGGGGTAGGCGCGGCACACGAAGCGCATCTGCTCGTGGGTCAGCCACTCCTCGCCGGCTTCGGCGAACGCCGCGAACAGGGTTTCCGCGATGTCGACCAGGGCGGGGTCGTCGACGACCGCGCCGCCGTCGCGGGCCAGCGCGGCGAACATGCGGCGATAGGTCGACAGGACCGCCTCGTCGGACAGGGCGGCGTCGAGGGTCAGGAGCTCCTCAGGCACGGGCTCTAAGGTACGGCCTGCGTCCGACAATCTCAGACGCCGTTGACCCGATAGGGAAAACATAGCGGCCTGCACTACAACTGACCGCTATCGTTTCCTCCGTTGTTTGGGGGATAAATCAGGATATTGACGGGGTGGGTGACGGATGGGGATCCGTGCGCTCCGCGGGGACAGAGCGACGGCCACGATCGCCGCCGTCGTCGTCGCGGGATTAGTGGTCGCCGCAGCGATCTTCGGTGTTGGCGTCTCCAGCGCCAACCCCAAGCTCGCCGACGTCGGCGCCTGGTTGTGGACGCAGCTGCGCGGCAAGGTCGTGCACGTCAACGGCCTGTCCGGTGAGGTCGACGGCTACATCGACCACAAGGCGGGCAAGCAGCTCAAGGTCGTCCAGGACGGCGGCAACGTGCTGCTCGTCGACGAGTCCACCGGGTTCGTCAGCCGCATCGAGCCCAGCCAGCTCGACGTCGCCCAGACCCGCAACTTCGGCGCGGCGGGCCTGCAGCTCGTGCTGTCAGGCCCGAGCGCCTACGCGGTCAACCCGGCGGGCACGGTCCAGCAGATCGACCCGCTGACGCTCAACTCCGTCGGCACGCCGGTCGCGCTGCCCGGCCCGCTGGGAGCCGCCCGCATCGACGGCGGCGGACGCCTGTGGGTGCCCGTCACCGCCAAGGGCGAGGCCGTACCGGTGAGCGCGGGCGTGGCCGAGCGCCCGGTCAAGGTCGGCGAGCCCGGCGAGGAGCTGTCGATCACGATCGCCGGCGGCCTGCCGGTGATCGTCAACACCCGCGCCGCGACGGCGGTCGTCATCGGCGCCGACGGCGGGGCGGGCGAGATCACCCTGCCCAAGGAGGTCGCCCAGGCGGCCAAGGGCGGCGTGCTGGCGCCCGCCACCACCGAGGGCAGCCTGGTGCCGCTCCTGTCGCCGGGACCCGACGGCCTGCTGGTCGTCATCGACACCATGTCGAACGCGGTGCTCACCACCAAGCTCCCCGCCAAGGACCCGCTGGAGCTGGGCGTGCCGCAGGTGCTCGGCAGCCGCGTCTACGTGCCCGACTCCAGCACCGGCGGGCTCATCGTGTGGGACAGCGCGGCCAAGGGCGCGCCCACCACGCTGCAGGTGGCCGACCAGCCGGGCCCGCTGGAGGTCTTCGTCAAGGACGGCCTGCTGTGGGCCAACGACCAGGGCGGCGACCGGGCGGTCGTGATCGACCCCGAAGGGCGCAAGCACGCGATCGACAAGGACGACACCGACGTCCCGGGGCCCACGAACACCCCCAAGCCGACGCCGACGCCCAAGCCGGAGCCGACGCGCGACAACCACGACCAGAACCCGACCGGCCGTCCCGACCCGACCAAGAAGGCCGACGACGACGAGGGCGAGCCGTCGAAGAAGCCCAAGAAGCCGACGCCCACGGCCACCCCCACCCCGACGGAGTCGCCGACCCCCACTCCCTCGCCCACCGAGTCGCCCACCCCGACGCAGAGCCCGTCACCGAGCCCCAGCCCCACGCCCACCCCGCCGGGCAAGCCCGGCTCCGTGAGCGCCAGGTCGGGACCGGGCAAAATCGACGTGAACTTCAGCCCGTCGACCGGCGGCAAGGTCACCAAGTACACGCTCAAGGGAGCGGGCGGCGACGTCACGCCCTCGTCCGTCGACGCGGACGGGCCGTTCCAGTTCGAGGTCAAGGGCGGCGACTGCGCCAAGGAGTACACCTTCGTCGTCGTCGCCCACTGGGAGGGCGGCGAGATCGAGTCCGACCCGAGCGCGGGCGCGCGCCCCTGTGTCGCGCCCGGCGCCCCGTCGGGCTTCAAGGCGACCGCGAAGAACCGGGGAGCGGACCTGAGCTGGTCGGCCCCGGCGAACGCGGGCAACGACGTGACCTACGTGTTGTCGGGGGCGGCGTCCAAGGAGCTGAAGGAGACCTCGTTCAGCGTCGGGGACCTGGCCAACAACAAGCAGTACGAGTTCAAGCTGAAGGCGAAGAACGAGGCGGGGGAGAGCCCGGAGGCGGCCTCGGCGACGGCCGACCTCACCTATCCGCGAAACGCGTACTCCAACGCCCACAACGACCAGACGAACTCGCTGATCAGGTGCAGCCCGTCGGGGTCGGGCGACTGCGGCAGCATCCCCAAGGGCACCTACCAGTCGATCACCGTCATCTGCCAGGCCAGGGGCAAGTCCGTGACCGAGGACCAATCCGGTGAGACCAGCGACATCTGGGACCGCATCGAGTGGAACGGCGGCACGGCGTACATCAGCGACACCCTGATGCGCACCCCCAGAGGCGGCTTCCCCGCCGCCCCGCTGTTCGAGTGCACCGACTAGGAGAGTCTTGTCCATCCAGTACGGCGAGCAGACCAGCCATGCCTACCAGCAGCAGGAGCTGGCGGCCCACTTCGCCCAGCGTTTCCAGCACCTGGCCCAGAACATCGAGCGTGTCATCCGCGGCAAGCGCGAGGCCGTCGAGCTCGCCCTGATCTGCCTGCTCGCCGAGGGTCACCTGCTCGTCGAGGACGTCCCCGGCACCGGCAAGACGACGCTGGCCAGGAGCCTGGCCGCCAGCGTGGACGCCCTCTACCGCCGCATCCAGTTCACTCCCGACCTGCTGCCCAGCGACATCACCGGCGTGTCGATCTTCAACCAGGCGCACCAGAGGTTCGAGTTCCACCAGGGCCCGGTCTTCGCCAACATTGTGCTCGGCGACGAGATCAACCGGGCCTCGCCCAAGACCCAGGCGGCGCTGCTGGAGGTCATGGAGGAGCGGCGGGTGACGGTCGACGCCGAGCCGCATGCCGTACCGCGGCCGTTCCTGGTGGTCGCGACGCAGAACCCGGTCGACATGGACGGCACCTATCCGCTGCCGGAGGCGCAGCTCGACCGGTTCCTGATGAAGATCTCCGTCGGCTACCCCGATCACCAGCACGAGGTCGAGGTGCTCAAGGGCATGCCGTCGGGCCCGCCCGTCGAGCAGTTGCCGGTGGTGGCCAGGGCGGCCGACGTGGCCGGGATGATCGACTTCGCGACCCGGATCTTCGTGGCCGACCCGGTCTACGACTACATCGTGGCGATCGTGGCCGCGACGCGGCACAGCCCGTACACCAAGCTCGGTGCGAGCCCGCGCGCCAGCCTGGCGCTGCTGCGGGCGGCCAGGGTGAAGGCGGCCGCGGCGGGACGCCACTTCGTCATCCCCGAGGACATCAAGGCCCTGGCGATCCCGGTGATCGCCCACCGCCTCCTGCTGACTGCTGACGCGGAGCTGAACGACCGCACGGCGCCTGATGTGCTGGGCGAGATCCTCGCCGGGGTGCCGGTGCCGCAGGCGGCCTAGGATGCTGACCCCGCTCGGCTGGGGCACCCTGGTCGCCTCCGCCCTCCTCTACACGCTGGCCGCGGCGCTCGGCTACCCCGAGCTGTCGGTCCTGGCCACCGGTGGTCTGCTCGCGCTGGCCGGGGCGCTGGTGTGGAGCGCGCCGAAGCCCCGGCTGGAGGTGCGCCGCGAGGTCACCCCGCTGAAGGTGCCGCGCGGCGAGGCGGCGGTGGCGGTGCTGCACGTGCGCAACGTGGGCAGGTTCGCGCTGAGCGGCCTGCGCGCCCACGACCGTTTCGGCGACGTCGAGCACGGCGTGGACCTGCCGCGGCTGCCGCGCAACACGCCCAAGGTGATCACCTATCCGCTGCCCACCGACCGGCGCGGCGAGATCCCCGTCGGGCCGCTGCGCCTGGTGCGCGCCGACCCGTTCGGGCTGACCAGGCGGGTGCGTGAGTACGGCGCCGCGGCCACGCTCCTGGTGCGCCCCCGCACGGTGGCCCTGCCCGTGGCCCCCTCGGGCCGGGCCCACCACCTGGAGGGCCCGACCAGCGACAACGCCCCGGCGGGCACGGTCACCTTCCACACGCTGCGCGAGTACGTCGTCGGCGACGACCTGCGGCACATCCACTGGCGGTCGAGCGCCCGCACCGGCACCCTGATGGTCCGCCAGCTCATCGACGCCAGCCTGCCCACGACCACCGTCGTGCTCGACACCCGCTCCCTGCGGGAGACGGCGGTCGACGTGGCCGCCTCGGTCGCGCTGGCGGCGGCCCGCGCGGGTTTCCCCGTGCGCCTGCTCACGGGCGAGGGGCCGCTCGCCGAGACCAAGGCAGACGCCGACCTGGTGCTGGACCGGCTCGCGCTGGTGACGGCGGGGGACAAGGCCGTGGCCGAGACCGTACGGCTGGCGCGCGGCGGCGGCTCGCTGGTTCTCGTCACCGCCGACCCGGCCGAGGCCGGGCGCCTGGCCGGGGTGCGCCGCCGTTTCGACCGGGTGATCTGCGTCCACCTCGGCGCGGAGCGCGTGAGCGCGCCCGGTGTGACGACGATGCCGCTGACCTCCCTGGAGGAGCTGCCCGGCCTGTGGAGGCAGCGATGAGGACACCGCTGGGCCTGCTGGTCGTCGCCCTGCTGTCGGCGGCGGCGGGATGGGCCTTCCACCGGGTCTTCCCCGCCCCCGACCTGCTCCTGGTGGTCGCCCCTGCCGCCGTGGTCCCGCCGCTCCTGGCCCTGCTGCTCCGGGCCCGGCCGCTGTGGTTGTCGCTGCTCGGCGGCGTGGTCCTGTGGTTCGCCGCGACGGTTCCGCTCTATCGCGGCCTGCCGCTCGGCCTGCCCGCCGATCTGGCCGACTCCTGGCAGGCGCTGCTGACCACGCTGCTGCCCGCCCAGCCGGAGCCCCGGCTGCTCGTCCTGGTGCACACCCTGGTCTGGATCGCCTCCACGGTCGCGGCCGAGACTCTCGTCCGCACCCGCGCCAGGCTCGCCCCGGCCGTGCCCGCGATCGTCGTGTACGGCGTCGCGGTGCTGCTGGGCGTGGACGGCGAGGGCGAGAACCTGACGACGGGCGCGGCCGTGCTGGTGCTCTGCGCCCTGCTGGCGACGGTGCGCGACGAGCGCCCGGTGAGCTGGCTGCTGGCCCTGATCCCGGTGATCGCGCTGGCCGCCTACGCGACCGGGCCGCTGCTGCCCATCGCCGCCGAGCCGTACAACCCCAGGCAGCACGCCGAGCTGCCGCCGCCGAAGCGGGTCGACGGCGTCAGCCCGCTCGACCGGGTCTCGGCCTGGCTGCAGGTGCCCACGAGGCCGCTGTTCACCGTCAAGGCCGACCGGCCGCAGAACTGGCGCCTGGCGGTGCTCGACAGGTACGACGGCGTGCGCTGGACCTCGGGCGCCCGTTTCCAGCCGACCGGCGGCCGGGTGCCGCAGGGCGAATGGGGCGGCGCGGCCGAAATCGTGCGCCAGGAGATCGTCTTCGACGGCCTGCCCGGCGCCTGGCTGCCCGCCGCGGAGCGCCCCAGCGAGGTCGAGGGGGTGCCCGGCCTGATCGTGGACCCTGACAGCGGCGCCCTGCTGGCCTCGGAGCAGCCCGCCAGGGGCTTCACGTATCGCGTCACCTCGCGCCTGGCCAAGCCGGGCAGGCAGGACCTGCTCGACGCCAGGCCCGCCGCCGAGCCCGAGCTGCTGCTGTTCCCGCCGGGGCCGCAGGAGCAGCTCTTCCGCCGTCTGGCCCAGCGTGCCACCGAAGGCGCCGACGCGCCCATCAAGCAGGCCTACCGGCTGCAGAAGTACCTCAGGGAGAACGCCAAGAACGATCTGACGGCGCCGCCGGGACACTCGCTCAAGGGCCTGGAGTTCTTCCTGGAGACCACCCACCGCGGCACCTCCGAGCAGTTCGCCTCGGTGTTCGCGCTGATGGCCAGGACGCTGGGGCTGCCCTCGCGGGTGGTGGTCGGCTTCCGCCCCGGCGCGGAGCGCGACGGCAGGTACCACGTGATGTCGGGAGACGTCGTCGCCTGGGCGGAGATCAAGTTCGAGGGCCTGGGCTGGCGCCCGTTCTACCCGACGCCCGGCAAGAGCGGCGCCAAGGACGACCACGACGTGGTCTCCCAGGCGATCGAGGAGAGCCAGCAGCTGGAGGGCGAGTTCACTCAGGGCACGACGGACAAACCCCAGCAGAGCAAGGGCGGCGCCGACAGCACCGAGAGCACGCCCGGAGACGGCGGCCCGTGGTGGGTGCCGATCCCGGTCGCCCTGGCGGCGCTCTACGGGCTGGTCGCGCTGATGCTGCCCTGGTGGCGCAGGCGGCGGCGCAGGGCCGCCGCCGACGCCGGGGGCAGGGTGCTCGGCGCCTGGCAGCAGACCTGCGACGACCTGGGCGTACGGCGGCAGCGCGCGCTCACGGCGGAGGAGGTCGTCGCCCGGCAGCCCGACCAGGTCGTGCGCCACCTCAAGCCGCTGGCGGACCTGTCGAACGTGGCGCGCTACGCCCCCGGCGACATGGCGGGGGCGGCGGCCGACGAGGCCTGGCGTCACAGTGACGCGGTCCGCCGTGCCGTACGCGGGAGCACCCCGCTCAAGGCCCGGCTGAAACGTCGGTTGCTCCTGAAATGATGGCCGCGTGAGACAACGGACGGCAGCGCAGCTCCTGCATCGCCCCGAAGGCCTGGGCGCCGGCGAGATCGTGCGCCACCTGCTGGCCGTCCAGGCGCAGGACCTCCCCTCCGCCCTCCTGGCCTTCCGCGCCCGCTCGGCCACGGTGACGGTCGCCGACGTCGAGCGGGCGGTGGAGCGCCGCGAGATCGTGCGCGCCTGGGGCCCGCGCGGCACCCTCCACTACATCCACCACGACGACCTGCCCTGGCTGCTGTCCCTGTCGACGACCCGCCGCGCCTCCACGATGCGGCGGCTGGGGCAGGAGGGCGTCACCGGCGACGACCTGCTGCCGCTCATCGAGCGCGCGCTCGAAGGCCAGGGCCCGCTGACCAAGGCCGAGCTGGAGACGCGGCTCGGCGGGCGCGCCACCGGCCAGGGGATCGTGCACCTCGTGGGCCTGGCCGCCTCCTACGGCCTGGCCGTGCACGGGCCGCCGCGCGACGGCAAGCCCACCTATGTGCACACCGCCGACTGGCTGGGCGCGCCGATCGTGTTCGAAGCCGACCGCGACCGCGCGCTGGCCGAGCTGGGCGTGCGCTACCGCCGCGCCCACGTGCCCGCCGAGCCGCACGACCTGGCGGCCTGGGCGGGCCTGCCGCTGGGGCAGGCACGCAAGGCGTGGCCGCCCTCCGGCGAGCCGGTGGACGGGCCCGAGGTTCCCGTACGGCTCGCGCCCGCCTTCGACGAATACCTGATGGGCTGGCGCGACCGCGACAGCATCCTGGCCCCGCAGCACGTCAAGCGGGTCTTCCCCGGGGGCGGCATGCTCCGCGCGGTGATCCTCGTCGGCGGCGTCATCCAGGGCACCTGGACCAGGTCCGGCGAGGTCGACGCCTTCACCGGGCTGCCGCCACTCGACGACGAGCTGGCCGACGTGCGCCGCTTCCTCACAGGAAGCGCAGCATCCGCTCCTTGAGCCGGCCCACGGGCGGGTAGGCGAGGCGCCAGGTGTCGGGGCTGAGCGGCTTGTCGAGCACGGCCTTGGCATGGGTGAAGGTGTCGATCGAGTACTTCCCGTGGTAGGCGCCCTGCCCGCTGGTGCCGACCCCGCCGAACGGCAGCCCGGGCACGGCCAGGTGCGCGGCGGGCAGGCCGAAGCCCACCGCGCCCGACGAGGTCTCGGCCAGCAGCCTTCTGCGCGACTGCTCGGAGGCGGTGAAGGCGTACAACGACAGCGGCTTGTCGCGCTCGTTGACGAACGTGATGGCCGAGCTCAGGTCGGGCACCGCGATGATCGGCAGCACCGGCCCGAAGATCTCCTCCCGCATGACGGGGGCGCCGGGATCGACCTCGGCCAGCACGGTCGGCGCGATGTAGCGGTTCCCTCTGTCGGCCTGGCCTCCGGTGACCACGCGGCCGTCGCGCAGGAAGGCGGCGACGCGGTCGAAGTGGCGCTCGCTGACGATCCTGCCGTAGTCGGGGCTGGTGGCCGGGTCGGGGCCGTACATCTCCCTGATGGCGTTCGCCAGGTGGGATTCCAGCTCGGTGGCGCTCTGGCCGACGGCCAGCAGGTAGTCGGGCGCGACGCAGGTCTGGCCGGCGTTGAGGAACTTGCCCCACACGATGCGGCGGGCCGTGACGGCCAGGTCGACGCCGGGCTCCACGATGCACGGGTTCTTGCCGCCCAGCTCCAGCGTGACCGGCGTCAGGTGGCGGGCGGCGGCCGTCATCACGATCACGCCGACGGGCGCGCTCCCGGTGAAGAAGATGTGGTCGAAGCGCTGCTCCAGCAGCGCCGTGGTCTCCGGCACGCCGCCCTTGACGACCTTGACCGCCTCCGGGTCCAGATACTTCGGCAGCAGGCGGGCCAGCGCCGCCGCGGTCCGCTCCGACAGCTCGCTCGGCTTGACGATCGCGCAGTTGCCGCCCGCCAGCGCGCCGACCAGCGGCGCGAGCGTCAGCTGGACCGGATAGTTCCACGCGCCGATGATCAGCGTCACGCCCAGCGGCTCGCGGACCACGCGTGCCTTGGCCGGCAGCATGAAGGCCGGCACCTTGGAGCGCTCGGGCCGCAGCCAGGTGTTGAGGTTCCTGAGCGCGTGGTCGATCTCGTTGGCGACGAAGCCGGTCTCGGTCGTGGCGACCTCGGCGGGGCTCTTGCCCAGGTCGGCCCCGAGCGCGCGCTCCAGCACCGCCGATTCCTGCTTGAGCAGCCGGTTCAGCGCCCTGAGCTGCTCCACGCGCCAGGTCACCGGCTTGGTGCGCCCGCGGTTGAAGGTGGTGCGCAGATCGGCGACCAGCACGTCGGCATTCACGACCAAGCCGTACCCGATGTCACGAAACGGGCGGCTCCGGATATGAGATCTTGGTGGGGTCTTGGGAAGGAATTGACGATACCGATGACCGCCAGGCGGGGGCCGGTCGCGGCCGGGCTGATGCTGTCCATGGCGCTGGCCGCCATCGACGGCACGATCGTGGCCACCGCGGTGCCGTCGATCGTGCGCGACCTCGGCCAGTTCTCCCTGTTCCCGTGGGTCATCGCCGGCTACATGCTCGCCCAGGCCGTCTGCACGCCGATCTACGGCAGGCTCGCCGACCAGTTCGGCCGCAAGCCCATGATCGCCACCGGGATGGTCATCTTCCTCGTCGGCTCGCTGCTCGCCGGCCTGGCCTGGAGCATGCCCGTCCTGATCGTCGCCCGGGTGGTCCAGGGCGTGGGCGCCGGAGCCATCCAGTCGATCGTCCAGACGATCGCCGCCGACCTCTACCCCCTGGAGGAGCGCGGCAAGATCAGCGGCCTGCTCTCCTCCGTCTGGGGGGTCAGCGCCCTCGTCGGCCCCGCCGTCGGCGGCCTGCTGGCCGAGCTGGCCTCGTGGCGCTGGATCTTCCTGGCCAACCTGCCCGTCGGCGCCGCCGCCATCGCCGCGATCGTCGTCTTCCTCACCGAGGACGTCGAACGCCGCCCCGCCCGCATCGACGTTCCCGGAGCCCTCCTGCTGGCCGCCGGCGTGGTCGCGCTCATGCTCGGGCTGCAGGAGAGCGCCTGGTGGCTGGTCGCGGCGGGCGTGGCCGTCCTGGCCGGGTTCGGCTGGTGGGAACGGCGCGCGAAGGAACCGATCATCCCGCCCTGGGTCTGGCGCGACAGGGTCCTGCTCGGCTCCTTCCTCGGCAGCGCCGTCGTCGGCATGGTGCTCGTCGGGCCCAGCGTCTACCTGCCCACCTTCGCGCAGGGCGTGCTCGGCGCGGGCGTCATCGCCGCCGGTTTCGCCCTGGCCGTGCAGTCGATCGGCTGGCCGATCTCAGTGGCGCTGTCGAGCAGGCTCTACATGCGCATCGGCTTCCGCGACACCGCCCTGTGCGGGCTGGTGCTGATCCTGGTCTCCGCGGTCATGTTCGTCTTCATGCGGCCCAGCGTGCTCTACGCCGGCGTGTGCTCCTTCGTCAACGGCGCGGGGCTCGGCCTGCTGTCGGTCTCCATGCTGCTCGGCGCGCAGAACACGGTCGGCTGGGAACGGCGCGGCGTCGTCACCGGCAGCGTGATCTTCTTCCGCATCGGTGGCGGCGCGCTCGGCACCGCCGTCCTGGCGGGCGTCGCCAACTCCACCCTGGCCGGCCACGGCTCGGTCGACGAGGCCGCCCGCGCCCTGCAGCGCGGCGGCGAGGGCTTGGAGCAGGTACGGCAGGCGCTGGCCGAGGCGGTGCACAACGTCTTCGTGGGCATGCTCGTGATCGTGCTGAGCGGGGTGATGGCGGTGCTCATCCTGCCCAGGCGGGTGCCCGGGCGGTGAGGCGTCACTGCGGGATGGCGCCCCTGATGCAGGCGGGCCTGGACCAGGCGACCTTGCTCTCCTCGGAGATCTGCAGCGCCACGCCCACCTGGAAGCAGTAGCCCACGTCCTTCGTCAGGCCCGACACCCTGGTGCTCGTGGCGCCCTGCTCCAGCGCGGTCAGCGCCGGGCCGTTCTCGGCGGGGGCACGCTGCACCACCACGGGATAGCCGCGGGCGTTGGCCGGCAGCGTCCACCTGAGCTGGACGGTCACGCCGTTGTCGGCGGCGACCGTCACCCGGCGGGGGCGCAGCGCGTCGAGGGCCCTGGCGTCGACCGTGGGGTCCGGCTTCGCGGTCGCGGCCGGGGTGGTGGGGGCGGTCAGGTGCTCCTTGGGCGGCGTCCGGGGGTCGCGGGTGAGGAGGAAGGCCACGGCGGCGCCGCCGACGACCGTCACGGTGAGGGTGGCGCCGATGATCACCTTCAGCCTGGATCCGGGGCCGCTCGGAGTGCCGGCGGCGGCTCTGCTGAGCGCGGAACGCGGAGGGACGGCCGGAGGGACGGCCGGGGGGACGGGGGCGTGGGGCTGGGGAGCGCGGATGGGGTCGAGGACCGGAACGGGGGTGGGGTCCTGGGCCGCCGGGCTCACGGGGACAGGGGAGGACGCGGGCGCCGCGGGGACAGGGGAGGACGCGGGCGCCGCGGGGACGGCCGGGCTCGACGGGCCGCGTGCCTGGGAGGCTTCGGGGGACCACGCCGAGGCCGCTCCGAAGGAACGCGGCGGCGCGCCCGGACCGGGCCCGCGCACCGGTTCCGGTGACGGGGCCGGAGCGGCGGGACGGGGCACGGTGGCGCTGCCAGGCATCGGCTCGGACCCGATGAGGTCCGTCACCGGCAGCCCCAGCTCCGCCTGGACCTCCTGCAGCCGCCGCGCGAACGCGCGTGCCGTGCCGTACCTCTCGTGCGGCTTCTTGGCCATGGCCCGCACCACCGCCTGAACGGCCGCCGAGGGCACGTCGGCCCTGGCGATCGGCGGCGGCTCGTTGCTGAGCACCCTGAACATCAGCGGCGCGATCGACCCGTCCGTCGGGTTGTGGAAGGCGGGCTGCCCGGCGAGCAGGTGGTAGAGGGTCGAGCCGAGGGAGTACAGGTCGGTGGAGGCGGTGTGCGGCTGCCCGCTGAGCACCTCGGGCGCGGCGTGCAGGGGGGTGAAGGCGTTGCCCGAGGCGGTGACCTCGGAGGAGTCGACGACCCTGGCGACGCCGAAGTCGGCGATCGCCGGCTCGCCGTAGCGGGAGATGAGGATGTTCTGCGGCTTGATGTCGCCGTGCAGCACGCCCGCCTCGTGCACGGCCGCCAGTGCCCCGGCCAGCTTCACCCCGGCCCGCAGCACGTCGGCGACCGGTAACGCGCCCTCGCGTGAGACCCGGTCGCGCAGGGAGCCGTTCTCGAAGTAGTCCATGGCGATGTACGGCTTGCCCGAGCGTGTCATGCCGGTGTCGAAGACCGTGACGACGTTCGGGTGGCCGGTCAGCCGGCCCGTGAGCTGCAGCTCCCGCTGGAACCTGCGCATGGTGCGCTGGTCGACCCGGTCGACCGACAACACTTTGAGTGCGACGACCCGGTCGAGGCTCTCCTGGTAGGCCCGGTAGACGACGGCGAATCCGCCGCGCCCGGCCTCGTCGAGCACCCGGTATCCGGGCGCGTGGTCGACTGGCTGCACTCGATGTCCCCCCGTGCTCCCCCTGCCCTGCGTGATTTTAGTGGGAATCGAGGGGGCATAGGTGTTTTTGTGATCTGAACAGCGGTTATTCGGGGGGATAACTCATGCGCAAGACGTTCGTGCTGTCACTGGCCGCCGCCGGGCTCCTGTCCGTGGCGTGCTCGGCCGAGCAGCAGCAGGGGATCGAGGCCAGGGCCAGCCAGGGGGCCAGCGCTCTGCCGTCGGTGTTCGACAGCGCCAACGCCCGAGCCTCGGAACTGATGTCGCAGGGCGCCGACGTGGCCGCCTCCGCGTCGGCCCGCGCCTCCGAGCTGCGCGCGTCGGCCGAGGCCAAGGCGTCGGAGCTGCGTGACCAGGCCAGCGCCGCCGCCTCCGACCTGGCCTCCGCCGCGGCCTCGGCCAGCGGAGCGGCCGGCCAGGCGATCGAGGACCTGAAGATCAAGCTCACCGAGAACCGCGACCAGGCCCAGCAGGAGCTGGAGCGCCTGCGCCAGGCGGGCGTCTACGACCCGAACAAGGTGGAGTACTCCGACGACCCGGTCACCGCGCTCAAGCAGGTCAAGGAGCGGCTGGAGCAGGGCCTGGTCGACCTTCAGGGCAACCTCACCGAGAAGGGACGCCAAGAGCTGGGAGGATCATGAGCCAGCCGCCCGCCGCCACGGAGGCGGTCGAGACCAGCAGGAAGAAGAAGACGTAGAAGCCGCCCGGCAGGAACGTCAGCCGGGCCAGCTGGTCGGCGTCGGAGTCGGGCGCCTGCCTGCGGCGGCGTTTGCGTTGCAGCTCGACGATCGGCCGCACCCCGCCGAACAGCAGGAACCACACGGCCAGGTGCGCCGCGAACTGCTGGCCGTTGTCGGGGAGGTAGGTCGCCAGGGCGAAGACCGCGCCCCCGGTCACCAGCAGGATCAGCCCGCCGTACAGGTTCCTGATCAGCAGCAGCATGCAGAACAGGAACAGCAGGATCGCCCAGAACAGCAGGGTGATCCTGCCGTCGGCGACCAGCCAGGCGGCGGCCAGGCCCAGCAGCGACGGCGCGATGTAGCCGGCCAGGGCGGTCAGGACCATGCCGGGGCCGTTGGGCCTGCCCCTGGTCAGGGTGACGCCCGAGGTGTCGGAGTGCAGCCTGATGCCCTGCAGCTTGCGCCGCGTCAGCAGGGCCGCGAGGGCGTGACCGCCCTCGTGCGCGATCGTGATCAGCCCGCGCGACAGCGGCCAGGTGATGCGCAGGCCGACGATCAGCAGCGCGGCCAGGGCCGCGACGAGCCCGACCCAGGCGGCGGGCGGGTCTTGTGTCGCGGTGAGGTGGCCCCAGAGCTCGTCCATCGAGAAATGACCTTATCCCGGTAAAGTCCGTGTCGTGGCCCTAGAACATGATTCTGATGTGCCGGCCTGGTGGCGTTCGCTCGGCCTGCCGGGACTGATCGACCTGCACACCCATTTCCTCCCCGAGCGGATGGAACGCCGCGTCTGGCATCACTTCCACCATGGCGGACCGCTCATGGGAAACGGCTGGAAGGTGACATACCAGTGGCCGGTCGAGGAGCGGGTCGAGCTGCTGCGCTCGATGGGGGTGCGCCACTTCACCGCCCTGCCGTACGCCCACAGGCCCGGCATGGCCGCCGACCTCAACGCCTGGAGCCTCGCCTTCGCCCGTGAGTTGCCGGAATGCCTGCCGTCGGCGACGTTCTACCCCGAGCCCGGCGTGTTGTCCTACGTACGGCAGGCACTCGACGACGGGGCGCGCGTCTGGAAGATCCACCTCCAGGTGGGCGCCTTCGACCCGGCCCTGCCCGAACTCGACCCCGTCTGGGGACTGCTGTCCGACCTCGGCCATCCGGTCGTCGTGCACGCCAGCTCGGTGCCGGTGCCGGGGGGATACGTCGGCATCTCGCCCATCGCCGCCGTCCTCGAACAACACCCCCGCCTGCGCGTGGTCATCGCCCACCTCGGCATGCCCGAGTACGCCGACTTCTTCGACCTCGCCGGACGCTACGAGCGGGCCGCCCTCGACACGACCATGGCCTTCACCGACTTCGCCCAGCTCGGCATGCCCTTCCCCGCCGCGCTCCGCCCGCGCCTGCTTGAGCTCGGACTGGCGGGGAAGGTGGTGCTCGGCAGCGACTTCCCGAACATCCCCCATCCGTATGCCCACCAGTTGCACGCCCTTGACCGGCTCGACCTCGGCGAGGCTTGGGTGAGGGCCGTGTGCTGGGACAATGGTGCGGACATGATCTGATAGGAACGTGAACGACCGGCATGTGGCGCTCGTACGCGCTTTCTTCGACGCACTCAGCCGTGGCGACCTCGACGCCATGGCCGCCCTGTACCACCCCGAGGTCAGCTTCGGCGACCCGATCTTCCAGGAGGTCGAGGGACGCGACAAGGTGATGGCGATGTGGCAGCTGCAGCTCGGGGGCCGTGGCGGGCTGCGCGCCGAGTTCGACGACGTGACGGCCGACGACCGCTCCGCCACCGCGCGCTGGCGCGCCCACTACACCTTCACCGGGACCGGCCGCGAGGTCGACAATCCCATCGAGTCGTTCTTCCGCTTCGAGGACGAGCAGATCATCCGCCACCACGACGCGTTCGACTTCAAGCACTGGTCGCGCAGCGCCCTGGGCAAGCCGGCGGGGCTGATCCTCGGCTGGACACCCGGCTTCCGCAAGAGCATCCGTGACCGGGCCAGGCAGGCTCTGGAGGAGGTGGCATGGCAAGGGTGAGCCGCTTCCTCCGGGGCAGCCAGCGCGAGCAGGCCCCCGAGGAGTCGATGGACCCCCGAGGCGAGGAGGACGAACTCCCGTACCGGCCCAGCGTGATCGACAACGCCCTCTACGTCGACGGCTACCGCATCGACACGCCCGGCTCCCTCGCCGACGCCTTCGCCGCGCTCAAGAACACCCCCGGCAGCATGGCCTGGATCGGCCTCTACCGCCCCAAGGACTGGGAGCTGGCCAAGCTCGCCGAGGAGTTCGACCTGCACGAGCTGGCCCTCGAGGACGCCATCGTGGGCCACCAGCGGCCCAAGGCCGACCGCTACGGCGACACCCTCTTCGTCGTGCTGCGCGCCGCGCGCTACATCGACGAGGAGGAGGAGGTCGCCTTCGGCGAGGTCCACGTCTTCGTCGGCCCCAACTACGTGATCACCGTACGGCACGCCGAGTCACCCGACCTCGGCGTGGTCCGTCGCCGCATGGAGTCCGACCCCGAGCTGCTGCGCCAGGGAGCCCAGGCGGTGCTGTACGCCATCCTCGACGCCGTCGTCGACGGCTACGCGCCCGTCGTCGCCGGCCTCCAGAAGGACATCGACGAGATCGAGGTCCAGGTGTTCGGCGGAGACCCGGCGGTCTCCCGGCGCGTCTACGAGCTGTCGCAGGAGGTCATCGAGTTCCAGCGGGCCACCCGCCCCCTGGTCCCCATGATCGAGGGGCTCATCGCGGGCGCCGGCAAGTACGGCGCCGAGGAGGACCTGCGCTCCTACCTGCGCGACGTGAGCGACCACGCGATCACGGTCTCCGAGCGCGTGGCCGACTTCCGCCAGAACCTCAACGACATCCTCACCGTCAACGCCACCCTCGTCACCCAGGCGCAGAACGACGAGATGGCCAAGATGACCGAGGCCAGCATCCGGCAGGGCGAGGAGGTCAAGAAGATCTCCGCCTGGGCGGCCATCCTCTTCGCCCCGACCCTCGTCGGCACCATCTACGGCATGAACTTCGACTTCATGCCCGAGACCCACTGGGTCCTGGGCTACCCCTTCGCGGTCATGCTCATGGGAGCCGTCTGCGTGATCCTCTACTTCGTCTTCAAGCGCCGCGACTGGCTCTGACCGCCCTCCCAGGAGGCCCACAACCGCTCGTAGACGCCGCCCGCGGCGACCAGCTCGTCGTGGGTGCCGACCTCCACCAGGCGTCCCGCGTCCATCACCGCCACCCGGTCGGCGTCGCGGGCGGTGTGCAGGCGGTGGGCGATGGCGATGACGGTCCTGCCCTCCAGCACCGCGGCGAGCGCCTGCTCGGCGCGCCGTGCCGTACGGGGGTCGAGCAGGGCGGTCGCCTCGTCGAGGATCACGGTGTGCGGGTCGGCGAGCACGACACGGGCCAGCGCCAGCTGCTGCAGCCTGGCCCCCTCCAGCGGGCCGGCCTGCGCGTCGAGCGACTCCACCCAGTCGGCCCCGACGGCCGCCAGCGCCTTGTCCAGGCGGGCGTCGTCGGCCGACGGATCGGCCAGGAGCAGGTTGTCGCGGATGCTGCCCAGGAACAGGTGCTGCTCCTGAGTGACCAGGACGACCTGCTCGCGCAGCACGTCGGGCGGCAGGTCCGCCACCGGCACCGAGCCGACCGTGACCGTGCCCAGGCGGGGGCGGTCGATGCCCGCCAGGAGCTTGCCCAGCGTGGTCTTGCCCGCGCCGGAGGGGCCCACGATCGCCAGGTGCTCGCCCGGCCGTACGGTCAGGTCCACCCCGGCCACCACGTCGTCGCCGTCGTAGGCGTAGTGCGCGTCGCGCACGACGATGCGATCGTTCTCGGGCCGCCGCGCGCCGACCGTCGCGGGAGAGCGTACGGCCACGCCCTCGACACGGGCGAACGCGGCGCCGCTGCTCTGCAACTGCTCGATCCAGATCAGGATCGTCTCCAGCGGCTGGCTGAGCTGGAGCAGGTAGAGCGCGCACGACACGACCGCGCCCAGGCTCACCTGCCCGCCCGGCAGCAGCAGCCCGCCCAGCAGCAGGACCAGCACCACCGGGAGCACCTGCGACACGTCCACCGCGGGAAAGAGCACGTTGCGCAGGAACAGCGTGCGGTGCTGGGTGCGCCTGCTGTGCTCCACCGCGTCCGCGGCGATGCCGGCCCGCCGCTCCTGCAGGCCGAGCGCCTCGATCGTGCGGGCGCCCGCGGCGTTGGCCGCCAGCTGCTCGGCCAGGGCGGACCGGGCCGCGCCCTCCTCCAGGTAGGCGGATCTGGCGCGGCGCAGGTACCAGCGCGAGGCCAGCACCATCCCGGCCATCCCGGCCAGGCCGCAGGCGCCCAGCAGGGGGTTGACGAGGAAGACCGCCGCCACGAGGAAGAGCGCCTGCAGCGACGAGACGAGCACGGCGGGGGCGGCGTCGCGCAGGGTCCGCCCGACCAGGGCCACGTCGGTGGTGCCGCGCGCGGCCAGGTCGCCGGTGCGCACGTGCTCCACCGTCGCGTACGGCAGGGCGAGCACGCGGTCGAGGAACTGCCCGCGCACCCGCTCCTGGACCCGCTCGCTGAAGCGCGTGCCCGCCAGTTCGGCCCAGCGCGACAGCAGCAGCCTGGCCAGAGCCGCCGCCACGATGCACGCCGCCAGCGCGTCGACCGGCTGCCCGGCGCGCACGTGGTCGACGATCCGGCCCAGCAGCCACGGGCTGACCAGCGCGGCCGCCGCCGCCAGGGCGTTGAGCACCAGGGTCGTGAGGAATCCGCGCAGGTCCTGCCTGACCAGGCGCACCGCGGCGCGCCTGACCTGCTCGCGCCCGGCGACGGGCAGGCTCTCGCTCACGCCAGCACCGCCCGGTAGACGGGGCTGGAGCCGAGCAGGTCGTCGTGGGTGCCGGTCTCGACCACGCGGCCGTCGCGCAGCAGGCAGACGGTGTCGGCCTGGGCGAGCAGGAGGCGGGAGGTGGTGGCGACGACGGTGGTGCGTCCGTCGCGTGCCGTACGCAGCCTCTCGGCCACCAGGGCTTCGGTGGTGGCGTCCAGCGCCGAGGTGGGCTCGGCGGCCAGCAGGACGTCGGGGCCGGACAGCAGCGCCCGCGCCAGCCGTACACGCTGGCGCTGGCCGCCCGACAGGTTGCGGCCGCCCGCCTCGATCACCGAGTCGAGCCCGTGGTGGGCGACGTCCTGCGCGGCGGCGGCGTGCAGGGCCGCGCACAGGCTCTCGTCATCGTGCTCGCCGCGGCCGCTGAGCACCTCGCGCAACGTTCCCGTGAAGATGGCGGCGTCGTGGTCGGCGACCAGGACACGGGCGCGCACCCCGGCGATCTCGCCGACCGGCGTGCCGTCCCAGGTGGCCGCCGGCTCGAACCCGCCCAGGCGTTCCAGCACCGCGGCCGACTCCTCGGGGCGGGCGCTGACCAGGCCGGTCAGCCGTCCGGGCGCGACCTCCAGGCCCGAGAGCGGGTCGTGCAGAAAGGCCGGTTCGCCGGGGGCGGGCGCGGTGCCCGGCGCGGGTGGTTCGAGGGCGAGGAAACGTGTCACCTGGCGGGCGGCCACCAGGCCGTGCGAGATCTGGTAGCCGCCCTCGATGAAGAACGACAGCGGGACGATCAGCATGGCGATGTAGCCGTAGACGGCGACCAGCTCGCCGACCGTGATCGTGCCCTCGGCGGCGAGCCTGGCCGCCAGCCAGGTGACCGCGGCCAGGAACAACGCGGGCAGGCCGGTGCCCAGCGCGCTGATCCAGCTGGTCAGCGCGGCCACCCGGTAGCCCTGCTCGCGCAGTCCCGCCGACTCGTGACGGAAACGTTCGGCGTAGGCCTGCTTGCCGCCGAAGGCGTTGAGCACGCGCAGCCCCTCGATCACGTCGACCAGGCGGCCGGTCAGCCCGCCCTGGCTGTCGCGGTAGTCACCCTGCACCCGCAGATGCCCCCTGAGCAGCGGGCCGACCGCGACCACCAGTACCGGCACGCCGACCAGCACCACCACCGCCAGCGGCACCGAGACCTGCAGGAGCAGGAGCGCCACCACCACGCAGCTGAGCACCGCGCCGACGCCGGGACCGGTGACGGTCAGCGAGGCCGCGATGGTGATGACGTCGCCGATCCCGATCGTCACGACCTCCCCGGCCGAGAGCCGTCCGGTCAACGAGGCTCCCAGGCGGTTCACCTGCTCGACCAGGCGGCCGACGGTGCGGAAGTTGGCGTCCATCCGGATCTTCGTCATCGTGCGGTGCCGCATGCCCGCCAGCCACGCGGTCGCCACGCCGGTGGCCAGCAGCGCCCCGGTCCACGCGGTCAGCGCGCTCGCGTCGCCCGTGGCCAGGCCGTCGTCGATGGCCCGCGAGAGGAGGTACGGGGGGAGGGTCAGCCCGACCATCCAGAGCGAGCCCAGCGTCGCCCCGAGCGCGACACGGCCCTTCTGGGACCAGGCCAGCCAGCAGAGATATCGGAAGGCCGCCTTCATGCAGATCACGCTAGGCCATGGCATGACCAGCTCTTGGTCAAGGGTCGACCGTTCGATATGGTGAACGTATGGTTCAGCATAATGTGTATCTCGATGACACCTACCTCACCGAGCTGGACACCGAGATCGTCGCCTCCGACGGCCTGACCTGGGCGGCCGTGCGCGACAACATCTTCCACCCCCAGGGCGGCGGCCAGCCCGCCGACCGTGCCTGGCTCGGCGACCAGGAGGTGCACCCCGTCAAGGACCACGCCGGCGGCCTGGTCGTCGTCGAGGGGGCCTTCGCCGTCGGCCGGCCGGTGCGCGCCCGCGTCGACCGCGACCTGCGCCTCCTGCACGCCGCCCTGCACACCGCCGGTCACCTCGTGGAGGCGGCGGGCCGCGCCCAGGGCTGGACCATGGCGGCCGGCAACCACTTCCCCGGCCAGGCCAGGGTCGAGTTCGACTTCGTCGAGACCGCCGGCGCGCGGAGCCTGCAGGAGTTCGTCGACCGGGCGATCGCCGACGACCTCAAGGTCGCGGCCGAGCTGTCCGACGACGGGCACCGCATCGTACGGCTCGGCGACCTGCACGCCGCCCCGTGCGGCGGCACCCATGTCGGCAGCCTGGGCGACCTGGCGTCGGTGCGCGTCACCGCCGTCAAGGCCAGGAAGGGCCGCACCCGGGTCTCCTACACCGCCACGCACGCCCCGTCCGGCACGGCGTGATGACGAACCGCAGCAGCGCCGCCGCCGCGGCCGGAGCCCAGGTACGGCAGCGCAGACAGCAGCGCGGCATGAGCCAGGCCGAACTGGCCAGGCGCACCGGACTAAGCAAGGCCACCCTCTCCCAGCTCGAAGCGGGCACGGCCAACCCCACGATCGACACGCTCGACTCGATCGCCGTCGCCCTCGCCATCCCGCTGACCGACCTGCTCACCCGCGACGGCTCGCCGGGCACGGTCCACCTGCGCGCCACCCCCGCCGCGCGGGACGAGCCGACGCGCGAACTGCTGCGGCGCATCAGCGGCGGCCACAGCCTCGAACTGTGGCGCCTGCGCCTGCCCGCGGACACGGCGGTCGAGGGCGTGCCCCACGCGCCGGGGACCGTCGAGCACCTGCTGGTCGCCTCGGGCGCGCTCCGGGCCGGGCCGGCGGAGGACCTGCGCGAACTGGCGGCGGGGGACATGCTGGCGTTCGCGGGCGACGCGCCGCACGCCTACCGGACGGGCGCGCTGGCCGCCGACGTGACGGTCGTGATCGCCTCCCCGGCCAACCTCGGATGAGCCCCGCCCCTAGCCGGCGGCGGCGTCGTCCACCCGCCGCCCGAGACCGCGCAGGCCGCTTCCGAGGCTCGCGACGGCGGAGAGCGCCACCACCCAGCCAGCGAACACCAGCGAGGTCGTCATGGGGGTGAGCCGATCGAGCAGCCAGCCCGCCAGGACGGTGCCGACCGGGGTGGCGCCCCAGATCACCATGCTGAAGGCGGTGCCCACCCGTCCGAGGAGATGGTCGGGGGTGACCTCGAGCCGGTAGCTGAGGGCGGCGATGCCGAACAGCGGCATGGAGACGGTGAAGAGCCCGAGAATCACCGCGATCACCACGAGATGGGTGGAGAAGGCCATGAGGATCCACAACGCGGCCTGCGCCCACAGAACGGACAGCAGCGTCCCTCCGAGGCCCAGGCGCTTCTTCACGCAGGGCGCGACGAGGGCGCCCGCGACGCCGCCGACGCCGATGGCGGTGAACATGACGCCGATCGCCGTCGGGGAGGCTCCGGCCTGCCGGGCCGTGACGATCACCACGAGGGCGATCCCGGAGATGGCGATCTGCAGGCCGGCGGCTGTGACCGCGATCAGGCGCAGCGCGGAGTGGTTGGCCAGCCAGCGCAGGCCGTCGAGGATCTCCGCGCGCAGGCCGCCTCTCGCGGTGGCGTGCGCGTCGTCGCGCCGGAACGGGGCGCGCACGAACGACAGGCACAGGGCCGAGGCCAGGTAGGACAGCGCGTCGGAGAGGAAGGGCAGGCCGCGCCCGAGCGCGAACAGGGCGCCGCCGAGCGTGGGTGCGAACACGTTGACGGCGGAGGAGGCGGTCTCGCGTGCGGAGACGGCGGCGGTGAGCTGCTCCTTGCTGACGATGTTCGGCAGGCAGCCCTCCTCGGCCGCGCTGAAGAACACGTAGAAGACGCCGCCCAGGAAGGCCGTGATCACCAGGTGCGCCACTCCCGGCTCGCCCAGCCACAACGCCACCGGGATCGTGGCGATGTTGGCCCCGCGGCACAGGTCACAGACGATCATCACCCGCTTGCGGTCCCAGCGATCCACGAGCGCCCCCGCGACCAGCCCCAGGAGCAGGTACGGCAGGGCCCGCGCGGCGCCGACCAGGCCCGCGACGACGGGCGAGCCGGTCAGCGTCAGCGCCAGGAGAGGGAAGGCCAGCTGGGAGACGCCGCTGCCGAAGTCGGACAACGAATGCCCGAGCCAGACCAGCCGGAAGTCGCGGTTACGCCACACGGGGGCCTCTTTGTGATTGAGTGTGTCAGGATGTGCCTGACGAGGCTAGCCATGTAAGGGTCTACCTGACAACCCCTTCCGTGGCGGTCTATTGACGTCGAATCCAGTTCGGGAGACGGTCGAGCCGTGGACCTTGACCTAGTCCGGGAGGCCTGAGGTGCGGTTCGGAATCTTCTACGAGCACCAGTTACCGCGCCCCTGGGATGCCGGCACCGAGCAGCGGCTCTACGCCGACGCGCTCGACCAGGTCGAGGTGGCCGACCGGATGGGCTTCGACTACGTCTGGGAGGTCGAGCACCACTTCCTGGAGGAGTACTCCCACTCCTCGGCGCCCGAGGTGTTCCTGGCCGCCGCCTCACAGCGCACCAGCAACATCCGCCTCGGCCACGGCATCGTGCAGATCCCGCCGCCGGTCAACCACCCCGCCAGGGTCGCCGAGCGGGTCGCGACGCTCGACCTGGTCTCCGGAGGGCGCGTCGACTTCGGGACGGGGGAGGGCAGCGCCGCCGCCGAGCTGGGCGGGTTCGGGGTGCCGCGCGACCGCAAGCGGGAGATGTGGCACGACGCGCTCGACGCGATCACCCGCATGTTCGTGGAGGAGCCCTTCGCGGGCTGGGACTCGCCGCACCTGAAGATGCCGCCGCGCAACGTGATCCCGAAGACGGTGCAGAAGCCGCATCCTCCCCTCTGGGTGGCGTGTTCACGGCGCGAGACCATCCTGCTGGCCGCCCGCAACGGGATCGGGGCGTTGTCGTTCGCCTTCGTGCACCCGGAGGAGGCGCGGCAGTGGTCGCAGGAGTACTACAGGCTGCTGGAATCGGAGGAGTGCGTGCCCGCGGGCTTCGCGGTCAACCCCAACCTGGCCTGCGTGCTGCCGATGATGTGCCACGAGGACCCCGCCGTCGCCCGCGAGCGCGGCGGCCTCGGGGCCGGGTTCTTCGCCTACGCCCTGGCCCACTACTACGGTCAGGGCGAGCACGCGCCCGGACACGGGAGCATCTGGGACGACTTCTCCCGCGACCGGCCCCATCTCGGGGCGCGCGGCACCGACCCGCTCGCCGGGGCGCTGGGCAGCCCCGCCCAGCTCGTGGAGCTGATCAGGCGCTACGAGGAGGCCGGCGTCGACCAGATGATCTTCGTGCTGCAGGCGGGACCCAACCGGCACGAGCACATCTGCGAGAGCCTGGAACTGTTCGGCAAGAAGGTGCTGCCCGTCTTCGCCGAGGAACGAGAGGCGCGCGAGCGGGCCAAGGCCGAGCGGCTCGCCCCGGCCATCGAGGCCGCCATGGCCAGGCGCTCACCGGCCAGGACGCTCGCCTCGCCGTACCTGATCGACGAGACGGGCGAGACCGCGCGCATCCGGCACCGCGGGGCGCCGCATCCGCGCGAGATGTGGTCGGGCGCCCGCAAGCGGGCCCGGCGCGGCGGGCAGAACGCGCTGGCCAGACTCGTGTCGGGGCGGGAGGACACCGACCTGGAACGATGGTTCGGCCCGCGCCAGCAGCGGGTGATGTTCGCGCTGATGGCCAGGGCCTTCGACGAGTCGAGGTCGGCGGGGTTCCAGGGGGCGATCGAGTTCGCCCTCCAGCCCGCCGAGACCTGGACCCTGATGGTCAGGGGCGCGCGGGCGCGGGCCTTCCGGGGAGCCACCCGGTCGCCGGCGCTGCGGCTGGAGCTGCGGGCCGCCGACTTCCTGCGGATCATCGCGGGGACGACGAACCCCGCCGGCCTCCTCATGTCAGGAAAAATCAGGATCAAGGGGGACATGACGCTGGCGTCCCGCGTGACCGAGATGTTCGGCGGGGCCAGTCCTTACTGATTCTCAGGTCAGCAGCTTGCGCGCGGCCCGCTCGATCTCCTCCTCCGACAGCAGCACGTGATTGGCCGCGTCGCCCAGCGGGATGAAGCTGTCGGACGAGGTCACCCGCGCGATCGCGCCCGTGAAGCCCGCGTCGAGCATCTCGGCCACGATGCCCTCGGCCACGCCGCCGCTGCGCCGCGTCTCGTCGGCGATGAGCACCTTGCCGGTGAGCTCGGCCGAACGCATCAGGTCCTCGACCGGGAGCGGAGCCAGCCAGCGCAGGTCGAGCACGCGGCAGCTGTAACCCTCCTGCGTCAGCCGTACGGCAGCGCGAAGGCTCATGCGCAGCCCGTTGCCGTACGTCACGATCGTCAGGTCGCGCCCGTCGCCGTAGGATCGCGCCCGCCCGATCGGCACGTGGGTCTCGGCCCACCGGTTCGGCGGCACGTACGGCGCGAGCCAGCCGCCGTCGCCCTCGTCGAAGAGATCACGGGTGTGGTAGAGCGCGATCGGCTCCAGGAAGACGCAGACCGAGCCCTCCGTGCGCGCGGCGGCCAGGCAGGTGCGCAACATGGCCGCGGCGTCGTCGGGACGGGCGGGCGCCGCGACTACGAGGCCCGGGATGTCGCGCAGCGCCCCGATGGCGTTGTCGTTGTGGAAATGCCCGCCGAAACCCTTCTGGTAGGCGAGCCCGGCCACCCTGACGACCATCGGGTTGACGTACGCGCCACGCGAGAAGAACGACAGCGTGGCCGCCTCGCCGCGGATCTGGTCGAGCGCGTTGTGCAGGTAGGCCAGGTACTGGATCTCCGGGACCGGCAGCAGCCCCGCCACCCCGGCGCCGAGCCCCAGGCCGAGGATGGCCTGCTCGTCGAGGTGGGTGTCGAAGACCCGCCCGGGGCCGAACCGTTTCTGCAGCCCGCGGGTGATGCCGTAGACGCCGCCCTTCTTCGCGACGTCCTCCCCGAAGATCATCATCCCGGGGTAGACCGTCAGGGTGTCGGCCAGCGTGTGGTTGATCGCCTGCGCGAGCGTCACGGACTTGCCGTGCTCGGGCAGCACGCCGCCGAAGGTGCGCTCACGCGCGGCGGGCTCCGCCGACACGGGCGCGATCTTGGCGATGAGGTCGGCCTTGCGCGGCGCGAGCGGCTCCATCACCTCGCGGGCCGAGCCCAGCCGCGGGCTTCGGGCGGCCTCGAGCGCCATGCGCAGCACCAGCTCGCGCTCCGACTCGTACATCTTGACCAGCTCGTCGGCGCTCGCCTGGCCCGACTCGACGAGGAGCCTGGCCGTCGCCACGAGCGGATCGCGCTCCAGATCGGAGCGGATCTCGCGGGCCGTACGGTAGGCCGACTCCACGTCCGAGCCCGCGTGACCCATCAGCCGGACCGTCGACAGGTGCAGGAAGACCGGCGCCCGCTGCTCGCGCACATGCTGGACGGCACGCCGGGCGGCGTCGTGGGCGGCGGCCAGATCGCAGCCGTCGGCCTGGATGTAGGTGATCCCGGGCCGCTGGGTGGCGGCCTCCACCCAGCCCTTGGGCGTCTTGACGCTGATGCCGATGCCGTTGTCCTCGCAGACGAACAGGATCGGCACCGCCTGACCCTGGTAGGTCGCGTAGGAAGCTGTGTTCAGCCCGGTCTGGGCGCTTGCGTGGTTGAGCGAGGCGTCGCCGAAGCTGCACACCGCGACCGCGTCGGCCGGCCAGGGCGACTGCAGGCCCAGCGCGCGGGCCCGCTCGATGGCGAAGGCCACGCCCACCGCGCGCGGCAGGTGGCTGGCGATGGTGGAGGTCTGCGGGATGACCGCCAGGTCGGGATGCCCGAAAACCTTGTGCCTGCCGCCCGAGATCGGCTCCTTGGACGAGGCCACCAAGCCCAGCAGCACGTCGCGCAGCCCCTGCTCGGGCAGGCGGTCGGCCATCGCGGAACGGGTCAGGTAGAAGGCGCCCGACCGGTAGTGCAGCAGGGCGGGGTCGTTCACCCGCAGCGCCGCCGCCACCGCCGCGTTGCCCTCGTGCCCGGAGGAACCGATGGTGTAGAAGCCCTCGTTCTGCTCGCGCAACCACCGCGCGGCCACGTCGAGCAGCCGGCTGCCGAGCTGGAACTGGAAGAGCCTGCGGGCCTCCTCGCCGGTGAGCGTCGTGCCTTCACGGACCGGCTCACGGGCGCCACGGGTCACGCCCGCGCTCAGCGCCTCAACCGCCTGGATGAACTGAGTCTCAACAGTGTCGCGCGCCACATGCCCGATTATGCATGCCCTGAGGGTACTTGCGAGGTGACATGTTGTGCCCGGCTTGGTTTGACAGGAATTAATAACAGGTTGTCAGACTTTTCAACCAATCCGGCTTCCCAGGCGTCTACTGAAGATAAGCGTGGCACCCTCAATGCCGCGTTCAACCCACGGGATCATCCCTAGGGAAGGACGGAACCCGAATGTTTCACCGCATCCGGGCCGTAGTTGTGGCGCTCGCCATGGGCGCCGGGGCTTTAGCCCTGGCACCTGCCGCGAACGCCGCCACCACGGCACCACCCGCGATGTCCAAGCTGGCCGTAAGCCCCGCCTCTCCCATCGACGTCACCGCGGCGCCGGTCAAGGTCACGGTCACCTTCGACACCACCGGAGCGAAGGGCACCCCCTCGCTCAAGCTCACCGGACCCGGCAGCCCGTCCGACGTGCGCGGGCCGTACAAGGTCGACGAAGGCGGCGGCAAGGAATTCTGGCGCGCCACCGCGGTCTTCGACGCCGACAACGTCGGCACCTGGACCGTCGCGGCCACGGCGGCCAACTCCGACGGCAACAACACCAACACGGCGACCTTCGCGATCGCCCTGAAGTCGAAGCTCGACACGAAGATCGTCGACTTCGACGCCGACCCCGACGTCGTGGCCAAGGGCGCCACCCTCACCGTGACCGGCCAGTTGCTGCGCGAGCGCAGCGGCTGGAAGGGCTACGAGGGCCAGCCCGTGAAGATCCAGTTCCGCGCCAAGGGCACCGACGCCTACGCCGACGTGACCACGGTCACGACCGGCGGCAGCGGCCACTTCAAGGCCGCCGTCAAGGCCGAGGCCACCGGCTACTGGCGTGCCCACTTCGCGGGCAACTCCGGCGCCAACGCCTCGACCAGCGACAGCGACGGCGTGGCCGTCAAGGAAGCCGACGCCCCGAGCCGGCTGAGCCTCGACGCCTACCCCGAGCCTGTCGACAAGGGTGACCGGCTCAACTTCAAGGGCGCCCTGCAGATCTTCGGCAAGGGCGGCTGGGACGGCGACTCCGGCTACCGCGTCGCCATCCAGTTCAAGCGCTCGGGCTCCGACCACTGGGAGCACGTGACCACCGCGACCACCGGCCATGACGGGCGCTACTGGGCCCGCGCGACCGCCGTGGCCTCCGGCTGGTGGCGTGCCGTCTTCGCCGGCGCCTCCGGTGTCGAGGGCTCGGCCAGCGCACCCGACTGGGTGACGGTCAAGCGCCCGACGCCGCCGCCGCCCCCCTCGAAGATGAGCAGCTCGATCGTCAGCTTCAACGCCTACCCCGAGCCCGTCAAGAAGGGCAAGTGGCTGCACTTCAAGGGCCGCCTGCTCGTCCACGACGGCCGCTGGGAGGGCTACGAGGCCCAGGTCGGCCTGTACTACTGGTCGAAGGGCAAGTGGCGCTTCGTCAAGACCACCTGGTCCAACGACAACGGCTACCTGCACACCAAGGTGAAGGCCGTGAAGTCGGGCTACTGGAAGTTCTACTTCCGCGGTGACGCGGAGGCCAAGAGCGACAGCAGCCGCAAGGACTACGTGAAGGTCAAGCGGTAACGGCAGCTCCACCGAGGGCCCTCTCCCGTTCGCGGGGGAGGGCCCTTTCGTCTGCCGTCCGCGGTGTCGCTATTGGTCACCTGGCCAAACGCGCCACCATGATCTCTCGACAGCGTGTCCTCACAGGTCGTTGACTGCTCTGCGGCCCCCCGAGAGATCATGACCGGGCGGGCGCAAGAGCCGTACCTCCCCCAAGAGGAGCAATGTCCCGTACCCCTCGCGCCCACCGCGCACTGGCCCTCGCCGCGGCGCTGGCGGTCACCGCCGCCGCGACCCCGGCGATCGCCGAACCCGCACCAGCAGGCGACCCCTCCACCTACATCGTCACCCTCGCCGAGCGACCCCTGGCCACCTACGACGGCGGCGTCGCCGGCATCGCCGCCACCAAGCCGGGCAAGGGCAGGAAGGTCGACACGACCAGCCCCGACGCCAAGCGCTATCGCGAGCGCCTGACCAGCCGCCACGACCAGGTGGCCGCGAGCGTCGGCGCCACCGCCTCCGGGCACTACTCGGTCGTCTCCAACGGCTTCACCGCCGAGCTCACCCCCGCCCAGGCCGTCAGGCTGCACACGACCGCAGGCGTCGTCTCCGTCGTGCCCGACCGCCTGCACAAGGCGCTCGACGACCGCAACTCCAGCGACTTCCTGGGCCTGTCCGGCGAGGGCGGGCTGTGGTCCGCGCTCGGAGGTACGGCGGAAGCGGGCAAGGGCATCGTGGTCGGCGTCATCGACACCGGCATCTGGCCGGAGAACCCCTCCTTCGCCGGTCCCGAGCTCGGCGACGAGCCGCCCACGCAGGCCGATCCGTACCGGCCCTACCGGTCGGGCACCACCACGGTGATGCGCAAGGCCGACGGGAGCACCTTCACCGGCACCTGCCAGACCGGGCAGGAGTTCACCGCCGACCTGTGCAACCAGAAGCTCGTCAGCGCCAGATACTTCGGCAAGGGCTGGCTGGCCGGCAACGACCCCGCCGCGCTCGGAGAGTACGTCTCCCCGCGCGACGGCGGCGGGCACGGCTCCCACACGGCCGGCACCGCGGCGGGCAACCACGGCGTGGCCGCCTCCGTCAACGGCATCGGCCACGGCACGATCTCCGGCGTCGCGCCCGGCGCGGCGATCGCCGTCTACAAGGCGCTGTGGAACGACCAGGGCACGACGACGGACATCCTCGCCGCCATCGACCAGGCCGTCGCCGACGGCGTCGACGTGATCAACTACTCCGTCGGCGGGCAGAGCGAGTCGCCCGTGCTCGACCCCATCAACATCGCCTTCCTGCACGCCGCCGCGGCCGGCGTGTTCGTCGCGGCAGCCGGAGGCAACAGCGGGCCGTCGGCCTCGACGCTCGACAACACCATGCCCTGGGTGACGACGGTCGCGGCCACCACGATCGCCCCCTACCTGGGCGACGTGCGGCTCGGCGACGGCACCCTCCTGCACGGCGCCAGCAGCACCGTCACCGCGCCGTACGGCCCGCACCCCCTGGCCGTCGCCACGTCGGTGAAGGCCGGCGCGGCCACCGACGACGACGCCTCCCAGTGCGCCGCCGGCTCCCTCGACCCGGCCAAGGCCGCAGGCAAGATCATCTACTGCGTGCGCGGCGTCACCCCGCGCGTCGACAAGTCCGCCGAGGTCAAGCGGGCCGGCGGCGTAGGCATGATCCTCGGCAACCCCAGCGACCAGGACACCCTCGGCGACGCCCACACCGTGCCCAGCGTCCACATCAACCACCCCGACACCGGCACGCTGACCGCCTACGCCGCCACCCAGGGCGCCACCGCGACACTGCTCCCCGCCACCTCCGGAGGACCGTCCTACCCGCAGGTCGCCGCCTTCTCCTCGCGCGGCCCGTCGACCACCAACCAGGCGGACCTCCTCAAGCCGGACATCTCCGCTCCCGGCGTCGCGATCCTCGCCGCCGTCTCGCCCCCCGGCAACCAGGGCAAGGACTTCGACTTCTACTCCGGCACCTCGATGGCGACCCCCCACATCGCCGGCCTGGCCGCGCTCTACCTGGGCGAGCACCCGACGATGTCGCCCTCCTCGATCAAGTCGGCGATGATGACCACCGCCTACGACACCAAGACCCCCGACCTCCACGCCCAAGGAGCCGGCCACGTCGACCCCGCCCGCATGCTCCGGCCCGGCCTCGTCTACGACGCGACCTACGCCGACTGGCTCGGCTACGTCGAAGGGCTCGGCATCGACACCCAGACCGGCGTCGCGCCCATCGCCACCAGCAACCTGAACTACCCCAGCATCGCCGTCGGACGGCTCTTCGGCACCAGGACCATCACCCGCCGGGTGACCGCGCTGACCCCCGGCGTCTACCACGCCACCCTCGACCTGCCCGGCTTCAAGACCAAGGTCACGCCGTCCACGCTCGTCTTCAAGACCGCGGGCGAGACCAAGGAGTTCGCCGTCCGCATCGAGATGACCGCCAAGACCGGCAGCACCACCACCCCCGGAACGCTCACCTGGACCAGCGGCGACACCACCGTCCGCAGCCCCCTCGTGGTCACCCCGCTCTCCGCCCAGGCACCCGCCGAGGTCAACGGCACCGGCACCGACGGCTCCGTCACCTTCGACGTCGTGCCCGGCGTCGACAAGTTCCCCCTCGCCGCCTACGGCCCGGTCTCCGCCGACCACGTGCCCGGCACCGTCAGCCCCAGCGAGATCTGGGGCAAGGAGATCGCCGTCCAGGTGCCGGAAGACGCCAAGGCGCTCGCCTTCCACCTCACCCCCGGCTCCGACCAGGAAGTCGGCGCGCTCGTCTTCTCCGAAGGAGAGCACGGGCGGGAGTTCGAGGCCTGGGTGACCAGGTGGGAGGACTTCCGCACAGTGCTGGCCCGGCCCAAGGCGCGGACGTACATCATGGTCGTCGTCACCCTCGGGAACACCGACACGCCGTACAGCACACAGGTCAACCTCGTGACCGCGCAGTCGGTGGGGACCTTGCGGGCCGAGCCGCGCAAGGGGAAGGTGACGCCGGGCGTGGCCTTCCCGGTGACGGCCACGTGGACCGGCGCGGGGGAGAGGCGGGGGACGGGGTACATCGAGTACCCGAACGGGACGGGGACGGTTGTGACGATCAACTGACCTGACCTGAGCTGACCTGAGCTGGCCTGGCCTGACCTGCCTGTCCTGGCCTGACACGAGCCGGCTCGGCCCGCCCGGCCCGCTCGACCTACCTTGACCTGTCGCTGTGAGCCGTACTCCGTCGTCGAGGGGTGCGGCTCACAGCCATCGCCATGCCGTACGGCCCGCAGCGCACGCCGCGAAGGCGACGGCAGAGGCCCCACGGTTGCGCGGGCCAATCCGGCGCCCACTGGACAGCGACCCCAACCTGCAACCTGCTTCTACTTCGCGCGGCGATCAAGCCTCCCGAACCCGAGCCCCCGCCCCGAACGCCGGAGCCGAGCCCCGCCCCGAACCCCGGGGCCGAGCCCGCCCCGCGCCCACCCCGATCCGTGCGCCGAGCCCTCAAGGGCGCCCGATCCCTCGAGTCCGCCGAGTCCGTGGAGCCCCCCTCCGAGCCCGCACCGGTCCGGGCTCCGAGTCGCCCTCAAGCTCGCCCGAGCCCTCAAGCCCGCCCGAGCCCCGCCCGCGTCCCCCTCACAGCCAACCGCGTGCCGCCGCCTCCAAGCCCGCCTGGAACCGGGTCGTCGCGCCGAGCCGTTCCATCACGGCCGCGATCTTGCGTGTGGCGGTGCGAGTGCTGACCCCGAGCTGCCTCCCGATCGCCTCGTCTTTCAGCCCCGACTTCAGCAGCCGCAACACCACCTGCTCCTCCTCCGACGGCCCGTCATCGGGCGGCGCCTGCCGACCCGCCAGCGGCTGAGCCCGCTCCCAATACAGCTCGAACAACTCGATCAACGCATCGAGCAGCCGCGACGGACGCAGCACGGCGATGTGGTCGTAGACGCCGTCCATCAACGGCAACATCGCCGCCCGCCGATCGGTCACCCGCAACTTGAACGGCACATGCGGCAGCATCCTCGACCGCTCACCCTCCTGCGCCAGCCGCAGCAGCGTCTCCAATCGCCCAGGACGATGAAACGAAGCGGGACAGTAGATCACCCGCAGATCCACCCCTCGCGCCAGAAACTCCCTGGTGTTGGCCTCCTCCACCGCATTGGAGTCCCCGTACCCTTCGGGCCGGGCCACATAAGGCGGCGTGTCGAGATAAAGCACCTCCGAACTCGCCATCGCGTTCTGCTCCATCAACTCCCGCCTGACCGCCTGGGGATCGGACAGCACCTCCACCACCCCCGGAGCACCGGACGCCCCCATCCGCCCCGAGTCGTACAGCAGCGCCAGCTCCCCGGCCCCCTTGATCACCTCAGCCAGCCGGGCCTCCGCCTCCATGCGCCGCATGCTGACCAGCGAGGCCAGCGCCCCCTCCGGCCGCACCGCCTCATAGACGCCCGACCTGACCCTGCGCACCAGCCCGTTGCCGTCCAGCCTCGCCAACGCGGCCCGCACCCTCGGCGCCCCAACCTCCAGCACCGCGGCCAACTCCGCCGCCCGCCTGCCCGGTTGTCTCAGCAGCAGCCGGTAGACCCGCTCGTCGAAGCCGGAGACGCCCACCGCGGCAAGAAGCGGCTGATCGTTCACCTACCACCTGACCTGGCTTCATCTGACACGGCCTGAAAAATGTGGGTACCTTACCCCAGCCCCTCCGAGTGATCGTCAGCGGGCAGTACGAACGCCCCACCGTCGACAGCTGCCACCTCAAAGCCAACACGGCCGCCCCGCTGCCGGCGGCTGCCACCTCAAGGCACACGGCACGGCCGCCCCGCTGTCGGCGGCTGCCAGCTCAGCGCACGGCACAACTGCCCCTCGGCGCCATCCGGAGAAAGACAGCGCGGCACCCTTGCGGCCACGGTGCGCCGTGTACGGCCGGCCGAGCCTTCACCGTCCGTTTTGGGCACGACCTCCCACATCGTGTCCTGGCCAGGGCTGGCACTCGCCCCGAAACGAAAGCCGCGGCAAGATCCCACACCCACCCGTCAGAGCAGCCCACGCTCCAGCGAGACAGCCACGGCCGCCGCTCTCGTGTCGACGCCCAGCTTGGCGAAGACATGCTTGAGGTGCGTCTTCACCGTCGTCTCGCTGATCAGCAGGCAGCGGGCGATCTCCTTGTTGGCCAGCCCCTTGGCGACCAGTCGCAGCACCTCCTTCTCCCGTCCGCTCGGGGCCGCCCGCTCGAGGTTGATCAACGCCGCCGCCACCGAGGGGGCCAGCACCGCGCCGCCCCGCGCCGCCGTACGAACCGCGCGGTGCAGTTCCTCTCGCGGAGCGTCCTTGAGCAGGTAGCCCGAGACGCCGGCCGCCATCGCCCGCGCGATGTGGCTGTCGGTGTCGTACGTGGTCAGCACGATCACCCGGATGTCGGGATGATTCTCACGCAGCCGGACGATGGCGCCCACGCCGTCGAGGTTGGGCATGCGCAGGTCCATCAGCACCACGTCCGGGCGGCACGCTCGCGCCTGCGCGAGTGCTTCCAGGCCGTCACCCGCCTCGGCGACCACCTCGATGTCACTCACCCCGGCGAACATCCCGCGCAGCCCGTCGCGGACCACCGGATGATCGTCGACGATCATCAGTCTCAGCTGCCCGGATTGCTCAGACACCATGTCCTCCCGGTGACGCCGTCCTTCTCGAGCGTGGACCATGACAAGTGCCAGCTCGACTCCTTATCCGCGCGGGACGCTCAGGCACAACGCCGTCCCCTCGCCCGGAGCCGACTCCACCGTCAGGCTGCCACCGACGGACGCCGCGCGCTCCCGCATCCCTGCCAGGCCGACGCCCTGCCTGCTCGCCTGATCGAAGCCCCGGCCGTCGTCCACCACGTCCAAGGTCACCCCCTCGCCCATGTACGACAGCGTCACCACCGCCCGCCCCGCCCGCGCGTGTCGGGCGACGTTGGCCAAGCCCTCCTGTACGGCGCGCAGCACGGCCATCTCGACGTCAGGGCTCAGCGGCCGTGGCGGCCCGTTCACCGTCGCGGTGACCGGCACCCCGCTCCGCCGTGACCATCGCTCGGCTTCTGATCGCACCGCTTCGTCGAGGCGATCGGAGTCGAGAGGGCCTGGACGCAGCGCGTGCACGGAGCGGCGCGCCTCGGCCAGGCTTGCTCTGGCCAGGCTCTTGGCCGTCATGATGCGCTCGCGGACATCGCGTTCAGTACGCTCGCGCAACTCGCTTCCTGTTCGTTCACGCGCGACGGATTCTGCGCATTCTTTCGTGACGCGCTCCGCGCCTTCACGCGCGACGCCGTCCGAGTCCTGCCCTGTCGGGTCTTCGATGGCGGGGTGGGCACCCCTTCGCGCCTCGCCTGTCCCGGTGTCAGTGCGCCTGACCCCGCCGGCGTCACTCGTGGCGAGCGCGTCGAGTGCCTGTTCGGCTGCTTCCAACTGGGTGATGACGCCGCTGAAGCCCTGCGCAAGCGTGTCGTGGATCTCCCTGGCCAGGCGTGCACGTTCCTCCAGCACGCCCAGCGCCCGGCTCTGTTCGCCCATCCTGACCAGGTAGTTCACGAAGAGGCCGACGAGGACCAGCATGCCGAGGTTGGCCACGGCGGCGCCCAGGAGGCGTGGTTCGGTGCCGATCTGCTGAAGCCATCCGGCGCCGGCGAACAGGCTGAGGCCCATCGTGACCGCCATGCCGTACGCCCACTTACCCGGAAGCATGAGGTACGGCAGCGGGCACATGCCGAACATGACCGTCTGGTAGGCGATGTCGCGGCCCATGAGCACGACGGCCAGGGAGCACAGCACGATGAAGTGCCAGAGCATCGGGTGCACCCGCTCCAGCAGGTCGGGGCGGCGGTAGACGAACGCGTAGTGCCAGGCGGCCGCCACGCCCGCCGTGACCAGCGCCAGTGGGTCGAGGCCTCCGAGGACGTCGATGGTCACGCCGAGCGCGAGGCATCCGTAGTAGAGCCCGTGGAAGGCGACGATCCAGCGGTCGGGGGAGGGGCGCGGGGTCAGTCCCATCGGAACAGCGCGCCCGCGATCGCCATGCACACCGCGATTATCCCGGCCATCACGAGGAGCGGGAAAGCCTCGGGTGTGCCGAACCAGCCATCGCGTAATGCCTGGACGCCCTGGGTGAGAGGGAGCCAGTCGCCGATGCGGCGCAGGGTGGAGTTCAGGGCTTCGGGCGGGACGGCGGCGCCGCTCAGGAAGATCATGGGGAACATCACCACCATGCCGATCAGGTTGGCCGCCCGGTCGTTCGGGGCGAACGAGGCGATGACGAAGCCGATGGAGCAGGTCATCAGCGAGCAGGCGACGAAGGCCAGGGCAAGCGGGAGGGGATGGGCGGGCAAGTCTACGTCGAAGGCGACCAGGCCGACGGCGAACAGGAGCACCGATCCGGCCAGGCCCATCAGGACCTGGGCGCCGACCTGGGCGAGCAGCAGGGTGACGGGGGAGACCGGGGTGATCGCCAGCCTGCGCAACACCTTGCGCTCGCGGTAGGAGGCCAGGATGCCGGGCATGGCGGCGATGCCGCCGATGGCCAGGATCATCGCCAGGTAGCTGGGGAAGAGGATCTCCAGGTTGTCGTTGCCGCTGTTGAGCACCAGGAGCATGATCGGGAAGGCGAGCATGAAGAAGAGGCTGCCGGGATCGCGCGCCAGGAGCACGATCTCGCTGACCGACAGCCTGCCCAGCGCCTTCATCGCTCCACCTCGGTCAGGTAGGCCTCCTCCAGCGACGTGGCGCCCGCACGGGAGATCAGGTCGGCAGGCGTGCCCATGGCGGCGATGCGGCCCCCGCGGAGCATCGCCACCCGGTCGCAGAGATGCTCGGCCTCATCCATGAAGTGGCTGACCAGTACTGCGGTCACCCCTGACTCCTTCAGCTCCCCGATCAGCGCCCACGTCTCCCGTCTGGCCACGGGATCCAGACCGGTGGTCAGCTCGTCGAGCACCACCACCTCCGGGTCGCCGACCAGAGCCAGCCCCAGGAGAAGCCGCTGGCGCTGGCCGCCCGACAGGTCACCGAACGCCTTGCCGCGCAGGTGCTCCAGACCCCAGCGCCGGAGCACCTGCCGCCAGTCGGCCGGGCGGGCGTAGAAGGCGGCGAACAGGCGCATCGCCTCGCCCACCTTCATACGGTCGGGCAAGGCGCTCTCCTGAAGTTGAGCTCCCACCCGTTGGGCGAGTGCCCGACGTTTGCGGCTCGGGTCGAGCCCGAGCACGCGCACGGAGCCGCCGTCGGGGGAGCGCAGGCCCAGGATGCACTCCACCGTTGTCGTCTTGCCCGCGCCGTTGGGGCCGATCAGGCCGAAGATCTCTCCGGGTGGCACCGTGAACGAGACACCGTCTACGGCGACCATTTCGCCGTAGGTCTTGGTGAGGGCGTTGACCTCGATTGTTGCCATGCCCCAAGGGTGCCGGTGCGGCTTGCCGTACGGCATCGCCCGTTGCGGCCGAGGGGCATCCTCCATTTGGAGGATCGGAGGGTGGGGGGCGCACGTGAGGGCTTGTGCCGGTGGCGGTGACTGAAGAGGCTCTCCTGGGGAGGGAGAGCCACTTCAGGGTTGAGTCAGTGCTGTTGGGGGTGCGTCACTGCTTGGCGGCCATGGCGACGAGCAGAGATTTGATCTCCGCCAGCTCGCCGTCGATCTTCTCGAATCGGGCGTCGACCGTGGTGCGCCACGCGTCGACCGTCGTGCGCCACGCATCGATCTCACCGAAGCGACGATCCATCGCCGCCTCGAGTCGGTTCGCCTCGGACGTGACGTGGTCGCGCAAGTTCTGCGCGACGTGGTCGATCCTCAGGTGGACGAGGTCGAATCGCTCCGCAATGCTCACTCCCGGCACACCACTGATGGTAACTGCTTCGAGCACGGCCACCCGGCCCTTCAGGTTGTCGATCTCCGCTTTCACATTCATGAGCGCTCCTCGGAGGGAAGGAACTGGGAACGATCAGGAAAGTTACCCTCCGCAAAGACTCTGTGTCAGAGAATCACCAAAGATCCTCCCCTGCCCGGCGAAAGGCGATAAGCGTCAGTCAGCCCTCCTGAACTGCGCGATAGCCACCCCCAGCAACGCCGCCCCGATCGCCGCCACGAGCCCGAGTTCCACCGGGATCGGCACCTGCCATCCGAACCACTGCACGCCGGGGTTGAGCATCGCGTCCACCTCCGGCGGCACGGAGACGGCGGCGAAGACCGCCTGCCGCATCGGGTCCACGGCGTACGTCAGCGGGTTGACGGTGGTCAGCACGTGCAGCCACGACGGCAGGTTCGCCAGGGGGAACATGGCGCCCGACAGGAAGATCATCGGCATGATCGCCATCTGCATGAGCCCGAAGAAGGTCTGCATGTTCTTCATGCGTGCCGCCAGCGTGACGCCGAACGCGGTGATCGTGAAGGCGGCGAGGAACATCTCGAACAGGAGGGTGAGCATGAGCGGCGGGGAGTACGGCACGCCGACGAGGCCTGCCATGGCGAGGATGACGATGCCCTGGCCGACGGCGACGATGGCGCCGCCGAGGCATTTGCCGACGACGATGGCGCCGCGCGAGACGGGGGCGACGAGCATCTCGCGCAGGAAGCCGAACTCGCGGTCCCAGACGATGGAGGCGGCCGAGAACATCCCTGTCATGATCACGGTCATGGAGATCATGCCGGGGTACATGAACGTGCGGTAGTCGATGCCGGGGATGGCGCCCTGGACCAGGCTTCCGAGGCCGGTGCCCATGACGAAGAGCCACAGCACGGGCTGGAGGAGCATCGACAGCATGCGGGTGCGGTCGCTGACGAACCGCAGCATCTCGCGGTGCAGCACCACTTTGACGGCGCGCAGGTCGTGGCCGAAGGAGCGGCCGGGCACGCGTACGGCGATCGCTTCCGCGCTCATCGGCGGGCCATCGCTTTCATCCACTGGTTGCCCGCCCCCGACTCCTCCGCGTCCCGGATGGTCGACCCGGTGTAGTTCATGAACACGTCGTCCAGCGAGGGCCGTGACACGCTCACCGACTGGATCGGCAGCCCGAGCTCGGCGAAAAGCCGCGGCACGAACTCCTCCCCGGAGGCGACCGCGAAGGTCACCGCCCCCTCGTGCACGGCGGCCTCGAGCCCGAAGCACTCGCGCAGGGCGAGGATGGCCGCCCCCTCGTCGGGCGTGTGGATCTGCACCCGGTCCTTGCCCACGCTGGCCTTGAGTGCCTCGGGCGAGTCGACCACCACGATCTCGCCGTGGTCCATGATGGCGATGCGGTCGCAGTACTCGGCCTCGTCCATGTAGTGCGTCGTCATGAAGATCGTGATGTCCTCGCGGTGACGCAGCTTGTTGATGTAGCCCCAGATGGCCGAGCGGGTCTGCGGGTCGAGCCCGACGGTGGGCTCGTCGAGGAAGAGCACCCGTGGTGAGTGCAGCAGCCCGCGCGCGATCTCCAGGCGCCGTTTCATGCCGCCGGAGAAGGTCATCACCTTGGCGTCCTTGCGGTCCCACAGCGCCACCATCTCCATGACCTGGCGCAGGCGCTCGCCGACCAGGCTTTTGGGCACGCCGTACAACTCGGCGTGGAAGCGCAGGTTCTGCTCGGCGGTCAGGTAGCTGTCGAGTGTCGGGTCCTGGAACACTAAGCCGATGTTGGCGCGGACCTGGTCGCGGGCGGTGACCACGTCGTGGCCGGCCACCCGGGCCTGGCCGCCGGTGGGGTGGATCAGCGTGCACAGCATGCTGATCGTGGTGGTCTTGCCGGCGCCGTTGGGCCCGAGGAAGCCGAAGACCTCGCCGGGCGCCACCTCGAAACTGACACCTTTGACCGCTTCGACCTTGCCGTAGGTCTTCTTGAGTCCCTGTACGGCCACAGCAGGGGTCGTCATCTAGTCCTCCGCCAGAATCTTGAACATCGATCGGCGCGTCGACCTGAGGAGTTCCTTGGCCTCGGCGACCTGCCGGTCGTTGGCCGAGCGGGTGAGGTGCAGGAACGCCTCGCCGAGCTGGCCCCACAGCAGCCGCAGTTCGTGCCGGTCTTCGGGCACGGTGCGGGCCACTTCGTCCCAGGGGGCGCTCTGGCCGGCGCGGCGCTGGTGCTCGGCCCGGCCCTTGTCGGTGAGCCGGTAGGTACGGCTGCCACCGTACTCCTCGGCGGTGACGAGTTCCTCGTCCTCCAGTTGCTGGAGCGCCGGGTAAACGGATCCGGGGCTGGGGCGCCAGATCCCGCGGCTGCGTCCGGCGATGTCCCGGATCATCTGGTAGCCGTTCTTCGGCTCTTCGGCCAGGAGGGACAGCAGCGCGGCGCGCACGTCGCCGCGCCGCACACTCGGTGCGTGCATGGCATGCTCTCCTCAACTATCGAGATATCACAAAGATATATCTAGAAGTGTCGGACAACAACGGCCGCCAAGAAGTTAAGCGATATTAACCAGCGCCGCCAACGCCATCCCGCGCAGCAGCCCTCGCATGGCCTCGGGCTCCAGCTCGCCCGCGCTGTGCGGCGTCGAGTTGAGCAGCCCGAACAGCGCGTGCGTCGCCGCGCGCAGCCGGGGCGGCGGGCATCCGGGGTGCAGCTCCGCGAGGACGGTCACCCACTCCTCGACGTAGAGCCTCTGCAGGCGCCTGATCTGCCGCCGCGCCGGCTCGGGCACGTTGTCGAGCTCCCTGTCGTGCACGGTGATCAGCGCCGGCTGCTCGAGCGCGAAGGTGATCTGGGTGTCGAGCAGCCTGTCGAGGGCGTCCTGCGGCCCGGAGGCGGCGGTGACGACGGTGACCGCGGCTTCGCGCAGGCCGGAGCTGATGGCCAGCAGCATCTCGGCCAGTAGCGCCTCCTTGCCGGGGAAATGCCGGTAGATCGCCGGGCCCGAGACGCCGACGGCGCCGCCGATGTCCTCGAGTGAGGCTCCGTGGAAGCCGCGTGCCGCGAACAGCTCCGCGGCGGCGTGCAGGATCTCCATCCGCCGATTGCGGGTAGGGGTGCTCACGCGGGTGGTGTCCGGCTGCTCGCGCATGTCTCACATAGTAGACGCCTGAGTTAATGATGACTAACATCTCGACCATGAGTGACTGGCCCGTCCTGAAAGCCGGCGGGGGTTCGGACAGCTACGCCGAGGTCAACGAGCGCCTGGCGCGGGAGCTGCGCGAGAAGCTGACCGCCGCGGCGCTCGGCGGTCCCGAGCGTTCCCGCCAGCGGCACGTGGAGCGCGGCAAGCTGCTGCCCCGCGACCGTGTCGACAGCCTCCTCGACCCCGGCTCGCCCTTCCTGGAGCTCTCGCCGCTCGCGGCCACCGGCCTGTACGACGACCAGGCGCCCGCCGCGGGCATCATCACCGGCGTCGGCCGCGTGTCGGGCAGGGAGTGCGTGATCGTCGCCAACGACGCGACGGTCAAGGGCGGCACGTACTACCCGATGACGGTCAAGAAGCACCTGCGCGCGCAGGAGGTGGCGCTGCACAACCGCCTGCCGTGCGTCTACCTCGTCGACTCGGGCGGGGCGTTCCTCCCCAAGCAGGACGAGGTCTTCCCCGACCGCGAGCACTTCGGCCGCATCTTCTACAACCAGGCCACCATGTCCGCGCGCGGTATCCCGCAGATCGCGGCGGTCCTGGGCTCCTGTACGGCCGGCGGCGCCTACGTGCCGGCGATGAGCGACGAGGCGGTGATCGTGCGCGGCCAGGGCACGATCTTCCTCGGCGGCCCGCCCCTGGTGAAGGCGGCCACCGGCGAGGAGGTCACCGCGGAGGAGCTCGGCGGCGGCGACCTGCACTCGCGCGTCAGCGGGGTGACCGACCACCTGGCCGAGGACGACGCCCACGCGCTGGCCATCGTGCGCGACATCGTCTCCACCCTCGCGCCGCGCCCGGACAGCCCGTGGGCGCGTGCCGTACCGGAAGAACCCCTGCACGATCCGCGCGACCTGTACGGCATCGTGCCGCCCGACACGCGCACCCCGTACGACGTGCGGCAGGTCATCGCGCACGTCGTCGACGGCTCACGCTTCCTGGAGTTCAAGGCGGAGTACGGCACGACACTGGTGACCGGCTTCGCCCACATCCACGGGCACCCGGTCGGGATCATCGCCAACAACGGCATCCTGTTCAGCGAGTCCGCGCTCAAGGGCGCCCACTTCATCGAGCTGTGCGACCGCCGCCAGATCCCGCTGGTCTTCCTGCAGAACATCTCCGGCTTCATGGTCGGCAAGGCCTACGAGGCGGGCGGCATCGCCAAGCACGGCGCGAAGATGGTCACCGCGGTCTCGTGCGCCAGGGTCCCCAAGTTCACCGTCGTGATCGGCGGCTCGTTCGGCGCGGGCAACTACGCCATGGCCGGGCGCGCGTATTCTCCGCGTTTCCTGTGGATGTGGCCCAACGCCCGCATCTCGGTCATGGGCGGTGAGCAGGCGGCCAACGTGCTCACCACGGTCGGCAACGCCGACGCCGACGAGATCCGGGCGCAGTACGAACACCAGGGCAATCCGTACTACTCCACCGCCCGGCTCTGGGACGACGGCGTGATCGACCCGGTCGACACGCGCAAGGTCCTGGGCCTGGCGCTCTCGGCGGCCGCCAACGCGCCGCTCGACCCCATCGGCTACGGCGTCTTCCGGATGTGATGATCGTGTTCCACACTGTTCTGGTCGCCAACCGGGGCGAGATCGCCATCCGCGTGATGGAGACCCTCGACGGGCTCGGCATCGCCGCCGTCGCCGTGTACACCGCGGGTGACCTCGCGCACGTCGCGGGGGCCGACCGCGCCTACCAGATACCGAAATATCTGGACATGGAGGCGATCCTGGCCGCCGCCCGCGACTCCGGCGCGCAGGCCATCCACCCCGGTTACGGCTTCCTCGCCGAGAACGCCGAGTTCGCCAGGCGCTGCGCCGGCGAGGGCATCGTCTTCATCGGCCCGCCCCCCGCCGCCATCGAGGCGATGGGCGACAAGATCCGCGCCAAGGCCACGGTCGCCGCCGCGGGCGTCCCCGTCGTGCCGGGAGCCGCCGAACCCGGCGACGACCTGCTCACGTGGGCGGAGTTCCCCGCGCTCATCAAGCCGTCCGCCGGTGGCGGCGGCAAGGGCATGGTCGTGGTGCGCTCGGCCGGCGAGCTGCCCGCCGCCCTGGAGTCCGCCCGCCGTACGGCACAGGCGGCCTTCGGCGACGGCACGCTGCTGATCGAGCGCTACATCGACAGCCCGCGGCACATCGAGATCCAGGTCATGGCCGACGCCCACGGCAACGTGGTGCATCTGGGCGAGCGCGAGTGCAGCCTGCAGCGCCGCCACCAGAAGATCATCGAAGAGGCTCCCTCGCCCTTCGTCACCCCCGAGATGCGCGAGGAGATGGGCAGGGCCGCCGTCGAGGCCGCCCGATCGGTCGGCTACGTGGGCGCGGGCACCATCGAGTTCATCGTCGACGGGCGCACCGGCTCCTTCCACTTCATGGAGATGAACACCCGCCTGCAGGTCGAGCACCCCGTCACCGAGGAGGTCACCCGCCTGGACCTGGTCAAGCTCCAGCTCCTGGCGGCGGCGGGCGAGCCGCTCGGCCTCACCCAGGACTCCGTGCGGCTGAACGGGCACTCCGTCGAGGCCCGGGTGTACGCCGAGGATCCCGCGCGCGGATTCCTTCCCACCGGAGGCCGGGTCCTGCTGCTGCGCGAGCCCCGCGACGCCCGGGTCGACTCGGGCATCGAGGAGGGCGTCGTGGTGGGCAGCAGCTTCGACCCGATGCTCTCGAAGGTGATCGTGCGGGACGAGACCCGTGAGGGCGCCCTCCAGGCGCTCGACAGGGCGCTGGCCGAGACGACGATCCTCGGGCTGACGACGAACATCCCCTTCCTGCGCGCCCTGACCACGCACCCGCAGGTGCGGGCGGGCGAGCTCGACACAGGACTGGTCGAGCGCCTGCTGCCGACACTGACCCCGTCCGAGGGCGCCGAGGAGGCGCTTGTCGCGGCCGCTCTGTACTTCCAGGCGGAGGCGATCGGCGACGGGGATCCCTGGGCGTCGGGCGACGGCTGGCGGCTGGGCGAGGCGGCCTGGACGACCTGGCGGCTGGAGTCGCGTCAGGGAGTGCATCGAGTCCTGGTGCGCGGCGGTGTCGTGACGGTCGACGGCGGCGCCGAGCTGACCGCGTCCGCGCGCCGTACCGGAACCGAGCTCGTGCTCACCGTCGACGGGCGCGCCACGCGCTTCGAGACCGCCCGCGACGGCGACAGCCTGTGGCTGGGCAGGAAGGGCGCGGTCTGGCAGGTCAGACGCCACCGCATCGGCGACCCGGGCGACCGGCCGGGCGCGGGCAAGGCCGCCGACGGGGTGGTCCGCAGCCCCATGCCCGGCACGGTGCTGCTGGTGAAGGCACAGCCGGGCGACGAGGTCGACGCCGGCCAGGCGCTCGTGATCGTGGAGGCGATGAAGATGGAGCACACGGTGACCGCCCCGCACGCGGGAACGGTCAAGGACGTCCCGGTCAGGGCGGGCCAGTCCGTCGACATGGACGCCGTCCTGGTGGTGGTCGAGCCGTGAGGCTGCCGGAGCGCGTGACGGTCTACGAGGTGGGCCCGAGGGACGGCCTGCAGAACGAGAAGGCGATCGTCCCGGTCGAGGTCAAGGCCGAGTTCATCGAACGTCTGGAGGACGCGGGTCACCGGGTGATCGAGGCGACGAGCTTCGTGCACCCGGCATGGGTGCCGCAGCTCGCCGACGCCGAGCAGCTTCTCGCGGCGATCAGCAGGAAGCCGGGCATCCGTTACCCGGTACTCGTCCCCAACGACCGCGGGCTCGACCGCGCGCTGGCCAACGGGGTCGACGAGATAGCGATCTTCGCCAGCGCCACCGAGACGTTCGCGAACAAGAACCTCAACCGCACCCTGGACAGCCAGTTCGAGATGTTCGAGCCGGTCGTCGCCAGGGCGCTGGAGCACGACGTCAAGGTCAGGGCCTACGTCTCCATGGTCTTCGGCGACCCCTGGGAGGGCCGCACCCCGGCCGAGCAGGTGGTGCGCGTCGGCACGAGGCTGCTCGACCTGGGCTGCCACGAGCTGTCGCTCGGCGACACGATCGGCGTGGGCACGCCAGGACAGGCCGCCGACCTGATCGGCGCCTTCCCCGACCCGGCCCGGCTGGCCGTGCACTTCCACGACACCTACGGCCAGGCGCTGGCCAACACCCTGGCAGCGCTCCAGGCGGGTGTCACCGTGATCGACGCCTCGACCGGAGGCATCGGAGGCTGCCCGTACGCCGAGTCGGCCACGGGCAACCTCGCCACCGAGGACCTGGTCTGGATGCTCCACGGCTTGGGCATCGAGACCGGCCTCGACCTGGACAAGCTGGTCGCCACAAGCGTCTGGCTGGCCGAGCGGCTGGGCCGACCGAGCCCGTCGCGCGTCGTGCAAGCTCTCGCAGACAAGGACACCCCCGATGCTGAACGATGAGTACGAGGAGCTGCGCAAGACCGTCGAGGCCTTCGCCCGCGAGGTGGTGGCGCCGGTGATCGGCGACTACTACGAGCGCGAGGAGTTCCCCTACGACATCGTGCGCCAGATGGCCGCCATGGGACTGTTCGGCCTGCCCATCCCCGAGGGGCACGGCGGCATGGGCGGCGACTACTTCGCCCTGTGCCTGACCCTGGAGGAGCTCGCGCGGGTCGACTCGAGCGTGTCGATCACGCTGGAGGCCGCCGTCTCCCTGGGCGCCATGCCGATCTACCGCTTCGGTACGGCCGAGCAGAAGGCCCACTGGCTGCCCAGGCTCGCCGCCGGGGAGATGCTGGGCGCCTTCGGCCTGACCGAGCCGGGCGGCGGCACGGACGTGCCGGGCGGCATGCGCACCACGGCCGTGCTCGACGGCGACGAGTGGGTGATCAACGGCACGAAGGCGTTCATCACCAACTCCGGCACCGACATCACCGGCGTGGTCGGCGTGGCGGCGCTGACCGGCGAGCGGGAGATCTCCACCATCCTGGTGCCGAGCGGCACGCCGGGCTTCACCGTGTCGAAGAAGTACTCCAAGGTCGGGTGGAACGCCTCCGACACCCGCGAGCTGTCCTTCGCGGACGTGCGGGTGCCGAGGGAGAACCTCCTGGGCGAGCGCGGGCGCGGCTACGCGCAGTTCCTGCAGACCCTCGACGAGGGCCGCGTGGCGATCGCGGCGCTGAGCGTCGGCCTGGCGCAGGGCTGCGTCGACGAGTGCCTGAAGTACGTGCGCGAGCGCCGCGCCTTCGGCCACCCGATCGGCCACTACCAGGCGATGCAGTTCAAGATCGCCGACATGGAGGTCAGGGCGCACACCGCCCGCCTGGCCTACTACCACGCCGCCGAGCGCCTGCTGAAGGGCATGCCGTTCAAGAAGGAGGCGGCCATCGCCAAGCTGGTGGCCTCCAACGCCGCGATGGACAACGCGCGTGACGCCACGCAGATCTTCGGCGGCTACGGCTTCATGAACGAGTTCCCCGTGGGGCGTTTCTACCGCGACGCGAAGATCCTGGAGATCGGGGAGGGGACGAGCGAGGTGCAGCGCATGCTCATCGCCCGCCAGCTGGGGCTCGGTGACCTCTGAAACACCCGTTAAGGTCGTCTCCATGACCACCGAGACCCTGCACATCAGGAGGGCCGTCAAGGGCGACGCCGACGAGATCTTCGCTCTGGCGCGCGAGTTCGGGCTCACCTTCCGTCCCGAACGGGAGGCGTTCGACGTCGCGCTGCCCCAGCTGCTCGACAATCCCGACGCGCTCCTGCTGGCGGCCGTGGTCGACGGCAGGGTGCACGGATATTTGCTCGGGTTCGTGCACCTGACGTTGTTCGCCAACGGCCCGGTGGCCTGGGTGGAGGAGGCCATGGTGCAGTCGGGCGCGCGACGCCAGGGCATCGGGCGGTCGTTGCTGGTGGGATTCGAGGAGTGGGCACGCTCGCGTGAGGCCGGCTACGTGGCGATGGCGACCCGTCGCGCCCCCGAGTTCTACCGGGCGCTCGGATACGAGGATTCCGCGACCTTCTACCGGAAAGTGCTGCGGTAGGACATGTCCGCCATGTGAACGGTGCGCAAGGCTGTCGGTGGGCGATGGCATGCTGTGAGGCGTGAGCGTGCATACGGTGAGCCCCCGCTTCGTGGGGCGCGTGAAAGAGCTGGCCGCCCTGGAGCGGGCGCTCGCTGACGCACGCGCGGGGGCGGCCGCCACGGTCCTGGTGGGCGGTGAGGCGGGAGTCGGCAAGACCCGGCTGATCAAGGAGTTCACCCGGCGGGCCGCGCCCGCGCGCGTCCTGGTCGGCGGCTGTCTCGAGCTCGGCACGGAAGGCCTGCCGTACGCCCCCTTCACCGCCGTCGTGCGCAGCCTGGTCAGAGAGCTGGGCCGCGACGCGGTGGCGGCGCTGGTGCCCGGCGGCGACACCGGAGGGCTGGCCCGGCTGCTGCCCGAGTTCGGCGAGCCAGACTCCGGCGGCGCGGAGGCCAGGGCCCGGTTGTTCGAGCAGGTCCTGGGGGTTCTCGAGCGGCTGGCCGACCGCGAGCCCGTCGTCCTGATCATCGAGGACGCCCACTGGGCCGACCGCTCCACCCGCGACCTGCTGTCGTTCCTGGTGCGCTACCAGCGCTCCGACGTGCCGCTGCTGATCGTGGTGACCTACCGCTCCGACGAGCTGCACCGCACCCACCCCCTGCGGCCCCTGCTGGCCGAGCTGGGCAGGGTCGCCTGGGTGCGCCGCGTCGAGCTGCACCGCCTCAGCCGCCGCGAGGTGGTCGAGCAGGCCACCGGCATCCTGGAGCGCAGGCCGTCGGCGGCCGACCTGGAGCTGATCTACACCCGGAGCGAGGGCAACCCGCTGTTCGTCGAAGCGCTGATCAGCGAGGCCGGCGAAGGGGAGGCGATCCCCGAATCCCTGCGCGACCTGCTCCTGGCCTCCGTGCAACGGCTGCCGGAGGAGACCCAGGAGCTGCTGCGCGTCGCCTGCGCCGGCGGCGCGCGCATCGAGCACGACCTGTTCTCCGCGGTCGCCGGGCTCGACGACACCACCTTCTCCGGCGCGCTGCGCCCGGCGGTGGCGGGCAACGTCCTCGTCGTCGACGGCGAGGAGTACGCTTTCCGCCACGCCCTCATCCGCGAGGCGCTCCACGAGGACCTGCTGCCCGGCGAGCGCTCGCGCCTGCACACCCGCTTCGCCGAGGCGCTGGAGGCCGACCTGACGATCCTGCCCGCCCCGCGCGGCGCGATCGAGCTCGCCCACCACTGGCACGCCGCCCACAACAGCACCTGGGCGCTGATCAGCGCCTGGCGCGCGGCGGCCGTCGCCCGCACCGCGGTCGCCTACGACGAGCAGCTCGGCATGCTCTCCCGCGTCCTGGAGCTGTGGGACCAGGTGCCCGACGCCGCCGAGCGCATCGGCGCCGACCAGATCGACGTGCTCCAGCAGGCCGTCATCGTGGCGCGCATCGTCGGCGAGAACGACCGGGGCATCGCCTTCGCCACCGAGGCGCTCTCCCTCGACCCCGACCCCGAGCGGGCCGCCCGGCTGCTGATGTATCGCGGCATGCTGCGCTACAGCCATGGCAGGAACGGCGCCACGGAAGACATGCGCCGCGCGGCCGCCCTGGTGCCGCCCGACGGCTCGTTGTCGCTGCGCGCCCAGGTCCACCACAACCTGGCCTCGGCGCTCAACAGCCGCGACGTCTGGCAGGAGAAGGTCGCCGTCGCCCGCGAGGCCCTGGAGCTGGCCAGGAAGGCCGGAGACAAGCGCACGGAGGCGCACGCCCTGGCCACCCTCACCTGGTCGACCGCCTTCTACACCGACGTCGAGCGCCACCTCGACGGCTTCCAGCAGGCCAGCGAGCTGGCGGCGGAGGCCGGAGCGTTCTACGCCATGATGCGCAGCGCCATCTCCGAGTCCGACGTGCTGGAGGGCGCCGGACGCCACGAGCAGGCGGCCAAGGTCGCGCGCCGCAACATGTCGGCCGCCGAGGCCCACGGCCTGGCCCGCGCCACCGGCACCTTCCTGGCGATGAACCTGGCCGAGCCCCTCGTCTCCCTGGGCCGCTGGGACGAAGCACTCGAAGTGATCGAGCACGCCCTCGACCTCATGCCGCCCGCGCTCACCCGCTCCAGCCTGCAGGGCTGGATCGGCGACATCGCCCTGGCCCGCGGCGACATCACGCAGGCCGAGGCGCAGGTGAAGGCCTCGACGCGGGCGCTGTCCAACGGCAGCTTCCGCGACCAGATCGTGCTTCCGCACGCGCGCAGGGAGGTGGCGCTGCTCACCGCCCAGGGGCGCGCCGACCTGGCCAGGACTCGTGCCGCGTGGGCGCTGCGCGAACTGGCGCCCGAAGACAGCCCGCGCTACGCCTGGCCGCTGCTGGTGGCCGTCGCCCGGATCGGCGGCGACCTGCCGCCGGAGGCGCGGGAGGTGGCCCGGCGCATGCCGGTCGACGGCGACCTGCAGGAGGCGCTCCGGCTCACCTTCGTGGCGATCACGGGGGAGCGGGGGGCCGGCTCCGGGGTCGGCTCGGGGGTGTGGGGCGTCGTGCCCGACGGCCCGGCGGGCGGCGCGTCGGAGGCTCCCCGGAACCCCGAGGGTGCGGGCCTGTTCCGCTGGCGCGTCCTGGGCGACGAGCCATCGGCCTTCGAGCCGACGGCACGCGGCACGAGAGGCCTCCCCGGTACGGCAGGCGGGTCCGGTACGGCTGGCCTTCCTGGTACGGCAAGCGGCTCTGGCGCGGCTGGCTTTCCTGGCGCGACAGGCGGCTCTGGTACGGCGGGCGGATCTGGCACGGGCGGTGCCGGTGCCCTCGGCATTCCCGGCGCCACCGGCTCGGCCGGTGGTCCTGGCGCTCCCGGCGTCGCGGGCGAAGCAGATGGTTCCCCGATCGGCCTGGCCGACTGGGATGCCGCCGCGGAGGCCTGGAAGGCGCTCGGCCAGCCGTACGGTGAGGCGCGCTGCCGGGTGGGCGGCGCGCACGTGGCGGTCGGCGAGGGAGCCCGTCAGGAGGCCACCGAGCGCCTGAGCCGCGCCCGCGAGCTGGCCGAGCGCCTGGGAGCCGCCCCGCTGCTCGCGGAGATCGACACCCTGGCCAGAAGGGCCAGGCTGGCGGTCGGCGGCCAGGAGCAGGCCATGGCGTCCGCCCACGACCCCCGGGCGGGCCTGACCGCGCGCGAGCTTGAGGTGCTGCAGCTCCTGACGACGGGCCGTAGCAACCGCGAGATCGGCGCCGAGCTGTTCATCTCGGTGAAGACGGTCAGCGTGCACGTCTCGAACATCCTGGCCAAGCTGGGCGCCGCCTCCCGCGGCGAGGCGGCGGCGACGGCCCACCGCCTGGGCCTGTTCGACGAGAGCGACGCCCGCTGAGGGGTCAGCCGGTGAGCTGGGCTTCCAGGCGGTAGCCGTCGACGGTGACGTACACCTGGTCGCCGGGGCGGGCGTTGAGCTTCATCAGCACCGGCTGCAGCGAGTCGAACACCGGCTGCCGGTCGCCCGGCCACACGAGCACGACCGCGTTGTTGCCCGGTCCCGTCACCGACAGCAGGGTGCCGGGGCGCATGCCGAGCTGGGCCGCGTAGCCCTCGGGCACGGTCACGGGCCCGCCGCGCAGGTGCTCGGTGGTGACGTCGATGCGCTGCCAGCGGCGCGGGTCGGAGGCCGGGCTGGGCGGCGGGGTGCTGGGCCCGCCCGACATGCCGGGCAGTCCCGCGAGCGCGCTCGACATGCCGCCGAACCCGCCGAGACCGCCGCCGTTCGAGGCCCCGCTGGGGACACCGTTGGGGGCACCGCTGGGCACGCCGTTGGGTGCGCCGTTCGCCTGGCCGTAGCCGTTGGAGCCGTTCCCGTTGGGGCCGTAGCCGTTGGCGCCGGGCCTGCGCTCGGGCAGGCCGTTGGCGGGCAGGCCGTTCTCGCCCGAGCCGTTGCGCCCGCCGCCGCCGGACAGGGCCGACAGTGCGGCCAGCGCGGCCGTGGGGTCGATCGCGGGCGCCTGCGGGATGGGCTGGCCGCCGCGGTGGTGGTGGCCGTTGGCTCCGGGGGTACGGCGGGGCAGGGAGCCGAGGGCCTCGGCGGAGGGGGCGTGGGCGAAGCCGGAGTCGGCCGAGCTCTCGGGCGGCAGCGCCTCGAGCCAGGCCTTGGCGGAGTGGAGCCGGACGCCGAGTTCGCCGAGGAGCTCGGCGTAGTCGGCGTCGCGCGGCGCGGAGGCGAGCAGCTGGCGGGTGCGCTGCTGCAGGCCGCGCAGGTTGCCCACGACGAGCCAGCCGTCCTGCAGGCGCCGGTCGGGCATGAGGGTGACCAGGACACGCCAGAGCGGGGTGCGCAGCGAGGGCACCATCACCGGGTGTTCGGGGTCGGCGCCGACGAGCTGTTCTTCCGTGGCGGCGGCGCCGAGCCATTCGGTCAGGCGGAACATGTGGCCGGTGACGGGCGCGGACTCCGAGGAGCGCAGCCAGAGCAGCACGCGCTCCTCGGCGGTGCGCTGGGCGATGGAGAGGGCGTCACGGTCGACGAGCAGCCGGTGGGCGAGCTCGCGCAGGCTCACGGGGTCCTCGGCGAAGAGGCGGTGGACCGCGACCGCCAGCTCCAGGCGGTCGAACGACTGGAAGAGGCCGTCGACGACGCGGGTCATGATGTGCTCGGGGCCAAGGACGACGGGCTCATCATCAGCAGGCTGGGCAGCGGGCTGCGGCGTCGCCTGCGGGGCGGGCGCGGCGGCCACGGGGGATCCGGCGGAACCGGTCGACGCGACAGCCCCGGCGGGCGAGGACCCCTCGGCGGCCGGAGAGGCCGCCGGCACCCGGTTGAGCACCTCGCGGAACAGCGCGCCGATGACCTGCTCGGATCCGGCCAGGTCGGCGGCGCTGAGGCGTTTGAGCCGGTTCCAGCCGCCGAGTCCGGTGACGGCTGTGCGCACCGGCTCGGGCCATCCGGTCAGCGCCGGGTCCACGTGGTGGACCTGCAGCGCGGGGAGGACGTCAGCGAGCGGCAGGTGGTCCCAGCGCGAGGCGGCCAGCCTGGCCAGCCGCTCGCAGATCCAGTCCATGCCGGTCGCGCCCAGGGCGCGGGACAACGCCAGCGAGCTCCACCAGCCGGCGGGCAGTCGTGGGTCGGTGAGGGCCTCGGCCACCTGTTGCGGGCGGCTCCAGCGCAGGGCCGGAACCAGATCGCTCAGGCAGATCGATGACTCGACGTCCATTGCGGACCGTACCCTCCCCAGTGGTGCACGTGTGGCTAGTGGTGCAACTTATGACGCAAGCTATCAATCGGTGTGAATAGGGTAAAGGTGCTTGGTGGTCAAACCGTACCGTGGCCGGCCACCTACCAGTGCCACGCACTCGGCTCCCGCGGCCACTCCCGACTCGACCGCCCGCTGGTCGCCGGCGCCTTTGAGGCGCGCGGTGAGGTATCCGGCGGCGAACGCGTCACCCGCGCCCGTGGAATCCACGACTTCGCGAGCCATACCCGTGGCTCGCGCCACTACACGCCCGGCCGACGCCACCAGTGCGCCGCGGGCGCCGATCTTCACCACCGCCGTGCCGTACCTCTCGCTGAGCGCCAGGGCCGCGTGCTCGGGGTCGTCGGAACCGGTCAGGAGCCGCGCCTCGTCCTGATTGGGGATGATCAGGCTCGCGGGCGAACTCTCCGACAGGAACCGCTCGATGCCGAAGCTCTCCAGAGGTCCGGTCGAGGCCGGGTCGACGCTGACGGTGACGCCGCGCTCGACGGCGTCGGCCATCGCGCGCCTGGCCAGCATCAGGCCGGGTTCGGCGAAGAAGGTGTAGGCCGACAGGTGCAGGTGGGCGACCCCGTCGAGGATCTCGGGCGACCAGTCGTCGGGCGACAGGCGCCCGCCCGCGCCGCGGTTGGTGAGCATGGAACGTTCGCCGGTCAGGTCGACCATCGAGATGACCACGGCGGTGGGGTGGTCGGCGTCGACGGTGACCAGCGGGTGCACGCCCGTCTTGACCAGCTCGGAGATGTGCCACCCGCTGCTGTCGTAGCCGGCCCGTGCCAGCAGCCGCACGTCGGCGCCGAAGTGGGCGGCCCACGCGGCCGTGTTGGCCCCCGACCCGCCCGGACGCAGCGAGATGTCGGCGTCGGTGTCGGTGCCGGAGGCGACCGGCCCGCTGTGCAGGGCGACGACATCGGTGACGATGTCGCCGACCACCAGCAGACCGGCGCTCATCGCCGCGCCCCCGCGCCGCAGGACGGGCGGCTCACGACGTGGCCCAGGCGACGGCGATCCGCGCGGCCAGGGCGGTGTTGCCGCGGACGGCGGCCAGGTTGGCCTCCAGGGACGCGCCGCCGGTGCCGTTGACGAGGTAGCCGAGCAGGAACGGCGTGATGGCCTGTCCCTTGACGCCGTCGCGGTCGGCGGCGGCCAGCGCCTCGGCCAGGACCCGGTCGTGCAGGGCGGGGTCGAGCTGCTGGTCGACGGGGACGGGGTTGGCGACCACCAGCGCGGTCTCGGGGCCGCCGAGCGCGTCCTGGCCGCGCATGATCGCGGCGATCTCCTCGGGCGTCTCCACCCGCCAGTCGATCGGCAGGCCGGAGGAGTTCAGGTAGAAACCGGGGAAGGTGTCGGTGCGGTATCCGGCCACGGTGACCTCGCGGGTCTCCAGGCGCTGCAGGGTGGCGGGCACGTCGAGGATCGACTTGACGCCGGCGCAGACGATGGTGAGCCGGGTGCTGGCCAGCGTGTCGAGGTCGGCCGACTCGTCCTGGTCGACGGTCCAGCCGCGGTGCACGCCGCCCAGGCCGCCGGTGGCGAAGACGCGCACGCCCGCGCGGGCGGCCAGGAAACTCGTCGCGCTGACCGTGGTGGCGCCGCTGGCCTTGAGTGCGGCGGCGACCGGCAGGTCGCGCTGGCCGAGCTTGCGCAGCCCGTCCTCCATCGCGATGCGCTCCAGCTCGGTCTCGGTGAGGCCGACCTTGGCGACGCCGTCGAGGACCGCGATCGTGGCCGGCACGGCTCCCGCGGCGCGTACGACGCCCTCCAGCTCCCGGGCGACTTCGAGGTTGCGCGGCCGGGGCAGGCCGTGCGAGATGATCGTGGACTCCAGGGCCACGACCGGCTCGCCAGCGGCCAGTGCGGCGGCAACCTCGTCAGACGGCTGGAGAATGCTGTGGTGCGTCACGTATGTCTCGTTTCTCGCTAGCTGGTCTCGCACTTCGAGAACGAGCATTTTGACATGATTTGTTCCCTGTTTGTCTACGTGGCCAGGGTCACCCCGACCAGGGATATCGCCATGATGAGCGCCGTGGAGATGGCGCCCAGCAGGAGCAGCGGCCGTCCGCCGGTGGCCAGGCGGCGCAGGTCGATGCCCGCGCCCAGGCCGAACAACGACGCCGCCAGCAGCAGCGCGGTGACCTGCGGGGCCGATTCGACCACCGGGGCGGGCGCCCAGCCGAGGCTGCGCAGCGCCACCATCGCCAGGAAGCCCCCCACGAACAAGGGCATGACCGGCGGCGCCTGGCGCGTGCCCATCGGTCCCTCCTGGCCCTGCCGCCGGCCCGCGGCGAGCCGGAACGAAGTGATCGCGACCATGGGCGCCAGCAGCACCACCCGCGCGAGCTTGACCGTCACCGCGATCGTCAGCACGGAGGCCCCCGAGGCCGCCCCGATCGCCGCCACCTGCGCCACCTCGTGGACCGACGCCCCCGTCCACACCCCGAGCTGCTGCGGCGACAGCCCCAGCCAGCCCGCCAGCAGCGGCACGACCACGATCGCCGCGCTGCCGTACAGGACCACCACGCTGAGCGCCCCCGCCGCCTCGTCGTCATCGGTGTCGGTCGCCGACCGCATGGCCGCGACGGCCGCCGCCCCGCAGATCGACACGCCGGTCCCGACGAGCAGGCCGGTGCCGGGCGACAGGCCCAGGCGGCGGGCGATCAGCGGGGTGAGCACGAACGTCGTCCCGGTCGCCGCCGCGACGATGCCCAGCGTGCCCGCCCCCAGCCCGAGCACCTCCGGCACCGCGATCTGCAGCCCGAGCAGCACGATCGCCACCCGCAGGACCCGCTTGGCCACGAACTGCAGCCCCGGGCGCACCGCGTCGGGCAGCCATCCCAGGTTGGACAGCGTCGCCCCCGCGGTCACCGCGATCACCGCGGGGCTGAGCGCGGGCACCAGCCGGCTGAGCACCGTCGCCAGCATCACCGCCGCGCAGGCTGCCACGAGTCCGGGCAGGTGGAGGCGGGTACGGCTGAGCGCGATGGAGGCCATGACCCGAGTCTCGGGCCGAAAGTGACCGGCCAGTAGCCATGTACTGCCTGGCAGGTCATAGCCTTTGGCTATGAGTGAATGGCCAGATCTCGACTCGCTGAAGCTCCTGGTCGACGTGGGCGAGCTCGGCAGCCTGGGCCAGGCGGCGCGGGCCGCGGGCATCGCCCAGCCGTCGGCGAGCAAGCGCCTGGCCCGGCTGGAACGGCGGCTCGGCCTGCCGCTGCTGGAGCGCACCCCGCGTGGCTCCACGCTGACCGCCGAGGGGCGCATGGTCGCGGGCTGGGCCTCCTCGGTGCTGGCGGCGGCGCGCGAGCTCATGCGGGGCGCGGCCGCCGTACGGCACGGCGAGGCGGCCCACCTGAGGGTGGCGGCCAGCATGACGGTCGCGGAGTACCTCGTGCCCCGGTGGCTGGCCGAGTTCCAGGAGCGGGAACCCGACGTGCAGGTCGGGCTCGACGTGGCCAACTCGGCCGAGGTGATCGCCCGGGTGCTCGCGGGGGAGGTCGAGCTGGGCTTCGTGGAGGGTCCGAGCGTGCCCGAGGGACTGACCAGCCGGGTCGTGGGCACCGACCGGCTCGCGGTGGTCGTGGCGCCGGGGCACGCGTGGACGCGCCGCCGTACGGCACTGCGCGGCGTCGAGCTGGCGGCCACGCCGCTGGTCGTGCGGGAGCGGGGATCGGGCACGAGGGACACCCTGGACCGGGCGTTCAACGGCTTCCACCAGGCCAGCCCCCGGCTGGAGCTGGGCTCCAACTCGGCGGTCAAGGGCGCAGCCCAGGCGGGGGCGGCGCCCGCAGTGCTCAGCACCTACGCGGTGGAGGCGGAGCTGGCGACCGGGCGGCTGGTGGAGGTGCCCCTGACGGGGGTGAGCCTGGTGCGCGCCCTGCGGGCCGTGTGGCGGCGCGGCCGCGCCCTCACCGGCCCGGCGGCGACCCTCCTCACCATCGCCTCCCGCCCCTGACCGGCTGTCCCTCCTCGCACATCGCGGGACGTTCGGGGTATTTTTCCGTAATGTCATATGACGCCGTCATCGCCGGAGCCGGTCACAACGGTCTCGTCGCCGCCGCCTACCTGGCCGGCGCCGGCCGCCGGGTGCTCGTGCTGGAGCGCCAGGACCACGTCGGCGGCCTGGCCATCTCGGCCCAGGCCTTCCCCGGCGTCGACGCCAGCCTCTCGCGCTACTCCTACCTGGTCAGCCTCCTCCCCACGAAGATCGTCGACGACCTGGGCCTGGACATCACCCTGCGCCGCCGCCGCTACGCCTCCTACACCCCGGTCGGCGACACCGGCCTCCTCGTCGACAACGACGACGAGGAGCGCACCGCCGCCTCCTTCCGTGAGGTCACCGGCGGCGAACACGATCACCGCGCCTGGCGCGAGTTCTACGCCATGACCGCCCAGGTCGCCGAGAAGGTCGCGCCGACCCTGCTGGAGCCCCTGCCCGGCCGTGAGGAGCTGCGCGCGCTGGTGGGGGAGCAGGCCTGGCGCGAGCTGTTCGAGCGGCCCATCGGCGAGGTCGTCGCCGAACGTTTCTCCGACGACACGGTCCGCGGCGTCGTGCTCACCGACGCGCTCATCGGCACCTTCGCCGACCCCGACACCGACCTGCTGGCCAACCGCTGCTTCCTCTACCACGTGATCGGCAACGGCACCGGCGAGTGGAACGTGCCGGTGGGCGGCATGGGAGCCGTCTCCGGAGCCCTGGAGCGGGCCGCCAGGCGGGCGGGCGCCGAGATCAGGACCGGCGCCGAGATCGTCGCCATCGACCCCTCGGGTGAGGTCACCTTCCGCGACGAGGCGGGCGAGCACGCGGTCACCGGACGGCACGTGCTGGTGAACCTGCCGCCCGCCGTACTGGACCGGCTCAGCGGCCGCGAGCCGCAGCGGCCGGAAGGCGCCCAGCTCAAGGTCAACATGGTCCTGTCGAGGCTGCCCAGGCTGAAGGACCCGAGCGTCGACCCCCGCGCGGCCTTCAGCGGGACCTTCCACATCAACGAGGGACGCGACCAGCTGGCCAAGGCGTACGGCGAGGCGGCGCGGGGGCTGATCCCCGAGCTGCCGCCCGCGGAGGTGTACTGCCACTCGCTGACCGACCGCTCCATCCTCGGCGTCGAGGGCGAGACGATGACGCTCTTCGGCCTGCACATGCCCGCCAGGCTCTTCAGGAACGATCCCGTCAAGGCCAGGCGGGCCGCGCTGGAGGCGACGCTGCGCTCGGTCGACTCGGTGCTGGCGGAACCGATCGAGGACTGCCTGCTGCGGGGCCCCGAGGGCCTGTGCGTGGAGGCGAAGACCCCGGTCGACCTGGAGAACGAGGCGGGCCTGCCCGGCGGGCACATCTTCCACCGCGACCTGGCCTGGCCGTACGGCGCCGGATGGGGCGTGGAGACCGAGCACGAGCGCATCCTGCTGTGCGGCGCCGGAGCGCCGCGCGGAGGCGGCGTGAGCGGCATCCCGGGACACAACGCCGCCATGAAGCTTCTCAGAGGCTAGGTTCATAGCCTTCTCATGTTGTGCGCCTAACGTGTGATGTCATGAGCGCACGTTTGCTGGTGGTGGACGACGAGCCCGCACTCCGCGAGGCCCTGCAGTCCAGCCTGGAGTTCGAGGGGTACCAGGTCGCGACCGCGAGCGACGGCCAGGCGGCGCTCGACGAGCTGGGCCGGCAGAGCTACGACGCGGTGCTGCTCGACGTGATGATGCCGCGCCTCGACGGGCTCACCGCCTGCCGCAGGCTGCGGGCGGGCGGCAACCACGTGCCGGTCCTCATGCTCACCGCGCGCGACGCGGTCGGCGACCGCGTCTCCGGCCTCGACGCGGGCGCCGACGACTACCTGGTCAAGCCGTTCGAGCTCGACGAGCTGCTGGCCAGGGTACGGGCGCTGCTGCGGCGCAGCGCGCTCGGCTCGGGCCCGGGCGCCGACACCGACGCGCTCACCTTCGACAACCTGCGCATGGACCCGGTCACCCGCGAGGTCACCCGCGCCGACCAGGTGCTCGACCTGACGCGCACCGAGTACCTGCTGCTGGAGCTGTTCCTCATGCACCCGCGGCAGGTGCTCACCCGCGAGCAGATCCTCGGGCACGTGTGGGGCTTCGACTTCGAGCCCACCTCCAACTCGCTCGACGTCTACGTCATGTACCTGCGGCGCAAGACCGAGATCGACGGCCAGCCGCGCCTCATCCACACCGTGCGAGGCGTCGGGTACGCCCTGAAGGCGCCCCGGTGAAACGCCGCAGTCTGCGCTCGCGGCTGACGCTCCTGGTGGCGGCCGCGGTAGCCCTGGCCATCGCCGCGTGCGCGGCGGCGGCCTGGCTGCTGGTGCGACGCGAGCTCAACGAGCAGCTGGACCGCCAGCTCGACAACTTCATGCCGCGCAAGTACGAGATCAACGCCGTCGGCGAGCACTGCCAGGCCGACCCGGTGCCCTACACCGGCGGCGAGAAGCCCGGCCCGCACTCGGTCCCCGTCGTCTGGGAGCTCGTCCTCGACAACGGCACCCGCTGCGTGGCCGGGGGGCAGGCCATCAAGGCGGACCCCGCCGACGTCGCCGTGGCCAAGCAGCCGCTGGGCACGCAGGGACCCTACCGCGACGGCAGGACCGACAACGGCATGCCGCTCAAGGTGATGGCCACCAGCATCGGCAAGAGCGAGCAGGGTGTGGGCGCGGCGGTGGTCGTGGGCATGCCGACCGGCGAGATCTACGGCACCCTGCGCCAGCTCGCCCTGATCCTGGGCCTGGTGGCCCTGGTCGGGGTGGGCGGCGCCACCACGGTGGGCCTGCTCATCTCCCGTACGGCCCTGCGCCCGGTCGGCCGCCTCACGGAAGCGGTCGAGCACATCGCCGAGACGCAGGACCTCGACACCACCATCCCGGTCCAGGGCGACGACGAGATCGCCCGTTTGAGCCGTTCCTTCAACGCCATGACCGCCGCCCTGGCCGGCTCGCGCGACCGTCAGCACCAGCTGGTCGCCGACGCGGGCCACGAGCTGCGCACCCCGCTGACCACCCTGCGCACCAACATCGACCTGCTGCTGCGCAGCGAGCAGACCGGCAGGGCGCTGGATCCGGGCGCCAAGGAACGCCTGCTCGTCAACGTCAAGGCGCAGTTCGCCGAGCTGTCCACCCTCGTCGGCGACCTGCTGATGCTCTCGCGCGGAGAGACCGACCACGAGCCGCACGTCAAGCTGGCCTTCCACCACGTGGTGGAGGCGGCCATCGAGCGGGCCAGGCTGCGCGGCGCCGAGATCGAGGCCGACCTGCGGCCCTGGCAGGTCGTGGGTAACGCGGCGTCGCTGGAGCGCGCGGTGGTCAACCTGCTCGACAACGCCGCCAAGTTCAGTCCCGGTGGCCGCGTCGAGGTGGCCCTGCGCGACGGGGTGCTGACGGTTCGCGACCACGGTCCCGGCATCCCCGAGGACGACCTGCCGCACGTCTTCGAGCGGTTCTGGCGCTCGCCCGCGGCTCGCGGGCTGCCCGGTTCCGGCCTCGGCCTGGCCATAGTGGCCCAGGCGGTGGAGGAGGCCGGAGGGCAGGTGAGCCTCGGAAACGCCGACGGCGGCGGGGCCATCGCGACGATCAAGTTGCCAGGGTCCTAAACAGCGGTCAGGATCGGGCAAAATGGCGCACAGAGCCCGCCCGAATGTGGTTGAACTCTGTTCGGCCGCTGTTCACGACCGGGGAGCACCGTTGGATCCCACGCAGACCGTCACCACGACGCGGCTGGTCGAGGTGGTCGTCCCGGTCTACAACGAGGAGCGGGCGCTGCCCGGCAGCATCCGGCGGCTGCACGCCTACCTGTCCGGCCGCTTCCCGTACGGCTTCCGCATCACGATCGCCGACAACGCCAGCACCGACGGCACCTGGGAGCTGGCCACGCGGCTGTCGCGGGAGCTGGCGCACGTGCACGCCGTCCACCTCGACGAGAAGGGCCGCGGGCGGGCCCTGCGCCGCGTCTGGACGGCCAGCGACGCCGACGTCGTCAGCTACATGGACGTCGACCTGTCGACCGATCTCGACGCCTTCCTGCCGCTCGTGGCGCCCCTGCTGTCGGGCCACAGCGACCTGGCGATCGGCACCCGGCTGGCCAGGAGCTCGCGGGTGGTGCGCGGCCCCAAGCGCGAGTTCATCTCCCGCTCCTACAACCTGCTGCTGCACCTGCTCGGCGCGGGCTTCTCCGACGCCCAGTGCGGTTTCAAGGCGGTGCGCACCGAGGTCGCCAAGGCGCTGCTGCCCGCGGTCGAGGACGAGGAGTGGTTCTTCGACACCGAGCTGCTCCTGCTGGCCGAGCGCAACGGCCTGCGCATCCACGAGGTGCCGGTCGACTGGGTCGACGACCCCGACAGCCGGGTCGACATCGTCAGGACCGCCCGCGACGACCTGCGCGGCCTGCTGCGAGTGATCCGCAGGACCTTCTCCGACGCGACCGGCCTGCCCATCCCGGCCTCCGTACGGCAGGCGCAACTGCCCGAGGGCATGGCCTACCAGCTGCCCCGCTTCGCCCTCGTGGGCATCTGCAGCGCGCTGACCTACTCCCTGCTCTACTGGGTGTTGCGCGGCGCGATGACGCCGTTCGCGGCCAACGCCCTGTGCCTGGTGATCACGGCGATCGGCAACACCGCCGCCAACCGGCGCTTCACCTTCCGCGTGACCGGTTCCGCGGGCGCCCTGCGCCACCAGCTGGAGGGCGCCATCGCCTTCCTCGTGGGCCTGACGCTCAGCACGGTCAGCCTGGCGCTCATCCCCGCGGGCACCCCGCTGGCGGTCGAGCTGGCCGCGGTGGTGGGGGCGAACGCGACCGCGACGGCGGTCCGATTCCTGTTGCTTCGGGTATGGGTTTTCAACCCCAAGCGCAACCGCCGCCCGAAAGCTTGATGAGGTTCGTCCGAGATAGTCTTTGCCCGTGCGAAACAGCCGGGCCGATCAGGCCGACAACCGCCGGGCAGAGCTTCTGGAGGCCACCCGTCGCATCGTCCTCGAACGGGGACTGGCCAACACCCGTGTGGCCGACATCGCCAAAGCCGTCAACGTGAGCGGTGGGCTGATCCACTACCATTTCGCCACCAAGGACGAGCTGATCACCGCCATGCTGCGGGCGACGCTCGACATCGAGAACGCCGCCCTCGACGAGGTGGTCAACGCCCCCACCGCCGCGGTCGCGCGGCTCGACCGGGTGCTCCACTACTACATCCCCGAGTCCCGCTCCGACCAGAGCTGGCTGCTCTGGCTCGACGTGTGGAACACCGCCCTGCGCGAGCCCGCCGTGCGGGAGATCGCCTCGCAGGTGGAGCAGACCTGGTTGTACGCCCTGGAACGTGTCATTCGTGACGGGGTGGCGGCGGAGGAGTTCGTCTGCCCCGATCCCGCGGGCGCGGCCGAGCGGATCGACGCGATGCTCGACGGCCTGGTGATCCGCTACACGTTGCATCCGAACGTGTTGTCGCAGGAGCGGCTGCTGGAGCACGCGCGCATGGCGGCGGCGCGTGAGGTCGGTGTCGACCCCGAGGCGCTGAGTCAGGCGGGCAGCGCGGCGAGCAGGTAGGCCAGGCGGGCGGCGGCGGACTCGACGTCGCCCGTGTCGCCCAGGCGGTATCCCCACGAGGTGATGAAGTTGCCTTCGGGCGAGCAGGTCACCGTCTCGGCGAGCGTCGTCGAGAAGCGGTTGCGCACCGACACGTAGGCGGGTTCGCTCGCCAGGGCGAGGCTCTGGATCCGCAGGTCGGCGTGCCGGCTAGCGTGCCACGCGAACCGCTCGAGGCAGATCGTGGTGTCCAGCATCGTGCTTCACCTCCGCAACATCTCGCGGTTCAGAGAATTGCACGATCTTGCTGGGTAGGGCAAGCAATTGCGGGGCGTTAATTTGTGGATTGTTTGGCGTAGTCGTGATTCACGCGCATGATGACAGAACGAGCTTCTTCTCCGTAGACGGCGGCCTTGTGGTACTCCTCGAAGACCTTGGCGTAGAAGTCCAGGTCGGCGCGCTCGGTGGAGCTGATCTCCTTGGAGCGGGTCGGCACCATGATCATGCGCTCGTCGAAGATCCAGAACCCGGTCAGCGGCACCGACGGAAGCTGGTTCTCGAACGGGATGATGCCGAGCTCCATGGTCGGCAGCGTGCTGACGGCCAGCAGCCGGTCCATCTGGGCCTGCATCACGTCGGCGGGGGCGAGCTTGGTGCGCAGCGCCGCCTCCGGCATGACGAAGCGGAACGACCGCGAGCGGTCGTAGAGGATCTCCTGCCGTTGCATGCGCACCTTCACCGCGGCGTCGATCTCGCCGGTGGCGCCGAACTCCCGCTTGACGCTCATGAAGATGTGGCGCGCGTATTCGGCGGCCTGGAGCAGGCCGATGATCACGCCGGGCTCGAAGACGCGGAAGACCTGGGTCCTGGCCTCGCGTTCGCGCACGTCCTCCTGGGTCGCGGCCATGCCGCCGGTGGACCAGTGGCGCCAGTCGGCCCGTTTGGACTCGACCTCACCCGCCTGGCGGCGCAGTTCGGTCAGCGTCTCGGGCGCGGCGCCCACGGCGCCGGTCCAGGCGAGCACGTCGACCTCGGTCGCGCTCTGACGGCCGTTCTCCAGCCTGGAGATCTTCGAGGGTTGCCAGCCGAGCCTCTCGGCGAGCTCCTTGCCGGACATTCCGGCAGCCTCGCGCAATTGCCGCAACTGGGCGCCCAGCTCGAGCCGGGCCTGCTGGAAGGAGCTCACGAGCCAAGAGGCTAAACCCCCTGGCGACGATCATGCCAGGGGTGTTCGCGTAATCGTGATCCTTACAGCACCCTGCGTGCGATGTCGACGAGGAGTTCGCGGGGGACCTCGACGGCGACCTCGCCCTCCAGCACGTCACGCAGATCCGCCAGTGCCTCGGGATCGGTGACGTGCAACCCTTGCACGACGATCGTCCCGCGGTCGGTCTCATAGAGGGTGGGACAGGCTCCGGCTTCGGACGTGGATCCGAGGAACTTCATACGCATAGGGGACCTCCCCGACAAGTGTCCGCAATTGCTCGCAATTGTAGGGAGAGATGATCAGTTTTGCCATGCCTTCGCCCGGGCGAACAGGTCGAGGGTGGTCTGGTGGAGCAGGTCGCCGATGTCCTTGGGCGCCTTGCCCGCGAAGGCGCGGGCGTGGGTACCCTCCAGGACGATGCCGAGCTTGAAGCAGGCCATCACCACGTACCAGGCGATGTTCGAGTGGTCGCGGTCCGACAGGGAGGTGTAGCAGGCGATCAGCTCCTCCGCCTGCGGCAGGCCGGGGATCTGCAGCTGCGAGGAGGGCCAGGTGGCCACCAGCCAGCCCAGGTCGAGCAGGGGGTCGCCGATGGTGCACATCTCCCAGTCGACGATCGCCGCCACCCTCGGGCCGTCGTGGGCGAACATCAGGTTCGCCAGGTGGTAGTCGCCGTGCATGATCCCCGGAGTGAAGCTCCTGGGCCGGTTGGCCTCCAGCCATCGGGCCGTCTCGTGCAGGTGCGGGATGTCGGGGCCCGGATAGCCGTCGAGCCTGCCGTACGACTCCAGCTCGCTCATCCAGCGCGGCACCTGCCGTTCGAGGAATCCCTCCGGCCTGCCGAAACCGGGCAGCCGCTCGGGGTCGACCCGGCCCAGGCTCGCCAGTGCCGACGTGGCCTCCAGGCCCATGCGATAACGGATGGCCGGATCGTCGCGGTGGCGCTCAGGCAGGCCGGTGGAGGCGTTGAAGCCGTCGACCGGCTCCATGAGGTAGAAGACCGGTTCGGTGGCGGTCTGCGCCGCGACCAGCCTGGGCGCGGGCACTCCGGTGCCCTCCAGAGCGGCCAGGATCCGCGTCTCGCGGCGCAGCACCTCGTTGCTCTTGGCCCGCACGTGCAGCGGCGGGCGCCGCAGGATGTACGGCACGCCGGCCCGCTCGAAGCGCACCATCACGTTCTGGGTGCCGCCGAGCACGGGCTCGGCCTTCTCGATGGGGCCCCTGGGCAGGCCCTGCCCGTCCATCCAGGTGGCCAGGGCGGAGAGGTCGATCGCCTCGACGTCGATGTGCTGCGCGGTCATGGCCTGCTCTCGCGTTCCAGAACGATGTTCTGTTCGGGACAGAATCTAGGGCGACGCCAGGCCTGCGGTCAACCCAGGGCCACGTTGGCGGAGGTCACCAGCCGGTCGCGGTCACCGGGCAGCGGCCCGCCGCGCACCATCAGCTTCGTCGCGAAGAACGGCGTGACCCCGTGGGCCGCCGCCCACCGTGACATCTCCTCCTGGCGGGTGTCGAGGTCGAGCCGCACGCGCCTGCCCTGGGCCAGGTCGGCGATCAGTGCCTGGGCGTGCTCGGGGGAGTGGGCGACGATCGGCCCGCCGACCCAGTTGTCGCCGGTGTCCCACACGCTGCCGTAGGCGGCGATCTCCCCGTCGTCCTCGATCACACGCATGCCCGGCAGCTTCGCGAGCAGGGCCGAGCGGTCGGCCTCGAAGAGCTTGGCGTCGAGTTCCCTGACTCGTTCCAGGTCCCGCGGGGTGGCCGGACGTGACCGGCCGCTGGGCTCGCCGGTGAACTCGCCGGCGTGGGAGCTCACCTCGCCGACGGTCTCGAAGCCCAGCTGCTCGTAGAGCGGCCTGCCGTTGGGCGTGGCCGTGAGCGACAACACCCGGTCGCCCGCCTGCTCCAGCACGTGCTTCGTCAAAGCCCTGGCCAGACCCTTCCTGGCCTGGTCGGGGGCGGTCAGGACCATGCTGATCACGCCGTAGCGGTCGCCGTAGTTCGTCAAAACCACCGTGGAGACCAGGCGGCCTTCGACGCGCAGGCCGTACACCTGGCCCACCTCGAACAGCAGCCCCCACTTGAGGCGCTCGGGCGACCAGTCGCGGCTCCTGGCCAGGGTCACGCACTCGTCGAGGTCGGCGAAGGTCAGGCGGTCCATCTGCATGGACCCATGGTGGTAGCTCGCGGCGGCGAAGCCAAATCGTTTATGCACGTCGCAGTGCTTCGAGCGCGACCTCCAGCGCCTGGCCGGCGGGGGTGGCGATGTGCGGCTCGACGCCCGTGCCCTCCCAGTTGCCGCCGGTGACCGGGTTGACCGAGGCGCCGACGGGGATGGTCGCCTCCAGGTGGTCGCCGACCCGGAAGGCGTCGCGCGGGTTGGCGCCGCCGCGCGTCGTCTCGCCCACGAGGGTCGCCCTGCCGCTGTGCTTGAGGTCGTAGGCGGTCGCCTCGCCGCCGGAGAAGGTCTTGGAACTGGTCAGCACGTAGACCGGGACGCCGGGGGCCATCTTGCGACCGGCGACGTGGGGCAGCGTCCACGCCTGCCTGATCCTGTCGGTCTTGCGCTCGTAGATGCCGCTGACCTCGACGGGCTCGTCGCCGAACAGGTAGCTCAGGAAGAGCGTCACCATCCCGGGCTCGCCGCCCAGGCACTCGCGCAGGTCGATGATCAGGGAGTCGGCGTCCGACAGCAGTGTCATGGCGGCGGCGTAGGCCTCTCCCGCGATGACGGCGGGGAAGATCAGCGGCTTGATCGCGAGCAGGCCGATGTTGCCGTCGAGGCGCTCGACGGTGCCGATGCCGTTGGCGGTGGTGCGGGCCCAGGCCCGCATCTGCTCGAACTGGACGGCCTCGTCGTCGTGCGCGTCCGCCAGCGGTTCCGCGTGGTGCACGAGGCGCAGGTGCTTGTCGCCGTTGACCGACTGCAGGTCGAGGGTGACCTCGCGGGCCAGCTCCTCGTCGTTCAGCCCCGAGTAGGCGCCCTCGGCCTCGCGCTTGGCGAGGGCGGCGCAGATCTGGGAGGCGATCTCGGGGAAGACGTAGTGCTCGGTGAGCAGCTCGCTGAGGCGCGTGATCGGTGTCATGGCAGAAGTAGAGCATTCGGCTGGATTAAGCGTCAAGAGTCGTTTACTCTTTACTCATGGATGAGGAGCTGGAGATCGCCGACGCGGTGCAGTACCACGCCTTCGGGCACCCACTCAGGCAGAGGATCCTGTTCGCGCTCGGGCAGGACCCGGCCACCATCAGCCAGCTGGCGAGCACCCTGGACTGCCAGAAGGGCAGCGTCGCCCACCACCTGAAGGTGCTGCGCGAAGCCGGGCTGGTGCGCCCGGGCCAGACCCGGCGGGTGCGCGGCGGCACCGAGCAGTACTTCGAGCGAGCCGCCCGGCGCTTCCACTTCACCGGGCCCGCCGCCACCGGCCAGATCGTGAACACCCTGCAGGTCCTGGCCGACGGGGTGGCCGCCTCGCCGTCCGACCCCTTCGTCGTGATGAGGCACGTCCGGCTGAGCGCCGCCCAGCTCGAACGGCTGACCGAGGCGATCAAGGAGGTGGTCGCCCTGGAGGAGACCGAGCCCTCCGCCCCCCGCCACGCGATCGTCGTCGGCGTCTACGAGCTACCCTCGGCCGGGTGAAGAGTGTGATCGCCATCGACGTGGGTGGCACGACGATGAAGGGCGGCCTCGTCGCCGAGGACGGGCGGCTCCTGCACGAGGAACGACGGCCCACCCCGCGCGCCGACGGCCCGGAGCGGGTCATCGCCGAGATCTCCCGGTTCGCCGCCGGCCTCCAGGCACTCGCCGCCTCACCCGTCGCCGTCGGCCTGGCCGTGCCCGGTCTGGTCACCGCCACCCACGCGGTCTACTCGGCCGCCATCGGCTGGCGCGACGTGCCGAAGGCGGCATTCACCGCGACCGAGCTGCCGGTGGCGCTGGGTCACGACGTGCGCGCGGCGGGGGAGGCCGAGCTGGCCTTCGGAGGCGGCGACGGCGAGGTGCTCTACCTGCCCATCGGCACGGGCATCGCGGGCGCGGTGGTGCTCGGCGGCGTGCCGTACGGCGGAGCGGGCGGCTGGGCGGGGCAGATCGGCCACATCCCGGTCCGGCCCGACGGGCTGGCCTGCTCCTGCGGCCAGCGGGGGTGCCTGGGCGCCTACGCCTCGGCCTCCGCCGTCGCCCGTGCCTACGGGGTGGAGTCGGCCGCCCGGGTCGTCGAGGCCGCGGCGGCCGGCGAGCCGCGTGCCGTACGGATCTGGGAGCAGGCCGTCGAGGCGCTGGCCGTCGCCCTGGCCACCTACACACTGCTACTCGACCCGCGCAGGATCGTGATCGGCGGCGGCCTGTCGCTGGCCGGTGAGCACCTGCTCGCCCCGCTGCGCGAGCGGCTCGCCGCGCGCCTGACCTTCCGCGCCGCGCCCGAGCTGGCGGCCTCCACCCTGGGCACGCGTGCGGGACTGCTCGGCGCCGGTCTCCTGGGCTGGCGTTACATCGCGGCCGTGACCACATGAGGACACCCCGTCACCGTTGACACCACCTGCCCCAGAGCGCGACGTTGGGCCATTCCCCATCGAAAGGAACCCACGTGCGCGTCATCTGGATGTCCCTGGTCGTGGCCGCCGCCCTGTTAGGCGTTCCCGCGGCCTCCAGCGCCGCCGCGGCGCCCACGGTGATCTTCACCAAGGTCTTCTACGACAGCCCCGGCCCTGACCGCCGCGACAACAAGACGCTCAACGCCGAGTACGCCGTCATCAAGAACGTCTCCAAGGCGCCGGTGGAGCTGACCGGCTGGATCCTGCGCGACAAGACGGGCTACAAGTACCGCTTCGCCGACGGCACCGTCCTGCGCCCGGGCGCCAGCCTGCGGATCAACAGCGGGCAGGGCACCGACAAGGGCACCACCCGCTACTGGGGACGCAAGTGGTACGTCTGGAACAACGACACCGACGTCGCCTCGCTGCGCGACGCCGCGGGCAAGACGGTCACCAGCTGCTCGTGGTCGGTCAAGCCCGACGGGCGCACCCCGTGGACCGGCTGCAAGGCCAAGCCGAAGCCCACCCCGACCCCGACCCCGACGCCGACGCAGGAGCCGGGCGGCGCCCCCCTCGGCAGCATCGACAACCCCTACCCCGACGTGCACCCCGGCGCGTTCTGCAAGCCCGAAGGCGCGTACGGCACGACGGCCAAGGGCACGCTGATGCGATGCACGCGCAAGGCCGGCGAGGACCAGCCGCGGTGGCGGGCCGCCTGAGGCCCGCGCCCGGCCGTCAGGGGGCGGGCACGTCGGCGACCTGGGCGCGCAGCTCCTCGCCCAGGGCCTTGGCCTGAGGATCGAGGCGCGGGCTGGCCGCGACGCCCCGGCCGAGCAGGCCGTGGACGACGAAGTTGACGGCGTGCAGGTTGGGCAGCTCGTAGCGGTCGATGCGGTACGGCTCCAGGTGGGGGAGCAGCCGCTTGAGGCCCTCCGTGGTGAGGGCCTCGGCCAGCCAGGCGTAGTGGGCGGGCTGCCGCACCCACACGCCGAGGTTGGCGTTGCCGCCCTTGTCGCCCGAGCGGGCGCCGATCACGGTGCCGAGCGCGGCCCTGACCGTCGGCGACGGGCCTCCGGGCACGGGCACGTGAGCGGGCACGGGCGCTTCGCCGGAGGGCGGTGGCGCCGGCCCCTCATAGGCGACCGGGACACCGTCGAGGTGGATCACCGGGTGCACGTCGGCCGCCGGGACCAGGACCGGCCAGTAGATCCCGTACGGCGAGGCGTCGCCTGGCGGGGTCAGCCCGTAGAAGCCGGGGAAGGAGGCCAGGCCGGTCTCGACGACGGCGCTGGAGAACCGGCGCCCCGCCACGGCCTTGTCCGGCGACATCACCGTGATGCGCAGCAGCGGCGGATCGAAGGAGACGTCCACCCGCTCGAACGACTCGCGCGGCACCCGCGCCCAGATCGCCTCCTCGGCCAGCCGGGCCTTGGCCTCCTGGTCGAGCCCGGTGACCATGAGGGTCATGGTGTTGCGGTAGCCGCCGAGGTGGTTCACGGCGACCTTCAGCGTGGCGGGCGGGGCCTCGCCGCGCACGCCGGAGACACGCACCCGGTCGGGCCCGTCGTCGGCGAGCTCGATGGTGTCGAAGCGGGCCACCACGTCGGGGCCGGGGTAGCGGGGCGAGCCGATCTCGTACAGGAGCTGGGCGGTGACCGTGCCGACCGAGACGCGGCCGCCGGTGCCGGGGTGCTTGGTGATCACGCTCGACCCGTCGGCGTGCAGCTCGGCGAGGGGGAAGCCGCAGTGCGCCAGGTCGGGGATCTCGGTGAAGAAGGAGTAGTTGCCGCCGGTCGCCTGGCAGCCGCACTCGAGGATGTGCCCGGCGACCACCGACCCGGCCAGCGCGTCGAGATCGCCGGGCTGCCAGCCGTACCACCAGATGCCCGGCCCGGTGACCAGCGCGGCGTCGGTGACGCGGCCGGTGATGACGACGTCGGCGCCCGCCTCCAGCGCCGCCGCGATGGGGCGGCCGCCGAGGTAGGCGTTGGCGGTCAGGGGGGCGGCGTCGAGCGGCTCGCCGGTGTCGGCGTTGGTGAGGTCGAGGTCGCGCCCGGTCAGGTCGTCGCCGGTGACGCAGGCGATCCTGGCGCCGAAGCCCAGCTTGGCGACCGCCTCGGCGCAGCCCGCCGGGTCGAGGCCGCCCGCGTTGGAGACGACCTTGATGCCGCGCTCCAGGCAGGTGCCGAGCACCTGCTCCATCTGCTTGACGAAGGTGGGCGCGTAGCCGGGACGGCCCTTCAGCCGGTTGCCCGCCAGGATCAGCATGGTCAGCTCGGCCAGCCAGTCGCCGGTCAGCACGTCGATGGGGCCGCCCTCGACCATCTCGCGGGCGGCGGACAGGCGGTCGCCGTAGAAGCCGCTGCAGTTGGCGATCCGCAGGACGCCCGGGTCCGGCCTCACCGTCAGAGGGTCCATTTCGGCGGCCTCTTCTCCATGAAGGCGGCGATGCCCTCCTGGCCCTCGTCGGAGGTGAACCGCTGGGCCGACAGCGCGGCCATCTTGCGCATGCCCTCGTCGAAGGAGACCGACGGGAGCTCGCGCAGCAGCCGCTTGGTGATCGACAGCGCCTCGGGGCCGCCCTTGACGAGCATCTCGGCGTAGTGCCGCACGGTGGCGTCGAGCTCCTCCTCGGGGACGGCCCGGTTGATCAGGCCGATCTCCTGGGCGCGCGCGGCGTCGAAGACCTCGCCGGTCATCAGGTATTCGGAGGCGGACCTGGCGTCCAGCCGGCGCAGCACCGGGACGGAGATCATCGCGGGCGCGACGCCGAGCCGTACCTCGGAGAAGGCGAACGAGGCGGTCAGCGGGGCGATCGCGAAGTCGCAGGAGGCCACCAGGCCCAGGCCGCCCGCGCGGGCGGTGCCGTTCATACGGCAGATGACCGGTTTGGGCGACTCCCAGATCAGCGACATGATCTCCGGGAAGGAGGCGGTCACCGGCGCGTCCGTGGCGCCGCGCGCCGGCTCGATGCGCTGCTCCTTCAGGTCGGCACCCGAGCAGAACACCCGGCCTGTGCCGGTCAGGATGATCACGCGTACGGCCGGCTCGGCCAGTGCCCAGTTCAGCCGGTCCTCGAGATCGGTGAGCAGCCGCACCGACAGCGCGTTGCGGTTGGGGGGCGAGTCAAGGGTGATCGTGGCGATCCCGCCGTCGAGCTGCTTGTGAACCAGGCGTGTCATGCCCTCTCCCCTTCGGAGATGCCTTGGGAGATGACGGCCAGCACGGCTCCCGCCTCGACCTGCCGGCCCTTCTCCACCGCTACCTCGGACACCACGCCGGAGGCGGGGGCCACGATCTGATGCTCCATCTTCATCGCCTCGAGCACGACCACCACCCGGCCCGCGTCCACGTGATCGCCCGGCTCGACCTCGACGCGCAGCACGCTACCGGGCATCGGGGCCAGCAGGGAGCCGGGGGCCACCTCGACGACCGGCCGCGGCAGCCGGGGCAGGGCGGTGAGGCGTACGGAACCCAGCGACGAGTCGACGTGGACGGTGTCGCCGTAGGTGGACACGTGGAAAGTGTGCCGCAGGCTCCCGCGTTCCATGGTCACCCTGGTCGGCGTGGCGCTGATCACCGTGACGCCCTCGGGGAGCGGGTCGTAGACCACCTCCGCCTCGGCGAAGCGGGCCGTGCGCCGCTGGGACCGCACGTTGCGCCATCCGGCGGGGACGCTCCGCAGGACCGTCGCCCGCTCGCGGTTGGCCGCCGCTCCCGCCAGCGCCGCCGCCAGGGCGGACACGTCGGTGGGCGGGTCCTTCGGTGGGAGGCCCCGGTCGAGGAAGCCGGTATGGGTGTCGCCCGCGAGGAACGCCTCGCTCTCCAGGACGTCCACGAGCAGATCGCGGTTCGTCGTGATGCCGTGGAGCCTGGCGTCCTTGAGGGCCCGGACGAGCTTCCTCACGGCCGCCGTACGGCTGGAGCCGAAGGCGATGACCTTGGCGAGCATCGGGTCGTAGAACGTCGTCACCACCGAGCCCGACTCGACGCCCGCGTCGACCCGCACGTCACCCGGGATCTCGAAGAGGTGCAACGGCCCGCTCTGCGGCAGGAAGTCGCGGTCCTCGGCGTACAGGCGCACCTCGACGGCGTGCCCGGAGGGGGACGGCGCCGCCTGCGGCAGGCGCGCGCCCTCGGCGATCTCCAGCTGGAGCGCGACCAGGTCCACCCCGTGGACGAGCTCGGTCACCGGGTGTTCCACCTGCAGGCGGGTGTTCATCTCCAGGAAGGCGATCGTCTCGTCCTTGACCAGGAACTCCACGGTGCCCGCGCCGACGTAGCCGATCTTCCTCGCGGCCCGTTCCGCCGCCTCGAACAGCCGGCCCCTGACGGCGTCGGTGATGCCGGGTGAGGGCGCCTCCTCGATGACCTTCTGGTGGCGGCGCTGGATCGAGCACTCCCGCTCGCCCAGGGTCCACACGGTGCCGTGCCCGTCGGCCAGGACCTGCACCTCGATATGCCTGGCCCGCTCCAGGAGCGGCTCGGCGAAGACCGTGCCGTCGCCGAAGGCCGCCTGCGCCTCGCGTGACGCGGCGGCCATGGCCTCGTCGAGCTCCCGCGGCTCGCGCACGATCCGCATGCCCCGGCCGCCGCCGCCCTTGGCCGCCTTGACCAGCAGCGGGAAGCTCTGCCCGTCGGCGGTCAGCACCGGGACCCCGGCCTCCCGCATGAGGCGCTTGGCCGCCACCTTGTCGCCCATCGCGGCGATGGCCTCCGGCGACGGACCGACCCAGGTCAGCCCGGCGTCCAAGACCGCCTGCGCGAACGCGGCGTTCTCCGACAGGAACCCGTATCCCGGGTGCACGGCGTCGCATCCGGAAGCGCTGCAGGCCCGCAGGATCTCCTCGATCGACAGGTAGGGGGAGGGGCCGCCGAGCCGTACGGCGTGGCCGGCCTCGGCCACGTGTGGCGCGTCCGCGTCGGCGTCGGAGAAGACCGCCACGGTCTCGACGCCCAGCGAGCGGCAGGTGCGGAAGACGCGCCGGGCGATCTCGCCCCGGTTGGCGACCAGCAGACGGGTGATCATGGCCGGAACACTCCAAACCCGGAAGGCGCGGGAAGCGGGGCGCTGTTGACCGCCGACAGGCAGACCCCGAGCACGGTCCGCGTGTCGCGCGGGTCGATGACGCCGTCGTCGTAGAGGCGGCCCGACAGGAAGAACGGGAGCGACTCGGCCTCGATCTGCGCCTCCACCATGGCCCGCATCGCCGCGTCGGCCTCCTCGTCGTAGACCTGCCCGCGCGCCTCGGCGGCGGCGCGGCCCACGATCGACAACACCCCGGCCAGCTGGGCGGGCCCCATGACCGCCGACTTGGCGCTCGGCCACGAGAACAGGAAGCGGGGATCGTAGGCGCGCCCGCACATGCCGTAGTTGCCCGCGCCGTACGACGCTCCCATCACGACGGTCAGGTGCGGCACGGTCGAGTTCGACACCGCGTTGATCATCATCGCGCCGTGCTTGATGATGCCGCGCTGCTCGTAGTCCTTGCCGACCATGTAGCCGGTGGTGTTCTGCAGGAACAGCAGCGGGGTGCGCGTCTGGTTGGCCAGCTGGATGAACTGGGTGGCCTTCTGCGACTCCTCGCTGAACAGCACGCCGCGCGCGTTGGCCAGGATGCCGACGGGGAAACCGTGGATCGCCGCCCACCCGGTCACCAGGCTGCCGCCGTACAGCGGCTTGAACTCCTCGAACTGGCTGCCGTCGGTGATGCGCAGGATCACCTCGCGCGGGTCGAACGGCCGGCGCAGGTCCTCGGGCACGATGTCGAGCAGGTCGTCGGCGGGCAGCACCGGCTCGCGTACGGCACGCGGCTCCGCGCCCAGCTTGCGCCAGTTGAGCGACCTGACGATGGAACGCCCGATCCGCAGCGCGTCGTGCTCGTCGGCGGCCAGGTAGTCGGCCAGGCCGCTCACCCGCGCGTGCATCTCCGCCCCGCCCAGCGACTCGTCGTCGGACTCCTCGCCGGTGGCCATCTTGACCAGCGGCGGCCCGCCGAGGAAGACCTTCGCGCGCTCCTTGACCATCACGACGTGATCGCTCATGCCGGGCACGTAGGCGCCGCCCGCCGTCGAGTTGCCGAAGACGAGGGCGATCGTCGGGATGCCCGCGGCGCTGAGCCTGGTCAGATCGCGGAAGATCCGGCCGCCCGGGATGAAGATCTCCTTCTGGGTGGGCAGGTCCGCGCCGCCCGACTCGACCAGGTTCACGTACGGCAGGCGGTTCTGCAGGGCGATGTCCGCGGCGCGCAGGGTCTTCTTGAGCGTCCACGGATTCGACGCGCCGCCGCGCACGGTCGGGTCGTTGGCGGTGATGAGGCACTCGACGCCCTCGATGACGCCGATGCCCGTCACCACGCTGGCGCCCACGGGGAAGTCGCTGCCCCAGGCGGCCAGCGGCGACAACTCCAGGAAGGGGGAGTCGGGGTCGATCAGCAGCTCGATGCGCTCGCGGGCGAGCAGTTTGCCGCGCCTGCGGTGCCGCTCGACGTATTTCGGCCCGCCACCCTCGGTGGCCTTGGCCAGCTCGCCGGAGAGCTCGGCCAGCTTGGCGAGCATCGCCTCCCTGTTGCTCACGGCGCCACCTCCGTAATTGACGTGGGCGTCAACCCGATGGCCCGCGCCCAGAGCTTCGTGAGCAGCGCGACCGCGGTCTCCTCGTCGGCCTGCTCACCCAGATCCAGCCAGACATGAGCGAAATGCTCCACCATGCCGCCCAGCATGATCGCGGTCAGCCGCGGGTCCAGCGACGGATCGGCCAGGCCCTGCTCCTGCAGCCGCCGCAGCCCGTCGGCGCCACGACGGACGAAGACCTCGCGCACCTCCAGCAGCAGCGCACGGAACCGGTCGTCGCCCGCCGCCGCCTGCTCCAGCATCCGCACCATGCGCGAATTGGCCGCCCAGGCGCGCAGGTAGAGGCGGTTGGCCGCCTCGATGCGCGCCCGCGGATCGCCCGGCGCCAGCGAGCCGACGACGTTGGCGGCGAACATCTCACCCATCACGGCGCTCGTCACCTCGGTGAACAGCGCCTCCTTGCCGGAGAAGTAGGTGTAGAACGTGCCGTGCGACACGCCCGCCCGCGCGCACACGTCGTCGACGCGCACGGCGTCGAAACCCTGCTCCTCGAAAGCCTCACGGCCCGCCTGGACCAGCGCCGACCTGGTCCGCTTGCCGCGAGCGGTCAGCGCCTCCGACTTGACGATCACGTCAACAATCTAGCCCCGGGCGGGCGCCCGGGGGAAGTCACCTCTTGGTGGTGCTCGGGCTGGGACTCGGGGTCGGGCTCGGCGACCCCGTCGGGCCCGAGTCCGGGTCGATCATGTCGCGCTTCTTCTTCTTGGTCGGCGTGGGCGACGGCTTGGCCGTGGTGGGCTTCTGCGTCGGCCGGGGGCGGTAGGTGGGCACCGTGACGGTCGGCGTCTTCGTCGGCCTCTTGGTGCGGGTCGGGCGGATGACGATCGTCTTGGTGGGGGTCGGGGTGGGAGTCGGCTCCTCCTCGGCCACCGGCTCGGCGGACGCGGTGTTCTGGGAGGCGACCAGCCGGGCCGTGGTGTCGGGGGCGTTCAGGCGGAGGAACACCAGCGTGCCGGCCGTCGCCAGGACCACGGTCGCGGCCACGGCGGACAGGGTCAGGACGAGGGTACGGCGCGGCTTGCCGGCCCTCGCGCGGGCGGTGGAGGCCCGCGTGAGTCCCCGGCCGGGCACGGGGGGCGGGACGGGGGCGGCGTCCTGGGGGTTCAGGGGAGTGGGGCGGGAGGCTTCGGGGGAGAAGGGGTTGGGAGGCTGCGGCCCACCGCCGTGGGGTCCGCCGCCTTAAGGTCCGCCGTGAGGTGCGGCGCTGTGGGGGCCCGTCATCGGCTGAGGCGCGGAGAACGGCTGCGGCCCGGACCACGGCGACGGGCCCGAACCGTGGCCGTGTTGCTGCATCGGCCCGTGCCCCTGCGAGGGCCCGTGCATCGGGCCATGTCCCGGTCCTGGCCCCTGCCCGTGTCCCGGCCTCTGGCCCGAGGGTCCCTGGGCGGCGGCGGGCGGTGGTGCGGTCGGCGGCGCCCCGGGCGGGGGCGTCGCGGCCGTGGGCGGGGCTGCCGGGGCCGGGCGCGGCACGGGGGCGGGGTCGCTGAGCCTGAACGGCACCGGCGCGGCGCTCCCGAGCCCCGATGACGGCGGCGCCACCGGCTCGATCGCGGCGGCCGGAATCGGCTGCCCCGTCAACCTCAACACCAGCTGATCGGCCGTGGGCCGCTGCGACGGGTCCTTCGACAGGCACACCGCCACGAGCTCCCGCAGCGCCCCCTCCATCCCGTCCAGCGCCGGCTCCTGGTGCAGGATCCGGTTCATCACCGCCGGGATGCTGTCCGACCCGAACGCCGCCTGCCCGGTGGCGGCGAACGTCATCGTCACACCCCACGCGAACACGTCGGCCACCTCGGAGACCGGCGCCCCGGTGAGCTGCTCGGGAGCGAGGTAGGCGGGGGTGCCCATGGCCAGCCCCGTGGCGGTGCCACCCGGCGAGTCGAGCTGCCGCGCCACCCCGAAGTCGATCACGACGGGCCCTTCCGGCCCCATGAGGACGTTGGCGGGCTTGAAGTCGCGGTGCAGGATCCCGGCCCGGTGGATGGCCGCCAGTGCGGTAGCCGTACTGATCGCGATGCGTTCGAGGGCCGCTCCGCGGCGCGGCCCCTCGTTCTGCACGAGCTCCCGCAGCGAGGGTCCTGGCACGTATTCGCTCACGATGTACGGCCGCGACCCGTCGAGGTCGGCGTGCAGCACCGGAGCCGTGGAGAAGCGCGCCACCCGCTGGGCGACGGCGACCTCGCGCAGGAAGCGTGTACGGGCCTCGGGATCGGCGACGAGCGCCTGATGGAGGAGCTTGATCGCCACCTGCTCGCCGGAGACGCCGCGGCCGAGGTAGACGACACCCTGACCGCCCTCGCCCAACCGGGCGACCACGTCGTAGGCGCCCAGGCGCCGCGGATCGCCGGCCGACAACGGCTGGAACTGACTCACCGGTACCCCCTGACCCCGCACACAGTTGGGGCAAAACGGTACCAGTGTGACTGTTGACCCGTCTCAGGCTTGTCGTGTCAGATACGCTCTGATCGCCTGCGGCGGAGCACGACGACCAGGTCAACCGCGGCCACCAGCGCCAGCACCACGGAGAGAATCGCCGCCGCCACCCAGCCGTTGCTCGCCGCGATCACCGCGCACACGCCGGTGATCACCAGGCCGAACACCGCCAGTACGAGCCGCAGCCCCAGCGCGCTACGCGGGCGTTCCCCGGTCGGGGACAGCCACCCCCACATCCGGTCGGATCGGTTCACGGTCGCTCACCTCTCCTCTCCGGATTCCTACCCGGCCTCCACCCGGCAAACGGTCCCTCGTTTGCCGCCCGCCGCCCCGGGTAGGCGGCTCCGCTCGCGAAGCGGGAGGAGACGCTCATGCTGCTGGTCGACCGCGAGTGTGTTCGGCGGCTGATGGAATCGCCCGACCCTGACGCGACCCTGGTGTTCGTCAGGGGAGAGTGCCTGGTCCTTCCGGCAGGGGAGATCGACGAGGCCCACCGCGGCCTCATCGTGGGGCGGCAGGAGGAGATCGCCCGCCTGATGCCCGCGGGCGACCTCACCGACGAACGCCTCGACCTCCTGGCCCACCGCCTCGACAACGTGGTGCGCGACCTCGGCGGCTGACCGGGGCCGTCACGGTCCCGGAGGTCAGCCGCAGTGGCTCCAGCCGCTCTTGAAGGTCTTGCCCGCCCACGAGCCGCCCCAGATGACGCACGTCTTGGCCGCCGCGAGCCGTACCGGGCCCGCATACGCCGTGAACGAGCCGGAGTCGGTGGCGGTGGCGCCGCCCTTGACCTGCAGGACGGCGCTCGCCGGCACCTTGGTCGCCGAGACGTACTTCGACAGCGTCACCACGCAGTTCCTGGTGCCGTTGTAGAGCAGGTAGACGGTGGCGACGGTGCCCAGGGCGCGTGAGTCGATCACCTTGTAGCCGGAGCCGCAGACCCCCGCCGCCGTGTAAGGGTTCGGCTTGGGGGCGGCCGTGGTCTTGGTGGGGGTGGGGGTCGGCTTCACCGTCGGCGTCTTGGACGGCGTGGGTGTCGGGGCCTTGGTCGGCGTCTTGGAGGGCGTGGGGCTGGGGGACTTGGAGGGGGACTTCGACGGGCTGTTGGAAGGAGTCTTCGACGGGGTCGGCTTGCGGGTCGGCGTCGGCTTGGTGCTCGGCTTGGTGGTCGGGCGGGTCGTCGGCCTGGTGCTGGGCGGGGTGACGGCTCGCCTGGTGGGCTTCGGCGGGGCCAGGGTGATGGTTCCCGAGGGCTCGGGGGAGACCGCGGCGGAGTTCGGGTCCGTGGGGTCGGCGGAGCCGTCGGGGCCGTGGGCGTCGGGGCCGTTGGGGTCGCTGGAGTGCTGGCCGCCGGGGTTGCCTCCGGCGGCGCCGCCTTCCGCGGTGGGGCCGCCGGCGGCGACGAGGCCCGCTGCCTGGGAGGTCTGGCCCGCCTGGGTGATCACGATTCCGGCGCCCACGGCGATGGCCAGGGCCGCCGCGCCGGACAGGGCGACCATGAGGCCCCGCCGCTGAGGCTGCGCCTGGCGGCGGCGGGACGAGGCGCGGGTGAGACCCCCACGGAGCTGCTCCCGATCGGGGACAGCGGGCGGCACGGGGCTGGCCGAAGGCGCGGGGCCGCCAACTGGAGGCACGTGGCCAACCGGAGGCACGGGACCCCGTGGAGGCACGGGGTCGGGTCGGGCTCCGTGACGGGCTCCGTGACGGGCGCCGGGCTCCGTGGCGCCGCCTCCCGCCGACGCGGCGCCACCAGGGCCGGCCGCCGAGGGGCCCTGCCCGCCGAGCGGCGCGGGGCCTTGCCCGCCGAGCGGCGCGGGGCCCTGCCCGCCGAGCGGCGCAGGGCCTTGCCCGCCGAGCGGCGGCGCGGGGGGCATGGGCGGCAGCGGTGCGATCCCCGGCGGTGTCGAGGGCGCCGCCACCGGCTCGATGGCCGAGGCCGGGATCGGCTGTCCCGTGAGCCGCAGCACCAGCCGGTCAGCCGTGGGCCGCTGGGCCGGGTCCTTCGACAGGCACTCCGCCACCAGCCCCAGCAACGACCCGTCGAGCCCCTCCAGCAGGGGCTCCTGGTGCAGGATCCGGTTCATCACCGCAGGAATGGTGTCCGCACCGAACGCGGGTTTCCCCGTCGCCGCGTACACCATCGTCACGCCCCACGCGAACACGTCCGCCGCCTCGGAGACGGGGTGCCCGCTGAGCTGCTCGGGTGCGAGGTAGGCGGGGGTGCCGACGCTCATCCCCGTGGCGGTCGTCCCCGGCGAGTCCAGCGCCCGCGCGACCCCGAAGTCGATCACGACGGGCCCTTCGGGCCCCATGAGGACGTTGGCGGGCTTGAAGTCGCGGTGCAGGATCCCGGCCCGGTGGATGGCGGCGAGCGCGGTGGCGGTGCTGATCGCGATGCGCTCCAGGGAGGCCCCGCGCCGCGGCCCCTCGTTCTGCACGAGCTCCCGCAGCGAGGGCCCCGGCACGTATTCGCTCACGATGTACGGCCGCGACCCGTCGAGGTCGGCGTGCAGCACCGGAGCGGTGGAGAAGCGCGCCACCCGCTGGGCGACGGCGACCTCGCGCAGGAACCGCCCGCGTGCCTCCGGGTCGGCGACCAGGGCCCGGTGCAGCAGCTTGATCGCCACCTGCTCGCCGGAGGACGCCCGGCCGAGGTAGACGACGCCCTGACCGCCTTCGCCCAGGCGGGCGACCACGTCGTAGGCGCCCAGCCGCCGTGGATCATCCGCCGACAGCGGCTGGTACTGCGTCACCCCAGACCCCTCTCGTAAAAGTGGGGCAAAACGCTACCAGAGTGACGATCAGATGGCTTTGCCCGGATTGAGAATGCCGAGCGGATCGAACACCGCCTTGATGCCTTGCTGCACGTCAGCGGTCACGGGGCCGGATTCGAGAGAAAGCCAGCGCCGCTTCAGCACGCCCACCCCGTGCTCGCCGGTGAGGGTGCCGCCGAATTCGAGCGCCTTGGTGAACACCTCGTCCGCCGCCGCCCACACCTGTGCGGGCGGCTCGGCCGTACCGTGGTCGAAGACGAAGACCGGGTGCAGGTTGCCGTCGCCGGCGTGGGCGACGGTGCAGATCATCACGTCGTGGCGGGCGGCGGCGGCCTCGATGGCCGAGATCATGTCCGGCAGCGCCGAGCGCGGCACGCAGACGTCCTCGACGAGGCAGGCGCCCAGGCGCTCCTTGGCCTGGTAGGCCATGCGGCGCACGGCGATCAGCTCCTCGGCCTCGGCGGGTGACGACGACACGGCGACGAAGGTCGCGCCGCTGGCCTCGCACAGCCGCCCCATCGCGGTGATCGCCGCCTGGCTGTCGGCGGCGTCGGACTGGCCGATCAGCATCGCCTGGGTGGAGTCCTCCAGGCCGATGTTGCGCCAGTCGTCGATGGCCTTCAGCGTGGCACGGTCCAGCATCTCCATCAGCGACGGCTGGCATCCGGCTGCCATGATCGCCGAGACGGCCGCGGCGGCGTCGCGCAGGGAGCCGAACTCGGCCGCGAACGTCGCGGGGGGCGCCGCGGGCGCACGGCGCAGCCGTACGGTCGCCGACGTGATCACGCCGAGCGTGCCCTCCGAGCCCACGAACAGTCCGGTCAGGTCGTAGCCGGTCACGCCCTTCATGGTGCGGCGCCCGGTGTTGAGCACCCGCCCGTCGGCCAGGACGACCTCCAGGCCGAGCGCCGAGTCGCGGGTCACGCCGTACTTCACGCACCGCAGGCCACCGGCGTTGGTCGCCAGATTTCCGCCGATGGTGGAAATCTCATAAGAGGAGGGATCGGGGGCATACATCAGCCCATGCTCACGTGCGGCCCTGTCCAGATCAGCGGTGATCACCCCGGGTTCCACCACGGCGATCTCGTCGGCGGGCGACAACTCCGTGATCGCGGTCATGCGCGCCAGCGAGAGGATCACCGAGCCCTCGGAGGCCGTCGCGCCCCCGGCCAGCCCGGTGCCCGCGCCGCGCGGCACGACCGGCACCCGGTGCTCGCTCGCCCACCGCATCGTGGTCACCACATCGTCGCGGGTACGGGCCAGCACGACGGCCAGAGCCTTGCCGGGTTCCAGGAACGTCCTGTCACGGGCGTAGGAATCGATCACATCGGGATCGGTCAGCAACCGTCCCTCTGGAAGATTTTCGGCAAGTGCGTCAAGTGAGCTCACGGGAGCAACTTTACGGTTTGCGTGGACAGTCCGATCAGACCAGACTTGCCCGGGTGGATACGAGCTGCCCGGTGTGTAAGGGGGACGACCAGGTAGCAGCCGTGCCTGGCGTCGTCGCCGCGGGGACCACGTTCAAGATCGGTCGTGTCCGCATGCCACGCGACCGCGAGGTGGCCGACCTGCCCGCCGTACCCGTCACGCGCAAACACGTGATGAGCCGCACGCAGCTGGCGATCTGGCTGTCGTTCCCGCAACGCCACTACACGCCGTGGGCGCGCAACCAGGGCTACATCATGCTCGGCGTGGCCGCCCTGGTGCACCTGGTCACCTCGCTGGTGCTGGCCATGGCCCGCGAGTCGAGCTGGGGCGAGGTGCTCCTGGCCCCCTTCTGCCTGACCGGCGTCTTCTGGGGCCTGGGACTGCTGTTCGTGATCGGCTCGTACGGCGCGCGCAAACGTGACCTGGCCGAGGCGCCCGCCCGCGAGAGGGCCATCGAGGTCTGGGAGAGCCTGCACTACTGCCGCCGCGACAACATCGTCTTCGAGCCGGGCGTGGGGGTGACCTTCCACCCCAGCGAGACGCGGCAGTACATCTTCGGCTTCCGCCGGTGATTTGAGCACCTGCCTACTCATGCGCATCCCCGGAACGCGACTCATCGTGAGGACGCAGGCGCAATCCCGGAGGAGTGAGCATGAGACAGTCGATCAAACGCTACGTCCTGGCCCCGGCGGCCGCGGCCGCCCTGCTGACCGTGGCGGTCCCCTCGGCGACGGCGGGCGCGGGCTCGGAGTCGGTGGCCAAGCCCGGCGCGGCGGTGACCACCTTCAACGACCCCAGCTGCTGGAAGAACGTCGTCAACGACGTCAAGGGCGCGGCGACCAAGGCGGGACTGAACGAGTGGTGGCGCACGAAGTACACCTTCGCCGCCTCCAACAGCAGCGTGCAGGTGTTCGTCACCTTCTTCCCGACGGGTGACACCAGCAGCCTGGGCTTCCGCCCGACCGCCTACGCCGTCTACGCCAGCGCCGACACCTCGGACTCGGCCAAGTACTACCGCGACCGGGTCAAGGCCAACATCCTGGCGATTCAGTACATCGACTACTGCTGACGGCGCCGGTGGCCCGGCGCCGCACAGCCGGGCCGTCAGGCGTTGGCCGCCCGCACGCACACGGTCAGCCCGTAGATCGCCTGCTCCAGCTCCTCCAGGTCGGGGAAGGTGGGAGCGATGCGGATGAACCGGTCGTCAGGGTCCTGGCCGTAGGGGTGGGTCGCCCCCGCCGGGGTCAGCGCGATGCCCGCCGCCTTGGCCCTGGCCACCACGTCGGCGGCGTTGGGCACCTCCAGCGTGATGAAGTAGCCGCCGTGGGGGGCGGTCCAGGTGGCCAGCTCGCCCAGCTCCTTGCGCAGGATCTGGTCGACCAGCTCGAACTTGGGCGCGACGATCGCGGCGTGCCCGCGCATGTGGGCCGCGATGCCGTCGGCGTCACGCAGGAACTCCACGTGGCGCAGCTGGTTGAGCTTGTCGGGCCCGATGGACTGCTTGGCCGTGTGCGACAGGAACCACTCCACGTTGGCCGGGGAGGAGCCGAAGAAGGAGATGCCGCTGCCGGCGAGCGTCACCTTCGAGGTGGAGCCGAAGACGAAGGCCCGGTCGGCGTTGCCGTACTCCTCGCAGAGCGCGAGCAGGTCGGCGAGCTGGTCGTGCTGGTCGCTCAGGTGGTGGACGGCGTAGGCGTTGTCCCAGAAGACGCGGAAGTCGGCGGCCGCCGTCGGCATGGCGGCCAGGCGGCGCACCACGTCGTCGCTGTAGGTGATGCCCGAGGGGTTGCTGTACTTCGGCACGCACCAGATGCCCTTGACGGCGGGGTCGTCGGCGGCCAGGCGCTCGACCACGTCCATGTCGGGGCCCTCGGCGGTCATCGGGACGGCGACCATCTTGATGCCGTAGCGCTCGCAGATGGCGAAGTGCCGGTCGTAGCCGGGCACCGGGCACAGGAAGGTGACCTCCTGCTCGGCCCACCGCCGCTCGGCGCCGGGCATCGTGCCGAGCAGCGCGAAGACGATCGTGTCGTGCATGACGGCCAGGCTGGAGTTGCCCCCGACGACCAGCTGGCCGGCGGGCACCTGCAGCGCCGCGGAGAACAGCTCCCTGGTCTCCTTCAGCCCCTGGAGGTCGCCGTAGTTGCGGGCGTCGATCCCGGCGCCCGTCTTGGTGGTCGTGGGGAGTTTGAGCATCGCGTCGGACAGGTCGAGCTGCTGGGCCGAGGGCTTGCCACGGGTCAGGTCGAGCTTCAGGCCACGCTGGACGAGGGCCTCGTAGTCACGCGATGCAGTCATGCAGCAGAGGATAGGAGATGACGCGCATCGGCTCAGACCATTCCGGAGTGTGGACACCAGCTCTGTCCCCCTAAAACGGGACTTGGCATGAGATCATCTTGCGGGTCAGGCTGGCTCATGCGGGAGTGGGACATGATCAAGATCGCGGTCGTCGACGATCACGATCTCATCCGCCACGGCCTGGAGCACATCCTGCGCGGCACCGGCGAGTTCGAGGTGGTCGCGAGCGGGCGCGACGTGAGCGTGCTGGACGGCAGGGCGGAACCCGACGTCCTCATCCTCGACCTCTACCTCGGCGTCGACGAGCCGTGCCTGACCGCCATCGCCGAGCTGGCGCCGCTGTACAACGTGCTGGTGATCTCCGCCTCCGCCAAGCCCGGCGACCTGGTCAGGGCGATCAGGGCGGGGGCGCGCGGCTACGTCACCAAGAGCGACCCGGCCGAGCTCATGGCCACCGCGCTGCGCACGGTCGCCGCGCGCGGCTTCTACCTGTCGGCGGGCCTGGCCGACATCCTGCACGCCCAGCTCGCCGCCCCGGCGCCGGACCCCGCGCCCGCCGTACGGCTCGCGCCCCGCGAGGAGGAGACGCTCGCCTACATCGCGCAGGGTTTCACCTACGACCAGATCGCGCGGCGCATGGGCATCAAGAAGTCGACCGTCGACACCCACATCGAGCGCATCCGGCGCAAGCTCCAGGTCGACAACAAGGCCCAGCTGATCGCCGCCGCCCTGCGGCGGATCGAGCGCGGCGGGTGACCCGGGTCGCGCCGGGTGGCGAGGCGCGCAGGCGCATCGAGACGGCACTCGCCTGGACCGTCATTCTCTTCCGAGCCGGAGCCTTCGCCGAGGTCATCGCCCTCAACTATGTCGGCGACAGCGGCCTGCGGCGGCAGGTCCCCGGCTTCGCGCCCGCCCTGGCCCTGCTCGGCGTCGAGAGCGCGATCGTGGTCGCGCTCGCCTGGCGCCGCCGGAGGGTGCCTCCGGCCTGGCTGATCACCGCCGACGCGCTGCTGACCGCGGCGACGGCGATGGCCATGACGCTGGTCGCGGGCACGGCGATCAAGGATTCCGGCCCCGACTTCATGCTGCCCTACATGCTGCTGGTCTCCATCGGCATCGGCATGGCCTTCCGGACTCTGCCCGCCGCCCTGGCGGCCACACTGCCGCTCGTCGTCGCCTACCTGTACATGCAGGCCTGGAGCGGCTTCTTCTGGCTGGGCGCCGTGCCGCACGGCATCGGCTTCTGGGTCGACTCGGGCATCGCCTGGTTCATCGCCGCGTTGCTGCGCCGCAACGCCACCGAGCTCGACGAGACCCGCGAGCAGGTCGCCAGGCTGGCCGCCGAGCAGGAGCGCACCCGCAACGGGCGCGTCCTGCACGACCGGGTGCTGCAGACGATGGAGGCGCTGGTCCGCGACGGCTGGCTGGCCGACGAGCGGGTGCGGGGCCACGTCGCCGCCGAGGCGCGGTGGTTGCGCGGCTACGTGCGCGGCGACCACGACAGCTCGGGCAGCAACCTCACGGCGGCGCTGGAGGAGGTCGTCGAGCAGGCGATCCGCGCGGGGCTGGCGGTCGACCTCAACGCCGCCGGGCTGCGCGCCGCCGGGGCGGTGCTGCCGGTGGAGACGGTCGAGGCGGTGTCGGGCGCGGTGCGCGAGGCGCTGACGAACGTGCGCAAGCACGCGGGCACCGGGCACGCGGTCGTCAGGGCGCGGGTGCACGACGGCCACGCGGTCGTCGGGGTGCTGGATCACGGCGTCGGGTTCGACCCGGCGGGCGTGCGGAGGGGCGTGGGGCTGAGCGGCTCCATCGAGGGCCGCGTCGCCGACGCGGGCGGCAGCGCCCGCGTGGAGTCGGGTCCCGGCGAGGGCACGCTGGTGGAGCTGCGTGTCCCGCTTTGAATCCCCCTCTATTTCCCGACTGTCACCCGCCTGACCGTCCGCCGACACTGATCGGCATGAAACGATCTCTCGCTCGCGCCGCGGCCGTCCTGATCACCGCCGCAGGGCTCACGACCGTCGCCCCGTCGTCCGCCGGGGCGGCCGCCGCCCTCTGCTCCGGGTACTCCTGCGACGGCACCTACTCCTCCAAGACCGGCTGCTACGCCGGCTCCTACACCCCCACCAGGTCCGGCACCGCCGTCGTGCGGACCTCGCGCGGCACGCTGCGCATGTTCTACGGCCCCGCGTGCAAGACCAACTGGGCCAGGTTCGCCCCCAGCAGGCCCGGCGGCTACCGGGTGACGATCGTGCGCGAGCCCGTCGACGACTACGAGGAGACCGGTTACGTCGAGGAGCGCGCCGTGAGCGAGGACGCGATCCCGGCCCTGCGCATCCGCACCCCGCAGGTCTACGCGCCGGTCGCCGAGGCGCTGGCCTGCGTCGAGCATCAGACGGCCAAGGGCAACTGGGTCAGGCTGGGCTGCACGGACTGGATCTGACCTCTGCGGACGCGGCCGGGGGGAGGCGCTCACGTCACGTTCCTGCCGAGGAAGTCGCGGGTCAGCTCGACGATCTCGGTGAGGTTCGTCTCCAGCGCCCAGTGGCCGCCGTCCAGCAGGTGCAGTTCGGCCTTGGGCAGGTCGCGCAGGTACGCGCGGGCGGCGCCCTCGGGCATGTAGCCGTCCTGCGGCCCCCACACGATCAGCGCCGGCGGCTGGTGCTCGCGCAGGTAGGCCTGGTAGCGGGGGAACCACTCCAGGTTCTCCTTCAGCCCCTCCATCAGGCCCACCATCACCTGCCTGCGCACGGGCCGGTCGATCAGCGGCCACGACAGCTTCCACAGGTCGGGGCTGATCAGCTCCACCAGGTGATCGTCCACCTCGCCCACGAACTCGTGGCGGAAGCCCTCCTCGCTGACCGCGTCGGCCAGGGCCTGCCTGCTGCCGGGAGTGGGGTGATTCCAGTGTTCCCGCAGCGTGCCGTACTTGGGCCCGAGCTCGTCCTCGTAGATGTCGCCGTTCTGGATGATCAGCGCCGTGATGCGCTCGGGGGCCTTCATGGCCAGCCGCAGGCCGATCTGGGAGCCGTAGTCGTGCAGGTAGAGGGCGAACGACGACAGGCCCAGCCGTGCGGCGAAACGGTCGAGGAAATCGGCGTATCCCGCGAAGGAGTAGGCGAAGTCGTCCGGGTCCGGGGTGCCGCTGTAGCCGAATCCCGGCAGGTCGGGCGCGATGGTGCGCCAGCGGTCGGCCAGGGCGGGCATGAAGTGGCGGAACTGGAAGGACGAGCTCGGGTAGCCGTGCGGGAGCAGCAGGACGGGCGCGTCGGCCGGTCCTGCCTCGCGGTAGAAGGTCTCGATGCCGTCGACGTCGATGGTGTGGTGCCTCATCCCGCCCACCTGCCCAGGCCGGAAGGCGAGTCACCTAGACTTGGCCGATGTGAAGATCGTTCTCGCCGGGGGCTCGGGGGCGCTCGGGCGCGCTCTCGCGGCGGACCTGACCGCGCACGGCCACCAGGTCGTGGTGCTGTCGAGACGCCCGTCGCCGGGCGCCCTGCTGTGGGACGGCCGCACCACCGGCGACTGGGCGCCGCAGCTGCGGGGATCGGTGCTGATCAATCTCGCCGGTGAGATCGTCGACCGGCCGCCCACCCCGGCCAACGTCGAGCTGCTGACCCGCTCGCGGGTCGAGCCGACCCGCGCCCTGGCCGAGGCCGCGGGCGCTCATCCGCCCGCGTTGTGGCTGCAGCTCAGCACCCTGGCGATATACGGCGACGCGGGCGAGCCGGTGCTCGACGAGAGCGCGAAGCCCGCCGACGGGCCCGCGCAGATGGCGGGAGTGGCCGGGGCGTGGGAGCAGGCGGCCCGGGGGGCGCCCTGCGGCAGGCAGGTGATCCTGCGCACCGCGGTCGTGTTCGAGCCGGGCACGCCCGCGCTGCAACGGCTGGTGAGCCTGACCCGCTGGGGCCTGGGCGGCCGGGTGGGGTCAGGGCGGCAGTGGGTGAGCTGGCTGCACGTCGCCGACTTCCTGGCCGCGGTGCGCTTCCTCATCGACTCGCAGGACCTTGCGGGTGTCGTCCATCTGACCAGCCCGCATCCGGTGCGCAACGCCGAGCTGATGGCGACCTTCCGCCGGGTGCTCGGCAGGCCGCCCTCGCCGCCGACCCCCGAGTTCCTGGTCAAGCTGGGCGCCCGGGTCCTGCGCACCGATCCGGCGCTCGGGCTGACCGGACGCCGCTGCGTGCCGGGCAGGCTGCTGGAGGCGGGGTTCGAGTTCGGGCATCCGCGGCTGGAGGAGGCCCTGCGCGACCTGCTCACTCGAGGGTGAGAGTGCGTCCCGCCTCGACCGCCTCCTTGACACTGGCCGCCAGCACGTCCGCCGCGGAGGCCGCCTGCAGGCGGAGCGCGGCCAGGCCGTCGGCGTCGTCGGTCTGGGCGAGCAACGCCAGGTACTTGTCGTTGTTCCGCAGGGCGTCGCGGGCCCGCAGCGCCGCGTCGGCCTCCTCGACCTTGCGCGCGTAGCCCTCCATCGCCCGAACCCGCTCCGCCACGCTGTCGATCGAGCGCTGGAGCGCCTCCTGCTGCGGTCCGAGCACGGCCTCGAGCTCCTCCGTCACCACGCCGCGCCTGGCCTGCCGCTGCTCGGCCTCCAGCTCCGCCTGCGTGCGCACGAGCCTGGCGATCTCCCAGATCTGCTGGGGCAGGACGAACTCGTTGGCCAGCGAGTCGAGCAGCCCCATCCCGTTGACGCGGGATCCGGTCACGGTCTCGCAGGCCGCGCGGGCCCGTGTCACGTACGCGCGCGGCTCCTGCGGCAACTCGGAGGCCAGGACGAACCGGTCGGGCGCGGGTGACCTGCCGCGGCCGAGCGCGTCGAGGATCCTGGCCCGGTCGCGCTCGGGCAGCGCGGGGTCGAAGACGACGTCGAGCGCCTCCATGACCAGCGCCCTGGCACGGGCGAGCCGCTCGTGGTGCTCGCGGTGCACCTTGGCCGCCCTGGAGGCGAACAACGCCGCGCCGGCCGCGACGGACAGGAGCGCGAACACCGGGAATCCGAGCGCCACCGCGACGTTGCCGATGACCACGAGGACCACGAGAAGGGCGATCAGCTGAGCGCAGCCCCCTGCTGTGGTCCTGGCCATGGGCGCCCTCCGTGCTCGCTCAGCGAAACGGTCAAAGACTAGTAAACAGCTCCCAGGGATGGGCAGATCCAGAGATTTCCCGCGATACGGGTTTTCAGCGCGAACCGGTTGGCGTCAAATGGGTAGATCGGGGCGTACTCCAGCACATCGGCGAGCATGGAGGGAGCAGCCGTGACGACGGTTCGTGACACCTCGTTCGACCAGCTCAGGCGGCGGCGCACGGGCACGGTGATCGCCTCCTGGCTGTCGACCACGGATCACAAGGTCATCGGCTACCTCTACCTGATCACGAGCTTCGGCTTCTTCCTCGTGGCGGGGCTGATGGCGATGTTCATCAGGCTCGAACTGGCCCAGCCCGGCATGCAGGTGGTCACCCAGCAGCAGTACAACGCGCTGTTCACCATGCACGGCACGATCATGCTGCTGCTGTTCGCGACGCCGTTGTTCGCCGGCTTCGCCAACGTCGTGATGCCGCTGCAGATCGGCGCGCCCGACGTGGCCTTCCCCCGGCTCAACGCGGTGGCCTACTGGCTGTTCCTGTTCGGCGGGCTGATGGTGCTGGCCGGCTTCATCACGCCGGGAGGCGCCGCCGACTTCGGCTGGTTCGCCTACACGCCCCTGTCGTCGCAGGTCTACTCGCCCGGCGTCGGCGGCGACTTATGGATCATGGGCCTGGCCATGAGCGGGCTGGGCACGATCCTGGGCGCCGTCAACTTCATCACCACGATCATCGGCATGCGCTGCCCCGGCATGACGATGTTCCGCATGCCGCTGTTCACCTGGAACGTCCTGCTCACCAGCATGCTGGTGCTGATGGCCTTCCCGGTGCTGGCCGCCGCGCTGCTGGTGCTGGAGTCGGACCGCAAACTCGGCACGCAGGTGTTCGCCGCCGAGAACGGCGGGGCGATGCTCTGGCAGCACCTGTTCTGGTTCTTCGGCCATCCCGAGGTCTACATCATCGCGCTGCCGTTCTTCGGCATCATCACCGAGGTCATCCCGGTCTTCAGCCGCAAGCCGATCTTCGGCTACATCGGCCTGGTCGGCGCGACCATCGCGATCGCGGGCCTGTCGATGACGGTGTGGGCGCACCACATGTTCGCCACCGGCCAGGTGCTGCTGCCGTTCTTCGCGTTCATGACCTTCCTCATCGCGGTGCCGACGGGGGTGAAGTTCTTCAACTGGATCGGCACGATGTGGCGAGGCCATCTGAGCTTCGAGACGCCGATGCTGTTCTGCGTCGGCTTCCTGATCACCTTCCTGCTCGGCGGCCTGACCGGCATCATCCTGGCCAGCCCGCCGCTCGACTTCCACCTCAGCGACACCTACTTCGTCGTCGCCCACTTCCACTACGTGGTGTTCGGCACCGTGGTCTTCGCGATGTTCGCCGGCTTCTACTTCTGGTGGCCCAAGATGACCGGCCGCATGCTCGACGACCGGCTCGGCAAGGTGCACTTCTGGACGCTGTTCATCGGCTTCCACACCACCTTCCTCGTGCAGCACTGGCTGGGCAACGCCGGCTTCCCGCGGCGCTACGCCGACTTCAGCGCCGTCGACGGCTTCTCCACGCTCAACCTGGTCTCCTCGATCGGCGCCTTCCTGCTCGGCGCCTCGACGCTGCCCTTCCTCTACAACGTCTGGAGGACGGCCAAGCGCGCGCCCAAGGTGACCCTCGACGACCCGTGGGGCTATGCCAACTCGCTGGAGTGGGCGACCTCCTGCCCGCCGCCGCGCCACAACTTCACCAGCATCCCGTCCATCCGCTCGGAGCGTCCCGCCTTCGACCTGCACTATCCGCGGGAGGCGAGCCAGGCGCAGCCGCGCCAGGTCGATGCGCCCGACGACGACACCAAGGGCCCGGTACCCGACAAAAGCACGTAGTGGAGGCGGCACATGACAGGAACGAAGACGCCCTTCGCCCCCGAGACCGCCCCCTGCGGCAAGAAGTCCGGCGGTGAGCGCCTGCTCGACGACGACGGGTACGGCCTGCTGATCCGCGACCAGTTCTTCGAGTGCGGCTGCCGCCGCATCCGTCACGAGTACCACGACGGCAGCATCCACATCGCCGCGATCCGGCACGACGGCAAGCGGGTCAAGGACAGCCACTCAGAAGCCGACCACGGGAGCTGACACATGATCGACGTGCTCATCGTCGGGGGCGGTGGCGCCGGGCTGCGTGCCGCCATCGCCGTCGCCGAGTGCGATCCCACCCTGGAGGTGGCGGTCGTCTCGAAGGTCTACCCCATGCGCAGCCACACCGTCTCGGCGGAAGGCGGAGCGGCCGGCGTGATCGGCGTCGACGACACCCTTGACGAGCACTGCTACGACACGATCTCCGGCGGCGACTGGCTGTGCGACCAGGACGCGGTGGAGATGTTCATCGCCGAGGCGCCCAAGGAGCTCATCCAGCTGGAGCACTGGGGCTGCCCGTGGTCGCGCGAGCCCGACGGCCGGGTGGCGGTGCGCCCGTTCGGCGGCATGAAGAAGGAACGCACCTGGTACGCGGCCGACAAGACCGGCTTCCACCTGCTGCACACGCTCTTCCAGACGACGCTGAAGTACGGCGAGATCAAGCGGTACGACGAGTGGTACGTCACCCGGCTCATCGTCGACGACGGCCGGGTGTACGGCGCGGTGGCCGTCGACATCAGGACCGGCCGCATCGAGACCATCCCCGCACGCTCGGTCATCCTGGCCACCGGCGGCTGCGGCAAGATCTTCCCCTTCACCACCAACGCCGCCATCAAGACCGGCGACGGCATGGCGCTGGCCTACCGGGCTGGCGCGCCGCTGAAGGACATGGAGTTCGTGCAGTACCACCCCACCGGCCTGCCGTTCACCGGCATCCTCATCACCGAGGCAGCCAGGGCCGAGGGCGGCTGGCTGATCAACAAGGACGGCTACCGCTACCTGCAGGACTACGACCTCGGCACGCCCACCCCGACGCCGAAGTTGCGCAGCATGGAGCTCGGCCCCCGCGACCGCCTGTCCCAGGCCTTCGTGCACGAGCAGCACCGGGGCCGCACCGTCGAGACCCCGTACGGCCCGGTCGTCTACCTCGACCTGCGGCACCTGGGCGAGGCGAGGATCGACGCCAGGATCCCGTTCGTGCGCGAGCTGTGCCGCAGCTACCAGAACCTCGATCCGGCCACCGACCTCATCCCGGTCCGGCCGGTGGTGCACTACATGATGGGCGGCATCCACACCGACCTCGACGGCGCGACGCCGATCGCCGGGCTGTACGCGGCGGGGGAGACCGCCTGCGTCAGCATCAACGGCGCCAACAGGCTGGGCTCCAACTCGCTGCCGGAGATCCTCGTCTTCGGCAGGCGGGCGGGCGTGGCGGCCGCCGAATTCGCCAGGAGCCACCGGCAGGCCGAGGCGCCTGCCGTACAGGCGCAGGGCCGCGACGAGGAGCGGCGGCTGACCCACCTGCGCGGCGACGGGAAGAAGGGCGAGCGTATCGCCGACCTGCGCGAGGAGATGCAGCACACCCTGGAGGGCGCCGCCGGCATCTACCGCACCGGCGACGTGCTGGCCAAGGCCGTCGACAGTCTCGCCGAGCTCAGGCAGCGCGCGTCGGAGGCCAGGCTCGACGACTCCAGCACCGCCTTCAACACCGAGCTGCTCAACTGGCTGGAGCTCGGCTGCATGCTCGACATCGCCGAGACCGTCGTCGCCTGCGCGCTCAACCGCACCGAGTCGCGCGGCGCCCACCAGCGCACCGACTTCGAGCAGCGCGACGACGCCGGGTTCCTGGCCCACTCCCTGGTGCACCGCGCGCCCGACGGCTCGCCGTCAGTCGGCCTGCTCCCCGTGACGATCACCCGCTGGCCCCCTGGCGAAAGGGTTTACGGACGATGACGGACACCGCGGAGACGATACGGCAGCAGGCCGCCGCCAGGACGATCAGGCTGGAGGTGGCCAGGTACCGGCCCGAGCAGGACGGCGAGCCGGTCTTCCAGAGCTACGACGTGCCCCTCATGGACGACTGGGCGGTGCTCGACGGGCTCAACTACGTCAAGGACCGCCTCGACGGCACGCTGTCGTTCCGGTGGTCGTGCCGCATGGGCATCTGCGGCTCGTGCGGCATGAACGTCAACGGCGAGCCGAGGCTGACCTGCGGCACGTTCTTCACCGAGTACGGCGACGGCCCGATCAGGATCGAGCCGCTGAAGGGCTTCCCCGTCATCCGTGACCTGGTGGTCGACATCGACGACTTCCTGGTCAAGCTCCAGCACGTCCAGCCGTGGCTGATCCGCGAGGGCGAGGAACTGCCGCTGACCGCGGAGTACGCCCAGACGCCCGAGCAGCTGGAGGCCTACAAGCAGTACTCCATGTGCATCAACTGCCTGCTGTGCTACTCGGCCTGCCCGGTGTACGTGCTGGACCCCGACTTCCTCGGCCCGGCGGCGATCGCGCTGGCCCAGCGCTACAACCTCGACTCGCGTGACCAGGGCGACCGCTTCGACCTGCTCAACCTGGACGAGGCGGTGTGGGGCTGCACGTTCGTGGGGGAGTGCACCAGGGCCTGTCCCAAGCACGTCGACCCGGCCGAGGCGATCCAGCGCTACAAGCTGACCGCGGCGATCCGCTCCATCCTGCCGTGGAGCAGGCGATGACGACCTACCACGCCAAGCGCGACCACCTGTGGTTCCTGCGCAACCGCACCTACACGGTCTTCGTCGCCCGCGAGCTGACGAGCGTCTTCGTGGCCTGGACGATCGTCTACCTGATGCTCGTGATCGACGCGGGCGGCCCGCCGTCGTTCGCCGGCGAGCCCTGGATGATCGCGATCAACGTCGTCGCCTTCGCCGCGACCGCCTTCCACGCGATCACCTTCCTCAACCTCGCTCCCAAGGCCACGGTCGTCCGGCTGGACGGCTGGCGGGTGCCCGCCTTCATGATCCAGGGCGGCAACCACTCGGCGTGGCTGGTGGTCTCGGGGATCGTCGCCTTCCTCGTCCTCAAGGGGGTGTGATGCGGCGCAAACGCACCGCCGAGCCGTACCTGTGGCTGCTGTTCAGCGGGGGAGGCGTCGCCGCGGCGTTCTTCCTGCCGGTGCTGATCCTGCTGTTCGGGGTGCTCGTGCCCGCGGGCGTGGTCGGCCGGCCGGACGTGGCGGCGCTGACGGAGAACGTGGTCGTCCGGCTGGCGATCGTGGTGATCTTCACCCTGTGCCTCTTCCACGCCGCGCACCGCATCCGTTTCACCAGCGAGGAGCTGCTCAACATCGGCAGGATCGACCTGCTGCTCGCGGTGGTGTGTTACGGGGGAGCGCTGGCGGGAGGGGTGGTGACGGCCGTCCTGCTCTTCTAGGCCACGACGCCTAACCCGCCGTTCAGGTGCGCACAAGAGCGGGCTTCATAGCGAACGGGTCTTATATCGGCACGGCATGGGATCGGCCGCCTATTGTCCGATCTTGTGCGCCTTTTTCTACTCTTATCCCTCATTGCGGCATTTGTCGTTCCGGTGCAGCACGCGGCCGCCGCGGACTACCGGCCCGCTCCCCGGGACCACTACCTGAACTACTCGCCGCCGCGAGACGAGCCGAAGACGACGGACAAACCCGTGCCCCAGCGGGAGGAGTCCTTCCCGTCCACCGGGAGCCCGGCGGCGGCCAGGGTGCTCGCCGCGCACGAACAGGAGGCGCTGCGCACCGGGCGCGACCCCGCCCAGCTCAAGGTGAAGCGCCCCAAGCGCGGCAAGCTCCTCACGATTTTGGTCGAGTTCGACCAGGGCGCACAGGACGACTTCTCGGGCTTCGAGCGGCCGCGCTCGGCCAGCGGTGAGCCCTGGGACTGCGTCACAGAACCCGCGGGCACCGTCAAGAACGGCCCCCTGCACAACCGCATCCCCGACCCGGCCGCCACCGGAAAGGACAACAACTCCTTCTGGGTCAAGGACTTCAGCCCCCAGCACTACCGCCAGCAGCTGTACAGCACCACGGGACTGACCCAGCGGGTGCGCACCGACCTGCGCGACCCGCGCGACGGGCGCAAGGGCATCGACGTGCGCGGCAGCCTGCGGCGCTACTACGAGGACGTGTCGGGCGGCGCCTACTCCGTCACCGGTGACGTGGCGGGCTGGGTCAGGGCCCCGCACTCGGAGGCCTGGTACGGCGCGAGCGCCTGCGGCCGCCCCGTCCAGGACAACGCCGGCCACCCCGACAACCCGCGCGGACCCGCCCAGCTCGTCATCGACGCCGTCACCGCGCTCGGCCCGTCCTTCCCGTGGAAGAACTACGACCTGGAGGACGTCACCGACGCCGACGGCGACCAGAACTTCGCCGAGCCCGACGGGGTGATCGACCACCTGACGATCGTGCACGCGGGCCGCGACAAGTCGACCGGCGGGGGAGCGGAGGGCACCTACGCGCTGTGGGCGCACTCCAGCACCGTCGCGGGCGGCTTCGAGATCCCCGGCGCGGGCAAGCGCGTCTCGACCTACATGATGGTGCCCGAGGACGCCGGCGTCGGCCTGTTCGCCCATGAGTACGGCCACGACCTCGGGCTGCCCGACCTGTACGACACCACCAACACCACCACCGCGTCGGTGGAGTTCTGGGACCTGATGGCCAGCGGCTCGCACACCGGGCCGCTCTACCAGTCGATGCCCACCCGGCTCAGCCTGTGGTGCCGGTGGGTTCTGGGCTGGGCCAGTCCCAAGACCTTCGAACCGGGCGCCAGGCAGGGACTGCACGTGCTCGGCCGCCAGGGCATGCGGATCAACCTGCCCGCCGAGAAGCAGGCCATGGTCACCCCGCACAGCGGCAAGAGGACCTGGTGGTCGGGGCAGGGCCAGGACTGGGCCGAGGCCACGCTCACCCGCCAGATCTCCGTGCCCGCGCAGGCGCCGCGGTTGTGGATGTGGAACAACTACGAGATCGACTTCGGGCGCGACCACGGCTACGTCGAGGTCTCCGCCGACAGCGGGAAGAGCTGGACCCGCCAGCGCGTGTTCGACTCCGAGGGCGAGGAGGTCACCTACGACCTGGCGCTGACCGGGCAGAGCTTCGACTGGCAGCACCACTACGTCGACCTGGCCCCCTACGCAGGCCGTACGGTCAGGGTCCGCCTGGTCTACGTCACCGACGGCGCCGACACCCAGCGCGGCTGGCACGTCGACGACTTCAGCGTCACCTCGGGCCAGAGCACGGTCTGGAGCGACGACGTCGAGTCGGGCTCCTCCTGGACCCCGGCCGGCCGGGGCCGCTGGAGCCTCAACGACGGCACGCGCGAGATCCAGCGCATGTACCTGGCCGAATGGCGCACCGACCCCGGCCTGCGCTACGCCTACACCACCAAGGACTCCGGCGGCTGGCAGGTGGAGCGGTTCCGCTACAACGCCCCCGGCCTGCTGGTGTGGCTGCGCGACTCCGCCTACACCGGCAACGTGCTCATCCCCTCGCTCGACCGGCTGCCCAGCATCGGGCCGAAGGGGGCGCTGCTGCTGGTCGACTCCCACTTCGAGCCCCTGCGCGGCGCCGACGGCGTCAACCTGCCGGGGCGCGTGCAGGTCGGCAACGCGGCCTTCACCACCGGCAAGAACGGCGTCGCCACCTTCACCGACGCCAAGACCTGGTATCCGGGCTTCGAGGCCCGCGACGGGCTGCTCCACTACCGCGACCTCGACGCCTCGGTCGTGATCCCGGCCCGCGGGCAGTACGGCACGCGCGTGGTGAAGCCGGACGGTAGCCCTGCCAAGGAGTTCTACGGCACCGACCTGGGCAACGGCCACAAGCTCGGCACCGGCGACCCCGGGTCCCTCGCCTACGGGGTGCGGGTCCAGCTGGCGGGGCCGCTCCTGGCGAACACGGCCCTGGTGAGAATCACCCCTTCGGGGAAATAGTCACAGTTTCGTACCGTGCTTCTCTTTTATAACGGGTTTAACTTACGGTCTCTCCTGACTCATGTCACATGCTGAAAGAGAGACGCTTTGTCCAGGAGAGGAACGCTCCTCCTCGCGATCGGGTTAACCGCTGCCGGGCTCACCGCGCCGGGCACCGGTGCGCATGCCGACACCACGGTCGCGCGCTACATCCCGTCGGCGGATGACCACTACACCAACTACGTCGAGCCGAAGATCGCGGCCGAGGACGACAAGTCGGCACTGGCCAACCCCCAGGCCCGCCTGCGTGCCGAACAGGTGGACAACAAGCACCGCGACGGCAACCCCGTCGCGGCCCGCATCCTGGCCGCGCGCGAGGCCGAGGCACTGCGCACCGGCAAGAACCCCTTCGAGTTCATCTACAAGAAGCGCCCCCAGAAGCAGGAAGCCCGCCTGCTGACGCTGCTGGTGGAGTTCAGCGACACGGCCAACGACGACTTCTCCGGCGTGCAGCGCCAGGACTTCCTCGACCCGGCCGCGTGCGTCACCGAGCCGGCCGGCACGCTGCTCAACGGTCCGCTGCACAACCAGCTGCCCAACCCGGCGGCCAGCGGCAAGGACAACTTCTCGATGTGGGTGCCGGACTTCTCGCCCCAGCACTACAACGACATGCTGTACTCGGACAAGGGCATCACCACCCGCGTGCGTCCCGACCTGAAGGACCCGCGAGACGGCAAGCCGGGCGTGGACATCTCCGGCCACTCCATGAAGAAGATGTACGAGGAGATGTCCAAGGGCGCCTACACCGTCACCGGCGAGGCGGTCGGCTGGATCAAGGTCCCGCACTCCGAGGGCTACTACGGCGCCGCCCGCTGCGGCGAGCGCGTGCAGGACATGTCGGGACACCCGAGCAACCCGCGCTTCCCCAACGGCAACGAGCAGCTGCCCATCGACGCGGTCGCCACCCTCGCCCAGCAGCAGCCCACCTTCCCGTGGGCCGACTACGACGTCGAGGACATCACCGACGCCGACGGCGACGGCAACTACAACGAGCCCGACGGCGTCATCGACCACCTCGTGCTGGTGCACGCGGGCGCCGACAAGTCGGGCGGCGGCGGCGCGCAGGGCAGCTACGCCCTGTGGGCGCACTCCTCCGACGTGGCCGGCGGCTCGGCCATCCCCGGCAGCGACAAGCGCATCTCCAACTACATCCTCCAGGGCGAGGACGCCGGCGTCGGCGTGTTCGCCCATGAGTACGGCCACGACCTCGGGCTGCCCGACCTGTACGACAACTCGGGCCCCGGCGGCGACTCCGACATCGCCTTCTGGGACCTCATGGCCAACGGCTCGCACAGCGGCCCGATCTTCCAGTCCATGCCCACCCACATGGGCCTGTGGGACAAGTGGATCCTCGGCTGGGCCAACCCCAAGGTGATCGACCCCGGCGACCGCAGGCAACTGGTCACCGTCGGCCAGGCCTCCCGCACCCCGAGGCTGACCGAGGACGGCATCCGGGTCAACCTGCCCGGCCTCAGCCGCCCCCAGACCACCCCGCGCAGCGGCGCCAAGGTCTGGCAGTCGGGCAACGACCAGCCCAACGCCGACGTGCGCATCACCCGGTCCTTCCAGGTCCCGGCCGACGCGAAGTTCTGGATGTGGAACAGCTACGCCATCGAGGCCGAATGGGACTTCGGCTTCGTCGAGGTCTCCACGGACAACGGCGCCACCTGGGCCGAGCAGAAGATCTACACCGAGGGCGGCGCGCTCGTCTCCACCGACGACGGCTACAACGACCCCAACGGCTCGCTGGCCCGCCTCGGCGGCAAGAAGTACGGCCTGACCGGCTCGCAGCAGGCCTGGCGCCACGACTACGTCGACCTGGCCGCCTTCGCAGGCAAGACCGTCAAGCTGCGCCTGCGCTACATGACCGACGAGCTGTTCATGGAGAACGGCTGGTTCGTCGACGACCTCTCCCTCACCTCCGGCGCCTCGACCGTGTGGAGCGACGACGTCGAGCAGGGACTCAACGGCTGGACCCCGCTGGTCACCAGCCACAGCGAGCGCACCACCGGCAAGGGCTGGCAGCAGGGTGACGGCGTCGCCCACGTCCAGCAGTACTACCTGGCCGAGTGGCGCACCGCCGACGGCTTCGACAAGGGCCTGCACTGGGCCTACGACACCAACTGGTTCACCGACAACGCCTGGAACGTCGAGCGGGTGCGCTACAACGCCCCCGGCCTGCTGATCACGCTGCGCAACCACGTCTACGACGTCAACGACGTGGACGCCTCGCAGTTCGACCAGCCCTCGATCGGCTCCAAGGGCTCGCTACTGGCCGTCGACTCCCACTTCGAGCCGCTGCGCTACTCCGGCGAGGCCGCCGACCACCACCCCACGTTGCAGAAGAACCTCAACGCGTGGCTGCAGCCGTCGAACGCCGCCTTCGGGTTCGCCAAGACCCTGCCGCTGAAGTCGTGCACCAACGGCACCGACGTCTTCACGCTCTCCTGCAACAGCTTCCCGGCCCAGCGCGGCGTCCAGCAGTTCACCGACGCCAAGACCTGGTACCCGGGCATCGAGGTGCGTGACGGCACGCTGTACTACCGCGACCGCGACGCCTCGGTGGCCGTGCCCTCGCGCGACCACCTGCCCTACACCACGCGCGTGGTCAACGCCGACGGCAGCCCGGCCACCGAGCTGTACGGCAGGCAGCTGTCCGGCGGTCACGTCCTGGGCACCGGCAACCCCGGTGACGCGGGCGTGCAGAACGGCGTCCAGATCAAGCTCGTGGCGCCGCTCCCCGGCAACCTCGGCGTGATCGTCGACGTCACCCCCGCCGCCGCCCCGCAGTAAGGATCTTCGGCCGCCGCCGCTCGATGTTCAGGGCGGCGGCGGCCCTACGATGGGTTTTCATGAGAACCAAGGCCGAGCACACCGAGGCCATCCATCGCGACCGCCGGGTCGCGGTGGTCATCAACACGCGCTCGCGCCGCGGTCGTAAGCACTACTTCGAGGTGCTCGACCAGATCCACGGCCTGGGCTTCGAACCGCTGGCCGAATACTCGGTCGTCAACCCCAAACGGCTGCGCGCCCACCTCGACAAGGCTCTCGACCTCCAGCCCGACCTGCTGATCGTCGGCGGCGGCGACGGCACCCTGTCGTCGGCCGTACGCCACGTCGCCCACCGCGACGTCGCCCTCGGCGTGCTACCCCTCGGCACCACCAACAACTTCGCCCGCAGCCTGGGCCTGCCCCTCGACCTCGCCGGCGCCATCAAGGTCTTCGCCGAGGGCAAGGTCGCCGACATCGACCTGGGCATGGCGGGCGACCGGCCCTTCGCCAACCTCGCCTCCTTCGGCGTCTCCGTCGAGGTCGCCGGCAAGGTCAAGCCATGGCTCAAGCGCATCATCGGCCGGCCCGCCTACCCCCTGACCGCCCTGACGATCCTGCCGGGCCACACGCCCTTCCGCGCCTACATCACCGTCGACGGCAAGCGCCACGAACTGCTCACCCACCAGCTCAACATCGCCAACGGGCGCTTCCACGGCGGCTGGCAGGTCGCCAAGGACATCAGCATCGACAACGGCAAGCTGGTGGCCTACCAGCTCGGCTCGGGCAAGAAGCTGCGGCTGCTGGGCGAGACCCTGGCCCGCGCCACCACCGGGCGCTGGCGCAGCCTCGCCGGCGGGCCGTTCGTGACGGGGCGCGAGATGCTGCTGGAGACCGACCCGCCGATGGCGGCCGACGTCGACGGCGAGGTACGGCTGCGCACACCGCTGACCCTGCGCGTGGTGCCCAACGGGGTGCGCGTCATGGTGCCGTCCTCGTTCGAGGACAACTGAGAAGGGCCCGCCCTCGTGAGGCGGGCCCTTCACTCAGCCGGTCCTGGTGCGCCTGGACGGCAGGCATACGCGCGGCTCAGCGGCAGGCGGCGAGCCGTGCTCGCGACGTCGGCGCTCCAGGCGGGCGCCGTCGTTCCCGGAGGAGCGCGTGCTCGTCATCGGGAGTCCGGGATCGGCGAGAATGCAGGCATGATCGGCGAGAACGAATCCACGGCGGGCGGCGGCAACAGACCCACGGCGGGCGGCGAGAACGAACCCTCGGCGGGCGGCGGCAACAGACCCACGGCGGGTGGCGAGACCGAATCCACGGCGGGCGGCAACAGACCCACGGTGGGTGGCGAGACCGAATCCACGGCGGGCGGCGAGACGGCCTTTGCCGGTGGCCGGCCGTCCGCAAGCGGGGCAGAGCCGGCCCTGCCAGACAGCGACGACGCGGTCGCCGTCGGCCACCTGCAGACCATCGTCCTCGACGGCCCTGACCCCCTGGCCCTCGCCCGGTTCTATCGCGCCCTGCTCGGCGGCGAGGTCAACCGGCCAGACCGCCGCTGGTCGCTCGGCGACGACTGGGCGACCCTGCACATCGGCACCGGCCTCGTCCTGTGCTTCCAGGGTGTGCCCGACCACCGCCCCCCGCAGTGGGGCGATCCCGGCCGCCCCCAGCAACTGCACCTCGACATCGGCGTCACCGACCTGGACCGGGCACACGAACGAGCCCTGACCGCCGGCGCCGTCCTGCTCGACGACGGCGACGGCAGGCGAAGCTGGCGCATCTACGCCGACCCCGCAGGGCACCCCTTCTGCCTGGTGCGCGACTGACCGTTCAGAGGATCTCGCGCAGGATGCCCATCGCCTGGTCGGCGTCGTGGCCGCGCATCACCTGGCGGGCGAAGAGCAGGATGTCCTCCAGGTGCCGGACGATCCGGTAGTAGGCGATCCGCTCCAGGTCGAGCTCACCCTCGGCCGCGTAACCGTCGAGGAACCAGGCACGCTCGCGCTCGGTGACGCCGAAGAAGCGCAGGTCGAGCGCCAGCATCAGGTCCCACTCGCGCGGCGCGAGCATGGCGTCGTCCCAGTCGATCAGCCAGACGCCCTCCGCATCGTCGAGCAGGACGTTTCCCAGGTGAGGGTCGCCATGGGAGACGACCAGCGGAGCGGGCCGTAGCGCCGCGGCCAGCCTGCCCGCTTCGCCGAGCAACTCGCCGACCTTCGCTTCGCCGTCCCGCCGCCGCCAAAGGTCCAGCAGCGGCCCATCGACGGGCCGCACCTCCCCGGCCAACGCCGTCACCACGGCCAGCCCATCACCGATACACGGCAGCCCGACCCCCAGGGATGGTCCGGGGCTTGAGAGCGGTTCGCCGCTTTCGGGCGGTCCGGCGCCTGCGGGTGGTCCACTGCCCACGTGCGGTCCGCTGCCCACGGGCAGTTCGCCGCTCGCGGGCGGTTCGCCGCTTGCGGGCGGTTCGCCGCTCACGGGTAGGGCGGAGCTCGTGGGCCGGCCGTCATCGGGCTGAGGCGCACCGGCGGTCACCGGCGTCGGGGTGGCATGCACGCCCGCGAGCAGCCGTCCGTAGGCGCGCCACCGCTCGGCCGTCATCAGCCCCGATCGGAAAGCCGGCCGGTCGGACACCCAGGGCACCACCGACAGGCGCCGCCCCTCCCGCACACTCCACGGCCGGCCATCACGCGCGAGCAGCGGCCGCGGCACACCGGGCAGCCCCAACCGGCTGGTGAGCTCCAGCCCGGCGACGGCCCCCGCCCGCGACAGCTTGACGGCGTAGGCCCGCCCGTCGCCCGCCACCACGCGCCACAGCAGGGCGTTCTCATCGGCACCCGTCTCGACGCGAACGGCATGCTCGACCGCGACCCCGAAGTCGTCCAGGAGCCACTCGGAGTCCATCACGATCTCAGCCAACTCCCCGATCGGTCCGCGAGCGGCAGCGGCGCCCCCGTGGCCGCCGCCACGTCAAGCATTAGACCAGCTCCGCCGGCTCCTCCTCACCTGCTTTTCCGCCCAGCGCCTCGTAGGCGGGCCGCAGCCGGTGAGCCAGGTCGCCGGGCGGCGGATGCACCCGCAGCAGCAGTCCCGCGGGCGGCGGGGGCCGGAGCTCGGGCCGAGGCACCCCCGCACCCGGCGAGTAGAAGTCGGCCAGCCGCTCGCCGAACGGCACGTCCTCGACCACGGGCGCGCCCGGCTCCTCCATCGAGCCCAGCAACTCCTCCTTGCTTCGTCCCCGCCACGCCAGCACCAGGAACGGGTCGTCGTCGAAGGACTCCGCCAGTAGGTACAGCACCGCCGACACGTGCTTGCACGGCCTGCTCCAGTCGGGGCACGAACAGTCGAGGTCGAGATCGCGGGGGAACAGGTCGATGCCGTGAGCGGCGAACAGCTCCTCGATCTCGGTGGGCATCTCACCCGCCAGCAGCCGCGCCCGGTGCACCGCCTGCTCGGCGATCACCCGCTCCAGCATGCTCCACACCGCCTCGCCGTACACCTCGATCCTGATCTCGACCGTGTACGGCTCGCGCCGCGAACCCTGCACCCTGGCGGTCACCAGGCCCGGCGCGAGATCGAGGTCGAGCACCTGACCGGTGCGGGCATAGGCGCGCCCGCGAGACAGGCGGCCCTTGTCGCAGACCCGCTCGAGGATGTCGATGAACCGCCGCGACCACCAGGTGGAGCCGATGCTGCCCCGCTGGGTGCGGGCCCTCAGCCCGTCGGCCTTCAGCGGCTTGCCCGCCTCGAACCACCCGTCCTTACCGACCGGCACACCGACCACCCCCGCCCGGTGCCCGGCTCCGGCCCCTGGGTGCCACCACGCCCAGGCCATCGCCCGCGATCGCGCTCCGGCCCCCTCCTGCCGCCACGTCCACCATCGCCATCACGCCACCGCTCCGCTGCCCAGGCGGAACACCTCGCGCAGCTCCGCCGTGGACAGGTCGGTCAGCCAGTCTTCGCCGGTGCCGACCACGCGCTCCGCCAGCGCCTTCTTCCGCTCGATCATCTCGTCGATCCGCTCCTCCAGGGTGCCGGCGCAGATCAGCTTGCGCACCTGGACGTTCTTACGTTGCCCGATGCGGAAGGCCCGGTCGGTCGCCTGGTCCTCGACGGCGGGATTCCACCACCGGTCGAGGTGGATCACGTGGTTGGCCGCCGTCAGGTTGAGCCCCACCCCGGCAGCCTTCAACGACAGCAGGAACAGCATCGGCTCGTCGTCGTGCTGGAACCGCTCGACCAGCCGGTCGCGCGTCTTCTTCGGCAGCCCGCCGTGCAGCCACAACACCGGCCGGTCCAGGCGCTGGGCGAGGTACGGCTGGAGCATGGAGCCGTATTCGGAGTACTGCGTGAACAGCAGCCCCTTCTCCCCTTCCGCGAGGATCTCGGCGGCCAGCTCCTCGGTCCTGGCCAGCTTGCCCGAGCGTCCCGCCAGCCGCGAGCCGTCCTTCAGCAGGTGCGCGGGATGGTTGCAGACCTGCTTCAGTTTGGCCATCGCCGCCAGCACCAGCCCGCGCCGCTCGATGCCCTCGCTGCCGTCGATCTTCCCCATCATGTCGTCGACCACCGCCTGGTAGAGCGAGGCCTGCTCGGGCGTGAGCGTGCACCACTCCTTGACCTCCAGCTTCTCCGGCAGGTCCGAGATGATCGACTTGTCGGTCTTCAGCCGCCGAAGCACGAACGGCCCCGTCGCCCGCTTCAACGCCTGCTCCGCCTGCGCGTCCTGCCGCGCCTCGATCGGCTCCTGGAACCGGGTGCGGAAACGCTGCTTGGATCCCAGCAGGCCGGGATTGCAGAACTCCATGATCGACCACAGCTCGGCCAGGTGGTTCTCCACCGGCGTGCCGGTCAGCGCCAGGCGCGTCTCGGCGGTGATGCTCCTGACCGCCTGGGCCTGGAGTGTGCCGGAGTTCTTGATCGCCTGCGCCTCGTCGCACACCACCCGCCGCCAGGCCACCTGCTTCAGCGTGTCGAGGTCACGCTGCGCCGTGCCGTACGTGGTGATCACCAGGTCGGCGTCCGTCAGCTTGGCCGGGTCGCGGGAGGCGCCGTGATGCACGTGGACACGCAGGCCGGGCGCGAATCTGGCGGCTTCCCGCTGCCAGTTGCCGATCAGCGACATCGGGCAGACCAGCAGCGTCGGCCTGCCGGACTTCTCGTGGACGAGCAGCGAAAGGGTGGCGACCGTTTTCCCGAGCCCCATGTCGTCGGCGAGCACGCCGCCCAGGCCCAGCTCCGACAGGAAGCTGAGCCAGGCCAGTCCGCGCTCCTGGTAGGGGCGCAGGACCGCGTCGAGGCCCGGTGGGGTGGGGATCGGGGTCAGGCGGCGGTCGGCGGTGCCGGAGAGCAGGTCGCCGAGGACACCGTCGGCGTCGACCTCGACCAGCGGGAGCTCGCCGTCGTCGCCCTGGATGACGTGCTGGAGGATCTCGGCTGCGGTCAGCTCGCCTTCGCGGCGGGTCTCCACGGCGCGGAGGGCCGCCTTGAGCTGCCGTTCGTCGAGCTCGACCCACTGGCCGCGCACGCGGACCAGGGGGACCTTGAGGCGGGCCAGCTCGGTGAGCTCGGCCTCGGTGATGGTGGCGTCGCCGACGGCCAGCTCGACCTTGAAGTCGACGAGTTGCCGGAGGCCGAAGCCCTGGCTGGTGGCGGCCTGCTGCTTCTTGGTGCGGGTGGTGAGCTTGAGCCCGAGCTTGCTGCGGCCCGCCCAGCGGGGGAGCTGGACGACGAAGCCGGCGGCGTGGAGCAAGGGTGCCGCCTGGCGCAGGAAGGTGAAGGCGCCCGCGGTGTCGAGGAGCAGCTCGGTGGGGTGGGCGGTGCGGAGGGCCTGGTCGAGGGCGGGGTAGAGCCTGAGGGCACGGCCCAGGCCGGCGAGGAGCTCGTGGTCGGCGCGCGGGGGGAGGCCGGGGATGGGGGCGCCTGACCAGATCTGGTCGGCGGGGACGCGGAGGCTGGGGTCGTCGAGCGGCTGGAGGGCCAGCTCGACACGCCACCAGGGCTCCTCCTGATCAAGGTCTGGGGTGGCAGGCGGGGTGGGGGCCGGGGGTTCGACGAGGCGGAAGCAGACCTGGGTGGCGCCCTCGGCGCCCGCCGCCTCGCGCCAGGCGTTCAGCGAGCGGCGCAGCTCCGGGATGTCGGGGCAGGCGGCGTCGGGGCCTGTGAGGGCGGCGAGCCAGCGGTCTTCCAGGGTCTTGGGGCGTACGGCCAGCGGCTCGGTCAGGCGGGCGCGGACGGCGGCGTCGGTGAAGGTGGCCAGCGCGTCGGTGAGGACGGCGGACGAGGGGTGCTCCTCGGCACCGGTGCGGCAGGCGGGGGGCATGGCTACGGCCAGGTCGCGGAAGTGGGCCGCGTCTGCGCCGGTCAGGACCGGGAACCAGCGGGCCTCGGCGGTGGCCTCCGGGATGGACCACATGTCGACCGGCTGCGCGCTCTCGCCGGTGAGCTGGGGGATCACGCGGCCGCGCCGTACCAGGTCGTGGGCGAAGGCGGCGACGGCGGACCAGTGGCGCAGGGTGGCCGTGATGGTGGACTCGGCGAGCAGGTGGAGGGTCTCGGAGAGGAGGCGGAGCGTCTGTGCGGGGTGGGGGAGGAGGGCGGGCACCCGCCACGGGCGCAGGGCGGGGCGGGAGGTGGTGGGGAGCAGGCCGGTCTCGGGGGAGGGCAACGGGCCGCGCGCGGTGCCGGGCAGGAGGAGCGTGAGGTGCCGGGCGAGGGAGTGGGTGGAGCCGGGGAGGTCGAGGGCCAGGTCGGGCGCCGGGTCGAGGGCTGAGTCGGGCGCCAGGTCGAGGGCCAGGCGGAGGGCCTCGACGGAGGCGGCGAAGGGGTGGGCCGGCGGGGCGGGGGGGCCGAGGGTGCGGTGGTGGGGGATTCGCCCCAGAAGGCGAGCCCCGCCGCGGTCCAGACCCCATGCACAACCAGCACCCCGGCAGGCTACCGGGCTCGACCGACAGCCTCCGACCGCTCCGCCACCCCGCTGACCTGATCATTCGCCTGCCACGGCAGGATGGCCCGAGCACTGGATCGGGCGATGGGCGACACGGTGGGCTTTGTCATGGGTGAGGGGCGGGAGGCGGGCGCGGTGGGTTTTGCGGCGGGTGAGGAGCGGTGGATCGGCAAGCTGGGCAGGCTGCGCGACGTGGTCAGGCAGGAACTGGTGGCCAGGCAGCTGGCAGTCCACCTGCCGCGGAGCCCGGTGCGGGTGCTGGACGTCGGTTGCGGCCAGGGTACGCAGGCGCTCAGGGCGGCGAGGGCGGGCCACGAGGTCACGGCGTTCGACTCTTCGAGGAAGCTGCTCGACCTGCTGGAGGCGGCGGTGGAGCCGGGGATGAGGGTGACGACCGTCCATGGCGACGCCGCCGATCTGCCGGAGCTGGTGGAGGCGCGGGGCTTCGACGTGGTGCTGTGTCATGGCGTGCTCATGTACTTCGACGACCCCGACCCGCTCATCCGCGCGATGGCGGGGGCGCTGAAACCCGGCGGGCTGCTGTCACTGCTGGTGCGCAACGGCGACGCGCTGGCCATGCGTCCGGGGCTCCTGCATGACTGGGGTACGGCGAGGCGGGGGTTCTCCGGTGAGGGTTATCTCAACCGCCTGGGCGTGACCGCACGGGCGGACCGGCGCGAGGAGCTCACCGGGCGGCTCGCCGTACGGGATCTGAGGGTTGGAGCGTGGTACGGGGTGCGGGTGTTCACCGATGTGACGGACACGGCGGAACTGCCGGAGGATTTCGATGAGCTCCTGGCCTGCGAAGAGCTGGCAGGAAGGACAGATCCTTACAGATCGGTCGCCGCGCTGACGCATCTGCTGGCTACATTGGAGATATGAGCAGCCGACCGACAGACGGATGGTGCAGCCAGCGGCCGTTGCCGACGCAGCCGTCGTGTGAGCTGCCGTCGCCGTTCAAGAGTCCGAAGAAGCCCGACGAGTGGTGCGAGGTGCCCGATTCGTCTCTGACGAAGGTTCTCGGGTTCCTCCTGCGTAGTTCACGACGCTGACCTGCCCCTCGCTTTGCTGGCCCTTTGTCGCGAAAAAGCTAGACATAGAGGGCTGAGCAAATCGAGGGGGCACCGATGGCCGAATCCGAGCAGTCCAGGCAGCCCAGGCAGTCCGGGCACGTCGACCGCATCGACCACGTCGACCATGTCGAGCACTTCGAGTTCGTCAACGAGCTGGCCGGTTACGTGGGCGCGCACGAGGCGATCGTGGGATCCGTCACCGAGTACGGCTCGCTGAACGTCCCGTACACCGTGTACCCGGGCGCCGAGGCGAACGCGGTGGACGCCCAGCGCGTCCGCACCCCCGAGGACGTCTTCGTGCCCGCCCAGGAGGGCGGCGACGTGACGGATGTGCTCTGGGCCGACGAGGAGGCCGCCGCCAGGAAGCACGCGGTCGAGAACGACCCGGCCCTGGCCGCCGACGCCGCCGTGGAGTCCGACCTCACCGGCCGGTGACGCCGCTGTGGAGCCGGCGAGTAACGCCCCGCGTGATAGAGGCGGCGTCCTCCGGGTAGTCGGGGTGCGTGAATGACAAGGCCAAGACCACTGCCGACCTGATCGGCGACCTGTCGCAGCAGCTGACGCAGCTGGTGCGCGACGAGATGCGGCTGGCCACGCTCGAACTGGCCAGGAAGGGCAGGCGGGCCGGGTTCGGCGCCGGGCTCTTCGGCGCGGCCGGGCTCGCCGCCTTCTTCGGTGGCGCCACCCTGATCGCCGCGCTGGTGCTGGCGCTCGCCCTGGTGATGCCCGCGTGGGCCGCCGCGTGCCTGGTGGCGGGCGTGCTGTTCGTCGTGGCCGCGATCCTCGGGTTGACGGGCAAGCGGCAGGTGGAGCGCGCGACGCCGCTCAAGCCGGAGCAGACGATCGAGAGCGTCAAGGCCGACGTCGACGAGGTGAAGGCGAGGGCACGGCGATGACCGAGACCAGTGGTTCCCAGGCCGGCGGCACGCATGCCGGAGATGTCGGCGCCCGGCGCGCCACCGTGGGGGAACCGACCGACGAGATGTCCGTGAACGTCCCGCCGACCAGGCCGGAGGCGCTGGAGAACGCCCGTGAGGCGCAGGCCGCGCGGACGGGCGAGGAGCGGTTCGTCCCCGAGCCGCCCAGCCCCGACGAGCGCATCCCCGCGGACGACGAGAACGTCAGAGCGATGGGTGACGACCTCAAGGCGATGGACCAGGACGCCCGGACGGCCCCCCGGAGCGTGATGGACGAGCCACCCCCTTCCCATGCCGTTTTCCAGGAGGAGAGCATGAGCACCGGTCCCACCCCCGATCCCGCGGTCACCCCCGAGGAGCGCCAGGCCAGGGAGCAGGTCCAGCAGACGCGCGAGCAGGTCGGCACCACCGTCTCGGCGCTCGCCGACAAGGCCGACATCAAGCAGCGCCTGCAGGAGGTCACTCCCGACAAGGTCGTCGAGGAGGCCAAGAAGCGGCCCAAACTGCTGATCGCCGCCGCGGGTGTCGTGGCGATGGTCGTCCTGCGCCGGTTGATGCGGCGAGGGAAGAAGTAACGCTCATGGCCCCGCGCCGTCCCTCTGACTTACCGCGTGGCGCCTGGTGGGGAGTCATCAAGCGCACCTTCGCGGAACTGGGCAACGACAAGATCCAGGACTGGGCCGCCGCCCTGACCTACTACGGCGTGCTGTCGATCTTCCCTGCCCTGATCGTGCTGGTCTCGCTGCTGGGCCTGCTGGGCCAGGACGACATCTCCAACCTGGTGGGCCAGCTGTCGATCATCGCCCCGAAGGAGGTCCAGGATCTGCTGACGGGGACGGTACGGGGCATCGAGCAGGCCTCAGGCACGCTCAGCGTGTTCGCGATCGTCGGTCTGCTGGTGGCGCTCTGGTCGGCCTCCGGCTACATCGCCGCCTTCGTGCGCGCCTCCAACGCGATCTACGACATCGACGAGGGGCGCCCGATCTGGAAGCTCACCCCGCTCAGGCTCGGGCTGACCCTGCTGGTGATGGTCCTGCTGGCGGTCTGCGTGATCGCGGTGACGCTCACGGGCGATCTGGCCGACGTGGCCGGAGACATGCTGGGCCTGTCCGACGGCCTGGTCCTGGTGTGGAACATCGTCAAATGGCCGGTGATCGCCGTGATCGCAGCCGGGCTGATCATGGTGCTGTACTGGGCGGCGCCGAACGTGCGCCAGCCGGGCGTGCGCTGGATCACCCCCGGCGGCATCCTGGCGGTGCTGCTGTTCGTCCTCGTCTCCGTCGGCTTCGCCCTCTACGTCGCCAACTTCGGCTCCTACAACAAGACGTACGGCACGCTGGCCACGGTCGTGGTCTTCCTGGTGTGGCTGTGGTTGTCGAACCTCGCGGTCCTGTTCGGGGCCGAGCTCGACGCCGAGCTGGCCAGGGCGCGCAACATGGCGATGGGCAACCCCGTCGACCGCGAGCCGTACGCCGTTCCGCGCGACCCGCCCAAGCCGGATACCCTGCCGGAGTGAAACGTGCACTGCTGGCCCTGCTCGTCGGCGCGACAGGATGCCTGACGGGGTGCGGCGCGGGGTCGGCGGTCAGCCACTACGGCACGGTCATCGAGGGCGCCGTCGGCACCACGACTCGGGTCGAGGTGACCAAGGGGCAGCGTTTCTCGCTGGCTGTGCCCGACAATCCCTCGGTCGGCGACAACTGGGACCTGGTGGAGCTGCCCGACCCCAAGGTCGCCTCGTACATCAGCGAGGAGTACGAAAGCGGCGGCGAGGCGCCGGGCTCCGGCGGCACCGGCTACTTCGTCTTCAACGCCAAGTGGCCGGGCACCACCGAGGTGCGCCTGTTCAACTGCTGGCGCTGCTCCGACAGGGCGAAGGCCACCCCCGAATCCGGGGAGGCGATCTTCTCTGTCACGGTGAACGATACCGAGTAATGTTCTGGTATGGACTTCGAGCTGAACGACGATCAGCACCTGTTCCGCCGGACGATTCGGGAGTTCGTCGACAAGGAGATCGTCCCTGTCGCCGCGGAATGGGAGCGTGAGGGCCGCTACCCCGCCGAGATCGTCGAGCGCTTCAAGGAGATGGGGCTGTTCGGCATGACCGTGCCCGCCTCCTACGGCGGGCTCGAACTCGACCGGGTCTCCTTCGCCCTGGTCTTCGAGGAGATCGCGCGCGGCTGGATGGGCGTGGCGGGCGTGCTCGGCTCGCACTCCCTGTCGGCGTGGATGATCGCCCAGCACGGCACCGAGGAGCAGAAGGACCGGTATCTCGCCGACCTGGCCACCGGGGCACGCCGCACCGGCATCGCCCTGACCGAGCCGGGAGCCGGCACCGACCTGCAGGGCATCCAGACGCGTGCCGTACGAGACGGCGACCACTACGTGATCAACGGCACCAAGACCTGGATCACCAACGCCCGGCACGCCGACCCGATGCCGGTCCTGGTCAAGACCTCCCAGGAGACGCCCGCCCATCGCGGCATGTCGATCATCCTCGTGGAGGCGGGCACCCCCGGCTACGTGGTCAGCCGCGACCTGCCCAAGCTCGGCTACAAGGGCACGGAGACGTGCGAGATCTCCTTGCAGGACGTGCGCGTGCACCGGTCGCAGCTGCTCGGCGGCGTCGAGGGCCGGGGCATGCAGCAGGCGCTGTCGGCGCTGGAGCTGGGCCGGGTCAACATCGCCGCGCGGGCCGTCGGGGTCGCCCAGTGCGCCTTCGACGCCGCCCTGGGGTACGCGCGCGAGCGCCAGGCCTTCGGGCGGCCGATCGGCGACTTCCAGGCGATCCAGCTCAAGCTGGCCGACATGGCCACCGAGATCCAGGCGGCCAGGCTCATGACCTACTGGGCCGCCTCGCGCAGCGAGACGGGCGCGGTCAACGCCGAGGCGGCGATGGCCAAGTACTTCGCCTCCGAGGTGGCGCTGAAGACCACCATGGAGGCGATGCGGGTGCACGGCGGCTACGGCTACTCGCAGGAGTTCGTGGTGGAGCGGCTCTACCGCGACGCGCCCCTCATGGCGATCGGCGAGGGCACCAACGACGTCCAGCGCATGGTCATCGCTCGGGAACTGCTCAAGGGAGCGGTTAAGGTCGGCTGGTGAGTTGTCTGTTCTGTGAGATCGTCGCCGGGGAGCGCGAAGCCTGCGTGGTCCACGCCGACGAGGTGTCGTTCTCCTTCCTCGACACCCGGCCCGTCTTCAAGGGCCACGTGCTCGTGGTGCCGCGCGAGCACGTGGAGACCCTGACCGACCTGCCCGAGGTCGGCCCGTTCTTCGAGCGGGTCCAGGCGATGGCGCGCGCCGTGGAGGAGGGGCTGCAGGCGGGCGGCACCTTCGTGGCGATGAACAACCGCATCAGCCAGAGCGTGCCCCACCTGCACGTGCACGTCGTGCCCCGCAACAAGAAGGACGGCCTGCGCGGCTTCTTCTGGCCGCGCACGAAGTACGCCTCGGCCGAGGAGGCCGAGACCTACGCCGCCGCCGTCCGCAAGGCGCGGTAATGGAACCCGTGGTCGTCGCGCTCCTGCTCGCGCTGCTGGTCGGCGTGCCGGCGCTGGTGTTGTGGCGGGTGCTGCGCGGCAGGCGCGAGCTGGGCGCCGGACCGGCCGAGCGAGCCACCTTCGAGACGCTCCACACCGCCTCCCTGGCCGCGCCGCCCCTGCGCGCGGGCCTCACCCACGACGGCGCGCTCAAGGCCTCGCGGCACCTGCGCGAGCTGCTCGGCACCGCCGCCGTGGCGATCACCGACTCCGAGCGCCTGCTCGTCTACGACGGCGAGGGCGAGCACCACGCCAAGGACTCCTTCGAGCACGCCGAGTCGACGCTGAAGGACGGCCGCACCCAGGTCCTGGCCGTCGACTGCGAGCTGCTGGAGTGCCCGATCCGTCACGTGGTCGTCGTGCCGCTGAGCACCGACGAGCGGGTCGTCGGCGCGCTGGCCGCCTACGGCCCGCACTCCTCTGCGGGCCTGGTCAGGGCGGCGGAGGAGGTCGCCCGCTGGGTCGACTCCCAGCTGGAGCTGGCCGAGCTCGACCGCTCGCGCACCCTGCTCATGGAGGCCGAGGTGCGCGCGCTCAGGGCGCAGATCTCGCCGCACTTCATCTACAACTCGCTCACCACGATCGCCTCGTTCGTGCGCACCGACCCGGAGCGTGCCCGCGAGCTGCTGCTGGAGTTCGCCGACTTCACCCGCTACAGCTTCCGCCGCCACGGCGACTTCACCACGCTGGCCGAGGAGCTGCGCTCGATCGACCGCTACCTGATCCTGGAGCGTGCCCGCTTCGGCGATCACCTCCAGGTGACGTTGCGCATCGCCCCCGAGGTGCTGCCGGTCGCGGTGCCGTTCCTGTGCCTGCAGCCGCTGGTGGAGAACGCCGTACGGCACGGCCTGGAGAGCAAGAACGGCATCGGCCGCATCACCATCGTCGCCGAGGACGCCGGCTCGGAGTGCGGCATCAGCGTGGAGGACGACGGCATCGGCATGGACCCCGAGCGGCTGCGGCGCATCCTGGCGGGCGAGCCGGGCGAGGGCGTCGGCCTGGCCAACGTCGACGAGCGCCTGCGCCAGGTGTACGGCGATGAGTACGGCCTGGTCATCGAGACGGCCGAGCACGCCGGGATGAAAGTCAACGTGAGGTTGCCGAAGTATCACCCAGGGGTCTCGGCCCGTTGACCGGGCCGGATAATGTCGCTTTCATCCATGTCTATGGCCCTGCGTGTTCTCGCGGTGGACGACGAGCTTCCCGCTCTGGAAGACCTGTCGTACCTCCTGCGCGCCGACCCCCGCATCGACGAGGTGCTCACCGCCCGCGACGGCGCGGCGGCGCTGCGCCTGCTGGACCGGGGCATCGCCGAGGGCCGCCCGGTCGACGCCGTCTTCCTCGACATCCGCATGCGCGGCCTCGACGGCGTCGTCCTGGGCCGGCTGCTGTCGCAGTTCGCCAACCCGCCCCGCGTCGTGTTCGTCACCGCCTACGAGGAGCACGCCGTCGACGCCTTCGAGCTGAAGGCCGAGGACTACCTGCTCAAGCCGGTGCGCCCCGAGCGGCTGCGCGAGGCGATCAGGCGCGTGTGCGTCTCGGCCGACGTGCCCGCCGAGGACTCGCAGGAGACCGACACCATCCCGGTCGAGCTGGGCGGGGTGACCCGGTTCGTGGCCAGCAGCGACGTGATCTACGTGGAGGCGCAGGGCGACTACGCCCGCCTGCACACCGCGCAGGGCAGCCACCTGGTGCGCATCCCGCTGGCCACGCTGGAGGAGCGCTGGGCCAACGCCGGGTTCATCCGGGTGCATCGCAGCCACCTGGTCGCCGTCCGGCACATCGAGGAGCTGCACATCGACTCGGGCCGCTGCACGGTGCGGGTGGGCGACACGGAGTTGCCCGTCAGCCGCCGCCACACGCGCGAGCTGCGCGACCTGCTGGTGCGCCGGGCCCGCCGGTGAAGGGCCAGGGAGTGAAAGGGCGGGTCACGGTCACCTCGCCGCGCACGGCCGCCGCCCGAAGGCGCCGCTACCCGGTCACGCGCGAGATCGACGAGCAGACCCGCGTGGGCGAGATCTACATGCGCTCGCTGCTGCGCACCCAGTTCCGGCTGGCGATGTTCGTCTGCACGCTGCTGGCCTGCGTGGTGGGCGGGCTGCCTCTGCTGTTCCTGCTCCTGCCCGGCCTTCGGGAGGTCAGCCTGGGCGCGATCCCGCTGCCGTGGCTGCTGCTGGCCGGGCTGATCTACCCCGCTCTCGTCATCGGGGCCTGGCTGTACGTCCGGCAGGCGGAACGCAACGAGCGGCACTTCGCCGAGCTGGTCGAGCGTCGATGAACCTGACCGCGGTCGTGCTGGTGATCGTGGCGGCGATCCTCATCGGCGCCTTCGGCCTGCGGCTGAGCCGTACGACCTCCGACTTCTACGTGGCCTCGCGCACGGTCAGCCCGCTGTGGAACGCCTCGGCGATCGGCGGGGAGTACCTGTCGGGCGCCTCGTTCCTCGGCATCGCCGGGCTGATCCTCACCCACGGCGCCGACATGTTGTGGCTGCCGGTCGGCTGGACCGGCGGCTACCTGGTGCTGCTGGTGCTGGTCTCGGCGCCGCTGCGCCGCTCGGGCGCCTACACGCTGCCCGACTTCGCCGAGGCCAGGCTGGAGTCGATGCCGGTACGGCGCAGCGCCAGCGTGCTGGTGGTGCTCATCGGCTGGTTGTACCTGATGCCGCAGTTCCAGAGTGCCGGGCTGGTGCTGCGCACGATCACCGGGGCGCCCGTGTGGGTGGGCGGGCTGGTGGTGGCGCTGGTGGTGGCGGTCAACGTGCTGTCGGGCGGCATGCGGTCCATCACGTTCGTCCAGGCCTTCCAGTACTGGCTGAAGCTGACCGCGCTGGCCGTACCGGTCTTCTTCCTGCTGGCCGCCTGGCAGAGCGGCGGCGCTCCGTCGGCGCTCGACCCGGCGTGGGCCCAGCCGCTGACCGGCGACGATGAGTACGGGCTGTATTCGACCTATTCGCTGATCCTGGCGACCTTCCTGGGCACCATGGGGCTGCCGCACGTGCTGGTGCGCTTCTACACCAACCCGGACGGCCGGGCGGCCCGCCGCACCACGCTGATGGTGCTGGGGCTGCTGGGCGCCTTCTACCTGCTGCCGTCGGTGTACGGCTGGCTGGGACGGCTGTACACGCCCGCCCTCGACCGGCCCGACACGGTGGTGCTCACGCTGCCCGGCGAGATGATCGGCGGCACGCTCGGCGACCTGCTCACCGCCCTGGTGACGGCGGGGGCCTTCGCGGCGTTCCTGTCGACGTCGTCGGGGCTGACCGTGTCGGTGGCGGGTGTCATCGCCCAGGACCTGCTCAAGGGCGGGGTCAGGGAGTTCAGGATCGCGACGCTGATGGCGGTGTCCGTGCCGCTCGCGCTGGCGTTGTGGGCGCGGGCGTTGTCGATCGCGGACGTGGTGGGGCTGGCCTTCGCGGTAGCCGCCTCGTCGTTCTGCCCGCTGCTGGTGCTGGGCATCTGGTGGCGGCGGCTGACCTCGACGGGCGCGCTGGCGGGCCTGTTCGCCGGGGGCGGGCTCGCGTGCGCGGCGGTGCTGGCCCAGATCCTCGGCGGGCCGTACGGCGGGCTGCTCGGCGCGCTGGTCAGCCAGCCGGCGGCGTGGACGGTGCCGATCGCCTTCCTGGTGATGGTGCTGGTGTCGCTGGCCACGCCCGGCCGGGTGCCCAAGGGGGTGGCCACGATCATGGTGCGCCTGCACACGCCGGAGAATCTCAGGCTGGATCGCGGAGACTGGCGTCCGCGGGGCTGAGCTCGCCTGACCCGCGCGCGACCAGCTCGACCGGGACCCTGATCAGCCGTCCCGTGCCGGCGCCCGACAGCAGCAGGTCGACCGCCGACCTGGCCAGCTCGGCGAAGTCGTAGCGGATCACGCTCACCCCCGGGCTGAAGACCTCGGCCAGGGCGAAGTCGTCGAAGCCGACGAGGGCGGGCCGCCGCGGCAGGTCGCGACCGGCCATGAGGACGCCGACGGCGGCGCGGTTGTTGGTGGCGAAGAAGGCGGTGGGCGGATCGCCGGAGCCGAGCAGCCGCGCGGCCTCGTGGCAGGCCCGCCACGGGTCGAACACGCCGTGCACCACCAGCGACTCGTCGAGATGAGGGCCGAGCGCCTGGCGGTATCCGGTGGCGCGCTCGTGCACCGCGCTGACCTCGCGCTGGTCCGACAGCAGCGCGATGCGGCGATGGCCGCGGGCCAGGAGGTGCTCGGTGGCCATGCGCCCGCCGGTCAGGTTGTCGATGACGACGACATCGGGGTCGGGCACCCCGGCCGGGGCCCGGTCGACGAAGACCGTGCGCAGCCCGGGATGCTCGGCCAGCCAGCCGTGGTCGGCGCTGGAGGGCACCACGATCAGGGAGTCGACGCCGCGTGCCGACATGGCCTCGACCAGCAGCCGCTCGCGCTCGACCCGCTCGGTGTAGGAGCCGAACACCACCAGCGCGTCGTGCTCGGCCGCCGCCGACTCCACGGCCTTGGCCAGGTGGGAGTAGAACTCGTTGGAGATGTTCTCCATGATCAGCCCGATGGTCAGCATGCCCGAGCCCCGCGCCAGCCGGGCGGCGGCCTCGTTGCGCCTGAAGCCGAGGGCGTTGATGGAGTCGTGGACGCGCTGCCGGATCTCGGCGCTGACGTGCGGCTCGGAGTTGACCACGCGCGAGACCGTCTTGAGGCTCACGTTCGCGTGGCGTGCCACGTCGGACATGGTCGACTTGCGGGCTGTCATACTGTGCCCCTGTGAACGACGACTGGATCTGCGGCCGCCTCGGTGAGGACGAGCCGTGGCTGATGGGGGCGGTCAACCCGCCCGTGTTCGAGAACTCGATCTTCTCCTTCGAGACCGTGGGCGACCTGGCGGGTGCGCTGAAGGACGAAGACGAGAACTATATCTACTGGCGCGGCACCAACCCCACGGTCGATCTGGCCCAGCGCAAGCTGGCCGCGCTGGAGCGGGCCGAGCGGGCCAAGTGTTTCGGCTCGGGGATGGGGGCGATCTCGGCGACGATCTCCTCGCTGGTCTCCTCGGGTGACCACGTGCTGGTGCTCGGCGCGATCTACGGGCCGACCACGCAGTTCCTGCGATACCTGGAGAAGTACGGCGTGACGCACACGCACGTGACCGACCTCGCCGCGGCTGACAGCGCTGTCATGCCGAGCACGCGCCTGCTCTACTTCGAGTCGCCGTCGTACATGGCCTACGAGCTCTTCGACATTCCCGCCGTGACCGGGTGGGCGCGCTCGCGCGGCATCGTGACGGTCATGGACAACACCTGGTCCACGCCGCTGTTCCAGAAGCCGCTGACCATGGGCGTGGACCTGGTGCTGCACTCGCTGTCGAAGTACATCGGCGGGCACAGCGACCTGGTCGGCGGCGTGGTGTGCGGCTCGGCCGTCCTGGTGCGGCCGATCGCGCGCACGGAGTACATGCTGTACGGCGCCGCGATGTCGCCGCACGACGCCGCCAAGGTGATCAAGGGTCTGCGCACGCTGCCCGTGCGGATGGCCGCCCACCAGGAGCGGGGGCTGGCGGTGGCGCGTTTCCTGGAGGGGCACCCGGCGGTGCGCTCGGTCAACCATCCGGGTCTGCCCGCGCATCCGGGGCACGACCTGGCGGCCAGGCAGCTGTCGGGCTACTCCAGCCTGTTCAGCTTCGTCCTGGACACCGACGATCGCGACCAGGTCTCGAAATTCCTGGATCACCTGCGCCATTTCAGGATCGCCGTCTCCTGGGGCGGCTTCGAGAGCCTGGCCATCGGCCCGGCGCTCAGCATCGAGGAGAGCGTGCGCACCACCATGGGCATCCCGATCGGCCTGGTGCGCCTGGCAGTGGGCCTGGAGCCGGCCGACACGCTGATCGACGATCTCTCGGGAGCGCTGGAGACGTTCATCGCCTAGCGTGACGACAGCGCCGCCGATCTCGGAGGCATGACCTCGGGGGCCGTATCGGGCTGAAACGGACGGTCACAGACCGTTGATGTGGTCGGCCCGCCGTTGGTCGCACAATTCCGACCATTTATCGCATCTCCTCCCCAACTGACCGCCATTTGGTGGCGACTCGCCGAAGAGCCGGACTCTCCCTCTCCACGGAGGGTAGTTTGCGCTCTTACCTTGTGCGTGACCTGCATCACATATAGCGGGAGGAACCGGTGACAACCCGAGAACATGACACGTCTGTGTACGAACGTGTCCAGGAAAGCAGCGAGTTTCAGGAACTGAAGCAGCGCTTCCGCAAGTGGACCTTCCCCATGACCGTCGCCTTCCTGGCCTGGTACCTGCTGTACGTGGTGCTCTCCGGCTTCGCCCGTGACTTCATGGCGATCGACGTCATCGGCGAGATCAACGTCGGCATCATCCTGGGGCTGCTCCAGTTCGTTTCGACCTTCGTGATCGCGTGGGCCTACTCCAGGCACGCGGAGAAGAAGCTCGACCCGATTGCCGACAAGATCCGTCACGAGGTGGAGGAAGAGACCAAGTGAGCGGCCACACCCTGGCGACCGTCCTGTTCCTGGCCTTCGTGGCGCTCACGCTGGGCATCACGTTCTGGGCGAGCCGCAACACCAAGACCGCCGCCGACTACTACGCCGGCGGGCGGTCGTTCACCGGCGCGCAGAACGGCCTGGCGATCGGCGGCGACTACATGTCGGCCGCCTCGTTCCTGGGCATCGCGGGCATGATCGCGCTGTCGGGCTACGACGGCTTCCTGTACTCCATCGGCTTCCTCGTCGCCTGGCTGGTGGCGCTGCTGCTGGTCGCCGAGCTGATGCGGAACTCCGGCAAGTTCACCATGGCCGACGTGCTGGCCTTCCGCATGAGCCCCCGCCCGGTGCGCACCGCCGCGGGCGTCTCGACCATCACCGTGTCGATCTTCTACCTGATCGCCCAGATGGTCGGCGCGGGCGCGCTGGTCGGCCTGCTGCTCGGCATCACCGACACCGCGGGCAAGAACTGGGTGCTCGTCGGCGTGGGCGTGCTGATGATCATCTACGTGGTCTTCGGCGGCATGAAGGGCACCACCTGGGTCCAGATCGTCAAGGCCGTGCTGCTCATGAGCGGCGCCGGTCTGATCACGATCCTGGTGCTGGCCAAGTACGGCTTCAACCTGTCGGCGCTGCTCGAGGCGGCCGGCACGGCCACCGGCAAGGGCGACGCGATCACGGTGCCCGGCCTGAAGTACGGCACCGAGGCCCAGGGACTCATGGGCAAGATCGACCTGATCAGCCTCGGGCTCGCGCTGGTCCTGGGCACGGCCGGTCTGCCGCACATCCTCATCCGCTTCTACACCGTGCCCACCGCGAAGGACGCCAGGAAGTCGGTTCTGTGGGGCATCGGCATCATCGGCACCTTCTACCTGTTCACCCTGGTCCTGGGCTTCGGCGCCGCGGCCCTGGTGAAGATCCCCGCCACCGACACCTCGGGCAACACGGCGGCTCCACAGCTGGCCGAGGCGATCGGCGCCGACTTCCTCGGCGAGACGGGCGGCATCATCCTGCTCGCCCTGATCGGCGCGGTGGCCTTCGCCACGATCCTGGCGGTGGTCGCGGGCCTGACGCTCGCCTCCTCCTCCAGCTTCGCGCACGACCTGTACGCCCACGTCTTCAAGCGCGGCAACACCACCGAGCGTGAAGAGGTGCTGGTGGCCAGGATCTCGGCCTTCGTGATCGGCGCGGTCGCGATCGCCCTCGGCATCCTCGCCCAGGGCCAGAACGTCGCCTTCCTGGTGGCCCTCGCCTTCGCGGTGGCGGCCTCGGGCAACCTGCCCGCGATCCTCTACAGCCTGTTCTGGAAGAGGTTCAACACCACGGGCGCCGTGTCGGCCATCTACGGCGGCCTGATCTCCTGCCTCATCATGGTGATCTTCTCGCCGGTCGTCTCCGGCGGCAAGGCGGCGCTGTTCAAGGACGCCGACTTCGTCCTGTGGAACCTGTCGAACCCGGGCATCATCTCGATCCCGCTCGGCTTCTTCTTCGGCTGGCTCGGCACGGTGCTCAGCAAGGAGTACAACTCCGGCAAGTGGGCCGAGATCGAGGTCCGCTCCCTGACCGGCATCGGCGCCGAGCAGGCGACCAAGCACTGATCCGGTCCAACGGAAGGCCCGGCCCCCACCCGCCGGGCCTTCCGTGCGTCCGGGCTCACGGCCGCCGGGGCGAGGGGCCGGTCCCGGCCGCCTGCGGCGCTCAGCCTTCTCATGTGACCGCTATCAGGCTCACGGCGCCCAGAGCGCACAGCACGCCCGCGAGCTGCACGGGCCGCAGCCGCTCGCCCAGGACGTAGCGGGCCAGCAGCAGGGTGCCGGCCGGGTAGAGGGAGGAGACGACGGCGACGATGCTCAGCAGGCCGTCGCTGCGCAGGGCGAGGAGGAACAGCACGTTGGCCGCCATGTCCAGGACGCCCGCGCCCACCGCCGCCCCGGTGGCGCGCGGCCCGTTCGGCCGCAGGTTGCGGCCGGTGGCCAGGCACAACACCACCAGCAGGCCGATCGAGGCGAGCCTGGCCCCCGCCAGTGGCCACAGGCCCGACTGCGCCGGGGGCTGGGCGATGAGCACGGAGAACCCGCCCAGCCCCACGCCGACCGCGGCCGCCTGGCAGATCGGCCCGACCCAGGCCCGCCCCCCTCTGGCGGACGGATCGTGGCTGACCAGCGCCACGGCGGCCACGGCCAGCGCCACCCCGAAGAGCGCCGCCGGGACCGGGCGCTCGCCCATGCCCAGCCCCCACACCACGGGCAGCGCCGCGGTCAGGGTCGCGCTCGCCGGAGCGACGACGGAGATCCGGCCTCCGGCCAGGGCCCGGTAGAACACCAGCACCCCGAAGGCCCCCGCCAGACCGGCTGCGGCCCCCCAGGCCAGAGCGGGCCACGACGGCCGCCCCGGCAGGACCCCGATCAGGGGCGCCAGGACGAACAGGCCCGCGACCTGGGCGGCCACGACCACCGTCACCACACTGGTGCGGCGGGCGGCCAGGCCACCCAGGAAGTCGGAGGCCCCGTACGCCAGGGCGCAGAGGGTGGCCAGAAGCAGCGGGATCACCCTTCAGATGGTCGTGCCCCATGAGAAAGGAGACCTGAGTAGCGCGTTACTCAGGTCTCCCGGTGGTGTTGCTCAGGCGGAGGCCTCGTCGAGCAGGGCGAGTTCGTCGGCGCCGAGCGTGAGGTCGGCGGCGGCCAGGATCGGGCCGAGTTGCTCCAGGTTGCGGGCGCTGGCGATGGGGGCGGCGACGGTGGGCTGCGCGGCGAGCCAGGCCAGGGCGACGGTGGCGGGCTCGGTCCCGTGGGAGGCGGCGACCTTGGCCAGGGCTTCGAGCACGCGAGGGCCGTGCGGGGTGTCGAGGTAGGCGGCGGCCTTGCCCGCGCGCGGGCTGTCGACGGCGACGCCGGGCGCGTACTTGCCGGTCAGGAAGCCGCGGGCGAGCCCGAAGTACGGCGTGCTGGCCAGGCCGTGGGCGGAGACGACGTCGCGCAGGGCGCCTTCGTAGCCGCGCTCGACCAGGTTGTACTCCTGCTGCAGGGCGGTGTAGGAGACCAGGCCCTCGGCGGCGGAGATCCGCAGGGCCTCGGCGAGCCGCTCCGGACCGTAGTTGGAGGCGCCGATCTGGCGCACCTTGCCCTCGCGCACCAGCTCGTCGAAGGTGGCCAGGCTCTCGACCAGCGGGATGTCGTGGTCGTCGACGTGCGCCCAGTACAGGTCGATGCGGTCGGTGCGCAGGCGGCGCAGGGAGTTCTCCACGGCGGTCCTGATGACCGAGGGAGCCAGGCCCTGCAGTCCTTCCAGCATCCCGACCTTGGTGGCCAGCACGAGGGAGTCGCGGTTGCCGCGCGACTCCATCCACTCGCCGATGATCTTCTCCGAGGTCGACTCGCCGGTCGCCCACACGGGGTAGACGTCGGCGGTGTCGATGAAGGTGCCGCCCGCGCCCACGAAGGCGTCCAGCACCGCGAAGGAGGTCTCGCGGTCGGCGGTCCAGCCGAAGACGTTGGTGCCCAGGCACAGGGGAGAGACCGAAAGGTCACCGATCATAGTCATCCGATCAGGCTAGACAACCGCACCTCTTGCGACCGACAGGGGGGCTGTGCGTAGGATTTATTAACGCTGTCAATAAATTAAGGAATCCTTGGATGAGCGTGTTCCACGACGCCGAGCGAAGGCTCTGGCTGCTGCGTACTCCCCACTCGTCCTACGCGCTGCGCCTCGACGACGGCGACTGCCCGCGCGCGGTGCACTGGGGCGCCCCGCTGACGCTGGAGCAGGCGGCGGAGATCGTCGCGCCCGCCCCGCGAGACATCAGCAGCTTCCACGGCGGCCCCAGCGACCCCGAGCTGCCGGCCCAGACGGGCGCGTCGTTCGGCCCCGCCTCGTTGCAGGTGCGCTTCGCCGACGGAGCGGGCGGCGTCGAGTGGCGCTTCGACGGCCACGACATCGACGGCGGCCACCTGCGGCTCAGGCTCGCCGACCGCCACTACCCCCTGGCGATCACGCTGCACTACCGCGTCCGCGAGGACAGCGACGTGATCGAGCGCTGGACCGAGCTGCGCCACACCGGCGAGGGTGAGCCGATCGAGGTGCAGCGCTGCGACTCGGCCTCCTGGAGCCCGCCGCGCGGCACCCGCCTCAGCCATGTCGTGGGCGCGTGGTCGGCGGAGAACCAGCTCGTGCGCGAGGAGCTGCCGGTCGGCGAGACCGTCCTGACCAGCCGCCGCGGCGCCACCAGCCACCAGGCCAACCCGTGGCTGATGCTCGACGACGGAACGGCCACAGAGGAGCACGGCGAGGTCTGGAGCGCGGTGCTGGCCTGGAGCGGCAGCTGGCGCATCACCGTGCAGCGCACCCCCTTCGACGGCGTCGCCTTCACCGGCGGCGCGGGCCACGAGGGCCTGCGCACCCACCTCGGACCCGGAGAGTCCTGGACGAGCCCTGTCTTCTCCGGCCTGTACGGCACGGCCGGCTTCGCAGGCGTCAGCCACGCCTGGCACGCCCACGTCCTGGAGCACGTCCTGCCGCACCCGCAGGAGCTGCGCCCGATCGTCTACAACTCCTGGGAGGCGACCTGGTTCGACGTCGACGTCGACGGCCAGCTGGCCCTGGCCAAGCTGGCCGCCTCGGCGGGAGCCGAGCTGTTCGTCCTCGACGACGGCTGGTTCGGCGCCCGCGTCAACGACTGGGCGGGGCTCGGCGACTGGACCGTCAACCGCGACCGTTTCCCGCAGGGCCTGGGCCAGCTGATCGAGGGCGTGCACGCGTACGGCATGCGCTTCGGCCTGTGGGTGGAGCCCGAGATGGTCAACCCCGACAGCGACCTGTACCGCGCCCACCCCGACTGGGTGATCCACATGCCCAACCGCACCCGCACCACCATGCGCAACCAGCTGGTGCTGAACTTCGGCCGCCCCGACGTGGCCGCGTGGGCGCACGAGTGGCTCGACCGGCTGGTGTCCGAGCACGAGATCGACTTCCTCAAGTGGGACTTCAACCGCTCGTTCACCGAGGGCGGCTGGCCGCAGTCCGGCGACCCCGACCGGCTGTGGGACGCGCACGTGCGCAACCTCTACGCGCTGCTCGACCGCCTGCGCGCCGACCATCCGCACCTGCGCATCGAGGGCTGCTCGGGCGGCGGTGGCCGTGTCGACCTGGGCATGCTGGCCAGGGTCGACGAGGTGTGGACCTCCGACAACACCGACGCCGTCGACCGCGTCTCCATCCAGCACGGCTTCACCCAGGTGTATCCGGTCAGGGCCATGGCCGCGTGGGTGACCGACAGCCCCAACCCGCTGACCCGCCGCCTGGTGCCGCTGCGCTTCCGCTTCCACGTGGCCATGGCGGGCGTGCTCGCCCTGGGCGGCAACCTGACCAGGTGGAGCCAGGAGGAGCTGGCCGAGGCTGCCGACCTGGTGGCGCAGTACAAGCTGATCCGCCCGGTCGTGCAGCACGGCGTCGTGCACCGGCTCACCCCGCCCGACGCTGCCGTGGTGGGCGTGCAGTACTCCCTGGCGGAGCAGGTGGTGGTCTTCGCCTACCGGGTGAACACCCGTTTCGGTCACGCGCCGTGGCCGCTGCGCCTGCGGGGGCTCGATCCGGAGGCCCGCTACCGTGACGTCGACACCGGCGCCGAGCACTCGGGCGCCGTGCTCCTGGCCCACGGGCTGCCGCTGGATCGGCTGCCGCGCGGTGACTACGCGAGTCTGGTGGTGCGGCTGACGCGTATGTAATTATACGCTGTGTCAATAAGGTGGGTGGCGACCTGTCTGGCCGCCGTGCTCCTGCTCTGGCTGGTGCTCTGCCTGCGGCCCGATGACGCGCCGGAGCGGCCCGTGGTCGCGGCGCCCTCTGCGGAGCCCGGGCTGGAGGTGCTGGAGGAGCGGCGGCTCGACGACCGGCGCCTGGAGCTGCGCCTGAAGTCACCCGCCCTCGGCGCCGAGACCGGCGTGCGGCTCCTCCTCCCGCAAGGGTGGCCAGGTGATGCCGCACGCGCCTGGCCCCAGCTCTGGCTGCTGCACGGCGGCCTCGACGGCTACACCTCCTGGACCGCCGAGACCGACGTCGCCGAGCTCACCGCGGGCGACGACGTGATCGTCGTGATGCCCGACGGCGGCAGGTGCGGCAGCTACTCCGACTGGCGCGACGGCCCGGCCTGGGAGACCTACCACCTGAAGGAGCTGCTGCCCCTCCTGGAGCGGCGTTACCGGGCCTCGGGCAGGCGGGCGATCGCCGGCTACTCGATGGGCGGCCAGGGCGCCATGCTCTACGCCGCCAAGGGGCACTTCCGCGCCGCCGCCTCCTTCAGCGGGGCGCTGCACATACTGCGGCCGGGGGTGCCCCAGACGGTCATGCTCGCGACGAGCCTGGCCTGCCCGGGCACCGACTGGAAGCGCATCTGGGGCGACCCCGGCGACCAGCGGGACACCTGGGCCGCCCACAACCCCTACGACCAGGCCGATCGGCTCAGGGGCGTCGAGCTCTACGTCGCCGCGGGCGAGGGCGACCTGGTCGAGAACCTGGCGCGCGAGGCGGCGCGCGACTTCGTGGCCAGGCTGCGCGAGCTGGACATCCCGGTGAGCACTCACTTCGGGCGGGGCGGGCACAACCACGCGACCTGGCAGGCCGAGCTGCGCCGTGCCCGCCCGATGTTGCTGCGGGCCCTGAGGCAGGGTTAGTGCTCGGCCTTGGCCAGGTCGAGGTCCTTGGGCGTGAGCCACCAGATCACCGCGGCGGCCACCAGCATGAGCGCTCCGCCGTACGCGGAGGTCAGCACGAGGGAGTCGTTGAAGGCCTGCTGCGCCTGCTGGGCGAGCGACGCGCCCGAGGGTCCCATGGCGCCGGCCGTCTCCAGCGCGCCGCCGAGCGACTCGCGTGCCGCCTCCGCGGCGCCCGCGGGAAGCTCCGAGCGGTAGGCGGTGGCGGCGATGCTGCCCAGCACGGCCACGCCGAGGGTGCCGCCGACCTCGTAGCTGGTCTCCTCGATGGCCGCCGCGCTGCCCGCCTTCTCGGCGGGCGTGCCCGACATGATGACCGCGGAGGCGATGGCCAGCGAGCCCATGCCCGAGCCGATGAGCAGCAGCGACACCGCCACACTCGGATAGCCGAGCGGCAGCGCCCACAACGCCAGGAAGCCCAGGCCGGCCACGACCAGGCCGCCCGCCAGCACCGTGCGGGCGCCGATGCGTTCGGCGATGGCCGGGGCCAGCGGCGAGAAGATGCCCGCGCCGACGGCCATCGGCAGCAGGCGCACGCCGGTCTCCAGCGGAGAGTAGCCCATGACGAGCTGCATCCACTGGGCCAGCAGCAGCATCATCGCGGCCATGGCGATCGAGGTGGTCAGCGCGGCGATCGTGCCGGAGGTGAACGAGCCGCTGCGGAACAGGCGCAGCTCCAGGAGCGGGTCGGGCCGGTTCAGGCAGCGCCTGATGAACCAGGTCAGGGTCACGGCGGCGACGGCCGCCGTGATCAGCGCGGGCGGGTAGGTCAGTCCCTCCTTGGCGAGGTGTTTGATCGCGTAGACGAGGCCCACCATGCCGACGATCGACAACACCGTGCCCAGGGCGTCCCAGCGGCCGGGGTTCGGGTTGCGCGACTCGGGCAGCAGGATCAGCCCGGCGATGATCGCGACGGCCATCACGGGCACGTTCACCAGGAACGCGGCGTGCCAGCTGAAGTGCTCAAGCAGCAGGCCGCCCACGATCGGGCCGAGCGCGCCGCCGAGGGCGGCCATGGTCGCCCAGACGCCGAGCGCCGTGGCACGTTCCCGGGCGTCGGTGAACAGGTTGCGGATCATCGACAGCGTGGACGGCATGATCATCGCACCGCCGACGCCGAGCAGCGCCCGCACCGCGATCACCGCCGCCGGCGTCGTCGCCCACAACACCGCCACCGAGGCGACGCCGAACACGGCGAAGCCGGTCAGCAGCATCCGTTTGCGCCCCCACCGGTCGCCCAAGCTGCTCATGGTGACCAGCAGACCGGCCACCACCAGCGAATACACGTCGACCATCCACAGCAGCTCGATCGAGCCGGGTTTCAGGTCGGCCGAGATCTCCGGCAGCGCGACGTTCAGGATGGTCATGTCCATGACCACCAGGAGCAGGCTGGCGGAGAGCACCGCCAAGGCCGCCCACCTCCTGGCGTGCGGCGGCGCGACTACAGACTTCATGACAGATCCCCCTTGTCAGATGCTCCACGAAGGAAGCTCTCGACCATCAGCCGGGTCGCCTCCCGCGGGGCGATCTCCCCCCGGCGCAAGCTCTCGCGCAGGGCCACCAGCAGGCCGTAGATGCTGCTGCTGACCCAGACGGCGGGCAGGTCGGAGCGCAGCACGCCGGCGCGCTGGCAGGCCTCGATGAACGCCAGCTCGCGCCGCTCCAGCTCCGCGGACCGGGCGAGCAGTTCCTCGCTCGTGGTCTCCACCGTCAGGGTGAACCCGTGCTCCTCCGCGACGCCCACCTCGCCCTCGATCAGGGCCATCAGCGTCGCCCGCAGGTCGGCGGGGCCGGCGCCGGTCTCCGCGATGCCCGCCTCGTCCTGCGCGCGCTCCCAGCGGTCCAGTGCCCGCCGGCCGAGCTCGACCACCAGGTCGTCGCGGCTGCTGAAGTGGCGGTGCAGGGTGGCCCTGCTGATCCCGGCGGCCTCGGCGATCTGCGCCATCGAGGCCGTCGGCGAGGCGTTGAGGTGCCTGATCGCGGCGTCGAGGATCTGCTCACGGCTCACGGCCATCACGCCCACCCCCTAAGACAAATACGTCTAATTTGCGACAATACTGTCTCACTCTATACGACGGGGGCGAGCGCGGTTATGGTCGAGTGGTGGCAATCGGGGACGCCCGCACGCGCATCCTCGACGCGGCCGAGGAGCTGTTTGCGGGCAGCGGGTACGAAGCGACGCCGACCTCGGTGATCGCCAGGCTGGCCCAGGTGCCGAAGGGGCTGGTCTTCCACTACTTTCCGCGCAAGATCGACGTCCTGGTGGCGCTGGTCGACGAGCGCACGCTGGTCGAGGAGGACACCCGCATCGACGCGGTGCCCGGCGACCCCGCGGGCACGCTCTCGCGCCTGGCCAGGCGCATGCCCCTGCGAGCCTCTCCGGCGATGCGGCGCATCCTGTTCCGCGAGGCCGACACGCACGTCTCGGTGAGGGAGCGCCTCGGGCGCCTCAACGGCGAGCTGATCCGCCGCTCACGCTTCGCGCTGGAGCTGGCGTTGCCGACGGCGCGCGGGGAGAGCGCACGGCTGGAGGTGGCCGCCGCCACCTTCGCCGCCGTGCTGCTGTATCAGGAGACGCTCACCCAGCTAACCGGACACCAGATCGATCCCGACGCGGTGGCGGAACTCATCGCCGGTGGTCTCCTGTAGGCGGGTCAGCTCCTTCATCGCGCTCTGCAGGTGGCCCAGCAGGCCCCACACGTCGGGCACCTTCGACGGGCAGGCGACCAGGCCGAAGTCGAGCATGCCGTCGTAGGAGAAACAGGTGATGTTGACGCCCCCGCTCAGGTCGGTCAGCACCGAGACGGGGAAGTACGACAACACCCGGCCGCCGCACAGGTAGAGCGGGAACTGCGGCCCGGGCACGTTGCTGATCAGGATGTTGATCGGCGGGAAGGCGCCGGAGACGACGCGGGAGAGGGCCGGGGTGGCCAGTCCCGCGAGCGGAGCGGGCAGCACCTCGCACAACTCGGCCAGCCAGTTGGCCGAGGACATCGCCAGCCTGCGCTTGGCCGCGCCGGTCGCCTTCCTGACCTCGGCCAGGCGCTCCAGCGGGTCGGCGACGTCGGTGGCCAGCGGCACGGCCATCATCGCCAGCTGGTTGCCCGCCCGTTCCATGGCGCCGGCCGTACGGACCGCCACCGGCACCGCCGCCACCAGCGGACGGTCCGGCAGCGCTCCGCGCTCCTCCAGCCACGAGCGCAGCGCCCCCGCGCACACCGCCATGACGACGTCGTTGACGCTTCCGCCGAACGTCCGCGCGGCCAGCTTGACGTCCTTGAGCGGGACGGAGCCGAAGGCGAGCCTCCTGCTGCCGGTGATCGGGCCGTTGAGCATCGTGCGGGGCGCCGACAGGGCGGGCAGTTCCGGACGGGAGCGCCGGTCACCGCCCAGCCACCGGGCGGTCCTCGACAGCAGGCCGGAGCCGGGCAGCGACGACACCAGGGGCATGGCGTCGAGCTCGCCGGCCGTCCTGACCAGCGAGCGCACCGTGCGTGCTCCCTGCGTGGCCGTACGGCTCAGCGCTCCCGTCAGCATGTCCGACAGCGACGGCTCGCCCGCCTCGGCGCGCTCCACCGGCTCCATCGGTGCCACGGCGCGCGGCTCGGGCGTCAGGTCGAGCAGGGCGGCCAGGGTCTCGGCGCCGGAGACGCCGTCGATGGCGGCGTGGTGCACCTTGGTGTAGACGGCGACCCTGCCGTGGGACAGCCCCGTGATCAGGTGCATCTCCCACAGCGGCCGGTCGCGGTCGAGGTGGCGCTCGTGGATGGCCGACAGGTGCTCGGCCAGGCGCAGCTCGTCGCCGGGCGCGGGCAGGCGGCTCTCGAAGACGTGGTGGTCGAGGTCGACGCCGGGGTCGTCCACCCAGTACGGGTGGTCGAGGCCGAGGGGCGGTCGCTTGAGGCGCCGGGTCAGGGCTGGCGACAGGTGCATGCGCTCGCGGAGCAGGTCCGCGAGGGCGTCCCTGGTGACCGTGCCGCCCTCCGGGTCGAGGATCGCGACCCCCGCCACGTGCGCTGCGGTGGTGGCGGACTCGAAGTGGAGGAACTGGGCGTCGAGCGCGGTCAGCTGGGGCATCGCCTCTCCTTCTGGTCGGCTTGCCGACATCGTCACACCGTGCGGTTTCGACGGCGTTTCCGCGCAATTCTTTCAGGTGAATTACCATGGTCGGGAAAAGGCCGCAGGTCAGCGGAGTGGTGAGAGTTGTCTATCCCTCGGTCACGCGAATCGGGTGACGGATCACCGCGTCGAAGTGATAACCGAAAGCGTTCGCCGCGCTGACCGCCGGCTGGGTCCTGCCGGTCTCGTCGGTGGCCCTGGCCATCAGGACCTGGGCGCCCGCCCGCTCGGGCAGCCAGGTGAGGTGCCACGGCAACCAGGCTCCCGCCAGGTGGCGGCCCCGGTGCTCGGCCAGGCGCCAGGTGCCGCCGCCGTCGGTGCTCACCTCGACCCGGACGATCCGCCCCGCGCCCGACCACGATCGGCCGTGCAGGATGTGCGCGCGTCCGGCGGGGACAATGGCATCCCAGGCCAGCTCGAAAGCGCTCTTGACCGGCATTTCCGTGATATTCGGGTAAAAGATTGTATTCCAAGGCGTGTCGACTTTTTTGGTGCTCACCCGGAGCTCGCCCAGCCATTTGATCGACGCGATTCCCGCCCAGCCCGGCACCACCAGCCGGGCGGGGAAACCGTGGTCGGCGGGCAGCGGCCGGCCGTTCATCTCGTAGGCGACCAGCACGTCGTCGAGCGCCTTGCCGACCGGCAGCGGCCGTCGGACGTGCCCGTAGTGCTCGAACGGGTCGTCCAGCCCGGCGGCCACCACGTCGACGGCCTCGGGGCGCAGGCCCGCCGCGCGGAGCAGGTCGCGCAGCGGCACTCCCCGCCACCGGGCCACGCCGATGGCGCCGAGCCCCCACTGCGCCCCCGGCCTGCGGTCGTGCTGCTGGTCGGCGTAGAAGCGCCGCCCGTTGCCCGCGCACTCGATCGCGGCGTCGATCGTGCGCGGCGCCATGGCCAGCAGCTCGCTGTACGTCAGCCGCAGCGGCCTGCGCACCCCGTCGCCGTGCAGGTGCAGCCGCCACGTCGACGCGTCGATCAGGGGCGTGGAGGTGTGGTTGCGCACGAAGAAGCGCTCGGCCGGGGTGTGGTAACCCTGGCCGGCCATCGCTTCCCAGCGCATCTCCGCGCCGATCTCGTTGAGCCGGAACAGGTGCTCGGGCAGGGGCTTGACGGCGGAGCGCACAACGGTGGTCATGTACCACCTATTCCCTACCTGAGAACCATGTAATCCTCTAGGAACGGCCAAGGAAAGCGAGCAGGCGCTCCAGCGGCCAGGTGTTGATCACGTCGTCGCTCGTCAGCCAGGCACGCTGCGCGATGCCGATGCCGTAACGCTGGTGGGCCAGGTGGGGCACGGCATGCGAGTCGCTGTCGATGGAGAACTTGACCCCGTGGTGCTTGGCCAGCCTGACCAGGTCGGAGGGCAGGTCGGAGCGGTCGGGGTAGGAGTCGATCTCCAGGGCGGTGCCCGTGCGGGCGGCGGCCTTGAACACCGCCTCCCAGTCGGCGTCGACCATCGGGCGCTTGCCGATCTTGCGGGTGGTCGGGTGGCCGATGATGTGCACGTTCGGGTTCTCGCAGGCGGCGATGAAGCGGCGGGTCATCTCGTCGCGCGACTGGGTGAAGTGGGAGTGCACGCTGGCCACGCAGACGTCGAAGCCCTGGAGGATCGGGGCGGGCCAGTCGACCGAGCCGTCGGGGGCGATGTTGAGCTCCGAGCCGTGCAGCAGCCTCATGTCCGGATATTTGGCCTGAAGGTCGGCGAGCTTGGCCCGCTGGTCGAGGGCCTTGTCGAGCGTCATGCGCTGCATGGTCAGGTCGGGCGCGTGGTCGGTGACGGCGTAGTAGGCGTAGCCGAGGGCGTGACCGGCGGCGACCATGTCCTCCAGCGAGGCCACGCCGTCGGTCAGGTCGGTGTGGGTGTGCAGGTCGCCCTTGAGGTCCTCCAGGGTGACCAGCGCCGGGAGCCCGCCCTTCAGCGCCGCCTGGACCTCTCCGCCGTCCTCGCGCATGGGCGGGGGCACGAACTGCATGCCGAGCGCGGCGTAGATCTCCTCCTCCGACTCCGCCGCGATCACCCGCTCGCCCTCGAACAGGCCGTACTCCGAGAGCTTCCAGCCCTTCTTGACCGCCATCTCGCGGATGGTGACGTTGTGCTCCTTGGAGCCGGTGAAGTACTGCATCGCCGCGCCCCACGATCCGGCGGGCACCACGCGCAGGTCCACCTCGACCCCGGCGGTGGTGCGGATCGAGGTCTTCTTGTCGCCCGCCGCGATCACCTCGGCGACGTACGGCTGGGCGCGGAACTGCTCCATGATCCCCGGGTCGGCCACGGCCAGGATGTCGATGTCGCCGATCGTGTCCTTCATGCGCCGCAGCGACCCGGCGGAGCCGATGCGCTCGGCGTCGAGGGAGGCCATGACCTGCTCGGCCAGCTTCATCGCGACGCCGATGTGCACGCGCCTGCCCGACTGCTCCAGTTGCTCGACGCCCTTGGCCAGGTTGGCCAGGGTCTTGGGGCCGAGCCCCTTGACGCCGTCGAGCCGCCCGGCCGTGATCGCCTCGGCCAGGGCGGTGGGGGAGTCGATGCCGAAGTCCTGGAAGAGCATGATGGCCGTCTTCGGCCCCAGCGTGGGCACCTTGGTGAGGCTCAGCACCCCGGCGGGCACCTTCTCGCGCAGCGCGTCGAGCTGGCGGAAGCTGCCGCGCTCGAGGAACTCCTCGATCTTCAGCGCGATCGCCTCGCCCACGCCGGGGACGGTGCGCACGTTGACCGTGGCGATGTCTTCGGGGAAGCCGGCGATCGCCTTGACCGCCTTCTGGTAGCTGCGCACCCGGAAGGCATCGCCTCCGTTGATCGCGAACAGCTCGGAGTACTCCTGCAGCGCCGCCGCAGCCTCTTCGTTAGCCCGTGCCATGGGGCAAGCTTAGGCGTCTTCATATTGCCTAGTTAATCTGTAGGAATACAGGGGTATTGAGATCGCATGCCCCTGCCGAACTTTCTGGTGATCGGCGCCCCCAAGTCGGGGACGACCGCCCTCCACGCGGCCCTCAGCAGGCACCCCGCGCTCCACCTGTCGCGAGTCAAGGAGCCCAAGCACTTCCTCACCGACGGGCCGCCGCCCGCTCGCGGCGGACCGGGCGACGCCCAGACCTACCGCGAGCACGTCTGGCGGCGCGCCGACTACGAGGCCCTCTTCGACGACGCGCCGCCCGGTGCGCTGACCGGGGAGGCCACGCCCTTCTATCTGCACGACCTCGACGCCCAGCGCCGCATCCACGCCGCCGTGCCGGGCGCCAGGCTCATCGCCGTGCTCCGTGACCCCGTCGAGCGGGCGCACTCCAACTGGACCCACCTGTGGTCGGCCGGGCTGGAGCCGATCGGCGACGTGGTCAAGGCCTGCGCCGCCGAGCCCCAGCGGGTGGCCGACGGGTGGTCGCCCTTCTGGCACTACGTCGGCCTCGGCCGGTACGGCGCGCAGCTCCGGCACCTGTACACCCTCTTCCCGCGCGAGCAGGTGCTGGTCTTCCGCTACCGGGACCTGATCGACCGGCCCGCCGAGACGCTGGACCGCATCTGCGCCTTCCTCGGGGTCGAGCAGGGGCTGCTGGAGGCGGTCCCGCGCGAGAACGTGACCGCCCACCCCGTCGCGGGCGGGCGGCACCGGGTGTTGTCGGCGCTCCTGCGTTCGGGGGTGCGGGTGCTTCCCGAGGGCGCGGGCGGGCGGCTGGCCGAGCGCGTCGAGGCGCTGCTGCAGCGGCGCGGCCCGGCGCGGCGCCCGCTGACGTGGGAGCAGCGGCGGGCGCTGATCCCGTACTTCGCGGCGGACATCGAGGTGCTGCAGGAGGTGACCGGGGAGGAGTTCGGCGACTGGGTGCGGCCCAGGCGCCGCTCCGGGGGCCTGGTCGGCGCCCGCCCGCCGGGCCAGCGCCAGGCCCGCAACGGCCGGTTGGGGGAGGAGACGACGTAGGGGCTGGCCGGGGCCGAGACCTTCCGCCCCGGGCTGGAGGCGAGACGCCGGTCCGGGGCGGAGACGCGACCTTTCGACCGGGCCGGAGACGAGATGCCCGTTTCCGGCCCCAAGTCCCCCGGACGGGCGTCAGGCGCGGAGTTCCGTGCGGAGTTCGTGGGCCCCGTCGGGCCGCGTGAACTCGTAGTACAACCGCACCCCGCCATCGGCCAGATCCACGATGTCCAGATACCGCAACCCGCCCCCGGCGTGCGGCGAGGCGGCGGCCGGGGCGTCGCCCACCGGGGTGAGCGACGCCGGGTCGGTGCCCAGCGCGACCCCGGTGCGCTCCTCGTAGTTCTCCGCCGCGCTGGCCCTCCCGTCGTAGAAGGCGAGCACGCCGTCCTCGGTGAAGCGCACCGCGCTGACCCGGGCGCCGCGCGAGTCCCAGGTGGCGGGCCGTCCGCTGAGCGCGGTGCCGTGCCAGGTCCAGGTGAGCCCGTCGGTGCTGGTCGCGTAGTCGGAGACCATCTGGTCGGCCTCCTCGGGGTCGGTCAGCGGGTGGCACGAGGCCCACAGGTGCCAGGTGTCGCCGCGCCGTACGATCACCGGGTCCTTGACCCCGGTCTTGGGGTCGCCGGGCAGGACGGTCCTGCGGTGGGCGGGGTCGAAGGCGTCGGGCGAGCCGGCCTCCAGCACCTCCACCCGCCAGTGCTTGGTGCCGTGCGTGGCGCAGCTCAGGTAGAGCCGCCACCGGCCCTCCGGAGTGCGCAGCAGCCAGGGGCGCTCCAGCGACTCGGTGTCCATCTGGTCGCTGGTGACGGTCAGGATCGGCTCGAAGCGCACGCCGTCGGTGGAGCGGGCGACGACGACGGCGTGCCCGCGCCCCTGGGAGATCGGGCGGCGCAGGCGGTAGGCGAGGTGGATCCCCTCGTCGGTGGCGACGGCACTGGGCGCGCCCGCCCAGTGCCCCTGCCCGGCCACGGCCGGGGCGATCGCCACGGTGGAGCGTTCTGGTGACGGCAGATATCTCGAGATCGGCATGGCGTGAGGGTAGGCCTTCCCGCTCGACTTGTTTCCTTTATTTCCTAGTGATTTTACAGGAAATTTGATCGGCGAGTGCCCTGATGGACGCGGCCGACAATGCGTGCGATTCTCGACCATGCGTCGCATCTTCACCACCCTGTTATCCGCCGCATTGTTGCTGACACCCGCGACCGCCGCCTCCGCCGACCCCGCCCCCAAGCACCGCGAGCCCGGCAACGGCCCGGAACGCAACGAGATCGCCGCGCTGATCGAGGAGCCCCTGTCCGCGCTCGCCGCGACGGAGAGGTCCGCATCGCAGGGAGCGGTCACCCTCCGGCACGACCGCGGTTACCCGCGCAGGACCACGCTGCCCATCCCGCCGGAGAACCCCGGCGACGCCGCCATCAAGCTCGGCCTGACGCCCTACCACGCCATCGCCGGCAGGCTCAACGCCCTCCAGGCGCTCGGCGACCGCGTCAGCGCCGAGGTCATCGGGCGCAGCGCCGGGGGCCGCGACCTCTACCTGGTGACCGTGACCGCGCCGGAGAGCGCCGCCGACGACTGGAAGCAGGAGCTCGGCCGCCGCCTCATCGAGGAGGGCCACCGCCCGCCGCGCGGCTACAAGGCCCCGGTCTTCTACAACTCCAGCATCCACGGCAACGAGTTCGAGGGCGTCGACGGCGCCCTGCGGGTCATCGAGGAGCTGGCCACCAGCACCGACCCCGCCGTGGTGAAGCTGCTGAAGTCGGCGCGCCTGTACTTCAACGTCGTGGCCAACCCCGACGGGCGCATCGCCAACACGCGCGCCAACGCCAACGGCTTCGACATGAACCGCGACTTCGTCACCGTCTCGCAGCCCGAGGTGCGCGCGATGCGGCAGATCATGATCGACGTCCAGCCGGTGGCCGTGCTGGACCTGCACGGTTACGTCAACGGCACGCTGGTCGAGCCGACCACGCCGCCGCACGGCGCCAACTACGAGTACGACCTGTTCATCACCAACACCTGGGCCAACGGCCTGAACCTGGAGTCGGCCATCAACGGGCTGGGCTACACGCCGGCCGCCGACGGCGTGAACCCCGTCGAGATCCCCTTCCGTGACTACGTCGACGGCTGGGACGACTGGCCGCCCATCTTCACCCCGCAGTACGCGCCCTTCCACGGAGCGGTCATCGCCCAGACGATCGAGGTGCCGCTGCAGGTCAACAACAACGCCTACAACACCCTGCCGGTGGCCGAGCTGCAGCGCAGGTCGCGGATCAACACCGACATCCACGCCACCGCCATCCGCGGCACCAACCGGCACGTGGCCGCCAACGCGGACAAGCTGATCAAGGATCAGGCCGAGTGGTTCCGCCGCGGCGCCGCGGGCGAGCCGCACAGGACGGTCCCGCTGGACATCGTGCCCGGCTTCGGTCCCGAGGACGTCTACAGCACCACCTTCCCGCGCGCCTACATCATCCCCGGCCCGGGCCCCGCCGCCGCGCGGCTGGTCGACTTCCTGGTCGCCAACGACGTGCGGGTCGGCAGGGCGCTGCTGCCCTTCCGCGCGGGCGGCGCCAATTACCCCGCGGGCACCTACGTCGTCGACATGCGCCAGCCCAAGCGCGGCCTGGCCAACGTCATCCTGGAGGCAGGGCAGGACATCAGCCCGCGCGTCGGGGCCATGTACGACATCTCCGGCTGGAGCCACGGCCTGCTGTGGGGCGCCACCGTCCAGCCGGTGACCGACAACCGCCTGCGGGTGGTCTCCGCGCCGGTCGCCGCCGCCTCGCCCACCGGCTCCGTGCCGCCGGGCGGCGGCCCGCTGGCGCTCGAGCTCGCCGACGGCAAGGACGTCCAGGCACTGAACGACCTGCTCCGGCAGGGCGTCGCCGTCGCCTGGAAGGACGGCTCCGCCGTCGTGCCGTCCTCCGCGCGCGCCGCCGCCCGCACGGTCGCCGACCGCTACGGCGTGCGCTTCACTCGAGGGACGGCGGGCGGTACGGCACTGGCGCCGGTCCGCATCACCGCGGCCGGTTCGGCCGACGACCTGTTCACCCTGCGCGAGATGGGATTCCAGGTCACCCCGGTGAACGCGGCCCTGCTCAACGCGGGCTACGACTGGAGCACGACGGACGTGTTCTACGTCGGTTCCGGCCTGACCTACGCCCAGCTCAACCCGGCCGCCCGCACCGCACTCGACGCCTACCTCGCCACCGGCGGCGTCGTGACGCGCGGTTCGACCGGCACCCGCTTCAACACCGACGCCGGGCTGCTGCAGGCCACGCCGGTCACCGGGAACACCGACGGCAACGGGGTGGTCCGCATGGCCGACGGCTCCTTCTCGTTCGTGTACGCCCCGCGCTGGTTCACCGGCCTGGGCGCGGGCGTGAAGGCCGAGCAGTCGTACAGCACCGAGGGGCCGCTGGTCTCCGGCCACTGGCGGGCCAACGAGGACGGCAGCGGCGGTCCCGAGGCGGCTCGCGGCCAGGCCGCGGTGATCAGCGGGCTCGACGAGCGCGGGGCCGCGGTCGTGGCGTTCGGCACCGAGCCGATGTTCCGCAACCATCCCAAGGGCCTGTTCGCCCAGGTCGCGGGAGCGTTGTACTGGAGCGCCGTGACCTCGGGGCAGCCGGCCACCACGCCGTAACGGCGGATCCCGGGCGGTCGGCACGCATCGGGGCCGCCCGGGATCTGGTCAAGCGCTTGGTTCTGCTGTAGGGACGACCTATGAGCTCACGTGCCTCCGCGCCCGTGGCGCTGGCCGTCCTGTCGGCCGGCGCCGGAGCCGTGCACTTCGCGGTGCTGGCCGACCACTTCGCCATGAGCGTCGCCCACGGCGCCTTCTTCGCCGCCGTCGGGTGGGCGCAACTGATGTGGGCGCTCGCGGTGCTGCTGCGGCCCGGCCGCGCCCTGTTCCTGGCAGGACTGGCGGGCAACGCGGCCGTGGCCGTGGTATGGGCGCTCAGCCGCACCATCGGGCTGCCGCCGGGGCGGAGCGAGCCGCTGGGCGTGCCCGACGTGCTCGCCACGCTGCTGGAACTGGCCGTGGTCAGCGGGTGCGCCTACCTGGCGGACCGCGCCCCCGCCGCTGTCCCTGCCGCCGCTCCCGCCACGCCTCAGCCCGCCACGCCTCAGCCCGCCACGCCTCAGCCCGCCACGCCTCAGCCCGCCACGCCTCAGCCCGCCACGCCACAGCCCGCCACGCCTCAGCCCTCCGCCGCCGACGGGTCGCTGCGGCTGACGGGTGCCGGACTGCTGTCGGGCGTGGTGGCGCTCGCCGTCGGCGCCGCCTTCCTGCCCGCCTTCGCCGGACACAGCCACGCAGGCCATGCCGCCCCCGTCGCGGCGGGCGCCGGAGACGCGCAGGCTCAGGCCGCACCGGCCCACCAGCACGAGCAGGCCGCTCCGGCGGGCCAGGCGGCCGACGGGCAGACGGGCGGCGAGCACCATCACGACACCCCCACCGGCCCGCCGCCGACCGAGGCCGAGCGGGCCGCCGCCGACGACCTGGTGGCCCGTACGGCACGCGAGGTGCCCGCCCGCTGGCCCACCCTGGCCGCGGCACGCAAGGCGGGCTTCCAGCTGTCCATCGACACCAGCGGCGTGCTCCACATGACCAAGCCCGCCTGGATCATCGACGACCGCGAGCTCGACCCCACCCGCCCCGAGTCCCTCGTCTTCTACCGCAAGCCCGGCGGCGGCGACATCCTGCTGGGCGCGATGTTCATCATGCCGCCGGGAAAGCCGGGACCGCAGGTCGGCGGCTCGCTGACCCGCTGGCACGCCCACGACAACCTGTGCTCCAAGCCGGCGGGAGGCGTCGCCGTGGTGGACGCCTCCGGCGGGTGCCCGGCGGGCACCACCAAGATGCCGAGCACCCCCGAGATGCTTCACGTCTGGGTGGTGGACTACCCGTCGGGCCCGTTCGGCGACGCCACGGCGCCGTCGCTGCGCACCGCGATCGGCGCGCTCCTGGCCAAGGGGAACTAGTCGCGCACCTCGCGCGGCGTGTACGGCTCGGCCAGGAACGCCAGCTCCTTGTCCGACAGGGAGACGCCCACCGCGGCGACCGCGTCGTCGATGTGGCGGTCCTTGGTCGCGCCGATGATCGGGGCGCTGAGGCCCGGCTGGTGCAGGAGCCAGGCCAGGGCGATCTGGGCGGCCGGCAGCTCCCGCTCGCGGGCCACCTGCGCCACACGGTCGAGGATCGGCTGGTCGGCGTCCTTGCCGTACAGGTACTCGATGCGGCCGGCGTCCTTGCTGGTGGCGCGTGCCGTACCGGCGTCGGAGGAACCGGCGCGCGCGAGCACGCCGCGAGCCAGAGGCGACCACGGGATCACGCCGACGCCCTGGTCGAGGCAGAGCGGCAACATCTCGCGCTCCTCCTCGCGGTAGAGCAGGTTGTAGTGGTTCTGCATGGAGACGAAGCGTGTCCAGCCGTTGGCGGAGGCGGTGTACTGCGCCTTGGAGAACTGCCACGCGGCCATGGAGGAGGCCCCGATGTAGCGGGCCTTGCCCGAACGGACCACGTCGTGCAGGGCCTCCATCGTCTCCTCGACGGGGGTCTCGGGGTCCCAGCGGTGGATCTGGTAGAGGTCGACGTAGTCGGTGCCCAGACGGTCAAGCGAGGCGTCGATGGCGGCCATGATGTGCTTGCGCGACAGCCCGCCCTCGTTGACGCCCTTGCGCACGGGGAAGAAGACCTTGGTGGCCAGCACGTAGTCGTCGCGGCGGGGCAGCAGGCGGCGCAGCACGTTGCCGGTGATCACCTCGCTGGTGCCCGCGCTGTAGACGTCGGCGGTGTCGAAAAAGGTGATGCCGGCCTCGATCGCCCGCTTGACCAGCGGTTCGGCCTGCTCCTCCGGGAGGGACCACTCGAGTTTGGCGGGGTCGCCGTAACTCATCATGCCCAGGCAGATCTTGGAAACTTTCAGACCGGTGCTACCAAGTCGCGTGTATTCCATGCGATTCATCCTAGGTGGGATGGTTGTGGCGATTGATTGCGGGAGTGTGGGGGATGAGCATGCGGGATTCACGCTGACGAAGGGCGCAGGTTATGCGACGTGTCCGGCTCTGCTCAGTGGTCGCGTCGTGGTCACCGTTGCGATTATGCGCCCTCGCGATCGTCAGCGGCTGCGTGGCACTCGGGGGGCTGGTGCTGCTGGAGGCCCCCGCCTCCCAGGGGTGGATCGTGGTCGTGGCCCTGGCGCTCCTCATCGGCCTGCACGCGGGAACGGTCCTTCAGGCGGTCAGGCGCAGCGGGGTCGCCTGGTGGCCGGTGGCAGGCCAGCTCACGGTGACGGCCGCCGCGATCGTGCTGCTGGGCAGCGCGTGGATCTCGGTGGTGAGCCTGATGGCCGTCAGCCTGCTGCTGCTGGCGGAGTCGAGGCGCAGCGGGCCGCTGTGGGTGGCGGCCGTGGCCGGCGGCCCCGCCCTGGTGGCTCTGACCCCCTGGTCGGAGGATGACCGGATCGCGGTGTGGGCGGTCTGCGTCCCCGCCCTGGTGGTCGCCGAGTACGTGGTCGTCTGCCTCGCCGCGCGTGCCCACTTCCTGGCCCTGGTGCGCGCCGACGAGGTCTGCAGGGCGGTCGAGGACGAACGCAGGCGGCTCAACCGCGACCTGCACGACCTGGTCGGGCATCGCCTGGCGGTGCTGGTGCTCAAGATCGAGCTCGTGCAGCGGCTGGTGGAGACCGGCGACCCCAAGGCGCAGCTTGAACTGGACGAGGCCCTCGACCTCGTCAGAGGGGTGACGGCCGAGGTCAGATCGGTGGCGCACGGCCGCAGCATGGTCCGCCTGGAGGCCGAGCTCAGCTCCGCGCGTACCATCCTGGAGGCCAGCGGCGCCCGCTGCGTGGTCGAGGCGGCCTGCGACGAAGTACCGGAAGAGATCTCCTGGGTGCTGGCCGACGTGCTGCGCGAGGGCGTGACCAACATCCTGCGCCACGCCTCCGCACGGGCGTGCGAGATCCACGTGGCCGAGTGCGACGACGTGATCCGGATGACCCTGGTCAACGACCGGCTGCGGGCCTCCGGCGACGGGACCGGCCAGGGATTGCGCAACCTCCGGGAAAGAATGGCGGAAATAGGCGGCTCCCTGGAGACGCACAGAACGAACGACGGCCTTTTCCTGCTGCGTGCCACCGTCGCCACAAAACCGCGTCCAAAGGCTTTTGGGCAGACGCACGAAACGCCGTGAACATCTCTCCGGCGGAACGTGAAATTCGTAACTAGCGACGCGGTGGAGATATTTGTCATTCTTCTGGCGTGACAGATCAGTACGAGCTCTACTGCCTGGCGGACGCGCTCTTCTACGACGTCCCGCGCGGCGACGTCGAGGAGGCCGTCTTCGCCGCCGCACGGAGACCGCTGCCGGAGGGCTGGAACCGCTTCGAGACCGACACCTGGGTGTACTTCGCACCCGAGTCCGGCCGGCCGCTCCCGCCCCAGGGCTGGAAGATCCACGTGTCGGCCCGTGCCGACGACGCGGAGCAGGCCCTGGCCGCCGTATGGGAGTACTGCGTCACCCGGGGCATCGCCTTCAAATTCCTGCGCGGTCTCCCGGTGCTGGTCATGCTCGGCTCGAAGGCCGCCTCGCGCGCCTCCAGCGGGAAACTCGTCACCATTTACCCGGCCGACGAGGCGCAGCTGGAACTCGTCCTGAAAGACCTCGACGAATTGCTCCGCGGAATACGCGGACCCTACATTCTCTCCGACCTGCGTTACGGCGACGGGCCGCTGTACGTGCGCTATGGAGGCTTCGCCGAGCGCCACTGCCTGTCCGACAGCGGCGAGCGGGTGCTGGCCGTCGAGGACGGCCAGGGCCGCCTGGTGCCCGACGTGCGGCAGGCCGTCTTCACCGTGCCGCCCTGGACGACGCTGCCGGCCTTCCTCGCGCCCCATCTGGAGGCCAGGAACTCCGTCACCATGGAGGGCCTGCCGTACACGATCGAGCAGGTCCTGCACTTCTCCAACGGCGGCGGCGTCTACCTGGGCAGGGACGGGCGCACCGGGCGGCAGGTGGTCCTGAAGGAGGCCAGGCCGCACGCCGGCCTCGACGCCGCGGGCCGTGACGCCGTGGCGCGCCTGGCCCACGAGCGCGACATCCTCGAGCGCCTGGCCGGCCTGCCGGTCGTGCCCGAGCTGCTCGACCACTTCACCGTCGGCGAGCACAGCTTCCTGGTCATGGAGTTCGTCGACGGCGTCACCCTGCAGCGCCGCCTGGTCCGCCGCTTCCCGCTGACGTGGGCCACCTGCACCGAGGAGGAACGGGCCGGCTACGCGGCCTGGGCGATGGAGGTCTCCGGCCAGGTCGAGGCGGCCGTCGCGATGCTGCACGAACGCGGCGTCGTCTTCGGCGACCTGCACCCCGACAACGTCCTGCTCACCGAGGACGGGCGCGTGGTGCTCATCGACTACGAGGTCGCCACGCTGGAGAGCGACGGCGCCAGGGCCGCGCTGGCCCACCCCGCCTTCGTCGCCCCCCAGGGCCACGAGGGCGCCGACGTCGACAGGTACGCCATGGCCTGCCTGCGCCTGGGACTCTTCGCCCCGCAGTGCACGATCATGCAGCCGCTCCACCGCGGCAAGGCCGAGCACCTGGGACAGATCGTCACCGACGTCTTCCCCGGCGCCCGCGTCGAGCGGGACGTCGCCATCATCGCCGGGGAGCACGCCTGGTCGCCGCCCGCCCTGCCCGGCCAGGCCCCCTGGCCGGAGGTACGCCAGGCACTCCAGCGCGCCATCGCCGCCAGCGCCACCCCAGGGCGCGACGACCGGCTCTTCCCCGGCGACATCGCCCAGTTCCAGCCCGGCAGGGGGCTGTGCCTGGCCAACGGAGCCGCCGGGGTGTTCTACGCCCAGCTCCGCGCCGGCTGCCCGCCCGACCACCAGGAATGGCTGCTCGAACGCGCCCGCGCCCCGAAGCCGGGCTGGAGCCTCGGACTCTACGACGGCCTGTACGGCGTGGCCTACGTGCTGGACCTGCTCGGGCACCGGAACGACGCGCTCGACCTCCTCGACATCTGCCGCAAGGAGAAATGGGAACGCCTGGAGAGCGCCCTGTTCTCCGGGCTGTCCGGAATCGGCCTCGTCCTGTACCACTTCGGGCTCGACGACGCGGCCTCCCGCGCCGTCGAGCTGTGCGCCGACAGACTCGGCGGCCCCGACGACGTGCCGGAGACCAGCGGCGGCGGCCACCCCCGCGCCGGGCTCATGTACGGCTCCGCGGGACCGGCGCTGCTGTTCCTGCACGCCTACGAACGCACCGGCGACCGGCACCTCCTCGACCTGGCCGCCACCGCCCTGCGCCAGGACCTGCGGCGCTGCAAGGCGGCCGACGACGGCTCGCTCCAGGTCAACCAGGGCTGGCGGCTGCTGCCCTACCTCGACGAGGGATCCGCCGGCATCGCGCTCGTCCTGGAGCGCTACCTCGCGCACCGGCACGACGACGAGCTCGACGACGCACTCGACCGGCTGCGCCTCGTCGCCCGCTCCGGCTACTTCGTCCAGCCCGGCCTGTTCACCGGACGGGCCGGCATCATCGCCGCCTTCGGCGCCGGAGAGGCAGGGCTGCGCTGGCACGCCCTGCCGTACGCGGGAGGCCTCGCCTTCCCCGGCGACCAGCTGTTGCGGCTGTCCATGGACCTCGCCACCGGTACGGCGGGGGTCCTGCTCGCACTGGCGTCACTGCACGCCGAACCGCGGGCGGGACTGCCCTTCCTCGACCACGGAAAGGAGGTGTCGAACGATGGTTCTCCTCGACCTGCAGGGCCTTGAGGCTCCTACGAGCACTGACGTCGCCAGTGGCGGCAGCACGCTCACCGCTCTCACGTGCAACTCCGGCAAGCCGAGCAACCTCAGTGTCGCTCTGTGCCACTGATGCGTCGCCGATGAACGAACGACCTGAGGGCGCCGGGACCCGGGTCCCGGCGCCCCGGGAGAGGACCACCATGCGTGACGGGGACCACTCGCCCAACGGGGACCACCATGCGTGACGGGGATCGCCTGATGGCGGGCGCCGCACGGCACAGCGGGCCATGGCCGGTCCTCCTGGCCCTGGCCGCCGTCGCCGGGGCGGCAGCGGAACTGGCCATGCCGTACCTGATCGGACGCGCCATCGACACCGGCGGAGCGCCCGGCTGGCTGATCGCGGCGGTCGCCGTCGTCATCGGCTGCGAATGCCTGGCGGTCCTGGCCAGAGGCCTCACCGGCGCGCGGGCCGCCGCCTGGATCCGGCGGGCGGTCGTCCGCCACGTGCTGGACGCCGGCACCCTGATGCGAACCCACGCTCCCGGAGAGCTGACCCTGCGGGCCGGGCTCAACGCCGACGAGGCGGGCCGCGCCCCCGAGGCGATGGTGAGCGCCGTGGCGCTCGTCGTGCCCACCGCCGGAGCCCTGATCGCCCTGACCCTCATCGACCCGAGGCTCACCCTCGCGCTCGGCGCGGGGATCGTGGCCATCGTGCTCATCCTGCGCGCCTTCCTGCGCACCGGAGGCGCGCTGTCGGGCGCCTACCAGGAGGTCCAGGGACGGATCGCCGCCCGGCTCGCCGAGGCGCTGACCGGCGCGCGCACCATCGCCGCCGCCGGCACCGCCCGGCGCGAGGCGGAGCGCGTCCTCGCGCCGCTGCCGGAACTGCGCGCCCACGGGCTGGCCCTGTGGCGGGCGACCGCCGCCGCCGGAGTACGCGCCGGGGTGATGACGCCCGTGCTGGAGGTGGCGGTGCTGGCCGCCGGAGGGTGGCTGCTGGCCGCTGGACAGCTCACGGTGGGGGAGCTGTACGCGGCCGCGCGCTACGCCGTCCTCGGCTCCGCGCTCGGCGGGGCGCTCGGGTATGTCGGGCAGCTCGCCAGGGCCAGGTCCGCGGCCTCCCGCGTCGCCGAGGTGCTCGCCGTGCCGCCGATGGCCCACGGCACCCGCGAGCTGCCGCCCGGCCCCGGGACGCTGGAGTTCCGCGGGATCCCCGCCGGTGACCTGGTGGTGGCAGGAGGATCCTGCGTGGCGCTGGTCGGCCGCTCGGGAGCCGGCAAGACGATGCTGGCCGAGCTCGCCGGGCGGCTGCGCGACCCCGAACACGGCACCGTGCTGATCGACGGCGTGCCGCTTCCCGAACTGAGCCGTGAGAGCCTGCGGGCCGCGGTGGGTTACGCCTTCGAGCGGCCCGTCCTCCTGGGGGAGACGGTGGGCGCCGCCATCGGCATGGGCGGGGCCGACCTCGGCGGCGCCGCCCGTGCCGCGCAGGCCGACACGTTCGTCAGGCTGCTGCCCGAGGGGTTCATGACGCCGCTCACCGCCACGCCCATGTCCGGCGGCGAGCGCCAGCGGCTCGGGCTGGCCCGCGCCCTGGCCGCGCCCCGGCGGCTGCTCGTCCTCGACGACGCCACCTCCAGCCTGGACACGGTGACGGAGCGGCGGGTGAGCGACGCGCTGTTCGGCCAGTACGGCGGGCGGACCCGGCTCGTGGTCGCCCACCGCGCCACGACTGCCGCGCGGGCGGATCGGGTGGTCTGGGTGCAGGAGGGGCGCATCCGGGCCGCGGCGCCGCACGGGGAACTGTGGGAGGACCCGGACTACCGGGCCGTGTTCGCGGAGGGGACCCTGTGACGGGCGAGCCGGGAGCCGTCGCGGCCACGGACATCCGCGGCGGGGCTCCGTCGGCCGGGGCTCCGTCGGCTGGGGCTCCGTCGGCTGGGGCTCCGTCGGCCGGGACTGCCTCGGCCGGGACTGCCTCGGTTGGGGCTTCGTCGGCCGGGGCTGCCTCGGCCGGGGCTCTCCGGGGCGAGGCTTCCCAGGGCGGAGCTTCCCGGGACGGGTCCCTGGGCCGGGAGGGCGGCGCAGGGGGCGGTGGGCGGTGGGGGCTGGTGCGGGCGGCGCTCAGGCGGCGGCCCTCGGCCCTGGGCCGCGTCGCCGCGTGGTCGGTCGTCGAGACGGCGCCCGCGTTCCTCATCGGCCATGCCGTGGCCGGAGCGATCGACCAGGGGTTCCTGGCCGGCAAGCCCATGACCGGCCTGGGCTGGCTGGCGGTGCTCGGCGCCGCCTGGCTCGCCGCGGCGCTGGCGGCACGCCAGGTGATCCTGGCCGTGGCCGACATCGCCGAGCCGTTCCGCGACGACCTGCTGCACCGCGTGGTCGACGGCGTGCTCGGCGAGGCGACCAGGGCCTTCCACGGCCCGCCGCCCGACAGCGCCGCCCTCGCCCGCGCCACGTTGCAGGTCGAGCTGGCCAGAGACGCCTTCGCCGCGCTGGTCACGGTCCTCAGGGGGTTCGCGTTCACGCTGGTGAGCGCGGGCGCCGGGCTGGTGACGCTGGCGCCGTCGCTGGCTCCTGCCGTGCTGCTGCCGTTCGCGACCGGCGTCGCGGTGTTCGCCCTGTCGCTGCCTGCTCTGGCGCGGAGGCAGGCGCGGTACTTGCTGGCCGACGAGGCGAGCGCCGAGACGATCACCTCTCTCTGCCACGGCCTGCGCGACATCACCGCCTGCGGGGCAGAGAGCGCGATGGAGGCGGAGGCGGATCGGCGGATCGGGGCTCAGGCGGAGGCGGCGCAGGGGGTAGCCAGGGTGCTGGCCGCCAGGACGGCGGCGCTCGCCGTGGGCGCCTGGCTGCCCGTGGTGCTGGTGCTGGCGGTCGCGCGTGACGTGGAGGCGGGCGTGGTGGTGGGGGCGCTGGCCTACCTGACCCAGTCGCTCGCCCCGGCGCTCGGCGGCCTGATGGAGGGCGTCGGCGTGAGCGGCGTCCGCCTGCACGCCGCCCTCGGCCGCATCACCCACTCCCCGCCGCCGCTTCCCTCATCGCCGCCTCCCGCGTCGTCCCACCCCGCGTCGTCCCACCCCGCCCCGCCGTCCCCCCTGCCGCTGTCGGGCCGCGCACCCGAGGGGGTCGAGCTCGCCCTGCGAGGGGTCACCTTCGCGTACGGCCCGCATGCCGAGCCCGTGATCCGCGACCTCACCCTGGACCTGCCGGAAGGCGAGCACCTGGCCGTGGTCGGGCCGAGCGGAACCGGCAAGTCCACCCTCGCCGCCCTCATCGCCGGCCTGCTCACCCCGGGCGAGGGCACGGTCGAGCTGGGCGGCACACCGGCCGGCCAGGTGCACCCCCGGCACCGCGTGCTCATCCCCCAGGAGGCCTACGTCTTCAGCGCCTCCCTGGAGGACAACCTCACCTACCTCGCCCCCGACGCCACCCCGCAGGAGATCCGGCATGCCCTGGCCGAGCTGGGCGCCCCCGGCCTCCCGCACGCCGACCTGGACCCGAGGGCCATGTCCGCAGGGGAGCGCCAGCTGGTCGCCCTGGCCAGGGCCTACCTGTCACCCGCCCGCCTGGTGATCCTGGACGAAGCCTGCTGCCACCTCGACCAGGCCGCGGAGGCCCGCGTGGAGGCGGCCTTCGCCCAGCGCGGCGGCACGCTCGTCGTCATCGCCCACCGCATCAGCTCGGCCAGGCGCGCCGACCGGGTCCTGCTCCTCGACGGAGGCGCCTGGATCGGGCGTCACGAGGAGCTCGTCCGCTCGGCCGCCGGCTACGCGGAACTCGTCGCACACTGGGAGCCATCCTCATGACCTATCCGGACGCCGAGCGCCTGCCGATCGTGGACGACCTTCACGGCCACCTCGTCCACGACCCCTACCGCTGGCTGGAGGAGCACGACAGCCCGCGGACGCGGGCGTGGCTGGCCGCCCAGGAGGAGCTCTGGAGGGCGCGGGCCGAGGCGCTGCCCTGGCGCGAGCGGTTCCGTGAGCGCCTGGGCGAGCTGGGCAGGGTCGGCACGGTGAGCCCTCCGCTGTGGCGCGGCGGGCACTGCTTCACCACGCGGCGCATGCCGTACGAGGAACATCCCGTCCTCCTGCGCGACGACCGGGTGCTCCTGGACCCGATGCGGCTGGACCCGTCCGGGGTGACCACGCTCGACGAGTGGCAGCCCGACCACGATGGCGCGCTGGTCGCCTACCAGCTGTCGCGCCGCGGCGACGAGCGCTCCGAGCTGCACGTCATGGACGCGGCCACGGGGGAAGCCGTGGAGGGCCCGATCGGCGGCTGCCGGTATTCCCCGGTGGCGTGGCTGCCGGGACGGCGGGCCTTCTGCTACGTGCGCTTCCGCGAGGGCGTCTATCTGCACACGGTCGGCGACGGCAGGGACACGCCGCTGTTCGGCGTCGCGGCGGAAGCCACCTACGGTCTGGGTGTCAGCCCGGCGGGCGACTGGCTCACCGTCTCGGCCGCACCCGGACCCGCCGCGCCGAACGAGCTGTGGCTGATCAACATGGCGACCGGCGAGCAGCGGCTCGTCCAGAAGGCGGGCCTGGCCAGGAGCGCGGCGGTGGTCGGCCTCGACGGGCTGCTGTACGTGGCGACCGACCACGAGGCGCCCAGGGGCCGCCTGTGCGTCGCCGACCTGGAGGCCCCGGAGCGGTGGCGCGAGCTCGTCGCCGAGGAGCCGGACTCGGTGCTGCGCGGCTTCACCATCCTGTCCGGCGGGCGGCTGCTGGTCTCGCGGGTACGGCACGCGGTGGCGGAGATCGGCGTGCACGACCTGGCCACGGGCGGGCCGCTCGGCCAGGTCGCCCTGCCCGGCCGTGGCGCGGTCGGACCTTTGACCGTGCGCCCCGAGGGCGGGCACGAGGCCTGGTTCACCTACACCGACGCGGTCTCCCCGCCGGCGGTGTGGCGCTACGACGCGCGCACCGGCCGCGCCGATCTGTGGGCCGCGCCTGCGGGCGGGACGCGTCCCTCCGGGGTGGAGAGCCGCCAGCTCACCTGCGTCTCGGCCGACGGCACCCAGGTCCGGATGATCGTCGTGGCAGGCCCTTCCGGCGGCGGGCCGCGCCCGACCCTGCTGGCCGGGTACGGAGGCTTCGGCCTGACCCTGCTGCCCGGTTACGCGGCCGACTCCCTGGCCTGGGTGGAGGCGGGCGGCGTGCTGGCCGTGGCCGGCATCAGGGGCGGCGGCGACGAGGGGGAGGAGTGGCACCGCCAGGGCATGCGGGAGTGCAAGCAGAACAGCTTCGACGACTTCGCCGCGGCGGCCGGGAAGCTCGTCGCCGACGGCTGGACCACCCCCGACCGGCTGGCGTTGTGGGGGGAGTCGAACGGCGGCCTGCTGGTGGGCGCCATGCTCACCCAGCGTCCCGAGCTGTTCGCCGCCGCCGTGTGCGCCGCGCCGATCCTCGACATGGCACGCTACGAGCGTTCGGGCCTGGGTGCGGCCTGGCGCCGGGAGTACGGCTCGGCGGAGATCCCCGAGGAGCTGGCCTGGCTGATGGGCTACTCGCCCTACCACCGGGTGGAGCGGGGCGTGCCGTACCCTCCGGTGTTGTTCACCGTCTCCGGCGGCGACACCCGCGTCGACCCCCTGCACGCCAGGAAGATGTGCGCCGCCCTCCAGTGGTCGGGCGCCCGTGAGGTGCTGCTGCGCCACGAGCCGGACGTGGGGCACGGCGCGCGCGCCGTCAGCCGGTCGGTCGAGCTGGCCGCGGACGCGCTCGCCTTCCTGGCGCACCACACCGGGTTGTCAGATCCATCCCGCCTCGCGGGCGATGCGGACGGCGTCGACGCTGCTGCGGGCGCCTAGTTTCATGCGCGTGCGGCTGAGGTGGTTGCGGACGGTGCCGTGGGCCAGGAAGAGCTGCCTGGCGATCTCGCCGACGGACGAGCCCTTGGCCGAGGCGGCGAGCACGTCCAGCTCGCGCGCGGACAGCGGCGCCTGAGGCGTCGTCATGGCGGCGATGGCCAGGGTGGAGTCGACCACCCGGCCGCCGCCGGCGACCTTGCGGATGGAGTCGGCCAGCTGGCCGGGCGGGGCGTCCTTGGCCATGAACCCGCCCACGTTGGCGTCGAGGGCGCGCTTGAGCATGCCTGGCGTGCCGATGCCGGTGAGGATCAGCACGCCGCAGCCCGGCAGCTCCTCGTGGAGCTCCCTGGCGGCCTCGAGACCGTCCCTGCCGGGCATGGACAGGTCCAGCACGGCGACGTCGGGCTTGCTGGCGCGGGCCGCCGCCAGGACGCGGTCGCCCCTGTCCACCTCGGCGACCACCTCGATGTCGTCCTCGAACGACAGGAGGGCGACGATGGCGCCACGGACGAGTTCCATGTCCTCTGCGAGCAACGTGCGGATCACTGGGGTCCTCTGGTTTCGCCGAGTACTGATGGGGCTAACTCCTGACTAGCCTGTCAAGTATTGAAAAGCCAGTGATTACCGTCAATACGTCTATAAATGGCGAATTGGGCAATAGGGAGTGGAGTTGTGGAGTCGACAAATCCATGCGGAACCGAAATTCGGGTGACCGGAAAGAGGGAGTCAGGGGTCGTCTCGCGACGGGATATGGCATAGTCTCCGCGATACCGGGCATATCGGGGGCCCCTCCTTCCCCTGTGAGGTGCTGCGCATGATCTCTCCGCGTCGGACCGTTTATCGCCTGCTCTACGGCACGCGCTACGACAAGGTCCCGTGGGGCCAGCGTGTCTACGTACGGCCGGGTGAACGCCAGGTCCGCGAGTTCCAGTGGCGGCTACTGCTGCGCAGAGCGCCGGTGATCTCCCTGGACGACTACAGAAAACGTATTCCCCTCGGCGAGATCGAGGAGTTCCTGAGCTGCATGATGTGCGGAGAATCGCGCCAGCAGCCGCTGTTCGAGCCCACCGGCGGCAAGGGCTGGCGTTACCACGTCGTGCGCTGCCCCTCCTGCGGATTCCTCTACCGCAATCCGAACGTGCGCCCGGAACGCCTGGGCGACCTGTACGCCAACAGCTACAGCAAGTTCCTCACCGGCGATTACGCCGAGAACCGCCAGCGCCGCTACCGCCTGGTCATGGAGAGCTTCACCCCGGTCTTCGACGACGGCACCGGCCGCCGCCTGCTGGACTTCGGCTGCGGCGCCGGCCTGTTCCTGCAACTGGCCGAGCAGCGCGGCTTCGACGCGGTCGGGGTCGACCTGTCGCCCGACTCCGTCCAGCAGGCCAACGAGCGCCTGCAGAAGGCCAAGGCCTACTTCGGCGCCCCCGGCGACGTGCCGGAGATCGCCGCGGGCGGCTTCGACGTCGTCACCCTGTGGTCGGTCCTGGCGCATCTGCCCAGGCCGCTGGAGGACTTCGCGACCTTCCGCCGGCTGCTCGCCCCCGGCGGCGTGCTGATGATCCTCACCGTCAACGCCAGGTCACTGTTGCTGAAGGCCTACGGCTCCACGTGGAGCGGCTTCACCAAGAACCACCTGATGTTCTACTCCAGCCGGACCCTGCCGGCCCTGCTGCGCCGGACGGGGTTCGCGGGCGTCGCCTACGCCCCGCACTACGGCGACACCGTCGAGGCGGGCACCACGCGCCTGTCGCCGCAGCTGAAGGAACGCCTGGAGCGCAACGTGCGCCGCAGCGACGGCGGCAACATGATGCGCGCCATCGCCTTCGCCGACGACGAGGCCGTCGCCAGGTGGGGCGACAAACTCAAGATCCACAAGCTCTAGACCAGGGTGAGGCCGCCATCGACGGCCAGCACCTGGCCGGTGATGTAGGAAGCCTCCCGCGACAGCAGGAAGACCGCCGCGCTCGCCACCTCCCAGGCGGTGCCTTGACGGCCCATCGGGACGCGCACCCTGCCCCGGTGCTTCCAGTGGCGGGAGGCCTCGCGGCCGAGCGGCGTGTCGATCAGGCCTGGCGCGATCAGGTTCGAGCGCACGCCCAGCCCCGCGCCCTCCAGCGCCACGTGCCTGGTCAGCCCGACGAGCCCGGCCTTCGAGGCGTCGTAGGCCGGGATCAGGCTCCCCGGGCGCAGGCCCGCCACCGAGCCGATGAAGACGATCGAGCCGCCCTCGCCCAGCAGCGGCAGCGCCGCCTTGCAGATCAGGAAGTGCGCGCGGAGGTTGACCGCGAAGACGCGGTCCCACTCCTCGGCGCTCGTCCCGGCCAGCGCGAAACCGGCGCCGATCCCCGCGTTGAGCACGATCCCGTCGATCGCCCCCGCCCGGCCCGGCAGCGCCTCGCACTGCCCGGCGTCGGCCAGGTCGGCCGTGATCACCTCGGCCGTGCCGCCCTCCTTGCGGGCCAGCTCGGCGCTCTGCCCGGCCGCCGCCTCGTCGACGTCGGCGCAGATCACGTGGGCGCCCTCGCGCGCCGCCGCCACCGCGATCGCCCTGCCGTTGCCGACCGGGGGATCGGGCTCGTCGCTCGGCCGGGTGCCCGCGCCGACGACCAGGATGCGTCTGTCTACCAAGCGACCGCTCATGTGCGCGACGATAGCGACCATGCAACCCCGTGTGGAGCCCCTCCCTCCGGCAGAACGCACCGGATTCGCCGCCAAGAACCCGCTCAACGTCTTCACCACGCTGGCCAGGCACCCCAAGCTCTTCGAGGCCTGGCTCGGCTTCGGCGGGGCGCTGCTGTACGGCACGCTGCCCGCCCGCGACCGCGAGCTGGCCATCCTGCGCACCGCCCGCAACCGGGACTGCGCCTACGAGTGGGCCCATCATGTGCGGCTCGCGCGGGAGGCCGGGCTGAGCGAGGAGGAGATCTCCTCGGTACGGCACGACGGCGCCGGGCTCACCCCCGGGGACCTGCTGATCCTGCGCGCCGCCGACGAACTGCACGCCGACGGCGACCTGACCGACGAGACCTGGTCCGAGCTGTGCGAGCGCTACGACGAGACCGGCCGCATCGAGCTGGTCATGCTCGTCGCCCACTACGACATGCTCTCGCGCGTGCTGACCACCTTCCGCGTGCAGCTGGAGTGATAGCCCGGTGGTGACCCACGCGGCTCAGGGGACGATCATCGTCACCCCGGGCACCGAGCCCAGCTCGGCCAGCGCCTTGCCCGCCTCCTCCAGCCCGATCGTGCGCGTGATGAGCCGGTCCGGCCGCAGCGTGCCCGCCAGGATGAGCTCCAGCATCGCCGGATAGGCGTGAGCGGCCATGCCGTGGCTGCCGAGGATCTCCAGCTCCCAGCTGAGCACCCGCCCCATCGGCAACGCCGTCGGACCGCCCGTCAGCACCCCGACCTGCACGTGGCGGCCGCGCCTGCGCAGGCTCTCGATGGAGGCGGAGGCGGTGGCCGCGCTGCCCAGGGCGTCGAGCGACAGGTGGGCGCCGCCCCCGGTCAGCTCCATCACCCGCGCGGGCGCGTCACCCGCGTCGACCAGGTGGACCGCCCCGGCCTCCCCGGCCAGGCGCAGCGCCTCGGCGTTGACGTCGACCGCCACCACCCGCGCTCCGGCCGCCGCCGCGATCATCACCGCCGACAGGCCCACCCCGCCACAGCCGTACACCGCCACCCACTCGCCGGGACGGACCCGGCCGACCTGCGTCACCGCCCGGAAGGCCGTCGCGAAGCGGCAGCCCACCGAGGCCGCCGTGCCGTACGAGATCTCGTCGGGCAGGGCGACCAGGTTGAGGTCGGCGTGGTCGATCGCGACCAGGTCGGCGAAGGAACCCCAGTGGTGGAAGCCCGGCTGGGTCTGGCGCTCGCAGACCTGCTGCTCGCCCATGGCGCACGACGCGCAGGAACCGCAGGCGCAGATGAACGGGACCGTCACCCGCGCACCCGGCCGCCACGCGCGCACCTCGGAGCCGACCTCCTCCACCACTCCTGCCAGCTCGTGGCCGGGCACGTGGGGAAGGGAGGTGATGTCGGAGTCGTGGCCGTGCCAGCCGTGCCAGTCGCTGCGGCACAGGCCCGTCGCCCTGACCCGGATCACCGCTCCGTGCGGGGCCGGGGAGGGGTCGGGCACCTGGCGCACCTCCAGGTCGCCGCCGAACCGGTCATAGATCACTGCGCGCATCCTGAGAGCTTAGAGTCAGCTCCCTCAGCCGGCGCAAGGCGAGGTGGGAGGGTGATCCCGGTTCGGCGGTGTAGAGCACCAGGCGCAGGTCGTCGCGGTCGGGCACCGGCATCATCTGGCAGATCACATCGATCTGTCCCACCTTCGGGTGGACGAGCCGCTTGTTCTGGTTGCGGCGCAGCTCGACCTCGTGTTCCGCCCACAGCCGGGCGAACGCCGGGCTCAGCGCGATCATCTCGGTGACCAGCGCGTTGATCTCCGGGTCGTCGGGATAGCGCCCGTGCGCGGCCCGCAGGTCGGCGACGGAGGCGCGGGCGAAGGCCAGCTGGTCCTCGTTCTCGAAATGGTCGGTGTGGGCGTACAGGAAGCACCAGCGGATGACGTTCAGGTCGTTGCCCGGCGACATCTCCAGGTCGCCCAGCAGGGCGCTGCCCAGCGGGTTGAAGGCGACGATGTTGTAGGCGGCGTCCAGCACGTAGGCGGGCACCTCCTCCAGGAACGACAGCAGGTGCAGCATGCTCGCGGGCACCTCGTTGCTGCGCCTGCTGGGCCCGACGGGATGGCCTCCCAGCAGGAACAGGTGGGCACGCTCGTCCTGCGACAACATCAGCGCCCTGGACAGCGCGTTCAGCACCTGGCGCGAGGGGTGCGGCCCGCGGGCCTGCTCCAGGCGGATGTAGTAGTCGATCGAGATGCCCGCCAGCTGGGCGACCTCCTGGCGGCGCAGGCCGGGCGTGCGGCGGCGTTCGCCTCCAGGAAGGCCGGCCTCCTGGGGGGTGAGGCGTTCGCGCCTGCTGCGGAGGAATGCGGCGAGCTCGTCCCGTTTCATGCCTCCATCTTCCGCCTTTTCGGCCGGATGAGGGTGGTACCGCCGGTCCCAGTCTCGGCAGGTCTCTCCCGGCCTTCGGCGCGCGCGAGCACCGTTGGCCCCATGACGACAGCACTCATCACAGGCGCCAACAAGGGCATCGGATTCGAGATCGCGCGGCTGCTGGCCGAGCAGGGCGTCACCGCCATCGTGGGCGCGCGTGACGCCGAGCGCGGCAGGGAGGCGGCCGAGCGCCTCGGCCAGCCGTACGTCAGGATCGACGTCACCGACCCGGCGAGCGTGCAGGCGGCGGCCAAGTGGATCGAGGAGGAGCACGGCGCGCTCGACATCCTCGTCAACAACGCCGGGATCCTCACCTGGCAGGACGACTTCCGGCCGAGCGCGACCCCGGCGGAGACCGTGCGGCAGACCTACGAGACCAACGTGTTCGGCGTGATCACCGTGACCAACGCCATGCTGCCCCTGCTGCTCAAGGCCGAGGCGGCGCGCATCGTCAACCTCTCCAGCGGCCTGGGCTCCATGACCCTCGCCCTGGACACCGAGTCGCCCACCTACCTGAGCAACTTCATGGCCTACAACTCCTCCAAGGCCGCGCTCAACATGGTCACCGTGTCGTACGCCAAGGAACTGGCCGGCACCGCCGTCAAGGTCAACGCCGCCGACCCCGGCTACTGCGCCACCGACCTGAACCACCACTCGGGGCCGCGCAGCGCCGAGCAGGGGGCCGCTACAGCCGTACGGCTGGCCACCCTCGACGCGGACGGGCCAACAGGTTCATACCAGTCGGACGATGGAGCTTTGCCCTGGTGAGGTGTTGAAGCCTCCTGTGAGGTCAGAGAGGAGGCATGGGCGAGCAACTGGATAAAGAGCGATTCTCCGAGCAGGACTATGCGACCTTCGCGGAACGGTTGGAACACCAGCTGACGGTGCTGCGCGAGATGCTGGAACGGCCGGGCTTCGGCAAGGGCGCGGCCACGGTCGGCGCCGAGCTGGAGTTCTTCCTGATCGATCAGCAGGGCGACCCGCTGCCGCGCAACGCCGAGCTGCTCGAAGCGGCCGCGGACAAGCGGCTGACGCTGGAGCTCGGCCGCTTCAACGTGGAGGCGAACCTGACCCCCGTCCCCCTGGCTGGCAGGCCCTTTCGCGCGCTCGGCGACGAACTGCAGGAGATGATCACCCTGGTGGACGGCACCGCGGCCGGGTTCGGCGGCGGCGCCGTCCCGATCGGCATCCTGCCGACGCTGGGCACCGGCGACTTCACCCCCCACGCCATCACCGGTGAGAGCCGCTACCGGGCGCTGGCGCGCGGCATGCGCAGGGTTCGGCTGGAGCCGTTCATCGTGCGCATCGACGACCTGGAGCTGGTCGTCGAGGACATCATCCTGGAGGCCGCCAACACTTCCTGGCAGCTGCACCTGCGGGTCGACCCCGAAGACTTCGCGGCCACCTTCAACGCCGCGCAGCTGGCCATCGGCCCGGTGCTGGCGTGCGCGGGCAACTCGCCGCTGTTCCTGGGCAGGCAGCTGTGGGAGGAGACCCGCATCGCGCTCATGGAGGAGGCGGCCGACGACCGCGACGTCTCGCGCGCCTACCGCCGCGACGGCCGGGTCACCTTCGGCTCCGACTGGGTGCACTCGCCGCTGGAGCTGTTCGAGCGGGCGGTGCGCGACTACGAGCCGGTGATGCCGCAGCAGACGCCCGACGCCTCTCCCGAGGACCTGGCCGAGCTGCGGCTGCACATGGGCACGATCTGGCAGTGGAACCGCCCGGTGTACGACCCGGCCGACGGCGGCCACCTGCGCGTCGAGATGCGCGCCCTGCCCGCCGGGCCGACCTGCGCCGACATGGCGGCCAACGCGGCCTTCCTGCTCGGGCTGACGCTGGCCTGGTCCAAGCGCGACCTGACCGCCTACAAGTTCGCCGAGGCCTACCAGAACTTCTACCGGGCGGCGATGCACGGCCTGTCGGCCAAGCTGTCGTGGCCCGACATGCCCGGCGAGACGCTGGCCTCCGACCTGATCCTGCGGCTGCTGCCGGAGGCCAGGGCGGCGCTGCTCGAAGCCGGGGTGGTCCCGTCGGACGTGGACAGCGCGCTGGGCGTCATCGAGCAGAGAGTACGGCTGGGCAGGACCGGGGCCTCGTGGCAGCGCGACTTCGAGGGCGACGCCGGACAGCTGGTCCGAAAATATCGGGAGCTGGTGCTGTCGGGGGTCCCGGTTCACATGTGGCGCTAGGCGCAACTTATCGTGCCCCTCGCCCGTCCAACCAACGACACCATGGGAGGACCGATGACGGCGACGGGCATCACGGCGACCGACAAGGCGCCGTTCACCTTAGGGCGGGCGACGGGGACGCTCGCCGAAGGTGCGGCCAAGCTGGCCGGGGAGATCGGGGCGACGGCGGTCGAGGCGGTCCTGGCCCGCGGCAACCGGGCGGCGGTCCGCAAGGGGGCGCCGGGCTTCATCGGCACCATGACCCCCAAGCCCGTCGACTGGTACGCCTTCGACCCCAAGGACGAGGACACGCCCGACTGGTACCCGCAGGGCCTGACCGGCAGCGACGACTCGGGCAGCGTGGGCGTGCCCTGTTTCGCCGTGACCTGGTACTACAAGCCCCCGGTGACGGTCGGCGAGCGGGGCGTGCGCGTCACCTTCCTCAACCCGCGCACCCTGCGCTACCAGCACTGCCTGCTCGTCGAGGCGCTGCCCGACGGCTCCTACGGGCCGATCGACATCCACGCGGGCGGCTGCGGGTGGGTCGGCGACCTGCTCTACGTCGCCGACACCACGCGCGGGCTGCGCGTCTTCGACCTCAACAACCTGCTCGACCTCCGCACGGCGCAGAACGACCTGGGCGACGCCGCGCGCGTCGGGCGCCACCTGGGCAGGTTCCACGCCTTCGGCTACCGGTACGTCATCCCGCAGACCGACTCCTGGAAGCTGGTGACCAAGCGGGCGGCGGTCTTCTCCTTCGTCGGCGTCGACCGCGGGAACGGCACGCTGGCCTCGGGGGAGTACAAGGAGGGCGAGACGACCGGCAGGGTCGCCCGCTGGCAGCTCGCCCCGTCGGGGCAGCTCGCCTCGGGGGTGCCGCTCGACGCGTACACCATGGGCGTGGAGATGGTGCAGGGCGCGGTGTCGCACAACGACACCTGGTACCTCAGCCAGGCGATGCGCCACCAGAAGAACGGCAGGCTGGTGGTCGGCAAGGCGGGCAGCCCGTCGAAGGCGCGCCCCTGGGTGATCGGGCCGGAGGACCTGACCGTCCAGGACGGGCGGTTGTGGAGCGTCACCGAGTTCCGCAACCGGCGGGCGATCTTCGGGGTCAGCCTGTGAGGTGCCTGAGCAGGACTTCGCGGTAGGCCCGGTCGAACGCGTCGTAGCGGGTGCGCAGCTCGTCGCCGGGCCAGCCGGAAGGCAGGAGGTCCTGCGGCAGCAGCGGGTCGGCCAGGAGGTGCCGCAGTACCCCGGCCGACAGCACGAAACCCTCGGCCAGGGCGCCCGGCCGTACGGGATGATCGGCGAGCGGCCTGGCCGCCCGGGCCAGGGCCTGCTCCAGGGCACGCGCCTGGTCGGCCCACCCGCCCAGATCCCACAGCAGCGCGGTCGGGTCGCCGTCGGGCCTGCCCGCCAGCAGGGTGCACTGCGCCCTGACCACCGCCGGGATCTCGCGCCGGAGGTTCGCCGGGCGCATCCAGGCGCCCTCGCGCAGCTCCCCCATGCGCAGCCGGTTCATCGTGTCGCGCAGCGCCGCCCGGTCGGCTGGCGCGCGGCGCTCGGCGGTGACGATCGCGATCTCCCACGAACCGTCCCACGGCTTGACGTGCGGCTCGCGGCTCTCGTCCTGCCTGGCCTGCCGATCGAGGAGCCGCTCCGACAGCGTGTAATGGCCGTCGGCCTGCACCAGGTCCCCCGCCGCGACCATGCGCGACAACGCCACGCGCACGGTGCCCTCGGCGATGCCGAACAGCTCGCCCAGCCTGACCAGTTGCCGCGCGGGCAGCCGCGGCGGATGGCAGCCCAGCAGCGCGCTCAGCACGGCCGACCGGGCGCTCAGTGAAGTATTACGCTCTTCCATCGCGTGTCGAGTATATGTAACACTCGCTTCATGGGACGGTATCTCGTCGAACCTTTCGACCACAGCGATCGCTACGCCACCGAGCACTACCAGGGCGCCACCGGGCGCAACTGGTGGCAGTGCGACCCCTCCCTGCAACTGCTCATGCGCCGCTACCTGGGCGACGGCTACGAGTGGGCCGCCGGGCACCTCGACCGGCTCGGGGCGCTCATCGGCGGCCTCATCGCCGAATGCGCGGAGGAGACCGACCGCAACCCGCCGCGCCTCGACAAGTACGACAAGTGGGGGCGCGACATCTCACAGGTCGTCATGCCGCCCTCCTTCGAGACCGCGCGCTCGGCCCTCATGGCCGACAACTTCACCTCGCCCGCCTTCGCCGCCGAAGCCTCCGCGCACGGCGCCGACCCGCGCGCGATGGGCGCCGCCTGGACCTACCTGCTCGACCAGGCCGACATCGGCATGGGCTGCGCCCTGGGCACCGGCGGCGACATGGTCGTCTCGCTCGCCGAGAAACACGCGCCCGCCGACGTCCGCGACCGGGTCAGGGAGATCTTCGCCAACGGCTACTACTCCGGCGAAGCGGCCCAGATGTTCACCGAGCGCACCGGCGGCTCCGACCTGGCCGCCCTGGAGGCCTCCGCCGTCGCCGACGGGGACGCCTGGTCGCTGACGGGCTTCAAGTGGTTCGCCTCCAACGCCAACGGCTCCGCCTTCGTCGTGCTCGCCCGGCTGCCCTCCGGCGACATCAAGCCCTTCCTCGTGCTCTGGGACCGCCGCGACGGCACCCGCAACGCCGTACGCATCCGCCGCCTGAAGGACAAGCTCGGCACCCGCTCGGTCGCCTCCGCCGAGGTCGAGTTCACCGGCGCCGAGGCGTTCCTGCTCGCCGGCGAGGGCTCGGGATCGGGCCTGGGCACGATGATGCAGCTCACCAACGCCTCCCGCCTCGGGGTGGCCATGATGGGCGCCGGCGCCGCACGCCGGGCTCTCGTGGAGTCGCTGTGCTACGCCTCCACCCGCGAGGCGTTCGGCAGGCGGCTGATCGACCAGCCGCTCATGCGGCGCAAGCTCGCCGAGCTCATCGTCGAGGTCGAGGCCGCCCAGGCGCTCGTCTTCGACGGCCTGTGCGGGCCCCGCCTGCGCCTCGCCCCCGCGATCATCAAGCTGCGCGCCGCCCGCCTCGGCGTCACCGCGGCCAGCGACGCCATCGAGGTGCACGGCGGCAACGGCTACATCGAGCAGTGGCCGGTGGCGCGCATCCTGCGCGACGCCCAGGTCAACCCGATCTGGGAGGGCGGCGACAACATCCTCTGCCTGGATGTACGGCGGGCGATGCTGAAGGAGAACGCCCACGAGCCGTTCCTGGAGCGCATCGAGCGGGCGGCGCCCGACGGCATCGTCCGGGAGCGCGTCGAGGACCTGCGCAAGGCGATCACCGTCTGGTCCGGCCTCGACCCCGTGACCGCCGAGGCGCGGCTGTTCCCGCTGGCTCAGTTCATGGCCGACGTGTACGCGGCGGCGCTGCTGCTGGAGCAGGCCAGGTGGGAGGAGCGGGCCGGGTACGGCACGCGCAAGGCGCTGGTGGCGCGGTTGTACGCGGAGGAGCACTTGGTTGATCATGGTCCTCTGCGCCGTCTCGACTGGCCGACGGGGGAGCTTGAGCGCTTCGACGACCTTCTCTCGGGTGCATTCATCGGCTGATGTTAGATCATCAAATCCGGCCCGGTTCCGCTGGGGCAGGGCCGGACTCTACGTCGTTTCTCCACACGCTACTGAGAGCTACGAACAGTTGAGTTGTGCCCCGATCTTGTAGCCCGTGGCCGCTTCCGGACCTCGTCGGGCAGGTGCGAATGACGGACAAGCGCGAGATTCGGACGGAATCGCTCGGCTCGCCAGACTCGCCGCGCCGATCCTGATCCCGTTCAAACACACCGACGCCGACAGCGCGGACCACCCCTACAGGGCAGGCTCTGACCGATTGGTTGAGGAACAGGGTGACAAGGCCAGGGAGGGTCTGGGGGAAGGCATGATCCCGCGCGAGGGTGGCAGGCACCTGCTCTGGCATGTTCGAGACAAACAAGGAGATGCTGATCGCCATCGCGCTCCGAAACGACCTGTGCCCGGACTTCGATCTCCTATGGCGAGCAGGCCTTGGAGAAGAACGCCGCCCGCTGGACGCCGCGGCTTAAGTCGGCGTGGTGTGGGCGTATGGCCGGGGTGTGACACGGTGGCATCTCGAGTTCGCGGACACGAACCATTCGCAGGGCGTCTCCGGATGTCCTTCGAACGGCTCACCTGAATCGCGGGACGCTGGCCCCAAAGAGCTGGCCTGTTGTCCACGGTCGGCAATCCGATCGGCCTGCTGAGCTGGCCTGGCGGACCCTTCTGGCCCGGCATGGAAAAGTGAGTGCGGTGAGGGAATGGTGATCGCTCGGGAGAACGGCGCCTTGCCTGGAGGACCTTGGCAGGTGTGGGTCAACCTGGTGCCTAGGACCACCCTCTGTTCGTTGGCCGACCCTGTACGCAGGCGGGTGATCTTGATGTGCCTTCGTGACGGCCTCGACGTCGCCCAGTGCGGGCGGCGGTGACGTCCTCGGTTCGCACGCTCGACGTGGACGGCATTCAGCGCGGCCGTTAGGACCTCGCTCTACGGATGCCGCACGAGCGGTTGGCGAAGCGGCGGAGCGCCGAAGCGGTCTCGGGGAAGGTTCGTTTCGTCCTCTGTGGATGGAGCCTCCTGGAAGGCCGACGAGGTCGACACGTGGCAAGGTGCACGGCTCGGATGGTGGCGCGCAGGCGCCAGAACCCCCCGCAAGCCAGGACGCGAACTAGTGCCAGTCGCTGGTGTCCGCACAGACGTGTCCCCGGACGTCGAGGATCTTCGCGAACTCCCGCTGCCGGTGCGCGAGTCCGTGGACCAACATGACCTCACGTGCGCGTACCTCGTCCACGATCTCCAGTAGTCCTCGCTTGTCCGCGTGTGCGGACAAGCGCATCATCTGAACGCGTGCCCGAAGCGGGAGGTCCTTCTTCAACCCCCGGTCGTTGATTGTCACCGTGGGCGCCTGAGTTTCGGAGAGCTGGAGTAGGCGTGCCCCGGCTGATTCCTCGTCCTGGTATCCCGACAGGAACAGGGCACTCCGGGGGTCGGGAAGGATCTCCTGCGCCCAGGCGATCGCAGGCCCCCCGGTCAGCATCCCCGAGGTGGTGATCACAACGCCCTGGGTGAAGACGGAGAGGTCGGCCGGCCGCTGGGCACGCCGGACCCGACCGTCGAGAATCCGCAAGGGGTTCGCGCGGTCTCGTGTGATGCGTTCGAAGGCGGCCGAGATGTCGGCGGCCATCCCGTCCACCAGGACCGGAACGTGCGGAAGGTGTTTGCTCATCAGCAGGGCGAGCTCTTGGGCCCGGCCCAACGCGAAGGCCGGAATGAGAATTCTGCCGCCCCCGGCGTGCACATCCTCGACCGCGCGGAGGAGGTCGCTGACGCGGGTCTCCCGCGACGTGTGCTCCTCGAAGCAGCACGTCGACTCCAGCATCAGCAGGTCGGGCTCGCGCGCCGACTCCGGGATGCTGTAGCCGTCGACAGTCTCCTGGCGGAAACCGGAGATGTCGCCGGTGATCACCACTCGCTGGTCACCGGCTCCGAGCACCACCCCGGCCGCGCCGAGGATATGCCCGGCCGGGAACAGTTCGACACTCAAGTCACCGATCGTCCGGGAGATGCCAACAGGTAGGTCTTCACATCGTTCCGTCGCGATCTGGACCGCGTCACTGCCGTAGAGCGCCTCGCCTTCGGAGCCCCACTGCCGGTGAAGCTCCTCACGACGGCTCATCAGCCGGGCGGAGTCGGCCCACATCCTCGGCATCAGCGCGCAGGTCTCCGGCGTGGCGATCACGCGCAGGCCAGGGAGCTTCTCCGCCAGGGCAGGCACGAATCCCGAGTGGTCGGTGTGGGCATGCGTGACCACAACGGCATCAAGGTGGCCTTCCAGCGCGATGCCGATGCGCCGTGGAGGTCCGGCGTTCTCACCGGGCCGAAGCCCGGCGTCGATGAGAATTCGGGTGCCGCCCGCCTCCACTAGCATGCAGGACCCGCCGATCTCCCGCGCCCCGCCCAGCGGACGTACGCGCAGGTGACGTTCTCGAACCTGGGCGACTGCTCGAGGTCGGGAGGGGAGCCGGGGCGCGATCAGGTTCTGGAGCGCGGTGTACAGGGCCTCCGGCGTGATACCAGCCGCAGCCGCTGCCTGCTCCCCTCTCAGGGGCGCGACCTTGTCTGCGACGGTGTTGCGCGGGTCGCGATCCTCCGATGTCTCCTCGCGCGAGGACTCCCGGTGGAGAATCCCAAGCAAGGCGGAGGCGAGGCTCCGAGGATCGGCCAGACGCCGCTGCAGCGCCGCTACCTGGGTGTCGAGCTCCTCCGAGCGCTTCTCCACCTCGGCCAGCGCGGAGGAGATTTGGGCGAGTTCGGCGACGGCGTTACGCTCACGGCCTCGCGCTGTCTCCAGGCGCGCCTGATAGTCCTTGGCCTTCTCCGCAAATCGTTTGCGCTGAGACTGCCGAGCCGCCTGTTCCCTGGTCAGGATCTCCGCCAGGCGCAGGCCCGCGACGGCCATGTCATCCTGTGGTGACAGGACGACGGTGGCCAACGCCTGCTCGTCGGCAGGCCTGCGAGAGGTGCACAAAGACGCGGAGACCCGGCTGCGCAAGGCCGGCACGGTGGCCAGCGCGTGCGAGATGACCTTGCGGTTTTGCTCGGCGAACTCGTCGGGGTCGGCGTTCGTGCCGGCTAGGCCTGGCCGGGACAGGAAGACGACGGCCGCCTCACGCAAGATGGAGGCCAGAGGTTCAGCGTTCACGCTGTCGTCCCCATCCTGCGGGTCGCGCTCAGCAGGACCTGCTCTGGCTGCATCATGCCGTCGCGCAGCACCACCAGGGCTCCCAGAATTCTGAGCACCTCCACCAGATCAGAGGCGGCGATGAATCCCTCCTGCTGAAGGTTTGCCGGGTAGAGCGGGTGCGTCGCGTCGTCCGCCCCGGTCATGGCGAGCACTTCCGCCAAGGTGTCGGGGGTGGTGACCTCGGACCACTCGACCAAGGTGGCCCAGGCGGCGGCGATGGCCTGGCCGGAGAGTACCCCGGTGGAGCGCACGAACTCCGCCGGATGTCGCTCCAGGTACGCCCGGCACCGTTCCAACGCCTGCTCGCGGTCGGAGTTTGGCCGGGCGAGCTCGTTGGTTACCCGGCTGATCAGTGAAGGCCAGCCACCAGTGATCCGCAGCAAGGTGTCCTGACTGGACTCGTCTTGGAATCCGAGCCCGGCCTCATGCATCCACTGTTTGATGCCGGGCCGGTTGAAGCGTTGAAGCTCGACCAGCTGCCCGGGGGCGGACACGCCGGGGTGAGCGGCACGGCTGGCGGTCAGCCATTCCGAAGCATGCTCGGGGGGCGTGACCAGAGCCATGGACAGCGTGCCCAGACTGGGCATCGAGATCGCTCGAGCCGCCTGACGGATCATGGCGATCACCTTCTTGTGTGGTTCGCCCGTGAGGTCCACTATCACGACGGTGTGGTCGGTGTGCTGGGCCGCGCGCTGGACGGCGCCGTCGAACGTCAAGTTGGCGCCTACCCGCAGGGTGCGTGCCTGCCGATGCCTGGTGGAGGCCTCTTCCAGGGCGGCCTCAACTCTGTCGATCTGCAGCGCCGGAGAGCCGGCGATCAGGTGAAGGACGTTCTGGGGGCTGAGCAGCCTGTTGACCTGCCCGCTGGTCAGCGGCGAACGGTCACCATTGGTCCGGTAGGCGTCCCGATAGGACTGCGCGTCGAAGGAGTCCGGCAGGTCGAAGTTCTCGGCCTGCAGGAGAACCGACTCCACCTCCTCGGCGCCGCCGAGCAGCGTCAGGATGTGCGGGGTGCGCAACCGGTAGCGCTCGCCCTCGGCCGACAGCACTCCCAAGTTCACGCACTCCTCGAGCAGGCCGCGGAAACCGTCGCTGGTAGCGTCGCCGAACCCCCGAGGCCACCAGCTCTGGCACTCGCTGCGCAGTTCTCCGGCGGTCAGACTGACGTCGGTATCCGCGGACAGGGTGTGAAACGCTACGGTGTAGGCGATCACTTTGTACCTTTTGTCAAGATTTAGAGTCCACTCGAAGCGGTCACGGAAACCCCGTGCCAGCTTCTGGTCCCGCCATACGGCGTCCACGTCCTCGCGGGTGATGTCATACGGAAGAGCCTGCGGTGGAGAGTGGCGCCGGAGCCGCGTCAGCAGGGCGTCGGCGAAGAGCTGGATGAGTGCGGGGGCGTTGTTGGCTTCGGCGATGACACGGGCCGCCAGCCGTGGTGGGAATCGGAAACCGAGCGCCGTCATCGGCCTGACCAGCAGATTGTAGGCGTCCTGAGGGTCGAGGGGGCCCACCGCGATCGGAGTACCGAGATGGGCCAGCGGCTGATTGGGCAAACTCTCGAACCGGGCGGTCTGGTGCAGGCCCGCGAAGACCACCTTGACCCTGCCATCGGTCTCGGCGCGCAGGTTCCGCAGGGCGATCACGTTGGCGAAGGAGGCGTCACGGGCGTCCTTGTTGAGGAACTCGTCCGCTTCGTCGAGGAGGATGAGGAGCTGTCGGGCCGGGTCCTGCTCGATCCATTCGCGGACCCTGTGGCAGATCTCCTTGGGCTCCGAGAGAGAGGAGGCCGCCCGAGGTAGCACCTCGGCATCCGCGAGTTTGCCCGCCAGCATCGGCCAGACAGCGGAGACGGGCGCCACCCGGCCGATGTTCTGGATGATGTCGGAGATGACCCGGCGGTTGGCGTCGGTTTCCCGGAGCTTCCTCTCGGCCTTGCGGAGTAGGGCAGACTTGCCAAGCTGGCGCCCCCCGAACACGAAAGACGAGCCGGTTCGCGCCGTCACCTCCCGCAGTTGGTCCTGGCGGCCGTAGAACATCTCCTCGGGCACCTCGCCGGTCGGCGCGTAGGGGTTGGAGGAGGTGAACGGAGCCAGCAGGCTGACGGTGGTCGCCCAGTCGGCGTGGGGCAGGCAGGCGAGGTACGCGATCGCGGCGTGGTCGAGAAAGGCCACCGCCGGGGTGGGCCTCCGCCGGGTGAGGGCGACAAGTTCGCGGCGCTCGGCGACACCCAGTACACCGAAGTAGAAGACCAGGATGGTCTGGTCCTCGGGCTGGTCCTTGAGTAGCTCGGTCACCTGCTGGGGACCCGAGGGCTTCCACACCAGGAGCAGCCTGAGCCGGTCTCCCGCCGTACTCATCCGGGAACCGAAGGCGGGAAGAAGAGGGTCGCCGATCCTTTTAACAGGGCTCAGCGTGATCCATTGCCGGTTCTGCTCCGGCGGCTGGGGGATTTGCTCTCCTTCCAGGCCGATCATGCGCAGGACCGCCGTGATGGCTGAGGTGAAGTTGCTGGCGCCCTTGGGACTCTGGGAGAGGGCGTACCAGGTACGCAGCCCATTCTCGGCCACGCCGCGACGGTTTCCCACGACCTCCCGCAGGGAGAGTCCGGTGCGGGTCAGAGCGGCGGTGAGGTCGAGGTCGCTGAGCTCGCCACCGCTCTGCAGCGCGTGCCTCAGGCGCTGGATTCCCTCGCGCGCTTCAGTGGCGTCGTGGTGCCTGCCGCGGCGGACCGACAGCTCGTCGAAGACCTGGGGAAAGGCAGGGAAGAATTGCGCCAGCCGGTCCACAACGAGGGTGGTCTCCGGGAGCGACCTGCCGGCCCTTGCCTGGGCGATGAACTCGCGTGCGGTGGTGAGATCGCCGCTCTCGATCATAGCGCGGATTCTGGGGGCGGCGTTGGCCACATCGGCGTTGCCGGCGCTGTGCCGATCTAGGGCGGCGAGCTCGGCGGCGATCTCGCGGTCCCGGACTTCGTCGGCTTGGCTTTCGACGAGGTCGAGCTCGGCGGAGACGGTTCCGAAGTCGTCACGGTCGTCGCTGTTCAGGCCACGCAGCCGGGCGGAGAATCGGGCAGCCTCCTTCTCGCCGATCACTCCGTCCCGTCGCCACTCGGCCAGGCGGTCACGTACTCCCTCTACTCGTGCGGAGCGGAGAACGCGGGCCTCCTCAACCAAGATCTCCCTTCTGCGCTGGAGCTCTGCGGCCAGGTGGGAGTCCTCTTGGGCGAGCACAGTGAGCAGCACACGGGTGCCCTCATGGTCACCCCTGCGCGCTCGCACCTCGAAGGCCGTCCGCCAGTCACGGTTACCCGGAGAGCAGAGTGCAAGCACAGCTTCCGGAGCGGGCGGACTCGCTGGTTCCAGGGAGTCCGCCCGGAATAGTACGGCCGGCGCCAGCAGCAGGTCACCGTTGAGAAGGTGCATGACAGCCGGTTCGGAACGGACCGGCCGGCGGCCGTCCAGCATGGCGAGGGCGTTCTCGACCAGCTTGCCTGCCGACTGAACGGCAGCGGCCAGAACGGGATCCCCGGTGGTGGCCAGGGCTTTGAGCTCCTCAAGGGCACGGTCCCTGTTGTCCGATACCGTCTCTCGCAGTTCGGTCAGCTGCCGGACGACCCAGGCCACACCCGCGTCGTCGGTCCGTGCGGCCTCCACCTCACTGATGGCGGTCACCCAGTCAGCCACGTGCCCCAGCGCCTTGTCGATCTTGTCGACGAGCTTAGTCCGGGCCCCGTAGTTGATACGGCTGCCGTACCTACTGGAAGCCCGGAGGCCGGTTGTCTCGTCCACTAGCCGCGCGATGCCTCCGCCGGAACGCAGCCGGGCCAAGCTCTGCGTGGCCTCCTTGGCTTGCTCCGCATCGTCCTGCGCCGCGATGCAGAGCAGCCGGTGCAGGCTGGACGTCTCGCTGGACAGCAGGAACTTCCACACGTCCGTGGCTAGCGCGAACTTGATCTTGTGGGTTGGTCCTTCCTCCAAGATCTTGGCGGCGGAGGCTGAGGCCTCCTGGCGCCTGGTCTCCGCGTGGGAGGCGTCGGACATCCAACCGGACATACCAGGCGTGAGGTAGGCGCCGGCCTGGGCGACCCGCAGGAAGCCATCGCGCAGCGCCAGAAGTCCGGGGGAGGAGGACAGCGCGGGGGAAAGGCTCTCCAGCAGTTCCGCGGCTTCGGGGGTGGGGTGGATCAGTCCGCTGCGCAGCGAGGCCGCCCACGCCAGCAACTGCCCGGCCGGGTCGTGGGCCAAGGCCTTCATGGACAGGCCCGACGCGGATTCGGCGAAGGCAGCCGACAGGCCTCCGGAGAATCTGGCCAGCTCCCCGGCGATGGCGGCGCACCGTCGAGCGTCGACTTCCGCCTGCGGCCGTCCGGTTGACGCTCGGACCCAGGCGGCCAGCCCGAATCGGCCGGCCCGAAGGGCTGCTGCTTCAGCTTCGACGGCGTCTTCCTCGAGAGATCCGGCCTCGCCCGGCTCGGCGCTTCGGTCGGCTGTCGAGGCGGGCGCCAGGCTGGACGAAACCTCGGGTGTCGCGGGAGGGGTCAAGTTGCTTGAAGCAGGGGGTGCGGTGGGCGCCGGGTCGTGTGAGGCAATATCTTCCTCGGCTTGTGCCGGGCCTGGAGGGGCATCGGGTGCTGTGGCAGGTTCCGGGCTGGGTGTGGCTTCGAGGGCCGGGACGGACGTCGACTCGGAGGCCGTGTCGCCGTGAGGGCCAGGGTGTAGGGTCTTTGCTGGCAGGGCCTGTTCGGCGCTGATCGATGTGGTGATCAGCGCGTCCAGAGCTCCGAGGCCGTCATCCGATTCCGCGGCGATCTCCTCAAGGCCGGGAGGCGGAGTTGGGGGATCGTCCGGCGGAGCGGGCTCGTATCCGTCAGAGCCGGAATCGTCGCCGGAAACTGCATCGGCGGAGGAGCCATCAGAAGCAGAGGCCGGAAGCGCCTCCGGTACACGGAGGTAATGCAGATTGGGCAACAGGGGAAGCCATGAGGTCGGCGCTTCGGAGCAGAAACGCTGAATCAGCGCGCCGCTTCCCTGGCCGGAGGAGGGATCAGCCGACAGACGGATCAACTCCGCCAGCACACCGATGATCGGCGAGTCCGCCGCGGCGTATTCGCGGACCTCACGAAGCACGGGCTCCAGGGGTGCAGGGCCCTGAAGGCTCACCAGCGCCCGTTGGAAGGCATCCCTGGAAGCGGAGACTTCCAGCTCAGTGATCACCTGGTCGAGGGCGTCGAGCGTGTCGTCGGCCAGCGCCGTGTCGTGCTCATTCTCCACTTTCTCCCGTAGCAGGTCGAATGAGTCGCCGCACCGGCGCATCAGGTCGAGGTCGGCGACCTGGGGGCGGCGTCCACCCGACAGTGCCCGACGGGCGCTGTCGGCGGCCTCGGCGGCGGCCTGGAAGGTTCGCTGCAGTGTGTCAAGCTCCATCCTGAGCGGCGCTGCCCGAGGGGGGCGAGGGGGCACCACCGCTTCCGGCTCCGAACCGGCGGCTGGCGGGATCAGGGGTTGCATATCGCGTAGTTCTCCGATGGACAAGGGCATCTGGGGAAGCTCTGGGTGGGTTCGTCGCAGGTGTCCCCAGGCCGGGGCCACTGCCGTCCCCATCGGGCCGGTGGTTCCGGCCATCAGCGCGAGGGCCAGGCCAGCCAGTGGCATGTCCTTTCGATAGACATTGGCGAGGACCAGCATGATCAGGGATGTGGGTGTCGTGCGGCAGGCCCGGAGGGCCTCGGCGATGTGCGGGGCCCGGGCCAGCACCACAGGTGCTGTGTGGGCGTCGAGCAGGGCGATGCAGTCTTCTTTGGTGAGGCCGTCGTGGTTGGCGAAGGCAAAGGCGACTGTCTGCGTCAGCGCGTCGACAAGGGACGTCCGCCGCCTGCGGTCGCTACCACGGAGCACCCCGGCCAGCGCTTGCGCGGTTGCCCGGCTGAACCGGCGCAGATCGGGGCCAGCATGGCGAAGAATCACCTGTCTGAACTCGGGGTGACACGCACGAAGCACCATCAAATCGTCAGCGCACACCCGACTGGCGGCCTCGGCGACCAGGAGCTCCGCTTCATGATGGGCCTGGAGATGAGTCATTGCCCCGAACACAGAGGACGCGGAATGGCTGTGTGTCACAACTTGTGCCCTTTCCGTGATCAACGAGCGGCGCAAGGAGCCTGGGATAGTTGATCGTGTGTGGAGCCGGATTTGTTTCACCTCGGTACCGCAACCGGTGAGACGTCAGTGTCTGGCCGGGTCCGTGACCGCCGAGGCGCGGCTGTTCCCGCTGGCCCAGTTCATGGCCGACGTGTACGCGGCGGCGCTGCTGCTGGAGCAGGCCAGGTGGGAGGAGCGGGCCGGGTACGGCACGCGCAAGGCGCTGGTGGCGCGGTTGTACGCGGAGGAGCACCTGGTGGAGCGGGGGCCGCTGCGCGGGATCGACCGGGCCGCGGAGGCGCTCGACCACTTCGACGAGCTGGTGGGGGGCGCGTTCGCGGGGTGACTAGGGGTTGTCTGGTGCGGGTTTCGGCTTTTTACGATGGCATGAGCTGATATCTCCGCAAGCGGTGTCGGGTGCGATTTCTCTGAATGCGGCCCCGCCAGACCATCCCCCAGGAGACTCCATGTCCGCAGACCTGCACGTCGATGCCGGCCCACTGGTGACGCTCGACGACGACCCCGCCTTCCGCCTCCATCGCGGTGGCAAGCTCGAGACCCGCGCGTCCGTCCCCGTCCGCGACACCGCCGACCTGTCCCTGGCCTACACCCCCGGCGTGGCCAGGGTCTGCACCGCGATCGCCGAGCGGCCCGAGCTCGTCCACGACTACACCTGGGTGCCGAACGTGGTGGCCGTGGTCACCGACGGCACCGCCGTCCTGGGCCTGGGCGACATCGGCCCGTCGGCCGCCATGCCCGTCATGGAGGGCAAGTCGCTGCTGTTCAAGGAGTTCGGCGGCGTCGACTCCGTGCCGATCTGCCTGGACTGCACCGGTGTCGAGGAGATCGTCGAAACGGTCGTACGGCTCGCGCCGTCCTTCGGCGGCATCAACCTGGAGGACATCAGCGCCCCCCGCTGCTTCGAGATCGAGGAGCGGCTGCGCGGCCTGCTCGACATCCCGGTCTTCCACGACGACCAGCACGGCACCGCCATCGTCGTGCTCGCGGCCCTGCGCAACGCGGCCAGGCTCAAGGGCAGGCCGCTGGGCGAGCTGCGCGTGGTGGTCGCCGGCGCGGGAGCGTCGGGGATCGCCGTCAGCCGCATGCTGATCAACGCGGGCGCCGTCGACGTGACCGTGTGCGACAGCAAGGGGATCGTCCACACCGGACGGACCGACCTCAACCCCTACAAGGCTCAGCTGGCCGAGGTCACCAACCGCCGAGGCCACACCGGGCCCATCGAGAACACCCTGGCCGGCGCCGACGTGTTCATCGGCCTGTCCGGCGCGACCGTCTCGGAGGAGGCGATCGCCTCGATGGCCGGGGACGCCATCGTGTTCGCGCTGTCCAACCCGACGCCGGAGATCCACCCTGATGTCGCGCGGTGCCACGCTCTCGTCGTCGCCACCGGGCGCAGCGACTTCCCCAACCAGATCAACAACGTGCTGGCCTTCCCCGGGCTGTTCCGCGGCGCGCTCGCCGCGCGGGCGTCGGCCATCACCGAGGGGATGAAGATCGCCGCCGCCGACGCGCTGGCCGCCGTGGTCGGGCAGGACCTGTCGGCGGACTACATCATCCCGGGGCCGTTCGACCCGCGTGTCGTTCCCGCCGTCTCCGCCGCCGTCGCCGACCAGGCCCGGATCGACGGGGTGGCCCGCTTCCCCTGCACGGAGGAGCCGCGCCCATGACCGCCCGCAGGGCCGAGGCAGGGCTCTGGACGGTCGGGTAGAGGTCCACGGTCGAGCCGCCCGTGGTGGTGTCGTTCAGGATGGTGATCTTGTTGCCGGGGCGTCAGGAGGCGAAAAACGGGATGCGCATCGACCTGGTGATTCGTCACCCTTGACCCCATGCAGGCAACCGTCACCGTGACCCCGGCGCAGCTGCCCGGCGTGCTCCTCCACGTCGCGGTGGTGCGTCCGGTGTTCCTGTGGGGCGCGCCCGGCATCGGCAAGAGCTCGCTGGTGCGCGACTTCGCCGCCTCGCTCGGCCTGGAGTGCGTCACCCTGCTCGGCACGCAGCTGGCCCCCGAGGACCTCATCGGCGTGCCCGAGCTGATCGACGGGCGCAGCAGGTTCGCCCCGCCCGAGTCGATCGCCCGCGCCGAGCCGTACTGCCTGTTCCTCGACGAGCTCAACGCCTCGGCCCCCGAGGTGCAGAAGGCCTTCTACTCGCTGATCCTCGACCGCCGCATCGGCACCTACGAGCTGCCCGAGGGGTCGGTCGTGATCGGCGCGGGCAACCGCGCGACCGACAACGCGCTGGCCAGGCCCATGGCCTCGGCGCTGGTCAACCGCCTGGTCCACGTGCACCTGCGCGCCTCGGCCAGTGACTGGCTGACCTGGGCCGTCGACAACGGCATCCACCCGTGGATCGTGGAGTACCTGGTGCAGCGCCCCGATCACCTGTGGAGCGCGCCGCCCAAGACCGAGGAGCCCTTCTCCTCGCCCCGCGCCTGGCACATGCTCTCCGACGTCATGCACTCCTACGGCGAGGGCATCGACGACGACACCCTGGCCATGCTGGCGTTCGGCACGCTCACCACGGGCCACGCCTCGGCCTTCCGCGCCTACGTCAAGACCGTGCGGCACGCCTACGACCTCGACGCCGTCCTCAAGGGCGAGGCGCCCTGGCCGCGCCGTCCCGAGGACCGCGACCTGCTCTACTTCCTGGCCGAGACGCTGCGTGCCCGCCTGATGAAGGAGTTGCCCGCCGACAAGCGCGGCGGTTCGCAGCGCGGCCGCGACCTGGCCTTCCGCGCCAAGACGCTGCTGGTGGAGCTGGCGGAGATCTCGCTGGAGTGCGCGCAGCTGGTCATCAGGAACGACGACAACGGCGCTCCCGCGCTGCCCACCTGGTTCCTGGTCGAGGTCGGCCGCGACCTGCCCCGCCTGATCGAGGCCAGGTCGTCGTGAGCAGAGCCCTTGCGCGAATCGTCGTGAGCAGAGTCGTCCTGAGCGGGCCGTCGTGAGCAGGGGCAAGGCCAAGGTCGATCCCTGGCAGGCCGAACTGCGCAAGGGCTGGGGCATGGTCACCGCGCACCCCCTGCTGTCGGCCGTTCGCGCCTGCCTGGGGCCCGCCGCCGACGGCGAGCTCGACAAGGACACCTGGGCGGTCGTCGAGGCCGACGGCGACGTCAAGTACCACCCCAGGCGCAGGGCCGAGGCCGAGGAGTGGGCGTGGGTCTTCGCCCACCTCCTGCTCCATCTCGGGTTCGGTCACGCCGACCCGCGCACCTGCCTGCCGAACGACCTGGGTCCCGACCCCGCCTACCGGGCCGCCTGCTGCGTGGCGGTCGACCGGTTCCTGCGCACGCTCAAGCTGGGCCGCTGCCCCGCGCCACTGCCGGTCGAGCTGCCGCCGGAGGACGAGACCACGCTGTCGGAGCGCTGGCGCCGCCTCGGCCTGCCCGCCGAGTTCGCCCCGATCGGCCTTCCGGACTTCGCGATCGGCGACGAGAAGAGCGCGAAGTACCGCGACTACCAGAGTGCCTTCGCCCGCGGGGTGGCCAGGGCCGCGACGGCCGCGCTCGACAAGGCGGGCACGCCGCGCGTGTCCGCGGAAGGCCATGTGGACGGTCCGTGGGATCTGGCGCTGCGCTGGTTCGTCTCCTCCTACCCGCTGCTCGGCGCGCTGGCCGCGGGCATGACGCTGGTGGCCGACGTCGAGCTGGCGCGCGGCTGGGACATCTCCGTCGCCGCGGTCAACGCCGAGGCCGCAGAGATCTACGTCAACCCGCTGATCCGCCTGTCGATGGAGGAGTGGCGGTTCGTCCTGGCGCACGAGATGCTGCACGCCGCGCTGCGGCACGGCGAGCGGGTGGGCGGGCGCGACCCGTACTACTGGAACATCGCCTGCGACTACGTGATCAACGGCTGGCTCGTCGAGATGGGCGTGGGGGAGATGCCCGAGGGGCTGCTGCACGACAGGACCCTGGCGGCCCAGTCGGCCGAGGCCGTCTACGACCTGATCACCGTGGACCTGAGGCGGCTGCGCAAGCTCGCCACGCTGCGCGGGCGCGGCCTGGGCGACGTGCTGGGCCACCCGCTGCCGCACACCGGGGCGCCGGGGCGATACGTCGACCTGGACGAGTTCTACCGCCGGGCCCTGGGCACGGGCCTGTCCTACCACCACTCCAGCGGCAGAGGGCTGCTGCCGTCGGGGCTGGAGCAGGAGATCCGCGCCCTGGACCAGCCGCCGCTGCCGTGGGACGCGCGGCTGGCGCGCTGGTTCGACGAGCACGTGCCCTCGCCGGAGCGCCGCCGCTCCTACGCGCGCGCTTCGCGCCGGCAGTCGTCCACGCCCGGCATCCCGCGCCCCGGCTGGGTGCGCCCGGAGGAGCTCGTGCGCCAGGCCACCTTCGGCGTGGTGCTCGACACCTCCGGCTCCATGAACGCCCGGCTCCTGGGCAAGGCGCTGGGCGCCATAGCCTCCTACGCCGTCGCCCGCGACGTGCCGCGTGCGCGCGTGGTCTTCTGCGACGCGGCCGCCTACGACGCGGGGTACCTTCCGGTCGAGGAGATCGCCTCGAAGGTGCGGGTGCGCGGCAGGGGAGGCACGGTCCTGCAGCCGGGTGTCCACCTGCTGGAGCATGCCGACGACTTCCCCGCGGCGGGCCCCATCCTGGTCATCACCGACGGGGAGTGCGACGTGCTGAGGATCAGGCGCGAGCACGCCTTCCTCGTCCCCGAGGGGGCGAGGCTGCCCTTCCGGGCGGTGGGACCGGTCTTTCACATGAGGTAGTGGTATACCACTATTTATGCGGATTCTCCTGAAGGCCTCCTTCGTCGTCGGACACGACGGCGACGACCACGTCATCCACCGCGACGGCTGCGTCGTCCTGGAGGGTGACGAGGTCGTCCACGCCGGCGGGCCGTACGACGGCGAGGCCGACGAGGTGATCGACGCCGGGCACGCCCTGATCGGTCCCGGTTTCATCGATCTGGACGCGCTGGCCGACATCGACCACGCCATCCTCGACACCTGGCACGCCGACTCCAGCGGCCTGGCCTGGTCCGACGACTACGCCCTGCACCGCAGGCAGGCCGTCTTCCCGCTGGAGGACACGCTGTTCATGCGCGAATACGCGCTGACCCAGCTGATCCGCAACGGCATCACCACCGCGATGCCGATCGCCGCCGAGACCCACAGCGCCTGGGCGGAGTCCTACGAGGAGTTCGCCGGCGTCGCCGAGATCGCCGGGCGGCTGGGCCTGCGCATGTACCTGGGCCCCAGCTACCGCTCCGGCGTGCCGGTGACCGGCGGGCGCGTGCTCTGGGAACCGGCCAACGGCGAACGCGGCCTGGCCGACGCGGTGCGCTTCGTCAAGGACTTCGACGGCGCCTACGGCGGGCGGCTGCGCGGCGCGCTGCTGCCCTGCCGGATCGAGACGCTGACCCCCGAACTCCTGCGCGCCACCGCCGAGGCCGCCGAGGAACTCGACTGCCTGGTGCGCCTGCACTGCATGCAGAGCCCCAGGGAGGCCGGGCTGCTCGGCAGGCAGCCCGTCGACGCGCTGGAGGACAGCGGCCTGCTGAACCACCGGCTGATCGTGCCGCACGCCCGCTACATCGAACCGAGCGACGTGCCCAGGCTCGCCGCGATCGCCGGGATCGCGCACTGCCCGCTGACCTCGGTCAGGTACGGCGACGCGCTGCACGACTTCGACTCCTACCGGGCCGCGGGCGTCAACGTGGCGCTGGGCACCGACTCCTTCCCGCCCGACATGATCCGCAACATGGACTACGGCAACAACCTGGCCAAGCTCGTCACCGGACGACTCGACGCCGGGGCGGCGGCCGACTACTACCGGGCGGCCACCCTCGGCGGCGCCAGGGCGCTGGGCCGCGACGACCTCGGCAGGCTGGCCCCCGGCGCCAAGGCCGACCTGATCGTCGTGGACCTGTCGGGGCCCCGCACAGGACCGGTCGACGACCCCATCCGCACCCTGCTGATGAACTGCTCGGGCGCGGACGTGACGACGGTCGTGATCGACGGCCGCGTGGTCATGCGCGACCGGGTCATCCCCGGCGCCGAGGACCTGCGCGAGCGGGCCCAGGCCTACTTCGACCGCATGAAGGCCGCCTACTCCACGCGCGACCACCTGCGCAGGGACCCGGACACGCTCTTCCCGCCGTCGTTCAGGACGAGTACTGCTTGACCAGCCGCTCGTAACGCTCCTGCGGCCAGGGGCGGCCGGGATCGCCCATGACCGCGGCGAACAGCAGCTCCTGCCCGACCTGGCCCCCGGACAGCAGAGCGGGCACCAGCGACGCGAGCGAGGCGGGCACGGTCTGGACCCGCTCGACGCGCACGCCCAGCTCGGGATCGGAGACGATCTCCCAGCGCACGGTCCCGGCGGGCAGGCCGTCGTGCGACAGGGCGCAGACCAGCAGGCGCGGCTCGTCGCGCTCCAGGACCTCGCCTGGCGCCTGCCCTACGACCTGGGCCCAGATCCGCTCGGCGGAGCGCCACACCATGTCGTGGGCGAAGGCCAGCTCGAAACCGTCGCCGGTGCGGGTGACCGTGCCCTCGGCCAGCCCGAACGCCTCGATGTAGTGCTCCATCGGCCCGAGCGGGTCGCGCTCCTCCGGTGCGTCGCGGCCGTCGAGGCGGGCGAGCATCGCGGCCAGGCAGGTGTCCCAGCCCGCCGCCGTACGGCCCGCGCCGAGCCTGCCGGTGGCGCCCCCGCCCAGCGTGTGGGTGAAGACCAGCAGGCAGCCCTCGCCCTCGGGGATCAGCTCGATGCGCAGCACGTCGTGTCCCCAGCGGAACATGTAGACCTTGGGCGGGTCGACCTCCATCACCTCGCCGTGGGTGACCTCGTCGTCGCCGGGGAAGCTGAAACGCATGGCGGCGCCGGGCCGCTGCTCGGCCTCGACGGAGGCGGGGAACCAGTGGGCCATCTCGGTCGGATCGGTCACCGCCCGCCACACCTTGGCGGGCGGATGGGCCAGCCGGCGCTCCAGGCGCAGCACCGGATCGCCGTTGACGGTGTGCAGGGTCGCTTCCATGGTCAACTCCTGTCCAGGTGGTGTTCGAGCGCGTCGAGGCTCGACGACCACAACTGCCGGTACGGCTCCAGCCACCGGTCGATCTCTGCCAGCGGCTCGGGACGCAGCCGGTACCAGCGCCGTTGCGCGTCGTGGCGCACCTCGACCAGCCCTGCCTCGCGCAGCGCCTTCAGGTGCTTGGAGACGGTCGGCTGGGCGAGCGAGAGGCTGTCGGCCAGCTCGCCGACCAGCCGCTCGCGGCCGCGCAGCAGGTCGAGGATCTCCCTGCGGCGCGGTTCCGCCAGCACCTCGAACGTAGATGCCATATGGGCAATATAGCCGATGTGGCATATAGAAGCCAAGCCGCCCGCCGTCGCCGGGCGGCTCACGGACCCGTCAGCGAGCCGCGGCGCGGCCCGCCTGGCGTCCGGAGAACAGGCACCCGCCCAGGAAGGTGCCCTCCAGCGCGTTGTAGCCGTGCACCCCGCCGCCGCCGAACCCGGCGACCTCCCCCGCCGCGAACAGCCCGTCGATCGCCCGGCCCGACGCGTCGAGCACCCTGGAGTCGAGATCGGTCTGGATGCCCCCGAGCGACTTGCGGGTCAGCACCCGAAGCTGCACGCCGATCAGCGGTCCCGCCTCGGGATCCAGGATCCGGTGCGGCGTGGCCGTACGCCCCAGCTTGTCGCCGAGGTAACGCCGCGAGTTGTGGATGCCCTGGACCTGGGAGTCCTTGCTGAAGGGGTTGGCGATCTGCAGGTCGCGCGCCACGATCTGCCGCCGCAGGTGCTCGGCGTCGAGCAGCGGCGTGTCGGTGAGCTTGTTCATGCCCTCGACCAGCTCCTCCAGCGTGGCGGCCACCACGAAGTCGGCGCCGCGCCGCTTGAAGGCCTCCACCGGAGCGGGGGCGCCCTTGCCCAGCAGGCGTGAGCGCAGGAACGCCTGGCGGTCCTTGGAGGTGATGTCGGGGTTCTGCTCCGAGCCCGACAGGGCGAACTCCTTGGCGATGATGCGCTCGGTGAGCACGAACCACGAGTGGTCGTGGCCGGTGGTGCGCAGGTGGCGCAGCGTCCCGAGGGTGTCGTAGCCGGGCAGGCACGGGTCGGGCAGGCGGTTGCCGAGCGCGTCGAACCACATCGACGAGGGTCCTGGCAGGATGCGGATGCCGTGGCCGGGCCAGATCGGATCCCAGTTGCGCAGGCCCTCGGTGTAGTGCCACATGCGGTCGCGGTTGACCAGGCGGGCTCCGGCCTCGGCGGCGATGTCGAGCATGCGGCCGTCGACGTAGGCGGGCACGCCGGTGATCATGTCGTCCGGGGGAGTGCCCAGCCGGGAGGGCCAGTAGGCGCGCACCAGATCGTGGTTGGCGCCGATGCCGCCCGTGGTCACGATGACCGCCGGGGCCTCCAGGGTGAACTCGCCGGCGGGCTCGCGGCTGGTGGCCACCCCGCGCGGCGCGTGGTCCTCGGCCAGCACGGTGCCGCGCACGCCCTGGATCGCTCCACCGCTGACGATCAGCTCGTCGACGCGGTGACGGTGGTGGAAGGTCACCAGCTCGCCGAAGCGCAGGAACGGCTCCAGCACGCCGGGTCCGGTGCCCCAGGTGACGTGGAAACGCGGCACCGAGTTGCCGTGCCCGTCGGCCCGCAGGTCGCCGCGCTCGGCCCAGCCCACCGTCGGCAGCCAGCGCAGGCCCAGGCCCTGCAGCCAGGAGCGTTTCTCCCCGGCGGCGAACTCGACGTAGGCGCGTGCCCACCGCACCGCCCAGGAGTCCTCGTCGTCGAGCCGGTCGAACCCGGCGCTGCCCTGCCAGTCGTTCCAGGCCAGCTCGACGGAGTCCTTCACGCCCATGCGGCGCTGCTCGGGCGAGCCGACGAAGAACAGCCCGCCGAAGGACCAGTGGGCCTGCCCGCCCAGGTTGGCGGGGCCCTCCTGGTCGACGAGGGCGACGCGCTTGCCGCGCCGGGTGAGTTCGTGGGTCGCCACCAGGCCGGCCAGGCCGGCCCCGACGACTATGACGTCCGCGTGCACAAATGCGCACGTTACACGCTTGGTGGCCAGATCCCCACGTGCAACAGCCGGTGGGCGTAGAAGTAGGCCACCAGCTGGCTGCGGTTGCTGCAGGCGAACTGCTCCAGCAGCTTGCTGATCCGCTCCGCCACCGTGTACCTGCTCAGATGCAGCTCCCTGGCGATCCGCGTGGTGGTGTAGCCCCTGGCCAGCATGACGATCAAGAGGAAGTCCCGCTCGTTGAGCTCGTGATCCATCTGCAGCCCTACTCCCCTCCACGGAAGGTTCTCAGTGCCAGGAAGCCCGTCAGGTCGAGCGCGGACGACCGGTCGTGCAGGTCGCGGAGCATGGACGCGGCGGCGAGGGAGACGCTCTCGCATCCGGCCCTGGCCTCGAACCAGCGCCAGTCACCGTCGGCGTTGGCCTCCAGGAAGACCGGGCCCGCCCTGGTGAGCAGGAAGTCGAAGGCGGCGTAGCGCAGCCCCCAGTCCGCGGCGAGCACGCGGGCGGCCGTGGCGACGTCCGGGGGGACGTGCGCGGGGCGCACCGTCACGGACGCCTCGTCGCGCCAGATCGCCTCGGGCGCGGACTTGCCGACGAGGAAGGCCCGCAGTTCCCCGCCGAGGTGGTAGACCCTGAGCTCCTCCTCGTGTTCGACGTATTCCTGCACGATCACCGGCCGGTCGGCGGGCATCAGGTCGCCGGGGGCCGCGATGCGGGGGAAGGCCGCCTCCAGCACGCCGGGCGAGACCTCGGCGAAGTGCTCGCCGAGCGCCTTGACCACCACCCGGCCGCACCCCAGTTCCCGCGCCGCGCCGGGGGGATCGGTGGTGACGATCGTGCTCGGCACCCGTACGCCCCGCCGTACGGCCCCGGCCAGCTGGGCCAGCCGTCCCGGAGCTCCGCCCGGCAGGTGGACGGCGGGCAGCTGGCCGATCCACGCGCACCAGGATTCCCCTCCCACGGGGATCGCCTCAGGGGTGAAGTGGCGCACCCACACCACCGTGGGCACGATGACGCGCCCGTCGACGTCGATCACGTCGCCGGGCACCCGGCCCGACACCCGCGACGCGCCGGCCGAGCCCGCGTCGATGCGCACGCTCGGCACGCCCACCACGCGCAGCGCGCGCTGGAGCACGGCGAACTCCGAGAAGCCCGCCCGGTCGGCCAGGACGACGCAGGGTAACGCAACCGTGTCACGGACCCCCTGGGGCAGGGACCAGCTGACGCCGGGAGGACCGGCGGGCAGGTACACGGTGTACGGAGAGCTGCTCAAGCGCCGACCTCATCCATGTGCCGATGGTCATCGTCGCGGACCGGACAGACAATCGCTTCTCTGTCATTCGGCATATAGAGGACATGTAGCTAGTTCTCGGGAGCCCCACGTTTGTGGGGTTGTCCGCCCCCGACGCGAGCGGCACATACTCGACCATGAGTGGTGACGTGGTGACCGCAACGGAGCTGACCAAACGTTACCGGCGCAGCGAGCGGCCCGCGGTGGACGGGATCTCCTTCGAGATCGCCGAGGGCGAGACCATCGGCCTGCTGGGGCCCAACGGCGCGGGCAAGACCACCCTGATCAAGATGATCTGCGGCGTCACCGCGCCCACCTCCGGCCAGGTCAGGGTCTTCGGCGCCGACCCGGTGCGCCAGCCGGTCGTCGCCAAGAGCGGCGTCGGCGCCATGCACCAGTCCGGACCGTTCGACATGATGCTGCCCGCCCTCGACAACCTGCGCATCGCCGCGCGTTTCCGCGGCCTGCGGTGGCGCGACGTACGCCCCTGGGCCCTGGAGATCGCCGACTACCTCGGGCTCACCGAGCACCTGCAGACCTTCTGCTTCCAGCTGTCGGGCGGCCAGCGCCAGCGGCTGCAACTCGTGCGGGCGCTGCTGACGATCCCGCAGCTGCTCATCCTCGACGAGCCCTCGGCCGGGCTCGACGTGCCCGGCCGCCGGCAGGTCGAGAGGTTCGTGCGGTGGCTGCGCGAGGAGTACGGCGTGACGGTGTTGTGGACCAGCCACCACATCGACGAGGTGGAACGCAACAGCCAGCGCGTGATGGTCATCAACCGCGGCAAGGTGGTGCGCTTCGCCAAGCCGCGCGAGCTGGTCGAGGAGTTCGGCAGCACCCACCTGCTGGTCACGGTCGAGCACCCCGACGCGGTCAGGGCGGTGGCCGCCTGGGCCGCGGCGGCCGGCCTGGCGGCCACCGCCGAGGACTCGCTGGTGCGCATCGACGGAGCCAGGGCCCCCGACGTGCTGGCCGGGCTGTCGAGGCACTGCCAGGACCACGCGGTGGCGATCTCCGGAGTCTCGACCGCCTCCGACTCGCTGGAGCAGGTCTTCCTCCGCATGACCGACAACGAGGGGTGACATGGCCGCCAGGCTGACCTTCCAGAACACGCCCCCGGCCAGGACCGCCAAGGCCGCCGACCTGACCGCGGTGTTGTACCGGGAGTACTCCCTGCTCGCCCGCAACCGCGTCTACCTCGTGCTCGGCCTCGCGCCGATGCTCATCTACCTGCTGCTGGTCAACACCTCGCTCAGCAACCTCGTCCAGGAGGTCACCTACAAGGGCGTGGAGCTGAGGTTCGCGGCGTTCCTGCTGCCCATGACGCTGGCCATGTCGGTGGTCAGCGCGGCCGGCACCTCCAGCATGGCGCTGTTCCAGGAGGAGATGAGCGGGGTGGCCACGCAGCTGTGGTCCTACCCGCTGCGCCGCTCGCGTTTCCTGCTCGGCAAGGTGATCGCCGGGGTGTCCCTGGTTCTGGCGCAGACCCTGCTCGCCCTCGGCGTTGCGGTCGCGCTGTTCTCGTTCCCGTTCACCACCGAGGGCTGGCTGGGCATGCTGGCCGCGCTGGTCGTCTCCGCCCTGGCCTTCAACGGCCTCTACCTGGCGGTCGCCATCGTGATCACCGACTACCAGGCGTTCATGGTGCTGTCGAACCTGTCCATCCCCGTGCTGGTCTTCAGCGCCCCCTCGCTCTACACGATGGAGAGCATGCCGACGGTGATCCAGTGGGTGGCGACGATCAACCCGCTCACCTACGCGATCAACGGCATGCGCGACGCCGCGCTGTTCGGCCTCGGCGCCGCCTGGCGCGACCTGGCCGTCCTGGCCGCGATCGCCGCCGTCGCGTACACCATCGGGGGCCGCGGCCTGCTCAACCGGGCGCGCAACATCTGATGCGCGCCCTGACCCCCGACCGGTCGAAGGTCCGCCTTCCCGGCACCGACCGCGCCAGCGACGCCGCCGCCACCCTGGCCATGGCCCGCGCCGCCGCCCCCCACGTCGGCATCACCCGCGTCGCCGACATCACCCGCCTGGACACCATCGGCATCCCGACCTTCCAGGCGATCAGGCCCGCCTCCCGCACCCTGGCCGTCTCCCAGGGCAAGGGCGTCACCGCCGACCTGGCACGGCTGTCGGCCATGATGGAGGCCATCGAGCTGTGGCACGCCGAGCAGCCCATGGCCCCCGCCGCGATCGCCCCGCCGTGCGCGGTCGCCCCCGGCTACGACGTGCGCAGCCTGCCGTCGCTCACCCCGAACCTCCTGCACGACCGGCTGCCGATGGAGTGGGCGCGGGCCACGTCCCTGACCGACGGCTCCTCGACGCTGGTGCCGCTGGAGACGGTCCAGTTCACCCTCGTCCGGCGAAGCGGCTGGAGCGCGCCCGCCCTGATGTCGTCGACCAACGGCCTGGCCAGCGGCAACACGGTCGTCGAGGCCACCCTGCACGCCCTGTACGAGATCATCGAGCGCGACGCCGTCACCACGATGATCACCGAGGGCGGGCGCGGGACGCGGGTCGACCCGGCCACGCTCGGCTCGCCCGTCGTCGACGAGCTGTGCGAGCTCATCGAGCGCGCGGCCGTACGCCTGGAGGTCAGGTGGCTGCCCTCGCCCACCGGCCTGCCGTGCCTGCTGGCGCGGGTCTCCTGCGACGACTACCCGATCTCGTTCATGGGCTACGGCTGCCACCTGAGCTCCGAGATCGCCCTCACGCGGGCCGTCACCGAGGCCGCGCAGGCCCGCCTGGCCTACATCTCGGGCGCCCGCGACGACCTGCACGCCGACGCCCACCAGGACGCGGGCGCCCGGCGGCGTGACACCTCGGCGGGTCAGGCGGAGCCCGCCGAGCCGATCGCCGCCATGACCGCCCGGCCCAGCCTCGCCGAGGACCTGGAGGAGGTCGTGCGGCGGGCCGCCGCGGCCTTCCGCCACGATCCGCTGGCCGTCGACCTGACCAGGCCGGAGATCGGCGTGCCCGTCGTCAGGGTCGTGGCGCCCGGCAGCCGCGTCCGCCCGGAGGTGTTCTAGTGACCACCGTCGTCTACACAGGACCCACCCTGCCGGCGGGGGAGGTGCGCGAGGTCGTGCCCGCGGCCGTGGTGCGCCCGCCGGTGGCCAGGGGCGACCTGCTCAGCCATCCCTGGGAGCCCGGCGACACCGCGGTCATCGTCGACGGCTACTACCGGGAGCGCCTGTCGGTCGGCCACAAGGAGATCCTGTGGCTCATCGGCCAGGGCGTGCACGTCGTCGGCGCCGCCAGCATGGGCGCGCTGCGCGCCGCCGAGCTCGGCCCGTACGGCATGGCGGGGGCGGGCGAGGTCCACCGCATGTACGCCGACGGGGAGATCGACGGCGACGACGAGGTCGCGGTCCTGCACGGCCCCGCCGAGCGCGGTTACCCGCCGAGCACGATCGCGCTGGTCAACCTCAGGTACGGCTGCCGCGAAGGTGTCGCGCGCGGCCTCATCGCGCCCGAGGTCGCCGAGCGGGTCGTGGCCGTCGCCAAGGAGCTGCCCTTCAGCCACCGCACCTGGCCCGAGCTGCGCGAACGGCTCGGCCGTCAGGCGCACGACGGCCTGACGACGCTGGAGAAGACCATCGGCACCGGCGAGTGGGACCTCAAGCGGCTCGACGCCGTCCAGGCGCTGCGCGGCGCCGGAGTCGGGGCCGCCGCGCCCGCCCCGGTGGACGCGATGACCGGGATCACCCACTACGAGGTGCTCAAGTGGCGCTCCATGCGGGAGTACGCGCCGGGGCGGTGGATGGGCGACCTCGACGTGCTCAACGCGGCCAGGCTCTTCGACCCGGACTACGCGCACCTGCACGAAGAGGTGCTCACCGGCCTCCTGGAGGGTTTCGCGGGAGCCGGAGGACTCGACCACTTCGCCAGGGCACGGCTCGGACTCGACGCCGGCGGCCCGCTGCCGCAGGAGCTGGCCGCGTGGCTCACGCCGGCCGAGCTCGCCGGGCTGCCCGCCGTGGAGCAGGCGCGGCTGGTCATGGTACGCGTCTGGCCCGTCTGGCAGTCGGCCGACTGGCGCCCCGCCGTGCTCGACCGGGTGCGCGCCTCGCCGCGCTGGCCGCACTGGTGCGAGCTGGTCGCTCAGGCCGACGAGCTGACCGAGCAGACCCGCGGACGCCTGGCCCTGCCCCCGCCGCAGGTGTGCGGGAAACTCTTCCTGCGCCACTGGCAACGCCCCGGCGCGTCGGGGGAGATCGAGCTGGCCAGGCGCGGATTCTTCGGCCTGGAGGAGCTCGGGCGCACCGCGCGCCGCTTCTTCGCCCTCGACGTGCGGACCCGCAGGTGACGGCACCCGCGGGGTTCGACCCGGCCGACCCGCACACCTACTTCCACCGCGTGCGGGAACGCTGCCCCGTGCGGCGCGACGTCACCCCGTCGGGCCGGGTCACCTGGTATCTGACCCGCTACGCCGACGTACGCCACGCCCTCCAGGAGCCCGCCCTGGGACGCCAGGTGGAGCCGCCGGGCGGCGACCCGCTGGCGATGGTGCGGCGCAACGTGTTCAACCTCGACCCGCCCGACCACACCCGGCTGCGGAGGCTCATGGCGCCCGGCTTCGGCGCCAGGACCGTCGCGGTGCTCGGCCGGCTCGTCAGGCAGCGCGTGAGCGACCTGCTCGACGCCATGACCACAGGGGAGGCGGACGTGATCGCCGACCTGGCCCTTCCCCTCCCGCTGCTGGTCGTGGCCGAGCTGCTCGGCCTGCCGCAGGAGGACCGCGCCAGGCTGCGCCGCTGGAGCGACGAGATGCTGCGCACCGACGACCCGGCCAGGGTACGGCGCGCGGGGGTCGCCTTCCTCGCCCACCTGGGCGAACGCATCCGCGAGCGCGGCGACCAGACCGGCAACGACCTGCTGTCGCGGCTGCTGCGAGCCGAGCGGGCCGGGCAGCTCACCCGCCACGAGCTGCTGTCGTCGGTGTTCCAGCTCCTGTTCGCCGGCGACGAGACGACGGTCAACCTCATCGGCAACGGCGTCCTGGAACTCCTGCGCCACCCCGGCCAGCTGCGGCGCCTGCGCGAGCGCCCCGATCTCATCGCCACCGCCGTCGAGGAGATGCTGCGCTTCAACGGCCCGGTTGGCCACTCCCGGCCGCTGCACGCGATGGCCGACCTCAAACTGGGCGGCGAGACGATCAAGCGGGGCGACGTCGTGATCCCCGTGCTGCTGGCCGCCAACCGCGACCCCGCCGCCTTCGCCGATCCCGACGTCTTCGACATCGGCCGCGACCCCAACCGCCACCTGGGCTTCGGCCACGGCGCCCACTTCTGCCTCGGCGCCGCCCTGGCCCGCCTGCAGGCCCAGGCGGCCATCGGCGAACTGCTCGCCCGTTTCCCCCGGATCAGCCAGGCCACCGAGGAGCTGGAATGGACACCCGACCTGTTCCTGCACGGAGTACGCCGCCTCCCGGTGCTGCTGGAATCGGCATGAGCGGATACGCCGAGCTGGCGCGGATGGCGTTCGGCGCCGTCACCACGCAGATCCTGCACGCCGCCGTCCGGCTCGGACTGCCCGAGGCCCTGCGCTGCGCCCCGGCGCCGCTCGACAGGCTCGCCCGCGACCTCGGCGCCGACCCGGGCACGCTCGCCCGCCTCCTGGCGGCCCTCACCGCGCTAGGCGTCACGGCGCAACCGCGGCCCGGCCACTACACCCTCACCGACCTGGGCCAGCCCCTGCGCGCCGACCACCCGCGCTCGATGCGCTCCGGCCTGCTCCTGCTCGGCGACGGCGCCGTCTGGCAGGCCTGGGGCACGCTCGCCGACAGCGTCAGGACCGGCGCCACCGCCTTCGACCAGGTGCACGGCAGGCCCCTCTTCGATCACCTCGCCGCGGACCCGGCCCTGGCCCGCATCTTCAACACCGCGATGCGCGAGGGAACCGAGCCCGTCGCCGCCGACCTGGCCGCGGCGGTCGACCTGACCGGCGCGCGCACGGTCGTCGACGTCGGCGGCGGCGACGGAACGCTCCTGGCCGCCCTGCTCGCCGCCCTCCCGCGAGCACACGGCATCCTGCTCGACACCGCCGCAGGCGCGGCGGACTCGGCCCGGACCCTGCGAGGCGTCGCGGACCGGTGCACGGTCGAGACGGGCGACTTCTTCACCGCCGTGCCCTCCGGCGACCTGATGACGCTCAAGGGCATCCTGCACGACTGGGACGACGAGCGCTGCGCCCTCATCCTGCGCGCCTGCCGTACCGCGATCGAACCCGGCGGGCGCCTGCTCGTCCTGGAACCGGTGCTGCCCTCGCGCCAGGCCGTCATGAGCGACATCGCCATGCTCGTCTACACCGGCGGCCGGGAGCGCGACGGGCGGGAGTACCGGCGGCTGCTGTCCGAGGCCGGGTTCGAGCTGTGCGGCGTCAGCCGGCCCCTGGGCGGCACCCAGGTCCGCGCCCTGATCGCCAAGCCCGCCTGAGTACGGCCCGGCGAGCGGGCCGGGCCTGAGTACCCCACCTACTCTGGCCGCCGGGCATCGAGGCGGTCATAGTGTCCGGGTCGAGCGAACTCGGGTGGTCAGGTGGCGCAACCGGATGAGTCGGGCGAGGCGATGCCCGCACTGCGGATCGTCGTCGGCGAACCCGACAGGATGACGCGGGCCAGGCTCAGAGGAGTCCTGCACATGGGCAACGGCGTCTACGTCGTCGGCGAGGCGGGCGCCACGCACGGGCTGCACGACCTGATCGTCAGGCACCGGCCCAGGATCGCCGTCGTGAGCGCCGGGCTGCGGCGCCCCGACGGCGCCGAGTGCGCGCTCGCCGTCGCCGGCCACGCCCGCCACCGGCTGCGGGTGCTGCTCATCTCCGAGACCCTCGACGAGGAACTGCTCGGCCGGGCGCTGCGCATGGGCGTGGGCGGCTTCGTGCACCGGGAGACGCTGATGGAGGAGATCGTGCAGGCCGTACGGCTGGTCGCGGCCGGGCACACCTACATCTCCACCTCGATGATCACCCGGCTGCGCGACCGCATCGCCCACACCGTCTGCGGCCTGGACCGGCGGCCCGAGGCCCTGACCCGCCGCGAGGCCGAGGTGCTCGCGCTGGTCGCCACCGGCCTGTCCAACGCCGGCATCGCCGCCCGGCTCGGCATCGGGGCTGGAACGGTCCGCTCCCACCTGGCGCGCATCCTGGCCAAGCTCTCGGCAGCCAACCGCGCCCACGCGGTCGGCATCGCCTACGAGTCGGGCTTCATCTCCCCGGCCACCAGCCGGACAGCCGGGGAAACTGCCTGATCGCCTCCCGGGTCGTCAGCGGGGCGCCGGGAGGCTCGCTCATGACGCGCAGCAACCACGAACGATCCGGCGAGGCCCCCGGATCGGGCAGCAGGGTCTGGCGGCCGAACATCTCGCCGGCCAGCTCCGGGCTGGCCAGCGCCGCCCTGGTACGGCGGAGCCTGACCTGACGCTGGAAGGGCGTGGCGGGTTCGGGGCCGCGTTCCTGCTCCACGGCCATGCGCCACGACGTCTCCGCCACCTGCGCCACGGCCGCGCGCAGCGCCTCGGCGCAGTCGAGTCCGCTTCCGGTCAGCTCGCTGCGCATGGCCAGGGCGCTGAGTACGGCCACGGACATGCCGTGTGAGTAGATCGGGTTCACCGCGACCACCGCGTCGCCGACCGCCACGAAACCGGCCGGCACGCTCGCCCGCTCGAAGAAGCGCCGGCGGTTGGCGGTGTCGTGATACGGGCGCACCCGGCCCAGCGGGGTCGCGGCGGCCATGAGCTCGGCCACGATCGGGTCGTGGAGTGCGCGGGCGAACTCCTCGAAGCCCCGCTCGTCGGCGGGCGGGCGGCCGCCCTCCGTGCCGGTCAGGGTGACGACCCAGCGCCCGCCCTCGACGGGGTAGACCGTCGCGCCCCTGCCCGGCTCGCCGGGGGAGGGGCGCGGGTGGAGCATCACGGCGGGCATGCCGGAGTCCAGGCCGTCGGGGGCACGGTAGACGCGGGTGGCGTAGGCGAGGCCGGAGGAGACGCTCTGCTCGGGGATCTCGCCCACCTCCAGCTCGGCCAGCCACCGCGGCGCCCCTGAACGGCGGCCGGTGGCATCGACGACGAGATCGGCGCCGATCACCTCCTCCCGCCCCCGCCCGGCCACGCGGACGCCGGTGACCCTGCTCGCGTCGCCCGTGAGCCCCGTGACCGTGACGCCCTGCCGTACCGTGATCGCCGCGGACGCCAGCGCCCGCGGCCGGATCACGTGGTCGAGCAGCCCCCGGCTGCACGACACCAGGTACGCGGCGGTGTCCAGGCGCCGGAACCACCCCTCGGCGGTGAGGATGAGCGCGTCGCCCGGCAGCCCGATGCGGCGCGCCCCGAGCGCGGCCAGCTCCTCCAGGCTGCCGGGCAACAGCTCCGCCAGAGCCCGCGCGCCCCCGGCCACGAGCACGTGGCTGTGGTGGGCCTGCGGCAGCCCACGCCGAGGGCCGGGAGCGGCGGGATAGCGGTCCCCCTCGAAGACGACGACCTCGTCGGCGACCCCCGGAACCCCGGCGAGCACGTTCGCGGCCAGCACGCCCGCGAATCCGCCGCCCAGGACGACGGCGCGGGTCACGTGAGGCGCCCGTGGGGCGGGCACGTCACGTGGCCGGGTGCTCTTCGATCAGGCCGTCGGCGATCATGTCGCCCAGGAAGTGGCGCACGTCCAGCAGGATCTGCCCGCTGATCGCGATGCTTCCCCCGCTGAACTCGGCCGCCAGCTTCTCCACGATCGGCTCGCGCTCGCCCTCGCTGGCCACCAGCGTCCAGATCCGCGACGCGCTCTCGTTGAGCGTGCGGAAGTCGCCGCTTTCCAGGTGGTAGAGCGAGATGCCCTCCGCGCTCTCCTGCCAGATGACCGACTCGCTGATCCGCAGTGACACGGCAGACCTCCGCTGAAGCTAGACCGGGCTGATGGGCAGCAGCTCGCCCACCCGCACGGCGGCGGGGGAGGGCGGCACGTACGTCTTCCAGTCGTCGAAGACCGGATGGATCTCGTCGGTGGACAGCATCCTGGGCGTGGTCATGTCCTCGTCGCCCGCGAGCGCCGAGGCGGGCGTGCCCGACTCCAGCCACAGCTGGGTGACCACGCCGTGGCGCAGGATGCGGCACTGGTGGCGGCTGTTGCGCCGAAGGTCCAGCGACTCGGCCATGTGCGAGGCCCGGCAGCCGCCTCCGCAGGAGGCCTTGATGTAGCAGCGGGCGCAGTCGGCGTGGTAGTCGCCGCCGAAGACGGAGCTGTTGCGCATGCCGTACAGGACGGGCGCGGCGAAGATCTCCGAGAGCGGCTGCCTGCGCAGGTTGCCCGCCAGGTGCGAGCGGCCGGTGACGAGCTTGCACGGGTACACGTCGCCGAGGGAGTTGATGTAGATCTCGTTGCCGCCCATGCCGCAGTTGGCCCGCACGGCGCACGCGCCGACCGGCTTGGGCCCGTCGGGCAGCAGCTTGCCCGCCACCGGTGAGGTCCAGGCCAGGCGCTGGATCTTCAGGTGGTCCTCCCAGCCGAAGTCGAACTCGTCGGTGACGCCCCTGCCCAGGTTGTTGTGGTACATCAGCCGGATGCTGTGCACCTCCAGGCCCTCGATGAAGAGCGCGAAGTCCTCGAGCCCGTCGACGTTCTCCGAGGTGACGATGTGGTTGATCTTCGGCTTGACGCCCGCGGCGTTGAGCAGCTTGAGCGCGCGGTGGGTGCGGGCGAACGCGCCGGCGCCGCGGGTGCGGTCGTGGGTCTCGGCGGTGCCGCCGTCGACGCTGATGGTCACGTCGCCGAACAACTCGGCGAACCGCTCCGCCTGCGCGCGGGTGCGGATCATCGTGGCGTTGGTGACGATGTTCGACTTCAGCCCGCTGCGGTTGGAGTGCTCCACGATCTGGAACAGGTCCTTGCGCAGCATGGGCTCGCCGCCGGTGAAGACCAGCAGCCGGGCGCCGGCGGCGGCCACCTGGTCGACCAGGTCGAGCGACTCGGCCGTGGTCAGCTCGCCGGGCAGGCACTTCTCCGACGAGGCGTAGCAGTAGGGGCAGCGCAGATTGCAGCCGTCGGTGATCGCGTAGTAGACCTGCCGCAGCGAGGGTTCGGAGAAGGCGACGCTGGGGCGGTTTCTGGCGTAGTAGACGATCCAGTTGAGGATCAGCTTGGCCAGGGCGCGCTCGGTGCCCTCACCCTCCGGCAGGTGCTCGGCGGGACGGCTGAGCGCGCGCAACACGGCGAACTCCTGCGCCGACAGCAGGCATCGGCCGCCCACCTGCGGATTGACCACCAGGTAGGTGTCACCGTGCACGAAGTAGGTGAGGTCTTCGGGCACGTCGAACAGCCCGCGGCTGCGGGCGAGCTTGCCAGGCATGGGCTCCCCTTGATGGCTGCCTCTGGACGGCTTCCTCTGCGGACGGCTTCCTGCGGTCCTGCGGACGGCTGCTGCGGCCCCGGCCGACGCGGCCGGGGCCGCACCAACGGGCCGGTGTTTAGTCGGCGCCGGACCCGGAACCGGACCACGCTCCGCACATGCACTTGGCCTCGGCCTCGGCGCTGTGCACCTCGACCTCGGGGGCGCTCCAGCTGTGCGCCAGGACCTCGGGGATGGCCGGGATCCGGTTCTTGAGCGAGATGAGCAGGTCCACTTCCTCCCTGGTCAAGCCGGCGAACGCCTGCTCGACCTCGGCAGCCAGCGGGCTGTTCAGCACGCCGGCTTCACGCAGTGCTTCCCTCGGATCGAAGGACATGCCTTCCACCTCTCTGTGTCTTGGGACGCGTTGCAGGTTGAGTATGGGCTGGCGCTCGCCGTACCGGACAACCCCACAAAAGTGGGGTAGAAGCACACGAATGTGGGTTTCGTCCACTCTTGTCATCGGCCAGGGAGCGTTCCAGGCTGCGTCTATGACTCCAACGGGCCCGTTCGACGCCCTGGACCGGTTACGCGCGGCCGGGCACCCCATCGACCTGCTCAACGAGGGGCAGCGACGGGTGTTCGCCGGACTCACCGAACCCGAGGTGGACCTGCTGAACTCGATCAAGGCCCGGCTGGACGACGCCTCCGGCGAGGTCGAAGGACAGGAACTCAAGATCGTATGAGTGGCCGGGGCCCGCGGCACACCCGTCGAAACGTCGTGGTCCTGTTCATCGACATCGTCGGCTCCACGGAACTGGCCGAGCGCCTCGATCCCGAGCTGCTCCTGCGGATCCTGGAGCGCTACTACGACGCCTGCCGCGGCGCGATCCTGGCCAGGGGCGGGGTCGTGGAGAAGTACATCGGCGACGCGATCATGGCGGTCTTCGGCGTCCCCGCCGCCCGCGAGGACGACGCGCTGCGCGCCGCGCTCGCCGCGACCGAGGCCATGGACTCGGTGCACCGCCTGAGCGAGGAGATCGCCCCCAGTATGGGAGTCAGGCTCGACGCCCACTGCGGCATCGCCTACGGAGCGGTCATGGTCGTCTCCGAACCCGGCTCGGACGTGCGCGTGATCGGCGACACCGTCAACACCGCCGCGCGCCTGCAGTCGGCGGCCGGCGACGGCGAGATCCTGCTCGGCGAGGGCGCCGCCAGGCTGGTACGGCGCCACGCCGTCGCGGACGAGGTGCCGCCGCTGCGGCTGAAGGGCAAGCGCGACCCGGTGCGCGCCTGGCGGCTGGTGGCCGTCGAGCCCGACCGCGACCAGCCGGAGGGCGACGCGATCCCGCTCATCGGACGCGAGGCCGACCTCGACCGGCTCACGCTCCTGCACGAGCAGGTCGCGCGGGAGCGGCGCTGCCGGGTGGCGACCGTGCTGGGCGCGCCGGGCATCGGCAAGTCGCGGCTGGTCCGCGAGTTCCTGCGGGGCCTGCCCGCGCAGGAGACCGTGCTGACCGGCCGCTGCTCCTCGTACGGCATCGGCGCCACCTACCGGCCCATCACCGAGATGATCGAGCCGCTCGACGGCGACGACCCGACCCTGCGCGCCCTGGCCGACGGGCAGGAGACGCCGGGCACCGCGGAGATCGCGCGAGCCGTACGCGCCCTGTTCGAGCGGCTCGCCCCGGTCGTCGTGGTCCTCGACAACCTGCAGTGGGCCGAGCCGACCCTGCTCGACCTCGTCGAGGAGTGCGCGCGCGAGCTGACCGGCGCCCCGGTCCTGCTGCTGTGCGTGGCCAGGCCCGAGCTGCCCGCCCGCTGCGACGGCTCCACCACGCTGGAACTCGGCCCGCTGCCGCCCGCCGCGATGGAACGCCTGGTCGCCGAGCTGTGCGCCGCCCGTGCCGACGTCACCGCCCACGACCTCGGCACCCTGCACGAGGACGTCGCGGCCAGGGCCGACGGCAACCCGCTGTTCGCCGAGCTGATGCTGGAGACGGCCGGAGAGGACGGCGCCGACCTGCCGCCCACCATCCAGGCCCTCCTCGGCGCCCGCCTGGACCTGCTCGGCGGGGCCGAGCGGGAGGTCCTCGAACGGGCGGCCACCATCGGCCAGACCTTCACCGCCGGGCAGCTGCGCGCCCTGCTCGGCGACGACCCCGCGCCCGCGGTCGGCGACCTGCTGCGCGAACGCCTGATCCGCCGGGTGCCCGGCGGGTTCGAGTTCACCCAGACGCTCACCAGGGAGATCGTCTACAGCCTGACCCGCAAGGAGTCACGGGCCGACTGGCACCGCGCGCTCGCCGGCGGGCTCACCCAGGAGGCCGGCATGCACCTGCTGGCCGCCTGCCGGCTGACGAGGGAGGTACGGCCAGGCGATCCGCTGCTGCCCGAGCTCACCGACCGGGCGGCCGCCTCCCTCATCAGCGACGGCGGGCAGGCACTGCACAGGAAGGACCTGCCCGCCGCCCTGGCGCTCCTGGAACAGGGACGCGAGACGCTCCCGCCCGGCCGCGACGAGCACCGCTCGCTGGCCGTACGCATCAGCGACGCCCGCATGCTGCGCGGCGAGGCGCCACGAGCACTGACGGCGCTCGACCGGGCGGAGGAACTGCTGCCCGGGCATCCGCGCAACGCGCTGACCTGCGCGATCCAGCGGGAGATCCTCACCCTGCGCTCCAGCGCCAGGGCCCCGCTGCTCGTGGAGCTGCGCGAACGCCTCGACCACGATCCCGGCGACGACCTGAGCTGGTGCCGCTTCCACCAGCTCGAAGCGCTCGTGCGGATCGAGGCGGGCGGGCTCGGCGCCGCCGAGCGGGCGCTGCGCGACGGGCTGGAACGCGCCCGCGCCATGGGAGACCGCTACGAGGAGGACCGGCTGCTCATCGGGCTGTGCGAGCTGGTCCAGTGGTCACCCACGCCGGTGGCGCAGGGGCTGGAGATCGCCGGGGAGCTGATGGAGCGCTTCGCCGGCGACCGCGCCCTGCTCGTGCCGGTGCTGGTGACCAGGGCCAGGCTGCTGGCGCTCGGCGGCTCCCTGGACGCCGCGAGGCAGGCCCTGGGCGTGGCGGACGGATACGCGGCGGAGCTGCGGCTCGGGCTGGCGGCGATCACCGTCACGCAGGTGCGCGGGCTGGTGGAGGCACTCGGCGGGCGGCACGAGCAGGCCGAGCTGCGGTTCACCGAGGCGGCCCGCGCGCTGCGGGCCGCCGGGCACGCCGCCCCGGCCGCGACACTGGAGCTGTACGCGGCCCGAGAGGCCTTCCACCAGGGGAAGGCACGGCAGGCGGCGGCGGCACTGGAGCAGGCGCCGGAAGGGCCGAGGCAGCTCAGGGCGGAACTGGTGGCTCTCACCCTCGAAGCGGCGATCGCGGCGTCGGGCGGCCTCCCCGGCACCCCACGCACCGACGCCGCCCGAGCCCGCGACTCCGAACGAGCTCGCCGCCTCCTGACCCGGGCCGTCGACCTGCTGGCCTCCACCGACGACCCCTGCCTGCGCGGCGACGTGCTCTTCGAGGTGGCCCGCACCGACCGGGCCGCCGGACGCGACCCTTCCCCCGCCGCGCTCGCCGCCCGCGCCGCCTACCTGAGCAAGGGCGCCGCGCTGCCGGTGCGCGCCGTCGACGAGTGGATGGGAGAACCGTGACCATCACCCCACCCTGGCGGCGGGAGGAACGCACCCACTTCCCCGGCGTGCCCGCCTGGAGCCTGGCCACCACCCGGCAGGCGCCCGAGCTGTTCGAGGTCAGCCCCCTCGGCGAGGTGGGCAGGGACTGGGCACTCGGCGGCGCCGACGGCACGGGCGTGCGCGTGTGCGTGGTCGACACCGGCGTCGAGGGCGGCCACCCCAGGGTCGGCGGCCTCGACGCCTCCTACGTCGTCACCGACTCCCTCACCGTCAGCGCGTGCGAGCCCGTCGACCCGGCGGGCCACGGTACGGCCTGCGCGGGCGTCATCCGGTCGGTGGCGCCCGGCGTGTCGCTGTCGTCGGTCCGCGTCCTGACCGACGGCAAGTCGGGCACCGGCGACGCCCTCATGGCCGGCCTGCGCTGGGCCATCGACGAGGGCTTCGACCTGGTCAACCTGAGCCTGTCGACCACGCGCTCCCACTTCAGGGAAGCGCTGCACGAGCTGGCCGACCGCGCCTACTTCCGTCGCTGCCTGCTGGTGGCCGCCGCCCACAACATGCCCGTCCTGAGCTTCCCGTGGACCTTCTCCTCGGTGGTCTCGGTCGCCAGCCACGACGAGCCCGACTCGATGCGCTACTACTACAACCCCGCACCACCCGCCGAGTTCTACGCGCGCGGCGTCAAGGTGCCGGTCGCCTGGCCAGGGGGCAGGGAGATCCGCAGCACCGGCAACAGCTTCGCCGCGCCGCACATCACCGGCATCTGCGCGCTCATCCTGAGCAAGCACCCGTGGCTGACGCCGTTCCAGCTCAAGACCGTCCTTTTCCTGGCAGCGGACAACACCGGAGAAGCCCATGCCCCCTGACGCCATCGAACGCAGGCTCCTGCAGTCCATCGTGGAAGTGGCCCGCCACATGTTCGGCGCCGCCGCCTCCTCGATTTTCCTCCTCGACCCCGAGAGCGGCGAACTCGTCTTCGAGGCCGTCTCAGGCAAGGGCGAGCAGGAACTCGTCGGCACCCGCTTCCCGCCCGGCACCGGCATCGCCGGCTGGGTCGCCGCCAGCGGCCAGCCCATGGTCGCCGACGACCTGTCCGGCACCACCCAGTTCGCCCACGACGCCGCCGCCTCCACCGGCTACGTGCCCGCGACCATCATGGCCGCGCCGCTGTTCCGCTTCGAGGAGTGCGTCGGCGTGCTGGAGGTGCTCGACCGCACCGCCTCCCGCAGCGAGCTCGACGACATGGAACTGCTCGGCCTGTTCGCCACCCAGGCGGCGTGCGGGCTGGAGTTCCTGCTGCGCGAACGGCAGAGCCGCGGCCTGGAGCCGCCCGACGACCCGTACGTGCTGCTGCAGCGCATCGGGGCCCGGCTGGCCACCACCCGGCCCGCCGAGGCGACGGCCGTACGCCTGCTCGCCATCGCCGACGAGTTGCTCGCACGCTGAGGTTCCGACCATCCGGGGGCAGATCATGAAAGGGAGACATGACCCCGCGCTGGGAACGCTCCGGCTGGCCGTTCGCAGGGCGCGGCTCCGCGCTGCGCGACGTGACCGAAGCCCTGCTCCGACCCGACCTCGGCGGCGCCGTCGTCCTGGGCGCGCCAGGTACGGGCAGGAGCCGCCTGGCCGTTGAGGCGCACCAGCGGCTGGCCTCCGGCGGCCACGCCGTCTTCTGGGCCACCGGCACCCGCTCCGCCTCCGCCGTACCCCTCGGCGCGCTGCTCCACCTCGGGCGCGACCACGGCGAGATCGTCGCCAGGCTCTGCGAGCCGTCCGCCGCCCGCGCCGTGCTCGTCGTGGACGACGCCCACCTGCTCGACAGCGCCTCGGCCGCGCTGCTCCTCCAGCTCGCCGTGCACAGCCCCGCCGCCGTCCTGGCCACCGTACGGCGGGGCGCCACGGTGCCCGACGCGGTGACCGCGCTGTGGAAGGAACGGGTGGCACGGAGAGTCGAGCTCGGGCCGCTCACCGACGGCGAGGTGCGTGCCCTCCTGGAACGCGGGCTCGCCGGCCCCCTGGACGCCGTCACCTCCAGAACCCTGCGCGGCCTCGCCGCAGGCAACCCGCTGTTCCTGCGCGAGCTCGTGCAGGCCGGGCTGGAGAGCGGAACGTTGCGCCGCGTCCACGGGCTGTGGCACCTCGCGGGCGACCTGCGGGTCACCGGGCGGCTGGGGGACCTGGTGGAGGCGGGGGATCCGGAGGTGCTGGACGTGCTCGAGGTCCTGGCGTGCGCCGTCCCGGTGGGAGCGGCGCTGTGCCAGACGGCGGTGGAGGCCCTCACGAGCCCGGACGCCGTGGTGCGCGCGGAACGGTCGGGTCTGGTGGCGGTACGGGAGGCGGGCGCGGGGTTCGCGGGCGCGGCTGCCGGGCCCGCGGGGTTCACGGGCCGCCCGGCCCTCGCGGGGTTCGTCGCGGGCTCTGGTCGCGCTGCGCTCGTGGGGTTCGCGGTGCCGGGCCACGCGGCGGTCATCCGTGAGCGCATGCCCCGCGCCCGGATGCGGGCGATCCACGCGGGACTCGCCGCGACGGGCTGCCACCTCGCGAGCGACCCGCTCGTGGGGGCCGCGTGGAGGGAGCACGCGGGCCTCGGGTCCTCGGCGCCGCACCTGCTCGCCGCCGCCCTGTGCGCGGCCGGCCGCCTGGACGCCGGGACGGCCGAGCGACTGGCCCGCGCCGCCCGCGAGCTGTACGGGCAGCAGGCCCCGGCGGAACGCACCCGCCTGTCGCGCTGGCTGGAGGGCCAGGCCGGGGCCTCATGGCACACCACGACGTCGGCGGGCGTCGAAGGCGGGCCGCGCGAGGCAGCCGGGGCGTCGGGGGGCGGCCGAGGTGGGCCGGACGAGGTCGCTAGGACGTTGGCGGGTGGCGAGGGAAGGCGGTGCGAGGTCGCGGGGACGCCAGCGGGCGTCGAAGGCGGGCGGCGCGAGGTCGCCGGGTTGCTGGAGGCTGACCTGGCGCTCGCGGAGGCGCTGGCCGCGCAGGGGCGCCATGCCGAGGCGGCGGCCGCCCTGCCGTCCGAGCGGCTGCCGGGGGAGGCGGAGGAGCGACGGGTGATGCTCGCCGAGCGCCTCGACTACTGGTGGCGCGGCGTCGTGCCCGCCCACCCCGACGGCCCGGCGGCGGCGCAGGCCGTACGCACGTGGACGATCCTGCTCGAAGGCCGGGTGAGCCAGACCCTCGGCAGCGGACCGGGCCTGCTGATGGGCGCGCTGCCCGCCTCGGCACGCGCGTGGGCCGCCTCCGCCGTGACGATCGCCGCGGGCCTGGCCGGTGACACCGCCCTGGCCGACCGCGCCTCCACCCCGGCCTCCACCCCGGCCTCCACCCCGGCCGCCGCGCCGCCCTCCACCGCGCCGCACTCCGCCCCGGCCGCCGCCCTGCCCTTCACGGCGCCACACCCCGCCCCGCCCGTCGACACCGTCTCACCCTGGGCGGCGGTGCAGGTCGGTGGGGCGCGGTGTCTGGCGTTGCTCCTGACCGGAGCGCTCGACGAGGCGGGCACGCTCGCCGAGGCGGCCTCCCTGCACGCCGCCGACCACGAGCCGCCGCCGGTCGTCGGCGCCTGGTCGGCCGTCTGGGGCATCGTCGCCAAACACCAGGGCCGCCTGCACATCGCCCAGCACGCCCTCCGCGAGGCCGTCGTCCTGCTCGACGGCCCCGACCCGCTGCGCCTGCGCCGCGTCCTGCTCGCCGAGCTGGCGGGGGCGTACGCGATGACGGGCGACACCCTCCAGGCCGAGCGCTGGCTGCGCCGCGCCGACGCCTGCCCGCCCCCTCCGGGCGTGTTGTTCGACGCGTGGGTCGAGCGCAACCGCGCCTGGACCGCGTCCCTGCTCGACCTGCCGACGGCCGCGACCCACGCGCTGGCCGCGGCCAAGGCGGCGCGCACGATCGGCGCCCCGATGCTGGAGGTGCTGGCGCTGACCGACGCGGCCCGCTTCGGCGCCGCCGGGCAGGTGCGCGACCGTCTCACCGAGCTGGCCGCCGGTCACCGCGTCCTGGACGGCGTCGTCCCCGAAGGCCGCGCCGGTACCCCGCCCGACACCGCGGGGCGCCGCCAGGCCGGGCCGATGGTGGAAGCGCTGGCGGGCGCGGTGGCGGCGCTCGCCGAGCAGGACGCCGCCCGCCTGGCCCGTGCCGCCGAGCGGTTGCGGGCGCTGGGCCACCTGCTGCCCGCCGCCGAGTGCGCCGCCACCGCCTACCGCCTCCATGCCGCCGCCGGACGCCCGGTGGAGGCCAAGCCCACCCTGGCCATGGCCCGCGAACTGCTGACCGAGTGTGACGGCGCCCGCACGCCGCTGACGGACCTCAGCGGCAGCCGCCGCACCCTCACCCCGCGTGAGCTGCAGGTGGCCAAGCTGATCGCGGCGGGCATGCCGGGCAGGTCGGTCGCCGTGCGCCTGGGCCTGTCGTTGCGCACCGTCAACAACCATCTGGGCCGCGTCTACGTCAAGCTGGGCATCTCCGGCCGCGACGCGCTGGCCGCGGCGCTCGACGACCCGGGGTGAGCCCCCTTGTGCTCATCATGGCCTCCGGAGATGCTCGACTTCGGCATCCGCTTCGGCGCTTCGGCGTCCACGGAGGAGACGACATGAGCGTGAGGATCGAACGCGACGGCGACGTCATGACCGTCGTGCTCTCCCGTCCGGAGGTGCGCAACGCCGTCGACCGCAAGACGGCCGACGCGCTGGCCGAGGCGTTCACGGCGTTCGAGGAGTCGTCGGCGTCCGTCGCCGTGTTGTGGGGTGAGGGCGGCTCGTTCTGCGCGGGAGCCGATCTGAAGGCGCTCGACAACCATGTCGGCGAGGAGGGCACGGGCCCGATGGGTCCCACGCGGATGCGCCTGTCGAAGCCGGTCGTCGCCGCCGTCTCGGGGCACGCGGTCGCCGGTGGGCTGGAGCTGGCGCTCTGGTGCGACCTGCGGGTGGCGGAGGAGTCGGCCGTGTTCGGCGTCTTCTGCCGCCGCTGGGGCGTGCCCCTGATCGACGGCGGCACGGTACGGCTGCCGCGCCTGATCGGGCTGTCGCGCGCGATGGACATGATCCTCACCGGCCGCCCCGTCGCGGGTCCTGAGGCGCTGGCCATGGGGTTGGCCAACCGCCTGGTTCCTGACGGCACGGCCAGGGCGGCCGCCGAGTCGCTGGCCAGGGAGCTGGCCCGCTTCCCCCAGTTGTGCATGCGCGGCGACCGGCTGTCGGCGCTGGAGCAGGACGGCATGGCCGAGCACGCGGCCTTGGTCAACGAGTTGCGGCACGGCATGACCGCGCTGGGGGAGGCCGTCGACGGCGCCGCCCGTTTCGCGTCGGGTGCGGGCCGTCACGGATCCTTCGGCGACCTCTAGCGCCTGATGGCGGCGAAAACGGCATAATCGCCTCCATCATGGACAGAAGACCTCCCCTCGTCGCCGGCGCCATGGCGGTCACCGCCGTCGCCGCCGTCCTTCTGGCCGCGTACCTGCAGATCCGGCTGCCCGCCGACTGGGCGCCGGATCCGCCGCTGTCGCCGGACCATCCGGCAGGGCTCGCCTTCCCGGTCGTCGGAGCCCTGCTCATCCACCGCCGCCCCGACCTCAACCTCGGCTGGCTCATGTGCGCGGGCGGGCTGCTCGCGGCCTTCGCGATGCTCACCCAGTCGCTCATGCTCCATCTGGCCGCGGACGGCGCGCTCGACGCGGCCGGGGTGGTGCGCTGGATCAGCGTCTGCTGCTGGTCGGTCGGCGGCGCGCTGATGGCGATCATCCTGCCCGTCTACGCGCCGACCGGCAGGCTGCCCTCTCCCCGCTGGCGGTGGCTGGTGGTGGCGGGTGTGACCGTCGCGATCTCCCAGGCGATCGTGCGCGTGGTCCGCCCCGACCCGCCCCTGGCGGGCTACGCCTTCCCCGAGGTCATCCCCAACGCCCTGCAGATCCGCTCGTTCACCGCCGTCGGGCTCGTCGGCGACATCCTGATCTGGATGGTCAACGCCTGCGTCGTGGCGGCGCTGGTCTCCCTGGCGCTGCGCCTGCGCGGGGCCGACCCGGTCACCCGCCGCCAGATCGCCTGGCCGCTGGCCGCCTTCGCGATCTACGTGGTCTTCCTGCTCCTGGGCGAGGACTTCTGGCTGTTCGCCACGATCTGGACGGGCCTCATCCCGGCGGCGATCGTCTTCTCGGTGCTGCGCTACCGCCTGTTCGGCATCGACACCGTGATCAGCCGCGCGGTGGTCGTCACCGGCCTGCTGGCGATCATCAGCGCCGTCTACTTCGGCGTGGGGGCGCTGGCCGGGCTCATCGTGGCCGAGCAGCACCAGATCGCCGGACTGGTGGCGGCACTGTTCGCCGGGGCCTTCTTCCAGCCGCTGCGCCGGTCGTTGCAGCGGGCGGTCGACCGGGTGATGTACGGCCCCGTCGGCGATCCAGGACTCCTGGCCCAGCGGCTGACACACGAGGTGCGCCGCGCCGATCCGGCCGACGCGCTGGCCGCCGTGGTGTCGGTCGTGCGCGACGGCCTGGCGGTCGACGGGGTGGCGGTGAACGTGCCCGAGGGGCTGCCCGCGCACGTCCAGAGCGGCGACCCCGGACCCGGGGCGAGGGTCATCCCGCTCGTCTGGCACGGCGAGCCGGTGGGCAGCCTGCACATCGGCCGGCCGGGGGCGCGCAGGTTCGCCGCCGCGCACGACGAGCGGGTGGTGCGCACGCTGCTGCCGTACGTGGCCGACGTGGCGCATGCCGTACGGATGGCCGCGGACCTGCAGAGGTCGCGCGAACGCATCCTGGCCGCCCGTGAGGAGGAGCGCCGCCGCCTGCGGCGCGACCTGCACGACGGCCTCGGCCAGACCCTTTCGGGCATGGCCATGACGATCAACATCGCCCGCATCAACCTGCACCGCTCGCCCGACGACGCCGACGTGCTCCTGGCCGACCTGCGCACCGGCATGGACGCGGTCACCGGCGGCCTCAGGGAGCTGGTGTACGGCCTGCGCCCGCCCGCGCTCGATGAGCTGGGCCTGGCCGGGGCGATCGGCGAGCTGGCGGGGGCCGACCCGGCGACCACCGTCACCGTCGAGGGCGAACTGGCCGATCTGCCCGCCGCGGTCGAGGTCGCCGCCTACCGCATCGCCCAGGAGGCGCTCACCAACGCCAGGCGGCACGCGGGCGCCGAGTCCATCGCCATCCACCTGGCCCGCGACGAGGGCCTGCGCCTGACGATCACCGACGACGGCCGGGGCATCGCGCCGGAGCACCGTCCGGGTGTGGGCCTGGCCTCCATGCGCGAGCGGGCGGCGGAGCTGGGCGGGGCGTGCGTCATCTCCTCCGGCGGCCGGGGCACGGTCGTCGAGGCGAGACTGCCCGTCATGGCTGCGTCTGCGGGTTGAACTCGGCCAGCGTGGCGCCGTCGAGCGGCAGCCCTTCGACCCGGAGCACGTCCAGGCCCTTGAACATGTCGCTGGAGTAGACGTAGCCGTTGTAGAAGTAGGCCGACCAGGAGCCGCCCGACATCTCGGGGTCGCGATAGGGCGCGCCGCCGCGCTGGTGGAAGCCGATCTCCCGGGGGCGGGCGGGGTCGGTGAAGTCGATGAGCGACACCCCGCCCTCGTACCAGCCCTGGACCATGACGTCGCGCCCGGTCACGGGCACCAGGGAGCCGTTGTGCGCGCTGCAGGTCAGGGGCGCCAGGACCGGCCGCGGGATCTTGAAGTACCCGCGGAAGGAGAGCCGGCGATCGGCCGAGACGCTGTAGACGCCGTTGGCTCCCCACACCCCGCCGGTCTTGGGGTCGCACACGACCGACTGCCCGCCGCCGAACTCGTCGGAGAAGACGATCGTGTCGCCGTCGGCGCTGAAGACCGCCGAGTGCCAGTAGCCGAAGTGCTGCGGGTCCTGGACCCGGTCCAGCACGCGCGGCTTGAGCGGGTCGGAGACGTCGAGCAGCACGCCGTCGCCGATGCACGAGGCGGCGGCCAGCCGGGTCGGCGCGTGCACGGTCACGTCGTGGCAGCCGCCGACCTTGAGGTTGTCGTTGGCGATCCTCGACGCGCCGCCCTCCAGGATCGTCGGGCTGGCCGCGATCCTCGCGGAGGCGGGATCGGCCACCGGCACCTCCACGACCACGATCATGCCGTGGGCGGCCTCGCACTCCGACGAGCCGGTCATGCTCGGCGAGGAGGTGGCGAACAGGTAGACCTTCTCCGGCGTCGGCGAGGGGATGAGGGTGGCGGTGTGCGACCCGCACGGCGTGGCCACCGCGCCGACGTAGCGGGGCGCGGCCTTGTCGGCGATGTCGAAGATCCGCACCCCCTCCCATCCGCCGGGGGTGTACTGCCCGGAGTTCTGGCAGCTCTCGTCGGGCACGGGCAGGTCGACGGAGAGGAACAGCAGGTTCCCGCTGACGGTCACGTCGTTCTGCGGTCCCGGGCACAGCACCTGGCTCACCACGCGCGGCTGCTCGGGACGGGCGATGTCGTAGACGGTGAAGCCGAGGTAGTTGCCCGCGATCGCGTGGGTGCCGGTGAAGGCCAGGTCGGAGCCGATCGCCTCCTCGACGTCGAGTGGCGCCTGCCGGGCCAGGCTCGTCACCGGCTTCAGGTGGCCGCCGCTCGTCGCGCTCTCGTCGTACTCCCGCAGCGCGGAGGCGTCGATCCTGGTGCCGGAGGAGGCGGACGCCCGAGGGGCGTCCCCGTAGGTGGCGGCGCCCCGCGGCGGCTCGGCCGAGCAGGCCGTCAGCACCAGCAGCAGGCAGAGCAGACCCCGTCGCACAGTGACCCCCGCGCGCCATAGATTCGTGGGAAATGAACCGTAACGCGTGGCTTGCCGCCGCGACAGTGGCGACGCTGCTGGGAACCACCGGCTGTACGGCGGAGCGGCCTGCCGGGGGAGTGGTGCCCACGGGCGCGGCCCCGGTGATCGTCCCCGGCCGTCCGGGAGAGCCCGCAGCGACCGCCACCCCGGGCCAGACCCTGCTGCGCGCCGCCCAGCCGAACGCCGCCGACGTGCGCTTCGCCGAGGCGATGATCGGCCACCACCGGGCCGCCCTGGCGATGGCCGCCCTCGTGCCCGGCCGTACCGTCACCCCGCCGATCGTGGCGGCCGCGGCCCGGGTGCGCGTCTCGCAGGAGGCCGAGATCGGCTGGCTCACCCGGTGGCTGGCGCGCCTGGGCAGGCGGGCGCCGCACGGGCACGACCACGACCTGACGGCGTTGCGCGGGCTCAGGGCGGCGGCGTTCGACCGCGCCTACCTGGCCCAGATGATCGAGCACCACGAGGGCGCGCTGCGCATGGCCGCCGACGTGCTGGAGAAGGGGTCGGACCCGGGGATCAGGCGGCTGGCCGCCGACATCGACAGCGGCCAGACGGCCGAGATCATCAGGATGCGGGACCTGCTCAGAGGTACACGCGCGGGTCGGCGTGCAGCCGCCGCGGCAGCCGTACCTTGATGAACTCGCTGGGGTCGGGCCTGCCTGCCGTGCGCCCGGAGGAGAACGGGAAGTTGTTGTCGTCGAGGACGCCGAGCGTGCGGTCGTCCAGGATGATCACGTCCTCGATCGTCTGGAACGGGAAACGGAAGGGCGTCGAGGGATCGCGCGGGTCGTAGAGGTCGAGCAGGTCGGCCACGAGGGTCTTGACCAGCTCGGTGCCGCGCCGCTCCGCCAGGTAGATCTTCTTCACCTTGGCCGCGTCGCCCTGCAGGTTGTCGCGCTCGATGACGAGGAACCGGTCGCGGTCCACGGCGATGGCGTCGCCGATGGCGTGCGAGGGGTCGTCGAGCCGGTAGGTCCAGTGCCGGGCGCTGTAGCGCCGCTTGCGCAGGTCGTACTCGTACATGCGCAGCGTGCCCGGCTCGTCGCCGGTGACGGTGCCCTCCAGCAGCGGGTAGAGGCGGCGCTGGTCGACCGAGCGGGCCAGTCCCTCGAAGCCCTTGCTGCGCCCCAGGTTGGGCTGCTCGGATCCGAGGGAGGGGTTGTCCGGCGCCTTGACGCCGGGCAGCGGGATCGGCGCGTCGAGCAGCTCGCCGCGGCCGGAGAAGTGCAGCAGGAAGGGGCCGAACTCGTCGCCGATCCAGTAGGTGCCGTCGACGGCGCGCTGGATCGACTCCACGTCGAAGTCGGCGCCGGTCAGCACCCGGTCGGCGCGGGTGAGCGCGAAGGGCACCAGCCCGCGCGGGTCGCGCAGGTTCACCCCGCCCAGCACGTCGATCGTGCCGCGCTGGAAGTCGGGCCGGATGCGGTGGATGCGCAGCAGGAAGTCGGCGCTGTTGTTCTTGGCGCCGAAGCCGTTGTCGGACAGCACGTCGAAGCTGCCGTCGTGGCGGCGGGCGATGCCGCTGAAGCCCTGGATCGGCTGTCCGGGCAGGGGGAGGGTGACGCCGTTGACGGGCGCGGTGCCGAGCTGGGAACCCGACGGCTCGCTGCCCGGGACGTAGGTCTCGGCGGGCAGGGAGGCGAACCCCGCCAGGGAGGCACGATCGCGGTCGGCCGCGGCACCGTGGGCGGGCATCGCGGCCAGGCCCGCGGCCAGGGCGAGCACCGCGATGGAGAGACGCTTCATGATGTCGGACCGTAGGGAGCGGGAGTGAACAGGGTTTGAACTCCGTTCGGATTTTGGGCCCATCATGATCGAAAATATGGTCATATAGAGGGGTGAGTGAGGAAAGCGTCCCAGCCGGTATCGACCCCACCGTGCCGAGCGCGGCCCGGATCTACGACTACTTCCTGGGCGGCAAGGACAACTTCGCCTCCGATCGCGCCGCGGCCGAGCACATCCTGGCGCTGGCCCGCGCACGGGGATACGACATCCGCGAGGCGGCCTGGGCCAACCGCGCCTTCCTCGGCCGGGTCGTGCGCGAACTGGCCGCGGCCGGGGTGCGCCAGTTCCTCGACATCGGCACGGGCCTGCCCACCCGCGAGAACGTGCACCAGATCGTGCGCGAGGCCGCCCCCGACGCGAAGGTCGTCTACGTCGACAACGACCCCATCGTGCTCGTGCACGCCCGCGCGCTGCTGGAGGACAACGCCCGGACCATCGTGGTCCACGGCGACCTGCGCGAGCCCGCCAAGATCCTGGCCGACCCGCAGGTGCGCGCCCACCTCGACCTCGACCGGCCGGTCGCCGTGCTCGTGCTGGCGCTGCTGCACTTCTTCCCCGAGGACGACTACGTGGACGGCCTGGTCGGTCAGCTGATCGACGGCCTGCCCTCCGGGGGCTACCTGGCCGTCTCCCACGGCTACGCGGCCCTGCGCGACGCCGAGGGGGAGCAGGAGGCGCGCGACGTCTACAGCAAGACCTCCGTCGGCGACATCGTGCAGCGTCCCCCGGCCAAGATCGCGGCGATGATGGCGCGGCTGGAGATGCTGGAGCCCGGCGTCGTCCCCGTCGAGACCTGGCGCCCGCATCCCGACCAGTACGCCGGTAATCCCGAGACCAGCGGCTACATCGGCGGCGTGGGCCGAAAGAGCTGACCCGCGTCGCACGGCTTCCGACCGGCGGGACGGCGGACCAGGCGCCGCCCCGCCGTACGGCTCAGCCGGTCCGGACCGGCACCCGCGCGGGCCGGAAGATCTGGCTGCCGTCCGTCCACGGCACCTCGCCCGCCAGGCCGAGCCCGGGCGCCCGCTCCGTGAGCACGGCCAGCGCCTCCTGCAGCTCCATCCGGGCCAGATTCGCGCCCAGGCAGTAGTGGATGCCGCGGCTGAAGGCCAGGTGCTGCACCGGCCCCTCCCTGTCGAGCCGCATCCGGCCCGGCTCGTCGAAGACCGACGGGTCGTTGTTGGCCCCGATGTAGGAGACGATCACGCCCTCGCCCTTGGCGACCACCCCGCCCGAGGGCAGCTCGACGTCCTCCAGCGCCACGCGGATCGGCGTGCTGTCGCCGGGGAACTCCACCCGCAGCAGCTCCTCCACCGCCGGCGGGATCAGCTCGGGCCGCTCCACCAGCCTTTCCCAGCCCTGGTCGAGGAGCCGGACGATGATCCGGCTGAGCATCGAGCCGGTGGTCTCGTAGCCGGCCAGCAGCAGACCCATCGCCTGCTGGACCAGCTCCTCCTCCGACAGCCTGTCGTCCTCGTCGCGGGCCAGGATGAGCGAGGCGAGCACCCCGTCGCCCGGGTCGTCGCGGTGCTGGGCGACGAGGCCGGCCACGTAGGCGTGGAACTCCATGCCGGCCAGGAGCTTGTCGTCGACGCTGAGGCCCGACGACGTCAGCAGCGCGTCGGACCAGCGCGCCACCCGCTCGGTGTCGACCTCGACGCCGAGGATGTCGCAGATGACGCGGACGGGCAGCGGGAAGGCGAAGGAGGAGACGAAGTCGAACTCGTCACCGGCGGCCTCCAGCAGCCCGGTGGCGATGGCCCGCACCCTGGGACGCCACAGCTCGATCTTGCGCGGCGTGAACGTGCCCGCCAGCAGCTTGCGCAGGCGGGTGTGGGCGGGCGGGTCGGTGCTGATGAGCAGGCCTGGCACGTCGGTGAAGCTGAAGCCCTCGTACATGCGGGGCGCGCCCTCGTAGAACAGCTCGCGGCTGAAGCGCGGATCGCTCAGCACGGCGACGGCGTCGTCGTGGCGGGTGGTGAGCACAACGACGTCGCCGCTGGGTAAGCGCACCCTGCCGGTGGGCTCGGCGGCCCGGCGGCGGTCGTAGGCCTCGTGCGGCCGCCCCATCGGGCAGGTGGGGAAGGGGAAATTCTCGATCATGGCGGGAAATGTAACCTGTTCTTATGCCGGACATCGAGGTATCCGGGCGGCAGGTCGCGGTCACCAGTCCCGACAAGGTCGTCTTTCCCGACAGCGGGCACACCAAGCTCGACCTGATCCGCTACTACCAGGCGGTCGGGGACGGCGCGCTGCGCGGCGTCAGCGGCAGGCCGATGATCCTCAAGCGCTACGTGCACGGCATCCAGGAGGAGGCCTTCTTCCAGAAGCGGGCGCCCAAGAAGCGCCCCGACTGGATCGAGGTCGCCGAGCTGAAGTACCGCTCGGGTCTGTCGGCCGAGGAGGTCGTCGTCACCGACCTGGCCCAGCTGCTGTGGGTGGTCAACCTGGGCTGCGTGGATCTCAACCCGCACCCGATCCGCTCCGACGACCTGGCTCAGCCCGACGAGCTGCGCATCGACCTCGACCCGATGCCCGGCGTGCCCTGGCCCGCCATCCTGGCCACCGCCCAGTGCGCCCGCGAGGTGCTGGAGGAGCACGGACTGACGCCGTGGCCGAAGACCTCGGGCTCGCGTGGCTTCCACGTCTATGCCCGCATCGAGCGGCGCTGGCCGTTCGCCAAGGTGCGCAAGGCCGCCGAGGCGGTCGCCCGCGAGGTCGAGCGGCGCATCCCCGACATCGCGACCGCCCGCTGGTGGAAGGAGGAGCGCCACGGGGTCTTCGTCGACTTCAACCAGAACGCCTACGACAGGACCGTGGTCAGCGCCTACTCGGTGCGCGCCGTCGCCGACGCCCGGGTCTCGACGCCCCTGACCTGGGACGAGGTGCCCGGCGTCGATCCGGCGGCGTTCACGATCGACACCGTGCCCAAGCGGCTGGCCGAGCGGGGTGACCCGTGGGAGGACATGGATCTGCACGCCGGCTCCCTTGACGAGCTGCTGGAGTTGTCGGAGAGCCTCGGTCCCGCGCCGAAGCCGCCCAAGGGCAGCATCCCGCTGATCGAGATCGCCAGGGCCCAGCACAAGGAGGAGGCGCTCGAGGCGCTGGAACGCTGGAAGGGCCGCCATGCCGGCGTGGTCGAGCACCTGCAGCCCGCCGACGTGCTGGTCGACGGCATGCGCGGGCGCTCCAGCATCTGGTATCGCATCCGCGTCAACCTGCAGCACGTGCCGGAGGGTCAGAGGCCGCCGCAGGAGCCGCTGGAGGTCGACTACAACCCCTTCGAGGGCGTCGACTGGGAGGCCGTCGCCCGGAGAAGGGAACGTTGAAAACCCTCTCAAACCAGGACATGATCGAATAACATTCGGCCCATGCAGATCGATACGTCCAAGCCGAGCGTGGCGCGCATCTACGACTACTGGCTGGGCGGCAAGGACAACTTCGAGATCGACCGCATCGCCGCCGATCAGCTGACCAAGCTGGTCCCCGACGCCGTCGAGATGTGCCGCGACAACCGTGCCTTCCTCAAGCGCACGGTCACCCTGCTGGCCGAGGCCGGCATCCGCCAGTTCCTCGACATCGGCAGCGGTCTGCCCACCCAGGAGAACGTGCACGAGGTGGCCCTGGGAGCCGCGCCCGACTCCAGCATCGTCTACGTCGACAACGACCCGATGGTGCTCGTCCACGGCAGGGCGCTGCTCAGCGACGCCGGGCACGCCTGGGTGGTGGAAGGCGACATCTACGACCCCGGCGGCATCGTCGCCAAGGCCGCCGACCGGCTCGACTTCGACAGGCCCGTCGCCGTGCTGATGCTGGCGATCGCGCACTTCGTCACCGACGACGCCGAGCTGTCCCGCATCATCACGGAGCTGCGCGCCCACCTGGCGCCCGGCAGCTACATCGTCATGTCGCACGCCTTCGCGGGCGAGCGCACCGGCGACGCCACCGTCCAGGGCGTGCAGGAGGTCTACGCCAAGTCGGCGGCCGGAGGGCTCACCCCGCGCTCGCGCGAGCAGATCGGCGGCCTGTTCGAGGGCATGGAACTGCTGGAGCCGGAGCTGGTGCCGGTGAAGTCGTGGCGGACCTCGACCCCGCCCGACTACACCAAGCCGACCACCATCGGCGTGGTCGCCAAGCTCTAGACGCGGGTCGGGGGCTCGTAGCCCTCGTCGCCGCGGCGGTCGGGCATCTCGATCGACGGCCCGCCGTACTCTGCGGCGATGTCGGGCTCCTCGGTGCTCGCGCCGAGCGGCGACAGGTAGCGGGTCCAGGTGATCCGTCCGCGGGCGGGGCCGTTGAGCAGGCCCGCCCGCTGAGCCGCCGCCGTCCTGCCCGGCCAGCGCACGGGCGGCAGCGGCAGGCGTCTGCCGCGGGCCCTGCGCCACTGCCCGGCCAGCTCGTCGGTGGCCAGCACCTCGGGCCCGGCGTAGTTCTCGATCGTCTTGCGCGGCCCGCCGGTCAGCAGGTCCACCAGGAAGGCCGCCACATCGCGGGCGTCGACCGGCTGCCACGGGATCGTGCGGTCGGCCGGCAGGAACGGCGCCCTGGCGAGCAGGCCGTCGAGCCACTGGTGGAACGGGGTGGCGCGCAGGATCGTCCAGCCCAGGCCGCTGTCGGCCACGAGCCTCTCGGCGCGCAGCTTGTGGGCGAAGTAGCCGACGGGAGCCTGGTCGACCCCGACGATCGAGGGGAAGACGACGTGGCCGACCCCGGCGGAGCGGGCGCACTCCAGCAGGCCGCGCGTGCCGTACACGTCGACCGTGGCGGTCCTTCGCCCGCGGTGGGCCAGGGTCGCCATGTGCACGACCGCCTCGACCCCGTCGAACGCCTGGCGCACGCCGCGGCCGGTGGCCAGGTCGGCCCGCCGCCAGTCGACCGCGGGGTCGGTGCGGGGCTCGCGGCTGAGCGCTCGAACCTCGAAGCCGCTCGAGACCAGGTGAGGGGTGACGACCCGGCCCATCGTGCCGGTCGCTCCGGTTAACAGGACTCTCATTCGGTGGCCTCTACCCGATGACGCTCCCGCCATTTCTCGTGGAGCTGAGGCATCTGTTCGTACATGAACAGGTAGAAGTCGCGCAGCTCGGTCATGGTCCGCCCGCCGTGCGTCTCCTGGCCGCCCAGCACCTCGATGCCCTCGTCGACCATGTCGGCCAGCACCTTGTAGAGCCTGACCTTGGTGAGGGCGACCTCCCACCAGCTGTTCTCGACGACCCGGTACAGGTCGCGGCGCGAGCCCGGCACCGGCTCGCGCGCGACCATGCCCAGCTGGATCAGGTAGCGCACCGCCCCCGAGATCGCCGCCGGGCTCACGCTCAGCCTTTCGGCCAGGTCGGCGGCGCTGAGGGAGTCTTCGTCCGACACCGACAGCGTCACCAGCACCCGCCCGGCCATGGGCGGGAAGCCCCAGTCGCTGAGCATCCGGCTCAGCTTCTCCACGAAGATCCGAACGCCTTCTTCGTCCCGCATCAACACCCCCAGCGTCAAGAACGCGTAGTTTACCGTATTTACAACTTTCAGAAGTTTGTGAAACTTGTGTACAGTCTAAAACATGAACAACGTCATCTCCATGTCCGGCGTGACGAAGACCTTCGGCCGGACCCGAGCTCTCGACGGTCTGGACCTCCAGGTCAGCGCCGGCGAGGTGCACGGCTTCCTGGGCCCGAACGGCGCCGGGAAGTCCACCACGATCCGCGTCCTGCTCGGCCTGCTGCGGGCCGACGCCGGCACCGTGCGGATGCTCGATGGCGACCCCTGGAAGGACGCCGTGGCGCTCCACCGCCGCCTCGCCTACGTGCCCGGCGACGTCACCCTCTGGCCGAACCTGTCGGGCGGCGAGGTCATCGACCTGCTCGGCCGCCTGCGCGGAGGGCTCGACAAGAGCCGCAAGGCCGACCTGATCGAGCGCTTCGAGCTCGACCCGCGCAAGAAGGGCCGCGCCTACTCCAAGGGCAACAGGCAGAAGGTCGCGCTGATCGCCGCGCTCGCCTCCGACGTCGAGCTCTACCTCTTCGACGAGCCCACCTCCGGCCTGGACCCGCTGATGGAGGCGGTCTTCACCGACTGCGTCGGCGAACTGCGCGCGCGGGGCCGCACCGTCCTGCTCTCCAGCCACATCCTGGCCGAGGTCGAGAAGCTCTGCGACCGGGTGAGCATCATCCGCGACGGCCGCGTCGTCGAGACCGGCACCCTGGCCGAGCTGCGCCACCTGACCCGCACGACGATCACCGCCGAGCTCATCGGCGCCCCCAACGGGCTGTCGGGCGTCCACGGCCTGAAGGTCGACGGCAACCGCGTCACCTTCCAGGTCGACTCGGGCGACCTCGACGAGGCCCTGCGTCAGCTGAGCGCCTCCGGCGTGCGGTCGCTGACCAGCCAGCCGCCGACCCTCGAAGAGCTCTTCATGCGCCACTACACGGGGGCCGCGCGATGACCGGCACCCTCTCCCTCGTCCGGCTCATCCTGCGCCGGGACCGGATCGTGCTGCCGCTCTGGGTGATCATCCTGGGCGTGCTGCCGATCAGCCAGACCTCCGGCATCCGCGGGCTCTATTCCACTCCCCAGGAGCTGGAGGCCTTCGCCGCCTCGATGCGGGCGACCCCCGCCTTCTCCGCGCTGTACGGCCCGCTGCTCGACTCCACCGCCCCCGCGCTCGGCATCTGGCGCGCCGGGTTCATCCCCGTGATCATCGCGCTGGCGAGCGTCCTCATGGTGATCAGGCATACCAGGGTCGAGGAGGAGAGCGGCCGCCGCGAGCTGCTCGGCTCCACCGTGCTCAGCCGCAACGCCGCCCTCAGCGCCGCGCTGATCGTGACCTCCGGCGCCTCCGCCGTGCTCGGCCTCACCGTCTTCGCGACCTTCGCCGGCACCTACCCGGTGGCGGGCGCGGCGGCGGCGGGTCTGGGCTACTTCCTGGTCGGGGCGGTCTTCGCCGCCGTCGGCGCGGTCGCCGCCCAGCTCACCGAGAGCGCCTCGGCCGCACGGGCGATCGGCCTGTCGGCGCTGGGCGTCTTCTTCCTGGTGCGCATGGCGGCCACCGTCAGCGAGGCCACCTGGCTGTCCTGGTTGTCCCCGCTGTCGTGGGGGCAGAAGCTGCGGCCCTTCGCGGGCGAGGAGTGGTGGCCCGCCCTGCTGCTGGTGGCCGGGTTCGTGGTGCTCGCCTACGCCGCCTACGCGCTGTCGGCCCGCCGCGACGTGGGCGCCGGCCTGCTGCCGCCCTCGCTCGGTCCCGCCGAGGCCGCCCCCGGCCTGAGCAGCCCGCTGGCGCTGGCCTGGCGCATGCACCGCGGACCGCTGATCGGCTGGAGCGCCGGCATGGCCTTCGCCGGCCTGGTGATCGGCAGCGCCGCCCAGGCCGCCTCCGACGCCCTGGCGGGCAACGAGACCGTGATGCGCATGCTCACCGCCATGGGCGCCGCAGGCGGCGTCGGCGACCTGTTCATCGCCATGCTCGTCAGCGTCTTCGGCCTCGGCGTGGCGGGCTACGCCATCCAGGCCGCGCTCAAGGCGCGCGGCGAGGAGTCGCTGGGCAGGGCCGAGCCGCTGCTGGCCGCCGCGGTCAGCCGCGTCGGCTGGGCGGGCAGCCATGTGTTCTTCGCCTTCGCCGGTCCCGCGATCGCGCTGCTCGTCGCGGGCGCGGGCGTCGGTCTGTCGTACGGCCTGGCCGGCGGCGACGTCGGCACCCAGCTCCCGCGCACGATCGGCGCGGCCCTGTCCCAACTGCCCGCCGCCTGGACCCTGGCGGGGCTGGCCCTGGCCCTGTTCGGCCTGCTGCCGAGGCTGACCGCGCTGGCCTGGGGCGTGCTCCTGCTCTTCCTGCTCTTCGGGCAGGTCGGCGCGGTGCTGGAGCTGCCGCGGGCGCTGCTGGACCTGTCGCCGTTCACCCACTCGCCCCGGCTGCCGGGCGGTGACGTGAGCGCCGCGCCCCTGCTGATCATGGCGGGGATCGCCGCGGCCCTGACGGCGGCGGGCCTGTACGGCTTGCGCCGCCGCGACATCCAGGTCTAGGAGTAGATCACCGAGAGGAACCTGAGCAGGACGGCCTCCCGCTTGTCGGCGGGCAGGCCGTCCAGCACGGCGTTGACCACCGCCATCTCCGGCTGGGCCTGGCTGGTCAGGTCGACGCCGACCGAGGCGGCGAGCTCGGCGAAGGTGGCGTCGTCGAGCGCGTCGAGGTCGAGCCCGGCGATCAGGTCGATCAGCCCGTCGGGAAGCGTGGCAGGGCCCCGCTTCCGGGCGGCCTCGGCCGACTGGGCGATCACCTCCAGCATCGCCTCCACCCCGGCCAGCGTCGCGCCGGTGACGGTGATGTGGATGTTGGCGGGGATGCCCGCGTACGACAGCTGCGGCTGCAGGAACCAGCCGAGCTTGCGCGCCTCGTCGGCCAGGACGAACACGTCGACCTCGGTGGAACCGAAGGCCACCAGCGTCGAGTCTGGCTCGCCCAGCACGCGCAGGCCGTCGATCGCGCCGATGCCCTCGCGCAGCCGGCGGGCCGCCTCCAGCGACCTGCGGCCCAGCTCGACGTAGCCGTCGCGGCCCAGCGCCTGCATGGTCGCCCACGCCCCGCCGAGCGGACCGGCGGACCGCGAGCTCTGCACGGTGGCGTTGATGATCGTGTAGCCGGGCCAGGCCGCCGAGGCGAAGTAGGCCTTGCGCCGCAGCGCCGGATCGCGGAAGAGCACCACGGAGGCGCCCTTGGGCGCGTAGCCGAACTTGTGCAGGTCGCAGGAGATCGAGGTGACGCCGGGCACCGACAGGTCGAAGGCCGGCACCCGCGCCCCCGCCTCCCTCAGCCACGGCAGCAGCCAGCCGCCCACGCAGGCGTCGACGTGGCAGAGCACGCCACGCTCCGCGCAGATCGCCGCGACCCGCTCGACCGGGTCGACCACGCCCTGCGGATAGGAAGGTGCCGAGACCACCACCAGGACGGTGTCGCCGGTGATCGCCGCCTCGACCGCCGACGGCTCCACGCGGTAGGTCTCCAGGTCCACCGGCACGGCGACGACCTTCACCCCGAGGTAGTGGGCGGCCTTGTGGAAGGCCGGGTGGGCGGTGACCGGCACCACCATCTCCGGAGCCCTCGTGGCGGCGGCATCGCGGGCGGCCTTCACCGCCAGCATGATCGACTCCGTTCCGCCGCTGGTGAAGATGCCGTGCCCGCCGCCCAGCAGCTCCGCCACCGCGCCCACCACCTGCTTTTCCATCTCGACGATGCTCGGGAAGGCGGTCGGGTCGAGGGAGTTGACCTCCAGCATCTCGAAGTAGCCGCGCGCGGCGGCCTCGTGCACCTCGGGACGGCCGGTGTCGTAGACGTAGGCGGTCACCTTGCCGCCGCGCACCGGCAGGTCCGCCTCCTTCAGCCGGGCGATCTCGGCGAGCAGGTCCTCGGTGGAGCGTCCGTGCTCGGGCAGGGTCATGCGGGAGTCAACTCCTTGGTGGCCAGGCGGCGGTAGGCGACGACGAACGGGAGGCTGGCCAGCATCAGGGCGGCGGGCAGCGCGGTGAAGCCCAGCGTCAGCCCGGTCAGGGCGGAGTCCGGCTGGGCGGCGGGGGCGTCGAAGGGCGCCGAGACGAACGACGTGAACGCCAGCACCGCGGCGTACAGGCCTGGACCCAGCGCCATCCCGGCGGTCTCTCCTGCGGTCCACAACCCGGTGAACGCCCCGGCCTGGGCGTGCCCGGTGCGGGCGGTGTCGGCGTGCACGGTCTCGGGCAGCAGCGACAGCGGCAGCAGTTGCAGGGCGGCGTAGCAGACGCCGACGAGCGAGGTGATCGCCAGGGTGAACGGCACCGAGGCGACGGCGGGGATGAGGGCCAGCGCCGCGACCGTGAAACCGCCGGTCGCCGCCAGATAGCAGGTGACCATGCCGAAGCGCCGCGCCGCCCACGACCAGACGGGCACGGCCACCGCGCTCAGCCCGACCATGCAGACGAACATCACCGAGGTCAGGCCATAGTTGCCGAGGCGGTAAGCGGCCACGTAGGGCGCTCCGGCGAGCATCACCGAGACGCCGAGCGCCTGGATCACGAAGGCGGCCAGGAGGGCGAAGAAGGGCCGGTTGCCGCGTGCCGTACGGAAGGAGGCGACCAGCCCGAGCGGCGCCGGGCCGGGGCGCGAGCGCACCCAGCGCACCGAGCGGGTCGAGACCAGCAGCACCACCGCCATGACCAGGCCGACCGCCACGCCCATCGCGGCGTACCCGGCGCGGCCGTTGCCCGCCGCCTCCACGATGGCCGGGGCCAGGCCGCCCGCGACGAGGATGCCGGCGGTCAGGCAGACGATCCGCCAGGCCATGATCCGGGTGCGCTCGGCCGTGCTGTCCGACATCTCCGCGGGCAGCGCCACGTACGGCACCTGGAAGCAGGCGAACGCCGAGGCCGCCGCGACGAAGGCGAGCGCCACCCACCACGCGCCGGGGGCGGCGAACATGGCGGCGAAGGCGATCGGCAACGTGGCCGCGCCGATCGCCAGCAACCTGGTGCGCCGGCCGGTGCGGATCGCCTCCCGGTCGCTGGCCGCGCCCACGATCGGGTTGAGCAGCACGTCCCAGGCCTTCGGCACGACCAGGACGGCCCCGGCCAGCGCCGCCGAGACGCCCAGCACGTCGGTGAGGTAGTAGAGGAGCAGCAGTCCGGGAACGGCCGAGAAGACGCCCGTGCCGACCGAGCCCAGCCCGTAGCCGAGCAGCCGGGCCCTGCCTATCGAGGCCATTCGCCCGCCAGCCCCAGCGTCATGTGCGCCTGGCGGTGCAGGTGGCGCCGGAAACGTCGCAGCGCCGCGGGGTCCTCGCCCGCGCGCCGCCTGCCGGTGTCGCCCATCTGGCCGCCCATGACGTAGCCGTTGACGCACCAGATCACGGTCCACAGGGCAGACTCGAGGTCGCCCTCCAGCCTGCCCTCGAAGCCCTCCATCACCATCGCCAGCAGCGGGCGGACATACTGCAGCTCCAGCTCGGCGATGTCGTCGGCGTCCGACAACCAGCGGTGCATCCACAACGCCGACACCTCGGGCCGCTCGAGCAGGAAGTCCAGGTAGCGGTCGATCAGCACGTGGATGGCGCGGACCGGGTCGTCGGCGGGCGGCGCCTCGGCCAGCGCGCCCGCGAGCGCGGCCCGTTCGGCCAGGTGCGCCCGCTCCATGACGGCGAGATAGAGCTCACGCTTGGCCCCGACGTGGTAGTTCACGGTGGCGATGTTGAACCCGGCGGCCTCGGCGATCTGCCGGGTCGACGTGCCGTCGTAGCCGAGCGCCGCGAACAGGCGCGTCGCGGAGGCGACGATCGCCTCCACCTGGCTGGATGTCATAAGAGCCCACGCTATGTCCGCTTTGTCACGTCAGTCAATCGTTTGATGGAAACCCAGCCCAGTCTTGACCAGCTCGGCCCCGCTTGGCCTCCACCAGCGGGTGGCGCTCGCCGCGCACCACCTCCGGCAGCCATCCGGGCAGGTTCACAGGCTCGCCTTCCGCACCCGCACGAGGAACTCCTCGACCGCGCCCCGGTCGGGCCGCTCGGGCAGCACGTCCGGCAGGTCGCCGAGCCCGTCGATCAGCTCCTGGCGCCACCCGACCACCTCGGCATACGGCAGCTCGCCCCGCCGTACGGCCAGCAGCCGCTCCCGGTGGGCGCCCACCTCGACCAGCGGCTCGCCGTGCTCCAGCAGGTGGCGCCCCGACAGCAGCAGCCTGATCATGTGCATGGCCTGCTTGTGGTTGGGCCGCTCCGGCTTCAGGCGGCGGAACTGCGCCTCGGCGTACTCCACGAACGTCTCCCTGGCACGACGGGAGACGAACGCCCCGCGCAGCGCGCGCAACTCCTGGCCGACCGGCGTGGCGAACTCCACGATCGGCGACCACAGGCATTCCAGCACCGTGGGATTGGCCTGCAGGGCCAGCACGCAGAACCGCTCCACCTCCCACGAGAACTGCTCGGGCCCGGGCCCGTCGAGATGGGTGGGCGGCTTGTCCAGGCGCCAGAACAGGGCGGCGGGCACGGCGAAGACGCCGCGCCTGTCGGTGTCGGACGCTTCGGTCTCCAGGCCGTAGGCACGCGAGCCGACGACCACGGAGAGCACGGTGTGCTCGGGGTAGTCCACCGTGCCCACGATAGGGGCGTCAGGACCGCGCCAGCGTGTGGGCGATCTCCGCGGTCGCCTCGTGGAGCCGCCGGTAGAGCCGGTAGCGCTCGTCGTAGGACGCCGCCGGGTCCGGGCGGATCGTGGTAGCGACCGGGTTCCACCCTCCGGTGTCGATGCCGAGGGCCTGCGCGGCCAGCATGGCGTCGCCGTACGCCGCCCCGATCGTGTGGGCGGGCAGGTCCTGGGGCAGTCCGAGCACGTCGGAGACGATCTGCGCCCACAGCCCGCCCCGCGTGCCGCCGCCCACCGCGACGAGCCGGCGCGGCGCGGGCATGACCTCCAGGTTGTGGCGGACCGCGAACGCCGTGGCCTCCAGGGCGGCGCGGTAGAGGTGGCCGCGCCCGTGACGCAGGGTCAGGCCGATCAGGACGCCGCGCGCGTCGGGGTCGAACAGGGGGGTGCGCTCGCCCGCGAAGTACGGCAGCATCAGCAGCCCCTCGCAGCCGGGCGGGACCGCCGCGGCCTCGGCGGTGAGCTCGGCGAACCCCGTTCCGGTCAGGTCGCTCAGCCACGAGGTGACCGCGCCGGAGGTGGCGGTGCCCGCGGCCAGGTTGAAGGTGCCGGGCGTCAGCCCCACCGTGCCCCACAGGTGCGGGCTCGTGGCGCGGGAGGCGAGCACCTGCACGATGAACATCGTCGTGCCGTACATCAGCATGACGTCGCCGGGCTCGCGCACGCCCGCGCTGTGCGCCTCGGCCCAGGCGTCGATGGTCCCGGCCAGCACCGGAAGGCCCTCGGGGAGCCCGGTCCTGGCGGCGGCGCCGGCCGTGACCGTGCCCGCGACCTCGCCGCTCCACAGCAGGCGCGGCAGTTCGAGCCCGGGGGCGATCTCGGCGGCCCAGTCCTCGATCCACCGGTGCGGCTCGTAGAGCGGGGCGCACTGGCTGGCCGAGTGGTGGTCGAGCACGTAGGCGCCGGTCAGCTCGTGCACGATCCACGAGTGCGCCATGAACAGCCGCCTGGTGCGCGCCCACGTGTCGGGCTCGTGCTCGCGCAGCCACTCCAGCTTGGGCCCGACCGCCTGGGAGGTCAGCGGCGAGCCGCAACGTTGCAGGATCTCGAGGTATCGGCGGTTCTGCGCCTCGATCTGCTCGGTGGCGCGGGTGTCGACGCCGTACAGGATGGCCGGCCGCAGCGGCGTGCCGTCGGCGGTGGCCGGCAGCACGCACGGCCCGATGCCGCTGACGGCGACCGCGGCGAGGCCGGGACGGCCCAGCTCGGCGACGATGTGCGCGAAGTCGCGCCACCAGACCTGCTCCGCGTCGTGCTCGAACCAGCCGGGCCCGGGCGTGGAGGTGCGGTGCTCGCGGGTGGCCGTGGCCAGCACGGCACCGTCGGGGGAGAGCAGGACCCCCTTGGAGCTGGAGGTGCCGATGTCGACGCCGAGCAGCATCTACAGCGCCTCGAAGTCCACGTCGAGCTGGAGGCAGACCGCCTGCAGCTCGGCCAGGTGGTCGCCGGGCACGGCGTGGATGTGGTTGGCGCCGAAGCGCTCCAGGAAGGTGGTCGCGGGGGTGTGCAGCCGGGTGAAGGCGTGCGGCCACTCGAAGGTCGACTGGCGGGCCATGGCCTCGTTGGTGGCGTCGTCGTAGAGCTCGAAGGCGCCGCGCGCCACGTGCATGCGGTAGCGGCCCTCCCTGCGGGTCAGCCGGGCGAAGGTGGCCTCGCCGGGCGCCGCCAGGTGGTGGACGCTGGCCCCGCCGGCGGGGAAGAAGAAGACCTCGGGGTAGAAGTGGGTCCTGGCCAGGTTCTCGGCCGGGTCGTCAGAGCGGGCTGCGTACCAGGTGGCGTGCTGGCCGGAGTTGCACAGGTCCCACACGTCACGGTCGGCGTGGTAGTGACGCACGTCGGCGAAGAGCACCGGGTCGCCGCTGAGCAGCTTGAGGATCTGCATGGTCAGCGCGCCGTCCATGTCGGCCTCGGTGGCGCACACGTGCGTCTCCTTCCGGCCCTCCCAGTCGTAGGGGTCGTTGAGGAACGCCTCGGCCACGTCCATCGTGCAGAAGTGGGTGGTCAGCTCGGGCTGGCCCTTGATGCCGGAGAAGTCGAGGTTCCACTCGTCGATGAGCTCGCGCATCGCGTAGTAGGCGCGGATCTGCCGCTCGAAGAGCTCGGGGGTGAGCTGCCTGCCGTCGTAGTGCACGTTGCCGTGCCGCTCCAGCCACTCGCGGGCCTGCTTGACCCGGGTGGAGTCGGCGTTGTCGCTGCGCCGGACGATCTCCCACTGGTCGATCTCCTCGACGTCGACCCCGAACTGGCGCATCCACTGGTCGGTGTTGGCGACGGCGGTGTTCATGCCCATCGGCCGGCCGCCGATGCGGCCGAAGGTGGAACCGCGCAGTCCCTGGACGGCGCGCGCCGCGCGGACCTGGGTGAGCACCCGGCCGAGCACCGCGGGGTCGGTGATGTCGCCCCAGGCGCGCGAGTGGCGGCGGCCGATCTGGTCGAGCGCGCCGCCCCCGGCGAGCATGCCCACCATGCCGGGCTGGGCCGGGTCGATGTTGGCCATCAGCAGCAGCGGGCCCGTGGTGGCCTCCGCGGCGAGCATCGTGAAGTGCGGGAAGGCCCAGACGGCGTAGTTGAAGACGGTGAGGTCGGGCCGCCGGTCGGCCACCCAGCGGGCCTGGCTGGTGGCCAGCTCGTTGGTCCAGACGATCTCGGGGGCGACGACGACCTCGTGGCCCGCGCGGCGTAACTCCTGCGCGAGCGTGGCCGTCGCCTGATCGATGTGCTCCACCAGGTCCCGGGCGACGTAGTCGCGCCCGTCCGACATGTTCAGCAGTCCGATTCGTGCCACGAGAGCTCCTTGAGAAATCGGTTGCTAGAAATCGATTTCCGATAAAGTAGGCTCCCGGTGGCATGGTGTCAATGGCACGCTTGGAGGCGTGGTGTCGAGAATCACGATCAAGGATGTGGCCGAGCTGGCGGACGTCTCGCCCGCCACGGTCTCCCGGGTTCTCAACCACGGCCCCACCGTCGCCGAGGACCTGCGCGACCGGGTCATGGCCGCGATCCGCCAGCTCGGCTACCGCCCCAACAGCCAGGCCCGCTTCCTGCGCACCCGTGCGACCACCGTGCTCGGGCTGATCATCTCCGACATCACCAACCCGTTCTTCACCTCGATGGTCCGCGGCGCCGAGGACGCCGCGAGCAAGGCGGGCTACTCCGTCGTGCTCGCCAACACCGACGAGGACCTCGACAAGGAGCGGCGCTACATCGAGGTCGCCGCCGCCGAGAACATGGCCGGCGTCATCCTGTCGCCCGCCTCGGCCACCCGCACCTCCATCGAGCTGCTGCTCGAACGCGGCGTCCCCGTGGTCACCGTCGACCGCCGCCTGCAGACCGCCAAGGTCGACCGGGTCGGCGTCAACAACGTGCGCGCCGCCCAGGAGGCGGTCATCCGCCTGGTCGACCAGGGCTGCCGCCGCATCGGCTTCATCGCCGGTCCCGCCGAGGTCACCACCGCCGCCGACCGCCTGTCCGGCTACAAGCACGGGCTGCGCGCCTCCGGGCTGCCCTTCTCCCGCGAGCTGGTCGTGCGCGGCGACTACCGCATCGAGGGCGGCCGCGCCGCCGCCGCGACCCTGATGCGGCTCGACCCCCGGCCCGACGCCCTGTTCGTCTCCAACAACCTGATGACGCTCGGGGCCGTGATGACCCTGCGCGACCTCGGGCTGAGCTACCCCTCCGACATCAAGCTCGCCGCCTTCGACGACATGAGCTGGACTCTCGGGCTGAGTGACACGATGACGCTCATCTCGCAGCCGACCTACGAGATCGGCCGCCAGGCCTGCGAACTCCTGCTGCGCAGGATCGCCGGCGAACGTTTCCCTCCCCGCCATGTCGTGCTGGGCGCCACTCTCGACTGAGCCCGCTTCCGTCTTGACGGGAGTCGCCACTGCTCCGAGAATGCGGAGAAATCGATTTCCGGAAGAGGTGCCGGACGATGAAATCCGCAGCGCGCTTATCGGGAGCGCTTCTCATGACCACCGCCCTGCTGACCGTCACGTACGAGGCAGGCGCCTCCACCGCCAGATCCCCGGCGGTGGTGGTGAGCAAGATGACCGGCCCCGACTCCGTGAGCTCCACCGCCACCCGGTGGAAGGTGAAGGCGACGGACCTGGGCGTCATGTGGGACAACGGGGCCGGCGAGATCCTCGCCGCCTTCGGCGACACCTTCGGTGACACCTGGGCCCCTCCGGGGGCCAACGGCAACGACTGGCGCAGCCAGGTGCTGCTCAGAAGCCGCGACCGCAGCCTGTCCGACGGCATGTCGTTCGACAGCGCCGCCACCGACACCCCGGGCCACGCCAAGGAGCTCATCCCCAGCAGGAAGATCGACGGCGACGAGATCACCGTGATCCCCACGGCCGGCGTGTCCGTCGGATCGCGGCAGTACCTGGCCTACATGTCGGTCAGGCACTGGGGACCGCCCGGACAGTGGGACACCAACTACGCCGGCATCGCCTACTCCGACGACAACGGCCAGAACTGGACGACCGCCGGCACCCCGCGATGGGACAACCCCACGGGCGGCGACCACTTCCAGATGGCGGCCATGGCCAGGCGCGACGGCTTCGTCTACCTGTACGGCACGCCGAACGGCCGCAACGGCGCCGCCTACCTGGCCAGGGTGCCCGAGGACCAGATCCTGGTGAAGTCCTCCTACCGCTACTGGACCGGCAGCGCCTGGCAGCAGGGCCAGGACACCCTGGCCGTCCCCATCGTGCAGGCCCCGGTCGCCGAGCTGTCGGTGCAGTTCAACGCCTACACCGACAGGTGGCTGATGACCTACCTGATGGGCGAGGACCTGGTCCTGCGCTCGGCCGCGGCGCCCACCGGGCCGTGGAGCGCGCCGCGGGTCGTGGCGAGCTTCGCCGACTATCCGGGCCTGTACGGCGGCTTCATGCATCCCTGGTCGAGCGGGCCCGACCTGTATCTGGCGTTGTCGGAGTGGACGCCCTACAACGTCTACCTGATCAGGATCCAGCTCGACCGCAACGCGGCGATCGTCAACCCCAACCTGGTCACCGACCCGAGCTTCGAGCGCGACCAGGGCGCGTGGACGTGCACGGGCAACTGCGGCGTCGACAACGCCACCTGGAGCTTCACCGCCGACCACAACGGCTTCGTGCGCTACAACCGCGGCTGGCACGACCTGCACCAGAGTGTCGCCGTCAGCCCGAACACCGACTACGTGCTGACCGGCTTCCTGCGCACCTCGGCCAACAACGACAACGGCTTCTTCGGCGTGCGCAACCCGGGCGGCGCGCCGATCAGGGAGGTCAACTTCCGCGCGATCGGTTCCTGGACCCGGTTCACGGTCGCCTTCAACAGCGGGAACCGCAGCTCGGTGCAGGTCTTCGCGGGGATCTGGACCGACAACGGCGACATGTGGCTGCAGGCCGACGACATCGCGATCGTCCGCGCCGCCCCTTGACGACGCCGCCGGGGCAGGAGTAGGACCCGATCAGTAATCGATTTCTCACAGGAGGCCCTCCGTGACCTATGGCCCCTTCGGCAGCAGCCTGCGCGACCTGCCCCGGCTGCGCACCCACCGCCGGCGCCGCGAATCCAGCTGGGACCGCACCGGCGGCAACGACGACCGCGTCACCGTCGAACCGGGACAGACCGTGACTCTGGCCGACATCCACGGCGCCGGATCGGTCAACCACATCTGGATGACGGTGGCCCCGCGCGACCCCGGCACGCCGGAGACGGCCGACCGCGACTTCCTGCGCAAGCTGGTGCTGCGCGTCTACTGGGACGACAGCGAGCACCCGAGCGTGCTGGTGCCGCTGGGCGACTTCTTCGGCGTCGGCCACGGCCGTACGGCCAACTTCGTCTCGGCGCCGCTGCAGATGAGCCCGCAGGACGGCAAGGCGTTCAACTGCTTCTTCCACATGCCCTTCGCCAGCCGCGCCCGCTTCGAGCTGACCAGCGAGTGCGACAGCGAGGTGCTGTGGTTCTACTACTACATCGACTACGACCAGTTCGAGGAACTGGGCGACGGCCTGGGACGCTTCCACGCCCGGTGGAACCGGCAGAGCCCCGCCGACGGCCTGCCGCAGGACGGGATGTCGAACTCCGAGTGGCTGTTCGGGGGAGTTAACCGCGACGGTGACGGCAACTACGTCATCCTCGAGGCCCAGGGGCGCGGCCACTACGTCGGCTGCGTGCTCAACGTCACGAACCTGCGCCGGACCAGCGACTGGAACTGGTACGGCGAGGGCGACGACATGATCTTCATCGACGGCGAGGCCTTCCCGCCGAGCCTGCACGGCACCGGCACCGAGGACTACTTCAACACCGCCTGGTGCCCCAGCCAGCCGTACCACGCGCCGTACCACGGGCTCACCCTGCCCGGCGGCGAGAACTGGAGCGGGCAGATCTCCATGTACCGCTTCCACGTCGAGGACCCGGTGCCCTTCACCACCTCGATCAGGGTGAGCATCGAGCACGGCCACGCCAACCGCCGCAGCGACGACCTGTCCTCGGTGGCCTATTGGTACCAGGAGCTGCCGCACCAGCCCTTCGGCCTGCCCGAGGTCAGCGCCCGGTTACCGATCTTCTGAAGGAGCTCACGTGAAGACCTGGCCCATAGTCCTGACCCTCGTCCTGGTGGCAGGCTGCGGAGGCACCCCCACCCAGAAACCGGCCGGCAAGGCCGAGATCCAGCTGTGGCAGCAGAAGTTCACCGACCAGGAGGACGCCTGGTACAAGAAGGCCGTCTCGGCCTTCAACGCCTCGCAGGACAAGGTCGTGCTCAAGCACACCATCGTCCCCGCCGACGCGTGGGAGCAGAAGATGAAGGCCGCCCAGGCCGCGGGCAAGGCGCCCGACATCTACACGCTCAACTACAACAAGGTGCCCGGCTTCGCCCGCACCGGCCAGATCCAGCCCCTCGACAAGCTCATCGCCGCCGACAGGTGGGCGGGGCTGCAGAAGGAGGTGCTCGGATCGGTGGAGTACAAGGGCGCCAAATACGCCTACCCCATGCTGGTCGAGCCGTCGGCGGTGCTCTTCTACCGCAAGGACCTGTTCGCCAAGGCCGGACTCGACCCGAACCGGCCGCCCGCCACGTGGGACGAGCTCGTCCAGTACGGCAAGCGGCTGACCACCAAGGACGTGTCGGGCCTGGTGACCGCCGGAGTGGCGGTGGACATGGCGTGGTCGACCTGGGGCCTGCAGTGGAACGCCGCCGGCCACCTGCCGATCAGCGACGACTGGTCGGCCCCCCAGGCCGCCGATCCCCAGTACAAGCAGCTGCTGCAGGCCTACCAGACCCTCTACAAGGAGGGCATCATGCCCAAGCAGCCGCTCGCCCCCTACGCCGACGCCAACCCCATGGGCCAGGGCAAGGCCGCGATGATGGTCTGCGGCTCCTGGGCGGCCGGCGTCCTGCTGTCGGACTACCCGAAGATGGTCGCCGACATCGCCGCCGCCCCGCTGCCCTCCTTCGACGGCGACGCCACCAAGCCGACCGCCACGCTGGGCGGCTGGACCCTGGTGGTCGACGCCAAGTCCAAGAGCCCGCAGCCGGCCGCCGACTTCGTCTCCTGGCTGCTGGCCGGCGACACCACGCTCCTGGTCGACTTCTTCAAGACCACCAGGTTCTCCAAGTACTCCCCGCGTGACGTGGTCGCCCAGGCGGTCAAGAACGACCCGGCCGCCGCCGAGAACGTATGGGCCAAGACCATCGAGGACAAGATCGTCGCCTACGCCAAGCCGGAGCCGACCTACGACTTCGCCATCAGCCTGGCCTTCGGCAAGGCGATCGAGAAGGCGCTGCAGGGCAAGGACATCGACACCGCGCTGAGCGAGGCCGACGCCGAGATCAAGTCGGTCATCGCCAAGAACAACCTGGCGGGGCAGGGCTCGTGAGAAGGAGACGTGACACGGGGGTCGCGCTGCTCATGCTCGGCCCCCTGCTCGTCCTGCTCGGGATCTTCGTCCTCTGGCCGCTGCTGCACGCCGTCTGGATCAGCTTCTCCACCTGGAGCTTCTACGAGGCGCCCGTCTTCGTCGGGCTGGAGAACTACGTCAACGTCCTGACCGACGAGGAGTTCTCCGCCTCGGTCATGCGCGGCCTGGCCTTCTCGGCGATGGTGGTGCCGACGCAGGTGGTCATCGCGTTCGTCTTCGCCAACCTGGTCAAGTCGGTCAGCGGGCGGGTGGCCACCGTGCTGAAGGTGACCATCTACATCCCGGTCGTGGTCTCCGAGGTGATCGCGGCGATCGTCTTCAGCCTCATCTACGCCTACAAGGGCGGGCTGCTCAACTGGTTCCTCGGGCTGCTCGGGGCGGGGGAGGACACCGCCTGGCTGGGTGAGACCGCGACGGCGCTGCCGGCCGTGGCCGTGCCCGCCATCTGGATCGGGACCGGCCTGGCCTCGCTGATCATGCTGGCCGGGCTGCTCGACATCCCCGAGGTCTACTACGAGTGCGCCTCCCTCGACGGGGCGGGCGCCTGGACGAAGATGACGAGGATCACGCTGCCGCTGATGAAGAACATCATCCTGTTCCTGCTGGTCACCGGCTTCGCCGCGTCGCTGCAGTTCCTCGTCGTGCCGCTGGTGATGACCCAGGGCGGGCCGCTCGACTCCACGATGCTGCCCAACCTGTTCATCTTCCGCCACTTCACCAACGACCTGTACGTGGGCTACTCGATCGCCGCCGCGCTGCTGCTCTTCGTGGTGCTGGGGGCGATCTCGGCGATCATCTTCCGGCTGGTGCGGTCGGAGAAGGCGGTGGACGGCTGATGCTCAGATACCCGCTGGCCGCGCTGTTCGTGGTGGCCACGCTCTTCCCGCTGGCCTGGACGGCGGTGGCCGGCTTCAAGTCCAAGACCGAGGTCGTGGCCACCCCGTTCCAGTTCTTCCCCGAGGTCTGGCAGTGGGACAACTACAGCCGGATGCTCGCCGACGAGGCGTTCCTGCGCTCGCTCGGCGTGACGTTCGCGGGCGCGGTGCTGTTCGCCGCGCTCAGCCTGGTCGTCAACTCGCTGGGCGCCTACGTCTTCGCCCGGCTGGAGTTCGCCTTCAAACGCACCCTGTGGGTGATCGTGCTGACGACGATGTTCGTCCCGGCCATCGCGATCATGCTGACCTCCTTCATCGTGGTCACCCAGCTCGGCATGCTCGACTCCCTCACCGTCCTGGTCATCCCCGGCGCAGCCTCGGGCGCGCAGGTGTTCTTCCTGCGGCAGTACTACCTGGGCCTGCCCACCGCCCTGGAGGAGGCCGCGCAGCTCGACGGCGCGGGACCCTGGAAGATCTTCACGCGCATCTTCGTGCCGCTGTCGAAAGGGGCCTTCGTCGTGGTCGGCGCGACCTCCTTCCTGGCCTTCTGGAACTCCTACATCTGGCCGGTGCTCACCATCACCGACCCCTCGCTCTTCCAGGTGCAGCAGTACCTGGCGACCTTCCGATCCGACCGCACCTCGGAGATGGCGCTGCTCATGGCGGGCTCGACGCTGGCCGCCCTGCCGGTCATCGTGCTCTTCCTGATCTTCCAGCGGCAGATCATCGCCGGCGTGCGGCTGTCGGGGCTGAAATGACGGCCCACCTCGCGATGCCGGTGGGCGGCATCGGCACCGGCAACTTCGCCGTCTGCGCCGACGGCGGGCTGCGGCAGTGGCAGCTGGCCAACACCGGCGACCACCGCGGCGAGCTGCCCGGCACCTTCTTCGCGGTGCGCGCCGCGCAGTGGGAGCCGCCGTCGAACACCACCCGCATCCTTCAGGGACCGCCCGCGGAGCCGACCGGGACGCCGCTGATCAACGACGACCACGTGCCCGAGTGGCAGCGCGAGCTGCTGCGGCGATTCCCCGGTGTCGAGCGCACCCGCTTCCGGGGCCTCTATCCCTTCGCCGAGCTCGACTTCCTCGATCCCGGGCTGCCGGTCGAGGTGGGCATGGAGGTGTTCAACCCGCTCATCCCGCTCGACGTGGAGCGCAGCTCCCTCCCGGCCGGCCTGTTCACCTTCACCCTGCGCAATCCGGGCCGCTTCCCGGTGCACGCGTGGCTGGCGGCCGCCGTACGCAACCCCGTCGGCGGACGCAACCTGGTCCGCAGGCGGCACAGGTGGACGTCGCTGGTCATGGACGAGCCGGGCCTCGACGAGGCAGCCGCCGGCAACGGTCAGGCGGTGCTCGCCGCCGACTCGCCGCTGACCTCGGTGTTCCCGTCGTGGAGCGAGCCCGCGCAGTTCCTGCGGTTCCTCGACAGCCGCGCGGTCTTCCTCGGCGCTCCCGGCAGGGCGGGCTGGGTCGCCGACCACCAGCCCTCGGGTACGGCCCCGCCCGGCGGCCCGTGCGGCGGCCTGGCCGTACCCGTCATGCTGGAGCCCGGCGCGAGCGCCACGATCAGGCTCTGCCTGGCCTGGTACTTCCCCAACCGCTACGCCGACTTCGTGCAGTTCGGCCCGCCCGACCCGCGGTGGGGCCCGACGAGGTTCTGGCTCGGCAACGCCTACGCCACCCGCTTCGCCGACGCGCTCGACGTCGCCGACGCCGTGCGCACCGGCTGGCACGAGCTGCGCTCGGCCAGCCTCGACTGGGTCGCCACGCTGCACGACAGCAGCCTGCCCGCGCACGCCGCGGAACACCTGGCCGCCCAGGCCTCCATCCTGCGCAGTCCCTCCTGCTTCCAGAGCGCCGACGGCGCCTTCTTCGGCTTCGAGGGCGTGCTCGGCGCCTCCACCACCATGTGGTCGGGCGACCACGGCGGCTCCTGCCCGCTGAACTGCACCCACGTGTGGAACTACGCCCAGGCCGTGGCCAGGCTCTTCCCGTCGCTGGAACGCAGCATGCGGGCGACCGAGTTCGAGATCATGCAGGCGCCGCAGGGCTACCTCCCGCACCGCGTGATCGTCCCCACGTACCTGCGCCAGCTCTGGGACGTGCCCATCGGCGGCCCCGGCGAACCCGCCCTCGACGGCATGCTCGGCGCCATCCTCAAGACCTACCGGGAGGTACGGCACGGCAGCGACCGCTCCTACCTGCCGCAGATCGAACGGCTGCTCACCCACATCCGCCGCACCTGGGACCCCGACGGCACCGGCGTGCTGCGCGGCGTCCAGCCCTCCACCCACGACATCGACCTGACGGGCGTCAACCCCTTCATGGGCACCCTGTGGCTGGCGGCCCTGCGAGCCACGGGCGAGCTGACCGGCTCGGACGAGCTGCGGGAGCTGTTCGAGCGGGGGAGCGCCGCCTACGACGAGGCCATGTTCAACGGGGAGTACTTCGTCCAGGTGCTCGACGAGCCGATCGACTTCCAGTGGGGCCAGGGCTGCCTGTCGGACCAGCTCATCGGGCAGTGGTGGGCGCACCAGCTCGACCTGGGCCACCTGCTGCCCGCCGGGCACGTGCGCTCGGCCCTGCGCGCGATCGTGCGGCACAACCTGCGCAAGGGTTTCCACGGCTTCGAGCACCCCTACCGGGTGTTCGCCGACGGCGACGACACCGGGCTGCTGATGTGCACCTGGCCGCGCGGCGGACGCCCCGCCGTCCCCACGCGCTACTGCGACGAGGTGTGGACCGGCAGCGAGTACCAGGTCGCGGCGCACTGCCTGTGGGAAGGGCTGGAGGAGGAGGCCTGGCGGATCCTCGACGGCCTCTGGGCCCGCTACGACGGCAGCCGCCGCAACCCCTACAACCAGATCGAGTGCGGCGACCACTACGTGCGCGCCATGGCCGGGTGGTCGGTGGCCGAGGCGCTCGGCGGCCTGGCGTGGGACGCGCGCTCCGGCGCGCTGACCGTGCGCCGGCCCGGCCGCTGGCCGCTGCTGCTGCCGTCCGGCTGGGGTCAGGTCGTGCGCGACGCCGACGCCGTGCACGTGGTCTGTACGGCGGGCGGCATGGACATCCGCACCGTCAACGGCAGGCGCGTCGCGGGCACGCTTGCGGCGGGGGAGTCGCTCAGCGCCGGGCTCCCTTGAGCAGGTGGGCGATCGTCTCCGCGTACTCCGCCCGCACCCGGAACCGGTCCTGCTCGGGCACCTCGGAGATGGCCATGCCCGCCGCGCCCAGCATGTGGAAGGTGATGCGCGTCATCGGCTCCAGCGGCAGCGGCGGCATCTCCCCGGCGTCGATGAGCAGCTGGATGAACTGCTCGATCAGGCCGCAGGAGTACTCCTTCTCCAGCTCCTTCCAGCGCACCCAGCCCAGCGCGAGCGGCGCCTCCTGCCACACCACACGGCTGTAGACCGGATCGCAGCACCAGTCGAGGAACTTCTCGGTGGCGGCGATCGCCGCGCTCCACGGATCGCGCGCGCCCTCCGCGGCCTCGGCCACCTCCCGCATGACCCGGCTCTCCAGCGCCTCGGCGACCGCCTCGAAGAGCGCCGGTTTGCTGCCGAAGTGGTGGTAGACCGCGCCACGCGTGGCCTGGATGTCGGCCGCCACGTCCTCGAGCGAGGTGCCGGCGAAGCCGCGCTCGGCGAAGCGCCGGGTCGCGGCTTCCAGCAGTGCGGCCCTGGTCGCGTCGGAGTACTGCTCGCGCCTGCTCTTGACATGGGGCATGCGCGGAGCATACGACATACACAGCGTATGTTTCCAACACTGAGTAGGTGAGCGTTGTGGAGCTGTTGTTCAATCCGCTCGAGCCGGGGTTCGCCGACGACCCGTATCCGGCCTACGCGCGCATGCGGGAACTCGATCCCGTGCACGAGCACCCGTTCGGCTTCTGGCTGCTCACCCGCCACGGCGACGTGTCGGACATCCTGCGCGCCAGTCTGTCGGTCGACGACAGCCTGGTCGCCGGGGGCCTGGTCCGCGACCAGCAGGAGCAGATGGACCAGCTCGGCAGCCGGGTGCTGCGCCTGTCGATGCTCGACCGCGACCCGCCCGACCACACCCGGCTGCGCTCCCTGGTGGCCAAGGTCTTCACCCCGCGCAAGGTCGCCGCGCTCGAACCCGAGGTCACCGCACTCGTCGACGCCGCCCTGGACGAGATCGCCGAGAGCAAGCGCGTCGACCTGGTCGAGACCCTCGCCTTCCCGCTGCCCTTCGCCGTCATCTCCCAGATGCTCGGCATGCCGCCCACCGACCACGCCCGCATCCGCGAGCTCAGCGGGCTGCTCGTGCGCTCGCTGGAGATCGTCGCCGACGACGAGACCCTCGCGGCCATCGCCAAGGCGGGCGCCGAACTGGCCGCCCTCACCCGCGAGCTGATCGCCTGGAAACGCGACCATCCCGCCGACGACCTGCTCACCGCCCTGATCTCGGCCGAGAACGACGGCGACAGGCTCACCGACGAAGAGCTCGTCGCCCAGGTCGTGCTGCTGTACGTCGCCGGACACGAGACCACGGTCAACCTGATCGGCAACGGGGTCGTCGCCCTGCTGCGCAACCCGGACCAGCTCGCCCTGCTGCGCTCGGACCCCTCCGTGGCGGGCAACGCGATCGAGGAGTTCCTGCGCTACGACAGCCCCGTGCAGCAGACCCGCCGCATCACCCGCGAGCCGTACACCGCCGGAGGGCGGGAGATCCCGGTCGGCGCGTTCGTCATCGCCGCCCTGGCCTCGGCCAACCGCGACGAGCGGGTCTTCGGCCCCGACGCCGACCGGCTGCGCATCGACCGGCCCGAGGCCAGGAGCCAGCTGTCCTTCGGCGCCGGGCCCCACCACTGCCTGGGCGCCGCCCTGGCCCGGCTGGAAGGCCGGGTCGCCATCGGGCGGCTCGTCGAGCGTTTCCCCGCGCTGGCCCTCGACGGCGAGGTCACGTGGAACGGCCGCATCAACCTTCGCGGCCCCGGCCTGCTTCCGGTGGCGGTGTGAAGGGCGTGCGCTTGCTCTCCCTGATGAGCCTGCGATGGAAGTCCTTCATGAACAGGGCGGTGTCGCCCCGCTCATCGACCTGGGCGACGACGGTCAGCCGGTCGTAGTCCCAGTGCCGGCCGAGGAAGTCCCGCTCCTCGGGTGACAGGTCGAAGCGTTCGCTGAGCGCCAGCCCGAAGTCGGTGAAGTAGACCTGCTCGCCGTCGGACATGATGTTGTGGAAGTGGGCGTCGAAGTGCACCAGCCCCCGGCTGCGCATGAACGCGGCCCCTTCCAGCAACTGCCGCTCCGCCGTGCGGTCCGCCAGGGCGGGGAAGTGCTCCAGGAAGATCACCAGGCTGGTGTCCGAGGCCTCGATCGCCTGGAGCCTGCGGCGGATGCGCTCGTCGCCGTCCCAGTAGGCGACGGTCTCGTCGATGTCCTCGTAGTCGCCGCCCGCCGGGCCGGGCAGCACCCGCCAGTGGTAGGCGAGAGGGAAGCCCGGATAGTCGCCTGCCAGGGCCCAGTTGGTGGTCATCACGTGCGTGGCCAGCTCGCGCCAGGCGCCGAAGCCCGTGGAGCCGAGGCCGTACTGGTAGAAGGTGGGCAGGTCGAAGAGGTTCGCCGTGCTTCTCGGGTGGGCCAGTTCCAGGTCGGTGAGCGGGATCTTCTTGACGAAGACCTCCGCCGCCCCGACCTCGAGGACGAACGTGGCGCCGCCGATGCCCCGGCCGTTGACCGGTGCCGTGGTCAGCGCCTTGGCGAGGCGGTCGTCGCTCATGAGCTGCAGGGCGGTGGAGATCTCGGAGAAGCGGGCCGGCCGCGCTCGATCCATGGGCGGGATTGTGCGCCGGACACGATGCCGGGCTCAACTCGTTTTCCCGGGACCGTCCGGGCGGGGCTCACCTGCGGCTGACCGTCGTCTCGTGGTCCACGCGTGACAACTTCGCGGGATTGCGCACCGCGTACAGCCCCGTGATGAGCCCGCCCTCCACCCTGGCCGCGAACACGGTGTCGACCTCACCGCCGACCCGCAGCACCAGCGCCGGATGCCCGTTGATCTGCGCGGGCCGCAACGCCGCGACGCCGTACCTGGACAACCGCGCCGCCAGCCAGGCGACGTGGCCGGCGCCCACGAGGGGAGTGAGCGCCGCCTGGACGGCCCCGCCGCCGTCGCCCAGGAAGACGACGTCGGGCGCGAGGATGCCGAGCAGCCCCTGCAGATCGCCGGTCTCCGCCGCCCGCTGGAAGGCCTCGAGCGCGCCGCGGATCTCGTCCTGGGAGACCCCCGCGCGCGGCCGGCGCGCCGTGACGTGCGACCGCGCCCGGTGGGCGATCTGGCGCACCGCCGCCGCGCTCTTGCCGACCGCCTCGGCGATCTCGTCGTACGGCAGGTCGAACACGTCACGCAGCACGAACACCGCCCGCTCGGTCGGCGACAGCGTCTCCAGCACCAGCAGCATCGCCATCGAGACGCTGTCGGCCAGCTCCACGTCCTCCGCCACGTCGGGCGAGGTGAGCAGCGGCTCCGGCAGCCAGGGCCCGACGTACGACTCCTTGCGCCGCCCGAGCGTGCGCAGGCGCATCAGAGACTGACGCGTGACCATCCGCACCAGGTAGGCGCGCTGGCCCCGCACCGCGCCGAGATCGACGCCGGCCCATTTCAGCCACGTCTCCTGCAGCACGTCCTCGGCGTCGGCGGCCGAGCCGAGCATCTCGTAGGCGACGGTGAACAGCAGGTTGCGGTGGGCGACGAACCCCTGGGTCGCCGCGTCCATCCGGCCGGTGCCCTCACTCATGATCGGCTCCCGCCGGTCGCACGTTGTGGTTCTGGGAGAACAGGTTGGCGGGGTCGTACCTGTGCTTGATCGCCGCGAGCCGCCGGTGGGTGCGCGGCGGGTAGACGGCGGCGATGTCGTCCTCCGACGCCGAGGCGAGGAAGTTGGCGTAGGCGCCGCTGACATGAGGAGCGAGCCTGGCCCAGACCGCCTCCAGGCCCGCACGCGCCGCCTCGACGACCGGGGCCGGACCCGCGACGGTGGTCACCACCATCAGCTCCGCCCGCCGGTGGGCGTAGGCCGTGGCGTCGACGGGCACCCGGGAGACCGCGCCGCCGACGCTGCGCACCGCGAGGAACGGCGACCCCTGCGACGAGCCGACCTCGGTCAGGACGCCCAGGACCTCGCGCACCGATCCGCTCTCGACAAACGCGCTGCGGGTGAGCAGCCGGATGCCGGCAGGCGCCGCGCCGCCCTCGACGAGGACGTCCGCGTACGGCCGCAGCACGACGGTGTCGCTCACCACCGTGCCCAGGGCGCGGATCGGGTCGACGGCCTTGGCCGCGAGCTCCGGGTCGTCACCGTCGAAGGCGACCTGGATCTCCACCGGCGCCACGGGCCCGCCCGCGAACGGGTTGGCGAAGCTCACAATGGAGGTCAGCTCCTCCGGCGCCCCGCGCATCTGAGCCGCCCACCCTTGCAGCACCCCGGCCAGCTCGGCCGCGGGGAAGGCGATCGTGCCATGAAAAACACGGGTGGTCGGGTGCGCCGCGAACTCGAAGGCGGTCACGACACCGACGTTGCCCCCGCCGCCCCGCAGCGCCCAGAACAGCTCCGGATTCTCCCGCGCGTCGGCCCGCAGCACCTCGCCGGAGGCGACCACCACCTCGGCGGCCAGCAGGTTGTCCAGGGCCAGGCCGTACTTCCTGACCTTCCACCCGATGCCGCCGCCCAGCGTCAGCCCGCCGACGCCGACGCTCCTGGTGTCACCCGACGAGATCGCCAGCCCGTGCGGGGCCAGGGCGTCCGCGACCTGACCCCACGTGGCGCCGCCGCCGATCCGCACGACGTCGCCGTCAAGGACCTCCACGCCGTCGAGCCGTCCCAGGTCGATCACCACGCCGCCGTCGTTGGTGCCGAAGCCGGCGAACGCGTGCCCGCCGCCGCGCACCGACAACACCAGCCCGGCCTCGGCCGCGAACCGCACGGCGGCTCGCACGTCCGCCACACCGGCGGAACGCAGGACGCAGGCGGGGCTGCCCGCGACCAGCATCGTACGGCCGGCGTCGGCATAGCCGTCGGCGCCGGGCTCGATGATCTCGCCGCCGAAGTCACGGCGAAGAATGTCCAAGAGTGCGTTCATGAAGGGCTCCAGTGGTCCGCGTTCGTGTCCGGTCGACCATGAGATGCCGGTGACCTGGCGGCTGTGACACGGGGCGGGTGTGAACTGGACCACACGGGCGCGGATCCGGTGATGATCCAGTTCCGTGTCGTCGTCCTGACAGCGAACCCTAGAACCTCGAACACGCTCGAACGCGAACCCGACGAGCCACCGCTGCTACTCCTCCGAGTCCGGTGCCGCCTTGCCCAGGACCCCGATGGGCAGCCCGCCGTACCACCCCCACAGGTGGATGAGGTAACCGAACAGCAGAAGGGGCAAGATCGTCGCCGCCAAAAGGTCTCCCTCGAGCAGGAACGCGCTCACCACGCACAGCCCCGCGGGAATGACGACGTACAGGTGGTGCGGCAGGGGAAAGCCCTTGGGCCGGCGCAGGACGTACGGCTCGATGGCGAAACCCGTGTACATCCGCCGGCGCAGCTTGCCCGCGGGCGCCAGGCGAGTGCCGTCCGGCAGTTCCACGACCGCGCGCCGGAAGGGGCGCGGGCCGCCCACCCGGGCGGTCAGGACCGTGCCGGGCGGGATCTCGGCGAAGGCGGGAGCCCACATGACCCGCTGCCACCGGGAGGATTCGGGCTCCCCGACAGGAACCATCTCCAGGAAGGGCACCCGGGCCGCCTGGTTGACGCCGATGCGGACGGAGACCCTCCACTCGCTGGGCGGGGCGGAGCCGGCGGCGCGGTGGAGCAGGCCGCGCACGAGCCAGGCTCCCGGGACCAGGATGAGCAGGATGATGCCCAGCCAGAGCATGCCGGACTCGGCGTCGGGAAGGATCGACCGGTCGATGGCGATGGCGGCCGCGCAGGAAAGCACGGACAACGTGATGACGCTCGCGACGATGTGGCGCGTGCCGTACATGGTGCCCCCCGTTTTGGGCTGTTGTACGGCTATCGCCGCGGACGGGCTCCGCGTTGCAGTTCGTCATGACGTGACGGGCATCGCCGTGCCGGCGGGTTCGGCGGCGTGCATGCCGGACGTCGGCTGTTGCGGGACCGGAACTGCCCCTTGGTCACGATCACGGAGCTCGCCGTACCCGCCGTCCACCGTCGCCAGAACGCGGAGGCCGCGAACGGCATTCGCCCCATGAGGCAGAATCGACCTCGTACAGGACGAGCACAGCGCTCACTGCCGACGGCGGCGAAGGCACACGCCCCGCGCGGAGAGGGCGGCCTTCGACCGCATGCGCACGGCGACCAGCCACGGGGGTGGACCAATGCCGATCGAGAGTGACCACCGCGCGTCGGACTCGCCCTACGTGGCACGCGTCTGGCGCGGCCGTACCTCCGGGGTCGACCAGCTGACCTCGATCGCGACCTCCACCTGGGAGCTGGTCTTCTGGGAGCAGCAAGGCGTCATGCACGCCGCCGTGCGCGGCCCGGAGACGACGGCGTCGATCGCCGAGTCGGTGGGCGATTCGGAGTCGTTCGGGATCACCTTCGCGCACGGCGCCTCCATGCCCCACCTCCCGATCGGCCCGCTCGTCGACGGCGGCCGCGACAGCCCGCACGTGAGCGAACGGACGTTCCTCCTGCGCGGCGAGGAGTGGCAGATCCCCGGCTTCGACGACGCGGAGCTGCTCGTCGGCAAGCTCGTGCGCGCCGGCGTGCTGGTACGTGATCCGCTGGTGGACGAGGTGGTGCGGGGCGGCGCCGCCCCGGTCGGGTCGCGGGCGGTGCAGCGCCGCGTGGCCGCCACCACCGGGCTCACCCAGGGCGCGATCCGCCAGATCGAACGCGCGCGGGAGGCGGCGGTGCTGCTCGGGGCGGGGGTCCCGGCCCTGGACGTCGTGCACAGGCTCGGCTTCTACGACCAGCCGCACCTGGCCCGTTCCCTGCAACGGTTCATCGGCCGGACCGCCACACAACTGCGGCAGCCGGATCCCGCCGCCGATCCCCTGTCGCTTCTGTACAAGCCGGACGACCCGGCCGGCTCCTAACGTCGTGTGCGTGCGGTGACCGCCACCGCGCACACTATGAAGGGCCGATTCTCATGCCAGAAGGCATCGTTACCTCTGCTGACGGCACCACCATCGCCTACTCGGCGTGGGGTGCGGGCGACCCGATCGTCATCATCGACGGCGCGACCGCCTACCGCGCCGCGAACCCGTTGGACCAGGAGACGGCGGAACTGCTCGCGGACGAGTTCCTGGTCATCACCTACGACCGGCGCGGTCGCGGCGAGAGCGGCGACACCCCGCCCTATGTCGTCGAGCGCGAGTTCGAGGACCTTGAGGCGATCATCGAGCAGGTCGGACAGGGGCGTCCGGCGACCGTGTTCGGCTGGTCCTCCGGCGGCAATCTCGCGCTCAACGCCGCCCAGGACGGCGTGCCGATCGCCCGCCTGGCGCTGTTCGAGCCGAACGCGGCCGTCGACGACGCCCGCCCCCCGCTGCCCGGCGACTACGTCGAGCGCCTCGACGCGGCCATCGCCGCCGGACGGCCTGGCGACGCGGTCGCCCTGTTCCTGACCGCCGCGGCGATGATGCCAGAAGAGGCAGTCGCCGGGATGCGCGGGCAGGACTTCTGGGCCGGGCTCGAGGCCATCGCGCCCACGATCGCCTACGACGGCCGCCAGGTCGGCGACACCCTCTCCGGCAGGCCGCTGCGCCCCGAACTGTGGAAGCGCATCGACGTCCCGGTCCTGGTGATGCACGGGATCGACACCTGGCCGGCCCTGGCCGCCGGCTCCCGCGCCATCGCCGCCCACCTGCCCACCGCCACCCTCGCGCCGGTGCCCGGTGAGCAGCACTCCACCACCGCCGACGTGCTGGCCGCCGCCCTGCGCGCCTTCATCAGGGAGAACTGACATGGGAAAGATCGTGCTCACCGAGTTCATCTCCATCGACGGCATCGTGGAGGCGCCCGGCGGAGAGGACTTCACATACCCCAACTGGACCTTCGAGTTCGACCGCGGACCCGACGGCGAACGCTACAAGGAGACCGAATCGCTCCAGGCCGCGGCGCTCCTGCTGGGACGCAAGACCTACGAGGGCTTCGCCGCGGCCTGGCCCCAGTACGAGGGCGAACTCGCCGACAAGTACAACACCATGCCCAAGTACGTCGTCTCCCGCACCCTCACCGACCCCAAATGGTCGAACACCACCGTGCTGAGCGGCGACCTGGCCGAGGACGTGACGCGCCTCAAGCAGGAGGTCGACGGTGAGATCTCCGTGGCCGGAAGCATCCAGCTCGCCCAGAGCCTCCTGGCCCTCGACCTCATCGACGAGATCCACCTGATGGCCTCACCACTCGTCCTCGGCCACGGCCGCCGGCTCTGGGCCCAGACACCGGACAAGACCGCGTGGACGCTCAGCGAGGCGACGGTGTACGGCGACAGCACCCTGCTCACGGTCTACCGCCGCCGGACCGTGGAGTCCTGAGGCCCCGCCGCCAACCGGTTCTGACGGTCACCGAGCACCATCCTGCGCACCGCCGGCAGTGCGCAGGACACCCAGCTCGCTCTACGCCCCGCTGTAGTGCAGTCGTTCAGCCCGGCCCCGTAGTCGGCACCCAGCTCGCGGCCAGCACCTGATCTCGATCGGGCCTTCGAAGTCCACCCAAGGGCGCCTGGGCCTGCGTGGTAACGGCGTGGTGGACCGACGGCTGTACCTGCCCGAGCATTCATGGCTGGCCGAACCCGAACCCCGCCGTGGCGCAGGTGTGCCCGAGGGAGCCGCGTTCGCCACCAAACCCGCCCTGGCCGCAGCGATGATCGACGCTGCGTTGGATGCCGGGCTGCCGGCGCAGTGGGTGAGCGGTGATGAGGTCTCCGGCCAAGCCCCGCGCCTGCGCGGTCTGCTGGAGCAGCGCGGGATCAGCTACGTGCTGGCGATCGCGGGCAACCGGCGGGTGAATCTGGGCGGGACCGACCGCAGCGCGGCCGCTGATGGCCCTGGTGAAGAGCGCGGGTATCCGGTGCGCGGCTGGAAGGCCCGGCATCGGCATATCACCCTGGCCGTGCTCGCCCTGGCCGTGCTCGCCCTGGCCGTGCTCGCCCTGGCCGTGCTCGCCCTGGCCGTGCTCGCCCTGGCCGTGCTCGCCCTGGCCGTGCTCGCCCTGG
>NZ_JACDUR010000006.1:742426-982431 GCF_013761175.1 Nonomuraea soli
GCCGTGCTCGCTCCGGCCGTGCTCGCTCCGGCCGTGCTGGCCACCTTCGCCGCGCTTCAGCCCGCCTGCGACGAGGAGCACCTTCCGCTGACCGTGCCCGAGATCCGCCGCCTGCTGGCCGTCCTCATCCCGACCCGGTGCCGCACCACCCGGCAGGTGCTGCACTGGTCACAAGGACGCCGCCGCCAATACCGGCGCAGATCCCAACCACGATGGCGCGACGCCATTGGAGCACGAAGTTATGTCGCATGATCTCCGTGATCCTCGCCTGCAACGACCCCTACCGTGCTGCCGAGTCCTTCAAGCGGGCGGGCTGGGAGCTGGTGTTCGCCACGCCGCCAGACTCCGATGACCGCCTTGCCTGCGTGAGCCTCGGTGATGCCCAAGTCATGCTGGGCGTCGACGACGAACGATTCCTTCCAGCGGCCGCTCGCGACCACCGCGGCGCAGGTGTCGAGGTCTACATTCGGCTCGATGACGGCGTGGAGAAGGTCCACGAGCAGCACCAGGCAGCCGGAGTGGTGACTCAAGAACTACGCCACGCGCCATGGGGTGAGTGGGCGTTCAACGCCATGATCGAGGGCTACCGATTTCTCATCGCCCAGGAGGGCGCATCCGGCCAGCAGTCATGATCTAAAAGTGTCACTGGAGTACTGAGCCGCATCGGCCTCAGTCGGCAGGCAGACCGTGTTCGAAGGCGCCCAGGTCGACGACCCTGCGGTCCTGCAGGGCTGGATGGTGACAGCCGAGTCAGCAGAACTCGATGGCCGGGAAGCAAGCGATTCGTGAGTTCTAAGACATGCCTTGCCAGAGCGCTTGGAAGCCGCGTCGAAGGCTTCGCATGATGGTGCCCAACCAGCTGTGACCTGATCGTTTGTAATGGATGACGCAGAGCACGCTCACCTGAAAGACGCAGGCTGCCAATCATCAAGACGATGTTGCTAACGACCAGGCTCAATCCAGCCAGCCCCCACCACAGGAGGGTCGATAAGAGGCTTCCTCGGCGGTCCTTTCGCATTTCCTGCGAACGAATGCGAGGCAGTACTCAGTTCCGTCGAGCTCTGCAGCGAATGGCGCGGCGGGAAGCGGTCACGCTCTCGACAAAGGGTTGGCTACCGTTCGAGGCGGGTGACAATGCGGGGTCCGGGGCGGCAGCCCCGGCTGGGGTTTGGGGGCTCGGCCCCCAATGAGGGGAGCCTGACTCGCCAGGCGCGAAGCGCCCGCTCCTAGGAAGCCCATGCTTGGAAAGGGGAGAAAAGATGGTGGACGATACTGGGATTGAACCAGTGACCTCTTCCGTGTCAGGGAAGCGCTCTCCCGCTGAGCTAATCGTCCAAAAGTCTCCGAAGAGACTCCGAGCGGAAGACGGGATTCGAACCCGCGACCCTCACCTTGGCAAGGTGATGCTCTACCCCTGAGCCACTTCCGCATGGCGCTTGCACTACTGTAGCGGATCGCGGAAGCCCGTGATCCGGCACCGAGGTGGAGACGGGATTTGAACCCGTGTAGACGGCTTTGCAGGCCGCTGCCTCGCCTCTCGGCCACTCCACCAGGAGTTACAACCACTCCGAGCGGAAGACGGGATTCGAACCCGCGACCCTCACCTTGGCAAGGTGATGCTCTACCCCTGAGCCACTTCCGCGTGTGGCCTGCGGTTGGCTGGCCACGTGAAAACCTTATCGTCTCTGGGGAGTGCGTGTGCGCATCGAGCGCCGCAAGCGCGGAAAGCCGTCCTAAATGTCCGTATTTTAGTCGATCACTCTCACATCTCTGGCCTTCACGAACATCACGCGGTGACCGAGCTGGATCTGGTGGTAGCGGAGCTTCCCCCGGACGAGCACGTGGCGGCGCGGGTCGAAGGAGTTGGCCGCGTAGTACGACCCGGCGAGGGTCTGGCCCAGGCTGTAGCTCTGGCCGGAGCTCAGGGTGTACGGCAGGCGCAGGTGCTTCTGGTAGGACGCCTTGGCGCCGTAGGCCGACTTCTCCGGGTAGGCGCGGCCGAACACCGGGATCGAGTCGCGCAGCGGTGTGACCAGGGCCCCTGAGGCCGGGATGGCGGTGGGCCGGGAGGCGGGATTGTGGAACCAGGCCTTGCGCCCCAGGTACCAGATGGCCGTCCAGTCGCCGCTTCGCTCCGCCACGGCGTAGCGCTGGCCGGTGGAGGCGCGGGCGCTGTGGTCGTAGACGCTGTAGGTGCCGGGGTTGCGCTTGCCGGGATCGCCCACCAGGGGAGCGTCGGCGCGCGGTGCGGTGCGCAGCCACACGGTCGACGAGCCCTGCGCCGGGCAGGCGGGCTTCTTGCGCGAGCAGCCGGTGAAGGTCTGGTGGTTGGTGTCGAAGTCCGGCCGGATGATCACCGAGGTTCCGGTGTGTGCGGTGAAGGGTGCGCGCATTAGGGCGAAGTAGCGTGCCCAGTCCCAGAAGGGCCCGGGGTCCTCGTGCATGCCGCGCAGGGTCTTGGCGTTGGTGCCCGGCACGTTGTCGTGGCCGATGATGTGGGCGCGGTCGAGCGGCACGTCGTACTTGGCCGCCAGCCACCGCACCAGCCGCGCCGAGGAGCGGTACATCGCCTCGGTGTACCAGGTGCCTCCCTTGGCCAGGAAACCCTCGTGCTCGATGCCGATGGCGCGGCTGTTGATGTCCCAGTTGCCCGCGTGCCAGGCGATGTCGGAGGTCGGCACGTGCTGGGCGACATGTCCGTCGTGGGAGCGGATGGAGTAGTGCCAGCTGACGTACTTGGGGTCACGCACCATCGTCGGGATGCCCCGGTAGGAGCCCTCGGTGTCGTGCACCACGATGTAGTCGACCCGCCGTGCCGTACCGCGCACCCGGTCGTGGTTGCCGTAGTCGTGCCGGCCCACCTTGGCATAGGCGGCGGGCATCCACTCGCAGGCGAGGGAGGCGGGGCACTCGGCCTGCCCCGCGGCTTGGCCCGAGCTCTGCCCTGAGGCCAGGCCGGACGCTCGGTCCGAGGTCTGGCCCGACGCTTGGCCCGATGCTTGGCCCGACGCTCGGTCCGAGGTCTGGCCGGACGCTTGGCCCGAGGCCTGACCAGCGGCCTGGCCCGACCCGCGGCCCGAGCCCTGCCCCAAGCCCTGGCCCCCAGCCTGGCCCCCGGCCTGGCCCGCGGTGGCGCGCTGGGGGTCGCGGGCGGGTGGGGGCGGCACCGAGTGCGAGGGCTCCAGCCGTACCCGGTGCCCGTCGTCGGTGACCCGCTCGGCGCCCGAGCGCACGACGGCGAAGACCTCGTCGGCGAACGCGCGCGACCCCCCGTACCGCGCGACCGCGTCGTACCAATCCGTGGGAACGTTCCAGGAACGCGCCCCCCGGTAGGAGGCCAGCACCGCGGCGCCGCCGCGGATGTTGGCCGCCGGGTCGTCGCGCAGGCGCGACACCGCGAGCCCGGTGAGCGCCGCGGCCTCGGCCAGGGTGGCGCCCGCCACCTGGGTGGGCGGGGCGGGCATGGGCCGGGAGGTGTCGCCGCGGCGGTCCTCCTCGTGGCCCTCGGGCGCGGCGCCGATCAGGTGCATGGGCCCGTAGCCGCCCGCCGTGCTGGGCAGTCCGGCGTTGCCGTCCCAGCGTGACTCCAGGTACGACAGCGCCATCAGCACGTTGCTGGGCACGCCGTACTCTCGCGCCGCCGACTCGAAGTCGCCCTGGCGTCCCCCCGGCTGGTGGCCGGGGAGGGCGATGGTGCCGGCGAGGACCAAGGGGACGATCCAAAGGGGCATGGTCACTCCAGTGTGTCGGAAGTGCTACATAGAGTAATCATGCCCTGTTGAAGGTGGTTCACCCGGGTCGGGTGATGCGCATGAGGTCTGCGGGGCCGTCGGCGACTCGAATCGCCGCCAGGCGACGATCCAGGCGCGACTTGGGCCAATTCTTGCCCGATTTCGGGCAGGATGTTGGAGAAAGCGCGCGAGCGTGGGTACGGTCCAGGACGTGCATCCCTACGAGGACCTCATCGCCCACCTCACCAGGACCAGTCCGCTGGGCCCAGGAGAGGCGGCGCGCGTGGTCGCCGATGTGCTGGCGTACTTCTCCGAACCCGCCGAGGAGTTCGTCCGCCGCCGGCACCGTGAGCTGAAGGGCCGCGGCCTGACCAACGATGAGATCTTCCCCAGGATCGCCGCAGAACTGCCGGCGCGCCGCGTGTCGGCCCCGGAGCTGTCGCTCAGGCAGCTGCGCCGGATCGTCTACGGATAGAGGGAGATTTCCAGGAATGTGCGGAATCGTCGCCTACGTGGGACCGAAGGACGCCGCCCCCATCCTGCTGGAGGGCATGCAACGCCTGGAGTACCGGGGCTATGACTCGGCCGGGATCGTGGTCTCCAACAAGGGCCTGAAGGTCCGCAAGGCCAAGGGCCGGGTCGCCGACCTGGCCAAGCTCGTGCCCGCCAGCTTCAAGGGCAAGACCGGCATCGGCCACACCCGCTGGGCCACGCACGGCGTGCCGAGCGACGTGAACGCGCACCCGCATCTCTCGTCCGACGAGCGCATCGCCGTGGTGCACAACGGCATCATCGAGAACGCCACGGAGCTGCGCAACAAGCTCCAGGCCGACGGCGTCGTCTTCGTCTCCGAGACCGACACCGAGGTGCTGGCGCACCTCCTGGCCGCCACCGTCGACGAGACCTCCACCCTGGAGGAGGCGGTACGGCTGGCGCTCAAGCGGGTGGTCGGCACCTACGGCATCGCCGTCATCGACTCCCAGCGCCCCGGCGAGGTCGTGGTCGCCCGCAACGGCAGCCCGATCGTCCTGGGCATCGGCGAGAAGGAGATGTTCGCCGCCTCCGACGTGGCCGCCCTGGTCCGCTACACCCGCCAGGTGGTGCACCTGGAGGACGGCGAGCTGGCCGTGCTGAAGGCCGACGGCTTCCACACCTTCGCCTCCGAGGGCCTGGAGACCGCCAAGGAGCCGCTGACCGTCGACTGGGACGCCGGCCACTACGACACCGGCGGCTACGAGCACTACCTGCTCAAGGAGATCTCCGAGCAGCCCGAGACGGTCGCGCGCACCCTGAGCGGCCGCATCGACGAGCGTTTCCACGTCTCCCACCTGGGCGGGCTCAACATGGACCCGCGCGAGACCCGCTCCTTCCGCCGCGTGAAGATCATCGGCTGCGGCAGCGCCTACTACTCCGGCCAGATCGGCGCCCAGCTCATCGAGGAGCTGGCCCGCATCCCCGCCGACGCCGAACCCGCCTCCGAGTTCCGCTACCGCAATCCCGTCGTCGACCCCGACACGCTCTACGTCGCGATCAGCCAGTCGGGCGAGACCTACGACACCCTGGCCGCCGTGCAGGAGCTCAAGCGCAAGGGCGGCCGGGTCATCGGCATCGTCAACGCGGTCGGCAGCGCCATCGCCCGGGAGGTCGACGGCGGCGTCTACCTGCACGCCGGCCCCGAGGTCTCCGTCGCCAGCACCAAGGCCTTCACCTCGACCGCGGTCGCCTTCGCGCTGATCGCGCTGCACTTCGGCCGGGTGCACGACCTGTCGCCCGCCGACGGCCGCCGCATCTGCGCGGGCCTGCGCAAGCTGCCCGAGCAGATCGAGGAGATCCTCAAGCAGGGCGACAGGTTCAAGGAGCTGGCGGAGAAGTACGCCCACCACCCGTCGATGATGTTCGTGGGCCGGGTGCGCGGCTACCCGGTGGCCCGCGAGGGTGCCCAGAAGCTCAAGGAGATCTCCTACATCCACGCCGAGGCCTACCCGGCCAGCGAGCTCAAGCACGGGCCCCTCGCGCTGATCAACCCCGAGCTGCCGACCGTGGCGATCGTCCCCGACGACGAGCTGCTCGACAAGAATCTCACCACCCTGGGCGAGATCCGCGCCCGCGGCGGCAAGGTGCTCATGGTCGGTCACCGCGAGCCCGAGGCGGACCTGGCCGACGACGTGATCGTGGTGCCCAAGAACGAGATCGAGCTCGACCCGATCCTGCTCACCATCCCGCTGCAGCTCCTGGCCTACCACGCGGCCGTGGCGCTGGAGCGGGACGTGGACAAGCCTCGCAACCTCGCCAAGAGCGTCACAGTGGAGTGAGCAGGCCCCAGTAGAGGGCCCACGGCAGGAACAGCGCTCCACCGGTGAGCAGGACGCCGAGCCGTACCCTCTCCGAGCCCCGTGCCCGCCGCCAGGCGGGCACGGTCAGCACGGCGGCCACGAGCGCCGCCACCGCCAGCAGCTGCAGCCCCAGCCACAGCAGCGGGCGGCCGAACAGCAGCGGGCCCGGCGTGGCCAGCTCGGCCCCGGTGATCACCAGGTACATCAGGTAGGCCTGCGCGCCGAAGGCGGTCAGCGGGGCCAGCAGGGCGAGCACCCGTGCCGCCCTGCTGCCCCGGACGCTCCCGCCCCGCACGCGTCGCGCGAGCGCCCAGAGCGGGTATCCCGCGAGGATCACCGCGAAGAGCGCGAGCGCCGCGAGCTGCGCCGCCGCCGACTCCCACCAGGCCATCGGGGGCACCGGCACGGTCAGCGACGTCTGGCGGGGGAGCGTGCCCACCTGCTCCCCGCCGGGCAGCCGTCCCGACGTGACCTCGCCCACCCAGCGGCCGACGCTCTCGGCGTACCCTGGCGCCAGCTCCGCCGAGCGGGTGACGCCTCCGTCGGGGGTGACGTGCGCCGCGTGCTCGGCCCCGGCGAAGATCCGCAGCGTGTAGTGGTCGTGGGAGAGCGCGCGTGCCATCAGTTCCGGCGTCTCCTGCGGCGGGGTGAGCAGGTCGCCGTCGCCCCAGATGCCCAGCACCGGCTGGCGCACGCGGCCGAGCACGCCCGTCGCGTCGTGGTAGGCCTCGGCGAACATGCCGCCGTCGGCCAGCAGCCGGTAGAAGGAGGGCACGGCGTGGCCGGGCAGCGACCCGGAGACCCCGGCGCGGCGCAGCGAGTCGGCGATCGCCCAGCTCTGCTGGCGCAGCGGCTGCATCGCGTTGCCGCCCACGGTCACCACGAACGCCACCTGCGGCGAGCGCGACGCGGCCAGCGGGGCGACCCAGCCGCCCTCGCTGATGCCGAGAACACCCACCTTGCCGGGGTCGACGCCGGGCCGGGCGCGCAGGGCGCCCACCGCGCCGAGCGCGTCGGTGGCCAGCTCCTGGTAGCTGCGCCTGGTCAGCGAGTAGCCGGCCGATCGTTTGTCGTAGACCAGGACGGACAGGCCCTGCCGGGCGAAGGCCGTCGCCTCGGCCATGAGGGTCGTGCGCTTGTTGCCGCTGCCCGAGCCGTGGATCAGCACGATGCCGGGACGGCCCGGCCTGGCGTCGGCGGGGGAGACGACGGTGCCGTGCAGTGTGATCCCGTGGCCGGGGAAGCTGACCTCCGTCGTGGTCAGGTCCGCCGGTACGGCAGGCGGCGTCGTGCTCATGACGAGCGCTAAGAGGAGAGATTTCAGCATGTCGCCGACGCTACTCTGCCGAGAGTTCTCTGCAAACAATTGTCTGCAGAAATCGTTCGGTGGAAGGAGTAAGGTCATCCCCATGGAGGAGCCGTGGATGCTCGACGACCCGGCCAGGCTGAAAGCCCTGGCCCATCCGATGCGCCAGCAGATGCTGCGCCACCTCGAGGTGCACGGCCCCGCCACCTCGACGACGCTCGGCGACCTGCTCGGCGCCAAGACCGGCACGACCAGCTACCACCTGCGCCAGCTGGAGAAGTACGGGTTCATCGAGGAGATCCCCGAACGCTCGGCGGGCCGTGAGCGCTGGTGGCGCAGGAGCGGACCCGGGGACATCCGCCTGCCCACACCCGACCAGCTCGCCCCGGAAGGCCGCGACGCGCTCATGGCGTTCCACCGCGTGGCGCTGGAGGAGGACCGGCGGCTGCTCGACAGCCTGCCGGCCGCCTACGCCGCCGACCCCGACCGGGTGCTGGCCTCGCGCGGGCTCGCCTGGCTGACCAAGGCCGAGGTGCGCGAGTTCTTCGACGACTACATGCGGCTGCTGCGCGCCTACCAGGAGCGCCGCACGGAGGGGTCCAGGCCGGTCCAGCTGCGCTTCTTCACCGTCCCGGCCGACGACTGATCATCGCCCGAAGGCCTCCTTCTCGCCGCGCTCGAACGAGCGCCGCCACCACCACGACCACAGCAGCTCCAGCGGCTTGCTGTCGATCTTGGCGAGCACCTCGCGCAGCTGCTCGCCGCGCAGGCCGTACAACGCCCACGAGGCCATGAACGGCAGCTCGCGCATGCCGTACGCGGACTGGAACTCCCTGTCGAGCCGCTCCCAGTCGGCCTGCGACAGCAGGCGCTGCACCAGGGCCATCGCCTCGCTCTCCTCGTGCTCCAGATGCCGGTGCAGGCGCTGGGCCAGCGTGCGCAGCCGCCCCAGGAGCGCGTCGCGCGCGTCCTCGTCGGCGTGCTCGCCCAGCCGGCCGAACCCGGCATCGCAGGCCACCAGCAGCGGGTCGATCTCGGCGTGCTCGCTCTCCATCCCGTCGAGGGTGGCCAGCGCGTGCAGGTCGCCCGCGGCGCGCTCGCGCAGTAACGGCCACAGGGCGGTGTCCTCACCGGTGTGGTGCTTGTGCAGGATCTGCTGGAAGCGGTCCCATCGCCGGGCCAGGGCCCGCCAGGTGGCGCGCTCGGTGATCGGGACGCGGGCGACGGCCTCGCAGAAGGCGGTCAGGTCGCGGCGGAAGGCGTGGTGCACCATGTACATGGCGCTCAGGTCGACCGGTCCCGCGGGCGCGGCGGCCTGGCCGGGGAGCATCAGTTGAGTCATGCCGCCAGGGTGCGGCAGCCCACTTGGAAGTGACTCCAATCCTGATTTGTCACTATCTCGGATCGATGTGTAACTCGCCGTGATCTGTGCATAACCTCTGGTAACAGGTAGATCGTCGGGGGAGAGTGTCCATGCGGCGTCGGCAGTTCTTCGCGCTGGGGCTGGGGGTGGCCGCCGGTTCCGTGGGCCTGGCCGCCTGCGGCTCGGGGCCGGGGACGCCGTCGCAGCTGGGGCCTGTCTCGGTGGTGGCCGCCGCCGCGCCGTGGACGCCGATGGCCCAGGCGTACGGCAGGGCCCTGGAGCAGCGGGGCTTCCCCCTCGCGGTACGCGACACCACCGGGCCGATCACCACGATCACCGTCACCGGCCTGCCCGCCCTGGCCGCCGCGGAGCTCAACCACGGCCGCCCGATCCTGGAGGTGGCCACCCCGCTGGCGCGCCTGGCCGGCGAGCCCGTCGTCGTGGTGGTGCCGGCCGGCTCGCCGTTCAGCCACTTCGACGCCTTCGCCGCGCAACTGGTCGCCGACCCCGCCCGCACCTTCCTGGCCGGAGGCCCCACGGGGGAGACCGACCACGTGCTGTTCGGCCTGATCGCGCGCGGTCTGGGAGCCGACTCGCGCCTGGTCGACTACTCCGGCTACGCCGCCAGCGCAGACTCCTCCCCGGCCCTGCTCAACGGCGCCGCGGCCGCCGCCGCGGGAACCCTCGACGCCTGGCGGACGCACCTCGACCAGGGCCGCGTCCGGGTGCTCGCCGTCTCGACCGACGAACGGGTCCCCGAGGTCGACGCGCCGACGCTCAAGGAGTGCGGCGTCCGGGTCGACTTCGCCGAGTGGTGCGCCGCCTTCGGCCCGAAGGACATGGCCGACCCCGCCCGGCAGGCCGCGATGGCGGCCTGCGACGAGGCCGCCTACTCCGACCAGTGGCTCGACGCCTGCCGCAGCCGGGGCTGGACGCCGATGCCGCTCAGCGGCGACGACTTCCGCGTCTGGCTGACCTCGGAGGTCGACCGTATCAGGGACGTGCTCATCGATCTCGGACTGCTCGACACGCCCGCCACAACATACCGGGGGTAGTTGCGGTCTCCGCCACTAGATGTAGGATCCTGCCCGTTGCTGGTTCGCCGCCCACACCAGGGTGGCGGAGCAAAAGGGAACCCCGTGGAAATCGGGGACTGCCCCGCAGCGGTGAGTGGGAACGACCGCCGTCATCGAGCACTGGGCGCATCACGCGCCTGGGAAGCGACGGCCAGTAGGAAGCATTGCCGAGCCCACGAGTCCGAAGACCTGCCAGCGACGTGTCCATCCATGGGCCTCGAGGGCGGCTCCAGGGAGCTCCGTGCTCGCCTGCCTGCCCTCATACGGGGAAGAGCTCGCGAGGAGAGAGCGTGACACAGATCGTTTCCGCCGACCGCAGGCTGGCCATCGAGGAGGCCGCGGCACGGGTGATCGCCGATCCGGCCAACTCCCGGGTCGCCGCCGGCCTGCTGGCCGAGGAGATCGCCGACGAGGCGGCCACGCACGGGGTGCGGTCGTTCTCCGACTCGATCGCCGCCACCCACGCGGAAGGACTCGTCCAGGACTCCCTGGCCGCCTTCGTCGCCGCCCACGCCGAGGAGCTGAACGCCCTCGTCGACGACGACGCCGACGAGCGCTTCGAGTACTTCGGCCTGCGCACCGTCTACGACCGCTACCTGCTGCGCCACCCCGCCACCCGCGCGGTGCTGGAGCGCCCACAGCACTTCTTCCTGCGGGTGGCCTGCGGCCTGTCCGACAGCGTCGAGGAGGCCGCCGAGCTCTACCGGCTCATGTCCGGCCTGGCCTACCTGCCGTCCTCGCCCACGCTGTTCAACTCCGGTGCCAGGCGGCCGCAGTTGTCGTCGTGCTTCCTGCTCGACTCGCCGCGCGACGAGCTCGAGGGCATCTACGACCGCTACGCCCAGGTCGCGCGGTTGTCGAAGTACGCCGGAGGCATCGGCATCGCGTGGACCAGGGTGCGCTCGCGCGGCTCGCTCATCCGCGGAACCAACGGCCACTCCAACGGCATCGTGCCCTGGCTGCGCACCCTCGACTCCAGCGTCGCCGCCGTCAACCAGGGCGGGCGCCGCAAGGGGGCCGCCTGCGTCTACCTCGAGACCTGGCACGCCGACATCGAGGAGTTCCTGGAGCTGCGTGACAACACCGGCGAGGAGGCCCGCCGCACGCACAACCTCAACCTGGCCAACTGGATCCCCGACGAGTTCATGCGCAGGGTCGAGGCCGACGCCGACTGGTCGCTGTTCGACCCCAAGGCCGTCCCGCACCTGACCGACCTGTACGGCGACGCCTTCGACCAGGCCTACCGCCGGGCCGAGGCCGAAGGCCTGGCCACCAGGACCATCCCGGCCCGCACCCTCTACGGCCGGATGATGCGCACCCTGGCCCAGACCGGCAACGGCTGGATGACGTTCAAGGACGCCGCCAACCGCACCTCCAACCAGACCGCGCGGCCCGAGAACGTCATCCACCTGTCGAACCTGTGCACCGAGATCCTCGAGGTCACCAGCGACGCCGAGACCGCCGTCTGCAACCTCGGCTCGATCAACCTGGCCGCGCACGTGGCCGGAGGCGGCGTCGACTTCGCCCGGCTGCGCGCGACCGTCCGCACCGCCGTACGGTTCCTCGACAAGACCATCGACCTCGGCTTCTACCCGACGCCCGAGGCCGAGCGCGCCAACAGGAAGTGGCGGCCGATCGGGCTGGGCGTGATGGGCCTGGCCGACGTCTTCTTCGCCCTGCGCCTGCCCTTCGACTCCCCGCAGGCCCAGGAGCTGTCGACGCGGATCGCCGAGGAGATCGCGCTGGCCGCCTACGACACCTCCGCCGACCTCGCGGTCGAGCGCGGGCCGCACCCTTCGTACGGCGACACGCGGGCCTTCCAGGGCGTGCTGCATCCCGACCACTACGGCGCGGCGACGAGCGTCGCGTGGGCCGCGCTGCGCTCCAAGATCGCCAAGACGGGCCTGCGCAACTCCCTGATGATCGCGATCGCGCCCACCGCGACGATCGCCTCCATCGCCGGATGCTACGAGTGCATCGAGCCGCAGGTCTCCAACGTCTTCAAGCGCGAGACCCTGTCGGGTGAGTTCCTCCAGGTCAACCGCTACCTCGTGCGCGACCTCCAGGAGCGCGGCCTGTGGACCCAGGAGATGCGCGACGCGATCAAGCGCGCCGACGGGTCCGTGCAGGACATCCCCGGCGTCCCCGCCGACCTGCGCCTGCTCTACCGCACCGCCTGGGAGCTTCCCCAGAAGGCGCTGATCGACCTGGCGGCGGCGCGCATGCCGTACATCGACCAGTCGCAGTCGCTCAACCTCTTCATGGCCAGCCCCACCATCGGCAAGCTCTCGTCGATGTACGCCTACGCCTGGAAGAGCGGCCTGAAGACCACCTACTACCTGCGCTCGCGCCCCGCGACGCGCATCGCCCAGACGACGGTCACCGCCCAGGAGGCCGTGGCCTGCTCCCTTGAGAACCCCGAGTACTGCGAGGCGTGCCAGTGATGTTGCTCGACCCCGGAATGGACCTGACCCTGCGCCCGATGCGCTACCCGGACTTCTACGAGCGCTACCGGGCCGCCATCCGCAACACCTGGACGGTCGAGGAGGTCGACCTCCACACCGACCTGGCCGACCTGCCCAGGATGACCGCCCAGGAGCGTCACCTGATCAACCGGCTGGTGGCCTTCTTCGCCACCGGCGACTCGATCGTCGCCAACAACCTGGTGCTCAACCTCTACCAGCACGTCAACGCCCCCGAGGCGCGCCTGTACCTCAGCAGGCAGCTGTTCGAAGAGGCCGTGCACGTGCAGTTCTACCTGACGCTGCTCGACACCTACCTGCCCGACCTGGACGAGCGGATCAAGGCCTTCGCCGCCATCGAGAACATCCCCTCGATCCGCGACAAGGCGGACTTCTGCTTCAAGTGGATCGACTCCCTGGGCGACCTGCGCGAGCTGCGTTCCCGCGAGGACCGCAGGGCCTTCCTGCTCAACCTGATCTGCTTCGCCGCCTGCATCGAGGGCCTGTTCTTCTACGGCGCCTTCGCCTACGTCTACTGGTTCCGCTCCCGCGGCCTGCTCCAGGGCCTGGCCACCGGGACGAACTGGGTCTTCCGCGACGAGTCCATGCACATGGAGTTCGCCTTCAGCGTCGTCGACACCGTGCGCGCGGAGGAGCCCGGCCTGTTCGACGCCGACCTGGACAAGCAGGTCGTCGAGATGCTGGAGGAGGCGGTCGCCGCCGAACTCGCCTTCGCCCGCGACCTGTGCGGCGACGGCATGCCCGGCATGAGCGCCGAGCAGATGCGCCAGTACCTGGAGTACGTCGCCGACCAGCGCCTGGCCCGCCTCGGTTTCGGCCGCAGGTACGGCACCGCCAACCCGTTCGCGTTCATGGAGTTGCAGGACGTCCAGGAACTCGCGAACTTCTTCGAACGGCGTGTCTCCGCCTACCAGGTGGCCGTCGAGGGCAATGTGACCTTTGACGAGGCTTTCTGATGTGATTGGACTATGAGTTTGTCCCAGAATCTGCTCAACCTGGCCGGCGGCGTTCTCGGAGCCGTCATCGTGGTCGAGCTGATCCGGAGACTGCTCATCCGCGCCACCACCAAGTGGTCGGCGGCCGAGCCGTTCCTGCGCCGTTGCGTCTGGCCGGGCTTCGCGGTCGCCGTCCTGGTGGCCTTCAACATCGGCTTCCTGCCCAACATGTTCGGCACCGACGCGGAGGGCAAGGAGGCCGCCGCCCAGGTCGACCACGTGCTGGGCCTGCTCACCATCGTCGCCGCGACCTGGCTGGTCATCCAGGCCACCTACGCCGTCACCGACGTGGTGCTCAACCAGCTGGAACGCATCGACGGCGAGAAGGACCGCCGCGCCCGCCGCATCAGGACCCAGATCACCCTCGTGCGGCGGGTGGCGGCCGCCGTGATCGTGGTCATCGCCCTGGGCGCGATCCTGTTCAGCTTCCCCCAGGTGCGCGCGCTCGGCACCGGGCTGCTCGCCTCGGCCGGCATCGCGGGCGCCATCGTCGGCATCGCCGCCCAGTCGACGATCGGCAACATGCTCGCCGGGCTGCAACTGGCCTTCAGCGACGCGCTGCGCCTCGACGACGTGGTCGTGGTCAACAACGAGTGGGGCCGCATCGAGGAGCTCACCCTCACCTACGTCGTGGTCCGCTCGTGGGACGAGCGGCGGCTGGTCTTCCCGGTGTCGTACTTCACCCAGAACCCGTTCGAGAACTGGACCAGGCACGGCAGCCGCGTCATCGGCCACGTCTACCTGCGGGTCGACTGGTCGGTGCCGGTGCCCGAGCTGCGGGAGGAGCTGCACGCCTTCGTCAAGGAGCACCCGCTCTGGGACCAGAAGGACTGGACCCTGCAGATCACCGACATCCTGCCCAACGGCCTGGTCGAGCTGCGGGCCCTGATGAGCGCGGCCGACTCGGCCTCGGTGTGGGACCTGAAGTGCGACGCGCGCGAGCACCTGGTGGAGTTCATCCGCACCCGCTACCCGCACACGCTGCCCAGCTTCCGGATCGAGCTAGGCCCCCGGGCGCAGAATGCGGGTGGCGCCCGCGATGAGGGCGGTGGCCAGGACCCAGCCTGAGACGATCAGCGTCCACGCCACCCACACCGTCCACCCCACCGGTTCCCACGCGCCGCGCGCCTCGAAGACGCTCACCGGCACGAGCAGGTCCAGCGTGTAGACGAACGGGTAGAAGGTGCGCATCTCGTCGGGGTCGACCTTGGTGGGCCGCCAGGTGGAGAAGACCAGGGTGCCGGCCGTGAGCAGCAGCGCCGCCCACAGGCCCGCCAGCCAGCTGCGGTAGCCGTACCCGACCGTGACGTCGAGGAGGGCTCCCGCCATGCGGGCGCGGGGCCGGCGGGTGCCGGTCTGCCTGCGGCGTTTGGCCAGCAGCACCCGGCGCGCGTCGCTCTCGTGGCCGATGCGCCGGTACCAGGCGGCCAGCTGCTCGTACGGGTGCGGCCGGTAGCCGCGTGTGTCGCGGGCCAGCCAGGCGATGCGCTCGTCGACGCGCCAGGTGCCGCGCATCGACTCGTACGTCAGGCCGTCGAGCATCACCCGGGAGGGGTAGGAGCCCGGTCGGTCGGACAGCACGCCGATGCGGGAGTAGCGCAGGTTGACCTCGCCCTCGATGTGGCGGGGGAGCAGGACCAGCTCGTCGATCTGCATGTGGGTGACGTGCAGGCTGCGCTCCTCGGCGATGAGCGTCGCGTCGGAGATGAAGAGCGTGCCGGTGATCGTGCCGCTGCGCATGCGCACGGTGCCGCGGGCGGTGAAGCCGTCGTCGAGCTCGACCGCTCCGGCCGTGCAGTAGTCGAGGTTGATCGCGACGGGGCCCAGGGCGGTGATCTGCGAGCCGCGCAGGTACAGGCCGCCGGGGAAGGCGCCGCCGATCATGCGGATGCCGCCGGTGGCGGTCAGCTCGCGCAGGAACACCGCGCCGGTGACGGCGACGCCGCCCGCCCAGATCGCCCACTCGTGCTGGGAGCGTCCGACCAGGGGTGATTCCGGCTCGCGCACGTCGTAGTGGCCGCCTTCGGTGGAGGAGGCGGGCGGCGGCGGTGCTCCGACGGTGGCGTGGCTGATGCGCAGCTGGCCCTCGATGCGCGCGTTGTCGATGCGCACCCCGTGGGCGATCGTCGAGCCGTTGAGGTCGAGCACTCCGCTGACCTGCGCCCTGCTGGCGATCACGCGGTCGAGCTCGCAACCGCGCAGCCGTACGCTCCTGGTGGTGGCGTCGGTCAGGTCGACGGCTCCGGCGTGGCAGTTGAGCAGGTGGAGCGTCGTCTCCAGCGTCGACTCCGACAGGTTGAGGTCGCCGACGACGCGCGCGCCGGCCAGCCGCAGGGCGGGCACCCGGCCCGGCTGGCGCTCGGCGGCGCCCATGAGCAGCTCGGTGATGACCTCCGCGCGGATCTGGCGCTCGCGGCCCCAGGTGTGCGCCTGCGCCGGGTCGTCGTGTTCGCGGTCGCCGGTGCGCAGATCGACCCAGTCGCCCGAGGGGAAGGCGGACCATAACGTTCGCTCGGCCGCGGTCAGACGTCTCGATCTTCGCACCCCAGCAGACTACCCGGCCGCATGGTTACCTCTAGGAAACCATAGAGCGTATGGTCGTTCGACATGCGAACCTCGTGATCACTGGTTGACGCCGCCTCCATCAGCGCCTACGTTCGCGGCAACGCAGAGCATGTGATTCACGATTCGTTCTCCGAACAAATTTGGACGACAATGCTGACGGTTCGAGACGTGACCTTCGACGTGTTGCGGCGCCACGGCATGACCACCCTGTTCGCCAACCCGGGTTCCACCGAGGTGCCCCTGCTGTGCGGGCTGCCCGACGACCTCTCGTTCGTCCTGGCCCTGCACGAGGGGTCGGTGGTGGGCATGGCGACCGGCGTGGCGATCGCCACCCGGCGCCCGGCCCTGGCCCTCCTGCACACCACGGCCGGGCTCGGCAACGCCGTGGGGGCGATCGCCACGGCCCGGGTCAACCGCGCCCCGCTGGTGGTGATCGTCGGGCAGCAGGACCGGCGGCACCTGGCCCTGGAGCCCTTCCTTACCGGACGGCTCGCGGGGCTGGCTGGCGACTACCCGGTCTGGTTCGACCAGCCGCCGCGCGCCCAGGACGTGCCGGGCGCCATCGCGCGCGCCTGGCACGAGGCGCAGACCTGGCGCGGGCCCGCCCTCGTCGTCGTGCCCATGGACGACTGGCCGGCCGAGATGGACCCGCACGAGGTGATCGCCGCGCCCCGGCAGCTGATCCGCGCCGGACGGCCCCCCGAACTGCGCGACACGCTCGGCACCTCGGCCGCGCCCGACATGCGCGACGTGCTCGCCATCGACCTGCACTCCTCCGCCGACGTCGTGCCCGAGCTGGCCGCCCTGGTCGCCGAGGCGCGCACGCCCGTCATCGTCGCCGGGTCGGGCGCCGACTCCTCGCGCACGTGGGCGGCGCTCGTGGCGCTGGCCGAGCACCTGGGGTGCCCGGTGTGGCAGGAGTCGTTCGGCGCGCGGGCCGGATTCCCGCAGGACCACGCCCTCCACGCGGGGGTGCTGCCCGCCGGGCGGGCCCAGCAGCGGGCGGCGCTCGGCGGGCACGACCTGGTGCTGGTGGTGGGCGCCGCGGCGCTGCGGCACTACCCGTACCAGCCGGGGCCGCTGGTGGAGGAGGGCACACGGATCGCCGTGGTGACCGACGACCCGGCCGAGGCCCACCGCAGCCCGGCCGACCTGGCGGTGCTCGGCCCGCCCGCCACGGTCTGCGAGGGACTGCTGGCCGAGCTCGGCGTCCCGGCCGAGGCCGGAAGGACGTGGAGGACGGGCGAGCGGGATCCCGGCGTGACGGGGCCGGGTCCGGGCGAGCCGATGTCGGCGCGTCACGTGCTGGCCGCGCTTGCCGTACGGCTCGCGCCCGACACCGTCGTCGTCGAGGAGACCCCCTCATCGCGGCCCGACCTGCACCGGATCCTGCCCGCCCGCCGCCCCCTCGGCTTCGTCTCGGCGGCGATGGGCGGCCTGGGGTTCGCCCTGCCCGCCGCGGTCGGCCTGCGCATGGCCGCGCCCGAGCGCCCGATGGTCGCCGTGGTCGGGGACGGCTCGGCGATCTACGGTGTCCAGGCCTTGTGGAGCGCCGTGCGCTACCAGGTCGGCGCCCTCTTCGTGGTCCTGGCCAACGGCCGCTACGCCGTCATGGACCGCCTGGCCGACATGCACGAGGGCGGCAAGGCGCCGTGGCCGTCGTTCGAGGAGGTCAGCCTGAGCGGCCTGGCCCGCTCGTTCGGCTGCCCGGCGATCCGTGTCGAGGACCACGACCACCTGCTGGCCGTGCTGGACGAGGTCGTGCCCACCCTGCCCACCCGCACCGAGCCGCTGCTGCTGGACGTGGCGGTCGTGCCCGACACGGTGTTCCGCCCATGAGGACTCTGGCGCCGCATGCGGCGGAAAGGCTACTGTACGGATCCAAATGAAAGGCTTCCTGTATCCGCGGACGGCGACGGGACTCGCCTCGCTCGTCCCCGCGCCGCCCTGGCATTACTCCGGCGATCTGATCACGGTGGAGTACCGCACCGATCCGGCCCGCGTGGCCGAGCTGCTGCCCGCCCCGCTCCTGCCGGCGGCCGACGATCCCGGCGCGGTCGCGCTCATCTGGGCCGACTGGCAGTCGTGCGGAGACACGGGCGAGGAGCTCCTGGACCCCGTGCGCGCGCAGTACAAGGAGTGCTTCGCCGTGGTGCGCTGCTCCTTCGAGGGCCGCACCTACTCCCGGTGCGTCTACATCTGGGTCGACAAGGACTTCGCCCTGGCCAGGGGCCTGCACCAGGGCTATCCGAAGAAGCTCGGCTCCATCCACCAGACCAGGCCTCACCCCTTCGGCCCGGCCCCGCGCATCGAGCCGGGCGCCAGGTTCGGCGCCACCCTGGCCGCCGCCGACCGCCGCCTGGCCGAGGCGGTGATCACCCTGACCGGTCCGTCGGAGTCGAACGGCTTCGTCAACGCCCATCCCATGGCACACCACCGCTGGATGCCGAGCATCGAACCCGGCGGTCAGGCGCCTCTCGACGAGCTGGTCGAGTCGGGGGCCGCCGCCTTCGAGGCGGGCACGCCGTGGGCGGCCGAGGCCACGCTGGCGCTGTTTGAGTCGCCGACCGAGGAACTGGCCCGCCTGGAGGCGCACGAGATCATCGGCGCCTACTACCGCCAGGTCGGGGTGACGTGGAACGGCGGGAGGGTGCTGTCATAGCTGGATCCAGGTGGTCTTCAGCTCGGTGTACTTCTCCAGGGCGTGCACGCTCTTGTCGCGGCCGTTGCCCGACTGCTTGTAGCCGCCGAAGGGGACGTTGAGGCCGCCCTCCTCGTAGCAGTTGACCCAGACCGTGCCGGCGCGCAGCGAACGGCTCACGGTGATCGCGGTACCCAGATCGGCGGTCCACAGGCCCGCCGCCAGGCCGTACGGGCTGTCGTTGGCCATCAGGACGGCCTCCTGGACGGAGGTGAAGGTGAGCACGCAGAGCACGGGACCGAAGATCTCCTCGCGGGCGACGGCCATACCCGGCCTCACCCGGTCGAAGACGGTCGGCTCGTGGAAGAGCCCGTCGTGACCGCCGCCGGACCGCAGCCTGGCGCCCTCGCGCCGCCCCGCGTCGACGTAGCCGCGCACCCGCTCCAGGTGGGCGCGGCCGGCCAGGGGGCCCATCTCGGTGGCCGGGTCGAGGGGGTCGCCGAGCCGCAGGGCCCGCGCCTTCTCCACGACGGCGTCGACGACCTGGTCGGCCACATCGGCGTGGACCAGCAGGCGCGAGGGCGCGGTGCACATCTCGCCGGCGTTGAAGAAGACCCCCCACGCGGCCGTCGCGGCGGCCCGCTCCAGGTCGGGCGCGTCGGGGCAGATGATGTTCGGCGACTTGCCGCCCAGTTCCAGCCAGACGCGCTTGAGGTTGGAGTCGGCGCTGTAGCGCAGGAAATGGCGCCCGGTCTCGGTGCTGCCGGTGAAGGCCAGCACGTCGACGCCGGGATGCAGGCCGAGGGCGCGGCCGGCGGCGGGTCCGTCACCGGTGACGACGTTCAGCACGCCGTCGGGCAGCCCGGCCTCGCGGGCCAGGGCGGCCAGGCGCAGCGCCGACAGCGGGGAGCGCTCCGACGGCTTGAGCACCACGGTGCAGCCCGCCGCCAGGGCGGGGGCGATCTTCCATCCGGCCAGGGTCAGCGGGAAGTTCCACGGCACGACCGCCGCGACCACGCCGGAGGGCTCGCGCGTGACCATCGCCAGGGCGTCGGGGCCGGTGTGCGGGAGCTCGTCGGCGCCCTTGCCGGCCAGCTCTCCGTAGAAACGCAGCGTCGAGATCAGGGCGCGCAGCTCGATGGAGTGCGCGTCGGTGATCGGCTTGCCCATCTCCAGCGAGACGAGCAGGGCCAGCTCGTCGCGGTGGCGCTCGGCCTGATCGGCCAGGGCCAGCAGGGCCCGGCCGCGCTCGGCCGGTGCCATGCGCGGCCACGGACCGTGGTCGAAGGCCCGCCGCGCGGCGGCGACGGCGGCGTCGACCTCGGCCTGGCCGCCGTCGGGCACGTGCGCGACGACCGTGCCGTCGCGCGGGGAGACGACGGGGAAGGCGGGACCGGCTCCGGAGCGGGGCAGGTCGAGCGTCGCGGCCAGATCCAGCCAGCCGGGCACGTCCATCATGGGGCCTCCGGTGGGACTGTTCGGACCCAAACAATAGTGCCTTGACCGGGCATTTCGGGAGTGGTTAGTTTGTTCGGAACCAAACGGTGGAGGTCGTGATGACGCGGGTCGCCGGAGTGGAGGTGGACACCCGGCACTGGATCGGCGGTGAGCGGGTCGCCTCCTCGCAGACGTTCGCCGATGTGTCGCCCATCGACGGGCAGGTGATCGCCCACATCGCCCGAGGAGGAGCCGCCGAGGCCTCGGCCGCCGTCGCCGCCGCCGCGCACGCCTTCCCCGGATGGGCGGCCATCGGGCGCGAGGAACGGGCGGCACTCCTGCACGCCATCGCCGACGGCGTCGACAAGCGCCTCGAAGAACTGGCCGCCGTGGAGACCACCGACAACGGCGCCCTGCTGCGCTCCCACCGGCGAGGCGTCATGCCCCGGGTGGCGCACAACTTCCGTTTCTTCGCCGACTGGCTGCTGGAACTGGGCCGCGAGGACTTCGAGACCCGGGGCCACCGCAACCACGTCAGCTGGGACCCGGCCGGTCCCTGCGCCCTCATCACCCCGTGGAACGCGCCGCTCATGCTGGCCACCTGGAAGATCGCCCCGGCCCTCGCGGCGGGCAACACCGTCGTGCTCAAACCGGCGGAATGGTCGCCGCTGACCGCCTCGTTGCTGGCCGACATCGCCCACGCCGCCGGGCTGCCGCCCGGCGTGCTCAACGTCGTGCAGGGCTACGGAGCCGAGGTGGGGGAGCCCCTGGTCGCCGACCCCCGGGTGCGGCGGATCAGCTTCACCGGCTCGGTGCCGACCGCACGCAGGATCGCCGGGCTCGCCTCCGCCAACCTCACCCCGCTCAGCCTGGAGCTCGGCGGCAAGTCGCCGCTCCTCGTCTTCGCCGACGCCGACCTCGACCAGGCCGCCGACCTGGCGGTCGAGCAGTACGACAACGCCGGGCAGGTGTGCCTGGCCGCGACCCGGCTGCTGGTCGAGTCGGCGGTCGCCGAGGAGTTCACCGCCCGGTTCCTGGAACGCGCCCGAGCCCTCGTGCAGGGCGACCCCCGCGACGAGGAGACCGACGTGGGACCCTCCATCCACCCCCGCCACGTCGAGCGCGTCGACGGCTTCGTGCGCCGCGCCCTGGCCGGCGGCGCCCGCGCGCTCATCGGCGGCGGCCGCCCCACGACCGGCCAGGGGTTCTTCTACCCGCCCACGCTCCTGACCGACGTCGAGCCCGGCACGGAGATCCTCACCGAGGAGGTCTTCGGCCCCGTGCTGACCCTCCAGACCTTCGACGACGAGGCGCAGGCCGTCGCCATGGCCAACGACACCACCTACGGCCTGGCCGCGGTGGTCGTCACGGGCGACCCCGAGCGGGCCGAACGGGTCGCCGGCCGGCTGGTCGCGGGCACGGTCTGGGTGAACTGCTTCTTCGTGCGCGACCTACGCGCCCCCTTCGGCGGCTCGCGCCGGTCGGGCGTCGGACGCGAAGGCGGCGACTGGAGCTTCGACTTCTACTGCGACGTCAAGAACACGGTGAGCGCGCCATGGGTGAGATAGCCGCCGCCGGCCTGCTGTCGCACGTCCCCACGATCGTGCTGCCCGAGGTCACCAGGCGCGAGCTCAACGAGGGCCGCGAGATCAGCCTCGTGCCGGGGCTGCGGCGGCTGCGGGCGGAGGTCTTCGACACGCTCGACTACGACACCGTCGTGGTGCTCGACTCCCACTGGGCCACCACCGTCGAGTTTGTCGTCACCGCGCACCGGCGCAGGGCGGGGCTCTACACCTCGGAGGAGCTGCCGCGCGGCATGTGCCGCGTGCCGTACGACATCCCCGGCGATCCCGAGCTGGCGCACGCCGTCGCCGCCCAGGCCGGACCGCACGGCACCTGGATCACCGCCGTCGACGACCCCTACCTGCCGATCTACTACGCGACCGTGAACCTGTGGCGCTACCTGGGCGTGCCCGACGACCCCTACCTGGGCGCCGAAGGAAAACGCTGGATCTCCGTCGGCGTCTGCCAGACCGCCGACACCGAGGACTTCCTGCGGCTGGGCAGGGCGCTCGGCGCCGCCATCGAGGCGAGCGACCGCAAGGTCGTGCTGATCGCCTCCGGCGCGCTGAGCCACACCTTCTGGCCGCTGCGCGAGATCCGCGACCACGAGCCGAGCGACCCGTCCCACATCCGTACGGCCGCCGCGCGCGAGGCCGACCTGGAGCGCATCGCCTGGTTCGAGGCGGGCGAGCACGCCAAGGTGCTCGACACGATGCCGCACTTCCTCACGGTCAAGCCCGAGGCGCGCTTCGGCCACTACCTGATGATGATCGGCGCGCTCGGCGAATCGGCGTGCACCGCCCCGGCCAGGCGCTACAGCGACTACGAGAACTCGGTCGGCACCGGGCAGGTGCACCTGTGGTTCGACCGGCCGGAAGGCGGCTGGCATGCCTGAACACCGCAGGATCCTCCTCGACGGCGCGGTCACCGACGTCACGCGGGAGGGGGAGGAACTGGTCGCGGGCGACGGGCGCAGGGTGAAGGCCGACGACGCCGTGCACCTGCCACCCGTCACCCCATCGAAGATCATCGCCGTGCATCTCAACCACCGCAGCCGGGTCGAGGAGTTCCAGGTCCGGCTCGCCGCCACACCCACCTACTTCCACAAGCCGACCTCCTCGCTCAACGCCCACAACGGCGCCGTCGTCAGGCCGGAAGGCTGCCGCTACCTCAACTACGAGGGCGAGGTGGCCATCGTCATCGGACGCACCTGCCGCAACGTCTCGCCTCGGCAGGCGGCCGACCACATCGCCGGATACACCATCGCCAACGACTTCGGCCTGCACGACTTCCGCGACACCGACGCCGGATCGATGCTCAGGGTCAAGGGCTCCGACACGCTCTGCCCGCTCGGCCCCGGCCTGGTCACCGGCTGGGACTTCCGCGGCAAACGCCTCACCACCCGCGTCAACGGCGCCGTGGTCCAGGACGGCGGCACCGACGAGATGGCCTGGGACATGCACTACCTCGTCGCCGACATCGCCAGGACGATCACCCTGCACCCGGGCGACGTGCTCCTGTCGGGCACCCCGGCGGGATCCCGGCCCGTGCAGCCCGGCGACCTGGTCGAAGTCTCCGTCGAGGGGCTGGGTACGTTGGCCAACAGGGTCGTCGCCGGGCCGGCGGCCATCCGCGCCGACGTCGGAGCGCAGCCGACCGCCTCGGAAGAGGTGCTCTCCACCGCGCTCGGCGGCGACTGGGAGTTCCGCGGCATCAGGGCGCCTCGAAGGGATTGACCATGGACCTGCGGCACTGGCTGGAGCGCGCCGTGAGCGCGATCGAGGAGTGGGAGGCCGGGCACGGGCCCTTCGAACGCCACCCCTCGCTGGCGGTCAAGGACGTCGAGCCCGCCTTCGACGCCCTCGTGGCCAGGCTGCACGACAACTACCCCTTCTTCCACCCCCGCTACGCCGGCCAGATGCTCAAGCCGCCGCACCCCGCGGCCGTCGTCGGCTACCTGACCGCCATGCTGATCAACCCCAACAACCACGCGCTCGACGGCGGCCCCGCCACCGCCGCGATGGAACGGGAGACCGTCGCGCTGCTGGCCGCCATGTTCGGCTTCGGCACCCACCTGGGCCACCTGACCAGCAGCGGCACCATCGCCAACCTGGAGGCGTTGTTCGTCGCCCGCGAACTGCACCCCGGGCTCGGCATCGCCTACGGCGCCGAGGCCCACTACACCCACGCCCGCATGTGCCGGGTGCTCGGCGTCGAAGGCCACGCCGTGCCCGCCGACGACCGCGGCCGCATGGACCTCGGCGCCCTGGAGGACCTGCTGCGCACCGGCCGGATCGGCACCGTCGTGCTGACCACCGGCACGACCGGGCTCGGGGCGATCGACCCCGTGCACGAGGCGCTGCCGCTCGCCCGCAGGTACGGCGCCCGCGTGCACGTCGACGCCGCCTACGGCGGGTTCTTCGCGCTGCTGGCCGGGACGGACCTCGACGCGGCGCCGTGGCGGGCGATCGCCGGATGCGACTCCGTCGTGGTCGACCCGCACAAGCACGGGCTGCAGCCGTACGGGTGCGGAGCCGTGCTCTTCCGCGACCCCGCCGTGGGCCGCTTCTACGTGCACGACTCGCCCTACACCTACTTCACCTCCGACGAGCTGCACCTGGGCGAGATCAGCCTGGAGTGCTCACGCGCCGGGGCGTCGGCCGCCGCGTTCTGGTTCACGCTGCGGCTGCTCCCGCTCACCAGGGAAGGCCTGGGCGAGGTGCTGGCCGCGGGTCGCCGCGCCGCCGTGCGCTGGGCCTCGCTGCTGTCCGGATCGCAGGTCCTGGAGCTCTACCAGCCGCCCGAGCTCGACATCGTGACCTACTTCCCGAAAGCCGCGACCCTCGGCCGGATCGACCGGCTCTCGGCCCGCATGCTCGACGACGGCATGGCGGAGGGCCTCCACCTGAGCACCTTCACCGTCGGTCGCCAGGCGATGGCCGCCCGCCACCCGGCGATCGCACTCGACACCACCCACGGGCGTGTCATGCGCAGCGTGCTCATGAAACCCGAGTCGGAGCTGGTCGTGGACTCGCTGCACGCCGCCGTCGAGTCGCTGGCCGGTCAGCGGCCCACGGCGTAACCCTGCGCGCCGCGGGGATTGGCCGCCGCCTTCAGGAAACCGCCGTCACGCGCGACCGCGCTGAGCCGCCCGAGCGACCACGGGCCCAGCACCTCCACCTCGTGCCCGCGCCGCCGCAGTTCGGCCACGACCGCCGGATCGAGCCGCTCCTCCACGTGCATCACGCCCGGCCGCGCCGTACGCGGGAAGAAGGAGCTGGGGAAGTGCTCGGAGTGGAACATCGGCGCGTCGATCGCCTCCTGCAGGTTGAGGCCGCCGTGGACCAGCGCCAGGAAGAAGTTCACGCTCCACTGGTCCTGCTGGTCGCCGCCCGGCGTGCCGAAGGCCAGCCACGGCGCGCCGTCGCGCAGCGCGAAGGACGGCGACAACGTCGTGCGCGGCCGCACGCCCGGCCGCATCGACGCCGGCAGGCCCTCCTCCAGCCAGAACATCTGCGCCCTGGTGCCCAGGCAGAACCCCAGCGACGGGATGACCGGCGAACTCTGCAGCCAGCCGCCGCTGGGCGTGGCCGACACCATGTTGCCCCACTGGTCGACCACGTCCACGTGGCAGGTGTCGCCCCGCACGCTCCCGTCGCGCCCCACCGTCGGCTCGCCCGTCCCGGCCTGCGCCCGCACCCGTGCTCCCGGCAGGCGCGGCAGCCGCGGCGACCGGCCACCCGGGGAGCCGGGCCGCAGCTCGCGGCCGGCGCTCTCACCCACCAGGCCCCGCCGCTCCGCGTTGTACGGCAGGCCGAGCAGGTCGTCCACGGGCACGTCCGCGTCGCCGTACCAGGCCTCCCGGTCGGCGAAGGCCAGCTTGGCGCACTCGATCACGGTGTGCACGTAGTCGGCCGACAGGAAGCCCGCGGCGTCCAGGTCGAAGCCGTCGAGCAGGGCCAGCTGCTGCAGGAACACCGGCCCCTGACCCCACGGACCGGTCTTGCAGACGGTGTGACCCCGGTAGCCGAACGTCAGCGGCTCCTCGACGGACGCCTCCCACGAGGCCAGGTCGTCGCCCGACAGCAGCCCGCCGTGCACGCCGCCCGAGCTGTCACGCCAGGCCGTCTTCAGGCTGAACTCGGCGACGGCCTCGGCGACGAAGCCCCGGTACCACGCGTCGCGGGCGGCGGCGATGCCCGCCTCGCGGGTGGCGGCGGCCGAGGCCCGCTCGGCCAGGTCGCGGTAGGTCCGCGCCAGCACCGGGTTGGCCAGCCGGTCGCCGTGACCGAGCCACGTCGCCGCCGAGGTCGGCCAGTCATCGCGGAACAGCCGCTCCACGCGGGCGATCGTGTCGGCGATGCGCGGCAACATCGGCACGCCCCGCTCCGCGTAGAAGATCGCCGGGGCCAGCACGTCGGCCAGCGGCCAGGTGCCCCAGCGTTCCAGCATCAGCAGCCACCCGCCGAACGCGCCGGGCACCGTCGCCGCCAGCAGCCCGGTGCCCGGCACCACGTCGAGGCCGAGCCCCGCGTAGTGCTCCAGCGTCGCCGCGGCCGGCGTCACCCCCTGGCCGCAGACCACCGACACACGCTCCTCCCGCGCGTCCCACAGCAGGATCGGCACCTCACCGCCGGGCCCGTTCAGGTGCGGCTCGGCCACCTGCAACACGAAACCGGCGGCGACCGCGGCGTCGAAGGCGTTGCCGCCGCGCTCCAGCACGCTCATCCCGGTCGCGGAGGCCAGCCAGTGGGTCGAGGCGACCATCCCGAAATCGCCGGACAACTCGGGTCGGGTGGTGAACATCAGGGGACTCCCATCGCAGGCGATACATGGACAGGAAAGCACGACCCCTCTTCGTCCATGCCGCCGGAGCCCGTCGCCGCCCCCTGAGTCACAATCGGTAGGTGACCCAACCGATCACGGTGACCGTCGAAGGCGGCGTCGCCACCCTCACCCTCGACCGCCCCGGCAAGCGCAACGCCCTCACCGCCGAGATGTGGCGGCTCATCCCCCAGCTGCTCGACAAGCTCGCCGCCGACCCCGGCGTCAGGGTCGCCGTCCTCACCGGCGCGGGAGGCACCTTCAGCGCCGGAGCCGACCTGTCCGAGATCTCCCGGCTCACCGAAGGCGGCGACGACACCGGCCTGACCGTCGCCGCCGAGCAGGCGCTCATCGCCTTCCCCAAGCCGGTCATCGCCAAGATCGAGGGCTTCTGCGTCGGCGGCGGCTGCCAGCTCGCCCTCGCCTGCGACCTGCGCCTGGCCGACCCCGGCACCCGCTTCGGCGTCACCCCCGCCAAGCTCGGCCTCGTCTACCCGCAGTCGTCGACCCGCCGCCTCGTCGACCAGGTCGGACCGGGCGCGGCCAAACTGCTGCTCTACTCGGCCGACCTCTTCGACGCCCCCTGGGCGCTGCGCACCGGCCTCGTCGACGAGCTCCCCGACGACCTGCACGGGCGCGTGCACGCCCTGGCCACCACCATCGCCTCCCGCTCGCCGGTGTCGCTGGCCGCCACCAAGGAGATCGCCGACGGCCGCGCCGACGAGGCGCGATTCCTGGAATGGCAACGCCGCTCCCGCGTTTCCGCCGCAGAAGGCGTCGCGGCCTTTCTCGAGAAGCGGGCGCCGCGCTTTTAATTCGGTGGCGTATTGCCGGGGGCGCGCTTTACCGTGGAAGCCATGAGAGAACTTCTTCTGCCGCCCGCCACGGCTTCCGGATAACCCTGGCCACAGGGAATCCGTGAAGCCGCCAGGTGCTGCACCGGGCGGCTTTTGAATTTCCGGGTGTAGGGCAGATTGGTCAGCCCGTCTCCCTTGGGAGGAGAAGGTCGCAGGTTCGAATCCTGCCACTCGGACCGGTGCCGGTCTGTCCGGAGGGAATGGCGAACCCCCGGCTGGATATCGGCCCGACCGCCCCTGGCACGGCCCACGCCAACCGTGCTTTCGGGGCTCACGCCGCTCTGGCCCAACTGGCAGAGGCGCCGCATTCAGGATGCGGAGGTTCAGGGTTCGAATCCCTGGGGCGGCACGATCAGCGGTTGCGCACGCGCGCCATCCGGCGCATCAGCCTGTCGGCCGCGCCGTACAGGACGGGGGACTCCAGGATGAAGCGCCGCGTGCGCCTGACCGGTTCCGTGCGGACCCAGTGGGCGGCGGCGCCCGCCGTGCGGCGGCGGACGATGCCCTCGCCCACCGGCAGGCCGTGGCTGCGCAGCGAGTTCTTGTACTGCGAGCCCGTCCCCACGCTCAGGTCGAACGAGCGCACCCCGTGCGCGGCCGCCGCCTCCGACAGGCGCAGGTGCATGATCAGGCCGGGGGAGTAGCGCGACAGCGCCGGGTCGTAGGCGGGGAACCAGTCGACCAGCACCGTCGACGACCGGGGCCCGAAGTGGCCCGCGACGGGCTTGCCGTCCGCGTACAGGATCGACAGCGGCGCCGCGAACGCCGGCGTGTCGATCGCCCACAGCCGCTCGGCCAGCTCGCGCACCCAGTGCTTGGCGAACCGGTCGGGCCGCCCCATCGCCCGGTACTGGCCCGACTTCCACTCCAGCAGCAGGCGGAACGTCGCCTCGTCGCGCACGTCGAAGTCGAAGGAGACCTCGCCCACCTCGCGCCCGAGCTTGCGCTCCTTGCGGAAGGTGTTGGAGACGAACTGCTTGCTCAGCCCCTCGAGGTAGGCGGGGAAGCCGTTGGACACGTCGACGATGACGCTCTCCTGCGACAACGTCTCGAACGGCTCGAACCACGGCTGGTGCTGCACCAGCGTGCCGTACTCGTAGACGTGCAGTCCCGCGCCGCCGAGCAGTTCGTCGGCGGTGATCTCCAGGTCCGGCCGGTGCACGAGGCCCTGGCCGAGCGAGACCCAGGCGCCGATGGCGGCGCCGACCCCGCGGCCGTTCAGCTCGTAGGCGAGGAAGCCCGCCGGCCGGCCGTCGTCGAGGACGGCCACGCGCGCGTGCGGCGAGACCTCGCCCATGGCGACGGCGAACTCGGGGCTGAGGAACGGGTTGGCCAGGTGCGGCTGGGCGTCCTGCATGGCACGCCAGGCCGCGATCTCGGTGTCGCCCAGTTCGCCGGGCCGTACGACGTGGATCTTCATAGTGTGAGCTCACCCTATGCGTGGATATCGAGTGCTTGGTCCTTCAGGACCCGGGGGAGGACCAGGGCCGCGACGAGCAACTGACTGCCGACGATGGCGTAGCCGACGCCCGCGATGCCCCAGACGGGGAAGGCCACGGCGACCGAGCCCAGCACCAGCACCGCCTGGCCGATCTGCACCACGGCCAGGCGGGCTGCCTCGCCGGTGGCCCGCAGGGTGCCGAGGTGGACGTCGATGAGGACTCCTGGGAGTACGGCCAGCGCCATCAGCCTGAGCAACGGCGTGCCGTACGCGGAAAGTTCCGCTCCGAAGAATCCGAGCATGGCGGGGGCGCCGACCAGTACGAACAGCACGACGGGGACGACGAGCGTGAAGGTGCGGCGCAGCGTCGCGCGCACGTTGCGGGCCAGCTCGTCGCGCCTGCCCGAGCTCTCGACGGTCAGCGAGACCGCCATGTTCGCGGTCAGCACGCACAGCATGCAGCCGAGCGAGTGGGCGACGGAGAAGTAGCCGAACAGCCGCGGGTCGCCCAGCCAGGCGGCCACCAGCACCGGCACCAGGAACACGACCAGCAGCGCCGACAGGGCGCCGGGGAAGTCGCCGGCCAGGAAGCGGCCGACCTCGCGCGCGGTGGGCGGCGGCCCGTCGTGCCGGGCGGCGGGCGCCCAGCGGCGCAGGATCAGCCAGTTGATCGGGATGACCGCCATGGCGGTCGGCAGCACCCAGGAGACGAAGATGCCGTCACCCGGCATGGCGCCCGCCAGGCCCACCAGCATGCCCATCTTGACCAGGCCGTAGAGCATGCTGTTGACCGGTACCAGGACCGCGCGCCGCAGTCCCGTCAGCGCCACGTCCTGCAGCGTGAAGATCGTCCAGACGAGCACCGCGGCCAGGAAGAACAGGCCGGGGCCGAAGCCGCCGAGCGCGGAGTAGGCCGGGCCCCAGATCGGCAGCGTGAGCAGGAATCCGAGCGCCGCCACCAGCCCGATGGCTCCCGCCACCATGTAGCCGCGCACGATCAGCTCACCCGTGCGCCGGCCCGCCAGCGGGATGAACCTGGCCAGCACGCCGACGAACGCCAGCCCGGTCAGCGACGCGAACAGGCGCATCGCGGCGATGAGCGCCTGTCCTTCGCCGAAGGCCTCGGGGGAGTACAGGCGGGTGGCCAGCATCCAGTAGCCCAAGCCCAGCACGGCGGTGATCCCCGTGTTGGCCATGAGCGCGTACCCCTGCAGGAACAGGGGGTTCCTCAGGTCGCTTCGCAGCCGCGCGGCCAGGGTGGTCATGGTCACACTGTGCGGTGCGCCGGTTGCGGTGGCCTTGTCTCTGGCTTTCAATCGGTACTCATGACGAACTGGGGTATTGCCGCAACCGGTGGAATCGCGCGGACCGTGGGCACGGTGATCGCGTCCGAGCCCGGCATGAGGGTGGCCGCCGTCGGCTCGCGCGACGTGGGACGCGCCGCCGCTCTGGCCGCCGACCTGGGCGGCGCGAAGGCCTACGGCTCCTATGCCGAGCTGTGCGCCGACCCTGACGTGGAGGCCGTCTACGTGGCCACTCCGCACGCCCAGCACCTGCGGGTGGCCGAATTGGCGATCGCGGAGGGCAAGGCGGTGTTGTGCGAGAAGCCGCTGACCGCGTCGCTGGCCGACGCCGAGCGGCTGGTGAAGCTGGCGCGCGAGGCGGGCGTCTTCCTCATGGAGGCCATGTGGATGCGCTTCAACCCGCTCGTGCGCCGGCTGGCCACCGACGAGCGGTTCGGGACGATCCGCTCGGTCCAGGCCACCTTCGGCTTCCCGCTCGCCTTCGACGCGACCCACCGGCTGTGGGATCCGGCGACCGGCGGCGGCACCGTGCTCGACCTGGGCGTCTACCCGATCGCGCTGGCGCACTTCCTGCTGGGCGTCCCCGAGGAGATCCACGTGACCGGCTCGCTGGCGCCGTCGGGCGTCGACGCCGAGGCCGGGATCCTGCTGACCTACCCCGGCGGCGCCCGCGCGCTGCTCGACACCTCGTTGCTCAGCCCGATGGCCAACGCCGCGACCATCGTCGGCACGGGGCTGCGCGCCGACATCGACGCGCCCTTCTGGGCGCCGAGCCGGATGGTGCTCAGAGGGCCCGGCGTCGAGCCCGAGGAGCACCTGCTCGACCCGGCACAGGGCGGCTACGAGGGCCAGGTGCGCGAGGTCGCCGCGGCGCTCGCCGAGGGCCGCACGGAGAGCGCGATCATGCCGCTCGACGACAGCCTGGCGGTCATGCGCGTGATGGAGGAGGTGCGCGCCCGCCTGGGCGCCCTCTGATCGGCCGTGCGTGTCTGGGCGCCCTTTGATCGGCCGCGCTACCGCTCGACGATCTCGTTCTTGCCGATCACCACGATGCCGCCCCGTGTGACGGCGTAGCGGCTGCGGTCCTGTTCGAGGTCGAAGCCGATGCGCGCCCCGTCGGGGATGACCACGTTCTTGTCGATGATGGCGCGGCGCACGATGGCGCCCCTGCCGACCTTGACGTTGTCCATCAGCACCGAGTCCTCGACCAGCGAGTGGGAGTGCAGCACCACCCGCGGCGACAGGATCGACCGCTCCGCCGCGCCGCCCGAGATGATCACGCCGGGCGACACGAGCGAGTCGATCGCGCGGCCCACCCGGTCACCTTCGTTGTGCACGAACTTGGCCGGGGGGAGCGGGTCGTGGCCGGTGTAGATCGGCCAGCGGTCGTTGTAGAGGTTGAAGACGGGGTGTGCGGAGATCAGGTCCATGTGCGCCTCGTAGTAGGCGTCCAGGGTCCCCACGTCGCGCCAGTATCCGCGGTCGCGCTCGTTGGATCCGGGCACGAGGTTGTCGGCGAAGTCGTAGACGTCCGCGACGCCCCCCTTGACGAGCATCGGGATGATGTTCCCTCCGAGGTCGTGCTTGGAGGTGGGGTCCAGGGCGTCCTCGCGCAGGGCGTCGATCATCGCCTGGGTCTTGAAGACGTAGTTGCCCATCGAGGCGTAGATCTCGTCGGGCGAGTCGGGCAGGCCGACGGCGTCCTTGGGCTTCTCGCGGAAGGCCACGATCTTGTTGCCCGTGGGGTCGGTCTCGATCACGCCGAACTGGTCGGCGAGCGACAGCGGCTGCCTGATCGCCGCGACCGTGACGTCGGCGCCGGAGTCGACGTGCTGGGCGACCATCTGCCGCGGGTCCATGCGGTAGATGTGGTCGGCGCCGAACACGATCACGTGCTCGGGCTCCTCGTCGTAGATGAGGTTGAGGTTCTGGAAGAGGGCGTCGGCGCTGCCGGAGAACCAGCGGGGTCCCAGGCGCTGCTGGGCGGGGACGGGCGTCACGTAGTTGCCCAGCATCGCCGACAGCCGCCAGGTGCGCGAGACGTGCCGGTCGAGGCTGTGGTTCTTGTACTGGGTGAGCACCACGATCTTGAGGTAGTGACCGTTGGCGAGGTTGGACAGGACAAAATCGATCAACCGGTACATGCCGCCGAAGGGGACGGCCGGTTTGGCCCGGTCCGCTGTCAGCGGCATGAGCCGCTTTCCTTCTCCACCTGCCAGCACGACTGCGAGGACCCTGGGCGACGTCATAGGCAGAAGCTACCCCGAAACGGGCGCGAGAACAGTCAACGGACTATTGTGGCGCGCATGATCACCCTGGACCCCCGGACCAGCGCGCTGGTGCTGGTCGATCTGATGGAGCGCATCGTCGGCCAGGAACTGGCTCCGTACTCGGGCGGGGTCGTCGTCGCGCGGTGTGCGGCGATGGCGAGCGCCATGCGGAAGGTCGGAGGGCTCGTCGTCAACGTCAGGGTCGAGCGGCCGAACGTGACCGCCCAGCCGCCCGGCAGCGGCTTCGTGGCCGACGCCCGCCCCCAGGAGGGCGACCTGGAGATCGTCAAGCGGACGTGGGGCGCCTTCCACAACACCGGCCTGGACGAGGAACTGCGCGGGCGCGGCATCACCACGCTGGTCATCGCGGGGATCGCCACCAACTTCGGCGTCGAGCAGACGGCCCGCTTCGCCGACGAGTTCGGCTACGAGGTGATCGTGCTCGAGTGCGGCACCACGGGGCTCGACGCCAAAGCGCACGAGTTCGCCTTCGAGTACGTCTTCCCGCGCCTGGGCACGGTCGCCACCTCCGCCGAACTCCTCGCCGCGCTTGGCTAGGGTTGGCCTATGCGCGTCGATCTGCTGAGCCGTGAGTATCCGCCCGAGGTGTACGGCGGAGCCGGGGTGCACATGGAGTACCTGGCCCGCGAGCTGAGGCGCCTGGCCGACGTCAGGGTGCGCTGCTTCGGCGCCGCCCGCGAGGAGGCCGGCGTCTCCGCCCACCGGGTCCCCGGCGGCCTGGAGACGGCCAACGCCGCCCTGCAGGTGCTCGGCGTCGACCTGGAGATGGCCGCCGCGTGCGAGGGCGCCGACGTGGTCCACAGCCACACCTGGTACGCCAACTTCGCCGGTCACGTCGCCAAGCTGCTGTACGGCACGCCGCACGTCGTCACGACGCACAGCCTCGAACCTCTGCGCCCCTGGAAGGCCGAGCAGCTCGGCGGCGGCTACGCCGTCTCCTCCTGGGCCGAGCGCACCGCCCTGGCCTCGGCCGACGCGGTCATCGCCGTCTCGGAGGGCATGCGCAAAGACGTGCTCAGCGCCTACCCCGAGATCGCGCCCGAGCGGGTGAGCGTCATCCACAACGGCATCGACACCGTCGAGTACACCCCCGACCACGACACCGCGGTGCTGCGCAAGCACGGCATCGACCCGCACCGGCCGTACGTGATCTTCGTGGGCCGCATCACCCGGCAGAAGGGCCTGGCCCACCTGCTGCGCGCCGCCCGCTCCCTCGACCCGGCCGCCCAGCTCGTGCTGTGCGCGGGGGCGCCCGACACGCCCGAGATCGCCGCCGAGATCAAGGGCCTGGTCGAGGGGCTGGAGCGCGACGGCGTCTTCTGGATCTCCGAGATGCTGCCCAAGCCCGAGGTCATCCAGCTGCTCACGCACGCCGCCGTCTTCGTCTGCCCGTCGGTCTACGAACCGATGGGCATCGTCAACCTGGAGGCGATGGCCTGCGAGACCGCGGTGGTCGCCACCGCCACGGGGGGCATCCCTGAGGTGGTGGCCGACGGCGAGACCGGGCTGCTGGTGCCGATCTCGGCCAAGGCGGACGGCGAGCCGCACGATCCCGACTTCTTCGCCGCCGACCTGGCCGAGCGGGTCAACGCCCTGCTGGGCGACCCGGCGCGCGCGGCCGCCCTGGGGGCGGCGGGACGGGCGCGGGCGGTGTCGCACTTCTCGTGGGCGCGGATCGCGGAGCGCACCCTGGAGCTCTACGCCGCGCTGATGTAGTGCAGGATCACGTTGTGCACGTGGTGGGCCTTGTCGTCGCCGCGGAACTCCACCTCGTAGGTGTGGGTGCCGACGTGGATGGCGATGGCCCCGGAGGAGAAGAACTGCCCGGCGAGCGACTTGTTGCTGACGACGCTGACCGCGGAGATCTTGTTGTACGGAATGCTCGTGATGGCGATCTTCTTGCCGACGAACGACTTGTCCTGCACGATCACGCGGCGGTCGGTGAGGCCGAGGAATCCGGTGCCCGCACCGATGGCGTCGTAGACGGCGATGATCTGCTCGCCGCGCAATAAGCCGCTCTCGATCTGCTTGAGTTGCTCTTTTCGGTCATAAGGGATGTCTGCCATATCAGGGCAACGTGTGGCGGCCGAGCCGGGGTTCCGTGCGCCCCGGCGCCTGAAGAAATGGGTCTTGCTCCCTCATATGCGGAGGATCACGCTGAAATCCGGAGGAGGCGTGCCATGGCCTACAAACTCGGAGTCAGCCGCCCAGATCTCGACATCGTCGATCTGCCCACCCCTGAAGAGGTCTTCAAGGTCGCCAGGATCGGCCCCAAGGAACTGTTCAAGTACGCCGTCGGCCCGAGCCTGATCGCGCTGGGCATCTCGATCGGCAGCGGCGAATGGCTGATCGGCCCCCGCAGCGTCGGGGAGTTCGGATTCATCGGCGTCGGCTGGGTCATCCTGGTCTCGGCGCTGCTGCAGACCTTCTACAACGTCGAATGCGCCCGCTACGTGCTGGCCACCGGCGAGAGCCCCGTCGTCGGCTGGGGGCGGGTGCCACCCGGCTGGAAGCTCTGGGTCCCGCTCTCGGTGGTGATCGTCCTGTTCGCCTTCATCGCGGGCGGCTGGGCCGCCTCCGCGGGACAGGGCGTCTACGCGCTCGTGCACGGCGTGGTGCCGCCGCGCGGGGCCGAGGAACCACGTTTGTGGGCCATCGCGCTGCTGGTGCTGGTCTTCCTCATCACCGCGCTGGCCCGCCGGATCAGCCGGGCGCTGGAGCTGGCCAACTGGATCATGGTCGGCACCATCCTCGTCGTGCTGCTGATCATCGACCTGTTCGTGGTTCCCTTCTCGCTGTGGTGGGAGGGCATCAGGAGCTTCTTCACCCCGGCCATGCCACCGGCGGGCATCACCGCGACCCAGATCGGCGCCCTGGCCGGATTCACCGCGCTTGCCTCGGGGCTGAACTGGTACATCCTCGGCCACTACCGCGACAAGGGTTACGGCATGGGCTTCCGGGCCGGCTACCTGTCCGGCCTGCGCGGTGAGCGGCGCGAACTCCTGGCCAGCGGCGTCACCTTCCCCGACGACGCCAAGAACCAGGCGCTGTGGAAACGCTGGTACCGGCTGCTCATGGTCGACATGTGGGGCGTCTTCTTCTTCGGCGCGATCTTCGGCATGCTGCTGCCGGTCATCCTGATGGCGCAGGCCGTACAGCTCAGCGGCGAGAAGCCCACCGACGCCAACGTGCCCACCTTCGTGGCCAGCGCCCTGGACGCGGAGTACGGCAGGCCGATGTTCTACCTGGCGCTCGTCATGGGGGTCCTGATCCTCTTCTCCACCCAGCTGGGCATCTTCGAGGCGATGGTGCGCGTCACCACCGACGCCTCGCACGCCACCAGCCCGCGGCTGCGAAGGCTCATCGAGGGCGACCCGCGCAAGTTCTACTACCCGTTCATGCTGGTGCTGCTCGTGATCATCTCGATCGCGATCCACCTGACGCTGCCGCAGAACCTGGTCAACTGGTCGGCGAACATGTCGAACCTGGGCGCGCTGATCTACCCGTTCCTGCTCATCTACCTCAACCGCAAGCTGCCGAGACCGGCGCGGCCCAGGCCGTGGCACTACGTGGTGCTCGTGCTCAACTTCCTGTTCTTCGGCTTCTTCTTCGTCAACTTCGTCGCCGACCTGGTGGGCGATCCGCTGATCACCTTCTAGGCTCCAGCACGACCACGGGGATCTTCCGGTCGGTCTTGCCCTGGTAGGCGTCGTAGTCGGGCCAGACGCGCGTCATCAGGCCCCACAACTGCGGCTTCTCCTCCGGCTCGGCCGTACGGGCGGTGACGTGGTGCTTGTCGGGGCCGACCTGGATCTCCGCGTCCGGGTCGGCCAGCAGGTTGAGGTACCAGTCGGGGTCCTTCGGCTCGCCGCCGTTGGAGGCGACGACCACGTGGGCGTCGCCGTCGCGCTGGTAGATGACCGGCGTGGTGTACGGCTCGCCGGAACGGCGGCCGGTGGTGGTCAGGAGCAGGACCGTGGCGCCGTTCCAGTCGTGGCCTTCGGCGCCGCCGGTCTCCTGGTAACGCTTGACGTGTTCCTTTCCGTACAACATGCCGTTCCAGCTACCCACTCACGCCGTTAAATGTCGGTGGCCGCCCCTACGATGTCGCGCATGCTCGACTCGCTCATCGTGCCGCTGTTCGTCACCACCGACCTGCCGTCCCGGGCCGACCTGGCGGAGTTCGGGGAGATCGTCACGACCGCCGCCCGCTCGCTCGAGCGCGACGGCAGGCGCTACGACGGTTTCCTGGCGGGCAGGGTCTTCTGGCTCGACCGGCCGGTGCTGCCCGGCCAGCTGCCCGCCTCCGACACCGAGGCGCGCTTCGCCGCGATGCTCGGCTACGTGGTCGCCGCGGGGGAGGACCACAGCGTCCGGGAGGTGGTGGCCGACGTGCGGCGCGCCGTGGTGGCGGCGGTCGTCGCGCGCTTCGGCGACCTCGCCGGGCCCGCGCCCGCCGTCTTCGCCATCCGCGACCGCGACGTGCGGGAGCGCACCCCTGAGGGCGCGCTGTTCATCGACACCACCGACGCCCCGGCCGACCTCGTGACGGCGGCCCGGGCGTATTTGTAGCCGCTTCCGGCCCGCGTTTCCGGCCCGCGTGTCCGGCCCGCGTGTTCGGCCCGCGTGTTCGGCCCGCGTGTTCGGGCCGCGTGTTCGGGCCGCGTGTTCGGGCCGCGTTTCCGGCCCGCGTTTCCGGCCCGCGCGTGCGGTGCGGGTGGGTGGGCGTGACTCGCGGGTGGGGTCGTTCGGTTCGCGCGGGTGGGTGGCTCGGCGCGGGTGGTGCGGCGGGTCAGCGTTGGCCCTGCTCGCCCAGCCACTCGTCCGAGATCGCCGAATGCACGATCGAGTCCCGGTACCCGGTCGGCGTGAGCACGTGGTGGCGCACCCGGCCTTCCTCCACCATGCCCGCCACCAGCATGGCGAGCTGCGCCGGCACGTTGGCGGGCGAGCGGGCGCCCCAGATCCGGTGCAGCCGCAGCTGCCGGAACCCGAACCCGAGGATGAGCCGGACGAGGTCGGTCCCGAGCCCGCGCCCCCACAGGTCGGGCCGCAGCCCGAGCCCGATCTCGGCGCTGTGCGGATGGTCGGCCTCGATGTGCAGCCGGGCGACGCCGATCACCCGGTCGTCGTGCGGCTCGGTGGCGGCCAGCAGGTAGAGGCGGCGCGGTTCCGCGTCGGCCTCCTTGCGGGCCTCGTCGATCATCGACGAGACCTCGTCAGGCGTGCGCGGGTTGAACGGCAGGTGCTCGGTGGCGGCGGGGTCGCCGTAGATGGCGTGCAGGGCGGCGACATCGGCCGGCGTGACCTCACGCAGGCCGAGCTGGGCGCCGGTGACCTGTACGCAACGCATGGGGCAAACGTAAACCTATCCACATGATCTTGACAATAGCTGTCAAGTCGCGAGTTGACTCCCGTAAGCTCGCGCGACAAGGTCCGCCAGCAGGCTGTGCGCGCCCAGAGGGGCGGCGCAGCCGGCCTCGACGGCCCCGGCCGCGTCGGCCAGTGCCACGGCCGACATCTCGTGTCCGATGATGCAGGGCGCGACGGCGAGCCGCTGCGCACCCGCGGCGCGCAGCCGGGTGGCCGCGGCCTCCAGTCCCGGCTCGCCGTCCAGGCAGGCGGCGACGACCGGCAGGGTCAGGCGCGAGGCCAGCAGCACGGCGGTCGGCTGGGCGGCCTGCACGGCGGCGGGGCCGCCGCTGACGCCCACGATGACCGCGTCGACCGGGCTCGCGATGTTGATCAGGCGCACCCGGTCGGCGCGGGCCAGCCCGCGCTCGGCCAGGCGGATGTGCAGGGCCTCGGCCAGCAGCGGGTGCGGCCCGAGCGGCTCGGTGATCACGGCGTCGCCCCCGGTGGCGGCGACGGTCTTGCCGATCTCGCCGAGGACGGCGGGGTCCGGCCAGGTGAGCAGCGGGACGATCACCGCGGCCCGGTCCTCGGGCAGTGCCTCGGCCAGCGAGCCGGTGGAGGCCAGGCGTACTTCGATCTGGGGATTGTCGACCTGCACCACGGAGGCGATCTCGGACGGCGCGCCGTCGGTCTGGCCCGACACCACCAGTACGAGGATCGGTGCGTCCGAAGGCAGGCTGGTGGGTACGGGAGCACGGTGCCTTCCGCCGCCGGGCCTGGGCGCTCTCTGGCGCGTGGGCAGGGCGGTGCGGTTCGGCAGGCTGGATCCCTCGACAAGCTCGCTCACAGGCCCGCAGTTTATGACCATTTCGCCCTCCCTGTGCTCGAAACCAATCACAAGCACAACACGGGTGTGATCGACATCACATCGTGATCAAACGCCCCGTTGACCTCGGACGACCGGAACGGAATCGTGCTCTAGAAATGAGTTCTGGAGGAGGGCGGATGCGCAAGCCGTTCTATGTCCGTGAGCTGAGCGTTTACCCCGTCGGGCGGCGCCGCGTCTGGTTACTCTCGATCGCCGTCCTGGCCAGCCTCGTGGCCAACTTCGAGACCACCCTGGCCACCATCCTCCCGCTGCTCATGACCGATCTGCAGATGTCGCTGGGCACCTACGGGCTCATCGCCGCCGCCTCGGTGCTCGTCGCCGGGATCTCGGCGGGCTTCGGCGGCATCCTGTCGGATCGCTGGGGACGGGTGACCATCCTGGTCCCCACCCTGACCGTCACCGCCGCGTGCAACTTCCTGCTCGCCCTCGTCGAGACGACAGGACAGCTGTTCGCGGTGCGGTGCCTGATGCTGTTCATCGAGGGCGCCGGCATCACCATCACCGCCAGCCTCGTGCGCGACTTCTCCCCGCGCATGGGCCGCGCCCAGGCCTTCGGCTTCTGGACCTGGGGCCCGGTCGGCGCCGGCTTCCTGGCCTCCGGCATCGCCGGGCTCACCCTGCCGCTCTTCGACAACGCCTGGCAGTCGCAGGCGATCATCATGGGCATCCTGTCGCTCGTCATGTGCGCGGTCATCATCTGGCAGATCGCCGAGCCCAGCGCCGCGCTGCGCGCCCAGGTGCTCACCGCGGAGGCCGCCGTCAGCGCCGAGGAGAAGATCGACCCGGGCAAGGCCCGCGAGCTGCTGCGCCACCCGCACCTGTGGGCGCACGTGCTGGGCAACACCGGCTGGCAGATCCTCTACTGGACCTTCGCCATCTTCGGCCAGACCATCCTGACCACGTCCTTCGGGCTGAGTCCCGCCGAGGCCAACCTGGTGGTGGCCATCGGGCTCATCCTCAACGCCCTGGTGGTCGTCGTCGTGGGACGCGTCTCCGACCGGCTGCAACTGCGCAAGCCCTTCATCGCGGCGGGCACCGCCCTGACCATCGCGACGCTGGCCTACTTCATCAGCCTCGTCGGCGAGCGCCCCGGCGCTGTGCTCATCGCGTTCGTCTACGCGCTGCTCTTCGTCTTCCTGGGGCTGGCCTACGTGCCGTGGATGGCGGGCTTCTCCGAGGACGCCGAGGACGTCGACCCCCGGCTGCAGGGAGCGGCCCTGGGCATGTGGGGCATGGTCGTGCGGATCATGGTCGTGGTGCTGCTCGTCAGCGCCACGCAGGTCGCCGAGACCTCGGGCTGGGCGACCTGGCTGTTCATCGCGATGGCCGGGCAGGTGGTCTTCCTGGTCTCCATCGCGGCCTTCAGGGGCAGATGGCGGGCCGAGGCCAAGGTGCCCGTCTAGAGGGTCCCGTGCGGGTGGGCGGCGGTGGCAGCCACCGCCCACTCCTTTCGCGGCGGCTCGATTACGGCACGGGCTGCTTCGGGTCGGCGGTGGACAGGTCCAGGTCGCGCGTCTCCGGCGCGATGGCCAGGCCGAAGGCGGTGACCGCCAGCGCGGCCACCACGTAGATCGACACCGCCGTCGACGTGCCGTAGACGTCGAGCAGCTTCAGCGCGATGATCGGCGCCAGCGCGCCCCCGGCGATGCCGGCCAGCTGGTATCCCATCGAGGCCCCGCTGTAACGCAGCCGGGTGCTGAACAGCTCGGCGATGAAGGCGGCCTGGGGGCCGTACATGGCGGCGTGGGTGGCCAGCGCCACGACCGCTGCGAGCGCGATGATCACGAACGACTTGCTGTCGAGCAGCGGGAAGAAGGCGAACACCCACACCGCCGCCGCGATGACACCGCCCAGATAGACCGGACGCCTGCCGTACCGGTCGGAAAGAGCGCCGAACAGCGGGATGAGCGCGAGCTGGAAGGCCGAGCCGATCAGGACCGCGTTGAGGCCGAGTTGCCGCTCGAGCCCGAGGTTCTGGGTGATGTAGAGCAGCATGTACGTGGTGAAGGTGTAGAACGCCACGTCGACGCCGATGCGGGCGGTGAAGGCCGACAGCAGGGCGCGCGGGTGGGTGCGCAGCACCTCCAGCAGCGGCATCTGGGCCTTGGCGCCGCGCGCCTCGACCTCCTCGAACAGCGGCGACTCGGTGATCTTCAGGCGGATCCACAGGCCCACCACGACCAGCAGCCCGGACAGCAGGAACGGGATGCGCCAGCCCCAGCTCAGGAAGGCCTCGTCCGACAGCACCAGCGACATCAGGCCGAGCAGCCCCGCGGCCAGCAGGTTGCCCGCGGGCACCCCGACCTGCGGCCACGAGGCGTTGAAGCCCCGCTTCCTGTCCGAGCCGTGCTCGATGGACATCAGCACCGCGCCTCCCCACTCGCCGCCCAGTCCGAGCCCCTGTACGAATCGGAGGGTGGCCAGCAGGATCGGCGCGGCCACGCCGATGGTGGCGTAGGTCGGCACCAGGCCGATGAGGAAGGTCGCGATGCCCATCACCAGCAGGGTCACGACCAGGACCGTCTTGCGCCCGACCCGGTCGCCGAAGTGGCCGAAGACGATGCCGCCCAGCGGGCGGGCGACGAAGGCGACGGCATTGGTGGTGAAGGCCAGGAGAGTGGCGTTGAGCGGGTCGAAGTTCGGGAAGAACACCTGGCCGAAGACCAGCGTGGCGGCGGTGCTGTAGAGGAAGAAGTCGTACCACTCCAGCGACGTGCCGATGAGGCTGGCGACGATCACGCGCCGCGTCTGGTGCATGAGCACGCTCCTAGGGTGAGGGGGGTCACACCCCTTCACGCTAAGGATTGTTGAACAACTCGACAAGAGGTTTGTTCACTGATTTCATGTTAAATGTGGACGACGTCGTCATCAGTCTTGCTCACGCCCGCACCCGCATCGGCCGCGTCAGCGTCGCGGAAGAGGTCGCCGACCTGCTGCGGGAACGCATCATCGAGGGTGTGGACGAGCCCGGCACGCAGCTGCTGGAAACCGAGATCGCCGACCAGCTCGCGATCTCGCGCAACACCCTCAGGGAGGCCTTCCGCCTCCTCGGCCACGAGCGGCTGCTGGAGCATCGCCGCAACCGGGGCGTCTTCGTGCGGGTGCTGTCGGCGGAGGACGTGGCCGACCTCTACCGCGTGCGCCGGGTGATCGAGGTGGCCGCGGTACGGCGCAGCAAGGAAGCGCCGCCCGCCGTACTCGCCTCGATCAAGGAAGCGGTGGCCGACGCCGAGCGCGCCGCCGCGCAGGACGACTGGAAGGCGGTCGGCACCGCCAACAGCCGCTTCCACCAGGCGCTGGTGACGCTGAACCAGAGCCCACGCCTCGACGAGTCGATGCGGCACCTGCTGGCCGAGCTGAGGCTCGTCTTCCACGTCATGAAGAACCCGCGCTCCTTCCACGAGCCCTTCGTCGCGCGAAACCGGGAGCTGCTGGCGCTCATCGAGGCGGGGGAGGGCCAGGCCGCCGCCGGTTACCTGGAGTCCTATCTGGACGAAGCCGAGCAGATGCTCCTGCGCGCCTACGAGCCGACCGGATAACGTTCTGTTCCATGAGCAGGCTCTTCTCCGTGGACGAGGTGCGCGAGCTGCTGCCCGGAGTGCTGGCGCAGGCCGAGGCACTGGTCGGCATGCGCGCCGACCTGGCGGAGATGACCTTCGACCGCGAGGCGCTCGGCGCCTCGCCGCTGGGCGGCCTGGCCGAGATCAAGGCGGTCGAGGCGCGCATCCAGGAGATCCTCAGCGACTGGACCGGCCAGGGCTTCGAGATCAAGGGCATCGCCCCGGTGCTGCTCGACTTCCCCGCCCTGATCGACGGCGTGTCGGTACGGCTGTGCTGGATCGAGGGCGAGAACGAATTGGTCTGGTACCACAGGACCGAGCTGGGTTTCGCCGGTCGCCGCCCGCTGTGAAATGTCGTGATTGACCTGTGATCAACCGGTAGTGCCCCTGAGGTGTCCTACTTCGTGAGAAGGCACCGAACAGGGGGAGACACACCGATGAGGCACACCTCATGGGCCGCCGCGGCACTGGCCGCCGCGGCGATCGGGTGGGTGGGGGCGGCACCCGCTCACGCCGGAGCACAACCGCCGGCCACAGCGGCCTGGATGAAGGGCTGCGAGGTCGGCGACGGCGGCTACACCGAGCCGTGCGGCAGGTGGCGGCTGGTGCTGGGCGACGGCAGCACGCGCGAGCTGACCGGCGCCGCGCCGCGGGCCACCACCCAGAGCGGCGGCAGGTCCGACTGGCAGTCGCGCCTGGCCATCAGCGCGGACGGCCGCTGGGTGCTCTACGAGCGCGACGGCGACCACCGGCTCATGGTGCGCAGGGCGGCGGGGGGAGCCGCCCGCGCACTGCCCGCCTCGCTCGTGCCCAAGGGCGTGGGCACCGAGAACGTGGGCGTGTGGTTGTCGCCCAAGGGCGACAGGGTCATGGTGAGCGTCGGCCTCGACGGCGACCCCACCCCCACCAAGGTGATCACCGTATCCACGGGCAAGACCGTCGAGCTCCCGGCCGACCAGGACCCGGAGGGCTTCAGCGCCGACGGCGACGAGGTGCTCGCCGGACGCTACCGGAACGACAACGTCGTCAAGCTGTACGGTCACCGGCTCGGCGGCGGTGTGCTGGCCACGACCCCGCCCCAGGTGGTCGCCGGCGCCTACGCCCGCGCCCTGGCCGCCGACGGCCGCACCCTCGCGGTGGTCGTCGCCGGCAACGAGGACAGGAAGCTGCCGCCGCGGCTGCGCCTGTACGACCTGGTCGGCGAGCACCTGACGGCCTCGGTCACGCTGCCGCTCCTGCCGTCGCAGACCCCCTCCCACGTGCACTGGACCGCCGACGGCAAGCTCGTCGCGCACGTGAGCGAGGGCGGCGAGGGCGCCCCGGTGAAGATCCGGGTGCTCACCTTCGACGTCGACTCGGGCGCCGTGGAAGGCAGCCGGCGCCTCACCATCAGCAAGCACTCCTACACGTGGGCACTTCCGGGGGAATGAGATGAAGACCAAGACGATGGCCGTGGCCGTCCTGGGCCTGGCCCTGCTGGGCACGCCGGCCGTGGCGGCCCCGCACAACACGCAGGACCACTCCGCCCATCACGCGATCCGCTACGCCTCCGTCAAGGCCTGCACGGCCGCCGACGGCGCGCGCAAGCCCTGCGGGTACTGGCGGCTGGCCCTGCACGACGGCAGCGTCCAGCTGCTCAAGGATGCCCAGGTCGTGGCGCTCACGGCCAAGGGCACGTCCTCCGTCTACCAGGCCGCGCCCATCTCGGTGAGCGGCGACGGGAGCAAGGTCGCCTACTTCGACCGCCGGGGGCGCCTGGCGATCCGCACGCTCGGCGGCGGCGTGACCGTGCTGCCGAAGAACGCGCTGCCCCCGGTCGCGCAGTACAACATCACGCTCGTCCTGTCCGACGACGGCCGCAGGCTCGCGGCGATGCAGTCCGGCGGCGACCGCAGGCCCGTCCGCGTCTTCGACACCGCCACCGGCGCGCGCGTCGGCACCATCCCCGCGGCCGAGAACTTCGCCGACTTCAGCGGCGACGGTGACGAGGTGCTGACCACGAGCGACGGCGACGAGGGCACCTTCGACCTCGGCGCCTACAGCGACACCGGCGCCCTCATCGACCGCGCCACCCCGCCGCAGCTGGTCTCGGCCAACGGCCCCCACGCCCTGGCCGCCGACGGCAGGACGGTCGCCAACGTGGTCGCGGCGGGCAAGCCCGAACTCGTGCTCTACGACATGCGCGCGGAGAAGATCACCAGCCGCGTCAAGGTCAAGCTCCCCGCCGGGAGCGTGCACATGATCGACTGGACGGGGCCCAGCCAGGTGACCCTCCACCTGGAGGAGTACCGCGACACCAGGCCGACCCGGATGACGATCGTGCAGATCGACGTCGTCTCCGGCGCCGTCAAGATCCGTGACCGCTACGAGGTGCTCGCCGACAGCTACGTCTTCGCCGCCTGCGGGGGCTGAGCCTAGGCTGGCCGCGTGCAGGTTCACTCGACCAGAGTCATGGCATCCAGGGCCGCCGACCTGTGCCGGGCACTCCTGGCGGACGACGACCCGGCCCGGGTCGAGGACACCCTGATCAGGTACGGCGAGGCGGCCCCGATCCTGATCACCCCGGGCGACGTGGCGGAGATGCGCGAGGCCGCACGGCGGCTCCTGGCGGTCTTCGCCGCCTCCCGGCTCGACGAGGCGGCGCGGCTGCTGAACGACCTGCTCGCCGGATGCGCCAGGCCGCCCCGCCTGACCGACCACGGCGGCACCACCGGCTGGCACGTGCACGTCGACACCGAGGACGCGGGATGGGGGCAGTGGTTCCTGTCGTCGTCGGCGATGGCGCTGGCGCTGCTGCTGTCGGAGCAGCAGCGGCTGCCCGGCGGGCTGTGCGCCTCGGCGGCGTGCCGCCTGCCGTACGTGGACCTGGGCGGCGGCAGCGCGCGGCGCTACTGCAGCAGCCGGTGCGCGACCAGGGAGCGGGTCGCCGCGCACCGGGCGGCCTCACGGTCGTGACAGGAGCGCGTAGGCGAGCGCTGCCACGACCATGATCCCCGCCCCGGCCAGCAGCGCCGTGCTCGGCGACAGGTCGACCAGCGGACCGGCCAGCGCCGAGCCGACGGCGAACGAGGTGATCTTCAAGCTGGCGCCGGTGGTGAAGATCTGGCTGCGCAACCGGCCGGGCGCCTCGCGGTGCCGGATGGCGAACAGGGCCGTGAGCTGCGGGCCCTCGCCCACGCCCGCCACGACGGCGGCCACCACCGCGACCCAGTAGGAGCCGGCCGCGGCGGCCAGCGCGAGCGACAGGGCGATCACCAGCGTGCTGCCCAGCAGCATGCGGTCGGGGTCGAAGGTGATCCTGGCCAGGACCGCGTTGGCGGCCAGGCCCGCGACCGCGACGACGGCCAGCAACATCGCGCCGTAGCCGACCTCGCCGGTCAGCTCCTCGCCCAGCAGGGGGGCGGCCACGACGAGCATCGCCACGCCGACCATGGTGATCATCGAGGTGACCGTTGCCCGGCGCAGGCTGCCCTTGCGCGCGATCGCCGCGAAACCGGCGGTCAGCTCCGCGCGCAGGCTCCGGGGCCTGGCCGGCTCCGTGCCGCCGGTGGCGGCGTTGCCGTCCATGACATCCTCGGCATCCGTGACATCCTCGGCGCCCTTGGTGTCCTTGTCGTCCTTGGCATCCTTGCGCGGGAGCATCCAGGCGGCCCCGGTCGACGCCAGCACCAGGGCCACCGACGCGAGCGCCGCGGCGAGCGCGCCCGCGGCCATGGTGATCACCCCGACCACCGCGGGACCGGCCAGCCCCGCGACGTTGTAGGTCATCGCGTCGAGGGCGTTGGAGCGCGGCAGGCGCTCGGGTGGCGACACCAGCGGCAACTGCGCCGTCCACCCGCCCGCCAGCGCCGGGCCCAGCAGACCGGCCAGGACGGCCAGCGCCACCAGCAGGGCGTGCGGCGCCCGGCCGACACCCGCGATGATCAGCGCCAGACCCGCCGCGTACCCGCCGATGCTCGCGGCCAGCAGCAGACCGGGCCGCCTGGCCCGGTCGAGCATCACGCCCAGGAGGGGTCCTCCGACGGCGGCCGAGACCGTGAGGCCGGACAGGAGGGAGGAGGCGACCACCGCCGAGTCGGTCACCGCGAGGCCGAGGACGAGCAGGGCCGGCCCGGCCATCTCGTTACCCGTCCGCGCGGCGACCGCGCCGGCCATGTAACGTCCTAACACGGGTGAGACGTTACATGAACGAATGTTCTGCTACGCGGCGGGGGCCTCCTCGCTGGTGATCACCGCGAACCTGGCCCCGTGAGGATCACGGAGCATGGCGAAACGCCCGACCGTCTCCACGCCGGTCGCGGGCATCGTGATGGTGCCTCCCAGCTCCTGCGCCCTGGCCACGGTGGCGTCGCAGTCGGCCACCTCGAAGTAGGCCTGCCAGTGCGCCCTGCCGCCGTCGGGCAGCGGGCCCAGCCCGGCGATCGAGGCGTCGTCGCCGCTCGCCGTGCTGACGACCGTGTAGACGTCGTCGCCCATGAGCATGTCGTCGAAACGCCAGTCGAACACCGAGCGGTAGAACGGGCGGATCGCCCGCGGGTTGGCCACGTACAGCTCCAGCCAGCTCAGCGACCCCGGCTCGGAGACCGTCCCGAGCGCGCCCGCGGCCCCGGGCTGCAGCACGGCGAACTCCGCCCCGCTCGGATCGGTGTACTGCGCGATGAAGCCGTCCTGGGCCGGGGTGCGCGGCACACGCACGACCCCGCCCGCGTGCTCCACCGCCTTGGTGGTCGCCGTGACGTCCTGCGAGGCGAAGTACGGCATCCACGCCGGACGCGCCGGCTCCTCGGTGAGAGCCCCGACGGCGGCGACCACGGTGTCGCGCACGAGGAAGAAACCGTAGGAGTCGTCGAGCGGGCTGAAGGTCCAGCCGAGCACGGCGGTGTAGAAGGCCGTCGAGGCCTGGAGATCGGGGCTCCCGAGGTCGATCCAGTTGGGCGCGCCCGGCACATATTCGGTGGTGAGCATGATGTGCTCCTTATGGGTGGGATGTCCCCGCTGGGTGCGGACAGGGAAACCCGGCAGGTCACAGCCTTGCATACCGCTGCCCCGGGGAGCCATATCGAACGTATAATCGAGTCATGTTCCAGGCTTCGCTGCTCGATCTCGACTCGCCGACCGCGCCGGGGCCGCTCGGCTCCGCCGTACGACGCACCGTCCTCGACCACGGCGCGTGGATCGACCTGTGCCCCGGCTGGATGTCGGGCGCCGACGCCCTGTTCGACCGGCTCGTCACCGCCGTCCCGTGGAAGGCCGAGCGCCGGCGCATGTACGACAAGGTCGTCGACGTGCCGCGCCTGCTGAAGTTCTACGACGAGCACGAGACGCTGCCGCATCCCGCGCTGGAGGAGGCGCGGGCGCGGCTGACCCGCCACTACCTGCCCGAACTGGGCGAGCCCTTCGCCACCGCCGGGCTGTGCTTCTATCGCGACGGCCGCGACAGCGTCGCCTGGCACGGCGACACCATCGGCCGCGGCGGCACCGAGGACACGATGGTCGCCATCGTGTCCGTCGGCACCCCGCGCACCCTCGCCCTGCGCCCTCGCGGCGGCGGCGCCTCGCTGCGCTACGACCTCGGGCACGGCGACCTGATCGTCATGGGCGGCAGCTGCCAGCGCACCTGGGAACACGCCGTGCCGAAGGCCGGCGGCACGGTCGGGCCCCGCATCAGCGTCCAGTTCCGCCCGCGAGGGGTGCGATAACCGGTTGAGTCCTTGCCGGTGCCACTCGAATAATCCGCCGCATGTTCTCTGATGCGGATATCGCCGCGCTGTACGACGTGCTCAACCCGTGGGACACCGAGCGGAGGGCCGACTCCGCCCACTACACCGCGATGGTCATGGGCGCCCGATCCGTGCTCGACGTCGGATGCGGCACCGGGGCCATGCTCCACGACGCCAGGCGCCGAGGCCATCGCGGCCGTCTCGTCGGCATCGACCCCGACCGGGCGGCGATGGAGCTGGCCAGGCGGCGCGACGACATCGAGTGGGTCGACGGGGTCGCCGCCGACGTCACCGCCTGGCGCGAGGAGTTCGAGCTCGCGACGATGACCAGCAACGCCTTCATGTGCCTGATCACCGACGACGAGGTGCGGGCCTCCCTGTCGGCGATCCACGGCGCGCTGGAGCCGGGCGGCCGCCTGGCCTTCGAGACCCGCCACATCCAGTCGGAGCAGTGGAAGGAGTGGCATCCGGGCAACGCCGAGGAGATCGTCGACGGCAGCGGGCGCAGGCTGCGGGTCTCCCACGTCGTGGAGTCGGCCGTGGGCGGCGTGGTGACGATGACCGAGACGACCGGCGAGGCCGACGGTACGGCGGAGCGGGTCGATCGGGGCGTTCTGCGCTTCTTCGACGAGCCTGAGCTGCGGGAATTCCTGGAAGAGGCCGGATTCGCGGTCGAGGAGCTCTACGGTGACTTCGCGGGAGGGCCGGTGACGCCGGGCAGCCGGGTGATGGTCGTCGTGGCCCGAGCTCAAACCTTGGCCCATCGTTAACTTGTATGACTCGTGTTTATGATACGTTCAGGTCATGAGCGCGACCCCGACCCCCGCAGAGGAACTGCGCGGCGCGGGCCTTCGGGTCACGGCGGCCCGAGCGGCGCTGCTGGAGACCGTCCGCGGCGGTGACCACCTCGGAGTCGAGACGATCGCCTCCCGGGTGCGAGACCGCGTCGGCCACATCTCCGTCCAGGCCGTCTACGAAGCTCTCAACGCGTTGACCGCCGCCGGGCTCATCCGCCGCATCGAGCCCGCCGGCAGCCCCGCCCTCTACGAAGGGCGGGTGGGCGACAACCACCACCACGTGGTCTGCCGCTCCTGCGGCACCGTGGCCGACGTCGACTGCGCCGTCGGCCACGCGCCCTGCCTCGACGCCTCCGACGACCACGGCTTCCGCATCGACGAGGCCGAGGTCGTCTACTGGGGGCTGTGCCCCGCCTGTACAAGTTCCTGAGCCATGTCCGGAAGGATCCCGATGTCCGAGAACCACGACCCGATCGTCACCGAAGGTAAGTGCCCCGTAGCGCACGAGCGGGCGCCGCACCCGACCCAGGGCGGCGGCAACCGCCAGTGGTGGCCGGACCGGCTCAACCTGAGGATCCTCGCCAAGAACCCCGCGGTGGCCAACCCGCTCGGCGACGACTTCGACTACGCCGAGGCGTTCAACTCCCTCGACCTCGACGCGGTCAAGCGCGACATCCTCGACGTGATCACCACTTCCCAGGACTGGTGGCCCGCCGACTTCGGCCACTACGGCCCGTTCATGATCCGCATGGCGTGGCACAGCGCCGGCACCTACCGCATCTGGGACGGCCGCGGCGGCGCCGGCGCCGGCCAGCAGCGCTTCGCCCCGCTCAACAGCTGGCCCGACAACGGCAACCTCGACAAGGCCCGCCGCCTGCTCTGGCCGGTCAAGAAGAAGTACGGCCAGCAGATCTCCTGGGCCGACCTCATGATCCTCACCGGCAACGTCGCGCTCGAGTCCATGGGCTTCAAGACCTACGGCTTCGCCGGCGGCCGCGCCGACGTGTGGGAGGCCGACGAGGACGTCTACTGGGGCCCCGAGACCGCCTGGCTCGACGACCAGCGCTACACCGGCGACCGCGAGCTGGAGAACCCCCTCGCCGCCGTCCAGATGGGCCTCATCTACGTCAACCCCGAGGGCCCCAACGGCAACCCCGACCCGCTGGCCGCCGCCCGCGACATCCGCGAGACCTTCCGCCGCATGGCGATGAACGACGAGGAGACGGCCGCCCTCATCATCGGCGGCCACGCCTTCGGCAAGACCCACGGCGCCGGACCCGCCTCCAACGTCGGCGCCGACCCGGAAGGCGCCCCCATCGAGGCCCAGGGCCTCGGCTGGGCCAGCACCCACGGCACCGGCAAGGGCGCCGACACCATCACCTCCGGCCTCGAAGGCATCTGGACCGACACGCCCACCGCGTGGGACAACCGCTTCCTCGAGATCCTCTACGGCTACGAGTGGGAGCTCTTCCAGAGCCCCGCCGGCGCCAACCAGTGGCGCCCCAAGGACGGCGCCGCCGCCGACCTCGTGCCCGACGCACACGTCCCCGGCAAGCGCACGCACCCGACCATGCTCACCACCGACCTGTCGATGCGGTTCGACCCGGTCTACGAGCAGATCACCCGCCGCTGGCTGGAGCACCCCGAGGAGCTCACCGAGGCCTTCGCCAAGGCCTGGTTCAAGCTCACCCACCGCGACATGGGCCCCGTCGTGCGCTACCTCGGCCCCGAGGTTCCCGCCGAGGTCCAGCTCTGGCAGGACCCGCTGCCCGCCGCCACCGCCCCGGCGCTGTCGGCCGGCGACATCGCAGCCCTCAAGGCCGCCGTCCTGGAGACCGGCCTCACCGTCTCCCAGCTCGTCTCCACCGCCTGGGCCTCCGCCTCCAGCTACCGCGACAGCGACAAGCGCGGCGGAGCCAACGGCGCCCGCATCCGCCTGCAGCCGCAGGCCGGCTGGGAGGTCAACGAGCCCGACCAGCTCGCCGTCGTGCTGCGCACCCTCGAAGGCGTCCAGCAGTCGTCCGGCATCCAGATCTCCCTCGCCGACCTGATCGTCCTGGCCGGCGCGGCCGGTGTCGAGCAGGCCGCCAAGAACGCGGGGCTCGCCATCGAGGTGCCCTTCACCCAGGGCCGCGTCGACGCCACCCAGGAGCAGACCGACGTCGAGTCGTTCGCCGCCATGGAGCCCGTCGCCGACGGCTTCCGCAACTACCTCGGCAAGGGCAACCGCCTCCCGGCCGAGTACCTCCTGCTCGACAAGGCCAACCTGCTCGGGCTCAGCGCCCCGGAGATGACCGCCCTCCTCGGCGGCCTGCGCGTCCTCGGCGCCAACACGCAGCAGTCTCGCGTGGGCGCCCTCACCGAGACTCCCGGGGCGCTGACGAACGACTTCTTCGTCAACCTGCTCGACCTCGGGACGACCTGGAAGTCGACCGGAGACGCCAACCTGTTCGAGGGCGTCGACGCGGCCGGGACGGTCAAGTGGACGGGGAGTCGGGTGGACCTGGTCTTCGGGTCCAACTCGGAGCTGCGCGCGCTGGCCGAGGTGTACGCCAGCGACGACGCCAAGGAGAAGTTCGTCAAGGACTTCGTGGCGGCGTGGAACAAGGTGATGAACGCGGACCGGTTCGACCTGGTCTGACGTTCCTCCCGCGTGGGCGACCCCGCGAGGCATGGGCCTCGCGGGGTCGCCCGCCTGTCGCCGGATCGAACGCGTCCAGGCGGCCATACTGATCCGCCATGGAACTGGATGAGTATCAGCGCGCAGCCCTGCGCACCGCGGCACCGCGCGACAAGAGGAACGAGCTGCTCCACCTGGTGCTCGGGCTGGTCGGTGAGTCAGGCGAGATCGCCGAGAAGTTCAAGAAGTGGGTTCGCGACCTCGACAGCGACGAGTCGCGGATCGATCGGGCCGACATCGCCAAGGAACTGGGCGACGTGCTCTGGTACGTGGCGGTGCTCGCGGACTACCTCGACCTGTCGCTGGACGATGTCGCGAGGACGAACCTGGCCAAGCTGGCCGGCCGCCAGGATCGTGGCGTGCTGCGTGGGAGCGGCGACGACCGCTGACATCGGGGAGACCAAGGGCCCGTGCGGGAGCGGTCCGCCCAGACGCTCGGCGTCAGCGGCTTTGCGCGGGTGCAGGGTTCCGTGTCCGGCTGAGCCGTACGGCGGCGGCGAGGAGCATGCCCACGGTCGCCGCCGCGAACAGGACGTCGCCGGCCAGGTCCGTGGCGGGAGGGGTGGGGACGGCGGGTGGCTGGGCGAAGCCGTGCCAGGCGTAGGTGAGCAGCCCGCCCGCGGCGGCGGCGAGCAGGTGGCGCCGGTCCCAGCCCGGACCGGCCGACCACTGCCGCAGGGTCACGAGGGTGGCGACGGCCAGGACGAGGTGGACGGCCACGGTGGGCCAGGCCAGGGCTGGGCCGGCGATGAGGGTGATGGCCCAGAAGAGCGACCCGGTGGTGAGCGTGAAGGCACCCACCGCCAGGGGAGCGGGGGCGGAGCGGGCAGAGGCCGGGACGGGGCGGCGGCCGAGGAGCACGGCGGCGCCGATGAGGATGGCCACGCCCACGGCGGCGCCGGTCAGCTGGGCCGTCGAGGGCTGGTGGGGCGAGGCGGTGAACGCGCGTGACATCACGATTCCGGCGGCGAAGAGCGCGCCCGCCACGCCCAGCCCCGCGCGTCCGAGCCAGGGTTCACGCGAGTCCGACAGCGCCTCGGTGACCGCGATCGGGGCGCAGACGCTCCACGCGCTGTGCAAGGTGAGCACGAACACCGTCCACCAGGCGCTGACGCCCAGCCCGGGCAGGTAGGCGTAGTCGGTCATGGGGATCGCGGCGTAGCGCGGGTCGAACAGCGAGCCGGTGACGAACGCCTCCTGGACGACCGCGAAGGCCAGGCCGAGCAGGGCGATGCCGGTCCAGCCGAGCGGCAGGCGCCTCGACACTTCGCGGATCAGCAGGGCGCCGCCGCCGTACAGGGGAGCCAGCGAGATCAGGGCGATCAGCATCGTGATCGGCAGGTTGCCCAGAAGGAACTCGGCGGCCAGCGGAGCCAGCAGGAACAGGGTGAGAACGGGTGTCCATCGTTTGACCATGGCCCCAGCATCGTGATCAGCCGCGGGTGTCAGTAGTGACGAACGTCCTAAAGCCAGCCGCGCTCCTCGGCGATGCGGCCCGCCTCGGCGCGGTTGCGGGCGCCGGTCTTGCCGATCGCGGACGACAGGTAGTTGCGGGTCGTGCCCTCCGACAGGAACAACCCGCGGGCGATGTCGGCGATCGTCCCGCCCCCGGTGGCGGCGCGCAGGACGTCGCACTCGCGGTCGGTGAGAGGGTTGTCGCCGAGCTCGCGGCTGGCGGCGGCCAGGCGGGGGTCGACGACGGTGCCGCCCGCCCGCACACGGCGGATGGCGGCGGCCAGGTCCTCGGCGCGGGCGTTCTTGGCGACGAATCCGGCGGCTCCGGCGGACAGGGCGCGGCGCAGGTAGCCGGGGCGGCTGAAGGTGGTGAGGATCAGGACCCTGGCGGGGTGATCCCTGAGGTCGGCGGCCACGGCCAGGCCGTCGCGGCCGGGCATGTCGATGTCGAGCAGGATCACGTCGGGCTGGGCGCCGGCCGCGGCGTCGAGGACGAGGTCTCCCCGGTCGACCTCGGCGACGACCTCGATGTCGGGTTCGAAGCTGAGCAGGGCGGCGATCGCCTGCCGTACGAGGTGCTGGTCGTCGGCCAGGAGGACGCGGATCGGGTGCGGGGCCCCCGAGGGGGCGTCGTGGGGGGCGTCGTCGCTGGGCGGGAGTCGTGTCATCGCGGCGCTCCTAGGGGGAGGGCCGCTCTGAGCAGGAAGCCGCCCTCCGGGGCGCGAGTGCGGTGCATCGTGCCTCCCGCCGCTTCAAGGCGCTCGGCCAGCCCGCGAAGCCCGCTCCCGGCAGGCGCGCCGCCGTTGGCGGGACTGCCGTGGAGTCCGGTGCCATGAACCCCGCCTCCCTGCGTGCCCCGCCGGTCGGCCGGGGACGTGGGGCCGCCGTCGTCGGAGACCTCCACGAAGGCCTGCCCGCCCTCCACCCCGAGGTGAATGCGGCATGACCGCGCGCGGCTGTGCCGTACGACGTTGGTCGTGCCCTCGCGTACCACCCACGCCAGCAGCGAGCCCGCGTCCGCCGGGATCGGGGCGGCGGCGACGTCCAGCGTCACCCCGGCCGCCGCCAGGGTGCGCCTGGCGGTGGCGAGCTCGCCGTCCAGCGACAGCGCCCGGTACCCCGCCACCGCGTCCCGCACGTCGTCGAGCGCCTGCCGCGACAGCTCCTCGACGTCGCCGATCTCGGTGCGCGCCCGCGCGGGGTCTGCGTCGACCAGGCGTCCGGCCAGCTGGCTCTTGAGGGTCATGGCCGACAGCGCGTGCCCGAGGATGTCGTGCAGGTCGCGCGAGAAGCGCAGCCGCTCGTTGTCGACGGCGAGCCGTTCGGTCTCGGCGTGCGCGGCCTTCAGCGCCCGGTTGGCGGCCTCGAGGCGGATGAACACGTCCATCGCGCCGGTGAAGACGACCGCCTGCAGGGGGATCCACCAGGCCGTGGCCAGGGGGAGTACGGCACAGGCGGCGATGATCGTGAGGCCGCACAGGACGAGGGCGGTGATGCGGGGGAGGGCGCTGAAGAGGGCGGCGATGAGGAAGAACAGCGCGGCGAAGACCCACAGCTCGCCGAGGGCGGGGGTGAGGGCTGCGGCCACGCCGTACAGGGCGGCCACCGACCACCAGCGCGCCGTAGGGCCCTGGGCTCCGCCGCTGCTGGTGTCGCCGCTGTGCGCCGAGGAGATCGTACGCAGGTAGAGCGCGGCGAAGGCGACCATCCCCGCGAAGACGACCGCCGCCGCCGTCGCGCCCGGCTCGCGTTCGAGGAAGGCGGGGACCGGCCACAGCAGGAAGATCAGGCAGAGGTTCGTCCAGGAGCGGGCACGCATGCCCCCATTGTCGTCGCCCGCATGATCGTCGCGGAGTGACAGATGTCAGACACCCGCCCGCCGCCGCGGGCCCATGCTCGCCGGCTCAGGCGGGTGGTGGTCGCCCACCGGTGCTCCTCTTCCGCGTGCCTCCCGCGGGAGAGGAGCACCGCCGACTGTCAGGAGAGCGGGAACCTCTGAGCCCCCGTGCCGTTGCAGTCCCAGATCTGCAGGCGGGTGCCGTTGGCGGTGGCGCCGCCGGGGGAGTCCAGGCAGCGTCCCGACTGCGGGTTGCGCAGCGAGCCGTCGGCCTGCGGCGCCCACACCTGGGCGCCGGTCCCGTTGCAGTCCCACACCTGCACCTTCGTGCCGTTGGCCGTACCGCCCGAGACGACGTCCAGGCACCGGCCGAGCGTCCGCAGCGTGCCGTCGCCGTTGCGGGTCCAGCGCTGGTCGACGGCCCACGACTGGCAGTCCCACAGCTGTACGGCGGCGCCGTTGCCGCCGGTGTCGTCACCGGAGACGTCGACGCACTTGCCGCCGGGCCCGACGATCGTCCTGGCCGGGTTTGCGCTACCCCCGGTGAACGGGGTGAGGATGATCCCGGCCGACCGGGGGTCGCCGTCGTGCACGAGCGACTCGAAGGCGCCGACGTCGTCGAAGGGGAAGGCGTACGCCTTGCCGTCGGTCATGTTCGCGTGAATGATCCGGGCGTAGTGGTTGGTGGGGTTGTTCCGGTAGAACTCGGCGGCGTTGAGGCTCGGCTGGGTGTCGACGGTGCCCAGCGTGCCCCGGTTGAGCGCGGCGCACAGCGTGCGGGCGATCGGGCCGACGACCAGGTCGTTGGGTGCGTGGAGGTTGCCCGCGCACCCCCACACGTCGGCGCTCGACGGCCGGTTGAACGACGCCACCTGGGCGCCGGAGGTGTTGGTGAAGGTCATGACGGTCCCGCTTGTGCGCCCGAAGAACCTGGTGTTCGGCTGGTCGGTGAACGGGACGACGGTCAGGGTCTTGGCGGTGTAGGCGTTCCACGCCGAGGCGATGTAGGAGTCGAGGTAGGTCGGGGACAGCAGTCCCGCGTCGGCGGCCTTGCCCGGCGACAGGACGCGCAGCACCGTGCCGTCCGAGCGGGTGATCACCGTGTTGGCCCATCCGGCCTGGGCGCGGATGGCGCCGATGATCGCGTCACGGCCGTTGGCGACGAGGTCACCGGTGCGTTTCGTGGCGCCGGACGCTCCCGTCACGGAGACCGCGTGCGGCACGGCGAACATGTCGACCTGCGAGCTGTTGATCCATAACCCGGCGTCGTTGTAGGTGAACTCGCTCCAGTCGAACAGGATGGACCGGTTGGGGTCGCCGCCCGCCCAGGGCGCGGGCTGGACGAGCCCGTCGGGGGTCAGGAAGAACTGCAGCTTCTGGCCGAGGGAGAAGTAGACCCGGCCGGAGAAGCCGCGCGGGAAGCGGATCGTCGAGCTGCCGCCGTTGCCCGGTCCGCCGATCGACACGTCGGGCGCGGGCGACGGCGGGATCTGCCCGCCGCTCCACGGCGTGAACGTGCCGGCGGCGTTGACGTGGCCCAGGCGTCCGGTGGCCAGGTTCGTCCCGAGCACGTACAGATGGACGGCGTCGGCTCGGCCGCTGTTGTTGGTGACGGTGACGGGGAGGATGGCGGGTCCGATGGCCTGGGCGGGGGAGGCGTTCGCGAGGGCGAGCGGGGCGGCCAGGAGGGTGGTGGCGAGGATGCGGGCGATGCGAGGGGGGATGCGCATGGCGCCTCTCAATCGGGGGGGCGTGGCCGAATGTCCGCCGTGGGCGCCAGGCCCTCGGCGGCGAGGATCCTCGAGGATTGAGAGCGCTCTCTCGGTTCCAGGTTGCGACCTGAGAGAGCGCTCTCACATTACGGCCGCTTGACTCGTGAAGTCAATGGACTGCGGGCAGGGTGCCGCGCACGTACAACTCTCCCGGGCGTACTCGCGGGCCGGATGTCAGCGGCCGTATCAGCCCGGTGACAGCGCGCCGTCAGAGCGGTCCGCGATCGTCAGGTCATCGAAGTTCACCACTGACTCACAGGAGTTCACCACCATGACCGTCACCCTCTCCGCCCAGGACAAGCTCACCCTCCGCAGCGCCGCCTACGGCGCCGTCGCGCTGCTGGCCGCCGCCGATGTGGCCGGCTCGGCGCACAAGGCCGCCACCGCCGGCTCGCTCGCGCTGTACGCCGCGACCGGCCCGATCGGCCACGTGCTCGCCGAGAAGAAGCCGGGCGTCGACATCGACGGCAGGAACGCCGCCGAGATCGCCGACAAGGTGCTGCCCGCGCTGACCGCCTCCGTGGCTCTGCTCAAGCAGCAGGACCCCGCCGTCGCCGCGGACTTCCGCGACACCGTCCTGGTCGCCCTCGACGCCGCCGCCCGCGCGCACCGGGGCGAGCCCAGCCCCACCGCCGCCGAGATGACCCGCAAGATCACCGCAGCGCTCGACGCCGCCTAGTCAGACAGGACTTACGTGACCATTCCCCATCGACTCGCCGCCGTCCCCCTCGCGACCGTGATCGCGGTCGCGGGGGTTCCCGCCGCCCCCGCCACCGCGAGGGCGGGCACGCGGCCCGTCCATTCCTACGCCGACGCCATCCGCGAGCACGTGCGGGTGGAGTCGCCGGTCGACAGCGACGGCGACGGCAGGAAGGACCAAGTCCGGGTGGACATCATCCGGCCCAGGACCGGCTCCAGGGTTCCGGTGATCATGCACCAGAGCCCGTACTTCGACACGCCCGGTGTCGGATTCCAGCTGGACAGGAAGACGTACGGCGCGGACGGGAACCTGACGAAGTTCCCGCTGTTCTACGACAACTACTTCGTACCGCGCGGATACGCGTTCATCTCCGTCGACATGATCGGCACCCGGTTGTCCGACGGCTGCCCGACCGGTGGCGGTCCCTCGGACGTGGCGGGCGGCAAGGCCGTCATCGACTGGCTCAACGGCCGCGCCACCGCCTACGACGCCCAGGGCAGGCCGGTCAGGGCCGACTGGACGACCGGCAGGACCGCCATGATCGGCCACTCGTACGAGGGCGGGCTCGCCATGGGCGTCGCCGGCACCGGCGTGCGGGGTCTGGAGACGATCGTGCCGCTCGCCGGGCCGAGCAGCTGGTACGACATGTGGCGCCTCAACGGCACCATCACCGACTTCCGCGGCGGCCAGGCGTTCATGGCCAAGCTGATCGACGCGGACCCGGAAGGCAAGTGCGCCGCCGTACGGCAGGGCATGACGGAGGCTTCTGACGACGCCACCGGCGACTACAACGGCTACTGGCGTGAGCTCGACTACCGTCTCACCGCGCGCAACGTGCGGGCCAGCGTCTTCTCCGTGGTCGGCCTGCACGACCGCAACGTGATGGGCAACCAGTTCTCCACCTGGTGGGAGCAGCTTCCCGGAACGGTGGAGCGAAAGGTGTGGGTGACGCAGTACGGTCACCTCGACCCCTTCTGGGCCCGCCGCGAGGCGTGGGTCGCCACCCTGCACCGGTGGTTCGACCACGAGCTGATGGGCATCGACAACGGCATCACGCGCGAGCCCCGCGCCGACGTGCAGCTCGGCCCCGGCCGCTGGATCACCCAGGCCGACTGGCCCGCCCCGGCCAGGAGCGTGACTCTGCGGCCGCAGGCGGACGGCTCGCTCGCCCCCGCCCGCTCGAAGGGCCGGGGCGGCTATCTCGACACCGGCCAGAGCGAGCTCGCGATGGCCGGCAGCCCCGGTACCGCCGACCCGAACCGGCTGGCCTACCTGACCCCGCCGCTGGAGGAGCCGGTGCGCCTGTCGGGAACGCCGAGGGTGAGTCTCAAGGTCACCCTGGACAAGCCGACCGCCAATCTGGGCGTCCTGCTCGTCGACTACGGCGTCGACACCCGGATCCACGGTGTCGACCCCGCCCAGGCCCAGGGGCTCAAGCTCGTCGAGGGCCAGGACTGCGTGGGTGAGAGCACGGACGACGACAGCAGCTGCTACGTCAGGGCCGCCGACAACACCATCACCTCCGCCTACCAGGTGGTCTCCCGCGGGCTCATCGACGCGCAGAACCGCAGGTCGCTGAGCCGCTCGGCGCCGCTGACGCCGGGCAGGCCGTACCAGGTCACCTGGGACCTGCTGCCGCAGGACTACGAGTTCAAGGCCGGGCACCGGCTGGGCCTGGTGCTGACCGGCACCAACGCCGACCTGGCGCAGCCCGCGCTCGGCAGCGGCGAGAGCGCTACGGGGGCGAGGGTCTCCGTCGACCTCGCCGGCACCTCGATCACCCTGCCGCTGGTCATCACCCACTAGAAGACGAGACGCACCGTCTTGCATAAGCTGCCCATCTCTTGTACTGTCCACCACACGAGACAAGACGACTCGTCTTGTCTCGTGTGAGCCTAGGAGTTTCTCGAATGCCTTCTTCCTCCGCACGCACCTGGTTCATCACCGGCGCCAGCCGCGGCCTGGGCCGTGCCTATGCCGTGGCCGCGCTGGAGCGGGGCGACCGGGTGGTCGCCGTCTCCCGGAGCGCCGCGCGCGGCGACTTCGACGAGTCCCACGGCGACCGCGTGCTGCCCCTGGCGGTCGACGTGACCGACAGGGCGGCGGTGTTCGCCGCGGTGGCCACCGCGGCCGAGCACTTCGGGCGGCTCGACATCGTGATCAACAACGCCGGCACCATGTCGGCGGGCATGGTGGAGGAGTTCACGGAGGCCGAGGCCCGCGCCCAGCTGGAGGTCAACTTCTTCGGCGCGTTGTGGGTCAGCCAGGCGGCCATGGGGCTGATGCGCGAACAGGGCTCCGGCCACATCGTGCAGATCTCCAGCATCGGCGGCCTGGGCGGCTTCCCGAGCACGGGCCTGTACAGCGCGAGCAAGTTCGCGCTGGAGGGCATGAGCGAGGCGCTGGCGATGGAGGCGGCCGTCTTCGGGGTCAAGGTCAGCATCGTCCAGCCGGGCGGCTACTGGACCGACCTGTACACCAGCATGACCTCGACCACCCCGGCCGAGCCGTACGGCCCGCTTCGGGAGGAACTGGCCAGGCAGTGGGCCGAAGGGTCGATCGACAGCGATCCGCGGCTCGCGGCCGAGGCGATGCTGAGGCTCGTCGACTCCGAGGAGCCTCCGCTGCGGCTGCTGCTCGGCAGCATGGTCTACGACCTGGCCTTCGACATCTCACGCCGCCGGATGGAGGTCTGGGCGGGGTGGGAGGAGGTCAGCAGGGCCGCCGAGCACGCCATCCCCGCCCCCGGCGGCGAAGGCTCACCCTGACATCCCTCACCGATCTCTTGGAGCGACATATGAGCAAGATCGTCTCGCTGGTCTACATCTCGCTGGACGGCGTCGTCGAGGACCCGTCCTGGACCGGCCCCTACTGGAACGACGAGCACGCCGCGTACGCGAACGAGCGGCTGTTCTCCAGCGACGCCCTGCTGTTCGGCCGGGTGACGTACCAGGGCTTCGCCGAGGTGTGGCCGCACATGGAGGAGACCGAGGGCGAGTTCGCCGTCCGGATGAACACCCTGCCCAAGTACGTGGTCTCGGCCACGCTCGACAAGGCCGAGTGGAACAACTCCACGATCATCACCGGCGACCTCGCCGGTGAGGTGGCCGCGCTCAAGGAGCGCCACGACGGCGACATCCTGACCTACGCGGGCGACCTGACCAACTCGCTGATCAAGCTCGGGCTCGTCGACGAGCTCAAGCTGTGGCTGCACCCGGTCGTCGTCGGCGCGGGCAAGCGCATGTTCCCCGAAGGGGTCGACACCAGCGCCTGGCAGCTCGCCGGGACGACCGCCTTCAGCTCGGGAGCCATCGTGCTGGACTACCGCCCGGCCTCCGCCTGAAAGCAGTGGGCCCGCCCCCCGGGCCCACTGCCCCCTTCATCCCCAAGGACCAATCCCCATGAACGCACGCGCGGCCTTCGTCGCCGCTCCTGCTCTCACGCTGACCTATGGCGTGATCCGCATCCTCGACGGGCTCGACGGAGAACGCGGGCCCGGTCCGGCCTGGACCACCGGCCACCTGGCCTTCGTCGCCGCCCTGCTGCTGTTCGTCTCCATCTTCGTCCAGCTCCGCCGCATGGCAGGCGGCGGGCCCCTGTCCACGCTGCTGGCCGGTCTCGCCATCACCGGCGCCGTGGCGCTGATCGCCCAGTTCGTGGTCGACATCGTGGCCGGCCTGATGGCCACCGACCACTACGGCATGTCCATGATCATCCGCCAGGTGCGTGAACTGCCGGGTGTCTCCCTGGCCGTCTACGACGCCGGGCCCTACCTGTTCTACGTCGGCCAGCTCGCCCTGATCATCCAGCTGGCCGTGAAGCGCCGGGTCAAGATCTGGACCCCCTTCCTGGTCCTGATCGACCTGCTGATGCCCTTCATCGACAAGGACCTCATCCCGGTCGGCGCCGTCATCCTGTTCATCTCCTTCCTCCCGCTGGCGCGTACCGCCCCGGAACCGGTCAGGGTCTGAACCGGGAAGGTCACAGCGGGCCGAGGTCGCGCACGACCTGCGCGAAGGCGCGGATCATGCCGCTATCGCCCGCAGAGCAGCCCGATGCGAGCCTCCGCCTCCTCCCAGGCCGCCGCATCGGAGCCCGACGGCTCGAATCGTTCCAATCGCTGCGTCGAGGCGACGAGCGCCCGCATCTCGGACGACGACCCGACCACGCCTGCCGTACGCGCCTGGACCAGGAGGTTGCCCAGCGCCGTGGCCTCCACGGGGCCGGCCACGACGGGCAGGCCGCACGCGTCGGCCGTCAGCTGGCACAGCAGCGCGTTGCGCGAGCCTCCGCCGACGAGGTGGACGACCTCGACCTCCTGCCCGCTCAGCTCCACCGCCTGGCGGATGGCGGCGCGGTGGCCGAGGGCGAGGCTCTCCAGGATGCACCGGACGAACGCCGCCGGTGTGGAGGGCACCGGCTGCCCGGTCCTGGCGCATTCGGCGGCGATGCGGGCGGGCATGTCGCCGGGCGGCAGGAACGCGGGAAGATCGGGGTCGACCACGGAGGCGAAGGCGGGCTCGGCGGAGGCGGCCCGCAGCAGGTCGCCCAGGTCGGCGTTGGTCAGCCCCCACACCCGCAGCGACTCCTGCAGCAGCCACAGGCCCATGACGTTGCGCAGGTAGCGGATGGTCCCGTCGATCCCTGCCTCGTTGGTGAAGTTGGCCGCGAGGCTCTCGGGCGACAGTACGGGCGAGGCGAGCTCGACCCCGGCCAGGGACCAGGTGCCGCAGGAGATGTAGGCGAAGCGCGAGCCGGGGGAGGCCGGGACGGCGGCGACGGCGGAGGCGGTGTCGTGGGAGGCGACCGCGGTGACGGGGGCGCTCCACCCGAGCAGGCCGGGCCTGACCACGCCGGCGGCCGTTCCGGGCCGGCGGATCTCGGGAAAGATCCCGGCGGGCAGGCCCAGCTCGGCGATCAGCGACGACGACCACGTCCGCGTGCGCACGTCGAGCAGCCCGGTCGTGGAGGCGTTGGTGACCTCGGCGCCGACCGACCCGGTCAGCCAGTAGGTGAGCAGATCGGGCACGAGCAGCATCACCGAGGCCGCGTCGAGCCGCCGGTCGGCCAGCAGCTGGTAGACGGTGTTGAAAGGCAGGAACTGCAGCCCGCTGACGCCGTACAGCAGCTCGCGCGGGACGCCGTCCATCACCCCGTCGGTACGGCTGTCGCGGTAGTGGAAGGGGTCGCCGAGCAGGTCCCCTGAGGAGTCGAGCAGCCCGTAGTCGACGGCCCAGGAGTCGATGCCGATCGAGTCGACGGGCCCGGCCCTGCGCAGGCCGTCGACGATCTGCCCGAACAGCCCGCGGATGTCCCAGTGCAGGGAGCCGCCCCGCTCGACGGGCCCGTTCGGGAAGCGGTGCACCTCGGTGAGCGTCAGCGAGGCGTCGGAGACGATCACCCGCCCGCTGGAGGCGCCCAGGTCGACGGCGGCGAACCGGGTCATCGGGTGGATTCCCGCACGATCAGCTCGGGCTGGAACATGATCTGCTGGTGCGCGTGGGTGACGGGGTTGTCGCACTCGTCGAGCAGCAGTTCCGTCGCCACCTTCCCGAGCTGGTAGGTCGGCTGCCTGATCGAGGTGAGCGACACGGCGGAGGCGGAGGCGAAGTCGATGTCGTCGTAGCCGACGAGCGAGACCTGCTCGGGCACCCGCACTCCGGCCTGCAGCAGCCCGCGCAACATCCCGAGGGCCAGCAGGTCGTTGGCGCAGAAGACGGCGTCGGGCAGCTCGCCCGAGGCCACGAGCTTGGCCGCGGCCTGCTCGCCCGCCCGCGCGTTCATCGCGCCCATCTCCACGACCTCGATCCCCGCGGGCAGCGCCTGCCGGGCGCCCGCGAGCCGGTCCTGGCACTGCCGGATGGTGAGCGGGCCCGTCACGTAGGCGACGCGCTCGCTGCCCCGCCGCACCAGGTGCTCCACGGCGGCGCGGCCGCCGGCCAGGTCGTTGACGGCCACCGAGCACTGGTCGGGACGGTGCGGCGGATGGTCGACCAGCACGACGTGGATGCCGCGCTCGCGCAGCCGGTCGAGCCTGGCCAGGTCCTCGTCGGAGGGGGTGATGAGCACGCCGCGCACCCGCTGCTCGGCCAGGACGAGCAGGTTGCGCTCCTCCTTGACGCGCGAGCCGGCCGAGTTGCCGAGGATGACGGCGTAGCCGAGCTCGCTGGCCACGTCCTCGACGCCGGCCGCCACGTCGGTGAAGAAGGGGTTGCCGATGTCGATCACGGACAGGCCGATGGTCCTGCTGTGCCCCGCGCGCAGGGTCGAAGCCGAGCCGTGCCGTACGAAACCCAGCTCGCGGATGGCCGCCTCGACCCGGCTGCGGGTGGCGGCGGCCACCTTGTCGGGCCGGTTCAGCACGTTGGACACCGTGCCCGGGGAGACGCCCGCGTGCTCGGCGACCTCCTTGATGCTCACCGTCATGGAGCATGATTAAAACGAAATAATCCAGAAACCGCAATTGACAGGGGATCTGGCGCGTCCTACCTTCCTGGCAGACATTAAAACGTTTTTCGTGGACGTGAGGTCATGCAGAGAGTCTGCTTCCTGCTCAGGGTCAAGCCGGAGCACCTGGAGGAGTACAAGAAGCGGCACGAGGCGGTCTGGCCGGAGATGCTGGCGGCCCTCGGCGCGACGGGCTGGCGCAACTACAGCCTGTTCCTGCGCGACGACGGTCTCCTGGTCGGCTACCTGGAGACCGACGACTTCGAGGCCGCCCTGAAGGGCATGGACGCCACCGAGGTCAACGCGCGCTGGCAGGCGGAGATGGCGCCCTTCTTCGAATCCGGGCGGCCGGACGAGCAGATGACGCCGCTGACCGAGATCTTCCATCTCAGCTGAATCGGGGACCCCCATGGACACAGCCTCCCGGCTACGCGAGCAGCACATCGAGACGCCCTCGTGGGCGTACGGCAACTCCGGCACGCGTTTCAAGGTCTTCGCCCAGCAAGGCGTGCCGCGCGACCCCTACGAGAAGCTCGCCGACGCGGCCCAGGTGCACGCCTTCACAGGCGTCGCCCCCACGGTCGCCCTGCACATCCCCTGGGACAAGGTCGACGACTACGCCCACCTCGCCGCCCACGCCCGTGACCACGGCGTCGCCATCGGAGCGATCAACTCCAACGTCTTCCAGGACGACGACTACAAGCTCGGCAGCGTGACGCACCCCGACAAGGCCGTACGGCGCAAGGCGACCGACCACCTGCTCGAATGCGTCGAGATCATGGACGCCACCGGCTCCGACACGCTCAAGCTGTGGTTCTCCGACGGCATCAACTACCCCGGCCAGGACGACCTGCGCGCCCGCCAGGACCGCCTGGCCGAATCGCTCAAGGAGGTCTACGACCGCCTCGGCGACGGCCAGCGTTTCCTGCTGGAGTACAAGCTCTTCGAGCCCGCCTTCTACGCCACCGACGTGCCCGACTGGGGCACCGCCTACGCGCACTGCCTCAAGCTCGGCCCCAAGGCGCAGGTCGTGGTCGACACCGGCCACCACGCGCCGGGTACCAACATCGAGTTCATCGTCGCGTTCCTGCTGCGTGAGGGCAAGCTCGGCGGGTTCGACTTCAACTCCCGCTTCTACGCCGACGACGACCTGATGGTCGGCGCCGCCGACCCGTTCCAGCTGTTCCGCATCATGGTCGAGGTGATCGGCGGCGGAGGGTACGGCCCGCACGTGGCGTTCATGCTCGACCAGTGCCACAACATCGAGCCGAAGATCCCCGGCCAGATCCGCTCGGTGATGAACGTCCAGGAGGCCACCGCCAAGGCCCTGCTGCTCGACCGCCACGCACTGGCCACCGCGCAGAGCGAGGGCGACGTGCTCGGCGCCAACGCCGTGCTCATGGATGCCTACAACACCGACGTGCGGCCGATGCTCGCCTCCCTGCGGGAGAGCATGGGCCTGGACCCCGACCCCATGGGCGCCTACGCCCGATCCGGTTACTTCGAGAAGATCTGCGCCGACCGTGTCGGCGGCGCGCAAGCAGGCTGGGGGGCCTGAGAACCACCATGAACCCCACTACGAACAGCAGTGTCGACCAGTTGCTCGACCGGTGTCACACGCTCGGCGCCGACCCGCGCAACACCAACTACGCGGGCGGCAACGCCTCCGCCAAGGGCGCCGACACCGACCCGGTGACCGGCTCCGAGATCGACGTGATGTGGGTCAAGGGCTCCGGCGGCGACCTGGGCACGCTGACCGAGCCCGGCCTGGCCGTCCTGCGGCTCGACCGGTTGCGCGCGCTGACCGACGTCTACCCGGGCGTCGAGCGCGAGGACGAGATGGTCGCCGCCTTCGACTTCTGCCTGCACGGCAAGGGCGGCGCCGCCCCCTCGATCGACACCGCCATGCACGGCCTGGTCGACGCGGTCCACGTCGACCATCTGCACCCCGACGCGGGCATCGCCATCGCCACCGCCGCCGACGGCGAGCGACTGACCGGCGAGATCTTCGGCGAGCGGGTGCTGTGGGTGCCGTGGCGCCGGCCAGGCTTCCAGCTCGGCCTCGACATCGCCGCCGTCAAGGCGGCCAACCCGCAGGCCATCGGCGTCATCCTCGGCGGCCACGGCATCACCGCCTGGGGCGACACCTCCGACGAGTGCCAGGCCAACAGCCTGGAGATCATCCGTACGGCGGAGCGGTACATCGCCGAGCACGGCCGCCCCGACCCCTTCGGGGCGCTCGTGCGCGAGCCCCTGCCGGCCGAGGAGCGCCTGGCCACGGCAGCCGAGCTGTTCCCGCTGGTCCGAGGCCTGGCCTCCACCGACCGCCCCCAGGTCGGCCACTACACAGACACACCCGAGGTGCTCGACTTCGTCTCCCGCGAGCGCCTGGCCGAGCTCGCCGCGCTGGGCACCTCCTGCCCCGACCACTTCCTGCGCACCAAGGTCGCCCCGCTCGTCCTGGACCCCTCCGGAGACGTCCAGGCGCAGTTCGCGGCCTACCGCGAGGAGTACGCGGCCTACTACCGGCGTCACGCCGTTGAAGGCTCACCCGCGATGCGCGGCGCAGACCCGGCGATCGTGCTGGTGCCCGGCGTCGGCATGTACTCCTTCGGCAAGGACAAGCAGACCGCACGTGTCGCCGGCGAGTTCTACGTCAACGCCATCAACGTGATGCGCGGCGCCGAGGCGATCTCCGCCTACGCGCCCATCGACGAGTCGGAGAAGTTCCGCATCGAGTACTGGGACCTGGAGGAGGCCAAGCTCCGGCGCATGCCCCCGCCCAAGCCGCTGGCCGCCCGCGTCGCCCTCGTGACCGGCGGCGGCAGCGGCATCGGCGCCGCCACCGCGCGCAGGCTCGCCGCCGAGGGTGCCTGCGTCGTCGTCGCCGACCGCGACCTCGGCTCGGCGGAGAAGGTCGCCGCCGAACTCGGCAACGCCGACGTGGCGCTGGCCGTCCAGGCCGACGTGACCAGCGAGGAGCAGATCGCCCATGCCGTACGGCAGGCGGTCCTGGCCTTCGGCGGGGTGGACCTGGTGGTCAACAACGCCGGGCTGTCGCTGTCGAGAAGCCTGCTGGAGACCAGCGTCGCCGACTGGGACCTGCAGCACGACGTCATGGCCCGCGGCTCCTTCCTGGTCGCCCGCGAGACCGCCAAGGTGATGATCGCCCAGGGCCTCGGCGGCGACATCGTCTACATCTCCTCCAAGAACGCCGTCTTCGCCGGACCGAACAACGTCGCCTACGGCGCGGCCAAGGCCGACCAGGCCCACCAGGTGCGCCTGCTGGCCGCCGAACTCGGCGCCCACGGCATCCGCGTCAACGGCGTCAACCCGGACGGCGTCGTGCGCGGCTCTGGCATCTTCGCCTCCGGCTGGGGCGCCAACCGGGCGGCCGTCTACGGAGTGGAGGAGGAGAAGCTGGGCGAGTACTACGCCCAGCGCACACTGCTCAAGCGTGAGGTACTGCCCGAGCACATCGCCCAGGCGGTGTTCCTGCTCACCCAGCTCAGCCACACCACGGGCCTGCACATCCCGGTCGACGCGGGGGTGGCGGCGGCATTCCTTCGATGATTTCTTGGGGGCATGACTCCACAGCTGCCGTTCCCGGCTGAGCATCCGCTGGAAGTCCCCCCGCTGTTACGCGCACTGGCCGCGCAGGGCCCCGTGCATCGCGTCCGCACCCGCGTCGGGCACGAGGCCCTGCTGGTCACCGGCTACGAGGAGGTCAAGAAGTACCTGTCGGACGAACGGCTGGGCCGCTCCCATCCCGATCCGGCGAACGCCGCGCGCACCGGCGAGTCGGCGCTGTTCGGCGGGCCCCGCGGCGGCTTCGAGACCGAACTCGAAGAACACGCCCGGATGCGCGAGCTGCTCCAGCCGCATTTCTCGCCCAAACGCATGCGGGCTTTCACCCCTCGCGTGGAGGCCCTCACCGACCAGCTGATCGACGCGATGACCTCGCCCGCCGACCTGTGCGAGGCGCTCGCCCTGCCGCTGCCGATCCTGGTGATCTGCGAGCTGCTGGGCGTGCCGTACGAGGACCGTCCGCAGTTTCGCGCGTGGAGCCAGCAGACCTCGGACGTCACCAACCGCGAGCTGTCGGAGCAGGGCCTGTTCGCCCTGTACGGCTACGGGCAGGAGCTGGTCCGGCGCAAGCGCAAGGAGCCGGGTGACGACTTCATCTCCCGCATGATCGACACGGTGTCCGACGACGAGATCGCCATGCTCTCCATGGCGATGCTGTTCGCCGGGCACGAGACCACGGTCGTCGCCATCGAGCTCGGGGCGCTCTTCCTGCTGGAGAACCGGTCGCAGTGGGAGTTGCTCGTCGAACGGCCGGAACTGATCCAGGGTGCGGTGGACGAGATGCTGCGCACGCCCGCCGACGCGATCGGCGTGATCCCGCGCTACGCCCGCACCGACCTGGACATCTGCGGGGCGGCCGTGAAAACCGGCGATCTGGTCGTGCTCGACACCTCGGCGGCCAACCACGACGCCCAGGCGTTCCCCGAGCCGGACCGCTTCGACATCACCCGGGACAACGCCCACCACATCACGTTCGGTCACGGGCTGCGCTACTGCATCGGCGCCCCGCTGGCCCGCATCGAGCTTCGGGTGGTCTTCGGCAAGCTCGTCGAACGCTGCCCGGGGCTGCGGCTGGCGATACCGGTGGAGCAGATCCAACGCCAGCCGGACAAGCTCACCAGCGGGGTCGACCGGCTGCCCGTCACCTTCTGATCTTCTCGTTCCCCGGGTCGTACGGCGGGCGCAGGTGCAGCCTCGCCTGCCGTACGTCACCGCCGGCGTTGACCTCGAACCGCCCCTCGGTCCCGTCGACGTACCCCAGCGCCACGCACGACCCGGTGGTCGCCGCCCACGCCGCCGAGGTGATCCGGCCCGCCGGCTCCCCGTCGCGCAGCACCAGCTCGCCGCCCCACAACATCACCTCGGGGTCGTCCACCACGAACGACACCAGCCGCCGCCTCCTGGTCGCCTTCTCCACCGCCTCGCGCCCCAGGTACGGCCCGTCCTTGCAGGTGAACGTCAGCCCCGCCTCGACCGGGTTGTCGTCGGGCCCGATGTCGGCGCCGAACGCCCGGTAGCCCTTCTCCAGCCGCAGCGAGTTGATCGCGTAGTAGCCGGCCCGCGTGGGGTTGTCCTCCAGGAGCAGCTCGTAGACGCCGACGGCGAACTCCACCGGCACGTACAGCTCCCAGCCCAGCTCGCCCACGTAGGTGATCCTGGTCGCCCGCACGGTGTACGGACCCAGGTCGATCTCCTGGCTGGTGCCGAACGGGAAGGCCGCGTGCGACAGGTCGACGCGGGTCAGCTTCTGCAGCAGCTCCCGGCTGCGCGGACCCATGACGCCGAAGACCGCGTACATGGCGGTCACGTCGACCACCGCGACCGAGCCAGGCAGGTGCCGCCGCAGATGGTCGAGGTCGCGGTAGACGCTGCCCGCGCTGGTCACCCACAGGTACTCGTCGGCGGCGAGCCTGGTCACGGTGACGTCGGCCTCGTAGCCGCCGCGCTCGTTGAGCACCCCCGTGTAGACCGTGCGCCCCGGCTGCACCGCCACGTCGTTGGTGCACACCCACTGCAGCCCGCGCTCGGCGTCGGCGCCCTTGACCAGGAGCTTGCCGAACGAGGTCTGGTCGAACAGCGCCACGTCCTCGCGGCAGGCCCGGTGCTCGGCGTCGGCGTACGGCTGCCAGTTCTGCCGGCCCCACGAGTACACGACCGGCTCGGGGCAGAAGACGTTGACCCGCTCCCAGCCCAGCTTCGACCCCCAGAACGCCCCCTCGTGCAGGTGGTGCACGGGCGAGCGGCGGAACGGCCTGGCCGTGGCCAGCTCGCGGTTGGGCCACGGGATCTCGTAGTGCAGCCCGAGCACCTCCGCCACCCGGGCGCGCAGCCACTGGTTGTTGCCGTTGAACGGGCCGAACCTCCGGATGTCGACGCCGCCCAGGTCCATCGTCGGCTCACCGGCGACGATCCACTCCGCCAGCGCCCTGCCCGCCCCGCCCGCGCTCGCGATGCCGACGGAGTTGAACCCGGCTCCGACGAAGAAGTTCCTCGCCCCCTCGCCGAGGATGAACTGGTTGTCGGGCGTGAAACTCTCCGGGCCGTTGTAGAACTTCTTGATCCCCGTCTCGTTGAGCACCGGCAGCCGGTGCAGGGCGCTGTTCATCAGCACCTCGAAGTGCTCCCAGTCCTCCTCCAGGAGCTGGAACTCGAAAGGGTACGGCAGGCTGTCGGGGGAGACCCACGGCTTGGCCTCCGGCTCGAACCCGCCCACCACCAGGCCCCCGACCTCCTCCTTGACGTAGGTGTAGCCGTCGGGGTCGCGCAGGATCGGATAGTCGGGCCGCACACCCTCGATCCGCTCCGTCACGACGTAGAAATGCTCGGCCGAGTGCAGCGGCACGTTCACCCCGGCCATCGCGCCCACCGCCTTGGCCCACTGGCCCGCGCAGTTGACGACGACCTCCGCCTCGATCGTGCCCTGGTCGGTGACCACCGTGTAGCCGGGCTCGATGCCGGTCACGCGGGTGCGCTCGAAGACCCGCGCGCCGCGCTGCCTGGCCCCCTTGGCCAGCGACTGGGTCAGGTCGGTCGGATTGACCGTGCCGTCGCCCGGCAGCCAGATCGCGCCCTGCAGGTCGTCGGTGCGCAGGATCGGATAGATCTCCCCGGCCTGCGCGGGCGTCAGCAGCTCGCACTCCAGGTCGAACGCGGCCGCCGTCGCGGCGGTGCGCTTCAGCTGGACCATGCGGTCCTTCGTGCGCGCCACGATCAGGCCGCCGCACGCCTTGTAGCCGGTGGCCAGGCCCGTCTCGGCCTCCAGGCGCTGGTAGAGCTCGGCGGAGTACTGCACCAGCCGGGTGCCGCTCTCGCTGGCCCGCAGCAGGCCCACCAGCCCGGCGGCGTGCCAGGTGGTGCCGGAGGAGAGCTTGCCCTGTTCGAGCAGGACCACGTCGGTCCAGCCCAGAGCGGTCAGGTGGTAGGCGACGCTGGTGCCGACGGCTCCACCGCCGATGATCACCACGTGGGCACGGCTGGGCAGGCTCATGCCGATCACGCTACAGTCTTCCCCCAGAGCCAAGGGAAGAGCGATGACCGCGACCGTGACCGTGATCGGCGAGGCCGTCGCCGATGCCTTCGCCACTCCCGGACCCGGCCGTCTCGATCTGCGCGTACGGCCCGGCGGCGGGCCCCTCAACACCGCCGTCGCACTGGCCAGGCTCGGCACCCCCACGCGCTACCTCGGCAGGCTCGCCGGGGGAGTGGCGGGCGACCTGCTGCGCGACCATCTCCTCGGCTCCGGCGTCGACCTGAGCCAGGTCGTGGAGGCCTCCGAGCAGGCCAGCCTGGCCATCGCCGCCCTCGACGCCTGCGGCAGCGCTTCGTACTCCTTCTACGTCGACGGCACCGCCGACTGGGCATGGACCGCCGACGAGCTCTCGGCGCGCGTGCCGTACGAAAGCCTCTGCCTGCACGGCGGCTCGCTGACGCTGGCGCTCGCCCCGCAGGTCGAGGAGCTGTTCACCCTGGCTCGCCCGCACGCCACGATCTCCGTCGACCCCAACGTGCGCCCGTCGATCGTGCCGGCGGCCCGGTACCTGGCCGCGCTGCCGCGATGGGCGGCCTTCGCCGACCTCATCAGGGTCAGCGAGGAGGACCTGGACCACCTCGGGCTGACGGCGCGGCAGGCATGCGAGCGATGGCACGAGCAGGGAGTGAGGCTCGTGGTGGTCACCCTCGGCGCGCGTGGGGCCAGGGCGTCGCTGGACGGCACGGAGATCGAGGTGCCCGCACCGGTCATCGACGTCGTCGACACCGTCGGCGCGGGCGACACGTTCACCGCCGGGCTGCTGCACGCGCTCGCCGCCTCCGGCGAGCTCGGCGGGCGACTCGACGGGCTCACCCCCGAGATCGTGAAGCGGGCGCTGGAGCTCGGGGTCAGAGCGGCGGCGCGGACCTGCGAGGTACCGGGAGCCGACCCGCCGTGGGCGGTCGGCCTGCGGTGACGCCTAGGGCGCGCTCCGACTCCTTCGAGAGCGGGTAGGGGCGCTCGTACGGCAGGCGGTCGGCTCGTACGGCAGGCGGGTGGCTCGTACGGCAGGCGGGCGGCGAGGTTCTCACCCTGGCGCAGAGCACGGTGGAGATCGGTGACGCGGTCCGTGACGTCGGTGATCGTCCCGATCCAGCCGCCGACATAACGCTCCACGGCCTCGCCCGACATCCCGCTCCCGTCCAGCTCAATCGCCCGCGCTATCGGGTGCTGTCCGGCCTCACGGAAACGACGACGGTCTGCGGTCCCTCCTCGCTTGCCCCGGCGGGCGCGGCCAGCGCCTGACCCGCCGCGACGGCCACCACGGCCGCCACGACGATGAGGAGGGCGCTGCGTAGCTTGCTCACTGATCTCCCTGTTGTCTCCCTGCTTGGTGACGTACCACCCAACCCTATGCGACCTGCAGGAATGCTCGTTACCGAACCGTGACTCTCGCTTCCTTCGTGATCACCCGCCGTGCCGCCAGCAGCAGGATCGCGCACACCGTCACCCCAACCGCCCCCACAGCCGCCTCCCGGGCGAGCGCACCACTCTCAAGCAGCGCGCCGCCCGGACCACTCGCACCACCGTCCAGAAGCGCCCCGCCCACCGCCGATCCGCCCGCGATCCCCGTACCGATCAGCGTCACCAGCCACGCGAAAGCCTCCGTCGTCGTCCCCGCCGGAGCCAGCTGCCCCACCAGCCCGAACGACACCGACAACAGCGGCGCGAAGAACACCCCGGTCGCCAGCGCGATCAAGCACATCCCCACGGCCCCCGGCACGAGCACGACCAGCCAGTACGTCGCCGCCATCCCCGCGGCCAGCACCCAGGCCTTCATCGCCGCCGACGCCTTCCACCGGATCACCCCGAAACTCACCGCTCCGATCAGCGCCCCCAGCGCCGACAACGCCAGCAGCAGCCCCGCCCCGCCGGGCAGCGGGCGCGCCTCGGCGTAGGCGACGGCGAACACGTTGAACGACCCGAGCGCCCACCCCGAACCCGCCAGCGCCACCAGAAGCACCACCAACGCCCGGCTACGCAGAGGCCCCAGCCAGTCGGCCGACCGCGCTCCGGCGCGCCACCGCCGCGAGGGTGACGCACTCGCCATCGCCAGCGACCCCACCAGCCCCAGCACGGCCGCCACCCACAACGCCGGCCGCCCCGCCCCGAACGCCGCCATCCCGCCCACCAGCAGCGGCCCCGCCACGAACACGATCTCCTGCGCCCCCGCATCCATCGCGTAGGCGGCGTCAAGCTCCCCCTCATCTACCAGCTCCGGCCACAGAGCCCTCAAACACGGCTCCAGCGGCGGCGTGGCAGCCCCCGCCAGCACCGCCCCGGCCACCGCCCAGAAGGCCACCCCGGGAGCCAGCGCCACCAACGCGAACCCCACCGCCGACACCACAGCGGCCACCACCAGCACCCCGGACTGCCCCACCCGATCGACCACCCGCCCCAGCAACGGCCCACCCACGGCCCCCGCCACGGCATACGCGCCCGTAGCCAGACCAACAAGCCGGTAATCCATCCCGGCCTCGCGCAGAACCAGGGCGATGGCGAGCGCGGCCATAGCGGTGGGGAGACGGCCGATGAGAGAGCTGGAGAGGAGGCGGGTGACGTGCGGGCGGCGAAGAAGAGTGAGGTAGGGCATGACCGTTCCAGGACTCGGGGATTCGAGAGAAACCTCGGGTGCTGACGGTTCTTTCCGCCCTGCTGGCCGCCCGCCGGCCTGCAGCCAAGGAATCATGGGTGGGGGCGTGGCGTCAAATGCGGTTGCGTGTGTGGGGCGAGCACGCTGCCCTGCGCCGGCGACGGCTTCAGCTGACGGCCAGCCCCGCAGCGCCTCCTGCCACTGTGCGCACCCTTGTCGCTGTCTCCAGGATTCTTGTGTTGGTGCCCATCTGAGCTGGAGCCGGGGGTTGGCGCCGCCTATGAGTCGGCTCGACAGGACTCAGCTGCGACACCCTCTGAAGGAGAGCGAGGGCGTCACGCGGAGAAGATTGATAAGCCCGCCAAGTAGCAGCTCTGCTTGGACGGCTGGTGACTGGGCGGTGAAGAGACTCGAGCTCGCCGACGCACCCATGAGCCCCAGGCGAACCAGACTCTGCGGGCCGAGAGCAATCAGACCTACAGACGAGAAGTCGAGCGCCGCCACGTTATTCGCCAAGTCACGGTGGCTGCATGTGTCCAGGGGCCAGTCACCACCCCTTTACTCCCGCGAGTTTGGAAGTGCGCAACCATGCGGGGTCCGGGGCGGCAGCCCCGGCTGGGGTTTGGGGGCTCGGCCCCCAATGAGGGGAGCCTGACTCACCAGGCGCGAAGCGCCAGTTCCCAGGAAGCCCATGCCTTTGAAAGGGGAGGGTGGGAGAAAAAGATGGTGGACGATACTGGGATTGAACCAGTGACCTCTTCCGTGTCAGGGAAGCGCTCTCCCGCTGAGCTAATCGTCCAAAATCTCCGAAGAGACTCCGAGCGGAAGACGGGATTCGAACCCGCGACCCTCACCTTGGCAAGGTGATGCTCTACCCCTGAGCCACTTCCGCGTGTCGCTGCAGGAAGTACTTTACCCGACTCCAGGGGTGCTTGCGTCCCCGCTGGAGGTCCGGCGTGAGATGGCGCGTTCGGTGCCCGGCAGGCTGAGGAAGATCTCGAGGATGCGCGTCAGGCGGTGCACTTCGATCCGGTGGAAGCAGGGGCCGTCGGCGCGGGCCAGGAGCAGGGTGAGGGCGAGGGGTGGGAGTGGGGCGGTGATGACGTGGAGGTCCGAGGTGAGGGTAGAGGCTGCGGGACGGGGTGGGGTTTCTGCGGGGAGGGGGATGTCGGTGGGGGCCCTCCAGCTGGCGTACACGGGGCGTTCGGGGGTGGTGACGGCGGCCCAGTCGGCGCTGAAGAGCACCGGCAGGGAGTCGACGAGCGTGGAGAGTCCGCGTTCGCCGGCTGTGGTGATGTATTTGAGGATTTCCAGCTCCGGATAGGTGCCGGGGGCCTCGCGGGTGGTCCAGACGCCTTCGACGTGTACGCCGGGGATGGTCTGGAGGCTCTTGGTGAGGGCCTCGCGTGACAGGCCGTCGGGGCAGAAGACGGTGAGGTCGTCGACGGCGCGGCCGGCGCCGCGGTCGAGGACGGTGAGCTGGGTGATGTCGGCACCCGACTGGCCCAGGACGTGGGTGACCTGCCCGAGCGATCCTGGCCGGTCGGGGAGGGAGAGTCGCAGACGGAGAAGCATCGGTTCCAGCGTAGCCGCGAATAACGCTCTGGGGCCGGGCTGCGCTACAACTGTGGGAGTGAAGATTGGGCCGATTGGGGTGTGGCCGCCGGTGGTGCTGGCGCCGATGGCGGGCATCACGAATGCGGCGTTCCGGGTGGTTTGTCGGGATGTCCAAGGCGACGAGCAAGGCACTGAGCAGGGGGATGTCCGCGGGGGCGTGCATGGCGATGCCCGCCGGGATGCGCGCGAGGGCGCCCGAGGGGGTGCCCACGGCGATGACCATGGGGACGTGCAACACGCTGCCGCGTCGCACCCCGGGTGGGGCGTTCCGGGCCCGAGGGTGCCTGGGGTGGTCGATGCCGCAGGGCTCTACGTCTGCGAGATGATCACCACCCGCGCCCTGGTGGAACGCAACGTCAAGACGATGCGCATGATCAGGTTCGCCCCCGGCGAATCACCCAGGAGCATCCAGCTCTACGGCGTAGACCCCGACACGGTCGGCCGCGCCGTGAAGATGATCGTCGACGAGGACCTGGCCGATCACATCGACCTGAACTTCGGCTGCCCGGTGCCCAAGGTCACCCGGCGCGGCGGCGGGTCCGCTCTGCCGTACAAGCGCAATCTGCTGCGCCGCATCCTGAGGAACGCGGTCGCGAACGCCGGGGCGCTGCCGGTGACGATCAAGATGCGCACCGGCATCGACGACGACCACCTGACCTACCTCGACGCGGGCCGGATCGCGCAGGAGGAGGGCGTGGCCGCGGTCGCGCTGCACGCCCGTACGGCCAGGCAGCACTACGGCGGCACCGCCGACTGGAGCCACATCGCCCGCCTGAAGGAGACAGTGACGCAGATCCCGGTGCTGGGCAACGGCGACATCTGGTGCGCCGACGACGCGATGCGCATGGTGGCGCAGACCGGCTGCGACGGCGTCGTGGTCGGGCGGGGCTGCCTGGGCCGCCCGTGGTTGTTCCGCGACCTGCGGAACGCCTTCAACGGCAGCGCCGAGCGGGCCAGGCCGGCGCTGGGCGAGGTGGCCGAGGTGATGATCCGCCACCTGGAGGCGCTGGTCGGCACGCTGGGCAGCGAGCGTTCGGCGGTGGTCGACTTCCGCAAGCACGTCGGCTGGTACCTGAAGGGCTTCACCGTCGGCGCCGAGCTGCGGCGGGAGCTGACGAGCGTGGAGTCGGTGGACGAGTTCCGCCGCGTCACGAACAATCTCGACCAGGGGCAGCCGTGGCCGCCCAACACCGACACCCCGCGGGGCAAGTCGGGCGAGCGCTCCAAGGTGCTGCTGCCCGAGGGCTGGCTCGACGACCCCGACGACGGTGTGGTGAGCGAGGAGTCCGACGTCTCTGGAGGGTGATCGCCGGTGGGGGAGCTCGACGACTTCCTGTTCGACCTGCGCGGCTACCTGATCCTGCGTGACGCGGTCGACGCGAGCCTGCTCGCCAGGCTCAACGCCGAGGTCGACGCCTTCCCCCGGCAGCTGGAGCGCGGCGGCTGGCACCGGGGCGCGCAGCGGCGCGACTACACGGGCGAGAGCGGCTACGAGCTGCACCAGGCCGTCGCGGCCGGGCCGCCGTTCGAGGAGCTGATCGACCACCCGAGCTGGTACGACCTGGTCAGGCACTACGCGGGCGAGGAGGGCAGCTACGTCGAGGGCGTCTTCGTCGACGAGACCATCGCCTCGGTGCGTCACAGCGGCGGCCGCCACGGCCTGCACTCCGGCGGGCACCGCTCGGCGCTGCGCACGGCGTACGGCTACAGCCACGGCGTCTTCCGCTGCGGCATGGTCAACATCCTGCTCGCCCTCACCGACATCGGCCCGGGTGACGGGCCGACCATCGTGGTGCCCGGCTCGCACAAGTCGAACCTGCCGCACCCGATGGCCGCCTCCAGCCACCCCGAGGATCTGCCGGGCGCCGAGCCGGTGCATCTGGGCAAGGGGGACGCGCTGCTGTTCACCGACGCCCTGCTGCATGGTGGCGCGACGAGGAACAATCCGGGGGAGCGCCGTGTCGTCATCTACCGGTACGGGCCGGTCTGGGGGTCGAGCAGGTACGGCTACGTCTATGACGAGGAGTGGCTGGCCGGGCTGACCGAGCGGCGCAGGCGCATCCTGCGTCCGCAACCCCCGGTCAGGCCGGGCACCTGAAACCGGGAGCCCGGAGCTACAGGTCGACCGGCCCGCCGCTGCGCCAGTACACGTTGTCCTCGCGCGAGAGCAGGTCCTCGTCGATCAGGTACCGCCGCAGGGCGGCGTAGTCGTCGTGGAAGGCCCGCAACGCCACGTTGACGTCCTTCTCGGGGTAACGCACGCCGGGCTCGAAGACCCGCACGATGTACTGCAGCACGATGCGCCGCTTGTCACGCTTCATCGGCATCTCGCGCAGCCGCCCGTCGCCCAGGAAGGTGCGCAGCACCTTCTCCTCGGGGCTGAGCTTGGGGGCGGGAGCCGCCGTGGCCTGCAGGATCTCGCGGAACCGCGTCGGCCGCGCCTGCCAGGCCCCGTCGTCCTGCCGTACGGCCAGGCCGCCGCGTTCGAGGCGTTGCAGCACCTCGTCGGGGGCGTCGCAGGAGCCGAGCACGAGGCCGGCGAAGGCGCGAAGGGTGTCGTCCTGGGCGAGCAACCCGATGGTCCGTCTGATTTCTTCGTCGTGCACCTGCCCATTTTGGCATCATGTGCCCGGTGAACCTGATCCTATTTTTCGCCGTCGCCGCTGGTCTGACCATCCCCAACGGTTTCCTGCTGTACGAGGGGCAGGCCGCCAAGAAGGACAACGACCCGGAGACCTCCTGGCAGGTCAGCGCCCGCAAGGGCGCCCTGTTCGCGGTCAACCCGTGCAACCGGGCGGGTCTGGCGCAGAAGGGGCGTGCGGCGGCCAAGACCGTCGTGTACACCGCGGTGCCCGACTTCTCCAAGACCGAGCAGGTGATCGTCTACTCGTCGGTCAAGGCGGCCGAGGGCGCGATGGGCGAGCTTCGTGCGGCGGTGCGCACGTGTGCCGTGCGCAAGGACTACGGCGCGGGCTCCTACCGGTTCGCGGCCTCGGCGCGGGCGCTGGGCGACGAGGCGCTGGCGGTGCGCGGGCAGTACTACCAGGGCAGCAAGGCGCGCATCGGCGGCGAGCGGGCGATCGTGGCGCGCAGGGCCAACGCGATCGTGATCTACACGCAGGGCGGGGAGTGGGGCAAGCCGTCCGGTGGTGACTACGCGCGACAGACCAAGGACGCTACTCGCATGCTCGGCAAGATCTGTGAGATCGCGGCCTGCTGACCGGCGATTGTCCCGATCTTGCGACATTCTCATGACGAGACTCCGACCATAGCCGGACAACACTGAAGAGACAGGCGTGTGCCGGGACGTCCTTGCCAGTCCGTTCCGGCACACGCCTTCGTCGTCACAGCCGGTTGAGCCCCAGGACGTGCACGACCGCGCGGCCCTCCTCGTCGGAGGCGGCCAGGTCGATCTCCGCGTCGAAGCCCCAGTCGCCGTTGGTGTCGGGGTCGAGGACGACCTGCCGCACCTTCCACAGGCCCGTCTCCTCGGTGATGCGCAGCAGGTTGGGCCCGCGCGCGTCGCCGTCCATGATGATCTCGTCGTGCTCGTCGTAGTAGGCGTCGAGCATGGCGCCCCAGTCGCGGTCGGGGTAGAGCTCCTCCAGCTCCTCCTGCCGGTCCATGGCGGCCAACTCGACCAGGCGGAACATGGCGTTGCGCACCAGGACGCGGAAGGCGCGCGGGTTGCCGGTGACCGGGCGCACCTTGGTCTCGAGCTCCTGCTCGCGCTCCAGCGCCTCGGCGGGGTTGGCCAGTTTCTCCCACTCGTCGATGAGCGAGGAGTCGACCTGACGCACCAGTTCGCCGAGCCATTCGATGAGGTCGACCAGGTCGTCGGTCTTGAGGTGCTCGGGGATGGTGCGCGACAGCGTGCGGTAGGCGTCGGCCAGGTAGCGCAGGACCGTGCCCTCCGAGCGCGGCAGCTCGTAGAAGGAGATGTACTCGGTGAAGGTCATCGCCCGCTCGTACATGTCGCGGATGACCGACTTGGGGCTGACGGTGTAGTCGGCGACCCACGGGTGGCCGCGCCGGTAGGTCTCGTAGGCGCCCAGCAGCAGGGTCTCGAGCGGCATGGGGTACATGACCTCGGCCAGGAGCTCCATGCGCTCGTCGTACTCGATGCCGTCGGCCTTCATCTGCGCCACGGCCTCGCCGCGCGCCTTCTTCAGCTGGGCCGACAGGATCTGCCGCGGGTCCTCCAGGATCGACTCCACGATGGAGACCATGTCGAGCGCGTAGGTGGGCGACTCGCGGTCGAGCAGGTCCATCGCGGCCAGCGCGAAGGTGGACAGCGCCTGGTTGAGGGCGAAGTCCTCCTGCAGGTCGATGGTCAGCCGGGCGCGGCGGCCCTGCTCGTCGGGCTCGGGCAGCTGCTCGACGATGCCGCCGGCCAGCAGCGAGCGGTAGATGGCGATGGCCTGGCTGATGTGCCGCCGCTGCCACTTGCGGTCTTCGTGGTTGTCGGTGAGCAGCTTCTTCATGGCCTGGAAGCAGTCGCCCGGCCGGTTGATGACGGCCAGCAGCATGGCGTTGCTGACCTTGAAGCGCGAGCCCAGAGGCTCGGGCTCGGCCTCCTGGAGCTTGGCGAAGGTCTCCTCGCTCCAGCCGACGAAGCCCTCCGGCGGCTTCTTGCGCGCGTAGCCGCGCCGCCGCTTCGGGTCATCGCCGATCTTGGCCAGGGCCTTGGCATTCTCGATGTCGTGCTCGGGCGCCTGGCAGGAGACGTAGCCGATGGTGTCGAAGCCGGCGCGTCCGGCGCGTCCGGCGATCTGGTGGAACTCGCGGGCGCGCAGGCGGCGCACCTTGTTGCCGTCGTACTTCGACAGCGCGGTGAACAGCACGGTGCGGATCGGCACGTTGACGCCCACGCCCAGCGTGTCGGTGCCGCAGATGACCTTCAGCAGGCCCGCCTGGGCCAGGCGCTCGACCAGACGGCGGTACTTCGGGAGCATGCCCGCGTGGTGCACGCCGATGCCGTGCCGTACGAGACGGGACAGGGCCTGGCCGAACTTGGTCGTGAACCGGAACCTGCCGATCATCGTGGCGATGGCCTCCTTCTCGGCCTTCGAGCACATGTTGATCGACATCAGCGACTGCGCCCGCTCCATCGCCGCGGCCTGGGTGAAGTGCACCACGTAGACCGGGGCCTGGCCGGTGGAGAGCATCTCCTCCAGCGTCTCGTGCAGGGGCGTCATGCGGTAGGAGTAGATCAGCGGGACGGGACGCTCGGCGTGCTTGACCACCGCCGTGGGGCGGCCGGTCCGCCGGGCCAGGTCCTCCTCGAACATGGAGACGTCGCCGAGGGTGGCCGACATCAGCACGAACTGCGCCTGCGGCAGCTCCAGCAGCGGCACCTGCCAGGCCCAGCCGCGGTCGGGCTCGGCGTAGAAGTGGAACTCGTCCATGACGACCTGGTGCACGTCGGCACGCTCACCGTCGCGCAGCGCCAGGTTGGCCAGGATCTCGGCGGTGCAGCAGATGATCGGCGCTCCGGCGTTGACCGAGGCGTCGCCGGTCATCATGCCGACGTTCTCGGTGCCGAAGATCGCGCACAGGTCGAAGAACTTCTCCGAGACCAGCGCCTTGATCGGCGCGGTGTAGAAGCTGCGCTGGTCCTTGGTCAGGGCCGCGAAGTGGGCGCCGGCCGCCACCAGTGACTTGCCCGAGCCGGTCGGGGTGGCCAGGATCACGTTGCTTCCCGAGACGACCTCGATGAGCGCCTCCTCCTGCGCCGGGTAGAGCGTCAGGCCGCGTTCGGAGTTCCACTCGGCGAAGGCCGAGAAGATGTCGTCGGGGCTGGCGTCGATGTCGTCCGGCAAGCGGTCAATGAGGAGGTTGTCCACGCGTCCATAATCTCACCGACTTAACCGAGCCCAGTCAGGACACCGATCTCACCCGACCCCAGCGGTGACAAGATGAGATCGTCTGATTACATACCGCTATGAGACTGATCGTGCTCGGCGTGCTGGCCCTGTCCCTGGCCGCCTGCGGCAATCCGCCGCAGCGGGCGGCCACGGGCGCCTCCGCCACGCCGTCGGCTTCCGGCCAGGCGGGCGGCAAGAGTGTGCCCAGCCCCGTGTCCACCTTCCGCTTCACCGCCGGCTACGAGGCGCCGGGCAACCGCGACCTGCTGAGCGCCGAGAAGCTGATGAAGGACCACGACCTGATCCAGCAGTGGACGGACTCGGCCAACACCAGCTTCGTCCCGCCCGTCAACGTGCCGATCACCGGCATGCAGTGCGACACGGTCAACGCCTTCTACAACCCCGACGACAAGTCGATCACCATGTGTTACGAGATGGCCGGCTATCTCAAGCAGCTGTTCGCGCAGCCGGAGCAGGGCGAGCAGGCACCGGGCACGGACGCGGTGGACGCGCGGGTCGTCGGCGCGCTCAACGGCATCTTCTTCCACGAGCTGGGCCACGGCCTGATCGACCTGTACGACCTGCCGACCACCGGCAAGGAGGAGGACGCGGTCGACCAGCTGTCGGCGCTCGTGCTCATCGGAGCGGCCGAGGAGAGCAAGGACTACACCGGCATCATCAGCATGATGGACGCCTGGGGCCGCATGGCGCAGGCCGAGGACGGCTCGCTGGGCAAGGACGTCTTCGCCGACGAGCACTCCCTCAGCGGCCAGCGCTTCTACAACGTCATGTGCTACCTGTACGGCTCCAACCACAACGCCTTCCTGCCGCTGGTGTCGGAGGGGGACCTGCCGGTCGCCAGGGCGCAGCGCTGCGAGCACGAATACGCGAAGATGGCCGATTCGTGGAGCCGGCTGCTGCAGCCGTACCTGCGCACCGACCTGCCGAGCCCTTCGCCGACGCAGCTGTCGCGACCACCCGCCGCGCCCAGCCCGTCAGGAAACTAGCTCCCGCTGGTAGATCACCACGTCGACCCAGCGCCCGAGCTTGAATCCCACCCGGTCCAGCCGCCCTGCCTCGGTGAAGCCGTGCCGCAGGTGCAGCTTCGCCGAGGCGGCGATCCCCGTGTCGGCGATCATGGCGACCATCTGGCGGGCGGGCGTCGCCGCGCACCCCTCGATCAGCGCCGCCAGCAGCCGCCCGCCCAGCCCGTGCCCGGTGGCCTCGGGCGCCAGATAGATCGTGTCCTCGACGGTGTGACGGTAGGCGGGCTTGGGCCGGTACTGGCCCGCGTAGGCGAAACCCAGCACCCGGCCGTCCGCCTCGGCCACCAGGAACGGCATCCCCGCGGCCGTGACGGCGCCCGCCTTGGCCCTCCAGGCGTCCAGGTCGGGGGCCACCTCGTCGAAGGTGGCCACCGTCTGCGCCACGTAGTGGGCGTAGATGTCCCGCACGGCTGTCAGATCGTCGTCACGCAGGGGGCGAATCAGGCTCATACCGGCTGATTGTTCCGCACTCGCGGCAGCGTGATCAGCAGACCCCCGCCCAGAGCCGCCACCGCCAGGAGCGGGGCCACCCCCGGCGCGAAGCCGGTGACCGTGAGCGTCAGCAGCGCGCCGCCGACCAGCACCGACGCCGCCAGGGCGGCGCCCCAGCCCAGGGCGCGGTACGGCAGGGCGGGCGGCTCCTCGAAGCGCGCGAAGGCCCGCAGGAGCCCGGCCATCACCAGCGACAGCAGGGCCAGCCACAGCGGCCATCCGGCGAACCAGCCGCCGCTGAACGGCTGCGGCGTCTCCACGCCCGCCAGGACCACCACGATCCCGGTGACGGCGAACAGGGCGGGCATGTGCCACAGGTAGACGGTCATGATGCGCGGCCCCGCCCACGTGACGAGCCGGTCGAGCGGCAGGCGCAGGATCCACGGGCGCAGCAGCGTGAACAGGCCGATCTGGCCGGCCGAGACCGCCAGCATGGCCAGCGTGGGCGGCGCCATGTTCGACATCTCGGCGCCCGGCAGCCCGATCATGCTGCCCGGGTAGGGGCCGAAGGCCACCAGCAGCGCCGCCGTGCCGTACCCGGCCAGGGCCAGCACGCCGGGACGGCGCAGCAGGCCGTCGCGGTAGAGGAAGCCGAGCTGGTGGACGGCGAGCCAGACGAAGACGATGTTGAGGTAGCCCAGCGAGTCGACCCCGGTGCCGAAGCGCAGCAGGTCGGTGGCGACCGCGCCGAGGCCGAGCACGAGCGGCACCCGCGCGCCGAACCGTTCGTGCAGGCGCATCAGCAGCGGCGTCGCGGTGACGGCGATCAGGTAGACGGCCAGGAACCACAGCAGCTGCCCGGTCAGCTTGGCGCCGGTCTCCAGCGGCTGCTCCGGCACGCCCAGCGTGGCCAGCAGGTGGGGGAGCGGCAGCCAGACGGCGGCCAGCGGCAGCAGCGGCCAGGCCAGGCGCCGCAGCCGCACCCCCAGCCACATCGGCGCGGTGCCCGCGGCCCTGCGGAAGCTGATGGCGTTGGCCGCGCCGCCGGCGAAGAAGACCAGCGGCATGACCTGGCTGATCCAGGTGATCACCCAGACGCCGGGCGTGGCCAGGGCGTTGCCGGTGGCCAGCCGGGCGCCGTCGTAGGCGAGCACCGGGATGCTCCAGTGCTGCAGCACCACCAGCGCCATGCCGAAGATCCGCAACACGTCGATGAAGGGATCGCGGCGGGCGGACGCCTGCCGTACGGGGCGATCGAGGAGAACCGTCATGGCCACAAATCTGGCGTTTCGGCACGTCGGGCACAGTCACGCAGACTGCCGTCTTGAGGTCAAGATCCCCTCACCCCCGTGGTGGGGCCAGCACTACCGCGACCTCGCCTGCCTGCCGGGTCGCTGCGGTTGATCGAGCGCCGTAGCGTTGAGGCCATGCGTTCCCGGATGCGGCGAGTCCTGCTCGACTCGCGATACCTGATTGTCGGTTTCCCCGCCGCCGTGCTCGGCTTCGCAATGCTGATCACCGGTTTCGCCGCGGGCGTGGGCACCGCGGTCGTGTGGATCGGGGTGCCGATCCTGGCCGGCACCCTCATGCTCGCCCGCGGCCTGGCCGACGCCGAGCGCAGCTGGATGGCCGACGTCATGGACAGGCCCCCCGTGCGGCCCCGCTACAAGGCGGCACCCGCCGGGGCCGGCGCCTTCCGCCGGCTGGTCAACCCGATGACCAGCGGGCAGTCGTGGCTCGACCTGCTCCACGGCATCCTGCTGCTGCCGATCGCGATCATCGGCTTCGTGCTGACCGTGGTGGCATGGGCGATCCCGCTGACCGGGCTGACCTACCCGCTCTACGGCATCGTCACCTCGCGCATCCCCGGCAACACCGACCTGGCCGAGCTCATGGGCCTGGGCGAGGGCTACTGGGTCAGCGTCGGCGTCTACGGCGTGATCGGCCTGCTCGGCCTGCTTCTGATGCCGTTCCTGATCCGCGGCGGGGTGCTGCTGCGCGCCGGATACGGCCAGATCCTGCTCACCCGCGTCGCCGAGCTGCAGGAGCGGATCGAGGACCTGGCCGAGGGCCGCGCCGCCGCGGTCTCGGCCGAGGCGGCCGCGCTGCGCAAGCTCGAGCGCGACATCCACGACGGACCCCAGCAGCGCCTGGTCTCGCTGGCCATGGAGTTGTCGCGGGCCCAGCGCCAGATGGCCAAGGACCCCGAGGCGGCGCGCGAGACCATCACCAGCGCCATCACCGCCACCCGCGAGACCCTCGACGAGCTGCGCGCCCTCTCGCGCGGCATCGCCCCGCCGATCCTGGCCGACCGCGGGCTCGCGCCCGCCCTCGCCGCGCTTGCCGGCCGCTGCACCGTCCCCGTCGACCTCGACGTCCAGATCGAGGGCCGCTTCCAGGCCTCGGTGGAGAACGCGATCTATTTCGTCGTCGCCGAATGCCTCACCAACATCGCCAAACACAGCCGCGCCACCCTCTGCGCGATCACGCTCAGCCGTACCGGAGACTCGTTGTTGCTCACGATCGGCGATGATGGGGTCGGCGGCGCGCACGTCGCCAAGGGACATGGCCTGGCGGGCCTGGCCGATCGTCTCCGCGCAGTCGACGGGGAACTGGCGGTCCAGTCACCCGACGGCGGGCCGACGATGATCGTGGCGGAGGTGCCCTGTGCGGGTGGTGGTGGCCGATGACGCAGTCCTGATCAGGGAAGGGCTCGTCAGGCTCCTGGAGGAGTTCGGCAACGAGGTGGTGGCCACCGTCGGGGATGGTCCGTCGCTGGTGCAGGCCGTCCAGGAGTACAAACCCGACGTTTCGGTCGTCGATGTACGCATGCCGCCCTCGTTCACCGATGAGGGCCTGCGGGCCGCGGTGGAGGTCCGCCAGAAGGTGCCCGGAGCGCCGGTGCTCATCCTGTCGCAGTACGTGGAGGTGTCGTATGCCGATGACCTCCTGGCCGATGCCCACGGGGCGGTCGGCTACCTGCTCAAGGACCGCGTCATCGACGTGGAGGAGTTCCTCGAGGGGCTGCGGCGCGTCGCCTCGGGCGGAACGGTCTTCGATCCGCAGGTGGTGTCGCAGCTGATGGTGCGACGGCGCAAGAACGACCCGCTCGCCCAGCTCACCCCGCGCGAGCGGGAGGTGCTCGGGCTGATGGCCGAGGGCAAGTCGAACCCGGCCATCGGGCGCCAGCTGGTGATCAGCGACGGCGCCGTGGAGAAGCACATCCGCAGCATCTTCGCCAAGCTCGGCCTGCATGCGGAGGATTCCGACCAGCATCGCCGGGTGCTGGCCGTGCTCGCCTATCTGCGGTCCTAGCGCGCCGGGGGAGGGTGGGGGAGCCGGGTGCTCCCCCACAACCGCCAGCGGCCCTAGAACCCCCGGAAAACTGCTTGTCTAGCCGAGCGCGTCGACAAGCTTCTTGCGCTGCTGAGCGCCCAGACCACCCAGGCGACGCTTCTCGTCGACGCCCGCCTCCTCCATGAGGGCGGTGGCCTTGGCGGGACCGATGCCCTTGACCGCACGCAGCGCCTGGGAGACCTTGATCTTCTTGGCGATGTCGTCGTCGCGCTCAAGGAGCTGGGCGAAGGTCAGCTCGCCCGACTTGACCTTGGCCAGCAGAGCGGTGCGCTCGGCACGCGCCTGGGCGGCCTTCTCCAGAGCCGCCTTGCGCTGCTCAGGGGTCAGCGTGGGAAGTGCCATCGTGTATCTCTCCTCGGGGAGTTTCGTTCCGGGACTCTGTTACCCGTATTGCAACGGCTAATCATGGCGGATACCAGCGGCTTGCGTTGCCGAAAGCGCATCTCAGCGGGTTCGCCATACCAGAGCCGCCGCTTCGGCGCACGAGACGTCCTGCGCGACGGTGCCTCCGCTGACTCCCACACCGCCCGCGACGCGGCCGTTCTCCCCCTGGTCGGACCACAGGGGCAGGCCTCCGCCCAGGCAGACGAACCGGTCGCCCGGCAGGCCCGCGAGCTCGCCTCCCGGCTTGGTCAAATCTGCCAGAACCGCAGTTGGGACGCGGTTTGCCACCGACGTGTACGCCTTGCCGGGCGCGAGGACGGGGCCGGCGATCGCGGCCCCGTCCATACGCTGGAAGGCGACCAGATGGCCGCCGTCGTCGACCACGGCGACGGCGATCTTGGCGCCCTCCCGGCCGGCCTGCTTGACGGCGGCCTCGCACATGCGGAGGGCCAGTTCCAGGTCCACATAACCCCCAAAAACACATTGATCGCCTCTATCCGTACCGCTCCGCTCGCCGGACCGCAAGGATGCGCTCTGACCTGCGGTTTTCCGGCATCGGAGCAGCTGAACCGACCGAGGGGTACGTGGTCTACATCACACTCTGCATCCGGGCGTGTCGCCACGCCTCGACGCGTCCAGGGGTGAGGAATCCGTCGAAGACCGACTCCATCGCCCCGATCAGCGGCCCGCGCCACCCCAGCTCCGACGCCACCACCCGGGCGGGCGCCTCGCGGTGCATGCCCATGAGGGCGCGCAGATAGGCCGTGCGGAAGGAGCCGGGCTCCAGCAGGTCGCCGCCGAAGCCGGAGACCGACACCAGGTCGGGGTCGTGCGCGTTGACCAGCGCGCCGATGCCGGACCCCAGCGCCGAGGCCACACGCTCGACCGCGCGGCGCGCGGGGGCGTCCGTCCTGGACAGCACCTGCTCGGCCTCCGCCCGGCCGTGGCCCTGGCCGTACGGCAGGCCCAGGTGCCTGAGCAGGGCGTTGGCGCCCACCTGGAGACTCCAGCAGCCGGTGGCGCCGCACAGGCACGGCTCGTCGCCGGGGACGAGCGGCATGTGGCCGTACTCGCCCGCCCGGCCCGTCGCGCCCGTCACCGGCCAGCCGTCGATCAGGAGGCTGCCGCCGGGGTCGAAGGCGACGTGCAGGTGCAGGCCGACCTTCGTGCCGCGCAGGGCGCCTCGCCGTGCCTCGGCCAGGCCCGCCAGGCGGGCGTCGTTGCCGACGGTCAGGGGGGTGGCGCCCAGGCCGAGCAGTCCGGCCACGTCGACCTCGCGCCAGCCGAGGTGGGCGATGTCGACCCGCTCGCCCTGCCGTACGGGGCCCGCGATGGCCAGGCCGACGCCGACGGTGCGGCCGGTGACCAGGGTGCGCAGGACCTGCCCGAGCGGATGGAGCGCGCCTTCCGGGGTGCGGTCGTGGGCGCGCGTCTCCACCGTGCGCGCCGCGCCGCCGAGCTCGCAGACGGCGATCTCCCACTCGTCCTCGCGCAGGTCCACGGCGAGCGCCTGGGGGCCGCCGGGATGCGCGCCCGGCACCATGGTGGGCCGCCCGCGCCCGTGCTCGGCCGCGGGCGACTCGATCAGCAGCGAGGCGGCGGCCAGCTCGCCGACCAGCACCGACGCGGTGCCGCGGGCCAGCTCCAGGTCGCGGGTCAGCTGCGCCCGGGTCCTGGTCGCCCCGCCCTCGTGGACGGCGCGAAGGAGGCGAACCCTATTCAAAGCTCGCAAATCACCACTTACGGTTGGCATCACTCTTCCATTATGCTCTAGTCGTGAACATAAAGCGGGCCCGTCTGGGCGTGTTCGGGTACTTCTTCCTCCTCGGTTTGATGGTCGGTTTCTGGGCCGCGGGCCTGCCGTCGCTCAACCAGCGGCTCCAGCTCGGCGAGGGCCGCCTGGGCGTGGTCCTGCTGCTGGTGTCGTTCGGCGCGCTGGGCTCGATGCTGATCGCCGGCCAGCTCGTCGACCGGTTGTCGAGCAGGCGCATGAGCCAGGTCGCCGCGCCCCTGTGCGCGCTGGCGCTGCTCGGGCCGGCGCTGGCGCCCGACTACGTCACGCTGATGGTCTCCGCCGTCGTGCTGGGCCTGGGCATCGGCGTGGTCGAGGTGGCCATCAACACCCACTCGGTCGAGGTCGAGCACCAGTACGGCAGGCCGATCATTTCGGCCTTCCACGGCACCTGGAGCCTGGGCGGCGCGGTCGGCGGCGCGATCACCTCGATCGCGCTGGGCCTGGGCGCCGACCCCCAGACGTTGCTGGTCTCCGCCGCCCTGGTGATCCCGCTGCTCTTCCTGACGCTGGTGGGCACGCTGCTCCCGCCCCCTGAGCCCGCCGCCGAGCAGGAGGGCGAGGGCAACGGCCGCAGGATCCCGTGGGGCCTGGTGCTGATCCTCGGCGTGGCCGCCTTCGCCGCGCACCTGTCGGAGGGCGCCGCCATGGACTGGACCGGCCTGCACAGCTCGAACATCCTCGGCGTGGACCCGGCCATCGCGCCGATCGCCTTCACGATCTTCTCGACCGCCATGACGGTCGTGCGCTTCGTCGGCGACCCGGTGCGCGCCAGGCTGGGCAACGTCACCACCGTCGGCCTGGCGGGGGCCATCGCCACCGGCGGATACGTGCTGGTGCTGCTGTCGCCGGTCTTCGGCGGGGTGGCGCTGGCCTGGATCGGCTGGGGCCTGACGGGCGTGGGTCTGGCGACGGTGATCCCGGTGCTGTTCAGTGCGGTCGGCGCCTCGGGCGGGTCGGTGGGCAAGGCCCTGGCGCTGCTGACCGCCTTCGGCTACACCGGCCTGCTGATGGGGCCGGCCGTGCTCGGCTTCGTGGCGGAGGCGACCTCGCTGCGGATCTCGCTCATCATCCCGGCCGTCTTCGCCGCCATCATCGCGCTCGCGGGAGTGCCCGCGCTGCGCCGCCTGCCCTCGGCCACGAAGGTGCCCGCCAAGGTGTGAATCGTCGCGTTATGTAGCTGTGACTTGACCCCCAGGTTACCGACGGGTTTCATGGGGCCAGCACAGTAAACGTTTACAGTACGGCTGAAAGGGGCTCCCGGTGCCCGACGGACCCACGATCACCACGATCGCCGAGCACGCCGGGGTCTCGATCGCGTCGGTCTCGAGAGTCCTCAACGGCCTGCCCACCCGGCCCGAGACCGAGCGCAAGGTGATGCGGGCCGCCGACGAGCTCGGATACGTGCGCAACGCCGTCGCCCGCTCCCTCAAATCACGCCGCACCCACCAGATCGCCTTCGCCATGGCCGACATCGGCAACCCGGTCTACCTGGCCATGGTGCGCCAGATCCAGCCGGTCCTCAAGACAGCAGGCTACCGGCTGGTGCTCCACTCCACCGACGCCGTCGTCGCCGACGAGATCGACGTGCTGCGCAGCCTCGGCGAGCGCTACGTCGACGGGCTCATCATGAGCCCCATCCGCGTCACCGACGACCACCTGAAGATGATCGAGAACGCCCGCGCCCCCGTCGTCATCATCGGCCTGGTGCCCGACGGCACCGCCGTCGACAACGTGCGCGCCGACTCACGCGAGGGCGTGCGGCTGGCCGTCGGCCACCTGCACGAACGGGGCAGGCGGCGCATCGGCTTCCTCAACGGCCCGCTCGACACCGTGCCCGGCGCCGCCCGCGACGCCGCCTTCCGCGAGGCGCTGGAGGAATGCGGCCTGCCGTACGACCCGGCGCTGGTCGAGGTCGGCGACTTCTACCGGGAGGCCGGCGCGCAGGCCGCGCGGCGGCTGCTGGAGCGCGACGGCGACGTCGACGCGCTGATGTGCGCCAACGACCTGATCGCGCTCGGCGCGCTCGATGTGCTGCGCCAGTACGGCAAGCGGGTGCCGCAGGACGTGGCGGTGGTCGGCATGGACGACACCGACCTGGCCGCCGCCTCCTGGCCGACGCTGACCAGCGTCTCGCTCGGCTCGGCCGAACGCGGCCGCGCCGCCGCCCAGCTACTGCTCGCCCGGCTCGAGGACGGCGGACGCGCACCCACCGTGGTGACCGTGCCTCCCCGGCTGATCGTGCGCGAGTCCACCTTGGAGACCTCATGACGGCAACGGCCACGCGGCCGGTCCGCACCGCCTCGCGCGGCCCCTCGCCGGCCTCGCGGCAGCGGCGCGAACTGCTCGTGCTGATGCTGCCCGCGCTCGTCCCCGTCGTGCTGTTCAGCGTCGGGCCGCTGCTGTACGGCATCGCGCTGGCCTTCACCGACGCCAGGGCCGGGCGCAACGTCGAGTACGGCTTCAACGGCCTCGACAACTTCACCCGCCTCATGGGCGACGGCGCCTTCTGGCAGGCGATGGTCACCGGCCTGATCTGGGCCGTCTCGGTGACCGTGCTGACGTTCCTGTTCGGCCTGGGCCTGGCCCTGCTGCTCAACGAGAACCTGCGTTTCCGCGGCTTCGCCAGGGTGCTGGCCGTGGTGCCGTGGGCGATGCCGCCGGTCGTCATCGGCCTGATGTGGCGCATGGTCTACCACGCCGACGCCGGCATCCTGAACGGCATCCTCGGCACCGACATCGACTGGCTGGCCGACTTCACCTTCGTGCTCCCGGCGATCATCCTCATGGGCGTGTGGAGCGGCATGCCGCAGACCACCGTGGTGCTGCTCGCGGGCCTGCAGAACGTGCCCGCCGAGCTCTACGAGGCCGGGAAGATCGACGGAGCGGGCAGCTGGCAGCGTTTCCGCAACATCACCCTGCCGCAGCTCAAGCCGGTCATCGTGGCCATCACCTCGCTCGACTTCGTCTGGAACTTCAACCAGTTCAGCCTGATCTGGGTGCTCACGCAGGGTGGACCGGGCGGCCGGACGACACTGCCGATGGTCTTCGCCTACCAGGAGGCCTTCCGCTACGGCCGGTTCGGCTCCGCGGCCGCCTTCGGAGTGGTGATCATGATCGTGGTGCTCGCCATCCTCGGGGTCTACCTGTGGCGGCAGATGAGGGAGGCCAACGCGTGAAGCGGCCCCTGCAGTACCTCGCGCTCGTCGTCTACGTGGTCTTCCTCGGCTTCCCGCTGGTGTGGCTGCTGTCGACCAGCCTCAAGACACCACGCGAGATGGCCTCCACCGACCCGTCGTGGATCCCGGCCGACCCCACCTTCGCCAACTTCATCGACGCCTTCGGCGAGCAGGACCTCATCGGCGCCGCCTTCCGCAGCCTGGTCGTGGCGCTGTTCAGCGCCCTGCTGACCGTGGCCCTGGCGTTGCCTGCCGCCTACGTGATGGCCAGACACCGGGGCCTGGCCAGCCGTGTGGCGACCGGATGGGTGCTGGTCAGCCAGGTCTTCCCGTTCATCCTGATCATCATTCCGCTCTTCATGGTGCTGCGGAACCTGGAGCTGACCAACACGCTGACCGGCCTGGTCCTCGTGCACGTCACCTTCACGCTGCCGTTCGCGCTGTGGATGCTGCAGGGCTACGTGCGTGCCGTACCCCGCGAACTGGAGGAGGCCGCGTCGGTCGACGGGGCGGGACGGGTGCGCTCCATCGTGAGCGTGGTCGCCCCGCTGCTGGCACCCGGCGTGGTCGCCACCCTGCTGTTCTCGTTCATCTCCTCATGGAACGAGTTCCTCTTCGCGCTCGTGGTCCTGCGCGACCCCGACGTGATGACCCTGCCCCTCACCCTGGCCCGCTTCACCGGGCCGGAGGGAGTGGCCAGGCTCGGCCCGCTCGCCGCCGCATCGCTGATGGCGACGATCCCCAGCCTGATCTTCTTCGCAATCATCCAACGGCGGCTGAAGTCCGGCCTCATGGCCGGAGCCGTCAAGGGCTAGTTCGGAGGTCTCCCCATATGCGCATCACATCCGCTCTGGCGGCAGCGGCGGTCCTCGCCCTGTCGGCCGCATGCGGCAGCGGCGGCTCCACCGGAGCCACCGGCGGCGGCACCGCCTCCGAGGCGCCCGCAGAACCCGTCAAGCTGAACTTCCTCTCGCTGGCCTGGCAGAAGGAGTCCATCGAGGCCAACAAGGCCCTGGTGGACGAGTGGAACAAGAACAACCCGACCATCCAGGTCACCTACGTCCAGGGCAGCTGGGACAACGTCAACGACCAGCTCGTCACCCAGTTCGAGGGCGGCGGCGCCCCCGACGTGATCCACAACGACTCCCCGGCGCTGTCGGGCTTCGCCACCCGCGGCTACCTGCTGGACCTGAAGGACAAGCTGCCGGCCGAGCTCAAGAGCGACATCCCGCAGCCCGCGTGGGACACCGTCACCTTCGGCGCCGAGGGCGGCGTGTACGGCGTGCCGTTCCTGCAGGAGTCGCAGGTCATCATCGCCAACAAGAAGCTGCTCGACGCGGCGAAGGTGCGCGTGCCCACCGCGGACAACCCGTGGACGTGGGACGAGTTCGCCGAGGTCAGCAAGAAGCTCACCAAGGACGGCGCCTTCGGCGTCGCCTGGCCGATGAAGTCGCCGGTCAACAAGACGCTGAACCTGGCGCTCAACTTCAACGGCACCTTCTTCCAGACCGGCGCCGACGGCAAGTCCACCGTCAAGGTCGGGCCCGAGGAGAAGGAGGTCCTGCAGCGGATCTACAACCAGATCCACGTCGACAAGTCCGCCGACCCCAAGACGCTCGGTATGGGCACCGCCGACCCGCTGCCCGGCTTCTACAAGGGTGAGTACGCCATGCTCCCCGTCGGCGTCTACCTGCGCCAGCAGGTCGCCGAGCAGGCTCCGGAGGGCTTCGAGTGGGTGACGCTCCCGCCGCTCAAGGGCACCAGCTCCAACCAGGGCGCGGTCTCCCAGACCCTGTCGGTCTCGGCCGACAGCAAGAACCCCGACGAGGCGCTGAAGTTCATCTCCTTCTTCCTGAACGGGCCGAACCAGGCCAGGCTCGCCAAGGGTGACTGGCTGCTGCCCACCTCGCAGAAGGCCGCCACCGACCCGTCGATCACCGGCGCCGAGAACGGCTGGGACGTCGCCACCGCCTCGGTGAAGAACCTCGTCGTCGCGCCCTTCCTCAAGGTCAACGGCTACGACGAGTGGAAGTCCAAGGTCGCCACCCCGGTCCTGCAGGAGTACTACGCCGGCAAGATCTCCCTCGACGACGCGGCCAAGCGGCTCGTCGAGGAGGGGAACAAGGTCCTGGAGCGGTACTGATCTTGATGGACTACCGGGACCGTGCCCGCGGGTGTCTCCTCGGCCTGGCCGCAGGAGACGCCCTCGGGGCACCCGCAGAGAACCTCACCCCCGCCGAGATCGTCGCCCGATGGGGGCGGCTCACCGAGATCTCGGGCGGGGGCACGGACGACACCGAATACGCGATCTTCGCCGCCTCGCTGCTCGTCCGCCACGGCTTCGCCCTCACCCCGGCTGACGTCGCCGCCGCCTATCGGGAGCGGGTCCTGCCCCTCGTCGCGGGACCCATGAAGGGGGCCGGCTTCTCGGAGCTCGGCACCGTCACGGCCCTGCGGCGCGGCCTGGAGCCGCCGCTGACGGGCGCGTCGCACTTCCACGGCTGGTCCGACGGGCTGGCCATGCGGGCCGCGCCCTACGGAATCTTCGCCGCGGGCGACCCACTGGAGGCCGCGCGGCTGGTCGAGCAGGACGGCCTGGTCAGCCACGCGGGCGAGGGCATCACCGGCGGCAGGGCCGTGGCCGCCGCGGTGGCCGCCGCCATGACCGGCGCCCCGCCCTCCGAGGTGGTGGCGTCCGCGTTGTCGGCGATCCCGGCCGACTCGTGGACGGCCAGGAACGTGGAACGTGTGGTGGCCCTGACGGCCTCGCCGGAGGGGCCCGCGCTGGTCGAGGCCCTGCACGAGGCGGTCGTCGTGCCCCACTACCCGTGGACCGACCTCGCGCCCGAGGCGGTGGCGCTCGCCTTCGCCGCCTACCTGCACGGCGAGGGCGACGTCGAACGGTCGGTGACCTTCGGCGTGAGCCTCGGCCGTGACGCCGACACCATCGGCGCCATCGCCGGCGCCCTGGCGGGAGCGGGACAGGGCGAATCGGGGGTCCCCGATCGCTGGGCGAGCAAGATCGGTAGCGTTGCGGGCAAGAGCCTGCCCGCCGTCGCGGGCAGGCACGTGCTGGACGTCGCGGACGAGTTGATCGCGGCTCGGGGAGGACGGTAAGTGTCGGGGAACACGTCAGTGGGCGGCTCTGTGGGCGGCTCTGTGGGCGGCGCGCTGGGCGGCTCGTTGGGCGGCTCGGTGGGCGGCTCGGTGGGCCGCTCGGTGGGTGGTGCCGTGGGCCGATCGTCCGGCGGGGCTGCGGGCAGGGCCATGGGTGCCGCGCTCGGCCTCGCCGTCGGCGACGCCACGGGCTGGCCCGCGGCGCGGCACCGCTCGCACCTGCACGCCCCCTGGAGCAGGCGTCTGCACCGCGAGCTCGACACCTTCGCCGAGGAGCACGGGGTGACGTCGCTGCCCGTGCCGTTCGCGCTCAACCAGCCGACCGAGCCCCTGGCGCTCGGGCCGTCGGACGACGCCGAGTGGCTCGCGTGGACGATCCTCACCATCGACCAGCCCAGGGCGGAGGCGTTCAGGGGGCTGATCGGCGCGCCGATCAGGGCACGCATCTCGGTGACCACCGCCCTGGGCAACCTGGCCAGGGGCCTGGAACCGCCTGCCAGCGGCCACGACAACCCGCACTTCTTCGACGACGCCGCGGCCGTCAGGGCGGTCGCCTTCGGCATCGCGGGAAGAGCCCCAAGGCCGGGCACCGCGCACACCGCGTACGACGATCGCGGCACCCCTCGCGGCACTCCTCGCGGCACCGGTCGCGGTGTCACGAGGGACCCTGTGCGTGACGCCGGGCGGGACGCCGAGGTGACCAACGCCGGTGACGGCGTGCTCGCCGCACGGGCGATGGCGGGTGCGGTGGCGGCCGTCGTCGAGACCGGCCGGATCGCCGACGCCCTGGACGCCGCCCTGGCCGAGCTCCCCGACGACACCGCGATCGGCCACAACGCCCGCCAGGCGCTGGCGATCGCGGCCAAGGCGGGCGACCCGTTCGCCGCCGTCCCCGCGCTCGACGCGGCGCTGCTCGACCACGTCTACAGCTACGGCGTCGCCGCCGCGCTCACCGTGCCGGTGGCGCTCGCGCTGGCCTCGGCCGGGCCGCTGGAACGTGCCGTGCCCGCGGCGGCCTGCCTGGCCTCGCTCGCCGACTCGGCGCCCGCGCTGACCGGCGCGCTCACCGGCGCCGTCGCGGGGTACCACGCGATACCGGAGGGCTGGGCGCGGGCCGCCCGCACCCTGACCGGCTGCTGCCTGCCCGACCTGGCAGGCAGGGATCTGATGGAACTTGTGGAAGGAATCGCATGACGCCGCTGGAGAGCAAGGCCACGGGGTGCGTGGTGGGAGCGGCGGTGGGGGACGCGCTCGGCGGCGCCACGGAGGGGTGGACGCCCGAGCAGATCGTGAAGAGGTACGGCGGGGCGGTCGAGGGGGTCGTCCCGCCGTACAACGCCGACTGGCGCAACGCCCGGCCGATCGCGCCCTACCACAAGGGCGACGGCCACATCACCGACGACACCCTCATGACGCACGCGCTGATCAGGGTCTACGAGAAGGCCGGCGACCACCTCGACGCCTACGCGGCCGCCGACCACCTGGTGCCCGAGCTGATGACCGAGAAGGTGTGGATCCCCGAGTTCGAGGCCGAGGCGCTGCCCCTGCAGCGGATCTTCCTGGCCGAGAAGTGGCTCGTCGCCCGCCTGCACTACGGGCACGTCGACCCGCGCGAGGCCGGGACGGGCAACATCGTCAACTGCGGCGCCGCGATGTACATGGCGCCGGTGGGCGTGGTCAACGCGGGCAACCCGCGCAAGGCCTACGACGAGGCGATCGACCTGGCGGGGGCGCACCAGTCCAGCTACGGCAGGGAGGCGGCCGGGGTGATGGCCGCGGCGGTGGCCGAGGCCATGCGGCCGGGCGCCACCGTCGACTCGGTCGTCGCCACCGCCGCCGGCCTGGCCAAGGACGGCACGAAGGCGGCCATCGAGGCGGTCTGCGCCCGCGCCCGCGACCTGGGTCACTGGAGCGAGTCGTTCGAGGCGCTGCGCGAGGCGATCAGGCCGTTCGACACCGTCGCCGACACCTATCGGGACCAGGGTCTGGGCGCCCGGAGGCCGTCGCGGCTGCACAGCATCGAGGAGTTGCCGCTGGCGCTGGCGTTCCTGGTCATCGCCAAGGGCGACTTCAGGGAGACCGTGCTGGGCGGCGTCAACTACGGCCGGGACGCCGACTCCATCGCCTCGATGGGCGGAGCCGTCGCCGGAGCCCTCGGCGGGCTGGCGTGCGTTCCTCAGGAGTGGGTGGAGCAGGTCGGTACGGCCAGCCGTACGGACCTGGTCGCCCCGGGACTGGCGCTGGCCGGGGTCGCCCGCCGCGTCCACGCGCAGGACCTGCTGCGCCGCCGCGCCCACGAGGACGCCTTCGCCCGGCTGGCCGACGGATGATCCGGCTCACCTGGGTCCAGCCGGAGGACCTGGTCGGCCACGAGCTGCGCCAGGCCACCGAGGACGGCCGCGCCCCCGGCGCCCCCGGTGCCGGTCGGCCGGCCAGTGCCGAGCAGACCCGTGACGTCGGTGGCACCGCGAGGGGTGCTGGTACGGCGGACGCCGTGGCGGAGATCGCGCGGCGGTGGCGTGACGCCGGTGGGCACGAGGCGCCGCCACGGGCGGGCGCCTCGGCTCCTGACGCCCGCCACCTGCGCGGCCTGGCCGAGGCCCTGCTCGACGAGCTGGCCGCCATCCCCTCGCCGCTCGACGAGCCGTCCGAGTTCGACGACATCGTCGCCGCCTGCCCGGCGTGGCCCGAGCCCGGCCGCGGCATCACCAGCGGCGAGCGGGTCCTGAACGCCTGGCAGGGCAGGGCGGCCGGATGCGTGCTCGGCAAGCCCGTGGAGAAGATCCCGCGCGAGGGCATCAGGGAGATCGCCGAGGCCACCGGCAACTGGCCGATCAGCGGCTGGTTCACCGCCGTCGGCCTGCCGCCGGAGGTCGCGGGCCGCTGGCCGTGGAACCGCCGCAGCGCCGTCAACTCCCTGGCCGAGAACATCGACGGCGTCCCCGAGGACGACGACCTCAACTACCCGCTGCTGGCCCTGACGGTGCTGCGCAGGTACGGCAGGGCGTTCACGACCGAGGACGTCGCCCAGGTCTGGCTCGACGAGCTGCCCGCGGGCCGCACGTTCACCGCCGAGCGTGTCGCCTACCGCAACCTGCTGCAGGGCCTGGAGCCGCCGGAGACGGCGAGCTTCCGCAACCCGTTCAGGGAGTGGATCGGCGCCCTGATCAGGGCCGACGTGTACGGCTGGACGAACCCGGGCGACCCGGCCACCGCGGCCGAGCACGCCTGGCGCGACGCCCGCCTGACGCACACGGCCAACGGCGTCTACGGCGCCATGTTCGCCGCCGCCCTGTGCGCGCAGTCGCTGGTCGCCTCCGACGTCCTGGAGGCGGTGGAGGCGGGGATAGCGGTCGTGCCGCCCGCCTCCCGCCTGGGCGCGGCGCTGCGGGCGGCCGTCGACGACGCGCGGTCGGAGCCCGACTTCGAGAGGGTGATCGACCGGCTCTACGAACGCCACGGTCACCTGCACTGGGTGCACACGATCAACAACGCGGCCCTGATCGCCGCCGCGCTCGTGCACGGGAAGGGCGATTTCACCCGCTCGATCGCCGGGGCGGTCGCGGCCGGATGGGACACCGACTCGGCGGGCGCCACGGTCGGGTCCGTGGCCGGGGCGATCTCCGGCGTGCCCGATCGGTGGCGCATGAAGAACACCCTGGCCAGCAGCCTCACCGGATTCGACGGAATCGGCCTGGACGAGCTGGGAGGATGGACTCATGATCTCGGTTTTCGGTAGCGCGAACATGGACCTCGTCGCGTACGTCTCCCAGGCCCCCAAGCTCGGCGAGACGGTCACGGGTCGGGCTTTCCACACCGTCCCGGGCGGCAAGGGCGCCAACCAGGCCGTCGCCGCCGCCCGTGCGGGCGCGGAGGTCACCTTCCTGGGCGCCGTCGGCGACGACGGCTTCGGCATCGCCCTGCGCTCCACCCTCGTGGACGCCGGGATCGAGGTGTCGGCGCTGCGCCAGGTGCCGGGCGCCAGCGGCATCGCGCACATCGTCGTCGACGACTCGGGCGGCAACTCCATCATCGTGGTGCCCGGCGCCAACGGCACCGTCACCGGCCTGACCGGCGACGACCACGCCCTGATCTCCGCCTCCAGCGCCCTGCTGCTCCAGCTGGAACTGCCCATCGAGGGCGTCACCGCCGCCGCCCGCGCCGCCCGCGAGGCGGGCGTGCAGGTCGTGCTCACCCCGGCGCCCTCCAGGCCGCTTCCCGCCGAGCTGCTGGAGGCCGTCACCCTGCTGGTGCCCAACGAGCACGAGGCGGCCGACCTGACGGGCGCCTCCGACGCGGAGTCCGCGCTGGAGGAACTGCTGAAGCTGGTGCCCGAGGTGGTCATCACGCTCGGCTCACAAGGGGCGCTGTACGGCTCGCGTTCCGGCGAGCGGCTGCGCGTGCCCGCCGTCAAGGTGGAGGCCGTCGACACGACCGCCGCCGGAGACACCTTCGTCGGCGCGCTGGCCGTCGCCCGCTCGGAGGGTCTCGGTCCTGAGGAGGCGCTGCGTTTCGCCTCCGCGGCCGCCTCGATCTCGGTCCAGCGCGAGGGCGCGAGCACCTCGATGCCCGGCCGCGACGAGATCGACGCCCAGCTGGCGGCCCACTGAGCTCGGGGCGGGCCGGGGTGGGATCGACCTCCGGCCCGTCCCGACCCTGCACGGGTCGTCGCGGCGCCCATGACATGGTGGACCCATGGACTTCCTCCCGCACTTCCGTCGTGAGATCCAGAAGTTCGAGGCCGTCGCGCGGCAGGTGACCGACGCGCCGCCGGTGCCGTCGTGTCCCGGCTGGTCGATGGCCGACCTGGTAATGCACCTGGGCGGGGTGCACCGCGGCATCGTGCAGCTCGTCGAGGACAAGCGCCAGGGTTTCCCCGACATGTCCGACCTGGGGTTCCTGAAGCTGCCCGACGACCTGTCCGGCTGGCCCGACCCCGCGCGGGCACCGAACCTCGGGCCGATGCCGCCGGACCTGTGCGACTGGTTCGCCGAAGGCGCGGCGGAGCTGGCGGCGCTGTTCGCCGCGCGCACGGCCGACGAACCGGCGTGGACCTGGTCGGCCGAGCAGACCGTCGGGTTCTGGCTGCGCATGCAGACCGTCGAGGCGGCGAGCCACCGGTGGGACGCCCAGCTCGCGGTGGGCGAGCCGGAGCCGATCGACCGCGAGCTGGCCGCCGACGCCGTCGCCCAGACCTTCGAGGTGATGGTCCCGGCCCGCCGCGCCTGGACCCAGGCGCCGCCCGGCGCGGGCGAGAGCTACCTGTTCCGTCAAAGCGACGGCGACGGCGTGTGGGCGGTGCGCTTCGACGGCGCCGCGATCACGTACGAAGCGGGCGAGCACCCAGCCGAGGCCGCCGAGCACGCGGGCGAGGTGGGCGCGCACGCGGTCGAGGCGGACGGCACCGCCTCCGACCTGATGCTCTTCCTCTGGCACCGGATCGGCACCGACACCCTCCGGATCACCGGCGACCGCTCCCTTCTGGACCGTTACTTCGTGCTGGTTCCGCCCGTGTGAGTACGATGACGATCATGGACCAGGTGCCCGAGATCCTTCGCGAGGTCGCCGAGCAGGCCATCATCCCGCGCTTCAGGGCCCTGTCCGGGGGCGACGTGAGCGAGAAGTCCCCGGGCGAGCTGGTCACCGTCGCCGACCGCGAGGCCGAGGCGCTGATCGCCCCGCGGCTGCGCGCCCTGCTCGACGTGCCCGTCGTGGGGGAGGAGGCCAGCTCCGACGCTCCCGGCCTGCGCGCCGCCCTGCACGACACGGCGTGGCTGGTCGACCCGCTCGACGGCACCTCCAACTTCATCGCCGGGATCCCGGACTTCGCGGTGATGGCGGCCCTGGTCAGGAACGGCAGGACGGTCGCCGGCTGGATCCTGCGCCCGATGCTCGACGGCGCCCGGCTCACCGGATGGCGGATGTACGCCGCGGAGCTGGGCGGCGGCGCGTGGCGCGACGGTGAACGCCTCTGGCGCGAACCCGCCCGCCCCCCGCTGAGCGGCGCCGCGCTCACGCGCTTCTTCGACCCCCAGGCCAGGGCGAGGCTGACCGCGGCGCAGGTGCACTTCAGGCGCCTGACGCCGGGGGCCAAGTGCGCCGGGGTCGACTATCCCCGGGTGGTCGACGGGGAGCAGGACTTCGTGCTCTTCCACCGCACCCTGCCGTGGGACCACGCGCCTGGCACCCTGCTGGTGTCGGAGGCGGGCGGCATGGCGGCACGTCCGGGCGGCGCCGCCTACCGCCCGGCCGAGGAGAGCGTCGGCCTGCTGGCGGCGGCCGACGCCGCCTCCTGGAAACGGGTCGCCGCACTGGTCTTCTAGGCGCCGGCCCGCCCGGCCACCGGCCGGCTACAGTTCGTCGATCTTCGCCAGGTCGAGGGTGCGCTGCACCAGGTCGCTCAGATCCGCCGCGCCGTCCGATGCCACCCACGCGGCGAGCGCGACGTCCAGCGCGGTGAAGGCGACGCCCGCGATGAGCGCGGCGCGCACCGGGTCGGTCCCCGACCGTGCCTGGAGCCTGGCGGCGACGCTCTGGCGCCACTGGAACTGCCGGTCCAGGTACCGGGCACGCAGCGCGGGCGTGCCGATGATGAGCTTGCTCAGAGCCAGCGCCTTCTCCGGGAAGCCGCGATAGTGCACCGTCAGCTCCATCAGCGCGTGCCGTACGGACAGGGCGGGCGCCTCGTCGGCCGGCCGCCCGTCGATCACCGACTCCGCGTGCTCGCCGACGGCCGTGAGGACCTCGACGATCACATCCTCCTTCGAGCGGAAGTAGCGGAAGAAGGTGCGCCGGGACACGCCCGCGGCCTCGACGATCTGCTCGACCGTCGTCTCCTCGTAGCCGTTGCGGGCGATCAGCTGGGCCGCGACGTGCGACAGCTCGTCCTTGACCAGCTGGCGCTTGCGCTCGAGGAAACTCACCCGGCAAGGATAGCACCCCATGCAGTCCTTGACACTCAGTGCCAAAAGATGCACTCTGGGACGCATGGACCGATGGACCTATGCCAACGTGCCCGACCTGACGGGCAAGACCGCGATCGTCACCGGAGCCAACAGCGGCCTCGGGTTCGTCAGCGCGAGAGAGCTCGCCCGCAAGGGCGCCAAAGTGATCATGGCGGTGCGCGACGAGCGCAAGGGCGGCGCGGCCAAGGCCGAGATCGAGCAGGCGATCACCGGCGCCGATCTGGACCTGCGCCTCATGGACCTGGCCGACCTCGACTCGGTGCGCGCCTTCGCGGCGGGCGTCGACGGCAGGATCGACATCCTCATGAACAACGCCGGCGTCATGATGCCGCCCCGCACGCTCACCAAGCAGGGCTTCGAGCTGCAGTTCGGCGCCAACCACCTGGCCCACTTCGCGCTCACCGGGCTGCTGCTCGACCGCCTGGCCGACGACGGGCGCGTGGTGACCGTCAGCTCCGACCTGCACCGGCGCGGCCGTATCGACTTCGACGACCCGCACGGCGAGCGGCGTTACTCCCCGCTCGGCCACTACGCCCAGTCGAAGTTCGCCAACGTGCTGTTCGCCCTGGAGCTCGACCGGCGGCTGACCGTGGCGGGCTCGCGGATCAGGAGCCTGGTCACCCATCCTGGATACTCGGCGACCAACCTGCAGACCTCAGGTCCGCGCGGGGTGCTGAAGTGGGGTGGCTGGCTCGGCAACCGCATCTTCGCCCAGAGCGTCGACATGGGCGCGCTGAGCCAGGTCTACGCCGCCGTCGCGCCGCAGGCCCAGGGCGGGCAGTTCATCGGCCCGCACCGCGGCATGCGCGGCTATCCGGTCGTGGCCCGCCCTGTCGCCTCCGCGGAGGACCCCGAGAGCGCCCGGCGCCTGTGGACGCTGTCGGAGCAGCTCACGGGCGTCGTCTACAAGTTCCCCGGCTAGTCGGCGGAAGGCGGCGGTCAGCCGAGGAGCGTGGCGAACTCGTCGCGGTAGGCCGTGACCCGCTCGCGCACCCGCCCCGGGTCGGCCAGGACGGCACGCGACACCGACGGCACGACCGCCTGCCGTACCGGGGAGAAGAGCCTGGCCACGTCGGCGGGCGAGGCGCCCTGCGCGCCCACGCCGGGCACCAGGACGGGCCCGTGGAGCCGCTCCAGCGCATGGCCGATCGACGGCGGCGTGGCGCTGAGCACCACGCCGACCGGGCCGAGCGGCTCATGGGCGGCGCTCGCGGTGTTGGCGGCGGCGACGGAGCCGAGGATCTGGCCGGCGACCAGGTCCTGGAGCTCGGCGGCCTCGGGGTTGGACGTGCGGGCCAGCACGAAGAGCCCGGCGTCGTTGCCGACGGCCGAGGCGATGGCGCCGCTCAGGGAGCCGAAGCCCAGGTAGGGGTGGACGGTGATGGCGTCGCAGGCCAGCGGGCTGCCCTCGTCGAGGTAGGCCTCGGCGTAGGCGGCCATCGTGCTGGGGATGTCGCCGCGCTTGACGTCGAGCACCGTCAGCACGCCCGCCTCGCGCAGGTCGGACAGCAGCCGCTCCAGGACGGCGATGCCGCGGCTGCCCCAGCGTTCGAAGAAGGCCGACTGCGGCTTGGCCACCGCGGCCACGTCGGCGGCGGCGTCGACCACGGTGTGGCAGAAACGTTCGAGCCCGGCTGGCGAGTCGTCGAGGCCCCAGGCGTGGAGCAGCTGGGGGTGCGGATCGATGCCCACGCACAACGGACCACGTTTGTCGAGGCCGGCGCGGAGCCTCGTGCCGAAGGAGTCACCCACCCGGTCAGGCTATCTCGCCGGACACCACCGGCACATCCACCTCAACAGTCAGAGCGGTGTCCACCAGGATCCGCAGGGCGTGGGCGACGGTCTCGACGGCCATGCTGGGCTGCGAGGACGTGGTGACCTGGCCGGGTGAGTACGGCACGTGCACGAATCCGCCTCGAAGGCCCGGCCGCTCGGTGGCGATGAGGTGCGCCAGCCCGTAGGCGACCTGGTTGCAGACGAACGTCCCCGCGCTGTAGCTGACGGAGGCGGGCACGCCCGCCTGCCGTACCGCCTCGACCATGGCCTTGACGGGCAGGTTCGTGAAGTAGGCGGCGGGCCCGCCGCGGACCACCTCCGCGTCCATCGGCCGCGCTCCCGCGTTGTCGGGGATGCGCGCCTCCATGAGGTTGATGGCGACCTTCTCGACGCTGATCCCGCTGCGCCCGCCGGCCTGGCCGACACAGAGCACCAGCTCCGGGTCGTGCTCGTCGATCGCCTCCCGCAGCGCCTGCAGCGAGGTGGCGAAGACGCAGGGCAGCTCCACGACGGCCACGCCGCCGACCCGCCGGGCCGCCTCGAAGGAGGGGTTGGTCGATTCACCCCCGAAGGGCTCGAATCCGGTGACGAGAGTGCGCATAACCAGGAAGGGTAGATCATCGACATGTACGAGATCGCCCGGCGCACCCTGTGGCTGCGCTCATCGCCGCCACGTGAGGTGACCGTGACGATCGGGCTCCCGGTCGAGGAGCCCTCGGGGGAGTGGAGCTGCCCCTACCGCATCGACGGGCTCGACGGATGGGAGCACCAGCGCCGGGTGACGGGGGAGGACGCCGTCGACGCCCTGGAGCTGGTGCTGGCGGTGGTGCGCAGCGCGCTGGCCGGATCGCACGAGGCCCGCGAGGGGTTGCTGGACGGCATGCTCGACGGGGAGCGGGCGGGCCAGCGGGCGGTGTTCGTGCGCTGGGACATGGAGGCCAATGCCGCCTACATCGCGATGAAGCGGGAGATCTCCTCGGGCGAGGCCGTCAGGCAGGTCGTGGCAGGTGAGGACACGGTCCTCGACTTCGGCCAGGAGGGCGAGCTGCTGGGTGTCGAGCTGCTCGACGCCGACCGCCAGATGCCCTCAGAGATGCGCCTTTGACAGCAGCAGCTTCCAGCGGGGCAGTTCGAAGGCGACGGTGGTCATCGCGATCAGCGTGACGATGCAGGCGGCCAGGGGAATCCAGGCGGCCCACGAGCTGATGACCGCCGCCAGCAGCTGCAGCATCACCAGGCCGACCGTCACGTAGCCGGGCACGGCCACGAGCACGTGCGGGCGCGAGCCCGGCGTGGCGAAGACGGCCGGCAGACCGATCAGCACGACCACGGAGATCACCGCCAGCGGCACGGAATGCGGCCAGATCGCCCAAGGAGTCGCCACCCAGGCGAGGATCTCGCTGGTGAAGCGCAGGGCTGAACCTTTATCGATCTCAGTAGACATATAGGGAAATTCTATGATCGGCGGGTGAGCTCTGTGCGCATCGTCGTGACCGACCTGGGGTGGCGGCGATCCTGGAGGAGCTCTTCCCAAATGACGATATGTCGGAAAAAGTTGGTTAGTGAGCTATTTCGAGGACTTCCTTCCCGGCGCCGGCCGCAAGGCCCCCAGGGCCGCCCTTGACACCGACGCCCGCGTCATCGACCTGAGCGGCCCGTGGCGCTTCCGGCTCTCGCCCACCGCGCACGCCCCCGACTTCGCCGACCCCGACCTTGACGACACGGCCTGGGAGCTGCGGCAGGTGCCGGGACACTTCGGCACCCCCGCCTACACCAACGTGCGCTACCCGTTCCCGATCGACCCTCCGCGTGTGCCCGGCGAGAACCTCACGGGTGACCACAGGATCGCCTTCGAGGCCGGCTTCGAGCGGGCGGTGCTGCGCTTCGAGGGGGTCGACTCCTGCGCCAGGGTCTGGCTCAACGGCCAGGAGCTGGGTTACTCCATGGGCAGCAGGGTGCCGGTGGAGTTCGACGTGACGCTGCGGCCCGGACGCAACGTGCTGGCCGTACGGGTGCACCAGTGGTCGGCGGGCAGCTACCTCGAAGACCAGGACATGTGGTGGTGGCCGGGCATCTTCCGCGAGGTGACGGTCATCGAGCGCCCCGCCGAGCCGATCGACGACGTCTTCGTGCACGCCGACTACGACCACACGACCGGCGGCGGCACGCTCAGGGTCGAGGCGGGTGAGGCCCTGCTGACCGTCGAGGAACTGGGCGTCCACGACCGGCCCGCCGGAGAGACGATCACGCTGGAGCACGTCGAGCCGTGGAGCGCGCAACACCCGCGGTTGTACGAGGCGTCCGTCAGCAACGGCCACGAGCGGGTACGGCTGGCCATCGGCTTCAGGACCGTCACCATCGAGGACGCCGTCCTGAAGGTCAACGGCGAGCCGCTGAAGCTCAAGGGCGTCAACCGCCACGAGTTCCACCCGGTCAAGGGGCGCGCGCTCGACGCCGAGACCATGCTCGCCGACGTGCTGCTGATGAAGCGGCACAACATCAACGCCGTGCGCACCAGCCACTACCCGCCGCATCCGCACTTCCTGGACCTGTGCGACCGGTACGGCCTGTGGGTGGTCGACGAGTGCGACTACGAGACCCACGGCTTCCAGGAGCTCGACTGGCGCGGCAACCCCTCCGACGACCCGCGCTGGGAGCAGGCCCTGCTCGACCGCATGCGGCGCATGGTCGAGCGGGACAAGAACCACCCGAGCGTCATCATGTGGTCGCTCGGCAACGAGGCGGGCACGGGACGGAACCTGGCCGCGATGGCCGCCTGGACCAGGGGACGCGACTCCTCCCGCCCGATCCACTACGAGGGCGACCGCGCCTGCCCCGACGTCGACGTCCACAGCCGCATGTACGCCTCGCACGCCGAGGTCGAGGCCATCGGCAGGGGCGAGGACGAGGACGAGCGCCGCCGCGCCATGCCGTTCGTGCAGTGCGAGTACGCCCACGCCATGGGCAACGGACCCGGCGGCCTGGCCGAATACCAGGAGCTGTACGACGCCCATCCGCGCTGCGCGGGCGGTTTCGTCTGGGAGTGGATCGACCACGGTCTGCGGCACGACCGGCACGGCTACGCCTACGGCGGCGACTTCGGCGAGGTGCTGCACGACGGCAACTTCGTCTGCGACGGGCTGCTCTTCCCCGACCGCACCCCCTCACCCGGCCTGCTGGACCTCAAGAAGGTCTACCAGCCGCTGCGCTTCACCGAAGCGGGCGGCGTGCTGCGCGTCGAGGGCGACACGGCCGGGCTCGACCTGGAGTGGTGCGTGGAGGCCGACGGCGTGCTCGTCGACTCCGGCCCGATGGAGGGCTCCGAGCTGAAGCTGCCCGCGGGCGGCGAGGACGAGCGCTGGCTGACCGTGCGCGCGTGCCTGGCCGGCGACACGGCGTGGGCGCCCGCCGGGCACGAGGTGGCCTGGCACCAGGTACGGCTCACGCCGGGCCCCGATCGCCTGGCCGGGCTGACCGAGGGAGCGGCCCCGGCGATCCCCCTGTTCGAGCGGGTGACGCCCCGGCTGGAGTTGTGGCGGGCGCCCACCGACAACGACCAGGGCGGCGGCCTGCGGTGGCACTGGTCGCACCACGGGCTCGACCGGCTGACCTACCGCACCGAGCAGCGCCAGGACGGCACGATCGTGCAGCGGGTCGCCCCCGCCGCCACCGACGAGGGCTACCTGGCCACCTACACCTGGCGCGAGACGACCTCCGGGCTGCTGCTGGAGGCCGATCTGGAGCCGGTGGGGGTGTGGAAGGTGCCGCCGGCCCGCCTGGGCCTGGCCTTCGAGCTGCCCGCCGAGCTGACCACCGTCACCTGGTACGGCAGAGGACCGGGCGAGGCCTATCCCGACACCGGGGCGGCGGCCTACGTGGGCCTGTTCACCAGGACGATCGACGACCTGCAGACGCCGTACGTGCACCCGCAGGAGAACGGCCAGCGGGCCGACGTGCGGATCGCGGTCCTGAGCACGCCGCGCGGCCCCGGCGTCAAGATCACCGGCGACCGGCCGTTCGGCCTGACGGTCAGGCGCTGGAGCACCGCGGAACTCGACGCGGCCAGGCACCGCACCGACCTGGTGGCGGGGGAGAAGGTGCACCTGATCGTCGACCTGGCGCAGCACGGCATCGGCACCGCCTCGTGCGGTCCCGGCCCGCTGGAGAAGTATCGCCTCACCGCCCGCCCGGCGGCGATCCGGCTGCTGTTCGAGCCGGTCAGCTGACCGTGCCGTAGCGGGCCAGATGGTCGGCCAGGCGGATCGGCTCCGGCAGCCGGTAGCGCGGCGCGCACCTGAGCACCTGCTCGCACGCGGTCTCGAGGCTGATGCGGTGGCCCGGCGAGACGAAGACGGGCCGCACCGTGGGCTGGGTGCGCAACACCCGGCCCACCACCTCGCCGTCGAGCACGATCGGCGACCACGAGCCGCGCGCCGGGGCGGGATCGTCGAACTCGCCCACGAACGGCGTCTTGCCCACGCCCACCGACGGCAGGCCGGTCAGTACCCCCAGATGGCAGGCCAGGCCGAAGCGGCGCGGATGGGCCAGCCCGTGGCCGTCGCACACCAGCAGCTCCGGCGCCTTCGACAACCGCTCCAGGGCCTGGACCAGCGCGGGGATCTCGCGGAAGGCGAACAGCCCCGGCACGTAGGGGAAGGCCGCCTCCCCGTGCACCAGAGCCTGGTCCACGACCTGGAGCGATCGCGCGTCGAGCACCACGACCGCCGCCGACAACTCGTCGTCGCCGCGGTAGTGCACGTCGAGCCCGGCCACGGTGCCGAAACGGTCGGGTCCGGTGAAGCTCACGCGCGGACGCAGGCGTCTCTGGATCTCCTCCGCCTCCGCCGCGGTCTTCGGCCAAGGGTGCATCAGGCGATGGTAGACCCGCTCCGCCGTCCGGTGGGCCTCGTCTGGCGGGCGTCCGGCTTTCACCGTACTGTCTGATCATGCCGGACGTGCGAATCATCGTCGGCCCCGACGTCGTAGCCGACGCCGCGCTGCTCCAGGAGGTCGCCGAGCGCGAGTGCGCCGCGCTGGACGTCACCCTGGGCCGTGAGGGCGAGGCGGTCGTGGTCGTCTCCTCCGATCCCGACCTGGCCGGGCAGTTCCCCGGCGCGGTGTGGCTGGATCTGGCCAGGAACGACCACGGGCCCGACATCCACGGGCGGGGCGTGGCCGGGCTGACCTGGGCGGTGCGCAGGGCGGTGCACCGCCGGCGCCATCCCGGCGAGATCGTGGCCTACGGCACACATCCCGACCAGTGGGCGGAGCTGCACCTGCCGCCGGGTCCCGGGCCGCATCCCGTGGTGGCGCTGGTGCACGGCGGCTACTGGCGCTCGATCTGGGGCGCCGACCTGATGGACGCCCTCTGCGTCGACCTGCGCGAGCGCGGCTTCGCCGCGTGGAACCTGGAGTACCGCCGCCCCGACCTGCACGGCTGGGAGGCGACGGCGGCCGACGTGACCGACGGGCTGCGCAGGCTCGCCACCCTCGACGTGCCTCTCGACCTGGACAAGGTGGCGGTCGCCGGGCACTCGGCGGGCGGCCAGCTGGCCCTGCGGGCCGCGGCCGACCTGGCGGCGGACGAGAAACCCGGGAACGGTCCCGCCCTCTCGGCGGCGCTGGCCGTGTCGCTGGCCGGGGTGCTCGACCTCGTCGAGGGCGACCGGCGCTGGCTCAGCTCGGGAGCCGTGCGCTCGGCGCTCGGCGCGGTCGGCCCCGCCGGGCCGGGCCTGGCCCCCGGACTGACGCACCTGCCCGCGGGCGTCGAACCCGTGACCGGCGTCGAGCCCAGCCTGTACCAGAGCGAGCTGTTCAACTCCGTGTACGGCGACGCGAGCCCGCTGCACCGCCTGCCGCTGGGCGTGCGCCAGCTGATCGTCCAGGGCCGCAGCGACGACCTCGACCTGGTCGACTTCGCCCGCCGCTACGCCCGGGCCGCCAAGGAGGCGGGTGACGACGTGACCTACCTGGAGATGTCAGGAGACCACTTCGCGGTGATCAACCCGAAGGCCCCGATCTGGCAGACCACCGCCCTGGCCATCGCGAACGCCTTGCGGTAGGCGCCCGCTGGGCCGTACGAAAGAGGGATGCTGCCCGCCCACCCGACGAACGAACCGCAACGCCTCGACCGCTACTGGCTGGGACGGCGCCTGGGCACCGGCGGGCAGGGCGTCGTCTACGAGGCCTACGCCGACGACGGCACCCGCGTGGCCGTCAAGGTGCTGCACCACGCCTCGGGACGCATCGCCAAGGAGGTCGAGGCGGCCCAGCGGGTGGCCTCGTTCTGCACCGCGCGCGTCATCGAGGCCCGGCTGGACGCGCCGCGGCCCTACATCGTCAGCGAGTACGTCGACGGCCCGAGCCTGCGCCAGGCCGTCCAGCAGGGCAGGGTCTTCGCCGGCGACGACCTGCGCCGCCTGGCCACCGGGATGGCCACCGCGCTGGCCGCCATCCACCAGGCCGGTGTGGTGCACCGCGACCTGAAGCCGGCCAACGTGCTGCTCGGCCCCGACGGGCCGCGGGTGATCGACTTCGGCATCGCCCGCACCGAGGACATGTCGCTCACCACCGCCCAGGTCGTGGCGGGCACGCCGACGTACATGGCGCCCGAGGTGATCGCGGGTGAGCGGGCGGGCACCGCCGCCGACATCTTCGCCTGGGGCGCGGTGGTGCTGTTCGCCGCCACCGCCCGCGACCCGTTCGAGGCCGAGAGCCTGGGCGGGGTGATGTACCAGGTGCTCAGCCGCGAGCCCGACACCGGCATGCTGGTCGAGCCGCTGCGCTCGCTGGTCCCGGCAGCGCTGGCCAAGGATCCCCAGGCCAGGCCCAGCGCCGCCGAGCTGCTGTGGGCGCTGGTGGGCGGGCTGGACCTGGCGGGCGGCAGCCGTACGGCGGCGGGACTGGTCCGCCCCCGGGTGTCGGAGCGCGCGCTGGGCGAGCTGGCCGAGGAGGTGTACGAGCGGCTCGGCCAGAACGAACGCGACCTGGTCCCCGAGGTCTTCCTGCGCATGGTCGAGGCCGACGAGGAGGGCGCCGACGCGGTGCGCAGGGTGCCGCGCGAGGAGCTGACCGACGGGCGGCGCGAGGCCGACGAGGTCATCACCGCCTTCTCCCGGGCCGGGCTGATCTCGGCGGGCGACGGCTCGGTGATGATCGCCCATCCGGCGCTGCTGCGCGCCTGGCCGCAGCTGCGCGCCTGGCTCGACGACGAGCGCGAGGGCCTGGCCGTCCACCGCGGGCTGACCAGGGCGGCCCGCCAGTGGCACACCGGCGGCAGGCGTGACGGCGACCTCTACCAGGGCTCGGCGCTGGAGCACGCGCTGAGCTGGGCGGCGACCGGGCGACGGCGCCTGAGCCTGAACAGCGTCGAGAGCGACTTCCTGGCCGCGGCGTCGCGGCTGACCCGCCGCCGCACCACCAGGCGCCGCCTGGTCTCGGCGGCGCTGGCGGTGCTGCTGGCCGTGGCGCTGGGAGCGGGCGGCTACGCGGAGTACCAGCGGCGCACGGTCGCCGAGCAGCGCGACCAGGCCCTGGCCAAGGACGCCGCCCGGCGGGCGGAGAGCCTGCGCGTCACCGACCCGCTGCTGTCCAGGCGGCTGGCGGTGGCCGCCTGGCGGCTCGCGCCGGTCACCGAGGCCCGCTCGGCCCTGTACGGCGCGCAGACCCAGCGCGAGCTCGACGTGTTCGCCGACCCCGACCAGGGCCTGGGGGTGCGCGCCCTGTCGCCCGACGGCACGCGCCTGGCCTCGGTACGCGGGGGACAGGCCCGCGTCTGGGACGTGAAGGCCGCACGCGTGCTGCGCCAGTTCGCCGTGCGCGACGCCCAGGCGCTCGCGCTGGGCCCCGGAGCGCTGGCGGTGCTCGACGGCGGCTCGGTCGTGGTGCACGACCTGCGGAGCGGCGCCGCGGTGACGCCGGACGTCCCCGGCGTCACCGCGATCGGCTACGACGGCGACGTCCTGGTCCTGCGCGACGAGGGCGGCGTCACGCTGTGGAGGGACGGCACGCTGTTCGAGCGGCGCGGCAGCGGGCTCGGCGCCGTCGCCGTCGGCGCGGGCTGGGTCGCCCTGGTGAACCAGGAGGGCCAGGTGGAGCTGTGGGACCGCCAGAGCGGCCGCCGCACCAGGACCTTCCCGGTCAAGGAGGCCTACAGCCTGGCCTTCTCGCCCGGTGACAACGTGCTGGCCGTCGGCACCAGGGCGGAGATCGCCTTCTACGAGCCCGCCACGGGCGCGCACCGGGTGGAGCTGACCATGAGCCAGCCGCGGGCGGTGGAGCTGACCTTCACCGGCCGGGGGGAGCACCTGCTGGTCACCCAGTCCGACTCGCTCGGGCACAGCTACGAGGCGATGGCGTTGTGGCGGCTCGACGAGCCGGGCGGCCGGCCGTGGCGTTACTCCTTCGGCTACGAGTATCCGGAGACCGTCAGGGTGAGCGGGACCACCGCTTCCTACCTCACCACCTCCGGCCTGGTCCCCACCGTCGACCTGGCTCCCGACCTGGCATCGCGCGCCGCCGACGGCGAGGCGCCCGGCGTCACCGACGCGGGCGGCAGGCTGGTGGTCACCCGCCGCGGCGAGCAGGTGGCCGCCTTCACCGCCTCCACGCCGCAGGGCTCCTTCCAGTACGCCCTGCACGGCTCGCTGCTGGCCTACGGCGAGCAGGAGGGCGACCGGGTGCGCCTGTGGGACGTGCGCCAGGGCAAGGAGACGGCCGTGCTCGACGCGCCCGTCGGCCCGCTGCGCTTCAGCCCGGACGGCCAGGTGCTGGCGATCGGCAACCAGATCTGGGACGTGCGCTCGCGCAAGCTCACCCGCACGATCGCGGAGATCTCGGATGTCGTGGCGATCGGCCCCAAGGGGCAGGCCCTCGCGAACGCGCTGGCGGGCACATGGTACGGATTGGGGGTGGATGTCACGACCGGCGCCAGGACGGCGCTCCCCCTCGGGTACATCGGCGCCGCCGCGTTCAGCCCGGACGGCCGCACCGTGGCGGTCGGCGACAACGACGGCCGCCTGCAGTTCCTCGACGCGGCCACCTGGCGCAGGATCGGCCCCTCACTCGGCGGGCACACCGACGACATCGGGCAGATCGTCTTCTCTCCCGACGGCACGATGGCGGCCACCTCCGGCAACGACACGACGCTGCGCCTGTGGGACGTGGCCGGCCAGCGACCGCTGGGCCTGCCGATCGAGCCCGTCTCCGGGGAGTCGTCGTTCGCCTCCGGCCGGCTCCACTCCGGTGGCGTGCCGGTGCTCGACCTCGACGGCGACCGGGCCGCCGCGGCGGTCTGCGCGGCCGCCGGGCGCGGGCTCGACGAGCGGGAATGGTCACGGCACCTGCCCGGAGTCGCCTTCCGAGAGACCTGCCCCCGGTGACCGAGTTCTTCGGGCTGCTCGGCATCGGGGTGCTGAGCGGGATCCTCAGCACGGTCGTCAGCCTCGCCTCCGTGCTGTCGTACCCGGCGCTGCTGGCCTTCGGCCTGCCGCCGGTGGCGGCCAACGTGACCAACACCGTGGCGCTGGTCTTCACCGGCCTGGGCGGCGCGATCGGCTCCCGCCCCGAACTCGTCGGCCAGGGCGAGCGGGTCAGGCGCCTGGGCTGGGTCACCGCGCTCGGCGGGGCGGCGGGCGCGGCCCTGCTGCTGCTCACCCCCGCCCGCGCCTTCGAGCTGGTGGCGCCCTGGCTGATCGCCGCCGCCTCCCTGCTGATCATCCGCCCGCCCGCCGCCACGCACGAGCACGGCCCGCTGATGAAGGTCGCGCTGTTCGGCGTGGCGATCTACGTCGGCTACTTCGGCGCGGCGGGCGGCGTGCTCATGTTCGCCGTGTTGTCGGCCATGTTCGACCAGCTCCCGATGCGCAACAACGCGCTCAAGAACGTGCTGTCGGCGCTGGCCAACGTGGTCGCGGCCACCGGCTTCGCGCTGTTCGGCCCGGTCGACTGGCCCTCGGTGCCGCCGCTGGCCCTGGGCTTCCTGGCCGGCGGCTGGATCGGACCGGCCATCGCCCGGCGGCTGCCCGGCCGCACCCTGCGCTACCTCATCGCCGTCTGCGGGCTGGGCGTGGCGCTGAAGCTGGCCTTCCTGTAGCGCCTCCAGCAGGCCGGACCGGTCAGCGCAGCCGGATGTCGGCCATCGACGCCGCCAGCACCGCGGCCGCCATCAGCGCGGCCACCGCGCCGACCAGCACCCGCTGCAGCACCACGCGCCTGCGCCGCAACCGCGCCGTCTCGATCAGGCAGGGACGCCGCTCGGCCACCCACCGGTGCAGCCGAGGCCAGGCGCGCAGCAGGACCAGCTGACGCAGGGTGACCCGTCCGTCGTCGACCGTCAGCAGCCCCGCCGCGGCGAAGTGGTGGACGATCGAGGCGGGAAGCGTTGCGAGAGGCGCGTGCCGTACGGTGTCGCGGCCCTGGTCGTCGACGCCGATCAGGGCCAGGAGCGTCTGCGGCACCAGGGGGCGCTGCGACGGGGGCAGGCTCAGGTAGCGCGACTCGGCGATCTCGCCGATGCCGGGACGCGGGACGGTGGCCAGCGACGCCGCCTCCCGGCTGCCCCGCTTCGGGTCCCACGTGCCCAGCAGTGCCAGCAGCAGCTCGCGCGCGCTCGGCCGCTGCGCGGGGTCCTTGGCCAGCGCCGCGCCGACGAGCGTGCGCAGCGGCTCGGCCAGCGCGCCCAGGTCGGGGGCTCCCGACAGCACCAGGTGCATCACCCCGTCGGGGGCGGGGTCGTCGAACACGTCGCGTCCGGTGGCGGCGAACAGCATGACCGCGCCCCAGGCGAAGACGTCGGCCGCGGGCCCCGACGGGCGGCCGGCGAACAGCTCGGGCGCCAGGTAGGCGGGCCAGAGCTCCGCGGCGCGCGCCACGCCGAACCCGGTCACCCTCGGGCCTTCCGGGCCGATCAGCACGGTGTCGGGCCGCAGGTCGCGGTGGATCACGCCGGCCTCGTGGATGGCCACCAGGGCGGTGGCGGTGCCGATCGCCAGGCGGCGCAGCCGGTCGGGGCCGAACGGCCCTTCGAGCCCGACCAGCGCCCGAAGGTTCGGGCCCGGCACGAACTCGCTGACGGTGTAGGCCGGGCAGGCCGGGTCCTGCTCGGCCCGGGCGTCGATGACCCGGGCCGTGCAGTGACCGGCCACCCGCATGATGGCGGGCAGATCCCTGCGGAGGCGGGTGGTGCCCGATGGCACCATCCTGATCGCCACCCGCTGCCCGCAGGGATCGTATCCCTCGTAGACCTCGGTCCGGCCGAGCCGGCCGGCCACCCAGTAGTCTCCCAGGCGCGCCGGATCTCCCGCGCGCAGAGCCAGTGCACTCACAGGGGCTTTGTCGCTGTGAACAGGGAAAAGGTTGTCTCTAGAGAGGTCCGTGGAGCCTTTCGTGGGTCTTTTTGTGGGATTCCAGGAAGTTTGGCCCCGCGGATTGTGATCTCGTTGAGACCAACGTGTCCGGAGCAGGCCGCTCGGCGGGCTTGGCCGGGGTGTACAGCCAGGTCTGGAAGAGCGCGTCGAGCTGCCTGCCGGCCTTCCTCTCGGCCAGCGACACGAACTCCCCGGTGTCGGCGTTGCCGTGCTGCTTGATCCTGGCCCAGGTCCTCAGGATGTCGAAGAAGACCGCGTCGCCCACCTCGCTGCGCAGCGCCTGCAGGGTCATGCCGCCGCGCCAGTAGACGGAGGCGTAGAAGAGGAACGCGGGCGTCGGATCGCCCGGCACCCGCATCCAGAAGCGCGGATGGTCGGCGGGGATCTCGTCGTAGAGGCCGTTGGCGAGCTCGGCGGCGGTGCCCGTGCCCTGCTTCTCCGACCACAACCACTCGGCGTAGGTGGCGAAGCCCTCGTTGAGCCAGATGTCCTTCCAGCGCTTGAGCGCCACGCTGTCGCCGAACCACTGGTGGGCGTTCTCGTGCACGACCACGCCGACGTCGGTGGCGCCGTCGAAGAAGACCGAGTCGTAGACCGGCTGGGTCTGCGTCTCCAGGGCGAAGCCGACGTTCTCGTTGACCACCGAGCCGCCCATCGAGCCGAACGGGTAGCGGCCGAACAGGCTCGCCAGGTGGCCGACGACCTCGGGTGTGCGTTCGACGCTGTCCTTGGCGAACCGCTCGCGCGGGCCGAGCGTGGGGTCGTAGGCGGTCAGGACCGGCAGGCCGCGGTGCGTGCGCTGCCGTACCTCCAGGTCGCCGACGAACAGCGTGGCCAGGTAGGAGGCCATCGGCTTGTCCATCCTCCACCGGTAGGTGGTGCGGCCCTCGCGGGTGCGCGTTCCGGTCAGGACGCCGTTGCTGATCGCCTCCGTGCCCTGGGGGACGGTGACCGCGATGTCGTAGGTCGCCTTGTCGAGCGGGTGGTCGTTGCTGGGGAACCACCACCAGGCGACCTCCGGCTGGCCCAGCGCCAGCGCGCCGCCGGCGCGTTTGACCCACGGCTTGACGACCCCGGGCACGTCGTGGGCCGAGGGGGTGTCGGCGTAGGCGACCTCGACGGTGAACGGCACGCCCTTGGCCAGCGTGCGGCCGGGCGTGATCTCCAGCTCGTGCGTGCCGGTCCTGGCGAAGGCCGCCGCGCGCCCGTTGACCTTCACCTCCTGTACGGCCAGCAGGAAATCGAGGTTGAAGCGGCTCAGGTGCTGGGTGGCGGTGGCCACGATGGTGGCCCTGCCCTTCAGCAGGTCGGCGCCCGGCTGGTAGTCGAGGCGCAGGCTGTAGTGCCTGGCGTCGTAACCGCCGTTGCCGTAGTCGGGGAAGTAGGCGTCGCCGATGCCCGGCGCTCCCGGGGTACCGCGAACACCCGCCGCCTGGGCGGGTGCGGCGACGAGCGGCAGGGCCAGCAGGACGCTGGTGAGGGTCTTCGCGAGCATGCCCCAGAAGCTACGCCCGGCCCCCCGGCGGTGTCGGGCGATTGGCCGGGACGGGTCACTCCCGGTGGAACGGACGGGTCGTGTCGTCGGGATTCGGCTGACCGTAGGGCGGCTGCTGGTGCACCTGCTGGTGCTGCGTCTCCTGCGGAAGCGGCTGGTAGGGCTGCGGGGTCCAGGCGGCGGGGCGGATCCTGGCCCGCCACCGCGACGGGAAGAACGAGGCGACCAGCAACGTCAGGCCGAGCGCGAGCATCAGGCCGGTGTAGAGCAGCGTGTCGAGCCCCAGGGCGAACTCCGAGGGCAGGAGCGTGCTGACGTTCACGCGGAAGCCGTCGAGCACCATCCCCGCGAAGGGCACCACGCCCAGGGCCGTGTAGGCCAGTCCCGGCAGCAGCGAGGCCAGCGGCGACAGGCGCGAGCCCATCGCGAACCCCAGCAGGGCCGCGGCGGCCAGGAGCACCGGCAGCCCGATCCAGGGCAGGTAGAACATCCGCATCCCCGTGACCACCCTGGTCAGGCCGAAGGTGAGACCGGCCAGGACGATCGGCGTGAGCAGCAGCCCGGCGACGGCGCCGAGCCCATGGCGTGCACCGTTACTCATGGGATGAGACGCTACCCACGTTTCGTCCGGATTTACAGCGCGCCTGCGCTGTGCAGGTCGAGGCGGTGCAGCACCTGGTCGGCGGCCTGGGGGTCGACACCCGGTTCGCGGCGCGCGGTCAGGATCTCGCGACGCGCGGCCTCCACCATCTCGGTGTCGATGCGCCGCACCTTGCGCATGAGCTCGCCCCGCTGCTCCAGCTGCTGCTTGTAGTCGGCGAACTCGTCGTCGGCCGGCTCGTCGCCGAGCGCCGCCAGCATCATGCGCTGGCGGCCCCGCAGCCGTCCCACGATCTCGTCCGGCACGTCCTCGGACCGCTCCAGCTCCTCCAGCCGGGCCAGCGCCGCGCGGCCCGCGCGGATGGCCAGCGGCTTGGTGGCCGCCTCGAGCGCGTCTGCCTCGGCCCGCACGCCCAGCGCCGAGACCAGCGTCGGCAGCGTCAGCCCAGGAAGCACCAGGGTGACGACGATGACGGCGAAGGCGGCCAGCAGCAGGTCTCCCCGCGCCGGAGTGGCCAGCGGCAACGCCAGGGCCAGCGCCAGCGTGGCCAGGCCGCGCATGCCGCAGAAGCCCAGCACGAGGTCCTCGCGCCGGCTCGCCGAGGCCTGGTCCTGGCCGGAGACCCGGCGTGCGATCGGGCCCGCGAACATCATCCACACGAAGCGCACCACCACGACGGTCAGGCAGATCAGCAGGGCGCTGCCCAGGTCGGCCCCGCCGGTGTCGATCACCTCGCGCAGCTCCAGGCCGATGAGGCCGAACGCCAGGCCGGTGATGAGCAGCTCCAGCGTGTCCCAGAACGCGCCGCCGTACAGGCGGTCGCTCACGCCGAGGTCGTCGAAGCCCGAGCGGCCCATCGTCAGCCCGGCGGCCAGCACCGCCAGCACGCCGGAGGCGGCGATCGCGTCGGCGGCCAGGTAGGTGGCGAACGGGACCACGAGGGTCAGGCCGCTGCGCGCGGTCAGCTCGGCGATGCCGTCGCGCAGCCTCTTGGCGAGCAGGCCGACGCCGATCCCGAGCAGCACGGCGACGGTCGCCTCGTAGAGAAAGTTCAGCACGGCGGTCGGCAGGGAGTAGCTGCCGCTGGCCATGGCCGCCACCGCTCCGCCGTACACGACCAGGGCGGTCGCGTCGTTGCACAGGCCCTCGGTCTGCAGCGTGGTGACCAGGCGGCGGGGCAGTTTGAGCGGCTCGGCCACCGCCTCGGCGGCGACCGGGTCGGGCGGCGCGGTCAGCGCGCCCAGCGCCACCGCGGCGGCCACGGTCACGCCAGGAATCACCAGCCAGGCGGTCCAGGCGACCGCGGCCACCGTGACCAGCACCAGCGCGCCCGCCATCCACAACACCGTGCGGCGCTTGGCCCACAACATGGCCCACGAGGTGCGCTGGGCGGCGGCGAAGATCAGCGGAGGCAGGAACAGCGGCAGGATCAGGTCCGGCTCGATGGAGATCATCGGGATGCCCGGCACCAGCGCGAGCACCACGCCCAGCAGCAGCACCAGCACGGGGTAGGGCCGGCGGATGCGCTCGCCCACGCCCACCAGCAGCACGGTGGCGAGCATGAGGCCGAGCACCACCGCCAGCTGCCCGAGAGCGTCCATCACGCGTCCCCTCGATCGCGGGTCCTGGCCACCAGGTCCTTCAGGTCGGCCACGATCGGGCGGAAGAAGTCGGCCCGGTCGCCGGAGTTGGTCATCGTGCTGACCGCGAAGTTCATCGCCCCGAACCCGGCCAGCAGCGCCGCGCACCGCAGCAGCGCCTGTGGCACGCCGAGCACGTGCGAGGGCTTGGGCGTCGCTCCCACCCAGATCTTCGCCGTGGCCGGATCGACCGCGATCACGCCGAGGACCGTGAAGAACACGAAGACGCCCAGCCCCACGACGGTCGCCTGGACGAGCTGGCGGGTGGCCAGCACGGTCAGCAGGTTCCAGTGCGCCCCGCCCGACAGGGCCGAGGCGGTCTTGGCGTCCTCCAGCTCGTCGCGCAGGTGGCTGGCGCTGGCGATCACCGTGACCAGCGCGAACAGCAGCAGGACGAGGGTCAGGCGTTTCCAGCTGATGTGGTCGCCCAGCTGCCACACCTCGGCGCTCAGGAACGCCAGGAAGGTGACGAAGAGCATGCTCGGCATGGCCCGGCCGTGCAGCTTGCCGGAGTTCTTCAGGTCGGTCAGCGACTGCTTGGCCGCGATGCGGATCAGCGCGACCACGCCGAGGTTGACGCCCACGCAGCAGAGCACCAGCCAGAGGGCCGCTCCCACCGCCAGCGTCACCGCCAGGCCAGCGGCGGCCCAGGCAGGGTCGGCCTCCAGCCCGTCGGAGAGCTCCATGTAGGCGGGGGCGCCGTTCTTGGCGTAGTCGGCGACCACGATCAGCGCGGGAGCCAGGACGAACAGCGGCGGCACGGCCAGCGCCGCCCAGCGCGGCATCACATGCCGTCGCTCCCTGAGCGGCCGGCACGCCACCCACGTCAGTGCCGCCGCGCACGAGCCGCCCACGGCCATCCACAGCATGTCCCAGCTCTCCAGCGGCAGGAAGATCGCCGCCACCAGCGCTCCGAGATAGAAGGCCAGGCCGGGCAGCATCCTGGGCAGCACGTGGGTGCGCGCGCTCCACCCCTTGACGAGCTGCGGCAGGCCGTTGGCCACCAGGAGGCGCTCGACGGCGTCCGGTTGCATGGGGGTCAGCCAAGCACGCGGCGTGATCACCGGGCCGGGCGCAACGCCCCTTATGGTGGATTCATGGACTCCCTTCCGCAGATCCTGGCGTTCGCCGGGGTGGTGATGCTGGGCTCGATGTCGCCCGGGCCCGACTTCGCCGTCGTGGTGCGCCGCTCGGTGCAGTCAGGGCGCGGCCACGGCATGGCCGCGGCGGCGGGCATCGCGGTGGGGGTCTTCTTCTGGGTGGTCGCCGCGGCCACCGGCATCGCCGCGCTGCTGGCCGCCTCGGCGCTGGCCTTCACCGTCGTCAAGGTGGTGGGCGCCGCCTACCTGCTCTACCTGGGCGTGCGCGCCTGGCTGGCGGCCGGTCGCACGGCCGGGCCCGACGCGAGCGGCGCCCCTGCCCGTGGCGGCCGGGTGTCGGCCTTCAGCGAGGGGCTCCTGACGAACGCGCTCAACCCCAAGGTCGCGATCTTCATGATCGCGCTGGTGCCGCAGTTCGTGTCGGCGGGGGCGGGGATGGCGCAGGTGCTGACGCTCTCGGCCGCGGCGCTGGTCACCAACGCGTTGTGGTTCGGGGCGCTGGCCAACCTGGTGGCGGTGCTGCGGAGGTTTCTGGCCAGGCGGCGGGTGCGCCGGGCGGTCGACTACGTGACGGGCACCGCCCTGATCGGGCTCGGGGTGCACCTGGCGGTCTCGAAGGCGCCGTGAGAAGAGGGAGATGGTGGACGATACTGGGATTGAACCAGTGACCTCTTCCGTGTCAGGGAAGCGCTCTCCCGCTGAGCTAATCGTCCGCGTTCTGCATCGAGGTGGAGACGGGATTTGAACCCGTGTGGACGGCTTTGCAGGCCGCTGCCTCGCCTCTCGGCCACTCCACCGAGCCGGAAGCTCCGAGCGGAAGACGGGATTCGAACCCGCGACCCTCACCTTGGCAAGGTGATGCTCTACCCCTGAGCCACTTCCGCGTTGCCGCTCGTTCGCGGCGACGTAGGCAACTGTAGCGAATACTGGGCGAGTCCCCAAACCGGATTGCATCCTTCGGTGAGCGTCGAAGTGTCGCGGCGGTACGGTCGGAGGCATGGAGGCGGACATCGCGCCGGTCGCGGCGCTCATGGCGGATCCCACGAGGGCGACGATGCTGACGGCGCTGCTGTCGGGCCGGGCGCTGGCGGCGGGCGAGCTGGCCAGGCTCGCCGGGGTGAGCGCGCCCACGGCCAGCGCGCATCTGGCCAAGCTGCTCGACGGAGGCCTGGTCGAGGCGGTCAAGCAGGGCAGGCACCGCTACTACCGGCTCAAGGGGCACGAGGTCGCCGAGGTGCTGGAGACGCTGGCGAGGATCAGCGCTCGCCCCGCCGTGCGAAGCCTGCGGCAGTCGAGTCAGGCCAGGCAGCTTGAGGAGGCCAGGACCTGCTACGACCACCTGGCGGGGCGGGCGGGCGTGGCCCTGTTCGACGGGATGCGGGAACGCGGCTACCTGGCCGGGGGCGAGGTGACCGCCGAGGGGGAGCGCGTGCTCGGGCGGCTCGGCGTGGACGTCGAGGGCGCCAGGAGGGCGCGCAGGCGGTTCGCGCCCGAGTGTCTCGACTGGACCGAGCGCAGGGCCCACCTGGGCGGGGCGCTCGGCGCCGCGCTGACCGGGGTCCTGCTGGAGGAGGAGTGGCTGGTCAGGGGGCGCGCGCCCAGGTCGATCGTGGTGACGGAGAAAGGAAGAAGGGGGCTGGAGGCGACGTTCGCCTGTAAGGAGCTAACATCGCATTAGCCTGTTACCGAGCTGCGAGAGAGTGCGTGAGTATGCGCGACAACGGAGTCGTGAACGTCGGCCCAGAGCCGCTGAGCTTCGCCGACGTGGTCAAGGTGGCCAGAGGAGGCGCCGCCGTGCGCCTCACCGAGGACGCCGTCGCCGCCATCGCGGCGGCCCGCCAGCGGGTGGAGGAGCTGGCCGAGAGCCCGGTGCCCGCCTACGGCATCTCCACCGGTTTCGGCGCGCTGGCCACCCGCCACATCGATCCCGCCCTGCGCGCGCAGTTGCAGCGATCGCTCGTGCGCTCGCACGCCGCGGGCAGCGGCCCCGAGGTGGAGACCGAGGTCGTGCGCGCGCTGATGCTGCTGCGCCTGCACACCCTGGCGACCGGGCACACGGGTGTACGGCCGACCACGGCCAAGGCGCTGGCGGGGCTGATCAGCGCGGGGATCACCCCGATCGTGCACGAGTACGGCTCGCTGGGCTGTTCCGGTGACCTGGCGCCGCTGGCCCATGTGGCGCTCGCCCTCATGGGGGAGGGTTCCGTCCGCGACAGGTCCGGAACTGTCACCTCCGCGTCCGAGGCGCTGAAGCAGGCCGGCATCGAGCCGGTCGAGCTGGCCGCCAAGGAGGGCCTGGCCCTGATCAACGGCACCGACGGCATGCTCGGCATGCTGATCCTGGCCATCGACGACCTGACCAGGCTCCTCAAGACCGCCGACATCAGCGCCGCGATGAGCGTCGAGGCGCTGCTCGGTACCGACCGGGTCTTCGCCCCCGAGCTGCAGGCCCTGCGCCCGCACCCGGGCCAGGCCCTGGCCGCCGCCAACATGACCAAGATCCTCGACCGGTCCGGGATCATGGCCAGCCACCGCGACCCCGAGAACTGCACCCGCGTCCAGGACGCCTACTCCCTGCGCTGCGCCCCCCAGGTCGCCGGCGCCGCCCGCGACACCGTCGACCACGCCGCCAGGGTCGCCACCTGGGAGCTGGCCAGCGCCGTCGACAACCCCGCGGTGCTCGCCGACGGGCGCGTGGAGTCCAACGGCAACTTCCACGGCGCCCCCGTGGCGTACGTCCTGGACTTCCTGGCCGTGGTCGCCGCCGACGTGGCCTCCATGTCCGAGCGCCGCACCGACCGCTTCCTCGACAAGGCGCGCAACCACGGACTGCCCGCCTTCCTGGCCGACGACCCCGGCGTCGACTCCGGCCACATGATCGCGCAGTACACCCAGGCCGCGATCGTCAGCGAGATGAAGCGCCTGGCCGCCCCGGCCAGCGTCGACTCCATCCCGTCGAGCGCCATGCAGGAGGACCACGTCTCCATGGGCTGGGGCGCCGCACGCAAGCTGCGCCGCTCCGTCGACGGGCTGACCAGGGTGCTGGCCGTGGAGATCCTCACCGCGGCGCGCGCCCTCGACCTGCGCGCCCCGCTCACCCCTGCCCCCGCCACCGCGGCGGTGGTGGCGGCGCTGCGCGAGACGATCCCCGGCCCCGGCACCGACCGCTACCTGGCCCCCGAGATCGAGTCCGCGGTCCGGCTGGTGGCCGACGGCGTCGTGGTCTCGGCCGTGGAGGCGGTCACCGGCCCGCTGGCCTGACTTCCTGGCAAGTCGCTGTGAAGTGGCTCTGTGCCCCTTTGTCCGCCTGGGAAAGAGGGGCACAGTGACCCTCATGAAGTTGAGGATCATCGCCACCGCGGTGGCCTGCGTCACGCTGACGGTCATGAGTGCCGCGCCCGCCCAGGCCGGGCCCCCGCGCCCCGACACCATCGCCCTGCCCAACGGCTGGCAGCCCGAGGGCATCGCCATCGACCGCGACGGGCAGGCCTACTTCGGCTCCCGCGCGACGGGCTCCATCTACCGGGCCGATCTGAAGACGGGCCAGGGCACGATCATCAGCCAGGGTCCCGGCACCCCCTCGCTCGGCCTCAAGACCGACAAGCGGGACCGCCTGTTCGTCGCGGGCGGCACCGGCGGCGACGCCCGCGTGATCGACACCGGGACCGGCGCGGTGCTGAAGAGCTACCAGCTGGCCGCGGCCGGCGCGAGCTTCGTCAACGACGTGATCCTGCACCGCGGCGCCGCGTACTTCACCGACTCGCGCAACCCGGCGATCTACAAGCTGACCCTGGGACGGCGCGGCGCCCTGCCCGAGGCGGCCACCGCGATCCCGCTCACCGGCGCCATGCAGTACACGACCGGCAACAACGCCAACGGCATCGAGGTCACCCCCGACCGCACCGGCCTGCTGATCGTGCAGTCGAACACCGGCAAGCTCTTCCGCGCCGACCCCGCCAGCGGCGTCACCACCGAGGTGGACCTGGGCGGCGAGACCCTCGTCAACGGCGACGGCCTGCTGCTGCGCGGCACCACCCTCTACGTGGTGCAGAACCGCCTCAACACCGTCACCGTGCTGACCCTCGACGAGGCGGCCACCAAGGGCACGGTCACCAAGCGCATCACCGACCCGCGCTTCGACGTGCCCACCACGGTCGCGGCGTGGCGGGGCAGGCTCTACCTGCCCAACGCCCGCTTCACCACCACGCCGACGCCCGAGACGCCCTACACCGTCGTCGCCGTCAAGAAGTGAGGCTGACGATCAGGTCGACCTCCAGGAGGAGTCCGGGCACGAACAGCCTGGACACCTCCACGGTCGTGCTCGCGGGCGGCGTGCCGGTGATGTAGCGCCGCCGCACCGCGCCGTAGGCCGCCCGCTGGTCCATGTCGACCATGTAGCTGCGGATGAAGGCGATGTCGCGGAAGGAGGCGCCCTGGTCGGCGAGGATCCTGCCGATGTTCTCGAAGATCGCCTCCGCCTGGGCCGTCATGTCGCCCTCGCCGACGACCTTGCCGTCGGCGTCGAGGGCGACCTGCCCGGAGACGTAGAGGGTGCCGCCCGCGCGCACCGCGTGGGAGTACATGCCGTTGGTCGCCGGCACCGTGGCGGGATTGACCGGTACGGCACGCGCCAGGCCGGCCTGCGCCACGTACGGCGCCACCGAGGACAGGTCACGCGTGCCGTACCCCTCGGCGATGGCCCCGTCGAGCCTGCCCAGCGCCGCGCCCGCCAGGGTCGAGCCCTCCCAGGCGCCCAGGCGCAGGTCCTTGGCGGCCAGTTCGAGGGCGTAGCGTGTCTGCTCCGACGGCACGCGCAGCCGCTCGGCCACGGCGCCGAGCGGGGTGGCGCCCAGCACGTCCAGCAACGCGTCACGGTCGACGCCGTGCGCGGCGCCGTACGCCAGCGTCTCGGCGACCAGCACCTGCGCGGGCACGACCGTGTTCATCACCGCGAGCTTCATGGCCGCCCCCGCCCCGAGCGGCCCCAGCTCGCGCACGGTCCCGAAGGCCGACAGCACCTCGCGCACGCCTGACACCTCGCCGCCCGCCAGGACGGTCAGCGTGCCGTCGGCGGCGGGCTGCACGCTGCCCAGCACCGGCGCGTCGACCAGGGCGATCTCGGGGGGGAGCAGCGCCCTGACCCGACGGACCGCCTCGGGCCCGATCGTGGACATCTCCACCACCGTCGTCCCCGGTTTCAGGGCGGGGAGCGCGTCGCCGAGCACCTCCAGCACCGCATCGCCGTCACGCAGCATCGTGATCACGACGTCGGCCCCGGCGACCGCGCCGGCCACCGGCCCGTCTCCGCGCCGCCACGTCGTCACGTCGTGCCCGGTGTCCGTCAGCCGTCGTGCCATGGGCACGCCCATGCGGCCCTGTCCAAGGAAAGCAATCATGTGGCCATTCAAGGGATTCGTCAGGCATTCCACAAACGACTAGATTGCATGGCAGCCATGCTTGAGATGAATGCCTTGCGATTGTTCGACGAGATCGCCCGCAGCGGATCGTTCACCGCGGCGGGCGAACTGCTGGGCTACACCCAGTCCGCGGTATCGCGCCGCGTGGCCGCCCTGGAGCGGGAGGCGGGCGGCCCGCTGTTCGAACGGCTGGCCAGGGGAGTACGGCTGACGCCTGCGGGCACCGCGCTCCACCGCCACGTCGTGGGCGTGCTGGAGCGGCTGGAGCGGGCGGGCGAGGAGCTGGCCGCGATCCACCGCGGCACGGGCGGCACCCTGCGCATCGGCTCCTTCTCCACCGCCAACGTGCACCTCGTGCCGTCGGCGCTGCGCCGCCTGGCCCGTCCGGGGCTGGAGGTGCAGCTGGTCGAAGGGCTCTCCCCGGTCCTGGTCGAGCGGCTGAACGCCGGCGCCCTGGACGTGGCGGTGATCAGCGACTACCCGGCCGGGCTGCCGACCTCGCCGGTCGGGCTGGTGCCGTTGAAGGAGGACGAGCTGCTGGTCGCGCTGCCGAGCGAGCACCGGCTGGCCGCGAGCGACGAGATCGAGCTGGCCGACCTGGCGGGGGAGACCTGGATCGAGGCGGCACCGCGCGGCCAGCCGACCCTGCTGACGCAGGCGGCCACGGCGGCCGGGTTCACCCCGCGCGGAGGGCTGCGGGTGGCCGAATGGTCGGGCAAGTTCGGCTTCGTCACCGCCGGGCTGGGCGTCACGCTCGTGCCCGAACTGGCCGCGCGTGCGGTGCCCGAGGGCGTGGTGCTCAAGCGGCTGAGCGGGTCGCTGCCGTCCAGGCGCGTCTACGCCGCCCTGCCGCCCTCCCCGCTGCCCGCCGCGCTGGAGCTCGTCGAACTCCTGAAACAATAGGGACGTGCACGACAGTCTCGCCCACGTGGGAGGCCTGCTGGCCACCGGCCTGCGGGACGTCACCACCGACCTGGCCGCCCTCGACGGGCCCGGCTGGTGGGCCGTCGTGGTCGACTACGAAGCCAAGGTCACCTGCGCGCGGTTCGACGAGGTACGGCAGGCGCCGTTGCCCGCCGCCTCCGGCCCGTGGGCGGGCCCCTCGCCCTCCTCCTGGCGCAGCTCCCTCGACCGCGACGGCTACGAACGGGGCGTGCGGCGCATCCGCGACTACATCCGGCAGGGCGAGGTCTACCAGGCGAACCTGTGCCGCGTGCTCGACGCCCCCATGGTGCCGGGCGACGACCCGCTGGCGCTGGCCCACCGGCTGGCCGAGGGCAATCCCGCCCCGCACGCCGCCTTCATCCGGCTTCCCGGGCTGACCGTGGTGTCGGCCTCGCCCGAGCTCTACCTCTCCCGAGACGGGATGACGGTCACCTCGCGGCCGATCAAGGGCACGGGGGTGAGCGCCGCCGACCTGCTCGACAAGGACTACGCCGAGAACGTGATGATCGTCGACCTGGTCCGCAACGACCTGGGCATCGTGGCCGAGGTCGGCTCGGTCGAGGTGCCCGAGCTGTGCGTGGTCGAGGAGCATCCCGGACTGGTGCACCTGGTCTCGACCGTACGGGCCCGGCTCGCGCCGGGGCGCGGCTGGCCGGAGCTGTTCGCTGCCACATTTCCTCCTGGTTCGGTCACGGGTGCACCGAAATCTTCCGCTTTGCACATCATCAATGAGCTCGAACCTTCGCCCCGCGGGCCGTACTGTGGGGCGGTGGGCTGGGTCGACGCCGACCGGCGCACGGCGGCCCTGGCCGTCGGCATCCGCACGTTCTGGATCACCGGCGACGAGATCCGGTTCGGTACCGGTGCCGGCATCACCTGGGGCAGCGAGCCGCGGCGCGAATGGCACGAGACCGAACTGAAAGCCGCACGGCTCATCGAACTCGCATCCTCAGGAGGCTTGGCATGAACGTTCCCGTCTGGGTCAACGGGGAACTCCTCGACCCGGCGCAGGCCCGCGTCTCGGTCTGGGACCACGGCCTGATGGTCGGCGACGGCGTCTTCGAGACGATCAAGATCGTCGACGGACGGTCGTTCGCGCTCACCCGCCACCTCGACCGGCTGGCCCTCAGCGCCCAGCGCATGGACCTGCCCGCGCCCGACACCGCCGCGATCGCCGACGGCGTCGGCAAGCTCCTGGCCGCCGCCCCCGCCTGGAAGCTCGGCCGCATCCGCGTCACCTACACCAGCGGGCCGGGACCGCTCGGCTCCGACCGCGGCACCCAGGGCGCCACCACCGTCGTCATCGTCGACGAGCAGCCCGCCTTCCCGGCCACCGCCAACGTCACCGTCGTGCCCTGGCCGCGCAACGAGCGCGGAGCGCTGTCCGGGGTGAAGTCCACCTCCTACGGCGACAACGCCAAGGCCCTGGCCTACGCCAAGGCGCGCGGCGGCGGTGAGGCGATCTTCGGCAACCTCGTGGGAAACCTGTGCGAGGGGACGGGGTCGAACATCTTCATCGTCTCCGGCGGGCGGCTGCTCACCCCGACGCTCGAGTCCGGGTGCCTGGCGGGAGTGACGCGAGCGCTCGTGCTGGAATGGTTCGGGGCGGAGGAGAGCGACCTTCCGCTCAGCGCGCTGTACTCCGCGGAGGAGGCGTTCCTCACCTCCACGACGCGCGACGTGCAGCCGATCGGGCGCGTCGACGACACCGACCTGCCGGCGGCGCCGGGGCCGGTGACGCTGAAGGCGATGGAGGTCTTCGCCGAGCGCGCCGCGGCCAACCCGAACCCGTGACGTCCCGGCCGCGGTGGCGCGCGGGGTTTCCCGCGGCCGTGCGGATTCCCGGGGTCGGCTCGGGGTCGCCTGGGCTTCGTGTGGCCGCCCTCCGGGTGGCGCGCATGATCGCTAGCATGCTGCCGTGCCCTTAGACGCGCTGCGCCCCGGCGACCCCACGGTTCTCGGCCCCTACCGGCTCGAAGGCCGCCTCGGACGGGGCGGCCAGGGCGTGGTCTACCTGGGGCGCGACCCCGGCGGCGAACCCGTCGCGATCAAGGTGCTCACCGGCGAGCTCGACCGCGCCTTCGCCCGCGAACTGGCCGCCGCCCGCCAGGTCGACGAGTTCTGCACCGCCCGCGTCATCTCCTCCGACCTCGACCACGACCCGCCCTACGTGGCCGCCGAGTACATCGACGGCCCCGCCCTGTCGGCGATGGGCGTCCTGCGCGGCGCGGCGCTCACCCGCCTGGCCATCGGCACCGCCACCGCCCTGGCCGCCATCCACCGGGCGGGCGTGGTGCACCGCGACTTCAAGCCGGGCAACGTGCTCATGGGACCCGACGGGCCACGCGTGATCGACTTCGGGATCGCGCGGCTGGTGGGGGCGACCGTCACCAAGGACGGCGCGGCAGGGACACCGCCCTACATGGCTCCCGAGCAGTTCACCGGCGAGAACATCGGGCCGCCGGCCGACCTGTTCGCCTGGGGGTCGACCATGGTGCACGCGGCCACGGGGCGGCCGCCGTTCGGCAACGACACCTTCGCGGCCACCGCGCACCGCATCCTGCACGGGGAGCCGGAGCTGGGGGAACTGGCGGAACCGCTGCGGTCGATCGTGGCCCGCTGCCTGAGCAAGGACCCGGCGTCGCGGCCCAGCGCCCGGCAGGTGCTGCTGGAGCTGCTGGGAGAGGGAGCCACCCTGCCAGCGCCGCCCACCCCGCCAGGGCTGCCCGCCCCGTCAGGGCCGACTGCCTCGTCGGGCCTGCTCTCCCGGCGCCGCATGCTGGCCGGTGCGGTGGCGGCCGGTGCCGGTGTGGCGGTCACAGGCGGGCTGCTGTGGCGGTTCTGGCCCACCGACACCGCATCAGCCTCCTCCGGCGCGCAGCCGAGCACCGGCCGAGGCACCTCCACGCCACCCGCGGGCACGAACCCCGGCCCCTCGCCCTCCGCCAGCGGCGGGAAACCACCCTCCAGCACGCCCCCGGCGACTCCCACTCCGACGCCGGCATCCGACGGCGCCGTGCAACCCCCGCCTGCCGAACCCATGGCCCTGGCCCTGGCGATCGAGGAAGCCCTCGCCGCGACCTCTCTCGCGAACCTCACCTTCGACGGCTTCCTCTCCCAGAGCTCCTTCAAGCTCGACGCCACCGGGAAGGTGAGCCTGCCGCCCGGCGCGCTCAGCGACAACGCCCGCAGCGACTTCGAGGTCAGCGTCAAACCCGAGGACCCCTCCGACGCACCGTTCTCCTTCGCCGTCCGCGAAGGAGAGCTCTTCATGGGAGGCAAGCGCGTCTACGACCCGCCGGGCCACGACTACATCCAGGCGGTCCGCACCACCGCGGGCCTGGAGGTGCTCCTCGACTTCGTGCAACTGGCGCCCCGCGTACGCAGGTCGGGCACGCGCTACAACGCCGTCATCCCCTTCTCCCGGTCACCCGAGCAGTTCAAGGCCTGGATCATGACCTGGACCGAGCAGGGCGACGACAACGCCTTCGCCCGCGACACCGTCGCCTGGGACCTGCGCCTCGACCGATCCAACCGCCCGACCCGTTTCGTCGTGTCGTGGCGGTCGCTGATCATCGGCCAGACCGTCTCGCACACCTTCACCAGCGTCTACTCCCGCTGGCGCGAAGGGGCGATTCAGTAGATCTTCTGCGTCTGCACGTTGAAGTCGTCCATCTTGACCTGCTTGGCCGGATCGGTGAGCGGGTCGGAGATCTCGATCACGTCCAGGCCGCGGATGATGTCGCTGGAGTAGATGTAGCCGTTGTAGTAGTAGGCCGACCACGAACCGGCGATGACCGAGCCCGAGCCGTCGGGGCCGCGCTCGAAGAAGCCGATCTCCTTGGGGTTGTCGGAGTCGGTGAAGTCCCACACCGACACGCCGCCCTGGTACCAGCCCTGGACCATGATGTCCTTGCCCGCCACCGGGATGAGCGAGCCGTTGTGGGCGACGCAGTTCTCCGTGTCCTTCTGCTCGCGCGGCATCTTGAAGTAGCCCCGCCGTACGAGCTTGCCGTCCTTCAGGTCGTAGATGGCGTTGGCGCCCTTGGTCTCGGGCGTCTTGGAGTCGCAGGTGGCCATGCCGCCGCCGCCCAGCTCGTCGCCGAAGATGACCTTGGTGGCGTCGTTGTTGAAGGTCGCCGAGTGCCAGATGTCGAAGTTCTCGGTATCCCTGACCTGCTGGAGCACGACAGGCTTGACCGGGTCGGTGATGTCGAGCAGCACCCCGTCGCCGAAGCAGGCCGCGGCGGCCAGGTTCTTCTCGGGGAAGGCGGTCACGTCGTGGCAGCCGTGCAGGAAGGAGCCCTGCTGGCCGTCGGGGAAGATGTCGGGGCTGGAGACCACCTTGGCGCTCTTCGGGTCCTTCAGCGGGATCTCCACGACCTGGATCAGCTCGTGCGGCGACGGGCAGGTCTCGGAGTCGGGCGAGGGGCCGGGGGAGGAGACGTAGACGTAGAGCGTCTGGCCGTCCTTGCCGGGGATCATGGTGTGGGTGTGCGAGCCGCAGTTCGTGGCGACCGAGGAGACGTACTTCGGGCTCTTCTTGTCGCTGATGTCGAACAGGCGCAGCCCTTCCCACTTCGTCCCGTGCTTGGATGTGCACGTCTCGTCGGAGCGGGTCTCGTCGACCGACAGGATCAGCAGGTCGCCGTGGACCGACACGTCGTTCTGCTGGCCTGGGCAGGAGACCGAGCTGACCAGTTTCGGCTGGGTCGGGTCGGCGATGTCGACGACGCTGAAACCGTTGAAGTTGCCGACGTAGGCGTAGGTGCCCTGGAAGGCCAGGTCGGAGTTCCACGCCATGGGGCCGTTCAGAGGGGCCTGGCGCGGCAGGTTGGCCACCAGCTTCACGTTGTCGCTCGTCATCACGTCATCGTCGGCGGAGGCGCTGCCCGACGGCGCGGTGGCGGGCTGCGACGTGCCAGGGACGACCGGCGGGGCCGTCCCGACCCGCTGGGCCTCGCGCTCCGGGGTCGCGCAGGCCGAGGCCAGCAACAACGCCGCGCAGACGGCCGCGGCCAACTTGGTGGAGATCACCTGGTCTTCCTTCCCGGACGAGTGCATCACTATGGAAGCTATGGCAGGAAGGTTCCGAGCGCGTCGTGCGATTGTCACAGTTGTGGTGACAGTTGCCCTCATGGGTGCGCTGTCCGGCTGCTCCGAGGAGGAGCCCACCGGCGTCGTGGGCACGGGTGCGCCGGTGATCGTGCCCGGCAGTCCCGGCGGCGCCGGCCGTACGGCAACGCCCGGTGAGACCCTCGGCGCCACCACGGAACCGGTCGCCGCCGACGTGCTCTTCGCCGAGTCGATGATCCCGCACCACCGGCAGGCGCTGGAGATGGCCGGGCTGGCGCCGGGCCGCGTGGCCGACCCGAAGGTGCGCGCCGTCGCCGAACGCATCGCGCTCACCCAGGAGCCCGAGATCCGGCAGATGACCACCTGGCTGTCCGGCCTGGGCCGTACGGCGGGCCACGATCACACGACGGGCATGGACGGCATGGCGACCCCGGAGCAGCTGAACGCCCTGCGCGCCTCGAACGGAGCTCGGTTCGACCGGCTCTTCCTCGCCCTCATGATCAGGCACCACGAGGGCGCGCTGAAGATGGCGGAGCGGGAGCTGGCGGCAGGGCGTGATCAGCAGATGCGGATGATGGCGCGCGAGGTCTACTCCGGGCAGAGCATCGAGATCGCCCGGATGAAGGACCTGCTCTGAGCCGTCGGGACTGCGACGACCATCGTGAGGGCTGCGACGACCATCGTGGGGACTGCGACGACCGTCGTGGGGACCTCGACGGTCGTCGTGGGGACTACGACGGCCAGAGCATGTTCGTGAGCTCGGCGTCCAGGTCCATGAAGTCGGTCTCCCGGCCCGCCGGCACCAGCTCGTAGGTGCGGTGCAGGAACTCCGTCAGCGGCGCCAGCGGCACCTCGAAGAGCGCCTGCCCGAAGGGCGAGGTGAGAGAGATGTGCAGGGTCCGCTCGCCGTCGGCGCGTGCCGGCCACACCTGCACGTCCCCGTCGCCGACCCGGCGCACGATGCCCACGGTCAGCAACTCGCGGGCGAAGATCCACTCGACCGGCTCGTCGTTCCCCACGTGAAAGGCCATGCGGATGGCATACGGGTCGTCGGCCGTGTAACTCAGTCCGGCGAGCAGGGGGACGGTTGTACGGTCGGGGACCACAAGCCGAAGGCCAAGCTCGGCGGAGACGGTGGTGCTGTTCATCGTCAGCCAAACCTTTTCGTCGTACGGTCCCCTCTCGGGGCTATCACTGCTCTGACGGACTTCGTCCCGAGCTATGACGCGGAACGAAGAAACCTGTAGGAAAGATTCCGCTTCCAGGGCCTTCTGTAACGCACATCACAGCAGGACATTTGGGCATCTACCTGGCGAAACGGCCCCAACCGGGTCGTGTTTGCAAGGGTTTTGCGTCTTGTAGAGCTGCCCCGGGTGAGCGCTTACCGCGCCTATCGGACTAAAGATCACGTTCCGCGCCTACCGGGACACGACGATGCTATGCGACGAGTCGCCATGCTGGTGGCCAAGCGCAACATTGCGCCCGAATCCTCCACCTCCCGCGTCGCTTCGACGGATGGTCTCGGAGTGCGGTATGGTTTTACCCGTCGGCGCCGCAAGGAGCCGCGAATCCCGGGCGATTAGCTCAGCGGGAGAGCGCTTCGTTCACACCGAAGAGGTCACTGGTTCGATCCCAGTATCGCCCACACAAGCAAGGCCCGTCAGCGATGACGGGCCTTTTGCTGTTTGGGACACGTGTCGGTGCTTGTGATCACTGCTCTTGGAAATCGGACGGGGAGAGATCATCGACCTCTTGTTGATCTCCATCAGCCGCCAGAGTCAGCGAGAAGTCAGCAAACACCTCCCGCACCCTGCCGAAACGCTCCCTCGTGGAGTGTGTAGAGGTTGAGCGTGGTCGTGATCTGCTCATGCCCGGGATCCGCGCGACGTCGTTCACGGGCGTTCCGTCCGAGACCAACCAGGTGGCGTACGAGTGCCCAAGATCGTGGAAGCGTAGTCCTCCGGCCGACCTATCAGCCACCGCGCGAATCGCCTTGCTCTGGGTCCAGAACGGTCGAGTATGCTCCAGGCCGTCAGCGTTGAGCCACCAGCCGAGGAAACGCCGTCCGACTCGTAGACCGCACCGAGGAGACCGGCTGCCACGAGCGCAGGACGCCAGACCCTGGTACGGAAAGCGTACGGCGCACCGGCCCGCCTGCCGAGTTGGTGAAGATCTCGCCGAGGACGCTCGCGCTGTAGAGCTCCCGATGGGTGGGCAGCAGTCCGACCACGAAGCCGGGAAGTGGCACTTCACGCCGACCGGCTTTGGTCTTGGGATACGGCTTGCTCGTGATGTTACCGGCGACCTCCACTGCTGTTCGTTCAACCCGCAGGGTTCCGGCTTCGAGGTCAACCGCCTCCCACCGCAAGCCCGTGCACTCTCCCCGGCGCAGGCCCGTGCCAGCCGCCAGGCCGACCAGCGCTCGGTGCCGGCCAGGGAGGGCGGCGGGGAGCTGTTCCCGAGCGATGATCCGATCGTCTCCGGCCGTGCGCCGACGTGCCGGAAGCCGTACGCCCTCGCACGGGTTGGTGCCGATGATCCGGTCACGGACCGCCGCCAGGTTCGACATCCGCCAGCGCCAACCGTACCCACCGATTGTCGTAGATCGTCCGCTCCCCGTGGATCTTCCACGAAGGGAGATCGGCGGTCATGACCGGGGCTCGTTCACGAAGTAGCCGCGCCCGTGCTGAGCGGAGATCCGCCCCGCATCGGCAAGCCGGTTGAGCACCAACCGCACGGTCGTGCGGCCCATACCGAACTCATCGAGCAGGGTCCGTTCCGAGGGCAGCTTGTCACCGGGAGCGAACTTGCCCGAGGTGACCCACTCCCTGATCCGTGTTCTCAGCCTGCGCCATGATCTCACCCATGCGCGGTAGGACCCTCCCTAACGGTGCGTACCCGTCCATAAGCCTGTGCGGCGGCCCCACCGCGCGGCCCTGCCGCGCGAGCGTGCGGCCTTGGAGGCACTCGCGCGGTTACAGGAGCTCAGCATGCGGACCAGGCAGCCAGTCATGACACCCGATGCCCGGCCCGGAGACGCTTCACGTTAGGGCATGCCTCCGGCGGGGACTCAGCTCCGGGATGAACGCGGCGGGCACGAGCACAGTCCTGAGTGGCTGAGGTGGCCCGATTTTCCCCCCTGCCACGTCCAGCACCAGGGCCTCGTCCACGCCCTGCCCGGCGTCGGCACCGTCGTCAGCGACCACCACACCCGCCCCGCCGCGGAAAAGCACCACCTGCTCGCCACCGCACTCCACATCGCCGACACCGAGGGACTGGCCCGCCCTCACCATGCGCTGCGAAAAGATCGGGCGGGGGAGAGTGTGACGGAGATCACACAAGCAGAGAATCTGGAGCTCCGACCATGTATTTCGTTTTGATCTTGAGCTCTACCTGCGAACACGCCACTTGCGAACGGCGCTAAATACCCTGAAACCTTGGGTTTACCAGGTAAAACGCGGCCCAGGGAGTGGGCGTAGGCTCCGATGTACACAGATCGCCCAAGGACATGGGTCGAGACCGCAAAGACCAACCCTTGTCCAGGGGCGATTAGGAATCCCCTACGTCATGGAGGACTCTTTGCCGAGCCTACCCGCCCACGGTAGTCCAGTCATGCCCGCCCTGATACTTGCGGCGCTGGCGATGGGACTCGCCTTCATCGGCGTCACTGGTGCCGAGATCACGCAGATCATGAGTCACATCACGGCCTTGGTGGCGATGTATGTCGTGAAACAGGCCCCGAGTGTGGCCGCATAAAGCGGGTTCCGCGTCAGCCGGGAGTCAGCGAACCGGCTGATACGGGATGGTTTTGGACTCGATCAGAAGGCGAGTCGATAGAGACGGCAGCAGGAGTCGGCACCGGTTAACACCGCCTCGTATTGATCAGAAGCCGTCACACCGAAGAGGTCACTGGTTCGATCCCAGTATCGCCCACACATCGAAGGCCCGTCAGGAAATGATCCCCTGGCGGGCCTTTTCGCTGCCCAGAACTCTGATCCCTGGATCATTGGGCGGGCTGTCCCCGTCGAGCTCTCGAGGCGTCGAACCCCCCGGGAGTCACAGGACGTCAAACGAACGCGGCGCTTGCCCTGCGGAAACGCTCGGGTGAGGTGTGCGTACAGCGGTTGAGCGTCGTACACCTCAGCGGATCTCCATCCCTCGCCCGCGGTGGCCGATCTTGTCAGGTGGCTCGGCCTCACCGTCCACGACGAACGAGACCCGCACGAGCTTCTGGCTGGTGGTCATCGACGGGCTTCCGATGTCGGTGAGCCCGGCCCTGAGGTCATCGCTCCTCGTCGTGCTCGCTTTCGCGACGCCGTGCCTGGTTGGGGCGGGCGACGCCGATGGCCCAGGCGACGACGAAGAGACCGAAGAGCACGCCGATCCCGTCGGAGGCGCGATCGGCTGGGTGCGTGTGCCGGTAGATGTCCGCGACCCGCAGGCCGATCCAGAGGGCTCCCACCAGAACCCACACGAACCAGGGGACGCGCTTGAGCCATTCCTGCATGACGGTGAGGACCTCTCGTCTGATGTCGTGGTCGGAGTCCCCATGGTGCGCCGTCCCTCTTGACAGATACTGAAAGCCGAGGCCGGGCAGCCGGGCCTCTCTCCAGGCGGCGTACCGGGAACCGCCACTCCACCCGGAAGGCGGAGACGGCATCCCAGGCGATCTCCGCGTCCACCACGAAGGCGTACCAGGCGCCGGCCAGGGCGTCGAAGCTGCCCGGCCACCTCGGGTCCTCCGCACAGCGGGCGATCGTCGGGCCGTCGAGCCGGTCGACGAGCTCCCTGAGGGTCTCGCAGAAGTAGGCGTAGGCGGCGAAGTCCCGCAGGAGCGGCGGGAGTGGCGCCCTGTCGAGCAGAGCGTCGACGATGGACGACGGTTCGTTCGGTACGGCCCGCGTTGCCGTACGAGATCTCGTAGGGCAGGGCGCGGCAGTCGCCTTCGGCCATGGTGTGGACGATGGAGGGTGCCTTGCGCATGAGTTCCTCGCCGACCAGGTCCGCGGACAGCTCGCGCAGCATTGGATGTGACGGTTTGACCGCGGCGTCCTGCTCGGTCATGGACAGGTAGTCGACGAAGCTGGGATGGTCCGCATCGGGTGGGCCGCTGAGGTGAGGGCGTGGCCGAGGCGGACCAGCTGCCGGGCCGTACGCAGCAGATCGCAGGCCAGCCCGCCGGACAGCACGTGGCACAGGGCGACGTACGGCTCGTCGAGGCCGATGATGCGCCGGTAGAGGAGGCGCCGGCTCTCGGTGTAGCCGAGGGTGCTCACACGCAGGATCTCGTCGAAGGAGCTGTCGAACGCGTCGCGCAGCGGGAGGCCGCGCCGTTCGAAGGCCATGAGGGCGTCGTCCGACACCGACACCGGGAAGTAGACGGGCGGAGTGCCGGCCTGCCCCTCCAGGCCGACCGGCAGTTTCACCGAGCCCGTCCAGGTCAGGCTGTGGGACTGCAGGAACCGCACCCTCGCCAGGTGGTTCGCTCTGGCCAAGGCCCGCGTCGCCTAGTCCGGCCGCCCCGTCACGGTGCTGGATGACTAACATGACCACGCCGAGACAACGCCACAGGCCGACCGCACCCGCCAGGGCGGCCGCCGGAAGAGGCCAGGGATCGGGCAGCAGGAACCACGCGCCCGCGCCGATCGCGCCATGAACGATCACCTTGGCGACCAGGTCGGAACCCAGCCCGCGAACCGTCGAGATCAGCGCCAGCAGCCGTCCCTCGGCGTCCTCACCCACGGCCGAGGACGAGCGCGAGGGCGACGAGTAGTGACTGATCACGCTCTTCCGCTGCACCTCCTGAGTCGTGCGGGTCGGCACGTTGAAGACGCTGTCGTGCACCTCGTACAGGCCGGGGCTGTCGGTGACGAGGAACGCGTCGCCTAGCTGCCCCGCTCGTCTGCCGTTGACGACCTCGCGCACCTCTTCGATCAGTAGCCCCCGCCCGAGCGCCCTGATCAGTGAGCTGCTGGCCCGGTCCGGCTCGGGGTGGTACCCGAAGGTCGGCTCGCCGCCCATCAGCCGTTGTCTCGAGTACCGGGTCGGTAACCAGATCAGCATGACCGTGAACGCGGCGGCCACCAGCAGGGCCACACCGGCCCACAACGCGATCCAGGCGCTCGTCCACCACAGTCCGTCCACGAGCCCTGCCACCACCGGCGGTCGGTCCCGCGCGTGAGTGCCTGATAGGCCTGGTACTCGGGCCCGGCCTGGAAGAGCACCCGCCGCGCGTCGGCCGTCAACTGGAGGCGGACCGTGCGGGTCGCCAGGCTGTACGTCTCCAGGGCCGACTAGGCCCAGGACATGGTCCAGCGCGGCCATGTACATCTCGAAGAGCAGGCGGTCGGTGTGCAGCGGGTTCGGCTGGTGACTCGCCCGCGCCTGGCACCGCGTCACGCCGTACATTTACACGCCTCGACCGCCGTGCGCCGGGCGCGCCGACAGGCCATGGATCTCCACCGGCGACGAGAGGCGGGTGGGCCGCGGCCACACGTCGCGGGCGGGCGGCCTGCCGGCGGCCGTTCAGCCCTTCCGCGGCTGGTTGAAGCGCAGCATGTTCCCCGCCGGGTCGCGGAAGGAGCAGTCGCGCACGCCGTACGGCTGGTCCATGGGCTCCTGCAGCACCTCGGCGCCCGAGGCCCGGACCCGCTCGAAGAGCGCGTCGCAGTCGTCGGTGCTGAAGATGACCCCGCGCAGCAGCCCCTTGGCCAGGAGCACGTTCACGGCCTCGCGGTCGGCGTCGGAGGCGTTGGGGTCGGCCAGCGGCGGCTCCAGGACGATGGCCACGTCGGGCTGGTCGGGGGCGCCGACCGACACCCAGCGCATGCCCTCGAACCCCACGTCGCTGCGTACCTCGAGCCCGAGGACGTCACGGTAGAACGCGATCGCCTTGTCGTGGTCGTCGACCGCGATGAAGCACTGCGAAAGGTTGATGCCCATACGTGTCACCTTACGGTCAGGACGCCGGCGAGGTCCGTCACCTGCGCGTGGGCCGGGTGTGGATCTTGGCGACGCAGGCGGGGATGGCCGCGCCGTCCTCGTGGTCGCGCGCGCGGTAGGCGCTGGGGCTCTCGCCGACGAGCTCGGTGAAGCGGGTGCTGAAGGTGCCCAGGGAGGTGCAGCCGACCTCGAAGCAGACCTCCGTCACCGACAGGTCGCCGCGCCGCAGCAGCGCCTTGGCGCGCTCGATGCGCCGCGTCATGAGGTAGCTGTAGGGCGTCTCGCCGAAGGCGGCGCGGAAGCTGCGCGAGAAGTGGCCCGGCGACATGAGGGCGACACGCGCCAGCGCCGGAACGTCGAGTGGCTTGAAGTACTCGCGATCCATCAGGTCACGCGCCCGGCGCAGCCGGACGAGGTCCTCCAGGTTCACCTCACCAGCATCTCACAGCGCCACGGACGGAAAACGTGCGCGGGCACTCGGAAAGCACGATAGAGTTGTACCAACGACGCGGGGTGGAGCAGCTCGGTAGCTCGGTGGGCTCATAACCCACAGGTCGCAGGTTCAAATCCTGTCCCCGCTACGAAAGGCGAGGCCCCGGTCCGGAAACGGACCGGGGCCTTCGTCGTTCCCCCGGAGGTGGAGCGCTGATGATCGAGCTGCTCGGAGACCGCCCCGCCGTTCGCTCCCTTCGCGCCGAACTACTCGCCCGCTGGTCGGAGCCGCACCGCCGCTACCACACCAGAAATCACCTCGACCAGGTCCTGGACGCCCTCGACCGGCTCACCGCCGCCGACGGCGTGGCCGTACGGCTGGCCGCCTGGTTCCACGACGCCGTCTACGACGGCAGGCCGGGCTCCGACGAGGAGCGCAGCGCCCAGCTCGCCCAGCAGCGCCTGCCGTCATGCGGCGTTCCGGCCTCGACCGTCGCCGAGGTGGCCAGGCTGGTGCGGCTGACCGCCACCCACGACCCTGCCGGCGACGACCTCGACGGCCAGGTGCTGTGTGACGCCGACCTGGCCATCCTGGCCAGTGACGAGCCGAGGTACGCCGTCTACGCGAGCGAGATCCGCCAGGAGTACCGCCACGTCCCCGACGACCTGTTCAGGGCCGGTCGTGCCCAGGTGCTCGGCCGCTTGCTGTCGGCGCCGCGGCTGTTCCGCACCGATGAGGCGCACGCGCGGTGGGAGCAGCCGGCCAGGGCGAACATGGAGCGCGAGCTAGCGGCGCTTGCGGCGCCGCAGGCCTGAGGCGATCAGCCTCTTCAGCAGTTCCTGGGAGCTGACCGGTTCGGCTCCGAGTTCGACGGCGCGGGCGTGCACGGTCGACGGCACGTCGTAGTGATCGCGATCGAAGGCACGCTCCGGCACTCCCAGCCGGATCGCGAAGTCGTGCAGCTCGTCGAGGGACGCGTCGCTGACGAGATGCGACCACATCATCCCGCGCGGCCCGGGCCAGATCGGGGGGTCGATCAGAACACTCACGACAACCAGGCTACTGAGGGATCCCGTCTCCCGATCACACAGGACGCGGGACCCGGCCCAGCACCGTGACCTCCGCCAGATCGGCGGCGTCCTCGACGGCGATGACGGTGCCGAAGCCGCCCTTGTGCGCCGCCTCGATGCCCGCCAGCGCGCGCTCGACGATCGCGGTACGCTCGGGCGGCAGGTCCAGCCGCCGCGCCACCTCCAGGTAGAGGGCGGGGTCGGGCTTGCCCGGCAGGTTCATCAGCGCCGCGTCGTGCCCGTCGACGATCAGGTCGAACAGGTGCGCCAGGCCCGCCCCCTGCACCAGCGTGCGGCCGTGCCGCGAGGCGGTGGCGGCGGCCGTACGGCATCCGCGGCGGCGCAGCTCGTGCAGCAGCGCGACGGCCTGCGGGAAGGCGGCCACGCCGTACTTGCCGACCTGCTCCAGGAAGAAGGCGTCCTTGGCGCCGGCCAGCCCGTGGACGCTCACCTGGCCGGGCTCGTCGTCGGCCGAGCCGTCCGGTACCTCCAGGCCGCGTGAGGCCAGGAAGGCGCGCAGGCCGTCGAGCCTGGCGCGGCCGTCGACGTGGCGCAGGTAGTCGGAGCGGATGTCGAACGGCTCCTCGCCCCGCCCGCGCAGGAAGCCGTCGAGGACGTGTTTCCAGGCCGCCGCGTGCACGCGGGCGGTGTCCGTGGCGACGCCGTCGATGTCGAACACGACGGCGCCGATCGCGGTCAGATCGATGCTGCTCACACTCGTGAACTTACGCCGCCCGGCCTCACCAGGCCACGGGCAGGGCCTCCAGTCCGTAGACGATGGCCAGCTTGCGGAAGGCCACCTCGCCGGGGGCGACGTCCAGCCGCAGCCCGGGGAAGCGCCGCAGCAGAGCGGGGAAGGCGATGCGCATCTCCATCTGGGCCAGCGGCGCGCCGATGCAGCGGTGGATGCCGTGGCCGAAGGCCAGGTGGGAGGAGGCGGTGGGCCGCTCGGGGCGCACCTGGTCGATGCCGTCGCCCAGGCCGGGGTCGCGGTTGGCGCCCGACAGGGAGCACAGCACCAGCTGGCCCTTGGTCACCTTCTGGCCGAGGAACTCCATGTCCTCGCGGGCGAAGCGCGGGAAGGCCACCTGCACCACGCTCATGTAGCGCAGCAGCTCCTCCACCACGTCCACGATGTACGACTCCTCGGCGCGCACCTTCTCGGCCACGGCGGGGTTCTCCAGCAGCCACAGCGTGCCCAGCGCGAGCATGCTGGTGCTGGTGTCGTGGCCGCCGGTCAGCAGCCCGTCGGCCATGCTGGCCAGCGTGCGGTCGTCGAGCTCGTCGCCGTGCTCGCGCAGCAGCGTGCCGAGCAGTCCGTCGCCGGGCTTCTCGCGCTCGCGGGCGACCAGGTCGGTCAGGTAGGCCATGGCGTCGTTGACCGCCTGGATGGAGGCCTCGGGACCGGCCGAGAAGTCGAAGCGGTTGGTCGACAGCCGCAGGAAGTCCTTGCGTTCCTCGTACGGCACGCCGAGCAGCTCGCACACCACCAGCGACGGGATCGGCAGGCAGAAGTCCTCCACCAGGTCCGCCGGAGCGCCCTTGGCCTCCATCTGGTCCAGGTAGTCGGTCACGATGCCCTCGATCCGCGGCTCCAGGCGGCGCAGGCGACGCATGGTGAACTCCGGCGTCAGATACTTGCGCAGCCTGGTGTGCTCGGGCGGGTCACGGAAGCCGAGGCCTCCCGGGTCGTCCTGGTTGGAGCCCAGGCCGATGATGTTGCCGAAGTCGTTGCTGAAGCGCTCGTGGTCGCCCAGGACCGCGCGGACGTCCTCATACCTGGTGACCAGCCAGACGGTCTGGTCGCCCGGGATGTTCATGGGGAACATCGGCTGCTCGCCGCGGATGCGGGCGAGCTCGGCGACGGGGTCGAACCTCTCGCGCATGAACTGCACGAGAGGAAATTCCGACAACTCATACTCTGACATGCGATTCCTACCTGGCAGGGGCACCTGTAGCCGGGACAAATCCTGCTACAGATGGTCCCATCCGGCGACCCTGGTCTTACCCTGAGGCCGCCGACGAGCAGTCCTCGGCGTGGATCGCCGGCTCGGGCCGCGGGGTCCCCGCGCCTCGGTTGTGCGTCTGTGAAAACCGGCACGCGCGCCCTCGGGTGAGGCGAAGGCTCCAAATCAGGGCAAAGCACTCCTATCTCGCATGAGACCCGGGGAAGCTGTAGCTATTTGTGGGGAGTGCGGTGCCGTTTGGCATACAAGAGGCCAACATTCTGCAATGATCCGGTCCGTATACAGTCGGATATCCAACCTGACGGACAGTCACTGATGCCCCTAATTGATGACATCGCTGCATTCGTCTCCGAAAAGCCGGTCATAGCCGGACTGATCGGTCTCTTTGGGCTGATTGCGCTCATCGTGGCCTATTTCCTGCTACGCCAAGCCTGGCGTTCCGGCGCGCTCCTCCTGCAGCGCTACGTGCTGCCCCGTCCCATCGAGGACGTGCTCACCATCGTGGCCGCCTGCATCGCCACCGGCGTCTCCGCGCAGGGCATGTGGCGCTTCTCCGGCGACGTGCTCGGCCTCGACGGGCCGCTGCGCCTGCTGCTGTTCGCCTTCATCGAGGTCGCCATCGTCACCAGCGCCGTGCGGGCGCGCAGGAACATGCGCGAGAACTACTCGGCGGGCATCGACGGCATCGCGGTGTGGGCGCTGACCTGCCTGACGGCCGTGCTGTCGTCGCTCGACGCGCACAGCCTGGCCGAGGCCATCTTCCGTCTGGCGGCCCCGCTGGTCGCGGCCTGGTTGTGGGAGCGCGGCATGGCGATCGAGCGGCACCGCATCCGCGGCACCGGCCGCATCAAGTGGCGCCTGACCCCTGAGCGCATGCTCGTACGGCTCGGCCTGGCCGAGGTCAGCGACCGCACCGCGAGCGAGGTCGACGCGCACCGCCGCCTGACCAGGGTCGCCCTGGCCGCCAAGAAGGCCAGGAACCTGCGCGAGCAGGGCGCGCCCGACCGTAAGATCCGCGCCGCGCTGTCCAGGCTCGACAAGGCCATGGACCAGGCGGTCGAGCACACCGGGCTGGCCGTCGACAGCGGACGCCAGGAGGCGTTGCTGGCGCAGATCGCCGCGCTGTACAACACCGAGGCGCTCGTCGACGCCGACCCCCGCGTGCCGTGGGGCCCGCACGCCGACCACCAGCCGGTGCCCGCCCGTCCCGAGCTGCCGCCCGCGCTGGTCGAGCTGGTCGCCGAGGAGGACGACAACATGGTCCTGCTCGACTCCAACCCGCAGATCGTCGACATCGCCGAGCGGGCGCGCCTCATGCGCGAGGCCCGCTCCTACTGGAACCGGCAGATCGCCAAGGGCATCGTGCCGCGCACCGTCGACATCGCCGCCGAGATCGGCATCTCCCCGGCGACCGCCCGCGACTGGCGGTCGGTGTGGAAGCTGGAGCCGCAGGCCCACGCCCTCATCGAGCAGCTCTACCGCGAGCACGGCATCATCGACACCGGCACCTTCCCGGCGATCGAGCTCCAGGACGAGGTCCCGGCGGCCGGCAGGTGACTGGCCTAGACTCGGTGGCTTGAACCACAGGACACTCGAGCGCGTCAGGAAGCTGCTGGCCAAGGCGGAGGGCACCGACAACGAGCACGAGCGGGCCACCTTCATGGCGGCCGCCTCGGCGCTGATGGCCAAGTACGGCATCGAGCAGGTCACCCTCGGCGGGCCCAGGCGCGCGGCGCCCGGCAACCGCATCGTCACCCTGGCCGACCCGTGGGCCCGCGAGAAGGCCAGGCTGGTCTCGCTCGTCGCGCAGGCGCTGCGCTGCCGGCCGCTGCTCATCGGCCGGGGCGACGGCGGCCAGCGGGTGCACGTCTTCGGCTTCACCGCCGACCTCGAACGTGCCGACCTGCTGGCCACCTCGCTGCTGCTGCAGATGGCCCGCGGGCTGGCCGGCATCGAGCTGCCCGCGGGCTTCCCCGCCGCGCGGGCCTACCGGCGCTCGTGGATGCTCGGCTTCACCGACGAGGTCTACCGGCTGCTGTCGGCGGCCGAGTCGGAGGCGCTGCGGCGGAGCGGCTCGGCGGGCACCGAGCTGGTCCTGGCCGACCGCCGTGCCGAGGTCGAGAGGGCGGTGGCCGAGCAGTACCCCCGCATCCGGCGCACGGTGCCGCGCACCAGCGGCACCGGTTACCGTGACGGCGTCGAGGCCGGTCGGCGGGCCGACCTCGAGCGCGAGCGGCTGAGATCATCCGAAGGATGTACGCCGATCTCGTCGGCGAGCGGGAGCTCGCCGGCCTAGATCGCCCCTAGCCTGAGTATGTGGATAGATCGCCTAAGACGCTCATCATCGGACTGATCACCTTCGTCGTCGGCCTGGCCCTGTGGCTGTGGGGCCTCGACGAGGAGATCTGGCTGGTCAACCCGCACAAGGCCGGCCTGGTCGTCATGGCCCTGGGCGGGATCGAGGCGCTCTACGGCGTCTTCAAGCTCACCCGCCGAGTGCCGCGGTGACCACCGCTCGTGCCTCCTCCTGGACCCGGGCCAGGTGGTCGGGTCCCTTGAACGACTCCGCGTAGATCTTGTAGACGTCCTCCGTGCCCGAGGGACGGGCCGCGAACCAGGCGCTCTCGGTGCTCACCTTGAGCCCGCCGATCGGGGCGTCGTTGCCGGGGGCGCGGGTGAGCACGTCCGTGATCGGCTCGCCCGCCAGCTCGGAGGCGGTGACGTCGGAGGGGGAGAGCTTGGCCAGGACCGCCTTCTGCTCGCGGGAGGCGGGCGCGTCGACGCGGGCGTAGGCGGGCTCGCCGAACTTCCCGGTCAGATCCCGGTAGAGCTGCGAGGGCGAGCGGCCGGTGACGGCGAGGATCTCCGAGGCCAGCAGGGCCAGGATGAGGCCGTCCTTGTCGGTCGTCCAGACCGAGCCGTCGCGGCGCAGGAACGAGGCGCCCGCGCTCTCCTCGCCGCCGAAGGCCAGGGAGCCGTCGAGCAGACCGGGCACGAACCACTTGAACCCGACCGGCACCTCGTGCAGCCGCCTGCCGAGCGTCTCGGCGACCCGGTCGATCATGCCGCTGCTCACCAGCGTCTTGCCCACCGCCGCGTCGGCGGGCCAGTCGGCGCGCCTGCCGTACAGGTAGGAGATCGCGACGGCCAGGTAGTGGTTGGGGTTGAGCAGGCCCCCGTCCGGGGTGACGATGCCGTGCCTGTCGGCGTCGGCGTCGTTGCCCGTGGAGATGTCGAAGCGGTCGCGCGCGCCGATGAGCGAGGCCATGGCGTACGGCGAGGAGCAGTCCATGCGGATCTTGCCGTCCCAGTCGAGCGTCATGAAACGCCAGGTGGGATCGGTCTCGGGGTTCACCACGGTGAGGTCGAGCCGGTGCCGCTCGGCGATAGCGCCCCAGTAGGCCACGCTCGCGCCGCCCAGGGGGTCGGCGCCGATGCGCACCCCGGCGTCCCTGATCGCGTCGATGTCGATCACCGAGGGCAGCGCGTCGACGTAGGCGCCGAGGAAGTCGTAGGACTCGGCCAGGTCCTTGCCGTACGGCTTGCGCCGTACGCCGGACAGCCCGGCCGCGATGAGCTCGTTGGCGCGGTTCTGGATCCACCCGGTGGCGTCGGTGTCGGCCGGTCCGCCGTTGGGCGGGTTGTACTTGAACCCGCCGTCGCGCGGCGGGTTGTGCGAGGGCGTGACCACGACGCCGTCGGAGCCCGGGTGCGTCAGGATCGCCAGCGAGACCGCGGGCGTCGGGGTGTACTCGCCGGAGGCCAGGACGGTGACGTCGTTGGCGGCGAACACCTCCAGCGCCGAGACCTTCGCGGGCTCGGACAGGGCATGGGTGTCGGCGCCCAGGAAGAGCGGCCCGGTGACACCCTGCTGCCTGCGGTATTCGCAGATCGCCTGGCTGGTGGCCAGGATGTGGGTCTCGTTGAAGGCGGCGTCGAGCGACGAGCCGCGATGCCCCGACGTGCCGAAGGCGACCCGTTGCCCGGGATCGTCGAGATCGGGCCGCACGCTGTAGTAGGCGGTCACCAGCTTGGCGACGTCGACTAGGTCGCTCGGCAGCGCCTGCTGCCCTGCGCGCTCATGGGTCATGGGACTACCCTACAAACGAGCAAACAGAATGGAGTTCGGTAACATGCGCATCGGGCTGTACCTGAGCGAATCCAAGGACCTCGGCAAACTGCGTGACCGCATCGCGCAGGCCGCCGACGACGGATTCCCCTCCGCGTGGATCTCCAACATCTTCGGCCTCGACGCGCTCACCGCGCTGGCCGTCGCCGGCAGCCAGGTCCCCGGCATCGAGCTGGGCACCGCGGTCGTGCCGACCTACCCGCGCCACCCCGGCGTCATGGCCCAGCAGGCCATGACCGCCAACGCGGCCTTGGAGGGCCGCCTGGCGCTGGGCATCGGCCTGTCGCACCAGATCGTCATCGAGAACATGTACGGCTACAGCTTCGACAAGCCGGCCAGGCACATGAGGGAGTACCTCAACGTGCTGCTGCCGCTGGTGCGCGGGGAGGCCGCCGACTTCACGGGCGAGACCCTGCAGGGGCACATGCGCCTGAGCACGCCGGGAGCGGGCATGCCGGTGCTCATCGCGGCGCTCGCCCCGCGCATGCTGAAGCTCGCCGACGAACTGGCCGACGGCACGGTGCTCTGGATGACCGGGCCCAAGACCGTCGCCGAGCACGTCGCCCCGGCCCTGCGCCCGGGCAAGCGCATCGTGTGCGCGCTGCCCGTGTGCGTCACCGACGACGTGGACGGCGCGCGGGCCAAGGCGGCCGAGGCCTTCGCCGTCTACGGCCAGCTGCCCTCCTACCGGGCCATGCTCGACAGGGAAGGCGCGGCGGGACCGGGCGACGTGGCCATCGTGGGCGACGAGGACAGCGTGCGCGCCCAGATCGAGGCGCTGGCCAAGTCCGGCGTGACCGACTTCGTCGCCTCGGAGTACGCCGAGTTCCCCCGGACCAGACAACTGCTGAGAACTATGCTTGCATGAGAGCGGCGCGGCGCCCGAGTGATCACCGGGCGCCTCAATACACTCACGCAGGGTGAAACGGTTGCTGCACGGCATAGACGTCTCCAACTGGCAGGGGCGGGTCGACTGGAGCGAGCACGCCAAGGCCGGTGTCTCGTTCGCCTTCGCCAAGGCCACCGAGGGCGGCGACTACGCCGACAAGTTCTTCGAGCACAACTGGTCCGGCATGCGTGAGAGCTGGCTGGTCTGCGGCGCCTACCACTTCGCCCGCCCCAAGGGAGACCCCGCCACGCACGCCCAGCACTTCCTGGCCCGCCTCCAGGCCGCGGGAGGGCTGCGACGGGGCGACCTGATCGCCCTCGACCTGGAGACCAACGACGGCCTGCCGCCCGAGCAGGTGGCCAGATACGCCCGGCGCTGGTGCCGCTACGTGGAGAAGCACACGACGGTGCGGCCGTTCGTCTACACCTACGTGTACTTCGCCAAGGAGGGCAACTGCGCCGGGCTCGGCGAATACCCGCTGTGGATCGCCGCGCCCAACCACCCGCGCGGCGCCCCCGCGGTGCCGGGGCCGTGGACGGACTGGACGATCCACCAGTACTCCAACAGCCCGCTCGACCGCAACGTCTTCCACGGCACCCGCCAGGAGCTGACCGGGCTGGGGTATCACCCGCGATAGGCTTCCTTCGTCACTTCAGGCCTTGTCGAATGGGAGTCACCGTGTCAGCCGAGCTACGCATCACCCTCGCCGGAGCCGAGCGTGTGGTCGCGGCCGGCACGACGGCCGGTGACGCGCTGGAGGCCGACGGGCGCGCCGTCGTCGCCGCCCGGGTCAACGGCGAGCTGCGCGACCTGTACCACCAGGTGGCCGACGGCGACGTCGTCGAGCCCGTCGAGGTCGGCTCGCCCGACGGCCGGGCCATCGTGCGCCACTCCACCGCCCACGTCATGGCCCAGGCCGTGCAGGAGCTGTTCCCCGAGGCCAAGCTGGGCATCGGCCCGCCCGTCGAGAACGGCTTCTACTACGACTTCGACGTCAAGCAGCCCTTCCAGCCCGACGACCTCAAGCGCGTCGAGAAGCGCATGCGCGAGATCGTCAAGCAGGGGCAGACCTTCCAGCGCCGTCCCGTCACCGACGAGCAGGCGCGCGAGGAGCTGGCGGCCGAGCCGTACAAGCTGGAGCTCATCGGGCTGAAGGGCGGCGCCGACGCCGAGGAGTCGGTCGAGGTGGGCGGCGGCCAGCTGACCATCTACGACAACCTCGACCCCAAGGACGGTTCGCTGTGCTGGAAGGACCTGTGCCGGGGGCCCCACGTGCCCTCCACCCGGTCCATCCCCGCCTTCAAGCTCATGCGCTCCGGCGGCGCCTACTGGCGTGGCTCGGAGAAGAACCCGCAGCTGCAGCGCATCTACGGCACCGCGTGGGAGTCGCGCGAGAAGCAGGACGAATACCTCCACCTGCTGGAGGAGGCCGAGAAGCGCGACCACCGCAAGCTCGGCGCCGAGCTCGACCTGTACTCCTTCCCGCCGGAGCTCGGCTCCGGCCTGCCGGTCTTCCATCCCAAGGGCGGAATCATCCGCAAGCAGATGGAGGACTACATGCGCCAGCGGCAGCTGGAGGCGGGCTACGAGTTCGTCAACACGCCGCACCTCACCAAGTCCTCGCTGTTCGAGACCTCGGGCCACCTGCCCTGGTACGGCGAGGACATGTTCCCGGCCTTCGAGCTCGACGGCACCGAATACCGCGTCAAGCCGATGAACTGCCCGATGCACAACCTGATCTACCGTGCGCGCGGCCGCTCCTACCGCGAGCTGCCGCTGCGGCTGTCGGAGTTCGGCTCGGTCTACCGCTACGAGAAGTCGGGCGTGGTCCACGGCCTGACCCGCGTGCGCGGCATGACGCAGGACGACTCCCACATCTACACCACGCGCGAGCAGATGACCGACGAGATCAAGTCGCTGCTCAACTTCGTGCTGTCGGTGCTGCGCGACTTCGGGCTCGACGAGTTCTACCTGGAGCTGTCGACCCGCGACGACTCCGACAAGTTCATCGGCGAGCAGGCCGACTGGGACGAAGCGACCCAGGCGCTGCGCCAGACGGCCGAGGAGTCAGGGCTGACGCTCGTCGACGACCCGGGCGGCGCGGCCTTCTACGGTCCGAAGATCTCGGTGCAGGCCAAGGACGCCATCGGGCGCACCTGGCAGCTGTCGACGATCCAGCTCGACCTCAACCAGCCCAAGCGCTTCGGCCTCGAATACCAGGCCGCCGACGGCTCGCGGCAGACGCCCGTCATGATCCACCGGGCGCTGTTCGGCTCCATCGAGCGGTTCCTGGGCGTGCTGGTCGAGCACTACGCGGGCGCCTTCCCGGCCTGGCTCGCGCCGGTGCAGGTGGTCGGCATCCCGATCGCCGAGGCGCACGCGCCCTACCTGCACGACGTGGCCAAGAAGCTGAAGGCTCACGGCATCCGCGTCGAGGTCGACTCCTCCGACGACCGCATGCAGAAGAAGATCCGCAACGCCCAGAAGCAGAAGGTGCCCTTCATGCTTCTGGCGGGCGACGACGACATCGCCGCCGGGGCCGTCTCCTTCCGCTTCCGCAGCGGCGAGCAGAAGAACGGCGTGCCGGTCGACGAGGCCGTGGCCGAGATCATCGACGCCGTGGAGCGCCGGGTCCAGGTGTGAGACGTACGCGGGGCCTTACCGGCCCCCCGCGCACGTCGCCGGGGGCCGGTAAGGCCCCGCCCACGTCGCGGGGGTCGGCATGGCCCGCCCCCGTCGCGCGGGGTCGGCATGGCTCGCCCCCGTCACCTCTCAGCGGGCGAACAGCTCGAACGTCACCGCCGGACGGCCGCCGAATCGCTCGGCCGTCCGCGTGGCGAACCCGGTGAGCAGCTCACGCGCGTAGTCCTCCGGGTCCTGGTCGGTCAGCGCCTTGATGTAGGCACGGTGCTCCACCAGCGAGCGCACCCCGAGCTCCAGCGTGTCCGTCACGTCCACGGCATGCGTGGCCTGCGGCGAGGCGGCCACGGCCACCCAGCGCACGCCGTTCCACGGCTCGCCGCCCTCGCCGGGGAAGATCCACCGGTTGCCGGCGTCGCCCGCGGCGTCGAGAACCGCCCGGCCCAGGTCGCGGTGGTCGGGGGTGTTCCAGGAGGTTCCGCCCCAGGTGTCGTGGTGGTTGAGCGTGATCACCAGCTCGGGGCGGTGCCTGCGGATCGCCGCGGCGAGGTCGGCGCGCAGGCGCGTGCCGTACGTGATCACCCCGTCGGCGTGGTCGAGGAACTCCACCACGTCCACGCCCACGACCGCGGCGCTGGCACGCTGCTCCTGTTCGCGCAGCGGGCCCGCCTTGCCGGGCTCCAGCGTGTCGATGCCCGCCTCGCCCCTGGTGGCCAGGAGGTAGGCGACGTGCTTGCCGGCGCCGGTCCAGCCGGCGATGGCCGCAGCGCAGCCGTACTCCAGGTCGTCGGGATGCGCGACGATGGCCAGCGCGCGTTGCCAGTCGTCGGGCATGGGCTCCAGCGGATTCACTCGGCCTCCAGCGGATTCACTCGGCCTCTTCTCGTACGGCGGGACGAGGCTCGCCGGGCAGGCGCACGTCGTCGACGGTCACATTCACCTCGGTGACGTCCATACCCAGCATGCGGGTGACCGACCGGGCCACGTTGGCGCGCACCTCGGTGGCGACCTCCATCACGACATGCCCGTACTCCACCACGATGGTCAGGTCGATCGCGACCTCCTGGCCTACGATCGTGGCGTTCACGCCCTGGTTGGCGCGCCGCTGGCCGATGCCGATGCGCTCGCGGACCGACTCGAAGGCGCGCACCAGGTCACCGCCCATGTCGGCCACCCCCGACACCTCCAGGGCGGCCAGCGCGGCCACCTTCTCGACCACCTCGTCGGCGACGGTGATGCTGCCCTTGACGGGTGCCTCGGAGGGGAGCGTCTCGATGGGGGGAGCCTCTGTCACAGTTTCCTGGGTCATGCCGGGATTGTGCCGCAGGTGCCCGTGGGTCGCCAGGGGCGGCCCTCTATGCTGCTAGGCATGCATGAGCCCGACAACTTCGACCGCTTGTGGACCCCGCACCGGATGGCCTACATCAAGGGCGAGAACAAGCCCACCGGGTCGGGCGCCGACGACGGCTGCCCGTTCTGCGAGATCCCGAAGTTGAGCGACGAGGACGGGCTCGTGGTCGCCCGCGGCAGTGCGGTGTTCGCCGTGCTCAACCTCTATCCGTACAACTCGGGCCATCTGATGGTCGTGCCCTACCGGCACGTCTCCGGTTACGACGAACTCGACGCGACCGAGGTGGCCGAGCTGGGCGACTTCACGCAGAAGGCGCTGCGGGCGCTGCGGGAGGCCAGCGGGGCGCAGGGCTTCAACGTCGGCATGAACCTCGGGCACGTCGCGGGCGCGGGCATCGCCGCCCACCTGCACCAGCACGTGGTGCCCCGGTGGGGCGGCGACACCAACTTCATGCCCGTCGTCGCGCGCACCAAGGTGCTGCCGCAACTGCTGGCCGACACCCGAGAGCTCCTGGCCCGCGCCTGGGTCGGCTGAGCAGGACACGTCCCGCGAGCCGTGCCCTGTGAGCCGTGCCCTGTGAGCCGTGCCCTGTGAGCCCAGCCCGGCGTCCCCAGCCCGGGGTCCCTAGGCGAGCAGGGCAGTCAGCCACTCCTGCTCGCGTTCCTCGGTGTAGGCCGCGTCGTTCAGCCACACCGCGCCGTGCCCGTCCGCCCACAGCCCGGCCCAGGGCCGCGCGCCGGCGGCCGCCTGGTCGCGCAGGAAGTCGTGCATGGAGCGGGCACGGCGGGCCAGCATCGGCACCAGGGCCCGGCGATCGGCCTCGCCCAGGCCGTAGGCGTCGGCGAACGTCCGCACCCGGGCGGCGGCGTCGTCGCGCCGCCAGTGCGGGTGCGCCATCAGGGGCACGAATCCGTGCACGGCGTAGGCCAGGTCCCAGAGCCTGGAGCCCGGTCCCGCGCCGTCCCAGTCGATGATCGTCCACCCGTCGCCCTTCACCAGGTTCCACGGGGCAAGGTCGTGGTGGACGATCAGGTCGTCGCCCTCGGGCGGGATCAGCCGCTGCCAGCGGGCGTCCGGGGGAGGGGTGAAGCCCTCGCAGGCGTCGTGCAGCTCCCTGAAGAGCGCGGCGACGCCCGCGAGGTGTTCGTCCGGCTCGACCAGGGCGAAGTGGTCGGGCCAGACCACCTCGCCCCTGGCGAACGTCAGCACCTCCCTGCCCTGCTCGTCCAGCCCCAGCGGGCGCGGCGCGCCGCGGAAGCCCGCCTCGTGGAGGTGGGTGAGCAGGGCGTGGACGGCAGGCGTCCACGGCCCGGCCGGCCGGCGCACGGTGTCGCCGACGCGGACGACACCGGCGCTGACGTTGCCGCCTTCGAGGGGATGTTCCTTCATGGGGGGATCATCCCAGCGTCCGGCCGGGTGTCAGGGGCAGGTGATCACCTGGGCGGCCCACGACAGGCCGCCCCCGAACGACAGCAGCAGCACCGGCGCCCCCGGCGGCACCTCGCCCCGCGCCACCAGTTTCGACAGCGCGATCGGCACCGAGGCGGCCGAGGTGTTGCCCGACTCGGTCACGTCGGTGGCGACGATCGCCCGCTCGGGCAGTCCCAGCCGGTCCGTGATCGCCTCGATGATGCGCAGGTTGGCCTGGTGGGTGACGACGGCCGCCAGGTCGGTGATGTCGAGGCCGGCACGCCTGCAGGCCTCCTTGGCGACGCCCGGCATGGTCGTGGTCGTCCAGCGGAAGACGGTCTGCCCCTCCTGGGCGAAGAGCGGGTGCCACGCGCCCGCAAGCCGTACGGCGTCGCCTCGGGAGGGGTCGGAACCCCAGCACACCAGCCCGATCCCGGCCGTCTCGTCGGCGCTCACGATGGCGGCGCCCGCGCCGTCGCCGAGCAGGACGCAGCTCGTGCGGTCGTTCCAGTCGGTGACGTCCGACATCTTCTCCGCGCCGATCACCAGCGCGTGCCCGGCTGCGCCCGCGCGGACGGCGTGGTCGGCGGTGGCCAGGGCCGTGCAGAAACCCGCGCAGCCGTTGTTGAGGTCGTAGCAGACGGCCGAGGGGATGCCCAGGTGCCGGGCGACCCGGGCGGCGATGGAGGGCATGCGGTCCATCGCGGTGAAGGTCGCCACGGTGACCAGCCCGATGTCGGCCGGGGCCAGGCCCGAGGCCGACAGCGCCTTGGCGGCCGCCTGTCCGGCCAGGTCGGCGACCGACTCGTGCTCGGCCGCCAAATGCCTGGTGACGATGCCGGTGCGCCGCCGGATCCACTCGTCGGAGGTGTCGACCATGGTGGCCAGGTCGTCGTTCGTCAGGACTCGGTCGGGCTGGTGGTGTCCCAGGGCGGTGATGCGGGATCCCGGCACGGGCTCGTCTCCTCGGGGGTGTGATGGTCTGGCCCGAAATATAGCAACCGGTCGATCGCTATATTGGGTGGGGTGAGTCCTCGCCGTTCTGTGGCCGAAGCCCGCCACACCCGTGATCGCATTCTCGCCTGTGGCGTCGCCCTCGCGTCCGTCGAAGGGCTGGAGGGTCTGACGATCGGGAGGCTCGCGACGGAACTGGGGTTGAGCAAAGGCGGCGTTCTGGGGCATTTCGGGACGAAAGAGAGGTTGCAGGTGGCGACCCTGCGCCGGGCCGCGGAGCTCTTCACGCACCTGGTGTGGGCACCCGCCGAGCACGAACGGCCCGGCCTCGCGCGGCTGCGGGCCGTGTGCGATGCGTGGGCCCGCTACCTCGTGGAGGAGCGGGAGACCTTTCCCGGCGGATGCCTGTTCGCCACGGCCTCCATCGAGTTCGACGCCCGCGCCGGGGCCGTGCGCGAGGAGGTCGCGCGCCTGCTGCGGGTGTGGAGGGTACGGCTGGCGCACGACGTGCGGGTGGCGATCGGCGAGGGGGAGCTGGCGGCCGGGACCGACGTCGAGCAGGTGGTGTTCGAGCTCAACGGGATCTTCCTGGCCCTGAACCAGCAGCTCCAGCTCTTCCGCGACGAACGCGCGGTGGAGCGGGCACGCCGGGCCTGCGAACGACTCCTGTCGTAGGCGAGTGGCGGCTTATGTGGTGAATTTCCCTCGGTAGGATCACTCACTCCCGGCCCGGCGACGTCCGCCGCCCGCCCCGCCGTCTCCTGCCCTCCCCGGCGCAGCCCGGCGCGGACTCGACAGCTCGAAGGAGATCCGTGGCCGACCATCCCCCGCTGCGCAGAAACCGGCCGTTCCAGCTGTTGTGGATCGGCGGCGCCGTCTCCCAGCTCGGCGTGGAGCTGACCAAGCTCGCCATGCCGCTGCTGGTCCTGGCGCTCACCAGCTCGCCGGGCCTGGCCGGGCTGGTCACCGGAGCCAAGGTCGCCGCCACCGTCCTGGTCCAGCTGCCCGCCGGCGTCTGGGTGGACCGCTGGGACCGCCGCCGCACGCTCATCACCGCCCAGGCGCTGCAACTGGCCAACGCCGTCCTGCTCGCCGTCCTGGTCATGACCGGGCTGCTCGACGCCTGGCAGTTCCTGGTCTTCGGCATCGTCGACGGCGCCTGCCAGGCCTTCACCGAACCCGCCCGCACCACCGCGATCCGCGCGATCGTCCCGCCGCAACAGCTCGCCACCGCCTACGCGCAGGAGGAGTCGCGCAACCACGCCGCACGCCTCCTCGGCCCGCCCCTGGGCGGGCTCCTGTACGGCATAGCCCGTGCCGTGCCGTTCGTCCTCGACGCCGTCACCTACCTGGTCGCCCTGGTCTTCACCGTCATGGCGAAGGTGCCGCGCCGTCCCGAGGTCGCCGCGCCGCCGCAGCGTATGCACCGGGCGCTGGGCGAGTCGTTCGCGTGGTTGTGGCGGCAGCGCGGCCTGCGCGAGGCCACCCTGCTCGTCAACGCGCTCAACCTGCTCGGCGGCGCCTTCATGATCCCGCTGATCGTCCTGGTCACCGAGCGGGGCGGCGACGCCCGCGTCACCGGGGCGGTGATGGCCGGCATCGGGATCGGCGGCCTCGCGGGCGCCCTGCTGTCGGCCAGGATCGGCCGCCTGCTCCCGCCGGGACCGCTGATGGTCGCGGTCGTCGCCGTCTTCGGCGCCTGCCTGCTCGTCATGGCCTTGCCGTTCGGCCCGTGGTGGCCGCTGCTCCCGCTGATGGTCCTGTCGGTGACCACCCCGGCGCTGAACGTCGTGCTGTCGGTCGTCACCACGCGCCTCGTACCCGAGGACATGATCGGCCGCGTCTCCTCGGTGCTCGGCGTGCTCGGCAGGGGCCTGGCGCCGATCGGCCCCGTCCTGGGAGGCGCCCTGGCGGGGGTACTCGGCGGGGCGAGGTCGGTGGCGCTGATCGGCGTGGTCATCCTGGTCACGGCGGGGGTGGCGATATCCAGTCGCGCCCTGCGGGGGTTCACCGGCTAACGTTGCCTCCCATGCTGGAACGGATCTCCCGGATGGCCGGTGAGCTGGCCGAGGTGCCCGGGGTCGTCGGCGTCGTGCTCGGCGGCAGCCGCGCCAGGGACGAACACCACCCCGGTTCCGACTGGGACCTCGGCGTCTACTACCGGGGCCGGCTCGACGAGGCCGCCCTTGAGCGGCTGGCCGGCGCCCCCGTGGCGGGACCCGGCGGGTGGGGCCCGTGGGTGGACGGCGGCGCCTGGCTGCGCGTCGACGGCGTCGCGGTGGACTGGATCCTGCGCGACCTGGATCGGGTCGAGCGCGTGTGGGAGTCGTGCAGAGCGGGACGGTACGAGATCGGGGTGCAGCCCGGGCATCCGCTGGGGTTCTACTCGTCGTGCTACGCGGGCGAACTGGCCCTCGCCCGCGTCCTGGCCGACCCCGGCGGCCGCCTGGCCGCGCTGCGCGGGGAGATGGCGCTCTACCCCGAAGCGCTGCGGGAGGCGCTGGTGGCGGGGGCCTGGGAAGCGGGCTTCCTCGTCGACGGCGCCGCCAAGAGCGCGGCGCGGGGCGACGTGCTGCACGTCTCGCTGTGCCTGGCCCGGGCGGTGGGGGTGCTGGTGCAGGCGCTGTACGCCGCGGAGCGCCGGTGGTGCCTCAACGAGAAGGGCGCGCTGGCGGTCGCCTCGGCGTTCCCGTCGGCGCCCGAGGGGTTCGGCGAGCGGGCCCGCGCGTTGCTCGGGGCGCCGGGGCAGGACGCCGCGTCCCTGACGGAGACAGTGGAAGCCGCCCGCGTGCTCGTGGAGGAGACCCGGGCCCGGCTCCCGTGATCGCTCAGCGGTTCCGCGGTGTCCCGTACGTCACGGTCCTGTCGCCGGCGCGGCCGTGCAGCGACAGGTCGGGAAGTTCGGTGCCGATCATGGAGTCACGCAGGACGATCGATCCCGTGGGGCTCCGGTAGCCGACCTCGACGACGTTGTCCCAGCCCTTCGTCTCCACCGGCGGGCGCCGCGTGTAGGTCTCCACGGTCACGCACAGGTACGGGTCGGAGTGGGTCAGGACCATCAGATGGCCGGGTACGGCGGCCACCAGCCCGGTATCCGTCATACGGGGCTGCTTCACGCGTGTCGTCCAGGCGGGGGTGATGAGGGGCCGGTGGCGCGGGGTGGAGTCGCACATCCGCTGCGCGTCGTCCACCCACGCCTGCATCTCGCGGTCCTCCTCGGTGGTCGCGGAGCCTGCCGGAGGACCACCGCGTCGTCAGCCCCCAGGCCGTTGCCAGGTAGCCGTAGCCGCCCATGACGAAGAGGACGAGCGACGCGGTGCCCGAGCCGAGAAGGACGGCACTCTCCGTGCCGAGACCGCTCACCCGCCGCGAGCGTCCCGGCGATCACCGCGAACAGCCTCAGCCCCCGGGAGCGTCCCGGCGATCACCGCGAACAGCCTCAGCCCCCGGGAGACGGTGTCCGCTAACCCTAGCAGCGGGGCCGCCAGGTGATCAAAAGCCGGCCTGGCGGCCTACGGCAGGGTGACCTTGACCTTGGTGGTCTTGCTCTCCTCGTGGAGCCGGTTGAGCGAGCTCACCAGGTAGGTCCCCGACGCGGGGGCGGTGAAGCCCGGCGTGGTGGTCACCGCGACCAGGTTGCGCCCGTCGACGGAGGCGCAGGCCGCGTCGCCCTGGGGCACGCGGTACACCGCGTACGCCCGCGCGTTGGCGGCGTCCGCCCACTTCACCGCCGCGCCCGAGGCCTGCACGCCCGAGGGCTTGGCGGCGGCGGGGGCGGAGGAGCCGGCGCGGTCCTTCATGAGCGGCAGCAGGGCCGGGCGCTTGTAGTGGCCGGCCGCCAGGCGGTCCATGACCCCGAGGGGGTTGGAGAGCATCTGCTTGGCGCTGAAGTACACGTCGCCGTCGACCTGCTTGTAGGCCTGGTTGAGCGTCAGGTGCGCGGGCAGCTCGCCGGGCTTGGTCCAGGCGGCCTGGTCGGTGGTGCCGACCCGGTAGAGCGCCTGGCCGATGTAGAGGTCGACGTCGGTGCCCTTGACGGCGCCGGCCCACCACGGCACGAGCACCTTGTAGTCGGCGATCTTGAAGCCGCGGGGCCAGTAGAGCTGCGGCATGATGTAGTCGACCGTTCCGGACTTGATCCAGTGGCGCGCGTCGGCGTAGATCGAGTCGTAGGCCGACATGCCCGACGTGGCGGAACCGGTGGGGTCCTGGGCCTTGTTGCGCCAGATGCCGAACGGGCTGATGCCGAACTTCACGTGGTTCTTCAGCCCGTGCACGGCCTTGTCGACCTGCGCGACCAGGGTGTTGACGTTGTCGCGTCGCCAGTCGGCGAGCTTCTTGCCGCCGCCGTGACGGCGGAAGGCCGAGGAGTCGTCGAACGTGGCGCCGCCGCCCGGGTAGGGGTAGAAGTAGTCGTCGAAGTGCACGCCGTCGATGTCGTAGCGCGACACCACGTCGGAGATGACCTTGACGACGTGGGAGCGCACCTCGGGCAGTCCGGGGTTGTAGTACAGGCGGTCGCCGTACTTCACGGTCCACTCGGGATGCACGCGCGCCGGGTGGGCGGCGGGAAGCTTGGAGGTGTCGGCGTCGTAGGCGGCACGATAGGGGTTGAACCAGGCGTGGAACTCCAGCCCGCGCTTGTGCGCCTCCTCGATGAGGAACGGCAGCGGGTCCCAGCCGGGATCCTTGCCCGCGGTGCCCGTCAGGTACTGCGACCACGGCTCGAGCGACGACTTGTACACCGCGTCGGAAGCCGGGCGCACCTGGAAGAAGACGGCGTTGAAGCGCCGCGCCGCGGCGGCGTCGAGCAGCTTGACGTACTCGGCCTGCTGCCTGGCGACGGTCAGGCCGGTGCGTGAGGGCCAGTCGATGTTCTTGACCGTGGCGATCCACACGCCGCGCAGCTGCCGCTTGGGGTACTTGGGGTTGGGCGCGCAGGTGCCGACGGGCTGCAGCGCGGCACGTGAGGGGGTGCCGGTGGCGGGGTCGGCGTCCGCACGAGGGCCGAACGCGTAGGCGGCGCCGGACGCGACGATCGCGAGGGCGGCGGCGGCGAGCAGAGGTCGTGCGGTTCGCATGGTTCCTCAGTCTGGCATCGCCTCCGGGATGCTTTGGCCGGAAAATAGAAATCAATTCGTGATGCTGATGTGACTAAAGAGGAAAATGTGCTCCCCGAGCTGCGCGGGGCGCCGCCACGGCGGCGCCCCGCGACCCGTCACTCGGAGGCCGTGGAGAGCTTGCCCGCCAGGTGCGAGGGCAGCGGCTCGTAACGCAGGAAGGACCGGGTGAACGTGCCCGTCCCGTGCGACATCGAGCGCAGGTCGATCGCGTAGCGGGTGATCTCCAGCTCCGGCACCTCGGCCTTGACCAGGGTGCGCCCGGTGCCGACCGGCTCGGTGCCGAGCACCCGGCCGCGCCGCGACGACAGGTCGGACATGACGGAGCCGACGTAGTCGTCGGCCACCAGGATCGAGACCTCGTCGACGGGCTCCAGCAGCAGCACCGGCACCTTCTGCGCGCACTCCTTCATCGCCAGCTGGCCGGCGATCTGGAAGGCCATGTCGGAGGAGTCGACCGAGTGCGCCTTGCCGTCGTAGAGCGTGACGCGCACGTCCACCATCGGGTAGCCGGCGTGCACGCCACGGTCCATCTGGGCGCGCACGCCCTTCTCGACCGAGGGGATGAACTGCCGCGGCACCACGCCGCCCACGATCTTGTCCACGAACTCGAAACCCCCGCCGGACGGCAGGGGCTCGACCTCGATGTGGCAGATGGCGTACTGCCCGTGGCCGCCGGTCTGCTTGACGTTGCGGCCCATCGCCTGGCACTTGCCGCCGAAGGTCTCCCGGAGCGGGACCCGCAGGTCCACCCGTTCGACCTCGACGCCGTGGCGTTTGGCCAGCCGGTCGAGCAGGACGTCGGTGTGCGCCTCACCCATGCACCACAGCACCAGCTGGCGGGTCTCGGCGTTGTTCTCCAGCCGCAGCGTCGGATCCTCGGCGACCAGGCGGCCCAGCGCCTGCGACAGCTTGTCCTCGTCGGCCTTGGACTTGGCGCGGATGGCGACGGGCAGCAGCGGGTCGGGCATCGTCCAGGCGGTCATCAGCAGCGGACGCTCCACGTCCGACAGCGTGTCGCCGGTCTCGGCGCGCGAGAGCTTGGCCACCGCGACGATGTCGCCGGCGATCGCCTTGGCGACGGTGCGCTGGTGCTTGCCCAGCGGCGACGACAGGGTGCCGATGCGCTCGTCGACGTCGTGGTCCTCGTGGCCGCGGTCGGCCAGGCCGTGCCCGGAGACGTGCACGGTCATGTCGGGGCGCAGGGTGCCGGAGAAGACGCGCACGAGACTGATGCGGCCCACGTACGGGTCGCTGGTGGTCTTGACGACCTCGGCGACCAGCGAACCCTCCGCGTCGCAGGAGATGCCCTGGACCGGCTTGCCGTCGACGGTGGTGATCTCGGCCAGCGGATGCTCCAGCGGCGAGGGGAAGCCCTGGGTGATGAGCTCCAGGATCTCGGCCGCGCCGATGCCCATCCCGCTGCACAGCACCGGGTAGAAGTTGCCCTTGCAGACCGCCTTCTCCAGGTCGTCGATGAGCACCTTGGTCTCGATGTGGTCGCCCGACAGGTAGCGGTCCATGAGCGACTCGTCTTCGCTCTCCTGGATGATGCCCTCGATGAGGCTGCCGCGATACTCCTCGATCTGCGACTCGTACTCCGCGCCTGGCTCCTTCTCCTGCCGGGTGCCGGTGGCGTAGTTGTAGAACTTCTGCGACAGCAGCCCGATCAGGCCGTTGACGTGCCCGTTGGTCACCACGGGGAGATACAGGGGCGCGACGCCGTCGCCGAAGACGTCCTGGCAGGCGGCCAGCACCTCGTCGAAGTCGGCCCGCTGGTGGTCGATCTTGGTGATGACGACCGCGCGGGGCATGCCGACCTGGGCGCACTCCTCCCAGAGCATCTGGGTCAGGCCGTCGATGCCGTCGGAGGCCGAGACCACGAAGAGGGCCGCGTCGGCCGCGCGCAGCCCGGCGCGCAGGTCTCCGACGAAGTCGGCGTAGCCGGGGGTGTCGAGCAGGTTGATCTTGATGCCGTTGTGGACCATGGGGGCCAGTGACAGGTTCACCGACCTTTGCTGCCGTACCTCCACCTCGTCGAAGTCGCTGACCGTGGTGCCGTCCTCCACCCTGCCGGTGCGCTGGATGGTGCCGGTGGCGGCCAGGAGGTGCTCGACGAGGGTGGTCTTCCCCGCCCCTGAATGGCCGACTAGTGCGACGTTGCGTATGCCGTCCGCCCTGTCGGCCGTGGGTGCCCTGCCGGCGGCTCCCATGGGGTTCTTCTCGGCCACATCGCCTCCCGCGTCGTCGGTTGAGGTCCCGAACGCCGCGCCTTGGCGGAAAGGCCACCGCAAAGACGCGGTGTGTTCACCAAATACCCGTGTGGCGAATATCACAAGAGGTGAGCGTCAAAGAAAATGGCCTACGATCGTGCTGCGATGCTGAAACTCCTGCGCCCGGCCATGACCCGGATCCTCACCCCGCTCGGCACGGCCCTGGTGAGCCGGGGCGTCGGCCCCGATGCCGTCACCGCGTTCGGCACCACGGGCACCGTGGTCACCGCCCTGGTGATGTTCCCGATGGGCCACCTGTGGTGGGGAGCGTTCATCATCGGCCTGTTCACCCTGCTCGACCTGCTCGACGGCGTCGTGGCCAGGCTCGGCGGCGGCGGGGGCAGCACGTGGGGCGCCTTCCTCGACTCCACCTTCGACCGGGTGGCCGACGCCGCGATCTTCTCGGGCGTCGCCGCCTACCTGGTGCTCAACGAGCAGCTCGTGCTGGCCGCCGTCGTGCTGTTCTGCCTGGTGGCCGGGATGCTGGTGTCGTACGTCAAGGCGCGCGCGGAAGGGCTGGGGCTCACCTGCGACGTGGGCCTGGTGGAGCGGCCCGAACGCCTGGTCGTGGGCCTGTGCGCGGTGGGCTTCTCGCAGTTCTGGGAGCCCCTGCTGGCCCTGGGCATGGTGCTGCTGGCCCTGGGCAGCGCGATCACCGTGGTGCAGCGTGTCGTCCACGTCCGCAGGCAGACCGGAGAACTCCACAAGCAGACTGGAGAACGATGAGCGTCTCGATGGCCGACCGGGCCGTTGCGGCCGGGTTCACCGCCGGCTGGAAGCTGGTTCCGCTGCTGCCGCACAAGCTCACCGGCCGCGGCTTCGACCTGGCGGCCGACCGCGTCTGGCGCGGGCGCGGCCCGAGCGTGCGGCGCCTGGAGGCCAACCTGAGCAGGGTGACCGGCCTGGAGGGCGAGCAGCTGCGCGAGCTGAGCCGTCGCGGCATGCGCTCCTACTTCCGCTACTTCCACGAGGTCTTCCGCCTGCCCAAGATGCCCAGCGACGAGATCGTGCGCCGCACCCACGTCACCGGCGGCCACCACATCTTCGACACCCTCGGCTCCGGCCGGGGCGTCGTGCTGGCGCTGCCGCACATCGGCAACTGGGACCAGGCGGGCGCCTGGCTGACCGGCAGCGGCCACCGCTTCACCACGGTCGCCGAGCGGCTCAAGCCCGAGTCGCTCTACCGCCGCTACACCGCCTTCCGCGAAGGACTCGGCATGGAGGTGCTGCCGCTGACCGGCGGCGAGGGCCACACCATCGGCACGCTGGCCTCGCGCGTACGGCGGGGCGGCGTGGTCTGCCTGCCCGCCGAGCGCGACCTGACCAAGAACGGCATCGAGGTGCAGTTCTTCGGCCACACCACCAAGGTGCCCGCAGGCCCCGCCCTGCTGGCCGTGCAGACGGGCGCCGCGCTGCTGCCCGCGCTGCCGTACTTCCACGGCGACGACTGGGGTCTGATCATCGACCCGGAGATCCCCGTGCCCGTCGAGGGCACCAGGCAGGAGAAGGTCGCCGTTGTCGCCCAGCGGCTGGTGGAGGTCTTCGAGAAGGGCATCGCCGACCACCCGGAAGACTGGCACATGATGCAGCGCCTGTGGATCGACCAGTGAGGGTGGGAATCGTCTGCCCGTACTCCTGGGACATGCCGGGCGGCGTCAAGCAGCACATCGACGACCTCACGCAGGCGCTCATCGCGCAGGGCCACGACGTCTCCGTCATCGCCCCCGCCAGCGACGACGACGAGCTGCCGCCGTACGTGACGGGCGCCGGCCGTGCCGTGCCCGTGCCGTACAACGGGTCGGTGGCGCGCATGTCGTTCGGGTTCCTGTCGGCGGCGCGGGTGCGCCGCTGGATCAACGAGGGCGACTTCGACGTCCTGCACATCCACGAGCCGCTGATCCCGTCGCTGGGCGTGCTGGCCTGCTGGGCGGCCTCCGGGCCGATCGTGGCGACCTTCCACGCCTCCTTCAACCGCTCACGCGCCATCGCGATCGCCGAGCCGCTGCTGCGCAGCGCGCTGGAGAAGCTGCACGGCCGCATCGCCGTCTCCGACGCGGCGCGCACGTCTTTGGTGGAGCAGTTCGGCGGCGACACCGTGCTGATCCCCAACGGGGTGACCGTCAGCCGTTTCGCCGAGGCCGAGCCGCTCGACGGGTGGGGTCCCGACGGCACGACGCTGGGCTTCCTCGGGCGTATGGACGAACCGCGCAAGGGCCTGCCGATCCTGCTGGAGGCCATGGAGCGCATCCCCGACGCCAAGCTGCTGATCGCCGGTCCGGGCGAGGTCAAGATCCCCAAGTCGATCCGCGACCGGGTGACGCTGCTGGGCATGGTGAGCGAGGCCGACAAGATCCGCGCCTACCACTCGGTCGACGTGTTCGTGGCGCCCAACACCGGCGGCGAGAGCTTCGGCATCGTGCTGGCCGAGGCCATGTCGTCGGGGGCGACCGTGCTGGCCAGCGACATCCCGGCCTTCCGCCGGGTGCTCGGCGAGGGTCAGGCGGGCGCGTTGTTCCGCAACGGCGATCCCGAGTCGCTGGCCGAGGAGGCCCGCGCGCTGCTGGCCGACCCGGAGCGCCGGGCCAAGCTGTCGGCGGAGGCGCTGGTCGCGGTGCGCAAGTACGACTGGTCGACGGTCGCGCGCGACGTGGTGCGCGTCTACGAGACGGTGACCGCCGGCGCCGGCCGGGTCGTGGAGGACCTGTGACCGTGCCCGGCCCGCCCCGCCGGGCCGAGGACCTGTGACCGTGCCCGCCCCCCGCCGGGGCCGCGGAGGACCTGTGATGGAGCGCTCGTGATCTACCTCATCGTCGCGATCGTGGTGGTGCTGACCGCGGTCTACATCTCGTGGCGCGCCGGCCGCCTCGACCGGCTGCACATCCGCCTGGAGCTCGCGGCCGAGGCGCTGGAGGCGGCGCTGACCCGCCGCCGCGCGGTCGTCCTGGAGCTGGCCGGCTCGCGCCTGCTCGACCCGGCCACCTCGCTGGTGCTGGCCGCCGCCGCCCACGAGGCCCGTACGGCGGGGCCCGACGAGCGCGAACACGCCGAGAGCAACCTGTCGCAGGCCCTGCGCGCAGCCCTGGAGCAGGAACGTTTCCGCGAGAAGCTGGCCGAGTCCCCGGGCGGTTCCGACCTGGTGGAGGAGCTCGACGCGGCGATCGCCAAGGTCGTCTACTCCCGCAGCTTCTACAACAACGCCGTCTCGGTGACGCGGGTCGCGCAGCGCCGCTGGCTGGCCAGGACCCTGCGCCTGGCGGGCAAGACCGACTTCCCCCAGTTCTTCGAGATCGACGACACCCCTCCGGAGTCGATGTCCAAGGAGTGAGGGTGATCGTAGGACAAACTGTGACAAGTCCTTAAGCTGGCCCGGTAGGCTTCTCCCGTTTTCCCCACGGAGGAGCTGAAACGTGCGCAAGATGCTGCTTGCCCTGGCTGTGCTGGTCCCTGTCGCGGCGTGTTCCTCCGACGACCCGCCCGCGAGCCAGCCGCAGGCGGCCTCCGCCTCGCCCTCCGTCGAGCCGACCGAGCAGGCGGTCACGCACCCCTTCACCGGCCTGCCCGACGACAAGCGCAAGCCGGTGCTGGCAGTCAAGATCGAGAACACCGCGGCGGGCAAGCCGCAGATGGGCCTGAAGAGCGCCGACATCGTCTACATCGAGCAGGTCGAGGCGGGACTGACCCGGTTGATGGCGATTTTCTCCTCGAAGATCCCGGCCAAGGTGGGCCCGGTCCGCAGCGCCCGCATCTCCGACCTGCACATCGCGCCCATGTTCGGCAAGCCGGCCTTCGCCTACTCCGGGGCGCAGACCAAGATGCTGCCGTTCATCGCCGAGGCCTCGCTGTTCGACGTGGGCGACACCAGGAACCCCGGCGCCTACTTCCGCCAGCCGGGCCGCTACGCCCCCTACAACCTGTTCGCCACCACCAGGAGCCTGCTCAAGGCCGCGCCGAAGGCGAGCAAGGCCAAGGACATCGGCTTCACCTTCGGTGAGGCCCCCGAGACGGGCGGGGTGGACAAGAAGCGGCAGACCGTGCGCTGGCCCGCCGCGCGCTTCGACTTCGTGTGGTCCGCGGACGAGGAGCAGTGGATGATCTACCAGGACGGCAAGAAGGACATGGCGGCCGAGGGCGGCCAGCTGTCCGCGCCGACCGTGGTGGTCCAGTGGGTCAAGACCGAGCGCTCGCAGTTCCACGACAAGAACTCCAGCTACACGCCGCTGGTGCACACCGTCGGCAAGGGCGACGCGATCGTGCTGCGCGACGGCAAGGCCTTCAAGGCCAAGTGGAAGCGTGCCTCCGAGGAGGAGGGCACCACCTTCACCACGCCCGACGGCGAGCCGATGAACTTCGCTCCCGGGCAGGTCTGGGTGGCCCTGGCCGCCAAGAAGCCGGTCACCCCGTAGAAGTGGTCTGAAGCCGCAGCGCGGAAGTGGTCCTTAACGGATGCCACTGGATGCTCCGTAAACTGGAGTAGCCAACCCAAGTCATTCGTGAGGTGCATAAACGTGTCCGAAACAGCCACTGGAACCGCTCGCGTCAAGCGGGGCATGGCGGAGATGCTCAAGGGCGGCGTCATCATGGACGTCGTCACGCCGGAGCAGGCGAAGATCGCCGAGGACGCGGGCGCCGTCGCCGTCATGGCTCTGGAGCGGGTCCCCGCCGACATCCGCGCGCAGGGCGGCGTGTCGCGGATGAGCGACCCCGACATGATCGACGGCATCATCGCCGCCGTCTCCATCCCGGTCATGGCCAAGGCCCGCATCGGCCACTTCGTCGAGGCCCAGGTGCTCATGTCGCTGGGTGTCGACTACATCGACGAGTCCGAGGTGCTCACCCCGGCCGACTACGCCAACCACATCGACAAGTGGCGCTTCACCGTGCCCTTCGTGTGCGGCGCGACCAACCTGGGCGAGGCCCTTCGCCGCATCACCGAGGGCGCGGCCATGATCCGCTCCAAGGGTGAGGCGGGCACGGGCGACGTCTCCAACGCCGTCACGCACATGCGCACGATCCGCCAGGAGATCAAGCGCCTCACCTCGCTGCCCGAGGACGAGCTCTACGTGGCCGCCAAGGAGCTGCAGGCGCCGTACGAGCTGGTCGTCGAGGTCGCCAGGACCGGCAAGCTGCCCGTCGTGCTGTTCACCGCGGGCGGCATCGCCACCCCGGCCGACGCCGCGATGATGATGCAGCTGGGCGCCGAGGGCGTCTTCGTGGGCTCCGGCATCTTCAAGTCGGGCAACCCGGCCGAGCGTGCCGCCGCCATCGTCAAGGCGACGACGTTCTACGACGACCCCGACGTCATCGCCAAGGTCTCGCGCGGCCTGGGCGAGGCCATGGTCGGCATCAACGTCGACGACATCCCGGTGCCGCACCGCCTGGCCGAGCGCGGCTGGTAGCACTCGCGAAAGGGCGGCGCCCGGGTGCCGCCCTTTTTCGGTCTGAAGGAAACCTCGCTCCGCGCGAGTAAGTTGTCGCGATTTTTCAGCGATGTCCACGACATGTTCATGAATGTGGTCAAAGCTCAGCGACATGTCCCGATTGAACCGCAGATCCTTCCTCGTGACCGGTTTAGCGGCGGCCGCCGTCCTCCCGGCCACCCCGGCCCTGGCCGACCCCGACCCGAGCTCCGAGACCGCCGCGACACTGGCGGGCCGGGGCCTGCGCACCGATCCCTTCACCCTCGGAGTCGCCAGCGGCGACCCCGACCACGGCGGCTTCGTCATCTGGACCAGGCTGGCCCAGCAGCCGATGGCCGAGGACGGACTGGGCGGCATGCCGCAGCGGCCCTTCACGGTGCAGTGGCAGATCTACGCCGACGAGCGGGCCAGGCGTGTGGTGCGCGCGGGCGTGGCCGTCGCCGCGCCGGAATGGGGTCACAGCGTCCACGTGGAGGTCGACTCCCTGCCGTCGGACCGTGAGTACTGGTACCGCTTCCGTGTCGGGCCGTACGTCTCGCCGCTGGGCCGGGCCCGCACCGCGCCCCACCCGTTGTCGTACGGCGGAGCGTTGTCGATGGCCTTCGTCTCCTGCGCGCAGTACGAGCACGGCTTCTTCACCTCCTACCGGCACCTGGCCGCCGAGCGCCCCGACCTGGTGCTGCACCTGGGCGACTACCAGTACGAGTACACGAAGAACACCTACACCATCCCCGGCGGCAACGTCCGCCACCACGAGGGTCCCGAGACCGAGACCCTGGCCGGCTACCGCCAGCGCCACGCCCAGTACAAGTCCGACCCCGACCTGCAGGCCGCCCACGCCGCCTCGCCGTGGCTGGTCGTGTGGGACGACCACGAGCTCGACAACAACTGGGCCGACGAGGTACCGGAGAAGCCGGAGGTGCCTCAGCCGAACTTCCTGTCGCGCCGCGAGGCCGCCTTCCGCGCCTACTACGAGAACATGCCGCTGCGCCGTACGAGCATCCCGCGCGGCATCGACATGCAGCTCTACCGGCGTGTCCGGTGGGGACGCACGGCCACCTTCCACATGCTCGACACCCGTCAGTACCGCGACGACCAGGGGTGCGGCGACGGCTACCGCGACTGCCCGGCCGCGGTCGACCCGGCGCGTTCCATCACCGGGGCCGAGCAGGAGGCGTGGCTGCTCGACGGCTTCCGCCACTCGCGCGCCCAGTGGGACATCCTGGGCCAGCAGGTCTTCTTCGCCCAGCGTGACAACAACGCCGGGCCCGCCAAGGTGACCTCGCAGGACGCCTGGGACGGCTACGTGGCCTCGCGCCGGCGGATCACCCAGGGGTGGATCGACGCCGAGGTGCGCAACGCGGTCGTGATCACCGGTGACGTGCACGCCCACTGGGCCTCCGACCTCAAGCTCGACTACGACGACCCGACCGGCCCTTCCGTAGGCTCGGAGCTGGTGGCCACCTCGATCAGCACCGGGGGAGACGGGGCCGACTCCGACCCGGCCACGCATCCCTTCCTCAAGATCAATCCGCATCTGAAGTTCTACAACAACCAGCGCGGATACGTGCTGACGAAGATCGAGCGCGAGAGGATGACCGCCGACTTCAAGGTGGTGCCGCGTGTGCAGACGCCCGGCTCCGAGGTCTACACGCGCGCGACCTTCGTCGTGGAGGACCGGGTCCCCGGCGTGCAGCAGACCTATCTGCGCCCGCTCGACCCGACGCTGATGGCCGCGACCGAGATGACGGTGGAGGAGACGGTCCGCCTGGAGACCGAGCGCCCGTGACCGAGCGCCGGTGATTGAATACTTAGACAGTCTAACTTAGACTGTCTAAGTATGAGCGACTCCGAGGTCCTGGCGCGGGAGCTGTCCACCACCCTGCGCAGGATCGTCCTGCTGTTGCGTCGCGCGGTGGCCGGTCAGCCGGTCACCCCGCAGCAGTACGCCGTGCTCGGCTCACTCGAAGGCGGCCCCCGCCGCATGACCGAGCTGGCCGAGGAGCACGCCGTCCACCTGCCCACCATGACGGTGGCGATCAACCGCATGGAGGACGGCGGGCTGGTGACGCGCGGCAGCGACCCGGCCGACGCCCGCGTGCGCACGGTCGAGCTGACCGAGGACGGCAGGTCCCGCCTGGCGAGCGTGCGCCGTGCGCGCATCTCCTACCTCGCCGCGCAGCTGGAGACGCTCACCCCGGACGAGCGAGAGGAACTGGCCACCGTGCTGCCCCTGCTCGACAAGCTCGGCCGGGCCGATCCACCTCGTTAGGAACCACCCATGCGCAACGGCATCCTCCGTCAGCCGATGTCCGTGTGGGCCACCGCGTTCGCCGCGGTCGTGGCCTTCATGGGCATCGGGCTCGTCGACCCGATCCTGCCCGCCATCGCCCAGGGCCTGCACGCCGGGCCCAGCCAGGTCTCCCTGCTGTTCACCAGCTACTTCCTGGTCACGGCCGTGGCCATGCTGATCACCGGCTGGGTCTCCAGCCGCATCGGCGGCAAGAAGACCCTCCTGCTGGGCCTGGCCCTCGTCGTGGTGTTCGCGGCCCTCGCCGGCACCTCCGGCTCCGTCTCCGAGCTCGTCGGCTTCCGCGCCGGCTGGGGCCTGGGCAACGCGCTGTTCGTCGCCACCGCCCTGGCCGTCATCGTCGGCGCGGCCAGCGGCGGCGCCGAATCCGCGATCATCCTCTACGAGGCCGCGCTGGGCCTGGGCATCTCGCTCGGACCGCTCGTCGGCGCCCTGCTGGGCGACTGGAACTGGCGCGCGCCCTTCTTCGGCACCTCCGTGCTCATGGCCGTCGGCTTCCTGCTCATCGCCACCCTGCTCAAGGCGCCGCCCAGGCCGGCCGTCAAGACGCGGCTGAGCGACCCGATCAGGGCGCTGGCCCACGGCGGCCTGTCGACGACGGCCTTCACCGCGCTGTTCTACAACTTCGCCTTCTTCACCGTGCTCGCCTTCACCCCGTTCATCCTGGGCATGTCGGCCTACGGCATCGGCGCGGTCTTCTTCTGCTGGGGTGTGCTGGTGGCACTCTGCTCGGTCTTCGTGGCGCCGCTCCTGCAACGCCGCCTCGGCTCGGTCACCGTGCTCCACGTCGCCCTGGCCCTGCTGGGAGCGCTGCAGCTCGGCATCGCCGCCTCCGGTCACGGCGCCGGGGTCGTCGTCTTCGCCATCCTGACCGGCGTCCCCATCGGCATCTGCAACACCGTCTTCACCGAATCGGCCATGGAGGTCTCCGACGCGCCCAGGCCGGTCGCCTCGGCGGGCTACAACTTCGTGCGGTGGATGGGCGGCGCGCTGGCCCCCTACCTGGCCACCAAGCTGGGCGAGGAGGTCGGTGTGGCGGTGCCGTACCTGCTCGGCGCCGTCTGCTGCCTGGCCGGCATGACCATCCTGTACGGCAGGCGCCACCACCTGCGCGGCCTGCGACGCGTCGACGTCCAGCACGCCGTGGTTGCATAGGGGACATGATCCCCGCGTTGGCGAGCCTGCTCCTGGCGCTCACCCCCCAGCCCGTCTCCGTCATGACCTGGAACATCTGCGGAGGAACCAACGGCGACTGCCCGCTGTACAGAGCGGGCGTGTACGAACAGGCCTGGACGATCGCCCACCACGCCGAAGGACAGGACCTGATCTTCCTCCAGGAGTTCTGCACCGGCGCCGCCGAGCCGCTGGAGGAGGCGCTGCGGGAACGCAGCGGGCGCACCTGGACCGTGAAGGCCTGGGCGATGACCTACGCCGACGGCCGGCCCCACGCCTGCCACCCCGACTACCAGGGCCGGGCCAGGGGAGTGCAGGGCATCGCGGTCGCCGTGGCCGATCACGAGGCGAGCTTCCGCGTGCACCACCTGCCCTCGCCGCCGTGGTACGTCAAGCGTGCCGTTCTGTGCGCCACCGTGCCGGCCGTCAAGCTGCACGCCTGCGGCACGCACCTGTCGTCCGGCATGGCGGGCGACGACCACCAGCCGGGCAGGCCGTACCGGGTGAAACAGCTCGAACGGTTCCGCGAGGTGGCCGTCAAGCCGGGCCACCGCAACGTGTTCGGCGGCGACCTCAACCTCCAGGGTGTCCAGGCCGCCGGGTTCCGGCGCTGCCACGGCGTCACCTTCAAGGACCGGAAGATCGACTACCTGTTCGCCGGGAGCATGCGCTCCTGCCGCGTCGGGCCGCGTCAGGCACCCTCGGACCACCGGCCGCTGTACCTGAAGGAAGAGCGCTGACTCGCGTGGTGTTGAATCGGGTGAACCCATTCGACGGAAGGACGACGCGTGCCCACGATCGGTGTGCTGGCGCTCCAGGGCGACGTGCGCGAGCACGCGCACGCACTGGAGGCCGCGGGAGCCACGGCGGTAGCCGTACGCAGGCCGGGCGAGCTCGAGACGGTCGACGCGCTGGTGATCCCCGGCGGCGAGTCCACGACCATGTGGAAGCTGGCCCACACCTTCGAGATGCTCGAACCGCTGCGGCTGCGCGTCAAGAACGGCATGCCCGCCTACGGCTCCTGCGCCGGCATGATCATGCTGGCCGACCGCATCGAGGACGGCATCGCGGGACAGCAGACGCTCGGCGGCATCGACATGACCGTGCGCCGTAACGCCTTCGGGCGGCAGGTCGACTCCTTCGAGGAGGACCTGACCTTCGCCGGGCGGGCGATCCGCGCGGTGTTCATCAGGGCGCCCTGGGTGGAATCGGTCGGGCCCGATGTCGAGGTGCTGGCCTCGACTGGCGATAGGATCGTCGCGGTCCGGCAAGGACCGCTGCTCGCGACATCGTTCCACCCCGAGCTGACGGGTGACACGCGCGTGCATGAATACTTCGTAAACCTGGTGAGGGAGCTGTAAGTCATGTCCGGCCACTCCAAATGGGCGACGACGAAGCACAAGAAGGCTGCGCTCGACGCCAAGCGTGGCAAGCTGTTCGCCAAGCTGATCAAGAACATCGAAGTGGCAGCACGGACCGGCGGCCCTGACCCGGATGCCAACCCGACGCTGTTCGACGCCATCTACAAGGCCAAGAAGAGCTCGGTCCCGATCGACAACATCGAGCGTGCCCGCAAGCGCGGCGGCGGCCTGGAGACCGGCGGCGCCGACTGGCAGACGATCATGTACGAAGGCTACGGACCCAACGGCGTCGCGGTGCTCATCGAGTGCCTCACCGACAACCGCAACCGCGCCGCCTCCGAGGTACGCGTCGCGCTGACCCGCAACGGCGGCTCGCTCGCCGACCCGGGCTCGGTGGCCTACATGTTCAACCGCAAGGGCGTCGTCCTGGTGCCCAAGGAGGTCGTGACCGACGCCAAGAAGGGCACCACGGTCGCCTACAGCGAGGACCAGATCCTCGACGCCGTCCTGGAGGCCGGCGCCGAGGAGGTCAACGACCTGGGCGAGTCCTTCGAGGTCGTCTCCGAGGCCGGCGACCTGGTGCCGGTGCGCAAGGCCCTGCAGGAGGCCGGCATCGACTACGACTCGGCCGAGTCGTCGTTCATGGCCACCATGAACGTTCCGCTCGACGAGGACGGCGCGCGCAAGATCTTCCGCCTCATCGACGCCCTCGAAGACTCAGACGACGTGCAGAACGTCTACGCCAACTTCGACGTGAGCGACGAGGTCATGGAGAAGATCGACGCCTGATCGCGGGATATCGGTTGGTGGGGCGCGAGCGCCGCTGGCTAGATTCTCCCTTCATGGAGATTCGCGACCTCACCACCGATGACCTCGACCAGGTGCTCGACGCCCGCAGGCGCAGTTTCGGCCCGCTCGGCGCGGCCGACGCCGAGCGGTGGCGCGCGCTGGTCGCCCCCACGCTGCCCGAGGGGCGTTACCTCGGAGCCTTCCTCGGCGGCAGGCTGGCCGCCAGCGCCCGCCTGCGCAGGCTCACCCAGTGGTGGCACGGCAGGCCGCAGGCGCTGGCCGGTGTCGCCGGCGTCATCGTCAACCCCGAGTTCCGCGGTCGCGGCGTGGGCACCGCCATCATGGGCGCCCTGCTCGAGCGCGCCGTCGAACAGGGATCGGCCATGTCGAGCCTGTATCCCGCGACCACGCCGATCTACCGCTCACTCGGCTACGAGCACACGGGCACGCTCAACCGCGTCACGCTGCCCGCGGAGGCGCTGCGGGCCATCAGGCCCTCGTCCGAGGTCACGTTGCGCCGCATGACCCCCGCCGACGCCCCCGAGGTGATCGAGCTGCTCGGCCGCCTCCACGGAGCCGCACGCTCCAGCGGGCCCACCTCCTGGGAGGAGCGCACCTGGCGGCGCTGGCTCGGGGAGGAGGACGACTTCCTCTACATGGCCGACGACGGGTTCGCCGTCTACCGGTGGGACAAGGGCGACCTCGAGGTCGACGGCGTTCACGCCGGCTCCGCCGAGACCGCGCGCACGTTGTGGTCGCTGATCGGCAGCGGCTCCTCGGTCGCCAAGAACGTCACCGCCAACGTCGCGCCCGACGACCCGGTCTTCTGGCTGACCCGCGAGCGCACCAGGGAGCAGATCACCGCCATCCGCTGGATGGGCCGCGTCCTCGACGTGCAGGGGGCGATCGAACGGCGCGGCTATCCGTCCGGCCTGTCCCTGTCGGCCGTGGTGACGGTGGACGACACGCTCATGGCGGGCAACTCCGGCACCTGGCGGATCGACGTCTCCGGCGGTTCCGGCACGGCCACGTCCACGGGCCCGACGATCGAGGGATCCGGCGCCCGCCTGGGCATCGGGGCGCTGACCGCCCTCTACTCCGGGGTGCCCGCCGCCACGCTGCGCCGCGCCGGGCTGATGGCGGGCGACGACGAGCACGACGAGGCGCTCGACACGATCTTCGCCGCCACGCCGTACTCCCTGGACTACTTCTAGGCCGCCCTCCCGCGCAGCACCCTGCCCGGCCTGGCGCCGGTGATCTCGCCGCCGAGCAGGACCGCCCGCCCGGCCACGAACACGTCGCGCACCCCCGCCGCGTAGTGCCACGGGTCGGCGTAGGTGGCCAGGTCCTCGACCCGCTCGGGATCGAACACGACCACGTCGGCCACCCGGCCGGGCGCGAGGGTGCCGCGCTCGGTCATCGCCAGCCGGGAGGCCGGCAGCGAGGTCATCTTCCGCACCGACTCGGCCAGGTCCAGCAGGCCGCGCTCGCGCGTGTAGTGGCCCAGGACGCGGGCGAAGGTGCCGAAGCTGCGCGGGTGCGGGTGTCCCTCGCCCGGCGCGCGCAGCACCCAGCCGTCGCTGGCCACCGCGCTGGAAGGGTGGCGCAGTACCAGGTCGACGTCGTCCTCGGCCATCGCGTGGTTGACGATGCTCACCGAGGCTTCGTGCGCGGCCAGCACCTCCAGCACGGCCTCGGCGGGCTCCACGCCCAGGTCCTTGGCGACGGACGCGATGGAGTCGCCCACCCGGTCGGCGAAACGGCCAGGGCCGAGGGAGGCGATGATCACGCCCTCGGGCAGGAACGTGCGTCCCACGGCGGGACGCAGATCCTCCAGGATGCGCTCGCGTGCCTCGGGGTCGGCCAGGCGCTCCAGCAGGGCCGGGGTGCCGCCGTCGAGCGCCCAGCCGGGCAGGCGCGAGGTCAGCGTGGTGGAGGAGGCCGTGTACGGATAGACGTCGCAGGCCACGTCGAGCCCGCCCGCGACGGCCGACTCCAGCATCTCCAGCGCGGCGGCGACCTTGCCGTGGTTGGCCGGGCCCATCGCCTTCAGATGGGAGATCTGCAGCCGCACCCCCGACGCCCTGGCCACGCCGATCGCCTCGCCGACGGCCTCGATCAGGCGGTCGCCCTCGTCGCGCATGTGGGTGGCGTAGAGCAGGCCGTGCGACGCCGCCTCGGTGGCCAGGGCCTCGATCTCGGCGGTGTCGGCGAACGAGCCAGGAGCGTAGATCAGGCCCGTCGTCAGGCCGAACGCGCCCTGCCCGGCCGCCACGGCCAGCAGGCGGCGCATCTCGGCGAGCTCCTCCGGCGTGGCCTGGCGCTGCTCCTGCCCGAGCACCGCCGCGCGCAGGGCGCCATGGCCGACCAGGGGAGCGACGTTGACGGCCGGACGGGCGGCCTCGACGGAGTCGGCGAAGAAGCCGAGATCGACGCCGAACGCCGGGGCGGGGAACGTCGACAGGCCGCAGTTGCCGGTGACGAGCGTCGTGACGCCCTGCCGTACGCACGCCTCCGCGTCCGGCTGGCCGGTCAGCGTGAAGTCGGCGTGGGAGTGCAGGTCGACGAAGCCGGGCGCGACGACCAGTCCCGACGCGTCGATCACGTGCCCGGCCGACGCCCCCTCGCCGATGTGCGCCACCCGCCCGTCGCGCAGCAGGACGTCGGCGACGCGCGGCGCAGCGCCGCTGCCGTCGACCAGCGTGCCGCCGCTGATCAGAACCTCGTCCATGGCCGCGACCACCTCCGCTTTCACAACAACACCACCAGAAGCACCGTGTACAGCAGACACGCGGGGATCAGCAGCGCCCAGCCCGCACCGAGCAGGTACGGCAGGCGCGAGGACCTGGCCAGGCCCATCACGCCGACCATGTTGGCGTTGGGCAGCGGGCCGTAGGTGTCGGCCTTGGAGGCCCACAGCAGGATGACCACCCAGGCGGCGGGTGTGACGCCCAGGCTGTCGCCGAGCGGGCCGAACACCTCGCCGATGAGCACCACCTGCGCGGCCGTCGCGCCCGGCACGCCCACCCAGCCCAGCGCGGCCACCGCCAGCGCGAAAGGCAGGGGCGACATGCCGCCCAGCGCCGGGCCGAACGTCTCCAGGACCACGTCGTACGGCTTGAGCAGCTCGATGAAGGCGAACAGCGCCGCCAGCATCCAGAACAGCGCCAGCATCGGCAGCATGCGGCGCACACCCGCCCACGCCGCCCGCAGGACCACGCCAGGCGCCACCCGGGCGGCCAGCGCGGTCACCACCGCCATGAGCGGCAGCGCGACCAGCGGGAAGGTCGTGCCCGCCCTGGTCGCCGTGGCGTACACCACCGTCGCCACGAGGGTGATGGCGAAGGCCCAGGTGGCCCTCACGGCCCCCGGAGCGGGCTCCCCGCCCTCATCCTCCACCGCGGCGTCCGAAGGCTCGTAGAGGTCGTCGCGGGCCTCGCTGCGCCGCTGCACCCAGGGCACCACGACGGCCATCAGCGCCAGCGACAACAACGCCAGCGGTCCCGCGCCCACAGCGACGTAGGCCGGGTAGCCGACCCCGGCCACGTCCATGATCGCCACGTTGGAGCCCGCGAACGGAGCCAGCGCCAGTCCCGCGCAGCCGCCGAGGAACATCGTGACCGCCGTGGCCGAGCGCGTGAAACCGGCGCGCGCCGCCAGCGGGATCAGCAGCGGCGCGGCGATGGCCAGCGCCCCTGCCAGGGTTCCCAGGCTGAACACCAGCACCAGGCAGGCCAGCGCGATCGCGTACATGAGAGCCGTACGGCCCCGCCCGCCCGCCAGGCGCAGGATGCCGCGGACCATGGCGTCGGCCACCCCGGTCACGCGCAGCACCTCGCCCGCGGCCGAGCCGAGCACGATGATCAGGCCGATGACGGTGACCGGATCCGTCACCGAGGCGGCCAGCGTCGACGCGATGTCACCCACCGGCGGCAAGGCCACCAGCACCGCGCTGACCAGGGCGATCGCGGTGACCACGACCAGGTTCATCCCGGTCAGCGACAACACCGCGTACAAGGCGATGGGCAGCAGGCCCCACACCGTGGGCGCCGCCGTCATCAGGCCCGCGACCAGGCTCGCGACGAGCGCGAGCGCCGCGGGCACCCACTGACGGGCGGGGACCGCCCTCGTGCCGCGCTCCCGGTCGCGCTCCTGGGCCTCCCGCGTCGCCATCACGCCACCCCGGCCAGCGCCGCCGCGTGCGCCAGGCCGCTCATCGCGGCGATCTCGTCGAGCGTCTGCGCCTGCCGTACGGTCACCAGCCGGACCTCGTCACCCTCGCCCGCGAAGCCGTACACCGCCGGGTACGGCAGGCTGTTGTAGGCCCAGGGGGTGGAGAAGTAGTAGGCGCCGGTGTCGTGGAGCACCACGATGTCGCCCTCCTCCAGCTCAGGCAGCTCGCGGGCGTGCGCCACCACGTCACCGGCGAAGCAGCACGGGCCCGCCACGTCCTGCTCCAGGAGCGGGCCCCGCTTGACCCTGCCCTTGGCGTCGAAGGCGCCGACGCGCAGCGGCCACGACCCGGGCATCAGCACAGTACGCGTGGCGACCTGGGCGCCCGCGTGGGTGATCGCTATCCGGCGGCCTCCCGCGTCCTTGGTGTACTCCACGAGGGCGGCGATGAAGCCGTTCTTGGCCAGCAGGGAGCGCCCGAACTCGGTGACCAGCGCGTACCTGCCGTCGAACAGGCCGGGCACGGCGGCACGCAACGTGGCGACGTAGTCGTCGAACGTCGGCGTCTCCTCGTCGGAGGCGAAGTTCACCGGCAGGCCGCCGCCGATGTCGAGACCGGTCACCTGGCGCCTGCCGAGCCGCTGGTTGATCTCCTCGGCCAGCTCGTACGTCTCGGCGATGCCCGCGGCGATCAGCTCCAGAGGGCAGCCCTGCGAGCCGACGTGCGCGTGCAGCCTGGTCAGCCACGGGTGGCGGGCGAACGCCGCGACCACCGCCTCGCGCGCGCCCGGGTCGCGCAGGGCCACGCCGAACTTGGAGGTCGCGGTCGCGGTGCTCATCGCGCCGATGGAACCCGTTCCCACCTGCGGGTTGACCCGCAGCCCGACGACCGAGGCGCTCTCCTCGGGGCGCAGGGCGTCGATGCGGCGCAGCTCGTCGAGGTTGTCGGCGTTGACCGCGACGCCGAGCTCCAGGGCCAGGGCCAGCTCGTGGCGGGTCTTGGCGGGGGAGTCGAACACGATCGTCGCCGGGTCGAATCCCGCGTCGAGGGCGATGCGCAGCTCGCCGGGGCTGGCCACCTCGCAGCCCATGCCGCTGCCGGCCAGCAGGCGCAGCACCGGCACCAGCGAGGCGGCCTTGGCGGCGAAGGTGTGCAGCACGCCGGGGCCGAAGGCGGCGTGCAGGCGTTCCACGGAGGCGCGCACACCGGCCACGTCGAGGAAACCGGCCACGGGCTGTCCGGGGGAGAGCGCTCCGGTGTCCACGGCGCGGCGGACGACGTCGGCGACCCTGCTCTCAATCACGTCAAGGCTCCCAAGGGGGAAGAGGTTTCGGAGAACCGCATAACGAGATTCGGGCATAACAGGCCGGGAAGTCTTCGTCCGCAGGGCCAAGGAGCCTGATCAGGATTGGCCGGTGGGCCAAAGGCCGTCCACCAGGCGGACAGCCAGGGCGACCAGGAGCCTGGTGTCGGGGTCGTCGAGGTCCACGCCGAAACGTTCCCTGCTGCGCCTCAGGCGGTAGCGCAGGGTGTTCGGGTGCAGCACGAGACGTTTGGCGGCCCGGGGGACGTCACCGGACTCCTCCAGGTAGACCGCGATCGAGCGCACCAGCTCGCCGCCCGCGGCCAGATCGGTCCTGACGAGGTCGTGGACGGGACCGCCGCCGAGCTCCCACACCGGCCGCACGACGTCCAGGACACGCAGCACGGCCACGGCGGGCGCCACCTCGCCCACCAGCGCCCTCCGGCCCTCCGCGCCGCCCTGCGGGGCACGCGCGGCCCGGTCGCGCAGGACACGCACCACCAGCCCGGCCTCCTCGCGCGACTCCGGCGCCCGCAGCGGCGACGACACCACCCCGCCACCGCCCACCCACACAGGACCTGCGCCCGGCATCGAAGCCGCCAGCAGGTCCAGCTCACGCATCAGCGCGGGCACCTCCTGCTCCTCACCCTCGCCGACCGGCAGCAGCACCGTCACCCGCCCCGGCTCACGCAACACCCGCGCCGCCGTACGGAACGACGCCGCCTGCAACGCCACCGCCCCCATGACCCGATCGGCCGCCTGCCCCTCGGGGCCGTCGTGCTCGGCGACGACCACCGCGCACCTCATCCCCGGCGACAACCCCAGCGACCACGCGTGCGTGCTCACGTCGCCGTCCCCGCCCAGCAGCCCGCGCAGCGCGTGCTCCTCCCTGCGCCGCGCGCCGCTCTCCCGCAGCCTGTGCTGCAGCAGGTACGGCACCGCCACCTCGGCCGCCCTGGCCAGGGCGCTGGCGGCGTTCTCGCTCAGCGCCCGGCCGTCGGCCGCCGCCCAGATCGAGCCCAGCATCTCCCTGCCGCTCCGGATCGCGATGATGAGCCGCTCCGGCGTGCCGCCGTCGGCCGGGCGATGGATCACCTCGCCCGACGACCACAACGTGCGCAGAAGCCCGCTGCGCCGCAGCTCCTCCACCCGCCAGTCGGGCACCCGGCCGCCCAGGATCGTCTCCCGCCGCAGGTCGTCGGCGTCCGGACCCGTCGCCGAATGGGCGATCACGCGGAACTGGGTGTCCTCGATCGTGATCGAGCCGCCGGTGAACTCCGCCACCACTGACGCCAGCGCCGCCAGGCCGCCACCCGCCGTCGCGTCAGCCATCCGATCGCCCCGCCCCGCCTCCGCGTAGGCCAGCGCGGAGCGCAGGAGCGTCGCCACGTCGTCCCAGTCGGCCCACTCGGCGCGGGCCAGCAGCGCCATGCCGTACTGGTCGGCCGTGCGCAGGGCCTCGTCGAGCCCGCTGTCGTCGGGCCTCACCACCACGGCGGCGGCATCACGTTCCGCGGCCTCCTCCACGGAGATGCCGATGCTCAGGACGACACGGTTCGTACACGGGCGGGCGGGGCCCTCGTCGCCGATGATCACGCCGTCGAAGCTGACGTCCTGGCCGGTGGGGGCCAGGAGCAGCCGCAGCACGCCGCCCTCGTCGAAGGCGAGCAGCTCACGCAGCGTGACCCATTTCATGCCGCCGAGCATAGGCGCGCCCGATGCGGGACCTCGCGCCCGACACCACCTGGCCCGACGCCGTTTGGCCCGTCGCGCCACCTGGCCCGACGCCGCCTGGCCGGACACCACCTGGCCGGACGCTGCCTGGCCGGACGCCGCCTGTCCCGTCGCGCCGCCTGGCCGGGAGTGGTGCTGGCCGAGAGCGGGCTGGCACGCAGCTGCCCGTGCCCGGGACACAGCGGGTATCTCCGTGCACAACCGCCCCCATCGCCTCCCGGGCCCGCCACGATCCCCCATCGTGCGTGCGCCGAGCCTCCGAGCCCGTTAGGCTGGCCTCCGCCGAACAAGTGTTCGGCGGACGGAGGGTGTGCGCGGGTGCGGGTGCTGGGAGTGGACCCCGGTCTGACGCGGTGCGGCGTCGGCTCGGTCGAAGGGCGGGCGGGCGCACCGCTGTCGCTGGTCGCCGTCGGGGTGGTGCGCACGTCCTCCGACGCCCCCCTGCCCGACCGGCTGGTAGCGCTCGAGCAGGGCCTGGAGCAGTGGCTCGACGAGGTGAGACCCGACATGGTCGCCGTCGAGCGGGTCTTCAGCCAGCACAACACGCAGACCGTCATCGCCACCGCCCAGGCCTCCGGCATCGCGGTGCTGTGCGCGGCGCGGCGGGGCCTGCCGGTGTCGCTGTACACCCCTTCCGAGGTCAAGGCCGCGATCAGCGGCAACGGCACGGCCGACAAGGCGCAGGTGGGCAGCATGGTCACCCGGGTGCTGCGGCTGAAGGAGATGCCGAAACCGGCCGACGCCGCCGACGCGCTCGCGCTGGCGATCTGCCACATCTGGCGCGGCGGCAACCAGCAACGGCTGGCCGATGCCGTCGCACGCGCGACAAGGGGGCGAGTGGTGTGATCGCGTCGGTGGCGGGCACGGTGGCCGCGATCGGTCCTGACGGGGCCGTCGTGGAGGTGGGCGGCGTGGGCGTGCTGGTGCACTGCACGCCCGGCACGCTCGCGGGCCTCCGGGTGGGCGAGCACGCCCGGCTGGCGACCTCGCTGGTGGTGCGGGAGGAGTCGCTGACGCTGTACGGCTTCGCGACGGAGGACGAGCGCACCGTCTTCGAGATGGTGCAGACGGCCAGCGGGGTGGGGCCGAAGCTGGCGTTGTCGATGCTGGCCGTCCACACGCCGAACACCCTGCGCGTGGCGGTGGCGTCGGCGGACCTCAAGGCGCTGACGATGATCCCCGGCATCGGCCAGAAGGGCGCGCAGCGCATCGTGCTGGAGCTCAAGGACAAGCTCGGCACGCCGGAGGAGGCGGTCAACGCGGCCATCAACGGCGCGGCGAGCCGCACGGTGTGGCGGGAGCAGGTGCACACCGGTCTGGTGGGGCTGGGATATTCGAGCAAGGACGCCGACGACGCGCTGGCGCTGGTGGAGCCGATGGCCGAGGCCGACGTGAAGGCCGGGCGCGAGCCCCAGGTGGCGGCGCTGCTGAAGGCCGCGCTGAGGGCGATGAGCATTCGATGACGGGCACGCGAACGACGACCGCGGCCGCGCCGAGCGTGGGTGGCGGGCGGGTGGTCCGTGGGCTCGCACGACGGGCGGAGGGCGGGCATGAGCTTCGACCGTGACCTGATCTCGGCCCAGGCCGACGACAACGACCTGCAGATCGAGGCGGCCCTGCGCCCCAAGTCGCTCGGCGAGTTCATCGGCCAGTCCCGCGTGCGCGAGCAGCTCTCGCTGGTCCTGCAGGGCGCCCTGAAGCGCGGCAAGGCCCCCGACCATGTGCTGATGAGCGGCTCGCCCGGCCTCGGCAAGACGACCCTCGCGATGATCATCGCCTACGAGCTCGGCGCCCCGCTGCGCATCACCAGCGGTCCCGCGCTGGAGCGCGCCGGTGACCTGGCCGCGATCCTGTCGACGCTCGCCGAGGGCGAGGTGCTGTTCATCGACGAGATCCACCGCATGGCCCGCCCCGCCGAGGAGATGCTGTACCTGGCGATGGAGGACTTCCGTGTCGACATCGTCGTGGGCAAGGGCCCGGGGGCGACGGCGATCCCGCTGGAGATCGCGCCGTTCACGCTGGTGGGCGCCACCACCAGGGCGGGCCTGCTGCCCGCGCCGCTGCGCGACCGTTTCGGCTTCACCGCCCACATGGACTTCTACGAGGTCGACGAGCTCGAACGGGTGCTCGCCCGCTCCTCTCGCCTGCTGGGCGTCGACCTGCCCGCCGACGGCGCGCACGAGATCGCGCGCAGGTCGCGGGGCACGCCCCGGATCGCCAACCGGCTGCTGCGCCGCGTGCGCGACTTCGCCGAGGTGCGAGCCGACGGGCTGATCACCCGCGACCTGGCCGCGGCGGCGCTGAACCTCTACGAGGTCGACGCCGAGGGCCTCGACCGGCTCGACAGGGCGGTGCTGGGCGCGTTGTTGCGGAAGTTCGGCGGCGGCCCGGTGGGCCTGTCGACGCTGGCGGTCGCGGTGGGAGAGGAGCCGGAGACGGTCGAGGTGGTGGCCGAGCCGTTCCTCGTACGGCAGGGCCTGGTCGCCAGGACGCCCCGCGGGCGGGTGGCGACGGCCGGGGCCTGGCTTCACCTGGGCATGACCCCGCCGCCGGACGTTTTCGGAGCGGCTCATCCCGACTCCGACGGGTAATCACAAAACGGTTGCAACGTTGCGAATTGGGAACTTCCCCGCGCGCCGAACCGCTGGTTCGTTGCCGCGTTTCACGACAAGCGCCTACACTCCGTGGCTTGGCTGCCTGTGTAGGCTGACGGGCTGAGCGGCGTGCTAGCAGCGCGGCAAGCGGAATTTCCGGCGTCAAGCCGGTGTCAACATCTTGTACAGAAGATGGAAGGTGCCTGATGCAAGGCAGCGGTATGTCGACCATCATCATGCTGGTCCTGATGGTCGTGGCGTTCTATTTCCTGCTCATCCGCCCGCAGAAGAAGCGGCAGCAGGAAGCCGTCAAGATGCAGAACTCCCTGGCTCCCGGGACTCGCATCATGACCACGACCGGCCTGTTCGCCACCGTGGTCGCGATCGACCACGAGGACGTCATCCTGGAGATCGCTCCGGGTGTCGAGACGCGCTGGGTCAAGGCGGCCATCGGCCGTGTCGTCACTCCTGTCGACGCCCCCGTCGACAGCACCGATGAGGTGGACGACGACGTGAAGGCCACCGTCGACGGCGACGTTCCCGTCAAGAACGACACCGACCAGGATCAGAGCACTCCCAAGTCCTGACTAGGCTCAGCACAAACCCCTACCCGAAAGAACAGACGATCCAGTGGCCCGACCGACCAGCCGCCAGAGCAAACCGGGCGTTACGCTCCTGGTACTCCTGGCAATCATTCTCGCCATGGGCGGGGCGATGGCGCTGTACAAGGCGTGGACGCCCAAGCTCGCCCTGGACCTCGCCGGCGGCACGACGGTGACGCTGACACCTGTCACCCTCGACAACAAGGCGCCCACGCAGGAGGCCCTCGACCAGGCCGTCAACATCCTGCGCAACCGGGTGAACGGCAGCGGCCTGTCCGACGCCGAGGTCGCCAGGACCGGCGACAACATCATCATCTCGGTGCCCGGCGCAGGGCAGAAGGAAACCGTCGAGAAGGTCGGTAAGACCGCGGAGCTGCGCTTCCGTCAGGTCATCGCCATGGAGGTCCCGGCGGTGCCGGAGGCCATGCAGACCGAGGCGCCGGTGCCGAGCGGTTCGCCGTCGGCCTCCCCCTCCGGCTCCCCGCAGCCGTCGCAGAGTGTCCAGCCGTCGCAGAGCGCCGCGCCGAAGGCTTCGGCCAGCGCCTCTCCCACGGGCAAGGCGGTCTCCTCGGCGCTGACGACCACGTCGCCGTCGCCGTCGCCGTCGCCTTCCGCGTCGCCGAGCGCCTCGCCGAAGGCGAGCGCGAACGCGACCCCGAGCGCCCAGCCGTCGCAGCAGCCCCAGCAGGGCCAGATGGTCGGCAGCCTCGAGGGTGTCCCGGCCGACGTGCTGAAGCAGTTCCAGGCGCTCGACTGCGCCGACCCCGCCAAGAACGGCCAGGGTGTCCAGGACGACCCGAACAAGATGTTCGCCACCTGTGACAAGGACGGCGTGAAGTACGTCCTCGACACCGCCAAGGTCGTCGGCACCGACATCGACACGGCGTCGGCCGGCATGCCGCAGGGCCGCACCGAGTGGATCGTCCAGCTTTCGTTCAAGGGCAAGGGCCCGGCCGAGTGGAGCAAGCTCACCACCAAGGCCTACAACTCCCAGCAGCCGCAGAACCAGGTCGCCGTCGTCCTCGACGGCCAGGTGATCACCGCGCCGCAGATCATCAACCCGATCCCCGGCGGTCAGGCCGAGATCACCGGCGGCTTCACCCAGGCGAGCGCCACCGAGCTGGCCGACCAGCTCAAGTACGGCTCGCTGCCGCTGAAGTTCAACCTGAGCTCCGCGGTCACCGTCTCCTCGACGCTCGGCGCCGACCAGCTCGAGGGCGGCATCATCTCCGGCCTCATCGGCCTGGCCCTCGTGGTCGTCTACTGTCTGCTGTACTACCGGGGCCTGGGCATCGTCGCGGTGCTGAGCCTCGTGGTCGCCTCGATCGTCACCTACCAGGCCGTCGTGATCCTCGGCGCGGGCGTGAACTTCCGCCTGTCGCTGCCGCACATCATCGGTCTGATCGTGTCGATCGGCATCACCGCCGACTCGTTCATCGTCTACTTCGAACGAATCCGCGACGAGATGAAGGAGGGCAGGCGCACCCTGCGCGCCGCCGTCGAGGTGGCCTGGGTGCGTGCCCGGCGCACGATCCTGATCGCCGACGCGGTCATGTTCATCTGCGCCGTTGTCCTGTACTTCCTGGCCGTCGGCGGTGTGGCCGGCTTCGCGTTCGCGATGGGCCTGACCACGCTCATCGACATCGTCGTGGTCTTCCTGTTCACCAAGCCTCTCATCGCCCTGCTGGCCAGGTTGAAGTTCTTCGCCAAGGGGCACAAGCTCTCCGGGCTCGACGCCGAGCGCATGGCGGCCGACCTGCCCAAGGCCACGACCACCCCGCAGGAGGCCTGAGATGGGACTCGCGAGTCGCCTCTACCGCGGCGAGATCGACGTCGACTTCGTCGGCAAGCGCAAGCTCTGGTACGGCCTGTCGGCCTTCCTGCTCGCCATTTCGATCGTGGGCATCGTGTTCAACGGCCTCAACCTGGGTGTCGAGTTCACGGGCGGTTCCGTCTTCACCTTCAAGACCGGGCAGCCCGCCACGGTCGAGCAGGTGCGAGCCACCTTCAGCGAGGAGGGCGTGCACCAGCCGATCGTCCAGCAGGCCGGTGACGGCTGGCGGGTCACCACCGAGACCCTCGACGCCAACCAGACCGACCAGATCAGCCAGGCGATCGTCCAGCAGTACCAGGTCGCGCCGAAGGACATCAGCAACGACCTGATCGGCGCCTCCTGGGGCGGCGAGGTCGCCACCAAGGCCTGGATCGGCCTCGGGGTCTTCATGCTGGCGATCATCCTCTACCTGAGCATGGCGTTCGAGCCGAAGATGGCCCTGGCGGCCATCGTGGCGCTCATCCACGACCTGGTGATCACCGCCGGCGTCTACGCCTGGTCGGGCTTCGAGGTCACCCCGGCGACCCTGCTGGGCTTCCTCACCATCCTGGGCTATTCGCTCTACGACGCGGTCGTGGTCTTCGACATGATCAAGGAGGTCACCGCCAAGCTCGGCACGACCTCCAAGAAGACCTACACCCAGGCCGCCAACGACGCCCTCAACCACACGCTGATCCGGTCGCTGAACACCTCGCTGGTGGCCATCCTGCCGGTCGCGGCGATCCTGTTCATCGGCACCACCTTCCTGGGTGCGGGCACGCTGAAGGACCTGTCGCTGGCCCTGTTCGTGGGCATGATCGTCGGCACCTACTCCTCGCTGTGCGTGGCCACGCCGCTGCTGGTCACCCTCAAGGAGCGGGAGCCGAAGTACCAGGCGATCGCTCGCCGTCTGGCCGCCACCCAGGGCGGCGGGAAGGCCAAGGGCGGCAAGAGCGCCGCCGTGGCCAAGAGCTAGACACCGCTTCGACCGGCGCGCCTCCGTCCCCGATCATGGGGACGGAGGCGCTGCGGTTTCACGAGCCCGACCGCGTGCCGTACGACAGACTTGGAGACGTAGATGAGCTGGCAGGACCTGATCCGGGACGTGCAGGACTATCCGCAGCCGGGCGTGCTGTTCAAGGACATCACCCCCGTGCTGGCCGATCCCGGGGCCTTCGCCGAGGTGGTCGAGGAGCTGGGCGCGCTGTTCGACGAGGCCGACAAGGTCGTCGGCATCGAGGCGCGCGGGTTCATCCTCGCCGCGCCCGTCGCCTACAACATCGGCGCGGGATTCGTGCCAGTGAGAAAGAAGGGCAAACTGCCCGCCGAAACCCTGGAGGAGTCCTACGATCTGGAGTACGGCTCCGCGACCATCGAGGTCCACAGCGACGCCTTCCGACCGGGGGATCGTGTGGTGATCGTCGATGACGTGCTGGCCACGGGGGGAACGGCCGCGGCGGCCGTGGAACTCGTGAAAAGGGCGGGGGCCGAAGTGACCGGAGTGGCCGTGCTCATGGAGCTGTCGTTCCTCAAGGGACGCGAGCGGTTGCCCGGAGTCGACCTCCGATCCCTGGTGACTGTCTGACGCTGGCTACACTGGGGGATCTGGACTCGGACGTGAGGAGTCTGTGTGCCCCGTGATGTGGCCGTAGACAGCGCGGCGAATGCCGAAACCGCCAACCAGGCGGCGCCGGCGGGCAGTCCTGCGTCGTCGTCGCGTCGTCGGAGGTTTGGGGGTGGGGCCATGAGCCAGGTGCTGGAACCGTTGTTCCGCACGGTCAGGGCGACCCATCCCAAGGCCGACCTGCGCCTGATCCAGCGCGCCTACGAGGTCGCGGCCCACCATCACCGCGACCAGAAGCGCAAGAGCGGCGATCCCTACATCACCCACCCGCTGGCCGTGGCGACGATCCTGGCCGAGCTGGGCACCGACGACGAGACCCTGTGCGCGGCGCTGCTGCACGACACGGTCGAGGACACCGCCTACAGCCTCGACGAGCTGCGCGCCGACTTCGGTGACAAGATCGCGCTGCTGGTCGACGGCGTCACCAAGCTCGACAAGGTCAAGTTCGGCGACGCCGCCCAGGCCGAGACGGTGCGCAAGATGGTCGTGGCCATGTCGCGCGACATCCGCGTGCTGGTCATCAAGCTGGCCGACCGGCTCCACAACATGCGCACCATGCGCTACCTGCCCGAGCACAAGCGCCACCAGAAGTCGCGCGAGACGCTGGAGATCTTCGCTCCGCTCGCCCACCGCCTAGGCATGAACACCATCAAGTGGGAGCTGGAAGACCTCGCCTTCGCGATGCTCTACCCCAAGCGCTACGACGAGATCGCCCGCATGGTCAGCGAGCGGGCGCCGCGCCGCGACCTGTTCCTGCAGGAGGTCATCGAGAAGGTCTCCGCCGACCTGCGCGAGGCGCGCATCCGCGCCGAGGTCAAGGGACGTCCCAAGCACTACTACTCCGTCTACCAGAAGATGATCGCCCGCGACGTCGCCTTCGACGACATCTACGACCTGGTCGGCATCCGGGTCCTGGTCGAGTCGGTGCGCGACTGCTATGCGGCGCTCGGAACGATCCACGCGCGATGGAATCCTGTGCCCGGCAGGTTCAAGGACTACATCGCGATGCCCAAGTTCAACATGTACCAGTCGCTGCACACCACGGTGATCGGTCCCGAGGGCAAGCCGGTCGAGCTGCAGATCCGCACCCACGGCATGCACCACAGGGCCGAGTACGGCGTGGCGGCGCACTGGAAGTACAAGGAGGAGGTCGGCGCGGGCCCCTCCGGCAAGGTCAAGCAGGGCAACGACATGGCGTGGCTGCGCCAGCTGCTCGACTGGCAGAAGGAGACCTCCGACCCCGGCGAGTTCCTCGAGTCGCTCCGCTTCGACCTGTCGGTCTCGGAGGTCTACGTCTTCACGCCGAAGGGCACGGTCATCGCCCTGCCCGAGGGCGCGACCCCGGTCGACTTCGCCTACGCCGTCCACACCGAGGTCGGCCACCGCTGCATCGGCGCGCGGGTCAACGGCCGCCTGGTGCCGCTGGAGAGCCGTCTGGGCAACGGCGACACCGTCGAGATCTTCACCTCCAAGTCGCCCGACGCCGGGCCGAGCCGCGACTGGCTGAAGTTCGTCAAGTCGGGCCGGGCGCGCAACAAGATCCGGCAGTGGTTCTCCAAGGAGCGCCGCGAGACCGCGATCGAGGGCGGCAAGGAAGCGATCGGCCGCGCCATGCGTAAGCAGGGGCTGCCGCTGCAGCGACTGATGTCGGGCGAGTCGCTGCTGGCCCTGGCCCGCGACCTGCGCTACCCCGACGTGTCGTCGCTCTACGCCGCCGTCGGCGAGGGCCACGTCTCGGCCCAGGCGGTCGTGCAGAAGCTCGTGGCCTCCATCGGCGGCCTCGAGAGCGCCGAGGAAGACCTGTCCGAGACCGCGCTGCCCACGCGCCTCAAGGGCCGTCCCAGGGGCGGCGGCGCGGGTGTCGTCGTGGCGGGCGACGGCGACGTCTGGGTACGGCTGAGCAAGTGCTGCACCCCGGTGCCCGGCGACGAGATCGTCGGCTTCGTCACCCGCGGCCACGGCGTGTCGGTGCACCGCGCCGACTGCACGAACGTGCAGCAGCTGAAGGAGCAGCCCGACCGCCTGGTGGAGGTCAGCTGGTCGCCCAGCGAAGACTCGGTGTTCCTGGTGGCCATCCAGGTGGAGGCGCTCGACCGGCCCCGCCTGCTGTCCGACGTGACCAGGACCCTGTCCGACCAGCACGTCAACATCCTGTCGGCGTCGGTGACGACCTCGCGCGACCGGGTGGCGATCAGCAAGTTCACCTTCGAGATGGGCGATCCCAAGCACCTGGGCCACGTGCTCAAGGCGGTGCGCAGCATCCAGGGCGTGTTCGACGTCTACCGGGTCAGCGGCGCGGGCAGCTGACCCGGGACCGGCCCGGTCCCGGCGGCTCGTCCTGGTCCTGGCTCGTCCCTGGGCCCGGCCCGGTCCTCTCTGCCTACGGGCGCGTGTAGCCCGACAGCAGCCCGGTGTACTTCTTGGCCGGAGGCGTGCCGTACTCCAGCCGTTTGCTGGTGCGCAGCCCGAGGGCGGCGAGGCCCTCGGCGAGCTTGACCGCGGCGGTGACGCCGTCGATGACGGGGATGCCGATCTCGAGCGAGATCTCGTGGCAGAAGTCGGCCATGCCCGCGCAGCCCAGCACGACCGAGTCGCAGCCGTCGCGCTCCATCGTGGCGCGGCAGGCCTGCACGACGGCTTTGCGGGCGCCGGGCGACTCCAGGTCGAGCACGGGGATCTCGCAGGCGTGGATGCCCAGGCAGGCCTGCGAGAAGCCGTACCTGTGCATCAGGTCGAGCGCGCGCCCCGCCGTACGGGACAAGGTGGTGACGACGCTGAAGCTGCGGCCGACGAGTGTCGCGGTGTGCATGGCCGCCTCGGCGATGCCGATGACCGGGGCGGCGGCCAGTTCGCGGGCGGCGTCGAGCCCCGGGTCGCCGAAGCAGGCGACGACGAACCCGTCGGCGCCGGGGTGCAGGGCGATCTGTTCGAGCAGGCCGGGCACGGCCAGCGCCTCGTCGTAGTGGGACTCGATCGAGGCGGGCCCCATGGTGGGGTTGACGGCGACGACGGTGGTGCCGGACGCCGCGACCGCCCGGGCGGCCTGACCGATGGCCTCGGTCATGCTCCGGGCGGTGTTGGGGTTGATCACGCAGATCAGGGTCACGCGGGAATCCTTGGAGAGCGTCGTTCGAGCGTGGCCGGGGACGGACGGCTGCTGGGGTAGTTTCAACCATGTCGCTTCCCAGGGTGTGAAGCGATAGCTTAACACGAGGCGTTCGCGTGAAGGTTGTGTCACATGGCGGAAGAGCAGGACCTCGGGCGGCGGCTGCGCGAGCTGCGCGAGCGTTCCGGGCTCTCGCTCAGGGCGGTCGCGCGCGAGATGGGCATCTCGCCCAGCGCCGTCTCGCAGATGGAGCGCGGCAGGATGCGCCCGTCCGTCAGCCGGTTGATCGCCTACGTGGGAGCCATCGGGGCGCCTCTGGCGGCGGTGTTCGACCACGCCGGCGAGGTCGCGAAGGCGGAGCTGTTCGCGGTGCGCCGCTCATGGGAGGCCGAGCCGATCGAGCTCGGCGGAGGGGTGAGCTTCCGGCGGTTGTCGCCGGTGCCGGTCCCGGGCGTGGAGTTCTTCGAGTCGACCTATCCCAGCGGCGCCGTCTCCACGGCGCACCGGGAACTGCTCAGGCACGAGGGCTACGAGGTCGGCTCGGTCAGCAGGGGTGAGCTCACCATCGAGTTCGAGAACGAGACGGTGGTGCTGGCGGCAGGAGACTCGGTCACCTTCCCCTGCCACCGCCCGCACATGATCAGCAACCGGTCACCCGAGACCGCGGTGGCCACCTGGCTGATCGTTCACACCTGAGGCTTGCGCCCGACCGCCACCAGGTGGTGATCGCCGCCCATCAGCTCGGGCGGCGACTCGGGACGCCACTCCTTGTTGTTGACGATGCCGGGCTCCAGCAGTTCGAGCCCGGCCACATAACGCTCGAACTGCGGCCTGGTGCGCGCGGTGAAGGGCGCGGAGGAGCGCTGGTAGACGGCGCTGACCCCGGGCGCGCTCGAAGGGCGCAGATCGGGAGCCACATGGGTGAGCACCAGGTAGCTCCCGGCGGGCAGGCGGTCCAGCAGCCGCCTGACGATGCCGGCGGGATCCTCCTCGTCGGAGATGAAGTGCAGCACCGAGACCACCAGCACCGCGACCGGACGGGTGGGATCGAGCACCTCCAGCGCGTGATCCACCACCTTCTCCGGCTCGCGCAGGTCGCCGGGCTGCACCCAGACGCGCTTGTGGGTCTGCAGCAGCGCACGCGCGTGGGCCAGGACCACCGGATCGTTGTCGACGTAGACCACGGAGGCGTCTCCCGCGGCCTCGTGCACGTGGCCTTGCGTCGGCAGCCCTGAGCCGATGTCGACGAACTGGTCCACGCCGAGCTCACGCAGCGCGGTCACGGCCCTGCGCAGGAAGGCGCGCGAGTTCACGGCGCCTTCGCGGATCTCGGGGACCAGCTCCAGCGCGCGGTCGGCGGCCTGCCGATCGGCTTCGAAATGATCCTTGCCGCCCAGGTAGTAGTCGTACATCCGGGCGACGTTCGGGATCGACGTGTTGACAGCAGCGGGGGGTTGCATGATTCCTCCTGGGCTGCACCATAGACGATCTTTGCCCGGCTTGCGGTCATTCGGGAAATTGAGGTGACCGGAGCGCACCAGGAGGCGGCAACCGGAGCTCGGGCAGGTTGACCACGATCGCCTCCGGCGTGCTGCGCGCGATGACGACGAGCGCCTCGCCGTCTGGCGAGGGGTTCTCCTCGCGGTGAGGCACGTACGGCGGGACGAAGACGTAGTCGCCGGGACCGGTGTCGATCCGCCCGTCGGCGAAGACGAACGACGGGTTCCCGCGCACCACGAAGATCGCGGTCTCGGAGTGGCCGTGATGGTGGTCGGCCGAGGCGGTGGCGGGGGCGACCAGGGTCTGGCCCATCCACAGGTGGCCCGCCCCGGCGATCGCCGCCAGGCGGTGCATGCCGGAGCTCTGGGCCGTCTCCGAGCTGAGCGCCGACGGCGTGACGTGCAGCAGCCGCTGGTGGAAGGGGTCGCCGTCGGCGTGGTAGCCCTCCCAGAGCCGCCCGCCCGTCTCCTCCACCACCCGCGTGGCCACCGCCATCAACCGGGCGGGGTCGCCGTGCGCCGCCACGAGCTCCCCGGCCAGGGCGTCGTCGGCCGAGCGCAGCTCGCGCATCAGCCACTTGCCCCTGCCCTCCCAGCGCCCCAGCGAGGCCAGCCTGAGCCGGGCCACGGCCTCGACGACCGTCGAGCGGATCATCATGAGCTCGCCGGGGTCCTTCGCCCCCGCCAGGTCGTCGATCAGGTCCGCCAGGCCGTACCTGAGCCTGTCGAGGCCGGGGGAGGGGCCGGGCCCCGCCGCCAGCCGCGCGGCGAGCGCGCTCTGCAGCGACGGGGCCGTGCCGAGCCGGTCGACCAGGACGGTGCCGTGCCCGCACATCCGCGGCAGGCTGGGCCGCCTGCGCGCGAACTCCCGCTCCAGGTAGGCGTGGAGGCTGAGCTCGCCGTGGACGAACAGCTCCACGGGCGTGCCACGCCACCGCAGGGACTCCCGGTACGGCACGGCCAGGTCGGGCAGCACCACCACGACGTCGAGGTCGGAGGTGGGGGTGCGGGCCTCGTTGGCCGCCAGGAAGGCCTGCAGCGCCTGCGGGAAGCGCGACGCTACGAGCGCGCGGGCATCGGTCACCGGATCCATGAGGTCACGCTAGCCCGTCGCGGTGATTCGTACGGCGTCGGCGATCACGTACCCGGTCGTGGAGGTCCACCGGCTCACCCCGACGACGTTGCCGGAGCCCGCGGCGAGGGTGAAGGTCCCCAGCACGCGCCACTGACCGCCGCCGGTGCGCTGGTCGACGGTGACGGTGCGGTTGCCGGTGGAGGTGACCACGATGTACGGCGTGGCGCTGTTGTAACCGGAGTTGGCCGGATACCAGACCTCCACCCGGTAGCTGCCGGCGGCGGGGACGGCCGCCTGGAACCAGGCGGGATCGCTGACGGCCTGGGGCTCGGCGAAGCGGTAGTCGGCGCCGTAACGCTGCGTGGAGTACGACGAGCTGCCCCAGGCCGAGCCCGCCGCCGGAGCGTCCAGGACGGCGCTGTAGGCCCCGCCGCCGGCCGTCCTGCCCGCGCTCACGGGGCTCTCGTGCTCGTTCCTGTCGAGCGCGGAGACGTAGTAGGTGGCGCCGGCCGGCGCGGAGGCGTCGAGGTAGGAGGTCGAGGAGGTGACGGCGACGAGGTTGCGCCCGTCGTGGAAGGAGCACGCGTCGGCGGCGGCGCTCAGCCGGTAGACGGCGTAGGTGGTGCCGGACCCCTGCCAGCTCAGGCTCACGCCGTTGGATCCGCGCATGGCGGCCGTGATGGTGGGGGCGGCGGGGCCGGAGGAGGCGCGGAAGGCGGGCAGCAGGGCCGGCCTGCTGTAGTGGCCGGAGACGACGCGGGTCATGCTGCCGATGCGGTCGTCGCGCACGTCCTTGGCGCTGAAGTAGACGTCGCCCGTCACCTGGGGATGGGCGCGGTTGACGGTCAGGTGGTCGCTGAGCTCGGCCGGGTCCTGCCAGGCGGCGTCCTGGCCGGAGGCGCCCGCCCGGTAGGCGGCCTGGCCGACGTAGAGCTGCACCGCCGTCCCCGAGACCTGCTGGGCCCACCAGGCGGTCAGCTTGGTGTAGTCGGCGGCGGCGAAGCCGATGTGCCAGTAGAGCTGGGGCACGATGTAGTCGATCCAGTTCTGCTTCACCCACTGCCGCGAGTCGGCGTAGATGGCGTCGTAGGACTGCAGGCCCGAGGTCTGCGAGCCGAGCGGGTCGGTCGAGGCGTTGCGCCAGATCCCGAAGGGGCTCACCCCGAATCGCACGTGCGCCTTGGCGGAGCGGATGCGCGCGCCGAGCTCCTGGATGAGCTTGTCGACGTTGTCGCGCCTCCAGTCGTGGATGCTGGAGAAGCCGCCGCCGTACTGCGTGAACGTCGCCGAGTCCGGGATCGTCTGCCCGCTGACCGGATAGGGGTAGAAGTAGTCGTCGAGGTGCACGCCGTCGACGTCGTAGCGCGAGACGGCGTCCATGATGGCGTCCTGGATGAAGGCGCGCACCGCCGGGATGCCCGGGTTGTAGTAGAGCTTGCCGCCGTAGGCGAAGCGCCAGGAGGGGTTGCGCCGTGCCGGGTGGCTGGAGATCAGCTGCGAGGCGTCGTCGTGGTTGGCGATGCGGTACGGGTTGAACCAGGCGTGGAACTCCAGCCCGCGCGCGTGAGCCTCGGCGACCATGAAGGCCATGGGGTCGTAGCCGGGGTTGCCGCCCTGGGTGCCGGTCAGCCACTGCGACCAGGGCTCGTGGGGCGAGGGCCAGAACGCGTCGGCGGTGGGGCGGACCTGCACGACGACCGCGTTCATGCGGCGCTGCACGGCCACGTCGAGCCAGGCGCGGAACTCCGCCTGCTGGGCGGAGGCGCTCAGGCCGGTGCGGCTGGGCCAGTCGATGTTGGCGACGCTGGCCACCCACATGGCCCGCATCTGACGCTTGGGGGTCGCCGGGTCGGCCGTGCACGCGGCGGCCGCCGAGGCGTGGGGGATGATCATGAAGGGGAGCAGGAGGCATAACAGGCGCAACATGACTCTCATGGAAGGAAAGTTTCACTTTCCAGACGGGTAAGGCAAGAGTTTTCAACCCGCTTGACGTGCGGATCGGCGAAACCGCACATTGAAGAGATGACCGCCTCGGACGAACACCTGGAAAGCCAGCGGCTGGAAGTGGCGCTCATGGTCGCCGCCCTGCCCATCGTGGTGCTCGCCGACTCCCACCATCCCGCGTGGCTGGGCGAGTGCCAGTACTTCAACGAGCAACTGCGTCACCTCGAGATCGTGTACGGCGAGCTCGACGCGGTGATCCGCGTCGAACAGGCTCCCGACGCGCCCGTCTACGCCTTCCCGCCCTACGACTGGCCGGGCTGGAGCGCGGACGAGGAGGTGGAGGCGCTGCTCGACGGCCGCCTGGTCAAGGCGGTGCGGCGCAGGAGCGCCACCAGCTGGAAGCTGCGGCTGCTGGCCGCCTACGACGAGGACGCCGCCGCCCTGGTGACGCTGACCGGGTACGGCCCGCTGCCCGAGGTGCCGAAGCTGGTGACCAGGGCCGACCCGCTGCCGCTGATCCGCGAGCGCAACCGCCGCTGGGCCGCGCGCTGGCACGAGGTCCAGGAACAGATGCAGGCCGAGCTCCGCAAGACCACCCCCTATCCGGCCGCCTACCTCATGCTGGCCGACCTGGCGGTGCGCCGGGCACGCACGGCCAAGGAGCACGTCGAGCACCGCATCGAGTCGCGGCTGCGCGGCCGGCCGCCCGGACCGGGCTGGCGCAACCTGTGGCGCCTGGTGCGCTCCACGCAGGCGCAGCTGCGCGGTCAGAGCGAGGACGAGGCCAGCGCCGCCGTACGCTCGCTGGTCCAGCAGGCCCGCAGGCTCGCCGAGCAGGCGGCCTGGTTCGACGACGAGCGCCTGGCCGCGGCGGCCCTGCGCGAGACCGTCGAGTGGATGGCCCATCGCGCCGACGTCGACAGCCGCCCGGCCCAGGAGGCCTGGGAGGCCGTGCACGCCCACGAGTCCGCCCAGCCGCTGCTGGCCCTGACCGCGCCCGAGGGGGAGTGGTCGGCCGAGCGCGACCGGCTCACCCGCGGGTGGCTGCGCGCGTGGGCCGCGTGGGCTGTGAGTTATGGTGTGATCACATGACGTGATCAAGGGAGTGGGTGTCGTGGAGGGCATCGTCGCGAGGATCAAGAGCTGGCCGCCGCGAGTCTGGGTCGCCCTGGTGCTGCTGGCGCTGATCATCGTCTTCATCGTGCAGAACCGGCAGGACTCGGTCGTCCACCTGGTCTTCATCACGTTCACCGCGCCGATGTGGATCACTCTCGGCATCACGCTCGTGGTCGGCATCCTCATCGGCGCGCTGGCCGCCCGCCGCAGGAAAGGCTCCCGCGCATGACCGAAGCCGGGCCCCCTTGAGGGTGACCCGGCTTCGCGACGAGAACTCGGCTCTGAGCTCAGCTGAACTCGGCGAGCGTGCGCTCGGCCTCCTCCAGCCAGGAACGACGGGCCTCGATGGCCTCCTCGGCCTCCTTGACGTCCTTCGCCCGGCCGGCCGCCTGGGCCTTGGCCAGACGCGTCTCCAGCTGGGCGATCGACGAGCGCAGCTGGTCGACCGTCGACTGGGCGCGGGCGCGGGCCTCGGGGTTGGAGCGCTTCCACTCCGCTTCCTCGGCCTTGCGCACGGCGTCGTCGATCTTGCGCAGCCCGCCCTCGAGCCGGTCGCGCTGCTCGCGCGGCACCGGTCCGACCGCCTCCCAGCGCTCCAGGATGCCGCGCAGCGCCGCACGGGAGCCGCGCGCGTCGGAGACGGGGACGATCTTCTCGGCCTCGGCCAGCAGCTCCTCCTTCGCCGAGGCGTTGGCCGCCAGCGAGGCGTCACGCTCGGCGAACACCGCGGAACGGGCCTGGAAGAACTGGTCCTGGGCCGCCTTGAAGCGGTTCCACAGCTCGTCCTCGACCTCGCGCGAGGCCCGGCCGGCGCTCTTCCAGCGCTGCATGAGCTCGCGGTAGGCCGAGGCGGTGGCGCCCCAGTCGGTCGAGGCCGCCAGCTCCTCGGCCTCGGCCACGATGCGCTCCTTGGTGGAGCGCACGCCCTCACGCTGCTGGTCGAGCCCGGCGAAGTAGGCCTTGCGCCGCTTGGCGAACGCGGTGCGGGCGGCCGACAGGCGCTTCCACAGGGCGGCCTCGGTGACGCGGTCGGCGCGCTCGGCGGCCTTCCACTCCTCGACGAGCTGGCGCAGCCGCTCGCCGCCGGACTTCCAGTGGGTCGTCTCGTCGGCGATGCGCTCGGCCTCGTCGACGATGCGCTCCTTGACCGCCTTGGCCTCGGTGCGCGCCTGCTCGCGCGCCTGCTTGACCTCCTCGCGGCGCTTGCCGACCAGCTCGGTCAGCGCGTCGAGACGGCCGGTCAGCGCGGCGAGGTCGCCGACGGCGTGCGCCTCGGCGACCGCCTCGCGCAGCTTGACGATGCTCGACTCGGCCTGGGCGGGGGACAGGTCGGTGCCCTTGACCCGCTGCTCGAGCAGCTGCACCTGGCCGGCCAGCTCGTCGTACTTGCGGTGGAAGTACGCCAGAGCCTCCTCGGCCTCGCCGGCCTGCCAGGAGCCGACGGCCCGCTCCCCATCAGCCGTACGCACGTAGACGGTGCCGTCCTCGTCTACCCGGCCCCACGGGTCGGTGCTCACCGTGTCCTCCCGCACATTCATCGCCTATCCCTTAATACTTCAGGATGTTGTCACGTCTGTGAACTCGACGCTTTCCTTGGGCGCGCCGGTGCCGTCCTGGCCGGGTGTGATGACGCCCGCCTTGTTGACCTTGTCCAGAATGTCGAGGCCCTTGGTGATCGTACCGACAACCGTGTAGTCGGGGGTAAGACCGATGTCTCCGTAGACCAAGAAGAACTGGCTGCCCGTCGTGCCTGGCTGGCCGCCCTTGGCCATGGCCAGCACGCCGCGCTTGTAGGTCGCGCCCTCCAGGTTCTCCTCCGCCATGCGGAAGCCGGGGCTGCCCGCGCCGTCGGTCTCGCCCTTGCCGTCGGCCTTGGCCAGCGCGTCGCCGCACTGCAGCATCGGGAACTGGGCGCTGCCCAGCCGGTGGCACTTGCTGCCGTCGTAGTAGCCCTTCTCGGCCAGGAAGGCCAGGGCGTTGACGGTGCACGGAGCCTTGTCGGAGGCCAGCTTGACCTCGATCGGGCCCTGGTTGGTCTTGATCGTCATCTTGCCGGGAAGCTTCTTGACGTCGACCTTGGCCGGAGGCATGCCCACGTCCTTCACGGCCGGGCTCGACTCGTCGGCGACGTAGTCGCAGGTGCCCGTCGCGGCGTCGAAGGCCTTCGGCCCCGCGGCGACCGTCTCGCTCGTCGTCGGCATCGCGCTGGCGCTGGCGCTGGGGTCGGCGGCGGCCTCGGAGGCGCTGTCGCCCCCGCCCAGCAGGGCCGTGGCGGCCACGATTCCGCCCACGACCACGACCACGCCCACCGTGGATCCGATGACCGCGACCTTCTTGGCCTTCTGCTCGCGCTCGATGCGCCTGCGCATCTGCCGCTCGTGATGCTCGCGCGCCAGCTGCTTCTGGCGGTCCTTGCCCGTGGCCACCGGTGTGCCTCCTAGCTAGAAAATCGAGGTGGGCGAATCGTATCGGCCAATGGGTAATGGTTCGCAGCCCGGCGAGCCGCACCGGTACCCTTCGGTTACATTCCCATTGGCTTTTTGGACGTCAGATGCTCATCGCAGGCTTCCCCGCAGGGGCCTTTCAGACTAATTGCTACCTCGTAGCGCCGGGACCGGGACAGGAGTGCGTCATCGTCGATCCCGGTCAGGACGCCGTCGAGGGTGTCGATGAGCTGCTGAGGGAGCATCGCCTCAAGCCGGTCGCGGTCGTGCTCACCCACGGTCACCTCGATCACGTCTGGTCGGTCGCCCCGGTCTGCGGCGCGCGCGACATCCCGGCGTGGATCCACCCCGACGACCGCGAGATGCTCAGCGACCCCACCAAGGGCATCGGCACGCCGATCTTCGGCGACCTCACCCTGAGCGAGCCCGACGACGTGCGCGAGCTGACCGACGGCGCCGTGCTGAAGCTGGCCGGGCTGGAGCTCGTCGTGGACCACACCCCCGGCCATACCAAGGGGTCGGTGAGCTTCCGTCTGCCCGATGAGAAGATCATGTTCTCGGGTGACCTGCTGTTCGCCGGCTCCATCGGCCGCACTGACCTCCCGGGAGGCGACTACCCGACGATCCTGGACAGCCTGGCGACCAAGGTGTTGCCGCTGCCGGACGAGACGGTCGTCCTGCCGGGCCACGGACCACAGACCACGGTCGGCCGCGAGCGCGCCACGAATCCCTTCCTGAGGGAGGCGGCGCCGGGCGCGGCTCCGAAAAAGGGAATCTGAATGTCTTTCCAAGCACCAAAGGGCACCTTCGACTGGCTGCCTCCCCGTTCCGAGCGGGTGCTCGCCGTGCGCGAGGCCCTGGTCGCCCCGGTACGGCAGGCGGGCTACGGCTACGTCGAGACGCCCACCTTCGAGGACACCGAGCTGTTCAAGCGCGGCGTGGGCGAGTCGACCGACGTCGTCACCAAGGAGATGTACACCTTCGAGGACAAGGGCGGCCGTTCGCTGACCCTGCGCCCCGAGGGCACGGCCAGCGTCGTGCGCGCCGTGCTGCAGCACAGCCTGCACAACGGCAGGCTCCCGGTGAAGCTCTGGTACTCCGGCAGCCAGTACCGCTACGAGCGTGCCCAGCGGGGCCGCTACCGCCACTTCTGGCAGGTGGGCGCCGAGGCGCTGGGCGCCGAGGACCCGGCGCTCGACGCCGAGCTGATCGTGCTGGCCTGGCGCGGTTACGCCGACCTGGGGCTGCGCGACGTGACGCTGCTGCTGAACTCCCTCGGCGACAAGGAGTGCCGCCCGGCCTACCGCGCCGTCCTCGTCGAGTTCCTGCGCAAGCTCGACCTCGACGAGGCCACCCGCGCGCGCATCGACATCAACCCGCTGCGCGTCCTCGACGACGGCCGTCCCGAGGTCCAGGCGCAGCTCGCCGGCGCGCCGCTGGTCGTCGACCACCTGTGCGAGGCCTGCAAGGCCTACCACGAGGAGGTGCGCCTGCTGCTGAGCGACTCGGGCGTGCCCTTCACCGACGACCCCAAGCTGGTGCGCGGCCTCGACTACTACACCCGCACCACCTTCGAGTTCGTCCACGGAGGCGTGGGCTCGCAGGCCGCGATCGGCGGCGGCGGGCGCTACGACGGGCTCAGCGAGATGCTCGGCGGCCCTCCGCTCCCGAGTGTCGGCTGGGCTCTGGGCGTCGACCGCACCATCCTGGCCATGGAGGCCGAGGGCCTGCTCGATGATGAGAGCGACGCCCGCGTCCAGGTGTACGGTGTCCCGCTGGGATCCGATGCGCGCAGGCGTATGTTCCGGCTGGTCGAGGAGCTGCGCACCGCCGGCATCGGCACCGACATGGCCTTCGGCGGCCGGGGCGTCAAGGGCGCCATGAAGGGCGCCGACCGCTCGGGAGCGCGCTTCGCGCTGATCCTGGGCGAGCGTGACCTGGCGGCGCAGGCCGTCCAGGTGAAGGACCTGACCACCGCAGAGCAGACCGAGGTGCCGTTGGCCGAGGTCGTAGAGATCTTGAAGGGGAAGTTGCAGTGATCCGCACGCACACGGCGGGAAGCCTCCGCAAGGAGCACGCCGGGCAGCAGGTAACACTCGCGGGCTGGGTGGCACGCCGCCGCGACCACGGTGGCGTGGTCTTCATCGACCTGCGTGACGCCTCCGGCTCGGCGCAGGTGGTCTTCCGCGAGGAGGACTCCTCCCACGACCTGCGCTCGGAGTACTGCGTCAAGGTCGTCGGCGAGGTGCGCGTGCGCCCCGAGGGCAACGCCAACCCCGACCTGCCCACCGGCGAGATCGAGGTCGTCGCCACCGAGGTCGAGGTGCTCAGCGAGTCGGCGCCGCTGCCCTTCCCGATCGAGGGCAGCGCAGGCGTGTCGGAGGAGGCGCGGCTGAAGTACCGCTACCTCGACATCCGCCGCGAGAAGCTCGCCAAGGCCATGCGCACCCGTTCCAAGGCCACCTACCTCACCAACGAGGTCATGAACGAGGAGGGCTTCGTCTACGTCGAGACGCCGACCCTCACCCGTTCCACCCCGGAGGGCGCGCGCGACTTCCTGGTGCCGGTGCGCCTGCAGCCGGGCAACTGGTACGCCCTGCCGCAGTCGCCGCAGCTGTTCAAGCAGCTGCTGCAGGTGGCCGGCCTCGAGCGCTACTACCAACTGGCCAAGTGCTACCGCGACGAGGACCTGCGCGCCGACCGGCAGCCGGAGTTCACGCAGATCGACATCGAGATGTCCTTCGTCGACCAGGACGACGTCATCGCGGTCGGCGAGAAGCTCGTCAGCCGTCTCTGGAAGGAGACGATCGGCTACGGGATCCCCACGCCGATGCCGCGCATGACCTATGCCGACGCGATGGCCCGCTACGGCTCCGACAAGCCCGACCTGCGCTTCGGCCAGGAGCTCGTCGAGATGACCGACTACTTCTCCGGCACCACCTTCCGCGTCTTCCAGGCCGACTACGTCGGCGCGGTCGTCATGCCCGGCGGCGCCTCGCAGACCCGCAAGGAGCTCGACGGCTGGCAGGACTGGGCCAAGTCGCGCGGCGCCAAGGGCCTGGCCTACGTGCTGGTCCAGGAGGACGGCACGCTCGGCGGGCCGGTCGCCAAGAACCTCTCCGAGAACGAGCTGTCCGGCCTCGCCGCGCGCACCGGCGCCCGGCCCGGCGACGCGATCTTCTTCGCCGCCGGAGCCAAGGCCGCCTCGCGCGACCTGCTCGGCGCGGCCCGCCTCGAGATCGGCCGCCGCTGCGGCCTGATCGACGAGTCGCAGTGGTCGTTCCTCTGGGTCGTCGACGCCCCCATGTTCGAGGAGGACGGCGAGGGCGGCTGGACCGCGGTCCACCACCCCTTCACCGGTCCCAAGCCGGAGTGGTCCGACACCTTCCAGGACAACCCGGGCGAGGCTCTGGCCTACGCCTACGACATGGTCTGCAACGGCAACGAGATCGGCGGCGGCTCGATCCGTATCCACCGCGCCGAGATGCAGCAGCGGGTCTTCGACGTGCTGGGCATCTCCAAGCAGGAGGCCGAGAGCAAGTTCGGCTTCCTGCTCGAGGCGTTCAAGTACGGCCCGCCCCCGCACGGCGGCATCGCCTTCGGCTTCGACCGAGTCTGCGCGCTGCTGTCGGACGGCGAGTCGATCCGTGACGTGATCGCCTTCCCGAAGACCGCCTCCGGCTTCGACCCGCTCACCGGCGCGCCCACCCCCATCACGGTGGAGCAGCGCAAGGAGGCGGGCGTCGACGGCAGGCCCAAGGAGTAGCCGGTCGTCCCGGCGGGGGCCTCAGGGCTCCCGCCGGAACACCACGCGGAAGCGCGCGGCCAGCCACATCGCCCACAGCGTGATCGCGAGCAGCGTGCCGAAGACGTACCACGCCGACATGGCCCCCGCGAGCCAGGCCGCCGCCGCGGCGGCGTGGACCAGCCCCAGGAGCCAGGTCGCCGCCGCGAAGGACCTCGACCGCGACCAGAACAGCCCGCCCGCCGCCAGGTAGCACAGGGCACTGCCCGCCAGATCGAACTGGAGCACCGGCAGCGGCGCGACCTGGTCGAGGGCGTAGGCGTAGCCCAGCCCGATCGTCTCCGTGGCCACCGGCAGCGCCAGCGAGCCGAGCACCGCCCACGCGAGCACCGGGTTCTCCCGCCGTAAGGCCAGCCCCGCCAGCAGGAGCGGCAGCATCAGGGCCAGCGTCTGCAGCATCCACACGGCCGGGCCGATCAGCGCCCCGCTCAGCCACGGCACGCCGCTCAGGACGGCCGACAACATCGGTATCCCGGCCAGGGCCAGGGCCGCGAGCACCAGCCCGGTCCGCGCCACGGCCGCGGTCCGCTCGCTCACCACCATCGTCGCCCCGGCAGCACTGCCGGTCGCGCCCGCGGCCCCCAGCAGCTCGTGCGCCACCTGCTGCGCGGTCGGGCGCAGCTCGGGCCGCTTGGCCAGGCACGCGCCCACCACGCCGCGTAACGGCGGCGGCAACGCCGACAGGTCGGGCTGGTGGTGCAGCACCCGATGGAACACCGCGGGCACGCCGTCACCCCCGAACGCCGCCCGCCCGGTCGCGGCGAACACCATCGTCAGCCCCCACGCGAACACGTCGGCCGGCGCGCCCGCCCCCTCGCCGGCGACCTGCTCGGGCGCCATGTACGCGGGCGTGCCCACCAGCCCGCTGGTCGCCGTCGCGTCGATGGCCTTGGCGATGCCGAAGTCGATCACGCGGGGACCGTCGGGGCCGAGCAGCACGTTGGAGGGCTTGAAGTCGCGGTGCACGATCCCCGCGCGGTGGATCGCCGCCAGCGCCGCCGCGGTGCCGATCGCCAGCCGCCGCAGCGCGCCCGCGTCGCGCGGCCCGTCACGCGAGACGAGCTGCTGCAGCGACTCGCCCGGCACGTACTCGCTGACCACGTACGGCTGGCCGCCCTCGGCGCCGGCCTTCAGGACCCGGGCGGTGGAGAACTCCTCGACCCGCCGCGCCGCGGCCGCCTCCCGGACGAAACGCCCGCGCGCGTCGTCGTCGGCGATCAGGTGAGGATGCAGCACCTTGACCGCGACCGGGGTGCCGTCAGGGGAGCGGCCCAGGTAGACGGTGCCCTGACCGCCGTGTCCCAGCACGGACTCGAGCCGGTAGCCGCCTACACGATCGAGCATGACCCCGATGGTATGAGACAGGTTCGCGCCTGCCGTACGATCTGCCCCATGTTCGCGGAGCTGCGCCCGCCGTACGAGCTTCACAAGCACCAGATCCGGGCCCTTTCCGCCATCGAGTCCGCGTTCGCGGACGGGCGGCGCAGGGCGTGGGTCGTGCTGCCGCCGGGCGCGGGCAAGACGCTGACCGGGCTGGAGGCGGCGCGGCGGCTGGGCGAGCCGGCCGTGGCGTTCGGCCCCAACACCGCGATCCAGGGCCAGTGGATGCGCGAGTGGAGCCGCTTCGGCGGCACGGCGGGCTCCGACGTGGCGCTGAGCGCCCCGCTGACGGTCCTGACCTACCAGGCGCTGGCCAGCTTCGACCCCGAGGCCGAGGTGGCCGAGGAGGGCGGCGAGCGTTCCCACCTGGTACGGCTGCGCCCGCGCGGCCGCGAGCTGGTGGCCGCGCTCCAGGCCGCCGGTGACCTCACCCTCCTGCTCGACGAGTGCCACCACCTGCTCGACACCTGGGGCGAGCTGCTGGCCGAGGTCCTCGAACTGCTGCCGCGCGCCCGGGTGATCGGGCTGACCGCCACCCCGCCCGACCGGCTCACCGCCGTCCAGGCCGAGCTCGTCGAACGACTGTTCGGGCCGGTGATCCAGGGGCCTTCCATCCCGGCCGTGGTCCGCGACGCGCGCCTGGCCCCCTACGCCGAGCTCGCCTGGCTGACCGAGCCGACGCCGCGCGAGCAGGACTGGCTGGCCGCCGAGGCGGAGCGGTTCACCGAGCTGACCACCGACCTGCTCGACCCTGCCTTCGCCGACGTGCCGTTCCTGCACTGGCTGGAGCGGCGGCTGGTCAGGCGCGAGGTCGAGGGGCAGCAGGACGCCCTGCCGTGGGCCAGGCTGGAGCGCCACGAGCCCGAGCTGGCCAGGGCGGGCCTGCGTTTCCACTGCGCGGGCCTGCTCCCGCTGCCCGAGGGCGCCAGGATCCGCGAGGAGCACCGCCAGCCGCCCACCGCCGACGACTGGATCTGTCTGATCGGCGACTACGTGCGCCGCTGTCTGAGACCGCGCGGCCAGGCGGCGGCCGTGGAGGCCATCAGGGCGGCGCTGCCGTCGGTCGGCTACCAGCTGACCGCCCGCGGCGTACGGGCCGGGCGCTCGCCGATCGACCGCGTCGTGGCGCGCAGCGAGGCCAAGGTCCACGCCGTGGCCGAGATCCTCGCCGCCGAGCACGACAGCCTCGGCGACCGGATGCGCGGCCTGGTCGTGTGCGACCACGAGCGGGCCACCGCCACCCTGCCCGCCCGCCTGGCCGGCGTGCTCCACGAGCAGGCCGGTTCCGCACGCCTGGTCCTGGAGACCCTGGTCGCCGACAAGCGCACGGCCCTGCTGTCGCCGATGCTGGTCACCGGCAGGACCGTCGCCGCGGGCGCCGAGACCGCCCGCGCCTTCGCGGCCTTCTGCTCCGAGGAGTCGCTCCACCCCGTCGCGGGCGAGGGCGTCGTGGAGATCACCGGCTCGTGGAGCAGCCGCACGTGGGTGGCGCTGGCCACCCGCTTCCTGCAGGAGGGCGGCACCCAGGTGCTCATCGGCACCCGCGCGATGCTGGGGGAGGGCTGGGACGCCTCCTCCGTGAACACGCTGGTGGACCTGTCGGAGGCGACCACCGCCACCTCGGTCGTGCAGACCAGGGGCAGGGCGCTGCGCCTCGACCCGTCCTGGCCGGCCAAGGTGGCGCACACCTGGTCGGTGGTCTGCGTCAGCCGCGCGCGCCCCAAGGGCCTGGCCGACTGGGACAGGTTCGTGCGCAAGCACGACGGCTATCTCGGCATCACCGACAGCGGGGCGATCATGGCGGGGGTCGCGCACGTGCACCCGGAGCTCTCGCCGTACGGCCCGCCCGAGCAGTCGGCCTTCGACACGCTGAACGTCAGCATGCTGGAGCGCGCACGCGACCGCGGGCGGGTGCGCGAGCTGTGGCGCATCGGCACGCCGTACGAGGACATGCTGACCCACGTGCTGCGCGTCACCCCCGCCCGCCCGACCGCCGCGGAGACCGACGGATGGGCGCCGCCCACCTTCGTGCCGGCCGTGCATGGCATCGAGCCACGGCCCGATGACAACTCCTCGAAGGTGGCCGTCGCGACAGCGGGCGCACTGGCCAGTACGTCGTGGGTCCTCTTCGAGGCCGGCGTGGAGTGGGGGCTGGCCGGCCTTCCCCTGGCCGCCCTCGCGGGCTGGCGGGTGCGCTCGTGGCGGCGCGCCCGCGTGGGACGGATGGCGCTGGAGGAGGTGGCGGAACGGCTCGACCTGGCCCAGCTCGCCTACGCCCTGGCCGACACGCTGCGACGATGCGACCTGGCCGGCCGGGGCGCGGAGGCGGTGCGGGTGGAGCCCGACGGCAGCGGCTCCTACCAGGTCACACTCGCCGGAGTGCGCCCGGCCCAGTCGGCGCTGTTCAGCCGATCGCTCGACGAGCTGATCTCGCCGCCCGTGCGGCCGCGCTATCTCATCCCGCGCTACATCGTCACGCCGGGGCCACGGCAGGCGCTGGCACTCATGGCGGGCGAACCGGAGCCGAACGCCGTCGTCTACCACGCCGTCCCCGAAGCGCTGGCCGCCAACGGAGGACTGGCCCGCGTCTTCTCCACCGCCTGGAACACCTGGGTGAGCGCGGGCCGCGCCTTCTTCGCCGACAACCACAAGGGCGCCGCCCTGCTGCTGGCGCAGGGCGGCGGCTCGCCGCTGGACGTCTCGACGGCGCTCAGGCTGGCGTGGGAGTGAAACGGACCGGCAGTCCCGCCAGGCCGCGCACCACGGCGCCGCTGAGGCGCCACGACAGCTCCTCCTCCGGCACGTCGAGCTCGATGTGCGGCCGGTGGCGCAGCAGGGTCTCGAAGGCGATCTGACCCTCCAGGCGGGCCAGGGGAGCGCCCAGGCAGAAGTGCACGCCGTGGCCGAACGACAGGTGCCGGTTGTCCTCACGGGTCAGGTCGAGCCGGTCGGGCTCGGGGAAGGCCTTCGGGTCGCGGGCGGCGGCCCCCAGCGAGACGTGCACGAAAGAGCCCTTGGGCACGTGCGTGCCCGCCAGGTCCAGGTCTTCGACGGCGAAGCGGAAGGTGGCCCGCTCGACGGGGGCGTCGTAGCGCAGGAACTCCTCGACCGCCCTGGGCATCAGCTCGGGACGTTCGCGCAGCAGGGCGAGCTGGCCGGGATTGCGCAGCAGGGCCAGCATGCCGTTGCCGATGAGGTTGACCGTCGTCTCGTGACCGGCGATGAGCAGCAGCACGAGCGTCGACAACAGCTCCTGGTCGGTCAGCTCGCCCGCGGCGGCCAGGGCGCTGACCAGGTCGTCGGCGGGATCGGCGCGACGCTCGGCGATCGTGCGGGTGAAGTAGTCGCGCAGCGAGGCGTTGGCGACGGCCTGCCGCTCCTTGACCTCGTCGTCCATCGCGGGCTCCAGCAGGTCGCCCGTCCAGGTGCGGAAGTCGTCGCGGTCGGCGTCGGCGACGCCCAGCAGCTCGCAGATGACGATGATCGGCAGCGGGAAGGCGAAGGAGTCGATGAGGTCGGCCCTGCCGTCAGGGAGCGAGGCGGCCAGCTCGTCGGCGATCTGCTGGACCCGCGGGCGCATCAGCTCGACGCGGCGCGGGGTGAAACCGTTGCCGACCGCCTTGCGCAGCCTGGTGTGGTCGGGCGGGTCGGTGCTGAGCATGTTGCGCGCCAGCACCGGGTTGCCCGAGGTGACCACCTCGGCGAACCACGAGGGGCCGTTGGCCAGGTCCTTGGAGACCCGCGGATCGGTCAGGAGCGAGCGGCCGAGCTCGTAGTCGACGACCACGAAGGCCGAGCTGCCGGGAGGGAAGTCGACGGCGTGGACCGGGCCTCGCGCCCGGAGCCCCGCGTAGGCCCCGTAGGGGTCACGGCTGAACTCCGGGGACAGGAAGAACTCGAAAGGTAACGTCACACTCCAAGAGTGCACGCTACTTCGTGACGGTGACCTTCTCGATGACGATCGGATTCTTCGGAGCGGTCGATCCGCCGTCGCCGCCGATGTCCTGCGGGTTCTCGATGACGCCTTCCTTGAGCGCCGCGTCGATCCACTCCAGGCCCTTGGTGACCATGCCGATCGGCGTGTAGCCGGTGGGCAGAGCGCCGTTGGCGTCGTCGAGCGAGATCGCGAACTGGCTGCTGCTCATGTCCGTGCCCTCTTCCGGCTGGGTCAGGAAGACCACGCCCCGGGTGTACGGCATGGCGTCCACGGCCTCGTCGGGCACGAAGTAGCCGGCGGTGCCGGTGCCGTCGGTGGGGTTCTTGCCGTCGGCCTTGGCCGTCGGGTCGCCGCACTGCAGCAGCGCCACACCAGCCTGCTGGAGGCCGACCAGGCGGTGGCACTTGTTGCCCGCGTAGAAGTTCTTCTTGGCCAGGAAGGCCATGGAGTTGACCGAGCACGGGGTCAGCTCGGGATCCATCTCGATCTCGATGGCGCCCCGGTTGGTGGTGATCGTCAGCTTGTCGAGCGCCTTGACGTTCGCCTTCGCGGGCGGCATGCCCACGAACTTCTGCGGCACACCGGTGGTGTCCTTGGTGTACGTGCAGGACACCGGCCACGTCAGGGCCGAGGGCGACGCCGAGGGCTCGGCCGACGCCGACGGCTCGACGGGCAGCGACTGGCTCGCCTCGGGACTCATGGTGACCGGGGGCTGGACGGCGCTCGTGGTGCCGCCGCTGCTGTCGTTGGTCAGCGCGTACGCGGTCACGCCGCCACCCACGACGGCCAGCGCCACGATCGCACCGATGACGGCGTTGCGCTTGCCGTTGCCCTTGGCCGCGGCCTCACGCTGCTGCTGCCGTTCCTTGTGCTCCTGCGCCAGCTGGCTCTGGCGGTCCTCGCCGCTCACCGCATTCCTCCAGGTTTGCCAAGAGATGACCCAAACAACTCCGCGAATGCTACCGGTAGTTGATATGTGCTGGACGTAAGTGACGGAATGTAAACACTGTGACGGGAACCGGACCGCGACGGCATCCGTAAACACAGTGAGAACGGAGTGTGCCCATGTTCGACGAGATCCTCGGTCTGCCCGCCCACCCGCTGATCATCCACGCAGCGGTCGTCTTCACCCCCCTGCTCGCCCTCATGGGCGTGGTCTACGCCGTACTGCCTCGTTTCCAGCCCGCCACCGGCTGGGCGGTGGTGGCGCTGGCGGTGCTGGCGCCCGGCGCCGTCTTCGCCGCCCGGCAGAGCGGGCTGGCGCTCAAGCAGGCCCGGTTCGAGAGCGTCCAGGGCGACCTGGCGACCAAGATCGCGGCCCACGAGAGCTTCGCCAACCCCCTGCTGTACTCCACGATCGGGTTGGCCGTCTCGGCGCTGGCCATGGTCTTCGTGCCCAAGGGGGTGCCGAAGACCATCCTGTCCGTGACGACGGTCGTGCTGGCCGCCGTGGCCGGTTACTACGTGTTCCGGGCGGGTGACTCGGGGGCGCAGGCCGTCTGGGGCCTGTAGTCTCCGCTTGTGGATAGTCTGTTCGATTCGGCGGCTGAGGAGGCCACTCCGCAGCCGCTGGCGGTGCGCATGCGGCCCCGCTCCCTCGACGAGGTGATGGGCCAGCGCCACCTGCTCGGTCCCGGCACCCCGCTGCGCAGGCTGGTCGAGAGCGAGGCGCCGATGTCGCTGTTCCTGTGGGGACCGCCCGGCACCGGCAAGACCACCCTCGCCTACGTCGTCGCCGGGGTGACCAAGCGCCGCTTCGTGGAGATCTCGGCCGTCTCGGCGGGCGTCAAGGACGTACGAGCGGCCATCGAGAACGCCCGCCGCGAGCTGGGCATGTCCGGCCGCCAGACGGTGCTGTTCGTCGACGAGGTGCACCGCTTCAACAAGGCCCAGCAGGACGCCCTGCTGCCCGCCGTCGAGAACCGCTGGGTCACCTTCATCGGCGCCACCACCGAGAACCCCTTCTTCTCGGTCATCTCGCCGCTGCTGTCGCGCTCGCTCCTGCTGACCCTCGAGTCGCTGTCCGACGACGACATCAGAGGCGTGCTGAAGCGCGCGGTCACCGACGAGCGCGGCCTCGGCGGCCGCGCCACCCTGTCCGACGACGCCCTCGAGCATCTCGTACGGCTCGCGGGCGGCGACGCCCGCCGCTCGCTCACCTACCTCGAGGCCGCCGCCCTCCTGGCCGACGAGATCACCGTCGAGGTCGTCGAGAAGGCCGTCGACAAGGCGGCCGTGCGCTACGACCGCCAGGGCGACCAGCACTACGACGTCATCAGCGCCTTCATCAAGTCGATGCGCGGCTCCGACGCCGACGCCGCGCTCCACTACCTGGCCCGCATGATCGAGGCCGGCGAGGACCCCCGCTTCATCGCGCGCCGCGTCGTCATCTTCGCCTCCGAGGACGTCGGCCTGGCCGACCCCACCTGCCTCCAGACCGCCGTGGCCGCGGCCCAGGCCGTCCAGCTCATCGGCCTGCCCGAGGCGGGCATCAACCTGGCCCACGCGGTCATCCACTGCGCCACCGCGCCCAAGTCCAACGCCGTCGTCAAGGCCATCGGGGCCGCCCAGTCCGACGTGCGCAAGGGCCTCATCGGCCAGGTGCCCGGCCACCTGCGCGACGCGCACTATCCGGGCGCCGCCAAACTCGGCCACGGCGAGGGCTACAAGTATCCCCACGACTTCGACCACGGCCTCGTCCGGCAGGACTACGCGCCCGCCGAACTGCTCGACCGGCGCTACTACGAGCCGACCACCCACGGGGCCGAGAAACCGATCGCCGAGCGCTGGGCCAGGATCCGCGCCTTCCTGAGGGGCGAATGATGCTGCACCACGTCGAGATCTGGGTCCCGTCGCTCGACGCGAGCTGGGAATGGCTGCTCACGCGCCTGGGCTACACCGAGTACCAGCGCTTCGAGGGCGGCGTGTCCTACCTGCACGGCGACACCTACCTCGTCTTCGAGACCTCGCCCGCCATGACCCGCGAGCCGTACGACCGCATGCGGCCGGGCCTCAACCACCTGGCCTTCCACTGCGACGACGCCGAGGTGCTCGCCGAGGAGGCGCTCGGGCACGGCTGGCGGCTCATGTTCGCCGACCGTCACCCCTACGCGGGAGGTCCTGACTATCACGCGGCGTATTTGGAGAACGACGCGGGATTCGAAGTGGAACTCGTGAGCAGGCGACGCGATAGGGTCGTGAACTCCTAGCCGCCTACAGGGACGGATGCGCTGATGCTTACCGCCGGAGAGGTCGCCGGCCTGGTCGTCGCCGTGTTCTGGGCTGTCCTGGTCTGCTTCCTTGCCATGGTGCTCGTCAAGCTCGCCCGGCTGCTCACCAGGACGACCAAGATGGTCTCCGACCTGAGCGACCGGGTCATGCCGCTACTCGACGACGCCTCTGTCACGGTCAACGAGACCAACCGCCAGCTGGCCGCCGTCGAGGCGATCACCAAGGACGTCAAGCAGGTCAGCGGCCAGGCCGCCAAGCTGAGCCTGATCATGCAGACCTTCCTCGTCGGGCCGCTGGTCAAGCTCTCGGCCCTGCTCCACGGCATCTCGGCCGCGCTGAAGGGCCGGAAGGCGATCACCAGGCGATGATCCGCAGACTCTTCTACATGTCACTGGGCGCGGGCCTGGCGATCTGGGTGATGCGCAGGCTCCAGGCCCTGCACCCCCAGCACGTCGCCCGCCGCACGGCCGATCGTGCCGCGAGCATGGCCGGCCAGGTGAGAGACTTGACCGCGTACGCGCTCGACGAAGCCGCCGTGCGCGAGACCGAACTTCGGGCCCAGCTCAAGCTCGAAGACTGACCCACTACGAAAAGGATGGCCGAATCATGGAGTCGGCAGAAATCGCACGCCGCTTCCTGCGCTTCTTCGAGGAGCGTGGGCACAAGATCGTGCCCTCGGCCAGCCTGATCGCCGAAGACCCGACGCTGCTGCTGGTGAACGCGGGCATGGTCCCGTTCAAGCCGTACTTCCTGGGGCAGCGCACGCCTCCGGCGTCCCGGCTGGCCAGCGTGCAGAAGTGTGTGCGCACCGGTGACATCGAGGAGGTCGGCAAGACCACCCGCCACGGCACCTTCTTCCAGATGCTCGGCAACTTCTCCATCGGCGACTACTTCAAGGAGCAGGCGATCCCCTTCGCCTGGGAGCTCCTGACGAGGTCCGAGTCCGACGGCGGCTTCGGCTTCCCCGAGGAGAAGCTCTGGGTCACCGTCTTCGAGAACGACGACGAGGCCATCGAGATCTGGCGCAAGGTCGGCGTGCCCTCCGAGCGCATCCAGCGCCGCGGCCTGGCCGACAACTACTGGCACATGGGCGTGCCGGGCCCCGGCGGCCCCTGCTCGGAGATCTACTACGACCGTGGCCCCGAGCACGGACGCGACGGCGGACCGGTGGCCGACGAGGACCGCTACCTCGAGGTCTGGAACAACGTCTTCATGCAGTACTCCCTGTCGGCCGTCCGCTCCAAGGTCGACTTCGACGTCGAGGGCGAGCTCCCGGCGAAGAACATCGACACCGGCATGGGCCTCGAGCGCATGGCGACGATCCTGCAGGGCGTCGACAACCTCTACGAGATCGACACCACCTTCAAGGTCCTCGACCGCGCCGCCGAGCTCACCAAGACGCGCTACGGCCGTGACCAGCGCGCCGACACCAGCCTGCGCGTCATCGCCGACCACGTGCGCACCGGCACCATGCTGGTCGCCGACGGCGTCGCCCCCTCCAACGAGGGCCGCGGCTACGTCCTGCGCCGCATCCTGCGCCGCTCCATCCGCAACCTGCGCCTGCTCGGCTCGGGCGAGGAGCGCTACATGCACGACCTCACCGCCACCACCATCGCGGCGATGGGCGACATCTACCCCGAGCTGAAGACCGACGCCCCGCAGATCCACGCGGTCATCGACGCGGAGGAGGCCTCCTTCCTCGGCACCCTGCGCACCGGGACCGCCATCTTCGACGTCGCCGTCGAGGAGACCAAGCGCAAGTCCGGCACGATCCTGTCCGGAGACCAGGCCTTCCAGCTCCACGACACCTACGGCTTCCCCATCGACCTCACCCTGGAGATGGCCGCCGAGCAGGGGCTGAAGGTCGACGAAGAGGGCTTCCGCCGGCTCATGAAGGAGCAGCGCGAGCGCGCCAAGGCCGACGCCAAGGCCAAGAAGACCGGCAACGCCGACGTCTCGGTCTTCGGCCAGCTCCTGGAGAAGGCCGGCAAGGTCGACTTCCTCGGCTACGACACCACGACCGCCGAGTCCTCGGTCATCGGCATCCTCGTCGACGGCGCCGCCGTGCCGGTCGCCGACGCGGGCGCCTCCGTCGAGATCGTGCTGGGCCGCACCCCCTTCTACGCCGAGGGCGGCGGCCAGCTCGCCGACCAGGGCGTGATCCGTACGGCAGGCGGCGTCGTCGAGGTCGTCGACGTGCAGTCGCCGCTGTCCGGGCTGGTCGTGCACCGCGGCAAGGTCGCCAGCGGCTCGATCAAGCTCGGCGACGAGGTCCAGGCCGAGGTCGACGTCGAGCGCCGCCGCGCGATCTCCCGCAGCCACAGCGCCACCCACATGGTCCACCGCGCGTTCAAGAACTACCTGGGCGAGAGCGCCGCGCAGGCCGGCTCGGAGAACTCTCCCGGCCGCTTCCGCTTCGACTTCACCTCCGCGGGCGCCGTCTCGCCGTCGGTGCTGCGCGACGCCGAAGACGAGGTCAACGCCATCCTCATCAACGACCTGCAGGTCAACGCCTTCTACACCTCCCAGTCGGAGGCGCGGGCGATGGGCGCGCTGGCCATGTTCGGCGAGAAGTACGGCGACGAGGTCCGCGTCGTCGAGATCGGCGACTACTCCCGCGAACTGTGCGGCGGCACCCACGTGCACAGCTCCGGCCAGCTCGGCCTCGTCAAGATCCTCGGCGAGCAGTCGGTCGGCGCCGGCGTGCGCCGCGTCGAAGCCCTCGTCGGCATCGACGCCTTCCGCTTCCTGGCCAAGGAGTCGGTGCTGGTCGCCCAGCTCACCGAGCAGCTCAAGGCCCGCCGCGAGGAGCTGCCCGAGCGCATCGAGGGCATCGTCACCCGCCTGCGCAACGCCGAGAAGGACCTGGAGAAGCTGCGCTCCTCCCAGGTGCTCGCCATCGCGGGTGAGCTGGCCGCCTCCGCCCGCGACCTCGGCGGCGTCTCCGTCGTCACCCACCGCGCGCCTGATGGCACCAGCCCCGACGACCTGCGTAAGCTCGCGCTTGATGTGCGCGGCAGGTTCCCGGCCGACCGCGCGGCGGTCGTCGTGATCGCCGGAGCCCCCAGCGACAGGCCGGTCGTGGTTGCCGCGGTCAACGAGGCGGGACGCACACGCGGGCTCAAGGCTGGGCAGCTGGTCGGCGTCGCCGCCAAGGCACTGGGGGGTGGCGGTGGCGGCAAGGACGACGTCGCGCAGGGCGGGGGGACTCGGGTCGAGTCCATTGACGACGCTCTGCGACAGGTGGGCGAGACCATCGCAGGACAGCTCGGCTGAGCCTGCGGAGATGCGTCAAGGCACCAGGCTCGGCGTCGACGTCGGGTCGGTCCGCGTCGGGGTGGCGCGCAGCGATCCTTCCGGACTGCTGGCCACCCCGGTCGAGACCGTCAAACGCGGGCGAGGCGACCTCGACCGGCTCGCCGCCCTCGCCGACGAACTGTCGGCCGTCGAGGTCGTCGTAGGGCTGCCCACGTCCCTGTCGGGGCGCGAGGGGCAGGCCGCCACGCTCGCGCGCGAGTTCGCCACCGCGCTGGCGGCGCGGCTGGCACCCGTCCCCGTCCGGCTCTTCGACGAGCGCATGAGCACCGTCGCGGCGGCCGCGGGCCTGCGGGCCAGCGGGCGCAAGGCGAAGAACCAGCGGGCGGTCATCGACCAGGCGGCCGCGGTCGTCATCCTGCAGGACGCGCTCGATCGGGAGCGCGCGACCGGTCAACCACCAGGCAAACCCGTCGATCCGCCCTCCGGGGCGGACGGCGGTGCCCCCGGTGTCTGAGCGGCCCGCCGACGACGACCTGACACCCGAGGGCGAGCCCTCCCACGACGACGGAAGCGGGCGCGCCCACAACGCCGCGCGCCCGACTCCCGGCGACCCCTCGGGAGAGGACGCCCCTCCTGCGGGCGCCTCTCCCGCGGACGCCTCGGGCGCTGGCGTCACCGGCGAGGGAACCTCTGATGGCGGCATCTCTGACGGCGGCGCCTCTGATGATGCGGCCTCTGGCGATGTCGACCCGGGCGTCGACGCGCGGGTGGGCGCGGCCGCCGGTAGCGGTGTGCCCGTCGCCGGGCCGGCGGCGAGCGGCGGGCCGGTGTCCGCCGAGGGGGAGGACGTGGCGCTCGACACGCTGCTCGTCACCGATCCCGCGCCGCCCAAGCCGAAGCTCGGCAAGGGCAGGGCCGTCCTCATCGGCGCCGGCATCTCCGTCGCCCTGCTCGGCGGCGCCGGCTTCCTGGTCGCCAGGCCGTACGTCTCGCCCGCCGACTTCGAGGGCGGGGGCGAGGGCGCGGTGACCGTGCACATCCCGCCCGGCGCGTCGGCGTCCGACGTGGGCGAGCGGCTGGCCGACGCCGGTGTGGTCGCCAGCGCCCGCTCCTTCACCGACGTGGCCCTGGAGAAGGGCAAGGCCGAGAGCCTGCACCCCGGCCACTACAGGCTGCGCCAGGGCATGGCCGCGGTCGCGGCGCTCGACCTGCTGCTGTCGAAGGACGCCAAGGTCGTCAAGCGTGTCACCGTGCGCGAGGGCATGCGCCTGACCGAGGTCCTCGACACCCTGGCCAAGGCGACCGGTCTGCCGCTGAAGGACTTCCAGAAGAGCGGCGTGGCCCCGCCGTACGGCAAGACGCTGGAGGGCGTGCTCTTCCCCGCCACCTACGACGTGGAGCCGGGCACGACGGCCAAAGGCCTGGTCACGGCCATGGTCGACAGGTTCCGTACGGCGGCGGCGGATTTGAGGCTTCACGAGCGGGCAGCGGCTCTGGGACTCAGACCGCTGGAGGTGCTCACCGTGGCCAGCATCGTGCAGGCCGAGGGCGGACGCGACGCCGACTACCCCAAGATCGCCCGGGTCATCTACAACCGCCTGGCCGCGGGCACCCCGCTGCAGCTCGACACCACGGTGCTCTACGCCCAGGGCCGTTACACGCTGCGGGTGCTGGACCGTGACACCCGGGTGCGCTCGCCGTACAACACCTACCTGCGCCCCGGCCTGCCGCCGGGCCCGATCTCCAACCCGGGGGAGAAGGCGCTGAATGCCGCTCTGTCCCCTGCCGAAGGGGATTGGTTCTGGTTTGTGACCACGGATCCGGCGCATAGAATCACGAAATTCACTGACAAAGAGAGCGTGTTCGTGAGATACCGGGAAGAGCTGAACGAAAACCTCGGGAAGGACTGATGGGCCGACCGGGATCGTTGATCGCCTGGCCCCGATTCCCCGACGGGGCCTGCGAACTCCCGGCGTCGCCTAACATGGCTACTCTGAGTGATAATCGCTGGTCATCTCCACGAGTCTGGCGAACCCCCACGTTCAGCCCGGTTACCCCCACCGGTTTGGCGCATCCCCTTGACGCCGGCCCGGACAGACCGGGAGATTGGCGAGCGCACCTATGAACGATCTCGACTTCGACACGATGCTCGGCAGCGAGCCCCGCGGCAGGCGGGCCGCCCGCCGCCGTCGCCGGCGTACCCGGCGCGGGCGTTTCCTGGCGCCCCTGCTCGCCTTCATCGTGCTGGCCGGCATCGTCGGCGGCGGCGGATACTACGGCTACATGGCCATCCGCGAGGCCATGGTCCCCGACGACTACAGCGGCCAGGGCACCGGCGAGGTGACCCTCGAGATCGAGAACGGCCAGAGCGCGGCCGAGGTCGCCGACGAGCTCGTACGGCTCGGCGTGGTCAAGAGCGCGCGCGCCTTCTCCAACGCCATCGAGAGCGCGGGCAAGAGCGCCTCCCTGCAGCCCGGCACCTACAAGATGCGCAAGCAGATGTCGGCCGCCGACGCGGTCGCGATGCTCGACGCCGACAACAAGGTGACCGACACCGTGCTGGTCAAGGAGGGCCTGCGGCTCAGCAAGATCATCGAGGAGCTGGCGAAGGAGACGGGAAGGCCCGCCAAGGAGTTCCAGACGGCCGCCAAGGACCTCGAGCAGCTGGGCCTGCCCGCCTACGCCAAGAGCCTGGAGGGCTACGCCTTCCCCGCCACCTACGAGTTCCAGCCCAAGGACACGCCGACCGACGTGCTCGGCAAGATGGTCACCCGCTTCAACGAGGCCGCCGAGAAGGTCGACCTCGAGGCGGGCGCGAAGAAGCTCGGCTACAAGCCCAACGAGATCGTCATCATCGCCAGCATCGTGCAGGCCGAGGCCGGCCGCCACGAGGACATGGCGAAGATCGCCCGCGTCATCTACAACCGGCTGAAGCTGCCGATGCGGCTGCAGATGGACAGCACCACGATGTACGGGCTCAACAAGTACGGCACGCGCGCCACGCACGCCGACACCAAGTCGACCTCGAAGTACAACACCTACTACGTCGACGGGCTCCCGGTCGGGCCGATCTCCAACCCGGGCGAGGACGCCCTGCACGCCGCGCTCAACCCCGAGCCGGGCAAGTGGCTCTACTTCGCGGCGACCGACCCCAACAGCAACGTCACGGAGTTCGCCGAGACGATCGAGGAGTTCAGGGAGCTCGAGCGCAAACTCAACGCCAACAGCTAGTAGTACTCTCGGTGCGTCGAGTCGGGCGTGCCGGGAGGGTGTTGGTGGACAAGCGGGCCGCGGTTCTGGGGTCGCCGATCGAGCACTCCCTCTCGCCCTACCTGCATCGTGCGGCCTACGCCGCGATGGGGCTCGACGGCTGGCGCTACGGTGCGGCCGAGTGCGACGAGGCCAGGCTGCCGGCGCTGCTGGCGGCCATCAGGGCCGGTGAGCCGGTGCCGGGGCTGCCGCCCGGCGGTCCCTGGGCGGGCCTGTCGCTGACCATGCCGCTCAAGCGGGCCGTGCTGCGGCTCGCCGACACCGTCTCCGAGCTGGCCGTCGAGGTGGGAGGCGCCAACACCGTCGTCTTCCGCGACGGCGGCGTCCACGGCGACAACACCGATGTCTACGGCATCGAGCGGGCCCTGGCCGAGGCGGGCGTGCCCGCTCCCTCCGGCGCCCTGGTGCTGGGCGGCGGGGCCACCGCCGCCTCCGCCCTGGCCGCGCTGCGCAACCTCGGCCTGGGGGCGGCGACGCTGGTGGTGCGCGACCGCTCGCGGGCGGGAGAGACGGTGGCCGTGGCCGAGCGGCTCGGCGTGGCGCTGCGCGTGGAGCAGTTCGACAAGCTCGAGGCGCTGCTCGACGTCGAGCTGATGATCTCCACCCTGCCGGGACGGGCGGCCGACGTGTTCGCCCCGAGCCTGCGGGGGGTGGCCGCGCTGTTCGACGTCGTCTACTCGCCGTGGCCGACCCTGTCCGCGCAGGCCGTACGGCAGGCGGGCGGCACCGTGGTCGGCGGGTTCGAGATGCTCCTGCACCAGGCGGTGCGCCAGGTGGAGCTGATGACGGGACACGCCGAGGTGCCGGTGGAGGCCATGCGGGCGGCGGGCGAGGCCGAGATCGCCAGGCGCGCCGGGCTCTGAGGCCTCAACCGGACGATCCGCGGTCCGGGATGATTCGGCAAGCGTTCGTGGTTGTGGTAACGTAGCTCGTCGATCGGTCTGGCACGCCTGCCAGACGCGCAAGCGGAGGTCTCCCTCCCACCTGAGTCGCCGTGAGGTGGCCGGGTCCAGGATCACGCCGGACTTCACTCCGGGGAATCCATGCGAATGGATTCAGTGGCCCCGCATGCGCGACGTGCGGGGCTTTTCGGTTTTTCCGGAAGGCCTCCACGAGACGAGCGCGTAGGGATCGCAAACCTAGGAGGCCCCATCAGCACTGAGCCCCGCATCAACGAGCGCATCCGTGTGCCCGAGGTTCGCCTCGTCGGCCCCAACGGTGAGCAGGTCGGCATCGTGTCCATCCACGACGCCCTGAAGCTCGCCCAGGAGGCGGATCTCGACCTCGTCGAGGTCGCGGCCACGGCTCGACCGCCCGTGTGCAAGCTCATGGACTACGGCAAGTTCAAGTACGAGTCCGCGATGAAGGCGCGCGAAGCGCGCAAGAATCAGGCGCACACGATCATCAAGGAGATCAAGCTCCGGCCGAAGATCGACCCGCACGACTACGAGACCAAGAAGGGTCACGTGGTGCGGTTCCTCAAGGCGGGGGACAAGGTCAGAGTCACGATCATGTTCCGCGGACGTGAGCAGTCGCGTCCCGAGCTGGGCTTCCGGCTCCTGCAGAAGCTGGCGGAGGATGTCACGGAGCTCGGCTACGTGGAGTCCCAGCCCAAGCAGGACGGCCGAAACATGATCATGTTGATCGGTCCGCACAAGAAGAAGGCCGAGGCGAAGGCCGAGAAGGCCGCCGCCAAGGCGCAGCGTGACAGCTCGGAGCTCGACGACCAGGAGTCGTGACGCTCCGTTGGGGATAGCCTTACAGCACCCCAGCTGCCGCAAGACCTTTTGCTAGAGGCTCAACCGCCGCAACCGGGTCGGCCCCAACCACCGGCCCGGTCAGTGGCGCGGAGCGGGAGCCGAGCCACGTCTCGGCCACGAGGACGGAGAGGGCGCCCTGGCAGGCTGCCCGCTCTGTGAACGACGATTTGAGGGAGACGGCTTATGCCGAAGATGAAGACGCACAGCGGTGCGAAGAAGCGGTTCAAGCTGACCGGCACTGGCAAGATCAAGCGCCGTCGCGCCGCCCGCGCGCACTACAACGAGTGGAAGTCGTCCACGCTGACGCGCCGTCTCAAGAACGATGTCGTGGTCTCCGACAACGACCACAAGAAGATCAAGAAGCTGCTCGCTAAGTAAGCGCCTACCCCGGGGAGAATGAACTATGGCACGCGTGAAGCGGGCGCTCAACGCCAAGAAGAAGCGCAGGGTCGTCCTCGAGCGGGCGAGCGGCTACCGTGGCCAGCGGTCGCGTCTGTACCGCAAGGCCAAGGAGCAGATGCTCCACTCGATGACCTACGCCTACCGTGACCGCAAGGACCGCAAGGGCACCTTCCGCCGCCTGTGGATCCAGCGCATCAACGCTGCGGCCCGCGCCAACGGCATGACCTACAACCGCCTGATCCAGGGTCTGCGCCTGGCGGGCGTCGAGGTCGACCGCAAGATCCTCGCCGACCTCGCGGTCAACGACAGCCAGACCTTCGCGACGCTGGTCGAGGCCGCCAAGAAGGCGCTGCCGGCCGACGTCAACGCGCCGGCCGCCGGCTGAATCAGCTGCTGAAGAAGGGACCCACCGACCTCCACGGTGGGTCCCTTCTCCGTTTGAGGGGGACGGGTATGTCTGAGCTCACCAACGTGCGCACACCGCGCGTCAAGGCCGCCAGGCGGCTGACCAAACGATCCTTCCGCGAGCAGGACCGCAGGTTCCTCGCCGAGGGGCCGCAGGCCGTGCGCGAGGCGCTGCGGCTGCCCGACGTGACCGTGGAGCTGTTCGCCACCGCCGAGGCCGAGGTGCGGCACGCCGAGCTCGTCGAGGAGGCGCGGCTGCAGGGCGCGACGGTGCACCGGGCCAGCGGCGAGGTCATGGCCGAGCTCGCGCAGACCGTGACCCCGCAGGGCGTAGTGGCGATCTGCAGGTTCGTGCACGTGCCCCTGACCGACGCGGTCACCGCCGACGCCCGGCTGGTCGCCGTGCTCGCGCACGTGCGCGACCCCGGCAACGCCGGCACGGTCCTGCGTACGGCCGACGCCGCGGGAGCCGACTCCGTGGTCTTCACCGACGCCTCCGTCGACCCCTACAACGGCAAGTGCGTGCGCGCGAGCGCCGGGAGCCTGTTCCACCTGCCGGTGGTCATCGGCAGCCCCGTGCCGCAGGCCGTCCAGCACCTGAAGGACAGCGGGCTGCGCGTGCTGGCCGCCGACGGCAGCGGCAAGCGCACCCTCGACGAGGTCGAGCTCGGCGGGCCGACGGCCTGGGTCTTCGGCAACGAGGCCTGGGGGCTGCCCGAGGAGGTCCTGGAGTTGTGCGACGAGGTCGTGCGGGTGCCGATCTACGGCCAGGCCGAGAGCCTCAACCTGGCCACCGCCGCGGCGGTGTGCCTCTACGCCTCCGCGCGCGCCCAGCGGCAGGCGTCCGGCCGCGCCTGAGTGCGGCCTGATCACGGCGTGCCGGAGGGTCCCCGAGGGGTCGGGAAACCCGCTATTGTCGGCGTTGTAGGTCGAGGAGGGCGGTGTCGTGCACGGTGAAGATACCGGCGGGCGGGTGGTCGATCCCGCGTGCACGATCGCGATCGACGACCTGCCGGACGGACTCATCGTGGCCGACGCCGACGGCGTCGTCCTGGCGGTCAACCGGGCCGCCGAGCGCCTGACCGGAGTGCGCGGCGCCGTCGGCCAGACCATGGAGGAGGCCTTCCCCTTCCGTGACCACGACGGCCGCGAGTGGTGGAAGGCCCTCGACGTCCACAGCGGTCTGCCCACCCGCTCGCGCGCGCCGGAGAAGCCGCTGCACCTGCCCGGCGGCCAGGAGCTCTACGTCGCCGCCCGGCTGGTCCGCCAGCCGTCCAGAGGCGGCGAGGTCCAGCGCGTGGCCGTCACCCTGCGCGACGGCGGCACCCGCGCCCGCCTCGAGCGCAGCAGGGCCGATCTGGTCACCACCGTCGCCCACGAGCTGCGCAGCCCACTGACCAGCGTCAAGGGCTTCACCGCGACCCTGCTGGCCAAGTGGGAGCGGTTCACCGACGAGCAGAAGCGCGTCATGCTCGAGACGGTCAACAACGACGCCGACCGGGTGACCCGGCTCATCACCGAGCTGCTCGACGTCTCGCGCATCGAGTCGGGGCGGCTGGAGGTGCACCGCCAGGTGGTCGACCTGGTCGCGCGCACGCAGCGGGTGATCGCCGGGCGCGTCGCGGCGGGCGAGCCCGCCGGCCGCTTCGTCCTGACGTACGGCGACGACCTGCCCGAGATGTGGCTCGACCAGGACAAGATCGACCAGGTGCTGTCCAACCTCGTCGAAAACGCGCTGCGCCACGGACGCGGTACGGTGACAATAGACATCGAATCCGTCGGCTGGGGAGTTGCCGTGAGCGTGCGAGACCAGGGCGAGGGCATCGCGCCCGAGCTGGCTCCGCGCGTGTTCCGGCAGTTCTGGCGCGGAAACAGCCGCCGCAGGGGCGGCACCGGGCTGGGCCTGTTCATCGTGAAGGGCCTGGTCGAGGCGCACGGCGGCACGATCACCGTGCAGCGTGCCCCCGGGGGCGGCGCCGAGTTTCGATTTACCGTGCCCACCGGCACCCCCGACTTCGCGTGAGCTTCCAGTCGGCCCGGTGGGCTCCTCCGACTCGCACCTCCGCGCCGGCCTGAGGCTCCACGCACCAGCGTGGGCCTCCGCCCGCGGATCGCGGCTCCGCCCGCGGTCCCCGAAGGCGGCGCGGTGAAGGTTTTCCACAGCCGCCCACGGTGCGGCGCAGTCCCTTCGGCGTGACCCGGCTAGACTCGGGTCCGCTCAAGCCCTGGATACGGAGCTAAGTCTTGACTGACTACGACCCCGTCGAGGTGACACCGTTGCATGCCGACGAGCTGTCCCGCATGGAGGCCGACGCCCTCGCGGCGATCAAGGCGGCCGACAGCCTCGACGCACTGAAGCAGGTACGGCTCGCGCACGCGGGAGACCGTTCGCCCATCGCTCTGGCCAACCGCGAGATCGGCGCCCTGCCGCCCGCCGCGCGCGCCGAGGCGGGCAAGCGCATCGGCGGCGCGCGCAAGGCGATCAACGAGGCGCTCGCGGCGCGCCAGGCCGAGCTGGAGGCCGAGCGCGACGCCCGCGTGCTGGTCGAAGAGGCCGTCGACGTGACGCTGCCCTGGGACCGGCGGCCGCAGGGCGCCCGCCACCCCCTCACCACCCTGCAGGAGCGCATCGCCGACTGCTTCGTCGCGATGGGCTACGAGGTGGCCGAGGGCCCCGAGCTCGAGGGCGAATGGTTCAACTTCGACGCGCTCAACATCGCCACCGACCACCCGGCCCGCTCCGACCACGACACCTTCTTCGTGGAGTCGACCGACTCGGGCAAGGTCCTGCGCACCCAGACCTCCCCGGTGCAGATCCGCGCCCTGCTGGCGCGCGGCGTGCCGTGCTACGTCATCTCCCCGGGCAAGGTGTTCCGCACCGACGAGCTCGACGCCACCCACACCCCCGTCTTCCACCAGGTCGAGGGCCTGGCGGTCGACGAGGGCCTGACGATGGCGCACCTGAAGGGCACGCTCGACCGCTTCGCCGAGGTCATGTTCGGCGAGGGCATCACCACGCGCTTCCGTCCCAACTACTTCCCCTTCACCGAGCCGTCGGCGGAGATGGACCTGAAGTGCTTCGTCTGCCGCGGCGCCTCCGCGCTGCCGGGCAACCCGCCGTGCCGCACCTGCAAGTCCGAGGGCTGGATCGAGTGGGGCGGCTGCGGCATGGTCAACCCGCGGGTGCTCATCGCCTGCGGTGTCGACCCCAAGCGCTACTCCGGCTTCGCCTTCGGCATGGGCATCGAGCGCACGCTCATGTTCCGCCACAACGCCGAAGACATGCGTGACATGGTCGAAGGCGACATCCGCTTCACCCTCCCGTTCGGATCGGAGATCTGATGAAGGTCCCTCTTTCCTGGCTGCGGGAGTACGTCGACCTCCCCGCCGTCACCGCGCACGAGCTGGCCGACAAGCTCACCCAGGCAGGGCTGAAGCTCGAGGGCATCACCTCCCACGGCGACGACGTCAAGAACGTCGTGGTCGGCAAGGTGCTGTCCATCGAGGAGCTGACCGGCTTCAAGAAGCCCATCCGCCACTGCATCGTCGAGGTGGGCGAGGCGGAGCCGCGCCAGATCGTCTGCGGCGCCACCAACTTCGCCGAGGGCGACATCGTCGCGGTCGTGCTGCCCGGCGGCGTGCTGCCCGGCGGCTTCGAGGTGGGCGCGCGCAAGACCTACGGCCGCCTGTCGGAGGGCATGATCTGCTCCGAGCGCGAGCTGGGCCTGGGCGACGACCACAACGGCATCATGGTCCTGCCCGCCGACACCCCGATCGGCACCGACGTCGTCGAGCTGCTGGGGCTGCGCGACGAGGTCATCGAGCTCGAGATCACCCCCGACCTCGGCTACTCCCTGTCGATCCGCGGCGTCGCCCGCGAGGCCGCCACCGCCTTCGGCGTGCCGTTCAACGACCCCGCCCTGCGCGAGGTGCCCGCCACCGGCGAGCCGTCCTACCCCGCCTCGATCGGCGACGACACGGTGTGCGACCGCTTCGTGCTGCGCGAGGTCGCCGGCTTCAACCCGGCGGCGCCCAGCCCGCAGTGGATGCGCACCCGGCTCATCCGCGCCGGCATGCGCCCGGTCTCGCTGGCCGTCGACATCACCAACTACCTGATGCTCGAGCTCGGCCAGCCGCTGCACGCCTTCGACCGCACGAAGCTGTCCGGCGAGATCGTCGTACGGCGGGCGCGGGCGGGCGAGACGCTGGAGACCCTCGACCACGTCGTGCGCACCCTCGACCCGGGCGACATCCTCATCACCGACGACTCGGGGCCCATCTCGCTGGCCGGCACCATGGGCGGCCTCAACACCGAGATCAGCGACGAGTCGGCCGACATCGTCATCGAGGCGGCCCACTTCTCGGCCTCGGCCACCGCCCGCACCTCGCGCAAGCACGGCCTGGTCTCCGAGGCGTCCAAACGTTTCGAGCGCGGCGTCGACCGCGAGCTGCCGCTGGTGGCCTCCTGGCGGGCCGTGCAGCTCCTGGCCGAGCTGGGCGGCGCCCAGATCCGGCCAGGCGTCACCCACGCCGAGGTCGACGTCGAGCCGCAGCGCATCGCCATCCCGACCGGCCACCCGGGCGCCGTCGCCGGCGTGCCGTACGACCGCGAGACCGTCATCACCCGCCTGCAGCAGGTCGGCTGCGTCGTCGAGGAGGGCGACAGGCCCGCCGCCCGGCGCGGCGGGGTCGACCCGACCGGGGTGGTCTCCGGCGGCGACATCGACCTGTCGGTGTCCGGCGACGACATGATCACGGTTACGCCGCCATCGTGGCGTCCCGACCTGACCGACCCCAACGACCTGGCCGAAGAGGTCATCCGGCTCGAGGGGTATGCCAACCTGCCCTCGATCCTGCCCAAGGCTCCCGCGGGTGCCGGGCTCACCGAGCTCCAGCGGCTGCGCCGCCGGATCGGCCGCTCCCTGGCCGCCTCCGGCTACGTCGAGGTGCTCTCCTACCCGTTCATGGGCGAGCGCGATCTCGACAACCTCCTGCTGCCCGCCGGCGACGGCCGCCGTGTGGCCACCCGCCTGGCCAACCCGCTGTCGGAGGACGAGCCGCTGATGCGGACCACCCTCCTGCCGGGGCTGCTCAAGACCCTGGTGCGCAACGTGGGCCGGGGCTTCAACGACGTGGCGCTGTTCGAGACCGGCCTGGTCTACCGGCCCGTCGCCGACGCCCCGGCGCAGGCCCCCGTGCTGCGCGTCGACCGCCGCCCCTCCGACGAGGAGCTGGCGAGCGTCGCCTCGGCGCTGCCGCCGCAGCCGCACCGCATCGCCGCGGTCCTCACCGGAGAGTTCGAACGTTCCGGCTGGTGGGGCAAGGGCCGCCAGGCGACCTGGGCCGACGCCGTCGAGGTGGCCCGCACGGTCGCCCGCGAGGCCGGCGTGACGCTCGGCGTCGTCGCCGACCAGCACGAGCCCTGGCACCCCGGCCGCTGCGCCGCGCTCTACGTGGGCGACACTCTCGTCGGCCACGCCGGCGAGCTGCACCCGCGCGTGGTCGAGGCCTACGGCCTGCCCGCCCGCACGTGCGCGGTGGAGCTGGAGCTCACCCGCTTCGAGCCGCACCTGGCCGGTCCGGCGCAGGCGCCCAAGGTGTCGGCCTACCCGGTCGCCACCCAGGACGTCGCGCTCATCGTGCCCGACTTCACGCCGGTCGCCGACGTGGAGGCCGCGCTGCGCGACGGTGCGGGCGAGCTGCTGGAGTCGATCCGGCTGTTCGACGTCTACAGCGGGGAGCAGGTGGGGGCGGGCAACAAGTCGCTGGCGTACACGCTGCGCTTCCGCGCCCCCGACCGCACCCTCACGGTCGAGGAGACCACCGCGGCCCGCGACGCCGCCGTCGCCGTGGCGGCGGACCGGGTCGGGGCCCGCCTGCGGGGGGCTTAGCCGACAGGCAGTCCGGAGCCCGGGGCTTGTTCCCCGGGCCTCCGGCGTGTCGGCCCGCGATGGCCTTCGGTGTGTTCACGCGGGGTGAAGCGTCGTCGACATACACGGCAACACCCACCACAGTGGATGTCATGCGCATAGCCGTCCTCTCCGACATCCACGGTGTCCTGCCCGCCCTCGAGGCCGTCCTCGGTGAGCCGGACGTGCGGTCGGCCGACAGGGTCGTGCTCACCGGCGACATCGCGGCGGGACCGATGCCGGTCGAGACCCTCGACCTGCTGGTGAGCCTGGGCGAGCGGGTGGTGTGGGTCCACGGCAACGCCGACCGTGAGGTGGTCGAGGTCGCCGGCGGCAGGCGGTGCGACTACCCGATCTCGCAGTTCGCGGGCGAGCAGCTCAGGCCCGACCAGGTCGACCTGCTGGGCACGCTGCCGATGACCCATGCCGTCGAGCTCGGCGGGCTCGGCCGCACCGTCTTCTTCCACGGGACGCCGCGCAAGGACGACGAGGTGATCCTCGTCGACAGCACCTACGAGCGGTGGGCGGAGGTGCTGGGCGACCTGGAGGCCGACACGCTCGTCATGGGCAACACGCACATGCCGTTCGTGCGGCTCGTCGATCGCAGGATGGCGGTCAATCCCGGTTCGGTCGGCATGCCGTACGGCACGGCAGGGGCGCACTGGGCGCTGCTCGACGGGGAGAGCGGCGCGGTGACGCTTCGCCGTACTCCGCTGGACGCCGAGGCGGTGGGTGACCGGCTGATCGCCGAGTCACGCTACGAGGGGATCGTGGCGTGGGTGGGGGAGTACGTCAGGGAGAACTACTCCGACAGGCTGGCCGTGGAGGCGATGGGGCGGCGGGAGGGCCGATAATCGGGGGATGAGGCATCTGCTGGTGTTCGGCGAGCGTGACGAGGCGGAACAGGCCGCCGAGACGGTCGGGGAATGGCATCCGGAGCTGGGCGTTCCGGCGGTCGTGCGGGAGACGCTGGCTGGGGAGGACGACGCCGACGACGCGCAGTGGCTGGTGGTGCTGGAGGACCCTGAGGCGTCGTTGACGGGGGAGCAGCTGGCGCGGATCGACGCGCTGCTGGACGAGGCCGAGGGGTGGCGGGAGGCGGGCTGAGCGGCCGCCGCCGCGCGTCCCCGCCCGCTGTGCCGCCCGAACGGTGGGTGTCAGGCGGTGACGGGCTGGTCGGCGGCGCGGCGGGCCTTCTCACGCAGCGCGTGCTCGTCCGTCCTGGCGTCGTAGGTGCGGAAGCTCGGCAGCTTGGCCGCGAGCGCGACCACGGCGAGCACGCACAGCGCGCCCCCCGCCCCCAGCGACACGCGCCACCCGCCCAGCGACGAGGCCATGAAGCCCGCGCGGGCGTTGCCGAGCATCGGCCCCGTCATGTACGACAGCAGCTCGATCCCGGCCAGCCGCCCGCGCAGCTCGTTGGGGATGGTCTGGTTCCAGATGGTCGCCCGGAAGATGCCGCTGATCATGTCGGCGGCGCCCGCGAGGGCCAGGCAGGCCAGCAGCAGCCACAACGACGGCATCAGCGCCGCGAGGACGACGGCGACGCCCCAGACGGTGGCGGCGACGATGACGCCGAGCCCGTGGCGGTGGACGCGGCCGGTCCAGCCCGAGGTGACCGAGGCGATGAGGGAGCCGACGGCACTGGCGGACATGAGCAGGCCGGTGGTCTGCGGCCCGCCGAAGTGGTCGGCGATGAAGGGGTAGAGCGCCGTCGAGAAAGCGAAGATCATCGCTGCGATGTCGACGAGGTAGGTGCCCATCAGGTCCTTGCGCCCGACGGCGTAGCGCACGCCCTCGATCATCGTCTTGATGGAGGCGGGCGCGGTGTCCTCGGCCGGCGGGCGGGCGCGGATCATCCACAGCAGCGCCAGCGAGATCAGGTAGGTCGCGATGTTGACGGCGTAGGCGGTGGCGGCGCCGTACACGGCGAAGATGACGCCGGCCAGGGCGGGGGAGACGATCGCGCCGAGGTTCCAGCGGAAGCTGCTGATAGCGGCCGCGGCGGCGAGCTGGTCGTGCGGGACGACCTGGGGCATGAGCGATTCGAGGCTGGGCCGCTGGAGGCTGCCGAGGCCCGCGGTGAGGGCGCCCATGGTGTACAGGACCCAGATCTGGGGGTCGGGCAGCAGCGCGTTGACCAGCAGGGCGCCGATCGACAGCATGAGGCCGACCTCGGTCCACAGGACGATCGTGCGGCGGTCGAGTGCGTCGGCGATGGCGCCGCCCCACAGGCCGCACACCACCATCGGCACGAACTCGGCCAGCGCCATGAGGCCCACCGCGACGTAGTCGCCGGTGAGGTCCTTCATCTGCAACGGGAGCACGATCATCGACAGGAACGAGCCGAACATGCCGATGAGCCCGGAGCCGAAGAGCAGCCGGAAGTCGCGTGAGGAACGCAGGGGACCGAGGTCCATGCGCAGGTGCGAAAACAGCTTCTTCACAGTTCCAGACACGAGGTTCGATTGTGGGCCAAAGCCCAGATAGGCGGCAAATCGTTTTACGCCCTGCGGGCAGTGCTCGGCACGGTTAGTGTCACATCCGACACGAGGAGTGATTGATGAGTCTGCTGTCACGCGCGGTCGAGCTGAAGCCGGAGCTGATCCACTATGCCACCTCGGGGCGTTTCGCCACCGAGCTCGGCAAGGTGCTCGACCGTTTCTTCGCCGACGGGCCGCCCGCCGACGAGGCGGCCGCCTTCCTTCCGGTCGACTACTTCGCCCTGCAGCACCCGCTGCCCGGCGGCGACACGGTCGTCGACCGGTTCGTGGCCGAGCACGACGACCTCGACGAGGCCGACAGGGAGATGCTGCTGGGCTGGAAGGACGTGGTGGAGGGCATCTTCGAGGTCACGAAGGTCGAGGCCAGGGCGGTCACGCTGTTCAACCTGGTCGACGAGCTGACGTACCGGGCCTTCTCGAACCTGGGCAAGGGCGCCTTCGACAGCCTGGAGGAGGGCATGTTCGTGGTGGCCAGGCTGGTCCCGCTCCGCCAGGACTGGCTGATCAGCGCGACGCCCGCCGTACACGGGCCGGAGAGCGGGCCCGAGCTCAAGGCGGCGGCGGCCCACGCGGCGATGGCCAACCCCGCGCTCGTCTTCCGCAACCCCGAGGCCCTGGCCAGGGCGCGGGAGCTGCAGGTGGAGCAGCGCAGGTGCTTCGTCTCCTACTTCGGCACCGACCTGTTCGTGGTGCACGGCTCGGAGGTGGCCGAGCGGCTGCGGGGCTACCTGGTCTACCAGGCCGAGCGGCTGGGCGGCCGGCCTCCCGGCGAGGTGCCGCTGCCGGCGCACGTCACGGGGGCGGCGTCGGTGGCGCTGATCTTCGACGAGGCCGACGGGCTCGCCTACTACGCCGACTTCGCGATCCTGGAGGAGATCTTCGCCGATCCCCGGCTGCTGATGAAGCCGCGCTACCGCGAGGTGCTCTCCGGCTATCTGCGCGGCGACGCGGTCTCGCCGGTGCCGTTGCGGCGCCTGGCCGAGCGTGATCCCGACAAGGCGAGCGCGGTCTTCGCCCGGCTGCTCAACCGCAAGGGCTTCCAGTGGGAGCGCAGCGGGGAGGCGCTGCTGCGCTCGCACAAGCCAGGCTATTTCGCCGCCCCGCGCCTGCCCTCGGTGACGCCGCTGACCGCGGTCATCGCCGAACACGTGGCCGCGTAGAGGAGCCGAAGGCCGCCGGAGGGGTGTCCCGAGTACTCTTCCGGCGGCTTCGGCTGCTCCCAGTCAAACCGCTCTGTCTGAACGAATCGTGATAACGGGCTCAGGAATCGCCCAGAACCTCCCTGCGCAGGTGGGTCTTGAGGATCTTCCCGCCCGGGTTGCGCGGCAGCTCGTCGGAGCGGAACCAGTAGTGGACCGGGATCTTGAACTTGGCGATCCGCGAGGCCAGGAACTCCTGCAGTTCCTCCGGCGTCGCCGAGCTGCCCGCCGCGGGCCGGATGACCGCTCCGACCTCCTCGCCGAGCTCGTCGTGCGGCACGCCGATGACGGCCACGTCGTCGACGGCCGGGTGCTCGAACAGCGCCGCCTCGACCTCGGCGCAGTAGACGTTCTCGCCGCCCCTGATGACCATGTCCTTGGCCCGGTCCACGATGTAGACGAAGCCGTCCTCGTCGACGCGCGCCAGGTCGCCGGTGTGCAGCCAGCCCTCGACGAAGGTCTGCGCGGTGGCCTCGGGCTTGTTCCAGTAGCCCATGATGACGTTCGGCCCGCGCACGCACAGCTCGCCGACCTCGCCGACCGGCAGCTCGTCGCCGAGCGGCCCGACGATGCGCACGTCGACGACGGCGCTGGGCAGGCCGATGCTGTCGGGCCTGGCCTGGTAGTCGGGGCCGCCGTTGCCGATGGCCAGCGCCGTGGTCTCGGTCATGCCGTAGCCGTTGGAGGCCGCGCGCTGCGGCAGGTTGTCGTTGATGCGTTCCAGCAGCTTGGGCGGAGCGGGCGCGCCGCCGTACCCGAGGGTGGTCAGCGACGACAGGTCGTACTTGGCCAGGTCGGGATGCGACATCAGCTGCCACGCGTTGGTCGGCACGCCGATCATCGTGGTGACCTGCTCGCGCTCGATGGCCTGCAGTGCCTTCTCCGGGTCCCACTTGTACATGAGCACCAGCGCGCCGCCGGTGAACATGGTCGTGGTCAGCGCCGAGAAGCAGCCGGTGACGTGGAAGAGCGGCACGGTCAGCAGCGTGATGCGCTTGGCGCCGGCGGCGGCGCCGGGGTCCTTGCCCGCCAGGGCGACCGCGCGCATGAGCCCGTAGGCCACGGTCATCGGCGACTGGCCGAGGTTGCGGTGGCTGCCCAGCGCGCCCTTGGGGTGGCCGGTGGTGCCGGAGGTGTAGAAGATCGTGGCCGGGTCCTGCGCCGTGAGCTCCACCTCGGGAAGGGTCGTCTCCTCCTTGCTGAGCAGCTCGCGCCACTGCTCACCACGGACGACGATCGTCGGCACGCCGGAGCCGGCCATGCGCTGGGCACGCTCGTCGTCGGCGATGATGACCTTGGCGCCCGAGTCGCTCAGCCCGTAGGCCAGCTCCTGCTCGGTCCACCAGGCGTTCAGAGGTACGGCTATCGCCCCCGCCGCCAGGGTGGCGGAGAACGAGACGACCCACTCGGGATAGTTGCGCATGGCGATGGCCACCCGGTCGCCCTTGGCCACGCCGTACTCCGAGACCAGCCGGTGCGCCAGGGTGGCGGCCTGGCGGTAGTGCTGCTCGTAGGTGATGTGCTCGTCCTCGTAGGCGAGGAAGAGGTTCTCGCCCTGCCAGCGGCTGTTCTCCAGCAAGGTGCGGAAGTGCTGGGGGGCGTGTTTCCAGGTGCGTACGCCGGTGTCGCCGATCTCCTCGATCTCGAAGAGCTGTCCGGGGGCGGTGAGCTGGGCCTCGACCTGGGCGTTCGTGGGGCTCATACTGCGCGACTCCACTCTGTTACGGGGATATTTCACATTACCGACCAGTCGGTACGTCGCGCTAGATCCGCGGTGTTGCATGTCCATGCCCCCCAGTGCATAATCTTCACATCGCAAAACCATGAGTAAAGGTGAATGGATATGCAGCCATGAAGTCCGCAGCGGTCGCGGGGGCGAGCGGCTACGCGGGTGGTGAGCTGCTGCGCCTGCTCCTGACGCATCCCGGGTTCGAGATCGGCGCGCTCACCGCGGCCTCCAGCGCCGGCACCACACTCGGCGCCCACCAGCCTCACCTGCCGCAGCTGGCCGGCCGGGTCATCCAGGAGACCACCGCCGAGGCGCTCGCCGGCCACGAGGTCGTCTTCCTCGCCCTGCCGCACGGGCACTCGGCCGCCGTCGCCGCCCAGCTCGGCCCCGAGACCGTCGTCGTCGACTGCGGCGCCGACCACCGCCTGGCCGACCCCGCCGCCTGGCAGGAGTTCTACGGCGGCGAGCACGCCGGCACCTGGCCCTACGGCCTGCCCGAGCTGCCCGGCCAGCGGGCGGCCCTCAAGGACGCCACCCGGATCGCCGTGCCCGGCTGCTACCCCACCTCCGTCACCCTGGCCCTCTTCCCCGCCTTCGCCGCGGGCCTGGCCGGGACCGACGTGACCGTCGTGGCCGCCTCCGGCACCAGCGGCGCGGGCAAGTCACTCAAGCCGAACCTGCTCGGCAGCGAGGTCATGGGCTCGGTGAGCGCCTATGGCGTCGGCGGCGTGCACCGCCACACCCCCGAGATGGAGCAGAACCTGTCGGCCGTCGCGGGCGAGCGGGTCACCGTCTCCTTCACCCCGACACTCGTGCCCATGAGCCGGGGCATCCTGGCCACCTGTACGGCTCCCGCCGCGCCCGGCGTCACGCGGCGCTCCCTGCGCGAGGCCTACGAGGCGGCGCTGAAGGACGAGCCGTTCCTGCGGCTGCTGCCCGAGGGCCAGTGGCCCGCCACCGCGATGACCTACGGCGCCAACACCGCAGCCCTCCAGGTGACCCTGGACGAGCGCGTCGGCAAGATCGTCGCCGTCATCGCCATCGACAACCTCACCAAGGGCACGGCCGGGGGCGCGATCCAGAGCGTCAACCTCGCCCTCGGCCTGCCAGAAGAACTCGGCCTCCCCATGACTGGAGTCGCTCCGTGAGTGTTACCGCCCCCCTCGGCTTTCGTGCCGCAGGCATCGCCGCTGGAATCAAGGCCAGTGGCGGCCGTGACCTGGCCCTGGTCGTCAACGACGGACCCAGCCGCGCCGCCGCGGGAGTCTTCACCGCCAACCGCGTCAAGGCGGCCCCGGTGCTGTGGTCGCAGCAGGTTCTCAGCGGCGGCCGCCTCAAGGCGGTCGTGCTGAACTCCGGCGGCGCCAACGCCTGCACCGGGCCGGAAGGCTTCCAGGACACGCACGCGACCGCCGAGAAGGTCGCCGAGGTGCTCCAGGATTCCGCCGGCGAGGTCGCGGTCTGCTCCACCGGCCTGATCGGGGAGCGCCTGCCCATGGAGGCCCTGCTGGCCGGCGTCGACCAGGCGGCCGGACAGCTCAGCAAGAACGGCGGCCTGGCCGCCGCCGACGCGATCCGCACCACCGACACCGTCTCGAAGATCTCCTTCAAGCGCGGCGAGGGCGGCTACATGGTCGGCGGCATGGCCAAGGGCGCGGGCATGCTCGCCCCCGCGCTGGCCACGATGCTCTGCGTGATCACCACGGACGCCGACCTGACCAGCGAGGAGCTCGACGCCGTCCTGCGCCGGGCCACCTCCCTGACCTTCGACCGCCTCGACGCCGACGGCTGCATGTCGACCAACGACACCGTGCTGCTGCTGGCCAGCGGCGCCGCCGGGGTCAGGCCGGACCTGGAGGAGTTCGGCAGGAAGGTCACCGAGGTCTGCGCCGACCTGGCCAGGCAGCTGCTCGTCGACGCCGAGGGCGCCTCCAAGGCCATCGCCATCGAGGTCATCGGCGCGGCCTGTGAGCAGGACGCGGTGAACGTCGGCCGCACGGTGTCACGCTCCAACCTGCTCAAGTGCGCCATCCACGGCGAGGACCCGAACTGGGGCCGCGTGCTGGCGGCCGTCGGCACCACCGACGCCGTGTTCGAGGCCGAGCGGCTGAACGTGGCCATCAACGGCATCTGGGTCTGCCGCGGCGGCGGCGTCGGCGACGACCGCTCCAAGGTCGACATGCGCCCGCGCGACGTGACGATCACGATCGACCTGTCGGCGGGTCCGCACACCGCCACGATCCACACCACCGATCTGACGGCCGCCTACGTGCACGAGAACTCGGCCTACAGCTCATGACGTCGAAGGCCGAGATCCTGGTCGAGGCGCTGCCCTGGCTCGCGCGTTTCCACGGCGCGACCGTCGTCATCAAGTACGGCGGCAACGCGATGACCGAGGAGTCGCTGCGCGAGCGCTTCGCCGAGGACGTCGTCTTCCTGCGCTACGCCGGGCTCAAGCCCGTCGTCGTGCACGGCGGCGGCCCGCAGATCAGCGCCCAGCTCAAGGTCCAGGGCATCGAGTCGCACTTCACCGCGGGCCTGCGCGTGACCACGCCGGAGGCCATGAACGTCGTGCGCATGGTCCTGACCGGCCAGGTCAACCGCGAGGTGGTCGGCCTGATCAACCGGCACGGCCCGTTCGCCGTCGGCATGTCGGGCGAGGACGCGCGGCTGTTCACCGCCGAGAAGAAGTACGCGGTCGTGGAGGGCGAGCAGGTCGACATCGGCCAGGTCGGCGAGATCGTCAAGGTCGACCCCGGCGCGGTGCGCGCCCTGCTCGACGACGGGCGCATCCCGGTGATCTCCAGCGTCGCCGTGGGCGACGACGGAGAAATCTACAATGTAAATGCCGACACCGCGGCCGCCGCGCTGGCCGTCGCGCTCCAGGCGCAGAAGCTCATCGTCCTCACCGACGTGAAGGGCCTGTACGCCCGCTGGCCCGACGAGAGCTCGCTCATCAAGCAGCTGAAGGCCGCCGAGCTTGAGACCTTGCTCCCCAGCCTGGAGAGCGGCATGGTGCCCAAGATGGAGGCCTGCCTGACCGCCGTGCAGGGCGGCGTGCCCCAGGCGCACGTCCTCGACGGCCGCGAGCCCCACGCCCTGCTGCTCGAGATCTTCACCGACCAAGGAACCGGAACCATGGTGATGCCCTCATGACGTTGTACGAGCGGTTCGAAGCCGCCTTCATGCCCAACTACGGGGTGCCCCCGGTGGCGCTGGCCCGCGGCGAGGGCTGCACGGTCTGGGACGTGGAGGGCAACGCCTACCTCGACCTGATCGGCGGCATCGCCACCAGCTCACTCGGCCACGCCCACCCGGCGCTGGTGGAGGCGGTCTCCAAGCAGGTCGCCACGATCGCCCACACCTCCAACCTCTTCCTGCACGAGCCGGAGGTCCTGCTCGCCGAGAAGCTCCGCAGTCTTCTCGGCAGCGACACCGCTCGCGTCTTCCTCGCCAACTCCGGCACCGAGGCCAACGAGGCCGCCTACAAGCTGTGCGTCAAGTACGGCAAGCAGACCGGCCGCTCCTACTTCGTCGCCACCGAGAACGGCTTCCACGGCCGCACCATCGGCGCGCTCAGCCTGACCGGCAAGCCCGCGATCCGCGACCAGTTCGGCCCCTACCCGGTCGACGTGCGCTTCGTGCCGTACGGCGACGCCGACGCGCTCAAGCAGGCCGTCACCGAGGACTGCATCGCGCTCTTCCTGGAGCCCACGCAGGGCGAGGCCGGCGTGGTGCCGCCACCCGACGGCTACTTCCAGCAGGCTCGCGAGATCACCGAGGCCGCCGGGGCCCTGCTCGTCGCCGACGAGATCCAGTCGGCGATCGGCAGGACCGGGCACTGGTTCGCCCACCAGGTCGAGGGCGTCACGCCCGACATCCTGACCCTGGCCAAGGGCCTGGGCGGCGGCCTGCCGATCGGCGCGTGCGTCAGCTTCGGCAAGATCCTGTTCGACAAGGGCGAGCACGGCTCGACCTTCGGCGGCAACCCGGTCTCCTGCGCCGCGGCGCTCGCGGTCCTGGACACCGTGGACCTCGGCCACGTCGAGCAGGTCGCCGCCGGGTTCCGCGCGGCGCTGGAAGGCGTCTCGCACCCGCTGCTCAAGGGGGTGCGCGGACGAGGACTGTGGCTCGCGCTGGTGCTGAACGCGGACAGGTCGGCCGGCGTCCAGACGGCGGCCGCCAAGGCCGGCTTCCTGGTCAACGCCCTGCAGCCCGACGCCGTACGGCTCGCGCCGCCGCTGGTGATCACCGCAGAAGAGCTCCAGACGTTCGTCGACGCCCTGCCGGAGGTTCTCGACCATGCCTAGACACTTCCTGCGCGACGACGACCTGAGCGCGGCCGAGCAGCTCGAGGTGCTGGAGCTGGCCGCCGCGATGAAGCAGGACCGGTACGGCTACCGCCCCCTGGAAGGGCCCCAGACCGTCGCGGTGCTGTTCGACAAGCCCTCGGCGCGCACCCGGGTCAGCTTCCACGTCGGCATCGGCGAGCTCGGCGGCCAGCCGCTCGTCATCGACAACGTCTCGGTGCTGATGGGCCGCGGCGAGCCCACCGAGGACATCGCGCGCGTGCTCGACCGCCAGGTCGCCGCGATCGTGTGGCGCACCTACGAGCAGGCCAATCTCGAAGCCATGGCCGCCGCCTCACGGGTGCCCGTCGTCAACGCGCTCACCGACGACTTCCACCCGTGCCAGATCCTGGCCGACCTGCAGACGGTGCGCGAACGGTTCGGCCGCACGGAGGGGCTGACGCTGGCCTACTTCGGCGACGGCGCCAACAACATGGCCAACTCCTACCTCCTGGGCGGCGCCCTTGCCGGGATGGAGGTGCGTATTTGCGCTCCTGAGGGCTACCATCCAGCCTTTACCGGGCATGTTTTCACTGATCCGGCAGAAGCGGCAAAGGGGGCGCACGTGATCGCCACCGACACGTGGGTGTCCATGGGACAGTCCGACAAGGAGGCCAGGGTCGCGGCGCTGATGCCGTACCAGGTCAACGACGACTTGCTCCAGCACGCCGCCGCCGACGCTATCGTGCTGCACTGCCTGCCCGCCTACCGCGGCTACGAGATCACCGGCGAGGTGCTCGAGGGCCCGCGCAGCGTGGTGTGGGACCAGGCGGAGAACCGTTTGCACGCCCAGAAGGCGCTACTTCACTGGTTGGTGACACGACAATGATTCCGGCGACCAAAGCCGCTCGCCATGCGAAGATCACCGAGCTGCTCACCAAGCACACCGTCCGCTCCCAGCCGGAGCTGGCCAAACTGCTGGCGGAGGAAGGAGTCGAGGTCACCCAGGCGACGTTGTCGCGCGACCTCGACGAGCTCGGCGCGCTCAAACTGCGCGCCGACGACGGCTCGCAGATCTACGCGCTGCCCGGCGAGGGCGGCGGTCGCATCCCGCTGGCCAGGGTCGGCATGGCCGAGGCCCCCGCGGCCCGGCTGCACCGGCTGGCGGAGGAACTGCTCGTCTCCGCCGAGGCCAGCGCCAACCTGGTGATCGTCCGTACGCCGCCGGGCGCCGCGCAGTTCCTGGCCTCGGCGATCGACCACGCGGACTGGAAATCGATCCTCGGCACCGTCGCGGGTGACGACACCATCCTGGTGATCAGCCGCGACGCGCTGGGAGGCGACGAGGTGGCGCGTGCGCTGCTGAAGATCGCTGAAAGAACACATTAGGATTCTGTGACTATGAGTAAGGATGGCAAGCCGATGCGGCTGTGGGGCGGCAGGTTCGAGAGCGGACCGGCCGACGCGCTGGCTCGGCTGTCGGTGAGCGTGCACTTCGACTGGCGGCTGGTGCCGTACGACCTGGCGGCCTCGCGCGCCCACGCGCGGGTGCTCAACCGGGCGGACCTGCTGACCGGCGACGAGCTCGCGCGCATGCTGGGCGCGATCGACGACCTGGAGGCCGCCTGCAAGTCGGGCGAGTTCCGCCCGACGGTCGCCGACGAGGACGTGCACACCGCGCTGGAGCGCGGGCTGCTGGAGCGGCTCGGCTCGCTCGGCGGCAAGCTGCGCGCCGGGCGCTCGCGCAACGACCAGATCGCCACCGACCTGCGCCTGTACCTCCGCGACCACGTGCGGCTGATCGTCTCCCGCCTGGTGGAGCTGGAGACCGCGCTCATGGAGCAGGCCGCCGCCCACGCCGAGACGCCCGCGCCCGGCATGACGCACCTGCAGCACGCCCAGCCGGTCTCCTTCGGTCACCAGCTGCTGGCCCACGTGCACGCCTTCGCCCGCGACATCGACCGGCTGCGCGACTGGGACCGGCGCGCAGCCGTCTCCCCGCTGGGCTCGGGCGCGCTCGCCGGCTCGTCGCTGCCGCTCGACCCGGTCGCCGTCGCCGAGGAACTCGGCTTCTCCAGCGCCGCGCCGAACTCCATGGACGCCGTCGCCGACCGCGACTTCGCCGCCGAGTTCCTCTTCGACGCCGCGATGGTCGGCGTGCACCTGTCGAGGCTGGGCGAGGAGATCGTCCTGTGGGCCTCGCAGGAGTTCCGCTGGATCGAGATGGACGACGCCTACTCCACGGGCTCGTCGATCATGCCGCAGAAGAAGAACCCCGACGTCGCAGAGCTCGCGCGCGGCAAGTCCGGACGCCTCATCGGCAACCTGATGACGCTGCTGACCACGCTGAAGGGCCTGCCCCTCACCTACAACCGCGACCTGCAGGAGGACAAGGAGCCGGTCTTCGACTCCATCGACACCCTGCTCCTGGTGCTTCCCGCGATGGCGGGCCTGGTGGCGACCATGCGGGTCAACGTCGACAAGCTGGCCTCGACCGCCTCCGACGGCTTCGCGCTCGCCACCGACCTGGCCGAGCTGCTCGTACGGCGGGGCGTGCCCTTCCGCGAGGCGCACGAAGCGGTCGGCCACCTGGTCGTCTACTGCCAGGTCAACGACGTCGACCTGCACGAGCTGTCCGACGACGAGATGCTCAAGGTCTCGCCGCACCTGACCGCCGACGTGCGTGACGTGCTCGACGTGGCAGGCGCCATGGCGGCGCGCAAGGCCTTCGGCGGCACCGCGCCCGACCGTGTCCGCGACCAGCTCGCCGCCCTGCGCGAGACGGTCGACGACCAGGCCGCCTGGGCCTCGGGCTCCTGAACGGGGCCTTCGGTGAGCGGGTGCCGCGTTCGTTCTTCGACCGGCACCCCTCGCTCGTCGCGCCCGACCTGCTCGGCAAGGTCGTGGTCCACGGCGGGGTCGCGCTGCGGCTCACCGAGGTCGAGGCGTACGGTGGGCCCGGCGAGGACCCCGCGGCGCACACCTACCGGGGGATGACGCCGCGCAACGCGGTGATGTTCGGTCCGCCCGGGCACCTGTACGTCTACTTCACCTACGGCATGCACTTCTGCGCCAACCTCGTCTGCCTCGGCGAGGGCCACGGCTCGGCCGTACTGCTGCGCGGCGGCGAGATCGTCGCGGGGATCGAGACCGCGCGTGCCCGGCGCGGGGCGGTCAAGCCGGTACCCGACCGCGACCTGGCGCGTGGACCGGCCCGGCTGGCGGTCGCGATGGGCTTCTCCCGGCCGGAGAACGGGATCGACATGATCGGCTCGGTGTTCGACGGCGCCGTGCCCGACAAGGTGTCGGCGGGGCCGCGCACCGGCATCTCCACGGCGATGGAGGTGCCCTGGAGGTTCTGGATCGAGGGCGACCCGACCGTCTCGCCGTACCGCAGGCACGTGCCGCGGCGGCGTCAGCCGGGTCCGGCGGGGCGGGCTCAGACCTGACGGAGGCGGCGCAGCTCCGCCGCCACCTCGGTGGGGGAGGCGTCCAGGTCGTTGCGGCTGAAGATGTGCAGGTTGTCGCCGGTGTCGATCTCCAGCATCTCGCTGCGCATGCCGTACCGCCTGCTGACGTCGACCTTGATGTCCTGGATCTGCGACCACGGGACGTGGCGGCGGCCGATGTACCCGTGGACGACGGTGATACCGGTCTCGTCGGTGGCCAGCCGTACCGGGGCCAGGACGTCGCGCAACGCCATCGCGGCCAGCAGCAGCGTGGCGGGGACGGCCAGGATGACGCCGCGGGTGTCACCCTGGAGGAACCAGTAGACGCCGAGGGCCAGGCAGGCCAGCGCGGCACCGGCTTTGGCGAAGATCGGCTGACGGCGTACCCTCCACATGGACACCGAGGTTATCCGAGTGGCGTGGACCTGAGATGATCAGGCAGGCTATACGTGCCAACCATCTACTCAGGAAGCCAAATCGTGACCGACATCCTGGATGACCTCGCCTGGCGCGGCCTGATCGCGCAGTCCACCGACATCGACGCCCTGCGCGCGTCGCTGGCGAAGGGTCCGATCACGGCCTATTGCGGCTTCGACCCCACCGCGCCCTCGCTCCACGTCGGCAACCTCGTCCCGCTGTTCACGCTGGCCCGCATCCAGCAGGCCGGGCACCGCGCGATCGGCCTGGTGGGCGGGGCGACCGGCCTGATCGGCGACCCGGGCGGCCGCAACACCGAGCGCGCGCTCAACCCCGTCGAGCTGGTCGCCGAATGGGTCGAGAAGATCCGCGTCCAGGTGAGCCGCTTCCTCGACCTGACCGACGAGGCGCGCGGAGTGATGGTCAGCAACCTCGACTGGACCGCCGGGCTCTCGGCGATCGACTTCCTGCGCGACGTCGGCAAGCACTTCCCCGTCAACCGCATGCTCTCGCGTGAGGCCGTCTCGGCCCGCCTGGCGGGTGAAGGGCTCAGCTACACCGAGTTCAGCTACCAGATCCTGCAGTCCAACGACTACCTGGAGCTGTACCGGCGCTACGGCTGCACCCTGCAGCTCGGCGGCAGCGACCAGTGGGGCAACATCACCGCGGGCGTCGACTTCATCCGCCGCGTCGAGGGCGCTCACGTGCACGCGCTGACCGTGCCGCTGATCACCAAGGCCGACGGCACCAAGTTCGGCAAGACGGCGGGCGGGTCGGTCTGGCTCAACCCCGAGATGACCTCGCCGTACGCCTTCTACCAGTTCTGGCTCAACGCCGACGACCGCGACGTCGTGAAGTTCCTCAAGATCTTCAGCTTCCGGTCCAGGGAGGAGATCGAGGAACTGGAGAAGTCGGTCGCCGAGCGGCCCTTCGCCCGCGAGGCGCAGCGCGCGCTCGCCGTGGAGTTCACCACGATGCTGCACGGCGCCGACCAGGTGGTTGCCGTCCAGACCGCCGCCAAGGCGCTGTTCGGACAGGGTGCGCTCCAGGAGCTCGACGCCGCGACGCTCGGAGCCGCGCTGTCGGAGGTGCCGCGGGTGCAGGTGCCCGCCTTGGGCGCCTCCTTCGTCGACCTCATGGCCGACAGCGGGCTCGTGGCGTCGAAGTCCGAGGCGCGCCGCGCCATCAAGGAGGGCGGCGCCTACCTGAACAACGAGAAGGTCACCGACGAGGGATACATCCCCACCGGCGACGACCTCATCGCCGGGCGCTACCTGGTGCTGCGCCGCGGCAAGAAGTCGATCGGCGGGGTCGAGGTCGGCTAGCCCGTCCGATCTTCTGGGCCCGGGAGGTTTCCGCCTCCCGGGCCTTCTTTCGTGTTCCTGGCGTTCGTGTTTCGGGCTTCCGTGTTTCCGGTTTTCGTGTTCCGGATGTAGAGGGCGACGGTGAGGCCGGGGGTGTCGCCCGACTGCCAGGAGTCCTTCATCGTGAAGCCCGCCTCGTCGAGCGAGCGCATCCTCGGGAGGGACTGGGCCTTGGTACGGCTGCCGCGCCAGATCGCCCACACCCGGTCGCGGCCCTGGAGCGCCCCGGCGGTGTCCTGGGTCTCGACGTAGCCGAAACCGGTGGCCACCGGGGCGGACCGCTGAAGCAGGACATCGTCCGGGAGCGAGCCGCGCCTGGCGTAGTAGAGGAAGCCGGCGCGGATCTGGCTCTGGCCGTAGACGAGCGCGTCGCCGGGGCCGGGTCGCAGGCGGGAGATCGCCCAGGGGATGTTGTCGAAGCGGCCGTTGGGCTCGCGGAGCTCGGCGTGCTGGGGGATGGCGGAGGCGGCGGTCGTGACCACGGCCAGGGTGGCGATGGCGGGGGCCTTGGCCAGCTCGCTCAGGGCCATGGCGGCGGCCAGGGCCAGGGCGGGGGCGGTGACGAACAGGTAGCGGTCGACGTAGGCGGGGGTGAGGAGGTGGGAGATCGCCAGGAGGAGGAGCGGGGGGAGCAGGAGCCAGGCGAGGGTCCAGGGGAGGGGGGCGGGGTGGGTGGGGGCAGGGAACGTTCCCGCGGGTGTGGTGGGGTGCGGGGTTCGGTTCTCGCTCCGGCTCTGGCTTCCGCTCCCGTTCCCGCCGTTCCCGTTCCAGCTCGTCTTCCCGCTCCAGCTCCAGCTCCCCTTCCCGCTCCAGTTCCCCTTGCCACTCCCGCTTCGGCTCTCGGTCCCACTCCCGCTTCGGCTCTCGGTCCCGCTCCCGCTTCGGCTCTCGGTCCCGCTCCCGCTTCGGCGGAGGAGACGAGGGTGGAGCAGGGCGGTCAGGGCGAGGGTGAGGAGGATCAGGCCGGGCAGGGCGGCGCCCACCACCATGTCCGGAAATTTCAGGAGAACGTCGGGCCCGCGTTGCTGGATCCACGAGATCGCATGGCGTTCGCCGTACCCGAGCAACCCCAGCGCGGCAGCGGGGACGGCGCCGGCGGCCAGCCCGAACAGGACCCGCCTCTCGCCCCAGGCGAAGATCAGGTGCGCGGGTAGCGTCAGCACGGCGAACAGGTGGGTGCACGGGATGAGCACCACGCTCAGCCCGTAGAGCAGCCACGGCCCGCGGTCGTGGCGGCCGGTCGCGCGGTGCAGGGCCCAGAACGAGAACACCACGGCGGCCGCGGCGAAGGAGTAGGACCGGGCGAACGCCGCGAAGTAGGAGGTCGTGGGGATCAGGGCGAAGAGCAGGCCCGCGATCAGGCCGGTCAGCGCGGTGTGCGCGCGGCGGCCGAGGTCGGCGAGGAAACCGGTGGCGGCGGCGATGGCGATGAGAGACGGCAGTCGCAGCCACAGCTCGCTCTGCCCGAACTTCACCCAGACGTGCATGAAGACGTAGTAGGGCAGGAAGTGCCCGTCGATGTTCTGGGCCAGCGTCCACAGGTCGGGCAGCGACCGGCGGGCGGCGCTGAGGGTGGCCAGTTCGTCGCCGTTCAGGGTGGCTGTGGTGAAACCGGTCGAGGCGACGAGCGTGACCAGTGCGACCGGGAGCGGCCAGAGCGGAAGGCGTCGCCTCGTGGACGGGGACACAGGCCTGGTGAGCGTGGGGGAACTGATCACCCTGTCCACCATGCATCGTGTTACGTATGATGCGCGTGAGAGAGTATGGGACGTGATCCAAGCGTGATTTGACGTCGCCGGGATCCCGACCTAGTCTTCTCTACGCCCTTGGAGCGAGCCGGGCACCGCTGAGCGGTGGACGGGCCCAGGGCCAACCACCATCACGTCGCGGGAAAACCGTTTGATTCGACAGCGGCGAGATGGCACGGTAAGTTAAGAGGGTTGCCCCGGAAACGGGGAGTCTTTATTTGTGTTGCCCATGCTTGTTTATGTCAAATCGCTGAATTTGACAGGGAAAAGCGGGTCTGACAGAATAGAGACACAACGGAACGAAGCGCCCCGGGCTGGTAGAGACGGTGTTCGCGTCCGTTTCTTGAGAACTCAACAGTGTGTTTAAAAGCCAGTGCAAGAGTAATTT
>NZ_JACDUR010000007.1:0-294817 GCF_013761175.1 Nonomuraea soli
AGTTAAGCTTCTCTGCGCCGATGGTACTGCACTCGCCAGGGTGTGGGAGAGTAGGTCGCCGCCGCACAAATTTTGGTTCAGAAAGGCCCACCCGGTCTCCGGGTGGGCCTTTCTGCGTTTCATGGCAACGAAGGAGGCTCGCCCGGGGCGACTCGGTGCGGGCCTTCTTGCGTTTTCAGAGTCGTGCAAGCCCCGGTAACCAGACCGTAGGCGCTCTGCAGGCAGTCGACTGCACCGTGTGACCACCACACGGAGCACCATCGACTCGAAGAGGCCGCGATGACCGAGCGCACCCCGCCCCCGTCACCCCGAACCAACACCCTTCCCTCCACTCAGCCGTCAGACGGCCTGGGCGGTGCTGCCCGCATCGCTGACACCGACGGCGATGCCCGCGTCGCTCGGTCCTCCGGTGCCCATGCCACTCGCTCCTCCGGTCACGCTCCTCGCGCCCACCCCGCCATCACTTCGCCGGCTGGCGTCGCCGACGCAGCGCGCGACAACGGCACCGCCGCGACCTCTGCCGGTGCCCCCACCACGCCGCGTCCCCCGCGTGCCGCCGGCGCCCATATCCCTCAGCCGAGCCACACCGACGCCCCTGACCCCAGCAACGGCGACGCGTCTCCCCCTGGCTCCGCCAACGGTCCTCACCCCAGCCACGCCAACGCCGCCGATCCCAGCAACGGCAACGCATCTCGCCCCGGCTACGCCAACGATCCTCACCCCGGCTACGCCAACGATCCTCACCCCGGCTACGCCAACGATCCTCATCACCACCGCGCCCACGCCCCTCGCCCGACCCACCCCCAGAGCCTTCACCCCACCCGCCCCCACACCCTGAACCCCACCCGCCCCCGCACCCTTCACCCCACGAGCCCAAGCACAACCGCGCGACGCCTGGCGCTCGCCCTCACCCCCATCGCCATCCTCCTAACCACCGCCCTGGCAACCGCCACCCCCGCCGCGGCCGCGGCCACCACCAACTGCTCCCTGGGCAACCCCAGAACACAGATCCTCGCCCAGTTCCACGACAGCACCGAGCGCGAGCTCGAAAGGCTGATCAACGATTTCCGCCAGGAGAACGGCCTCACCCCCTTGGTCGCCTCGTCAACCGCCCTGTCCCGTGCCGCCCAGTGGGCGAGCAACGACAGTGCCGCGATGGGTGTCTCGCCGAGCAACCACGTCGACTCCCTGGGCCGTAACATCACCACCCGCTTCACCCAGTGCGGCGTTTCCGGTTTCACGAAGTTCGCCGAAATCAATTACTACGGCTGGGGCGGAAGTGTTCCGCCGTCGCAGGCTCTGCAGTGGTGGATGCAGTCTCCCGGCCACAGAGCGGTGCTGGTCGACCCGGCCTGGAAGAGCTTCGGGATCGGGCGTGCCATCAAGGGCGACAAGGTGCACTGGACGGTGACCTTCGGCGACAAGGTGCTGCCGAAGCGGCTGGGGAAGGTGAAGCTCGGGTGAAATGAGTGGTCCGCCCCCTGCATGACCTGGGATTCATGGGGCAGAAGGGCTGCAAGTGATCAGCAGGCGTACTGCAACTCGCTTGATCCATCCTGTACGTAGGCGAAGCTGGAATTCACCGGTGCGGCGGTCCCGGAGATGATCATGCCCCGAGGGCTACCCTTGGAAAGCAACGAGATATCCAGTCGAAACCGGGACGCTAGGCGTACAAAATGGAATAAGTGCTGGGCGTGTCGCATGGCGAAACACGAATCGTCGGTTACCGTCAAATGTGTAGGAGCGTGCCAGTAACGGGACGTTCCTGAGGAAAGGACAAGCCGATGGGGGCAGTGCGCAAGGTGGCGAGCTACCTTGGCCTGGGTATCGACCAAGAAGATCGCTATTACGACGACGAAGAGTATGTAGAGGACGAGTACATGCCGGCGTCGGAGCGGGCGGCCAAGCGGTGGCGCTCCACCGTCGAGTCGTCGCGGATCGTCATGGTCCAGCCGTTGAAGTACAACGACGCGCCGACGATCGGTCAGCACTTCCGTGAGGGCCAGACCGTCATCATGGACGTGACCGGCATGCCGATGCCGGAGGCCACCAGGATGGTCGACTTCGCCGCGGGCCTTGCCTACGGCTGTGAGGGCCGCATCGAGCGGATCGCCGACCGGGTGTTCCTGCTCGCGCCGTCACACGTGGAGATCGAGACGACCTAAGCCGCCCGAGGGCCGCGGCGCAGCAGCCGCGTGACCTCGGCGGCGTCGTCTGCCGCCTGGCGAGCCCGGTCATCGGCCTCGCGGGCGTAGGCATGCAAAGCCCAGACGGCGCCGTCGGCCAGCTCTTTCAGCTCGCCGACCTGTGAAGCGATATAGCGGGAGTCGGACTCCGCGGCCTGATGCCGCCGCCACAGCAGCCAGCCCCCCGCAGCCGCGCAGAGCAGCCCGGGCAGCACCAGCAGCCCGGTCGCCAGAGCTCCCGCGAAGAAGGCCACAGCGGCGACCACCAGTGCCCACGCCCCCCATGGGGGCCGCTGACGAGATACGCCGTCCTCGGTGATCTCGCGCTCCGCCGCGTGCATCGAATCCTGGTCCGGGCCTTCCGGCCGGAGCCTGATCTGGTGGCCGAGCATCGGAACGACGACCGAGTCGGGCGCGACCAGCTGGGTGTCGGCGGCCAGTTCGTCGGTGACGCGCTTGAGGATCGGCGCGGCCACGTGGAGCGAGATCGCCGCCAGTTGCGGGTCGGCGCCGGGACGCAGGTCGTCGAGCAGGTGGCTGATCAGCGAGCCTCTGGGGCCCTCCTCGCGATCGGACAGGCCCACCAGGTTGCGCAGAACGCTCAGGGGCTCGTCTTCCGCCCATACGGAGGCCGGAGAGCCGGTGCCGTTCGTCAGCGGGGTCGTCACGTCTTCGCGCACCGAGGTGATCTCGATGCAGCGGGCGAGGATGCGGGCGAGCTTGGTGCCCGCCTGTGCGGGCCTGGCCAGATCGGGGATCTCGGCGAGCTCGGGGAAGTCGACGAGCGAGGCGGGCACGACGACCGTCGCCTCACCGGGGACGAGCGCCTGCAGCCACTGGGCGGGATCGGCCTGCTGGTGTACGGCAAGCGCGTCGAGCTTGCGGAGCACGAAGATCTTGCCCGCCGGGCCGTACGCGCCCCTGGCGGCGGCCAGCCAGAGCGCCCGCTGCCCGTGGGTCACCGGGCGGTCGAGCGAGAGCTCGCCGAAGGCGGTGCCGAGCCAGGAGGCGTGGATGCGCGTGCCGTGGCCGGCGACGGCCAGGGCGAGGCAGAGGAAGAGCGCGGTCGTCTGCTGGTCGCGTGAGGCCGCGCGCGAGAGCGGCTCGAGCGGATCGTTGCCGCCGAGGATGGCCAGCAGCGCTTCGAGGGCGGGCGGCAGCCACTCACCCGACTCGTCGGGGAACCCAGCCTCTGAGGGGGGTACGGAGCCGTTGGCTGCCAAGTGGGCAAGCAACGCCTCTGCGTACCGATGCACCTCTGAGGGGCCAGCAGTCAGATTCGTGCTCAAGGCGTTGACTCCCCCTCAATTCATGAGCACGCAAAGCCTAGCGACGTGGCGCGCCCCCGGTGTGAAGGCGCGCCACATTGCTACATGCGCTCGGGAACGGGGACGCCGAGAAGGGACAGGCCCGTCTCGAGTGTGCGCAGGGTCAGCGCGCACAGGGCCAGCCGCGAGGCCTTGATGAGGCCCTCGGACTTGAGCACCGGGCACTCTTCGTAGAAGGTGCTGAAGAGGCTGGCGGTCTCGTAGAGGAAGGCACAGAGCCGGTGCGGCTCCGACAGCTCCGCCACCTGGGCGACGACCGTGCCGAACCCGAGAAGGTGCAGGGCCAGGGCGCGCTCGGCGGGCTCGCCCAGCAGGACCGGCCCGTTCACGTTGTCGACGTCGATGCCGCCGTTGCGGAAGATGGAGCGGATCCGGGCGGTGGCGTACTGCATGTAGCCGCCGGTGTTGCCGCTGAAGGCGATCATCCGGTCGAAGTCGAAGATGTATTCGCTGTCGTGGCTGACCGACAGGTCGGCGTACTTGACCGCGCCGATGCCGACCGCCTCGGAGATCTCCGCACGGAGCTCGGGGGAGTACCCCTTGTCGGCGATCTTCTCGTAGGCCCGCTCCACCGCCTCGTCGAGCAGCGACGACAGCTTCACCGACTCGCCGGAGCGGGTCTTGAAGCGCTTGCCGTCCTTGCCCTGGACCATGCCGATCTGCACGTGCTCGAAGCTGACCGAGTCGGGCAGCCATCCGGCCATCTTCGCCGTGGCGAAGACCATGCGGAAGTGCAGCGCCTGGTCGGCGCCGACGACGTACAGCGACCGGTCGGCCTTGAGCTCGTCGACCCGGTAGCGGATCGCCGCGAGGTCGGTCGTGGCGTAGCCGTACCCGCCGTCGCTCTTGCGGATGATGAGCGGCAGCGGCTGGTCGTCGGCGCCGGTGAAGCCCGGCGGGAAGACGCACAGCGCGCCGTCGCTGATGACGGCGATGCCGGCGGCCTCCAGGTCGTTGCAGACCTGCTCCAGCCACGGGTTGTACTTGCTCTCGCCGGCGATGTCGGCGTCGGTCAGGGTGACCTGCAGCTGGGCGTAGATCTTGTCGAAGTAGGCGATCGTGGCGTTCATGAAGACGTGCCACAGCCGGATGGTCTCGGGGTCCTCCGACTGGAGGGTCGTCACCCGCGACCGCGAGCGCGCCTTGAACGCCTCGTCGTTGTCGAACTTGACCCGGGCGGCCTGGTAGTACTCGGTGCCCTGTCCGGCTTCGAGCTGGGCGACGGCGGTCTGCTCGCCGATGTCGACGAGGTGCTCGACGAGCATGCCGAAGGGCGTGCCCCAGTCGCCGAGGTGGTTCTGCCGGATGACGGTGTTGCCGAGGTGCTCGTGGGTGCGCGCGAGGGCGTCGCCCACGACCGTCGAGCGCAGGTGCCCGACGTGCATCTCCTTGGCGGCGTTGGGCGCGGAGTAGTCGATCACGACACGCTGCGGCTCACCCTGGACCACGCCGTTGAGCGGGTCGCCGAGCTGGGCCTGCGCCTGGCCGGCGATCCACGAGTCGTCGAGGGTGATGTTGAGGAAGCCCGGCCCGCTGACTTCGACCGTGCCGGGGAAGTCGACGAGCTGCGCAGCCAGCTCGGTGGCGACCTCCCGCGGCGCCCGTCGCAGTCGCTTGCCCAGGCTCATCGCGACGTTCGCCTGGAAGTCGGCGAACTGGGAGGGCCGGATCAGCGGGTCTGCGTCGGAGTGCTCGGGCCCGAACGCGGCGGCCAGCGCCTGCTGGACGCGCTCGGTGAGCATTATCTGCGGGTCGGTCATGTTCTAAGGGTAGCGGTGAGCTTGACGGCGACCGTGACAATAACCGCCGCCACGGCGGCGATGGTCACGGCGATCAGATCGTTGCCGACGTCGCCAGGTTCCAGGGCGAAGAATTCGCGCACGAACGGGATGGCCAGGGCGGCCACGAACAGCGCGGCCATCGCGGCGATGAGCCCGATCCTCCACATGGTCAGCGGGCGGGCGATGAGGACAAGCACCCACCACGACACCAGGAAGAGCGTGATCACGGCGGCGGTGCTGCTCTCGGTCAGCGACGAGCCGGGCGAGGCGGCCATGAAGGAGATCATGGTGGCGACGCCGCACACCAGTCCCGCGGGGATCGCGAAGCGCAGCACCCGCGGCACGAAGCCCGGCTTGGCACGCTCGTAGGTGGGCGCCAGGGCCAGGAAGAAGGCGGGGATGCCGATCGTGAGCGCGTTGACCAGGGTGGAGTGGCGCGGCGCGAAGGGGAAGGTCAGTCCGATGACGCCGACCAGCAGCGAGATGATGATCGCGTAGAAGGTCTTGGTCAGGAACAGGCCGGAGACCCGCTCGATGTTGGCCAGCACCCGCCGCCCCTCGCCGACCACGTGCGGCAGCGTGGAGAAACGGTTGTCCATGAGGACCACCTGGGCGACCGCCTTGGTCGCCGGGCTGCCCGCTCCCATCGCGATGCCGAGGTCGGCGTCCTTGAGCGCCAGCACGTCGTTCACGCCGTCGCCGGTCATCGCGACCGTGTGGCCGCGTGACTGCAGGGCCGAGACGAAGGCGCGCTTCTGCTGCGGGGTGACCCGCCCGAAGACCGTGTTGTCTTCCAGGGCCTGGCCGTAGTCGGCCTCGTCGAGCAGCCGGGCGTCGACGGCGTTCGCGGCGCCGGGGATGCCGATGGTCCGCGCGATGGCCGACACGGCGTCGGGGCTGTCACCGGAGATGACCTTGACGGCCACGCCCTGCTTGGCGAAGTACTCCATCGTGGCCGTCGCGTCGGGCCGCAGGCGTTGTTTCAGCGTCACCAGGGCCGCCGGCTCCGCCGACGTGCCCGACAGGTCAGGTGTACGGCACAGCGCCAGCACCCTGGTGCCGCTCATCGCCAGCTGGCGTGCCTGACCGTATCCGGGGGTGCCGGGCTCCATCAGCACGTCGGGCGCCCCGAGGACCCAGCAGCCCCGGTCGCCGAAGTCGGCGCCGCTCCACTTGCGCGCGGAGGAGAACGGCACGTTCTCGCGGGCCTGCCAGCCGTCGGGCGTCGTGGGGAAGCGGGCCTGGATGGCCTGGGCGGTGGGGTTGGGGCGGGGGTCGACGTTGGCCAGCGCGGCCAGCGGGTCGGCGTAGGGCGCTCCGGCCAGCGGGATGACCTCGTCGAGGTCCATGCCGCCCTGGGTGAGGGTGCCGGTCTTGTCGACGCACAGCACGTCGACGCGCGCCAGGCCCTCGATCGCCGGGAGCTCCTGCACGAGCGCACCGCGCCTGCCGAGCCGTACGACACCGACGGCGAAGGCGATCGAGGTCATCAGGACCAGGCCCTCGGGGATCATCGTGACCAGGCCCGCGACGGCGCGGGTGATGGCGACGTCGAAGCTTGTGTCGTTGCGCAGCTGGCTCCAGATGAGCAGGATGCCGATCGGCACGACCAGCCAGGTGATGAACTTGATGAACTTCGTGATGCCGTCGCGCAGGTCGGAGTGGGCCAGCGAGAACTGCGAGGCCTCCTGGGCGAGCTTGACCGCGTAGGCGTCGGCGCCGACCTTGGTGGCGGTGAAGGCTCCCGACCCCGCGACGACGAAGCTGCCCGACAGCACCTCGTCGCCGGGCTTCTTGTGCACCGGGTCGGCCTCGCCGGTCAGCAGCGACTCGTCGATCTCGAGGTTGTCGGAGTGGACCACGTCGCCGTCGACGAGCAGCCGGTCGCCGGGGCCGAGCAGGATCAGGTCTCCCTGGACGACCGCTCTCGGCTCGATCTCGTGGTCGGCGCCGTCGCGCCGGACCCTGACCGGGGCCTCGTTGATCACGGCGAGCTTGTCGAGGGTGCGCTTGGCCCGCCACTCCTGGACGATGCCGATCGCCGCGTTGGCGACGATGACCAGGCCGAACAGGCCGTCCTTCCAGTCGCCGAAGATCAGGATCAGGACCCACAGGACGCCGATGACGAGGTTGAAGAAGGTGAGGACGTTGGCCCGGATGATCGCACTCATCGAACGGCTCGTCTGGCGCGGCACGTCGTTCGGCTTGGCGGCCGCGACCTGGGCAGCCGTGAGTCCGTTCACGAATAATCCCCCGATTGGCTTCGCTTGACGAGAGCTCTACGGGTGAATCCCCAGCTCACCGCCTTCCAGGCTCACCATAGTCGGTGTGATTTCCCGACACGCTCGGAAATCCGGGTGACGATGCCGCCCTTCGACAGCTCGTCGGCGAGGCGGCAGGCGGCGGTGACGCCCTTCGCGCGCGAGGAGCCGTGGGCGATCACCACGGTGCCGTTCAACCCGAGGAGTACGGCCCCGCCGTGCGCCTCGGGGTCGAGGCGCTCCCACAGCTGGCGCAGCCGGCCGCGCTGCGGGATGGCCCCGAGCCTGGCCAGGCGGCTGGAGTTGATGGTTTCGCGCAGCTCGCCGAAGGCGTAGCGGACCGCGCCCTCCATCGACTTGAGCGCGACGTTTCCGGTGAACCCGTCGGTGACGACCACGTCGGCCATGCCCGTGAGCAGGTCGTGGCCCTCGACGTTGCCGACGAACCCCTTGAGCTCGCTCATGAGCTCGTGTGCCCGCCGTACGAGCTTGTTGCCCTTCTCCGCCTCGCTGCCGATGGTCAGCAGGCCGATGCGGGGCTGCTCGATCTCGTAGGCGGTCTGGGCGTAGGCGGCGCCCAGGTGCGCGAACTGCACCAGCATCTCGGGCTTGACCTCGGCGTTGGCGCCGGCGTCGAGCAGGACCGTGGGGGTCGGCCTGGTCGGGAGGGGGACGGCGATCGCCGGGCGCAGGATGCCGGGCAGGCCCTTGAGGCGCAGGCGCCCCGTGGCCACCACCCCGGCGGTGGATCCGGCGGAGACGACCGAGCTCGCGTGGCCCTGCCGTACGAGATGACAGGCGATCGCGATGCTCGACTTGGGGCGGCGCAGGCTCGCCAGCGCGCCCTCGTGCATGGCGAGCGACTCCTCGGCCCGCACGATCGGGATCTCCTTGGCGGCGTCGTGGTCGGTGAGCGCCTCGTAGAGCACGCGTGGCGGGCCGACCAGGACGAGCTGCAGCCCGTGCTCTCTGACGGCCTGGACGGCGCCCGCCACGATCTCGTGTGGCGCGTGGTCGCCGCCCATGGCATCGAGAGCTATCACGTCGGCGTCGCCATCAAGTCGTACACAGTCCGAATGTTAGGTGCTTTATCGCAGGTTCCAGTCCGTGACCCCGCGAGAGACGATCAGCTTGGAGAACGATGCCCGCCCTGTGACGCGGATGACGGGGCCGTTTCCGGTGCCGGTGCCGCCGGAGACGTTGCGCTTGCCGAAGACCGTGCTGCCCTCGTCGATGATCTGGGCGTTGTCGGGCACCCTGATGATGAGCTTGCTGAAGGCGGGCTCGCACTCCAGGGTGATTTCGCGGCCGGGCAGCACGGCCTCCGTCAGGTCGACGATGAGGGCGCCGAAGCGCGGCGCCAGCCTGGTGTGGCGTGAGGCCACCCAGCGGCCCTTGCGCAGGGTCTTGCCGAAGGTGGCCTGGATGGTCTGGCGCTCCACCTCCTGGGGGGCGTGGGTGGCCTTCACGTCGGGCAGGTCGCGGGTCAGGGGGACCAGCTCGCCCGTGGTCTTGGCGTTGTAGGTGGCGTCGAGGCGGTCGGCGTGTTCGAGGCTGGTCAGCCGTCCGGTGGCGAGTGCTTCCCCGAGAACCGCGGCGACGCGGTCCCGGTCCTCGTCTGACGCGCGCAGGTCATCACTCATGCTGTCCAAGATACGCGATATGTCGCGACTTTGCGTAAACCTCACTGGCAACTTGAGCCCCAGTGGAACCAGAAGTGGTATCGGCCGCGTCCGGGTATAAGGACCCTAGACGCGCGGCAGGGTCGAGAGGTTTACATCAGGTCCGACAAAAAAGATAGGAAAGGCCTAGTGATCTTGAACGAGATGGGAACCCGACGGTTCACGGCGTACTCCGCCAAGCACCTCGACGAGCTTCTGAAGCGCGCCCGGCTCGACGAGGAAGAGCGGCTGAAGGTGCGGGCGGTGGCCACTGTCCTGCCCTTTCGGACCAACGCCTACGTCGTGGATGAGCTCATCGACTGGTCGGCGGCACCTGACGACCCTATCTACCGCCTCGTCTTCCCGCAGGCGGACATGCTGCCCACCACCGACGTCGCGCGCCTGACGGGAATGCTGCGCGACGACGCACCCAAGGCGGAGCTGCTGGCCGAGGCCAACCGCATCCGCCAGACCCTGAACCCGCATCCCGCGGGACAGATGGAACTCAACGTGCCTCGTATCGGCCGGGAACCGGTGCCGGGCATGCAGCACAAATATCCAGAGACCGTGCTGTTCTTCCCCAAGCAGGGGCAGACCTGTCACGCGTACTGCACGTACTGCTTCCGCTGGGCCCAGTTCGTCGGCGACGCGGACCTGAAGTTCGCCTCCGACGACATCGACCAGCTCGTGGCCTACCTGCGGGTGCACCCGGAGGTCACCAGCGTGCTGCTCACCGGCGGCGACCCCATGATCATGGGTGAGCCGGTGCTCAAGCGCTACATCGAGCCGCTGCTGGAGATCGAGCAGATCGAGTCCATCAGGATCGGGACCAAGTCGCTGGCCTACTGGCCGCAGCGCTTCGTCTCCGACCCGGACGCCGACGACACCCTGCGCCTGTTCGAGCGCGTCGTGGCCGCCGGCAAGAACCTCGCCTTCATGGCGCACTTCTCGCACACACGGGAGCTGGAGCCCGAACTGGTCGCCACGGCCGCCGAGCGCATCATCGGCGCCGGAGCGGTCATCCGCACCCAGGCGCCACTGATCAGGACCATCAACGACGCACCCGGCGTCTGGTCCGACATGTGGCGCCGCCAGCTCACACTCGGGATGATCCCGTACTACATGTTCGTCGAACGCGACACCGGTCCACAGGACTACTTCGCGGTGCCGCTGGCCGACGCCTACCAGATCTTCCGCGAGGCGTACTCCTCGGTCTCAGGGCTCTGCCGCACGGTGCGGGGGCCCTCCATGTCGGCCACGCCGGGCAAGGTGTGCGTCGACGGGATCGCCGACATCGCCGGGCAGCGGGTCTTCGTGCTCCACTTCATCCAGGCGCGCGACCCCGAACTGGTCGGCAAGCCGTTCTTCGCGCAGTACGACCCGAAGGCGGCGTGGCTCACGGATCTGAAACCGGCGTTCGCCGACTGGTTCCCGTTCGAGGGTGCCCCACGAAAGACCCGGCTTTCGGCCTGAGAGGCCGCGCAGGGAGCTAGACAGCGGTAATTGCGCCTCCGGTGCGTGGCACCGCTTTTCGCGAGTGGTGTGCGCGCCGGGGGCGCCCGCGTTTCGGCGGAGAATCGGGAATGGCGGGCTGGGATATTCGCCCCGGGCGGCCCGCCGCTTTCGCCGGCACGGGCGGCAGGAAGCGCCGGGTTAAAGGCGGGAATCGATTATGCGCCGGGCGCGCGAATCACGAAACGCGCGATTCACGCAACTGCCCGCGCGGCGTTGTGGGGCGGACGATTCAGGCGGGGCTCGCGTGGTGTCGTACGGCGGGCGATTCGGGCCGGGCGGCGGCCCGCGTGGTGTTGCACGGGGGCGATTCAGGCGGCGGCTTGTGCGGCGTTGTACGGCGGGCGATGCGGGCCGGGTGGCGGCCCGCGTGGTGTTGTACGGCGGGCGGACATGCCGACGCCCGCCGCGGGTGCGGCGGGCGTCGAGGTTTTGGGGAAGTGGTGGGCCCAGCGTCAGGGAAGTCGGACGCCAGTACGGCGAGCGATCTGGGCCTGGAGTCTGGCCATCTGCCAATGCAGCTCGATGAGTTGCTCGGTCAGCTGGATCCTGGGAATCTCGGATACGTCCTCGATGGCCAGGTGGTCAATCGCGGACGACAGCTCTCGCATCGCGCGCCCCCACTCCATCTCGTGTTCCTTGCGATCGAATCTACGTTCGAATCATATCGGAACACGAGTCACGCTGTCAGGGCTTTGGCCCTCCAGCCACTCACATTTCGTACACAGGAACGATGGACCCCCTGGCCAGCGTGTTCGCGGTGATGTTGAAGCCCACGACGTTGGCGGGTGTGTCGGACGACAGGCCCAGCGACTCCACCCCGAGCGCGTGGACGGCGAAGATGTAGCGGTGCGGCCAGCCGGGAGGCGGGGCGGCTCCGCCGTACGCGGCGACGCCGAAGTCGTTGCGCGCCTGGCCGCCGAACTTGGCGTCGGCCGTGCCGAAACCCGTGGGCAGTTCGGTGACGTCGGCCGGGATGTCGAACAGCAGCCAGTGCCAGAAACCGCCCTGCGTGGGGGCGTCCGGGTCGTAGCAGGTCACCGCGTAGCTGAGCGTGCCCTCGGGCGCTCCGGACCAGCGCAGGTGCGGCGAGAGGTTGCCGCCGGTCATGCCCCAGTCGTTGAAGACGTGGGCTTCGGCCAGGGTCTCGCCGTCGCGGACGTCGTCACTGGTGACGGTGAGCGAGGGGACCGGCGGGAGGAAGTCGAGCGGGAGCGGCGGCCGGGCAGACAAGGTGCACCTCCATCGAAGGAACGGTGCTTACGTCCTATCAGCCTTTGTGGTAGGCCGCCATGACCTCGGCGGGATCGCCGTCCATTTTGATCTTGCCCTTGTGGAGCCAGATGACCCGGTTGCAGGTCTCCTCGATGACCTTGTGGTCGTGGGAGACCAGGAAGACGGTGCCGGCGGACTCGCGGATCTGCTTGATGCGTTCCTGGGACTTCTTGCGGAACTCGCGGTCGCCGGTGGCCAGGGCCTCGTCGATGAGGAGGACGTCGTGGGTCTTGGCGCTGGAGATGGCGAACCGCAGCCGGGCGCCCATGCCGGAGGAGTAGGTCGACATGGGGAGCTTGACGAACTCGTCGATGCCGGAGAAGTCGACGATCTCGTCGTACTTCTTCCTGACCTCGGCGGGGCTCATGCCCATGGCGAGGCAGCCCAGGATGATGTTGCGCTCACCGGTGAGATCGCGCATGAGAGCGGCGTTCACGCCCAGCAGCGAGGGCTGGCCGTCGGTGTAGACGGCCCCCTGATGGGGTGGGAGGAGGCCGGCGATGGCTCGCATGAGAGTCGACTTGCCGGAGCCGTTGCGGCCGACGATGCCGATGGCGTCGCCGTGGTAGGCCACGAAGGAGACGCCCTTGACCGCGTGGACCTCGGTCATCTGGGGGCGGCCCTGGCGCCTGAGAAGGCGCATCAGGGCGTTGACGGCATTGCCCTTCTCGTGGTCGGTGGCCTTGGCGTAGACGCGGTAGACGATGTGGAGGTCGTCGACGATGACGGTCGGGGTGCCCGTCGGCGCGTCCAAGGGGGTCTTGGGCGTCGTCGTCACTTCCGGCAGCTCCTCGGTCATCTCAGCCACGGCCGTACCTTTCCTCGGCACGCCAGAAGTACCAGAAACCGAAGATGAGCGCGAACACGGCCCATGCCGCGCAGCTGTACCAGATCCAGTCGGGGCCGGAGTGACGCTGGACGCGATAGTCGGCCATGAGGATCTCGCGCATGGCCTCCATGTAGGAGGCCGCGGGGTTCGCGTACATCACGTTGGCCACCCACTGCGGCAGGACGCCCGCGACCTTGTCCTGGATGGAGAAGAAGACGCCGGAGGCGTAGAGCCAGGTCCGCATGATGAAGGGCAGGAGCTGGTTCATGTCGCGCATCGAGGCGCCGACCCTGGCCATGACCAGGCTGGCGCCGATGTTGAACATGGTCTGCATGAAGAGCACGACCGGTATGAGCAGCCACAGCAGCGTGGGCGGCTCGAACCAGACGATGATGGCCAGCAGCACGCCCATCGAGATGACCAGCTGCTGGAGCTCCTGGATCGTGTAGGCCAGCGGGAGCGCGGCGCGGGGGAAGTGGAGCGCCCGGATCATCGACAGGTTGCCGTTGATGGACTTGGCCCCGGCGGTCACGCTGCGCTGGGTGTAGGTGAAGACGAACATCCCGACCAGCAGGAACACGGGATAGTTAGGGATGCCCTTGCCGCCCTGGAGAATGACGCCGAACATCACGAAGTAGATGCCGGCGTTGAGCAGCGGAGTCAGCACCTGCCACAGCTGGCCGAGCGCCGAGTTCGAATACTTCGACACGTTCCGCGAAGTCGCGTACGTGGTGATGAAGTGCCGGCGTTCCCAGAGTTGGCGCAGGTAGACGTGGAACCTCGGCCGTGCGATGGCACGGCGAAGCCCGTATCTCTGGGCGAGCTTGGCCAGCGACTCCCCGCTTCGGCCGCCCGCCTGGGCGTCCGCGAACGCGGATTCCGGCTGGCTCATGAGAAGGACTCTATTGGATGCAGGTGGATGGGATGCCTGGAGCGGCGGTTCCGCCCGTGAAGACTTGGACGAGGACACCCCCTGCCCGGTTCCAACGCTCGGTCAACGGTAGCCCAGGGGGCGTCGTTACGCTGGACTTGGCATGAGCACTCTGTGAGCTGAGGTATTTTTCATCAACCCGTCAGAGGCATTCCTTCCTCTTTGACCGATTTTACCATCGACTTGGTATAAATGCGGTTGGTGCGGCTGGATGCGTGTGACGCGGTCACAGCGCACGTGTGACCGAACTGCAACGCGCCAGAGACTCGCTGGTGGCAAGTAGTGAGGGATAGTCGCGATCGACTGGCAGGGCGTCGGCTGGTCTGACCAAGTCAGCCAAACTCGGGGAGGAACCTTCCCCGTCAGGCTGCAACGGCGAGAACCGCAGCTCAGCGCTTACGCCCACCTCAGAGGGAGGAAATTCTCATAATGCGTGTTACCAAGGGCGCACAGATCGTCGCCGGTGCCGCGCTGCTGGCCCTCGCGGTTGCCGCGTGTGGCGGCGGCGCTTCCACTGGAAGCAGCGGCGCCGGAAGCGGCGAGACGCCGGTCCGTATGGAGGTCGGTGAGCCGCAGCACGCACTCGTGCCGGGTCTCACGGCCGAGTCGGAGGGTGCGGAGATCCTTGCTGCGATCTACGACCCGCTCGTTAACTACAACGAGAACAAGCAGGCGGACCCCAACGTCGCCGAGTCCGTGTCCACCACGGACAACAAGGTCTGGACGATCAAGCTCAAGCAGGGTTACACCTGGCACGACGGCACCAAGCTCACCGCTCAGGACTACGTGAACGCGTGGAACTGGGTCGCGCGCAAGAGCAGCGCCGCTGACGCCACGGGCTTCATGGCCAAGATCGACGGTTACGCCGACCTCAACCCTGAGGGCGAAGGCACCATGGAGACCGTCAAGGAGATGAAGGGCCTGAAGGTCGTCGACGACACCACCTTCACGGTCACCCTCGCTTCGCCGTTCTCGCAGTTCGGCCTGATGCTGGGCTACACCGCGTTCTACCCGATGCACCCCAAGTCCTGGGAGGCTGACGGCAAGCTCACGGCCGCGGCTCAGGAGCAGCCGATCGGCATGGGTCTGTTCAAGCTGGACAAGGCCTACAAGAAGGGCACTGACCAGACGATCGACCTGACCGTCTACGACAAGTTCACCGGCACCAAGCCGAAGAACTGGACCAAGCTGCAGTTCAAGCTGTACACCTCGTCCGAGACGGCGTACAACGACCTGCAGGGCGAGCAGCTCGACATCCACGACTCGATCCCGGCGACGCAGCTGTCGAGCGCCAAGTCGGCGCTGGGCGAGCGTTACCACGACGACCCCGACTCCGCGGTCGGCTACATCGGTGTTCCGCTGGCCTACAACAAGGACTACCAGAACGCCGACGTCCGCAAGGCCATCTCGATGGCCATCGACCGTAAGACGATCTCCGAGGTCGTCTTCTCGGGCAGCCGTTCGCCCGCCGACGACTTCATCAGCCCGGTCGTCGACGGTTACCGTCAGGGTGCCTGTGGCGAGGCCTGCACCTACAACCCGACCGCCGCCAAGGAGCTCTACACCAAGGCCGGCGGCCCGGCGAAGATCGAGCTCGGCTACAACGCCGACGGTGGTCACAAGGAGTGGATCGAGGCGACCGCCAACAACCTCCGCCAGAACCTGGGCGTCGAGGTCGAGGCCAAGCCGTTCGAGAAGTTCGCGTCGATCCTCGAGTCGCTGCAGAACAAGGAGTACTCCGGCCTGTTCCGCATGGCCTGGTCGTACGACTACCCGTCGCCCGAGAACTACCTGCGCCCGATCTTCGGCAAGATCGCGATCGCGAACGGTTCCAACTACGGCGGCTACGACAACCCCGAGTTCGACAAGCTCGTCGACCAGGGTGACCAGGCGGCGACCGCGGACGAGAGCGTCAAGTTCTACCAGCAGGCGGACGACGTCCTGCTGAAGGACCTGCCCTACATCCCGGTGTACTTCTACCGGACCAACTGGGGCCACTCCACCAAGATCAAGAATGTTTCCCTGAACCTGCTCAAGCAGGTCAACTGGGCGGCAGTCGAGAAGGCCTGACGTCCTTCCAAAGGGTGGGCGCGGCCGACGCCCACCCTTTGTGGACCCGCTTCGGAGGCAGTCGCTCGGACTTCGGACTATGGTTCGAGGGACTGCCTTCAGGCATGTACGGGAGGCATTAATGGGCCGATACGTCATCCGGCGCCTTCTGCAGGCCATACCGGTCTTGCTGGGCGCCACCCTGCTCATCTTCGCGATCGTTTTCGCACTGCCGGGCGACCCCATCAGGGCGCTGGCGGGGGAGAAGCCGCCGTCACCACAGGTGGTCGAGGTACTCCGCGAGCAGTATCACCTGAACGATCCCCTTTTGCTGCAGTACTGGTACTACATCAGCGGTGTGCTGTTCCGGGGTGACTTCGGAACGACCTTCCAGAACGTCCCAGTGGGCGACCTGATGAAGGCCACGTTCCCGACCACGCTGCAGCTGGCCCTGACCGCGCTCATGATCCAGGCCGTGATCGGCGTGGGCCTGGGCCTGTGGGCCGCACTGCGGAGGGGCAAGGCCGAGGACACCATGATCCTCGCCTCGACCCTGATCCTGATCTCCGTCCCCACCCTGGTCTCCGGATTCGTCCTGCAGCTCCTGCTGGGCGTCAAGCTGGGCCTCTTCCCGATCGCGGGCACCTCGGAGGGCTGGTACAGCTTCCTGCTGCCCGGCTTCGTGCTCGCCGGCGGTTCGATCGCCTACCTGACCCGGTTGACCCGAACATCGCTGGTGGAGACCCTACGCTCCGACTACATCCGCACAGCGGTCGCCAAGGGCATGAACAGACGCCGCGTGGTCGGCCGGCACGGACTGCGCAACGCGCTGATCCCGCTGGTCACCTTCCTCGGCGCCGACCTGGGCAACCTGATGGGCGGCGCGGTCATCACCGAGCGCATCTTCAACATCAACGGGGTCGGCAGCCTGCTCATCAGAGGCGTCTACGAACGCCAGCAGCCCATCGTCGTGGGCGTGGTGACGGCACTGGTGTTGGTCTACATCCTGGCCAACCTGGTCGTCGACCTGATGTACGCCGTGCTCGACCCGAGGATCCGTTATGAGTAGTAGCGTCGCGAGCCCGCCGCAGTCCGGCGGCAGGCACCAGAAGAAGCAGAACGACAAGCCCGCGAGCCTGTGGAGCGACGCGTGGTACGACCTGCGCCGCAAGCCGGCCTTCGTGATCTCGGCGATCCTCATCGGCGTGCTGCTGCTCATGGCGATCTGGCCGACCCTGTTCAGCTCCGTGGACCCCAGGGCCTGCGACCTGAGCGTGGCCAGGCAGGCGCCGAGCGCCGGCCATCTCTTCGGGCGTGACAACCTCGGTTGTGACGTGTACTCCCGGACGATCCACGCCGCGCGCAACTCCATCGTCATCGGTGTGCTCACCACCGTCCTGGTCGCCGTCATCGGCGGCCTGCTCGGCATGGTGGCGGCGTTCTACGCCAGCATGACCGACACGGTTCTGTCCCGCCTGACGGAGATCTTCTTCGCGATCCCCGGCATCCTGGGCGCGCTGCTCATCGCCTCGACCTTCCGCGACCAGATCAACAGCATCCTGCTGGTGATCGTCTCGCTGACGGTGCTGAGCTGGCCGATGACCTTCCGCATCATGCGGGCCGCGGTCATCACCGCCAAGAACCAGGACTTCGTCGTGGCGGCGAGGGCACTGGGAGCCGGTCCGAGCCGGCTGATGTTCCGTCACCTGCTGCCGAACGCGCTCGCTCCGGTCATCGTCGTCTCGACGATCAACCTGGGCGTGTTCATCGCCGCGGAGGCCGCACTGAGCTTCCTGGGTGTGGGCGTGCAGTCGCCCGACATCTCCTGGGGACTCATGATCTCGGACGCGCGCGACCGATTCCTCGACGCGCCGCTGCCGCTGATCTTCCCGGCCGTGTTCCTGAGCATCACCGTGCTCGCGTTCATCATGCTCGGCGATGCCGTCCGCGACGCGCTAGACCCGAAGTTGCGGTAGGGGGGATACCGAGATGGCGAAGACCAAGAACGACTTGTTGCCGAGCGAGGGAGGCTTTGGCAACGAGCCGCTGCTCGCGGTCGACAACCTGCACGTGGAGTTTCACACTCGCGCCGGCGTCGTCAAGGCGGTCAACGGTGTGAGCTACTCACTCAGCGCGGGTGAGACGCTCGCCGTGCTGGGCGAGTCCGGCTCCGGCAAGTCCGTGACCGCCCAGGCGATCATGGGCATCCTCGACATGCCTCCGGCGGTCATCCCCAAGGGGGAGGTCCGCTTCCGCGGCACCGATCTGCTGAGGTTGTCGGAGGACGCCCGTACCCAGGTGCGCGGCCAGCGCATCGCGATGATCTTCCAGGACGCCCTGTCGTCGCTCAACCCGGTGTTCACCGTGGGCTGGCAGATCAGCGAGATGTTCCGCGTGCACCGCGGGATGAGCAAGCGCGACGCCATGAAGAAGGCCGTCGAGCTCATGGAGCGGGTCCGCATCCCCGCCGCGAAGCAGCGGGTCAACGACTACCCGCACCAGTTCTCCGGCGGCATGCGGCAGCGCATCATGATCGCGATGGCCATCGCGCTGGACCCCGAGGTCCTGATCGCCGACGAGCCCACCACGGCTCTCGACGTGACGGTCCAGGCCCAGATCATGGAGCTGCTGGCCGACCTGCAGCGCGAGAGCAACATGGGCCTCATCCTGATCACCCACGACCTCGGCGTCGTCGCCGACGTCGCGGACAAGATCGCCGTCATGTACGGCGGGCGGATCGTGGAGAACGCCCCCGTGCACGACATCTACAAGGCGCCTGCCCACCCCTACACCAAGGGCCTGCTGGAGTCGATCCCCCGGGTCGACCTCAAGGGCCAGGAGCTGTACGCGATCAAGGGCCTGCCGCCCAACCTGCTCGACATGCCGTCCGGCTGCGCGTTCAACCCGCGGTGCCCGTACCGCCAGGACAACTGCGTGACCGACGTCCCCCCGCTCCACGAGATCAGCGGCGTGCGCAGCAGCGCCTGCCACTACTGGAGGGAGGTCCTCGATGGCAGCTGAGGTCATTCTCGAGGTTCGTGACCTGGTCAAGCACTTCCCGCTGACCACGGGCATCGTCTTCAAGAAGCAGATCGGCGCGATCAAGGCCGTCGATGGCGTCTCCTTCGACCTGCACAAGGGCGAGACCCTGGGCATCGTGGGAGAGTCGGGCTGCGGCAAGTCGACGCTGGCCAAGGTGCTCATGGCGCTGGAGCGGCCGACCTCCGGCTCGGTCAAGATCAAGGGCCGCGAGATCGCCCACGCCAGGGGCGGCGAGCTCAAGGCGATGCGCCGCAACATCCAGATGGTGATGCAGGATCCGTACACCTCGCTGAACCCCCGGATGACCGTCGGCGACATCATCGGCGAGCCGTACGACATCCACACGGAGGTCGCGCCCAAGGGCGACCGCCGCAAGCGGGTGCAGGAGCTGCTGGAGCTGGTCGGTCTCAACCCCGACCACATCAACCGCTACCCGCACCAGTTCTCCGGAGGCCAGCGCCAGCGCATCGGCATCGCGCGCGGCCTGGCCCTGCAGCCCGAGATCATCGTCTGCGACGAGCCGGTCTCCGCGCTCGACGTGTCGATCCAGGCCCAGGTCATCAACCTGCTGGAGAAGCTGCAGAACGAGCTCGGGCTGGCCTACATCTTCATCGCCCACGACCTGTCGGTGGTCCGCCACATCTCCGACCGCGTCGGCGTGATGTACCTGGGCAAGATGGTGGAGCTCGGCAAGGACGTCGAGATCTACGACAAGCCCGCGCACCCGTACACCCAGGCGCTGCTGTCGGCCGTCCCGGTCCCCGACCCCGAGGGCCGCGAGCAGCGTGAGCGGATCATCCTGCAGGGCGACCCGCCCTCGCCGGCCAACCCGCCCTCGGGCTGCCGTTTCCGCACTCGCTGCTGGAAGGCGCAGGAGATCTGCGCCGAGCAGGAGCCGCTGCTGCAGATCCGGCCCGGCACCGCTCACGAGAGCGCCTGCCACTTCGCCGAGACCCACGACGTGGTGCACGTCAACTAGCGAGCGAGAGGAGCCCGTCACGGACGACCGTGGCGGGCTCTTCGCGTCTCCGGTGTCGCTTCACCTCGTGGTGATGACGGCCGAGCCGTGGCCGAACAGGCCCTGGTTGACGGCCAGCCCGATACGGGCGTGCTCGACCTGGCGTGCCCCGGCCGCGCCTCTCAGCTGCCAGGTCAGCTCGCAGAGCTGGGCGATGGCCTGGGCGGGGATGGCCTCGCCGAAGCTGGCCAGCCCGCCTGACACGTTCACCGGGATGCGCCCGCCGAGCGCGGTCTGGCCGGTGCGCAGCAGCTTGTCGGCCTCGCCCGGACCGCACAGGCCGATGTCCTCGATCCAGTCGAGTTCGAGCGCCGTGGACAGGTCGTAGACCTCGGCCAGGGAGACGTCCTCGGGCCCGATGCCTGCCTCCTCGTAGGCGGCGTGCGCGATGGCCGAGCGGAAGGGCCTGGCCGGCGGGGGGACGGCGGCGGCCGAGTCGGTGGCGAAGTTCGGCAGCTCCAGCACGGTGTTCGGGAAGGTGGGCGTCACCGTGGAGATCGCCGCCAGCCGTACGGGATCGCGCGCGCCGAGCCGGCGGGCGTAGTCGCGGGAGGCCAGCACGATCGCGGCGCCCCCGTCGGAGGTCGCGCAGATGTCCATGAGCCGCAGCGGGTCGGCGACCATGGGCGAGGCCAGCACCTCCTCGGCCGTGACGGCCTTGCGGTAGCGGGCGTTGGGGTTGAGCGACCCGGCCAGCGCGTTCTTGACCTTGACGGCGGCCAGGTCGTCCTGCGTCGTCCCGTACAGCTCCATCCTGCGCCGGGCGTAGAGCGCGAAATAGACCGGGTTGCTCGCGCCGAGCAGCTTGAAGCGCAGCCAGTCGGGGTCGCCGGGCCCGCCGACCGGCTTGAAGAAGCCCTTGGGCGCCGCGTCGGCGCCGACCACCAGCGCGACGTCGCACAGCCCGGCCATGATGCGGGTGCGGGCGATGTCGAGGGCCTGCGCGCCCGAGGCGCACGCGGCGTAGCAGGAGGCGATGCGCGCTCCCGTCCAGCCGAGGGCCTGGGCGAAGGTCGAGCCGGCGACCAGGCCCGGATAGCCGTTCCTGATCGTGTCGGCGCCCACCACGAACTGCACGTCGGTCCAGGCGATCCCGGCCTCGGCGAGCGCGTCCTTGGCCGCCCGCACGCCGTACTCCGTGAAGTCCCTTCCCCACTTGCCCCACGGGTGCATGCCCGCGCCGAGGATCACCGCGTCCACAACCACACCCCGTCCTCGCTGGTGAGCTCCAGCTCCATGCCCACGCTCAGGTCGGCGACGGTCAGGTCCTTGACCCTGCCGAGCACGACGATCTTCTCGCGGTCCAGCTCGACGGCGGCGATCGTGATCGGCACGTACGGCTCGGCGGCCTCGAAGGGCTCGGGCGGCGGGTAGCACGAGTTGGTGTAGGACCAGACCCGCCCGCTACGTGACAGGCGCGTCTCGTTCAGTTGTTCGCCGTCGCAGCGGGGATTGGGGCAGAAGCCGGTCTTCGGGGGGAAGCAGACGGTACGGCAGGCGGTGCATTGGGTGCCGACCAGGTAGGTGAGGCCGTCCTCGACCGTGAACCACATAGTCTCCGAGTATCACACAAGCGCTTGCTTGAGTCATCGCCTGGCGATCACCCGGATCGACATGCCGGCCACGAGCAGGATCATCGCCAGGATCGTCAGCAGGCGCGAGACCGGCGGCTCCTGCGAGGGCAGCAGCTCGGTGGTGGGCCCGAGCGCGGGCTGGGTGGCGCTCCGCCGGGCGATGCGGTCGGCGTGCTTGAGCGCCCGCTGCGCGTCGGCCAGGCCGTACCCCAGGGTTCGGGTCCGGCCCTCGCCGGGCTTGCGGCGGGTGCCCCGCTCGATGGCCTCGCGCACCTGGGCGGGCGACAGCTGCGGGTGGCGCGACCTGATCAGCGCCGCGATGCCCGCGACCAGCGCGGCGGCGGGGCTGGTGCCGTCGCCGATCACGTAGGAGCCAGGGCCGTCGGCCCCCACGATCTCGGTGCCGGGCGCGACGACCGAGACGTAGTCCTGGCGGTTGGAGAACGCCGCCGCCCTGAGCTGCCTGTCGACCGCGCCGACCGCGATCACCCCCGGGTAGGCGGCGGGAAAGTTGCGCCGGTTGGTCGTCGCGCCGTCGTTGCCCGAGCTCGCGACCAGCACCGTGCCGCGCTCCAGCGCGTAGCGCACCGCGTCGTTCTCGGCCTTCGAGCCCTTCCAGGTGCCGCTGCCGCCGCCCAGCGACATGCTGATCACGTCGGCGCCCCGGTCGACGGCGTAGCGGATGCCCTTGGCCAGGGCGTTCCCCCCGCCCGCGCGTTGCAGCACGCGACGGGGGTCGCCGTTCTCGAGGGTCACGCGCACCGACAGGACCTTGGCCTGCGGGGCCACGCCCATGACGCCGCGCTCCTTGCCGGGTCCGTGGCCCCGGCCCGCGATCAGGCTGGCCATCGCCGTGCCGTGGTGTCCCCACTGGCCGTCGGCGCTCCCGCCGCCCGTCAGGTCGGGGCCTTCCACCACCGCGCCCTTGAGGTCGGGGTGGCGGGGGTCGACGCCGGTGTCGAGGACGGCGACCAGGACGCCCGAGCCCTTGGACGCCCGCCAGGCCGAGGGCAGGCGGAGGGCGTCGAGCTGCCATTGCCTGGCCCTGACCGTGGAGGCCACGTCGTCGGCGGCGACGGCGGGGGTGCTGGTGGCCAGGAGGGCGGCGGTGAGAAGTGGCAGGGTGGACACGTCGGTGAATTCTGACATGCGCGGACACCCGCTTCGGTAAACAAGCCGATACGCGGGGTAATGTCGGAATTGCTAGGAAACGGGCGCGAGGCGTACGCGGGCTCCCGGCGGCAGCCCGAGCCGCTGCGCGGCGTCACCGCAGTTGACGGCGATGGCGATGAGCCCGGCCGAGTCGGCGAACGCCACGAGCTCGCCCGGCGCGACCGCGGCATACGTCTCGCGAAACGGCAGCGCGAGCTGGCGCCGCCCGAGCCAGACGCCGAGCGTGTCGCCCACCCGCACGCCGAGCGAACGCAGATCGCCCGCGGCGATGGACAGCTGCGTGTTGCCGTAGCGGTCGACGGAGACGACCTCGCCCTCGACGGAACCCTCGCGCAACTGCGAGGTGGGCGACGGCAGCGAGACCAGGCGCGTCAGCGGCACCGCCGGCCCGAGCTCGGCCGTCTGGCGTCCGGTCGAGAGGCGGGCGGCGACGGGGGAGAACACGTCGCGCCCGGGAAAGGTGGGGGAGGGCGGATCCAGGAAGAAGGCCTCGTTGGCGATCTCGTAGGCTGCCGAGGGTCCCCCTGCCGCGTGCACCGCCCACGACAGCAGGCCGTTGTCGGGGCCGATGAACACCCGGCCGCCGGACTCGATGGCGACGGAACGCCTGGTGCCGCCCGCCCCGGGATCGACCGAAGCGATATGGATGCCCTCGGGAAGATAGGGAATGGTCTGCGCGAGAATCGCCGCGCCGCGCCGTACGTCTCCCGCGGGCACCAGATGGCACACGTCGATGACGCGCGCGTCGGGCGCGATGCGCAGGATCACGCCGTGGCAGGCCGCCACGTACCCGTCCTCAAGTCCGTAGTCGGTGAGAAGTGTGATGACAGGGGCCACAACTGGTGACTGTACGTCTCGCAATAGCCCGTGAACACCCACGTTCGGAACATTACGATGGTGTCCAGGCCGCGCCGCCGCCGCGAGGAACGTGACCCCAGCGGGTCTCCCGGACGTTCCGAGCAGTCGTGCCGTAGGCACGACGAAGGGCTAGGAGGAACCATGGACGCTGCACCGGCGAACGGTGACAGTGCTGCCCCCGAGCCGCCCGACCGACCTCTGACCGACCGTGAGATCGAGCTTCTCGCCTTCGAACGCCACTGGTGGCGGCACGCGGGCGCCAAGGAGCACGCCATCAAGGAGAGCTTCGGGTTCTCCGCGACCCGTTACTACCAGCTCCTCGGGGAGCTGATCGACCGCACGGAAGCGCTGGAGCACGATCCGATGCTGGTCAAGCGGCTGCGCAGGATGCGGGCCACCCGCCGTCGAGAGCGGGCGCAACGCCGGTTTTATGGTAGGTGAGTGACTCCTACTCCGAAGACTGAGGCGGGCAAGGCAGGGCTCGAGGCGATCCTGACGGATCCGTCGGGAACGCTCATCGGGCTGGACTTCGACGGCACCCTCGCGCCGATCGTGGAGGATCCGGCCGCGGCCAGGGCGCATCCGGCCGTGGCCGGCACGCTGGCCAGGCTCCGGGCCCGGGTGGGCGACATCGTGATCATCACGGGGCGCCCCGGCCAGGATCTGGTCGGCGGACTGCCGGTGCTCGGCCACTACGGCCTGGAGCAGTGGGCCGACGGCGAGCTCCATGCTCCGCCCGAGCATCCCGGTGTGGAGGTCGCGCGCAAGGCGCTGGCCGCGATGGAGCTGCCGCCGGGTGTCAGGGTCGAGGACAAGGGCCACTCGGTCGCCGTGCACACGCGCCAGGCCGCCGACCCGGCCGGGGCACTGCGTGCGCTCGACGGCCCCTTGCGCGAGCTGGCGCACGCCAACGGGCTGGCCGCCGAGCCCGGCAGGTTCGTGCTGGAACTGAGGCCGCCCGGCATGGACAAGGGCGTGGCGTTGCGCGCCTACGTGGAGCGCACCGGGTCCAGGTCGGTGCTCTACGTCGGCGACGACCTCGGCGACCTGAAGGCCTTCGACGCGGTGGAGGAGCTGCGGGCCGCCGGGATCCCCGGGGTCACCGTGGCCAGTTCCTCCGACGAGGTCACCGAGCTGGCCGCCCGCGCCGACCTGGTGGTGGCAGGCCCCGACGGCGTCGTGGACCTGCTCGCATCGCTCTGCGAGCGGATTGCAAGCGGGGCCGCGTAGGGTCCCACGCATGATCACAGCCCTGACGCTTGCGGCGTCGCTCCTGGTCAGCCCGGCGGCGGCCACCAAGCCGGTCACGTACGGCAAGCTCACCATCCAGGTCCCGGCGAAGTGGAAGGTCAAGAAGTACCGTTACGGTCTCCACGTGCTGACCGGCGGCTGCGCCAAGCGGGCGGCCGAGTGCGACGGCTTCTGGGTGCTCGGCAAGAGCGCCGTGAAGTACGCCAAGGAGGGCGGCCCCTACCGGCTCGACCACCCGTACCACCCCAGCTCCGGGGTGATGTACTGCGTCAAGGACGAGAGGTACTGGTCCTCGCCGATGCCCTCCAAGCCCTCCGTCACCGGGTTCAAGGCGATCGGCGACCGCAAGGCGCACTTCACCGAGTGGAAGATCACCTGTTCCGACAACGGGACCCCGACCAAGATCACCTATCCGCAGCGGCTGTGGTACCTGCCGACGACCAAACTGCTGATCGTCGACGAGTTCAGGACGCCGGGACTGGCGACGATTCTGAAGGGCGCGGTCTGGAGCTGACCAGTCCCGCCACGGCCAGGGCGATCAGCACCGGCACCATCAGGAACGCGTTGACGGTGCCGGAGGCGTCGGCGAGCGCGCCCAGCACCAGCGGGCCGACGCCGACGGCCGTGCTGGCCCAGATGGAGCCGATGGCCGAGGCGCGGTCGGGGCGGTTGCCCGAGTTGGCGATGATGCCGGCCAGGGCGAGGGGGAACTGCAGGGCGATGCCCAGGCCGCAGACGAACACTCCCGCGTAGGAGAGCACGGGGCTGGTGCTGAGCCAGAACAGCAGCCAGCCTGCGAGCGTGACGGCCAGGGCGCCGACGAGCAGGTTCGTGGTGCGCATGCGCAGCGCCAGCGGGGTGCCGACGAAGCGGCCGACGGCCAGACCGGCGGTGAGCGCGGTCAGGGTGCTGGCCGCCACCGCGGGCGAGAGGCCCGTGCGGGTGGTCACCAGGGCCGACGACCAGAGGTTGAAGGTGAACTCCAGCGCCACGCAGCAGAACAGCACCCCGCCCGCCACGTAGAACCGCCAGCCGAAGCCCGGTGGTGGCCCTTCGTGGTGCTCGGCCGTCTCGACGTTCTTGTCCGGGAACCAGTGGCGGCCGAGCGCGAGGGCGAGCAGCACGGTCGACACCGGCGTGAGCAGGAGGGCGGCGCGCCAGCCGAAGGCGCTCTGGGCGGCGGCGCTGACCAGGTAGGGGGCGACGATCCCGAAGATGACGCCGAAGGCGTTGGCCTCGTTGAGCGCGGCGGGGCCCGCGGGACCGTGGTGGTCGCTGAGGGCGGCCATGCCGGTGTAGAGGGTGAAGGTGCCGAATCCGCTGGCCAGTCCGTAGCCGAGAATCGTGACCGGGACGGCGGAACTGGCGAAGACCAGCGCGACGCCGGCGTTGATGCCCACGAGCCCGGCCCAGGTCGTGGCGCGGCGGCCGAACCTCCTGGTCAGGTACGGCAGAGCCAGCCCTGCCGCGACGCCGCACACGGCCATGGAGATGCCGTGCAGCCCGGCGACGGTCTGGGAGACGCCCTGTTCCGCGCGCAGGATCTGCAGCGCGGAGCTCAGGCCGTACAGGTAGGTCGCGAACACCCCGATCTGCAGATACACCAGCCAGGTTGCGCGATCACGGGTGAAGCGTATGGCGACCCTATTCACCGGGCAAAGCGTACTAAAGGGCATCAAGCTGGGACGACAGCCATTTCTCCGGCGGCAGCGCGGTCGCGGCCCTTCGCAGGCTCGCCGCCCTGCGCAGGCGCTCGTCCTCGTCCATGACCAGCGCGGAGTGCAGCGCGCGGGCGGTCTCGCCCACGTCGTAGGGGTTGACCACGATGGCGTCGCCGCCGAGCTCCGCGGCCGCCCCCGCCTCGCGCGACAACACCAGCGCGCACCTGTCCGAGAGGATCGGGCCCTCCTTGGCCACCAGGTTCATGCCGTCGCGGATCGGGTTGACCAGCAGCACGTCGGCCAGGCGGTAGGCGGCCAGGCTGCGCGGGTAGTCGTCGTTGACGTTGAGGATCAGCGGGTCCCAGTCCTCGGTGCCGTATTCGTCCTCGATCTCCTTGGCGCAGCGCTGCACGGCCGCCGTGTACTCGCGGTACTCCGGCAGGTCGTGGCGCGAGGGGTAGGCGAAGGCCAGGTGCACCACCCGGCCGTGCCACTCGGGATGGGCGGCGAGGAACTCCCGGTAGGCCAGCAGGCCGCGCACGATGTTCTTCGACAGCTCGGTGCGGTCGATGCGGACGATCAGGCGGCGGTTGCCCGTCTGCTCCCTGAGAGCGGCCATGTGCGACTCGACGTCGGGCTCGCAGGCCCGCTGCCAGAGCGAGTCGCCGTCGACCCCCAGGCTGTGCACGCCGATGTTCGTGGTGCGCCCCTCGTAGGTCACGCCGCCCCCGGAGACCTCCGCGCCCAGGAGGTGGCGGCAGCAGTCGGCGAAGGCCTGCGCCCAGCGCTCGGTCAGGAACCCGGCGTGGTCGGCGCCCAGGATGCCCTCCAGCACCTCGCGCGCCACCTCGTCGGGCAGCAGGCTGAAATACTCCGGGGGCGCCCACGGGGTGTGGCTGAAGTGCGCGATGCGCAGGTCGGGGCGCTCGGCTCTGAGCATCGCCGGGGTCAGCGTCAGGTGGTAGTCCTGCACCATGACCCGCGCCTCGTGACCGGCCTCCTCGGCCAGCGCGAGCGCGAAGGCGCCGTTGTAGTCGCGGTAGGACTCCCACTCGCGCTCGAACCGGGTGCCGAACAACGGTGCGTTGGGGATGTCGTACAGGAGATGATTGACGAACCAGAGTGTCGAGTTGGCAACCGCGTTGTAAGCACGATGAAAGGTGGCGGGAGGAATATCCAGCATGCGCAACGCACCCGTGTCATACCCCGCCTGGTCGAGGCGGCCCCCTGGCGCCTGCCGTACGGCACTGCGGTCGCCGTCGGAGAGCGCCGCGCAGACCCAGAGCACGCCGTTGCTCTTGGCCACCCCCGACAGGCCGGAGACCAGCCCGCCGCCGCCGCGCTTCATGATGAGCGCGCCTTCGTCCGAGACGGTGAAGGAGACGGGGCCACGGTTCGAGGCCACCAGGACGCTGTTCATGCTTCTAGGATCTCTCTATGGCGCTTGATGAGCTAACCGAGGAACTTGCACGCTCCGCCGCGGCCGGTGACCACCGCGCGCTCGGCGAGCTCCTGAAGCGCATCGAGCCCGATGTGCTGCGCCACTGCGCCCGGATACTGCCCTACCACCAGGACGCCGAAGAGGCCTGCCAGGACACCCTGCTGGCCGTCGCGCGCAACATCGGGCGCTTCGAGGGGCGGGCCAGGTTCTCGACCTGGCTGCACATCGTGACGGCCAACTGCGCGCGCACCACCTACCGCTCGCTGAAGCGGCGGGCGGCCGAGCAGACCTCCGACGAACTGCCGATGCAGAAGCCCGACGTGCGCCGGGTGAGCGTGATCGCCGGGTCGCGCCTCGACCTGCTCGACGCGATGGAGGCGCTGGAGGCCGACAAGCCCGACCTGGCCCAGGCTCTGGTGCTCAGAGACATCGTGCAGCTCGACTACAACGAGGTCGCCGAGCAGCTTGGCATCCCTTTGGGCACTGCCAAATCCCGGATTCACCAGGCCCGCAAATATGTGCAGGGCCAGCTCGGGGAGGACTATCGCTGAGACGGATCATCTCGACTGCTGAGACGACGAGTTGCTTGACGCTGGGCTCCAGGTAGAGTGCAGGTCAGCAACACAACTTCATATTGCTCATCCAGAGGGGTGGAGGGACCGGCCCTGCGAAGCCCCGGCAACCCTCCCGGAGACGCGCTCGTGACGTGACGAGGCCGGCCGGGACAAGGTGCCAAATCCGGTCTGCGGTCAAGGCGGCCGCAGGCGAAGATGAGGGAAGGCCTCGCTTCATGTCGCTTGATTTCGGCCCCGCTGTCGCCCTGTCCTGTCGCGAGTGCGGTGCGCGCTACGACCTCGGCCCCAGCTTCGCGTGCCTGGAGTGTTTCGGGCCGCTCGAGGCGGCCTACGAATTCGGCACGGTCACCCGCGAGGAGATCGCGGCCGGCCCCGCCAACATCTGGCGCTACAAGAAGCTGCTCCCGGTCCCCGGTGACGTCGAGCAGAAGCGCAACATGAACCCCGGCTGGACCAAGCTGGTCAAGGCCGAGGGCCTGGGCAAGTCGCTGGGACTGAAGTCCCTGTACGTCAAGGACGACTCGGGCAACCCCACCCACTCCTTCAAGGACCGGGTGGTCGCCATCGCCGTCGAGGCGGCGCGCAACTTCGGTTTCCACACCCTGTCGTGCTCGTCCACGGGCAACCTGGCCGGCGCCGTGACCGCCGCCGCGGCCCGCGCCGGACTCGAGGCCTGCGTCTTCATCCCCGCCGACCTGGAGCAGGCCAAGATCGCCATGGCCCGGGTCTTCGGCGGCAAGCTGATCGGCATCGACGGCACCTACGACGAGGTCAACCGCTTCTGTTCCGAGCTGATCGGCGACCCGATCGGCGAGAAGTGGGGCTTCGTCAACGTCAACCTCCGGCCCTACTACGCCGAGGGCTCCAAGACCCTGGCCTACGAGATCGCCGAGCAGCTCGGCTGGCGCCTGCCCGACCAGATCGTCATCCCGATCGCCTCGGGCTCGCAGCTCACCAAGATCGACAAGGGCTTCAAGGAGCTCATCGCGCTCGGCCTGGTCGACGACAAGCCCTACAAGGTGTACGGCGCGCAGGCCACCGGCTGTTCGCCCGTCTCCGTGGCCTACAAGGCCGGTCACGAGGTGGTCCAGCCGGTCAAGCCCGACACCATCGCCAAGTCGCTGGCGATCGGCAACCCCGCCGACGGACCGTACGTGCTCGACATCGCCCGCCGCACCGGCGGTGCGGTCGAGGACGTCTCCGACCCCGAGATCGTCTCGGCCATCAGACTCCTCGCCGAGACGGAAGGCATCTTCGCCGAGACCGCGGGCGGGGTTACCGTGGGTGTGCTGCGCAAGCTCGTCGAGGCGGGCAAGCTCGACCCCGAGCTTGACACCGTGGTGCTCAACACCGGCGACGGCCTCAAGACGCTGGACGCCGTCTCGTCCGTGGCCGCGCCCAGCGCGGTGATCAAGCCGTCGCTCGACGCGTTTAGGAAGGTTATCTAATGAGTGTTTCGGTGCGGATTCCGACGATTCTGCGCACTTACACGGGCGGTAGCTCGGACGTAAGTGGCGAGGGCGCGACCCTTCGTGACGTCCTTCAGAAGCTGGACGCCGACTACCCGGGTATCGGCGCTCGAATTCTGGATGAATCGGGCAAGATTCGGCGTTTTGTCAACGTTTATGTTGGCGAAGAGGACGTCCGATTTGCCGAAGGCCTCGACACCGCGACGCCTGAGGGTGTTCAGATCTCCATCATCCCCGCGGTCGCCGGCGGCTGAGCCGTACTCGCGTCCGACAGGCCCCCGAGGGGGCCTGTCGTCGTTCTGGGGCAAAAATTTCAAACTTAAAGGAAATGTCGCGCTAAGTAGTTTTCCGCTTGACTCTGTTCTTCAAAGGCATGCCACAGGTATGGTCGATGCGGTCGTCTGGCTTGATTTCGTGTTAAGTCCGCATGACCCCGGATGTCGCGAGAGGAATGGGCGAGGTCCGGAGCCCAGTTAGAGGAGTCGGAAGTGGCGCAGGGCACCGTCAAGTGGTTCAACGCGGACAAGGGCTACGGCTTCATCGCGGTAGACGGTGGTAAGGATGTCTTCGTCCATTACTCAGCGATCATGATGGACGGCTATCGGTCTCTCGAGCAGGGCCAGCGGGTCGAGTTCGAGATCACGCAGGGACAGAAGGGCCCCCAGGCCGAGTCTGTCCGGGCAGTCTGACACCAACAGTCGGCGGTTCGCGTGACGCGAACGCCCCTCCCGGGCTCAGGGGCCGGGCCACTTTCCATGACCCGGCCTTTGGCCTTCACTCGTCTCCGTTTCCCGGTGGGCAAAACGTGACGGATTGGGCTAGCGTTCCACGCCGTGCCCAAGTGGATCCTGCCTGCTGTCGTAGCGGTCGCCGCCGTGTTCACAGTGCTGGCGTACCTGCTCGGTCCCAGCGCCCCGGTCAAGAAGAAGGCGACGCAGAAACCGGCCGAGCTCCAGGTGACGGTCAAGCGTGTGGGCGACGGTCCGCGCGTCGCCGGCTACTCGGCCGCGGGCGCGGAGTACCTGGCCGTGACCGGGCTGGCCGACCCCGTGCTCCAGCAGACGGTCAACCGCGCCCTGTACGCGCCGCTGGACCAGGCGCAGGCCCGCTACACGCGGCGCTCCAAGAAGCAGGACGTCGACGGCGTCGAGATGAACCAGGGGCTGACCGTCGAGATCGGGCTGAAGGGGCCGCGACTGCTGTCGGCCGCCATGGACGTCAGCGACCCGCTCTTCCCTCATGGCGCGGCGTACAAGTTCCCCGTTGGGATCACCGTCGACCTCACCACCGGCCAGGTGTTCACGCCCAGGCAGTTGTTCAAGGTCGGCCTCGCCCGGCTGGGCGAGCTCGTCCGCAGGCCGACGCACCCCGTCGAGGGTGCCTGCCGTTTCGTCCCGACCTCGGCCCTGGCCTTCACCGCCGACAACGTCCTGGTCGGCTGGCGCGGGCACACGCCGGAGTGCGCCGACATCCGCTGGGTCGCCGTGCCGTACGCCGAAGCGCAGGCGTTCGTACGCCCCGAGATTCTCGAGCTGGTGAACACCCGCTGAACTGCGCCGTTGGTTCGCTCGCTTGCACTCGACCGGGTAGAGTGCTAAACAGTTCGTTGGCACTCTAGCTACTAGAGTGCCAACAATCGGATCGGGACGATGGGGTCTGCCGCATGGAGTTGCAGACCTATATGCCGTCGCGGGCTTCGGCTCGGTCCCATTTGCAAGCCACCCTCATCTGGGAGGTCTAGCCTTATGGCAGCCAAGATGATCGCGTTTGACGAGGACGCCCGGCGCGGTCTCGAGCGCGGCATGAACCAGCTCGCTGACGCCGTCAAGGTGACCCTTGGCCCGAAGGGCCGCAACGTCGTGCTGGAGAAGAAGTGGGGCGCCCCCACGATCACCAACGACGGTGTGTCCATCGCCAAGGAGATCGAGCTCGAGGACCCGTACGAGAAGATCGGGGCCGAGCTCGTCAAGGAAGTCGCCAAGAAGACCGACGACGTCGCTGGTGACGGCACCACCACCGCCACCGTGCTCGCTCAGGCTCTCGTACGCGAGGGTCTGCGCAACGTTGCCGCCGGCGCCAACCCGATGGGCCTGAAGAAGGGCATCGAGGCCGCCGTCGAGCGCGTCAGCGAGGAGCTCTCCAAGCTGGCCAAGGACGTGGAGACCAAGGAGCAGATCGCTTCGACCGCCTCCATCTCCGCCGCCGACGCCGAGATCGGCGCGCTCATCGCCGAGGCGATGGACAAGGTCGGCAAGGAAGGCGTCATCACCGTCGAGGAGAGCAACACCTTCGGGCTCGAGCTCGAGCTCACCGAGGGCATGCGCTTCGACAAGGGTTACGTCTCGGGTTACTTCGTGACCGACCCCGACCGGATGGAGGCCGTCCTCGAGGACCCCTACATCCTGATCGTCAACAGCAAGGTCTCGGCCAACAAGGACCTGCTGCCCCTGCTCGACAAGGTCGTCCAGTCGGGCAAGCCGCTGCTGATCATCGCTGAGGACATCGAGGGCGAGGCTCTGGCCACCCTGGTCGTCAACAAGATCCGCGGCCTGTTCAAGTCGGTTGCCGTCAAGGCCCCCGGCTTCGGCGACCGCCGCAAGGCCATGCTCGGCGACATCGCCACCCTCACCGGTGGTCAGGTCATCGCCGAGGAGGTCGGTCTCAAGCTCGAGTCCGCCACGCTCGACCTGCTGGGCCGCGCCCGCAAGGTCGTCGTGACCAAGGACGAGACCACCATCGTCGACGGCGCCGGTGACGCCGACCAGATCTCCGGCCGGGTCAACGAGATCCGCAACGAGATCGAGCGCACCGACTCCGACTACGACCGCGAGAAGCTCCAGGAGCGCCTGGCCAAGCTCGCCGGTGGCGTCGCCGTCATCAAGGCGGGTGCCGCGACCGAGGTCGAGCTCAAGGAGCGCAAGCACCGCATCGAGGACGCCGTTCGCAACGCGAAGGCGGCCGTCGAGGAGGGCATCGTCCCCGGCGGTGGCGTGGCTCTGATCCAGGCCGGCGCCAAGGCGTTCGACAAGCTCGAGCTCCAGGGCGACGAGGCCACCGGTGCCGCGATCGTGCGCAAGGCTCTCGAGGAGCCGCTGAAGCAGATCGCCGTCAACGCCGGCCTCGAGGGCGGCGTCGTGGTGGAGAAGGTCCGCAACCTGACCCCGGGTGAGGGCCTCAACGCCGCGACCGGCGAGTACGTCAACATGTTCGACTCGGGCATCATCGACCCGGCGAAGGTGACGCGCTCCGCTCTGCAGAACGCCGCCTCCATCGCGGCGCTGTTCCTGACCACCGAGGCTGTCATCGCCGAGAAGCCGGAGAAGACCCCGGCTGCTCCCGGCGGCATGCCCGGCGGCGGAGACATGGACTTCTAAGTCCAGCTGACACGTTGAAGGGCGGTTCCCCGGCGGGGAACCGCCCTTCGGCGTTCTCAAGGGGTCAGCGGCTTGACCCAGCGGCCCCACTCCGGCTGGACGGCGTAGCCCGCGGCCTTCCACGCGTGGTGGGCGAGGTCGTTGTCGTGCAGCACCATGGCGTCCACGCGGAAGGCGCCGAACTGGGCGAAGCGCTCCTCGGCGGCCTTGATGAGCCGGGAGCCGACGCCCTTGCGACGGTGTCCGGGATGGACGGCCAGCCGGTAGAGGTGGGCGCGCCAGCCATCCCAGCCCGCGATGAGCGTGCCCACCGTCACGCCGTCGATCTCGGCGACCAGGAGGGCCTGCGGATCCCGCTCCAGCAGGGCGGCGACCTTGTCGGGAGAGTCGCGCCGATCGGTGCCCTCGGCTGCCAGGACCCAGAAATCCAGGAGCGCGGGGATCTCTTCTGGCGTGCCGTACCGGATGTTCATGGCCCGCCAACCTAGCAGCGTGACCTCAGGTCAGCCGAGCACGGGGTGGTTGGAGCGGAACAGGCCCTGCGGGTCGCGTGCCCGCTTGATCCGCCGCAGCCTGGCCAGCGTCGCCTCGGGGAAGGCCGCCGCGGCGCCCTCGCCCTCGTTGAGGAAGGTGTACGGCTTGCGCCCGCTGACGTGGGGGGCCAGGGCCAGGGAGAGGCCGGCCTGCCGCGCTCCGGTCTCCTCGCCCGCCATGCCGAGCAGGTTGACCAGGTACGGCTCCGCCAGGTGGCCGCAGGCGCCCGCGTCGGCGTCCGGCCGGGCCAGCGCGCCGCCGAGGTGACGGATCTGGAGGACCACGTCCGGGGTGACCTGGCCCAGGGCGACAGCCTTGAGGAGGGTGGCGGTCGTGGCGTCGTCGAGGTCGGTGAGCAGCTCCGCGCGGTGCTGCGAGGGCATGGGCTCGACCGGCTCGGCGCAGATGAAGCCCAGCTCGCTCACCGGGAGCTCGTCGCGGGTGTCGAAGATGACGCCGGGGATGCGCTCCAGCGGGCGCAGCAGCTCGCGGCCCGTGGCGGCGTCGCCGAGGAAGGCGCAGTCGACCAGGACGACGTGCAGGCCACGCAGCGGCTCCGGCACGAAGTCCAGGGGCGGGAACTGCATCGTGGTGAACCAGAGGCTCAGCTCGTCGGGGGCGTCCGCGGTGATCTTGCGGAAGGCGGAGAGCACCTGCTCCAGGCGGTTCGCGGGCCAGAGCAGGCGCCCGCCGTACAGGACGGAAGCGGGGAAGAGGGCGATCTCCATCGCGGTCACCACGCCGAAGTCGCCGCCCGCGCCGCGCATCGCCCAGAACAGGTCGGGGTCGGAGTCGGCCGTCACGCGCACGTGCGCACCCTCGGAGTCGACCACCTCCAGGGCCCGCACGGCATTGCCGGCCAGCCCGTGGGCGCGACCGAACCAGCTCAGGCCGCCGCCGAGGCTCATCCCCGCCACGCTCACCACCGGCGAACTGCCCGCGAGCCCGGTCAGGCCGTGCTTGCCCGCCGCCGTGAGCACCTCGCCCCACGAGGCCCCCGCCTCCACCCGGGCGAGCCGCTCCTCCGGGCGCACCTCCACCGACCGCATCCGGCCGGTACGCACCAGGATCTCGCCGTCGAGGCCGGGCGTGGCGCCGTGGCCGCCGGGCTGGACGGTCACGGCGCGGCCGGTCAGGCGGGCATGGCGTACGGCCGCGGCCACGTCGGAGGCGTCCTCGGCCTCCACTACCGCGCTGACGTGCTGGATGATGGCGAGGTTCCAGGGTGTGGCCGCGGCCTCGAAGCCGTCGTCGCCCGGGCACAGCACGCGCCCTCGGACATCGTTGATCATGTGATTCCCCCAGGGTGTTCGTTGTCGAGCACCAGGGTGGGCGACCGCGCTTGTGCGCCGGTTGTGGGCGGCCTGGACCGTTTCGCTATCCGGCGGCCAGCTGCTCCGGGAGCGGACGGTCGTGCAGGACCGTCAGCGAGGTGACCGCACGGGTGAGCACCACGTACAGCCGGGCCAGCCCGCGGGTCTCCGCGGCCACGATGTCGGCCGGCTCGACGACGATCACGTGGTCGTACTCCAGACCCTTGACCAGCGAGGCCGGGACGACGAGGAGGCGGTGGTCCTCGGTCGAGTCGGGGCCGAGGACCGGCGCTCCGAGCTCCTGGGCGATCTCGTCGACCCGGGCGTCGGGCACGATGACGCCGATCGAGCCCTCCTTGTCGAGCGCCTGCGTCACGGCCTCGGTGAGCGAGCCGCCAGGACGCACCGACAGGGAGCCGGCGCCGGGGCGCAGGGAGCGGGGCGCGGCGAGGTGGGGGGCGATGGAGGGCAGCAGCCGGGCGGCGTAGTCGAGGACCTCGCGCGGCACGCGGAAGCCCAGGGTGAGCTCGGTGACCTCGCCCGAGGCCTGGCCCAGGTGCTTCAGGACGGTCTCCCACGAGCTGACCGACCACGGCGTGGTGCCCTGGGCCAGATCGCCCAGGACGGTGGCCGAACCGGTGCGGCAGCGCCGGCCCAGGGCGCGCAGCTGCATCTCGGAAAGGTCCTGCGCCTCGTCGACGACCAGGTGGCCGAGCGACGGCGTGCGCTCCATGAGGTCGTTGAGCTCGTCGAGGAGCGCGGCGTCGGCGGCGGTCCACTTGGCGGACTTGGCGCCGCGGTACGGCTTGCGCCAGAGCAGGAGCTGCTGCTCCTCGGCGGTCAGGTCGGACCTGGCGGCCTTGGCGAGGAACTCCGGGTCGGAGAGCAGCTTGAACAGGACCTGCTGGGGAGTCAGCTTGGGCCAGACGGATTCGACGACCGCCTTGACCTCCTTGGAGCGGGCGACCTTGTCGTGCACGCGGTCGTCGGGCGACTCGCCGCGCTGCTCCATGCGGACCAGCACCAGGTGGGCGATGCGCTGGGTGAGCGCGTCGCGTCCGGGGTTGTAGCGGGTGGTGCCGCGCAGGGAGGCGACGATCTCGCGCACCTCGTGGTCGGCCACGCGGAAGCGGTAGACGCCCTGGGTGTAGACGACGCCCTCGGTGGGCTTGACGATGTGCGCCCACAACGCGCGTTCGAGGACGTCGACCATGCGGGCCGAGCCCTTGAGCGCGGCGACCTCGGGCTCTTCCGTGGCGCCCGGGGTGCCGAGCATGTCGGCGACGGTGGTCTGGTCGACCTTGACCTCGCCCAGCGCGGGCAGGACCGAGGAGATGTAGGAGAGGAACGCCTTGTTCGGCCCGACGATCATCACCCCGGCGCGGGCGAGCTTCTCGCGGTGGGTGAACAGCAGGTAGGCGGCTCGGTGCAGGCCGACGGCGGTCTTCCCGGTGCCGGGCGCCCCCTGCACGCACACGGTGGTGCCGAGGTCGCTGCGGACGATCTCGTCCTGGTCGGGCTGGATGGTGGCGACGATGTCGCGCATGGGGCCCGTACGCGGGCGCTCGATCTCCTCGGTGAGGATCCTCGAGGGGCCGACGTCGGCGCCGGTGTCGAGGGGCTCGTCCTCGAAGGCGGTCAGTTTGCCGCCGTGGTAGCCGAAGCGCCTGCGCAGGTGCACGCCCATCGGGTCGCCGGGGCTGGCCTGGTAGAAGGCGCGCGAGACGGGGGCGCGCCAGTCGATGACGAGCGGCTTGCTGTGCCCGTCGTGCACGTGGCGGCGGCCGACGTAGATCGTGCGCGGCAGGTCGTCGTCGGCGTTGCGGTCGAGGCGGCCGAAGAACAGCGGGGTGTCCGGGTGGTCGGCCAGGGCGGCGACCCGCTGGTCGAGCAGCGATTGCAGGATCTGCTGGGAGACCCAGTCGCCGGCGGCGTCGGACGACAGCGACTGCGCGTGCTCACGCATGGCCTGCAGCGCTTTGCGGGATTCGGCGAGATGGGCTTGTTCCGAGGCCAGTATGTCGGGAGCCAGCTGGTCTACGGGCATGCGAAAAGACCTCCTTGGGAGGTGGTGGTAACGGTCCTGGTAGCGAACCGACAAGCTTAGTCGCCGGGCGCGGAGGCTTCCAAAGCATTTTCGGCGGGTAGGAGTGGGGCGTGCGCTTGGGCATATCCCCGGTCCTCCCGACGGTCGCCAGCTTCCTTCTCGCGGCGGTGTGGGCGCTGTCGGTGTTCGCGGGGTGGGGGCTGGAGGCTTTCTGTGCGGGCGACGGCCAGTGCGAGGCCCGGCTGGCGGGCGTCAACCTGGTGTCGGGGCTGTTCGCCGCCGTGGCGGCCTGCTGTACGGCAGGCGCCTGGGTGCTCCCTGCGGCCCGGCACCACGAGAGGGTGTTCGCGCGCCTGATGGGAGCGGGTGTGGTGGCCTGGATTGCAGCGGTGGGAGTGCTTTTTCTGGGTGGGCTGCTCGCGAGCTAGACCAATACCGAAAAATCCGGGCATAGGGGGTGCATTGCGCGGATCATGGGGTATGTCGCGTTCAGGCGTGATACGCAAGAGTTAGCCTGACACCCGGGTGAGGGGGGTGTGTCTTGATGACCCGTGGATGCTCCTGGACCTAAGTGGGGTATGGAACGGAAACGCCCGGCCGGTGGCCGGGCGTTTTGTCATACCTCGTTCAGCAGGTCGTCGGCGTCGATGATCTGGTACGCGTAGCCCTGCTCGGCCAGGAACCGCTGACGGTGCGCCGCGAACTCCTGGTCGACGGTGTCGCGGCTGACCACGGTGTAGAAGCGGGCCCCGCCCCCGTCGGACTTGGGCCGCAGCACCCTTCCGAGCCGCTGCGCCTCCTCCTGGCGCGAGCCGAAGGTCCCCGACACTTGGATCGCCACCGCCGCCTCCGGCAGGTCGATGGAGAAGTTGGCCACCTTGGAGACCACGAGCACCTGGATCTCCTTGTCGCGGAAGGCCTGGAACAGCTCCTCCCGCTCCTTGATGCGGGTCTCGCCCTTGATGACCGGCGCGTTGAGATGCTCGCCCAGCTCGTCGAGCTGGTCGATGTACTGCCCGATCACCAGGACCTGCTCGCCCAGGTGCTTCCTGACCAGCGCCTCGGTGACGCGCGTCTTGGCGGGCGTCGTCGCGGCGAAGCGGTAACGCTCGTCGGACTCGGCCATCGCGTAGACCAGCCGCTCGTCGTCGCGGAGCGTCACCCGCACCTCGACGCAGTCGGCGGGTGCGATCCAGCCCTGGTTCTCCATCTCCTTCCAGGGCGCGTCGTAGCGCTTGGGTCCGATCAGGGAGAACACGTCGCCCTCGCGGCCGTCCTCGCGCACCAGGGTGGCGGTCAGGCCGATGCGCCGCCGCGCCTGGAGGTCGGCGGTCATGCGGAAGATCGGCGCGGGCAGCAGGTGCACCTCGTCGTAGACGATCAGGCCCCAGTCGCGCGCGTCGAACAGCTCCAGGTGGGCGTAGACGCCCTTCCGCTTGGCCGTCATGACCTGGTAGGTCGCGATGGTGACCGGGCGGATCTCCTTCTTGGAGCCGGAGTACTCGCCGATCTCGTTCTCGGTCAGCGAGGTGCGCTTGAGCAGCTCCTGCTTCCACTGGTGCACGCTGACCGTATTGGTGACCAGGATCAGCGTGGTCGCCTGGGCGTGCGCGAGAGCCGCCGCGCCGACGATGGTCTTGCCGGCGCCGCAGGGGAGCACGACCACGCCGGAGCCGCCGTGCCAGAACGCGTCCGCCGCGTCCTTCTGGTAGGGCCGCAGCGTCCAGCCGTCTTCCTTCAGGGCGATCGGGTGGGCCTCGCCGTCGACGTAACCGGCCAGGTCCTCCGCGGGCCAGCCCAGCTTGAGCAGCGCCTGCTTGATGTTGCCGCGCTCGCTCGGGTGGACGGCGACCGCGTCGGCGCCGATGCGGTCGCCCAGCATCGGCTGGATCTTCTTGGAGCGCAGGACCTCTTCCAGGACCGCGCGGTCGGTGCTCGACAGCATGAGGCCGTGCGCCGGGTTCTTCTCCAGGCGCAGCCTGCCGTACCTGGCCATGGTCTCGGCCACGTCGACGAGCAGCGCGTGGGGGACCGGGTAGCGGCTGTAGGAGATCAGCGCGTCGATGACCTGCTCGGCGTCGTGGCCCGCCGCGCGGGCGTTCCACAGGGCCAGAGGGGTGACGCGGTAGGTGTGCACGTGTTCGGGTGCGCGCTCGAGCTCGGCGAAGGGCGCGATGGCTCTGCGACACTCGTCGGCCTGATCATGGTCGACTTCGAGCAGCAGCGTCTTGTCGGACTGGACGATGAGCGGGCCGTTGTTCACATCGTTATCCAACACGAGAGTGGCGCTGAACAGTCCCTAATCGCCGTTACGGGTGTCGACGGCGATCGCGATGCCCATCACGATCGCCATGATCGCGAATCCGGTGCCGAAGACGATCCAGCTCCACTTGGTCAGGCTCTTGGCGCCCGGCAGGTCGGTGGTGGCCTTGCTGAGGGCGCGCCAGGCCAGGATCCCGCCGACGAGGCCGAAGACGTTGCAGCACGAGGCCACCGAGATGAAGTTGACCGTCAGGGCGACGATCGCCTGCGTGCGGGTGTTCTCGACCGTCCGCTGCACCGCCGGCGGCAGGTGGCCGTGGCCTGAGGTGGGCGGCGGCTGCTGGCCATACGGCGCGCCGTAGGGCTGGTAGTCGCTGTAGCCCGGCTGCGGGTCGTGAGGGCTGGTCACCGTCCTACATTTATCACGATTCGCGAGTTCTGCCCGGCTCGTCGGCGAAGCCTGCTCAGCGTCAGGCCGCCGCTCGCCTGCTTGAACAGGTACTCGGCGCGCTCGTAGGAGAGGCGCCTCCTGCCGGTATGCGGGCACACGTCGGTGGCGCCTGGCCCGGCTCTCCGGTCGGTGAGGAACAGCGGGCCCGAGGGACGGCCGGCGATCAGGGCGGGCAGGAGGCGGGCGGTGTGCTTGCGCCAGGAGACGCCGTTGCTCGCGGTGCGGTCGTCGAGGTCGAGATCCTCGACGTTCAGCGCCAGGACGGTGGTCACGGGGGCGCCCGATTCGCGCAGGAGATGCCAGAGCGTTCGTTCCCGCAGGGGCAGGTCGTGGAGCTCGTCGAGGATCGTGTTGTCGACGGGTGTGTGGGCGCGTGGCTCCTCGCGGCGCCGGGGGAGCAGGGCCGCCAGGTCCTCGCCGCCCAGCCAGGCCGAGAAGGAGCGCACGGTGGCTCGGTGGCGGTTCCAGGTGCTGGGCGCCGCCTCCTGCCAGGTCGTGGTGAACACCCTGGACACGTGGGCGGGGGTGAGGCCGGTGAGCGGCAGGCGGTCTCCCAGGCTCCGGCGCAGGCGGGTGAGGGTCTGGGTGTAGGAGCGGACCGTGGCGGGGGTGAGGTCCTGGCTCGCGAGGAAACGCTGGGCGGCCTGGCCGAGAGTCCCGGGCTCCGGGCGAAGATGGCCGGCCGCCTGGCCGGAGCCGGTGGCGTCGGCTCGTCGCAGCAGGAAGTCCCGCTCCGCCGCATTGCGGGTGAGGGCGGCGGCCCGGGTGAACTCGACGCGGGCCTCCGCGTGGCGTCCGAGCCGTTCGAGGAGGTCGCCGCGGACGCTGGGCAGCAGGTGGTAGTCGCGCAGCGCGGGGTCGGACAGCAGCGGCTCGACGAGGTCGAGCCCGGCGGCGGGCCCGTGCGCCATGCCGACGGCCACGGCGCGGTTGAGGTGCACGACGGGCGTGGGCAGGAGCCGGACGAGCAGGTCGTAGAGGGCGGCGATGCGCGCCCAGTCCGTCTCGGCGGCGCCGCGTGCCTGGGCGTGGGTGACGGCGATGGCCGCCTGCAGCATGTACGGCCCTGGCGTGCCGCCGGTGGCGCGGGCGCGGAGCATCGCCTGGAAGCCGCGCCTGATGAGCAGCTGGTCCCAGCGCCCCCGGTTCTGCTCGTGGAGCTGGACGGGCTCGCCCGACGGCCCGGTGCGGGCGGCCGAGCGTGAGGCCTGGATCTCCATCAGGGCGACGAGCCCGTGCACCTCGGCCTCGGAGGGGGCGAGCTCGGCGAGCAGGCGGCCCAGGCGCAGCGCCTCATGGACGAGCCCTGGACGCATGAGGTCGTCGCCCGAGGTGGCGGAGTAGCCCTCGTTGAAGATCAGGTAGACGACCCCGAGCACCGACGACAGCCGATCGGCCAGCTCGGGTCCCGCGGGCAGGTCGAAGGCGACCTGCTCGGCGGCGAGCAGCCGTTTGGCGTCGGCGATCCGCTGGGTCACGGTCTGCTCGGTGACGAGGAAGGCGCGGGCGATCTCGCCGGCGGTCAGGCCGCCGAGCAGGCGCAGGGTGAGCGCCACCCGGTGCGTGGTGGGCAGCACCGGGTGGCACGACAGGAACATCAGCCGCAGGACGTCGTCGGGGTCGGCATCGGGGTCACGTGATTCCCGCCTTTCCTCCTCCAGTGGCTGCAAGCGGCGGGTGCGCCGGAGGTGGTCGATGGCGCGGCGTTTGGCGATGGTCATGAGCCAGGCGCCCGGGTTGCCGGGCACGCCTGACTCCGGCCACTGCTCCAGCGCCGCCACGAGCGCGTCCTGGGCCAGTTCCTCGGCCAGGCCGACGTCGTGCACCAGCCTGGTCAGCCCAGCGATGATCTTCGCGGATTCGAACTTCCATACCGCGTCGACCGTGCGCGCCGCGTCCACCTAGAACACCTGGTGGATGAAGCTCTCCCCGTCGCCGACGATCCTGCGGAAGCGGCGGGAGAGCTCCAGCAGCTCCTCCCGGGAGCGGACCTCGACGAGAGCGAAGCCGGCCACGGCCTCCTTCGCCTCGGTGAACGGGCCGTCGGTGATCGTGATCTCGTCGCCCTTGGAGGCGACGCGGATGCCCACCGGGTCGAGCCCGCCGGTGGCCAGCAGGATGCCGGCGGCCGACATCTCCTCGATGAAGGCGGCCATCTCGGTGAAGAGCTTCTCGTCGGGCGGGGTGTCGGAACCCTTGGACATCATCAGGTAGCGCATCTCGCGGTCCTTTCGATCGGTGCCTGTACCCCCACGTCGCTCCAGCCTATGTGACAGGGAACGCCAACCATTCCCTGTCACATCGATCGATCGACGTCTGGGCAGAGACCACCGAGAAAGGGACACGACATGACCGCCATCGCCACCACCACCCGCGCCCTGCTCGTCGCCGGCACGCTCGCCGCCCCGCTCTGGGCCGCGCTCTCGCTGGCCCAGGCCGCCCTGCGCGAGCCGTTCGACCTGACCAGGCACCCGCTGAGCATGCTGGCGCTGGGAGACCTGGGCTGGCTGCAGATCGCCAACTTCGTCGTCGCCGGCGTGCTGTTCGTCGCCGGTTCGTACGGCCTGCGCCGCACGAGCGGCAGCGTGTGGCTGCCCAGGCTGACCGGGATCGTCGGCATCGGGATGATCGCCTCGGGCCTGCTGGTCATGGACCCGGGAGCGGGCTTCCCCGCCGGCTACGACGCGATCCCGACCACGATGAGCTGGCACTCGCTGGGCCACATGGCCGCGGGCTCGATCACCTTCCTGACGCTGAGTGCCGCCTGCTTCGTCCTGGCCCGCCACCAGGGGAGCACCGCGGGCAAGGTCGTCTCGCGGCTGGCCGGGGCCGGGGTGCTGGTCGCCAACGCCTACGCCATGAGCGGCGGGGCGGCCGGTTCGCTGGTGCTGGCGGCCGGGGTGATCCCCGCGATGCTCTGGCTGTCGGCCGCGCACCGCTCACAGCTGGGCGCGTAGGGCCTTACGATCCAGCTTCAGCACGCTGGTCACCGGGATGTGATCCACGAAGCGCACCTCGCGCGGATACTTCACCCGGCCGACCCGGTCTCTGGCCCAGGAGATCAGCGCGTCGGCCGAGGCCGTCGCTCCGGGACGCAGTTGCACGAAAGCCACGACCTCCTCGCCGACCCGCTCGTCAGGACGCCCGACGACTCCCGAGATGACCACATCGGGATGTTCGTTCAGGGCGTCTTCGACGTCTCGGGGGAAGACGTTGAAGCCTCCGCGGATGATCAGGTCCTTCTTGCGGTCGACGACGTAGAGGTAGCCGTCGTCGTCGACGCAGCCGATGTCGCCGGTCCAGAGCTCCCCGTCGACCAGGGCGGTGGAGTCGTCGGCGGTCGCGCCCCAGTACCCCTGCATCAGCGACTCGCCGCGGATGCAGATCTCGCCCACGTCGCCGCACTCCACCTCCTCCCCGGCCGAGTCGCGGATGGTGATCTCGTAGCCGGACAGCGGCAGCCCGACGCTGCCGATCTTGCGGCGGCCCGGCGGGTTGAAGGTGGTCACCGCGGAGGTCTCGGTCATCCCGTAGCCCTCCAGGATCTGCACGCCGGGCATGCGGCGCTCGAACTCCTCCAGCACCTCGCGGGTCAGCGGGGCCGCGCCGCAGGTCAGGAAGCGCAGGTGGGGCAGCTCGGGGAACTCGTCCTGGGCGAGCAGCATCTGCAGCATGGCGGGCACGACGGCGCCGAACTCCACCCGCTGCTCGCGTGCCAGCTCCAGGAAGGCCTTCGGCTCGAACCAGCGCATCAGCACCGCCTGCTGCGGCTCGGACGCCTGCATGGCGCCGATGGTCACGATCAGCCCGTACGCGTGCGAGAGCGGCACCGGCACGATCGCGCGGTTGACGCCTTCCTGGTGGGACATGTCGTACCCGGCCCGGGAGACGTTCCACAGGCCGCTGTGGCTGAGCATGACACCCTTGGCGCGGCCGGTGGTGCCGCCGGTGTACATCAGGGCGGCCAGGTCGGCCGGGTCGCGGGGGACCAGGCCGTGCTCGGCGGCCTCGGGGAGTTCGGTGAGGACAGGGACGTCGACGCCTGCCGCGTTGACGGTGTCGAGCAGCTCGGGCGAGGTGACGACCAGCCGCGCTCCGCTGTCGGTCAGGATGTGGCGCAGCTCGTCGGGTCCGACGAGGAAGACCACCGGTGTCACGACCGCTCCGGCCAGCCAGACGGCCTGGTAGAGCACGGGGACCTCGGGGGAGGTCGCCATCATCACCACGACGCGGTCGCCCGGCCGTACTCCGGCGGAGACCAGCCCGCCGCAGACGCGGCGCGCCCGCGCGGCCAGGTCGAGGCTGCGGTGCCACCGGCCCTCGTAGAACAGCGAGTCGTAGTCGCCCAGGCGCTCCCATGACTGCTCGGCCAGGTGCCCCAGAGTCTGCGTCATGCGGTCAACGTAACTCCGTCAGGAGAGATCGGCGACCCCTGTGATCCGATGGAGTGCGAAGCGGTGGACGGCCGCGCGGGTCTCGTCATAGGCGGTCAGGTAGCCGCCCTCCATGCGGGCGGGTTCGAGGATGCGCGAGGTGGCGTTGCCCTGCGAGTCGAGGTAGCCGATCCACACGCGCACACCCGCGCGGATGGCGTCCTGGAGCGCGGTGATGGTCGCGGTCGCGGGACCGCGCGGCACCTGGCCGGTGGGCGCCTCCGCGGGCATGCGCCGCGCGTCTCCCGCGCGCATGGCGCGGACGGCGGCCACGACGACGTCGGGATCGAGCACGGCCGTGTGGACGGCGCGCGGCGCGGGCTGCGCCTCGGTGCGCCGGGAGTCGAGCTGGGTGATGATCACGTCGCCGTCGATCGACTCGGCGACCGGGGCGTAGCCCATCGCCCGCAGCGAGTCGACCAGCACCGCTCGGGAGGTGCGCGAGGCGATGACGGTCGGGGCCAGCCTGCGCAGCCGCAGCGGTGCCGCCCGCCGGTCGGCGGTGATCTGGTCGAGCAGGGCGGAGTCGTCGCACCTGATGTAGGCGCTCGCCGTGCCGACCCGGATGCGGCCATGACGGCGGGCGACGTCGGTGATCAGGTAGGACAGCGGCTGCGGCACGGGCGTGGCCGAGTGGCGGGCCAGCATGGACAGCAGCTCGTCGGCGCCGTGACCGGCGTCGAGGGAGCGGCGCACGGAGCTCTCGCTGAAACGGTAGACGGTCGCGCCGCCCTTGGACTCCACGTCGGCGGTCAGCGCCAGCCAGCGGTTCAGGTCGCTGGTGAGCGGTCCTGGGGCGACGGCGGTGAGGTCGGCCTGCAGCAGCACGTGATCGACGGGCTCGGGCAGCAGGGCGGCCAGGCTGGTGACGTCGCCGTCGAGCAGCTCGCGGCCGTGGGTGGAGAGCACGCCCATCCCGGTCACGCCGACCTGCTCGGCCTCGCGGAGGGTGAACTCGATCAGCTGGTCGCGCAGGAGTGCGCGGCGGCGGGGCTGCTCCCAGGCCAGGCGCTGCTGGACCGACTCCAGGCTGGGGGCCAGTCCGGGCGGCAGGATCTCGAGTGTGGCCCGCCGGATGCCGGGCGCGGACGAACGCCGCAGGTCGGGGTGGAGGACGTTGAGCGGGCGGTCCTTCTCGTCGCGCTCACCCATCAGGCCGGGGACGCGGTCCATGCGCAGCCAGGCCTCCGCGAGCCGTACCCAGCGCTCGTCGGTGGGCTTGACGCGCCACACGTCGTAGGCGGAGGTGGGCAGCCACTCGCCCTCGGCGCCGATCAGGCCGGCGGAGTGGGCGATCTCCACGACCAGCGCGGCCACCCACTCGGGCTGGTCGAGCAGTCCGGCGGTGCGCTTGAGGTCGCGCACGCCCAGCCCGCCGGTGCGCAGGACGCCTGGAGGCTCGACGGACCAGCGCTCGCACAGCTCCTCGACCGCGCGGACCAGCTCGAAGGCCTGGCCCGCGGCGGTGCGGTCGGCCAGCGGCTGCTGGCGCGGCGTGCCCTCCAGCTTGGGCGGGCTGGGCTGGGCGTCGTGGTGGACGCGGCCGTCGCGCAGGTAGAGCGCCACTTCGCGGGGGAGCGTGACGGTCTGCTCGCCGGTCGCCGCCAGCAGGCCTCTGGCCAGCAGTTCCTCGATGGGGGAACGGGCGGTGGCGGTGGTGACCTCGCGGCGGGCGTTGGGCACCCTGCCGGTGGGAGGGCCCCAGGTGAGCTGGTTCAGGGCGGTGCGGGCCTCGGAGGAGACCTCCTCGATCAGCTTGCCCGGCTGCGCGAGCGCCTCGGCCAGGCGTTCCTTGCCGGTGCCCGTCGTGCCGGGAGCGATCTCGTCGGCCATCTCGGCCAGCTGCTCCGGCGGGTGGTGGCGGAAGACGTCGGCCACGGGCGGCCCCAGCCCGGCGGGGTCCTCCAGGACGCCGCGCACCCCTGGAGCCAGCCGCAGCGCCTTGTCGGTGCCGAAGACGAGCGCCAGGCCGCGCAGCCTTTCGAGGGTCTGCTTGGGGGTCCTGGGCAGGTTGAGCGCGCTCTTGAGCCGGTCGGCGGGGACGGGCTCGTCGAGGACGGCCAGCGCCTCCACCACCGACAGGGAGAAGCGGTCGAGGCGGTCGAGCACCCGCCCGATCGCCGACGGGCTGCCGGCCCGCGCGGCCAGACCTTCGAGATGGGCGGGCACCGGAGTGATGAGTTCCGGGCGCGCGGAGACCAGCGCTCGCAACTGTTCGTCGGAGCGGCCCCGGAGCCAATCGGTGAAGGTCATCCTGAAAATGGTAAGTCGCTGTAGTTTTGGCTTGTGAACGAGAGAGCTGATCAGTTGGTTCTCGACTACGTGGCCCGGGCGGCGGACGCGGCGCACGGAGTGCTCCGTCCGGACCAGCGCATCGACTTCGTGAAAAGGTTACGCGCCAGCATCGAGCGCGAGCGCGGGGACGCACGGACCGCCAAGGACGTGGCCAAGGTCCTCGCCAGGTTCGGCGACCCCCGCGCGCTCGTCGAGCGCGAGGTCAGGCAGCTCAACCCGATCGTCGAGCCCCCGCCCGAGGAGCCGCGCAAGACGGCGCAGTTTCCCGCCGTCGGCCCGCGCATCGTCGACGACGCGCCGCCCGGCGTCATCAGGGGGCGCCAGCTGGCGCAGCGGCATCTGTCGCGGCCACCGCGCCGCCGCTCGCCGTTCGCCGGGCTGCGGAGCGCTTTCATGTCGAGCGCCAACCCCTACACCACCGAGGGGCGCGACGCCTGGACCATCCTGCAGGACCATCCGCGTGAGGTGACCGCGATGGTGCTGTTCCTGATCGCCGGGCTGATGGTGCCCTTCCACGTGGGCGAGCTGGCGATCTTCGAGATCCCGGTGCTGGTGTGGGCCGTCGGGGCGGTGCTCACGCTGATCAGCGAGGGCTGGACGCTGCGCGAGCGGCTGTGGGGGCTGGCCTCCCCGATGATCGGCTACGCCCTGGGCGGCGCGCTGGTGGCGGCGGTACGGCTGGGCGGGTTCAGCGGGTTCGAGCGCTTCATGACGGAGTTCTGGGCGGTCAGCGGGATCATGTTCATGATCGGCGCCGGGCTCGGCGTGGCCAGGATGGCCTACCAGCTGCTCAACGGCTGAGCGTTGAGGCTGCGCTACGGCTGAGCCTCGAGGCCGCTCAACGGCTGAACCTTGAGTGCCAGCGTCTCCAGGGCGGAGACCAGCGGCGTGAGCTCGGGCAGGCCCTCGGCCTCGCGCAACGCCGCCTCGAGCGCCTCGTTGTGCGTGGGCACCGCCCTGTCGTGCAGTTCGCGTCCCGACTCGGTGGCCTCGGCGTAGATGCCGCGCCGGTCCTCCGCCGACAGCACCCGCTTGACCAGGCCCCGGTTCTCGAGCCGGGTGACCAGGCGGGTCGTGGCGCTCTGGCTGAGCACGAGCATCTCGGCCAGGTGCTGCATGCGGGTGCTCGGCCCGCCGGGGACCGACAGGTGGTGCAGCAGGCAGAACTCGTTGACGCTCAGGTCGTGGTGGTCCTGGAGCGCTTTCTCGATCTTCGTCTCGATGCGTTGTTGCAGGGCCGCGAGGGTGCGCCAGCCCTGGGCCCTGGTCTCTAGTGACATGGCTCACCCCTCCAAAAGTTGCACACGCATGTAGTTGCATGCTCATATATGAGGCGTGTGCAATTAATGCACGCGCTGGCTATCAGTTTATATGAGGAGTGCTCCATCATGCCTCTCGCGCTGCTCGCGCTGGCTCTGGGTGCCTTCGGGATCGGCACCACGGAGTTCGTCATCGCCGGGCTGCTGCCCGACCTGGCGGCGGATTTCCACACCTCGATCCCGGCCGCGGGACTGCTGGTCTCCGGCTACGCCTTCGGCGTCGTCGTGGGAGCCCCCTTGATGACCGCGCTGGGGGCACGGATGCCGAGGAAGACCCTGCTGATGGCGGTGATGGTGCTGTTCGCCGTGGCTCACGTGCTGTCCGCGCTGGCGCCCGGATACGGCGCGCTCATGGCGGGCAGGATCGTGGCCTCCTTCGCGCACGGCGCCTACGTGGGCGTCGCCGCCGTGGTCGCCGCCGACCTGGTCAGGCCGGAGCGGCGGGCCAGCGCCATCGCCCTGATGTTCACCGGGCTCAGCCTGGCCAACGTGGTCGGCGTGCCGTTCGGCACCTTCCTGGGCCAGCAGCTCGGCTGGCGCTCGACCTTCTGGGCGGTCGTGGTGATCGGCGTGGTCGCGCTGGCCGGGATCGCGCTGCTGGTGCCGCGCGGGCCCAGGCCCGACTCGGGGCTGCGCCAGGAACTGCGGATCTTCCGCAGCGGGCAGGTCTGGCTGGTGCTGGCCATGACCGCGCTGGGCTGGGCACCGGCCTTCGCGGTGATCACCTACGTCTCGCCCCTGCTCACCGAGGTCTCCGGGTTCTCCGCCGGATCGGTGCCCATCGTGATCACCCTGCTCGGCGTCGGCATGCTGATCGGCGGCCCCATCGGCGGGCGCATGGCCGACCGGGCACTCATGCCCAGCATCTACGTGCTGCTCGGCGGCATCGTCGCGGTGGCGCTGGTGCTCATCGCCACCTCGCACACCATGATCGGGGCGGCTGTGACGATCACCCTGTTCGGCGTGGTGGCCTCGGCGTCGATCCCGCCGCTGCAGACCCGGGTGCTGGAGAAGGCCACCGGGGCGCAGGTCATGGGCTCGGCGGCCAACGTGGCCGCCTTCAACCTGGGCAACGCCATCGGGCCGTTCTTCGCAGGACTGGCCATCGACGCGGGGCTCGGCTTCACCTCGCCGCTGTGGGTGGGGGCCATCCTGGGTACGGCGGGGCTGGGTGTCGCGGTGATCTCGGGCGTGGTGGAGCGCGGCAGGATCGGCGCCCCGCAGGCGGCCCTGCGCTAGCTAGCTGACCGGTGCGTGGGCCGGCAGCAGGCCCATCGCCAGGCGCACCCACCCGGCCACGAACTGCTCCTTCTCGGCATGGCCCGGTGAGGTGCCCACGGTCTCCTGGAACAGGCGGTAGTGCACCACCGAGCCGCCCAGCACCACGGCCACGCCGGTCCAGTCGACGTCGGCCTGGGAGTATTCGGGCTGAGTCTTGAACCAGGAGACGATCGCGTCGAACATCGGCTGCAGCAGGCCCTCCTGGACCACCGCCACCAGCTCGGGGAACTGGCTGAGGTCGCGGAAGAAGACGCGCGTCAGCTCGCTCTCCTCGCGCACCTTGGCCAGGCCGGAGCGGCACAGGTGGGCCAGGCGCCCCTCCAGGTCGGTCCGCGACTCCAGCTCGTCGAGCTCGGCCAGGCTCACGGCGACCTGGCTGCGGGTGCGCGCGGCGTGCTCGTGGATGGCCGCGGCCAGCACTTCGTACTTGGACTTGAAGTGCCGGTAGAGCCCTCCGGCGCCGGGAGACAGGCCGGAGGCCGCCTCGATCTCGGCCACCGAGGTCGCCGCGTAGCCGCGCTCGGCGAACAGCCGCAGCGCCTCGTCGATGATCCGCTCGCGCGTCGACCTCGTCATAGTTTCCTCAGGATACTCGCCAGCACCGAGCCGATGATCAGCCAGACCACCGCCGCGAGACCGTAGTTGACCAGCGCCTCCCACCGATCGTCCGCGAGCTGGAACAGGCCCGCCAGACCCAGTGACAGACCGCCCGCGGCCGACTCCACGACCTGGTACCAGACGTTGGCGGGATTCGCCTTGAACACCGTGAAAACCGCGTAGAGCACCACGATCAGGGCCGCCAGCCGGGTGGTGAGCCGGACGAGCCAGATCAGCGCCTCCGCCACCCGCCGCAGCGGCGTGGGGCCACTCGAAGGGCCGGGCTTGGCCGGACGATGCCGGACGGCCGGGCGGCGGTCGGCGTCTGGGGGGTTGGCCATGTGTCCATCCTTCCCCCACGGGTGGCATTCTTCACAGCGTGGGGAACGTGGGATTTGACCTGGATATGACGCTTGCCGACACCCGATCGGGCATCGCCGCCTGCTACGACCAGCTGGGGCTGCGGCTGGGGGTGGTCTTCGACAGCGCGGCCATCGTGACCCGGCTGGGGCCTCCGCTGGAGCACGAACTGGCCAACTGGCTGCCGGAGACCGACATCGCCGCCGCGGCCCTGGCCTTCCGCGAGCTGTACCCGGCCTACGCCCTGCCGATGACCACCGCGATGCCCGGCGCGCACGAGGCGCTGGCCGCTGTACGGGCCCGCGGAGGCAAGGTCATCGTCGTGACGGGCAAGAACGTGCGTGACGCCACCAGCACGGTCGAGGCGCTCGGTTTCGAGGTGGACGAAGTGGTCGGATCGGTTTTCGGATCCGCGAAGGGTTCGGCTCTCGCGCGCTTCGGCGCGGCGGCCTATGTTGGAGACCACGTCGCCGACATCGAGGCGGCCAGGGCGGGCGGGGCCGTCAGCGTGGCGGTGGCGACCGGGCCCTACACCGTGGGCGAACTGCGGGAGCACGGAGCGGATGTGGCGTTGGACGATCTGAAGGAGTTCGCGTCCTGGTTCGACGGCTGGCAGCACTGAATTCGCCCCGGATTTACCCGGTCGCCCTCGGGGCGTGCGGGGAATAACCTACTTCCACTCACTTTTTCCGACAGTACTTTCCCGACAGTCTGAACGAGGTCCCCTGTGCCGAGTGGCAAGGTCAAGTGGTACGACGCCGACAAGGGATTCGGCTTCCTCACCCGCGACGACGGCGGTGAGGTCTTCGTGCATTCTTCCGCGCTGCCCGCCGGGGCGCCCGCGCTCAAGCCCGGCCAGAAGGTCGAGTTCGGCGTGGCCGAGTCCCGGCGTGGACAGCAGGCCCTCTCGGTCCGGATCCTGGAGCAGCCGCCGACCCTGGCCAAGCCCAAGGTGAAGGCCAAGCGGAAGAAGCCGGACGAGATGGTGGTCATCGTCGAGGATCTGATCAAGCTGCTCGACGGGATCTCGGAGATCTACCGGCGGGGCAAGCACCCCGACGGCGCGCACTCCAAGAAAATCGCTCAGGTGCTGAGGGTGGTAGCGGACGACCTCGATTAGTGTGCTAGCCTCTCCGGCATGTCATTGATCAGCCGATTTTGGCGCTATGGAACGGCTCCGGGTGGGGCCGAGGTCCATATGCGCTGACCTGCTGATCACCCGGAGCCACAAGGCAGAGACATCTCGTCTCTGCCTTTCGTCGTTTAGGCGGACCTGGCTCTGGGACTCCCGGCATGGGGCCGCCTCCGATTACTGGAGCAAGCACCCATGACTGTCACCAGCGACCTGCGCATCACCTCCTTCGAACCGCTGCCCACGCCCGCCGAGCTCCTGGCTCAACAGCCCCTCGGCGAACAGCGGGCGGCCGTCGTCACCGCCGGTCGCCGTGCCGTACAGGAGATCCTCACCGGGGCCGACGACCGGCTGCTGCTCGTGGTCGGGCCGTGCTCCGTGCACGACCCCGAGGCCGCGCTCGACTACGCCCGCCGCCTGGCCGCCCTGGTGCCCGGCGTCAGCGACGCCCTGCAGATCGTCATGCGCGTCTACTTCGAGAAGCCCCGCACCACCATCGGCTGGAAGGGCCTCATCAACGACCCCGACCTCGACGGCGGCCACGACGTGAGCCGCGGCCTGCGCCTGGCCCGCACCGTCCTGCTCGACGTGCTCGACACCGGGCTGCCGGTCGGGTGCGAGTTCCTGGAGCCGACCAGCCCGCAGTACATCGCCGACGCCGTCAGCTGGGGCGCCATCGGCGCCCGCACCCCCGAGAGCCAGGTGCACCGCCAGCTCACCTCGGGCCTGTCGATGCCGGTCGGGTTCAAGAACGCCACCGACGGCGACGTGCAGGTGGCCATCGACGGCATCGTCGCCTCCTCGCACCCCCAGGTCTTCTTCGGCATCGACGACCAGGGCCGCGCGTCCGTCGTGTCCACCTCCGGCAACCCCGACTGCCACGTGATCCTGCGCGGCGGGCGCTCCGGGCCCAACTACGCCCCCTCCGACGTGCGCGACGCCCTGGCCCTGCTGGAGAAGGCCTCGCTGCCGGCCAGGCTCATCGTCGACGCCTCGCACGGCAACAGCGGCAAGGACCACGTACGGCAGGCGGCGGTGGTGCGCGAGCTGGCCGCCAGGATCGCGGCGGGAGACGAGGCGGTCGCCGGAATCATGGTCGAGAGCTTCATCGTGCCGGGACGCCAGGAGCCGGGACCGCGCGAGACGCTGTGCTACGGGCAGAGCGTGACGGACGCCTGCCTCGGCTGGGACGACACGGTGGCGCTCGTCGAGGAACTCGCGGCCGCGGTGCGGGCCCGCCGCCAGGCCTGAGCGGATCTCCGGGGTTGACCTTCCCCATGGGTCAAGCCCCAGCATCGTCGATACCGGCCGGGCCGGACGGGACGAGGAGGAACGATGGCTGAGCTGCTGACGATCGGAACGTTCGCTCGGGCGGCTCGGCTGTCTCCCAAGGCCCTGCGGCTCTACGACGAGCTGGGTCTCCTGCGGCCCGCCGCCGTGGACGGCGAGACGGGATACCGGTTCTACGAGCCGGAGCAGCTGGAGCGGGCCCGGCTGATCGCCTGGCTGCGCCGGCTGGGCATGCCCCTGGCCAGGATCCGCCGGGTGTGCGACCTGCCCGCCGACGAGGCCGCGCAGGAGATCGCGAGCTACTGGGAGCAGCTTCAGGCCGAGACCGCCTCTCGCGGGCGGCTGGCGTCGTTCCTCGTCGACTACCTGACGGGGAAGGGCAGCTCCGTGGACGATCGCGCGGCCATGCTCGGGATCCGTTACGTCGCCAGGTCGGAGTCAGGGCTGGTACGCACGAGCAACGAGGACACCGCCTACGCCGGGCCGCGCCTCCTGGCCGTCGCCGACGGCGTGCGCGGCGGGGCGGGAGACCTCGCGAGCGCCACCGCCATCGAGGCGCTCAAGCAGCTGGAGGCTCTGGCCATCCCCGCCGAGGACCTCCTCGGGGCGCTGGCCGACGCCGTCGACGACGCCGACGCGCGGATCGGGAGAATCGCCGCGGCGTCATCGGACGGCGAGGCGGTCACCACCCTGACCGCGCTGCTGTGGTCGGGCTCCCAGCTCGCGCTGGCGCACATCGGCGACACCCGCGCCTACCGCCTGCGTGACGGTGAGCTCTTCCAGATCACCCACGACCACACCTACGCCCAGTCGCTGGTCGACCAGGGCAGGCTGACGGCCGAGGAGGCCGGCTCCCACCCGCAGCGCTCCCTGCTGGTGCAGGCCCTCACCGGCACCGGCGGGACCCAGCCCGACCTGTCGCTTCACCAGGCCGCCGCGGGAGACCGCGACCTGCTGTGCTCCGACGGGCTGTCGGCCGTCGTCCCCGCCGCGTCACTGCACGAGGTCCTGGCCGGGGCGGACGGGCCGCAGCAGGCACTCGACGACCTGATCGCGCTGGCGTACGCCGCGGGCGCCCCCGACAACGTCGCCTGCGTCGTCGCCGACGTCGTGCCGCTGGACGCCGACCGGTGATGCGCGGCCTCGCCGTCGATCGCCGTCCCCTGGCCATCCCCGCGTTCCGTCGCATGTGGCTGGCGTCGGTCGTGTGCGCGATGGGCGGGTCGTTCAGCCTGGCCGCCGTCCCGACGCAGCTGTTCACCATGGCGGGGTCGTCGGCGGCCGTGGGCGCCTCCGCCATCGTGTCCTTCGTGGCGCTGGTCGTGGCCGCCCTGTGGACGGGGGCGCTCGCCGACCGCGAGGACCGGCGGACGATCCTCCTGGCCGCGCACTGCGGCCTCGCCCTGACCTACGCCGCCCTGTGGGTGCAGTCCGCGCTCGACCTCAGGTCGGTGCCGGTCCTGATGGTGCTGGTGGGCTGCCAGGGGCTGGCCTTCGGGGCCATCATGACCACCATGGGGGCGGTGGTGCCGCGCCTCGTCCCGGTCGAGCTGCTCCCGGCGGCCAACAGCCTCACCTCGCTGGTGCGCTACGCCGGGTCGATCCTGGGCCCGATGCTGGCGGGAGTCCTCATCCCGTTCGTCGGGCTCGGCACCCTGTACCTGTTCGACACCCTCGCGCTTCCGGCCGTCGTGTGGGCCGTCGCCAGGCTTCCCCGCATCCCGCCGGCCTCCTCCCCGGCAGCGCGGCGCTCGACGATCGCCCAGATCGGGGACGGATTCCGGTACCTGGCCGGCAGCCGGCTGCTCGTGGCGGTGCTCGGGATCGACCTGGCCGCCATGGTCTTCGGCATGCCGATCGCGCTCTTCCCCGAACTGGCCGAGCGCACCTACGGCGGCCCGGCCGGCGGCGGTCCCGCGCTGGGCATGCTCTACGCCGCCTATCCCGCCGGGGTGTTCGCGATCGGGCTCCTGTCGGGCACCTTCACCCGCGCCAGGCGCCACGGCCTGCTCATGGCGGCGGCCGTCGCCGCGTGGGGCGTCACCGTGATCGTCCTGGGCCTGGCGCAGCACCTGTGGCTCGCGCTGGCGGCGCTCGTCGCCGGCGGGGCGGTGAACTTCGTGCTCAGCACCTTCCGCAACGCCATCACCCAGGCGCTCACCGACGACGCCATGCGCGGCCGGATCCAGGGCGCGCTGACGGTCGTCCTCATCGGCGGGCCGCAGCTGGCCAACCTGCTGCACGGGACGGCGGCGCCGATCTTCGGGACCGGGGTGGTGATCTGCGCCGGAGGCCTGCTGGCGACGGTGACCGTGGCCGCGGTCGTCTGGAGGGTGCCCGAGCTGCGTTCCTACGGGCTGCTCACCCTGCGGGCTACTGGGGCCGGGTGAGCGGCTTGGTGGTGTCGATCACGTCGACCACCCCGGAAGGCGCCTGCTCGGCCTCGGCGCGCGCGTCGCGGGCCTTGATGCGCGAGCGCCTCCTGGCCAGCAACCAGACCAGCCCCACCCCCAGCACGACCGAGAGCGCGATGAGCCCAGCCCTGCCGCTCTCCGTGAGCGACAGCAGCAACCCCACGAGCCCGCCGAACACCCAGGCCACCTGGAGGAACGCCTCGACGACGCCGAACGTCGACGAGCGCACCTCCTCGCCGATCTCACGCTGGATGATCGCGTCCATGGCGAGTTTGCCCAGCTCCTGCGCGAAAGCAATCGTGAAGGCGATACCCAGCGCCCACCACACGTTGAAGAACACCGCGGTCACCACGGTGATCACCAGCGTGAACGCCGACGTCAGCAGGATGATCAGCAACGGGGAGTGATGGCGCGCCCAGTTGGCCGCCAGGGCGCCGACGAGACCGCCGAGGCCCGCCGCGCCCGCTAGCAGGGCGATCAGGGCCAGAGGCGCGAAACCGGTCAGCTGGTCGACGGCGACGCCCGCCGGAGGTACGGCCGGCCGCATGCCTGGCACGTTGCTCTCCTGGACGAGGAAGAGCAGGAAGAACAGCAGGAACCCGGAGAACAGCCGGATGCCGATGTTGGCGAGCATCGACTCGGTGACCGCCGGGCCCATCTTGAGCACGGTGCGCCAGCGGACCTGCCCCGACTCCTCGTCGGTGTCGTCGGGCGAGTCGACATGGCGCGGCAGCCGCACGGCCAGGACGCCGGTCATCAGGAAGACGACCATCGCCAGCCGGAGCGTCCAGGCGGCGCCGAGCCAGGTGGCCAGCCCAGCCGCGATGGGCACGGCCGCCCCGGCGGCGATCAGCGAGAAGAGGGCGACGCGGGCGTTGGCGCTGACGAGCGTGATGTCGGCGGGCAGCACCGAAGGCATGATCGCGGCGCGCGACACGTTGTAGGCCTTCGACAGCACCAGCACGCCGAGCGCCGACGCGAAAAGCGTCACCAGATCGTTGGGGCCCACGGCCGCGGCCATGGCGAAGCAGAGCAGCCCCCGGCCGAACAGGGTGCCTGCCATGACGTAGCGGCGGCCCGAGCGGAACCGGTCGAGGATCGGCCCGACGAACGGCGCGACCAGCGCGAACGGGATCATGGTGATCACGAGGTAGAGCGCCACGGAGCCGCGCGCCTCCCCGACCGGCAGGCCGAAGAAGATCGTGGTCGCCAGGGCGCCCGTGACCAGGGCGTCGCCGACGCTGTGGGTGGCGGTCAGCTCGATGAGGCGGCCGAGCCCGGTGCGGTCGGCTCCGTCGGCGTGGGTCAGGCGGCGCGTGGCCTGGCCGACCCTGCGGGCGCCGCGAGCGGTGCCCTTGGCGGCGGCAGCGGTGCCGCGTGCCGTACTCCGGGCGGCGGAAGCCGTGCCGCGTGCCGTACTGCGCGCGCCCCGAGCGGTCGCGCGGCCCGCGTCGGCGAGCCCGCGACCGACGCGCCGCGAGACTTCGCCCGCCTTCTCCCATCCATCCGCCACGCTTAACAGTCTTACCTGGTTGCCGGAATAGGTGACAATGGAGTGTGAGCCAACCGATGATGCGGACCAGGAGCCGTGCCGCCGCGCCCGATCAGGCCTGCGTCGCCGCCGTGGAGCTGGCGCGCGAGGCGGCCGAGGAACTCGCCGCTCCGAGCCCCGTGGGCGAGCATCTCGGCGTCGAGGGCGAAGGCGACAGGATCGTCACCCACTATTTCGCCTGCCTCGACAGGGCCTACCGGGGCTGGCGCTGGGCGGTGACGGTCACGCGCGCCTCGCGCGCGAAGAAGGTCACCGTGAGCGAGGCCGTGCTGCTTCCCGGCACCGGGGCCCTGCTGGCGCCCCAGTGGCTGCCATGGAGCGAGCGGCTGCGCCCCGGCGACCTGGGCGTCGGCGACCTGCTGCCGACGGCCGACGACGACGATCGGCTCGTGCCGGGCTACAACGAGTCCGACGACGACGAGACCGACCACCAGGCGGTTTTCGAATACGGCCTCGGCCGAGCACGCGTGCTCTCGGCCATCGGACGCGACCGGGCCTCAAGGCGCTGGTACTCCGGCGATCACGGGCCGCACACGCCGATCGCGCACGCCGCACCCGCGCAATGCTCCACCTGCGGCTTCTTCTGGCCGCTCGCGGGCGCGCTGAAGTCGGAGTTCGGGGTGTGCGCCAATGAATACGCCCCCGACGACGGCAAGGTGGTCTCCGCAGATCACGGTTGCGGCGCACATTCCGAGGCCGCGGTCATGCCGCCGACCTTCGAACAGCCCGTGCCCATCCTCGATGACCTGGGCTACGACGATCTCGGCTCCGTCGACGGCGACAGCGAGGGCGAAGAGCTCGGTCATTCTTGACGGTGGGGGCCGCTAGCCTACCGACCTTGTGATGGATGACTTCTTCGGCACAGATCGCATGCGGGCCGCCGTGCTGGCGGCCTGGAAGGCTTCACCTGCCCGGTTCCGCGAAGACGCCAACGCCGAGGAAGACTTCGCGCTCGGCGGCTACCGTGATCGACTGATCGTCGAGCTGGCGCAGAACGCCGCCGACGCCGCCCTGCGGGCCGGCAGGCCCGGGGTGCTGCGCCTGTCGCTGCGCGACAACGTGCTGTTCGCCGCCAACACGGGCGCGCCCCTCGACCCCGCGGGCGTCGAGGGACTGTCGACGCTGCGAGTGTCGGCCAAACGCGACGACGCCGGGGCCGTGGGCCGGTTCGGCGTCGGCTTCGCGGCGGTCGTGTCGGTCTCCGACTCCCCGGCCATCGGGTCGCGCGGGGCCGCCGGCGTGCGCTGGTCACGTTCGGAGACGGCCGCTGCCGTGGCCGCCGTGCCGGAGCTGGCCGGGCACCTGGCCGACCGCGGCGGGCACGTGCCGCTGCTGCGCCTGCCGTACATCACCGAGGCGCTGCCGGTGCCCGACGGGTTCGACACCCTCGTACGGCTGCCGCTGCGCGACGCCCAGGCGGCCGAGGCCGTGCGGCGGATGCTCGACGAGGCGAGCCCGGCGCTCCTGCTGGGCATGCCCGCGTTGACCCGCATCGAGATCGAGCTCGACGGGCAGGAGCGTGTCGTCGAGCCCGGCTCCTGGCAGGTGTGGTCGGAGTCGGGGGAGTTCACCGCCGAGCAGGTGGCCGAGCTGTTCGCCGACCGGCCGACGGAGGAGCGCGCCCGGCCGTACTGGTCGGTGAGATGGGCGGTGCCGTCCGAGGTCGACGGCGCGCTGGAGGGCGGCGGTGGGCTCTCCGGTGAGCGGCGGCGTGGCGGTGACCCGCTGTCCGGCTCGCGGGGGCTGGCGTTGCCGTCGAGCGTGCGGGCCGTCGTGCACGCGCCGACACCCTCCGACGAGCCGCTCGACCTGCCCGCGCTGCTGATCGCCTCCTTCCCGATGGCCACCGACCGCCGCCACGTGGCGAAGGGGCCCCTCACCGACTTCCTGGTCGAGCGCGCCGCCGAGGCCTACGTGCGGCTGGTCCAGGACCTGCCGCGCACCCCGCGCCTGCTCGACCTCGTGCCCGCGCTGATGGGCAAGGGCGAGCTCGACGCGATGATCCGCCGCGCGATCCTGCGACGGCTGCCCGACGCCCCGTTCCTGCCCGCGCTGTCCGCGCCCGCTCCCGCCGTGCAGACGCCGACGTTCGCCGACTCCGCGCTCTACGACCCCGACGCCGAGTGGACCGTCGAGCATCCCGTGCGCGAGCAGGGCGAGGACGGCTGGGTCGTCACCGGGCGCGAGGCCGCCGTGGTGCCCGGATCCGCCGAGCTGCTGCAGCGGGTCGCCGAGATCGTGCCCGGCCTGCTGCCGGCGGGCTGGCCGTCCAGGCACCCGGCGCTCGTGACGCTGGGCGTGCGCCAGGTGGGCCTCGCCGACGTGGCCGACCTGCTGTCGGGCGAGGCCGTCGAAGGGCGCGAGCCGTCGTGGTGGCGCGAGCTCTACGACGTGCTGCCCGCCGACGACCCCGAGTCGCTCGGCGCGCTGCCGGTGCCGCTGGCCGACGGGCGCCTGGTGCGCGGGCCGCGCGGCACGCTCATGCTGAGCGGCAGCCTCGACCTGGGCCCGCTGGGCCTGCGCATCGTGCATCCCGACGCGGCGCATCCGCTCCTGCTGCGGCTGGGCTCCGCCGAGGCCACCCCGCGCACGGTGCTGGAGGACCCGGTCACCAAGGCGGCGGTGTCCGAGTCGCTCGACAACCCCGACCACGAGGAGATCGCGCGGGCCGTGCTGGCGCTGGTCGACGCGGCCGGTCTGGCCGCGGGCGAGCTGCCGTGGCTAGCCGAGCTGGCGCTGCGCGGCGCCGACGGCGACCTCTACTCCGCCGGCGACCTGCTCCTGCCGGGCGGCGCGTTGTCGGAGATCCTCGAAGAGGGGCCGCTGGCCGCCGACGAGCTGGTCTCCACGTACGGCTCGCGGGCGCTGGTCGCCGCCGGCGTGCTCGACGGCTTCGCGGTCGTCAACGACTCCGACGTCCTGCTCGACCACGACGACTGCGACCACGACCTCGACGGCGAGGACGACTGGCTCGACGACGTCCTCGACCTCCTCGACGGCGACCTGCCGCCGGTCGCGCCCGAGTTCACCGCGGTGCGCGACCTGGAGCTGGTCGCCGACTGGCCCGCCGCGCTCGCGCTGCTGACCAGGCCGCCGCTGCGTGGCGCGCTGATGCCGCTGCGGGTGCAGGGGGCCGAGGTGCCGTCCTACACCGCGTGGTGGCTGGCCGAGCACCCGGTGCTCGACGGGCGGCGCCCGCGCGCCCTGCGCCTGCCCGGCGCCGACCCGCTGCTCCACGGGCTGTACGGCGACGCGCCCACCGGCCTCGACGAGGCGGCGCTGGCGATGATCGGCGTGCGCACCACCCTGGCGTCCCTGCTGGAGTCGCACGGCGGGCCGGAAGAGCTGCTGGAGCGCATGGCCGACCCGGCCGTCGAGCTCGACCGGGCGCAGCTGCGCGGATTGTGGATGGCGCTGGCCGGCGTCGACCCGTCGCGGGTGTCGCCGCCCGAGCGGGTGCGTGCCGTGCGAGACGGCGTGATCGTGGTGGCCGACGCCGAGGACGCGGTGGTCGTGGAGGCGCCCGACCTGCTCCAGCTGGTCGCCGACCGGCCGCTGGTGCTGGCGCCCTTCGACCTGGCCGAGGCGCTGTCCGAGCTGCTCGATTTGCCGCTGGCCGGCGAGCTGGCCACCGGCGAGGTGACGTCGTCCGGCGCGGAGGAGCAGGTGCCCGCGCAGGTGCGCTCGCTGCTGCCCGCGGCTCCCGCGACCTACGTGCTTCACGAGAAGCTGCTGGTCGACGGGGTGGAGTGCGCGTGGAGGTTCTTCGACGGGAAGGTGCACTGCACCGGCATCGAGGGGCTGGCACGCGGCCTGGCGTGGGCGACGGGGCAGTGGGGTGACCGGCTGGCGGTGGCGGCGCTGCTGCGCGACCCCGACGCGGTGCCGCTGCTGCTGGCCGAGGCCGATCTGTCGTAGGGCATGAGATGGTGCCCGGGCCGATGTTGCGGCCCGGGCAGGTGGGTCAGGCGGCCGGGCAGGTGGTGTTCTGCTGGGGCACCTCGCCCTTGAGCAGGTAGGCGTCGATGGCGCGCGTCACGCAGCTGCTCCCGCTGAGGTAGGCGCCGTGCCCCTCACCCTCGTAGGTGAGCAGCACGCCGGTCTTGAGCTGGGCGGCGAGCTTGGGCGCCCACTCGTACGGCGTGGCGGGGTCGCCCTTGCCGCCCACGACCACGATGGGCGCGGAACCGGTGGCGTCGATGCGCTTGGCCTCGTCGCTGCCCTTGGCGGGCCAGTGGCGGCAGATGGAGCCCAGCCCGCCGGAGGCCACCAGCGGGAAGATCTTCTCCGTGGCCTGCTCGACCCGGTCGACGGTGGCCTCGTCGGGCCGCTCCGAGCTGTCGAGGCAGCTGATCGCGGGCATGCTGGCCATCATCGTCGAGTAGGTGCCGTCGGGCTTGCGGCCGGTGTAGGAGTCGGCGAGCAGGAGCAACATGGTGCCGTCGCCCTGCTGGGCTGCCGTCACGCCCTGCTCCAGCAGCGGCCAGGTCTGCTTGGCGTAGAGGGCGGCGAAGATGCCGGTGCTGGCCAGATCGGCGGTGAGCTCGCGGTCCTTGACCTTCAGCGGCTTGGCCTCGAGCTGGTCGATCAGCTTGTCGACGGCCGGCTCGACGTCGCCGCCGAGCTTGCACTTGCGGGCGGCGCAATCCTTCTCGAAGGCTTCGAAGGCCTGCTTGAATCCCTTGGTCTGGGCGATGGCGCGCTCTTCGAAGGTGATGGTGGGGTCGAGGGCGGCGTCGAGGACGAAGCGGCCCACCTTTTGCGGATATTTCGTGGCATAGACGGCGCCGAGGTGCGTGCCGTACGAGATCCCGAAGTAGTTGAGCTTGTCGTCACCCACCGCCACCCGGATCTGCTCCAGGTCCTGGGCGGCGTTGACGGTGCCGAGGTGGGGCAGGACCTTGGCCGAGTCCTTCTGGCAGTCGGCGACGAACTGCTCGGCCATCTTGTCGTCGTCCTCGAAGCTCTCGCTGACGTACTTCTCGGTGTCGCCGCACTTGACCGGGGCGCTGCGGTCGACGCCGCGCGGGTCGAAGCTGACCAGGTCGTAGCTGGAGTTCAGCCCGGCGAACAGTGCCTTGGCCAGCGGAAGGGTGTCGACGCCAGAGCCGCCGGGACCGCCGAAGTTGAAGACCAGCGAGCCCTGCTTGGCGCCGGTGGCCTTGATGCGGACCAGCGCCAGGTCGATCTTCTCGCCGCCCTGGGCGGCGTAGTCAAGGGGCACCGGGAGCTTGGCGCACTCCATGCCGGGATCGTTGATGGTCTTGCCGTCAGGACCCTGGACGTCGGTGCAAGGCGCCCACGCGATGGCGCTGGTCGGCGTGGGGGTGGAGGTGCTGCCACCCTTCTGGGCCTGCTTGGGCGGCGGCGTCTGCGTGCTGCAGGCGGCCAGGGCGAGCGCACAGAGGATCGTGGTGGTCAGCGTCTTCTTCATGCTTTAAGCATGGTTGATCCGGCGTTGACCTATGTAGTGGTGGAAAACAGCACTTCCGTATGACAGGTGTCAACTACGCCGGAACCGGCGGACGAACCAGATGCCGAACAGGCCGCCGACGATGCCGGCCACGCAGGTCCAGACCCACCACTGGTGCTCGGGAGCGGGCTGGAAGATCAACAGCGCCACCAGGGCGATCGCCCACGCGGCGGTGCCGACCCAGATCGTGGCCTGGTCGTTGGTCTCGATCGGCTCGGGATCCGGGTGCCATTGCTTCTCCACGGCATCAACACTATCTCGATCCGATCACCGGACCTTTCGCCCTTTGGTCACTCCTGTCACTCTTCGCGCGTGAATACACGTCTTGACGGTTTCTTCTCGATCTCCGAGCGTGGCTCGACGATCTCCCGCGAGATCCGCGGCGGCCTGGCCACCTTCTTCACGATGGCCTACATCGTGGTGCTCAACCCTCTCATCCTGGGCTTCGGCAAGGACGCCGACGGTCAGGTCCTGGGTGACGGCTCGGCGCCCAACATCCCGATGATCGCCGCGGCGACCGCGTTCGTGGCGGGTGTGCTGACCATCCTCATGGGACTGGTGGCCCGCGCGCCCTTCGCCATCGCGGCCGGCCTCGGCCTCAACGCCTTCGTGGCCTTCGGCATCGCCACGGACATGTCCTGGGAAGACGCCATGGGCCTGGTGGTGCTGGAGGGCATCATCATCGCCGTCCTGGTGCTGACCGGATTCCGCATGGCGGTCTTCCAGGCGATCCCCGCCCAGCTGAAGACGGCGATCAGCGTGGGCATCGGCCTGTTCATCGCCCTGATCGGCTTCGTCGACTCCGGCTTCGTGCGCGGCAACGCCGCTCCGCCGCTGACCATGGGCATCGCGGGCGAGATCATCAGCTGGCCGATGTTCGTCTTCGTGGTCGGCCTGCTGGCCACGATCGTGCTGCTCGTGCGCAAGGTCAAGGGCGCGATCCTCATCGGCATTGTGAGCGCGACCATCCTCGCGATCGTCGTCGAGGCGATCGCCAAGGTAGGCCCCGCCACCCTGGCCGACGGCACCAAGAACCCGGCCGGCTGGCAGTTGAACGTGCCGACCTTCGGCGACGTCTTCGGCCTTCCTGACCTGTCGCTGCTCGGCCAGTTCAGCCTCTTCGGCGGCATCGGCAAGGTCGGCGTGCTGGCCGCCGTGCTGCTGGTCTTCACGCTGCTGATCACCGACTTCTTCGACACCATGGGCACCGTCGTCGGTGTCGGCACCCAGGCCGGGCTGGTCAGGGAGGACGGCACGCTGCCGCGCACCCGCGAGATCCTCTTCGTCGACTCGATCGCCGCCGCCGCGGGTGGCGCCGGCTCGGTCTCCTCCAACACCACCTACGTGGAGTCGGCCGCCGGTGTCGGCGAGGGCGCGCGCACCGGTCTGGCCAGCGTGATCACCGGTCTGCTGTTCCTGCTGGCGACCTTCCTGTCGCCGCTGGTCTCCGTCGTGCCGTACGAGGCGGCGGCCCCGGCGCTGGTCGTGGTCGGCTTCCTGATGATGACCTCGGTCAAGAGCATCGAGTGGGACGACTTCGAGATCTCCATCCCGGCCTTCCTCACCATCGTGCTCATGCCGTTCACCTACTCCATCGCCAACGGCATCGGCGCGGGCTTCGTCAGCTACGTGCTGATCAAGGCGGTGCGCGGCAAGGCTCGCGAGGTGCACCCGCTCCTGTGGGTGGTGGCGGCCCTGTTCGCCCTCTACTTCGCGCTCGGCCCCGTCAAGGTCCTGCTCGGCCTTCAGTAGGGCGGGCACTACCGCGATTGCGGGGGCGCACGGGGTTTACCCGGTCTGCCGTGATCGCCACACTTGTGCGGTGACTCACGGTAGCGATTTCGCCCGCCTGTCCCGCGTGATCCAGGACGCCGGTCTGCTCGACCGGCGTCCTGCGTATTACGCCCTGCGGCTGTCCCTGGTCGCCCTCGCCTTCGCCGGCGGCTGGGCGGCCTTCGTGTCGCTCGGCGACTCCTGGTGGCAACTCCTCGTCGCCATCGTCCTGGCCATCGCCTTCGCCCAGGTGGCGCTGATCGCCCACGACCTGGCGCACCGGCAGGTGTTCCGTACCCGGCGGGCGTCGGCCGTGGCCGGACGCGTAGCCGGCAACCTCGCGGTGGGCATGAGCTACGGCTGGTGGATGGACAAGCACACCCGCCACCACGCCAACCCCAACCACGAGGACCACGACCCCGACGTCGACCCGTCGCTGCTGGTGTGGTCGGAGGACCAGGCCGCGCGGGCCGGCGGGCTGTCGCGCTTCATCGCCAAGTGGGAGGCCTACCTGTTCTTCCCGCTGCTGACCCTGGAGGCCTGGAACCTGCACGTCTCCAGCGTCCGCGCGCTCTCCAGGCTGCGGGACCGCCGGCTGGAGACCGTGCTGCTGCTCGCCCACTTCGTCTGGTACTTCGCCCTGGTCTTCACCGTCCTGCCGGCGGGCAAGGCGATCGTCTTCGTGCTCGTGCAGAAGGCGGTGTTCGGCGTCTACCTGGGATGCACGTTCGCGCCCAACCACAAGGGCATGCCGGTGCTCACCGGTGCCGACTCCTACGACTACCTGCGCAAGCAGGTGCTCACCTCGCGCAACGTGCGCGGCGGCAGGTTCATCGACGTCCTGCTCGGCGGGCTGAACTACCAGATCGAGCACCACCTGTTCCCGAGCATGCCCACGCCCAACCTGCGCAGGGCCCAGCCGCTCGTGCGCGCCCACTGCGACGCTCTGGGCATCTCCTACGCGGAGGCGGGCCTGTTCGAGTCGTACGGCATAGCGCTGAGCCACATGCACGCCATCGGAGCACAACTGCGCGCCAAGCCCGCCTCGGAACCCGTCATGCGGTGACGAGCGAGGCCGCGCCGAAGGAGACCTTGAAGCGTTTGCACCAGATGGTGACGCTGGTGAAGCGGTCGAGGTCGGCGGAGGCGGGGATGGCGTAGTTGGCGTTGCCCTTGTTCCCCTTGAGCTCGCCCAGCTCCAGCCATCTCCCGTCGTCGAGGTTGAACCAGCTGCCGGTCACGGGCTGGTCGCTGAGCCATACCCGAAGGTCGGGGCCGTCGGAGGTGCGCAGGTTCTCGATGCGCAGGACGCGGCTGCCGTCGGACAGGCGCAGGACGCGTGCCTGGCCGCTCGTGCTGTGCTCGTGGGAGCGGAAGGCGCCGGTGGCCAGGACCTCGGGGCCGGCGGCGGGTTTCGCGGTGGGCTCGGCGGCGGCTTTCGTGGTGGTTTCCGTGGTCGCCGAGGTGGTCGTCGAGGGGCCCGTGGGCAGGGCCTCGTCGACCTCGACGGTGGTGAACAGCCGCCACGGCTGGAACAGGTAGAGTCCGACGCTCACCACGACGACGAGCCCGGCCAGCAGGAGTCTCTTCATGTCTTCAGGATCCAACGTGAGCGAAGTCATGTGATTACGTGCTGCTTACGGCTTCACGCGGGGGCCTGGAGTGGGTATCAAATAGCGAGACATATCCGAATCTAAGGGGAATATGCGTGGCAGTTGTGATAGTTAGCAAGGGTAATGACTCATGCTAACGAATCCCCCAAAGTTGGACCTGCGCAGCGACGCAGGCCTGGCTTCGGCTTTGCGCGTGTCGCTCGCAAGGCTGACCAGGCGACTTCGACGACAGGCAGCGGCACACTCCCTGACACCCACGCAGTTCGCGACGCTGGCCGCCGTGGAGCGGCATCCCGGGATCTCGCCCGGAGAGCTGGCCGAGCTCGAGAAGGTGCAGCCCCCATCGATGACCAGGGTGATCGGCGCGCTCGAGGAGCGCGGGTTGGTCGCGCGCACACCCCACCCAACCGACCGGCGTCAGGTGACCGTGAGCGTGACCGGGCAGGGCGAGGCCCTGCTGAAGGAGGAGCGCAGGCTGAAGGAAGCCTGGCTGACGCAACGGTTGAAGGAGCTGACTCCCGAGGAGCGGGCGGTTCTGCGACAGGCCGCGCCGATTCTGGAGAAGCTCAGCAAGATCTAGGCGAACATATCGAGACCGGGATGTTCCGGTCTCTCAAGGTCTTCAACTACCGCCTGTTCGCCATCGGCAGCGTGATCTCCAACGTCGGTGGCTGGATGCAGCGCACGGCCCAGGACTGGCTGGTCCTGGACCTGACCAACGGCAGCGGCGTGGCGCTGGGAACGGCGACCGCGCTGCAGTTCGCCCCGATGGTGATCTTCGGGATGTTCGGCGGGATGATGGCCGACCGCTACCCCAAGCGGCAGCTGCTCATCGTCGCCCAGGCGCTGATGGCCGTGCTGGCTCTCGCCATGGGTGTGCTCGCCATCACCGGCACCGCCCAGGTCTGGCACGTCTACGTCATGGCCCTCGTGCTCGGTGTGATCTCCTGCGCCGAGGTGCCCACCCGCCAGGCGTTCGTGGTGGAGATGGTCGGCCGCAGAGACCTGCCCAACGCCATCGCCCTGAACGCCTCCAGCTTCAACCTCGCCCGCGTCGTGGGCCCGGCGGTCGCCGGTCTGCTCATGTTCGCGATGGACGCCGGGCCGATCTTCCTGCTCAACGCGCTGACGTTCGCCGGAGTGATCTCCAGCCTGGTCTTCATGCGCAAGGCCGAGCTGAACCCGGCCGAGCCGGTGCCCAGGGCCAAGGGGCAGCTGCGCGAAGGCCTGCGCTACGTGCTGGCCAACGAGGCGCTGCTCTTCCCCGTGCTGCTCATCGGGTTCGTCTCGATGTTCGCCCAGGCGTTCATGACGTCGATCGCGCTGATGGCCCGCGAGGTCTTCGGCTCGGGCGCCTCGTCGTTCGGGCTCGCCTCGACGATGTTCGCGGTCGGAGCGCTCGGCGGAGCCCTGCTGGCCGCCCGCCGTACCCGGCCGTCGCGCAAGCTCCTGTACGGCGGAGCGGTGTCGTTCGGCGTCGCGACCGCCGTGGCGGGGCTGATGCCGTCGTACGCGCTCTACCTGGCGGTGCTGGTCCCCGCCGGAGTCGCGCTGATCACGGTCAACACCGCGGCGAACGCCACCGTGCAGCTGGCCACCTCGCCGGAGATGCGGGGACGGGTCATGGGCATCTACTTCCTGGCCTTCACGGCGGGCGCGCCCGTCGGGGCCTGGATGCTGGGCTGGTTGTCGGAACTGGCGAGCCCCCGGGTGGGCGTCGTCCTGGCCGGATCGCTGGTGCTCGTCGGCACCGGGCTGGCCGTCCTGCTGAGCAAGATCATTGGGGCCCGGGTGCACCGCCCGGCCCTCGCCGCCGTCGGAGCATGAGTCGACCCCGGGCGGGGTTAACGTGGCAGCCGTGAGACTGTTCGCCGCGCTGATCCCGCCCGAGGATGTTCTCGACGAGGTCGAGCGGGCCGTCGCGCCGTTCTCCGGCCGGGTGCCGGGGCTGCGCTGGCCCGCCCGCGAGACCTGGCACGTCACGCTGGGATTCTTCGGCGAGGTGCCGGACCGGGCGCTGCCGGAGCTGGAGACCCGCCTCGCCCGTGCCGTGTCCAGGCACAAGGCTCTCGACGTGGCCTTCGAGGGTTTCGGTGCCTTCTCCTCGCCGCGCCGGGGCAGGGTGCTGTGGACCGGGATGACCGGCGACCCCGCGCACCGCCTGGCCGACTCGGTCAAGGCGGGCGCGCGGCGCGCGGGGGCCGCGCAGACCGACGACAAGCGGCTGCACGCCCACCTGACGCTCGCCCGGTCGAAGGCCGAGCAGGACCTGCGGCCGCTGATCGAGGCGCTCGGGCCGTTCGCGAGCTCGCCGTGGCGGGCGGCCGAGGTGCATCTGGTGCGCAGTCACCTGGGGCCGCCGCTCAGGTACGAGTCACTGGCATCCTGGGCGCTCGGCTAGGCTCCCTTGCGTGGATCGTCCTCGTCCTTGGCTGTTGCCCCTCGTGCTCGGCCTTCTGCTCGTGATCGTCGTCCTCGGCGCCGTCCTGACGTGAGCCGTACGGCCTGGCGGTCGTGGTGACGGGCGAGCCCCGCCCTCCTGAACGGCCCCGCCCTGGCCGCACCCACCCTCCTGGCCGGCCCCGGGTGTCCTGACCGGCCTCCCAACCGGCCTCCTGACCGGCCTCCTGGCTGGCCCCGGGCGTCATGGCGTGAGCCGTACGGCCTCTTGGGCGGCCGTACGGCGGAGCCGGGGCCTCGGACCTACCAGGCGTAGTCCTCGGGCGCCGTGCGGTGCCCGGGGAAGATCTCGTCGAGCTGCGCCAGCGCCGACTCGTCGAGGTCGATCTCCAGGGTCCGCAGCGTGCCGTCGAGCTGCTCCAGCGTGCGCGGCCCGATGATCGGCGCCACCACCGCCCGCTGCTTGAGCAGCCACGCCAGCGCCACGAACGCCGGGTCCTCGCCGAGCTCATCGCAGAGCTTCTCGTAGCGCTCGATCTTGTCGCGGTGCTTCTCCAGCTGCTTGACCATGTGGTCGGCGGCGGAGCGGCCCTTGTCGATCTTGCGCAGCACGCCGCCGAGGAGGCCCCCGGCCAGCGGGCTCCATGGGATGACGCCGATGCCGAAGTCCTCGCACGCGGGCAGGAGCTCCAGCTCAGGGGTGCGGGTGAGCAGGTTGTAGTGGGTCTGCTCGGAGACGAGGCCGAACAGGCCGCGCCGGTCGGCGTACGACTGCGACTTGGCGATGTGCCAGCCCGCGTAGTTCGACGAACCCGCGTAGATGATCTTGCCCTGCTGGCGCAGCACCTCGATCGCCTCCCACCACTCCTCGAGCGGGGTGGTGCGGTCGATGTGGTGGGCCTGGTAGATGTCGATGTAGTCGGTCTGCAGCCGCTTGAGCGAGGCCTCGCAGGCGCGGCGGATGTGCAGCGCCGACTGCAGGCTGTCGTTGGGCCACTCGCTCATCCGGCCGTTGAACTTGGTGGCGATCACCGTCTTCTCGCGGCGCTCGCCACCCTGGGCGAACCACCGGCCGACGATGTTCTCGGTGATTCCCTCGCCCATCTTCCAGCCGTAGACATCGGCCGTGTCGAAGAAGTTGATCCCGACCTCAAGGGCCCGGTCCATGATGGCGAACGAGTCGTCCTCCGTCGTCTGCGGCCCGAAGTTCATCGTGCCGAGGCAGAGAGGGCTGACCTTGAGTCCGCTTCGTCCGAGATTCACGTAGTCCATAACCCTCCAGCCTAAGCACCTGGAGTGGACTCCAGGCGAGCGCATTTCGTCGGTGGCGTGTGGTGGACTTGCCCCCGTGCCTTTCCGCCCCCTCCTGAGCTCCGCGGTGCCCCTCTTCCTGTCCATGATCACCTCGATGGTGGGCGGCGTCGTCTTCACCATCGCCCTGGGCCACCACGCCACCGAGTCGCTCGCGGCCTTCGCGCTGTCGATGGCCGTGCTCGGCCCGGCGACGGCGGCCGTGGCGGGATCGTTGCGCGGCATGGTGCCGTTCATCGCCCCGCACCGGGCCGACCCGGCGGCCGCCCTGCCGATCCTGCGTGACGCCCGCTGGCTGACCCTGACGGTCGGCACCGTGGGCGCGGCCCTGGTGGCCTGCGTCCCCCTGATCGCGCGCGTGAGCGGCACGCCCGCCGAGGTCGTCGAAGCGATGGGCGCGCTCCCGTGGTTGCTGGCGCTCTACGTCCTGGTCTTCGCCTCCAGCGGAGGGGCCAACTCCGTCCTGGTCGCGCTGGGCCGCAGCAGGCAGGTGCTCTGGTCCAGCCTGACCGGCACCGTCGTCGACATCGTGCTCACCTTCGCCCTGGTCCCCGTGATGGGGCCCTCGGGAGCGGGCCTGGCTATGGTGGTGTCGGCGCTGGCGAGCACCCAGGTGTCGGTCTTCTGCCTGCGCAGGGTGCCCGGCCTGGGCCGCTTCTCGCAGTGGCCCGGGCGGCCGCGGGTGACCGAGATCGTCAGGCTGGCGCGGGTGGGGCTGCCGCTGGCGGGGACGATCCTCATCAAGTTCGGCGTCCTGGCCGTGGTGACCTATGCCGCGGCGCGCACCGGGCTCATCGGGGCCGCGGCGCACGCGGTGCTCAACTCCGCGATCGGGCTGTTGTTCCTCGCCGCGCTGGCGGTCGCTCAGGCGAGCGTGCCCGAGGTGGCCAGGGCCACGACGACGGCCGAGGTGCGCAGGGTCAACCGGGCGGCGCTGATCCTCGGGCTGTCGGGCGCGGGGCTTGGCGGGTCGGTGCTGCTCTTGTTCGGGGAGTGGATCTTCCGGCTGTTCACGCCTGATGCCGCGGTGCAGGCGCTGGCCCTGTCGCTGGTGCCGTTGCTGGTGGTCTCCACGCTGGCCGACGCGGCCCAGGCGGTCATGGGGTTCGGGCTGGCGGGGCTCAAACGGTCGAGCTGGAGCCTGGCGTCCTTCGCCGTGGCCTACGGGCTGCTGGCCGTGGCGGCCCACCCGGTGGCCGCGACGTGGGGGCTGACGGGGCTGTGGGTGGCGTTGATCGGCAACAACGTGACGCTGGTGGTGTTGCAGGGCTCGGGGTTCTTACGGCACAGCGCGCGACTCGGGGACCTCGCGCCCGCCATTCCGGCGCCTCCTGCGCGGGAGCGGGCGGGGAGTTAGCTTGGCAGCATGACCGAGGTGATCCGCGTCCTCCTCGTCGACGACGACCCCCTGGTGTGCGCCGGGCTGCGGCTGATGCTGCGCGGGGCGGCCGACATCGAGGTGGTCGGGGAGGCGGCCGACGGCGCCGACGTGCCCGACGCGGTGCAGCGGCTGCGTCCCGACGTGGTCCTCATGGACATCCGCATGCCGTACCTCGACGGCATCGCCGCCACCCGGGCGCTGGCCGCGCGGAAGGGCCCGTCGGTGATCGTGCTGACCACGTTCGACGCCGACGCGACGGTGCTCGACGCCCTGCGCGCGGGCGCCGCCGGGTTCCTGGTCAAGCACACCCCGCCCGAGAAGATCGTCGAAGCCGTACGGCAGGCGGCGGCGGGCGAGCCGGTGCTGTCGCCCGGTGTCGCGCGCAGTCTCATCACCCACGTCGCGACCGGCGCCGACTCGCGCACCCTGCGCGCCAGGGAGCGCTTCGGCAAGCTGTCGGAGCGCGAGCAGGAGGTGGCGCGGGCGGTGGCGGAGGGCCTGTCCAATGCCGAGATCGCCGAGCGCCTCTACCTGTCGGTGGGCGCGGTCAAGGTGCACATCTCCAGCTCCCTGGCCAAGCTGGGGCTGGCCAACCGCATCCAGCTGGCCGTCCTGGCCCACGACGCCGTTGCCGAGTGAGTCTCACCAGGGCAGGTGGGCGGTGAGGACGAATCGTCCGCCGCTGATGCCGTGCTCCAGGGTGCCGCCCTCGAGGTGGAGGCGCTCGGCGAGGCCGACCAGGCCGTAGCCGCTGCCGGTGTCGGCGTCGGGGCGGGGGGTGACGGGGTTGGAGACGTGCACGCTGAGGCCGGTGCCGGCGGTGGCGTCGAGCCGTACGGTGACGTCGGCGGCCGGCGCGTGCTTGCGCGCGTTGGTGAGGGCTTCCTGGACGACCCGGTAGGCGGTGCGCCGCGCGGAGGGGCGCAGCTCGTCGAGAGGGCCCGTGCTGGTCACGTGGACGGGCTGACCGGCCGCGCGGGCCTCGGCGACGAGCCGATCGAGCCCAGACGGGCGAGAGGGGGCCGGCTCAGGGCGGGGAGGAGCGGCGCCGGGCGGGTCAGGGTCGGGCGAGCCGGTGCCGGGAGGGCTGGTGCCGGGAGGGTCGGTGCGCAGGATCGACAGCACCTCGCCGAGCTCGTCGAGTGCCAGGCGGGCGTTCGTCTGGATCACCCGCACCGCCTCGTCCACCTCGGCCGTCTCCAGGGGCGGAGCCTGGCCGTCGCCCGCGCGAGCCGTACGGTAGGCGAGGGCGCCCGCGTGCACGCTGAGCAGCGAGATCCGATGCGCCAGCACGTCGTGCATCTCCCGGGCCAGCTGCTCGCGCTCGGCCCGCCGGGTCTCGGCCAGCCGCACCAGGTGCTCGCGCTCGCGGACCCTGGCCTCGCGCCTGATGCTGTCCATGACGAGCCGGTTGGCCCGCACGATCAGTCCCACCGTGAGCGGGGCCAGGAAGTACATCGCCGTCCAGCCCACCACGGCCGGGCGGGTCATGCCGGGCGGCTCGGCGAAGAAGGCGTAGTAGCTGGTGATCAGCAGGTACAGCGCGGTGATCGCGCACGCGCGTGACCAGTGCCGGTACGCGGCCACGGTCAGCACCGCGACCATGGTCGCGCCGAGGCTGGAGGCGGCCACGAGCAGGCAGGGGACCAGCGCCAGGGCGAGCGTCACCGGAGCCCGCCGCCGCCACCAGACCGTCAGGCAGGCCAGGGCGCCGATCCAGGGGTTGACCGCCACCATCCACGGGGGCACGAAGTCGACGCCCGGAGGAGGGAAGTCGTGGGTCCCGAGGAACCACATCCAGGCGGCGAAGGCGAACAGGGTGGTGTCGGCGACCCAGTCCCTGGCCGTACGGCGGGCCGTGCCCGGGGAGGGCTCGCCGGGCAGGAGCCAGGGGGCCATGGTCCAGAGCCTATGTGCGCGTGCCGCGTCGCGGCTTTGGCCGGATGGCCAGGGGGCGTGGCCGGTCGGCCAGGGCAGGTGACCGGGTGGCCCGGCTGGACTGGGTGGCATGGCACGATCACCGGTCCTGGCCTGCGCGGGCCTCACGAAGAGATACGGCACGACCACCGCCGTCGACCATCTGAGCTTCACCATCGCCGAGGGCGAGACCTACGGCCTGCTGGGTCCCAACGGAGCGGGCAAAACCACCGCGATCTCCATGATCGTCACCGTTGTCGACAGGGACGGGGGTGAGATCCTGATCGACGGTCAGAAGCCCTCGACCAGGACGAAAGCGCTGATCGGTTACGTCCCGCAGGAGGTCGGCGCCTACATGGAGCTGACCGCCAGGGAGAACCTGCGCTTCTTCTCCCGCCTGTACGGCATGCGCGACAGGTCCAGGGTCGAGCGGGTCCTGGAGGCCACAGGCCTGACCGAGCGGGCCGACGAGGTGGTGTCCACGTATTCGGGGGGCATGGCCAGGCGCCTGAACATCGCCATCGGCCTGCTGAACAGCCCCCGGCTGCTGGTGCTCGACGAGCCCACCGCCGGGGTCGACCCGCAGAGCCGCAACGCCATCCTCGGCACCGTGAGCGCCCTGGCCGACGAGGGCGCGGCGGTGTTGTACACCACGCACTACATGGAGGAGGCCGAGCGCCTCTGCGACCGGGTCGGCATCCTCGACCACGGCCGCCTGATCGCCGAGGGCACCCCCGACGAGCTGCGCGCGCAGGCGGGGGAGGCGGACCTGGAGGCCGTCTTCCTGCACCTGACCGGCCGTGCGCTGCGGGACTGACCACGATGCTGCCCATCCTGGTCAAGGACCTGAGACAGCAGGTCAGGGACGGCTACCTGCTGATGTTCGGCCTGGTCCTGCCGCTGACGCTGACCTTCGTGCTGACGCTGGCGGGCGTCGGCCGCAGTACGGAGCTGGCCGCGGGCTCGGCCACGTTCTTCCTGTTCTTCCTGGCCTCCGGCATGTCGGGCCTGCTGGCGGAGAAGCGCAACGGCACCCTGGCCAGACTGCTGGCCGCCCCCGTCGGCAGGCGCACGATCCTGGCGGCGAAGCTGGTCGCGGGGATGGTGCTGGCGCTGGCGTCGATGGCGGTGCTGATCCTGGCGACGAGCCTGCTGCTGGGCGCGGACTGGGGCCCGCCGCTCCAGGTGGCCGTGCTGGTGGTGGCGCTCGTGGCGGCGGCCTGCGGGTTGTCGTCGGTGGCGGCCGCCTTCGCCCGTACGGCGGAGCAGGCGATGAACCAGCAGAGCGCCTTGGCGGTGGTCCTGGGCATCGTGGGCGGCGCGCTGTTCCCGGTGCCCGATCTGGAGTGGCTGAGCCGCCTCACCCCGCACCACTGGTTCCTGCGCGGCCTGGGCCCGGACGCCGAGGTGCTGGCGCCTGTGGCGGTCCTGTCGGGGATCGCGCTGGTGACGGGGTCGATCGCGCTGGCCGGAGCGAGGAGGACGCTGACGCTATGAAGATCGTCTGGATGGGCCTGGCCGGGCTGCGCAGGACCCTGAGGGTCCGCAGCAACGTGTTCTACATGGTGGTGATGCCGCTGCTGCTGGTCTACCTGCTGGGGCGGGGCAGCCGGCTCGGCGTGCAGGCGTCCTCCCTGCTGCTGATGTTCGTGTTCTTCATGCCGCTGATCATCGCGCTGGCGCTGCAGCAGGCGCTGCGCTCCGGCGTGGTCAGCCGCATCAGGGCCACGCCGACCTCCACGGCCGAGATCGTGCTGGGCGAGGCGTTCGGCCAGGTCCTGATCGCGCTCTTCCAGGGGCTGGTGATCATGATCGGCTCCAGCCTGCTGTTCGGGGCCAGGTGGGGCGACCCGGTGCCGGCCGCCGCGCTGCTGGTGCTGTTCGTGCTCACCGGGGCCGGCGCGGCGATGCTGATCGGATCGTCGTTCAAGGGCGAGGGCATGGTCTTCGGCCTGGCCATGGTGCTGGGCCTGGGCCTGCCGACACTGGGCGGCAGCCTCTACCCTCCGCTGGAACGGATGGCGGAACCGCTGCGCACCTTCGCGCACCTGACCCCCCACGCCTGGGGGCACAAGGGCTTCACCGCCGTGCTGTCGGGCGGGAACCCGTGGCCGCCGATCGGGATGCTGGCGGTGTTCGCGGCCCTGCTCATGACCGCGGGCATCTGGCAGTTCCATCGCAGGGTCAGCCGGTAGGACATTTGTCCTGTCCGAGCGTGGATCGACGGCTCTGCCGTCCAACGGCCGCGGTTTCTAGCGTTGAACCCATGATTGAGCTGACAGGGCTGGCCAAGAGCTACGGCCGCGCGCGGGCCGTCGACGGGATGGATCTGACGATCGAGCGCGGCCAGACGGTCGCGCTGCTCGGGCCCAACGGCGCGGGCAAGTCCACCACGATCGGGATGATGCTCGGCCTGGTGGAACCGGACTCCGGCCGGGCGCGGGTGGCCGGGCTCGACCCCGTCCAGGCCGTACGGCAGGGCAAGGTCGGGGCGATGTTGCAGGAAGGCCGGCTCATCGAGCGGGTCACCGTCCGCGAACTCGTGGGCTGCGTGGCCGGCACCTACCCGGCGCCCATGCCGGTCGGCCACGCGCTGGAGCTGGCCGGGCTCGACGGGCTCGGCGGGCGCCGGGCCGACCGGCTCTCCGGCGGGCAGGTGCAGCGGGTGCGCTTCGCGATGGCGCTCGTGGGCGACCCCGAGCTGATCGTGCTCGACGAGCCGACCGCCGCCCTCGACGTGCGCGCCAGGCAGGGGTTCTGGACCGGCATGCGGGCCTTCGCCGAGCGCGGCCGTACGGTGCTGTTCTCCACGCACTATCTGGAGGAGGCCGACGAGCAGGCCGACCGGGTGGTGGTGATCGCGCGGGGGCGGGTCATCGCCGACGGCACCAGCGCCGAGATCAAGAACGTGGTCGGCGGGAGCACGGTCGCCGTCGACATGAAGGAGCTGACCGCGGCCGAGCTGGCCGAGCTGCCCGGCGTGGTCCAGGTCGAGATCCGCAACGAGCGGGCCAGGCTGCACACCCGCGACGCCGACGCCACGGTGATGGCGCTGGCGGGGGCGCGTGCCGTACACAACCTGGAGGTCACCGGGGTGGACCTGGAGTCGGCGTTCCTGGCCCTGACGGAGGTGGCGTGATGCTCGGCTACATCGGGCTCGAACTGCGGCGCACGGTTCGCGACGGCGGCTACATGGTCATCGCGATCACGCTGCCGGTGGCGATGTACCTGATCTTCTCCAGCCTCGGCCTCATCGACGAGGACGGCGGGCTGTACATGCTGGTCGCGATGGCGGCCTTCGGCGCGTCCGGCGCGGCCTTCAACAACGGCTCAGGAGTCGCCGAGGACGCCGCGGTGGGCTGGCTGCGGCAACTGCGGGTGACCCCGCTCGGGCCCGTACAGGTCGTGGTGTCCAGGGCGGTGGTCGGCATGCTGGTGGTGCTGCCCGCCGTGGTGGCGGTGCTGACCGTCGGCGGCCTGGTCAAGGGCGTCGAGCTCGCCCCCTGGCAGTGGCTGTCGATCGGGACGCTGCTGTGGCTGGGAGTGGCGCCGATCGTGCTGTTCGCGCTCGGCAACGGCTTCCTGCTGTCGGGCAAGGCGGCCCCGCTGGCCAACAGCGTGCTCAACCTGGCGCTGGCCATCCTGGGCGGGCTGTGGCTGCCCACGTCCGACTTCCCGGGCTGGATGGCCACGCTGGCGAGCTGGACGCCGACCAACCGCTACGCCGAGCTGTCATGGGACATCGTCCTGGGCGGCAGCCCGTCGGCCATGGCCTTCGCGGTGCTCGGCGGATGGCTGGTGATCTTCTGCGGCTACGCGGTCTTCGGCTACCGCCGCGCTAGGTTGAGCTGATGGACTACCGCCCGCCAGACGTCAAGCCGCTGGTCGGCTTCGTCTTCCTGGGGCTGGCGCCGGCCTGGGACACCGTTCTGGGCGTCTTCCAGCCGGCCTGGCTCGCCTGGACGGTGCTGGCCGTGGCGGTGGCGCTCTACACGGCGCTCGTCCTGCTCGCCTTCGCCGGGCGCCGGCGCGAGGCGCGGGCCTGCCTGGTCGCGCTGGCCGCCGTCGTGGCCGGCGCGGGACTCGGGTGGGGACAGGAGTGGTTCTACCTGTTCCCCCTGGTCGGGCTGGCGTGTGCGATCACCGTGCCGCCCCGGCTGTTCAGCCGCGTCATGTTCCCGTTCGTCGCCCTGACCGGGCTGCTGGTGTGGCTCGACGGCGGCGGGCTCGGCGAGATCATGGCGTTCGGCTGGGGCACGCTCGGCGCCGGGGCGGTGCTGGCCGTCATCCTCCACCTTCACGAAACCATCGCGGAGCTCAAGGCGACCCGCGAGAAGCTGGCGCTGGCCGCGGTGGCGGAGGAGCGGCTGCGCTTCTCCCGCGACCTGCACGACCTGCTCGGGCACACGCTGTCGGTCATGGTCGTCAAGGCCGAGGCCGTACGCAGGCTCGCCACCCGCGACCCCGGCGCCGCCGCCGCGCAGGCCTCCGACATCGAGCAGATCGGCCGTGACGCGCTGACCCAGGTGCGCGCCGCCGTCACCGGCTACCGCGGGCGCGGGCTCGCCGCCGAACTCGACTCCGCCCGCCACGCCCTGGCCGACGCCGGCATCGACGTCACCGTCGCCGCTCCAGCCGGACGGCTCACACCCGAGGTCGACGCGCTCCTCGGCTGGGCCGTACGCGAAGGCGTCACCAACGTCGTACGGCACAGCGGAGCGGGACACTGCCTCATCCGCCTGACCAACGGGGAAGATGGGACCGTGCTGGAGATCCACGACGACGGTGGGGGAGCACCCGCTCACGCCTCCGGCCATGGTCACGGCCTGCGCGGTCTCGCGGAACGAGTCGAGGCCGCCGGAGGCACCCTGCGCACCACCGGTGACCGCGGGTTCCTGCTACGGATCGAGCTGCCGTGATCAGAGTGCTGCTGGCCGAGGACCAGGGCATGATGCGCGGCGCCCTCGCGCTGCTGCTCGGACTCGAACCCGACATCGAGATCGTCGCCGAGGTCGCGGCGGGTGACGAGGTGCTCGACGCCGCGCTCGCGGAACGGCCCGACGTGGCGCTGCTCGACATCGAGATGCCGGGGCGCAGCGGGCTCGACGTCGCCGCCGACCTGCGCGACCGGCTGCCTTCCTGCCGGGTGCTGATCCTGACGACCTTCGGACGGCCCGGCTACCTCCGCCGCGCCATGGAAGCGGGGGCCGCCGGGTTCCTGGTCAAGGACGGTCCCGTGGAGGAACTCGCACAGGCGGTCAGGAAGGTGCTCGCGGGGGAGAAGGTCATCGACCCGGCGCTGGCGGCCGCGGCGCTGAGCGCGGGAGCCAGCCCGCTGACGGACCGCGAACGCGAGGTCCTCGCCGTGGCCGCCGACGGGGCGACGGTGGCGGACATCGCGTCGCGGCTGCATCTGTCGGAGAGCACGGTACGCAACTACCTCAGCTCTGCGATCAGCAAGACGGGCACCCGCAACCGCATCGAGGCCGCCCGCACGGCCCGGCACCACGGGTGGTTGTGACCCCGCCTTCCCCTGTCCGCCCCCGGTCCTGCGCTGGTGGGCCACCTCCGGCAGTGACCACCATCGCGGGTTGAGGGGAGGGTCTGCCACGTAGTGGAGAGGGCGTGGGGCTGAGGACACGATGGCCATGGGTCTGGGGGTCGAGGCGCCGAGCCGCGGGGCCCGTGAGGGGTGAGGCCCGAGCTGAGTGGATCGGCGGGCCGCGGTTCCCGAACGAAGGCGCGGGGCAAGAGCGAGGGTGAGAGCGCGAGGGCGCGGGGCGAGCGTGAGAGTCGAGGGCGTGGAACGACAGGAGAAAGGTCCGCGCTGAGTGCGTGCCCGGGGCGCTGCCGCCTTTGAGGCCGTTCGTTGCGTTCGAGCCCTGATGTCGAACCTCGCGCTAGCCTGGGACTGAATCGCCGTGATGGGTGAGGGGGAGCGGCGTGACGATGACCTGGCAGCCGGCGGCTGTCCTGACCCGGTTGCTCATCGCCACCGTGCTGGTCTGCCTGACGCCCATGGCCGCGCAGGCGGCCGGTGCCGACGACGAGGAGGAGCGCCTGTTCACCTTCAAGGACAGGCGCATCACCGAGTCCAGCGGCCTGGCCCTCTCGCCAGGGCACGAGGGCGTCTACTACACCCACAACGACAGCTCGGCCGCCCCCGAGTTCTTCGCGGTCGGTGAGGACGGCAGGACGAGGGCGCGGTTCACGGTGCGGGGCGCGCAGGCTCGTGACTGGGAGGCGATGGCGGCCTCGACCGATCCCGAGACCGGTCGCGGGGTGTTGTGGTTCGCCGACATCGGCGACAACCTCGACGGCGCCTGGCCTGACGTGTCGGTGTACCGGGTGATGGAGCCGGCCGTTCTGAAGGACGCGGTGGTGCCGGCGACCCGGTTCCGTTTCCGTTACGAGGACGGCGGGCGCAACGCCGAGGGGATCATGGTCAACCCGAGGACCGGGCGGCTGTATGTGGTGTCGAAGGAGTTCTCCGGCGGGGTGTACGCCGCGCCCAGGCGGTTGCGGGCCGACCGGCCGAACGTGTTGCGGCGGGTGGCGAGCGCGCCGCTGATGGCGACGGACGCCGCCTACGCTCCCGATGGCAACAGTTACGTGGTGCGGACCTACTTCTCCGCCACGATCTTCGACACCGAGGGAGAGAGGATCACCCAGGTGTCGATGCCGCAGCTTGAGCAGGCCGAGTCGATCGCGTTCACGCGTGACGGCAAGGGGCTGCTGACGGGGACCGAGGGGCCGTCGAGTCCGGTGTACAGGGTGCCGGTGCCCGAGCGGGCGCTGCCGGAGCCGTCGGCGAGTGCGCCGGCGCCGGTGGAGACGCAGCCCGCGCAGGCGGCGGCCGAAGCGCCGGTACAGCGGGCCAGCCTGTCGATCGGCGGTGTGCTGACCTGGGTGGCCGCGGCGATGGGGGCGATCGGGGTCATCGTCTTCCTGGCACGACGCACCCGATAAGGTCGCCGCATATGCGTCGGGTGCTCGCGCTGGCGTGAGTACCCGCTGAAGTGCTTAGGTCGAATTGAGCACGAATCCTCAAGCGTCCTGCAATGATCGTGCGACATGCTCGCACCATGTCACCGGTTTGTCCCGATTGTGGTGCGGTTCTTCCCGCCGCCGCCCCCGCCTGCCCCCGCTGCGCGCTGACCCTGACGGGGCCCGTGGCGGCCGAGTTGTGGCAGGTGGACACGGAGCTGTCCAGGCTGCGTGCCAGGCAGGAGGTGCTCGGCAGGCGCAGGGTGGAGCTGATCGGCCTGCTCAGGCAGCAGCAGCCGCTCCGGATGCCGGAGCCCGTGCGCACGGTGCCGCCGCCCGCGCCGCGTCCCGAGGTGTCGCGGCGCACGGCCCAGAACACCCTGCTCATCCTGGGCGGCCTGCTGATGGCCGTGGCCGCGATCGTCTTCACCGTGGTCAGCTGGGGCTTCCTGGGCCTGGCGGGCCGCAGCGCGATCATGGCCGCGCTGACGGCGATCACGCTCGCCGTGCCGCTGCTGCTGCTCAAGCGCGGGCTCAACGCGACGGCCGAGACGATCGGCGTGCTGGGTGTGGCCCTGCTGCTGCTCGACGGGTACGCGGCCAGGCGGGTGGGACTGCTGCCCGGGATGGCCGGCGACGATTACGCGGCGCTGCTGATCGGCCTGGTGGCGCTGGCTGCGGCCGGTTACGCGCGGGTAGCCAGGCTGAAGGCGCCCCTGCCGATCGCGATCGTGCTGGCGCAGATCCCCTTGCCGCTGGCGGCGATCAGCCCGTCGCAGGAACTGCTGAGCGGCGCCTTCGCGGTGACGGCCGCCGTCGACGTGGTGATCTGGTTCTTCGCCGGAGGCCGGGAGCGTGCCTGGAAGGGCGCGGTCGAGATCGTGACCGCGATCTGCCTGGGCCTGTCCTGGACGGTGGCGTGGCTGGGCGCGCTGCAGTCGCTCGGCTCGGCGACCGTGGCCGATGCTCTGCCGTACGCGCTGGCCTACATGTTGCTGGCCGCGGTCGCCCTGTTCGCCGCGCACGCCACCAAGGCGGGCCAGGTGGCGATCCCGCTGGCAGCGGCGGCGGGCGTGCTCGCCATGGGCGTCCTGCCGCGTACGGCGCTGCCGGGCGGCTGGCAGGTGCTGCCGTTCGAGGTCGCGGCGCTGGCGGTCGTCCTGGCGGCGATCAGGCTCCGTCCCGGGTTGCGGCGCGCCGGGATGATCTCGGGTGCGGTGCTGGCGGGTATCGCGGTCCTGCCGCTGGCCGAGCCGGTGATGAAGGCCCTGTTCGTCCCGGCCTCCCATGTCGTCACGGGCGGGTGGTCCACCGTCCCCGCGGCTCGCCCGGCCGTCGTGGCGTTCCTCCTGCTCGCGGTGGCGTCGTGGGCGCTGACGCGGCGCCGCCCCGAGGCGTGGTGGGGGGTGGCGGGCGCGGGCCTGACGGCTGGGTTGCTGGCGGCGCCGGCGTTCGCCCCGAGCCTGCCGATCGGCCTGCCGCAGGGCTTCGTCCTGAGCCTGGTGTTCCTGGTCGGCGTGCCGCTGGCACTCGCGGTGGTCTGCACCATGCTGGCCAGGACGAGGCCGGAGTTCGCCTTCGCCGCCGGTGTCTGCGCCGTGGAGGCGGTGATGTGGGCGCAGGCCAGGGAGTGGTTCACCTACGCGTGCCTGGCGTTGCTGCTTGCCCTGTGGGCGCCGCTCTATCGCCGCACGCCCGCGCTGGTCGGCGCGGCCCTCGCCGGCGGCGGGCTGGCGTGGGCGCTGGTGGGCCATGCCGGGATGCTGATGGTGGAGTCGTGTGCTGCCGGGCTGGCCGTCGCGTCGCTCCTCGCGCTCCTGGGTGAGTACGGCGGTAGCCGGAAGACCAGGGTGTCGCCCGCCCAGATCCTGGCCGGGGTATCCGCGCTCGTGGCGGTCGACGTCGTCGTGGAGGCGGTCACCTCCCCCCTCCAGTACGTGATCTTCCCCTGGAGCGGCTGGAACGCGGCCGTGACGACGCGGCCGCTGGTGCTGGGCGCGCTGCTGCTGGCCGGAGCGGTCGCCGTGGCCGCCATGAAGGTGCGGGGCGCGCCCGGCGCCTGGATGCAGGCCGCCGGGGTGGTCGCGGGAGCCATCGTGGTCGCGGCGATCCCCGTGACTCTCGCCCTGCCGTACTGGGCGCAGCTGGTGGTGCTGGTCGCCGGGACGTTCGCGGCGGGTGCCGCCGCCATGCGGCCCGGTCCGCGTCCAGCGGGGGCGGGCGTGGTCCTCGCGGCGGCGGCGATCGGCCTGGGTTCGATCGCGGTGCTCACGTCGCTGGCCGAGCGCGACGCCACGCTGGCCGTGCTGCCGCTGCTGGCGGTCCTGGCCGCGGTCGCCGCCTACGTCGGACGGGCCAAGCAGCTGTCGGTCACCCTGGCGGCCGGGCTGGCGGCTGCCGAGGTGTTCGCGGTGGCCGAGGCGGCGGGCCTGCGCACCGCGAGCCTGGTGGGCGCCGGGGTGGGCGTGGTCACGATCGCCGCAGGCTTCGCCGTGCGCAACCGGGCGATCGGCTACCTCGGCACGGCCTTCCTGCTGTCGGCCTCGTGGATGCGGTTGTGGGCGGACGGCGTGGACGTGGTCGAGGCCTATACGCTGCCCTTCTCGGTGGTGCTGCTGGGCATCGGCTGGTGGCATGCCCGCGAGGTGTCGTCGTGGCGCGCCTATGGCGCCGGCCTGCTGTTCACCTTCCTGCCGTCGCTGCTGGCCGAGCCCACGCCGATCCGGTCGCTGATGCTCGGCGCGGCCGCGCTGGCGGTGGTGGTGTCGGGGGCGCGCATGCGGCTGCAGGCGCCGGTCGTGCTCGGGTCGCTGACCCTGGGCGTCGTCGCGGTGCGCGAGCTGTCGCCGTGGCTGGCCGAGTTGATGGTCGTGGTGCCGAAGTGGATCCCGATCGCCGTGGGCGGGCTGCTGCTGATCGTGGTCGGCGCGACCTACGAGGCACGCAAGCGTGACGTAGTCAGGCTCAGGACCGCTGTCGCAGGGTTGCGGTGAAGCCTTCGCCGCGCAGCGCCCGCTCGACCACCTCGATCGAGCGGGCGAGCCTGACCAGGCGGGGGCCCTCCTCGCGGTAGACGTCGAGCACAGCGTCGATCGCGTGGGGCGGCAGGTGGCCCTTGAGCTCCACCTGCGCGCCGCGGTATCCGGCGCGCGCGGCCGTCACCGCGGCGTTGACGTGGTGGATCGCCATGCGCGCCAGCGCCAGCGGGTGGCGGCGCAGCACGTCGTAGGCCCGGTAGTCGGGCGGGACGGCGTCGAGCAACCAGTTCACCGCCGAGGTCTCCCAGTCGGGCACGCTGGGCGGCCTGACCTCCTGCGGCCATTCGGGCGGCACGTACATGGAACCATCGTACTCATGTTCGATTCCGTGACGAGTCTAGCAAGCGCTAGGTTTCAGCCATGAGAGTCCTGGTGACGGGTGGAACGGGCTTCGTCGGGTCGCACGCGGTGTCCGCCCTGAGGGAGGCGGGTCACGAGTGCGTCCTGCTGGCGAGGAGCCCGGAGCGGGCTCGGAGGATCGCCCCGGAGGTGCTGCAGGGAGACATCCGCGACGCCGATGCCGTACGGCGGGCGCTGGACACCTGTGACGCGGTGCTGCACGCGGCGGCCGACATGGGCGTGACCGGGCGCGGCGCCGACCTGCACGGCGCCAACGTGCTCGGGCTGGAGAACGTCCTGGGCCAGGCGGTGGAGCTCGGCCTGGACCCGGTCGTGCACGTCTCGACCGTGGCGGTGTTCGTCCCGCCGTCGAGCTCGACGATCACCGTGGACAGCCCGCTGGCCAGCCCGCGCAACGACTACGGTCGCTCGAAGGTCGCGGGGGAGTCCTACGCGCGCGGCCTGGGCGGGGTCACGATCGTCTACCCGGGCGGGGTCGCCGGTCCTGGGCAGCCCACGCTCGACGCGCTCAACGAGGGCATCAGGGCGGGCGTGCGGCAGGGCTGGCCGATCGTGCCGGGCGGCGTGTGCGTGATCGACGTGCGGGACCTGGCGACGGCACTGGCGGAGGGCTTCGGGGCGGGGGGCTTCGCGACGGGCAATCCGCGGCGGCTGATGTTCGCCGGAAATTTCGTGACCTGGCCGGAGATGGCGCTTTTATGCGAGCAGGCACTCGGCAGGAAGGTGAGAAGGTACAGGGTGCCAGGAGGCCTCCTGAGAGCGATGGGCAGCGGGCTGGACCAGGTGAAGAAGGCCGTCCCCATCGAATACCCCCTCACCCGCGACGCCGCCGACCTCATGCTCACGATGGTCCCGGCCGACAACCACGAAGGCCTGAAGCTGCGCCCCGTCCTCGACACCATTTCGGACACACTTCGCTGGCTGGCCGCCGAGGGTCACCTGAAAGCACACGAAGTCGGCAGACTGGCCCCGTGACGGAGAGGATCGCAGTCGTCGGCGCGGGGATCGTCGGCCTCGCGGTGGCCAGGGAACTGGCGCGCACCCGGGGCGCCGTGGTGACCGTGCTGGAGCAGGAGAATCAGGTCGGCGCCCACCAGACCGGCCACAACAGCGGAGTGGTGCACGCCGGCATCTACTACACGCCGGGCTCGCTGAAGGCGCGGCTGTGCCGCGAGGGGGTGGCGTTGCTGCGGGCCTACTGCCAGGAGCACCGCCTGCCGTACGAAGAGGTCGGCAAGCTGGTCGTCGCCTCGACGACGGCCGAGCGGGCGGGGCTGCGCGCCCTGGCCGGGCGGGCCAGGGCCAACGGCGTGCCGGGGCTGGCCGAGCTCGACGCGCTGGCGCTGCGCGAGGTCGAGCCGCACGCCGTCGGCGTCGCCGCGCTGCACTCGCCGCACACCGCGATCTGCGACTTCCCCGCCGTCGCGCGCAGCCTGGCGCGCGAGGTGGCCGAGCTGGGCGGTTCCGTGCGGCTGTCGCACCCCGTGCGGGCGATCCGCGAGCGGGCGGGCAAGGTCGAGCTCATCGCCGCCATGCGCCGCTTCACCTTCGACCGCCTGGTGGTCTGCGCCGGCCTGGGCACCGACCGGGTGGCGGCCATGGCCGGGCATCAGGGCGACGTGCGGATCGTGCCCTTCAAGGGCGAGTACTACTCCCTCGGAGAAGGCGCCAGATCCCTGGTCAGAGGGCTGATCTACCCGGTTCCCGACCCGCGTTACCCGTTCCTGGGCGTGCACCTGACCCGGCACATCGACGGCGAGGTGCTGGTCGGCCCGAACGCCGTCATGGACCTGCGCGCGCTGCGATGGCCGGGCACCTGGCGGCTGGCCGGGCAACACTGGCGCACCGGCGTCAGGGAACTGTACGGCTCGCTGGTCAAGGGAGCCTTCGTCCGCGCGGCCCAGCGCTACGTGCCCGCGCTGACCGCCGCCGACCTGCGCGAGGCCGAAGGAGGCGTGCGCGCTCAGGCGGTCGCGCGCGACGGCCGGATGGTCGACGATTTCGTCGTCGATGTCCACGGGCCGATCGTTCTGGTGAGAAACGCTCCTTCTCCAGCGGCTACGTCTAGCCTGGCAATCGCCAAACATATTGCGGGGATTGTTCCAGCACTCTCAGGTTGACGGCATGCTGGTAGGCGATGGAAGCGCGACTGCTGGTCGTCGAAGACGACCTGAACATTCTCGAATTGCTCTCCGCGAGCCTGAAGTTCGCGGGGTTCGACGTCTCGACGGCCAAGAACGGCGTGGACGCGGTCAACGCCGTGCAGCGCCACCGGCCCGACCTCGTCGTGCTCGACGTCATGCTGCCCGACATGGATGGCTTCGAGGTGGTGCGCCGTCTGCGCAGCATCGGATCGGCGACCCCAGTGGTCTATCTCACCGCGCGTGACGCGCTCGAGGACAAGATCCACGGGCTGACCATCGGCGGCGACGACTACGTCACCAAGCCCTTCAGCCTGGAGGAGACGGTCGCTCGTATCCGCGCGGTGCTCCGCCGTACGAGCGGGGACCACGGCGGCCCGCCGCCCAGGATCACCTTCGCCGACATCGAGCTCGACGAGGAGAGCCACGAGGTCTGGCGCGGCGGCCGGCCGGTGTCGCTGTCGCCGACGGAGTTCAAGCTGCTGCGCTACTTCATGGCCAACGCCGGGCGGGTGCTGTCCAAGCCGCAGATCCTCGACCACGTCTGGGACTACGACTTCCGCGGCGAGGTGGGCATCGTGGAGTCCTACGTGTCGGTGCTCCGCCGCAAGATCGACAACCGCAATCCCCGGCTCATCCACACCCTGCGGGGCGTGGGTTACGTCCTGCGCACCCCGCCGGACTCCTGATGCGCGCGCTGCCCCTGCGGATCAAGCTGACCGCGCTCACGCTGGCCCTGCTGTCGGTGGGGCTGGTCTTCATCGGCGTGGCCAGCGTCTCGATGCTGCACGGGTATTTGATCGAGCGCGTGGACCTGCAGGTCGACCAGGTCATGCACAAGGCCCATCTGAAGATCGACAAGTTCGATCCGAAGCTGAATTTAATGGCCGAGGACGTCGTCGTCCAGCTCGTCCGCCCCGACGGCACACGCGAGTCGATGGTGAAGGAGCTTCGCGACGTCGACGCGCAGCCCCCGCCCGGCCTGCCGCCGGCCATGGGGGAGAACATGACCGTCCACGCCGTCCAGGGCAGAGGCGAGTGGCGGGCCAAGCTCATGCCCGCCGGCGAGTCGCAGCTGCTGGTCGCGGTGGACCTGCGTGAGGTCTCCGACATCACCCGCCAGCTGGTGATCATCGAGTTGCTCGGCGGCAGCGTCATCCTCGCCGTGCTGGCCGTCGTCGGCGTCGCGACCCTGCGCCGCAGCATGCGCTCTCTGCACGAGATCGAGCGCACCGCCGAGGCCATCGCCGCAGGAGACCTGGGCAGGCGCGTGCCGGACAGCGACCCGCGCACCGAGGTCGGACGCCTCTCGATGGCCTTCAACAGCATGCTGGCCCAGATCGAGTCGGCCTTCCAGGCCCGCTCGGAGTCGGAGAAGGCCGCCAGGCGCTCGGAGGACCGCATGCGGCGCTTCGTCGCCGACGCCTCCCACGAACTGCGCACCCCGCTCACCTCGATCCGCGGCTTCGCCGAGTTCGCCAGGCAGAACCCGGACGCCGACTCGGCCGCGATGCTCAAGCGCATCGAGGAGGCCGCGGCCCGCATGGGCCTGCTCGTCGACGACCTGCTCCTGCTGGCCCGCGTCGACCAGCACCGGCCGCTGCGCAAGAGTCCCGTCGACATGCTCGCCCTGGCCGCCGACGCCGTCCACGACGGCCGCATCCTGGCGCCGGAGCGCGACATCCGCCTCGACGTGGTCGGCGGCGCCGCTCTCATCGTCTCGGGCGACGAGGTACGGCTGCGCCAGGTCGTCGGCAACCTCATGTCCAACGCCCTGGTGCACACCCCCGAGGCCACCCCCGTCACGGTGCGCGTCGGCCTGACCGGCGAGCGGGTCTTCCTGGAGGTCGCCGACAAGGGGCCGGGGCTCACCCCGGAGCAGGCCGAGCGGGTCTTCGAGCGCTTCTACCGCGCCGACTCCGCCCGCTCGCGCCGCACGGGCGAGGACCGCGGCAGCGGCCTGGGCCTGGCCATCGTCGACGCCCTCGTCGAGGCGCACGGAGGCACCGTCGGCGTCAGCAGCCGCGTCGGCTCCGGCACCACCTTCCGCGTCGAACTCCCACTCGCCTTGGAGTGAGGCTTCAGCTTTCCCTCAGGTGACTTTGGCACCCTGCTGGAATGACTGAGGCGCTCATCCTCGTGGTCGACGACGAGCCGAGCATCCGTGACCTGCTGTCGGCCAGCCTTCGCTACTCCGGCTTCGACGTGGTCACCGCCGCCGACGGGTACGAGGCCATCGAGGTCGCCGAACGCATGCAGCCCGACCTGGTCGTCCTCGACGTCATGCTGCCCGACCTCGACGGCTTCGAGGTGGCCAAGCGCCTGTCGAACCCGGTGGTCTTCCTCACCGCCCGCGACGGCACCGAGGACAAGCTGCTCGGGCTCGGCATCGGGGACGACTACGTCACCAAGCCCTTCAGCCTGGAGGAGGTCCAGGCCCGCATCCGCGCCGTGCTCCGCCGTACCAGGGGGGAGCTGGTGCCCGGCCAGCGGTTGCAGGTCGCCGACCTCGTGATCGACGAGGACGCGCACGAGGTGTGGCGGGCCGGCCGTCCGGTACGGCTGTCGCCGACGGAGTACAAGCTGCTGCACTACTTCATGACCAACGCCGGGCGGGTGGTGTCGAAGGCGCAGATCCTCGACCACGTCTGGAACTACGACTTCGGCGGCGACGCCGGCGTCGTCGAGTCGTACGTGTCATACCTGCGCCGCAAGGTCGACGACGTGGAACCCCGATTGATCCACACTTTGCGCAGCGTCGGTTACGTGCTGAGGGAGCCGCCAGCGTAGTTTTGGGGGTATGGATCTGCTCGGTGCGTTGCAGGAGCTGCGCGGCCGCCTCGACCGCGAGTTGTTCCCGCTGGAGCTCGGCGACACGGCGACCTCGCGGTCCCTGTCACGCGAGCTGACCGGGCAGCTCGACGACTACCTGCTGCCGCGGCTGCGCGCGATCGACGCGCCGCTGCTGGCCGTCGTCGGCGGATCCACAGGGGCGGGCAAGTCGACGCTCGTCAACTCCCTGGTGGGCGACGACGTCTGCGAGCCGGGCGTGCTCCGGCCCACCACCCTCTCGCCCACCCTGGTCGTCAGCGCCTCCGACGAGGCCTGGTTCATGGCCCAGAACGTGCTGCCCGGCCTGCCGCGCAGCACCGGACGCTCCGAACCCGGCACCCTGCGCGTCACGGTCGCCTCCGCGCTCGCGCCCGGGCTCGCCCTGCTCGACGCGCCCGACATCGACTCCGTGGTCACCGCCAACCGCGAACTGGCCGCGCAACTGCTCGCCGCGGCCGACCTGTGGTTGTTCGTCACGACCGCCGCACGCTACGCCGACGAGGTGCCGTGGAGCTTCCTCCGTACGGCACGCGAACGATCCACCGCCCTCGCCGTCGTCCTCGACCGGGTGCCGTCCGAGGCGATCGAAGCCGTCTCCGCCGACCTGCGCCGCCTCCTGGAAGACAACGGCCTGGCCGGAACACCCCTGTTCACGGTGCCGGAAGCCGCCCTGCCCACCGAGAAGGCCAGGCTGCCGCGCGAGTCCGTCGAGCCGATCGTCGCCTGGCTCACCGGCCTGGCCGCCGACGCCGCGGAACGTGCGCGGATCGTCCGCCAGACCCTCTCCGGCGCGCTCGACAGCCTGTCGACCAGGGTGCCCGCGCTCGCCGACGCCGTCGAGCGGCAGCAGGACGGTTTCGAAGGGCTGCGCTCCATCGTCTCCGGCGCCTACGGGGGCGGCATGTCGGCCTTCGACGAAGGCCTGCGCGACGGCTCACTGCTGCGCGGCGAGGTGATGGCCCGCTGGCAGGACTTCATCGGCACCGGCGACCTCATGCGCTCCCTGGAGTCGAGGGTCGGATGGTTGCGCGACCGCATCGTCGGCGCCTTCACCGGCAGGCCCGCCGCCTCCGCCAAGCTGCGCGTCGCCCTGGAAAGCGGCGTCGTCACCCTCATCAGGGGCAGCGCCGACCAGGCCGCCGAGCGGGCGATCGAAGGCTGGTCGGCCGCACCCGGCGGGCCCGCCCTGCTCGACTCCGTCGGCGCCGTCGCCGCCTCCCGCCTCGGCCGCGCCTCACCCGACGTCGGCGAGCGCGCCGAGGCGCTCGTACGAGGGTGGCAGGACTACGTGCTGGAGCTCGTGCGCGAGGAGGGCGCCTCGCGGCGCACCACAGCCAGGGTCGCGTCGTTCGGCGTCAACGGGGCGGGGCTGCTGCTCATGCTGGCCGTCTTCGCCTCGACAGGGGGCCTGACCGGGATCGAGGTGGGGATCGCGGGCGGGACCAGCGTGTTGTCGCAGAAGCTGCTGGAGGCGGTCTTCGGCGACCAGGCCGTGCGCACGCTGACGGCCAAGGCTCGTGAGGACCTCAGGGAACGGGTGAGGGCACTGCTCGACATGGAGGCGGCTCGCTACTACGCGCTGGTTGACGGGCTGGAGCCACCGCCAGGGGTGGCGCCGGCGCTGCGGGAGGCCGCCCGCGCCGTGCGCGACCACCGGGCCGAACTACCGCCAGGCGCCTCCGCCGTCACCGCCGAGCTGCCGCGTCCGGAGGAGGAGCGATGAAACTCCTGCGGCGCAAGGACGGCCCCTCGCTCGACGACCGGCTGACCGCACTGGCGCAGGCCGCCGGCCTCGCCGACGGGCGGCTGCCCGCGACGGCCGTCTCCGGCGCGCTCGCCGTGACCGACCGGGCCGGCGTACGGCGCAGCCTGTCGGTCGACCACACCGTGGCTGCCCTCGCGGGAGCCACAGGAAGCGGCAAATCGTCGCTGTTCAACGTGCTCTCCGGCACCGAACTCGCCCAGGTCGGCGTCCGCCGCCCCACCACCTCCTCCGCCCAGGCCGCGCTGTGGGACGGGCAGGGATCCGGGCCGCTGCTCGACTGGCTGGCCGTACCCACCCGCCACGAGGTCACCGGCGACGGGCTCGACGGGCTCATCCTGCTCGACCTGCCCGACCACGACTCGATCGAGCTGTCGCACCGGATGGAGGTGGACCGGCTCGTCGAGCTGGTCGACCTGCTGGTGTGGGTGGTGGATCCGCAGAAGTACGCCGACGCCGCTGTGCACTCGCGCTACCTGCGGCCGCTGGCGCGGCACCGCGACGTGATGGTGGTGGTGCTCAACCAGGTCGACCGGCTTCCGCCTGACGCGGTCGAACGGTGCCTGGCCGACCTGCGGCGCCTGCTCGCCGACGACGGGCTGGAGGGGGTGCCGGTGCTCGGCGTCTCGGCCCGCACCGGGGCCGGGCTCGGCGAGCTCCGCACCTTGCTCGCCGACCGTACGGGGCGGCGTCGCGCCTGGTCGGAGCGCCTGGCCGCCGACACGGTCACCGCGGCCGACGCCCTCGCCGCCTCCGCCCACACCCTCGCCCCGGTGACGTCCCCCGGGCAGGCGAGGGGCGGAGGCGCCATCGAGAGGGGTGCCGCCCAGGAGGCCCGCGCCGGGGCGAGCTCTTCGCCGCTGCCCCTGCCCCCGGGCGCCGGTGCGGCGAGCAGTCGGGCGGTGGAGACCGGCGCGAAGCGGATGGCGGTGGGCGACAAGCGCACGGCCGGGCTCGACAAGCGGCTCACCCGTGCCCTGTCCGAGGCCGCCGGGGTGCCGCTCGTCGTCAACGCCGTGGCCAAGGCGCACACGCACCGGGCCATCGCCGCCACCGGCTGGCCCGTCACGCGGTGGTTGCGCCGCTTCCGTCCCGATCCGCTTCGGCGGTTGCGGGTCGAGGGTCCCGGCCGCAGCTCGATCCCGGCCGCCACCGCCGTACAGACCGCGCAGGTCGACACCGCGATCCGCGACGTCGCGGGCCAGGCGGGCGAGGGACTGCCCGCGGCCTGGGCCGCGGCCGTACGGCGGGCCGCGGCGGCCAGGTCGGGCGAGTTGCCCGCCGCCCTCGACAAGGTGGTGGGCAGGACCTCCGTCGAGGCCGCGCGCCGACCCCGCTGGTGGAAGGCGGTGGGCCTGCTGCAGTGGCTGATCTTCGCGACCATGGTGGCGGGCGCGGTGTGGCTGGGCGTGCTGTTCGCCATGGGCTACCTGCAGCTGCCCGAGCCGCCCACGCCGACCGTGGGCGAGTTGCCCTGGCCGACGGTCCTGCTGCTCGGCGGCGCCGTCGCGGGGCTGCTGGTCGCCCTGCTGTCGCGGCTGGCCGCCTGGCTCGGCGGGAGACGGCGCGCGAGCCGGGCGGCCAGGTCGCTGCAGGCCGCGGTCGGTGAGGTGTCCGCGGCCTACGTGCTCGAACCTGTCGCGGAGGAGCTGGCGCGCTTCGGCGCCTTCGAGGAGGCCCTGAAGACGGCCCGCGGCTAGGGGCAGGTGTGGGCGAACGTCACGGGCTCGGTCACCTTGGCGTACGGCCGGTCGATCTCCAGGTACCAGGAGCCGGACTCGCTCCGGTACGACTTCCAGCGGTATTCGATCGTCGTGTAGGCGCCATGGTCGGGTGTCAGCCGCTGCCACGGCTCGGCGCTCCAGCGGCCTGCGGTGGCGTCGCTGGAGCGCAGCCACCGGTAGCGGGTCGGGGCCGCCCGGTTGGTGTGGAATCGCGCCGACAGCGTGTACTCCACGGGCTTGCGACCGCAGTCGGGCCAGCCGCCGCCGGTCTTCGTCGCGCGGACGGAGGCGATGGTGGAGTTCCAGCAGTCGTGCACGAAGTCGACCGTCGCCGAGTCCTTGGCGGCGGCCGGTTCCACGATGTGCAGCCGGTAGCCGTTGCTCGACGAGCCGGGTTCGGCGACGACGGAGACGGTGGCCGCGCCGTTGACGCTCACCTCGTGGGTCTTGTCGTCGAGAACCTTGCCGTCGCGGGTGCGCCACTGGTAGCGGACCGTACGGCCACGGGCGGCGATCTCGGCGCTCATCCGGATCCGCTTGCCGGCGTCGGTGGTGCAGTCGCCCTCGTAGTTCTGCGGGGAGATCGCCATCCCGGTGGCGACGGCGTCGTAGCAGGTGACCTGCCTGGTCATGGACGAGCGTGGCCGGTTGTGGTCGAGGACCTGGAGTTCGACGGTGACGTCGGTGGTCCGGTCGACGCTCAGGGGGCCGACGGTGGCGGTACGCCTGCCGGGTTCGCCGAAGGCGGCGGTCTGGGCGGGGCGCGCCTCGCCGTTGACGAGCCAGCGGTAGGTGACGGTGGCGGCCCGGTCCGAGACGAGGTCGGCGTAGGCGGTGATGCCGCCGACCGGGCAGAGGTTGGCGTCGCCGCCGGGTGTCCACAAGCTTGTGGACACCTGGATCACGGCACCGGGCGTGGGGGATGACGTGGGCGTCGGTGACGTGGTGGGTGACGTGGTGGGTGACGTGGTGGGTGACGTGGTGGGTGACGTGGTGGGCGACGCCGTCGGGCTCGCTGAGGGTGTCGGGCTGCCGGAAGGTGTCGGCGTGGGCGTCGGGGATGGTGTGTGCGTGGGGCCGCAGGTCACCGCGTAGCCGGCGCGGCGGGAATCCTGCCCGGAGCCCACGATGTCGATGGCCTTCCAGCCGCTCCGCGACGTTTCCACCGTCATCGGGAGCGTGACGGTGCGCACCCGTGGCCCTCCTGACGGGAAGTCCAGGTAGCGCACGCCGCTCTCGCCGTACGAGCTGTCGACCCACCGGTAGGCGACCCGCGCGGGAGTGCGGGAGACCTGGAGGGTGCCGGTGAAGGTCAGCGTGACCGGGCAGGCCGTGCCGCCGTGGCTCACCTGGACGTCGGCCGAGGCCACGACGGGACCGGCGGTGTCGGCGGGCAGCGGGTTGGCGGTGGTGTACACGACGGGCGCTCCCTCGCACGCCACGGTGAAGCGTGCCTTGGCCGACAGGCCCTTGCGCCCGGCGATCTGGACGGCCTGCCAGCCAGAGGTGGAGCTCTCGAACGTGCGCCGGTCTCTGACCACGGCCTTGCCCGAGGCTCCCGGACGCACGGTCCTGAGGGCACTCCTGCTCCCGTCCTCCCGCACCCAGCGGTAACGTACGGTGCCGCGCGCGGCGACGGTCGCCGAGAAGCCCACGGTGACGGGGCAGGCGCCGGCGTAGCGGGCGGGGGTGGCCCTGACCTTCGCCACGGCGGGTTGGGCGGGCGCGGCCGACGCCGGGGGCGGGGCGGCCAGCAGCCCGCCGAGGAGCATGGCGCTCAGCAGCAACGCTGTCCTCTTCACGGGGTGTTCCTTCTGGTAGGCGATGATCGGGACACCCACGATCGGGGCAGCGGGTCCCGGGTCACCAGGGCACGCTGACCCGTTCGATGTCCCGTGCCACCAGGGACAGCCGGGGGCTCAGCGCCTGCCGAGGCCGGCTTCGCGCGCCTGGACGATCGCCTGGGCCCGGTCGTTGACCTGCAGCTTGGCGAAGACGTTGGACACGTTGTTGCGCACGGTCTTGGGCGACAGGAACAGCCGCTCGGCGATCTCGGAGTTGCTCAGCCCGGCGGCGATCAGCTCCAGGACCTCGCGTTCGCGCGGGGTCAGCTGCGGGAACGGCTCGGCCCGCGTGAGGCCGCCGTGGGCCAGGCGGGAGAAGTAGCCGCTGACGCGGGTCGCGAGGGCCTGACCGAAGATGATCTCGCCGCCGGCGACGGCGGTGATGGCGCGCAGGATCTCGGTCTGGTCGGCGCCCTTGAGCAGGTAGCCGCGGGCGCCGGCGCGCATGGCGGCGAGCACGGTGTCGTCGTCCTCGTGCATGCTGAGGACGAGGACGCCGGTGTCGGGGGCGTCGGCCAGGATGCGTTCGGTCGCGCTGAGGCCGTCGAGGCCGGGCATCTGCAGGTCGAGCACGACCACGTCGGGGCGCAGGTCGAGTGCCCTGGCGACGGCTTCGTGGCCGTCCGCGGCGGTGCCGACGACGTCGACCTGGCCGGTGGAGGAGAGCATCAGGCGCAGGCCGTCGCGGTAGACGGGGTGATCGTCGGCCAGCAGCACCCTGGGGACGCCGCTCATCGCGCCACCCCCAGCGGCACGGGCCCTCGCGTGCTCATACCGTCACCCCCAGCGGGAGCGTGGCGTGCACGCGGGTGCCGCCGTCGGCGCGGCGCGCGATGACGCAGTCGCCGCCCAGCTCGCGTGCCCGCTCGCGCATCGCGATCAGCCCCACGCCCGGCGCCGACCCCGGCGTGATGCCGCGGCCGTCGTCGATCACCTCGACCTCCAGCCTCATGCCCGTCATGGCGAGGTGTACCTCGCACGTCGAGGCGTTCGCGTGCCTGACGACGTTCACCAGAGCCTCGCACACGATCCGGTAGGCGGCGACCTCGGCCGCCGCGGGCAGCCCCGCCGCCTCTCCGCGCGCGTGGACCCGCACCTCCAGCCCTCCGTCGCCGAACCTGGCGGCCTCCTGGCGCACGGCCTCGACGAGTCCCCAGCGGTCGAGCGCGGGCGGGCGCAGGTCGTGCACGAGCCGGCGCACGTCGTCGATGACCGACCCCAGGTCGGAGCGGACCTGGCCGAGCACGTCCCGGGCGGTGGCGGGGTCGCGGCCGAGCAGGTTGGAGGCGGCTTCGACCTTCAGCGCGGCGGCGGCGAGCGAGGGGCCGAGGCCGTCGTGCAGGTCGCGCCGCAGCCTGCGCCGCTCCTCGGCGACGCCCGAGACGAGCCTGGTCCTGCTGGACTGCAGTTCCTCGGTGAGCGCGATCGCCCTGACGGCCGCCGCGGTCTGCCGTACGACGTCGGCCAGGAGCCGCTGGTCGGCCTCGGCGAGCCGGCCGCGCGGCACCAGCGACAGCCTGCCGATGGACTCGCCGCGGTAGGTGATGGGCAGCACGACGGCGTCGTCGCGCGGGACCCCGCACTCGGCGGCCAGCGTGGTCCCGTCGGCGGTGTCCAGCTCGACCCTGGCGTACGACGAGCCGTAGGCGAGGGAGACGGCGCGCGCCGTCTCGTGCAGGGGCCCGTCGGGGCTGGTGGCCTCCTCCAGCCGCCTGGCCAGCGCCGACACCACCTCGTACGGCTCGGCGCGGCCGGTCACCACCCGGTTGACCCATCGCCTGGCCCGCTCCCGCACCGGCGTGTAGATCACGGCGACCGCCACGGCGGCGAGCACGGCGGCGGCCGGTTCGTCGATGAGGGCGCCGAGCACCACGAAGATGGGCACGTCGATGGCGACGACCACGAGGGCCAGCCCGCCGTACAGGAGGGTCCAGCCGAGCAGCGGGTCGATGTCGTAGAGCCGGTAGCGCCCCACCGCGATGAGGACGGCGGCGGCGATGGCCGCCAGCGACAGCACGAAGGTCAGGTCCTGCGGCAGCCCGTCCCAGGCCAGCGGGAGCAGGATGAGCAGGCCGTTGATCACCGCGGCCAGCGCCATCCACCGCAGCTGGGCGCGCAGCACTCCGGTGGATCCGCGGAAGCGGCTGACGAACGCCACGACCGGCAGGGCCGTACCGGCGGCCAGGAGCACGGGTACGGCGGGCATCACGCCCAGCCACAGCGAGTCGGGCAGGTCGGGCAGGGGCAGGTCGACGCCGGGCCAGGCGGTGCCCTGTTCGGACAGCAGCCGCCACGGCATGGTCATGAAGACGGCGACGCTCAGCCCCGCGGCGGCCAGCGTCAGCCCGGCGGGGACGCGCCAGCCTCGGCCGGGCAGCCTGCCGTCGGGGAAGTAGAGCAGGACCAGGGGCGTGACCAGGTTGAGCAGCGGTCCGAGCCGCGCGCCGACGAACAGCGCGGCGGCGGTCAGCGGGAGGGTGCCGCCGTGCGCCTCCAGCGACCACACGGCGTAGGCGGCGCCCAGGCCGTTGGCCGCGGCGACGGCGCCGCTGCCGAGCAGGAGCCAGGTCATCAGGTGGCGTGGCAGGCGGGTCGACAGCACGTATCCGGCGGCCGCCAGCGCGAGGGCGGGCACCGTGGACGACCAGATCGCCCAGTCGAGCGGCTCCGGCCGGGCGGTGGCGCCGGAGGAGAGGTCGAGCCAGGTGGAGGTCAGCGCGGTGACGACCGTGAGCACCGCCACGACGGTGGCGGGCCCGGTGTGGGGGCGCGGAGGGGACCGGAACACGGCTCCAGGGTGACATGTCCGGCTTGTTGTTGCAGGTGACCGGTATCCCGATCGCACCCGGGACACCTGTCCCGGGTGCCAGGGACCTCGCCGAGCCCGGCCCGTGGCGGCGCTCCCTGGCGGCCCGGGACCCGTGGCGGAGACCGTGGACGCGCACTCTCGACGAAGGAGACATTCATGGCAGAGAGCCTGTCCAGCCCGGCCGACCGGATCGCCGGCGTCCTGCTCGCCCTCGGCGCGACCGCCTGGGGCGTGGCCACCATCATCGTGGGCGAGGACGTCCTGCTCGGCATCCAGACCCTCGACACCATCACCGGCATGATGTACGTGACGGGCTTGTGGGCTTTCGTGTGGCGGGTGTACGCCGCGGGGGCCGCAGGCACGCGCATCGGCAGGATCGTCCCGCTCGGCCTGCTGGTGCTGCTGCCGGGCGCCTTCCTGGTCAACGCCCTGTCGTTCGGCTACGTGACCTACGACGACTTCCCGATGTGGCTGCTGGTCCTCGACGCCTGCTGGCCGCTGAGCCAGCTCGGCACGCTGGTGCTGGGCATCGCGATCGCCGTCACCGGCAGGTTCCAGGGCGTGCTGCGCTGGCTGCCGCTGGTGGCGGGGATGTGGTTCCCCGTCACCATGCTCACCACGATCGTCGCCGGATCGACGGCGTCGACCTTCGTCAGCGCCGCCTGGCTGATCGGCACCTACGCGGTCATCGGCGTGCTCCTGGCCGTGTCAACGCGGCCTCGGCACGACCTCAGCACGGGCCGCCCCAGCGTCCAGGCATGACGATCGCGGAGAAGCTGCTCGCGGAGTGGAGCGAGCGTACGGGGATCGCCGTCGAGGTCTGGACCCGGATGGCCGGGGAGCCGGGCGCCGACGGCATGCGGGAGGCGCTGGGCGCGGTCCTGGCGGCGGTGGAGGAGGGCACGCCGCCGCCGGCGGTCTGCGTCGCGCTCACGACGGGTGTCAGCGGGGCGCGCCTGACCGTGAGCCATGACGACGTCGGGGAGTCGTGGCCGGTCGAACGGCTGAAGGCGGTGAAGGAGGCCTTCCGCCGGGCGGGCGGGCGCGTGTCGGTCAACGGCGTGGCCGGAGGAGGGGTGACGGTCTCGGGGGTGCTGCCCCGGTCGGTCCTCAAGGGCTGAGAAGCCAAAGAATGCTTTGACATCTTCGGGATGTCAAAGCTATCTTTGGCTTCGTGCGCATCACCGACCCCAAGGCCTTGCGAGCCATGGCCCACCCCTTGCGTATCGACCTGCTCGACCTGCTCGGCCGCATCGGCCCCGCCACCGCGGCGACCTGCGCCAGGCACCTCGACACCTCGCAGGCCTCCTGCTCCTTCCACCTGCGCCAGCTGGCCAAGTACGGCTACGTGGAGGAGGCCGAGCCGTCGCAGGACAAACGCGAGCGCCTGTGGCAGGTCACCGACCACGAACAGCAGTGGTCGAGCGCCGACGGCGACCCGGCCGCGCTGGAACTGGAGAAGGTCTTCGTCGAGCGCGAGGCCTCCCGCATGGCCGCCTGGTCCGACATCAGGACCACGACACCCGAGGAATGGCAGAGGGCGGCGTTCCTGGGCGGCGTGACCGCCCCGATGACCCCGCAGGAGCTCGAACTGGTCGGCAAGCAGTTCTCGGAGCTGCTGGCGCCGTACATCGCCCGCATCAAGGACCACTCGCTGATCCCCGACGACGCCAAGGCCGTCCGGATCTTCATGCACGGAGCGCCCAATGAACCTCTTGCTCCGTGACGCCCGCTTCCGCCGGATCCTCCTCGGCGACGCGGTCTCCAGCTTCGGCGACAGCATGCTCTTCCTGTCGCTGGCCGTCTGGGCCAAGGACCTGACCGGTTCCGACGCCGCCGCGGGGCTGGTCTTCCTGTTCATCAACGCGCCCGGCTTACTCTCGCCCCTGCTCGGCCACCTCGTCGACCGGGTCAGCCGCAAGAAGCTCTTCATGGGCATGATGGCGGCGATGGCGGTGATCGTGCTGGCGCTGCTGCTCGTGCGCACCGCCCACGACGTGTGGATCATCTACCTGGTCGCCTTCTGCTACGGCGTGCTCTTCTCCACCCCCGCCTTCAGCGCGTTGCTCAAGGACCTGCTGCCCGAGGAGAACGCCGCCGCCGCCCGCGGCCTCCTGGTCACCGTGCACCAAGGGCTCAGGATCGTCTCGCCCGCGGCGGGAGCCGGCATCTACCTGGCCTTCGGCGGCTGGGTCCTGGCCGTCGCCGACGCGCTGACCTTCGTGGTGGCCATCGCCTGCGTGGCCTCCGTCAAGGTCGTCGAATCGCAGCCGGAACCGGCCGAGCCCTTCCGCCGCTCGGTCACCGCCGGCATGCGCCACCTGCGGCAGGTGCCCCTGCTCGGCAGGCTCAGCCTGATGTGCGTGCTCTTCGTGGCAGGGGCGGGACTCCTGGAATCGGGCACCTTCGCCGCCATCGAGCAGGGCCTGGGCTACGAGGCCGCCTACTTCAGCGTGCTCATGATCATCCAGGGCGCCGGCTCGGTCGTCGGCGGACTGGGCTCGGGCAGGCTCGTCAAACGGCTGGGCGAGGCCAGGACCGCCGCCCTCGGCTTCCTCGTCGCCGGCGTCGGCGTGCTGCTCTTCCAGGTGCCGCTCTGGCCGCTCTACACCCTGGGCACGGTCCTGTTCGGCGCGGGCCTGCCCCTGGTCTTCGTCGCTCTGGGTACGGCACAGCAGCTCTACGCCCCCGCCCGCCTCCAGGGCAGGGTCGCGGCGGCCTCCGGCATGCTGGTCAACGGCGCCCAGACCGTTTCCAACGCGGTGGGGGCGGCGCTCATCGGGTTCGTCGACTGGCGGATCATGTTCGGCGTCGTGGCCGTCGCCACGCTCTCCAGCTGCGTGGGCATGCTGATCCGGCCGCCTGCCGTACCCGAGGTCATGGGGTCCGGGTCGCGAGAGCCTCAATCAGTGGCGTGAGCAGCGGATGGTGCTCGGCCCCCCGCCTGACCGCGGCGAACACGCGCCGCTCGGGGCCGGGAGCCGCTCGCACGGTCACCAGCGACAGGTCGAGGTGCCGCAGCGCCAGCCGAGGCACCAGCGCCACCCCCGCGCCCGCCCCGATCAGCGCCACCACCGCCCGGAAGTCGTCGGAGTAGTGCGTGAAGGCGGGCGTGAATCCCTCGTGCTCGCACGCCACCGTCAGCAGGTCGTGCACCGGATTGCCGGGATAGGGCCCGATCCAGGGCTCGTCCCGGAGGTCCGACAGCCTGGCCACCGGCGCGTGGTCGTGCGGCAGCACCAGGTCGAACGGCTCGGCGTAGAGCGGGATCCTGGTGAGCCGGGGGTCGCCCGTGGCGGGCGCGCCGCGATACTCCACGGCGATCGCGATGTCGGCCTCCTCGTCGAGGAGCAGCGTCAGGGCCTGGTCGCCCTCGGCGTCGCGCACCCTGATCGTGATGTCGGGCGCCTTGTCGCGCAGCTCCCTGATCGCCGGAGCCAGCACGACGCTGATCGCGGTGGCGAACGACGCCACCGTGATCTCGCCCTCCTGACCGGAGGCGTAGGCGGCCACCTCGGCCTGGGCCCGTTCGAGCTGGGCGAGCACCTCGTTGGTGTGCTCCAGCAGGATCCTGCCGACCGCGGTCAGGCGCACCCCTCGGCCGTCGCGCGTCAGCAGCCGGTGTCCCACCTCGTGCTCCAGCGCGGCCAGTTGCTGGGAGACGGCGCTCGGCGTCAGGTGCAGCGCCGCCGCGGCCGCCGTCACCGTGCCGTGGTCGGCCACCGCGCGCAGGGTCCGCAGGCGGCGCGTGTCTATCACGCGGCCGAGCTTAGCCTTGAGTGCAGACGCCGTGCCTGGCGTACCAGCTCGGACTCGCGCGTGCGCGCGGCGAGATCGCTGATCACGGACAACTCGCCACGTGCGCCTGCCCAGCCCGCGACGTCGGCGGCGAAGGTCACCAGCCGGGTGATCGCGACGCTCGCCCGGCCCGGCAGGTAGGCGGGCAGCAAGCCGGTCATCACCTGCCAGACCTCATTGTGCGCGCCCTGCTCGGCCGCCGAGCGCAACGCGGTGATCAGCGCACCCATCGATCGAGGATCGAGCCGTCGGGCGAGCTGCCTGCCGAGCTCGGGCGCGTTGAGCTCGCCCTGGGCCGCCAGCTGCAGCAACGAAGGAACACCCTCACCGACGAGCAGGAACCGGGCGAGAATCACGCTGAGCCCCGGCCCGACCGGCCCTTCGGCTGAGACCAGCAACTCCAGGTCGTCGATCGACGGCTTGTTCAGAGGCCAGGAGGAGTAGAGGGTGGTGGCCGCCCGGGCCGCGGCCAGGTCGCGGTGCCCGGCCAGCACCGCGGTCAGGCGGGCGCACGACTCGTCGTGCAGGCGGTGGACGAGCAGATCTCCGAGGAGGTCACCGTATTCGGGGCCGAGGTCGAACTCCGACCAGATCCGGGTGTCACCCTGGTGTTCGCTCCAGGTCAGGGTCACCCGCGGGTCGGCGGGGCGGTCGGTGAGCCAGCGTGCGACCTCGCCGGTGAGCGCGGTCCCGACCTTCGCGCGGCGCACGCGCAGCAGGGCCTGGCGCAGGTCGAGCGGCAGGGGGCTGATCCCACGGCGTCGGTAATCCTCGAGGCGGCTGACCAGGACCTCGGTGTCGATCAGGCCGTTGCCGCGTGTCGGTGTGGCCAGGAGGTACGGCGGCAGCCGGTCCTCGACGAGCGCCCGGTAGACCTCGGCATAGCGCATGAGCGGCATCAGCCTGTTCAGCGGCCCGTGGGTCATCTCGGGGAGCCGCTCGCCGACCCAGACCCCGCCCAGGACCCGGAGCTCGGCTCCAGGGTCGGCCAGCTCGCGGGCCATGGCGGCCGCCCACTCCGTGGGGTGCCACCAGGGCCGCCACGGGTAGCGGTCGTCGGTGAGCGTCCGGGGAGCGAGCACCCGCGCCACCTCGCCGCGATCGGTGGCCACGAGCTTGACGAAGCCGTCGAGCCAGCGTTCGGTGTTGAGCCAGTCGAACTCCGAGGGCTCGATCCTGAGAAGGTCCTCCGGAGCGCGAGCGAGCCCCCACATCGGCGGAGGCTCCTCCGCACGGGGCAGCGGCACAGGGACGAACGGCGTCGTCTCGGGGCCGGGCGCCGCCTCGGCGACCTCGCCTCCGAAGCATGCCGCCAGCCGGGCGCCCTGATCGGCGGGGAGCAGGGCCACACACTCGGCGATGGTCAGAGCCGCGTCAGGGCCGAAGCGGTCGGCGTGCTTCAGCGCCAGCTTGACGGCCCGCTCGCGGGCCTGGCCTGACCGGCAGGTGAGGGCGGCGGCCAGCGCCGGGGCATAGGTGTCGGGATCGGCCGCGATCAGGTCACGCAGCCAGGTGAGCCCGGCCATGACCAGCTTGCCCTCGGTGCGGTAGAGCAGCGCCTCGACGGAGTCGGAGGGCGGCGACTGGCCGGAGCGGCGGATCAGCGTTACGGCCAGGTCGGCGACGTTGGAGGGGGCGCCCGGAAGCAGGACGAGGTAGTCGCGCAGGTGCGGCGCGACCTCCTCGTCGGACGGGGCGAGGTACTGGTGGAGGAGGACGAAGAAACGCTGGCCGCCGGCGTCGCCGCCGTACAGGAAGCGGGAGCGGCAGCCCGCGAGCAACTGGGCACGGTCGAGGCGCCCCTGGTCGGCCAGCTCCTTCAAGACGCCGGGCCAGCGATCGCCCTCACGCAGCAACCGGCCCACACCCTGGTCGGTGAACAGTCGCGGCACCATGACGTTCAGTAGCGGGTCGTCGTAGAGGTCCGACGCGTCGTTCGAGGCGACCCAGGCGAGCGTCAGGGGCTCGTGGGCGGGCGGGGTGACGCCGGTCTGGCCCAGCAGGGCCAGTGCCAGGCGCGTCATGCGGTCGTCGGGGTCGGGGCGGGCACCGCGCAGGCGCAGGCTCAGCCGTACGGCCAGCTCCTCGCGCAGAGCGGCTGGGCGGTCGGCGAGAACATGCAGGAGGAGCGCGACATCGTCGGCCGGGCCCCACACCGAGGACCACCAGTCGCGCCTGCCGAGCCAGGTGACGATGGACGCGGCGGTGGGCAGCGCGGCGGCTCCGGCCACACGCATGGCCTCGGCCCAGCTGTGCGTGGCCGGGTCGGGAACCGCCCACCAGTCGTTCCGCTTGGCCCTGAGGAGCTGCAGCGCGTTCTGCTGCTCCCACCAGCGGTGCCGGCCCAGCTCACGGCCGGTTGTCAGGTACCGGGGCAACTCGCGAGCGATCTCCCTGCGCTGCCCGTCGTCGAGCGTGAGGCCGGCGATGGCCTCGGCGTCGTCGGAGTCGATGGCGGCGCGTACTACGGCCCAGGCGTCGGTCATGGCCCGGACCGTAGTGGATCAAACCGACAATTCAGCCCCGCGCTTGGATGAAGGCCTCCACCGCCCGGTCCACGTCGTGGGCGGAGTGGGCCGCCGAGAGCTGGACCCGGATGCGGGCCTGTCCCTGCGGCACCACGGGGTAGGAGAAGCCGATCACGTAGATGCCCAGGTTGAGCAGGCGATCGGCCATGGCCGCGGCCTGGGCGGCGTCGCCGATCATGACCGGGGCGATCGGGTGGTCGCCGGGCAGGATGTCGAAGCCCGCCTCCGTCATCTTCGCGCGGAACCTGGCCGTGTTGGCCTTGAGCTGCTCGCGCGCCTCGCTCGTGGTCTGCAGCAGGTCGAGGACCTTCAGCGACGAGGCGGCGATCACCGGGGCGAGCGAGTTGGAGAAGAGGTAGGGCCTGCTGCGCTGGCGGAGCAGGTCGCAGATCTCCTTGCGGGCGGCCACGTAGCCGCCCGACGCGCCGCCGAGCGCCTTGCCGAGCGTGCCGGTGATGATGTCGACGCGGTCCATCACGCCGTGGAGCTCGGGGGTGCCGCGGCCGGTGGGCCCGACGAAGCCGACGGCGTGGGAGTCGTCGACCATGACCATGGCGTCGTACTGCTCGGCCAGGTCGCAGATCTCGCGGAGCGGGGCGACGTAGCCGTCCATGGAGAAGACGCCGTCGGTGACGATCAGCTTGCGGCGTGCCGTGCCCGCTTCTTTCAGGCGGGCCTCCAGGTCGGCCATGTCGCGGTTGGCGTAGCGGAGACGCTGGGCCTTCGACAGGCGGATGCCGTCGATGATGCTCGCGTGGTTGAGCGCGTCGGAGATGACCGCGTCCTGCGCGTCGAGCAGGGTCTCGAAGACGCCGCCGTTGGCGTCGAAGCAGGAGCTGTAGAGGACCGTGTCCTCCTGGCCGAGGAAGCCGGACAGGCGCTGCTCGAGCTCCTTGTGGATGTCCTGGGTGCCGCAGATGAAGCGCACCGAGGCCATGCCGTAGCCCCAGCGGTCGAGCGCCTGCTTGGCCGCCTCGATCACCTCGGGGTTGTCGGCCAGGCCCAGGTAGTTGTTGGCGCAGAAGTTGAGGACGCTCCGGCCGGCGACCTCGACAGACGCGCTCTGCGGCGTGCTGATGACGCGCTCGGGCTTGAGCAGGCCCGCCTGGGTGATCTCGGAGAGCGTCTGGCGCAGCTGGCCGCGTACGTTGTCGAACATCACTTGCTCCAGTCCATGATGACCTTGCCCGTGCGGCCGCTCGCGGCGGTGTCGAAGGCGGCGTCGAAGTCTCGGTACGAGAAGCGGTCGGTGATCACGGGGGAGAGGTCGAGGCCCTTCTCCAGCAGGACCGACATGTTGTACCAGGTTTCGTACATCTCGCGGCCGTAGATGCCCTTGATAGTGATCATCGAGGTGACCACGGTCGCCCAGTCGATCGCGAATTCCTCGGCGGGCAGGCCGAGCATGGCGATGCGGCCGCCGTGGGTCATGTGGGCGATCATCGAGCGCATGGCCTGCGGGTTGCCCGACATCTCCAGGCCGACGTCGAAGCCCTCCTTCATGCCGAGCTGGCCCATGCCCTCGCGCAGGTCGCTGGTGGCGACGTTCAGCGCGAGGCTGACGCCGAGCTTGCCGGCCAGGTCGAGACGCTCGGGGCTGACGTCGGTGATGACGACGTTGCGGGCGCCGACGTGCGTGGCGACGGCGGCGGCCATGAGCCCGATGGGCCCGGCACCGGTGACCAGGACGTCCTCGCCGACCATGGGAAAGGACAGCGCGGTGTGGACGGCGTTGCCGAACGGGTCGAAGATGGCGGCGATGTCGGGGTCGACCGGCACCCGGTGCACCCAGACGTTGCTCGCGGGAAGCGTGACGTACTCGGCGAAGGCGCCGTCGCGGTTGACGCCCAGGCCGACGGTGTTGATGCACAGGTGGCGCCGGCCGGCCATGCAGTTGCGGCACTTGCCGCAGACGAGGTGGCCCTCGCCGCTGACCAGGTCGCCGGGCTTGATGTCGTCGATGCCGGGGGCGACCTCGACGACCTCGCCGCTGAACTCGTGGCCGACGATGAGCGGGAGCTTCAGGGTGTTCTTCGCCCAGTCATCAAATTTCCGGATGTGGAGGTCGGTGCCGCAGATGCCGGTGCGTAGCACCCTGATCTTGACCTCACCCGGTCCGACCGTGGGCTCGGGTACGTCGACCAGCCACAGTCCCGCTTCGGCTCGCTCCTTGACCAGCGCTTTCATGCCAACCATCTTCCTCCAGAACCCTCGCCCGGTGTCCATCGAGGGTTTCTTAAGTGCCCCCACAGCGCAGCTTCACGCCGCCAACATATTTCACAACTTGCTTGAATAAGTAGGATGTTTGGGTGCGACAGCAGAGCGGCGACGCCTCCCTCCTGCGGCGGCTGAACACCGCCGCCATCCTCCGCCACCTGCGTGGCGCGGAGAGCGCGACCTTCGCCGAGCTGGCCAAGGCCGCCCGCGTCTCGCGCCCGACGGCCGAGGCGGTCGTCGAGGAGCTGCTGGCCGAGGGCTGGGCCGAGGAGTGCGGCGAGGACAGCGCCGAGCGCCAGCGCGGCCGGCCGGCCAAACGGTTCCGCTTCCGCGCTTCGGCCGGTCACGTGGTGGGAGTGAGCATCGGCGCGTACCGGCTGTTCGCGATGGTCGCCGACCTCGGCGGCAGGGTCGTGGCCACGCACCGGATGGCGGTCTACCCGGAGATGCCGGCCGACGAGCGCATGGCCGCCATCGTGGGGCTGGTGGAACAGGCCGCCACCGACCTCGGGGACGCCGACGCTCTGGCCGGGCGCGGGGCCGGGCGGTTCGCCGCGGTCGGCGTGGGCACCACGGGCGTGGTCGACGCCCGCGGCCGGGTGGTCAAGAGCATCGCCCTGCCCGGCTGGACCGGCCTCGAACTGCAGGCCGAGCTCTCCCGCATGATCCCCGCCCCCGTCCTGGTCGAGAACGACATGCGCCTGGCCGTCCTGGCCGAGCACTGGCGCGGCGTGGCGGTCGGACGCCGTGACGTCGTCTACCTGTTCACCGGCAACCGCATGTCGCTGGGCCTGCTCATCGACGGCGTGCCGTACAGGGGCTCTCACGGCGCCTCAGGGGAGCTCGGCGAGCAGCCGGGCGGGTTGTGGAAGGTCTGGAGCCACGTCGTCGACTACGCCATGTCCGTGGAGCCGGGTGAGTTGCGTTCCCCTGGCCAGGCCGCCGAGTTCGCCTTCACGCGTGCTCTGGAGGGTGATCCGAGGGCGGTCAAGACCGTCGAGGCGTTCGCGACGGGCCTGGCCGAGGGCCTGGTCACCGTGGTCAACCCGCTCGACCCCGAGATGGTCGTGATCGGCGGCGCGTTGTCGCGCGGCGGCGAGCTGCTGACCGGGCCGATCCAGGCCTACCTGAACCGCGTCTGCCTCTACCCGCCCGAGGTCGTGGCCTCGCGGCTCGGGGTGGAGTCGATCGTGGTGGGAGCGCTCAAGCTGGCGCTGAATAACGCAGACAAGCTGCTGTTTTCCTAGCAGGATCTGTCACAGAGTCATCACAAATCGGTAGATTCTGCTCGATTAACACTAGTTGTTTTCATAAATGAGCATTAGCCTCCAGCCACTGCCATAGCACTGGAGGTGGACGTGGTTGCAACGACGGCACCGCCGCCGCTGGAGGTCGAGACCGAGGTCCGTCCTCAGCGCGGGAGCCTGCGAGAGCGCCTGAGACGGGACTGGACCCTGCTCGCGCTCTGCCTGCCGGGCGTGCTGTACTTCGCGATCTTCTTCTACGTCCCCGTCCTGGGGAACGTGATCGCCTTCAAGGACTACGCGCCCTTCCTCGGCATCAACGAGAGCCCCTGGGTCGGGCTCGACAACTTCACGATGCTGCTGGCGGAACCGGAGTTCTGGACCGCGGTGGGCAACACCCTGCAGATCACCGCGCTGCAACTGGTGCTCTACTTCCCGGCGCCGATCGCCCTGGCCCTGCTGCTGAACTCCCTGGTCGGCCACCGCATCAAGCGCTTCATCCAGAGCGTCGTCTACCTGCCGCACTTCCTGTCGTGGGTGGTCGTGGTGGCCATGTTCCAGCAGGTCATCGGCGGCGCCGGCACCGTCACGAACTTCCTCAACTCGCACGGGATCACCATCGGCAACCTGATGTCGAACCCGGACACCTTCAAGCTCCTGGCCACAGCCCAGGTCATCTGGAAGGACTGCGGCTGGGGAACGATCATCTTCCTGGCCGCGATCACCGCGATCGACATGAACCAGTACGAGGCCGCCGCCATCGACGGCGCCGACTGGAAGCGCCGCCTCTGGCACGTGACGCTGCCCGGCATCCGCCCGGTCGTCCTCATGCTGCTGATCTTGCGCCTGGGCGACATCCTCAGCGTCGGCTTCGAGCAGATGGTGCTGCAACGCGACGCCGTCGGAGCCGCGGCCTCCGAGGTCATCGACACCTACGTCTACTACCACGGCGTGATCAACGGCGACTGGGGCGCGAGCACCGCGGCCGGCCTGATGAAGGGCGTCATCGGCGCGGCCCTCATCTACGCCGCCAACAAGCTCGCCCACAAGTTCGGAGAACAGGGGATCTACCGATGAGGCCGCCATGGATGGAGCGCCCCACGATCGCCGGGCGCACCCTCAAGTTCGTCGTGCTCACCGCGATCACGCTGGCCGTGCTCTACCCCTTCGGCCTGGCCCTGGGCACCAGCCTGACCGGCCGAGAGGAGAGCATCGCCAACGGCGGCAGCTACGTGCTCCTCCCGCTCCACCCCACGCTGGAGGCCTACAAGGTCGTCCTGTCGGGCGGAGCTGTCACCCGGGCGGTGCTGATCAGCATCAGCATCACCGTCATCGGCACCGCGGCCAGCCTGCTCTGCACCGTCTTCCTCGGCTACGCCCTGTCGCGCCGCGGCATGTTGTTCGGCAAGCCGATCCTGCTGATGGTGCTGGCCACCTTCCTCTTCACCCCCGGCATGATCCCGAGCTACCTGATGGTCAAGGAACTCGGGATGATCGACACCTACCAGGCGCTGATCGTGCCGGTGCTGGTCAACGCCTTCAACGTGGTCGTGGTCAGGGCGTTCTTCCAGAACCTGCCCGAGGAGCTGTTCGAGGCCGCCCGCATGGACGGCGCGGGCGAGTGGCGCATGTTGTGGCGCATCGCGCTGCCGCTGTCGAAGGCGGTCATCGCGGTGGTCGGGCTGTTCTACGCCGTCTCCTACTGGAACACCTTCTTCAACGCGATCCTCTACCTCAACGACCAGGCCAAGCACCCGATCCAGGTGGTGCTGCGCCAGTACATCTTCCGGGGCAACGCCCAGGCCGGCGCCGACATCGCGGTGATCAGCAACCTGCCCGCGGCCTCGGTGCAGATGGCGGTCCTGATCATCGCACTGATCCCGATCGTCATCGTCTACCCCTTCCTCCAGAAGTACTTCACCAAGGGCGTCCTCACGGGCGCCATTAAGGGCTAACAGCCCTCCTTCGTCGGCCTGTCATCCCAAGGGATGCTGTGTTTATTGGAGAACCAGTGCTCTCTCGTCGTGGTTTCCTCGGGCTCGTCGCGGCCGGAGTCACCGTCGCCGGGCTCTCGGCCTGCTCCGGCTCCTCGAGTACGGCGGGCGCCGTCAAGAAGGGCGGCGCGGACCTGTCCAAGAAGCTCCTGCTGCCCACCTTCACCGCCGCCAAGATCCCCACCCCCGACCTGCCCATCGACGCCGGTCAGGACCCCGCCTACCTGAAGTACCCGGACACCCTGGTCAAGTCGGTCGCCACCCCGCCCGGCGACGGCAGCAAGATCACCTCGCTCACCCAGACCTGGGACGTCGCCCCTCCCGGCACCGCCGACAGCGCCTATCTGCAGGCGCTCAACAAGGCGCTCAACGCCCAGTGGGAGATGAACATCGTCGTCGGCGACGGCTACCCCGACAAGTTCAACGCCATCATCGCCTCCGACGACCTGCCCGACCTGGTGTGGTTCCCGCCGAACCAGGGCCTGCAGCGGGTGCCGGAACTGCTGGCGGCCAAGTTCCACGACCTGACCTCCTACCTCAGCGGCGACGCGGTCAAGAAGTACCCGAACCTGGCCAACCTCGGCGACGTGGCCTGGAAGTCGGCCATCACCAACGGCAAGATCTACGGCGTCGCCGTGGCCTACAGCCGCTTCGGCCAGGTCATGCTCACCAACGAGGACTTCTGGAAGCCCGTCGGCGGCACCGCGTTCACCAGCGCCGACGACTTCCTGCAGAAGGCCGGCTCGCTCGTCGACAAGAGCAAGAACAAGTACCCGCTCGAACCCGCCTACGTGAACATGGTCCACATGTTCAGCCAGTGGCACGGTGCGCCGAACACCTGGAAACTGGAGAACGGCAAGCTGACCCACCAGTACGAAACGGCTGAGTACCAGGCCGCGATCGAGTTCGCGGTCAAGGCGTTCAAGGCCGACCTGTTCTGGCCCGACGCGACGCTGGCCACGGTCAAGGACAAGGCCGCCAACGGCCAGATCGGCGCCTACGTCGAGTCCTTCCCCGGCTTCCTCAACGACTCCCGCCGCCAGAACTACAACCTCGGCGTGATCGTCCCCTTCGCCGCGACCTCCAGCTCCAAGCCCGTCTTCAACATGGCGCTCGGCTCGGTCGGCTTCACCGCCGTCAGCAACAAGGTCGACAAGGGCCGCATCGAGATGCTGCTGAACGTCCTCAACTTCATGGCCGCCCCGTTCGGCACCGAGGAGAACCAGCTCATCAACTACGGCGTCGAGGGCACCCACTTCACCAAGTCCGGCGGCGACCTCGTCTACACCTCCAAGGGCGAGACCGAGGTGCCGACCACGTGGCAGCCCATCTCGTTCGTCGTCGGCTCGCCGTCGGCGCTGTTCCTGCCCGGCCAGCCCGACCGCACCAAGCTCATCCACGACTTCCAGACCAAGGTCGCGCCGATGGTGCAGCAGCGTGTCACCACCGGCCACTTCTCCGACACCAACACCGAGAAGGGCGGCGAGCTGTCGACGATGGGCTCGGAGATGATCGTCGACATCGTTTCGGGCCGTAAGTCCATGTCCGAGTGGCCGGAGTTCGTGAAGTCGTGGATGGCCAAGGGCGGCGCCGCGATGAAGGCGGAGTACGAAGCCTCTCTCGCCAAGGGCTGAAAGAACCGGAAGGAAAGCTAGTGGAAGACCTGCGTATCGGAGTCCTGGGCCTCGGCCTTCGGCTCAACCTCGCCCTGGACGCGCACCGGCCGGGCAGGGGCGCCGTGGTGGCCGCGATCTGCGACTCCGACCCGGAGGTGCTCAAGAAGCGCGCCGAGCGGTTCGACGACCCGTTCCTGACCGAGGACTATCGCGAACTGCTCGACCGTGACGACCTCGACGCGATCATCGTCATGACCCCCGACGACACGCACGAGCGCATCGCGGTCGACTGCCTGGAGGCGGGCAAGGCCGTCTACCTGGAAAAGCCCATGCACATCACCGTCGAGGGCTGCGACAACATCCTTCGTACGGCCAAGCGGACCGGCACCCGCCTCTACGTGGGGCACAACATGCGCCACATGGGCGTGGTCCGCACCATGCGCGACATCATCCAGCGCGGCGACATCGGCGAGCCCAAGACCGTGTGGGTACGTCACTTCGTCTCCTACGGCGGTGACTACTACTTCAAGGACTGGCACGCCGACCGCGACAGGACCACGGGGCTGCTGCTGCAGAAGGCCGCGCACGACCTCGATGTGATCCATTGGCTCGCGGGCGGCTACACCACCAGGGTCAACGCCATGGGCGACCTGATGCTCTACGGCGACCTGCCGCGCCGCGAGGCGGGCACACCCAGGCCCGACGGCTGGCTGCGCGAGTTCGACTGGCCGCCGACGGCCCGCAAGGACCTGCACCACGTCATCGACGTCGAGGACGTGTCGGTGATGAACATGCGCCTCGACAACGGCGTCATCGCCGCCTACCAGCAGTGCCACTTCTCGCCCGACTACATCCGCAACTACACGGTCATCGGCAGCGAGGGCCGGCTGGAGAACTTCGGCGACGGGCCTGGCGACACGGTCAAGGTGTGGAACACCGGCCCCACGGGCTACCGCTCCGACAGCGACATCTCCTACCGGGTGCCCGACGCCAAGGGCGGGCACGGCGGTGCCGACTCGGGCATCCTCGGCGAGTTCTTCCGCTTCGTACGCGAGGGCGGTGTCACCGACACCTCGCCGGTCGCGGCCCGGATGAGCGTCGCCGCCGGCTACATGGCCACGATGTCGCTGCGTGACGGCGGCACCCCCTACGACGTGCCGCCCCTGGACCCGGACCTGGTGGCCTACTTCGACGGCGGCCAGCAAAGCATCTGAACAGCGGTATCTGAAAGGAACGTCCCCCATGAAGATGGTCAGGCAATCCGCCGCAGTCGGCGCGCTGGGTCTGGCGCTGTTGCTCACCGCGTGCTCGCCGGGCACCGCGGGCGGCGCCCCGCAGACGGGCACGTCGGGCGGCGCCGCCGCCGGCGCGTCCGACGCGATCAGCCTGCGGGTCAACAACGCCACCACCTACTCGCGCAACTTCAACATCTACTCGCCCTCCACCGACATCGCCCCCCAGGCGAGCCTGATCTACGAGCCGCTGGTGCGGCGCAACGTCTTCAAGGGCGGCCAGCTGGAGCCGTGGCTGGCGGAGTCGTGGGAGTGGAGCGACGGCGACAAGACGGTCACCATCAAGCTCCGCACCGACGTGAAGTTCTCCGACGGCACGCCGATGACCAGCAAGGACGTCGCGTTCACGCTGAACATCCCGCTGAAGTACCCGGAGCTCAACACCGGCGGCCAGACCTACGTCTCGGCCGAGGCCACCGACGAGCACACCGTGGTCGTCACCTGGAAGAAGCCCGGCCAGCTCGACTTCTACCGCTTCGCCCTCGGCGCCACCAGCAACGCGCCCCGGATCGTGCCCGAGCACCTGTGGAAGGACCAGGATCTGAAGACCTGGACCAACCCCGACCCGGTCGGCACGGGCGTGGGCAAGCTCACCCAGTTCACCCCGCAGCAGTTCACGCTGGAGACCCGCGCCGACTACTGGGGCGGCCAGTTCCCGATGAAGGCGATCAAGATCGTCGCGGCGGGCGGTGACGACCAGACCAAGGCCCGCCTGCTCAAGGGCGACCTCGACTTCGCGACCATGTCCTGGCCGAACGCCGAGCAGGAGTACATGGCCCGCAATCCCCAGGCCAACGTCTACCGGACCTTCCACACCGGCGGCGAGGAGTCCCTGCTGTTCAACCTGGACAAGGAGCCCTTCGCCGACGCGGGTGTGCGCAAGGCGCTGGCGATGAGCGTGGATCGTTCCTCCCTGCTGAAACTCGCTCCGACCGGCCAGGAACCCGCCAACGCGTGCGGCCTGGAGCCGCAGGTCTACGCCGACTTCATGGCACCCGAGTGCAAGCCGCAGGCGCTCGACGTCGAGGGCGCCAAGAAGGCGCTCGCCGACGGCGGCTGGACCGTCGAGGGCGGCCTGCTCTCCAAGGGCGGCAAGACCTACCCGCTGAGCGTCAAGGTCGTGCAGGAGTACTCCAACTGGATGGCCTGGGGCAAGGGCATGCAGGACCAGTGGAAGACCAACCTCGGCCTGGACGTGAAGGTCGTGGCGACTCCGGAGGAGAACTACGACCCGCAGCTCAACGAGGGCGACTTCGACATGGCCCTCTACTGGACCGGCGGCTCCAACGGCCTCTACTCGGTCTTCACCGACCAGCTCGACCCCGAGACCTACGTGCCCGTCGGCAAGGACGCGCAGTACCAGAACCAGGGCCGGTGGAAGGACCAGTCGACCGCCCCGCTCCTCGACACGATCCGCACCAACGTCGGCGACCCCGCCAAGCAGAAGGAAGCGGGTCACCAGCTCCAGAAGATCCTGCTGGAACAGGTGCCCTACTCCCCGATGTTCACCGCCGACTGGTTCATCGAGATGAACAACGCCCGCTGGACCGGCTGGCCGGAGGCGGACGCGGCCTCGCACGTGCCGCACAGCGCGCTCGGACCGGACTTCATCCTCACGCTCAAGAACCTCAAGCCCGCGGGCCAGTAGATGAAGCAGGGCAAGGGGCGGTTCCTGACCAGGAGGGTGGCCTTCTACGTGGCCACCGCCTGGTCGGCGATCACGTTGAACTTCCTCATCCCCCGGCTCATGCCGGGGGATCCCACCTCGGTCATCGTCAGGCAGCTGCAGAAACAGTCGGGCGAGTCGATCCCGCCCGAGGCGGTCGAGGCGATCCAGAAGTTGTTCGGCGATCCGCGCGCCGGGCTGCTCCAGCAGTACTGGGACTATCTCGGCAGCGTCGCCCGCCTGGACTTCGGGCTGTCCATCAGCCGCTTCCCGACCCCGGTCGGAGAGCTGCTCGGGGCCGGACTGCCCTGGACGCTGCTGCTGGTGGGCACGACCACGCTGCTGGCGTTCGCCATCGGGACCGGGCTGGGCATCGCCGCCGGGTGGAAGCCGGGCGGGCGGCTCGACGGGTTCCTGTCGCCCCTGTCGACCTTCCTGTCCGCGCTGCCGTACTTCTGGGTCGCGCTGATCGCCCTGTACGTCTTCGGGCTGGTGCTGGGCTGGTTCCCTCTGGGCGGCGGTTACGACCCCGACCTGTACGGCCGGCCGGGCTTCCTGGGCAGTGTCCTGGAGCACCTGGTCATGCCCGCCGCGACCATCGTCTTCTCCGCCTTCGGCGGCTGGCTGCTGGGCATGCGCAACATGATGATCACCACGGTCAGCGAGGACTACGTGCTGCTCGGCAAGGCCAAGGGCCTGTCGTCGGGGCGCGTGATGTTCAGGTACGCCGCCCGCAACGCCCTGCTGCCCAGCGTCACCGGGTTCGCCATGGCGATCGGCGGCGTGCTCGGCGGGGCGTTGCTGACCGAGATCGTCTTCTCCTATCCCGGGATCGGCTACCTGCTCTACGACGCGGTCAGCAAGCGTGACTACCCGCTCATGCAGGGTGTCTTCCTGCTGACGACGCTCACCGTGCTGCTGGCCAACTTCGTGGCCGACTCCGTCTACGTGATGATCGACCCCCGCACGAGGGAGGCAGGGCGATGAAGGTCCGCATCGGCATCGGCATCATCGCCTTCTTCGCGGTGATCGCCATCGTCGGGCCGTGGCTCAACGACCTGCTGGGCGTCGGGCCCTGGAAGATCGACTACGACGCGATCAGTCAGGCTCCGAGCGGCGAGCACCTGCTCGGCACCACCAGCCAGGGCACCGACGTGCTCGCGCAGATGATCGCCGGAACCCGCAACTCGATGGTCGTCGGTTCCGTGGCGGCGATCATCGGCGTGGTGCTGGCGGTCGTGCTCGGCGTCACCGCCGGCTTCTTCGGCGGCAAGGTCGACGCGGTGCTCTCCTTCGTCACCAACATGTTCCTGGTCCTGCCGGTGCTCCCGCTCACCCTGATCGTCGCCGGCTACGTGCAGGACACCGGTCCTGTCACGATCGCGCTGATCATCGGCCTGTTCGGGTGGGCACCCGGCGCGCGCACCCTGCGGGCGCAGACGCTCTCCCTGCGCAGACGCGACTTCGTCATGGCGATGCGCATGGTCGGCGAGACCAGGGCGCGGCTGATCTTCGTCGAGGTCCTGCCGCACCTGGCGGGCTGGATCTCGGCGATGTTCCTGCACCTGGTGCTTGGCGCGGTGCTGGCCGAGGCCGGTCTGGCCTTCCTCGGCATCTCGTCGGCCGACACCGTCAGCTGGGGCACCATCATCGACCAGGCCAGGCAGGTGGCCATGCTCAACGGCATGTGGTGGTGGTTCGTCCCGCCTGGCCTGTGCATCGCGTTGCTGGGCACCGCGACCGGCCTGGTGAACTTCGGCATCGACGAGGTGATGAACCCGCGGTTGCGCACGGCCGACATCAAGGCGATGAGAAAGGCGCTCGCATGATCCTGGACGTCAAGGGACTCAACGTCGACTACATCTCGGCCGCGGGAGCCGTACGGGCCGTCAACGACGTCTCCTTCCAGCTGCGCCGTGGCGAGATCCTGGGAGTGGCGGGCGAGTCGGGCTGCGGCAAGTCGACCCTCATCATGGGGCTCATCCGGCTGCTGCGCCCGCCGGCCGCCATCACCGGCGGCGAGGTGTGGCTGCACCCGCGTGAGGGCCGGCCGGTCGACATCGCGCGCAGGACCGACAAGGAGCTGCGCAAGCTTCGCTGGCGCAGCATCGCGGTGGTGCTGCAGAGCGCCATGGACGCGCTCAACCCGGTCGCGCGGCTGAGCGCCCAGTTCGCCGACGTGCTCAGGGAGCACGGCTACCGCAACGTCGAGGAGCGCACCGCCGAGCTGCTGGAGATGGTCGGCATCTCGCCCGACCGGGCCCGTTCCTACCCGCACGAGATGTCGGGCGGCATGCGCCAGCGCGCCATGATCGCCCTGGCGCTGGCCTGCGACCCCGAGATCGTCGTCATGGACGAGCCGACCACCGCCGTCGACGTCGTCATGCAGCGGCAGATCCTCGCCCAGATCCTCGAACTGCGCCAGAAGCTCGGCTTCTCGGTGGTGTTCGTCACCCACGACCTGTCGCTGCTGGTCGAGCTGGCCGACCGCATCGCCATCATGTACGGCGGGCGCATCGTCGAGCTGGGCGAGGCGGCGGAGATCTACCGCTCGCCCAAGCATCCCTACACCAAGGGCCTGCGCGACTCCTTCCCGCCCCTGCACGCGCCCGTCACCAGGCTGAGCGGCATCCCCGGCACCCCGCCCGACCTGCGCAACCTGCCCCACGGCTGCGCCTTCGAGCCGCGCTGCCCGAGCCGCTTCGACGAGTGCGCGCAGCGGCGGCCCGAACTGCTCGACGTGGGTGACGGCCTGGCGGCCTGCCACCTGCACGACCGAGAGAGGACGGCCCATGCCTGAGGAGACCCCGGTCCTCGCCGCGGAGAACGTCACCAAGCACTTCGACACCGGCACGCAGACCGTCAGGGCGCTGGAGAACGTGACCCTGCGCCTGTATCGCGGGCGCATCGCCGCGCTCGTCGGCGAGAGCGGCAGCGGCAAGACGACGCTGGCCCGGCTGCTGGCCCAGTTCTATCCGGTCACCTCGGGCGAGATCAAACTGCGCGGCCAGACCGTCAGCCGGGCGGACAAGGCCTTCTACGGCGAGGTCCAGCTGGTCTTCCAGGACCCGTTCGCCTCGCTCAACTCGCTGCGCAAGGTCGAGCACAACGTGCGCAGGGCACTCAAGCTGCACGGCCACGAGTCGGGTGACGATCAGGTGCACGAGCTGCTGGGCAAGGTGAACCTGACCCCGGCGGCCGAGTTCGCCCGCAAGCTGCCGCACGAGCTGTCGGGCGGTCAGCGCCAGCGGGTGGCGATCGCCCGCGCGCTGGCCGTACGGCCGGCCGTGCTCCTGGGGGACGAGCCGATCTCGATGCTCGACGTCTCCATCCGGCTGGACGTGCTCAACCTGCTGGCCAGGCTGCGCGAGGAGGAAGGGCTGGCGCTGCTCTACATCACGCACGACATCGCCAGCGCCCGCTACCTGTCCGACGACATCTACGTCATGTACGCCGGGCAGATGGTCGAGGGCGGCCCCGCCGAGTCGGTGATCCAGGAGCCGAAACACCCCTACACCCGGTTGCTCATCGACTCCTCGCCCGACCCCGAGCGGGCCGGCGGCAGCTCGGCCTTCACCGCCACGGCCAAGCTGGGCGAGCCGCCCAGCCTGGTGGACCCGCCGCCCGGATGCCGGTTCCACCCCCGCTGCCCCTTCGCCATGGACAAGTGCAAGACGGACTTCCCGCCGCGCACCGAGTTCTCCGACGGAAGCTGGACCAACTGCTGGCTGCACGAGGAAGCATGAGCTATCACCTTCGTTACCAGGTGCTCCCCGGCCGGGACGCCACCCCGCTGGCCCGCTACTGCGCCGAGCACGGCGTCGACGAGGTCGTGCTGATCTACAGCTCCGAGGAGCTGCACTCCGGCCACCCGGTGGGCGTCGGCGAGGATCTGTGGTTCGAGCACGTGGCCGCGGTCAAGCGGGTGCTCGACGCGCACGGCGTGGGCGCCAGCCTGAACCCGTGGGTGACCGTCGGCCACGCGGACCGGGGCCGGATGCAGGACCTGGGGTTCGCGCCCATGGTCTCGCCCTACGGTGAGGTGTCCACGGCGACCGCCTCCTTCGCCTGCCCGGTCTGGCGCGACTGGCTGGCGGGACACTACGGCCGCTTCTCCGAGCTCGGCTTCCGCGTGTTGTGGCTGGAGGACGACTTCCGCTACCACAACCACTCCCCGCTCACCTGGGGCGGCGGGTTCGAGCCCGAGATGCTGGAGCGCTTCGCGCTGCTGTCGGGGGAGAAGGTGGAGCGCGAGGAACTGGTCGCGGCGGTCACCGCGGGCGGCCCGCCGCACCCCTGGCGCTCGCTGCTCCAGCAGACGTGGCGCGAGGCCCAGCTCGAAGCCCTCGACGCCGTACGGCAGGCGGTCGGCGGCCGGGCCAGGCTGGGCCTGATGAGCTCCGGCCTGGGCATCGCCTCGGTCGAGGGCCGCGACTGGGCGGCGCTGTTCGACCGGATCGACGTGCACCGGCCCCACTTCGCGCCCTACGGCGACGCGCCAGGACAGTCGCTGGCCTCCTCGATTGCCATGCTGGAGCTGCAGCGCGCGGTGCGTCCCGAGGGTGTGGAGGTGGCGCCGGAGATCGAGAACTGGCCGCACACCGAGTGGACCAAGTCCGACACCCAGACCTGGTCGGAGATGGTCGCCGCACGCCTGTCGGGAGCCGACGGCATGCTGCTCGACGTGCATCCCTTCGTGACGGGCGAGCCGGAGCGTTACCCCCGGGTCGGGAGCATGCTCGACCGGTCGCGCGCCGCGCTCGACGCCACGGCCTCGCCCGTGCTCACGACCGAGGGAGTCGCGATCCCGTGGTGGCCGGAGACGGCCGCGAGGGTCTGGGGCGACGGGACCTTCGACGGCCTGACGGCCGACCCGTTGCGCGCGGCCCGCTACCTGCTGCCGTACGGCGTGCCGATCAGGGCCGGCTCCGGCCCCGTCACCGCGCTGTTCGGCAAGGTCGCCTGGGGTGTGCCCGACTCCGAGATGGAGGCGATCTTCTCCGGCGGGGTGCTGCTCGACGGGCACGCCGCCGTGATCCTCACCGAGCGGGGGTACGGCTCGCTGCTCGGGGTGGAGGTCGTGGAGGTGACCGAGCGGTCGGAGCCTTCGCGCGTGCCGTACAGCATGGAACGGATCGCCGACGGCGGCGCGTTGCTCAGCGTCAACGTGCAGCCCGCGCTGGCGCGGCTGGCGGCGGTGAGCGGCGCGCAGGTGTGGACGCACATCCTCACCCCGCGCGAGGAGGAGTGGGGCGACGGGCGCGTGGCCTACGCCAACGGGCTGGGCGGCCGGGTGGTCACGCTCGCCGCGTGCGCGCCCGAGTCCCTGGGGCGCTGCGACGACGGGCAGCGGCTGGCGCATCGCGCGGTGCGTTTCCTGGGCGGAGATTTCCCCCTGGTCAGTGGCGGTCCGCATCTCATGCCGCAGCTCGCGCAGGCGGGCGGGGGCAGGAGGCTGGCGATCGTCAACGGCTCGGCCGATCCGGCTCGTCCGATCGTGTCGGGGCCGGCGCCGAGCGTCGCGACGCTGCTGGAGCCGTTGCGGGAGCCGAGGAGCGTGCCCGTGCGGTCGGAGACCGGATATTTCGTGATCGACGAAGACGTGCCGCACCGCGGCTACGCGATCTTGGAGTGGTGATGAACGAGCGGCCCCAGGTCGTCCCCGCCCTGCAGGAGTGGACGGGCGGCACCGGCGAGTTCCGGCTCGCTCCCGATTCCCGGGTGATCTGCGCCGATCCCGCGCTGGGCGCCGACCTGGCCGCCGAGCTGGGAATCGGCCACGCGACGGAGGGCGAGGGCGACATCGTGCTCGAACTCGCCCCCACCGGCCGAGGCGACGAGAGCTACCGGCTGCAGGCCGACCCCGGCGGCGTGCGGATCAGCGCCCCCACGGCTCGCGGCCTGTACTACGGCACGCGGACTCTCGTCCAGATCCTGCGCTCCGGCGCGATGCCGTGCGGCGTGGCGCAGGACTGGCCGAACTACCCGGTGCGCGGCTACATGCTCGACGTCGGGCGCCGCTACGTCACCCCTGAGCTCATCCACCGCCTCATCCGGCTGATGGGCCGCTTCAAGCTCAACGAGCTGCAACTTCACCTCAACGACAACGAGATCAAGGCCCCGGAGGGCGACTGGAGCAAGGCGCTGCACGGCTTCCGCCTGCGCTCGGACGCGTTCCCGGGCCTGGCTTCCGAGCAGGCGTACTCCCGCGCGGAATGGGACACCTTCGAGGACCTGGCCGCCGCTCACGCGATCACCATCGTCCCCGAGATCGACGCCCCCGCCCACTCGCGGTCCTTCATCGCCCACGACCCGTCCATCGGGCACGACGACGGCAACTCCGACCACCTCGACCTGGCCAACCCGGCCGCGACCGACCTGGTCAAAGCGGTGTTCACCGAGTTCGCGCCGTGGTTTCGCGGGCCCGCCCTGCACTTCGGTGCCGATGAGTACTACCAGAGCAAGCAGCTGTGGAAGGAGTTCTTCAACGACCTGGCCGCGCACGTGCGCTCGCTCGGCAAGCAGCCGCGCGCCTGGGGCGGCTTCACCCGACTGTCCCCGACGGGCGACACCGCGGGCTTCGACCCCGACGTGGTGATCAACAGCTGGAACAACGGCTTCTACGGCCCCGACGGCGCCCGCGACGACTCCTACCGGCTGATCAACAGCAACGACGACCTGCTCTACATCGTCCCCAAGGCCGACTACTACCACGGATACGGGCTGGACGCGGAGTGGCTCTACAACCACTGGGAGCCGCACGTCTTCGCCGACGGGCAGCAGCTCGAACCCGGCGACCCGCGCCTGCTCGGCGCCATGCCCGCGCTCTGGAACGACCTGGTCAGGGAGGACTACTCCGAGGAGTGGATGTACGAGCTGATCGAGGAGAGCCTGGGGGTGCTCGCGCAGAAGATGTGGAGCGGCGCCGGCGCCGGCCTGCCGTACGACAGGTTCGCTAGGCTCGTCGCCATGAACACCACCACACCCAAGGGTGCCTAGCAGGGGACGACGCCGACGCCAGTGCGATCGGGACGACATCCACCGGCGGCAGCTGGGGCGACCTTGCTGACAGTGGCCGAGACAAATCCACAACCTCGGTCGTGGTCCGGATCCCTCGTCGTTGCGACGAGGGTGAAGTCGGAGCCGGGAGTAATCGCCGTTGAGAGGCGGTGAATCGTATCCCTCGCCCGTTCAAGCCTGGGCCTCAGGAGATCTTACGGAACCCTGCGCCTTCCGAGTTGAAGCTCACACCTTCAATCGGCTCGGAGGGGCACCATCAGTCGGGCAACCGAGAACACCGGCTTCACCTGCATGCACTGCGGGATCGAGGTCGGGCCGCTGCCGCGTGGCAGCTACCGCAATCACTGTCCGTCGTGCCTGTGCTCCAGACACGTGGACGTGCTGCCCGGTGACCGGGCGGCTCGGTGCCGCGGGCTCATGCGGGCCCGGGGCGTCGACAGCCATCCGGCCAAGGGGCACATGCTCGTCCACCGCTGCGTGGAGTGCGGGTTCGTGCGGCGCAACCGCGTCGCACCCGACGACGAGCTGGAGTCCTTGCTCCAGGTCATGAAGTACGGCTGAGGCCGGGGCCGCCCACTTGATACGTCAGGTGGGTGGCCAGCGGCGACTGCACGCACGACAGCTGCCGCAGGTCCGCGCTGAAGGAGCCGTCGAACAGCGGACGCCCGGCGCCGAGGACGACCGGCGCGATGTGGATGCCCAGGGTGTCGACCACCCCGGCGCGCAGATACTGCTGGATGACGTCGGCGCCGCCGCCGATCGCGACCGTGCGGTCTCCGGCGACCGCGCGGGCCTGGGCGAGTGCCTCGCCGATGCCGGTCACATAGGTGAAGTCGGCCGGCAGGTCGTCGGTGATGCGGTTGGTCAGCACGAAGATCGGCATGTCGAAGGGGTTCTTGCCGCCCCAGGCCTCGCCCGCGTCGAACATGCCCCGGCCGACGATCACGGCGCCGGCCTCGCTCGCGCCGGCGAGCACCTCGGCGTCGATGCTGTTGCCCTCGCCGGACGTGGGGTGCTCGTAGCTCCACGGGCCGCCGAAGACCCAGTAGTGCAGCCGCTCGCCGCCCTCGCCCAGGCCGCAGCCGGGACCGTCGTTGGGGCCGGCGACGAAGCCGTCCAGGGAGATCGTGATGTCGGCGTGAACCCGTGCCATGGTGTCCTCCTCGTTCAGGGGTGTCGGAGGGGCAGACCAGGGCGGGGCCGGAAACTCATCGGGAGCCGATCACCACGGTGGAGAGGAACTCCTCCGACGACTCCACACGCGGAGTCAGGCCGTGGTCGGTCATGAGCTTCGCCGCGGTGTCGGCCTGGCGGGTGCTGGTCTCGACGAGCAGGTGGCCGCCGGGGGCGAGCCACGATCGGGCGTCGGCCAGAACCCTCCTGAGCACGTCGAGCCCGTCGGGGCCGCCGTCGAGGGCGACAAACGCCTCGTGCTCGCGTGCTTCCGCGGGCAGCAGCGGCACCTCGGCGGTGGGCACGTAGGGCACGTTGGCCAGGAGCAGATCGATCCGGCCGCGCAGTGCGGCGGGCAGGGGGTCGAACAGGTCGCCGAGGTGGACGTCGGTGACGTTGCGGCGGGCGCAGGCGACGGCGGCCGGGTCGATGTCGCAGGCGTGCAGCGAGGCGCCCAACGGGGTGGCGACGGCGGCGCCGAGCGCGCCGGAGCCGCAGCACAGGTCGACGACGGTGAGGCCGGAGCGGTCGCCGGCCAGTTCGACGGCCTGCCGTACGAGGAACTCGCTGCGGCGGCGCGGCACGAACACGCCGGGGTCGAGCAGGATGCGCAGCCCGCAGAATTCGGCCCACCCCACGACCTGCTCCAGCGGCAGCCCGGCGACCCGACGGACGATCATGCTCTCCAGCTCGTCCGGCGAACCGGCGGCGGACTGGAGGAGCTCTGCCTCATCCTCGGCGAAGACACAACCGGCGGCGCGGAGCCGGGACACAATCGACACAGAACACCACTTTACGGACACGTTGTCCTGAACGAGGTGGCGGCATGACCCGAGGGCGGGAGCCGTCGAGACCCGCGCCCTCGAAGAGCCGGTGCCGGCTCCGCTCTCTCAGCGTTCGGCCTCCTGGCGGTCACGCTCCAGGTCGGGGAAGGGCGCGGGCTCGGGTACGGCGGAGCCGAGCGCACGGGGACCGACCTCGGCGTCCTGCGCGTCGGCGACCGCCTCGGAGGCGGCCTCGCGCGCCTGCTCGATCTCGCGCTCCGCCGAGTCGGAGGTCTCGACGGGACGGGTGGCGGCCGACCTGGGCAGAACCTCGGTGAACGCCTGGGAGATGCCCTGGAGCGCCGAGGTGACCTCGGAAGGGATCACCCACATGGTGTTGCCCTGCCCCTGCGCGAGCTGCGGCAGCACCTGGAGGTACTGGTAGGCCAGCAGCTTGGGGTCGGGGTCGTTGCGGTGCACGGCCTGGAAGACCTGGTCGATGGCGCGTGACTGGCCCTCGGCCTCCAGGATGGCGGCGGTGCGGGCGCCCTCGGCACGCAGCACCCTGGCCTGCTTGTCACCTTCGGCGGTGAGGATCTGCGACTGCCGCTGGCCTTCGGCGTTGAGGATGGCGGCGCGCTTGTCACGCTCGGCGCGCATCTGCTTCTCCATCGCGTCCTTGATGGTCTTGGGCGGGTCGATGGCCTTGATCTCGACCCGGTTGACGCGCAGTCCCCACTTGCCGGTGGCCTCGTCGAGCACGCCGCGCAGCTGGCTGTTGATGGTGTCGCGGGAGGTGAGGGTCTTCTCCAGGTCCATCGAGCCGACGACGTTGCGCAGGGTGGTGACGGTGAGCTGCTCGACGGCCTGGATGTAGTTGGCGATCTCGTAGGCGGCGGCGCGGGGGTCGGTGACCTGGAAGTAGAGCACGGTGTCGATCTCGACGACGAGGTTGTCCTCGGTGATGACCGGCTGCGGGCGGAAGGAGACGACCTGCTCCCGCAGGTCGATCATCGGGTAGACGCGGTCGATGTACGGGATGACGAAGTTGAGTCCGGGCTTGAGCGTGCGGTGGTAGCGGCCCAGCCGCTCGACGTTGCGCGCCCGGGCCTGGGGCACGATCCGTACGGCACGCAGCACGGTGAAGACGGCGAAGAGGATGACCAGAACCCCGATGTAAAGGAGGGCGTCCATGTTCAGTACTCCCGTGGATAGACGAGGGCGGTGGCTCCCTCGATCTCGATGACGTCGACGGTGGCGCCCTCGGGGATCACCAGCGTCTCGTCGTAGGCCCGCGCGGACCACTCCTCGCCCCCGATGCGCACCCTGCCTTCGCGTCCTGTGACTTCCCTGACGACGTAGGCGGGCTTGCCGACGAGCGCTTCGACGCCGAAGCGCTGGAGTTGTGGCTGGCGGATATGGCGCATGGCGATCGGCCGGATCACCACGATGCCTGCGGCGGAAGACAGCGCGAAGACGAGCAGTTGCAGCGGAAGAGGCAGCCCGAGGGCGGCAGCGGCGGCGGTGACGAGCGAGGCGGCGCCGAGCAGGCCCAGGGCGGCGGTGAGCGTGAAAATCTCGGCGATGCCGAGCACGACCGCCAGGACTAGCCAGATGACCCAGAGTTCCATCGTTCGGCCCTCCTGAGGGGATAACGGGCCTGAGGGGGTGGAGGGTTCCCCACGCTTCCCCGCCTTCTACGGTATGCCGGGGGCGGGGGCCGGTTCCACCCAGCCGTTCTTCGGTTTCGGATCGTAGAGGGCGCTGCCCTGCAGCCATTGGTCCCAGGGCAGTTGCCAGAAGCCCCAGCCGTTGTTCCATTCGAGCTCGCGGTCGGTCCCCGTGATGGTGACGGGGTCGCCGCGCAGGGAGTTGTCGAAGAACCAGGCGGCCTGGTCGGGGCGGGAGTTGATGCAGCCGTGGCTGACGTTGACGCGGCCCTGCGCCCAGACGTTGTTCTTGGCGTGGACGTATTCGCCGCTGTTGGAGATGCGGACCGCGTGGTTGATCATGACGTCGTAGAAGCCGGGGTCGCCCTTCTGGCGTCCCGGCGAGATCATGCGGACCGGGTTGCCCTTCTCCATGGTGAGGTGCACGCCGCTGGTGGTGGTGTATTCGCGGGTGGTGGCCATGCCGGCGCTGATGGCCATGCGCTGGACCACCTTGTTCTGCCGGCGCACGACCATCTGCTTGGTGGCGGTGCTGACGGTGCTGACCTGCCTGCGCCCGACGGTGAAGTCGAGCCGCTGGTCGGCGATGCCGTAGACGCCGGCGCCGTTGCGCACTCCGGCCAGGTGCGCGACCAGGGAGACGGCGGTCTTGGACGGCCAGAACTCCTTGGTGCGGTAGACGGCCTGGGTGTCGGAGCTCCAGTGCCAGGCGCCCTCGACGGGCCTGCTCGCGGTGACCTGCAGCGCGCCCTCGACGGCGGACTTGTCGCGGATCGGGGCGTCGAAGTCGACGATGATCGGCATGCCGACGCCCACGGTCTCGCCGGGTGCGGGCGCGGTGTTCGCGATCTTGAAGCTCGGCCCGGCGTCGCGGGTGCGGAACTTGCCCGCCGCCAGCGTCGTCTGCGAGGCCCCCGCCGCTTTGGCGGTGATCGTGTATTCCTTGCCGGGTTCGAGGGTCCAGTCGGAGCGCCAGGTGGTGCCCGTCGGGTCGAGCGTTCCCGGCACGGGCCTGCGCCCGCTGTAGGCGTGGACCTCGGCCAGCGTGCCGCCCTCCGCCTTGATGACCAGGCCGCGGTCGGGTCTGGCGCGCATGGTGTCGAACGCGGGCCAGACCGTGACCACGGGTGGCGTGGTGGGAGTCTCGGCGGTGACCGAGCTGCAGCCGGGGAGTAGGGCGACGAGAGTGAAGGCCGCGGCACGCCGCATCTGCTCTCCAAATTCAAGGACCGGGGAGAGACAAGAGTAGCGGTGAGTCACGACTTGAGCACACCAAGTCACCTATCCGACTTTTCCTGACACCTCCCCAAGGCCCGGAGCCGAGATCGTCACCACGTCGCCGTCCTCCAGGAACGTGCGGGTCGAGCCGTCGCCCAGCTTGACCGGCTCGGCGCCGTTCCACGAGAGCTCGATGAACGAACCGCGCTGCCCGCGCTCGGGGCCCGACACCGTGCCGCTGGCGAACAGGTCGCCTGTGCGCAGCGTCGCGCCGTTGACCGTCATGTGCGCGAGCATCTGGTCGGGCGTCCAGTACATGCCGGAGTACGGCGGACGCGAGACGACCTCGCCGTTCAGCCTGACCTCGAAGGTCAGGTCGAGGCCCCAGTCGCCCTCGCGCTCCAGGTACGGCAGCGGCGCCGGGTCCTGCTCGCGCCCGCGCACACGCGGCACGTCGTCGAGGAAGGTCACCCAGGCCGCCATGGAGGTGGCGAACGACTTGCCCAGGAACGGCCCCAGCGGCACGTACTCCCAGGCCTGGATGTCACGCGCGCTCCAGTCGTTGACCAGCGCGACGCCGAAGACCTTCTCCTCGAAGGCCGAGCCGTTCGGGTCGCCGACGACGAAGCCCAGCTCGGCCTCGATGTCGAGCTTCGCGCTCGGCCCGAACACCCCGGCGCGCAGCTGCCCGTGCGGCCGCTTCACCGGCGTGCCCGAGACCACGACGGTGCCCGCCCTGCCGTGGTAGCCGACCGGCAGGTGCCGCCAGTTCGGCTTCAGCGGCTCCTCGTCGGGGCGGAACATGCGCCCCAGGTTGGAGGCGTGCTCCAGCGAGCAGTAGAAGTCGACGTAGTCGGCCACCTCGATCGGCAGGTGCAGCGTCACCTCGTCGAGCGGATAGGCGGGCCCGTCGAGCTCCTCCACGGCGGCCCTGGTCTCCAGCCAGCGTGTACGGCCCAGCGCCATGAACGGGTTGAGGCTCGGCGCCGCGAACACCTCGTCGCCGAGCCCGGCGGCCAGGTCGAGCACCCGCTCGCCGCGCCGTACGCCCACCCGCCGCGGCTCGCCGGGCCGGGAGAACACCCCGAAGTTCATCCTTGCTCCACTTCTAGACGTCCTTTTCGATGAGGCCGAGGGCGATCAGGTCCTCGACGGGAGCGCTGGTGCTGCACGAGCCGTAGGAGACGAGCAGCCGCCTGGCCTCGACGGCCGTGCCTGCGGGCACCGCCTGGGCGAGCCGTACCAGGCCGCCCACGTCGGTCGACTTCAGCGCGGCCACCGGATCGCGGCCCTCGACGGCCTCGCACACGGCCACGACGAGGTTGAGGAAGCCGTGCCGGTCGACGCCGAGCGTGGCGTCGAAGTGGCGCACGGCGTGGTGCAGTCCGGCCGTGGCCTTGAACGGCACGGAGTGCTCGACGCAGAAGCGGATGAAAGCGCCCAGGTTCTCGGCCGAGGGGAAGGCGTCGGCCGTCAGCCCTCCGCACCTGACCTTGAGCCCGACCCGCTCGGGCAGGCCGGCCACGGCCTTGTCGGGAGCGACCTCGTAGAACAGCCGGACCCCTGGGGGCAGGTCGCCGCCGTCCGGTGAGCGCTCCAGCCGTCTCTCGACGATGTCGACGGGCAGGTCCGAGAAGTCGGGCACCTGCGGGGTGTCGACGATCAGCCCGATGCGCGCGGGCACATAGGCCGAGCTCCGCAACGTGTCGAGCTTGCTCGCCGGGCACAGGAAGCGATGGGTCAGCACCGGGCTGGTGTCGTGGCGGTGGCGTTCGAGCGCGTCGCCAAAGGGCAGCGACGTCGGCGGGAACAGGCCGGCGTCGTCGACCAGGGCCTTGAACAGGGGGTTCATCGGGCCCAGGTCCAGGCGTAGCCGGGGTCCTCGCACGACAGCGCGCCCTGGCCCAGGTCGAGGGGGCGGAAGGTGTCGACCATCACGGCCATCTCGCTGGTGTGGGTGGCCTTGGACTCGATGACCGCCTCGACCGCGCCGGGCTGCGGCCCGTGGGTGAAGCCCGCGGGGTGCAGCGAGATCGAGCCCACGTCGATGCCCGAGCCCTTGCGCGCGGAGTAGTCGCCGCCCACGTAGAACATGAACTCGTCGGAGTCGACGTTGTGGTGGTTGTAGGGGATCGGGATGGCTTCCGGGTGGAAGTCCAGCGGGCGCGGCATGAACGAGCAGACCACGAAGCCGGGGCCCTCGAAGGTCTGGTGAACGGGCGGCGGCGCGTGGGTCTTCTTCACCACCGGCTCGAAGTCGCTGATGTTGAAGACGAACGGGTAGAGGCAGCCGTCCCAGCCGACCACGTCGAACGGGTGGTTGCGGAAGGTCATCCGGGTCAGGCCGCCGCGGGTGCGGACCAGGACCGGCACCTCCTCGCCCTCGACGATCAGCGGCTCGGCAGGGGCGCGCAGGTCGCGCTCGGAGTACGGGGCGTGCTCCAGGAGCTGGCCGAACTGCGAGAGGTAGCGCTTGGGTGTCCTGATGTGCCCGGAGGCCTCGATGACCAGGGCGTTGACGGTGCCCTTCGGCACCCAGCGGTGGATGGTGCCGGTCGGGATGACGACGTAGTCGCCGACCCCGACGTCGAGGGCGCCGTAGGTCGACTCGAAGCGGGCCTCGCCCGACTGGATGTAGACGCACTCGTCGCCCTTGGAGTTGCGGTAGAGCTCGCTGGGGGCGTCGGTGGTGGCGTACGACAAGCGGACGTCGCCGTTGCCGCTCAGCAGCATGCGCCCGGTGACCAGGTCTCCGGCGGACTTGAGGTCCTGGGTGCGGAAGTGGCGCGGCGAGAGCGGGAGGTTGGCTTCGAGCGAGTCGGGGACGAGTGGCTGGACGGTCTCGGCCTTGATGATCGCGGTCGGCAGGTACCGGTGGTAGAGCAGGGACGAATCGGAGGAGAAGCCCTCCTCGCCCATCAGCTCCTCGGCGTACAGACCGCCGTCGGGACGCCGGAACTGCACGTGGCGCTTGCGGGGCACGTCACCTACGACGCGGTAGAAAGGCATCTCAACTCCGTCCTTTTATCGGACACCTTCGTCCTCTATATGGACCACTCTAGGCGAGAGACGTCTCCAGTTCCACCGCGGCCGCGACGACCTTCTCGCCGGTGCCCTCGGGCAGGCTCCCGAAGCTGACGACGCCGACCGACGCCTCCAGCCACGGCAGCCCGGTCACCGGGGCCGCCACGCCCTTCGCGCCTTCCTGGAGCTGCCCCTCGGTCACGAAGAATCCGGACCTGCCCTCGCGCAGCGCCAGGATCGCCTGCCCCGCCGCCCCCTTGGCGAGCGGATGGCGCGACCCCTCCCGATAGGCGACGTGCATGTTCGTCCACGACGGCTCGACCACCGCCACCGCCAGGCCGTCGCCCCCTTCTGCGACCGTCAGGTGCGCCGTGGCGCCCACCTGCTCGGCCAGCCTGCGCAACGTCGGCAGCGCCGCGGCGCGCAGCAGCGGCTGGACGGCCTGGGCCAGCACGAGCACGCCGAAGCCCAGATGCAGCCGCCCGTCGCTGTCGCGCCTGACGAAGCCCTCGTTGGTCAGCGTGGTCAGCAACCGGTAGACCACCGGCCTGCTGAGACCGAGCTCCTTGGCGAGCTCGGTCGGAGTGCGCCCGCCCCGCCCGTCGGCGAGGAGTCGCAGCAGGTGGAGCCCGCGTTCGAGGGTCTGAGCTGATTCGGCGGCCATGGCTTGATTATCCAGCGGTGAGGGTACGAATCCGGATAGTCAGTGGGGCAGGAGGGATGCGTTGCGGGCCAAGTGGGTCGGGTTGCTGGGCGTGGCAGCGGCATGCGCACTCGTTCCCAGCCTGCCCTCGCTCGGCTCCGAGGCGACGCGGATGGTGCGCGACACCCCGCTGGTGCGCCCGGTGGCGGTCTCGGCGCCCGAGCCGAGCCTGCTGGTGGAGAACACCTTCCACGTCACCCACGGCATCGAGGTCGGCGACCGGCTGCTGCTCGTCAACGACGATTACGCCATCCGCGCCGGCCAGGTCGCGCCGGGCGTGGCGGTCGAGGCCGACGGCGACCTGACGGGCTCGCCCGACCGGGTGGGCGTCTACTCCGACACGGTCAGGTTCTGCCGCGGGCCGACCTGTCTCGACGAGCACATCACCCTGGTGGTTCACAGGAACGTGCCATGGGAGCCGGGTGTGCTGACCTTCCCCGGCAAGGTGGGGGCGATGATCGACAGCGTCATCCAGATCGACGGCGGCCCTCCAGACGTGCTGGCCACCTTCACCGTCACCGACGCGTCCAAGCTGCCCGCGAACGTGGCCATCGGGCCCGACGGCCACGTGGGGGGCGTCCCGGTGAGACCGGGGGTGTCGGAGATCCCGGTGCGGATATGTGTCGCCGGGAACTGTGCTGGAGTGGTGGTCACCCTTATCGTCGTATGACATGAAATCGGTCATTGTGGTCGGTGCGGGGATTTGGGGTTCGTCGCTGGCGTTGCGGCTGGCCGAAACCGGGTGGCGGGTGACCCTGGTCGAGCAGCACACTCCCGGGCACGTCCGGCAGTCCAGCGCGGGGGAGACCCGGTTGCTGCGGTGCGCCCACGGACAGGACGACTGGTACGCCTCCCTGGCCTGGCGGGCCCGCGACGGGTGGCGGGCGCTCGGCGAGCGGGTCGGCGAGCCGCTCTACCTCGAGTCGGGCATGGTGTGGTTCGCCCAGCAGGCCGACGGGTGGGAACGTGCCAGTTCCGCCGTGCTGGAGCGGCTCGGCATCCCGCACTCCCTGCTGGGGCCCGACGAGGGAACCCGGTTCTTCCCCGATTTCTCCGGCGAGGGGCTGGAGTTCCTGATGTGGGAGCCGTACGCCGGAGTCATCAGGGCCAGGCGAGCGACCCAGCTCACCGCCCGCCTCGCCGTACAGGAGGGTGTGGAGCTCGTGCGGGGCAGGGCCGAGCCGCACGGGGACGCGGTGGCCGTCGACGGAGAGGTGATGCGGGCCGACCGGGTCGTGTGGGCGTGCGGCGCGTGGTCGGCTGCGCTCTTCCCTGACCTGCCGCTGGCCGTCACCAAGCAGGACACCGTGCACTTCGCCGTGCCGCCCGCGTGGAACGGCATCCCGGCGTGGGTCGACTACGGCGCCTCCGCCTACGGGCACGGTGACGTGGACGGCGTGGGTATGAAGACCACCTCCGACGCCGAGGGGCTGCCGTACGAGCCGGAGACGGGCGCCCGCGTGATCGACCAGGCGAGCCTGGACGTGGCCTCGTCCTACCTGGCCAGGCGTTTCCCCTCCCTGGCCGGGTCGGCGCCGCTGTTCACGCAGGTGTGCCAGTATTCACTCACCCCCGACGCCGAGTGGATCATCCACGAGCGCTCGCCCGGTGTGTGGGTGCTCGGCGGCGACTCGGGTCACGGCTTCAAGCACGCTCCCGCGCTGGCCGCGTACGTGGCCACGATCCTGGAGGGGGAGCAGGAGCCCGAGAAGCGGTTCGGCCTGCACGAGCGCGTGCCCACACGAGGGCTGCGCACCAGCGGGATGACCACCTGACTCACTGTGGTCATTTAGTTGCACAGAGTGCTGTTAATCTGGCCTCTGTGAAGCGGGGTAACGTGCTGACCACCGACATCGCACCGGGCGCGCTCAGCGCGGCCGACGTGTTGCGGGTCAGCGGAATGGCGCAGATTGCGCGTGACGGCAGGCGGGGGCCCTGCGGTCTGAGGTTCGATCATGTCGGCCTGCTGGTCTTCCCGGCCTCGGTCGAGGCGGCGCTGGAAGGCCTGCCAGTGCTCAGAACCCTGCCGAGTGTCGTGGTCAAGGACCGCCTGGCCAAGAGGTACGGCCTGACCGGGTTCGACGTGACGATCGCCCATATCGACGTGGGTCACGGCAGAAGCCTGGAGCTGTTCCTGGCGACGGGCTGCCCTGAGGAGGTGGCCGACGACGAACGGCTGCACGGCAGGGAGACGCACCTGGCCTTCGAGGCGCCGGTGGGCGACCTCGGCGTCCTGGAGACCCTGCGCGCCGACGGTTTCGTGCCCGACGGGGGCGGATTCAACCCGGCAGAGGGCACGACCGGGCGCAGCGTGTTCTACTTCCGCGGCGACGGCGACCGGCTGGAGATCGTGGTCGACGGAACGGCCGCCGCCGAGCTGGAGCAGCACCTCGGCGGCGGCCAGGAGCGGCGGCGCATGCTGGAGATGCTCACCGGGGCGTGGACGACCCAGGCGCTGAGGGCCGCGGCCGAGCTCGGCATTGCCGACCGGCTGTTCGACGGCGACCTGACCCTCGACGAGCTGGCCCAGGCCATCGGCGCGCCCGCCGACCGGGTCGGGCGGCTGGTGCGCTACCTGAGGCACCTGGGTGTCGTGGAAGACACGAGCGGCGCCAGGATCGCGCTCACCACGCTGGGCGCGACCCTGGCCAGAGACTCCCGCCACTCGCTGCACGGCGTAGCCCTGCTGTACGGCGGGCTGTTCTACCGCAGCTTCGGCGAGCTGCCCGGCACCGTCAGGAGCGCGACGAGCGGGTTCGAGCTGGCCTACGGCAGCGCGCCCTTCGACTTCCTCGAAACCGACGCCGACCAGGCGGAGGTGTTCAGGAGGGCGATGTCCGACCAGTGCCGCGACGTCTTCGACGCGATCGCCGGACGGCTCGACCTGTCGGGCATCGGCACGGTCACCGACATCGGCGGCGGTTCCGGCGCGCTGCTCGGCCGCATCCTCGACATCGCGCCGCACACCACGGGCGTGCTCTTCGACACCCCCGCCACGGTCACCGCCGCGCAGGCGGAGCTGGCCGCCAGGTACGGCACGCGCATCAGCACCGTCGGCGGCGACCTGTTCACCCAGGTCCCGGCCGGTGACCTGCTGATCCTCTCGCGCATCCTGCACGACTGGGACGACGAGCAGTGCGCCCGCATCCTGTCGCGCTGCCGCGAGGCGGTGCCCGCGGGCGCCCGGCTCGCCGTGGTCGAGAGGCTGCTGCCCGACGAGCCGGGGCAGCGCTCCCTGGCCACCGCCTGGGACGTGCACATGATGGTCAACAACGTCGGCGGCCAGGAGCGCACCCTCGACGGCTACCGTAGGCTGATGCTGGCAGCGGGATTCTCGCTCGTGTCGCAGAGCGGTCTGCCGCTGGAGGTCCATCTCCTGGAGGCGATCGCGGTCTGATGCGCATGCTGATCGCGGGGGCGGGGATCGGAGGGCTGGCCGCCGCCCTCCACCTGCACGCGGCGGGGCTGAGTCCCGAACTGGTCGAGGCGGCCAGGCGGTGCGAGCCGCTCGGCGTGGGGATCAACCTGCTTCCGGCGGCCGTCGACGAGCTGGTGCGGCTCGGGCTCGGTGACGAACTGGCCTCGCTCGGGGTGCCCGTCGCCGAGATGGCCCACTTCGACCGGCACGGCAACCTCATCTGGCGTGAGCCGCGCGAGGGCCAGTACTCCATCCATCGGGGCGAGCTGCAGATGATGCTGCTGCGTGCCGTACAGGATCGGCTCGGAGCCGACGCGGTGCGGTTCGGGTGTTCCGTGGAGGACTTCACGGCGGGTCCGCTCACGGTGTTGTGCCGTGAGCGTGACTCGGGCCGCGAGGTGACGCTCTCCGCCGACGTGCTGGTCGGCGCCGACGGGCTGCACTCCGCGGTGCGCCGCCGCCTGCACCCGGGCGAGGGGGAGCCGCTCACCAACGGGATCATGATGTGGCGCGGCATCAGCAGGGGCAGGCCGCTGCGGACCGGGCCGACCGTCGCCGTCTACGGCTGCAACGCCCGCGCCAAGCTGGTCGTGTACCCGATCTCCCGCCCAGACGGCGGGCTGGTGCAGCTCAACTGGGTCGCCGAGGCGCGCGGTCCGGTGCGCGCACCCGGCCGCTCGCAGGATGACGTCCGTGCCGATCTCGCGGCGTGTTTCGAGAGCTGGTCGTTGCCGGGCCTCGACGTCGCCGCCCTGTTCGCGGCGGCGCCCGAGGTGCTCGAACTGCCCATGACCGACCGCGACCCGCTGGCCACCTGGGGATCGGGGCCGGTCACCCTGCTCGGCGACGCGGCCCATCCCATGTTCCCGATCGGGTCGAACGGCGCGTCGCAGGCGATCCTCGACGCCCGCGCCCTGGCCACCGCGCTGTCGCGGGCCGGCGACCCCGAGGAGGGGCTGCGGGCCTACGAGGCGGAGCGGCTTCCGCTCGCGAACGGCGTCGTCGCCGCGTGCAGGGCCATGCCGGCCGACCGGATCCTCTCCCTGGTCGCCGACCGCGCGCCCGACGGCTTCAGCGACGTGACCGGAGTGCTGACGGCCGACGAGCTGGCCACCGTGTCAGCGGCCTACCGGCATACCTCGCACAGCGCGGCGGCTACGGGGTAGCCACGGACTGGGGTGCCTTCAGGCGGCGCACGCCGGGCGCGAGCGCCGCGATCACCGAGACGCCCACCACGATCACCGCGCACCCGATCAGCGCAGGTTTGGGCCCGATCGCCCCGGCGACGGGCCCTGCCAGCATCAGGCCGATCGGGCCGAACATCAGCGAGCCCAGCGCGTCGTAGGAGCTCACCCGCGACAGCGCCTCGGCCGGGATTTCGCGCTGCATGGTGGTCTGCCAGAGCACGCCGAAGACGTCGAAGCAGATGCCGAGCACGACGGCGGCGGCCACCACGCTCCACAACGGCGCGCTCAGGCCCAGCAGGAGGTAGGGCAGGGCGGTCGGGATGGTGAGCAGCGTGGCGACGAAGATCGGGCGCCGGGGCCGCAGCCGCAGCGCGACGGCGACGCCGACGATGGTGCCGACCGCCTCGCCGGTGAGCACGGCGGTCCACGCGGGCGCGCCGCCCAGCTCCTGCTCGGCCAGCGTCGGCCCGAGCACACCGTGGGCCGCCTGCATGGCCATCAGCATGATGGCGAACTGGGCGACGACCACCCACAACCACTGGCGCGAGGCGAACTCCCGCCAGCCTTCGCGCAGGTCCTTGATGACGGAGTGGCTCTTGGAGGACTTCTGGACGGGGGTCAGGCGCAGCAGCGAGATGCACACCCCGGCGACGGCGAACAGCAGGCCGCTGGTCGCCAGGGCCCAGGCGCCGCCGACCAGCGTCACGGTCGCGCCGCCCAGCACCGCTCCGGCGATGCGTGAGGAGTTGGCGCCCAGCCCCAGCAGGGCGTTGCCCGCCTGCAGCCGGTCGGGCGGCACCACCTCGGGGATGATGCCCTGGAGCGCGGGGAAGAGCAGCGCGATGGCGATGCCGCTGATGGCGGCCGCGGTCGCGAGGGCGGGTAGTGGGGTCCAGCCCGTGAACAGCATCGCGGCCAGGGCGAAGAAGGCCAGCGCATTGGTCCACTCGCCGATCATCATCACCCTGTGGCGCGGGAACCGGTCGGCGATGACGCCTCCGACCAGCATGAACAGCACCATCGGCAGCGCCTCGGCGGTCAGCACCACCGACAGGGTCGTGCTGGTGGCGCCAGGAAGCCTGAGGATGCCGAAGGCCAGCGCGACCGGTGCGAAGGAGCTGCCCAGCATGGAGATGGTCCGCGCGGTCAGGAGCAGTGCGAAGCGGCGATCTCGGAGAAGGTGGAGGTCCTGCCGGTAGCTGTGCACAGCAGCCATTGTGTCCTTGGCCACTGACACTTCCGGACTTCGGGTTGTCATCCTGTTAACAAGAGCGGTTCTGGAATGTGCGGGCGTTTGGCAAGACTCGCGAAGACTTCTCCCGTAATTTGCTGTATCCGCCGTTGGGAGGGGTTTCGATGCTTCTTGCCCGCGTAGCGCAGTGGGCTCGGGAGATCCCGGACGCTCCCGCCTACACCTTCGTGGACCACCTCGGCGACGGCGCCCGGCACACCCTCACCTGGCGGCAGGCCGACCTCAAGGCGCGGGCCCTGGCCGTACGGCTCGGCGAGGTGGCCGGGCCGGGCGACCGGGTGGCGCTGCTCCTGCCGCAGGGGCTGTCGTACGTGGTGGCGATGCTCGGCACGCTCTACGCGGGGCTCGTCGCGGTGCCGCTGTTCTCGCCCGACCTGCCGGGGCACGCCTCGCGGCTGGACCACGCCTTCGCCGACGCCGCCCCCTCGGTGGTGCTCACGACACGTGCCACGCTGCCGCTGGTCACCGAGTTCGGGGAATCGGTGGTGCTCGTCGACACCGTCTCCGACCTGCTCGCCGACGAGTTCGCCGGGCTGCCCGACCTCGACCAGGACGACCTGGCCTACTTGCAGTACACCTCAGGCTCCACCAGGGCGCCGGCCGGCGTCGAGATCACCCACGGCAACGTCTCCGCCAACGCCGCCCAGCTCTACTCCGCCTTCCGCGGGACGCCGCGCACCTCCACGGCCGCGCTCTGGTTGCCCCTCTTCCACGACATGGGCCTCATCGCGACGATCATGGCGCCGATCGTCGGCGGCAACCACGTGGCCTTCATGGACCCGGTGGCCTTCGTCATGAAGCCGTCGCGCTGGTTCGAGCTGCTCGCCTCCTTCGACGACGTCTTCACCGGCGGGCCCAACTTCGCCTATGAGTACTGCCTGGCCCGCTGCACCGACGACGAGCTGGCCGGGCTGGACCTGTCGGGCGTGCAGGTCATGCTCAACGGCGCCGAGCCCGTGCGCCCGGCGACCGTCGAGCGCTTCAACGCCCGCTTCGCCCCGTACGGCCTGCGCCCCGAGGCCCACACCCCCGCCTACGGCCTGGCCGAGGCCACCGTCTTCGTCACCGCCACCGGACGCGACGAGCCCGCCCGCTTCACCCGCTTCTGCCGCGACTCGCTCAACGCCGGGCGTGCCGTACCCCACACGGGCGACGGGCCCTCCAGCACGCTCGTCTCCTGCGGCAGGCCGTACGGGCAGGAGATCAAGATCGCCGCGGACGGCGGCCACGTCGGTGAGATCTGGGTGAAGGGCCCCAACGTCGCCCGCGCCTACTGGCAGGACCCGGAGCGCACGGCGGAGGTCTTCACCGGCGACGGCTGGCTGCGCACCGGCGACCTCGGCGTGATCCACGACGGCGAGCTCTACGTGACGGGCAGGGTCAAGGACCTGGTGATCGTGGACGGCCGCAACCACTATCCACAGGACATCGAGACGACGATCCAGGAGGCCGACGAGTCGATAAGAAGGGACCATGTCGCAGCCTTCGCCGTGCAGGGCGACGAGACCGAGCGCCTCGTCGTCGTGGCGGAGCGCTCCCGACGCGGCGCCGGCGTCCCGGCCGAGGAGATCGCGGGCAGGGTCAGGGCGGCCGTCGCGGGCGGACACAACCTGGCCGTCCATGACTTCGTCCTGGTCGAGGCGGGTGAGGTGCCACGCACCTCCAGCGGGAAGATCGCCAGACGAGCCTGCCGGGAGGCCTACCTGGCAGGGGCGCTCTCAGGTGTTTGAGGCGCTCGGCCGGATCGTCTACCGGGGCAGATGGACACTGCTGACCCTCAGCGCGGTGGTGGCGATCCTGGTCGCGCCGTTCGGCCTGGAGCTGTTCGGCCGCATGGCCGACGGCGGCTTCGAGGACCCAGGAGCGCAGTCCACGACGGCCGCCGAATGGAGCGACGACTGGTACGGCGGCAGCACGCCCGACGTCGTGGTGCTCTACCGCCACACCACGGTCGAGGTCGGCGACGACAGATACAGAAACGCCGTCCACGACTCGCTCAAGGCCCTGCCGGGCGAACACGTCGAACGCATCGTCACCTACTGGACGAGCGGCGAGGCCACGCTCGTCTCGAAGGACGAACGCTCCACCTACGCGGTGATCACCCTCAAGGGCGGCGACCAGACCAAGCAGAACGGCTACGCCGCGATCAAGGACCGGCTGGCCGTCCAGAACCTCCAGGTGACGGTCGGCGGCACCGTCCCGCTGCTCAAGGCGCTCAACGACCAGACCGCCGCCGACCTGCTGCGGGCCGAGGCCATCTCGATGCCGGTCGTCCTGGTCCTGCTGGTGATCGTCTTCGGCAGCCTCGTCGCCGCCGGGCTGCCGCTGGTCGTCGGCCTGCTGTCCGTCCTGGGCGCGCTGGTGCTGCTGCGCCTGCTCACCGAGGTCACCGAGGTGTCGGTGTTCTCGCTCAACGTGGTCACCATGCTCGGCCTCGGCCTGGCGATCGACTACTCGCTGTTCGTGCTGGCCGCCTTCCGCGAGGAGATCAGGCGCGGCGTCACGGTGGAGGAGGCGGTGGTCACGACCATGGCCACCGCCGGCCGTACGGTGGCCTTCTCCGGTCTGACCGTGGCCACGGCCCTGCTCGGACTGCTGCTGTTCCCGCAGATGTTCCTGCGCTCGATCGGCATGGGCGCCGCGGCCGTGGTGGTGGTCGCCATGCTGGCCGCGCTCGTGGTGCTGCCGGCGCTGCTGGCGGTCCTGGGCAGGCGGGTCGACGCCCTGCGCGTGCTGCCCGACTTCGGCCTCACCGGCGGGTTCTGGCACCGCGTCGCCTCCAGCGTGATGCGGCGCCCGGTGCTGTACCTTCTCGCGGTGGGCGCGGTGCTCGTCTCGCTGGCCCTGCCGTTCCTGCGCGTGGAGTTCGGCAACGTCGACCACCGCGTGCTGCCCGCCTCGGTCGAGAGCCGCCAGGTGGCCGAGGCCATCGACCGCGACTTCGCCACGAACTCCATGGCGGCCATCGACGTGCACGTCCTGGTCGAGCGAGAGTTCGCCGCCGAGCCGCGCTCCGGGCCCTGGCACACCGAGCTCGTCACCCCCGTCGTCCCGGTCGACGTCAAGCCGTTCGTCACCCGCCTGGAGGACCTCGACGGGGTCACCGGCGTCGACTACACGGGCTTCTCCCAGGACAACGGCGCCGTACGGCTCGCGGTCCGCTACTCCTGGGACCCGCTCGACGAACGCACCCGGAAGCTCGTCTCCCTGATCCGCTCGATGGAGCCGGAGCCGAACATGCGCTCGGTGGTGGTCGGCGGCTCGACCGCCGCGCAGATGGACCTGATCGACAGCCTCGGCTCCCGGCTGCCCTGGATGCTGCTGTTCGTCGGCGGCGTCACCTTCCTGCTGCTCTTCGCCGCCTTCGGCTCCCTGCTCCTGCCGCTGAAGGCCCTGATCATGAACGTGCTGTCGATCGGCGCCTCCTTCGGCGTGATCGTCTGGGCGTTCCAGGACGGCGCCCTCGCCTCCGTGCTGGGCTTCACCGTGACCGGCTCCATCGAGGCCACCGTCACCGTGCTGATCCTGGCCGTGGTCTTCGGCCTGTCGATGGACTACGAGCTCTTCCTGCTGTCGAGAGTGCGGCTGGAATGGCTGCGCACCGGCGACAACACCGCTGCGGTGGCCGCGGGCCTGCAGAAGACCGGCGGGATCATCACCAGCGCGGCGCTGCTGCTCCTGGTGGTGATCGGGGCCTTCTCCACGGCGGGCATCACCATCGTCAAGCTGCTCGGCGTGGGCATGTTCGTGGCCATCGTGGTCGACGCCACCCTGGTCAGGGCGCTGCTGGTGCCGGCGACCATGCGGCTCATGGGCGGCGCGAACTGGTGGCTGCCCGGCTGGTTGCGCGGCTTCCACCGCAGGATCGAGATCAGGGAGCACGAGCCGCCCGCACCACCCGCACCACCCGCGCCCGCGTTGCCTCCTGGGCTTGTCTTCGGCGCCGACACCGATCCGCACCCCGTGGGGCGCCAGGAGGAGCGGCCGGACGGCTGGGTGAGGGTGACCGCATCAAGGCCCAGGGTGGTCAGGCCCGAAGGCGAGGGCTGGACCTGGGCGGAGACCGACTGATGGCCGTCGCGATCGTCCGCGGCCGTACGACCGGCTGGCCGCTCCACCTCGTCGTGGGGCTCGCGGGATTCGTCACCACCCTCGACAACACCGTGGTGACCGTCGCCCTGCCCAGCATCCAGCAGGACCTGGCGGCCAGGCTGCCCGCACTGGAGTGGGTGGCGACGGGCTACATCATGACCTTCGCCGGGCTGATGCTCGCCGGCGGCCGGGTGGCCGATATGCACGGGAACCGGCGGGCGATGATCTCCGGCCTGGCGCTCTTCACCGCCGCCTCCCTCGCCGCGGGCCTGGCCACCGACATCGCGGCCCTGATCGCCGCCCGCCTGGCGCAGGGCGTGGGGGCGGCGCTGACCTTGCCGGCCACGCTCGCGGTCCTGGCCGGTCAGGACGAACGGCGCCGCTCCCAGGGGGTGGCCGTCTGGATGGCGGCGGGCGCGGGAGCACTCGCCCTGGGCCCGGTGGTGGGCGGCTACCTGAGCCAGCACGCGCACTGGAGCTGGGTGTTCCTGATCAACGTGCCGATCGGGCTGGTGACGATCGGCCTGGCCCTGGTCGCGGTGCCCGGCCGGGACGGCGTCCGGGACGGACCGGACGGTGGCCAGGGCCGGGGCAGCGGTCGGGACGACGGTCGGGGCGGTGGTCAGGGCAGCGGTCGGGGCGGCGGGGCCGCGGGGGCACGGCTGGACCTGCGCGGACTGGCGAGCTCGGCCGTGGTGCTCGCGGCGGGCACCTTCGCGCTCATCCACGGTCCGCAGTACGGCTGGACGTCGCCCGTCATCGTGGCCACCGCCGCGGCGGCCGCGGTCGCCGCGGTCGCCTTCGTGGCCGTGGAGCGCCGGGCCGCCGACCCGATGGTGGATCCGGCGCTGTTCAGGAACAAGGTGTTCACCGGCGGAGTGCTCGCGCAGGTGTTGTGGGGGCTGGGCGTCAACGGGGTGTTCTTCTTCACCGCGATCTTCCTCCAGGGCGTGCTCGGCTTCACCCCGACGGCGGCGGGCGTGGCCTTCGTGCCGCTGGCGCTGCTGGTGGTGCTGGTCACGCCCCTGGCCCCGGTGGTGGAACGCCGGCTCGGCCCCGGGCACACGGTGGCGCTCGGCCTGGTCATGGTGGCGGCCGGCATGGCGATGGTCGCCTTCCTGAGGCCGGGCGACGGCTGGGCGCAACTGCTGCCCGCGGTCTGCCTGATCGGCGCGGGCTCGGCGCTGACGATGCCGCTCGGTTCCGCCGTGCTCGGCGCCGCGCCGGAGGGGCGGGGCGGGATCGCGGGCGGGGTGTTCACGGTCAGCAGGGAGATCTCCGGCCTGTTCGGCATCGCCCTGATCGGCGTGATCGTGCACGAGGCGGGCACCTTCTCGTACGGCTACGCGCTGGGCCTGCTGGCCGCCGCGCTGCTGGTGGTGGTCGGGGCGCTGATCAGCCTGGCGACGCTGCCATGAGGATCGCGGTCCTGGCGCTCGGGTCGCGCGGCGACACCCAGCCCTGCGTGGCGCTCGGACAGGAGCTGGCGGGCAGGGGCCACGAGGTCACCGTGGTCGCGTCGCACCGCTACGCGCCCCTGGTGACGAGCCCGCTCACGATGGCGCCGCTCTCCGTCGACCCCGCGGCGATCGTGGAGAGCGAGGAGGGCAGGGCGTGGCTGCGCAGCGGCCCGCTCGGATTCGTCAGGGGATTGCGCACAGTGGTGGAACCGCTGGCGGAGAAGCTCGTGCTGGAGGTCGACGCCGCGTGCAAGGGGGCCGAGTTGGTGCTGGCCCCGGCTCTGGGGGCCTTCGGCAGGCACCTGTCGGAGAGGTACGGCATGCGGCACGTGCTGCTGCACTTCCAGCCGAGCGAGCCGACCCGGTGCTTCCCGAACCCGCTCATCCCCGTCAGGACGCTCGGCGCGACGGCGAACCGGGCCAGCTACCTCCTGCTGGAGCGGCTGGCGTGGGCGGTGCTCGGGCGCCTGGCCGACCGGCTGCGGGCGGGCGTGCTCGGGCTGCCCGCGCTGAAGGGCGATCCGTTCACGCTGGACCGGGCGGAACGTGTGCCGGTGTTGTGCGGGGTCAGCCCGCTCGTGGTGCCGAGGCCTCCCGACTGGCCCGGACACGTCCACCTGACCGGCTACTGGCGATTGGCGGGAGGCGGACTCCCAGGAGACTTGGAGGATTTCCTTCAGGCGGGCCCGCCTCCGGTCTACGTGGGTTTCGGCAGCATGGCGGTCACTCCTCGGCTGGGCGAACAGGTGGTGGAGGCGCTGAGGCTGGCGAAGGTCAGGGCGGTGGTCCAGGGACTGGAGGTGCGGCACTCCGACGACCTGGTGATCGTCGGAGAAGTGCCGCATGATCAGCTGTTTTCCCGGATGGCGGCGGTCGTGCACCATGGCGGGGCGGGCACGACGGGCACCGCTCTGACGGCGGGGGTGCCGAGCGTGGTCTGCCCGTTCTTCGCCGATCAGCCCTTCTGGGGGAGGAGAGTCAGGGAGCTCGGCGCGGGGCCGGAGCCGCTGCCGGTGAGGGGGCTCCGGGCGGGGGCGCTAGCTGGGCGTTTGCAGCATGCCGTACAGAAATGTCGTGAAAAATCAGCTCAACTGGGTAGACGACTGGCTGTCGAGAATGGCGTGAAGAACGCGGCTGATCTCATTGAACAGCGATGATCGTCCAGATAGTGTGCAACATGCCCCAAGTGTCCCCCCAGGAGCATGCGTGATGACCAAGCGGAAGATCCTCACAGCCGGACTCGCCCTCGCACTGCTCGGCATCGTCGCCCCCACCTCGGCGCAGGCCCAGCCCGCTCGCCCCTGTGAGCTCCCGCCAGGGACCCCGTCGTACGTCGTGTGCACGTGGCTGGCCACCCCCGAGGAGGCCGCCGAGATCGCCAAGTTCTGGCTGGGCAACGACGGTCAGAACCTGGTCGACGCCAGCCCGTACCCTGGTGTGACCGTCGACTGCGGTCCCGACTGCGCCCCGGGCGCGGAAGGCGACGGTCAGCCGCACGACGACGGCGACCCCGACGTGCCGCCCGGTGAGGTCGACGACCCGCCGAAGTGCGCCGACGGCACCTCGGGCAGCTGCGCGATCGACCCGGCGGCCATCGCCAAGGCGGCGGCCTCCGCCCAGGGCCAGACGATCAAGTCGATCGCCGAACACGGCATGCGTGTCTGGATCGACACCGAACTCGCCGACGACTGGAAGGCGGGCAAGCTCGCCGAGGCGGTCCAGCGGGTCGGCGCCCTGGCCGCCCAGCCCGGCGTCGTGGGCATCCGCTTCACCTCGCAGCTCGGCTACAACCAGAACCTCGCGACCACCGAGGAGATCGAGAAGTTCGTCGGCGAGACCTCGGCCGCGCTGCGTGCCGCGCTGCCCGGCAAGAAGCTCGCCGCGCACACGGTCCTGCCCGTGCTGGGCTGCGGCGGCAGCGACGTCTGCAAGACCGAGCTGACCGAGAAGTACCCCCTGCTCAACCCCGACACCTTCGGCGCCTTCCTGTCGCGCGGCCAGATCGACCAGCTCGGCCTCGACAACGGTCACCTGGCCACCGAGTACACCGCCTGGAACATCGAGGCGGCCGACGCCCAGCGCAACCAGTGGATCGAGGTGCGCGCCAGGGCCTGGGACTCCTACGGTCACATCGCCGCCGAGGACGCCGTGCTCACCGCGCCCGGTTCGTCGCAGCTCACCGAGGACCAGGCGACCAAGGCGATCACCGACAGGGTCGTCGCGCCGCTGCAGGCCGACGCGGCCGAGAGCGTCGTGTTGTGGACCCGCTGGCAGGCGGGCGACGGCACCGTCCACCGGGTGCTCGGCGAGAAGCTGGCCGACAACGCGACGTGGGGGCAGCTGCGCAAGCTCACCGCCGTCAAGCCCAGGCTGGCCACGATCTACGACCCGGCCACCCCCGAGGTCGACGCCGCGACCGACCTGAAGAAGCTGGCGGAGGTCTTCGGCCAGGTCTACCTGCGCTCCGAGTAGGCCTTCCAGATCCGGCTCAGCAGGTCGGATCCACGCACCAGCTGGATTCGCCACGGCTCCAGGCGCATCACGTGCAGCTTGGGGTCGTCGGGCGAACGCCAGAAGTTGCCGAGCGGATAGCCCGCACCCAGCGGGCTGGTCCGCTCGTACAGGCCCCACACGTGCGCCTTGGTCTCGCGGTCGTCGACCCATCCGGCGACCGCGTCGATCGCCACCGAGTTCAGGCCACGTCCCAGGTAGGAGAAGTTGACGTGCGGGTTGCCCGCGATGTGGGCGGCCTTCACGGGGGTCCGATAGGTCGCCAGCCAACCCAGCGGCTCGCCCTCGACCGTCTCCCACACGGGGATCAGCACCCTGGTCCTGGGCCGTCCCTTGTTGTCGACGGTGACCATCGTCGCGTAGTTCGTGCGCCCCACGTAGGCGTTGAAGTCTTCCTCGATCTCACTGAAGTTCATTTTTGTTCCTTAGTTCCTTCTTGTAACTAAGGACATCCTGGAGCAGGATGGACTGTCATGGAAGACGGCACTTGGAAGGCACCGAGTTACTGCACGGGAACCGACGATGACGTGCGGCAATGGGACACCCGCGAAGACTGCGAGGTGCGCCAGATCCTCGACCGGATCGCCGACAAGTGGTCGCTGCTCGTCATCGCCCTGCTCGACCGGCGCACCATGCGCTTCACCGAGCTGCGCAAGGAGATCGACGGGGTCAGCCAGCGCATGCTCACCGTCACCCTGCGACAGCTCGAACGCGACGGATTGATCAAGCGGACCGTCTACCCGGTCTCGCCCCCGCGCGTCGACTACGAGCTCACCGCGCTGGGCAACTCGCTCCAGGAGGTCACCAAGGCGCTGGTGGTGTGGACGGAGCGGCACCAGCAGGAGATCTCGGAGGCTCGCACCGAATACGACCAGCGGGAGATCCTGCCCGTCTCCTGAGGCACCCGCCGGTCCGCGATCGTCAGATGACCTTCCCGGGGTTGAGGATTCCCGCCGGGTCCAGGGCCGCCTTGACCGCCCGGTGCATGGCGAGCACGTCCTGGCCCAGCTCGGTGTGCATGCCGCGCATCTTGAGCAGGCCCACGCCGTGCTCGCCGGTGACGGTGCCGCCCAGATCGAGGCAGTCGTCGATGATCAGGTCGAAGACGATCTGCGCCTTGGCGGGGTCCTCGGCGATGATCAGCGGGTGCAGGTTCCCGTCGCCGGCGTGGGCGATGTTGGCCACGTGCACGCCGTGCGCCTGGCCGTGGCGCTCGATGCGGGCGAGCATCTCGGGGACGAGCGCGCGGGGCACGCACACGTCCTCGGTGAGCACCGGGCCGAGCCGTTCCAGCGCCGGGTAGGCCAGGCGGCGGGCGGCGAACAGCGCCTCCGCCTCCTCCTCGTCGGTGGAGTAGGTGCTGAAGACCGCTCCCGCCGCGTCGAAGGCGTCCTGGATCGCGGCCTCCTCCGTGCTGCTCCTGGCCAGCAGGAGCACGTCGCCCAGGTCGGCCAGGCCCATGTTCTTCCACTCGTCGACCGCCTGGAGGCAGTAGCGGTCGACCAGCTCCAGCGCGTCGGGTGTCAGGCCACGCCTGGCCACCTCGGCGACGGCCTCGCCCGCGGCGACCAGCGAGCCGAAGGCGCCGACAATGGTGTGCGGCTTGCGCGGGAGCGGCAGCAGCCGCACGGTCAGCTCGGTGATCACGCCGAGCGTGCCCTCGGAGCCGATCATCAGGGCGGTCAGGTCGTAGCCTGCCACGCCCTTGCGTGTGCGCCTGCCGAGCCGTACGAGCTTGCCCTCGCCGGTCACCACCTGCAGGCCCAGCACGTAGTCGCGGGTGACGCCGTACTTCAGACAGCACACGCCGCCCGCGTTGGTCGCGGCGTTGCCGCCGAGCGTGGACCACGGGGAGCTGGCCGGGTCGGGCGGATACCACAGACCGTGCTCGGCGACGGCCGCGCGCAGGTCGTCGTTGACCACGCCCGGCTGGACCACGGCCAGCTGCTCGGCGGTGTCGATCTCCAGGACCCGGTTCATGCCTTCGAGCGAGAGGACGACGCACTCGTCGACGGCGTTGGCGCCGCCCGACAGGCCCGTGCCTGCCCCGCGCGCGACCACCGGCACGCGGTGGACGAAGCAGAGCTCGACGACCCGGCGCACCTCCTCGGCGTCGGCCGGGCGCACCAGCAGCGCGGCCTTGCCCGCCGGGGCCCAGGCGGCCTGGTCGTTGGAGTAGGCGGCGATGACGTCCGGGTCGTCGACGATGCGGTGCGGGGGCAGTGCGGCGGCCAGCGCGGCTCTGAACGGCATGCATGGAAAGTTAACAACGCCTCGTGGCCCGCGGTGAGGCGGGGTTGCTCCACCTCGGAGCGTGGTCAGCGCAGTTTCCACTCGCCGACCTCGGCGGGGCCGCCTCCCGGCAGGCCCAGCGCGCCCAGGATCATCGGGAAGGAGTTGCGGAACTCCCGGTACCAGTACGGCCAGGTGTGGGTGCCGTTGCCGTACAGGTTGAGCGTGTGCTCGATGCCCAGGCCGGTCAGCCGCCGGCTGAAGGCCTTGGCGGTGTAGGCGGAGATCGGCTCGCCCAGGTGAGCGGGATGCCACGGGGTGCCGGGCGGGTCGAGCTCGCCCTGGCCGCTGGTGGTGCCGCTGGAGATGTAGAGGCTGACGCCCTTGAGGTTGGGGGCGAGCACCATGGGGTCGTTGGCGGCCCACACCTTCTTGTTCCGAGACGGGTCGCCCCACAGCGCCAGGGGATCCTGCTTCTCGCTGGCCTGGGCGTTCATGATGAGCTGCGGGATGCCGGGCAGCTGGGTCGCCATGATGCCGCTGTAGGCGCCGGCGAAGCGGAACATGCCCCTGTACGCGGCGGCGTACTTCATCGCGCCGTAGGCGCCCATCGACAGGCCCGCGATCGCCCTGCGGGCCCCGGCGCGGTAGCCGACCTCCAGCAGGCGGCGCACCTCGTAGGTGTGGAAGGTGGCCCAGGCGGGCGGCCCGCCCTTGCCGCGGTTGTGCCAGTCGGAGTAGTTGCCCGCGCGGCCCGCCTCCGGCATGACGACGATCGCGTCCACGTCCTGCGTCAGCGCGGCGACGTCGGTCATGCGCGTCCACGAGGTGTAGTCGTCGGCTCCGCCGTGCAGCAGGTAGAGCACGGGCCAGGTGCGGCGTGCCTGCTTGGACCAGCCGCGCGGCAGCAGCAGGCGTACCGGCAGCAGGCGGCCGACCGCACGGGAGGAGATCAGCACGTCGAGCGTGCGCGGACCGGACCAGCGCTCGGCGACGACCCGCGCGGTGCCGGGCAGGGCCGGTTGCCAGGCGGCGTACCCTCCAGAGGACTTCTCCTGAGCGGCGGGCAGCTGGGTGGGCTGCTGCGCCGGCTGCTGGCCGCCGGGCCGGCCGTCGGGGACCAGTGACCAGTCGGGGTCGGCGGCCGCCGGGGCAGGAGCGAGTCCCACCGCGAGCGCGGCGGTGATGGCCAGCAGGGCACGACGCATGGGGCGAGGCTAGGGAGCGGGCCCGTCCCCGGCTATGCGCTGGGGCAACGAAAGCCGGTCACCGATGCGCCGCGCCGGACAAAAGCCGTTATCACCGCCGTGACAAATCGTCGGACCGGAATGTGAGGCGGGCGTCTGCCCCCGTCGTGGAGTTCTCGGTAGGTTGACCGATCACTTCTCTCTCGGCGACGTGGAGGACGAGTGAGCGGCGATGTCCGTGGGTTCCTCATCGAACGGATCGCGGCCCGCTGCGGCCTGAGCGCCGACGAGGTCGACCCCGACAGGCCACTGGAGGAGTTCGGGCTGTCGTCCAGGGACGCCGTCGGCATCGCGGGCGAACTGGCCGGGCTGCTCGGCCGCGACCTGGCGCCCACGCTGGTCTGGGAGCATCCCACCATCGCCCGGCTGGCGGCGGCGCTGAGCTCCCCGTCACCGGCGCCGGTCGCCGGGCCGTTCCACGCCGCGCAAGACGACGACACGATCGCCGTGGTCGGGCTGGGCTGCCGGGTGCCCGGCGCGCACGGTCCCGAGGAGTTCTGGCGGCTGCTCATGGAGGGCAGGGACGCCGTCACCACCGTGCCCGAGGGCCGGTGGGAGCCGTTCGCCGGCCTCGAGGCCACCCGGCACGGCGGCTTCCTCGACGACATCGCGGGATTCGACGCGGAGTTCTTCGGGATCTCGCCGGGCGAGGCCGAGACCATGGACCCGCAGCAGCGGCTGCTGCTGGAGACCGCCTGGGAGGCGCTGGAACACGGAGGGCTCGCGCCACGATCGTTGCGCGGCAGCCGTACCGGCGTGTTCGTCGGCATCTCCGGCAACGAGTACGCCTACCTGACCACCGCCGACCCCGCCGGGATCGACGCCTGGACCGCGACGGGCGCGGCGCTCAGCATCGCCGCCAACCGGCTGTCGTACCTGCTCGACCTGCGCGGACCCTCCCTGGCGCTCGACACCGCGTGCTCGTCGTCGCTGGTGGCCGTGCATCTGGCCGTGCGCAGCCTGCGTTCGGGCGAGTGCGACCTGGCCCTCGCGGGCGGGGTCAACCTGCTGCTCTCCCCGGTCGTCACCCGAGCCTTCGACCAGGGCGGCGGCACCTCACCCGGCGGTCGCTGCAAGGCCTTCGACGCCTCCGCCGACGGCATGGTGCGCGCCGAGGGCTGCGGGGTCGTGGTGCTGAAACGCCTGGCCGACGCGGCAGGAGACCGGGTGCTGGCCGTCATCAGGGCCACCGGGGTCAACCAGGACGGGCGTTCCAACGGGCTGGTGGCGCCCAGTCCCGAGGCCCAGCGAGCCCTGCTCACCTCGGTGTACGGCGGGCTGGACCGGGGGCCCGACTACATCGAGTGCCACGGGACGGGGACCTTCCTCGGCGACCCGATCGAGGGGCGGGCCATCGCCGCCTCCGTGGACGGCAGGGTGCTGATCGGCTCGGTCAAGTCCAACCTCGGGCACCTGGAGGCGGCGGCCGGGGTCACCGGCGTGATCAAGACCGTGCTGTCGTTGTGGCACGGGGTCATTCCCGCGAGCATCCACTTCGCGACGCCCAACCCGCATCTGCCATGGGACCGGCTGGAGGTCGTCACCGAGCCGACGCCGTGGCCGCGCGACGACGCCAGGGCCGGGGTCTCGTCGTTCGGGTTCGGCGGCACCAACGCCCACGTCGTCCTGGACGCCCGGCCCCCGCTCGCTCGCGCCGCGGGAGGGCTCACCGCGGGAGCACCCACCGCGGGAGGGCTCACCGCGGGAGTGCCCGCCGCGGGAGTGCCCGCCGCGGGAGCGCCCGCTGGGGGAGCGCCCGCCCTGGAAGCGTCCGCCGCGCGGCGGCTCTTCGTGCTCTCCGACGCCTCGGCCGAGCGGGTGCGCGAACACGCCGCGCTCCTGGCCGCCTGGAGCCCCGCCGCCGACCCCGCCGACATCGCCCACACCCTGGCCCGCCGCGCCCACCGGGGCAGGATCGCCGCCGCCGCCTTCGACCTGGCCGACCTGCCCGCGGCCACCCCCACGCCGGTGCGTCCCGCCACCCGGCCACCCGTCTGGGTCTTCAGCGGGTACGGCTCGCAGTGGCCGGGCATGGGCGCCCACCTCTACCAGGCAGAGCCCGCCTTCCGCTCCTGCCTCGACGAGCTCGCCCCGCTGCTGCGCGCGGAAGCGGGCCTCGACCTGTGGACGGAGCCCGAGGGCGTGGCCACCGCCCAGCCGCTGATCTTCGCCGTGCAGCTCGCCCTGGCCAGGCTCTGGCAGGCCTACGGCATGCAACCGGGAGCCGTGATCGGCCACTCGATGGGCGAGGTCGCCGCGGCGGTCGTCGCCGGTGGCCTCGGCGTGCACGACGGCGTGCGCGTGATCTGCCGCAGGGCCCGCAGGCTGGCCTCACTCGGAGGCGGCGGCGCCATGGCCGTGGCCGACGTGCCCGCCGCGCAGGTGCCGGGCTCCCTGCACGTCGCCGTCCACGCCTCGGAGACCCGCACGGTCGTCACCGGGCCGCCGGACGAGATCGCCCGGTTCGCCGAGGAGCTCGCGGCCCGCGAGGTCTTCTGCCGGGTGCTGACCACGGAAGGCGCCGGGCACTCCCCGCAGGTCCAGCCGCTGCTCCCGCTGCTTCGTTCCGATCTGGCCGCGTTGACGCCCGCCAAGGCGGTCGTCCCGTTCTACTCGACCGTGTTCGACGACCCGCGCGAGGCGCCCACCTTCGAGGCCGCCTACTGGGCCGCGGGCGTGCGCCGCCCGGTCAGGCTCGCGCAGGCGCTGCGGGCCGCCTCCGACGACGGGTTCACCCTGTTCGCCGAGGTCAGCCCGCACCCGATGCTCGGGCTCGACTTCTGCTCGACGCGCCGCGACTCCGACGAGAGCTTCTACACGCAGCTCACCCTCGTCGCGGCCTCCAGCCCGCCGCGCACGCGTGGCCGCATCGTGGACGTGCCTCGTGCTCCGTGGCGGCACACCCGCCACTGGGCCGACAGGACCCGCCGCCCCGCCGGCCATCCGGTGCTGGGTGTCCACGTGGAGACGCCCTCCGGCCACGGGTGGAGCGTCGAGCTGTCCGAGGGCACGCACCTGTCGCTCGCCCAGGTGACCGATCTGGCGTCGGCCGCCGCGTCCGAGCTCGGCACCACGGCCGGGCGGGTGCGGTTGCACACACCCCTGGCGCTGCCCGCCCGGGTGACCGTGACGGTGAGCGAGGACCTGGTCGAGGTGAGCTGCAAGAACGCGGCCGGGGTGTGGAGGCGGCACGGCAGCGCCGTGCTCGGCTCCGGCGAGGCGGGCGTGGACGAGACGGTGGACCTGCCGCCGCCCGTGCCGTTCGAGGCCAAGCTGGTCCAGCGCGTGTGGGTCCCGGTGCCCCCCGGCCCGGTGCCGCTCGGCTCCCCGCCCCCCGGTCCCGTGTCGGGCGGTGAGTGGCTGGTCCTGCCCGAGGATCTGGATGCTCTCGGGGCCGAGAAGGCGCTGCTGGAGGTCGCCTGCCGGGTGACGAGAGGCCGGAGCGTCACGATCGTCACGCGGAACGCCGAGCCGGGCCATCCGGCGGCGGCGGCGCTGCGTGGCCTGGTCAGGGTGCTGGCCATCGAGCATCCGGCCCAGCGGGTGCGGATCGTCGACGTCGACACCCTGGACGCGCTCGACGCCGAAGGCGACACCGGCGACGACGAGGTGGCCTGGCGCGACGGCGTCAGATACGCGGCCCGCCTCACGCGCCCCGGCTCCGCGCCTGGCCCCGGCTCCGCGCCTGGCCCCGGCCCCGCTCCCGGTCTCGCGCGCGCCGCCTCCACGCCCATCCCCCTCCGCAGGCGGGTGGTGCGCGATGGTGCGTACATCGTCACCGGCGGCACCGGCCGCCTGGGCCGGCTCGTCGAGCGCTGGCTGCTCGACAGGGGCGCGACCCGGGTCGTGCTCAACAGCAGATCCGCCGGCACCCCCGGCGATCTGGCCGACCCCGGTACGGCCGAGCGGCTGGTCGAGACGGCCACCAGGGACGGCATGCCCTTGCGGGGAGTGATCCACGCCGCGGGCGTCCTGGACGACCGGCTGGTCACCGACCTGACGCCGGAATCGGTCCACAGGGTGTGGAAGCCCAAGGTCCACGGCGCCCTCAGGCTCCACGAGGCGACCAAGGACCTCGACCTCGACTGGTGGGTGGCCTTCTCCTCCGCCGCCGGCCTCCTGGGCTCGCCCGGCCAGGCCGCCTACGCCTCGGCGAACGCCTTCCTCGACGCCCTGTGCGAGCGGCGCAGGTCGGAAGGGCTGCCGGGCCTGTCGATCGCCTGGGGCGCCTGGCAGGGCGCGAACGCGATGCCGGGGATGGAGCCGCTCACCGAGGAGGAGGGCATCGAGGCGCTGGAAGCGTTGCTGCGGCGCGGGATCTCGGCCGGGGTGGTCAGGCTGGACGTCTCGCGGGCCGTCGCCGCCTTCCCCTCGATCACGCGCGTGCCGTACTTCTCCGGTTTCGTCCAGGAGCAGCGGCGTGAGCCCGGGGCCGCGAGCCTGGAGTCGATCGTCGAGCTGCTCAGGGAGCGGGCGGCGACGGTGCTGGGGTTCGACCCGGTCTGGCTCGGCGAGGCAAGCGTCCTGACCGACCTGGGCCTCGACTCCCTGGCGGCCACCCGCCTGCGGGGCATGGCCGAGCACGACTTCGGGGTGACCGTCGCCATCGCGCCGCTGCTCAAGGGCGGCACCCTGGGCGAGCTGGCCCGGTCGGTCGCCGCCGAGATGGGCGTCGGCGGCGGCAGCCTGCCCGAGCGGTTCGTCGGGCCGAGGGACGCGGCCGAGCGGCAGGTGGTGCGGGTGCTCTCGGGCCTGCTCGGACGCGAGCCCGGGGTGACGGAGCCGGTGCCGGAAGAGCACCTCGACGAGGCCCTGCGGGTGCTCGGCGAGGAGCTCGGCCACTCGCTGCGGGTCGCCCCGCGCACCGTCGCCGAACTGGCCGACGCCGTGCGGCTGCTCGACGAGGGCGAGGCGGAGCAGGGGATCGTGCGCCCGCTGAACGAGGCGGCCAGGGCGGGCTCCATGGAGCGCGCGTTGTTCCTGGCCCACCCCGCGGGCGGCACCACCGGCGTCTACGCCCTGCTCGCCGGCGGGCTCGGCACCCCGGTCTTCGGCCTGGAGCGCCTGGAGGAGGCCGGCCCGGTCGAGCAGCGGGCGGAACGCTACGCCCAGGCCGTCAGGGAGCTGTCCGGCGGCCGTCCGGTGCGGCTCGGCGGCTGGTCGTTCGGCGGCGTCCTGGCCTACGAGGTGGCCAGGAGGCTGCCCGAGGCCGAGCTCGTCGTGATGATCGACTCGGGTTTGCCCGGACAGGCCGAGCCGGACGCCACGGCCATCCGATACGCCCGCTTCGCCGCCTACCTCTCCTCCACCTACGGCGCCGCCGTCGAGCTCACCGAGGACGACCTCCGGGGCCTGACCGAGCAGGCGCAACTGGAGCTCCTGGAGGAGCGGGTGGCCGCATCGGGTGTCCTGGCCGCGCTCAGCCCCGCGATCCTGCGCCATCAGGTCACCTCGCACGAGGACACCAGGGCGCTCGAGCGCTACGAGCCGGGGCCCCACGACGGCCCTGTCCTGCTCTACCGCTCGACGGAGCCGACCCCGTGGGCCGTCGAGGACCCCAGGTACGCCCACCACGACGACCCCACCAGAGGCTTCGGCCGCCACGCGAGCGACCTGAGCGTCGTGGAGATCGGCGGCGCCCACCACCTCAACCTGCTCGACCCGCCCCACGTGGGGGCCATCGTCCAGCACCTGAAGGAGATCCTGTGAGGGCAGCGTACGTCCACAAGGAAGACGTCGGGATGTTCGGCAAGACGCCGCACGGGACGGACGGGGTCGACAAGGACGTCAGGCGCTCCATCCGGGTGGGCGAGGTGCCCGTGCCCGAGTTGCTTCCCGACGAGGTGCTCGTCCAGGTCATGGCCAGCGCGATCAACTTCAACACGGTGTGGACGGCGATGTTCGAGCCGATCCCCAGCTTCGCCTTCCTCGAACGGCTCGGCCGCACCGACCCGCGCCACGACCTGCCCACCCACGTGCTCGGCTCGGACGCCTCCGGTGTCGTCGTCACGACCGGCGAGGCCGTACGGCACTGGCGGCCGGGTCAGAAGGTCGTCACGACCCCCGCCTACGTCGACTCCCAGGACCCGATCACCCACCACGACAGCATGCTCGCCGCCGATCTCAGAGCCTGGGGCTTCGAGACCAACTTCGGCGGCCTGGCGGAGTACGCCGTGGTCAAGGCCACCCAGCTGCTCCCCAAGCCCGCCCACCTGACGTGGGAGGAGGCGGCCTGCTCGATGCTCTGCGCCTCGACCGCCTACCGCATGCTGGTCAGCGACAACGGCGCCAGGATGAAGCAGGGCGACGTGGTCCTCGTCTGGGGCGCGACCGGCGGGCTCGGCTCGTACGGCGTGCAGCTGGTCAGGAACGGCGGCGGCATCCCGGTGGGCGTCGTCGGCACCGAGGCCAAGGCGGCGCTGCTGAAGCGTATGGGCTGCGAGCACGTCATCGACCGCTCCCAGTTCGAGCATTTCGACGACGAGAAGGCCTGGCGCGCCCTGGGCGCCGAGATCAGGCGGCTCGTGGGGGAGGACCCCGACATCGTCTTCGAGCACACCGGCAAGGAGACCTTCGGAGCCTCCGTCTACGTCGCCAGGAAGGGCGGCAAGATCGTGACGTGCGGGTCGTCGAGCGGCTACGCCCACGAGTACGACAACCGGCACCTGTGGATGAAGCTGAAGAGCATCATCGGCTCGCACGGCGCCAACTACCAGGAATGCCACGAGGTCAACCGGCTCATCGACAAGGGCATGATCCACCCGACGCTGTCGGCGGTCTATCCGCTGGAGGAGGCGGCCGAGGCGGCGCGTGCCGTCCAGACCAACCGGCACGTCGGGAAGGTGGGCGTGCTCGTCCAGGCCGAGCGTGAGGGGCTCGGGGTCGACGATCCCGGCAAGCGGGCCAGGATCGGGGAGGAGAGGCTCAGGCTGTTTCGCTGACCGCGACGGCCTGGCGGGCGCGCAGCACGATCTCCAGCTCGAAGCGGATGTCGGGATCGTGCAACTGCTCGCCGTACAGCTCCTCCAGCTGGCGTAACCGGTAGCGCACGGTCTGCGGGTGCACGTGGAGGCGGGCGGCCACCTCGCCGGCGCCTCTGCCGTACCGCAGCCAGGCCAGCAGCGTCTCGGCCAGCCGGTCCTGCTGCGTGGGCCGCAGGTGCGACAGCGGCGCGAGGCGCGTGGCGGCCAGCGCGCTGACCAGCTCCTCGTCCTTGAAGACGATCAGCGTGGCCATGTGCTCCGCGCACCTCAGCAAGCGCCTGCCGTGGTCGAGCACGCCGCGCCTGGCCAGGCCGAGGGCCTCGGTCGCCCAGCGCAGCGACGACGCGGCCGCCGCGAGCGGCACGGCGGGCCCGACCGAGGCCTGCCAGCCGCGCAGGGCGTGTTCGAGCAGCTGCGCCTGCCCCGGTCCTGCGGGATCGGGCACCAGCAGGCACGGCACCGGCCGGTCGAGCCCCTGGAGCACGTCCTGGTGCAGCACCGGCGGCCGGTAGCCGTTCTGCTCCTCCAGCGCGACGGCGGCGACCGTCTTGGGCAGCCGCCACCCGGCCGCCTTGGCCAGGTCGGAGACGGCGTCGAGGGAGGCGGCGGGGCTCAGCAGCAGATCGAGCAGCCTGCGCCGGCGCCGCTCCATCTCGCCTGCCGCGTGCGCCCTGGCCTCCTGGTATCCCTCCGCGGCGGCGTCGGCCAGCTGGTCGAGGTAGACGAAGATCGCCTCGCCCATGTCGTAGAGCGACTGCGGGGTCAGGCCGAGCGGCACCGCGAGCTCTGTCAGCCGCCGCCATCCCACCCGCGCGCCCAGGCGCATGGCGGCCTGCAGGGGTTCGAGGTTGCGCCCCTCGTGCGCCTCGCCGCGCCCGATCATGCGGAACGGCTCGGCCTCCCAGGGCGCCTCCGGGTTCTCGATGTGGTCGAGGAAGCCCTCGATGGCCTGCTCGACCGCCATCCTGATGATCTTTATATAGGTCTCGTCCGAGGGCCGGGCGTACTCCGGGATACGGGCCTGGATCTCCTCGATCACCTCGCACGAGACCGTGTCGATGCCCTGCCTGAGCGTCTTGACGACGTCAGATGGGACACGGATGTCACTCCTGATAGCCATCGTCCCTCCTGCCGCCATTAAAGCGACAGAAGTTCTGGTCTACCAGGGGGCCCACTGCGGGTCGCGGCCGATGAAGGCGAGCAGCCGGTCCTGCGGCGAGGCGTCCTCCCCGATCGGCACCTCGGGGCCGAACACCTCCACGCCCGGGCCGAACGCGCCGGGTGTGCGGAACTTCTCCAGCAGGTCGGCGGGCAGTCCGGTGATGGCCGACCAGTGGTAGGCCACGTCGGCGGGGTCGATCGTGTCGTCCTGGCCGGTGGCCCTGGCGAGGTCCCATCCGTGGAGCGGGAGGTCGGAGCTCGGGACCTTGTCGATGTGCTCCTCGATCGTCATCGTCCCGGTCGGCGTCTCGCACGCGGTGCTCGCCAGGGACGGGTCGTCCAGGATCGCCTCGACGTCGGCCCGGGCGGAACGGAACGCCGCGACCGGGTCCTCGTCGACCGTCGGCGCGGTGGTGAGCCGGCGGCCGAGCGGGCGCAGGATCACGCCGTGCATGTCGATGATGTGCCGGACCACGTCCCTGGCGGTCCACTTCTCGCACGGGGACGGGTTGTCCCACTGGCCGGGGCGGACGGCCGCGACCTTGCGGTCGAAGGCGTCCGCACGCCGCCGGTAGCTGTCGGCGATCTCACCCATCGTCTCCTCCATAACCTTCGAGTTCGATAACCCTTTGGTTATATAACGCGCCTAGCGTCGATGGGAAGAAGCCCCGGCGTTCCCGCCGGGGAAAGAGATTCACCAGTCCAGGAAGTTGCCCAGCTCCTGAACGTTGATCAGTCCGTCGCCGTCGAGGTCGAGTTGCTTGACGGCCGCCTCCGCCCGCTCGATGGTGATCGGCTGGCCGAGGATGTCCATCAGCCTGACCAGCTCGTCGGGGGAGATCAACCCGTCGCCGTCCGCGTCGAGCAGCTTGAACGTGGTCTCGTAATCGCTCATGTTCACGCACCTTATTGGAGAGCATCAAGAAATGCCCTGATTTATGGGCGAGAATCCTCTGAGCGCCAGGCGATGGCGAGCTCGGCCGGCGCGAGGCCGGTCACCGGCCGGTAGACCACGCCGGGACGGCGGTAGAGCTGGGCGTTGCCCTCGGCCACCAGCGCCACGCCGAGGCCGCTGGTGATCGCCTCGAAGGTCTCGTCGGCGGTCGAGGCCGTCACGCCGACGATCGAGCCCGGCCCGCCGAGCCAGAACTCCCGCAGCGGCCCCGCCGACGCCGGCAGGGCGATGAAGGGCTCCGATCCCAGCTGCTCGAAGGCGATCTCCTCCAGCGCCGCCAGCGGATGACCCTCGGCCAGGGCGACCCAGCGGCGCTCGACGGCGAGCACCCGCGTCGTGATCCCCGGCACCGCCGGCAGCCAGACGAAGGCCACGTCCGAGCTCCCGTCGGCCAGTCCGCCGCTCGGGTCGTCCCAGCCGACCAGCCGCAGCGAGACCTCCCAGCCCGGCATCGCCGAGCGGAAACGCCGCACCGCCTCCTGCTGGATGCCGCGCCCCACGGCGGTCTGCATGCCCACGACCAGGGTGCCGCTCGGCGCGGCGGCCCGCGCCGCCTCGACGCCGGCGTTCCACCCGGCCAGGGTCTCCCGCGCGTACGGCAGCAGCGCGGCACCCGGCTGCGTCAGCGCCATCCCGCTGTGCACCCGCTCGAACAGGGCGAAGCCGAGCTGCCGCTCCAGCATCCGCAGCTGCTTCGACAACGCCGGCTGGGAGACGAACAGGCGCTCTGCCGCCCGGGTGACGTTCAGCTCCTCGGCCACGGCGACGAAGTAGCGCAGATCCCGCAGGTGCACGTCCATAACCGTTGGTTATAGCAAAGGGTCTTGGACGGCGTTCACGGCCCGGCCGCAGGATGATGCCCATGAGAACCCTTGGAACCCTGAACGTCCCCGCCGTCGGTTACGGCGCGATGGTGCTCTCGCCCGGCATCTACGGCGAGGTCGACGACGCCCGCGGTGAGCGTGCGATCAAGGCGGCCCTCGACGCGGGCGCCACCCACATCGACACCAGCGACGCCTACGGCCCGGACGGGCACAACGAGCGGCTGGTCGGGCGGGCCGTCAAGGGCCGTCGTGAGGACGTGGTGGTGGCGACGAAGTTCGGCCTGGCCGTACCTGACGGAGAGGACAGCCGCTCCTTCCCCGTGGGCTACGCCTTCGGCGAGTTGCGGGTGAACGGCGAGGCGCGCCTGGTGCGGCGTTACGCCGAGCGCAGCCTGGCCAACCTGGGGACCGAGGTGATCGACCTCTACTACGCCCACTACCCCGACCCGGGCGTGGAGATCGAGGAAACCGTGGGGGCGATGGCCGAGCTGGTCAAGGACGGCCTGGTCAGGCACCTCGGGCTCTCCAACGTGACCGCCGGGCAACTGCGGCGCGCGCATGCCGTGCACCCGATCGCGGCGGTGCAGAACGAGTGGTCGATGTGGCGTCCGGCCGACACCGAGCTGCGCCGGGCGGCGGAGGAACTCGGCGTGGGGATCGTCGCGTGGAGCCCGCTGGGCAACGGCTTCCTGACCGGCACCGTGCGGGAGCTCGGCGACGGCGACTTCCGGCACAACGCGCCGCGCTTCTCCGCCGAGAACCTGGCGGCCAACAACGACAGGTACGCGCCCGTGCGCGATCTCGCGGTGGATCTGGGCATCACGCCTGCCCAGCTGGCCCTGGCCTGGCTGCTGCACCAGGACGAGCACGTGGTGGCCATCCCCGGCAGCCGCACACCCGCCCACATCGAGGAGAACACCGCCGCCGCCGACATCCGGCTGCACCCCGACACCCTTGCCCGCATCGACCAGGCGCTGGCCAGGTTCGAGGTCACCGGGGGAACGCTGCTGTGAGGCGGCTGATGGCAGTACGCCGGTTGATACTGTTCGAACCATGCTCATCGCATCCGCGCCGAACCTGCGTGACCTGGGCGGACACCGCACCACCGACGGACGCAAGGTCCGCACGGGGATCGGTTTCCGCTCCGGCGCGCTCAACGTGCTGACCCCGGACGAACAGCAGCAGCTGCTCGCCGCCGGAGTCAGGCTCGTCTGCGACCTGCGCACCGACAAGGAACGCGAGGACGGCCCCGACCTGCTCCCTGAAGGCGTCGAGTACAGAGTGCTCGACGTGCAGCGCCACGGCGGCCACGGAGCCGACATCGCCGCCCTGTTCGCCGCGCCGGAGCAGGCCGAGGCGCTGCGTTCGCCGCAGTCGGCCGAACGGTTCCTCACCGAGGTCTACCGCGCCTTCGTCACCACCTCCGACGCCCACGAGGCCTACCGCGACCTGCTCCGAGCGTTGCGGCGGCCAGGCACGCTGATGCACTGCACGGCGGGCAAGGACCGCACCGGCTGGGGGACGGCCGTCCTGCTCTCCCTGCTCGGGGTGGACCGCGACACGATCATGACCGACTACCTGGAGAGCAACGTGCACCTGAGCGGCCCCTACGGCCCGCTCATCGCCCTGGCGCCCGACCCCGAGGTGATCCGCCCGCTGCTGGAGGTGCGCGAGGTCTACCTCCAGGCCGCCTTCGACACCGCCGAGCAGCACTACGGCGGCCTGGAGGGATACGCGCGCCAGGCGCTGGAGCTCACGGAGGACGACCTGGCCGCCCTCCGCGAGCTCTACCTGCACTAGACGACGGCTCCCGGCCGGATCCTCTCCTTCTGTACGGCGGGCGGAGGAGTCCGGTCGCGCCCTTCCAGCTCGACGGCCAGCGGCCCCGCCACGAAGCACGACGACAACGTGCCCGTGACGATGCCGATGAGCAGCGCGAGCGCGAAGTCACGCAACGAGTCGCCTCCCAGCAGCGCCAGCGCCACCAGGATGAACAGCGCCCCCAGCCCGGTGTTCACCGTGCGCGGCACGGTCTGCAGGATCGCCCTGTTGACCGTGCGCTGGAAGGGCGCCGCGCCCACCCACAGCTCGCGCACCCGGTCGAAGACCACGACCTTGTCGTTGACGGAGTAGCCGACGACGGTGAGCATCGCGGCCAGGAAGACGCCGTCGATCGGCTTGCCCAGCCAGGCGAAGGCGCCGACGACGATCGCGGCGTCGACGAAGAGCGCCGCCACGGCCGCGGCGCCGAACGTCCACCGGAAACGCAGCGCCAGGTAGACGAGCTGCGCCGCCAGCGCCATGGCGAGCGCGATGACGGCGTTGCGCCGCAGTTCCTCGCCGAGTGAGGGTCCGATCAGCTCGTCGCGGACCACGGGCCCGAGCACCTCGCCGATCCTGGCGGCGTCGTCGCCGGAGATCTGCCCGGTCCGCACCGCGATGCGCCCTTCTGAGGCCTGGACGACCGCCGAGGGAAAGCCCGCTTCGCCGACGGCCTGCCGGGCCGCGTCGACCCCCATCGTGGAGGAGAACTCCATGACCCGGCCGCCGGTGAACTCCACGCCGAAGTCGAGCCCCCGGACGGCCAGCCCGGCGAAGGCCACCACCAGCAGCCCGCCCGCGACGGCCAGCCAGAGCCTGCCGCGGCGCATGACGAACGGGTCGCGCTCGGTCAGCCAGGTCCGCAGCCTGCCCACCGAGCCCAGCCCCGACAGCCGGGCGGGCATGCGCCCGATCGTCCACTGGGTGAGCACGCGAGTGATGAGCAACGCCGACACCAGCGAGGCCAGCACGCCGATGGAGAGCGTCACGCCGAAGCCCTTGACCGGTCCCGACGCCAGCCAGAACAGGAGCCCGGCCGAGAGCAGCGTGGTCACATTGGAGTCGGCGATGGCGCTCCAGGCCTTCTTGAAGCCGAGGTCGAGCGCCGGCCGCAGGGAGCCGCGATACTCCTCCCTGGCCCGCTCGAAGACCAGCACGTTGGCGTCGACGGCCATGCCGATCGCCAGCACGAACCCGGCCAGCCCCGGCAGGGTGAGCGTCGCGCCGACCGCGATCAGCGCCGCGTAGGCGATCAGCCCGTAGCAGGCCAGCGCCAGCGCGGCCAGCAGGCCCACGAGCCGGTAGACGAGCACGATGAACAGCCCGGTGGCCAGCACGCCGATGACGGCCGCCTGCCAGCTCGCCTCGATGGCCGCGGCGCCGAGCGTCGGGCCGACGACCCGCTGCTCGACGATCTCCAGCGGCACCGGCAGCGCGCCGCCCTTGATCAGCACGGCCAGGTTCTGCGCCTCCTCGGCGGTGAAGCGCCCGCTGATCGTGGTCGATCCGCCCTGCTGGCCGGCCTTGCAGGGGGTGTCGTCGCCGACGACGGGGGAGGAGATGACCTTCCCGTCGAGCACGATCGCCACCCGCCGCGCCGGGTCGTCGTAGGGCCGGCAGGCCGCCTCGCCGGTGAGGCGCTGCCACGGACCGGGTTCCGCGAAGGCGACGTCGACGAACCAGCCAGGTCCGCGCTGGGGGTCGGTGCGGGCGACGGCGTCGGTGACCCCGTCACCCGAGATGACCGCGGGACCGGTCGTCAGCGGCTGCCCACTCTCGTCGGTGAGCTGCTGACCCTCCGGGCCCGCTGACGCCAGCACGGGGTGGAACGACAGCTGGGCGGTGCGCCCCATGACCGCGGCCGCCTCGCGCGGGTCGAGCACGCCGGGCAGCTCGACGATGATGCGCGCGTCGCCGGAGCGCACCAGGGTGGGTTCGGCCACGCCGAGCCCGTTGGCCCGCCGTTCGAGCACGTCGCGGGCGCGGTCGACGGCTTCGGGTGAGGCCTCGCCCTGGGCCTCGAAGACGATCTGGGTGCCGCCGCGCAGGTCGAGGCCGAGACGCGGGGCCATGGTGAATGCCAGGAACAACGAAGAAACGATGACGGCAAGGGCCGCCACCGCACGCCAAACAGGCATGCGGACTACCTCCACATACGAAATCGAAAAATATGGTCAGATTTCGTGAGTGGCGGGAGGAGCGCGGGCCGAAACTCCCCGCGGAGAGGCGCCCGGTGTGAAATCCGTGGCTTCTGCCGTACCGGCAAGGAACCGGCCGCCCGCGCTCGCGGCCGGGGTGACGGACGGCACGGCCAGGCCGGAGGCGTGGCCGTGCGACGGCGCGGAGACCCGCGGGGTGACCGGGGCGGGACTGCCCGCCTGGTGCTGCGCCGGGCAGTCGAGGACGGCGGCGCTCTGCACGACGGTGACAGGCGCCCGCACGCCGGTCACCAGGAAGATCGAGGACAGCAGAAGGACCAGCGCCGCGGGCAGTCTGATCCTCACGCGTTCACCGTAGCCTGGTTCGGGGTAGCGGTGGCGCCATGCGACTCACCTCTACCTCCGACCTGTGGTGGAAGAACGCCGTCGTCTACTGCCTGGACGTGGAGACCTTCAAGGACGGCAACGACGATGGCGTCGGCGACTTCCGCGGCCTGACCCAGCAGATCGACTACCTCGCCGGCCTGGGCGTGACCTGCCTGTGGCTGATGCCGTTCTTCCCGACGCCCAACCGCGACGACGGCTACGACATCACCGACTTCTACTCCATCGACCCCCGCCTGGGCACCCTGGGCGACTTCGTGGAGTTCATGCGCACCGCCAAGGACCGCGGCCTGCGGGTCATCGCCGACCTGGTGGTCAACCACACCTCGATCGAGCACCCCTGGTTCAAGCAGGCACGGTCGAGCCGCGACAACCCCTTCCGCGAGTGGTACGTCTGGTCGGACACCCCCGAACCCGACGACCCCAAGCAGGTGGTCTTCCCCGACAAGGAGGACTCCTTCTGGGAGTACGACGAGAAGACCAAGCAGTACTACCTGCACAGTTTCTACAAGCACCAGCCCGACCTGAACGTCGGCAACCCCGAGGTGCGCGACGAGATCACCAGGATCCTGGGCTTCTGGATGGAGCTGGGGCTGAGCGGCTTCCGCGTCGACGCGGTGCCGTTCCTGATCGAGAACATCAGCCCGAAGTTGCCCGACCCGCACGAGTTCCTGGCGGACCTGCGGGCCTTCATGGGCCGCAGGGAAGGCAGCTCGATCCTGCTGGGCGAGGTCAACGTGCCCTACGACGACCTGCTGGACTACTTCGGCGACGGCAACGGCACCGAGCTGACCATGTGCTTCGACTTCATCGCGATGCAGCGCGCCTGGTTGTCGCTGGCCAGGTGCGAGGGCGAACCGCTGGCCTCGGCGCTGCGCGAGCGGCCCAAGGCGCCCAAGGACAGCCAGTGGGCCACGTTCCTGCGCAACCACGACGAGCTCACCCTGGACAAGCTCACCGAGGACGAACGGCAGGAGATCTTCGACGCCTTCGGGCCCGAGAAGGACATGCAGATCTTCGGCCGGGGCCTGCGCAGGAGGCTGCCCACGATGCTCGGCGGCGACCTGCGGCGCATCAAGATGGCCTACAGCCTGCTGTTCTCCCTGCCGGGCACCCCGGTGATCTTCTACGGGGAGGAGATCGGGCTGGGGGAGAACCTGGAGGCCGAGGGCCGGATGGCCGTGCGCGTGCCGATGCAGTGGGCGCCCGAGGGCGGCTTCAGCCAGGTCGAGCCCGATCGTCAGCCACCCGACGGCGCCTACGCGCCCGACCGGATCAACGTGGCCGACCAGAAGCGCGACACCGACTCGCTGCTGCGCTGGTTCCAGCTGCTCATCGAGCGCTACCGCGAGTGCCCCGAGCTGGCCTGGGGCGAGCACACCGTCCTCGACTGCGCCCATCAGGGCGTCGTGGGCTGGCGCTGCGATGCCGAGGACGCCTGCGTGGTGGTGGTGCACAACTTGACTGACACCGCCACTGACGCGACCTTGACCCTCAAGGGCCAGGGCTCGAAACGGCTGACCGATCTGCTCACCGATGCCACGTTCGACATCTCGGCGAAAGGCCAGGTCGAACTGCCGATGGATCCGCACGGTTCGCGCTGGCTGAGGGTCTCGACGCCCGACGTGCCTCCGGAGGACGCCTCAGTCAAGGCACGATGACTGCGAATCACCTTCACGGGTGATGTCGGCCGCCCGGTGGTCGCCTACGCTCGCACCATGACTCTCGCCGAGGAGCTGAGCGACCTGGCCCACATCGTCAGCGCGATGACGATGCAGGCAGGTGCGGTCCGGCTGCGCCTCAAGCAGGATCAGACGACCGAGCGGGAGATGCTGACCCTCATCGAGGGGGCGGGCAGGGAGGCGGTGGAGGAGCTGCGCCGCATGATGACCTCAGCCCAGCTCCTCGAAGAGGGTCAGCTGAAGTCCGGCGGGCCCCTCAAGCCGTGAGTTCAGCGAGTTCCACGGGGTGCGGGTCGGCTCGGCGACGACCTCGGCCCCTGCCTGCTCCAGCCGCGCCGTCATCGCCCGCGAGTCGTCGACCTCCAGGGCGACCCTGATGTGCCCGGCCACCCGCCTGCCGACCTCCACCTCGTCGATGAACTCCGCGTGGCCTGGATCGGTGATCTCCAGGGTGGCCCGGCCCGCCTCCAGGATGGTCACCCGGCCGTCGGGGGAGGAGAAGGCGGCCCGCTCCGGCAGGCCGAGCACGTCGCGGTAGAAGCGCAACGCCTCCTCGTAGTCGGAGGCGGTGACGACCAGACGAAGTTCGCGAACAGTCATGCGATCAAAGATACGAGGGGCCGGTGACGCGCCCGCGGAAGGTCCACCACACCCAGGCCTGGGCGGCCACCAGGAACGGGATGATCGCCAGGATCACCGGCGTGATCATGCTCCCGGCGGTTGACAGATCCAGATGCAGGCCGCTCACCACGGCGATGACCGCGATGGCCGAGGCGGTCAGCGCGTACGCCGGCCACTCGCCGGTGCCGCCCAGCAGCGCCCCCGCCCGCCGCCGGAGCGTGCCGCTCAGCCGCAGCGACGCGAAGGCCAGGCCGTGCAACGCGAAGATCAGGGCGATCACCAGTCCTGCCAGGAGCGGCATGTCGAGCACGGTGCCCGCCAGCACGAGGCCGAGCGACACCGCCAGGCCCCAGCTGCCCGCCACCAGAACGCCGTCCCACAGCAGCTGCCAGCCGCGGCCGGGCACCCGCCCGCGCAGCCACAACGCCATGTCGCGCAGGATCCACGAGCCCAGCAGCGCGACGACCGCCACGTAGTTGCCGCTGAGCAGCTCGCCCTCCACGATCGGGAAGAGCCCGGCCAGCACGCCCACGGTGGCGACCAGCCACACCTCGTTGCCGAGGAAGAAGGGGGCGATGGCGGCGATCACCTCGCGCCGTTCCCGCGGCGAGCGGCCCAGGTACGGCAGGAGCATGCCGACGCCGATGTCGGCGCCTCCCAGGACGAGGTAGCCGAGGCCGAAGAAGGCCAGGATGAACGGTTCCACAGCGGGCTCCTCAGTAGGTCAGGGCGGGGGCGGGGGTCTCGATCGGCTTGTCGGAGCCGAGAGCCACGTCGGAGGGGTCACGCCTGGCGGTCCTGGCCAGCAGCCAGTAGTTGACCAGCATGAGCAGGCCGAACAGGGTGCTGAAGACGATCAGCGAGGTGAGCATCTGCCCCTGGGTGACGTGCGAGACGGCGTCCTCGGTCCTGAGCAGGCCGAAGACCGCCCACGGCTGGCGGCCCAGCTCTCGGAAGAGCCAGCCGGCGATGGTGGTCAGGAAGGGGATCGGGATGGCCAGCATGAGCATCCAGTGCAGGACGCGGGATCGCCGCACCGCCCCGCGGAAGCTCATCAGGATCACGCCGATGGCGGAGACGATGAACATCACGATGGCGAGAATCACCATCGCCATCCCCGCCCCCTGCACCGCCCCGGCCGGAGGAAGGTAGTCGCCCGGTCCGAGCTGGGCGGCCATCTGCGCCTGCGCCTCCGACAACCGCTCCTGGTCGCCCGCCCAGGCGGCGATCTTCGTGGGCTGCAGGAAGTCGAAGGAGACGCCGCCGAAGGAGATGGCCAGGAAGACGGCGGGCAGGCTCAGCCCGAGCCCGAGGCGGAGCGACTTGCGGAAGAACTCCTGCTCGTGGGTGCCCCTGCGCAGGTGCCAGGCGCTGACTCCGGCCATGAAGAACGTACCGACGACCAGGCCCGCGCTCATCACGTGCCCGAACGCGGTCAGGGCGCCCTCGTTGATCAGTGCCCCGAAGTCGGTCAGCTCCAGCCGGTCGCCGCTCTGCTCGTACCCGACGGGGTTCTGCAGGAAGCTGTTGGAGATCATGATCCAGAAGGCCGACGCGTAGGCCGTCAGCGTGACGACCCAGATCAGCGCCAGGTGCGCCCAGCGGTTCAACCGGCCCCAGCCGAAGATCCACAGTCCGAGGAAGGTGGACTCGACGAAGAAGGCCACCAGTGTCTCCAGCGCCAGCGAGGCCCCGAAGACATCTCCGGCGAAGTGCGTCAGCCCGCTCCACGACAGCCCGAACTGGAACTCCATCACGATGCCGGTGACGATGCCCATGGCGTAGTTGATGATGTAGAGCTGGCCCCAGAAGCGCACCATGCGGGTGTGGACGGGGCTGTTCGACAGGGTGGCGCGGGTCTGCGTGATCGCCACCAGCGTGGCCAGTCCCAGCGTCAGCGCGACGAACAGGAAGTGGGCGCCTGCGGTGACCGCGAACTGCAGGCGCGCGAGCTCTACTGTTTCCATGCTGCGATGGTGCTGGTACGGCTACCGCCACCGCGTCATGCCTGGGCTGGCACCGGGACTACTCCCGCAGTCTCATCTCGCTCCCGCGGTGTACGCCTCAGGAGGTAAGCCAGCCCGGCGTGACCATCCCGGCTTCGTAGGCGAGCACCACCAGCTGCGCCCTGTCGCGGGTGCCGAGCTTGGTCATGATGCGGCTGACGTGGGTCTTGGCCGTGGCCGGGCTGAGCACGAGCGTGGCGGCGATCTCGTCGTTGGACAGGCCCTGGCCGACCAGCACCATGACCTCGCGCTCGCGGTCGGTGAGGCCGTTGAGCTCGGGTCCTGGGTCGGGCCGCTTGACCCGCCCGGCGAACTCCGAGATCAGCCGCTTGGTGATGGCGGGGGCGATCAGCGCGTCGCCGCGGGCGACCACCCGCACGCCGTGGATCAGCTCGGCCGGCTCGGTGTCCTTGACCAGGAATCCGCTGGCTCCGGCGCGCAGCGCACCGTAGACGTAGTCGTCGAGGTCGAAGGTGGTCAGGATGATGACCTTGACCGCGTCGAGCCGTGAGTCGGTGACGATCTGCTGGGTCGCCTCCAGGCCGTCGAGCTCGGGCATGCGGATGTCCATCAGCACCACGTCGGGGCGCAGCTCGCGGGCCAGCGAGACGGCCTCGCGGCCGTTGCCCGCCTCGGCGACCACCTCGATGTCGTCCTCGTCGCTGAGGATCGAGCGGAACCCGGCCCGCACCAGGTTCTGGTCGTCGGCGAGCAGGACGCGGATCATGCTGTTCCCTTCAGTGGAAGCTCGGCGATCACGTGGAAGCCGCTCGGAGTGCGTGGCCCGGCCACCAGGGAGCCGCCGAGCGCGGCGGCGCGCTCGCGCATGCCCTGCAGGCCGAAGCCGGTGCCGTCGGTGAAGCTGGCGCCGGGGCCGTCGTCCTCGACCCTGACGGTGAGCAGGTCGGGGTCGCGGGTGACGGTCATCGTGGCGCTGTCGCCTCCCGAGTGGCGCACGACGTTGGTCAGCGCCTCCTTGACGATGCGCGCGGCGGCCAGGTCGACCTCGGCGGGCAGGTCGTGCAGCGAGCCGGTGACCCTGGTGACGACCCGCAGCCCGCTGGCCCTGGTCAGCTCGTCGAGGCGGGCCAGGCTGGCGGCGGGTGCGATGGGGGCGTCCTCGTCGACCTGGCGCAGCATGCCCAGCGTGGAGCGCAGTTGCCGCAGGGTCTCCTTGCTGGTGTCCTTGATCGTCCGCAGGGCCTCCTCGGCCTCCTCCGGGCGCTTCTTGAACCCGTGGAGCGCCGAGCCCGCCTGCACGTTGATCATGGAGATGTTGTGGCCGATGACGTCGTGCAGCTCGCGGGCGATGCGCAGGCGCTCCTCGGCCTCGCCGCGCTGGGCCTCCTGCGCGATGCGCCTGTCGACCTCCTGGCGGTAGGCGCGCCAGCTGCGGGTGACGCCGCCCGCCGCGATGGTGGCGACCATGCCCTCGGCGATCATGATGAAGCCGGTGTTGCTCACGTGGCGGGTGCCGCCCAGCTCGCCCAGTCCCATGAGCAGCAGCGCCGTGGCGCCGGTCGTGATGGCGGCCAGGAGGTAGCCCTGGGCGGCGGCGGAGTAGAGGGCCATGACGGGCAGCGCCATCATCGGCCCGTCCATCCGGGCGTAGGGGTAGTAGGCGAGCGTGCAGAGCGTGACCACGATGAGCACGGCCACCGGGTAGCGCTTCTGGAAGAACATCGCCGTGCACGCGATCAGCGGCAACACGAAGTCGAGGGCATTGGGGGTGCGGTCGGGCCGCACCAGGAAGGTGATGATCGTGCCGAGCACGACCCCGGCCACGACCACGATCGTCGCGATCCGCATGGCCACACCCTACTTGCGCAGGGGCGCACCCACCTCATGCAGGTGCCGCAGTGCCTGGCCGTAGGAGCCGAGCAGGCCCGCCTCTTCGTACGGCACGCCGAGAGCGGCGCAGTAGTCGCGCACGATCGGCTGGGCGTGGCGCAGGTTGGGGGTGGGCATGTTCGGGAACAGGTGGTGCTCGATCTGGTAGTTGAGCCCGCCCATCGCCACGTCGATGATCACCCCGCCCCGCACGTTGCGCGCGGTGAGCACCTGCTTGCGCAGATAGTCGAGCTTGCTCTCGCTGGTCAGCGTGGGCATGCCCTTGTGGTTGGGCGCGAAGGTGCTGCCCAGGTAGAGCCCGAAGAGGGCCTGGTGCACGGCCAGGAAGGCCAGAGCCTTGACCGGCGAGAGCACGGTGAAGATCAGCGCCAGGTACCACGCGAAGTGGCCGGTCAGCAGGGCCAGCTCCAGCCACCGGTGCTTGGCGCCACGGCGGAAGAGCGCCTTGTAGCTGGCGATGTGGAGGTGCCAGGCCTCGAGGGTGAGGATCGGGAAGAACAGGTAGGCCTGGTAGCGCGCGAGGAAGCGGGGCAGGCCGCGGCTCTGCCGTAGCTGGTCCTGCGACCAGACGATGACGGCGGGCGAGACGTCGGGGTCGTGGTCCTCGTGGTTGGGGTTGGCATGGTGGCGGGTGTGCTTGTCGGTCCACCACTCCCAGCCCAGGCCGATGCCCAGGTTGCCGAAGATCCGGCCCGCGATCGTGCTGGGGCCGCGACGGCGGAAGACCTGGAGGTGTCCCAGGTCGTGGGAGACGAATCCGATCTGCCCGAAGGCGAAGGCCAGGAACGCCGCCACCGCCAGAGTCCACCAGGAGTCGCCCACCCAGACGAACGCCACCAGACCGGCCACGACCGTAAGCACGCACAGGCTCATCCGGATCGCGTAATACACCGGACGCCGGTCGAGCAGACCGGCGTCGGAGATCTTTCTGGCTAGCTTGGCGAAATCACTGCCACGTGCCTCGACTGCACTCGTGGTCACCGGACCTCCCTTGATCGGCACACGACACTGTACGGCACGCGTCTGTGAGGTCTACCTAACCAGTTTTCGGGCTAGGACAGAATCCCAGATCGCCACGCCCCAAATGATGACCGTGGCCGCCACGGTCATTGCCAGGGGAGGCAGGCCGAACGGCATCAGCGCACCCATCGCGAGGATCGCCGGCACCCGGTTGACCGGAACGTAGCCGAAGACGGCCCGCTTGAACATGGCGTGCCCGGCCAGGAAGAGCATCGGACCGCCCAGGATCATCGCGGCCGTCCCGCGATGGTGGTGGAGCGGTTCGGCGATGGCCAGTTCGTCGCCGACGGCCGCCTGCGAACCACAGGGCCCCGGCCTGCGAGGTGAAGGCCTGCGGCAGCGCCGCCATCACCAGCCCGGCCAGCATGACGCCGACCAGCACGAAGCGGATCGCCGGATGGTCAGGGTGCAGGTAGTTGGTGGCCGCCCAGGCCGCTTCGCGATCGCAGGATCTCAGCCGGCACGGCTCACCCCTCACATGACGGTCACATCGGCACAGCAGAGCCCAGCCGGTAGACCGCCGCGGGTCGCTGGAGGGCGGTGATGTCCTGGCCGGGATCGCCGTCGAAGGCGACCAGGTCGGCGTCGAAGCCGGGCGCGATCCTGCCCTTGCGGTGGCCCACCCGGCAGACCCGGGCGGCCCGCGCGGTGATCGCGCGCAGCACCTCCAGCTCGGACCAGCCGAAGTCGGTGAGCATCTTGGCGCCGTGCGGCAGCACGCCGTGCGGTTTGGGCGGCCCGATGCCCGCGTCCGTGCCGATCACGAAGTCCACGCCGTGCTCGCGGAAGGCGGCGATGACGCGCATGATGCCGGGCAGCCGCTTGACGATGCCGGGCGGCGGCGGGCCGCCGACGGGCAGCATGCCGGCGGTGACCGAGACGACCGAACCCGCCGCCACCAGGCGGGCGAGCAGCTCGTGGTCGGGTTCCGCCGACTCCTCCGTCATGAACGAGCAGTGCTCGATCGTGTCGAACCCCGCCTCGATCGCCTGAGCGATGCCCTCGGCGCCGTGGGCGTGCCCGGCGATCGGCAGGCCGTGCGCGTGCGCCTCGTCGGCGGCGGCCTTCGCCTCGGCCAGGGTGAACTGCGGCAGGTGCGAGTGGGTGCCCTCGGTCATCTCGCCGCCGGTGAGCATCATCTTGACCACGTGCGCGCCGCGTCCGGCGCGTTCCCGTACGGCTTCGCGCACGCCTTCCTCGCCGCTCACCTCGCCGCCGAGGAACCAGCAGTGTCCCTTGACGGTGGTGATCGGGGGACCGGCCGCCAGCACCTCGGGCCCGCCGTCGAGCCGCAGCGCCAGGAAGCTCCGGTCGCCGAGATCGCGCACGGTGGTCACGCCGGCGGCCAGGTGCCTGGCGGCCGATCGGCGCATCAGCTCCAGCACCTGGGCGTCGTCGAGCTCCGCCAGGGTGGCGACGGGGTCGGGTCCGGCGTCGAAGGCCAGGTGGACATGGCAGTCGATGAGCCCGGGCAGCAGCGTCGCGTCGCCCAGGTCGACCTCGGCCGCGTGGCCGGGAGCGACCTGGACGACACGTCCGTCGTGGACGGTGACCACCTGGTCGTCCAGGAAGTCATGGCCGTCGAACAGGCGGCGGGCACGAATGGTGAGCATAGGGCCAGCGTGCGCCTGTCGTGGTCGGGGCGCTTGAGTATGGACTACTCAATCGCCAGGCGGTCGAACAGCTCGATGGCCGCCTGCCGTACCTCCTGTGGTGCCAGGCCGTCGAGCGTCTGCCTGGCCTGCTCGGTGTCGCGGGTGGTGGCGCAGGTGATGGCCACCGAGTGCGCCGCCACCCGGTCCAGCGAGCCCGCGGGGGCTCCATCGGCCAGCCGCTGAGCCTCCTCGGCCAGGTCGAGGTTGTTTCTCACGTGTGCTCCTCTCGGGGGTCCTCATTGCATCACCTGAGCACCTGGAGAATCCACCGCTCCAGCGTGGCCGCCGCCCTGCCGTCGTCGATCGCGGCCGCCGCCCTGGTGAGGGCGAGGCCGAGCCGCGCGGTCAGCTCGCGTGGTTCCGGCGCACCCTCGGCGGCCACCAGCGCGGCGGCCGCGTTGAGGAGCACGATGTCCCGCACGGGGCCCGGCTTGCCGTCGAGGAGCTCGCGGGCGATCCTGGCGTTCTGTACGGCGTCGCCGCCCCTGAGCTGGCCGGGCGTGGCGCGCCTGATGCCCAGGTCGGCCGGGTCGAGCCGGGTGTCGGTGACGGCGCCGTGCCGTACCAGCCAGATCTGCGACGGCGCGCACGTGGTCAGCTCGTCGAGGCCGTCGTCGCCGCGGAAGACGATCGAGGAGCATCCGCGCCCGGCCAGCACCTCGGCCACGGTCGGGGCAAGGCTCCGGCTGGCGACGCCGACGGCCTGGGCCGTGGGCCTGGCCGGGTTGGTCAGCGGGGCGAGAAAGTTGAATACGGTCGGCACGCCCAGATCGCGGCGGGCCTTCGAGGCGTGCTTGAGCGCGGGGTGGTAGCGCGGTGCGAACAGGAAGCTGATCTCCGCGTCGGGCCTGGGCACGGCCTCGATGTCGATGCCCAGCTCTTCGAGCAGGTCGGCGGCGCCGCACAACGAGGAGGCCGAGCGGCCGCCGTGCTTGGCCACCCTGACCCCGCAGGCGGCCACGACGATCGCGGCCATGGTCGAGACGTTGACCGTGTGGGCCTGGTCGCCGCCGCTGCCGACGATGTCGACCACGTCGCCGTCGAGGTGGAGCGGGGTGCTGTGGGCCAGCAGCGCGTCGGCCAGCCCGGCCAGCTCTTCCGGGCTCTCGCCCTTGGCCCTGAGCGCGACGGCGAGGCCGGCGATCTGGGCGTCGGTGGCCCGGCCGGCGACGATCTCGTTCATCGCCCAGGCGGCCTGCTCCCTGGTGAGCGGGGATCGGGCGAGCAGGTGGGTCAGGAGGGTCGGCCAGGTCATCGTGGTGCCTTTCCGTCGTCAGCGGCGAAGGCGCCCAGAAAACGACGATGGCCGCCTCACCGGGCGGCCATGGTGATGAACCGCCTCAGGGGGCGTGCCACCAGAAGGTGCGGTTCACGATCATGCCCGTGACCTTAGCACCTCGCGGTAGGCGGCGATCCGCTCGTCCCGGCTGGTGAGACAGCAGCTCGCGCAGAGGCCGCCGTGCTCGGCCGTGTAGAAGAGGCAGCAGGATTCGCGCAGGTAGAACAGGCCTTCCCGGTCGCCCTCGCGCAGGCGCACGAGCTCGCCGAGCGTTGCGTACTCCGGCGGGCAGGCGGCGATGAACGTCTTGTGGGCCCGCTCCCGCTGCCCGGCGTCGGCCGCGCGGGCGGCGGCGAAGGCGGCGGCGCATCCGTGGGTGATGCCGCCGCGCAGCTGGTGCAGGCTCGCCTTGGTGGCCAGGTGCATGGCGGCGGCCAGCGGCTCCAGGTGGCCGTGGACGATCTGCTCGACCAGGTCGTCGACCCCGCCGCTCTCGACCTCTTCGCGGCGCACCGCCACGCCGTCGAAGCCGTGTTCCTCGCCGGGCAGGACCAGGACGTTGCCGGGGCGCAGGTCCGGCCACTGTCCGTGAAGAGCCCATGACAGGAGGGCAGCGGCAGTGACAGTTCCGGCATATACCGCCATAACCGTCAGCGCGGTGGCGTGCGCTGAGACCTGGCCGCTGGCTACCCTTTCGGCGTCGAGTACGGCTGCCAGTTCGGGGGAACGATGATCGAGCAGTCGGTCGGCGGCAATCCACCCCTCGCCGGGTTCGGGGACGACCTGGAGCCGGTAGCGCTCGCCGTACGAGGCCAGCGTCCGATAGATGTCCATGTTGATACCCCCGGGAGGTTCCTGTGTGCCGACGAACCTTAGCATCGCTCGTGCTCGTCGCCGCACTCGCCGCCTGCGGCTCAGAGGAGGCGGCGCCCCAGGCCGATCCGCCCGTGCACCTCACGATCGCCGTGTCGGCGGGCTTTCCCAAGAACAGCGAGCTGATCTTCGACTCGCTGGTGATGGCCAAGGGCGACGACGTGCTCCCGCTGCTGGCCACGGCCGTCGCGGCCGAGAGCAACAACCGGATTTTCAGCCTGCCGCTGCGCAAGGGGGTGACCTGGCACGACGGCAAGCCGCTCACCGCCGACGACGTGGCGGCCAGCCTGCGGCGGGCGGGGGTGCAGCAGATCCAGAGCGTCGTGCCCAACGGCGACAGCGTCACCGTCAACCTGAAGGCCCCCGACCCCGAGTTCCCCCGGCGTGTCCTGGCCCGCACGCCGATCATGCGGCCGGGCGACGCCAAGACCGGCACCGGACCGTACAAGCTGACCGCCCCCGACACCCTCACCGCCAACGCCTCCTACTTCGGCGGCAAGCCCCAGGTCGCCACCATCAAGGCGACGGTCATCCCGCAGGCCGCCGCCCAGCTCGCGGCGCTGCGCGGCGGCAAGGTGCACCTGATCGCCGGCGCGCTGCCCGCCCGGTACGTCGAGGAGCTCAGGAAGCAGGACCAGATCGGCGTCGCGCAGGGCACCGAGTTCGGCGCCACGACCCTGACGTTCAACACCGCGCGACCGCCCTTCGACCGGCCCGAGGTGCGCCGCGCCGTCGCCCGGGGCGTCGACGTCGAGGAGCTGGTCAACACCGCGCTCTACGGCCAGGGCACCCCGGGCAGCCCGGGCTTCGTGCACATCGAGTCGCCCCTGCAGGGCATGCCGCAGCCGCTGCTGTTCGACCCCGAGCAGGGCAGGCGCGAGCTCGACTCGCTGGGCGCCAAGGCCGGCCCGGGAGGCGTGCGGGTGCTGGAGGGCAAGGCCATGCGCTACCGGCTGATCATCGACTCCGGGTCGTCGGAGCGGCTGCGCGCCGCCGAGCTCATCCGCGACAAGCTCCACGACATCGGCATCGCCGTCGAGGTCAAGCCCGTCGCCGACGTGCGCAAGATCAGCGCCTACGACATGGCGTTGCGGGAGTGGCCCGCCCCCGTCCAGCTCAGCGGCGCGGGCCTGTCGTGGATGCTGAACACCGCGGGCTTCGAGAGCCCGGCGCTGCGGACCCTGACCACCTCGCCCGTCCTGCAGACGCGCATCGACGCGGCTGGAACGCTACAGAACCAGATCGCCCAGCAGGTGCCGTTCCTGACGCTCTACTACCCGTACGGCTCCTACGCCTTCCGCAAGGACGTCTACGACGGCTGGCGCTGGCAGAACGGCGCGACCCTGCTGAACCGCCTGTCCTTCGTGGAGTACGAGCTGGACTAGTAGGCGCAGCGGAAGCCCATGTGGCCGGTCGCGGAGTCGGGGGTGTTCGCCGTGCGGGCCGCCACCCGGTAGCGGTTGCAGTACGAGTCGTGGCACATGTACGAGCCGCCCCTGATGACCTTGTGCGCGTCGTCCCAGGAGTCGCTCGTCCACTCCCAGACGTTGCCGGAGACGTTGTAGAGGCCGTAGCCGTTGGGCTGGTACGACTTGACTGGCACCGTGCCCCTGCTCGGGGCGGTGGGGAAGGGGCCCTGCCAGATGTTGCAGCGCTCGCGCCCGTTCGGCGCGAGCTCGTCGCCCCAGGGGTACCTCTTGCGCTCCAGCCCGCCCCTGGCGGCGTACTCCCACTCGGCCTCGGTCGGCAGCCGCTTGCCCGCCCATGCCGCGTAGGCCCCGGCGTCGTGCCACGACACGTGCACCACCGGATGGTTCTGCCGGTCGGCCACGCTCGACCCGGGGCCCTCCGGCGCACGCCACGTCGCGCCCTCGACGCCCACCCACCACGGCGCCTGTGGCACGCTCGCCTCCATGATCCCGTGCCTGGCGAACTGCCTGAAGACGAACGACCAGCCGATGCGCTCGGACTCGGTGACGTAGCCGGTGGCCTTCACGAAGGCCGCGAACTTGGCGTTGCTCACGCACACCGGATCGATGAGGAAGGGCTCGACCTCGACCGCCCTGACCGGACCCTCGCCGTCTTCCGGCCTGGCCAGCTCGTCGTCGTTGCCCATGTGGAACGTGCCGCCGGGGACGCGGACCATGCCGCGCGGCTCGGGGCCGCGCCTGACCGCCGGCGGGACGGACGGCACGGCTGAGGGTTCGCGGCCGGGGCCGCAACACGCGTGCTGGGTGTGCGCTGACACGCGCACACCCTACTGGCCCACCTCGAACCAGACGGTCGTGCCCTCGGGGTCCAGCCGCACACCCCAGTCGACGGCCAGCTGCTCGACGAGCATCAGTCCGCGCCCTCCGAGGCTCTCGGGCCGGGGATAACGCCTGACGGGCAGGCCGTGGCCGGGATCGTGCACCTCGACGCGGATCGTGCCGTCCATCGCCGACAACGCCACGGTGACGCGGCCGTGCGAGCCGTGCTTGACGGCGTTGGTCACCAGCTCGCTCACCATCAGCTCGACGTCCTGGGCGGTGGCGACCGACTCGGTCTGGTCGGAAAGTGCCCGGCGGGCCCACCGTCGAGCGGCAGGAACTGACGAGGGCTCGCCGGGAAAGGAGCGCAGGTCGGCGTGGACGACGGTAAGCATCTGATCTCCTCGTAGGGACCCGCAGCACCGTGCCGGCGAGGCTGCCCTGGGCCGCACCGGCACGGTTGCTCCCGCTAAGCACCTTCGGTGACGAGGCGTACCGGTGTCTATCCGTATCGAGGTCCGTAGGGCTACGTGATTTCCCTTCACGTACGGGGTGATACGTCGTTATGGTCGGAATCCTTATGAACGGGGACTACGAACTGGCAGCCGTGCTCGGCAGGGGCGGACAGGGTGCGGCCTATCTCGGCAGGGCGGCCGACGGCGCGTACGTGCAGGGGACGTCCCTGGAGGAACTGGTCCTCCAGGCCGGTCCGCTGGACGCGAACACCCTGCACCGGCTGGCCCTCGCGACGGCCGGCGCACTGGCCGAGCTGCACCGCGCCGGGGTCGTCCACGGTGACCTGCGGCCCGCCAACGTCCTGGTCGCCACCGGCGGTCCGCGAGTGGCGGGCTACGAGGTCCGCACCGACCTGCCGCCCGGGTGGTACGGCACGCCCGACTACCTGGCGCCCGAGCAGGTCGCCGGGTACGCGCCGGGGTACGCCTCCGACCTGTTCTCCTGGGCCGCCACGATGACCTGGGCCGCCACCGGACGGCATCCCTTCGGGGGAGCCGACGCGCAGGAGATGGCCTACCGCGTGGGGAACCTGCCCGCCGACCTGTCACAGGTGCCGTTCGGCGTGCGGGTGGTGCTGGACCGGTGCCTGGCCAAGCAGCCGCAGCACCGCCCGACGGCGCAGGACGCCTCGGGCATGCTCGCGGGCGGCCAGCCGGGGTTCGTGCCGCATCAGGGCGGGCCCTCACCGACGTTGCGCATGCCGGTCGCCGAGACGCAGGCCGCACCGCGCAAGAGCTCGGCCGGGCTCGTCGTGGCGCTCGTGCTGGGACTGCTCGTCCTGGTCGGCGGGGGCGCCTTCGCCACGGTCACCCTGACGGGCGACAAGGATCCGGCGCCGCTCACCCACGTGCCCGTGACCGCCGAACCCTCGACGGCCGCCGCCGAACCGACCTCATCGGGGAAACCGGAGAGCCCGGAGATCTCGGTGGCCGGCACGTGGACCGGCACCTACATGTGCAACCAGGGCAAGACCGCGCTCGAACTCACGATCACCGACGCGGGATCCGGCGAGCTGGAGGCCACCTTCGCCTTCAAGGCCGACCCCAGCAACCCCGACGTGCCCTCGGGCTCCTTCGCCATGCGCGGCCGCCTGACCGGGCCCGTCCTGGAGCTGACCGGCGACCGCTGGATCGACCAGCCGGGCGAGTACCTCATGGTCGACCTGAAAGCCGCCATCGAGGGCGACAAGCCCACCGCGATCAGGGGAGTCGTCGACTCCGACGGGTGCAGCACCTTCGAGGTGCGCCGCCGATGAGGGATCCCGCCGCCGACCGGCGGGTGCCGTTCTTCCGCTGGGCGTGCGTCGTGGCGGCGGGCGCGATCCTGCTCAACCTGATCCCCGGGCCCGCCGCCGTCGCCACGCGGCAGCCCGATCCGCTGCTGACGGCGGTCGCGCGGTCGGCCGTACGGCTGCAGCCGTACGGGAGGTTCTTCCACCTGCGCACGGTCTCCACCCAGACCTTCGACATGGGCGGCTACCGCCTGGTACGCGCCTTCCGCGTGGACCGCGTCCACGACCTGCAGAACGGCAAGTACGCCGAGCAGGCCTTCCCCGCGCGGCTGCGGCCCGCCACGGTCGCCGACGCGACCGCATGGGACCGGGCGGGCAGGCCCCTGCCCGCCGAGGTCGTCAAGGTCAGGCGGCTGCGTGATCCGGCCACCAGGCGCTGGCGGCACCACGAGGGCTGGTTCATCGGCTGGACCGGGCTCGACTCCTCGCAACTGCGCGAGCTCGACCCGAACGACGAGGCGCTGCGCGGGTGGGTCGACGAGGCCGCGCTCGACCTGGTGCGCGCGCCCATCTCGCCCGCGCTGCGATCCCGCGTCTACGGCGTGCTGGCCGTCACACCCGGCGTGCGCGCGGAGCGGGCGGCGTTCGACGGGCGGTGGGCGCTGCGGGTGAGCGTGGGCGGCCAGAGCTTCTGGCTGGATCCGCGCACCGGCGCCTACCTGGGGACGGACTCGCTGCGGGTCGAGGTGATGGAGTTCACGGACGTGGCCCCGGAGTTCGTCGACCCGGCGACGCTGGTGTGACCGCTCAGGCGCGGGCGGCCTGCGGCAGGGGGAAGAGCGTGAGGAAACGCGCCACCACGCCCGTGGGGTCGTCGGACGGGCGGGGACCGTCGTCCCACAACGCGGCCGCGAGGGTGTCGGGATCGGTCTCGAGCACGGCGTCGGCCTCGGGGCTCTCGTCGCGGGCGACGGCGAGCCCGCCGTCGTCGACGCGGACGCGGAAGCGGTGCTCGCCCAGGTGGAGGGCGATCGTCGCGGTGTAGCCGCGGGCGGCCTCGGGGTCGAACAGCGCCTTCAGCGAGAGCACGAGCGAGTCGGCGCCGATGGGCGCGTCCCGCCGCAGCGCGGGGGAGCGGCTGCTCCAGCGGCCGAGCTGGATGACGATGGGTTCGAGCTCGCGCCCCCATGCGGTCAGCTCGTAGACCCAGGAGGCGGCCGGGGGCGCCAGCCTGCGCCGCCGTACGACCCCCGAGTCGCCGAGCTCGCGCAGCCGCTGGGTCAGCATGTCGGCGCTGGCTCCGCGCAGCCCGGCACGCAGGTCGGTGAACCGTTTGGGGCCGAGCAGAAGCTCGCGCACGATCAGCAGCGCCCACCGCTCGCCCAGCAGGTCGAGCCCGTGGGCCACCGCGCACCCGTCGTCGTACTTCCTCCGGCCGGTCATGGCTGCATCCTACTTGATGGTTGTTTTTTCCAACTATCTAGTTCTACTATCCAACCATGCCACAGTTACTGATCGAGGCGCCCGCCGGCATCGGCGAGGGCGCCAAGCAGCAGATGATGAAGCGGATCACCGAAGCGGTCGACGCCGCCTTCAGCCAGCCCGACGTGCGGATCTGGCTGCGTGAGTACCAGCCGGGCAACGTCGCCCAGGACGGCAGGATCGGCGCGGAGCCCGTGCGTCCGCTGTGCTTCCTGGAGGTGCCCGAACTGTCCGACCTCGACGCCAAGCGGGAGATGGTGGGGGTCATCCACGCCGCGATCGCCGAGGCCTACGAGGGGCTGGCCAACACCGACGAGACGCTCATCCTGATGAACCACTACCCGCTGGAGAACGCCGGATGGGCAGGGCGGCTCATGGCGGAATAAGTGGACACATCGTCCGGTTTCCGCTGGTGTCGTGATCGATACGTCATCGGAAGGACGTGAGTCGTGGACATCGGCATCGTGTTCGGCAGCCTGACCCCTCCGGAGCACCTGGCGGAGGGAGCGGCACTGGCGGAACGGCTGGGCTTCGGCGAGGTGTGGTTCTCCGAGGACTGCTTCTTCACCGGCGGGCTGTCGGGGCTGACGCAGTTACTCGAGGCCACCCGGTCCGTGCCCGCGGGGCTCGGGCTGGCCAGCGTGATGACCAGGCATCCCGCCATCCTGGCCATGGAACTGGCCGGGCTCGCCAGGACCCATCCCGGGCGGGTGCGGGCCGCCGTCGGCCTGGGCAACAGCCACTGGCTGCGGCAGCTGGGCCTGCTACCGCCGCGCCCGCTCACCGCGGTCGTCGAGACCTTCGACGTGCTGCGCGAGCTCCTCGACGGGCGCGGCGTCGACCGGCACACCGGCACCCACGAGTTCAACGGCGTCAGGCTCGACTTCCCGCCGGAGCAGCCGCCTCAGCTGTGGATCGGCGCGGTCAACGAGCGCGCCCTGCGCGCCGCGGGGGCCAGGGCCGACGGCATCCTGCTGTCGGTCCTGGCCGGACCGTCGTACACGGCCTGGGCGAGGAAGACCGCCGGGTTCGGTCCCGCGGGGGCGGATCGCACCGGCACGGCCGCCGGCGGCCGGGGCGGGCGGATCACCGCCTTCGTGCTCGCCTCCATCGCCGACGACGGCCGGCAGGCCAGGGAGGCCGTGCGCGACGCGGGCGGCTTCTTCCTCAAGGCGGAGGCGCACACGGCCCTCGTCGGCCGGTCGCGGCACGGCGCCGAGATCCGGCGGCGCGTCGCTGCCTTGACCGCCGGTGAGCCGCTCGCCGTCGAGGACGAGTGGATCGACGAGTTCGCCGCCGCGGGAACGCCCGGCGAGGTCGGGCAGCGGCTCCAGGCACTGCTCGACGCGGGCGCGGACTCGCTCGGGCTGTGGCTGTTCCCGCCCGGCCGCCTGGCCGAGCAGCTCCATCGCGCCTCGGCGTTCCTCACTTCCTGAGCAGGGGCAGGCACAGCCCGGCGAGCACGAGTGCCACCCCGGCGAGGCGCAGCGGTGAGGGGAGCGCCGCCTGCCGTACGCAGTCGATCACCACGGCCGACAGCACCTGGCCGGCGATCACCAGGACGGCGGCGCTCATCGCTCCGAGCCGGGGGAAGACGTAGCTGTTGACCGCCACGAACAGCGCGCCGAACACGCCGCCGGCGTAGGCGGCGACGGGAACCCGCGTGACGTCGGGCCAGACCCGCATGACCAGCAGCACCACGCTCAGGAAGGCCAGCCCGACGACGTGGTTCCAGACCGAGGCGGCGAAGGCGCCCCTGCGGGTGCTGAGCCGGCCGTTGATCGTACGGCTCACGCCGATGAGCAGGCCGTTGCTCAGGGCCAGGACGACGAAGAACAGCATGGGTCACGCCCCGCCGAGCACGATCAGCACCGCGCCTGACAACACGCAGCCGGCGACGGCGAGGTCGGTGCCGGTGATCGGGCGTCTGGGGGTGTCGAGGAGGCCGAGATGGTCGGAGACGGCGCCGAAGATCACCTGGCCGGTCAGCATCAGCGCGATGGTGCCGGACAGGGCCAGCTCGCTGTTGACCGCGATGGCCGAGAGGACCACGACCAGCGCTCCCGGGATGCCGCCCAGGTAGTACCAGAGCGGTGTCCTGCCCTCGGGTGTGGCAGTACGCGGGGTGACGAGGAGGAGCAGCAGCGCGACGACGGCGCCGATGCCGTGCGCGGCCCAGGAGGCGAACACCGCGCCGGTGTGCTGGGCGAGCACGGCGTTGGTCAGGGTCATGAGCGTGAGCAGCACGCCCGCCGCCATCGCGAGCAGCCCTGTCGTCAGGCGCATGGCATCCTCTCATCGCAGCAGGGGCAGCAACTGCTCTCCCTGACGCTTGATCTCCGGCAGGTAGGGCGTGTCGGAGAGCACGAAGTGGGTGATGCCGAGCGCTTGGTACTTGCGCAGTGACCGCGCCACGTCGTCCGCGGAGCCGACCAGCCACGTGGTGCCCGCACCGCCCCCGCCGACCTTACCCGGCGTCGTGTAGAGGTTGTCGTCGAGCACCTCTCCCCGGGCGGCGAGGTCGAGCAGCCGTTGCTGGCCGACGGCGGGCCGCCTGAGCGGGTCGCGTGCGATGCCGCCCTTGGCCATCTCCTGGACCTTGGCCTCGGCGTCGGCCCAGGCCTGCTCGGTGGTGTCGCGCACCAGCGTGGTGATCCGCAGCCCGAACTCCAGCGGCGCGTGCTCGCGCCCGAGCTTCTCGGAGAGGTTGCGCAGCCGGTCGATGCGCTCGGCGACGCCGTCCAGGGGCTCGCCCCAGAAGAGCTGGACGTCGGCCTCGGTGGCCGAGACTCGCTCGGCGGCCTCCGAGGCGCCGCCGAAGTAGAGCCTGGGGTGGCCGTTGCCCAGGCGCGGTACCACGGTGGAACCGGTGACGCCGAAGTGCTCGCCCTCGTAGGTGACGTTCTCCTCGGTCCACAACCTGCGGACGAGCCGCAGGAACTCCTTGGTGCGCGCGTAGCGGTCGGCCTGGCCGCCCTCGCTGTCGCCGTACGCGGCCAGGTCGTCCTTGCCCGACACGATGTTGACCAGCACGCGCCCGCCGGTGAGGTGGTGCAGGGTGGCGGCGGCCGAGGCGAAGTTGGCGGGGTGCCAGTAGCCCGGCCTGACGGCGATGAGCGGGCGGAAGGTCGTGGTCCGCGCGGCCAGCGCGGTGGCGACCGTGAACGTGTCGGGGCGTCCCCATCCGGTGCCGATGAGCGCCCCGCCCCAGCCGTGCTCTTCCAGCGCCCTGGCGTGGGTGGTGAGGGTGTCGAGCGAGTTGTGGTCGTTGACGACGTCGTCGCCCCGGTGACCGGGCTGGGCTTGGTTCGGGATGTACCAGAGGAACTCAAGGCTCATGCCATAAAACCTACTCTTCATGTAGGTAATGTGTAAATCTACTGGATTTAGATCCTTAGCAGAGCTAATATTCCGGGCATGGTGGCAGAGGAGTTGCCCGGCCTGCTGGCCGGCATCCATCGCCTGGTGCGCAGGCGCCTGGTGCGCAGGCGCCTGCGGCGCGACCTGCCCGGACCCCGGCTGCGCGGCGCCGAGGTCGAGCTGCTGCGCCTGGTCGCCGCCCGGCCCGGCATCGGGGTCTCGGCCGCGGCCAAGGAGCTCTACCTGGCGGGCAACTCGGTGTCGACCCTCGTCAACAAGCTCACCGCCGCCGGGCTCCTGCACCGCGAGACCAGCGACGCCGACCGGCGCTCGGCCAGGCTGCTGATCACGCCGCAGGCCGAGGCTCGGCTCGGCGACTGGGAGCTGCGGCGCGCCGCCCTGGTCAGAGACCACATCGTCCGGCTCGGCGACGACGACAGGGCGGCGCTCGCAGCCGCGCTCCCCGCCCTGCAGCGACTCGCCGACGGCCTGCGCGAGGAGATGGAGGGGACGTGACGGACGCGCTCGGTCTGACAGGACTGCGCTACCGCTTCGGCAAGGTCGAAGCGGTGGCGGGAGTCGACCTGACGGTGGCGGAAGGAGAGATCTTCGGCCTGCTCGGACCCAACGGAGCGGGCAAGACCACCGCCATCAGGTGCATCACCACGTTGTTACCCGTGCCCTCCGGCATGGTCAGGGTCTTCGGGCACGACGCCTCCCGCGAACGCATGGCGGTGCGCAGGCTCCTGGGATACGTGCCGCAACAGCTGTCCGCCGACGGCAACCTCACCGGGCGCGAGAACGTGGCGATGTTCGCCAGGGTCTTCGACGTGCCACGCCGCGAGCGCGCCGCCCGCGTCGAGCAGGCGCTCACCGCCGTCGGCCTGGCCGAGGCCTCGGGCCGCATGGCCGCCACCTACTCCGGCGGCATGGTGCGCCGGCTCGAACTGGCCCAGGCGCTGGTCAGCGCGCCCCGGCTGCTCATACTCGACGAGCCCACCATCGGGCTCGACCCGATCGCCAGGACCGGCGTGTGGGAGCACATCAACGCCGTCCGCGCGGCCACCGGCATGACCGTGCTGGTCACCACCCACTACATGGACGAGGCCGACCAGTACTGCGACCGCATCGGCCTCATGCACCGCGGCGTCCTGCGTGCCTGCGCCACGCCGTACCGGCTGAAGGAGGACCTGCGCGCCCGGCAGGGCGGCGACGGCGTACCGACCCTGGAAGAGGTCTTCCGCGACCTGGCGGGCAGCGGCCTCGAAGGCGAGCTCGAAGGAGGATTCCGCGATGTCCGCAGCACCCGCCGCACCGCAACCCGCCTCGGCTGACCAGCTCGACCTGCTGCTCACCCCGCCGCGACCGCTCACCGGATGGCGGGTGCTGCCGGCCAGGATCGCCGCCATGTGCGTGGTCGAGCTGCAGAAGCTGCGCCACGACCGCAGCGAGCTGTACACCAGGGCCATCCAGCCCGCCCTGTGGCTGCTGATCTTCGGGATGACGTTCACCAGGATCGGGCTGATCCCCAGCGACGGCATCCCCTACCTCGACTACCTGGCCGCCGGGATCATCGCCCAGTCGGCCATGTTCATCTCGATCTTCTACGGCATCCAGATCATCTGGGAACGTGACGCGGGCGTGCTGAACAAGCTGCTCGTCACGCCCACCCCCCGCGCCGCCCTCGTCGCCGGCAAGGCGTTCGCCGCCGGCATCAAGGCGCTCATCCAGGCCCTGGTCATCGTGGTCCTCGCCGCCGTGCTCGGGGTGGGGATCAGCTGGAACCCCCTGCGCCTGCTCGGCGTCGCGGTCGCCGTCGTGCTCGGGGCGGCGTTCTTCTCGTGCCTGTCGGTGGCGATCGCCGGAATCGTGCGCAACCGTGATCGCCTGATGGGCATCGGGCAGGCGATCACCATGCCGCTCTTCTTCGCCTCCAACGCGCTGTACCCGACCAGCCTGATGCCCGGATGGCTGCAGGCGCTGAGCGCCGTCAACCCGCTCAGCTACCAGGTCGACGCGCTGCGCGGGCTGCTGCTCGGCACCCCGGCGCACCTGCCGCTCGACTTCGCCGTGCTGGCCGTGTCGGCGGTGCTCGGGATCGCCGCCGCCTCCGCGCTGCTGCCGAGGCTGGCGCGATGACGGGCGTCAGGTGGCGATATCCGGGTACGGCAGGCCGAACCGTGCCAGCCTCCGCGCGTACTCCAGCTGGAACCCCAGCGGCGGATGGTCCCGCTCGAACACGGCGATGAACAACGTCAGCGTGAGAAACGGATGCGCCCCCAGCTCGAACAGCGCCGGGTAGTCGTGCGAGGCCAGCGCCTCACGCTCGGCGTCGTCGAACTCCAGCCAGGTCGACGACTCCACCTCCGGGCAGTTGAGCAGCCGGTTGGCCTGCGTCTCCTCCCACCACCGCACGGTGGCGGCGGGGTCCTCGCGGTACCTCTCGACCAGCTCGGGATCGCGGTCCACGGTGAACAGGAACTTGTTCAGAAGGTATTTGCTCATCTCGGATACCAGGTGAAGTAGGCCTCCATGGTGTGGAACAGGTCGTACGTGTCGACGTAGTCGGCCTTCACGCCTTCCCCCGCCACGCCCATCATCAGCATGAAGTCCATGAACCCGTGGGTGGCGTTGCCCGGCAGGTGCAGGCTGTCGAGGGTGACCTCGGCCAGGCAGCCCTCCAGGTCGCCCGAGGCGATCCACTCCACGGCCTTGCGGTCGAACTCGGGGTCGGGCCCGTGCGGGCCGAACTGGCGCGGCCCGCCCAGTTCGAGCGACAGGTGGCCGGTGCCGATGACGGCGACCCGCTCGCCGGACGGCCACGACTCGACCAGTTCCCTGATCAGCCGCCCGAGCTGGACGAACCGGCGGGGGCGCGGCAGCGGCGGGGCGAAGATGTTGGTGTAGACGGGAACGATCGGCAGGTCGTTCTGCGGGCGCAGGGTGATGATCGGGCACGTGATGGAGTGGTCGATGCGCAGCTCGTTGGAGAAGGCCAGGTCGAAGCCGGCGTCGAGGCCGCCGCGCAGCAGGTGGGCCGACAGGTCCTCCTGCCCGGCCATCACCATGCGCGGCAGGCCGAACTCACGCTCCTCGTTGTACCAGTTGGCGTCGTAGCGGGGTGCCTTGCCGATGAGGAACTGAGGCATGTTGTCGAGCCACAACTGGTGGAAGTGGTCGGAGCCGACCATGACGAGCACGTCGGGCCGTGCCCTGGTCAGCGTCTCGCGGAAGGCCAGCACCTTGCGCACCCACTCGTCGGCGAACGGCGGGCGCTCCTCGCCGGTGGAGATGCTGGCGCGGTAGTAGAAGGGGTGGTGGGTGGACGCGATGACCGCGACCAGTTCAGCCATACGAGCCTCCGGGGCCTCCAGGGGGGACGGGGCGGTGGTTCAGGTCCACGGACAGGAAGATCTCGTTGGCCACGGGGCGGTGCAGCTCCTCGGCGAGCTGGCCGATCAGCCCCGCCGTACGGGCCAGCAGGGCGAAGCCGCGCAGGAGTTCGAGCGGCAGCCCCAGGTCGGCCAGGGCGGCGCCGCAGGCGCCCGCGCCGTTGAGCGGCAGCGTCTTGCCGAGCAGCCGGGGGTGCACCCGCCCGATGGCGGCGAACAGCGACAGGTGCGGACCGAACAGGCCCTCCTCGGCGGCGATCCGCATCAGGCGCGGGGTGCGCGGGTCGCCGTCCTTGTGCAGGTGGTGGCCGAGTCCGGGGATCCTGGCGCCGCCCTGGGCGCGCAGGACGTCGCGCGCCAGCGTGTCCCAGGCGGTGTCGTCGGCGGGCAGCGGATCGGGCAGGTGCCGGTGCAGGAAGCGGGCGCTGTCCTCGGTGACGCCGAGGAAGCGTGAGCCGCCGCCGAGCAGCCCGGCGGCGAGCGCGCCCTGCACGGAGTCGGGGGCGGACAGGTAGGTCAGGCGGGTGACGATCGCGGTCGGGGTGAAGCCGTGGTCGGCGAGGGCGGCCAGGACCGCCTCGAAGACGCGGGTCTCGCCGGTGGTGGGCCTGCGCTGGGCGGCCAGCCAGAAGGCCAGCTCGCCGAATCCGACCTTGCCCATGATGTCGCCGGCCAGGTCGGCGCCGAGCAGGGTGATCGTTTCCGGGGTGGAGGCGCCCAGGGCGGTGGGATAGCCGTCGGCGTGATCAGGCATGGCCGTCCTCGCGGATCTCGGGGAGCTCGCGGATCTCGGGGAGCTCGGGGGAGGCGAGCCATGCGCGCAGGTGGTCCCCGTGCTCGTCGAGCGCGGGCGGCGGGAGCGTGTAGGCGACGGGCGTCTCGGAGAAGCGGATCGGGTTGCGCGTCGTGGGCACGCCGCCCACCTCGACGATGGGATCGAGCCCGAACCTCTCCGCCATGGCGAACCCGCCGTCGATGGTCTGGATCGGCCCGCACGGCACCCCGGCCTTGACCAGCAGGTCGAACCACTCGACGGCGCCGCGCCCGGCCAGCCGCTCCTCCAGCAGCGGCCGCAGGACGGCGCGGTTGGCGGTGCGGGCCACGTTCGTGGCGAACCGCTCGTCGTCGGCGACCCCGGGGATGCCGAGCACCTCGCACAGCTTGCGGAACTGCCCGTCGTTGGCGGCCGCGACGATGATCTCGTCGTCGGCCGTCGGCAGCGGCTCGTACGGGAAGACGCTGGGATGGGCGTTGCCCATCCGGTACGGCACGACGCCGCCGGAAACGTAGGCGGAGCTGTGGTTGACCAGCCCGGTGAGCGCCGAGGACAGCAGGTTGATCTCGACGAGCTGCCCGGTTCCCGTCGCCTCGCGGTGCCGGAGCGCCGCGAGGATGCCGATGACCGCGTGGTTGCCCGCCATCACGTCGAAGACCGAGATTCCTGACCGGTACGGCGGGCCCTCGGCGTCGCCTGTGAGGCTCATCAGCCCCGACATCGCCTGCACCATGAGGTCGTATCCCGGCACGTGCCGCCCGGCTCCCGAGCCGAATCCGCTGATGGAGGTGTACACGATGGCCGGGTTGGCCGCCCGCACGCTGTCGTAGTCGAGTCCGAAGCGGGCCAGCCCGCCGGGCTTGAAGTTCTCCACCAGCACGTCGGCGCGCCCGGCCAGTTCCCTGGCGGCCCGGAGGTCGGCCTCCTCACGCAGGTCGAGCGCGATGGAGCGCTTGCCGCGGTTGACGCCCAGGTAGTAGGTCGAGGTCTGGCCGCGCACCGGAGGCATCCATCCGCGGGTGTCGTCGCCGCGCGGGCCCTCGACCTTGACGACGTCGGCGCCCAGGTCGGCCAGGAGCATCGTGGCGTACGGCCCGGCCAGGATCCGGGAGAAGTCGGCTACCAGCACACCGGACAGCGGTCCCATGTCCCTCCAGCGATCGTAGAACGGACATATGTCCGCCATGGTAACTCGTTGACACGAGCGCGTCTCCACCTCAGATTGACCGTATAGCGGACAAGTGACCGGAGGTAGCCGATGAACGACAGGACCCCCTTCCAGCCCGGCCGCCCGGTGGTCCTGCGCGGCGGCACGGTGCTGCCGATGGACGACGGCCGCCAGGTGCTCCGCGGCGCCGACGTCCTGGTCGCCGACGACCGCATCGCTGCCGTCGGCCCCGGCCTGGAGGCGCCCGCCGACGCGCTGGAGATCGACGCCACCGGCGGCATCGTCATGCCCGGCATGATCGACACGCATCGCCACATGTGGCAGACCGTCATGCGCGGCTACGGCGCCGACTGGACCCTCACGCAGTACTTCGTCTGGAACTACCTGGAGCACGGCAAGCTGTTCCGCCCCGACGACATCCACGCCGGCAACGTCCTGGCCGCCCTGGAGGCCCTGGAAGCGGGCGTCACCACCGTCGTCGACTGGTCGCACAACCTGCAGAGCGCCGAACACGCCGACGCCGCGGCCGACGCCCTCCAGTCGGTGCCCGGCCGGTTCGTCCTCGCCTACGGCAACATCCAGCAGGCCCCCGCGGAGTGGGCGACCTCGGCCGCGTTCCGCGACTTCGTCTCCCGCCGCATCACCGGCGACGACCTACTCGGCTTCCAGCTCGCCTTCGACGTGCTCGGCGACCCCGCCTTCCCGGAGAAGCCCGCCTTCGACGTGGCCCGCGAACTGGGCGTCCCGGTCACCACCCACGCCGGGGTCTGGGGCGCCACCAGCGACGCGGGCATCCAGCTGATGTACGACCACGGCTTCATGACGCCGCGGACCGTGTACGTGCACGCCGCCTCGCTGTCGACCGACTCCTACCACCGCATCGCCGCGACCGGCGGATCCGTCTCGGTGTCCACCGAGAGCGAGCAGAGCGCCGGCCAGGGATACCCGCCCACCTGGCGCATCCGCTCCCACGGCATCCCCGTCTCGCTGTCGATGGACACCAGCGTCTGGTGGAGCGGCGACCTGTTCTCCGCCATGCGCGCCACCCTCAGCGCCGACCGCTCACGCGAGCACCTGGAGGCCCACGCCAACGGCGGCACCGTCACCCACGCGGGGCTGCGCGCCGACCAGGTCGTGGAATGGGCGACCAGGGGCGGGGCGCAGGCCATCGGCCGCTCCGACCTCGGACGGCTGGAGCCGGGCTACAAGGCCGACCTCGTGCTCATCAAGAACGACCACTCGCCGGTGAGCTTCCCGCTGCACCACCCGTACGGCCACGTCGTCTTCCAGGCGCAGCGCGGCGACGTACACACCGTGATCGTCAACGGCCGCGTGGTCAAGTACGAGCACCGCCTGGTCGGGGCCGACCTGGACGCCGCCAGGCGCGCGGCCGAGCGGTCGGTGGAGCACCTGCGCTCGGCCATGGGGCAGGAGGCGTGGGAGCGCGGGATGAACCCCGACGTGCCCGAGTCCAAGATCCTCGACAACCCGTACACCTACACCGACTACAGCAGTGCCGACACCCACAGCCTCTAGAGTCTGAGCCATGGCACGCGGCGACACTGGACCCGACTTCATCGAGGCACTGGCCCGAGGTCTCGAGGTCATCCGGGCGTTCCAGCCGGGACGCCCGGTGATGACCCTCACCGAGGTCGCCACCGCCACGGGACTGGCCAGGCCGACCGCCCGGCGCATCCTGCTGACGCTGACCGAGATGGGCTACGCCAGGACCGAGCGGGGCGGCTTCGCCCTCACACCCCGGGTGCTCGAACTCGGCGTGTCCTACGTGCGCTCGATGGGACTGTGGGAGGTGGCCAGGCCGCACCTCGAACGGCTGGTGGCCACCACCGGCGAATCCTGCTCGATCGCCCAGCTCGACGGCTCCGACATCGTCTACGTCGCGCGCGTCGCCGTACCCAGGATCGTGACGCTGTCGGTGCAGATCGGGACCCGCTTCCCGGCGCTGCAGACCTCGCTGGGCAAGGTGCTGCTGGCCGCGCTGCCGCCCGCCGAGGTCGACCGGGTACTGGCCGAGCCGAGCCGCTCGGGCATCGAGCCACGGTGGCGGCCCTCGGCGGGCGAACGCGAGGCGGCGCTGCGTGCCGTACGGGCCAGGGGGTGGGCGGTGACGGACGAGGAGCTCGCGCTCGGCATCCGGTCGGTCGCCGCCCCCCTGCGCGACGGCCTCGGCCACGTGATCGCGGCCGTCAACGTCAACGCCCACGCGGCCGAGACGACGGTCGAGAAGCTGACCGAGGAGCACCTGCCCGTCCTGCTGTCGACGGCCGCCGCGATCAGCGCCGACTGGGCCCTGTACGAAGCGGTGCCGCACGTCACCGCCTCCTAGTCGTCCTCGGTGAACACCACCTCGCGGCGCTTGCGGATCGCCGGCAGGACGGCGAGCACGAGGGCGCCGGCGGCCAGCGCCAGCAGGACCGCCGACAGGGGCCTGGTCAGGAAGACCGTCGCGTCGCCGCGCGAGATGATCATCGCGCGGCGCAGGTTCTCCTCGATGAGCGGCCCGAGGACGAACCCGAGCAGCAGCGGCGCCGGCTCGCACCCGCACTTGATCAGGACGTATCCCAGCAGACCGAAGAAGACGATCGCGTAGACGTCGAAGGCGTTGAACCCGAGCGAGTAGGTCCCGATCGCGGCGAACAGGATGATCATCGGGAACAGCACCTGGTACGGGATGCGCAGCATGCGCACCCAGATGCCGATCAGCGGCAGGTTGAGCAGCACCAGCAGCACGTTGCCGATCCACATCGACGCGATCAGGCCCCAGAACAACGCGGGCTCGTCGGCGATCACGTTCGGTCCCGGGGTGATGCCGTGCACGATGAACGCGCCGACCATCAGCGCCATCACCGGGTGGGCGGGCAGCCCCAGGGTGAGCAGCGGGATGAACGAGGTCTGGGCGGCGGCGTTGTTGGCCGACTCCGGTCCTGCCACGCCCTCGATCGCGCCGTGCCCGAACTCCTGCTGCCGCTTGCTGACCCGCTTCTCGACGGCGTAGGAGGTGAACGAGGCGAGCACGTGGCCGCCGCCGGGCAGCACGCCGAGCGCGGAGCCGAGCACGGTGCCCCGGGCGATCGGCGCGACGATCCTGCGCCGGTCCTCGCGGGTGGGCCAGAGGTTGCGCACCGTGCTCACCAGGGCCGTACGGCCGGCCTCGTTCTCCAGGTTGCGCAGGATCTCGGCCACGCCGAACATGCCCACCGCGACGGAGACGAAGTCGATGCCGCCGTACAGCTCGCGCTGGTCGAAGGTGAAGCGGGGCTCGCCGGTGTAGAGGTCCTGGCCGACGGTGCCGAGCAGCACGCCGAGCGCGATCATCGCCAGCGCCTTCAGCGTGGAGCCGCGCGCCAGCGCGATCGAGACGATCAGGCCGAAGAGCACCAGCGAGAAGTACTCCGCCGGGCCGAACTGCAGCGCGACGCGGGCCAAGGGAGGAGCGGCGACGGCGAGGACGACGGTGGCGACGGTGCCGGCGACGAACGAGCCGATGGCCGCCGCGGCCAGCGCGGCTCCCGCCCTGCCCTGCCTGGCCATCTCGTGACCGTCGAGCGCGGTGACGGCCGCCGACGACTCGCCCGGCAGGTTGATAAGGATCGCCGTGGTGGAGCCGCCGTACTGGGCGCCGTAGTAGATGCCCGCCAGCATGATGAGCGCGGTGACCGGCTCGAAGTTGAACGTGATCGGCAGCAGCATCGCCACGGTCGCCGTCGGCCCGATGCCGGGCAGCACGCCGACCATCGTGCCGAGCAGCACGCCGATGAAGCAGTAGACGACGTTCTCGAGCAGCAGGGCGGTGGAGAACCCCAGAGCGAGGTTGTCGAGAAGATCCATGTCACAACCCCAGCCAGGGACCGAACAGCGGGATGCGCAGCTGCAGCCCGACGACGAAGATCAGCGTGGCGGCCACGGTCAGCCCGCCGGTCACGGCCAGCGCCGCGAGCAGCCGCACGCGCTTGCTGGCCAGCGTGGTGAGCAGGGCGGTCACCGCCGAGGTGGGCACGAAGCCCAGGCCGCGCACGGTGAAGCCGAAGAACAGCAGCGCCGCCACGATGGCGGCGATGGCACGCCACGGGATGGGCCCGAACTCGGCCACCTCACCGGCGACGAGCCCCTTGACGGCGATGGCCAGGCCGAGCGCGGCCACGATCGCGCCCACGAGCAGGGGGAAGGCGCCGGGGCCCATCCGCAGCGGGGTGCCCAGCTCGTAGCTGAGCGACCCCACCACGAACGCGCCGCCGATCAGGACGAAGATCCCGCCGGCGACGAGATCCGGAACGGATTTCACTGGGCCTTGACCCCGGCGTCGGCGATGACCTTGCCCCAGACGCCGAGCTGCTCCTCGAGCTTCTTCTTGTGCGCCTCCGGGGTGGCGTCCTCGGCCTTGACGGGCGCGGTGCCGAGCTTGGCCATCTGGTCGACGACCTTCTGGTCGGCCAGGGCGGTCTTCAGGGCGTCGGTCAGCTTGGCGACGACGTCCTGCGGCGTGCCCTTCGGGACGTACAGGCCGTGCCAGACGCTGACCTCCATGCCGGGCAGTCCCGCCTCGGCGGTGGTGGGCAGGTCGGGCAGGCTCTTGACGCGCTCCGGGGTGGTGACCGCGTAGGCCTTGATCTCACCGGCGGAGATCTGGCCGCTGGTGTTGGTGGTCTGGTCGCACATGAAGTCGACCTGGCCGCCGACCAGGTCGGTCAGCGCGGGACCCGTGCCCTTGTACGGCACTTCCTGCAGCTTGACGCCGGTGGCGGTCTGGAACAGCAGGCCGCACAGGTGCGAGGCGGCGCCGACGCCGGCGTTGGCGAGGGTGACCTTGGCGGAGTTGGCCTTCACGTAGGTCACCAGGTCCTGGAGCGTGGCGGGCTCGAAGTCCTTGCGGGCCACGATCGTCATGGGCACCTCGGTGACCAGGCCGACCATCTCGAAGCTCTCCAGTGGCTTGTAGCCGAGGTTGGAGTAGAGGGCGGGCGCCGTCGACATGCCGATGTGGTGCATGAGCACGGTGTAGCCGTCGGGGTTGGCGTTGGCGACCTCGCCCGCGCCGACCGTGCCGCCCGCGCCCTCGACGTTCTGGACGACGATCTTGCCGCCGAGCTTGGCGGCCATCGGTTCGGCGATCATCCGGGTGACGGTGTCGGTCGGTCCGCCCGCGCTGAAGGGGACGACGATGGTGATGTTCTGCTCCGGATACGCGCCGCCGCCCGCTTGCGGGGCGCCGCCTCCTCCGTTGGAGCCGCAGGCCGCGGCGAGTGACAGGACGCCGATGGCGGCGATCATCCGGAATGTGCGGGGGGTTGTCATATCCCGGCCTCCTCATCAGGGCAGGGGCCCAGTGTGGGCTTGCGGTGACCCGGATGGTGTCAAAAGAATCCCAAGAAATTTGGGGGTAACACAAGCATCGGACATGCCCGTACAATCCGCCGGTATGCGGATCACCATCATCGAAGATGACGACCGCGTGGCGCGGGCGCTGGTGACCGTTCTGACCCAGTCCGGCTTCGAGGTCAACCGCATGGCCACCGCGGCGGAAGCCGTACGAGCCGAACCCTCCGATGTGGTCCTCGTCGACCTGGGCCTGCCCGACGGCGACGGGCTCGACCTGATCCGCAGGCTGCGCGACCGCCCCGAGACCGCCGTCATCGCCGTGACCGCGCGCTCGGAGGAACACGAGCGGGTGCGCGGCCTACGCGCCGGAGCCGACGACTACATCGTCAAGCCGTTCGGCATCCCCGAACTGCTGGCGCGGATCGAGGCCGTGCTGCGCCGTACGCGCGCCCACCGGGCCCTGCGACCCGAGGACGAGCCGCTGGTGCTCGGACCGATGCGGATCGTCGTCGGCACCCGCGAGGTCACCGTCGGCGGAGCCGGCGTGACGCTGACCCGCAAGGAGTTCGAGCTGCTCCTGCTGCTGGCCAGGCGCTCGCCGAACGTGGTGAGCCGCGAGGCCATCCTCGACCAGGTCTGGGGCGCCACCTGGGAGGCGTCGAGCCGCACCCTCGACACCCACATCGCGGCCGTACGGCACAAGCTCGGGCCGCAGGTGCCCATCCGCACGGTTCACGGAGTCGGTTACCGGCTTGCACCGTAGATTGCTGGTCGTCCTGGTGCCCCTCGCGGTGCTGCTCGTCGCGGCGCTCGGAGTTCCCCTGAGCATCACGGTGGGCGAGCGCGAGATGCAGGAGACCTACGTCGACAGGCTCAACGACGTCGGCAGGTTCGCCTCGCTGACCGAGACCGCGCTGTCGACCGGCAGGACAGAAGCACTCCAGCAGGAGCTGACGCGCTACCACTCGCTGTACGGCATCCCGGTCGCCGTGATCGACACCTCGGGAGCCGTCCTGCTCGGGCCCACCGGCGCCTACCAGGAGGCGGCGCGTGCCGAGCCCGCCCTGCCGAGGATCGTCACCGCCGCGCTGGCCGGGACCAGGTCGGAGCCCTCATGGGAGTGGGCGCCGTGGGACGACGCCGCCCTCGTGGTCGCCGAGCCGGTGGGCCGCGACAGCGAGGTCGTCGGCGCCGTGGTGTCGATCTCCGACCTGTCCGAGACACGCCGCCGCATCCTCGTGCGCTGGGCGCAGCTCGCCGGGCTCGGGCTGCTGCCGCTGGTCGGGCTGATGGCCGTCGCCTGGCCGGTGTCGGCGTGGGTGATCCGCCCGGTGCGCGAGCTCGACGCGGCCAGCTCGCGCATCTCCCAGGGCGACCTCACCATCAGGGCCGACGCCGAGAACGGCCCGGCCGAGCTGCGCCGCCTGGCGGGCTCGTTCAACATCATGATGGACGCCGTCGAGAACGCCGTGCAGCGCCAGCGCGCTTTCGTCTCCGACGCCTCCCACCAGCTACGCAACCCGCTGACCAGCCTGCGGCTGGCCGTCGAGAGCCTGGAGCCGCACCTGCGCCCCGGCGACGACGGGCGGCAGATGTTCGACGTCGCGGTCGACGAGCTCAAGGCCATGCAGCGCATGCTCAACTCGCTGCAGGCCAGCGCCAGGATGGAGAGCATCCGCACGGCCTCGCCCGTCGACCTCGACGAGGTGCTGGCCACGCGCGTCGAACGATGGCGGGCCCTGACCGGTACGGCGGGGCAGACCCTCGACGTCGACGTGCCCGCGGGCCTGCGGGTGCAGGAACCCTCGGGCGGCCTGGGCAGCATCCTCGACGAGCTGATCAGCAACGCGCTGCGGCTGTCGGACGCGCGGCTGGTCGAGGTCAGCGCCAGGGCCGCCGGCGGCGTGGTCACCATCGCGGTCCGCGACGACGGCCAGGGACTCGACGAGGCCGAACGTGCCCAGGCCCTGCGCAGGTTCTGGCGTTCGCCGAGACACCAGAACGTGCCGGGGACCGGCCTCGGCCTGGCGATCTGCGCCGACCTGATCGGGACGGCCGGGGGAGTGCTGCGGCTGGAGGACGGACTTCCGCACCCTGGCGGGCACGGCTTCGCCGCGGTGTTCACGCTGCCTATCGCTTCCGATCACGAAACCACGACACCGCCCCCGGATGCAGGGCGATCGGGCCGGTGGAGATCCCCGTCCGCACGTTGATGTGCCACGCCTCCGGCAGTGCCTCGGCGCCGCCCCTCCCGGCGGAGGTGATCGTACGGGTGTGCGTGAAGATCGTGTCGGTGATCGCGTGGACGAGCTCGGCGGGCAGGTCGTCGCGGACGAGCAGCAGGTTCGGCACCGCGACGGTCCTGGTGGCGGGGACCCCGGCGTAGGCCGTCGCCGGGATCGTGGCGGGAGCGTACGGCCCGGCGAACTGCTCGAACAGCTTGGCCGCCTGCGCGACCAGCGGGATGATCCGCACCGCGTGCTGCCTGGCCAGCTCGGTGATGGCCGGCGTCGGGACTCCGGTGAGGGAGAACATCGCGTCGATCTCCCCATCGCGCAGCGCCGCCGCCGACTCGGCCTGGCTGAGGTAGCGCCCCTCGGCCTCGATGCCGCCGACCTTCAGCACCCGAAGCGAGGTGAACTCGGTCCCCGAGTCGCGCGCGCCCAGCGACACCCGCCTGCCCCGCAGGTCGGCGAACTCCTCGACCGGAGAGCCCGCCATGACCACCAGGTGCAGATGGCTGTCGTACAACCGGCACACCGCCGACAGTCCTGCGGGCACGCTCCCGTCGTCGGCCGTCAGGGCGTCGAGGCTCGACAGGCCCAGGTGCACCTCACCCGCCATGAGCTTGCGGATGTTGTCGGTCGCCGCCCTGCTGGGCACGGTGACCACCGTGGCACCGGGCACCTGGGCGGTGATGTGCGCCGCCAGCGACCCGCCGATGCGGCGGTAGACCGCGCCCTCGGGGCCGGTGGCGAGCCTCAGCTGGACCTGGTCGACCTCGGCGGGACGCGAGCACCCGGCGAGCGACCCGCCCGCCGCCAGGAGCAGGGCTCGCCGGGAGAGGTGTCTGACCATGCCGAGATGATACGGATCAGGCGGCGCAGACGGCTTGGGCCCGCACGTGCCACGTGTTGGTCTGGCCGGGGGTGGTGCGCGCGGCACGCACCAGGGTGGTGCGCGGCTCGATCGAGCTCAGCACGTACAGGTGGGCGTCACCGGCGGTGCTGGGGATGATCAGGCCGCCGCTGCCGTGCACGGTGGTGCCGTCCGGGCAGTTGACCTGGGCGACGCTGTCGGACGAGCCGCCCGACGAGGTCTGCTGCTCCACCACGCCGTAGCCGGCCGGCTGGTTGGCGCAGACCACGGTCGCGATCATGTCCCACTGCCCGGCGAATCCGGCCCTGACCTCGGTACCGATGGCGTAGGCGCCGTCGCGGGCGGTGTTGACCAGGGTGCCGAGCAGGGCGACCTGCGGGGTGAGCTCGTCGGGGCCGCGCACCGTGCCGCCGGGCACCAGGGCGCGGCGTCCCGCCGAGCAGGTGGCGGCGGCGGTCTTGGGACTGACCGAGCTGCTGCCGACGGTGACGCTCCTGATCTCGTAGCCGGCGGGCGCCGGGGCGCACAGCGCGCGGACGGCGACGCTCCAGGCGCCGTCGAACGCGCGGAACTCCTCGGCGATGACGCTGTAGCCGTAGCGGCCGTCGACCACGGAGCGGAACGGCGTGACCGTCCTGAACTTGACCGCGTCGCTGCCGATCGTCTGCAGCGCGGCGCCGCCGCCCACGACGACGGTGCCCGCGGGGCAGAAGGTCCGCGCGGTCTTGCGCGGGGTGGAGTCGGAGGCCGAGTTGGCGGAGACGAGAGTACGGCCGGGCACGGCCGCCGTGGCGGTGGGGGCGGTGACGGCGATGGACGCCGCGACGAGCAGGACGCACGTGCCGAGGCGAGCGATGAGACCCATGTCGGTGCTCCTTCCGGGGTGGGTGATGCCGCTCATGGGACCACCCGGAATGCGCACCGCCTGTGCACTAGTACACACAGTGGGTGTGCAGAACTACGGCGTAACGCGAGAAAGCCCTGGTGACACGAACCCTCGAAGGAGGACATGGAGAACCTGGAACATCGGTGAGCCGGGAGACGATGCCATGAGTGGGAGGGGACCCGTGGCATCGTTGCCCGCCGACACCGAGATCGTCGCCGCGTTGCGCGCCGGCGACGAGGCCATGTTCGCCGCCCTCGTCGACGCGTGGTCGCGCAACCTGCTCTGGCTGGCGCGCTCCTACGTCTCCACCGACGCCTCCGCGCAGGAGGTGCTCCAGGACACGTGGCTGGGCGTGCTGCACGGCCTCGGCGGTTTCCAGGGGCGTTCGTCGTTCAAGACGTGGGTCTACCGGATCCTGATCAACACCGCCAAACGGCGCGGGGTCCGCGAGAGCCGTACCGTGCCGTGGAGCAGCATCGACGGCGGCGAGCCCGCCGTCGACCCCGGCCGTTTCCGCCTCGGCCACTGGCGGGAGCCTCCGGCCGCCTGGCCCAGCGCCGAGGGCGAGGCGCTCGTGCGCGAAGCGGGGGAGCAGCTCGCCCGCGCTCTGGCCACGCTGCCGCCGCGACAGCGCGCGGTGATCGTCCTGCGCGACGCCGAGGGCTACAGCGCCGACGAGGTGTGCGAGCTGCTGGGCATCACCGCGGTCAACCAGCGGGTCCTGCTGCACCGGGCTCGCGCCGCGCTGCGCAACCGGGTGGAGAGGTACTTTGTGACCATGGCGGGACGACCATGAGGTGCGCCGAGTTCGTGGAGCTCGTGACCGCCTACCTCGACGGCGCGCTGGACGAGAGGTCGCACGCGCGCTTCGAGCGGCACCTGCGCCGATGTGAGGGCTGCGAGCGTTACCTGGAGCAGCTTCGCGCGGTAGGGCCGGCCGTCGGCGCGTTGCCGCCGCAACCGCTGCCCGGCGAGGACCGTGACCGGCTGCTGGCGGTCTTCCGCGACTGGCACGAGGCCTAGCTCCGCGGCTCAGTGGGCTGCCGGCAGCCTGATCTCGAAGCGGCAGCCCGGCCCGTCGTTGACGACGCCGATCGTGCCCTCGTGGGCCTCGACGATGCCCCGCGCGATGGCCAGGCCGAGCCCCGCGCCGCCGTCCGAGCCGGGTGTGCGGGCCGACTCGCCCCTGAAGGCCACGTCGAACAGCCGCGGCAGGTCGGCCTCGGGGATGCCGCCGCAGCCGTCGCCGACCAGCAGCCAGGCGGCGTCGTCGCGGGCGAAGGCGCGCAGCGTGACGACGCCGTCCGACGGGGTGAAGCGGATGGCGTTGACCACCAGGTTGCCCAGCGCGCGGGTGAGCGCCCCGGCGTCGGCCTCGACCGGCACCGGCTCGGCCGAGGCGGCCAGCCGTACGCCCTTGGCGCGGGCGAGCGGCTCGGCCGAGTCCATCGTGTCGGCCACCAGGTCGGCCAGCCCGATCCTGGCCCGCGACAACCGCAGCGCGCCCGCGTGGATGCGAGACAGCTCGAACAGGTCGTCGACCATGCCGGACAGCCGCTCGACCTGGACGCGGATCTGCGCGTGGTAGCGTCCGACGGTCTCGGGATCGGTGACCACGCCGTCCTCGATCGCCTCGACCATGGCCCGCAGCCCGGCCAGCGGCGTGCGGAGGTCGTGGCTCACCCACGCGACCAGCTCCCGCCGCGCGCCCTCCAGCGCGCGCTCGCGCGCGTACGCCTCCTCCAGGCTGTCGGCGATGCCCTGCAGCTCGGCCGGGAGGCCCTTGGGCGCGGTGTAATCGCCGGCGCTCACGGCCCGCTCCAGCCGCCTGCTCTCCCGCACCACGCGGCGGGCGGCGAAGAAGGCGGCGCCGAGGCCGACCGCTCCGCCCACCGCGATCACGACCAGCACCGTGTTCCCGGCCGGGCCCTCGATGGCCATGCCGACGATCCCGGCCACCACGCCGGAGAGGGTGGCCAGGATCGCCACGACCGCGACGACGACCACCATCGAGCGCAGGGTCCGCAGGCGGGACATCGCCGCGATGCCCGCCAGGCCGCCCAGCCCGGCGATGACCGCGACGACGCTCGTGATCGTCATGGCGAGGGCTCGAAGCGGTAGCCAACGCCCCACACCGTGACGATCCGCCTTGGGCTGGTCGGGTCGGGTTCGATCTTCTCCCGCAGCCTGCGCACGTGGACCGTCACCGTCGAGGTGTCGCCGAAGGTCCAGCCCCACACGAGTTTGAGCAGGTCGTCGCGGCTGAAGGCCTGGCGCGGGTTGCGCATCAGATAGGCCAGCAGGTCGAACTCCCGCGCGGTGAGCGCCAGCATCTCCTCGCCCAGGTGTGCCTGGCGTGCCCCGACGTCCACGACCAGGTCGGCGTCGCGCAGCACGCCGGTCGCGGGGGCGGCGCCCCTGGCCCTGCGCAGCACCGACTGCACCCTCAGCGCCAGCTCACGCGGGCTGAACGGCTTGACCATGTAGTCGTCGGCGCCCGTCTCCAGGCCCGCGATGCGGTCGGTCTCCTCGCCGAGGGCCGTCAGCATGATGACCGGCACCGGCCAGCGTTCACGCAGCTTCTCGCAGACCTTCAGGCCGTCGACCTTCGGCAGCATGAGGTCGAGGATCATCAGGTCGGGCGGGTTGGCCATGGCCCTGCGCAGCGCTTCCGCGCCGTCGCCGACGTGCTCCACCTCGTGGCCGTCGCGCTCCAGGTATCGCGTCACGACCTCGGCGACCGTGAGATCGTCGTCGACGACCAGGATGCGGGTGCTCATCTCACCACGGTACGACGCCGTGGCGGCCGTCGGCCCCCGTCAGCCCCTGTCGGCCCCTGTCGGCCCCTGTCAGCCCCTGTCAGCCTCCGGCCGGAGTGCCCGGCCGGTCCATGCCCGCGGCCAGGGCGGCGATCGCGTGGTCGATCTCCTGGCCGAGGAGGTCGGTCGGCGGTGGCTGATCCCCGTCGGCGTGGGCGAGCCAGCGTCCCAGGACCACGCGCAGCGCCGTGAGGGCCGTCGCCGCGCACAGCGCCGGGTAGATCCCGGCGCCGTGAGGGTCGCCCGGCGGGAGGCGTTCCGCGATGGCGTCGGCGAGCGCCTTCTCCTGCGCGGCCAGCACGGCCAGCTGGTGGGGCATCAACGCCGGGGTCCGGTGGATGAGCCTGATGGCCGCGACGTAGTCGTGGCCGGCGGCCTGGTCGTCGTCGTGGCTGTGGTCGCGGTCGATGACCGCGAGCACCGCCTCGCGCAGTGCCCGCAGCACCGACTCCGAGCGCGGCCTGGCGCGGAACTCGCCGATGAGCGCCTCCGCGCCGGCCGCGGCCGAGGCCACGACGGCCTCCTCCTTGCTGGAGAAGTAGTTGAAGAAGGTGCGCAGCGCGATGTCGGCCTCGGAGGCGATCTGCTCGACCGTGACGCCCTCCACGCCGTGGCGCAGCGCCAGCCTCAGGGCCGCCTGCCGTACGGCGGAGCGGGTGGCCTGCTTCTTGCGCTCACGGCGACCAGGGATGGTCATGGGCTCCAGGTTACGGGCAGGGCGTGCACGCCGAAGATGAGCATCTCGTTGCGCAGCGGCACCTGCGCGGCGGGTACGGCGAGGCGGAGGCCGGGGATGCGGGTGAACAGCTCGCTCAGTCCGACTCGCATCTCGGCGCGTGCCAGCTGCTGGCCCAGGCACTGGTGGATGCCGTGCCCGAAGGCCAGATGCGAGGCTCGTGCCCGTTTGACGTCGAGGCGGTCGGGCTCGTCCCAGTGCCTGATGTCGCGGTTGGCCTCGGGCGTCGCGATGATCACGGTGCCGCGCGCGGGCACCTCGACGTCGCCGATCGTGACCGCCTCGGTCGCGACCCGGCTGACGCCCATCTGGATGATCGACAGGTAGCGCAATAGCTCCTCGATCGTGTTGTCCATCAGTTCGGGGTCGGTGCGCAGCGCCGCGAGCTGGTCGGGGTGTTCGAGCAGCGCGAAGGCGCCCAGGCCGAGCATGTTGGCGGTGGTCTCGTGGCCGGCGCCGAGCAGGACGAGCGCCATGTCGGTCAGCTGGGCGTCGGTGAGCGGGGGGTCGGCGTCGTGGACGAGCCCCGAGAGCATGTCGTCGGCGGGTTCCGCGCGTTTGCGCGCGACCAGTTCATGGATGAAGGCGTACAGCTCGAAGCCGGCGCGGGCCCGCTCGTCGTCGGGTGAGCTCGAGTTGAGTGCGATGGCGGTGCGTTCCTGGAAGACGGCGCGGTCGGCGTAGTCGACGCCGAGCATCTCGCAGATCGCCAGCGAGGGGATGGGGAGCGCGTAGGCGGGCACGAGGTCGGCCTCGGTGCCGGCGGCCAGCATGGCATCGATGTGCTCCACGGCGATCTCGCGCAGCCGCGACTCCAGGGCCTTCATGCGGCGGACGGTGAACTGGCCGGTGAGCAGGCGTCGCAGCCGCGTGTGCTCGGGCGGGTCCATGAAGACGAACATGCCGTCGTCGCGGCTGGCGACCACCGGCGGCCTCTCGCCCGGGTGCAGCTTGGTGGCGTCGGGGTGTCGCACACGGTCGGCGCTGAACCGGGCGTCGGCCAGGACGGCGCGGGCCTCCTGCAGGCCGGTGACCAGCCAGGCGGGGTTGCCGTTGGCCAGCGTGATCGGCTGGACGGGGCCTTGGCCGCGGCGCCGTACCAGGCCGGAGGGCGGGTCGAAGGGGCAGCCGGTCCGCTCCACAAGATCGGCAGGCAGCATCTGGCGAATCGCGGTGGGGGATTGCGTCACCCTGCCCACGCTATCCGCAAAAATGCACGACGTGCATCATTGCGCGACGCGCAACTTTCACACCGACTCCAGCGTGGTCACGATCTCCTCGGCGAACAGCAGGCCGGCCAGCCCGTGCCTCCCGCGGCGGATCAGGGAGAGCACGTTGTCGCTGAAGGCGCGATCCCTGACCGGCCGGAAGGCCAGGCTTCCGCGGTGCTGCTCCTCGGCGATGTCGAACCTGCTGAGAAAGGCGATGGCCTCGCCCCCGGCGGCGAGCCGTTTCATCGCCTCGATCGAGTTGGTGTGGAAGGCCGGCTCCACCTTCAGCCCGGCCTGCGCGAAGGCGTCGGCGATGGTGCCGTGGATGACCATCGACCGGTCCGCGAAGATCAGCGGATAGGACGCGCACTGCGCCAGCGGGATCGACTCCAGCCGGGCCAGCGGATGGCCGGGCGCGATGACCGCTCCGAGCCGCGTGTCGAGTTGCCAGCACGTCTCCAGCTGGGGCGATACGGGTACGTTGAACCCCAGTCCCAGGTCTGCCTCGCTGTCGGCCACGGCGCGCACGATGTCGTGGGCCGACATGGTCAGGATCGAGACCCTGACCTCGGGGTGGCGGGTGTGGAAGCCGACCGTCGCCGTCGAGACGATGCTGCTGGCCAGCCCCGTCATCGTGGCGATCACCACCTCGCCGCTCGGGAGCGACTGCAGGTCGCGGATCTCGGTCACGGCCTCGCGATACTCCTGCAGCGTCCTGCGCACGTGCGCCAGCAGCACCTCGCCGGCCGGAGTCAGCCGCATCCCGCGCGGCAGCCGTTCGAACAGCGCCTCGCCGAGCTCCTCCTCCAGCATCAGGATCTGCCGGTTGATGGCCGACGGCGCGACGTGGAGCCTTGCTCCCGCGGCCCGGATGGAGCCGTGCCGCGCGACCTCGTCGATGTAGTGCAGCAAGCGCGAGTGGAGCATGGGGCCTCCCGGACCGGGGTGTGCGAAAAAAGAGTACAGTCCGTGCGAAAACCGGCGCTTGTCAGCAACGGTCGCGTGCAATTTCATAGCCCCAGTGCGTACGAGCAAGTCCTAGGGTGCCTCGTTCCGCCGAGCAGACCGCCAGCCGAGCCACGAAACGAGAAATGATGCACCAGCAGGCGCACTACGACCATGTGCGGACGATCTTCGCCATCCTGCAGGGGGAACGGGAAGCCGACCTCCTCCTGCGCAACCTCAACATCCTCGACGTGCACAGCGAGTCCGTCCACCAGGGCTCGCTCCTCGTGTACGGCCAGCGCATCATCGCGCTCGACCCCGACGAGTCCATCGTCAAGGTGCGCGAGGTCTTCGACGGCGAAGGCCTCTACGCCATTCCCGGACTGATCGACGCCCACCTGCACTTCGACGCCCAGCTCGCCCACCCGGCGGCCTTCGGCGAGGCGATCGTGCCGAGCGGGACGACCACCATCTTCGCCGAGACCCTCGACTTCGCCAGCGCCGCCGGCGACGAGGCCATCGAGGCGGCCCGGGCGCTGTTCCTGGGCCACGACGAGCTCCCCTACCGGATCTACGCCTTCGCCCCCGGCAAGAAGACCTCGGTCGAGGTCACCGAGGCGATGCTTCAGATGGAGCCGGTCATCGGCCTGGGCGAGCTCGCCCACCTGTCGTACATGACCGGCAACGACGACGACTTCCGCAAGTCCGCCCTGGGCCGCGCCAACGGCGGCTTCGTCAACTGCCACTGGGGCGTGACGGCGCTGCCGGACCTGCTGCTGAACTACATGCCCGCCATCGGCGCGCACAACAACCACGACGTCTGGAACGAGGAGGACATCGAGAAGAGCATCCGCCACGGCTTCCACACGCAGATCAAGTTCGGCGTGGGCAGCCCCGAGGTCATCAAGACCATGCTGCGCGCGATCGTCAAGCGCCGGTGGCCGGCCGAGAACTTCCAGCTGTGCGCCGACAACATCTCCGTCGACCGCGTCCTGACCAAGGGCCACATCGACTGGGTGATCTCCCTGGCCGTCGAGATGGGCATCAGCCCGATCCAGGCGATCAAGATGGGCACGCTGTACGCCGCGCGCTCGTTCGGCATGGACCACGAGTTCGGCTCGCTCGCCCCCGGCCGCTACGCCGACATCGTGCTCACCGACAGCCTTTCGAAGATCAACCCGCGCTACGTGTTCAAGGGCGGCGAGCTCGTCGCCAAGGACCGCAAGCTGCTCAAGACGGTCGACCTCGACTACTCCGGCATGGTCAAGGAGCCCAGGCCGGGACTGGCGGACCTCACCCCTGAGCAGCTCGACCTCGTCCCGATCGAGATCTCGCCCGACGGCACCCAGGCCAAGGTCCTGCTCTTCGACGTCTACGGCCGGGGCCACCTCAAGTTCTCGCAGGAGATCTGGCTCCCGTACCAGGACGGGACCGTCGTGCCCGAGGCCGACGGCGTCAGGCTCAGCCGCATCTCCGTCGTGCAGCGCTACGCCGACGGCGAGCGCAACGTCGTCAACGGCGTGTTCAAGGGCGTCTCCATGGACAGCGGCGCCGTGTCGACCTTCTGGCCCGCACCCGTCGCCTACTTCGTCGTCGTCGGCACCGACAGCGCCGAGATGCACGCCAACCTCAAGCAGCTCGACACCTACGTCGGCGGCTGCATCGTCACCCGGGACCGGCAGGTGAAGGCCGCACTGCCCCTGGACATCTACGGCGTCATGGCCGACATGAGCCTGACCGAGCTCGTCGACGCGACCCGCTCGATCGACGCGGCCATGGAGGAGCTCGGCCACCGCAACGAGGGCGAACCGGTCGTCAACAAGCTCCTGACGCTGTTCATCTCTCTGGACCGCTTCGGGTTCATGACAGGAGGCTGCTGTGCTGGAGCATGAGAGGGAGGCGGGTGTCGCCGACACCGGCGGCCTCGTGCGCCGGTGGCTCACCTACGGCGCGGGCATCTACCTGCTGACGCTGGGCGTCAGCCTCGCGATCAGGGCGGGCATCGGCATCTCGCCGCAGAGCAGCCTCACCCGCACGATGACGCTGGTGCTCCCGCCGATCAGCCAGGGCACCTTCAACTTCATCCTCGAGATCCTGATGCTGGTCCTGACGTACCTCGTCATGCCGAAGGACTTCAAGCTGAGGAACCTCCTGTCGCTCGTGCCGGCCTTCGTCCTGGCGGCGTTCCTCGACCTGAACCTGATGCTGACCAGCTGGGTCGTGCTCGACGCCTACGCGGCGAAGTTCGCCCTGCTGGTGTTCGCGGACGCCACGCTGGCCTTCGGGCTGTTCCTGATGATCCGGGCCAACCTGGTGCTGATGCCGGTCGACATGTTCGTCAACACGATCTTCAAACGGACCGGGTTCAAGTGGGGCAACATCAAGACGGCCTTCGACTGCACGCTGCTGGTGGCGGCGGCGGCGATCGGGCTGATCTTCCTGGGTGCTCCGCACTTCATCAGGGAGGGGACCATCATCAACGGGATCCTCGTCGGGCAGTACATCAAGCTCTACTTCTTCCTGTTCAAGAAGTTCAAGGCCTGACCCGTCCGTCACGCCCCCATACCTCCGGCATACCTCCTGCATACCCCGGCTCCCTAGCATCGGCAGCGCACGACCTCAGGTTCCAGCCAGGTGAAAAAGAGGGGTATCGATGCCAACCGTCACGACGCTCGACTTCGATGTGCACGATCTTCCGATGGACGTGTTCGACCTCACCGTCAGCGGGCTGGAGGTGCAGACGCTCACGCTGGGCCGCGGCCACGACATCGTGAACGGGCCGTTCACCAACTGCCACGGAGTCAGCGGCTGCGGATGCTGCTCGGGCTGCTCCAACAAGCCGCATTCCGAGCCCGACGACGACACCGACACCGACACCGAGGAGTAGCTGACGTCGCCGCGGGCCGCCCTTCGAGCGGGGGCGGCCCGCGGACCATCGGGTGAGGTGAAGGATGTTCGCTGCTCCGTTGATCAGGCTGGCTGGGCTGCCCGCCGGGGTCCTGCACGAGCTGCGTCTCCGCGAAGCGGGCCAGGCCGTGCGGGAGCGGCTCTCGCTTCGGAGCTGGACGCGGGCCGAGGGCGCGGCGCTCAGCGACGAGCTCTACGCGGTGATCGCGCGCGTGGCTGCGGATCCCGCCCGCCCGGCGCTGATCGGCCTGCGGCGGGCGGTCTACCAGGGGCGCAGGCCCACGGCGCGCGAGTGGAGCGCCTCGACGCGCGAGCTGCTCGGCGACGAGCTGGCCGGACGGGTGGCCCGCTGGCTGGCCGCCTGCGAGGAGTGGCGTGGCGGCGGGCCCGCCCTGGATCGGCTGATCAGGGCGGAGACGGCAACCTTGGAGAGCAGGCTGCGAGACCTGGCGGCCGCCCCGGCCTTTCGCCGGGCGCTCCTCCAGGCGAGTCCCGATCTCTCGGCCGACCTCGACAGGTGGCTGGCCGATCCGGGACGCGACACCCGGCGGCTGGCTCCCGCCCTGGCCAAGTACCTGGTACGGGCGACGGCGAAGACCAGCCCTTTCAGCACGTTCATGGTCACGGGACGCGGATCGTGGACCGATGACGACACCCCTGTCCGCCAGCTCCCCGGGAGCCCGGACAGTGTCACGGGCGTGCTCGACCTCGGCCATCGTGCCCGCTCCGAGCTGCACGCGGCACTGGTGGGGGGCGAGATGCGGCTCGGCATGGTCACCCGCGTCAATCCCAGTACGGCGGCCGCCGGTGACAGGCTGCGTTTCCTGGGCCCTCCTCCGGCCGAGGCGATGCTCACGATCGACGGCACCCCGGCCATCCGCGCCTGCCTGGAGCTGATCCCCGATGATGGCGCGATCACCTTCGGCGAGCTCGCGGACAAGCTGGCGGCGGCGGGCAACGCCCGGCCCGCGAGGGCCGAGGCCTTCGTCGGCCACCTCGTCGAGATCGGCCTGCTGCAGCTCATGCCGCAGCCGGGCGGGCAGATCACCACGCCGCGCGAGGCCGGTCACTGGCTGCGGTCGCTCGGCCCGCCGTTCACGCGGGAAGGCTCGTTGCTCCTGGTCGTCGACGAGGCCGTGCGCGAGGACATCCCCGTCGAGGACGTCGAACGGCATCGGCGGCGGCTGGACGCGGTGCGCCAGGCGATGGCGGACCTCTCAGGCCGTCTGGGGCAGCCGATCGCCGGCGAGACCTTCGACACGGCTGTGACCAGGGAGCCCCTGGCCGAATGCGGCCGTCTCGCCTGGCAGCCGGTCCTGGACGACCTGCAGGCCATCCGCCGATGGCTGGCGTTGTTCAGCCACGGACAGGAGTTGAAGCTCGCCCTGCACTCCTGGTGGGGGCGGCGGCCACCGGCCCCCTTCCCGGACTTCTACCACGAGCTCGTGCAGGAGGTCGCCGCCGCTTCCCCGGAGGGCACGGAGATCGGCCGGCTGTGGCACACGTCGGGAACCGGGCGAAGCAGCCTGTTCGACCGTGTCCACGAGCTGCACGCCCTGCGCGACACGGCCGCCGGCCTGCTGTGGCGGCCGGCCGGACCCGACGGGGTCGTCGTCATCGAGCCCGGCGAGCTGGCCGAGGCGGTGACCGGATTCCCCCGCTGGCTCGACGACCTCCATGCGGTGGGCGTGTACGGCCAGCCCTTCGCGGACGGGTCGGGCCACGCGTTCGTGATCAACAACGTCTTCACCGGCTACGGCAGGGGCCACAGCCGCCTGGACCACCTGACCGGCGCCGGCGCCACGGCGTGGGCGCAGCCGCCCGGCGATCGGCCGGTGTTCGCCGCGCTCGGCGGCTCGCTGGGGACCTCGCTGAACGTCAGGGAGCCCTGCGCGCCGTACGAGATCACCTATCCGTGGCACGGTGACGCCAGGCCGGGGACCGGCCGGCTCGACCTGCAGGACCTGTGGGTGGAACGCGACGACACGCGCGATCTGCTGCGGCTGCGGTCGGCACGGCTCGGCCGTCAGGTCCGGCCGCTGCATCTCGGCAACAGCGCCCCGTGGACCCTGCCGCGTGCCGCGCACCTGCTCGTCAGGGCGTTCGGCGAGGAACCGCCCGAGCCGATCGCGAGCATCGCGCCGCCCGGTCACTGGAAGGCCGCGCCCGAGGTGACGCTGACCCCGCGAGCGCGGGTGGGGCGCGTCGTGGTGCGCCGCGAGAGCCGCCACCTGACCCCGGCGGCCGTCCCCGCGCGGCGCGCGGGCGAGTCGCCCGGCGCCTACCTCGTACGGCTGGCCGAATGGCGGCAGGAGACCGGCATCCCTGAGACCTGCTTCGTCAAGGGCCTGGCAAGACGGCGCTTCCACGAGAACAAGCCGCTCTACCTGGACTTCGCCAACCCGTTCCTCCTGCAGGCCTTCGGCGAACTGCTGCGGCGGCCGAACGACGCGGTCGTCTTCGAGGAGGCACTGCCCGATCCGATGTCGGCCCGCGAGCACCACGGCGGAGAGCACGTCATGGAGATGGTGATCGATGTCGCGTCCTGGAGCGATTGACGTGGGCCACGACGAGTGGGTGAGCGCGCACCTGTTCTACCAGGGCGACCAGGACGCCGTGATCGTCGACCTGATCCCCTCGATCATGGAGGAGCTGGCCGGCGGGGGTGAGCGCCCCGACTTCTTCTTCCTCCGCTACTGGGACGCCGGACCCCACGTGCGTCTGCGGGTGAGAGCGGAGCCCGCGGACCACGATCGGGTCCGGCGGGTCGTCGAGGCCGGGTGCCTGGCGTTCTTCCGCGCCCGGCCCTCCGCCGACACCGTGCGCCAGGAGGAGTACGAGAAGACGGCCGCCGGCCTGGCCGGCGCGGAGGGCCTGCCGGGCTTCACCCGGGAACTGGCGCCGAACAACTCCGTGGCGTTCATCCCCTACCGCAGGGAGACCCGGCGCTACGGGCGGGCCGCGATGCCGGCGGTGGAGAGGCACTTCGTGGATTCCAGCAGGATCGCCCTGTCCACGCTCTCGGCAGGGGTCACCCCCGCGCAGCGGATCACCGCCGTCGTGGCCATGTACCTCATCGTTTGGCTCCGGCTCGGGCGAAGCACGCCGGAGACCGGAGATCACGACGATCACTTCGCGAGGCAGCGCGACATCCTGCTGCCTCTGGGCCGGCGCATGCGGGCGCTGGTCGAGCTGACCGGCGCCATGCCACCGGGCGACGGCCTGGCGGGCTGGGCGCAGGCCGTGGCGAGGCTGCAGAAGGAGCTGGACCCACGGTCGCGGCCGGCGGTGATGACGGCATGCGCCCACCTGGCCGCCAACCGGCTGGGGGTCGACCCGCTCTCCGAGAGGTACGCCTGCGACCTGGCCACACGGACCTTCCTGGAGATGGGCGAGGAGGAACGCACGGCATGACATCGCCGATCGAGGAGAGGGTCAGGATCCGCCCGGGTGTCTCGGGCGGTGTCACTCCGGACAGCTCCTACCATCTGCTCAGCTGGCCGTACAGCATGGCGCTCGGCCGCCTGAACCCGGTGCAACGGGCCCTGCTGCACCGGCTGGGACGGGAACCGGTCCCGATCGAGGAGCTGGTGGAGCAGGACCTGAGCCTGCTGCGGAACGAGGGGTGGCTGGACGCCACCGTGACCTGGTCGGGAAGCGACCTCTACACCGTCGAGCCGGAGCGCCCGCAGGAGCCGCCGCAGGGGGAGATGCCCGCGCGGCTGGCGCTGTCGCGGTTCGCGATCATGCGCAGGGACCGGAACGAGATGGTCCTGGAGTCCCCGCGCTCGTGGTGCCGCGTGCGGCTGCACGACTCCCGTGCCCTGGCCTGGCTCGGGCCCGCGCGGCTGGCCGACGACGACATCCCGGTCGTGCACCGGCTGCGCCGTGACCTGTGGGCCGCCGGCCTGGCGGTCGCCTTGCCCGACGATCAGGACGACGGGTCGCCGTCATGGCAGCCGCACGAGTTGTGGTTCCATCACCGCAGCCGCACGCAGCTGACCGGCGTGCCGTACGGCAAGGGCGAATGGGCGGGCGGCGGGCCGGCCCTTCGCGAGCCGTTCGCGGGCGAAACCGTCGAGCTCGCCCGCCCCGATCCTGTTCGTGTGCGCGTCGGCGACCCCGCGCTGACCACCGTGATGGAACGTCGCCGCTCCGTGCGGCGCCACGACGAGGCGCGCCCGCTGACCGCGACGCAGCTCGGGGAGTTCCTCCACCGCTGCTCGCGTAACCGCGCGGTCTACCAGGTCGACGGCGCCGACTACGTGAGCCGCCCCTATCCCAGCGGCGGGGCCCTGCACGAACTGGAGATCTACCCGGTGATCCGGCGGGTCTCGGGGCTGGAGCAGGGGTTGTACCGCTACGACCCGCAGCACCACCGGCTCGAACGTGTCGGGGGCGCCACCCCGGAGGTGCGGTTGCTGCTGCGCACCGCCGCCGCGTCGGCGACCGCGAGCGAGGAGCCGCAGGTCCTGCTGGTGATCGCGGCGCGGTTCGGGCGCGTCATGGGGAGCTACCAGTCGATGGCGTACTCACTGATCATGAAGAACGTCGGCGTCCTCTTCCAGACGATGTACCTCGTGGCCACGGCGATGGAGCTGGCGCCCTGCGCGCTCGGCGGCGGGAACCCGGCCGCGTTCGCGGCGGCGACCGGCCTGGACCCGGCGGAGGAAGGCTCGGTCGGCGAGTTCGCCCTCGGCTCCGTGCTCCAGGGAGCGGAGCGATGAGGCTGCGCCTGCGCGATGACGTCTACCTGGCGCCGAGCGCCGACGGCCTGCGCGTTCTCACGCATCGCGGGCTGGCACGGATCGACGGGACGTCCATCGCGAGATGGGTCGATCGGCTCGTACCGTATCTCGACGGCAGGTACACGATCGAGCAACTGACCGCAGGGCTGCCGCCCGACCGTGAGCAGGCGGTGAAGCGGGTCGTCGAGATCCTGCGGACCTGCGACGCCCTCGAAGGGGAGCCCGATGCCGGCTTCGCGGCACGCGCCGTGGTGGTGGCGGGGGCCGAGCCCGCGCTGGGGCACCTGGTCCGGGCGGTGTCGGCATCCGGCCTGCGGGACATCACCGTGGTGGACCTCTCCTCCGCCGCGGTGATCGATCTGCCCGCGGCCGACCTGGTCTTCTACGCGGGCGACGGGCAGGGCGCCCTCCGGCTCCAGCGTGTGTGCGAGGAGCGGGCGATTCCCCTCGCCCTGCTGGTCGCCACGAGCGAGGCCACCTGGCTCCTGCCGCCGGGGGCGCCGGGCTGGGACGACGTGGCATACCGGATGGGTGACGGCGCGGAGCAGGGCGGAATCGTGCCGCCGGGAGCGGCCGCGACCCTGGTCCAGGCCGCCCGCCGCGAGCTGACGGGCGCCATGCCGCCGGGCGAACGCGGTCGCGTGGTCAGGATCGCGCTGGACACGTGGCGCCACACGCGGCACTCGTGCCTGCCCCGCCCCCGCCCGGGCTCGGCGCGTTCCCGTGAGATGTTCCTCCAGCGGGTGCGCACGCTCCTGGCGGGTGAGCCTCTCGACCACGGCTCGTTCCTGCGCCGCGTCGCCCCGTGCGTCAACGGGCACCTGGGGGTCGTGCGGCTCGTGGACGCCGACGAGCCGCAGGTGGTGGTGAACACGTGCCGGGCCGTACTGCCGGACGGGGAGGCCGAGGTCGGCTCCGGGTTCGGCCACGAGGCCGCGCGCCGTGACGCCGTGCGCCGGGCTCTGGCCGCCTACGCGGCGCGCACCGTGGATCCCGGGAGGCTGACCGGATCCGGCGTCTGGGCGCACGAGATCGACCGCCCTGACCGAGCCCGCCTGATCCCGGCCGACGCCGTGTTCGACGGCGAACGCGCCGGGCTGGCCGCCGGGGACAGCTGGGAGCACGCCCTCGGCGAGGGGCTGGCCGGCCGGTGCCTGCAGCTCATCACGGCCGGATTCGGCTCGCGCACCGAGCCCTTCCCCAGGATCGACGTCACCGCCGTCGACCTGCACGAGGAGGGGCACAGATGCCGCGACGTGCTCATCCGGTCCGGCGAGCTGCCCGAGGTCTACGACCTCACCGGCTCGCTGGAGGTCCCGGCCTTCGCCTTCTGCGCGGGCGAGGTCACGATCGGCCACTTCGCTGGCCTGGACCCGGCCGAGGCGCTGGGCGAGGGCCTGAGGTCGGCGCTCGTTCGCCTGCAATCGCCGCAGGACGGCCACGCGGAACCGTTGCCCGCCCGGCTGCGCGGACCATCGCGGCGGGCCTCGCCCAGGCCGGCGGACCTGGAACAGGTGGCGTCGCGGCTGCGCGCCCGTGGGCGGGTGGCGCTGGCCGTCCCTCTTGACCATGACGAAGCGGTGTCCTCGATCATGCCCTATCTGACTCGGGTGGTGGTGACCGATGCGTGAGGTGGCTCTGGTCGGACACGGGCTGATGTACGACGCGATCGCCGCTCACCTGGCGACGGGCCGGAAGGTCGCCTGCCACGGCACGGCGGCGCACGTCGGAGGCGCGCCTGATCTGCTGATCGCGGCCGACGACAGCTGGAACACCGCCCGCACCGCGCAGACACGGGCGGCCGCGACGGCGCTCGCGGTGCCCTGGTTACGCGTGCGCGCCGAGCTCGGCCAGGTGGTCATCGGCCCCATGGAGACCCCGGGCGTCCCGGGGTGCGTGTCATGCGCCGAGCGGCGGCGACGCCGCGTGCGCGCCGATCAGGCGGGCCACCGGGCCATCTGGCGAAGGCACGGCGAGGTCCTGCGCGAACGCCCGTCTTCCTGGGTCACCCCGCTCGCGGCCACGCAGGTGGCCGAACTCGTCGCGGCCGAGGTCGCGTCCCTGTCGGGAGGCGCCACCCCCCGCACGAGCCTGGCCCTGCTGATGGTGGATCTGGAACGCCTGGACGTCGGCGTGCACCCGTTCCTGCCGGACGCCTTCTGCGGCACCTGCGGTGACGCGCCGGACGACACCGCCGAGCTGGCCGATCTCGTCCTGGAGCCACGGCGGATGCACCGCGAGCGGAGCTTCCGCACCCGCGACGTCACGCAGGACCTGGAGGAGCTGTACGTCGACAAGGTGTGCGGGCTGGTCGGCTCGATCTCGGAATGGACGGCGGGTGTCATGGCGGTCGCGTCGGCCGGCGTGGGCGGGCGCGATGGCGAGGTGACGGGATACGGGCGCGCCGAGACGCGCGCCGCCGCCAGGCGCACGGCCGTGCTGGAAGGGCTCGAAAGGTACGGCGGGGCTCCCGGCGCGCGACGGCCGAGCGTGCGCGCGAGTTTCGCCGAGGTCGCCGGGCACGCGCTCGATCCCCGGACCCTGGGCCTCTACCCGCCGGAGCGGTACCGGCTGCCCGGCTTCCGCTACCGGCCCTTCGACGTGGACGAGACCTACACCTGGGTGTGGGGCTACTCCTTCGCCAGGAAGGAACCGATCCTGGTGCCGGAGTCGTGCGCCTACTACCAGAACGGGCACGAGCTGGTCTACGAGATCTCCAACGGGTGCGCGCTCGGCGGCTCGATCGAGGAGGCCGTCCTGCACGGCGTCCTGGAGGTCGCGGAGCGCGACGCCTTCCTGCTGACCTGGTACTGCCGCATGCCCGCGCCGCGCATCGACATCTCCGGGGTCGCCGACCGGCGGCTGAGGCTGCAACACGCGTGCGTGGAGGCGGAGACCGGCTACGACGTGTCGTTCCACGACATCAGCGTCGAGCAGCGCATCCCCTGCGTGTGGGCCGTCGCCGTGAACCCGCGCGACGACGGGCGGGCGGCGACGATCTCCGCGGCCGGCTCCAGCCCCGACCCGGAACGCGCCATCGCCAACGCGCTCTCGGAGGTCGCGGCGAGCATCGCCCCGGCGGGCGAGAAGTACGACGAGCACGCCGAGCAGGCGCGGCGGATGGTCGACGAGCCCGCGCTCGTCAAGGAGATGGAGGATCACGCCCTGCTGTACGCGCATCCGGCCGCAGCACGCCGGCTCGACTTCCTGACACGGGCGCCCGGCCGCCGCAGGCCGGCCGACATCGGAGACACCCGGGGCTTCTCCGGCACGGACCTGACGAGCGTGCTCAACGAGACGGTCGGCCGCTACCTGGAGACCGGGCTCGACGTGATCGTGATCGACCAGACCGGGACCGAGCACCGGGCAGGCGGCCTCGCCTGCGTGAAGGTGCTGATCCCCGGCACCCTGTCGATGACCTTCGGGCACGACTACCGCAGGCTCCACGACCTGCCGCGGCTGCTGACGGTGCCGCGATTGCTCGGCCACCGCGACCGGGACCTGGCGCCGGAAGAACTCGCCTCCGACCCCCACCCCTTCCCATGACGGCCGCCGCCGTACTCCGGCGCATGCTCACCTGGTTGCGCCCGCATCGGTGGAAGGTTGCGGCCTCGCTGCTCATCGTGGTGCTCACCGTGCCCCTGGGAGTGGCCGGCCCGCTGCTGACCCGCATGGTCATCGACCAGGGTCTGCTGCGCGGAGACGCCGGGCTGCTGACGCTGCTGTGCGTGCTCATGGTCGTCCTCGGGGTCGTCGTCAGCGTCCTGGACGTCGGCAACGTGGCCCTCACCAACATCATCGGCCAGCGGGTGACGACCACCCTGCGTGCCGGCGTGTACGGCCGGGCCCAGGCGCAGGAGCTGGCCTTCTACACCGAGGAGAGCACCTCGGAGGTCCAGGCCAGGCTGGTCAGTGACATCGAGGGGATCGACCGGTTCGTCACCAGCACCGCGCAGCAGGCACTGGGATCGTTCACCGCGCTGGCCGCCTCGGGCATCGCGATGGTGGTGCTGAGCTGGCAGCTGGCCCTGCTCTCCTTCTCCCTGGCCTACGTGCTGGCCCTGCTCAACCACCGCTTCGCCAGGCGGCGCCAGGACCTGGCCAGGCAACGCCAGCGCCACCTCACCTCGCTCCTGCGGTTCGCCGCCGAGGACCTCAGCCTGGGCGGGATCATCCTGGGCCGCACGCTGCGCCGTTCCGGGCGGCAGCTCGAACGGTTCGTCGAGGTGTGCCGGCAGCTGAGCGAGATCACGGTCCGGCAGCGGGTCGTGGGCGCCACCGCCTATGTGATCATCGGTGCGTCGTTCGCCTGCGTGCCGCCGCTGGTGTTCTGGGCGGCGGGCACGGCGGTCTCGGGTCTCAGCATCGGAACCGTGATCGTCATGGTGATCCTGCAGATGCAGTTGTCGCAGCCCATCCAGTCGCTGCTGCAGCTGTCGAGCAGCCTGCACGTCTCGCTGGCCAAGTTCGAGCGCGTCATCCAGTACCTCGACCTGCCGGAGCCGGTGCGCGACCACGCACGCCCGGCCGGCGGCGCCGGGGTCGGCGTGACCCTGCGCGGAGTCGGCCACCGGTACGGCGACGCCGGACGGGCCGTGCTCGGCGGCATCGATCTGGACCTGCCCGCGGGCTCGGTCACGGTCGTGCGCGGACGCACCGGATCGGGCAAGAGCACGCTGGGGCTGATCGTCGCCGGTCTCCTGCGCCCCACCTCCGGGACCGTCGAGGTCCACGGGGCGGGCGGGGCCGACCTGCGCGACGTGGCGACGATCGTGCCGCAGCACACCACCTTGTTCGACGCGTCCATCAGGGAGAACCTGCTGTTCGCCCGCGACGGCGTGACCGAGGACGACCTGCGCCGGGTGCTGGCCGCCGTCCGGCTCGACGACCTGGTGGCCACGCTGCCGCAGGGGCTCGACACCCCTGTCGGCGTGGAGGGGCACCAGCTCTCGGGCGGCGAGCGCCAGCGCCTGGCGGTGGCCAGGGCCCTGCTCGCCGACTGGCGGTTGCTCGTCGTCGACGAGGTGACCAGTGCCCTGGACGGCGTCACCTCCGACGAGGTGTACGACGCGCTCCGGTCGTACTGCCGCGGCAGGACCCTGGTGGTCATCGCGCACCGGCTGCCGCGCATCCGGCCGACGGATCAGGTGGTCCTGGTGGATTCCACGTTCCGTGTCGAGAACGCCCTGCCGGCTCCGACCGGTCGGTGAACGAAGGAGACACCATGTCCGCGAACAAGCAGACCGTCCGCCGCTACATCGACGGCTTCAACACCTCCGACCACGCCCAGATCCTGGCGTGCCTGACCGACGACATCGAGTGGACCGTGTTCGGCCACTTCCACATCACCGGCAAGCAGGCCTACGACGCCAACATCGAGGGGCCCGACCCGGTCGGCGTGCCGCCCAAGGTGGTGATCACCCGCATGGTCGAGGAGGACGACGTCGTCATGGCGGAGATGACCCTCGAAGCGCTCCAGAAGGACGGCAGCGTGATGCGGGCGGCGATGGGCGAGGTGTTCGTCATGCGCGACGGGCTGATCTGCGAACGCCGCGCCTACGTCGTGCCGCTGGAAAGCTCCTGAGACTCACTCCACGAGCTGCTGGTGGTGGATGTGCCGGATACGTTCCTCCGTCGTGACCTTGATCCGCCGTGTCGCGAAGCGCAGGATCGGCGGCGCCATCAGCGAGGTGACGATCGCCACGACGATCACGATGGTGTAGATCTCGGTGGTGATCACGCCCAGGCGGAGCCCGACCATCGCGACGATCACCTCGATGACGCCGCGCGCGTTCATCCCGGCGCCGAGCGCCAGCGCCTCCCAGCCGCTCAGGCGGCTCAGCCGGGCGCCGATGTAGGCGCCGGCGAACTTGCCGACGATCGCCACCAGCAGCACCACGCCCGACGCGATCAGGACCTCGGGGTTGCCCAGCAGAGTGAGGTCCATGCGTAGTCCTGCTGTGGCGAAGAACAGGGGAGCGAGCACGCAGAGCACGAAGGACTGCAGCGGCGCCAGCCAGTCGGAGTTCACGTGGCCCGACCGGCCGATCAGGATGCCGCACAGGAACGCGCCGAGGATCGCCTCCAGGCCGAGCGCGTGGGTGGCGGCCGCCGAGAGCAGCACCATCACGACGGCGGTGGCGAGGCTCGGACCCGGTTCCGGCGAGCGGGACGCGAGCCGCATCACCCAGCGCACCAGGGGACGGCCGATCCAGATCGAGAAGGGCACGAGCGCCACGAGGGAGATGAGCGAGAGGGTGATCTGGCCGACCCTGAGCCCGGTGGTCGCCATCGCCGAGACGACCGACAGCATGAACCAGCCGAACGCGTCGTCGACCATGCCGGCGGTCAGGCACAGCTGCCCGACGTCGCGGTGCAGCAGCTTCATGTCGAGGAGCGTCTTGGCGATCACCGGGATCGCGCTGACGCAGGTGGCCACGCCCAGGAAGAGGGCGAACACCGTGTAATCGGTGCCCTCGGCGAGCAGCGAGCGCGGCAGCAGGAAACCCGTCGCGATGCCCAGCGCGAGCGGGATCACCAGCCCGGCGATGGAGACCTTCGCGGCGGTGGAGCCGCGCCGTCGCACCATGCCGAAGTCGAGCTGGATCCCCGTGATGGCCACCAGGAGGAGCACGCCGATCTGGGCGACGGCGTCCAGCAGGTGGAACTGGGCGGGCTGCTCGGGAAGCAGCCAGGCCGAGAAGTCCGGCGCGACCTGCGCCAGGAGCGAGGGGCCCAGCAGCACACCCACGGCCAGCTCGCCGACGATGGCGGGTCCGCGCATCCAGACGGCCAGGCGGCCCAGGAGCATGGCCAGCAGGAGCAGCACCCCGACCTGCAGGATGAAAACCAGCAGCTCATGGGTGCCCAGCGGCATGACGGGTCCTAGTGCGAGCACAACGAAATCTACGCCGATCGGCTCGTCGATCGTCTGCTCAATATTGAGCGGACGATCCGGCCGCCATGCGCGAGATTCGCACCCAGAGCCGCAACCGAGGGGAAGGGTCATGACACACGAGGACGTCTGGGCAACGCCGCTGTCGGCTCAGCACCAGACCACCCTGTCGCCTGACAAGCTGCTGCACTCCGGCAACGCCGGGCTGATCATCCACCGGGTCGGCATGCTCGAGTACGACATGGCCCGCGAGGGCCGCGACTTCAGCGTCGACCTCCTGAGCTACATGAACCGCGCCCAGGCGGGTGTCGCCACCACCTTCTGCTACGAGGAGGTCTTCGGCGTGCGCGACCGGCTGCACTGGTTCGTGCACATGAAGTCGCCGGAGAAGTACAGCAGGCTGCTGGAGATGGTCGACCACGACGAGGCCTTCAAGGACATCTCGCTCAAGAACCGCCTGCCGAAGAAGGGCGGCGGCAACTGGGAGAAGATGTTCGTCTACGGCAGCCTGCGCGAGACCATCATGTGCCCGCAGCACGGTTTCGCCGACCACGCCGAGGACGACCCGGCGCTGTTCGTGCCGCCGGCGATGTTCCAGACCACCCAGCCCAAGAACTCCCAGCTCAACTCGGCGAACGCGGGCGCGATCATCCTGCGCACCGGCGACGTCAAGTACGAGTTCCGCGAGGAGGGCCGCCAGTTCCTGCACGACTGGTCCAGCTATCTCAACGACGCGCTGCCCGGTCAGGCCACCGCCTACATCTACGAGCAGACCTGGGGCCAGCAGGACCGCATCCACTGCCTCATCCACCTGCGCAAGCTGGAGGACTACCGGCTCGTGCAGGAGATCGACCGCAGCGAGGGCATGCACAAGCAGGTCTACGACGCCGAGCGGGTGCCGGAGGCCAAGGGCGGCGGAGGCTGGGACCGGTTGTTCGTCCCCACCTCGATCAACGACGTCCTGATGGTGCCGCATCTGACGGAGGGTTCCTGAGCCATGGCTCTGGGGATCGAGTCGATCAACGCCTACGTCGGCCGGGCGTTCATCGGGGTGCGCGAGCTGTTCGAGGCGCGCGGCCTCGACATGAAGCGCTTCGCGAACCTCATGATGGAGCAGAGGTCGGTCAACCTGCCGTGTGAGGACCCGGTCACCAACGCCGTGAACGCGGCCAAGCCGATCGTGGAGTCGCTGAGCCCCGCAGAGCGGCGGCGCATCGAGCTGCTCGTCGTCGGCACCGAGTCGGGGCTCGACTTCGGCAAGCCGATCAGCACCTACGTCCACCACTACCTCGGCCTGGACCCGGCCTGCCGATCGTTCGAGGTCAAGCACGCCTGCTACGGCGGCACCGCGGCCCTGCAGAGCGCGGTGGGAGTGGTGGGCGCGAGCCCCGTCCCCGGCGTCAAGGCGCTGGTGATCGCGACGGACGCCGCCAGCTCCACGGCCAGGGCCACCTACTGGGAGCCGTCGGAAGGAGCCGGAGCCGTCGCCATGCTCGTCGGCGACGACGCCGAGGTGCTGCGGCTCGACCAGGGGGCCAGCGGCTACCACACCTTCGAGGTCATGGACACGCTGCGCCCGCGCCACGACGAGGACGCCGTGGACCCCGACCTGTCGCTGCTGGCGTACATGCGGTGCATCGAGGAGAGCTTCGGCGCCTACAAGGAGCGGGTGGCCGGTGCCGACATCGTGGAGACCTTCGACTACCTGGCGCTGCACACGCCGTTCGCCGGCATGGTCAAGGGCGCCCACCGCACGTTGCTGCGCAAGCAGAAGGGGCTGGCGCCGGCCGCCATCGAGGCCGACTTCACGGCCAGGGTGGCGCCGTCGCTGGCCTACCCGGTGCGGGTGGGCAACACCTATTCCGCCGCCCTCTACATGGCGTTGTGCTCGCTGCTCGAACAGGGCGACTTCCCGGCGCCGAGGCGGGTGGGCCTGTTCTCCTACGGCTCCGGGTGCGCCTCGGAGTTCTTCAGCGGTGTGATCCCGCCGGGCGCCCGGCCGGTGACCAAGGTCGCCCAGGCGCTCGACGAGCGGAGCAAGCTCACCGTCGAGGAGCTCGACGAGGTCGGCGAGCTCAGCGCGGACCGCGGCTTCGGCACGCGGAACGCGGTGTTCGAGACCAAGCCCTACGGCGGGCTCTTCGAGGCGGGGTTCGAGGACCGGGGCCTGCTGGTCCTGGACCGGATCGCGGACTTCCACCGCGAATACAGATGGAGCTGACGATGGCCACCACCGTGCGGTTCACGATCGGCACCACCATCGACGGCGCGGCGATCAAGGAGATGCACGCCGCCCTGGACGAGGCGGAGAACTCACCGGAGTGCCGCATCTTCGTCCTCCAGGGCGGCGACGGCGTGTTCTGCACCGGGATGGACCTCGAACAGGCCGCCACGGGCGACGCCAAGGACGGCGGCGCGGACTTCTTCGGCCTGCTCAAGCGCTTCACCACGACGCCGCGCGCGGTCGTCGCGCAGGTCGACGGCCGGGTCGCGGGCGGCGGAGTGGGCCTGGCCGCCGCGAGCGACTTCGTCTACGCCAGCGAGCGCAGCACCTTCAGCCTGCCCGAGGCGCTGTGGGGGCTGCTGCCCTGCTGCGTGCTGCCCTTCCTCATCCGGCGGGCCGGCTTCCAGAAGGCCTACACGATGACGTTCAGCACCCAGCCCGTCAGCGCGGCCGAGGCCGAGCGGTTCCAGCTCGTCGACGAGGTGACGGCGGACCCCGGGGCGGTCATCAAACGCCTGGCCTACCGCCTGACCAAGCTCGACGAGTCGGTCATCGGCGACATGAAGCGTTACTTCCGCGACCTGTGGATCATCTCCGACGCCGTGGAGGAGAAGGCGGTCGGCGAGTTCGGCAGGCTGATGTCCACGCCCGAGGTCCGGCAGCGCCTGTCCGACTACGCAACGGAGAAGCGGTTCCCCTGGGAACGCTAGGAAGGAAAGCGCCCGATGGCAGTCGTGTGGGTCTTCCCCGGCCAAGGTTCCCAGCGCAGAGGAATGGGCGACGGCGTTTTGGAACGCCATCCCGACCTGTGCGCGAAGGCGGACGAGATCCTCGGGTACTCGGTCGCCGAGTTGTGCCGGGATCCCGTACGGCTGCGCGACACGCGCTTCAGCCAGCCCGCGCTCTACACCGTCAACGCGCTCAGCTACCTGTCGCAGGACGGCAGGCCCGACTACCTGGCCGGGCACAGCCTGGGCGAGTACACGGCGCTGTTCGCGGCCGGCTGCTTCGACTTCGAGACCGGCCTGAGGCTGGTCGCGCGGCGCGGCGAGCTGATGAGCCAGGCCAAGGGCGGCGCGATGACGGCGGTGCTCGGCGTTCCCGTGGAACGCCTGGAGGCGCTGCTGCACGGGACCGACGTGGAGATCGCCAACTACAACTCGCCCCAGCAGGTCGTGCTCGCCGGCCTCCAGGACGACATCGCCTCGGTGACCGAGGCGATCGAGGCCGACGGCGGCAAGTGTGTCCCGCTCGCCGTCAGCGTCGCCGCCCACTCGCGTCACATGCGGGAGGCCGCCGACGCGTTCGCGCAGGAGCTGAAGGCCGTCGACCTCGCCGAGCCGCGTGTGCCCGTGCTCTCCAACGTCACGGGGCGCCCGCACGACGCCGGCGACATGGCCGAGCTGCTGCGCAAGCAGATCCACAGCCCGGTGCGCTGGCTGGACGGCATGCGGTACCTCATGGCGCAGGGCGTGGACGAGCTGGTGGAGCTCGGCCCCGGCACCGTGCTCTCCAAACTCTGGGACGTCACGAAGCAGGAGACGCCGAGCACTCCTGACTCCAGCCTCGGTTCTCGCACGTTCCGCGAGGACTACGGCGTGCGTCACGCCTACCTGGCCGGATCCATGTTCAAGGGCATCGCCTCGGCCGACCTGGTGATCAGGATGGGCAAGGCCGGTTTGATGGGCTTCTTCGGCGCGGGCGGCCTGACCCTGGACGAGATCGAGGCGGCGATTCACACGATCAAGCAGGAGGTCGGGACACGCTTCGGCATGAACCTGCTGTACGGCTTCGACGAGGACGGCCTCGAACGCGACACCGTGGAGCTGTATCTGCGCCACGACGTGCGCTACGTCGAGGCGGCCGCCTACCCGCACATCACGGCGCCGCTCGTGCGTTACCGCTTCGCCGGCGCCCACCGGGACGAGTCCGGCCGTCCGGTCGCCGTCCGGCGTGTGCTGGCCAAGGTGTCGCGCCCCGAGGTCGCGGGCGCCTTCATGCGACCGGCGCCCGAGGCGATCCTGCGCCGCCTGACCGGGGAGGGCGCGCTGAGCCCCGCCGAGGCCGAGGTGGCGGCCGAGCTGCCGATCAGCGAGGACATCTGCGTGGAGGCCGACTCGGCCGGCCATACCGACGCCCGCTCGCCGTACGCGCTGGTGCCGGCGATGGTGAAGCTGCGCGACGAGGAGATGGCCCGCCATCGTTACGCCAGGCCCGTCAGGGTCGGCGCCTCGGGCGGTCTCGGCTCGCCGGAGGCGGTCGCGGCGGCGTTCGTGCTCGGGGCCGAGTTCGTCGTCACCGGTTCGATCAACCAGTGCTCGCCGGAGGCCGGGACGTCGTCCGAGGTCAAGCGGATGCTGGCCGACCTGGACGTGCAGGACACCGCCTACGCGCCCGCGGGCGACATGTTCGAGATGGGCGCGAGGGTGCAGGTCGCCAGGAAGGGCACCCTGTTCCCGGCCCGCGCCAACAAGCTGTACGAGCTCTACCGGCGGCACGGCTCGCTGGAGGAGATCGACGACAGGACCAGGCAGACGATCCAGGACAAGTACTTCCGCAGGTCCTTCGACGAGGTCTGGGCGGAGACCGAGGCCTACCTGGCCGAGCGCAAGCCCGACGAGCTGGCCCGGGCCGCGCGCGACCCCAAGCACCGGATGGCCCTGATCTTCCGCTGGTACTTCGTGCACTCCATCAGGCTCGCGCTGGAGGGAGCTGAGGACCGGCGCGTGGACTACCAGGTGCACTGCGGGCCCGCGATGGGGTCGTTCAACCGGTTCGTCGCGGGCACAGAGCTGGCCGACTGGCGCAACCGGCACGTCGACCTGATCGCCGAGCGGCTCATGGGCGGGGCCGCCGAGTTGCTGGAGGCCAGGCTGCGCGAGCTCAGAGGCGCAGCTTAGCCAGGTCCTCGCGGACGGCCTCCAGGACCTCGGTCCGCGGACCCTTGAGGTAGAAGTGGTCGCCCTCGAACAGCCGCAGCATGAACGGCCCCCGGGTGGCGTCCGCCCACGCGGCGATCTCGTCCTGGTCCACCTCGGGGTCGGTGTCGCCCAGGAAGGCCGACACCGGGCACGAAAGCTCGGAGCCGGGCAGCGGCGTGTACGACTCGTTCAGCTCGAAGTCGGCCCGCAGGGTCGGCAGGAACACCTCGAGCAGGCTGCGCTGGTCCATCACCTCGGCGGGCGTGCCGTTCAGCGTCGCGAGCTCGTCCAGCAGCTCGTCCTCGGACAGGTCGCTGAAGCGCCGCCGCCTGGTGGGCAGGTGCGGCGCCCGCCGCCCGGAGGCGAACAGCGCGGCCGGGCCTCCTTGGGGGCTGTCGGCGAACCTGCGCGCCATCTCGTAGGCCACGGCGGCGCCCATGCTGTGCCCGAACAGGGCGAAGGGGCGGTCGGCATGGGGCGAGAGCGCGCGGAACAACGGCTCGACGAGCTGTTCCATCCGGTTGAAGGGCATCTCGCGCAGGCGCCCTTCCCGCCCCGGCAGCACGACGGGACACACGTCGACCGTCGGTGACAGGTGCGCGTCCCACTTGCGGAACAGGGCCGATCCGCCTCCCGCGTGCGCGAAGCAGAACAGCCTTACCTCTGCGTCCTTCCGGGGTTCTCCTCCGGAGATCCAGGCGTCTGACATGCCACGAACGTAAGCCGGGCCCGATCCGCGCGACTGCTCAGTCTTGAGCAGGCACGGCCGCGCCGCGTCGTTAGCGTCGCAAGCACGGAGGAGGCCATGGATCAGATGGAAAGCACGATCGAGGCGGTCATCCGGTTGCTGGCCGAGGCGTTGCCCGGCGACGCGGAGCTGGCCCCGGATTCGTCGCTCAGGGAGAACGGGCTCGACTCGATCTCCGCGGTGCGGGTGTGGTTCGACATCCAGCGGGAGTTCTCGCTGGACCTGCCGGTCGAGCGGCTGGGCGAGTGCACCACGCCGGCCGACCTGGCCGCGCGCATCGACGAGGTCAGAGGTACGGCCCAGCAGGGAAGCACGGCGGAGCCCGCGGGACCGGTGATCGAGGCCGATCCCGGCGCCAGGTTCGAGCCCTTCCCTCTCACGCCCGTCCAGCAGTCCTACGTCCTGGGCAAGGACGAGGACTTCTCTGCCGACGCCGTGGGCTGCCAGGTGTATCGCGAGTTCGAGGTGGACGGCCTGGACGCCGGACGGCTGCGCTCGGCCTGGCAGCGGGTCGTGGAGCACCACGACGCGCTCCGGCTGGTCGTGGGCGAGGACGGCACCCAGCGCGTGCTGGAGCAGGCTCCCGAGTGGGAGCTGCCCGTCCACGACGGCGACGGCGAGCAGGTTCGTGTGCGCCTTTCCCGGCACGTGTCGCCGGTCGGCGCCTGGCCGCCGTTCGCCATCGAGGTGTCGGGCCGGACCACGGTGCATTTCAGCATCGACGCGAGCGTGACGGACGGGCGCGGGCTGGATGTGCTCCTGCGCGACTGGTGGCGCTGCTACCACGATCCGGAGCACGAGCCGGCGGCCCCGGCGGTCTCGCTGAGGGACTGCGTGCTCGCGCTCGACGGCTACCGCGGCAACCCCGGCGACCTCGACTACTGGAGGAAGCGCCTGGCCGATCTGCCGCAGGGACCCGCGATGCACTCCGACGAGGCGGGCGAGCGGGTGGCGATGACGGCCGAGCTGACTTCGCAGGAGTGGAGCTCGCTGCGCGGCATCGCGGCCGGCCTCGAGGTCTCCCCGACCTCCCTGGCGCTCACGCTCTTCGCCGAGGCGCTCCAGCGTGTGGAGGGTCGTGCCTTCCCCATCGCGCTCACCACTACCGGCAGGGCCTGGCTGCCGCGCGAGGTGGACGAGGTCGTCGGCCCGTTCACGTCTACGGCGGTGTTCGCCGCCGACGACACGGCGGGCGAGCCGCTGAGCGAGGCGGCGCGAGCCGTACACCACGCCCTCTGGAGCGACCTGGGGCACGCGGGCGTGCCGGGTGTCACCGTCATGCGCGAGCTGCGGTCCGGCGTGAGCCTGCCCGTGGTCTTCACGAGCCTGCTGGACGCGCGGCCCGACGAGACCGTCCCGCCGGTGACCTACGCGCTGAGCCAGACCTCGGGGGTGGCGCTCGACCACCAGATGTGGGAGTACGGCGGAGCGCTGCAGCTGCGCTGGGACGTGACCCCCGGCCGGTTCGCGCCGGGCGTGCTGGAGAGCGTGTTCGCCGCCTTCGTCAACTCGCTGCGCGCCCTGGCCGCCGACGGCGATGCCGTGGAGCGGCCGCTGAACGAGCTGCAGCAGGCCTACTTCGTCGCCCGCGCGGGCGGATCACACGAGTTCGACGGCTGCCAGGTCTATCACAGCTTCCACGTGCGCGATCTCGACGTGGACCGGCTGTCGCAGGCGTGGATGCGCATGGTTCACGCCTACGACGCCCTGCGCTCCGAGGTCACGCACGACGGCCGGCTACGCGTCAGGCCGGGCGCGCCCCGGACCTGGACGATCCCGGTCGCCGACCACGTGAGCGTCGAGGAGATGGCCGGGCGGGCCTTCCCGCTGGGCCGCTGGCCGCAGTGGGAGCTGCGCGCCGAGGGTGACACCGTGCACATCGCGATCGACCTGACCGTGCTCGACGGCATGAGCATCCACCGCGTGCTGCGCGAGCTGTTCCGGCTCTACGACGACCCCTCAGCCGCGGTCGGAGAACCGTTGCCGCCGGACGAGCACGTCGCGGAACGGCACGACGGCTACTGGAGCGAGCGGTTCGGCGACATGCCGCCGGGGCCGCCGCTGGACTGCACGCCTTCGCGGCGCACGCGGCTGCGGGGCAGCCTGGCCGAGTGGGACCGCGTCGAGGCCGCGGCACGGGAGCAGGGCGTGACACCCGACGCGCTCGTGCTCGCCGCCCTGACGGACGCCCTGTCGGCACGCTTCACCGACCCGTTCACCGTGTCGGTGGTGCGGTGGACCGAGGAGTCCCAGCCCTACCGCCCCGGCGAGTTCACGGCGCTGAGCTGGGTGACGCACACCGCCGACGACGCGGCGGGCGCCTATCACCGGCAGATCTCCGCGGACGCCGAGCACGGCACGCTGGCGGGCCTGGCGGCGCTGCGCAAGATCATCATGAAGGAGCGGCGCCGCAGGTCCTACGCCTTCCCCGTCGTCTACACGAGCATCCTCGACCTGACCGATCACACCCTCCCCGAGGGCGTCGAAGCCGGGCCGTGGATGACGTACACGCCGGACGTCGCCCTGGACTGCATCGTGGTCAGGGAGGGCGACCGGCTCGCCTACTACTGGGACGTGGCGGAGTCGGCCTTCGCCGAGGGGGAGCCCGCCGAGTTGTTCGACGCCTTCGAAAGGGCGCTGCGAGGAGAGAAGCGGCAGGCCGCCGACCGCGACACGATGCTCTACGCCTGGAACGACACGGCCAGGGACTTCCCCGACACCCGCCCCGTCCACCTGCTCTTCGAGGAGCAGGCCAGGAACAATCCCGACGCGATCGCCCTGCGGCATCGCGAGGGCACCATGACGTACGGCGAGCTCAACAGCCGCGCCAACGCCATCGCGTGGCGCCTGAAGAGCCTCGACGTGGGGCCCGGCACGATCGTCGGCATCCGGCTCTGCCGGGGCTTCGACATGGTGGCCGCCGTGTTCGGCATCCTCAAGGCGGGCGGCGCCTACCTGCCGCTGGAGCCGTCGCTGCCGCCGGAGCGGGCACGGGTGATGATGGCCGACGCGGGCGCGGACATCCTGCTCACCTGCCCGCGGACGCCCGGCTGGCCCGTGCCGGAGCAGGTACGCGCCGTCGAGCTGGACGACGAGCTGCGGGACGACCGCGGCGACCCGGAGCCGGTCAACTCACCCGACGACCTCGCCTACGTGATCTTCACCTCGGGCAGCACCGGCAAGCCCAAGGGCGTCGAGGTGACACACCGGCCGGTGCTCAACCTGCTCAACTGGTGCTACCGCACGTTCGGCTTCGGCCCCTCCGACGTCGGGCTGTGCGTGACCTCGCTCGGCTTCGACCTGTCGGTCTTCGACATCCTGGGTCTCCTCGGATGCGGCGCCGGGCTCTACATCGCCGACGAGGGCCAGCAGCGCGACCCGGACCTGCTGCTCGACGCCCTGCTCGACGAGCCGATCACGTTCTGGAACTCCGCGCCCACCACGCTGAACCAGCTCGCGCAGCTGTTCCCCGAGCGGGCGGGACGGCCGGGGACCGGCGACCTGCGCCTGGTCTTCCTCAGCGGCGACTACACACCGCTGCCGCTGCCCGACGCCGTGCGCGGCCTGTTCCCGAACGCCTCCATCGTCAGCCTGGGCGGCGCGACCGAGGCCACGGTCTGGTCCAACTACTTCGAGGTCGGCGCCGTCGACCCGGCCTGGCGCAGCATCCCGTACGGCAGGCCGATCGACAACTCCCGGTACTACATCCTCGACGAGGATCAGCAGCCCTGTCCCGTCGGGACGGAGGGCGACCTCCACATCGCCGGACAGTGCCTGAGCCTCGGCTACCGCAACCAGCCCGAGCTGACTGCCGAGCGGTTCGTGGCCGATCCGTTCGCCCGGGAGCCGGGCCAGCGGATGTACCGCACGGGTGATCGTGCCGCCTACCTCCCCGACGGCACGATCATCTTCCTCGGCCGCGCCGACGCGCAGGTCAAGATCCGCGGGTTCCGCGTGGAGCTGGGCGAGATCGAGCACCGGCTGCGCCTGCATCCGGGCGTCAGGGACGTGGTCGTGGTGGCCCGCGACGACGAGGCGGGGGAGCGCAAGCTCGTCGCCTACGTGATCGCGGAGTCCGGGCGGGCGCCCTCCGTGGCGGAACTGCGCGGGCACGCCGCCGAGACGCTGCCCGACTACATGGTGCCGAACTACGTCGCCTTCCTCACGACGTTCCCCGCCACCGACAACGGCAAGCTGGACCGCGACGCGCTGCCATGGCCGGTCAACGGCGAGAGCCCCGCCGAGGCGGCGCCCGCCGCGCCCGCGGACGAGCTGGTGCGGGAGATCTCGGCGATGTTCGCCGGGCTGCTCGACGGCGGTGAGGTCGACCCCGCGCAGGACCTGTGGGACCAGGGAGCGACCTCGTTCACGATGGTCCAGGTCTCCAAGGCGCTGCAGAAGAGCAGGGGCACACGGATCGCGGTGTCGGCGCTTCTGGAGAACCCGACGGTCAACGGGATCGCGCGGACCGTGGCGGCGCAGCTGCCCGCCGGCGCCCCGGCTCCCCAGCCCGCGACGCCCGCACCGGCCGAGCCCGCACCGGCCGAGGACGCCCCCGCCGAGGTCGAGTTCTTCTCGCCAGAGGACCGCGCCGCCTTCAAGGAGGGCGCGTGGAACCTGCGGCGCGCAGGCGCCGAGGCGATCCGCCTGGAAACGCTCGACGTGGCGCAGGAGCACTACACCTGGCGGTCCAGCATCCGCGAGTTCGGGCAGGGCCCCGTGCCGCGGCACGCGTTGTCCCGGCTGCTCGGCCTGCTGCGCGAGAGGCGGATCGACGGCGAGGAACGCCACCTCTACCCGTCGGCCGGCGACACCTACGCCGTCCAGGCCTACCTGCACGTGGCCAAGGACGGCGTGGACGGCCTGGCCGAGGGCGTCTACTACTACCACCCGCGCGAGCACGCGCTCCAGCTCGTCAACGACCGGCCGGACATCGACCGCACGGTGCACTTCTCCTACAACCGCCCGACCTACGACCGGGCGGCCTTCAGCCTCTACCTCGTCGGCCAGCTCAAGGGCATAGAGCCGCTGTACGGCGAGCAGAGCCTGAAGTACCTGACCCTCGAAGCGGGCTACCTGGGCCAGCTGCTCATGACCGGTCAGGCGGCGAGCGGCCTGGGCCTGTGCCCGATCGGCGACATCGCCTTCGACCGGCTGCGCGACCAGCTCGACCTCGACGACGGGCACCGCTTCCTCCAGGCCTTCCTGGGCGGGCCGGCGTCCCATCCGAAGCGGGCCTCGTCCACGGGCGAGGCGCCGGTGTACTCCCGGCCCGACGACATCGCCGTCATCGGCCTGGCGGGCCGCTACCCCGGAGCCGACGACCTCGACGCCTTCTGGCGCAACCTCAGCTCCGGCACCTCCGCCATCGGCTCCAGCCCGCGCGGCCCGGTGCCCGGCGGCTACCTGGAGCACATCGACCGGTTCGACAGCCTGCTGTTCCACATCGCGCCGCAGGAGGCCGCGCAGCTGGACCCGCAGCTGCGGCTGCTGCTGCACAGCGTGTGGGAATGCCTGGAGAACGCCGGTCACACGGCCGAGTCCCTGCGACGGGCGGCGCCGAGGGTCGGCGTGTTCGTCGGCTCGATGTGGCAGGACTACCAGCACGCGGGCGCCGCCGCCTGGAAGGAGGGCGGGCAGGCCCTCGTGTCGGCCACCTCCTCCGACGCGGCCAACCGGATCTCCTACTTCTTCGACTTCACCGGCCCGAGCATCGCGGTGGACACCTCCTGCTCCTCCGCCCTGACGGCCCTGCACCTGGCCGCGGAGAGCCTGCGGAAGGGGGAGTGCGACGCGGCCGTCGTCGGCGGCGTCAGCCTTGTCGCCGACCCCTACCACGCGAGCCTGCTGGACGGGCTGGACCTGCTCACCGACGACCCGGCCGGCCGGGCCTTCGACGACGACCACCCCGGCTGGACCGTCGGTGAGGGCGTCGGAGCCCTCCTGCTCCGCCCGGCCGAGGACGCCGGGCGTGACCGCGACGTGGTCCACGGCATCATCGAAGGCACGTGGATCGCGCACGCAGGCCACAGCAGCCGCTTCACCGCGCCCAGCGCCGAAGCCATGGCCGCCTCCATGCGCCAGACTCTCGAGCGGGCGGGAACGACGCCCGGTGACGTCTCCTACGTCGAGTGCGCCGCGGCCGGTGCCACCCTCGCCGACGCCGCGGAACTCGAAGCGCTCACCCAGGTCTTCGACGGCAGGCCGCGGCCGGTGGCGGTCGGCACGGTCAAGCCGAACATCGGCCACCTCGAAGCCGCCTCAGGGTTGTCGCAGCTCACCAAGGTGCTGCTGCAGATGCGGCACGGCCAGATCGCCCCGACGCTCGCGGCCGGCCATCCGGTGGACGGCGGGCCCGTCCAGGTGGCCGACCGGCTCGGCTCGTGGGAAGGCGAGCCGCGCCGGGCGCTGATCAACGCCTTCGGCGCGACCGGCACCCACGGGCACGCCCTGCTGCGGGCCGCCGCGCCGCGCGAGCCCTCACGCCCCGACGGGCGTCAGCACGCCGTCGTGCTCTCCGCGGCGGGCCACGAGCAGCTGTCCACCCTGGCCAGGCGGATGCTCGACCACCTCACCGACACCGACGACTCCCTGGCCGACATCGCCTTCACCACCCAGACAGGCCGGGTGGCCCTGCCGTACCGGATCGCCGTGACCTGCTCCGACCTGCGCGGGCTGCGGGAAGGACTGGAGGCGTTCCTGGCGGGCGAGCGGCAGCCTGGTGTCGTGGAGGCGCCGGGCGCCGCCGCGGATCCCGGCAGCGAGGCCGAGGCCGCCGACGCGTGGATGGCGGGGCAGGACGTGCCGTGGGAGAAGTACTGGACCACGCCCGCCGCGCGGGTGCAGCTGCCCACGTATCCGTTCGCGGCGCAGCCGTACTGGATCTCCCAGGACGGGCCGGCGACGGCCGCGCCCAGGCCGGTGGACGACCTGGAGGACTACCTCAAGGAGACCTACGCCGAGGTGTCGGGCATCCCCGCCGCCCAGCTCAACGTCCGCGTGCCGCTGGAGCAGTACGGGCTGACGTCGAACATCGTGGCGCAGCTCAACGCGCGGCTGGAGCGTGACCTGGGCGAGCGCTCGCGCACGCTGTTCTTCGAGCACCGCGACCTGGCGGGCGTCGCCGCCGCGCTCGGCCGGGGCGAGCGCGCCCAGGCTCCGGCCGTCTCCCGCCCGGCGGACGACGACGCGATCGCGATCATCGGCATCGCGGGACGCTACCCGCAGGCGCCCGACCTGGCGGCCTTCTGGGAGAACCTGGCCGCCGGGCGCGACTCGGTCACCAGGATCCCGCAGGAACGTGCCCGCGACGGCTGGCCGGTCGACCGGATGTGGGGCGGCTTCCTCGACGACGTCGACAGGTTCGACCCGCTGCTGTTCGGCATCACCCCTCGCGACGCCGCGCTGATGGACCCGCAGGAGCGGCTCTTCCTCGAAGTCGCCTGGGAGGCGCTCGAGGACGCCGGATACCCGCGCGCACGCCTGCGCGGCTCCGACGTGGCCGTCTACGCCGGGGTCATGTACAACGAGTACCCCTTCTTCGGCGTCGAGCAGACCCTGATGGGATCGCCGCAGGACACCGGCGCCACCACCGGCGGCGTCGCCAACCGGGTCTCCTACCACCTGGACCTGACCGGCCCCAGCATGACGGTCGACACGATGTGCTCGTCGTCGCTGACCGCGCTGCACCTGGCGGTCCGCTCTCTCAGGTACGGCGAGTGCGGGCTGGCCCTCGTCGGCGGCATCAACCTCTCGCTGCATCCCAACAAGTTCATCCAGCACTCGCGGATGAAACTGACGGCCACGGACCGCGTGTGCCGCAGCTTCGGCGCCGGAGGCGACGGGTTCGTGCCGGGCGAGGGAGCCGGCGTCGTCCTGCTCAAGCCGCTCTCACGGGCCGAGGCCGACGGCGACCGCATCCACGCGGTGATCCGGGGCACGAGCGTGCTGCACTCGGGCAAGACCAACGGCTGGGTGGTGCCCAACCCGGCCGCCGAGGGCGAGCTCGTGCGCCGGGCCATCGCCGACGCCGGCGTGGACCCCGCCTCCATCGGCTACGTGGAGTGCCACGGCGCGGGCACGGAGCTGGGCGACCCGATCGAGGTCAACGCCATGCTCCGGGTGTTCGGAGACGCTCCGCTCGGCAGCATCCCGATCGGCTCCGTCAAGTCGAACATCGGTCACGTCGAGGCCGGGGCGGGCATCGCGGGGCTCACGAAGATCGTGCTGCAGATGCGGCACGGGAAGCTCGTGCCCTCCCTGCACGCCGAGGAGCTGAACCCGAACATCGACTGGGACCGGGTGCCCTTCCGCGTGCAGCGGGAGCTGGCCGACTGGCCCGGCGGGCCGCGGCGGGCGTGCATCAGCTCGTTCGGCGCCGGCGGCACCATCGCGCATGCCGTGCTGGAGGAGTACACGTCCGGGCCGGCGCCCCGTACCGGCTCCGGCGGCCCGCAACTGGCCGTGCTGTCCGCCTACGACGAGGAGCGGTTGCGCGCGTCGGCCGCCAGGCTGGCCGCGCACCTGCGCCGCACCGGCGGCGCGACCGACACGGAAGGGCTGCTGCGGGAGCTGCGGCGCGTGGCCTCCGGGCAGGCAGGCACGGAGATGACCGGCGACGCGCTCGCCGCGCACCTCGTGCGGACCTTCGACGAGGGCGCCGGGCCCCGCCTGGCCGATGTCGCCTACACGCTGCAGGCCGGGCGCGAGCCGCTGCGCGAACGGCTGGCCGTGGTGGTCACCGGTGTCCCGGAGCTGTGCGACCGGCTGGAGCGGTTCGCCGGCGGCGACGACGCGGGCGTGCTGCGCGGCCGGGCCACGGCGTCGGACCAGCGGGAACCGGAGGGAGCCGACCTGCAGGCGATCGGGCGTCACTGGGTCTCGGGCGGGCACGTCGACTGGGAACGGCTGCACGGCGGCGCCTCGCGGGTCATCGAGCTGCCCACCTACCCCTTCGCGCGGATGCGGTGCTGGGTGCCGGAGCCTTCGGGCACACCCGTGCGACAGGAGCCTTCGGGCACACCGGCACGACAGGAGCCTTCGGGTACACCGGCACGACAGGAGCCTTCGGGTACACCGGCACGGCAGGAACCGGAGACCCCTGAGCCGCGGCGGGAGACCCCTCTCTACGAGAAGGTCTGGGTCGCCGCCGAGGAACCGCAGGCACGCGAGATCACAGGAAAGGTCCTGTGCCTGTTCACCCCCGGCACCGAGGACCTCGCCCGAGAGCTGGCCGGGGCCATCGGCCCCGACCGCGTCACCCTGTCGTCCGAGCCGGGCGCCGACCTGCCCTTCGAGCCGTCGGGCTGGATCGACCTGTGCGACCTGGACCAGGTCGGCACCGCCCACGAGACCGCACGGCTCGCGCTGCTGCAACGTGCCCTGCGCGGCCGTACCGATTTGCGGGTGCTGCACGTGACCAGCGGCCTGCTCGACCTCGAAGGCCCGCCGCCCAGCTTGGGCGGCGCCCGGCAGGCCTCGTTCGTCCGGATGCTCTCCGCCGAGTACTCGAACGTGACGGCCACGGTCGTCGACACCGACCGGCCCACGGCCGCGCAGCTCCTCGCGGAGTGGGGCGCGACCGACGCCTACACCGAGATCTGCTACCGCGACGGGCGGCGCCACCGGCCGCGCCTGCAAGAGGTGGCCGCCCCGCACACCGAGCTGCGGCCGGACCCCGAAGCCGTCTACCTGGTCACCGGAGGCACCAGGGGCCTGGGCGCGCTGGTGGCCCGGCATCTGGTGGAACGGGGAGCCAGGAAGCTGGCGCTGATCGGCGCCCGCCCGCTGCCGCCCCGCGAGCAGTGGAACAGGCCCGGCCTGCCCGACGCCGCCCGCGAGACGATCGACGTCATCCGGGGGCTGGAGGGCGGCGGCGCACGCGTGCTCGTGCACACCGGGCCCCTGACCGAACGCTCGGACATCGCTGCCTTCCTGGACAAGGCCCGCACCAGCCTGGGCCCGATCGGCGGCGTGGTGCACTGCGCCGGGCGCAGCAGCCAGGGCAGGCCGTCGCTGGTCCACAAGGACCTGGCCGACATCCAGCAGGTGATGGCTCCCAAGGCCGGCGGGCTGGAGGTGCTGGCCGAGCTCTGCTCGCAGGACCGGCCGGCGTTCTTCCTGGCCTTCTCCTCGATCTGCGCCGTGGTCCCGCGGCTGGCCTCCGGCGTCGCCGACTACGCGGCCGCGAACACCTTCGTGGACCTGTTCACGGGCTACCAGCGGCGTTCCGGCCGGCCCGAGTTCCGGTCGGTCGACTGGCCGCAGTGGCAGGAGTCGGGCGGTGCCCGTGGCGAGCCCAACGTCTGCGCCCCCGTGGGCGTGGCCACCCTGGGTGACGACGAGGGTCTGCGGATCCTCGAAAGGGTCCTGGCCTTGCCGGGCGGGGCGAGCATCCTGCCCTGTCCGGCCGAGGACGGCTCGGTGGATGTCGAGGCTCTGCTCCTGCCTTCTCGGGCGACATCCACCCGGCCGTCCGAACCTGTACGGCAGGAGCGGGACTGGCTGGCGCCGCTGTTCTCCGAGATGCTCGGCATCCCGCTGGAGTCGCTCGACCCCACGGCCGAGTTCGGCGAGCTCGGCGTGGAGTCGGTGATGCTGGCCGAGCTGGTGAAGGGCATCGAGGGGCGGCTGGGCAGGCACCTGGAGCCCTCCGTGCTGCTCGACTACCCGACGCTGGACCAGCTGAGGGAACACCTCGGCGAGACCGTCGAGCCGGTCGAGCCGGTCGAGACCCCCGAGGCGGTCGAGCCGGTCGAGCCGGTTGAGACCCCCGAGGCGGTCGAGGCGGCCGGGCCGGCGGCGACGGCCGGAGTCGTCGAGCGTGTCGCGCCCACCGCGTCAGCCCCGCCTGACGCGGAAGGCAAGATCGCGATCATCGGCATGGCCTGCCGCCTCCCAGGAGCCCCCGACCTCGACACCTTCTGGGACAACCTCACCTCCGGCCGCTGCGCCGTCGGCGAGGTCCCCGAGTCCCGCTGGGACCACCGCGAGCTCTACCACCCCGAGCCGCGCCTGGGCCGGAGCATCAGCAAGTGGGGCGGTTTCGTCGACGACATCGAAGGCTTCGACGCCGGCTTCTTCGCCATGACGGAGCAGGAGGCGCGGGCGCTCGACCCCGCCATCCGCATGTTCCTCGAATGTTGCGCCACCGCCCTCAGCGACGCCGGATACGACCCGGCGGAGCTGCGAGGCTCCGACGTCGGCGTGTTCGCCGGCGCCAGGATGTCCGGCTACGGGCGCCGCGCAGGAGTGCGGGCGGGCGGGCTCGCCTCCGACCAGAACTTCATCGCCGCCCGGGTCGCCCACCACTTCGACTTCCACGGCCCCAACCTCGTGGTCGACAGCGCCTGCTCCTCCTCGCTGGTCAGCGTCCAGCTCGCCGGCCGCAGCCTGCTCGCCGGCGAGTCCCGCCTGGCCCTGGCGGGCGGCGTGGAGGTGCTGCTGGACGAGGAGGACTACCTCCAGCTCAGCGCGGCCAAGGCCCTGTCGCCGACCGGCAGGTGCCACACGTTCGACGAGAGCGCCGACGGGTTCGTCCCCGGCGAGGGCTGCGGCGTCGTGCTGCTCAAGCCGCTGGCCGCCGCCTTGGCGGACGGCGACCGCATCCACGCGGTCATCGAGGCCGTCGCCGTCAACAACGACGGGCACACGATGGGCATCACCACGCCCAACCCCGAGGCCCAGGCGGACGTGGTACGGCGAGCGCTGGCCGCCGCCGGCCGCAGCGCCGCGGAGATCGGCCTGGTGGAGGCGCACGGGACGGGCACCCTGATCGGCGACCCGATCGAGCTGCGAGCCCTCACGCAGGTGTTCCGCGAGAGCACCGACGCGAAGGGCGCCACCGCGATCGGCAGCGTGAAGTCCAACATCGGGCACACGCTGAGCGCCGCGGGAATCGCCGGACTGCTCAAGGCCGCCCTCGCGGTGGAGCACGGGCGCATCCCGCCCACGCTGTCGTGCGAGCGGCCCAACCCGCGTTTCGACTTCGACGCCTCACCCTTCCGGCCGAGCACCGAGCCGCGCGACTGGGCCGATGCCGGGAAGGTGCGCGTCGCCGGGGTGAGCTCGTTCGGCCTCGGGGGCACCAATGCCCACCTCGTGCTGAGCCAGCTCGACCCGGAGCTGCGCGAGGGCGCCCCGGCCCAGAGGAGGCCCCTGCCCGCGCCCGTGTTCAACCGCAGGCGCCTGTGGCTCGACAAGGAACCGGCCGGGCAACCGGCCAAGGACAACGAACCGGCTCGCCGTATGACCTCCATCCTCGACCTGGATCTCACGATGAACGGCGAACGCGTGAGAGGGAGTGCGTGAATCCATGCCCGCGATCGAATGTCACACGCTGCTGACCCACTCCGACTTCATCATGCGCAACCACCGGGTGCACGACGTCTCCGTCATGCCCGGGGTGACCTTCCTCGACATCGTCTACCGCATCCTCATCGGAGCCGGATGGGAGCACGGGCGCGTCACGCTCAGAGAGGTGCTCTTCACCGAGGCCATCGTCACCAAGCCCGACGCCGACCGCGAGATCCGCGTCACGATCGCCGAGCCGGACGACGGCGTCCACGAGGTGCTGGCCGAGAGCCGCTGGGTGCGCGAGGGCGAGCCGCTGTCCGACTGGCGCAGGAACCTCACCTGCGAGCTGGTCCTCGCCGACCGCGACCCCCTCCCCGACATCGACCCGGCGGCCTTAAAGGACGCCGCCGTACGGCAGAGCGACATGGAGGAGCTGTACGCCAGGGCCAGGGCCGAGGACATCAGCCACGGCGACCCGATGAAATGTGCCGGCCGCCTCCACCACGGCGACGACTACCTGCTCGCCGAGCTGCGGCCCATCGTCAACGATCCGGACCACGAGCGGTTCTACCTGCATCCCGCCAGGCTCGACGCCTCCACGCTCGCAGGGCTCGGCCTGACCCAGGCGTCGGGGCAGGAGCCGTTCATCCCCTTCTACATCAGCGAGTTCCGTGCGCCCGAGCGGCTTCCCGACCGCTTCCACGTGTACGCCCCGCGGCCGGAGACGCTGGCGCCCTCCGGCGACGTCATCAGCAACGACTACGGCATCTACGACGAGCGGGGCCGCTTCGTCGCCTCCTTCACCGGGCTGGCCTGCAAGCGCATCAGGTTCCCCGGGCTGATCGAGAAGCTGCTGGAGACCGAGCAGCCCGCCGTACAGAAGACCGAGGGGACGTCGTCGGCGGACGGCCTGCCGGGACACCTGCGCGCGATGGTCGCCGAGCACCTCGGCAAGTCCCCCGACGAGGTGCCCACCGACGTCGGCTTCTACGACCTGGGCCTCGACTCGGTGACGGTGCTGGCCATCGGGGAGCGGCTGGAGCAGCTCCTCGGGCGGCGGCTGTACCCGACGCTGCTGTTCGAGCACGGCGACATCGACAGCCTCGCCGCCCACCTGGCCGACGCCTACGACGTGGACCTGCCCTTCCAGCAGCCCGAGGAGCTGCCCGCTCAGGAGCGTGAGACCTCAAGCGGCAGGACGCTCTGCTACCGGGACACCTGGGTGCCCCAGGAGGCGGAAGGTTCGAGCCCGCCGGAGCCGCAGGTGGTGATCGCGGCACCGGAGCGGCTGACCGGCTCGTTCGTGCGCGTGGAGCCCGGCGGCGACTTCGACCGGTCCGGCGAGAGCGCCTACCGTCTCGATCCGCGCGACAGGCGTCAGCTGGGCCGGATGCTCGCGGACCTGGGGAGCACGCCACGGCACATCGCGGTCTTCCCGCTCCCCGGAGGGAGCGCCGCCGACGCCTGCCTGACGGTGTGGTCGCTCGCCTGCGCCCTCGTCGACCAGGCGCCGCAGGACGAGATCACCATCACCTTCGTCCACGAGTCGTCGCCCGAGCACGCGGCGGTGGCAGCGCTCGCCCGCACGATCTCAGCGGAGACGCCCGTCATCCGATGCAGGAGCGTCGCGCTGGACGACCCGGGCCTGCTGGGCCAAGCCCTGCGCGACCCCTCGGACGAGTCCGAGATCCGCTACACCCGTGACGGGCGCATGGTGCGACGGTGGCTCCCGTACGAGCCCGAGCCCGGCCAGGTCCCCATCAAGCGGGACGGCGTCTACGTGATCGCCGGCGGCACCGGCGGGATCGGGCGGCACGTCGCCGAACACCTGGAACGACGCCACCACGCCCGGCCCGTGGCGATCGGCCGGAGCGCCGAGGTGCGGGCCGACCTCACCGACCGGGACGAGGTCGAGCGGGCCCTCGACACCGTCCGGGCACGATACGGGCGGATCGACGGCGTCATCCACTGCGCGGGCGTCAACCGCGACGGCGCCTACTTCCGGCAGCAGGCCGCCGACATCGAGGCCGTCGTGGCGCCCAAGGCGCTCGGCGTGAAGCACCTCGACGACGCCACCAAGGCTGACGACCTGGACTTCTTCGTGGTCTTCTCCTCGTTGTCGGCCTCGCTGCCCAACCCCGGCCAGGCAGGGTACGGCTTCGCCAACGCCTACCTGGAGGAGTTCGCGCTCCGGCGCGAAGGGCCGGGCAGGACGCTGGCCATCGGCTGGCCGTACTGGGCCGACGGAGGCATGCAGGTCGGGCCCGAGGCGCTGGAGCGTGCGCGGAAGGCGACCGGGCTGTCGCCGCTGCCCACCGGCGACGCGCTGGAGGTGCTCGATCGCGCTCTGGCGGGGGCCGAAGGCCGGTTCGTCGTGCTGCACGGCGAGGGCGACCGGGTCACCGAGCTGCTGCCGCGTGCCGTACGGCAAGCAGAGGTCGTGCGGCAGGCAGAGGACGTACGGCAAGCCGCAGACGTGCGGCAGGAGCCGGCGGCCGCCCACGACGAGCAGGACGGGATCGCGATCGTCGGGCTCGCCGGACGGTATCCGCAGGCCCCCGACCTCGACGCCTTCTGGCGCAACCTGGCCGAAGGACGCGACTGCATCACCGAGGTCCCGGCCGACCGGTGGGACCACGAGGCCCTCTTCGACCCCGAGAAGGGCCGCGCGGGCAAGACCTACGGCAAGTGGGGCGGCTTCATCGACGGCGTCGACCGCTTCGACCCCGCCTTCTTCGGGATCTCCCGTCGCGACGCCGAGCGCATGGACCCCCAGGAACGGCTGTTCCTCCAGACCTGCTGGCACACGCTGGAAGACGCCGGATACCCGCCCGACACCCTGACCGGCGAGAACGTCGGCGTCTTCGCCGGCGTCATGTGGAACCACTACCAGCTCGTCGAGGGCGGCGAGGGCGGCGTGGCACCCACCGCGATGCACGCGTCGATCGCCAACCGCGTCTCCTACACCTTCGACTTCGACGGCCCGAGCCTCGCGCTCGACACCGCCTGCTCCTCCTCGCTCACCGCCGTGCACCTGGCGATCGAGAGCCTGCGGCGCGGCGAGTGCACGCTCGCCCTCGCGGGCGGGGTCAACGCGACCGTGCACCCGCAGAAGTACCTGCAGCTCGCCCAGGGCCGCTGGTTGTCGACCGACGGCCGATGTCGCGCGTTCGCCAAGGGCAGCAGCGGCTACGTGCCCGGCGAGGGATCCGGGGCGGTGCTGCTCAAGCCGCTGTCGCGGGCCAGGCGCGACGGCGACCACATCTACGGCGTCATCGCCGCCTCCGCCGTCAACCACACCGGCAGGACCAGCGGCGCCACCGTGCCGAGCCCCGCCTCCCAGGCCGAGCTCATCGACAAGGCCGTGCGCCGCTCCGGCTGGGACCCGGCGACCATCACCTACGTCGAGGCCCACGGCACCGGCACCTCCCTCGGCGACCCCATCGAGGTGGAGGGCATGCGCAAGGCGCTCGACACCGGCGGGGACACCTGCGCGATCGGCTCGGTCAAGTCCAACATCGGCCACCTGGAGGGCGCCGCCGGCATCGCCGGGCTGACCAAGGTCCTGCTCCAGATGAAGCACGGACAGCTCGTGCCCTCGCTGCACACCGAGGAGCTGAACCCGCAGATCGACTTCGCGGCCACCCGCTTCCGCGTCCAGCGCGAGCTCGCGCCCTGGCCGGGCCCGCGCCGCGCGGGCGTCAGCGCCTTCGGCGCCGGCGGCACCAACGCGCACGTGCTGCTGGAGGAGTACGGCAGGCGGGAACCGCGGAGCGGCGGCTGGGACGGGCCGTGCCTGTTCGTGCTGTCGGCGCGGACCAGGGAGGCGCTGCGCGACTACGCCGCGGCCTACGTGACCTTCCTCCAGGATCGTTCCGCCTCGGGTGGCGGCGACGCGGCGCGGACCCGGGTGGCGCGGCTGCTCGGCGTCCCCGAATCGCAGATCGACCCCGACGAGACGCTCGGCGACCTGGGGCTCGACCCGGCCGCGCTGGTCCGGCTCGGGACCGGGCTCACGCTCGACAGCACCGTCAACGACCTGGCGAGCGGCACCGACGCGTTCCTCGACGACCTCGCCTACACCTCGCAGGTCGGCAGGACCGCGCTTGCCGTACGGCTCGCGCTCGTCGTGTCCGACGTGGCCGAGCTCCGGGCCCGGCTGGAGGCGTTCGCCCGCGGGGACGACGTCGGGTTCTCCGGTACGGCCGGCTCCGACGGCGACGCCGAGCCCGAAGAATACGTCCGGCTGTTCCGCACGGGGCGCCTGCGTGAGCTGGCCGAACAGTGGGTGCGGGGCGGCAGGGTGCCGTGGCGTGCGTGCTACCCGCGCCGCGAAGGGGACCAGGTGCCGCGCCGCGTCTCGTTGCCCGCCTACCCGTTCCAGGAGGAACGCTGCTGGATCGGCCGATGGCGCGGCGAGGACCACCGCCCGGAGCGACCGGCCACCCAGCCCGCGTCCCGGCCCGCCACACAGCCCGTCACACAGCCCGCTACCGGGCCTGCTGCCAGGCCTGCTGCCGGACCCGCCACACAGCCCGCTACCGGGCCCGCTAAGCGGCCTGCTACTCAGAAGGAGGGCGAGGACGTGCGGTTCAGCGTGGACCAGGACGGCGTCGCACTGGTGGCCATGGAGTCGACCATGTTCACCCAGGGCCTCATCGACGGGCTCCAGGCCGCCTTCGCGGAGATCGCACGTCGCGACGACGTGAAGGCCGTGGTCGTCACCGGCAGCGACAAGGTGTTCAGCATGGGGGCGACACCGGACGCCCTCCAGACCCTGTCGGAGGGCCAGGGGCAGTTCACGGACGTGCCCTTCCTCTACGAGGGGCTGCTCAAGTGCGACCGGCCGGTGATCACCGCCATCCAGGGGCACGCGTCCGGCGGCGGGCTGGCATTCGGCCTGTACGCGGATGTCGTGCACATGGCCAGGGAAGGGGTGTACAGCGCGAACTTCATGAAGTTTGGGTTCACCCCAGGAATGGGTTCGACCTACGTCCTCGAAGAGCGGTTCGGGCGGTCGCTGGCACACGAGATGTTGTTCACCGGCCGCCAGATCACCGGCGAGGAGCTGGAGCGGCGCGGCGCGAACGTGTCGGTGCTGCCGCAGGCGGAGGTGCTGAAGGTGGCGCTCCGCCAGGCCCGCTCGATCGCCGGCCTGCCACCCCGCGCCGTCCGCGCGCTCAAGGGCGAGCTGGCGGGGCGGGTGCTGCAGCGGCTGGACGGGGTGATCGCGGGCGAGGTGGATCTGCACGCCCGCGTGCTGGGGGAGGAGTCGTCGGCTCGGGTGCGTGACCACTTCGCGAAGGTGGAGAGCTTCCGCACCCGGGGAGACCACACTCCTGAGCCCACTCAGGCCGACGCCGCCGCGCCCGTGCAGGCCGACGCCGCCACCGCGCAGGCCGCCGCCGCGCCCGCGCAGGTCGAGCTCGCACCCGTCGAGCGCGCTTCCGAGTCCGCCGAGCGCGTTTCCGAGCCGGCCGCGCCCGCCCCCAAGCCCCCCAAGCCTGCCTCCGAGCCCGCCGCGGCCTCGGCCCGCGCCCCCGAGGGCGCATCAAGCCCGCCGCAGCCCGGGCTGGACCCCGGGGAAGTGCGTCAGGTTGTGGAGTCCACCCTCATGGCGCACCTCTACCTGGAGCCCCACGAGATCGACGAGTCATCGAGCTTCAGCGAAATGGGCCTCGACTCGATCGGCGCCGTGGAAATCGTCCGCGACCTCAACCGTCGCTTCGATCTCGACCTCGACTCGGTAGCCGTCTACGACCACCCCACGCTCCCCGCCCTGGTGGAGCATGTCGCCGGCCTGGATGCCGCCACACCGCCGCCACTTCGCGAGGAAGCCCCGCCCCCCGCCGAGCAACCGCCCGCCGAGCAGCCCGCCGCCCAGCAGCCCGCCGCCCAGCAGCCCGCTGCCCAGCAGCCCCCGGCCCAGCAACCCCCCGCCCGGCGACGCCCGGTCACGGACCCCGGCCAGATCCAGCTCACCCCCTTGGCCAAGGAAACGCCCCCCACCGCCCCCACGGCACCGACCGGCGACATCGCCGTGATCGGCATGGCCGGTCGTTTCCCCGACGCCCCCGATCTCGAATCCTTCTGGAACAACCTCGCCGCCGGCCGTACCAGCATCCGCGAGATCCCCTCCGACCGCTTCGACATCGCCGCCGCCTACGACCCCGACCGCTCGAAGCCCGACAAGACCTACAGCAAGCACGCCGCCATGCTCTCGGCGGTCGACGAGTTCGACGCCGCCTTCTTCAACCTGTCCCCGCTGGAAGCCGAAGCCATGGACCCCCAGCAGCGGCTCTTCCTCCAGGAGGCGTGGCACGCCATGGAGGACGCCGGCTATGCGGGCGGTTCGGGCGGGCGCCGTCCGTGGGGGGTCTTCGTCGGCTGTGCGGCGGGCGACTACGCGCGCAGGCTCGCCGAGGCCGGGCTGGGTGACAGCGGCCAGGCCTTCCTCGGCAACACGTCCTCGGTGCTTCCGGCCAGGATCGCCTACCTGCTGAACTTCGGCGGCCCCACCATGGCCGTCGACACCGCCTGCTCGTCGTCGCTGGTCGCCGTGCATCTGGCCTGCGAGAGCATCAGGCGAGGCGAGTGCGACGCGGCCGTCGCCGGTGGTGTGGCCGTCATGACGACCGCCCAGATGCACATCTGGTGCAGCAACGCCGGGATGCTCTCGCCGAGCGGGGCGTGCGCGCCGTTCGACGAGTCCGCTGACGGCATCGTGCTCGGCGAGGGTGTCGGCGCCGTGGTGCTGAAGCGGCTGGACCAGGCGCTGGCCGACGGCGACCACGTGCACGGCGTGATCAGGGCGGGTGGCGTCAACGGCGACGGTTCGACGAACGGCATCACCGCCCCGAGCGCCGGTTCGCAGGCCGAGCTGATCAAGCGGGTGCAGCGGCTCGCGGGCGTCACGCCCGACGACGTGGGCTACGTGGAGGCTCACGGGACGGGCACCTCGCTGGGCGACCCCATCGAGGTCAAGGCGCTGGCGCAGGTCTTCGGTGAGCGTGAGCGGCCCTGCGGCCTCGGCTCGCTCAAGGCCAACATCGGGCACACCACGATGGCGGCCGGGATCGGCGGGTTGCTGAAGACGTTGCTGGCGCTCAGGCACCGCAAGCTGCCGCCCTCGCCGAACTTCTCGACGCCCAACCCGAAGATCGACTTCGGGAACGACGCCCTTGAGGTGGTCACCGAGCTGACGGACTGGGAGCCGGGGCCCTCTGGCCGGCGCACCGCCGCGGTCAGCAGCTTCGGGTTCAGCGGGACCAACTGCCACGTGGTGCTGTCGGAGGCGCCGGACAGGCCGGTCGAGAAGCCGGACGGCTCGCAGGTCGTCGTCCCGGTGTCCGCGCACGACGAGGCGGCGCTCGCGCGGCTGACGGGGGAGCTGGCCGGGCATCTGGCCGCCCATCCCGGGGTCAGCGTGCGTGACGTCGCGTACACGCTCGCGGTCGGCCGTCCCCACCTGCCGGTGCGGGCCGCGGTGGTGGCGCGTGACCTGGACGAGCTGGTGGCCGGTCTGCGCGGGAGCTCGGCATCGGACTCCGGCGGGCTCGCCGAGCGGTACCGCGCGGGGGAGGACGTGAACTGGGCCGCCGTCTGGGCGGAGCGCCCGGGAAGGCGGATCCCGCTGCCGACGTACCCGTTCGCCCGCGAGCGATTCTGGGTGGACAGCCCGGCCGAAGGTCGCGTGGGTGCTCCTGACCAGGTCAGGCCCGATGACTGGATCGTGGCCGACCACCGTCTCGGCGACACCCCGGTCCTGCCCGGTACGGCCTGCCTGGCGATGGCCGCCGACCGTTCGGGCATGCCGCTGCCCCTGCGCCTGTCCGGGGTCAGGTGGTTGCGTCCCTTCGAGGTGAACGAGCCCCGCCCCCTCCACATGTCGATCAACCGCGACAACGGCAAACTGACCTTCGAGCTCGGCGACGAACCGAGCGCCCCCTACGCCCGCGGATCCGTGTCGCCCGCCCAGGCCGAGCCCGAGCACCTGGACCTGCGCGCCGTCGAGGAACGCTGCCCGGACCGGCGCTCACCGGACGACGTCTACGCCGCCTTCGACCACGGGGGTCTCCACTACGGCCCGGCCTTCCGCGTGATACGCGACCTCCACGTCGGCCGGGACGAGGCGCTGAGCAGGCTGACCACCTCGGCGCGATCCGAGGACGGCCTTCACCCCGAGCTGCTCGACGGTGCTCTGCAGACCATCGTGGCGCTGCGCCCCGAGGACGCGTCGGCCCCTGCTCTGCCGTACGCCGCCGAGTCCGTCGAGGTCCTGCGCCCCCTCACCAGCCCCGCGTACGCTCACGCCAGATGTGAGGGCAAGGACACGTACACGGTCCAGGTGACCGACGACCAGGGGCAGGTGTGCGTCCGGTTCACCGGCATCGCCCTGCGAGCCAAGCGCCAGCTGATCTACGCGCCGGTCTGGCGCGAGGCGGCGGCCACCACGGCACCGCCCGGCGACCGCGCGCTCGTGCTGCACACCCCCGCCGACGAGCCGCTCGCTCGCGCCCTGGCCGCGGAGTACGGCGACGGCGTGCTCGCTTCGCTGGAGCGGATCCCGGACCTGACCGAGACCCCGTTCGACACCGTGTACGTGCTCGCGCGCACCGGTGACCCCCGCTCCCCGGCCGAGCAGGACCCGACGACGCTCGCGACGTTCCGCCTGGTCAAGCGATTGATCGAGGCAGGGTACGGCAGGCGCGACCTCACCCTGAAGGTCGTCCTGGCCGGGGCCGTCGCGGTGACCGATGAGGAGACGATCGTCCCGCATGCCGCCGGGCTGATCGGCCTGACCCGTGCCGTGGGCGCCGAGCATCCCCGCTGGAGTGCCGGGTGCGTGGACGTCGGCGCGGCTCCGCCGTACGAGCGGGATCTCGCCCGCCGGCTGCGCGCGGAGGACTGCGCCGAACCGCTGGTCGCCCTGCGCGAGGACAGCCGTCTCGTCCGCGTCCTGGAGCCCCGCCCGGCGGCCGGGTCCGGGCCGTACCGGCAGGGCGGCGCCTACCTGGTCGTGGGCGGCGCCGGCGGCATCGGCCGGACGCTCAGCAGGCACCTGGCCCGTACGGCAGGCGCGCGGCTGGCGCTGATCGGCCGCAGCCCGTCCACGCCGGAGGTCGAGCAGCAGCTCGCCGAGGTGGAATCCCTCGGCGGCCAGGCCGTCTACCTGCGGGCCGACGTCGCCGACGCGGCGGCGCTCGGCCGGGCGGTGGCCGAGGCGCGCGAGCGGTTCGGGCCCCTCCACGGCGCCTTCCACGCGGCTCTCGTGCTGCGGGACATGACGATCGCGAACATGGAAGAAGCGGACCTGTCCGAGGTGCTCGCCCCCAAGGTGGCCGGAGCCGCCGCCTTCGCCGAGGCGCTGCGGGACGAGCCGCTCGACTTCCTCGCCTACTTCTCCTCCGCCGCGTCGTTCGTCGAGCCAGGCGGCCAGGCCAACTACGCGGCCGCCAGCACCTTCGAGGACTCCTACGCGCTCAGCCTGGCCCGCCTGGGACGGCCGGTCAGCGTGATCAACTGGGGGTACTGGGGCAGCGTCGGCGCCGTCGCCGGTGAGGGTTACGGCGACAGGTTCGCCTCGATCGGCATCGGCTCCATCGAGCCCGAGGAGGGCATGGCGGCGCTGTCCGCGATCCTCCAGACGGGCGTACGGCAGGCGCTGGTGGTCAAGGGCGAGCCCGAGGGCCTGGCCCGCATCGGCATCAGACCTGCGCGATCCGGCAGGGCAGAGGACTCCGGGAGCGCAGGGAAGGCCGGGACTCCCGAGACCGCCGGGAGCGCCACCGACACGGCCGCCGAGGCAGCCGGGCTGGAGCGCGCCAGGGCCGCCTTCGCCGCGCTCGACGAGCTGGCCCGCGCCCTGCTCCGCCGTACACTCTCGCCCGTCCTCCCCGACGAGCGCACCTCCGTCACGGACCTGGAGCGGCGGCTGCGCGTGACGGCGGAACGCAGACGCCTCCTCGACGCCGTCCTGCACGTGCTCGAATCCTCCGGCGCGATCCGGCGGGAGGGCGACGAGCTGGTCGTGCGCGCCGAACCCGCGGATGAGCCGGACCCCGCCGCACTCCTGTCGCGCTTCCCCGACCTGGAGCCGCACGTCCGGCTGCTCAGCACCTGCGTCGACGCGCTCACCGAGGTGCTCTCCGGCGACCGCGACCCGGTCGAGGTGCTGTTCCCCGGCGGCTCGACGAGCCTGGTCGAGCAGGTGTATCGCGGGCAGTCCGCCTCCGACTACTTCAACCGCGTCCTGGCCGGAGAGGCGGCCGACGCCGTACGGCGGCTGCGCGGCAGGGGCGCCCGCGTCCTGGAGATCGGGGCGGGAACCGGCGCCTCCACGGCATTCATCCTGCCGGAGCTCGCGGAGCTGGGAGAGCCGGTCGACTTCACCTACACCGACATCTCGCCCGCGTTCCTGCGCCACGGCGAGCAGGAGTACGGCGAGCGGTACCCGTTCGTCTCCTTCACCACGTTCGACGTGGAACGCGACCCGGCCGAGCAGGGGCTCCAGGCAGAAGGCTACGACGTCGTCCTGGCCACGAACGTGCTGCACGCCACCGCCGACATCCAGCGCACGCTCGCCAACGCGGCCAGGCTGCTCAGGCCCGGCGGAGTGCTGCTGATCAACGAGGTCACCCGGCTCGCCGACTTCCTGACCCTGACCTTCGGCCTGACGCCCGGCTGGTGGAGGTTCGCCGACGGGCAGCGGCGGCTGCCGCACGGACCGCTGCTCTCGCCCGCGCAGTGGCAGGAGGCGCTCGCCGCCGCCGGGCTGCCCGTGTCGCGCACGCGCGGCATCCCCGGCACGCCGGTCGAGGAGATGGAGCAGTGCGTGCTCACGGGCGAACGGCAGGCCGCCGCCGCCCACGACCTCGGCGCCTCCGTCCGCACCTACGTCAAGAACGTCTTCGCCGAGGTGCTGAAGTACCGCAACGCGGACTTCGACGAGCACCTGACCTTCGAGAACTTCGGGGTCGACTCCCTGGTGAGCCAGAACATCATCCACCGCTTCGAGCAGGACCTGGGCGAGCTCGGCTCCACCCTGCTGTTCGAGCACCTGACCATCGAGGAACTGGCCGGGCACCTGATGACCGAACACGAACAGCGACTGCGTGACCTGCTCCGGCCCGCCGACCCGCCCGCCGACCCGCCCGCGCCTGCCGTACCGGTGGAGCGGCCGCGGAGACCGCAGCCCGAGCAGCCCGAGCAGCCCAGCGGCTCGCTCGACATCGCCGTGGTCGGCATCGCCGGACGCTACCCTCGCTCGCCCGACCTCGACACGTTCTGGAACAACCTGGCCGAAGGGGTCAACTGCATCACCGAGGTGCCCAAGGAGCGCTTCGACCTCGACGAGCTGTTCGACCCCAAGCGGGGACGCAAGCAGCGCACCTACAGCAGGTGGGGCGGATTCATCGAGGGCGCCGACGAGTTCGACGCCGGATTCTTCGGGATCCTGCCCAGGGACGCGGAGATCACCGACCCGCAGGAGCGGCTCTTCCTCGAGACCACCTGGAACCTGCTGGAGGACGCCGGCTACCTGAGCCGCCACACCAAGGAGTCGCGCACGGGCGTGTTCGTCGGGACCATGTACGGGTCGTACGGCCGGATGGCGGCGGCCGCCGGCTGGCCGCAGGGCAGGTTCGCCGGCGCCCACTCCGCGTACTGGTCGATCGCCAACCGCGTGTCGTACTTCTTCGACCTGCAAGGCCCCAGCTTCGCCGTCGACTCCGCCTGCTCCTCCTCGCTCACCGCCGTCCAGCTGGCCTGCGAGAGCCTGCGGCGCGGCGAGTGCCGCCTGGCGATCGCCGGGGGCGTGAACCTCATCCTGCACCCCGCCCACTACGTGTCGCTGTGCTCGCTCAACATGCTGTCCGGCGACGACGCCTGCAAGGTGTTCGACGAGTCGGCCGACGGGTTCGTGCCCGGCGAGGGCGTCGGAGCCGTGCTGCTCAAGCCGCTCGCCGACGCCGAGGCCGACGGCGACGTGATCCACGGCGTCATCAAGGGCGCCTTCGCCAACGCCGGAGGCAAGACGGCGGGCTACACCGTGCCGAACCCCAACGCCCAGGCCGAACTGGTCACGCAGGCGATGGAACGCGCCGGGGTGGACCCGCGGACCGTCACCTACGTCGAGGCGCACGGCACCGGCACCGCGCTCGGCGACCCCATTGAGATCGCCAGCCTGACCAAGGCGTTCCGCGGTGCGCCAGAACGGTGCGCGGTGGGCTCGGTGAAGGCCAACATCGGCCACCTGGAGGGCGCCGCGGGCATCGCGGGGCTGACCAAGGTGCTGCTGCAGATGCGGCATGGGCGGCTGGCTCCCTGCGCGAACCTCGGCACGCCCAACCCGAAGATCGACTTCGCTGGCTCGCCGTTCTACCCGCCTACCGAGCAGGCCGAATGGCCGCGGCCGACGCTCGACGTCGACGGCGGGACCCGGACCTTCCCGCGGCGGGCAGGGGTGAGCTCCTTCGGGGCGGGCGGCGCCAACGTGCACCTCGTCGTGGAGGAGTACGCGCCCGAGCGGACCGGCTCGGGGACCGCGGCCTCCTCGGGTTCACTGGACTCGGCGGGCTCGCCCGGCTCGTCGGGGGAGCAGCTCGTCGTGCTCTCCGCCCGCACCCGCGACCAGCTCAGAGCGCTCGCGGGAAGCGTCGCCGAGATGGCGCAGAGCGGCCCCTCACTGCCCGAACTGGCATACACCAGCCAGGTGGGCAGGGCGGAGATGACGGAACGGCTCGCCGTCCGCGCCACCGGCGTGGACGAGCTGGCCTCGCGCCTGCGCGCCTTCGCCTCGACCGGCGAGGCGGCGGACGGGGTCATGGCGGGTACGGCAGGCGCCGACTCCACGGGGCCGGAGCTGCTGGACGACGGCGACGGCATCGCCTTCCTGCGCACGCTGGCGGCCAAGCGGCAGCTCGCCAAGCTCGGACGGCTGTGGGTTCTGGGGGCGGACGTGGACTGGGCGGAGCTGTGGCCCCGGCCGCGGCCTCGCCGGGTGAGCCTGCCGTCGTACCCGTTCGACCGCCGCCGCTACTGGCTCCCGGAGGACCCGCCCACAGGGCAGCAGCCTGCGGCAACTCAGCCCAGCGCCGCCGTGACCGAGCCGAGCCCCGCGACGACCGAGCCCAGCACCGCCACGCCGCCTCCCGCTGCGGGCGGCGCGGAGGCCGAGGATGTGAGCGGCTGGTCGCATGCCGCCTCCACCCAGCCCGGCACGACCCTCGCCGACGAGGCCGCGGACGCTCGATGCACCTACCTGCGCCCCGTCTGGGAGCGCGCCGCCCAGGCAGAAGGCGACTGGACGCCCAACGCCGTCCTGGTGATCGGCGACGGCGAACCGGAGGCCGAGCTCGCCGCCGTCCTGGAGGCCCAAGGCACCCGCTGCATCACCGCGGACCTCGACCCTCGCGGACCGGAAGACGCCAAGCGGCTGGCCGAGGAGCTCGACGCGCGCGGCGAGCTGCCCGACGCCCTCGTGCACATCCTGTCCGACCCCTTCCCCGGCCCGGACCCCACCGCCCTGGCGGCAGGACTCGACCGCAGCTTCTACACCCTGCTGTGGACGGCGACCGCGATCCTCGACCGCTCGGGCGGGCGACTGCGAGCGGTGGTCGCCCAGGCAGGACCGCCCGACGAGCCGCGGCCGCACCACGCCGCGCTGGCCGCCGTCCTGCGCACGCTCGCCCTGGAACACAGCGGCTTCAGCGGCGCGTCCGTCGCCCTGGAGAACACCTCGGCCCCGCGCGAGACGGCCGAGCACATCCTGGCCGAACTCCGCGCGGCCGACCAGGACGCCGCACCGGAGAACCGGGTCAACGAGCTGCGCTACCGCAGCGGCGCGCGCTGGCACAGGCGCTTGGAGCCCTTCCAGCCCAGCCCGCCCGACCTGCGGCTGAGGGACGAAGGCAGCTACCTGATCACCGGCGGCGCCGGCGCCATCGGCATGGCCGTCGCCGAGTTCCTCGCCGGTCAGGGACGCGTCAACCTGGTGCTGACCGGACGCTCCCAGCTCGACGACGCCACCCGGGCACGCGTCGAGGCTCTTCCCGCCACCTACGTGCGAGCCGACGTGCAGTCCGGTGGCGACCTCGCCCGGCTGGTCCGCGAGCACGGCCCCTTCCACGGGGTCATCCACGCGGCAGGCGTCCATCGTGATGCGCGAGCCGTACAGAAGCAGCGAGCGGAGGCCGAGTCGGTACTCGCGCCCAAGGTTCTGGGCACCGTGCTCCTGGACGAGGCGCTGGGCGAGGAGCCGCTGGACTTCCTGGTGCTGTTCTCCTCCGTCGCCGCGGAGACCGGCAACATCGGGCAGGTCGACTACGCGTATGCCAACGCCTTCCTTCACCACTACGCCGAGATGCGGGAGCGGAGCAGGCGGGGCAGGACCGTCGCCATCGGCTGGCCGCTCTGGGAAGAGGGCGGGATGACGGTGGACGACGCCACCCGGCGGCTGTTCGAGCGCCGCTGGGGGAGCGTGCCGATGAGCACGGCCGCTGGTCTCACGGCGTTCGCCCGCGGTCTGGCGGGGGCGGAAAGCGCCTTCGCCGTGATGGAGGGCCCGTCCCACGGGACCGACTCCCACAGGACCGACTCCCGCGCGACCAGCCAGCCGAGGGTCAGCGATTCCCAGGCCGACGGCGCCGACGACAGCCACATCGCCGACAGTGACATCGACGACAGCGACATCGACTACGGCGAGCTGGTCAGTGCCGAGCTCCGCCGCGCCGCCGCCGGATTCCTGCTCGTCGGCGAGGAACACGTCGACCTCGACACCAACCTCATGGACTCCGGCTTCGACTCCATCTCACTCTCGGAGCTGGTCGACCAGGTCAACGAGCGGTACGGCCTCGACCTGCTGCCCACGGTGGCGTTCGAGGCCTCGACCCTGGCCGCGTTCGGCGACTTCCTGGTCGCCAACCACCGTCGGGAACTGGCCAAGGTCCACGCAGCACCCCGCACCCAAGCCAAGCCGCAAGAACCCGCTGAGCCTGTCTCGGCGCCGGAGGTCACGCATCCGTCCCCGCGCTCCGGCGCCGAGGCTTCCCCTGAGCACACCGACGGGATAGCCATCATCGGCATGGCGGGCACCCTGCCAGGCTCGCCCGATCTGGACACCTTCTGGCGGCACCTGGCCGACGGCGACGACCTCATCCGCGACGTCCCCGAGGACCGCGCCGACCTGCGAGAGAACCCGGACACGGCCAACGTCCGCGCCGGCTTCCTCGACGACGTGGGCTCCTTCGACGCCGCCCTCTTCGGCATCTCGCCGAAGGAGGCCGCGCTGATGGACCCGCAGCAGCGGCTGTTCCTGCAGACGGTGTGGCGGACCATCGAGGACGCCGGATACCGGCCCTCCGCCCTGGCGGGGACGCGGACCGGGCTCTTCGCCGGCGTGTCCGCCTGCGACTACGACGACCTGCTCAGGGAGCATGGCGTCCCCGTCGAGGCGCACACCGCCAGCGGCGTCGCCGGATGCATCCTGGCCAACCGCGTCTCGCACTTCCTGGACCTGCACGGCCCCAGCGAGGCCATCGACACGGCGTGCTCCAGCTCGCTCGTGGCCCTGCACCGCGCGGCCCGCGCGATCGAGGCGGGAGAGTGCGAGGCCGCCATCGCCGGCGGGGTCAACCTCACGCTGAGCCCGGGGCTGTACATCGCGTTCGGGAAGTCCGGCATGATCAGCGACGACGGGACGTGCAAGACCTTCGACGAGCGCGCCGACGGCTACGGCCGCGGCGAAGGCTGCGGTGCCGTACTGCTGAAACCGCTTTCAGCGGCACTGGCCGACGGCGACCAGGTCCTGGCCGTGATCAAGGGAAGCGCCGTCAACCACGGCGGCCGGGCGAGCTCGCTCACCGCCCCCAACCCCGAGGCTCAGGCGCGAGTCCTCGTCGACGCCTACCGCAAGGCCGGGATCGACCCGGCGACCGTGACCTACCTGGAAGCGCACGGGACCGGCACCCGGCTGGGCGACCCGATCGAGATCGAGGGCATGAAGAAGGCCTTCGCCGAGCTGTACACGGACTGGGACCTTCCCGCGCCGGGCGAGCCTCACGTCGCGGTGACGTCCGTCAAGACCAACATCGGGCACCTGGAGGCTGCGGCGGGCATCGCCGGGTTGCTCAAGGTGCTGCTGTGCATGAAGTACGGCGAGCTGCCGCCGACGCTGCACTACGACCAGCCCAACCCCTACCTGCGGCTGGAGGGGACGCCGTTCTTCATCAACGACCGGCTCAGGCCGTGGGACGGGGTGGCCGGTGAGGACGGTGCTCCTGTACGGCGGGCGGGGCTGAGCTCGTTCGGCTTCGGCGGGACCAACGCGCATGTGGTGCTGGAGGCGTACGAGCGGCCGCCTGCTCCGTCTCCCTCCTCCTCGTCGGAGGGCGGGCCGCAGGTGCTCGTGTTGTCGGCGCGGACTCCGGAGGCGCTCGACGGGTACGCGCGGGAGGTCGCGCGGTTCCTCGGTGAACATCCGGAGATCGGGCTGGACCGGGTCGCCTACACGCTCCAGGTGGGGCGAGAGCCGATGCGCGAGCGGCTCGCCGTCGTGGTTGAGGATCGGGACGAGGCCGTCCGTGCTCTGACGGGCGAGGCCGGGGCGCCGCAGCTCCGGCGTGGACGTGCGGGCAAGGGGGCCTCGGGGCCTGCGGGTGATGGGCTGGATGAGCTGGCTCAGGCCTGGGTCGAGGGGGCCGAGGTCGAGTGGCTGGAACGCTGGCCCGAGCCGCGGCCGCTGCGGGCTTCGTTGCCCAGCTTCCCGTTCGAGCGGACGAAGCACTGGTTCAAGACGTCGGCGCCGCGTCGGGAGCCGTCTCGGCGAGGGCCTTCGCGTCAGGAGCCCTCGCGTCGGGAGCCGTCGCGTCGGGAGCCTTCGCGTCAGGAGCCCTCGCGTCAGGAGCCGTTGCGTCAGGACTCGGCGGGCAGGCCCAAGGTTCGCCTGCGCGCCGCCGGTGAGGGAGCCTCGAGCGCGCCCGACGGCAGCCGGCGCACGCGGCTCGCGAGCACCGGCAGCAAGGCGACCGGCTCCGGCGACAGGAACGGCAGCCTGGACGCTGCATCGGCAGCGGACGTCGTGAGCACGGCGAAGACAGCCGGGGCCGCGAAGCCGACGGGCAACGGCGCTCCTCCCTCGACGGAGCAGCTTCCCGCCGTGCCCGCCGGTAGCGCCGGGGGTGCGAGTGGCGTGGAGGAGCTCCTGCGCGAGCGGCTCGCCACGATCCTCGACACCGACCCGTCCGGTGTGGCGCCCGACACGCCCTTCGGCGAGCTGGGACTCGACTCGATCTTCAGAATGGAGCTGGTCAAGAGCCTCAACACCGCCTTCTCCCTGGACCTGCAGGCCTCGGAGCTCTACGAGTACGACACCGTGGACCGTCTGACCCGCGCGGTCGAAGAGGCGATCAACGAAAGCGGCCCGGCCCCCGCCGAGCCGCAGCCGAGCGAGGAGGCCGTTGACGAGGGCAGCGCAGCCCCCGCCGAGCCGCCGCAGCAACCGCAGCAGCAGCCGGGTGCCGAGGAGGCGCTCACGTCTCTGGTGAGCTCCATCATCGGCCGCCCCCTGGACCCGGGCCTCACCTTCGAGAAGAACGGCCTGACCTCGTTCGAGATGCTGCGCACGGTGAGCACCCTGGAGAAGCGTGCCGGTGCGCTGCACAAGACCCTGCTGTTCGACCACCCCACGGTCGAGGCGCTCGCCGCGCATCTCGGGGCGGACGCGCTGCACGGCATCGAGGAGCAGAGCGCCCCCGACCTCGACGATCAGGAGCAGGAGGAACGCGAGGGCGAGCCGCTGGTCATCGCCAAACGCCGTCTCCCGCAACGTCCCGAGTTGCGCGAGGTGATCGACAGGATCGATCGGGAGCACGCCAAGGAGGGCGGTCTGGCCGGGCGGGACATCGCTCCGCTGGCCTTCCTCGGCTCCGCCAGGGAGGGCTACCTGAACTTCTCCCGCATCGACGGCAACCTGCTCGCCTGGAGCTACGCGGGACCGGAGGACCACTTCCTGCCCGTGGTCGAGGAGTACGTCGCCTACGCCCAGGGCAACGGTCTCAAGCCCAACTTCCTCTCGCTGATCCCGGTCACCGAGGTCGCCGGCAAGCCGTACACCGCGACGCCGTTCGGTGCCGTGCAGCGGCTGGAGAATCTGGGTGAGTTCACTCTCAAGGGCGGCCGGATGGAGCGGCTGCGGTACATGGTGCGGCGTTTCGGCAGGGCGGGCGGCTGCCGTACGGTCGAGTACCGTTCGGGCGACGACCCGGCGCTGGACCGCGAGGCCGCCGAGCTGGTGGACCGGTGGGCGGCCGGCAAGCAGATGGTGAATCCCTACGTCGCGGTGGTGAAGCAGGAGATCGCGGAGGGCCGGCTGGACCGGCGGCACCGGGTCTTCCTCACCTACCTGGACGACACGCTCGTCAACGCGATCGTCATCACCAAGATCCCGTCGGAGAACGCCTACCTGCTCGACGTGGAGTTCTACTCCAAGGACATGCCGCTCGGCGGGCTGGAGTTCGCGATCACGAAGATCATCGAGGTGCTGGTGGCCGAGGGGATCACCATGTTCAGCTTCGGCGCCAGCTTCGGGGTCGAGGTGGAGGACGGCGAGAACGCCGCTCCCGACGTTAAGGAGGCGCTCGACGAGCTGCGGTCGATGGGCATCTTCGGGGAGGGGAACTTCCAGTTCAAGAACAAGTTCCGGCCGGCGAACATCCCCATCTACCTGTGCCAGCCGGACAGCGAGGACAGGACGTCGGTGTCGGACGTCATCCTCATGATCGCCGACCCGCCGGTCGAGGATCAGCCAGCGGAAACCGCGACAGCCGAGCCCCCGGCGACGGAGGCGACGGGAGCCACGAAGGCGACGAAGGCGACGGAGGCGACGGAGGCGACGGAGGCGACGGGGACCGCGAAGACGACGAAGACGACGAAGGCAGCGAAGGCCGCGAAGACGACGAAGGCAGCGAAGGCCACGAAAGCCACGAAGGCCGCGAAGGCCGCGAGCGCCAAGGCTCCCGTGGCCGAAAGAGGGGCCGGGTCGCACGATGTCCTGGCCGCCCACGGTCACAACCCGGTGCGGCTGCCCGCCGAGCACGTCGAGTTCGACCTGATCACCGACTCGTGGGCCGAGCTGGACTCCCCGTTCATCCGCGAGCGTATGCGCGACCTGGCCGACCGCTCCGCCGGCCGCCCGGACGCGCCCGAGCTGGCCGGGGCGGCCGGGGTGAGCTGGCTGCCGTTCCCGCTCGCCGTACCGACCGGGTCGGGACGCTCGGCCGAGGCGCTGCTGTGCAGGTCGTGGCCGGGCCCGCGCGGGGCGGTCGTGCACAACGGGCTCTTCCCCACCTGGTACCCGAGCCTGGTCGACGCCGGGTTCGAGCCCGTCCAGATCCCCGGGTCCGGCGGTGACGTCGACACGGACGCGCTGCGTCACGCCCTGGCGGAGCGCGACCGGGTGTCGTTCGTCTGCGTCGAGGTCAGCAACAACGCGGCCGGCGGCTACCCGGCGTCGCTGGAGAACCTGCGCCGCGTCAGGGAGCTCTGCACCCAGTACGGCGTGCCGCTGGTGATCGACGGCGCCCGGATCGTGGAGAACGCCCTGTTCGCCGCCGATGGCCGGAGGCCGGTGTGGGACGTCGTCTCCGACATTCTCGCCCTGGCAGACTGCGCCACCGTCAGCCTGTCGAAGGACTTCGGGGTGACGTCGGGCGGCCTGGTGGCGACGCGTGACGAGGCGGTCGCCGCCCAGATCAGGGAGCGTATCGCCACCCACGGGCGCGACGTCGACCTGGCCACCAGGAAGGTCATCGCGACGGCGCTGGAGGACACCGACGCCGTGGCCGCCCAGGTCGGCGCCAGGATGGAGGCCGTGGCCGCTCTATGGCAGCGGTTGTCCGACGCGGGCGTGCCCGTCGTCGAGCCGGTGGCGGGTCACTGCGTGCTGATCGACGTGGGCCGCATGGAGGCCTTCGCCGGGCACGATCATCCGGTCATGTCCTGCCTGGCCTGGATGTACCGGCAGACCGGCGTCAGGGGCGGCCCGCATCTGGGGCGCGAGGGGCTCATCCGGCTGGCCGTACCGGTCGGGTTCGGCGTGGAGCGGGCGGAGGCGGTCGCCGGCCGCCTGGCCGAGGCGTTCGCCGGCATGGCGGAGGTGCCGCACCTGGTCACCGACGGGTCGGGCGGGGCGCAGGCCGAGTATCGCCCGGCTGAGACGGTGCCCGAGGACGTGCAGGAGGCCCTGCGCGAGCAGCACCGCCCGGACAACGACAACCTGAACGTCCTGCGTGAGCACAACGCTCGCGTGGAGCAGCGCGTCGTCGACGGCGTCGAGGTCTTCAGCGCGGGGTCGGGCCCCACGCTCCTGCTGATGACTCCGTTCAACATCGGCGCGGGCGTGTACGCGAAGCAGTTCGCGTCACTGACCGACAGGTACCGGCTGGTGTGCGTCCACCACCCGGGCGTGGGCGCCACGACCGCCGCGGCTGACATCACCCTGGACGGCATCGCGACGCTCTGCCACGACGTGCTCGACGGGGGATTCCCCGTGCACGTGGCGGGCGCTTCCTTCGGCGGCCTGTCAGCGCTGGCCTTCGCCCTCGCCTACCCGCGTGACACGGCGTCGCTGGTGCTCATCGGCAGCTCCCACCGGATCGGCAACCGGGTCGGCGAGATCAACCGGCTCGACGTGGTCGCCAAGGAGGACTTCGACCACGTCATCGCCGAGAGCGGCTCCGAGCGGCTGCGGGGCGAGCGCGACGAGCTGCAGAGGATCCTGCTGCGTTCGGAGAGCATGAACCCGCAGATCGGCCTGCGCTACCTGGACGTGTTCGCCGAGCGCCCCGACTTCCTGGCCAGGCTCCCCGAGATCGAGGTGCCGACGCTGATCGTGCAGGGCAGGCACGACACGGTCATCCCGCAGAAGACCGCCCACCTGCTGCACGGCGCGATACCGGGGGCGGAGTACGCCGAGGTCGCCGATGCCGGGCACTTCCCCCAGCTCAGCAGTGCCGACGAGGTCAACGACATCATCGCCGGGTTCCTCGGGAGGACGCGATGAACGCGACCAGGCTCGACGAGAGCACCGTGACGAGGACGGCGCTGGTGACGCCCGGCATGTGCGGGCCCAATTCGCTGTTCGCCGGCCAGCTCGGCGACTGGACCTGGGAGACGGTCACCGCGCTGTGCGACGTCAACGCCTTCGACGCCAGGAACGAGGACGGCTCGCCGACCTACCTGTCCTTCTACTACTTCCGCATCAAGGCCGGCCGCGACATGCACGTCAACGGGCTCACCTTCGGCGACCGGCTCGACGTCACCTCGCGGCTGTTCGGCTTCGGGAGCGAGTCGATTCTGGCCCTGCACAAGGTGTCGCCGGTGGGCGGCGGCGCGCTGGCCGTCGAGCCGGAGGAGTTCTACCGCTTCGACGACCCCAAGGCCGTCTACGTCGAGAACTTCAACCGCTGGATCACCAGGAGCGCGCCCGGGAGCAACGAGGGCCTGGTCAAGTCGTCGCCGGTGGGTTTCAGGCACGATCACCTGCCGCGACTGCCCGACGCCTACTCACCCCGCCGGGTCTACAACCACGCCAGGAGCCGGCTCACCTTCCTCGACGCCGTCCCGCCCGACCGTGAGCGGCTCAGCGTCGACTACCGGGTCGACGCCTCGCGCGACCTCAACGGGGTGGGCCTGCTCTACTTCGCGAGCTACTTCTCGATCACCGACTGGGCCCTGCTCCAGCTGTGGCGCGAACGGGGCAGAAGCACCGAGAGCTACCTGCGCCGCGTCGTCCTCGACCAGCAGCTGTGCTACCTGGGCAACGCCGACGCCGACGCGGTGCTGCGCATCGACGTCGACGCGTGGGGCAGTCCGGGTGACGAGCTCTTCAACGTGGTCATCAAGAACCACGGCCGGACGATCGCGGTCAGCACCCTGCACGTGGTCTCGACAGGAGGTTCCCATGACGGCGCGTGAGAAGGTCTGGTCGGCCGTGCGAGAGGGCATCACCGACATCCTGCCCGGGGCACGCATCGAGGGTGATCTGCACCTGCGTGACCTCGGCGCCGACTCCGTCGACCGGGTCGAGATCATCCTCGGCGTCCTGGACCGGCTCGGCGTGGAGGAGCCCCTGTCGAGCTTCAGCGAGATCCCGAACATCAACGCCCTGGTCGATTTCCTGGTGGAGCGTGTGCGATGAACGTCGGCATCGAGGCACTGAACGTCTACTGCGGGCTGGCCCAGATCCCCGTGCGCACCCTCTTCGAGGGCAGGGGGCTGGACCAGGAGCGCATGGGCAATCTGATGATGGACAACCGCTCGGTCGGCCTGCCGTTCGAGGATCCCGTGACCAATGCGGTGAACGCCGCCAAACCGGTCGTCGACCGGCTCACGGAGGAGCAGAAGAACCGGATCGAGATCGTGATCACCTCGACCGAGTCCGGTCTCGACTACTCCAAGTCGGTGGCCTCGTACGTGCACGAGCACCTGGGCCTGAGCCGAAACTGCCGCGTGGTGGAGGTCAAGCAGGCCTGCTACGCGGCCACGGCCGCCGTCCAGCTGGCGGTGGGGTACGTGGCCTCCGGGGTGTCGCCGGGGGCCAAGGCGCTGGTCATCGCCACTGACGTGGCCCTGGTCGACGAGCGCGCCGCCTACGCGGAGCCGGCCATGGGCGCGGGGGCCGCCGCGGTCCTGGTGAGTGACGACCCGCGCGTGCTCGCCGTCGATCTGGGCGCCTTCGGCAACCACAGCTACGAGACCATGGACTCGGCCAGACCGTCGCCCTCCTTCGACATCGCCGACTCCGACCGCTCGCTCTTCGCCTACCTCGACTGCCTCACCAACTGCTTCGAGAGCTACCGCGCCAAGGTCGAGGACGTCGACTTCGCCACCACCTTCGACTACCTGGCGATGCACACCCCGTTCGCCGGCATGGTGAAGGCGGCGCACCGCAAGCTCATGCGGGAGTTCGCCGGCTCCGCCTCCGCGGAGGCGGACTTCACCAGGCGGGTGCTGCCGTCGCTGACCTATCCGAGCAGGGTGGGCAACCTCTGCTCGGGCTCGGTGTACCTGGCGTTGTGCAGCCTGATCGACAACGGCGCGCTCGACGGCGGCGCCAGGGTCGGGCTCTACTCCTACGGCTCCGGCTGCTCCTCGGAGTTCTTCAGCGGCCTCGTCGACCGGGGTTCCGCCGACGAGCTCGCCGCGATGCGCATCGGCGAGCACCTGGCCGGCCGCTGCGAGCTGACGTTCGAGGAGTACACGCGCGTGCTGCCGGGCAATCTCACCTGCCTGGTGCCTGAGCAGGACAGGCAGGTCGACGTGGCCGCCTACGACGACATCGTCGGCCGCGCCCATGTCGAGCGCGACCTGCTGGTGAACACGGGGACGAAAGATTACCGCCGGACCTACGAATGGCTTTCACGATGAACGAGGACGAGATCTTCGAGACCGTCAGGCGCAATGTGCTCAAGGTTCTGCCAGAGCTCACGCCCGACGAGGTCACGATCGACGGCACACTGAGCGACCTGGGCGCCAACAGCATCGACCGGGCGGACGTGGTCACGATGACCATGGAGGACCTGGGCATGGTCATCCCTGTTGCGGAGTTCCAGGACGTCAGCGACATCCGTTCCCTTGTCGACCTGCTGAAGAAGCACTCATGAGGGTCGTCGTCACCGGCATGGGCGTGTTGTGCTCCGTCGCCCCCGACGTGCCCTCCTTCACCGACGCGCTGCGCGAGGGCCGCTGCGGGATCGTCCCGATGCCCGATCCGGGTGACGGCGGGCCGCGCCTCGCGGCTCCGGTCAGGGACTTCTGCTTCTCCGAGGCGGCCTCCGCCTTCGAGGCGGGGCGGGTCGCACTGCGGGTCGCGCACCGTTCGCCGGAGCCGCTGCAGATGGACCTGGTGACCGCGATGCAGGCCTTCGAGGACGCCGGGCTGCACCGCTCGGCGCCGCCCGCCGACCGGCTGGGGCTGGTCGTGTCGGGGCACAACCTCAGCTCCGGTTACGTCCACGATCTCCATCCCAAGTACGAGGACAACCCGGCGCACCTGCCGGCCAGGTTCGCGCTGCACTTCATGGACACCGACCGGGTCGGCACGGTCAGCCAGGTGCTCGGGATCAAGGGAGAGGGCTACACCGTGGGCGGCGCCTCCGCCAGCGGCAACGTCGGCCTGGTCAACGGCAGCCGGCTGGTGGAGTCGGGCGCGGTCGACGCCTGCCTGGTCGTGGGCGCGATGACCGACATGTCGCCGATGGAGAAGCGCGGCCTGGCGACGATCGGGGCCGTGGCGGGCGCCGACACCGAGGATCCCGAGCAGGCGGGCTGCCGCCCGTTCGACGAGCATCACGAGGGGTTCGTGGCCGGGCAGGGGGCGGCCTGCGTGGTGCTGGAGAACGAGGAGTCCGCGCGTTCGCGCGGCGCCCGGATCCTGGCCGAGCTGGCCGGATACGACCTCAAGCTGTCGGGCACCAGCATGCCGGAGCCCGACGAGGACGGCGAGGCCAGGGTGATGGCCAACGCCATGACCATGGCCGGGATCGGTCCTGACGACATCGACTACGTCAACGCCCACGCCACCGCGACGCCGCGCGGCGACGAGATCGAGGTCCTGGCCCTGCGCCGGGCTCTCGGCCAGGCCTTCGGCAAGCCGTGGGTGAACTCCACCAAAGGCCTCGTCGGGCACTGCATGTGCGCGGCGGGGGTGGTCGAGGCGGTCGCCACGATCATCCAGATGCGCCACGACTTCGTCCATCCCAACCTGAACCTGAACCGGCCGATCAACTACGACTGCCGGTTCGTGCCCGACACCGCCCAGCCCGCGCGCATCGGGCACGCCCTGTCCAACAGCTTCGGCTTCGGCGGCTTCAACACCAGCGTCGTGCTGAGGCGTGCCGATGGATGACGACGTCCACGTGTGGGTCGCCGACCCCGGCGCCCCGGCGTTCCTGCCGGTGCTGTCGCCGGACGAGCGCGCCAGGATGGGCCGGTTCCACCTGGCCAGGGACCGCAGGTCCTACGAGGTCGCGCACGGCCTGGCCCGCCTGGCGCTGAGCCGCTGCCGTCCGTCGGTGCCCCCTGGCGCGTGGCGGTTCGTGAAGGGCAGGTACGGCAAGCCGGAGGTAGAAGGTGACGACGAGCTGCGCTTCAGCCTGTCGCACACCTCCCGGCTGGTGGCCGTGGCCGTGGCCCGCCGGATCGACTGCGGCCTCGACGTGGAGACGACCGACCGCGCGACGGACGTGGTACGGCTGGCCCGCCGCGCCCTGGCGCCCGCCGAGCGCGCGGCCATGATGGCGCTGCCCCCACCCGATCGGCCCGCGTGCTTCTTCCGCTTCTGGACCCTCAAGGAGGCCTACGTCAAGGCGCGCGGCCTGGGCATGACGGTCGAGTTCGACCGGATCGCCTTCCAACTGCGTCCAGGCATCCGCCTCGGCACCGACGGCGGCCGAGCCTGGCAGTTCGCCCAATGGAGTCCCCGCCCGGACAGCGTGGCGGCCCTGGCCTTGCGCACGGGCGGTGCTGGAGGTGAGCGCCGGATCATCCTGCACGACACATAGGTAGCGAAGTGACGGGTAAGGCACGAAAAACGGAAGGAGACACCATGACTACGCAAGGTAAGGGGACGTATCAGGTAACGGGGTGGGACGAGAAGCCTTACTCCGAGAAGAAGGGACAGGCGAAACTCACCAAGGCCCACTTCACCAACACCTTCACCGGAGACATCGAGGGCGAGGGCACCTCTGAGTACCTCATGGTCTACCCCTCTGACACCTCCGCCACCTTCGTCGGTCTCCAGCAGGTCGTCGGCAGCGTCAAGGGCCGCAAGGGCACCTTCGTGCTGCAGGCCACGGGCACGTTCGAGGAGGGCCTTGCCAAGGCCGACTGGTCGGTCGTGCCCGACTCGGGCACCGAGGAGCTGGCCGGGCTGAAGGGCAAGGGGGGATACGTCTCCAAGAGCGACGGGTCCGCCGACTTCACGCTCAACTTCACCAACGGCTGACCCCCGATTCCAGCGAAGGGCGGGTCTGCTCAACACTGAGCAGACCCGCCCTTCCATGGTCGGCGACGATGGCTCGACAGACGTCGAAGGGGGTCGTAGACCATGGCTGAGCGTGTGGAAGTGATCGTGATAGGTGGCGGCCAGAGTGGCCTGGTGGCCGGCTACTACCTCAAGCGGGCCGGAATCCCGTTCCTCATTCTCGACGAGGAGGACAGGGTGGGTCAGGCCTGGCGCAAACGCTGGAACTCGCTGGAGCTCTTCACGATCGCCGAGTACTGCGCGCTGCCAGGCCTGCGCTTCCCCGGCAGCAAGAACCGCTTCCCGGGCAAGGACGAGATGGCCGACTACGTCGAGACCTACGCGCGGGAGTTCGACCTGCCGATCAGGCTCGGCACCAAGGTCACCTCGCTGGAGCCCGCCCACGGCGGCTACCGGCTGGAGACCACCGCCGGCACCTTCGAGGCCGAGCAGGTCATCGTCGCCACCGGCGCCTACCGGCTGCCCAAGGTCCCGCCCATCGCGGCCGGGCTGAGCGACGAGGTGTACCAGACGCACACCGGCACCTACCGCGAGCCGTCGCAGATCCCCGGCAGGACCGTGGTCGTCGTCGGCGCCGCCAACTCCGGCGCCCAGATCGCCCCGGAGCTCGCCGCCACCCACCGGGTCCTGCTGTCGCAGGGTTCGCCGCTGCCGCACTTCGGCCGCCGCTTCCTCGGCAAGGGCCTGCACTGGTGGGGCGACAAGTTCGGATTGATCGCCAAGCCGTTGCAGGGCGAGCGCGACCGCCTGCACAAGAAGACGATCCTCGTCGGCCCGAGCCTGAAGAAGCTGTCCAAGCGGCACGGCTTCGAGCTCGTCGGGCGCACGATCGGCGCCGAGGGCCGCACCATGCGGTTCGAGGACGGCCGGGAGGTCGAGACCGACGCCGTGGTGTGGGCCACCGGGTTCCGCTACGACTACTCCTGGATGCACGCTCCCGTGCTCGACCAAGGTGGCGCGCCGATCCAGGAACGCGGCGTGACCGACGCCCCCGGCCTGTACATCCTCGGCATGCAGTGCCAGTACTCCTATGGTTCGGCCCTCATCTGGTGGGTAAAAGATGATGCCGCGTATCTCGTCGAACGGATCAGGGAGCGCCGCCACCGTACGGCGGGGGTTCCCAGCCGGAAGGGGTGAGCCGAGATGAGCCGACAGGTGGCGCTGCTGCGTGGCGTGAACGTCGGAGGCCGCAACCAGGTGGGCATGCCCGCCCTCCGCGAACTGCTGGAGGGCCTGGGCTTCGAGGACGTCAAGACCCACCTGCAGAGCGGCAACGTCGTCTACAGCTCCGGCAAGGCGCCCGACCGGGCCGCCAAGGAGATCGAGCAGGCCCTGGCCAAGGAGCTGGGCGTCAAGGTGCCTGTGCTGGTCAGGACGAAGACGGAGCTCGCCGCCATCGCCAAGGCCGATCCGCTCGGCAAGGTGGCCTCCGATCCCGCCCTGTATCTGGTGACGTTCCTGTCCGGCAAGCCGGAGGCCAAGAAGATCAAGGAAGTGGATCCCGAGAAGTACGAGCCCGACGTGTTCAAGCACGTGGGGCAGGAGATCTACGTCTGGTGCCCCAACGGGGTGCGCAACACCAAGCTCACGTACTCCTTCTGGGAGAAGCTCCTCGGCGTCACGGCCACGGCCCGCAACTGGCGGACCGTGACCAAGCTGCTGGAGCTAGCGGACGGCTAGCCGTCGCCGCAGCAGTCCCTTGCGAATCTTGCCGATCGGCCCGCGCGGCAGCTCGTCCACCACGACGATCCGCGCGGGCCGTTCGTGCGACTCCAGGCGTTCGGCGGCCACGCGGTGCAGCTCCTTCTCCGGCACGGGCGAGCGCAGCACGACGGCGGCGCACACGCCCTTGGCGTCGCCGAAGGCGGCCGCCTCGACCACCTCGGGATGCCAGTGCAGGGCGTGCTGCACCTTCGTGGAGGAGATGGTCCTGTCGTCCACGGTGATGACGTCGACGGCGCGGTCGAAGAAGTGCAGGCGACCCTCCTCATCGACGTGGCCGAGGTCGCCCATGTGGGTCCAGCCGTCCCTGAAGACGCGGGCGGTGGCGCGCGGATCGCGGAAGTAGGAACGCTGGGGCGCCTCGGACCGCAGGCAGATCTCGCCCAGCCGCCCCGCCGGGAGCGGCCCGTCGTCCCCGTGGATCATCAGTTCCGTGCCGCCGCTGGGCCCGCCCAGGTGTTCCTCCATGGAGTCGACGGGCCGGTTCACGAAGGCGGGAGCGGCTTCCGTGGAGCCGTAGCCGATGACGATCCTCGTCTCGGGCAGCGCCTGCGCCAGGCGGCTCACGGTCGCCATCGGGACGGGCGCCGAGCCCAGCATGAGGGCGCGCAGCCCGCTCAGGTCGTGTCGCTCGTGCCAGCCGTACGCCACCATCCGCGTGACGATCGACGGCGGGACGATCGCCATCGGGACCCGCAGCTTCTCGATCATGCGGGCGACGGTCTCCGGGTCGAGGCCGCTCAGCACGTGCACGGTGGCCGGGGCCGTCATCGCGGTCATCATCGCGCTGTGCCCGGCGTTGGTCCCGACGGGGACGGCCGCGAGCACGCCGTCGATGCCGTTGAACAACCGGCCGCGTCCTTCGTGGCCGAAGGTGAGGTTGGCCAGGCTGACCGCCACCGGTTTGGCGCCGCCGGTGGTGCCTGAGGTGAAGAGGATCTCGGCGAGGTCGTCGGGCGGGCCGCCGGCCGTACCGGCTCCTTTCCGCAGGGTCTCGGGCGTGGCCGTCCATCCGGCGAAGCCGGTGGCGGGCGGGCGCACCTCGGGGCCGTGCAGCAGGCCCGCGGCCTCGCACCTGGCCAGCCGCGAACGTAACGTGCGGGCGGGCAGCTTCGGCGACAGGCCAACGACCGTTCCGCCGGCCATGCGGACCGCCAGTTCGGCGATCGCGTAGCCGATCCAGTCGTCGAAGAGCAACGCGATCCGGCCGGGCGGCAGGCGGCGGGCCAGGTCCTCCGACTCGCGCAGCCACTCCCCGACCGACAGCGAACGGTCCCCGTCAACGGTCAGCGCGACGTGGTCGCCGTCGCGGTCACGCACCAACTCCGGCAGCGTCGTGGTCATGCGGCCGATCCTAGGAACCGGTCGCCGCCCGGGATGCTCAGTGTTGAGCAGACTCGCGTCCCGACTTTTTGTTGGCTGGAGGGGAAGAAGCGGGAGCACTCGAGAGCCGCCTAGGGAGGCGATGTCCCATGAGTAACCCCGGTACCAGCACAGGACCACCAGCGGTGTCGCCACGCGCCCAGCTGTTCGCCACGATCGGGGCCCTCCTGGCGCTCGCGCTGGCGTCGATCGACGTGTCGGTGGTGGGCGCGGCCATGCCGCGGATCGCCGACGACCTCAACGGCCTGGGACTGTACGCCTGGGTCGGAGTCTCGTACGCGGTCGCCGCGGCCGTCGTGGTCCCTATCGCGGGCAAGCTCGGCGACATGTTCGGCCGCAAACCGGTCCTCCTCGTAGGGCTGGCGGGTTTCCTCGTCGCGTCGTGGTTGTGCGGCGCGGCCCAGACGATGCCGCAGCTCGTCGGCTTCCGCGGGCTCGCGGGCCTGTTCGGCGGCGTGCTGATGGCCAACATCTTCACGCTGCTGGCCGACATCTACACCCCCGAGCGCCGCACCCAGATGCAGGGTGTGTTCTTCGGCGTCGCCGGGCTCAGCATGGTGATCGGCCCGCCGGTCGGCGGCCTCATCACCGACAGCTGGAGCTGGCGCTGGGTCTTCTACGTCAACGTGCCGATCGGCCTGCTGGCCATCCTCGCGGTGGTCGTCGGCGTGCCGTTCGTGCGCTCGGGAGCCAGCTGGCGCGACATCGACTTCGGCGGGGTTCTCGCCCTGGTCGCCGGCGTCGTGCCCATCCTGATCGGGCTGACGCTCACCGGTGACGGGCGCCCCTGGACCTCTCCTGAGGTGCTGGCCCTGCTGATCGGCGGGGCGATCATGCTGGTGGTGTTCTTCCTGGTGGAGACACGTGTCGCGGCCAATCCGATCGTGCCGTTCCCGCTGTTCAGGATCCCCCAGTTCGCGATCATGGCCGTGGTGGCCTTCTTCTCGGCGTTCGCCATGATGGGCGTGACGTTCTTTGTGCCCCTGCAGTACCAGGGCGTGATGGGCGTGAGCGCCACGCACTCGGGCACCCTGCTCATCCCCATGACCCTCGGCCTGATGCTCATGGGCCCGATCGCGGGTAAGGCCCTGACGGCCATGTCGCGCTACCGGATCCTCGGCGTCATCGCCATGCTGGCGATCACCGGCGGGCTGCTCCTGCTGTCGACCGTCGGCCCCGAGACCGGACAGGGCGTGCCGATCACCGCGATGGTCCTGATCGGCGTGGGCATCGGCATCGCCTTCCCGATGGCGACCTCGGTCGTGCAGAGCGCCGTCCCGATGAGCCAGGTGGGTGTCGGCACCAGCCAGGTGCAGTTCTGGCGGATGATCGCCGGACCCGTCGCGCTGGCCGTTCTCGGCTCGATCCTGACGGCCCAGATCGGTGTCGCGGCGCAGGGCGACGTCCTCGGCGGCGGAGGCGTGTCCCCCGCGCAGCTGGCCGACGCCATGAGCGACCTCTTCCTCGCCAGCGCGATCGCGACGGCCATCGGCCTGGTGGCGACCTTCTTCCTCAAGGAGATCCCGCTGCGCGACATGTCGGCGATGTCGAAGAAGCCGGCCCAGAAGGCCCCGACGAACCGGACCGCTAAGGCCTGACATGGATCACGTGACCTTACCCGCCTCCTATCCCATCGCCAGGAGCCGCCCGCTCGATCCGCCGCCGGAGTACCAGCTCTTCCGCACCGGACGTCCCATCACCCGCATCACGCTGGACTTCGACGACAGCGTGGTGTGGCTGGTGACGAGGTACGAGGACGCGCGGACCATCCTCGGCGACCCGAGGTTCAGCTCCGACTTCTCCACGCCCGGCTTCCCCGCGCGGCTCACCGCGCAGCCCCCGGGACCCGGCACGTTCATCCGGATGGACCCGCCCGACCACTCGCGGCTGCGCCGCCTGCTGCTGCCGGAGTTCACCCGGCGAAGGGTGCAGGAGATGCGCCCGGCGATCCAGCGGATCGCCGACTCGCTGATCGACGACATGGCGGGCGCCTCGCCGCCCGTCGACCTGGTGGAGTCGCTGGCGTTGCCGCTGCCCTCGCAGGTGATCACCGAGCTGCTCGGCGTGCCGTACGAGGACCGTGAGTACTTCCACTTCACGACGAAGACCATCGGGGACCAGAGCGTCGACCCCGAGGAGCGCATGAAGGTGCGCAACGACCTCAAGACCTACCTCGACGAGCTCGTGGCGGGCAAGGAGGCGCGGCCGGTCGACGACATGCTGAGCCGCCTGGGTCAGCGCAGGGAGGAGGCCGGGGTCAGCCGCGAGGAGGTCGTCGGCATCGCCACGCTGCTCATGGTGGCGGGCTACGAGACGATCGCCAACCAGATCGGCGTCGGCACCCTGGTCCTGCTGGAACACCCGGAACGGGTGGAGGAGCTGCGACGCGATCCCGACAAGTTGCCGGCCGCGATCGAGGAGATCATCCGCCACCAGACCGTGATCGACTACGGCGCCCGCCGCGCCGCCACGGCCGATGTCGAGGTCGGCGGAGAGCTGATCAAGGCGGGCGAGGGCGTGGTGGTCGTGCTCGCCTCGGCCAACCGCGACGAGGAGATCTTCCACGATCCCGACCGGCTCGACTTCGACCGCGAGCAACGGGACCATCTCTCGTTCGGCTACGGCATCCACCAGTGCATGGGCCAGCTCCTGGCCCGTACCCAGCTGGAAGCGGCGTGGTCGACGCTGTTCCGGCGCATCCCCGGCCTGCGACTGGCCGTTCCCGTGGAGAAGGTGCCCTTCCGTCACGACATGTTCGTGTACGGCGTGCACGCGTTGCCCGTGACCTGGTGAAATCCCCGCCTGCTCACTATTGAGCAGGCGGTCTCCGCGGTCCTGATTAGCGTGACGAAATAGCCGATAGATGGACGGAGCGTAGCGATGACCCAACCGAATATCGTCATCCCGCCGGCCGAGCAGCAGACCTCCGTAGAAGCAGGAGACCTGCTGAACTCCTCGACCGCCGGCGTGATCGTCGAACGCACCGCGCAGGTGAGGAACGGCTTCCACGCGGAAGGACGCAAGTTCGCCCGCATGATGGCCGAGTTCGTCAACGTCAAGCAGGTCGGCGTGGCGAGCGTCTTCGTCTACGAGGAGACCTTCGGGATCAAGGACAAGCTGCACTGGCTCATCCATCTGAGCTCCCTGGAAGCCTACGAGGCCATGGTCCACATGGGCACCTCGGACCAGGAGTACCGCGGCAACGTGTCGTCCGAGCAGGTCTCGCAGGACAAGGGCGGCGGCGGCTGGGACAAGATCTTCGTCGACGGCAGCATGCAGGAGACCGTGCTCATGCCGCAGTTCTGGGGCATGTACGGCACCAAAGTCGACGGCGAGCGCGAGAAGCAGACCTCGGTCTACCAGCAGCAGGGCCCGCTCACGGGGCTTCCCGGGGCCAGGGAGCAGGTGCCGCTCCCCGTCGAGCAGCTCGTGCACTCCGGCAACTGCGGGCTGCTGCTGCACCGTACGGCCCAGCTCGAATACGACTTCAGGTCCGAGGGGCGCACGTTCGCCAGGGAGGCCGCGGAGTCCATCAACGAGAACCTGCCGGGCGAGGCGACCGTCTTCGTCTACGAGGAGGCGTTCGGCGCCGCCGACCGCATCCACTGGCTGATCCACATGAAGTCGCTCACGACCTACTACAAGGTGCTCGCCCTGCACGTGAAGGACGAGCGCATCCGCGACCTGTACTTCCAGGAGCGGATCGCCCCCGAGCGGGGCGGCGGCACGTGGGCCAGGATGTTCGTCCCCGGCAGCATGGTGGACGTCGCGCTCACCCCGCATCACTGGGGGATGTACGCCACATGACCGGCCAGTGTCTGCACGAGATCTTCGCCGAGCGCGCCCGTGGCGCGCCCGATCGGATCGCCGTGTCGGCCTCCGGTGAGCACATCACCTACGGCGAGCTCGACCGGCGCGCCGACCGGCTCGCGCGGCGCCTGGCCGCCGTGGGAGTGGGCCCCGACGTCCTGGTGGGGCTCTGCGCCGAGCGCGGCATCGACATGATCGTCGGCCTGCTCGGCATCCTCAAGGCCGGCGGGGCCTACGTTCCGGTCGATCCGGCCTACCCGGCCAAACGCATCGAGTTCCTCCTGCACGACAGCGCCGTCCCGACCGTGGTGGCCACCACCGGGGTCGCCGGCCACCTGGAGGACTGCACGTCCCGGGTCGTCTGGATCGACGACGACACCGACGACGCCGACGACGCGGGCGGGCCGCTCCCCGCGGCGACCGACGCCGACCTGGCCTACGTCATCTACACCTCGGGCTCGACCGGCACCCCGAAGGGCGTGCTCATCGAGCACCGCAACGTGGTGCGCCTCTTCGAGCAGACCCACCCCTGGTTCGGCTTCGACGAGACCGACGTCTGGACCCTCTTCCACTCGGTGAGCTTCGACTTCTCCGTCTGGGAGATCTGGGGTGCCCTGCTGTACGGCGGGCGGCTCGTGATCGTGCCCAGCATGACCGCGCGCCTGCCGGAAGAGCTGCGAGAACTGCTGATCGCCGAGGGCGTCACCGTGCTCAACCAGACGCCGTCGGCCTTCAGGCAGCTGGTCACCGCCGACGTCAGGAGAGAGGGGCCCTCGCCGTACGAGCTGCGTCACATCGTCTTCGGCGGCGAGCGCCTGGACGTGGAGGCGCTGCGGCCGTGGATCGCGCGCTACGGCGACCAGCGCCCGCACCTCGTCAACATGTACGGCATCACGGAGACCACGGTCCACGTGACCTACCGGCGCGTCACCGACGAGGACCTCAAGCACCCCGAACTGAGCCCGATCGGCACGCCGATCCCGGACCTGCGGCTGCACCTGTTCGACGCCGGGGGCTACCCGGCCTCGGAGGGCGAGCTGTACGTCTCGGGTCCCGGACTCGCCCGCGGGTACCTCAACAGGACCGAGCTCACCGCCCGGCGCTTCGTCACCGGGCCGGACGGCGAACGCCTGTACCGCTCGGGTGACCTGGCCGCGCGGCTGCCCGAGGGTGAACTGGTCTACCGGGGGCGCGCGGACGAGCAGCTCAAGGTGCGGGGGTTCCGCATCGAGCCCCGGGAGATCGAACTGTGCCTCCAGGGCCATCCGCAGGTGGCCGCCGCGGTGGTCGCACCACGCGACTACGGCGAGGGTGACGTGCGCCTGCTGGCGTTCGTCGTGCCCGACACGGGCGCCTCGCCCGGCGGCGACCTGGCAAGTCAGCTTGCCGCGCGCGCGGCGGATGAGCTGCCCGCGCACGCGCGGCCGTCCGAATTCCATATCGTGCCGGAGATCCCCATGACACCGCAGGGAAAGGCAGACCGTACGGCCCTCGTCGACAACGTGACGAGCAGCGCCGATGACAGCGCGACCCTGGAGGTCGTGCGGCGTATAGCCGAGGAGGTGCTCCAGCGCGAGGAGATCCCGCCCAAGGTCGATCTGTTCGACCTCGGCGCCACCTCGCTCGCGTTCACCCGCATCATCGCCCAGGTCAACGAGCGATTCGGGGTGTCACTCACCGGCCGCGAGCTGGAGGAGGACGCCTCGGTGGCCTGCCTGGCCTCCTGTGTCGACCACCAACTGACCGCGTAGGGAACGATCATGCAACAGAGCCGTGTACAAGGTGCCCACGCCATGAACAGGGAGGAGCTCAAGGACTTCCACCAGCGTGGCTACTTCGGGCCGTTCAAGGTGTACGAGATCGACGAGATGCGCGCGATGTGGCGGCGCGAACGGCTGCGCCTGATGGACCGCAGCAACGCCGCCTACGGCGACGAGGGCGCGGCGGCGGGCAACACCAACATCGCCAACTACGACCGGCACCTCGATTCCGAGTTCCTGGCCGACCACATCAGCCGGCCGGAGATCGTCGACAGGGTCACGAGCGTGCTCGGGCCCGACGTGCTGTGCTGGCGCACCGAGTTCTTCCCCAAGTACCCGGGCGACGAGGGCACCGACTGGCACCAGGCCGACACCTTCGCCAACGCCTCGGGCAAGCCGCAGATCGTCTGGCCCGACGCGGAGGAGTTCGGCGGCACCGTCACCGTCTGGACCGCGTTCACCGAGGCCAACGAGGACACCGGGTGCCTGCAGTTCATCCCCGGCACCCACCAGACGATGTTCTACGACGAGACCAAGCGGATGCACTACGACCCCAACCAGATCAACAGCGCGGAGAAGGACGGCGTGCGCCGCGGCTTCTTCGGCTACGACTACCGCGAGCTGCAGATCGACCCGGACTGGAAGCCGGACGAGTCGAAGGCCGTGTCGATGGTCATGCGTCCTGGAGAGGCCATCCTGTTCTGGTCGACGCTGATGCACGCCTCGCTGCCGCACAACGGCAAGACGGACGAGATGCGGCTCGGCTTCGCCAGCCGCTACGTGCCCACGCGGGTGAACGTCTACCCGGGCACCGACGAGATCGAGGAGTACGGCGGGCGGGTCAGCCTCGACAAGTACGGCGCCGTGCTGGTCGCGGGCAGGAACGACAACCCGCACAACCGCATCGCGGTCTCCACGACCACGGGTCACCCCTTCACGACACGGTGATGCTCGTGACAGCGGAACTGACACGTCTGGCCCATGCCGTGCTGTCCGTGCGGCCGCTGGTGGACGTCCTGGAGCACCCGGTGCGCCTGGCCGGCCCGGTTGAGATCGCCTCCCTGGTGAACAGAATGGCGGCTGGGCTGGGCGCACCGGAGTTCCACCTCACCGACGACCACGAGGGCCTGGGAACGTTCGAGCGGGTGGTGAGCGACCATCTCGGTCTGCGGCACCGCGGTCTCGATCCGCGCTTCGCGCCGACCGAGATCGACAGGGCGGCCGACGAGGCCGCCGCCGGCGGCTTCGAGGCGCTGTGCGCCCGCCACGAGATCCCCCTGCCCGGCGGCGGCCCGCCGCTGCCCGTCTACAGCGCGGGGGAGCAGGGCGCTCCCGCCGTGGTCATCGTCGCCGCCTGCGGCATGCCGGCCAAACTGTGCGAGGAGTGGGTGCGTTTCCTGGCCGCCGACCACCACGTGGTGACCTGGGAGACCCGTGGTCTCTTCGGGTCCGGCATGGACGGCGCGGACGGCACGGACGGCGCGGACCCGGCCACGGACGTCGACGCGCAGGCCGGTGACCTGTTCGCCGTCATGGATCACTTCGACGTGCGCACGGCCCACCTGATGTGCCTGTGCGGCGGCGCGGTGATCGGGCTCGCGGCCGCCCACCGGGACCCGGCGAGGGTGTCGTCGCTGAGCCTGTGGCACGGGGACTTCGCGGCCGTCGCGGCCGCGGAGAAGACCCACCATCAGCAGAACCTGGTGGCGCTGATGGACATGGGCGCCGCCGACCGTGACCGTGCCGCGGCGATCCATCCCGTGTTGTGCCAGACCATGCTCTCGACGGTGCCGCCGGACCTGGCGCACCTGGTGGTCTACCCGTATGCCACGGCGGACCTCCTGTTCCGCTACTGCCGGCTGAACGGGGAGATCATGAAGACGGATGTGACGCCCTGGCTGGCGGGCCTGGACCGGCCGGTCCTGGTGGTCACGAGCGAGGACGACGAGACCGCCCATCCCGACGGGTCGCGGGTCGTGGCGGAGGCGCTTCCTGACGCGAAGCTCCACGTCAGGCCGCACGGCGATCATATTTCGCTGTTCCAGGGCGACAAAGATCTGATGAAGACGGCCAGGGATTTCATCCAGAACTGCTAAAGAATAGCTCACGTGCAGATTTCGCATTTGTCACGTTTGGCGTTAGGTTGAAGGGTAGGGGGACGGGAAAAGACGCCGGGGACGGATGTAGAGGCAAGGGATGACTTCTGCACAAGTTACACAGTTCAGGGACGACCTGCGAACCTTCATCGCACGAGATTCGGTAGAGGCCTCCTCGGTTCGGGTGCCGAAAAGAACCAACATCTACAACTGCGGTCAGCGCGACGGGAACATCTACCTGGTCGAGAGCGGCCAGATCAAGACCCAGATGTACGCCCGATGCGGCAAGGAATGCCTGCTGTCGATCTTCACGGCGGGTGACATCTTCGGAGAGCAGTCGCTGCTCGGCCCGGAGCGCTTCGAGACCGCCACCGCCATGCGGACCTCCTGGGTCAGGAAGATCCCGGCCGTCCGGTTTCGGGCCGCTCTCGCCGAGAGCGGCCTGCTGGACGCCTTCATCGCCCACCTCGCCCAGCGGCTGGCGGAGCAGCAGCACGTCATAGCGACCATGGTGACCATGGACAGCGAGCAGCGGCTGGCTTTCGTGCTCCTAAATTTATCCCGCAAAATAGGGAAACGCTGCGCGCATAATCTCCGCGCCATTGAGGACCGAATCACCCAGGAAGAACTCTCCGGAATGGTCGGCACCACGCGATCGCGGGTCGGCTTCTTCCTCAAAAGGTTCAAGGACGCCGGCTTCGTGCTGCCGACGTCCGAACCCTTCCTGCTGGTGGACGAAAAGCGGCTGGCCGAATACGTGGACGTATGGCCGTTCTTCTAGAATCGCATCTAGAATTCAAGCAGTTCGAAGGGAATGGCCGGGCGGCCGCCGAACCTCTGACCCGTGGCCTGGGCGAAGCCCTCCAGCGGGCCGCGTGCGGCGCCCGGCGGAATTCCCAGCCCCGCCAGATAGGCCTGGTGAGCCTCGACGGAGGCGACGGCGGCGTCGAGGAAGCCCGTAACGTCGACCGCGTGCGTCGGCTGGATCGAACCCGCCACCGCGACGTACTTCACCCCGTTCCAGGGCTTGGCGTCGAGGTCGGGGAAGATCCACCGGTTGCCCGCGTCGAGCACGGCGTCCAGGGCCGCGCGCCCGGTGTTCCTGTGGTCGGGAGAGTTCCACTTCCCCGTGTAGGTGAAGTCGTGGTGGTTGAACGTCACGACCAGCTCGGGCCGGTGACGGCGGATCGCGGCGGCGATGTCCCGGCGTAAGCCCGGCGTGCACTCCACGGCGCCGTCGGCGTAGTCGAGGAACTCGACCGCATCGACGCCGACGACCGCCGCGCTCGCGTGCTGCTCCTCCTCGCGGACCTTGACCGCCTCGGCCGGCGTCATACCGTCGATGCCGGCCTCCCCTCGCGTGACGAGCAGGTAGCTCACCTGCTTCCCCGATCCCGTCCAGGCCGCCACCGCACCGGCGCAGCCGAACTCCATGTCGTCGGGGTGGGCCGCCACGGCCAGGGCCCGGGTCCAGTCGTTGGGCATGGGTTGCAGATTCTCGGTCATGGTTTTCCCCTGACCACACCTCCTGGCGATAAACGCGGCTCAACCCAGCTCGTCCCAGGCCTGGAGCAGGTGATCGACGGCGGGTCCCGGAGCCGTGAACGACCAGCGGCCGGGCGGCAGGCTCAGGGCGCAGCCCCCGTCGGCGAGCCTGGTCGTCGGCAGCTGTTCGTTGAGCCCCATGAGGAAGGTGCCGTTGACGGTCATCCCGTCCCAGGCGCCGCGCACGGGCAGCACCGCGCGAGCACTCACGCCCTCCGGGACGTCGAAGGTGAACTGCACCCCGTCTGGCCCGGCCCGCCAGCCCGACTCGACGGTGCCCGCCGCGCTCTCGTAGCGGGCGTGCGCCTGGCGCAGCAGCGGGACGGGGCCGGGACGCAGCAGCAACTCGCCGAAGCCGCCGCCCGTCCCGCGCGGGTCGTCGCCCAGTCCGGCCACGTGACGGAACAGCCAGTCGCCCACGCAGCCGTAGGCGTAGTGGTTGAAGGAGTTCATGGCGGGCGTCTGCAGGCCGTTGCGGTGGTGCCAGGCGTCCCAGCGTTCCCACATGGTCGTCGCCCCGGCGCGCAGCTGGTAGCGCCACGAGGGGTAGCCCTCCTGGTTGAAGATCCGGCACGCCACGTCGTGGTGACCGGTCTCCGACAACACCGGCAGCAGCAAAGGAGTGCCGACGAAGCCCGTCATGAGCCGGTGACCGCCGTCGCGGACCAGGTCGGCCAGGGCCTGGGCCGACGCGGCCCGGTCCTCGGGCGGGATCAGATCCCACGCCAGGGCGACGGCGTAGCCGGTCTGCGTCTCGGTGCGCAGCCTCGGCCCGTTGAGGAAGGCCTGCTGGAAGGCGCCCGACACGCGGGTGAAGGCCTCGCCGTACTCCTGGGCGTGCGGCTCGCCCAGGACGTCGGCCGCGTGCGCGATCAGCCGGAGGCTGCGGGCCAGGGCGGCGGTGGCGATGAGGCTCCTGGGCGTCTCGACGATGCCGGGCGCCAGCCAGTCGCCCAGGGCCCTGCCCGGCCTGACGCCGTCGTCCGCCTGGGCCAGGCAGTAGGCGGCCCAGCGCCGCATCGGGTCGTACGCGCGGCGCAGCGTGCGGTCGTCGCCGTAGCGCCGCCACAGCAGCCACGGCACCTCGACCAGCGCGTCGGACCACACGGGGGAGTCGTAGCCGTACTCGGGCAGCACCGGCGCGACGTGCGGGACCGCGCCGTCGGACCGCTGCCCGTCGATCAGCGTCGTCACCCATCCCGACAGGAACGCCTGCGTGTGCCGCAGGAAGCTGAGCGTCGAGCCGAACACCGAGATGTCGGCGGTCCAGCCGGCCCGCTCGTCGCGCTGCGGGCAGTCGGTCGGCACGCTGACGAGGTTGCCGTCCGCCGACGCGCCGATGTTGGCGACCAGCTGCCGTACGGCGGGGTCGCTCACGGTCAGCGTGCCGGTGACGGGGAGCGCGGACGACAGCAGCACCGCTTCGAGATCGTCCGGGGTCAGCGCGCCCGGCCAGCCGGTGATCTCCGCGTAGCGGAAGCCGTGCAGGGTGAAGGCGGGCTCCACGACGTGCGAGCCGGGGCCGAGGACGAACTCGTCGCGCTGTCCGGCGGTGCGCAGGTTGTCGGTGTAGAGCCGTCCCGTGGCGGTCAGCTCCTCGCCGTGCCGTACCTCGATCGTCGCGGGGCCCTCGGCGCGCAGCCGGACCCGGCCGACGACGTTGCGTCCGAAGTCGGCGACCTGGATGCCCGGTGCGGGCTCGGTCACGGTGACGGCCCGCACCGTGCCGATGACCCGCACCGGGGGCGTGAGGTCGGCCTCCACGGCGATCTCCGGTGACGTGATCCGGGAAGCGGGCCAGGACAGCCCGGAAGGCGCCCGGACGGTCTCGCCCATGATCAGGTCGGCGCGCGGGCGGCCGAGGTCGTGCAGCGTCCAGGCGGAGTCCGTGGCGGCCACGCGGCGCACCCCGTCGTCGTCGCGCACGAGCACCTGGGCGCTGGCGGCGGGCCGATCGCCGTAGCGGAACGGCCCGCCTCCGGCGACGTGCCCGGCGTACCAGCCGGGTGCGAGCCACAACTCCAGCTCGTTCTCACCGGGAACGAGCAGGTCGGTGAGCTCCAGCAGCCGGTAGCGCGTGCGGTGCGCGTAGTCGGTCCAGCCGGGCGCCAATTCCTCGTCGCCGAGCCGTACGCCGTTGAGCAGCGCCCGGTAGACGCCCAGCGCGGTGACGGCCAGCCACGCGCGGCCGGGCCGCGCGGTGAACGGCCCGCGCAGGCTCACCGCCGCTTCGGGGTCTCCCGCGATCCACGGCGCGTCCCACCGGCCGCGCAGTCCCGTGGTGAACGTGCCGGTCGCGTACCCCTCGACCCGCCAGGTGTACGGCACGAGCGGATCGAGCCGATCGCCGGGCACGTCCACGACGGAGGTTCCGGGCGGCACGATCGTCCGCCACACCTCACGCCCGCCCGCGTGGACCGTGACGGCGGCCGCCTCGGGCAGCCGGGCCGCCCAGGAGAGCCGGGGCTCCTCCACACCCACCGGATCCACCAGACCGCACGTCAGACCCGGGAGCAGGCCGCGCGAGGCCGTACCGATGTAGGGCGTCTGCGCACCGCTGACCTGCCGCTTCACGCATCGAGCCCGGTGGTGAAGGCGTTGTGCAGGCCGTCGATGTCGACGCCGGACACGCTGGGAGCCATGACGTTGATCAGCAGCACGAAGCACGCGTCCTGCTCCGGGTACATCCACCACTGGCATCCCGAGGCGCCTCCGTGCCCGTAGAGCCGCCGCTCCAGCAGTCCGGGAGCCGAGTGGCGCAGGTTCCAGGTCAGCCCCCAGTCCTGCCCGGCGTTGACCGGGTCCGGCTGAAGCTTGACCAGGCCGGTCGTCTGCGGGGTGGTCATGGCGGCCAGCGTGGTCGGGTGGATCAGCGCGCGGTCGCCGCGCAGCAGCGCGGAACCGAGCGCCAGGAGGTCCTCCGCGCGGGAGAACAGCGCGCCGGCCGGGTGGCGGAGCCGGACGAACTTCTCGAAGTCGAAGCCGGGTGCGAGAAGGTCGAGGTGGTGGACCTCGGCCGCTTCGCACGCCGGGTCGAAGGTGATCTGCCCGCCGCCGGGCACCAGCGTGTTCAGGTCGGCGTCGACCAGGTCGGCCAGGTCGTGGCCGGTGACGTCGCGGACCATCGCGGCGATCCCGGCGAAGGCCAGGTTGGAGTAGTGGCTGAGCGTGCCCGCCTCGAACAGCGACGGCGCGGTGACGAGGTGCTCCGCCAGGTCGTCGGGGGTGAGGGTCTGCTCGGCGATGCCCGCGGTGTGGGTGAGCAGGTGCCAGAGCGTCACGTCGGGGCGCGGGAAGCGCGGCAGCACCTCGCGTAGCGGGCGGCGCAGCGACAGCAGGCCGCGCTCGACCTGCCGCAGGGCCAGCAGCCCGGTCAGCGGCTTGGTCACCGAGAACAGAGCGAAGTGGTCGCCGGTCCTGGTCGCGCGGCCGTCGTGCTCGCCGAAGGCCTCCAGTACCTGGATCCCGCCGGAGGTGGCGGCGCCGAACACCGCGCACGGCAGCCGCCCCTCCTTGATCTCGCGCCTGACCCAGTCGAGCGCGATGTCGTGAGTGGTCATCCCTTGAGAGCACCTTCCGTAAGGCCGGCCAGGACGCGCTTCTGCGCGACGACGTACACCGCCACGAGGGGCAGCGTGGTGAGCAGGACGTGGGCGAAGACGAGGTTCCAGTTCAGGCTCTGCAGCGTGCCGGAGGCGAACTGGAACAGCGCCAGCGGCAGCGTGGCGTTGGAGCTGCCCTGGAGCAGGAAGAGGGCGAAGAAGAAGTCGTTCCAGACGTTGATGACGAGGATCACGCCGCCGACGAACAGCACCGGGCGCAGCAGGGGCAGCAGGATCCGGACGAAGATCTGCCGGCGGGAGGCGCCGTCGATGGCGGCGGCGTCCTCCAGGTCGCGCGGGAACGCCCTGACGAACCCGGTCGCGAGGAAGATCACGATGCCCAGGCGGCAGCCGGTCATCGTCAGCACGTAGCCGAGCGTGCCGCCGTCCAGCGACAACGCGCGCAGCAGGTAGACGGTCGGGATGATCGACGGCGGCAGCAGGATCGACAGTCCCGTCACGAAGTAGGCCGCCTGCAGCCAGCGCGACCGGCTGCGCCCGAAGGCCCACGCCGCCGCCGCGCCGAGGAACACCACCGCCAGCACGATCGGCACGGTCACCTTGAGGCTGTTGAACAGCCCGGCCACGTAGCCGCCCCGGTCGAGCACCGTGGCGTAGTTCTCGGCGATCGCCCAGGTGCGGGGCAGGCCCAGGCCGAGCTCGGCGGCCTCGCCCGCGGGCTTGAAGGAGTTGACGACCACGAGCCAGACGGGGACCAGCACCCACGGGATCGCGAAGAGCGTCAGCGCCGCGTATTTCACGAACGTTCTCACCCTGCCACCTCCCTGCGCCGCAGCCACCAGACGAGCGGCACCGCGGTGGCGATCACCAGCAGCGTCACGGTGAAGCCCAGCGCGCTGGCGGAGCCGAAGAAGCCCTGGCCCCACTGCTGGCGCATCACCACGTTGAGCGCGCGGGTGTGGTCGCCCGGCCCTCCGCCGGTCGTGGCGGCGATCACGTCGTAGGCGCTGAGCGCGCCCACCAGCGTGACCGCCACGTTGAAGGTCAGCGCCGGGGCGAGCATCGGGAAGACCACCCGGCGGAACCTGGTCCACGGCCCCGCCCCGTCGACGGTCGCCGACTCCAGCAACGACCTGGGGATCGAGTTGAGCCCCGCGATGTAGACGAGGGTGATCAGCCCGCTCCACTTCCACGCGTCGATGAACGCGACCACGAGCAGAGCGGTGGACGGCTCGCCCAGCCACGCCCACTCGATGCCGAGGAAGGAGTTGACCGCCCCGTCGGGGGCCAGCAGCCCGCGCCAGATGTAGCCGGCGGCCAGGGGGGAGATGAGCGTGGGCAGGAAGAACGCCGAGCGGAAGATCGTGTTGATCCGGCTGGTGCGCTGCAGGGCCAGGGCCAGCGAGAGGCTGACGGTGTTCTGGATCGCCATGCACAGGACCGCGTACAGCACGGTCACGGTGACCGCGTTGGCCAGCAGGTCCTGGTCGATCAGGGTGCCGAAGTTCTCCAGGCCGTTCCAGGTGATCTCGGCACGGAAACTCGTCCAGGAGGAGAACGCGAACCGCACGTTGAGCAGGAACGGGGCGACGAAGAAGACCGTGACCAGCACCATCGCGGGCAGCGCCCACCTGTGGGCCCACGGCGGCGCCGCCCGGTTGTTCCTCATCACCATCCTGGCAGCCCCGCCGCCTTGGCAGCCTGCTCGACCTGGCTCTGGAGCTGGGTCGCCGCGGCCTGCGGGTCCTTCTGCCCGGCGATCAGCTCGGACATGAGCTGGGCCAGCCCGCCCATGCCGGGGATGTCGGAGTTGAAGGCGATGACCGCGCCGCCGTCGTAGGCCTTCTTGACGTCCTGCAGCACGGACGAGACCCCCTCGGGGTCCGGCACGTCCTTGAGCACCGGGAAAGTCTTGGAGGCGGCGATGTACTCGGCGTAGGCCGGTCCCGTCATGAAGCGAACGAAGTCGAGCGCCGCCTTCTCCCGCGCGGCGTCACCGGTCTTGGGCAGGTAGAACGTGCCGATCGGGCCGGGCGCGTAGGTCACGAGCGGCTTGCCGCTCGACAGGCCGACGAAGCCGACGTTCTCGTCGACGATCTTCTGATCGCCGCCCGCGGCCGCCAGGAGGGCGGGGAGCATGTCGGAGTGCTGGGCGACCATCGCCGCCTTGCCGGTGACGAGGGCCTTCATGGAGTCCTCGAACTTGGCGGTGACGATGTCCTTGTTGAAGCAGCCGTCGGCCTTCAGCTTGGCGTAGGCGGAAAGGCCCGCGACGAAGGGGGATCCGGAGTCGGCCAGGGTGCTGCTGTGGCCGGCGATGGCCTTGCCGTAGGCGTTGGCCTGGTTGGCGTCGGCCAGGTAGAGGATGGGCAGGATCTGCGTGGGCCAGATCGAGCCGCCGGCCTCGAAGACGGGCGTCACTCCCGACGACTTGAGTGTCGCGCACGCCGTCGAGAGGTCGGCGAAGCTCTTGGGCGGTTCGGGCAGCAGCTTCTTGTTGTAGTAGAGGCCGAAGACCTGGGGAAAGCCGGTGATGGCGGCGTAGACCTTGCCGTTGACCGACCCGGCGGCCTGGTAGAGGTCGCCGGACCTGGCGATGTACGCCTCGCCGGTCAGATCGCGCAGGTTCTCGGCCGGGTTGAGGGCGAGAAGGCCGCTGACCGTCGCGTGGTACTCCAGGATGTCCGGGCGCTCGCCGGTGGCCCACTTGGTCTGGGTGGTGTCCTCGAAGCCGTCGGAGGGGATCGACACGAGCTCGATCCGGTGGCCGGACTGCTTCTCGAACTTCTTGTACATCTCCAGCAGCGGGGCCGGGTCCGCGCTGTTGTGCCAGAGGGTCAGTTTCACCTCTTCCGGAGCGGACGCCGCACAGCCGGCGAGGGACAGGGCGATGGCGACACCAAGCAGAGCTCTCACACTCGTGCTCCTGTTCGTGGAAATTTGTGTAGAACGTTCTCCACTATCTAGCCAGATGTCAAGAGGTCGACTAACCTCACCAATCAGAAAACGTTCTACGAGAAGGACGGCCTGTGACGAGCGGACGGGTGACCATCGCCGATGTGGCCAGGCGGGCCGGTGTGTCCACGGCCGCCGTGTCCAAGGTGGTGCGCGGCGCCTACGGCGTGAGCGCGGAGATGCAGGCCAAGGTGTCGCAGGCCATCGACGAGCTGGGCTACCGCCCGCATGCCGCGGCCCGCGCCATGCGTGGACGCACCTACACCCTCGGCGTCATGCTCTCCGACACCCGCAACCCGTTCTTCCCCGACATCATCGAGGGCGTCACCGGGCACCTGCGCGACACCGAGTACCAAGTGTTGCTCGGGCCCGGCGGCATCGAGCCCAAGACGCAGGCCAGGATGACCGACGCCATGATCGACCGGAGCATGGACGGCCTCATCCTGATCTCGCCGGTCACGACGGACGCCGAACTCGCGGCCATCGCGGCGGGCACCCCGGTCGTCGTGATCGGCCGTCACGGCGGCGCCCCGGCCTACGACTCGGTCGTCGACGACGACGTGATGGGCGCGCGGCTCGTGGTCGACCACCTGGTCGGGCTCGGGCACACCCGGATCGCGCACATCACCCACCTGGAGCGCGCCCGTGCCCAGGGCCTGCCCCACACCGTGCGCGCCGAAGGCTACCGCCAGGCGATGCGCGCCCACGGGCTGGCCGACGACATGGTGGCCACCTCCTTCACCGAGGAGGGCGGCTACGAAGGCGCGCGGGAACTGCTCGCGCGCGAGAACCGGCCCACCGCGATCTTCGCCGGCGCCGACATCGCCGCGCTCGGCGTGCTGCGCGCCGCCGACGAGGCGGGCCTGTCGGTGCCGGAGGACCTGTCCGTCGCCGGGTACGACAACATCGGCATCGCCTCGCTCAAGCGCATCTCGCTCACCAGCGTCGACCAGGACGGCCAGGTCATCGGGGCGACCGCCGCGCGCCTGCTCGTCGAGCGCATCGAAGGACGCACCCGTTCCGTGACGTCGTCGGTGTCGCCGACGCTGATCGTCCGCGGGAGCACGGGACCACTCTGAGACCGCATGTCGGGGGACTGTTGCGGGCCATTCATTAAAACGATTCGATCGAAGGACCCCCTCGTGAGACGACTCGCTCTCCTCGCCCTTCTCCTGCCTCTGATCACTCCAGCCCAGCCCGCGCTCGCCCAGGCGACGACCTGCCCGGTGCGGGTCGATCCCGCCGCCTTCGCCTCCGAGACCCGCCTGACCACCCTGGCCGAGCAGCAGGAGGCGTTCGGCCCCAGGCCGACGGGCTCCACCGCGCACGCCGGCTACATCGACTGGCTGGAGGACGAGCTGGCGGCCATCCCCGGCCTCCAGTTCTCCTCTCTGCCCTACGCCATCGACCGCTGGGACAGCCTCGGCACCTCCCTGACCGTCGGAGGTACGGCGGTGCAGGTCGCGGCGCCCGTGCCGTTCTCCGCCCCCGCCAACGTCACCGCGCCGCTCGTCCACCTGGCGGCCGGCACGAACATCACCGCGGCCAACGCCGCAGGCAAGATCGTCGTGCGGGACCTGCCGTGGACGAACGTGCCGAACCTGCTGTTCTATCCGCTCGGCGGCCTCGGCTACTCCATGTACGACCCCGGCCTGACGATCAACCTGCTCGGCTCGGAGTCGATGGAGGCCCCGGCCGCCGCCGACGCCGACCTCAAGGCAGCCGCCGCGGCGGGCGCGCTGGGCGTGATCGAGGTCAGCCAGCTGCCGCACGCGCAGATCGAGGGCATGTACGCGCCCTACGAGGGCCTGCCGTACGGCCTGCCGGGCGCCTACGTCGGCGCCGACCAGGGCAAGCAGATCAAGGACGCGCTCGCCTCCGGGCAGCAGGTCCAGGCCACGCTGTCCGTCGACGCCGCATGGACGCCGACGACGACCCGCACCCTGCTGGCGACCCTGCCCGGCGGGAGCGCGCAGAAGATCGTCGTCGAGAGTCACACCGACGGCATGAGCCCGGTGTGGGACAACGGGCCGCTCACCATGATCGAGATGGCGCGCTACCTGTCGTCGCTGCCGGTGGCGTGCCGTCCGCGCACCGTGCAGTTCGCCTTCGTGACCGGCCACCTCTACCAGCACCTGACCGGCCCGGACGTGCGCGAGGGCGGCGCCGGACAGCTCGCCGCCCAGCTCGACGCCGAATACGACCAGGGCCTCGTCTCCTCCGTCGTGGTGCTGGAGCACCTCGGCGCCAGGCGCTACGACGCGGTCGCCCGGCCGGGCGGCCTGCCCGGCAAGCAGCTCGTGGCCAACACCACCCTCACCGAGCTGCTGATGGTCCCCGTCAGCGAGAGCACGCAGCTGCGCGAGCTGGTCAAGGGCCACATCCAGCACTGGGACGTGCGGCGCACCGCGGTCCTGAAGGGCCTGTCGGCCGCCGACCTCACCAAGGTGCCGCGGCACTGCTCCTTCGGCGGCGAGGGCACGCCGTACAACCAGCACCTGCTGCCCGTCATCGCCCCCATCGCCGCGCCCAAGACGCTGTTCTCGCCGCAGTTCGGCGCGGAGGCGATCGATGTGGCGGCGATGCGCAAGGCCTCGCTCGCCTTCACCGACGTCGTGCTCGACCTCGGCCCGATGGCCCAGTCGGCCGTGGCGGGGGATGTGACCTCCATGCGCCAGATGCGCGCCTCCGGCACGCCGGGGTGCGTGTGAGCATCGACCGCGAGGCGCTCGTGCGCCGGCACACCGTGACCGACGCCGGGTGCCCGCTCACCGTCGGCAACGGCGAGTTCGCCTTCACCGCCGACGCCACCGGACTGCAGACCTTCGCACCGCTCGGCACCCAGGCGCAGTGGGGCTGGCACACCATGCCCAACCCCAAGGACCACGTGCTGGACGACGCGCTCACCGACTACGACGGCGTCACATACCCCGACCTGTACCCGGCCACGGAGGCCGGCGGCTGGCTGCACGTGAACCCGCACCGCCTGCATCTCGGCCGGATCGGCCTCGACGTCGCCCCGGGCGCCGCGATCGGCCGGTCGAAGCAGATCCTCGACCTGTGGACCGGCCTGCTGTCCAGCTCCTTCGAGCTCGACGGCGTGCCGTACGAGGTGGAGACGGTCTGCCACCCGGAGCGCGACCTGCTGGCCGTGCGCGTCGCGGGCGGCGCCGGGATCAGGATCACCTTCCCCTACGCCAGCGACGGCTGGCACACCACCGCCGACTGGGGCAGACCCGACCGGCACACCACCACGCACGCGCTGAACGGCTCGCGGTGCGACTTCATCCGCGTCCTGGACGCCGACCACTACTACGTGGCCGCCGAATGGACGGGGCAGGCACGCTTCACCTCGCCCGGCGCGCACGAATACGTGATCCAGGGCGACGAGCTGGAACTCGTCGTCGAGTTCTGCCGCCGGCCCCCCGGCCCGCTCCCGTCCTTCTCCCGGGTCCGTACGGCTGCCGCCGCCCACTGGGAGCGGTTCTGGACGAGCGGGGGAGCGGTGAGCTTCGAGGGCAGCGGCGACCCGCGAGCCCCCGAGCTCGAACGCCGGGTCGTGCTCTCGCAGTACCTCACCGCGGTCAACTGCGCGGGCTCCACCCCTCCGCAGGAGACCGGGCTGGTCGTCAACTCCTGGAGCGGCAAGTTCCACCTGGAGATGCACTGGTGGCACGCCGCCCACTTCGTCCTGTGGGGCAGGCCCGAGCTGCTGGAGCGCAGCCTACCGTGGTACCGCTCGATCCTGCCGCGGGCCAGGGAGACCGCCAGGCGGCAGGGGTTCCGCGGCGCCCGCTGGCCCAAGCAGGTGGGTCCGGAGGGCAGGGAGAGCCCGAGCGAGATCGGCGCCTTCATCGTGTGGCAGCAGCCGCACCTGATCTACTTCGCCGAGCTGCTGCGCAGAGCTCGCCCGGGAGCGCTGGAGGACTACCGGGACCTGGTGTTCGAGACGGCCGAGTTCATGGCGTCGTTCGCGGCGGGAGGGCATCTCGGGCCGCCGCTGGTCCCGGCGCAGGAGTCGTACCACGAGTCCAGGCGGACGGTGCGCGATCCCACCTTCGAGCTGGCGTACTGGTGGTGGGGGCTGGAGACGGCCCAGCGCTGGCGTGCCCTGCTCGGCCTGGCGCCGGAACCGGAATGGGCGCGGGTCATGGACGGCCTGGAAAGGCCGCTGGTGCGCGACGGCGTCTACGCGGCCATCGGCGTGGAGCCGTACACGATCAGGACCGACCATCCCTCGATGACCGGCGCGCTCGGGTTCGTGCCGCCGACCCCGCTGATCGACCCCGAGACCATGCGGCGCACCCTGCACGACGTGCTCGCCGACTGGGACCTGGAGAGCACCTGGGGCTGGGACTATCCGATGCTCGCGATGTGCGCGGCCAGGCTCGGCGAGCCCGGCACCGCCGTGGACGCGCTGATGATGGAGGCGCCGAAGAACACCTACCTGGCCAGCGGCCACAACCACCAGTGGCCCGGCCTGCTGCCCCTCTACCTGCCGGGCAACGGCGGCCTGCTGGCGGCCGTCGCCCACCTGGCGGCCTCGCGGTGCTTCCCCGACGGCTGGCGGGTCCAGGCGGAGGGGGTGGTCACGATGCCGTGAGCAGGGTGACCGTGTAGTGGAACAGGTCGCCGGCCGACGACTCCAGGGTGGTCGCGCGGCCCGCCCGCACCTCCGAGGCGATGAACTCGGTGGCCCCGTAGACGATCAGGCGGGGCACCGCGTCACCCAGCGGCCGGCTCTCCGGCCTGGCCCGGCCGGCCAGGGCCGCGAGCATGTCGAGGAAGGGGCGGTAGGCGGCGTCACGCTGGGCGGCGGCACGTTCGCCGGCCCTCGGGAGTTCCACGAAGTACGCCTGCGCGTACTCCGGCCGCTCCTGCCACCAGCGCAGATAGGCCAGGAGCCCCAGCCGGAGCGCCTCGGTCCAGTCGTCGCCCGCCTCCGAGGCGGCGGCGTAGATCGTGTCGATCATGTCGGGCAGGTCGCGCTCGCATCCGGCCAGGAAGCACGCCTCCTTGTCGGCGAACTGGGCGTAGAAGGCGTTGCGCGAGACCCGCGCGGCGGCGATCACGTCCGGCACGCTCGTGGCGGCGTAGCCGCGCCTGGCGACGAGCCGCAGCATGGCCTCCACCAGGCGCTCCCGCTGCGAATTGCGCACGGTGTCGGGGGAGAGACCATGTTTTCCCCTCGGAAGCGGACGGACTTCTTCATCTCTTGACATCGCTCACCGATCGTACTTCTCTCTCTTGGAGACGTTCACGTCTCCAAATAACCTACGAGGTGTGACCATGGAGAACATCACCCGCAGGCAGGCACTGCGAGCAGGGGCCCTCGGCCTCGCGTCCGCCGGATTCCTGTCGCTGACCACCACCGAGGCCCACGCGGCCTCCACCATCGAGACGATCTACAAGGCCCCCGGGCCGTGGGCGGTCGCCACCGGCACCTCGGGCGGCCACCGGCTCTACCACCCCGCCGCCCTCGGCTCGGGCGGCGTCACGCATCCGATCGTCACCTGGGGCAACGGCTCGTGGGCCACCCCCGACAACTACCCCGGCCTGCTCAACCACCTCGCCTCGTGGGGCTTCGCCGTGGTCGCCTCCACCGACACCACCACGGGCACCGGCGCCGAGATCCTCGCAGCCGCCCAGCACCTGGCCGGCCTCAACGGGGAGCCCGCCAGCGCCTTCCACGGCAAGCTGAACACCGCCCAGGTCGCCGCCGTCGGCCACTCCCAGGGCGCGGGCGGATCCATCAACGCCGCCAACGACTCCGCCGGGCTGATCAAGACCGTCGTCCCGATCGCCACGCCCGCCGCCTGGATGGCGAGCCAGGGCGACGAGTTCTCCGTCGCCGACCTGACCGTCCCCGTGCTCTTCCTCAGCGGTGCCAACGACTGGCTGATCTCCTCGGCCGCGACCCTCCAGGGCTACTACGACCAGGCCGGCGCCGGAGCGGGCAAGGCACTGCTCAAGGGCGCGGGACACAACGACGTCCAGAACGGCGGCGGGGGCTTCCTCGGCTACGTGACCGCCTGGCTGCGCTACCGCCTCATGGCCGACACCCAGGCCCGCGGCGCGTTCGCCGGCACCGCCCCCGAGCTCCCCACCAACACCGCCTGGCAGAACCAGGCCCTCAAGAACCTCAGCTAGGAGAACGACGATGGCGGAACTGACGCGGCGTGGATTACTCGCCGCCGGAGCGCTCAGCCTGCTCGCCGGATGCGGCAAGGACGAGCCACGGCAGCAGGTCGCGTACGGCAAGCCGCAGGGCGAGGTCAACGTCTGGCTGCACGGCTCGCAGGAGACCGGCGAGCAGTTCCAGGCGCTCGTGCACGACTACATCGCCGAGTACCGGGTCGACGTGCGGCTGCTCTACCTGCCCGTCGGCCAGCTCGACGCCAAGCTGCTGACCGCCTTCACCGGGGGGACGCCGCCCGACGTCTTCAAGATCGGCCACTGGAGCTTCCCGGCGCACGCCAGGAAGAACCGGCTGGCGCCCGTCGACACCAAGGCGCTCACGCTCCAGAACTACGAACCGGGCACGACCACGCCGCTGACCTACGACGGCGTGCCGTACGGCGTGCCCATCGACTTCAACCCCTGCATGCTCTACTACCGCAAGGACCGGTTCGAGCAGGCCGGACTCGACCCCGACAAGCCGCCGGCGACCTGGGAGGAGATCGCTGCCGCCAGTACGAAGCTCACCTCCGCCGACCGCAGGCAGGTCGGGCTCCAGTGGCTCTACGGCGACCCGCAGTGGGCCCTGATGATGATCACCGCGCTCACCAAGGGCGGGACGTCGCTCGCGGACGCGCTGACCTACATGTCCAAGCTCGGCAACCCCAAGCTCTCCAACCCCCTGGGCGCGCTCGGGCTGTTCTACTCCGGCGAGGCCGCCATGGTCATCAGCGGCGCCTTCCTCGGCCCCGCGCTGGAGAAGCTCGGCAAGAAGAGCACACCGTACGGCGTCGCCCCCATGCCCGCCTGGCAGGGCCGTACCTCGGTCGTCCCCGCCTACACCTGGGGCTGGGGCGTGGCCAAGGACTCGCCCAACCAGTACACCGCCTGGCACCTCGTCAACTACCTCCAGGGCGCCAGGTCGGTGACCACCAACCTCGACAACGGGATCATCATCCCCACCAAGGGCTGGCGCCAGGCAGGACCCCGGGGCGAGTCCGAGATCATGAAGATCGTCGCCGACAGCCTCCCGCACGTCGACTTCGGCCCGATCGTCCCCGGCACGCTCGAACTGGCCAAGGCCGCCTCCAGCGCCGTCGACTCCGTCGCCCACGGCAAGGCGACCCCGGCAGAAGCCGCGGCGGCCTACGACGCGGCCACGCGACAGATCCAGTGAAAGTCCTGGTACGCGACGAGACGGTCCCCAGCCGACGGGCCGCTCCCCGCCACGTTCGTCCCCAGGCCGCCGCGGGCGTCGCGCTGACCCTCCCGGTGGCCGTCTTCTTCGTCGTCTTCTGGCTCGTCCCCTTCGTGGCCGCCATCTACCTCAGCTTCACCGACTACGAGATGGCGGGCACGCCCAACTGGATCGGCCTGGCCAACTACGAGCGCATGTTCGCCGACCCTGGCTTCCTCAACTCGGCCTGGATCACCGTCGTCTACACGGTCTGCACGGTCGTCCCGACGATCGTGCTCGCCCTGCTGGTGGCGGTGCCGCTGGCCAAGCCGGGACGGCTCAACCGCTGGCTCAGGGCACTCGTCATGATCCCCGCCGTGATGCCGCTGGCCGCCACGTCCATGGTGTGGGTGATCATCTACTCCGACCGCGGCCTCGCCAACACCCTGCTCGGCCTCGCCGGGATCGAGCCGCAGGCCTGGCTGACCAGCTCCGACCTGGCCATCTGGGCGCTCGTCGTGATGGTCGTATGGAAGAGCCTCGGACTGTTCGTGATCATCCTGACCGCCGGGCTGCAGGCGCTTCCCGGCGAGGTGTACGAAGCCGCCGCCATCGACGGCTCGGGAGCGGTGACCACCTTCACCAGGATCACCCTCCCGCTGCTGCGCAGGACGCTGCTGTTCGTCCTGGTCATCTCGGTGGCCGGATCGATGCAGGCCTTCGTGCCCGCCTTCCTGCTCACCGGCGGCGGGCCCGCCGACGCCACCCAGGTTCTGCCGTACTACATCTGGGCCAACGCCTTCCCCTACGAGCACATGGGCTACGCGGCCGCGATGGGCATGGTGCTGCTCGCCGCCATGGTGATCATCTCGGCGCTGCAGTTCGCCTTCCTGAAGGGCGGCGACGAATGAGCATCCTGCGCAGCCTGTGGCTCATCGTCGCGGTCGGCTTCATGCTGCTGCCGGTCTACGTCATGGTCGTCGTGGCCTCCGCGCCCGACGACACCGACCTGAGCGGGCTCGTCTTCAACGGCTTCCACCTGACCGACAACCTGCGCGTGCTGCTCGGCGAGGGCAACCTGGCGTTGTACCTGCGCAACAGCCTCATCCTGTGCCTCGGCACGGGCCTGCTGGACGTGATCTTCTCGGCCGCCGCCGGATACGCGATGGCCCAGCTGTCCTTCCCCGGCCGCCGCGCCCTGTTCGCGCTGGTCGTCGGAACACTCGCGCTCACGCCGATGGTCCTGGTCATCCCGGTCTTCCTCATCGTCAAGGAACTCGGCTGGGTCAACACCTTCCAGGGCATGATCGTGCCCGGCATGATCAGCGCGTTCGGTGTCTTCCTGGTGCGGCAGTTCGCCCTCGGCATCCCGCGCGAACTGCTGCTCGCCGCGCGGGTCGACGGCGCGGGAGAGTTCCGCATCTTCGCGCGCATCGCCGTACCGCTGCTCAAGCCCGCGCTCATCACGCTCTTCCTGGTGCATTTCCTGGCGCAGTGGGACAACCTGCTGTGGCCGCTGATCGTGGCCAACGACCAGGAGCTGTGGCCGCTGCCGGTCGGGCTGGCCAACTTCCAGAGCGAGGTCGGCGTCACCTACCACCTGACCACCACCGCGGCGCTGGTCACCGCCGTGCCACCGTTCATCCTGATGGTGGCGCTGCAGCGCTACTACGTGGCAGGGCTCACCTTCGGAGGGCTGAAACGATGATGGACTGGATCGAGACGATCGTCTCCCGGGGCATCAGGCGCCCCGGCTATCCGGCCGACGACTGGGTCGCCGCGTGGGCACTGGAACGCTTCGCGGAGTTCGGGCTCCATGACGTACGGCTGGAGCCGGTCGACCTGCCGGTGTGGCGGCCGGTGTCCGCCTCCCTGGAGGTCCACCTGGACTCCGACCGGGCCACATCCGTCCGGGTGGAGGCGTTCGCCCTGCCGTACACCACGCCCGAGGCCGCCGTCACGGCGCCCGTCGGCCGGGAGGTCGTGCCCGGCGCGATCGTCGTGCCCGAATACACCTTCACCGAGCTGCCGCAGTTCTACGTCAGGGACCTGGCCAAGGCCGTGCACGACCCCGAGGGCGTCTTCGACTCCCTCGTGCAGACGCTGCCGTTCCAGCTCGACTACCTCGACGTCATCCAGGGCGCCATCGACGGCGGCGCCGCCGGCTTCGCGGGCGCGCTCACCGGGGTGCCGTGGGAGACACGCGACTACTACGTGCCCTACGACGCCGTCCAGCGCGACATCCCCGCCGTCTGGTTGTCGGGCGGCGACGCGCGGCGGGTGCTCGCCCTGGTCGACTCCGGTCCCTGCACGGGCACGCTCGCCGTCTCGTCCGAGACGGGCCCGGCCGTGTCGCACAACGTGATCGGCACCCTGCCGGGCCGCTCCGACCAGTGGGTGATCATCGGATCGCACCACGACGCGCCCTGGGCCTCCGCCGTCGAGGACGCCTCGGGGATCGCGCTCGTGCTGGCCGCGGCCCGCTACTGGGCCGGGGTGCCCGAGGAGGAACGGCCGCACAACCTGCTCTTCCTGCTCACAGCGGGACACATGGCGCACGCGGCGGGCACCCGGGCGTTCATCTCCGAGCATCGGGCGATGCTCGGGGACGTGGTGCTCCAGTTGCACCTGGAACACGCCGCCCGGCGGTGCGAGGTCGTGGACGGCGCGCTGGTGCCGACGGACGACCCCGAGCCCGGGTGGTGGTTCACCTCACCAGGGCTCGAAGGGCTGGTGGCCGAGGCTCTGGCCGCCGAGGACCTGCGGCGCTCGTTCGTGCTGCCGCCGGAGGTGTTCTCGCCGATGCCGCCCACCGACGGGGCCTTCTTCCACCCGGAGGGGGTGCCGCTCGTGCACTTCCTTTCCGCGCCCATGTACCTGTTCGACTCGGCCGACACGGTCGACAAGGTGCATGCCGAGAGCCTGGAGCCGCTCACCCGGGCGGCGATACGCATCGTGGAAGGGACGGCGGGATGGCGCCGGGGGTGATCGTGCGGACCGCGGCCGGGCTGGTCGAGGGGAAGGCCGAGGAGGGCGTGCTCGCCTTTCTCGGCGTGCCGTACGCCGCGCCGCCGTTCGGGGAGCACCGGTTCCGCGCGCCCGCCGCGGTGCCTTCCTGGGCCGGCGTACGGCAGGCGGTGACGCGTGGTGCTGCGGCGCCGCAGGCGGCGGGCGAGGACATCGGCCTGTACGCTCCGGACGTCTTCGAGACCGGGCAGGACTGCCTCAACCTCGACGTCCACACTCCCTCTGTGCATCCGGGCGGGCTGCCCGTCCTGGTCTGGATCCACGGCGGCGCGTTCGCCATCGGCGGCAACGGCGCGGCCTGGCACCAGGGCCACCGCTTCGCCCGCGACGGCGTGGTCTGCGTGGCGATCAACTACCGGCTCGGCTTCGAAGGTTTCCTGGCCCTCGACGACGCCCCGCTCAACCGCGGGGTCCTCGACTGGCTCGCCGCACTGGAATGGGTATGCGACAACATCGAGGCCTTCGGCGGCGACCCAGGCAACGTGACGATCGCCGGCCAGTCGGCCGGTGGGGCAGCGGTCGCCACCCTCCTGTCGATGCCCCGTGCCACCGGGCTGTTCCACCGCGCGATCGTGATGAGCGGCTCGGCGACCCTCGTCGCGGGTGAGCAGGAGGCACGTTCCTACGCCAAGACGCTCGCCGCCCGCCTGGGGATCGAGCCGACCCGCTCCGCCTTCGCCCGCCTGTCGCCCGCGGACCTCGTCGCCGAGCAACCGCCGCCGCTGGCCGGGGACTCCGGCGGGCTGGCGGAGTCGGTGCCGATCAAACCGGTCGTCGACGGTGACCTGATCCCGGCGGTGCCGTTGACGGCCCTGCGCGGGGATGTCCCGCTGCTGGTCGGATGCACGTCGCAGGAGGCCGACGTGTTCGTCCGCCGCATGGTCTCCGACATCGACGAGGCGTCGGCCCAAGCCCTGGTCACCCACCTCGGCGCCCACGCTGTCGTGCGCGGTGTCACAGCGGCTTCCCCCGCCGAACTCGTCGGCCGCGCCTTCACCTGGCACCTGTTCACCCGCGAGACCCGCTGGATCCACGAGGCCAGGCCCGCCTACGCCTACGAGTTCCACTGGGAATCACCCGTCGAAAGCCCCGTCGGCGGCGGGCGCGTGGGCGCGGTGCACAACCTCGACCTCCCCTTCGTCTTCGACCTCCTCGACGCCCCCGGCGTCGAACGGACCGCGGGCCCTGACGCCCCCCGAGCCCTGGCCGCCGAGATGCACGCCGCCTGGGTGCGCTTCGTCCGCACCGGCGACCCCGGCTGGCCTCTCGGCCACCCCAAGATCTTCAACGGAGGCTCCTGACATGCTCACGCACTCCTACGCATGCGCCACCGCGCCGACCCCTCTCCTCGGCGAGACGATCGGCGACAACCTCGAGCGGACGACGGCCCGCTTCGCCGACCGCGAAGCCCTCGTCGACGTCCCCTCGGCGCGGCGCTGGACCTACGCCGAACTCAACGCCGACGTCGACGCCCTGGCCAGGTCGTTGCTGGCCGCGGGCATCGCCAAGGGTGACAGGGTGGGCATCTGGGCGCCGAACTGCGCCGAGTGGGTGATCGTCCAGTACGCCACGGCCAAGATCGGCGCGATCCTGGTCAACGTCAACCCGGCCTACCGCAGCCACGAGCTCGACTACGTCGTCAAGCAGTCGGGCATGCGCCTGCTCATCAGCGCCCTGGCGCACAAGTCGAGCGACTACCGGGCGATGGTGGAGGAGATCGGTTTCGCCGACGTCGTCTATCTCGGCGATCCGAGCTGGGCCCGCCTCCTGGAGCTGACCGCCCCCGAGGCCCGGCTGCGCGAGCGCATGGCCACCCTGAGCGCCGACGACCCGATCAACATCCAGTACACCTCGGGCACGACCGGCTTCCCCAAAGGCGCCACTCTGTCCCACCACAACATCCTCAACAACGGCTACTTCGTCGGCGAGGGCCTCGGCTACACCGAACACGACCGGGTCTGCCTGCCGGTGCCCTTCTACCACTGCTTCGGCATGGTGATGGGCAACCTGGGCGCCACCTCGCACGGCGCCTGCATCGTCATCCCCGCGCCCGGCTTCGACCCCGAAGCCACCCTGCGGGCCGTCCAGCAGGAAAAGTGCACCTCCCTGTACGGCGTGCCGACCATGTTCATCGCCGAACTGGCCCTGGCCGCGCGATACGACTTGTCGTCGCTGCGCACCGGCATCATGGCCGGCTCGCCCTGCCCGGTGGAGGTGATGAAGCGGGTGGTCACCGAGATGAACATGGCGCAGGTGGCGATCTGCTACGGCATGACCGAGACTTCGCCGGTGTCGACGATGACCGGGCGCGACGACACTCTGGAGCGGCGCACCGAGACGGTGGGCCGGGTGATGCCGCACGTCGAGGTCAAGATCGTGCACCCGGAGACCGGGCTGACCGTGCCGCGCGGCGAGCCGGGCGAGTTGTGCACGCGCGGCTACTCGGTGATGCTCGGCTACTGGAACGAGCCGGACAAGTCCGGCGAGGCGATCGACGCGGCCCGCTGGATGCACACCGGCGACCTGGCCACCATGGACGCCGACGGCTACGTCAACGTGGTCGGCCGCATCAAGGACATGGTGATCCGGGGCGGCGAGAACGTCTATCCGCGCGAGATCGAGGAGTTCCTCTACCGCCACCCCGACATCGCCGACGTGCAGGTGATCGGGGTGCCGGACGCCAAATACGGCGAGGAGCTGATGGCGTGGATCGTGATGCGTGAGGGTGCCGAGCCGTTGACGGCGGAGGCGGTCCGGGCGTTCTGTTCCGGCAAGCTCGCCCACTACAAGATCCCGCGTTACGTGCATGTGGTCGACGGGTTCCCGATGACGGTCACCGGCAAGATCCGCAAGGTCGAGATGCGCGAACAGGGCACCCGGCTGCTCGGCCTCGACATCTAGTCGCGCCCTGGCGCGGCGTCAGGCGTCGGCCGGCTGCGGGTGGCCGGCGCGGGCCACGGTCGCGGCGTCCTGATGGGCCGGGATGTCCCCGTCCTCCTTCGGGTTGGGCTGGCCCTTGCCCGTGGTGATCAGGTTGCGCAGGCTGCCGTCGATGTATCCGCTCCACGCGTTGGAGCACACGTCGTAGCACTCGTGCTGCGGGACCAGGCCGACGTGGGTGAAACGAACCTCGGCGCCGCCGTCCGTCTCGGCGATCTCGAAGACGATCTCGGTGCCCGTCCACTCGGACTGGTCGGCGGTGAAGTTGAAGTGGTTGTCCAGGACACGCCAGGCCACTCGCCGGCCTTTCGACACGTCCGTGATCTGGATCGTGCAGCGGTGCACGTCCTTGTAGTGGTGGAAGAACACGGCGCCGGCCTGGTCGGTGACGCCTTTGATGTCTTCCGACCACCAGCCGCGGACGTTGGTGACCGACTCGAACGTTTCCTGAGGGCTTCTGTCCACCGTGAAGGTGGTCGAATAATGCTGGCTCGCTTGCATCATGCAAGTTACTCTAGAGCGATGCGCTTTCATGACGCAAGCGCTTGGATAGGATGGCGGGCATGCTGGGGAAGACGTACGAATCTCAGGTGTGCTCCATCGCGCGGGCCCTGGAAGTGATCGGCGAACGCTGGAGCCTGCTCATCGTGCGCGACGCCCTGTTCGGCGGGGCGACCCGCTACCGCGACTTCCAGCACAACCTGGGCATCGCCACCAACGTCCTGAAGACGCGCCTCGACAGCCTCGTGCAGGCCGGGATCATGTACCGCCACCGATACTCCGAGCAGCCCGAACTTTTCGAGTACCTGCTGACGGAGAAGGGGCGCGCGCTCGCACCGGCGCTCGTCGCCCTCACAGAATGGGGTGACCGATGGGCGACCGACGAGCAGCCGCCCATCTTCTACATCCACTCCACCTGCGGCAACGGCATCACCGAGCAGACAATGTGCGCCCACTGCGGCCGCGTCGACGAACCGGCCGAGATCAACGCCATCCTCGGGCCCGGCCACCCCCTGTGGACACCCGCCACGGGCGAGGGGCCCGCCGGATCGGCCGGTTGACGAGCTTGCGGGCGACCCACTGTGGCGTGCACTCCCCGCGGTGACACATACTACGAAGGATGAAGTCTGCCAGCGGCGTCCCCCGTCGCCACCTGCCCACCAGTCCCTTCAAGCCCCCGCCCCCGGCTCCGCCTGTCGTCCAGTTCGCCAAGGACGACATGGTCACCCACGACCGATACGGTCTGGGAGTCGTCACGGCAGTCGAAGGCGAGGTCGCGGTTTTCGTCGATTTCGGCTCTCGGCAGGAACGGATCACCACGCCCTTCCACAGGCTGTACAAGCTCTGAGTCTGTTCGCGGCCGTACACGGAAGGAGGCGGGCACGGTAACCCGCCTCCTCGCTCACTTGCGCGTGCCGCTGCTGTAGGACAGCCGCGTCAGCTCGCCGTTGCGCACGTCACCGACAAACAGGTGACGATCATCACCCGTTCCCGTGGTCACGGCGAACGGGAGGTTGACCTGCATCGTGCGCACGACCGACAACGACTGCTCCCCGACGACGTCCACGCCCCGGTCGCCGACCCCGAACACCTGGTGCGCGTACGGATTGACGGCGACGGCACGAATCGGCCCGCGGGTCACCACCTGCTTGATGATCGTGCGCGACGACAGCTCGAGCACGGTCACGCTGGGCTGGATCGGCCCGCCGCCCAGGTTGCCGGTGTACAGCCGGTTGTTGAGTGGGTCGACGGCGACGTCCCAGGGCTGGGTGCCCGCGGGACCGAGCGGCACCTGGGGATGGATCGTCCGCGTCACCCCGTCGTCGGTGACGGCGCCCAGCGCGGTCACGGGCGGCTGCACCGCCAGCCTGCTCATCGCGATGTAGATCGTGTTCGTGTTCTCGTCCACCGCCATGCCGAGCGGCCCCGGCCCGGTGATGATCGGGGGCAGCTCGGTGTTGGTCCTGCCGTCGATCACGTGAAGGCGGCCGATCGCGTTGTTCGACACGTACACCCGGTTCGTGCGCGGGTTCACCACCACATCGGTGGCCGTCTGCCCGGTGTTCAGCGCGACCGTGGCGACCACGGCGAGCGTCTTGCTGTTGAGCACGGTGACCTTGTTCACGGTGGGATCGCCCGGCTCGCCGGCGTTGAGGACGTAGATGCGCTCGGTGAGCGGGTTGACCGCGACGGCGTGCGGCCGGTGCCCGACCTGGACCCGTGCCTTGCGCTGCAGCGTCTGACGATCCAGCACGATCAGTGCTCCTGGGCCGTCCGAGGTGTGGGGAGCGGCGATCGTCTCGTAGTAGTGGGTCGCGTACAGGTTGTGCTTGTCCATCGCCACGCCCATCACGGTCTCCTGGAACCCGCTGCGTGGACTGGCCAGCCGTACGCTCCGGTCCGGGGACAGCGCCTGGTCGTGGGACTGGTGGATGGTGTCGGCCTCGGCCGCGGTCAGCTCGGCCGGTCCGCGGCCCGGAGCCGGAGCGGGGTCGGCGGCCAGGCTCAGGTTGGCCCAGTCGTTGAAGCCGTGCAGGAGCCGGCCCTTGTCCTTCGACATCACGAGCTTGTCGTCGCCGGCCCGCGTGGTGTTGCAGATGTGGTCGTCGCCGCTGAGGATCTTGTCGCCGTCCTCCTTGTCGTTGGTGTCGGTCTCGGAGTCCAGCTCGCCGTTGTCGCCCGCCGTGATGCACAGGCCGCCGTTGACGGCGACCGCGACGTCCGCCTCGCCGGGCGTGCCGTTGCCGTTCCAGTCGATGGGCTGGTCGGCGGCGCCCGTACGGCGGTCGCGGTCCGCGTCGTACCACCGGGTGTAGAACGGCGAGTCGGGCTGGACCCCCGCCTGCTCGTCCAGGTGCAGCGTGTCGAGTTCGTCCAGCGCCCGCGCGGAGTAGTCGACGATCGTCCGGTGGCTGCCGGTGGTCGAGGTGAGCCCGATGAGCTGGAAGTTGTAGTTCATGACGCTCAGGTAGTTGGGCTTGTAGTTGACGAAGGCCTCGTCGCCGCCGTGCTTCAGGCCGAGCGAGTGGCCCAGCTCGTGCATGAACGTCCCCGCCTGCTCACGGGTCGTGCCGTTGCCTCCCGAGAACGCGCCCAGGCTGACCAGGAAGTCCTGGCCGTCGCCGCTGAAGTTGGCCAGCCCCGAGCTGCCGGATGGCTTGTCCTCCGCGTCGCCGTAGTCGTGCACCCAGAGGTTGTAGTGCACATAGGGATCCCTGGCCGGGTCGAAGTTGGCCGGATCCGCCTTGATCGTCGCGAACTCCGACGGGATCAGCACCGGCTTGTGCGGGATCGTTCCACTGACGTCGACGATGAGCTGGATGCCGGGTTCGGTGTCCACCCCCGCGTACGGGCACGAAGCCACCGCCGGCACCGGCGCGCTGGCGAACGCGGCCGCCACCTCCTCGACGGGCCCCGCCGGGCGGCGCGCGTCGAACACCTGCACCTGGCCGCCCTCCGACGCGTCGGCGATCATCGCCTCCGCCGTTCCCCGGTGGTCGCCGTCCAGGTTGCCGACGGCCAGCTGGTTGTGGTCGTCGTCGTTGAACCGCGTGTCCTTGATGCCCATGCTCGGGTCGGGCAGGTGCGTCGTGGCGTCCAGCACGTCGATCCTGCCGCCCGAGTCGTTGGCGATCAGGATCTCGTCCTGCCCGTCGCCGTTGAGGTCGCCGATGACCATCTGGTTGTGGTCGTCGTTCTCGAACGTCGTGTCGTGGACGCCGAGGTCGGGGGAGAAGGTGTGGGTGACGGCGTCGTAGACGTGGACCCGCCCGCCCTCGGAGGCGTCGGCGATGGCGATCTCGTCGCGCCCGTCACCGTCCAGGTCGCCGACGGCCATCTGATTGTGATCGTCGTCTTCGAATCGGGTGTCGTGGACGCCGAGGTCGGGGTGGGCGGTGTGGGTGACGGCGTCGTAGATGTGGATGCGTCCGCCTTCTGAGTGGTCGGCGATGGCGATCTCGTCGCGTCCGTCGTTGTTGAAGTCGCCGACGGCCATCTGATTGTGGTCGTTGTTCTCGAATCGGGTGTCGTGGACGCCGAGGTCGGGGTGGGCGGTGTGGGTGACGGCGTCGTAGATGTGGATGCGCCCGCCTTCTGAGTGGTCGGCGATGGCGATCTCGTCGCGTCCGTCGTTGTTGAAGTCGCCGACGGCCATCTGATTGTGGTCGTTGTTCTCGAATCGG
>NZ_JACDUR010000007.1:294914-768375 GCF_013761175.1 Nonomuraea soli
CGGGTGTCGTGGACGCCGAGGTCGGGGTGGGCGGTGTGGGTGACCGCGTCGTAGACGTGGATGCGCCCGCCCTCGGAGGCGTCGGCGATGGCGATCTCGTCGCGTCCGTCGTTGTTGAAGTCGCCGACCGCGATCTGGTTGTGGCCGTCGTCCTCGAACCGGGTGTCATTCACCCCCAGATCGGGATGCGGCAGCCCCGTCGAGCCGCCGAACAGGTCCGGGCGGTGGTCATGGTCCGCGTCGGCCATGTAGTCGACCTCGACCAGGACGGTCTTGCGGCAGGGGCTCGCGCCCAGCGCGGCCAGGTCCATGGACAGGCTGCCGTCAGGGCGCTTGATCCCCTCCAGCTCGACCTGGTCGGGGATGCCGTCGTCGTCGACGTCGCCGGGGGCGAGCACGGATAACGCGCCCGGTGGACCCGCTGCCGTGGCGACCGGTTGACCCAGGCCGACCAGGATGAGGCCGGCCATGACGGCGGTGAGAGTGCGTGCACGCATGCGTGAACTCCAGACATCGGCGGTGGATTCGTCGGAGCCATCTTTGGCCGCACTCTCGGGTCGAATGCCACTTATTACGCAGAACTATGCAATGGCCGTAGATACCTTCTCCCGGGGGCCCGACCTGACCGATCAGGGGGGCATCATGATGTCGTCGTTACGCGCCAAGGATCTGCGTGCCGTACTGGAATTCACCGTCGCGGCGCTGCGCGTGCGCACGTTCGCGCACGTGCGGCCGTTGCTGGCCGAGGTGGCGGGGCTGGTGGGCAGTGCCACCGCGACGCTCACCCAGCTCAACCTCCGCACGCAGCACGAGGTCGCCGTGTTCTGGCCCGCGCACCGGCCGGACCTGTCCGTGTTGCCGGCCTACGCCGCTCTGGGACACACACACCCGCTGCGGGAGCCCTTGTCACGGCTCGCCGCCGCTCCCCGGCATGGGCTTCCGCTGCGGCTCTCGGATGTGGTGGGGGCCAGGCAGTGGCAGGCGACGCCGCTGTATCGGGAGGCCATGTACGGCACCAGCGACCAGCTCTGCCTGCCGCTCTCCTTCCATGGACCGGTGACGCAGGCCATCACGCTGTCACGCACCCGCGGGACGTTCACCGACCGGCAGCGTGACCTGCTCGCGGCCAGCGCTGCCCACGTGGGGACGGCCATGCGGCGCGTTCCGCTGCACGGGCAGTTCGCACTGCAGCTGGCTCCGCAGGCCGCGCGGGTGCCGTTCGCCGTCGCGGGAGAGCGGGGGGCTCGGCCGGGACTGGAGTTGTCGCGGCGGGAAGGAGAGGTGCTGCGGCTGGTCGCCGAGGGGCTGACCGATGCGCAGATCGCCCGGCGGCTCGGGGTACGGCCCGCGACGGTGTCCAAGCATCTGCATCGGGTGTATTCGCGGCTCGGGCTGCGCAACCGGGCGGAGGCCGCTCGCCTGTGGGCGGACCACGGCGGGGAACGGGTGGGGTAGGCGCCTCTGGGAGGTTTCAGGAGGGTTGCGCGCACCTTTCAGGAGGTTGCGCGCACCTTTCAGGAGGTTGCGCGCGCCTCTCAGGAGGTTGCGCGCGCCTTCAGACGTTGCGCAGGACCGAGACCACCACGCCCAGCACCACTGCCTCATCTCCGTCGATGACAGAGTAGGCGGGATTGCGTGGTTCGAGCTCGACGTGCCCGTCGCGGCGGCGCAACACCTTGACGGTCGCCTCGCCGTCGATCATCGCGGCGACGATCTGACCGGAGTACGCCTCGGGCTGCTGGCGCACCACCACGATGTCGCCATCACAGATGGCCGCCTCGATCATCGAATCGCCCCGCACCCGCAGAGCGAACACGGTGCCTCGCCCGGTCAGGTCGCGCGGCAGCGTCAGCAGATCGTCGACGTGCTCATCGGCCAGGATGGGGGTGCCCGCGGCGATATCGCCCACCACGGGCACCGACACCAGGTCGACAGGCGGTCTCGGAGCCGGCGGCTGCAGGAAGAGACGGACATCGATCGGGCGGGTCAGCGTCGAGGCCCGGCGCAGGAACCCCTTGTCCTCCAGGCTCCTCAGATGCTTCGACACCGCCGACGCCGAGCGCAGCCCGACCGCCCGCCCCAGCTCGCGCGTGCTCGGCGGGTAGCCGTGGTTGATCACCCAGTCCTGGATGGCGGCCAGGATCTGCTGCTGACGCACCGGAAGGGCCGAGGCGTCCAGGCCTTCGAACGGGTCGGGATCGACGTTGGGGATCACCCGCGACATGCTAGACCTGCGACGGCCTGGGAGTGGACGAGAAGGCCGTGCCGATTCGCCACCCCCGCCCGGGGTAGCTGTCAAAGGATGAAGCGCAAAGACGACCAACCTCGAAGGGCCGGTGCCTGGGTGGCGCGGTCGCAGGGTGCGTTCAACATCCTCGGCGGGGCCTGGCCGCTGCTGCACATGCGCAGCTTCGAGGCGGTGTTCGGCCCCAAGACGGATCGCTGGCTGGTACGCACGGTGGCCGGCCTGCTGGTCGGCGTCGGCTGGTCCCAGGTCCGCGCCGCGCGTACTCCCGAGGGCGTACGGCATGCCCGGCGGATCGGGCTGGCCACCGCCTCGACGCTGCTCGCCATCGACCTGGTCTATGTGCCGCTGGGCCGCGTGCGACCCACCTACCTGCTCGACGCGGCCGCGGAAGCCGCCTGGATCCGGGCGTGGCGATCGTCCTCCTGACCGGATGGAGCTCCACTCGCAACACCCTCTGCTCGAGCCCCGGGTCAGGCCAGGGCGCGTACCACCGCGGTGAACAGCCAGGGCAGGCGCGCCGCGGCCGGAACGACCAGCCGCGCGGTGCTCTGCCTCCTGGCGGCTTCGAGCAGGGCGCCGGTCAGCAGCCGGTGCGTGCGTGACAGCCGCCTCCAAGCGTGCTCGTAGTCACCCGCCCGATCTTCGACCAGACAGCCCACCAGCGCTTGGGCGCAGCGCACCGCCAGGCACAAACCCTCGCCGGTAAGGGCGTCGGTGTAGCCGGCGGCATCCCCCACCAGCAGGACACGCCCGGCCACCCGCGCGCGAACCCGCTGACGAAGGGGCCCGGCCCCGCGCACGGCGGTCGCGGGCTCGCCGGTCAGCTTCGGAAGCAGGGTGGGAAAGGCCGCCAGATGGTCGTCGTAGCTCATGCGTCGCGTGCTGAGTATCGCGACCCCGACCAGATCGTCGCTCACCGGCGTCACATACGCCTCGCCGGCCGCAGACCAGTGGACCTCGACGTGATCGGACCAGGGGGCGACATGGAAGTGCCGGCGCAAGCCGTACCTGCTGGGTCTGCGGTCGGGAAGGCCGAGCCGCAACCTGGCGCGAATCGGTGAGTGCAGGCCGTCGGCGGCCACCAGCCAACGCGCCCGCAGCCCCGCCGCCTCGACGCCATGCTCGTCCTGGCGCAGGTCGTCCAGCTTGGCGGCGATGACGGGCACCCCGAGGTCGGCGGCCCGCTCGGCCAGGGCGGCGTGCAGGGCGGTACGCCGCACGCCCAGGCCCCGGGTGTGAGCGAAGTCGGCGCGGACCCGTGCCGTGGGACCGATGTAGTCGATCCCGGCCAGGGGATGTCCCTGGAGGGTCACGCCCATCGCCCGCAAGGCCGCGACCCCACCCGGCATCAAGCCCTCACCGCAGGCCTTGTCGACCGGCGCGGCGCGCGGTTCGACGACGACGGCACGAAGGCCGGCCAGCGCGGCGTGGATCGCGGTGGCCAGCCCGGCCGGCCCGCCTCCCGCCACGAGAAGGTCGATCAACGGCTCGGCCGTTCGTCGAGCAGCTTGAGCGCCTCGTTCTCGCAGCGGATGCGCACCACCATCAGGACGGCGTTGAGCACGGTGAAGACCAGCGCGGTGATCCACGCGGTGTGGACGAGCGGCAACGCGGCCCCCTCGACCGCCACCGCCACGTAGTTGGGATGGCGCATCCAGCTGTAGCGGTAAGGGCCGCTGCGTACGGCGGGCAGCCCGGGCACGAGGATCACCTGCGTGTTCCACTGCGGCCCGAGCGCGGTGATACACCACCAGCGCAGCGCCTGGGAGGCGAGCACGAGCACCACCATGGGCCAGCCGAGCCCCGGGATGAACGGCCGGTCGGCCACGTACGTCTCGACCAGACAGCCCACGAGCAGCCCTGTGTGCAGCGCCACCATCCACGGATAGTGGCGCTGCCCGCGCACGATACCGCCGCGTTCCATGCTCCAGCGGGTGTTGCGCTTGGCGACGACGAGTTCGGCCAGCCGTTCGATCCCGACCGCCAGGACGAGCAACGAGTACCAGATCATGGACGGCTACCAGCGCAGCAGGACGAGCTCGGCGCAGAACCCCGGACCCATCGCCATGAGCATGCCGTACGTTCCCGGTGGCGGGGCATGATCGTCCAAGGTGTCGCTCAGCACGTGCAGGACCGAGGCCGACGACAGGTTGCCCTTGTCGGCCAGCGAGCGCCAGGTCACTCCCAGCGCTTCAGACGGCAGTTCGAGGGCGTCGGCCACCGCCTCCAGCACTTTGGGACCGCCGGGATGGCACACCCAGGCGGAGACGTCGCTCGTGCTCAGGCCGTGCGCGCTCAGCAGCGCGCGCACGTCGCCGGCGAGGTAGGTGCGCACGACGTCGGGCACGCTCCCGTCCAGCACCACGCCGAAGCCGCCGTCGCGCACCTCCCAGCCCATGACGTGCTCGGTTTCGGGGTAGAGGTGCGCGAGGGTGGCAACCACACTCGGCCCGCCACGGCCGCGTTCAGGTCCTACGCGTCCTGACCCTCCCTGTCCTGACCCTCCCTGTTCGGGCCCTGCGCGCCCTGGCTCCCCTCCGCGCTCCGAGCCCCTATGCTCCGAGCCCCTATGCTCCGAGCCCCTATGCTCCGAGCCCCTATGCTCCGAGCCCCTATGCTCCGAGCCCCTATGCTCCGAGCCTCCCCGCTCCGACTCCCCGTGTGCTGCCCCACAGACCACCACCGCCGCGGCACCATCGCCGAACAGCGCGCTGGCCACCAGACTCGCTGTAGAGCCGTCCCCAGGCTGCAGGGTGAGAGAGCACAACTCAACCGACAACAACACCGCCACATGATCAGGATGTCCGAGCAGATAGTCGTGCAAGCGCGCGAGCCCCGCCGCCCCGGCGACACAGCCCAGCCCGAAGATCGGAATCCTTTTGACATCCGATCGCATGCCGAGGCGCGTGGCGACACGGGCATCGATCGATGGCACCGCGATACCCGTGACCGACGTGTACATGATCAGATCCACGTCACCCGGTTCCAGCCCTGCCTTGTGCAGCGCCCCGGAGACGGCCTGCATGCCCAGCTCCACCGCAGCCGAGACGAACGCCTCGTTGGCCGCGCCGAAGCCGTCGAGCTTGGCGTAGTCCTCCAACGGCAACGCCAGGTGGCGGTAGTCGACCCGCGCGCTGCCGTGCAGCCGTCTCAGGAGTGTGCGGTCGGCGCCATCGGGCAGGAAGGTTCGTGCGGCCAGCTCAGTCAGTTGGGCTTGCGGATAGCGGTTTTCGGGCACCACCCCATGAACGGCTGCGATTCGGGTCATCTGAGTGATTTGCCCGCGCGCCTGACGACTATGCCCGGCGAACGGCGGTGATCTCGGCGAAGACGTCCAGAACGACGATGATCTCGGCGGCGGCACTCAAAGGACTGCTGGGCAGCTGCCACCCAGGCCCCACCGCCGCCGTCACGCTGCTGGTCGCCGCCGTCATCGTGGCCAGCGGGCGCGACGCCGCGGGATCCGTCGTCGCCACCGCCGCCGTGCTTGCCGGCCAGCTCTCCATAGGCTGGTGCAACGACGCCGTCGACGCCGGACGCGACGCCGCAGCAGGCCGTACGGACAAGCCGATCGCGGCGGGCCTGGTAAGCGCCAGGGCCGTACGCGCCGCAGCGTTCACCGCCCTCGCGCTGTGCGTGCCGCTGTCGCTGGCTTCCGGCCTACAGGCCGGCCTGATCCACCTGATCGGCGTCGGCGCCGCCTGGGCCTACGACCTGAAGCTCAAAGCCACAGCGCTGTCCTGGCTGCCCTACGCGATCGGCTTCGGCACGCTCCCGGCTTTCGTCACGCTCGGCCTGCCAGGAGCACCATGGCCCGCCTGGTGGGCGGTCTCGGCAGCCGCACTCCTAGGCCTCGGCGCCCACCTCGCCAACGTCCTCCCGGACCTCGAAGCCGACCTCGCCGCCGGCATCCGCGGCTGGCCCCAACGCCTGGGCCGCACCGGAATCGCCATCCTGCTACCCCTCCCACTCGTAGCAGCCACCGCCCTGCTCGCCTTCGGCCCGTACGGCAAGGCGTCCGCATGGGCCTGGGGCGCACTCGTCCTGGCGTGCTGCGTCACCGCCGCAGGCCTGACGATGATGCGCCGCGCCCCCCGAGCCCTGTTCGCCGCAGCGGTCGCGGTCGCCGGCATCGACGTGGCCCTCCTGATCGCCAACGGCGCCCACCTCACCGGTTGACCAGCCCGCCCACGCGCAGCCCACCGCCTAATCAGCGCACACACGCGCAGCTCACCGCCCAATCAGCGCACCCACGCGCAGCTCACTGTCCGGGCAGCCACCGTCGGGCGGCTCACCGGTTGACCAGCGCACCCACCCGCGCCTCACCGTCTGAGCCACGCACCCATTCCGGCTCACTAACTGAGCAGCCCACCGACGCCCAGCTCACGATCTGACCAGGGCACCCACGTCAGACCCACTGGCTGAGCAGCCCCCACTCGCAGCCCACCACCGAGCAGCCCACCACCGAGCAGCCCACTCACGCGCAGCTCACCGGCTGATCAGATCATCAGCGCACACCCACACTCCTCGCCGCCCAGCGCCCCACCACGGCCCCCGCCAATGACGCCGGAACCGTGCCCGCACCCAGCCCCACCTCCACCAGCAGATCGAAGACCTCCGGCCGGCGAGCAGCCGTGGCAATGGCCGCGTCAATAAAGCCAGGCGACTGCGCGGCGCGAGCCAACACATCCGTGGTCCGAAGATGCCGCCCAAGCGCCGCCCGCAAATCCCGCCGATAGGCGGCCAACGGATCATCCGGCGCGAGCACCGCCGCCTCCCCAGCCAGCCGTCCAGACAACAACGCGTAATAGATCCCCTCACCCGTCAAGGGATTGATGAGACTGGCCGCATCCCCGGCCAACAGCACCCGGCTAACACCCGGCTTCGGCCGACCAGGCGACAACGGCAGATGATGAGCGCGCAACTCCCGCGCCGGCAGCTCAGGCAGCAACTCCCTAAGCCGCCCATGCAGCACCTCGCGCCCCGGCCGCCCGGTGGCATGCAGCTTCGGCAGCAGCATGCCAAACCCCACGTTCGCAGTCCCATCACCAATCGGAAACGCCCACGCATAGGCGGGCCACCCCGCCCTCTGCATCGCGATCAGCTGAGCATCCTCCGCCTTCGGCAGATCGGCATACCCCCGAACCGCAATCGCCGTATGCCGCTCCGGCGTCGCCCGCGCCCCAAGCAGCCGCCGAACAACAGAATTCGCCCCATCAGCGCCCACAACCACAGCGGCCGTCAGCGCATCATCAACCCTGACCCGTCCCCCCTCGGCCACCAGCGATCGCACCCGATGACGCCGCACCTCAACCCCACGGGCACGAGCCGCCTCGACAAGCCGCGCATCAAACACCATCCGCGGCACAACATGATTAGGCCGAGCAACCGTCGCCGAGACCCGAACACCCCCCGGCGAAACCACCGACAACCGCTGAGTCGGACGATAATCGGCAAGCAGATCAGGCAACCCGAGCAGAGCCAACTCGTCCCGCCCATGAGCGGCGATCCCGTCCCCGCACGCTTTGTCGCGCGGAAAGTCCTCACGATCGAGAAGCAGAACCGAAGCGTCCGGCCGCAACTGCTTGGCCCGCAAAGCCGCAGCCGACCCCGCCGGACCGCCCCCAACCACCAGCACATCCCAAACGGCTGCCACATCGGCTCTCTTCCACGCTCAGAGCGGACGAAACAGATGTAGACGTGAGAGACGCATGCGCTTGACGCTGGTTTGTACGGAGCCCGTAGGTGTCGCCGTCCCGTCCGGATCGCCTGTGACTGGTGGAGCGACTTTGAGTGCTCCTGGATTGGCCCGAGCCGGCGACTGAGTGCAAGCTTCCCGGTGGAGCGAGGGCTATTGCGTTGACGACACCGGCCGCTGGCGCCCTGATTTCGAGGCACTCTGGCGTCCTACGCTGCATGCGCCTGGATACAACGAAGGACCTGCGGCCGAGAACCGCAGGTAATCGACGAACCCAGGTGCCCCCGGCAGGTTTCGGACCTGCGGCACCCGCTTTAGGAGAGCGGGGGCAGTAAGGCTTCATCACGCGATGTGAGCTGCGCGGACGTCTCGTACAGCCCGCACCACTGACAAGGCCATCCCGCGAATGTCCCACACCCGCCGAGTTCGATCCCCACATCCCCCGATCCCGTACGAGCGGTCCCCGAGTCGAGCTGCGCTGGCCGGTTGCGGATTGGCCAGGAGGTAGCGACCGGATAGAGAGGCTAGGGTGATTAATCTGCTGATCTTTCGTTTCGACCTCCCTCTTTCCGAGCGCGGCGGACCGATTCGGGCTGTGCGAGCTGAGTGAGCCAGTATGCCGGGTCGCGTTCACCGAGTGTCGCATGGTCCGACCTCTCGCCGGTCGCGGGACTCGGCCGTGGCGCCGATGACCGAGGAAGCGGCAGGCGCATAACCAATTGGACCGCGCGAACCACACCCGGCGGCAGGCTTTCATACGTAGGGGTATTCAGCAGAAGTGGATAGCCGTCGGGGCCAACTCTCTTGTCCCAGGTTCGGCTGACCACCTGGCAATGATCCAACATCTCGAAGAGAGCAATCTTGCAGAATTGGCTGTCGGCCAGAGGACGGAGCCAGAGCAGACGATTTCCGGGAACCAGACGCTCTCTCCCATTGATGACGCCGTTCGGCACCCTGCGTTTCCGATCGAGGTAGGGAACAGGATCGGCCATGCCTTCCGGCTCGTCGTCGCTGAACCCCGCCACTGCCTCCACGTCTCGGGGGCCCATGAGCTCAAGCGAGTCGCCGTCACTGTGTGCCTGCCAAAAGTCGACCGGTTCGATTCGCGGCGCCATAAGGTATGGCAGCGCCAGGACGACGAAGAGGTCACCGGCCGACGCGGTCAGCGCGATCCGGTCTCCGCTCCTGACGTGATGTGGCTCGTCAGCGTCCCACGCGTCGATGCTGGCGACGTTCAAAAGGGCATCCCTGACCGCATCGATTGCCAGGTCGGGGGATACCCGGAAGAACTCTCGCTTCGGTGAGACTCGGAAGGACTTCAGAAACTTGTGGGTGCGCTTTTCGACCTCGTGCGGGTGGGATGTCAGGGCGCGGAACTCGACATCGAACGGGAGCGGGACACCGGTAGCGTAGAGCTGCCTTGCACGGTCTTCCGCAAGCTTAGTAGTCATCCCTACCTTGACGATCCCTGGTATCGACTCGTTGCTCAGGACATAGACGAAACCCACCGTGCGCGTAGACAAACCGACTCCTGGGGCGAGTTTACGGATGGTCTTTCAGCATGCCAGGAAGAACCGACAACCAGAGGCAAGCGTATGACAGATCGATTCGAGTTCTGTGGCCTTGATCTTGGGAGTTACGCCTGACGCTGGTTCAGACGCAGTGTACGGGTGGGGCCGTGTTAGGGCGCGGACGCTTAACGGCTGACTTCTGTGCGCGAGCCTCACCAAGATCTGGCTCCGGTCGTACCCACGTCAAGGTCATCGCAGAGCCTCCCGCGATCGCAGGAGCTGCATCTCGTGGGTAGATGGCATGGCGCCGGCCATTGCTGAACTAAGGAAGGGAGGTGAGTGCTCTCCCGACAGCCCGGCTACAAAAACACGTGTCCCGGGGTGTCATTCTCTGGCCAACCACAACACCGCCCGTTTGGGTCATCCTTAAAGTGTAGTTTCTAGCAGACAAAACGAACAATTATACCGATTCGGTAACTAGCCTCGAATCTGCGCGGGGTTCACGTCACTGTTTGAAGCTCACAAGTAGGCGAAGGAGTAAACATGAGACCGATGCGGCTTCTTGTAGTCGCTCGCGACAATAACGAGCAAGGCGGTGTCCTCACAAAACTTGCTGGCGACCTCTTTCACTGCCTCGGGTATTGCGACTTTATTTATGATGTCCCGCGCTCCGGGAGAGAAATTGATGTCATCGGCCGGCATCGTCATGAGGACCTAGGACTTGTCGCGGAGTGCAAAGCTAAGAAGACGCCTGCCGGAGGAGATGATCTCAACAAGTTCTACGGAGCATTGGACGCCGAACGGCGAGCCACGAACCTCAATAGCGTAGGCTACTTCGTCTCAATTGCAGGATTTAAAGGGTCTGCCATTGCTCAAGAAAGCGACCTGCGTGAGAAGCGAATCATCCTCATTGATGGGCCGAAATTGATTGGTGAGCTAATTAGCGGAGGAGTGGTAGTTCCGCCCGAAAGAGCGTTTGAATCTGTCACAAGAATGCTAGCAGCTGGCGACATCGACGGCCGCATCGATGATCGCCTGACCCTTATTGCGCATTCAGGTGGATGGGTCTGGCAAGTCTATATTGAGACGGATCACCGGCGCAGCCATATGTGCTTCTTGCACGCAGACGGTCGCCCGCTACCAGTGAGCGATTGCAGCTCTATCTGCGAGATCGCCAGTATTCGTCAACTACCTGATTTCGATTTGCCCGTCGTGAATGAACGTGTTCCTTTCCGCAGCCCCGATGAGGGATATGAGGCGAGAGCAAAATATCGCGAGTATCTGCTTCGCGAGTACAGCAGTATTACTCTAGAAGGTATGCCTGCGGACCATGAAGTAGGAGCCAAAAGCTTCAAGCTCGAAGATCTCTATGTAGATCTCACTTTGATCGATTCGCAGCATGAAACTGCAAAGGACAAAGATGAAACGAGCGTCGACCTAGAAGGCGTCGAAGAGTCCGGAGAAAAGCCAATAAAGGTAATCCTGGAAAACAACGCTCGGCTAGCCATTCTGGGATCGCCAGGCGCTGGTAAGACTACGCTTCTTAAGCGTATTGCAGTTCACTATGCTAAGATCAAGGAATATCGGGACGACGACTGGGATCTACCAGAAGCGGACTGGTTCCCCGTCGTGATTAAATGTCGACAGTTGGGTGATTCTGCACGCCTTTCGATTATCGAAATAATTGGCTCGCTCGCGACTAAAGCAGAAATGCCGGAACTGTCGCAAGCATTCGCGGAGGCCGTGCGAGCCATCGTGCGCAATGGACAGCTTCTACTACTTGTAGACGGCTTGGATGAGATCCGCGAAGCTTCGATGCGACAGATTTTTGTTAGTCAGCTACGAACTTTTCTCGCCACTTATCCAAACATTCGCCTTGTCCTTACGTCCCGAGAAACAGGTTATCGAGTTGTCGCTTCCTCGGTTCACTCTATATGTAAAATATATCGCGTTGCGCATCTTTCTCCGGAAGCCATAACTAAGCTGACGATTATGTGGCATCGCCAAGTCTTGCGGGATCTTCCTCGGGTGGAGAAGGAAGCGCGCGAACTAGCCACGGCGATTATCTCTACTGACAGGGTCTATCGGCTGGCTGTCAATCCACTATTGCTTACAACGCTGCTTCTTGTTCGCCGATGGGTGGGGCAGCTTCCTAGGAAGCGAAGCGTCCTCTACGATAAGGCCATTGATGTCCTTCTCATGACCTGGAACGTAGAAGGTCATGAGCCCATTGAGCGTGAGGAGGCAATCCCTCAACTCGCGTATGCCGCTTATCGAATGATGGATGGCGGGACAACTAGCGTCTCATCCCGCCAGCTTGCTACATATTTCAAAGAAGCGCGGCGAGATCTCCCGGATGAGCTATCATATGCGTCCCTCTCGGTCGGTGAATTTCTCGCACGAGTTGAAGAACGCAGCAGTCTCCTGGTCCTTAGCGGCCATGGAATCGAAGACGGGGTCATTCGCGAGATATACGAATTCAAGCATCTCACGTTTCAAGAATATCTCGCAGCTACCGCAATTGCCTACGGTTATCTCCCGGTCGATGTGGCGGGATTGCCAATCGTGGACATCATAGGTGAGCGCTTCGGGGAGGACAGCTGGCGTGAGGTTGTATCGTTGGCGGCGGTGCTAGCGCGCCGTAATGGACCAGTGATTGTTAACCATCTCATCAAACTAATCCGGGAAAGCGATACACACCTTCATGGCAACGATGATGAGGATGGCGAGTATCCAACTCGATCTACTCTGGTTGATGCTCTGATTTCTTGCCTAGAAGACGAAGTTCCCCTGGCGCCGGAGCTGGTTAGACGTGCGATCGACTGCTGCATTACTCACGGCGGCCACTACAATCAGGAACGGCTCCCTGGAGCGCTGATCAATAGCAAGTACGAGGACCTTCTGCGCGTCGCCTGCCTAGAAGAAATGGAGCGAGGCGCTTCCTACATGGCATCGGCTGGGAGCATCCTTGGGCGGCTCTGTTTCCTTCGTCTGGATGAGAGCGAAGATGCGACACTCATATCGCCGAGCTGGGTACTGGATAGGCTCAGAGTGGATTCTGCCGAGCGGGAGAAGCTGGAGGCCGGAGCTCTCATGATGTCAGTTGCATATCACTGGGACACCCGCGTTCCGCGTAGGCATCCCTCGATGGCATCTGGCAGTAGCTTCCCGCAACCTCAGGCGGCCCTCGCGATTATTGACTCCCTAATGCGCGATCGGCTGAGCCCTTCAGTCACATTTATGTATGTGTGGTCCCTGTGCTGGGTCTCTCGGAGAATGGAGTTTGATGCAGACCTAATTAAGGCGCTTCGTGAGCGATTGATTCAAATCTGGATAGAGTGTGAATCGGATCATGTCAAGCGCCAAATATCCTGGCTTCTTATGGTGCTACCGATAGCGCATCGCGGGGTTATCGAGCTCGAATGCGATGAACTTCATGAACTGATCGAACGGGAGTGCGCTGCAGACGGGTATGGCGCAGAGTTTCGTAAAGTTGGGGTCACCCTGGTTGCTCACTATACTGGAGCCCGTAGCCCTCGCGAGGTTGCTAACCTAGCTATTGCAGCTCTTTCAGACGGTCCAGCATGGTCGGGCATGGCATGGGAAGAACTGGCTAAGATTTTGGGCGACGAGGGTGTCGCGCTGAAGATGAAGCTGGACGAACGGGACAAGGCTCGCACGGTTGGCCAGGAAGATTCCCAATTGTTCGACCCTAACTGAGGCTCTCGGAGCCGAAGGGTCATATTCGTGTTGTCGGACCGGTCGCTCCGCGCCTTGGGATTAGCTCGGTTAGCAGACTGGGCCATGGCCTGATGAATATCTGTCGCCCTTTCATACGCCATGGCTGGTTGTGTGACTAGGCGACCATGCAAAGGAACGCCGGCAGCTTCAGTTGCTTCGCGTGCTGGCAAGGGGCTGGTGGCAAAGCGCCCAGGGGGTTGCTGGCCGCGACCGGCCGAAGAGCCGCAGCGCGGTCAGCAGGCGCACCGCGCGCCGTAGGCGCTCGGGGTGCCTTGAATCCGTAGAGAAAGTTCTCATTCAGCGATCACTGCGTCATGATCATTTCCCGCGGATGATCCGGATAGCCTGACGGGGTGTCAGCTGGCTCCGTACGATCTTCGAGTGGCTGACCTGCGACGACACGATTCCGACGACTCGTCTGCGATAGGGCGGAACTCGTCTTTGCCGCCCTCGGCGTTGTGGCGTTCGGGTCCTGGCTCGCCGTTTTGGGCGCAGCCTCCCGCCTATGAACCAGAGCCACCCCGCCGTGACCCGCTGGCCTTTTGGCTCATGGTCGCCGTGGCTGCCGTCGTGGTGGGCGGTGGGCTGCTTGGGTGGCGGCCCTGGCTGGCCGACTCGTCGGCGAGTGATGCGCCTCCCTCGGCGCGACCGTCCGGCACGGCACCCGCTGGGTCACATCGTGTACTGCTGTCGCCAGCGCCCGAGCCGCGATCAACATTCCAGTCACCGATGCCGCCCAGGCCCTCGACAGACCCGACGGGATCTGCCCGAAAGTCTGGCAAGCGTCGCGCTGAGGCGAACGAAGCGCGCCAGCCTCGGAGGAGGGTCACAGCCGCGCCCTGGCTCGGCGCAAAGCCCCGCAAGAAGGCGCCATCCACATCAGATGGAAAGGCATTCACCCTGATGGACGCCAAGTGCGACGAGTTGTTTCCGCCCGACCAGCCGAAGATGGCCCTGCGTAATCAGGCGTGCCGCGCAATGGGCGGCACACGCTGACCCACTGTGGTCAGTTGGTGGGATCGTCCTGCGGGCTGACGAAGCTGCCCAGGTTTGGCACCGTATAGATCAGGCCCTCGTCCCGAAGCCGCTGCATGGCCTTGCGGAGAGTCCCGCGCGCGACTTCGAATTCCTGCATGAGCTGGACCTCTGACAGCAGATGCTTGGACGGGTAGGTGCCATCAGCGATGCGCGAACGGAGCATGTCGGCGATCTGCTCCCACTTGAACCGGTCCGGCTCGTAGTCGATCACAGTCCAACCATAGGAAGGCATGATCAGCCAGCCTCATTCGGACCATGGCATGCCATGTCATGGACAGGTATGTACAGGCCCTCTACCCTGGGTGTATGTCAGCTGATCTCGACTCCCTTAGGTCCGCGTTCCCGGACTGGTCGATCTTCCGGAGTGACACGGGTGCCTTCTACGGCACCAGACGCGGTACCCCATTGACCATGGCAGAAATCGACGCGGGCCTGTGCCAGACGGTCGGAGCCGACAACATCGACGCGTTCGTGAAACAGCTCGAAGCTCAGCACCGGGGCAGCGCCGCGTGAAGGGCTGGGAGTATCACGGTCTGCACATAGCAGCGCCCGCCAAAGACCATGACCGCGTCGAGTGGTTTCCAAGCGTGCCGCGCGTGGACCGAGTGCGGGTGCGTGACCACACCTGTTGCGTGTGCGATGAGGTGGTGTTCGAGCTGTGCACGGCGGGCGGTCTGTGGTTTGTGCGCAGGCTCACGGTCTCAGCCCCGGTGTCGGTGGTGGAGAGTGAGTGGCAGTCCGCCCGCGAGGCGGTGGAACTGTGGCGGCGCCTCCTTCGTGGTCAGGCCAGGTAGCTGCTGACCGGGCGGTCGGTGAGAAGGCTGGCGACCGCAGAGGCCAGTTCGGCGGGCTCGGCCTGGTCGCTGTCCAGCCGCAGATCAAAGGCATGCTCGCCGCCGTGGGCTTCGAGGTCGGCAAGGGTTTCGTCCCAGGCGATGAGTCGCGCAGTGGTGTCGGGGTCGTCGCGTTCTCGGGAGCGCCGCAAGCATTCGGCTCGTGGGATCCACAGCAGCACGGTCAGCCAGTCACCGCTCTCGGCGAGCCGTCGAAGATCGGGGATGTTGCCCATGTGCGCAATGGGGACCTGGCCAAGCGCCTCATGCGCGGCTAGCTGGTCGACGGAGATGGCGTAGGCGTTGCCGTACCGCTCGGACTCGACCAGTAGCCGGCCCTGCGCGCGGAGCTGGGCCAGTTCCTCCCAGCCGACGAACACGTACTCGGATGCCCCGCGCCGGTTCCCGGCCTTGAGCTTGCGCAGCAGAACGAAGCGCGGGTCCAGGGAGGTCAGGGCGCGGGTGAGGGTGCTCTTGCCGCTGGCGGGCGGGCCGTACAGGATGATGCCGCGGTTCATGCCAGGATCCGTTTCAACGTCTCGCGGGTCTGGTCGGCAAGGCTGATGGCGGCCCCGAGCCGGTTGTCGACGGTGATGTGCGCGGTGTCAGGACTGGTCGTGGTGTTGAGCCCGGCGGTATAGGTCTCCCAGTTGGCGAGCTTCCAAGCATCGCGCGCGGCTCCCCGAAACTCGATGTACTCGCGCATGGATTCCACGTCGCACCGCACCCAGATGACAGCGACGTCGATGCCACGGGCGGCGCACCGATTCGTCAGGCGGCACACCCAGTCGGGATCGATCAGCTCGGCGATGAACGGGGCCGCCAGGATCGCGGAGCTGCCGACGTGGAGATTGTCGAATGCGGTGTCCATCAGGCACCGGTACTCCAACGGGCGAACCTCTGTCAGGTAGAGCGAGCTGTGCCGGTCGTGCGGGTCGCCGCCGAGGGAGACCAGCAGTCGCTCGGCCATCGGGCGGGTCAGAGAGTCCTTGTCCAGGAAGGCCCAGCCGGTGATGTCGGACAGGAAGCGGGAGAACTCGGTCTTGCCCGATCCGGCATAGCCGCCCACCAGGACCAGGATCGGTTTCGGGCTGCCGGAGCCGTGGCGGCGCTTCCAGGCGTCCACTACGCGGGTGAGCAGTGGGTTTTCGGACGGGGAGCCCGAGACCTTCATCAGGGTCTCTTCGATGACCTGGGCGGCTGCGCGGTCGGTGGCGGGATCGGTGGGCTTCGGCAAATCCGAGATGGAATTTTCCACTTCGACTATTTCGCCGGGAAGCGGCAAGCGGAAACCCAGAGCCGGTTCGCTCGCCTTGTACATCAGGCAATAGGCGCGCCGATAATGTGGTCCGGGATATACCGCTCCGTGCTCGTGTGCCCATAGTGTCTGAAAATTGGCGGCGGGTGCGGTCAGGCCGTGCCGGTGGGCGACCTGGCGCAAGGTGTCTCCGGCGGCTTCGAGGCTGAGTCCGTGGGCCTCGCGGTGTTCGCGCAGGACAACGGGTCGCCAGCCGGGACGGGGGATTGTCCTCATTGGCATATGTTTCGCAGGGTGCTCGTGTGGCGGATGTGAAAATGGATGTGTAAGCGCCGTGCAGTCAGCAGTGAAGCAGCTTAGCTAAAGATCCGTGATACACATTCGCGCTTCGGAGCGATGAACTATCGGCATCTCAACCAACGGATTTAAGGGATGCCGAAATGACGCCGAACGAGCGGATCCTCAAAGAACTCCGGGCAATCCGGACAGAAATGGAAGAGCTGGCCTGTCGGGTCAACGAGCTTTCTTCGGCTCTTGGAACACGGCCTGCTCCAGGTCCGCCAGCCGTTCCCCGAGATCCTGGAGGGTCGCCCGGATCTGGGCCAGTTGCTCCATGACCTCGCCACCGGCCGCAGGGGCCGGCTCGGGTAGGTCGTTGCGGACGAAGACGCCCTTGCCCTGCTGGCCGACGATCAGACCTTCGGTGCGGAGCACGCTGATGGCGGCCTTCACTACCGAGGCCGATACCTCGTATCGCTGGCCGAGCTGTGCGGTCGACGGCAGCGAGGAGCCGGGCGCGAGCTTGCCCGTCCTGATCTGCGTGCGCAGGTCGTCGGCTATCTGGAGGTAGCCGGGCCTGCCGGTTTTCTCGACCACGGCTCCAGTTCACCATGACTGGACCGACATGCCAACCAAGTCTGCGATGAATCCCTTGACAACTTAGAACGCTTAGCATTCTATGTATGCAAGGCTGCTACGAACAAAGGAACACCAACCATGCGCACCGTCCCGATTCCTGTGGACACCGCCAAGCTCACGATCACCTGCGTCAAGGCCCCTCGCCCGAGGGTCCTCAACCGCGACACCGGCGAGATCAAGACCGACAAGCACGGCAACACCGTCTTCGAGATCACCGCCAGCGTGGAAGACGAGTTCGGTCGCATCGAGCTCATGAAGATCGCCACCACCGGCGAACCGTCCATCAAGGCCGGAGACCAGCTCAACCCGGTCGGCCTGCTCGGCTACGTCTGGGAGATCTCCGGACGCTGGGGCATCAGCTACCGCGCCTCCGCGCTCCTGCCCGCAGCGGAGGCCGCCAATGCGTGAAGTCCTCGTCATGGCGCTGTCGGCGCTGCTGGTCCTCGCGTGCTGGCGCCGCTGGCACTTCCGCTCCTTCTGGTACGTGGTCGCCTACCCGCTCATGGCGATCAGCGTCCTGGCCTCCTGGCGCAAGATCGCCCTCGGCTGCGGACTCACCAAGAAGCGGCAGCGCTTCTGGTTCACGACGGTGCCCGGCCTGGTCGAATCGACCGGCGTCGTCCGGGTCAAGCGCAAGTTCCAGCGGGTGAGCGTGGACACCAGACCCTGGATGTGGCTCCCGATGCCGACTCGGTACGGCTGGCGCGTCACCCTCCGCACCCTGGAAGGCCAGATCCCGGGTGACTACGCCGACGCGGCCGAACGGCTCGCCCACTCCTGGGGCGTGCACGCCGTACGCGTCTCCTCCCACAAGCCGGGCCGTGTACGGCTCGCGGTCACCGTTCGCGACCCCCTGGTCAAGGTCGATCACCTGCCGCCCTCCACCGACCTGCTCAAGGTCACCGTGGGACGGCTGGAGACCGGACAGCCCTGGGAGATCGACTTCAAGACGGTGCCGCACTGGATGAATGCGGGAGCCACCCAGTCCGGCAAATCCAACCTCGCCAACGCCCTCATCGTCGGCCTCGCGCCACAGCCGGTGGCGCTGGTCGGCTTCGACCTCAAGGGCGGCGTGGAGTTCACCCCATACAAGCCACGCCTCTCGGCCCTGGCCACCACCCGCGCCGAATGCACACTGCTCCTGGACGACCTCCAGACGCTGATGGCCGAACGCATGGGCATCTGCCGCATGGCCGGCGCCCGCAACATCTGGCAACTCCCGCCCGGCATCCGCCCCGTTCCCATCGTGGTCCTCGTCGACGAGCTGGCCGAGCTGTATCTGATGGCCGACAAGAGCGAGAAGGACGAAGTCGCTCGCGCTTCGACCGGCCTGCTGCGGGTCGCCCAACTCGGCAGAGCCTTCGGGATCTACCTGTTCTGCTGCGGCCAGCGCATCGGATCCGACCTCGGACCCGGCGTCACCGCCTTGCGCGCCCAGTGCTCGGGCCGCATCTGCCACCGGGTCAACGATCCCGAGACCGCGAATATGACCCTCGGCGACCTCGACCCCGCTGCACTCGACGCGGCCCGCGCCATCGCCCCGGCCACACCTGGCGTCGCGATCGTCGCCGGATCCGACGGCCAGTGGTACCGGGCTCGCTCCTACTACGTCAGCGAACAGACCGCCGAGCAAGCAGCCACCACCCACGCCGACAACACCCCGGACTGGGCGGAACTGCTCGCCGCCCAGCCTCGTGAGATCCCCGCCTGAAGGGAGGAACGATGCGCCGCCTGACCCGCTGGCTGCTGGACACCGGCCCGATCGTGGTCCTGGCCCTCATCGCCGGAGCGGGCTCCTTCACCCACATCCGCGACACCGCCGCCGACCACGGCCAGACCGGCTGGATGTCCTGGGCCATCGCGGTCTGCATCGACCTCACCTGCGTCATGGCCGCTCGCGAACGCCAGCGCGACAAGAAGACCGGCCGCTCTCCAAGAGGCTGGATCTCCTGGCCGGTGCTCGTCCTGGCCGGGGGAGTGCTGCTCAGCCTCGCGGCCAACCTGGCGCAAGCCGTACCGACCGCCTGGGGCTGGATCACCGCCGCCACACCGGCTGCGGCCTTCCTGGTCGCGATCTCCATGCTCGAACGCCGCTCGTCCGCAACCCGTCCCGAAGACGTCTCGATCCCGTCCTCACCCGTCCCGGACCGTCCTGCCCTCGTCCCCGAAGTGGAAGAGGGTCCCGCGCCGGACCCGGCTCTCGTCGACTACGCCCGCCGCGTCGCCGACGAACACACCACCCAGTACGGCAAGCCCATCACCCGCGACGCCCTGCGCGCCCGCCTCGGAGTCTCTAACCAACTCGCCTCCGACCTACTGCGCACCGTCCGCTGAAAGGAACCCATATGAAAATCCGCCTTGACGGCACCCACGCCGAGATCACCTACGGCATGTTCCGGATCCGCGAGATCTTCACCGTCACCTCGGTCTCGCGCGCCTACCCCGACCGGTCCCGGCCCCGCCACTACCGCGTCTTCGTCAACATCATCCCGCGCCAGGTGAACCAGTGAACGGCCCTCAAGCCTGCTGCACCTGCAACGGCACCGGGCTCGACCTCGACCGCGAAACCTGCCGCGACTGCCACGGCACCGGGCTCGACATCCACCCCGCGTAATCGCAGCGCCCCCCGCCTGGCCACACATCCGCCAAGATCCGCGCCAGGCCGGGGGCCATCCCACACCAGCCGAACTGGAACAGGACGGAACCCATCTTGCCCCACCATCACGCGCTAACCGCGCTGATAGCACGTCTGAACGGCCCCACCTTCGACCGCTTCGCCGCCCAAGTCCACACCAACGGCGGCTGCCGCCAACCCATCCACCTGCGCGGCAAGGTCGAGCACTACGACCCCGCCACCGGCGAACTGCTCCACCGCTACACCACCAACCACGAACCGGACGGCGTGCTCCGGGTCGCGTGCAAGACCCGCCGCGCCTCGCGCTGCCCGTCCTGCGCCGAGACCTACCGCGCCGACACCTACCAGCTCGTTCGCGCCGGACTCGTCGGAGGCAAAGGCGTCCCCGCCACGGTGACCGCCCACCCGGCTCTCTTCGTCACGCTCACCGCTCCATCCTTCGGCAAGGTCCACACCCGCCGGTCAAAAGGGCACTGCCACCCTCACCGCAACGCCCCAACCTGCCCACACGGACGAGTGCTCGCGTGCAAGGAACGGCACCACCGCGACGATCCCCGCCTGGGAGAGCCGCTGTGCTTCGACTGCTACGACTACACCGGCTCAGTCCTGTTCAACGCCGTCTCCCCGGAGCTCTGGCGCCGCTTCACAGAAGCACTCCGTCGCCGGATAGCTCGCGCTGCCGGACTCACCCAGAAGGAGCTCCGCGACGTGCTGACGGTCTCCTTCGCCAAGGTCGCCGAGTATCAGCGGCGCGGCATCGTCCACTTCCACGCCGTCATCCGCCTCGACGGGAACGACGGTCCCAGCTCACCCCCACCGCCGTGGGCGACGCCGGATCTGCTGGCGGCAGCCGTACGGCACGCGGCACAGGCAGTCACCGTCCCGGTCGCCGGCCACGTACTTCGCTGGGGCACGCAGCTCGACACGCGGCGCATCACCTTCGACGGCGAGGTGTCCGAACAGGCCGTCGCTGGCTACATCGCCAAGTACGCCACCAAGTCCGCCGAATGCGTCGGCACGCTCGATCGAAAGATCCACAGTCTCGACGAACTCGCTCTCTACGAGATGCGTGAACACCCGCGACGCCTCATCGCCGAGTGCCTGCGCCTTGGAGCTCGTGAAGACCTGGCCGAGCTGCGACTGACTTCATGGGCTCACGTGCTCGGCTTTCGCGGACACTTCTCCACCAAGTCACGCCGCTACTCGACCACCCTCGGCGCGCTTCGGGCCGCCCGCGAGGAGCATCAGCGCACCGAGCAGATCACGACAGGGCGTCTGCCGCTCCTGCCCGAAGACACCGTGCTCGTCGTGGCGCGTTGGGAGTACGCGGGCAAGGGCCTGTCGCTCTCGGACCAACTCGTCGCGGCCGCGATCACAGGGGGTCGCCTGTGAGCCGTAACGACGAACTTCTGACCGTGCCGCAGGTCCTCAGTGAGCTGGGCGGGGTTTCGCGCCGGACCTTCTACCGGTGGCGCGAGCTGGGCAACGCTCCGGTGTGCATCCAGCTCCCGAACCACGAGTTGCGCGTGTGGCGCAGCGACCTGGTGAACTGGCTCAACTCGCGCCGGGGGGCCGCATGAACACGACCTACGACGTGAAGTTCTGGGAGATCCAGCACCGGGTGGGGCAGAAGACATCCAGCTACATCGTCCGCTGGACCGTGGGGCGGTTCGGCAAGAGCAAGAGCTTCCGCACCAAAGGGCTCGCCACCGCCTTCCTCTCGGACCTGCGACAGGCGGCCAAACAGGGCGAAGCCTTCGACCTGGCCACCGGTCTGCCGGTGTCCCTGCTCGCAGCGAACTCCTCCGAGCCTTCGTTCCTGGAATTCGCGCAGTCGTTCATCCTGAGGCGCTGGCGGACCTTGGCGGCCAGGACGCGGGAGACAGACGCCTACGCGATGTTGTCGCTGATTCCCGCGCTGGTGACCGATCTGCCGGGACGTCCCGACGACGAAGCTCTCCGGGCTGTGCTTCGGGAGCACGCGTTGCTGCCCGAGAAGCGGCGGTCTGCGCTGTCACCGGAACTCGATGCCGCGATGCGGTGGCTTCAGAAGGCTTCGCTGCCGATCTCCAAGCTGGGGGATGCTGCGACGATCCGCATGGCGCTGGATGCGATCTCGGTGACCTTCGCGGGTAAGTCCGCGGGAGCAAACACGGTACGCCGCAAGCGCGCCGTCCTGCATCACCTGCTGGAACTGGCCGTCGAACAGAAGGTGTTCAGCTCCAACCCGCTCGATGGGGTCAAGTGGTCCGCGCCCAAGGCCGCCACCACGGTCGACCCGCGCACTGTGGTCAACCCGGATCAGGCTCGCCAACTCCTCGACGCGGTTGCGAAGGTCGGCAGGAAGAGGGGTGCTCGTCTCAAGGCGTTGTTCGCCTGCGTCTACTACGCGGCGCTGCGTCCGGAGGAGGTTGCGGCCCTACGGGAGACGAATCTGACCCTGCCTGAATCCGGCTGGGGACTTATCGTGCTGGAGGGGGCACGTCCCCAGGCTACGAAGCGCTGGAGCGACAGCGGCGAGACACATGAGGATCGCGCGCTCAAGCATCGGGCTAAGAAGGACACGCGAGAGATCCCGATCCCGCCCGCGCTGGTCGCCATCTTGCGGGAGCACATCGAGAAGTTCGGCACGGCGAAGGATGGCCGGCTCTTCCGCACTGCGAAGGAAGGCACATACTCCAGCTCTGCCTACTCCTATGTCTGGCAGGAGGCGCGAAAGCTGGCCCTGACGCCATCGCAGGTCGCATCGGCCTTGGCCGCGCGGCCCTACGACATGAGGCACGCGGCTGTCTCGCTGTGGCTCAACGCGGGTGTTCCGGCGCCGGAGGTCGCCAAGCGGGCTGGGCACAGCGTCGACGTGCTCCTACGGGTCTACGCCAAGTGCATGGACGGCCAGCATGATCACATCAACAACAAGATCAACAGGGCTCTTGGTTGATCATTAAGCACCGCCCCAGCCTTGTGCTGGGGCCGGTGTTGTGCTGACAGTCCACAGGCGATCGCCAATTAGTGGATGAAGTCGCTCCAGAACGGGATCGGAGCTGCTGTCGACCTATGACGCGCGTCGTTGAGTTCATAGAAGTCGTTCATGATGTACTCGGCCAGGTTGCTGCCGTAGCTGATGATGTCGGTCCCCCAGATGGACAGAACCTGCCCGCCGTAGGTCCCACGTCCTGCGGGCAAGAAGCGATGGGCATAGATCGGAACAAGTCTCGGAACCTGGGCCAGCGCACTTTCGGCGATCTCTATCGCCGCTGAGGTGCTGCCGGGCCGGGTTCCCCACTGACGCAGCCAGCCGCCATCTTCGATGCCATCCAGCATTCCTCTGGTGGGCCAATCAAGGTGGCGGCGGAGCTCGTCTTCATCGGCATCGCGCCAGTCCGGCCACGGCCGCTCCCACATAGCGCCTTCATCGGGCTTATGGGAGTTGATAGGTAGTCCGGCGGCCAGGAACGCGCGATGGTCATCGGCGAACCCGAAACCGAATGTCGTCTCGACCTCAGTGAACTCCGCCTTGGTCAGACCTGGCCTGATCTCGACCGCGCCGGACAGCGCCAGACGACGCGCCGCTTCTTGACCAAGGCGAACCGCGTCCTCCTGCAGCACAAGAACACCGTATCGGGCGAGTCAGCCGATGTGCGGCAGCGAAGCAGGGCTGAGAAAGTGCTCGATCCGCATGCGCATCGACCGATCCATCTGGAGCGAACCCACCTCGTCGCGTCCCACCCAGCGGACTTCAACGGATTCGCTGCTCGGCGTCGGCTGCCCGCTGACCGCCCGCCCAGTGAGCACCAGTGAGAACTCCTGCCGGGCCTCCCCGTTGGAGGTGTAGAGGATCACGTGTCGAGGATCGCTGTAGGTCCCCACAAGCCCGGTGATCTCACAAGTGATACCGGTCTCTTCGAAGGTCTCACGCACGCCTGCCGCAGGAATCGATTCGCCCAGATCGATCGCTCCACCCGGCACGGCCCAGTTGCCGTTGTCGCTGCGCCGGATCATGAGAATCTCCCCGGCATCGTTGGTCACGATGACGTTCACGGACGGCACAAGGCTGTTCGGCTGGGGCGCCTCGGGATCGTCGTAGAAGTCGATGCGACGGCTCATGCCGACGACCTTACGGGCGCGTGCCCTCATGTGAGGTGGAACGGAGAGCGTCTCTCGGGCTTCAGCCACCGTCACCGGTGGCGTAGGGCCGACGAAGGAGGTCCTACGGCGTCGATCGCCCCAGCCACCCACGATGCCCGGCTGGCATCGCGATCGGCCTACGGCCGCAGGTGGGCGAAGGCCTCCGCCACGTTGCCGACGACGTGATCGGCGCGGTGCTCCTTGCCTGGCCATGTGCCGTGGTCTACCCAGATTGTGCGCAGGCCGGCGTTCCGTCCGCCTTCAATGTCCGCGGTGAGGTTGTCGCCGACCATCCACCCGCCACCGGCCAGACTCAGTCCACAGCGCTTGGCGGCTATCTCGAACAGGCCGACTTCAGGCTTGCGGATGCCTTCGACCCCGGAAACGGCATAGCCGTCCACCGCTTCGGCCAGGCCGGTTTGGCGGAGCTTACCGAGCTGGTTGTCGGCGGTGCCGTTGGTGACTATGCCGACCTTCCATCCAAGAATGCGGAGCTGAGCCAGTTCGTCGAGCACTCCCGGATACGGCTTCACCAAGTACGGCATGCGCCGCCGATACTCGGCCCACAGCTCCTCTACGGGCGTCAAGAGCTGGAAGTGCTCGCGCACGTTGCTGAAGAACGCTTCCCGGTGTGGGTGGGTGACGTGGTCGATCTCTTTCAACCACGCGACGGCGTCAGACCCGAGTCGGTGCGTCTCGGCGAACTCCTCAGCCCACAGCCCGAAGGCACTCCCCAGGTCGATCAGGGTCCGATCAAGGTCAAAGAGGACGAGTCGCTGCACAGCCCCACCCTAGAAACGATCAACGCCTCAAGCCAGACCGCTCCCACAAAAGGCCGACCGACCTGCGGTAACAACCCTAAGATCATCCCGCGTATATCCCGCGATCTTCGTCCTACGGCTGCATCCGAGTGCATCCAACTGCCTACAACGAAAAGACCTGCGGCCAAGAAACCGCAGGTCATCGACGAAAACAAGGTGCCCCCGGCAGGATTCGAACCTGCGGCACCCGCTTTAGGAGAGCGGTGCTCTATCCCCTGAGCTACGGAGGCGGACACCTGTAAGCGTAGCGAAAGACGGCCACCACATGCGCCCGCCCCACCCACCAACTTCAAGAACCAAAGTCATCCCTACCCCGACCTGCGGTAAAGCCATGACAAGCGCTCCCTAACCGGCCCGCCCGGCGTGGCTAACGTCCTGCTCGTGAGTAAAAGAACGCGCACGAGGAGGCCAGTGGGCCTTGGGGCCGCGCTTCTGGCGCCGGCGATTCTGGCCGGGGGGCTGATGGCGGGGGAGTTGGGTTATCAGCGCCAGGCCGCCGATGAGGGTAAGGGCGCGGCCGCGGCTCTTCCGGGGGGTGCGCCTGCCGTACGTGGGGTGGTGTTCGAGCCGGTGCTGGCGCCGGCGCCCGCGCGGCCGGATCGGGTGTACGGGGGGATGGTGCCGGCGCCTGAGCGGGAGCCGCAGCGGGATGAGCCGGGTGTGGTGGTGGAGCCCGGGAACGGCGGCGGGGAGACGGTGCGGGTGCCGCGGACGGAGGGGTCCGAGGGGGCTGAGCGGCCGCGGCGGGGGCCGGTGAGGCCGGCCGAAGGGTGCCCGGGGGAGTGGGAGGAGACGTGGTTGTGGGAGCTATGTCGGGAGCATGAGCGGCAATCCGTATGAACTGGACATAACGGCTCTCCGGAGTTCGGTCCGGGCACTAAGGGGGCTGTAGTAACGTGCGTGCCTGACCGAGGTAACGAGTGTGCAATGGAGGAGCCGACGGTGCCGTCCCCACGATCAGCGGGTCTGATCGCGGTCGTCGTGGCCACGAGCTTCGTCGTTGCCGTCCAGCCGGTGCGTGCGGAGACGGCGCGGGGTGCGGAGACGGCTCGGGGTGCGGAGACCGCGCAGGGTGCGGAGACGGCCCTGGGTGCGCGGGCCTCGGTGGTGGGCCTCGCGGCCGCGCTGGAGAACGATCCTGGGGATCTGACCGCGTTGCGCAAGGAGGCGGAGAAGTCCGCCAAGGAGCTCGAGGCCGCCGATAAGGCGTTGATCAAGCGACGCACCGAGATCGAGACCGCCGAGAAGGAGCTCAAGGCGACGCTCGACGAGCTGACGCTGGCGGAGCGGGAGCTGGCCGTACGGCGTAAGCCCGTCTCGCAGATCGCCGAGGCGCTGTACCAGCAGCCGCTGGCCAATGGGTTCACCTCGTTGTTGTCGGGTGAGGCCGACATCAGGACGTTGCGTGCGATGGCCGACACCGGCGAGATCGTCGCCAACCGGCAGCAGGCGATCGAGGTGACCAGCCGGCTGCATGCCGAGAAGGAGCGGCTGGCGGCGGAAGCGCAGGAGCTGCGCGCGGGGAATCTGCTGGCCGAGGCGCAGATGTCGGCGGAGGTCGATCTGATCCGGAAGCGCTCGGACAAGGTCGTCAAGTCGCTCACGCAGGCGCTGGTCAAGCTGGGCATCAAGATCGACAAGGTGGGTCGGGCCGCGCTGGGGTGCAATCCGCTCCAGATCGGGGCGGCCGACGACTATCCGAACGGGCTGATTCCAACAGATCTGCTCTGTCCGCTTCAGCAGAAGGGGCATCAACTGCGAGCGGATGCCGCCATCGCGTTCGTCAGCCTGAACGAGGCCTACAAGCGGCAGTTCGGGCGGAGCATGTGCGTGTCCGACGCCTACCGGAACCTGGCCGAGCAGCAGTCGGTCTACTACCGGCGGCCTGGGTTCGCCGCCGTGCCCGGACGGAGCAACCACGGGCTCGGGCTGGCCGTGGACTTGTGTGGAGGGGTGGAGAGGTTCCGCTCAGCCGAGTTCAACTGGCTGGAGAAGAACGGCAAGCGCTACGGGTGGATCCACCCGGATTGGGCGTACTCCAGCCCCTTCGAGCCGTGGCACTGGGAGTACGACCCCCAATCCGATTCGATCCTCTAGCCGACGCCGACCTGGGCGCAGCAGGCCGAGCAGCGCTTGGCCTCGATCGGGATCTCTGTCAGGCACTCCGGGCATTCGCGGGTGGTGGCCTCCTGCTTGGCGGCCGCGTAGTCCTTGTAGCGGGTGTACGGCCGCACGATGACGAAGTAGATGACCAGCGCCACGATGATGAACGAGACCACATGGTTGATGAAGTCGCCGTACATGAACTTCGAGCCGTTGATCGTGAAGTAGAGCTCGCTGAAGTCAGGGATGCCGCCGAAGACGCCGATCAGCGGCGTCATGATGTCCTTGACGAAAGAGTCGACGATCTGCTGGAAGGCGGCGCCGATCATGACGGCGACGGCGAGATCGATCACGTTCCCTTGCATGAGGAACTTCTTGAATCCACTCATGCGACAGATCGTAGTGGCTCAACTCCGTAGGGTGATCGAAAGTCGTTCTGAGGCTTGGGCCGCTGCCAGCTGGGCTGCTTGCTCCGGGGTGGAGGCCACGACGATCAGGCCCTCGGTCATGACTGACATGACGGTTACGCGCTCGGCGACCGTGTGAGCGCTCTGGGCGCCCTCCCAGGTGGCCATGACGCCGATGGCGGCGCCGGGGGTGAGGAGGGTGGTGATCTCGGGGTCGGAGACCCTTATGGGGGCGGCCACCGTGCCTGGGGGGAGGCGGGCGAGCAGGGCGGCGCCGAGCAGGCGGACGTCGGTGAGGATCTCGCCGCGGCGCATGGGGGTGGCGAGGGTCCTGCCCTCGAGGACGGCGCCGTCGGGTACGGCGGAGCGCGGGGCTTGGGTGCGCCGGAGATCTCCTGGGTGGAGGGGGCCGGGGGCGAGGTCTCGGGTGGCGATCAGCACTTCGGTGGTGGGACCGGGGGACGGGCTCAGGGCGGTGAGGGCGCTGAGCATCGCCAGGGCGGCCAGTGCGGCGCCGACGAGGCGACGGCGGCGGGCGAAACGACGGATCCAGGGGCGCACGATGACTCCAGTCCGGGGAGGGGAGAGGGAGCCGGGGGCGCGGATCCCGGCGAGGGGGTTAGGGGAAGAGGGATGTGAGCGAGGGCGCAACCGGCGCCGAGGACGAGGGGGAGCGGCAACTAGACGCGAGGGCGCAGGGCGAACGACGCAGCGCGCGATGGGCGGGTGGACCGCGGGCAGGGTAGCGGTCGGCGGCAGGGCAGAAGTGAGCGGGCAAGGCCAGCGGGCCAGCGGGTCAGCGGGTCAGAAGTGGGCGGGCAAGGCCAGCGGGTCGGTGGCGGGCAGGGCAGGAGCTCAGCGGGGCGCGAGCTCAGCGGGGCAGAGTGCGACAAGGCCCCACCCGCGATCGCCCCAGCCCCTAAGGCAGCTCGAACGGCAGCTTGATCCCGTCCAGCGCGTTCCCGCAAGAACACGACCGCTCCCGAGGCAACATCCCCACCGCCTCGGACACCAGCGTCCGCATCTTCGCCACATTGGCCCCGAAGAACGCCAGCACCTCCTCGTGCGTGACCCCCTCCCCGGCCTCCACCCCGGCGTCATGATCGGTCACCAGCGACAGCGACGTGTAACAAAGCGCCAGCTCCCGAGCCAGCGCAGCCTCGGGAAACCCGGTCATCCCCACGATGCTCCACCCGTTGGACGAGAACCACCGCGACTCCGCCCGCGTCGAGAACCGCGGCCCCTCGATCACCACCAGCGTCCCCCCGTCGACGACCTCCCACCCGCCGGTCATCGCCGCCGTCATCGCCACCGCCCGCCCCGACGGGCAGTACGGGTCGGCCAGGGACACGTGGACGGCGCCGTTGACGTCGTAGTACGTCTGGACCCGCCCGGAGGTGCGGTCGACGAACTGGTCGGGGATCACCAGCGCCCCCGGCCCGATCTCGGGCTTGAGCGAGCCCACGGCGCTGGGTGCGAGCACCTGGGTCACCCCGAGGGAGCGCAGTGCCCACAGGTTGGCCCGGTAGGGGATGCGATGGGGCGGAAAGCGGTGGTCGCGCCCGTGGCGCGGGATGAAGGCAACGGTGCGGGATCCGATGCGGCCCACGGTGACGACATCGCTGGGCGGGCCGTACGGAGTCGAAAGCTCGATCTCCTCGGCGTTGTCGAGCAGGGAGTAGAAGCCCGAGCCGCCGATGACGCCGATCTCTGCGCGAGTGACCATGGCGCTGAGACTAGCGGCCAGTCCAGGTGACCAACAGCGGCGGAACCCCGTTCTGTGGAAAACCGACTCCGAAGAGTTATGCAGTGAACACGATAAGTATGATCCGTTTCATGAAGCAGCAGCGGGGGCTCATGCTCATCATCATCGCGCTCATGCTCGGCATGCTCCTGGCGGCGCTCGACCAGACGATCGTCTCGACGGCTCTGCCGACGATCGTCAGCGATCTCGGCGGGCTGGAACAGCTGTCGTGGGTGGTCACGGGCTACATGCTCGCTTCGACGGTCTCGACCCCGCTCTGGGGCAAACTGGGTGACCAATACGGTCGCAAAGGGCTGTTCATCGCCGCGATCGTGATCTTCCTGATCGGTTCCGCGTTGTGCGGCCTCAGTCAGACGATGGGCCAGCTGATCGCCTTCCGCAGCCTGCAGGGACTGGGCGGCGGCGGCCTCATGGTCCTGGCGCAGGCGATCGTCGGTGACGTCGTCTCGGCCCGCGACCGCGGGAAGTACCAGGGCTTCTTCGGCGGCGTCTTCGCCGTCTCCAGCGTGATCGGCCCGCTGCTGGGCGGCCTGTTCGTCGACCACCTGTCCTGGCACTGGGTGTTCTTCATCAACCTGCCGATCGGCGTGGTGGCGCTGTTCGTGATCGCCGCGGTGCTGCCGGGCACCTCCAAGCGCACCAAGCACAAGATCGACTACGCGGGCATCGTCCTGCTCGGCGGCGCGACCTCGTGCCTGGTGCTGATGACCACCTGGGGCGGGCAGACCTACGCCTGGTCCGACCCGGTCATCATCGGCCTGATCGTCGCCGCGGTGGTCATGGTGGGCCTCTGGGCGTTCGTCGAGACCCGCGCGAAGGAGCCGGTGCTCCCGCTGCACCTGTTCAAGCTGCGTGTCTTCACGATGACGTCGCTGGTCGGCTTCGTCGTCGGTTTCGGCATGTTCGGCGCGCTGACCTATCTGCCCCTGTTCATGCAGGTCGTGTACGGCGTGAGCGCCACGGCGTCAGGGCTCCACCTGCTGCCGATGATGGTCGGCACGCTGGGCATGTCGATCCTCAGCGGCCAGCTGATCGCCAAGACCGGCAAATACCGGATCTATCCGATCCTCGGTACGGCCATTGCCACGGTCGGCATGTTCATGCTCTCCAGGCTGACCGAAACCAGCTCCACCCTGACCATGAGCATCGACCTGCTGGTCCTGGGCTGCGGCCTGGGCCTGGTGATGCAGGTGCTGGTCATCGCGGTGCAGAACGCCGTCGGCTTCGAGGATCTCGGCGTCGCCACCAGTGGCGCGACCTTCTTCCGCTCGATCGGCGGCTCGTTCGGCGTGGCCGTACTCGGCTCGGTCTTCACCTCGCGACTCAACGACGACCTGTCGCAGGTCGTGGCCACCACGCAGCTGCCGCCGGGGTTCGATCCCGCGCAGGTGCAGGCGGACCCGACCATCATCCAGACGCTTCCCGCGAACCTGCAGTCGGAGTTCCTGCACGTCTACGCCGACTCGATCGCGCAGGTCTTCACGGTCGCCACGCCGATCATGGCCGTGGCGTTCGTGTTGTCGTGGTTCATCCCGGAGGAGAAGCTCAGGGAGACCACCAAGGCCGTCGACATCGGCGAAGGGCTGGGCGCGACCTCGGCGGAGCGCAACTCGCTGGCCGAGGTCGAGCGAGGTCTGGTACGGCTGGCCGACAAGCGGCTGCGCCGTGACTTCTACGTCAAGCTGGGCGCCGAGAACGGCCTGCTGGATCTGCCGCCCGAGTCGATCTGGGTGCTGACCAGGCTGCAGGACGCCGGCTGGCTGATGGCGGAGGAACTCGCCGCGCGCGCCGACGTCACCAGGCAGGAAGGCAGGCCGTACGTCGACCGCCTGATCGAACAGGGCCTGGTGAGGCGCTCGACCGACGGCCACTCCCTGCGCCTGACCCCGCAGGGAGACGTCAAGGCCGAGGAACTGCTGCAGAGCTGCCGGCAGACGCTGCGCGAGCTGGTGGCCGACTGGGGCCCGCGGCCCGAGCTGGAGCAGCTGATCGACGAGCTGTCGCCGCAGCTGCTCGGCAGCCCGACGGACCGCCCCTAGTTGGACGAGGAGGCGGCCGGCGCGGGTGTCGTGCTCGGCTTCGACTCGGTCTTCGTGCTCTCGGTCTTGGTGCTCTCGCTCTTCGTCGCCGCGGCGGTGCTCGTGGAGGACGAGGCCGACGACGAACGGTTGTCGGTGCGGTAGAAGCCCGATCCCTTGAAGACGATGGCGGCGGCCGAGAAGACCTTGCGCAGGTTGCCCTCGCAGTTGGGGCACACCGTCAGGGCGTCGTCGGAGAACTTCTGGACGACTTCGAGCTGCTCACCGCAGTCGTTGCAGACGTACTGGTAGGTGGGCACGGACGCTCCTCCCATGGGGCTCTCTGGCACTCTGCCAACGCGACTGCTAATCATAAACGACGCGAGGTGCTGACTCATTCCAACCCTCGCTCGCCGTACCAACCGGCCAGCTTGCCCTGACGCGACACGGCCCGCATCCGGCGCTCGACCTGCTCGCGGCAGCTGGCCGAGGTGACGATCAGCACCTGGTCGCCGGCGCGCACGCGCGTGGTGTCGGACGGCACGAAGGATTTCCCGTCACGCACGATCAGCGTGACCTGCGCGTCGGAGGGCAGCCGGAGCTCGAAGATCTCCACGCCGTGCAACTGGGAGCCGGGCGGCACCTTGAGCTGCAGGAGGTCGGCGTTGAGCTCCTCCAGCGGCGCCGACTCGACCTCCAGGTCGAGCGCCTCTCCTGGCGCGCCGACACGGAGCAGGCGTGCCACGAACGGCAGGGTCGGTCCCTGGACCAGCGTGAACACCACGACAACGACGAAGACCTGGTCGAACAGCTCCTCCGAGCCCTGGACATTGTTGGCCCAGGGGATGGTGGCCAGGACGATCGGGACGGCGCCGCGCAGCCCCGCCCACGACAGGAACGCCTGCTCACGCCAGCTGATGCGATCGAGGCGCAGCACGCGTGCCGCGAACGCGGAGATCATCACCGAGATCGGCCTGGCCAGGAGCACGAGGACTGTTCCCGCGATCAGGCCGGGCACGATGGCGCTCGACATCTCCTTCGGGCTGGCGAGCAGGCCGAGCATGACGAACAGGAGGATCTGGGCGAGCCAGGCGGCGCCCTCCGCGAACCCGCGGGTCGCGGCCCGGTGGGGCAGGCGGGCGTTGCCGAGGATCAGTCCGGTGACGTAGACCGCGAGGAAGCCGGAGCCGTGCAGGAGTACGGCTCCGCCGTACGCGACGAAGGTCAGCGCCAGGACGGCGATCGGGTAGAGGCCCGAGGCCGGGAGGGCCACGTGTCGCAGCGCGAACACTCCGGCCGGGCCCACCAGGAACGCCACGGCGGCGCCGATGGCCAGCTCCAGCGCGGTGTTCCATACGAAGGTCCACAGATCAGGCATGGGCTGGGTGATCTGGCTGAGCATCACCACGATGATCACGGTCGGCGCGTCGTTGAAGCCCGATTCCGCCTCGAGGATGCCGGACAGCTTCGGCGGGAGCGGCAGCCTGCGCAGGACCGAGAAGACCGCGGCCGCGTCCGTCGAGGCCAGGACCGCGCCGAGGATGAGGGCCAGTCTCCAGTCGGTGCCGAACAGGCCGTGGACGGCGTAGGCGACCACGACGACGCTGACCCCGATGCCGAGCGTGGCCAGGATCAGGGCACTGGGTACGGCAGGGCGCACATGTCGCCAGTTGGTGGTCAGGCCGCCTTCGGCCAGGATGATCGCCAGGGCGAACATGCCGATGTGCTGGGCCAGCTCGGGATCGCTGAACTGGATGCCGATGGCCGAGTCGCCCAGCAGCAGTCCGAAGCCCAGGAAGAGCAGGAGACTGGGCAGCCCGCTCCGATGCGCCACGGCGACGGACACGATGGCGACGACGACGACGGCAGCGCCGAGCAGAATCCAGACATCGATCTCCATTTACCGCATAAGCCTAGTGAGTCCCACTGGTGTCGCGGCATAGCGGACCGCCTGGTCGTGCGGTTCCGCGGGCACCCCGTCGATCAGCTCCCCGTCGTGCAGGAGGGCGACCGTCGGGACGTTGGGACCCACCCTGGCCAGGGCCCTGTCGTAGGAGCCGCCGCCGCGGCCGAGCCGTACGCCGGTCCGCGCGTCGACGGCGAGCGCGGGGACGATCACCAGGGCGGCCGTGCGGATGGCCTCGACGCCCCTTCTGGCATCGACCGGCTCCATGATCCCGGAACGTCCCGGTGCGAGCGTGTCGGGACCGTCATAGACCGCCCAGTCCAGATCGTCATCGGACTTGTGCACAGGCAACATCACGGTGGCGCCGTGTTTCCACAGGGCGAAGACAAGGCCGTGCGTCTCCGGCTCGGAACCTATAGACCAGTAGCAGGCCACCAGCCCCGCCATCTGCACCCACGGCTGATCGAGGAGGGTTTCCCTGATGCCGACCGCGTTTGCCCGGCGCCGCTCGGGAGAAAGACAGGCACGCTGTTCCATCAACTTGCGACGGAGCTTCATCTTGTCCACGAATTACCTCCACTAGGGTCTACACCATGGCTGACTTCGACCCTGTGACGAAAGCCGTCGTGCCCGCCGCGGGTCTGGGCACCCGGTTCCTTCCGGCGACCAAGGCGACTCCCAAGGAGATGTTGCCGATCGTCGACAAGCCCGCGATCCAGTATGTCGTCGAAGAGGCGGCCTCCGCCGGGCTCCTCGACGTCCTCATGGTCACCGGCAAGAACAAACGATCGATCGAGGACCACTTCGACCGCGCCTTCGAGCTGGAGGAGGTCCTCGAGGCCAAGGGCGACGACGAGCGCCTGTCCCAGGTGCGCGAGCCCGCCTCCCTGGCGACGCTCCACTACGTGCGCCAGGGCGAGCCCAAGGGCCTGGGCCACGCCGTGCTCTGCGCCAAGCAGCACGTCGGCGACCATCCCTTCGCGTGCCTGCTCGGCGACGACCTCATCGACCACCGCGACGAGCTGCTCAAGCGCATGATCGAGGTGCGCGGCACCTACGGCGGCAGCGTCATCGCCCTCATGGAGGTCCCGCGCGAGCAGGTCTCCCTCTACGGCGTGGCGACCATCCAGGCGACCGCGGAGGACGACGTCGTTCGCGTGACCGACCTGATCGAGAAGCCGCCGGTCGACGAGGCGCCGTCCAACTGGGCGATCATCGGGCGCTACGTCATCGACCCGGCCGTCTTCGAGGTGCTCGAGAACACCCCGCCGGGGCGCGGCAACGAGATCCAGCTGACCGACGCGCTGCGCACACTGGCCGGACGCTCCACCGAGGAGGGCGGGCCCGTCCACGGCGTGCTGTTCCGCGGGCGGCGCTACGACACCGGCGACAAGCTCGACTACCTGCGCACGGTGGTGAAGTTCGCGGCCGACCGGCCCGACCTGGCACCCGACTTCGTGCCGTGGCTGCGAGAATTCCTCAATGAAGTCGGTTGACGCTCACCTGGCCGAGGTGCTGGCCACGATCCGGCCCCTGGCCCCGCTGGAGATGGAGCTGGAGCGCGCGCTCGGCACCACCCTGGCGGAGGACGTCTCCTCACCGGTGCCGCTGCCGCCCTTCGACAACTCGGCCATGGACGGCTACGCCGTACGCTCCGCCGACCTGTCGAGCATCCCGGTCACGCTGCCGGTCGTCGACGACGTCGCGGCCGGCTCCGGTGAGCTGCGCGCGGTCGGCCCCGGGCACACCGTCCGGATCATGACCGGCGCGCCGGTCCCGCCCGGCGCGGACGCCGTCGTGCCCGTCGAGTGGACCGACGGCGGCACCGCCTCCGTGGTGATCAACCGCGGCGCCTCCGCGGGCAACGCGATCCGGCGCGCCGGCGAAGACGTGCAGGCCGGCGAGATCGTGCTGAAGTCGGGCACGGTCATCGGGCCCACCCAGCTCGGCATCCTGGCCGGGGTGGGCCGCCGCCGCGTCTGGGTGCGCCCGCGCCCGCGTGTCGTCGTCATCGCCACCGGCGCAGAGCTCGTCGAACCTGGCAACACGCTCGGCCCCGGCCAGATCTGGGATTCCAACAGCTACACCCTGGCCGCGGCCGTACGGCACGCCGGCGGCGAGAGCTTCCGCGTCGGGATCGTCGGCGACGACCCCGCCGACTTCCTCGACCAGCTCGACGCTCAGCTCGTCCGCGCCGACGTGGTGATCACCAGTGGCGGGGTCTCCATGGGCGCCTACGAGCCGGTCAAGGAGGCGCTGTCGCCGCTGGGCACGGTGCGTTTCGAGCGCGTCGCCATGCAGCCCGGCATGCCGCAGGGCTTCGGCGTGGTGGGCGAGGACCACGTCCCGATCTTCGCGCTGCCCGGCAACCCGGTCTCGTCCTTCGTGTCGTTCGTGCTCTTCGTGGAGCCGGCGCTGCGCAAGATGAAGGGCCTGCCGGTCACCCCGCACGCGCTGGGCAGGGCGACCACGGCCGGGCCGCTGCGCTCGCCCGAGGGACGGCGCTCCTACCTGCGCGGCGTGCTCTCCTCCGACGGCACCGTCGCGCCGGTCCACGGGCAGGGCTCCCACCAGCTCGCCGCCCTGGCGACGGCCAACTGCCTGATCATCGTCCCCGAAGACGTCACCGAGCTGCCCGCGGGCACGGTGGTGGAGGTGCTGCCCCTGTGAGCCGCTTCACCCACCTCGACGAGAGCGGCGCCGCACGCATGGTCGACGTGTCCGCCAAGGACACCTCCATCCGTACGGCGACCGCGACCGGCCGGGTGCTGCTGTCGGGCGAGGCGGTCGAGCTGCTGCGCTCGGGCGACAACCCCAAGGGCGACGCGCTCGGCGTGGCCCGCATCGCGGGGATCATGGGGGCCAAGCGCACGCCTGACCTCGTCCCCCTGTGCCACCCGATCGCGCTGCACGGCGTCAAGGTCACGCTGGAGATCGTCGACTCGGGGGTGGAGATCACCTGCGTGGTCAAGACCGCCGATCGCACCGGTGTCGAGATGGAGGCGCTGACGGCCGTGGCGGTCGCCGGGCTCGCGCTGATCGACATGGTCAAGGCGGTCGACCCCGGCGCGACCATCAGCGATGTGCGGGTCGAGGAGAAGACCGGGGGCAAAACTGGCGTCTGGACTCGGTCATGACGACGCCCTGGCCGGCCTCGGGCACGCGGAGCGGGTCATGAGCGTGCGAGCTCTCGTCGTCACCGTCTCCAATCGAGCCTCCGCCGGCGTCTACGCCGACAAATCAGGACCCGTCCTGGCCGCCGGCCTCGCCGAGGTCTGCGACGTCGAGGGCCCGCTCGTCGTTCCCGACGGCCAGGCCGTCGAAGACGCACTCCGCAAGGGCGTCTCCGACGGGTACGACGTCATCGTCACCACCGGAGGCACCGGGCTCACGCCTCAGGACCTCACTCCGGAGATGACCGCGCGCGTAATTTCTCGGGAAATTCCCGGCATCGCGGAGGCCATACGTCAGGCAAGCCGCGACAAAGTTCCGACATCCATCCTTTCGCGAGGACTTGCCGGACAAGCCGGGAACACGCTGATCGTGAACCTGCCCGGATCCACCGGCGGCGTGCGTGACGGCCTTGCCGTACTCCTGCCTGTCCTTCGTCATGCTGTGGATCAGATTCGTGGTGGCGACCACCCTCGCTGAGAGATGATGCAGGTGTGGATCGATTTCGCGGCTGGCCCGCCACCCTGACCGAGGGGCCCGTGGGGCTTCGGCCCCTGCGGCTGACCGACGTCCGGATGTGGCGCGAGACCCGGCTGCGCAACGCCGACTGGCTGCGTCCATGGGAGCCCAGCAACCCCGAGACCCCGCTGTTCCGCACCGGGCTCGGGCCGTACGTCTCCATGGTCGGCACGCTCCGCCGCGAGGCCCGCCAAGGCCTGTCCATGCCCTGGGTCATGACCTACCAGGGCCGCTTCGCCGGCCAGCTCACCGTCGGCGCCATCGTCTGGGGCTCGGCCCGCTCCGCCCAGGTCGGCTACTGGATCGACGGCGCACTCGCCGGCCGCGGCATCACCCCCACCGCCCTGGCCATGGCGGTCGACCACTGCTTCTTCACCGCCGGACTTCACCGCATCGAGGCCAACATTCGGCCAGAGAACTCCGCCAGCCGCCGCGTGGTTGAGAAACTCGGGTTCAGGGAAGAAGGCATTCGGCGCCGTCAACTCCACATCGACGGGGCCTGGCGTGACCACATCTGCTACGCGTTGACCGTCGAGGACGCCCCTCGCGGCCTGCTCGTGCAGTGGCGTCGAGCCGGGTCCGCGGTGGAAGAGCTTTGACGATCTCGCGACACACCGCACCGAATGCTCGTCAATCAGTGACACGCGGTCTTACGGTGCGTGACGTGAGCACATCGAAGACGCAACCAGACGCCCAGCGTCTTCGTCGTGCTGCAAGGAGGTGGCCGTGAGCGCGGTTTTCCTCTATCTCGCCATCGTGGTGATGTGGTTGTGCGTGCTGGTGCCCCTGTGGCTGCGGCGCGACAAGAACCACCTGGCCGAGCTGGAAGAGGACTTCTACGAGGCCGACGAGCTTCTCGAAGAGGCCCAGGAGACCTACGATCCCGACACGCTCGAGCGTTCGCTGGCCGACTTCCGGCACATCCGCGCGAGGCACCGGGCCATCATCGTCGCTCGCAGGCGCAGGCTGCTGTTCTTCTCGGTCCTGCTCTGCGTGGCCTCCATCGTCACCGCCGCGGTGAAGGTCATCCCCTGGTGGGGAGTGGCTCCCGCCGGCGTGATCCTCTTCTCGTACGCCTGCGTGCTGCGCATCGCGGTCACCGTCGACCGCGAGCGGCGCAACCACACGGCCCTCGCCCGTGCCGAACGCGCCCGCCGCGTCCGCGCCCAGCGGCGCGCCGCCGAGGCCGCAGCCGTGGCTCAGGCGGAGGCGGAGATCATCGCCTTCCAGGCGCGTCAGGCGGACGTGCTGTTCGATCAGTACGCCGAACCGCCCCGGCGGGCGGTGGGGGATTGATGGGATGGCGCGAGGAGTGGTGGAAGTTTGCTAATCTGGTCGAGTCCTTGGGGATGTAGCGCAGCCCGGTAGCGCACTTCGTTCGCATCGAAGGGGTCAGGGGTTCAAATCCCCTCATCTCCACCAGGGTCGTTCTCTGGAACGGCTGGACTGAAGTTGACGGATCCCGTTCGGTCGCTGAGATCGGACGGGATTTCGTCGTTTCCGGAGGTTCTCGAAGGGGGCCACCCGCTGAACCGGGCACCCCAGCGGTTTACAGGTCGTCCGGATCGGCTCCGAGGTAGCTGAGCGCTCGCAGGTCGACGTCGCCAAGTCCAGTGATGCGGGCGGCGAGAGCGAAGGAACTCCCCATCGGGTCCTCCTCGGAGAAGCCGACCTCGTTCATCATCGCCGTGAAGTGCTCGGAGCCGTCCTCTGGACGGGCAGGGTCGAACCACAGGGCAGGCGTGCCGTCCACGATGTAGGCGAAGCTGTCCTCCGCGTAATCGTGCCGGCATACCGCCACCAGCTCTGTTCCTCGCGAGACCGGGCGGAACTTCTCGGAGTCCGCGGCCAGTCGCCAGCCTCCCGGCTCGACGATCACCGTCCAGTCGCCCACCTTGGCAGCGGCGACGTAGCCGGCCCCGTCGTCCGGCATGTTCTCCGCGGAACGCTCGTCGAGCTCATCGAACGGGAGCCCCTCTTCCAGGGTCTCCTCATCGATGCCGAACCGCCGCAGGGCTTCTTCGGGGGACAGCCCGCGAACGAAGGACACGCAGTAGATCTCGCCGAGGGCATCGATGCCTGAGATGGGTGACATGGCGGACATGGTGGCAGGGTCCACCGACAGATTCGAGCTCGGCTCCGCTGAGCAGCGCAGAACGGGCTCGGCTTTTCAGGGCCCGTGGGGTGTGTGCCCGGTCGCGCGGCTACAGGCCTGCCGGATGGGTCGACAGCCACTGCGAATGCGCCGCCCGGAGCTGGTCCGGGAGGTTCGCGTTCATGAAGCGCGTCTTGTGCATTGGTGAGTGGGCGGAGCGCCGGCTCGCTCAATACCCACCGCGGCGAGGGGCGGCAATCGGGCGGCGCGGGGGGTTGATGCGCCCCGTGGGCTTAGGGTCGCGCGCCCGAGGTTCCTCCCGGCGCGGCGATCCGGACGGGCGGCGGTTGAGCTCGGCGTGATTGTCAAGGGCTGAGAGATTGATCCGCATGCGTCTCCTAGGAGGTTCAGGCCCTCGTGAGCCAGGTGATCTGGGCGCCGTTGTCGAAGGACTCGCGCCTGGTGGGAGTGAACAGGGTGGGCCGGAACGGTCCCGAGAACACCGGGATGCCCGTCCCCGCCACCACGGGGTAGCTCTTGAGGATGATCTCGTCGATCTCCGGGAGCAGCGAGGAGGCGAGCTTGCCGCCGCCGCAGAGGTAGATGTCCATGCCGGTGTCCTCGGCCTTCAGCCGCCGGACGAGCTCGATCGGATCGCCCGTCTCCACCTGCACCGTGGGCTCGTCGACGGTCAGCGTGCGGGAGACGACGTACTGCCGCAGGTGGGAGTAGGGGCTGGTGACGGAAGCGCCCGCCGCCTCGTAGGTGCCGCGGCCCATCACCAGAGTGTCGAAGACCTGGTTGGGCACGCCCTCAAGGCCGACGAGCTTCTGGATATGGGTGGGGACGGTCTCCGGGTAGCGCTGGTTGACCCAGGCGGCCATCTGCTCGGACACGGGGTAGAAGTCGAACTCGGCGTCGGGGCCGGCGATGTAGCCGTCGAGGGAGACGCCGATGTAGTAGACGAGCTTTCGCATCAAACAACTCCGTATGTAGTACTCCGCTTGGAGTGGTCAAGGTAGTACTACAAGTGGAGTGGTGTCAAGCACTGGTGATGTCCGAAACGTGCCGGTGCTCGCTCGTCCCTCCCTGTTTGGCTGGGTGCTCATCCATCACGCGCTCACCTGCCTGAACGGGAACCATGTCCACCACAACGCTCGCCCCACCCACCCGCACATCGGTCATTAACTGGCTCGCGATCGTCGCGCTCATGCTGGGCATCTTCGCCATCGTCACCAGCGAGATCCTGCCCATCGGCCTGCTGACCGCCATCGGCGCCGACTTCGGGATCTCCGACGGCGTCACAGGGCTGACGATGGCGCTGCCCGGCATCGTCGCGGCGGTCGCCGCGCCCGTCGTCACGCTGACCACCGCCCGCCTCGACAGGCGCGTGATGTTGTGCGTTCTCATGGCGGTGCTGGCCGTGGCCGACGTGCTGGCCGCGGTGGCGACGTCCTACTGGGTCATGCTGATCTCCAGGGTGCTGGTGGGGCTCACCATCGGCGGCTTCTGGTCGATCGGGGCGGGGCTGGCCGGGCGTCTGGTGGCGCCGCGGGCCGTCGGTACGGCCACCGCCGTGATCTTCTCCGCAGTGCCCCTGGGTTCCGTGCTCGGCGTACCGGCCGGGACCTTCATCGGCGATCTCGCCGGCTGGCGGACCGCTTTCCTGGTGCTGGCCGTACTGTCCGTCCTGGTCATGGCGGCCCTGCTGGTGCTGCTGCCGCCGCTGCCCGCTCAGCAGGTCACCAGCGCGCGGGTCCTGCTCGACCTGCTGCGTACCCGGGGGGCCGTCATCGCCCTGGTGGCCACGTTCCTCATCGTCTTGGCCCATTTCGGCACCTACACCTACGTCACGCCCTTCCTGCAGGACGTCACCGGGCTGTCTCCGGCCGCTGTCAGCGCCGTCCTGCTGGCGTATGGCGTCGCCGGGATCGCGGGCAACTTCCTGGCGGGCAGGGCTGTCGCTTCACGCCTGCGGCTCGCCTTCGTGACGTGCGGGGGCCTGATCGCGGCCACCACCCTGCTGCTGCCCTCGGCAGGCGGCACGATCGTGGGAGCGGTGGCGTTGCTCATGCTCTGGGGACTGGCCTACGGGGGTGTGCCCGTCTGCTCGCAGGCTTCGTTCATCGCCGCCGCCCGGCACGCGCCAGAAGCGGCCACGGTGGTGTTCACCTCGTCCTTCCAGGCGACCTTCGCTCTTGGCGCCTTCCTCGGCGGCCGGGTTGTGGACGCCTTCTCGGTGTCGGCGGTGATGGTCTGCGGTGGACTGACCGCAGTGCTGATGGTGGTAGCGCTATGGGCGTTGGCTGCCAAGCGAGGCTGAGCAGCCAGGGAGCCGCCCCTCGCCGACGACAACCGATTTGACCCTGACGTCGCGTCAGGCTGGACGCTGAGCCGCATGAGCGACTACTACGACGCATTCGAGATCAGCCCCGTCCCCCTGCCCGGACCCGACGCGACGCCGCCTGAGATCTACCGTGGCATCTACGGCATGCCGATGTACGTGACCGTGCCGACGCCCGACCTGGCCGCGTCCGTGGACTTCTGGACACGCGGGCTCGGCTTCGTCGACCTGTTCACGGTCCCCGGCCAGGTCACGCACCTTCGGCGCTGGGCCTTCCAGGACGTCCTGCTCGTCCCGGGCGACGCGATGCCGGAGATCGCGACGGTGGGTATCGGCTTCAGCTGCGTGCTGAGCCAGGTCGACGAGATCGTGCGGGCGTGCAGCGAGCTGGTGCCCGGATGCACCACCGGACCACGGCAGACCCCATGGAACACCGTGGAAGTGGAGGTCGTCACGCCGGAGAACGCCCGCGTGGTCGTGACCGCGGCCCGCCTCTTCGACCCCGGCAGCGCCGAGGCGCGCTACCTGGAGGCGAACGGCTACAGCCTGCCGAAGCGGTGAAACCGCATGTCAGACTCGATGACATGACCCCCGCCGCGATGGGCGACGCCGCCGGTCTCGGCGGGCTGACCGTCGGGGCCGCGGCGGCGCATCTCGGCGTCACCGTCCGCACCCTCCACCACTGGGACAGGATCGGGCTGGCGCGCCCGTCCGGCCGAACCGGCGGCGGCTACCGGCTCTACTCCGCCGCCGACATCGCGCGCCTCCACCGCGTGCTCGTCTACCGCGAGCTGGGCCTGCCGCTCGACGAGATCGGCGAGCTCCTCGACGCACCGGCGGTCGACATGACCGGGCCGCTGGAGCAGCAGCGCGGCCAGCTCCTTGAGCGCATCTCCCGCCTGCAGGCCATGGTGGGCGCGGTCGACCGGATGATCGAGGCCGCGCGCACCGGCATCCTGCTCTCCGCCGAGGAACAGATCGCGATCTTCGGCGAACGCTGGAAGCCGTCGCTGACCGAGGGCGCACGTGAGCGGTGGGGCGACACGGCGCAGTGGGCGCAGTTCGCCGAGCGTGCCGCCCGTATGACTCCCGAAGATTGGCAGCGGGTCGCCGACACCGTCACGACGCTCGAACAGGATCTTGCCTCGGCCAAACGCGCCGGCGTCAGGCCGGGCAGCGCCGAGGCCGACGCCCTGGCGGAGCGGCACCGAGCCGTCATGAACGCCTCCTTCGACTGCACCCTGTCGATGCAGGTCTGCCTGGGCAGGAAGTACGTGGCGGACCCGGGCTTCACGGCCTACTACGACGCGATCGAGCCGGGCCTGACCGTCTGGCTGCGCGACGTCATCGACGCCCACGCCCGCGAGCGGGGCATCGACCCGGATTCGGCGACCTGGGTCTGAGAGCCGGGCTGGTCGTCAGGGGCCGTCAGCGTGGGCCGCGCCGACCCTGGCGGGTTCGACCGGCCGGGTGCCAGGACTCGCGCCCTTGATCAACAGGTAGAGGATCAGCCCGAACTCCGCCACCGACGTCGGCACCGCGATCAGGTCCCGCAGCAGCCCCAGCGACGGCGGCAGCACGAACGCCAGCACCGGGTCCGCCAGCCAGGCGACCCCGCCCACGAGCACGACCATCCCCAGCCACGAGGGGAAGTCCGCCGACAGCCGCAGCAGCCGTCCCAGCGGCAGCAGCCAGAGGCCGAACAGGATGCCGCCGATCACGTAGGCGTCGTGGTGCAGGTCCAGCATGAGCAGAGCCAGATCGGCGTCGTCCACCGCCAGGGCTCCCGCCTGGAAGGTCAGCTTGACCAGCATGCTGGTCGCGCCCCCGGCGACCAGGACGAGCAGGGCCGTCGCGTGCCGGCTGGAGACGGAGTGGAACAGGCGCTGGAAGGCGAGTCCGAGGACGACGAAGACGGTGGACATCGCCAGGTCGGCTGCCAGGCCCCAGCGGACCAGGGACTCGTGCGCGGCCAGCCGGGCGGCGGTCGCCGCCGCGTCGCCGGGAACGTGGACCTTGGCGCGGACGTAGAGCTCGGCCCAGATGCCCAGGGCTGCCATGAGGGCGTACAGCAGACCCGCGAAGCGGGCCTGGCCCTTGACGGAGGAAAGCGTGGTCATGCCTCCCAGCGTCGGCTTTCGCCGGGTCCCGTGACCTCCACCCTGAGCCTCGAACACCTCCACCCGTGGGGGGAGCCGCCGCGCCGATGGGCTGTCCTACTGTGGGTGCCATGTCCCGATTACTGCCCTATGGGATGGCCGGGCTGGCCGGGGCCGCGCTCTGGATCATGCTGACCACCACGATGCTGATCGACTTCTCCGGGGACCTGCTCGGCGCGATGCTGGTCGTCGACGCCGCCGTGGGCTGCGTGGCGCTTGCCGTACAGCCGCTGCGGCACGAGCGCCCGCTGGCAGTGACGCTCGCGGCGGTCGCGGCGGCGGCCGTGTCGGTCAGCGCACTCGGGCCCGCGCTGCTGGCGGCGGCCACGCTGGCCACCCGCCGCAGACGGGAATGGGCCGTCGCCGCGGCGGCCACGCTGGCCGTCGCGATGAGCGTCGGCGACCGGCTCTACCGCCCGCTGTTCACGGGCGTACGGCCGAGCGTCGCGGAGACGGCCGGCAGCGTCCTGCTCACGCTCGCCCTGCTGGCGGTGGCCATGGTGTTCGGCCTCTACCTGGGCGCACGGCGGGAACTGGCCGCCTCGTGGGAGGAACAGGGTCGTACGGCGGAGCGGGCCAGGATCGCCCGAGAGATGCACGACGTCCTGGCGCACAGGATCTCGCTGGTGGCCATGCACGCGGGAGCACTGGCCTTCCGCGAGGACCTGGAGCGCGAGCAGGCGCGCGAGACGGCGGCGACGATCCGCGCCAACGCGCACCTGGCGCTGGCGGAGTTGCGGCAGGTGCTCGGAGTGCTGCGCCACGACGACGCGGCCGTCGTGGAGCCGCCGCAGCCGACGCTCCTCGAACTGCCCGCGCTGCTCGCCGAGGTCCGCGAGACGGGGGCCGCGGTCACGCTCGACCTGGGCGGGCAGCCGGTGCCGAGGGTGGAGGAGAGCCTGTCGCGCACCTGCTTCCGCATCGTGCAGGAGGCGCTGACCAACGCGCGCAGGCACGCGCCCGGCGCCCCCGTGACGGTACGGCTGCGCGAAACGGCGGGGGAGTGGCTGGAGGTGGAGGTGTCGAATCCGTTCACCGGCAGGGTCCGCGACGGGCTGGGGCTCATCGGGCTGACCGAGCGGGCCGAACTGGCCGGCGGGCACCTGACGCACGGCGTCCACGACGGCACGTTCCGGGTGACGGCGAGGTTCCCGTGCCCAAAGTGGTGATCGCCGACGACGACCCGCTGGTCAGGGCCGGACTGCGGATGATCCTGGGCGGCGCTCCCGAAGTCGAGATCGCGGGCGAGGCCGGCGACGGGCGGGAAGCGCTCGCCGTCGTCGCGCGGGAACGCCCCGACCTGGTGCTGATGGACATCCGCATGCCCGTCATGGACGGCCTGCGCGCCACCAAGGCCCTGCGGGAACGCGGCCGGCTGCCCAGGATCGTGATCCTGACCACCTTCGACGCCGACGACCTGGTACTCACCGCCCTGCGGCACGGCGCCGACGGCTTCCTCGTCAAGGACACCGAGCCGGAGGAGATCGTGCGCGCGGTGCGCCGGGTGATGCTGGGCGAGCCGATGCTCTCGCCCGGCGTCACCGGGCGGCTGATCGCCACGGTGACGGGCAGCGGACTGGACGAGCGCCGCCGTCTCGCGCGCGCCCGGCTGGCCCGCCTCACCACCCGGGAGCGTGAGGTGGCGGTGGCCATCAGCGAGGGGCTCACCAACGGGGAGATCGCCACGGCGCTCCACCTGGGGATAGCGACCGTCAAGACGTACGTGGGCCACGTGTTCGCCAAGCTGGAGGTGACCAACCGCGTCCAGGTGGCCAGATACGTCAACGACGCCTCGTCATGAACAGGAGCACTAGAGCCGGACCAGCATCTTGCCGACGTTGCCGCCGCGCATCATGTCGAGGAAGGCGGCGGGAGCACGGTCGATGCCCTCGGTGACGGTCAGCTCGGTGCGCAGCGAGCCGTCGGCCAGCCAGCCCGCCGCCTTGCCGATCCACTCGGGGAACAGGTGGAAGTAGGAGCTGACCAGCATGCCGCGCAGGGTGGCGTCCTTGGCGGCCAGGGCGAACAGGTTGGCCGGGCCGGGGAGCGGTTCGGTGGCGTAGGAGGAGCTGATCGAGCCGACCATCGCGATTCTGCCGCCGTGCCTGAGCGCGTCGATGGCCGCCACCAGGTGGTCGCCGCCGACGTTGTCGACGTAGACGTCGATGCCGCCGGGGGCGGCCTGGGCCAGTTGCGCGGCGAGCGAACCCGCGCGGTGGTCGATCGCGGCGTCGAAGCCGAAGCTCTCCACCAGCTTCGCGGTCTTCGCCGGGCCGCCCGCCGAGCCGATCACGCGGGAGGCGCCGAGCTTGCGCGCGAGTTGCCCGGCGACGCTGCCCACCGCCCCGGCGGCGGCCGAGACGAAGACCACGTCGCCTTCCCGCACGGGTGCGACCTGGGTCAGGGCCACGTAGGCGGTCAGCCCGGTGGTGCCCAGCGCGCCCAGCCACGCCTCGGCGGGCGCGAGCGACAGGTCGGCGACGGTCGCGGCGGCGGCGTCCACCACCGCGTACTCCCGCCAGCCCTGGAAGTGCACGACGGCCGCGCCCACCGGGACGCCGGCGGCGCGCGAGGCCACGACCTCGCCGATCGCCGAGCCCTCCATGGGCGCGCCGAGCTGGAACGGAGGCATGTACGACTCCTCCTCGCGCATCCGGTCGAGCATGTACGGGTCGACCGACATCCAGGTGTTGCGGACCACGATCTGGCCGTCGGCAGGTTCGGGCAGCTCGGTGACGGCCAGCTGGAAGTTCTCCGGCCGGGGTTCGCCGGTGGGGCGGGAGACCAGGTGGATCTGACGGTTCATGGCGTTGCTCCTCAAGTCGTTCTCGGTGAGGTCCACGGTGGCCGGGGGTGCTCACGATCGGCTGGGGGTTCGCTGCGGGTACGGTGACCAGGTGCGATTCGGTGTCCTTGGACCGCTTTGCGTGTGGACCGACGACGGGCGGGCCGTACGGGTCCCTGAGGTGAAGGTCCGTGCGTTGCTGGCCGACCTCCTGGTCCACGAGGGTCGGCCGGTGTCGGCCGACCGCCTGGCCGAGGACCTGTGGGGGGACGACCCGCCGGGCCGGCCGGGCAACACGCTGCAGACCAAGGTGTCCCAGCTGCGCCGCGCCCTGGAGCAGGGCGAGCCGGGAGGGCGCGAGCTGGTCGTGTTCCAGCCGGGCGGCTACGTCCTGCGCGCCGCCGACGTCGACGCCGTCCGCTTCGCCGAGCTGCTCCACCGCGCCCGCGCCGCCACCGGCGCCGCGGCGAAGGCCGGGCTGCTGGCCGACGCGCTGGCGCTCTGGCGCGGGCCCGCGTACGCCGACTTCGGCGACGAGGAGTTCGCCCGCGCCGCCGCCGCCCGGCTGGAGGAGCAGCGCCTGACGGCGCTGGAGGAACAGGCGGAGGTACGGCTGGAGCTGGGGGAGCACGGGCTGCTCGCCGACGAGATGGGCGAGCTGGTGGCCGCCCATCCGCTGCGCGAGCGGCTGCGCGCCTCCCATTTGCGCGCGCTCTACCGGTCGGGACGGCAGGCGGAGGCGCTGGCGGGCTTCGACGAGGTACGGCAGCTGCTGGCCGACGAGCTGGGGCTGGGCCCCGGCCCCGAGCTGGCGGCCCTCCATCAGGCGATGTTGCGGCAGGACCCCTCCCTGGCCTCGCCCCCGCGTCCGGTCACGGCGCGCCCCCGGACGAACCTTCCCGCCCAGCTCACCGAGCTCATCGGCCGCGAGGAGGCGGTGGCGGCGGTCGCCGGCCTGCTCGGTTCCGCGCGGCTGGTCACGCTGACCGGCCCTGGCGGGGTGGGCAAGACCAGGCTCGCCCTGGCGGTCGCGGCCGGTGCCGCCGAGGCCTTCCCTGACGGGGTGTGGCTGGTCGAGCTGGCCGGGACGTCCTGCGAGACGGCGGGCGTGTCCGAGGTGGTGGCCGCCCAGCTCGGCGTCCGCGACGACACGGCGACCGGCTCGCGCCCCGGCGTGCGTCCGCCCGACCTGGCGCACCGGCTCGCCGACGCCCTGCGCGGCAGCCGCTCGCTGCTGGTGCTCGACAACTGCGAGCACGTGGTCGGCCAGGTCGCCGACCTGGCGGATCTGCTGCTGCGGTCCGCGCCTGACCTGCGCATCCTGGCGACCAGCCAGGAGTCGCTGGCGCTCCCGGGCGAGACGTTGTACGCGGTGCCGCCGCTCGGCCTGCCGGTTCCCGGCGAGGACCCGGGGCGTGCGGCCGCCGTGCGGCTGTTCGTCGCCCGCGCCGCGGCCGCCGCGCCCGGCTTCGTCTTCGACGAGGCGAGCGCTGCGGCGGTGGCGGCGATCTGCCGGAGGCTGGACGGGCTGCCGCTGGCGCTGGAGCTGGCCGCCGCCCGGGTACGCGCGCTGGGGGTGCGCGGCGTGGCCGACCGGCTGGACGACCGCTTCCACCTGCTCACCGTCTCGGGCCGGGGCCGCCCGGCACGCCAGCAGACCCTGCGTGCGGTGATCGACTGGAGCTGGGAGCAGCTCACCGAGGAGCAGCGGCAGGTCATGCTCCGGCTGGCCGTGCATCCGGGCGGTTGCACGCTGGAGGCGGCCCGGGCCGGGTGCGCGGACCTCGGGCTGGACGGGGGTGACGGGCGTGACGTGGCCGATGTGCTGGACCAGCTGATCGCCAGGTCGATGGTGGAGCCGACGGCGGGAGCGCGCTACCGGCTGCTGGAGTCGATCGCCGCCTACTGCCTCGAACGGCTCGAACAGCTCGATCGGCTCGATCGGCTCGGCGACGGTGAGGCCGTGCTGCGGAGCCGGGACCGCTACTACGCCGAGCTCGCCGAACGCGCCGCGCCCCAGCTGTACCGCCCGGCTCAGCGTCAGTGGCTGGAGCGCCTCGACGCCGAGTCCGCCAACCTGCGGGCCACGCTGGAACACAACAGCGACTCGCGCATGGCCGACGCGCTCGCCTGGTACTGGTTCCTGCGCGGCCGTCATCGCGAGGGCCGCGCCTTCCTCGCCGCCGCGCTGACCGTCGACGGCTCGCCCAGGAGGGCTGCCTGGGAGGCGGGGTTCGCGATGCTGACCGGCGACGGCGACGACCTGATCGAGCGCAGCCGTACCGCATCTCGGGCCCTGGCCCCCGGCGACGCGCGCGAACGCTGGTTCCTCGCCCTCGCGCACCTGGGCTTCGGCGACGCCACCACCGCCGGGGAACTGCTCACCGAGGCACTGGCCGCCTTCCGCGCGACCGGCGACCGCTGGGGCGAGGCGGCGGCGCTGGCGAGCCGGGCCAAGCAGGCGATGTTCCAGGGCGACCACGCCCGCGCCGAACAGGCGGGCAGCGAGAGCTTGGCGATCTTCGCCGAGCTGGGTGACGGCTGGGGATGGCTGCAGGCGTCCGACATGCTCGGCTACCTCGCCGAGATCAACGGTGACTACGAGCGGGCCGCCGAACTGCTCGGCGAGGGGCTGCGCATCGCCGAGGACCTGAAGTTGTGGACCGACGCCTCCTACCGGCTGTCCGGCCTCGGCCGGATCGCCCTGCTGACCGCGGATCTCGGCCGATCGCGTGACCTGCACGAGCGGGGGATGCGCCTGGCCGCCGAGCAGTCCGACAGGTTCGCCGAGGAGTTCGCCCGCGTCGGCCTCGGCCTCGTGGCCCGCCGTACGGGAGACCTCGACGAGGCGGAGCGGCTCTTCGAGCGGTCGCTGGCCTGGAACCGCCGCCTAGAAGCCGACTACGGCGTGCCCTTCTACGGGCTGACGTTGTTGATGGCGGAACTCGGCTTCATCGCCGAACTGCGCGGCGATCTCGCCGCGGCCAGGTCGCTGCACCAGGAGGGGCTCGCCGCGGCCCGCGAGGCCGGTGACCGCCGGGCCGTCGCCCTGGCGACCGAAGGGCTGGCCGGCGTCGCGGCAGCCGGGGGCGACCACGAGAAGGCGGCGGCCCTGCTGGACGAGGCCGCCGCGCTCCGGGAATCGGTCGGTGCGCCCCTGCCTCCCGCGGAACGCGCCGACGTCGACCGGATCGCCGCCGCCATCCGCGCGTCCCGCCGCAAACTTGTTCAAGACCCCGCGGACACCGCGTGACGACACTGGACGGGTGATTCCTCCCGTTCCTTCGCCGGTCACGGGCGTGCGCCGTGGCCCGATGCTCGCCGTCCTGCTCACCGGCCAGGTCATGGCGTCCATGGACGGCTCGATCGTGTCGGTCGCCGCGGAGACCATCCGCGGCGACCTCCGGGCCGGAGGCACGGGCATCCAGCTGATCGTGTCGGGCTACCTGCTGACCGTGGGCGTGCTCCTGGTCACGTGCGCGCGGATCGGCGACGTGATCGGGCAGCGGCGCGCGTTCCTGCTCGGGCTGGGCTGGTTCACCGGCGCCTCGCTGCTGTGCGGGCTCGCGCCGGACGTGACCGTACTCGTGCTCGCGCGCATCGCCCAGGCCGCCGGCGCGGCGCTGCTCACGCCGCAGATCTTCTCGCTCATCCAGACGCACTGGGACGGTACGGCACGCCGCAGGGCCATCGGCCTCTACAGCATGGTGCTCGCCCTCGGCGTCGCGCTGGGGCAGGTCGTCGGCGGGCTCGTCGTCAGCGCCGACCTCTTCGGCCTGTCGTGGCGTCCCGTCTTCCTGCTCAACGTCCCGATCGGCCTGGCCGCCCTGGTCGTGGGGCCGAGGCTGCTGCCCGGGTCGCGCCCGGACGAGCGGGCTCGGCTCGACCCCGGCGGCGTGGCCGTCCTGACCGCGGCGATGGCGGCGATCACGATCCCCTTGATCTTCGGCAGTGACCTCGGCTGGCCCGCGTGGACGTGGATCTCGCTCGGGTGCGGCGCCGTACTGCTGGCGGGGTTCGTCCGTTACGAGACCCAAGCGCCGCACCCGCTGCTCGACCTGGCCTCCGTACGGCCCCGCGGAGTCAAGCCGGGGCTGGCGGCGTGCTGGACCATCATGGGGTGCTACACCGCCTTCGTCCTCGCGCTCACGCTGCACCTGCAGACCGCGCTGGGATACTCGCCCTTCGAGGCGGGCCTGGCCTTCGTGCCCTACGCGCTGGGATTCGGCACGCTGAGCCTGACCTGGACGCGGTATCCACAGGCTGTGCAGCGCGTGCTGCCGGCCGCCGGGCCGCTCGCCTTCGCCGGCGGGGCGATCCTGGTGGTGCTCGCCTGCCGCGACGAGTGGCAGCCGGAGCTCGCCGTACCGTTGCTGCTCCTGGCGGGGGCGGGGCACGCGGCCGGGTACAGCCCGCTGATCGCGCAGGTCACGTCGCTGGTCGAGCCGCGGCTGGCATCCGCGATCTCGGCGCTCAACGCCACGGGCCCGGTGCTCGCGGGGGTGACGGCGGTGGCGGGCCTGGGGAGCGTGTACTTCGCGGCGCCTTCGTCGGCGGACGGCCTGCTGCGCGTCGTGATCGCCGTGGCGGGCCTGCTCGCGGCGGGGACGGCGTGCGCCGTTCGCGTCGCTTCGACGCAGCGTCAAGGGGTCGCTGCCACTTCCCACCCATCGTAGTCGGCGCCGTGTTTCTGGGCGATGGCATCGAAGAGGTATCCCGTCTCGCGCACGAAATCGGGCGTGATCACCGCGTTCGCATCGCACGTCACCGGCCACTTCCCCCGTGACCCGAGGAAGGGCTTGCCGACCTCCACTTGGAGACCGAAGGGGGACAGATGAGCCTCCCTGGCAACGCTCTGAGCGACATCGAGGGTCGGGGCGTAGGGTGGAACCTCACGTGGCGGGGCTGGTCGAGGTCGGCGCCCGAATCCGCGAGCCTGTTCATGACCAGCAGGTCCTTGTATTTGATCCCGAGCCGGGGAGACCGCTCTTCGAGGTCGAGCAGGTCGTGCTTTTTCCGGAACGGCCACATGCGAACCCCTTGTGCTGGCGATCGCTGGCGATCATAGCCCCAGCAACGAGTGGGTTCTCGCCGCCCCACACCTGCGGGGCGGCGGTCCCGGCGGAGGAGAGGCGCCAGCCGCACGCTGGTCGGGACTCTCACTCTCTTCGATGCGCATGATCGAAGAAAAGTTCACCACTCCATCGGGACGCGGGCGAGGCAGGCCGGGGACGGGTGACACGCTCGGCTAGTACGACGGCAGGTCGATGGCGGTGGCGGCGCGGTGGATGGGCTCGACGACCTTGGCCATGATGCGGTCCTTGCCCGGCAGCAGGTTGACCACGCGCAGCATGATCATCGACATGCGCACCTGGAACGGGGTGGCCATCACCATGCGCTTGATGTTGCCGGTGCCCAGGGCCTGGTTGGCCTCGACGAAGGGGCGCATCCGCGCCTCGTAGGCGGGGAAGGCGGCGGTGTGGTCGCCGGCGGCGCGCTTGAGTTCGCCCGCCAGCACGTAGGCGCCGACGAGGGCCAGGCTGGTGCCCTGTCCCGAGGCGGGGGAGGCGCAGTAGGCGGCGTCGCCGATCAGCGCGACCCGGCCCGCGTGCCAGCTGTCCATGCGCACCTGGCTGAGGGAGTCGTAGTAGAAGTCGGGCGCGTCGGCCATGCCCTCGAGCAGGCGCGGCACCTCCCAGCCCGAGCCGGTGTAGGCCTCGGCGAGGATGCGCTGCTGTTCGGCGCGCTCGCGTGCCTTGTCGTCGGACTGCCACAGGAACATGGCCTTGGCTCCGGCGTCCTGCCGGGTGCTGTAGAGCAGTGCCGTACGGCCGGGACCGACGTAGGTGAGTTCCTCGCGGTCGAGCCCGAGGTGGTTGGGCACGCTGAAGATCGAGACGTTGTAGCCCATGTCGCGCACGTAGCGGTCCTCGGGGCCGAAGGCCAGCGCGCGGGTGTTGGAGTGCAGCCCGTCGGCGCCGACGACCAGGTCGAAGTGGCGCACGAGCCCGCTGTCGAAGGTCACCTGGGTGCCGTCGATGGAGGCGATCGAGTCGCCGAAGAGGTATTCGACGCCGCTGGTCGCCTCGTGCAGGAGGCGGGTGAGGTCGCCGCGGTGGAGCTCGGCGTCCTGGTGGACGCGGCCGCCGAAGCTGTCGCCGTCCATGCTGGCCACCTGACGTCCGGCGCCGTCGACCACGGAGCCGGTGCGCACGTCGGTGCGCAGGGAGCGGATGTGCTCCAGGAGGCCCATGCGCTCGACGACGTCGAGGGCGGCGCCGCGGATGTCGACCTTGTAGCCGCCCTCGCGCACCTCGTTCGCGCGCTCGACGACGGTGGGGGTGAAGCCGTACTCACGCAGCCAGTAGGCGAGGGTCGTGCCCGCGATGCTCGCGCCGGAGATCAGGATGTTCGTCATGTCCTGAATAGTACGCATGTCTTAGACAAGTGTGCAAGACACCTGTGTAAGATGAACTCATGGGTAACCGAGAAGACCTCCTCGAAGGCGCCAAACGCTGCCTGTATGACAAGGGCTACTTCCGCACGACCGCGCGCGACATCGCGAACGCGGCGGGGGTGAGCCTGGCCGCGATCGGCTACCACTACGGCACCAAGGACGACCTGCTCAACGAGGCGGTCGTCGAAGCGATGCGGGAGTGGAGCGAGGACCTGGGCCGGGTGCTGGCCGAGCCGGGCGACTTCGAGTCGACCTGGGGCAAGGTCATCGAGTCCTTCGCCACGGCCAGGCCGCTGTGGACGATCCAGTTCGAGCTGGTCGCGCACATGGCGCGCACGCCGGAGATGCGCGAGGCGTTCGCGGAGGCGGGGCGGCACGCCAGGCTCGGGCTGGCGGAGCTGTTCGGGTCGGAGTCCGAGCAGGTGGGGGCGGTGATCCAGACCCTGCTGGGCGGGCTGGCGGCGCAGTGGCTGGTGGACCCCGACAACACGCCGACTCCGGCGGACCTGCTGGAGGGCCTGCGCACGCTGATGGAGCGGTGAGCAGGCCGCTTGGCCGGAGCCGGACGCGTGGTGGCGTCCGGCTCCGCCCAGGTTCGGGAACCTATGGCCTGACCAGGAAGACGTTGCCCAGCGAGCGCTGTCCCGTGGCGTCGGAAGGCCGGTTGACGATGCCCGCGCCGGCCGTGGCCAGCACGCTGGAGCCGCCGCCGTCGAGGTTCATCGCCTCCACCGCGCCGAGCCGCTTCATCAGCTCGGCCGTCTGCGCGATGCCGAGCCCCTCGCTGTACCCGGCCTGCCTGCCGTCGACGACCACGAGCATCAGCCGCCCGCGGTCGTCCATGCCGATCATGGATCGCGGGTTGGCGCGCAGCGTCCAGTTGTAGGTGAACGTCTGGTCGCTGCCTTCCCTGATCAGGCCGTCCGCGTCCGCGTTCACGGAGACCTGGCCGTCGCGGACCAGGGTCGGGCCGACCTGCAGGATGGTGGTGTCGGGAGTGAGCGGCACGCGGTGGCCCCTGCTGTCCTCGACGCGCTCGGTGACGGTCAGCTTCCCGCCCGGAGCGGCATGGGCCAGCAGCCACGCGGAGCTGTCGCCGATCGCCTGGACGACCGATCCGCCGGCCGGGACGCTCGCGCCGCGCGTGGTGTTGACCGCCAGCACGGTGCCGTCGGCGTCGAGCACGGCCTCGGCGCCCTCGCCCACCGGCGGCACGCCCCATTCGGGGGTGAAGAGCACCAGCTCGCTGGGGTCGGTGCACTTCAGGTCGTGCTGGGGCTTCTGCGTGGGCTGGTCGCCGCCGACGCCGCCGCAGTTCCAGACCTCGCCGGGCAGCCGGTTGACGCCGTCGACCTCGGCCGTCGCCCCGCCCGCGCGGAGCGTGACGTGTGCGGTGTAGGCGTCGACGTCCACCCGTCGGCCGCCGTGCGTGATCCTGATCCCGCCGCGGCCCTGGGTGGCGGAGCCGATGAGCTTGCCGTTCTTGACGTACAGGCCGCCGGGGGCGCGGTTGTAGAACCACTGGGCGTTGATGCCGGCGCTGGCGCCGGTCGCGGCGATGAGGTCGGTCAGCGTCTCGGGGCCGTTCAGCGCCGGGCCGAAGTCGGTGTCCACGGTGCCGCGGAACTGGCTGAAGTCGACGCGGAGCACGTGCACCTTCTGCGGCGCGTTCCGGTCGGTGCCGTCCTGCGCGGTGTAGCGGGTGCCGCCGGTGAAGCCCGCGGCTCTGACCTGGGTCAGAGCCGCGGACGCCTCGCCGCTGGTGGCGTAGCGGCCCAGCCGTACGGTCCACCCGAGCACGCCCGCCGGGCGGTCGGCGAAGGCGGGCAGGTCGACCTGCTCGACGCGGGGTTCGAAGCCCTTCTCGCGCAGACCGGCGGCGATGCGGTCGGCGATCTCCCTCGATCCGAGCGCCGTGCCCGCGGTGGCGGCGGGACCGTCGAGGGTCGCGGGCAGATAGACGTGCACCGTCCAGAAGTCGTCGGCGTCCTGGGCGCCCAGCGACAGCGTGGTCAGGGTCAGGCCCGGGGGGAGCGTGGGCGAGGTCGTTCCCTCCGCGGGTACGGCCACGGCGGGCAGCGCGATCGTCAGGGCTGCCACCAGGGACGTTAAGGCTGTGCGGGGCATAAGCGTCCTTCGTTCTCATGAGCGAGCCGATCGGGGGGCCGTCTTGACGACGTCACGAGCGGCTCTTATTCTTCAGGCTTAATTAATAAATGACCCTGAAAAAAAGAGCAAGCCTCCTTCCCCCAAGGACCCCTCATGAGCAATCTGCTTCGGCTCGCGGCGGCCGCACTCACCGCCCTGCCCCTGGCCGCGTGCGCCGCCGAGAGCGAAGGCCCCGTCGCGCTCACCTGGTGGCAGGGCCCGAACGCCGAGACGCCCACGCAGGAAGCCGTGGCCGCCTGCACCAAGGACGGCAAGTACGCGATCAAGGTCGAGACCCTCCCCGACGGCTCGGACAAGCAGCGCGAGCAACTCGTGCGGCGGCTCTCGGCCAAGGACAAGTCGGTCAACCTCATCACCATGGACGTCGTCTGGACGGCCGAGTTCGCCGAAGCCGGCTGGATCCTGCCGCTGCCCGACGCCACCGCCAAGACCGTCACCGACGGCACGCTCGAAGGCGCGCTGAAGTCCGCGACCTGGAAGGACAAGCTCTACGCGGCGCCGCTGCTGTCCGGCTCGCAACTGCTCTGGTACCGCAAGTCGCGCGCGGAACAGGCGGGCATCGACCCCGCCAAGGGCGAACTGACCTGGGAGCAGCTCCTCGCCGCAGCCGGCGGCATGCCGGAGGGCGAGCGCGGAGTGGCCACACCCGGCAACCGCTACGAGGGATACACGGTCTTCGTCAACGCCCTCGTCGCCTCGGCCGGTGGCCAGGTCGTCGACGCCGAGGGCCAGCCGGGCCTCGACAGCGACGCCGGGCGGGCGGCCGCCTCCGTCATCGGCTCCCTGGCCACCGGCCCCGCCGCGCTCAAGGGCATGAGCACGCTCGACGAGGAGACCATGCGGGCCGCCTTCGAGCAGGGCGAGGCGTCGTTCATGACCAACTGGGGCTACGTCTACGCCGCCGCGGCCGACCGCGCGACTAAGGAACCCGAGTTCAAAAAGGTCTTCGACGACTACGGCTGGGCCAGGTACCCGAGGGTCGTCGCCGGGGTCCCCAGCGCTCCGCCGCTCGGCGGCTCCAACATCGCCATCGGCGCAGGCACGCCCGAGGACCAGCGCGAGAGCGCCTACGCCGCCCTCGCCTGCCTGACCTCCACCCAGTCCCAGAAGGGCTTCATGATGGGCGCCGGCATCCCCGCCGCCCGCTCGTCGGTCTACGACGACGCGGAGGTGCGCGCCAAGTTCCCCTTCGCCGACGTCATGCGCGACTCGATCGCCGAGGCCTCGCCGCGCCCGATGGTCCGCAAGTACAACGCGCTGTCCACCGCCATCCAGACCGCCTTCCACCCGCCCGCGTCCGTGACCGCCGAGACCGCGGCCAAGGCCCAGGCGGCCGTCGCCCAGGCCGTGGGACAGTGAACCGAGTCCGCACCGAGCAGCGGCTGGGCTGGCTCATGGCCGGCCCGGCGCTGCTGCTCATGCTGGCGGTGACGGTGGTGCCGGTCCTGCGGACCGTCGCCCTGTCGCTGGAGCGTTACTCCCTGAGCGCCCCCGGCGAGCGGGCGTTCGCGGGGCTCGGCAACTACCGCGAGATCCTCACCGGCCAGGACTGGTGGCGTGACCTGTCCTCGACGGTCATCCTCACGGTGACCAGCGTCGGGCTCGAGTTCGTGCTGGGCTTCGCCCTCGCCCTGGCCATGCACAAGGTGCTGTGGGGCAGGCAGCTGCTGCGCACCGTCGTGCTCGTGCCGTACGCCGTCCTGACCGTCGTCTCCGCCTTCGCCTTCCGCTTCGCCTTCCAGCCGTCGGTGGGATTCGTCGGCGGCGACTTCAACTGGCTGGGCGAGACCTGGTCGGCCTACACGGTGATCGTGCTGACCGAGGTGTGGAAGACCACGCCGTTCATGGCGCTGATGCTGCTGGCCGGGCTGGTCACGGTGCCCGGCGAGGTCTACGAGGCGGCCAAGGTCGACGGGGCGAACGCCTGGCAGCGGCTGTGGCGGGTGACGATCCCGTGCGTACGGCCGGCCATCATGGTCGCCCTGCTCTTCCGCACCCTCGACGCCTTCCGCATCTTCGACACCGTCTACATCCAGACGCAGGGCGCCGTCGGCACCGAGACCCTGTCGTTCCTGAGCTACCGCTTCCTGATCAGGGACCTGGAGGTCGGCCTCGGCTCGGCCGTCTCGGTGCTGCTGTTCGTCTGCGTCGCGATGATCGCGGCCGGCTTCGTCCGAGCGTTCAGAGGTGCGTCATGAGGCGGCGGATCGCGGACATCCTGGTCACCCTCACGGTCGCCGTCTGGACCCTGGCGCCGATCGTCTGGGTCGTGAGCCTGTCGCTGAAGCCGCCCACCCTGCAGAACGACGGGCGTTTCCTGCCGGCCTCGCCCACGCTCGACAACTACACCGGCCTGTTCACCAAGCCGATGTTCACCACCGCACTGGGCAACTCCGTGGGCATCTCGCTCATCGCCACGACCGTCTCGGTGATCGTCGCCGTCTTCGCGGCGTACGCGATCGCGCGCCTGCGCTTCCGCGGCAGCGGGCTGGTGCTCGGCACCGCCCTGGGGCTGACGATGTTCCCCGCGATCGCGCTGGTGGGCCCGCTGTTCACGCTGTGGACGGAGCTCGGCCTGTTCGACACCTGGCTCGGCCTCATCATCCCCTACGTCTCGTTCTCGCTGCCGCTGGCGATCTGGCTGCTGACCGCCTTCTTCCGCACCATCCCGCGTGCGCTGGAGGAGTCGGCGCAGGTCGACGGTGCCACCCGGCTCCAGGCGCTGGTCCGGGTGATCCTGCCCGCGGCCGTTCCCGGCGTGGTCACCACGTTCCTGCTCACCTTCCTGGCGTGCTGGGGCGAGTTCCTGTTCGCGATCTCGCTCACCTCGACCGAGGCCTCCCGCACGGTCCCCGCCGCGCTCGCCTTCTTCACCGGGGACTCGGAGTTCCAGCAGCCGTACGGCGCCATCGCCGCGGCCGCCCTGCTGGTGACCGTTCCGGTGGTCGTGCTCGTCCTGCTCGCCCAGCGTCGCATCGTCGCCGGGCTCACCTCCGGTGCGGTGAAGGGGTGACACCATGCCTGCCATGACGTCTTCAGCGACCGCCCCCCTGCTGCGCCGACTGAACGCCGAGAGGGCGCTCGCTGTCCTGCGGGAGGTCGGCACGATCCGCCTCGCCGAGCTGGCCGACGCGTCGGGACTGTCCAGGCCGACGGTCGACGCGGTGATCGAGGATCTGCGCAGGATCGGGCTGATCGCCGAGACCGAGGACGCCCCCGCGGGCCGCCGCGGCCGTCCCGCCCGGCTCGTACGGCTGCGCGCGGAACGCGGCTACGTCGTCGGCATCGACATCGGCGTGCACAAGTGCGTCGTCTCGGTGGCCGACCTGCGCGGCGCCGTCCTGGCCACCGAGGTCAGGCAGCTCGGCCAGGAACTCGACCGCAAGGCCAGGCTCGACGGTGTTCGGAGGACCGTACGAGCCGCGCTGAAACCCGCCGGGGTCGAACGCTCCGCCGTCCTGGCCGTGTGCACGGCCACGCCCGGCGTCGTCGACCCCCGCACGGGCGTGGTGCTGGCCTGCGACGTGCTGCCCGACTGGAAGGGCCTGAACCTCAGGACCGAGCTGGGCCGGTCCTTCGGCGCGCCGGTCCTGGCCGACAACGACGCCAACCTCGCGGTGGTGGGCGAGCGCTGGCGCGGCGTGGCCGCCGCCAGCCAGGACGTCATCTACGTGCTGGCCGGCGAACGGCTGGGCGCGGGCATCGTCTCGGGCGGCCAGGTCTTCCGCGGCCACGACGGGGGCGCCGGCGAAATGGCCTTCCTCAGCCTGCTCGAACACACACCCGGCGCGGAAGGCATCGGCGCGCTGGCCAGCCACGTAGGCAAGGAGGTCGTGGCCAGGCTGCGCGAGCACGATGCCGTACGGCCCGGCGGCGCCGAAGGGCTGACCGGCGACGCCGCGCTGCTGATGGCCGCCGCCCGCGACGGCGACGAGGAGGCCCAGCAGGTCCTCGAACAGATCCTCGCCCGCATCGCCCGAGCCGTCGGCACCCTGGCCCTGCTCCTGAACCCCGAGCTGATCGTCATCGGCGGCGGCGTGGCGGCCGCCGGCGAGCAGATCGCCGAACCCATCCGCCGCAGGCTGCCGCAGATGACCTCCCTGCCGCCCCGGCTGGAGGTGTCGTCGCTGGGCGACCGTGCCGTCACCGTCGGCGCCCTGCGCACCGCCCTGGACGTCGTCGAGAGCTCCCTGCTGGACAACCTGAATGGCTGAGAAGAGAAGCATGTCGTCACCTGTGTCGTTGGCCATCGTCGGAGCCGGAGACCGCGGCAGCGGGTACGCCCGGTGGGCGCTGGCGCACCCGGAGCAGGCACGGATCGTGGCCGTCGCCGACCCCTCGGAGGAGCGCGCGCTGGCCCTGGCCCGCCCGAGCGGCGCCCGGGTCTTCTCCGACTGGCGGCAGCTGGCCGCCGCCGGCAGGATCGCCGACGCCGTCGTGATCGCCACCCAGGACTCCGACCACGCGGAACCGGCCGAGGCCTTCGCCGCGCTCGGCTGCCACCTGCTCGTCGAGAAGCCGCTGGCGCCCACCGAGGACGAGTGCCGCGCCATCGTCGCGGCCGTCGAACGGGCAGGCGTGATCTTCGCCGTCTGCCACGTGCTGCGCTACGCGCCGTACACCGACACCGTGCGATCCGTGCTGCGCTCGGGGCGCATCGGGGAGATCGTCTCCGTCCAGCACCTCGAACCCGTGGGCTACTGGCACCAGGCGCACTCCTACGTGCGCGGCAACTGGCGCAGGTCCGACCAGGCCAGCTTCATGCTGCTGGCCAAGTCGTCGCACGACCTCGACTGGCTCCAGTACGTCGTCGGCCGCCCCATCAGGCGCGTGTCCAGCTTCGGCGGACTCCAGCACTTCCGGCCCGAGAACCGCCCCGAGGGAGCGGCCGCACGCTGCCTCGACTGCGCCGTCGAACCCGACTGCCCGTACTCCGCGACGCGCCTCTACTTCGGACGGCTGCGCGAAGGGCGGCACGGCTGGCCGCTCAGCGTCGTCACGGCCACCTTCACCGAGGAGGCGCTCACCAGCGCCCTCAGGCACGGGCCGTACGGCAGATGCGTCTACGACTGCGACAACGACGTCGTCGACCACCAGGTCGTCGCCATGGAGTTCGAAGGAGGAGCCACCGGCACGTTCACCATGACCGCCTTCAACACCGGCGGGCACCGCCGTACCCGCATCTTCGGCACCCACGGCGAGCTGTCGTGCGACGGCGAGAGCGTCATGGTCAACGACTTCCGCACCGGCGCCACCACGACCCTCGACGTGACACCCACCGGCGACGCCACGGCGGGCGGCGGCCACGCGGGCGGCGACGCGCGCCTCATGGACGCGTTCGTCCGCGCCGTCGCCACCGGCGAGCGCGACCTGATCCGCTCAGGCCCCGCCGAATCGCTCGCCTCCCACCTCGCCGTGTTCGCCGCCGAGCGGGCCCGGCTCACCGACCAGGTCATCACCGTGGAATGAATCGAAAGGAGCTCGCCGATGCGGGCAGCAGTCAGAACGTTCCTCGCCACGCTCTTCTCCTTAGGCCTGATCCTCACCCCGAGTCCAGCCCAAGCCGACCTGCCCGATGCCGAGAACTGGCCGCGCCCGCGCTTCATCTCCTACAACGTGTGCGGCTCCGCCAAGCACTGCCCGCCCATCTACCAGGGCTCCAAGACCGCCTGGCGTGACGTGGTCGTCCGCGCCATGGACAACTGGAGCGCCGACCTCGTGATGCTCCAGGAGGTCTGCTACGGGCAGTGGACGCTGCTGCGCGACCACCTGCAGAGCCGTACGGACAAGCCCAGGTACGACTCGGTGTGGGCGGCGGCCCTGCCGTCCGCGCCCGGCTGCTCGGACTGGGGCACCGACCACCGCTTCGGCCTGGTGATCTTCGCCAAGGGGGAGGCGGGCACGATCAACAACGGCTCCCGCACCGTCGACGCGCTCCCCGAGGTCGGCAACGTCGAGGACCGCAAGCTGCTGTGCGCCCGCTCGACCGTCACCGGACGGACCGTCAGGGCGTGCAACACCCACATCGACCCCGACCCCGCGAGCGCCAAGGTACAGGTCGAGCGCGTCGCCACCCTCACCAGGGCCTTCGCCGCCCAGGGTGAGCCGGTGGTGCTGGGCGGCGACTTCAACGTGCTGCCCACGGACGCCACCCTCGACCCGCTGTACAACCACACCGGCGGGCACGGGGTGTTCCAGGAGGTCGACGAGAACGACAAGGAACACTTCGGGAACACGTGCGGGCAGGAGCAGGATCGCTGCAGGACCGGCGAGGCCACGGCCGAACCCGTGTGCTCACCGGGGGTGGGGGTGCCCGGGAAGATCGACTACATCTTCCTGAGCTACTACTGGTTCACCACCGTACGCGGCGACGCCGCGGCCTGCACCCCTGGCGTGTCGGACCACCACCTGCTGCGCGGCGCCGCAGCGTGGGAGCACTGAGGAGATCGGCGGCGACGCGCATCGGGAGGCACAGGGTCTGCCCGTGCCGCGCGAACAGGTCGTCGCGGGAATCGAAGTAGCCCAGGTCGGCCAGGACGTGACCTGACAGGTCGCAGCCACGCGCGACGGCCTCGAACAGAGTCTCGTCGCCCGTGTTGGTGAACGGCTCCGCGGTCCGTGACGGACCGTGGAGCTCCGACACGCTCACCCACGCCCCGCCGACCAGGAACTCGGGCCAGGCCAGGACCACGTGGCGGGGGACTGCGGATCGATCATCAGATCTCTGGCGTGGGTGGCAGAGCATCGTTCATCGCGTACACCGGACGGACCCGCTCGGCGATGAGGCCGTGCGCGGCGACCAGGAACCCCCGCTCGTCGGTGTCGCGGATCTCGGCCGAGAGGCTCTGGATTCGCGGGTGTGTCCAGTCGAGGATCGGCGTGCTCTTCGCGTCCGTGCGTCGTCGGGTCAACGGTCACACCATCCGGCAGCCGTACGCGGGGCCATGAGGGCGATGACGGCCACGGGGATGGCCAGGCGTGCGAGGGTGTCGTAGACGAGCGCGGCGAGAAGGTGGCGGCCGAGAACCACTCTCACCCTCGCCATTCTGCGGAAATGGGTACATGCGGTAATACTGATCACTTTTACCGGCACCTCGGAAGGCAAGCAAGATGACCACCCACTGGCGGCGCAACGTCGCCTTCTTCCTGACCGGCCAGACCGTGTCGCTCTTCGGCTCGATGGTCGTGCAATACGCCGTCATGTGGTGGGTGACCCTGGAGACCCGCTCCGGGTTGAGCGTGGCGCTCTACGCGGTGGCCGCCTTCCTGCCGCAGGGACTCGTCTCGCTCTTCGGCGGTGTGCTGGCTGACCGGATGAACCGGCGGGTGCTGGTGATGGTCGCCGACGCGGGCATCGCGGCGGCGACGCTGGTGCTGGCGGTGTTGATGGCCAACGGGGTGACGGATCTGTGGATCGTGCTGCTGGCCGTGGCGGTGAGGTCGGTGGGCGCCGGGGTGCAGACGCCTGCCGTACAGGCGATGATCCCGCAGATCGTGCCGGGTGATCAGCTGATGCGGGTCAACGGGATCTTCCAGACGATCCAGTCGGCCATGGCGCTGCTCGCTCCTGCCGCGGCGGGGGCGATCTACGCGAAGTTCGGTCTCGTGCCGGTGTTCTTCCTCGACGTGATCACGGCGGTCGTCGGCATCGGGCTGCTGGCGCTGGTGGCGGTGCCGACGCTGGAGCGGGTGAGCGAGTCGACGGCCACCTACTGGCAGGACCTGGTCGAGGGCATGCGCTACATCAGCAGCCATTCGGTCGTGCGCTGGCTGCTGATCGTGTACACGGTGATCTTCCTGCTGACCGTGGCGCCGTCGTTCATGACGCCGCTGATGGTGGCGCGCAGCTTCGGGAGCGAGTCGTGGATGCTCGCGGTGCTGGAGATCGCCTTCAGCCTGGGCATGTTGCTCGGCGGTGTGCTGATGTCGACGGTGCTGGCCAAGAGCGGCAGGATCGGCCTGATCCTGGTCGCCGTCTACGGGTTCGGGCTGGTGACGATCGGGCTGGGGCTGAGCCCGAACCTGTGGATCTTCTTCGGCTTCATGTTCCTGATCGGCCTGCTGGTGCCGCCGTTCTCGACGCCGTTCATGACGCTCATCCAGGAGACGGTCGAGCCCGCCATGCACGGGCGGGTCTTCAGCTACGTCAGCATCGTGATGGCGCTGGCCACGCCCGTCGGCATGCTGGTGTTCGGCCCGCTGGCCGACGTGATCAGCGTGCAGGTGCTGCTGATCGTCGCCGGGGTGGCCACGGTGGTGGTGATGGCGATCGCGACCAGGTTGCCGTCGGGCAGGGAGACCGTCGCGATCGCCCGCGAGCAGCGGGCGGAGGTGTCATAGGCCCTCGCTCCACGGCCGCAGCTTCTCGGGGTTGCGGATGCCCCAGATACGCCTGATCCGGCCGTCGTCGGCGATCTCGAAGGCCAGGACGCCCGCCACGGCTCCTTCGTACTCCAGCAGCAGGCCGGGCTGGCCGTTGACCAGCCGCTCGTGGATGACCAGCCCGGGGCCGTCGCCGATGCCGGCGATGTAGCGGGCGATCGGCGCGCTGCCCTCGATGGGGTGCGGCGCGGCGCTGGCGAGCCCGCCGCCGTCGCCGATCGCCACGGCGCCGGGGGCGAGCAGGCCGATGAGCGCGCCGATGTCCTTGGCCTCCCAGGCCTGCTTGAAGTCGCGGACCACCTCCGCGTGCCGGTGTCCGGAGGCGGGGGGCACGCGTGCGTCACGCAGGCGCCGCCTGGCGGAGGTGGCCAGCTGGCGGCAGGCGGCGGGGCTGCGCCCGACGATCTCGGCCACCTCGACGAAGGTGTAGCGGAAGACGTCGTGCAGGACGAACGTGACGCGCTCGGCCGGGGTCATCGCCTCCAGCACCACCAGGAAGGCCATGTTGACCGACTCGTCGAGGGTCACGTGCTCGGCGGGGTCGACCGTGGTGCTGCCCAGCCTCGCCGTGGACCACTCGTGGTGGCCGGGCACCGGCTCGGGGATCCATTCGCCGACGTAGCGTTCGCGGCGCACGCGCGCCGAGCCGAGCACGTCGAGGCAGATCCGGCCGGCGACCTTGGTCAGCCAGGCGCCGGGAGACTCGATGGCCTCCTGCTGCTGCGGCGACATGGCGTACCAGCGCGCGTAGGTCTCCTGGACGACGTCCTCGGCGTCGGCCAGGGAGCCGAGGAGCCGGTAGGCGAGGTTGATCAACTGCCGCCGCTCACTCATGATCGCGTTCATAAAGGTCCCCCTCCGGCAGGTATGACGGAACAGCGGCCAGGAATGTGAGCCCGGCGCCTCACACTCCGCGCGCCCGTCTCGTCGTACCTGCCATGACTACCATCACCCAGCTCAGCGAACTGACCGGCGACTACGTCCTCGACCCCGCCCGCACCACGATCGGCTTCGTCGGCAGGCACACCATGGCGACCAGGGTGCGTGGCCGGTTCGACGCCTTCGCCGGCCACGCGCGCCTCGACGGAGAGGACCCGTCGCGGTCGAGCGTCGGGATCACGATCGAGGCCGCCAGCCTCCGGACCCGCGACGACCGGCGTGACCAGCACCTGCGGCGCAGGTTCCTGCACGCCGACGAGCACCCGGCCATCGCCTTCACCTCGACTCGGGTGGAGCGGGCGGGCGGGAACACGTTCGTGGTCACCGGCGACCTGACCATCCGCGGCGTGAGCCGCCCGGTCACCGTGGAGTTCGAGCTGACAGGCCCCGAGCCCTCCTTCACGGGCCGCGCGACGATCAACCGCCGCGACTGGGGCGTGAACTGGAACGCCGCAACCGCCCTGCTGCTGGAGGACGCCGTGGTGCTGGAGCTCGAGGTCCGGCTCGTACGGCACGCGAGGTAAACCGTTGGCAGCGGGAGTCCGGCGCGTGGCAGGCTCGACCGGTGAAGATGCACGCCGACGAGCTGACCGTCGCACCCGAGACCGTACGGGCCCTGGTGGACGGGCAGTTCCCCCAGTGGCGCGGCCTGCCCGTCAGCCGTGTCCCGGGGGAGGGCACCGTCAACGCGATCTTCCGCATCGGCGACGGCCTGGCGGCCCGCTTCCCCCTGGAGCCGAAGGATCCGGCCGCCGCACGCGACTGGCTCGAACGCGAGGCGCGGGCCTCACGCGAACTGGCCGGTGCCACCCGCTTCCCGACCCCGGAGCCGATCGCGATCGGGGAGCCGGGTGAGGGCTATCCGATGCCGTGGTCGGTGCAGACCTGGCTGCCCGGCGTCGTGGCCTCGGCGGCCGGTGCGGGCGGGTCGGAGGGGCTGGCCCGGGATCTGGCCGAGTTCATCGCCGGGCTGCGTGCTCTCGACACGCGGGGCCGTACCTTCTCCGGCGGCGGCAGGGGCGGGCGGCTGAGCGACCACGACGAGTGGGTGGAGACGTGCCTGCGACGCAGCGAGGAGCTGTTCGACGTCCCGCGGCTGAGGCGGTTGTGGTCGGACCTGCGCGAGCTGCCGCGCGAGGCTCCCGACACGATGAACCACGGCGATCTGATCCCCGGCAACGTGCTGGTCGACGGAGGGCGGCTCGCGGGTGTCCTCGACGGCGGGGGATTCGGCCCCGCCGACCCCGCCCTCGACCTGGTGGGCGCCTGGCACCTGCTGGAGGCGGGTCCCCGTGGGGTGCTGCGCCGCGAGCTGGGCAGCGACGACCTGGAGTGGGAGCGCGGCCGCGCCTGGGCCTTCCAGCAGGCCCTCGGCGCGGCCTGGTACTACGCCGAGAGCAACCCGGCCATGAGCGCCATGGGCCGTACGACGATCGCGCGCATCCTCGGCTAGCCCGGGGTCACGTATTTCCGTGGCCGCAACGCGTGTGATCGCAGCGCCGACAGGGCGACCAGCTGGCCGGTCGGCGTCAGCCGTACGGGGTCGGCCAGCAGCCCGAGCGAGGCCAGCCGCGGGAGCAGGTCGGAGGAGGTACGGCCGGCCACGGCGCCGACCCGCTCCTGCAGGGACTCCGCCGACCACGACGAGCCGTCGGCCAGCAGGAGCAGCGTCACCTCGTCGGGCTCGCCGCAGATCAGCCCTCTGGCCACCGGCTCCAGCGAGGGGTCGAGCGGCACCGGGGCGTGCAGCCGCACCTCGAACGGCTGGGCCAGCTCGCGGCGTGCCTCACCGCGGCCGAGCACCCACCGGTTGAGCCGCTCGCCGTGCACGCGGTGCAGCCAGCTGTCGCCGCCCAGCTCGGCACGCGGCCGGGTGAGCCAGTCACGCGTCAGCTCGACGGCGTCGAACGGGGTGTCGGACAGCTGGGCCAGCTCCAGGGCGGCCGAGCACGCCACGTGGGCGCCCAGCTCCTCCGGACCCATGATCATGCTCCAGGCGAGCTCGGGAACGTCGGGAGGCAGCACGCCGGTGGCCGCCAGGGCCTCCTGGTAGGCGGCGTTGCCGGCGTCCTGCCCGTCTTCGGCGTAGACGCGGAAGATCCGCAGGGTCACGGCCGAGGTGCAGATCTCGGCGTAGCGGGACAGCCCGCCGAGGGTGAGCAGCTGCCCCAGCGCGCGGGCGAGCCGTACCGGGTCGCCGTCGACCTTCAGCGGCAGCGTGAACCAGAGGAACTCGCACACGTCGAGCTGGGTCACCGTCTCGAGTGGCTCACCTCCGGTGAGCCACTCCACGGCGGTCCTGGCCTCGTCGGCGATGGCTGGGTCCAGCAGCGCCAGGAGCGCGGCCACGTCCGGTGCGGGCATGCCTCGAAGTCTGCCGTATCGACCCCGGCCCTGACGATGACCGAAACCGGTGCGTATTGGCTCTTGCACAGCGACTACCCTACGAAATCACCATCAAGCCAGCTGTAACCGGGTCAGATCCATCGCTTCTCGAAGAGCATTCTGGCCTTCCACTGCGTGTAAGGGATGACCTCGGCCGACAGGACCGGGTACAGCCACCAGAAGTTGATCAGCGCCAGCAGCGCGAACGATCCGACGATCGCCGCGCCGACGGTGCGCCGGGTCTGGGACGAGCCCTTCGGCCCTATGAGCAATCCCGCGCAGAGCGTGATCGCCAGGATCATGAAGGGCAGCATGGGAATCGCGTAGAACAGGAACATCGTCCTGTCGTCCTTGAACGCGAAGTAGAACCACGGCAGCCACGCCACCGCGTAGCCCAGCAGGACGGCTCCCGCGCGCCAGTCACGCGAGGCCACGTACCAGGCGATCAGGGCGACCAGCGCGGCCAGCGCGCCGTACCAGATCACCGGCGTGCCGACCCCGAGCACGGCCTCGGAGCAGTCCTTGACCCCGCAGACGTCCTGGCGTCCCTCGTAGTAGAAGGCGACGGGGCGCAGGAGCAGCGGCCACGACCACGGCTCCGACTGGTACGGGTGGGTGCTGGTCAGATCGGAGTGGAAGCTCAGCACCTGAAGGTGGTAGTCGACCAGGGAGCGGAAGGAGCTGAACAGGAAGTAGAACGGCCCCGACGAGGTCGCCTCCTCCCAGTTGCGTCCCCAGCCCTTGTCGGTGACGAACCAGCCGGTCCAGCTCACGAGATAGGTCACGGCCGGCACGACGACGGCGGCGATCAGCCCGGTGGGCACGTCCTTGACCAGCGCGCCCCGGTACGGCGAGCGCAGGCCCACGGCCTTGCGCGCCCCCGCGTCCCAGAGCCACGACATGATGAAGAAGACGAAGAAGAACGCGCCCGACCACTTCACGGCGCAGGCGGCGCCCAGCATGAGCCCGGCGGCGATGCGCCAGGGCCTGACGCCCAGCCACGGTCCCTCGGCGGTGACGGCGGAGGTTTCGTACCAGTCGACCAGCCTGGCCCGCGCCTTGTCGCGGTCGACGACCAGGCAGGCGAAGGCGGCCAGGACGAAGAACATCAGGAAGATGTCGAGCAGCGCGGTGCGCGAGAGCACGAAGTGCAGGCCGTCGAGGGCGAGCAGCAGGCCGGCGAAGCAGCCCAGCAGCGTCGAGCGGGTCATGCGGCGCGCCAGCCTGGCGATGATCAGGATGGACAGCGTGCCGAAGAAGGCGGCCGCGACGCGCCATCCGAGCGGGTTCATGCCGTACAGCCACTCGCCCGCGCCGATCAGCCATTTGCCCAGCGGCGGGTGCACCACGTAGGAGGGCTCGTTGGCGAAGACGTCGGTGTTGCCCGCCAGGATCGCCTTGTCGGCGTCCTTGATGAAGGTGCGCTCGACCAGGTTGGTGATGATCGAGAAGGCGTCCTTGGCGTAGTAGGTCTCGTCGAAGACGACAGCCTTGGGGTGTCCCAGATTGAGGAAACGCAGCACCCCACCGAAGATCATGACGAGGATCGGTCCCAGCCAGCCCCACAGCGGGTTGCCCGGCATGGGGGGAACCAGACGATCACGCACCGACGGCGCGCTCAGTCTGGTTTCCTTGAGGTTGAGGAAATCGGTCACCGCCATTCGGACATCGTACGGGCCCCAAGCGGGTGCTTACCGAAAAAACACGGCCACAATGGTTGGGTGAGCGAACACGGCAGGCTGGTGCTGGCGGGGGCGCCGATCGGACAGGCAGCGGACGCCTCGCCCCGGCTGCGAGACCTTCTGACGACGGCCGATGTGGTGGCGGCCGAGGACACGCGGCGGCTGCGCCGCCTGGCCACCGATCTGGAGGTGGAGATCCGGGGGCGGATCGTCTCCTACTACGACCAGAACGAGGCGGCGCGCGCGGCCGAACTGATCGAGAGCCTGCGGGCGGGCGCGACCGTGGTCGTGATTACCGACGCGGGCATGCCGGGCGTGTCGGATCCGGGCTACCGGCTGACCAGCCTGGCGGTCGAAGCGGGCATTCCGGTCACCGCCCTGCCGGGGCCGAGCGCCGTCACCACCGCGCTGGCGATCTCCGGACTGCCCTCCGACCGGTTCTGCTTCGAGGGTTTCCCGCCGCGCAAGCAGGGCGAGCGCGCCAGGCGCCTGGCCGAGCTGGCCACCGAGCAGCGCACGATGGTCTTCTTCGAGGCCCCGCACCGGCTGGAGGAGTGCCTGGCCGCCATGGCCGAGGCCATGGGCCCCGACCGGCGGGCCGCGGTCTGCCGCGAGCTGACCAAGACCTACGAGGAGGTACGGCGGGGCGGCCTGGCCGAGCTCGCCGAGTGGGCGGCCGGCGGGGTCAAGGGCGAGATCACCATCGTCGTGTCAGGCCATGTGCCGGGTCAGGGGTCGATGGAAGACGCGATCGCCCTGGTGGATGAGATGGTGGGGAACGGCACCAAGGCCAAGGACGCCATCTCCGAGGTGGCCAAGTCCATGGGCCTGGTCAAACGGGAGCTCTACGACGCCGTCCACAGGAGAGCATAGGTGTCGATGTTACGCAGACTGGTCCCCCCGATGCAGGAGAGCGCGCTCTGGGGGTGGGTGGGACCGGTGCTCGTGGCCGTCCTCGGTGGCGCCATGCGCTTCATCAATCTCGGCCATCCCAAGGCCATCGTCTTCGACGAGACCTACTACATCAAGGACGCCTACGCGCTGCTCACCTTCGGGGCCGAGCAGGAGACGCTGGGCGACGACAAGAACCCGATCGCCGACCGCATGATCATGGCGGGCGACCTGAACATCTGGGACGCGGGCGGCTCCTACGTCGCCCACCCGCCGCTCGGCAAGTGGATGATCGCCGTGGGGGAGTGGCTCTTCGGGGTCACCCCCTTCGGCTGGCGGTTCGCCGCCGCCCTGGTCGGCACCCTGTCGATCCTCATGCTGGCCAGGCTCGCCCGGCGCATGACCCGCTCCACCCTGCTCGGCTGCCTCGCCGGGCTGCTGCTGTCGCTCGACGGCCTGCACTTCGTCATGTCGCGCACCGCGCTGCTCGACATCTTCCTGATGTTCTGGGTGCTGGCCGGCTTCGCGTGCCTGGTGGTCGACCGCGACAAAGCACGCGAGCGCCTGGCCCTCTGGTACGAAACCTCGCCGGTGACCCTGCACGGTCCCTGGCTCGGCGCGCGGCCCTGGCGCATCGCGGCCGGCGTCTGCCTGGGCGCCGCCTGCGCGGTCAAGTGGTCGGGCATCTTCTTCCTGATCGCCTTCGCGGTGCTGTCGCTGATGTGGGACATGGGCGCCAGGCGGGCGGTGGGCCTGCGCCTGCCGTACAAGGGGGCGATCCTGCGGGACCTGCCCACGGCCCTGTCGGCGATGGCGCTGGTGCCCGCGGTGACCTTCATGGCCACCTGGACCGGTTGGTTCGTCACCGACAAGGGCTGGGGGCGCAACTGGGAGCAGGCGACCTCGTCAGGGCCGCTGTTCTTCCTGTTCGACTCCTTCCGCTCCTGGCTCGACTACCAGAAGCAGGTGCTCAGCTTCCACTCCGGGCTGACCAGCACGCACAGCTACATGTCGGAGCCGTGGCAGTGGCCGCTGCTCAACCGGCCGATCTCCTTCCACTGGCAGGGCGAGATCAGCTGCGGCGCGCAGCGCTGCGTGCAGGCGGAGCTGGCGGTGGGCACGCCGGCGTTGTGGTTCGGCGCGGCGGCGGCGCTGATCGGCATGGTCGCCTGGTACACCTCCTCGCGCGACTGGCGGGCCGGCGCGGTGCTCCTGGCCTACGTGGCCGGGTGGGCGCCGTGGCTCTACTACGCGATCTCCCACAACCGGACGATGTACTTCTTCTACATGATCCCGCTCGTGCCGTTCATGGTGCTGGCGGTCACCTTCCTGGCGGGGCAGGCGCTGGGCAGATCCGACGCCTCACCCGTACGGCGGGCGGTCGGAGCCGCCGGCGTGGGCGCCTACACGCTGATCGTGCTGATCAACTTCTGGTGGCTGGCGCCCGTGCTCAGCGGCCAGACGATCACTCACTCGGAGTGGTGGGCGCGGATGTTGCTGCGGACCTGGGTCTGAGCGTGATCGCCGCGGCCAGGCACGCCAGGGGTACGGCGGGCAGCACGTAGCGGTAGTCGAACTCCGCGGTCGCGGCGGGAGCCAGGAGCAGCCCGAAGGCGGCCAGCCAGGGCAGCGCGACCGGCCCGCCCAGCCGCCGCCAGCGCCTGGCCACGCCGTACAGGCCGATCAGCATGATCGGCGCCAGCATGATGCCGCGCAGGAAGAACCAGTCCTGGTAGACGTCCATGAACGTCGCCCAGGGCTGCTTGGTCTTGGTCTCTGGCGGGCCCTGCTCGTACATGAACGCGTCGGTGTCGGCCCGCCCCTGGTACGTCGACCAGACCTCCAGGCGCGCGGGCTGGTCGGGACGGAACTCGTACTGGTTGAACGTCTTGGCGTCGGGGAACTGCGGCCGCCCCCAGTGGAAGGAGCGCAGGAAGTCGGTCGCCACCACGCGCAGGTAGTCGCCGGGCTGAGCCATGATCGCCCGCTTGGCGAAGCGGCCGGCGATCTCGTTCTTGAACTCGTCGAACTTCTTGCCCGGCCAGCGGTGCAGGATCTCGCTGGCCGTGCCGTCGTCGCGGCCCTGGCCCTGGCCCCACAGGTACCACTGGGCGTACGGCTTGCGCTGCTCGACGTCGAGGCACATCAGCGCCAGGTCGAGCTCCTTGCGCGGGTCGATCTCCATCTTCTTGCAGTCGGCGAACACGGCGGTGCGCATGTAGAGGATGAGCCCGTCGCTGTAGGTCATCCCGAACTTGCCGTTGTCGGACCTGAACCAGGCCATGTAGCCCAGCACCGGCAGCGCGCAGGCGATCACCATGGCCACGATCGGCTTCCAGCCCACCCGCTTGACCAGCAGGTAGAGCACCACGAGGCCGAGGATGGCCAGGCCGATCGACCGCGTCAGGGCGGTCACCGCGAGCATGAGTCCCACGGCCGCGCCGATGCGCCACGTCAGCTGCTCGCGCCACAGGACCAGCGTGACCACGCCCACCACCAGCAGGGTGAACATGGAGTCGGACATCACCAGCTGTTCCATCTGGATCTGGTAGGCGTCGAACAGCACGGGCGCGGCCGCCAGCGTCGCGCCCCAGCCGGGCAGGCCGAACCTGCGGCGCAGCAGCAGGTAGACGAGCACCGCCGTGGCCAGGCCCATCAGGTGCTGGGTGAACACGACCAGGGTGAGGCTGCTGAACGGCTTGAGCAGGAACAGCCACAGGCTGTAACCGACCGGTCGGATGACGTCGGCGCGCGGATGCAAAGCAACGTTTACGTATTGATACGAATCGTTGAACCACATCGCCGGGCCGTACCCGAACATGGTGATGAGCCGAAGGATCGCTCCTACGGCGAAGGCCGCCACAAACACTCGGTTATGCCGAAGAAACATCCGGATCCGTAGGCTTCGGCGCGGTGTTGAGTGATTGACGGCGGATTGATCCGCGACACTCACCATGCCCACAAGGATGCCAGGCGTTTCGCGGACTTGACCCGAGCATCTGGGGGCAGAGGGCATCATGGTTGGCTGGAAGAGTCATGACCGGAGGGTTAAAGCGTGGAACTGACGGTGGTCATGCCCTGCCTCAATGAGGCAGAGACCATAGAAGTCTGTATTCGCAAGGCTCTGGCCTGCATGGAAGAGCACGGCATCGACGGCGAGGTGCTGATCGCCGACAACGGCAGCACCGACGGGTCGCAGCAGCTCGCCCGTGACGCAGGGGCCCGCGTGGTCCACGTCGACGAGAAGGGCTACGGCAACGCCCTGATGGGCGGCATCCGCGCGGCACGCGGCAAGTACGTCATCATGGGCGACGCCGACGACTCCTATGACTTCACGGCGTTGCTCCCTTTTGTGGAGCAGCTGCGCGACGGCGCCGACCTGGTCATGGGCAACCGCTTCAAGGGCGGCATCAAGCCGGGCGCCATGCCTCCGCTCCACCGCTACCTGGGCAACCCCGTCCTGTCGTTCATCGGGCGGTTGTTCTTCCCCAGCGCCATCGGTGACTTCCACTGCGGCCTGCGTGGCTTCCGCCGTGACTCGATCCTGCGCCTCGGCCTGCAGACCGGCGGCATGGAGTTCGCCTCCGAGATGGTCGTCAAGTCGACGCTGCAGGGCCTCGACGTGCGCGAGGTGCCCACGACCCTCTCGCCCGACGGCCGCTCCCGCCCGCCGCACCTGCGCTCCTGGCGCGACGGCTGGCGCCACCTGCGCTTCCTGATGCTCTACAGCCCCAAGTGGCTGTTCTTCATCCCCGGCTTCGTGCTCATGGTCGTCGGCCTGGTGGCCGGCACCGCGCTGACCTTCGGCCCGGTGCGCATCGGCGAGCTCGCCTTCGACGTCGACACCCTGGTCGGAGCGTCCGCCGCGGTGGTCATCGGGTTCCAGGCGATGTTGTTCGCCGTGTTCACCAAGGTCTACGCCGCCGAGGAGGGCTTCCTGCCCGAGTCGCCGCGCATCCGCAAGCTGGTGAGCATCGTCACCCTGGAGAAGGGCCTGGTCGTCGGCGGCCTGCTGGCCCTGGCCGGCGTCGTCGGCCTGGTGATGTCGCTGGTGCACTGGCAGGTGCGCAGCTTCGGCCAGCTCGACCCGCGCGAGTCGCTGCGCATCGTCGTGCCCGCGGCGACCGCGCTGATCATGAGCTTCCAGACCATCTTCGCCGCGTTGTTCGTCAGCATCCTGGGCATCCGGCGCACCCGGGAGTCGTCGATCGACGTGGCCGCCAAGGCCGCCGAGGAGGCGGCCGAGAGGGTGACGCGCGAGCAGCGCGTCTGATCCTTCGCACTCTCGCACTCGCCGAGGAGCCCCCGGTTTTCCGGGGGCTCCTCGGCGTTTATCAACTTGTTAGCCGATCTCCCGTCCGTTTTGTCACTCTTTACGAAGAAGTGGACCTTATGTTCTCTAAGTCTTAACTGTGTGTCCGCTGTGAACCGCGGGCCGAATCACCACTGGAGTTACCTGTGCGCAAGCGCGCCCTCGCTTCCCTGCTCGCCGCGACCGCCGCCACCACCGGCGTCGTCATCCCCGCCGCCTTCGCCGCCCCGGCCGGCGCCGTGGTCCAGGCCGCGCCCACGGTGGACGAGCTGCGGCTCGCGCTGCGGGCGGCCATCCGGGCCGCGGACAAGGCGGAGGACGCCTACCGTGCGGCCCAGGAGCTCTACGTCGCGGCCGACGAGAAGGCCGACGCCGCGAAGGCCCTGGCCGCGCAGGCCCGCGACGAAGCGAACCGGCTGAAGGGCGTCTACGAGGACGAGCTGACCGAGAAGGCGGCCGCCCACGCCGCGATCCCCGGCCTTGAGAGCGCCGTGACGGAGGCCCAGGCCAAGCTGGCGGCAGCCGAGAAGGCGCTCGCCGAGGCCACCCCCGAGCAGGTCGAGCAGGCCACCAAGGACCGCGACGCCGCCAAGGCCGCCTTCGACGCCGCCGTCGAGGCGCTCAGCGCCGGCAAGGTTCGCTTCGAGGAGGCCGCCGAGCGCCTGCCCGGCAAAAAGGCCGCCTTCGACGAGGCCGACGCCAAGGCCACCACCCTCGAGGGCGAGGCCGTCCCGCTGTGGACCGCCGCTCGTGACCTCGAGGCCGAGGCCGACCGCCTCAAGGGCCTGTGGGCCGAGGCCGAGAAGGTCGTGACGGAAGCGCAGAAGGCCCTCGACGCCGCCCTGTTCCCCGTCAAGATCTCCTACATCGACGTCGACGACGCCGCCATCCGCTACCCCGGCAAGAAGACCGGCGTCGACATCACCGTCTACACCAAGACCGACGACTCCGACGCTGACGTCACCTGCGGCGGCTACACCTTCGACCTCGACGAGACCGTCTCGGGCGTCTTCGAGGGCGGCATGTGGGTCATGCCCGGCGCGCCGAACAAGGCCACCTGCGGCGTCGTCGTGCGTAACAGCCACGGCGTCACCGCTTCGTCGAGCTTCACCTACGACCTGCAGCGTCACGCCCGCATCGTGTCCCTCAACGCCGGTCCCGAGCCCGTCCGCAAGGGCAAGCGGATCACCGTCACCGGCGTGCTCCAGGGCACCAACACCACCGGCACCGCCTACGGTCACCTCAACGGCGGCTGGGTGAGCATCCAGTTCAGGAAGAAGGGCTCCACCACCTGGAGCACCCTCGGCGGCATCACCACCAGCGGCAAGGGCAACTTCAGCCGCGCCTTCACCGCCAAGGCGGACGGCACGTGGCGCGCGGTCTACGGCGGCGGCTGGGCCTTCACCAAGGCCACCAGCGGCAGCGACTACGTCGACGTGCGCTAACCCGCACATGCGGCCATGCGCGGAAAGACACCCCGATAGGATTTCCCGCATGGCCGCCTACTACGTCTCGACGCCGATCTACTACGTCAACGACGCTCCTCACCTGGGTCACGCGTACACCACGGTGGCGGGCGACGTGCTCACGCGCTGGCACCGTCAGCGCGGCGAGGACGTGTGGTACCTGACGGGCACCGACGAGCACGGCCAGAAGATCATGCGTACGGCGGAGGCCAACGGCGTCAGCCCGCAGGAGTGGTGCGACAAGCTCGTGAGCGAGGCGTGGAAGCCGCTCTGGGAGCACCTCGAGATCGCCAACGACGACTTCATCCGCACCACCGAGCCGCGCCACACGCAGCGGGTGCAGGAGTTCGTCCAGGACCTCTACGACAAGGGCGAGATCTACAAGGGCAGCTACACCGGCCCCTACTGCGTGGGCTGCGAGGAGTACAAGGCTCCCGGCGACCTGCTCGAGGGCGACCTGTGCCCGATCCACAAGCGCCCGGTCGAGTGGCTCGAGGAGGACAACTACTTCTTCAAGCTGTCCGAGTACGGCACGCGCCTGCTGGAGTTCTACGAGGCCAATCCCGACTTCGTCCAGCCGGCGAGCGCCCGCAACGAGGTCGTGCAGTTCGTGAGATCCGGCCTGCAGGACCTGTCGATCTCCCGCTCCAGCTTCGACTGGGGCATCAAGGTGCCGTGGGACGACAAGCACGTCATCTACGTGTGGATCGACGCCCTGCTCAACTACGCCACCGCCGTCGGCTACGGCGCCGACCAGGCGAAGTTCGACCGCATCTGGCCGGCGAACGTGCACCTCGTGGGCAAGGACATCCTGCGCTTCCACGCCGTGATCTGGCCGGCGATGCTCATGGCGCAGGGGCTGCCGCTGCCCGGCCGGGTGTTCGCCAACGGCTGGCTCATGGTCGGCGGCGAGAAGATGAGCAAGTCCAACCTGACCGGCATCTCGCCGCGCCAGCTGACCGAGCACTTCGGCGTCGACGCCTACCGCTACTACTTCCTGCGCGCGATCCCGTTCGGTCAGGACGGCTCGTTCTCGTGGGAGGACTTCACCGCCCGCTACACCTCCGAACTGGCCAACGACTTCGGCAACCTGGCCTCGCGGGTGGCGGCGATGGTGGGCAAGTACTTCGACGGGGTGCTGCCCGCGGGCTCCGACGAGTCGCTCGCCGGCCCGCTGAGGGAGGCCGTCGAGAAGGCCGACCGGGCGATCGGTGAAGACCTCGACTTCTCCGGCGGCCTCGGCCACATCTTCGACTTCGTGCGCAAGGTCAACCTCTACCTGTCGGAGCAGGAGCCATGGAAGGTGGCCAGGGACACCTCTCCCGAGGGCCAGGCCAAGCTGGCGTCGATCCTCTACGCCGCGGCCGAGTCGCTGCGGGCCATCGCCGTGCTGCTCAACCCGGTGATGCCCGCGACCGCCGAGAAGTTGTGGCTCTCGCTCGGCGCTGAGGAGCACCTGGGCGCGTTGCCCGCCCAGAAGGTGCACGAGGCGGGCCGCTGGGGTGTGCTGCCCGAGGGCGCCACGATCACCAAGGGCGAGATCCTCTTCCCGCGCCTGGAGGGCTGAGCATGCTCCCCGACGCGCCGGAGCCGTTGCCGGTCGAGGTGTTCGACAGCCACTGCCACCTCGACATCATGGTCGGCAAGCGTCAGGCCTCCTCGGGGGATCCGGTGGCGCAGGCCGCCCAGGCGGCCTCGGCGACGGTCGCGAGCGTGCTCGACGAGGCGCGCCGTGTCGGGGTGACGAGGCTGGTCACGATCGGTTACGACCTGCCGTCCTCGCGCTGGAACGCCGATCTGGCCGAGCTCCACCCCGACATCTACGCGGGCGTGGCGATCCATCCGAACGAGTCGTTCGCCTCGACGGCCGAGGTGCTCGCCGAGATCGAGGAGCTGGCGGGCCTTCCGAAGGTCAGGGCGGTGGGGGAGACCGGGCTCGACTACTACCGCGACTGGGCGTCCAAGGACGATCAGCACGCCAGTTTCCGCGCCCACATCGAGATTGCCAAGCGCACCGGCAAGGCGCTGGTGATCCACGACCGTGACGCGCACGACGACGTGCTCGCGGTGCTCCGTGCCGTCGGCGCCCCCGACGTCGTGGTCTTCCACAGCTTCTCGGGCGACGCGGAGATGGCCAAGCAGTGTGCCGAAGCCGGATACTTCATGTCGTTCTCCGGGCCGGTGACCTACAAGAACGCCGGATATCTCCGTGAGGCCGCGGCTGTCGCGCCTGCCGAGCTGATCCTGGTCGAGACCGATGCGCCCTATCTGCCGCCGGTCCCGCACCGGGGCAAGCCGAACGCTCCCTACCTGATCCCGCTCATCGTGCGTTGCCTGGCCGAGGTCAAGCAGATGCATCCCGACGAGCTCTGCCGGGCCATCACTGCCAACGGAAACACCGCCTTCGGTAGTTGGTGACCATCTTTTCGTGATCTGGTTGTGACTCTGAGTAGTCGGCAACTAGCGTCTGGCGCTCTACCGTGCGTGGAGGTGCCAGATGGCCGGAAGCAGACGCAAGCCGCGTCCCCGCTGTCCATGGTTGTCGCCGTGGGCGTGGACGGCCTACGGCGTCGCCGCCCTGATTCCCGTCGTCGTTTTGTCCGTCGCGAACCTGGGCAAGCAGGTCGAGCTGGTCATCGACCAGCAGACCGTGGCGATGAGCACCTTCTCCGACACGGTCTACGACCTGCTCGACGAGGCGGACGTCTCGGTCGGGCCGAACGACTACGTCAGCTCCTCCGGCATGGACGAGGTGGCCGACGGCTCCCGCATCGTGGTGCGGCGTGCCAGGCCCGTGACGCTCGTCGTCGACAGCCCGCCGGAGGCCCCGCCCGTGGCGTCCATCGGGCATCTGTCGGCGTCCGATGGGGGCACGATGCCGGTTTCGGAGCCGGCCGAGCGCCGGGTCCAGGTGGTGGAGGGCGACGACCGCAAGATCGTCTACACCACCGGGAACACCGTGCGGCAGGTGCTTCAGGAGGAGGGCGTACGGCTCGGGCCGGGCGACCGGGTGACGCCGTCGCTCGACAGCTATCCGCCCCGTGGTGTCGTGATCAAGGTGGAGCCCGCCCGCCCCGCGCGTGCCGTACCCGCCGGGGTGGCGGAGCTGAACTGGGCGGCGCTCGCGAGATGCGAGTCGCACGGCAACCCGAAGGCGGTCAACGCGGCGGGCGGCTATTACGGCATGTACCAGTTCAGCCTGCCCATGTGGAAGGCGGTCGGCGGCACGCGCCTGCCGACCGCCTGGCCCGAGGCCGAGCAGACCTACCGCGCGCAGCTGCTCTACCAGCGTGTGAGCGGGCGCTGGCAGGGCCAGTGGCCCCAGTGCGGGGCCCAGTTGTTCAGCTGAGCGTGGCGCCGAACTCCGCGCCCTTGCCGGGCCGGAACGTCTCCTCCTCGTCGGCGTTGCGCCCGTACACCGCGATCGCTCCGTACGGCCCGCGGTCCGGCGCCCCGACGACCAGCCGGTTGCCGCTGAAGGCCACCGCGGCGCCCAGCCGCCCGTCGCTGTCGGTGACGTCGAGGGTACGGTCGCTCCTGCCCGGTCCCACGATCCTCACCGAGCCCGTCGAGGCGATGCCGATCGCCAGCCGCCCGTCGGGCGAGGCGGCCAGCGCACCGGCCGACTGCTGCCGCAACGTGCTGGTCTGCTTGAGCGCCGCGTCGAAGAACCGCACCGTGCCCTCCACCGGAGCGCTCACCGCCAGGCCCACGGAATCGGAGTAGGCCAGCGCGTAGCCGAACCGCGAGCCCGCCTCCAGCTCCTCCGGCTCCCACTTCGTCGCCGTGATCTTCGCCGCCGTCACGTCGTTGATCAGCGTGATGGAGCCGGTGTCGAGCAGCCCCTCGCCGACCTGCTTGCCCGCGCCGTCGTTGTTCTCGTACGGCACGCCGACCGCCAGGCTGCGGCCACGCGTGAACTGCAACGCCCAGCCGTACTGGTCACCCGCCTCGCCGTTGCCCGGCACGTCGGCCATCTCCTGCGACAGGCGCCTGAGGTTGTCGGCGGTGCCCGTGTAGATCGCCCCCTGGTCCTGGGTGTCGGCTTCGTCCTCGTACGGCGCGCCGATCGCGATCAGGCCGTCGCCTGCGGAGACGGACCAGCCGAAGTGGGCGTCCTGCTGGGGGCTCGGGGCGATGAGCTTCCTGGGCGGCCGCGTGCCCCCGCCGTACAGGACATAGACCGCGCCCGCGTCGCGGGCGCCGTTCACGTCGGCGTACGGCGCGCCGACCAGGACGTCGGCACACCGGTCCCCGTCGAGGTCGGCGACCTCCGCCGACCAGCCGTACCCGTCGCCGGCCGCCAGCTCGGGGCTCGGCAGGGCGACGAGCTTGTTGCCCGACAGCAGGTGGACCGCGCCGGGACCGGCGAACGGGTCGCCGATCGCGGTGTGGTCGGTCTCGACGGGCGTGGTGCACGCGACGGCGGCCGCCTGCGGCCCGGTGACCGTCAGGCTCGCCCCCGCAATCAGCAGCGCCAGCAGATGCCTCACAGGATCACCTCGACCTGCTTGCCGCCGGGGAACATGGTCGCCGACAGCTTGACGGGCACGCGCATCGGCGCGAGGTCGAAGACGAAGACGCCGTCGACCCGGCCGCCGGGGACGATCGAGGCGGGCAGATCGGCCGGGGCCGGGTCGTGGGCGGCGCCCTGGTTGTCGGTGAGCGTGACCACGGGGTCGCCCAGCTCCTTGATCGTTCCCCCTGGGTTGATCATGGTCCATCTGACGAGGCAGAGCTGGCCCTGGGCGCTCCGCGTGCCCTGGTAGTCGGCCAGGCCGCACTGCGGCGCCTCGGTGACCAGCAGGAGGGGATCGTCGATGGCGGGTCCCAGGGCGAACCTGCGGCCCACGTCGTTGACCTGCTGGGTGACCTGGGTCGGCCCCGCCGTCGGATCGGTCTGGGTGCTCGTGGACGCGACCGGGCGCAGGGTGCTGATCAGCACCGCGCCCGTCACGGAAAGGGCGGCGACCGCCGCCGCCGCGGCGATCAGCCAGCGGGTGCTCCTGGGCTTGCTGACCGGTTCGGCGGGATTGGTGTGATCCGGCTCCGGGCGCACGTAGGTGGGAGCGTTACCCGCATCCCGGACGACCACGGGAGGCGGCGTCAGCTCCTGGAAGGCGGCGACCTGCCCCGGAGAGCTGTCCTCGCCCTGCTGCGCCCCCACGGCCTCCTGGAACTCCCGCTCCAGCGCCTCCTGCTCGGCCTTCTTCCTGCCCCGGCGCGAGAACCTGCGGAACGCGCCGGTGTCCTTGACCACGTTCTCCGGCGGCTGCCACGACTGGTTGAGCACATCCGTGGCGATCACCGTCGGCGGATCGACCGGCCTCGGCACCCCGCCGACCAGCGCCAGCACCAGCTCCTGCGCGCTGGGACGGGCCCCGGGATCCATCTGCGTCGCCTGCCGTACGAGATCGTTCAGCGGCGCGGGCAGCGCGCCCAGGTCAGGCTGGTCGTTGAGCACCCGGGAGGCCAGCGTGATCACATCGCCGCGCCCGAACGGATGGCGGCCGTTGCCCGCGTACGCCACCAGGCAGCCCCACGAGAAGATGTCGGCCGCCGGGGTGATCTCGATGCCCCTGACCTGCTCGGGAGCCCACCAGCCCGGGCTGCCGAGCAGCTCGCCCGACAGGGTGAAGCCGCTGTCGCGGTCGAGCGCGCGGGCGATGCCGAAGTCGATCACGCGCGGGCCGGAGAGCGACAGGATGACGTTGGCCGGCTTCAGGTCGCGATGCACCAGGCCGGCGTTGTGGATCGCCGCCAGCGCCGCCGCCACGCCCAGGGCCACGCCGTGGAGCGTGCCAGGATCGAGCTGGCCGTACTGCGCGATCTGCTCCGACAACGGGGTGCCCGCGATGAACTCCGTGACCATGTACGGCCGGCCGTCGTCGGAATTGCCGTTGTCGAGGACCTCGGCGGTGCAGAAACTCGCCACGCGGCGGGCGTTCTCCACCTCCGCGTGGAAACGGGCGGCGAAGCCCTGCTGGTTGGCGTACTCAGCCTTCACCACCTTGACCGCCACCAGGCGCTCCGTGGGCGCGCGCGCCAGGAACACCGTGCCCATGCCGCCCTCGCCCAGCCTGCCGAGGAGCCGGTACGGGCCGATCTCGCGCCGGTCCGTGGGGCGGAGCGGCGCTGCGCCCGTTGGATCCATCAGGGATGTCCCTTCGTTGTCCATGCCCGGCCTCCCCTCGTCCATCCCAGGTACTTCGGTGCGGGAGACTGGATGGATGTGGGGAACAGTATGAGCCTGCTAGGTCCCGTGGAAATACGTAATTTGGCGCAGAAGCTTGATCTTCGTCCGACGAAGCGGCTGGGCCAGAACTTCGTGATCGACGGCGGGACGGTACGAAAGATCGTCCGAGCCGCCGAGGTCTCGGGCTCCGACGTGGTGCTCGAGGTCGGTCCTGGGCTGGGGTCGCTGACGCTTGCCCTGCTCGAGGCCGCCTCGCACGTGGTCGCGGTCGAGATCGATCCGGTGCTCGCGAAGCAGTTGCCGGTCACGGTGGGGGAGCGGGGGCTCGGGTCGCGGCTCACCGTGGTGGAGGCGGACGCGATGCGGGTGACCCCCACCCACTTTTCCGGATATTTGCCGACAGCGCTCGTGGCGAACCTTCCGTACAACGTCGCCGTCCCCGTCGTCCTCCACCTCCTCGCCGCCGTCCCGTCGCTGGAGCGCGGCCTCGTCATGGTCCAGGCCGAGGTCGCCGACCGCCTGGCCGCCCGCCCCGGCTCCAAGGTCTACGGCGTGCCGTCGGTCAAGGCCGCCTGGTATTCGGACGTCCGCCGCGCCGGACCCGTCGGCCGCACCGTCTTCTGGCCGGTGCCCAACGTCGACTCCGGCCTCGTCTCGCTCGTCCGCCGCGACCCCCCCTCCACCACTGCCTCCCGCGAGGAGGTCTTCGCTGTCATTGACGCCGCTTTCGCGCAACGCCGCAAGACCCTACGCGCCGCCCTCGCGGGCTGGGCGGGCACGGCGGCGCGGGCGGAGGAGGCGTTGAGGGGGGCGGGGGTGGATCCGTCGCTGAGGGGGGAGCAGTTGGAGGTGGGGGACTACGCCCGTATCGCGGAGCATCGGCCTGCTTGAGGGCGCGCCGCTCCGCACTGCGAGCAACCTCCCTGTCGGCGCAGTGCCCCATCGCGGCCCGACGCACCCCGGCCTGCCCCCACCCCCCGCCTCGGCGCCTCGCCTTGGCTCCCTGCCTTGGCCCCCCACCCTGCCTTGGCCCCCCACCCTGCCTTGGCCCCCCACCCTGCCTTGGCCCCCCACCCTGCCTTGGCCCCCCACCCTGGCCCGGCGCCCCGGCCCGGCGCCCCACCCCGGCCCGGCGCCCCGGCCCCGGCGCAGCCCGCCCCGCCCCGCCTCGCCCTGCCTCGCCCCGCCTCGCCCCGTCCCGTCCCGCCTCGTCCCGTCCCGCCCCGGCGCGCCCCGCCCCGGCGCGGCGCGGCCTGCGCTGTCCGCGTCGTGACCCGGCCCTACCCGCGCTCACTTCGGCGTGACCCTGGTCGTCCCCGCGCGACCTGCGCCGCTATCCACAGGCCACCCCACCTCCCGGCCGCCATCCACAGAACGCCATTCGCCCCCTCGTCCCCTCCGCGCCGACCAACATCCTGGGCGCCTCGATTCGCTCCAACCTTCGAGGAGAACCAGGATGTCCCCCCGCCCACGGCTGCTCACGATCAGCGGCGGCATGCTCGCCACCCTGAGCGCACTCCCCACCGCGTCCGCCCTCGCCGACCCCACCACCACATGCTCAGGCGTGGTCACCCTCCCTCGGCTCTACGCACCGCTCTTCGACACCCAGCCACCCGGCCCAGCCGCGTCACCGCTGCGCGTACGGGTCGTCCTGCCGCATGAGGCATGCACGAGAAACGACGCCACGCTGCGGCGGCTCCTCAAACGCGCCGGCATCACCGACATCACCACCACCGCACCCACGCAGGAATCCGCCCACCTCTCAGCCACCCAGTGGACCCGAGCATCGGCCACCACCCCCTGGCCACCCGCGATCCCCGACGGCCCCACCCCCGAGGCAAGCACCCCCTCAAAGCCCGGCTCACCGCCATGGACCAGCCCCGGCTCCCACCCCAACACGCCGCTGTCGGTCAGCACCGGCTCGCGCCCTGACACACCACCGCCGTGGGCAAGCTCTCGCCCCCGCCCTGACACACCGCCGTGGGCAAACGCCCGCTCGCGCCCTGACACTCCGCCCTGGGAGATCACCCGCTCGCGCCCCGACACGCCGCCGTGGATCAGCTCTCGCCCGCGCGCTGGCATCCCGCCCTGGGCCAGCACCCGCTCATGGCCTGACGAGCCCCCAAGGGCCACCACACCATGGCCGTCCTCCATCGAATGGCCGATCGCCCTCTGGCGCCCCCGCGAGGAATTCGCCGACCCCTGGCGAATCCTGCCCGCCGACCACCCCGCCTCCCACGGCGGTCTTGTCTCTCACGACCGCCCCATCCCACCGGAACGCCACCCCCGACGCCCCGACATCACGCACCCGGACATCACCCGCCCCGTTCCCCGCGACTCCACCCCGAGCGACTCCACCCCCCGAGCCACACCCCCGAAATCCTCAACCCCGAAGTCGTCACCCCCAAAGTCCTCACCCCCCAAGCGCTCAACCCCGCGCAAGCCCACCCCCCGCCCAGCCAAGCCCTCAACCACAAAAGCCGACCTGGCCGTAGCAACCGCCCTCCAAGAACTAGGCACCCCCTTCTCCTGGGGCGGTGGCGCCCCGTCAGGCGCCACCAAAGGCATAGGCCGAGGCGCCTCCACAGTCGGCTTCGACTGCAGCGGCCTGACCCTCTACGCCTGGTCCAAGGCAGGCGTGAAGCTCGGCCACTACACCGGCACCCAGTTCCGCCAGGGCCGCAGAATCCCCCTGAACGACCTACGCAAGGGCGACCTGGTCTTCTTCGGCGGCGGCACGGGCGACCCCACCCACGTAGGCCTCTACCTCGGCAACGGCGTCATGATCCACGCCCCCAAGACGGGCGACGTCGTCAAGAAGACCCAGTTCCTCAACTCGACCTACTACCGCCCGATCTACCGCGGCGCCGTACGCCCCGGCTGACCCCACCAAACGTCGGGCGGCAAGACCAGGGGCTCGCGGGCCATCAAGCCCGCCTTGCCGCCCGACCCACCACCCCTAGAACGCAGCGCCGCCCGCACCGCATCAGCGAGACCCAGTCCCGCGCCCTCTGGGGCTCGCTGATACCGGCTCCTCCACTGCATCACTGAGGCCGGGGTCCCGAGCCTCAGCGAGCCCAGCCCAGCCCCACCCCCATCAGTGAGGCCCAGAAACGCCGCCACCCTCCGTCCCACAAGGCCCCCCACCCACAGCAGCCGCGATCGCAACGACCTCCCCACTCATCCGCAACGTCGGATACCAGGAAGAAATATGCGTGGTCGACTCACCCACATAATGAAAGATCAAACTCCTCCGAAACCGATCAACGGTCGAGTTCGGCTCCGAGCCATGCACCAGACTGCCGTTGAAGAACAGCACGTCTCCCGCCTCCATATCCACCGGCACCCGCTCCAGCCCAGGAGGCGGCGGCACGTACTCCCGCGTGAACGACACGTCCTGGTCCGCGTTCTCAGGACAGAACAGATCCATGGCATGAGTCCCCGGCACCACCTCAAGCCCCCCGTTCTCGCGATCGACCCGGTCGATCGCGATCCAGGCGGCGATGCAAGTCCCAGGCTCGGCCCGAAGATAGAAGTTGTCCTGATGCAACGCCTGCCCCCGAGCCCCGGGCGGCTTGAAGTAGAACATGCTCTGCGCTGCTATCGGCTCCTCCCCAAGCAGCTCCCGCAGCACCGCGGCGATCCGCGGATCGAGCAGATACCGCATGGTCAGCTCGTTGACCTGATGCGGGTGCATCACCCGCGGATACTCCCGAAGCACGTCGTAGGCCTCACCCTCGGCCCCCACGGTGGGCGAGAAATGCCCAGGAATAGGCCCATCGGCGTGCAGCCTCATGAACTCGTCGCGAATCCCCGCCACCTCGTGCGCGGACAGCAGACCCGGTAGGACAAGATAGCCCCGCTGGTGAAAATCGCTCGTTCTCATACATCCCACGCTAAGGAGCCGTCCCGGCGGAAGGTATGCACCCAACGGCTAATGACATGTCTGTTCCTGCTGCCGAGCTGGTGATCGTCGGCCACTACGACATGCCCCGCGGCTACGGCACCCGCCGCCGTACCGGCTCGCCGAGCTGGATGCTCATGTGGACCCAACAAGGCAGCGGCCACATCGAACAGGGCGCCACCACCCGCACCACCTCCCCAGGAGACCTGGTCGTCCTGGCCTCGAACACCCCGCACTCCTACCGCACAGCCGACGACCACTGGCGCTTCTGGTGGATCCACTTCCAGCCACGCCAGTCGTGGCTGCCATGGCTGTCACCCCACTCCGCAGGCCCGGGCTTCTTCGTCATCCCCGGCCTGACCGCCGCACGCGTGGACGAGACGTTCCTCCGCGCCCACGCCGACGCCCGCTGGACCGGCCACGGTCTCCCGCCCGACCCCACCACGCCCACCCAGGCCGTGGTCGCCACCGCAGCAGAGGCCCGCGAACTGGTTCTCGGCGCCGTGGAAACCGTGCTCCTCCTCGCCACAGCCGGAGCCCGCCCAGCCCGCACCGGAGACGCCCGCATCCGCCACGCCCAGGAACTCATCACCGCCGACCCGGCAGCGCCCCACACGGTCACGTCGCTGGCCCGCGCCATCGCCCTGTCCCCGTCCCGCTTCGCCCACCTCTTCACCGAGACGACGGGCCGCTCACCCATGGCCGCGGTCAGAGAAGCCCGCGTACGGCACGCCGCCAGGCTCCTGGAGGTCACCGACCTCGACATCGGCCAGGTCGCCACCGCCTCCGGCTTCGCCAGCCCGTTCCACTTCAGCCGCATCTTCAGTCGAGAGTTCGGGGTCCCGCCCCGCAGCTACCGCGCAACGCTCCGAGAAGGCTCATGAGCGCGCCCCCACCGCAGTGCCCCAGCCACCCCCTCGGCTATCCCACCTGGGCTGCTCGCAGCCACTCCATCTCCGTCCGGCGCACACGTCCACCCCCGTCGGGCGTCCCCCTCTCACGGCTCCGTCTGGAGCCTCCGTCTGGAGCCTCCGTCTGACGGCTCCGACTGACGGCTCCGACTGGCGCCCCCACCTCCGGGCGTCTGAATCTGGCGTCTTCGTCCAGCGCGTTCGTCTGACGTCCCCCGCAGGCGTCTCCGTCGGGTGTGCCTAGTCCGGCGTCGTCCTCGTCTTCGCCCCTCGGCCTGGGTCGCCGCGTCCAGCCTCCCCGCGCGGCGCGATCGCGCCTTCTCCGGGGACCGTGGCTGGGCGGCTCACCCTGAGGTCGCGTCCGTGTGGGGTCGCGTCAGTGTGGCGTCGCCTCCCGCGAGCGACGCCTCCGCCTCATGTCCCCGTCGGCAGATGACCATCGATCTCGGGTGGCGGGAGGTCGGCACACGACCGCCGATCACGCTTGTCGGGAGGTCGGCCCACCACCGCCGATCACCCTTGGCGGGAAGCCGGCCTACCACCGCCGATCGCGTCTGGGGGGAAGCCGGCATGCGGCGGCCAGTCACGGCTGGCGGAGAGCGGCGGCGCGCGACAGGAACAGGGTGCGTTCGCGAGCGTTGCGTGTCAGGTCCGCCGCACGTTCGAAGGCCTCAGCCGCCTCCGTTGCCTGGCCGAGGCGGGCGAGGAGGTCGCCACGTACGGCAGGCAACTGGGGATAGTCGCGCAGCGAGCGGTCCGACAACAGGGTGTCGACGATCTCCAGTCCTGCGGCGGGTCCATCGGCCATGCTGACGGCGACGGCGCGGTTGAGCTCGACGATGGGTGACGGGCTGACGTGGGAGAGCAGCCGGTAGAGGGCCGCCATGCGGGGCCAGTCGGTGGCGTCGGCGGTGAGGGCGCGGGCGTGGCAGGCGGCGATGGCTGCCTGGAGGGCGTACGGGCCGAGGGTGCCGAGCGACTCGGCGCGGCCGAGCGCGGTCAGGCCTCGGCGGATCAGGAGGCGGTCCCAGCGGCTTCGGTCCTGGTCGAGCAGGAGGATGGGGGAGCCGTCCGGTGCGGTGCGGGCGGGGATGCGGGAGGCCTGGATCTCCATGAGCGCGAGGAGGCCGTGGACCTCCGGTTCGTTCGGGAGGAGGCCGGCGAGGACTCGGCCCAGGCGCATCGCCTCCTCGCAGAGGGAAGGGCGGATCCAGTCCTCGCCTGTGGAGGCGGCGTAGCCCTCGTTGAAGATCAGATAGATGACTTCGAGGATCGAGGCGAGGCGGGTGGGGAGTTCGGAGGGGGGTGGGAGCTCGATGGGGACCTGTTTGTCGGCGAGGGTGCGCTTGGCGCGGGAGATGCGCTGGCCGACGGTGGGTTCGGGGACGAGGAAGGCGCGGGCGATCTCTTCGGTGGTGAGGCCGCCGAGCAGGCGGAGGGTCAGGGCCAGGCGTCCCTCGGCGGGCAGGACGGGGTGGCAGGCGGTGAAGATCAGGCGTAGGAGGTCGTCGCCGATGTGGTCGTCCAGTGCGTCGTCGAGCTCGGCTTCGGCGGACTCCTGGCGGATCTCCATGTCGTGGCCGACTTGCTGGAGCTTGCGGTCGTAGGTGTCGCGGCGGCGGAACTGGTCGATGGCGCGGTGCTTGGCCGTACGCATCAGCCAGGCGCCGGGGTTGTCGGGGATGCCCTTTTGGGGCCATTCCTCCAGAGCGGCTACCAGGGCGTCTTGGGCGAACTCCTCGGCCAGGCCGACGTCGTTGACCATGCGTGCGAGCCCGGCGATGACGCGGGCGGATTCGATTCGCCAGACGGCTTCTACTGCGCGATGCGCGTCGGCTGTGGGCATGGGATGTGGATATCGGATGCGGGCGGGTGGAGGGAAGCCCCTGGCGGGAGGGGGAGTGGGATCCGTCGACTGGTGGGAGGCAGGGACGAGCTTGGGAGTGGGAGGCAGGGACGAGCTTGGGAGTGGGAGGCGGCGCGGCATCAAAGGCGGGGGACGGGGTGGAGTTAAGGGGCGGACTCAGAGACAGGAGGGGGTAGGCGCTGGGCTCGCTTACGAGTCGGTGGGCGGGGCTGCTACGAGGGCGATGTGCGTCGCTGGACGCGGCTGCTTACGAGGGCGATGTGTGTCGCTGGGCGGGGGTGCTTACGAGGGCGATGTGCGTCGCTGGGCGGGGTTGCCTAAGAGAGCGATGTCCGTCTCTGGGCAGGCGGTGAGTAGCCCCGGGCAGCAAGAGGCCCGCCGTTTGCGGGAGAGCTACGGCGGGCCTTGGGGCAGCGGGTCGGGTGGTGTAGTGAGCGTCCGGTGCGAACGGGCGGGGGCCAGAGTCTCGGCGAGTCAGGTGGTGGTGCGTGGGGGTGCGTGGGTGGGGGTCAGGCGGGTGGGGCGAAGTCCTCGGGGCCGTAGAGGCGCAGTACGTCGGCCTCGCCCTCCCAGCCCGGCCACAGGTCGAGGTGGATGCGGATGAAACGGGAGCCCCACTCCACCGCTTCCTCCTTCGTCTTGACCTGGTACAGCGCGTAGCTGATCAGTTCCTTGGCCTCCGCGAAGGGGCCGTCGGTGACCGCGAGGCGGCCGCCGGTGGCCACGATCCTGGCTCCCTGGGAGCTGGGGGCGAGGCCGCTGTTGTCGAGGAGGACGCCCGCCTCGGTGGCCTCCTGACCGAGCTTGAAGATGGCGTCCATGAGCTCCGCGGGCGGCGGGCCGTCGGGCTGGGACAGGACCTTGAGGGTGATCAGGTAACGCATGGCGGGCTCCTTCGGTGAGCGGTGAGCGGTGAGCGGTGAGCGGTGAGCGGTGAGCGGTGAGCGGTGAGCGGTGAGCGGTGAGCGGTGAGCGGTGGGTGGTGGGTGGTGAGCAGTGGGCGGTGGGGCGGGATCAGGCGTTGCGCGAGAGCTTGATGGACAGTAGCGACATCCAGCACCAGACGGCGATGATCGCGGCGACGAAGATCAGGTTCGCCCAGGCGATGGCTCCGCCGGTGGCGATGCCGAGGAAGGCGCCGAGGAAGAGGGTGCCGGTGATGCGGGTGTAGATGGCCCAGCCGCGCTCGCCGGAGCGGGTGAAGCGGGAGGCGAGGACGTAGCAGGCGGCGACGAGGCACAGGAAGCCGACGCCGCCGACGGCCATGTGCATGGTGCCGGCGAGGGTGATGGCGCCGGGGCCTTCCGGGGTGCCGGTGGGGAAGCCCATGGCGGGGTCGGCGGGGAAGGCGGCGGCGCCGAGCATGCTGGCGCCGAAGGCGGCGATGAGGCGAGGGGCCCAGCGGGAGCCGCGGCTGGGGGAGTGGCTATTGGCGGCGTGGCCGGAGCCGCGGCTGGAGTCACGGCCGCGGCCGGAGGCGGGCGTGGAGGGTACGGGGGTGGGCGTGGGGGCGGGAGCCGAGGTGGGGATGGGGAGAGGGGTGAGGGTACGGCGGAGGCCGATGGCGAAGGCGATGGTGGCCAGGGCGGTGAGGATGAAGTTGGTGGTCTGGATCCAGCCCAGGTCGCCGTTGGCGAGGAAGCTCCAGGGGTGGCGTGAGAGGTCGAAGCCTTCGCGGGTGAGGGCCTGGGACAGGGCGACGGTGACGTAGAAGGGGCCGGCGAGGGCGCCCAGGCGGAGGAGCTGGAGGGTGCGCCCCGTCTGGCGGGTGGCGCGGAAGGAGCCGTGTGTGGAGGCGGGGGTAGGGATGCGGTGCCCGGGGGTTGGGGTGCCGTGCCCGGGGGTGGGGGCGCCCTGTGCGGAGGTGAGGGGGGCCTTCTCGGGGGTGAGGGTGCCGTGTGTGGAGGCGCTGTGAGCGGCGGCGGGGGTGGGGGCGTCATGCGCGGGGGTGGGGGTGGGGGTGCTGGGTGCGGGAGTGGAGGTGCTGGGTGCGGGAGTGGAGGTGGTGGTGCGGAGGGCCATGGTGGTCGTCCTTGCGTTCGCCGGGACCGGCGTTTCCGGCCCTCTGCCTACGCGGCGAACGGACGGCCCTCGTTTCGACAACGCACCCAGATTTTTCTCAAGATTTTTTCGAAGCCGCAAAAGCCGAGGTCAGCCCTCTGACGAGAGGCACCAGCAGCTCCTGGTCGGCCGCCGAGGACGGCTCGTACTCGGTGATGGCCATCCCCACCACCTCGGCGACCGACGCGATGGCCGCCACGGCGTCGAGGAGCTCGCCGGGCTGGAGGCCGCCGGGCGCCGGAGTGCCCACGGAGGAGAACACGCCGGGGTCGAGGACGTCGAGGTCGATGTGGATGTACGCGACGTCGCCCGGAGCGAGCGCGGACTCCAGCCCGGAGGTGTCTCGCAGGTGGGTAATGCCCGACGAGGCGACGTACGCCTGTTCGCCCGGGTCCAGGTCGCGGACGCCGGCCAGGACGATCCGCTCCGGGTCCAGGAGGGTGTCGGGCACCAGGGAGGCGGGTCCGGTGCCGGTCAGGGTGCGCAGGACCATGCCGTGGAAGGCCCCGGAGGGTGACGACTCGGGCGTGTTGAGGTCGCCGTGCGCGTCGAACCAGAACACCTTGAGCCGCGCGCCGTACTGGGAGACGGCTCGCGCGACGGGGACGAGGTCGACCGAGCAGTCGCCGCCGACCGTCAGCACCGGTCCTGGCGGCAGCATGGAGCGTACGGAGGCGGCGATCCCGTCGACCGACGACTCCTCGTCGACCGGCACCCGCAGGCGCGTGCCGTACGGGACCATGCCGGCCAGCAGGGCGGCGCCCTCGGCGAGGCGACGGGCGGTCGGTGCGCCCGAGCCCTGCCACTGCGGCACTTCGAGAACGTGCATATCGCGGTCCGCCAATCCTGTGAACCGCTCACCGATAGCATCGGGAGCCTTGAAAACCACTGGGGATGAGAGTAGAAGCGCGATGAGTTCGGTGACCGTCCGGGTGCCCGCCAAGGTGAATGTCCAGCTGTCGGTCGGCCCGCTGCGTGACGACGGTTACCACGACCTGGTCAACGTCTTCCACGCGGTGTCGATCTTCGACGAGGTGGTCGCCAGGGAGTCCGAGCTGGTGACCGTGCGGGTGGAGGGCGAGCACGCCGACCAGGTGCCACTCGACGATGGCAATCTGGCCATCCAGGCGGCTCGGGCGCTGGCCAAGCACGCGGGCCGTACGTACGGCGTGGAGTTGATCATCCGCAAGGCGATCCCGGTGGCGGGCGGCATGGCGGGGGGCAGCGCCGACGCGGCGGGCGCCCTGGTGGCGTGCAACGAGTTGTGGGGGCTCGGGCTGCCGCGCGAGGACCTGATGGAGATCGCCGCCGATCTGGGCAGCGACGTGCCGTTCTCGCTGCTGGGCGGCACGGCGGTGGGCACAGGGCGGGGCGAGCAGCTGACCGGGGTGCCGACCGGGGGCGATTTCCACTGGGTGTTCGCGGTGGCCGACGGCGGGCTGTCGACGGCGACGGTCTACGGCCAGTGCGACAGGTTGCGCGAGGCGACCGGGGAGCAGGTCGCCTGGCCGCGGGTGAACGACGGGCTGCTGGCGGCGCTGGCGGCGGGCGACGCCGAGCGGCTGGGCACCGAACTGGTCAACGATCTGCAGCCCGCGGCGGTGATGTTGCGGCGGTCGCTGACCAGGACCCTGGAGGCGGGACGCGAGCTCGGCGCGCTGGGGGCGATCGTGTCGGGGTCGGGCCCGACCTGCGCGTTCCTGGCACGCGACGCGGACCACGCGCGGGAGCTGGCGGCGGCGCTGAGCGGTGCCGGGGTGTGCAGGCTCGCGGTGGCCGCCCACGGGGAGGTGCCCGGCGCGGAGATCGTGTGATCGGCCGTACGGCACAGGCGGGCGTACGGCACAGGCGGACGTACGGGCACAGGCGGACGTACGGCACAAGCGGCCGTACGGCACAGGCGGTGGTACGGCACAAGCGGACGGCGCGGATACGCTAGTGCTGCGATGAATCTGGTCAATCTCGAATCGGTCTCCCAGGCCTTCGGCCCCAAGCCCTTGCTCAGCGACGTCTCCCTCGGCATCGAGGCAGGCGATCGCATCGGCGTCGTGGGCCGCAACGGCGGAGGCAAGTCCACGCTCATCTCGGTCATCGCGGGCACGCTCAAGCCCGACAGCGGCCGGGTCACGCACACCCGCGGCGTCCGGATCGGCCTGCTCGCCCAGCGCGACGACTTCGACCCGGCGAAAGCCGTACGAGAGATCGTCCTCGGCGACAAGGCCGAGCACGAGTGGGCCGGAGACCAGCAGATCAGGGAGATCCTCGCGAACCTGATCGGCGACCTCGACCTCGAATCCAAGGCGGCCGAGCTGTCGGGTGGGGAGCGGCGCCGCACAGCGCTGGCCAAGCTCCTCATCGAGGACCACGAGCTGATCATGCTCGACGAGCCGACGAACCATCTCGACATCGAGGCGATCGCGTGGCTGGCGCGGCATCTGTCGGCGCGCAAGAGCGCGCTGCTGGTCGTCACGCACGACCGGTGGTTCCTCGACGCGGTCTCGACGCGGACGTGGGAGGTCGTCGACGGCCGCGTCGAGCGGTACGAAGGCGGTTATGCCGCGTTCGTCCTGGCCAAGGCCGAGCGGGCGCGCATCGCGCAGGCGGCCGAGGAGCGGCGGCAGAACCTGATGCGCAAGGAGATCGCGTGGCTGCGGCGCGGCCCGCCCGCCCGCACCTCCAAGCCCAAGTTCCGCATCGAGGCCGCGCAGGCGCTGATCGCCGACGAGCCGCCGGCGCGTGACACGGTCGAGCTGCTGAAGTTCGCCTCGGCGCGGCTGGGCAGGACCGTCTACGACCTCGAAGATCTCACGCTGCACGCGGGAGGCCCCGGTGAGGGTCCGCTGGTGCTCGACCGTTCGACCTGGCAGTTCGGCCCCGGCGACCGCATCGGGCTGATCGGCGTCAACGGCTCGGGCAAGTCGAGCGTGCTGCGGCTGCTGGCCGAGCAGGTCAGGCCCGACTCGGGCCGGCTGGTCAAGGGCAAGACGGTACGGCTGGCGTACCTGTCGCAGGAGCTCGCCGAGCTCGACCCGAAGCGGCGCGTGCTGGAGACCGTCGAGGAGATCCGCAAGTACATCCAGGTCGGCAAGAAGGAGTGGAGCGCCTCCCAGCTGCTGGAGCGGCTCGGCTTCAAGGGCGAGGCGCAGTGGAAGGTCGTCGGCGAGCTGTCCGGCGGCGAGCGGCGGCGGCTGCAGCTCCTGCGGCTGATCATGGACGAGCCGAACGTCCTGCTGCTCGACGAGCCGACCAACGACCTCGACATCGAGACGCTCAACGAGCTCGAAGACCTGCTCGACGGCTGGCCCGGCACGCTGGTGCTGGTCTCGCACGACCGCTACTTCCTGGAGCGCGTCACCGACCGGTGCGTCGCGCTGCTCGGCGACGGGCGGCTGTCGATGCTGCCCGGCGGCGTCGACGAGTACCTGGAGCGGCGGGCGTCTGGCGGCGCGGTGACCGCGCGGGTGTCGTCGGCGGTGAAGGCTCCGGTCGAGGCGCCTGTTCCGGTGGCTGACCCGGGGAAGTCGGCCAAGGAGGAGCGGGAGCTGCGCAAGGAGCTCAACCGGCTGGAGCGCCAGCTCGACAAGCTGGGGCAGCAGGAGGCGAAGCTTCACGCGGCCATGGCCGACGCCGCGAGCGATTTCGGGCGGCTCGGCGAGCTCGACGCCCAGCTGCGTGAGGTGCTGGGCCAGAAGGACTCGGTCGAGGGGGAGTGGCTGGAGGTCGCCGAGCGCCTCGGTGAGTAATCGGGGTGCAGCGAAGCTCGAAGGGCTCAGCTGTCGAAAGGCGCCAGCAGGGTGCGCAGGAGGCCGGCGAGTGCGCGCTGGTCGTCGGCGCCCAGCCCGGCCAGCAGGTCGTGTTCGCGCCTGAGCAGGCCGGCGAAGGCCGCGTCGACCCGGTCGAGCCCCTCGGAGGTGAGGGAGACGAGCACGCCGCGCCGGTCCTCGGGGTCGGGGCGGCGGCGCACCAGCCCGGCTTGCGCGAGGCGGTCGATGCGGTTGGTCATGGTGCCGGAGGTGACCAGCGTCGCCCGCAGCAGCGCGCCGGGTGACAACTCGTACGGCTTGCCCGCGCGGCGCAGCGCGGTGAGCACGTCGAACTCCCACGGCTCGAGGGCGTGCTCGGCGAAGGCGGCCCGGCGGGCGCGGTCGAGGTGCTTGGCCAGCCGCGAGACGCGGCTGAGCACCTGGAGCGGCTCGACGTCCAGATCGGGGCGTTCCTGTCGCCAGGCGGCGACCAGCCGATCGACCTCATCGGTGTTCATGGGAGAAGTCTACTGTCTTGACATCGAGATATCTCTCTCGATATCAATTATCTTCATGTCAAGAGATATCTGGGACCCGTCGGCATACGCACGGTACACCGACGAACGATCACGCCCGTTCTTCGAGCTCACCGCGAGGATCGGGGCGCAGGGCCCGGCGACGGTGGTGGACGCGGGCTGCGGCAGCGGTGAGCTGACCGCCGCCCTCAAGCGGCGCTGGCCGGAAGCGGACGTGCGCGGTTTCGACTCCTCGCAGAAGATGATCGACCAGGCGCGCGAGCACCACGGCGTGAGATTCGACGTCGCCGACGCCGCGACCTGGACCCCCGACGGGCCCGTCGACGTGCTGGTCTCCAACGCGCTGCTGCAGTGGGTGCCCACCCACCGCGAGGTCCTGACGCGCTGGGCCGACGCCCTCGCGCCGGAAGGCTGGCTGGCCTTCCAGGTGCCGGGCAACTTCGACGCGCCCAGCCACGTGATCATCCGGGAGCTCTGCCAGGGCCCCGAATGGCGGGACAAGGTGGGAGACGTGCCCCGGGCCAGGCCCGTCGACGAGCCCGAGGGCTACCTCGACCTGCTGGCCGGCCGGTTCAAGCTGATCGACGCGTGGGAGACCGCCTACGTGCATCTGCTGCAGGGCGAGGACGCCGTGCTCAGGTGGACCTCCGGCACCGCCCTCCGCCCGGTCTTCGACCGCCTGGACCAGGAGGAGCGCGAGCGCTTCACCGCCCAGCTGGCCGTACGGCTCGGCGAGGCCTACCCGCGCCGGCCCTACGGCACGGCGTTCCCGTTCAGAAGGATCTTCGTCGTGGGGCAGAAATGATCACAGCGATCCACCACGTCCAGCTAGCCGCGCCCAAGGGCAGCGAGCCGCGGCTCAAGGAGTTCTACGAGGGCGTGCTCGGCCTCAAGGAGGTGCCCAAGCCGCCGGAACTGGCCAAGCGCGGCGGCGCGTGGTTCAGGGGGCCGGGGGTCGAGGTGCACCTGGGCATCGAGGACGATTTCCGTCCTGCGGCCAAGGCCCATCCGGGCTTCCTCGTCGACAATCTCGACGAACTCGCGAAAATGCTTCCCGAGGCCATACCAGACAACCTTTTCCCCGGATATCGGCGAATTTATGTGAAAGATCCGGTGGGCAACAGGATCGAGCTCCTTCAGGCCGTGTGATGTTCACCTTGCGATGGCATCATGGTCCGAAATCGGCCATCTAGGGGGTCTAGTGGGCATTGAGATCGAGGACAAGTTCGACGTTCCACCCGACTACGAACTACCGGATCTGGGTGCGACGATCGGCCCCAAGAGCTACCAGCTCGTCGCCCTCTACTACGACACCGCCGATCTGCGGCTGGCCAGGCGAGGGGTGACGCTCCGCAGGAGACGCGGAGGCTCCGACCCCGGCTGGCACCTGAAACTGCCCAAGGCCAAGGGCGCGCGGCAGGAGATCACCCACCCGCTGACCCGCAGCATCAAGGTCGTCCCGACCGAGCTGTCCGACCTGGTGCTCGCCTTCACGCGCGGCGCCGACCTGCAGATCGTCGCCGAGCTCGACACCCGGCGCACGGTCGTCCGGCTCGGCAACGACCTGGAGGTCGCCGACGACCGCGTCAAGGGCACCGTGACGGGCGAGGAGCCCAGGGTCGTGCGGTGGCGCGAGGTCGAGGCCGAACTCCTCGACGGCGACCGCAAGCTCCTGGCCAAGGTCGGCAAGAAGATCATGAAGGCCGGCGCGAAACCCGCCGGAGCCGCCAGCAAGCTGGCCCGCCTGCTCGAACCCGCGCCCCTGGAACGCGCCGCCACCGAGCCGGGCAGCGCGGGTGCGGTGGTGGTCGACTACCTGGCCGGGCACGTGGCGGCCCTGCTCTCGCAGGACCCGAGAGTACGGCGGGCGGAAGACGACGCCGTGCACCAGATGCGCGTCGCCTCGCGGCGCATGCGCAGCGCGCTCAAGGCCTTCAAGTCGATCATCACGGACACGGACGAGCTGCAGGAAGAGCTGAAATGGCTCGGCACCGTGCTGGGCGAGGCCCGCGACCTGGAGGTCATCCGGGCCCGCTTCGACGGCCACCTGCGCAGCCTCGCGCCCGAGCTGGTCACCGGCCCGATCCAGACCCGCCTCGGCGAGGACCTGCACCGACGTGAGCAGGAAGCCTACGAGCGCATCCGCGAGGCCCTGCGCGGCGAGCGCTACTTCGCCCTGCTCGACGCGCTCGACCGGCTGGTCTCCGCGCCGAAGCTGACCGGCAAGGCGGGCAAGCCCGCCCAGCAGCAGCTCCCCGCCGCCGCGGCGAAGAACTGGAACCGCGTCACCAGGGCCTACGACACCGCCCAGGCGATCGACGACCCCGAGCGCCGCGAGATCGCCATGCACGACGTGCGCAAGGCCGCCAAGCGTGCCCGCTACACCGCGGAGGCGCTCCGGCCCGCGCTCGGCAAGGACATGGGCAGGCTGGCCAAGCACGCGGAAGCCGTACAGGAGGTTCTGGGCAAGCATCAGGACGGCGTCGTCGCGCAGGAGACCCTGGCCAAGGAGGCCGAGACCGCGCGGCAGGCGGGTGAGGACACCTTCACGTACGGCCTGCTGATCGGGATCGAGCGCAACACGGCCGAGCGCGCGCACGCCGAATTCCCGGCCGTGTGGGCCCGGACGGTCGAAGCGGTCGGCAAGCTGCTCTAACGCGTCAGGTGGTACTCCTCGGCGACCACCCGTTCGCCGAGGCGGTGCCGGACGACGAAGGCGCCCTTGTCGAGGTGCCGCGGGGCGAGCGCGGGGAGCACCTTGCCGTGCGAGCAGACCACCGCGGGCACGCGGATCCCGTCGACCAGGTCGACGGTCTTGTCGGGATCCCACTCCTCCTCGCTGAGCAGGGGCTCCAGGGCCGGGCTCGCGTCTACGGAGTTGAGGAGCGTGCGAAGAAACGGCTCCAGCGTCTGGACGCAGCGCAGGCTCGGCGAGCTGAGCAGCAGCCGGGGCTGGTAGGCGGGCAGGATCTTGGCCAGGATCCTGGCCTGGATCAGCCCGTGGGCGTCGAGCGGGCGCAGCCGGTCGGGTCCCTGCCACGCGTCACGCTCGCCGGCCGTGCCGTGCCGTACGAGCACGAGAGGGACGGTGTCGAGCGGGCGCAGCCGGTCGAGCAGCGCGGCGTCGAACGGGAAGGTCAGGCGGTCCCTGGCGGCGGCCGGATCCAGCCAGACGAGCTCGTCCACCTCGTCGTTCGGGGTGAAATGGCCGGACATGAGGCGTGCCGTCCAGTAGTTCACTCGTTTCGGGCGGCCGTTATGCGTGTAGTCGTGAGCCGGCAGCCGCCGGCCCAGCGTGACCGTGAAGCCGGTCTCCTCCCTGACCTCGCGCAGCGCCGTCACGATGTCGTGCTCGCGCGGCTCGGCCTTGCCCTTGGGAAAGGTCCAGTCGTCGTAGCGCGGCCGGTGCACGACGGCGATCTCGGGAGCGTCAGGGGAGCCGCGCCACACCACGGCTCCCGAGGCCCTGATGGGCTCAGCCGTCAACGGTCCTCCATCGTCTGGTGCCGATCAGGTGGCTCTGCAGGTCGGTGCCCTGGTGCCGGGTCCACGTGCCGTCGGAGTTGAGCCACCACGAGCTGGTCGTCTCCGCCATGGCCAGGTCCATGAGCTCGATCAGGTAGGCCCTGTGCTGCTGGCCGGTCACCTTGACCAGCGCCTCCACGCGGCGGTCGAGGTTGCGGCGCATCAGGTCCGCGCTGCCGATCCACACCTCGGGACGCCTGCCCAGGCCAAACTCGTAGATGCGGGAGTGTTCAAGGAACCGGCCCAGGATGCTCCTGACCCGGATGCTCTCCGACAACTCGGGGATTCCGGGACGCAGCGTGCAGATGCCGCGCACCCAGACGTCCACCGGGACTCCCGCCCGGGAGGCCCGGTAGAGGGCGTCGATCATCTCCTCGTCGACCAGCGAGTTCGTCTTGATCCGGATCCGCGCGGGACGCCCCGCCTGCTGGTGGGCGATCTCCCGCTCGATGCGCGCCAGCAGCCCGCCGCGCAGCGAGTGCGGGGCGACCAGCAGGCGCCGGTAGGCCGAGTGGTTGGAGTAGCCGGTCAGGTGGATGAACAGGTCCGTGACGTCCTCGCCGACCAGCGGATCGGAGGTCAGCAGGCCGAAGTCCTCGTACTGCCTGGCGGTCTTGGGGTTGTAGTTGCCCGTGCCGATGTGGCAGTAGCGCATCAGCTCGCCGTTCGGCTCCTGCCGTACGACAAGCGAGAGCTTGCAGTGCGTCTTGAGGCCCACGACGCCGTAGACCACGTGGCAGCCGGCCTTCTCCAGCTTGCGCGCCCACTCGATGTTGGCGTGCTCGTCGAAGCGCGCCTTGATCTCGACGACCACCACGACCTGCTTGCCCGCCTCGGCCGCGTTGATCAGCGCGTCGACGATGGGGGAGTCGCCGCTGGTCCGGTAGAGCGTCTGCTTGATCGCCAGCACGCGCGGGTCCTCGGCGGCCGACTCGATGAAACGCTGCACGCTGGTGGCGAACGAGTCGTACGGATGCTGGACCAGCAGGTCGCGCTCGCGCAGCACGGCGAAGATGTCGTCCTCGGCGTGTACGGCTTCCGCGGGCACGAACGGGCGGTAGCTCAGCTCCGCGCGATCCAGGTCGGCGATCGCGTGCAGGCCGCTCAGGTCGAGCGGTCCCCGGATGCGGTAGATCTCGTGCGGGGCGACGTCGAGCTCCTGGACCAGGAGCTTGAGCACCTCCGGGGTGATGGTGTCCTCGACCTCCAGCCGGACCGGCGGGCCGAACCTCCGCCTGAGCAGCTCCTTCTCCAGGGCCTGCATGAGGTTCTCCGTGACGTCCTCGTCGACGTCGAGGTCCTCGTTGCGGGTCACGCGGAAGACGTGGTGCTGGACGATCTCCATGCCCTTGAAGAGCTGGCCCAGATGGGCGGCGATCACATCCTCGAGCGGGACGAACCGGTCCTTGGAGGCGGCCACGAACCTGGGCAGCTGCGACGGGACCTTGACCCGGGCGAAGACCGTGTGGTCGGTCACCGGGTTGCGCACGACGACGGCGAGGTTGAGCGACAGTCCGGAAATATAGGGAAACGGGTGGGCGGGGTCCACGGCCAGCGGCGTCAGAACCGGGCGGATCCGCTCCCTGAACAGCTTGCGCAGTTCCGTGCGCTCCTCGCGGCCCAGATCCTCCCAGCGGGCGATTTCGATGCCCTCGGCGGCCAGCTGCGGGCAGATGCGCTCATGGAAGGCCTGGGCGTGCCGCGTGGCCAGCCGGTCGGCGATCGTGCCGATGCGCGCCAGCTCCTCGCGCGGCTTCAGCCCGCTCTTGGTCCGCAACAGCAGGCCCGTCGCCATGCGGCGTTTGAGACCTGCCACCCGCACTCGGAAGAACTCGTCCAGATTGCTGGCGAAGATCGCCAAGAACCGCACTCGCTCGAGAAGGGGAAGCGAGGGATCCTCGGCAAGCTCCAGCACCCGTTCGTTGAACTGCAGCCAGCTCTCCTCACGGTTGAGGAAGCGCTCCTGAGGCAGGGGCAGATCGTTTCCAGGGTGCAGCAGTTCGGCGGACATATTGGTTAATATGCCCAACTAGGTTGAACAATGCGTTAACTTACGCTCAACGACTTACTCTGTCTGTTCCGTTTCTGCTGATTCGATGGCAAGCGGCAGGATCCGCTCCACAATGATCTTCTCGCGGTCCTTCTCCGCCAGCCGCGCCGCACGCTCGGCCAGCCGCGCCTCCCGCTGCCGGAGCTTCTCCGCCCGGTCGGCCGCCTTCTCCGCCTCACGCAGATTGCGCTCGCGTTCCTTCAGATCGCGCTCGCGGGCCTTGTCGGCCTCGCGCTGCTCGCGGATGCGGACCTTCTCGACCTCTCGGCGCTCCTTCTCGCTCAGCTCGCGAGGCTCGTCGCCGTCGAGATCGACAGGCTTGGGCGCCATCGGGCGCGGCGTGTGATTGCGGGTCGCCGCCGTGATCTGCGGGCTGGGGTTGAGCCCCGTCAGGCCGTTCCAGGCCAGGTTCACCAGATGCGCCGCGACCTCCTCGCGGCTGGGCTTGCGCACATCGAGCCACCACTGGCCGGTCAGCGCCACCATGCCCACCAGCATCTGGGCGTACATCGGCGCGAGGTGCGGGTCGTAGCCCCGGCTGTGGAACTCGTCGGCCAGGACGTCCTCGACCTGGCTGGCGATCTCACTGATCAGGCTGGCGAACGTGCCGGTGCCGGAGGCGGCGTGCGAATCGCGCACCAGGATCTGGAAACCCTCGCTGCTCTCCTCGATGTATCGCAGCAACGCCAAGGCCGCGCGCTCCAGCTTGATCAGCGAGTGCGACGCGGCCAGTGCTTCCGTGATCATTCCGAGCAGCTTCTGCATCTCGCGGTCGACCACGACCGCGTAGAGGCCTTCCTTACCACCGAAGTGCTCGTAGACCACCGGCTTGGAAACCTGTGCGTGGGCCGCGACCTCCTCGATGGAGGTCGCGTCGAACCCCTTTTCGGCGAAGAGCGCGCGGCTGATGCGGATCAGCTGTTCGCGGCGCTCTCGGCCGGTCATACGCTTTCGGGGAACGGTCACAGACTCCATCATGTCGAATCACGGCCGGATCGGCCGAATCAGGTCTCCCGCCCGGCCGCTCAGGCGGCCACGCGCTTGGCGGCCAGCCGCTCGGGGTTCGGCCAGCGCACGTCGTGGGCCCAGCCGAGCTTCTCGAAGATGCGGATCGTGCCCGCGGACAGGTCGATCTGACCCTTCAGCGCACCGTGACGGGCGCAGGTCGGCTCGGCGTGGTGCAGGTTGTGCCACGACTCGCCGAAGGACGGGATGGCCAGGATCCACACGTTGCGCGACTTGTCACGCGACTCGAACTCCTCGTCGCCGAACACGTGGCAGATGGAGTTGATGGACCAGGTCACGTGGTGCAGCAGGCCGATGCGGACCAGCGTGGCCCAGAAGAACGCGGTGAACGCGCCCCACCACGACATGGTGATCAGACCACCCAGGATGGCCGGGCCGAACAGCGAGAAGGCGGCGAGCGGGATGAAGGCCTTGTGCAGCTTCACGATGTCCGGGTCCTTGAGCAGGTCCGGAGCGTACTTCTCGCGGTTGGCCCGCTCGGCCTCGAACAGCCAGCCCATGTGCGCGTACAGCAGGCCCTTTGTGACGGCCTTGAAGCTGGTGCCGAACCGCCACGGCGAGTGCGGGTCGCCCTCCTTGTCGGAGAACTTGTGGTGCTTGCGGTGCACCGCCACCCAGTCGAGCACGGACATCTCCAGGCTCAGGCTGCCGGCGACGCCGAGTGCGATCTTCAGGCCGCGCTTGGCCTTGAAGCTGCCGTGGGTGAAGTAGCGGTGGAAGCCCACCGTGACGCCGAGGCCGGAGACGATGTAGAAGACGAAGCCGATGATGACGTCGGTCCAGGTCAGGCCCCAACCCCAGGCGAAGGGCACGGCCGCCGCGAACGCGACGAGCGGGAGTCCGACCACTAGACCGAAGATGGCAAGCTCGGTCTTGGAGCGGCGGGACGGGTCGTGTTCGGGCTTGGGGGTCGGTGCCGGTCGGTCGACGGCGATGGTCATGGGCTACCTCTCACGACACAGATGGGGAAGTATGTCCGAGCTACGCAACCGTAACTTACGCCATCGTAGGTAAGGAACGGCTAAGACGCGAATGTGGGGAAGATGACGTTCTCTGCTGCCCCCTGATGTGGGTTCCATGCCTTGCCTATTTTCGGTCTGTCTGTTATGGGCGGAGGCGTAGGCAGGCGGGGTGCCCCGGCGGGATAAGGGAGTCGGCGGCCGGTGGTGAAGGTCGGTAAGCTTGACCCCTGGAGCCGGGGGCTCCGGGCGATCCGGCGTAGAGTAATTGGCAACTCACCAGATTTTGGTTCTGGGTATTCCAGGTTCGAATCCTGGCGCCGGAGCTGGGCAAGTTCGGGTTCGTGTCCCTCCGCTGACCCGCGGCGGGACAGGCCAGGTATCCTCAGCGTGTCGGGAGGGTAGCGGTGCGGTAGCCGTCGCAACAACGAGCAACACGGCAGCCGTACCCCGAAACCCTGAACCGCCCAGCCACAGGGAGCCTCAATCCGTGAGTGTGCCGCGCCCTAACCCGGTAAGCCCGGCCGCAGTCGTCGTCCTCGCCGCCGGCGAGGGCACCAGGATGAAGAGCCAGACCCCGAAGGTGCTCCACGAGGTCTGCGGTCGCACGCTGGTGGACCACATGCTCGCCGCCGCTCGTGAGCTCGAGCCGGAGCGGCTGATCGTCGTCATCGGCCATGCGCGCGAGCGCGTCGGCGACCATCTCAAGAACACCAGCCCCGACGCGCGGGCGGTGGTGCAGCGTGAGCAGAAGGGCACCGGGCACGCCGTGCGCACGGTGCTGGAGGAGACGGGCACGATCGCGGGCACGGTGCTCGTCACCTACGGCGACACGCCGCTGCTGCGAGCCGAGACGCTGCGCGAGCTGCTCGTACGGCACGCGGAGGAGGGCAACGCGGTCACCGTGTTGTCCGCCGAGGTGCCCAGGCCGACCGGGTATGGCCGGATCGTCCGCGACGCGAACAACAGCGTGCTGGAGATCGTCGAGGAGAAGGACGCCTCCGACGAGCAGCGGGCCATCCGCGAGATCAACTCCGGCGTCTACGCCTTCGACGGGCTGCTGCTGGCCGACGCGGTCAAGCGGGTGTCGACCGACAACGCCCAGGGCGAGGAGTACCTCACCGACGTGCTGTCGATCCTGCGCGAAGAGGGTCACCGGGTGGGCGCCTGGATCGCGGGCGACTACGTCGAGGTCGAGGGTGTCAACGACCGGGTGCAGCTGGCGTTCGCCCGCAGGGTGCTGAACCAGCGCATCCTCGACGCGCACATGCGCGCGGGCGTGACCGTGGTGGATCCGGCCAGCGTGTGGGTCGACGTCCAGGTGGAGCTGGAGCCCGACGTGGTGCTGCACCCGAACACCCAGCTGCACGGCCGTACGATCATCGAGAGCGGCGCCGAGGTGGGTCCGGCGAGCACGCTGACCGACACGCGGGTGGGCGCCGGCGCCGTGGTGCGCAACGCCGTCTGCGACAGCGCGGTGGTCGGTCCCGAGGCGAGCGTCGGGCCGTACGCCTATCTGCGCCCGGGCACGGTGCTGGGGGTCAAGTCGAAGGTCGGCACCTTCGTGGAGACCAAGAACGCCAAGGTGGGCGACCGGGCGAAGGTGCCGCACCTGACGTACGCGGGCGACGCGACGATCGGCGCCGACGCCAACATCGGCGCCTCGACCGTGTTCGTGAACTACGACGGCGTCAACAAGAGCCACACGACCGTGGGCGAGGCCGCCTTCGTGGGCTGTGACACCATGCTCGTCGCACCGGTGAACGTCGGCGACGGCGCTTACACGGCGGCCGGTTCGACGATCACCGACGACGTTCCCCCCGGTGCCATCGGGGTGGCGAGAGCGCGTCAGCGCAACATCGAAAAGTGGGTCTTGCGCAGGCGCGCGGGCACGAAATCGGCCACGGCCGCCCACCGGGCGCTGGCCGACGAGCAAGAGCGGGAGTAGAAGCGTGACGAGCATCAAGCAGCCTGGTGAGAAAGAGCTCATGTTCTTCTCCGGGCGGGCCCACCCGGAGCTGGCCGAGGAGGTGGCCGAGTGTCTTGGCATCTCGCTGACGCCGACCAAGCTCGTCGACTTCGCCAACGGTGAGATTTACGCGCGTTATCTGGAGTCGGTGCGTGGCAGCGACGCGTTCGTGATCCAGTCGCACACGCAGCCGATCAACAAGTGGATCATGGAACAGCTGATCATGGTGGACGCGCTGAAGCGTGCCTCCGCCAAGCGGATCACCGTGGTCATGCCGTTCTTCGGCTACGCGCGGCAGGACAAGAAGGGCCGCGGCCGCGAGCCGATCACGGCCCGGCTGATCGCCGACATCTTCAAGACCGCGGGCGCCGACCGGCTGATGTCGATCGACCTGCACACCTCGCAGATCCAGGGCTTCTTCGACGGCCCGGTCGACCACCTGTTCGCCATGCCGGTGCTGGAGGCCTACCTCAAGGACAAGCTCGACCTGGCCAACACCACGGTCGTCTCGCCCGACACCGGCCGCGTGCGGCTGTCGGAGCGCTGGGCCGACACGCTGGGCACGCCGCTGGCGTTCATCCACAAGCGGCGCGACCTCGACGTGGCCAACTCGGTGAAGGTCAGCGAGGTCGTCGGCAAGGTGCGCGGGCGCACGTGTGTGCTGATCGACGACATGATCGACACCGCGGGCACGATCTGCAAGGCGGCCGACGCGCTGTACGAACAGGGCGCCACCAACGTGATCGTCGCCGCGACCCACGCGGTCTTCTCCGACCCGGCGGTCGACCGGCTGAAGAACTCCCGCATCTCCGAGGTGATCGTCACCAACACGCTGCCGCTGAGCGAGGAGAAGAAGTTCGACAAGCTCACCGTGCTGTCGATCGCGCCGCTGATCGCGCGGGCGATCAGCGAGGTGTTCAACGACGGCTCGGTCACGAGCCTCTTCGAGGGCGAGGCCTGAGCGGGCGTACGGCGGGCGGGCGCGCCCGCCGTACGCAGCAGGTAGGCTTGTGGGGTTGTCCGCGCTCGTAACGCCTTCCGCTAGGGCGGTTGAGGGTGAGCGCGGGATTCCGCAATCGCATCCCTAGGAGATGTCGTGTCCGAAGTACGCATTGCCGCCGAAGCCCGTACGACCTTCGGCAAGGGCGCCGCTCGCAAGATCCGTCGCTCCGACAAGGTTCCCGCCGTCCTGTACGGCCACGGCATCGACCCCAAGCACCTCACCCTGCCGGGTCACGAGATCCTGCTCGCCCTGCGCACGCCCAACGTCCTGATCCGTCTCGAGGGTGACGGCATCGACGAGATGGCCCTGCCCAAGGGTGTGCAGCGCGACCCGATCAAGGGCTTCGTCGAGCACGTCGACCTGCTCCTGGTCAAGCGCGGCGAGAAGGTCACCGTCGACATCCCCGTCACCACCGTCGGCGACGTCAACTCCGAGGGCCTGCTCGACCAGCAGCTCGTCTCGATCTCGGTCGAGGCCGAGGCCACCCACATCCCGACCGGCATCGAGGTCGACGTCGAGGGCCTGGAGGTCGGCACCCAGATCCTGGCCGGCGACCTGAAGCTGCCGCAGGGCGCGACCCTGGCCGCCGACCCCGAGGCTCTGGTGCTGCACGTCACCGCCAAGCCGACCGAGGAGCCCGAGGCCGAGGCCGCCGAGGGCGAGAGCGCCGAGGCTGCCGAGGGCGAGAGCGCCGAGGCCGCCGAGGGCGACAACGCCGAGTAGTCATCCGTCTGAAACGGGGCAGTCCGCGGGCTGCCCCGTTTCGGCATAAGCGGGGATCTGATGGATCGTTGGTTGATCGTCGGGCTGGGCAATCCCGGTCCTGAATACGCGGGCAACCGGCACAATGCCGGCTTCATGACGCTCGACGAGCTGGCCGCGCGCGCCGGCGGACGCTTCAAGGTGCACAGGAGCCGGGCCGAGCTGCTGGAGACGCCCAAGGCGGTGCTGGCCAAGCCGCTGACCTACATGAACCTGTCCGGCGGTCCCACCAAGCTGCTGTCCGACTTCTACAAGATCCCGGTGGAGCGCGTCATCGTCGTACACGACGAGCTCGACGTGCCGTACGGCGCGATGCGCGCCAAACTGGGCGGCGGCGACAACGGCCACAACGGGCTCAAGTCGATCACCAAGTCGATGGGTTCGCGCGACTACCTGCGGGTGCGGTTCGGCATCGGCCGCCCGCCCGGCCGGATGGACGCGGCCTCGTTCGTGCTGAAGGACTTCGCCACCGCCGAGCGCAAGGATCTGCCGTTCCTGGTCGACCGGTCGGCCGACGTGGTCGAGTCGCTCATGGAGCGCGGCCTGGAGGCGACGCAGAACTCCTTCCACGCGCTCGACCTGAACATTTCCGGCCCTCCTCGCTGATCGCCGCATAGAACCGTTCGCCTGTGCCGGGTCGACCGGGTCGCTACGCTCTGGTGACTATCTGTTGACCTGTGGTCACGTGGAGGCGTGCGTGCACAACGGCGAAGGGCTGATGACCGTCGTCCGATCGGAACCGGTCGTCACCTGGCGCGCCGATCCTCGCAGGCCGGCCTGGGTGCGCCCGTACCTCCTGCGCGCGTTCGCCTCGGATCTGACCTGCGCCGGGGCCGGGGCGGCCGTCGCCTTCCTCGTGCGTTTCGGCGAGGTGACCTCCTACGCCACGCCGTACATCGTGCTGAGCCTGGCCCTGCCGCTCGCCTGGGTGTGCGCGATCGCGCTGAACCGGGCCTACGAGCCGCGCATGCTGGGCATCGGCTCGGAGGAGTTCCGCCGGGTCGTGCAGTGCGGGCTGGTGCTGATCACCGCGCTGGCCGTCTGCGCCTACGCCACCAAGACCGAGGTCGCGCGCGGGTACGTCGTGGTGGCGCTGCCGCTGACCGTGGTGCTGACCCTGGTCTTCCGGTACGGCCTGCGCCGCGCGTTGCACCGGCGCCGGGCCGCGGGCGAGTGCATGCGGCGGGTCGTCGCGGTGGGGCATGCCGCGGCGATCGCCGACCTGGTGACACGCTTCCGCACCGAGCGCTACCACGGCATGGAGGTGGTGGCCGCCTGCCTGCCGCGTGACGTTCCCGGCAGGCAGATCGAGAACGTGCCGGTGCTGGGGGCGTTCGCCGACGTGGCCCTGGTGGTGGGGCAGTGCGAGGCCGACACGGTGGCGGTGCTGGCCTGCCCCGAGATGGACGGGGTGGCGCTCAGGCGGCTGGCCTGGCGGCTGGAGCGCACGCACACGGAGCTGGTCGTGGCGCCCGCGCTGATGGAGGTCGCCGGCCCGCGCACCACGATCAGGCCCGCCGCGGGGCTGCCGCTGCTTCATGTGGAGCATCCCGAGCTGGCCGGGGCCAGGCAACTGGTGAAGAACTGCTTCGACCGTGTCGTCGCGCTGGCGATGCTGGTCGTGCTGGCGCCGGTGCTGGTGACGCTGGCGCTTGCCGTACGGCTGACCAGCTCAGGACCCGCCCTGTTCCGTCAGACGCGGGTGGGGCGCGACGGGCGGACGTTCACGATCCTGAAGTTCCGCACCATGTGGCGCGACGCGGAGAACCGGAAGATCACGCTGACCAGCGACAGCGCAGGCGTGCTCTTCAAGATCCGCAACGATCCGCGGATCACGCCGCTGGGGGCCAGGATGCGCCGCCACTCGCTCGACGAGCTGCCGCAGCTGATCAACGTGCTGCTCGGGCACATGTCATTGGTGGGTCCACGGCCTCCGCTGCCGGAGGAGGTGGCCCGTTACGGCGACGACGTGCGCAGACGGCTGCTGGTGCGTCCCGGGCTGACCGGGTTGTGGCAGGTGAGCGGGAGATCCGACCTGTCGTGGGAGGAATCCGTGCGGCTCGACCTGCGTTACGTGGAGAACTGGTCCCTCATGCTCGATCTGCAGATCCTATGGAAGACTTGGTCGGCCGTAGCACGCGGGCAAGGAGCCTATTGATGACGATTCGCGACGACCACGATCTGGCCGCCGATCTGGCGACCGCGGCCGGCGAGTCGCTCCTGAAACTCCGCGCCGACCTCGGCTTCGAGCATCCTCCCGCGCTGCGTGCCGAGGGTGACCGCGCGTCGCACGTCTTCCTGATGGAGTCGCTGGCCCGGCTCCGGCCCTCCGACTCCGTGCTGTCGGAGGAGGCCACGCGCGAGGAACGCGAGAACCCGCGCCGCCAGCAGGCGCAGCGGGTGTGGATCGTCGACCCGCTCGACGGCACGCGCGAGTTCGCCGAGGAAGGGCGCGCCGACTGGGCCGTGCACGTCGCGCTGTGGGAGCGCGGCTCGCTGGTGGCGGGCGCCGTGGCGCTGCCCGCGCAGGGACGATGCCTGGGTACGGCCGCGCCCGTGCCGTTGCGGCGGTTCGAGGGAGGGCGCTTCCGCATCGCGGTCAGCCGCACCCGGCCGCCGGAGTTCGTGCAGAAGCTCGCCTACCTGCTGGGCGCCGACCTGGTGCCGATCGGCTCGGCCGGGGCGAAGATCGCCGCCGTGCTGACCGGCGAGGTCGAGGCTTACGTGCATGCCGGGGGGCAGTACGAATGGGATTCTGCGGCGCCGGTGGCGGTAGCGCAGGCGGCCGGGGCGCACGCGAGCAGAATCGACGGCTCAGAGCTGACCTACAACCAAGTCGACCCGACCCTTCCGGATATCCTTGTTTCCCTACCGGAGCTGGCGCCTTCCCTGCTCGCCGGAATCCGGGACCTGCACCGCTAGAGGAGATCGGATGCTGCAGCAGCGCGACTACACCACGTCGCAACTCGACGTGCTCGAGGCCGAAGCCATTCACATCATGCGCGAGGTCGCGGCCGAATTCGAGCGCCCGTGTCTGCTCTTCTCGGGCGGAAAAGACTCGATCGTCATGCTGCGCATCGCGGAGAAGGCCTTCTGGCCCGCGCCGATCCCCTTCCCGCTGATGCACATCGACACCGGGCACAACTTCCCCGAAGTGCTGGAGTTCCGCGACCGCCGCAGCGAGGAGCTCGGCGCGCGGCTCGTCGTCGCCCTCGTGCAAGACTCCATCGACGCCGGACGCGTCGCCGAGGAGACCGGGCGCCGCGCCTCGCGCAACCGCCTGCAGACCACGACGCTGCTCGACGCCATCGAGGACAACGAGTTCGACGCCGTCTTCGGCGGCGCGCGCCGCGACGAGGAGAAGGCCCGCGCCAAGGAGCGCGTGTTCTCCTTCCGCGACGAGTTCGGCCAGTGGGACCCGAAGAACCAGCGTCCCGAGTTGTGGAACCTCTACAACGCGCGCATCCGCAAGGGTGAGCACATCCGCGTCTTCCCGCTGTCCAACTGGACCGAGCTCGACATCTGGGACTACATCCGGCGCGAAGGCATCGAGATCCCCTCGATCTACTTCGCCCACACCCGGAGCGTCTTCGAGCGCGACGGCATGCTCCTGGCCGACAGCGAGTTCGTCACCCGCGGCGACGACGAGCCGGTCTTCGAGGCCGTGGTCCGCTACCGCACCGTCGGCGACCTGACGATCACCGGAGCCGTCCAGTCGACGGCGGCGACCGTCGAGGCGATCATCGAGGAGATCGCCGCCACCCGGTTGACCGAGCGCGGCGCCACCCGCGCCGACGACCGCTCCTCCGAGGCCGCTATGGAAGACCGCAAGCGTGAGGGTTACTTCTGATCATGGACATTCTGCGTTTCGCCACCGCCGGCTCCGTTGACGACGGAAAGTCCACCCTCATCGGACGCCTGCTCTTCGACTCCAAGGCGATCTTCGAAGACCAGCTCGAAGCCGTCGAGCGCACCTCGCGCGACCGCGGCACCGAGTACACCGACCTGTCGCTGCTGACCGACGGCCTGCGCGCCGAACGCGAGCAGGGCATCACCATCGACGTCGCCTACCGCTACTTCGCCACGCCCCGGCGCAAGTTCATCATCGCCGACACGCCCGGCCACATCCAGTACACCCGCAACATGGTCACCGGCGCCTCCACCGCCGACCTGGCCATCATCCTGATCGACGCCCGCAAGGGCGTGCTGGAGCAGTCGCGCCGCCACGCCTTCCTCACCTCGCTGCTGCGGGTGCCGCACCTCGTCCTGGCCGTCAACAAGATGGACCTCGTCGACTACTCCCAGGAACGCTTCGAGGAGATCCGCGAGGAGTTCACCTCCTTCGCGTCCAAGCTGAACGTCTCCGACCTCACGTTCATCCCGATCTCCGCGCTGCACGGCGACAACGTCGTGTCCCGCTCGGAGAACACGCCCTGGTACCAGGGATCGTCGCTGCTGCACCACCTGGAGAACGTGCACATCGCCTCCGACCGCAACCTGGTCGACGTGCGCTTCCCCGTGCAGTACGTCATCCGGCCCCAGAAGGCCACCGACCCGGCCTTCCACGACTACCGCGGCTACGCCGGCCAGGTGGCCGGAGGCGTCCTCAAGCCCGGCGACGAGGTCCTGCACCTGCCGTCGGGACTGGCGACCAGGATCGCCTCCATCGACACCTTCGACGGCCCCGTCGAGGAGGCCTTCCCGCCCATGTCGGTGACCCTCCGGCTGGAGGACGACATCGACATCTCGCGGGGCGACATGATCTGCCGGCCCAACAACCAGCCGCAGGCCGCCCAGGAGCTCGAGGCGATGGTGTGCTGGATGACCGACGCGGTCAAGCTCGCTCCGCGGTCGAAGCTGACGATCAAGCACACGACGCGTACGGCGCGGGCGCTGGTGCGAGACGTGCACTACCGGCTCGACGTCAACACGCTGCACCGCGACGAGACGGCCACCGCGCTGGGGCTCAACGAGATCGGGCGGGTGTCCTTGCGGGTCACCCATCCGCTGTTCGTGGACGAGTACTCACGCAATCGGCTGACCGGCGGGTTCATTCTGGTGGAGGAGGGGAGCAACACCACCGTGGGCGCGGGCATGATCGTCGACGCTCGGGGGTAGGTTGCTCACTTTTCACCGCATCCCCCATTCGCCCGCCCCCGGTCCTGCGCGGGGCGGGGGGTGGTCTGGCAGCAGGCGTTGTGGGCCGCGCGGGCTCTCGCTGCTCGGGGCATTTCGCCGTTGCCGACGCTCATGTTTCACGGCTTTCGGGGACGCTCGTGGAGGTGGAGATCGCGTGGGCGGCGAGCGTGTGGATGGCCGCGTACAACGCACGGGAGATGGCACTGTGCGGTGGCCCGTCGGCGGGCGGTGACGCGCTTCGGGCACAGTCGGCCGAGCGGCTGCGCCGGGCGAAGGTTTCCTGAACCCTGCCAAGCCGGCTCAGAGCTGTGCCCGCAGCAGCGCCGCCTGCTCGGCCCGGACCTCGAACGGCACCTCGACCTTGGACGGATCCGGCTGCACGAATCCGTCGCCCTCGAAGCGCGGGATCACGTGCACGTGCAGGTGGTGAAGCACCTGCCCCGGAATCGCGTTGTTCTGCTGCACGATGCTGCCCACCGCCCCGAATGCCCGCGGCACGGCGCCCACCACGCGGCTCACCAGCTCGAACACCTCACCTCGCACCTCGGCCGATGCCGTGTCCAGGCTGGTGACGTGTGCGGTGGGCAGGACCAGGCAGTGTCCCGGGTTCCGGGGGCGCTGCGAGGGGACGGGCACGACGTAGGCGTTGGCCGTGCGCCATGCGACGAGTTCGGCGTCGGCTTCGCCGGCCCCGATGAGGCAGAACGGGCAGGGGGTCACCAGGCGATGATGGCTCAGTCCAGGATCTCGACGTAACCCTCGGTGCCGTGGACGCGGATGCGCTGCCCGTCCTCGATGAGCCTGGTGGCCTGCTCCACGCCCACCACCGCCGGCAGGCCGTACTCCCGGGCGATCACCGCCCCGTGCGTCATCAGCCCGCCCACCTCCGTCACGAGCCCGGCGACGGTGACGAACAGCGGGGTCCAGCTGGGGTCGGTGTAGGCGGTGACGAGGATGTCGCCCGGTTCCAGGTCGGCCTCGGCCATGTCCTTGACGACGCGGGCGCGGCCCTCGACGGTGCCGGCGGAGACGGGCAGGCCGGAGAGGGCGCCGGGTGGGGCGTCGTCGCGGCGGTACTGGCCGGTGAGGGCCTCGCCGTCCGAGGTGAGGACGCGGGGCGGGGTGAGCGTCTCGTATGTACGGAACGCCGCGCGCCTCTCCTGGATGAGCGCGGCGTCGGCCTCGCCGGTGCGCACGACGTCCTGCAGCTCCTGGAAGCGCAGGTAGAAGATGTCGTCCCGCTCCCGCAGGACGCCGGCCTGGACGAGGCGGTCGGCTTCGCGCAGCAGCGCCTGCTTGTAGACGAAGTAGCGGCTGATCATGCCGTACTTGGGATATTCGCGGTAGCCGGCGAAGGTGCGGACGCGGTCGATGTTCCGCTTGGTCTCCTCGGCCTTGCGCTCCCCGTCGGGGAGGTCGCGCAGCCGCGTCAGCAGGTCCTGCTCCTTGCGGCGTGCCTCCTCCAGTCCCTGCTCGAAGTGCCGCCTGCCGGCGCCCGGCTCGAAGTTCTTGACGTTGCCGAGGAGGGTGGGGACGAGCGTGGCGGGGTGCTCGCTCCAGCGGGTTCTGGTGATGTCGATCTCGCCCGCGCAGCGCATGCCGTACCTGTCGAGGTAGGCCTGGATGGCGTCGCGCGCTTCCCGGCCGCCGGGCAGGCCGGCCAGGTCGTCCAGGGAGCCGCCGCGTTCCAGGTGGGCCACCACTTCGGCGTGCGGGCGGATGGTGTCGGCGACGTCGAGCAGGGCCAGGCCCATCTCCGACGTGACGTTGTGCGGGACCGACTGGGTCAGGACGTCGGCGGCGTTCTTCTCGCCCAGCCACTCGTCGAGGTGGTCGTTGAGCCACCAGGCCGCGTCCATCCCCGTCATGATCGCCTGGATGCTCCTGGGCTCGAACAGGACACGCTTCAGCTCCGCGATGTCGGCGTGGACGAAGTCGAGCAGCGCCGTGCCGTACAGGTCCTTGATCGTGTCCTTGAGCGTGGCCAGCGACTCCTCGCTGCGCTGGATGAGTTCGGTGACGAGGGCCGGGTCGGTCTCGATCGGGGCGGGCTCGGCTGCGGCGGGCGGCGCGGCGGCGGGCTCGTCGGGGACGGGGCGGATGAAGTCGCCGCGGTCGAGGATGGTCCGCAGCGCGTCGCGGGTCAGCGGGTCGGCCTTGCCCAGCGTGTCGATCATGGTCGCGCGGCCCGCCGCCGTCGCCAGGAGCGGCGCGACGTCGACGAACAGACGACCGCCCGCCTCGGACATCGGCCGCGGCGTCGTCATCTGCCAGAACGACAACCCCAGCGGCTTCATTGCGTCGGTCATCATCTGCTGGTGGCCGACGGAGAGGTACACGTGGTTCTCGCCGTCGTCGGTCGCGGGGATCGGGAAGAGCGTGGTGATCGCCCGGCTCTGGACGATGTGGAAGTCGTCGCCGGTCAGGCACCACTCGATGTCCTGAGGGCGTGCGAAGTGCTCCTCGATGCGCCTGCCGAGCCGGACCAGGCGCAGCACCTGGTCGTCCGACAGGACCGGCTGACTCTGCCGCCGCCCCTCGACCGGGGCGTCCCGGACGCCGCCGCCCGGTGACGGCACGACGGCGTGCCGCTTGGCGGCGACGGTCGAGGCGACGACCTGGTCGTCGCGCACGGTATAGACGTCGCCGGTCACCAGGCCGGCGACGAGCGCCTCGCCGAGCCCCCAGCCGGCCTCCACGGTGGCGATCTTGCGGTTCGAGGTCACGGGGTCGGCGGTGAACAGGATCCCCGCCGCGTCGGCGAACACCATCTCCTGGACGACCACGGCCATCCGCACCTTGCGGTGGTCGTAGCCGTTACGGCACCGGTAGGTCACGGCCCGCTCGGTGAACAGCGAGGCCCAGCATTTCCGGACATGCAGCAGGACCGCCTCCAGGCCGACGATGTTCAGGTAGGAGTCCTGCTGCCCGGCGAACGACGCGGTCGGCAGGTCCTCGGCCGTCGCGCTGGACCGTACGGCATAGGCGGTCCGCTCGCCGCGCCGGGCGAGGGCCGCGCCGATCGCCTCCGCGAGGTCGCCTGGTACGGCGAGGCCTTCGATCACGCGGCGGATGCCGGCGCTCAGCGAGCCGATGGCCTCACGGTCGTCCGGCTCCACCTGCGCCAGCCGGTCGAGGTGCTCGCCGATCGACGGCGACCCGGCCACGGCCCGCTGGAAGACGTCCGTCGTGACACAGAAGCCGTACGGCACGCGCACGCCGTCGATGCGGGAGAGCTCACCCAGATGCGCGCCCTTGCCGCCCACGTCGGCGATGTCCGCCGAGCCGATGTGCTCGAAACCCAAGACGTCAGCCAATTGCCTCGCTCCATAGATCGGGTGTCTGGGTGATGTGCCCCGGTCGGTCCGGTCTCATTCTGTACGGCGGCGCCGGGCTTCGTAGATCGTTGCGCTGATGCGCGCCCCGCCCGATGGCCTCGCCGTCGATCAGATCCACGCGAAACGGAGACATTCCAGAATCGGCCGTCTGCCGGCGCCAGGAGTGACGGCCACCGCGGACAGCGCCGCGCGGATGAGGGCGTGGCGCAGTTCCGGTTCCAGGTCGATGAACTTCTGCGCCAACGCGACGGTGGCCGCGTCGACGGCGTGGGCCTCGAGGCCGTCCGGGGAAGCGGCCTGGCGCAGCACCAGCACGACGACCAGCGTCTCCAGCTCGTCAGCCGGCGCCCAGACCGGACAGGGACGCGGGCACCTGTACACGCTCCGGTCGCGGGCCGCGGCCTCCCTGACGAGATGGACCGCGTGGTCCGCACACCAGAGCAGCCCGGCCGGCAACGCGTCCGTCATCGCGTGCGCTACCGGCTGACGTCCAGGGCCGTCTCGACCAATTCGAGCGTCTGGACGATGTGCCGGCGATGAACGCGGGGGAGCCGGCCGTACAGGGCCGCGGTCCTGACAGCACGATGATGCGAACCGATCGCCCTCGCGGCGACGGCGTAGGCGGATCCGGCGCAGACTCGACGCGGCTCCTGCGCGGAAAGCACGGCAGCGGCCCGGGTGACCTGCTCGGCCCCTCCGGCGATGGCCGCCTGGGAGGTGTCGGCCAGCATCGCCCTGAACCCGTCGCGTGCGGCTCGGAGCGCGGGCGTGACGTGCGCGTGCACCCGCTCGCACGGGTCCGGGCCGGGCTCCCGCCAGGCGTCGACGCCGGTCGACGATATCCACGCGGCAGGCACCACCACGGCGAGCAGCGTCAGCGTGCGGAGAAGCGGCCGCGGCCTCATCGCGCCGGCCTGCACGCGCAGAAGCCCCGGGCCAGGATGAGGTGGACCCGAGCACAGGTGTAGGCCTCCCGCCCGGGCGCGGGCAGCACCCCTTGGCACCTGACACAGGTCAGCGGCGCCTCGGCCTGATCCGGCTCTTCCGGTAACTCCAGCATGAAATGGCTCCCCGTCGCATGTCGGATGGGGGCGGGAGTGGGCTCGCGCCGAACGCGCGTCGCACTCACCCCCGAGATCGCCCCCACCATGGAACGGCACCCAGCCGACCCCCAGTCGCGGATGCGTTCCGTGACGATCACATTACCGATGGTTGGCTTTGCGTGCATAGCGATTGCGCAATTGCGCAATCCGTGGTCGCCAGAGGGGAAGGCGCCCTCCGTCGCGCGCCACTATCCTGAGCTGTTCACACCTGGTCCCTAACCGGTCACGCTCCGAACTGCGAACGGCCGCCCAGCCGCCGGAGCGCCGATCGCCCCCACCCTCCAGGAGCTGGCTGATGATGTCGGTACCGCTGTACGAAGCCAAGGCCGAGCTGTTTCGCCTGCTGGGCCATCCCGTGCGCATCCGCGTGCTCGAACTGCTGCAGGAGGGGCCGAAGCCGGTCCGCGACCTGCTCGCCGTGATCGACGTCGAGGCGACGGGCCTGTCGCAGCACCTCGCCGTCCTGCGCCGCTCGGGCGTCGTGAGCGCGCAACGCGACGGGTCGACGATGGTGTACAGCCTCGCGGGGGGAGACGTGGCGGAGCTGATGCGGGCGGCACGGGTGCTGCTCACGCAGAAGCTGGCGGGGCAGTACGACCTGCTGCTCGAACTGCGTCAGGGCGACGAGGACGAGCCGGCGGACTGAGCGACGAAGTTTGTCGGTGCTCGTCGTTACGATCTCGCCCATGATCGAACGCATGGACGAAAGAGTCCAGCCCGCCTGGGTGCCCCGGCGTGACTACTACGAAGCCGTGACAAGAGACCCCGTCATGGCCGTGCTCGACATCGACGGCGAGGGGCCGCGCTACCTGCTCGCCGTGCGCCCCTGATCTCAGGCGGGCGGGCGGACGGCCGCGTACTGGATGGCCTGGCCGACGAGCCGTCCCTTGGAGTCCCACGCGTGCGCCGTCTCGTCCATGCGCTCCCCGGTGATGTCCCCCGCGCTGAGCCGTACCCTCACCGGTCCGGGTGCGGGGAGGCGGCGGAGGTAGGCCGTGAGCTGGATGGTCGGCACCCATCCCGGGATGCCGAGGTCGAGCGATACCGGCGGCACCGGGTCGAGGGCGACGAGCAGCGACAGCGGGTCCCAGTCCGAACCGTCCGCGAGGCGCTGCCAGCCGGCGATGTGGCCGCGGCGGGCGGGGGAGCCGAAGGCGAAGCCGATGTGTTCGGGGTGGAGGTGCTGCTCCACGACGTCCATGAGCGGGATGTGGAAGCCGCCGGGCGCCTGTGAGGGGGTGCGGAAGCACGAGATCTCGTCGGGGAGGTCGACGGGGTCGAGGCCCGACCACCAGGGGTCGGCGTCGTCGAGGGTGCCGAGCGTGACCATGGCTTCTGTGCACAGGGTGGAGCCCTGCCACAGCTGGGTGCGGATCTGGGCGGTGGTTCGGCCGGCGCGCAGGGGGTCGGCGGTGACGCGGGCGGGCCCGGCTTCCGGGGCGCTGAGGAACGTGCCGCTGATGGCGGTGACGTGGGGGAGCCCGGACGACGAACCCAGTGCGGCGCGTCCGAGGAGTCCGAGCAGGTAGCCGCCGTGCAGCTTGGCGCCGACCGCCCACTGCGGGTCCAGGGTGACAGAACCATCGGCGCCGATGGCGGTTGCGTCAGCGAATGTGCCCATATGCCCCAGGTTGACACCGTCAACCTGACGATGTCAACGTGCAAGGATGGCGAAACGGGTGCGAGCCAATCCCGGCGAGGGCGTGCGGCTGCGCGAGGAGATCCTGGTGGCCGCGGAGGGCCTGCTGGCCGAGGCCGGCACGGAGGAGGCGCTGACCCTCCGGGCGGTGGCCGCGCGCACCGGGGTGTCGACCCCCTCGGTGTACATGCACTTCGCCAACAAGGACGAGCTGATCGAGGCCGTCTGCCTGCGCTCGTGGGACGAACTGGCCAGGCGCATCAGGAGCGTCGAGGACCCCGACCCCTTCCAGCGGCTCGGCCGCTGCGGCAGGGCCTACGCGGGGTTCGCCCTCGAATACCCGACCCAGTACCGCGTCCTGATGATGCGCCCGACCGACAACCCGGCCGCTCACGCCTGCTTCGAGCTGATGGCCGCCGCCGTGCGCGACTGCGTCGACGCAGGGGTGCTGCGCGGCCATCCCGGCCGGATCACCCTGGGCCTGTGGGCGGCGATCCACGGCTGCGTCTCCCTGCTGATCGCCCAGCCGGGCTTCCCGTGGCCCGACGTGGACGACTTCGTCGACCAGGTGGTCCGTACGGCAGGCCTGGGCAGCGCCGTCTACAGCAGGGTGCACAAGGCGCCGCTGGTGCCGAGTGGGAAACTGGCGCAGACGTTCGACGCCGCCTGCCGTACGATCAGATCCGATGTCGAACACACTAGCGATCAGTGAGCGCGACGCCCGGCGGATGGCGATCAACGCGCAGCACCTGGCGGGCCCCGTGCCCGACCTCCACCAGGTGCTCGGCAGCCTGCGCTGCCTGCAGCTCGACCCGATAGACGTGGTCGCCAGGAGCCACCAGACGGTGCTCTGGAGCCGGCTGAACACCCGGATCGACCTCGACGAGCTGATCTATCGCGACCAGGTGCTGTTCGAGTACTGGGCGCACGCCGCCTCGATCGTGCTCACCGAGGACCTGCCGATCCACCACTACCTCATGCGGCGCTATCCGGGCCCGAAGTCCGCCGAGGGCAAACGTGTCGCCGCCTGGCTCGAGGCCAACGGCAGGCTGCGAACGAGGATCCTCGAAGAGCTGGCCGAAAAGGGCCCGCTGCCCAGCCGGGCGATCGAGGACGAAGCGGAGCGGGCCTGGCGCTCCAGCGGCTGGACCGAGGGCCGCAACGTCGAGCGCATGCTCGACATCCTGCTCATCCAGGGCCACGTCAGGGTCGCGGGGCGCAGGGGCAGAGCCAGGTTGTGGGGCTTGACGCGCTGGCCGGAGTTCGAGCCCCTGTCCGACCGGGAGGTGACCAGGCAGGCCGCGGGCAGGGCGCTCAAGGCGCTCGGGGTCGGCCGGCAGCGTGACGTCTTCGACCACTTCACCAGGGGCAGGTACCCCGACCTGGCCGAGGTCCTGGAGACCTCGCCCGAGATCCGCAAGGCCACGGTCGGCGGCGAGGAGGGCTGGTACGTTCACGAAGACTCCCTCGACCAGCCGCAATGGCAGCCGAGGGAGGCGACGATCCTGTCGCCGTTCGACAACCTGATCTGCGACAGGAACAGGACCGAGCGCCTGTGGGGCTTCGTCTTCCGCAACGAGATGTACGTCCCCAAGGCCAAGCGGCAGTACGGCTACTACGTGATGCCGGTCCTGGCCGGCGACGAGCTGGTCGGCCGGATCGCCCCCCGCGCCGACCGGAAGGCCGGCAGGCTCCTCCTCGAAGGCGTCTACACCGACCACGACGTGACCAGGGCGCTCGAAAGCCTGGAGGCCTTCGCGCTAGGTAGATCGTTTGGGGATTCCGTGAGCCTCTGATTACTCTCCGCGCTAGTGTCTGCACGGTCCGTATCCGCTAGCCCGGAGGTCCGTGCTTCGTGTCTTCCCCTCAGGTGATCTTCCTGGGCGGCCTGGGCCGTAGCGGCACCACGCTGCTCGAGCGGCTCCTGGGCCAGCTGCCCGGTGTCGCGCCACTCGGTGAGGTGGTGCACCTGTGGGCGCGTGGCGTGCTGGCGGGCGAGCCTTGCGGGTGCGGCGCGCCCTTCGCCGAGTGCCGTTTCTGGCACGAGGTGGGCGAGCTGGCCTTCGAGGGCTGGACCCCGCAGGTCGCGCGGACCGTTCTCGCCCTGCGTCAGCGGGTCGACAGGACCCGGCGCATCCCCTTCGTCGACCACCGCGACCTGGGCCGGTACGTCCACGCCTACCGAGCGGTCTACGAGGCGGCGGCGGAGGTCGCGGGAGCCGACGTCGTCATCGACTCCAGCAAGCACGCCTCGCTCGCCTTCTGCCTGATGGCCGGGGGCGTCGACGTCCGCGTGGTGCACGTGGTGCGCGACCCGCGCGCGGTCGCCCACTCCTGGCGGCGCACCGTCGAGCGCCCCGAGGACGGCCGGCCGATGACCCGCTGGGGCGCGCTGCGCACCAGCATGCACTGGACCGCCCAGAACCTCGCGCTCGACCTGTTCGCCGGGGCCGGGCGCATCACCAGGGTGCGCTACGAAGACCTGCTCGCCGACCCGCGCACCACGCTCACGCGCCTGGCCGGCGAGCTCGACCTGGAGCCGGACTTCGGCTTCCTCAGGGGCTCGACGGCGATGCTGCAGCCCAGGCACACCGTCTCGGGCAACCCGATGCGCTTCGCCGTCGGCCCCGTCGAGCTCTCGCGTGACGACGCCTGGCACGACGGCCTGCCCAGGCGGCACCAGACCCTGGTGGCCGGGCTCACCTGGCCGCTGATGTCCAAGTACGGTTACCGGGGAGCTGCCGCGTGAATCCAAGTGTCGGTGTGGTGATCCCCACCACCGGAGACCGTCCCGAGCAGCTGAAGCGGGCGCTGCGCGCGGTGCTGGAGCAGGGTTACGACGGCGAGCTGCAGATCGTGGTCGCCGTCGACGGCGCCGACGAGCGCAAGGTCGCCGAGGACGTCGCCGAGGTCCTGGTGCCCGAGCACCCCGAGGCGCGCACGCATCAGGTTCAGGTGCTGGCCAACCGGCTCAGCCCCGGCCTGCCCGGCACCCGCAACTCCGGCATCTCCGCGCTGCCCACCGAGCTGATCGCCTTCTGCGACGACGACGACGAGTGGCTGCCGGGCAAGCTGGCCGCCCAGGTGAAGCAGCTCAAGCGCAGCGGCGCCGAGTTCGTCAGCTGCGCGATCGAGGTGGCGTACGGCACGCGCCGCATCGCCCGCCTGGCCGGCACCGACACCATCACCCAGGACGACCTCGTGCGCTCGCGCATGGTGATGGTGCACTCCTCGACCTTCCTGTTCAGGCGCGGCACGCTGTGGGCCGACGAGAGTGCCCCCGGCGGCCAGAACGAGGACTGGGACCTGGCCCTGCGCGCCGCCAAGCGCCAGCCGATCGTCCACGTCGACCGTCCGCTCGTGCGCGTGCACTGGGGCAGATCCCACTACGTCACCCGCTGGGCCGACCGAATCGCCGGGCTCGAGTGGATGCTCGCCCGGCACCCCGAACTGGCCGTAGATCCGCGCGGCGCGGCGCGGATCTACGGTCAACTGGCCTTCCACCACGCCGCGCTGGGCCACCGGCGTACGGCGCTGCGTCTGGCCGGGCGCACCCTGGCGTCCCACGCCGGCGAGCCGCGCGCGCCTCTCGCGCTCGCCGTGGCCGCCGGGCTCGTGCCCGCGCAGACCGTGCTGTCGCTCCTGCACGGCGTGGGGAGGGGCATATGACGCCCGAGGTGCAGGCTGTCTCGATCCCGCGGCAGCGCACTCCCGCACCCGAGCGGTCATCAGGAGCCGGGGGGCGGGTGGTCGTCGCGGGGGTGGCGATCGACCCGCTCACCGAGACGCAGGTGGTCGAGCACGTCATGAAGGCGCTGGCGGGCGGCAGGGGCGGTCACGTCATCACCCCCAACGTCGACATCTGCCGGGCGGTCGCCAAGGACGCCTCGCTGCGCAAGCTTGTCAGGCGCGCCGAACTGGTCGTGGCCGACGGCATGCCCCTGGTGTGGGCGTCCAGGCTCAAGGACAGGCCGCTGCCCGAGCGGGTGACGGGCGCCGACCTGATCTGGTCGCTGAGCAAGGCGTCCGCGCGCGAAGGTCACCCCATCTACCTGCTGGGCGGCCCGCCGGGCGTGGCGGCCCAGGCGGCCGAGCAGCTGACCGCCTATCACCCGAAGCTGAAGGTGTGCGGCTTCGACGCTCCGCCGTACGGCTTCGAGACCACCGTCGACGGCGTGGCCAGGGTGCGCAGGCGGCTGGCCACCGCCAGGCCGCGCGTGGTCTTCGTCGGGCTCGGCTTCCCCAAGCAGGACCTGCTGATCGCGCAGCTGCGCGACGCGCATCCGGAGACGTGGTTCGTGGGCTGCGGGGCGGCGATCTCGTTCGCGGCCGGCGTGCAGTCGCGCGCGCCGCAGTGGATGCAGGACTCCGGGCTGGAGTGGCTGTTCCGTCTGGCCTGCGAGCCCGGCAGGCTGGCGCGCCGCTACCTGGTCAACGACCTGCCGTTCATGACGGCCTACCTGGCACGGTGCGCGTGGCGGCGCTACGCTCGCCGTTCATGAGCGACGTCGCCCGGATCTCCCGCACGATCGCCGCCCCGCCGTCCGAGGTCTTCGCCGACTGGGTGAGCAAGAGCAGGCTCGAGAGCTGGTTGTGGCCGGAGCCACTGGTGCAGATCAACCCGGTGGTGGGCGGATATTTCCATTTCAAGGACACGATGTACGGCATCGCGGCCGAGGGCATGTTCGAGGAGGTCGTCCCCGCCAAACGCCTGGCCTTCACCTGGCGCTGGATCGAGGACGAGAGCACCTCGGCCGTCGTGGTGAGCTTCGACGACAACGGCGACGGCAGCACCACCGTGACCGTCGCCCACACCGGAGCCCCGCACGAGCGTGTGCACCACGAGGAGGGCTGGGCCTCCTGCCTTGACCGGCTGGAGGCCCAGCACCGCTAGGACGCGGGCCCGACCCTGATGGTGGTGGCCCTGCCGCGGTCGGCCTCCGACACCACCTCGATCCGCGTGTTGGTGTCCGGCGGCCTGACCCCGAGCGACGGGGAGGTGCTGTACCAGTAGACGCCCGCGTGGTCGTCGAAGGCCGGCACCGCGGGGCTGCTCGGGAAGACCGTGAGCGCCCCGTCCTTGTGCAGCGCCACCCGGTCGGTCGGCCTCAGCCCGAAGGTCGCGTCGAACACCTGGACCCGCCCGCCGACCAGGGTGTTGTCCTTCCACTGCAGCGGCACCGCGCGGGCGTCGATCGGCAGGATCATGCCCTCGCCCGGGTGGTTCTGGGTGTTGTTGTCGCTGTAGAAGGTGTCCCACAGCCAGACGAGCACGCCGTCCTGGTAGGGGAAGCGCTCGAAGATCTCCCGGCGGTTCGGGTCGTTGCGGAAGCCCGCGCTGTAGGGGCCGGTGCGAAGGTGTTCGCCGTAGCCGACGTAGCGGCGGTTCTCCACCAGGTAGGCGCGCGGGTGGTCCTTGACGCCGACCTTGCCCGACCGGCTGAAGCCCACCGCGGTCCAGCCGTTGTCGCCGCTCTCCACGTCGTCCTCGAAGACGCCGGGGAGCTTGATCGCGTCGATCAGGAAGCCGTTCTCGATGGTGTTGGTGTCGGTGAAGTAGCGCAGGCGGAACTGCACCTTCTTACCGGCGTAGGCGTTGAGGTCGAGGGCCAGGTCGGCCCAGTCGGAGTGGCCGGTGATGCCCGCGCCGATCGGGACACCGCCGACGGTGCCCGCGACCGGCTTCCACTGCGTGCCGTCCTCGGAGACCTCGGGGTAGAGGTAGTCGAAGTCCTGCTCGATGCGGTACCAGACCTTGGCCGTCAACGTGGCCGAGGCGACTCCTGTGAGGTCGAGTTCGCGGGTGAGCGTCTGGTTGAGGTAGTCGCCCTTGCCGCTCCACCACTGGTAGGCGCCCTGCGCGGGGTCGGTCAGCTCGGTGCTGTCGCGATGCGGCGGCAGGTTGACCAGGACGGCCTGCGGGTTGGCGGTGTTGTAGGAGCTCACGCCCAGGGTGTGGGTGGAGGCGGTGGCGGCCGCCGCCGTCTCGTACGACAGCCAGCCCAGCCGCAGCTTGCTCCAGGCGTCGAGGTCGCCGGGGTATTCGCCCAGCGGGCCGTTCCTCCTGGCCAGGTACGAGGCGTCGGACATGAGCGACCAGAACTTCACGCTGTTGTCGCCGCCGTAGAGGTCGGGCAGGCCCAGGTCGTGGCCGTACTCATGGGCGATGAGGCCCAGGCCGCTGTTCTCGCCGGCGGTGAGGAACTTGCCGACCCAGACGCCGGTGTCGCCGATCTGGACGCCGCCCTGCAGGTTGCCGGCCGGTCCTGAGACGCCGCGCTGGTTCCAGAACGCGTCGTGGCTGACCGCCCAGAGGGCGTCCTCGCCCTGGGCGCCGCCGCCCCAGGTCTCGTCGACGCCCGCGTGGATGACCTGGAACCGGTCGAGGTAGCCGTCGGGCTCGTCGAAGTTCCCGTCGTTGTCGTAGTCGTTGCGGTCCCAGACGTCGAAGGTCCTCAGCTCGGCGGCGATGGCCTCCTTGCTGCGGCCCTTGGCCCGCTCGGCGTCGTACCAGGCGGTGACCGAGTCCTTCACGAAGTCGAACAGCGGCAGGTCGCAGTCGAGGCCGCCGGCGCAGCGCGGGCTGCCGTAGCGCGCCTCGTTGTAGGGCACCGTGACCCAGTCGCTGACCTTGCCCTCGATGTCGTAGCGTCCGGCGGACTGCAGGCCGTAGTAGCTCTTCAGTGAGTTGCCGCGGCCGAAGTAGAGGTCCTGGTAGTAGGCGCGGTCGAAGTCCTTGCGCCACAGGGTGTGGTTGTCGTAGCTCGCCCTGGGCCGGGGGATCTGGTTGTGGCGCGGCCCGGGCGTGCCGCCGTAGCGGATCTGGCCCTCGTGCAGGGTGGTGTTGTCGATCTTGTCGCCGAACTCGGCGAGGACCGTGAAGATGCGGTCGGTGCGCTCCAGCGCCAGCTCGACGTAATCCTTGCCGACCTTCGCTTTGCCGGAGGCGGACCGGCCGCGGGCCTGGGGGCTCTGGTCGAGCAGTTGCTGCATCGCCTGGGTGCGGGCGGCCCGCTCCTCGGCGGCGATGGGGTTGACGATGTCGTCGGGGTGCCGGCCTTCGCCGGAGGGTGCGGGAGGGGGTGGGCTCGCGTGGACGGCGCCTGGTGTGAGGGCCAGGGTCAGGCCGGCCACCAGCGCGAGGGCTAACGCACGCATGGAGGTCCTTCCGAGTGCCATGTGCAATGTCACACACTCTAAGCGGAAGGTGATCGCGTGATCAAACCCTCAATTCGCCGCACCTCCTCCGGAGTCAACCCCTTCCGGGCGTTGCGGAGCGCCAGGCGGGAATCCATCCGGCGGAAGCCGGTCTTCGAGAGACCGGCCCAGGAGAAGCCGGGGCCCGTCGAATCCCCGGCGGTGCAGGCTCGCGTGATGTGGCGCTCCGCCCTGCCGCTCCAGGTCAGCCCCGCGTATCCGTACAGGTCGCGGAAGCCGGCGACGGGATCGTCGGCCAGGGACTCGTAGGTGACGACCCGGATGCCCGGCGTCGACATCAGGACCTCGCGCGCGAAGCGCCACAACGCGGCCGCCTTCGCGATGCGGTCCTGCGACCCGACCAGCGGGCGCAGCTCCAGCACCGACGGATGATCGCGGACCAGGGCCGGCTGCTCCAGCAGCTCGTGGAAGTACACCGTCCAGCCCAGGCGCTGCCAGCTGGCCACGAAGGAGACCGGGTCGCGCAACAGCGCGATCACCCGGCAGCCCAGCCGCTCGGCGAACCATCGCACCGACAACACGGCGAACGGGTCGTCGAGCAGCGCCCTGCGGCCGGTCGCCCTGCCGTACAGGAAGGCCGAGCCGTAGCGCGCCATGCGGGCCAGGTCGTACGGCGAGCGGTTGGCCCGCAGCTCGGCCATGAACCGGTAACGCAGCGCCGCCGTGTCGCGGAAGGCGGGCAACCACGAGTCGTCCAGGTACTGGAACCGATGGGTCACCTGCTTGCGCAGCACTCCCGGGCAGCGGCCGGGCGGGTGCTGCGGGTTGAGCGGCTCGTTGACGTAGACGAGCTCGCCCGAGGCGGCCAGCATCTTGCCCGTCCAGCTGGTTCCGCTGCGCGGCAGCCCCGTGACCAGGATCGGGGCGCTCACGCCGTCGCCCAGGATCGCGGGCGGAAGGTGTGGCGGCCGAACGGGCGCAGGCCGTGGCGCTGGTGCAGCTGCCACAGCGGGAGCAGGTTCTTCACGATCACGCCGCCCGACCAGCCGAGCGCCGCGCCGAGCGCGCCGTGCGACGGGATGAGCAGCAGGTCGAGCAGGACGGTCACGCCGAGCGCCACCAGCAGGTTCACCAGGCTGGAGGTGGTGTGCCCGGCGGCGGTGAGCACGACGTCGACCATGCCGCACGCGGTGGCGATCATCATGGTCGCCGAGAGCACGATCGCGATCGGCACCGCCGAGCCGTACTCCATCCCGAAGATCTTCAGCAGCCAGGGCGCGACCAGCGCGTACCCCAGCCAGACCGGCCAGGTCAGCAGCACCAGCCACACGGTGGTGGTCTGGTAGAGCTCGCGGGCCCTGACGAGGTCGCCGCAGGCGAGGGCCTGGATCAGCCGCGGCTGGGCCGCCTGGGCCAGGCCCTGGTTGGCCAGCTGCCCGACGACCTTGAACCGCGTCGCCGCGGTGTAGACCGCCGCCTGCGCGGGCCCGCCGAGCACGGCCACGATCACGATGTCGAGCCGCTGGAAGACCGCCTGCACCGCCCCGGCCAGGCTGCGCGGCGCGGTGTACCTCCACAGGTCACGTCCGGTGCCCGGCAGGTAGGGCGTGTACGGCAGGCGCCCGCGCAGCGCCAGCGCCGCCCCGGCCAGCACCAGCACGTACGGCAGCGCCCAGGCGGCGGGCAGCCAGGCGGCTCCCGCCCAGAGGGCGGCGCCCACCAGGGCAAGCTGCGCGACCGGCAGCAGCACGCCGTCGTAGAGCACCGTGGGACGCATGAGGCCGAAACCGCGGGTGGCCGCCAGCAGGATGTCGGCGGCGACCATGACAGGCACCGCCAGGGCCAGCACCCCCAGCAGCGGCTCCAGGACGATGCCCGCGACGACGGCCAGCAGGACCGAGGGCACCAGCGCCGCCTGGAGATAGCCGGACATGCCGCGATAGCCGTACGTACGGGACCGGGCGATGAAGAAGATCAGCCCGTTCCCCGCGTCGAGCCGCGCCACCCCCGCGACCATGAGCGCCAGCGCGATCGCCGTGAAGAACGAGCCCGCCTGCTCCAGCGGCGCCGATCGGGTGACCACGACCACCACGAGGAACTGCGCGAGCGCGCTGACCGCCGCGCCCGCGATGCCGGCCAGGCCCGCCCTGGCTAGCGCCATGACGGATCCCCGTCGAGCCAGGGCACCAGCTGCGTGTCGTACACCTCGAAGTGGTCGAGCAGGCTCTGGCGCAACGTCTCGGGCATCGGGTGCGGCCGCGGCCGGCCGTTGTGGCGTTCGAAGACCGGATCGTCCATGCGCGGCACGCCCAGGAACTCCAGCAGCCGCTCGTAGACACGCTCCGGCTGGGAGAAGAAGCGGTGGCTGTCGATGACGTGGATGCGGTCGCGGCCGAACAGCGGCTCCAGACGGTCGAGCTGCTCGGCGTAACGTCCGCGCGCCAGGTAGGCGTGGTGGCGGTGGGAGTGGTGCAGGCTGTACGGCTCGGCGCGCAGCCGCTCCTCGGCTCCCGCCAGGCGCTTGTCCTCCAGCTCGATCGCGTACTCGAAGTTCGACTCCGTCTCGAAGCCCCTGGCCAGCTCGTGGGCGTGGGCGGAGAAGGCCCGCTCGACGGGGTCGCGCACCAGCACGATCAGCTTCACCCCCGGCAGGTCGCGCACGATGCGCTCACCGGCCAGCGGATGGAACAGGTAGTAGGGCGAGGACTCGAAAGCCTGCGGGCGGGTGCCGTACCTGCGCTTGAGCAGCGCGGACCCGACGGTGAGCGGGAAGTGGCCGCGATACCAGTCGAGACCGCGGTCGTAGGCCGCGTCGAAGTAGTGCACGCCCTTGTGCATCACGGGCTTGGCCAGCAGCGGGTGCTGGGCCAGCGCCCGGTAGAGCGAGGTCGTGCCGCATCGTTGCGCGCCCACGATCAGGAAGGACGGCAGCACCCGCCCGGCGGAGGTGAGTCGTCCGGCGGCTCTGGAGACCGACAGCACCGAGCGCTTCATGGCGTTCAAACGAGCAACTCCTGATGATCGACGAGCGGGTTGAGCCAGCGCTCAGGCGGGCCGAGCGGCTCGTGACCGTCGGCCGCGTGCCGGTCGGCCAGCGTGATGAGGTAACCGATCGCGGCCTGCTTGGCCTCGGCCACCGACAGCCCGAACGGTTCGAGCGCACCGGGGGCCTGGGCCAGGCAGGCACGCGCCGCCGTCGCCGGGTCCATCCGGCGCAGGCAGCGGTTGAACAGGTGGTGGAGGGCGTCGAAGCCGAGGGGCACGCCGAGCGCGTAGCGTTCCCAGTCCCACACCAGCAGCCGTCCGTCGCCGGTGGGGGCGATGTTCCAGGGCGACAGGTCGCCGTGCCAGGCGCCGGGCCCGGTCCCGGCGATCTCCTCGACCGCGGCGGCCAGCAGGTCGCCGCCGACGGGCGCGTGCCTGATCGGCAGGGGCGACAGGACCAGCACCTCGTGGTCGTGCCAGGAGCCGTGATGCAGCACCGATGGCGTCACGACCGTCTTCAGCGGCAGGTCGGCGAGCTTGGCGAGCGTCGCGGCCTCGTGGGCGACCAGCTCGCGGGTGTGCGGCGTCTCGCCGATCTTGACGAAGGCGACCCGCTGGGAGCCGTCGTAGGCTTCCAGGATGGGCTTGCGGTTGGCCCTTTTCGCCGGCCGTACATGCATGACGACCCTGATGGAGGTGCCGAACACCTCGCTCAGGTAGCTCTCGATCGACCCCTCGACCTCGAGCGTCACCTGCGGGCCGAGCACCGCGTGCCACCAGCGGCGCGGGGCGAGCCTGCGGGGGAGTACGGCATGCGGCAGCAGGGAGTAGGCGCGCTCGTCCCCTGGGCCGGGGTAGAGCAGGCTGATCGTCTGCCGCAGGTAGCGCAGGCGGATACGGGCGTCTTTAATCATGCGCCTGATTCCTCCAAAGGAGGGCGAAGGAGATGAGATACAGGCTCAGCGGAGTGACCAGGCCGTCGTAGACGAACATGTAGAGCAGCACGAGCAGCATGACGAGCACGCCCGCCAGGCCGATCGGGCTGCGGTCGGTCCAGTACCGCCGGATCGCGCCCAGGAAGAACGCGACATACAGGGCAGCACCGGTGAAGCCCTGAGTGATGAGCAGGTGCCACAACTGGCCGTCGCTGCCGAGCGGCGGATGCGAGCAGTCGGGGCACCAGGTGGTCTTGCCGGTGGTGATCGAGCGGTGGTTGCCCAGCGCGTTGCGGGTGTTGCCGTAACCGATCACCGCTGAGTGCGCCGCCGCCTGGATGGTCCTGGAGACCGTGAAGCCGCGGATGTCGTTGCTGTGCGGGTTGTCCAGCCGCTGGCCGACCAGGCTCGCCAGCGGGCTCAGCATGAACACCGCCGCCCCGATCGACGCCGCCGCGACCAGCGCCAGCCGGGTGCGGCCGACGCGGACGATCAGATAGACGACCGCCAGGCCCAGGCCGATCCACAGGCCGCGGTTGAGGGAGTAGACGACGGGGACGGAGGCCAGCGCGCACATCGCGATCGCCGCGCTCCTGCGCCGCCGCCCGCCGTACACCCACCAGCCGACCACGAACCAGACCAGCAGCACCGACAGGTTGCTGCCCCACGCGTTGGCCCACTCGAACGGCGCCTCGGGACGCGGCATCGCGTAGCCCAGCACCTTCTGGGTCTGCGCGGCCGTCGGGTGGATGAGGTTCTGCACGAACGAGTTGCCGCTGATCCAGCCGGGCAGGAGCCGCTCCACCGGCGAGGTGAACTGCAGCGTGGGCATCAGGATGCCCAGCAGGCCGCCGGCCACCGTGGTGACGAACAGCACGCCCAGCATGCGGACCAGGCGCAGCTGGGGAAGCTCGTCCTCGGTGAGGTTGCCCAGGTAGAGCACCATGATCAGGAGGGCGGTGTAGAGCGACAGGCGCATCAGGTAGCCGACGACCCGGCCGGCGCCGAGGTCCCCGTAGGTGCCCGGGGGCATCTCGTCAAGCATGAGCGCGCTGATCAGGTAGCCGGCCAGCAGGAGCATCCACAGGCCGAAGCCCTTGGGCAGCTTGATCGGGCGGCGCTTCCACAGGATCCAGGCCATCGGTACGGCGAGCACCACGACGGACAGACCGCCGAAACCCAGCGCCCACCAGACGGGATAGCCGACGAGCAGCGCCGCGATCGGCCAGGCCGGGCCCCTCACGGGGAGTCCGGTACCACGGGGATCGGGACCGTTTCGAGTGCCTTGGGCGCGCTGTCCACCTGCGCCGGCGAGGCGCCATGCGCCACGACTCCGACGACCGATACCCGGTGCCTCTGCAGATGCCGTACGGCTGCCGCCACCTGCTGCGAGGTCGCCTGGCGCAGCGTGATGAGCAGGATCGCCGCGTCCGCCCTGGACAGGTCGCGCACGTCCGAGCCGTCGAGCAGCGCCAGCTCGACAGGGAGCGGCTCGTGGGGCCGGTTCGGCACCGCCCTGACCAGGAGCCGCTGGTCCGGGCACGAGGCGACCAGGCTGGAGGTCAGGTCGTGCAGGTCGACGTCGCCCGTGAAGTCGGCCAGCACCGGCAGCCCGGTCAGGCGCTCCACGTCGGCCGCGGTGCGCAGCCGCGTGTCGAGCCGGTCGCGCAGGTAGGCGGTGCCCACCCCGGCCAGCAGCCCGGCCATGAGTCCCGTGCCCAGCAGCATCGGGATGCTGGGGGAGCTGGGCTCGGCCGGGGGCACGGCCTGGCTGATCACCGTGCCGGGGGTCACGGCGACCGTCTTGAGCGAGTCGTACTTGGCCGTCAGCGAGGCGGCCTGGCGGCTCAGGACGTTCTGGCGGTGGGTGGCGATCGTGCGCTCGGCGCTGCCCTTGGTGAGCTTCTCGATGTCCTCGACCACGTCGCCGAGGCTGCTGTTGACCTGCTTCAGCTTGGCGTAGAGCGTCTTGAGCCTGGCGGCCAGCTCCGCCTCGGCGGTCTCGGTGCGGTTGGCCAGGTAGGCGTCGGCGTAGGCCTTCGACTGCGCGGCGGCGGCCGCGGGGTCGCCGGTGGTGACCGCGATCGACAACACGGCCGAGTTGGGCGGGACGGTGATCGCGGGAGGTGCGATCGTCGTGCTGCCGGTCGCCTGGGCGGCCTTGGACCTGACCACGGCCGACTGGGCGATCTGGGCCTCGGTGTCGAGGTTGAGCGACTCGCGCTGGCGGGGTGTCACCTGGTTGTTCTGCTCCTGGACGCCGGTGGGGGCGACCAGGACCTGGGTGGTGGCCGTGTACTGGGGCGGGAGCAGGTAGCAGAGGGCTCCCGAGGTCATCACGCCGAGCAGCAGGCAGCCCGAGAAGAGCAGCTTGCGCCTGCGGAGGAGCGCGAGATGCTCGGCCAGATCGGTGCCCTGCGGCTGCGTCATGGAGGGACGGTCTCCGTACGGTGTGTTGTCGGATGGCGACTCTGGGTCACTATAGGGTGGACCGGCATTTCCCTGACTCAATACAGAAGATTTTCTCTGTCCTCCCACCTGGCTTGTCCCGATATTTCGAGATGGGTGGTTTTTGCGCTTTGTTATTTGTGTCACCGGAGTATGCGAAAGTAGCGACACGGGTGCTGGTCAAGGGGGCTCAAAACAATGGTTTCCAGGAGCTTTTTGCGTAATGTCGCTTTCGCGCGCTCGCGAGAGCCGGGGCCCATCTGCTGCGCCCCCGCGGTGGGCGCCTCCGCCCCCCGGCGCCGCTTCGCCCGGACCCGCTGGCGTTTCCGCCTGCTGACCCTGTCGCTCGTCATGGCCCTCGTCGGCTGCTCCGGCGCCCAGGGCGCGCGCACCGAGTCGCCCACCCGCACCTCCGCCGCCCCCGCCTGCGCGGCCACCGCCAAGCTCATCCCGTCGTGCGGCGCCTGGTGGGGCATCGCCCCCGAGATCTTCACCGGCCTCGGCACCCCACGCGCACTGGAGCGAGCCGAGCGCCGCATGGGGCGCGCCGCCGACATCCTGCACGTCTACCACCGCACCAAGGAACTGTTCCCCACCGAGCGCGAGATCGCCCTGGCCCGCGACCCCGAGCACGCCCGGCTGCTGCTCATCAACTGGAAACCCTCGTTCGACCACACCTGGGCCGAGATCGCCGCCGGAGCGCTCGACACCCGCATCGACCGGCTCGCCGCGCACATCGTCGAGCGGTTCCCCGAGCGGTTCTTCCTCACCGTGCACCACGAGCCCGAGGACGACGTCGACGCCACCCCCGGGTCGGGGATGACGGCCGGCGACTACGCGGCGATGTTCCGCCACGTGGTGCTGCGGCTCAGGCAGCAGGGAGTGCGCAACGCCGTCACGGTGATGACCTACATGGGGGCGCCCAACTGGGCCTCCCGGTCATGGTTCGAGCAGCTGTACCCGGGTGACGACGTGGTCGACTGGGTGGCGATGGACCCTTACGCCGATGCGCGGGTGCGCGACTTCGACGGGCTGGTGAACAAGACGCGCAAGGATTTCGCGCAGTGGCCGGGGTTTTATCGGTGGATGCAGTCGAGATTTCCGGGGAAACCGATCATGGTGTCGGAATGGGGGGTTTTCGAGAGGCGTGGGGAGCCGGGATTCAAGGCGGAGTTCTTCGGGAGTGTGAGGGCGCAGATCCGCAATTATCCGCAGATCAAGGCTTTGGTGTATTTCGACTCGCCTCGCGCTCCCCGGGGCGACACCCGCTTCGACGTCAACCCCGCCGCGGCCAAAGCCTTCGCCACCCTGGCGACCGACGCCCACTTCCGGCTCACCAAGGTCCCCCGGCCCTGAACCCTGGCCCCTTCCCCGCCCGCCCCGCCCCCCGCCCGCCCACCCACCCGCCCCCGGTCCTGCTCGGGCTGAGGGCCTCTGGCAGTGTCCGTCCGTTGTTGAGGGTGCCGCCCGGCCTGTCGTCAACTTGATAGAGTGCGCTTTATAAAAGTGCACTTAACAAAGATGACGAGAGACGCGATGCAGAAGCCAGACTTCATCTTCGGCCGGGAGCAGGAGTGGCAGGCGCTCGCGGACTTCGCCGTCGACTCCAGGCTGGGCGCCACCCTCGGCGTGGTGTCCGGCCGCCGACGGCAGGGCAAGACCCTCCTCCTGGAAACCCTGTGTGAGCAGACCGGGGGTCTGTACTTCGCGGTCCCGGAGAACATGCCCAAGACGGAGCACCTCCTCCGCCTCGGACAGGCCATCGCCCGGCACACCGGCGGGCTCGCCCCGGCACTCAACACCTGGGACGACGCGGTCGAGGCTCTCTTCCGTCTCGGTCACGGAGACGAGCCGCTGGTCGTGGTCCTCGACGAGTTCCCCTACATGGCGACCTCGGCCCCCGAGTTGCCGTCGATCATCCAGCACGCCCTCTCCCCGCGAGGCATGGCGAGGCGGGAGTCCAGGACCCGGCTGATTCTCTGCGGATCCTCCATCTCCTTCATGTCCCAGCTCGTCTCCGGGTCCGCGGCTCTTTACGGCAGAGCCGTCCTCAGTCTCTTCGTGCCCGCCTTCGACTTCAGGACCGCGGCCGCCTTCTGGCGTGTCGAACAGGATCACCGGCTGGCGGCCATCCTGTTCGCCCTGGTGGGCGGGACTCCGGCCTACATCGAGTACGCCTCGGGAACGCCTACCGACCTCGACAGGTGGGTTTCGGCCAACCTGCTCAACGCCAACAACATGCTGTTCCGTCAGCCGCGGATGTTGCTGAGCGAGGACACGTCGTTCAAGGAGATCGGCATGTACGGCACCGTCCTGACCGCCGTGGCGGAGGGCAATCATGTCGTCAGCACGATTGCCCGCCGAGTCGGCAAGCCGGTCGTGGACCTGAGCCACTATCTGAAGGGGTTGCAGGACGGCGGTTTCCTGTTCCAGGCGGAGGACGCGTTCCGTGCCAACCGCTCCCGCTATCAGATCGCCGACTCCCTGGTGCGCTTCCATCACGCCATCGTCTATCCGAACTGGTCGCGGCTCGACCTCTACCGTCCTGAGCGGGCCGCGCAGGTCTGGCAGGAGAGTCAGGCGACATTCTCGTCGCAGGTCATGGGGCCTGCCTTCGAGCACATCTGCCGCGTATGGGCCGCGCAGTTCGCCTCATCCGACACCTTCGGAGGACAGCAGGCAACGGTCACCTACGGCGTGATCAACGATCGGTCCGGCAGATCGCAGATCGAACTGGACATCGTGGTGCGGGATCCGGCTCGCAGGATACTCGCGCTGGGGGAGGTTAAATGGGGTGAGCGCATGGGCATGGCGCACCTGGCCAGGATCCGCCGCGCCGCGGAACTGCTGGAGCTGGAGCCGGTCGCCTGTCTCTTCAGCGGCTCGGGGTTCACCGGCGAGTTGCGGACTCATGCGGACGCGAGCAACGGAGCCGTTCAACTGGTGGATCTGGCCCGCCTCTACGAGGGCTGCTGAGCATCGGCGGGTACGGGAATCACAGGGGCCTCCATCACTCCTGATCGCACGTGTCGCACCGCACGTCGCTCGGCTGGTTGCCGTTGACGAGCCGGGTGAGCCAGTCGGTCAGCCGCACCCCGCCCACCTCCAGCTCGTAGAACCGGTCGAGCTCGAACAGCCCGTGCCGCTTCCCCGGCGCCGTGTAGCTGTGCAGCGTCGCCCCCGCCCGTTCCACCGCCGCCTCGTTGGCGTCGATGATCGACAGGAGGTCCGGCGGGTCGCCGGGCATCCACCGGGTCACTTCCACCGCGGCAGCCGGGTCGAAGGCGTAGTCGAAGCGGGACAGCACCACTCCGGGCGCGTGGCGGGCGGTCTGGGACCAGAACCGGGGCACCCCCCACTCCCGCACGCCGAGACCGTCGACCGCCCACGCGGGGGCGGCGGCGTAGGCGCCCCAGGCCGTGCCGAGGACCTCGGCGTTGAAGCCGGGGTTGTCGGGCCAGGCCCCGGACTGGGCGCCGAACACGGTGACCCGGGCGCGGGGGAGGCGGTCGGCGACGAGTCCGCCGTAGAGGGGCGCGGCGACCGAGCCCGCCGTTTTGCCGATGACGACGACCTGGGTGGCATCGGGGTAGCGCGAGGCCAGGTGGTCGAGGGCGGCGGCGCCGTTGACGCGGCCGCGGTGCTGGACGGTCAGCGTGGGCGAGTAGGTCTGGGCGGTGTCGCCGAGGTGCGCGTCGCCGGTGCAGGAGCTGACGAAGACGATCGAGTAGCCGGCGAACGGGTTGCCGGGGTGGGTGAGGTCGAAGAAGCCCGCGTTCTGGTCGTAGGGTCGTTCGCCGCTCTGGTCGTTCCAGTTGTAGTGGTCGTTCTTGCCGCCTGATCCGGTGAAGGCGCACATGCGGGCGTCCCAGCAGACGCCGCCGCCGTTGAGGAACAGGACGACCTTGGCCGGGTCCGCCTGCCGTTCCCAGAAGGAGAAGCGGGTGCCGTCGGCGCACTGGCAGTCGCCGCCGGGGACGATCTGGGTCCAGGCCGGGGTGGCCACGGGGGCAGGGGGGTCGGTGCGCAGGGTGAAGGCGGTGCCCGCGGTCAGCAGGACGATGGCGACGGTGACGAGCCGCCGTGACCGGCCTTCGTAGCCGGACCAGAGGAACAGGATCAGTGCTGCGGCGAGGACGACGGCCCAGCGGTGGTGCGACTGGGTCCACGACGGGTCGCCGGGGGAGAGCGTCAGGGCCACGGGGTGGGGCAGGAGCCACGCGGCGCCGGCGAGGGTGAGCGTGGCCGGTGCGGCGACGACGCCGGCGTGCCCGTCGGTGTTGCGCCGTTGGGCGAGGGTGGCCAGGGCGAGGGCGATGGCCAGGAGGGCCGCCGCCTCCAGCGTCAACGCGCCGACTGGCAGGGCGGCGGCGGGCAGGGCGCCGGCGGCCAGTGGGGCATCGCCCGCGCTGGCGAGTGAGAGGGTGAGGGCCCAGCTCAAAACGGCGATCGGTACGGCCAGCGCGGTCCGCAGGAGGTTGCGGGCCAGCCGTGAGGTGGGCACCGTGGGGGTGCTGCGGGCGGCGGGGTCGTCGAGGACGAACGCCGCCCCGAGCGCGAGACACGTCGCCGCGATGCGGGTCAGTGTCGTCACGTGGGTGGCGGTGAGCGTCGCGTCCAGGGCCGTGGGGACGAGCAGGATGGCCGGTCCGAGGGCCGCGCCGATCAGCAGGGGCCACCAGGTGATGGCGCGGGCGGTGGAGCGCAGGAGCGGGAGGGCGGTCGCGAGTCTCATCCGCATGCCGTGTCCGTGGCCGGTGCGGGCACGCCGAGGAGCTGGGCGGTCTGGGCCGCGGTGGTGTCCGGGGCGGTGAGGGTGGGCCATGACTGCTGCACGCGGGCTGCGATGTCGGCGTGGGGGCGCGACAGGGCCTGCGTGGCGATGGCGAGCTCCGGGGCGGGTACGTGCACGGTGGGGAACAGGTGGGTTTCGTAGAAGGACACGCCGCCGCGTTCGCCGCGCGATTCCTCGGCCCGGTGGTGCAGGCCGGTGAGAGCCGACGGGGTGGCCTGACCGGTCAGCCAGGCGACGAGCACGCCCCTGCCGCCACAGACGACGGTGCCGTCACGGTCCGCTTGACTCGCCTCGACGGTGTCACCGACCCGGTTGCCGGTGACCAGGCGGTAGGCGACCTGCGCCGCGAGGTCGGCTGCGGCGGCGCCGTCGCCCCAGTGGGTGCCGACGCCGACCGCCCCCGGGGTGCCGGCGGCCGCGTCGTCGGCTCGCCAGGCGTCGAGCAGTTGCCCCGGCCGGCTGGCGCTGTCGAAGGCGGGGACGGCGATGCGCTGGCGAACGGTCAGCCGCGCGGTCCTTGCCGGCGCGGGCACCCGGGCGACGACGGCCCGCACGACCGTGTCCCAGGCGGGGATCCAGGCGCCGAATCCCTCGAAGGCGCAGTAGGTGACGTTCCCGAGTTCCCGGCACGTCTCGTGCTGCGACGGGTGCTTCATGACCGAGGCCCGTGCCGCCGCGACGTCCCTGCCCGGCGATGACAGCTGTGCCGTACCGCCTGCCACCGCGCAGGCCAGCGCGAGCGCGCCGGCCACGGTCACCCGGGCGCCGCGGGCGCCGGCGCGCAGGACGGCGGCGGTGGCGAGCAGGCCGGCCAGGCCCAGCAGGTAGGCCAGGTGCGGCCCGGCGGGGCGGGCCATGAGGGAGGCGGGTACCGGCATCTCCAGGGCCGCACCGCCCTGCGGCGCGAGCCAGAGGGCGGTGCCGCCGCCGTTGGTGATCGGTTCGAGGGCGACGAGGGCGGCGAGCAGGACGAGCAGGGCCAGGGGCGCGGCCACGGCCGACCGGGTGAGCCGGCCGAGCAGGACGCCGAGCGCGCCGAGCAGCAGGACGGCGGCCGGACCTGCCGCGAGCTCGTAGGGGTCGGGCCGGCCGGCGGCCGGAGCGAGGAGGGCCAGGAGCGCCATGCGGGCGGCGATGAGGACGGCGCCGATGGCGGTCAGGGGGAGCAGGGCGAGCAGGTGGGCGAGGGTGCGCGCATGGTCGGGCAGGATGAGGACCTGGCTCAGGCCGGTGGTGCCGTCGCGGTGGGTGCGCAGGACGGCGAGGTTGCCGGTGACGAGCGCGGCGCCGCCGAGCAGCACCATCATGCCCATCGCGCTGTCGCGGTCGAGCTCCTGCAGCACGGGGTAGCGGGTGGTCGCGATCGTGAACCAGGATGAGACCCAGCTGACGGCCAGCAGGAGGGTCGCGGCGACGGTGACCGGGTGGCGGAGCAGGCGTGCCGACTCCATGCGGGCCAGGGCCAGGACGGCGCGCCGGGGGGCTGCCTCTGAGGAAGAGGGCCGCGTCAGCGTCGTGGTCATGACGCGCGTCCTGCGAGGGCCGCGGCGTCGATCACCGTCAGGTACCCGTCCTCGATGCTCGGCTCGACCAGGCGCGCGCCGGGAGGCGGGTCGCCGATGTTGTGGAAGTCGCCGTTGCCGGTGCGCCATCCGGCGAGCGCTCCCTCGGCGCGGGCCTGGCTGGTCCACACCCGGCCGCGTGCCATGCCGGCCAGTTCGGAGGGCTCGCCGTCGAAGCGGATCCGGCCCTGGTTCAGGACGATGACGCGCCGGCACAGGGTGGCCACGTCCTCGGTCTGGTGGGTGGACAGCAGCACCGTGCGTCCCTCGCCGATGTCGGCGATGAGCTCGCGGAAGCGCAGCCGCTGCTCGGGGTCGAGCCCGACGGTGGGTTCGTCGAGGATGACCAGCGCCGGATCGTCGAGCAGCGCCGCGGCCAGCCCGACGCGCTGGCGCATGCCGCCGGACAGGGCCTTGATCTTCTTGCCGCGCTGGTCGTCGAGGCCGACCGCGTGCAGCACCCGCCGCACCTCGTCGTGCCTGCCGTCCACGATCTCCTTGAGAATCGCGATGTAGTCGACGAACTCGAAGGCGGTGAAGTGCTGGTGGAAGCCGGGATTCTGCGGCAGGTAGCCCAGGCGGCGCCGTACGGCCAGCCGTCCGGCGGCGTTGCGCGGGTCGGCGCCGAGGATGCGCAGCCGACCGGCGTCGGCGGGGATCGCGGTGGCCAGGATGCGCAGCAGCGTGGTCTTGCCCGCCCCGTTCGGCCCGAGCAGGCCGGTGACTCCGTCGTCCAGCGTGAACGACACCTCTTCCAGGGCTGTGGTTCGCCTGAACCGCAGCGACAGTCCCTCCGCCTGAACCGTTGTCACATCGTCCTCCTCGTGTTGGGGTCGGCGACGCGACCGGTGTCGAAGGCGGCGCGCACCTTCCATAGGGCAAGTGCGGCGACGGCGGCCGCGACCGCGAGCCCGGCCTGGCCGGGCGCGGTGAACAGGACCGACTCGCCGGTGGCGCGTTGGACGGTGACCGCCAGCAGGGCCAGCCAGCCCACTCCCACGGCGACGGGGGCGGCGACCGGGCCGAGTCTCGGCAGGAGGGCCATGCTCAGGAACGTCAGCGTCAGCGACGGCGCGAGCCAGCCGAGCACCACCAGGCCGAAGGAGGGCGCGGTGACGCTGGCCAGCGCGGTCAGTGCCATGGTCGTCACCAGCACCGCCGCGCAGCGCAGCAACAGCAGGCGGAAGGTGTGCAAGGGGGCGACGACGGCCAGCTCGTAGCTGGGGTCCACGCGGGGGCCGAACGAGATCGCCACACCGATCAGGGGGAGCAGCGGGGCGATGGCCAGCAGGGGGATCGGGACGGTCATCCACGTGCTCAGGTGCGCCGCACCCGTGGTGACCGCGAGTGTGAAGCCCACCGCGATGAGCCACGACTTGCGCAGTCCAGGTGTCGAGGCCAGCAGCCGCGCGGTGTGCTCCGCGACGCCCGCTCTCAGGAGGAGCGCCTCGACGGGGCCGGGCCGCGGGGCGTCCAGCTCGGCGTCCAGCCGGGCCCACCCCGCGTGGACCTCGGACGGGTCGGCCTGCTGGGCGAGCCGCTGCCGGCAGCGCGGGCAGGCGGCCACGTGCGCCTCGGTCGACCACGACCAGGGCGGCCGTGCCGTACCGCCGGCGTAGGCCCGCAGGTCGTCGTCGGAGACGTGCCAGTCGTCGGCGCTCATCGCCCACCTCCGGGAGTCGTCATGCCAGGTGCTCGCGCAACTGCCGGCGGGCGCGCATCGCCCGGGTCTTGACCGTGCCCACCGGGATGCCGAGCAGGGCCGCCGCCTCGTGCGTGCTCAGCCCGTCGAGCACCGTGGCCTGCATGACCGCGCGTAATTCGGGGGACAGGCGGGCCAGCGCTCCGGCCAGGTCGCCGTGCTCGACGCCCAGCAGGAGTTCCTCCTCCGCCGAGGGCGCACTGCTCCAGCGGCGTCCGGCCAGCAAGCCCAGGAGCCGGTCACGGGCACGCTGCCCGCGGATCGCGTCGACCAGCCGCCGGAAGCCGATCTGCCAGAGCCATCCGGCGACGTCGCCGCCCTCGCGGTAGCGGGCCGTGCCGCGCCAGATGGCCAGGAAGGTCTCCTGCACGGCGTCGTCCACCAGCGCGGCGTCGGGGCACCGGTATCGCAGGCGGACCGCCAGCCACGGCTGGTGGCGCCGGTACAGCGCCTCGAACGCGGCGCGGTCGCCGGCCGCCGTTGCGGCCAGCAACTCCGCGTCGCTCGGTTCAGGTAAGGCGCTCACACCCCATCATCGGAACGAGGTCGCGCATCGGTTCACACCGGGTCTCGCGGATCACCCCACCGGCACCGTCATGTTGTGCCGGATCTGCGCCTGGCTGAGGGCGATGTTGTACACGCGCACCTCGTCCAGCAGCCCGCCTTGTTCCGTGTACATCTCCAGTGGGGCGGTGCTCACCTCGATGCGCGTCCACGGCGAGTAGTCATCGAAGCGATCGACCAGGTTCCCGTCGACGTACAGGCGGGCGACACCTCGGTCGAACGTGTGAGCCACATGGTGCCATTGGTCGGCTGGGACACGCGCATCCCGGTTGTCGAGCTGAACGCTCACGTTCCACTCAGGATGGATGTCGACCCTGGAAGACGCGCTCGCCCCGCTCGAGAGCTGGCTCCACCCGAGGCGGTAGCAGCACTTCTGCGTGTTGGTGCTGCTCTTGTTCACCCAGGTCCGAGCCCAGCCAGGAGGCAGCTTGGACCAGTATTCAAGGGTCACCGCGGTGGTCAGGTCCAGGTCGGCGTGATCGGGAACCCGGATGTAGTTGCTGGAGTTCGCGGGTGAGGACAGGGCGTTGCCGTACTTGCCGGGCGCCGAGGTGATGGGGACGACCGCGGTGCCGTGGTGGGACTTGCCCGACGCGTCGGTGACGGTGGTCCCCGAGGTCTGGTTCATGCCGTAGGCGGCGACCAGCGCGGAGGTGATCGGGGTGACGGCGACCGTGATGGTGTTCGAAGGCGTGGCGTGACCGACGGCGTCGACGGCGACCACTTTGTAGTACGTCGTTCCCGGCGCGGGTTCCGTGTCGACATGGTTCAGCGCGTTGACGGTGGTGACCAGCGTGGCAGGTGACGGCGTGAATCCGGCGGTCGTCGAGCGGTGCACCTGGTAGAGCGCTCCGAGGACGTCCTGCGCCGCTGTCCAGGAAAGTGTGGCGCGTCCCTGTCCGCCGGTGCCGCTGAGGGTCGGCGACGTGGGCGGTGGGCCGGCGAAGACGGCGCCGCTGACGGCTCTGCGCATGTCGGCCTGGACCTGCTCGGCGGTCAACGCCTGGTTGTAGACGCGGACTTCGTCCAGGAGCCATGGTGGGCTGGTGAGCTGCTCGGGGTCGAACAGTGTTCCCAGGAGCAGGGGCGCGTCCGCTGCCGTGATCTGGTCGGCGATGGTGGCCTGTTCGCCGACCAGTTGACCGTTGAAGTAGAGGCGGAGAAGCCGGTCGCCGTAGGTGAGGGCTACGTGTGTCCAGACGTTCAGTGGGGCGTGAGGACCGCCGAGGTATTCGTCGAAGAGCCCGGCCCAGGTGCGGGGCATCATGTACGGGTCGTCCATCGACGTCACGCTGATGAAGTATGACGAGCTGGGCTCGTCCCTGACGAAGGCGTAGAGATCGGCCGGCGTGGTGGGCCTGATCCAGGTTTCCAGAGTCATCCCAGTGGTCAGTCGCATGCTGGGCGAGTGAGGGACGACCACCTGGGCGAGCTGAGGGCTGTGGTTCCCTAATCGGAGAGCTTTGCCGAAGGGGCCGTCGACCCACTGCGCTCCCGCGGTGGTGCCGTGGTTGCCGTGTCCAGAGGAGTCGACGATGGTCGTGCCCGATCCCTCCTCGAAGCCGTAGGCCGCGACCAGGCCCGGTGGATTCCGCGTGGTGGCGTCGGCGGCGGTGAGTGGTCCCAAGGCGAGGGTCATGGCGACGGGCAGGACGAGAGCACGAAGAGATCGAGTCACGGAGTCTCCCTGAGCGGATGCTGCCTGGTGATACGAGTGTCGCCGCTCAGCCTGTACGGACGCTGGACGACAGCCTTCAGCCCACCCCGGCGGGCTCCCTCTTCTTCTTGGCCACCCCGGCCTTCCACACCAGCACGCCCACCGGTACGGCGGCCGCCAGGATCCACAACGTCGCCGTGTTCCCGACGCCCAGGAGCTTCATCGCTGAGGCGAGCAGTACGTACACCAGCAGCGCCCGGATGATCCCCGAGGGCGCCCAGGCCGAGACGCGGGCGCCCAGGTACACGCCGGGGATCGACCCGATCAGCAGCGACACGGTCAGGTCGAGCTTGAAGTCGCCGAAGAACAGGTGGCCCAGCGCCGCCGAGGCCACCAGCGGCACCGCCTGGACGAGGTCGGTCCCCACGAGCTGGTTGGCCTTCAGCGCCGGGTACAGCGCCAGCAGAGCGACGATGATGAGCGACCCCGACCCCACCGAGGACACGCCGACGACCAATCCGCCCACCATGCCGACCAGTAGAGTCGGAATCGGGCGCACGGAGATCTCCTGAGCGTCCAGCGATCCGCCCCTGTCGCCGATGAGGATCTTGGCGATCAGCCCGGCGACCGCCAGCAGCAGCGCGATGCCCAGCGCCACCTTGACGGCCTGCTGCACGCTCTCGCCCGTCCCGAAGGCGCGGATGAGGAAGACACCGCAGAACGCCGTGGGGACCGACCCGGCGCACAACCACGCGACGAGCCGCAGGTTGACCGTGCCGCGGCGCAGGTGCACCATCCCGCCGACCGGTTTCATCAACGCCGACGTCACCAGGTCGCTGGAGACCGCGGCCAGCGGAGGCACGTTGAAGAACAGCATCATCATGGGCGTCATCAACGCGCCGCCGCCCATCCCGGTCAGGCCGACGATGATCGCGACCAGGAAGGAGCCGACGACGAGGGGGAAGTCGATCAACGAATCCATCCTCCGCTACGCAAGGCGTCGAGCACGCGGGTGACCGCGCTCTCGATGGACACTCCGGTGGTGTCGATGACGAGGTCGGCGTCGTCCGGCTCCTCGTAGGGGTCGGAGATGCCGGTGAACGAGGGGATCTCTCCCGCGCGCGCCCTGGCGTACAGGCCCTTGCGGTCACGCCGCTCGCACTCCTCCAGCGGTGTGGACACGTGCACGAGCAGGAAGTCGGCACCGACCGACTCGGCCATCTCGCGCACCTCCTCGCGGGTGGAGGCGTAGGGCGCGATGGGGGCGCAGATGGCCAGGCCGCCGTGCCGCGCGACCTCGGCGGCGACGAAACCGATGCGCCTGATGTTGAGGTCGCGGTCCTCCCGCGAGAAGGTGAGCCCCTTGGACAGCAGGTGCCGCACCACGTCGCCGTCGAGGTAGGTCACCGTGCGCCCGCCGAGCTCCAGCAGCGAGTCGCGAAGGCCGCGGGCGATGGTGGACTTGCCCGAGCCGGACAGGCCCGTGAAGAAGACGACCAGGCCGCGGCGGTGGGGCGGTCCCGGCAGGGTGATGGGCGCGGGTCCTGCCAGGTGCTCGGTGGCGCCGTAGGCCTCGGCGACGTGTTCGCGCAGCTCCAGGTCGATCTCCTGGTCTTCGCGCGGGGCCAGGGGGACGGCCACGACCATGGCGTCGAGCTTGCCGGCCGCCGAGAGCGCGGCGCGCACGATGCCGGGGCCCGCCTCGCCGTACGCCAGGGGCATGAGGACCACGACGGCGCCTAGCTCGCGCGCGGTCTCCTTGATCTCCTCGACGGAGTCGAGCGGGCCGCGCATGGTCACGACGAGCGCGGGCCGCCCGTCGAGCTCCTTGCGGACCTCGGCGGGGGTACGGCGGAGCCGGGCGAAGGGCCCGTGCTCGATGCGGCCCAGGGCACGCACCTGGCCGGTGCCGACGGTCAGGACGGCGAGCGGTGCGCCTTCCGGGTCGAGGAGGGTGACGTCGCCCGAGGCGTCGTCGGGCAGGTCGATGGTGATCGGAGCCGGCCAGGGCGTGCCGTCGAGGAGCGTGCCGCGCTCGACGACGGAGTGGGCGTCGTCGTGGCCCATGAAGCCGGTGAGCGGGGCGAAGGCGCCGTTGAGCAGCAGCTCGAGGTCGGCGAGCTCGCGGGCGTCTGGCGTGTGCATCATCCAACTATTCCGATCAGCTTGGTAGGAAACACTCTAGCTTGTGATCCAAGTCTTACGGAAGGCAGGCATAGCGGGAGGGCCGACAGGGCGTCTGGAAGGGTGTCCAAAGCAAAACTCCCCTGGAGGTGATCGTGGACGCCGCAGACGAACGGGGCTTCCGCGAGTTCGTTTCCGCGCGCTCACCCGCGCTGATGCGCCTGGCCTACCTGCTGGCGGGCGGTGACCAGCACGCGGCGGAGGATCTCGTGCAGGCCGCGCTCGCCAAGCTGGCGGTCAAGTGGAAGCGGGTCGAGACGCCGGAGGCCTACGTCAAGCAGGTGATGTACCGCCAGCAGATCAGCTGGTGGCGTACGGCGTCGCGGCGGCCGGAAGTGGTGCAGGCGCGGTTGCCAGAAAGCCCGGGTCTCGACCGTACGCACCAGAGCGAGCTGCGCATGGTGCTGCGCGAGGCGCTGGCCAAGCTCACTCCCCGTCAGCGCACGGTGCTCGTGCTGCGCTACTTCGAAGATCTGCCCGACACCGAGGTCGCCAAGGAGCTGGGCGTCTCGGTCGGCACGGTGCGCAGCACCGCGCACCGCTCGCTGGCCAGGCTCCGCGAGTTGTCACCCGAACTTGCCAGGGAACTGGAGACCGTGTCATGACCGACCTGCTGCGCGAGACGCTGGGAGAGTGGGCCGGGGAGGCCCGCGTCCCGCACGACCTGGCCGCACGGGCGCTGAAGAAGCGCCGCCGGCCGATGATCTGGATCGTTCCCGCGGTCGCCGTGGCCGCCGCTGCCGCCGTGGCGCTGGTGATCGTGCCGGGCGCCGAGCGCGCCGCGCCCGACCCGGCGGCGACCGTGAGCGTCGAGGTGACGCTCCCGCCCAGGCCGGAGCCGGAAAGCGACATCAAGGCCGACGTCGACAACAATCCGCCGGCGACCCTCATCGCCGCCGGGCAGTACGCCGTCTCGGCGTACTACACGATCAACGCCGGGCCCAGCAACGGCGACCCGTTCCACCGCACGTGGTCGCTCTACGACCCGCGCACGGGCGGCTACGAGCGCACCGACTGGGCCTGGGTGGACGTCGCCCCCGGCCTGCACCTGGCCGCCGTGCTGGAGGGCCCCGACCTCGGCACGCGCCTCGGCATCATGGACATGAAGACCAGGCAGATCCTGCGCTGGGTCGACCTGCAGAACCCCGCGGGCTCGGTCGCCTGGTCGCCCGACGGCACGAAGGTGCTGGCCACCACCTACTCCGACTACCCCGACATGGTGCAGGGAGAAGGCCGCCAGCACCCCGACGTGAGCAAGCCCGTGCGCACCGGCTACTACATCGTCGACGCCGCCACCGGCCAGGCCGACCACCACGCCCTGCCGTCGATGCCCGACAACCAGGTCGGCGACCCCGAGGGCAAGCCCTTCAACGGCAACCGCCGCCAGGACCTCGGCTGGAGCGTCGACGGCACGTTGCTCTGGCAGCCGACCTCGACCCAGCCGGCCAAGGTCTACCTCACCGCCGACGGCCAGCCGGCGGAGGCGCCCGACAAGGCCCAGGCCGACTCCTACCGGGACGAGCCGATCTGGTCGCCCGACGGCACCAAGCGGCTGACCGGCGACGGCCTGCCCACTCCGGTCGTCGACCGCGACGGCAAGGAACTGGGCAGGCAGAAGCTGCTGCAGCAGTGGGCGTGGGCCGACAACGACAACATCATCGGCCTGGGCTGCTACGGCGAGTGCGAGAACGAGTTCCACAGCAGCATCGTGGTGACCAGCGTCGACGGCACCCAGGTCACCCAGCTGTCCACCTACCAGAAGGGCGATGACGGCCGCTGGAACCCGGTGCTGACCCGCCGCTAGATCAACCGGGCGAAGTGGTTCTGCGGCTTGCGGATGACCATGACGACCTCGTCATGAGCCGAGGTGTAACGGCCCCGGCTCATGCGCGAGACCAGTCCTACGGCCGCGGAGCCCAGCCGTCCCATCGCCGGTCCGCTCGTGGCCGTCTCCGAATCGGTGACCATCAGGCCGCGCGAGAGGCAGAACGCCAGCATGCCCTCGCGCGAGGTGACCGGCTCGTAGACGGCCGGCAGCGGCCCGGCGCCGTCGTCTCCGGTCAGGTACGGCCAGGCCAGGCGGCGCAACCACGACGGCGTGATCCGGTCCCAGAACCCGTAGGCGCTCGAACGGTCGCGCATGCGCAGCAGGAGCAGCCCGCCCGGCCGCAGCCCGTTGAGCATGCGGTCGAGCACCAGTTCCGTGTGGTGGATGCGCTCCAGCAGGAAGTGCACGAAGATCACGTCGAAGGAGCGCGGCGGGATCGGCACGGAACGCAGATCGCCCAGGCTCCACGACTCGACGTCGGTGCCGCGCTCCAGGGCGGCGCGCACCTGTTCGATGTCGTCGTCGACACCGGAGATCCGGGTTTCGACCCGGTCGAGGACCAGGCCGTGCTCCCGTGCGCACCCGGCCACCAGCAGGTCGAGCCGCCGTCCCAGCTGCTCGGTGTACTGCTCGCGGATGCGCTGACCGAAGACGTCTCCTCTTACCCGCAGCTCAGACATGTCACTCAGAGTAACTTCATAACCGCCGTTCGTGAGGGATTTCCCCCACCTCACCTCACTGTCGGGGGCAGAGACTAGTCTGGGAAGCACAAACCCCCGTGTCCGTCCCGGCCGGGGGTGGTCGTGTTGCCGTCGTGGGGCTATGGGCATGAGTCTTTCCGGTCTTCTTGATCTCGTCTCCGCTGACCAGAAACTGGCCGGCGCGCTGTCGTCCGAGGGGGACGTGGCGCTCATCGCGCCTGCCCCGATGCGGCCGTTCGCGGTGGGCGCCCTGGCGGGCCGCCGCACCGTGCTGGCCGTCACGGCGACCGGCAGGGAGGCCGAGGACCTGGCCGCCGCGCTGTCGTCGCTGATCGACCCGGTCACCGTGGCGGTCTTCCCAGCCTGGGAGACGCTGCCGCACGAACGGCTGTCGCCGCGCAGCGACACCGTCGGCCAGCGCCTGGCCGTGCTCAGAAGGCTCGCCCACCCGATCGAGGGCGACCTGTCGGCCGGCCCGCTGCAGGTGGTCGTCGCCCCCGTGCGCGCGCTCCTGCAGCCGATCGTGAAGGGCCTGGGCGACCTGGAGCCGATCCGGTTGAGGGCGGGCGACGACGCCGACCTCGACGAGGTGGTGACGCGGCTGGTCGACAACGGCTACCACCGGGTCGACATGGTCGAGAAGCGCGGCGAGGTCGCCGTGCGCGGCGGCCTGCTCGACGTCTTCCCGCCGACCGAGGAGCATCCGCTGCGGCTGGAGTTCTGGGGCGACACGGTCGAGGAGATCCGCTGGTTCAAGGTGGCCGACCAGCGCTCGCTGGAGGTGGCCTCCGACGGGCTGTTCGCTCCGCCGTGCCGCGAGCTGCTGCTGACGGCTTCGGTGCGCGAGCGCGCCAGGGCCCTGGCGCAGGAGCACCCCTCGCTGGCCGAGGTCCTCGACCAGATGGGCGAGGGGTCGCCGGTCGAGGGCATGGAGGCCTTCGCCCCGGTGCTCGCGGGCGAGATGGACCTGCTGGTCGACCACCTGCCGAAGGACGCCGCGGTCTTCGTCTGCGACCCCGAGCGCATCAGGGGCAGGGCCGAGGAGCTCGTGCGCACCAGCCAGGAGTTCCTGGAGGCCTCCTGGATCAACGCCGCCGCCGGTGGCGAGGCGCCGATCGACCTGGGCGCGGCCGCCTTCCGCACCCTGGAGGAGATCCGCGACCACGCCGACGCCCTGGGGCAGGGCTGGTGGAGCATGGCGCCGTTCGGCAACGGCATCGAGCTCGACGCCCACGACAGCGAGGCCTACCGCGGCGACACCCGCAAGGCGCTCGGCGACATCAAGGAGTGGCTCGCGCAGGACAAGGCGATCGTGCTGCTCAGCGAGGGCCACGGGCCCGCCGAGCGCATGGTCGACCTGCTCAAGGAAGTCGACGTGCCCGCGCGGCTCGAGGAGTCGATCGACCGGCCGCCCTCCAGCGGTGTCGTGCTGGTCTCCACCGGCCTGCTGGAGCACGGCTTCGTGACGCCGGAGCTGGCCGTCCTCACCCACCTCGACCTCGTCGGCCAGAAGGCCTCGACGAAGGACATGCGGCGGCTTCCCTCGCGCAGGCGCAACATGGTCGACCCGCTGCAGCTCAAGGTGGGCGACCACGTCGTGCACGAGCAGCACGGCGTGGGGCGCTACGTCGAGATGGTGCAGCGCACCGTGCAGGGGGCCACGCGCGAATACCTGGTCATCGAGTACGCCAAGGGCGACAGGCTCTACGTCCCCACCGACCAGCTCGACGAGGTCACCCGCTACGTGGGCGGCGAGGCGCCGACGCTCAACCGCATGGGCGGCGCCGACTGGGCCAAGGCCAAGTCGCGGGCGAAGAAGGCGGTCAAGGAGATCGCCGGCGAGCTCATCAGGCTCTACTCCGCCCGCATGGCCTCGCCCGGCCACCCCTTCGCGCCCGACTCGCCGTGGCAGCGCGAGATGGAGGACGCCTTCCCCTACGCCGAGACCGGCGACCAGCTGGAGGCGATCGACGAGGTCAAGCGCGACATGGAGCGGCCGGTCCCGATGGACAGGCTGATCTGCGGCGACGTCGGCTACGGCAAGACCGAGATCGCGGTGCGCGCGGCCTTCAAGGCGGTGCAGGACGGCAAGCAGGTCGCCGTGCTGGTGCCGACGACGCTGCTGGTGCAGCAGCACATGTCGACCTTCACCGAGCGGTTCTCCAACTTCCCCGTCGTGGTCAAGCCGGTCTCGCGCTTCCAGACCGACGCCGACGTCAAGCAGACCCTCGAGGAGCTGCGCGAGGGCAAGGCCGACGTGGTCATCGGCACCCACCGCCTGCTCAACCCCGAGGTGCGCTTCAAGAACCTCGGGCTCATCATCATCGACGAGGAGCAGCGGTTCGGCGTCGAGCACAAGGAGGCCATGAAGCACCTGCGCACCCAGGTCGACGTGCTGGCCATGTCGGCCACGCCGATCCCGCGCACCCTGGAGATGGGCCTGACCGGCATCCGCGAGATGTCGACGATCCTGACCCCGCCGGAGGAGCGCCACCCGATCCTCACCTTCGTCGGGCCGTACGACGAGAAGCAGATCGCCGCGGCGATCCGCCGCGAGCTGATGCGCGACGGCCAGATCTTCTTCGTGCACAACCGCGTCGCCTCGATCAACAAGGTCGCCGCCCGCCTGAAGGAGCTGGTGCCCGAGGCGCGCGTCGCGGTGGCCCACGGGCAGATGAACGAACACCAGCTCGAGCAGATCATGGTCGGTTTCTGGGAGCGCGAGTACGACCTGCTGGTCTCCACGACCATCGTCGAGTCGGGCCTCGACGTGCCCAACGCCAACACGCTGATCGTCGACCGGGCCGACAACTACGGCCTGTCGCAGCTGCACCAGCTGCGCGGGCGTGTCGGCCGTGGCCGCGAGCGCGGTTACGCCTACTTCCTCTACCCGCCGGAGCGCCCGCTGACCGAGACCGCGCACGAGCGGCTGGCGACCATCGCCCAGCACACCGAGATGGGCGCGGGCATGTACGTCGCGATGAAGGACCTGGAGATCCGCGGCGCCGGCAACGTGCTCGGCGCCGAGCAGTCGGGCTTCATCGCCGGCGTCGGCTTCGACCTCTACGTCCGGCTGATGGCCGAGGCCGTGCAGGAGCAGAAGGCCAAGCTCACCGGCGAACCCGAGGTCGAGGAGCGCCCCGACGTCCGGGTCGAGCTGCCGATCAACGCCCACATCCCGCACGACTACGTCACCTCCGAGCGGCTGCGGCTGGAGGCCTACAAGCGCATCGCCGCCATCGCCTCGGAGAACGACATCGTCGCCGTGCGCGAGGAGCTGACCGACAGGTACGGCAAGCCGCCGCTCGAGGTCGAGAACCTCCTGGAGGTCGCCAGGTTCCGCATCGCCGCGCGCAAGGCGGGCCTGTCCGATGTGGTGCTGCAGGGCACCAACATCAAGTTCGGTCCCGTGGTGCTGAGAGAATCCCAGCAGGTGCGGTTGCAGCGGCTCTACAAGACGGCGATCTACAAGCAGGCGGCGGAGACTCTGCTGGTTCCCGTGCCGAAGACCAAGCCGGTCGGCGGGCAGCCGCTCCGCGACATGGCCTTGTTGAAGTGGTGCGGCGACCTGGTCGAGGCGATGTTCCTCGAGCCCGCACGGGTAAGCTAAGCCGCGGTTTGTTCGGAAAGGGACCAACGTGAAGTCGATTCGAGTGGCCGGTGTCGCAATCGCCGCCGGGATTGCGCTGACCGCGTGCTCCCAGCCCGTCGAGGCCGGGGCCGCGGCCGTCGTGGGCCAGGACCGCATCTCCTCCAGCGCTTTGAACCAGGAAGTCAGGGCGTACTCCGCGGCCCTGGAGCGGGCGAAGATCAACCCGTCGCAGCTCGGAGTGCCGCTCAACCAGTTCGTGCTGCAGCGCATGGTCACCGAGGCGCGCTTCCAGCAGCTGAGCGCGAAGTACCAGGTCGCCATCTCCGAGGCCGAGGTCGACACGGCGCTGAAGAACCCCGGCCAGATGCAGACGCCCGAGATGAACCTCCTGGCCAAGGGCCTCGACCCGGCAGACCCGCGCGGCTTCATCCGCGCCGAGCTGGGCGTCTACAAGATCATCGACCAGCTGGGCGGCGCGAACAACCAGCAGGCGATGCAGAAGATCCAGGAGGAGTTCAACTCGATCAGGGTCGCCTTCAACCCCCGCTACGGCACCTACGACGGCCAGCAGCAGACCTTCGTCGACACCGGCCGCTTCGGCAAGCTCACCTCCGTGCAACAGCAGCCGCAGCAGCCGCCGCAGGGCTGACATGCCGCTGATCGTCGTCACCACCTCACCGCGGGTCGCGCCCGGCCTGCTGTCGCCGCAGGCCTGGCGGGCCCTCACGGCCGGTCCCGTGCACACCGCCGACCCCGATCACCCGGCCCTGCCGTATCTGGCCGAGGCCGGGGTCGAGGTCGTCGTCGTGACCCCCGACCCGGCCTCATGGGCGCGCCGGGCCGTCGCCGAGACCGTCGTGTGGCTCGACGCCACCGAGGACCAGATGCGCGGCTTCGGCCACGCCGCCCTCGCGCTGGAGACGCCGCCCGAGATCGAGGTCATCCCCGGCTCCTACGACCTGCCGGGCGCGCGGGTGCTCGACCTGGTCTCGGTCATGGACCGGCTGCGCACCGAGTGTCCCTGGGACCGCAAGCAGACCCACGCCTCGCTGGTGCCGTACCTCATCGAGGAGGCCTACGAGGTGCAGCACTCCGTCGAGTCGGGCGACCTCGACTCCCTGCGCGAGGAGCTCGGCGACGTGCTGCTGCAGGTCGCCTTCCACTCGCGGGTCGCCGAGCACTTCGACATCGACGACGTCGCGGCGGGAATCGTCGACAAGCTCGTCCGGCGCCACCCGCACGTCTTCAGCGACGTCTCGGCCGAGACCGCCGACGAGGTCAACGCCAACTGGGAGGCCATCAAGGCCGCCGAGCGCTCGTCGTCGGGCAAGAGCTCCGTCGACGGCGTGCCCACCGGCCAGCCCGCCCTCTCCCTGGCCGCCCAGCTCATCAAGCGCGCCGACCGCTCAGGCGTGCCGGAGTCGCTGGCCCACGCCGTGGGTCAGGGAGTCGCCCGCGAGCTCTTCGACCTGGTGCACCGGGCGCTCGAGGCCGGGCTCGACCCGGAGGCGGAGCTGCGGGCCGCCGCCCTGGCCTACCGCGACCGCATCGTCGCCTGGGAGAGCCGCTAGCCGGCCACCGACTGGAGCAGGCCGTAGACGAAACGTGCCTGGTAGGGCCTGCCGTCGTGGACGAAGTCGACCGTCCACTGCTGCGGCGCGGCGCCCTCGCCCTGCCGGGCTCCGGCGAAGCTCGCGCACACGTCGCCGATCACGCAGGTCCACGGCCGCAGCCCGGCCAAGGACACCTTCTTGTCGCCCGCGGGCCGTACGAACCACTGGTTCCATACACGGCGGTCGGGCCCGACCATCACCTCGAACTCCAGCCCGGGCCAGTACGGCAACGCCCAGCGCACGATGTCGCAGGTGACGGCGCCCAGGGCGTGCTCGCCCCGGTACGACGGCTCCCCGAGCGCCGAGCGGTACGGCGACAGGCCCTTGGCGTAGAAGGTGCGCCTGGTCCACTGGCTGTGCGCCGCGCCCTCCTCGGCCCTGCTCGCCCGCAGGTCGGTGAGCGCCTGCTGGACTCGGTCGGAGTTGAGGTCGCGCATCCGGTGCATCAGCGTGAGCTGGAACTGGCGCACCCCGTAGGTCATCGACTGGCCTCCACGTACTGAATGAACCCCGAGGTGCGTTGCGCGACGTCGGTGAAGCCGCGTGCGGTCAGGGCCCCGGTCACCTCGTCGTCGGCGAACAGCCGCACGCCCGTGACCTGCCGCACGATCTCCTCCAGGCCCGGCACGCGCCGCGTCGTCATGAGCGCCAGCCGCCCGCCGGGCCGCAGCACCCTGGCCATCGAGTCGAGCGCGTCGAAAGGCCGGTCGAACAGGTAGAGCGCGGCGAAACAGGCGACGGCGTCGAACGTCTGGGAGGAGAACGGCAGGCTGACCGCGTCGCCCCTGACGTACTCCACGTTGGCGTCGCGGGTGTCGCGGACCGCGGTGTCGAGCATGGTCGCCGAGGCGTCGATCCCCACCACCAGGTCCGCGCCCGGAGCAAGGGCACGGGTGACGTTGCCGGGGCCGCAGGCGACGTCGAGGATCACCTCGCCGCCCGCGAGCCTGAGCATGTCGTGCAGCATGGCCATCTCCTGCACGGTGCTCGGACCGAACGGGCCGCCCTTCGACAGGCCGATCAGGTAGGGCCGCCACAGCCGCTCGTAGATGAGCGGGAGCTGGGTGGACTGCATCAGCCGCTGGGCGAAGCTGAGCGGCACCCGCTCGGTCCCGAGCAGGTCGAGATAGCCGCGCGAGGAGTCGCCGCCGGGAACGTCGAGCAGTTTTCTGACTCGCTCCATGTGATCAGGATGACACGTCCACCCACACCAGCCGGTGATCGGAGCTGGGGAAGGGGAAGACTCCCGTAAGGCGCGACAGCGGGTCGCTGCGCACCGGCCAGAAGACGCCGCCGCCGAGCACCTTGAGCCCGTGACGGGAAGGCAGCACGTAGTCGGCCCGCAGGTTGCCCGGGGCGGTGTCGGAGAAGTCCGCCGTGTCGTAGCGCGGGTCGCCCTTGTGGGTGGTGTTGGCGCCGCCCTGAAGAGCCGCCGCCTCGCTCGCGCCGCCGCTCGACGGGGCGAAGGACGCGTCGACGCGCTTGTTGCCGATCAGCTGGTGGATGGCGCCGTCATAGGAATCGCCGTCGAAGGGGTCGGCGTTCTGGTCGCCCGCGATCACGAAGCTCTCGCCGCCGCGCAGCCCGCCGCGCCGGCCCCGGTCGTCGTAGACGTAGCGGGCGCCGTTGACGTAGTCGGCCCAGAAGCGGATCTCGTCGTGGTTGCGGCGGCCGTTGCGGTCCTCCGCGCCGTCGAAGGTGGGCGGCGTGGGGTGGCTGGCCAGCAGGTGCACGGTGTCGCGGCCGACGCGCAGCGACAGGTCCCAGTGCGACTTGGACGACAGGCGGAAGACCGCGAGCTCCTCGCCGGAGTACCAGCCGGGCGGGATGACGTTGCCCGGCATGTCCTTCCACAGGAAGTTCTGGAAGGTGCGCACGTTCGTGATCGGGTACCTGGAGTAGACCGCCATGCCGTACTGGCCGGGGAAGACGCCGAAGCCGTAGGCGTCGTCGCCGTAGCCGGGGGCGCCAGGAGTGGTCACGACCTGGCCGTCGTTGTTGAGGTCGAAGCCGGAGGCGACGCCGGTGTTGCTGGGGGCGGTGTAGCGGTAGCGGTAGCGGATCGGCTCCGCGCCGTTCTGCCCGACCCGCAGGTAGTTGTCGTGGAAGAGGCCGAGCGCCGTGCCCTGGGCGTCGAAGTCGAACTCGTTGACCAGGACCACGTCGGGACGGGCCCGCTGGATGATCTCCGCGATCACCTTGGCCTGCGCGTTGTCCGGCGTCGACAGGTCGGTGACGAGCTGACCTTCCGCGTTCCTGTTGAGGGAGGCGTTGAAGGTGGAGAAGCGGACCTGCGTCTTGGACGACGCGTCGGCGGGCACCGCGAGGAGCGGCATCGCGAGTGCGGCAGTCAGAAGGGTGCGCCATAGGTTCACGAGCGGATCGTGCCACGCCGTGCCCGCCCGGTAACCGGCACAGATCGCCTGTTTCCCCAGTGTTCGTCTGGCATAACAAGTCCCGAAATGGCAGGCTTTTCCGCCGGGGGAGAGGGGCACATGACCGAGGCACGCGCACTGCGGCGCGACGATCCGCGTGAGCTGGCCGGATACCGGCTCACCGGCGTGCTCGGCGACGGCGGCCAGGGCACCGTCTACCTCGGGCAGAAGGGCGGGCGCCACGTCGCGGTCAAGGTGCTGCACGCGCGGCTCGTGAGCGACCGCCGTGCCGTACGCAGGTTCCTGGCCGAGGCCGCCACGGCGGCCAGGATCGAGGGCGCCGGTACGGCACGCGTCGTCGACTCGGGCATGGCCGAGGAGCGGCCCTACCTGATCAGCGAATACGTCGACGGACCCTCCCTGCAGCAGCACGTGCAGAGGTATGGCCCGCTGCACGGCGACGAGCTCGACGAGCTGGCGATCGGCACCATCGGCGCGCTGTCCGCCATCCACCGGGCCCAGATCGTGCACAGGGACTTCAAGCCGTCGAACGTCCTGCTGGGCCCCGACGGCCCGCGGGTGATCGACTTCGGCATCGCCAGGACCGTCGACTCGGCGACCACGGCGACCAGCTCCGTGGTCGGCACCCCCGGATACATGGCGCCGGAGCAGATCGCGGGGGAGGACGCCACGGCCGCCTCCGACATCTTCGCCTGGGCCGCGACCGTCGCCTACGCGGCGACCGGGAGCTCGCTGTTCAGCGGGGCGAACATTCCCGCCGTCATGCACAGGGTGTTGACGGCCGAGCCCGACCTGTCGGGCGTGGAGCGTCCGCTGCGGTCGGTGCTGGCCGACTGCCTGCGCAAGGACCCGGCGAGGCGGCCGACCGCGCGGCAGGTCCACGCCCGGCTGACCAGGCAGGCGTCCGCTCCACCCGCGCCGCTTCCCGCGTCCGTACGGCGGCGCAGACTCCTGATCGCCGGGATGCTCGTGCTCGTGCTGGCAGGCTCGGCGCTCGGAAGCATGTGGTGGCCCGACCGTCTCCCGGAGGCCGTCGGGCCGCAGCTCCACGAGAGCCTGTCGAGCACACCCGGCTTCGGCCAGGCGATCGGCGGCCCGTTCGGCCCGGCGGGCGACCAGGTCACCGCGATGGCGGTCGGCTCCCTGCTCGGCGACCCGATCGTGGCCGCGGCCGGCGGCGGCGTGATCCACCTCCTGCGTCCCGGGGCCGAGCGGCCCCCGTACCGGGAGATCCCGGTGGGCTCGTCCAGGGTGACCTTCGTGGCGGTCACCGAGGTCGACGGCCGGGCGATGGTCGTCTACGTGGCCGACGGCGTCCTGCGCACCTGGAACGTCGCCGACGCGGAACCGGGCAGGTTCTTCACCTGCGACTCCGAGAACCCGCCGGTGGCCGTCGCCGACGGACGGGCCTACCTCGGCTGCCCCAACGGGCGAGTGATCACCGTGGATCTCAGGAGCGGCCGGCCCGCGGGCGAGCCACAGGTGTTCGAATCGGTGGTGACCGCCCTGGTCTGGGACGGCTTCCAGCTCGTCGTCGGCACCGGCGACGGGCACCTGCTCAGGGGCGGCGCCCGAGCCGCGGCGGGAGCACCCGTCACCAGGATCGGCCACCTCGGCGGCACGCGGATCGCCGTGGTCACGACCGACGGCCGCGTCGCGGTCTACGGGCCCGACCTCGCCGAGGTGATCTTCACGGCCGAGACCGCCCAGCCGCTGGCCGACGTCATCGAGCGCGATGGTGAGCTGGTGACCCTCGCGGGAGGGCGGGGCCTCAGCGCCCAGGAGGGTGAGCACGAGGTGCGGCTGCTGGACGAGCCGCACGAGGTCACCACGATCGCCGCCGGTGAGCTCGGCGGGCGTGCCGTGGTGGTGGCCGCGATCGGGGGATCGCGGCTGCGTGCCTGGAACCTGGACCGCTAGCCGTACCAGGTAGTAGACCTCGGTAGGCTTTTGGCGCAACTGCCCTTCAACTCTAGGAGCGCTTGACGTGGCTGCCATCGAGGTCGTCTACGCCCGTGAGATCCTCGACTCCCGCGGAAACCCGACCGTCGAGGTCGAGGTCGTCCTCGACGACGGGAGCACCGGCCGTGCGGCCGTGCCCAGCGGCGCCTCCACCGGCGCCTTCGAGGCCGTCGAGCTGCGTGACGGCGAGGAGCGCTACGGCGGCAAGGGCGTGGAGAAGGCCGTGCTCGCCGTGACCGACGAGATCTTCGACGAGGTGCACGGCGTCGAGGCCGAGGACCAGCGCATCGTCGACCAGATCATGATCGACCTCGACGGCACGCCCAACAAGGCCAAGCTGGGCGCCAACGCCATCCTGGGCGTCTCGCTCGCCGTGGCCAAGGCCGCCGCCGACAGCGCCGAGCTGCCGCTCTACCGCTACGTGGGCGGCTCCAACGCGCACCTGCTGCCCGTGCCGATGATGAACATCCTCAACGGCGGCGCCCACGCCGACACCAACGTCGACATCCAGGAGTTCATGATCGCGCCGATCGGAGCCGAGAGCTTCCGCGAGGCCGTGCGCATGGGCACCGAGGTCTACCACGCGCTGAAGAAGGTGCTCAAGGAGAAGGGCTACGCCACCGGCCTCGGCGACGAGGGCGGCTTCGCGCCGAACCTGCCGTCCAACCGCGACGCGCTCGACCTGATCCTCGTCGCCATCGAGAAGGCGGGCTACACCCCCGGCCAGGACATCGCGCTCGCGCTCGACGTGGCCGCCTCCGAGTTCCACAACGACGGCGTCTACACCATCGACGGCAAGGGCCTGTCGGCCGACGAGCTCATCGCCTTCTACTCCGACCTGGTCGCCTCCTACCCGCTGGTCTCCATCGAGGACCCGCTCGACGAGAGCGACTGGGAAGGCTGGAACAAGATCACCAAGGCGCTCGGCGACAAGGTGCAGCTGGTCGGCGACGACCTGTTCGTCACCAACCCCGAGCGGCTGGCCCGCGGCATCGCCGAAGGCACCGCCAACGCCCTGCTGGTCAAGGTCAACCAGATCGGCACCCTCACCGAGACCCTCGACGCCGTCGAGCTGGCCCACCGCAACGGCTACCGCTGCATGATGTCGCACCGTTCCGGGGAGACCGAAGACACCACCATCGCCGACCTGGCGGTGGCGACCAACTGCGGGCAGATCAAGACCGGCGCCCCGGCCCGATCCGACCGCGTGGCCAAGTACAACCAGCTGCTCCGCATCGAGGAGCAGCTCGACGACGCCGCCCGTTACGCGGGTCGCGCGGCTTTCCCGAGGTTCCAGCGCTAGATTCGGTTCGGCGCTGCCGAACCCCCGAATCTGGAGCGAACTTCGATGAGTGACGAGGCTAGGCCCGGGAGCAACCGCGAACGCGAGGAGACCACCACTCCACGCGTGCCCCGACCGACTCCCGGAGCCAAGCCCGGTGGACCTGCCGGTACGACCGGCAAGCCCGCCGCCTCGGGCGGGGGGAAGACGGGTGCGGCGGGGAAGGCCGGTGCCTCCGCCGCCAAGCCGAAGGTGCGCCGGCCGCAGCTCACCGGCCGGGCCGCCATCCTCGCCGTCGTCGTCTGCGCGATCGCGATGAGCCTGGCCTACCCCGTGCGCGAATACATCGCCCAGCGTCGCCAGCTCACCGAGCTGCAGGCCGAGAAGGACAAGGTGCTGGCCGAGCAGCGCAAGGTCGAGGAGCAGCGGCGGCAGGTGCAGGACCCCAACTGGACCAAGCGCACCGCACGCGAGCGGCTGCACTACTGTGACCCGGGCGCCAAGTGCTACATGGTGCCCAAGCCGAAACAGAGCGGCGGCACGACCACCGCCACGCAGGATTCGGCGACACCGCCCTGGTACGAAACGTTGTGGGAGTCGGTGGTCGCCGCCGACACGGGGGAGACAAGTGGAAGCTAGCGACGTCGAGGCCATCGAGCGGCAGCTCGGGCGCGAGCCCCGCGGACTGCGCGAGGTGGCCCACCGCTGCCCGTGCGGGCGCCCTGACGTGGTCGAGACCGCGCCCCGCCTGCCCGACGGCACCCCCTTCCCCACCCTGTACTACCTGACCTGCCCCCGGGCCAACTCCGAGATCGGCACCCTCGAGAGCTCGGGGATGATGAAGGAGATGCAGGCCCGCCTGGCCGAGGACCCCGCGCTGGCCGCGGCCTACCAGGCGGCGCACGACGACTACCTCGCCCGCCGCGACAAGGCCGCCGAGGAGTCCGGCGTCGAACCACTGCCGCCGGGCACCCAGAGCTCGGGCGGCATGCCCACCCGCGTGAAGTGCCTGCACGCCCTGGTCGCCCAGGAGCTGGCCGTTCCGGGCAGCAACCCGTTCGGACGCGAGGCGCTCGACGCGCTGCCCGAGTGGTGGGCGGAGGGGCCGTGCGCGTAGCCGCCATCGACTGCGGCACCAACTCGGTGCGGCTGCTCATCGCCGACATCTCCGGTGATGAGCTCACCGACGTCGAGCGCCTGATGGAGATCGTCCGGCTCGGCCAGGACGTCGACAGGACCGGGCGGCTCGCTCCCGAGGCCCTGGAGCGCACCTTCGCGGCGATGCGGGGGTATCGCAAGCTCATCGACCAGCACGGGGCCGTGTCCACGCGTGTGGTGGCCACCAGCGCCACGCGCGATGCGGCCAACCGCGACGAGTTCGTGTCGGGGGTGCTGGAGATCTTCGGGGTGGAGCCGGAGGTGGTGTCGGGCGCGGAGGAGGCGCAACTGTCGTTCACCGGCGCCACCCGCAGCCTCGCGACCGCCGCCACCACGACCGCCACCGACCTGGCCCCGGCCGCGACCGGCAGCGTGCAGGGTCCCGTCCAGGCCCCCTTCCTGGTCGTCGACATCGGCGGTGGCTCGACCGAGTTCGTCGTCGGCTCCGAAGCGGCGCAAGGCGCGCTCTCCGTCGACATCGGATGCGTGCGCCTGACCGAGCGCCACCTGCGCGGCGCGGGCGACCCCCCGCCGGCCGAGGCGGTGGAGCGCGTGGTCGCCGACATCGAGGCCGCGCTCGACCAGGTGGCGGCCGCCGTACCCGTCGCCGGTGCGCGCACCCTCGTGGGCCTGGCCGGTTCGGTGACCACGGTGGCGGGCATCTCCCTCGACCTGCCCGAATACGACCCCGAGCGCATCCACCACTCGCGTGTCCCAGCCGCCCGGGTCCACGAGGTGTCGGCCGATCTGCTCGCGATGACGCACGACCAGCGTGCGGCGATCCCGGTCATGCATCCCGGCCGCGTCGACGTCATCTCCGCCGGCGCGCTGATCCTCGACCGCATCGTCAGGCGGTTCGGTTTCTCCGATGTGGTGGTCAGCGAACACGACATCCTCGACGGGATCGCCTGGTCTCAGGTCTGACGTCGCGCGATTGTGACCTGATGGTGATCCTCGCGCCGCGCTTGGGTTTCCGCATTTCCGCAGGTAGCGATCGGGTTGCATGAAAACCTGAAGTTTTTGCAACGAAATATGGACATCAGCTGCCAGTTGTCCGTATTGAGCGGGCAATCGAGTTTGTGCTTAAGTAAAGAGGCTTTACGGGGGCTTTGCCATCTTGCCGTGCGCAGAAGGCGACGGCGTGGCGACCGTTCCCGAGCGTGTCTTTCCTCCTAGGAATGGAGCACTCTCACATGAAGTCTCTCGGTTTGGCCCGCAGGATGGCGGCGCTCGGCGCCTCCACCGCGGTGCTGGCCACCATGGTCGCGGGGCTGATGGCCGGCTCCGCCCAGGCGGCCACCTCGGCGACGGCCGGGTCGGCCACCTCGTCCGCCGCCGCGAAGCCCAAGGTCTCGGTTGCCACGCCCGTTGTTTCTGAGAAGCACTACTGGGGTGGCTGTCCGACCACGGTCAAGTTCTCCGCGAAGATCAAGGTGAAGCTGACGGGTGGCAAGACCACCCTGGCTTACCGCTGGCTTCACGGTGACGGGTCCAAGAGCAAGGTCTCCACGATCGGGCTCAAGGGCAGCGGCACCAAGTACGTCACCGTCAAGCAGTCTCTGACCTTCGACGAGAACGTCAAGGGCTGGGAGGCGCTGCAGGTCCTCGGTCCGCGGAAGGTGACCTCGAAGAAGGTCTACTTCCAGGTCGAGTGCACCAACGGCATGCCGACCCACCCGCAGACCCCGTCCGCTTGGGCCAAGGCCTGGGCGAGCCCCGACCACTACGTCGGTTCCTGCAACGTCGGCGCCAGGATCAACTTCTCCGGCGTCATCAAGGTCGACGACCCGCGCTGGGTGCGTTACCGCTGGATCCTCAACGGTGACGTGGTCGACCGCGGTGCGGTGAAGGTGTACGACGCTCGTCGTGTCGGCTTCAGCTTCACGCCGCGCGAGAGCCACCGTGGCTGGGCCGTCCTGCAGCTGCTGGGCAAGAACGCCGCGGACTCCAACCGTGTCCACTACAAGGTCTGGTGCAAGGACGAGGCCCCGGCCACCGTCTCTGTCTCCGAGATCAGCGTCAAGGTGAACGAGGCCGTGTGCCCCGCCACCCCGTCGGCTGACTTCAGCGCCACGCTGTACGCCAGCCGCAAGACCCTGGTGCACTTCAAGTGGACCGTGGGCGACAAGGTCGTGACCGGTTCCGAGTGGGTCGACGGGTCGAAGACCATCGTCGGTCCGAGCCGCACCACCACCGGTGGCGCGACGCTCGAGGTGACCGGCCCGGTGTCGATCACCCGTAACGCCACCGTCGTCCTGGCCTGCAAGCCGGCTCCGTCCAGCGTTGCGGCCGACTGGGTCGACGCCGAGTGGGTCAACGTCGTCTGCGAGGACGGCAAGGTCAAGTCGGCCGACCTCAAGGTCACCGGCAAGTTCACGGTCACCGGCACCAAGACGGTCGAGTGGAGCCTGTCCACCGCCGCCGGTGTGGCGGCCTCGGGCTCCGAGACCCTGACGAACGCGTCCAAGGTGGTCAGCGCGACCGTCTCGAACGCCGCTCAGGCGGGCAACTTCGGCAAGCTGGTCGTGCCCGGTGACGACGAGCTCGACAACGTCGGCGCGCCGACCTGCGTGTAGTTCGCACCTCTGATTCGGGCGGCTCTCAGTTCCACGGAGAGCCGCCCGTTTCGTGTCTCGGGCATCTCGGTCCTCCCATGAGGCACCATCAGTCCCATGAGCTTTGTACGGCCCGGCACCGGATGGCCTGACGACCCGGCCACCCCCGACACCCCGGTCGCCCACACCCCTGACGATGTACGGAAGCTGGCCGCCGCCAGCCGTACCCTCGGCGAGCTCACCGCGCGCCAGTCGGTGTGCAGGACCTGCCCACGCCTCGTGGAGTGGCGCGAGGAGGTCGCCGACGTCAAGCGGCGGGCCTTCGCGGGCGAGACGTACTGGGGCCGCCCCATCGCCGGCTGGGGCGCCGACCGGCCCAAGCTGATGATCGTGGGCCTGGCTCCGGCGGCGCACGGCGGCAACAGGACGGGCCGCATCTTCACGGGTGACCGCAGCGGCGACTGGCTGTTCGCGTCGCTGCATCGCACCGGCTTCGCCGTACAGGAGACGAGCACGTACGCCGGCGACGGCCAGGAGCTGATCGACGCGCGGATGGCGGCGGCGGTGCGGTGCGCGCCCCCGGCCAACAAGCCCACCCCGCAGGAGCGCGACGCCTGCCTGCCGTGGCTGGTCAGGGAGCTGGAGCTGGCAGGCCCGCGGGTGATCGTGACGCTGGGCGGCTTCGCGTGGCAGGCGTTGTGGGCGGCGCTGCCCGACGCGCCCAGGCCGCGTCCGGTCTTCGGGCACGGGGCGGAAGTGCAGCTCGATGGCCTGACGGTGCTGGGCTGCTACCACCCGAGCCAGCAGAACACCTTCACGGGCAGGGTGACGGCGCAGATGCTCGACGACGTGTTCCGCCGCGCCGCGGCACTGTGACGAGTCACACGCGGCCGGGGGAATGACCGCCCGGAGAAGTTGGTTTACGCTTGTGAATGCTTTCACAAGCTTCCACCTAAGGAGTGGGTCAAGGTGAAGGACATCTTGATCGTTGGCGGCGGATACGTCGGCATGTACACAGCCCTGCGCCTTCAGCGCAAGCTGCGCAGGCCCCTGAAGAAGGGCGACGTGCGCATCACCGTCATCGACCCGCAGTCCTACATGACCTACCAGCCGTTCCTCCCGGAGGCCGCGGCGGGCAACGTCCAGCCGCGCCACATGGTCGCCTCGCTGCGCCGCCTGCTTCCCAAGGTGCGCATACTCAACGGCATGGTGACCAAGGTCAACCACGCCGCCAAGCGGGCGACCTTCCAGCCGGCGGAGGGCGAGGAGCGAGAGGTCGGCTACGACGTCATCGTCATGGCCGCCGGCTCGATCTCGCGCACGCTGCCCATCCCCGGCCTGACCGACGTCGGCATCGGCTTCAAGTCGGTGGCCGAGGCGATCGCCCTGCGCAACCGCGTCCTCAGCAAGATCGACCTGGCCGAGTCGACCGAGGACCCGGCGCTGCGCAAGAAGGCGCTCACGTTCGTGGTGGTCGGCGCCGGATTCGCCGGCGTGGAGGCCCTGGCCGAGCTCGAGGACATGGCCAAGGACGCCACCCGCTACTACCGCAACATCAAGCCCCAGGACTTCCACTGGGTGCTGGTCGAGGCCAGCAACCGCATCCTGCCCGAGGTCGGCCCCGAGATGGGCCGCTGGACCCTGGAGCAGCTGCGCGAGCGCGGCATCGACGTGCGCATGGAGACCAGGCTCAACTCGGCCGTCGGCGGCCACATCGAGCTGTCGGACGGCACCGCCTTCGACGCCGAGACGCTGGTCTGGACGGCGGGCGTCAAGCCCAGCCAGGTGGTCAACGCCACCGACCTGCCGATCGACGACCGCGGCCGGATCAAGGCCACCCCGAGGCTGAACGTCGAGGACACCCCCGACGCCTTCGCCGCGGGCGACGTCGCGGGCGTGCCCGACGTGACGATGCCCGGGGAGTACTGCGCCCCCAACGCCCAGCACGCCGTACGGCAGGCCAAGGTGCTGGCCGACAACATCGTGCGCCACCTCGAGGGCGACGAGCTGAAGGAGTACCGCCACAAGTACGTCGGCTCGGTGGCGGGCCTGGGCCTGCACAAGGGTGTGGCCAACGTCTACGGCGTGAAGCTGCGCGGCTTCCCGGCGTGGTTCATGCACCGCACCTACCACCTGTCGCGCGTGCCCACGCTCAACCGCAAGGTCCGCGTGGTCGTCGACTGGACCCTCGCGCTGCTCTTCAAGCGCGAAACGATCTCGCTGGGCGAGATCGAACACCCGCGTGACGGGTTCCGTGCAGCGGTGAACAGCTAGTTTTCAGTACGGCTTGCGCCCCGGTGTGCCATCTTTGGCACATCGGGGCGTTTTGCGTTCAAAGTCGGTTGCCAGAGTGTCCCGAGCCTGTGACCATCTATGAGATGCCATTTCAAGCCCGCAGCATTCACCACGAACCAGGACCACCCTCACATCTGTGACGCATGATGCCAAGTTGTGCTCCTCGGGAGCATGGTCTGAATCGTATGATTGCCGCGCCCCCGTAGCCCAATGGCAGAGGCAAACCCCTTAAAAGGGTTGATGTGCGGGTTCGACTCCCGCCGGGGGCACTGGCATGCCCTCGGAATCATTATGCCATTGACCAGGCATTTCTTATTAACAGAGAACTTATGTGGCCCCGGGAACTCCAGGCGGCGGTCGCTCGTTGATCCTTCGCCCGACACCCTCGGTTGACCACGAACCACAGCGCGAGTGGCCGGTGCGAGCGTCGGTCGATAAGGTGATCGCACTGGTCGCAGCGTGGAGGCAGCGATGGAAAGCAAGAACCCGATTTTCAGCAGGTCCCAGTACACCCACCCGGGGCAGTACCAGACTCCGACCCCTGGTCACCTGCAGAACATGTACGACGCGCCGGCGTACCAGCCCCCGGCGCCTCCGGCCTACCGGACGATGACCATCGACGACGTGGTGGTCAAGGGCTTCATGACCCTGGGCACGCTGGTCCTCACCGGCGCGGCCGCCTGGGTGCTCAACGTGCCCATGGGCGTGGCCATCGTCTTCGGTCTCGTCGGACTGGTCCTCGGCCTGATCGCCTCGTTCAAGCAGAGCACCAACCCGGCGCTGATCCTCGGCTACGCCGCGTGTTACGGAGTTTTCGTCGGCGCCCTCAGCCTCGCCTACGAGAACTTCTTCAACGGCATCGTCCTGCAGGCGGTGATCGGTACGGCGCTGGCCTTCGCCGGCACACTGGCCGTCTACTCCCTGCGCATCGTCCGCGTCAGCAACAAGATGGTCAAGTACGTGACCGCGGCGTCGATCGCCGTGCTCGGCCTGATGCTCGTCAACCTGCTCGTGGGCATCTTCGTCCCGGGCGGCTTCGGCCTGCGTGAGGCGGGCCCGCTGGGCTACGTCTTCAGCATCGCGATGATCCTGCTCGGCGTCTTCTTCCTCCTGCTCGACTTCGCGGCGGTGGAGGAGGGCGTGCGCGCCGGTGCTCCGGCGAAGTTCGCCTGGCAGTGCGCCTTCGGCCTGACCCTGAGCCTGGTCTGGATCTACCTGGAGGTCCTGCGCTTCATCAGCTACTTCTCCAGCAGCGACTAGCGCTGATCGACAGCAGACCCCGCCGGGTGCTCCCGGCGGGGTCTTTCGCGTTCCGCAACCACGCGGCAACGAATTGCTGCCGTCCAGGGGGTTGCGATTTGGCATCTTCTATTGCAGTGTCGAGCAAAGGACCTGTCCCAATCCGTGGAGGTGCCCATGTCCTTGAACCACTCAATGGAGACGCAGACGAAGCTGATCGCAAGAGTCCCGGCCATCACGGGACGCGAACTCCCCGAGTGGTTCCAAGCCATCGACAACGGCCCGTCCTTCCTCCGCTGTGATGAACGGGCTAACTGGCTGGCCGACGAGCACGGACTGACCCACGGCTACGCCGCGGCGATCGTCCTCGAGCACGAGCGGCACCGCCGCACCCGGATGGGCTTCATCTAGGAGCCCTCTACAGGCCAAGGGGTACGGCTGAGCCGTACCCCTTCGACATGCCCTAGCCGAGGCGCTCCAGGATCATGGCCATGCCCTGGCCGCCACCGACGCACATCGTCTCCAGGCCGATGCTCTTGTCGTGGTGCTGCAGGCTGTTGATGAGCGTCGAGGTGATCCGCGCGCCCGTCATGCCGAACGGGTGGCCGACGGCGATGGCGCCGCCGTTGACGTTCAGCCGGTCGAGCTCGATGCCGAGGTCCTGGTAGGACGGGATGACCTGGGCCGCGAAGGCCTCGTTGATCTCCACCAGGTCGACGTCGCCGATCGCCATGCCGGCGCGGGCGAGCGCCTGCTTGGTGGCCTCCACCGGGCCGAGGCCCATGATCTCGGGCGAGAGGCCCGTGACGCCGGTCGAGACGATGCGGGCCAGCGGCGTGATGCCGAGCTCGGCGGCCTTGGTGTCGCTCATGATGACCACCGCGGCGGCGCCGTCGTTGAGCGGGCAGCAGTTGCCGGCCGTGACCGTGCCGTCGGGGCGGAAGACAGGCTTGAGCTGCGAGGTGCCCTCGTAGGTGATGCCGGCGCGCGGCCCGTCGTCCTTGCTGACCACGGTGCCGTCGGGCAGCGTGACCGGGGTGATGTCCTTCTGCCAGAACCCGTCGGCCAGCGCCTTCTCCGCCAGGTTCTGCGAGCGTACGCCGAACTCGTCCTGCTCGCGGCGGGAGATGCCCTTGATCTGGGCCAGGTTCTCGGCCGTCTGGCCCATCGCGATGTAGATGTCGGGGACCTTGCCGTCCTCGCGCGGGTCGTGCCAGGTCTGGCCGCCGCCGGCGAAGGTCTGGGTGCGCTCGACGGCCTCGCCGAAGATCGGGTTGGTGGTGTCGGGCAGCGAGTCGGAGTTGCCCTTGATGAAGCGGGAGACGGTCTCCACGCCGGCGGAGATGAAGACGTCGCCCTCGCCGGCCTTGATCGCGTGGAAGGCCATGCGGGTCGTCTGCAGCGACGAGGAGCAGTACCTCGTGACCGTCGTGCCGGGCACGGTGTCGAGTCCGAGCATCACCGAGACCACGCGGGCCATGTTGAATCCCTGCTCACCGCCGGGCAGGCCGCAACCGAGCATGAGGTCGTCGACCTGGTTCGGGTCGAGCTGCGGAACCTTGGCCAGCGCCGCCTGGATCATCTGGACTGTCAGGTCATCGGGACGGATGTCCTTCAGCGACCCCTTGAAGGCGCGGCCGATGGGCGAGCGAGCGGTCGCGACGATGACTGCCTCGGGCATGGTTATCTCCTCTGTGTGGCTCCAATCGCGATGTTACTTCTTGGTACGGCGGGTGCCAGGCGGCGGGGCGGGCAAAACAGAACTTTCTACTGTAGAACGCGAAAAAGGGCCGGATGGACCGGCCCCTTTCCCTGAATACGGCTCAGCCGTACATGCCCGGCGCATCCGCCGAGCCGTCCTTGACCCCGTGCACGGCGCCCTTCTCGTCACGCCACAACCGCCAGCCGCCCTGGCTGCCCGTGAACCAGGCGGGCGGCGCGGAGCCGGCCTCGGCCAGCTTCTTGCCGGAGGCCAGGTCGTAACGGCACAGGGCGGCCGTGGAGTAGAAGCCGGGTATCTGCTGACGCAACTGCAGCGGCTTGGGATCGGTCACGCAGAACGACCAGCCCTTGGCCTCCTCGATCGGCAACTGCTTGCCGGTCGCCAGGTCGAAGTTGCTGCCCTTGGTGTTGTGCTTGAGGAATCCCAGCCGGTCCATGGCGTCGGGGAAGGCCAGCCACCAGCCGGAGCCCGGCACCTGACCAGCGGTGATCTGCCCGACCACGCGGCCGCTGTCGGCCTCCAGGCGGGCGAAGCCGCCGTACTGGCCCTGCTGGTCGACCGGCCGTACGATCGGCGCGAAGCCCGGGTTGCCGCTCGGGTAGACGCGCACCACCGAGGGGCGCATCCAGTTGATCGAGCCGTCGGTGAGCTTCATCGAGAACAGGCCGAACGTCGAGACCCGGCGGGTGCGCGGGTTGGTGTACGGCGCGACGTAGCCGACCAGGTTGTCGCCCGTGGCGCCGAAGGCCCAGCCGCCCGACATGTCGATGCCCTTGCCCAGCGCCTGCTCGATCGGCTGCTGCCACTGGATCTTGCCGGTCCTGATGTCGTACGACTCGATCATCGGGTTGGCCGCCAGGCGCAGGAACAGCACGCGGGCGGCGTCGGCCCACTCCACCTCGGCGATGCCCGGCAGCGTCCACCTGGTCTTGCCGTCGGCGGGGTCGAGCACGACCACCCGGGCCGTCCTGAGCGCCGTGTGCTCCGAGAGGCAGATGTACGGCCCGCAGCGCTGGGGGCCGAAGGTGGAGTGAACGGGACGGGTCCACTTCTGCTTGCCCGTGCGCCCGTCGCGGGCGATCAGAAGGGCGTTCCATCGCCCCTTCTTCAGCGGGTCGAGCGCTGCGACGACCGCCTGGTCCTTGCCGGTCTCGACGATCGCCGGCGGGGAGACGCCCATGCCGGGCAGCCGTCCGGCCATCGTGGAGGGGAAGGCCCACAACCTCTTGCCGGAGGACTGGTCGAGAGCGACCGTCTCCAGCGAGCCGTCGGCCTTCATCGACGTCAAGGTCACGATGCCGCCGCCGGTGACCATGCGGCTGATGGCGTTGACCTCGTTGTTCTGCCAGGTGGGGAACTCTGCAGTCGCGGCGTCGCTGCCGGAACACGCGGCCAGGGCCAGCATTCCGGCGAGCGCGATGGCCGGTTTCGCACGGAGCACGGTCTATCCACTCCTAGGGGGATGAGGAGTGACGGCCAGTCGTCGCGAAGAACTCAGGGACGACGGCGCAGCATCGTCACCCACCTGCCGTAGGGACCTGTCGCACGCCCTTCGACCCGGGTCGCGGTCACCTCGGTGCCTGGTTTCTCCGCGGCGGTCGCCGCCGCAAGGTAAATCGGTTGCAGTCCAGTTGGGATCTGTGCGTCACGTGCGGGTCGGGGCTCGGGCCACAACTCCAACGCAGCGCACACAGAAGGTAGCACCGCGTAAGCAGCCTGCGCGTAACCTCGGTCACTTGGATGGAAACGATCGGGTCCGAACATTTCGCTGGGGTTTGTGGCGAATTCCGGCCCCAGGATGTCGGCGAATGCCACCGTACGTCCCCCCGCTTCGACCACCGCGACGGTCTGCGCGGCCGCCAGCTGGCGGCTCCACCGGCGCGTCACCCACCGCAACGGCTGGCCGATCGGGCGCACCGTCCCCAGGTCCGGGCAGGTGCCCACGACCACCTCGGCGCCCACCTCGCGCAGCCTGTGCACCGCCTTGGCCAGATGCCGTACGGCTGTCGCGGGCGGGGTCTGGGTGGTGACGTCGTTGGCGCCCACGAAGATGACCGCCACGTCCGGGTGCTCCTTCAGCGCCTTGTCGACCTGGGGGCGCAACTCCACGGACGCCGCGCCCGACCTGCCGAACACGCGCAGCCGTACCGGACGCTCGGCGACGGCGGCCAGGCCGTTCGCGATGAGCACCCCCGGCGTGTGGGCGGGATCGCTCATCCCCAGGCCCACCGAGGTGGAATCGCCCAGCATGACCAGGCTGATCGGCACGCCGGGGAAATCACCGTACGAACCGTCCGCCGTCGGGCCCTCCATGCCGTGCGGGCGGCCGATCACCTTCCTGGCCACCAGGCCCTCGGCGAGCAGGAGACCATAGGCCGTGACTCCCAGCGCGGTCAGCCCGCCGCCCCCGACCGCCGCCGCGGCGGCGATCCTGCGCGCCGCCCGCGCCACCCCCGGAGTCCAGATCATTTTTCGTCCGTCCCCCCTCAGACCTCGAAGGTCTTCGCCCCCAGCCGCCTGGCGACGGTAGCTTTTGATTGGAAACTAACCGAGTGCCCGCCACCCAATCGGCGCTCGGGTTATGCAAGCGGCAAAAGAAGGTGAACACCTCGGTGCGCGTTTACGATTCCCTGGTCGAGCTGATGGGCAACACCCCCCTCGTCAGGCTGCACAAAGTCTCGGCAGGGCTGCCGGCGCAGGTGCTCGCCAAGGTCGAATATTTCAACCCCGGCGGCTCGGTCAAGGACCGCATCGCCGTACGGATGATCGACGCGGCGGAGCAGTCTGGTGCCCTTCGTCCCGGCGGCGTGATCGTCGAGCCCACGTCGGGCAACACCGGGGTCGGGCTGGCCATCGTGGCCCAGCAGCGCGGCTACCGGTGCGTCTTCGTGGTGCCCGACAAGGTCGCCTCCGACAAGATCTCGGTCCTGCGCGCCTACGGCGCCGAGGTGGTGGTCTGCCCGACCGCCGTCTCGCCCGACCATCCCGAGTCCTACTACTCGGTCTCCGACCGGCTGGCCCGCGAGATCCCCAACGCCTGGAAGCCCGATCAGTACTCCAACCAGCAGAACCCCGACTCCCACTACCACACCACCGGGCCGGAGCTGTGGGAGCAGACCGAAGGGCGCATCACGCACTTCGTCGCGGGCGTCGGCACGGGCGGGACGATCAGCGGCACCGGGCGGTACCTGAAGGAGATCTCCGGCGGGAAGGTGAAGATCATCGGGGCTGACCCCGAGGGCTCCGTCTACTCCGGCGGCAGCGGCCGGCCGTACCTGGTCGAAGGCGTCGGCGAGGACATCTGGCCCGCCACCTACGACACGACCATCTGCGACGAGATCATCGCGGTGTCCGACAAGGACTCCTTCAACATGACCCGCCGCCTGGCCCGCGAAGAGGCGCTGCTCGTCGGCGGCTCCTGCGGCATGGCCGTCGTCGCCGCGCTGCGCGTGGCCGCCAAGGCCTCGCCCGACGACGTCGTGGTGGTCCTGCTGCCCGACGGCGGGCGCGGCTACCTGTCGAAGATCTTCAACGACGAGTGGATGGCCGACTACGGCTTCCTGACCACCTCCTCCCCTGAGGAGGGGCTCGTCGGCGACGTGCTCGCCCGCAAGGGGTCGGGGCTGCCCGAGTTCGTCCACGTGCACCCGCACGAGACCGTCGGCTACGCGATCTCCATCATGCGGGAGTACTCCGTCTCGCAGCTGCCGGTGATGAAGGAGGAGCCGCCCGTCATGGCCGCCGAAGTCGTGGGCGCCGTCGTCGAGCGTGACCTGCTCGACGCGCTGTACCGCGGGCGGCTGACGTCCGACGCGCCGATCGCCGACCACATGTCGCAGCCGCTGCCCACGATCGGGGCGGGGGAGCCGGTGGCGCGCGCGGTGGAGGCGCTCGAGAAGGCGGACGCGGCCGTGGTGCTCGACGACGGCAAGCCGACGGGCATGCTGACCCGCCAGGACCTGCTCGCCTACCTGGCCAGCCGCTGACGGCCCTCGGCTGGCCGGGACCTGCTCGTCTACCTGGCCAGCCGCTGACGGCCCTCGGCTGGCCGGGACCTGCTCGTCTACCTGGCCAGCCGCTGACGGCCCTCGGCTGGCCGGGACCTGCTCGCTTACCTGGCCAGCCGCTGACCCGCTGACGGCGCCCCGGCCAGGTCCGGGGGCGTCAGCGGGTCGCCCGTCGTCATGGCGGCGTGCGGTGCCCGCCGTCAGGCTGGGTCATCGCGCCGTCGTCAGGCTGGGTCATCGCGCCGTCGTCAGGTCGGGACCTCCGCCACGACCTCCCAAGCCCCCTCCTCCGTGGGCCCCGCCCACAGCCGCCCGCCCAGGGCCTCCACCCGCTCGGCCATCCCGACCAGCCCGAACCCCCCACCCAGCCGCTTGATCCGCGGATCGGCCGCCGAACTGTAGTTACGCACGCGCAGCCGTACCCCCAGACCGCTGCCCAGCAGGGCCGCCGGCGAGTACGGCCCGCCCACCGGCCGCAGATCCACCTCCACCCACCCCGTGCCAGGCGCGTGCCTGCGCACATTGGTCAGCGCCTCCTGCAACACCCGGTGCATCGTCGTCAGCACCTCCGGCGCCAGCGCACGCTCGTCGAGCCCCGCACCCACCTCGAAGGCCACCTGCGGTCCGCTCGCCGTGAAACTCTCCGTCAGCAGGCGCAGATCCGCCAGCGTGGTGCCCGGCCTGCGCGCCGCCTCGTCATCCGCCCGCAGCACCCCCACCAGCCGCCGCATCGACGTCAGAGCCTCCGTGCCCGCGTTCGCGATGGCGTCCAGCGCGGGACCCACCGCCTCGGGCTTCATCTCCGCCACCGTCTTGGCCGCCTGCGCCTGCACCACGATGCCCGTGATGTGATGCGCCACCAGATCGTGCAACTCCCGGGCGAGCTCCAGCCGCTCCGCCCGCCGCACCGACGACAGGGTGTCGCGCCTGCGATCCTGCTGGATGCGCAGATACAGCCCCAGCCCCTCCGCGATCGACCACCCCACGAACAGGACGAACGAGAACGCCAGCCCCGCCGACCCCAGATAGTCGCGCCCGACCCCCTCCGCCATCAACGCCACTAGACCGACCAGCGAGACAAGTACGGCACGCCGCATCGGCGTCACATGCCGCAGCAGGCTGATCGTCAGCAGCAGGATCGCACCGCTCTCGGCCATGCCCGGCAGGCCCGGCGTGTTCGTCACCCCGATCACCAGCGAGGTCACCAGGGACAGGCCGACCGTGACGCAGAAGCCCATCACCAGGTGGCGGCGCCTGAGCATGATCGCCACGATCCCGGCCACGCCGCACAACGGCACCAGGAACTGGGCGCCACGCACACTGGCCGACGCCACCACATCGACCAGCAGCAGCATGCTGAGCCAGCCGACCATCGCGATCTCGCTGAGGCGTTGCACCCAGTAGACGATGCGTTGCGTGTCCCCCACGGAAACAGAGCCTAGGCCGGAAGGCTGACCCGACATATCAACCGTTCGGCCGAGTCGCACCCGCACAGACCCAACCTTCAGGCGAGGTGGTGGCCCTGCGGTTTCGCCGATGCTGGAAGACGTCGGAAGGGGATGAGGGACATGGTCGTCATCGGATTCGTGCTACTGGTCGCGGGGCTCGTCGTGGGAGTGCTGCTCGCGCTCGCCGACCCCGTGATGCTCTCCCGGATCAACGGCGAACCTGCCGAGGGGTCCAGCGGACGGTTCATCAACGCGCCACGGGTGGACACGGACGCCGGGGCGGAGGCGGCGCAACCGGCGCCGCTCAGGCTGCCGCAGCGGCAGCCGCTGGACACGCTGGACAGCACGCCGAAGGCGGCCTGAGGGGGACTGGGGGCGTCGCGAGCCCGTGTGATCGAGTCGGGGGACTTGACCACACGGGCTCGCGGCATGTGGAGGCCCGGCGCGCGGGTTCGTCGGGCACGCGGGGGCGTCGGGCACGAGGCGTGTCGGGCCTACGGCGTTCGGGCCTACGGGGGGTCGGGCGCACGGGGCGTCAGGCACACGGGGCGTCGGGCCTGTGGGGCGGTCGAGCACACGGGGCGTCGGGGCGCACGGGGCGTCGGGCCTACGGGGGTCGGGGCCTGCGGGGCGCTCGAGCACACGGCGTGTCGAGCACACGGCGTGTTGGTCCTATGAGCCGCCGGGTCGGGCCCATGAGGCGGGTGGGGCCGTGAGGCGGTGGGGTCGCGACGCAGTGGAGCAGTGGAGCCGTGGAGCGCCTGGGGGCAGCGCACGAAGCGCGCGGCCGTCGCCGCCGCTCACTCCCCAGCTCGGCGAACCCCCCGCACCTCGCGGTCGATCGCCCACGCGTCCGCCACGGGCCCCACGTGCGCGAGCTTCTCGGGGTTGATCACCGCCCGGATCGTCTGAACCCGCCCCTCCATCACGTCCAGCGCCAACGCGTACAGCACCTTCCCCTCCCGATCACGGAAGATCGCCCCCGGCTGCCCGTTGACCTCGCGCGGTTCACTCACCACCCCAACCGCGACCATCCGAGGAAAGACCGACGCCATCAACCGAGCCACGTTCCGCGCACCCCCGACGGCCCTGGCCAACTGCGGCGCCTTGCCGCCGCCGTCGCCCACCAGCGCCACATCGGCCGCCAGCAGCTCCTGCAGCGCATCGACGTCCCCCTCGTGGAGGGCATCGAAGAAGCGTGAAGCCAGTGCCTCCCGCTCCCGCCGATCCGCCTCGAAACGGGGCCGCCCCTCGGCCATGTGACGACGCGCCCGCACCACGAGCTGCCTGCACGCAGCCTCCGAACGCCCGACCGCAGTCGACACCTCGGGGAATCCGAAGTCGAACACCTCCCGCAGCACGAAGACCGCCCGCTCAAGCGGAGACAGCCGCTCCAGCAGAACCATGGCGGCCATCGACAGCGAGTCGGCCAGCTCCGCCGCCCGCTCCGGGTCTTCGTACGGGTCGGCGAGCAGCGGCTCGGGAAGCCACGGCCCGACGTACGCCTCGCGCCGGGCGCGGGCCGAGCGCAGAACGTCGATCGAGATCCTCGTGACCGTGGCAGACAGGAACGCCTTGGCCGACCGCGCCGCCGTCGGCGAGGCCTCGAAACGCAGCCAGGTCTCCTGCACCGCGTCCTCGGCCTCACTCACGCTGCCCAGAATCCGGTAGGCGAGCGAGAACAGCAGCGGTCGCAGCTCTTGGAACTCCTCGGCCTTGCCGCCCATCAGAGCTTCCTTCCTGCCCGATCGTCATCACGGTAGACCAGAGGTCAGGCGGTGAACGAACCAGGGCCGAAGCGACCCCACGCGACGAACGCCGCAATCAGGAGATAGAACACATTCACGGCTACAAGGGCGAACTCCTGGCGCCGCCCGTGGGTGATCATCGCGCCGATCATCAACAGCACCCAGCAGCCCGCGGTCACGGGCACCATGATCGGCGCGATGTCCAGGACCGCAGGGAGGATCAAGCCGACGGCGGCCAGGATTTCGAGGGCGCCCAACGTTTTGACGAACCCAACGCTCCGCTCCGCCGTCCAGCCGCCACCGGAGGCGGCCGACAGTTTGTCCTTGGGCACGAACAGCTTGGTGACACCGCCGGCCAGCGCGATCAGGGCCAGCACTCCGGTGGCGATCCATAGTGCGAGGTTCATGGTGTGTGCTCCTTGACCTGAAGTCGTCGTCCTCACCCCTCTAGACGAGACAGCGCCTACGCCAGTGACATCGCCCCTGCCCGAGTCGCCCTCGTCGGGGCGGCCGACGCTCGTTGTCGGGCGTTGGAGTTTGGGGGGCTGGGGCCGGGGGCGTTCGAGCGGCGAGCGTCGAACGTCGAGCGTGGGCCGAGGGGTCGAGGGGTTGAGCGGCCGAGTGGCCGAGGGGCGAGGGGCCGAGGGAGAGGGGCGGGGCACGGGAGGGGCTGGGGCGGGGCTGGGCCGGGAAGCGACGCTTGAGAGGAGTGGCGCGGAGTGGCGGCAGGGCACAGCGGCAGGGGCATGGCGGCACGTGGTGGCAGGGCAGGGTGGCAGGGCAGGGCGGCATGCGCGGTGGGGTGGCGCGGGTACGGCGGGATGGTGGCGTGCGGTGGGTGCCGCCGTGTAGCGAGGAGGCATCGTGGGGCGGGTGGCGCCCTCGGGCGAGGGTTGCGGCGTAGGGAGAGGCGGCGGCGTAGGGCGAGGTGGCGGGGTGGTGGGACGGGGCCGGTGGGGAAGTGGTGCAGTGGGTCGGGGCGGGTCCGGGATAGCGTGGCGGTATGAGCAACGGTTTCGAGACGCTGGCGATCCACGCCGGGCAGGAGCCCGACCCGCTGACCGGCGCGGTCGTGCCGCCCATTTACGCCACCTCCACCTACAAGCAGGACGGTGTCGGCGGGCTGCGCTCCGGATATGAGTACAGCCGCTCCGCCAACCCCACGCGGACGGCGCTGGAGGAGGCCCTGGCCGCGGTGGAGGGCGGGGCGCGGGGTCTCGCGTTCGCCTCCGGGCTGGCGGCCGAGGACACGGTGCTGCGCGCGCTGTGCAAGCCGCTGGACCACGTCGTCATCCCGAACGACGCCTACGGCGGCACTTACCGGCTGTTCGCGAAGGTCAACGAGCGCTGGGGGCTGCACTACGACCCGGTGCCGCTGGGCGACCTCGACGCTGTCGCGGCGGCGGTGACGCCGAAGACGCGCCTCATCTGGGTCGAGACGCCCACCAACCCGCTGCTCGGCATCGCCGACATCGCCGGGCTGGCGCAGCTGGCGCACGACTGCGGAGCGTTGCTGGTCGTCGACAATACCTTCGCCTCGCCGTACCTGCAGAGGCCGCTGGAGCTCGGGGCCGACATCGTCGTGCACTCGACCACGAAGTACGTGGGCGGGCACTCCGACGTGGTCGGCGGGGCGCTCGTGGCGGGCTCCGCCGAGGTGGGCGAGCAGCTCGCCTACCACCAGAACGCGATGGGCGGGGTGGCTGGGCCGTTCGACTCGTTCCTGACGCTGCGCGGGCTCAAGACGCTCGGCGTGCGCATGGACCGGCACTGCGACAACGCCGAGCGAGTCGTCGACCTGCTGACGGCGCACCCTCGGGTGACGCAGGTGCTCTACCCGGGCCTGGCCGAGCACCCCGGTCACGAGGTGGCCGCCAAGCAGATGAAGAGGTTCGGCGGGATGGTCTCCTTCCGCGTCGCAGGGGGCGAGGCGGAGGCGGTGGAGATCTGCAACAGGACCAAGCTGTTCACCCTTGGGGAGTCTCTCGGCGGGGTGGAGTCGTTGATCGAGCACCCGGGGCGGATGACTCACGCGTCGGCGGCGGGCTCCCCGCTGGAGGTGCCCGCGGATCTCGTGCGGTTGTCGGTGGGCATCGAGACCATCGACGACCTGCTGGCCGATCTCAGCCAGGCGTTGGGGTAGTAGGCAGGCCCAGAGATCATGCCCCCGGTCGCGAGGCCGGGGGTTTCTGGTGTGTGGGGGCGGGGCGGATGCCCTCGGCGGTGGCGGTGAGCTCGGCGGCGGCGAAGCGTGGGGCGATGCGGACGGAGAGGGCGACGCCGGGGGTGGGGAGCCAGAACACGTGGGTGGCGTCGCGGAAGGCCTGGTGGGGGCCTATGCGGGTGGCGTGCCAGGTGGTGGGTGGGCGGTCGTGGTGGGCGCTCATGTAGGTGCGCAGGGCGGCGAGGGTGGTCAGGCGGGTGGCGCGGATGACGATCACGGTGAGGTCGACCGTGTGGCCCTGACGGGTGGCGCGTTCCCAGACGCGGGAGGTGAACGTGGCGTCGCCGTCCCCGTCGCCGTCCCCGTCGCCGTCCCCGTCGCCGTCCCCGTCGCCGTCCCCGTCGCCGTCCCCGTCGCCGTCCCCGTCGCCGTCCCCGTCGCCGTCGTCGGGTTCGTAGGTGAAGTCGCTGACGAGAGGGCCGATGCCCGGTGGCAGGTGGGTGATGGCGAAGCCGTCGAGAGGGGGCGGCGGCTGGAGGCTGTTGCGGGCGGGGGATGCTGTGGCCGGGAGCGCTGTGACCAGGAGCACGAGGCCGAGGGCGAAAGCCAGGGCGACGGCGATGGGGGGGCGTGCGTGGGCGGTGCCGCCGGGGAGGGAGCGAGGGGATGCTCTGCACGGGGAAGGGCTACAGGGGGAGGCGTTGCACGGGGTGGCGCTGCGTGGGGTGGCGCTGCGCGGGGTGGCGCTAAGCGACGTGGCGCTAAGCGGGGAAGTGCTGCACGGGGAGGGGGTGCGGGGGCGCATGCACAGAATGGTGTCACGGCCCGAACATGGTCATTTACAGCCTGTGGATAACTGGTGAAGACCGGCGGGGGACGCCGGTCTTCACGCGCGGGCGGATCACTACTCCGGCACGACCATCAAGAACAGGATGACCAGCCAGATCAGCGAGACGATGCCGCTGAGTGCGGCGATGCGGCCGTTCTGGACCTTGGCGTCGTCGCTGGGCGTCTCGTTGGACAGCACCCGTACGGCGATGCGCAGGTCGCGGTCGATCAGAAAAAGCAGCACGAGGGCGACGATGAAAAGCGTCATGGAAGCGGTCATGTACCACTCGCCGAGCTTTCCATCGCCGATCGCGATGCCGGCCCATATGCCGAACAGCAGTACACCCAGGACGCCGATGCTGTAGATCCTGTTCATCCGCTGGAGATTCTGCAGGACGGCGACGTTCTTGGTGCGAATGACGCGGGGAGCCGACATGGTCAGCGCGGTGGAGGGGCCGACGGTGAAGACCGCGACGGCGACGTGCAGCCAGATGAGGACGGAAGGCATGCCGCTGAGAGTAGTCTCCCGGGATCCGCCCAGGAGACTCGACACTCGTTCACTCAGCGGGAGGCGCGTCCACGACCGGGGTCTCCTCGACGTCCGAGGAGTGGTACATGCACGTCTCCCAAGCGATGACAGCGACGACCATCATCAGGACCAGAAGAATCATTGCGATCATAAGGCACCCCTCCTTCCCCGAGACGCTCCGAAATATCGTCCGTAATGACTAGACGCTCGGGCAATCCAATTAGTTCAGCTTGGGTAGGCTGGAGTGCTGCTGTTTTCCCTTACCGATTGGGCACAAAGGAGTGCCGTCGTGGCCGTCAGGCATGTCGACCCCTATTCAGATGAATGGCTCACCCAGCCGACCTCGTACGTCCGCCACGTGATCGACGAGCTCAACGCGAGCGAGTGGTGGATGGGGCCGTGTGATCCGCGCGAGGTGACGATCCTGCTCGGCGACGGGTTCGCGCTGGTGTGGGACGAGGAGAGCGGCTGGAGGCTGGGCGAGTTCGTCGCCGGCGGGCCGGAGCGGCACACGGAGCTGACCGGGGTGCGCTATCTGGGTGGCGGGTTGCTGCCGCGTCCCGCGAGGGTGCCCGACGCGCTCGCCGACGCCCGCGCGGGGGTGGGCGGGTGTACGGCATGGCGGCCGCGTTACCGGTCCCACCGCAACGCCCGCGACGGGTTCGACGTGGCGCTCGACTACTACGGGGGCGCCGGGCATTGAAGGCGGGCCCGGGCATTGAAGGCGGGCCCGGGTACTGAAGGCGGGCCCGGGTACTGAAGGCGGGCCCGGGCACTGAAGGCGGGCCCGGGCACTGAAGGCGGGCCCGCCTTACTGAAGGTGGGTCTCTCAGCGGCGGATCCTGCGCTGGCGCAGGAAGTCGCTCACCACGTACTCTCCAAGCCGCTCAGCGCTGGGAGAGAACACCCGCCCCCCGTTCCGCCGCGCGACCTCGTCCACGAACTCCTTCAGCCGCTCGTCCGCGGCCAGCATGAACACGTTGATCGTCGCCCGCCGCCGCGTCATCTTGTCGATCTCCGCCAGCGTCAGCTCCAGCGTTTCCCGCGACGGCGGCCACTCGAAGGCCGACTGCCCGTTGCGCAGCAGGTGCGCGGTGGGCTCGCCGTCGGTGACGACCAGGACGACGGGTTCGAAGTCGGGGTGCCGGTCGAGGTGCCGTCCCGCGATCAGCAGCGCGTGGTGCAGGTTGGTGCCCTGCACCATGTCCCAGTCGAGTCCCGCCAGCTCGTCGGGCTGCAGCACCCGCGCGTAGTTGGAGAACCCGACGATCTGGACCGCGTCCTGGGGGAACTTGGACGCGACGAGTGTCTGCAGCGCCAGCGCGGTCTCCTTGGCGGCGGCCCAGGTGCCGCGCAGGGCCATGGAGTACGACAGGTCGACCAGCAGGCACACGGCCGCCGCGCTGCGCCGTTCCGTCTCGGCGACCTCGAAGTCGTCGACCGACAGCTGGATGGTGCTGCCCGTGCGGCGGATGCCGTTGACGAGGGTGCGCACCACGTCGATGGGCTGCTCGTCGCCGAACCGCCAGGGCCGGGAGGCGCCGGTGAGCTCGCCTGCGGCGCCCGCGTCGTGCTGGTCGTGGTCGCCGCGGCGGCCGGCTTCCAGGGAGGTGAAGACGCGGCGCAGCGCGGTCTCGCCGAGCCGGCGTACGGCCTTGGGGGTGAGTTCGAGCTTGCCGCGCCGCCGCTGGAGGTAGCCCTGTTCCTCCAGTTCGCGCTCGACGCGCTTGAGCGCCTCCAGGTCGTCGACGGCGGAGCGGCCCAGGGCGCGGCGGATGGAGTCTTCGTCGATGTCGTCGAGGCGGGCGCCCGGGTAGTCCTGCCGCAGTGCCGACTCGAGCTGGTTGAGGTCGGCCAGTTCCTCGAGTGCGGTGACGGCGTCGCCCATGCCCATGGGGTCGTCGCCGGTCATGCGTTCGGGGGAGTTCCACGCCAGGTCGGGCCGCCGGGTCTGGAGTTGCTGCCCGAGGCGGCGCATCTGGTCGGAGAGCCCGGCCTGTTCGAGGGTCTGTGCCATGAGGTTGGCCAGTTCTTCGCGCTGGCGCGGGGTGAGTGAGGCGAGCATGCGCTGGGTGGCGGCGGCGCGCCTGGCGAGCTGGTCGACGAGCTCTTCGAGGTTCCGGGGCTGCTCGGGAAAGAGATCACCATATTTCGACATAAAACGGTCGAAATCTTCTTGCGTGTGCTCCCCCCGCGCATCCGCCTCCAGCATGTCGTTGAGCTCGCCCATCATCTGGCGCACGCGCTCCATCGCCGCCGGATCGGGATTGGCCAGCGCCTCGCGCAACCCGCGGAACTGGCTGTCGAGCACCTCCTGCCGCAGCAGCGCCCGCAGCTCCTCGAACGTCTGCCGCGCCGCCGCCGACCGCCACTCGTACGAGGTCAGCTCCTGGATCGCGCTCGCCGTGTCGTCGGGCAGGCTGTCGAGTTCGGCCTCGCGCAACCGCGCGTCGTCGGAGGGGTCGGGGAACAGCTCGGCCCGCTCCTGCCCGATGGCCTGGTCGAGCAGCGCCCGTGCCCGCTCCAGCGTGCCGTCGAGCCGCCCGCGCTCGCGCAGCTCACGCCTGCGCCGCCGTACCTCGCGCAGCATGTCGTCGAGCCCGCGGTTGTCACGCATGCCGGGCAACCCGCGCTTGAGCAGGTCGCGCAGGGCGTGAACCGGGGTGGAGCCGGACAGGATGGCATCACCCATCTCGTCCAGGGCGGCGCGCACATCGTACGGCGGAGCCAGGGGGTCGGGGCCGTCGTGGTACTCGCCATAGCGGTAGGCCATGCCCTCAAGTTACGTTATTTCCTGATGATCGGCAGAGATGGGGAACTGGCGATCCTGCGCACGGCACTCGAACGCGCCGCGACCAGCCACGGGGGGCTCGTCCTGATCTCGGGCGAGGCCGGCATCGGCAAGTCCACGCTCGTCGCCGAGGCCGTACGGGGCGCCAGGATCGCGGGCGGTGCGTGCTGGGAGGGCGCGCCCGCCTACTGGCCGTGGATCCAGGTGCTCAGGGCGCTCGGCGCCGACGACGGCGTGGTCAGGTCGGCGGACAGCGCCTTCGAGCTGTACGACACGGTGACAGGGCTGCTGGTGGGGGAGAGTCCTCTGGTCGTGGTCCTGGAGGACCTGCACTGGGCCGATCCCGCCTCCCTCAGGTTGCTGGAGTTCGTGGTCCAGCACACCTGGTTCGAGCGCCTGCTGGTGCTGGCCACCCTTCGCCCCGGCGAGGTGGAGCTGAGCCCGGCGCTCGCACTGAAGGCGACGACGGTCACCCCCGGGGGCCTGTCGAGGCGGGAGGTGGCCGAGCTGATCGCCGCGACCACCCGTCACGAGCCTGATGAGGCCCTGGTCGAGCAGATCGCCGAGCGGGCCGGGGGCAATCCGTTCTTCGTCGAGCAGCTGGCGCGCCTGTGGCAGGGCGGCGCGGCCCTGCCCGGCGCCGTCAGCGCGGTGGTGGACAGCCGTCTGTCGCGCCTGCCCGAGCGGGTGCTCGACACCCTGCGCACGGCGGCCGTGCTGGGCCGCCGCTTCCGCGCCGACGTGCTGGGCACGGCGATGGGCAGGGAGGTGGCCAGGGACCTCGACCAGGCCGTCGTGGCGGCGCTGATCGTGCCGGACGCGGGCGGCTTCCTGTTCGTGCACGACCTCATCCGCGAGAGCCTCTACGACTCCCTGACCGACCGTGCGGCCCGCCATGGGGCGGCCCTGCGTGCCCTGGCCGGGGCGCCGCCCGCCGAGCGGGCCGAGCACGCCTTCCTCGCGGGGTCGGACGAGGCGCCCGGCCTGCTGATGGCGGCGGGCCGTGACGCCGGGTCGCGCCTGGCGCCGGAGGAGGCGGCCCTGCACTACGCCCGCGCGCTGGAGCTGTCCCGCGAGCCTCGCGCGCGAGCGGAGATCGGGCTGGAGCTGGGTACGGCCCTGCACCGGGCGGGTGACGTGGCGGGTGCGCGCAAGGCGATGGACGACGCGCTGGGCATGGCACGCGCGCTCGACCAGCCCGACCTGCTGGCGCTGGCCGCGCTGAAGTGCCACGACCTGAACCTCGCCGAGCCCGGCCAGTGGGCGGACTTCGTGCGGCGCGCGCACGGCGAGCTGGTGCGCGACGCCGGGGAGGGCCTCGACAGTGCCGCCCGTGACCTCAGCCTGCTGCTCGCCGAGCAGGCCACCGACGACGAGCAGCTGACCTACGCCCTGCTGTCACGGCTCGGCGCGATCTGGGGCCCCGGCACCCTGGACGAGCGCGGCGAGCTGCTCGACCGGCTGGCCGGGATCGCCCGGCGCGCCGGGGACGGGCAGCTGGCCGTCGACGTGGCCTCCTGGCGTTTCTCGGCCCTGCTGGAGCGGGGTGACCCGCGCTACGCCGAGGCGCACCGCACGGTCCTGGCCCGTGCCGAGCTGCCTGTGCAGCAGCACGAGGCGCTCATCGAGCGCCGCCTGGTGGCCGCGCTCACCGGGCGTTTCGACGAGGCGCAGGAACTCGCGCTGGCCGCCTACGAGCTGGGTGAGCAGCCCGCGATCAGCCGCGACGACCTGCGGTGGACGCAGTTGTGGTCGGTCGAGCTGCTGCGCGGCCGGCACGAGGAGGCCGACGCCGTGCTGGCCGAGATGGAGGCGGGCGGCAGTCTCCACACCGGGCTCTTCCGCGCGGTCACGGCCGTGCAGCGGGGCGAGGCGGCCAGGGCCAGGGCTCTGCTGGCCGAGGTCATGGCCGGCGACGAGCAGTACCTTCGCTGGATGTCGCCGCTGTGGTTGCGTTTCCAGGCGCAGGCCGCCGCGCTCACCGGCGACCCGTCGCTGATCGCGAACGCGCGGGCCGCGCTGGAGCCGTACGCGGGCCAGTGGGCGCTGACGGCGACCATCAGCGTGGACGGTCCGTTCGTGCACTGGATCGCCGTGCTCGACGCCGCGCTCGAACGCTGGGACGAGGCGGCGGAGGGCTTCACCGAGGCCTGGCGGGCCGCCGACCGGCTGGGCGCTCTGCCGTGGTCGGTCGAGGCCCGCGCGCGCCTGACCGAGGTCATGCGGGCCAGGGGACAGGACCCGGCCGAGCTGGCCGCCGAGGTCGAGCGCGACGCCCTGGCCATCGGCATGGCCGTACGGCTTCCGCGCCCCGGCGACCACGTCTTCCGCCTCGACGGCGAGGTGTGGACGTTGTCGTTCGCCGGCAGGACGGTGCGCCTGCCCGACTCCAAGGGCTTGCGCGACCTGCACCTGCTGCTGTCGTCACCGGGGGCGGAGATCTCCGCCGTGCGCATGCTCGATCCGGCCGGAGGCGAGGAGGTCGTCGCGTCGCGGAGCATGGGCGGCGACGCGGTGCTCGACGACACGGCCAGGGCGTCGTACCGCAGGCGGCTGGAGCAGCTCGACGACGAGATCGACCGCGCGGCCGTACGGGACGACACGGAACGGGTGGCCCGCCTCGACCACGAACGCCAGGCGCTGCTCCAGGAGCTGCGCCGGGCGGCCGGGCTGGGCGGGCGCTCGCGGCGGCTGGGCGACGAGGCCGAGCGGGCGCGCAAGGCGGTCACCAACCGTATCCGCTACACGCTGCGCCACCTCGACGAACGCCACCCCGAGCTGGCCGCGCACCTCAGGACGGCGGTGTCGACCGGCGCGACCTGCCGCTACCAGCCGCAGGCGCAGACCGCCTGGCGGCTGTGAAAGCGCCTACCAGGCCGCCTGCTGGACCTGGTGGTCGCGGAAGCGGTCCGCGTTCTCCGCGGCCCACCGCGCGAAGGTGCGGGCGGGCCGCCCGGTGACCGCCTCGACCGTCGGCAGCACGGTCTTGCCCGCTTCGGGCATGTTGAGCCCGAGCTGGACGGCGAACTCGATGTAGTCGGGTTCGGCGCCCCAGGACGCCATCTGGTCGCGCAGCTGCTGCTCGGTGAGCTGCTCGAAGCGCAGCTCCCGGCCCATCGCCCGGCCCAGGATCCGCACCCGCTCCTCGGTCGTGAGAGCCTCGGGGCCGGTGATCATGTAGACCTCGCCCTCGTGCCCGGGGCCGGTGAGCGCGGCGACGGCCACGGCGGCGATGTCGGCCTCGTGCACGACCGCGCTCGGCTGGTTGCCGAAGACGCGCACCACGCCCTCGGCCGCGATCGAGTCGGCCCAGTCGATGTAGGCGTTGTTCATGAACTCGACGCCCTGCAACTGCGTCCACGGGAGATCGGACGCGCGCAGCGCCTCCTCGACGGAGTTCTCCTCCCAGCTGCTGAGGACCGTCGCCCGCCGGACACCGGCCTTGACGGCCAGGGCCACGATCTCGGCGCCCGTCTCCAGGGCCTCGGTGCCGTTGAGGGTGTACAGGTGCACCGCGGTCACGCCCTCGAAGGCGGGGGCGAGGCCGGCCGGGTCGCTGAGGTCGCCGCGGGCCACCTCGACGCCGTCGGGGAAGCTCGCCGCGGCCGGGTCGCGGGTCAGCGCGCGGACCTTCTCGCCGCGCGCCACCAGCTGCTCGACCACGCTGCGTCCCACGGTCCCGGTCGCTCCGGTCACCAGAATCGTCATCTTTCCTCCCAAGGTCTGTGCCCAGGAGGCGCTAAAACGGTTCTAGCGGACCGCTACGCGTCGCCGAAGACCTCCCAGAGCTCGGAGACGTACCCGCTGACCGGCTCGTAGGAGAGCTGGACCAGCACCGGGTACTTCCAGGTCTTGGAGATGCGGTTCAGGTCGGTGTGTGTGCACTGCTTGGTGCCCAGGCCGTCGCGGGAGGCGTTGACGGGCTCGCCGGTCAGCCAGCCGTCGCGGCACTTGGCCGTGACCCGGTAGAAGCTGCTCATCCAGGTGTAGCCGAGCTTGCGGCCCTTGAAGAGCAGGGTGCCGTCACCGGCGCGTGAGGCGGTGCCCTGGACGGTGGTGAACCTGAGCGCGGACGTCATGATCTCGGTCACCCGCGTGGCCTTGGAGCCGGAGTACTCCAGCCGCACGGCCACCGGGCCCTGGCCGAGCGTGAAGGCGAGATCCTTGGCCTTGCACGGGGTCTTGCCGCGGCCGAGCTTGTCGACGTTGACCTCGCCCTCGGTCTCCTTGCGGTCGCAGGCGACGGTGACGCGCCGGTAGGAGGCCTTGGCGTAGTCGAGGCGCAGCTCCTTGGCGCCCTTCTTCAGCTTGAGCGTGTAGCGCTGCTTGGCGTTGGTGGCGGAGGTGGGCAGGATGCGAAGTTTGTTCGTCCCGTCGGCCCAGGCGTAGCCGTACACCACCTTGGGGGCGGTGGTCGGCGCGGCCACGAGGCCGAGGGCGAGGGCGGACACGGCGAGCAGGTGCATAGTGGGACTCCCCCGAGATTGCGGACACCCGTAGGACGCACGAACCCGCCGATATGTTCACGTCCGGTAGACGGTGACCCCGTCGACGTCGTCCTTCGACAGGCGCCGCATCAGGTAGAGCCCTTCGAGGGCGAACTCCAGGGCCGCGGCGGCGTGACCGGGTGACTCCTCCTCCAGCCCCAGGCGCGACATGATCTTCGCCAGTCCCGTCACAGGCCCGATGCGGCGCAGGAGCTCACCCGCGGGCACCAGCTCACCGGACTCGACCTGGTTGCCCTCGGCGAACCTGTCGGTCAGCGCGGCCAGGTCCATGCCGCCCAGGTGGGAGCGGAAGGTCTCGGCGACGGCCCGGCGCAGCAGGTGCGACAGCACCTCCAGCTCCCTGCCCTCCTCGCTGACCTCGAACTCCACCTTGCCGCGCAGGCTGTGCACCACGACGGGCAGGTCGCAGACGCGGGTGACCGGCTGCTCCTCGCCCGTCAGGGCGGCCCTGCGTACGGCGGAGGCGGCGGCGGTCTCCGCGGCGGCGATCGAGAAACGGGCCGAGACGCCGGAACGCGCGTCGACGGCGCTGGACTCGCGCACCAGCCGGGTGAAGCGCGCCAGCACCTCGATCAGGTGGCCCGGCACCTCCGCGCCGATGTCGGCACGTGACTCCTGGCGGATCAGCTCCAGCTCGTCCTCGACGGACCGCGGGTAGTGGGTGCGGATCTCGGCGCCGAACCGGTCCTTCAGCGGGGTGATGATGCGCCCGCGGTTGGTGTAGTCCTCGGGGTTGGCGCTGGCGATCAGCAGGATGTCGAGCGGCAGGCGCAGGTTGTAGCCGCGCACCTGGATGTCGCGCTCCTCCAGCACGTTGAGCAGCGAGACCTGGATGCGTTCCGCCAGGTCGGGAAGCTCGTTGACGGAGAAGATGCCGCGGTTGGTCCGGGGGACCAGGCCGTAGTGGACCGTCTCGGGGTCGCCCAGGGTGCGCCCTTCGGCGATCTTGATGGGATCGATGTCGCCGATCAGGTCGCCCACGCTGGTGTCGGGGGTGGCGAGCTTCTCGCCGTACCTCTCGTCGCGGTGCTTCCAGGCGACCGGCAGCTCCTCGCCCATCTCCCTGGCCAGCCGCCGGCACCGGGTGCACGAAGGTTCGTAGGGGTGGTCGTTGATCTCGCAGCCCTCGACGACCGGGGTCCACTCGTCGAGCAGCCCGGTGACGGTGCGGATGAGCCGCGTCTTGCCCTGGCCGCGCTCGCCCAGCAGGACCAGGTCGTGACCGGCCAGCAGGGCTCGCTCCAGGTGCGGCAGGACCGTGTCGTCGAAGCCCACGATGCCAGGAAAACGGGGTTGCCCTGCCCGGAGCCTGGCCAGCAGGTTCGCGCGTATCTCGGCTTTCACGGTGCGATGGACGTGACCGCTTCCTCGCAACTCGCGCAGATTTCGTGGCTGGTGCACGGAGTCGAGACTACGTGGCTGGCGGGCGGTTCGCATCGTGGCGCTATTTCGGATCTTGACTAATTCGTACGACTGCTTCCCTCCGATATGGGGAGATAGGCAATGTGTCAGTGTTGACGAGTCGTTTCGCCGACGGCCTGTCCGTCGGAACGGACCTGGTGACGGCGGCCGAGTCCGCGGTCGGCCAGGCCCTGTCGAGACTCAGCGGACCCGCCGACCTGGTCTGCTTCTTCGTCTGCGGTGAGGATCCCGACGACGTCACCCTGGCGGGCTTGCGGGCCATGGACGTGGCCGGAGACGCGATGGTCATCGGGTGCAGCGCCACCGGCGTGATCGGCGACGGGCACGGGGTGGAACTCGTTCCCTCGGTGAGCGCCTGGGCCGCCACCCTCGACGGCGCCAGACTGACCACCTTCCAGCTGGAGACCCTGACCGCGGAGGACCGTTTCGTCGTCGTGGGACTCCCGGAGCGACACCCCGACGACCGGGTCGCCATCCTGCTGGCCGACCCCTACAGCTTCCCGACCGACGCCTTCGTCGAGCGCTCGGGCGAGGTCCTCGGCGACCTGCCCCTGATCGGCGGGCTGGCCAACGGCCTGCGCGGGCGCGACTCGGTCAGGCTCTTCGCCGACGGCGAGGTCTACACGGAAGGCGCCATCGGCGTCCTGATCAGCGGCGAGATCAACGTCAGCACCGTCGTCAGCCAGGGCTGCCGCCCGATCGGGCCCACCATGGCCGTCACCAGGGTCGAGGACAACCTGCTGCTGGAGCTGGCCGGGCAGCCCGCGCTGGCCCGCCTGGAAGACATCGTCAGCGACCTCGACGAGGACGACCGCGAGCTGGTGGCCTCCGGGCTGCAGATCGGCATCGCCATGGACGAGTACGCCGAGCGGCACGAACGCGGTGACTTCCTGATCCGCGGGGTCCTGGGCATCGACCCCGAGCGCGAGGCGGTGGCCATCGGCGACGTCGTCGAGATCGGGCGCACCGTCCGCTTCCAGGTGCGCGACGCCGAGACCGCGGACGAGGACCTGCACGCCCTGCTCGACGCCCACCGCGCCCAGCTGGGGCGCATCGACGGGGCCCTGCTGTTCTCCTGCAACGGCAGGGGATCGGCGATGTTCGGCAGCGCCGACCACGACGCCGTGGCCGTACGCGACACGCTCGGGCCGATCGGGGTGGCCGGATTCTTCGCCGCCGGCGAGGTCGGCCCGGTGGCCGGCCACAACCACGTGCATGGGTTCACGGCCTCGGTCCTGGTCTTCTCTTCATGATTCTCGCCATTGACGTCGGTGGCACCAAGATGGCCGCCGGGCTGGTGTCGGACGACGGCACGGTCGCCGGCTCCCGCCGCGTGGCCACGCCCCAGGGCGCGGGAGCCGAGGAGCTGTGGAAGACCCTCCTGGCGCTCGTGGAGCCCTTCGGCCCGGCCGACGCCGTCGGCATCGGCTGCGGCGGTCCGATGCTCTGGCCCTCCGGCGAGGTCTCGCCGCTCAACATGCCCGGCTGGCGCGGCTTCCCGCTGCGGGCTCGGCTCGAGGCGATGTACGGCGAGGCGCGCATCCACAACGACGCCGTGTGCGTGGCGGCGGCCGAGCACTGGCGCGGCGCCGGGCAGGGGAGCGCCAACATGCTCGGCATGGTCGTCTCCACCGGCGTGGGCGGCGGGCTCGTCCTCGGTAACCGGCTGATCGACGGCGGCACCGGCAACGCCGGGCACATCGGGCACGTGGTGGTCGAGCCGGACGGCCCGCCGTGCGGCTGTGGCGGCCGCGGCTGTCTGGAGGCCGTCGCCCGCGGTCCCGCGCTGGTCGAGTGGGCGCTCGCCCAAGGATGGAAGCCGGGAGCCGCCGCCCCGAGCCGGGACGCCGTGCCGTACGAGGAGGACAGGGCCGTCACCGGGCGCACGCTGGCCGACGACGCGAGGGCGGGCGACGAGGTCGCCCTGGCGGCCTTCCGCCGCGCGGGCCGCGCGCTCGGGCTGGCCATCACCGCCGCGACCCACCTGTGCGACCTGGACGTCGTCACCATCGGAGGAGGTCTGTCGCAGGCCGGGAGCCTGCTGTTCGACCCTCTGCACGAGACGCTGCGCGAGCACGCCCGCATGGAGTTCGCCCGGCGCGTCAAGGTGGTGCCCGCGGCGCTGGGACAGGACGCCGGGCTCGTGGGCGCCGCCGCGCTGATCCTGGCCGCCGACCGCTACGCCTGAGTGGTCACCAGTCGAGACCCCACTCCTGGCTGATCCGTTCGAGGATCTCCAGCTGGCGCGGGTTGAACAGGGGCCGGAAATCCCTGCCGCACTCCAGGTCGGCCAGGGCGGTCTCGATCTCCTCCTCCAGGTAGGGCCGGGCCTCGCCGGCCGAGATCTCGGGCATGTACTTGGCGCCCTCGGGGATCTCGGGGAACTGCTTCCTGCCGATCGCCCACAGCCGTGCGTAGACCCCTGCCGAGGCCATCGCGCCGACCTTGCTCGGCAGGATGGAGGTGACCGCGACACCCTCGCCCCGCAGGCACGCGCCGTACGTCCTGGCCAGGGCGACCAGCCGCGGGTCGCCGTCGAGCTCGCGCGAGGCCGCGTCGTCCATCGCTCTCTGCGCCCGCTCGAAGTGGTCGACGAAGCCCTTGACGCTCTTGCCGGTGAGAGCCCGCACCATCTCGATGTAGCAGGCGTCCGAGGCCTCCTGGTAGGCCTCGTTCTGGGCGGGCGACATGTGCTGCCTGATCCGGTCGTTGGGGTTGTTCTCATAGACGGAGGAGGTGTCGGCCTTGAGGTCGTCGGGGTAGACGAACCGCGCGAAGGCCCGGAAGCCGTACGTGGAGCGCACCCGCTTGCCCGCCTCGTAGTCGCCCAGCAGGGCCGCGCGCTCGTCGGCGGAGGGCTCGGGCTGCCGGGGCACGAAGACCTGGTATCTGAAGCCCCTGCGCTCCATGCAGCCGGCCCGGTACTCCTCCTGCTGGCGCTGCCGGTCCGCCATCGAGGTGGGCCGGCCGGCCGGGACCGCCACCGGCGCGGACGAGCACGACACCAGCAGCGCCGCCACCAGCACCGCCACCAGGGCCGGAGCGTTGGCCCTCATTGCTCGGCGCCCAGCCCGTACTCCGCGTTGGCCTGGATGGTCAGCCGGTTGGCCTTGGGGTTGAACACCGCGTAGAAGTTCTTGCCGCACTCCAGGTCCTGGAAGGCCGTGTTGATCTCACGCTCGAAGTGCCTGCGCGCCACCTCGGGCGGGATGGGCGGTACCTCGCCGACGGTCGCGGGGTCGGCGTAGCGGGCCTCGACCTCTTCGAGCTTGGCCGTCCATGCCCGGATTCCGTGGGTGGCCAGGCTCGACGGGTTGTTCTCCGTGACCGGCTGGCCGATGCGGTTGAGACAGTCGGCGAAGAGCGCGGCCTGCACGATCAGCTCCGGGTCGCTGTCGAGCACCTCGTCGACCTTGCGTTGCCTGTTGCTCTCGACCTGCGCGTAGTAGTCGGCGCGCGACCTGGCCGGGACACCGAGCACCTGGCCCACGGCGTTGACGAAGCAGCGCTCGGCGGCCACGTCGTAGGTCCTGCGCTGCGCGGCCGACAGGGCCTTGCGCAGCTCGTGGTTGGGGTTGGAGTCGGGGGTCTCGACACCCTCCGCCGACGGGTCGGTGGTGTGCACGTAGCGGGCGAAGATCCCGAAGCCGTACTTCTCGCGGATCCGCCGCAGCGCGGTGTAATCGCCCTGGGCGGCGCGCCGCCGTATGTCGTCGACGCGTGGCTGTGGCAGGTACGGGACGTACTTGAAGCCCTTCTGCTTCATGCAGTCGGCGATGGCCAGTTCCTGGTCCTGGCGTTTGTCCGTGCCCGCGCTCGTGACCCGCTCGTGGCTCGGCGTCGCGCAGCCGGCGAGCAGGAGCAGCGAAAGGATCAGAAGCGTGGCCTTCATCGCAGAGGGGGGGTCAGAGCAGGACGTGGCGCCGGGCCCTGAGCGGCACCGCGGTGGCCGCCCCGGTGAGCAGGAGCAGGAGCCCCCAGTGGGCCACGTCCTGCCGTCCGGCCGTGGCCATCGTCTCGATGAGCACGGCCGAGGCGGGCAGGAGGTACAGGGCCGCCGCCAGCCCCCAGCGGGAGTCGCCGGTCACGTGGCCGGCGTAGACGGCGGCCAGGAGGAGCACGGTCTCCAGCCCGACCCGGACCACGGCGGCGGGACTGCCCGCCACCAGGTCGAGCCAGGCCGGATCCGTGCCGGCGACCAGGGGCACCGCGAGGAGCCACCACCACGAACGCCGTCGCGGGCGTTCCTCGCGAATGGCCAGCGCCACCAGGCCGAGGATCATGAGCAACCAGGAGGCCAGCGGCGCCAGCGGGCCGCCGTTGCCGTACAGCGCGGGCATGCCCTCCCAGGGCGCGTCGGCGAAGACCGGGAGCAGGGTCTCGTCGAGCCACGGCTTGCCGAGCGTGATCGCGACCACCTTCACGCCGGTGAGCAACGCCAGCGGGATGGCCAGGCCCAGCCGGCCGCGGAGCACGCACAGGACCACCAGGCCCGACATGCCCAGCCATACCGGGACGGACGATGCGTAGGGGATCAGCACCGCGAAGTTGAAGAGGCTGAGCACCATGACACCCAGATGGATGCCATCGGTCCAGGCGGGCCCCTGTGCCGCCTCGACGATCCGGGCGCGTACGCCCCCGAGCACCAGTGCCCAGGCCTCCCTGACCGGAGGGCTGACTCTCGTGGGCTCGGCCCGATCGAGAAGCACACCGAGGAGTTCGTCCCCGTAGTCCGAGCGGTAACCGGTCGGGTAGGCGCGAAGCAACCACCGGTATCGGCGCTCGAGCCGACTCATGAGAAGGTCGCCCCGAGTGTGCGTCTGGTGACCACGGAGGCCGCTTCCTGCATACGTTTGGCCTCGGCCTGGACCAGGCCGCTGCCCTCTTCCGTGATGCGGAAGTAGCGGCGTTTGCGCCCGTTGACGACCTCTTCGCGCTCCACCACGATCACGCCGCTTCCGGCCAGACGGTCGAGCGCGCCGTAGAGGGTGCCGACCGCGAGGATGATCCGGCCCTGCGACAGTTCCGCCACCCTCTTGAGGATCGCGTGCCCGTGGAGCGGACCGTCCAGGAGCGCCGCGAGCACGAAATACGTCTGCTCGCTGACGGATGATCCCCTTGACATGCCGGAAACATAATTCGTTGCGCGTAGTATCGTCAAGTCAATCCAGGGGGTGCCTTCGATACCGGTACGGCAACGCCGCCGAGGCCACGGTGACGAAGGTGAGCAGGCCCCAGTAGGCCAGGTGCTGACGCGACAGGAAGTCGAGGTGCTGGGCCATCTCGGTGGACAGCACCAGCAGGTAGAGGGCGGAACCCAGGGCCCAGCGCGGATCGCGCGAGACGTGGCCCGCCCACGCGCCCAGCGTGATGAGCGCCGCCGCAAGGACCAGCCGGTTGAGGCTCAGGGGGAAGATCTCCCCGCCCTCCGAGATCCACTCCGGGCCCGCCCAGGCGACGAGGGGAAGCGCCGCGAGCCACCACGCGGACCGCGTGTGCCGTACACCTCGCAGGATCGGCAGCGAGGCGGCTACCAGGGCGTAGCCCGCGGCGACGGCGAGGGGACCCGTGGTGGAGTGGAGCGGGCGGCCGGTCAGGAAGTCGGGGTAGACCGGGATGAGGGTGAGCTCGAAGAGCTGCGCGCCGGCCGCGATCGCGGTGGCCTTCGCGCCCGTCACGACGACCAGGGGCAGGGCCAGGAGGGTCCGGCCCCGCACGATGGCCAGCAGGGCGGCCAGCGACACGACGACCCAGATCGGGAGCGAGCCGAGGTACGGCAGGAGCGCCGCGGTGTTGACGACCATGATCGCCGTGATGCCCAGGTGCAGGCCGTCCCGCCACGGGTTGCCTCTGGCCAGCTCGTGCACCCTGGCCTGCAGGCCGCCGGAGACCAGGCCTACGACCTCCCGGGCCTCCGGCACCCGGCGGCCCGGGCCGGCGGAGTCGAGCAGCAGGTCGAGGAGCTCCCCGCCGTGCGCCGTGCGGTAGGCGCGCGGATAGCACCGCAGTAACCAGCGGTAGCGGCGCTCGAGCACCGTCATGCGTAGTTGCGGTTGACGACCAGGGAGGCGGCCTCCAGCATGCGCCTGGCCTCGGCCTCCAGGATGCTCTTGCCCGACTGGGTGATGCGGAAGTAGCGGCGGCTGCGGCCGTTGACGATCTCTTCGCGGTCGACGAGGATCACGCCGCGGTCGCTGAGGCGCTCAAGGATGCCGTAGAGAGTGCCGACGGAGGGCTTGACCCTGCCGTTGGACAGGTCGGTGACCACTTTCATGATCGCGTGTCCGTGGAGCGGGCCGTCGAGGAGTGCGGTGAGCACGAAGTACATCGGCTCGCTGACTTCGTCGGTACCCCTGGGCATGTGGCTGAACATAACACGGGAAAGGGCCTACCTGACCTGGCCGCCAGCGGCCATCCAGGTCAGGATCGCCTCGCTCTGGCCGCGCAGGAGGTGGCCGGATTCCGGCAGCCACCGCACGGTCGCGCTGGGCGCCCGCTCCTCGACGATCTTCCTGGTCCGGTCCGCGTCGATCATGGCGTCACGGCCGCCGAGGACGACCAGCATCGGCCGGTCGGTCAGGGGGAGCGTGGGAAGCGGGTCCCGCCTGGGGCGGAAGTGCGTGAAGATCAGCAGGATGAAGTCGGCCGCGTCCTGGTCGACGCTGCCCAGCGCCACGCGCAGCGAGCGCTTGAGCCCCCATCGGCCCAGGGGCGCCAGGGCCAGCGCCTTGAGCGCGAAGCTCGGCCGCATCCTGCCCAGCCCGCCGGGATTCAGCAGCACCAGGTGCTCCACCTTCGCGGGCCTGCGCAGGGCGTAGTCGAGGGCGACGAACCCGCCCAGCGATTCGCCGATCAGGCTCGCCCTGGTGAGGCCCAGTCCCTCGAGTACGCCGTCGAGCCACCTGGCGTGCCCGTCGGAGCCGAGATCGTGCCGCAGCTCGGGGCTCAGCCCCGGCTCTCCCGGCAGGTCGACCGCGTAGACGCGGTAGTGCTCGGCGAGCGCGGCGACCTCCGAGGCCCAGCCCACGCTGGTGCCGCCTGAACCGTGCAGCAGGATCAGCGGGGGAGCGCCGGAAGGCCCGCTGGCCACCACCGACGCCTCTGGCAGCTCGATGCGCTCGTACGGCACCGGCCAGTGCTCCATCAGCTTCCGGTAGGCCTGGTGGATCCGCTGTCTGCCCGTTTCCGACTTGAAGATCATGCCATCGCCCCGATCAGCTTGATCAGGTCCGCCGTGATGCCCGGCTCGCCGAGGAGGACCACCTTCAGCCGGCCGCGCTCGGTGTCGTAGACGGTCTGCGCCTGGACCGACTGGCCGCCGCGCAGCGCCGCCATGAGGTGCGTCGAGATCCGGTCGGCGTCGTCGGGGCTGATGGCGTCGATCTGCACGATGCTCGAGACCTCGACGTGGCGGCGCGTGCGGACCGGCTCGTCGTCGACGGGCAGGCCGGTGAACGCCTCGAGATCCTCACGCGTGATCCGGTACTGCTTGCCGATGCGGACGGCCTTCAGCTTGCCGTCGCGCACGTAGTTACGGACCGTGCGGACGTGCAGGTCCAAACGGTCAGCGACCTGCTCGATCGAGAAGTACATGCACTTTTTATACCCTATCTTCCAGGAAGATAGGTAATTATGGGGAGTGTTACGTCAGTTGGCGGCAGGCTTCTTCGCGGTGAACAGCCAGGCGTCGAACAGGGAGTCGAGCTGCTTACCCGACACCTTCTCCGCCAGCGCCATGAACTGCGAGGTGGTGACGTTGCGGTAGCGGTTCTGCGCGGTCCACTCCTTGAGCAGCTTGAAGAACGCCGGGTCGCCGATCGCCTCGCGCAGGGCGTGCACGGTCATGCCGCCCCTGGTGTAGACCGACTCGTTGAACAGGTCCTTGGGCCTGGCCTTGCCCGGAGGGTAGGCCCACATCGGGTGGGAGGCCGCGCGGGCGAAGTAGCCCTGGAAGATCGCGTCGGCCGACTCGCGTCCCGTGTGCTCCGACCACAACCACTCGGCATAGGTGGCGAACCCCTCGTTCAGCCACAGGTCGCTCCACCGCTTGATGCTCAGGCTGTTGCCGAACCACTGGTGGGCCAGCTCGTGGGCGATGATCGCCTCGTCGGGGTCGAAGCCGCCGTACATCGGCTTGGTCTGGTTCTCCAGCGCGTAACCGGCGGAGAAGTTGTCGACCACGCCGCCGGTGGAGGAGAACGGGTAGGGACCGAAGACCGTGCTCCAGTAGTCGGTGATCTTCCCGGACCAGGTGTAGAGGTTCTCCAGCGACGAGCGGAACCGCGGGTCGACGGCGGCCAGGTTGACGATGCCGGAGGCGGTCTTGCCCTGGCGCATGTCGAACTTGCCGAGCGTCATGGTCGCCAGATAGGTGACCATGGGGTGCTTCTCGCTCCAGGTGTAGGTGGTCTTCTCGCCCGAGGTCACCGGCTGCCGCGTCATCTCGCCGTTGGCCAGCGCGACCAGGCCCTTCGGCACGGTGATCTCGAAGTCGAACCTGGCCTTGTCGGCCGGGTGGTCGTTGGCGGGGAACCACGTCTTGGCGCCGTTCGGCTCGCAGGTGACGAAGGCGCCGTCGTCGGTCGGGATGAAGCCGTAGGTGCCCAGGTTGCTGGAGTCCTCGACCGGCTTCGGCTTGCCCGAATACTCGATCGCCGCGGTGAACCTGGCCTTGTCGTCGATCGGCGTGGCCGGGGTCAGCGTCAGCTCGTCGCCCGATCGGCTGAAGGTGGCGGGCTTTCCGTCGATCTCGACCGACTCGACGTCGAGCCCGGCCAGGTCGAGGTTGAAGGCCGCCAGGCGCTGCTTGGCGACCGCCTGGATGGTCGCGGTGCCGTCGAGGTGCTTGCGTGCCGGGTCGTAGGCGAGCTTGAGCCCGTAGTGGGCCACGTCGTAGCCGCCGTTGCCGTCGAGCGGGAAGTCGGCGTCGCCGATGCCGGGAGCGCCGTGCTCCGTCGACTCCGGCTGCTGCTTCTGCGACGCGGGAGGCGGCACGGTGTCACCGCTGGAGGGGGAGCACGAGAGCACACCCAGCAGGGATACACCGACCAGCGCGCACGATGACCTCATGAAACCAGAAGCCTACGCGAGGTGAGCGAAAGGATCAGGCATCTACGACGAGCGTCTTGCCCGCCTTGTCGTGCACGGCCTGCTTGCGGTCGTCGAACAGGATGAATCCCAGGTCGATGAGGGTGCCGACGCAGCACAGCCAGCTCATGAGCTCGCGCACCAGCTCGCGCACGGCGATCTGCCCGACGCTCGCCTTCGAGCCGTCGACGGCGACGACCCGCATGCCGAAGACCTTCTTGCCCACGGTCTGGCCGTTCCAGAAGGAGTGCAGCAGCCAGAAGTAGAGGAAGCCGATGATCGACATCGGGATGACGTGCTCGACCGGAACCCGTTCCCAGATCTCCAGGTTGGAGTTCCACACCTCCTGGTAGCTCGTCCAGCCGAAGGGCGAGGAGACGATGGACACGATGATCATGTCCAGGATGCCTGCGAAGAGTCGCCGCCAGCGACCCGCGAGTGGTGCCATACCGCCAAGATCACCACTCGCGGGTCAAGGAAAACTACAGGTTGCCCCTACGTTCCTGCTCGCGCTCGATGGCCTCGAACAGCGCCTTGAAGTTGCCCTTGCCGAAACCGAGCGAGCCGTGGCGCTCGATGAGCTCGAAGAAGACCGTCGGGCGGTCCTGGACCGGCTTGGTGAAGATCTGCAGCAGGTAGCCGTCCTCGTCGCGGTCGACGAGGATCTTGCGCTTCTTCAGCTCCTCGATCGGCGCGCGGACCTCGCCGATGCGCGCCCGCAGCTCGGGGTCGTCGTAGTAGGAGTCCGGCGTGTCCAGGAACTGCACGCCCGCCGCCCGCATGTGGTCGACGGTGGTGAGGATGTCGTTGGTCGCCAGCGCGATGTGCTGCACGCCGGGGCCGCCGTAGAAGTCCAGGTACTCATCGATCTGCGACTTCTTCTTGCTGATCGCCGGCTCGTTGAGCGGGAACTTGACCTTGCGCGTGCCGTCCGCCACGACCTTCGACATCAGCGCGGAGTACTCCGTGGCGATGTCGTCGCCGACGAACTCGGCCATGTTCGTGAAGCCCATGACCCGCTGGTAGAACGCCACCCACTCGTCCATCTTGCCGAGCTCGACGTTGCCGACGCAGTGGTCGACGGCCTGGAACAGCCGGCCCGTCTTCGTCGCGGGCGCGGCCACCAGCGGCTCGGCCGGCACGTAGCCGGGCAGGTAGACGCCGGTGTAGTTGGAGCGGTCGACCAGGGTGTGGCGCGTCTCGCCGTAGGCGGCGACGGCGGCCATGACGACCTTGCCGTTCTCGTCCTCCAGTGTGTACGGCTCGGCCAGCCCGCGGGCTCCCTGCGCGACGGCGTGGGCGTAGGCGGCCTCCACGTCCGGCACGTCGATGGCCAGGTCGATCACCCCGTCGCCGTGCTCGGCCACGTGCCGGGCCAGCCACGTGCCAGGACGGACCGACGAACGCAGCTCGAAGCGGGCGCCGCCCGAGGTCAGGACGTAGGCCACCTCCTCACGGCTGCCGTTCTCCGGGCCACGGTAGGCCACCAGCTTCATGCCGAAGGCGGTCGAGTAGTAGTGCGCGGCCTGCTTGGCATTGCCCACCGCGAAGACCACGGCGTCCATGCCGTTCACCGGAAAATTGTCGCTCATAAGGGCCACTCTCGAATTCGATGGGCTTCTTGTGCAACAGTTACTTAAAACAGTGGACAATGTGCCCATGTCTATCGATGAGCTGGATGCCAGACTGCTCAATCTGCTTACCGTCGAGCCGCGCCTCGGAGTGCTGGAGTGTTCGCGGCGGCTGAACGTGGCGCGCGGGACGGTCCAGGCACGGCTCGACCGCATGATCGCGCGCGGGGTCGTCACCGGCTTCGGGCCCGACGTGTCGCCGCAGGCGCTCGGCTACGGCGTCATGGCCTTCGTCACGATGGAGATCAAGCAGGTCGCGGGACACGATCCCGTCGCCGACCGGCTCGCGCTCATCCCCGAGGTGCTGGAGGTGCACACCATCACCGGTGGCTCCGACCTGCTGAGCCGCGTGGTCGCGCGCTCCAACTCCGACCTCCAGCGGGTCATCGACCAGATCGTCGACGTCCAGGGAGTGGTGCGTACCTCTTCGGTCATCGCCCTCGACACGCCGGTGCCGTACCGTGTGTTGCCTCTTGTGGCTGACGTGCCGCGGCGCGGTTCGAGATAAAGCACCGTTACCAGTCGTTTATCCTTTCGCCACGTGGGAGCGATCGGGGGGATCGGATAGTGCGTTTGCGTTTGCCGAAGCGGCGTGTGTGGCGTTGGGTGCTCATCATCTCCGGGGCGGGGATCATCACCGTGGCCGGGCTGTTCGCCGTCGCCTGGGCCATGACGCCCATTCCGGACAGCACGCAGAAGCAGGCCACCGCGCAGGGCTCGGTGATCTACTACAGAGACGGCAAGAGCGTGCTGGCCCGGCAGGGCGTCAACCGCAAGAACGTCACCCTCGACACCGTGCCCACCCACGTGCGCGACGCGGTCATCGCCGCCGAGAACCGCTCCTTCTACACCGACAACGGCGTGTCCGTGAAGGACACCGCCAGGGCCGTGTGGTCCACGGTCAGCGGCCAGCAGCTGCAGGGCGGCTCGACCATCACCCAGCAGATGGTGCGCAACTATTACAGCGGGCTGTCGCAGGAACGTTCCATTATGCGTAAGTTCAAGGAGATCCTGATCTCCTTGAAGGTCGATCAGTCCAAGTCCAAGGACTGGGTGCTGGAGCAGTACCTCAACACGATCTACTACGGACGCGGCGCCAACGGCGTCCAGGCCGCCGCCCAGGCCTACTTCGGCAAGGACGTCGGCAAGCTGTCGATCTCGGAAGGCGCCTACCTGGCCGCCGTGATCCAGCAGCCCAGCCGTTTCGCCGCACCCGCCGGCGCCGACCTCGACGCCGCCAAGGCCCGCTGGCAGTCGGTCGTCGACGCCATGGCCCAGACCGGCGCGCTCACCGCCGACCAGGCGCGGCAGCAGGTGTTCCCCACGCTCATCAAGCCCAAGAACGTCTTCGAGCTCAAGGGCCAGGGCCAGGTCATGGTCGACCAGGTCAAGGAGGAGCTCAACCGCCGCGGCTACACCGACGAGGAGATCAACACCGGCGGGCTGAAGATCGTCACGACCTTCGACAAGAAGCTCATGGCCGCCGCCCAGCGCGCCGTCACCTCGATCATGCCCGCCGACACGCCCAAGAAGGTCCGCACCGGCCTCGCCGCCGTCGACCCCACCACCGGCGAAGTCGTCGCCTTCTACGGCGGCGGCAAGCCGGGCCAGTCGTGGGACAACGCCTTCAAGGCCAAGGTCCAGGCGGGCTCCACCTTCAAGGCCTACACGCTCGCCGCCGCGCTCGAGAACGGCGTCAAGCTCTCCGACCGCTTCGACGGCAACTCGCCCATGCGGGTCGCCAGCACGCCCATCAAGAACTCCGGCGGCGCCTCCTACGGCCAGGTCAGCCTCCTGCGCGCCACCCAGAGCTCCGTCAACACCGCCTACGTCGCCATCGGCCAGCAGATCGGCCTCGACAAGGTCGTCAAGACCGCGGAGGACGCCGGCATCCCCGCCGAACAGCTCGGCCCGCACGCCTCCGCCGCCACCCTGCCGCTCGGCGTCGCCTCCATCAGCGCCGTGCAGAACGCCTCCGGCTTCGGCACCTTCGCCAACGGCGGCGTCCACGTCGAAGCGCACGTGGTCAAGTCCGTGACCGACGCGGAGGGCAAGAAGGAGACGATCAAGCCGGTCACCGCCACCGTCGTCTCCAAGCAGGCCGCCGCCGACACCACCTACGCGCTCGAGCAGGTCGTCCGCGGCGGCACCGGCACCGCCGCCCGCCTCTGGGACCGTCCCGTCGCCGGCAAGACCGGCACCACCGACGCGTCGGCCTCCGCCTGGTTCACCGGCTACACCCCGCAGCTGTCGACCGCGGTCAACCTGTTCCGCGACGACAACAAGACCGTCGTGGTCGGGGGCAGCGAGCAGTACGGCGGGTCGCTGCCGGCGCAGATCTGGCGCTCCTTCATGAGCGAGGCCATGGAGGGCAAGCCGGTCATGGAGTTCCCGGAGCCTTCCGATTACGGCTACAGCTACAGCACGCCGCAGGAGGACCAGAACACCGACGAGGGCGACGGGCTCTCCGACGACTTCTTCGACGACGAGGGGGACGACGACTGGGACTCCGACACCACGGAGACCACCCCCATCGTCCCCGACCCCGAACAGGACCAGGGCGGCGGCCAGGGCCAAGGCCAGGACACCGGCCAGGACCAGGACCAGGGTGGCGGCCAGGACCAGGGCCACGGCCAGGGGCAGGACCAGGACCAGGGGCAGGGCGGCGACGAGTCCGAGTCCACGCCCGCCGTACAGGACACTCAGAGCACCCCGTCCGGCTAGCCCGGCTCAGGGGCGGTTGAGGAAGGTGAGGACGGCCAGCACGCGGCGGTTGAGCGGAGCGTTCTCGCCGCCGACACCCCGCTCGTCCCCCTCCGCATCCGCAGCCGGCCCACCGTCAAGCGGGGCAACTACGCCGGGCTCGTGGTGTTCACCATGGAGACGGCGATGATCAGTGCTCCGCGAGCTGAGCACGGAGGTCGGCGGGTGTGGTGACGGGCAGGCGGCAGGCGAAGTCACGGCAGACGTAGGCCGCCGGGGCACCCCCGATCAGCCCCCGCCCCTCCAGCAACGGCACCTTGCCGTCCCCGGCGGCCACCACCAGCGGCACGTCGGCCAGGAACGCGGCACGTTGCAGAGCCCGGGTCCGCGGGTCGTCGAGTGGCCCGCTGATGGCCACCTCCACCGGCCCCGCCAGGGCGGCGCGGGCGGCGGCCAGGCCCCAGCCGGCGAAGCGGGCGTGCCCGCGGGCCAGCACCGACACCGTCGCGAGCGCGGTGAGGGCGGCCTCGCGGTGCCGGGACGAGCCGGTGAGGGCCGCGTACGACAGCAGCGCGGCGGCGGCCGCGTACTGTCCCGAGGGCGTGGCGTTGTCGGTCGGGTCCTGCGGCCGCTGGAACAGGGTCTCGGCGTCGTCGGCGGTGTCGTAGAAGCCGCCGGTGCCGTCGGGGAAACGTTCGAGGATCTGCTCCAGCATGTCGCCGGCCAGCTCGAACCAGCGTGCGCGCCCGGTCACGCCGTACAGCGCGATCAGGCCTTCTGCCACGTCGGCGTAGTCTTCGAGCACTCCGGCGTTCGTGCCGACGCGTCCGTCGCGTGAGGTCCTGCGCAGGCGGCCGTCGACCAGGTGCGTCCCGGCGAGCAGCACGGCGGCCCGCTCGGCGGCCTCGACCAGGTCGGGCCGCTCGAAGATCAGCCCGGTCTCGGCGAGCGCCGCGATGGCCAGGCCGTTCCAGGCGGCCACCACCTTGTCGTCGCGGCCGGGCCGTACCCTCCGCGCCCGGGCGGCCAGCAGGGCGGCGCGCACCCGCTCGAACCGCTCCTGGTCGCCGGGGTCGTCGAGGAGCTGCAGCACCGAGGTGCCGTGCTCGAACGTGCCCGTGACCTCGAACAGCTCCGCCGCCCACGCGGCGTCGTCGCCGAGCACCTCGCCCAGCTGCTCGGGGGTCCAGACGTAGAACCTGCCCTCCTCGCCCTCGCTGTCGGCGTCGAGCGCGGAGGCGAAGCCGCCCTCGGGCGTGAGCATCTCGCGCAGCAGCCAGTCGGCCGTCTCCAGGGCGATCCGCCTGGCCAGCGGCGTGCCCGTCGCCTTCCACCAGTGGGTGTAGACGCGCAGCAGCAGGGCGTTGTCGTAGAGCATCTTCTCGAAGTGGGGCACGACCCACTGGGCGTCGACGCTGTAGCGGGCGAAGCCGCCGCCCAGCTGGTCGTACAGGCCGCCGCGGGCCATGCGCTCCAGCGTGTGGCCGCTCATCTCGTGCTCGCCGCAGCGCAGCAGGAACTCCAGCGCCATCGACGGCGGGAACTTGGGCGCGCCGCCGAAACCGCCGTGGACGGGGTCGAAGGTGGATCGCAGGTTCTGTACGGCGGCCGCGAGCGTCTCCTCCGTCGGGGCGGGGCCCTTGGGCAGGGCCGTGTTCTCGTTGAGCGCCTCGACGATCTTCGATCCCTGCTGCAGCACCGCCTCGCGGTCGCCCGTCCAGGCGTTGTGCACCCCCGCCAGCAGCCGCTGGAACTGCTCGCGGGGGAAGTAGGTGCCGCAGTAGAAGGGGTGGCCGCCGGGCGTGGCGAAGACGGTCATCGGCCAGCCGCCGTGCTGGGTCATCGCCTGCGTGGCGTTCATGTAGACGGCGTCGACGTCGGGCCGCTCCTCGCGGTCGACCTTGACGTTGACGAAGGAGGAGTTCATCAGCTCGGCGGTGCGCTCGTCCTCGAAGGACTCGTGGGCCATGACGTGACACCAGTGGCAGGCGGAGTAGCCCACGCTGATCAGCAGCGGCACGTCGCGCCGCCGGGCCTCGTCGAAGGCCTCCTCACCCCACTCGAACCAGTCGACGGGGTTGTCGGCGTGCTGGAGGAGATAGGGGCTCGTCGCATGCTGCAGCCGGTTCACCCGTCCAGCTTAGGACGGCTCGCCGTGGTCTTCGGCGGGGCGTAGGCTCGCTGGCTGTGGACCTCGAATTCGTCTGCTCCTACTCCGAACGCGCCGCCCCCGATCTGACCCGCCGCGACATCGCGCGCGCGTTGCTGGCCGTTCCCTCAGGCGTGGCGCTGGTCGCCCTGCCCGACCTGCGCCGGGAGATGTTCGCGGCGGGGAATCCGATGACGCTGGTCTTCTGGGAGTCGGCCAAGCAGACTTTGAGCGCCATCGAGTCGGGCCAGGCGACCGTGGGCGACGTGCAGCGCTGGCTGGAGTCCACCGGCACCGAGCCGATCCTGCTCACCTCCGGCTACTTCCTGTGGCCGGAGGAGGACGAGCGCGGGCCGGTGGCCGAGGAGATGTACGTCAGGCTCGTCGGTTTCCTGGAGGAGCGGGTCGAGGCGGGTGACGTCGACCCCGACGCGCTGGCCGCGGGCGATCCGGCGGCCAGGCGGGCCTACGAGGAGCTGCAGGAACGCTGGCTGAACAATCCGCTGCCCGACGGCCGGGTGCCGGGGTTCGCGGTCAGCGACGAGCAGGACGAGGAGCTGTTCGCCGCCTGGGACGAACAGGAGGAGCTGGCGCTGAGCGAGCTCCACCGCGTCCTGGCCGAGCTGCCCAAGCAGCCGGAGCTGCCTCCCGCGGCCCTGCGGGCGGCGTGCGCGCAGTTGCGCGAGGTGCTCGACTTCCCCGGCTACCCGGGCAGCGTGCTGCGGGCCTGCGCGGGTTTCGACGACCGCGCGATGCCCGACGACGACCAGGAGTTGTGGCTGACGGTCGCGGCGGGCATCGCCGGACCGATCTCCGACCTGCCGGAGGCGGCCGACGACCCCGAGGAGTTCGCCGATCTCGACGGCGAGCTCAGCCACGAGGACCAGGCGCTGGCGGCGCTCTGCTCCATCCAGCACGCCGACTGGCTGGCCACCGTGGCGTCGCTGGCGCGCACGGGGCCGGGCGCCCTGGCCTCACCCGAGCACATCGCCAGGCTGGTGGGCGAGTCCGAGGAGATCGTCGACCCCGATGACCTTTCGGAGCTCGCGGAGCTCGACGAGTTCGCCGACGAGCCCGAGGACACCGAGCTGCTGTTCTCGACGGTCGTCGACCTGTGGCGCTACCTGGGTGTGGTCGACGAGTCCGACCTGCTGACGCCGCTCGGCTGGTGGGGGCTGCCCAGGGCGCTGGAGCGCGCCTGGTCGGCTCCCGGCGACTGACGTCCGCGGCCGAAGGGCCACCACCAGTTCCAGCGGCCCATCACCGCCACCATGGCGGGCATGAGCAGGGCTCTGATCACGGTGGCGTCGAGCAGGATGCCGATGCCCAGCGCCGTCGCGAACAGCTTGACCTGCAGGATCGGCGCGGCGGCCAGCGACAGGAAGGCGAGGAAGAGCACGAGCGCGGCGCTGGTGACGAGCCGTCCGGTACGGCCCAGCCCTTCGGTGACGGCTGCCGTGGTCGAGCCGGTGCGGTCGTACTCCTCGCGCATCCTGGCCAGGATGAACACCTCGTAGTCCATGGTCAGGCCGTACAGGAAGGCGAAGATCAGCAGGGGCAGGAAGTTGTCGATCGCGCCCAGGCCGTCGATGCCCCAGATCATCGCCGAGCCGTACCCCTGCTGCCAGATCAGGACGGTCGCGCCGATCGCGGCGGCCAGCGAGAGCAGGTTGAGCACGATCGCCTTGGCCGCCAGCACGATCGAGCGGAACGCGCGGGCGAGCACGCAGAAGGTGATCAGCATGATCAGGCCGAGCATCAGCGGCAGGTTGCCGTAGACCACGTCGTTGAACTCGAGGTCGGCGGCGAGCGGGCCGCCCACGCGGGTGTCCTGCGGCGCCTGGGCCACGATGCGCTTCACGATGGCGGGGTCCTCCGTCTCGGGGATCACCGTGATCAGCCCGGGAGCGGGGGAGAAGGCCGTGTGCACGCCCTCGATGGCGCGGAAGGGCGCGGGATCGGGGCCGAGCACCTGGACGGGGACGAGCGCGCCCGCCGGCATGCCGTCCTGGCGAAGTTCGGCCAGCGCCTCGTAGGCGGGCCCGCTCTTGGCGAGCGCGTCGCTGGCCGGCTCGCCCAGCTTCAGCCCGAGAGCTCCGGCGCCCAGGGCCAGCAGGAGCGCGGCGGAGCCGGTCAGGGCGATCCACCGATGCCGGACGACGCCGCCGGCCCACGCGGCCCAGCGGCGCCCCACGGGGTCGCGGCGCCGCCGGTCCAGGCGCGGGCCGACGGTGTCGAGCAGGATGGGCAGCAGGGTCACCACGGCCAGCATCGCGATCAGCGGGATGAGCATGCCGCCGACGCCCACGCTGCGCAGGAAGGCCACGGGCAGGACGACCATGGCGATCAGGCCGATGGCCACGGTGGCGGCGCTCAGCACGACGGCGCGTCCCGCCGAGGCCATGGCGCGCCGTACGTCGTGGTTCTCCTCGCGCCAGCGGGTGATCAGCAGCAGGGAGTAGTCGATCGCCACGCCCAGCCCGACCAGGCCGATGATGAACTGCACGAACATGCTGACCTCGGTGACGGTGGTCAGCCCGTAGACGGCCAGGAACGACACCAGGATCGCCACCGCGGCCACCACCAGGGGCACCAGGGCCAGCAGTGAGCCGAAGACGAACGCCAGCACGACCAGCGCGCCGCCCGCCCCGATGGCCAGCTCCACGGCCAGGCTGAGCCCTTCGCCGCCGCCCTCGGGTTCCAGCGGCTCCAGGCCGGTGGCGCCGTCGGGGACGTTGTCGTCGTCGTGGGGATACAGGAGCCGGTAGCCGTCGGCGTCGATCACCCTGCCCAGGTGCTCGACCTGCTGCCCCTCCTTGACGACCACGGGTGTGCCCCGGATGCCGTAACGGTCCGCGATCTCCCTGTTGGTCTCGTAGGCCGGATGGCCCGGCGCGCCGAAGTCCATGGTCATGCGCTCTTCGAGGCCGGTGACGGCGAAGCCGCCGGCGACGGCCAGGGCCAGCCAGGCGAGCACGATGGCGAGTTTGTGGCGTAACACGAAGTCGGTGAACATGGCCACCAGTGCAGCGCCGGGTTCTGCGAGCGCTGTCCGGGCACTCTGAGAGTTCTCTAAGAACGATCCACCAGACTCTTCGGTGTGAAGGGTCGCATTCTGGTCGTGGACGACGAGCGTAATCTGGCCGATCTGGTCGCGATGGCGCTGCGTTACGAGGGCTTCGAGGTGGAGACCGCGGGCACGGGCGCGCTGGCGCTGGCCAGGGCGGTGGAGCTGGCGCCCGATCTGGTGGTGCTCGACATCATGTTGCCTGACATTTCAGGACTTGAGGTGTGCCGGCGGCTGCGCAGCCGCTCCATCCTGACCCCGATCATCTTCCTGACCGCCAAGGACGCCACGGAAGACAAGATCACCGGGCTGCGCCAGGGCGCCGACGACTACGTGACCAAGCCCTTCAGCCTGGAGGAACTGCTCGCCAGGGTGCAGGTCGTGCTCCGCCGTACGAAACCGGCCCAGGAGGCCAGGCTCAGCTTCGCCGACCTGGTCCTGGACGAGGAGGCCTACGAGGTACGGCGAAGCGGCGCGCTCATCGACCTCACCCCGACCGAGTACAAGCTGCTGCGCTACCTGATGATCAACGCCGGCCGGGTGCTGACCAAGCAGCAGATCCTCGACCACGTCTGGGACTACGACTTCGGCGGCAGCGACGGCGTCGTGCAGACCTACATCAGCTACCTGCGCCGCAAGATCGACGGGCTGATCCACACCGTGCCGCGCATCGGCTACGTCATGCGGCTGCCGCGATGACCCTGCGCCGCAAGCTGACGCTCATCGTGCTGGCCCTGCTCATGCTGGGCCTGACCATCGCCCCCGTGTCGACCTTCGCCGTCGCCCGCGACTTCGGCGGCGACGAGGCCCGACGCGACCTCAACGCCATCGCCCTGCGCCTGGAGCCGCTGCTGCGCGACGGCGCGCCGCTGCCGGGAGGCGACACGCGGCTGCTGGCCGTCTTCGGGGAGGTGCTCATCCGGCTCGACGGCGTGACCGTGACGACCTCGCAGGACCCGCCGGGCGCCGACTGGGACGTGGAGTCGCGCTGGAGCGCCGGCGGGGTGGAGTTCCGCCGGCTCGACGGCGACGACATGCACATCGACTGGTGGCTGCGCACCTCGACCCTGGACGACGGGCGCTCGCTGGTCCTCGGGCTGCGGACCGCTGAGTACGACGACCTGCTGGGCAGGCTGATCGGGGTGCACGTCGCGATCACCACGCTCGTGCTGATCCTGCTGGCGATCCTCGCCTACCGGGCGGTGCGCCGCGCCATGCAACCCCTGGACGAGATCGCCGTCACCGCGCGGGCGATCGGCGAGGGCCAGCTGAGCCGGCGCGTCGAGCTGAAGGACCCGCGCACCGAGCCAGGACGGCTGGGCCTGGCCCTGAACGCCATGCTCGGCCAGATCGAGACGGCCTTCCGCGAACGCACCCGCTCCGAACAGCGGTTGCGCCGCTTCGTCGCCGACGCCTCGCACGAACTGCGCACCCCGGTCGCGACGATCAGAGGCTACGCCGAACTGTTCAGGCGCGGCGCGTCGTCACGGCCGCAAGACCTGGCGCTCGCCATGGAACGTATCGAGTCGGAGGCCACCCGGATGGGAGTCCTCGTCGACGAACTGCTGCTGCTGGCCAGGCTCGACCAGCGGCGGGCGCTCGAACGCCGCCCCGTCGACCTGGGCGCGCTGGCCGCCGAGGCGGTGGAGGCCGCCCACGCCGTCGAGCCAGGCCGGCCCTTCACGCTCGACCTGGCCGACGTGGTCGTGACAGGCGACGCCGTACGGCTGCGCCAGATCCTCGACAACCTGCTCGCCAACGCCCGTCAGCACACGCCGCCAGGAACGCCCGTCACGGTCACGGTCGCCGCCGACGGCGTGGTGTCGGTCAGGGACGAAGGGCCAGGCATGACCGAGGAACAGCGCACCCGGGCGTTCGACAGGTTCTACCGCGCCTCGTCGGGCACCGCCGGAGCGGGGCTCGGGCTGGCCATCGTGGCCGCCGTCGCCGAGGCCCACGGCGGGCGCGCCTGGATCGAATCGGCGCCCGGCCGCGGCACGACGGTGCGGGTCAGCCTTCCACCAGGTCCTGATACTCCGGACGCTTGCCGATGAAACGGGCCACGTAGGGGCACAGCGGGCGCACCTTCAGCCCGGTGTCCCGCGAGGCGTCGAGAGCGAAGGCGACCAGCTTGCCCGCCAGTCCCTGCCCCTCGAAGTCGTCGTAGATCTCGGTATGGGTGAAGGTGACGGTCTTCTCGGTCAGGGTGTATTCGGCGAACCCGGCGAACCTGCCGTCGACGAAGATCTCGAAACGGCTCTCCGCCGGGTTGTCCTTGATGTCGACGCTCACGAGTCGGCTTTCTTGTCGAGATCGGCTGCGCGGGGGACCTCGATCTTCGCCATCTGCTTGTTCATCGACTTGATGAGGAAGTACAGGGCGACGCCGATGAGGGCGACGACGACGAAGCCGAGCAGCCCCGGGCCGATGTTCTCGTTGGCGAGTTGGCTGTTCACGCCCCCAGCCTACCTTTGGAGGGGTTCGGTCAACTCGTCGCAGTGGATGCCGTCGAACAGGTCGTCCTCGGGCAGGGTCGTGTCGACCAGCGAGCGGGCCAGGTGGTAGTCCTCGGTCGGCCAGATCTCCTGCTGCACCTCGCGCGGGCAGACGAACCAGAAGCCGTCGGGGTCGACCTGTGTCGCGTGGGCCAGAAGTGCGTTGTCGCGCGTCTCGAAATACTCACCGCACGGCACGCGGGTGGTCACCGGCCACTTCTGCGGGCGGTCCTCCCAGCGCGAGATCCAGTCGGCGTACGGCGAGCCGAACCCGCGGGTCGTCATCGCCTCGTGCAGGGCCTCGAACCGGTCCTTGGTGAAGCCCATGTGGTAGTAGAGCTTGAGCGGCTGCCAGGGCTCGCCCGCGTCGGGGTAGCGGTCGGGGTCGCCGGCCGCCTCGAACGCCTCGACCGAGACACGGTTGGTCATGATGTGGTCGGGGTGCGGGTAGCCGCCGTCGTCGTCGTAGGTGAGGATCACGTGCGGGCGGAACTCACGCACCGCGGCCACCAGGGGCGCGGAGGCCTTCTCCAGAGGCTGCAACGCGAAGCAACCCTCGGGGAGCTCCTCCTCATCCGACTCCGGCAGGCCCGAGTCGATGAAACCCATGAAGCGCTGCTGCACGCCGAGGATCTCGCGGGCGCGCTCCATCTCCAGGCGGCGGACCTCGCCGATGTTCTCGACGATTTCCGGGCGGTCCATCTTGGGGTTGAGCACCGAGCCGCGTTCACCGCCCGTCAACGTACAGACCAGGACTTCCACACCCTCCGAGACGTAGCGCGCCATGGTGGCGGCGCCCTTGCTGGACTCGTCGTCGGGGTGTGCGTGTACGGCCATCAGCCTCAGGGGTGCACTCACGGTCTGGATCCTCAGATAGTTTCACTGCGGGCGGTCGTGAGGGCGGTGCCCCCACGGGCGACAATTGTCTCGGATAACGCCGAAGGAGTGCAGGGAGATTCCGCATGGCCACCAGAGATGTCGAGAACGGCCGAGCCAACGGCCCCGTTCTCGGCACCCCCTACGACCTGCCGGACCGACCGGAGAAGCGAGGCCGGCTCGTCGTGCACGTCGTCATCGGCGTGCTGGTGGCGATCGTCGCGGGCGGCTGGGGCTACGTGATGTGGACCGCCACGGGCAACTCCACCGCGGCCAACCAGATCGTCACCTTCAGCGTGAAGGACCCGTCGCGCGCCGAGATCTCGTTCACGCTCTCCAAGCCCGACGACCGGGCGGCGGTCTGCATGATCCAGGCCCTGGACACGAATCATGTGGAAGTTGGCAGCAAGGAAGTAACGATTCCTGCTGGTGAGGGTATGACACTCCACAAGGAGTCGCTGAGCACGAGCGCTCAGGCGTCTTCCGTCCACATCCAGTACTGCAATCTCGTATAGTGAGACATTTGGGGAAGCGTTCGGACGGCTAAGTTGTTAGCCTTTCGCAATTCAGCCCCAGACTTCAAGGGCCCCCTAGGCAAGCAAGGAGAACCCGTGGCCGACTCGCGCGATGAGAACGTCACCTGGCTGACGCAGGAGGCGTACGACCGCCTGAAGGCGGAGTACGAGTATCTCTCGGGCCCCGGGCGCGTCGACATCGCCAAGAAGATCGAGGCCGCCCGCGAGGAGGGCGACCTCAAGGAGAACGGCGGCTACCACGCGGCCAAGGACGAGCAGGGCAAGATCGAGGCTCGCATCTTCCACCTCCGCCAGACGCTCGACAGCGCCAAGGTCGGTGAGGCTCCCACCGCCGAGGGCATCGTGGGACCGGGCATGACCGTCACCATCCGCTTCCAGGGCGACGAAGAGGAAGTGACCTTCCTGCTCGCCTCCCGTGAAGAGCTCGGCGCTCCGATCGACGTCTACTCACCCAAGTCGCCGCTCGGCGCGGCGATCAACGGCAAGAAGATCGGTGAGAAGGCGACCTACTCGATGCCCAACGGCCGTCAGAACACGGTCGAGATCCTCGAGGCCGTTCCGTACGTCGGCAACTGACTCCTGAGGAACACCTCCGCCGGGCCATCACGGGCCCGGCGGACTTTTCGCATGTCTTCCCGCAGGCGCCGCCGCCCGTCGAGATCAAGCCGGGCATCCGCGGCGACCTGGCCTTCCTCTTCCGGCGCAAACGCCGCTTCGACCTGCGCAGGTTAATCCCCTACATCGTGGGCTCGCTCGTGGCCGTGCTGACGCTCGACCTGATCATCCTGTACGGCCCGCCGTCGCAGTCCTCCGCCGCGCCCGCCGTACAACAACGCGACTCCAGCCTCACCGGCGCCGTCACCGCGCCCACCCAGGGCCCGCCCCAGGTGGCGCCCCTCGGAAAGCTCCACGCGCCCAATCTCTTCGTCGTCACCCCCAGGCCCTTCACCAACCAGCTGCTGCGCAAGGTCGCCAAGCAGGGCGGAGTGCGGGCACTGGAACTCGCCGACGCCGCCACCGTCACCATCGACGGCAAGCAGGTGCCGACACTCGGAGTGGACCCCTCGACCTTCCGCGCCTACACACCCAAGGTCACCGCCAGGGCCGACGCGCTGTGGAACCGGCTGGCCGCGGGAGACCTGGCCGTGTCGTTCGTGCTCGGCACCGACGGCGGACTGTCGCTCAACCGCCAGGTCAGCGCCGCGGGCGGCTCCCTGCGGGTCGGCGCCTACGCCACCACCGGGTTCGGAACCATCGACGCGATCGTCTCCCGGGAGACGGGACGCACACTCGGGCTGCCGCGAGGCAACGCGCTGATCGTCAGCGCCCCCTCGGCCGACTCCTCGGCCCTGCGGCGAAGCCTGCTGAAGGTCCTGCCCAAGGGCACCCAGGTCGCCACCGTCAACCCCGTCGTCCCGGCGCCGACGGCCTTCAACGGATCCTTCATGTCACGCGACCAGCTGCTCGTGGCGTTGAAGGCGGCGATCAGCAAGCTCGGGCGGCCGTACGTGTGGGGGGCGGAGGGGCCGAACTCCTTCGACTGCTCGGGGCTCGTGCAATGGGCCTACGCCCAGGCGGGCGTGCGCATGCCGCGCGTCACCCACCAGCAGTGGGTGGCGGGGGTGCAGGTGCCGCTGAAGGACGCTCAGCCGGGTGACCTCATCTTCTGGCGCCACGACCCGACCAACCCCGGGTACATCTCGCACGTGGCCATCTACTGGGGTGACGGGCAGATGCTGCACGCGCCTCGCACGGGGGACGTGGTCAAGCTCGCCCCGGTGACGACGCGCAACCTCGCGGGAGTGGTCCGCGTCAACCCCGAGGCCGCCTCCCGGGTGCGCTGAGCCTTCCCCCGCCTTCCCGCCCCCCCGCCCGCCCCCGGTCCTGCTCGGGCCGTGGACCTCTGACAGTGACCGTCCGTAGGAGATCCCTTCTCCCGTGGGCGTCAGGCCGCGTGTCAGCACCATGACAGTCCCGTATCAGAGCCGCCCGCCATCGTGTTCTCCACAGCACGAAGCACTAACCAAGGAGACACACCCATGACCCACGACAACGGCGGCTTCTCCGAGTCCGGTCTGCGCAACCTGCGCGGGGTGCTGGCGCGGCACGTCGACTCCGGGAAGATCCCCGGCCTGGTGGCGCTGTTCAGCCGCGGCGGTGAGACCCACGTCGAGGCGCTCGGCACGATGCAGCACGACGGCGGCCGTGCGATGAGCCGCGACACGATCTTCCGTATGGCCTCCACCTCCAAGCCCCTGTCGATGGCCGCCGCGATGGTGCTGCTCGACGAGTGCCGTCTGCGGATGGACGACCTGGTCGATCAGTGGTTGCCCGAGCTGGCCGACCGTCAGGTGCTCAAGCGCGTCGACGGCCCGCTGGACGACACGGTTCCCGCCCGTCGTCCGATCACGGTGCGCGATGTGCTCACCTCCACGTTCGGCCTGGGCATGGACATGACGGCCATCGGCGCCCCGATCATGAACGCGGTCTTCGAGAACGGCCTGACCCCCGACCTGCCCACGCCGATGCCCGAGCCGGACGAGTGGATGCGCCGCCTGGGCACGCTGCCGCTGATGCACCAGCCGGGCGAGCGCTGGCAGTACCACATGAGCAACGACCTGGTCGGTGTGCTGGTGGCCAGGGTGACGGGCCGGCCGTTCGAGGAGTTCCTGCGCGAGCGGATCTTCGAGCCGTTGGGGATGAAGGACACCGGCTTCCACGTCCCGGAGGACAAGATCGACCGGCTGCCCACGCTGTACGCGCCCGACCCGCAGACCGGCGAGTTCCACGCGTGGGACGAGTCGCAGGGCGGCCGCTGGAGCGCGCCCCCGGCCTTCCCCGGTGGCGGCGGCGGGCTGGTGTCGACGGTGGACGACTACCACGCCTACTTCCGGATGCTGCTCAGCGGCGGTGTCCACGGCGGCGAGCGCATCCTGTCGCGTCCGGCGGTGGAGTTGATGACGACCAACCGCCTCACCCCGGAGCAGAACGCCGTCCGCAACGCGATGGCGACGAACAACGTGCACCTGTCCTTCGGGCAGGGCCAGCACGGCGGCTGGGGGCTGGGCATGGCGGTGCGCACCTACCGGGGCGACTACGCGCCCATCGGCCAGTTCGGCTGGGACGGCGGCAGCGGCACCTCGACGTACGCCGACCCGGACAAGGGCGTGACCGGCCTGCTGCTCACCCAGGTGGGCATGTCGGTGGGCAACTCGGCGCGGCTGATCCACGACTTCTGGACCAGCCTTTACCAGGCTGTAGAAGACTGACCCAAGAGGTCAGTTTTCGAGAAGCCTCCGCCTCTGCCCCCTTCCTACGATGAGATCCGACGGAGGGAGAAGATCGTGACGAAGGAAGCGGGCAAGAGCTTCGACGGTTTCACCGAGGCCGAGCGTGACGCGATGAAGGAGCACGCCAAGGAGCTGAAGTCGGCCGCCGGGCGGCGCGGCTCGGGTACGGCGAAGCGGGACGCGGAGCAGGAGGTGCTCGAGAAGATCGCGGAGATGCCGGAGCCCGATCGGGCGCTCGCCGAGCGGGTCCACGCCATCGTCAGGGCGGCCGCGCCGCAGCTGGCCCCCAGGCTCTGGTACGGCCAGCCCGCCTACGCCAAGGACGGCAAGGTGCTCTGCTTCTTCCAGGGCGCCTCGAAGTTCAAGACGAAGTACGCGACGTTCGGCTTCCAGGACGCCGCGCACTTCGACGACGTGGGCATGTGGGCGACGGCGTTCGCGCTGACGGAGCTGACGCCCGAGCACGAGGCCATGTTGTCGGAACTGGTGAAGAAGGCCGCGGGTTAGTCCTCCGACAGGCGGCGGGACTCGGAGGCGGCCCAGGTGAACACGCCTCTGGCCATGAGCGATGCCTCGCTCGCGGCGCGCGTGCCGTTCACCTCGGCCCGGATCTCGTGCAGGCCCCGATCAGCGGGGGCGGCCTGGACGGCGAGTTCGGCCAGGTGCCCGGCCAGGCGGTGGTCGCCGTCGCGCAGCGCCTGCAGGGCGGCTTCGCCGAGCCGTACGGCTCCGCCCGCGAGGTCGGCGAGCCTGGTGGCGAGCACGGCGTCGGGCGAGGGCTTGAGGTGGGCGGGGTTGCCGTCGTACCAGCCGCCGTACTGCCTCCACAGGTTGCGTACGACGAACTCCGGCTCGTCGTACAGCGCCTTGAGGTAGGGCCGGTCGCCCAGGTGCGACGGCGGGCGTACGGCCTGCACGATCGTGTCGAGCCGCTCGCCGGCGTTGAGCAGGTCGAGGGTCTGGCCGACCATCGACTCCAGCCATTCGGCCGTCTCGACGAGTGCCTGCTCGACGCGGTCGGCGCCGAAGATCGGGGCGCCGTGGCTGGGCAGCATGATCTCGGCGCCGAGCGTGGCCATGCGGCGCAGGGCGAGGGCCCATTCGCGCGGATAGCGCTGGACCTTCTGCGGGTTGCCGCAGTTGGGCGTGACCCAGATGAACATGTCGCCGGGCAGCAGCACCCGGGCTTCGGGCACGTAGGCGACGGTGGCGTCGTCGGTCTCGCCCTTGGCGTGGAACATCTCGAAGGTCCATCCGGCCCGCTTGACGGTGAGCTCGTCGCGGTAGGACAGGTCGGGCTGCCGGTATTCCGTGGGCCAGGTCAGCCCGGGCGCCTGGAACTGGCGCTGGTTGATGACGGCGTTGTAGCCGTTGGTGAGCACGTAGCGCTCGAAACGGGCGACGACGGCCTCGTGGGCGATGACCTCGGTGCCGTGGCCTTCGGCGTCGAAGGGTTCCATGCCGGAGACGTGGTCGATGTGCCCGTGCGAGAAGATCGCGGTGACCAGCGGGTCGGTGCTCCAGCCGCGGACGCCTTCGTGGAGCTTGGCGGCGCCCATCGGGTTGCCGGTGTCGAACAGGGCGAGCTCGCCCGAGCCCTGGAAGGCGATGGTGTTGCCGAAGCCGCTGTAGAAGCCGATCCCGTCGATGATGTCCTCGACGGGGCGCCTGCCGGGGGAGAAGGAGGCGATGTTGTCGGACTTCTCGCCGCGCCAGACGGCGTCGGCGTGCTCACGGATGCTCATCTGCCCACCTTTCGTCACAGCGGGAGGCGGGCACAAGCGGCGCTCGTCCCCTTCACAACCCCGCAGATTGTGAAATGTCACAATCGTTGGGTGAGTGCAGAAGAGCTGGCCGCCGCCATCGCCGCCCGCTGCGAGAGCCGCGTCAACAGCCTGACCCGCGAGATCGTCGCCGAGCACGAGGCCGTGCTGCCCGGTTTCGCCGAGTTGCACGGCGGCATGCTGGAGGTGGAGACCGCCTCGACCACTCGTCACGGCGTGCGGTTGTTCCTGCGGGTCGCGCAGGGGCGGGGCAGCTCCGACCAGGACATGCGCCTGTTCCGCGAGCGGGCCGCCCAGCGCATGAGCGACGGCGTACGGCTGACCACGCTGCTCAGCGGCTACGCGGTGGGGTACCGGGCGATCTGGCGCATGCTCTGCGAGGAGGCCGGGCCGGGTGAGGAGGCGGGGCTGCACCGGCTGGGCGAGCTGATGGTCACGGCGCTGGAGCGCACGATGACCGCGGTGTGTGAGGCGTACCTGCTGGAGGCCGAGCTGGCCCGGCGCGGCGAGGCGATGCGGGCGGTGGCCCGGCTGCTGCTCCAGAGCCCGCCCACGCGGGAGGACCCGACCCCGGACCCCGGTGTGCCTGGCGTGCCGGGTGTTCAGGCCCTGGCCGCTCAGCACGGCATCACCCTCGAACCCTCCTACCGCGTCCTGGCCTTCACCCTCCGGCACCCCGGCGCGCCGCCCGCGGTGAGCCGCCGCCGCCACGCCGTCCAGGGTGCGCTCGACCGGCTGGCGGCGCAGCCCGTGCTCACCCTGTTCGACCAGCACGCCGGCCACGCCCTGCTCCCCGCCCGCCTCGCCGTACCGACGGCCAAGCTCGGCAGGCGGCTGGTCGAGGCGGCCGGTCCCCTGCACGCGGGCCTGGCGAGCGCGGACTCCCTGACCGACATCCCCGCGACGTCGCGCCAGGCTGCCCGCATCGCCCAGGTCGCCGCGGCCTGCGACCGCCCGCCCGGCGTCTACGAGCTCGGCGACGTCCTCGTGGAGTTCCACCTGAGCACTCCCGGCCCTGCGGCCCAGGCCCTGTCGAGCAGGCTCGCGCTCCTGGAGCCGTCGCTGGTCGCGACCCTGGAGGCCTTCTTCGCCGCCGACTTCGACCGCCGCGCCACCGCGGCGGCGCTCACGGTGCACCCCAACACCGTCGACAACCGGCTGGCCCGCGTCGCGGAGGCGCTGCAGGCCGATCCTCGTACGGCGGGCGGCATCCTGCTCGTCGGCGCGGCCTTGGCCGTACGGAGACTTGAAGGGTTTCATTTCCGGCAAACTGTGTAATCATCATTACATGGAAAGCGATGAAGTGATCGCCCAGCTCAGAGGCTGGTTCAACGGCCGCCTCCCCGACGGCTGGTTCACCGGGCCCGTGGAGATCGTGCTCGATCGCGAGGAGATCGCCGTCGTCGGCAGGCTGCCCGAGCCGTCGACCGAGTCGGAGGTCGAGAAGGCCGCCCAGATCGACGGCCTGGTCAGGCGGTTCCGCGAGGAGACCAGGGAGCGCCGCATCGAGGTCGCGCGCGAGGCCGAGCACCGCTTCCGCCGCAAGGTGGCCTGGGGGGTCGTCTGCGGTGACGAGACAGTGATGTTCACCACACTGTCAGTGCCCGTTATGACCCGGTTGCGGCAGTCCGAGCGGCAGGTTCTCGACACGCTGGTGGCCGCGGGCGTGGCGCGCAGTCGCAGTGACGCACTGGCGTGGTGCGTCCGCCTCGTCGGCAAGAACACCGACACGTGGCTGAGCGAATTGCGCGACGCACTGCAGCATGTGGACCGTGTCCGAGCGGCCGGACCCGACGTCGGCGGCGGGAAAATGGACTAAACCACTCGCGCTATTGGTTTAGACCACCCTGAATGGACTGAACCAATGGCGCGAGGTCTTTCTTTAAACCCGATCCTCCTGGGTAGGCTCCCCTTTCACCTGCGGCGACACTCGTCCAGAGGTCTATGCCAATTGGCCTTGGCGGCGAATTGTCGTTAATGATGTTTGAGCCCAGGAGAGAGTGGAGGAGCCGAAGCCGTGTCCGTATCCGTCGAAGTAAAAGCCCCGACGACCAATGGCGAATTGGCCGCGTGGGTGAACGAGATCGCTGCCCTGACCCAGCCTGACCGGATCGAGTGGTGTGACGGGTCGGAGGCCGAATGGACTCGCCTCACCAACCTGCTCGTCGAGCAGGGCACCTTCACGCGCCTGGCCAAGCGGCCCAACAGCTTCTACGCCAAGTCCGACCCGACCGACGTGGCCCGGGTCGAGGACCGCACCTACATCTGCTCGGAGCGTCGTGAGGACGCCGGGCCCACCAACAACTGGATCGCTCCCGCCGAGATGCGCCAGACCTTCGGCGAGCTGTTCGAGGGCAGCATGCGCGGCCGCACGATGTACGTCGTGCCGTTCTGCATGGGCCCGCTGGGCGGCGAGATCTCCCAGGTCGGCGTCGAGATCACCGACTCGCCGTACGTCGCCGTCTCCATGCGGATCATGACCCGCATGGGCGCTCCGGCGCTGCGCGAGATCGAGAAGCGCGGCGAGTTCGTCAAGTGCGTGCACTCCGTGGGCGCCCCGCTCGAGGCCGGGCAGGACGACGTACCGTGGCCGTGCAACAGCACGAAGTACATCAGCCACTTCCCCGAGACCCGCGAGATCTGGTCCTACGGCTCCGGCTACGGCGGCAACGCGCTGCTCGGCAAGAAGTGCTACGCCCTGCGCATCGCCAGCGTCATGGCCCGCGACGAGGGCTGGCTGGCCGAGCACATGCTCATCCTCAAGCTCACCCCGCCCACCGGCGAGACCCGCTACGTCGCCGCCGCCTTCCCGAGCGCCTGCGGCAAGACCAACCTGGCCATGCTGCAGCCGACCATTCCGGGCTGGAAGGTCGAGACGATCGGCGACGACATCGCCTGGATGCGCTTCGGCAAGGACGGCCGCCTCTACGCGATCAACCCCGAGGCCGGCTTCTTCGGCGTCGCGCCCGGCACCGGCCAGACGACGAACGCCAACGCGATCAAGACCCTCTGGGGCAACAGCATCTTCACCAACGTCGCCCTCACCGACGACGGCGACGTGTGGTGGGAGGGGCTCACCGACGAGCCGCCCGCGCACCTGACCGACTGGAAGGGCCGCTCGTGGACCCCTGACAGCGACGAGCCCGCGGCGCACCCGAACGCCCGCTTCACCACCCCGGCCTCCCAGGCGCCGACGATCGCGCCGGAGTGGGAGAACCCCAACGGCGTGCCGATCTCGGCGATCCTGTTCGGCGGACGCCGCGCCACCGCGGTGCCGCTGGTGACCGAGTCGCTGAGCTGGCAGCACGGCGTCTTCCTCGGAGCCAACGTCGCCTCCGAGAAGACCGCCGCCGCCGAGGGCAAGGTCGGCGAGCTGCGCCACGACCCCTTCGCGATGCTGCCCTTCTGCGGCTACAACATGGGCGACTACTTCGGCCACTGGCTCAAGATCGGTGAGCGCGAGGGCGCCCAGCTGCCGCGCATCTACTACGTCAACTGGTTCCGCAAGAACGCCGACGGCCGGTTCATCTGGCCCGGCTTCGGCGAGAACAGCCGCGTGCTGAAGTGGATCGTCGACCGCCTCAACGGCGAGGCGGCGGCGGTCCCTTCTCCCATCGGCCTGCTGCCCAAGGAGCTCGACACCGAGGGCCTGGAGATCGCGCCAGAAGACCTCGAGACCCTGCTCAGCGTCGACACGTCGGTCTGGCGTGAGGAGGCGTCGCTGATCCCGGCGCACTTCGAGACCTTCGGCGACCACCTGCCCAAGGAACTGTGGGAGGAGTACCAGGCACTCGTCGACCGACTTGCCTAAGATGGGCGGTCTGTGAGCGCCTTACTGACGATCGTCGCGGTCGGCCTGGTCGTCCTGACCTTCACGACCAGGTCCCTGCTCGGCCGCGCCCGTCGCCGCCGGCCGCCCGCCGACCTGAACGGCCTGTCTCCCTACGAGCTGGCCTTCCTGGCGGGCGGCGCCCGGCGTGCGGCCAACACCGTCCTGACCGTGCTGGCCAGGGCGGGCGCCGTCCGGGTGGCGCGTGGCGGATGGATCACCCCGGTGTACGGCGCGGCGCCCTCGCCCGTGCCCATGGAGCAGGCCGTACTCGACCTGCTGGCCCACTCCGGCGGTTACCGGGCCTCCGACCTGCGCCGGGCCCTTGAGGCTCACCCGGCGATGGCGGGGGTCGTCGGCTCCCTGCACGCGCGCCGGCTCCTGACCTCCAGCCCGTCGGGCAACGTCGGCGTGATGAGCGTCGTCGTGGCGGTCACCGCCCTGTTCGTCGCCGGAGTCGCCGTCCTGCGGCCCAGCGCCGGCCCCCTGCTCTTCGGCGGCCTCGCCCTGCTGGCCGGCCTGATCTCGCTGGCCACCCTGGCCAGGCCGCTCCACAACGAGCCCACCGCCGACGGCATCGGCCTGCTGGTGCACGAGCGCCGCCGCCACCGCTCGCGCGCGAGCGCGCACTCCTCCGGCGTCGCCTTCCCCGTCGCCCTGTACGGCCTGGGCGCCTCGGGTGACCCGGAGCTCATCGGAGAGCTGTCCACCTCCGATTCCGGCTCCGACAGCAGCGGGTCGTGCGGATCCGGCTCCTCCTGCTCGTCGGGATCGTCGTGCTCCTCCTCGTCCTCCTCGTGCGGTTCCTCCTCCGGCTCCTCCTGCGGATCCAGCAGCTGATCGGGAACCACAACCAGAAGGCGATTCGTCTTACGGGCGTGGAGCTCGGCATCGGCATCGGGTGGCGGTCGGAGATCGATCTCACCGTGGAACGCCTGGAGGGCGTCGACTTCGTGGAGGTGATCGCGGAGAACCTGCATCCGCCTCGGCTCCCTGAGTCCCTGACGATCCTGCGCGGACGCGGCCTGCCCGTGCTGCCGCACGGCGTCTCCCTCGGCATCGGCGACGCCGCCCCGCCCTCCGCCCGGCGGCTGGCCCACCTGGCCGCCTGCGCGGAAGCGCTGCAGGCTCCCCTCGTCAGCGAGCACCTGGCCTTCGTCCGAGCGGGTGGCATGGAGGCGGGACACCTGCTCCCCGTGCCGCGTACCCGCGAGGCGCTGGACGTCGTCGCCGAGAACGTGCGCCGCGCCCAGGACTCCCTGCCGGTGCCGCTGGCGCTGGAGAACGTGGCCGCGATCTTCGGCTGGCCCGGCGACGAGCTCACCGACGCGCAGTTCCTCACCGAACTGGTCGAGCGCACCGGAGTGCGGTTGCTCATCGACGTGGCCAACCTCTACACCAACCAGGTCAACCTGGGCCTGCCCGCCGTCGAGGCGCTCGACGGGCTGCCGCTGGAGAGCCTGGCCTACGTGCACGTCGCGGGCGGTTACGAGCGCGACGGCATCTGGCACGACACCCACACCACCAGCGCTCCACCGCAGGTGCTGGAGCTGCTCGGCGAGTTGTGCGCGCGGGCGAGCCCACCCGGCGTGCTGCTGGAGTGGGACGACGACTACCCGAGCGACGCCGTGCTCGCGGACGAGCTCGGCCGGATCAGGAAGGTGGTGTTCCATGGACCGTAACGAGCTGGCCTACCTCAGCGGCGGCCGCAGCCGGGTGGCCCTGGCCGCTCTGGGGGAGCTCGTCCTCGACGGGAGGATCCGGGTCAGCCGGTTCGGGCGGCTGACCCCCGTGGCCGGCGCCGTCGGGCGCGACGCTGTGGAGATGGTCGCGCTCAACCAGACGAACTCCCTGCGCTCGGCCTGCGGCCGAGTCGCCCGCGACGGCGCCGTCCGTGCGATCGAGCCCGGCCTGCTGGCGCGGGGGCTGGCCAGGAAGGGCTGGCTGGGGATGGGCCTGCGGCCCACCGCCGAGGGCAAGCAGCTGCTGAAGGAGGCACGCCGGCTGGGCGGCGGCCCCGGGGTGATGATCGCCCTCAACGGGTTGCGCGGCATCCCCGACTCCAAGGTCCGCAAGGTCTTCGGCCGCGCCACGTCGTCATCGAGCGGCGGCTTCGTCCACGGCGGCGGCGACGGCGGAGGTTGCGGCGGTGGGGGCTGCGGTGGCGGCGGTTGCGGTGGCGGCAGTGGCTGACACCGGCCGATTCGACCGCGACGGCCTGGCGCACCTGCGGGGCGGAGCCCGGCGGGTGGCACTCGCGGCGCTGGCCGAACTCCTGACCGACGGCCGGCTGCGCACCGACCACGCCGACCGGCTCTACCGGGTCGACGGCGCCCAGGCGGCCGACCCGGTGGAGGCGGCCGCGCTGGAGAGGCGCGGCGACGTGCGCGGCGCCCTGCGCGAGCTGTCCAGGCACGAGAGCGTGCGTGCCGTGGGGGAGCGGGTACGGCGCAGCGGACTGAACCGGCGGGGGCTCCTCGGGACGAAACCCACGGCGGAGGGCGCCAGGCTGATCGAGGAGGCCAGAGGGCACCGGCGCAGGGTGGCGATCCGTGTGGCACTCGACGGGGTGGAGGGGATCCCGGAAGGGCCGATCAGGAAGCTGTTCGTCAGAGCGGGCGCGGGGCCCATCCGGGGCACGGGCGACGGCGGCTGGACCGGTACCGGAGGGGAAGACGGGGGAGGGAGCGGTGGGAACGACTGACGCCCGGCCGTCCGAGGAGGAGGCCAGGCGGCGGCTGGGCCAGGCCCAGGAACGGCTGCTGGCCGCCCTGGTGGCGGGCGGGGAGCCGCCCGCGGGCTTCGACCCGGTACGGCTCGGCGCGCAGGCCAGGAGCCTGGTCGCCAAGCGGCGCTCGGTCGTCGCCCGCCTGCGGCCTGACGCCTTCGAGGCCTCGGGCGCCGATTTCCGGTCCGACTTCGACGCCTACGCGGCGTCCCGGAGCGCTCCGCCGCCGGGGTACCGGGCCGACGCGGACGACTTCGCCGCCTGGCTGGTGGCCCAGGGCAAGCTGAAGGTGAGGCGCACGCCGCTGAGCCGCTGGCGGCGACGCAAGGGGTGACCCAAGGGCTGCCCGGTGTTCCCTACGACCCCGGCAGGGTCACGGTGACCTCCAGGCCGCCCTCCGGCCGCGGACGCAGGTCCAGGGTGCCGTGGTGGGCCGCCACGATGGCCGCCACGATCGACAGGCCCAGCCCCAGCCCGTCGGCCCCGGCCCGGCGCCCGCCCTCCAGCCGCTGGAACGGCTCCAGCAACGCCCCCACACGCTCCTGCGGGATGAAGGGCCCGCTGTTGGCCACAACCAGCTCCGCTCTGCCCTGCCGTACGCCCGTGGACACCCGCACCCACCCGTCCGGCCCGTTGTAACGGCGGGCGTTGTCGAGCAGGTTGGCCACCAGCCGCTCCATCAGCGCCCGGTCCCCGAGGAAGGGCGCGGGCCGGGTGCCGCCGGCCAGCACGGCCAGGTCGAGCGGCTCGCGCCGGGTGAGCCCCTGCTGCCCGCGCGCCAGGACGAGGAGCGCCTCGATGAGCCGTTCCTGCTCCTGCCCTGCGGCGACCATGCGCTCCAGCACCGCCCGCAGGTCGGCGCCGGGGTCGGCCAGCGCGACCTCGGCCATGGCCCGCTGGAGCGTCAGCGGGGTGCGCAGCTCGTGGGAGGCGTTGGCGACGAAGCGCCGCTGCGCGGTGAAGGCCGCCTCCAGCCGGTCCAGGAGCTCGTCGAAGGTGTCGGCCAGTTCCTTGAGCTCGTCGTCCGGGCCGGAGGCGGAAAGGCGGCGGTCGAGCCGGTCGGCGGTGATGCGTCGCACGGTGGCGGTCATGCGCCCGAGCGGGGCCAGCACGCGCCCTGACATCACCCAGCCCAGCCAGGCCGACACCAGCGCCATCGCACCGAGCCCGATGAGCGAGCTGCGGACCACCCGATCGCTCTCGGGGAACGGGGAAGGCACGTCGAGCTGCCCCGGCGCCACAGGTGCGGGCGGCGAGGGCAGGAACCTGAAGACGAAGAAGACCACCACGATCAGGGCCACGGCGCTGGCCAGGAAGAGCCCCGAGTAGAGCACGGTCAGGCGCAGCCGTACGGTCCGTCTCATATCCGGTATCCGGCCTGCTGCACGGTCTCGATCAGCGGCGGTTCGCCGAGCTTGCGACGCAGGCGGCTCACGGTGACCTTGACGGTCTGGCTGAAGGGGTCGGCGTATTCGTCCCAGGCCCGCTCCAGCAACTGCTCGGCGGAGACGACGGCGCCCCGGGCGGCCAGCAGCAGCTCCAGCACGGCGAACTCCTTGGGGCTGAGCGCCAGGCGCCGGCCGTCGCGGGTGGCGATCCTGGTGGCGGGATCGAGCCGCAGTCCGCCGTGGACCAGCACGGGCGGCAAAGCCTGGACCGCCCGCCGGCCCAGCGCCCTGATCCTGGCCACGAGCTCAGCGAAGGCGAACGGTTTGGCCAGGTAGTCGTCGGCGCCGAGGCCGAGCCCGGTGACCTTGTCGTCGATGGTGCCGGCGGCGGTCAGCATGAGCACCCGCGCCGGATGCGAGGCCAGGGCGCGGCACACCTCGTCGCCGTGGACGACCGGCAGGTCGCGGTCGAGCAGGACCACGTCGTAGTGGTGAACGGAGGCCCGCTCCAGCGCGGCGGCGCCGTCGAGCACGACATCGACCGCCATGCCCTCGCGGCGTAAGCCGGCGGCCACGGTCATGGCCAGCTCCTCGTGGTCTTCGACCAGCAGCACTCTCATGGTCTCTCCAGCATGCCCGGCCGGTGGTTACAGCACGGTAAGCATCGCCGTTCCCGTGCGGTAACCGGCCGGCGGCTTGTCTTGGACTCATGAGAATCCTGTTCGCGACCGCAGCGGTCGCCCTCGGCCTGTGGGCGGTGCCCTCGGGCGCCGCCGCCCCCACCGACTCGGGCCCCGCCTTCACGGCCTGCATGCGGGCCCACGGCCTGCCGGACTTCCCCGACGTCACCTTCTCCTCCGACGGCCTGGTCAACCTCGACATCAAGGGCGAGCGCGTGGACGTGATGTCCGACACGTACGGCGCGGCCGTCGAGTCCTGCGACTACCTGCTTCCTGACGGCTCCGCGGTGCCCGGCAGACCGCAGGCTCCGCCCGCGCCCGAGCTGTAGACATCGCGGGGCAGACCTCCTATGTTCGCCCCGTGATTGTCGACGCGCACCAGCACTTCTGGAACCTGGAGACCGGCTCCTACCCCTGGCTGACGCCGGAGCTGGGCGTGCTCCACAGGACCTACGCCCCCGCCGATCTCCTGCCCCATCTGGAGGCGGCGGGGGTGGAACGCACCGTGCTCGTGCAGGCGGCCGACTCGCTCGACGACACGGAGGCGATGCTCGCGCTCGCCGCGGAGCACGACTTCATCGCCGGAGTGGTCGGATGGCTGCCGCTGATGGACCTCGGCGACACCTTGGAACGCTACGGCGACCGCCTCAAGGGTGTCCGCCATCTGATCCACGACGAGCCTGATCCCGACTGGCTGGGCAGGCAGCCCGTGCTGGAGTCGCTGGGCCGGCTCGCGGAGGCGGGGCTGAGCTTCGACGTCGTCTCCGACCTGCCCCGCCACCTGGAGCACGTCGAGACCATCGCGGCCAGGTACCCGGAGCTGAGGCTGGTGATCGACCACCTGTCGAAGCCGGACGTCAGGGCGGGAGAGTGGGAGCCGTGGGCGGGGAACCTGGCCAGGGTCGCCCGTTTCCCCAACGTGCACGTCAAGGTCTCGGGCCTGGTCACCGAGGCCGACCACGAGAACTGGACCGTCGAGGACCTGCGGCCGTATGTGGAGTACGCGCTGGAGCTGTTCGGCCCCGAGCGGCTGATGTGCGGCAGCGACTGGCCGGTGGCGCTGCTGGCAGCCGACTACGAGACGGTGTGGACGGTGCACAGCGCCCTGCTGGCCGGGACCGATCGTGACAAGGTGCTCGGTGGCACGGCTGTGGAGTTTTATCGCCTATAGGGCGGGATATCTCTCCTGAATGGGAGGACTTCGCTGCGTTGACGGTTCGTATCTGAGCGTGACGCCCGTGGTGTGCACCGACAGCGTCGGCATGCCGTACGAGGTCACCCTGGCCCTGCATCGCGACGGCTCGCCATACGGGAGCGTCGGCGAGCGGTGCGGGTGGTTCCTGGCGCGGCTGGCGCGGGGCGTGGACGAGGCGCGGCGTTCCGGCGACTGGCCCGATCCGGAGGACAGGTTCCCCGACGACGAGCCCGACAGCGAACTGTTCTGCTTTCGTTATCGCTCCCGCTCGGGGCGCATGGGCGGCGGCGAGCTGCGCTGCCACCTGCGCACCATCCCGATCTGGGTGCCTGCGGGCGAGTGGCGTCTGACCAGGCGCGCCTACGTGGAGGCGTGGGGCAGTCAGGGCGCGGGACTTCGTGCCGTCCTGACCTCCTCGGAGCTGGCCGACTTCGTGCACGGTCTCGTCGAGGAGGCCGAGCGCTGCCTGGGTGGCCGTGATCTCACCAGGAATCCCATTGAGGGAGCGGGCAGCCGCCATTCGCGGTGATAATTGCCTGTTGAGGCAATCACCACCGGGAGGGCTCCGTGGGCCTGCGCGATTTGGTCTACCGGCTGTACGAGCGACGGCTGGAGGCCAGGTTGTCCGTCGCCGACGGCATGCCCCGGCACGTCGGCGTCATCATCGACGGCAACCGCCGATGGGCCAAGTCCATGGGGCTCGACGACGTCAGCCGGGGCCATCGCAAGGGCGCCGACAAGATCTCCGAGTTGCTGTCATGGTGCAGCGAGGCCGGTGTCGAGGTGGTCACCGTCTGGATGCTCTCCAGCGACAACCTGAACCGTTCCAAGGACGAGCTCGACTCCCTGCTGCGCATCATCGAGGACGTGGTGCAGGAGCTCATCGCCGAGGGCTGGCGCATCTGCCCGGTCGGCGCGCTCGACCTGCTCCCCGACAGGACCGCCAATGTCCTGAAAAATGCTAAAGAAGTCACGTCACATCGCCCAGGTCTGATTGTGAACGTTGCAGTTGGGTATGGTGGAAGACGTGAGATTGCCGATGCGGTGCGCTCACTCCTCCAGGAGCACGCCAGCAAGGGGGCGACCATCGAGGACCTCGCCGAGGTTCTCGATGTGGAGCACATCGCGGAGCATCTCTACACTCGCGGCCAGCCGGACCCCGACCTCCTCATTCGCACGAGTGGGGAGCAGCGGTTGTCCGGCTTTTTGCTGTGGCAGAGTGCCCATTCGGAGTTCTACTTCCACGAGGCCTACTGGCCCGACTTCCGGAGGGTCGACTTCCTTCGGGCACTGCGCGACTACGCCGCGAGGCATCGGCGTTACGGATCCTGAAACTGGGTATCCAGAACGTAGCGTCGAACGCTCTGGAGAGGGCCCGCCCTTGCGCATTGACCTGCTGAGGGGGGCCGGAGCCCGGCACCTTGACGTGGGTGCGGGTCCGGTCCGATTCCCACCTCGTCTGCAGGGTGCCCACCCCACCGGGCACCCGGGGGAGAACGTGTGGCAGTGTCCTCGAGTAACAACCCTCCCACCAAGCGCACCTACGTGCTTGACACTTCGGTCCTGCTGGCCGATCCGGCGGCGCTGACGCGCTTCGCCGAACACGACGTGGTCCTCCCGATCGTGGTGATCACGGAGCTGGAGGGCAAAAGGCATCACCCGGAGCTCGGTTTCTTCGCCCGGAAGGCGCTGCGCTACCTGGATGACCTGCGCGTGCAGTACGGCAAGCTGGATGAGGCCATCCCGGTCGGCGAAGGAACGATCAGGGTGGAGCTGAATCACAGCGACCCCTCGATCCTCCCCGTCGGCTTCCGCCTCGGCGACAACGACACCCGCATCCTGACCGTGGCCCGCTCGCTGGCCGCCGAGGGCTGCGACGTGGTGCTGGTCTCCAAGGACCTGCCCATGAGGGTCAAGGCGGCCTCGATCGGCCTGACGGCCGAGGAGTACCGCGCCGAGCTGGTCGTCGAGTCCGGCTGGACGGGCATGGCCGAGATCCATGTGAACGACGAGGACATGGCCTCGCTCTTCGAGAGCGGTTCGGCCGAACTGGAGGAGGCCAGGGAGCTCCCCACCCATACGGGCCTGCGGCTGCTGTCGACCAAGGGGTCGGCGCTCGGCCGGGTGCTGCCCGACAAGTCGGTCAAGCTCGTGCGCGGCGACCGCGAGGTCTTCGGCCTGCACGGCCGCTCCGCCGAGCAGCGCATCGCGCTCGACCTGCTGATGGACCCGGAGATCGGCATCGTCTCGCTGGGCGGCAGGGCCGGCACCGGCAAGTCGGCGCTGGCGCTGTGCGCGGGCCTGGAGGCGGTCCTGGAGCGCCGCCAGCACCGCAAGGTGGTCGTCTTCCGTCCCCTGTACGCCGTGGGCGGCCAGGAGCTGGGCTACCTGCCCGGCAGCGAGGGCGAGAAGATGGGCCCCTGGGCGCAGGCGGTCTACGACACGCTCGGCGCGGTCACCACGCCCGAGGTGATCGAGGAGGTCCTCGACCGGGGCATGCTCGAGGTGCTGCCGCTGACCCACATCCGCGGACGCTCGCTCCACGACGCGTTCGTGATCGTCGACGAGGCGCAGTCGCTCGAACGCGGCGTGCTGCTGACGGTGCTCAGCCGCATCGGCGCCAACTCGCGGGTGGTGCTCACGCACGACGTCGCCCAGCGCGACAACCTGAGGGTAGGCAGGCACGACGGCGTGGTCGCGGTGGTGGAGAAGCTCAAGGGCCATCCGCTGTTCGCCCACATCACGCTGACCAGGTCCGAACGCTCCCCGATCGCCGCGCTGGTGACCGAGATGCTGGAGGACGTCACTCTCTAGTGGCCTTGAGGTCGGTGGCGCACTCGTAGGTCCCCTCGGACGTCACGGTGATCCCGTCATCGGCCTCCCGCTTGATCTCCACGCGCAGCAGGAAGCTGTCGTAGTTGCGGATCGCGGTGCAGACGATCTGCGTGGTGGCCGCCTCGGTGAGGCGGCCACCACTGATGTAGACCTCGAGCGTGGTGGGCCGTTCCTCCTCGACGCGCGGCGAGACGCCGCCGTCGTTGCGCGGGGTGGTGCGCGAGCCCTCGAACGTCAGGTCCTGCAACGCCGTGTTGGTGCCCTTGCGCCGGTCGGCGAACAGCTGCGTCAGCAGCGAGTCGTAGTCGGGATCACGCAGCCGGATGGGCGCGCGGTAGGGCTTGCTCCCCTTGTAGAGCACGAGGAAGTTCTTGGGCGAGGGGATCGCCGCGACCGGCGCGGGGATCCCGGTCTCCGTGACGTCGCTGGGCGCGATGCCGCAGCCGGCGAGCAGCGTGGCGGTGGCGGCGAGGGCCAGGATCCGTCGTCTCATGCCGGCGGGAACCAGACGGTGAACAGGGTGCCGGGCTGCTGGGCGCGTACCGAGATGGTGCCGCCGTGCAGGTTGGCGTTGGCCCTGGCGATGGCCAGCCCCAGCCCGCTGCCCTGGCTGCGCGCCCGGCCCGCCCCGACCTTGTAGAAGCGGTCGAAGACGTGGGGCATGGCGCTGAGCGGGATGCCCTTGCCGTGGTCGCGCACCTTGACCTCCAGTCCGTTGTCCGTGCTGCGCGCGGTGATCAGCACCGGGGGAGCGCCGTGCTTGAGCGCGTTGCCGACCAGGTTGGAGACGATGACGTCGAAGCGGCGCGGGTCCAGGTTGAACGTGAGGCTCTGCGGGGTGTTGACGCGCACTCCGTCGCCCCAGCCGCGCATGTCGAGGGCGTCGGCGATCGCGTCGGCGACGTTGACGGGCTCCAGCGAGAGCGTGGCGGTGCCCGCGTCGAACCTGCTGACCTCGATGAGGTGCTCGACGAGCTCGCGCAGCCTGGCGACCTCGTGCAGCACCAGCCGTACGGCTTCCGCGGGCTCGTCGGGCAGCCGGTCGGCCTCCTCGGAGAGCATGTCCGCCACCGCCGTCATGGCGGTCAGCGGGGTGCGCAGCTCGTGCGAGACGTCGGCGACGAAGCGGCGCGACATCGCCTCCAGCGCACGCAGCTCCGCCACGCTGGTCTCCAGCGCCGCCGCGGCGTCGTTGAACCGCACGGTCAGCTCGGCCAGCTCGTCCTGGCCGTGCACGGGCAGGCGGGTGTCGAGCCGGCCTCCGCCGAGGGCCTGGGCGGCGGCGCTGAGCCTGCGGACGGGCAGCAGCACCCGGCGGGCCGAGGCGAGCGCCACGGCGAGCGCGATGAGCAGGGTGATGCCGCCCGCCTGCAGGAGCGCCTGGCGCAGGAAGGCCAGTTGCAGCTCGTCGTGCTTCAGCGGCACGAACATGAACGCGCGAAGGCCGGTGCCCTCGACGAGGCTGCCCGTCTCGTTGGTCCGGCTGACCTCGGTGCCGACGATCAGCCACAGCTCGTTCCTGATCACCCGGCGCTGGGTCACGAACCCGCCGCCCGCCCTGCCGCGCAGCTCGCTGGGCAGGTCGTGCTCGGTCATCACGTGCTCTGAGTCGCTGTAGAGGTTGCGGCCGTAGGTCAGGATCACGTGGCTGCCGGGGGTGTCGAGCTGGTCGGCCAGGTGCTGCAGGTCCAGGTCCGTGGCGTCGCTCTCGCCCTCGTGCAGCTTGCCGATGGGGAACTCGATCTTCTGCAGCTGGCGGGTCATCAGCTCGATGGAGGAGTCCTCGGTCCGCTTGATCAGCGCGTTCTTGGCCAGCTCGAATCCGATGCTCGCGACGAGGACCGACGAGATCACGGCCACCCCCGTGAACGTGATCACCAGTCGCGCGCGAAGGCCGGCGGGCATGCGGATCACGGAGGGCTGAACCGGTAGCCGAAGCCGCGGACGGTGTGGATGTAGACCGGTTCCGCGGGGCGTGGCTCGATCTTGGCGCGTACCCGCTGCACGCAGGCGTCGACGAGCCGGGAGTCGGCCACGTGGGTGTGGTCCCACACGACCCGCAGCAGGTAGCGGCGGTTGAGGACCTGGCCGGGGTGGCGGACCAGTTCCAGCAGCAGCCGCAGTTCTGTCGGGGTGAGGTGGATCTCCTTGTTGGCGAGGGTGACCTTGAGCGCTCCTCGGTCGATCATCAGGTCGCCGAAGGCGATGCGGTCGGAGGCGGCCGACTCGGCGCGGCGCAGGATGGCCCGGATGCGGGCGTCCAGCACGCGGGGCTCGACCGGCTTGACCACGTAGTCGTCGGCTCCCGCCTCCAGGCCGACGACCACGTCGAGGTCGTCTCCCCTGGCTGTGAGCAGGATCACCGGCAGCTGGTCGAGTCTCCTGATGCGGCGGCACACCTCGACGCCGTCGATGCCGGGGAGCATCACGTCGAGGATCGCGATCTCGGGGCGCCGCGAGCGGATGTGGTCGAGCGCCTCTTCCCCTGTGGCGTAGGACGTCACGGAGTGTCCCTGCCGGGTCAGCGCCAGTTCGAGCGCAGTCCGGACGGACGGGTCGTCTTCGACCAAAAGGATGCCAGCCACGCGCACATTATTAATCCTTCTTGTCTATATGCGTGTTCTGTCACGAAACCGTGATGTGACCAACATCACAAATAGACATAAATCGCTCGGCAGCCAGGTGGTTTCTTCAGAGAGCGCCAACTAAATGTCGGGTTTCGGTTGCGGACCACCCCCCTCCACAGGGCAAGCTCTGGTGCGTGTTGAGACAGCGCCCGAAGTCCAAGGCCCCCAAGAGGGCGATCATCGCCGGCGCATCGGTTCTGTTCGTGCTGGGCGGCGGGGGATACGTGGCCTACCGGGCGGTGCAGAACGCCAACGCACCCGTGACCCCGGTCGACCCGCTGCAGATCGGCGCGCTCGCCCAGGGCTACATCCCCGACGCCGAGAACGACGAGCTCAAGTCCGCGGCGGTCCAGGCCTACAAGAAGGACCAGCTGGAGAAGGCCCACGCCGGGGCCAAGCGGCGGCTCGACCCCGTCGACGTCAAGGACCAGGCCCCCGGAGGCAACGGCTTCCCGCCGGTCAACTTCCCCCCGGGCAGCGACCCCGACCCCGGCAGCAACAAGGCGATCGCCAAGGAGATGCTGGCCGCCTTCGGCTTCGGCGAGGAGCAGTGGGGCTGCCTGGAGAAGTTGTGGCACAAGGAGAGCGGCTGGAACGAGCGGGCGATGAACCGCTACAGCGGCGCCTACGGCATCCCGCAGTCGCTGCCCGGCACCAAGATGGCCAGCGCGGGCTCCGACTGGCAGACCAATCCGGCCACCCAGATCAAGTGGGGCCTGGGCTACATCAAGGGCAGGTACGGCTCGCCGTGCGGCGCCTGGGGCCACTCCCAGGCCAAGGGCTGGTACTGACACCCCCCAGCCTCGGCAAGCCTGCGCGCGTGGCCGGAGGTTGACCACGCACCCTTGGCGACATGGTCGTCAAGGTCAGCGTGGTCGTCAACATCTGTAACCCCGGAGATCGAGCGGACCCCTGCATCCGCTCGGTGCTCGAGCAGACGCTCGACCACTACGAAGTGATCTTCGTGGACGACGGTTCCACGGACGGCATCGCCGAGCGGCTCGATACCGTCGCAGGAGTACGCGGCAACGTGCGGGTGCTGCACCTGCCGCACACCGGCTCGGCCGTGCGCGGGTTCAACGTGGGCGTGGCGGCCGCCAGTGGCCGCTATGTCTACCTGATCGACCAGTTCGACCGGCTCGAACGCGGCGCGCTGGCGGCCATGTACCAGCGGGCCGAGGAGTGGGAGGCCGACGTGCTGGTCGGCCGCCTGGTGCGCGACGGCGGCCCGCCGCTGACCGCCTTCGAGGCCGACCGCACCCGTGCCGACATCCTCAGCGACAAGCTGCTGTCGCTGCTCACCCCGCACAAGCTCTACCGTCGCGCCTTCCTCGAGGAGCACCGGCTGGGCTTCGCCGTACCCGGAGGCAGGCTGGCCGAGCAGACCTTCGCGCTGCAGGCCTACCTCAGCGCCAAGGTCGTCGCCGTCATGGCGGAGCCGGTCTGCTGCCACCTGGGCGAGCGCGCCGAGCAGCCGGAGGACCCCAAGAACGTCCTGGCCGAGCTGCGCACGCTCCTGGACGTGCTCGACGCGCACACCGAGGGCAGGCAGCGCGACCGCATGTACGCCCACTGGATGCGCACCACCCTGCTGAGGCCCTTCATGAGCGCCCGCTTCGCCGGATCGTCGGCCGAGCGCGGCAGGCTGGTCGACCTGCACCGCGAGCTGCTGCTGGAGCGCTTCCCCGAGCACCTGGACCGCTACCTGCCCGCCCACCTGCGCGCGGCCGCCAAGCTGCTGCGTGAAGGCCGGGTGGACAAGCTGGTGGCGCTGGCCAACTCCGCGCGGCACACCAAGGTCCACGCCGACCTGCGGGAGGTGCGCTGGGACGGCGAGACCCTCGTACTCGGCCTGGCCGTCGAGCTGTTCGCGGGCCGCGACCAGCCCGTCCACTTCCGCGAGCGGAACGGCAGGCTGCACTGGAACCCGCCCTCGCAGCTGGCCAAGAACATCACGCCCGAGGTCACCGACGTGACCGCCGCGGTCAGCCGCGCCCGCATGGAGGTCTACCTGCGCAACGAGGTCACCGGAGCGATCTACTTCGTGCCGGTCGGCTTCGAGATCGAGCGGGTGGCCGAGGAGCAGGGCACCCGCCTGCGCATCGTCGGCGAGGCCCGCGTCGACGTGGCCACCGCGGCCATGGGCGGGCCGCTGCAGACCGGCCACTGGGAGGTCCACGTGCGCATGTACGGCGGAGCCCACCAGGACCGCACCCGCGTCAGGCGGCCGGAGGGCCCGCTCACCTGCCTGGGCGTACTGGCCCTGGCGCCACGCCAGCGCCTGATCGTGCCCTGCTGGAGCGACGCGGGGGAGCTGGGCCTGGCCGTCGAGCCGCGCTCGTTCCCCGAGTCGATCGCCCTCGTCTCGCCGGGCGCCAGCGTCACCCGCCAGAGCGGCCACCTGTACGTCGTGCTGCCCGTGCCGTACGTGCCGCCGAGCGGCGGCCCCGCGATGGAGCTGGTGCTGCGCACCGCCTCCGGCAGGCTGCGCGAGATCTGCGCGCCCGCGATGGTCGAGCCGGGCGTGCCCGGCAGGGTGGCGGGCCAGCTGGTCGCCAAGGTGCCGGTCAAGCGGCTGCTGCCGGGCCGCGACAGCCTGGGCCCCGGAGCCTGGCTCACCTCGCTGCGCACCGACGACAGCGAGGTCGGACTCCGGTTCGGCCTGCAGATGCGGGGAAGCACCGTGCAGGTGCTCCCCGCCGCCCAGGTCGACCCCCAGCGTCGCGGCGAGCTCGACCTCGACACCTCGCTGCGGCGGCTGGCCCGCCGGGTGCCCGGCGCACGTCATCTCGTACGGCTGGCACGGGCGGGCAAGCACCGCTACCTGAGGGACTGAAGCACCTCCTGGACGAAGCGCTCGGGCTGCTCCAGGTGGGGGCTGTGGCCGCAGTCCTCGAAGACCACCTCACGGTGGTTGCCGTAGCGCTCCAGGACCGCCCTGGTCTGGGTGACCATCGGCTGGGCGGGCGTGCCGTCCCAGCCGGGCACCGCGCCGATCGCGCCCAGGTGGACGATGTCGAACAGGGAGGCGTCGGAGACGATCTGGTCCTCGGCGCCCCTGATCCACAGGATCGGCGGCTTGGGGCCGATCTCGTGCAGGTCGTCGATCCTGAAGTGGATCGGGGCCAGGGCGTTGAGCACGCCCCTGGTGCCGGGGGCGACACCGGGCCAGTTCTGCGAGGGCACCGAGTCGCCGGGGTAGTGGTCGTCACCGACGCGGGTGGTGAGCATCTCGCGCAGCCAGCGGTCCTCGTCCTCGACGGGGTTCTTCACGTAGCCGAGGTTGAAGACCTGGCGCATCGCCTCCAGGTCGCCGTCGGCCAGGGAGCGCACGAAGTCGGGGTTGGCGGTGCCGCTCCCCGCGCCGTCGGCGTGGGTGAGCTTGCCGTCGGCGCCTGTCGTGCCGCCGAACCCGTACGGCGAGACCGGGTTGACCAGGATCAGGCTCTTGACCAGGTGCGGGTGGTCGCGCAGCAGCTGCATGACCACGCCGCCGCCCATCGACCAGCCGACCAGGTGCGCGGGCTCCTGGAGGTGCTCGAGCACGTCGTCGACGTAGTCGCGCACCCCGCGCGTGGCGTCGACCGGGCGGGCCTCGGCCTGGCCGAAGCCGCGCAGGTCGATCGCCTTCGCCTCCGGGATATGCGGCAGGACGCCGTCCCAGAAGGCCTTGGAGGAGATGTTGCCGTGGACGAAGAGAACCGTCATACCTTCACCTTCTCGTCGAGCGAGCGCAGGTCGCGACCCCTGGTCTCCCGGCTGACGGCGACGGTGACCGCGGTGAGCAGCGCTCCGGCGGCCACGTAGAGGGAGACCGCCAGCGGCGAGCCGAAGCCTTCGAGCAGGGCCAGCGCGATCGTGGGGGCCAGGCCGCCCGCGACGATCGAGGCGAGCTGGTAGCCGACCGAGACGCCCGAGTAGCGCACCTTGGTACCGAACAGCTCGGAGAAGTAGGCCGCCTGCGGGCCGTACATGGCGCCGTGCAGGATCAGGCCCACGGTCACCGCGAGCGTGACGGCCGCGAAGTTCTTGCTGTCGATCAGCGGGAAGAACGCGAACGACCACAGGCCCACGCCGACCGCGCCGAGCAGGTAGACGGGCTTGCGGCCGATGCGGTCCGACAGCGCGCCCCACAGCGGGATCACGATCAGGTGCGCGGTCGAGGCGATGATGAGGCAGTTGAGCACGAGCGGCTTGGTCAGACCCGCGTTCTGCACCGCGTAGACCAGGACAAATGCGGTGATGACGTAGTAGGAGACGTTCTCGACGAAGCGGGCGCCGAGCGCGGTGAGCACGTCACGCCAGTGGTAGCGGAAGACATCGACCAGCGGCATCTTGGCGGGAGCGTCGGCCACGGCCTCTTTGAAGACCGCCGGCTCCTCGATGGCCAGGCGGATCCACATGCCGACCAGCACCAGGATCGCGCTGAGCAGGAACGGCACCCGCCAGCCCCAGGAGTTGAAGGCCTCGTCGCTCTGGACCGCCGCCAGGACGGCGAGCACCGCGGTGGCCAGCAGGTTGCCGCAGGCCACTCCGGCCTGCGGCCAGGAGGCCCAGAAGCCGCGCCGCTCGGCGTCACCGTGCTCGGAGACGATCAGGACCGCGCCGCCCCACTCGCCGCCGATGGCGACGCCCTGGATGAGCCGCAGGGCCACGAGCAGGATCGGGGCCAGGATGCCCACGCTCGCGTAGGTCGGCAGCAGCCCGATCGCGAACGTGGCGCCGCCCATCATGAGCAGGCTGATGACCAGGAGGGTCTTGCGGCCGATCCGGTCGCCGAAGTGGCCGAAGATGATGCCGCCCAGCGGGCGGGCGACGAAGCCCAGCGCGAACGTCAGGAAGGCGAGCATGGTCGCGACGGTCGGGTCGCTCTTGGGGAAGAAGAGCGTGGGGAAGATGAGCGCGGCCGCGGAGCCGTACAGGAAGAAGTCGTACCACTCGATCGTGGTACCGATGAGGCTCGCGCCTACGACCTTCTTGATCGACATATCACACCGTTTCTTGACACCGGGGGGAGTGGCTTCACGGTATGAAGTGATGCCGGTCACTCATATGGGTGCGCCTCCCACAGTCGTGCCGGTGGGTATGTCGGCCTCATCCACTGAGCCGGTGCAGGCGCAGGGCCAGCTGGAGTTCGAGGGCGCGCTCCGGGTCCTGCCAGCCCTCGCCCAGCAGGCGCCCGATGCGCTCCAGCCGCTGCGAGACGGTGTTGACGTGGATGTGCATGGCTTCGGCCGTACGGCTCGGCGAACCACCGGCGCCGAAGTAGGCGGCCAGGGTGCCGACCAGGCTGGTGCCGCGCTTGGCGTCGTAGTCGACCACGGGGCCGATCGTGGCGTGCACGAAGCCGGGGATGCTGCCCGCCTCGCCGATCAGCAGCCCGACGAAGCCCAGCTCGGAGGCGCTGGCTCCACCACCCCTGCGACCCAGCGCGATGAGCGCGTCGGCGCAGCGCTGGGCCTCACGGTAGGCGCCGTGGACGTCCGCGATGCCCGTCACGGGACCGGCCGCGCCCGCCGTCGCCGGTGACTGCAGCGCGGCGCTGAGGTCCTTGGCGATGCGCTTGGCGTCCCGCGGCCCGGGCAGCAGCAACACGACCTCCTCCGGCCTGGCCGCGGCCAGCCCGTGGGAGAGCGCGGCCTGCGACGAGGCCCAGAAGGCCGCGCGCTCGCGCTGGCCCTGATGCTTGGCGACGATCACCACGTGCGGGCGGGCCAGGTTCACGCCCAGCCGGTTGGCCCGGTCGATCAGGCCTTCGTCGTCGGGACGGCTGATCAGGTCGTCGAGCAGCTCGCCCCTGACCCGGCCCTCGGCCTCGGCCACGCTCCGCCTGAACAGCAGCAGCAACGCGCAGACCAGCGCCGCGCGCTCCACGATGCGCTCGTCGGCGTCGGCGCTCCTGACGATCAGCGTGCACAGCGGCTCGCCGCCCACGTCGACCGAGGCGATCAGCAGGTCGTGCCGCCTGACCGTACGCCCCAGCGCCCGCGAGGCCTGCGCAGCCTCGAAGATTCCCGGATCGTCGGTGGCCTGGCCGACGATCACGTTGCCCAGCCCGTCGAGCACGGTCAGCTCACCCGACTCGGCCACCACCGCCGCGATGTCCTCGATGCCCCTGCCCTGCAGCACCAGCTCCATCATGCGGTCGTGGGCCCGCGCCGCGCGCTCCACCGCGTCGCCGTGCTCGCGCAGGCTCCGGTGCGTGCTCGACAGCTCCTCCAGGGCGTTCCTGGTCTCCTGCAGCAGCCGCGCGTTGTCGATCGCCACCGCCGCGTGCGCCGCCAGGCTCGTCAGCAGCGCGACCTCCTCCTGCAGGAAGGGCCTGGCGCTGCGGTTGGCCGCGAAGAGCACCCCGATGACCCGCTGGCCCAGCTTCAGCGGCACACCCAGGATGGCGACCAGGCCCTCCTCGTGCACGGCCGTGTCGATGTGGTTCTTGTGCTGGAAGCGGGGATCGGCGAAGTAGTCGGCCGTGGCGTACGGCCTGGCGGTCTGCGCGACCAGCCCGCCCAGGCCCGCGCCCGGCGCCAGCCGCAGGTTCTGGAAGGCCGCCGAGATCGAGCCGTCGGTGACCCGCATGAACGTGTCGCCCTTGTCGGGATCGTGCAGCGTTAGGTACGTCGTGTCGGTGCCGAGCAGCTGCCTGGCGCGGTGCACGATCGCCTCCAGCACGGCGTCGAGGTCACGCAGCCCGGCCAGGTCGCTGGCGGTGTCGTACAACGCCGACAGCTCGGCCTCCCTGCGCGCCCTGCGCCTGAGCAGCTCGCGCACCTTCAGCGCCTCGACCTTGGCCTGCTCGAGCTCGGCGACCTCCTCGGGCGCGGCGCCGCGCGCCCGCGCCTCGATGATCGGCCCCTCGAACTCCACCGCGGAGGCCTCGCGGGCGAGAAGTTCGAGGTAGACGCGCATGTCGCCCATTGTGCTACTCCTCCGTCATGCCTCGGACCGTAGACCGTGCACAACGGGAGAGAATATGGGGCCGGCCGCCATAACCGCGCGGTGGAATGCGTGGCCGGCCTACTTCACGTCGTCGGCGGGGCTGCGGCCGCGCGAGACGTAGCGTTCGATGAAGCGCTCGACGATGCCCAGGAACGGTTCCTGGAGATCGGCCTTGATCAGGGCGGCATGAGCCGCCTCGAAACACCGGTACGCCGCTGCGGCCAGCGACGGGTCCGCCAGGCCGGTCCTGGCCGCCCCCGCCCACGGGTCGGGTCGCGAGGCGCCGCCGCGGCGTAGCGGCTCCGTGGCCTCCATCGCTGTGTCGAGGGCCTTCTCGTCATCGAGGAGCGCCTTGACGACCGCCACGGGCACGACCCAGTCGTCGCCGTGCTGCGCGTCGATCATCCGCAGCTCCAGGTATCCCCTGGGCCGGATCGGCGGGAAGAGCGTCGACAGGTGGTAGCGCAGGTCACCTACCGTAGGGACCCGAGGCTGCCGTCCCACCACCCAGTCCTTGAAGGTCAGCCCGTCGGGAGCGGTCCAGGGGAGGCCGTCGCGGCGGCGCACGCAGATGACCCGGGCATCGAGGGCGTACCTGGCCCAGGCACTTCGCGGGTCGGCCGATCCGGTGGGCGGCGCGGAGCGGCTGCGATCGATCGACAGCCACGCGGCCTGCCGGGTGGAGCGCCACCCGGTGCAGCGTGAACGGTGGACGGGAGAGTTGGCGAACGCGGCCACCAGGACGGGGCCGATGGCGTGGGCGCCCTCCCACCGCGCGCGGAAATCGTGTTCCGTCCCGGGGCCGCGGCCGGCGCCCCTGAGAGCGCGGCGCTGCCCGGCGTCGAGGGAGACCTGGACCGACGCCGTGCTGCACAACATCAGCCGGCCCGACTCGTTGGTCCGGTTGAAGGCCTCCTCCATGGCGTTGTAGCGGGGGATACGCAGATAGCGCCGCGGAGGCCTGGCGGGGTCGATTCCCACGCCGGCCAGGGTCAGGCCGGCGGAGGCGAGGATGCGGCGGATGGCCGTCATGTCGGCCATCGACCGGCGGAGGCAGTCGCCGAGATCGGCGGGAGCGGAACTCAGTTCGAGCTGGCCGCCCGGCTCGATGGAGAGAATGCCGTCCACGTCGAGATCGTTGAGTGCGGCCGTGGTGCGATCGGGATGCACGGGCGCCATCGGATCGCCGTCGTCATGGACGAGCCATTCGAGTTCGACGCCCACGCGTTTCGGCGGGGCGAAATCGAATGCGCTGCTATAGATCAGGCTTTCCGCCGTGTCCAGATCGGTGAGATGGTCACCGTCGGATACGCCTGGATGATTCATCGGCGGGCCGAGGCTCCAGGTGCTCTTGTCGATCGCCATGCAGAGTCCACCTTTATGTGGCCAATAGCCGGTTACTCATGATGGCAAACCCTTGCGATCACCGTCCAGTGGCTGGAAACTATGCACATCGAGCGGTCCGCTTGTGCTGCTGGTGGTCCCACCCTACAGCGGAAGGCTTCCTGCATGCTGTTGCGTCATGACCGGCTGTCATCAGATGCGCTCCGCGAACTGGCGACCGGTAAGGTGTTGGCGCTGCACGTGCCCGAATATCACGCCCCTGATCTGTGCACGGAGATTGTCGAGCGAATACTCGACGGCATGGGAAAGGGTTATCGGCGGATTTACGAGAGTAATGTCAGGGCCTTTACCGAGACCCGTGGTGATGCCGAGACCAGACGGGCCTATCTGGCGACGGCCATCGAGGTCATGGCTGAGATCAGGCGGTCGTGCCACCCCTTGGCCTCTCCCGTAGACCGGCTCAGGTGCGAACTCGACGAGTTGTGGCCGGGCGGGGCATGCCTGCTCAGACTGGAGGAGAACGCACTGGTCTTCGGCATGGTCCGGGTGTGGCGCGGCGGGGCTCAGGCGCACCCGCATCTCGACGTGCTGCGGGAGTCGGCCCCCGACGTCCGCGACGCGGCGGGGTTCACCGAGCAGCTCGGCGTCAACATCTACCTGCGGATGCCCGCCCAGGAGCACGACAGCGAAGGTGCGCTGGAGCTGTGGGACTTCGGGCTGATGGACGAGGCGGTGATCGGCCGGAGCTCGTGGGGCACCTACGGGTATCGTCGCGAGACGCTGCCGAACCCGACGATCAGGATCCGGCCGGCGGTCGGAGATCTGATCATTTTGCGGACGACCCGGTTGCACGCGGTCCAGCCCACGTGCGACGGGGAACGGATCACGCTGTCCGGGTTCATCGGGTGCTCAGGACCGGACGAGCCGTTGCGCCTGTGGAGCTGAGCGGGTCCGGATCTCAGCGAGGCACGGGCGGCCAGGAACTGGTGGCGGTCACCTTGAAGGCATGCGAACGGATCAGGTCCAGGCTGAACTCGGCTGCCCTGATCTCGTTGGGCAGCACCGAGAGCCTTTCGCGGTCGGCCTTCTGCCGATACTGGGTCGCCCGTGGCTGCATGAGGAGCTTGGTGCCGTTGCGGAAACTCAGCACTCCCTGGTCGACCACGTGCTCGCGATGGTGTTCCGGTACCCACTCGCGCAGCACCAGCCAGGTGTCGATGCCCGCGGCCGCCTGAGCGCGCACGACGTCCTCCAGGTGTGGGGTGGTCGGATCGTCGGAGACGAATATGCGCTCGACCACCAGGCCGAAACGTTCGATGGCCGATTGCTGGGTCTTCAGGTAGCGCTACCCGAACGGCCCTGTCCAGAATTCGAACGGGCCCATGCTGACCGCGCGATAATGCAGAACATCGTCGAATGGCCTGGCGCGGACGCTGTACGGGCCGTCGATGCTCACGATGATGGCGCCGTTGGAAAGGTCGTGCAGGCAGTCGAGCAATTCACTGCTCTTGCTCTGCCGGATATCCGAGAAGACGTCGATGTCGCCCCGGCGGTCGATGCTCTGATAGGCCGCCACGTAACCGTCGACGAAATCCTTGCACAGGGGTGGAGCGGCGATGACCGGGCTCACCTCTCTGAGCGCGGTGGTGAGTTCGGCGGCTTGGCGCTCCATTTGTGTGCGCATCTCGACGATTGCCTGGTCGAGTTTGGTCGACTGCTCCACCAGCAGTGCGATGCAGAATCCGACGAGGCCGACGATGATGCCGACCTGGATGAAGATCTTCGTGGAGTCGACCCATGGAGGAATGATCGCCAACGCCAGCGAGATGGTGATGCCGCCGATCCAGAGCGTCCGGCGGGCATGCTTTGTCCTGGGGGCTAGCGTTTTGGGGGGTTCTTGAAGCGCCACATGGTCATTATCTCGAAATTAGCGCCAATCTTCCAAGAATGCGATTTTATCTCATTTATCTGGAGTAACTCCGGCAACGCCCATGCCCTCGGCTATCGGGCGGTCCACCCGCCGTCCACGGGAAGCGAGACTCCGGTGATGAACCCACCCCTCGGCCCGCACAGGTAGGCGATCAGCTCGGCCACCTCCTCCGGCTCGATCAGCCGCTTGATCGCCGACGGCCTGAGCATGATGTCCTCGACGACCTGCTCCGGCGGGATGCCATGAGCCCTGGCCTGATCCAGGATCTGGTTCTCGACCAGCTCGGTGCGCACGTAGCCCGGCGCCACGCACACCGAGGTCACCCCATGGGGGGCGCCCTCCAGCGCGGCCACCTTCGAGAAGCCCTCCAGCGCGTGCTTGGCGGCCACATAGGCCGACTTGTACGGCGAGGCACGCAAACCGTGCACGGACGAGACGTTGACGATCCTGCCCCACCCGTTCCCGTACATCCCGGGCAGGTAGCGGCGGGTGATCAGGAAGGGCGCCTCGACCATGACCTTGAGGATCGCCGCGAACACCTCGGGCGGGAACTCCTCGATCGGCGCCACGTGCTGGAAGCCCGCGTTGTTCACGACGATGTCGACCCGCTCGTCGGGCAGCCGCTCCACGAAGCCGGGCTCGCTCAGGTCGACCGCCACGGCGACGCCGCCGACCTCGCTCGCGACCTTCTCGGCCGCCTCGCCGTTCCTGTCGACGACCAGCACCTTCGCGCCCAGGTCGGCCAGCTTCACCGCCACCGCCCGGCCGATCCCGCTGCCGGCACCCGTCACCAGGGCCGTCCGCCCGGCCAAGTCCTCCGCCATGCCTCGGACCTTAGACCGCGGGCGCCGGGCGGGCACATGGGGTTGGTCGCCACATATCGGTGAGTCGTTATGTGGGAGGGCACCGGGGCGGGTTCGCGCCGTCGGGGAGCGCCTCCGTCTGGGCTCGCGAGAGCCAGCCGCCGCTGATGGCGCACAGGTGGCGCATCCACTCGGCGGGGTCGAGGGAGACCACCCTGGTGATGCCTGAGCCGGAGTAACCGGCGCCGAGGGCGTCGCGGACCAGGACGGCCTTCAGGTCCTTCCGCACGGCCAGGACGGGGCCCATCCCGCGCGCCGCGAAGGTGCCGAGCACCGGGACGGCCTCGCCCGCGTCGAGAGACTGGGTCACGCGGCCTCGCAGCAGATCGACGGTGAGCACGTGACCGGACGAGGCCACCAGAGCGGTCGATCCGACGGCGGACGCCGCCACGCCGAAGATGGCGTCGGAGCCCGCCCACATGCCCAGTTCCCGCACCTTCCCGGTGCCGGTCTCGATCAGGACGAGGACCAGGTCCGCGCCGTGGATGCCCATCACGAGCAGCCGATCGCCCGAGAGCAGGAGCGCCCGGGCTTCCGTGCCCGCGGAGAACCGTTGTCGCCTCCCCGAGTCGACGTCGACCAGTTCCACGTCGGTGCTCCCTTCCGGCTGGATCGCGACGCGCCCGCCCTCGACCGCCATCACGCACGAGCCGCCCGGATCCAGCTCGACCTCGCGGCCCGCCTCGGCCAGGTCGGGCAGCCGCAGCCTGGAGAGGCTGCCGGACCGGCACAGATGCACCACCTGGCCGTCGACCACGGCCACGGGACCAGGGGCGTAGGGCAGGTCCAGGCGGGCGACCTGTTCGAGCGTCCGCGCACGCCGTACCTCGATCCAGCTCTCGCCCGGCAGGACCAGCCAGGCTCCGTCCGGGCTGAAGGACGCGCCGCCGTCGGCCGCCACCGTCTCGCCCGGCAGGAACTCGCCCGTCGCGATCCGCCATCGGGTCAGATAGTCGCCGGTGGTGACGATCTCCTCGCCCGCCGGGTCGAACACGCCGTCGGCCACGTCTCCGGTGTGGGTGCTCTGCGTGCGCGCCCTGATGTCCTGGAGGTAGACGCCGCCCGTGACGGGATAGGCGAGCTGGCCGTACTCGCCGTCCATGAAGTAGGCGAAGGGCGCGGGCGGGTGGACCGGGCCGATGCCGCGAGGATCCTCCTCGTGCGGGACGGTGAACTGGGCGGCCAGGATGGGGTGCTCGGCCAGCGACAGGCGGGCGAAGCGGCCGTTGAAGGCGATGATCCCGAAGCCCTCTTGATACAGGGCGACCTTGTCGCAGTCGCCCTCCACCGTCGTCTCTCCTTCGACGGGGCGGCCGTTGGAGACCTGGACGAGCCGGATGCCGATCACCTTGGTCCCTTTGGTACGGCAGACGGCGATCGCCTTGGCCTTGGAACTGGCCACGTACGTCACCTTGTCCTCGCGAAGCGTCGACACCTTGCCGCCGGACGGATCCCAGATGTCAGCCTGCCCCCCGGCGATCACCACCGCGTACCCGTCGTCGGACACCCGCAGCGAGCCCACGGAGGTGGCGCCCGTCTCCGCCTCCATGACGCGGCCCCGGTGGTGCAGCCGGTAGCCGGTTCCGTCCCGCAGGGTCACGGCCGCCACCGACCGGCCGTCCGCCGAGAGGTCGACCGCCTCCACGGGCGCGCCGACCCGCATGCGGCTCAGCTCACCCCCGTCGGCCGCGCTCACGATCACCTCGCCCGCCGACGTGGCCACCGCCATCACCCTGCCGTCCAGGCTGAGGTCCACCGCCGTGACGTTCGCGCCGGGCGGCACCGCCACCTCCCGCCCGCCCTCCGGCGTCCACAACCGGACCTCGCGGCTGTCCCACCAGCCGAGTACGCGCGAGCCGTCCTCGCTCATCGCCATGCCGTTGAGCACCCGTCCCTCGCCGTCCAGCACGACGCTGAAGCCGATCGTCCGCAGATACTCCTGGAACAGCGCCTGCCTGGTCTGCGGCAGGTCGGCCACCTGGAAGGCGGCCACGGCCAGCGAGGCCGCGTCGCCGGGCGCCGTGTCACGCGCCGCCCTGTACAGGGCGGCCATCTCCACAGCCGCCCGCAGGCGCTGCCGCTCGCCGCTCTCCCGCCACTGCTGTACGGCCAGCGTGGAGGAGGCGCACAGCAGCACGGCGACCCCGGCCGACAGCAGCCGGACCCTGCGCTGACGCCGCTCCTCCGCCCTGACGAGCGCCTCCGGCGCCTGCCCCTTGACGGCTCCGGTCAGCTTGGCGACGGCCTGGAGGAACACCTCGTCGCTCAGCCGCAGCCTGCGCACGCCGTTCAGGTTCGCGGCGAGCCGCTCCTCCGCCACCGGATCGGTCCCCGGCGCCAGCACCTTCAGCACCGCGGATCCGGGATGGCCCGCCAGCCAGCGTTCCGTCTCCATCCGCACCCACGGGGAACGGTCGGAGTCGGGCGAGACGATGACGATGAGGAAACGGCTCGCGTCGAGCGCGTTCGTGATCTCGTCGGCCAGGTGGGCGCCGGCGTGCAGCCGTTCCTCGTCGCGGAAGATCCTCATCGCGCCCGACCTGCCGCGCCGGGCGAGCCGCTGCATGCCGTTCTTCAGCGCCAGGGCGATGCGCCGGTCGACCTGGGAGTAGGAGATGAAAGCGTCGTACCGGTCTACGCGATGAGCTTCTCCGGCTCCGCCACCCCCGCCAGCCTGGCGAACCCCTCGGCGTACCGACGGATGCCCTCCTGCACCCTCGTCAGCTCCGCCCGGCACTCGGCGTTGTGCTCCCATGCGGACTCCGGCAGGTCGGGATGGTCGCGCTCGAAGTCGCGCAGACGCGGGTGCCAGACCGACAGGAACGGCCGCAACTGCTGGTTGAGCATCATGATGGCGAAGTACTCCACCGTCTGGGAGCCGGGCACCTTCGGTGAGGGCCTGGCCGCCTTCAGCGCCTCGCGGGTGATGGCGAACAGGCTGTAGAGGGAGTTCATCGCCTCGCGCAGAAGCCCTTCGTCCTCGTCGAGCCGCTGCGTGGAGACACGGGTGACGGTCTCGACGAACAGGCCCCAGGCGACCTTCCTGCTCTCGTCGTTGACCGCGAAGGTGAGCTCGCTGAACTGCGGGACGGTGATCTTGACCTCGGTGAGCCTGGCCGCCCTGCTGTACAGCTGCATCCCCAGCACCGCGGCCACGCCCGCCAGCGCCCCGGTGACCAGGAAGACCCAGGCGCCGCCCGCCTGGGTGATCTGGTAGGCGATCAGACCCACTAAGGCGCCGATCAGCGCCGCCGCCACGGCCCGCGCTGTCCGGCCGCGAAGGAAGGTCAGCGCCTGCTCGCGCCGGCCCTCCCGCGGCCAGACTTCCTTCTTGAGCATGGATCTACTGTGCGGGCATTCTCGGGAGAAGTCGATGCCCGCAATCGATCATTCCGCCGGGTGGGTCATCGACAGCACGTCGAGCGCGGAGTCGAGCTGCTCCTCGGTGAGCGTCCCGTTGGCGACGTGACCTCGTTCGATGACGACCTGCCTGATGGTCTTGCGCTCCGCCAGGGCCTGCTTGGCGATCCTGGCGGCCTCCTCGTAGCCGACGTGGCGGTTGAGCGGGGTGACGATGGAGGGCGACCCCTCGGCGTACTCCCGCAGGCGCTCGTGGTTGGCGGTGATGCCGGAGACGCAGCGGTCGGCCAGCAGGCGGGAGACGTTGGCCAGCAGGCGGACCGACTCCAGGATGTTGCGGGCCAGCAGCGGCAGCTGCACGTTCAGCTCGAACGAGCCCGAGGCCCCCGCGAACGTGATGGCGGCGTCGTTGCCCACGACCTGGGAGGCGACCATCAGCACCGCCTCGGGGATGACCGGGTTGACCTTCCCCGGCATGATCGACGATCCGGGCTGCAGGTCGGGCAGGTTGATCTCGCCGAGCCCCGCGCGAGGTCCCGAGCCCATCCACCGCAGGTCGTTGGCGATCTTCGTCATGGAGACGGCGACGACCTTCAGCGCCCCCGAGAGCTCCACGATCGAGTCCTGGGCGCTCTGCGCCTCGAAATGGTCCTCGGCCTCGGCGAAGCGGATGCCCGTCGCCTCGCTGAGCTTGTCGACGGCGCGGGCGGCGAAGCCGGGCGGGGTGTTGATGCCCGTGCCGACGGCGGTGCCGCCCAGAGGCAGCTCGACCAGGCGGGGGAGCGCGGCGTTGACCCGGTTGACCCCGTGCTCGATCTGCGCCGCGTAGCCGGAGAACTCCTGGCCCAGGGTGACAGGCGTGGCGTCCATGAGATGGGTGCGGCCCGACTTGACCGCCGTGGCGAACTCGGCCGACTTCACCCGCAGCACCGTCGCCAGATGCCGCAGGGAGGGCACCAGGTGGTAGACGACCTCGGTGGCGGCGGCGACATGGATGGAGGTGGGGAAGACGTCGTTGGAGGACTGCGAGGCGTTGACGTGGTCGTTGGGATGGACCGGCCGGCCCAGACGCTGCTCGGCGAGGGAGGCGATGACCTCGTTGGCGTTCATGTTGGACGAGGTGCCCGAGCCGGTCTGGAAGACGTCGATAGGGAACTGTGCGTCGTGCTCGTTCTCGGCGACGTCGGCGGCGGCCTGGGCGATCGCCTGGGCCAGCTCCTTGTCGATCACGCCGAGCTCGCCGTTGACCTCGGCCGCGACCGCCTTGATGAGCCCGAGCGCGGCGATGTGCGCGGGCTCCAGACGGCGTCCCGAGATGGGGAAGTTCTCCACGGCGCGCTGGGTCTGAGCGCGCCAGAGAGCGTCGGCGGGGACGAGCACTTCGCCCATGGAGTCATGTTCGGTGCGGAACTCGCTCATGACTCCAGTCTCCATCAACCCCGCAGAGCGGTGAGAACCAGGACCGCGATGATGACGGCCGCGGCGGCCGCGATGGCCATGAGCACGAACATGCCCGTACGGCTGGCCTTCTTGGGCGGCTGCTGCTCGCCCGCGATCGCGAACAGGTCGGTGCCCAGGCCTCGCGACTCGGCGGGCTGCGGGGGTTGCGGCTGCGGGTAGTGCTGGTGTTGTTGCTGGGGGGTCGGGTAGACCTGCTGGCCCATGGGGTGCGGCTTGACGACCCTGGTCACCTCGCCCGCGTCATCCGCGTCGCCTGCAACGCCCGCTTCGTCCGCTCGGACGGGCGGGGGCTGCTGCGGGAGCGGGGCGCGGGGGCGCATCACGGTGACGGTGCGGTCGGGGTCCTGGCCGGGGTCGAAGGGGGAGGGCCAGTCCTCCTGCTCGGAGCGCCCGCCGTCGGGCTGCCGGCCGCCCCCGCCCTGCCGGACACCACCGGAAACGGCTCCACCCTGCCCCGGCCGCCCACCCGGCCCGCCTTGCGCACCGGCCGCGCCCTGACCACCCTGACCACCGGCCACGCCGTGCCCGCCCTGAGCGGTGCCATGGCCGCTCTGCGTGCCTGTTGCGCCGCGGGTGTCCTGCCTGCCAGGCGCGCCGTGGCCGCTTTGCGTGCTGGTCGCGCCATGGGGGTCCTGCCCACCGGTCGTGCCGTGGCCACCCTGAACGCCGGCCGCGCCCCAGCCGCCCTGCTCACCGGCCGCGCCATGGGGGTCCTGCCCACCGGTCGTGCCGTAGCCGCCCTGCGCGGCGGCGGCCTGCCCGCCGGGCGTGCCGTGGCCGGGGTGGGCTGGTTGTGGGGGGCCGAAGGCGCCGAGGCGGTGGCCGCTCTCGGCGGCGGGACGGCCGAAGGCGCCGCCCGTGTGCTGCGGCTCCGCCGGTGCGCCACCACCTTCCGACGGCCATGCCGTACCGCTGACCTGGTCCTCTATCGCCGGGAACTCGTGCGTCGGCGTGTCGGCGACCATCCGCAACATCGTCTCGGCCTTGGCCGCCGTGACCCGCCGCTGGTGGTCCTTCTGCAGCATGCCGTCCAGTACGGCACGCAGCGGTCCCGCCTGCGTCGGCGGGTCGACGCTCTCGGTCATGAGTGCCGCGAGCGTCTCGGAGATGGAGGCCCGCTCGTAGGCGGGGCGCCCTTCCACGGCGAAGTACAGCGTCGCCCCCAGCGACCAGATGTCGGACTCGGGCCCGGTGTACTCCCCGCGTGCTCGTTCGGGGGCGGTGTAGCCGGGCGACCCGATGACCATGCCGGTCTTGGTCAGCTTGGTGTCACCCTCGGACTTGGCGATGCCGAAGTCGGTCAGCACGACGCGACCGTGCTCGGTGATCAGCACGTTGCCGGGTTTCACGTCGCGGTGGGTGATGCCCTGGGAGTGCGCGGCGCGCAGCGCTCCGAGCAGGTCGACGCCCAGCTCGGCGACCAGGCGGGGCGGCAGCGGGCCCTCCTCGTCGATCACCTGCTCAAGGGATCGCGCCTCGACGAGCTCCATGATGATCCACGGGCAGCCCTCGTGGACGAGCACGTCGTAGATCGCCGCCACGGAGCGGTGGTTGATGCGTGAGGCGGTGCGCCCCTCGCGGACCATGCGTTCGCGTAGTTCGGCGCGCTGTTCCTCGGTGAGGCCCGGGTCCTGGCGGATCTCCTTGACGGCGACTTCCCGTCCGAGCGCGCGGTCGCGTGCGCGCCAGACGGTCCCCATGGTCCCCCGGCCGAGTGGCACGAGCAGCTCGTATCGGTCGGCGAGCAGTCGTCCCCTGTGCTGTTCCGGCATGAGTAGAAGATATCCACTCCGGCTTGGGATGCGCTTTACCCTCGCTTGCGAAGTTCGCGTGGCCAGAAACGCCGCGGAAGGAACATCTTTATCATCCGGGTCTTGAACCGGGCGTAGGGCGACATAGGCGCCACTGATCGCCGGGGCAACGGCACCACGGGCGTGCTGTCGGCCCGGTGCAGACCGCGGTGCGCGGGGCGCCGGGCGAAGGCCGGGGCGCTGAGCACGATGGTCGGCTTGCGCCCGTTGGCCGGCAGGGGCTTCTCCGCCGACCCGCCCGCCGCCACCCGCGAGAGCATGAGCGAGGCGCGCACCGAGTCGATGCGGGTCTCGGGGTCGATCCTGAGCAGCGCCTCAAGCACCGGTGCCAGCGGGCCCGCCTTGACCATCGGGATCGGTTCGCCGCTGGTGAGGGCGGCCAGCGCGGCCGCTGCCGTACGGCGGCCGTGCAGGCCGTGGCCCTCGACGGCGGTGTAGAGCGTCGCGCCGAGCGACCACAGGTCGGCGGCGGGGCTGGCCTTGGCGCCCAGCACCCGCTCCGGTGCGATGTAGCCCGCCGACCCCAGCACCATGCCCGCCTGGGTGATGGAGATCTCGCCCTCGAAGGCGGCCAGGCCGAAGTCGGTGAGGATGGCGCGCTCGTCGGTGACCAGGACGTTCGACGGCTTCACGTCGCGGTGCAGGATGCCCTTGCCGTGGACGGCGCGCAGGGCGCCGAGGATCTGCCGGCCCAGCTCCGCGGCCCTGCGGGGCGGGAGGGGTCCGTGCTCCTGGATGAGCTGCTCCAGCGACCTGGCGTGCAGGAGCTCCATGACGATCCAGGGGCGCTCGTCCTCGGTGATGACGTCGTAGACGGTGATGACCGAGGGGTGCGCGACCATGGCGGTCGCCCGGCCCTCGCGAGCGGTGCGCGCGCACAGCTCGGCCCGCAGGTCCTCGTCGAGGACGACGGGGAGCCGGACCTCCTTGACGGCGACCTCGCGGTCGAGGAGCTCGTCGTGAGCTCGCCACACGGTGCCCATGCCGCCGCGGCCGACCGGCTCGACCAGCCGGTAGCGCGCGGCAAGGAGGTAACCGGACGGCGCACGCATGGCAGGCAGCTTACCGATTTGCGCAAACGTACCTGTAGAGGCGGGGCCGATAAAATATTGCGATCTTCCGTCAAGCGGCCTGACTTGTCGCGTCAGCAAATAAGCGAAATGTCCGGCAACGCGTAGCCTGGCCTCGTGATCACCTCCATCCCGGATTCTGCTGCCATGCATGCCGTGTACGCCCAGGCCTTCGTCCAGCCGCCCTGGAACGAGTCGCCCGAGGAGATCGCGGCCTTCACCGGGCGCTTCGAGGAGCACCGGGCCCTCCCCGGCTTCCGGTGCCGCATGGCCTGGGCGGACGGCGAATTGGCGGGCTTCACCTACGGGTTCGACACCTGGACGGGCTCCAGGATCTACCCCAAGCTCGGCCGTGACCTGAGCGCCCGTTTCGAGCTGCGTGAGCTCGCGGTGGACCCGCGCTTCGGCGGACGGGGCGTCGGCGCGGCACTGATGACCGACCTGCTGGCGGACGCGGGTCCCGCGTGGTTGCTCACCAGGGCCGACGCCGTCCCGGCCGTCAAGCTCTACACCCGGCTGGGCTGGGTGCACACGGCCGACGTCGAGGGCCTTCGCCTCTACCTGTCGCCGGTTCAGGAAGCCGACCGGTAGTAGCGCCGAGTCGGCGCACCCTAGCGGGCCAGCCGCTCCCGCAGGGCGTCCGCGCCGATCTCGACCACGAGCATCGTCCGCCGGGTCTCGTAGCCGAGCCGGTGGTTGACGCCGATCATGAAGCTGTTGGCGGCGTCGGTGTTCGTCATGATGCGATCGAAGCCGGGGCGCTCGGCCACCAGGCGGCGCATCACCGCGGACTTCACCGCGAGCCCCAGCCCTCGCCCCCTGTGGCCGGGAACGACGGCCGTGTCCTGCTGGAAGGCCCTGTCGCGGATCGCGGGGAAACTCAGCAGCTCGGTGAAGCCGGCGACCTCGCCACCGGCTTCGTGGACGGCGACGCACACCCTGCTCTCCGCGCCCTGCCCGGCGAACGACTCTTCGGCCTGCCGTACCCGCTCGACGGTCCACGACGGGTGCCGGTAGCTCGCCTCGCCCAGCGGTGCGGCGGCGATGGCGTTGCGTGCCCGCGCGTAGGTCTCGACGAGCGCCTCGGGGGCGCTCCCGGTCCACTCCTCCAGGCGGTAGCCGGGCGGGCAGGGGGCCTGCCAGGTCTTCGGGTCGGTGGCGCGGATGTCGAGCACCTGGAGCAGGACCCGCTCGACGGTGGTGAACCCCAGGCCGGCCGCCCAGCGCTCGCCGTCGCCGCCCGCGGTGATGCCGCCCGCCGTGACCAGGGTCCGGTCATGAGGGAGGTCGGCCACGACCGCCCGGAGCAGGCCGGTGCCGATCCCCGCCCCGCGCAGGTCGGGATGCACCCGGACCAGCACCCTGGCCGAGGCGGCGTTCTCCGACGGCGGCAGCCCGAGGACGGCGGAGCCGGTGATGCGCCCGCTGTCGCGCGCGATCCAGCGCCGCTGCTCTCCGACTTCCGGATGGCTGACACGCAGGCGTCCCACGTAGTCGTCGTAGCCGAGCTCGGGGGCGTCAGGATGGTCGACGGCGAACGCGGCCCGTGCCATCTCGTAGTGGGCGACCAGGTCGGACTCGTCGGCCGAGGCCACGTCGAAGGGGGTGATCATGGCGTCTCCCTGCGGCTATCAAGCCGCTATCAAGCCGCGTCAGCGGGCTGTAGGTGCGCGGTAAGCGCCCGGGTGCATCGTCTCCTTAGCACGAAAAACTGTCAGTCGGGATCGTCAGAATGAAGGCATACGCCCTCGGAACTCACGATCACCACGATGTCGTTGAAGGACGTGATGAGGATGCGGCAGACACAGATCAGGAAGCGGCCGAGCAAGCCGGTCAAGTCCTCGCTCGACCTGCGCACCCCGTCGGGGCGGAAACTGCCCTACTGAACAACCCGTACAGGAGCACCACACACCAGAAGAGGTTCAGAAATGTGCCAGCACCAGCCCCTCTGCCCCGCCGCCGACTCCCTCGACCGTGAAGCCGCCCACGTGGTCAACTCTCACCCCGACCAGGGCTGGAGCCTCCTGTGCAACGGCGTGATCATGTTCGAGGACACCGGTCTGCTGCTGCCCGACGGCAGCGTGGTGGCACCGCACCGCGTGCTCGCCTACGCCGCCTGACGGACCCGGCCCCCTAGCGACGCCCGATCGTGAGGACCGGACGTGGTGTCGGTGAAGAATTTCTGAATATTGTTTGGCTAACGGCAACGCATCTAGGCTGTAGCGCATGGTTGAGAATCCCCGTGTGCTTGGCGTGATCCGACTGAGCGTCACAACAGACGCGAGCACGGCCCCCGAGCGTCAGAGAGACGCGATCCAGCACTGGGCCAACTCCCCGCACGTCAACGGAACCGTCGTGGGCTGGGCGGAAGATCTGGACGTGTCAGGCGGACTGGACCCCATGAAGCGGCCCAAGCTGGGGGCGTGGCTCAGAGAGCACGCCGACGAGTTCGACATCATCGCGGTACTGAAGATCGACCGGCTGACACGCCGCTCGCAGCACTTCGCAGAGATGATCGAGTGGTGCCAGTCACGCGGGAAGACCATCGTCTCTGTGACCGAGGGCATCGACATGTCCACCCCGATGGGGAAGATGTTCGCTCAGATCATCGCGGCCTTCGCCGAAGGCGAGTTGGACACCATCCGCGCCCGTGCGCAGGCGAGTGCGCAAACGCGCTTGGAGATGGGCGTGTGGACTGGGGGAGTCCTCCCCTTCGGCTACCAGTTCGTTGACAACGCTGGGGGCAAGGGCAAGAAGCTGGGCCAGGACCCCGAGTACGCCACGCTCCTCAGAGAGATCGTGGACAGGGTCAAGGCCGATTGGTCGGCCTACCGGATCGCTCTCGACTTGAACCAGCGCGAGGTGCCCACGTGGCGCGACTATCTGCGGACCAAGGCAGGCAAGACCGCGCGTGGGGTGAAGTGGACTTCCAGCACCATCGTGGCCATCGTCACGAACCCAACGGCCGCCGGGTTCTACACCTACAAGGGTGAGCAGGTGGAGGACGAAGACGGCAACCCGATCATGATTGCGGACAACCCCATCATGACGCCGGAAGAGTGGCGGCAGATGGTCGTACGCTTCACGACTGACGAGCGGAAGGCGGTTCGGGCCACCCCTTCGCGGTCGATGCTGGGAGGGGTCGCGACTTGTGGGGTCTGTGGTGCCAATCTCTCTTCGGCGAAGAAGACCCGGCACAACAAGGGCGGAGTCACAGAGCACTATTACTACGCATGCAACAACCTTCAGACCGGCACTTGTCCGCTCCCGGCACGCGCCAGGCGCGGCTTCTTGGATGACCTCGTCAACGAGATCGTGATGTCTAGCGGCATTGGGGCGGCACCGGTCTTCGAGAGGACGTCCGTAGACATCGGCCCGATGCGTGCGGAACTGGCTGCCGTCAACTCTCGCCTTGAGCGCTTGGAGGGTGACTACGTCGCGGGCCGGTATGACGGGGAAGGCCAGGAAGAGTCCTACTGGAAGATGCACAAGAACCTGTCGGCCAAGGTCGCCAGGCTACGCGGCGAGTTGGACGTGCTGTCGGGCGCTCCCCGGTTCGTGGACACGGGACGGACCTACTCTGAGGTCTGGGCGGAGAAGGACGATGAGCAGAAGCGAGCGTTCATCAAGAAGCACAACATCAAGATTGTGGTCTTCCGCGACCTGGTGGACGGGTCAGAGGAAAGTGTCGCAATCGAATTCGGCGACCTGGAAGAGATCGTCAAGGAGAACAATCGTCAACTTGATGGCGTGGATTACCAGCGGAGTGATTACAACACGCCGCCCGGACTCGATGGCGAGATCATGTCCCTTGCTGCGCTAACCGAGTTGGCGAAGGTCCGACTCGCCCGGCGGTAGGGGCGGCGAAAGGTAGCATGCATCGCCCGGGAGAGATAGGGGGCTGATCGTCCCCATGTCTGCATGTTAAGACGACCAAGTGCGCCCCTCCGGGTCGGCCGTTTGCCCGGCCTGCTCCCGATGGAACGCAGGCATCGGCTTGCGGCCCTGTCCAGGCGAGTGGTGGCCGTTCCTCCGCCTCTTGCCGGTCCGCACGTCGATCCCCACCAGCCGAGCCGCCTCGCGCGGACTGAAGCCCTGATCCATGAGCCGGAAGTACTCCTCCCATCCACGGACCAGGGCTCGTGGCCCCTGCGGCTTCCGATCCCTTCGGATCTCGAAGTCCATCGCACCCCTTCAGCCGGGGTGTTGCGACGACCACTAGAACGGAAGGATGACGGGGGCCTGTCGTGACGCATGGGTCTATCTACAGGGGGTTTCGGGTTGGAATGCCGACGAAGGTAGCCCCATCATCCTGTTGCCGTTGGTCAAAGAAGTCCTGACCCTTGTCGTCGACGACGATGAACGCGGGGAAGTCCTCCACCTCGATCTTCCAGACCGCTTCCATCCCCAGCTCGGGGTATTCGAGAACCTCCACCTTCTTGATGCAGTCCTGCGCCAGGCGCGCCGCGGGGCCGCCGATGGAGCCCAGGTAGAAGCCGCCGTAGCGCTGGCAGGCTTCGGTGACCTGCTTGGAGCGGTTGCCCTTGGCCAGCATCACCATCGATCCGCCCGCCGCCTGGAAACGCTCGACGTAGGAGTCCATGCGCCCGGCCGTGGTGGGCCCGAACGAACCGGACGCGTAGCCTTCTGGCGTCTTGGCCGGACCGGCGTAGTAGACCGCGTGGTCCTTCAGGTAGGCAGGCATCTCGCCGCCGTCGTCGAGCAGCTCGGCGATCTTCGCGTGGGCGATGTCGCGGGCCACGACGAGCGGCCCGGTGAGCGACAGCCGGGTCTTGACGGGGTATCTGGTGAGCTCGGCGAGGATCTCCTGCATCGGCCGGTTGAGGTCGACCTTCACCACGTCGTCGGACAGGTGCTCGTCGGTCGTCTCCGGCAGGAAGCGCGCGGGGTCGGTCTCCAGCTTCTCGAGGAAGACGCCGTCGGCGGTGATCTTCGCCAGCGCCTGGCGGTCGGCGCTGCACGAGACCGCGATGGCCACCGGGCAGGAGGCGCCGTGGCGCGGCAGGCGGATGACCCGCACGTCGTGGCAGAAGTACTTGCCGCCGAACTGCGCGCCGATGCCGAGCTTCTGGGTGAGCTCGAAGACCTTCTTCTCCAGCTCCAGGTCGCGGAAGCCGTGGCCGGACGCCGAGCCCTCGGTGGGGATGGAGTCGAGGTAGCGCGCCGAGGCGTACTTGGCGGTCTTCAGCGCGAACTCGGCGCTGGTGCCGCCCACGACGACCGCCAGGTGGTACGGCGGGCAGGCCGCGGTGCCGAGCGAGCGGATCTTCTCCTCCAGGAAGGCCAGCATGCGCTTCTCGTTGAGCACCGCCTTGGTCTCCTGGTACAGGAACGACTTGTTGGCCGAGCCGCCGCCCTTGGCCATGAACAGCAGCTTGTAGGCGTCGTCGCCCTCGGCGTAGAGCTCGATCTGCGCGGGCAGGTTGCTGCCGGTGTTCTTCTCGTCCCACATGGTCAGCGGCGCCATCTGGGAGTAGCGCAGGTTGAGCCGCGTGTAGGCGTCGTAGACGCCGCGTGAGATGTGCTCGGCGTCGCGCCCGTCGGTCAACACGTGGCGTCCGCGCTTGCCCATGACGATCGCGGTGCCGGTGTCCTGGCACATCGGCAGCACGCCGCCGGCCGAGATCGAGGCGTTCTTGAGCAGGTCGAGCGCGACGAAGCGGTCGTTGCCGCTCGACTCGGGGTCGTCGATGATCTTCCGGAGCTGCGCCAGGTGCGAGGAGCGCAGAAAGTGGGAGATGTCGTGGATCGCGGTCTCGGTGAGCAGCCGCAGCGCCTCGGGGTCGACCTCCAGGAACGTGCGCCCCGCTGCTTCGACCTTCCGCACCCCCTCCGTGGTGATGAGCCGGTACTCGGTCTCGTCGGCGCCAAGCGGAAGCAGGTCGGTGTAGTCGAACTCGGGCATGTCCCTCGATCCTTTCGGTCCCTCCACAGATTAGCCGGGAATGGAGCGGGGCCAGGCCCGGTTAATAGTTCAAAATTCAACTAGATGGAGGAGGGCGTCATGGAACACGTCTTCATGCTCGTGATGGGGATCCTGGTCGTCGGCGGTATGGCCGGCGCGCTGGTGACGATGGCGCTACACGGCATCAAGCGGGAAGAGTGGCCGGTTCTGCAGCGTCGGCGCGTGATCTGGAAGGGTTTCGTCGTGCGCTGAGCCCCACCACGATGCCGGCGATCACCAGACCCGCCCCGAGCAGGTCGGGCACGGTCGGCACGGCGACGCCGAGCGCCAGCCCGGTGACGATCGCCCCGACGGGGATCATCCCCGCGAACAACCCTGCCAGGCCAGGGCCCAGCTTGGGCAGGGAGGAGTACCACAGGAAGAACGCCACCACGGTCACGATCACGCCGAGGTAGAGGTAGCCGGCGCCCTCCGTGAGGGTCGGCACCCGCACGCCCTCCGCGAACAGCCCGATGGTGAAGAAGATCGGCACCGCAAGCCCGGTCGAGTAGGCCGACACCCGGATCGCTCCCAGCTTGGGCAGCAGCGGGATGGCCAGCACCGAGAAGCTCACCTCGCCCACCAGCGCCACCAGTGCCCACAGCAGTCCGGGCAGGTTGCCGCTGCCCAGCCCGGTCGCCAGCGTGGCGCCGCCGACCACGATCACCGCTCCGGCCAGCAACCGCGGCGCGGGCCTGCCGCTCACCAGGGCCAGGGCGAGCGGCACGGTGCCCAGCACCACGCCGACGAGGGCGGGCCCCGCGGCCCGCGTCGACTCGATGATCGCCACGTTGAACACGACGAGCCCGAGCGCGGTCAGGGCGAGCAGTGTCAACGTCTCGCGCAAGGTCAGGCGCACGAACGTCAGCCGCATCACCTTGATCACGGCGATCCAGATCAGGGCGGCGATCAGGTAGCGCACGGCCTGCCCGCCGTACAGGGGATAGTCCTTGATCAGGCCGGAGACCCCGGCCAGCGTGCCGACCAGGAACATGGCCGAGGCCGCACCCACGATTCCGTTTCTCATGCCAGCGATGCTAGGAAGGTATTGGCACTCTCGTAGAGTCCAATCGCCATCGGAAAGAGTGGACCATTGTCCGACCTGCACCTCGCGATCAGCCGTGACGGCGGAGGCATCGCCGCCCAGATCGCCGCCGAGCTGCGCCGTTCCATCCGTGACGGCCGCCTGCTGGCCGGCGTGCGGCTGCCGTCGTCGCGCGACCTGGCCAGAGACCTGCGGGTCTCGCGCGGTGTCGTGGTCGAGGCCTACGAGCAGCTGGTGGCCGAGGGTTTCCTCATGTCGAAGGTGGGCCTGGGGACCATCGTGTGCCCCAACGCGGGCCGGAGCGAACCCGCCCCTGAGCGGGAGCGGCCGCCCGTCTGCGTGCCGGACCACGGTCACCGGCCCACCTCGCCCGACCTGAGCCAGTTCCCGCGCGAGCGCTGGCTGGCCGCGCTCAAGCACGTCATGACCACCGTGCCCGCCGCGGCACTCGACTACGGCGACCCGGGCGGCGTGGCCGAGCTGCGCGAGGAGCTGGCGAGCTATCTCAGCAGGGTCAGGGCCGCGGCCGTGCGTCCTGAGAACGTGGTGGTGGTCGGCGGCGTGGCCCAGGGTCTGAGCCTGACCCTGCACGTGCTGGGCGGCATGCGCCTGGCCGTGGAGGACCCGACGAGCAACCGCCAGATCCCGCTGCTGCGCAGATCGGGCGCCCGGCTGGTCCCGGTGCCCGTGGACGGGTCGGGGATCGACGTCGAAAAGGTCAGGGGCGCCGACGCGGTGCTGCTCACCCCGGCGCACCAGTACCCGACCGGCGTGGTGTTGTCGCCCGAGCGCAGGACCCGCCTGATCGAGTGGGGCGGCCTGATCCTGGAGGACGACTACGACGCGGAGTTCCGCTTCGACCGTGACCCGGTGGGCTGCCTGCAGGGGCTGGCGCCCGACCGCGTGGTGCTGTGCGGGAGCATCAGCAAGGCCATGGCGCCGGGCCTGCGCCTGGGCTGGGTGGTGGCCCCCGCGAACCTGGCCGAGGGGGTACGGCAGGCACGCGGCGAGCTCGACCTGGGTTCTCCGGTGATCGAGCAGTACGCCCTGGCGCACTTCCTGCGCACCGGCGGTTACGACCGCCACCTGCGCAAGATGCGCAGGCTCTACCGGCGCAGGCGCGACGCCCTCGTCACCGAGCTGGGACGCCAGCTGCCGGAGATCAGCGTGCACGGCATCGAGGCGGGCCTGCACGTCCATCTGGCCCTGCCCGAGCACTGGGACGAGGAACGTTTCGCCGCCGAGGCCCTGGCCGTGGGCCTGGCCGCGGAGCCGCTGGCCCCGATGCGTTTCGCCCCCGGACCGCCGGGCGCCGTGGTCGGCTTCGCCCGGCTGGCGGAACACCATGCGGCGGAAGTCGTGCGTGCTCTAAAAGTCAGAATGTCAGGACAAAGTCTTGACTGAGATGAAAGGTCTCGCCTAGAAAGTAGCCATGCGCGTGGGTCTGCTGGGCTTAGGACGTATCGGGGCATTTCATGCGGAAACGCTGGCCGGGCTGGTCGACGAGCTGATCGTCTCCGACCCGGTCCGCACCTCGCCGTACGGCAGGCCGGGCGACCCCTTCGAGGCCGACGCCCTGGTCATCGCCACCCCCACGGCGACCCATGCGGAGCTGCTGCTCAAGGCGTGCGCGATCGGCATCCCGACCTTCTGCGAGAAGCCGGTGGCGCCCACCCTGGAGGAGACGGCCGGCGTGCTGGAGTCACGCGGCGACACCCTGGTGCACATCGGCTTCCAGCGCCGCTTCGACGCGGAGTACCAGGCCGCGCGCCAGGCCCTCCAGGGCGGCGAGCTCGGCGAGCTGCACCGCGTGCACCAGGTGACCGGCGACCCCGCCCCGCCGCCCGCCGACTACATCCCGATGTCGGGCGGCATCTACCGCGACTGCCACATCCACGACTTCGACATCCTGCGCTGGGTCACCGGGCGCGAGGTGGCCGCGGTCTACGCGACGGGGGCCAACCGCGGCGCCGGCTTCTTCGCCGCCGCGGGCGACGTCGACAACAGCGCCGCACTGCTCACCCTCGACGACGGCACGCTCGTCACCCTCCAGGGCTCGCGCTACAACGGCGCGGGGTACGACGTGAGGATGGAACTGGCAGGGACGAAGGCCACCAGGGTCGTCGGCGCGGGCCTGCCGCTGGCGCCCGACTTCGTGACCAGGTTCGCCGACGCCTACCGCGCCGAGCTGGCGGCCTTCCTGCGCGCCGTGCGCGACGGCCTGCCCAGCCCCTGCTCGATCGAGGACGCGCTGGCCGCCCTGCGCATCGCCGAGGCGGCCGAGAAGTCACGCCGGGAAGGACGGGAGATTTCGCTATGAAGATCGCCGGTGCCCCCATCTCGTGGGGCGTGTGCGAGGTGCCGGGCTGGGGCCACCAGCTGCCGCCGGCCAGGGTCCTGGCCGAGATGCGGGAGCTGGGCCTCGCCGCCACCGAACTGGGGCCGTCGGGGTACCTGACCCAGGAGTTCCTGACCCGGTACGGCATGAGCGGCATCGCGCAGTTCGTCCCCGTGGTGCTGCACGATCCCGAGCACGACCCGATCCCCGAGATCCTGGCCGCCGACGTCGAGGTGGTCGTGCTGGCGGCCTCGACCGGGCACGACGGTTACGACACCCGCCCGGTCCTGGACGAGACCGGCTGGCGCACCCTGCTGGGCAACCTCGACCGCGCCGCCGCCCTCGACCGTCTCGTCACGCTGCACCCGCACGTCGGCACCATGATCGAGAACCGGTACGAGGTGGAGCGGGTCCTCGACGACAGCGTGATCCCGCTCTGCCTCGACACCGGCCACCTGCTCATCGGCGGCACCGATCCGCTGTCCGTGGTGCGCCGGGATCCTGCGCGGATCGCCCACGTGCATCTGAAGGACGTCGACGCGGCGCTGGCCGCCAAGGTGCCGGAGATCGGCTACACCCGCGCCGTGCGCGAAGGCGTCTACCGGCCCCTGGGCCGCGGCGACGTCGACGTGGCGGGCATCGTCGCAGCGCTCGACAAGGACGGTTACTCGGGGTGGTATGTGATGGAGCAGGACGTGGTGCTGTCGGGCCCCGACGACGACCCGATGGACGACGTGAAGCAGAGCCTGGCCTACCTGAAGGGGATCGGGCGTGACTGAGGTCCTGACGATGGGGCGGGTCGGGGTCGACATCTACCCGCTCCAGATCGGGGTGTCGCTGCGGGAGGTGACGAGCTTCGGCAAGTACCTCGGCGGCAGCCCCACCAACGTGGCCGTGGCCGCGGCCAGGCTGGGCCGCCGCTCGGCGGTGATCACCAGGACCGGCGCCGACCCGTTCGGCGAGTTCGTGCACGACGCGTTGCGGGAGTACGGGGTCGACGACCGCTTCGTCACCCCGGTGGAAGGGCTGCCCACCCCGGTCACCTTCTGCGAGATCCGGCCGCCCGACGACTTCCCGCTCTACTTCTACCGCCTGCCGAAGGCCCCCGACCTGGTGATCCGTCCCGAGGAGCTCGACGTCGCCGCTATCCGCGAGGCCGGCCTGTTCTGGTCCACGCTGACGGGCCTGTCGCAGGAGCCGTCGCGCAGCGCCCACTTCCACGCCTGGCAGGCCCGCGACCGCAGGCGCCACACCGTGCTCGACCTCGACTACCGGCCGATGTTCTGGGATTCGCCCGGGCAGGCGCGCGAGCAGGTGGCCAAGGCCCTGCCGCACGTCAGCGTGGCCGTCGGGAACATCGACGAGGTGGAGGTCGCCACCGGGCTGCGCGAGCCGTACGCGGCGGGGCGGGCCCTGCTCGACGCGGGTGTGGAGATCGCGGTCGTCAAGCAGGGGGGCGACGGGGTGCTCGGCATGACCGCGCACGAGAGCGTGCTGGTGCCTCCGGTCCCGGTGGAGGTGGTCAACGGGCTGGGGGCCGGTGACGCGTTCGGCGGCGCGCTGGCCCACGGGCTGCTGGCCGGCTGGCCGCTGGAGCGTGTGCTGCGTTACGCCAACGCCGCGGGAGCCATCGTCGCCGGCGAGCTGGCCTGTGCGCCCGCCATGCCGACGCTGGAGCAGATCGAAGGGAAGCTGCGCGTTGGCTGACTACGCCGAGCTGCGGGAGATCAGGGCCAGGCATCCCGAGCGCATCGCCCAGGCCGCCGCCACGCGGCGCAGGAGGCCGCTGTACGGCGGGCGCCAGCTGATGATCGTCGCGGCCGACCATCCGGCTCGTGGCGCCCTAGGCGTGGCCGGCCGGCCGCTGGCCATGGGCAGCAGGGTCGAGCTGCTCGACCGGCTCACCACGGCTCTGGCCAGGCCGGGCGTCGACGGGCTGCTCGCGACCCCCGACATCGTCGAGGACCTGCTGCTGCTCGGCGCCCTGCACGACAAGCTCGTCATCGGCTCCATGAACCGCGGCGGGCTGCAGGGCGCGATCTTCGAGTTCGACGACCGCTTCACCGCCTACGACACCGAAACGATCGTCGGCATGAGGCTCGACGGCGGCAAGATGCTCTGCCGCATCGCGGTCGACGAGCCGGGCACGGTCGCCACCCTCCAGGCCTGCGCGCGAGCGGTCAGCGACCTGGCCGCGCACGACCGGGTCGCCATGGTCGAGCCCTTCTGGTCGGCGCGCTCCGGCCACGACCTGTCGCCCGAGGGCGTCATCAAGGCGATCAACGTGAGCCAGGCGCTGGGCAGCACCTCGGCGCGCACGTGGCTGAAGATCCCGGTGGTCGAGGACATGGAGCGGGTCATGCAGGCCACCACCCTGCCCACCCTCCTGCTCGGCGGCGATCCCGGCGACACCCCCGACCTGGCCTACGCCGCCTGGCGGCGGGCGCTCAAGCTGCCGGGGGTGCGCGGCCTGGTGGTGGGCCGCGCGCTGCTCTACCCGGCCGACGACGATGTGGCGGGCGCGGTCGACACCGCGGTGTCGATGCTCTCAGTACCGGGCTAAGGGTTCACGCCGATGTCAGGGACGGCCCGCGAACCTACCGTCCCAGACATGGAGACCACATCAGTGCAGGCGGCGGGGCGATGGTGCGCGCTGGGCGCCGCCATCGCCGTCGTCGGAGCGACCATCACCTACTTCGTTCCCTCGGCGGTGCCCGAGGAGCAGGTCAGCAGCCCGTACACGCCGCTGGTGTTCCAGCTCACCGAGGGACTCTGGGCGGTTACCCACCTCCTCCTGCTGTTCGGCGCCGTCGGCCTGGTCCGCGCGGGCGTGCTGGGCAAGTCGCGGGTGGGCGTCGTGCTCGCCCAGGCAGGGCTGGTGCTCATGGCGCTCTGCGAGGTGGGCTACGCCCTCTACCCGACCGCGAGCCACGCCGATCCGGGCCCTGCGCTCCTCGACACGGCCATCGGCGTCGCCGCGATGGCCACCGGGCTCGGTTACATCCTCATGGGAGTGGCCGTCCTGCGCACCGGCCGCTGGCAGGGCCCGGCCGGGTTCCTGCCGCTGGCCTGCGGGGTCTTCGTGTTCGTCCTGCTGATGCCGGCGATCATGCTGCTGCCCGCGCTGTTCCCGCTCCCGATCGCGCTGTGGAGCGTCCTGTATGTCCTGCTGGGCCTGGCGTTGAGTTCTACACTGCAGGAGTGGCGAGGGACCTCTTCGTCGGACGCGGAAGCGAGCTGGCGCGGATCGCAGGCCTGATGGCCGCCGACCGGGGATCACTCCTGCTGGTCGACGCCGAGCCGGGCATGGGCAAGACCGCCCTGGCCGACGAGGCGGTCAGGAGGGCGCGGGCCGAGGGCTGGACCACGGTGTGGGGCGGGTGCCCCGAGAGCGAGGGCGCCCCGCCGTACTGGCCCTGGATCCAGATCCTCAGGACGCTCGGGGGCCGGCAGGGCGTGCTGGCCGAGGCCGGGCCCGACGACAACCGGTTCGCGTTGTTCGACCGGGTCATCGGCGAGCTGACGCGGGCCGAGCCGGTGCTGGTGGTCCTCGACGACCTGCACTGGGGTGATCCGGCCTCGCTGCGGCTGCTCCAGGTGCTGGCGGCCGGGCTCGACGGGCATCGCATGCTCGTGGTGGGCCTGCTCCGCAGGGGAGCGGGCGGCGAGATCCTGGCCTCGATCGGGCGCGAACGCTCCGTCCACCGGCTCACGCTGGGCGGGCTGGGCCAGGCGGAGATCGAACGGCTGGCCTTCGGACGCACCCTTGACCGCCGGCTGGTGCGCTCGGTCGTGGAACGTTGCGAGGGCAACCCCTTCTTCGCCCTGGAGCTGCTGCGGCTGTCACGCGACTCAGGAGAGCTCCCCACCGAGCTGCGGCAGGTCATCGGGCGCAGGCTCGACGCCGCCTCCGAATCCACCAGGCGGCTGGTGCGGGCCGCCTCCGTCCTGGGCAGGGAGTTCACCCTCGCCCGCCTGGCCGAGCTGGTGGAGGAGTGCGAGGAAACGCTGCTCGACCGGCTCGACGAGGCCGTGGGACGCGAGCTGATCCGCGAGTCTGGCATCCACCGCTTCCGCTTCGCGCACGCGCTCACCTGCGAGGCCGCCTACGCCGAGCTCGGCCTGGCCGAGCGCAGGAGGCTGCACGGCAGGGCCGCCGACGGCGCCGACGGCGTCGACACGCTCGCCCACCACCTGCGCCAGGCGGGCTCCCCTGACGCGCTCCAGGTCACCCTCAAGGCCGCCGAGCAGGCCAGAGCCCGGCTGGCCTACGAACATGCCGCCTTCCAGCTCGGGCAGGCCCTGCGTCTGCTGCCCGAGGGCCCGCAACGGCTGGAGGCGCTGCTGGAGCTGGCCCGCTGCGAGTTTCGCTCCGGCGCGGTGTCGGCAGCCTGGCGCTCCTGCCGCGAGGCCGCCGACCTGGCCCGCGCCCTGGGCGACGTGGGGTCCATGGCCGATGCCGTGACGGTGATCCGCGGGCTGTCCAACAGCTCCGCCGAGCCGCTCTGCCCGGAGATCAACGCTCTGTGCCGGCAGGTGCTGGCCGTCCTGCCCGACCACGAGACCGTACGGCAGGCGAAGGTCCTGGCCCAGCAGGCGATCACCTCCAACGCCTTCACCAGCGGCGGCGGCACCGAGCTGAGCGAGCGTGCGGTCTCGCTGGCCGAGGCCTCCGGCGACACCGACGCCCGCTTCCTGGCCATGCAGGCACGGCGCGTCGAGCTGACACACCCGCGTCACGTCCAGGAGCGGCTCGACAACGGGACACGCGCGGTCGAGCTGGGCAGGAGCACGGGCCGCGACGAATACCGGGCGTGGGGGCACCACTGGAGGCTCGACTCCTTCTGGGAGCTGGGCCTGCGCCATGAGCTCGACATCGAGGTCGACCACCTGGTCGAGATCGCGGCGGCGATGCGGGAGCCGCTGGAGACCTGGCGGCTGACCATGGTCAGGGCCTGCCTGGCCGAGATCGAGGGGCGGTTCGACGACGCCGAGGCCCTGGCGGGTGAGGCCCTGGTCATCGGGCGGCGCGGAGAGCACCAGGGCGCCGACTTCGTGCACATGGTGGTCACCTCGCGCCTGGCCAGGCTGACCGGCAGGCACGCCGAGGCGATGGAGCGGGCGGTGCGCGAGTTCATCGCGCAGGCGCCGCCGGGCGCGGGGTCGTGGCTGGCGCTGCAGCTGGTCGCGTCGGGGCGGCGAGACGAGGCGGAGGTGTTCTTCCGCGAGTCGTTGCCGCTGATCGGCGCCTTCCCGCCGCACGCACCCGAGTGGATGCCGGCGGTCGCCGGGGTGGCGGCGCTCTGTGCCGTCTTCGACGAACACGAACCCGCTCCACGACTCTACGCCGGGCTGCTGCCGTACGCCGACCGCGAGATCGTCTCCGGTGCGGCGACCGGCTCGGAAGGGCCGATCTCCTACTACCTCGGCATCCTCGCGCGCCTGATGGGCGAGCCGGCGACCGCCCGTGATCACCAGCTCCAGGCGGTGGAGCGATGCTTGCGCATGCGGTCACCGGTGTGGGAGGCCATGGCCAGGCTGGAACTCGGCAAGGCCGTCCTGGCCGGGCGCGACCACGGCTACCTGCGCACCGCCGACGAGCAGTTCTCCAAGGCGGGTGAGCTGGCCACGCGGCTGGGGCTGCCGCAGGTGCTGGCGGACCTGGCCGAGGTGGCCAGGCCCCACGGTCCGGTGTTGTCGGCACGCGAGGAGCAGGTGGCCGAGCTGGTCGCCGAGGGCATGCGCAACCGGCAGATCGGCGAGCGGCTGTTCCTGTCGGAGCGCACGATCGAGACGCACGTGCGCAACATCATGATCAAACTGGCTTTGGAGACGCGGGGCCAGATCGCGAAGTGGTGGGCTGAAAGCCGGGAGCGAGGACGATGATCGCGGCGGCCAGCACGAGGGGAGCGGCGAACGCCGCCCGCATGCCCGCCGCGTCCGCCAGCCCGCCCACGAGCGCCGCGCCGACGATGAAGCCCACGTAGTTGAAGAGGTTGACCCGGGCGATCGCCACACCCGTGCCACCGGGGTCCAGGCGGCCGGCCGCCGAGAACGACTGAGGCGCCACGACCGCCAGGCCCACGCCGGTCAGGGCGAAGGCGGCGATGGCCAGGGGCTGGGTGGGGGCGAACACGATGCCGGCGAAGCCCGCCGTCGCGACCGCGCCGCCGATCCGCACGATCGCCGCCGGGCCGTAGCGGCGCACCGCGACGTCGCCGCCGAGCCGTACGAGCAGGGTCGTGGCCTGGTAGGCGGCGTAGGCCAGGGGGATCACCGCGGCGTTGGCGGACAGCACGTCGCTCATGTACACGGTGCTGAAGTTGGAGATGGCCGCGTCGCCGACGTACAGGAAGGCCATGGCCATGCAGAGCGGGATGATCGGTTTCCAGGGGAACCGTCCGGCGGGTGCGGCGGCGACCACGCGCTCCTCGTCGGCGGTGCACAGCTGCGGGCCCGCGTAGAGCGAGCCCGCCAGGGCCAGGATCATGGGGATCGCCATCGTCACGCCCATGGGCAGCCCCGCCGCCCCCGACGCCCACAGGGCTCCGGCGACGCTGGCCGCGCTCCACAGGCAGTGGAAGCCGTTCAGCACGGGCCTGGCATACCTTCGCTCAACCGCGACGCCCTGCATGTTCATGCCCGCGTCGACCGCGCCGACCGCCAGGCCGAACAGCACCAGGGCGGGCAGCAGGAGCGGCACGCTGGTCGCGAATCCGGCGGCCACCACGCCGAGCGCGACCGCCGGCTGGGCGAATCTCAGCACCGTCTTGCTGCTCAGCCTCGACGCCAGCTTGCCCGCCAGCTCGCTGCCCGCGCCCGCCAGCAGCGGGACGACGAGGAGCAGGAGGGTCAGCTCGCCCTCGCTCAGGCCGTGCCTGGCACGCAGGTTCTCCACCTGGACCAGCAGGGTGGCGAACGACAGACCTTGGACGGCGAAGACCACGAAGGTGGCGCGACGGGCCTGCCGATCCCTGAACGTGAGCATGAGTCAGGTTAGAACTTTTGTCTCCTTCTTCGCCAGACGGCGGAGGTTGTCTTTTTCCAGGAGCGGGGCGAAGGCCCACCACAGGAGGAGCGTGGTGCCGCCGCCCAGGAGCACGCTCCCGATGGTGTCGGTGAACCAGTGCGCGCTCACGTAGGTCCTGTCCCAGATCATGAGCACCGTGACGATCGCCGTGGCGATCAGGCCCGCCCTGAGCCGCGTGGAGACCAGGACCGCCACGATGACCAGGCAGAAGGTGACCGTGGTGACCACGTGTCCCGAGGGGAAGGAGCCGGTGTCGACGGTGACCATCGGGTCGGCGGGGCGCTCGCGCAGCACCAGGTGCTTGACGCCCTGGGCGACGACCGTGGTGGCCAGCGTGGTGGCGAACAGCAGCAGTGCGCCCCAGCGCCGTCCCGTCGGGATCCACCAGGCCAGCAGGGCCAGCATGATGACGAGGCTGCCGGGCCCGCCGGCCAGGTTGAGCACGTGCGACACGGCCGTGAAGGCGTCGTTGCGGGTGCCGAGCATGGCCTGGTTCCAGGCCTCGTCGAACCCCTGGAGGGGCGGGCCCCCGAGCATCAGGACGGTGAGGGCGGCTCCGGCGGCGGCCAGGCCGAGGCCGTAGGCGAGGATCCATCGCGGTCTCATGCGCCGGAATTTATACGTATAACCAACCAAATGATAGGTATGTGTCCATTCTGTTAAGGTGACCTGCGTGAGTCGCAGGGGGTACGCGCGACGCGACCGCATCCTCGCCGTCGCGCTGCAGGAGTTCGCGGAGAACGGCTATCGCGGGGCCTCCCTGGCACGCATCGCCGAACGGGTCGAGCTGTCGCAGGCGGGGCTGCTCCACCACTTCAAGAGCAAGGAACTCCTGCTCGTCGCGGTGCTCGACTACCGCGACGAGGTCGACACCCAACGCTTCGACATCGAGGTCGCCAGCGGCGCCGAGATGCTCAAGCGCATGGTGGAGGTCGTGGAGTACAACTCCAGGGTGCCCGGCCTGGTCCAGCTCTTCTCGGTGATCAGCGGCGAGGCGGTCACCGGCGACCACCCCGGCCACGAATGGGCCCGCGAACGATACCGCCGCCTGCGCGGCTGGGTCGGCGACGCCCTGCGCAAGGGCATCGCCGCGGGGGAGTTCCGCGCCGACATCGACACCGAGGCCCACGCCGACCGGCTGATCGCCATGATGGACGGCCTGCAGACCCAGTGGCTCATCGACCCCGAGCGGGTCGACATGGCGGCCGTCTTCCGCGGCTACGTCGACGACCTGATCGCCGCCTTGCGGCCGTAGGCGGGCTGCCTGGCCGACGCCCACACCCCGAGGGCGATCAGCGTGGCCACCTCGACCGCCGCCAGCGTGCGCTCCACCAGGCCCAGCGGCATGACCTGCCACCAGGCCAGGCCGTTCTGCCAGCCGATCATCATCATCGTGCCCATGCCCGCGATCACCAGCACCGAGCCGATGCCCAGCACGTAGGCGACCGCCGCCGAGCGCCGCCACTCCGGATGACGCCACGGCCTGGCGATGATCAGGGCGGCGACGGGCAGCGCCAGGAAGGCCACGATGCTGCCCCACCTGTGGATCGTGCCGCTCAGGCTGGGCCCGACCGCCCAGTTGTGCTTCGGGAACGTCGCCGCCACGAACAGGCCCACGCTCCAGGCCATCAGCGCCAGGGTTCCCGCCACACCCGCCAGCTTCCGCCTGAGCAGCCCCACCCCGATCGCCACGGAACCCGCCGCCAGCAGGCCCACCGCCACCGCGAAGATCCAGCCCGTCGGGCCCAGGCCGTGCTCGCTGATGGTACGGCGCAGCGGATTCAGCTCATCGAGCCGCGCCACATCCAGGCCGATCACGACCGTGATGCCCAGCCCTACCGCCACCAGTCCCGCACGTCCCGCTTGATGCACACCCGGTTCAACGGCCGGCCATGGTCCGGGATTCCGGAAAACCGATCGACCCGGTGAACATCGCCTCGCTACCGTCGAGGAGAGACCGAACACAACAGGGGCACACCGGCATCGCCGGACCGTGTTCCCCGTATCGACGGCTCACTCCATGGTGGGTTCCATACCCAAGGGTTCGATTCCCTTTTCTGGAGGCCCCCGGACATCGCCATCAGGCGCTCACGGCCCTGTGGGCTCCCTCGGGAACGCCCCCGCCGCCGGGCGCCGGCGACGCCCGGGGGTCTCCTCCACAGACATCGGAGAGGTGGGAAATGGCAAAGATCACGGTCATGGAATGGCAGCGCGTGCTGGCCTACGTCGACGGCACGCTGCAGCGGGTCATGGAGCCCGGACGGCACCGCTACCGCGAGAGCCGCACCCACCTGGTCACCGTCGACCTGCGGCCGCGCCAGCTCCTCGTACCCGGCCAGGAGGTGCTCACCGCCGACGGCGTGAGCGTGCGGATCAGCGTCAGCGCCCGCTGGAAGATCACCGATCCCGTCGCCTTCACCGCCGGCGCCGAGGCTCCCGCACAGCTGCTCTACGCGGCCGTGCAGGACTGCGTGCGCACCCGGCTGGCCGCCGTCACCCTCGACGCCGCGCTGGCCGACCGCTCGCAGCTGGAGCTCGACCGGTCACTCGTCCAGTCCGAGGTCGACACGCTCGGCATCACCGTCGAGGAACTGCGGGTGCGCGACCTCATGCTTCCCGGCGAGCTGCGCCGGGCGGCCATGGACGCCGTCGTGGCGCGCGAGCGTGGCAAGGCGGCGCTGGAGGAGGCGCGGGCCGAGGCGGCGGCGCTGCGGTCGCTGGCCAACACGGCCAAGCTCCTGGAGTCGCACCCGGCGCTGCTTCACCTGCGCACCCTGCTGGTCGCCGCCGACCGTCAGGCGACGCTCGTGCTCGACCCCCGCGGTCAGGTCGCTCCTTAACCTGTTCATACCTTTCGTGGTGGTCGTATAGCGAAGAATCCGGCTCCGAGCGGTTATCGTCGAGATGTGAACGACTGGCTCCCACGGCTGACCGAAGTCGGCGAACGGCTGGCCGAGGAATGGACCTCTGCCCGCAACCCGCGCAAGGGCGACCTGCCCTCCTCACACGAGTTGCGGGCATCCGACGCCGACCGCGAACGTATAGCCCAGGTGCTCCAGGACGCGCACGCCGACGGCAGGATCACCCTCGACGAGCTCGAGGAACGGCTCGGGGTGCTCTACTCGGCACGCACCCTGGGGGAGCTGGCCACGCTCACCGGCGACCTGCTGCCCGCCGACCAGCAGCCGCTCACACTCGACGACCGGCCCGTCTCCGCGATCTTCAAGAAGGAGCAGCGGGGCGGGCGGTGGGTGGTGCCCGCCGAACTGGGCGTCACCGCCATGTTCGGCACGACCACGCTCGACTTCCGCGACGCCATCCTGCAGAACCGGCGCGTCGTCATCAACGCCACGCTGGTCTTCGGCGGGCTGGAGATCCACGTGCCGGAGGACGTCGAGGTCATCCGGGTGGCCAAGGACCGTACGGCCAAGCTCACCAAGCAGCCCACGGAGGCCGGAGCACCCGTCATCGAGGTGCGGACGAGCAACTTCGTGGGCGAGGTGAAGGTCAAGGAACCGCCCAAGCGCAAGCGCCGCAAGTAGACACTCGCGGCGCCTGCCGTACCGTCTGGCAGGCAGGCAGGCAGGCAGGCAGGCACGCCGCGCCTGCCTGAACCTCCGGCCCCGTCAGCCGGCCGTGTCGAAGTTGATCGCGCTGTAGGCGCGCAGCTTCCACAGCTGGTGCTCCGACTCGACCTTGCGGATCGTTCCCGAGCGCCCGCGCATCACCAGCGAGTGCGTGACCGCCACGCCGCTGCGGAAGCGCACACCCTGCATGAGCTCGCCCTGGGTGATGCCCGTCGCGGCGAAGAACACGTCGTCGGAGGTGACCAGGTCGTTGGTGGTCAGCACCCGGTCCAGGTCGTGCCCGGCGTCGAGCGCCCGGCGGCGCTCCGCGTCGTCGCGCGGCCACAACTTGCCCTGGATCACGCCGCCCAGGCACTTGAGCGCGCACGCGGCGATGATGCCCTCGGGCGTGCCGCCGATGCCGAGCATCAGGTCGATGCCGGTGCCCTGACGAGCCGCCATGATCGCGCCGGCGACGTCGCCGTCGGTGATGAACTTGATCCGCGCCCCCGTCTCGCGGACCTCCTTCACGATCTGCTCGTGACGCGGACGGTCCAGCACGACCACGGTCACATCCGCCGACGAACAGCCCTTGGCACGTGCCACCGCCTTGATGTTGTCGGCCACGGGAGCGTCGATGTCGACCGAGCCGGCCGCGTCAGGTCCGGTGACCAGCTTCTCCATGTAGAACACGGCCGACGGGTCGTACATCGACCCGCGCTCGCTGACGGCGATGACCGAGATCGCGTCGGGCATGCCGAGGGCGGTCAGCCTGGTGCCGTCAATCGGGTCCACGGCCACGTCGCACTCGGCGCCGGTGCCGTCACCGACCTGCTCGCCGTTGAAGAGCATCGGGGCCTGGTCCTTCTCGCCCTCGCCGATCACCACCACACCGTTCATCGACACGGTGTTGATCAGCTGCCGCATGGCGTTCACCGCGGCGCCGTCCGCGCCGTTCTTGTCGCCACGCCCCACCCAGCGGGCCGCGGACATCGCCGCCGCCTCGGTGACGCGGACCAACTCCATGGCGAGGTTGCGATCAGGCGCGTGCTCACCAGTGGCGAGCGGCGCGGGAACAGACGACTGATCGGACATGTTGGTGAGCCCTTCCTCTGGACGCGGACCTCGGTGTCTCGGTGTCCTCGGCGAAGAGGACTCCATTAATGGCTTCCTCTCCGCCTCGATCGTAGTTGTCCCCCTTTCCCCGGTCAGCGGCGGATAATGTGCATCCCATGAGCAGCGAGACGATTCAGGCGACACCACGGGGCGCGGCCACCCGCACAGCCCTGCTCGTAGCGGCGCGCGAGGTCTTCGTCTCCAAGGGGTTCGCGGAAGCGGGCGTCACCGACGTGGTGGCCAGGGCGGAGGCCAGCGTCGGCAGCCTCTACCACCACTTCTCCGGCAAGGCCGACCTGTTCCAGACGCTGTTCGAGGAATTCCAGTCGCGGCAGGCGCACCGCACCAAGCAGGCCGCCCGCGCCATCCGCGAGCGCGGCGAGAGCGACCCCATGCGGGTGTTCATCAGCTCCGCCCGCGCCTACCTCGACGGCTGCCTCGAAGAACGCGAACTCGCCGCGCTGTTCCTGAGCGGCGACGGCCCGCCCGGCTTCGAAGTCGTCATGCGCGACCGGCTGCGCACCTGGGCCAAGCGCAACGCCGCCCTCTTCGAAGGCGACGAGGGCGCGCTCGTCGTCGTCATCACCGGCGCCCTCGCGGCCGCCGTCAACGAGGTCGTGCGCACCGGCGACCGGCAACTCGCCGAAGACGCCCTGGCCATCATCGGGCAGATCCGACCGGTCGCTGCGACGGGCGGTACCCAGAGCGGGTAGCCTCGCATGACGTGCGACGGTTCACTGAGGGTTTCTACGGCTACGTGGTGGCCGTGTTCGTGGTGCTCGCGTGTGTGGGCGTCTTCCTGATCTTCTTCGCTCCGCAGAGCCGCGACGAGCGCATCCCCAGGCGCGACTACACGATCACCGTCGCCAACTTCAACCGCGCCGTGCCGTACCAGATCTGGGCCCCCACCTCGGACCCGGCCGGCTGGATCCCGAACAGTAACAAGATCGCCAACGGCGAGGGCGGGGCCAAGGTCCTGCACCTCGGGTACGCCACGAAGGCGCGCGAGCACGCCGTGTTCATCCAGAGCAACGAGCAGCCGCCGGCGGAGTTCGCCAACCGCATGGCCAACTCCAACCAGGTCGTCGGCACCCAGCAGGTGGGCGGAGTGACCTGGGAGCAGCGGTACCGGGAGGACAAGAAGCAGCGGACGCTCGTGCGGGCGCTGCCGGACGTGACGCTGGTGGTGACGGGCACGGCCGACTGGGCCGAACTGGGGCAACTCGCCGCACTACTGCAGCCACGCCCCAAGCCGACCGCCTGACCACACCCGCCCCTGCCGCTAGAGCAGATCGACCAGCTGATCGATCCCGCTCTTGATGCGCTCGATCGAATACCCGCGACGGCAGATGAGGTTGGCGTTCAGCGGAGCCAGCAGCCCGTCGGCCAGGAAATGCGCGTCGCACCCCGGCCGCACTCCCGCCACGAGCGTCGCCACGTGCGTGTGATGGACCTGGTACGGCCCGCTGTACCGCACACCCTTCTCCAGCATCAGGAACAGCCCCTCCTGGCCCCGGATGCGATCCACCAGAGCGTGCAGGAAGGCCCGCAGGCGGTCGCGGTCGGCGGCGCCCGGCCCGAGGGGCGGGGGGCCTGACAGGAAGGCCTCCTGGAAGCGGCGCTCGTGCTCGTCGATGAGCGCGAGCAGCAGCCCCGAGCGGTCACCGAAACGGCGGTAGACGGTGCCGACACCGACGCCGGCGGCGCGGGCCACCTCGTCGAGCGAGAGTTGTTCCGTGCCGTGCTCGGCGATCAGCCGGGTGGTCGCTTCGATGATCTTCTGCCGGTTGCGTGCCGCGTCGGACCGCTCGGGCTGTGCCTGCCCGAGGATCGGCAACTCGCGACGCGCGCTCACGACCTGGAGCATAGCGCTTTGTAAACGGAGACCCCTCCGGTTATCGTGGTGCTCGATCCGGAGACTTTTCCGCTTATGGGAGCGTGTGATGAGCGACTTCAACGCCAAGGTCATCGAGGAGTTCCGCGCCAACGAGGGCAAGGTGGGAGGCATGTTCGAGGGCTCGAACCTCATCCTCCTCACCACCACGGGCGCCAAGAGCGGCAGGCAGGTGACCTCGCCGGTGATGTACCTGCCGGACGGGGATCGGATCGTGATCATCGCCTCCAACGCCGGGGCCGACCACCACCCGGCCTGGTACCACAACCTGAGCGCACACCCGGAGGCCACGGTCGAGATGGGGACGGAGACGTTCGCGGCCAAGGCGGAGGAGATCTCCGGCCCCGAGCGCGACGAGCTGTACGCCCGCATGGTCGCGGTCGCGCCGGGGTTCGCGGAGTACGAGGCGCGCACCAGCCGCCGCATCCCGGTCCTGGCCCTCCACCGCTCCTAGCCGCACCACGCCGCGCCGTCCGGCAGACGAGAGGCGGGCGCCTCGCCGGACGTGCGGCAGGCGGGAGGCGGGTGTCTCGCCGGACGTGCGACGGGCGAGAGGCAGGTGTCTCGCCGGGCGTACGGCGGGCCGAGAGTCCGGGGGCTTGCCGGACGCACGGCTGGCGAGCGACGCCGACGGGCGCGCGGGGCGGCGGGCCGAGCGGGACCGGAGTGGCGGCGGCTCGTTGAGCGCCCGAGTCGCAGGCCGAGCGGGCGCCCGGAACGAGGGCCCCGGCGGACGTACGGCCGGCGAGTGACACCGACGGGCGCGCGGGATGGCGCGTCGAGGGGGCGCCCACAGCGGCGGCTCAGGGTGTTCCCTGGGACCACCTGCCGAGACCGCCGCCCGCTGCGCCGCCGCCCGTTTCGCCGCCGGAAGACAGGGGCGACTCCGCAACCCTCAGGCTGAGCCGCACGGGGGCGGTGCCGACGCGGTGCCTGGCCCGTGAGTCGGCGCGAGATGCGGGCCCGGGTCTAGAACGGGGCGCCTGGCTCGTTGCTCGGCTCGGCCTTGCGCGCCATGGCCGCCGCCAGCTTCACCCGCGCACCCTGCAGCCATTCCTCGCACACCGCGGCCAGCTTCTCGCCGCGCTCCCACAGCTCGATCGACTGCTCCAGGGTGAGCCCGCCGGCCTCCAACCGGCGCACCACGTCGGTCAGCTCCTCGCGGGCCTGCTCGTATGAGGGTGTCTTCTCGTCTGCCACGCGCACCACCTTAGGGTCAGCGACCGACAACCGGGCCCTGGCCCGCCGAGCCCGGCCGGGATGCCCCCTTTGCCCCCGCTCTCACTCCATCGGCAGCGCGTCGGGCACGGCATCCTCGGGTTTCTTACGCGGCTTACGAGCACGAGCGGGCTTCGCGGCAGGGGCCGGGTCGGCGCCCTGCTCCGGCTCCGTGCGGACCGTCAACCGGTCGTCGGTGAGCCTGATCGTCAGCACCTCGCCCGCGCCGATGCCCTTCGCCTGTCGTACGACCTCGCCGGAAGGGAGCTGCACGATCGCATAGCCCCGCTCCAGGGTGGCCGCCGGCGACAGGGTGACCAGGCGGGCACGCAGGTGGGTGAGCGAATCTTCCGCCCGGTCGAGCGAGCCGCCCAGAGCCCGGCGCGTGCGGTCGCGCAGCGCCTCCACCTGCTCGGCACGGCGCTCGATCTCACGCACCGGATCGGCCAGCGCCGGGCGCGAACGCACGGACGCCAGCCACGAACGCTCGCGGTCGAGCCAGCCGCCCACCACACGGCGTCCGCGGTCACGCAGCTGCCTGATCAGCGTCAGCTGCTCGCCGACGTCGGGCACCACCTTCTTGGCGGCGTCGGTCGGCGTCGAGGCCCGCAGGTCGGCGACCAGGTCGAGCAGGGGAGTGTCCTGCTCGTGGCCGATCGCGCTCACCACAGGAGTACGGCACGCGGACACCGCCCGCACCAGCGACTCGTCGGAGAACGGCAGCAGATCCTCGAGTGAACCTCCGCCGCGGGCGACGATGATGACGTCGACCTCCTTGTCGGCGTCGAGCCGCTGCAGCGCCTCGGTGACCTCCGGCACGGCGTACGGACCCTGGACCGCGACCTGCTCCACCTTGAATCGCACGGCCGGCCAGCGGCGCCTGGAGTTCTCCAGGACGTCGCGCTCCGCCGCCGAGTCACGGCCGCAGATCAGGCCCACCGTGCCAGGAAGGAACGGCAGCCGCCGCTTGCGCTCCGCGCCGAACAGGCCCTCGGCGGCCAGCAACTGCCGCAACCGCTCCAGCCTCGCCAGCAGCTCACCCACACCGACCGGGCGGATCTCCAGCGCGGTGAAGGCGAAAGAGCCACGGTTGACCCAGAAGTCGGGCTTGACGTGAACCACGACGCGGGCGCCGTCGGCCGGTCGCGGCACCGTCGCCTCGTAGACCCCGCGCGGCGCCGTCACCCGGGCCGAGACGTTGGCCACCGGGTCGCGCAGGGTCAGGAACACCGTGCCGCCACGCGCGGTGAGCTCGGTGATCTGGCCTTCGACCCAGATCGTGCCCAGCTTGCCGATCCACCCGGCGACCATCTGCAGGACGGTCCGGATGGGGAGCGGGGACTCCGGAGAGGTCTTCCCGCTCACGCGCGGTCCTTGTTCGCCATGGCGGAAGACTACGGTGTGCGACCGACTATTCTCCGGCCTCCAGCTTCGCCAGGCGGTTCTCGTACATCCGGATCACCTCGGGGCGGGCGGTGGTGGCCTGCTCGTAGGTGATGAGCTCCTGGACCTGGATGGCGGTCTTGCCGCGCATCCTGGCGCGCAGGGAGGCGACCGTCAGCTCGGCGTAGCCGGGCATCGGCTCACCGGTCGTGGCGGCCACGGCATCGGCCAGCTTGGCACCGGACGCTTCGGTGTGTGCCGGGGCGGGGGCCTCGGTAGTGGCCGCTGCGGTGGCGTCTGCGGTGGCGTCTGCGGTGGCGTCTGCAGGGGCCTCCGCAGGGGTCGTCGCCTTCGCGGCGGCCTTGCGCGTGCGCGGCTTGGCGGCGGCCGGCTTGGCGGCGGCGGGCTTGGCGGCGGCGGGCTTGGCGGCGGCGGGCTTGGCGGCGGCGGGCTTGGCGGCGGCGGGCTTGGTGGCGGCGGGCTTGGTGGCGGCGGGCTTGGTGGCGGCGGGCTTGGTGGCGGCGGCGGCGCCGGTCTCGGTGGTCGCTTCGGTGGCGGTTTCGGTGGCCGCTTCGGTGGTGGCCTTGGTGACGCGCCTGGTGGCCCGAGCCTTGGCGGGCTTGGCCTCCGCCGCCTCGGGGGCAGCGGCAACGTCGGACGCAGCGCTGGCTTCGGGCGCAGCGCTGACGTCGGTGCTGACGTCGGTGCTGGCGTCGGTGCTGGCGGCGTCGGCGGTGGCCTTCGGCTTGGCCGTGGCCCTCGGCTTGGCGGCGGCTCGGGGCTTGGCCGGGGCCTTCGCCTTCGGCTTCGCGGGAGCGGCCTCGGCAGCCGGCTCCGCTGCGCTGGCCGCCTCAGCGGTCTGCTCTGCTGCGCTCGGTGCGGCGGCAGGCGCGTCGGCGGCGGACGGCTCGGCGGCGGACGGCTCGGCGGCGGGCGTCTCGGCGGCGGGCGTCTCGGCGGCGGGCGTCTCGGCGGCGGGCGTCTCGGCGGCGGGCTTGGCCGTGGGGGCGTCCTCGGCGGGTGCCTCAGCAGCCTTGGCCTTCGTGGCGGCGGGCTTGTCGGCCTGCTCGGCAGCCGCAGCCGCAGCCGCCTCTTCGGCCTCGGCGGCCTTGGACCTCTCCGCCGCAGCCTCGGCGACCGCTTCGACGACGGCGATCTCGGCGGCGAGGGCGGCGGCGACGGCGGAGGCCTCGGAGGTCTCGGAGGTCTCCGCGTCCTTGGGCTCCGACGCTGCGGCGGCCTTGCTCCCGGCAGCGGGCGTGTCCGTGGCCTTGCCCTCGGTGGCCTTGGTCTCCGACTCGGGCGCGGCCGCCGTCGTGTCCTGCTTCTTCGCCGGGGCGAAGATGACCGGCTCGGGCTTGCCCGCCCCGTTGGCGTCCTCCGCCGCCGAGGGGCGGGGAGCGAAGATGACCGGCTCGCGGCGCGCGGGCTTGTCGTCGGTGCGCTCGGTGAGCTCGGCCTCCTCGGCCTCCTCCTCGCGGCGGGAGCCTCCGGTGATGGAGTTCTTCACCCGGTCGACGAGCAGCAGTGCCTGGCCGGCGGCGCTGAGCGTGCCCTGGACGATGGCGAGCGGGATCTCCTTGATCTTCTCCTTGTCGGTGATCGTTTTCCCGATGTTCTTTATGAATTCGCTGAGGGACATGTGCCGACTCCCTGAGATGTTTCGGGGCGGGGACGTGCTATCGGACAGTCAGTTTCGCAAACGCTGTGTGTCGATCGCGAACTGGCGGTTTGGTCGCTCCACGTAGCATAGGAACATGGAGCCTCAGACCCCCACTGCCACCCGACGCGTCCTAGTGGCCAAGCCTCGCGGTTACTGCGCGGGAGTCGACAGAGCCGTCGAAGCGGTGGAGCGGGCGCTGGAGCAGTACGGCGCGCCGATCTACGTTCGCAAGCAGATCGTTCACAACGTCCACGTGGTCAAGACCCTCGAAGCCAAGGGCGCCATCTTCGTCGAGGAGACCGAGGAGGTCCCTGAGGGCGAGATCGTGGTGTTCTCGGCCCACGGTGTCTCGCCCGCCGTCCACCAGGAGGCCGCGCAGCGGCAGCTGCGCACGATCGACGCCACCTGCCCGCTGGTGACCAAGGTCCACAACGAGGCCAAGCGCTTCGCGAACCAGGACTACGACATCCTGCTCATCGGCCACGAGGGCCACGAGGAGGTCGAGGGCACCTCGGGTGAGGCCCCCGACCACATCCAGCTCGTCGACGGCCTCGACTCCGTCGACCGTGTCACGGTGAAGGACCCCTCCAAGCTGGTGTGGCTCTCGCAGACGACCCTGTCGGTCGACGAGACCATCGAGACCGTCAACAGGCTCAAGGAGCGCTTCCCCACCCTCCTCGACCCGCCGAGCGACGACATCTGCTACGCCACGCAGAACCGTCAGGTCGCGGTGAAGGAGCTCGCCGCCGAGTGCCAGCTGGTCATCGTGGTCGGCTCGCAGAACTCCTCCAACTCCAAGCGTCTCGTCGAGGTGGCCAAGGATTACGGCGCGGACGCGTCCTACCTGGTCGACTACGCCGCCGAGATCCAGGACGCGTGGCTGGAGGGTGTGACCACGGTCGGCGTCACCAGCGGCGCCTCGGTGCCCGACGACCTCGTCTCCGACGTCCTGGCCCACCTGGCCGCGCGTGGTTTCGGCGACGTGCAGGAGGTCGAGTCGGTCAAGGAGAGCATGCGTTTCGCCCTGCCGCACGAGCTCCGCAAGGATCTGCGCGCGGGCTGATCGTCTCTGGCCACGGGCGCGACGGCTAGAAGGTCGCGTCCGTGGCGGAGCGGACCAGTTCGATGTACTCCCCGCGTGTCAGCCGCATGGTCTCCAGCGTGAAGCCGTTCGTCGTGGCGAAGTGGTCGAGTGCCGCCAGTGGCCAGTTGCCCGGCAGGTGCTGCCGCACGCCTTCGTGGTCGTCGACGATGAACAGCCCGGTCAGGTCGTCGTAGGTGTAGCGCACCAGGCGCAGCCCTTGGTCGTGGACGGCCGGCAGGGTGTTGGCGCCTCGCCTGACTTGGACGCATCCCACTTTGACGACGATGTTGATCCCGCCCGGCGGGCCGAACACCCTTCCCGACGTGACCTTGCGCCGGTGGTGTCGCACGAACAACGGCTCCAGGAGCCTTCTGACCGGCCCGAAGACGAGCAGCAGCGGGCTGAAGAGCAGGGCCGCCAGTTTGGCGTCCAGGAGTTCGAGCGCGATCCTGCCGATCCACAGGATCGAGCGCCAGACCTGCCAGGCGCCGATCGAGATCGTGTAGATCATGGCGCCGGCCATGGCGATCGAGGCGGCGATGACTAATCGTCTGCGCAGGGGGCTCGGCGGCGTCGGCGCCACGCCGGTCAGCCGTCTCCAGCCGGGTGCGCGCCGCGCGAGCCGTACGGGCACGTCCATCTCGCGCATGACCGTGAAGCAGAGCCCGGCGTCGGCGGCGAAGTCTCTCAGTTCGCCCTGGAGCCATTCGCCTGGCAGGTCGAGCAGGACCAGGCCGTCGTGGTCCAGGAGGGCCAGGCCGTACAGGTCGCCGCCCGCGTGCTCGTGGTGGTAGTACGCGAGAGTGTCCGGGCGCAGGCGTAGGTCCTCGCCCAGCACGTTGATCGTCAATTTGCCGTCATCCCACGACATCACCGTGCTCGGTGGTGCCGCCGCGCCGTCTGCCCCCTTGAATGGCGTCACTTCCATGACGCATCACCCCGTCGCCTGCCATGGCCCCCGATGCAGACGATAGATCAGGTCACTCCTCGCGGCGAGGGGATCCGTAGACGCGGGGCTCGAAGTAGCCCTCGGGCTCGGGGGCAAAGGCGGGCTCTGCGCCGCCCCTGCGCGGCTTGGGGACGTCGGCGGTGGTGCGCAGGTCTTCGCGTAGCTCGCGCACGTTGGCGGGCAGGCCGCGCTTCCACGCGACGGCCAGCACCAGCGCGGATCCGGCGAACAGCCACGGCGCCCCGGCCGACAGCGAGGTGTAGAGGCCGAAGCCCAGCGACTGCACGAACGACGGCGCGCCCAGGGCCCGCGCGATCTCCACGGCCAGGGTGGCGCAGAAGAAGATCAGCGGCGGGGTGACCACGAGTGTAAGCAGCTCGCGCGGGTTGACGAGCAGGGTCGCGAGCAGGGCGCCCAGGACGAACACCGCGCCGACCAGGAGGGGCACGTCGAGCGCCGAAGCCAGGGCGTATCCCAGCAATGTCGACAACAGGGCGAGCGCGATGGCGCCGCGGGCGGTCAGCCTGATCGCCGACCGCCTGCCGTACTCACTCACCGGCCCACCCCCTTACCTGCCCAACTTACCGTTCGTGTGCGAGACGAGAGACGTTGTTTCCAGCAGTTCGGGGGAGGCGAGGGGCCGGGGCAGGTCGTCGAGCATCTCGGGCTCGTCCAGCTCGCCCTCGACCACACCCAGATCGTTGAGTTTGCGTGCTGTGACCAGGACGCGGGTTTCGAGCGATCCGACCGTCTTGTTGTAGGCCTCGACGGCGCGGGTGAGCGCCTTGCCGAGGGAGTCGACGTTGCGCCCCATGGACGACAGCCGCTCGTACAGCTCCTTGCCGAGGTCGAAGACCGCCTTGGCGTTCTCGCTGAGCGCGGCCTGCTGCCAGGCGTAGTGGGCGGTGCGGAGCATCGTGATCAGGGTGGTGGGGGTGGCGATGTGCACGCGGCGGTTCATCGCGTACTCCAGCAGCGCCGGGTCGCGCTCCAGAGCCGGGGCCAGGAAGGCCTCGCCGGGGATGAACAGCACGACGAACTCGGGTGTCGGGCTGAACGCCTGCCAGTAGGCCTTGGACGAGAGCTGGTCGACGTGCTGGCGCAGGTGCTTGGCGTGGGCGTCGAGGCGGGCGCCGGCCTGGAGGTCCTCGTCGGAGGAGGCGGCCTCCAGGTAGGCGGCCAGCGAGACCTTGGAGTCGACGACGATGTTCTTGCCGCCGGCGAGCCGTACGACCATGTCGGGACGCTGCGCGCCCTCGGTGACCTGCTCGTCGAAGTCGCAGTAGCGCTGCATGCCGGCGATCTCGGCGACGCGGCGCAGCTGCAGCTCGCCCCAGCGCCCGCGGGCCTCGGGACGCTGCAGGGCGCGCACCAGGGCGCTCGTCTGCGAGCGCAGCTGCTCGTTGCTCTGTCGTACGAGCTGGAGCTCCGTCTTGGCGGCGCGCTGGCCCGCCTCCGCCTCGCGCAGCTGGGTCTCGACCCGGGCCAGCGCCTCGCGCAGCGGCTGGACCAGGTGCTCCACCGCCTGCTTGCGCTGCTCCAGCTCGCCGGAGGCCTCGGCGCGGCTGGCGGCCAGGCGGGTCTCGGCCAGCTCCAGGAAGCGGATGTTGTTGACGTCGAGCGCGCGAGTGGACAGCGCCTGGAAGCGCTCGGTCAGCTGCTCCTCGACGTAGACGAGCTTGTCGGCGGCGGCCTTGGCCCTGGCGTCGGCCTCGGCGATCCGTACGGCCGAGCGGGTCCGCGCGATCAGGAAACCGATGGCGAGACCGACAGCCAGGCCGAGCAGAATCGAGACGACATCCACCTGATCGATGATGACACCCGTCCCCGCGTGGGTCTTTTCGACACGCCTTGCTCGTTCCGCTTGTGCGCCGACACTTCTGTCACTCACAGTACACATATGGTTACCGGCTTGCGCATGATCGTCTCAATCGCGGCGACCGTGGCGGTCGCCGCGGCGGCCGTGGCCCTCGTCGGAGCCTCACTCGCCGGACGTGCCGAGGAGGAGCCGCCTCCCGCCCGGCCGCAGCTCACCCTCCGATGGGCGGAAGGGTCGTGTGCCAGCCGTACGGGATCGCGGTTCGACCTCGTGCCCTGCGACGCGGGCGTGGCCACCGTGATCGCGATCGCCGATCCGTGCCCCGCCCAGACCGACCTCGTCGTCGACATCGGGCAGGGCCGTACGGCCTGCCTGCGCAACCACCGCGCCCCGCACCCCGGCGACCCCGGCATGGGCGGCGGCGTCGTGCGGGCGGGCGACTGCGTGACGTCCGACGGGCGGGAGCGGCCCTGCGCCGCCGAGGGCTGGTACGGCAGAGCCGTCGCCGTGGTGCCCGAGCGGTGCCCGTCCGGCACCCGTGACGCGCTCGAACTCTCGGGGACCGTGGTGTGCCTGGGCGAGGGCGGCGCGGTGCCGGCCGTCGGCGACTGCGTCGGCAGGCCGCGCGACGACAGGGTGTCGAGGGTTCCCTGCGCGTCGAAGCAGGCCTGGGCGCACGTGACGGCCTTCGCGGAACGGCCGTCCGCCTGCCCTGACGGCTCGAACCGCTACCTGACGAGCACGCACCGGCCGCTCACCTGTCTACGGGTAAACTTCTAGGCGCATCGCAGTCATCGGCTCATGAGGCCGACCTAAGGAGGGCTCGTGAGCCTCAGCATCGGGATCGTCGGGCTGCCCAACGTCGGCAAGTCCACCCTGTTCAACGCACTCACCAAGAGCGCCAACGCCCTGGCGGCCAACTACCCGTTCGCCACCATCGAGCCCAACGTGGGCATCGTCGGCGTGCCCGACGCGCGTCTCGGCACGCTCGCGGAGATCTTCGGCTCGGCCAAGATCCTGCCGGCCAAGGTCGAGTTCGTCGACATCGCGGGCCTCGTTCGCGGCGCCTCCGAGGGCCAGGGGCGCGGCAACCAGTTCCTCGCCAACATCCGCAACACCGACGCGATCTGCCAGGTCATCCGCGTCTTCACCGACCCCGACGTGACCCACGTCGACGGCGAGGTCTCGCCCAAGCGCGACATCGAGACGATCAACACCGAGCTGATCTACGCCGACCTGCAGACCTGCGAGAAGGCGCTGCCCCGGCTGCAGAAGGAGGCCCGCGTCCAGAAGGACAGGAAGGCCTCCCTGGAAGCCGTCGAGGCCGCCATCGCGGTGCTCGAGACCGGCAAGACCGTCTTCGAGAGCGGGCTCGACCTCGAAGGGCTGCGCGAGCTGCACCTCCTGACGGCCAAGCCGTTCCTGTACGTCTTCAACCTCGACGCCGACGAGCTGACCGACGCCGCGCTGAAGGACCAGCTGCGCGCCCTCGTCGCCCCCGCCGAGGCCGTCTTCCTCGACGCCAAGATCGAGTCTGAGCTGTACGAACTGTCCGACGAGGAGGCGCTGGAGCTGCTGCAGTCCGTCGGGCAGGAGGAGTCGGGGCTCTCCCAGCTGGCCAGGGTCGGTTTCGAGACGCTCGGGCTGCAGACCTACCTCACCGCAGGGCCCAAGGAGGCCCGCGCCTGGACCATCAAGAAGGGCGCCACCGCGCCCGAGGCCGCCGGGGTCATCCACACCGACTTCCAGCGCGGGTTCATCAAGGCCGAGATCACCTCCTTCGACGACCTCGTCGAGGCCGGTTCGCTGGCCGCGGCCCGATCGGCGGGCAAGGCGCGCATCGAGGGCAAGGACTACGTCATGCGTGACGGGGACGTCGTCGAATTTCGCTTTAACGTTTGACGATTCCACGTCAACCACTCGGGGCTCCCCGGCGTCCAATCGTCACAGACGAATCGGAGGGCCCCCATGATCCGCCGCATACTCAGCAGGCGCCGACCCACGCTCGTGGGCATCAGCCTGGAGGAGGAGCTCGCGCTCCTCAGGGTCGAGCTCATGTACGGCCTGCGCGTCAGCCGGGATGCCTACCTGCGCCGGAAGATGGACGAGCGCGAGGAGCTCACCCGGCGGTTGCACGGGCAGGACCCCGCGGAGTTGCTCGCCGAGTTGCGGGGGTGTCTGGAGCGGGTCGCCCCCCGTAAGGCGGTGGTGTCGGGCAAGGTCGTCGACTTGCACGCCCGGAGGCGGACTTCGCAGGCGGGGGACCCGGAGCCCGCCTGAGTCGCTTCTCCGCGCCGGCCGATGGCTCACGAAGCGCCCAGCGCCTCCAGCTCATCGGCCCGGCGCACGTCCTTGGGCCGCCCCACGGCCCGCCTCATCGCGATCAGATCCTCCCGCGCGACGTAGCGAACCTCGATCCCGCCGCCCGCGACGACCACCGCCCGCTCCAGGAGCTCCGCCACTCTCAGCTCCCCCCAGGGCAGCGCCGGCGTGCAGCAGTCCCCGCTGGCGCCCGCCGTCGTGAACTGCACCTTGGGCCGCAGGAACGACTCCGGCTCGCACGGCACCGGTGCGCCGTCGTCGTCGTTCAGCACCGCTCCCACCGACACGAAGGCCGCCGCGAGGGCGGCGGCTTGGCCGGGGTCGCCGTCCCACAACAGGTCCAGGTCGCCGGTCAGCTCGGCGGACCCGTGCATGATGCCCGCCACCTGACCGATGACCACGGCCCTGGCCCCGTGGCCGTGCAGGGCCTCCAGGAGCGGGAACGGGTCGAAGCCGCGGGCGCTGTCGGTGCCGATGGTGCCGATGGCGGGGTCGGCCTCCTCGTGGTGGAGGCCCGTGGCCGCGCGATTACGGACGAGTTCGCGGGTACGGGCGACCGCGTCGCGGAGCCGTACGAGGGGATCTTCGTTCACGCCGTCATCCAACACCACGGTTGACCGGCGTCCCCGGTCGTGGTGCGCTGGGAGGAGAGCGGCATGGTGTGACCCCGAGCACACCCATCATGCCCTGGATTGGGATGGTATCTGAGCCCTATGGACAGCATTACCTGACTGTCGAGATACGGGCTTGACAGCATCGCTCCAGGTCGAGCGCATTTTCCACGGTAATCGGACAGGGAAGGGCACTCCGAGATGTCATGCAGACTCGGTTTGCTCCGGCACGGCGATGCCTGCAGCATGGGCGTGGCTTTCCTGGAAGAATTGCCGCGACAGGTAATGTGACATCTTCAGACCGCGCCGGGTCCCGATGGGGACGGCGCGAGCGGAGGGCGTGATGGCTCGAAGGTCCACTGTCCAGCACGATCCCCGGATCGCTGGCGACCCCGAGCTTTCGGCGCGCCCGGAAACGTCCAACTTCGAGTCCCGCAGGTCCGCCAGGCGAGGGTGGTCGGGTGGCGGCGGGCGCTGGCTGGTGGCGACGGGCCGGGTCATTGTGTGGGCGTTGATCCTGGTCGTTCTGGCCAATGGGGTCGTCGCCATTGTCACCAGGTTCACTCAACCGCAGAGCGCTTCGTCGGGAAATGTCGGAAATGAGAAGAATCCGTTTCCGACAGAGGCCGCGAAGGCCTTCGCGGTGCAATTCGCGCACCTCTACCTCGACCTGAATCCCGCCGAGCTGTCGATCAGGGCCGCCAGGCTCAAGCCGTACCTGTCGCCGCAGGCCACCGAGCAGTTCGGGTGGGACGGTTACGGGCGGCTGCAGGCGGCCTACCTCCAGCCCGCGGGCGTGGAGACGATCGACTCGAACAACGTCGTGGTCACGGTGAGCTTCCAGTCGGGCGACAAGCGCTACCAGGCGGCCATCCCGCTCGTGTGGGACGGCAACGGCCGGCTCCCCGGCTTCGCGGTCTCCGGCCAGCCGGGCATCCTGCCCGCTCCCGCTCCCGCGGAGCTGCCGGTCGTGGCCCAGCTCGACGCCGACGAGGTGGTCGAGGCGGAACTGCGGCCCCAGCTGGCCGAGTTCTTCGGAGCCTACGCCTCCGGCGTGCAGCTGCAGCGCTACCTGGCCACCGACACGAACCTGCCCAACCTCGGCGGAGCGTTCACCTTCGTCGAGCTGAAAGACCTCGTGGTACCTGTGGGGGATGCCACCAGCCGAGACATCCAGGCCGTAGTGGTCTGGGGCGTTCCGGGCGCGAGCGGCCAGTCCGTGGAGCCCACGCCCGCCGACCCGAGCGCGATGGCGGGTCGCCTGGAGCAGGCCTACCGTCTCACCGTCGTGAAGCAGGGCGACAAGTGGTACGTCAAGGCCATTCGCGGCGCCGGCCGAGCCGTTGGATAGAAGCACGGCCGTGCTGCTGATTGGTACCCCCCGGGAGGACGAGAAGTGATCTTGAAAACCATATTGCTGAACCTGGCCGAGATGTCCGGGCTGGCCGCCACGCCCACCCCGGCCCCCACCGGCATCGACACCGGAGGGCTGGCGAACTTCCTCCGCTCGTTCTTCGCGCCCCTGTTCCTGGTCATCGTCTCGGTGGTCGCGCTGTTCTTCCTCTTCACGCGGGAGATCACAAGATTCGTGCAGTTCCTCATTCTGGCTGTGGCGATCGGCGTGATCTTCTACGTTCCCAACATCATCGAGGTGACGGCGAGGGCGATCGCGGGTGCGCTGGGCATCAAGTGAGCGGTAACCCGAGCACGTGACGACGGGTTGAGAGGAGGACCGCGTGGACCTGCCCACCTATACCAATATCTGGCGAATCGAGAAGCGGCTCTACAAGCTGTACGACCTACGGCTGCCGATGCCGCTGCCGATCGTCTGGATCGGCGTGTTCGTCGGAGTGCTCGCCCCGTGGTCGTTCCTGCTCGCCATCGTCGGCGTGCCCTTCGACGCGCCGTGGCACGTGCTCTACCTCGTGCCGCCCGGCATCGTCACCTGGCTGTCGACCCGGCCCGTCATCGAGAACAAGCGCCTGACCGAGCTGATGCAGTCGCAGGCCCGCTACCTGGGCGAACCCCGCGTGTGGTGCCGCATGGCGCCGGAGGGCGAGCCCGAGACCGTCTACTTCACGGGGCGCGTGTGGCGTGCCCTGCCCGAGCGTGCCACCCGCAAGGCCCGCGCCGCCGCGCCGTCCAAGGCCCGCGCGAAGGCCACGGCCAAGGCGAGCGCCCGCGCCGCCGCGAAGGCCCGCGCCGCCGAGGTGCGTACGGCAGAGACACGCATGGCCGGAACTCGGGCGGCCGAGGCCGGTGCGGGCTCCAGGAGCGGTGCCGCCCCGACGGCGCGTGCCGTACGGCCGGCGGTCGCCCAGGCTGCGGCGCAGGCCTCCTCAGGACAGGCGCCCGCTTCCACCCAGCCCCCGGCCGTGCGCGGCGTCGCCGCCGACCGCGGCACCGCCCAGCGCCGCGCCGCCGCGCCCGCGCTGGGGATGCCCGCGCCAGGCACCGGTACGGCCGGGCAGAAGCGGGGGGCGGAGGCGATCGCCAAGGCCGTTCGCGGGGTCGAGGCGATGGCGCGGGGGCGCGTCGAGGAGCTGCCCGCACGGGCCGCGGAGGGCGTTCGGCCGGAGCGGGTGCGGGACGAGGGTGCGGTTGCACGTGAGGCGGAGCAGCGCGAGGCGGCTGCCGCACGGGCGCCGGAGACGGCCCCCGAGCGTGACGTGCCTGCCGTGCGTGATGTGCCTGCCGTGCGTGATGTGCCTGCCGTGCGGGACCTGCCCGTCGCGCAGGACGCGCCCGAGGCGCGGGGAGTGCCGGTCACGCAGGACGAGCCTGAGGTGGGGGAAGCTCCCGCAGTGCGGCATGTGCCCGCTGCCGACGACACGCCTGCCGTACGTGAGGTCGCCGCGCGGGAAGCGGCGACCCCCGTGCGCGAGGTGCCTCCGGCGCTGGAGACGCCCGTGGTTCACGCGCCTGGGGCGAGCAAGCCGATCGACAACGAGGCGTTGCGCAGGCTGCGGAAGCTGGCGGCGAGTGCGGAGGCGCCGGCGGCGAGGGCGCCCGAGCTCGGGCAGCAGCGGCCGAGCCTGGGACCGCCGCCCGTGGAGCCGGTGGCCGACGACGACAGGGCCAGGAGCCAGCACCGCAAGGGCCAGCCGCCGCGCCAGTTGCCCACGGCGCCGCCGGTGACGCCGCTGCTCGGTGCCGACCGCGTGTGGCCGGCCGACAAGCCCGCGACGGGGAAGCCCGCCGCCGACAAGCCTGCGGCGGGGAAGCCAGACGCTGCCAAGCCCGCTGCTTCCGTGCCCTCCGTCGACATGCCCACCGCTGACATGTCCACCGCTGACAAGCCCGCCGTCGACATGCCCGTCGCCGCCACCCCGGCCACGCCCCCGGCCGCGCCCAAGGTTGTCCCTCCTGAGCGCAAGGTGCCCGGTCCTCGTCCCGGCGAGAGGGTGCGGCGCGTCGAGTCCGTGGTCGGGCGCGACACCTCGGGCGGCTGGCGGCGCATCGCGCAGGTCGTGGTCGGCAACAACAGCGTCCACGCCGACGGCTCCGAGATCGACGAGGCCAGGACGCGCGCCGTCTTCAGCGGCAGCCGCCGGATCGTCGTCCTGGGCTGCACGGGCGGCGCCGGTCAGAGCACGACGGCGCTGATGCTCGGCCACACCCTGGCGGGTCACCGCGACGACCGGGTGCTGGCCGTTGACGCGAGCACCGGTGACAGCACGCTGACGAGCAGGATCATCGAGGAGTCCCCGGAGACCCTGACGAGCCTGCTGAGCGGTCTGGGCAGCGTGAGCGGTTACCTGACGATGCGGGCCTTCACCACCAGGACCCCGTCGGGCCTGGAGGTGGTGGCGGCCGACACGAGCACGGGTGCCGAGCAGCGGCTGGCCGATCGCACGCTGTTCTCGGAGCATCGCCTGGGCCAGGCCATGGAGGTCCTCGACCGCCATTACAAGCTGTCGGTCCTGGATCCGGCTCCGGCGCTGGCGGCCAGGCTGCTGCCGTACGCGGACCAGCTGGTGCTGGTGGTGCCGGCGAGCGAGGACGGCGCGGACGCGGTGGCGATGACGTTCGACTGGCTCGACGGGCATGGCTGTTCCGACCTGCGCAGGCGTGCGGTCCTGGTGGTCAACGGGGTCAGCAGGCGGACGATGAGCGATGTGGAGCAGGCCGAGTCGGTCGCCAGGGGCAGGGTGCGGGCGATCGTGCGGGTCCCGTGGGAGGACGAACTGGCGGTCACCGGCGAGCCGGTGGAGCTGGACCAGCTCCGCAACGCCGGTCGCAGGGCGTATCTGGCCCTGGCGGGCGTGGTGGTGGCCGCCTTCGCGAAGGCGCAGGCACAACCGGTGAAGGACAGGGAGCTGGCGGGTGACCCTCCGGGTGCGAGAATCGGTGAGCTGTGAGCGAGCTTGCAGGTGAACGAATGAACATGGGTGTGTTCCTCATCGGCCCGATGAAGGAGGGCCGGTGAGCAGGGCTTCCAAGGCGCACAGCCGCCTTGCGGTCCGGTATTTCGACGACCGCATTCTGCTGACGGACACCTGCGCGTGGGCCTACTTCCGGCTGCCGACCGTGAGCTACGAGTTCGTGACGCCGGAGGAGCGCGAGGCGCTGGCGACGAACGTCACGATCGCGCTGGCGGCGATCCGCATGCCGGACGCCGAGGTTCATCTGCGGGTCGCGCACCGCACCTATCCGGCGGCGGAGTGGGCGCTGGCGCTGAACTCCACCTCCGACCAGGGCGCGGGCTGGCGCGACTACCTGGAGGAGATGTACTCCCACGTCTGGGCGAAGGACTTCTGGACCAAGGAGGTCTATCTCGGCGTACGGCTGGGCCCGCGCGGCAGGCAGATCGGCCAGGGCGTGCTGAGCCAGTTGTTCGGCTTCTACCAGCGCTCGGAGAAGGCGCTCGGCCTGGAAGACGATCATGTGCCCGACAGCGAGATCGCCAAGTGGACCGAGCAGGCGGAGCGGCTGGGCCGGGCGCTGGCCTCCAGCTCGCTGTATGCCAGGCACGCGGCGTCGACGGAGGTGGCGTGGCTGTTCCAGCACGCGGCGGCGGGCAGCGTCGGCGACCCGCCCGCCAGCGCGAGCTCGAAGCGGCGCTGGGGCAAGGGTGAGATCGAGGCGCTGGTCGAGGGGCAGATCCACAACGGCAGGTCGTTGCTGAGGTTCGTGCAGCCGCAGGGTGAGGCGTATGTCGCTCATCTGTCGTTCGCGCGTTTCCCCGACCTGATGCCGTTCCCCGACGGGGAACCGTGGATGCACTTCGCCGACCAGTTGCCGTTCCCGGTGGAGGTCTCCTCCCGGATGCGGCTGATCCCGCCGGTCAAGGCGAGCCGGGATGTGGCGCGCAAGCTGGCGCACGCCCGCGACATGGACATCCACATCCGCGAGGCGGGCGCGGAGGCGCCGATCGCGCTGGCAGAGCAGATCGACGCGGCGCGCATGCTGGAGCACGGCATCACCAAGGAGCGCCTGCCGTTCGTGTACGGCTGGCACCGGCTGATCGTGTCGGGCCCGACGGAGGCGATGTGCCTGCAGCGGGTCGAGGCGGTCGTGGAGCACTACCGCGACATGGGCATCGACGTGGTCAACTCCACCGGTGACCAGTTCTCGCTGTTCCGCGAGTCGCTGCCGGGCGAGAAGGTGACGGTCAACGCCTACGCCCAGCGCCAGCCGCTGCGCACGATCGCGGGTGGCATGGCCACGGCCACGGTCGACCTGGGCGACCGGATGGACGACGGCGCGTGGCTGGGGCCGTACATCGGCGAGACCATCGGCAGGGCGCGCAGCATCGTGCACTTCGACCCGCTGGTGGCGGCGAGCCGTAACCGGCCGACGGCGATCGCGATCACCGGCGAGCCGGGCGGCGGCAAGACGACGCTGGCGCTGCTGATGATCTACCAGATGGCGTTGCGCGGGGTCACGGTGGCGGTGATCGACCCGAAGGGCGACGCCGCGTCGCTGGTCAAGCTGCTGCAGAAGCGTGAGCGCAAGGCGCGCATCATCCCGCTCGGAAGCGCTTCGCCCGGTCTGCTCGACCCGTTCTCGTTCGGCGACGACATCGCCACCAAGAAGATGATGGCCACCGAGACGTTGCGGCTGCTGCTGCCTCGCATGTCGGAGGAACGCGAGTCGGCGATGGTCCAGGCGGTCTCGGCGGTGTCGAACGCCGAGGCTCCGAGCCTGGGCAAGGTCGTCGACTTCCTGGAGCAGGCCGACGACGCCGCGTCGAAGAACCTGGGCGCGGTGCTGCGCTCGATGTCGGAGATGCACCTGGCCAGGCTCTGCTTCGACCCGTCGGGCGGCGAGCAGATCGACACCGAGAGCTGGACCACGGTCTTCACGCTGCAGGGCCTGACCCTGCCCGACGTGGCGACGGGCCGCGACGACTACTCCTACGAGCAGCGGCTGAGCGTCGCCCTGCTCTACCTGGTCTCCCAGTTCGCGCGCAGGCTGATGAACGGCCTCGACCGCAGGGCGCCCAAGGCGATCTTCCTGGACGAGGCGTGGGCGATCACCTCGACGCCGGAGGGCGCCAAGCTGGTGCCCGAGGTCAGCCGGATGGGCCGGTCCCGTAACACCGCGCTGGTGCTGGTCTCACAGAACGCCGGTGACCTGCTCAACGAGCAGGTGACCAACTGCCTGTCGAGCGTCTTCGCCTTCCGCTCCACCGAGCGCACCGAGGTCGACCATGTGATGTCGCTCCTGGGTGTCGACGCTTCGGAGGAGCACAAGGCCGTGCTGCGATCACTGGGCAACGGGGAATGCATTTTCCGTGATCTGGATGGCAGGGCCGGGCGGATCGGAGTAGACCTGATCTCCGATGAGCTGCTTCGTTGGCTCGACACGAACCCTACGCACGACAAACCCGAAGACAACGGGCATGATCTTCAAGGGGGAGTTATGCGGGAGGTGCGCTCATGAGACGACGCAGGTTGTGGACTGTGGTTCTGCTCCTGCTTGTCGGCTTTTTCGTCATGCCCGGATCGGCGGTGGCCGACGGCCCGTGCGACCTGTCGCCGGACCTCACGCCCGAGGTGGTCGGCTCCAGCGTCGACGGCCTGCTGCAGCCGCCGGCCACCGAGGGCACTCCGGCCACCACGAACTACAACCGCTTCGGCATGGCCGGGCAGTTCTGGCACACCCACGAGCTGGGCTGTTCCGACATCGCGGCGGTCTTCGGCAACTCGTGGGCCAACACGATCTTCCTGTGGGCCAAGTCGATCGACAAGCTGACCATCAGCACCTACCAGGCGGCCGCCAGCGAGGGCCCGCTGCAGTCGATCAAGGACGTCGTCGACGACATCGTCAAGAACCTGTCCGACGCGCTCTACTGGCCGTACCTGACCCCGATCATCCTGCTCGCGGCGATCTGGCTGGCCTGGTACGGCCTGCTGCGCAAACGGGCCTCGGTGAGCGTCGAGGGCGTGGTCTGGATGGTCCTGGCGGTGACGGTCGCGACCTGGTTCTTCGCCCGCCCGCAGGACTTCACCGGCCTGGGCAAGCTCGTCACCGACAAGACGGGCGAAGTGATCAACTCCGCCTTCTCCGGCCTGCCCGGCGCCCAGGGCACCGACTGCCTGCCCGCGCCGGGCGGCGGCACCACGTTCGGCGGCAACAGCGCGACCGGCGTCGACCAGAACGCCAACGCGCTGTGGTCCACCCTGGTCTGCAAGCCGTGGCTGATGGGCCAGTTCGGCACCTCGGACCCGCAGCAGCCGGTGGTGCGCGACTTCGGGCTGAAGATGCTCGAGATCCAGACCATCGAGGCCGCCGAGCTCGGGCAGCCCTCCAACAGCAGCGCCCACCAGGCCGCCTACGTGGGGATCGTCGATCCGCTCAAGAGCGACCCGCGCTTCCAGATCGTGCAGGGCAAGGACTGGACCAACCGGCTCGGCGTCGCCATCGGCGCGCTCCTGGCGGCGCTCGTCGCGGGTCTGCTGATCTTCCTGGTCGCGGTCTCGCTGCTCGTGCTCAAGGTCGGGTTCCTGCTGCTGCTCATTCTCGGGCCGGTCTTCCTGCTCATCGGCGTGCACCCGGGCAGCGGGCGCATCATCGCGATGCGCTGGGTCGAGATGCTGGTCGGCACCCTGCTCCGCCAGGCCGTGCTCGCGCTGGTGTTGTCGGTCCTGGTGTACGGCTACGCGCTGATCATGTCGACGAACATGTCGTGGGGTCTGCAGATCCTGTTCATGGCGCTGCTGACGATCGCCGTCTTCTTCTACCGCAGGCCGTTCCAGCACCTGTTCTCGTCGATGAGCGGGCACACGATCACGACCCGCATGCTCGGCGAGGCGGCCAGCTCGCCGGTGCTGGAGCGCTCGGCGATCGCGCTGCCGCCGGTCGCCGCCTCCCGCGTCGGCAAGTGGGGCCTGCGCAAGGCCGAGCCGATCATCGCGGCCACCGCCACGGGCGGCGCCGCGGGTGTCGCCGCGGCGGCGGCGGCCTCCACCGCCCAGGGCCGCGCCCGCGGCGAGGAGGGCGCGTCGCCGTCCGGCACGCGCATCCCCGCCGCCGCCGCACCGCTCAACCCCGAGCAGGCGGGCAAGGCGGGCACGCGTCCCGCCGCTGCCACCCGCTCGGGTTCCGCGCCGCCGCTGAACCTGAGCGGCACGCCGACCCGTTCCGCCGCGACGAGCGGGCCCCGCGTGGGCGCCCCAGGCACGTCCGGCCCCGGTACGGCAGGCCCTGGTACGGCAGGCGGCTCCCGGCCGTCTGGTGGCGGTCCCCGGGTGTCCAGCGGCGGCTCAGGCGGTTCCTCAGGCTCTTCGAGCGGTTCCGGCGGTGGCTGGTTCAGCGGCAGGGCGGGCGGCTGGGCATCCCGCAGCGGTGGCAGCAGCCGCTCCTCGGGCAACCGCGGCTCCTCTGGCGGCCTGTTCGGCGGCGGTTCGCGCTCCAGCGGAGGTTCGCGCTCGTCGGGAGGCCGGTCCTCGGGCGGCGGCCTGTTCGGCGGTGGCTCCAGGTCGTCGGGGAACACCCGGCCGCCCGAGCGCGCCTCGTCAGGCGGCAGCATCTTCGGAGGCTCGCGCAGCGCCGACGTGCCCAGGGCGCGCTCGTCCGAGCCGCCACCTCTCTGGCTGCACGGCAGGGAAGGCGGCGGCCGGGGCGGTGAGGAACCGCCGGTGCCGTTCTGGCTCAAGCCCAACAAGCCGGAGAAGGAGTAAATGGCCGACAGAAGGGTCCTGCTGTTCTCGGGGGTCGTGGCCGTCATGGTCGCCGTGGGTGTCTATCTGACCGTCCAGGGAACCTCAGGACCGGAGGAGCCGGCCGCCGGCCGTACCGGGCAACCGACCGCGGTGGTGGCCGGGGAGCCGAGCCGTCCGCTGGCGACGGCCACCGACAGGCCCTTCGAGATCTACGACTACCTGCCGGTCGCCAAGGACCAGCTGGCCGCGGCGGCCGACCTGGCCGAGCGGTTCACCGCCGCCTACGGCACGTTCCGCTACGACGAGGACCCCGCGGCGTACGCGGCGCGGGTCAAGACGTTCACCACCGGCGGCCTGGGTGACGTGCTGACCCGCACCCTCACCTCGCCGGGCACCGTCGAGCGCAACCGCGACGACCAGGTCGTCTCGCAGGGCACCGGCAAGCTGAAGGGCATCCGCACGGTCGAGCGCAACTCGATCGTCTTCGTCATCAACGGCACCCAGCAGCGCACGACCAAGAACGGCGCCTCCGCGCACGCCGACGACTACGCGGTCACGGTGACCAGGGTCGGCTCCGACTGGAGGGTCTTCGACCTGCAGCCGGCCACCGAGGGACAGGACGGGGACGCCCAAGGGTGAAAGCGTCGCCTTCTCGCATCGCCGTGGCGATCGGCGTCGCCGCGGTGCTCCTCCTCGTCATCGTCATGTCGCCGATGCTGATGACCTCGATCCCCTCCTTCATCGGCAGCGGAGGCGGTGACCCCGCCGACTGCAAGCCCGGTGCGGTGCAGGGCGAGGAGGTCTCCGACACCGGCGTCTCCGACATCCCCGAGCGCATGCTGGAGCTGTACAAGAAGCACGGCGAGAAGATCGGCGTGCAGTGGAACGTGCTGGCCGCGGTGGGCAAGCGCGAGACCGACCACGGGCGCTCCGACCTGCCGGGCGTCAAGAGCGGGACGAACTACGCGGGCGCCGCCGGGCCGATGCAGTTCCTGATCAGCACCTGGGGCGGCAAGGCGCAGTTGTCGATGAGCGAGGAGTTCAACGGCTACGCCTCCGACGGTGACGGCGACGGCATCGGCGACGTCTACAACCCCGCCGACGCGATCCTGGGCGCGGCCAAGATGCTCAAGCGCAACGGCGCGCCGGAGAACGTCCGGCGGGCGCTGTTCGTCTACAACCGCGCCTGGTGGTACGTCGACCAGGTCATGGAGATCGCCGGGAAGTACGCCAAGAGCGGCGAGGTCAAGGTGCCGCCGGAGGCGGACCCGCTGTGCGACGAGCCGATCGTCGCCGGGGCCCCCAACGACCTGGTCAAGCGCATCCTGGCCTACGCCCTGGCGCAGCGGGGCAAGCCGTACCTGTGGGGCGGCACCGGCCCCGACGCCTTCGACTGCTCGGGCATCATCTACATGGCCTACCAGAGCGTGGGCCTGTCGATCCCGCGAACGACCTTCACCCAGTGGCCCTTCGGCGTGCGGATCAATCCGGGCCAGGAGCAGCCGGGCGACCTCGTCTTCTTCAACGCCGGTCCCGGCACCGGCCCCGACAATCCGGGGCACGTCGGGCTGGTGGTCTCCAAGGGCAAGATGGTCGAGGCACGCTGCCGGCTGTGCGGGCCGATCAAGGTGACCACCTACGACGACCGCACCAGCCTCGTGGGCTTCACCCGGCCGCTGATGAATCCCGACGTCCTGGAGCAGCTCAAGAAGCTGCAGAATACGCTCTAGTCCCATGACTGTGGTCGTGGTCGCCGCGGCGATCATCTCTGATGGCCGGGTGCTGGCCGCCCAGCGTGCCGAGCCGCCCGAGCTGGCCGGCGGCTGGGAGTTCCCCGGCGGCAAGGTCGATCCCGGCGAGAGCGACGTCGAGGCGCTGGTGCGCGAGTGCCGCGAGGAGCTCGGCGTCGAGATCGCGGTGGGGGAGCAGGTGGGCGGCGACTGGCCGCTGACCCGCGACTACGTGATGCGGGTGTACCTGTCGACGTTGTTGTCCGGGGTGCCCGTGCCCAAGGAGCACATGGCCCTGCGCTGGCTGGCGCCGCAGGAGTACTACGCGGTGCCGTGGCTCGCCGCCGACCTACCCGTCATGAAAGCTGTCGAAGACAGGGTTAGGATCCTCCCCTAAGTGACATAACCACTACTGGGTGTGATGTTTCGGGGGTAAAACGACATGCACCAGTGGGGACAGCAGGGGTGGGCCGTGGCCGGGGCGCTGATGCTCGGGGCCGTTTTCACCTCCAGCGCCGCCATGGCCGGTGACGACGCCGCGATGCGGCTCGCCGTCGACCGGATCGACGAGCCTTCGCCGGAGGGCGCGCAGTGGGTGCGCACCGGCGACGTGCTGCGCTTCCGTATCCGGCTGGAGGGCACGGCCCACGACACGAGGCTCGCGGTGGCCACCAATCCCGCTGCGGCGTTGTCGGGGGTGACGTGTGCCCCGGCGGCGGCCGCCGTCGCGACCCAGGAGGTGCGGCAGTCGTCGCCGGACGTGGTCCTGGGGAACTGGAGCCAGGTGCCGGTGACGCCGTCGCCCGAACCTCCGGCCGAGGTACGGCAGGCGGGCGCGGCCGGGGTGTGCACCCTGCGCGAGTCCGCGGGGGAGCGGGCGATGGACGTGCGGCTCACCGTGCCGGAGGGGGCGGACGTGGTCACCCTCGCGGCGGTGGCGCAGCGGCAGGGCGGCGAGGCCGAGCGGCCGGAGATGGTCACCAAGACCACGACGATGACCGTGGGGCGCGACGGGATGGAAGCTGCGGCGGACCCGCCCGCCGAGTTCGGTGGGCAGGTGCCCGAGCCGCCCTCCAGCGCTCAGGACCTCGGCGGGCAGACGAGCGGCGAGGCGAGCGGCGAGGCGAGCGGCGAGACGAGCGGGCAGGCGGACGACGGCCAGGATCTCGGGCAGGGTGCTCTCGGTCAGGCGGGCGAGCTCGGGGGCAGGCCCAGTGACCCCGGGGGCAGGCCCGGTGGCCTCGGCGGCCACCCGCGGGGCCTCGACCGGCCCGGTAAGGGCGCCCGAGACCTCGCCGCCGAGCCGCTCCAGGCGGCCCCCGGTGCCGCGGCCGCGGGCCCCGGCGTGGGCGTGAACCCGGCCACCTCTGGCCTGGCCGAGCCCTCCCGTGCCGAGGGTCTGTGGAACGACCCCGGCCTGAGGTTGCCGTTGGCCGCGCCGTCGGCGGGCGTGCCGATCCCGGCGCCGCAGATCCAGGCGGCCCCGCTGCCGCGCGAGGTGAACGTGGCGGGCAAGAACGCCGCGGAGGCGGCGCCGATCAGCTTCGCCGACGGCTGGACGGGCTGGCCCCTGGTGCTGGGCGGCGTCGTCGCCCTGTGGGCGGGCTGCGGGGCGATCTCGCGCCGCGAGCTGCTGCGGATTCGCCGCAGGACGCAAGCTGTATCGTAATTCGCACTTTACTGTTACTTTTACCCGGCTAGGATTCCCTTGACCTTGGATTCGGGTGTGCGGAGGGATACAGGTGGCGTCCAGGCGACTGACGGCCGCATCCGCGCTGCTCCTGGCCATGGGGTTGAGTGCGGCCGCAGCGACTCCGTTCATCGCGCAGGGAGCGAACGCGGCCGTGTTCCGGCTGGATCCCGGCATGGAGCCGCCGTGTAACGAGTCCGGGGTGTGCGAGAACCCCGAGGTGACCATCACGGTCACCACCACGCTCCCCACGCCGACGATCACGCCCACCGAGGTGACGGTGACCCAGACGGTCACCGCGAGCCCGAGCAAGAGCAAGTCGCCCAAGGCCAGCAAGACCCCGACGCCTCAGCCGCAGATCCAGCAGCCGACCCAGCCGCCCGCGCAGCAGCCGACGCAGGCGCCGATCGTGCCGACGACCTCCGAGGCGCCCGAGCCGGTGCTCCAGCTGCCTTCCGCGGAGCCCGAGACGCCGGCGCCGAGCACCAATGCGACCCCTTCCACGGTCAGCGACCAGGTCCAGCTCGAGGCGCGCAACGCCCAGCCGGAGTTCGACCAGACCGGGCTGACGCAGAAGCTGGCCATCCCGGCGCTCGTGCTGGTGCTGCTGGCCCTGTTCGCGGTGCTCATCTTCGAGGGACGGCTGCGCAAGATGGCGCACGCCGCGGCCGTACGGAAGGCGGGACCGCAGCCGCAGCCGGGCGACGGTTATCCGGCTGGGCCCGGCTTCACCGGTCCCTACCAGGGCAATCCGGGCATGGCCTACGCGCCGATCATCAGCCTCGTGCCGGTGCAGACCTACCCGACGGTGCACATGCCGTACGGCCCGTACGGTCCCCAGGGCGGCTACCCCGACCCGGCCGCCTACGGCCACCAGGGGTACCAGGACCCGGGCCTGCACCAGCCGCAGCCGGCTCCCGCGTACTACGAGCCCGTGCCCGAGCCGCACTACGAGCCGGAGCCGTACTACGAGCCCGAGCCGGTGGCCGAGTACCGCGACCCGTTCGAGCCCGCGGTGCCGGCGCACGACATCCCGCCGGGCGGCGACGCCCCCTACGACGACCGGCACGCGGCGGCCTCCGCGGCCGAGCACGGTGATGGGCTGCCGTGGGACGACTCCGACGACAGCACCATCACCTACCAGGTCCCCGATCGCACTATCGAGGAACCCCGCCCCGGACACGACCGCTAGCGGCGGCCAGCAGCGCGATCGCGGGCACCACGACCCCGGCCGCGGTGACCAGCACGGCACGGATGCCGAACCGCTCGGCGATCAGCCCCAGCGGCGGGCCGCCGACGACCTGGCCGCCCGAGTCGACCTGGCTGAACAGCGAGTAGACCGTGGCCCTGGTGGCCGACTCGGTCTGGACGGCCAGCCAGCCGCCCATCAGCGGCCCGGTGGCGGCCCGCAGCAGCGTGATGACCACCGCGACACCCGCCGCCTGCCAGAACGCCCCCGTCATCGCCAGAACCACGGTCGCGACCGCGTACCCGGCCCGCAGCAGCGCGACCGCGCGCAGCACCCGGTCGGGTGAGGCATCGCGCATCCGCCGCCTGATCACCTCGGTGACGGCGATGGCTCCCAGCGAACCGCACACGGCGATCGCGCCGAACCACACAGGGCCCGGCAGGCCCAGTTCGATGAGGAAGGGCTGCGTGAGCCGGTCGAGGCCCTCACTGGCGAAGGCGGTGCAGAGCGTGGCGCCGAGCACCAGCAGCAGGGCGCGGTCGCGGCGCACGGACGAGGCGGCGGTGCGGGTGTGGCCGGCCATGGAGCGCCACGCGTCGCGCATGGCCGCTCCCGCCTGCCGTACTGGGGGAGTGAAGCCGTCCTCCTTCATGACGGCGATCAGCAGGAGCCCGAGCGCGATCCAGACGCAGGCGGCGGCCACGATCGGCACGTTCAGGCCGAACGCGGCCAGGCCCACGGCGGCGCCGATGCCGGCGACGGAGGCCGCCTGGGCGACCTGGCCGCCCCTGAGCATCACCTCGCCGGCGGCCTCCGGGCCGACCTCGTCGGCGAGCCAGGCTTCCTGGGCGCCGTCGACGAAGGTGAAGCCGATGCCCCAGACGATGTTGGCGACGATGATGGCGGCGAAGGCGGGCACCAGGCCCTCGATCATGATGCCGGCGCCGAAGAGCAGATACCCGACGATCACCGACAGCCGCCGCGAACGCAGGTCGGCGAGGACTCCGGTGGGGATCTGGGCGAGGAAGCACACCGTCTCGAGGACGGTGCCGACCAGGATCATCTGCAGCGGGCTGAGCCCGGCCACGGTCGCCTGGTAGACGAGGTTGAGGGTGAAGGCGGTGCTTCCCGCGAAAGCGGTGGCGCCGCAGATGAGGAGGTAGAGCGGACGAGCATGCAAGGAAAGGCTCCAGGGGTCGGGAAGGGACCCTCCGGCGCCTTTTAGGACATGGACACCACGACGCCAGAGGAGTGAACGGCGGCGGGTGTTGCCCTCACTGGCGTCTCCTCTCGACATGCGTGCGCCTGCCGACCCATGATCGATCCCTGGGTACGGCAGGCGCAAGGGGTTTTCTAGCTGCTGCTCCGCTTGAAGATCTTGTTGCCCAGCCAGACCAGCGGGTCGTACTTGCGGTCGACCACGCGCTCCTTCATCGGGATGAGCGCGTTGTCGGTGATCTTGATGTGCTCGGGGCACACCTCGGTGCAGCACTTGGTGATGTTGCAGTAGCCCAGGCCGTGGTCCTCCTGGGCCGAGACCTGGCGGTCGGCCACGTCGTAGGGGTGCATGTCGAGCTCGGCGATCCGCATGAGGAAACGCGGCCCTGAGAAGGCGGCCTTGTTCTCCTCGTGGTCACGGATGACGTGGCAGACGTTGTTGCACATGAAGCACTCGATGCACTTGCGGAACTCCTGCGAGCGCTCGACGTCGACCTGCTTCATGCGGTACTCGCCCGGCCGCACGTCCTTCGGCGGGGTGAAGGACGGCACCTCGCGGGCCTTCTGGTAGTTGAACGAGACGTCGCAGACCAGGTCCTTGATCACCGGGAAGGTCCGCATCGGCGTGACCGTGATGACCTCTTCCTCGGTGAAGGTGGACATGCGGGTCATGCAGCCCAGCCGCGGCTTGCCGTTGATCTCCATCGAGCAGGAGCCGCACTTGCCAGCCTTGCAGTTCCAGCGCACGGCCAGGTCGGGCGCCTGCGTCGCCTGGAGTCGGTGGATGATGTCGAGGACGACCTCGCCCTCGTTGACCTCGACGGTGAAGTCTTCGAGCTTGCCTTCGCCGCCCTCACCGCGCCAGACGCGGAACTTCGCCTTGTAGCTCATCGATCCATCTCTTCCTCGGTGAGGTACTTCTTCAGCTCTCCCCGGTCGAACAGGTCGAACAGGTCCTGGCGCATCTCGGGCTGCGCCTGCTCCACGACGGTGACGCCGGAGCCGTCGGTCGTGGAGCAGACCAGCAGCTTGCGCCGCCAGTCGGCGGCCATGACCGGGAAGTCGTCGCGGGTGTGGCCGCCGCGCGACTCCTCGCGCAGCAGGGCCGCCTTGGCCACGCACTCGGAGACCAGCAGCATGTTGCGCAGGTCGAGGGCCAGGTGCCAGCCGGGGTTGTAGATCCGGTTTCCTGCCGCTCCGACCAGCTGCACCCGCTCCTTGAGCTTCTCGATGACCTCGAGGGCCTCCGAGATCTCGCCGGCCTTGCGGATGATGCCCACCAGGTCGTTCATCGAACGCTGGAGCTCCTGGTGCACCTCGTAGGGGTTCTCGCCGGTGCGCTCCAGGGGAGCCAGCGCCTCCTTGCGGGCGCTCTCGACCGACGCCTCGCTCACCTTCGGGCGCACCTTGAGCCCGTTGATGTAGTCGGAGGCGCCCAGGCCCGCCCTGCGGCCGAAGACCAGCAGGTCGGAGAGGGAGTTGCCGCCGAGCCTGTTGGAGCCGTGCATGCCGCCCGACACCTCGCCGGCGGCGAACAGGCCGGGGACGGCCGCCGCGCCGGTGTCGGCGTCGACCTCCACGCCGCCCATGATGTAGTGGCACGTCGGGCCGACCTGCATGGGCTCGGTCGTGATGTCGACGTCGGCCAGCTCCTTGAACTGGTGGTGCATCGACGGCAGGCGCCGCTTGATCTCCTCGGCGGGCAGCCGGGTGGACACGTCGAGGAAGACGCCGCCCTGGGGTGATCCGCGTCCCGCCTTCACCTCGGAGTTGATGGCGCGGGCGACCTCGTCACGCGGCAGCAGCTCCGGAGGGCGGCGGTTGTTGGCCTGGTCGGTGTACCAGCGGTCGGCCTCCTCCTCGGAGGTGGCGTACTTGTCCTTGAAGACCTCGGGGATGTAGTCGAACATGAAGCGCTTGCCTTCGGAGTTGCGCAGCACGCCGCCGTCGCCTCGGACGGACTCGGTGACCAGGATGCCGCGCACCGACGGGGGCCAGACCATGCCCGTGGGATGGAACTGGATGAACTCCATGTTGATCAGCTTCGCGCCGGCCAGCAGGGCCAGGGCGTGGCCGTCACCGGTGTACTCCCAGGAGTTGGAGGTGACGACGTAGGACTTGCCGATGCCGCCGGTGGCCAGCACGACCGTGGGGGCGTCGAAGACGATCAGGTTGCCGGTCTCGCGCCAGTAGCCGAACGCGCCGGAGATGGCGTCGCCGTCCTTCAGCAGCCGGGTGACCGTGCACTCGGCGAAGACCTTGATGTAGGCCTCGTAGTCGCCGTGCGTCTCGTAGTCTTCCTGCTGGAGCGCGACGACACGCTGCTGCAGCGTGCGGATCAGCTCCAGGCCGGTGCGGTCGCCGACGTGCGCCAGGCGGGGGTACTCATGGCCGCCGAAGTTGCGCTGCGAGATCTTGCCGTCCTTGGTGCGGTCGAACAGCGCGCCCCAGGCCTCCAGCTCCCAGACCCGGTCGGGCGCCTCCTTGGCGTGCAGCTCGGCCATGCGCCAGTTGTTGAGGAACTTGCCTCCGCGCATGGTGTCGCGGAAGTGCACCATCCAGTTGTCGTCGGAGTTGACGTTGCCCATGGCCGCGGCGGCGCCGCCCTCGGCCATGACCGTGTGCGCCTTGCCGAAGAGCGACTTGCAGACGATCGCGGTGCGCTTGCCCTGCTGCCGGGCCTCGATGGCGGCCCGGAGTCCTGCTCCGCCGGCGCCGATGACGACGACGTCGTAGTCGTGACGTTCGATTTCCACTGCAGACAGTCCTTAGGCGAACGAGAAGGAGATGACCCCCATGGCGACCAGCCGGACGTAGAAGTCGGCGATCATCACGGAGAACATGGAGGCCCAGGCGAACGGCTGGTGCTTGGCGTTGAGCTTGGAGACCAGCTGCCACATCTTGTAGCGCACCGGGTGCCGGGAGAAGTGGTTGAGTCGGCCGCCGGTGATGCTGCGGCAGGAGTGGCAGCCCAGCGTGTAGCACCAGATCAGCACCGCGTTGGCGAGCAGGATGTAGGTGCCCAGGCCCGCGGGCTTGTGGATCAGCGCCAGGATCGCGTCGTAGGTGAGGATCGCGCCGACCGCGATGGCCGCGTAGAAGAAGTAGCGGTGGAGGTTCTGCAGGATCAGCGGGAAGCGGGTCTCGCCCGTGTACTTCCCGTGCGGCTCCTGCACCGCGCAGGCCGCCGGGGACAGCCAGAAGGAGCGGTAGTAGCTCTTGCGGTAGTAGTAGCAGGTGAAGCGGAACCCGGCGGGGAAGGCCAGGATCAACAGGGCGGGCGGCAGGGCGTACCAATCGCCGAACGGGGCGAACCCCAGGAACCTCGCTCCCTCAGGGCACGACTCCGCAAGGCAGGGCGAGCTGAAGGGCGCGATGTAGGGATCGACGAAGTAGTCGTTGTTGAAAATCGCCCAGAAGCTGTAAACCAGGAATGAGGCAAGCCCCAGGAAGGTCAACAGCGGCTGAAGCCACCAGCGATCCGTGCGGAGAGTGCGCACCGTGACCTGGGCACGCTGTCTACGGACCGGACTCTCTGGCGTCGTTTGGGTCATCACAGACCTCTCCACCAAGTGTTGGCGCGTCTATCGGTGGGGATACGTTACGCCTGACTACCCCGGTCAGTGTGAGAACAGTCACGCCACAATTCCCAAGACCCTGTGTGATTGTCGTCACTCTGGAGAGCCTCGCGGCACAAGTTTGTAACGATCTAGAAACTTGCCGAAATCCGTGGTTTTCTTGCTGAAAGTGCGACTCATCCCAATGGAGTCACCATGCGCCGTCACGCACTGGTCCTCGGTCTCACGTTGCTCTTAGCCGCCTGTGGCGGCCAGCCCGCCCAGCAGGCGGATCCCGCTCCCAGCTCCTCCGCGGCCGCTCCCTCCGCCTCAGGCCAGGCCACCACGATCGTCGAGCCCACGGAGGGCCCGATCAAACGAGCCGCCGCCGACCTCGTCATCTGGGCCGACGACACCAGAAGCCCGATCGTCCTGAAGATCGCCGAGCGGTTCGCCGCGGAAAAGGGTGTCAAGGTCGCCGTCCAGCAGCTGGAGTTCGGCGACATCCGTGACAACCTCGTCACCCAGGGCCCGGCAGGTGAGGGCCCCGACGTGATCATCGGAGCCCACGACTGGCTCGGCAAGCTCGTCACCAACGGCGCGGTGGCTCCCCTGGAACTCGGCGACAAGCTCGGGCAGTTCAAGGACGTGGCCGTCAAGGCCTTCAGCTACGACGGGCAGGTGTACGGCCTGCCGTACGCCATCGAGAACATCGCGCTCTTCCGCAACACCGACCTCGCGCCCGAGGCGCCCAAGACCTTCGACGAGCTGCTCAGGGTCGGCCAGGACCTCGTGAAGGCCAAGAAGGCGGAGCTCCCGATCGCGCTGCAGGTCGGCCCGGAAGGCGACCCGTACCACTTCTATCCGCTGGCCACCTCCTTCGGCAGCGGCATCTTCGGCGTCAAGCCCGACGGCGGCTACGACCCGGCCCAGCTGCTCATCGACAACGACGGCGGGCTCGCCTTCGCCAAGGCGCTCGACCGCTGGCGCAAGGCCAAGGCGCTGTCGGCCGACATCACCTACGACATCGCCAAGGAGGCGTTCAACACCGGCAAGGCGCCCTTCCAGATCACCGGGCCGTGGAACACCGACGACGCGGTCAAGGCGGGCATCAAACTGGCCGTCGACCCGATCCCGCCGGCGGGCGGCCAGGCCGCTGCGCCGTTCGTCGGCGTGCAGGGCTTCATGATCTCGGCCAACGCCAAGAACAAGCTGGTCGCCAACGACTTCGTCCTGAACTACCTGGGCACGCCCGAGGTCAGCAAGGAGCTCTACGACACCGGCAAGCGGCCCCCGGCCATGACCGCGGTCTACGGCCAGGTCAAGGGCGACCCGATCATCGCCGGCTTCGCCGCCGTGGGCGACATCGGCCAGCCGCTGCCCAGCATCCCGGCGATGGACGCGGTGTGGACGGAGTACGGCCACGCCGAGCGCGACATCCTGCTGGGCAAGGGCGACCCGGCCAAGCTGATGCAGCAGGCGGCCGCCAAGATCCGCGCCAAGATCAGTGAATGATCTGCGATCGCTGGGGGCGAAGCTGCTCCTGGTGGGCGTGGTCAACGCGCTGGCCGTCTACGGCCTCGTGGCCACCTACGCGGTGCGCGACTGGGGGATCTTCGTGGTCCTCCTGGTCGCCACCGCGGCGGTCGACTACGTCTACTTCGGCCGCCGCACCCTGGCCACGCGCTACCTGCTGCCCGGGATGCTCTTCCTGGTGGTCTTCCAGATCTACGTCGTGGTCTACACGGCCTACGCCGGGTTCACCAACGTGGGAGACGGACACAACCTGACCCGCGAGCAGGCGCTGAGCCACATCCTCGCGGTGTCGGAGAAACGGGTGCCAGGCAGCCCGCCGTACAGGGTCCAGGTCCTGGCCGGGCCGGACGGCCGGCTGCACCTGCTGGCCACCGACCCGCGAGGAACGACGACCCTCGACGGCGAGCCGGTCGCCGGGGCGCCCGCCGATCACCGGGTGCTGCAGCTGCGCGACCTGGTCAGCCGGCAGCAGGAGGTGCTGGCCCTGCGCGTGCCCGTGGAGGGCGGGTCCATCCGCACCGAGGACGGCTCGACCGGCTACATCGCCCGGCCGACCCTGCGCTACGCCGGCGGGCAGCTGACCGACGCCACCACCGGGACCGTCTACCGGGCCACGGAGCGCGGGTTCTTCGAATCGGACGACGGCAGGGCGCTGACGCCCGGCTGGCGGGAGTTCGTCGGGTTCGACAACTACGTCAGGGCCTTCAGCGACGAGCGGCTGCGGGCTCCGCTGCTGTCGGTCTTCGCCTGGACCTTCGCCTTCGCCCTGCTGTCGGTGCTGACCACCTTCCTCCTGGGGCTGGTGCTGGCGCTGGCGCTGAACAAGGAGGGGCTGAGAGGGCGAGGGGTCTACCGGTCGCTGCTGGTGCTTCCCTACGCCGTGCCGTCGTTCCTGTCGGCGCTGGTCTGGACGGGCATGCTCAACCAGAGCTTCGGCTTCATCAACCAGGGGCTGCTCGGCGGCGCCGACGTCCCATGGCTCAACGACCCCACACTCGCCAAGGTCAGCGTGCTGCTGGTCAACCTGTGGCTCGGCTTCCCGTACATGTTCCTGATCTGCACCGGGGCGTTGCAGGCCATCCCCGGCGAGGTGGTCGAGGCGGCCCGCATCGACGGGGCGGGCGCCTGGCAGCTGTTCCGCCGGGTGACGCTGCCGCTGCTGCTGGTCTCGACAGGTCCGCTGCTGGTGGCGTCGTTCGCGTTCAACTTCAACAACTTCACGGTCATCTACTTCGTCACCGGCGGCGGGCCGAACGTGCCGGAGGCGCCGATCACGCTGGGCAGCACCGACCTGCTGATCTCGATGGTCTACAAGGTCGCCTTCGGCGGCGCGGGGCGCGAATGGGGCTTCGCGTGCGCCATGTCGACGATCATCTTCCTCATCGTCGCCGCGATCTCGGCGGCGTCGTTCCGGCGGACCAGAGCGCTGGAGGAGACCTACGCATGACCAGGTGGTTCAGGGACTTCGGATGGCGGCACGTGGTCGGGTTCGCGGCGCTGGTGTTCGCCCTCTTCCCGCTCGTCTTCGTGATCAGCGCCTCGCTCAACCCGCGCGGCACCCTGACCGCCTCCGTCCGGCTGTTCGCCGACGCCTCGCTCGACAACTACCGGGCGCTGGGCGACATCCCCTACACGTTCTGGTTCGTCAACACCCTGTGGATCGCGGGCGCCACCGCCGTCGCCACCGTGCTGCTGGCGGCGAGCGGCGCCTACGCGTTCTCGCGGTTCCGCTTCCGCGGGCGCAGGCTGGGCATGCTCGGGCTGCTGCTGGTGCAGATGTTCCCGCAGATCCTGGCCGCCGTGGCGATCTTCCTGCTGATGGCGCAGATCAAGGGGGCGCTGCCCGGCATCGGGCTGGGCACGCAGTGGGGCCTCGTCATGGTCTACCTGGGCGGGGCGATGGGGGTGAACATCTTCCTCATCAAGGGCTTCTTCGACTCGATCCCGCGCGAGCTGGACGACGCGGCCAAGGTCGACGGGGCCTCCCACGCTCGGGTGTTCTTCACGATCATCCTGCGGCTCGGGGCGCCGGTGCTGGCGGTCATCGCGTTGTTGTCGTTCATCGCGACGGTCAACGAGTTCATGATCGCCAGCATCATGTTGCAGGATCCGGAGCGTAAGACGCTCGCGGTCGGGTTGTACGGGCTGGTGTCTGAGCAGCTCTCGGCCAACTGGGGGGCCTTCTCGGCAGGGGCGCTGCTGGGGGCGCTTCCCAGCGTGCTGCTGTTCAGGTTCCTGCAGAGGTACATCGTTTCCGGGCTGCTACGGGGATCGGTGAAGGGATAGAACTCCCGGCGGGAGATTCCGCGAATATCCAGATGTGCGGCCATTCTTCCGAAAACACCGTGACGCCCCGCCCATCGACGCCCGCAGCACCGACGCGGAACTGATCGAAGCGGTGGCGGCGGAGCGCGTGGAGGCGCTGAGACTCCTCCACGAACGCTACGCGCCCTGGCTGCGAGCCCGCCTGTCCCGCAGGTGCGCGGACGAGGACCTGGTCGACGACGCCATCCAGGACACCTTCCTGGCGGTGTGGCGCGACGCCCGCCGCTTCCGCGCGGAACGCGGCGCCGCCCAGGCCTGGATCTGGACCATCGCGATCCGCCGGCTCGTCTCCGCCCTGCGGCGCCGCCGCCTGCCCGCGCTGACCTACGAGGAACCGATCACCGCATCGGCCGAGGACGCCGTCCTGCTCGGCATCGAGCACGGCGACCTCGGCACGGCACTGGCCAGGCTCACCCCGGAGCTGCGGTCCGCACTCCAGGCGACCGTGCTCGCCGCCAGGGATCGCCTGTCGTCAGGGATCGCCCGCTCTCAGGGGCCGGTCGCCCTCAGAGCCCCTCGATCCACTTCCCAACCTCCGAGGCGATCTCCGCGGGCCGATCCTCGGTGGCATGGTGCCCAGCGGCCCCCACATGCACCGTCTCCAGCGCCGCGATGTTCGCCCCACACCACTCCGCCAGCTCCGGCGTGATCATCAACGTCGGCGACGCCTCGAAGGTCAGCAACAACTTCGGAACCGTCTCCGACCCCGCCAGCCACTCCCCATACGCGTCCACCCGGGCCGCCACATCCGCCGGCTCCCCGTCGAGCGGAATCGACCGAGCCCACCGCAACAACGGCCGCCGGCTCTCCGGCGTCGGGTACGGCGCCAGGTAGGCCGCCTTCTCCTCCTCGCTGACCGGCGTCAGCACCCCGCCGGTGTAAGCGGTATCAACCAGGAAGTTCCCCCCGAGCACCAGCTCCTCGCCCTGCTCGGAGCGGATCAACTCCCCGCGCTTGCGAGGCGCCTCGCCCAGCTGGCTCCACGACATCCCTCGCACGATGGCCTCGAAGAACGCCACCCCGCGCACCCTCCCCGGATGCCGCGCCGCCCAGTCGAACGCCAGCGCCCCGCCCCAGTCATGACCCACCAGGATCACCTCGTCCAGCCCCAGCGCGTCGAACCAGGCGTCGAGGTAGCGGCTGTGGTCATCGAAGGTGTAGGCGATCTCCGGCTTGCCCGAGCGTCCCATCCCGATCAGATCGGGAGCCAGCAACCTCCGGCCCGGGATGCGGGGGAGCACCTTGCGCCAGGTGTGCGAGGAGGACGGGTTGCCGTGCAGGAACACCACCGGCGTGCCACCCGCGCCGTGGTCCTCGTAGTAGATCGTCGAATCGAGCACCCTGATCGAAGGCATGTCACGGCCCTTTCCTTAGTGGTTAGTTACACTAACGTTTACAGCACTAACGACCGTACATCGTTAGTCCCACTAACGCAACCGCTAGACTCGCTACCCGTGAACCACCTCGGCGACAGCCCCGCCACACCCGCCCGCCTGCGCCAGCTGCCCAGCCGGCTGCTCGACATCGCCGCAGCCCACGCCGACCGCCTCGTCACAGCGGGCCTGGGGGCAGAGGGCGCGCGGAAGTGGCACGACGCCGTCCTCGTCGCCCTGACCGACGGCGGCCCCGCCAGCCAAGCCGCGCTCAGCGATCGGACGGGGATCCACCGCAGCGACCTCGTGGAACGCGCGCCGGACTCGGCCGACCGGCGGCGCAACGTGGTCACGGTGACAGGCACCGGGCGGCGGTGGCTGGAGCGGTTGGAGGGGATTCTGGAGCGGCTGCAGGGGGAGGTGCTGACACTGCTGCCGGAGGAGGAGCGCCGCGTGCTGGTGGGGTTGCTTGGGCGAGTGGCGGAGCATTGCCGGGGCTAATGTTCCGGTGGTGACCCGGATTAGCCACAACCAGCTAGAGGCCCCGGCGATGACCTAGGGCGCCCATCCCCCGACACGGGCGTTCGGGCCTTCACCTCGCCCTTGCTCGCCAAAGCCCGGTCCAGGCCTATTCTGAGCGCTCAACTCAGGCCCCCAGGCCCGAAGAGTGTGCCGGGGGCTCATTGTGAGCATTCGCTCACGGAGGGCGCCCTTTGTCGGTACGGTCGCCGACATGCGTGTCGGGATCTACGTAGACGGATACAACCTCTACTACGGCGCTCGCGGCCTGTGCGGTCGCGGCACGCCTGGCTGGCGCTGGCTGGACCTGCGAGCGCTGGCAGCCGATCTCATCGGTCGAATGGTCGGTTGGCCAGGCGCGCAGGTGCACCGGGTCGTCTACTGCACTGCTCGCATCGATGGGGCTGACAACCCCGGCGGGCAACGTGACCAAAGCATCTATCTCAACGCCCTGCTGGCCGGTGGAAGCGTTGACCACATCGAGTTCGGCTACTACGTCTCGCGTGTGAAGCATGCGCCTCTGGCTGTCAGAGACCGTGCGGGGCGGCCGGTGATCGCGCGTTCCGCCTGGCCCGTGCAAGTCTGTACTTCGTCCGGGGCCTCCGTGGCGGACGCGAGTTTCATGGTCTCCTATGCCTATCGTGAGGAGAAGGGCTCTGACGTCAATGTGGCGTCGCATCTCCTGCTCGACGTCTTTGCCGGTGCGATCGACGCCGCAGTGGTCGTCTCCAACGACAGCGACCTTCGCTTCCCCATCGAGCAAACGCGGCAACGGGTCCCGGTCGGACTGGTTAATCCGAGTCGCAACTATTTGGCGGGCGCACTACGCGGACAGCCCTCTGATGGCGTGGGCCGGCACTGGTGGTATCAATTGTCGGCGGCTGACTTGGCGAAATGTCAGCTTCCGGTGACTGTCGGCGCGTACACACGGCCTCCGGGCTGGTGATGTGGAATCGGAAGCCTGCGGCGGGGACCGAATCTGCTAGTCTGAACGCACATACCACCCGGCTCCTTGTGGGCCGGGTTTTCTTATGCCCAGCGCACGTCGTCGCGCGATAGGCAGCCGCAAGATGTTCTTGAGGTGCAGCCCGCTCAACCAGGGCACACGAATCCACGCGGGGTGAACGATCCAGGAATCTCGCGGCCCTACCACGGCAACGACCGGGGGCCCGGGGGCCGGAAGGCCACCGGCAGGGGGTCTTGGGGGGCTGGGCCCCCCAATGAGGGGAGCCCGAGCTCGACCAGCGCCGAAGGCGCACGACCGGCGAGGCCATTGCCGTGAGGGAGGGCAATGCGGTATGGGGAGGGGAATGCTGGGAGTTACGGGTTGCTCGGGAGCTTGACCACGGTGACGAAGAAGTCGTCGATCTGCCGCACCACCCGAATGAACTGCGAGAAATCCACCGGCTTCGTCACGTACGCATTCGCGTGCAGCTGATAGCTGCGCAGAATGTCCTCCTCCGCCTCCGACGTCGTCAGCACGACCACCGGGATGGTTCGCAGCGAGGCGTCGGCCTTGATCTCCCTGAGCACCTCGTGCCCGTCCTTGCGCGGAAGGTTGAGGTCGAGCAGGATCAGGTCCGGCCGCGGTACTCCGGCGTAGGGTTCGTCCTGGCGCAGGAACGACATGGCCTGCTCGCCGTCGCCCACCACGTGCAGCCGGTTCTGCACCTTGTTGAGCTCGAACGCCTCCTGGGTGAGCAGCACGTCTCCGGCGTCGTCCTCGACGAGGAGCACCTCGATGGCATGCATGTCAGGCATCGTCCGCTCCTCGCAGCGTCCAGCGTACGGTGGTGCCGGGGGAGGCCGAGGTGTCCACCCAGATGGTGCCGCCGTGATTTTCGACGATCTTACGGCAGAGCGCGAGGCCGATGCCCGTGCCCGGGTAGGCCTCTCGCGGGTGCAGCCGCTGGAAGATGATGAAGATGCGCTCGGCGTACTTGGCGTCGATGCCGATGCCGTTGTCGGCGCAGGAGAACTCCCAGGTGCCGTCGTCGTTGTGGCGGGCGCCGATGTGGACGGCGGGGGTGGCGTCGGTGCGGAACTTGAGCGCGTTGCCGATGAGGTTCTGGAAGAGCTGCGTGAGGTGGGTACGGTTGCCGCGCACCTTGGGCATCGGGTCGTGGCTGATGACGGCGTCGGTGTGGTCGATCTGGGCTTCGAGGTTGTGCAAGGCGGCGCGGAGGGGGACGGCGCTGTCGAGGGTGGCGATCTCGCCGCCCATGCGGCCGACGCGGGAGAAGTCGAGCAGGTCGTTGATGAGCAGTTGCATGCGCTTGGCGCCGTCGACGGTGAAGGTGATGTACTGCTTGGCTCGTTCGTCGAGTTGCTCGCCGTACCTCTGTTCGAGCAGCTGGGTGAAGCTGGCGACCTTTCGTAGTGGTTCCTGGAGGTCGTGGCTGGCCACGTAGGCGAACTGCTCCAGGTCGCTGTTGGAGCGGCGTAGTTCGGTGGCCTGGTCCTCCGACAGCTGCAGTTGCTGGACGATCTCGCGGCGCATGCCGTCGATGTGGCCGGAGAGGGTTTCGAGCTCGGCGGGCCGGTCGACGTGGATCGTGCGGTCGAAGTCGCCTTTGGCCACGCCGTCGACCTGGCGGGCCAGCTCGGAGATGGGGCGGACGACGAAGTTGCGCACGATGAGGCCGAGGACGACGAGCAGGGCGATGATGACGGCGAGGACCACGCCGATGGCGAGGTAGACCTCGCGGGCACGTTCCTCGATGGTGATCTTGGCGGCGGCGTGCCGCTGTTCGAGGGTGTTGCGTTCGCGGCTCATGGCGTCGCGGGCGGTGGTCATGAGTCCGGAGCCGACGCGGGCCAGGTCGGTGTTGGGCGGGGTGCCGGCGAGCATCTTCTCGGCGTACGCGGTGCGCCAGGCCTGCGCCGTGCGGGCGATCTCCTGTAGTTCTGCGCGGTCTCCTGGCACCAGCCGGTTCAGTTCGCGCAGGGCCAGTTCCTCGGCGATCACGGCGCGCTGGTAGTTGGCGGCGAACTGCGGGTCTTTGGTGAGGCCGAAGCTGCGGGCCGAGCCTTCCTGTGTCGACAGGGCGAGGGTGAGGTCGAGGGTGCGCATGGTGGCCGGGTCGATGACGTCGATGATGTCGCTGCGTGCGTCGTCGAGCTGGTGCAGGCTGTTCAGTGTCGCCGCGGTGCCGGCGACGAGGACGAGGGCGCCGACGATGCTCGCGTAGAGGAACCAGCGACCCACGGGCAGGGTGCGCAGCCGGTCGGTCATGATCATCCCTTCCGGGAGACCAGGACGGCGGCCACGTCGTCGTTGATCTCGGTGACCCCCTGGATGATCCGGTCGAGGTCGATCTGGCCGTGCTCTTTGATGATCTTGATGAGTCCTTCGGTGCCCAGCAGGTCGCTGCCGTCGCCGACGGTGGCCTCGATGAGCCCGTCGGTGTAGACGAGCAGCGACCAGTCCTCGCCGAGCCGGACGTCGATGGGGGTCCACTCGATGCCGGAGAAGATGCCCAGCGGCGGCCCCGAGGGGGCGGCGGAGACCGAGATCGGGTCGCCGTCGCCGCACAGCAGCAGGGGAGGGGGGTGGCCGACGACGTACATGCGTGCCTGGCACTGGTCGGGGGAGATCGTCACGGTGCAGAGCGTCGTGAAGATCTCAGGAGACTTGCGCTCCGTTTTCAAGAGCGTGTCCATGACCGTGAGCAGGGTGTTGTCGCTCTGGCCCGCGAGCACGAGGGTGCGCCAGGCGATGCGCAGGGCGACGCCGAGCGCGGCCTCGTCGGGTCCGTGCCCGCACACGTCGCCCACGACCATGTGGACCGCGCCGTCGGCGGTCTCGACCGTGTCGAAGAAGTCGCCCGCGAGCAGCGCGCGCTCGCGGCCGGGGCGGTAGCGCGAGGTGTGTTCGAGCGTCGTGGTGCGCAGGATCGGGTTGGGCAGCAGGCCGCGTTCGAGGCGCGCGTTCTCCTTGGCGGTCAGCTGCGCCTGGACCAGGTTGATCTGGGCGATGTCGGCGCGCTTGCGTTCCATGGAGTAGCGCACGGCGCGGGCCAGCAGCCGGGCGTCGACGTCCTGTTTGACCAGGTAGTCCTGGGCGCCCGCCTGCACGGCGGCCACCCCCATGTGCACGTCGCGGGTGCCGGTCAGCACCAGCACGGCCGCGTGCGGCGCCATTCTCAGCACCTCTTCGAGGGCCTCCAGGCCGTGGGCGTCAGGCAGCGACAGGTCGACGAGCACGCAGTGGATGTCGGAGGTCAGCCGCGCGCGGCTCTCCTCGAGGCTGCGCACCCAGATCAGCTTGGGCGGCACCTCGGCCTGCTGCAGCAGCTCTTCCACGAGGAAGGCGTCTCCGGCATCGTCTTCGATGAGCAGGAGAGTGAGCGGCACATCCAGGGTCTGTGTCATCGACACTCATTTTGCGATGAGCTCGAGCCCCTGCGGAAGAGTGCTCTCGTGTGAGGCTTCCGCGAGGAAGAACAGGAGGGTGTCACGGAAGGCCCGCGCGGCCCTGGTGGGCTCGACGTCCTTGCGGTGGGCCAGGGCGATCGTACGGCGGAGCCCGGGTGGTGCCAGCGGGGTGCCGGCCAGCCCTGGGCGGCCGTCGAGCACCATGGACGGAACCACGGCGACCCCCAATCCCGATTCGACGAAACGCAGCACGGCGTCCATCTCGCCGCCCTCAACAGCGTACCGGGGTTCGAACCCGGCCTGGCGGCAGGCGCTGAGCGTCGCCTCGCGCAGGTCGTACCCGCGCCGGAACATGACGAGCGGGGTGCCGCGCAGGTCCTCGATCCTCAGGTACGGCTTGCGCGGAGCCTGGGAGGAGGGCGTGGCGACGACCAGGTTCTCGCGCAGGATCTCCTCGGTGACGAGGGCGGGGTCGTCGCTCTGCAGGGGCATGATGATCAACGCCAGGTCGAGCTGGCCCCGGGCGAGTGTGCGGACCAGGTCGCGGGAGCCGCCCTCCTCGACGAGGAGCTCGATGCCGGGGTAGGTCAGGTGGAAGCGCGCCAGCGCGTCGGCCAGGAGCCCGGCGCACAGGCTGGGTGTGGCGCCGAGCCGTACCCTGCCTCTGCGCAGCCCGGCCAGTTCGGCCACCTCGCGCCTGGCGGTGTCGGCGTCGGCGAGCATGCGCCTGGCCAGGGGGAGCAGGGCCTCGCCCGCGGGGGTGAGGGTGACATTGCCGCGGGCGCGGGAGAACAGGGGGGCGCCGAGGTCGTCTTCGAGTGCCTTGATCTGCTTGCTGAGCGATGGCTGGGCGACGCGCATACGTTCCGCGGCTTGGGTGAAATGTCGGGTTTCTGCCACTGCTACGAAGTAAGCGAGCTGCTGTAGCTGCATGTGAGATTAGTCGCATTCACCGGGGCGGCTTCCTTATGCCTGCCGTACAAACAACGCATCATAGCCTATGGCTATCGAAACGAGAGATGTGATGACTTGGACGGATCATTGCTGGATATCTAGCCTTCGAAAACGTGACAGCCACGATAGAGCGCGGTTCCGCCACCGCCCCGGTGACCCCCGCCACCCCGCCGCCCACTCCCGTGCGCAAGCCGGGCAAGAAGCCCACGTCGTTCCTGGGGTCCTCGAACGGCAAGAAGGTCGTCATGGCCGTCACGGGCGCGATCATGGTCAGCTTCCTGGTGCTGCACATGCTCGGGAACCTGAAGATCTTCGCCGGCCGCGAGTCCTTCAACGAGTACGCGCACTGGCTGCGCACGCTCCTTGAGCCGTTCGTGCCGTACCGCACGGTGCTGACGCTGCTGGAGATCGGCCTGGTCGCCGCGGTCGTGCTGCACATGTGGGCCGCGATCTCGCTGGCCCGCCGCGCTCACAAGGCCCGCCCGGTCAAGTACGTCGCCAAGAAGTCGCAGGCCACCGGCTACGCGACGCACATCATGCGCTGGGGCGGCGTCACCATCGTGATCTTCCTGGTCTGGCACCTGCTCGACCTGACCTTCGGTGTGGTCAACCCGAAGGGCTTCGACTCACTCCCCGCCGACCGCATGATCGCCGGGTTCGACCCCACACGCTGGTGGGTAACCCTCTTCTATGTCGTGGCGGTCGTCATGGTCGGCCTCCACCTGCGACACGGCCTCTGGAGCATGTTCCAGACCCTCGGCTGGGCGGCCAAGCGCTACCAGGTGCTGAAGCCCGCCGCCGCGCTGCTGTCCGCGGTGCTCGTCGTGGGCTTCCTCGCGCCGCCGCTCGCCATCATGATCGGAATCGTCAAGTGATCGACTACACCGAAGGCTCCGCGATCCGCGACACGAAGGCTCCCGAGGGGCCGATCGAGGAGCGGTGGGACACGCGCAAGTTCAAGGCCCGCCTGGTCAACCCGGCCAACAAGCGCAAGCTCAACGTCATCGTGGTCGGCACCGGCCTGGCCGGAGGCTCGGCCGCCGCGACCCTGGGCGAGCTGGGCTACAACGTCAAGTCCTTCTGCTACCAGGACTCGCCCAGGCGCGCGCACTCCATCGCCGCGCAGGGCGGCATCAACGCGGCCAAGAACTACCGCGGCGACGGCGACTCGATCTACCGGCTGTTCTACGACACGGTCAAGGGCGGCGACTTCCGCGCCCGCGAGTCGAACGTCTACCGCCTGGCCCAGGTCTCGGTGAACATCATCGACCAGGCCGTGGCGCAGGGCGTGCCGTTCGCACGTGAGTACGGCGGCCTGCTCGACACCCGCTCCTTCGGCGGCGCCCAGGTCTCGCGGACCTTCTACGCGCGCGGCCAGACGGGCCAGCAGTTGCTGCTGGGCGCCTACCAGGCGCTGGAGCGGCAGATCGCGGCCGGGACCGTGGAGATGTTCACCCGGCACGAGATGCTGGAGCTGATCATGTTCGACGGCCGGGCACGCGGCATCATCGTGCGCGACATGGTCACCGGGGAGATCGAGCGTCACCTGGCCGACGCGGTCGTGCTGGCGACCGGCGGCTACGGCAACGTCTTCTTCCTGTCGACCAACGCCAAGGGCTGCAACACCACGGCGATCTGGCGGGCGCACGAGAAGGGCGCCTACTTCGCCAACCCCTGCTACACGCAGATTCACCCCACCTGCATCCCGGTCTCCGGCGAGTACCAGTCGAAGCTGACCCTGATGTCGGAGTCGCTGCGCAACGACGGACGGGTGTGGGTGCCCCTCGCCAAGGGCGACACCCGGGCCCCCGGCGACATCCCGGAGGAGGAGCGCGACTACTACCTGGAGCGCATCTACCCCTCCTTCGGCAACCTGGTCCCGCGTGACATCGCCTCCCGCGCCGCAAAGAACGTCTGCGACGAGGGCCGCGGCGTCGGCCCCGGCGGGCTCGGCGTCTACCTGGACTTCGCCGACGCGATCAAGCGCCTCGGGCGCGACGCCGTCGAGAAGAAGTACGGCAACCTCTTCGAGATGTACGAGCGCATCACCGGCGAGAACCCCTACGACGTGCCGATGCGCATCTACCCGGCCGTGCACTACACGATGGGCGGGCTGTGGGTCGACTACGACCTGCAGTCGTCGATCCCCGGCCTGTTCGTGATCGGCGAGGCCAACTTCTCCGACCACGGCGCCAACCGCCTCGGCGCCTCGGCGCTGATGCAGGGCCTGGCCGACGGCTACTTCGTCCTGCCGACCACGCTGGGCGACTACCTGGCGGACGGTCCCTTCGGCGAGGTCGACGACCAGGTCGTGGCCGAGGCCGAGATCGCCGTCCGCAAGAAGATCGACCGGCTCCTGTCGGTCAACGGCGAGCGCACGCCCGACTCCTTCCACCGGGAGCTGGGCAAGATCATGTGGGACTACTGCGGCATGGAGCGCACCGACGAGTCGCTGCGCAAGGCACTGGAGCTCATCCCCTCGCTGCGCGAGGAGTTCTGGCGCAACGTCAAGGTGTCCGGCACCGCCGAGGAGCTCAACCAGGTGCTGGAGAAGGCCGGCCGCGTCGCCGACTTCTTCGACCTGGCCGAGCTGATGTGCCTGGATGCCCTGGTGCGCACCGAGTCGTGCGGCGGCCACTTCCGTGCCGAGTCGCAGGACGCCGACGGTGAGGCGCTGCGCGACGACGAGAACTTCGCCTACGTCGCCGCCTGGGAGCGCACCCCCGACGGGCCGGTGCTGCACAAGGAAGCGCTCGAGTACGACTACGTCAAGATGAGCCAGCGGAGCTACAAGTGAACCTGACACTCAACGTCTGGCGCCAGAAGGGCCCCGAGGACGCCGGCCGGATGGTGAAGTACAAGGTCAAGGACGTCTCCCCTGACATGTCCTTCCTGGAGATGCTCGACGTCCTCAACGAGCGCCTCATCCTCGACGGCGACGACCCGATCGCCTTCGACCACGACTGCCGCGAGGGCATCTGCGGCATGTGCGGCATGGTCATCAACGGCGTCGCCCACGGCGAGCAGGTGGCCACCACCACCTGCCAGTTGCACATGCGCCACTTCGAGGACGGCGCCACGATCACCATCGAGCCGTGGCGCGCGGCCCCCTTCCCGGTCGTCAAGGACCTGGTCGTGGACCGCTCGGCCTTCGACCGCATCATCCAGGCGGGCGGCTTCATCTCCGTGCCCGCGGGCTCGGCCCCCGACGCCCACTCGGTGCCGGTGCGCAAGGACGACGCCGACGCGGCGTTCGACGCGGCCACCTGCATCGGCTGCGGCGCCTGCGTCGCGGCGTGCCCGAACGGCTCGGCCTCGCTGTTCACCGCCGCCAAGATCACCCACCTGTCGCTGCTGCCCCAGGGTCAGCCGGAGCGCCTGTCGCGCGCCAAGGCGATGGTGGAGCAGATGGACGCCGAGGGCTTCGGCGGATGCACGAACACCGGGGAGTGCACAGCGGTCTGCCCGAAGGGCATCCCGCTGGACACGATCGCCAAGATGAACGCGGACTTCCTCAAGGCCAACTAGCCGTCTTTTCCGCGAAAGCCGCATCTCCCCTTTCGGGGGGTGCGGCTTTCGCCGTTTTTCTAGGATGGGGATGACCAGCGAAAAGGAGGCTTGGCCGCGATGCACCGCGTCGTCTTGCCGCCGGTGACGGTGAACCTCCCCGACTCACCCCTGGTGATGTGGGACCGGGGTGATCTGCATGATTTCCTGCACCTGTCGGCGGATATCCGGGTCGAGATCCTCGACGGGCAGGTTGTCGCGAGCACCGTCCCCCACTTCTGGCAAAACGACATCAAGGAACACATTCACGAAGCGTTCTTCGCGGCCGCCCTCACCGAGGGAGAGCAAGGGTGGACGTGCCGGGCAGGCAACGGCCTCGTCCTGGCGGAGCTCGGCTGCGGGTTCATCCCCGATCTCCTCGTCTTCGACCGTGAGATCCACCGGTCCATGGTGGCGGCACGGGTCCGGCGGCCGTCCTCCGACGAGATCGAGATGTGCGTCGAGGTGACCTCCCCCGGCAACGCCGCCATCGATCGAGGCGGGCAGCCCAAGGGCAAGTGGGCGAGCTACGCCAAGGTCGAGATCCCCTACTACCTGCTGGTCGACCGTGACCCGAAGATCGCCAAGGCGACCCTCTACTCCGTCCCCGACGCCAAGACCGGGGCCTATCTGCACCAGGAGGAGTGGGAGTTCGGCCAGACGATCGTGCTCCCCACCCAGTTCGGCGTGAGCATCCCCACGAGCGGCTGGCTCACCTGGTCCGACGGCTGACCTGCGCCCGCAGCCTCCCGCGCGGCCCTGAACCGGTGAACCACGCCGACGAGGGCTCCGGGAACCTCAGCGGCGTGCCGTACGGCGGAGCAGGGGGATCAGCGCCGCGCCCGCCACCACATGCATGGCGCACAGGACGAGCTTGGCTCCCGTGGTCGCCGTGGCCGACAGGGGCGGGACGAGCGACAGGGCCAGGACGACGACCGAGAGCGACGTCCAGGCGGTGCGGGCGCGGGCGGTGAAGCGCTCCAGCAGGGCCAGCGCGGCCCAGCCGAGGAGCGACAGGACGAGGGTGAAGCCGGCCACCATCGGCAGGCCGATCGTCATGGGCGGCTGCCCGCCCATGACGACGACGGGGGCGGGGGCGAGCAGCGAGACGATCGACGCGGCGACGGTCGCGGCGGCGACGGCGAGCGCGCGATCGCGGCGGCGGGTGGCGAGCGGTGGGGTCGGGGACGATGCGGCGGTGGTCATGGGGGCTCCTCAAGATCTCAGAGAACTTCACATCGCGTGTAGTTCTTAAACTACATATAGCATGAAGTTCTCGCCAGGAGGAGAGGACGGATGACGACGATCAGGGAGCCGCAGAACGCGCGCAGCCGCCGCACCCGCGAGGCGCTGCTGAACGCCGCGCGCAGGCTGATCGAGGAGGAGGGCTTCGAGGCGACCACCATGGCCGCGGTGGCCGAGCGGGCCGGGGTCTCCACGCGCGCGCTCTACCTGCACTTCTCCTCGCGCGGCGACCTGCTGACCACCCTCTACCGGCACCTGGGCGCGACCGAGGACATCCAGGCCTCGCTCGACAGGGTGTGGAACAGCCCCGACGCGGTGAGCGCCGTCGAGGAGTGGGCACACCACCTGGCCAGGGTGCATCCGCGCATCATGGCCGTCTCCCGGGCGGTGCAGGCCGCCTGCCGTACCGACCCCGACGCCGCGGCCATGCACGAGGCCGCGATGCGCGGCTGGCACCTGGGCTCCACCCGGCTGATGACCTGGCTGGCCGACGAGGGCGCCCTGGCGCCCCCGTGGACGGCCGGGTCGGCGGCCGACATGCTGTGGGGGCTGATGTCGTGGGACCTGCTCGAACGGCTCACCGTGGACAAGGGCTGGCCCGCCGAGAAGTACGGCACGCACATGGCCGAACTTTTTCTCGCCACCTTTGTCCGGAAGGCAGCGCCCCGTACGTCATCCAGGTGAAAGGAGTGACCATGAAATACATGATGTTCGTCTGCACCGACACCGAGCCCGACACCGACCCGTCGCCCGAGGCCGACATCGAGGTCTGGGTCGAGGAGAACGACACCAGGGGACGCCGCCTCGACGGCAGCGTGCTGGGGTCGAGGTCGTCGGCGACGACGGTCCGCGTCCGCAACGGGCAACTGCTCGTCTCCGACGGGCCCTTCGCCGAGACCAAGGAGTTCATCGTCGGCTACGACCTGCTGGAGTGCGCCGACCTGGACGAGGCGATCGAGGTCGCCAGGGCGCACCCGATGGCCCGAGGCGGCAGGCTCGAGCTGCGCCCCCTGGTCGACCTGTAATCGCATGACCGTGCATGACACGGTCGAGGCCGCCGCCCGTGACGCCTATCCCAGGATCGTGGCCACCCTGATCCGCGTCACGGGCGAGTGGAGCCTGGCCGAGGACTGCGCCCAGGAGGCGCTGGCGCTGGCGTTGCAGCGCTGGCCGTCCGACGGCGTGCCCGCCAACCCGGGCGGCTGGCTGATGACGGTGGCCAGGAACCGGGCGATCGACCAGCTCAGGCGGGCGGCGGTGGAGCGCAGGAAGCTGGCCGAGCTGATCCCGCAGGAGCCCGCGCCCGTGGAGGAACCGGTGGTCGACGACCGGCTGAGGCTGATCTTCACCTGCTGCCATCCGGCGTTGTCGCTGGAGGCCAGGGTGGCGCTGACGCTGCGTACGATCTGCGCGGTGCCGACCCCGGACATCGCCCGCGCGTTCCTGGTCACCGATTCGACCATGACCAGGCGTCTGACCAGGGCCAAGGCGAAGATCGCCGATGCCCGCATCCCGTACAGGGTGCCGACGGGCAGGTCGCTGACCGAGCGGCTGCCCGGGGTGCTGGCGGTGCTCTACCTGCTGTTCACCCACGGCTACAACGGCTACCCGGCCTTCGCGGAGGAGGCGATCCGGCTGGCGCGCCTGCTGCGCGAGCTGATGCCTGGACAGCCGGAGGCGGGCGGCCTGCTGGCTCTCTTCCTGTTCCAGCACTCGCGCCGCGAGGCCCGCGTCGACGACGAGGGCAACCTGCTCACGTTCGACCGGCAGGACCGCGGTCGCTGGGACCAGGAGATGATCGCCGAGGGCCTCGACCTGCTAGGCGCGATAGACGGCGACGGCCCCTACACGTTGCAGGCCCGCATCGCCGCTTCGCACGCCACCGCGACGGACTGGCCGTTCGTCGCCGCCTGCTACGACCGGCTGGCGGAGCTGCAGCCCTCGCCCGTGGTGGAGCTCAACCGCGCGGTGGCGCACAGCTACGCGTTCGGCCCGCAGGAGGGGCTCGCGCTGCTGGAGAAGGTGGATCTCGGCGACTACTCGCTGGCCGTGGCAGCCGAGGCGGACATGGTCGCCAGGTCCGGCGACCGGGTGCGGGCCGCGGCGCTGTTCCGCCGGGCCGCCGCGCTGAGCTCGTCGGAGGCCGAACGCGAGGCCCTGCTGAGGAGATCTAACGACCTTTGACGCCAAACGGGTGGTAGGCCGAGATGTCCAGGTGAATGGTGAAGGCATGACTTCTCGCCTCAACCCGTACATCACCTTCACCAACGGTGACGCCCGCCAGGCCATGGAGTTCTACCGGGACGTCTTCGGCGGCGAGCTGACCATGAACACCTTCGGCCAGACCGGCATGCCCGACGGCCCGGAGTCCGACAAGATCATGCACGGTCAGCTCGAGACCCCCTCCGGCTACACGATCATGGGAGCCGACCTGCCCCAGGGCATGGAGCACACCCCCGGCCACTCGATCGTGATCTGCCTCAGCGGCGACGACGACGTGCTGCGCGAGTACTTCGCCAAGCTCAAGGAGGGCGGCCACGTCGAGACGGAGCTGGAGAAGCAGATGTGGGGCGACGAGTACGGCTCCTGCACCGACCGCTTCGGTGTCCAGTGGATGGTCAACATCAGCTCGTCGTGAGCGGTTCTGCCACCATGGCGCCATGACAGCCAGTGATCTCGCCCAGCGCCAGCTCGACGCCTACAACGCCCACGACCTCGAGGCGTTCGTCGCCTGCTACGCCGAGGACGTCGTCGTGCTCGCGGGCGACCAGGTCCAGGGCAAGGGGCACGACTACCTGCGCGAGCGCTACACGCCGCAGTTCACCGCCAGGTCCTGCCGCGCCGACCTGCTGAACCGTGTCGAGCAGGGTGAGTGGGTGGTCGACCACGAGCACGCCTTCGGCACGGCACGCGGTGAGGTCAAGCTGCTGGTCGCCTACCACGTCGCCGAGGGCGCCATCGACCGCGTCATCTTCATGTCCTGAGCAGCTCCAGCGTGCGCTCGCGCTCGAAGTGGGCCGCGATGCGCTCCCAGGCGGCCGCGGAGGCCTCCAGCACGTCGCGGTCGCCGGTGAGCCGGCCACGGGCTCGCAGCAGGCAGGCCGCGGCCCAGTCGTTGCCCTCGCCCGCGCCGGTCGCCTGGTCGAGCATCCCGCCCGCGCCCGGGAGGCCCGCGGCCACCGCCAGCTCGGCCGCCGCGGCCCTGGCGTACCGTTCGAAGCGCCCCGGCACCATCTCGGCCAGGCCGCGCTCCACCAGCTCCTGCGCCTGGTCGAACCGCCGGGTGTGCACGGCGATGCGGGCGTCGGCGAAGGCCGAGAAGGCCACCAGGTCGCGCGAGGGAGTGAGCGACCTGGCGCGGTCGAACCACGTGCGCGCCAGCTCGTGGTCGTCGTTGAGGCTGCACCCGAGGGCGACGGCGTAGACGGCCATCGACAGCCAGTGTCCGGGTGTGCTGCCCGCCGCGGCCCTGCTGTCCCACATGACCGTGCCGTGCCTGAGCGCCTGCTCGAACTCGCCCATCAGCACCAGCGGCGGCACCAGCTTGGTCAGCAGGATCGCCTGGTGGCTGCCGACGAGGTCGTCGTCGCTGCTGCGGTGGGCGATCGAGAGCGCTCCCGGCAGGTCGCCGGTGGCCAGGGCGTAGGAGGAGGCCGAGTGGTAGGCGTCGACGATCTCGATGCCCGCGCGGGGGTCGTGGCGGTCCAGCCGTTCGATCAGGTCGACGCGCTCCTCGGAGATCGTGTACGCCTGCCGTACCTCGCCGAGCCTGGCGCGGGCCGAGAGGAGGGCGTCGAGCGCGCCGCTCAGCAGCACCGGGTCGTCGGCGACGAGGGCGGCGGTGATCGCGCGCTCGGCGTGCTCCAGCTTGGCGGTGGCGTTCTCGGGGCCCGACCTCCAGGCCAGAGCGGCGGCCACGTGGGCCTCGACGGCCGGGTCGTCCTGCGGCGCCGGGTCGATGGCGGGCAGGTCGTCGCTCGTCGTGCCGGGGGCGAAGCCGAAGCCTCCGTGCCGCAGAGCGGTGGTCACGGCGCGGCTCCGGGCGATCGTGCGATCCCGGCCGCCGGTCAGGTCGGCGGCGGCCAGGTAGAGCGTGAAGGCGTCCCCCGCGGCGGCCGTGGCGAGCGCGATGTCGGCCGCGCTCGCCAGGTCGCGGGCGGCCTCCTCTGGTGAGGGCGCCAGCTCGGACGCCTGACGGTAGCGGTCGCGCGCTTCGCGCAGGAAACGCCGCGCGTAGGCGAGGTGGCCGAGCGAGCGGGCCAGCCGGTGCCTGGCCGGCTCGTGTCCCTCGACCTCCAGCGCCGCCCGCAGGTCGGCGGCGACGTCGTCGAAGCCCGCCCGCCACCCCTCGGGCCACGACTCCAGCGCGGAAGCCCGGCCGGCCGCCCACTCGAGATGCCGTTCGCGTACGGCGGAGCGTTCGTCGCCGAGCTGCTCCCAGGCGAAGGCCCGCACGGTCTCCAGCAGCCGCCAGCGCTGGCCGTCGCGCGCCACCAGGCTCTTGTCGGCCAGCCTGGCCAGCCCGTCGACGGCTCCCAGCCGGTCGCCGGTCAGCGCGGTGACGGCATCGAGGTCGAAGGCGCCGGCGAAGACCGACAGCCGGTGGAACAGCGCGCGCTCCTCGTCGTCGAGCAACTCGTGGCTCCAGGCGAGCACGGCGCGCAGCGACCGGTGCCGCTCGTCGCCGCCGCGCCCGCCGGACAGCAGGCGCAGGGAGTCGTCGAGCGCGGCCAGCAGCCCGTCGGGGCCGAGCGCGGCGCTGCGGGCGGCGGCCAGCTCGATGGCCAGCGGCACGCCGTCGAGGCGGGCGCAGATCTCGGCGATCACGGTCGGGCCGGCGTCGAAGGCGGGGTCGGCGGCGCGGGCCCGGTCGAGGAAGAGCAGCTCCGCGTCGGACGCCTCTCCGCCCAGGGGGAGCGGGGCGACGGGGACGACCCGCTCGCCCGGTACGCCGAGCCGCTCCCGGCTGGTGGCCAGCACGCGGGTGCCGGGGCACGACGACAGGATCCGGTCGGCGAAGCCGGCCACCGAGTCGAGCACGTGCTCGCAGTTGTCGAGCACCAGCACGGAGCCGCGCGAGCCGAGCCGCTCGGCCACGGCGTCGGCGAGTGGCTGCTCGGAGCGCTCGATGACGCCCAGGGCGGCGGCGACGGCCTGCACCACGAACTCGGGGCGCACCGGCACCAGGTCGACGAACGCCCCGCCGTACCCCAGGGAGCCGGCGACGACAGTGGCCAGCCTGGTCTTGCCCACCCCGCCGGGGCCCAGAAGGGTGACCAGCCGCGACTCCTTGCAGGCCTCGGCGACGGCGGCCTGCTCGTGCAGGCGGCCGATGAAGGTGCTGCGCGCCGCGGGCAGTCCCACCACCTGCTCGTTGCCGGGCGCCACCGTGCCGGCCTCCCCGGCCAGCGCCGCCAGCGCGCGGCGGTCGGCCACGCCGTACTTGCGCAGCAGCGAGGAGACGTGGCTCTCGACGGTACGCACGGAGATGTGGAACTTCCGGGCGATCTCGGCGTTCGTCAACCGCTGCCCGAGGGCGGACAGCACCTCTGCCTCACGTTCGGAAATCACACGGACCACCGTACTTCCGTGGTCGTTCCGTGGTGACCACGGATGTCCGGCACCCACCCAGAAAGAGACGCTATGAGCGATGAGTTCGCCACCCGGCGACGGTCTACCAGACAGACCCACCAAGGAGACAGAAGAGATGCTCACCACCCAGCGCCAGACCGTCCACCTGCCCGGTTCCGAGGCCTACGAGGCTCTGCGCAAGCCGCTGAACGCCGCTCTGGACCCGCGGCCCGCGATGGTCGTCGAGGCCTACGGCGTGGCCGACGTCAGGGCCGCGGTGCTGATGGCCACCGAGCGGAACCTGCCGCTCGCGGTGCAGGCCACCGGCCACGGCACCCACACCGAGGCCAACGGGGCGCTGCTGCTGCGCACCACCGCCATGGACGAGGTGGAGATCGACCCCATCCGCCGCGTCGCCAAGGTGGGCCCAGGCGCCCGCTGGGGAGCGGTCATCGACGCCGCCGCGCCGTACGGGCTGGTCCCGCTGGCCGGATCGTCGCGCGACGTCGGCGTCACCGGCTTCACCCTGGGCGGCGGCGTGGGCTGGCTGTCCAGGAGGTACGGCTTCGCGGCCGACAGCGTGATCCGCGCCCAGGTCGTCACCGCCGACGGCCGCCTGGTCAGCACCGACGAGCACCCCGACCTGCTGTGGGCGCTCAAGGGCGGCGGCGGCAGCTTCGGCCTGGTCACCGAGCTGGAGTTCCGGCTCTACCCGGTCAAGCAGGTCTGGGCGGGCATCATCCCCTTCCAGGGCGACTACCGCGCGCTCACCGAGAAGGCGCCCGACACCCTGAGCACGGCCCTGATCATCAGCCCCGAGGGCACCAAGCTGAAGGTCATGTCGACCGTGCCCGTCGAGGGCTTCGAGGCGATCCCCTTCCGCGAGGCGGTCATGGGCGGCACCCCCGCCAGGCACCTCGACTTCTTCACCGACCTGCACGACGACGTCATGGAGATGGCGGTCGAGGCGGGCAAGGAGGCGACCGTGGAGATCCGCCACTGGGGCGGCGCCATGGCCGGCCACCGCGGGCCCGTGGCCGCGGCGAACGCCTCCTACTCCGTGATCGTCAGCCAGGCGCTTCCCGGCCTGGCCGAGGCGTTCGGCCCGCACGCCACCGGAGGGTCGTTCCTGAACTTCCTGGCCGACACCGGCCGCACGCCCGACGCCTTCACCGGCTACGAGCGCCTGGCCGAGGCCAAGCGCGCGTGGGACCCGCGGGGCCTGTTCAGTGTCGGTCACTCCATCCGGTGACGGCCTCGATGCGCTCCAGCCACGTCTTCTCGCCCTCGCCGCCCGGCTCCCACCGGCTGCAGAACTCCAGCAACTGGTGGCACCGGGCGAGCATCGCCGCCTGGCGTTCCGCCCAGGAGGGCACCGGCCCGCCGTACGCCTCGAAGAAGTACGGCAGAGCGCCCACGTGCTCCGGGTGATGCATCCGTACGATCCACTCGCACCAGGCCAGATCCTCGATCGGCTCGCCCGCGTGGGCCCACTCCCAGTCGACGAGCGTGGCGCTCCCCAGATCCTCCAAGAGCATGTTGTTGGGCCCGAAATCGCCGTGGACCAGCACCTTGCCGCTCCTGATCGGCATCGACTGCACCAGGTGGAGCAGCGTGCCGCAGGCCGTCAGCACCTCTTTCGCGTGGCCGTCGTCGAGCAGGTCCTGTCCGTGCTCGCCCGCCACCCACCGCGTGGTCAGGCTGGTGTCGCTGACCTTGACCACCGCGGGCACCGGCAGGCGTCCCCGATAGCGTCTGAGCATCGTGCGCTCGGTGTTGAGCCGCTCCTCGGCGTCGGGGCCCTGATAGCACTTCACCACGTACACGCCGTCACCCGTAGTGCTGTTGGTGTAGCCGTGCCGCAGGTGTCCCATGAGGAGACATCCTCTCGCAGTCGGGCTCCGCTAGACGAGGGACGGGGCCGAACACGACACAGATCGGGCCGAGAAAGCATGACCCCGCCTAGTCACCTAAAGTAGTGATCTGTTACACAGAGTGGTATGCAGGGGCGTAACTTGACGCTGGCCACGCTGGCCTTCGCGATCACCTTCTGGGCCTGGAACCTCATCGGGCCCCTGTCGGGCAGCTACAGCAAGGCGCTCGGGCTCTCGGCGACGCAGACCTCGATGCTCGTGGCCATCCCCGTGCTGGTCGGCTCGCTCGGCCGCATCCCGGTCGGCGTCCTGGCCGACAAGTTCGGCGGGCGGCTGATGTTCGCCGTCATCTGCTTCGTCACGATCATCCCGGTGCTCTTCGTCGGCTGGTCCGACTCCTACGGGTCGCTGCTGTTCTGGGGCTTCGTGCTCGGCGTCGGCGGCACCTCGTTCGCGGTCGGCATCCCGTTCGTCAACGCCTGGTACGAGCCGGCGAGGCGGGGCTTCGCGACCGGCGTGTTCGGCGCCGGCATGGGCGGCACGGCCCTGTCGGCGTTCTTCACCCCGCGGCTGGTCGAGTCGCTGGGCCGGGGCACCACGCACGTCGTGATCGCGATCGCGCTCGCCGCGATGGGCGTCATCATGCTGCTGGCCAGCCGCAACGCGCCGTCATGGCAGCCGTCGACCCAGCCTGCCATGCCCAGGATGAAGGAGGCGGCCAAGCTCAAGGCGACCTGGCAGTGCGCGTTCCTGTACGCCGTCGCCTTCGGTGGCTTCGTGGCCTTCTCCACCTACCTGCCCACCCTGCTCCAGAACGTCTACGAGTTCGCCCAGACCGAGGCCGGGCTGCGGACCGCGGGCTTCTCCATCGCGGCCGTCATCGCCCGCCCGCTGGGCGGCGTGCTGAGCGACCGGGTCGGCCCGGTCAAGATCCTCATGGCCTCCTTCGCCGGGGCCGCGGTCATGGCCGTGGTGCTCTGCTTCAACCCGCCGCTGGAGTTCGCCGCGGGCGCCAGCTTCGTCCTGATGGCCTTCTTCCTGGGCCTGGGCACCGGCGGCGTCTTCGCCCTGGTGGCCAAACTGGTCGAGCCGCAGCGCGTGGGCACCGTCACCGGACTCGTCGGCGCGGCGGGCGGGCTCGGCGGCTACTTCCCGCCGCTGGTCATGGGAGCGGTCTACGAGACGACCGGCTCCTACACGATCGGCTACCTGCTCCTGGCCGCCACCGCGCTGGCCGCGCTCGTCTACACCCGGATGCTGAGAAAATGATTTGCCTGGTCAAGGGGCCATTTGGCAACCTTGACGGGCTATGCGAACCCTCCCAGAAGCCGATCCCGGCACCCCTGACATCCGCGGCGCGCTCCGATACCTGTGGTGGAACGCACGCCGCCAGGCGACCCCGCTCCTGACGGGCATCGCCTTCGCCGTGTTGTGGTGGCTGGCGCAGGCGTTCGTTCCGTACATCCTGGGCAAGGGCGTCGACGCGGTGACGGGCAAGGACACCGGGGCGCTCATGACCTGGTCGGCGGTGCTGCTCGGGCTGGGCCTGCTGCAGGCCTTCGCGGGCGTCATGCGCCACCGCTACGCCGTCTACAACTGGCTGGCCGCCGCCTACCGCACCGTCCAGGTGACCACGCGGCAGGCCACCCGCCTCGGTGCGACGCTGCCCAAGCGGCTGTCGACCGGCGAGGTCGTCAGCGTCGGCAACTCCGACATCGCCCACATCGGCAACGCGATGGACATCCTCCTGCGCGGCACCGGCGCGGTCGTCGCTATCGCCACGATCACCATCATCATGCTCTCCACCTCGGTGGAGCTCGGCCTGATGGTGCTGATCGGCGTGCCACTCATGGCCGCGGCCGTCGGACCTCTGCTCAAACCGCTGCACAAGCGCCAGAAGCACCAGCGCGACCTGCAGGGTGAGCTGTCGACCAGGGCCGCCGACATCGTGGCGGGCCTGCGGGTGCTGCGCGGCGTTGGCGGCGAGAAGGTCTTCGCCGACCGCTACCGCGAGGAGTCCCAGTCCGTACGGCACGCGGGCGTGCGCGTGGTCCGCGTCGAGTCACTGCTCGAAGGCGCCCAGATCCTGCTGCCCGGCCTGCTGATCGCCACGGTCACCATGGTCGGCGCCACCTTCGCCGTCGGCGGCCAGATCACCGTCGGCCAGCTGGTCGCCTACTACGCCTACTCGGTCTTCCTGATCGCTCCGATGCGCACCCTCATCGAGGCCGCCGACAAGCTCACCAAGGGAGCCGTCGCGGCCAAGCGGGTGATCCGCATCCTGTCGATCGAGCCCGAGGTCAGCGGCGGCACCGCCGGTTCGCTCGGCGGCGAGCTGCGCGACCTGGCCAGCGGCGTGCGCGTGCGCGAGGGCGAGCTGACCGCGCTGGCCGCCTCGACCACCGAGCAGGCGATCGAGATCGCCGACCGGCTGGGGCGCTACAGCGACGGCCGCGTGTTGTTCGGCGACACCGACCTGGCCACGCTGCCGATCGACGAGGTGCGCTCGCGCATCCTGGTCGCCGACAACGGCGCCCGCCTGTTCACCGGGCGGCTGCGCGACGAGCTGGGCGTACGCGACGTCGACGACTCCCTGATCAGTCAGGCGCTGCACGCCGCCTGCGCCGACGACATCGTGGAGGCGCTGCCCGAGGGCCTGGAGGCGCACGTGGCGGAGTCGGGCCGCGAGTTCTCCGGCGGCCAGCAGCAGCGCCTGCGGCTGGCGCGTGCGCTGATCGCCGACCCGGAGGTGCTGATCCTGGTCGAGCCGACCAGCGCGGTCGACGCCCACAGCGAGGCCCGCATCGCCGAGCGGCTGGTCAAGGCTCGGGCGGGCAAGACCACGCTGATCTGCACCACCAGCCCGCTGGTGCTCGACCGCACCGACCACGTCATCTACGTCGAGGACGGCAGCGTGCTGGCCGAGGGCACCCACCGGTCGCTGCTGGCCGGCTCCAGGGAATACGCCATGACCGTCACGAGAGGGGAGGACTGAGATGAGCACCACCATCCTTCCGGTCGCCGACCGGGCCCAGGTACGCGCGTACGCGCGGCGGCTGACGCTGAAGTACCCGCGCGAGCTCAGCGGCGCCCTCCTCCTGCACGGCCTGGCCGCCGTCGCGGGCCTGGCCGTGCCGTGGCAGCTCGGCCGGCTGGTCGGGGCCGTCCAGGACGGCGCCGACATCAACGTCGCCGTCGTCGCGGTGGCCATCGGCGCCTTCCTGGCGCTCCAGGCCGTCCTGGTGCGCTTCGCCACGCTGGCCTCGGCCAAGCTCGGTGAGAAGGTGCTGGCCGAACTCCGCGAGGAGTTCGTCGACCGGGTGCTGTCCCTGCCGCTGTCGACGGTGGAGCGGGCGGGCTCCGGCGACCTCATCACGCGCACCTCGCGTGACGTCGACTCGCTGTCGCGCACCGTGCGTCACGCGGTGCCGGAAACGCTGATCGCCGTCGTCACGTTCGCCATCAGCCTGGGCGGCGTGGTCCTGGTCGGGCCGCTGCTGGCGGCTCCCATGCTGCTGGCCGCGCCGCTGTTGTGGTTCTCCACCCGCTGGTACCTGAAGCGGGCACGCGACGGCTACCTGCGCGAGGGAGCCGCCTACGCGCAGATGACCGCCGGCCTGGCCGAGACGGTCGAGGGCGCCCGCGCCGTCGAGGCGCTGAGGCTCCAGGAGCGCAGGCACCGCCGCACCGACGACGACATCAGCCGCTCGTGGGCGGCCGAGCGCTACACGCTCGGCCTGCGCACGGTCTGGTTCCCCTGCGTCGACCTGGGCTACGTGATCCCGGTGGTCTCGACGTTGTTCGTCGGCGGCCTGCTCTACGTCAACGGCATGGCCACGATCGAGCAGGTCACCGTCGCGACGCTGCTGGCCCAGCAGCTCGTCGACCCCCTCGACCGGTTCCTGATGTGGATCGACGAGCTCCAGGTGGGAGCCGCCGCGATGGCGCGCCTGCTCGGCGTCTCCTCGGTGCCCGACGACCGCGCTCCCGGTACGGCCCAGCCGTCCGACGAGATGCTGGCCGCCTCGAACGTGCGCTACGCCTACCGCGAGGGCCGCGACGTCCTGCACGACGTGTCGCTCACGGTCGCGCCGGGCGAGCGCCTGGCCATGGTCGGGCCCTCGGGCGCGGGCAAGTCCACGCTCGGCCGGTTGCTGGCCGGTATCCACGGCCCGCGCTCCGGCGAGGTCACCGTGGGCGGGGTGCCGCTGGTCGAGCTGCCCCTCGACGACCTGCGCGGCCACGTCGCGCTGGTCACCCAGGAGCACCACGTGTTCAAGGGCACGCTGCGCGACAACCTGGTCATCGCCCGGCCGGGCGCCGACGCCGACGAGGTGCTCGACGCCCTTCGCGCCGTCGACGCGCTCGACTGGGTGATGGCCCTGCCCGACGGGCTGGAGACCGAGGTGGGCTCGGGCGGCACGACCATCTCGCCCGCCCACGCCCAGCAGCTCGCCCTGGCCAGGCTGGTCCTGGCCGACCCGCACACCCTGGTCCTCGACGAGGCGACCTCGCTCATCGACCCGCGGGCGGCGCGCAACCTGGAGCGTTCCCTGGCGGCCGTGCTGGAGGGCCGGACCGTGATCGCCATCGCGCACCGGCTGTACACCGCGCACGACGCCGACCGGGTGGCCGTGGTCGAGGGCGGGCGCATCAGCGAGCTCGGCTCGCACGACGAGCTGGTCGCCGCGGGCGGCTCCTACGCCGCGTTGTGGGACAGCTGGCACGGCACCGCTAACGCGGGTGTGCCCGCCGGTCGTGCGGAATCCTGAGCAGGCAGGGGCAGTCTCCCCGTTTGGGGATGCCAAGGAAGAGTCGGGCGACTGACGGTTTCACTCGGAGGATCATTTCTCCAGGGTCTCGTCAGTCGCCTGACCAGGTCCAACACCTGATTTTTCGGAATTAACTCAGATATGTTGTCAATGTGCTCGATCTCCATCCACGGTTGCTCCGTGCGTTCGTCGCGGTCGCGGACGAACTCCACTTCGGCCGGGCGGCCGCGCGGTTGTTCATCGCGCAGCAGGCGCTCAGCCGCGACATCAGGCGCCTGGAGGAGCAACTCGGCGTCGCGCTGCTCGTACGCTCGACGCGCAGGGTCTCGCTGACCCCTGCCGGTGCGCGGCTGCTCGACGGCGCCCGCGGGCTGCTGGCCGCCCACGACGAGCTGGTCTCCTCGCTCACCGCCCCGCCGCCGCTCCTGGTCGACGTCAACGGGCCGGGCGAGCACCCGATCCTGGCCAGGGCCAGGGAGCTGGCCCCGCGAACCGAGTTCCTGGCGCGCTACCACAACGGCCTGGCCTCGGCCGTCACCGCGATGGTGGCGGGACGGCTCGACGTCTCCTTCGGGCGCTTCGCCGGCCTGACCCACGAGCTGCGCGCCAGGGTCTCCCACCGCCCCGTGCGATTCCACCCGCTCGCCGTGCTGATCGCCGACGACCACCCGCTGGCCGCGCTGCCCGAGATTCCGCTGTCGGTGCTCGCCTCCCACGAGCTCGACGTGCTGGAGGGCAACCCCGCCACCTCGGAGTGGACCGAGCTCGGGCGGCGGCTCGCGGCCGCGTTCGGGCTGCGGTTGTCGCGGCCGCACGTGCCCGCCATCGGGCCCGACGAGATGGGCCTCTACCTCCGCCGCCATCGCGAGGCCGTCCTGGCGGGCGTCGATCTCGACGGCGTGCCAGGCGCGGTCACGCGCCCGCTGGTCGACCCGGTGCCGCTGGCCCTGATCAGTCTCGTCCACCTGAAGGAACTGCGGCACCCCGGCCTCGACGCCCTGCTCGCCGTCGCTACGCCGGACCTGCGGCGCCCTCCTGGCTCGTGGCTTCCGGCCGAGGACGAGGAATTGCTGAGCGGCGATAGCGGCCGGGCGCCTGGCCGTACTCCCGCTTGAAGGCGTTGGCGAAGGCGAACTCCGAGCCGTAGCCGACGCGGGCGGAGATCTCGCTCAGCGGCGCGTCCGACTCGCGCAGCAGCCGCGCCGCGGTGGTCATCCGCCACCAGGTCAGGTAGCCGAGGGGCGGGCGGCCGACCAGGGCGGTGAAACGCTGGGCGAAGGCCGCCCTGGACAGCCTGGCGCGATCGGCGAGCGTCCGCACCGTCCACGGGTGCTCGGGCGCGTCGTGGACGGCCTGCAGGGCGGCGCCCACCGCCGGGTCGCCGAGCGCCCTGGCCCAGGTGGAGCCGGCCGGCTCGGTGAGCCAGGCCCGCAGCAGATACACCAGCATCGTGTCGAGCAGGGCGAGGACGACGGTGTCGGCTCCCGGCCCCGGGCTGTCGGCCTCCGCGGCGAGCAGCTCGATCGCGGCCCTGAGCCGGGGATGGTGGCCGAGCCTGGCGGGCAGGTGGATGTGGTTCGGCAGGTCGCGCAGCAGCGGGTGGGCGCGGCCGGGATCCAGCCCGTAGCCGCCGCACAGGGTGACGGTCGCCTGGCCGGTGGCGCCGACGGAGTCGCGCACGAGCAGCCTGCTGTCCTGGAGCGGATCGCAGCGCGGCTCGTCCAGGTCGCGGTCGGGGGAGTCGGCCAGCGCGTAGGAGTGGCCGTGCGGCAAGAACAGCACGTCACCGACGTTCAGCGCCACCGGCTCGTGGTCCGGCCTGATCAGCCAGCAGGAGCCCTGGAGGATGATCTGGAATCCGGCGCTCCCCCTGACCTCGGGGAAACGCTGGCCCCAGGGGGCGTACCAGGTCACCGTGGCCGAGCTCGGCCGGCCGGAGCGCACGCTGGCGAGCACGTCGCTGAGGATGTCCATGACCCAAGACTATGGCGTATGAATGCCATACTCTCACGCATTCATCGTCTTGATCCCGGCTCGTAGGTTGGGTCACATGATGAAAGCAGCGCGTTTCCATGAGTACGGCGGGGCCGACGTGATCAGGGTCGAGCGGGTCCCGGTGCCCGAGCCCGGCGCCGGTGAGGTCCTGGTCCGGATCGCGGCCACCTCGTTCAACCCTTCCGACACCGCTCTGCGGGCCGGGCGGCTGCGTGAGGTGCTTCCCCTGGCCCTGCCCTACGTCCCGGGCTGGGACGTCGCGGGCACGGTCGTGACCGCTGCCGGGCGCTGGAAGGCCGGCGATCGGGTGATGGGGCGCACCGACGCGGGTGGCGCGGCGGCCGAGTTCGCCGCCGTGCCGGCGTCCGTACTGGTCGGGGTGACGGGTTTCGCCGAGCTGGCTGCCGCGGCTGCCGTCCCGGTGGCCGGGCTCACAGCCTGGCAGGCGGTCTTCGAGCACGGGAAGGTGGCGGCGGGGCAGCGTGTGCTCATCAACGGCGCGGGCGGCGGGGTCGGCGGGTTCGCGGTGCAGCTCGCCAAGCTCGCCGGGGCCACGGTGATCGCCACGGCGTCGCCACGCAGCGCGGCCACCGTCGCCGGCCTGGGCGCGGACGAGGTGATCGATTACACCCGTTCGCCGCTTCCGGAAGGAATGGACGTGGTGATCAACCTCGCTCCCGTCGGCCCCGAGCAGGCCTCCGTCCTGGCCACGCTGGTGAGGCCGGGTGGTGCCGGGGTGTCCGTCGCCGCGCCCATCCGGGGGTTCTTCTCCTTCACCGCGCGCAACGATCCCGGTCAGGTGGCGGAAATGGACGCTCTGGCGGCCGCGGGCACATTGCTGGTCGACGTGACGGAGACCGTGCCGCTGGAAGGGCTGGCCGATCTGCACCGTCGCAGCGAGGCGGGGCTCACGCGCGGGAAGATCCTCGTCGCGGTGTGACGAGTCCAACAACCTACGCGAACGTAAGTTACGGTAGCGTAGGTTGCATGACGGTCCTGGAGAAGCCGCGGCTGCGCGGCTGGTTGCACGCCGGAGCCCTGCCCGCGGCGCTGGTGGCGGGATTCGTGCTGGTCGCCCTGGGGCCCACCGTGGAAGCGCGGCTCGCGGCCACCGTCTACGCGATCACCTCCGGCCTGCTCTTCGGCGTCTCGGCCACCTACCATCGCGGCCGGCTGTCGCCCCGCGTGGCCGAGATCCTGCGGCGGTTCGACCACGCCAACATCTACCTCATCATCGCGGGCACCTACACCCCGTTCGCGCTGCTCGCCCTCGACGGGCTGCCGCGGGTGCTGGTGCTCGCGGTGATCTGGACCGGCGCGCTGGCGGGCGTGCTGTTCAAGGTCTGCTGGACGGGCGCGCCGCGATGGTTGTCGACCGTGCTCTACATCGCGCTCGGCTGGGTGGCGGTCTTCGTGCTGCCGCAGCTCATGGACGGCGCGGGGGTGGCGGCACTGGTGCTCGTCATCGTGGGCGGGGTGCTCTACACGGCGGGCGGCATCGTCTACGGGGTGCGCAGGCCCGACCCGTCGCCCAAGTGGTTCGGCTTCCACGAGGTGTTCCACGCGTTCACCGTGGCCGCCTACGTCGTGCAGTACGTGGCGATCTCCTTCGTCGTCTACTCGGCCGCCTGAACCGTCCACGGGAACGGGCGCAGGTCCGGCTCCACCCAGCCCTGCCTCGCCGAGGCCCCGGCCAGGGTGCCGCTGGTGTAGAACCTCGACAGGAGGCGCTTGTCGAGCAGGGCGGGGTTCCTGGCGATGAACGCCGGGAAGTCGTCGTCGGGGATCGTGTGGTGGCCCACCAGCTCCACCCAGGCCCTGCTCATCGTCGCGTGGTACTTCTGCGGCCTGCCCGCGTATCTCGCGGTGCGCCTGATGCCGTCGCTGATCAGGGTGACCGCCTGGTCGACGCCGCTGTGCCGTACGGCCAGCCAGGTCACGTGCACGTGCTCACGATGGCCGAACCGGTCCGTGCCGGACATGGCCTCGGCCAGCAGGTCCTCGAATCTCACCTCGACACCTCCGTCAGTGCGTTCAGGCCCGCTCTCAGGCCCTCGATCTGCTCGCCGTCGAGCCCGGCCAGGGCCCGTTCCTCCAGGTCGGCGAAGGCGCGCGCGATCCTGGCCGCCGCCCGCTCACCGTCGCCGGTGAGCGTGATGGCCACCGCCCTGCGGTCGCCCTCCTGGCGGACCCTGGCGATGTGGCCGCGCCTTTCCAGCCGGTCCAGCACGCTGGTGAGCGTGCTGGGCTTGGTGCCCACGTCCGCGCCGAGTTGCGAGACCGTACGGCTGCGGCCGTCGGCGAGGTTGGCGAGCACGTTGATCTCGGCCGCGGTGAGGCCGAGCCCGGCCAGGTCGGCGGTGATGGCCAGGAGGGTGGCATGGGTGGCCTGCTGCAGGGCGAGCAGGGCTGACCAGCGGGCAGTTGTCACGATATCGCATTATACGATTTCGTGCTATTTGGCGGTAGCCCCCAGGACGAGCAGGGCGGTGTCGTCGTCGAGACCGGCGCCGAAGCTCCTCAGCAACCCGGTCATCGCCTCGACCAGACTTCGCGGCGACGCGCCCGCCCGCCTGGCCACGAACGTGCGCAGCGCCTCGTCGCCGTAGAGCGTGGTGCGGTCGGAGCCGGTACGGGCCTCGGTGATGCCGTCGGTGTAGAGCACCAGGCTGTCGCCGGGGCCGAGAACCGTGGTGGCCGCCGTGAACCGGGGCTCGGGCAGCAGGCCGACCAGCATCCCGCCCGGGGTCGGCAGGCAGTCGCACGTGCCGTCGGCGCGTGCCACGAGCGCCGGCGGATGACCGCCCGCCGCCAGGTGAACGGTCACGACCCCGGCGTCGGGATCCGGTTCGAGCACGCCGAAGACGGCCGTGCAGTAGCGCGGGTCGTCGTGGGTGTAGCGCTCGAGAAGCGCGGTGTTCAGCGTGGCCAGGGCGGACAGGGGGTCCGGGTCGTGCAGCGCCGCGGCGCGCAGGGTGTAGCGGGTCAGCGACGTCAACGCGGCCGCCTGCGGGCCCTTGCCGCACACGTCGCCGAGGAAGAACGCCCAGCGTTTGCCGTCGATGCCGAACACGTCGTAGAAGTCACCGCCCAGCTGGTCGGGAGAGGCGGCGTGGTAGTAAGCGGCCGACTCCATGCCCGGCACCCCGGGCAGCGAGTCGGGCAGAAGGCTGCGCTGCAGCACCGCGAGGGCGTCCTGGAGCCTGGCCCGGTCGGCGATGGCGTGCCTGGCCGACTCCTCGGCGTCCCTGCGGGCGCGCAGCAGCTCCTCCTCGTAGGCGCGGCGCTCGCGGGCGTCGAAGACCGTCGTGCGGACGAGCAGCGGCTCGCCCGCCTCGCCGTACCTGAGGGCCGAGGAGGCCAGCACGGGCATGCGCTCGCCTCCCGCGGCCCTCAGCTCCAGCGCGATGCCGTTGATCGTGCCCTGCATGCGCAGCAGCGGCGCGAAATGCGTCTCGTGGTAGAGCCGGCCGCCGACGGTGAGCAGGTCGGAGAAGCGCATGCGGCCCACCACCGCCTCGCGCTCCAGCCCGAGCCAGCCGAGCAGCGTCGCGTTGATCTTGGCGATCGTGCCGTCCATCATCGTCGACAGGTAGCCGCACGGAGCGTTCTCGTAGAGCTCCTCCGCGCTGTCCTCGAGCAGCGCGACGAAGGCCGGATCCGTCACCGGGCCCGTCACCGCGGCTGCTCCAGGAACGCGACGATCGCCTCATTGGTGGCCTCGGGCGCCGACAGGTGCGGGCAGTGCCCGGTGGCGTCCAGGGTGACCAGCGTCGAGCCGGGGATGCAGGCGTGCACGAAGGCGCCCACCTCGCGCGGGGCGATCACGTCGTTGGTGCACTCCAGCACCAGCGTGGGCACCGAGACCGACTTGAGGTCGTCGCGGGAGTCGGACAGGAACGTGGTGCGGGCGAAGACCCTGGCCATCGCGGGATCGGTGGCGCAGAAGCTGTTGGTGAGCTCCTTGCCGAGCTCGGGGCGATCGGGATTGCCCATGATCGCCGGGGCCATCGTGGCCGACCAGCCCAGGTAGTTGGACTCCAGGGAGACGAGCAGCTCGTCGATGTCGTCGGCGCTGAAGCCGCCCCGGTAACCCTCGTCGTCGATGTAGCGGGGGGAGGGGGCGACCATGATCAGCGCGCCGATCCGCTCGGGAGCCAGCCGTGCGGCCAGCACCCCGACCATGGCGCTCACCGAGTGTCCGACGAACACCGCGTCACGCAGGTCGAGCGCCTCGCACACCTCCGTCACGTCGCGCGCGTAGCCGTCGAGGGTGCTGTAGCGCTCCTCGTCGAAGGCCGACAACTCCGACCGGCCGCAGCCGACGTAGTCGAACAGGACCACGCGGTAGGAAGCGGTCAACGCAGGCAGCGTCAGGCGCCACATGTTCTGGTCGCAGCCGAACCCGTGGGCGAGCACCACCGTACGGCCGGCCGGGTTTCCGGTGACCGTGACGTGGTTCCTGCGCAGGACGTCCATGTTCACACCCTATGTACATTCGTGTCGGGATCATGAAGCACTTCCCCGGAGCGGCGATAGGATGCCTCGAACGCCCGACCGGCGAACCGTCCCACGCGAGTGACCCGCGGCCACAAGCGCGACCCCACCCGCCGCCCCACCGACGCCGAGTCCCGGAAGTTACCACCATGCCACTCAAGAACCCCTCCGACGGCCGGATGGGCCGGGTCGACAGCTCACCGGTTCGCGACCTGCTGGCGCTCATCGACAGACCCGAGATCATCTCCTTCGCCGGCGGGCTGCCCTGCCCGACCCTCTTCGACGTCGACGGCCTGCGCCAGGCCTTCGACGACGTGTTCTCCTCCGGCCGGATCCGCCGCGCCCTGCAGTACTCCTCCACGGAAGGCGACCCCGACCTGCGGGAGCTCATCGCCGCCCGGCTCACCGGCCGCGGCCTGCCCACCACCGGCGACTCCCTGCTCGTGACGACCGGCTCCCAGCAGGGAGTCTCACTCGTGGCCACCGCCCTGCTCGAACCAGGCGACGTCGTCCTCGTCGAGGAGCCCACCTACCTGGCCGCACTGCAGTGCTTCCGCCTGACCGGCGCCCGCATCGTCCCGGTGCGCAGCGACGAGTCCGGCCTCGACCCCGAAGCCCTGCGCGAAGCCGTCGAGCGCGAGCGGCCCGTCCTGCTCTACCTCGTGCCCACCTTCGCCAACCCGACCGGGCGCACCCTCACCGACGAACGCCGCCGCGCCGTCGCCGCGCTCTCGGCCTCGCACGGCTTCTGGATCCTCGAGGACGACCCGTACGGCGAGCTGCGCTACCGCGGCACCCCGCTGGCTCCGCTCAGTTCCTACCCGGGCGCCGAGCAGTCGTCCGTGTACCTGGGGAGCCTGTCGAAGATCGGCGCGCCGGGGCTGCGCATCGGCTGGCTGCGCGCCCCGGCCACCCTGCTGCGTGCACTGACGATCGCCAAACAGTCGACCGACCTGCACACCTCCACCCTCGACCAGGCGGCGGCCGCCCGCTACCTGGCCACCGTCGACCTCGACGCCCGGGTGCGCACCCTGGCCGAGGCCTACCGCCCGCGCCGCGACGCCATGATCGACGCCCTCGCCTCCGTGGCCCCCGAGGGCAGCACGTGGAGCGACCCTGACGGTGGCATGTTCATCTGGGCACGCCTTCCCGGGGGGATCGACACGGCGCACCTGCTCAAGGTGGCGCTCACCCACGACGTGGCGTTCGTCCCCGGGGCGCCGTTCTACCCGGGGGAGCCGGACCCGTCGACGCTGCGGCTGTCGTTCAGCACCTACCTGCCGGAGCAGATCGCCGAGGGCATGCGCCGCCTCGGCGCCGCCCTCGACGAGGCTCGGGTCGAGTAACGGGACGACTTGAGTCATCAGCCGCTCTGAGCGACCCCCAGCGACTGCTTGAGGAAGTCCACCTGCAGCAGCAGCAGGTTCTCCGCCACGACCTCCTGCGGCGTCATGTGGGTGACGCCCGACAGCGGCAGCACCGAGTGCTGGCGCCCCGCGGCGAGGAGGGCGGACGACAGGCGGAGGGTGTGGGCCGCGACGACGTTGTCGTCCGCCAGCCCGTGCACCAGCAGCAGCGGCCGTTCCAGCTTGGCGGCGTCGGCGAACAGCGACGACTGGTCGTACACCTCGGGCTGGGTGTTGGGGTCGCCCAGGTAGCGCTCGGTGTAGCACGTGTCGTACAGGCGCCAGTCCGTGACGGGGGCGCCCGCGATGCCGGCGTGGAAGACGTCGGGGCGGCGCATCACGGCCAGCGCGGCGAGGTAGCCGCCGAACGACCAGCCGCGGATGCCGACGCGGGTCAGGTCGAGGTCCTGGGGGTACTGCTCGGCCACGCCGTGGAGCGCGTCGATCTGGTCCTCCAGCACCGGCCCCGCGAGGTCGTCGAGCACCTCGTGCTCGAAGGCGCGTCCGCGCCCGGGGGTGCCGCGGCCGTCGGTGACGACGACGGCGAAGCCCTGCTCGGCGAACCACTGGCTGGTCAGGAACATGGAGTGCGCGGCGAGCACCCGCTGGGCGTGCGGCCCGCCGTACGGGTCGAGGAGGACCGGGAGCGGCCCGGAGCCCGACTCGTACCACGACGGCAGGATGACGGCGGTGGCCAGCTCGCGCGAGCCCGAGCGGCCGATCGAGACCCGCAGGTCGAGGCCGGGCCGTTCGGCGAGCGACGGGATGGGGATGGTCATGCCGCTGGGCAGGACGACCGTGACGGAGACGCCTTCGTTCTCCAGGGTCTGCTCGGTGAGGACCCCGACGCCGCCCGCCAGGCGGCCGGAGAAGACGCCCGAGCTGGTGGAGACGGGCAGCAGGGAGTGGCCGTCCCAGGTCCACAGCTGGATCTCGGTGGAGTCGGTGCCGGAGGCGCGGAAGAGCACGCTGTCGCGGTCGACGTCGAGCACCGAGCGCACGATCATCGTCGGCGGCGTCACCGGCTTGCCGCCGACGATCAGCTGGGTGCCGGACAGCCATACCAGGCTGCCGTCGTCGAGGTGGGCGGGCACGCCCTGGCCGATCTCGACCCAGGCGGGTGAGGTCTCCTCGACCAGTTGCTCCGACGATCCGCTCGCCGGGTCGACGGTGAACAGGCGCAGCGACTTCTGGTCGCGCGCGAGGGTGACGATCGAGAGGGCGTGGGAGTCCCAGGAGGCGTTGGCCAGGTACTCCTGCTCGAAGGGTACGGCGACGCGGGAGCCGTCGAGGGCGTAGACGAACAGCTCGACGATCGCGTTGGGGGTGCCGGCGGCGGGATAGCGCTGCTCGACGGCGGGACGGTCGGGGTTGGCCGGGTCGGCGATGTGCCAGAGCCGCACCGGCGCCTCGTCGACGCGGGCGACCAGCAGCCGGTCGGAGCCGGGCGACCACCAGTAGCCGCGCATGCGGTCCATCTCCTCGGCGGCGATGAACTCGGCCACGCCGTAGGCGACGGTCTCGCTCTCCGGCTCGGCCAGCGCGCGGTCCTCGAAAGTGGTGGTGTCGTGCAGCCGCAGGGCGCCGCCGGAGACGTAGGAGACGTAGCGGCCGTCGGGGGACAGGCGCGGGTCGATGACGCCGCCCGGGGTCTCGAGCTGGACGGTCTCGCCGGAGGCCAGCGTGGTGAGGTACAGCTCGCCCGACAGCGCGAACACGGCCTTGACCGCCTGCCGGTCGACCGCGTAGCCGACCACGCCTCCGGCCTGCTCGCGGCTGCGCTCGCGCCGCGCGCGCTCCTCCGGCGGGAGGTTCTCCTCGTCGGCGCCGAGCTTGCGCGGGTCGACGACCAGGCGCTCCACGTGGTTGGTGGTGTCGAGCTCCCACAGGCAGGTCACCGCGTCGGTGCCGGACTGGGTGCGCAGGAACAGCACCCGGCTGCCGTCGGGGGCGATGGTGAAGCCGCGCGGCACCCCGAGGGTGAAGCGGCGGGTCCTGGCATGCAGACGCGGAAAGCTCATGGGGTCAATCCTGCCAGCATTCGCCTTGCTGGCAGGATTGACCCCATGAGTGATCGACGCTTGTTGCTCGTGCACGCGCATCCCGACGACGAGTCGATCGGCACCGGCGCCACGATGGCCAAGTACGCCAACGAGGGCGCCCACGTCACGCTCGTCACCTGCACGCTCGGGGAGGAGGGCGAGGTGATCCCGGCCGAGCTGGCCCACCTGGCCGCCGACCGCGACGACACGCTCGGCCGGCACCGCATCGGGGAGCTGGAGCGGGCCTGCGAGGCCCTCGGGGTCAGCGACCACCGCTTCCTGGGGGGTCCGGGGCGCTGGCGCGACTCCGGCATGATGGGCGTGGCCTCCAACGACCGCACGGAGGCCTTCTGGCAGGCCGACCTCGACGAGGCCGCCGCCGAGCTGGTGGCGATCATCCGCGAGGTCCGCCCCCAGGTCCTGGTCACCTACGACGAGAACGGCTTCTACGGCCACCCCGACCACATCCAGGCGCACCGGGTGGCCTGGCGAGCTTCGGAGCTGGCCGCCGATCCGGCGTTCGGGTCGGGCGAGCCCTGGCAGATCGCCAAGTTCTACTTCACGGCCCTGCCCAAGTCGGTGATGCGCCGACAGTCGGAGGCGCTGAAGGAGGCGGAGACCGAGTTCGCCGTCGAGGACGTCGACGACATGCCGTTCGGCTGCCCTGACGACGTGGTCACCACCGAGATCGACGCCAGGCCGTACGTGAAGCACAAGCTCGACGCGATGCGCGCGCACGCGACGCAGATCAGCGTCGACGCGCCGTGGTTCGCGTTGTCGAACAACATCGGGCAGGAGGCGTTCGGGGTCGAGCACTTCGTCCTCAGGCGAGGCGTGCCCGGTCCGGCGGGCCCCGGGGCGCCGATCGAGGCGGGCGGGATCGGCGAGCCGTACACCCGCGAGAACGATCTTTTCGCGGGCATCCACTAACCTCGGGCAGATGGAGTCCGCGATGGCCGGGATGGCGTACGGCATGCTGTTCGTGCTGGGCGCCGTCGTGGGCCTGGTCGGTGCGTTCAACCAGGCCTGGACGATCCAGCTCGGCCCCCTGAGCGAGGTGCCGGTGGCGGCGTGCCTGTGGGTGATCGTGGTGTTCGCGGTCACCTTCGCGGCCGGGCGCATGATGCGCGGCAAGATGGGCGCGGCCTCGGTGGGCCTGGGCTGGCTGATCGTGTCGATGGCGTTGTCACTTCAGCCCTCGGCCGGAGACTTCGTTTTTTCCGGTACGGCCGGTCTCATCTACCTCTACGGAGGTATGGGGGCAGTAGTAGTCGCTTTCCTGTGTTCGCCTTCAACGGGCGGATCATGGCTTTTGCGAGGAAGCGGCATACAGTAACCCGCGTGCGTTCGATCGTCGACTCCCGGGCCTACCGCCGTGTCGTCGGCCGATTCGCCACCGGCGTGGTCGTCGTGACCACACGGCTGGGCGACGTCGACCACGCGATGACGGTCAACTCGTTCACGTCGGTGTCCCTCGACCCCCTGCTGGTGCTGTTCTGCGCCGACCGCGGCGCCCGGTTCCACGATCTGGTCCTGGAGTCGGGGATCTGGGGCGTGTCGGTGCTGCCCGCCTCGATGGAGGACGCCTCGCGCTACTTCTCCGAGCCGGGACGGCCGGTGGCGTCGCGTCACGACCGCTGGCCGCACCACCACGGCGACACCGGCGTCACCCTGTTCGACCAGGCGCTGGCGACCCTGGAGTGCCGCAACTGGGCGGTGCACGACGGCGGCGACCACTCGATCGTGGTCGGGCAGGTCGTCTCCATGGCCACCCCGGCGGAGGCGGCCCCGCTGATCTATCACGAGGGCCGCTACCGCACGGTGTGAGGGCTACTGGCCCGGCGGCGCCGGGGTCAGCGTGGGCGTCGGGGTCCCGGTGGCAGCCGTCAGCCCCTGGGCCCCGGCCGAGGGTTCCGGGGCGACGAGCACGTCACCCTTGAGCGCGCCGTTGTTCGCGCACGGGTCGGGCGAGGGGCTCGGGGTCGACCAGAGGATCTTGCCGTCGGTGCACGCCATCAGGCGCTGACCGGCCGTCGGCGCGGGCAGCGGGCTGGTCAGACACTGGAAGTACGTGCACAGCTCGGGAGCCAGGCTGGTGATCACGGCCGTGGGCTCTGTCGTGCAGAAGTGGTAGCGGTAGGGGTTCCACGGCGCGTCGCATCCGGCGTTCGGGGGTGGCGCGGTCGTCACGGTGACGGTCGTGGTGGTGCCTCCGCTGGGCGTCTCGGTGACCGTGGCGGTGACGGTGGAGGTCGCCGTGGCCGTCGCCGTCGCGGTGATCGTGACCGTGGCCGACACGGTGATCGTGGTGGTGGGGCCGGTCACCGACTGGGTGACGGTGGGCCCTGTCGTCACGGTGGCGGTGGCCGTCACCTTGGGCGTGGCCGTGACCGTGCGGGTGGGCCAGGGCAGCACCTTGACCGTCACCTTGGGCTTGCCGCTGAGCCGGTAGGAGCCCTTGCCGAGCTTGATGGTCTTGGTCGCGGCGCCGGTCGTCACGGGGATCGAGCTGGTGACGGTCCTGCAGGAGGAGCCCTTGCAGACCTTCTGCCTGACCGTGAAGCGGCCTGCCGCGCCGTACTTGATCGACACCTCCAGGGAGGAGACGTCCTTCTTCTTCACGACCTTGGTGACGAGGGTGTACTTCGCCGTGGTGGTCGTCGGGGTCGGGGTGGCCGAGGGCTGGGCGACCGGGAGGTAGGACTCGCGGGGCGGTGTCGCGCTCTCGTGGGAGACCGTGGAGGTCACCAGGAGACCGCCCGCGGTGGCCAGGGCCATCGTCACTACCAGGGCCGCCAGGATGAGGAATCGCATGATCCTGCTCGGGAGGGAGATTTCAGGACGTTGGTCATTATTTACTGGTCGTGTGAAGAGGCGCTACCGAATCCGGCGGGTGCTGAACCTCGTCAACCTGTCCACCCCGCTCGGGCTGCTGATCGCGAAGGTGGGCGGCGCCAGCCCGGTGCCCGGCCCGCACGGGCTCATCCTGGCCTTCGGCTACCGCTACGGCTTCCCGATCGCGGGGGCGTTCACCGTGGGCAACGTCGTGGTGACCAAGCACTCGGAGCTGTCCGAGCGCCTGATCACCCACGAGAACCGGCACGCCAGCCAGTGGGCGTGCTGCATCGGGCTGCCGATGTTGCCGCTCTACCTGGTGGCGATGGCGGCCTCGGTGGTCATCTGCGGTGACCAGGCGTCCTACAACCCGTTCGAACGCCTGGCCAACCTCGACGACGGCGGCTACGAGCGCAGGGTGCCCCGCTGGCGGCGCTCCCGGTAGCTCCAGGCCAGCGCCGCGACCCCCAGCCCGCTGACCGCTCCGGCGGCCAGCACCGAGGCGGCCGATGCGCCGACCACGGTGATCTCCAGGGCGGCCAGCCCGGCCACCAGCGCCGACGCGACGCCGTACAGGAGGGTGGCCCACCGCACGAGCCTCATCCGTACGGCCTCGGCCAGCGGCAGGGCCGCCAGCGCGGGCAGGAGCAGCACGCCGTGCATCAGGACGGCATGCGCCGGCTTCATCGAGCCCGCCAGCGTGTAGGCCAGCCGCGGATCGCCGGTCGCGACCTCGACCATGCCACGCGCGATCATCACACCGCCGAAGGCCATCGCCAGCAACAGCGTGACAAAACCGGCCCGTACGGCAAAGCGCATGCTGGGCGAGATTTCGGGATTGCGGCGAAACGACGCCACGGTCAGCGCGATCACCACCGCGATCAGCACCCCGCCCCCGAACGCCAGGAACCGCGACACCAGCGTGTCGAACGCGGTCTCCTGGTTGAAGTGCGACGGCACCCCGCGCCACGCCTGCACGGTGATCAGCACGACCTCGACCACCGAGGCCGTGACGAAGGCGCCCAGCCACAGATCCTTGCCGCGCAGCCGGACGAACCCGGCCACCCAGGTGAGCGCCAGCACGCTCAGCCCGAACGAGATGCCGAAGGTGAAGGGCTTGCGGAAGGAGACGGGCCCGTCCCACGGCCCGCCGGTGACGGCCAGCACGCCCAGGTGGAACAGGCCGGCCACGAGGAGCAGTGTTCCGATGGAGTACCAGAGTCGCGTCATGCCTCCAGGGTGCGCCGGGCCGCGCCTCGCGGAATCGGCCCGGCGTCCCGTCGTCGGCTACGACCCAGGGAGCAGTTGGAGGGTGTGCGTCGTCGCCTTCCGGATGGAGGCGGGATCGCTGAGCATCGGGAGCGTGCGGCCCTCGGTCCACAACGACGCCTGGTCCCAGTAGTTGTCGTGGAAGGCGTGGCCGGAGTTGCCGGTCAGGTTGATCCACCGGGAGTTGTCGAGGTCGGCCAGGTCGACGACCATGCGCATGGAGGCGACCGAGGTCACCTCGTAGCCCTTCTGAACGTTCCAGCCGTTGGCGTTGACGGCGTCCTTGCCGCCGGGCACGCCGAAGGGCCCGCGGTTGAACAGCCACTCGACGGGGGCGATGCCGGAGGTGCCGAAGGTCTGGTTGGTCAGCGTCAGGGTGTGCGTCTCGCCCCAGGTGCGCTCGCCCACCTCGGCGGCGGCGTCGGCCATCGCCTGGCGCAGGATGTCGTCGCGGGTCTCGACCTGGTCGGTGGCGGTGTCGTCCCAGAACGCGTCGTCGGGCCGCTCCAGCAGCGCGCGCACCACTTCGTACCAGCGGTCGCCGCCGGTGGCGCGGGCGGGCTCCGGCAGGTCGTCGTCGAACGTCAGCTTGAGCAGGTGGCGCCAGACGCCGTTGAAGAAGGCGGCGGGCTTGGAGTCGAGGGTCTGGGTGCCGTCCCAGCCTTCGAGCCGGGCCCTGGCATCGACGGCGGGACCGGCGAGGGCGACCTTCATCAGGTGGGGCGTCAGCACGGGGGCGAAGGTGTTGACGGAGTCCATCTGGATCTCCGACATCTGCTCCGGGCTGATCTTGCCCTGGCCGAGGACCTGTTCGAGGCGCTCGGCGATGCGCTGGCTGCGGTAGCCGTACGACCAGTCCTTGGTCAGCAGGGGAGCGTAGCGGCTGGGGTCGACCACGGCGTTGTTGGCGGTGACGATCACGCCTGCTGCCGGGTCGGCGAGCGTGGGCAACTGCTCGAAGGGGATGGGCTCGGGCTTCCAATCGTATTCGCCGCTCCAGCCGGGCACCGGCGCGGTGCCGTCGCCCTTGAGCCGGACCGGGATGCGGCCGGGCGCCTGGTAGCCGATCCGGCCGTCGACGTCGGCGTAGATCAGATTCTGCGCGGGCACGTCGAACTGCGAGGCCGCGACGCGGAACTCCTCCCAGTTCTGCGCCTGGTTCATGGCGAAGATCGCATCGGCGCTGGACCCGGGGGTGAGCGCGGTCCACTGCAGCGCCACCGCGTTGGCGCCCTGGCTCGGCTCGATGTCCATGACCTCTCCGACCAGCGGCCCGTGGACGGTGGAGCGCACCTCGAGCACGACCGGCTCGCCGCCCGCGACCTTGATGGTCTCGGAGCGCTTGTCGAGCTTGCGCACCTCGTTGCGGTAGAGGTAGGTGTCGCCCTCGACCTTCTCCATGAACAGGTCGGCCACGTCGGGGCCGAGGTTGGTGAAGCCCCAGGCGACGCGGTCGTTGTGGCCGATGATCACGCCGGGGACGCCGGAGAAGGAGTAGCCGGTGACGTCGTAGGAGCACGACGCCGACTTGGCGCGGCAGTGGAGCCCGGTCTGGTACCAGACGCTGGGCATCTGGGCCGACAGGTGCGGGTCGTTGGCCAGGATGGGCTTGCCGGTGGTGGTGTGCCGCCCGGAGACCACCCACGAGTTGGAGCCGATGCCGTCGCGGTCTTCGACGCTCATCAGGTTGGGCACCTTCGACAACGTCTCGGCCGCCCTGGTCAGCGACTCGGCGGCCCCGGCCGGGCCGGAGGAGGAGGGCCTGGCGGCGGTGAGGTCGGGCTCGCCGTCCTGGTCGAAACGGCCCTGGGAGACCGTGCCCTGCCCGACGATCGGGGTGTGGCGGTCGAAGGGGTAGTCGGGGAAGAGCTGCGCCACGCGGTCGGGCGGCAGCTTCGTGGCCGCCAGCGCCCGGTCGATCTCGGTCTCGAGGTTGGAGCGCAGGTCCCACGCCATCGCCTTGAGCCAGGCCACCGAGTCGGCACTGGTCCACGGCTCGGGCTGGTAGCCGGAGTTGGTGAGCTTCAGCACGGAGTATTCGAGGCTGCGGTCGGAGGCGTTGACGTTGGCCTTCATCCAGGCGTTGACGCCCTTGGCGTAGGAGTCGAGGTGGCGCCTGGTCTCCTCCTTGAGCTCGGGCAGCTCCTGCTCGGCGACCTTGCGCCAGCCCATGGTGCGGATCGCCTTGTCCTGCTCGATGGTGGCCGGGCCGAACAGCTCCGACAGGCGGCCGGAGGTCACGTGGCGGCGGAAGTCCATCTCCCAGAAGCGGTCCTGGGCGTGCACGTAGCCCTGCGCGATGAAGAGGTCTTCCGTGGTGTCGGCGTAGATGTGGGGGATGCCCGACGCGTCGCGGTAGACGTCGACCTTGGCCGACAGTCCGGGCAGGGTCAGGCTGCCCTCCAACTGGGGGAAGGACTCGCGCACGATCCACGCCACCACGCCGGCGAGAACCAGCGCCAGTGCGAGGACGACCGTCAGCACGCGCGCCAGCCAGCGTAGGGGTCGCGGCATCCACGCAAACGGCCTCAACATCGCCAAACCCTCCCTTGACCTGCTCTTGCACAAGTGTGGCAGCTCCGTGCCGATGCCCGAACCACCTTCTGGTCGCGCTGTGGACAACCGAGGGACTGCTACGATCATGCGGAAAGCGCTTACCGGGAGATCCTCCATGAGCACCTTCGGCTCCGGCACCGCCGTCATCGACTCCGTCAGCGGAGCACCCGTGCAGTTCCTCGACCCAGAACACCCGCGGCGGCGCTACCTGCTCGACGCGGAGACGACCCCCTGGCACTCGGCCGAGCACCAGTGGGGATCGGGGCACCTCGTCACCACGGCGGGGGCACGACGGTGGCACCTGCCGGTGACCCTGGAAGCCGACGCCGTGGGCCGCAGCAGGGCCCGGTACGGCACGGCGGCAGGGGTGGAGGTGGCCGTCGAGCGGGAGTACGGGCGGCTCCTGACCGAGCGCTACACCTTCACCAACCGCACACCCGGACCGCTCGCCATCACCGGCCTCGGCATCCAGACGCCCTTCCGTGACCTGTACGAGGACGCCGAGACCTCGCTCGCCGCCGCCGTCCACGCCCACGTGTTCACCGGCGGGACCTGGGCGTGGGTGCTGGCCCAGCCGATGTCGGGCGACGGACGCTGCCTGGGGCTGATCGTGCGCGAGGGCGCGCTGCACGCCTACACGATCGAGTCGCGCAACCAGAACACCTCCTCCAACGCGCGCGGCCACATCGTGCTCCACGTGACGGACCTGGCGGGCAACCCGGCGGCGTTCGGCGGGCAGGCCGCGATCCACCTGGAGGCGGGGGAGAGTTACACGCTGGCCTGGGAGCTGGGGTGGTACGACGGCGTGGAGGAGTTCCTCGCCGCCACCCGCCCACCGGCCCGCCTCCCGCGCCTGGCCGCCCCCGTGGGCACCCCGATCGAGGTCGCCACCACGGCAGCCGTGGCGGCGCCCGGGGTCGAGGTCACCACGGAAGCCGTGGCGGCGCGCGGGGTCGAAGTCACCACGGCAGCCGTGGTGTCGCCCGGGGTCGAAGTCACCACGGCAGCCGTGGCGGCGCGCGGCCCTGAGGTCGCCGGTGGCACGGGCGTGTGCCTCAACGCCACCACTCCCGGCCTCTACCGCGTCGACATCGGCAGCGCGCGCACCGAGGTGCTGTTCCACCTTCCCGTCGACGAGCTCGTACGGCGACGCGCCGCCTACATCGTGCGCCACCACCGCCCCACCGAGAGGCCCGGCACCCTGGCCCACGCCTTCGTGCCGGTCGACACGCGAACCGGGCTCACCCAGACCGGCAACGGCTGGTCCGACTGGTCGGACGGGTCGGAGCGGATCTGCATGCCCATGCTGCTCCACCAGGCGCGCCGGCACGGCCGCCTGGCGGCGGACGTCGCGGATCCCCTGCTCGAAGGGTGGGCGGCGTTCGCGCGTGAGCACCTGCTGCTGCCCGACGCCTCACCCAGGCGCGGCTCCTCCGACACCACGGGCGTCCGGCTCTACGACGCTCCCTGGCTGGCGCGCGCCTTCCTCGACCACCACCTCGCCTACGGGCGGCAGGAGGACCTGGAGCTGGCCGCCGCCATCCTGGAGCGCGCCTTCGACCTCGGCATCGGCCACTTCCTGGCCATCGGCCTGCCGGAGGCCTGCCTGGCGATCGCCACCGCCCTCGACGCCGCGGACCGGGCTCCTGGCACGCCCGATGCCGCCGACCAGGCCCATGGCACGCCCGATGCCGCCGAGCGGGCTCCTGGCACGCCCGATGCCGCCGAGCGGGCTCCTGGCACGCTCGATGCCGCGGACCGGGCGCAGGATGCGCGAGGTGCCGCTGGCCGGGCGTCCAGGGCGGAGGCGCTGCGGGAACGCCTGGTGGCCAGTGCCGAGCACTTCGTCGCCCTCGGCGAGCGGCTGCCCGCCCACGAGGTCCACTACGAGCAGTCGATCGTCGCCCCCCTCGTCCGCCTGGTCAGCGACGCCCACACAGTCACCGGCGATCCCCGCTTCGCCAAGGCCGCCGCCGAGCGCCTGCCCTGGCTGCTGGCCTTCGGCGGACCGCAGCCCCACGTGCGCCTGCGTCACGTCGCGATCCGCCACTGGGACGGCTACTGGTTCGGCCACACGCGGTTGTGGGGCGACGTCTTCCCCCACCACTGGAGCACGCTGACCGCCGACGCCCTCTACCGCCTGCCGCCCGAGCTGCGCACGGAGCGCACCGACGCGGTCGCCAGGGAGATCCTGCGCGCCAACCTCGCCAACCTCCGCCCTGACGGCTCGGCCACCTGCGCGTTCGTCATGCCGTCGACGGTCGACGGCCGGCCGGCGCACCGGGAGGACCCGCTCGCCAACGACCAGGACTGGCACCTGGTGCTCTGGCTGCGCCTGGCGGACGAGCTGGGCGTGCCGCTGGACTGATCACGCGGACCAGACCTGTCCCGTGGGCGTGTCGGCGACCTTCACCCCCAGGGCGGCCAGTTCGTCGCGCAGCCGGTCGGAGGAGTGCCAGTCGTGCGCCTCGCGGGCACGTTCGCGCTGCTCCAGCAGCTCGGACGCGCCTGGGGGCAGCACCGGCGCCTTGCCGATCCGGCTCGACAACTCCAGCCCGAGCACGTAGTCGAGGTGGAGGAAGGTCTCGAACTTCGATCCCGGTGCGAGATCCGGTGAACGTTCGATCTCGCGCAGCACCCGGAGCGCGGCCGGAGTGTCGAGGTCGTCGGCGAAGGCGGTCTCCGCCTGCCGTACGAGATCGGTGGCCAGGGGCGCGGAGGGCGACTCTGCCCATTCGGCGACGCGGGCGCGCCAGCGGCTCAGGGTGCGGTCGGCCGCGCGCAAAGTGTCCCACGTCAGGTTCAGCTGCTGGCGGTAGCGGTGTTCCATGAACGCCAGCCGTACGGCCAGCGGATCGAGGCCGGCCTCGGCCACGTCGGACAGCAGCACCACGTTGCCGGTCGACTTGGCCATTTTGCGCCCGTCGAAGAGCAGGTGCTCGCCGTGCACCCAGTGGCGCACGACCTCGGTGCCCGCGGCCGTGTCGGACTGGGCGCGCTCGTCCTCGTGGTGCGGGAAGCGCAGGTCGATGCCGCCGGTGTGGAGGTCGATGCGGTCGCCGAGTAGCGACAGCGACATGGCCGAGCACTCGATGTGCCAGCCGGGGAAGCCGGTGCCGCCCCAGGGGGTGTCCCAGACGAGCTCGCGGTCGGCGTGTTTCCACAGGGCCCAGTCGGCGTGGAACCGTTTGCGCGGGTCGACGCCTTCGACGCGGTGGCCTGGCTTGAGGTCTTCGAGCCGGTTGCCTGAGATCTCCCCGTAGGTGGGGAAGGTCTCGGCGGCGAAGAACACCGAGCCGTCGGGCACGACGTAGGCGTGGCCCTTCTCGATGAGCTTGGCGATCAGCTCGATCATCAGGTCGATGGTCTCGGTGGCGCGGGGGGTGTGCTCGGGCGGGCGGAGGTTCAGGGCCGTGGTGTCGCGGCGGAAGGCCTCCTCGTAGAAGCGGGCGACGTCGAGCGTGGTGCGGCCTTCGGCGCGCGCCTGCATGACGATCTTGTCGTCGCCGATCTCGGCGTCGTCGACGAGGTGGCCGACGTCGGTGATGTTCTGGCACACCAGCAGCCGGGCCCCCTGCCGCTCCAGGATCCGCCGGATCAGGTCCGACAGCAGGTAGGAGCGCAGGTTGCCGACGTGGGCGTAGCGGTAGACCGTGGGCCCGCAGGTGTACATGCGGACCAGCCGGCCGGTCCTGATCTCTTCGACTTGACGGGTGCGCGTGTCGTAGAGCCGCAACATGAACCGAGCCTACTCTCCGAGGTAGCCCAGAATGTCGCGGTCACCCCGCTCCCGCAGCCTCGTGACGATCTCCTCGCGCGCGGCGGTGTCGGGCAGGCCGATCCTGGCGCCGATGAGCCGCAGCCCCTCCGCCTCCGACTGCACCGGGGCGGTGTAGCCGATGAGGTGCAGGGCCCTGGCCAGCGGCGGGATGCCCGGGTGGGCGCCGGGCAGGAACCTGGTCAGCAGCTCGCCGCCGTCGGAGACGGTCAGGAAGACGTGGTCGCCGTCGGCCGCCTTGAACTCGGCCAGCACGTTGCGGATCGAGCCCATCGTGGGCTGGTTGTGCCACGAGATGACCACGTCGCCCGAGGGCGCGGAGGCGGTGAGCGAGCCGCCGGGAGCCATGCCCAGGTAGGCGGCGAACCCGGTCGGCAGCGGCGAGCCGGAGCCGCGCAGGTGCTCGGCGTTGATGTCGACCCGGTGCCACCAGCGCCCGTCGCGCGAGCGGAAGCTGCGCCGCGTCTCGGAGACGTCCTTGCGGGGCTGGTACGGCTCGGCGGCCTCGGAGCCCGCGCCGCCCGTGCCCGCGACCCTGACCCAGCCGCGCTGGGTGCGTTCGAAGCCGGGGCCGCCCGCGTAGGCGCGCACCGAGCTCTCGCTCACGTCGTAGCGCGAGGTCAGGTTGGTCACGATCGTGGAGATGGAGGCCTCGCCCCCGGCCCGCTCGATCTCGCGGGCGATCATCTCGCGGATGCCCAGGTACTCGTCGCCGCCCCAGCGGGTCAGGCCGTACTTGTTGCGGTCGACCCGCAGGAAGCGCTCGTCGGCCGTCAGCTGGTTGCGGATGCCGACCAGGGAGTAGTCCTCGCCGATGCGCTCCTGGATCTCCTCGGGCGACAGCGGGTCGCCCGAGACGGCCAGCACCGCCTCGGCCTTCTCGTTGATCGAGCGCGGCCAGGGCACCACGTGCCCCTCGAACACCCGCAGGTGCGGCACGGCCTCGATCCAGCGTTCGGCCACGTCTTCGCGGACACCGAGCTGGGCGACCATGGCGACGGCCTCGGCGACGGGGTGCGGCCCGTCGGCGAACAGCTGGCGGGTCTTCTCCCTGAGCTCGTCGGAGCCGCCCACGACCAGCCAGCCGTCGGCCTGCTCGTACCCGGTCAGCAGTGTGCGCACGAAGCGCCAGGTCGGGATGTCGAGCGTCTTGAGCACCTCGTGGTGCCAGGGCACCGCGGCGGCCAGGTCGTCGGCGGGCACGGCGGAGCCGAGGCGTCCGCGCAGCCAGCTCACGTGCGCGACCAGGGCCTGGGCGTCAGGGGAGGCCAGCCAGCCGTCGACGTGGTCGCGCAGGTCGCGTTCGATCTGCCTGATGCGCTCGCGGGTGACGTTGAAACGCTGGGCCAGGTCGTCGAGGGTGACCCGGTTGGCGGCGTAGAGCCGGTCGCGGGCGATGGCGCGCTGCCGCTCGTCGAGCGTGGTGAAGATCTCGTCGATCACCTCGGGCAGCGGCCTGTCGGGACGGGCCGCGCGCACCTGGGCCGCCTGCGAGGGCGGCTCCAGCAGGCGCTCGAAGACGCCCAGGAAGAGCTTCTGCACGACGTCGCGGCCAAGCGACTCGGGCGTGCGCTCGCTCTCGGCGGGGTCGGACAGGCGCAGCAGTGGCAGGATGTCGCCGAGCACGAGGTGCCCCCAGCAGGCCGTCGCCAGGTCGGCCAGGTGGTCGGCCACCCGTGGAAGGCCGACGATGGCGCAGGCACGGTCGAAGGGGACCGCCTGCCACCAGGCTTCTGGCAGGTCGGCGTCTTCCGCGATCGGTGCGATCTGGCCGGGGGAGGTCCAGCGCACCGGTGGCGCAAGGTCGCTCAGGCTGAGATTCATCGAGGTCCAACCGGCAAGGGAGAGATATCCGCAGTTCAGGGTATGTGATTAGAACGACAGAAACGGGCTGCCTCTCCCAAAATGGGAGATATAGAGCAAAGCTTTAGCCCGGGTGCACGCCACGAACAGCACGCTACGCTCGCGCTGCAGCGCCCTGGCGCGCGACCCGGGATCGTCGGGCGGTGGGTCGGGCACGATGCCCTCCGAGACGGCGAACAAGGCGACCCGGTCGAACTCCCGCCCCTTGAGCCCGTAGAAGGTGGTCACCAGGACGTCGCGGCCCTCCAGGAGCCTGCGCGCCCGCCTGGCCAGAGCCGTCGTGCGCGCCGCGACCGCGATCCGTTCCGGCGCCACCCCCTCGGCCAGCCACCCGTCGATCGTGGCGGTCAGCCCGTCGAGCTCCGCCTCGGGCGAGTCGTAGGCGCGGACCATCGGGCGCTCGCCATGACGCGTCGCGCGGTAGCCGTACAGCTCCGACACCCCCGTGACCAGGCCGTCGGTCGGCCCGCCGCCGCGCAGCCGTACGCCGAAGGACAGCAGCTCCTGCGGCAGCCGGTAGGAGAGCTTGAGCGTGTGGTGGGTCGCGACGATGCCGACCTGCTCCAGCGTCACCCGGTGATCGGTGACGCGCTGGTGCGGATCGCCCAGCACGAAGAAGTCGTCGGCCGCGTGCGGGACGGCCGCGCGCAGCAGCCGCCACTGGGCCGGGCTGAGATCCTGCCCCTCGTCGACCACGATGTGCCGGTACGGCTTGCGCACCTCGCCGAGCAGGTCGCCCGGCGGGGCGTTGAGCAGCCGCGCCGCCTCCTCGGTCAGATCGGTCAGGTTGCGCGCGCCCGGACCCACCAGGGCGGGCTGCCTGCCCTCCGCGTCGGCGACAAGGCGCAGCGCCAGATGGTCGGCGTTGTCGACATCGATGCGCTTGCGCACCGCCGCGTCCTCGACCAGCGTGTCCAGCCGCTTCGACAACTCCTCGCGCAGGCTCTGCGAGAACGTGTTCAGCAGCACCCTGCCCTCGCCGTGCGCCGCCAGATGGGCGGCCCTGTGCAGGGCGATCAGCGTCTTGCCCGTGCCCGCCGCGCCCGTGACCAGGACCGGGTGCTCGAAGTGCGAGCGGGCCAGGCGGTGCTGCGGCGGATGGAGGAAGGTGCACCAGTCGGGCGCGTCGAGACGCCGCTCCAGCTCGTCGACGTCACCCACGAACACCGCCCGGTCAGGGCTGCGCAGCAACGCCTGATACAGGTCGTCGGGATCCACCGGGCCGGGATCGGCGTCGATCGCCCGGCACTCGTCCAGCTCCCGCCACGCCTCCGTGATCGTCCCGCCACGGGCCAGTACGGCCAGCGGACGATGCTGCGTCGGCGGCAGGAACGGCTCGATCGCCTCCACGTCGGCCTCGGTGGTGATGTGCCTGATCAGCGGCAGGATCCACACGTTGATGCCGAGCGCCAGCAGATCACCGTCACAGACCGGGTCGAACAGCCGCGAAGCACCCGCCGACCGGCGCAGCGCCGGCTCCACCGAGCCCAGCGCCTGCGCGTCCCACTCCTCCACGACCCCGATGACCGAATTGACGCTGTACCTGTGCCGGTTGGCGAAATCCCACGCCTCGGCATCGGGCAGCGCGGTGACCAGCCAGTAGACGTCGCGCTGCCGTACGACCACACCGCGCAGCCCCTCCGCCAGGCGCAACGTCTGCACCCGCGCGTCCCGCGCCCCCCGCACCCTCTCAGGATGCGGGGCCCCCGCCGTACTGGCCAGGAACAGGCGCAACGCGGCCAGCGCCTGCCCGCGCCCGTGCCCGCCCACTGGCACGGCCAGTGCGCGGGGCAGATCGGGGCCGATCGCGAGCCGCGGCATACGGCTCAGTCCAACAGGGCGAGCAGGTCGCGGTCGCCGCGTTCGCGGAGCCTGGCCTTCAGATCCGACAGGCTCACCGGGCCCGCCATCCCGATCCTCGTCGCGATCACCCTCGCCGCCTGGTCCAGCGTGCCCCCGGGAGCGGTGTAACCGACCAGGCGCAACGCCCTCGTGATCGGCTCCGCGCTGTCGGAGGCCACCGGCAGATGCCTGGCCCGCAGCACCCCCTCGTCCGACAACGTGAGGAACAGGTGGCCGCCCTCCTTGGCGCCGACATCCTGCAGCAACTTGCCGACCGACTCCAGCACCGGGCGGCCGTGCCAGCTCAGCGCCAGCTCACCCGCCGCACTGCGCACCGTACGGCTCTCACCGGGATTCAGGTTCAGGTAGGCAGCGAAACCGCTCGGCAGCGGGCACTCGCCACCCTGCAGCTGCTCGGCCGTGACATCCACCCGCAACCACCAGCGGCCGTCGGGCTGGCGGAAACAGCGCTTGGTCAGCGCCACGTCCTTCAACGGGCGGGCATCCTGCTGCTGCGGTGCCGGGGGCTGGAACGGCGGCGCCTGCGCCGGTTGCCGCGGCTGCGCCACCGTCAGCGTGGCCAGGACGAACTGCCAGGCCGGGACCTCCAGCGGACGCACCTCCAGGCGGTGCCAGTCGGCCACCTGGAGCAGCTGCTCCTTTGACGGCTTCTGGCCGACCGCGCGGCGCACCGAGTCGAGGTGCTCGCGGTACGGCGCCGCCTCCTGGCTGTCCAGCCACTGGCGCAGCCGGGCATGCAGATCGGCCTCCACGGCCTGCAGTTCGGCCGTGGGGACGGCGAACAGCTTGGCCAGCTGGTCCAGGGCCGAGGGGGCGTCGGTGAAGACGCGGTTCTGGGCGACGGCCCAGCTCTTGTCGTCGAGGCCGGCGAAGGCGGCTTCAACGAGCTCGTGCAGGTGGTGGGGGGCGCCCTCCGCGACGGCGGGGGGCTCCTCCACGGGGTCGTGGGGCGCCTCGACCACCTCGGCCACCACAGGCTCGTCGGGCTGGGGCTCGTCGCGCTCGTGTTCGGGCTTGTCGTGTTCGGAGTCGGGCTCGTGCTCGGCCTCGCGCTGCGGGGCCTCAGGCGCGTCGCCTGACCCGTCGGCGTGCTGGGCCTCGGGCTCGTGGCCAGGCTCGTCGGCGTGCTGCGCCTCGGCCTCGTCATGCTGGGCCCCGGGCTCGTCCGCCCGCCCGGCCTCACCGTCGTCTGCTACCGGCTCGGCGGCGTGCACGGCCTCTGCCCCCGGCTCAGACGCCTCCGCCGACTCGTGCCCCGCGTCAGCGGGCTCGTGTCCGGCGGCCACCGGCTCCGCGTCGGCGTCCGCAGACTCGTGCGCCGCCTCTGCGGGCCGATGTGCGGCATCCGCCGACGCGGGGGCCGCCTCCGGCTCCTCCGCCTCGCCCTCGGCCGCCTCGCCGCCGCCGGCGGTCGCCTGAGCGTCTGCCGCATGCTCAGCGTCGGCCACCGACTCGGACGCGCCGTTCTCGTTCACCGGTTCGGCCTCGTTCAGCGGCCCAGCCTCGCTCACCGACTTCGCCGCGCCGTCCTTCACCGGCTCGGCCGATGCCACCGGCTCGGCGGCCAGCGCCGCGTTCGCCGTCGGCTCCGGAGCACGGGCCGCCGCCTTGTCTCCCGCCTTCTGGCGCCCCGGCTCGGGGCGGACGAGTGGCTCGGGCTTTTCGATGAGCTGCGGCGGTGACAGGGGCCCCGCCGCCGGCGCCAGCCGTACCAGGGTGGCCGAGAACAACGTCGACAGCACCTGACGCGCCTGGATGAAGGGCTGGTCCATCAGCTCGCGGCTGGTCAGGTTGAGCAGTCCCGCCCATGACCCCGCCCGGTCGAGGGCGATGGCGACGTGGGGCTCGTCGGCCTCGTCGGGGTCGAGCACGTGCAGCGCGGGCAGTATGTCGCCCACGGCGGCGGCGGGCCAGTGCTCCAGGGCGATCTCCGTGAGCAGGTCGCCCAGCGGCTCGGGGCCGATCGCGGCCAGCACGCTGGGCATGGGCAGCGAACGCCACCAGGCGTCGGGCAGGCCGGGATGCGCGTTGAGCAGCGTGATAGCGGCCGCGTCGCTCCACCTCAACGGTGGTACGAGGTCACTCAGGCAGAAGTTCATCCCGTTCCGTTCACCAGCCCCTCACGCCGCCGTCGCGGCGCAGCCGTACTCTTGCGGCCTCCGGAACAGACCATAGTCCGGCAAAACACCCATGTGCATCATGGACTACGTATCAGCGTCGGACGGCGGCGAAGCGTAGGCGAACATAATCAGCCATCCATCCGGTCTCCCGGCGCAAGGCCGGTGCCGCGAGCTCATTGACTCGCCTCAGCAGCGGCTCGACCAGGTCCTTGGGCAGGCCTGCCAGGACGTTGGCGGCGAACATGCGCACCCAGTCGGCGGCACCGCCGGGGCATTCGTCAAGTGGCGTGGGACGGTCGAAGTATTCGAGAATGCGTACGACGAACCCGTTCCTCTCGAGCCGTGCCGCGTATTCGGCGGGGGTGGGGAAGTACCACGGGAGTTCGGGTTCCGGAAGGCCGTAATCCCGCCAGGCCGTCGACATGGCCGCGGTGAGTTCCGCGCAGTTGCCCGATCCGCCCATCTCGGCCACGAATCTGCCGCCGGGAACGAGCGCCTCCCTGACGTTCTCGATGACCGCGTCGGGGTCGCGGCTCATCCAGTGCAGCGCCGCGTTGGAGAAGACGGCGTCGTACGCCTGGGCGACGGTGAAGTCGTGGCCGTCGCCGATGATGAAGTCGATGCCGGGAAACTGCGCCAGCGCCTTCTCGATCATCACCGGCGAGCCGTCGATGCCGAGGACCTGCGCGCCTCTGCTGGTGATCTCCGCGGTCAGCACCCCCGTGCCGCATCCCAGGTCGAGCACCCTCTCGCCGGGTTGTGGGTCAAGCAGGTCGACCAGGGGCGCGCCCTTGGCCGAGACATAGCCGAAACTGCTGTCGTAGGCGCGACTGTTCCACCGCATCAAGCTCGGTGTGTCGTATCGCAAGACAATCAGCTCACATTCTGAGACGTCATTCCCCCTGTGCGCTCACTTTAGGGCGTGAATGTCTCTACGACATATCAGTCACTTCTGTGACTATGGTCATCATGGGAAAGCCCCCGGCCCGAAGCGGGCCAGGGGCTTTCGTCGTGAGCGAGTCAGCCGGCCACGGTGCTCCATCTGGCGCGCACGTAGGACTTGGCCGCGTCGGTCTGCGGGATGGTCAGCAGCACGGGCGGACCGGGGGCGACGGGCAGCTTGGCGGCCTGCTCGGTGTCGAGCGTGCCCCGCATGAGCATGGCCTCGGCGCGCACCGGCCGGGCGTAGCCCTTCTGCAGCAGGTTCTGCCCCTCGTCGGAGAAGAGGTACTCCTGCCAGAGCCGGGCCGAGGCCGGGTGCGGCGCGTTCTTGGCGATCGCCTGGACGTAGAAGGTTCCCAGGGCCGCGTCGCGCGGGATGGTGACCTTCCAGCTCTCGGGTGTCTTGGCGGCGCGGGCGGCGTTGACGTGGTCCCAGTCGATCACGACGTCGGCCGTTCGCGGGTCGGCCATTCTCCCCTTGAGCTGGGAGAACAGCTCGACGGCCTGGCTGGGCTGCGGCACCCCCGAGCGCAGTGAGGCCGCCATGAGGCCGTAGAAGCCCGCCGCGTCCTGGCGCGGGTCTCCGGCCAGCGCGACCGTGGCGCCCGGCTTGGTCAGGTCGGCGAAGGAGGCGGGTGTCGCCTTGGCCGGGTTGTAGCCGATCGACATGTAGCTGCCGTAGTTGGCGTACCAGGCGCCGTCGGGCTGCTTGACCTCGTCGGGCAGGTCCTGCCAGCCGGCGACCTTGTAGGGCGCGAACCGGGCGGCGTTGGCCACCGCCGTGTCCAGGCTGAGCTCGAAGCAGTCGGGTTTGGCGGTCGAGGCGAGCTGCCTGGCGCTGCTGGCGTCGGGTTCGAGCTCGTTGACCTTGATGCCGTACTTCTCGGAGAACGCGTCGATGATCTCGCCGTAGTTCACCCAGGAGCGGGGCAGGCCGATGAGGTTGAGCCCGCCCTCCTTGCGGGCGGTCTCGGCCAGCCGGTCGAGGGTGGTGAAACCCTCTTTCAGCGAGGCGGCCTGCACGTTGACGGGCGGGAGTGGCTGCTCGGGCACGGCTGTCTGGCCGCATCCGGCGAGCAGGAAGGCGGCCGCGCACATGAGGACGGCCTTGCTACTTTCAGTCACATTACGAATACTTACCGCTGACGAGGAGGAACGACCCTCGCCGCGAGCAGCGTGTCCTGCGGAATCTCCACCAAGGTGCCGTCATGTTTTCGTACGGTCAGCAGCCCGTCGTCCCACGATTCGAGAACGCCTACCGCGTCACGGAAGCCCTCTGGCACTCTTCTTCGTGTCGTCACCCGCGCGCCCACGTCGGCGGGCGTGATGGACACGACTAGCCGGGCAGCCATGGAGTTTTCGCCCCCCTCCGTTTCCGACAGTTGGCGGGCACGGCAATACTAGGGCGTAGCAAACCGCGGTCGAAGTCGTGAAGGAGTTCGGGGTGACCGAACGTAGTGAGGGCACCAATAAGCAGAGCACCTGGGGCAGTTGCCCGACGAAGGAGGGCAAGTGACCTACGTCATCGCGCAGCCTTGCGTGGACGTGCTTGACAAGGCGTGCATCGAGGAATGCCCCGTCGATTGCATCTACGAGGGCGAGCGCATGCTTTACATCCACCCCGACGAGTGTGTGGACTGCGGCGCATGCGAACCCGTGTGCCCGGTGGAGGCCATCTTCTACGAGGATGACCTGCCCGAGCAGTGGAAGGACTTCTACAAGGCCAACGTCGAGTTCTTCGACGACCTGGGCTCGCCGGGCGGTGCCTCGAAGGTCGGCAAGATCGACAAGGACCACCCTGTGGTCTCCGTCCTGCCCCCGCAGGCCGAGGAGCACTAACCTGGTTGGCGCGACAACGCCGGGCCGGTGCCTCCCGCTCCGCCCGGCGATGAGTGCTGCCATCGAGGAGAGCCGTGAACAACCTGCCTGACTTCCCGTGGGACAAGCTGGAGCCGCACAAGAGGCGCGCCCAGGAACATCCCGACGGGATCGTCGACCTGTCGGTGGGAACCCCCGTCGACCCGGTGCCGCAGGTGGTCCAGGAAGCTCTCGTGAAGGCGGCCGACAGCCCCGGCTACCCGCTCACCCACGGCACCAGGGAGTTGCGGGAGGCGGCCGCGGGCTGGCTGGCCCGCCGCCACGGCGTCAGCGTGGGCGAGCAGGCGGTGCTGCCGCTGATCGGCTCGAAGGAGTTCGTCGCCTGGCTGCCCACCTACCTGGGCGCCAAGCACGTCGCGCTGCCGGAGCTGGCCTACCCGACCTACGACGTGGGGGCCAGGCTGGCGGGCGCCAGGGCGAGCGCCACCGACGGGCTGGTGGCCCTCGGGCCCGAGCCGGTCGACCTGGTGTGGGTCAACTCCCCGTCGAACCCGACGGGCCGGGTGCTGCCCGCCGAGCACCTGCGCAAGGTCGTCGAGTGGGCGCGCGAGCGCGGTGCGGTCGTCGCCTCCGACGAGTGTTACATCGAGCTGGGCTGGGAGGCCGAGCCGATCTCGATCCTGCATCCCGACGTCTGCGGCGGCTCCCACGAGGGGCTGCTGGCGGTGCACTCCCTGTCGAAGCGCTCCAACCTGGCCGGCTACCGCGCCGGGTTCGTCACGGGCGATCCGGTGCTGGTCAAGCGCCTGCTGGAGATCCGCAAGCATGGCGGCATGATCATGCCAGCCCCGGTGCAGGCGGCGATGACGGCCGCGCTGGCCGACGACGCCCACGCCGAGGAGCAGCGGGAGCGTTACTCCGCCCGCCGTGCCGTGCTGCGTCCGGCCCTGGAGAAGGCGGGCTGGAGCATCGAGCACTCCGAGGCCGGGCTCTACTTCTGGGCGTCGAACGGCAGGGACTGCTGGACACAGGTGGCCGAACTTGCCGAAATCGGCATTTTGGCTGCACCGGGTGACTTCTACGGAACTGCTGGTAGCTCACATATCCGTATCGCTGTGACGGCGACGGACGAACGGATCAGTGCGGCGGTGCGCCGCCTCCAGTAAGATTCCCCGGCATGGGCGAGGTTGTCGAACGAACTGATCGGCGCAGCCTCGTCGCGCGCGGGGCGGTGATATGAGCGCATCTGCTTTGGTCGTGCTCGGCCTCAGTGTCGCCACCGTCATCCTGTTACTCGGCGCGTTCCTCGCCACCATGCGTCAGGGCCGCGACCGGCGGGCGGCCAGGCCCGCCCCGGCTCAGCCCGCGGCGCCCGTGCCCGCTCCCGTGGCCACGCCCACCTTCATCGACCCCCGCACCTTCCGCGTGGGCGATCGCATCGAGGTGCACGGCGCCCCCTGGCGGGTGCTCGGGGCGCTGCACGTGTCCTGGCAGGGCCAGCAGTGGACCGAGTACTTCATCGAAGACTCCCTGCGCCGCTACCAGTGGCTGTCGGTCGAGGTACGCCACGGCCTGGCCTCGGGCGACGCCCCCCACCTGGAAGTCCTGCTGTGGACGGAGGTCCCGACCCAGGGCATGGTGCCCGCCAAGAGCATGCTGATCATGGAGGGCGTCGAGTTCTTCCCCATCGAGCGGGGCACCGCCGCCTTCAAGGCCGAGGGCGAGGCCTCCGGTCACCCTGAGCGCGGCCTGCTCGACTTCGCCGACTACCGCGCGGCCGACGGCCGGTTGTTGTCCTTCAACCGCGTCCAGGGCTCGCAGTGGACCGCCGCCTACGCTCACCCGCTGCCTCCCGGCTCCGTCTCCCTGCTGGCGCGTGCTTCCTAGGCCGACCTGATGGAGTAGGCGAGGTTGCGGCACATCGTCGTGGAGTTGGCGATCCACAGGATCTTGAAGTCGTAGCCCTGGGCCGTGCGCGACTCGTGGTCGGCGCAGAACCTCGGGCTGGGCTTGTCCTCGGCGATGGCGCCGAAGTCGTCGAAGGGGTTGAGCTGCTTCTCCAGCAGGCAGATCGCGTCCTCGGCCAGTGCCTGCACGTCGCCCCGCACGACCGCGACCAGCCCGGTCGACCAGGTGTACTCCGGATCCCGGTAGACCGCGACCGCGAGGTGGTCGTTCTCGTAGGCGCAGTTGACCGCGTCGGCCGCCAGCAGGAACTTGCCGGCGAAGCTCTTGATCCCGGCGCGGAAGGTGGTCTTCACGGCCGAGTCGGGGATGTTCTGCACCGCCAGCCCCACGAGTCCGTTGACGTTGACGCACGGGTTGGTGGCGATGCGCTCCGCGTCGGCGGGCGACGGGAGCTGCGACCGGGTGATCGGCCCGGCCTTCGGGCAGAAGCTCTTCTTGGGCGCCTGGGCGGTCTTCTGGGGCTCGGCCGCCTCGGCCCGGTCTCCGGGGATCTGGAAGTCTTCGCAGGCGGCCAGCAGGCTCATGGACAGGAGGGCGACGAGCAGCACGATCAGCTTGGACACGAGGGTTCTCCGCATGGGATCAGCATGCGGAGGCGGATGATCGGCGGCTTGAGTACGCCCTACTCAACCTTCAGGACAGGGCGACCTCGTCGCGCCCGGCGCGGGAGTCGGAGGTCCAGGTCTCGGACTGGGGCGACCAGGTGGCTCCGTCGAAGCCGACCTTGCGCAGGCCGTACTTCTGGGCGTGGGCGACCGACCAGGTGGCGATGAGCCAGCCGCGCTTGACGCCCGCGGTAGCCGTACCGCCCAGGGCCTTGGTCAGGTCGCGCCTGGCCCGGTCGGCCTCGTAGGCGGTCGAGGTGGGCGACGGGCTCGCGCCGGCCGGGTAGGTGCAGTGGACCGCCTTGGGCACGCGGCCGGTGAAGGCGGCGGCCAGGATGCGGGCGTCCTCCTCGTGGTCGGCGTAGGCGTAGCCGCCCGCCGAGCGCTGGACGGCCTGGGCGGCGTCGGCGATGGGCAGCTTGCGGTAGTTCTTCACCTTGACCAGGGCGGCGAAGAACTTGTTGGTGGAGTAGACCGGGTCCATGATCTGCTTGGGCGTGCCCCAGCCCTGCGACGGGCGCTGCTGGAAGACCCCGAGCGAGTCGCGGTCGCCGTAGTCGAGGTTGTAGAGCTTCGACTCCTGGATGCCCGTGGCGTACGCGATGATCACGGCGCGCTCGGGCAGCTTGCGGCGCGCGGCGACCGCGGCGATGGTCGCGGAGATCTGTGCCTGCTCGACATCGAGTTCGAGCTCGCCGCGCGGGGTCGTGACGGTGCACTTGGCCTGCGGCTCCACGAACGGCTCGACCTTTTCCAGCAGCTTGAGCACGGCCACGCTGATGGCCACCGCGAGCACGACGACGATCACGATGATGACTACGACAGAGCGGGAGAAGTGCAGGCGCACTCTAAGTAACCTACCGCCGTCCGTGGCGAGGTGAGCCGGATAAGCTCGCTGGCCATGAAGGACAGCTACTCCAGCCCGCTCCCCGCGGCGATCGACGAGCTGTGGGAGCGCCGTGCGGAGCTCTCGCCGGGTGATGCGGAGGCCCGCAGGGTCGTGGTGGGCGCCGTCGACGAGCTCGACGCAGGCAAGGCCAGGGTGGCCAACGTCGGTGGCGACGGCGAGGTGGTCGTCGACGAGCGTGCCAAGCGGGCGATCCTGCTGGGCTTCCGCGTGCTCGGCATGGCCCGGTCGCAGGTGGGCGACTTCCAGCACCACGACAGGATCCCGCTGAAGTCGAGGTTCGAGGGCGTGCGGGTGGTGCCGGGCGCGATCGCCCGCTGGGGCTCGCATCTGGCCCCCGGCGTGGTGCTGATGCCGTCGTTCACCAATATCGGCGCCTACGTCGGCGAGAACACCCTGGTCGACACGTGGGTGACCGTGGGGTCGTGCGCGCAGGTGGGCAAGAACGTGCACCTGTCGGGCGGGGTGGGCCTCGGAGGGGTGCTGGAGCCGCCGAACGCCGTCCCGGTGGTCGTCGAGGACGACGCGCTGATCGGCAGCCGCTCGATGATCGTCGAGGGCGCCCGGGTCGGCAGGGGCGCCGTCGTGGGCGCGGGAACGATCCTGTCGGCGTCGATGCCGGTGATCGACGTGGAGACCGGCGAGGAGCTGAGCCGCGGCCGCATCCCCGACTGGTGCGTGGCGGTGAGCGGCACGCGGATGAAGGAGTTTCCCGGGGGCACGTACGGCCTGCCGGCGGTTCTCGTGCTCAAGCGCCTCGAACCAGGGCAGCGGCACGACAAGGCGGCGCTCAACGACGTGCTGCGCGAGCATGGGGTGAACGCATGACGATTCTTGATCTGTCGCAGGATGTCCGGCTGCTCACCGCGGCTCTCGTCGACATCGAGTCGGTCAGCGGCGACGAGAAGGCCATCGCCGACGCGGTCGAGGCCGCGCTCACCGCCCTGCCGCACCTGGCGGTGGAGCGTTCCGGCGAGACCGTGATCGCGCGCACGCGCCTGGGCAGGGACGAGCGGGTGCTGATCGCCGGGCACCTCGACACCGTCCCGGTGCACTCCAACCTGCCCAGCCGGGTCGAGGGCGGCCTGCTCTACGGCTGCGGCACCTCCGACATGAAGGCCGGGGTCGCGGTGGCGCTGCGCCTGGCCCACCTGATCAGGGAGCCGGTCAAGGACCTGACCTACGTCTTCTACGACTGCGAGGAGGTCGAGGCGGAGCGCAACGGGCTCAACCGGGTCGCCAGGCTGCATCCCGAGTGGCTGGCCGCCGACTTCGCGGTGCTCATGGAGCCGACCGACGGTGTCATCGAGGGCGGATGCCAGGGCACCATGCGCGCCGAGATCGCGGTGCCGGGCAAGCGGGCGCACAGCGCCAGGTCGTGGCTGGGTGTCAACGCCATCCATGGGATGGAGGCCGTGCTGGCCCGGCTCAACGCCTACGAGGCGCGCACGCCGGTCGTCGACGGGCTGCGCTACCACGAGGGCCTCAACGCCGTGTCGATCAGGGGCGGGGTCGCGGGCAACGTGATCCCCGACGAGTGCGTGGTCACCGTCAACTACCGTTTCGCCCCCGACCTGAGCGTGGAGCAGGCGCAGCAGCACGTGCTGGAGGTCTTCCAGGGCTTCGCGGTCACCTTCACCGATCTCGCGCCCGCGGCCAGGCCCGGTCTGACGCACCCGGTGGCGTCGGCCTTCGCCGCGGCCGTGGGCGGGCAGCCGCGGGCCAAGCTGGGCTGGACCGACGTGGCGCGCTTCTCCGAGCTGGGGATCCCCGCCGTCAACTACGGTCCCGGCGACCCGAATCTGGCCCATCAGAAGGACGAGTACGTCACCCTGTCCAAGATCGTCGAGGCCGAGGCGGCCATGCTCGATTGGCTCGCATAATGCGAAAGTGGCTTTCCTCGCCGGCCATTTGGCGGGGAAAGCCACTTTCAGTCCCGAGCAGCACCCTCGGTCCTTAGACGCGGGGGGTGCGAAATCTGGTTCCGCAGATTTTTCAAGATTTTTTAGAACGCCCCAAAAGGGCGCTCACCTGGGAATATAGTCGATCCATAGCGCCCTGTCCGATGCTCGGCACCGTGACGACCTTCGCCGACGTGCTCCGCGTGACCGAGTTTCGCGCCCTGTGGGTCTCAGGACTGATCTCCCGATTAGGTGACCAGCTCGCCAGAGTGGCTCTGGCCGTCCTGGCCTACGAGCTCACCCGGTCGGCCACGATCACCACCCTCACCTACGCCCTGACCTTCATCCCCAACCTGATCGGCGGCCCGCTGCTCGGCCACCTGGCCGACAGGTTCCCGCGCCGCCGCCTGATGATCGCCTGCGACCTGGCCCGCGCCCTGCTCGTCGGCCTCATGGCCGTGCCCGCCGTCCCGTTTCCCGTCCTGTGCGTGATGTTGTTCTTCACCACGCTCATCGACGCCCCCGAGCGCGCGGCGCGCATCGCCACCACCCCCGACGTGCTCGACGAGGAGCGTTACCAGACGGGCGTGACCTTGCTGGGGCTCACCCAGCAGGTGACGGTCCTGGTCGGCCTGGGCTTCGGGGGCCTGATCGCCACCGCGCTGCCCACCCGCGTGGCCCTGCTGGCCAACGCGGTGTCCTTCCTCGTCGCCGCGCTGATCGTGGCGGTGGGCACCAAGGACCGCCCGGCCGCGAGCACCGGCAGGGTCGTCGCGCCGGGCGAGCTGCTGGCCGGGGTGCGCATCGTGATGGGTGACACGCGGCTGCGCACGCTGCTGGGCATGGCGATGCTGGCCCTGTTCTACATCGCGCCTGAAGGGCTCGCGGTGCCGTACAACGACCAGCTCGGCGGCGGCGGGCCGCAACTGGCGCTGCTGCTGTGCGCGATCCCCGCCGGGAGCGTCGTCGGCATGTACCTGGTCAACAAGCTGCGGGTGGGCGTCGACGCGCTCGCGCCGCTCGCGGCGGCGTCGTCGGTGCCGCTGATCCTCTGCGCCCTGCAGCCCGGCGTGGTGGCGTCGGTCGTCATCTGGTTCGTGGTCGGCGCGCTCGCCTCCTACCAGGTGCTGGCCAACGGGGAGTACGTGCGGGTCGCGCCCAAGGAGCGCCGCGGCCAGGTGATCGGTGTCGCGCAGTCGGCCCTGGTGGCCTCCCAGGGGCTGGGCGTGCTGTTCAGCGGGCCGCTCGCCGACGCCTTCGGCCCGGCCGCCGCCATCGGCGTGTACGGCGTGGCGGGCACGGTCATCGCGGTGCCGCTCGCCCTCGCGTGGCGGCGCGCCCGGATGGGTAGCGTTGGCCCATGAAAAAGTCACGCCCCGAGCGCCGGCAGGGCCAGGCCGTGGTCCGCGGCAGTCTGGTACCCGAATCCACCCATGATCAGCGCCTGCTCGACCGCCAGGGTCCGGCCGACTGGGTGCACATGGATCCGTGGCGGGTGCTGCGCATCCAGGCGGAGTTCGTCGAGGGCTTCGGACAGCTCGCCGAGCTTCCCCCCGCCGTGTCGGTCTTCGGCTCCGCCAGGACCAAGCCCGACTCCGAAGAGTACAAACTCGCCCGCGACCTGGGCGAGGCGCTGGCCAGGGCCGGCTATGCGGTGATCACCGGCGGTGGTCCCGGCATCATGGAGGCGGGCAACAAGGGCGCGGTCGACGCGGGCGGCATCTCCGTCGGCCTCGGCATCGAGCTGCCCTTCGAGCAGAGCATGAACGAGTACGTCGACCTCGGCATCGAGTTCCGCTACTTCTTCGTGCGCAAGACCATGTTCGTGAAGTACTCCTGCGGCTTCATCGCGCTGCCCGGCGGTTTCGGCACGCTCGACGAGCTGTTCGAGGCGCTGACGCTGGTCCAGACGCGCAAGGTGACCTCCTTCCCCGTGGTGCTCATGGGCACCGCGTTCTGGGGCGGCATGGTCGACTGGATCAAGAACTCCCTGCTCGGCTCCGGCAAGATCGCCGAGCAGGACCTCGACCTGTTCACCGTGACCGATGACGTGGACGAGGCGGTGCGGATCATCGTGGAGGCCGATCGGGCCAGGTCGAAGCAGCGGCAGGAAGAGCTGGAGGCCGTCGCGCAGCACTCGGCGGAGCCCCAATAGTCTGGCTTTGTGAATATCTGCGTCTATTGCGCCTCGAGTCAGAAGATCGACCCCAAATATCTGGATCTGGCCGCCGAAGTCGGAACGCGGATCGCCGAACGCGGGCACATCCTGGTGAGCGGGGGAGCGACCGTCGGGTGCATGGGCGCGGTGACGTCGGCGGCACGGGCCGCGGGCGGGCGGACCGTGGGCATCATCCCGCAGGCGCTGGTCGACATCGAGGTCGCCGACAACGACTCCGACGAGCTGGTGATCACCACGGACATGCGCGAGCGCAAGGGACTCATGGACGCCCGCTCCGACGCCTTCCTGGTGCTGCCGGGCGGGATCGGCACCCTCGAGGAGCTCTTCGAGATCTGGACCGCCCGGGTGCTCGGGCTGCACGACCGCCCGCTGGTGATCCTCGACCCGTGGGGGCTGTTCCAGCCGCTGCGCGATCTGGTCGAGCAGCTCTACGAGGCCGGGTTCACCAGAGCCGACGTCTTCGACGCGATCTCCTGGACCACCACGGTCGACGAGGCCTTCGACCGGCTCGAAGGCCGGACCGTGCACCTCTCGCCGAGCCCCGAGGAACTCGGCGAGGCGGTCATCTGACGACCGGGAGGCGGCTCAGCTCGACGCCGAAGTGCTCGCGGTAGGCGGGAAGGAGCTCCGCCTCGGCGAGCACCTTCTCCGCGCGCTCGCCGTACGAGGTGGTGATCAGCTTGTCGCCGCTGAGCGTGACGCGCCCCTCGAGAGTGCGCAGCGAGCAGACCGCCGACCTGGTGAAGTGGGAGTCGGGCGAGGTCGACTGCCACCAGGCCGTCGGGACGAAGTCGGCCAGCTCGTAGGCCCGCTCCGTCAGGCGGTAGGCGGGCCTGCCGTTGTGCAGCACGTCGAGGTCGCCGTGATCGGCGGCGCGGATCTGGAAGACGCCCGCACCGTCGGACTGCTCGCCGCGCTCGTCGAGGCGGAGCGGCGCGTCGGCGAAGTCGCCGAACCCCACGTCGACCAGCCACGGCTCGTCGAGATCGACGCGCAGGGCCAGGTGGTCGAAGAGCGGGCCGAGTCGGTCGCCGCCGTACACCCTGGCCGCCAGCAGCGTCACCCGGTGGCCCAGCCCGGTGAGCAGCTCCGCGAACAGGCCGTTCAGCTCGTAACAGAACCCGCCGCGCCGCTGACCGACCACTTTGCCGAAGAGCGCCTCCGAAGTGAGCACGATCGGCTCGCCCAGGTGGATGCTGAGATTCTCGAACGGGACCGTGGTCAGGTGGGCGTACTGCAGGGCCCGCGGCGACAGGTCGCCGGAACGGTCGACGCCGATGCGCGCGAGGTAGGCGGAGATCTCGGATTCGTTCATGCCAGCCCCCGCCGCGTGAGCGCCGGGGGCCGCCTGCCCGCCAGGCAGTCGGTCATCTCCACGGCCAGACCTACCTGATCGGTATGTTCCGTGACGAAAATCGTGGCGCCGTGCCAGCGGAAGACGGAGGCGGCGGCCAGCGCGGCATCGAGCTGGCCGGGCAGCCTGACCAGCGCCGTCCTGCCTTCGGCGGACAGCCTGGCGGCCTCGGAGGGGGTGTGCGCCTGGACCCAGTCGGGCTCCCATGGCGCGCCGGGTGTCACGAGTGCGGGACTCATGTCTCGATCGTACGAGTACGATGCCAATGTGCTGGTCGTACTCGCCATCGCCGCCGCCGCCGTCCTGGTCTGCGTGGTGCTGGTCTCCCTGGGCAAGGGCGGTGAGCTGACCGAGTTCCCGCCCGACATTCCCCCGCTTGAGCTGCCCGAACCCGGTCAGCTGTCGGCCGTCGATTTCATGGCGTTGCAGCTGCCGGTGAACCTGGTCGGGTATCACACGCAGTCGGTCGACGAGACGCTGCGCCGCGCGGCCAACGCCATCAGCGCGCGCGACACCCGCATCGCCGTGCTGGAGCAGCGAGTCTCCGAGCTGCTGTCCAGCAGGCTGCAGGCGCGGCAGGAGGTGCACGCCGGGCCGGGCGACGGCCTGCGCACCCAGCACGAGCCGCGCCCGTCGGACGCGCCGCTGGTCCTGTCGGAGGCGGAACCCGCCGTCCGCGGGCTCGGCATCGAGCCGTACGGCAGGCACGCGAGCGAGGCCGATCCCGAGACGAGCACCGAGGCCGAGCCGGCGGGGCCCGACGAAGACGCCACGGTCGACTCCGAGGGCGAGGCCCGGGACGAGCCCCAGGGCACGCCGGGCGGTGCGGCCGTCTCCGACGCCCGGTCGGCGGGTAAGAGCCGCTGGGACGACGAGCCCGACAGCGACCACCCGGGCCCCGACACGGCCGCCACGGACACCGTCGGCGAGCACGACGAGCGGGTGAGCGCAGAGGACCGCCGGTGACGGAGGTCGTCCGCTGCACCTGGGGCACGATGACCCCGCTCTACACCGCCTACCACGACGAGGAGTGGGGCCGCCCGGTCCGCGGCGACGACCGGGTCTTCGAACGGGTCTGCCTGGAAGCCTTCCAGTCGGGCCTGTCGTGGCTGACCATCCTGCGCAAGCGGGAGAACTTCCGCCAGGCCTTCGACGGCTTCGAGATCCCCAAGGTCGCCGCCTACACCGAGCACGACGTCGAGCGCCTGATGGCCGACGTGGGGATCGTCCGCAACCGGGCCAAGATCGAGGCGGCCATCACCAACGCCAGGGCGGCGCAGCGTCTCGAAGAAGGCCTGTCCGCCCTGGTCTGGAAATATCACGACCCCGATTCGCCCGTGCCCAAGAGCATGGCCGACGTGCCCGCCATCACCCCGGCCTCCAAGGCGCTGGCCAAGGAGCTGAAGCGCCACGGCTTCGCCTTCGTCGGTCCCACCACCGCCTACGCGCTCATGCAGGCGATCGGCCTGGTCAACGACCACATCGCCGACTGCGTCACCCGAGCGGGATCGTGACGGAGACGCCGTCGGGGTAGGTGACCACGACGGCGTCGGCGTCGCGGGTGACGGTGACGGCCTCGCGGAGCGCGGCCGGGTGCACGGTGTCGCCCGACAGCACGACGAGCGACACGTGCAGGCCGGGGGAGTCTCCCGACAGGCACGGCACGGCCGAGTGGGGGCCGAAGGCGTTGCACTCCACGTTGCGGACCACCTCGGCGTGCTGCCAGCCGTACAGCCCGATGATCGCGGAGGTGAGCCCGTCGGTCCGCCTGGCCATCGCCCAGCCGGGGCCGGACTCCACCGCGGGCGCCGACGCGTCCGCGACGGCGTAGCCGCCTTCCCGCACGGTCACGGCCTCGCCCGCGCCGGTGACGTGGTGCACCCTGATCTCCCAGGCGCCCCTGACCGACGAGTGGCTGGTGACGGTGCCCAGCGGGGTGACCGAGCGCGACGACGACGCCGACAGGCGTTCGATCGTTCCCCTGGCGGCCGGCTTCGTGCCGTCGAGCAGGGCGAGGTGGTTGTCGACCTCCTCCACCCTGGCGTGCTCGCCCGCCTCGGGCGCGGTCCGCGTCGAGTAGGCGAGTTTGGCGTAGTGAGGGTCGCTCACCTCGCCGTGGTCGCTGCCGTGGTTCAGCAGGCGCACGATGCCGTCGTGCCGGGTGCCGTGCAGGGTCCAGCCGACGGTGGGGATCTCGGCGACGACGTCGCCGTGGTCGATCGGCAGCCCTTCCTCCCGCGCGGTCCACACCGGGTGGTCGGCGGGCAGCAACAACCCCAGGAACCCCTTCGACGCCCAGTACGGCGAGGCGGGCCCCGAGTAGGGCTGGGTCGAGGGCAGGAAGGTGTCGTACCAGCCGAGTGAGAGCAGCCCGCGGGAGTCGGGCACGCCGCGCTCCACGAAGTGGCGCATCACCGAGGAGGCGAGTTTGCGGGTCTGCCCGGGAGCCAGCGGGGTGGCGTCGGCCAGCGCCCCCATCCAGACGGGGGCGAGCGAGGCGAAGCGGTAGCAAAGGGAGCGCCCCTGGTGCACGGGCGCGCCGTCGGAGCCGAAGAAATGCTGATAAGTCTGGAGAAAGGTGCTTAGCCGCTCCCGGTAGACCTGCCCCGCCTCCCCGGCCATCCTCGCCCACAACAGCGGATACAGGTGCAGCGCCCACCCGCAGTAGTAGTCGAAGTTGCGCGACCCGCCGTCGGTGTACCATCCGTCCCCGACGTACCAGTCCTCGATCCTGGCCAGCCCCCTGTCGATCTCCTCCTGCTTGTACGGCCCGCCGACCGACTTGAGGAACTCCTCGGTGACCGTCTGGAAGAGCATCCAGTTGTTGTCCCAGGTGCGCTTGCCCACGAAGCCGCCGAGCCAGTCGACGACCCGCTCCTGGGTGCGCGGCGGCAGCCGGTCCCACAACCAGGCGCGTGACTCGTGGAGCCCGACGGCGATGGAGGCCGCCTCCACCAGCTGCTGGGAGCAGTCGGTCAGCTCCGGCCAGACTCCCTCGACCCCGGCGGCCAGTCCTGCCGCGTACCTCTCGGCCAGCGCGTCGGGCGCGCCGCCGCCCGCGATGCGGAAGGCCGCCAGGAGGAAGGTCCTGGCGTACCCCTCCAGCCCGTCGAGCGCCACCCCCGACCAGCTCGCCCGTCCGGGCAGGCCGTAGCGCGAGAAGTCAGGGGAGGCGTACGGCACGACCGAATCCAGCAGGTGGTCGGCCACCGTCTCCCAGTGCGCGCGGGTCCATCCGGTGCGGGAGGAGAGCACACGGTCGGTGGGTGGCAGCTGCACGGCGGGGGCTCCTAGAGGTGAGGTGGGACGGTGAGGTGGGCGGTGTGCGTATGCCCGCGCGAGCCCGCCAGGTCGACGGTGATCGCCGGGCGGCGCCCGGTCCGCACGGTGACCGTGTCGTCGGCGCTGACCAGGCCGAGCGCCGGGTGGTCGAGGGTGATCGTCACCGTGGCGACGGTCCTGCCGGGGTCGGACACGGCCACGCGGACGTGCTCGCCCTCGCGGCTCACGAGCACGGCGCAGGGCGCGTCGGCGGTGACGCCGCCGGCCGTACCCGGGCTCCAGAAGTTCGCCCCGACCAGCCCGCCCGCGCGCACGGCCTGCGCCTGCGCGGTGTTGGCCAGCACCTGCGCGCCCCGCCAGCGCCTGGTCCCGTGCGGGGTGGCGCCGGGCAGGACCGCGTAGGCATACGAAGCGCCCGCGGGGGAGACCCCGTGGTCGTACCAGAGCGTCACATACTCCCTCGTGACCGGATCGGTCGTCCCGCCCGTGGAGACGCCGTCGTCGATGGCCCGCCAGTGGTCCGTACGGCTCTCGCGCAGCGACCTCACCGGCTCCCGGTCCAGGAAGGCGTAGCCGCCCACCCCCTCCAGATGTGCCCAGCCCTCCTCCAGCACCAGCGTGCCCGACGTGCCGCGGTTCTCCACCACGGTCTCGATCGTGCGCCCGTCGGTGCTGGTGATCCCGGCGCCCAGGCAGACGATCGCGTCGTCGAGGAAGAACCACGACTTCCTGGCCCGCAGCGTGCAGCCCATGGCCATCAGGTCGAGCCCGGCCAAGCCGTGGTCGTCGAGCACGACGCCGCCCGCCCAGGCGTTGCCGGGGCCGAAGGTGCCGGTGCCGCCCGAGGAGACGGCCGGAGTGCGGGGCCTGGTGTCCACGGTGGTGCCCGGCAGCCGGTAGGAGTCGACGGTCGGCCAGTAGTCGCGGGTGTAGTGGTCCTGGTCGAGGTAGAGGTAGAGCACGCCGTCGCCCTGGTACCAGCCCCGGTAGTTCTCGCCGTTGCCGCACTCGTAGCCCGCGATGCGCCTGGACGACAGGCTGAGCGCCGCCGACCAGCCGGCCCGCCGGTGGACCACCCGGTCCATGTCGGCGAAGACGCGGTGCGTGACCGGCCGGGGAGCGGGCCGCGCGGTGAGGGCCGCGGCCCTGGCGGTGGCGGCCACCCCGGCGTGTTCGAGGAAGCTCCCGCGCTCGATCCAGCCCGCGCACAGCTCGCGGAAGCGGGTGGCGTACGGCTCGGGCGCGCCGTCGGCCAGCAGCAGCACGGAGCCGATCGTGTCGGCGCCGACGTGCTGGTCGCGGCCGAACTGCCGGGAGACGCCCCGACCACGCACGCTGTCCATCATCAGCCCGTCGTGGATCCAGGGAGCGTAGGTGCGCTCGATCGAGTCGAGCACGACGTTCACCTTCGGGTCGGTGACCGCCCAGCTCGATCCGGCGAGCAGGGCGAGGATCGTGCTGACCGAGCCGAGCAGCACGACGCCGTAGGAACCGGTGTAGGCGATGTCGTCGTGCTGGACGAACGAGCCGTCCTCGTAGTAGCCGTCGCCCCTGGTGACGTAGCCGAACAGGCTGTGCTTCCCGCCGTCGCGCAGGCTCGACAGGCCGTCGCGGGCCAGCGCGAGCCGGTCGGGGCTGCGGCCCACGATGCCGCGCAGGGCCACGATGAGCGCCTTGTCGGCGCGGTTGGCCCCGGTCTCGGCGAAGTCGTTCAGGTTGGTGCGCCGGTCGGCGTCGGGACAGAAGCGGTCGACCGCCCGGATCCAGGCCGCCCGCTGCTCGGGGGTGATCAGGTCGTGCAGCAGCACGCAGGTGTCCATCAGCGCTTTGGGCGCGCCGATCTCCCAGTGCCACCAGTTGCCCAGCTCCCGCTTGGACTCGTTGTAGGCGTGGCCGTACAGGAAGTCGAGCCCGTCCAGGACGAGCCCGGCCAGGCCGGCGTCGCCGTACTGGGTGGTGCCTGGGGTGGCCCAGGCGGCGGCGAGCGTGCGCAGCCGGGTGTAGCTGGAGGCGATGTCGCCGGAGACGCCGGTCAGCGGCAGGTCGGGCCACAGGTGTGTACGGTTCGCGGCGGTGACGAGCGTGCGCCTCAGGCCCGCTGCCGACTGGCCGAGCCGCGCCAGGGGAGCGGCGAAGGCGGGGTCGGCGGCGTCGAAGGCCCCGCCGGTGATGAGCGCCGCCGCCCTGGCACGCAGCGTGTCGAACTCGGTCTGCGCGCTCGCCCCGGCCGGGATCAGCGGGAGCAGCAACGTTCCCGCGCCGAGGCCGAAAGCGGTGCGCCTGGTCACTCTCATGCGCTCTCGCTCAGGGTGGCGGGGTCGGAGTCCGGTGCCGGCAGGCCGAGGGCGGCGACGGCGTCGAGCCATTCGGCCGTCAGCGGCGCGCCCCAGCGCTGCCAGAAGGCACGCAGGTCGCGTCCGGCGATCCTGGAGGTGTAGACGGCCAGGTAGCCCCAGCGCCTGGCGCTTTCCGTCCAGTCCGACGGCGGGTTCTCGAGCCGCACCACCTGGTGCAGGCGCGGCCAGAAGTCGTCGCCGAAGGCGAGCTCCAGCTGGCGGAAGGGGACCAGCTTCTCGAAGGCGCCGAGCTTGGTGAAGTCGGCGGCGGGCAGCTTGGCCAGGCCGCTCTCGTAGGGCGTCAGGCCGGTCCTGGCGTCGGGCCTGGTGAGGTTCGACTGCTGGCCGAGGGCCCGCTGGGCGGCCAGGGCGTAGATGTTGACGGTGACCTCGGTGAGGTCGGTGGGCTTGTAGGCCATCTGCTGATGCTGGTGGCCGAGCTCGTGGTAGACGCCCCAGCCGCGGGTGCGCAGGCCTTCCACGGACAGCAGCCGGTCGAGGTAGGTGCGCGGGTAGGCGGTCCAGCCGTGGGTGGCGTAGGCGCCCGCGCCGGTGGGCATGCGCGGCGCCTCCACCAGGTGGAAGGGGAGCGGGCTGCGCTCGCCGGCTCGCAGGCCGGAGATCGCGGCGTGCGAGGCGATGATCGTCTCCAGCAGCTCCAGGTGCGCGGTGCGGTCCTCGCCGCGCCAGGCCAGCATGCCCTCGCGGGTGACGGTGACGATGGCATGGCGGGAGACGAGCTCCACCTGCGGGGCGTCGGTCAGGGTGTCGAGCTGGGCCTGGAACTGCTCGGCCGTGGTCCTGCCGAGCTCGAAGACGGGCGCCATGACGCCGCCGGACAGGAACTTGACGCGGGCACGCTGGCCGTGGCCGATCATCTTCAGGTAGACCATGCCGCCGCCCGGGTCCTGCACGGTGTTCTCGCCGGCGACAAGCGGATAGGCGCGCGGCTGCTTGTAGGTCACGTCCTGGTGGGTGTCGGGCGCGCCGACGTGCAGCGTCGGCAGCAGCCCGTCGGGGGCCTCCACCCGCAGGGTCAGCGGCGTTGCGGCGGGCAGGTGCACGCCGGTGGGGTGGAAGTCGGTGGTGCCCAGCGCCTGCTGCAGGCGCAGCCGCTCGCTCTCGGCGGCCACCCTGGCCCGGAGCACGACGGTGCGCCGCGCGGGATCGGCCAGGGCGGGTACGGCGGGCACCGCGAGGGCGGCGGCTCCCGCCAGGCCGGTGACGGTGAGGAAACGGCGGCGGTTCAGCTCGAGATTCATGGCGAGAGCATGAAAACGCTTACTATCGAACGTCAAGACCTTGCTATTTCTTTCTAGACGTTTCTATCAGCGACCTGCGCGTTTTCTCCCGGAGGCCGCCGCAAGCGCCTTCTTCGCGGAGGGTGCTCCGACCGACTGGCGCACCACGATGCTGGTGCCGACCCGAGTCGTGGTGCGCACCGGCGACAGGTAGTCGCTGCCGTCGGCGACGCCCAGCGCGAGCTGGACGGCCTGGCGTCCCATCTCCTCCAGCGGGATGCGCACGGTGGTCAGCTGCGGCCGCAACTCCTGGGCCAGGGGCACGTCGTCGTAGCCGGCCACCGAGATGTCGGCGGGCACCGACAGTCCCGCCGCCTCGATCGCCTGCATCGCCCCGGCGGCCACGTTGTCGTTGGCCGCGAAGATCGCGGTGAACCCGGGCCCCTCGGCGAGCAGCTCCCTGGTCCGCTCGTAGCCGAACCGGCGGCTGAGCGGCCCAGGACTGATCAGGCTCTCGTCGTACGGCAGGCCGCGCAGCTCCAGGGCGCGCCGGTGCCCGGCCAGGCGGGCGATCGTGGTGGAGAACAGCGAGGGCCCGCCGAGGAACAACACCCGCCGGTGTCCCTGGGTGATGAGGTAGTCGGTGATGGCGAACGCGCCGCCCTCGTTGTCGTACTCCACGACCTTCGTCGGCGCGTCGTCGCCCACTCCGGGACGCCCGCACAACACCAGCGTGGAGCCGCTGGCATGCAGCGCCCTGGCCCGCTTGGCCACCTGGGCGGCATAGGCGCGGTCCTCGTAGGCGCCGCCGACCAGGATGACCGCGTCGGCCCGCTGCTCGTGGAGCAGGTCGATGAGCGCCAGCTCCTGCTCGTGGCTGCCGTGCGTGCAGCAGACCAGGCAGAGCCTGCCCTGGGCGGTGGCCTCGCGCTCGACGCCCCTGGCGATGTAGGCGTAGAACGGGTCGATCAGGTCGTTGATGATGATCGCGACCGTGCGGTTGGTCGCGCCGGCCAGGGCGCGGGCGTGGGCGTTGGCGACGTAGCCGAGCTCGCTGATGGCCGCTTCGACCCTGGCCCGCGTCGACTCGGCGACCGGGTAGTTGCGGTTGATCACGCGCGAGACGGTCGCGCTGGACACCCCGGCCAGCCTGGCCACGTCGGCGATGGTCGCCTCGCTCATCTTGCCTCCTCGTCCCTCACGCTATTCTGCCGAGTTCGTCGGCATGGATCTCGTGCCGCAGCGGTGCTCCGGAACAGTAGCGGGCCACCTCGCGCAGCGCGGAGTCCGCCAGCCTGGCCAGTTCGTTGCCCTGCGCCCCCGCCAGATGCGGCGTGACGAAGACGTTGGACAGGCCGAAGAAGGCGTGTCCGGCCGGGAGCGGCTCCGGGTCGGTGACGTCGAGCACGGCGTCGAGCCGCCCGGCCGTCACCTCGGCGACCAGGGCGTCGTGGTCGATCAGCGATCCCCTGGCGGTGTTGACCACCACCGCGCCGTCGGGCAGCAGCGCCAGCCGTTCCTTGTCGAGCATGCCGGCGGTCCGCGGGGTCTCTGGCGCGTGCAGGCTCACCACGTGGGAGCGGCGCAGCAGCTCGTCGAGCTCCACGACGCGGGCGCCGAGCCCGGCGATCTCGACCGGGTCGGCGTACGGATCGTAGACCAGCAGGTCGGCGTCCAGGCCCCGCAGGAGCGCGAGGACCCGCCTGCCGATCCGCGAGGCGCCCACCAGGCCGATGGTGATCCCGTGGGTGCCCAGCCACGGCATGCCGGAGAAGTCCCGCTTGGTTCCGCTGGTGCGGTAGCGCTCGGCCATGGTGAAGGCGCGCTTGGCGCCGAAGACGATCGCGGCGAAGGTGAACTCGGCGACCGGGACGGCGTTGGCGTCGGCGGCGCTGGAGACCCTGACGCCGCGCCCGAACACCGACGGATCGACGAAGGTCTTCACGGTGCCGGCGGCGTGCGAGATGAAGCGCAGCCGCGGCGCCCTGGCCAGCAGCCTGTCGTCGACCGCCGGTGCGCCCCAGCCGGTGACCAGCACCTCGGCGTCGGCCAGCGGGGCGCTGTCGGGGCCCGTGACCACCTCCTGGTGCAGGTCCACCAGATCGGCCAGGCGTCCGAGCGCCTCCGTCCCGAAGACCGAGTCCCGCACCCCCGCTCCCATGGCCAGCGCCGCTCGCGGCCGCCGGGGCCCGGCGGGCGCCCTGTCTTCCTGCACGTCGTGCTCCCCGATAGTAAGCGCGTTCTATGGATGAAGCGGCACGCTAGGGGGATTCCGATGTCCCGTCAAGCGCCTGTCCATGGAAAACGCCGGATCGGCACATCGGATTGTGAGCAGGGTCTTGACGAAACTAGAAACCGCTTACTACGGTCCTCGCCAACTGGAAGGACCACGCATGACGATTTCCCCTCCGCGGACCGCCCCGGTGGTGGCGCCTGCCGTACCGGAGAAGAAAGCCCGGCCGCCGCTGCACCGCAGGATCTGGCGCGACCGGGTCATGCTCATGCTCGCCCTGCCGGGACTGCTGTACTTCCTGGTCTTCCACTACGCGCCGCTGTTCGGCTACGTCGTGGCCTTCCAGGACTACCAGCCCTACCTGGGCTACCTGAACAGCCCGTGGGTGGGCCTGCAGAACTTCGCGACCGTCTTCTCCGACTCCAGGTTCTGGGACTCGATCGTCAACACCCTGCAGATCACCGTCACCCAGCTCGTGCTGTTCTTCCCCGCCCCGATCGCGCTGGCGCTGCTGCTGCACAGCGTGATGAGCGAGAAGATCCGCAGATTCGTGCAGAGCGTGGTCTACCTGCCGCACTTCATCGGCTGGGTGATCATCGTCTCGATCTTCCAGCAGATCCTCGGCGGCGCGGGTGTCCTGCCCGACCTCCTGGCCGGGGTCGGGCTGCCGCGCTGGGACATGATGACCGACCCCGACACCTTCCCGCTGCTGGTCACCCTGCAGCTGCTGTGGAAGGACGCCGGCTGGGGAACGATCATCTTCCTGGCCGCGCTGCTCTCCATCAACCAGGAGCTCTACGAGGCCGCGGCGATGGACGGCGCGGGCCGGTGGCGGCGCCTGTGGCACGTCACGCTGCCCGGCATCACCCCGATCGTCATCCTGCTGCTCATCCTCAACCTCGGCAGCATCCTGTCGGTCGGCTTCGAGCAGATCCTGCTGCAGCGCGACGCGGTCGGCGCCGAGGCGGGCGAGGTGCTCGACACCTTCATCTACCACTACGGCGTGCGCGACGGTCAGTGGGGCGCGGCGGCGGCGGTCGGCCTGTTCAAGGCGGTCGTCGGCGCGGCCCTGGTACTCGGCGCCAACAAGGTCGCCCACCTGCTGGGCCACGAGGGGGTGTACCGCGGTGCCGCGAAGTGAACGTCCCGCGTGGATGGAGAAGCCCAGCACGCCCGGCCTGGTCGCCAAGGGCGCGGTGCTGCTCGGCGTCACCCTCCTGGTGATCTACCCGTTCGTCGGCGTGCTCGGCACGAGCCTGTCGGACGAGGTGCAGATCGCGCGCAGCGGCGGCTTCGTCCTGCTGCCCACCGACCCCACCTTCGACGCCTACCGTGCGATCTTCGACGGCGGCACGGTCACCCGCGCCCTGCTGATCAGCGTCCTGGTCACCGCCGCCGGCACCCTGGCCAGCGTGTGCGCCACCATCGGCATGGCGTACGGCCTGAGCCGCCGCGAGGTCACCGGCTCCCGGATCATCCTGATGGTCGCCCTGTTCACCATGCTCTTCAACCCGGGCATCATCGCCAACTTCCTGCTGGTCAAGGAGCTCGGGCTGCTCAACACCTTCGGAGCCCTCGTCCTGCCGAGCCTGGTCAGCGCCTTCAACCTGGTCGTGCTGCGCTCGTTCTTCATGGGCCTGCCGGGCGAGCTCCTGGAGAGCGCCCGCATGGACGGGGCGGGAGACCTGCGCATCCTGGTCCGCATCGTGCTGCCGCTGTCGAAGGCGGTGCTGGCCGTCGTCTCCCTCTTCTACGCCGTCGCCTACTGGAACGCCTTCTTCAACGCCCTGCTCTACCTCGACGACACCGAGAAGTGGCCGCTGCCGCTCATCCTGCGCAGCTTCGTGCTGCAGGGACGGACGCTCGAGAGCATCGCGTCGTCGGAGGCGCCCGCGCCCGTCCAGGCGATCCAGATGGCGGTGCTCGTCGTCGCCATCGTCCCGATCCTCCTCGTCTACCCCTTCCTCCAGCGCTACTTCACCAAGGGCGTTCTCACCGGCGCCATCAAGGGTTAAGGACTCAGATGAACCGTCGTGGATTCCTCCGACTCAGTGCCTCCACCGCGCTGTCCGTGGCCGCCCTCGCGGCCTGCGGTTCCGGCGGGGCAGCCGCCCCCGCCGCCAAGGCCCAGGGCCTGACGATCAAGCTCCCCGCGTACACGCCCCTGGCGGGCGCGCTCAAGCCCGACCTCCCGGGCAACGCCGCCGGCGTGCCCGAGGGCTACTTCACCTACCCCAAGGAGCTGTTCAAGGCCGTGGCCAAGCCGCCCATGTCGGGCGGCACCATCACCGCGGCCTCGCAGACCTTCTCCCCGCCGCCCCCCGGCCGCGAGCAGAACCCGGCCTGGCAGGAGATGGAGAAGCGGCTCGGCGGCAAGGTCGAGCTCACCGTCGTGGCCGCCGACGACTGGGCCACCAAGTTCAACACCATGGTCGCCGGCAACAGCCTGCCCGACCTGTTCCCCTACATCGCCACCCAGGGCGTCAACAATCTGCCGGCCTTCGCCGCCAGCCAGTGCGCCGACCTGACCACGCTGCTCGGCGGCGACGCGGTCAAGGAGTACCCGAACCTGGCCGCCATCCCGGAGATCTTCTGGAAGCAGGGCGTCGTCGGCGGCAAGCTCTACGGCATCCCCGTGCCCCGCAACCTGGTCGGCGGCCTGGGCTTCTACCGGGCCGACATCCTCGCGGAGGCCGGGGTCACCGACCTGGCGCAGATCATCGACATGGACCGGCTCTTCGAGGCGCTCAAGGCCGTCACCGACCCGGCCAGGAAGCGGTGGGGCGTCGTCACCGCCACCGGCGGCCTGTTCGGCCTGTCGATCTTCTCCCAGCTGTTCGGCGCGCCCAACGGCTGGAGGCTCGACAAGGCGACGGGCAAGCTGACCGCGGGCTTCGAGACCGAGGAGTACCGCGCCGCCGTCGAGTACGTGATCAAGCTGCGCGAGGCCGGCATCATCTACCCCGGCTCCGAGGGCTTCGACACCCTCAAGCGCAAGAACACCTTCAACTCCGGCGGCGCCGCCATGACCTACGACGGCCTGCCCGCCTACCTGGGCGCGGCCGGATACCTGCAGACGCAGAAGAAGATCGACCAGAAGGCCGACCCGCGTCCGCTCGTGCCCTTCGGGGGCAAGGCCGTGGCCTTCATGAACAACATCGCCTTCGCCACCAACTTCGTGAAGAAGGCCGACGAGGCCAAGGTCAAGGAGGTCCTGCGCGTCGCCGACTTCTTCGCCTCGCCCTTCGGCAGCGAGGAGTACACGCTCATCAACTACGGCGTCGAGGGCACCGACTACACCCGCGACGACAAGGGCAACCCGGTGCTGACCGAGCAGGGCGCCAAGGACACCACGGTGCCGTGGAAGTACCTGGCCGCCCCCACGCAGCCGGTCTTCGACGCCACCTCGGCCGACGCGGTCAGGATCCAGCACGACGCGATCAGCAGGCTCATCGCCGTCGGCGTGGAGGACCCGACCACCGGCCTGTACTCCCCGGCCTACGAGAACAAGCTGGAGTCGCTGTCGACCATGCGCGTCGACAGGCTCACCTCGATCATGGCAGGGCGCGCCCCGATGAGCGACTACGACCAGCTCGTGAAGGACTGGCGCGCGGCGGGCGGCGACCAGGCGCGCAAGGAGTTCGAGGAGGTGCTGGCGGCGTCATGAGCTGGTTCACCGACGCCCGGTTCGGGATGTTCATCCACTGGGGCATCTACGCCGCGGCCGCGCGCCACGAGTGGGTCAAGTCCTACGAGCGGATGAGCGATGAGCACTACCAGCGCTACTTCGACCACTTCGATCCCGACCTGTACGACCCGGAGGCCTGGGCGGACACGGCGGTGCGGGCGGGGATGAAGTACCTGGTCGTCACCACCAAGCACCACGACGGCTTCTGCCTGTGGGACTCCGCGCTCACCGGGTACAAGGCCAGGACCGACCTGCTGGGCCCGATGCTGGACGCCTTCCGCTCCAGGGGCCTGCGGGTGGGGCTGTACTACTCGCTGCTCGACTGGCACCACCCCGACTTCCCCAACGACCTCTATCACCCGCGGCGTGACGAGGATCTCGGCGAGCGCGACGTCGCCACGTACACGGAGTACATGCACGGCCAGGTCCGCGAGCTGCTCACGAACTACGGCCGCATCGACACCATGTGGTTCGACTTCTCCTACGAGGGCCGCGGCTTCGGCGCCAAGGGTCCGGCCGAGTGGCGCTCCGCCGAGCTGGAAAAGCTGGTGCGTTCCCTGCAGCCCGACATCCTGATCAACAACAGGCTCGGCCTGGGCACCGGCGACTTCCGCACCCCCGAGCAGGTCATCCCGCCGGGCGGCCTGCCGGGCGCCGGGATCTGGGAGGCATGCCAGACCCTCAACGGCAGCTGGGGCTACCACCGCGACAATCTCGACTGGAAGCCGGTCGACCTGCTGCTGAAGATGCTGGTCGACACCGTCTCCAAGGGCGGCAACATGCTGCTCAACGTCGGGCCCAACGCGCGCGGCGAGTTCGAGCCCCGTGCCCTCGATCGGCTGGCCGGGGTCGGCGAGTGGATGCGGCTGCACGGCCGAGCGATCCACGGCGCGGGCGCCTCGGCGTTCACCCCGCCGCAGGACTGCCGCTACACCCAGCGCGGCGATCGCCTCTACCTGCACCTGCTGTCGTGGCCGCTGAAGCATCTTTTCCTTCCCGGCCTCGCGGGGAAGGTGCGTTATGCGCAGTTCCTCCACGACGCCTCGGAGGTCCAGATGGTCCAGCTCGACCCCGACGAGCCGTTCCACCACTACCTGAGGGGTGTGCCCGACGACACGCTCACCCTCCAGCTGCCCGTCACCCGGCCCGACGTGACCGTTCCCGTGATTGAGATGTTCCTGCGATGACCGACCTCAGAATCGGCGTGATCGGCCTGGGCCTGCGCGGCAACCTCGCCGCCGTCGCCCACCGGCCCGGCCACGGCTCGCGCGTGACCGCCGTCGCCGAGCTCGACCCCGTGCTCAGGCAGGAGGGCGCGCGGCGATTCGACGCCAAGCCGTACGCCGACCACCGCGAGATGCTCGGCGACATCGACGCGGTGCTGCTGCTCACGCCCGACGACACCCACGCTGACCTCGCCTGCGAGATCCTGCGCGCCGGAGTGCCCGCGTTCGTCGAGAAGCCGCTCGACATCACCCTCGACCGCTGCGACCAGATCCTCCGTACGGCACGCGACAGCGGCACCCGGCTGTACGTGGGCCACAACATGCGCCACATGCCGGTCGTCCGCCTGATGCGCGAGATCATCCAGCGCGGCGACATCGGCGCGGTCAAGAGCGTCTGGGTGCGCCACTTCGTCGGCCACGGCGGCGACTTCTACTTCAAGGACTGGCACGCGCAACGATCCCGCGTCACCGGCCTGCTCCTGCAGAAGGCCGCCCACGACCTCGACGTCGTGCACTGGCTGGCCGGCGGCTACACCCGCCGCGTGCAGGCCTTCGGCGACCTCATGGTCTACGGCCCCCTGCCGCGCCGCGCCCCCGGCACCGCCAAGCCTGACGACTGGTTCGCGCCCGCGGCCAACTGGCCGCCGCTCTCGCAGACGGGGCTCAACCCCGAGGTCGACGTCGAGGACGTGTCGGTGATGAACATGGTGCTCGACAACGGCGTCATCGGCGCCTACCAGCAGTGCCACTTCACGCCCGACTACTGGCGCAACTACACGGTCATCGGCGACGCGGGACGCCTGGAGAACTTCGGCAACGGGCCGGGCGGAGCGGTCAAGGTCTGGAACGCCCGCCGCTCCGGCTACCGCGAGGACGCCGACGCCGTCCACGAGATCCCCGCGGCCGACGGCGGCCACGGCGGGGCCGACCCGCGGATCCTGGCCGAGTTCTTCCGTTTCGTACGGCACGGCGGGCCGACCGAGACCTCGCCCGTCGCGGCCAGGATGAGCGTCGCGGCCGGCATCCAGGCGACCGCCTCGCTCAGGAACGGCGGCGCCCCGATGGAGGTGCCGGAGCTGGATCCCGGGCTGGTGACGTACTTCGAGTCAGGTCAGGCCGCTCAGCGCCCCTGAAAGGTGGGCTGCTGCTTGGCCAGGAAGGCGCGGGTGGCGGCCAGGTGGTCCTCGGTGGCGGCGCACTCGTCCTGCAGCACGGCCTCCAGCTCAAGAGACTCGCTGAGGGAATGGGTGGCCGCGTGACGCAGCGCCCTGCGGGTGGCGGCGAAGGCGGCCGTCGGCCCCTGCGCCAGCCGTACGGCCAGCTCACGTGCCGCCTTGCCCAGCTCGTCGCCCGGCACGACCCGGTTGACCAGCCCGAGCTCCAGGGCGCGGGCGGCGTCGACGACCTCGCCGAGCAGCAGCATCTCGGCCGCCCGGCCGGGCCCGACCAGGCGTTGCAGGGTCCAGGAGGCGCCGGAGTCGGGAGCCAGGCCGATGCCGGCGAAGGCCATGGCGAACTTGGCCCGGTCGGAGGCGACGCGCAGGTCGCAGGCGAAGGCCAGCGAGGCGCCCGCCCCGGCCGCCACGCCGTTCACCGCCGCGACCACGGGCTTGTCCATCGTGGTGAGCAGCTCGACGACCGGGTTGTAGTGCAGGCGCACGGTGCCGGCCAGGCCGCGGCCCGCCTCCAGGTTGGCGGCGTGCTCCTGCAGGTCCTGGCCCGCGCAGAAGGCGCGGCCCGAGCCGGTGAGCAGCACGGCGCGCACCCCGGCGTCCGAGGCGGCGTCGGTCAGCGCCTCCAGCAGGCCGGTCTTCATCTCGACGGTGAGGGAGTTCATCGCGTCGGGCCGGTCGAGGGTGACGGTGGCGACCTGCTCGGATACCTCGTAAGAAATCACTTCAACTCCTGGTCGACGAACGCTGCGGCGGCCGGCATGAGGCGGGCCGCCTCCTGCTCGAAGTAGGCCCGCGCCTTCTCACCGGGCCAGCCGGCCGGTAACAACTGCGCGGGCAGGCCCGGGTCACGGAACAGGAAGTTACGCCAGCCGTGCACCAGCCTGCTGCGGGTGGCGAAGACCTCGTTCGGCGTGGCGTCGAAGGGCAGGGCGCCGATGAGGGCGACCGCCTCCGTCAGCCACTGCTCGTACGCCTGGCCGATGGCCGTCAGGTCCCACGCGCGGGCCACGAGCTCGCGCGGATCGCCGTCGAGCACGGCCTCGAAGCAGTCGGCCCGGTGCGGCGTCAGCAGGGGATCCAGCTCGGGCGAAGGGCGCGGGCCGATCCAGGTCGTCTCCGAGAGCGGGGCGTAACCGAGGAAGGCCAGGTCCGCCCGCAGGCGTTCGCGGCGGGGCCGCTCGCGCACGGGCTCGAAGACGATCAGATGCCATCTTCCGGACCAGTCGAGCGTTCCAGCTCGGTAAATTCTCAGCGCGGCCTCGTCCAAGCGAGTAACGCACTTGGGAGTGAGCCCGTAGCCCGGTCCCTGAGCCAGCCTCAGCGGCCTCAGCCACCCCTGGCGAACCATGCGCGAAACGGCGGTGCGCACAGCGGGAGCGGCGATGTCGAGCGGCGCGAGCAGCCGGAGGAGAGCGGCCACGGAGGCTCGTCCACCGCGTGGACGCAGGTGGTCCCCGTAGAGGTCGAACAGCGCGGCGCGTGCGTTCACGAGGACCAGTTTGGCCGCGTTCGCGAGCCTCTACAACGCATCTGGGAGGAGATCGTTACCCATCAGGGCTCCTGATGCGGGAGAATAGGACATCACAGAAGACGTGAATGCGTCGGGCACCGTGAGTCAAGCCGGTACGGCCGGTCGCGGTGAACCCACTGCAGGAAGGGATGCGCGCATGGCGGCGATGAAGCCGCGGACCGGCGATGGTCCGCTCGAGGTCACCAAGGAAGGACGCGGCATTGTCATGCGCGTTCCGCTGGAAGGTGGCGGCCGGCTCGTCGTGGAGATCTCGGCCGACGAAGCCAAGGCGCTGGGTGAAGCGCTGAAGAACGTGGTCGGCTAGTCGCACGATGCCTATTGAGACCAGCCTGTCCGTGGCCGCCGAGCCGCCCGCCGACGTCGACCTGTTCGCGGTGCCGTACACCGGTGACCTCGACGTCCCCGACCTGCCGCTGCCGGCCGCCGAGCTCTTCGCTCACTACGAGGCCAAGGGCGAGCCGGGCGAGGTGATCGAAGTTCCCGTCGCGCGCGGGTCCGGCGTCGGCCGCATCCTGCTGTACGGCGTGGGCGACGGCTCACCCAGGGCGTTGCGCAAGGCGGCCGCGACACTGGTCAGGAGGGTGAAGGGCCGCAAGGCGCTGACCGTGGTGCTTCCGGACGACGGGGATCTGTCCGTGTTCGCCGAGGCGGCACTGCTGGCGGCCTACTCCTTCCGCATCGGGGCGCCGGGCAAGACCCCGGTGCGCGCGCTGACCTTCGTGCACGACGGCGACGAGGCCGCGATCCGCCGCGGCGAGACCATCGCCCGTGCGGTCGGCCTGGCCCGAGACCTGTCCAACACCCCGGCCTCCGTCAAGACTCCCGCGTGGCTGGCCGAGCAGGCCGTCGCCCAGACGGGACTGCAGGCCAGGGTGTGGGACGAAAAGGCACTGGCGGCCGACGGGTTCGGCGGCATCTCCGCGGTGGGCATGGGGTCCGCCAGCCCGCCGCGGCTCATCCAGCTGTCCTACGCGCCCGAGGGCGCCGGCAAGCACGTCGTGCTGGTCGGCAAGGGCATCACCTTCGACTCGGGCGGCCTGTCCATCAAGCCGAACGAGAACATGAAGTTCCAGAAGACCGACATGGCCGGTGGCGCGGTCGTCATCGCCGTGATGAGCATCCTGGCCGAGCTGGGCGTGCGGGTGCGGGTGACCGGCCTCATCGCCTCGGCCGAGAACATGCCGTCGGGCAGCGCCCAGCGGCCCAGCGACGTCATCACCATGTACGGCGGCAAGACGGTCGAGGTGCTCAACACCGACGCCGAGGGCCGCCTGGTCATGGCCGACGCGCTGGCCTACGCCGACGCGGTGCTCGACCCCGACGTGATGATCGACATCGCGACCCTCACCGGCGCGGTCCGCGTGGCGCTCGGCGCGGGGGTCGGCGGGCTCTACGCCTCCGACGACCCGCTGGGCAAGGAGCTGACCGAGAGCGGCGAGCACACCGGTGACCGGCTGTGGCGCATGCCGCTGGTCGACGACTACCTGCCGGCGCTCAAGTCGGCCATCGCCGACCTGGCCAACGTCGAGAGCGGCTCCACCTACGGCGCGGGCTCGATCACGGCGGCGCTGTTCCTGCGCGAGTTCACCGGCGGACGGCCGTGGGCGCACCTCGACATCGCCGGCGTCGGCCGCAGCTCGGTCGACGAGGGCACGCAGTCGAAGGGCGCGACGGGATTCGGCGTCAGGGTGCTGGTCGACTGGCTGTCGGGCCAGGCCTGACGGGCGGGGTCAGTCGCTGATCTTGACCGCGGTGAGCAGCCCGTCGCCGACGGGCAGCATCACCGCGCGCAGCCGCTCGTCGGCCTGCACCAGCTTGCCCAGCTCCCGCACGGCCACCGTCTCGGGGTCGCGCTGCGTGGGGTCGGCCACCCGGTCGTGCCACAGCGCGTTGTCGAAGGCCACGATCCCGCCGACCCGCAGCAGCCGTACGGCTTCCGCCAGATAGTCGGCGTACTCCTGCTTGGCCGCGTCGGCGAACACCAGGTCGTAGCCGCCGTCGGACAGGCGCGGCAGCACGTCGAGGGCCCGCCCGGTGATCAACCGGATACGGCTGCCGGAGAAGCCCGCCTCCGCGAAGGCCTGCTTGGCCAGCCGCTGGTGCTCAAGTTCGAGATCGACGCTGGTCAGCGTGCCGTCAGGGCGCATGCCGCGCAGCAGCCACAACCCCGACACGCCGCATCCGGTGCCGATCTCCACCACGGAGCGCGCGTTGATGGCCGTGGCGAGGACACACAGTGCCGCGCCGCCGCCGGGAAGGATGGGCACCGCGCCCATCTCCTGACCGCGTTGCCGGGCGGCGCGCAGGATCTCGTCCTCACGAGAGAACTGCTCCGCGTAGGCCAGGCTGGCTTCTACCGCACTGGTCATGGGCCTCCTCCCTCCTATTAGTGCCATTCATCACTGATCGCAGCCTAGGGGAGACACGCCATGACGGGAACTCAAGTGCCACCCAAGGCGTTGCAGGTTTAAACGGGCTTTGCCGGTCCACAACGGCGGCATTTCGCACGAAGGGACAAAACCAGGCACTATGGCGGTAGCGACGGTGGTCCCAGAGAGAGGAGTACTGGTGGACGCGAGCGACCACCAGGTGTCTGAGTGGACTCCTCCGACCTGGGAGGAAGTAGTGCGTACGCACTCGTCCCGGGTGTACCGATTGGCGTACCGGCTGACCGGCAACGTCCACGACGCGGAGGACCTCACACAGGAGGTATTCGTCCGCGTGTTCAGATCCCTGTCGAGCTACACGCCCGGCACCTTCGAGGGCTGGCTGCACAGGATCACCACGAACCTGTTCCTCGACATGGCCAGGCGCAAGCAGCGCATCCGCTTCGAGGGTCTGGCCGACGACGCCGCGGAGCGTCTTCGCGGGCGCGAGCCTTCACCGGCTCAGGCGCTCGACGACGCGCACCTCGAGCCCGACATCCAGGCGGCTCTCGACGGCCTGGCTCCGGAATTCCGGGCCGCGGTCGTGCTGTGTGACATCGAGGGGCTGTCGTACGAGGAGATCGCGGCCACGCTCGGCGTGAAGCTGGGAACGGTTCGAAGCAGGATCCACCGTGGCAGGGCACAACTGCGGGAGGCGCTGGACCACCGTGCCCCCCGCCACCTTCCCCCGCTCGGCACTCGCGGGGAGGAAGTCTGATATGTCGCATCTTGGAGAGAATGTATCCGCACTGGTCGACGGCGAGCTCAGTCACATGGAACGTGAGCGCGCCCTGGCCCACCTGACCTTCTGCAGCGATTGCCGCCAGGAGGTGGAGTCGATGCGGGCGCTGAAGTCGCGCCTGCGTTCGCTCGAGGGGCCCGCGATGCCGGCCGACCTGACCATGTCGTTGCTGCTCATGGGCGAGCCCGGCGGTCCGCTTCCGCCGAGGGAGCGCCCTTTCCCGAAGACCTTCGGTGGGGTGCCGCTGCCTGGCCCGCGCAGCATCGCCCCTTTGGACAACCGCCCCAGCAGGGGCTCCGGGGCCTCTTCCGGCCCTGGGCGTAAGCGGCGCTCCACCTACGTGGCCGTCGGCGTCGTCTCCGCCGCCGTCGCGCTCGGCACGCTCTTCGTCACCACGGCGAACCAGACCTCGGGTCCGCCTCCTGCGCAGGTGCACAAGACGAGCGTGCCGTAGGGCATCCCTTGGCTTAGTCAACGGCGTCAGGGGCATACGATCGTGATTCGGTGCTTTACACATCTCGTATGCCCCGCCCGCCAGGATGACGAGTGGCCGAGCAAGGAGTAGTGAGGAACTAGATGACCGACGAGACGCGCCCTGACTCCGGACGCATGCCGTCGGACTCCACCGAGGTGCAGGAACGCCCCGAGTTCCGCCCCGCCGGCGAGACTCCGCCGCCTTCCGGCGGCAACGGCTGGGGCGACCCCTCCGGGCGCCCGCGCGACACGATCGTGTTCGGCGGGCCCTCGGGACCGGCCGCCGACGCACCTCCTCCTTCCGGGCCCGCCTTCGACGCGCCGCCCCCATCGGGCCCCGCCTTTGACGTGCCTGCCCCCGGCGCCACCTCGTCGCCTTCCGTGCCCTTCTCGGCGGCTTCCAGCGGGCCCTCCTCGACGTCGTCAACCGGGCCTTTCCCGGCGTCGTCAACCGGGGCCTCATCGGCGTCCTCAACCGGGGCCTCCTCGGTGCCTTCTGCCGGGCCTTCTGCCGGGTCTCCCTCGGTGCCCTCGTCCGGGTCGTCTCCTTCGGCGCCCTCCTTCAGCCCGCCCTCTGGGCCGTCATTCAGCCCGCCGTCGGGCCCGCCGCCCCACGGCGGTTACGGCGGCCAGAACGGCAACACCGGCCAGAACCCCGCCGTGAGCGGTAACACCGGCCAGTTCGGCGCGCCGTCCGGCCCCGCTCCGCAGTTCGGGGCCCCGGCAGGCAACACGGGCCAGTTCGGCTCCCCGGCGGGCAACACCGGCCAGTTCGGCGCCCAGGGCGGCTCCGGCTCGGGCGGGGGCAACGTCCCCCCGCCTCCCCCCGGCCGCCCGCTCGGCATGGGCGCCGGATGGGCGCCTCCGCCCGGCGCCGCCTCCACGTCCGGTCCGTCGCGCGGTCCCGGCGTCGGCGTGCTCGTCGCGATCGGCGTCGTCATCGCCCTGGTCTCCGGCCTGGCCGCCAGCGCCGGCACCTACCTGATGACCCGCGACGGCTCCGACACCAACCCCAACTACAGCCTGGGCCCGGTCCCGACCGGCAGCACCAACCGCCCGCCCGACTCGGTGGCGGGTGTGGCGGCCAGGGTCCTGCCCAGCGTGGTCTCGCTCGAGGTCGGCAACGGCAACCGCACCGAGGGCGCGAGCGGCTCCGGCTTCCTGATCAAGGGCGGCTACGTGGTGACCAACCATCACGTGGTCGCCATGGCCGTCAAGAGCGGCGAGATCAACATCATCTTCAACAACCGCAAGGAGTCGCCCGGCCGCATCGTCGGCACCGACCCCGGCTCCGACCTGGCGGTCATCAAGCCCGACGACACCTTCGGCACCCCCGAGATCGCGCTGGGCAACTCCGACGACGTCGTCGTCGGCGACCCGGTGCTCGCGGTGGGTACCCCGCTGGGCCTGACCGGTACGGTCACCACCGGCATCGTCAGCTCCAAGAACCGCCCCGTGGTGGCCGGTTCCGAGAGCGCCCGGACGGCGGAGGAAGTCGCCTACATCAGCGCCATCCAGACCGATGCCGCCATCAACCCGGGCAACTCCGGCGGCCCGCTCGTCAACGCCAACGGCGAGGTCGTCGGCGTCAACTCCGCGATCGCCACGCTGAGCCGCGTGTCCAACAGCGAGCAGGGCAACATCGGCCTGGGCTTCGCCATCACCAGCAACCAGGCCAGGCGGGTGGCGGAAGACCTCATCAAGTACGGCAAGGCGCGCAAGCCGCTCATCGGCATCGTCATCGACCCCGGCCACACCGGAGAGGGCGTGCGCATCGCCTCCGACCCCGCGCAGGGCCGCCAGCCGGTCACCAAGGACGGCCCCGCGGCCAAGGCCGGGCTGAAGGGCGGCGACGTCATCCTCGAGGTCGACGGCCTGCGGCTGGAGAACGATGAGGAACTCATCGCGCTGGTCAGGTCGAAGGCTCCCGGATCGAAGCTCACCGTCAAGTACCTGCGTGACGGGCAGGAGAAGACCGCGACGCTCACCGTCGAGGCCGACGCGGAGCCGGTCGCCACGCCGACTCCCTCCTAACCTGCCTTAGTCTGGAGTAGCCGGAATCGTCCCCGGCGTGGTGAGGAGTTCACGGTGTTCGGACTTGGCTGGCTGGAGATCACAGCGCTGATTGTCATCGCGTTGCTGGTCTTCGGCCCGGAAAAGTTGCCGCAGGCCGCGGCGCAGGCGGGTCGCACGCTGCGCAACCTGCGGCGCATGGCCAACAACGCCCGTGACGACCTGAGGTCCGGGCTGGGGCCGGAGTTCGCCGACTTCGACCCGGCGGACCTGAATCCGAAGAACTTCGTGCGCAAGCACCTGCTCGACGACGTCGAGGACAGCTGGAACGGCAACACCGCGACCGCGACCGCGACCGATCCGCTCCCGGAGCCGGCGCTGGGCGCGGCCGAGTCGCAGCTCGGCTACGGCGAGATCCCGCCCTACGACAGCGAGGCCACCTGACCCGCGGCGGGTCAGGTAGCGGCCGCTGGCCTGGGCGGCGATGAGGCGCGGCGCGGCCTTCCGTGCCAGCGGGTCAAGTGGCGGGCGGTGATGAGGCGCGGCGCGGCCTTCCGTGGTGCGCCGACTGGTGTGCGGCCCGCAACATGGCGGCCGGCCACATTGTCGTCGTCTCGCGCGTGACGTGAGCTGGGGCGGTGAAGACGACCGTGTTAACGGGCCGAGCCCTCGCCGCCCTGCTGCTCGCCGCCGCCCTGACCGCCGCCGCCCCGCCGCCCGCCACCGCCTCTGTCACCGCCGCCGCCACTGCCTCCGTCACCCTGGAGGCCACCTACACCACCGGCCTGGAGAACGGCTGGGCGCTGGTGGAGCGGTACCGGGACACCTCCACCGGCTTCCAGGCCGAGACGTACCCGCCCGACGGCCGGGGCGACCACACGGGCCAGAGCCGCCGCCTGTTCGGCGACGTGGCCCGCCCGCACTCCTCCCGCTTCCTGCTCTACCACGCGCCCGGCTGGCAGAGCGGCGCCAGGGCGACGCCCGTGCTGCTGGTGCACGGCGCGAACCAGACCGCCGACCTGGCCTGGGCCAACCCCAATGCCCGCGGTGCCTACGGCTGCGGCCAGTCCTCCTGCCCGACGACCGGCCTCATGCAGCATCTCGACGCCGCCGGGTACAAGGTCTTCGCCATCGGCTTCCCGCACGTCACGGGTGACGGCCACTACTGGGCCGAGCAGATCGGCGACGCCGTCAAGCGCGTCAAGGCCAGGACGGGCGCCGCCCAGGTGGATGTGATCGGCTGGTCGAAGGGCGCGTTCAACGCCCGCATGTACGTCTCCTCGCTGCGCCAGTCATGGGGTACGGCCTACGCGGGTGACGTGCGCAAGCTCATCCTCGTCGGAGGGCCGAACAAGGGCTTCGACTGGGGGTACCGCCACGGCTGGACCCACGACTTCGCGATCTTCCCGGAGTGCGGCGGCTCGCTGAACGCCCCCGCACCGCACTCCGCGATGATCTGCTACGGCCTGTGGCGCAACCACCCCGAGCTCAGCTACGAGGGCAACGCCTACCCCGGCTCCGACGACATGCTCTACCGCTGGGACGGCGTCTACCCGCTGCCCGCCACCGAGCAGGACTGGTACACCACCTACTACGGGGGCACCGGCTTCTACACCCAGGGCAACGGCATCCAGTGGGCCATCGACCGCGGCTCGCTCGTCCAGCCGCTCATCAACGCGGGCACCCCGGCGGCCGTGGCCGTCTACCAGCTGTGCGGGAACGCGGCCGACATGGCGCTGATGCACAACGAGCACACGGGACCCTCCGACGGCGCGGTCTTCGTGGCCAGTTGCGCGGCCGCCGACGGCATCGCCAACCGGGCGGCGAGCGCCACGCTGGGGCTCAACCATCTCAAGCTGGGCTGGGCCTCGAACGCGAAGAGCCAGATCGCGACCTGGCTGGGGTGATCGCACCAACGACGTCCCGGCCTCGGTCACGGCGACGCCGGGCGGGAGCCGTACGACGGCCGGTGGTGTGACCGGGCGGGTTCCGTGGCGGAACCGGCCCGGTCACAGGGGTCAGCGGCGGGAGGGCGCCAGGCCCAGCTGCATGCCCTTGATGCTGCTGGAACGCTTGGAGAGCGCGGCAGCGATCTTGTTCAGCTCGGCGGCGCCGGGCGAGTCGGGGTCGGTGATGACCAGCGGCTTGCCCTCGTCGCCGCCCTCGCGCAGGCGCATGTCGATCGGCACCTGGCCGAGCAGCGGAACGCGCGCGCCGAGGATGCGGGTCAGGGCGTCGGCCACGGTCTGGCCGCCGCCCTCGCCGAAGACGTTGACCCGCTCGTCGCAGTGGGGGCAGGGCAGCCACGACATGTTCTCGATGACGCCGGCGATCTGCTGGTGGGTCTGGGCGGCGATGGAGCCGGCGCGTTCGGCGACCTCGGCGGCGGCCATCTGGGGCGTGGTGACGACCAGGATCTCGGCGCCCGGCAGGCGCTGCGCCACGGAGATGGCGATGTCGCCGGTGCCCGGGGGCAGGTCGAGGAGGAGGACGTCGAGGTCGCCCCAGTAGACGTCGGCGAGGAACTGGTGGAGCGCGCGGTCGAGCATCGGGCCGCGCCAGACCACGGGGCTGTTGCCCTCGGGCTTGAACATGCCGACCGAGATGACCTTGATGTCATGCGCCACCGGCGGCATGATCATGTCTTCGACCTTGGTGGGCCGCTCGGAGGCGCCCAGCATGCGGGGGATGCTGTGGCCGTAGATGTCGGCGTCGACGATGCCGACCTTGAGGCCCTGGGCGGTCATGGCGGCGGCGAGATTGACCGTCACCGAGGACTTGCCGACGCCGCCCTTGCCGCTGGCGACGGCGAAGACGCGGGTGAGCGAGCCGGGCTGGTTGAAGGGGATCTCCTTCTCCGGCCCCTTGTCGCCGCGCAGCTTGGTCTGCAGTTCCTTGCGCTGCTCCTGGCTCATCACGTCCATCGCGACGCGGACGCTCGTCGCGCCGTCGATCTTCATGACTGCGTTGGTGACATCACGGGTGATGGTGTCCTTCAGCGGACAGCCTGACACCGTGAGGTAGATCCCTACGACCACCTCGCCGCTCGGGGAGATGTCGATGCTCTTGACCATGCCGAGATCGGTGATGGGACGCCGGATCTCGGGGTCGTTCACGGTCGCGAGTGCGGCCGTGACCTGCTCTGGGGTAGGTGCCATGAAAAAGCTCCGCTGATATCGGTGGGCGCCGCAGTAGATGCACACGCAACGTTCTAAGGTTACTGCGTGCGTCCCACCTCCGAGGAACTCGCCGTGTGGCGATTGCTCCACCGCGCTCAGGTGCAGATCGCGGGGCGGCTCGAAGACGACCTCATGAAGGCCCACGACCTGCCGCTGGCCTCCTACGAGGTCCTGCTGAGGTTGTCGGAGGCGCCGGGGCTCCGGTTGCGTATGAACGACCTGGCCCACCGGGTGCTGCTGTCGCGTAGCGGGCTGACCCGGCTGGTGGACCGGCTGCAGCGTGAGGGACTGGTCTCGCGCGAGGCCTGCGAGAGCGACGCACGGGGCCTGTACGCGGTGCTGACGGCTCAGGGCAAGGCCCGGGTGGAGGAGGCGACCCCGGTCTACCTGCGGGGCATCCGGCGCCATTTTCTCGATCTGCTTGATCCTGACGATGTGGGCAGATGTAGGGAGATGCTCGCCAAATTGGGGGTGGTGTGACAGTATCAAACCTGCCTAATACTCCTTACCCCCTATGGTGGTGTCACCCATGCGCTACGCAGGACTCGCGCTGGCCTTTGTCTCGTCCTGGTGTTTCGCCTTCTCGGGCCCCATGGCGAAATTTCTGAACGCGGCGGGACTGGCCCCCCTTGAGTCGGTCTGGTTGCGCATGAGCGGTGCGGGGCTGCTGATGTTCGCCCTGCTGGCCGTCTTCAAGCCGGCCGTGCTGCGCATCCCTCGATCCAAGTGGGGCTTTTTCGCGGCCTACGCCCTGGTCGCGGTGGCGGGCGTGCAGACCCTCTACTTCGTGGCCATCACCCGCCTGCCCGTCGGCATCGCGTTGCTGCTGGAGTTCACCGCGCCGGTCATGGTCGTCTTCTGGGTGCGGTTCGTGCGCAAGGTACGGCTGCCGCGCATTGCCTTCGCCGGAGCGATCCTGGCCTTCGCCGGGCTCGGCGTGGTCGTGGAGTTCTGGGAGGGCATGCGGCTCGACGCCCTGGGCGTGGTGCTCGGCCTGGCGGCGGGAGCCTGCTGCGCGGCCTACTTCCTGCTCAGTGACAGCATCGGTGACGAGGTCAGCCCCCTGGGCCTGGTGGCCTGGGGCATGCTCGGCGCCGCCGTCCTGCTCGTGCCGCTCGCCCAGCCGTGGAACATCCCGTGGCAGGCCTTCAGCGCCTCCGCGACGATCGGCGGCACCACGCTTCCCGTGGTGGGCGCCTACCTGTGGATGATCGTCGTGGCCACCGCCGTGGCCTATGTGCTGGGCGTCAACGCCGTGCGCAGGCTGTCGGCGGCCATCGGGGCGACCGTGGCCACGCTGGAGGTCATCTTCGGGGCGATCGTGGCCTGGCTGCTGCTCGGCGAGGGCCTGGGGCCCTTCCAGATCGGGGGAGGCCTGGCAGTCCTGGCCGGGGCGTTGCTGGCGCAGCTGTCGACCGCGCGCTCCGCCGTACGGGAACCGGCGCGGGAGCCGAGCGTGACGGAGCCCGCGGCCGTCTAGGAGCGCGGGCGCAGCGGTCTAGGAACGCGGGCGCAGCTTGATGACGGTGGCCTCGCGGGCCCAGCGGTCGGTGAGGCCGGCGCCGTCGGGCGAGTTGAGGCGGTCCTTGGCCAGTGCGGCCACCGCCTCCGCCTCGGCGGCCTGGTCGACCACCTCGACGTCGGCCTCGAAGGCGACCAGCCGCGCGCCGTTGTCCTTGCTGCGCAGGATCACCTCGACGGTGTCGCGCCCGGCCAGGCCGGGCAGGACCTGCTCGCCCTCGCCGGTGACCACGTAGACCGCGCCTTCGTGCCAGGTGTGCCAGGCCAGCCGCGGCTTGTCGAGCGCCAGCCACAACACGCCCGACTTCTTCGCGCCTTCCTCGATGACTGTCACGCCTCCGAGTCTTACAGGCCGCGCTCGATCATGTCGATCAGCAGTTCCGTGGCGTCCTCCGCCTGCTCGGGAGCCAGCCCGCGCAACGGCCCGTCGATCAGCAGGACCGCCAGGCCGTGCACGCTCGACCAGGCCAGGAACTCGGCGCCGGGGCGGCGGCCGGCGGGCATCAGGCCACAGGCCACCAGTTCGTCGAGTGCGGCGCCGAGCAGCTGGAACGGCGTGAGCCCGCCCTCGCCCGCCGAGACGGGCAGTTCGGCCTCCACCATGTCCCCGGGGACGAAGAACGCGGCGCGGAACAGGCCTGGCTCGGTGCGGGCGAAGCGCAGGTAGCCGGTGCCGACGGCGCGGAAGCGTGCCCGTGCCTCCTCTGCGGCGTTCGCATCGCCGGCGGCGCGTCGAGCCAGGCGGTCGGCCTGCTCGGCCTCCATGGTGCGGGCCAGCTCCGCCATCGCGGCCAGCGAGACGGCGTGCACGAGGGCGTTGCGGTCGGCGAAATGCCGGTAGGCCGCGTTGGGCACCACCCCGGCCCGCCTGGTCGCCTCGCGCAGCACCACGGCGTCGGGCCCGCCCTCCCTGGCGAGCTCGATCCCCGCCTCCAGCAGGGCCTGCCGGAGGTTGCCGTGCCGATACGTCTCCCGCTTCACCGCAGGCCTCCCTGGTTGTGTACGGCGTCCACTTCTTGCTATCTTCGCAATGTGGACATCGTACACATCTACGGGAGGACAACATGAGCGCCCTAGACGTTCCCGGCGCGACCCTCTACTACGAGGTGCGCGGCAGCGGCCCGGTCGTCGCCCTGGTGGCCTCGCCGATGGGCGCCGACGCCTTCCAGGCCGTCGCCGAGCAGCTCGCCGCCGACTACACGGTCCTGACCATGGACCCCCGCGGCCACCACCGCAGCCCGCTGGCCGACCCCACCCAGGACTCCACCCCCGAGCTGCGCGCCGACGACCTGTCGCGGCTGCTGAGCCACCTCGACGCCGGCCCCGCCGCGGTGTTCGGCTCCAGCGGCGGAGCGGTGACCGTGCTCGCCCTGGCCCAGGCCCACCCCGAGCAGGTCAACCTCGTGATCGCCCACGAGCCGCCCCTGCAAATGCTCGTCGACGACCGCGACAAGCTGGTCGCCCAGACCGAGGACATGATCGCCACCTTCTCCCGAGGCGACGTGGTCGGTGCCTGGTCGCAGTTCATGACCCTGGCCAACATCCACATGCCCGCCGAGGTGCTGGAGATGATGTTCGGCGGCGAGCGCGGGCCGGTCCAGGAGGCCAGCGACCACCGCTTCTTCCACCACGAGCTGCGCGCCACCACCCGCTGGCGCCCCGACTTCGACAAGCTCGGCGCGGTGCCCGTCGTCGCCGGCATCGGCGAGGAGTCCACCGACCAGCTGTGCGACCGCACCACCAGGGCCCTGGCCCAGGCACTGGGCATCGGTCCTACCTTCTTCCCCGGCGGGCACACCGGCTTCGCCGACGACCCGCAGGCCTTCCTGCCCCGCCTGCGCCAGGTGCTCGAGAAGTAGCCCCTACCTCGGATCGCGGCCGGTCAGCCCCAGCGCCTTCTCCAGCAACGACGCCGGCTCCGGCACCTCCACCTCGGGACCGTAGACCCCCATCTCGCGTCCCTGGAGCGCGGTCTTGGCCACCTCGTCATGGACGAACTCGATCAGCTCGCCGTCCCACACCGGCTCCTGACCCGTGGCACGGGCCAGGTCCCAGCCGTGGATCACCAGCTCGCCCACGGCCATACCGCCGATGAGCGAGGCGGGCAGCTCCGTCGGTCCGCCCAGTGACGCCGTACCCTCCCAGGCCTCCGGACGGCTCCACGCCTCCGCGAGCCGGACGGTCTGGGACTCCAGCGCCGCGGCCCAGTCGCCCGCGGCCAGATCGGCCTCCGTCTCGGGTACGGCAGGCAGCTCGGGAGCACGCTTGTACGCCGCCGCCACCAGCGAGGGCCCCCAGTAGAGCATGTGGCTGATCAGCTTGCGCACGTCGAATTCCGCGCAGGGAGTGGGCCTGGCCAGGTCCTCGGGGCGGATGGCGCGGATGATCTGGATCATGGGCTGTGCTGCGCGGTTCATCAGATGCATGCCGTACAGGAAAGCAAGACACGCAGGGGCTGTCTTGTATAAACACGACATGGCCACAGACGCGCGAGGGCTCGGGGGAGCGTGGCGCAGGTTCCAGCGGCACGTCGAGCCGGGCGCGCCGGCCGCCGACCTGGCGCCGTTCGTCGAGAGGTACTGGGCGGTGACCTGGGACTACCGCGAGCCGTACCAGCAGCTGATCGTGCCCTATCCGAACGTGCACCTGACCTTTCGCGACGGCGGAGCCTGGATCCAGGGCGTGTGCAGAGGGCACCAGGTCAGGGTCCTGGAGGGGCGCGGCGGGGTCTTCGGCGTGGCCTTCAGGCCCGGCGGCTTCCGCCCCTTCCTGGGCACGTCCGTCTCGACGATCACCGATCGCGTGATCCCGGCCGCCGAGATCCTCCCCGGCGCGCTGCCGGACCCCGTGACGGCCGCAACCGTGGAGGAGTGGCTGCGCGAGTGGCTGCCCGAACCCGATCCCAGGGCTGAGCGGGCGGCGGGCGTCGTGGCGCTGATCGCGGATACGCCCGAGATCACCAGGGTCGACGTGCTGGCGCGGCGCATCGACGCGGGCGTGCGCGAGGTGCAGCGGCTGTTCGCCGACTACGTGGGCGTCGGGCCGAAGTGGGTGATCCGCAGATATCGGCTGCACGAGGTGACCGAGCGGCTGGCCAGGGGTATGGGCCTCGACTGGGCCGACGTCGCGGCCGAACTCGGCTATGCCGACCAGGCCCACTTCACCCGCGACTTCAAGGACATGTTCGGCGAACCGCCGACCGCCTATGCCGAAAGGTACTGACCGTGTCGTTCACCGAGGAAGAACTGGCCTACCTTCGTTCGCAGCCGCTGGCCAGGCTGGCGACCCTGGCTCCCGACGGCGAGCAGCCCGACGTGATGCCCGTCGCCTTCGAGTTCGACGGCGAGCACTTCTGGGTCGGCGGCTCGGGACCGAGCGTGCTGGCCACCCGCAAGGTGCGCAACGTCCAGGCGGGACGGCACGCGGTCGCGCTCGTCGTCGACGACATGGTCTCCTTCGACCCGTTCGTCGCGCGCGGCATCAGGATCTACGGCAGGGCGGAGCCGCCCGTCGAGCGGGTGGGCATGATGGGGCCCGGCTTCTACGTGCGGATCACGCCCACCGTCTCGTGGAGCTGGAACCTGGAGGGCAAGCCGGTGGGCGAGGAGTGGTACCCCGCCCACCGGGCCGAGCACTAGCCGAAGAACTTCCTGATGTCGGCGACGATCAGGTCAGGGTGCTCCAGCGCCATGAAGGCGCCGCCGCGGTCGAACTCCGTCCAGGAGGCGACGTTGGCGTCCCGCTCGGCGAACCGGCGGATGGTGACGTCGTTGGCCGACACCGCGAACGCGGTGGGCACCTCGACACGATCCTTCGGTCCCCAGGCGCCGTGGTCGTGCGCGCTGTCGAAGTAGGACTGCGCGATCGACACCTGCGTGTGGGTGAACCAGGTCACCGTGACGTCGGTCAGGATGCGATCGGCGGAGATCGGGTTCTCCGGGCCCGCCCAGTCCCTGAGCTTCTCCGCGATCCAGGCGAGCTGGCCGACGGGCGAATCGTGCATGCCCGCCGATACGGTCTGCGGACGGGTGGACATGATGAGGTTGAAGCCGAAACCGTCCTGCATGAACTGCTGGATGGTGCCCAGCCGTCGCATGTCGCCGGCCCCGAGCCCGTCGAGGTCGTCGCCCGGGATCGCGACGTAGGCGTTGACGTGCAGGCCCTCGAGCCGCTCCGGCACCGTTCGGCCCAGCTCCATGCAGAGATTGGCGCCGCCGCCCCCGCCGTGCGCGCCGTACCTGGTGTAGCCGAGCCTGTCCATCAGCTCCGCGAACAGCGCCGCGGTGCGCGGCACCGTCCAGCCGGTGCCGGCCAGCGGGCTGGAGAAGCCGAACCCCGGCATGGTCGGCGCGACGATGTGGAAGTCGCGTGACAGCGGGGTGAGCACGTCGAGCAGCCCGATGATTCCTCCGGGGTTGTCGTGCATCAGGAGAAGCGGCAGGGCGTGCTCCCGTTGAGCCCTGATGTGCCTGAAGTGCACGGTCTGACCCTGGATCTCGGTGGTGAACTGCGGCCACTGGTTCAGCTCGGCTTCCGCCTTGCGCCAGTCGTAGCCGTTCACCCAGTGGTCGGTCAGCTCCTGGAGATAGCCGACCGGTGTGCCTCGCTCCCATCCCGCGCCCGGGAGTTCGGGCATCCAGCGCGTACGACGAAGCCGCTCATGCAGATCGTCGAGCGCTTGTTGCGGGATGTCGATGTGGAAGGGTGTCATGGTCGGACACTACGCCCGCTCCTCGTTGATCGGCAGTGTCCTGAAGCGGACCATGGGCCCCAGCAGTCCCTCCACTCTCTCGAACGGCCGCATGCCCAGACGTTCGACGACCCTGATGGAGGCGAGGTTGCCCTCGTCGACCTCGGCGAGCACCTCGGGCAGGCCGAGCGTGGTCAGCGCGTGCTCCACCACCGCCCGCGCTGCCTCGGTGGCGTAGCCCCTGCCCCAGGCACCGGGCTCCAGGCTGTAGACGACCTCCAGGCCCAGGTCCTCCAGGGGACGCAGAGCCACGGTGCCGGCCACGGCCTCGCCGTCGTGGACCAGCCAGAGGTGCGGGGTCTCCTCGATCACCTGGGTGACCGCCTCGGGGCTCAGGACCTCGCCGTCGAAGAGGAACGCCCGCACCTGAGGGCTCGTCCAGTGCGCGAGCAGCGTCGCGTGGTCGTCCGGGGTGACCGGGCGCAGGGTCAGCCGTTTGGTCCGCAGGAGCATGTGGACCAGAGTATGGGCATGATTCGCGCCCTCTATCTCCGGATATTGCGTGACAAGGTCGGGCGTGGCCCGCTGCCCGCGCACGTCGGTCTCATCATGGACGGCAACCGCCGTTGGGCGCGGCAGATGGGCTTCGACAACCCCAGCCTGGGCCACGAGCACGGGGTCGCCCACATCGAGACCGTGCTCGGCTGGTGCGCCAGGCTCGGGATCCGGCAGGTCACCATCTACGTCGCCTCGGCCGACAATGTGCGCAAGCGCGAGTCGTTCCAGGTGAGGTACTACATGGAGCTCATCGAGCGGATCATCGCCGGCACGCTCGTGGAGTCGTCGCCCCTGTGGCGGATCCACGTCGCCGGTCGGCTCGACGCCCTGCCCGACTCCACGGCGCACGCCCTGAAACTCGCCCAGGACGCCACCGCCGGCCGGGACCACGATCTCACCGTCGCCATCGGCTACGACGGGCGCCAGGAGGTCGTCGACGCCGTGCGTTCCCTGCTGCTGGCACGCACGGGCGACTCCCTGGAGGAGGTGGCCGGGACGCTGAGCGCCGAGTCGCTCGACCCCTACCTGTACACGGCCGGGCGCGACGACCCCGACCTCGTCATCAGGACCAGCGGCGAGCAGCGCATGTCGGGCTTCCTGCTGTGGCAGGCGGCCCACTCGGACCTGCACTTCTGCGACGTCTACTGGCCGGGCTTCCGCGAGATCGACTTCCTCCGGGCCCTGCGCGCCCACGCCCAGCGCCGGGCGGCGTGACCACCCGGCGCCCGACCGGGGGTCAGCGCTTGGGGGAGGCCAGCTTCCAGGCCAGCGGGAGCAGCCCGGCGGCGAGCGCGATCTTGAGGCCGTCGCTCACCAGGAACTTGCCCGCGCCCTCCCACAGGGCGGTGCCGAGGCCGAGGTCGAGGGTGGCCATGAGGACCGGAATGCCGAACGCGTAGATGACGACGTTGCCGGCGATCATCGTGCCCACGGTCCGCAGCGCCGTACGGTCACCGCCGCGCTCGGCCAGCTTGCCGACGATCGCGGCGGCCACGATGAAGCCGAGGATGTAGCCGAACGACGGCAGCAGCCCGCCCGTCGTCGCGCTGATCACGCCGGAGGTCCCTTCGGCGAACCACGGAACGCCCGCGGCGCCCGCCAGCGCGTAGAGCGCCATGCTGAGGGCCGCGCGGTTCATCCCGAGCGTCGCACCGACCAGCAGCACGGCGAAGGTCTGACCGGTCCAGGGCACCGGCCAGCCGAAGGAGACCTGGGCGGCCAGGCCGGTCAGCGCGGCGCCTCCGACGACCAGGGCGGCGTCGCGGACCCGGGCGCCGGGAATCAGGTCGGACAGGACGGCGGGGCGGTGTGCCGCGGGGACGGAAGCCATCGAAACTCCTCTTTTGTATGCGGTTGACCTTATTGTTGCCGCCTCTCGCATCCGAACTCCTAGGTGGGGTGCTCCAAGAACCAGGACAGGGGTTTGTACGGGTGCGATAGAAGGGCGCTAGCGTGAGCCGCATGCGCTCTCGACGTTCGGTGCTCGCGGTCCCCGGCAGCAACCCCCGTTTCCTGGAGAAGGCCCAGAGCCTCGACGTCGACGAGGTCTTCCTGGACCTCGAGGACTCCGTCGCCCCGCTGGCCAAGGCGCAGGCGCGAGGCAACGTGGTCAAGGCCCTGCTCGAAGGCGACTGGACCGGCAAGACGCGGGTCGTGCGGGTCAACGCCCTGGAGACCCAGTGGACCTACCGCGACGTGATCGAGGTCGTCGAGGGCGCCGGCGAGCGGCTCGACTGCGTGATGCTGCCCAAGGTGCAGGACGCCACCGAGGTCGTCTGGCTCGACACACTGCTCACCCAGATCGAGAAGACAATGGGCTTCGAGGTCGGCCGCATCGGCATCGAGGCGCAGATCGAGAACGCCCGCGGGCTGGTCAACGTCGACGCCATCGCCGGGAGCTCCAAGCGGCTCGAGACCCTCGTGTTCGGACCCGCCGACTTCATGGCCTCCATCAACATGCGCACGCTCGTCGTGGGCGAGCAGCCGCCCGGCTACCCGGAGGGCGACGCCTACCACTACATCCTCATGCGGCTGCTGATGGCCGCCAGGATGCACGACCTGCAGGTCATCGACGGACCCTACCTGCAGATCAAGGACGTCGAGGGCTTCACCAAGGTCGCCAGGCGGGCCGCGGCGCTGGGCTACGACGGCAAGTGGGTGCTGCACCCCTCACAGGTGCAGGCGTGCAACGAGGTCTTCTCACCCTCGCAGGAAGACTACGACCACGCCGAGCTGATCCTTGAGGCGTACGAGCACTACACCACCGTGGAGCAGCGCGGCGCGGTCATGCTGGGCGACGAGATGATCGACGAGGCCTCCCGGAAGATGGCCCTGGTCGTGGCGGCCAAGGGGCGGGCGGCCGGGCTCAGCCGTACCACGTCGTTCAGAAGCTGACGCCGATCGTGGTGAAGAACCAGAACGACGAGGTCAGCCAGAGCCCGACCAGCGCGGTGAACGCCAGCGAACCGAGCACCGGCAGGCCCCAGCCGGGCAGGCCCTTGCGCGGCAGGGCCAGCATCTTCGCCGTGAAGATCCCGTAGAAGAAGCAGCCGAGCAGCGAGTGGATGAGCACCCTGGGCACGTCGTACTGGAAGCCCAGGGCGTACAGGCAGTGGAAGGCGACCGGGACGGTCAGGACGAACGCCAGCCGCCCCGACCACCGGTGCACCCCGGCCGGGATGCGGATGCCGAGCTTGCCCCACATCGAGAGGGCCGAGACGATCTGGACGAACGCCAGCACGAAGGCGCCCGTGGTGAGCCACGACTTCATCGGCAGGGGGCCGGAGAACCCGGCGGGGCCGACGGCGAAGCCCGTGGGCGTGTGCATCCTGCCGTACACCCCGAGCACCACCATGACGAGCCCGCCCACCAGGAGCGGGACCAGCAGGGTCGCGGCGCCGCGCCGCTGCTGCCGTGGCTGGGCTACCGCGGTCATTGCATCTCCTCGATGAATCCGTCGACGTCCTTGGGCTCGAGCTGCTCGCCGTCGATGGTCACGGGCTGACCGGGCGTGAGCTGCGGGGTCTCGACCTGCTGATCGCCCACGAAGGCGGTGCCGACCTGGACGAACCCGTCGCCGTTCGGGTTGCGCAGGTAGATCCAGCCGGCCTTGATGCGCGCGCCGCGCACGATGGCGCTGGCCCGGTACAGGCCCGAGGGCTTCTTGGCGGTGGGGGCGGTGAAGTCCCACTTCTTGCCGCCGAGCGCGACCTCGCCGACGGCCTTGCCGCCGCCGAGCGTGGCCGACAGCGTGGCGCCGCCAAAGCCCTCCAAGGAGACCTGGCCCTCGGCGACCTTGCCGACGAACCAGGCCTCGGTCTTGCCGTCGCAGAAGTAGCCGATGGCCTTCGCGTCGCGGACGGAGACGGCGACCAGGGCGCGGGTGCCCTCCACGCGCCCTGCGTAGTCGGCACGGACGGCCCTGGCCGGCTTCGAGGCCTCGGGCTTGCCGGACGGGGTGGCCACGGAGGTGGCCTCGGCGGTGGCGCCGGGTTCGGCGACGTTCGCCGCGGTGGCGGGTGACTCCGCCGACTGAGCGGTGACGCTGGCCACGCCCAGCCCGGCGGCGAGGACAGCACCTGCCGCGAGGGTGAGGAACGGCCCCAGCTTGGACATGACGTACTCCCAGGGTTGGACTGCTTGCCCTCGAGAATCCACGCGTTCGCGCGGCCTGTCTGTGAAGAAATGCGCGCCCGGTGGCCACAATGGAGTAATGCACGACAACCCGCCGCCCCCGTACGGCCCGCCGCAGCCGTACACGCCGCAGGCGCCCCAGCCTTGGTTCCTGCCGTCGCCGCCGGGCGCGCGTTACGACCAGCTGGCCAGGAACGCCGCCAACGCCTGGTGGCGCCCGCTGGTGGGCACCATCGTGCTGGGCGTCGCCTTCTTCGGGGTGGGCCTGGCCGTCCTGCTGATCGGCATGTTCGTGGCCGTGGTGCTGGGGATCGAGGTCCTCCAGAACGACCCCCGGCTGTTCGGCGACCCGGTGTACGCCCTGGTCTTCCTGCTGCTGTCGATCGCGGCCGTGCTGCCCGTCGTGTACGGCACGACGGCGCTGATCCAGCGCAGGCGCCCCGGCACGCTGTCGTCGGTGGCGGGGCGGCTGCGCTGGACGTGGCTCTGGCAGTGCGTGCTGGTCGCGGTGGTGGCGCTGGTGCTGGGCCAGGCGGCCCTGGCGGCGGCCTACGCCATCGCGGGCGAGGACGTCTCGCAGTTGTTCGGCTGGGCGGGCTGGGAGCGGTTCCTGCCCGCGGTGGTCGTGATCCTGCTGCTGGTGCCCTTCCAGGCGGCCACGGAGGAGTACCTGTTCCGCGGGTGGCTGCTGCAGGCCTTCGGCGCCTACTTCCGCAATCCCGTGTTCGGCATCGTGCTGGGCTCGCTGGCCTTCATGTCGCTGCACGGCTACACGGGTGCGGGCATGGTCGACGTGTTCAGCTTCGGCGTGGTGATGGGGCTGCTGGCCGTACGCACCGGCGGGCTGGAGGCGGCCATCGCGATGCACGTGGTCAACAACGTCTTCGCCTTCGGGCTGTCGGCGGCGGCGGGTGAGCTGGAGAAGGCGATGCAGCAGGGGGCGGTGCCGTGGCCGTCGCTGGCGGGGACCGTGGTGCAGCTCGGGGTGTTCGCGGCGGGGGTGCTGTTCTTGGCTCGTAAACGGGCAATCAGTCAGTTTTCGCCGCAAATCACTAGAGAGTTTGGCGAATCTCGCTAGAGAGGTCTCGCGCTTACGGCTGGGGCATGCTGGTCTGGATGTTGCGACACATCGGGGATTCCGGGTGATCATCTCCGCGGGACGGGGTAGAAGTAGTCCCGTGGCATTACCGGAATTTCCGGCGATAGCCGCATAGCAGTGGAACGGTCCGGAAACCGACGAGGAGGTGCGGCGCGTGGCCTCCGGCCCCAGCGATCCGCCACAGCGACGCCCGGACGAACCGCGCCCGGGCGACGACCCTCAGGGCGAGACGCCATCCCCCACCCCCGAGGCCGGTCGAGACCCCGGTGAGGCCGGTCGAGACCCCGGCGCGGCAGGGCGGGACTCCGGCCAGGCCGGGTGGGATCCCGGCGAGGCCGCCTCCCGCGCGCCCCGCCGCCGCGGCGAGCCGTACGTCATGCCCGCCGACCGCGGACGACGCGTCTGGCCGCCCCCAGAGCACGGTCACGGCCAGACGCCCCCAGGACGTGCCCAGGGCGAGACGGCCGGCGACCGCGACCAAGGCGGGTCATCCGCGGGTCCCGGCCAAGGTGGGCCGTCCGCGGGCCGCGGGCAAGGCGACCGGTCCAGCGGTCCCGGGCAAGGCGGCCGGTCCGGCGGGCGCGGGCAAGGCGACCGGTCCGGCGGGCGCGGCCAGGGTGACCGGTCCGGTGGGCGCGGTCATGGGGAGCCGGTCGCGGGGCGTGGCGTGGGTGAGCAGGCCTCGCCACGTGAGCCGCGCATCGAGCACACGCCGCCGGGGCCGACCGACGACCGTGCCCGCGGGCTGCCGCTGGGCTCCTCGCCGTGGGGCCAGCCGCCCTTCTCCTCGCCCACGCCGGAGGACGAGCCGCCCGACGTGCGCAGAGGACGCCACCCGTACGGCTCGCCGACCGCCGACCCCGAGGCCGAGCCGCGCCGCCGGGCTCGCAGGCTGGTCTCGCGTCCCGACAAGCTGGTGGCCAGGGGCGAGTCACGGCCGCAGCCGACGGCCGAGGAGATCGACCGCAGCCGTACCACCCAGCCCTACCCCCGGCCCGACGGCCCCCGCTGGCCGCCGCCTCCGGCGCAGGAACCCGGCGCCGAGCCCGGCCGGACCCCGTCCGAACGCGAGGCGGACCACGATCCCGGCCCGGGCCACGACTACGAGCGCGGCCGTGACCATGAGCCCGCCCCGGGCCACGACTACGAGCGCGGCCGTGAGTACGACCCCGATCCGGGCCGCGACCACGAGCCCGCGTACGAGAGCGACGCCTACGACCGTGAGCACGACCGTGAGCACGACCGTGGGCCCGACCGTGGGCCCGACCGTGGGCCCGACCGTGGGCCCGAGCCGATCCCCGTTCAGCAGGAGATCCCCGCCCAGCCCGAGCGTGTGCCCGACGAGCAGGAGCCCGTGCGGCGTGTGGGGCGGCCGCCCGGTGGACGGCCCACGCGGCCCGACTTACTCGTCGCCACCGGCCCGCCCAGGCCCAACGGCGGCAGGCACCATCGGGGCACCGCGCCGGCGGCGGCCCGCAGGTCGAGCCCGGTGCGCAGGCGCCGCTCGATCGTGCCGATCCTCATCCTGGTGGCCATCGCCCTCACCGTCACCGGCGGCATCCTCGGATACCGCCAGCTCACCGGCCCCCCGGGCCAGGGCCTGAGCCTGGCCACCGGCCAGATCCACTCGGGCGACACCTGGTTCAAGCTCTCGTCGGCGGTCGGCGGCTCGAACCAGAAGCTGAACGCCATGACGGCAGTCGGCAAGACCGTGGTCGCCGTGGGCAGCGACACCACCAACCCCACCCCGCGCCCCCTGTTCCTCTTCTCGCCCGACCACGGCAGGAGCTGGCAGCTGGGCAAGGTCTCCGATTCGCCCACCGCCACGGTGCTGCGCGTGGTCGGCGCCGAGGGTGCCTGGCTGGCCAGCGGCGGAGACCAGGACCGGCTGGGCCTGTGGACCAGCACCGACGGTTTCACCTGGGAGAGCGTGCAGCCGGCCGGGTTCAGGCGCGGCGACATGATCCACGACATCGCCCGTACCCGAGAGGGGTTCGTCGCGGTCGGCAGGACCCTGTCCGACAACGGGTTCGGCGCGGCGGTGTGGTCCTCGCCCGACGGCCAGACCTGGGAACGGGGAGACACCCGCGGCCTGGAGGTGGGTGAGCTGAAGGCCGTCCAGGCCAGGGGTGACGCGGTGGTCGCGCTGGGCAGGCCGACAGGGGGGGACGGCATGCGCGCCATCAGCTCGCCGGACGGCGGCCTGACCTGGCGGGCGACGGAGTTCAAGCTGGGTGTCGCCGAGGCGCGTCCTGGCACGCTGGCCGTCGTGGCCAAGCAGTTCGTGCTGGTGCCGATCGAGTATCGCTCGCCGGAGGGGCGGGTGCAGGTCTACTGCTCGTCGAGCGGGGCCGAGTGGGCGCAGTGCGGCGAGATCGGCGGCCTGAGCGGTCAGCGGAACGGCGTCGACCTGCTGATCTCGCACGAGGGTGGCGTGGCGGCGGTCAGCAAGGTGGGCTTCAACGGCTACACCGTGCTGGCCAGCGACGACGCCAAGAGCTGGCGCAAGCGTGTGACGCTGGATCAGCTGACGGACGCCACGCTGCGGGCGTTCGCGATCACCGACACCGGCGTGTTGTTCGCCGGCGGCGACCAGGCGGCCTCCGACATCGACAACCGGCCCGTGCTGCTGACGGCGACGCAGAGCGGCGAGATCTCCCAGGTGGATCTGGGCGGCGTCGACGGTCTGACCAGGGCGGCACGTGAGGTGAGCAGGGTCGCGGCGGGCGAGGGCAGGTTCGTGGCAGTGGGTTCGGTCTCGGGCGACGCGGGCATCTGGACCAGCTCCGACGGTGAGGTGTGGCGGGCGGCCAGCCTGGGCGGTCCGCGCGAGCAGGCGTTGCTGGACGTCGCGCACGGGCGCAAGGGCTGGCTGGCGGTGGGCTCCAACTCCCTCGACACGATCACGAGCGAGCCTCTGGTGGTCTCGTCGCAGGATGCCCTGACGTGGAAGAAGGCGCCCGCGCCCACTCGTGGCGAGAGCTCGGTGTCGCTGCACGCCATCACCGCGGGTGAGAACGGCTACGTGGTGGCCGGGCAGGAGCAGAACGCCTCCGGCGCCGCCGCGGCGTTGTGGTTCACCAAGGACGGCCAGAATTACGCCAAGGCGCGCCCGCTTCCCCAGGCGGGCGCGGGGGTGCGCATCCACGACCTGGCGGCCGCGGGCGAGAAGTACTTCGCCGTGGGCGGGGCGGGTGAGGGCGACTCCGAGAGCGGTGTGTTCTGGTGGTCGCAGGACGGCGCCAACTGGAAGGCCAGACCGCGGGTCATGCCCGCGGGAGCCACCAGCGCTGGGCTGAGGCAGGTGGCGGTCCTCGGCGAGCGGGTCGTGGTGACGGGTACGGCGCAGCACAACGGCACCACGCGGGCCTTCGCCGTCACCTCGGAGGACGACGGCAAGACCTGGGGCGCCTACACCTGGCTGCCGGCCGAGCACCCGGCGACCGTGCACGACCTGGCCGCCGAGAAGCAGGGAGTCGTCGCCGTGGGCACGCACGACGGTGACGGCGCCGCCTGGACCTCGGAGGACGGCCAGACCTGGCACCGCAACGAGCTCGACGCCGACCAGCTGGCGGGGGAGGGCAGGCAGTGGCTGGCCGCGGTGAGCCTGGCCGGCACCCAGGTCGTCGGGCTGGGCCGCTCGACGACCTACAACGCCGACCATCTCATCCTGTGGAACTCGACCCTGTCCGCGGAGCGCTGACGACGTCCCAGCCGATGAGCGTCTCCAGCAGCCCTTCAGACAGCGGCAGCCGTACGAGCTCGTCCAGCGGGCACCAGCGCGCGTCGGCGGCGTCGTCGCCGGCGCGCAGCACGCCGCCGGTCACGGTGGCGCGGTAGTCGCGGATCTCGTACACGACGCCGCCGGGTCCTGGACGGTCCACGGCGCCCACGAGCGGCCCTGCCTCGACCTCCAGGCCGGTCTCCTCCCGCAGCTCGCGGCTCAGGGCCTCGGCGTCGCTCTCGCCCGGCTCGACCCGGCCGCCTGGCAGCGACCACAGGCCCTGGCCCGGGGGCCGGCCCCGCCTGACCAGCAGCAGAAGATCGTCGCGGATCACGATGGCTCCGACACAATTTACGCGCACATTGCGGTTATATAACGGCGCGGCCTTGACGGATCGGTGCCGGACGACGCACCGTGAGTAGCTGTGAGAGCGGCACCAACCTGTCCGCGGTGTTTTGGCCCGCTTCATCCGCCGAGCGCTTGGCACAGCGCCTGGCGGTGCGGCGCGCATGCCGACGTGCTGCCGTTTCAGCCGCCGAAGCTGCCGTCCACCGCGGCCATCGAGCTGATCAGGCTGAGTTCCGTCGTCCCGGTCTGGCTGCCGTGGCCGTTGCCGCCAGGATGGCTGGTGACCGGATTCGGCGAGGTCGGCGACGAGCGCTCGGGCGGCAGAGCCAGCGTGGTGGCCCTCAGCGGGCCGTCCGTCACGCACGGGCCCGCCGACCTGCTCATCATCGCCGAGGAGCCGGGCATCGGCCTGGGCGCGGCGTTCGCCGGCCTCGACGGTCCCGATCCCGGCCAGGGCTTCGACGACGGGCCGCCCAACGCCAAGATCGACGTACTCGGCCATCCCACCGCGTTGTGGTGCGTCACGACGGCGCCGGACGACCGCGCGGTGTACGCGGGAGAGGCGCTGGGCAACTGGTTGTGGACGATCGGCTGGCCCGCCGAGGCGGGGTGCCTGATCGCCCTGGCCCAGCTCAGCCTCCTGGACCTGCGCGAGACCGCGCCGCTCGACGTGCCCTTCGGAGCGTTCTCCCCGAAGCTCGAAGGCTAAGATCGGACGCACTCCCCCTGAAGACGCAGGGGGACCATGTTCGACCTTCAGTTCTTCGTCGGGGCCTTCGTGACGATGTTCGTCATCATGGACCCTCCCGGCGTCATCCCGCTCTTCCTGGCCTACACCAACGGCCGGACCCTGGCCGAGCGCAAGCGCATCGCCTGGCAGGCGGCCGTCACGGCGTTCTGCCTCATCGTGGTCTTCGCCGTCTTCGGCCAGGCGATCCTCGGCTACCTGCACGTCGAAGTGGCGGCCATGCAGATCTCCGGCGGCCTGCTGCTGCTCCTGGTGGCCCTGGAGCTGCTGCGCGGCCAGACCGCGCCCAAGACCGACGAGGGCATGTCGAGCGTCAACGTCGCCCTGGTGCCGCTCGGCACGCCCCTGCTGGCCGGTCCAGGCGCCATCGTGGCCACGATCGTCTTCGCCCAGCAGGCCGAGGGGCACACGGGCAACATCTTCGCGCTGGGGCTGGCCATCGCCGCCGTGCACCTGGTGTTGTGGGTGTTCATGCGGTTCTCGGTCTCGATCATCAGAGTGATCAAGGAGAACGGCGTCGAACTGATCACCAGGATCGCCGGACTGCTGCTGGCCGCGCTTGCCGTACAACTGATCATCAACGCCGTTCGGGCTCTTGTCAGCTAAACCCAGTACCATGCGGAAGCGTGACAGCGCGTATCGAGCGAGTGGTGACCGAGGGCGTCGTGGACGTCGACGGCGTCGACTTCAAGGTCGAGAACAACACGTGGATCGTGGGTGACGACGACGAGGTCATCGTCATCGACCCGGCCCGCGACGCCGACAAGATCATGGAGCAGGTCGGTGAGCGCGAGGTGCTCGCCGTCATCTGCACCCACGGACTGGCCGACCACGTCGGCGCGGCCATCGAGGTGGCCAGCCGCGACGAGGCCATCGTCGCCCTCCACCCCAAGGACAAGCCCATCTGGCGGGAGACCTGGTCGGAGACCTGGCCCGACATCGACCTCGAGGACGACGGCCGGTTCGAGGTCGCCGGCTCCACCCTCGACGTGATGGAGACCCCCGGCATCACGCCCGGCGGCATCTCCCTCTACAGCGAGGACCTGGAGGTCGTCTTCACCGGCAAGTCGCTGCAGGCCGACGGCCCCGGCAAGCTCGGCGGCGAATACCCCGCCCTGGCCGACCAGCTGACCTCGATCGGCGGCCGGCTCTTCACCCTGCCGATGGGCACCCGGGTGCTGCCCGCGCAGGGCGAGGAGACCACCGTCGGCGACCTGGAGCCACACTTCGACGACTGGGTCTCCGGCTCGCTGACGCGGACCGAGCAGCCCGAGGGGCCGCTCCTCGACGGCACCAAGGCCTCCGGGATCTCGCTCGACCCGAGCGACGACTGAGTCGTGTACGACCAGCTCCCGCTGGAGGGCATGCCGCGGCGGCTCTACTCCTGCACGCCGTCGCGGCTCAACACCTGGCTCGACTGCCGCAGGCGCTACCGGTTCACCTATCTCGACCGGCCCGCGCCCCAGAAGGGCCCGGCGTGGGCGCACAACAGCGTCGGGGCCAGCGTGCACAACGCGCTGGCCGGCTGGTGGCGGGAGCCGTACGAAAAACGCACCCCCGTCATGGCGAGCATCCTGCTCACCAACGGGTGGATCTCCGAGGGCTTCCGCGACGCCGAGCAGTCGACGGTCTTCCGCGACCGCGCCCGTGAGATGGTCGCCGGATACGTCAGCACGCTCGACCCCTCCGACGAGCCGGTGGGCGTGGAGCGCACGGTCGGCACCCGCACCAAGGTGATCGCCGTGTCCGGCCGCATCGACCGGCTCGACCGGCGGGGCGACGAGCTGGTCGTGGTCGACTACAAGACCGGGCGTCGGCCGCTGACGCAAGACGACGCCCGCTCGTCGCTGGCGCTGGCGATCTACGCGATCGCCGCCTCGCGCATGCTGCGCACCCCCTGCCGCAAGGTGGAGCTGCATCACCTGCCCACCGGCGAGATCGTCGAGTGGGAGCACTCCGACGAATCCCTCGGCCGCCACCTGCGCCGCGCCGAGGAGATGGCCGAGGAGGCGGGAGCGGCCGACGAGAGCTATCGCGACGGCGACACCGAGAGCATGTTCGCTCCCAGTCCTGGGCCGATCTGCTCGTGGTGCGACTTTCGCCGTCACTGCCCCGAGGGGCGGGCGGCGGCGCCCGAGCGGCTCCCGTGGGACGGCCTGACCCCCTCCGAGTGACGGGTTCGGCGCCGAACTCCCGATACTCATTTCAGGCCGTCGGCCTCAGGCGGCGTGTTGTGCCCATCGGCGGGGGTCGGTCAGCCCTCTGAGCCCCTTGCCCATGTCGTAGCCCGCCGCTCCGAGCCGGTCGCGCGCGTCCTGGAGCATCTGCCGCGTGGCGGGCATGAAAGCCCGGTCGTGCACCGGCTCAGGCACCGAGTTCATCGCCAGCCGCCACGCCCGCAGCCCCGCCGTCACCCCGGCCTGCGGCACCTGGGGCAGCAGGCCGTACATGCGCCTGGCCCACTCGGGCAGCGAGAGGTAGCACAGCGCCCCGAACGGGAAGTAGAGCGGTTTGCCCGGATTGAGCACCCTGAGCTCCTTGGGCAGCGTCGGCCACAGCAGGAACCGCACCGTCTCCACGGCCTCGGGGACGGGCCGCAGCTTCGGGCGTATCTCCTTGAAGTAGGCGTCCATCTCCGCCAGCGAGCCGGGTACGTCCTCCTCGTGCAACCCGACGTAGGTGGCCGACCGGCGCTGCTCGCGCAGGTAACGGTCGGCCTGGCGCTCGCTGAGGCCCAGCCCGCCGCGCCTGGCGACCTCCAGGTACGACGAGACCTCGGCGCAGTGCACCCACAGGAGCAACTCGGGGTCGTCGACCCGATGGTGCCGCCCTTCGTGGAGGATCCGCAGCTGCCGGTGGATGCCGCGCACCCGCCGGCCGATCTCGTCGGCCTGCTCCGGGCTGCCGAAGGTGACCCGGCCCACGAAATCGGCCGTACGGCGCAGCCGGCCGAACGGGTCGTCCTGGAAGTTGGAGTTCTGCCAGACGCCCAGCATCGCCATCGGATGCAGCGCCTGGAGCATGAGGCCGCGCACGCCGCCCACCCACATCGCCCGGTCGAGGTGGACCAGCCACGTGACCGACTGCGGGGGCTGAACCGTTTCCATGGTCAGACTTTATTGGACTTTTGATCCAATGTCTCTGCCGTGTTCCAGAAGCGCACCAGCGCCGACGCCGTCGTCTCCGGGGCCTCGACCGCGGGGGAGTGCACCGCGCCGGGCACCACCACGCAGTCGGCCTCCAGCCGCTCGGCCGTCGCGGCCTGCAGCTCCGGCGCCCAGCCGTCGTCGTGCTCGCCGAACAGCACCAGCATCGGAACGCCCGCCTCCTGGAGCTCCTCCGTGCGGTCGTCGATCTCCAGGCACTGCTCGGCCATGGCCGCCAGGGCGGTCGGGGAGTTGGCCAGCATGCGCTTGCGCAGGAAGGCCATGATGTCGTCGGAGACCCCGCTGGCCAGAGCCTCCGGCTCGAACCTCGTCTGCCACAGGTGCTCCAGACCCAGATCCGTCGCCTCTTCGAGGATCTTCCTGCCGCCCTTGGCGCGACGTCCCGTGATGCCGACCGGGCCGGTGGCCATCATCGTGTACGACGCGAACCTGTGAGTGCCGTCGATCACCGCCGCCCTGGTCACCAGGCCGCCGAAGGAGTGGCCCACCAGGTGCACGGGCTCGCCGTCGCCGATGACACCCGCGAGCACGTCGATGTCGGCGCCCAGCTCGCCGCACGCGTAGGCGCCGCGGTCGTCGGGCCCCGGGGTTTCGTACTGCCCCTTCAGGTCGATCGCCACGATGCGCCTGCCCGACTGGGCCAGGGTCTGCAGCACCGCGATGAAGTCTTCCTTGCTGCCCGTCAGCCCGGGGACCAGCAGCGCGGGCCCGCGCTCGGCGATGCCGCTGCCGGGAAGAGCCTCGAGAGCCGCGAACGTGCCTCGCGGCGTTTCGATCCGCGTGGGCGTCACGCCCGGAGGCAGGGTCAGGAATCGCGGCGTACTCACGTGGGGCAACAATACCCAGCCACCTCGGCTGCGACACCGGTCACGCGACTACGCTGGTGCGAGTCCTGGGGAGATGAAGGTGTATGGGTGAGCTTGTGATCCGGCCGGCCGACTCATGGTCCGACCTGTGCGAGGTGTTCGGGCCACAGGGGGCGTACTCCGGATGCTGGTGCATGTACTTCCGCGTGACGAACGCCGAATATCGCGACCTGCGCGGCGACGGGGCACGCGAGCGGATGCGGGAGCTGGTGGAGTCGCCGGGGGCCGCGCCAGGGCTGCTGGCGTACCTCGGCGAGGCGCCGGTGGGGTGGTGCACGATCGCGCCACGGACCGAGTTCGTACGGCTCGCGGGCTCGCGTGTGGCCAAGCCGGTCGACGAGTCCGAGCCGGTGGAGGGGGTGTGGTCGGTGCCGTGCTTCTACGTGACGCGGGCCGGGCGCGGCAGGGGAGCGGCCGCGGCGCTGCTGGAGGCGGCGGTGGAGTTCGCGCGGAGCCAGGGGGCCCGGGCGGTCGAGGGGTATCCGAGGGACTCGGAGAAGAAGCTCCCGGCGGCGGAGCTGTTCCACGGGTGGAAGGGGCTGTTTGAGGGGGCGGGCTTCGTGGAGGTGGCCCGCAGGACTCCGACGCGCCCCCTGATGCGCCTGGAGCTCTGACCGCCCGCCGTACCCCGGAGGCTGTGACCGCCCCCGGGAGTTTCGACCGCTCCCGAACCCTGGAGCGCTCGCCGCACCTCGACGCGCCCTGGAGCACGGGCCGCCCGCCGTACGACAAAGGGCGCGGCCGGATGGCCACGCCCTTCGATCGCTCAACGCCACATCAGCGGCGCCGCTGGCCTCCGCCTGCGGCGCCGTTGCCACGGGCGCGGCGGCGCTGCTGCTGCCGCTCGGTGGCCGCCGACGGGGCGATCTCGTCATCGTCGGTCGCCAGGTCAGGCGACTGGAAGATCACCTGGAACGGGCTCGCGGGCACGATCCGCTCCGGCTCCCGGCGCACCGGGGGCGGCGGCGTGCTGAGGAAACTCGGCGCCTCCGCCGCCACGGGCTGAGCGACAGGCTGAGCCGCAGGCTGGGCCACGGGCTCGGCCACGACGGGCTCGGCCACGACGGCGTCGCGCCGCGAACGCACGCGCCGGGGCGCCTCGTCCACAGCCGGGGCCACCGCCGGAGCGGCAGCCGGGACCTCGGCGGGAACCGACTCGTTCACCGCGCGCCTGGTGCGGGTGCGCTTGGGCTTGACCTCCAGCTCATCGGCTGAGATCAGCGCCGGCGTCTCCTCGACCTTGCGCTCGGGCATGGAACCGACCTCCGCCTCGACAACCTGGGTTTCCTCGACGCTGCGACCGCTACGGGTGCGGCGGCGCTCGCGTGGCGCTCGCGCGGGACGCTCGCGCTCCTTGACGCGGGTGCGTGACCGTCCGGTCTCGCCCAGGTCCTCGAGCCTCTCGGCGTCGAGTCCTGCCCGCTTGCGGGCCTCGCGGGGCAGAACGCCCTTGGTGCCCTCGGGGATCCCCAGCTCGGCGTAGACGTGCGGCGAGGAGGAGTAGGTCTCTTCCGGCTCGGCGAACTCCAGGCCGAGCATCTGGTTGATCATCTTCCAGCGGGTCAGCTGCTCCCACTCGACGAAGGTGACCGCGATGCCGGTGCGGCCCGCACGCCCGGTGCGGCCGATCCGGTGGACGTAGGTCTTCTCGTCGTTGGGGGTGTCGTAGTTGACCACGTGGGTGACGTCGTCGATGTCGATGCCGCGCGCCGCCACGTCGGTGGCGACCAGCACGTCGATCTTGCCGTTGCGGAAGGCGCGCAGGGCCTGCTCCCGCTGGCCCTGACCCAGGTCGCCGTGGACGGCCGCCGCCGCGAAACCGCGGGTCTGCAGCTGCTCGGAGACCATGTCGCAGGCGCGCTTGGTCTCGCAGAAGACCATGGTCAGCCCGCGGCCCTCGGCCTGGAGCATGCGTGCCAGGAGCTCGATCTTGTCCATGCGGTGGACCCGCCAGACGAACTGGCGGACCTGCGGGGTCAGCTCGCTCTCGTCGACGTCGCTGTTCTCGGCGCGGACGTGCGTCGGACGGTTCAGGTACTTGCGCGACAGCGCGACGATCTCGCCGGGCATGGTCGCCGAGAACAACATCGTCTGCCGCTCGTCGGGGACGAGCTTGAAGATGCGCTCGATGTCGGGCAGGAAGCCGAGGTCCATCATGCGGTCGGCCTCGTCGAGCACCAGCATCGTCACCTGGCTCAGGTCCAGGTGCTTCTGCTTGACCAGGTCGAGCAGACGCCCGGGCGTGCCGACGATGACGTCGACGCCGGCCTTGAGCGCCTCGACCTGAGGCTCGTACGCGCGCCCGCCGTACACGGTCAGCACGCGGGAGCCGAGCTTGCCCGCGGCGGTCGTCAGGTCTTCCGAGACCTGGATCGCCAGCTCGCGGGTGGGCACGACCACGAGGCCGCGCGGCTTCTTGCGGGATTTGCGTGGCTTGCCGATGCTCTGCAGCATGGCGATGCCGAACGCGTAGGTCTTGCCCGTGCCGGTGCGAGCCTGACCGATGAGGTCCTGGCCCGCCAGCGCGAGCGGGAGCGCCATTTCCTGGATGGGAAAGGCGGTGGAGATGCCCTCGGTCTCGAGGGCATCGGCGATCTCCGGAATGACTCCGAGTTCACGGAACGTAGTCAGGTTGGCCTGCCTCAGTCTCACCAGTGAAGACTGGGTCTCCGGGATCATGTGGTCCGCGCGGAGAGGCCAGTCCTCTCAATTCGTCAGCGACCGTTGTGTCTCTCGCCGAGCTACGCTTGGCGGCTCGGGCGCATCAACTCGCGCCCTCGCGAACCCAGAAATCGGGGGTTGGCGGGAGAGATTCCCCCGGACTAACACAGTGCGGTCGCACTTTCACACAACAGTGTACTCGATAGCACAACGCTGGCCGAGACTCAGGTTGTTCCCATGACCTACGCTGCGTCCATGACGGAATCCGGTGATGTCGATCTCCTCGGTGCTCTCGCCTATGCCGAACTCACGGCCTTCCTGCGCATGGCCGAGGACGCCTCCCAGCTGGCGCCGAACCTGACCGACCGCGCCGAGCTCGGATCGCTGGCCGTGGCCGAGTACGGACACTTCGTGCTGCTGCGCGACCGGCTGGCCGAGCTGGGCGCCGATCCCGAGTCCGCGATGGCGCCCTTCGCCGAGGCCTTCGACTCCTGGCACGAGCTGACCAAGCCGGGCGACTGGCTGCAGGCGCTCGTCAAGGCGTACGTGGGACTCGGCATCGCGCTCGACTTCTACCGCGAGGCCGCCCGTCATCTGGAGCCCTCGATCGCGCCGCTCGTCGAGGAGGTCCTGGCCGACCAGGAGCGCTCGGAGTTCGTGGTCGACCGGGTGCGCGCGGCGCTGGCCGACGACCCGACGCAGGCGGGACGGCTGGCGTTGTGGGCCAGGCGCCTCGTGGGCGAGGGGCTCAGCCAGGCCCAGCAGGTGGCCGCCTCCCGGCCCCAGCTCGCCCAGCTCCTGGCCGATGCCGACCAGGCGGACATCGCGCGCCTGTTCGCCCAGCTGACGGAGGAGCACGGCAAGCGCATGGCCGCCCTGGGCATCTGAGCGCCGTCCCCAGGGGCCTGTTCGCGGGGCGTACGGCGGGCAAATCTCCGCTTGCGGAGCCGTACGGCGGGCAGATGGATCTTCGTTGGCGGGAGTCTGCGGCGCGTAGGCGGATCTTCATACGCATCTCCGAGGCCGAGGACCGCGCCGACAGCTTCGGCAACGACCTGGTGCGCTTCATCGACCTCGCGATCAAGCGCCCGGTCGTGGTGGCGGGCAACTCGTCGGGCGGGCTCGTCGCCACGTGGCTGGGCGGCCAGTGGCCGGTGGGCGACGGGGAGGGCATGATCGAGGCGCTGCCGCGGGTTGCGACCACCAGGCGATGCCGGCCGGGATCAGGGTGCCGGTGCTGATCACGCACCACATGCGGGTGAACGATCCCGGCAGCGGCCATCTGGTCGGCGCGCTCGGCGACCTGCGGGCGCGGCGGGCGCGCGAGATCGTCGAGGGCGCCGGTCAGCGGGTCGGCTACGTGTCGTTGCCCGACGCGCCCCACGTGATGCACGAGGCCGCCCGGAGCGCTACGCCAAGCTCGTCACCGACGGGGCCGGCGGCCTCGACTGATCGCGAGAGCGACCGCCCCGGCTTGAGGACACGACGGTGCCGGGGGTGGCTCGTGAGTGAGCCGTGCCCCCAGCGTGAGGTCGTGTCAGAGCGTGCCGCCGAAGCCGACCGGCCGGGACTCGTCCTCGCCGATCTCGACGAAGCCGAGCGAGGCGACCGGAACCACGACGCGACGGCCCTTGACGTCGGTGACGGCGAAGACGCCGCGATCGGCCGCCAGCGCCTGCCTGATCTCCTCCTCGACCTGCTCAGCCGTCAGGTCGACTTCCACAATGAGCTCGCGGTGTACGGACCGTACGCCGATCTTGATTTCCATCGTGCTCCCTCATGAGACGGGTTGCCCATCCCATCGTGGCCGCTCGCGGGCCCCGGGAACGCAGGTGATCGCGGCAAGCGAACGGCTTACGCCGTACGCGGAAAACCGCTGATGCCGCGCCAGGCCAGCCGGGCCATCAGCTGCTCGGCGGCCTCCTTCGGGATGGAGCCGTGGGTGGTGACCCAGAATCGGGCGCTGACCTCCGCCATGCCGACGAGTCCGACGGCCAGCAGGTGCGCCTCCTCGCTGGAGCACCCGGTGTCTTCCTGGATGACGACGCTGACCATCTCGGCGCACTCGCGCAGAGAACGCTCCACGCGCTGCCGTACGGGGGCCAGGTTGCGCAGGTCGGACTCGAAGACCAGGCGGAAGGCCTCGCCCTGGGTCGAGACGAAGTCGAAGAAGGCGGCGAAGGTCGCCTGCACCCTGAGCTTGTTCTCGCGGGTGGAGGCCAGGGCCTCGCGCTGCCGGTTGATCATGTCGTCGACATGAAGGTCGAGCAGCGCGAGATAGAGCTCCAGCTTGCCGGGGAAGTGCTGGTACAGCACCGGCTTGCTGACCCCGGCACGGTCGGCGATCTCGTCCATGGCGGCGGCGTGGTAGCCGTTCTCGACGAAGACCTCCTGCGCGGCGCTCAGCAGCTGCCTGCGGCGCGCGAGCCGGGGCAGGCGAGTGCCTCGGGGCTTCGCATCCGGCGTTGCTGTCATGAGCTCTCCTAGAGCGAGGGGACATCCGTCGTTCGTTCGGACATCCTACGTGCGAGTAACGACCTCATCGAGACTCCTCCGATACTCAGCGGTAATCGTCGTCGTCATCGTCGGCGGCCAGCCTGTCCTGCTCGGCGGCGTCCGCGGGATCGACGTCGAGCGGCACCTCGCGCCGCGGCTCCTCGTCGGTCTCGCGTAGTGCGCGGTGCTGCTCGGCGGCGTCGGCCTCCGCGGCCTCCAGCGGCAGTTCGGTGTCGTCGTCAGAGGGGCGTTCATCCCCACGTACGTCCATCTCCGACATCATTCGTCCCCTCTAGTCGTGGACCTCTCCACACTACGCCCGGCTGAACAGGTCGCCATGTTCCTCTACCCGTTCCAGCACGTCAGCAGCTGTGAACACCAGTTCGTCAGGTGTTCGGCAGGATTCCACCTCGGTCCACAACAAAGGGGTGGAGACGGTCGGCTGCTGCCTGGCCCGCAGTGAATAGGGCGCCACGGTGGTCTTGGCGGGGTTGTTCTGGCTCCAGTCGATTAAAACCTTGCCGGTGCGGGCCGAACGGGTCATCGTGCTGATGATCTCTCCCCGGTGTTCGCGCTCCAGCAGCTGCGCCAGCGCCTTGGCGTACACCGACGGCTCCGCGCGCCCGTCCCAGTCGGCGTACAGCTGCATGCCCTTGCTGCCGCTCGTCTTGGGCCGGGCCCTCAGCCCGTCGTGTTCGAGCACCTCGCGCAGCAGCAGCGCCACCTGGCAGCACTCGACGATGGTGGCGGGGGCGCCGGGGTCGAGGTCGAAGACGAGCTGGTCGGGCTCCTGCGCCTCGCCGCCCTTGGAGACCCGCCACTGCGGCACGTGCAGCTCCAGTGCCGCCAGGTTGGCGTAGTAGACCAGCGTCGGCAGGTCGTCGACGACGGCGAAGTCGATGGAGTCGCGGTCCTTGGTGCTGCCGGGCACCGGCAGCCGCGCCCGCCGTACCCAGGACGGGGTGTGCGAGGGGGCGTTCTTCTCGAAGAAGGACTTCCCGTCGACGCCATTGGGGTAGCGCTTGACCGTCAGGGGGCGGCCGTCGAGATGCGGCAGGAGCACCGGGGCGATGCGGCTGTAGTAGTCGATGACTTCGGCCTTGGTGAAGCCGACCTCGGGGTAGAGCACCTTGTCGAGGTTGCTCAGCACCAGCTCGCGGCCGTCGACCTTGACGGGCACCTTCTTCACAGGACCACCTCAGCAGGGATCTTGTCGGGTCGCAGTCCGCGCCACACCGGGTGACGCAATTTGTGATCGTCGGTCCACATCGTGTAACCCACCTCCCCGACGAGATCGGGCCTAACCCACCTGTTGCGCCAGGGCACCGGGTTGTGGAAAGGGCTGCGCGGGATCTCCAGGGGGCTCAGCACGTCGTGCAGCCGTTCAAGCTCCGCGTCGGTGAAGCCGGTGCCGACGTGCCCGACGTAGGTCAGGCCGTGCTCGGTGAACACCCCCATGATCAGCGAGCCGATGCCGCCCGCTCTGCGGCCCTTGCCCGGTTTCCAGCCGCCGATCACGACCTCCCTGGTGTCGAGGTTCTTGACCTTGATCCACCAGTTCGACCTGGTCCCCGGCCGGTACGGCGAGTCGAGGCGCTTGGCGACCACTCCCTCGAGCCCCTGGGCCATGGTGGCCGCGAGCAGGTCGGAGTCGCCGGGGAAGTACGGCGGAGCCCCGATGTCGAGCTGCTCCAGCAGGTCGCGCCTGGTTCTGTACGGCATGTCGAGCAGGGAGGTGCCGTCGATGTAGAGCAGGTCGAAGGGCAGATAGGTGACGGGGTAGAGCCGGAGCATGGCCGGATCGGGATCGGTCAGGTGCATGCGGTGCTGCAGGCGTACGAAGCTGGGCCGCCCGCTGGGGTCGAGGGCGACGATCTCGCCGTCCAGCACCACGTCAGTCACAGGAAACCCCGATATTTCGGGATAGCGGCGGGTGTAGTCCGCCCCATGCCTTCCCGTCATGCGCAACACGCCCGTCAGATCCATCACCGCGCGGATGCCGTCCCACTTGACCTCGAGTCCGTACTGCTCGCGATCGGACGGCAACGCACCTGGTACGGCCAGCATGGGTTCGACGGGAAACGGCATTGGATCGCCCATGTCCGGGTATGTGCCCCGAGATGAGCCCGGATATTGAGTGAGGTGGGCCATGCGCAGCATTTGGAAGGGTGCGATCTCCTTCGGGCTGGTCACGATCCCGGTGAAGCTGTACTCCGCGACGGAACAGAAGGACGTCGCCTTCCACCAGGTGCACCGCGAGGACGGCGGCCGCATCCGCTACAAGCGGGTGTGCACCAAGTGCGGTGAGGAGGTCGCCTACGCCGACATCGCCAAGGGATACGAGCTGGCGACCGGCGAGATCGTGGTGCTGACCGACGAGGACTTCGAGGGCCTTCCGCTGAGCACCTCGCGTCGCATCGACGTCTTGCAGTTCAGCCCGGCCGACCAGATCGACCCGATCTATTTCGCCAAGTCGTACTTCCTGGAACCCGACGCCCAGGGCGCCAAGCCGTACGTGTTGCTGCGCAACGCGCTGGAGAGCTCGGGCCAGGTCGCCGTGGTCAAGGTGGCGCTGCGCCAGCGGGAATCCCTGGCGACGCTCCGCGTGCGTGACGGGGTGTTCGTCCTGGAGACGATGCTCTGGCCCGACGAGATCCGCAAGCCCGAGTTCGACTTCCTCGACGAGGACATCGAGGTGCGGGCCCAGGAGCTGAAGATGGCCGAGTCGCTGATCGCGACCATGGAGTCGGACTTCGATCCGGGTGAGTACCACGACGCGTATCGCGAGGCGCTGCAGCAGGTGATCGAGGCGAAGATCGAGGGCAGGGAGGTCGTCGCCGCGCCCGAGACCGAGGAGGCCGGACCCGCGGTCGACCTCATGGCGGCCCTGCGGGCCTCCGTGGAGGCGGCCAAGAAGGAGCGAGGCACCTCCACCGCCAAGCCGAAGCGGCCGGCCAAGGCCGAGAAGGCCGAGAAGGCCGACAAGGAGGAAAAGGCCGAGCCCAAGCGGAAGACGCGTAAGTCAGCCTGAAGCGCCGGTGGAATTCGCATTCCGCGAATTCCACCGGCGCATATGAATAACAGCGTGGAGGGCGGGACTCCTCAAAGGAGCCCCGCCCTTCGCATTCGGGTCAATATCTGACCCAAATCAGCGAATTACCACGAGTGGCGTGAGACCTTGGCGCAGCCACGCACGCGCTTCCAGTGGTAGGTGTCGGTGTCGAAGTTGTAGCGGACGTTGAGCCTGTTGTACCGCTCGCCCTTGCGGACCTTCAGCTTGCTGCCCTTGTTGATCCAGATGCACGAAGGGCCCATGGTCATAGGCGAGGCGGTGACGCCCTGCGTCGCGGCGCTGGCGGAAGTAGTGGTCAGAGTCAGGGCCCCACCAGCCATGGCGGCGGACAGGGCGGCCGCCGCGACTGCACGCTTGATGTTGAACATGATGTGCTTCCCCTTGACGGTTGGTGCATTTCGGAAAATAGCCGGATTTGCTTGGCTATTGTCCGGGATGACTCTCTCGTCTTGAGTCTTCCTGGTTGGGATGATCTCCGAGCATTCATGATCATAAACGGCGAATAAGAGGCTTTTGCTTATCGCTGGGCACGTTCATTGCAGTGGTTGGTGGCTGATTTAAGCACCTGTCCGCATTTGATATGAAATGTCCAAAATGAGATGCCCGTGGACCCTTAGGATCCACGGGCATCTCCCTGCGAGCGGGCCTCAGCCCTCGACGTCGCGCCACTTGTCGTGCGAGCCCCATCCAGCCGGGATCGAGGTCGCGGCGGGCCTGCGCGGGAGCGTGTTCACCAGCGCCACTTCTTCTTCAGGGAGCAGCCCCAGGTGCGCTTGATGTGCCAGTCCCCGTTCTTCCAGACGATGGTCACCTTCCTGACCTTGTAGCCCTTGTAGACCTTGAGCTTCTTGCCGATCCAGATGCACTTGTGCCCGGAGACCACCGGTGACGCGGTGGTGATCCCTGAGACGGTGCCGGCGCTGGCACTCGTGGCCCCGAAGCCCATCAGGCCTCCCGCGAGTGCGGTGGCCAGGGCTGCGCCGGTGAGCGTCGTTCTGAGCTTGGACATTGCCATCCCCCTGACGGTCGTGCTCATCTCATAAGCACCATAACCGGACAATTCCGGGCATAAGCGTCTATTTATCCTCAATTTATACAAAAAGGACTCGCGGCCGGGCTTGGCCCGGCCGCGAGTCAGGACGACGGAACTACACCGTCGGCTCGGTCACCACCACGAGCGCCATCCGCACTTGCGGTAGCGCTTGATGTGCCAGTTGCCGTTCCTGACCGAGATGACGACCTTCTTGCTGCCGCAGCCGCGGTGCTTCCAGCCCCACCAGCCCCAGCCCCAGCCCCAGCTCGACCGCTTGTTGTAGCAGTGCCGGCGCTTCTTGGCCTTCTTGAACCTCCAGCAGGGCTTGGCGGTCACGGGTGCCATGGAGCTCTGTCCCGTGCTCACCGTGGTCCTTGGCGAAGCGCTGGTCGCGGCGCTGGCGCTGGTGGCTCCCAGTTCGATGAAGCCACCGGTCAGTGCGGCGATCAGCGCCGCGGCAGCGAATCTGGTTCGGAATTTGGACATCGTGCTTCCCCCGAATGGTCGGCTGTCCATCGCCCTAGGACATAACCGGACAATCACCCCCAAAAACCGCGATTTATCACTAATTTATACAAAGGGGATCCAGCTATCGTGGAGTGCGTGGAGCAGCCGATCCCTGTGTGGCCCGGGCGCATGGCCGGGCCGCTGCACGTACGCGAGACCCCGTCAGGACCGCCCGACCAGGCGGTGTTCGTCCATGGCCTGGCGGGCTCCGCCACCAACTGGACCGACCTCATGGGCGAGCTTCGCGACATCGTCACCGGGCACGCGGTCGACCTGCCGGGCAACGGTCACTCGCCCGCGCCGTCCGGTGGCGACTACTCGATCACCGGCCACGCCCGTGCGGTGATCGGCCTGCTGGAGGAGACCGGGCCCGCGCACCTGTTCGGCAACTCGCTGGGCGGCGCGGTCGTGGTCCGGGCCGCGGCCATGCGGCCCGATCTGGTGCGCTCGCTGACGCTCATCAGCCCGGCGCTGCCCGACCTGATGCCCAGGTACGGCCCGGCCAGGGTCTTCCTGGCCACCACGCCACGCCTGGGCGAGCTGGCAGCGACGGTCCTGGGCAGGTTGCCCGCCGAGCAGCGGGTCGCCGCCTCGATGGCGATGATCTACGCCGACCCCGGCCTGCTGCACCCCGAGCGCCTGCGGGAGGCGGTGGCGGAGCTTCGCCGCCGTGACGGCCTGCCGTACTCAGGACAGGCCATGATCGGCTCGGCGCGCGGGATCGTCGCGGAGTACTTCCGCGGTTCCCTCTGGCGCGACGCGGCCACGATCACCGCGCCCACCCTGCTCATCTACGGCAGGCGCGACCGGCTGGTGCGCCCGATCATGGCCAGGAAGGCAGGCCGTACTTTCCGCGACGCCAGGCTGGTGTTGCTCCCCAACTGCGGCCACTGCGCCCAGATGGAGCTTCCGCAGGTCGTGGCGGCGGAGGCGCGCCGTCTGATCCTTGAGACGCGGTTGGGGAATGCCCCACTGGCCAGCTAGGTTTCCTTCAGGAAAGAGCCCCTGAACGGGAGTGTAGAACCGTGTCCTTGCCTCCGTTGGTCGAGCCGGCCGCCGAGCTCACCGTTGACGAAGTGCGCCGCTACTCGCGCCACCTGATCATCCCCGACGTGGGCATGCAGGGCCAGAAGCGGCTCAAGAACGCCAAGGTGCTGTGTGTGGGCGCCGGCGGCCTGGGTTCGCCGGCCCTGATGTACCTCGCCGCGGCGGGTGTCGGCACGCTCGGCATCATCGACTTCGACGTGGTCGACGAGTCGAACCTCCAGCGCCAGATCATCCACGGCCAGTCCGACGTGGGCCGACTGAAGGCCGAGAGCGCCGCCGCGACGGTCCGCGAGATCAACCCGCTGATCGAGGTGATCGTCCACAACACGTCTCTGACCACCGAGAACGTGATGGACATCTTCTCGGGCTACGACCTGATCGTCGACGGCACCGACAACTTCGCCACGCGCTACATGGTCAACGACGCCGCGGTCCTGCTCGGCAAGCCGTACGTCTGGGGTTCGATCTACCGCTTCGACGGCCAGGCCAGCGTGTTCTGGGCCGAGCACGGGCCGTGCTACCGCTGCCTCTACCCGGAGCCCCCGCCTCCCGGCATGGTCCCGAGCTGCGCCGAGGGCGGCGTGCTGGGCGTGCTGTGCGCGAGCATCGGCTCCATCCAGGTCAACGAGGCCATCAAGCTGCTCACGGGCATCGGCGACCCGCTGGTCGGGCGCCTGATGATCTACGACGCCCTGGAGATGAAGTACCGCGACGTCAGGGTCCGCAAGGACCCCGAGTGCGTGCTGTGCGGCAAGAACCCGACCGTCACCCAGCTCCTCGACGACTACGAGGCCTTCTGCGGCACGATCTCCGACGAGGCGGCCCAGGCGGCCAGCGGCTCGACCATCACCGCGGCCGAGCTCAAGGCGATGCAGGACAACGGCGACAACATCTTCCTCATCGACGTCCGCGAGCCCAACGAGTACGAGATCGTCTCGATCCCCGGCGCCACGCTGATCCCCAAGGGTGAGTTCCTCAACGGCTCGGCCCTGGAGAAGCTGCCGCAGGACAAGCGGATCGTGCTCCACTGCAAGTCGGGCGCGCGCTCGGCCGAGGCGCTCGCGATCGTCAAGAACGCCGGCTTCTCCGACGCCGTCCACGTGGGCGGCGGCGTGCTGAGCTGGGTCAAGACGGTCGACCCGAGCCTGCCGAGTTACTAGCCGACCGATAGGGACGAACGGGTGATGGCACTCGTTCGTCCCTATTAGGGTCAGTGGGCGTGAGCTCCACCCGTGCCTGGCCGTCGCTGATCGCCGCATCCGCGCTGGCCGTGATCTGCGCCGTCGCGGCCGTGGTCGCCGCGAACGTCGCCGCGAACGAGCTCACCCGCGGGCCCACCCTGGCGGAGCTGGAGTCCGCCGCCGACACCGAGGTGGCCGAACGCTGGCGCACCTGGCCCTCCGGGCGGATCTTCCCCGGCACCCTCGTCTACACCGCGGAGCAGGGCGGCGAGGAGAAGGCCAAGAGGGTCGGCATCTCGCCGGCCACCGGCTGCACCGCCGCCGTCGACAAGAAGGCGCGCAAGGCGCTCAGCGAGGCCGGCTGCCGTGCCGCGCTCAGGGCCACCTACCTCGACGCCCTCGGCGGCGTCGTCGTCACCGTGGGGGTGCTCGTGCTGCCCGACGAGCTCAGGGCCGAGCGGGCCGTCTCGTTGTTCTCCCAGGGTGGCGACCCGGTGCCCGGGCTGCGGGCGCTGGCCTTCAAGAGCACCGTCGCCGACCGTTTCACCGACGCCGGCCGGCAGGCGGGCTCGGTACGGCAGGCCGGGCCGTACGTGGTGATGACCACGGCGGGGCAGGTCGACGGCAGGACGGCCAAGTCGATCGGCGGAAGCCGCCCCTCGATCTTCGCCTTCGCCTCCGAACTGGGCGAGCGGGTGCTGTCGGCGCTGTCCAGGCCGGGCGTGCCCTCCTGCGGAGAACAGGAGTGGCAGTGCTGATCCGCTGGCGCAGGGCGGTGCCCGTGGCCCTGGCGCTGGTCCTGGTGCCCGCGCTGCCGGTGCAGGCCGATGAGGTGCGCGGCAGCCAGCAGAAGGTGATCGACACCCTCGCGCTGCCGCAGGCCTGGCGGGTCACCAAGGGCAAGGGCGTGACGGTCGCCGTGCTCGACTCCGGCGTCGACCCCGAGCACCGCGACCTGGCCGGATCCGTCATCGTGGGCAAGGACTTCACCGAGGGGGCCAACCCGCCGGGCGTGGCGCCCAGGCAGCTCCACGGCACCTACATGGCCTCGCTGATCGCCGGCCACGGTCACGGCCCCGGGGGAGGCGAGGGCGTCATCGGTGTGGCGCCCGAGGCCAGGCTGCTGTCGGTGCGGGTGATCCTGGAGGACGAGGAGGAGGGCTTCGACGCCTTCAACTCCGACGGACGCTTCGAGAACGTGGTGGCCAACGGCATCCGCTACGCGGTCGACCGTGGCGCCGACGTCATCAACATGTCGATCTCGAAGGAACTGGCGACCAAGGAGGAGCGGGCGGCGGTGCGCTACGCCATCTCCAAGGGCGTCGTGCTGGTCGCAGCCGCGGGCAACGACGGCGCGGGCAAGAAGGGCGCCAACGGTTTCGCGCCCTACTCCTACCCCGCGGCCTTCCCCGGGGTGGTCTCCGTGGCCGCGACCGACCAGGGGGCCAGGCGCGCGTCGTTCTCCAACGACAACCCGTCGGTGACGGTCGCCGCCCCCGGCGTCGACATCCTCGGCGCCGGCCCCGGCGACGAGTACTGGGTGGGCCGCGGCACCTCGCAGGCCTCCGCGCTCGTCTCCGGCGTGGCGGCACTGGTCAAGTCCAAGTACCCGAAGTTGTCGCCCGCCCTGGTGGCCCAGGCGCTGACCGCCGGAGCCGTACGCGGAACCAAGGGCGGATACGACACCGGCACCGGTTTCGGCGTCGTCAACGCCTCCCGTTCGCTGGCAGCCGCGCAGCGCCTGGCGAAGCACACGCACGTCGCCAGAACCGCCCAGAATCCGGACCAGGCGCTCGGACCCGGCCCGGCCGACCCGATCCAGATCGTGCGGCGCGACCGGCGGCACATCGCCCTCTACGGGGCGATTGCCCTGGCAGGAGCACTCGGGGCGGTGCTGTCGGTAGGTGCGATCGTGTTCGTTGTCAAAAGGGCACGCCGCACTTACTCGTATCACGACGCATGATCCGCCTGCTTGAGGGGACGAAATAGGCAGAACATCCGCGGAGTGTGCGAGTGAGTGATCAGCCGAGCAGGGCCCCCAGGAGGCCGATGACCCCGTTGCCCCGCAGCCGACGAAGCGGTGAGTCACCGTTCGGCGCGGCGGCCGCGCGGCGTTCCCGCGTGCGCTCCTGGCCCGCCGCCACCCGGGCGGGCTCCCTGGCGGCGCAGCGCCGGGCCGAGATGGCCGACCTCCAGCAGGGCGTGCGCTACCACCGCCTCTTCCGCGGCATGGTCGGCTTCATCGTCGCCCTGTCGGCGATCGTGGTGCTGCTCGGCTCCGCCGGAATGATCGTCGAGACCCGCTCACGCCCGCTGACCCCCGCCGAGCAGTACCGCTACCAGCAGGAGGAGATCGCCCAGCGCTGGCAGGCCTGGCCGGCCGCGGGAGTCTTTCCCGAAGAGGTCAAGTACATGGGCCTGGAGCGGGCCCCGCAGTACGCGCGCCGCATCGGCATCGCCCCGCAGTCGACCTGCGCCCAGGGCCTCGACGTGACCGTCGCCGACGTGCTCGGGCGCCACGGCTGCGTCGCCCTGCTGCGGGCCACCTACATGGACGAGAGCGCCACCTTCGTCTTCACCGTCGGCGTCGCGGTCCTGCAGAGCGAGGAGTCGCGCGTCTCGGCCAACGAGGAGCTCTCGGCCGACGACCGGGTGGGCGTGCTGCCGGTGCCGTTCCCCGGCACCGTCGCCGAGCGTTTCGGCGTCGAGCAGCGCCAGCGCAACGGCTGGGTGGGGGCCGGGCCGTACATCGTCTTCTCCACCGGCGGCTACGCCGACGGCCGCACCCGCGAGTCGATTCCTCCCGAGGAGATCCTGCACAGCGAGCTGTGGCCGGCCGCGAAGTCGATCGGCAACCAGATCGCCTACTTCCTGGCCGACCCGCCGAGTGTCCCGCCGTGCACCCAGGGGAACGTGTGCTGACCCTCGCCAAGGCGCTGACCGCCGCAGCCGTCCTGCTGTACGGCACCGCGAGCGCGCCCCCGGTGCGGGAGCAGCAGGAATGGGTGATCAACGCGCTCAACCTGGAGCAGGCCTGGGCGACCACGAAGGGCGCGGGCGTCACCGTGGGCGTCATCGACAGCGGCGTCGACCCCGACGTGAAAGAGCTCAAAGGGCGCGTCACGCTCGCCGGTGACATGACGACGGCGGAGAACCGGCCGGGCACCATCGGCGAGCACGGCACCGCGATGGCCTCCCTGATCGCAGCCTCGGGAGCCGGCCAGGGCATGATCGGCGCGGCGCCCGAGGCCAAGGTCCTCTCGCTCCCGATCGAGCTGGAGGAGGAGGCGGGACCCAACATGATCCCGCCGGCCGAGGAGGTGGCGCCCTCGCGCGTCAGCCCCCTGGCCAGGGCGATCCGCTACGCCGCCGACCACGGCGCCCAGGTGATCAACATGTCGATCGGCTCCTACGGCGCCAACCGCTCGGAGCGCGAGGCCGTCTCCTACGCCCTGCGGCGCGGCGTGGTCCTGGTGGCCGCGGTCGGCAACGACGGCCTGACGGAGTACGCCAAGCAGAACCAGACCTCCTACTGGACCTTCCCCGCCGGCTATCCCGGGGTGATCGGCGTCTCGGCCGTCGACAAGACGGGCAAGGGCGCCACCTTCAGCAGCGACAACCTCTCGGTGCTGGTCGCCGCGCCGGGGGTGGGGCTGCCGATCGCCGAGAGGTCGGGAGGATACTCCGTCGCCGACGGGACCAGCGGGGCCTCGGCCCTCGTCGCGGGGGTGGCTGCACTGATCAAGTCCGAGTACCCGAGCCTGCGGCCCGAGCAGGTCGCCCAGGCCCTGTCGGCCAGCACCCATGCCCGCCCGCTGCCGGGGTACGACGACAAGATCGGTTTCGGGGTCGTCGACGCGGCCGCCGCCCTGGCCGCGGCCGAGAAGCTGCAGCCGCAACAGCGTGGCAAGGCCGTACCCGACAACGCGCACTTCGGGGCCGGTCCGAACGCGCCCCAGCCGTCGCGGCCCGGACCCGACCCGTGGCACATGTGGATCTTCGGCGGGGGCGCGCTGCTCGCGCTCGTGGCCTTCGGGTGGTCGGTGGCGGTGCTCAACCAACGTCGCTAGCTTGGTCCGCGTGGACGAGTATGCCGAACTGGTGCTCGAAGTGGTCGAGCGCATCCCTCCTGGCATGGTGATGGCCTACGGCGACATCGCCGAATACCTGGGTCAGGGCGGGCCCCGCCAGGTGGGCCGGGTGATGTCCCACTGGGGCGGCGGAGTGCCGTGGTGGCGGGTGGTGCGTGCCGACGGCCGCCCGGTCCAGGGGCACGAGCAGGAGTGCCTCAAGCACTGGCGTTCGGAAGGTACTCCTGTGCGTCATGAGAAAGCGGATATGCGACGCGCCAGATGGGACGGTTCAGCGGATTCTCAGGAAAAGTCATGAGCTGCGTAGACGGTCCGATGTAGGTAATCCGGTGGACGGCGACCACTAAGCTAGCCAGCACTGGAGAACAGGTTGCGAAAGGCGGTTTCGCCGATGGCCACCGGCGTCACACCCCCAAGCCTGGGCGGCGAGCGCCTGAGGGCTGTTCAAGACCTTTGCGATCGGGGCGAATCGCTCCAGGCGGTCATGACGGCCGTCGGGAGCGGCGGGCAGGATTCCTTCGACGCGGATGTGCTGAGCGGACCGCTCGGCGCCCGCATGGACCTGGCGATCAAGCGGGGAGGAGTCCGCAGACGCGAGCTCGTCGAGCTCCTGCGCCCCTACCTCGCGCAGGTCTCGCCCTCAGTCAAGCGCGACCTCCCGGTCGCGCGCCGCCTGCTGGTCCACCTCATCGAGACGCGTGACGTCGAGGAGCTCGTCGAGGGCGACACGCTGGTGAAGGTCGTCAACGCGGCCGCGGAGCCGTCCAGGCGCATCAGGCGCGGCCTGCGCTGGTACGCCGACCTGCCCTTCGCAGGCGAGCTGCCCGCGGAGCTGTTCCGGCTGCGCAAGTCCGACCTGGTGCCGGTCACGCAGATCGACGACATCCACTGGAAGGACGGCAGGCTCCACGTCCACGGCCACGCCTACCTGGCGGGCCTGTCGGTGCGCAGCCGCCGCTTCAACCGCGCCACCGTCGTGCTGCGCGGGCCGCGCTGGCTGCCGCCCGTGCGCCTGCGCACCCGCCGCGCCCACGCGCCCCACGCCACCCACACCGCCCGCGAGGTCGGCTGCAACTACGACTGGTCGGGCTTCACCGCGACCGTCTCGCCCGCCGCCCTGCGCTGGCGCGCCTCCCTGCGCGCCCTGGTGAGCGGCATGCGCCGCCTGGTCCGCCGCCGCCTGGCGATCCCCGAGACCACCACCTGGCGTGCCGAGATCGTCTTCTGGAGCCGCGGCGCCCGCGCCACCGGCCTGCTGCGCGGCGCCGCCATCGGCCGCACCGAGCGCCCCACCGGGCTGCGCGTGCGCGAGGGCTGGTGGGTGCGTCCCGTGTGGACCTCCGACCGGGCGCTCCAGGTCGTGCTCCAGCCCAACCGGGCCGAGCTCGCCGGGGTCACGCTCGACGACGACCGGCTGGACCTGCGGGTCCTGCTGCCCGGGCGCAACGTCACCAAGGGACACGCCCGGCTGGGCGGCCACCGCATCGCCGCCGACTTCACGCCCGTCGCCGGCGGCACCCAGGTCCACATCGGCCTGGCCGTACAGTCGCTGGTCAACGAGAAGGACGGGCGCCGGCTCTGGGTCGAGCCCAAGGGCGACCCGGCGGCCTCGGTCATGCTGTCCGACGCGGGAGAGACGCGGGCCGTCGTCGGCGACCGCGAGATCACCGTGCTGGGCGACCGCCGCGACCGCGTGGTCGTCTCGGCCCACCGCGTGCGCCCGGTGATCCGCTCGGTCTCGTGGAGCGCCTCCACGCTGGAGCTGCGCGGCCATTACCCCGACGTGTCCGGCGCGACATCGCTGACCCTGCGCCACCGCTCCGGGCTGATGTACCACCTGCCCCTGGTCCGCGACGGCGACGACTTCTCCGTACGGCTGGAGCCCGGCTCGATGCCGCGCTTCGGCGAGACCGTCCCGCTGTCGTCGGGCACCTGGAACCTGTCGGTCAAGCACCCGTCGGGCGAGATCGTCCCCGTCCGCATGGACCACGCCGCCCTGCGCGACCTCGACGAGGAGCAGCGTACGGTCGGCGGCCACTCCTTCCGCCTGGTCTCCACCCGCTTCGACGTACCTGTGATCATGTCGGAGGAGGTGCGGCCCGCCGACGAGAAGGGCCTGGCGGGCACCCACCAGCTGCGCAGGGTCTTCTACCCCGCCCAGCGCAAGGAGCCGCTGAACGACGCGACCGTCTACGTCGTCAACGACGGCAGGCTCTACGCCGACAGCGTCCGCGCGATCTTCGAGGAGCGCGTCAGGCGCGGTCACGCCGGCGAGCACATCTGGATCGTCAAGGACGGCGCGTTCACCGTCGACGGCGCGACCCTCGTGCGGGCGGGCAGCCGCGAGCACCACGCCGCCCTGGCGCGCTCCCGCCACATCATCACCAACTCCTTCCTGCCCACCTGGTTCCGCGCCCGCGAAGACCAGGTGGTCGTGCAGACCTGGCACGGCACCCCGGCCAAGCACATCGGCAACGACCAGTCCCACATGCAGCGCGACCCGCGGCCGCCGGTATGGCACCGCCAGGCCGCCGAGGTGCGCGGCTGGGACCTGCTGATCTCCCAGTCGCCGTGGGCCACGCCGGTCCTGCGCCGGGCCTTCGGCTACCAGGGCGAGATCATCGAGGCCGGGCTGCCGCGCAACGACATGCTCTCCTCGTCGTCGGCCCAGGGCCGCGCCGCCGAGCTCCGCGAGATCCGTGCCCGTCTGGGGCTCGACCCCGATCGGCCCGTGGTCCTCTACGCGCCCACGTGGCGCGACTACGACCGCAAGAACGCCTCGGTGCGCCTGCCCGCCTCCGACGACTACCAGCTGCTGGTCAGGGCCCACCCGATGCAGGCCATGCCCCATGTGCCCGCGGGCGCGGTCGATGTGACGACCTACCCCGACACCGCCGACCTGCTGCTGGTGGCCGACGCGCTGGTGACCGACTACTCCTCGAGCGTGTTCGACTTCGCGGCCACCGGGAAGCCGATCATCCTGTTCGCCTACGACCTCGACAAGTACGCCTCCAAGCGCGGGCTCTACCTCGACCTGCGCGAGCAGGCACCGGGCCCGGTGCTGTCGACGGCCGCCGAGGTGGTGGAGGCGCTGCACGACCTGCCCGCGATCACCTCGGCCTACGCCGACAGGTACGAGAGCTTCCGCGCGACCTTCGCCCCCAAGGACGACGGCAAGGCCACGGCCCGCGTCGTCGACCACCTCTTCGGCTGATTCATCCGCCGGCGAACCTCCTTCCGGCCCGCCCGGAAGGAGGCCTAGCGTGTGATCCATGCCGACGCCCGTCATCTCCGTCCAGGCCGATCCCGCGAGTGCCGCGTCCTGGGCCGAGCTGGCCCGGCACGCCGAGGAGTCCGGCTACGCGGCGCTCCTGGCTCCCGACCATCCGGGCGACGGCGCCTCGCCGTTCGTGGCGCTGGCGTCGGCCGCCGCGCTGACGACGCGGCTGGAGCTCGGCACCTACGTCTCCCACGCGGGCGTGCGGGAGCCGCTGCTGCTCGCCTCCGACGTGGCCACCCTCGACCTGCTCTCCGGCGGGCGCGCCAGGCTGGCACTCGGGGCGGGCCACACCCCGGCCGAGTGGAGCATGACGGGCCGCACGCGTCCTGACGTGGCCGGGCGGGTGCGGCGTTTCCTGGAGGTGGCCGAGGTCACCCGTGCCCTCCTGGCCGGCGAGACGGTCACCAGGGAGGGGATCGCGGTCGAGGCCCGCCTCGATTCGCCACGCCCCGTGCGCCTGCCTGTGCCCTTCACCTTCGGCGGCGGCAACTCCACCCTGCTGCGCTGGGCGGGCGGGCACGCCGACGTGGTGGGCCTGACCGGGCTCGGCCGCACGCTGCCCGACGGCCACCGGCACGAGGTGCGCTGGACGGGCGCCGACGTCGACCGGCAGGTGGAGCTCGTCGCGGAGGGCGCCAAGGACCGGCCGAGACCTCCGGAACTGGAGGCGCTGGTGCAGCGAGTCGAGATCACCGACGACGCCGAGAAGCTCGCGTCCGAGCTGGCGCCGGGACTCGGCATGACCGTCGCCGAGGTTCTCGGCTGCCCTTACCTGTGGATCGGCACGGTGGAGGAGATCGTCCAGGCCATCGACCGCGACCGCGAGCGCTGGGGCATCACCCGGTACGTCGTGCGCGACGACCGGCTGCCCGCCGCCGACCGGGTGCTCGCCCGCCTGCGCGGATAGCGGCCACACCAGCCGAATCGGCATGGCCGCGAACGGCGTGTCGGGCTTTGCGCCCACCGGCGGACCGCTACCTTGGGCGAATCGTCGCGCCAGAACGGTCAACTCGGCACGATCTACCTCTGTGGTCTGGTGGAATTGAGTGTTGTGAGTGGTCAGACCTGGCGATTGGTGCGACGTGGGGGCGGGGGGCCGGTTGCGCCTCCTGTTCTCGACGAGCACCAGCGTGCGGTCGTCGAGCACACCGGCGGCCCGCTGCTCGTCCTCGCAGGTCCCGGCACCGGCAAGACCACCACGATCGTGGAGGCCGTCGTCGACCGCATCGAGCGGCGCGGCCTCGACCCCGAACGGGTGCTGATCCTCACCTTCAGCCGCAAGGCGGCGGGTGAGCTCCGCGAGCGCATCACCGGCCGCATGCGCCGCACCACCAGGACCCCGCTGGCGCTGACCTTCCACAGCTACGCCTACACCCTGCTGCGTCGCGAGGCCGTACGCGCGGGCCTTCCCGTGCCCCGCCTGCTCACCGGTCCCGAACAGCTGCTGGAGGTCCGCCGCCTGCTCCACGGCGAGCTGGAGGACGGCGCGCGGGGCTGGCCCGAGTTCCTGCACGAGGCGCTGAAGACCCGCGGCTTCGCCGAGGAGCTGCGCGACTTCCTGTCGCGCGCCGCCGAGCGCGGCCTCGACGGCGAGCGCCTGGTCGAGCTCGGCCGTCAGTACGGCAGAGGCGACTGGGTCGCCGCCGGGCGCTTCTCCCTGCGCTACGAAGCCCGCTTCGACCTCGATCCCGAGCCGTCGCTCGACTACACCGAGCTGATCCGCGAGGCGGGCGGCCTGCTGGCCGAGCCCGACGTGCGGCGCAGGGAGCGGGGGGCCTACGACGTCGTCTTCGTCGACGAGTACCAGGACACCGATCCGGCCCAGGAGTTCCTCCTGCAGCAGCTGGCGGGCGAGGGACGCGACCTGATCGCCGTCGGCGACCCCGACCAGTCGATCTACGGCTTCCGTGGCGCCGACGTGCAGGGCATCCTCCAGTTCCCCGACCGTTTCCTCGACCGGCACGGCAACGCCGCTCCGGTGGTCGCCCTGCGCGTGTGCCGGCGCAGCGGCGCGGATCTGCTGGTGGCGACACGCCGGGTCGCCACCCGCCTGCCTGCCGCGCCCGCTCCCGACGCGGAGCCGGAGGCCCCCCGGCCGCAGGGCGAGTGGATCGCCCCGCCTCCGAGGAGGGCCAAGGGCCACCGCGACCTGATCCCCACCGACGACGCGGAGCCGGGCGAGGTCAAGGTCCTGCTGGCCGACAGCGTCGCCCAGGAGGCGGCGGTGGTGGCCGACACCCTGCGCAGGGCGCACCTGATCGACGGCGTCCCGTGGCACCGCATGGCGGTCCTGGTGCGCTCGGCGACCAGGCAGGTGCCGCTGCTGCGGCGGGCCCTGGTCTCGGCGGGCGTGCCGACCCTGGTCGCGGGCGACGAGGTGCCGCTGGCCCAGGAGCCCGGCGTGCGCCCGCTCCTGACCCTGCTGCGCATCGCGATCAACCCGGCCATGCTCGAGGAGGCGGTGGCGGAGGAACTCCTCACCGGCCCGTTCGGCGGCACCGACATGATCGGGGTGCGCCGCCTCAGGCGCGCGCTGAAGATCGCCGAGAACGAGGCGATCCAGCTCGCGGAGGAGAACGGCGAACCGGCGGGCGAGGCCAGGTCCTCGGGCGAGCTGCTGATCGCCGCGATCAGGGACGCCAGAGAGCTGACCAGGCTCGAAGACCACATCGCGCTGCCCGCCGAGCGGGTGGCCAAGCTGCTGGCCGTGGCCGAGGCGACCGTGTCGCAGGGCGGCACCGCCGAGGACGCCCTGTGGGATCTGTGGGACGCCAGCGGCCTGTCGCAGCGCTGGACCGAGCAGAGCCTGGCGGGCGGCGCGCGAGGCGCCCAGGCCGACCGCGACCTCGACGCCGTCGTGGCATTGTTCGACTACGCCGCGCGGTTCGTCGACCGGGTGCCCAAAGCGGGTCCCGAGGTGTTCATCGACGACCTGGCCAGCCAGGAGATCCCCGCCGACACCCTGGCCGACCGCGCGCCGGAGGGCGACGCGGTGAGGGTGCTGACCGCCCACCGCTCCAAGGGCCTGGAGTGGGACGTGGTCGTGGTGGCGGGCGTGCAGGAGGGCACCTGGCCCGACCTGCGGCTGCGCGGCTCGATGCTGGGCGCCGAGACCCTGATCGAGTTGTCGGAGGGCCAGGCGCTCGACTCCACCCAGGTGGCAGCGGCCCAGCTGGCCTCCAAGCTGCTGGCAGAGGAGCGCAGGCTCTTCTACGTCGCCGCGACCAGGGCCAGGAAGAAGCTCGTGGTCACGGCGGTGGGCGGCGACGACACCGACGAGCGGCCCTCCAGGTTCCTGGCCGAGCTGATGCCGGGAGCGGTCGAGACGGCGGGCGTCGACGACAAGGCCAGATGGCTCAACATGTCGGCGCTCGTCGCCGACCTCAGGAGCGTCGTCACCGACCCGACCAAGCCGTCCAGGGTCAGGCAGACGGCCGCCCACCATCTGGCCAGGCTGGCCGCCGCCGGGGTCCAGGGCGCCCATCCCAACGACTGGTACGCCCTGACGCCGATCACCGACGACCGGCCGCTGGGCTGGCCCGACGACATCGTGCGCATCTCGCCGTCGGCGGTCGAGAACTTCACCAAGTGCGGGCTGCGCTGGCTCCTGGAGACCGCGGTGGGCGCGGCGGGCACCAGCACCGCCCAGGGCCTGGGCAACGTCATCCACGCCCTGGCGGTCCTGGCCGCCACCGACCTGCCCAGCGAGGACCTGCTCGGACAGCGGCTCGACCAGATCTGGAACGAGCTCGACTTCGGCGGCGTGTGGTTCAACCGCAAGCAGCGTCAGGTGGCCGAGCAGATGATCTCCAAGTTCGTGCGCTGGCACAAGGAGAACCCGCGCGAGCTGGTCGCCATGGAGGAGTCGTTCACCGCCATGGTCTCCGAGGGCGTCGAGATCAAGGGCCGCGTCGACCGGGTCGAGCGCGACGACCAGGGCCGGGCGGTGATCATCGACCTCAAGACCGGCTCCAGCAAGCCCAAGGCGGGCGACCTCGACCGTCACCCGCAGCTCGGCGTCTACCAGCTGGCCGTACTGCTCGACGCCTTCGCCAAGCACGGACTGACCGAGCCGGGCGGCGCCGCCCTGGTCCAGGTCGGCAAGGCCGCTGGCAAGAACGACGCCATGGAGCAGAAGCAGCAGGCCCTGGCCGACGACAAGGACCCGAACTGGGCCAAGGACCTGGTCGACACCGTGGCGCTGGGCATGTCGGGCCCGTTCTTCCAGGCCAAGGTGAACGACGGCTGCCGCACCTGCGCGGCCCGCGGCTCGTGTCCCGTCAACGACAGCGGAGGCCAGGTGTGCTGAAGGAGACCCCCAGCCCCCTGAACCCCGTCGAGCTGGCGGGCAAGCTCGGGATCCTGCCGCCCACGCCCGAGCAGGCCCTCGTGATCGAGGCGCCGCTGGGGCCGATGGTCGTCATGGCGGGAGCGGGCTCGGGCAAGAGCGAGACGATGGCCGGGCGCGTGGTCTGGCTGGTCGCCAACGGGTTCGTCAGGCCCGAGCGGGTGCTGGGCCTGACCTTCACCCGCAAGGCCGCCGCCGAGCTCGCCCACCGTGTCAGGGAGCGGCTGGCGGGCCTGGCCGACGCGGGCCTGGTCGAGCCCGAGGTGCTCGACAACGAGCCGACCGTCTCGACCTACCACGCCTACGCCGCCCGCCTGGTCACCGACCACGCGCTGCGCGAGGCGCTGGAGCCCACGCTCAGGCTGGTCACCCCGGCGATCTCGTGGCAGCTGGCCAGCCGGGTGGTCGTCGGCTACGACGGTCCGATGGACAAGGTCGAGCTGGGTCCGCCGAGCGTCACCGCCGCCGTGCTGGAGCTGGCGGGCGAGCTGTCGGAACATCTGCGCGGCGCGCACGACGTGCGGGCCGTGGGCGAGTGGCTCAGGCAGGGGTACGGCAAGCTGACCGGCAAGACCACCCAGGCGCAGGGCAGGCCGCTGGCCGTGCACGACGCCCGCGAGCAGCTGCTGCCGCTGGTGGAGGCGTACGAGCGGCTCAAGCGCCGGCGCGAGGTGATCGACTACGGCGACCAGATGTCGCTGGCGGCCCGCATAGCCTCCAACCACAAGGAAGTGGGCGAGATCGAGCGCGGGCGCTACTCGGTGGTGCTCCTCGACGAGTACCAGGACACCAGCCACGCCCAGCTCGTGCTCCTGCGCAGCCTCTTCGGCAACGGCCACCCGGTCACGGCGGTGGGCGACCCGTGCCAGTCCATCTACGGCTGGCGCGGCGCCTCGGCAGGCAACCTGCGCCGCTTCTCCCAGGACTTCCGCACCTCCAGCGGCGACGAGGCGCCCGTCAGGCAGCTGAGCGTCAGCTTCCGCAACGGCGACCGGGTGCTCGACGTCGCTGCCAGGGTCCAGCTGCCGCTGCGGATGGAGGCCAGGGAGGTGCCCGTGCTGGTGCCGGGCTCGAACCGGGTCGACAGGGGCCGCGTGACGTGCGCCTTCCACGAGACGGCCGAGGACGAGGCGAAGTGGATCGCCGACGGCGTCGCGCACCTGCTCGGCCAGGAGGTCGCGCCCGACGGGCTGCCCTGGGGTGAGGGGGAGCGCAAGAAGGCCAAGACGCCCGCCATCCAGCCCAACGACGTGGCGATCCTGGCGCGCAAACGGTCGCAGTTCCCGGCGATCAGGCGGGCGCTGGAGGATCGCGGCATCCCCGTCGAGGTCGTGGGCCTGGGCGGCCTGCTGACCGTGCCCGAGGTCAACGACATCGTCGCCACGCTCCGGGTGATCTACGACCCGACCGCGGGCGACGCGCTGGTCAGGCTGCTGGCCGGGCCGCGCTGGCGGGTCGGTCCCGCCGACCTCAAGCAGCTCGGAGAGTGCGCCCGCGAGCTCAACCGGGAGGCGCGCGAGGGCAGCAAGCCGGAGAAGGACCCGCTCGACCAGGTCGTGGTGGATCTGGCGGAGGAGCGCGGCAGCCTGGTCGATGCCCTCGACGAGCTGCCCGACCGGGAGGCGTGGCTGGAGCTGTTCTCGCCGCTGGCCCGCACCAGGCTCGTCGCCTACGCGCAGGAGCTGCGGGCGCTCAGGAAGGGCACCGCCCAGCCGCTGCCCGACCTGATCACCGAGATCGAGCGGCGCATGAGCCTCGACATCGAGGTCGGCTCCCGGGGCGGGGCCTTCGCCGCCCGCGCCGACCTCGACGCCTTCCAGGACGCCGCCTCGCGCTTCGCGGGAGACGCGGAGGACCCGACCCTGGGCGCGTTCCTGGCCTACCTCCAGGCCGCGGAGAGCGAGGAGTTCGGGCTGGAGGCCGGGCGCGTCGGCGAGAGCAACAGCGTCAAGCTGATGACCGTGCACGCCTCCAAGGGCCTGGAGTGGCCGGTGGTCGTCGTGCCGGGCATGTCGCAGCTGCTCAGCTCCAAGGGAACGGTCACGACCGGCAGCATCTTCCCCGCGACCCCGGTGATGAACTCCCGCTGGACCGAGAACCCCCGCAAGCTGCCCTACCCGCTGCGCGGCGACGCGGGTGACCTGCCGCGCCTGACCGGGCTGACCAAGGACGAGCTGGCCGACTTCGACGAGCAGTGCCGCGAGCGCGACCTGCTGGAGGAGCGGCGCCTCGCCTACGTGGCCGTCACCCGCGCCCACTACCACCTGATCTGCTCCGGTTACCGCTGGGGGAGCGCCACCAAGCCGCTGGACCCGTCGGAGTTCCTGCTGGAGGTGCGCGACACCGCCGACCGCATCGCCTACTGGGCGCCGCCGCTGGCCGAGGGCGAGACGAACCCGCTGCTCGCCGAGCCGGCCGAGGCCACCTGGCCCGTCACGCCCGAGGGCCTGCGCTACGAGTCGGTCCTCGACGGCGCCCGCATGGTCGAGGACGCGCTCGTCGGCGCTCTGGAGATCGCCGAAGACCCGCTGCGCCCCTTCGACGACGAGCGGTTGCGCGCCTGGGAGCGCGACACCGAGCTGCTGCTGCGCGAGCGGGCGTCCTACCGTGAACGGACCGGGCTGGCCGTCGAGCTGCCGTCGAAGCTCACCGTGTCGTCCCTCGTCACCCTGGCCGCCGATCCCGGCGAGCTGGCCCGCCGCATCAGGCGGCCCGTCCCGCGCCAGCCCGCGCCCCTGGCCCGCCGCGGCACCAACTTCCACAAGTGGCTGGAAGGCCGCTGGAGCCAGCAGCGGCTCATCGACGACCTGGACCTCGATCTGTTCGAGGAGGAGGAGGCCGACGTACGGCTCGCGGAGCTGCAGGCACGCTTCGAGGAGTCCGAGTGGGCCGAGCGCAAGCCGCTCGACCTGGAGGTGCCGTTCGAGACGATGATCGCCGACCGGCTCGTGCGCGGCCGCATGGACGCCGTCTTCCAGGCGCCCGACGGTTCCTACGAGGTCGTCGACTGGAAGACCGGCAAGCCGCCCACCGGCAAGGCGGCCAAGGCGGCCTCCGTGCAGCTGGCCGCCTACCGGCTGGCCTGGTCGCACCTGGCCGAGGTCCCGGTCACCCAGGTGGGCGCCGCCTTCCACTACGTCAGGGTCAACCGCACGATCCGGCCGGTGAACCTGATCGACGAAGCCGGGCTGGTGGCGCTCATCGAGGCCGTGCCTCAGTCGAGGTAGACGAACCCGGGCTTGGGGTGCATCAGGAAGTCGTGGTGGGAGATGTTCCAGGCGTAGGCGCCGGCCATCTCGAAGACCACCAGGTCGCCGGCCTCCAGGGCGATGGGCACCCGGCGGGCGAAGACGTCCTTGGGCGTGCACAGCTGACCGACCAGGGTCGTCGGCTCCTCGCGCCCGACCCTGGCGGGGATGGGCGTGAACGGCTGGTCGTGGCCCTTGGTGACCGGGGTGCGCAGGTGGTGGGTGCCGCCCTGGAGGATGGCGAACCGCTCGCCCCTGGTGCGTTTCACGTCGAGCACTCGGGTGGCGTAGTAGCCGCAGTAGGCGGTCAGCGCGCGGCCGGGCTCGACGCGAAGCACCTGGTCGGGGCGCTTCAGCGCGGCCAGGCCCTTGCCGTACGCCTCCCAGTCGAAGCGGTGGCCGGGGTCGGTGTAGGAGACGGCCATGCCGCCGCCCACGTTGACCTCCTTCGGGTGGTGCCTGGCGATCTCGGCGGCCAGTTCCAGCAGCTGGGCGGCCTCCAGGCCGCTGGCCAGGTGGGCGTGCACGCCGCGCAGCCGTACCCGCTCGTCGAACAGGGGCAGGCACTCCGCGACCGCTGAGGGGTCCATGCCGAAGGGGCCGCTCATCGTCAGGGAGGCGCCCGCGACCTCCACGTCGAGGTTGAGGCGGAGCAGCACGTCGGCCTCGACGCCGAGGCGCTTGAGCCGGCGCAGCTCGGCGGGCGACTCGACGTGCAGGCGGTAGGGGTCGAGCCCGAGTTCGGCGTCGGTCTTGCCGGGACCGCCCAGGGCCAGCCTCGCCCGCGGGAACAGGTCGCGCACGTGCGCGAACTCGCCCCCTGACGACACCTCGAAGCCGTCGACGTGCGGGGCCAGGACCTCCAGCAGGCGGGGGTCGGGGTTGGCCTTGGCGGCGTAGTACAGCTCGATCCCGCCGAGCGCCTGCCGTACGGCCGCCGCGTGCGCGTCGAGCGCGGGCAGGTCGTACAGGTAGGCGGGCTGGCCGCCCAGGCGCTGGGCGGCGTCGACGACGCGTGCGGTGATCATGCGAAGGGGTTGCCAATCGGGACGTAACCCGCCGAACGGTCGGCATGACGGGCCCAGCGTACGGTCAGGTTGGCCTTGGCCGGCAGTGGCTCACCCGCCAGCAGGTCCGACAGCCGCACCGGCCAGCCGATCTCGCCGGCGTACTCCGCCACCAGGCGGCGCGCCTCCTGCCACAACGTGCGCAGCAGGGTGCCGTCGTGGCCGGCGAGGGCGGCGGCGATCTCGGTCAGGTGGTTGACCACGAGGCAGTAGACGACACGTGACCAGCCGCGCTCGGCGTCGTAGGTGAGTGCCGAGGCCACGGCCGGGTCCAGGCCTGACAGGTCGTGCCGTCCGGCGACCAGCTTGGTGCCCTCCAGGTCGCGGAAGATCGCCTCACGCGGCAGGTCGTCCATGGCGACCAGGACGTTCTGCAGGTGGGGCTCCAGCACCACGCCGTGGGTGAAGTAGGCGTCGAGCACGGGCAGCGCGACCGCCGAGACGTAGGCCGACCACCAGGCGAGCGGGTCGGCGGTCTCGACCCCGAGCGCCAGCGCCCCGGCCAGCGTCGGCGTCAGGCCGGGCGTGCACACCGCCCACGGGCTCTCCCGCACGATCACGCCCAGCCCCTCGATGTGCGAGGCGGTCGTGCGGTAGCCGGGCTCGGGCAGCCACTTGGTGCCCAGGGCCGCGAACACGGGCTCCAGGCGCCTGGTCAGCTCCACCGCGCCCGCCAGTTCGTACCAGGCGTTCTTGCGCACGCAGTTGGTGATGCGCACGTCCAGGCTGAACTTCAGGCAGGTCTCGCTGACCGGGTCGTAGACCGTGCGCACCGACGACGTCGGCGACACCGGCCACGACGTCTCGCCCAGGTCGAGCAGGCGGTCGTCGAGCTTGAGCAGCTCCACCTGCCAGGGATGGGCGGGCAGCAGGACATGGCCGGGCGGCGCCGTGCCCAGCAGGTCGAGGGCGCCCGGATCGCCCTCCTGGCGCACCAGCTCCTCCGGCACGCCCAGCAACCTCAGCGGGAACTCGGCGTGGGCCTCGGGCGCGAAGCGCAGCCAGCCGGAGCCGCCGTGCGCCTTGGGGCTGGGGTGGAAGGGGTGCCCGTAGACCAGCGACTGCTCGGAGGCGAGCCAAGGATCGGCGGGCGGCACCACCTCTGCCCTGGCCCGCAGGATGGCGGCGATCGCCTCCCTCGACGTGGCGACCTGGCCGGAGAACTCGGGATTGTGCCCCGACAACTCCCGCGAGGTCAGCCGTACGAGCTCGTCGGAGGTCAGCGGCACCCACGCCCCGCCGGCCAGCCGCTCGGGAGCACCCTCGAAGCGCAGCGCCGCGCCGCCGTGCGCGCGCACCCGCAACAACGTGCCCGCCATCCGCAGGAGAAGGTACGGCGGAGCGGACCACACCAGGCCGCGCACCCCGGCCACCTCACGGACGCAGCAGCGCAGCAGCGCGGCGAGCGTCGCCTCCTCGGCCCGCGCGGCCGGTGGATCAAGGAGCAGGCTCTCCACGTCAGGCACTCCTCAGCATCGACGGGGCACGCAGGTAGTTGGGGCCGCTGGTGCCGTAGAACTTGTTGACGTCGCGGGCGCCGGTGCGCTCCTTGGCGACGAGGGTCCCGGCGATCACCATGGACTTGCCGGTCAGGCGGGCCGCCTCCAGGGTCCTGGCCCGCAGGATCCTGGCCATCGGGTCGTTGCCGTACGGCCTGAGCGCGTCGTCGAGCGCCTGCCTGAGCAGGCCGGTCGCGCTGTCGTCGGGCAGCCTGCCGACGAGCACGGCCGCCGCGGCCAGGTGCAGGGTGATGGTGACGAACACGTCGGCCAGGGCGTGCGGGTCGTCGGTCAGCATGCGCTCGTCGGAGAAGGCGGGCGGCTCGATGCCCCGGGCGGCCAGTCTCGACGGAGAGGCGAGCAGGCCGTCGTTATCCTTGACCAGCAACCTCAGGCCGTCGGTCGAGCGCACGATCGCCAGGTTCTGCTGGTGGGCCTCCAGCGCCACGCCGTACTCCACGAACAACCGCACGTTCCAGCGGATCAGGATCTCCAGGTAGGAGAGCAGCTCCTCGACGGGCAGGTCGATCGCGTGGAAGGCCGCGACGGGGACGATCTCGCCGAGGTCGGGCAGCTTCCTGATCATCCACGCCAGGTACTCGTGGCCGGCGTGGCCGTAGGTCTGCTCGTCGGCGACCAGCACCCGGGGGTCGGCCACCTGCTCCAGGAGCCGCTGCGCCCTGGCGCCGTCGTCGAGGGTGCCGGGCTTGATGGACCTCCGGTTGCGCCTGCCGAGCGTGCTGGTGGCCAGGGGAAGCTTCAAGTGGGTGCGCGGCTCGACCTCGACCGTCCGCATCGACAACGTCGGCCGCACCCGCAGATGGGGCAGGGGAGCCATGGTCACGCCGTCGAGCGCGGCCACCCGCGCCAGCGACAGCGGGTGGACGGGGAACAGGGCGTGCCCCGGCATCGGCGCCAGGCCCACCTGGCCGAACTGCGGCCACCAGGCGGGCAGGTCGTGCCTCTCCGGAGCGCGCACGGCCGCCCAGCGCAGCTCGAACGAGGGCGCGAACTCCGGCGCGTAGGCGAGCAGCTCCTCGGCCGTCAGCCCGCCGCGTGCGCGCGAGGTCGGGTAGACCGGGTGGTCGGCGAAGGCCGCCAGGCTCTCCAGGGAGATCAGCGATCCGTCGGCCAGCCGGGGCAGGATCGTGTCGCGGTGCTCCTGCAGCAGCGCCCACGCCAGCTCGGCCTCGGCGCACTCCTGGCGGAAGGCCGCCACCCCGCCGGCGTCGGCAGGGTCGGCCACGGCCTCCAGGGTCTCCAGCACCTCCGGCAGCTCCAGGCGCTCGCCGGGGGCCACGACGAAGTCCTGGAAGAGCCGCCCTGGCGCGAGCCGTACGGCCCGGCCGCCGGCCAGCGTCACCGACACCCCGTTCTTGTCACGGGAGACCCTTCTGGCCAGGTCGCCGTAGTTCTCCCTGAGCAGCGCGTTGAGCACGCGCGCGGCGATCATGAGACCACCCACGGGTGGGCGGCGCGGAAGGCCGCCACGGCCCGCTCGACCGTGTCGCGTGAGGGCCCTACCGCGCGGACGACACCGAGGTAGTCGCGGTTGGTGTGGGTCTGCTCGACCTTGTCGCCCTCCGCGCGCAGCGGCCGATGCCACAGGCGCACCTCGCCGTCGTGCGCCGACATCTCGCCGGGCGCCGCCGTGATCACTCCTGAGCGCTCGGCCACGATGGAGACCGCGGTGCCGTACGCGCTGGAGGTGGGCATTTCGGGCACACGCTCGCCCAGGTGCACCCGCAGGATGTGCTCGAACAACGGCACCCCGAGCAGGTCCGCGAGCAGGAAGTCGCAGTGGTCGCCGATCACCCGGTAGTTGACCTCGATGAGGCGCGGGCCGCTCGGAGTGATCACGTACTCCGTGTGGCAGGCGCCGAAGCCCACGCCGAGCACACGCAGGGCATCGAGCACGTGGTGGTGCTCGGGCGGCGGGGGAGTCCAGTCCAGCCGCTCCTCGACGAAGTACGGCAGAGCTCCCAAGGTCGTCCGGAACCCTCCGAGGACGGTGATGCCGTCAGGATCGCCCAGGGTCTCCAGTGTGTACAGCGGTCCCGGCAGGTACTCCTCCAGCACCACGGCCTCGCCCGCGCGTCGCCGCCGCACCTCCTCGACCCCGCCGGGGCCGTCGGCCAGCTCCACGTCCTCGCTGGCCACCCCCTCGCGCGGCTTGACCACCAGGGGGTACGGCAGGCCGTCGGGCACCGGGTCGCCCGGCGCGAGCCGCAGCGAGAAGACCTTCTCCACGGCGGTGAGCGCCCGGCGCATCAGGAACTTGTTCTTGGCCGCCAGGCACGCCCTCCAGTCCTTGCCCGGCAGGCCGAAGTAGGCCGCGGCCAGGGCGGTCTCGGTCTGGAGGTGATCGGAGTTGGAGAAGATCGCGTCGGGGCGTCCGAGGTGCTCGATCGTGTCGATCAGCGCCCGCGGGTCGCGCACGTCGCAGCCGACGGCGCCGGGGTGCCGCTCCGGCCGGTCGGTGAGGATGGTGACCTCGCAGCCCAGGGCCTCGGCGGCGGGCAGGAATCCGTGGGTCACCGAGTCGGTCGGCTTGAGCGCGGTTAGGTAGAGCCGCAAGGCAGAGTACCCCCGAGATCAGGTAAGGCTAACCTAAGTCGCTGATCCTAGCCGGGATGAGATCATCATGTGGGCCCGACGCTCCAATCAGAGGGTATGAGAGTTTTCTCATCCTCGTCTCACGAAGGCGGGCGGCGGACGCGGCTAGCGTGGCGGCCGTGATCCGGAGGACTTCCTTGGCAGGGGTGGCCGCGGCGGCGGTGCTGGCGCTGGTGCTCATCACCATGCGGGCGGTCAGCGCGCAGGAACCCGAGCTCGGCGGCCCGGTCGTCGTCACCCCGTCCGCGGTGCCCACCACGCAGTCCAGCTCGGCCCGGCCTGAAGCCACCAAGGAGGAACGCGCGTCGCGCAAACCTCCGGCCGGAGACGATGATGAGGACGATGACGACTGAGCAGCAGCCGTGAGCGCCCGTTTCCGCATCGTGGGCTGGATGCTGGCGGTCGTCGGGCTGGCGCTGGCGGTGGCGATCTCCGCCGGATGGGCCGTGCTCGTGCAGCGCGAGGCGGAAGTGGTCAACGACGAACTGCGCAACGAGGTCGACAAACTCCGTGGCTTCGCCGCCCAGCGGCCCGTCCGCGACCTCGACGAACTGTTCGACGCCTACCTCCAGGTCAACGTCGCCGACCGGTGGGAGACCTTCTTCACCCTCGTCGACGGCCGCTGGCACGGCCGCTCGCCCGACGCCAGGGCCGAGGCCGACCCCCGGCTGATCGACCGCATCGCCCGGCACACCCAGGTCGCCACCGGCTCGCACGACGAAGGCACGATCCGCTGGGCCGCCATCCCGGTCAGCGTCATCGGCGACGCCAGACAGGGGCACTTCGTGATCCTCGTCTTCTACGACCGGCACCGCGCCGAGGTCGACAGAGCCGTCAGGCTGCTCGTGCTCTCCGCCCTCGGCGCGCTCGCCCTGGCCGGAGCCGCCGGATGGTTCGTCGCCGGACGCGTGTTGTCACCCGTACGGCTCGTGCGCACCACCGCCGAGCGCATCAGCGACTCCTCCGACCTGAGCCAGCGCCTCACCGTCACCGGCAACGACGACGTGGCCGCGCTCGCCCGCACCTTCAACCACATGCTCGACCGTCTGGAACGCGCCTTCGCCATCCAGCGGGAGTTCCTCGACGACGCCGGGCACGAACTGCGCACCCCCATCACCGTCGTCCGCGGCCACCTCGAACTCATGGGCGCCACCGACGAGGAACGCGAGGAGACCCTCGCCCTGGTGACCGACGAACTCGACCGGATGAGCAGGATCGTCGAGGACCTGCTCACGCTGGCCAAGGCCGAACAGCCCGGCTTCCTGGCCATCGAGGAGGTCGAGGTCGCCGACCTGACCGTCAGCGTCGTCGCCAAGGCCAGAGCGCTCGGCGAACGGCGGTGGAGGGTCGACTCGCTGGCCGAGGTGAGCATCATGGCCGACAGGCAGCGCCTCACGCAGGCGCTCATGCAGCTCGCCGCCAACGCCTTCCGCCACACCGCCGAAGGCGGCGAGATCGCCGTCGGCTCCGCCGTACAGGACGGACGGGTGACCCTGTGGGTGCGCGACGACGGGCCCGGCGTGCCCGACGACGACCGCGAACGGATCTTCCAGCGCTTCGTCCGCGTGGGCTCCAGCCCCGGAGCCGGGCTCGGCCTGGCCATCGTGCGCTCCATCGCCGAAGCCCACGGCGGGACCGTGCACGTCGAGGACGGCGCGCGCTTCGTGATCACTGTGGAAGGGACGTGCGATGAACCGGATCCTGATAGCTGAGGACGAGCGGCGCATCGCCTCCTTCGTGGAGAAGGGGCTGCGCGGCAACGGGTTCGTCACCACCGTCGTGGAGGACGGAGAGGCCGCCTACGAATACGCGCGCAGCGGGCAGTTCGACCTCATGGTGCTCGAAATCGGGCTCCCCCTGGCCGACGGCTTCACCGTGCTGCGGCGGCTGCGCGAGGCCAGGGTGGCGATCCCGGTGATCATCCTCACCGCGCGCGACAGCGTCGCCGACAAGGTCGCCGGGCTGGAAGGCGGGGCCGACGACTACGTGCCCAAGCCGTTCGCCTTCGAGGAGCTCCTGGCGCGTGTACGGCTGCGGCTCAAGGCCGGCGGCACGCCCGAGGCCACCGTGCTCAGAGTCGGAGGGATCTCCCTCGACCTGCGAACGCGCAGGGTGCACGTCGACGGGCGGGCCGTCGAGCTGTCGACACGGGAATTCGCGCTCGCCGAGGTGTTCTGCAGGCACCCTGACCAGGTGCTCACCAGGGAACAACTGCTCAGCCAGGTGTGGGGGTTCGACTTCGACCCCGGGTCCAACGTGGTGGACGTGTACGTCAGGTATCTGCGGAAGAAGATCGGCAGCGACCGCATCGAGACGCTGCGGGGGACCGGGTACCGGCTGAAAGCCTGATGAGAGGCGTCTCATGGAGGCGTCATTCAGGTGCCACCGGCCGTCGCGAACCTGGAGTCAGGCAGGAGAAACGACTTCGGGAGAGGAACCGGGATGGAACTCAAGCGTCTGCTTCTGGCACTGGCGATCATCGGGGGGAGCGGTGGCGGGCTCCTCGCCGCCGGCGCCGCTCCGGCCTCCGCGACGGGGGCGCCGCTGAGCGGGGCGGTGGTCGTGGGGGCGGATGACGATGACGACGACGGTGGCGGCGACGATGACGACGACGACCGCGACGACGACTCCTCGCGTGGTGGCTCCTCGCGTGGCGACGACGACCGCGACGACGACCGCGACGACGACCGCGACGACGACCGCGACGACGACCGCGACGACGACCGCGACGACGACCGCGACGACGGCGCCCCGCGCGGCGGCGTCGAGACCGGTAAGGGCGGTGTCACCCAGGACGATGACGACGACTCGCCCCAGGGCGGCGTGGAGACCGGCAAGGGTGGCGCTTCCCGCGACGACGATGACTCCCCTCAGGGCGGCGTCGAGACCGGCAAGGGTGGAGCCGCCCGCGACGATGACGATGACGACACCCCGAGCGGTGGCGTCGACACCGGTGCGGGCGGCACCTGGACCTCGGCCGAGCCCGTCTCCGCCGAGTCGGGCGTCAACCCGCTCGTCCCCGCCGCGGCCGGCCTGGCCGGGCTGACGGCCCTCGCCGGGGGTGCCGTGTGGCTGCGCCGCCGCACCTCCACCCAGGAGCGGTGACCGTGCGCCGCACCCTGGCGGCGCTGGGTCTGGCGGCGCTGGCCTCCACGGCCTGCGCCGCCTCACCCCCGGCGGCGTCCTCGCCCCAGCCCCTGCGCCCGGTCCTCGCGCCCCAGGCCCAGCCCCTCGCCGAGCCGTACACGCAAGCCCCGGCCGAGCCGTACGCCGACACGGGCGCCGACACGGGCGCCGACACCCGCGCGGAGCCGTACGCCCGGGTCCCGCGCGTCCGTCCCGTCGCCGCGCCGGCCGACGTCGCGAACCCCGTGCGGCTGCGTATCCCCTCCATCGGCGTCACCACCACGATCATCCCGCTGCCCCTGGACCGCAAGGGCAAGCTCGTCGCCCCCAAGCGCTTCGACCTGGCGGGCTGGAACGTGGCGGGCCCCGAGCCGGGCGAGCGCGGCGCGGCGGTCATCGCCGGGCACGTCGACTCCAGAACCGGCCCCGCGGTCTTCTACCGCCTCCGCTCGCTCACCCCCGGCCGCAAGATCCACGTCCATCGCGCCGACGGCACCCGGGCGACGTTCACGGTCTACCGGATCGCCCAATACTCCAAGGCCAAGGTCCCGAACGCCGTCGTCTACGGCGCCACCCGCGGCCCTGAACTGCGTCTCATCACCTGCGGCGGATCGTTCGACGGCCGCAGCTACCGCGACAACGTGGTCGTCTTCGCCCGCTGACCTGCGGCGATCCCGTCCGTCGACCCCCAGTCCCGGCCAGGTTAATGGCCGGGACTTTTCCTCGGCATAGGATGGCCAAGGTTCTGGGAGGTTGTGGCACGTGACGATGAGCATTGGCGAACAGCTGCTGGGCCCGTTGCTGCTGGCACGGGGGACGATCGACCGCTCCGCGCTGCTGCGCAACGACGCGGCAGGGCTCGAACGTGCCTGGGCCGATCCCGCGACGAGGGTCATGGTCGTCAGCCAGGGCCACACGCTGGTCACGCGCTCGGGTTCCGATGTCGAGGCCGTCCTGTTCGCCACCGCCGACGCGCCCGACGGCGAGCGCTTCCTGCTCGGCGTCTCCGACGGCGTCACCTACTTCGCCGTCGTGGCCGACCTGCCCGACACGGCCGATCTCAACGGTCGGGTCACGGTGCCGATGCGGCTCGACGACGCCCCCGAGGGGCGTCCCGTCGCCGCCGGGCTGCGCCAGGTGGGCGGCCTGCTCGGCGACCGCGACGCCGGCCTGCTCGTCTACGCCGTGGCCCTTGAGGCCTGGCACTCCACGCACCGGTTCTGCCCGCAGTGCGGCACGCTCACCGAGGCCAGGCAGGGCGGCCACGTGCGCGTCTGCCCGGCCGACGGCAGCCAGCACTTCCCGCGGGTCGACCCCGCGGTGATCATGCTCATCCGCGACCAGGACGACCGCTGCCTGCTCGCCCGCGGCCCCCAGTGGCCGGAGGGCCGGTTGTCGGTTCTGGCCGGATTCGTGGAGCCGGGGGAGTCGCTGGAGCACGCGGTGGCCCGCGAGGTCGCCGAGGAGGTCGGCGTTCCCGTCGTCAACGCCCGCTACCTGGGCAGCCAGCCGTGGCCGTTCCCACGCTCGCTGATGCTGGGGTTCTTCGCCGACGCCGTCAGCACCGAGTTCGTGCTCGACGAGGAGGAGATCGCCGAGGCCCGGTGGTTCTCGCGCGAGGAGCTCGCGGCGGCCCTGGAGTCGGGCGAGGTACGGCTGCCGCCGCCGGTGTCGATCGCGCGCCGGTTGATCGAGACCTGGTACGGCAGGCACCTCGACGGCGACTGGTGACATCGCCTGGGGAGTTCGGAGCTCCCCAGGCCGTTCGTCACACGCCCAGAAGGGCCTTGACCTCGAGCACGCTCGGGTTGGTCCTGACGACCTTCCCCTTCGGCGTCTCGATGACGACGGTCGGCACCGTCTGGTTGCCGTTGTTGACGCTCATCACGAATTCCGCCGCGCCGGGGTTGGCCTCGATGTCGATTTCCCGATACGCGATGCCTTCCCTGCTGAGCTGCGACTTCAGCCGCTTGCAGGGGCCACACCACGTGGTGCTGTAAACCGTGAGCGCCATCTCCAGATGTCCTTCCGTCTATGAGGCGCTCACTGCAACAACGCGAGTCCCCGTCGGAATTCCTCCGAAGATCAGCCGATCTTCTCGATGATCCACTTCTGGATGCGCTCGGCGACCCCGGGAGTCCGGTACAGCGGCGAGCTGTGCGCGATGCCGGGCACGGTGAGCACCGTCATCGGGACGCCGACCTGGCCGAGCATGCTCTTCAGCCGCACGCTGTGCGACGGCGGAACGAACTCGTCCTGGGAGTGCACCGTCAGCACCGGCGCGTCGCCGCGGCTGGCGTGCCACTGCACCTCCATGCTCGCCCAGACGCGCGAGCACTTGCCCAGCGGCTCGCAGCCTCCGGCCAGCTGGACGGCCGCCTCGCGCAGCTTGCGGCGGTTGGGGTCGAAAGTCTCGTCGCCGTCGTGGAAGGCGAGCAGCGGCGAGACCACGGGGGAGACGCCCACGACGCCCTTGAGCCCCGGCAGTTCGCCGTCGCCGAACGTGCCCACCGCGGTGGCCAGGTGCCCGCCCGCGGAGAAGCCGAGGATCACGTACTTCTTGGGGTCGAACTGCCAGCGCTCCGCCGACTTGACCCCGGTGTGGATGGCGTCGAACACGTCGCTGCGCTGGGAGGGCCAGGCGGCGTCGCCGGACAGTCGGTAGTTGAGGTTGAAGACCGTGTAGCCCAGCTCGGCGTAGCTGCGGGCGATCGAGGTCGCCTGCGTCTTGTCGCCCGACGACCACCAGCCGCCGTGGATGAGGAAGATGCCGGGGCGCTTCATGCCGTCGGGAGTCCACCACACGTCCATGGCCTGGCGCTTGTGCGGGCCGTACGAGATGGTCTCGAAGGCGAAGCCGCCGACCCCGAACGGGTCGGTGGTGGTGTGCACGGTCGGCTCGGGCGTCGGGTCCTTCGCGGCCCTCGCCGAGGTGGAGCTCAGCGTGGACGCGGCAGCGGCGTTCACGGAGGCGGAGCTCAGCGTGGACGCGGCAGCGGCCGTCGCACTGGTGGCGTGCGCGGCCGCCGGGACGAGCGCGGCGAGAGCGAGCGCAGCCAAGGTCACCGCGGGTCGCAAACGGGGCCTTCCTTTCCACCGTGCCCCCGAAACTGTCGGGGTGATGGCCTAACTTTTGGAGTCGGCGTGACTCTCACATGGCGCCTGGAATATTGCCAGGTTGGCGGACTCCTCCGCCACCTGCTGGGAGGATGAGCGAGTGGATGACGTTCTTGCCGGGCTTGACCCGGAGCAGCGCGAAGTGGCCGAGGCCGTGCGCGGCCCCGTCTGCGTCCTCGCTGGAGCAGGCACGGGCAAGACGCGCGCCATCACCCACCGCATCGCACACGCCGTCCGATCCGGGGTCGTCGAGCCCTCCGGAGTGCTCGCTGTGACATTCACCACTCGGGCCGCGGGAGAGCTCCGCCAGCGGCTGCGGGTGCTCGGCGCGCCGTTGGTCCAGGCGCGCACCTTCCACGCCGCGGCGCTGCGCCAGCTGACCTACTTCTGGCCGCGGGTGATCGGCGGCTCGGCTCCCGCCGTGATCGAGTCGAAGCTGCCGCTGCTGGTCGAGGCCGCCCGCGCGATCCGCAAGAATCCCGACCGGTCCGAGCTGCGCGACATCGCCGGCGAGATCGAGTGGGCCAAGGTCACCCAGATCGGCCCGGAAGACTACGTCGCCGCCGCGTCCAAGCACCACCGCACGCCGCCGATCGACGCCGCCCAGGTCGCCGAGCTCTACGACACCTACGAGCGCATCCGCCGCGAGCGCCACCTGGTCGACTTCGAGACCATCCTCGAGCTCACCGCCGCCGTCATGACCGAGCACCAAGAGGTCGCCACCCAGATCAGGCAGCAGTATCGCTACTTCGTCGTCGACGAGTACCAAGACGTCAACCCGCTGCAGAAGCTCCTGCTCGACACCTGGCTCGGCGGACGCGACGACCTGTGCGTCGTCGGCGACCCCAACCAGACGATCTACTCCTTCACCGGCGCCTCGCCCCGCTACCTCACCAACTTCGCGGTCGAGTTCCCCAACTCCCAGGTGATCAAGCTGGTGCGCGACTACCGCTCCACGCCCCAGGTCGTCGACCTCGCCAACCTGGTCCTGGCCAAGAGCCGCACCCCCCACAGGCTCGAGCTCGTCGCCCAGCGGCCCGACGGGCCCAGGCCGCGCTTCGAGGAGTTCGACGACGAGCCCGCCGAGGCCGCCGCCGTCGCCCGCGCCATCTCCACCCTGCTCAACCAGGGTGTGCCCGCCCGCGAGATCGCCGTGCTCTTCCGCGTCAACGCCCAGTCAGAGGCCTACGAAGAGGCCCTGGCCAAGGCCGACGTCCCCTACGTCCTGCGCGGCGCCGAGCGTTTCTTCGAGCGGCCCGAGGTACGGCAGGCGGTCGTGCTCCTGCGCGGCGCCGCCCGCTCGGCAGGCGACGCTCCCCTCGCCTCCGAGGTCCACCACATCCTCTCCGGCATCGGCCTCACCCCCAACCCGCCCTCCGGCGGCGGCAAGGCCCGGGAGAAGTGGGAGTCGCTCAAGGCCCTCGCCGACCTGGCGGAAGACGTCGCCGCCGAGGGCGGCGACCTGTCCGCCTTCGTCGCCGAGCTCGAACGCCGCGCCAGCGAGCAGCACGCCCCGCCCGTCGAGGGCGTCACCCTGGCCTCCCTCCACGCCGCCAAGGGCCTGGAATGGGACGCCGTCTTCCTCGTCGGCCTGACCGACGGCATGATGCCGATCATCTACGCCGAGACCCCCGAGCAGATCGAGGAGGAGCGGCGCCTGCTCTACGTGGGCATCACGCGCGCCCGCGCCCACCTCCACCTGTCGTGGGCCCTGGCCCGCGCCCCCGGCGGACGCAAGGGCCGCAAGCCGTCACGCTTCCTCGACGGCCTCACCGGCCGCGCCGCCGCCCCCGCCCGCTCGTCGGCCGCCACCCGCGAACCCCGCCGGGCCCCGGCCGCGCCCATCTCGTGCCGCGTGTGCGCCAAGACCCTCGTCGCGGCGGCGGAGCAGAAGCTCGGGCGCTGCGCGAGCTGCCCGTCCGACTACGACGAGGCGCTGCTGGCCGCCCTCAAGGCCTGGCGTACGGCCACGGCCAAGGAGGCCACGGTGCCGACGTACGTCGTGTTCACGGACGTGACGCTGCAGGCGATCGCCGAGCGGGTGCCCACCACGGAGCAGCAGCTGCTGGCGATCGCGGGGATCGGGAGGGTGAAGCTCGACAAGTACGGGGCCGACGTGCTGGAGCTGTGCCGCACCGATCACTCGTCCCCGGCCTGAGACAGGCAGACGCCCCACCAAGGCGCTCCCGGCCGCCCCACCCTTCGGCCACGGACGTGGGCAATCCTCGCCACGTAGCGGCGCCCAGCCACGTCCGACTGCCTGCCCTGGAGCACGCAGGGCCGCTCACGGCGGCGGGTGGCGGCAACCCTGCGGCAGCCGTACGACATGGTTGTCCACACCCCCCGCCCCCGAGTGACCCGGGAGCGTGCGGACACGTCACACTGTTCCTACGCCATCAGGCGGGCAAGAATCCAAAGATGGGAGCGGCGGTGAACGAGGCGCTCAAGGAGCTGCTCGATCTGCTCGATCTGGAGCAGATCGAGCTCGACATCTTCCGTGGCAGGAGCCCGGAGGAGCGCATCCAGCGGGTGTTCGGCGGGCAGGTGGCCGCGCAGGCGCTCGTGGCCGCCGGCCGTACGGTGCCCAAGGACCGCAACGTGCACTCCCTGCACGCCTACTTCATCCGCCCTGGCGACCCGTCGATCCCGATCGTCTACAACGTGGAGCGGGTGCGCGACGGGCGGTCGTTCACGACGCGGCGGGTGGTGGCGATCCAGCACGGCAAGGCGATATTCACCATGTCGGCCTCCTTCCACATCCCCGAGGAGGGCATCGAACACCAGGCGACCGAGATGCCCGAGGTGCCGCGTCCCGAGCTGCTGCCGCACTTCCAGGAGCGGATGCGCGCGGTCGTGGGTGACGATCCCGAGTGGACGGCGTGGCTGGAGCGTCCGCGGCCGATCGACGCGCGTTACATCTCGCCGCTCACGTGGGAGGCGCACAAGGATCCGTCGCTGCGCAGCGCGGAGACCAACGTGTGGATCCGCGCCGACGCCGAGCTGCCCGACGACCCGCTGCTGCACGTCGTGCTCGCCGCCTACGCCTCCGACTTCACGCTCGTCGACACGGTGCTGCTCGCGCACGGCCTCGCGTGGGGCGCGTCCAACGTGATGGGCGCGTCGCTGGATCACGCGATGTGGTTCCACCGCCCGTTCCGAGCCGACGAGTGGTTGCTCTATGCTCAGGAGTCCCCCTGGTCGGGGGGCGCGCGTGGTTTGGCCCGTGGGCAGATGTTCACTGAATCCGGAGACCTGGTGGTGTCCGTGGTTCAGGAGGCGATGATCCGCGTGACAAAGTCGCAAAATCCCAGGTAGAAAATATGTTGCCCCTTCCCGGCTTCCCGGTTTAGGGTCATGGTCAAGCGAGTCGGACAGTCCTGTCCGACGATCCAGAGAGTGGAGGTGAGCTACCGGTGATCATCAGCATGAAGAGCGAGTTGGCCACGAAGTGGCTCGCTTCCGCATGCCGTGAGGCCGGTCCGGTTCTCGCCGGCGGCGTCGAAAGAGTCGCACGGGTGAAGTCTGTCTTCTTCCGTGACGCTCACCGTGGAGTTCCGGCTCTGGCCGCAGCTCTGCCTGTCTACCTGCCGACCCAGCAGATCGCCACCAAGGGTGGACTGCGTGGTCCGCAACCCTGGAGGGATAGACCGGTCATAACCTGACCGGCGACTATCAGCCTCCAGGCCGCGGATCCGCACACAGGATCCGCGGCCTTCTTGTTTTTGCCGCGACTCCCCACCACCCAAGAGGTAACCAACCAGAACATTCAGTTCGACCCAAGGAGACACGATGGGGGCGCAGCCGATCATGGACCTGATCGACGAAGCCAAGATCCCGTGCCGAAGCAACCCCGACCTCTGGTTCGCCGAGTCGCCCGAGGACGTCGAGTTCGCCAAGGCCCTGTGCGGCAGCTGCCCGATCCGGGAAGGCTGCCTGGCCCGCGCGCTGGAGCGCGAGGAGCCGTGGGGCGTGTGGGGCGGCGAGCTCATCCTCAGGGGCACCGTCGTTCCGCGCAAGCGGCCTCGCGGGCGTCCGCGCAAGCACCCGGTCGCTGCCTGAGACCTCGCACTTCGCACATCGCACCTACGAGAACGAAAGAACGAAACCCATGAGCTACTTCACCACCCGGAGCATGGAAATGCCCTATCTGTACCAGGAACTGGTCGTCGATCGAATACAAACCCTCCACCGCGAGGCGGAGGAGCAGCGCCTGATCTCTCGGATGTCGCGCGTCCAGCGCGCCCGGCGGGACGTACGCCGGGCCACCGAGAGGCTCAACCGCGCGCTCGTGAACTGACCACGAGTCGGGTCACACCCCGCAACGCCGGGGCGAACCCGAACCCGGGCGGGCATGCCTGACCTCCAGGCAGCCCGACCCACCCGGACCGGATGAGAAGAGCACATCCGGCCCCGCACGACCAGGTCCGATACCGCACCGCCGGTGCGGTATCGGAGCCTGCGCAGAATCCACCCGTTTCGCAGGGAGCCAGGCCAACCAGACCCCCGCGAACCGACAACCCGGGTACGGCCCGCCGTACCAGCGAGAGCTCAAACCGGGTCCTGAAGAGCACGACCCGCGCAAGAGCTCAAGCCGGACCTCGAAGAGCACGACCCGCGCAAGCGCTGGGGCCGGGCTTTGAAGAGCACGGCCCGCGCAAGCGCTGGGGTCGCGCTTTGAAGAGCGCGGTTAGCGCAACAGCTGGAGCCAGGCCCTGAAGAGCACGGCCGGTGCAAGAGCTCGAGCCGGGAGTTGAAAAGCCCCCGGCACCCCCCGCCGCGCCCGGCGACCATTCGCCGGGCGCACCCAACGGAGGCAGTGGCCTCCCACATACTCAGAGGATTCACACTCATGTTTATGCACCAGGAACTGGTAGCCGATCGAATGCAGACCCTCCACCGCGAAGCGGCGGAGCACCGCCTCGCCACCCGCGCCGAGCGCGTCCGCCGCGCTCGCGAGGAGGTACGGCGAGCGACCGAACGTCTCGCCCGCGTTCTCGGGTAGCACCGATGAGCGCCCGCAACAAAGGCCGAGTGTGCATGCACACTCGGCCTTTTCCTTTCTGAGGAGGTTTGTCTGGGGAGGCCTTTCCAGCGAGGCGGCGGCCTCCAGCGGTGAGGGGCTGCGGCGGCCCGGAGCCGCTGGCAGGGTGATGGATCGCAGCGATCGGGAGCCGCTCGCAGGGGTGAGGCGCCGCAGCGGCCCGGAGCCGCTCGTAGGGTGATGGATCGCTGCGACCGGGAGCCGCTCACGGCGGTGAGAGGCCGCGGCGACCGGAGGCCGCTCGCTAACGTGGTGATCGGTGATCGGTGATCGGTGATCGGTGATCGGTGGTTGGTGGTCTGGCGTCGCCGACGCTCGTTCTAAGCGAGCGGGGGCGCGTCGTCGTCAGTGAACCCCGGTACCCACCTGATCACCTCGTCGCGGAAGCGGGCCGTCGCCCCCAGCTGGCACAGGACCCCCACCCCCGCCGCGTGCACCCGGTGGATCAGCACGTACGACACGGGAAGGTTCAACTGCCTGACCACGTTGGTCGGCCGCAGGTCGGTGACGGTGGCGGCCTGCGCCTGCAGCCACTCCCGGCTGAACGTGAACTCCTCCACCGCCGTCGGCTCGACGTACGGCGCCAGGAAGGCCCGCAGCGCGTCGGCGTCGACTTCGATGTGAGGGCGAATGAAGCCCTCGGCGCGGAGTCCGGCGACGACGGTGTCCATGTCGCCCTGGTTGAAGATCCGGGTGAGCTGTCCGAACACCACCGGGTACCCGTCGGGCAGCCGGTTGACGGCTCCGAAGTCGAGGACGCCGAGGCGCCCGTCTGGCAGGAGGCGGAAGTTGCCCGGGTGGGGGTCGGCGTGGAGCATGGCGACCCGGGCGGGCGAGCAGAACAGGAAGCGTACGAACAGCAGGCCGGCTTGGTCGCGTTCTTCCTGGCTGCCGTCGGTGATGACCTTGGACAGCGGGGTGCCGTCCATCCACTCGGTGACCAGGACGTGCTCGTTGGCGGCGATCACGTCGGGAACGAAGAAGTCGGGGTCGTCCTTGAACTCCAGCGCGAAGGCGTGCTGGGCCTCAGCCTCACGCAGGTAGTCGAGCTCCTCGGCGATGCGGTCCTGCAGCTCGTCGAGCACGGCCTTGATGTCGAGGCCGGGCAGCAGCACGCCGAAGAGTTTACCGAGGCGGGCGAGCTGCTTGAAGTCGCCGAGCAGCGCCTTGCCCGCGCCCGGGTACTGGATCTTGACGGCCACGGCGCGGCCGTCGTGCCAGACGGCGCGGTGAACCTGGCCGATGGAGGCGGCCGCGGCGGGCTGGTCGTCGAAGTCGAGGAAGTTCTCGCGCCAGTCGTCGCCGAGTTCCTCGGCCAGGACGCGGTGGACGGTCGTGACGGGCAGCGGCGGAGCGGCTTCCTGGAGCTTGGTGAGCGTGGCGCGGTAGGGGCCGACGATCTCCGGGGGGAGCGCGGCTTCGAAGATGGACAGGGCCTGGCCGAGCTTCATCGCGCCGCCCTTGAGCTCACCGAGGACCTTGAAGATCTGGTCGGCGGTGCGCTGCTGGATTTCCTGGGCGACGAGCTCGGCTGATTTGCCCCCGATGCGCTTGCCGATGCCGACGGCCGTACGGCCGGCGAAACTCAGTGGAAGCGTGGCCAGCTTGGCGGAACGCGTGACAGCGCGGCGCGGAAGATCGCTCACCGTGTTGCGCGGGATCTCATGGAGATTCCGCTTCCCCCTTCCCGTGATCAGTCGCGGGCACCGGACCGGACCGGCCATTGTGACCGACCCGACTCGACACCGGGCCGGCCGCGCGGGCCGACCCGCCACCGGATCGACCGCTTGGGTCGACGTGATGGTGAATCGGCCGTCCGGCCGACTCGCCACCGGGCCGCCCCTGCGGGCTGACACGACGTTCGAGACAGCCGTTCTGGCTGACACGATGTCGGGACGGCCGTTGGAGGCCGGCTCGGCATCGGGTCGGCCGCTGCGGACGTACCGATATCTGCTCAGCCACGTTACGGCCGACCCCCGTCGGTCGGTCGCGCAGGGCTGGCCGATGCCGGTCTGCCCGAGCTGGATCCGTGGGTCAACCACAAAGGGCCGACTCGACCATTGTTAGCGAACCGGGATTGTTTCGGAAACAACGACATTGCTCATGAAACGTTACCGATCTCCAGTTCATGCGCCAATCAGGCGATATACCCACAGTGGCGTTCGTCACAGGGGTCTCCCTGCCCTCCAGGAAAGCAAGCGCATGACCGGCCACAGCCGCCGCCACCTGCGTGGCGAGAGCCGTACTGCAGGAGAACTCGCCAGGGGACGAGCCGCCCACCCGTGCCGAGACGATCGGCCAGCCGGGGTCGGCGTCGCGGCGGGCCAGGTCGAGGCAGTGCAGGCAAGGGGTGACGCCCGGCACGACGAGGGGGCCCACGCTGCCGTGCTCTTCATAGGCCTCGGCCAGGAGGTGGGGGACACGCCAGGCGAGCAGGTCGCGCACCAGGAGCCCGTCGAGTGGGGTGACGGGGGCGAGGACGACGAGGTCGGGGAGCTGGGAGCCGTCGCTGACCTGGCCCCCGGCCACCCAGGCGGTGACAGAGGGCGCGCGGAGGGGGACGGGGGTGCCGGGTTCGTGGATGGGGGCGGGCTTGGCGAGCTCGCGAGACCGCGCCCGCGATCGGGGCAAGGACGCCGCCTCATCCGTGCTCGGACGCGGACCGGGCGGCGATGTGGTTGAGCCTGAGGCCGCGCCGCCTTTGGGAGCGGGCTGCGCCACTGCCTTAGCGCTGCCGCCGCCCCCGCGCTGCGCCGCGGGAACCTCGCCACCGCTGGCCGGCCGCTGCGCCATCGACACCCCGCCGCCGTTGACCGGCCGCTGAGCCGCCGCTCCACCTCCGCTGGCCGTCGGCTGCGTCACGCCGCCGCCGCTGGCCACGCGTTGTGCCACCGCGACCGCGCCCGCGTCTCGGCGGCCGCCCACCTCCGGCCACCCCAGCCCGCCGGGCGTGATGTCCTCCGGCCTCGCAGGCCCGGGGTCGGCCACCGAGATCCGCCCCACCCCCGCAGCCGCCAGGAGCGCCACCACCTGTGCCCCCACCCGCCCGGCCCCGTGCACCCGCACGTGTGCGCCGCGGCGCCGCTCGAAGGCGGCGTGACCGCCGTCATCGGCGCCGAGCGCGGCCGCCTCCAGCTCCGGCCGCAGCCGATCACGCTCGGCCAGCGACAGATCGGCCCCCACCACCCCCGGCACGTCGTCGAGCACCCCGCACTCGAACAGCCTCCCCACCAGCTCCTGCGCCTCCCCGGGATCGAGGCGCGCCCCGGCCGCCGCCCGGAGCACCCCCTCCAGGTCGCGGGTGCCGTCGAGCCCGAGCAACCACCGCCGCACCCGCTCGGTGAACCGTCCGACGGTCACGGTCGCCCCGTCGCCGTCGCCGATCAGCACCCGCCGCCCCGGGTGCAGCCCGACCTGCACGATGTGCTGGTCGCGCTCGATGACGCGGAGCCCTGGCTTGATTCGTGGCCTCATGCCCGCAGAGGTTGCCACAGCGGATCAACCGAGCGGGGCCGGTTGTGCCGCCCTGTGGATAACCTCCGGGCGGTCTACGATCTCGACCATGAGCGAGCTCCTGGTCGAAAGGGACGACAACGGCGTTGTCACCCTCACCCTCAATCGTCCCGACCGCAGAAACTCCATGACGGAGGGCATGACCGAGCAGTGGCAGCACACCATGGCGGAGCTGGCGAGGGATCGCCTGGCCAGGGCTGTGGTGGTCACGGGCGCGGGCAGCGCCTTCTGCTCGGGCGGCGACATGTCGTGGCTGGCGGAGCGCGGCACGGAAACAGTTCCCGACCTGCGCGACCGCATGCTCGCCTTCTACCGGGCCTGGTTGTCGATCACCAAGCTGGAGATCCCGACGATCGCCGCGATCAACGGCCCTGCCGTGGGTGCGGGTTTCTGCCTGGCGCTGGCCTGCGACCTGGTCTACGCGGCCGATGACGCCAAGCTGCTCGTCCCCTTCACCAGCCTGGGCCTGCACCCCGGCATGGCGGCCACGTATCTGCTGCCCAGGGCGGCCGGAGCGCGTCTGGCGAGGGAACTGCTCCTGACCGGTCGCACCATCAGAGGGGATGAGGCGGCTTCACGAGGTCTGATCAATCAGTCATTCGCCAATCAAGATCTGATTTCCGAGGTCGCCACGATCGCCACAATGATCGCGGGAAACGCCCCCGTCGCCACCAAGCTCACGAAAGTCGCGCTGAACCAGGAGCATCCGGATCTGGAGGCCGCGCTTCGCTGGGAGTCGCTCGCACAGCCCGTGACCATGGCTTCTGCCGACATGCTGGAAGGGCTGGCGGCCAATCGGGAAAGGCGGCGGCCCAAATTCACCGGGACTTAATCTGTTGACCAGGGAAAACGGGATCCACCCCCTGTGGAAATTTGCGCGTGTCGGCTACCGTGCATATGTGCCCCCCGAGACAGTCGAGGTCCGACGAAGTTCTCGTCGCCGTCGTACGGTTTCCGCTTATCGTGACGGCGACAAGACGATCGTGCTTCTGCCCGCCTGGCTGAGCGGCGAAGACGCGGATGAATGGGTGAGCCGGATGCTCGAGCGGCTGGCGGCGAAGGAGAAACGCCGACGTCCCACCGACGAGGGTCTGCTGGAGCGGGCCAACGAGTTGTCGTTGAAGTACCTCGACGGCATGGCTCGGCCGGTGAGTGTGCGCTGGGTCGACAACCAGCAGCACAGGTGGGGTTCCTGCACTCCGGAGAACGGCACGATCAGGATCTCGACCCGGATCCGGGGCCTGCCCGAATGGGTCATCAACTACGTCATCATCCACGAACTGGTGCACCTGCTGGTGCCCAGCCACGGCCCCAAGTTCTGGAAGCTGGTCGAACAGTACCCCAAGGCGGAGCGGGCGCGCGGCTTTCTTGAAGGGTTCTCCGCCGGGGCGGCGAACCAGCCGGAGGAGTGTTGACCCGTATCGTCGCCGTCCTGGCGAAACAGAACGACTCGTTCGACCGCGAGATCCTCACCGCGATGGCCGAGGACACCTACGAGGTCGTCGCGGGCCTGCAGCACGTCACTCCGGTCCTGGTCACGAGCATCCCGGAGCTGGAGGAGATCGTCTGGCCGGGCACCGAGGTGATCACGATCGCGGACGGCACGCCGCTGAGGGAGATCTTCGGCAAGCTCGGCGCCGAGCAGGCCGCGATCGTCAGCGCCGACGCCCCAGACCTGCCTCCGCTGCTGATCGGCAAGCTCTTCCGCGAGCTCGGCCGCGCGCCGCTGGCGGTCTGCCCCAGTCTGTACGGCGGAGCGGTGGCGATAGCCGCGGCCCTGCCCCTGCCCGACTGGGCGCACCCCGATCTCGATGCCGACAACCCGGTCCAGGCCATGCGCGAGCAGGCTCCGGGCCGCCGCATGATCGCGACGGGGCCGGGCTGGCACCGCCTGCGCAAGCCCGACGACCTGAGGCTCCTCGACCCAGGACTCGAAGGCTGGGACAACCTCAGAGCGCTAGTTCAGTGAAGATCGCCCGGTGATCGGTGCCCCGCACGGTGTGCACCGACACTGAGCGCACTCCCACACCCGCGTCGACGAGCACGTGGTCGATCGTGATGATCGGCGGGATCCGCCGCCCTGCGGGCCAGGTGGGGATCAGCCCGGCCCCGGCCGAGTCGGCAGCGTCCTTGTAGCCGCGTGTCAGCACCCTGCGCAGCGCGGCGTGGTCGAGGCTGGCGTTGAAGTCGCCCGCCAGCACCCTGATCACCTCGGGCGTGGCGGCGGGCAGGGCGTCGAGCGCCTGCTCCCAGTCGGTCACGTGGTGGCCCATCGGCGCGTAGGGGTGTACCGCGACGATCTCGACCGGTTTGCCGGTCCCCGGCACGTCGATGCGGGCGGCGGGCATCTTGTGGGCGGCCGTGGCGTTGACCAGGTCCCACTGTGCCGTCATCCCGAAACGGGAGTACAGGCCGCTCCCGCCGGCGTTCCATTCGGGCTGGAGCACCCGATGAGGCATCAGCGTGATCAGTCCGGCGGCGTCGAGCGCCTCGACCGCGCCAGGAGTCAGCTCCTGGGCGCTGAAAACGTCGGGCTCCAGGCGCCTGATCAGCTCCATCACCTGGGTGACGTCGGCTCTGCCGTACAGCAGGTTGATCGAGAGCACCCGCAGCGGCCGGCCGGTGGCCGCGTCGGCGGCGCCGATCGCGCGGGGCAGGACGCTCGCGCCCAGGGCGACGGTGGTCAGCGCGGCGACGGCGGTCACGCCGCGCCGTCGCGAACCGGCCGCGAGCAGCAGCGGGACGAGCGAACCCAGGGCGGCGTACGGCGTGGCGGTCATGACCTGCGTGGCCCAGGCGCCGCGTTCCAGGCCGAACGAGCGGGTCACAGCCCAGACGACGAAGGGCGTGAGTGCCGTCCAGGCCAGCCCGGCGGGCACCCGGCGGTGGCGGCGAGGGACGACGATCTCACCGCCGACCATCAGCCCACCAGGGCGCGACCGAGGAGGGCGAGCCTGCGGGTGGCCGCGTCGGACGGGTCAGGAACGTCGTCCACCGGGAACCAGCGCAGGTCGAGCGACTCGTCACTGATCACCGCCTCGGCGCCGGGCGGCGCCACGGCGGCGTACTCCACGTCGAGATGCCAGGAGAACGGCGGATGGCACCACACCTCGTGCCTGTCGAGCGCGAGCGGCCCCGGCAGCAGCCTGAGCCCCTCGATGCCCGACTCCTCGGTCGCCTCGCGCAGCGCGACACCGGCCAGCGAGGTGTCGGACGCCTCGCAGTGGCCACCCATGGGCAGCCACATGCCCGCCTTCGGGTGCAGCGTCAGCAGCACCTTGGATCCGTCGTGCGACAGCACCGCGGTGGTCGCCGTCAGGTGCCCTGGCACGCAACCACGGTCCATGGCGTCGGCGTGCGCCTCGAGATGCGCCAGGAACTCCTTGCGCAGCACCTCCTCCTCGGGAGTCGGAGCCGTCCAGGCGGTCAGGACGGAGACGGCGTCGTCGTGAAGCGCCGTCACTTGTCCTCGTCCAGCTTGGAGATGTCCCAGGTCGAGTCGCCGCTGACGAAGGCCGCGGGGTCGTCGAGGTCCTCGGCGGTCGGCATGAGGTCGGGGTGACCCCAGACGTCGTCGCGGCCGTCGACGCCGCGCGCCTGCTCGAGCGCCGACCACAGGGCCGCCGCCTCACGCAGGCGACGGGGACGGAGCTCCAGCCCGACGAGCGTGCCGAAGGTGACCTCCGCCGGACCGCCGGTCGCCCGGCGCCGCCGTACGGTCTCGCCCAGCGCGGCCACGGACGTCAGCTTGCCGCCCGCCGCCGCGTCGACCACGTTGCCGACCCAGCCCTCGACCAGCGCGAGCGTGGTCTCCAGGCGAGCCAGGGCGGCCTTCTGCCGCTCGGTCTCCTCGGGCTTGAGCAGCTGGCCGCCGCCCAGCGCCTCCTGGATGGCCTCGGGGTTGTTGATGTCGATGCTGCGGATCTGCTCCTCCAGGGCGGAGGTGTCGATCGTGATGCCCTTGGCGTACTCCTCGATGGCTCCGAGAAGATGCGAGCGCAGCCACGGGACGTGCTGGAACAGCCGGTGGTGCGCGGCCTCGCGCAGCGCCAGGTACAGCCTGATCTCGTCGGAAGGGATCTCCAGGCCGTTGCTGAAGGCGGCGATGCCGCCGGGCAGCAGCGCGGCGGTGTCGGACAGCGGCAGGCCGATGTCGGTGGTGCCGACCACCTCACGGGCCAGCGAGCCGAGGGCCGTGCCGATCTGCTGGCCGACCATCATGCCGCCCATCTGCTTCAGCATGCCCATCAACGGCCCGGCCATCTGCTGGGCCTCGGGCGGGAGCCCGGAGCCTCCGAGCGTGCCGCTCATGGTCTCGACCATCTTGGCCGCGACCGGCTCGGCCAGCTGCTTCCACACAGGAACGGTGTTCTCGATCCACTCGGACCGGCTCCACGCCTGCGGCTGCGTCACCCCGCTGGGCAGCGTGGTGACCTCGTTCAACCACAGGTCGGCCAGCTTGAGCGCTTCGATGATCTGTCGGCGTTCTCCCTCCATGACGCTGGGGTCGCCTTCGGCCACGACAGCGTGGCGGGCGATGTTCTTGGCCATGTCCCAGTTGACGGGGCCGGAGCCCTGCGGGGCCGACAGCATGTCGGCGAACTGCCGCATCGCCTGAGCCATCTGCTCAGGGTTGCCGAACATGGCGAACGGGTTCTCGTTGGGGTCGTTTTCACGACCTGGCAGGTCAGTCACCGCTCTACCTCGTGCAGGATAGGGAGGAGTCCACATCCGCCACGTTAGTCGTCCCACGGCGGATCAGTGCAAAGTGAGGACCTGGTGCCTACCTCGAAACGACCGCGCCAACCCGTCGTCGCCGTCACCGGCGCCGCGTCGGGCCTGGGCCGCGAACTGCTCTCCAGGCTCGCGACCTCCGGTGATTTCCGCAGAGTCGTGGCCATCGACGAGCAGCGAGGCGACGTCCAGGACGTCACGTGGCGAGTGCTCGACGTCCGCGATCCGCTCTTGGCGAACCGCATCTCCGACATCGATGTACTGATCCATCTGGCGGGTGATTTCGCCCTCGACTCCGACCCGGGGGAGCGGCGCGCCTACAACCTGCGTGCCGCCCAGACTGTGCTGACCGCCAGCGCGGCCGCTCGCGTGCGGCGCGTGGTGCTCGTCACGAGTGCCATGGTGTACGGCGCGGCGGCCGACAACCCGGTTCCGCTTCCAGAGGAATCCGCTGTGGCGGCCGAGCCCGACACGGGAGTGGTCGGCGACTACCTGGAGATCGAGGGGGTCGCCCGCCTGGCCGCGCGCAGCCACCCGGGCCTGGAGCTGACCGTCCTGCGTCCGGCGGCGGTGGTCGGTCCGGGCATGGACACCGTGATCACCCGCCACTTCGAGGCGCCGCGACTGCTGACGGTCAAGGGCTGCTCGCCGCGCTGGCAGTTCTGCCACATCGACGACCTGGTCTCGGCGCTGGAGATGGCCGCGCGCGGCCTGGTCACGGGTGTCGTGGCGGTCGGCTCCGATGGCTGGCTCGAGCACGACAAGGTCGAGGAGCTGTCCGGAATCCGCGGATTCGAGCTGCCCGCCGGGCTGACCTTCGGTACGGCACAGCGGCTGCACCGGCTGGGCATCACCCCGGCTCCCGCCACCGACCTGCACTACGTGGTCTACCCCTGGGTCGTCGACTGCGCGAAGCTGCGTGAAGCGGGATGGAAACCGTCCTGGAGCAACGAAGCCGCCCTGGAACAGCTCCTGAGGCTGCGCGAGAACCGCACCACCGTCGTCGGCAGGCGGCTGCCGGTCAAGGAGGCGACCCTCACCGCGGCTGGTGCCACCGTCGCCGTCATCGGCACCGCGGCGATCGTGCGCCAGGTGCGCAAGAAGAGGCGCATCTGATCCGGAGAGGTTGTCCACAGGGTGCCTGCCGTACGGGATCGTGACGTGGCTCTGCCGTAGGCTTTGCTCGTGGACGTCATCCGGTTGCTCGACATTCGTGACACGCCGCTGTCGGTCGACGAGATCTTCGCGGCGGTCGGCTCGCACGCCGCGGGCGGCACGACGCTGTTCGTCGGCACCGTGCGCGAGCAGGATCACGGCAAGCCCGTGACGCGTCTGTCCTACTCCGCCCACCCGTCGGCCGTCGACGAGCTGCGCAGGGTCGCCGAGAAGGTCGCCACCGACTTCCCGGTGACCGCGCTGGCCGCCGTGCACCGGGTCGGCGACCTGGAGCTGGGCGACATCGCGGTGATCGTGGCCGTGGCCTGCCCGCACCGGGGAGAGGCCTTCGAGGCGTCGCGCAGGCTCATCGACGATCTCAAGTCAGAGGTCCCGATCTGGAAACATCAGCAGTTCGCCGACGGGTCGAATGAATGGGTCGGCGCCTGCGAATAAGCTCATCCCCATGTCGCGACGTGCGTTGACCCTTCTGGTGGCGAGCTTCCTCGTGCTCGCGCTCGGTGTCGTCGGAGCGTTCCTGCCGGTGCCGTACGTCGTGCTGAGCCCGGGTCCGACAGAGAACACCCTCGGCGAGGTCGAGAAGAAGCCCGTGATCACGATCACCGGTCACGAGACCTTCGCCACCACCGGAGCTCTGCGCCTGGTCACGGTGGAGTACAAGGGCGGGCCGACCAACCGCATCGACCTGCTGACCGCTCTGCGCGGCTGGCTCGACCCGACGGTCGCGGTCGTGCCCGAGACGACGATCTTCCCGCCCAACCAGACCGCGCAGCAGGTCGAGCAGCAGAACGCCGCCGAGATGACCGGCTCCCAGGACAACGCCACCGCGGCCGCGCTGACCGAACTGAAGATCCCCTTCACCGCAGAAGTCGTCGTGGCGGGCACCGAGAAGGAGATGCCGGCCGAAGGCAAGCTCAAGACGGGCGACCAGCTGCTCAAGGTCGACGGCGTCGACGTCGTCACCGTCGACACGGTGACCGCGCAGGTCAAGTCGCACAAGCCGGGCGACACCGTGGTCTTCACGATCTCCCGCGACGGCAAGCAGCAGGGGGTCCCGATCGTCGCGGCCGCCGGGCCCGAGGGCAACGCGATGGTCGGCGTGTCACTGTCGACGAAGAAGTACAACTTCCCCTTCACCGTCACGATCAACGTCGGCGACGTGGGCGGGCCCAGTGCCGGCCTGATGTTCTCGCTCGGCATCCTCGACAAGCTCACCCCCGGTGAGCTGACCGGCGGCAAGTCGATCGCCGGCACCGGCACCATCACGCCGGAGGGCAGGGTCGGGGCCATCGGCGGCATCGCGCAGAAGATGGTCGGCGCGCGTGACGCGGGCGCCACGGTCTTCCTCACCCCCGCCGACAACTGCGCCGAGGCGCTCAACGCCGCCCCCGACGGCCTGCGCCTGGTGAAGGCCACGACGCTGCACGAGGCGGTCACCGCGCTCGACGCCCTGGCGTCCGGTAAGGGCTCGGTGCCCAGTTGCGCTGCTGGATGAAACTTCTGGCGGACGCCATGCGTTAGCCGTACGGCTGGCACATCGGTGTAGGTTGCCAGACACGGACCGTTTGTAAATCACGACCGAGGGGTTGGCCTTGAGCTTCCGGACCCCAGGAGGCGGACGGGCGATGCGTTTGCGCCGCCCCCGACTGCTGCTTCCTGTCGCGATCGCCATTGTCGCGATCGTGGCCCTGTTCTTCTTGTTCTCCGGCTTTTACACCGACTATCTGTGGTTCGACAACGTCGACTACACCACGGTCTTCTCCGGCATGTTGCTGACGCAGATCGTGTTGTTCGTCGTGGGCGCGCTGCTCATGGTCGGCATCGTCGGCGGCAACATGCTGCTGGCCTTCCGCATGCGGCCGATGTTCGGGCCCGCCATGTTCGGCGGCGCCAGCGGCGCCGACCGCTACCGCATGGCTCTGGATCCGCACCGCAAGCTGATCTTCATCGTGGGCATGGCGGTGCTGGCGCTCTTCTCGGGCTCTCAGTTCGCCGGGCAGTGGAAGACCTGGCTGCAGTACGTCAACGGCACAGACTTCGGGCAGAAGGACCCCCAGTTCGGGCTGGACATCGCCTTCTTCATGTTCGACCTGCCGTTCATCCGCATGCTGCTGAACTTCCTGTTCACCGCCATCGTGATGTCGGCCATCCTCGCCGCGATCACCCACTACCTGTACGGCGGCTTCCGCCTGCAGTCGCCCGGCGTGCACGCCTCCCGCGCCGCGCGCGTGCACCTGTCGGTGCTCCTGGGCGTGTTCGTGCTGCTGAAGGCCGCCGCCTACTTCGTCGACCGCTACGACCTGGTCTTCTCCGACCGGGGCTTCGTGCACGGCGCGTCGTACACCGACATCAACGCGGTCCTCCCGGCCAAGACGATCCTCGCGATCATCGCGCTGATCTGCGCGGCCATGTTCTTCGCGGGTGTCGTACGGCCCGGCGGCATGCTCCCCGGCGTCTCCTTCGGCCTCCTGGTGCTGTCCGCGGTGCTCATCGGCGGCGTCTACCCCGCCCTCGTGGAGCAGTTCCAGGTCAAGCCCAACCAGCAGGCCAAGGAATCGACCTACATCAAGCGCAACATCGACGCCACCAGACAGGCCTACGGCATCGACAACGCCGAGGTCATCCCGTACGACGCCAAGGAGGACCCCGCGCAGGTCAACGCGGCGGGCGACACCTCGGTCTCCGGCGTGCGCCTGCTCGACCCGTCGCTGGTCTCCAAGACCTTCCAGCAGACCCAGCGCATCCGCGGCTTCTACGACTTCCCCGACGCGCTCGACGTCGACCGCTACCCCGACGCCGGCGGCAAGATGATCGATCACGTCGTCGCGGTCCGCGACCTGACCGGGCCGCCCAACGAGCAGGACAACTGGATCAACCGTCACCTCGTCTACACCCACGGCTTCGGCTTCGTCGCCGCGCCCGGCAACAAGGTGACCTCTGGCGACGTGACCACCCAGGGCGGCCTGCCCGACTACGACGCCAAGGACCTGCCCGGCAGCGGCGCGCTGGCCGAGAAGCTCAAGGAGCCGCGCGTCTACTTCGGCGAGCAGGCCGAGACCGAATACGTCATCGCCGGCGGCAACCCCAACAACCCGCAGGAGCTCGACTACCCCGAGAGCGCGGGCACCGGCCAGAAGAACACCACCTACACCGGCGTGGGCGTGCCGGTCGGCTCGTTCTTCAACCGGCTCGTCTACGCCGCCAAGTACGGCGAGGTCAACATCCTGCTCTCCAGCGATGTCAACAACCAGTCGAAGATCCTCTACGAGCGTGACCCGCGCGACCGCGTCGCCAAGGTCGCGCCGTTCCTCACCCTGGACGCCAACCCGTATCCGGCGATCGTCGACGGGCGCATCAAGTGGATCGTCGACGGCTACACGACCTCCAACAACTACCCGTACGCCCAGAGCGAGTCGCTGGAGACGATGACCAGGGACCTGGCCGTCGAGCGCCGCGTCGTCGCCGCCCAGCCGCGCGACAAGATCAACTACATGCGCAACTCCGTCAAGGCCGTCGTCGACGGCTACGACGGCACCGTGACCCTGTACGGCTGGGACGACAAGGACCCGATCCTCAAGACGTGGGGCAAGGCCTTCCCCGGCGTCATCAGGCCCGTCTCCGAGATGTCGGCCGACCTGCGCAGCCACGTGCGCTACCCGGAAGACCTCTTCAAGGTGCAGCGCTACCAGCTCGCCCGCTACCACATCGAGGACCCGGGCGCGTTCTACGGCGGCCAGGACGTCTGGGTGGTCCCGCGTGACCCCTCCGCCGGCGCCAACAACGACATCAAGCAGCCGCCGTACTACCTGACCACCACGATGCCCGGCGGCAAGCCCACCTTCTCGCTGACGACCACGTTCGTCCCGCGCCAGGGCCCCAACCTCGCCGCCTTCATGGCCGTCGACGCCACCGCCGGCCCCGACTACGGCAAGCTCAGGGTGCTCAGGATGCCGTCATCCACCGCCATCCCGGGCCCAGGCCAGGCACAGAACAACTTCCAGAGCCGCTTCGCCGGAGAGCTCAACCTCCTCGGCCTGCAGTCGTCGGCGGTCCGCTACGGCAACCTGCTGACGCTGCCGTACGCGGGCGGCCTCGTCTACGTCGAACCCGTCTACATCCAGGCGGCCGCTGGCACCGGCCAGGAGCCGTACCCGATCCTCCGCCGCGTGCTCGTCTCGTTCGGCAACAAGATCGGCTCCGCGGATACGCTGGAAGACGCGCTCAAGCAGGTCTTCGGCGGCGCCCCCGCCAACCAGCAACCAACGACGACGAACCCAGGCAACCAGCAACCGGCCAACCCGGCGACGACGCAGCTCACCCAGGCGATCGACGCCGTCGCCAAGGCCTACAACGACGGGCAGAACGCTCTCAAGGAGTCGCCGCCCAACTGGACGAAGTTCGGGGAGTCGCAGAAGGCGCTGCAGTCGGCGCTGGCCAACCTCGAAAAGCTCAAGGCCCAGGGCACCGGCGCCACGCCCACGGCCACGGCCACCCCCTCGGCCAGCCCTTCGCCCAGTGCTTCACCTTCGGCCTCTCCCAGTGGGGGGTCGTAGGAGCGCTTGATTTGCGCCTGCTCCGCGCTGTCGATAGTCTTTAGACACACGCCAACGCGGGGTGGAGCAGTTCGGTAGCTCGCTGGGCTCATAACCCAGAGGTCGCAGGTTCAAATCCTGCCCCCGCTACCAAATAGAACGGCCCTCCAGGTCTTCCTGGAGGGCCGTTTTCGTTTGTCCCGCTCCGCGCTGCCTCGCTGCTGGCGCGGGAAGCACAGCCCCTAGATGGCCATAGTGAGCTGATCCACGGCGGTCAGGGTCAGGCGATCAGCAGGCGCAAGCCGAGCTCTGCCGCTTCCAGGTCGAGCAGGTCGCGGTTGCGCTCCGTCCAGCGGCCGGATGTGAGGTCCTCGCGAAGACTGCGCACCACGCGTTCCTCCGCCTCCGCGCCGACCCTGGACCAGACGGAAACGCCTCGCCGGACGCTCTCCTCCAGGTAGCCCTCAGGTCGCCGCCAGTGGGCCTCGAAGAAGCCGTCGGCGCAATCCCAGGGGATGGGCACCGGTTCCAGGCGGGCGCCGATCGCGTCGGCCAATTCGGTGGCCGTGGGGCGGCCGATCAGCAGGTTCGAGATCTCGGGCAGGTAGTCGCGGGTGAGCCAGAAACGGTTGAGCCAGCCTTCGTCGCTGGTGTCGTGGGTGAAGACCACGACGCGGCGGGCGACGCGGCGCATTTCGCGCAGGCCGGCGATCGGGTCCGGCCAGTGGTGGATGGAGGCGATGGCCATGGCGGCGTCGAAGGACTGGTCGTCGAACGGCAGGTGTTCGGCGGAGCCCGCCAGGCAGGGGGCGGCGTCCGGGCGGCGCTGGGAGCGCATGAGGGCCGACGGTTCGACCGCGAGGACGTAACGGTCGGAGGGCTCGTAGGAGCCGGTGCCCGCGCCGACGTTGAGGATCGTGCGGGCGTCGCCGAGGGCGGCCCAGATCTGCGCGGCGATGCGGGGTTCCGTGCGCCGGGTGACGGTGTAGGTGGCTCCGATGGTGTCGTACAGCTGCGCGCTGGGCATGGGCTGCCTTTCTGGCTGGCACCGTGGGCGGGCGTTCCTGCTTCACCATCCTGATGTCCGGGGGCCGGTTCCGCGAAGGTCCCGGTGGTGACAGGGGTGACGTGAGTGAGCGCTAGGTTGTCCTGGTGCTCTCTGTATCGCTCGACACCGTCCGTGTCTTCCTGCACGTGCTGGCCGCCACCATCTGGGTGGGTGGGCAGTTCACGCTCGCGTTTCTGGTCCCCTCGCTCCGCCGTACCGCCGATGGGGTGACGAAGGTGGCCGCCAACGCGTTCAACCGGGTCGCCTGGCCGGCGTTCGCCGTACTGGTCGCGACCGGGGTGTGGAACATGCTGGCCGACGACAACGACGACCCTGCCTTCAAGACGACCCTGCACGTGAAGCTGGGGGTTGTGCTTCTTTCGGGGCTCACGGCGTTCTTGCACACACGGGCGAAGAGCAAGGGGGCGACGGCGGCGTTGGGGGCGTTGAGCGGGGTGACCGCGCTGGCGGCGCTGTTCCTGGGGGTTCTGCTCTCGGCCTGACGGGCGGTCAGGGCGAGAGCAGGCTGAGCTGGTAGGCGGGGATGGGCAGGCCGGGGAGGTCGGCGGACGGGACCAGGTCGTGGCGCTGTTCCCAGCCCTCGCTGTCGCTCCAGGAGCTCCAGTCGGCGGAGTGCCGGGTCGCTTGGGCGGTGTAGACCAGCTGAAGGATGTCCGGGTGGGGGAAGGGATGATCCTCTGGCAGGGGGTCGAGCATCCGGTAGTGGAAGAAGCCCGCGAAGGCGAGGTCGCGTTCGTCGAGCAGCCAGCCGGTTTCCTCGCGCACTTCGCGTACGGCTGTCGCGGTGTGGCTTTCGCCTGGTTCGCGTCGGCCTCCGGGCACGATGTGGGGGCCGTCCGGGGTGTGGCAGACGACGATGCGGCCGTCGACTCGCACGATGCACCGGACGGACGTCACGAGGAAGTCGGGGCATGCCGGCCGGTCGCGGTAGGTGGCGACGTCGAGGTCGGTCAGGCCGACCCACGAGATACGCGTGACGGCCACGGGGGTGAGGGTGTCGAGGAGAGTGATCAGCTCCGGGTGCCGGGATCCGTATCCGGGCGAATGCACGCCTACCTCGTATAGGGGGTCGTGGTGGTCACGGGGGTGAAGCCGAGCCGTTCGAGGATCGGGCGGCTCTGGTCGGAGGCGTCCACCTGCAGGTAGCGGTAGCCGCGTTCGGTCGCGATGTCCGCCCGGTAGGCGACCAGCGAGCGATAGAGGCCGCGTCCGCGCCATTCTGGCAGTGTGCCGCCGCTCCACAGGCTGGCGAAATCGGTGCCTTCGTGGAGTTCGAGACGTGCCGCGCTGACCGGCTCGTCGCCGGCCATGGCCACGATGGCGACGACCGAGTCGAGCTGGGCCAGCAGGCGGGTGCGGATGTGATCGGCGCTGGTGCCGAAGGCCGCGGTGTGCACCCGCATCATGAGGTCGACGTCGGCGGGCGAGGTCACGCGGCGCAGCTCGATGCCGTCGGGCACCGGGCCGTCGAGCGCCAGATCGTCGATGCGGGCGAGCATGAGGGTCTCGGGCTCGTCGGCGGTGAAACCCGCGGCCAGGAGTCGCTCGGGTAGGTCCGCCGGCTGGTCGTGGGCGTAGTGCTTCCACTCGAATTCGTAGCCCAGGTCACCGTAGAAGGCGACCTGGGCGGCTATGGCGGAATCCGCGGTGTCGTGGGTCAGGTCAGACCAGAGGATGCCGTTCCATCCTCCCGCGGAGACCTGGCGTACGACGCCGTCGACGTGCTCCACCTTCGCGTCCGGAGCGTCGGGGCGCGCATCTCGCCGCATCTGGCGATCGAACAGACTCAGCATCGTTCCAGTATGCCCAGGAGGAGGACCCGCTCCGCGCCCGTGGTGTTGGGGTCGCCGAGGCGGGCCTGCGTCGCCGCTCGCAGGCCGGGCTTCGGGTCCGTACGGCTGCCGCGGAGGAAGGCGCCGCTGATCACCTTCCTGGCGAGACGCTCGACTCCCTTCGGCGCCTCGCCGGTGGTCAGGAGGACGAGAGTCGTCGCCACATCGACGGCAGGCTCGCCCGAGCGGGCGTTGCACCAATCGATCACGCTGGGCCCGCCGGGCGTCAGGATCACGTTGCCGGGGTGGAAGTCGAGGTGGAGCACCTGGCCGCCGTCGCCGGGCAGCCAGTCGGGCGCCGGGACCCGATGGAGGCGGTCGTGCAGTTCACCGAGCTGCCTGCCGTACCGCAGCACCTTCCACGGGCGGCGGGAGAGGGCTTGCAGCATGGTCGGCCCCGGCAGGCGTTCGAGGACGAGGTCGGTCTCGGTGGCGTCGTGTACGGCCGGCACGGGAAAACCATGGCCGCGGACGTGCTCCATGATCTTGGCCTCGGCCAGGGCGGTGCTGTTGGAGCGGTAGCGGCGCAGCACGCGGCGGGAGTCGAGGGCGAAGACGTCAGCGGTGCGGCCGGTAGCGATCAGCTCCACGACCGCACTCTAACCTTGTGAGTGCAGGAGCGCCGTGATTACATGATTACATGATCGTGGAATACATTCGGTACACGGTTCCGGCCGGGCGGGCGGCGGAGTTCGAGGCCGCGTACGGCAGAGCGGCGGTTCCGCTCGGCAAGGCGCCGCAGTGCCTCGACTACGAGCTGAGCACATGTGTGGACGAGCCCGACCACTACATCCTGCGCATTGTGTGGACTTCTGCGCAGGGGCACCTTGAAGGGTTCAGGAAGAGTGAGCGCTTCCGGGAGTTCTTCGCTGAGATCCAGCCGTATGTGACGGACATCGAGGAGATGCGGCACTACGAGCGGGTGCTGCACAAGACCGAGCCCACGCTCTTCGAGTGGGCCGGGGGCGAGGAGGCGTTCTCGCGGCTGACCGAGGTGTTCTACGGGCATGTGCGCAAGGACGACGTGGTAGGTCCGTTGTTCGCCCACATGGACCCGGGGCATCCGAAGTACGTGGCCATGTGGCTGGGTGAGGTCTTCGGCGGGCCCGACCGGTACACGACCGAGCGGGGCGGCTATCCGCACATGCTCGCGCAGCACCTCGGGAAGGGGATCACGGAGGCCCAGCGGCGGCGGTGGGTGAGCCTGCTCATGGACGCGGCCGACGAGGTCGGGCTGCCGGACGATCCGGAGTTCCGGGCGGCGTTCGCGAGCTACATCGAATGGGGAACGCGGTTGGCGCTGGCGAACTCGCAGCCGGGGGCGACTCCGCCCACGCGGGCGCCGGTGCCGAGGTGGGGGTGGGGTGTGGCGCCGCCGTACCAGCCGTCGGCGTGATGTCGTCGGGTGACTAGTCGTCGGATCCGGCTCGGTCGTGATCGAGGATCTCGGTGAGCGTCTCCGGCTCCTCCAGCGGATCGGTGTAGGTGTCGGAGTCGCGCTTGTCTTCCTCGTTGACCCAGTGGAAGATGCCGCGGCTGACCTCGTCGTCGATCTCCTCGATCTTGTGACGTTCGGGCAGCTTGTCCTGGTACAGGGCCTCTTCGGAGATCTGCTCGTCGTCCCCGAGGTCCTGGTTGACGTTGTACGGCTGGTCAGTCATGGATCATGACCACCGTCTTCTGGATGGCCCAGCCGACGAGGAAGACGCCGAACGCCGCCTGGGCGAGACGGACCCAGAGGGCGGAGGCGTCGGCCGCGAAGACCACGACGCCCAGCCACGTGAGCGCGAAGCCACCGACGAGAACGATGGCTGCCCAGTTCAACCCCCGATGCCACATAAGCGCATCGTCGCAGGCGGAGCGCCAAGGCAGGGTGTTGCGACGGTTTTATCGGGGCAACAGGTTGCGGGGTGCGCGAGACTGCGGGCGGTTGGTGTGGGTGAGAGGCGGCTGAGGGGCCGGCATTGGTCAGGGGACGCAGCCGTGCCTGCCGCCAGTCAGAGGGGAGGCCGCGGCCGGCGCGCCTGTCAGCCGGGGAAGGTGGCGGCCGGTGCCTGTCAGCCGGGGAAGGCGGCGGTCGGCGCCTGTCAGCGGGGGAGGCTGCGGCCGGTGCCGACGCACTTGCGCAGGCGCGGGCCACGGGGCCTGGTCTGCGGCGTCTGCTCCAGGCAAGCGAGCAGCGCGGCGGCAGCGCGGGCGTCCGACAGGATGCGCTGTACGGCCTCGCCGTCCTCCGGCAGTTGACCCCGCTCGGCCAGCTCGTGCTTGACGAAGGCGAGCGGGTCGGGCGCACCCACGCTCTCCGCGGCGACGGTGGCCCTGGCCGCGGTGAGCAGGCGCAGGTAGTACGTGCGCAGCGCGGCCTCGCGCATGTGCGCCCGCTCCAGGTCGTCGATCAGGTTGCGGGCGATGCTCAACAGGTCGCCTGCGTGCGTCGTCTCGTCGGCGACGTAGGCGCGGATGTCATCGAACTCCGAGCGGGTCATTGCGGACACCTCCGAGGGTGCAGTCTGCTCGTGTGTAGTTCGTATCGTGGGGCGATTGCGGATGACTTGCTGTCCACTTGCTGCAGCCGGAGGTTTGAAGAGGTTTCCGGGCGGGAAAGACCTCAAGGTTGCCCGTGTGGCCCGTGAGGGCTGGTACAGTTGCAGAGCGCAGACGAGCTCTGCGCGAATCCCACTTCCTGAAGGTCTGTCCGGTTGATTCGCATCTGTCCGGATCGTCTGGTAAGTTAGAGGGGTTGCCCCGGAAACGGGGCGGTCGGAATTCCCGCAGGTGAATCGGTCCGAGTCAATTTGACAGAGACTGGGCCGCCTGA
>NZ_JACDUR010000008.1:0-199775 GCF_013761175.1 Nonomuraea soli
TAAGCTTCTCTGCGCCGATGGTACTGCACTCGCCAGGGTGTGGGAGAGTAGGTCGCCGCCGCACAAATATTGATCAGAAAGGCCCGCCCGGGGTGACTCGGTGCGGGCCTTTCTGCGTTTGCAGGAACACAGGAGACCCACCCGTGCACCGGGCCTCCTGGCGTTTACGTGGTCCCATCGACCCTCAGAGGGGCCGTGCGACGAAGACGCCCCATCCGAGGTGGTCCCGCTGCCACTCGAGATAGGGCCGGCGAGAGTTCGCCAGGAACTCCTTGACCTCCTCGATCTCCTCGTCGTCCGGGTTGTCGCGGATCCAGTCGCTGAGGGTCATCCACTGGCTGGCCACGTACCGATCCCAGCTGTCCTGGTCGGCCAGCACCATCTCGACGAGTTCGAGCCCGGCCGCCTCGAACCGTTCGGCGGTTCCCGCCAGCGAGGTGAACTCCGAGAACTCCTCGCCCTTGCCCTTCGGCGGAGGGCTGATCCAGTACGGCTCGCCGACGAGCACCAGGCCGGACTGCTTGAGCGGCTTGCGGATCAACTCCAAAGTCCCGGCGAGCCCACCGCCGATCCATGTCGCACCGATGCACGAGACGATGTCGAAGGAGTCCTCCTCCGCCTCGTAAGCGCCCGCGTCGCCGTACACGAAACTGACCTGGTCCTCGACACCCAGCTCCACCGCCCGCTTCCCGGCCGCCTCCAGGAAGACGCGGCTGATGTCGACGCCGACGCCCTGCAGGCCGTACTGAAGGGACCACGTGCTGAGCAGCTCACCCTTGCCGCATGCCAGGTCGAGCTGGCGGGTGCCGGGGGCTATGCGGCAGATCTCGCCGAGCAGGCGGAGTTTGTCCTCGGTGAACGGGTTGAGGATGCGGTGGCCGGCTTCGGCGATCTCATGGAAGCGGAGTGACATGGTAGCCATCGTGGCCCAAAGCGTCTGATTCGGGCGAATCCATTTCCGGACGCTCGACCGGCGCGAACTTGCTCAGCAGGAACCAGCGGGGCTCGAAGGAGCCGCTGACGCGCAGCTGGTCGCGTCGTCTGGCCTCCGCCCAGCTGACGTCGCCGCGCCAGACCGCGGTCATGATGGGCAGCGGCACCTCCAGCCGGGCGGCGACCTCGTAGCCGGGGTCGAAGTCGCACGTGTCCGCGCCGTCGCGGGTGAGCACCAGCCACCATTCGCGGCCCGCTCCCGGCAGGTCGCCGAAGACGACCTGGACCACCGTACGGCCGGTGGGCAGGGCGGTCAGGTCGACGCTGCGCCGGATGTCCCACATGAGCAGGTGAGGGTCGAGGTCGGGGTCGCCCAGATCGGGCATCCATCGTGTGCCCCAGGTGCCGAGCAGTTCGACGAGGGGCTGCAGCTCCTTGCCCGCGGGGGTGAGCAGGTAGCGACCGTCGGGGGTCTTGACCGCTATGCCGTACCTGACCAGATCTCTCAGGCGGCGGCTGAGCAGCGTCGGGGACATCTTGGGCACGCCCCGGCGGATCTCGTTGAATTGCTGGCTGCCGCACATCAGCTCGCGCAGGATCAGCAGCGTCCAGCGCTGATCGAGCAACTCGGCCGCCTTGGCGATGGGGCAGAACTGTCCGTAGCCCTTCATGCTCCATTTTGTGTACCAGTCGCGCTCCAGTTCCAGCACTATGCCGATATATCCCTGGACAGGGACCGTGGACTTCATGACAGCAGAGATTCTTCTCAACCACGTAGCCGGATACGTCGGACACCGGACGGTCTCCATGGGGCTGCGCACCGGCCTCATCGCCACCCTGGCCGAGGCGCCCGCCACCGCCGACAAACTGGCCGAGCAGCTCGGCTTCGACCCCTTCTACGTCGCCACCTGGTGCAGGGGCGCCTTCGCCGCCGGGGTCGTCACCCGTGAGGGCGACACCTACGCTCTCGACCCGCTCACCGCCGAGCTCCTGCTCGACCTCGACAGCCCCCGCTACGTCGGCGGCCTGTTCCCGCAGATGGAGCAGTACGAGTTCCTCACCCGTTTCGAGGAGGTCCTGGGCAGCGGCGAGCGGCTCTGGTGGGACGCGTGCCGTCCGGAGTTCATCGCGGGCGTCGCCAACACCGGCACGCCGTTCTACAACCGGCTCGTCCCCGACGGGCTCAACCGCATCCCCGGCCTCGCCGAGCGGCTTGAGGCGGGATGCAGGATCCTGGAGACCGCATGCGGTGCGGGTCGCGGTCTCGTACGGCTCGCACGGGCCTTCCCCGCCTGCTCGCTCACCGGCGTCGACGGAGACGCGTACTCGATCTCGCAGATCCGTGACGTCGACGCCACCCTCGTCGTGTCGCCGCTCGAGGAGATGAGCTTCGCCGAGCCGTACACGCTCGTGCTCAACAACATCTCCATGCACGAGTGCCGTGACATCGACGAGGTCGCCAAGCGGGTGTTCGCCGCGCTGGAGCCGGGCGGATGGTTCGTCATCTCCGACTTCCCCTTCCCTTCGACCGACGAGGGACTCAAGAGCGTGCCGGGCCGCATCATGTCCGGCGTGCAGTATTTCGAGGCGCAGATCGACGACCAGCTGCTGCCTCGCGAGCGGTACGACGACCTTCTGGCCAGGCACGGGTTCGTGGAACTCGGGTGGTTCCAGCTGTCCCCCGTACATGCCGTCACCTACGGGCGACGCCCTTGAGTCACGTGGGCATCACAGCCTTGCTAGGCTGGTGAGACCGGGCCACCCCACCACGGGTGGCCTTCGTCGCGTAAAGCGTCAGCCACGTGAATGGACCAGAAGTGAACAGAGACAACGGATCGGACGACGACCGCCGGCGCGAAGACTCCCCTCGGTACGGGGAGCGGCGCTCCTATGGTGGTGACCGGGGACGGGACTCCAGCGGGGGCCGTCCGTTCCGTTCTGGCGACCGGCCGCGCGAGGAGCGCGGCGGGCGTCCAGAGGGCGGCTACCAGCGGCGGGACGACCGCGGCGGCTACCGCGGTTCCCGCGACGACCGCGGCCCGCGCCGCGAGGACGGCCCGCGTGAAGGTGGCCCCCGCGAGGGCGGCTACCGCGGGCGTGACGACCGCGGGCCTCGTGAAGGGTCTCGTGAGGGCGGCGGCGGCCGTCCGGGCGGTTACCGTGACAACCCCGGCTACCGTGATGACCGCGGCCCCCGTCGTGAAGGCGGCGGCTACCGTGACCGCGACGATCGTGGTCCGCGTCGTGAGGGTGGCGGCTTCCGTGACAACCCCGGCTATCGCGGGTCCCGCGATGACCGCGGACCGCGTCGCGAGGGTGGCTACCGCGACCGCGACGACCGCGCGCCGCGTGAGGGCGGTGCCCGTGAGGGCGGCTTCCGTGACAATCCCGGCTATCGTGGCGGCCCCCGTCGTGAGGGCGGGTTCCGTGACGATCGTGGCCCTCGTCGTGAGGGCGGCGGTTTCCGCGACGGCGCTGGTGATCGTGGTCCTCGTCGTGAGGGCGGCTACCGCGACAACCCCCGCTTCGGTGACGACCGTGGTCCGCGTCGTGAAGGTGGCGGTTTCCGTGACGATCGTGGTCCGCGTCGTGAGGGCGGCGGTTACCGCGACAACCCCGGTAACCGTGACGACCGTGGCCCTCGTCGTGAGGGCGGTTTCCGCGATGACCGTGGCCCTCGTCGTGAAGGCGGCGGCTTCCGCGACAGCGCTGGTGACCGTGGTCCCCGTCGTGAGGGCGGGTTCCGTGACGATCGTGGCCCTCGTCGTGAGGGTGGCGGTTTCCGCGACAGTGCCGGTGATCGTGGTCCTCGTCGTGAGGGCGGCTACCGCGACAACCCCCGCTTCGGTGACGACCGTGGTCCGCGTCGTGAAGGTGGCGGTTTCCGTGACGATCGTGGTCCGCGCCGTGAGGGCGGCGGTTACCGCGACAACCCCGGCAACCGTGACGACCGCGGCCCCCGTCGCGAGGGCGGCTTCCGTGACGATCGCGGTCCGCGTCGCGAGGGCGGCGGCTACCGCGACAGCGCCGGTGACCGTGGTCCCCGTCGTGAGGGCGGTTTCCGCGACGATCGTGGCCCCCGTCGCGAGGGCGGTTTCCGCGATGACCGTGGTCCGCGTCGTGAAGGCGGCGGCTTCCGCGATGACCGTGGTCCCCGCCGCGAAGGTGGCGGTTACGGTGGCGACCGTCGCCCCTTCACCCGCGACCGTGACGGCGGCCAGCCCGGAGCCCGCGCCCGCTTCGGCAGGCCCGACCGTGAGGACGCGCCCCAGCGCGAGCGCCTCCCCGAGGTCGCACCCGACATCACCACCGAAGACCTCGACCGCGACGTGCGCGACGAGCTCCGTTCCCTGCCCGGTGACCTGGCCGACCTCGTCGGCCGCCACCTGGTCGCCGCCGAGCGCGCACTCGCGGACGACGACCCGGAGAAGGCTCACGAGCACGTCAAGGTCGCCCGCAGGTTCGCCGCCAGACTCGGCGTGGTCCGCGAGGCGGCGGGAATCGTCGCCTACCGCGCCGGCCACTACGCAGAGGCGCTCAGCGATCTTCGCGCGGCTCGACGCCTGACCGGCTCCGACGCGTACCTGCCCGTGATGGCCGACTGCGAGCGCGGTCTCGGCCGTCCCGAGCGTGCGCTCGACCTGGTCAAGTCCCGCGAGGCCGAGCGCCTCGACCGTGCGGGCCACATCGAACTGGCCATCGTCGAGTCCGGCGCCCGCCGCGACCTCGGCCAGCACGACGCGGCGGTCATCACCCTGCAGCGCCTCCCCGAACTGCGCGACCCCCAGCCGCGTCCCTGGTCGGCCCGCCTGGCCTACGCCTACGCGGACGCCCTCGCCGAGGCCGGCCACCAGCAGGCGGCCGTCGACTGGTTCGCCCGCGCGGCGGCCTTCGACGAAGACGGCGAGACCGACGCCGCCGACCGCCACGCCGAGCTGACGGGCGCGTTCATCGAGGACATCGAAGAGGACTTCGACGAGGACCTGGATGAGGACGCCGACGTCGACCTCGGCGACGTGCTCGCGTCCGACGCGACGGAGGACGACGAGGACGAAGACGACGACGAGGAGCGAGACGTCGAGGAGATCGACGACCGGTACGACGACCAGGACGACCAGGGCGAGGACCAGGACGACCGGTATGACGACGACCGGGACGACGACCGCGACGAAGACGACCAGGACGAAGACGAGCGAGACGTCGAGGACGCCCTAGACGGCGACGACGACCGCGAAACCGGCGAACTGGACGAGGACCTCGACGACGAGTACGACGCATACGACGACTCGGACGAGGACGACTCGGACGACGACGAGCGAGACGAGGACTTCGACGACTCCGACGAGGACGACGACGCCGCTGACGAGGACGAGGACGAGGACAAGTCGGACGAAGCGTCCGTTGAGGCCGACGCCCCCGTCGACGACGACCGAGACATCTCCGTCGACGCGGAGCAGTCCAAGGTCAAGCCCTCGAAGGCCCTCGACGGCGACATCGACGCCGAAGCCGACGAGCAGCGCAAGCGCGGCGTGACCCCCGCCTTCATCGAGCCCGTCTACGGCGACGTCCTCGACCAGCCCGCCGAGGACAAGGACAAGCAGCAGGACGAGGACAAGGGCGACCAGCACTGACCTCAGGCCCGCTCCGCCGTACAAGAGCGATCTCGTACGGCGGAGCGGGCACGTCACTAGCCCCCAACTCCCGCCAGCTACGGCGGAGCGGGCACAGTCACGAGCCCCCAGCTCCCGTCACCTACGGTGAGACCTTGCCCAGCCAGTGCATGATCCCCGCGACGTTCGACTCGGCCGGGCTGAGCAGTTCGAACCGCTCCGCGAGGTCGTCGGCCTTCAGTGCCGCGTAGCGCTCCCGGGTCCGATCACGAACCATCGCCACCGCGTGGTCGAGGTCCATGCCCTCCCCATGAGCCTGCCGGGTCAGATCAACCCAGACGTTGAGCTCCTCCGCCGACCGCTCCAGCACATCCTGGACTTCGTCGACCGGCCCGTAATGGCTGAACAGCAACCGCTGGGGCTGCAGGGCGCGGAAGAGCGAGATCGAGTCCAGCGCGGTCTGCAGGTCGAAGTCCGGTGGCGGCGTCGCCGGCCGTACATCGCCGGTTTCCGGGATGAACACCCCGGCCGCGTCCCCGACGTAAAGGTCGCCGGTGGCCGAGTCCACCAATCCCACGTGATGCTTGGCATGTCCCGGCGAGTAGTGGCTCGTCAGCTTCCTCCCGTTGCCGAGGTCGACGGAGCCGGTGTCGCCGAGGGCGACGATGCGTTCGGCCTCGGTGGGGGACATCTCGCCGAAGAGCGTGTCGAGCCGGTCACCCCAGACCATCCGGGCGCTGGCCATCAGGCGTCCAGGATCCACCAGATGCCTGGCGCCCTTCTCATGCACGACGACCTGGGCGTTCGGGAAGTATCCGGCGATGTCGCCGACCCCGCCCGCGTGGTCGAGGTGGATGTGCGTGACGACCACGGTGGCCAGGTCGCCGGGGCCGACCCCGAGGGAGGCGATGGCGTCGCGCACCGTCTGCGACGACGTCGCGGTCCCCGTCTCGACCAGGCATGGCCGATCGCTCATGATCAGATAGCCGGCGGTGATGCCCGAATAACCGGCCATCCTGGTGTCGATCTCGTATACGTCGCCGCCGAGGGCGGTGATGGTGTCGTCCACTGGCAACTCCCGACATGAACGGCTGTCCACAGAACGGCATTCGAGCCGCTCCGGCCTCCCCATCATCGTAAAGAGTGATCTCCGAATCCAACGCGACCGGGGAGGTCACATGGACCGCAACGAAGTGGTGCTGGTCGGACGTCTGTCAGCCGTGCCCGAGCAGAGATCGATGCCCAGCGGCGACACGCTCACCACCTGGAAGGTCATCGTCAAAAGGCGCCCAGGTCCTGGCCGCAGCCGCCGGCCCTGCGACATCGTCCCGTGCGTCACCTTCGACCCTGAGGTGGCCGACGCTCTCGCGGCCATCGAAGCCCGCACCATGATCGAGATGACCGGCTCGCTGCGCTCACGCATCTTCGGGCCCAACGGAGCCAAGGTCTGGCGCTACGAGGTCGAGGCCAAGACCGTGGCCCCCGTGGAGCCGTCCCTGTCAGAGCCATCCCCTGAGCCAACGGAGCCGGCGGAACCCTCCGCGCCGCGCAGCGTCTCCGACCTCGCCGGTGTGGCATGACGACCATTGACCGCGGAAACGTCAGATCATGAGCTTGGGCCCCCTGACAACGGAGGACGCATGACGGTGCACGAACCCGCCCTCGGCCGCTACTACGAGGATTTCCAGGTGGGAGATGTCTACCAGCATCCCCTCGGCCGCACGATCAGCGAAGCCGACAACACCTGGTTCACCCTGCTGACGATGAACACCAACCAGAACCACTTCAACGCGCACTTCGCGGAGAAGGCTCCGGTAGGCAAGATCATCGTCAACTCGGGTCTCACCGTAGCCATCGTCCTGGGGCTGTCCGTCATCGACGTGAGCCAGACCGCGCTGATGAACCTGGGCTGGGACAACATCCGGCTGACCCACCCGGTGTTCATCGGCGACACGTTGTACGCGGAGTCGCTGGTGACGGAGAAACGGGAGTCCCGGTCGCGGCCTTACGCGGGGATCGTCACGTGCCGGACCCGAGGGCTCAACCAGGACGGGGACGAGCTCCTCTCGTGGACGCGCACCGTAATGGTCTACAAGCGGTCGGCGCCGCATGACAAGGGCTACTTCCCGGCGGCGAAAAACGGGCCAATGACTTAACCGCGCCCTGCCTGCGCGGCACCCGGCCGGGCAACTGCGTGCGGTGGCCGGCCCGGCCCCGGCACGCCATTGGACGGGTCGGCACCTGCATGCCATTGGCCGGCCCGGCCGCGGCATGCGCGAGGGTTGGCCGGGCTGGGTGTGCGCGGTGATCAGCTGAGCTGGGGTGTGCGAGGCGGCCCGTCCGGCCTCGGCGTGCGGTGGTCGGTCAGGGTGCGGCGTGCGCGGTGAACGGTCGGCTGAGGCATGGGTGGCGGCCCGTCCGGCCAACGGCTTGCGGGGCGGGCGGTGCGGCCAACGGCATGTGCAGCGGCCGGTACGGACTGATCGGGCGGTACGAGCAGGTCGCCCGGCAATCGGGCGAGGAGTCAGGTCGTACGCCCACGGGCAGGAGGCGGCGCTTCCTCTGCCCCTGAGACGTGATCAAGACCAGCAGCTGAGGCAAGACGGCCCTGGGGCGCGTCCGACGTCGGCGCCGCCTCAATCCGGGGCAGCAGCGCTGGGATCAGTAAGTCGGCAGCAGCGCTGGCGTCAGCCAATCCGTCAGCAATGCTGGCGTCAGTCGATGTCGAAGGTCCTGAGCACCAGGCCCGTCCGAGGCTTGGGACCGAAGGAGGTGGACTTGCGAGGCACCCGTTCCCCCTCTGCCGCCACGGCGAGCACATCGCCGACCGCCAAGGCGCGCAGAATCACCGCCGTGCCCTGCGTCTCCACGGCCAGCCGTACGGCGGCCGCGGCGTCGTGGTGCACGATCCGCACCGAATGCTCGTCGTCCTGCATCCCCCACACCTTCGGCAGCACGAACTCGGTCAGAACGGCCGTGTTGAGCGAGTTCCAGCGGTCCGAGTGCTCCGCGGGCATGGCGTGGGCGAGTTGCAGAGGGTCGGGGTCGGTCATGAGATGGAAGCCGTCCTCGCCGCCGAGGAGGAAGGAGGGTTCGGTCGCGTCGTCGAGGGCTTCGAGGGCGGCGGGGAGCGAATCGAAGTCGTGCACCTGCCATGAGCCCTTGGCGCGGGCGGCGGCCTCCGACAGGGGCAGCCCCGGGATGACGCGGTGGATGGCTTTGAGGTCGGGCGGGTAGGCGTCGGAGTCGACGAGGAGGGCGAGGCCGAAGTCCCAGGGGCCGTCACCGCGGCCGGCGGCGCGTTCGCGGCGCTGCAGTTCGCGGTAGGTGGCGTAACGATGGTGCCCGTCGGCGATGAGCGCCTGCTTGTCGTGGAGGTGGGCGTTGATGTTCGCGATGGCGCCGGGATCGGTGATGGCCCACAGGCGGTGCCGTACGCCGTCGGAGGTCTGCGTGTCGATGAGTGGTTCGTCCGTCATCGACAGGTCGGGGCCGCCGGAGTAGAGCAGGAAGATGGGCTCCAGGTTCGCCTGGGTGGTGCTCATGAGCGCGAGCCGGTCGGCGACGGGGCCCGGCATGACGTTCTCGTGGGGGAGCACGATGCCCTGCGACGGGTCGGCCAGGCAGACGTCGCCGATGAGGCCGCGCTGGAGCACGCCGGGGCCGCTCTGCTCGTAGACGTAGAGGCCGGGGGTGTCGTCGGGCACCAGGACTCCCTTGGCCAGCCATTCCTGGAGGGTGTCGCGCGCCTGGTCGTACCTGCGGTCGCTGCCGCTGGGCAGGATCAGGCGGACCACGTTGTCGGGGTGCAGGTCGAGCAGCTCGTCGACGTCGGAGTCGGAGATCAGATCGTAGGGTGGGGAGGTCACCTTGGCCGGGTCGTCCACGGCGAACCGGACTCCGCGGAACGGACGCAGCATGAGCCCATCGGGCACCGGCAGTTCGGGTGTCGCCATATCGGGCATGTTCCCACATAGCCGGTGGAAGTCGTGAGGAGGCCCCAGACCATGACCGATCCCGAGGGTGATGTTTACGACTGGTATCAGCGCGGGGTGCGGTTGCTGAGCGAAGGGAGCCCGGCGGCCGCGGCTGCTCTCCTGGAGCGCGCCGCACTGGCCGAGCCCGAGTCACGCAGCATTCGTGAGGCGCTGGCCAGGGCTCAGTTCAATTCGCGGCAGTACGCCCTGGCCGCCGAGAGCTTCAGGAGGATCGTCACGGCCAACCCGGCGGAGGACTACGCCTACTTCGGGCTCGGGCTGGCGTTGTGGCGGACGGGGGACATGGAGGGGGCTCAGGAGCCGCTGGCGATCGCCGTCGCCATGCGGCCCGACGAGCGTCACTACGCCCAGGCGCTGCGCAGCGTCCGGGCCACCTTGCAGGCTCGTCGGCGGAGCGCCTGACGGGAGGCTCTGTCGTCGGGTTGACCCGGTGCGCGGGGGCGCCGGGCGGGGCTTTGGAAGGTCCGTGGGCGGCACGTGCGGGCGGGCGGGGGCCACGAAGCGGGCCGGGCAGGCGAAGCGGGCGGAGGCAACGCAACGGGCGGGGGAGACGAGGGGTGAGAAGGCCGGGGCGAGCCGCCTCAGGCAGTGGTCTCAGGCGATGGCTTCGGGTGGTGACCTGCGGGGCCGACCTGCGGGGCCGACCTGCGGGGCCGACCTGCGGGGGCGACCTGCGGTGGTGACCTGCGGTGGTGACCTGCGCGGCTGACCTGCGGTGGTGACCTGCGGGGTGCCCCTCAGAATCGGTGGTCTCGGCGGTGGCCTTGGGCGCCGGTCTCGGGCGCCGCCCTCGGGCGGTGGCCCGGAGGCGGGCCCGAGGTGGTGATCTCAGGCGGTGGCGCGGTTGGCGTTGGCCAGGATGGCGTCTCGCATGAAGACGGCCAGCCCCGGCTCCGTGCGGTCGATGTTGGCCGTGAAGCGGGGATCCGCCACGTACATCTCCCCAAGCCCCCGATGGATCTCGTACGTGCAGTCGTAGCACCACCGGGTCAGCAGCTGCCGGTGCTCCTCCGCCAGCTCCATGGCCGTGTCGCCCGTCGCGGGTGCGCCCGAGCGCAGCAGGTCCGCCATGCGGTTCGACAGGTCGCCGAAGGCCGCCATGAACTGCTGCCAGTCCTGCTTGCCGAAGGACGACATGCGACGTTGGGACTGCTCCCAGGCGTCCGTGCCGCCCCACCGCTGCTCGGCCTCCGCGGCGTAGTCGCCGGGGTTGAAATCGCCGAACAGTTCGACGCGTTCCTCAGGTGTCATGACCACGACGCTAGAGTCTCACGCAGCGTGAGAGTCAAACGGAGGCCCTGTGCTGATCGACGGCTACGACACCCTGCTGCTCGACCTCGACGGGGTCGTCTATCTGGGGCCGCAGGCGGTGGAGGGGGCTCCTGAGGCGCTGCAGCGGGCGCAGAAGACGACGAAGCTCGCCTACGTCACCAACAACGCCTCCCGCACGCCCGCCGCCATCGCCCAGCATCTGCGGGATCTGGGTGCTCCGGCGGAGGCGGGAGATGTGGTGACGTCGGCTCAGGCGGCGGCGCGGCTCATCGCGGAGCGGGTGCCCGCAGGGGCGAAGGTGCTGGTGGTCGGTGGGACCGGGCTGCGGCAGGCGCTCAGGGAGCGCGGGCTGCGGCCGGTGAGCACGGCTGCCGAGCGTCCGGCGGCGGTGGTGCAGGGGATCGCGCCGGGGATCTCGTACGGGTTGCTGTCCGAGGGGACGCTGGCGGTGCGGCAGGGCGCGTTGTTCGTGGCGTCCAACGGGGATTCGACGATGCCGACGGCCCGGGGGGAGCTGCCGGGCAACGGGGCGATGGTGCGGGTGATCGCGGCGGCCACGGGGGTGGAGCCCGTCTACGCGGGCAAGCCTCAGCCGCCGCTGCATCGGGAGTCGATCATCCGGACGGGGGCGGAGCGTCCGCTGGTCGTGGGGGATCGGCTCGACACCGACATCGAGGGGGCGACGGGGGCGGGGGTCGACAGCCTGCTGGTGCTGACCGGGGTGGCGGCTCCGGTCGACGTGCTGACCGCCGTGCCCCGGCATCGGCCCACCTACATCGGGCGCGATTTGTCGGCTTTGCAGGCGCCGTACTCAGAGGGCGACGACGGCGGGTGGCGGGCCGAGTGGCGCGAGGGGCGGCTGCACCTGGAAGGGGAGGGCGACGGGATCGTGGGGCTCCGGGTGGCGGCCAGGGCCGCCTGGGAGCGCGACAACACCGACGCCGCCGCTGTGGCGCCGGCGTTGGAGCGGCTCGACCAGGCGCTGAACGGAGCGGAGCGGGGCGGCAGAGCTACGGCGTAGCCGCGGGAGCAGTAAACGGGCGGCCAAGCGCTACGCCACCCGCTGCCCCGTCTGCCGCGCGAACTGCCACACCCCCACCCCCAGCAGCGCGCCGGAGGCCACCCCCAGCACCCCCAGCGCCACCGGCACCCCTCCGCCCCACCCCTCCATCACCAGCAACCGCATCGCCTCGATCGCGTACGTGAGCGGGTTGGCCCGCGCGATCGGCTCCATCCACGCCGGCATGGAGTCCACCGGCACGAACGCGTTGCTCATGAACAACAGCGGCAGCGTCGCGAACCCCGTGATCGCGAAGAAGGTCCCGTGGGACGGCGCCGCGCAGGCCAGGGCCAGCGCGGCCGAGGTGATCGCGAGGGTGAGCAGCGCCGTGGTCACCAGGATCCCGATCACCCCCGGCACGCCGGTCGCCGGCCGTACGCCCAGGGGGAGGGCGATGAGCAGGATCACGATCACCTGCGCGGAGTTCATCCCCACCTGGAACACGAACCGCGACAGCAGGATGGACCCGCGCCTGATCGGCATGCTGAGCAGCTTGTCGAGATAGCCGGTCTCCTTGTCGAACAGCAGCGGCATCGCGGCCGTCACACTGTTGCCGACGACGGTGAAGGCGATGACGCCTGGCAGGGCGAAGGCGATGTAGTCGTCGATGACGACGGCCCCCGACAGTCCTCCGGCGAAGAAGACGAGCCAGACGGCGGGCTGCAGCACGCTGAAGAGCAGGTTCAGCCGCTCGCGGAAAAGGATGATCACCCAGCGCCTGGTCAGGGCGAGGACCTCCTGTGTCATCAGGACACCTCCCGTCCGGTGTGGGCGAGGAAGACGTCGTCGAGGGTGAGCACGCCTAGAGCCTCCTTGAGCTCGGCGGGTGTGCCGGTGGCGACGGTGCGGCCGTGGTCGATGATGGTGAGCCGGTCGCAGAGCCGGTCGGCCTCGTCCATGTAGTTGGTGGCCAGCAGGACGGCGACGCCGAGGGTGCGGATGTGCTCCCACACGTGGTGGCGTGACTGCACGTCGAGGCCGAGGGTGGGCTCGTCGAGGATGAGCAGTTCGGGCCGGTGCAGCAAGCCGCAGGCGAGTTCGAGGCGCTTCTGCATGCCGCCGGAGTACTCCTGGACGAGCTGGTCGGCGTGTTCGGTGAGCCCGACGAGGTCCAGGACCTCGGCGGCGCGTTCCTTCACCCGTCTGCGCGGCACGTGGTAGAGGGACGCCTCGATCTCGGCCTTCTCGCGGCCGGTGAGCAGGTAGTAGCCCATGGGGGAGACCTGCTGCATGACGTAGCCGATGCTCCGCCGTACGGCGTCGGGGTCGTCGCGGATGTCGTGGCCGCACACGCGGGCGGTGCCCGAGGAGGCGGGCAGGAGCGTGGCGAGCATGCGGATGGTGGTGGTCTTGCCCGCGCCGTTGGGGCCGAGCAGGCCGACGATCTCGCCGGGCGCGATGTGGAAGGTGAGGGCGTCGACGGCGGTGCGTTCGCCGAAGGTGCGGCCGAGTGCCTCGGTCTCAACGATCATTAAGACCTCCCGTAACAGTTAACGCAAAAGTTAACTATAGCAGGCGGCGCAGGCGCAACAGGTCCCCGAAGCTCGCGTCGATCTTGACCTTGCCGCCGAGCAGGGCACGGCCCATGTCCAGTTCGCCGTCGACCAGCCTGATGAGGTCGTCGCTGGCCATCGTCAGCTTGATGTCGGCCTTGGCGTCGTCCGGAGCGTCGAAGATCTCCAGCCGGCCCTCGCGCAGGCGGCCGTGGAAGGTCACATCGAGGTCCGGAATGCGGCAGCTGACCGTACGGTCCACGACATGCTTGGCGCGGTCCGCCTCGCCGATCTCGTCGAACTGCGCGACGAGCTTGACCAGAGCCTCGCGGCACTCCTCGACGCTTGCCATGTGGCGCATCCCTTCGCAGGTCGATATCCGAGAACGTATCCCGGTGTCGACAGTTTGAACGTGCGACAGACCGGGTCGAGTGCCGGGTGCGTTACGGTCGTCTCATGAGTGATGAGCGGGTCGATGCGGTCGTGCGCGGGCTCGACCGCGTGGCCGGGCTGCCGGTGGGGGAGCAAGTGGCGGTTTTCGAGCAGGCGTGCTCGGCCCTGGAGGAGGCCCTGGCCTCGGCGGAGGCATGATCACAGTGCTCGGAGCACGAGGGTGAGCCGCCGGGTCAGGCTCGACGCCGAGCTGGTCCGCAGGGGGCTGGCCAGGTCCAGGGAGCAGGCCGCCCAGCTCATCGAGGAGGGACGGGTCGCCGTCGGCGGCCAGGTCAAGACCAAGCCCGCCACGCAGGTCGGCACCGACGCGGCGGTCGTCGTCAGCACCGACGAGGGCCCCGACTACGTTTCGCGCGGAGCGCACAAGCTGCTCGGCGCGCTGGAGACCTTCAAGGCGCTGCGCGTCGAGGGCCGCCACTGCCTCGACGCCGGAGCCTCCACGGGCGGCTTCACCGACGTGCTGCTGCGCCACGGCGCCGCCCGCGTGCTCGCCGTCGACGTCGGCTACGGCCAGCTGGCCTGGAGCCTGCGCACCGACGAGCGCGTCACCGTCATGGAGCGGGTCAACGTGCGCGACCTGACGCCCGAGATGATCGGCGACGTCCCGCCGAGCCTGATCGTGGGCGACCTGTCGTTCATCTCGCTCAAACTCGTCCTGCCCGCCCTGTCACGGGTCGCCGCCGCTGACGCCGACTTCGTCATGCTGGTGAAGCCGCAGTTCGAGGTGGGCAAGGAGCGAGTGGGCGCCGGAGGCGTCGTGCGCGACCCCGAACTCCGGGCCGATGCCGTACGGCAGGCGGCCGCGGCGGCGCGGCAGCTGGGCTTGACGGTCCGCGGCGTCACCTACAGCCCGCTGCCCGGACCGTCGGGCAACGTCGAATACCTGCTGTGGCTGGGCAAGGGCCAGGGCGAACCACCGGTCGACGACATCGAGGCCGAACTGCTGCGAGCCGTGGCGGAAGGGCCCCAATGAAGCGAGGGATGCGCGTGCCGTACACCAGTGGCACCAGGATCGTCCTGGTCAGCGTGCACACCGGACGCGAGGCCGCCATCGACAGCGCGCGGCTGGTGATCGGCCGCCTGCTCGCTGCGGGCTTCGTGGTCAGGGTGCTCGACACCGAGGCCCGCGACGTCGGCTGCCCCGGCGTCGAGGTGGTGTGCTGCGAGCCGGAGGCCGCCAAGGACGCCGAGATGATGATCGTGCTCGGCGGCGACGGCTCGCTGCTGCGCTCGGCCGAGGTGGCCAGGCCCGCGGGCACCCCGCTGTTCGCCGTCAACCTCGGGCACGTCGGCTTCCTGGCCGAGGCCGAGGTGGAGAACCTCGAGGCGGCCGTCGACAGCCTGGTCGCCGGGCGCTACGACGTCGAGGAGCGCATGACCATCGACGTGGTGGCCAGGCAGAACGGCACGCTGATCGCCGACACCTGGGCGCTCAACGAGGCCACCGTGGAAAAGCGTGATCGCATGCTGGAGGTCGTCGCCGAGATCGACGGCCGCCCGCTGTCGCGCTGGGGCTGCGACGGGGTGATCTGCGCGACACCGACCGGCTCGACCGCCTACGCCTTCTCGGCCGGCGGCCCGGTCGTGTGGCCGGAGGTCGAGGCGCTGCTGATGGTGCCGATCAGCGCCCACGCGCTGTTCGCCAAGCCGCTGGTGGTCTCGCCGCGCTCGACCCTGGCGGTGGAGATCCTGCCCGACACGCCCGGCGGGGTGCTGTGGTGCGACGGGCGCCGCCGCTTCGACCTGCCCGCGGGCACCCGCGTTGAGGTGCGCAGATCCGACACGCCGGTACGGCTGGCGCGGATCCAGGGTTTGGAGCACACCGGAGCGCCCTTCACCGATCGGCTCGTCGCGAAATTCGAGCTTCCGGTGCAGGGATGGCGTGGCAGGGTGCGTCCCTGAGACCCTTGATGCGCGGTCAAGTGCGTCCTGGTGAGCGTAGGATCACATGCGCACAGGTGTTCGGAGCGACGGGAGTGTGCGGTGCGACCAAGGGTCGAGGAGGTCCGCATCCAGGGGCTCGGCGTCATCGACGAGGCCGTGCTCCAGCTATCGCCGGGCTTCAACGTGGTCACGGGCGAGACGGGCGCGGGCAAGACGATGGTCGTGACCGGCCTCGGGCTGCTGTTCGGCGGCCGGGCCGACCCCTCGCGCATCCGGCCGGGCGCCGATCGCGCGACGGTCGAGGGCACGCTCGTCATCGAGGCGGGCGGCCGGGTGGCCCAGCAGGTCGAGGACATCGGCGGTGAGGTCGAAGAGGGCGAGCTGATCATCTCACGGACGGTGAGTGCGGAAGGCCGTTCGCGCGCGTGGCTGGGCGGGCGCACCGTCCCGGTCGGCACGCTGACCTACCTCGCCGACGACCTGGTGGCCGTCCACGGCCAGATGGACCAGCAGCGCCTGCTCCAGGCCGCCAGGCAGCGCGCCGCCCTCGACCGCTACGCCGGCGAGGACCTGGTCAAGCCGCTGCGCGCCTACCGCCAGTCCTACAAGCGCCACAAGCAGGTCTCCGCGCTGCTGGAGGAGCTGACCGCCAAGGCGCGCGAGCGGGTCCAGGAGGCCGACCTGCTGCGCTTCAGCCTCGACGAGATCGAGAAGGCCGCCCCCAAGGCGGGCGAGGACGTGGAGCTGCGCGAAGAGGAGGAGCGCCTCTCGCACGCCGACACCCTGCGCACCGCCGCCACCACCGCCCATACCGCCCTGCTGGGCGACCCCATGTCCGACAGCGCCTTCGACGTGATCGCCCTGCTCGGGCAGGCGCGCTCGGCCATCGAGGGGGTGCGCGACTTCGACCCGTCGCTGGGCGGCGTCGCCGAGCGGCTGGCCGAGGCGGGCTATCTGATCTCCGACGTGGCCACCGACCTGGCCGCCTACGCCGAGTCCATCGAGGCCGATCCCGTACGGCTCAGCGTCGTGCAAGAACGCCGGGCCCTGCTCACCGGCCTGATCCGCAAGTACGCCGACTCCTCGGAGGGCGTGCTCGCCTGGGCCGAGCAGGCCGCCGCCCGCCTGACCGAGCTCGAAGGCGACGACGACCGCATCGACGACCTCCAGCGCGAATACACCGAGCTCACCGGCAAGCTGACCGAGCTGGCCTCCGATCTCACCCGCATCCGCCAGGGAGCCGCCGAGCGGTTCGGCGACGCCGTGACCGAGGAGCTGACCGCGCTGGCGATGCCGCACGCGCGGGTGGTGGTGCATCTCACACAGAGCGGCGAGTTCGGCCCCGAGGGCGTCGACGAGGTCGAGCTGCGCATGGCCGCGCATCCGGCGGCGCCCCCGCTGCCGCTGCACAAGGGCGCCTCGGGCGGTGAGCTGTCGCGCGTCATGCTGGCGATCGAGGTGGTGTTCGCCGGTGCCGACCCGGTGCCGACCTTCGTCTTCGACGAGGTCGACGCGGGTGTCGGCGGCAAGGCGGCGGTCGAGATCGGCCGCCGCCTGGCCCGGCTGGCCCGCACCGCCCAGGTGATCGTCGTCACCCACCTGCCCCAGGTGGCCGCCTTCGCCGACCAGCACCTGGTGGTCGAGAAGGCCTCCGACGGCAGCGTGGTGCGCAGCGGCGTCGTCGCGCTCGACCACGAGAACAGGGTGCGCGAACTGTCGCGCATGCTGGCGGGGTTGGAAGATTCCGAACTGGGCAGGGCGCACGCGGAGGAATTGCTCGCACTGGCCGCAGCCGACAGGTGATCCTGCGTGACGTAACGGACACGCCGCGCAGTGCATGGCCCCCGGACTGCTGGGCTCTGGCAGGATGGTCTTGATGAAGGTACCCGGGAACAGATTGCCGGGCCTCCGCAGCAGGAAGGGCAACGACCTTCCCGGACTGACGGCAGTGGCGAGAATCGATCGCCGGACCAAGAGGCTGACCAAGCGTCTCAAGGCCGGCGAGATCGCGATCATCGATCACGTCGACGTCGACCGAGTAAGCGCGGAGGCCCTGGTCGCGTGCGGTGTCGCCGCGGTGGTCAACGTGGCCGCCGGGTGCAGTGGCCGCTACCCCAACCTCGGGCCCCAGATCCTCGTCGAGGCGGGTGTGCCGTTCGTCGACAACGCCACCCCCGAGCTGTTCGAGCGGATCAAGGACGGCGACGTCGTCAGGGTCCACGAGGGCGTCGTCTACCTCGACGACGAGATCGCCGGCAAGGGCGACGTGCAGACCCTCGAGACCGTCGAGGCCGCCATGGCGGAGGCCCGCGCCGGGCTGTCGGTGCAGATCGAGTCGTTCGCGGTCAACACCATGGAATTCGTCCGGGGTGAAGGCAAGCTCCTCATCGACGGCGTCAGCGTGCCCGAGATCAGGACCAAGATCGAAGGCCGCCACGTGCTCATCGTGGTGCGCGGCCACCACTACCGCGAAGACCTGGCCATGCTGCGCCCCTACATCAGGGAGTTCAGGCCGGTGCTCCTCGGCGTCGACGGCGGCGCCGACGCCCTGCTCGAGGCGGGCTACCTGCCCGACATGATCATCGGAGACTTCGACTCCGTCTCCACCAAGGCGCTGACCTGCGGAGCGGAGCTCGTCGTCCACGCCTACCGCGACGGCCGCGCCCCCGGCCTGGAGCGCGTCCACCAGCTCGGCCGCGAGGCCGTCGTCTTCCCGGCGATCGGCACCAGCGAAGACATCGCCATGCTCATGGCCGACGACAAGGGCGCCGAGCTGATGGTCGCCGTCGGCACCCACTGGACCCTCGAGGAGTTCCTCGACAAGGGCCGCTCGGGCATGGCCAGCACCTGGCTGACCCGCCTGCGCGTGGGCAGCAAGCTGATCGAGCCCAAGGGCGTCAGCCTGCTCTACCGCAGCAGGATCTCCCTCAGCTCGCTGATCCTCCTGGCCCTGGCCGCGCTCGTCACCATGGGCGTCGCCCTCGGCGTCTCCCCGCTCGGCCAGACGTGGCTGAACGGACTGCAGGACTTCTGGAACGGCTTCATCTTCTGGCTGGTCGGACTCTTCTCGTGATCGATTTTCGCTATCACCTCGTCTCCATCGTGGCCATCTTCCTGGCCCTGGCGACGGGCATCGTGCTGGGCACGACCCTGCTGCAGGAGCCGGCTCTCGAGTCGGCCAAGCAGGTCACCGACACCCTGACCGCCGAGAAGCAGGAGCTGCGCACCCAGCTCGACGCTCTCAACCGGCGCGAGAAGGGCAACGACGCCTTCGTCACCGCGATGACACCCCAGCTGGTCTCCGGCGACCTGACCGGGCAGCGGCTGCTGCTGGTCGACATGCCGGGCGCCACCGCCTCCCTGCGCGAACTGCAGGAGCAGGTGCTGCAGCAGGCGGGAGGGAGCATCGTCGGGCGCATCTCGCTGTCGGAGCGGTTCCTCGACTCCAACGACAACCTGCTCAACGAGTCGTCCACCACCCTCCAGCCGACCGGGGTCGCCTTCCCGCCCGACGCCACGCCGTACGACAAGGCGGGGATCGTCCTGGGCAACGCGCTGATGACCAAGGAAGACGCCACAGAGACGCTGGGCGGCCTGGCGCTCACCGCCTTCGAGAGCGGGGGGCTCATCTCCGTCGAGGACGAGATCACCGCCCGCGCCACGCTCGCGGTCGTGTTCGCCCCCGAGACGCCGTTCCAGGGGGAGACGGCCGAGGCGCAGGCCGCCGGGGTGGTCGCCCTGACCGACGGCCTCGACGCCTACGGGCGCGGCGCGCTCATCGCCTCCACCGTCACCTCCACCGCGACCGGCGGCGTGCTCGGGGCGCTGCGCGACGACGGCGACGCCTCCAAGCGGATCTCCAGCATCGACACCCTCAATATGCCCGCCGGGCGCGTCGTGGTCGTCTACGCTCTGCAGGAACAGGTGGCCGGCGGAGCCGGCCAGTACGGGATCGGCACCGGCGCCTCGGCCTTCCAGCCGCCGGTGCCCGCCGTCCCGACACCGACCCCCACCCTCTCCGGGAGCTGATCGTGGCCCGTGCGCTGCTGCACGCCCTGGCCGGCGGCGCCGTCGGCGCCGTCGCCGCCCGCGTCGCCTACACCGCCTTCACCCGGCGCGCCGCCGGCAAGGACGACCGGTGGAACCGCACCAACCACCGCGGCGAGACGCTCACCCTGCTCGAAGGCCCCGCGCTGGTCGCGGGCGCGGCGGCGGGCGCGGCCCTGACACCCGGGCTTCCCGGACGGCTGCGGCTGGCGGCGCTGGTGGCCGGCGCGGGCAGCGGCGCCCTGGGCGCCTACGACGACCTGTACGGCACGGCGTCGTCGAAGGGCTTCAAGGGGCACCTGAGCGCGCTCGCCCGCGGTGAGGTGACCAGCGGAGCGGTCAAGATCCTCGGAATCGGCGCCACGGGCATGCTGGCGGCGGGTCTGACGCGCGGCGGTGCGGGGGCGGCGCGCCCGGCATCGGACGTCGACGGCGCGTCGCTGTCCGGCGTCGCATCGGTTTCCGGCGGCGGCTTCGGCGTCTCGCCTTCCGGTGGCGGCCTCTTCGACGTGCTGGTCAACGGTGCTCTCATCGCAGGGAGCGCGAACCTGGCCAACCTCTTCGACCTGCGCCCCGGCCGGGCGATCAAGGTGGGCCTGCTCACCGGGGGCCCCCTGCTGGCCGCCGCCGTCCTGCGCGACCGGCCCGCCGCGGCGGCGCTGGCCGCGATCCCGCTGGGCGCGGCCGCCGCGCTGCTGCCCGAGGACCTGGGCGAGCGGGCCATGCTCGGCGACGCCGGAGCCAACGCCCTGGGAGCCCTCATCGGCCTGGCAGCCGCCACCCAGCTGGGGCGTCCCGGACGGCTGGCCGTCCTCGGCACCGTCGCCGCGCTGACCGCTGCCTCCGAGAAGATCAGCTTCACCAAGGTGATCGCGGGCAACCCGGCGCTCAACAAGATCGACATGCTGGGACGCCGGGCCGTCTGAGGTCCAAGACTGTCGCCGCCGTCTGCCAGGATGCATCTCTGTGGCGAAAGGACGGGGGGCTGAGCGAGTGAGCGGGCGGGCGGTCAAGACCGTCGCCGGGGCGGCGCTGCTGATCGCGGCGATCACGATGGTCGCGCGAGTGATCGGCTTCGGCCGCTACCTGGTGCAGTCGGTCACCCTCGAGAACGGCTGCCTCAACTCCGCCTACAGCACCGCCAACTACGTCCCCAACATCGTCTTCGAGCTGGTCGCCGGAGGCGCGCTGGCCGGGATGGTCGTCCCCGTGCTGTCGGCCGCCGCGGCCGACCCCGCGAGGAAGGACGAGACCGGCCGCATCGCCTCGGCGCTGCTGACCTGGGTGACGCTGGTCCTGCTGCCGCTCACCGTGGCCGTCGCGGTGTTCGCCGAGCCCATCGTGCGCCTGCTCACCCCCTCCGGCATGCAGGGGTGCGACAGCGCCCAGGTCATCGCGGTCGGCGCCGACATGCTGCTCGTCTTCGCCCCGCGCATGCTCTTCTTCGGCCTGGCCGTGGTGCTCTACGGCGTGCTGCAGGCGCACCGCCGCTTCCTCGGCCCCGCCCTGGCCCCGCTGGTCTCCAGCCTGCTCATCATCGGCTCCTACCTGGCCTTCCTGCCCGTCTCCAACGGCGCCCAGGACGACCTGTCCGCGCTGACGGAAGCCGGGGAGCTGGTGCTGTCGGTGGGGGCCACCATCGCCGCGGCGGCGATGGTCGTCACCGTGCTCGGGCCCGTGGCCAGGCTCCGGCTGCGCTGGCGGCCCACCCTCTCCTTCCCGCCCGGCGTCGCCGCCGAGGCGCGCAGGCTCGGCCTGGCGGGGCTGGCCGTCCTCATCGCCCAGCAGGTGACGCTGATCGTCGCGATCCGGCTGGCCAACAGCGCCGTCGGTGCGGTGCCGGTCTACAACTACGCGTGGGCGCTGCTGCAGCTCCCCTACGCCGTGCTCGCCGTACCCATCGGCACCAGCGCCTTCCCTTCGCTGTCCACCAAGGCGGCCAACGGCGAGAAGCAGGGCTTCGACGCCCTGTCCGCCTCGACCACGCGGGCGGTGCTGCTGCTGTCGGGGCTGGCGGCCGGGGTGATGGCGGCGGTGGCGATCCCGACGGCGCGGGTGTTCCTGGAGGGCAGGAGCGGGGCGGAGCCGGAGATGATGGCCTGGGCCGTCGCGCTGTTCGCACCCGGGCTGATCGGATACTGCCTGCTGTTCCACCTGGGGCGGGTGCTGTACTCCTCCGGCCACGGCCGGGCCGCGGCCACGGCGACGGTGACCGGATGGATGGTCACGCTCGTGTCGCAGCCGGCGCTGGTGGCCGTGATGGACTCGCCGCAGCTCGTGGTGGGGGCGCTGGCGCTGGGCAGCACGCTCGGGATGAGCGTGGGAGGGGTGCTGATCGGCCTGGCCGTACGGCGGGCGCACGGGTCCCGTGCCCTGGCCGGGCTCGGCCGGGCCCTGGCCGCGGCGGTCGCCGGGGCGGTCGTCGCGTTCCTCGCGGGCACGGCGCTGGCGTGGCCGCTTCGCGAGGCGGGGGCCGCGGCTAGCCTCGCGGTCGCGGTGGGCGCGGCCGTGCTGGCGGGTGGCGGGTTCCTGGCGGTCGCCTCCGTGGTCGACCGGGAGGACGCCAAGGCGGCACTCGGGCGCGTGCTGCGCCGGCGCGGGGTGCCCAGCGGTGGGTGATCAGTGTTGGTGGGTGGCGGTGCGGTGAGGGAGGCTTCGATGGGAGAGTCGCTTCGGGTGGCGCTGGTTCTCGGCACCACCTCGGGAGGCACGGGCAGGCACGTGCGCATGCTCGCCGCCGGGCTCGCGCGCCACGGGCACCGGGTCGTGGTGATCGGGCCCCGCAGCACGGAAGAGTCCTTCGACTTCACGGGAGCCGGGGCACGCTTCGTCGAGGTGCCCGTCTCCGATCGGCCGCACCCGGTCAACGACGCCCGCGCGGTGGCGGCGATGCGGCGCGCGACCAGGGAGGCGGATGTCGTGCACGCGCATGGGCTGCGTGCCGGAGCGCTGGCCGCGCTCGCTCTCGTCGGCGGGCGGGCGAGGCTTGTGGTGACGCTGCACAACGCGCTCACCGCCTCAGGGGCGATCGGGGCGGTCTACGGGGTGCTGGAGCGGATCGTGGCTCGCCGCGCCGACCTGGTGCTGGGCGTCTCGCGCGACCTGACGGAGCGGATGACGGCACTGGGGGCTCGCGAGGTGGGCCTGGCCGTGGTGCCCGCGCCGCCGCTCAGGCCGGTCACGCGCCCGGCCGCCGAGGTACGGGCCGAACTCCTGCGGGGCAACGGCGCCGTGGACCCAGCCGCCGGGGTGCCGGGCGGAACGGCGCCGGGCGGAACGGCGCCGGGCGGAACGGCGCCGGGCGGAACGACGCCGGGCGGGGCACAGGCAGATGGCGCGGGCTCGGGTCCCTCCGGCTCGGGTCTCGCGGGGTCGGGTCGCGCGAGCTCCGGTCTCGCAGGCGCCGATGCTGCGGGTTCGGGTGCTGCGGGCTCCGGTGCTGCGGGTTCGGGTGCTGCGGGCTCCGGTGGCGCCGGCTCGAGTCCCGCGAGCTCGGGTGGCGACAGCTCGGGCGACACCGCCTCCGGTGACACGGCCCCGCGTGTGGGAGCTGCGGCGGCGCGGGAGGGCGCGGAGCGTCCCATCGTCCTGAGCAACGTCCGCCTGGCCCAGCAAAAAGGCCTCGACCTCCTGCTCGACGCCGCCCGGGGCCCGTGGCCCGAGCCGGCGCCGCTGTTCGTGATCGCGGGTGACGGCCCCCTGCGCGAGGAGCTTCAGCGCCGCATCGACGCCGAGCACCTCCCCGTGCGCCTGCTCGGCTGGCGCGACGACGTGCCCGACCTGCTCGCCGCCGCCGACGTGGCGTTGTGGCCGAGCAGGTGGGAGGGCCAGCCCCTGTCGATGAGCGAGGCGCTCATGGCGGGCGTGCCCGTGGTCGCCACCGAGGTGGGCGGCATTCCGGACCTGCTCGCGGGTGCCGGGCTGCTGGTGCCGTACGGCGACGCGGCGGCGATGGGCCGTGCCGTACAGCAGGCTCTGCGGCGGCGGGAGGGGCTCGCGCGGGCGTCGGCCGAGCGCGGCAGCGCGCTTCCTGACGAGAGGGCGGCGATTGACGCAGTTTTGACGGTCTACCCCGTGAGGGGAAGATAAAGGGCTGGTTCGGCGTTCCCCTATACTGCTTGGGTTAGGGAGGGGAGTATCCCTTCGCGGCAGCCTCGTCATCACGGTGCAGCCCGATTCCATCGGGCCCCCGGGGCTGCCGGTCCGCACGCTATCGGGCTGGCGGGAGAGACCTCCGGTCGTCTGTCATGCGCGCCGGAAGGTTAGTGAACCGTGGTCGTACCTATGTGGGCGTGGATCGCCGTCATCGCCGGATTGCTGGTCGTCATCGCCGTTGATCTATGGATCGTCGACCGCGGCGAGGCCAAAGAGTTCACCATGCGCCAGGCGGGCTTCTGGGTGACGTTCTACGTCGCCTTGGCGGTCGCGTTCGGCATCGTGATGTGGATCTGGGGCGGCGGACAGGTGGCCGGTGAGTTCTTCGCCGGTTACATCACGGAATACTCGTTGTCCGTCGACAACCTGTTCATCTTCTTCATCATCATGAGCAGGTTCGCGGTGCCGCGCGAATACCAGCACAAGGTGCTGCTGGTCGGCATCCTGATGGCGCTGGTGATGCGCGGCATCTTCATCGCGCTCGGCGCCACGGCCCTCGAGCGGTTCTCCTGGCTGTTCTACGTGTTCGGCGCCTTCCTGGTGTACACCGCGATCAACATCGTGCGCGGCCACCTCAAGGGCGACGACGAGGAGTTCAAGGAGAACGCCCTGCTCCGCTGGGTGCGCCGGGCCTTCCCGACCACCCCGACCTATGTCGGCTCCAAGGTGACCGTCAAGATCGACGGCAGGCGCATGGTCACCCCGATGCTGATCGTGATGGTCGCCATCGGCTCCACCGACCTGCTGTTCGCGCTCGACTCGATCCCGGCCATCTTCGGCCTGACGCAGGACCCGTTCATCGTCTTCACCGCCAACGCGTTCGCCCTGATGGGACTACGTCAGCTGTACTTCCTGCTGGGTGGTCTGCTGGAGCGGCTGGTCTACATCAGCTACGGCCTCGCGTTCATCCTCGCTTTCATCGGGGTTAAGCTGGTATTCCACGCGCTGCACGAAAGCGGCGTCGCGTGGGCACCTGAGATCTCGATCACGGTCTCACTCGCCGTGATCGCCGCCACGATGGTCATCACCACCGTGGCCAGCCTCCTGAAGTCCAGGAGCGACAAGAAGAAGGCCGAACTGCCGCAGGGGTAGCGAAACGGCCCGTGAGGCGCTTTGCTTGTGAGGTTGCGCCACGTGATAGGTAACATCACGGCGAAGCGCCAGTCCGTAGTCACCGTCTAAAGGTTGTCCGTGTCAGATTCCGCTAAGCCCGGGCGCGTTCGTCTCGCCCGTGGTGTCACTCCGTGGTTCCTTCCGACGGTCGCCGCGGCGGCGACCACTGCGCTGCTGTCCGCCAAGGACAAGCGCTGGGCGCTGGCGGCCGTGCCGCTCACGGCGCTCACGGGAGGCATGCTCTGGTTCTTCCGCGACCCCGAGAGGGATCCCGGACTGGGCCGCGTTCTTTCGCCCGCCGACGGCGTCGTGCAGAGCATCGACCCGTGGCCCGACGGCCGCACCCGGGTCGCGATCTTCATGAGCCCGCTGAACGTCCACGTCAACCGCGCTCCCCTTGCGGGGACCGTCACTTCCGTGGAGCATGTGGCGGGTGGGTTCCTGCCGGCGTTCAACAAGGACAGTGACCAGAACGAGCGCGTGGTGTGGCATTTCGACACCGCGCTCGGCGACATCGAGATGGTGCAGATCGCGGGCGCGGTGGCGCGCCGGATCGTGCCGTACCTGACCGCGGGCGCCAAGGTCGTCCAGACCGAGCGCATCGGGCTCATCAGGTTCGGCTCGCGTGTCGACATCTACCTTCCCGAAGGCATCTCTCCGGCGGTCACCGTCGGGGAGAAGACGACAGCGGGGGTGACCAGAATTGACCGCGGCTGACGCGGGACGCTGGGAGGAGACCGCCGACGAGCCCCAGGGGCCCGTCGGAAAGGCCTTCCGGCTCTCGGCTGCCGACTCGCTGTCGCTGGGCAACGCCCTGTGCGGCTTCCTGTCCGTGTGCGTCATGGCCACGGCGGCGATCCAGTCGCTGCAGGCGGGCCACGGGCTGAAGGTCGAGCCGCGCTTCTTCGCGACCGCGGTCGTGCTCCTGCTCATCGGCGCCACCTGTGACCTGTTCGACGGCTTGGTGGCCCGGCGTTTCCGCGCCTCGGCCATGGGCGCGGAGCTCGACAACCTGGCCGACGTGATCAGCTTCGGCTTCGCGCCGGCCTTCATGGTCGTGATCTGGGGCAGTTCGTCCGGCGATCTGCAGCTGTGGAGCGTCCTGCTGGTCGCGGGCGCCATCCTGCTCGCCGGCGTCGTCCGGCTGGCGCGTTTCGCCTGCGTCAAGACCAAGAGCGGCGACTTCATGGGCCTGCCCATCCCGATGGGCGCCATGACGGTCATCTCGATCATCATGCTCTTCACCACGCCCAACTACCTGGTGCTGGCCGCCCTGCTGGGCGTCGCGTGGCTGATGGTCAGCCGCATCGAGTATCCCAAGCCGAAAGGCCAGCTGCTGGCCGTCGTGCTGGCCTGGATCCTGGTCAACGTCGCCTTCCTGACCTTCTGGGTGGCCTTCCCCGAGAACGGCGACCTGCCCATCAAGGTCGGCGGCGCGATGCAGATCGCGCTGGTGGCGGCCATCCCGCTGCGCATGCTGTTCTACAAGCGCGAGAAGCGCAAGGTCAGCTGAACGACCGACGACTTCTTCTTCGATGGCCGGGGACATTTGCCCGGCCATCGGGTTTCATGGCCTCATGCGCGAGCACACCCGCACCTACTTCCTGGGCCGGCTGGCCGACGAGCTCGAGGCGCGGGGGCTTGAGGTGACGCTCCGATCGGATCCGCCGGCGCTCAAGGTCAGCAGTGCGGAGTCGGCCATGCTCACCGAGACCGTCGACTGCGTGCCGCTGTCGGACGGCTGGTTCTACCGCTGGTCGTGGGGCGAGGTGCTGGGCCTGGCCGACGATCCGGAAGGAGCCGCGCAACGCATCGCGCGGCTCTTCCAATTCCGCGTCTGAACAGGGCCGCGTCCCGGCCGATCGCCTGAGCGCCGCTTCTGGCCGCGAAGCCAGAGTGCCGCCTCCGGCCGCGAAGCCCCTGAGCGAGGCGCTTCCGGCCGCGACGCCTGAGTGGGCCGTTACCAGCCGCGCTCCCTCCACTCCGCCAGCGACGGGCGCTCGGCGCCGAGCGTGGAGTCCTTGCCATGGCCCGGGTAGAACCACGTCTCGTCGGGCAGCCGCTCGAACAGCCGCTGCACCACGTCGTCGAACAGCTGCGTGAACCGCTCGGGATCCTTGTTGGTGTTGCCCACACCCCCGGGGAACAGCGAGTCGCCCGTGAACAGGTGACCGTTGTAGTGCAGCGCGATCGAGCCGGGCGTGTGGCCGCGCAGGTGGATCACCTCCAGCTCCACCTCCCCGACGGCGATCTTGTCGCCGTGCTCGACGGTGCGGTCGGCCGCGACGGGCAGGGCGGGGGCGTCGAGCGGATGGGCGACGGTCTTCGCACCGGTCACCCTGGTCATCTGCTCCAGCGCCTGCCAGTGGTCGCCGTGCTGGTGGGTGGTGACGATCGTGTCGAGCGAACCGCCGTCGAGCAGGGCGAGCAGCCGGTCGGCGTCGTTGGCCGCGTCGACGAGGAGCTGCTGTCCGGTCGCCGTGCAGCGGAGCAGGTAGGCGTTGTTCTCCCAGGGACCCACGGCCAGCTTGGTGATCGTCAGCTCGGGAAGTTCGCGCACGTCGGCCGGCCCGCCGACCTGGACGTCGCCGCTGTAAGTCATGGGTACTCCTCCGGGGGTGCTGCGGGCAGATCGGCGGGCGCCGTGGTGACCATCCAGGGTGGTGGCGATGGCGGCCCGCCCTTACCGGACACCACACTAACCCCCTCGCCTGCCGACCGCCCGGTGAGCCAGGCGAGGACATCCGCCGCCGATCCCGCGACCGCCGGGCCGTCGCCGAGGCCGCCGAACACCCCGCCGCCCGGTGACGGCAGGTGGATCTCGCTGATCGTGCTCATGCCGTACGGCCAGCAGGCCAGGCAATCGTGCAGCTCCCGGAGTGCGAAGGGTTCGGGCCAGTCCCGCGGGCCGTACCCGGCGGCGAGGTCGACGTGGTGGTAGCGCACCTCGCGGATCCTGCGCACCAGCAGGTACCAGCCGGGGTGCGGCGGAGGGAGCATGCCGCTGACCGTGCCCTGCCATGCGGAGGCGGGCATCGAGGCGATCTCGCCGGCCAGCCGTACGGACGTGGAGGTGAGGTCGGCCAGTTGCTCGGCGGCGGGGCGGCCGGCGCCGTGCTCGATCTCGGCCTCGCGGGTCTCGGGTGAGGGGTACTGCGGTGTCGGCTCGCCGGTGCGCGCCCAGGTGAGCAGGCGCACGATGCTCTCGGCGTTACGGGACAGATGGGTGAGCACGTGCCCGCGCGACCATCCGGGAAGCGCGGAAGGGGCGGCCACCTCGGCGTCGCCGAGGCGGGCGGCGGTGGCCTGGAGGTCGTCGGTGGCGTCGGCCAGTTCCCTCGAAAGCAAGGTGATGAGGGTCATGTGCCGATATTTCACCATGGCATAAAGCCGCACGCAGCAGGGTTGTACCTCTGAAGGCGGGGTGGCCCTATCCGGGAAGCCGTAGTCTGGAGGGGCCGCTGATTTTTGGCTGGCGCTTTCTGGCCGGTGGGTTGAGCGCGGCCCAAAATTGTCGGACCCCCCGCCTATCATCCCCGTGGACCTATCCACTCTCTACAGATCCGGGATCGCCGTGGCAGACCGCTTGATCGTGCGTGGGGCACGAGAGCACAACCTCAAGGACGTCTCGCTTGACCTTCCGCGAGACTCCCTGATCGTTTTCACCGGCCTGTCCGGCTCGGGCAAGTCGAGCCTGGCCTTCGACACGATCTTCGCCGAGGGCCAGCGGCGTTACGTCGAGTCGTTGTCCTCCTACGCGCGCCAGTTCCTGGGCCAGATGGACAAGCCCGACGTCGACTTCATCGAGGGACTGTCGCCGGCCGTCTCCATCGACCAGAAGTCCACCAGCCGCAACCCCCGCTCGACCGTCGGCACGATCACCGAGGTCTACGACTACCTGCGGCTGCTGTGGGCCCGCATCGGCAAGCCGCACTGCCCGGTGTGCGCCAGGCCGATCGCGCGCCAGACGCCGCAGCAGATCGTCGACCGCGTGATGGAGCTCGACGAGGGCACCCGCTTCCAGGTGCTCGCGCCGGTGATCAGAGAGCGCAAGGGCGAATACGCCGAGCTCTTCCGCGAGCTGCAGACCAAGGGCTTCGCCAGGGCGCGCGTCGACGGCACCGTCATCAGGCTGGAAGAGCCGCCGACGCTGAAGAAGTACGAGAAGCACACCATCGAGGTGATCGTCGACCGGCTCGCGGTCAAGGCCTCCTCGGCCAGGCGGCTCAACGACTCGGTCGAGACCGCGCTGCAGCTGTCCGGCGGCACGATCACGCTGGAGTTCGTCGACCTGCCGGAAGACGACCCCAACCGCGAGCGCTTCTACTCCGAGCACCTCTACTGCCCCTACGACGACCTGTCGTTCGAGGAGCTCGAGCCGCGCTCGTTCTCCTTCAACTCGCCCTTCGGCGCCTGTCCCGAGTGCACGGGCCTGGGCACCAAGATGGAGGTCGACCCCGACCTGGTCGTGCCCGACCCCGAGAAGAGTCTCGACGAGGGCGCGCTGCACCCCTGGTCGGGCGGGCACACGACCGAATACTTCGGCCGCCTCATCGAGGCCCTCGGCCTGGCCATGGGCTTCACCATGGACACCCCGTGGGAGAAGCTGCCGAAGAAGGCGCAGAAGTCCCTGCTGTTCGGTCACGACGAGCAGGTCCACGTGCGCTACTCCAACCGTTACGGCAGGCAGCGCGCCTACTACACCACCTACGAGGGCGTCATCGCCTGGGTGCAGCGCCGCCACGCCGAGGCCGAGAGCGACGCCACCCGCGAGCGCTTCGAGGGCTACATGCGCGAGGTGCCGTGCCCGGCCTGCAAGGGCGCGCGGCTCAAGCCGGTCTCGCTGGCCGTCACCGTGGCCGGCAAGTCGATCGCCGAGGTCTCGGGCATGTCGATCGGCGAGTGCGCCGGCTTCCTGGCCGAGCTGAAGCTGTCCGACCGCGACATGCAGATCGCCGAGCGGGTGGTCAAGGAGATCAACGCCCGGATGGGCTTCCTGCTCGACGTCGGCCTCGACTACCTGACCATGGACCGGGCGGCGGGCACGCTGGCCGGCGGCGAGGCGCAGCGCATCCGGCTGGCCACCCAGATCGGCTCGGGGCTCGTGGGCGTGCTCTACGTCCTCGACGAGCCCTCCATCGGCCTGCACCAGCGCGACAACATGCGGTTGCTCGACACGCTGATCCGCCTGCGCGACATGGGCAACACCCTGATCGTCGTCGAGCACGACGAAGACACGATCGAGGCGGCCGACTGGATCGTCGACATCGGCCCGGGCGCGGGCGAGCACGGCGGCCAGGTCGTCGTCTCCGGCACCGTCCAGGACCTGCTGACCTCGGAGGAGTCGCTCACCGGCGCCTACCTGTCGGGACGGCGCTCCATCGTGGTGCCGCCGATCCGCCGCCCGCGCAACAAGAAGCGGCAGATCTCGGTGAAGGGCGCGCGCGAGCACAACCTCACCGGCGTCGACGTCGACTTCCCGCTCGGCGTCTTCACCGCGGTCACCGGCGTCTCCGGCTCGGGCAAGTCGACGCTCGTCAACGACATCCTCTACAACGCCCTGGCCAAGGAGCTCAACGGCGCGCGTACGGTTCCCGGCCGCCACTCGCGCGTCACCGGCATGGACCAGGTCGACAAGGTCGTCCACGTCGACCAGTCGCCGATCGGGCGCACCCCGCGCTCCAACCCGGCGACCTACACCGGTGTCTTCGACCACGTGCGCAAGCTCTTCGCCGCCACCACCGAGGCCAAGGTCCGCGGCTACCAGCCGGGGCGGTTCAGCTTCAACGTCAAGGGCGGGCGCTGCGAGGCGTGCTCCGGCGACGGCACGATCAAGATCGAGATGAACTTCCTTCCCGACGTCTACGTGCCGTGCGAGGTCTGCCACGGGGCCCGCTACAACCGCGAGACCCTCGAGGTCCACTACAAGGGCAAGACGATCGCCGAGGTCCTCGACATGCCGATCGAGGAGGCCCTGGGCTTCTTCGAGGCCATCCCGGCCATCAAGCGCCACCTCCAGACGCTCAACGACGTCGGCCTGGGATACGTCCGGCTCGGGCAGCCCGCCACGACGTTGTCCGGCGGCGAGGCGCAGCGAGTCAAGCTCGCCTCCGAGCTCCAGCGGCGGCAGACCGGGCGCACCATCTACGTGCTCGACGAGCCGACCACCGGCCTGCACTTCGAAGACATCCGGCGCCTGCTCGGCGTGCTCGGACGCCTGGTCGACGGCGGCAACACGGTCATCGTCATCGAGCACAACCTCGACGTCATCAAGACGGCCGACTGGCTCATCGACATGGGACCCGAGGGCGGCTCGCGCGGAGGCACCGTGGTCGCCACCGGCACGCCGGAGGAGGTCGCCATGGTGGAGGCGTCGCACACCGGGCGGTTCCTGAAGAAGATCCTCGAGCTGTGACCCGGGTACGGCGGGGCGTCGTGCCCCGCCGTACCCTCCTAAAGGTCAGATCGCGGCACGGCGCCTGGCGCGGCGGCGGGAGGCGTCGCGTTCGAGCCACCACTCGGCGGCCAGGAGCGGCAGCACCCATCCCAGCCAGGTGTTCATTCCCGCGGCGGCCTCCGTCAGCCACGCGGGGTTGCCGGCGTAGCGGGGCACCTCCGACAGGCTGAGGATGGTGACCACGCCCCACAGGCGGTTGGTGATGATCGACATGCACAGCGCGAAGCTGCGCACCATCCACCTGCGGTGTTCGGCGAAACGACGGTGGCGGGCCAGGCGGAAGCCGACGAACGTGTAGCCCAGCCACAGCAGCGCCAGGAGCACGTCGCTGGCCATCGCCACCGGGCCGAAAGGGGTGGCGATCCCGATGACCAGGCCCATCAGGCCCGACGGGAGCACGCCGGCGAAGACGTACACCCGGCCGATGCGGCGATGCGCCGCCGGGTGACGGTTGCGGAACCAGGGCCAGATCTGCAGGCAGCAGCTGACCATGGCGATCGAGCCGAAGATCACGTGCAGCGAGAGCATGACGAAGTGCGGGGGGAACCACTCGGGGGCGGGAACGCGTGACCGGGTCGCGTCCAGGCTGAGGTAGGGCGGCAGCGAGAAGGCCAGGAAGGCGGCGACCACGACGAACAGTGGTGCCACCCAGGGGCGGCGCCACCAGCGCGGGGCTGCGGGCGGGCGTCGTGGGGCGGTGACGGAGGCGTCGGGCGTTCCGGGATCGGGGGTGATCGTCGTCATGACCGCGACGGTGCACCCTGCCGCTGACCGCTCGCCCACCGTGCGCTGACCGTGGGGGCACGGCACAGGGCAGACGACGGTAGGCGGGCTCCACCGGGGGCCTGGTCCTTGGATTCCCGCCCTTGATCTTGGCCACGCCCCCCGGATCACGGACCGGTCACCCCCGCCCATAAAGTTGTGTGACAGCAAAGGCCCCGTATGGCGTGGGCAACGGGGGAATCTGGAGGCAACATGTCGATCGGGGGTTCCGGCATGCCCGGAGTCGGGCGGCGCGAGGTTCTGGGCGCGGCCGGGGCGGCGGTGTGCGGGGTGGCGCTCGCCGGGTGCGGCGGCAACGCCAAGCCCAACGTCGCCGGCATCAAGGGCAAGGTGATCGCCAAGACGGCCGACGTGCCGGTCGGCGGCGGCGCCCTGATCGCCAAGTGGAAGATCGTCATCACCCAGCCCACCGCCGGCGTCTACAAGGCCTTCAGCGCCGCCTGCCCCCACAAGGGCTGCTCGGTCAGCAAGCCCAAGGACGGCAAGATGACCTGCCCCTGCCACGGCAGCCAGTTCTCCGCCGAGACCGGCCAGTGCCTCAAGGGCCCGGCCGACGCCCCGCTCACCGCCTACCAGGTGAAGGTCGAGGGCGACGGGCTCATCCTCGTCTGAACCGGTAATTCTCCCTAGTTCCGCCACTTCCGTTCCGCCAGGCTGAACCAGCGTCACGGCGCGAGCCGTACCTGAAGAAGAAAGACCAACCTGGGAGGAACGGATCATGGGTGACACGACACGTCGCGCGGTGATGCTCGGAACCGGGGGCGCCGGCCTGGCGGCCCTGCTGACCGCCTGCTCCGGCTACGGTCAGCCGGCCGCCGACACCAGCGCGGAGGTCGAGCCCACCGGCGACGCGGGCGGCGGCGCCGAGTCGAAGGCGCCCAAGAAGAAGGCGGCGGGTCTGGCCAAGACCGGCGACATCCCCGAAGGCGGCGGCAAGATCTTCAAGGACGAGAAGGTCGTCATCACCCAGCCGAAGGCCGGCGAGTTCAAGGCGTTCAGCGCCACCTGCACCCACCAGGGATGCACCGTGGGCAGCATCTCCAACGGCACGATCAACTGCCCATGCCACGGCAGCACCTTCAACATCGCCGACGGGTCCGTCGCCAGCGGGCCCGCACAGAAGCCGCTCCCGGAAATGGGGATAAATGTGGACGGTGACTCGATCACCCTTTCATGAATTTTTAACGAGCCTGCGCTTGGCTGATCGCATGCGAGAGCAATCACAGACGCGCAGGGCCGTCATCGCGGGCGTGGGAGTCGGCGGGCTGGCCGTGGCCATCGCCGCCTGCGGTGGCGAGACCACCACCGGCGGAGCCACGAGCGGCGCCACCAGCGAGGCCGCCTCGCCGACCACGCCCGCCTCCTCCGCCCAGGCCACCAGCGGAGGCGGCGGCGGCAGCGGGAGCGGCGCACTGGCCACGACCGCCGACATCCCCGTGGGAGGCGGCGCGGTCTTCAAGGACCAGAAGGTCGTCATCACCCAGCCGACGGCGGGTGAGTTCAAGGGATTCAGCGCCGTGTGCACGCATCAGGGGTGCATCGTCGCCAGCGTGGCCAACGGGGAGATCGTGTGCCCGTGCCACGGCGGGAAGTACAAGATCACCGATGGTTCCGTGGTCGCGGGGCCGCCGCCGAAGCCGCTCCCCGAGCAGGCGATCACGGTGGAGGGTGACAACATCTCGCTGGCCTGACCGGGCCTGCGCGGGTCGCTTCACCGAGCGCTGAGCCCGGGCGGGTGCCGTGCCGATCACGGCTCGCCCGGGCTACGCCGCGTTCGGGGCTCTGCCGTACGGCACGCGGCCCGGCACCCGCTTCTGGGGTCCCCTGACACTCGAGCGCGACCCCGATTGTCAGTCATGGCCGATAGGCTCGGGGACGTGGCGAGCACCTTGAGTTTCCGGCCCCGACCGGGGTCCATCCCCGACGAACCAGGCGTCTACCGGTTCCGCGACTCGGGCTCCCGCGTGATCTACGTGGGCAAGGCCAAGAGCCTGCGGCAGCGGCTCAACTCCTACTTCGCCGACTTCGCCGCCCTGCACCCCCGCACCCAGACGATGCTCTCCACCGCCGCCGCCGTCGACTGGACCGTGGTCGGCACCGAGGTCGAGGCGCTGCAGCTCGAATACTCCTGGATCAAGGAGTTCGACCCCCGCTTCAACGTCAAGTATCGCGACGACAAGTCCTACCCCTACCTGGCGGTCACGCTGGCCGAGGAGTATCCGCGCGTCCAGGTGATGCGCGGCGCGCGCAGGAAGGGCAACCGCTACTTCGGCCCCTACTCCCACGCCTGGGCGATCCGCGAGACGGTCGACCTGCTGCTCAGGGTCTTCCCGGTGCGCACCTGCAGCTCCGGGGTGTTCAAGCGGGCCGGTCAGATCGGCCGGCCGTGCCTGCTCGGCTACATCGACAAGTGCTCCGCGCCCTGCGTCGGACGGGTGACGGAGCAGGAGCACCGGGCGCTGGCCGAAGACTTCTGCGACTTCATGGCGGGCAACACCGGGCGTTTCATCAAGCGGCTCGAGAAGGAGATGCGCGAAGCCGCCGGCGAGATGGAGTACGAAAAGGCGGCGCGCATCCGCGACGACATCCAGGCGCTGCAGCGCGCGCTGGAGAAGCAGGCGGTGGTGCTGGGCGAGGCCACCGACGCCGACGTGATCGCGCTCGCCGAGGACCAGCTCGAAGCCGCCGTCCAGGTGTTCTACGTGCGCGGTGGGCGCATCCGCGGACAGCGCGGATGGGTCGTCGACAAGGTCGAGGAGACCACACCCGCCGAGCTCGTCGAACACTTCCTCCTGCAGATCTACGCCGAGGCCGAGATTCCGCGCGAGGTGCTCGTGCCCTCGCTGCCGCCCGACGTCGACGCCGTCACCGAACTGCTGGCCGAGCAGCGCGGCGCCCGGGTGGCGATCAGGGTGCCGCAGCGGGGCGACAAGAAGGCGCTCATGGAGACGGTCGAGCGCAACGCCAAGGAGTCGCTCGTCCAGCACAAGGTGCGCCGCGCCAGCGACCTGACCACGCGCAGCCAGGCTCTGCAGGAGATCGCCGAGGCGCTGGAGCTCGACCAGGCGCCGCTGCGCATCGAGTGCTACGACGTCTCCCACCTGCAGGGGGAGAACGTGGTGGCGTCGATGGTGGTGTTCGAGGACGGGCTGGCGCGCAAGAGCGAATACCGGCGGTTCGCGGTGAAGACCAAGGAAGGCGACGTCGCCTCGATCTACGAGGTGATCCAGCGGCGGTTCAAGCGCTATCTGGAGGAGAGGTCGGCGACCGGGGAGCTCGCGCCGGATCCGGGGGCGGGCGGGCTGTCGTCCGACGAGGCGGAGGTCTTCGAGTCGGCCGTCTCCGAGCCCCACCGCGTCACCGGCCCGGGAGGCGGCCGGGCGTTCGAGCGCGGCTCGGCTGGCGCCGGAGAGCGGGGCCGCGACAGCCGTACGGCAGGCGGCACGCAGCGCACGGGCGCCGAGGGCGGCGCGGCCCGTGGCGCCGCGCCCCAGGATGACGAAGGTACGGCGGGCGGCGCCGGGGTGGTGAGCGGTGGTGAGCGTGGCACGGCGGGCGGATCGGCCGATGTCGCCAGGGAGCCCGCGCCCGTCGCGGTCGCCGGTGGGGCGGCGGCGCGCAAGCGCAGGCGGCGCGGCGAGGTCGAGCCGCTCGGCGACGAGGTCGATCGCGCGGCCGGCCCCATCGACCCCGAGACCGGCAGGCCGCGCAAGTTCGCCTACCCCCCGAACCTGGTGGTGGTCGACGGCGGCCCCGCCCAGGCGGCGGCGGCCCAGCGGGCGCTCGACGAGCTCGGCATCGACGACGTCAGCGTCTGCGGCCTGGCCAAACGCCTCGAAGAGGTCTGGGTGCCCGGCGACGACCAGCCCGTCATCATGGCCCGTTCGAGCGAGGGACTCTACCTCCTGCAACGGGTCCGTGACGAGGCGCACAGGTTCGCCATCACTTACCATCGATCCAAGAGGGCCAAGAGCCTCAAGGAGAGCGCTCTCGACAGCGTGCCGGGCCTAGGGCCGGCACGCAAGCAGGCCCTGCTGAAGCATTTCGGGTCGGTGAAGCGGCTGCGCGAGGCGAGCGTCACTGAGATCTGCGAGGTCCAGGGCATCGGGCCCGCGATCGCCGAAGTGATCGTCGCGACTCTGAAAGGGGAGGGATAGGTCCCATGAGCGAGCCGGCATTCGTCATCGTCACCGGCATGTCGGGGGCGGGGCGGAGCACTGCCGCCAAGGCCCTGGAGGACTTGAGCTGGTTCGTCATCGACAACCTGCCGCCGGGCCTGCTGTTCGCCATGGCCGAGGAGGCGGGCCGGGTCAAGCTGGCCGCCGACAAGGTGGCCGCCGTGGTCGACGTGCGCAGCCTCGCCTTCACCACCGACCTCAACGCCGCCATCGAGGAGCTCGAGGGCCGCGGCGTGCCGGTGCGCGTCGTCTTCCTGGAGGCGGGCGACGAGGAACTGGTCAAGCGGTTCGAGAACGTCAGGCGCCCGCACCCGCTCCAGGGTGAGGGGCGGCTCGTCGACGGCATCGCGCGCGAGCGCGGCATCCTGCGCGAGGTGCGGGCCAACGCCGACCTCGTCATCGACACCTCGTCGCTCAACGTGCACGAGCTGCGCAACAAGATCGTCGCCTACTTCGGCGGCGAGCAGCGGCCCGGGCTGCGGGTCAACGTCGTGTCGTTCGGGTTCAAGTACGGCCTGCCGGTCGACGCCGACCTGGTCGTCGACTGCCGCTTCCTGCCCAACCCGCACTGGGTGCCCGAACTGCGGCCCATGAACGGGCTGGAGCCCCCGGTGCGCGACTACGTGCTCAACCAGCGGGGCGCCAAGGAGTTCCTCGACGCCTACGAAGAGGTGCTCGGGGTCGTCGCCGCAGGTTACACACGTGAGGGCAAGAGCTACGCGACCCTGGCCGTCGGGTGCACCGGCGGCAAGCACCGCAGCGTCGCCATGGCCGAGCAGATCGCCGGCCGGTTGCGCGACCGCGGCATGGAGGTCCAGGTCAGCCACCGGGATGTGGGCCGCGAGTGACCGACGTACCCCACGCCCTCGGCGCCGCTTCCCCCAGCACAGCGGCAGGCACCGAGGCGGCTGCCGTCGCGTGCCCGTTTTCTGGTGATAGTGGCGGAGTTGTGATGGAGGAGCTCGACAACCGGGCCGCTGCCGTACCCCCTGCGGAAGCCGTATTGAGCGACGCCGGGGCAACGGAACAGGTGGCGGCCAGGCCTGGTGACGGCGGGACGCGGGGGCGGGACGCGGGCGCGGAGGACAGTGGCGGGCAGGTGGCGGTCGTGCCGTCGAAGGAGCGGCCAGGTCCCGCGCGGGTGAGTGGCGGACCGCGGGTGGTGGCGCTGGGCGGCGGTCACGGCCTGTACGCCTCGCTCTCCGCCCTGCGCGCCGTCACCAGCGAGCTGACCGCCATCGTCACCGTCGCCGACGACGGCGGCTCCAGCGGACGGCTCAGGCGCGAGCTCGGCGTCCTGCCGCCCGGCGACCTGCGCATGGCCCTGGCGGCGCTCTGCGGCGACGACGAATGGGGCAGCACCTGGAGCGAGGTGGTGCAGCACCGCTTCAGGAGCGAGGGCGAGCTCCACGGCCACGCGGTCGGCAACCTGCTGATCGTGGCCCTGTGGGAGCTGCTCGGCGACCCGGTCAAGGGCTTGGAGTGGGTCGGCAGGCTCCTGGGCGCCCACGGCAGGGTGCTGCCGATGGCGAGCGTGCCGCTCGACATCGTCGCCGAGGTGGAGCTCGACGGGCGCATCAGCACGGTCAGGGGCCAGGTGGCGTGCGCGCTCACGCCGGGCCGCGTGCAGTCGATCTCGCTGGTGCCCGAGAACCCTCCCGCCAGGCCGGAGGCCGTCGAGGCGATCATGCAGGCTGACTGGGTGATCTTCGGTCCGGGCAGCTGGTTCACCAGCGTGCTGCCGCACCTGATGGTGCCCGAGCTGGCCAGGGCGCTGCACGACACGAAGGCGCGCAGGCTGGTGACGCTGAACCTGGCGCCGCAGCCGGGCGAGACGGACGACTTCTCCCCGCAACAGCACCTCGAGGTGCTCCGGCAGCACGCTCCCGAGCTGCCGATCGACGTGGTCCTGGCCGACGCGCAGATCGTCGACGACCGGGGCGCGCTCGACAAGGCGGCCGCGACAATGGGCGCCAGACTGGTCATGTCGGACGTTGCCGCGCAAGACGGATCGGCACGTCATGACCCACGACGTCTTGCCTCCGTCCTGGACGAGATTTTCCTCCAGAAGCGTTGATCCTGGTCGTCGCGCCCCAAAGGTGCGAGAGACTGCTGAGGAGCAAGTCTTAGTGGGGGAGGACTAACGCTTATGGCGATGACAGGTGTAGTGAAGGACGAGCTGAGCCGACTGCCGGTGTTGAAGCCTTGCTGCCGCAAGGCGGAGGTGTCGACGCTGCTGCGGTTCGCGAGCGGGCTGCACCTGGTCGGCGGGCGCATCGTGATCGAGGCCGAACTCGACACCAACGCCACGGCGCGGCGGCTGATCAAGGACATCGGCGAGGTTTTCGGGCACAAGGCCGAGGTCATGGTGCTCGCACCCGCCGGGCTGCGCAAGGGCTCGCGCTACGTGGTGCGCGTCTACAAGGACGGCGAGGCGCTGGCCAGGCAGACGGGCCTCATCGACAACCACGGCCGCCCGGTGCGCGGCCTGCCGCGCCAGGTGGTCTCCGGCGCGTCCTGCGACGCCGAGGCGGCCTGGCGGGGGGCGTTCCTCGCCCACGGTTCGCTCACCGAGCCCGGCAGGTCGATGTCGCTCGAGGTGACCTGCCCGGGGCCCGAGGCGGCACTGGCGCTCGTCGGATCGGCGCGCCGCCTGAAGATCCACGCCAAGGCGCGCGAGGTGCGCGGCGTCGACCGCGTCGTGGTACGCGACGGTGACGCCATCAGCGCCCTGCTCACCCGCCTGGGCGCTCACGACAGCGTGCTGGCCTGGGAGGAGCGGCGCATGCGCCGCGAGGTGCGCGCGACCGCCAACCGGCTGGCCAACTTCGACGACGCCAACCTGCGCCGCTCGGCCCGCGCCGCCGTGGCGGCCGGAGCGCGGGTGCAGCGGGCCCTGGAGATTCTCGCCGACGACGCGCCCGAGCACCTGGTGACGGCCGGGCGGCTGCGCGTCGAGCACAAGCAGGCCTCCCTGGAGGAGCTCGGCCAGCTGGCCGACCCGCCGCTGACCAAGGACGCCATCGCGGGCCGCATCAGGCGGCTGCTGGCCATGGCCGACAAGCGGGCCTCCGACATGGGGATCCCCAACACGGAGGCGAACCTCACGGCCGACATGCTCGCGCCGTAACGCGCCGTGAGGCTGAGACGAACGGGTCGCGCGCAGGGCGGGCGGCCCGTTGTCGTCTTCCCCGTGGGGTCGTGCGTAAGGGGCGCGGCTCGTTGTCGTCTCCCGCGGGTGAGGGTGATGGCGTAGCCGACGATGAGCCCCGCGGCGGGCGTTTGCCCGGGAACCCATGGCAGCCCGTTGCCCGCCGGCAGGGCACGCGCGAGCTCGTCGACGAAGCCAACGGCGACGCTGAAGGCGGTGGCGGCCAGGAGGGTGGCGATGGCGCCCGCGACCACGCAGAGAGGGCGTCATGCAGGGCGGAGCGCCTCACGGGGCCACGCAAGAGGCCCCGTGAGGCAGGGCGCCTCACAGGGCCACGCAGGAGGCCGTCGCATAAGGCAGAGCGCCTGACCGTGCCACGCAGAGGCCGTCGTGTAAGGCGGGGAGCCTCACAGGCCGCCCTCGGGCTTGTGCACCGGCACAGCGGGCTCGAAGGCGCCGCGGAAGCCGTCGTCCGCGTCGGGCGTGGGCTCTGTGGTCTCGACCACCGGCGTGGCGGCCTTGCCGCGCAGGCGCCGTACCCGCAGGCTCACGATGAGTGCCGCCGGCACGACTCCGGCGGCGAGTGTCCCCCAGAAGTCGCCGCTGGTCATGATCTCCGGATAGGTCCGCAGGTAGGCCAGGCCGCGCTCGCCGTAGGAGTGCGTGGGCTGGCCCAGCCGGAACAGCGCGGCGAGCATCGCGACGATGACGCCGAGCACCCTGGTCACGACGGCGAAGACGACGGCCGCGGCGGCCAGCAGGTAGGTGCGCGGACGCACCGCCGCGACGGACAGCCCGATCACCAGGCCGCCGAGAGCGCCGAGCACGTAGAGCTCGGACTTCTCCGGCGGGCCGAAGAAGTGAAGCACCGGCGTCGGGATCTGCGGCGCGAAGTAGCCGTAGGCGCCGTAGAGGGCCATGGCGGCGATCGTCGCCGCCAGCCCGGCTATCAGGCCTCGCAGTAGTCCCGTACTTCGCGCTTTCATCGGCACCCCCGTGCTTAACTCTGACGAGTCCGGGCACTTTACTCGATCTCTGCAAAATCCGTCCAAAAAAGCAGGCAAAAGAGGGTGCACCCTGAAGAGGTCTAAACCAATCCGGTTCCGATAGGGTTCGTGCTTGAGGTTTCAGCCCGCAGATTTCGAGGAGACCGGTTCCCGTGAGCATCCGCGTAGGAGTCAACGGCTTCGGCCGCATCGGCCGTAACTTCTGGCGAGCGGTGGCCGCCAGCGGCAAAGACATCGAGATCGTCGCCGTCAACGACCTGACCGACAACGCGACGCTCGCCCACCTGCTGAAGTACGACAGCATCCTGGGCCGCCTGCCGTACGAGGTGAAGGCGACCGCCGACGAGATCGTCGTGGACGGCAAGACCATCAAGGCCTTCGCCGAGCGTGACCCCGCCAAGCTGCCCTGGGGCGACCTGGGTGTTGACATCGTGGTGGAGTCGACCGGCTTCTTCACCGACGCCAACAAGGCCAAGGTGCACGCCGAGAACGGCGCGAAGAAGGTCATCATCTCGGCCCCGGCCAAGAACGAGGACGTCACCGTCGTCATGGGTGTCAACCATGACAAGTACGACCCGGCCAGCCACACGGTGATCTCCAACGCCTCCTGCACCACCAACTGCCTGGCCCCGCTGGCCAAGGTCCTCAACGACGCCTTCGGCATCGAGAAGGGCCTCATGACCACGATCCACGCCTACACGCAGGACCAGAACCTGCAGGACGGCCCGCACGCCGACCTGCGCCGCGCCCGCGCCGCCGCCCTGAACGTGGTGCCGACCTCCACCGGTGCCGCCAAGGCCATCGGCCTGGTGCTGCCGGAGCTGAAGGGCAAGCTCGACGGCTTCGCGATGCGCGTGCCGATCCCCACCGGCTCGGCCACCGACCTCACCGTGGAGCTCAAGGCCACCCCGAGCGTCGAGGAGATCAACGCCGCCTACAAGGCCGCTGCCGAGGGCCCCCTCAAGGGCATCCTCACCTACACCGAGGACGACATCGTCTCCGCCGACATCGTCACCGACCCGGCCTCCTGCATCTTCGACTCCGGGCTGACCAAGGTGATCGGCAACCAGGCCAAGGTCATCGGCTGGTACGACAACGAGTGGGGTTACTCCAACCGCCTCGCCGACCTCATCGAGCTGGTGGGCAAGGACCTCTGATGCTGCAAGACGTGAAGGGTCGGCGCGTCCTGGTACGCGCCGACCTCAACGTCCCCCTCGACGGGGACGTGATCACCGACGACGGGCGTATCCGCGCCTCCCTGCCGACCATCAAGGCGCTGCAGGAGCAGGGCGCGAAGGTCATCGTCTGCGCCCACCTGGGCCGCCCCAAGGGCGAGCCCAACCCCAAGTACTCCCTGGCCCCGGTCGCCCGGCGCCTGCGCGAGCTGCTGGGCGGGCAGGTGGCCTTCGCGAGCGACACCGTCGGCCCCGAGGCCGAGGCCGTCGTCGACGAGCTCCACGACGGCCAGGTGGCCCTGCTGGAGAACCTTCGCTACAACCCGGGCGAAGAGTCCAAGGACGAGGCCGTACGGCAGGCGTTCGCGCGGGAGCTGGCGGGCCTGGCCGAGCTGTACGTGGGTGACGGCTTCGGCGCGGTGCACCGCAAGCACGCCTCCGTCTACGACGTGCCCAAGCTCCTCCCGCACACGATGGGCGGCCTGGTCAAGGCCGAGGTCGAGGTGCTGAAGAAGCTCACCGAGAGCCCCGAGCGCCCCTACGTGGTCGTGCTGGGCGGCGCCAAGGTCTCCGACAAGCTCGGCGTCATCGCCAACCTGCTGACCAAGGTCGACCGGCTGCTCATCGGCGGCGGCATGGCCTACACCTTCCTCAAGGCCCAGGGCCACGAGGTCGGCAGGAGCCTGCTGCAGGAGGACCAGCTCGACCAGGTGCGCGGCTTCCTCAACGAGGCCGTCAAGCGCGGCGTGGAGCTCGTGCTGCCGGTCGACGTGCTGGCCGCCACCCACTTCGCCGAGGACGCCGAGTACGAGGTCGTCGCGGCCGACGCGATCCCGGCCGACCGCGAGGGGCTCGACATCGGTCCCAGGACGCGGGAGCTGTTCGCCTCCAAGCTGTCCGACGCGCGCACGGTGTTCTGGAACGGCCCGATGGGCGTCTTCGAGTTCGAGGCGTTCGCCGGGGGCACCAGGGCCGTGGCCGAGGCGCTGATCCGGTCCGAGGCCTACACGGTCGTCGGCGGCGGCGACTCCGCGGCCGCCGTACGGAAACTCGGCCTTCCGGAAGACGGTTTCTCGCACATCTCCACCGGCGGCGGTGCCAGCCTGGAGTACCTCGAAGGTAAGACCCTGCCCGGACTCGCCGCTCTGGAGGACTGACCCGTGCGCAAGCCGCTCATGGCCGGCAACTGGAAGATGAACCTCAACCACCTCGAGGCCATCAAGCTCGTCCAGTCGCTGGCGTTCGGCCTGTCCGACAAGGACTTCGACAAGGTGGACGTGGCGGTGCTGCCGCCGTTCACCGACCTGCGGAGCGTGCAGACGCTCGTCGACGGCGACCGCTACAGGATCGTCTACGGCGCGCAGGATCTGTCGCAGTACGACGCCGGCGCCTACACCGGCGAGATCTCCGGCGCGATGCTGGCCAAGCTGGGCTGCAGCTACGTGGTGATCGGCCACTCGGAGCGCCGGCAGTACCACGACGAGGACGACGCCCTGGTCAACGCCAAGGTGCACGCCGCGCTGCGGCACTCGCTGACGCCGATCCTGTGCGTGGGCGAGGGGCTGCCGGTACGGCAGGCGGGCGGCCATGTGGCCTACACCCTGTCGCAGCTCGACGGTGGACTGCGCAAAGTCTCCGCCGAGCAGGCACAATCGATGGTGGTGGCCTACGAGCCGGTGTGGGCGATCGGCACCGGTGAGGTGGCCACCCCCGACGACGCCCAGGAGGTCTGCGCGGCGCTGCGGCAGCGACTCGCCGAGCTCTACGACGCGCAGGTGGCCGAAGGTGTTCGTATCCTTTACGGAGGCTCGGTGAAGTCCGGCAACATCGCCGGGATCATGGCGCAGGCCGATGTCGACGGCGCCCTCGTCGGAGGGGCCAGCATCGACGCGGCCGACTTCGTCAAGATCTGCCGTTATGGCACCAACTGAGGCATAACGGGGGCGCGACTTGACAGCAGGTCGTACCCTCTAGAAGCAAGTTTGAATCGTCACGCGTTCAGAGCACCTGAAAGACAGGTTTACCGTGGTCATCGGAATCTCCATCGCCGTTATCCTGGCGAGCTGCCTCATGATCCTGCTCGTCCTGCTCCACAAGGGTAAGGGTGGCGGTCTGTCCGACATGTTCGGCGGTGGCTTCTCGTCGAACTTCGGTGGTTCCTCGGTGGTGGAGCGCAACCTCGACCGGCTGACCGTCATCACGGGCACGGTCTGGTTCGTCTGCATCATCGCTCTGGGCCTGCTGCTCAAGCAGTAGTAACGCCCGTCTGACGCGTGACAGTGATTCTCCCCCCGCGCGCGCGTGGGGCGTTCGAGCGAGGAGTTCATCCGTGGGTAGTGGCAACGCGATCCGTGGCAGCCGCGTAGGCGCCGGGCCGATGGGGGAGGCCGAGCGCGGCGAGGCCGCCCCACGTGTGCGCGTGGCGTTCTGGTGCGCCAACATGCACGAGACGCGCCCGAGTTTCGCCAGTGACGCGGCCGTTCCCGAGCTGTGGGACTGCCCGCGTTGCGGCCTTCCGGCCGGCCAGGACCAGGCCAACCCGCCGGCGCCGCCGAGGAACGAGCCGTACAAGACGCACCTGGCCTACGTGAAGGAGCGCCGGAGCGACAAGGACGGCAAGGCCATCCTCGAGGAGGCGCTCGAGCGCCTGCGCACGAACAAGAGTCCCTGGTAGGAGTTCTTCGCTGAAGCCCCCATCGGCCCAGGCCGATGGGGGCTTCAGCGTGCTCGGGGGGTGAAAACGCGCGACGGCGAGGGCCGCCGGGTGATCAGGCCTCGTGGACCGCCTCGCCGTCCACGAACGTCATCCTGACCTTCGTGGTCCACAGGTCCTGCGCCGGGAGGTCGAACGGGTCGCGGTCCAGCACCACCAGGTCGGCGGGGCGGCCCGGCTCGATGACCCCGGCGGGCGAGCGGTTGATCCAGGCGGAACCGGCCGTGTACGCGGTCAGCGCCGTCGTCAGGTCCAGCTTCTGGCCGGGAAGGAACGGCGTCTGCGCCGTCGGGTAGCCGGCGTGCACCGAGCTGCCCGGCTCGGTGCGGTTGACCGCCACGTGCATCGCCTGCAGCGGGTCGGCGTTGGAGACCGGCCAGTCGCTGCCCGCGCAGAAGCGGGCGCCCGCCTGCTGCAGGTCGGCGAAGGGGTACTGCCACGACGAGCGGGGCTCGCCGAGGTAGGGGATGGTCAGCTCGTCCATCTGGGCGTGGTGGGTCGCCCACAGGGGTTGCAGGTTGGCCGTCACGCCGAGTTCGGCGAAGCGCGGGATGTCGCTCGGCTCGATGATCTGCAGGTGCGCGATGTGGTGGCGGTTGGCCGGGTCGGTCCCGGTGAAGCTGTCGAGGGCCTCGCGCACGGCGCGCTCGCCGATCGCGTGGAAGTGGATCTGGAAACCGTGCCGGTCCAGCTCGGCCACGTAGCCCTTGAGCAGGTCCGGGTCCACGTACGACAGGCCCGTGCCGCCGCACAGGCAGTACGGCTCCAGCACCGCGGCGGTGTAGTTCTCCGCGATGCCGTCCTGCATGATCTTGACGGAGGTGGCCGAGAACCGGTCGAGGCCCTCCGCCGACTTGCGGCGCTGGAGGAGATCCTCGATCTGCTCGGCGCCCCTGGTGCGCTCCCACCACAGCGCGCCCACCACGCGGGCCCTGAGACGGCCGGAGGCGGCCGCGGAGACGTAGGTGGGCAGCTGGTCGTCGGAGCCCGCGTAGGAGCCCACGATGGCGTCCTGCCAGCCGGTGATGCCCAGGCTGAACAGGTGGCGCTGCGCGTCGACGAGGGCGTCGTCCATGTCCTGCTGGGTGGGCCGCGGGGTCAGCAGGCCCACCAGGTCCATCGCGCCCTCGTGGAGCACACCGGTCGGCGTGCCGTCGGCGTCGCGCTCGATCCTGCCGTCGGCCGGGTCGGGGGTCTGCCTGGTGATGCCCGCGCGCTCGAGCGCCCTGGTGTTCACCCAGGCCGCGTGGTGGTCACGCTGGATGAGGTAGACCGGGCGGTCCAGGAAGTCGAGCTGCTCGCGGCGGGGAAGGCCGCCGGGGAAGGCCGACATGTCCCAGCCGCCGCCGTCGACCCACTCCCTGCCGGGGTGGGCGGCCGCGTACTGCGCCACCCTGGCCACGTACTCATCCAGCCCGTAGACCTCCGACAGGTCGCACTTGGCCCGCTCCAGCCCGGCCTGCACCGGGTGGATGTGCGCGTCGGTGAATCCCGGCGTCAGCAGGCCGCCCGCCAGGTCGACGGTCTCGTGCGCTCCGGTGGCCAGGTCCCGGGCGGCGCCCACCGCCGCGATCACGCCGTCGCGCACCAGCACGGCTTCGGCGAAGTCGCCCTTGGCGGTGAAAACCCGGCCGCCCCGGAAGAGGATGTCCATGCTTCTCCTTTGGTGTCGGGATTGAGACTAGTGCTCCCGCTCACCGGAGAAGTCACAGGATCGTCAGCGCGAGCAGGCAGACGTCGTCGTCGGAACGCTCGGCTCCGAGCCTGCGCAGGATGATGTCGAGGCTCTGCTCGGGGTCGTCGCGCACGTCCACGTCGGCGGCCGCCTCCAGCAGCGCCCGCAGGCCCTCCTCCAGGTCGTGGCCGCGCCGCTCGATGATGCCGTCGGTGTAGAGCAGGAGCAGGTCGTGCTGCTTGAGCGGGGTGGTGGTGAGGGTGTACTCCATCGTCTCGAACGCGCCGAGCATGGCGCCGCCCCCGGACTCCAGCAGGCTCGCCTCTCCGTCGCGGATCAGGACCGGGCCGGGATGGCCGGCGTTCACCCATGACAGCACGCGGTCCGCCGGCCGGTAGTGACCGATGATCGCGGTGCCGGTGGCGGTGATCCCGGGGTTGGCGTGGTACATCAGCTCGTTGAGCCAGGTCGCCAGCCGGTCGGCCGGGGCGCCGGTGTAGGCCAGGCCCGCCAGGCCGCTGCGCATCGTGGCCATGAGCCCGGCCGCGGCCAGGCCGTGCCCCATGGCGTCGCCCACGGCGATGAGTACCTGGCCGTCGGGGAGCGGCCTGGCCTTGAACCAGTCGCCGCCGATGCGCCCGGTCTCCTCGTCCGGGTGGTAACGCAGCGCCACGCGCAGCCCCGGCAGGTCGAGCACGCCCCTGCGCACCGGCAGCAGCGTGTCCTGCAGGTGCGTGGCCACCAGGCGCTCACGCTCGGCACGCTCCTTCTCCGAGTCCGCGCGCTCGTGGGCGCGGACGAGGGCGCGTTCCCTGCGCCGGCTCTCGGTGACGTCCTGTGCCATGATCCTTATCGCCACCAGCAGGCCGTGCCGGTCGAGCACCGGCTCGCTCACCAGGCGCAGGTGCCGTACGCCGTGCCGCTGCTGGACCCTGAACTCCGACTCGATCGCCTCCCGGTCGGCGAGCAGGGCGCACATCTGCTCGCGCACCAGGGGCTGGTCCTCGGCCACCACCGTGTCAGGCAGCTCGTCCAGGCCGAGGGGTCCGTCGCGGGCGTCGCGGCCGAACATCTCGTACATCTGCGGCGTCCACAACGCCCGGCCCGTGGCCAGGTTCCACTCCGCCCAGCCCAGCTCCGCGATGCGCTGGGCGCGCTCCCAGCCCGCCACGAGGCGCTCCTCGTCGTCGTGGGTGCGCCAGGTGACCAGGATGCCGTCCTCGACCCGGACGGCACGCACGGTGACCGAGGCGGGCCAGAGCAGGCCGTCCCTGACCTCGACGTACTCGAACGGGCCACGACGGAAGGCCCTGCCGGTCTCGTAGACGCGCAGATACTCCTCGAACAGCCCGGAACGGGCCAGTCCGGGCGTGCGCAGGAGCACCCGGCCGCCCAGCAGGTAGTCGCGCCCGCGCCCGGTCACGTCGGCGGCGACGTCGTTGGCCTCGGCCACCGTGAAGTCCACCACCCTGCCCGACGGATCGTGCACGGGCAGCAGGTAGGCCGCCGAGACGTGGACCGCCTGCAGCGTGGACACCAGCCAGCGGGGTACGGCGTCCGGTTCGCCGGAAGGGGCCGGTTCCGGATCGAACTCCAGCGACCTGGCAACCTCGACCAGGTCCATGCCGCTCTCGGCCGAGAGCCTGGCCAGCTGGGCCGCCGCCTCCGCGGGCAGCACGTTGCGCTGCGCCGCGAGACGGCAGGTGGTGTCGGCGATGACCGCTTCGCGACGCATGGCGTGGCGCAGTTCGTGCAGCCGGCGGCGGATCAGCTCCACCGTGCCCGCGCCCTCCTCGAGGCCGTCCATATCCTGGTCTCTGCCCGGAGGGCGCGGATGAGTCCGGTGCGCGAGCCAAAGACTCGTCAAAGCTTGGGGCTGGCCCGCGGGCGTCAGTGCCCCGTGATGAGGTCGGCGAAGCGGGCCAGCACCGAGGTGCGCCGCATCGACCGCTCGCGGGCGTCGGCGGTGCGATACAGCCGGTACATCGAGTGCACGCCGAGCCACCGCAGCGGCTCGGGCTCCCACGCGCGCACCTTGCGCCCCACCCACGGCAGCGCCGTCAGCGCGGTCTGCTCGCCCAGGACGAGGTCACGCAGCGTACGGCCGGCCAGGTTGGTCGTCGTCACCCCGTGCCCCGTGTACCCGCCCGCCCAGCCGAGCCCGGTGTCGCGGTCGACGTGGACGGTCGAGCACCAGTCGCGTGGCACGCCGAGCACGCCGGACCAGGCGTGGGCGACCTTCGACGACGACGCGGCGGGGAAGAAGTCGACCAGAAGCTGCCAGAGCGCCTCGACGGTCCAGTCGTGGGTGTGGCCGCGGGCGTCGACGCGCGAGCCGTACAGGTAGGGCCGTCCGCGCCCGCCGAAGGCGATTCGGCCGTCGGCGGTGCGCTGGGCGTACATGTAGTAGTGGGCCATGTCGCCGAGCAGCTCGGCGCCCTGCCAGCCGACGGTCTCCCAGAAGGAGTCGGGCAGCGGCTCGGTGACGATCATCGAGCTGTTCATGGGCAGCCACTGGCGGCGCAGGCCCTGCAGGCGCGAGGTGAAGCCCTCGGTCGCGCGGATGATGAAATCTCCGGACACGACGCCGTACGGGGTCACCGCCCGCTTCGGCTCGATGGACAACACGGGCGTGCCCTCGTAGATCTCCACGCCGAGCGCGCGCACCGCCTCGGCCAGCCCGAGCGCGAGCTTGGCGGGCTGGATGCGCGCGCAGTGCGGGCTCCACGAGCCCTGCACCGTCCCCGCCACCCGCAGCCGCTCCTGCGACTCGGCGGCCGACAGCAGTTGCAGATCGCCGGGGCCGAAGCCCCAGGCCCTGGCCTCGTCGACGTGGGCGCGCAGCCGGGAGGCCTGGGCGGTGTTGCGGGCGACGGTCAGCACCCCGCCCTTGACGACGTCGGCGTCGATGCCCTCCTTGGCGCAGACCGCGATGACCTCGTCGACGGAGGCGAACATCTCCCGCTGCAGCGCGATGGCGGCCTCGGTGCCGTGCGATCTGGCGTACAGCTCGTGCGAACCGGCCAGATCTCCGGTGAGCCACCCACCGTTGCGGCCGGAGGCGCCGAAGCCGGCGAACTCCTGCTCCAGCACGACGACGCGCAGGCCGGGCGCCGATTTTTTGAGATAGTAGGCGGTCCACAGTCCGGTATATCCGGCGCCGACGATCACGACATCCGCCGACAACGGCCCATCGAGGCGCTGGCGCGGGGCGGGCACGCCCGAGGAGCGGTACCAGAAGGAGACCTCTCCGTTGATGAACCCGTCAGACAGTGGAACACGCGTACTCATGAGCTCAAATAATGCCATTTCTCTAGAAACGCGCACGTAGCGACGGTGTAACAGAGCTCCTTCATCCTCTTACACATGGGATTCCTGCGGATCAGAACCACAGTGGACGAGCGACCCGGGCGCCTGGCCAAGCTGGCCGCGGCCCTGGCCGAGCGCGGCGGCAACATCCTGGGCCTGAGCGTGCAGCCCGACGCGGACGGCACCGTCGACGAGTTCGTCGCCGACATCCCGGCCTCGCCCGAGGCCGTGCGCGAGGCGCTGGAGGCCGCGGGCGGGCGCCGGGTACTGGTCGTCCCGGCCAGCGCCCACGAGCTGACCGACGAGCCGACCAGGGCGCTGCTGCTGGCCACCCGGGTGCGCGCGATGCCCTGGCGCCTGCCCGAGCTGATGGCCGAGCTGCTGCGCGCGGACGACGCCCGGTGGATCTACGGTGAGAGCGTGAGCGATCTCCCCGACCCGACCCAGCTCGTCGTCCGCGTGGCCGAGAAGCGTTCGGTACGGCTGCGCCGTACCGAACTGCCCTTCACCATGACGGAGGCGGCCAGGGCGGCGGCGTTCGTCAGGCTCGCCCAGCCGCCGGTCGAGCAGGCGGGCAACGAGCGCAGCCTCACCCTCGGCGACGGCGCGGAGCTGGACGTACGGCCGCTCACCGGGATCTACCGCGAGGCCGTGCGCGACCTGCACGACAGGTGCAGCCCGGAGAGCCGCCGGTTCCGCTACTTCACCAGCATGCCCGCGCTGCCGCCGCGGGTGTTCGACCGGCTGGTCGACCGCTCGCGCGGGCAGTCGCTCGTGGCGTGCTTCGACGGCCAGGTGGTGGCGATGGCCAACCTCATGTTCACCCCGGACCCCGGGATCGCCGAGATGGCCTTCCTGGTCGAGGACCGGTGGCAGGGCAAGGGCGTGGGCACGGCACTGGCCAGGATGCTGGTGCAGATCGCACGCGACCACGGCTATGCCGAGGTGCGGGCGGCGATGCTGTCCGACAACGCGCGCATGCGCAGCCTGCTCGTCCGGCTCGGCGCGACCCTCGCCTACACCGAGGACCCCGGAGTGGTGGAGGCCCGCCTACCCGTGGCCGGCGTCGCGGCCCTCATCTGAGCGGCCTTCATCTGAGCGGTCCTCGTCTGAGCCGCCCGCATTGGATTCGCCCTCGTCCGAGCCGCCTTGTTCCGGGGTGGGCGGGTCGGTCGGGGGGCCCTCCGTCGGGCGGTCGAGCGGCGCATCCTCGGGTGCCGGCGGGCGCTCGATGCCCAGATGCCGCTCGATGCGCTCCACCGAGCCCTCCAGCCGGTCGAGCGAGGACTGCAGCCGGTCCAGCCGGTCGATGAGCCCGGGACCACGAGATCCGATGCCCGGCGGGGGCGGCGGGTGCGCAGGATGCGGCGGCAGGGGAGAGGACAGGTCGAGGGGAGGATCGTCGTCGTGCCGCTGCGGCCGTCCGTGCAGCAGCGTGACCACGACCTGCCTGATCCTGTTGAGATCGGCGCCGTACCTGACCAGCACCTGGGCGGCCACGCCCTCGCCCTCGCGGATCAGGCCGAGCAGGATGTGCTCGGTGCCGATGTAGTTGTGCCCGAGTTGTAAGGCCTCCCGCAGCGACAGCTCCAGCACCTTCTTCGCGCGGGGCGTGAACGGGATGTGCCCGCCCGGCGGCCTGTCGCCCATGCCGACGATCTCCTGAACGCCCTCGCGAACCTGCCCGAGGTCGATCCGGCACTGGCTCAGAGCGCGCCCGGCCACGCCCTCGCTCTCGTTGACCAGGCCGAGCAGGATGTGCTCGGTGCCGATGTAGTTGTGGTTGAGCAGCCTGGCCTCCTCCTGGGCCAGGACGACCACACGGCGGGCACGATCGGTGAAGCGTTCGAACACGGCGGCCTCCCTCGACCTCCACTATGCGCTAGAAAAGCGCTCAATTGGGGTATTCCTCAGGGGTGGATCTTGACGAGATCGCCACCCGCCTCTACGCCCTGCCGCCGGCCGAGTTCACCGCCGCGCGCGACGAGCGGGTGCGCGCGGCCAAACAGGCCGGTGACGCACCCCTGGCGAAGGAGATCGGCAAGCTGCGCAAGCCCACGGTGTCCGCCTGGGCGCTCAACCGGCTGGCCCACGAGCAGCCGGGCGAGCTCGACGAGCTGCTGGAGGTGGGGGAGCGGCTGCGCGAGGCCTGGCAGGCCCACGACGCCGACGCGCTGGCCGAGCTGACCCGGCGGCGCGCCCAGGCCACGGGAAGGTTGTCGCGGCTGATCCGCGAGCGGTCGGACCTGTCCGGTGCCGCGGCCGCGGAGGTGGACCAGACCCTGGACGCGGCGGTGGTCGACGCGGAGGCGGCCGAGCAGGTGCGCCGCGGCCACCTGGTCAAGCCGCTCAGCTACAGCGGCTTCGCCCCGGCTCCGATCCCTCGTGAGCAGGTACGGCGAGCCAAGGACAAACCGAGCGAGGAGGAGACCCGCCAGGCCGAGGAGCGCAGGGCCAGGGAGCGGGAGGAGGCCGAGGCCGCCTACACCGAGTGGCGTGACACGCTCGCGCAGGCCGTGCAGGCTCATGAGGAGCGCGCCGACAAGGTCGCCAAGCTCGCCCAGAAGCTCGACAAGGCCAGGAAGAAGCTGGCCGAGGCCCAGCAGCGGCTGGACGTGGCCAGGAGGGAGGAGCGGCTCGCGCGCCAGCGGCTGGAGCGCATGTAGAGTGTACGAAACGGTTTCGTACACCTAGGAGTCGGCATGAGAACCGCCATCGTCACCGGCGCCAACACCGGCATCGGCCTGCCCACCGCCCAGGCCCTGGCGGCTCAGGGCCTGCGCGTCGTCCTGGCCACCCGCTCGCGTGACAAGGGCCTGGCCGCCGCGGAGGCGATCCGCTCGGCCGTACCCGGCGCCGACGTCGAGCAGCGCACCCTCGACCTGGCCGACCTCGCCTCCGTGCACTCGTTCGCGGAGGACGTCGGGACCGTCGACGTCCTGGTCAACAACGCGGGCGTGGGCATGATCGCGCCACAGACGACCAGGGACGGCTTCGAGCTGCAGTTCGGCGTCAACCACCTCGGGCACTACGCGCTCACCGGACTGCTGCTGCCGGTGCTGCTGAAGAGCCAGGGGGCGCGGGTCGTCACCGTCGCCAGCGACGCGCACAAGTCGGGCCGGCTCGACTTCGACGACCTGCCCCTGAACAAGGGCTACGCGAAGATGAGCTCCTACGGCCGCTCCAAGCTCTGCAACATGCTCTTCGCCGCCGAGCTGGACCGCAGGGCCAGGCGGGCCGGGCTCGACCTGGTGAGCGTGGCGACGCACCCGGGCGCCACCGCCACCGACATCTTCAAGATGGGCCGTCTGCAGTGGGTGGCGGGGCTGCTGCTGAAGTCGCCGGAGAAGGGCGCGCTCTCCTCGATCCACGCCGCGACCTCGCCGAGCGTGCGCGGAGGTGAGTACATCGGCCCGAAGCTGCAGCGGCTCACCCCGTCAGCCGCCGCCCGCTCCCAGGAGCTCGCCACGCGCCTGTGGGACGTGTCCGAGCAGCTGACGGGCGTACGATACGAGCAGATCGCCGAGCGCTAGAAGGACGTGCACGTGGCTCCACTCGATCCCGACAGGGAGCGGGCCATCATCGACGCCACCCTCGAGCTGCTGTCGGAGGTGGGCTACGACCGGATGACGGTCGACGGGATCGCCAAGCGGGCCAGGGCCAGCAAGGCCACGCTCTACCGCCGCTGGGCGGGCAAGCCCGAGCTGGTCGTCGACGTGATCTGCAGCCGGTTCCAGCTCGACGTACCCGTCGTCGAGCCGACCGGCTCCCTGCGCGACGATCTGCTCACGCTGGTGCGGGGCCTGTGCGACATGATCGAGCGTAAGCACGGGCTGATCATCGGGTTGTCGTCGACGATCGTGTCGAACCAGGAGCTGGCCCGCGCGCTGCGCTCGCACATGCCGGTCAAGGACATCGGCGGGGCGGCGGCGCTGCTGGAGCGCGCGGGGTACGGCCAGGCCGACCCGTCCAGGCTCTACACGGTGGCCGAGGCCCTGGTGTGGCATCGGATGATCTTCATCGGCCCGTCCTTCGACGACGCCTTCGTCGCCGACACCGTTGACGGCGTGCTCGTGCCGCTCGTCGAATCTCACAAGTCTGTGTGAGATTTCGCCCCAAAGTCTTCTTGGGCACGAAATTTCGTGACAAGGTCGGGCGACATGACCACCCTTGACGCCTTCATCGACGCGCTCCCCAAGGTGGAGCTGCACGTGCACCTGGTCGGCTCCGCCTCGGTCGAGACCGTCCTGGAACTGGCCGGGCGCCACCCCGACCGCGGCGTGCCGACCGGCGAGCGGGAGCTGCGCGCCTTCTACACCTTCACCGACTTCCCGCACTTCGCCCGCGTCTACTCCAAGGTCAACTCCCTGGTGCGCGAGCCAGAGGATGTCCACACCCTGGTGACCGGCCTGGCCAGGGACCTGGCGGCGCAGAACGGCCGCTACGCCGAACTCCAGGTCACCCCGTACGCGCACTGGCTCATGGGGCTGCCCATGCGCGCGGTGACCGAGGCGCTCGACCTGGCAGCCGACCGCTCCTTCGAGGAGTACGGCGTGCGCATGGCCTACATCTTCGACATCCCCGGGGAGTACGGCGAGGAGGCGGCGGCCATCACTCTCAAGCATGCCTTCGAAGAACCTCCCAAGGCTTTGACAGGTTTCGGGCTGGCGGGCATCGAGCAGAGCCGCCCGCCGTACCGCCAGGTCTTCCGCGACGCGTTCGCGGCGGCCCGCGCGGCGGGTCTGCACAGCGTGCCGCACGGCGGCGAGATGACAGGACCCGAGACCATCTGGGAGGTCATCGAGGGCCTGCACGCCGAGCGCGTCGGCCACGGCATCTCCTGCCTGGGCGACGAACGGCTCGTCGCGCACCTGCGCGAGACGCGGCTGCCGCTGGACGTGTGCCCGACCTCCAACGTCCGCACCGGCCAGGTCGCCGCCATCGCCGAGCACCCGCTGCCCCGGATGCTGGAGGAGGGCCTGTTCGTCACCATCAACAGCGACGACCCGCCCATGTTCGCCACCACCCTGACCGAGGAGTACCGGGTCGCCGCCCGCGTGGCGGGGCTGGACGAGGCGGGCCTGGCCCGGCTGGCCGCCAACGCGGTGTCCGCCTCGTTCCTGGCCGAGGCGGACAAGCGGGCACTCGAGGCGGAGATCGATGCCCTCATCCCGTCGCCCGCCTGAGACTCACTCCGCCGCCGGCGGGCGCTGCAGCACGTGCCGGACGACCGCCGCGACGGTGACCGCCCCCAGCGCGCCCAGCGGCAGCATGACGAGCGTCGGCACGCTGCCCAGCAGCGGGGGAACCGTCACCACCACCAGGTAGACCAGGGTCGTGACCACCAGGACCAGGCCGGTCCGCAGCGCCCAGGGACCGATCAGCCGCGCCGGGATGTCGCTGGCCAGCGGCACCTGGGCGGCCAGCGCCGCCGAGGTGTGCTGCACGTACAGGGCGCAGCCCACCAGCAGGGCGCCGAGCGGGTCGATCGGCGCGTCGTAGACCAGCCCGCCGACGATCCAGATCGTCACGGTCGCGGCGATCATGCCGCTGACCGCGGGGGAGCGCGGCCACACGGCCGCGAAGATCGCCAGCGCGACCGACAGCGGCGGCCACAGCGGCCCGTCGGCGAACTGCGGCGGGAAGGACAGGTTCAGCGCCAGGCATCCGCTGGCCGCCAGCACCAGCCGCACACCCAAACTCACCCACGTAAACCGTGACCATTTCACCGGCTCATCTCCATCCGGGCCACGTCGCGCAGGACCAGGTCGAGGCTGCCCGAGCCCTGCCAGGGCTCCACCGGCACGCCGGCGTCCAGCAGGGAGGCGATGAAGTTGTCGCGCTCCAGCCACCACAGCCGCTCGGGCAGGCTGTCGCCATGCCGCTCGTGGAGCGTGTCGACGGCCACCACGGACCGGCGGCTCATGGCCAGGCGCGCCAGCCCCGTGACGCTGCGCCGGTCCAGCAGCGGCGTGAGCATGAAGACCACCCCGCGCCCCGGCGTCAGCGCGGCGCTGAGCATGCGTTCGCCCGACTCGTCGCTGGCTCCGCCGTTCGCGCGCACGGACGCCAGCCACTCCAGCGCCGCCAGGTGATGGCGCCGTCCCGTCCCCGGCCGCAGCCGGCGCCGCAGCGAGCCGAACTCGACGATCGTCACCCGGTCGCCCTTGCCCGTGTGGTGCGCGGCGATGGCAGCCGCGGCCCGTACGGCGGTGCCGAGCGGCGGCTCGTGCAGCACGTCGATGATGATCGTCACCTCGGCGTCGCGCTCTGACAACGTCGCGTTGACGTGGGTCTCGCCGGTGCGCACGGTCGTGCGCCAGTCGATGCGGCGCAACCGGTCGCCGACCTGGAAGCGCCGCACGCCCGCCAGTTCGCCGCCCTCGCCGGGACGGCGCGAGCGGTGCACACCCGACAGGCCGTTGGCGTTGGGCAGCTGGGTACGCGACTCGAAGCTGTCGGGATGCGGCAGCGACGCCACGCGCGCCACGGGGATGCGGAACTCGCGCTGCTCCAGCAGGCCGTCGCAGGCGAAGGCCGTCACGTGCACGGGTCCGACCTCGAGCATGCCCCAGGTCTTGGTGGTGTAGCCCCAGGTGACCTTGGTGAGGCGGCCGGGCCGTACCACCACCGTGCGGTGGCGCGAGCCGTACGCGGGCTCCAGGAACGGCGCGGTGCGCGGCGTCAGCAGGCAGTGGACCGGCACCTGGCTGTGCCCGGCGACGGTCACCTGCGCGTCGACGACCTCGCCTTCCAGGACCGAGGGGCCGGCCAGGGTCAGCGTGCCTGTCGGGTCGCCCTCCGGCCGCCGCAGCAGCGAGGCGACCGCGCCGATCACGAACGGCACCGCCAGCAGCAGGATGTCGGCGCGGCCCAGGACGAGCGCGGCGATCGGCAGCACGCCGCCGATCACGCTCGCCCGGCGCAGCGCGGGGGTCGGGGTCCAGCCGCCCGCCCGCGTGGGAGTGGGCCCGGAGCTCATCGGGTGCTGTAGGAGGGCAGCTGAGCCGAGGCGGGGGCGTGCACCTGCGCGCAGAGCTCGGCGACGACCGCCGACGGCTCGACCTTGCGCAGCCACACCTCGGGCCGCAGGCTGATGCGGTGCGCCAGCGCGGGACCCGCCATGTGCTTGACGTCCTCGGGGATGACGTAGTCGCGGCCCTGCAGCACGGCCCTGGCGCGCGAGGTGAGCAGCAGCGCCAGCGAGCCTCGCGGCGAGGCGCCCATCTGCACCTGCGGGTGCTTGCGGGTGGCGGCGGTGAGCTCGACCATGTAGCGGCCGACCGAGTCGTCGACGGCCACGTCCTCCAGCGCCTTCTGCATGGAGACCAGGGTCTCGGCGTCGACGACCGGGTCGAGGACGGCCTCCTCCTGGCGGCGTGCCATGCGCTTGGACAGCACCTGCCACTCCTGTTCCGGCGTCGGATAGCCGAAGGAGACACGCAGCAGGAAGCGGTCCAGCTGCGCCTCGGGAAGCGGGTAGGTGCCCTCGTACTCCACCGGGTTGGCGGTGGCCAGGACGTGGAAGGGCGTGGTCAGCGGGTGCGTGACGCCCTCGACGCTGACCTGTCGCTCCTGCATCGCCTCCAGCAGCGCCGACTGGGTCTTGGGCGGCGTGCGGTTGATCTCGTCGGCCAGCAGCAGGTCGGTGAAGATCGGGCCGGGGCGGAAGTCGAACTCGCCGCTGCGCTGGTTGTACAGGAACGAGCCGGTCACGTCGGCGGGCAGCAGGTCGGGCGTGAACTGCAGGCGGCGGAAGTCGAGACCGAGGGTCTGGGCGAAGCTGCGCGCCGTCAGCGTCTTGGCCAGGCCGGGGAAGTCCTCCAGTAGCACGTGCCCGCCGGCCAGGATGCCGGTGAGCACCGTCTCCAGGGCCTCGCGCTTGCCCACGACGACCGTCTCGACGCGGTCGAGCACGGAGCGCGCCAGGCGGCCAACCTCGGAGAGTTCCATCTATATCTCCTCAATACGAGTAATCATCCTGGCCAGCTCGGCCTCGCTCGGCACGGTGGTCACGGGGGTGGTCAGCAGGGTGTGCAGTTCCTCGCCGAGCAGGTCGCGCGCCTGCTCCAGGCGCAGGCCGCGGCGATGCTCGAGCCGGTCGGCCGTGATCTCGCGCAGCCGCTGCCGCACGATGAGGTCGAACCGCTCGGGGTCCTTGCGTGCCGCGCGCAGCCGCTGCTCCCACAGGCCCACGCCGTCGGCGACGGCCGGGCTGTGCACGGGGGTCTGCGACGAGCGCGGGCGGAAGGCCGGCTCCTTGGGTCGCGGCAACGTGTGGACCAGCGCGTAGACCGTGGTCCCCGCCAGCACCAGCAGCGCCATGCGCCAGCTCTCGAACGCGTAGCCGAGCTCCTCGCCCAGCGGCGGTGCGACGAACCAGGCGGCCACCGTGGACGCGCCGATGATCAGCAGCCATTTCCTCGTCATACCGGCTCCACCACGGGTGTCGCGGAGATCAGGGTCTCCAGCGCCTGCCTGGCGTCGGCCCGCTGCTCCTCGTTGACCTCGTGCGGGGCGTAACGCGCCAGGTGGTAGACCTGCTTGAGCCGCCGCAACGCCTCCTCGTCGAGGTCTTCGAGCAGCCTGTCGACCAGTTCCTCCGGAGTGTCGGCCGCCATCGGCGGCCGTCCCGCCTCCGTGGCCGCCCGCTCCAGCCGCAGCCAGCAGGCGATGACCGCCCTGCGCGGATCGTCGCCCTCGTCCAGTTCCTCCAGGCTTGCCCGCACCGCCGCCTGCACCGGTTCCGGCTCCGACTCGAACTCCACGCCCGGCCCGCGCGATGCGGACGGCTGGGGCGGGTCGATCTTCCTGAGCAGGTGCTTGATGAGGTGGTACAGGATGACCAGGATGGTGATCGCCAGGAGCGACACCAGGGCGAAGCCCGCGATGGTCACCCAGAGATTGGTGTCGAACGAGCTGTCGCGATAGCCGAAGACGCCGTCCGCCTCGGCCTTCTCGTCCTGGTTCATGACCTTCTCGACCTGGCCGGCCCAGCTGAAGTCGCCGATGCTGGAGTTGAAGTCGCCCTTGAAGTCGCCGATCGTGCCCGCTGTCAGCCCCACGGCCGTCAGTCCCGCCACGATCAGGGCAAGCGGCAACCATCTCCCTCTGCCCACAAGATCCTCCCCTACGGTGGAGGATACTCTGTCAGGCGAAGTGATGATATGTCTACTCATGGCTGGTTTCGACAAGGTTTCGTGATGCGTGGAGCTGCTGGAGCGCCCGCCTGGCCGCGCTCCGCAACTCCTCGCTCACCTCGTGCGGGGCGTAGCGCGCCAGATGATAGGCGCCCATGAGCCGCCGCAGCGCGTCCTCGTCGTGGTCGGCCAGCAGCCTGGCCACGAGCTCCTCCGGGGTATCGCCCACGAGCCGGGGCGCTCCCGCCTCGGCGGCCTCGTGCTCCAGCCGCAGCCAGCAGGCGATGACCGCCTTGCGCGGATCGTCACCCGCGTCGAGCTCCTGCAACCCGGCCCGTACGGCGGCGCGCACCAGCTCGGGGTGCAGTTCCTCCTCCTCGACCGCCGGTCCGCGGTGCGCGCTGGGCTGGTAGGGCCGGCGCCGGCTGAGCAGATACTTGATGACCTCGTAGATGATCACGATGATCGTCACACCCGGCAGGGCGACGAGCAGCCAGCCGAAGAGGCTGAACCAGAGATCGGTGTTGAACGAGTTGTCACGGAAGACGTAGTGGTCGCCGTCCCCGCCGCCGGGCTTCTTGGCGGGCGCGGGAGGTCCCAGGGCGGAGAAGTCGCCGACCCCGCTGTCGAACTCGCCGTGTATCCCGCTGATCGTCATCGACGCCAGCCCCACGATCAGGAGCGCCCCCAGGGCCAGTCCGACCGGCCACCATCTCATGTCGCGTGTGCCTCCACCCGTGCGAGTGCGTGCCTGGCTGTGCTGCGAAGTTCCTCGCTCACCTCGTGCGGGGCGTAGCGCGCCAGATGGTAGGCCCCCGTGAGCTGCCGCAGCGCGTCCTCGTCGTGGTCGGCCAGCAGTCTGGCCATGAGCTCTTCCGGAGTGTCGCCCACCAGCCGGGGCACTCCCGCCTCGGCGGCCTCGTGCTCCAGCCGCAACCAGCAGGCGATGACCGCCTTGCGCGGATCGTCACCCGCGTCGAGCTCCTGCAACGCGGCCCGTACGGCGGCGCGCACCGTTTCCTGGTGCAGCTCCACCTCCTCGACCGGCGGCCCGCGACCGGCGTTCCGCATGGGCGGATCGCGCTGCCGGATCAGGTTCCTGATGATGGCGTAGAGGATCGCCAGGATCGTGGCCACCAGCAACGCGACGAACGTCCCGCCCGCCAGGCTGTACCAGAGGTTGCTGTTGACGTCGCGCTCGCGGTAGACGAAGACGTGCTCCGACTCCGCCGCCTCCTGCATGGTCTTGGGGAAGCGCGGCGACCCGAACCAGCCGAAGTCGCCGACGCCGCTGTCGAACTCGCCCTTGAAGTCTCCTGCCGTCCCCGCTGACAGTCCGACCGCGAGCAGGGCGCCCACGATGATCACCGCCGGCCACCACTTCACGCCTCATACTCTGTCAGGCGAAGTAAAGCTTGTCTACCGCTCACCCGGCTGGTGCGCCGACGGCAGCTGCGCCAGCCCCGACTGGAACTCCGACACCCACTCCGAGGTCTCGTCGCTCATGATCGTCGAGATGTCCGTCACGAACGTGCGCAACGCCGCCAGATACTCCCGCACCGGCGGCGTCATCTGCTGGGCGTTCAGCGCCGTCCAGTCCAGCTGGAAGTCACGAAGGCGCCGCTGGATGCGCTGGGCGGTCACCATGTCGCGCATCCAGCGCGACGACAACCCCAGCAGATGGTCGAAGGCCACGCACACGCCCGCCCCGGCCAGCAGCACGTAACCCCAGCCCAGGCTGCCGGAGCCGGACGCCGCGGCGGCCAGCGGCTGCAACCCGCCCGCCGCCGCCAGCACGATCGCCAGCCCTCTGAGCGCCTTGGAGGTACGGCGCTGCCGCACCCGGTCCTCCAGGTACCAGCCGCACACCTCCATCGCCCACGCCTCGGCGTCGGTGTAGAGGCGGTTGAGCACCTCCTGGGGTTTCTTCCACTCCTCCTGGCTGATCAGCGGGAAGGGCTTGGGGCGCAGGTCGGGGGTCTTGCGCAACACGAAGGCTCCATGAGGTGGGGCGAATCTCAGGGTTCAGGGCGAGGCGATGCGGCCCAGCCCGGGCGGGATCTTGGTGGCGGAGGCCCGGTCGAGCAGGAACAACGTGCGCGAACGCCCGCGGGCGCCGGCGGCGGGAACCTGGACGGGCCCGGAGTCGGCCAGCGCCAGCCGTACGGCACCCGCCTTCTCCTCGCCCGAGGCCACGACCCACACCTCGCGGGCGGCCTGGATGGCGGGCAGCGTCAGCGAGATGCGGGTGGGCGGCGGCTTGGGCGAGCCGTGCACCGAGACCACCGGGCGGGTGTCGTAGAGCGCGGGCATGCCGGGGAAGAGCGAGGCGACGTGGGAGTCGGGCCCCATGCCCAGCAGCAGCACGTCGAAGGAGGGCACGGGCCCGTGGTCCTCGGGGCGGGCGGCCTTGGCCAGCTCCGTGGCGTAGGCGTCGGCCGACTCCTCGGCGCTCAGGCCCGAGTCGGGGCCGAGCATGACGTGCACGCGGGAGGGGTCGAGGTCGACGTGGTCGAGCAGGGCGCCGCGGGCGCCGGTCTCGTTGCGCTCGGGGTCGCCCGTGGGCAGGAACCGCTCGTCGCCCCACCAGACGTCGAGGCGCCGCCAGTCGACGGCGTCGCGGGCGGGGGTGGCGGCGATGGCCGCCAGCGTGGCGATGCCGACCGTGCCGCCGGTCAGGACCAGGTGCGCGCTGCCCTTGGCGGCCTGGGCGTCGACGAGGCGGGTGATGATCCGGGCGGCGACGGCGTTGGCCAGCACCTCGGCATCACGGTGGACTACTACGTTGGGAACGGAACTCACCCGGTAACTCTCTCACGGCGCGCCCGGACGGCCGCGCACGCCCGGCCCCGGCGACGCCGAAGGCCCGGCGTCACACGACGCCGGGCCCTCGAAGCGAGCCGTTCCTACCCCTTGTACGAGCGCGCCAGGCGCTTGACCGACGTCTCGTAGATCTCGTCGGAGTCGAGCCGCCGCAGCTCCTCGGCCAGCAACTCCGAGGTGTGGCGCCGGGCGAGCGCCACGTGCCGGTCGGGCTGCCCCGGCCGCGACAACGTGGCCAGGCGCGCGTCGGTACGGATCACCGCCAGCTCGCCGTCACCCAGCGACAGCCGTACGGCGGTCAGGCCGGGCCCCGCCGAGTCGGCGACCTTGACCGGAGCCCCCAGCCGCTCGGTGAGCCACGCCGCCAGCAGCGGAGCGCTCGGGTGACCGGCGGCGGCCTCCACGAAGCCCTTCTTGACCTTCCCGACGGGCTGGTCGAAGGCGGCGGCCAGCAGCGAACGCCACGGCGTGAGCCTGGCCCAGGCCAGGTCGGTGTCGCCGGGGGCGTAGGCCTTGGCCAGGTGGGCGAGGGTCTTGATGCCGTCGGCCCCGGCCTTGGCGTCGGTGATGCGGCGCTGCGCCAGGGCGCCGATCGAGTCCTGCGCGGGCACCGCGGGCGCCTTGCCCGGCCACCAGGCCACCACGGGGGTGTCGGGCAGCAGCAGCGGCGACACCACGGAGTCGGCGTGTTCGGTGAGCTCGCCGTACAACCGCAGGATCACCACCTCGCCGGGCGTGGACTCGCCGATGCGCAGCTCCGCGTCGAGGCGGTTGGCCTCGTCGCGCTCGCGGTTGATGACCGCCAGGATGCGCGAGGGGTGCTCGCGCGCCGCCTCCGTGGCCGCCTTCAGCGAGTCGTACTGGTCGCGCTCGTCGCAGACCACGACAAGGGTGAGCACCATGCCGATGGCGGGGGCGCCCATCTGGTGACGCAGGTGGGTCAGCTGCGAGGAGATCTTCCCGGCCGTCGTGTCGGCCAGAGCGAAGGTGGTCACAGTCTCCTCCAGGTGCGACCGTCACGGGCCATCATGGCGTCCGCCGAGGGCGGGCCCCAGGTGCCCGAGGGGTAGTCCTCCGGCTGGCCCTGCGTGGCCCAGAACTCCTCGACCGGGTCGAGGATCTTCCACGACAGCTCCACCTCACGCTGGTGCGGGAAGAGCGGCGGGTCGCCGATCATCACGTCGAGCAGCAGCCGCTCGTAGGCCTCCGGCGACGACTCCATGAACGACTCGCCGTAGGCGAAGTCCATGGACACGTCGCGCACCTCCATCGCCGTGCCGGGCACCTTGGAGCCGAAGCGCACGGTGATGCCCTCGTCGGGCTGGACCCGGACGACCAGGGCGTTCTGCCCCAGGATCTCGGTGTCGTCCTTGGAGAAGGGCAGGTGCGGCGCCCGCTGGAAGACCACGGCCACCTCGGTGACGCGGCGGCCCAGGCGCTTGCCGGTGCGCAGGTAGAAGGGCACCCCCGCCCAGCGGCGGTTGGCGATCTCCAGCTTGAGCGCGGCGTAGGTCTCGGTGGTGGAGTCGGCTGGGATGCCCTCCTCCTCCAGGTATCCGACGACCTTCTCTCCGCCCTGCCAGCCCGCGGCGTACTTGCCGCGTGCCGTACCGGTGGCCAGGTCGGCGGGCAGCCGGACGGCCTTGAGCACCTTCTCCTTCTCGCGCCGCAGCGAATTGGCGTCGAAGGAGGTCGGATCCTCCATGGCGACCAGGGCCAGCAGCTGGAGCAGGTGGTTCTGGATGACGTCGCGGGCCGCGCCGATGCCGTCGTAGTAGCCCGCGCGACCGGCCAGGCCGATGTCCTCGGCCATGGTGATCTGCACGTGGTCGACGTAGGAGCGGTTCCAGATCGGCTCGTAGAGGTTGTTGGCGAACCTCAGCGCCATGATGTTCTGGACCGTCTCCTTGCCCAGGTAGTGGTCGATCCGGAAGATCGACGACTCGGGGAAGGCCTCGTTCGTCGTCTCGTTGAGCTCGTGAGCGCTCTTGAGGTCGTGGCCGAACGGCTTCTCGATGACCACCCGGCGCCACGAGCCGTCGGGCGCGTCGGCCAGGCCCGTGCGCTTGAGCTGCTGCACCACGACCGGGAAGAACTTCGGCGGCACCGACAGGTAGAACGCGTAGTTGCCGCCCGTGCCCCGGGTCTGGTCGATCTCCTTCAGCGCCATCGCCAGCGCGTCGAAGGCGCCGTCGTCGGTGAACTCGCCGGGCACGAAGTGGATGCCCTCGGACAGCTGCTTCCAGACCTCCTCGCGGAAGGGGGTGCGCGCGTGCTCCTTGACCGCGTCGTGGGTCAGCTGGCGGAAGTCCTGGTGCTGCCAGTCGCGGCGGGCGAAGCCCACCAGCGAGAAGCCGGGAGGCAGCAGGCCCCGGTTGCCCAGGTCGTAGATCGCCGGCAGCAGCTTGCGCTTGGCCAGGTCACCCGTCACGCCGAAGAGCACCAGCACGCACGGCCCGGCCACGCGCGGAAGGCGCTTGTCGCGCGGATCGCGCAGCGGGTTGGCCGCGACCACCTCTTCGGTGGTCGCGGTCGCCGCCACGGAGGAGGCCACGACAGCGGCCTCCTCCACGGGCGCCTCCAGGGGCGCCTCACTCATGAGACGACCGCCAGTTTCTTGGACAGGCTCTCCAGGAGCTCGTTCCAGGAGACCTCGAACTTCTCCACGCCCTCGTCCTCGAGGACCCTGACGACGTCGTCGTAGTCGATGCCGGCCTCGCGCAGCGCGCTCATGGTGTTCCACGCGTCCTGGTAGAACGGGCGGACCGTGTCGCCGGTGAGCTGGGCGTGGTCGGCGCTGGCGTCGAGCGTCTTCTCCGGCATCGTGTTGACCGTGCCGTCGACCGCGAGCTGGTCGACGTACATCGTGTCGGAGTACTCCGGGTTCTTCACGCCGGTCGAGGCCCACAGCGGGCGCTGCGGGTGGGCCCCGGCGGCGGCCAGGCGCTTCCAGCGGTCGGAGGCCATGACCTCCTCGAAGGCGGCGAAGGCCAGGCGGGCGTTGGCGATGCCGGCCTTGCCCTTCAGCTCCGGCCTGCCGGCGGCGTCGAGGCGCTTGTCGATCTCGGTGTCGACGCGGCTGACGAAGAAGGAGGCCACCGACTCGATCGCGGCCAGGTTCAGGCCCTTGGCCTGCGCGGCCTCCAGGCCCGTCAGCCAGGCGTCCATGACCTGGCGGTAGCGCTCCAGCGAGAAGATCAGCGTGACGTTGACGCTGATGCCCTCGCTGAGCGCCTGGGTGATCGCGGGCAGGCCCTCGACCGTGGCCGGGATCTTGATGTGCAGGTTCGGGCGGTCGACCATCCACCACAACGCGCGAGCCTCGGCGACGGTCTTCTCGGTCTCGCGCGCCAGGCGCGGGTCGACCTCGAGCGACACGCGGCCGTCGACGCCGCCCGTGGCGTCGTAGATCGGGCGCAGCACGTCGGCGGCCCAGCGGATGTCGTAGGTGGTGACGGCGCGCACGGCCTCGCCGACGTCGACCCCGCGCACCGCCAGGTCGTGGAGCTGGGTGTCGTAGGCGTCACCCTTGGCCAGCGCGGCGGCGAAGATGGTCGGGTTGGAGGTCACGCCGACCACGTTCTTCTCGCGGATCAGCTGCTCCAGGTTGCCGCTGCGCAGACGCTCGCGGCTGATGTCGTCGAGCCAGATCGCCACGCCCTGGCCGGACAGCTTGTTCAGGTTCTCGCTCATCTCAGTTTCCCGTCGTCTCGCCCTTGTCGTGGCCGAGCTTGGCCAGCGACGCCTTAGCGGCGGCGGCCACCCGCTCGGCCGTGAGGCCGAACTGCTCGTACAGAGTCTTGTACGGCGCCGAGGCGCCGAAGTGTTCGAGGGAGACCACCTCGCCGTGCTCTCCGACGAACTCCCGCCAGCCCAGCGCGATTCCCGCCTCGACGGCGACGCGTGCCTTGACCGCGGGCGGCAGCACGGACTGCCGGTAGGCGGAATCCTGCCCCTGGAACCACTCGACACACGGCATCGACACCACGCGGGTCGGGAAGCCCTGCTCCTCCAGGAGCTTCTGGGCGTCGACCGCGATCTCGACCTCGGAGCCGGTGCCGATCAGGATGACCTGCGGCTGGGAGGTGGAGGCCTCGCTGATGACGTAGCCGCCCTTGGCGACGCCCTCGGCGTCGGTGCCCGGGTAGACCGGGACGTTCTGCCGGGTCAGCGCCAGGGCCGCCGGGCGGTCGGTGTGCTCCAGCACGGTCTTCCAGGCGGCCGCCGTCTCGTTGGCGTCGGCCGGCCGTACGACGTCGAGGCCCGGGATCGCGCGCAGCGCCCACAGGTGCTCGACCGGCTGGTGGGTCGGGCCGTCCTCGCCCAGGCCGATGCTGTCGTGGGTCCACACGTAGGTGACCGGCAGCTTCATCAGGGCCGCGAGCCGTACGGCGGGGCGCATGTAGTCGGAGAAGACCAGGAAGGTGCCGCCGTAGGGCCGGGTGCCGCCGTGCAGGGCGATGCCGTTGAGGATGGAGCCCATGCCGTGCTCGCGGATGCCGAAGTGCAGCGTGCGGCCGTAGCGGTGACCGGGGAACTCGTGGGTCTGGTACTCCTCGGGGATGAAGGACGGCTCGCCCTTCATCGTGGTGTTGTTCGAGCCGGCCAGGTCGGCGCTGCCGCCCCACAGCTCGGGCAGCACCGGCGCCAGCGCGTTGAGCACCTGGCCGCTGGCGGCGCGGGTGGCGACGCTGGTGCCCGCCTCGAAGGACGGCAGGGCCTCGGCCCAGCCCTGTGGCAGCTCGCGCCTGGCCATGCGGTCGAACAGCGCGGCGCGCTCGGCGTTGGCCGCGCGCCAGTCGGCGAAGGACTTCTCCCACTCGGCGTGGTCGGCCTTGCCGCGCTCGGCGACCTTGCGGGCGTGCTCGAGCACCTCGGCGGGCACGTCGAAGGACTTGCCGGGGTCCATGCCCATGATCCGCTTGGTGGCGGCGACCTCGTCGGCGCCCAGCTTGGCGCCGTGCACGCTCTCGGTGTTCTGCTTGTTCGGGGCGGGCCAGCCGATGATCGTGCGCAGCCGGATGAACGACGGGCGGTCGGTCTCGGCGCGGGCGGCCTCGAGCGCGTCGTGGAGCGCCTGGACGTCCTCGACGTAGTCGCCGGTCCTGGTCCAGTCGACGACCTGGGTGTGCCAGCCGTAGGCCTCGTAGCGGGCGACGATGTCCTCGTTCAGCGCGATCTGGGTGTCGCCCTCGATCGAGATGTGGTTGCTGTCGAAGACGACGGCCAGGTTGCCCAGCTTCTGGGTGCCGGCGATGGCGCTGACCTCGTGGCTGATGCCCTCCTCGAGGTCGCCCTCGGAGGCGAAGCACCAGATCTGGTGGTCGAACGGGCTGGTGCCGGGCGCCGCGTCGGGGTCGAACAGGCCGCGCTCGCGGCGGGCGGCCATGGCCATGCCGACGGCGTTGCCGATGCCCTGGCCCAGCGGGCCGGTGGTGGTCTCCACGCCGGCGGTGTGGCCGTGCTCGGGGTGGCCGGGGGTCAGGCTGTCCCATTGGCGCAGCCGCTCGATGTCCTCCAGCGTCAGCCCGTATCCGGACAGGTAGAGCTGGATGTACAGCGTCAGGCTCGAGTGACCACACGAGAGCACGAATCGGTCACGACCTACCCAATTGGGGTCGGAGGGGTCGTGGCGCATCGTACGCTGAAAAAGCAGATATGCAGCCGGAGCCAGGCTCATGGCGGTGCCAGGGTGACCCGAGCCCGCCTTCTCAACCGCGTCCATTGCCAGGGCACGGACCACATCGACCGCCTTACGGTCCAGGTCCGTCCACTCCAGGATGCTCACGTCCTCGATCTCCGCAATCTCGTTGTCTTCGGTGTTGGGCAGTTGCCCGCCACAACGGACCCTAACCGGTTCGACCTTGGCGGTAGTGACCCAACACCCCCGTTGACCGGACCGCGCCCCCCGGCGACTACAGTTGCTGTGTTCGTAAGGGATCCGCTCTATCAGAGGTTACGCGTTGACTCCGCACATGCTGGAAGCGCCTTGGCGGTGCTGACCAACAGGCACGCGACCGCCCCGCCGGGGACGGGCGCTCCTCGCCAGGCTCCCAGATCGTTCGGTGCGGTCATCGGGGCCTACATCGCGCTGACCAAGCCGCGGATCATCGAGCTGCTGCTCATCACCACTCTGCCGGTGATGTTCCTGGCCTCGCAAGGCCTGCCCGACTGGCGGCTCGCGCTTTCCGTGATGCTGTTCGGCACCCTGTCGGCCGGCAGCGCCAACGTGCTCAACTGCTACGTCGACCGTGACATCGACGTGAAGATGCGCCGCACCCGGCGCAGGCCGCTGGCCCGCCACCAGGTCGAGCCGCGCAACGCGCTCGTCTTTGGAATCGTCCTGGGAATTTTGTCCACTGTTGGCCTGTGGCTCACCACCAACTGGCTGGCCGCGGCGATGTCGACGGGCGCCATCCTCTTCTACGTCTTCGTCTACTCCCTGTGGCTCAAGCGCCGCACGAAGCAGAACATCGTGTGGGGCGGCATCGCGGGCTGCATGCCCGTCATGATCGGCTGGGCGGGCATCACCGGCGAGCTGGCCTGGGCGCCCTTCGTCCTGTTCGGGGTGGTCTTCTTCTGGACCCCGCCGCACACCTGGACCCTCGCCATGCGCTACAAGGACGACTACGCGGCGGCCAACGTGCCGATGCTGCCGGTGGTGGCCACCGAGCGGCGCGTGGTCCTGGAGTCGATCGCCTACACGTGGGCGACCGTCGCCTGCTCGCTCCTGCTGTGGCCGGTCGCGGGCACCACGCTGTTCTACCCGATCGTCGCCGCCGTGCTGGGCGCGGTGTGCCTGTGGGAGGTCTACCGCCTGCTGGGCAGGCTCAATGCCGGCAAGAGCGGCGTCGACCTGCGCCCCATGCGCTTCTTCCACTGGTCCAACGCCTACCTGGCGCTGCTCTTCCTGGCCGTCGCGATCGACCCGCTGCTCGCCTGAGCGCCTTGCCACCCGGTTGATCGAGTCTTTAACGTGATACGCATGAACATCTCTTCAGATGTTGACACGTGCCAGGAAAGGGTCGAAGCGGCACGCCAGCACCTGGTGACGCCGGAAGAGGCGACCCATCTGGCCGACCTGTTCCGGCTGCTCGGCGACCCCACCCGCGCCCGGCTGCTCTACGCGCTCCTGGAGGCGGGGGAGCTGTGCGTGCACGACCTGGCCGTCGAGGTCGAGGTCAGTGACACGGCCGTCTCCCACGCGCTGCGGCTGCTGCGTACGGCCGGCATCGTGGCCACCAGGCGCTCCGGCCGGATGATCTACTACCGGCTGGCCGACGCCCACGTGCGCATGCTCCTCGACCTCAGCCGCGAGCACCTGCGGCACGACGCCGTCGACCCCGCGCCCCGGCTGGGGCTCGCCCATGGGAACTGATCACGGCCACGGTCACGGCCACGGCCACGCTGTCAGCGCCGACGCCGACCGCCGCTACCTGATCGGAGCGCTCGCCCTCATCCTCGGCTACATGGCCGCCGAGGTGACCGTCGGCCTCGTCGCCAACTCCATGGCGCTGATCGCCGACGCCGCCCACATGCTCACCGACGCCAGCGCGATCATCCTGGCCCTGATCGCGATGCGCATCGCCGCCAGGCCCGCCACCGGCCGCTACACCTTCGGCTACAAGCGCGTCGAGATCCTCTCCGCGCAGATCAACGGAGCCACGCTGCTCCTGCTGGCGGCCTACTTCGTCTACGAGGGCGTCCAGCGTGTCATCGACCCGCCCGACGTCAAGGGCCCGCTCGTGCTGGTGACCGCGCTCGCCGGCGTGGCCGTCAACGCCCTGGCGGCCTGGCTGCTGTCCAAGGCCAACCGGCGCAGCCTCAACGTCGAGGGCGCCTTCCAGCACGTCCTCAACGACATGTACGCGTTCATCGCCACCGCGCTCGCCGGCCTCGTCGTCTGGCTCACCGGCTGGGCGCAGGCCGACGCCGTCGCCGCGCTCGTCGTCGCCGCCCTCATGGCGGTGGCCGGCTGGGGACTGCTGCGCGACTCCGGCCGGGTCCTGCTGCAGGCGGCGCCCAGCGACCTCGACCCCGACGAGATCGGGGCCGTCCTCGCCGCCGAACCCGAGGTGCTGGAGATCCACGACCTGCACGTGTGGACCGTCACCAGCGGTTATCCGACCCTGTCGGCGCACGTCATCGTCCGCGACGACTGCGGAACCTGCCACGACGTCCGCGGACGTCTGGCCTCCCTGCTGCACGAGCGGTTCGGTATCGAGCACACCACGCTCCAGGTCGATCATGGAGGAGAGCCCCACTGCTTCGATCCCCACGGACCCCGCCACCTGGGCGGGACACCTCGTGGCTAGTCCGTTACAGTCACACTATGGCGTCCCGTGATCCACGCTGGGTGTTCAAGGACCGCCCGTCGTTCGCGTTGATCATCGGGCTGGTCGTCACCGGCATATGCGCACTCGTCTCCTTCTCCTTCGACGTGATCAACGGTGCGCCCGTGCAGTTCTTCGTCTCGCTCGGCCTGGCCCTGGCACCCGTGCCGATCCTGCTGGCCGCCGTGCTCGGCCTCGACCGCATGGAACCCGAGCCGCGCAGCAACCTGGTCTTCGCCTTCGCCTGGGGCGCCGGCGTGGCGGTACTCGTCGCGGGCGTCATCAACTCGCTCAACCTGCACTACCTCATGCAGGCCGGCTCGCTCGAACTGCCCGCCGCCCGCAACATCGCCGCCACCTTCGGCGCGCCCGTCGTCGAGGAGACCATGAAGGGGCTCGTCCTGCTCGGGCTGCTGCGCTTCCGCCGCGCCGAGCTCGACGGCCCCACCGACGGCATCATCTACGCCTCCATGGTCGGGCTCGGCTTCGCCATGAGCGAGAACGTCAGCTACTACATCGCCGCGCTCAACTCCGACAAGGGCGCCCAGGCGCTCGCGGTGACGGTCGTGCTGCGCGGCATCCTGTCGCCGTTCGCGCATCCGCTGTTCACCTCGATGATCGGCGTGGCCGTCGCCTACGCCGCCCAGCGCAACGGGCCCGAGCGGGTGGTCATGATCCTCGCGGGCTGGGTGGGCGCCATGCTCCTGCACGGCCTCTGGAACGGCCTGGCCTCCTACGGCGGCGCCCTGGGCCTGGCCGTCGCCTACGGGATCCTGCTGGTGGTGCTGTTCGTGCTCATGGGCGTCGTCTGGCGCGACCGGCGTCGCATCGTCGGCCTCCTGCAGCGCTACCTGCCGCCCTACCAGCCGACCAAGCTGGTCAACACGGCCGACATCTACATGCTGTCGGCCCTGTCGCGGCGGCGCCAGGCCCGGCAGTGGGCGCAGGCGCACGGCGGGAAGAAGGGGCTGCGGGCGATGAGCGACTACCAGCTCGCGGCGACCGAACTGGGATTGCTGCACGAGCGGGCGGAACGGCACATGATCGACGACCAGACCTTCCACGAGGAGCAGCGGGCGCTGCTGGAGTGCATGTCGGTGGCCAGGGAGGGCTTCCCCGTGCCGCAGCAACACGCCTCGGCCATCGCGATGGGCTCCCCGCCGCCCGGCTACGCGCCGGGGGCTCCCAGCTCCTGATCACCTGTTCTGCGTGAGGATGTGCTCCAGCGAGGTCTCCCTGGGACCGGGGAAGACCGGGTCACTGCGCAGCACCGCGTCGGCCAGCCCCTTGGCGCTGGCGAAGAGCTCACGCGCCGCGTACGCGTACGTCGGCTCCGGCCACCGCCGCGCGGAGTCGTCGCCCACCCCGAACGTCTCCAGCCCCGCCGTACGGCACAATGCCACGGCCCGTGGCAGGTGGAAGCGCTGCGTGATCACCGTCACCCGGTCGGCTCCGAACACGTGCCGGGCCCGCAGGCACGAGTCCCAGGTGTCGAACCCGGCGTAGTCGAGCACGATCCGCTCCGCCGGCACGCCGCGGGCCGTCAGATAGTCGCGCATGGCCGACGGCTCGTCGTACCCCACCCGGCTGTTGTCGCCCGACACCAGGACGGCCCTGAGCTTGCCCGCGTGGTACAGCTCGGCGGTGATGTCGAGCCGGCGGGCCAGCATCGGCGACGGCCGCCCGCTGTAGAGCCCCGCGCCCAGCACGAGGGCGGTGGGGGAGTACGGCACGCGCTCGGCCCACCCGTCACCCTCGGCGAGGGCCCGGTGGCCGTCGCTGCGCAGCCAGGCCCAGGTCAGCGGGGCGATGGCGAGAAGGCTGGCGACGGCTGCGACCTGGAAGAGCACACGTCTGACTTTTCGTGACAAGTCACACCTTCACGCCGGTGGGGGAGTGGCCGACCTTTCACCACCAACACTGACATAAGTCTCCGCCTCGGGGGCGTCGTCAGCGGGGGAGGGGAGGCGTGTCCGCATCGACGTGACGAGCCTCAGCGTGAAGATCCATACCAGTGTGGAGCCGAACACGTGCAGCCCCACCAGCAGCGCGGGCACCCCCATGAAGTACTGCAGGTAACCGATGAACCCCTGGGACAGCTCGACCGCCAGCAGCGCCACCGCCGCCCGCCGGGCCGTCCGCGGCGCGTCGGTGACGTGCAACGCGAACAGCAGCGCGAAGCTCAGCCCGATCACGACGTAGACGATGTCGGCGTGCAGCCGCGCCACGGTCTCGATGTCGAACGGGAAACGCGAGGCCAGCGAGTCGCCCGAGTGCGGCCCCGTGCCGGTGACCACCACGCCCGCCACGAGCAGCACCGCCACCGCGGCGACCAGCACGTGACCCAGGCGCAGGATGTCGCGGTGCACCAGCCGCTCGGCGGGACCGTCGCTCTCCTTGGCGCGGACGTACAGCACCCAGGCGCCGGCCGTCATCGCGATCGACAGCAGGAAGTGCACGCTCACCGTGACCGGGTTGAGCAGCGTGTGCACCACCAGCCCGCCCCACAGGCCCTGCACCGCGCACCCGATCGGCTGCAGCCACGCCAGCTTCACCAGGCCGGGCCTGCGCGGCCGCTGCCGCATGGCCACCAGCAGGCATCCCAGGGCCACGGCGAGCACCAGGAACGTCAGCAGCCGGTTACCGAACTCGATGGCCGTGTTGACCATGGAGATCTCGGCGTGCGGCGCCGGGAGGTAGCTGTCGGGCGTGCACCTGGGCCAGGTCGGGCAGCCCAGCCCCGAACCGGTCACGCGGACGGCCGCGCCCGTGACGGTGATGAGCGAGTTGACGACCACGGCGGCCAGCGCCCAGGCGGGCATCGTTCGTGGCTGCAGGAATTTCACTTTCCCGATGGTAGGTGTCCCTGGCACCGGTCTGGAGTTTAGGGTGGGGCGCATGCACGGGGAATCCTTGTTATCACGGCCTCCGGGGCTGGTATTCACGGGGCTGGTCGGCGCGAGCGCCGCGCTGACCCTCTACGGCGCGAGTGTTCCCGGAGGAATTCCGGGAGTCCAGAACACCGCCGCCTTCCTCTCCTTCGTCCTCGCCGTCACCTGGATCGTCCGCATGGCCGGCAGCCGTCGCGGGCCCGCCCGTGCTCTGCCGGGCCGCTGGGTGATCCCGATGATCGCGGTGGTCACGATGGGCCTGATGATGGCCGACGCGCCGCTGAAGACCCGTTTCCTGCTCTCGGAGAGCGCGCTGCGGCAGCAGGCCCACCAGATGGCGGGCAAGCTGTTCGTCGTCAACACCTACCAGCGGCTCGGGCTCTTCAACGTCTCGAAGGTCGTGCCGGTCGACGACGGTGTCCTGCTGCGCACCCGCGACGGCGATCACGTCGACCACGGTTTCGCCTGGATGCCCGAGGGCCCGATGGGGTTCGGCCGGGGCTACGACAACGACGGTTACGAGCACCTCATCGGCGACTGGTACGTCTGGACGAAATACTGACGGTGTGATCGACGTCTTCCTGGGTCCTGGCGATCTGGCCAGGATCCGTTTCGGCCGTTCCCCTCTCCAGGAACTGGTCGGCAGCCTCCACCTGCTCGGCGACCCGTCCCGCCAGGCGACCTTCCGTCCCTGGCTGGCCGGGGTGCGCGGCAGGATCCCCGCTCTGCGGCTGCTGCCGTCCCTGGTGGGCGGCCCGCACTGGGCGGCCGACTTCCTGACCCCGCCGCCGCGGCACCTGGCCGTGGAGTTCGCCGAGGAACTGGAGCGGGTCAGGGCCACCGATCCCGGCCTGGTGAGGGCCTCGATCGAGGAGATGCACGAGCGGGTGCCCGAGCCGCTGGCCGGGCTGTACGACGATCCGGAGCGGGAGCTCGGCGCGGTGGCCGACGAGCTCGGCGCGTACTGGCGGGCCGCGGTGGAGCCCGTGTGGCCGCGCCTGCGGGCGGTGGCCGACGCCGACCTGGGTCACCGTGCCCAGGCGCTGACGACGGGCGGCCTGGCCAAGCTGCTGGCCGATCTGGACCCGCGCATCGAGCACACCCCGGACGGCATGCGCCTCGACACCCCCAGCTGGCACGGCGAGCACGTGCTCAACGGCTCCGGCCTGGTGCTCGTGCCGTGCGTGTTCGCGTGGCCCCGGCTGGTCATGTTGTTCGACGAGCCGCGCCAGTCGATGTTCTCCTACGCCCCGCGCGGCATCGCGAACGTGTGGAACGACCCGCAGGACATGCGCGGCGAGCCGCTGGGCGAGCTCATCGGCCGCAGCCGCGCCAGCCTGCTGTCGCATCTGGAGCTGCCGCTGTCGACCACGCAGCTGGCCGCCTATCTGGGGCTGACCCCCGCGGCGGTGAGCCAGCATCTGTCGGTGCTGCGCCGTACGAGCCTGGTGACCTCGCGTCGTGACGGCCGCGAGGTGCTCTACCAGCGCACCTCGCTGGCGACCGAACTGCTCAACCAGGCCGGATAGACCGGGTTGCGCCCGACCACGCCGGCGTAGGCGCGTGCCGCGGGTCCGGCGATCTCGCCGCCGACCGGCCCCTCCACCTCGTGCGCGACCCTACGAGGAATCGGGGTGTATCTGGCGGTGAAGGCCGGTCGAGGATGTGTGCTATTTCACTGGAGGAGGGGTGGTGGGAGGCGGTCGTCACCAATAGGGGTAGTTATCTGCAGGGAGTCCGGAAGATTCGATGATGCGAGACAGTTGAGCGTCGTATAAGGTGTGACATATTACTGAGGAGGGAGTGGTTTTGGCCGATGTGATCGTCGTCGGCGCCGGAGTCGTGGGCGCGGCCTGCGCCTACTACGCCGCTCGCGCGGGCCTCGACGTCACCGTCCTGGACCGGGGCCCGGTCGCCGGCGGCACGACCGGCGCGGGAGAGGGCAACATCCTCGTCTCCGACAAGGAACCCGGTCCCGAGCTCGATCTGGCGGTGCTGTCGAACAAGCTCTGGCGCGAGCTCGCCGACGGCGTCGACTTCGAGTTCGAGGCCAAGGGCGGCCTCGTGGTCGCCGAGACCCCCGCCGTCCTGGAGCAGCTCACCGCCCTGGCCGTCAAGCAGGGCGTCGAGCACACGCTCGCCGGCGACCTGGCCGCCTACGAGCCGCACCTGGCGCAGGGCCTGGCCGGAGGCGTCTTCTACCCGCAGGACGCCCAGGTCCAGCCGATGCTGGCCGCCGCCAGGCTCATCAGGGCCGCCCAGGACCGCTACGGCCACCAGAAGGTGCGGCTGCGCACCGGCGTCACCGTCACCGGCTTCCTGCGCTCGGGCGGACGCGTCACCGGCGTGCGCACCTCCGAGGGCGACCTGCTCGCCGCGGCCGTCGTCAACGCCGCCGGCACCTGGGGCGGCGAGGTGGCCCGGCTCGCCGGCGTGCACCTGCCGGTCCTGCCCCGCCGCGGCTTCATCCTCGTCACCGAGCCCCTGCGCACCCCGCTCGTGCGCCACAAGGTCTACACCGCCGCCTACGTCACCAACGTGGCCAGCGACAACGAGGGACTGGAGACCTCGGCCGTCGTCGAGGGCACCCCGTCGGGCACCGTCCTCATCGGCGCCTCCCGCGAGCGTGTCGGCTTCGACCGCACGATCTCGCTGCCGGTGCTCCAGAGACTGGCCGCCCAGGCCGTCGCGCTCTTCCCCGTCCTGCGCGACGTCCGGGCGATCCGCACCTACTGCGGCTTTCGCCCGTACTGCCCCGACCACCTGCCCGTCATCGGCGCCGACCCCCGCATGCCCGGCCTCTACCACGCCTGCGGCCACGAAGGCGCCGGCATCGGCCTGGCCCCGGCCACCGGCCACCTGCTCGCCCAGCTCCTGTCGGGCCAGTCGCCCTCGCTCGACCTGGGAGCCTTCCGACCGGACCGTTTCCCCGCGGAGGCGCACTCATGAAAGACCTGGCCGGGGCACGTCCCGAACCCGCCTTCGAGATCACCGTGGACGGGCGGCCGGTCTCCGTGCTGCCTGGACAGACCGTCGGGGCCGCGCTGCACGCCGCCGGGATCCGGTCGTGGCGAACGACCAGATTCGGCGGGCGGCCCCGCGGCCTGTTCTGCGGGATCGGCGTCTGTTTCGACTGCCTGGTGAGCGTTAACGGCAGCCCCGAGCAGCGCGCCTGCCTGCTCGTGGCGCGCGCGGGCGACGAGGTGGTCACCTCATGAACGCCTACGACCTCGTCGTGGTCGGCGGCGGCCCCGCGGGCGTCGCGGGGGCGCTGACCGCCGCCCAGGCCGGGCTGCGGGTCGCGCTGCTCGACTCGGGCGCGCGGCTCGGCGGGCAGTACTTCCGCCACCTGCCCGCCTCCTTCCACGCCTCCCGCGAAGGCATGCTGCACCACGGCCTCGACCGTTTCGTACGGCAGAGCGGCACGCTGGAGCGGCTGGCCGATCTCCGGCTCGGCCACCAGGTCTGGGCGGTGACCAGGCAAGAGGAGCTCCTCGCCGTCCACGCCGTCATGACCTCCGACGGACCCCACGGCCACCCGGTCGAGCTGCCCGTCGTGCTCCGCACGCGCGCCCTGCTCATCGCCACCGGCGCCCACGACCGGCCGCTGCCCTTCCCCGGCTGGGACCTGCCGGGCGTGCTCACGGCGGGCGGCGCCCAGGCCCTGCTCAAGGGCAACCTCGTCGCCGCCGGCCGCCGCGTGGTGGTGGCGGGCACGGGACCGTTCCTGCTGCCGGTCGCCGCCGGCCTGGCACGCTCGGGCACCCGCGTGGCCGAGGTGCTGGAGGCCAACGGCGGGCTCGGACTGGCCGGGCACCCCTGGCTCGCCCTGTCCAAGGCGGGCGAGGCCGCCGGGTACGCGGCCACGCTGCTACGGCACCGCGTGCCGTACCGGACCCGTCACGCGGTCGTCGCCGCGCACGGCGAACGGGAGCTCACCCACGTGAGCGTCGCCCGGATCGACCGCGACTGGCGGATCCGCGCCACCCGCACCGTCGAGTGCGACACCCTGGCGGTCGGCTACGGATTCGTGCCGCAGATCGACCTGGCCACCCAGCTCGGCTGCGACACCGGCCACGACCTCGACGGCAGCCCGATCGTCACCGTCGACGCCTCGCAGAGCACCTCGGTGCCGGGCGTCTACGCGGCCGGCGAGCCCACGGGCGTGGGCGGCGCGGTGCTGTCGGAGCTGGAAGGGCGCATCGCCGGGCTGGCCATCGCCGCGGAGCTCGGAACGCCCCCGGCAGGCGAGCCGCCCGCCGTACCCGGTCTGCTGCTGCGCCGCCGTACCCGCCTCAGGGCCTTCGCGCGAGCACTCCAGCAGGCCTACCCCGTCCAGGACGGCTGGCAGAGCTGGCTGGCCGACGACACCCTGGTCTGCCGCTGCGAAGAGGTCACCCTCGGCGCGATCCGCGAGGCCCAGCGCCTGGGCGCCACGGACGCCCGCTCGATCAAGCTGCTGGCCCGGCCCGGAATGGGCTGGTGCCAGGGCAGGATGTGCGGTCACGCCGTCGCCTGCCTGGCCGGGCAGGCCCCCCAGCCGCCCCGCCGCCCCCTTGCCCAGCCGATCACCCTCGGCGCACTAGAGAGGATTTCCGATGACAAGCCGAACTAAGCCCTGGCACGGCATCATGGTCGCCACCGCGCTGCCCCTGCGCGACGACCTGTCCGTCGACTATGACGCGTATGCCGAGCACTGCCGGTGGCTGGTCGACAACGGCTGCGACGGTGTGGTGCCCAACGGTTCGCTGGGCGAGTACCAGACGCTGACCGCCGAGGAGCGCGCCAAGGTCGTCGAGACCGCCGTGGCCGCCGTCGGCGGGCGCAACGTGATGCCGGGTGTGGCGGCCTACGGCTCGGCCGAGTCGCGCCGCTGGGCCGAGCAGGCCGCCGAGGCGGGCTGCGGCTCGGTCCTGCTGCTGCCGCCCAACTCCTACCGCGCCGACGAGCGCATCGTGGTCGAGCACTACCGCGAGGCGGCCAGGGCGGGCGTGCCGATCGTCGCCTACAACAACCCCATCGACACCAAGGTCGACCTCACCCCTCCCATGCTGGCCAAGCTGTTCGACGAGGGCCTGATCGTCGCGGTGAAGGAGTTCAGCGGCGACGTGCGCCGCGCCTACGAGCTCGACGAGCTCGCCCCCGGCCTGGACCTGCTCGTCGGCTCCGACGACGTGCTCCTGGAGCTGGCCGTCGCCGGCGCGGTCGGCTGGATCGCGGGCTACCCGAACGCGCTGCCGACCTCCAACGCCGCGCTCTACCGGGCGGCCGTCGCCGGTGACCTGGAGACGGCGCTGCCGCTCTACCGCAAGCTGCACCAGCTGCTGCGCTGGGACTCCAAGACCGAGTTCGTCCAGGCGATCAAGCTGTCCATGGACGTCGCGGGCCGTCACGGCGGGCCGTGCCGCGCCCCCCGCCTGCCGCTCGTGCCCGAGCAGGAGGCCTCCATCCGCGCGGCCACCGAGAAGGTACTGGCGGAGGGCCTGCGATGAGGACCCGCCGGGTCTTCCACGCCGTCGACTCGCACACCGAGGGCATGCCCACCCGCGTGATCGTGGGCGGCGTGGGAACGATCCCGGGCGCCTCGATGGCCGAACGCCGCATCCACTTCCGCGACAACTTCGACCACATCAAGCAGCTGCTGATGAACGAGCCGCGCGGCCACGCCGCGATGAGCGGCGCCATCCTGCAGCCGCCCACCCGGCCAGACGCCGACTGGGGCGTGCTGTTCATCGAGGTCTCCGGCTACCTGCCGATGTGCGGCCACGGCACCATCGGCGTGGCGACCGTGCTGGTGGAGACCGGCATGGTCGAGGTGGTCGAACCCGTCACCACCATCCGCCTGGAGGTGCCCGCCGGCCTCGTCGAGGTCGACGTGGCGGTGCAGGACGGCATGGCGATGAGCGTCACGCTGCGCAACGTGCCCGCCTACTGCGACCGGCTCGACGCCGTCGTGGAGGTGCCCGGCTTCGGAGCGATCCCCTACGACCTGGCCTACGGCGGCAACTTCTACGCGATCGTCGACCTCGACGACTACAAGCTGCCCTTCGACCGGGCGGCCAAGAACGAGATCATCGCGGCCGGGCTGGCCACGATGGAGGCGATCAACGCCGCCGACGAGCCGGTGCACGTCGAGGACTCCCGCATCCGTGGATGCCACCACGTCTACTTCAAGGCGCCGGGCTCCACCGCGCAGCACTCGCGTCACGCGATGGCCATCCACCCGGGCTGGTTCGACCGCTCCCCGTGCGGCACCGGGACCAGCGCGCGCATGGCCCAGCTGCACGCCCGCGGCGAGCTGGGGCTGGAGACGGACTTCGTCAACGAGTCGTTCATCGGCACCCGCTTCATCGGCCGGCTGCTCGGCGAGACCACGGTGGGGGAGCGGCCCGCCGTCCTGCCCACCATCACGGGCCGGGCCTGGGTGACCGGCACCGCCCAGTACTTCCTCGACCCGCGCGACCCCTTCCCCGAGGGGTTCATCCTGTGATCAGCACGGTGGACTACCACACGGGAGGCGAGCCGTTCCGTATCGTCACCGGGGGCGTCGGCGAGATCCCCGGCGCCTCCGTCCTCGACCGGCGCACGAACGCCTCGCGGCCGGAGTTCGACCGGGTGCGCCGCCTGCTGTGCCACGAGCCGCGCGGCCACGCCGACATGTACGGCTGCTTCCTGGTGCCGCCGAACTCGCCTGACGCCCTGCTCGGCGTGCTGTTCTGGCACAAGGACGGCTACTCCACCGCCTGCGGCCACGGCACCATCGCCCTGGGCGTGCACGCCGTGCAGGAGGGACTGGTCCAGGCCGACCCCGACGGACTCACCGACGTGGTCGTCGACGTGCCCTCCGGGCGCGTGACCGCCCGCGTGCGCTGCTCGGGCGGGCGCGTCGAGTCGGTCACCTTCCGCAGCGTGCCCTCCTTCGTCCTGGCCAGGTCCGTGAAGGCCGGGGGCGTCGAGGTCGACCTGTCGTACGGCGGAGCGATCTACGCCTCGCTGCCCGCGTCGTCGGCCGGGCTGTCGGTGACCCCCTCGGACCTGCCGGAACTGATCGCCGCGGCCCGCCGGATCAAGGCCGAGCTGGCCGGGCATCCCGCGACCGAGCACCCGCACGACCCCCGCCTCTCCGGCGTCTACGGGGTGATCTTCTACGACGAGCTGGGCCCGGCGCGCCAGCGCAACGTCACCGTCTTCGCCGACGGCGAGGTCGACCGCTCACCCTGCGGCTCGGGCACGGCGGCGCGGCTGGCGGTGCTGCACGAGGACGGTTTCACCGGCACGCTGACGCACGAGAGCATCGTGGGGAGCGTCTTTTCGGGGCGAATCGCCGACATCACTCCAGAAGGCGTCATACCGGAGATCGAAGGCATGGCCTACCGTACCGGTAGGCATCTGTTCGAGCTGGACCCCGCCGACCCGATCGGCACCGGGTTCACTCTGCGATGACTCCGGCTCCGGCCGGGGCGAAGCACCGCGCCCTTCGCCCCGGCCGGTCTGGACCCCCCGATCTGGAGACGCCGATCCATGGAGCAGCGCGCCGCATGAACTACCTCGACGCCGCCGCACTCACCAGGCTCGTGCCGCCGGCGCGTGCCGTACAGGTGCTCGAAGAGGCACTGAAGGCCGGGCTCGACCCCGAGGCCACCCCTCCGCGCGCCCACGCCGACCTGCCGGCGGGGCAGCTGCTCATGATGCCCGCCGGCGGCGGGCGCTACGCCGGGGTGAAGGTGGTCAGCGTCGCACCCGACAACCCGCGCCGCGGGCTGCCGCGCGTGCAGGGCACCTACCTGCTGTTCGACGGCGACACCCTCGCGCCGCTGGCGGCCATCGACGGCATCGCGCTCACCTCGCTGCGCACTCCCGCCGTCTCCGCGCTCGCCGTACGCCACCTGGCCGCTCCCGACGCCCGCCGCCTCGTGGTGTTCGGCACGGGACCGCAGGCGTGGGGCCACATCGTCGCCCTGCGCGCCGTCCGGCCCGTCACGCACGTCACCCTGTTCGGACGCTCGCCGGCAGGGGTGCAGGAACTGGCCGCCCGCTGCTGGGCGGCGGGGCTGCAGGTCGAGACCGGGTACGGCACGGCCGCGTCGTCCCACGTCACCCAGTGGGCGGCCACGTCGCCCGCCCCGAGCGCCTCCCCGGGCAGCGGCACCGGCATCGCCGCCCCCGGCCCCTCGCCGCTTCCGGGCGCCCGCCCGTCCGGCATTCACGGCGAGCCCGGCTTCCCCGGAGGGCCCACCCCGCCGGCTTCTCCTCCCTCGGGCCCTGCCGATGCCCGCAGGCCAGCCCCTCGCCCCGGGCCGCGGCCCGACGCGGTCGTCTGGCCGCCCGCGCGCCCCGCGAGCCCGCCGCCCCCGCCGCCTGCGCAGTCCGCGCAGCCCTCTCCCGTGCCACTCTCTCCCGCGCCACCCTCTCCCACGCCGGCCCCTCCCGCGCCGCCTCGGCCCTCGCACGGCTCCAAGGGCGTCACCACCACCCAGGCCGTCGCGGAGGCCGACATCATCGCCTGCTGCACGACGGCGAGAAACCCGCTGTTCCCCGGTAAGCTCGCCCGCGACGGCGCCACCGTAGTCGCCGTCGGATCCCACGAGCCCGACGCCCGCGAGGTCGACGACGACCTGGTGGCACGCGCGATCCTCGTCGTCGAGGCGCGATCGGCCGCACTGGCGGAGGCCGGGGATGTGATCGTCCCTGTCCGGAACGGTACGATCACGACTGGTCATCTCGCCGGGAACCTCGCGGATCTGGTCTCCGGCAAGGTGCGGGTCGGACCGGGGCCACGCTTGTTCAAGAGCGTGGGCATGGCCTGGGAGGACCTGGTGGTCGCGGCCGCCGCCTACGAGGCGTGGGCGTAGAACGGAAGGATGTGCGGGGATGGCTGCGGAGGGTCGACTGGACCTGCCGGTCGTCGGGGAACGGCAGAGCCTGCGCGAGCAGGTGGCCAACGCCCTGCGCGCGGCGCTCATCACCGGCGAGATGCGTCCAGGGGTGGTGTACTCCGCGCCCGTGCTGGCCGGCCAGTTCGGCGTGTCCGCCACTCCGGTGCGCGAGGCCATGCTCGACCTGGCCAAGGAGGGCCTCGTCGAGGCGGTGCGCAACAAGGGCTTCCGTGTCACCGAGCTGTCGGAGCGTGACCTCGACGAGCTCACCGAGATCCGCGAGCTGATCGAGGTGCCCACCGTCTCCCGCTTGGCGGCCTCGGCCGACCTCGACCGCCTGGAGCGGCTGCGCCCGATCGCCGAGGAGATCGTCTCCGCGGCCGAAGGGGGCGATCTGCTCGGGTATGTCGACGCTGACCTGCGGTTTCACGTGGAACTCCTCTCGCTGGGCGGCAACGGCCACCTGGTCGAGGTGGTGCGCGACCTGCGCAGCCGGGCGCGGCTCTACGGCCTGTCGGAGCTGGCGAGCCGGGGCACGCTCGTCGACTCCGCGCGCGAGCACCTGGAGCTGCTCGACCGGCTGATCAGCCGCGACTCCGACGGGTCGGGGCAGCTGATGGCCCAGCACATCGGCAAGGTGCGCGGCATCTGGGCGAGCCCCCAGGAGTAGTGCCTTTTGGGGTCTAGTGTCCGTTTTGTGATACTCTCCGAAGGGAAGAGATCGGCTACGCAGCGCGCGAGCTTGTGAAAATTTTCACGATCTTGCGCGAGGATTCCGGGGGGAATCATGACCACGCAGATCGTCGAACGCCCGCACGGCCGTCACGCCGCGCCGTACCGCCCCGAAACGGACCAGCCCGCGGCTCCCGCACCCGCAGGCCGTACCGGCTGGGCGCCACGCGTGTGGGCGGCGACCAGGATCGCCCTCGGCTTCGTCTTCCTGTGGGCCTTCCTCGACAAGACATTCGGCCTCGGGTTCTCGACCCCGGCGCAGAACGCCTGGATCAACGGCGGCAACCCCACGGCCGGGTTCCTCGGCGGCGTGGAGGGGCCCTTCAGCGGCATGTTCCACGCCATGGCCGGCAACCCGGTCGTCAACGTCCTGTTCATGGCGGGGCTGCTCGGCGTCGGGGTGGCCCTGATCCTCGGGATCGGCATGCGCGTCGCCGCCGTGTCGGGGGCGATCATGATGGTCCTCATGTGGATGGCGTCGCTGCCGATGACCAGCAATCCGGTGATCGACGACCACGTCATCTACGCGCTGGTGCTCGTCGGGCTCGCCGCCGCGAAGGCGGGCGACACCTTCGGCCTGGGCCGCGCCTGGGCCCGCACCGCCCTGGTCCGCAACCAGCCCTGGCTCCGCTGACCGGGCTCGGCTCCTCTGCGGGGCCGTACAAGCCCGCACCCTTCCCGGTGCGGGCTTTGTCCGTCATCCGCCCGTCTTGTCGCCCGCCCGCGTCGCGCCCAGGCTGGCCGCGATGATGCACCCGATCGCCGCCCAGTGCAGCACGTCGAGGATCTCGCCCAGCACCAGCAGCCCGATCATGGCCGCCGCCGCGGGCTCCAGGCTCATCAGCACCCCGAACACGTGCTTGGGCATCCGGCGCAGCGCCTTCAGCTCCAGCGAGTAGGGGATCACCGACGACAGCAGCCCCACGCCCAGGCCGATCAGCAGCAGCTCCGGCTGGAGCAGGTCGGCGCCGCCGGTCGTCACGCCCACCGGTGCGATGAACACCGCCGACACCACCATCGCGAACGTCAGCCCGGTCGTGCCCGGAAATCGGCTGCCCGCGGCGGCCGACAGCAGGATGTAGGCCGCCCAGCACGCCCCGGCGACCAGCGCGAAGCCGATGCCCAGCCAGCTGACCGACGCCGACTCCTGCCACGGCGCCATGAGGGCGACACCGATCGCGGCCAGGCTCACCCACAGCAGGTCGAGCCGCTTGCGGGAAGCGGCCACCGCCACACCCAGAGGGCCGAGGAACTCGATGGCCACGGCGATGCCCATGGGCAGGCGCGACAGTGCCTCGTAGAACGACAGGTTCATCAAAGCGAGCGTGCCGCCGAAGGTCAGGCCGATCGCCCAGTCGCGCCACGACAGGCCCTTGAGCTTGGGCCGCGCCACCAGCAGCATGACCAGGGCCCCCGCGCCGATGCGCAGGAAGACCACCGCGCTCGGCGGCAGCACGGCGAACAGCTCCTTGGCGAAAGCGGCGCCCACCTGGACCGACAGGATCCCGAGCATCACCAGACCCGACGGCGGGATGGCGTCGGCGGCATGCCGGGCCAGCGAGCCCAGCCGTGGAAGGCGGGACTTGCCGTCGTCGAAAGGACGATCAAGGGCGTTGACGGTCACGGGGGATCCTCACATGTCGGGCGGAGAGCTCCGAGCCTACTCAGCCGGGCCGACATTTCCGATCCCGGGTCACTCCCAGCGGAAGGTACGCGCGGCCAGCCCCAGCGTCACCACGGTCCACGCCGCGAGCACGGCCAGCGGCCCGAGCGCGAGCCCCTCGCCGTCCATCAGCACCGCCCGCAGCCCGCCGGTCAGCGCCGAGATCGGCAGCAGCTCCAGCACCGACTCCACCCCGCCGGGGAAGACCGACAGCGGGAAGACCACGCCGCCGCAGCCGAGCAGGACCAGGTAGACGAGGTTGGCCGCCGCCAGGGTCGCCTCCGCGCGCAGGACGCCCGCCATGAGCAGGCCCAGCCCGCTGAAGGCCGCGGTGCCCAGCAGGAGGTACGGCACGGCCGCCAGGAGCGAGCCCGCCGGGCGCCATCCCAGGGCCAGGGCGACGCCGACGATCACGACGATCTGGAGCAACTCGACGGCCAGGACGGCGAGGGTCTTGGCGAGCAGCAGCCCCGCACGCGACAGAGGAGTGGCGCCCAGGCGCTTGAGCACGCCGTAGCGGCGCTCGAAACCGGTGGCGATGGCCTGGCCGGTGAAGGCGGTGGACATGATGGCCAGCGCCAGCACGCCGGGGGTGAGGAAGTCGATCCTGCGCGCCTGGCCGACGTCGACCAGGGGGGCCAGGGAGAAGCCGACCAGCAGCAGCACCGGGATGATCAGCGTGAGCAGCAACTGCTCGCCGTTGCGCAGGATCGCCCGGATCTCGGCGCCCGCCTGCGCGGCCACCATGCGGCCGAGCGGCGCCGCGCCGGGGGCCGGGGTGAGGTCTAGGGCGGTCACGAGCTGCTCCTGTGATCGGGTGCCTGGTCACGATGGCGGGAGGTCCGCGCGCCACGTGTCGTGCCGCTTCGCCGTACGGAGGTCATCGCAGCTCCCTGCCCGTCAGCTCCAGGAAGACGTCTTCCAGGGTGCGCCGCTCGATGCTGAGGTCGTCGGCGGTGACGCCCTCGGCGGCGCACCAGGCGGTGACGGTCGCCAGCAGCTCCGGGTCGACCTGCCCCTCGATGATGTAATGCCCGGCCGGAGACTCCTTGGCCGCGCTGCCGGTGGGCAGGGCCGTCAGCAGCTCCTCCAGCGCCAGTCCCGGGCGGGCGCGGAAGCGGAGCTGGCGCTCGGCACCGGTCAGGGACGCCGGGCTGCCCTCGGCGACGACGCGCCCGCGGTCGATGATGACCACGTGGTCGGCCAGCCGTTCGGCCTCGTCCATGTGGTGGGTGGTGAGCACGACGCCGACGCCTGCCGTACGCAGGTCGGCGACCAGGTCCCAGCACGCGTGGCGGGCCTGCGGGTCGAGCCCGGCGGTGGGCTCGTCGAGGAAGACGAGCTCGGGCCGGCCGATGACGGCGGCGGCGAGCGACAGGCGCTGCTGCTGGCCCCCGGACAGGCGGCGGTAGGGCGTGCGCGCGTGGTCGGTCAGGCCCAGCCGGGCCATCAGGGCGTCGGGGGCGAGGGGGCGGGCGTAGAAACGCGACACCAGCCGCAGCCACTCGCCGCAGCGCACCGCGGGCGGAACCCCTCCGGCCTGCAGCATCACGCCGACCCTGGCGCGCAGCGAGCCGTCGGAGGGCGGCAGGCCCAGCACGCGCACGGTGCCGCCGTCGGCCTCGCGGAACCCCTCGCAGATCTCGATCGTGGAGGTCTTGCCCGCGCCGTTGGGTCCGAGGATCGCGGTGACCGCGCCACGGGCCGCCGAAAGGGTGAGCCCGTCGACCGCGGTGGCGCCGCCGTAGCGTTTGACCAGATCGATGACCTCGACGGCTGGGGAGTCCATGGCCACGAGTTTAGGGACCCCGGGCGCCGGTCAGCGCCCCAGGAGCGCTTTGGCGGCGCAAGGTACGCCAGAACGGAGATCGGCAGGCCTTCGAGTGCGATGCGTGAAAGGCTGACTACGTTCTTCGCCGTGGCCGACCTCGACGCCACCATCGCCCGTGCCCGGGAGCTGGGCGCGGCCGTCTACATCCCGCGCATGGACTCGCCGAAGGGGACGTTCGTGGCCTTCCAGGACCCGCAAGGCGCCCATTTCTACGTCATCCAACTAAATGGGGAATAAGGGATGACCGGATAGCTGTTAGCACTCCTCGGCCCTCGCCGGGGGCCTTTTCCAGGCCCGCGAGGAAAGAGGAGTGCGCGCATGTCCGTGGCAGTGGAGGTCCCCGCCCAACGCAGGGAACGCCGGGGACTGCTCCTGATGATCCTGGGAGCGTTGTCGGCGATCGGCCCGCTGTCGATCGACATGTACCTCCCGGCGCTGCCGGCCATCACCCATGAGATGGCCACCGGGCCCGCGCAGGTCCAGCTCACGCTGACCGCCTGTCTCATCGGCGTCTCGCTCGGCCAGGTCATGGCGGGGCCGCTGAGCGACAGCCGCGGACGCCGCCTGCCGCTGCTCGTCGGCGTCGGCGGCTACACGATCGCCTCGCTGCTGTGCGCCTTCGCCCCGAACGTCGGCTCGCTCATCGTCCTGCGCCTGCTGCAGGGCATCCTGGGCGGCGCCGCCCTGGTGATCGTGCGGGCCATCGTGCGCGACATGTACGACGGCGCCGCCATCGCGCGCATCTTCGCCAACCTGATGCTGGTCAGCGGCCTGGCCCCGATCCTGGCGCCGATCGCCGGCGCGCAGCTGCTGGAGTTCACCTCCTGGCGCGGCGTGTTCGTCACCCTGAGCCTGGCCGGGCTGGTGCTGCTGGCGATGACCTTCCCCGGCGTGCGCGAGACGCTGCCCGCCGGGGACCGCGTCGCGGGCGGCCTGCGGCCGACGGCCGTCACCTTCTGGAAGCTGATGCGCGACCGCAGGTTCATGGCGCCGGCGCTCGCCTCCGGCCTCGGCTTCGCCGCCATGTTCGGCTACATCTCCGGCTCGCCTTTCGTGCTGCAGGAGATCTTCGGCGTCTCGGCCGGACAGTACGCCCTCATCTTCGGTGTCAACGCCCTGGCCCTGACCGTCATGGCCCAGATCGGCGGACGCCTGGCCGGCCGGGTCGATCCCGGCAAGCTCGTCATGGCGGGCCTGTTCGTCAGCCTCGGCGGCGGCGCGCTGGTGCTGGTGTCCGCGCTGGCGGGCCTGGGCCTGTGGGGCGTGCTGACGGGCCTGTTCCTGCTGCAGGCGGGCGCCGGACTGGTCATGCCGGGAGCGGGCGCCCTGGCCCTGGCCAGCCAGCCCGCGCAGATCGCCGGAAGCGCGAGCGCCCTGCTCGGCGTGCTGCAGTTCGCCCTCGGCGCCCTGGCCGCCCCCATGGTGGGCCTGCTGGGCGGTACGGCTATCGCGATGGGGGTCGTGATCCTCGTCCTGATGGGTTGTGCTTTCGCCGCATTCACGCTGCTCAGAAGAGTTAGGTAAGCCTACCCTGCGTGAGAAATTCCATTCCCGGTTCGTTTGGTGACCGGGAAGGAATTACGGCACACTGATGTTGTGAAAAACATGCAGGGGATGGACTCAGGCACGCGTGCGCGCGTCGCCAGGCTCATTCTCGAGCATGGCCCCATCACGGCAGCGGCTCTCGGGGAGCGGCTCGGACTGACCCCAGCGGCGGTCCGGCGCCACCTCGACGCGCTGGAGGCCGAGGGGATGATCGAGCCCCGCACCATGCGACCGCGCGGGCAGCGCGGACGCGGGCGACCGGCGAAACTCTTCGCCATCACCGATGCGGGGCGCAGCGCCTTCGAGCACGCCTACGACGACCTGGCCGGCAGCGCCCTGCGCTTCCTGGCCGAGCGCCTGGGCGAGGAGGCGGTGTCCGACTTCGCCCGCTCCCAGGTCAAGGGCCTGGTGGAGCGGCTGGAGCCGGTCATGAGCGCAGTGCCCGCAGACCGGCGCGTGCAGATGCTGGCCGAGGCGCTGTCGGCGGAGGGGTATGCGGCCAGCGCCAGCAAGGCGAAGTCCGGCGGCGACCAGCTCTGCCAGCACCACTGCCCGGTCGCGCACGCAGCCGCGGAGTTCCCGCAGTTGTGCGAGGCCGAGACCGAAGCATTCGCGCAGCTGCTCGGCACTCCGGTGCAGCGGCTGGCCACCATCGCACACGGCGACGGGGTGTGCACCACGCACGTGAGCCCCGTACGGATCAGAGAGAGCAAGGAGACCGGAAGGTGACTGTCACCGACCGCCCGGAGCTTGAGGGCCTCGGGAATTACAAGTTCGGCTGGGCCGACTCCGACGAAGCCGGGGCCGCGGCCAAGCGTGGCCTGTCGGAGGAGGTCGTCCGCAACATCTCCGCGCTCAAGAACGAGCCGGAGTGGATGCTGGACCTCCGCCTCAAGGGCCTGCGCCTGTTCGGCAAGAAGCCGCTGCCCACGTGGGGCTCCGACCTCACCGGCATCGACTTCGACAACATCAAGTACTTCGTGCGCTCCACCGAGAAGCAGGCCGCTTCCTGGGACGAGCTGCCCGCCGACATCAAGAACACCTACGACAAGCTCGGCATCCCCGAGGCGGAGAAGCAGCGCCTCATCGCCGGCGTCGCCGCGCAGTACGAATCCGAGGTCGTCTACCACCAGATCCGCGAGGACCTGGAGGAGAAGGGTGTCATCTTCGTCGACACCGACACCGGCCTGCGCGAGCACGAGGAGCTCTTCAAGGAGTACTTCGGCTCGGTGATCCCGGTCGGCGACAACAAGTTCGCCGCGCTCAACACCGCGACCTGGTCCGGCGGCTCCTTCATCTACGTGCCGCCGAACACCCACATCGACATCCCGCTCCAGGCCTACTTCCGGATCAACACCGAGAACATGGGCCAGTTCGAGCGCACCCTGATCGTCGTGGACGAGAACTCCTACGTCCACTACGTCGAGGGTTGCACCGCGCCGATCTACAGCTCCGACTCGCTGCACTCCGCGGTCGTCGAGATCGTCGTGAAGAAGGGCGCCCGCTGCCGCTACACGACCATCCAGAACTGGTCGAACAACGTCTACAACCTGGTCACCAAGCGCGCCGTCGCCTACGAGGGCGCCACCATGGAGTGGATCGACGGCAACATCGGCTCCAAGGTGACCATGAAGTACCCGGCCGTCTACCTCATGGGCGAGCACGCCAAGGGCGAGACCCTGTCGGTCGCCTTCGCCGGTGAGGGCCAGCACCAGGACGCCGGATCCAAGATGGTCCACCTGGCGCCCAACACCAGCTCCACCGTCATCTCCAAGTCCGTCGCCCGCGGCGGCGGCCGCACCTCCTACCGCGGTCTGGTCCAGATCGAGGAGGGCGCCCACGGCTCGGCCTCCACCGTCAAGTGCGACGCGCTCCTGGTCGACCAGATCAGCCGCTCCGACACCTACCCCTACGTCGACGTCCGCGAGGACGACGTCTCCATGGGTCACGAGGCCACGGTCTCCAAGGTCAGCGACGACCAGCTGTTCTACCTCATGAGCCGCGGCCTGGGCGAGGACGAGGCGATGGCGATGATCGTGCGCGGCTTCGTCGAGCCGATCGCCCGCGAACTGCCCATGGAATACGCGCTCGAGCTGAACCGGCTGATCGAGCTGCAGATGGAAGGAGCCGTCGGCTGATGGGCCTGAACGAAAAGCCCCTGTCGACCCTGCACGAGAAGTCTTCGTTCAACCTCGAAGACTTCGACGTCCCGAGCGGCCGCGAGGAGAGCTGGCGCTTCACGCCGCTGTCCCGCCTCAAGGGCCTGCACAAGGGCACGGCCGCCGCCGGGCACATCACGGTCACGGTCGACGCCGCCCCCGAGGTGACCGTCGAGACCGTCGGCCGCGACGACGCCCGCCTGGGCCAGTCGTTCGCGCCCGCCGACCGGGTCAGCGCGCAGGCGTGGAACAGCTTCGAGAAGGCGACCGTCATCACGGTCCCGCGCGAGGCCGTCGCCTCCAAGCCGACCGTCGTCACCCTCACCGGCTCCGGTGAGGGCGCCGCCTTCGGCCACCTGCTGATCAAGGTCGAGCCGATGGCCGAGGCCGTCATCGTCCTGGAGCACGTCGGCTCGGCGGTCTACGCCGACAACGTCGAGTTCGTCGTCGGCGACGGCGCCACCCTGAAGGTCATCAGCCTCCAGGACTGGAACGACGACGCCGTCCACGTCTCCCAGCACCACGCCCAGATCGCCAAGGACGCCACCTTCAAGAGCTTCGTGGTGACCCTCGGCGGCGACCTCGTACGGCTCTCGCCGAGCGTGACTTACACCGCCCCCGGCGGCGACGCCGACCTGTCGGGCGTCTACTTCGTCGACGCCGGCCAGCACCTGGAGCACCGCCTCCTGGTCGACCACTCGCAGCCCACCTGCAAGTCGAACGTCGACTACCGCGGCGCGCTGCAGGGCCAGGACGCCCACGCCGTCTGGATCGGCGACGTGATCATCCGGGTCGAGGCCGAGGGCACCGACACCTACGAGCTCAACCGCAACCTCATCCTCACCGACGGCGCCCGCGCCGACTCGGTGCCCAACCTGGAGATCCTCACCGGCGAGGTCGCCGGCGCCGGCCACGCCAGCGCCTCCGGCCGCCTCGACGACGAGCACCTGTTCTACCTCCAGGCCCGCGGCATCCCCTACGACGAGGCCAAGCGCCTGGTCATCCGGGGCTTCCTCGGCCAGCTCATCGAGAAGATCGAGCTGGATGAGCTGCGCGAGCGCGTGTTCGCGAAGGTCGAGGCGGAGCTGGCGCGATGACGTTCGAGAAGGTCTGCCAGATCAGCGACATCGACGACGGCGGCGTCCTCGGGCTCGAGGTCGGGGAGACTCCCGTGGCGCTGGTCCGCAAGGGCGAGCAGGTCTACGCCCTGCACGACGTCTGCTCCCACGCGGAGGTCAAGCTCAGCGAGGGCGAGGTCTACGACGGCACGCTCGAATGCTGGCTGCACGGCTCGTGCTTCGACATCGCCACCGGCAAGCCCACCGGCCCGCCCGCCACCAAGCCCGTTCCCGTCTACCAAGTCAAGATCGAGGGCGATGACGTTCTCGTCTCGCTTTCGAAGGAGTCATAGTGTCCACGCTTGAGATTCGTGACCTGCACGTCGCCGTCGAGGACAAGCAGATCCTGCGCGGTGTCGACCTGACCGTGCGCGCCGGTGAGACCCACGCCATCATGGGCCCCAACGGCTCCGGCAAGTCGACCCTGGCCTACGCCATCGCCGGCCACCCGAAGTACACCATCACCGGCGGCAGCGTCCTGCTCGACGGCGAGGACCTCCTCGAGATGTCGGTCGACGAGCGCGCCCGCGCCGGCCTGTTCCTGGCCATGCAGTACCCCGTCGAGGTCCCCGGCATCAGCGTCTCCAACTTCCTGCGCTCGGCGGTCACCTCCGTGCGCGGCGAGGCGCCGAAGCTGCGCGAGTTCGCCAAGGACCTGAAGGCCGGCATGGACGCCCTGTCCATCGACCCCGCCTTCGCCCAGCGCAACCTCAACGAGGGCTTCTCCGGCGGCGAGAAGAAGCGCCACGAGATCCTCCAGCTCGAGCTGCTCAAGCCGAAGATCGCGGTGCTCGACGAGACCGACTCCGGCCTCGACGTCGACGCCCTGCGCGTCGTCTCCGAGGGCATCAACCGCTTCCGCGGGACGGGCGACACCGGCGTGCTGCTGATCACCCACTACACGCGCATCCTGCGCTACGTGAAGCCGGACTTCGTCCACGTCTTCGCGGGCGGGCGCATCGTCGAGGAGGGTGGCCCCGAGCTCGCCGAGAAGCTGGAGGCCGAGGGCTACGCGGCCTACACCAAGGACGCGGCGTGAGTTTCGACGTCGAGAGGATCAGGAAGGACTTCCCGGTCCTCTCACGTGAGCTGCCGGGCGGGCGCACGCTCGTCTACCTCGACTCGGGTAACTCCTCGCAGAAGCCCACGCCGGTCATCGAGACCATGCGCGAGCACCTGGCGATGCACTACAGCAACGTCGGGCGCGCGATGCACGTGCTGGGCAGCGAGTCGACCGAGGCCTACGAGGCCGCCCGCGACAAGATCGCCGCGTTCGTCGGCGCTCCGTCGCGCGACGAGGTGGTCTTCACCAAGAACGCCTCCGAGGCGCTCAACCTGCTGGCCTACAGCCTCGGCAACCGGTCCAACACCGACCCGCGCTTCACCCTCGGCGAGGGCGACGAGATCGTCATCTCCGAGATGGAGCACCACTCCAACATCGTGCCGTGGCAGATGCTCGCCCAGCGCACCGGCGCGACGCTGAAGTGGTTCGGCGTGACCGACGACGGGCGGCTCGACCTGTCGGGCGACGTCATCACCGACCGCACGAAGATCGTCTCCGTCACGCACCAGTCGAACGTGCTCGGCACCGTCAACCCGGTGGCCGAGATCGTACGGCTGGCGCGGCAGGCCGGCGCGCTGGTGGCGCTCGACGCGTCGCAGTCCGTGCCGCACCACCCGGTCGACGTCGCCGCACTGGGCGCCGACTTCGTGGCCTTCACCGGCCACAAGATGGTCGGCCCCTCCGGCATCGGCGTGCTGTGGGGCCGCCAGGAGCTGCTCGAGGCGATGCCCCCGTTCCTGGGCGGCGGCGAGATGATCGAGGCGGTCTGGATGGACCGCTCGACCTACGCGCCGGTCCCGCACAAGTTCGAGGCCGGCACGCCGCCGATCGTCGAGGCCATCGGCCTGGGCGCGGCGGTCGACTACCTGACCGGCGTCGGCATGGAGGCCATCGAGGCGCACGAGCGCGACCTGACGGCCTACGCCATGCGGGCCCTGCAGGAGATCTCCGGCCTCAAGGTCATCGGGCCGACCGATCTCGGTGACCGTGGCGGAACCATCTCTTTCACCCTGGAAGGGATTCACCCCCACGACGTCGGGCAGATCCTGGACGACCAGTTCGGCATCGCCGTACGGGTCGGACACCACTGCGCCCGCCCGCTGCACCTGCGTTTCGGAATACCGGCGACCACGCGGGCGTCGTTCTACCTGTACAACACCACGGGCGAGATCGACGCCCTGGTGCGCGGCCTCCACCAAGTCCAGAAGGTGTTCGCCTGACATGATCACCGACTCCATGTACCAGGAACTCATCCTGGAGCACTACAAGCGCCCGCAGGGACGCGGGCTGCGCGAGCCGTACGAAGCCGAGGTTCACCACGTGAACCCGACCTGCGGCGACGAGATCACGCTCCGGGTGCACCTGGAGGGCGACAAGGTGGCCGACGTGTCGTACGAAGGGCAGGGCTGTTCGATCAGTCAGGCCGCCGCCTCCGTGCTGCACGAGCTCACCAAGGGGTCCACGGTCACGGAGTCGCTGTCCGTCGTCGACGAGTTCACCCGCCTCATGCAGGGCAGGGGACAGGTCGAGCCGGACGAGGACGTGCTGGGCGACGCGGTGGCCTTCGCCGGGGTGGCGAAGTTCCCTGCCCGCGTCAAGTGCGCCCTGTTGTCGTGGATGGCCTACAAGGATGCTGTTGTGAGGAGTTCTGCCGTATGAGCAAGCCTGTTGAGACCCCCACCGGCTACGACGGCGAGGCGACGCACGACGAGGTCATGGAGGCCCTGAAGGACGTCGTCGACCCCGAGCTCGGCATCAACGTGGTCGACCTCGGACTGATCTACGGCCTCAACCTCGACAAGGTCGAGGGCGCCGAGCGTCCGGTGGCCACCATCGACATGACGCTGACCAGCGCGGCCTGCCCGCTGACCGACGTCATCGAGGACCAGGCGCACTCCGCCCTGGAGGGCATGGTCTCCGACGTGAAGATCAACTGGGTCTGGCTGCCGCCGTGGGGCCCCGACAAGATTACCGACGAGGGTCGCGACCAGTTGCGTATGCTAGGCTTCAACGTCTGATTCTTTCTGGTACGGCTGGCATTCGTCCCATGAATGCCAGCCGTTTCGGCGCGCACTCGGAATAATCCACCACGACGTGCGCGTTGACACCCACGTGTACCTGACGCACCAGTGATGTGCGTAATGCCGCCTGCGCCGGCTTCTCGGGTGCGCGTATGACGGGCCCGCACGACAAGGCCCAGTCCCCACCCGACAGGGGCGTGCAGACACGCCCGCATGTAACCAGGCTCGTCCTTTCGCAGAAGTGACGTGCCGCTTTAGTGAAAGGCACGATTACGTGACCATGCTCGACGCTGCCATGCCCGAAATCTCCGAAGACAACACCGTCTCGGAGTTCGAGCTGCTTGGGCTGCCCAAGCCGCTCGTGACCGGTCTGGCCAGGCAGGGCATCGCAGCTCCCTTCCCGATCCAGAGCGCCACCATCCCCGACGTCCTCGCCGGCAACGACGTGCTCGGCCGAGGCCAGACCGGCTCCGGCAAGACGCTCGCGTTCGGACTGCCCACGATGGCCCGCATCGCCGGCCGCCGTCCCAACCCCGGCGCTCCCCGCGCCATGATCCTGGTCCCCACCCGCGAGCTGGCCCTGCAGGTCCACGACGCCCTCGAGCCCCTGGGCCGCGGCCTGGGCCTGCGCATGAAGGTCGTCGTCGGCGGCATGTCCATGGGCAAGCAGATCGAGGCGCTGCGCCGCGGCGTCGACCTTGTGGTGGCCACTCCCGGCCGCCTGGGCGACCTCATCCGCCAGGGCGAGTGCTCCCTCGACGAGATCGAGGTGAGCGTCCTCGACGAGGCCGACCACATGTGTGACCTGGGCTTCTTCCCGGTGGTCTCCGAGCTGCTCGCCCAGACCCCCACCGACGGCCAGCGCCTGCTCTTCTCCGCCACGCTCGACGGCGACGTCGACAAGCTGGTGCAGCGCTTCCTGAAGAACCCGATCACCCACTCCGTCGCCCCCGCCACCTCCCCGGTGGACACGATGGAGCACCACCTCATGCAGGTCTCCCGCGACGACAAGTTCGACATCGCCGCCGAGATCGCCAACCGCGAGGGCAAGACGATCGTCTTCGTCCGCACCCAGCACGGCGTCGACCGCCTCTGCAAGCAGTTCGCCCGCGTCGGCGTCAAGGCCGGCGGCCTGCACGGCGGCAAGCGCCAGAACCAGCGCACCCGCATCCTCGCGGAGTTCCGCGAGGGCGCCATCGACGTGCTCGTCTGCACCGACGTCGCCGCCCGCGGCATCCACGTCGACAACATCTCGCTGGTGCTGCACCTCGACCCGCCGCAGGACCACAAGAGCTACCTGCACCGCGGTGGCCGTACGGCACGCGCCGGCGAGAAGGGCACCGTGGTCACCCTCGTGCTGCCCAACGAGCGCCGCTCCACCGACGCCCTCACCCGCAGGGCCGGCATCAAGCCGTTCAAGCTGAGGGCCGAGATCGGGCACCCCCGCGTGGCCGAGGTCACCGGCGCCCGCACCCCGAGCGGCGAGTCCATCCCGGTGTGGGAGCCCGACGTGCGCAAGCCGCTGCGCCCGCGCCGCGAGGGCTCGTTCGGCGACCGCGGACCGCGCCGCGGCCGTCGCGAGTTCGACGGCGAGCGCCGCCCGCGCCGCCACGAGGGGCAGGGCGAGGAGCGTCGCCCGCGCCGCTTCGACGGCGAGGACCGTCCGCGCCGCTTCGACAACGACCGTCCGCGTCGTTTCGACGGCGACCGTCCCCGCTCGTTCGACGGCGACCGCCCGCGTTCGTCCGAGGGCGAGCGCCCGCGTTCGTTCGAGGGTGACCGCCCGCGTCGTTTCGAGGGTGACCGTCCCCGCAACACCGACGGTGACCGTCCCCGCTCGTTCGAGGGCGACCGCCCGCGCTCGTTCGACAACGACCGTCCGCGCCGTTTCGACAACGACCGCCCCCGCAACACCGACGGTGGCCGCCCGCGTCGCTCCGACGGCGACCGCCCCCGCTCGTCCGAGGGTGACCGCCCGCGCGGCTTCGAGGGTAACCGCCCGCGTTCGTTCGAGGGTGACCGCCCGCGTCGCTTCGACGGCGAGCGTCCGCGCACGTTCGGCGAGGACCGCCGCGCCGGGGGTTTCCGCCCCCGCCGCGACGACTTCCGTCCCGGTGGCGACCGCGGCCGTCCGTTCTCCGCTGAGGGCGGTTCCCGCTCCGGCGGCGGCCACCGCTCGGGCGGCTTCCGCTCCGAGGGCGACCGCGGCCGTCCCTTCTCGGCCGACGGCCGCCGCTTCGAGCGCCGCGACGGCGACCGCCCGTTCCGCGGCAACGACCGAGGCGACCGCTACGGCCGCTGAGCTGCCGACAACGGCATCGGCCACTGCGACCGCGGCGGCCGATGACCTGCCGACAACGGCAACGGCCGCTGAGCTGCCGACAACGGCATCGACCGCCGGGGTCGCGGCAGCCGCTGACGGCTGAACGGCTCGACACGACAACGGGGCAGGCCCAACCGGGCCTGCCCCGTTTCGCGTTCCCCGGCGCCTCAGGTCACGACAGCCAGGCGCTGGAGGCGCGTTCCCTGACCAGCCGGTTACCAACGTCGAACTCCCGAGCGGCCGGTGCCCGTGCTCGGCCACCAGCGCGATCTCGGGCTCCAGCCTGGACCCCGGGTCGGGCCGCTGTCACAGATTGGACAGCGGCCCGACCGTCACGAGCTCAGGAGCAACGGCCCCCGTTCAGCGTGAACACCTCGGGCGCCGGGTTCGGTCCTTCGGCCTGGGTGCCCAGGAAGCCGAGCGTCACCGACTGGCCGGGCGCGATGCGGGCGTTCCACGGCAGGCTCTTGGCCGTGACCACGGAGCCCTCCTGCCGCACCGCGGCGTTCCAGGCGCGCCGCACTTCCTGGCCGCCGAGGAACCACCACTGCAGGGTCCAGCCGTTGATGGCCTTGGACCCGGTGTTCTCGACGGTGACCTGCGCGTTGAAGCCGTCGGGCCAGCTGCCGTGCACGGTGTAGGAGATCGTGCACGACGAGCTCGGCCGGCGGTCGGCCAGGAACGAGGAGATCCAGGCCAGCGGCGAGTTCCAGTTGATCGTCAGCTCGTTGGTCGACCAGGACTCGATGTCGTCGATGTAGCAGAACTGCGGCTTGCAGCCGCGCAGCAGCCGCTGGGCGACCGGGTCCTGGATGGCGGAGTTGGGCCCGCCGGACAGGGTGCCGCGCGGCGGGTTGGGCAGGGCCGGGTCGAGCTGGCGGGCGTACCAGCGGCTGTGCTGGTTCTTGGAGGAGACCTCGCCGTACCCGGTCACGTAGGACTGGTTGAGAGCGTTGCGCCCGAGGATATAGTCCATGCCCTCGCGCACCCCGGCGCGGTACTTCTCCTGGCCGCTGAGGTCGTGGGCGACCGCCATGACGACCATGTTGTTGAGGACGAGGTTGTTGGAGCCCCAGTCGAAGTCGGGCGGGCCGTACGGCAGGCCGTACGCCTGGCCGCGCAGGACGGCGAGGTACTTGTCGGCCCCGGCGAGCACGGACTGGCGCACCCTGGCCCGGTCGGGCAGGGCGTTGGGCACGGCGGCGAGCTGGAGCCGGCCGAGCTGGGCGGTGTTGCCCCAGTCGAAGCCGCGCTCGCGCCAGACGTCGGCGGTGTGGTGCGGCGAGGCCTGGACGGCCTCGCGGTAGGCGCGCTTGCCGGTGGTGATGAACAGTTCGGCGGCGGCCCAGTAGAACTCGTCGCTGACGTCGGCGTCGGCGTAGCTGCCGCCGCCCACGCCGTCGTCGGGGGAGGCGTACACGGCGGGGTTGCGGCGGGCGGCCTGCCAGGCGCGTTCGGCCGCGGCGAGGGCGCGCTTGGCGAAGGCCGCGTCGTAGGGGGCGTAGAGCCGGGCGGCCTGCGCGGCGGTGGCGGCCAGGTTCAGGGTCGCGGCGGTGGAGACCGGGTGCAGTTCGCGGGGCTGCGGGTCGAGGTGGGGGAGCAGCGGCAGTCCTGTCCAGGCCGCGTCGTGGATCTTGTGATGGACCATGCCGTCGTCACGCTGCATCTTCAGCAGGAAGTCCATCTCCCATCGGGCCTCGTCGAGGACGTCGGGGACGGAGTTGCCGCTCTCGGGGATGGCCAGCTGGCCGTCGGGGAAGGCGGTCTTGTCGCGCTCGTAGGCCGACATCAGCTGGTGCACCGAGATGCCGCCGTTGACCACGTACTTCCCGTGGTCGCCCGCATCGTACCAGCCGCCGCTGACGTCGAGGCTGTAGTCGCACACGCCTTCCTGGCACGGCACCTGCCTGTCGCCCTGGTTGGGGGCGACCTGCGTGTGCCCGGCGGGCCTGCCGTACCCGGGCCGCAGGGAGTCGAGGATCTCGATGCCGCTGCGCTGGGTGTAGTAGAACTTCAGCGCGTCGACGCGCATCTGGTCGTAGAGGTCGGCGGCGATGTCGAAGGGCCGGCTGGTCTGGCCGTCGGCGACGAGCGTGAAGCCCTCGCCGCGCCCGCGGTAGGTGCCGAAGTCGATGGTGTGGACGTTCTGCCCGGAGCTGGCGTCGATGCCGCGCGGCGTGCTGGAGCCGGTGGCCGCCTCGGCGCCGGCGGAGTCGAGCAGCCGCCAGCTCACCGCCTCGGTCGCCTCGGTGACCAGGGTGGCGTTCTTGGGGCCTTCCGGCAGGTAGCCGACCATGTTGACGCGCACGCGCGGTCCGGTGTCGGGCTCGTAGACGTCCGGCGGCGCACCGCCCTTCAGCGAGACGTTGTCCAAGCAGAACCTCCAGGGTTCGGCGCTGCCACCCAGCTGGAAGGCCACCTGGGCGTTGGGGAGCGAGGTCGGGGCGGTGAAGGTGAAGGAGTAGTCGTTGCCCGAGACGCTGAGCTCGGGCGAGGCCGACAGGTACTGCGTCCACGGGTCGACGGGCAGCTGGATCAGCGCGCGGGCGACCTTGGGCGTGCTGGAGGAGGCGAAGAAGCGGTAGGCGTAGCTCTCGCCCTCGACCAGGGCCAGGTCGTTCTGGCCGATGATGACGTCCCACGGGTTGGCGGTGCCGCCGGGGATGTCGGCGCACAGCCGGCCGTCGACGATCTGGGAGGTGACGTTGCCGGTGTGCCACCACGGCGGGAGGCCGTCGTCGAAGGAGCCGTTCACGATCTGTTCCGGGGGCTCGTCCGCGGCCGCGGCGGGGGCGGGGACGAGCGTGGCTAACAGCAGGGCGGCTACCGCGAGCAGGGTACGTGTCATGGGTGACCTCTCGAGGGTGGTTGGGAGCGCTCCCATCTTCGGCCCCTCACCAAGGGCCGTCAATGGCGGTGAAAGGTTCAAGCGCTGAGCGCCGGAACGCGGGCCTCGGTCACGAGGCTTTTCCCATCGAGAGCAGCTCCTCCTCGATCCCGGCCAGGAACTCCCTGGCCTGTGCCGCGTCCAGGTACCGCTCGTCCACGCTCAGCTTGCACACCAGACGGGGTGCGAGCTCGTAGACCGTGAGCGTGAGAGGGGTGTCCTCGGGGCCGGTGGAGGTCTCCAGGCGGGGGCCGGGGCCGGGGTCCGCTCCGGGGTAGCCGCTGATGTTGTTGACCACCACGTCGCGGTGCCGGACGATGCCCAGCTCCGCGATCGTGCGTTTGAGCCTCTCGTGGTCGTATCTGCCCCGCCGGTAGGCACGCAGGGCCGAGCCGTGCAGGACCGTGGAGGTCTGGATGAGGCAGGCGCCCGGCGGGATGGTGTAGCCGACCAGCGTCTCCTGGGAGATCGTCCCGATGTAGTGGGCGGTCTCCGGTTGCTGGCGGTTGGCGCACAACACGTGCAGGACACCCTCCGCGCCGCCGTACCTGCGGTCGATGGCACGCGCGAGCGCGGCGAGCACGACCGACGACGGCGCGCACGGGGCGCGGCGCGTCAGGACGTCGCCCGCCTCCGGCGAGCGCAGGATCACGTGGTGATGCCTCCGATAGGGGGAGTCGTCGCGCGGCGGCAGGGCCCTGGCCGGGTGGCGGCCGAGCACGGTGACCCAGTGCTCGATCGCCGCGTCGAGTTGCCGGCGCGCCCGCGGTGACCGCTCGGCGACGGCCAGGTCCGCGGGCTGGATGGCGGGCTGGATGGCGGGCTGAACAGCGGGCTGAACAGCGGGCTGAACAGCGGGCTGAACAGCGGGCTGGACAGCCGGCGGTGGCGCCGCGCGCTCACCGGCCAGCGCGCCCGTCAGCTCCCGCCGCAGCAGCACGGCCGCCGCCCAGTCGGCGGCGATGTGCGACAGGTGCAGGACGAGCAGGTACGGACGGTTGCGCCGGGTCAGGATCGTGACGCGCAGGGGGTACTCCTCCGCCAGGCCGAACGGCCGGTCCTGCGCCGTGGCCAGGGCGAGCTCCTCCTGCGTCCCGGCCTCGACGAGAGCCGCCCGCAGCTCGCCGCGGCCGGCGACCCGCTGCGTCCCCTGCTCGGGCAGATGGGTGGAGCGCAGCGATTCGTGCCTGGTCAGCGTGGCCGACAGCGCGTGGCGCAGGGCGGGAAGCCCGGCCCTGGTCCAGATCCGCAGGGTCAGGACGTCCGCGGCTCCGAGTGAGTCCTTGCCGACCCAGTCCAGCACGTTGCGCTGCCCGAGGGTCTGGGGCCAGAGCCCCGAGCGGGGGCCGCTGAAGGGGATGGTGAGCGTCACCGCGGATCCTCGGCGATCCCCGCCGGGCGGCGGATGAGGAGGAACGGGGGGTCCGGTGTGTTCCTGGTCATGGGCACCCTTGGGAGGACGACAGATTGGGAGCGCTCCCACACAAGGTAGGAAGCTGTCAACACAAAAGCAACACGTAACAGGACGTTTGCTGGCGATGTGTTACCGCTGTTGACCTGCGGGTCGTTAATTCCCGACGATTATCCACGTTGAGTAGCGGCCGCAATTCCGTCCGTGAAACACGTCTTGACGTCTGCCGAAAGCCCTACCTAGCCTGTGCCGTGGGAACGCTCCCACCCGATCAAGTGCTTCAGCCGATCCGTCTTCCCGGACGTAGTGCCGACGATCCACGTCGCCTGCGGAAACGTTCCAGAGGATGTGAGTGATGAGCCCGCCAACCGTCCAGGCCCTGCTGCGATTACGGGTGGACGAGGAACCCGGCAAGGAAACGATCACCGCGGACGGACCCGGGCCGCCCACGTCCCCCGCCTGGCGCGACCGCACGTGCGCCCCGGTGTCCCGGCTTGTCAGGCGAGGCATGTGCCCGCGCGCCGGGACGGCGCTCGGAGGTGCCGCGCGATGATCGTCCATCCCCTGGACCCGGCGCTCAGCCTGCTCGAGGTCTCCGACGTCGACGTGGCGGGCACCATCGTCGACTGGGCCAGGCAGTACCTGTGCCGGCCCCACCCCGAACTCGGCCGCAAGGGACCGACCTGCCCGTACACCCAGCCCTCGCTCGACAAGGGCCGCTTCTACGTATCGATCTTCGCGGGCCCGCCGGCCACGGTCGACGAGATCATCCGCCGCGTCGAGGCCTACCGCGACTGGTTCCTCGAACTCGCCCCCCGCGAGCGGCATGCCGCCCAGTTCACCACGATCCTCGTCGCCTTCCCCGAGCTCGGCGGGCGCACCGAGCTGATCGACGAGGCGCAGCGGCGGCTCAAGACCGGATACGTCGAGCTCGGGCTGATGATCGGTGAGTTCCACGACGGCCCGCCGGACAAGGCGGGCCTGTGGAACGCCGACTTCCGCCCCCTCGCCAGCCCGGTCCCGCTGCTGGCCATCAGGCACATGGTCCCCACCGACCTGCCGTTCCTGCGCGACGATCAGGGCCAGCTCAGCGCCTACCAGCGCTACTTCGGCCACCGGGTGCCCTCCCACCTGCGGGAGACACCGACGGCGGTGACGTCCGATTGAACGCGACCCTGAGGCCCGCCCAGCGCCGCCTGTGGTTCCTGGACCGGGCCGGGTACGGTACGGCCTACCTGATCTGGCACGCCTACCGGCTGACCGGCCCCCTGGACGGGGCGGCGCTCGAAGCCGCGCTCCTGGCCGTGGTGAAGCGCCACGACGCCCTGCGGAGCGTGGTGGCCGAGCACGACGGCGAGCCGGTGTGGGTGACCGGCCAGGACGCCCGCGCCCCGCTGATCGTCCGCGAGGCCGGGCGCGCCGGCGAGGCCGCGCGGATCGCCGGCCGGATCGCCCAGGAGCCACTCGACCTGGAACACGGACCCCTGTTCCGCGTCGGCCTGGTCAGAAGCGGTCCCGAGGAACACCTGCTGGTCCTGACCTTTCATCACATCGTCTGCGACGGCCCCTCGATCGGTATCGTCCTGCGCGACCTGTGGGCCTGCTACCGAGCCATCCTGACCGGCCGCGAGCCCGTGCTGCCCGCGCTGCCCGTGCCGCCCGTGCCGCCCGCGCTCCCGGCCGTCGCGGCGGACCAGGAGCCCGCGGCGACGCAGAGTGCCCGTGCCTACTGGAAGGCATCGCTGACGGGCGCGCCGCCCCTGCTGGAGCTGCCCGCCGACCGTCCGCGCAGGTCCACCGCGGGCAGGGGAGCACGTCACCCCGTACGGCTGGAGCAGGGGACCGCGGCGGCCGTGCTCGGTCTGGCCAGGCGTGAGCGCTGCACGCCCTTCATGGTCCTGCTGGCCGCGGCCGCCGTCATGATGGCCAGGCACAGCGGTCAGGACGACATCGTCATCGGCACCCCCGCCACCGGGGCCGACCGGCCGGGGCCGGACGCCGTGGGCATGTTCGTCAACACCCTGGCCCTGCGCGTCGACCTGTCGGGCGATCCCACGGCGCGCGAGCTTCTGCGCCAGGCCCGCCGTACCACCCTGGGCGGCCTGCAACATCAGGGCTTCCCGTTCGACGAACTGGTGGCCGAGCTGGATCCGGGACGCGGCTCCGGCCACAACCCGCTCTTCCAGGCGATGCTCGTGGTGGAACACCCGCCGGGCGCGCAGGAGCCCGCCCCCGGACTGTCGGCGGTGTGGCAGGACCTGACCCCCGAGACCGCCCGGTTCGACCTCACCCTCCTGGGCCTCGTCGGGACGGAACGCGACCTGGAGCTGGTGCTCGACTACTCCGCCGACCTGTTCGACCCGGGCACGGTCGCCGGATTCGCCGCCAGCCTGGTCACCATCCTGACGGCGATGGCCGCGGACCCGGCCTGCCGGGTCTGGGATATCCCGCTGGCCGAGCCCTCCCTCACGGCGGTCCGCGAGGAGTGGACGCGGCCGGTGCACGAGCAGTTCGCCGCCCGCGCCGCCACCGCCCCCGAGGCTGCGGCCCTGGCAGGCGACACCGTGCTGACCTACGGGGCGCTGGAGCGGCGGGCCAACCGGCTGGCGCACCGGCTGCGGGATCTCGGCGTTGGCCCCGGCTCGCCGGTGGCGGTGGTCCTGCCCGCGGGAGCACAGGCGCTGGTCGCCGTCCTCGGCGTGCTCAAGGCCGGGTGCGCCTACGTGCCGCTCGATCCCGCCCAGCCCGTAGAACGCCTCAGCCTGCTCATCGCCGAGTCCGGCGCCCGTGCCGTGATCGGCGCCGGCGGCCTGACGCCCGGCGAGGACGAGGCCGACGAGCCGCCCGCCCGGCCCGTCGGGCCCGGCGACCTCGCCTACATCGTCTTCACCTCGGGCTCCACCGGCCGGCCGAAGGGCGTCATGGTCACCCACGGCACCCTGGCCGAGCTCACCCGCTCCTTCCGCGAGGTCCACGAGTGCTTCGAGCCGGGACAACGGGTGCTGATGCTGCCCCCGCTGACCTTCGACGCCTCCGCCGGCGACCTCTTCCCCGCCCTGACCGGGGGAGCGGCGCTGGTCCTGCACCCGGACCCGGCCGAGCTCGACGGTCCCGGCCTGGTCCGCTGGTGCGTACGGCACGGCGTCACGGCGGTCGACGCGCCCTCCTCGCTCTGGCAGCAGTGGGTGCACGACCTGCGCGACCCTCACGACCTGGGCGGCGCCACGGTCGAGTGGCCCGTCACGACGATGATGGTCGGCGGTGACCGGGTGCCCGTGGAGTCCGTGCGCGCCTTCTCCCGGCTGACCGGCGGGACGGTGGCACTGTTCAACCACTACGGCCCGACCGAGGCCACCGTCTGCGCCACCGTGCTGCGCACCGTCGACGCCGCCGAGTTCGGCGAGCTCGGTCACCTGCCCATCGGCCGGCCCCTGCCGCACGTCCGCGCCCACGTTCTGGACGGCAGGGGCAGACCCGTCCCTCCGGGCACGCCCGGAGAGCTGCATCTGGGCGGCGCCTGCCTGGCCCGCGGCTACCTCGGCGAGCGGGAGGCGACCGACGAACGTTTCGTGCGGGACCCGTTCGCGGGCGGGCGGATGTACAGGACGGGAGACCTGGCCCGCCAACGGGCCGACGGCACGCTGGAGTTCCTCGGCCGCGCCGACCGGCAGGTGAAGATCAACGGCTACCGTGTGGAGCCCGCGGAGGTGGAGGCGGTCGCGCTGGCCTGCCCCGGCGTGCGGGACGCCGTCGTGGTCGCGGCGGACGGGCGGCTCATCGCCTACACCGCGGGCAGCGCCCATCCCGGCGACGTGCGGCGTTTCCTGCTGGGACGGCTGCCGAGGCAGTTCGTCCCCGCGGCGGTGGTGCCGCTCGGGGAGATTCCGCGTACGGCGCACGGCAAGCCGGATCACACCCGGCTGCCCGCCGCCCACGAAGCCGCGCCCGTTCACGAGGCTCCCCGCGGACCGCTGGAGCGCGCGCTGGCCGAGGCGTGGCGGCGGGCGACGGGAGCCGCGCGGGTGGGCAGGAACGACAACTTCTTCGCCCTGGGCGGCTCCTCGCTGGTCGCCGTGCGCATGTTGCGCGAGGTCGAGCGGTCGGCAGGGGTGCGGCTGACGCTCTCGGCGCTGTTCGAGACGGCGGATCTGGCCGAGTTCGCCGCGTCGGCCGGCCAGGCGAGCCAGGAGCCGGACGCCGCCGGCCTGCGTGCCCGCGCCGCCCTGCCCCGCGACCTGCGCACCGCCCTGCGGTCCCGGACCCTCGCATCTCCCCGCACGGGCGAGCGGGCAACCGCGCCGCGCGTGGTGCTGCTGACCGGCGCCACCGGCTTCCTGGGCTCCTTCCTCCTCGCCGAACTGCTGCACCAGGGCGCCGGCCACGTCTACTGCCTGGTCAGACCCACGGCCGCGCAGGATCCCGCGGCCAGGCTGCGTCAGGCGATGACCGGGCGCGGCCTCGGGGAGCCCGCCACGAGTGAGCGCATCACGGTCCTGCCCGGCGACCTGACCCAGCCCCGGCTCGGCCTGGTCGCGGAACGGTACGAGGCCCTGGCCGGTGAGACCGACCTGATCGTGCACTACGGCAGGCACGCCAGCTTCGCCCAGCCGTACCGCTCGCTCGAACCCGTCAACGTCGGCGGCACCCTGGAGGTCCTGCGCCTGGCGGCGCACCGCCGCCTGATCCCGGTGCACGCCGTCACCACGCTCGGCCTCTACGCGGCCGGGCGGGGGACGGTGACGGAGGGGCGGCAGCCGGACGAGCCCGACGGCCTGGCCTCGCCGTACTATCAGAGCCGCTGGGTCGCCGACGCCCTCGTCCGCGCCGCCCGCGAGCACGGCCTGCCCGCGGCGATCCACCGGCCGGCCCGCGTCGGCGGCGCCAGCGGGTCCGGGATCTGCGACCCCGGCGACTACTTCAGCAGGCTCCTGCGCACCTGCAGGCAGCTCGGCATGGTGCCCGACCTGCCGGGCGGCCACGACGCCGCGCCGGTGGACCACGTCGCGGCGGGTATCGTCCGCTTGGCGCTCGATCCCGCCTCGACCGGCCGTGACTATCACTACGCCAACCCCAAGACGATCTCCTCGCCGGAGCTGGCCGGCGCACTCGGCGCAGAACTGGTGCCGTGGCGGCGCTGGCAGGAGGAGGCCGACGCCCGCGACGACGTCGCGATGGCCGCGTTCGCGGGCGACGAGCCATGGGGTTCGACCGTGGACAGGTTCGACTGCGCCGCGACCGTCGGCGCGGCCGGACTGCGGTTCCCGCCGCTCGACGGCCGGCTGATCGGGCTGTACCTGGAGACGATGCGATGACCAGGTTCGCCTCCCTCTGGCTCGCCGAGCTCGTCTCGGTCGTCGGCTCGGCGCTGACGGCGTTCGTCCTGAGCGTCTGGGTCTACCAGGAGACCGGCTCCGAGCTGCACTTCGCCGCCACGCTCCTGTGCGCGGTCGTTCCCGGCCTCATCGTCTCTCCCGTCGCCGGAGTGATCGCCGACCGGTTCGACCGCAAGCTGATGCTGATCCTCGGCGATGCCGGGGCCGCGTCGTGGACGCTGGTCCTCGCCTGGCTGATCTCCACCGGCCAGCTCGCCGTGTGGCACGTCTACGTGGGCACGGCCCTGGGCGCGGCGGCGGCCGCCTTCCACCTGACCGTCTACCAGGCGATGACACCGCTGCTGGTGCCCAGCCGCCACCTGGGCAGGGCCAACGGCCTCATGCAGGCCTCCTGGGCGATGCAGATCGCCGCGCCGGTGGCAGCGGGAACGTTGCTGGAGTCGGCCGGGCTGCGCGGAGTGGTCCTGATCGACCTGGCCTCGTTCGCCGTGGCGGTCGGCGTGGTGCTGGCCACCAGGCTGCCCGCCCATGTGGTCAGGCCGGAACCGGCGCGACCGCCCAGGTGGCGCGCCGACCTGCTGTACGGCCTGACGTACCTGCGCGACCACGGCCTGCTCCCGCTGGTGGCCATCTCCGCCGGGTTCAACCTGATCTTCGCCGCGGCCGGGGTGCTCATCCGGCCGCTGATCCTCTCCTTCGCCTCGCCTGCCACGCTCGGTCTCCTGGTCTTCCTGGGCGGCGCCGGCATGTTCGCGGGCAGCCTGGTCATGGGCGCCTGGGGCGGGCCGCGGGCGAAGGTGGCGGGCGCCGGGGCGTTCATGCTGCTGGCGGCGGTGGCACTGGCCGCGCACGGGCTGCGGCCGTCGGTGGCGCTGATCGCGGTGGCCGCGCCCCTGTTCCTGTTCACCCTCCCCGCGGTCACGAGCTGCCTGGCCACGGTGATCCAGACGAAGACCGCCACCGCGGCCCTGGGGCGGGTGCAGGCCACGGGGCGCACTCTGGGACAGCTCGCCATGCCCCCGGCCTACCTGGGCGCGGCGCTGCTGGCCGAGTGGTCGGCCGAGCCGCTGATGCGTGAGAACGGCGCGCTGGCCGGGAGCGTGGGCGAGCTGATCGGCACCGGGCCGGGCCGCGGCATCGCGCTGCTGTACCTGGTGTTCGGGCTGCTCATGGCCGCGCTGGCGGCGATCGTGCTCCTGCTGCCGCGCCTGCGGGGCATCGAGGATCGGATGCCCGACGCGGCCCGCGACGCAGAACCATCCGTCCCCTAGGAGGACCCATGCCGCTCTCGCTCCCGCCGCAGGAGGCCGCCCGCTACCTGGTCGCCGGGCAGGCTCCCGCGCCCCTCGTCGACCTGGTCCACACGATGGCCTTCCACGCGGCCGCGGCCGGGCTGCGGCTGGGCCTCTTCGACGCCCTCGCCGGCGGGGCGCGCGGGCCGGAGGAACTGGCGGAGGAGCTGGGCGCCGAGCCGTACAGCCTGCGGGTCCTGCTCGACGCGCTGGCCGCCACGGGCTATCTGGAACGGGACGGTGACCGCTACGCCAACGGTGTGGCCGCCGGCTGGCTGCTCTCCTCGACGCCCGGCTCGTACGGCACGGCGCTCGGCTTCTGGCATGCCCTCATCTCCGAGTTGTGGAGCGGCCTGGACGGCTCGGTGCGCACGGGCACCCCGGGAGCCGACTTCTACGCCTGGCTGGCCACCAGGAGCGAGGTGTTCCGCGGCTTCCACGCCCTCCAGCGCAACCTCGCCGACTGGCTGTTCGAGGAGGTGGCCGAGGCGGTGCCGCTGCCGAAGGGCGCCGCCCGGCTGCTGGACCTGGGCGGCGGCCACGCGCGCTTCAGCATCGGCTACTGCCTGTTGCACGAGGGGCTGTCGGCGACCGTCGTGGACCTGCCGGAGGCGCTGGAGACCGGCCGCGCGAACGCCGAGGCCGCCGGGCTGGCCGGCCGGGTGGGGTTCGCCACCGAGCCCGGCACCGGCCACGACGTGGTCCTGCTGTTCAACGTGCTCCACGGGTTCGCGCCGGAACCGGCCCGCCGTCTGGTGGAGGAGGCCGTGGCGGCGCTGCGGCCCGGTGGCCTGGCGCTGGTCCTGGAGACGGCGCCGTCCCCCGTGGGCGCGGGAGTCGTCGACACGGCCTTCGCCCGGTGTTTCGAGCTGAACCTCCTGCACACCCAGGGCGGCCGCCTGTATCCCGCGCACGTCCTCGACGAGTGGCTGAGGCTGGCGGGGTGTGGCCCGGCCACCGTGCATCCGCTGCGCCGCATGGCCACCCGCGTCCTGCTGGCCGCCGTCAAGGGTGATACACATTATGAAACGGTTCAGTAGCTATTGAAACTTAACGGGTTAAGTGATGACATGTTTCGCACTATCCCGATTATGTGGCCGGAGTGTTCATGAGTTCCCTGCGCCCCTTGCATCACGGTTGGACCCTGCACCAGGTGGAGGGCGACCTGAGCGCCCCCGCGACGATACCCGGGTGCGTGCACACCGACCTGCTCGCCGCCGGGCTGATCCCGGACCCCTACCTCGACACCCACGAGCTCGGCCTGACGTGGATCGGCCGCTCCGCCTGGCGTTACGAGACCACCCTCACCTGGGAGCCGTCCGGCCACGAGCGGGCCGACCTGCTCTTCGAGGGTCTCGACACCGTGGCGGAGATAGAACTGAACGGCGCGCCCGTGGGGAACACCGCGAACATGCACCGCTCCTACCGCTTCGACGTGCGCGGAACGCTCCGGCCCGGGCGGAACACGCTCACGGTGACCTTCGCCTCGCCGTACGCCTATGCCGAGCGCCTGCGGGCCGAGCTGGGGCAGCGGCCGGGCGCCTACGCCGAGCCGTACAACATGATCAGGAAGATGGCCTGCAACTTCGGCTGGGACTGGGGGCCCACCCTGGTCACGGCGGGCATCTGGCGCCCGGTCGGCCTGCACGAGTGGAGCGGGGCCCGCCTGTCCCGGGTGCGCCCGGTGGTCCGCGTGCGGGACGGCGTGGCCCGCGTCAGCGTGCACGTGGAGCTGGAGCGCACCCACGACGAACCCGTCGAGGTCGCGGCGGAGCTGTGCGGCCTGCGCGTGGTCGGCGCGATCTCCCGCGAAGGGGTGCTGGAGCTGGAGGTGCCCGACCCGGCGTTGTGGTGGCCGCGCGGCCACGGCCGGCAGCCGCTGCACGAGCTGACCGTCACGGCGGGCCAGGACGTCTGGCGGCGCCGGATCGGCTTCAGGACGGCCGAACTCGACACGGCCGATGGAGCCTTCACCCTGAAGGTCAACGGCCGGCCGGTGTTCGCCAAGGGTGTCAACTGGATCCCTGACGACTGCTTCCCCTCCCGGGTGGGCCGCGACCGCTACGCCGAGCGGCTGGAGCAGGCGTGCCAGGCCGGGGTCAACCTGATCAGGGTCTGGGGCGGCGGCATCTACGAGAGCGACGACTTCTACGAGCTCTGCGACGAGCTGGGCCTGCTGGTGTGGCAGGACTTCCCGTTCGCGTGCGCGGCCTACCCCGAGGAGGAGCCGCTGTGGAGCGAGGTCGCGGCGGAGGCCGAGGAGAACGTGGTGCGGCTGATGCCGCACCCCAGCCTGGTGTTGTGGTGCGGCAACAACGAGAACATCTGGGGCTATGCGGACTGGCAGTGGAAGCCCGCCCTGAACGGCAGGTCCTGGGGCGAGAGGTACTACCTCGGCCTGCTCCCCGAGATCGTGGGGAACATGGATCCGTCGCGGCCCTACTGGCCGGGCAGTCCCTACTCCGGCTCGATGGAGCTGCACCCCAATCTCCCAGAGGTCAACAACATGCACATCTGGGATGTGTGGAACGAGCGCGACTACGTTCACTACCGCGACTACCGTCCACGGTTCGTGGCCGAGTTCGGCTGGCAGGCCCCCGCAACCCACGCCACCATCGCCCGCGCCATCCACGACGAGCCGCTCACCCCGGACTCGCCCGGCCTGCGCCACCACCAGAAGGCCGACGACGGCAACGGCAAGCTGGCCAGGGGCCTGGCCCACCACTTCGACGAGCCGGACGGCTACGACGACTGGCTCTACCTGACCCAGCTCAACCAGGCCCGCGCCATCCAGCTCGGCGTCGAGCACTTCCGCTCGCTGTGGCCGTACTGCGCGGGCAGCGTGGTCTGGCAGCTCAACGACTGCTGGCCGGTCACCTCGTGGTCGGCCGTCGACGGCGACGGGCGCCGCAAGCCCCTGTTCCACGCGCTCAGGCGCGCCCACGCCGACCGCCTGCTGACCGTCCAGCCCCGCGCGGAGGGCCTGGCCCTGGTCGCGGTCAACGACGACGACGAGCCCTGGCGGGCCGAGGCGCTGGCCGTCCGGCTGTCCGTCTCCGGCGGGGAACTGGCGCGCGAGCACCTGGAGCTGGAGGTACCGCCGCGCGGCGCCCTCACCCTGCCGCTGGACCGCGAGCTGGCCGAGAGCGGTGACCCGGCGCGCGAACTGATCGCGGTGAGCGCCGGCTCCACCCGGGCGTTGTGGTTCTACCTGCCCGACAAGGACCTCGACCTGCCCAAGGCCGCCTACGCCGCCCGCCTGGAGGGCCGCACGCTGCACGTGACCGCCCACACCCTGCTCAGGGACCTGGCGGTCTTCCCCGACCGCCTCGACCCGGCGGCCGAGGCGGACGACCAGCTCATCACGCTGCTACCGGGCGAGAGCGTAAGTTTCGACCTGGGCGTCTCCGGCCTGGATCCGCTGAAGGTCACCGGCAGGCCGGTGCTGAGGTGCGTGAACGACTGAGGACGCGCACTTCACCGAGACGCCCACGCACGACGTCCCAGCCCTCCGCCCCCCGAGGAGTCCCCTGTTGTTCGTTGACATGCCGCTGGCTCAGCTACGCGACTACCTTCCGGCTCGCGAGGAGCCCGGCGACTTCGACGCCTTCTGGCAGCGCACCCTGGAACAGGCGCGCTCCCATGAGCTGGACGCCCGCATCGAGCGCATCGAGACGGAGATCGTCACCGCCGACGTCCACGACGTCACCTTCAACGGATTCGGCGGCCACCCGATCAAGGCCTGGCTGCTCACCCCCGTCTCGGGGCCCGCGCCCTGCGTCATCGAGTACCAGGGGTACGGCGGCGGCCGCGGCCTGCCGGTCGACTGGCTGGCCTGGCCCTCCTTCGGCTATGCCGTCCTGGCCGTCGACTCGCGCGGCCAGGGCGCGGGCGGCTGGCGGCGCGGCGACACCCCCGACCCGCATCCCGGCTCGGGGCCGACCACGCCCGGCGTGATGACCTCGGGCATTCTCGACCCCGGCCGGCACTACTACCGCCGTCTCTACACCGACGCCGCCCGCGCGGTCGAGGTGGCCCGCGCGCACCCGGCGATCACCAAGGTCGCGGTGAGTGGCGGCAGCCAGGGCGGCGGCATCGCCCTGGCCGCCGCGGCCCTGTCGGGCGATGTCGACCTGGCCCTGATCGACGTGCCCTTCATGCAGCACATCAGGCACGCCGTGGACATCACGGACGAGTACCCCTACCAGGAGCTCGCCGTCTACTGCAAAGCCTTCAAGGACCAGGTCGAGCAGGTCTTCCAGACGATCTCCTACTTCGACGGCCTGAACTTCGCCGCCCGCTCCGCCGCGCCCGCTCTCTACTCGGTGGCGCTGCGCGACGGCGTCACCCCGCCCTCGACCGTCTTCGCCTCGTTCAACCACTACGCGGGCGCCGACAAGGAGATCGAGGTCTACCCGTTCAACGGCCACGAGGGCGGCGAGTCGACGCACCTGCTGGCCAAGGTCCGCAAGGCACGGAAGGTCCTGGGATGAGTCCCGGCGGGTCCCACGTCAGCGTGGGCTAAGCGGGCCGGGTGGTGCTCCCGCGCGGTGTCAGGCGCGCCGCCTCGACCTCGAAGCTGCCCGGCGGCCCGCCCTCGACCAGGGCGAGCAGCCGCCGGGCGGCGTGCGCCCCGAACGCCGGGATGTCGCGGCTGACGGCCGTCAGCGGCGGCCGCACCACCTGGCACAGCGGCGAGTCGTCCCACGCCACCAGCGACAGTTCCTCCGGCACCGGCAGGCCCATCTCCTGGGCCACCGACAGGCCCGCCACGGTCATGATGTCGTTGTCGTAGAGGATCGCCGTGGGCCGGGCGGACGAGCTGAGCAGGCGCCGGGTGGCCCTGGCGCCCTGCTCGCCGGTGTAGTCGGTGTGCACCGTCCAGTGCTCCAGGTCCGCGCACGCGTCGGCGAAGGCGCGGTCGCGGATCACGGTGTGCATGAGCGAGGGCAGCCCGGCGACGCGGGCGATGCGCCGGTGACCGAGCGCGATCAGGTAGCCGGTCGTCTCCCGCATGGCCGTCACCTCGTCGGACCAGACCGACGTCAGCGAGCCGGCCACCGAGGGGTGGCCCACCACCACGGCGGGCAGGCCCAGCTCCTGCAGCGCGGGCACCCGGACGTCGTCGGCGTGCAGGTCGACCAGGATCACGCCGTCGACCCGGCCCTCGCCCCACCAGCGCCGGTAGACCTCCAGCTCGGCGTGGTGGTCGGGGACGGTCTGCAACATCAGCGCGCACGAGCCGAGCTCGCTCTCGATGCCGCTGATCAGCTCCATGAAGAAGGGCTCCACCCCGAGGAAGCGCGCCGGCCTGCACACCACGAGGCCGATGGCCTGGGCCCGCGCGCCGCTCAGCGTTCGCGCCGCCAGGCTGGGCTGCCAGCCGATCTCGGCGGCGATGGCCAGCACCCTGGCGCGTGTCGCCTCCGACACGCCGGGCTGGCCGTTGAGCGCGTAGGAGACCGCGCCCTTGGAGACGCCCGCCCGCCGCGCGATGTCGGCGATGGTCGGCCGCTTGATGGGTGCCACGGCACTGAACCGTATCAGTTCGCCGGATGTCACAGTGGGAGGATGAGAACCTCCTACGTGGTGCGCATCGAGGTGCCGCTCGAGGAGTTCCGGCGCACGCTCGCCGGGCTCGACGGGGCGGTGCTCCATCGTGAGCTGAGCCCCGGGCGGGTGGTCGTGCTCGGCGACCGCCCGCTCGGGACCCTGCTGCCCGGGCTGGCCGGGGTGGTCGGCGTCACGGCCGACCTGCCCCGGCCCCTGGACTAGCTACGGACCGGCTACTGCACGGTTATCTTGTCCACCTCCACGGTGATGCCCTTGACCTGCGGGGTCGAGGTGGCCGTGGTGACCGAGTCGGTCCCCGCCAGCACGCCGCGTACCCGCATCGTGTAGGTCAGCGAGCCTCCGGGGGCGCCGGGGGTGCTGGTCACGCGCAGGTCGGTGGTGGGCGGACCGGTGATCTGGCCGCCGGCCGTACCCTCGTCGTTCTCCACGCCGACCGTCAGGCCGTAGCCCGCGGGCGGCGACCCGGGGGCGCTCGGGTAGGCGTAGGTGATGTCCTCGGTGCCGTTGGTCCCGATCCACTGCTGGAAGATCTTGAGATCGCTGGTGCCGAAGAGGTTCACCCGCCACTCCACCACGACCCAGGAGTCGACGCCGTCGGTGAGCGTGGCCGCGTAGATGCCGGGCGCGCCCGTGCCGTCCAGGTCGGTCCAGTAACTGGCCAGGACGTTGTTCGGCCGGGCCGGGCCGGGCAGGTTCTGCGGCTGGAAGGCGATGTCCTCCCCGCCGGTGGTGCCGCCGATGACGGAGTAGCCGTTCGAGGTGATGCCGAGCCGGTTCCAGGTGCGGCCCGCGAAGACGAACGGCGGGGTGTTCAGGTTGAGCGCCTGCTCGTCGCCGATCGGCACCGGCGTGACGCCGAACGCGTCGAGCGGGAGGTAGCCGAACAGGCTGCCCTCGGCGATCCCCGGCCGGTCGGGCTGGCGGGCCGCGAGCGTCTGCTTGGCCGTGGCGATCTGCGAGCCCACCTGGGTGGCCCCGGTCACGCCGTTGAGCCGCAGCCGCGCGCCGAGCGTGCTGATCGCGGTGACCTCGGCGTCGGCCAGGGTGCTGTTCTGGACGGTGACCGTGCAGACCGACTCGCCGCTGTTACGCGGGATCGTCGATGGCGCGCACGTCTGGTCGACCGGCACCGCGCCCTCCTTGCGGACGAACGCGACCGGCAGGTGCAGGTCGCGGTTGCCGCCGACCTGCTTGAAGTTCACCTGGCCGAAGTACTGGCCGCCCTCGGCCAGTTCCGGCGCCGTGATCACGATGGAGACGGTGACGCTCTTGCCCGGCCGTACGGTGAACGCCGGCGGGAGCACCACGATGCTCGCGCCCGCGACGGTCTTGCCGGTCGCGACGTAGGCCAGTGTCTTGTCGGTCACGTTGGTGAGGGTGCGCTTGGCGGTGATGACGCCCGGCATGACCGGTGCGTTCACCGAGGGGAGGTTGAGGTCGATCCGGTTGAGCGAGTCGGTCTCGGCCGCCACGAAGTTGGCCGCGGTCTCGTCGATGGTCAGGCCGGGGTCGCCCGCCTTGCTCAGGTCGACGCGGCCGCCGCCGAAGTCGAACGGGTCGGCGGGGGTGGTGCCGTCCTGCTTGACGACGCTGGTCTTGGCGGTGGTCTCCAGAGCCGACTTGACCTGGCCCGGCGTCCAGGTGGGATGCAGGGCGAAGATCAGCGCCGCCGAGCCCGCCACGTGCGGCGACGACATCGAGGTGCCCGCGATCGCCTGGAAGTACTGTCCGGACGGGCCGCCGGTCGGGTCCTCGAGCGTCGGCGTGGTTCCGGCCAGGATGTGCAGGCCGGGCGCGGTCACGTCGGGCTTGAGGAAGTCGCCTCCCGGACCGCGTGAGGAGAACGTGGTCATCACGTCGCCCTGCCACGTGGTCTTCGTGCCCTGCGTGAACGACGCCTTCGCGGTGCCGGGGTTGGCCGCCACGAACGCCAGCAGCGTGTCGGTCTCCGGCTTGTTCAGGTGAACGGTCGGCAGCCAGTGGTTGTCGGTCATCACGTCGAGCGGGGTGGTGTTGACCAGCAGCATGCCGGCCGCGCCGCCCTGCCTGACGTTGAAGCCGCGGATCACCCGTCCTGGACCGCGCTCACAGATCACGATCTTGTTGGTGAAGATGCCGGGCGGCGCCGGAGTGGTGCATCCCGCGTTGTTGTACGGCGGAGCCGACGCGAGCACGAGCGTCGTGGGAGCCGCCACCCCCGCGGTGATCGTGGCGCCCTTGACCGTGGCAGAGGAAGAGGCCCCGGTCAGCGTCACGGTCGACTGGAAGGTACGGCTCTGCGTGGAGGCGGCCACCGTGGTCACCCACGGGCTCAGGTGGTTGACCGTGCCCGCGCCAGGACCGTCGTTGCCGGCCGAGGCCGACACCAGCACGCCGGCCGCGTACGCGTCGAGGAAGGCCAGCTCCACCGGGTCGCTGTAGGGGTCGGTGCCTCCGGAGATCGAGAAGTTGATCACCCGGACGCCGTCGAGGATCGCCCGGCCGACGGCCTGTGCCGAGTCGGAGGGGAAACAGCCTTCCACGCCGCAGACCTTGTAGACCGAGACCTGCGCCGCGGGGGCGATGCCGTGAATCGGTCCACGGCTGATGCCGAGCGGGTTGGCGTCGGCGACCGGACCGCCCGCGGAGGTGGTGGCGGTGTGGGTGCCGTGGCCGTTGGAGTCACGTGCCGAGTCCGGGTAGACCTCGCCGCCGATGACGGCGTTGTAGGTGTCGAGGAAGGGCGCCCCGCCGATCAGCTTGTTGTTGCAGGTGAAGACGTCGGCGGCCGGGGTGAGCGGGTTGTCGCCGAAGTCGCACACGCGCGGTGTGCCGTCCCTGGTCGGTCCGGGAGCGGGCAGCCCGCCCGGGTCGGCGAACGACGGGTGCTCCGGCCAGGCGCCGGAGTCGAGGATGCCGACGTTGACGCCCTTGCCCGACTGGGAGCTGCCGCCGAGCTTGCCGTAGATCGTCGGCGCGCCGATGAAGGCGGGGCTGGAGTCGGTCAGCATCTGCTCGGGCTTGTCGGACTGGACGGCGGCGACGCCCGGCAGGGCCAGCAGCCGGCTGCTGGCGTTGGCGGGCAGGCGCAGCGCGATGCCGCCGTAGACGACGCGCAGCCGCTGCCCGACCTGGGCGGCGGGCAGTTGCGCCGCCAGAGCGTCCAGGAAGGACTGCTCCACCTTCTCGATGTGCTTGGTGTACTTCTGGGCCGCGTCACTCTTGACGTCCAGCGCCTTGCCGGTGGCCGCGGGACTCGTGGCGGGCAGGTCCTTCAGGCCGCCCCGGTAGGCGGCGAGGGAGTCGTAGTCCAGCTTGACCACGACGCTGACCGGAGCGGGAGAGGTGGACCTGAGCAGGGCCTGGTCGCTCTCGGCCAGCTTGCCGGTGGCCGACTTGTCGCCGTCGACCAGCTCGGCGCCGGTCAGTGGAGTGGCCTTCCAGCTCTTGGACGGCGACGGGGTGGGATCGGCCGATGCCGGCGGGCTCATCGACACGATGAGGACCAGCCCGGCCACGAGGGCGCCTAGGCGCCGGGGTAACAGGGGAGTGCTCGACATTGAGAAAACCTCCGCGACGGGGTCTGTGCACCCACGGGAGGCTCGCCGCTTCCACCACGGAGGGAACTCGGCGAACCCTCCCCGGTGGGCGACTCAGACGATCAACTCCTGGACGTTATCCCTGCGGCACGCGGTGGCATAGAGCTCCAAGTGGACAGGTTTCTGTCACGAAATTCACGCGCGTTGTTCGCCCGACGTGGACGCCCGGCGATGCGTGGGACCGCGCTAGGCTCTGCGGCATGATCGACCGGCTCAGCAACCAGATCAAGGACTACGCGTGGGGTTCGACGAGCGCGATCGCCACGCTGATGGGACGCCCTGTCCCGTCTCCTGGACCTGAGGCGGAGATGTGGCTCGGGGCCCACCCGTCGGGGCCCTCGATGCTGAAGCGCCGCGGCGCGAGCCTGTCGCTGCAGCAGGTCGTCGCCGCCGACCCCGAGGCGGAGCTGGGGGCCGCGACGGTGGAGCGGTTCGGGCCGCGCCTGCCGTACCTCATGAAGCTGATCGCGGTCGGCGCGCCGTTGTCGCTGCAGGTGCACCCGTCGGCCGAGAGGGCACGCGGCGGCCACGAGCAGGGCACCTACGTCGACCCCTTCGCCAAGCCCGAGCTGGTGTGCGCGCTGACGCCCTTCACGGCGCTGGCCGGCTTCCGCCACCCGCGCGAGGCGGCCGAGCTCGTCGGGGCCCTCGGCGTCGCCGCACTGGAGCCGGTGGTGGCCAGGCTCAAGGCGGGCGAGACCCTGCGGGCGCTCAGGCTGCTGCTGGAATGGCCGCACGAGGAGCGCGCCGGGCTGGTCGAGGCCATCGCGGCGCGTGGCGACGCCATGGTCGGGCTCCTGGCCAGGCTCTACCCCCGCGACCCCGCCGTGCTGGCGCCGCTGCTGATGCGCCGCCACGAACTGCGCCCCGGCGAGGCGCTGTTCCTCGGCGCGGGCGTGCTCCACGCCTACATCGAGGGCTTCGGCGTGGAGATCATGTCCGCCTCCGACAACGTGCTGCGCGCGGGCCTGACGCCCAAGCCGATCGACGTCGAGGAACTGCTGGCGGTGACCGAGCCGACGACCCAGCCCCTCGGGGTCGAGCCCTCCCACCACCTCTACCGGGTGCCCACGCCGGAGTTCGCGCTCGGCAGGGCGGTCAACCCCCGGCTGCGCCTCGACGGCGGCCTGCCGCGCATCCTGCTGTGCACCGAGGGCGAGGTGCTCGCGGGCAGGCAGCGGCTGGCGGCGGGGGAGTCGGCGTTCGTCAGCGCCTCGGCCGGTGACGTGGAGGTGCACGGCAGGGGAACGATCTTCTGGGCGCAGCCGAATCTCGTCTGACGGACACGCGCGACCCGCCCCCTCCGGGGAGACTAGGCTGGTCCCCGCCGTATCCGACTCTGGAAGAGAGCCCATGAAGACCTTCGATGAACTGTTCGCCGAGCTGTCCGAGAAGGCACGCACCCGGCCCGCGGGCTCGGGCACCGTGGCCGCGCTCGACGCCGGCGTCCATGCCATCGGCAAAAAGGTCGTGGAGGAGGCGGCGGAATCCTGGATGGCCGCCGAGCACGAGTCCGCCGAGCGGGCCGCGGAGGAGATCTCTCAGCTCCTCTACCACGTGCAGGTGCTCATGCTCGCCAAGGGCCTCAAGCTCTCCGACGTCTACCGGTGGTTGTGATGCTGCGCCTGGCCGTGCCCAACAAGGGCGCGCTGAACGAAGCCGCCCAGCTCATGCTGAAGGAAGCCGGCTACCGCGGCCGCCGCGACAGCAAGGAACTGGTCGTGGTCGACCAGGACAACGCCTGCGAGCTGTTCTTCCTGCGTCCGCGCGACATCGCCGTCTACGTCGGCGAGGGCACGCTCGACGCCGGCATCACCGGCCGTGACCTGCTGATCGACTCCGGCTCGCCCGCCGAGGAGATCATGCCGCTCGGCTTCGGCGGTTCCACCTTCCGCCTGGCCTCCAAGTCCGGCGCGCTGTCGGGCGTGAAGGACCTGGCCGGGCTGCGGGTGGCCACCGCCTTCCCCGGCCTGCTGGAGCGCTACCTGGCCGACAGCGGCGTCGACGCCCGCGTCATCAAGCTCGACGGCGCGGTCGAGACCGCCATCCGGCTGGGTGTCGCCGATGCCATCGCCGACGTCGTCGAGACGGGCACCACGCTGCGCAACGTCGGCCTGGAGGTGTTCGGCGAGCCGATCATGCGCTCCGAGGCCGTGCTGGTCAAGCAGCACGGATCGCCGGAGACTCCCGGCCTCGACCAGCTCATCCGCCGCCTGCAGGGCGTCATCCACGCCCGCGACTTCGTCATGATGGACTACGACATCCGCGCCGAGCGGATCGAGGAGGCCATCGCGCTCACCCCCGGGATGGAGGGGCCGACGGTCTCGCCGCTCCATCGCGAGGGCTGGGTGGCGGTGCGCGCCATGGTCAGGCGCAAGGGACACCAGCAGGTCATGGACCAGCTGTGGGAGATCGGCGCCCGGGCGATCCTGGTCACCGACATCTACGCCTGCCGCATCTAGACGCGATCGGCTCCAAGCCTCACAGTCATCACTGTGAGTAACTTCGCGATCGCGCGACGTGGCCTGCTCGTGGCCGCAGGGGCGGCGTTCGCCGGCATGGGATTCGCCGGGGGCGTCGCCCTGGGCCGCTCGCAGCCCGCCGTTCCGAGCGAGCCCGCGCCGCACGGGGCGGGCGAGGCCTGGGCCGCGCTGATGCGCGGCAACGACCGCTGGTCCGGCGGGCGTGGGCGACCTCATGGTGGTCCGTACGGCGGCGCACACGCTCGACCCGCTGGTCAAGGCGGCCGTGGAGTACGGCCCGCAGCACCTGGGCGTGCCGCTGGTCGTCGTCCTGGGCCACCAGCGCTGCGGCGCGGTCACCGCCGCCCGCGAGGCCATCCGCGACGGCCGGCGCCTCCACGGCGACCTGCAACGCGTCGTCGACGAGTTGCTGCCCTCCTACCGCGGCGACGTCACCGGGATGATCCAGGCGCACACCCGGGCGTGCGTGCGCAGGCTCGGCGGCCTCGGCGTCACGGTGATCGGCGCCTACTACTCGCTCGACACCGGCGTCGTGCGTCGGATCTGATCGTTTGCCGTTCCGGCAACGCGGCTTGCGCTCCGCGGCGGTCGTCCAGCACAGTCGGAGTCATGTTCGACCAGGCCTTCTGGGAGGAGCGTTACAGCTCGGCTCCCGCCATCTGGAGCAAGAATCCCAACCCTCAGCTCGTCACCGAGGTGTCGGAGCTCACCCCCGGCACCGCGCTCGACGTCGGGTGCGGCGAGGGCGCCGACGCCCGCTGGCTCGCCGCACGCGGATGGCGCGTGACCGGCGTGGACATCTCGCCCACCGCCCTCAAGCGCGCCGCCGAGGCCGAGCCCTCGGTGGAGTGGGTGCACGCCGACCTCTTCGGCGCCTGGCCCTTCGCCGGGCGCGCCTTCGACCTCGTCTCCGCCCAGTTCATGCACCCGCCGGCCGACGAGCGCGCCGTCCTGTTCGGCGCGCTGGCCTCGGCCGTGGCGCCCGGAGGGACGCTGCTCATCGTTGGTCACCATCCGCTCGACCTGGAGATGGGCGTGCCCAGGCCGCCGATGCCCGAGCTGTTCTACACGGCGGAGGACCTCGCGGCGGCGCTCGCCCCAGGGGAGTGGAGCGAGGTGGTCACCGACACCCGGCCCCGGCAGACGACCTACGACGGCCAGGAGTACACCATCCACGACGCCGTCCTGACCGCCCGCCGCACTCACGCCAGGTAGATCGCGACGACCACCGCGGCCACCCCGGCCCTGACGCTCCAGTGCGCCCGCTCGTCGGTCCCCAGGACGGCCAGCGGGAAGGCGATCGCGCCGCCGAGCACGATCAGGTTCATGCCGGGGGAGTCCATGGTCCACAGCCCGTGCAGGCAGATCGCCGCCAGCGCCGCCGCCGCCCACGCGGGCCGGATCCGCAGGGCGCGCAGCAGCGGCCACGCGATCGGCAGCGCCACCCAGGGGCCGTGCTCCCACAGGGCGTCCAGGAGGGCAAGCCATCCGTAGGATCCGCTCGCGAGGCCGGGGAAGACGGCGGCGGTGACGAGGACCAAGGCGATGAGCGCGATGGGCAACCCGACGCCGAGGAGAGCGGCGAAGACCACGCGTTCGGCCACGGAGCGCTCGGGGGGCGTCATGGGCGGTTCGACGACGGAAGATCGGCTTTTGTTCGCCCGTCACCGCAGCGCCGCCACCGCCCTGACGGCCTGGTCGACCTGCTCCGGGGTGTTCATGATGGTCGTCCCGAACCGCAGCAGCGGCTCGGCGTACGGCGTCACGCTGGTCTCGATCCGGTGCTGGAGCCGCAGCCGTTCGACCGCCTCGAAGGGCTCCATGCCGGTCACCGACAGGCACACCAGCCCGGCCGACACCGACGGCGACAGCGGCGTGGCCAGCCGCACGTTCGGCAGCGCGCGCAGCCCGTCCTTGAGGCGCGTGGCCAGCGACTGGATGCGCTCCTGGACCCGCTCCTTGCCGATGCGCCGGTGGAAGGCGAAGGCCTCGGGCATGGCCCAGCGGTGCTCGAAGGCCTTGTAGCCGCCGGGGGTGAAGTAGTCGCCCGACGCCCGGCCGGGCTCGGCGCCGCTCTGCCACGACCGGAAGGCGGTGGCGCTGAAGCTGGGGATGAGCGCGGAGAGCGGCTCCCACGTGCGGCCCCACAGGATGCCGGTGCCGCGAGGCCCCGCCAGCCATTTGTGGGTGCCGCTGGCCAGGAAGTCGCAGCCGAGGTCGTCGACGCCGTCGGCCATGGCGCCGAAGCCGTGCACGCCGTCGACGCACAGCAGCGCCTGCTCGCCGTGGTTGCGGGAGCGGTTGGCGTCGGCGACCATGTCGGCGATCGCGCGGACGGGCAGGCGCACGCCGGTGCTGGAGTGCACCCAGGTGACCGCGACGACGCGGGTGCGCGGGGTGATGCCCGCCTTCAGGGCGGCGACGATCGCGTCGGCGGAGGCGGTGGCGGGGTCGTCGTAGAGGCGTACGCGGCGCACGGTGGCGCCGGTGCGCTCGGCCAGCAGGCGCAGGCCTTCGTGGGTGGCCAGGAAGTCGTGCTCGGTGGTGAGCACCTCCTGTCCCTCGCGCAGGCGCAGCCCCGAGTAGAGCAGGCCCAGGCCCATGGTGGTGCTGTCGGTGATGGCGATCTGGCCGGGCTGGCCGCCCAGGTACTCCGCCGCCGCCTGGGTCACCGCCAGGTCGGGCGTCCCGCCTCCGGCGGGGGTGTAGTGGGGGTCGGCGTCGAGGGCGTCACGATGGCCCTGGATCGCCCGCCGTACGGGCTCCGGATGCGGGGCCAGGACGAAGGCGGCGAAGTTGGCCACGTCGGGCTTGAGACTGAACTGGGCGCGCACGGCCTCCCAGTCGTCGAGCGCGGGCCGCGCGAGCGGCGGCTCTTCGGAGGAGGTGCAGCCGGCCAGCGGGGCGAGTAATCCGGCGCCCAGGAGCGCCCGTCGGTTCAGCGTCACAAGCCCCTAGTCTGTAGCCATGACGAACGCGGTGGAACGTCTGTACGCGGCGATGTTAAAAGTTGATGTTCACGAACTGCTGGCCGTTCTGCATCCGGAGTTCGTGCTTGACGTGAGCCGGGGCATGCCCCTGGGGGTCGGTGGTGTGCACCATGGGCCCGAGTCGGCCGTCAAGGACTGCTGGGGTGTGATCTTCGGCGCCTACGAGACCGCGCCGGTGCCCGACGAGTACGTCTGGGCGGGTGAGGAGCGGTGCGTGGCGATGGGCGCCTACCGTGGCCGGCTGCGCGCGACCGGCCAGGAGTACGAAGCCGCCTTCGCCCACGACCTGCGTCTGCGTGACGGCCTGATCGTGCGGCTGACCCAGTTCACCGACACCGCTAGCTGGCCCGGGCCGCGCTGACCCGGCGCATCAAATCCGACACGCGCACGATGCCCATGCACCTGTTCACCTCGTCGGTCACCACCAGGTCGTCGTAGGCGCGCGTGCTGTCGCGCCCGGCGACCTGCATGGCCGCGATGGCCGGTGTGGTCTTCGGTACGGCACGCGGCGGGTCGGCCAGCCGCAGCGCCGGCTTCCTGCCGTGCAGCGCGTGCCCGAAGCGCGAGGAGAACGACAGCAGGAAGCGTCCGCGGTCCAGGCTGCCCTTGGGCCGCTGGTAGTCGTCGACCAGGATCACGCTGGTGATCGACGGCTCGGTGCCGAACGCCTCGATCACCTCTTCCGCGGTGGCCTGCTCCGGCAGTGTCACCGCGGGCAGCAGGAGCTCCTGCACGCGCGGCCCCAGCAGGGCGGCGTTCGGCTCCTGAGGGGGTGTCGGCAGCGGCACGTGCACCCGCCCGTCGCGTCCCGGCGCCAGCAGCGGCCCCTCCGCCAGCCGTACTCCCCAGTCGCGCACCTGGCCGAGCTGCGGCTCGTCCTCGACGCCCGGCGCCAGGACGTGCGCGCCGATGCCGCGCGCCATCGTGACGACGGACCGGGCCACCGCCGCCCGCCGCGGGTCGCGCGGCGCGCGGCCGACGACGTCGGTGGACAGGCACAGCAGGTACGGCGAGGCGTCGGCGATCAGGTCGGGCGGCATGCTCTCGGCGCCCAGCCCGCCGAAGGCCAGCAGGTACCCGATGGCGCGCAGCCCGTCCAGCCCGACGGTGAGCAGCCGCCGCTCGGCCTCCCCGCAGCCGCCGCGCAGCACGAGGATGACCTCGCGCGGGCGCCTGCCCGAGCGCCTGAGCGCCTCGTGGAGGGGCGCCAGCGCGCCCGAGCCGTTCAGGACCACCCGGACGGGCAGGTCGAGCAGGAGGGGGAGCATGCCCTCCCGGCGCGCGGCGTCGATGGCGTCGGGCGGGGTGCGCAACGCCACGACACCCCCGGTGTCGAGGTCGACGACGGGGGTGATGGAAGTCAGCTGGGCCAGCACGTACGTGATGATCCTCCGTGTTGCTCCCGTTACAGAAGGGGGCGCCTATGAAGTTCACCGACATTTCCCCGCGAGTTCCCGACGCCTCGGGTGGGTTACCCTGCTGCGCATGACTGCCCGGCCCGCCAGCGGCGGCGGGCGCTGGGTGGACGTGCCGCCCGAGCGCCTCAACAAGTGGATCGACGGCTTCGCCGGCCGCCACGGACCGATCACCGCCGTCGCCGAGCCCGACGTGCTGCGGCTGACCGCCGCCGACGGGTCGACCGCCGATCTCGTCGTGCCCTTCCCGCCCTTCGAGCCCGCCGCGCCGTACATCTCGCGCTTCATCGCCCACGCCTCCCGGCAGCGCACCGTCGGCGTGATCCTGCTGCGGCTGGGCGGGCACGCGACCGGCGTGTTCCGCGGCGCCGAGCTGGTGGTGTCGAAGGTGGGCTCCACCTATGTCCAGGGCCGCACGGCCGCGGGCGGCTGGTCGCAGCAACGTTTCGCCAGGCGGCGCGGCAACCAGGCGAGCAAGGCCGTGGAGGCGGCGGGCGACACGGTGGCGCGCGTGCTGCTGCCCTACGACAAGGAGCTCGACGCGGTGATCCTGGGCGGCGACCGCAGGTCCGTCGAGGTGCTGGGCGAGGACAGGCGGCTGGCTCCGCTGCTGGCCAAGGTGGTGGAGCCGTTCCTGACGGTGCCGGATCCGAAGCTCGCGGTGCTCAAGGAGACCCCCGCGCGCTTCCGCGCGGTGCGGGTGCGCGTCGTCAACGCGGGTGAGCCGGCGGCCGGTTAACCAGGCGAGGCTCCGGCCCCCTGACCGTAGACTGATGCTCATGCGTGCTCCCGATTGACCCCGGCTCCGGCCGCCCTCCTTTCCCACGACCCATCGGGAGCCCCTTCCTCATGATCATCGCGAACGACATCGAACTGCGCGCCGGATCGCGCCTGCTCATCGAGCACGCCTCCTTCCGCGTCAACCCGGGCGACAAGATCGGCCTGGTGGGCCGCAACGGCGCCGGCAAGACCACGCTGACCAAGGTGCTGGCCGGCGAGGGCCTGCCCGCCGCGGGCACGGTGACCACGAGCGGAGCCATCGGCTACCTGCCGCAGGACCCGCGCACCGGCGACCTCGAGGTGATGGCGCGCGACCGCATCCTGTCGGCGCGCGGGCTCGACGAGGTCATGCGCAAGCTGCGCCTGGCCGAGCAGGGCATGTCGAGCGCCGACGAGAAGACGCGTGAGAAGAACGTGCGCCGCTACGGCCGGCTCGAGGACCAGATGCACGTCCTCGGCGGTTACGCGGCCGAGGCGGAGGCCGCCTCCATCGCCTCCAGCCTGGGCCTGCCCGACCGGGTGCTCAAGCAGCCCCTGGCGACCCTGTCCGGCGGTCAGCGCAGGCGTGTCGAACTGGCCAGGATCCTGTTCAGCGGAGCCGAGACTCTCCTTCTTGACGAGCCGACAAACCACCTCGATGCGGACTCAATCGGGTGGCTTCGTGATTTTTTGCGTTCGCATCAGGGCGGCTTGGTGATCATTAGCCACGATGTTGATCTTTTGGACGCCACGGTCAACAAAGTGTTGCATCTCGACGCGAACCGCTCCGTCATCGACACCTACAACGTCGGCTGGAAGGCCTATCTGGCCCAGCGCGAGACCGACGAGAAGCGCAGAAAGCGCGAGCGCGCCAATGCGGAAAAGCAGGCGAGCGCGCTGCTTCAGCAGGCCGACAAGATGCGCGCCAAGGCCACCAAGGCCAAGGCCGCGCAGGACATGGAACGCCGCGCCAAGCGCCTGCTGGCCGGCACCGAGGCGGAGCGCGCCTCCGACAAGGTCGCCAAGCTGCGCTTCCCGCAGCCCGCGCCCTGCGGCAAGACCCCGCTGACCGCCGCCGAGCTGTCGAAGTCGTACGGCTCGCTGGAGGTCTTCACCGACGTCGACGTGGCCATCGACCGCGGCAGCAGGGTTGTGGTGCTGGGGCTCAACGGCGCCGGCAAGACCACGCTGCTGCGCATCCTGGGCGGCCTGGAGCAGCCCGACACCGGCGAGGTCAGGCCCGGCCACGGCCTCAAGATCGGCTACTACGCGCAGGAGCACGAGACCCTCGACGCCGGCCGCACGGTGCTCGAGAACATGCGCTCGGCCGGCCCCGACGTGACCGACGCCGAACTGCGCAAGGTGCTCGGTTCCTTCCTGTTCTCCGGCGACGACGTCGACAAGCCCGCCGGGGTGCTCTCCGGTGGCGAGAAGACCCGTCTGGCCCTTGCCACACTGGTGCTTTCGAGCGCCAACGTCCTCATGCTCGACGAGCCCACGAACAACCTCGACCCGGTCAGCCGCGAGCAAGTGCTGAACGCTCTTCACTCTTATTCAGGGGCAATCATCCTGGTTACGCACGACGAGGGAGCGGTTGACGCTCTTGCACCAGATAGGGTGATCTTGCTACCGGACGGAACTGAAGACGCCTGGAGCGAAGAATTTTCCGATCTTGTGGCACTTGCCTGATCTTAATTTGAGTGGGTACGGATCTTTTCCCGTGGAGTAGGTAGCCGATCCCGCTGAAATGACTGATCATGGCGGAGTAACGCTGCGGAAGTCTGGCACTACAGGAGGTACTCGTGGCCGAGACTCTCAAAAAAGGCACCCGGGTCACCGGGGCCGACCGGGAAAAGCTGGCCGGTGATCTCAAGAAGCGCTACGCCGCGGGCGAGAGCATTCGCGCCCTGGCCGCTTCCACCGGCCGGTCGTACGGGTTCATCCACCGCATCCTGTCGGAGTCCGGCGTGACTCTGCGCGGGCGCGGCGGGGCGACCCGGGGCAAGTCCAAGAGGTAGATGGACTGCCGACCGGCGAAGCAGGGAACGCGCGTCCGCAGCCGCTCGTCCCTACCCGCGGAGCTTGTCACGCCCGAGCAAAGTTCTAGTAGGCTCGGGCGTGACGAGCCGGGGATCTAGGGAGGGCTGTGCGCGTGCATGGGGGGAATCCGGAGAACATCGCCAACACTGGCGGCCTCCGCTTCGAGGTGGACGGTGAGATCGCGACGATCACGCTGGACCGGCCCGAGAAGCGCAACGCCCAGACGTTCGCCCTCTGGTCGGAGCTGACCCGCATCGGCGAGAACCTGCCGGAGCAGGTGCGCGTCGTCGTCGTGCGAGGTGAGGGACCGTCCTTCTCGGCAGGCATCGACCTTGCCATGTTCGGCACACTAACGGCTGGAACCAACCTCGACGACCAGATCGCGGAGTTCCAGCGAGGATTCCTCTGGCTACGCCGTCCCGAGATCGTGTCTGTCGCCGCGGTCCAGGGACACGCCATCGGCGCCGGGTTCCAACTGGCGCTCTCCTGCGATCTGCGCATCGTGACCGACGACGTGAAGTTCTGCATGAAAGAGCCCGCCCTCGGGCTGGTGCCCGACCTGACAGGCACCAAGCCGCTGGTCGAGCTCGTCGGCCTGGCCAAGGCGATCGACATCTGCCTCACCGCCCGCGTGGTGCAGGCCGAGGAGGCGCTGCGGATCGGGCTCGCCGAACGCGTCGTGAGCCGGGAGGACCTGGCTCAGGCGGTCAAGGAGAAGGCGGCCGAGCTGCTGGCGGTCAACCGCGACGCGGCGATCGCCACGAAGCGGCTACTCCAGGGCGCGAGGGGGCGCTCCCTGGAGGAGCAGAGCGCCGCGGAACGCGCCGAACAGGTGCTCCGCATCCGCGCGATGTCCAGCGGTTCCTGACCGGCGTCCGCACGTTCGCCTCCAGCTGACCCGGGAATCACCTGAGGCGAAGGAGGCGCTGTAACAGGCATGTCGATGGGTTTCGGGCCAGGGGCCATGCGCTCGCTGAGGCGTGACGAATCAGTCATGGAGCAGCGGCTCAAGCCCGGCACCGTCCGCCGCATCGCCCGCTACTCCAGGCCCTTCAGCCGTCAGATCATCGCCTTCCTCGTCCTCGTCGTGCTCGGCGCCACCATCGTCGTGGCCAACCCGCTGCTGATGAAGGCGATCGTCGACGACGGCATCCTGGCCAAGAACACCGGCCTGGTCATCGGCCTGGCCGTCGCCATCGCCGTTCTCGCGGTCGTCGACGCGGGCCTGAGCCTGGCCCAGCGCTGGTTCTCCGCCCGCATCGGCGAGGGACTCATCTACAACCTGCGCACCGAGGTCTTCGACCACGTGCAGCGCATGCCGGTGGCCTTCTTCATGCGCGCCCAGACCGGCGCTCTGGTCTCCCGGCTCAACACCGACGTGATCGGCGCCCAGCGCGCCCTGACCAGCACCCTGTCGAGCGTGGTCTCCAACGTCGTCAGCCTGGTCCTGGTGCTCGGCGCGATGCTGGTGCTGTCGTGGCAGGTCACCCTGGTCGCCCTGATCCTGCTGCCGATCTTCATCGTGCCCGCCAAGTTCGTGGGCCGGCGCATGTCGGCCTTCACCCGCGAGCAGATGAAGCTCGACGCCGAGATGAGCTCGGTCATGACCGAGCGCTTCAACGTCGCGGGCGCGATGGTCGCCAAGCTGTACGGCAGGCCGGAGGAGGAGGCCGAGATGTTCGGCGGCCGGGCCGCCCGGGTGCGCGACATCGGCGTCACGGTCGGCATGTACGGCGCGGTCTTCCGCGTGGCCCTCGGCCTAGTCGCCGCGCTGGCCACCGCCCTGGTGTACGGCATCGGCGGCGTGCTCGCCGTCAACGACATCTTCGAGCTCGGCACCCTGGTCGCCCTCGCGGCCCTGCTCATGCGCCTGTACGGCCCGCTCACCTCGCTGTCGAACGTGCACGTCGACGTGATGACCGCGCTGGTCAGCTTCGACCGCGTCTTCGAGGTGCTCGACCTCAAGCCGATGGTCGCCGAGAAGCCCGGCGCCACCGACGTTCCCGGCGGCCCGGTCACGATCGACTTCGACGACGTGCACTTCCGCTACCCGAGCGCCGAGGAGGTCTCCCTGGCCTCGCTGGAGTCGGTCGCCCGCCAGGACACCGGCCCTTCGCACCCGGTGCTCAAGGGCGTCACCTTCACCGCGGAACCCGGCCACCTGGTCGCACTCGTCGGGCCCTCGGGGGCGGGCAAGACCACGATCACCTCGCTGGTCTCCCGCCTGTACGACGTCGACTCGGGCGCCGTCAGGCTCAACGGGCTCGACGTGCGCGAGGCGACGCTGGCCTCGCTGCGCGACACCGTCGGCGTCGTCATGCAGGACGCCCACCTCTTCCACGACACCATCGGCGCCAACCTCCGCTACGCCCGCCCCGAGGCGAGCGACGAGGAGGTGTGGCAGGCCCTGCGCGCCGCGCAGATCGCCGACCTCGTGGCCGCCCTGCCCGACCAGCTCGACACCGTCGTGGGCGACCGCGGCTACCGGCTGTCGGGCGGCGAGAAGCAGCGGCTGGCGCTGGCGCGGCTGCTGCTCAAGGCGCCGCGCGTGGTCGTCCTCGACGAGGCCACCGCCCACCTCGACTCCGAGTCGGAGGCGGCGGTGCAGCAGGCGCTCAAGACCGCCCTGCGCGGGCGCACGTCACTGGTCATCGCGCACCGGCTCTCGACGATCCGCGAGGCCGACGAGATCCTCGTCATCGCCGACGGCCAGGTGGCCGAGCGCGGGCGGCACGAAGAGCTGCTGGAGAGGCAGGGGCTGTACGCCGAGCTGTATCGCACGCAGTTCAGCGCCTCGGGCAGCCCGGTGCGCCTGGCCGACTAGACCTGTCAGGGGGCCAGGTAACCGAGTCTGCTGAGCTCCTCCTTGGCCACCTTCTCGACCAGCTCGCGGTCGGCCGGGCGCAGCCTGCCCGCGCTGGGCTGCAGCCGCCTGCCGTACAGGGCCACCTTGGAGATCTGGGTCTCCAGGAACGCCGAGAGCGTGGCGAGCGACTGCGCGGGCGCGCGCACCAGGTCCTCGTAGCGCACGGTCAGCAGCTGGTCGGCGGGCAGGTCCTGGCGCAGGCCGGCGCTCAGCCTGATCGCGCTGCGCCAGCGCAGCGCCGCCTTGCCCGCCACCGGCATGCTCTTCCAGTTGTCGCGGTGCTCGCCCTTGCTCAGGCCCAGGAACGGGTTGGGGAACTCGGTCTCGTCCGACAACATGACGGGCTTGAACCAGGCCAGGCACGCCGGGTCGGCCAGCATGTCGGCGGCCACGTCGCGGCCGTCGCGGATGAGCTGGACGAAGCGGGCGTCGGGGAAGGCGTTCAGCAGCGCGGTCGCGCTGTAGAGCAGGTCGGGGCTGGCGTCGCAGAACCGGCTCAGCGACGCGGCCGAAACGCACGGGCCCGTCCCCGTCACACCGCCGGCCTCCCGGCACGCGTCGGGGCACTGCGCGCAGGCGCCGGGCACCACCTGCCACGCCTCGGCCAGCGCGTCGCGGATCACGCGGGCCGCGCCGGAGCTGCGGCTGATCGAGGGACGGCGGGCGAAGGCGTAGACGACGTGGGCGACGCAGGTGCGGCCCATCGTGACGTGGAAGCCCGGCGAACGTTTCAGGGCACGCCCCAGGAGGTCCGCGCCGGAGTGCGGGGCTCCCATGAGGAAGACCGGCCTGCGGACCTTGATCCCGTTGACCACGAGGATGTGTCGCATACCTGGGTCAAGTGTGACACCGTTTTCGTCGTGAACGTGACTGTCCTCACCGGTGCCGGCATCAGCACCGAGTCCGGCATTCCGGATTACCGCGGACCCGAGGGTCTGTGGACCCGCGACCCGGACCACGAGAAGCTCGTCACCATCGACTACTACCTGGCCGACCCCTCCATCAGGGAGCGGTCCTGGCGCATGCGCCGCTCCAGCCCCGCCCTGAGCGCCGAGCCCAATCCGGGCCACCACGCGCTCGTGGACCTGGAACGTGCCGGGCTGCTGCGGCTGCTGGTCACCCAGAACATCGACGGGCTGCACCAGAAGGCCGGCTCCACCGGCGTCGTCGAGCTGCACGGGAACATGAACGGCGTCGTCTGCGTGGGCTGCGACGCGCGCACGACACTGCCGCAGGCCTTCGAGCGCATCGATGCGGGGGAGCCGGATCCGGCCTGCGTGGAGTGTGGGGGCATCCTGAAGACGACGACGGTGATGTTCGGGGAGTGGCTGGAGGCGGACGTGCTCGGCAAGGCGATCGGCGCGGCCAAACGCAGCGACGTCTTCGTGGCCGTGGGCACCTCGCTGCAGGTGCAGCCGGCCGCGACGCTCGCGGGGCTGGCCGTGGAGTACGGGGCCCGGTTGGTGATCATCAACGCCTCGCCCACGCCGTACGACCAGTACGCCTCGCGCGTCGTCAGAGAACCCATCGGCAAGGCGCTGCCCGCGCTGGTCAAGGAGCTGATCGATGAAGCCAGGTGACACCGTCGCCATCGTCTGCCCGTCCGGCCCTCCGGATCCGCTGCGGCTGCGGCGGGGGATCGGGCGCCTGGAGGAGCTCGGGCTGAAGGTCGTCGTGGGCGAACACGTGCTGGACCGGGGCGCCGGTCCCGGTGCGGGCCGGTCAGGCGGGCCGCTCGGCTACCTCGCAGGACAGGACGCCGCGCGGGCCGCCGACCTGCAGGCCGCCTGGTGCGACCCGGCCGTCTCCGCCGTCGTCTGCGCCAGGGGAGGGTACGGCGCGGCCCGCTTGCTCGGCCTGCTCGACTGGGACGCCATGCGGGCCGCGGGGCCCAAAGTCCTGCTCGGCTCCAGCGACATCACCGCCCTGCACCACGTCTTCGGCGTCGAACTGGGCGTGCCGACCCTGCACGGTCCCATGCCCGCCTGCACGCCGATCTCCGAGGAGCCGGGGCCCGAGCCGCGGACCTGGGAACACCTGCGGGCGGCCCTCTTCGGCCGGGCGCTGCCGGTCTGCGGCACCCACGCTCTGGTGGAGGGCCGGGCGGAGGCGATCGTGGCGGGCGGGAACCTGTCGCTGCTGGCGTCGATGTGCGGGACGCGCTATCACCCCGATTACGCCGGAAAAATCGTGTTCTTGGAGGATATTGGGGAGGAGCCCTATCGAATCGACCGCATGCTCACCCAGCTCCTGCAGGCGGGCGCCTTCGACGGGGCCGCCGGATTCGTGCTCGGCTCCTGGGAGGGCTGTGGCGACCCCTACCCGGTCCTCGCGGACCGCCTCGTCCCGCTCGGGGTGCCGATCCTGGCCGGCGTGCCGGTCGGGCACGGCTCGCCGCAGCTCAGCGTGTGGCTTGGGGCTCTTGGGGTTATCGATACCGAATCGTGCTCCCTGGCTGGCCGGTTCAGCAACGAGGACCAGGCAAGGTAGGAGCAGCGCAGAGGGACAAACCAGACAGAAAGGGCATGGCGCGTGAACTCTTTCCGGCCTGCACGGTCGCGATCGGTCGAGGAAGTAGACCTCGACTCGCTGCTCGCCCTCGTCGCCGACTCCCTCGGCCACAGCTGTACCTTCGCCGCCGACGGCGCCCGCCTCACCCTCGGCCCCCAGCCCTCGCGCGACGGCCACCAGGCCAACGGCAAGCACCTCACCGTCCACCTCACCGGCCTGCGCCGCGAGGCCGGACGCCGGCCCCGCGAAGACTGGCCCATGCTCGTCTCCGAGCACCTCAAACGAGCCCTCGCCGACGCCTCCCTGCCCGACCCGTGCGATCTCGACCAGGTCCGCCCCCTCCTGCGCACCCGCGTCGAGGCCGTCGAGGAGGTTCCCGACCTCACCCGCGTCGTCGGCCGCCACCTCGGGCCCGACCTCGTCGAGCTCCTCACCGTGCACGACCGCCCGGTGCGCCCGGAGGAGGCCGGCTGCTGGCCCATCCCGTCCGCCCAGGCCCTCGAGGTGGCGCTGGCCAACGTACGGCAGGCCGACCGGCCCGCCCTCACCCCGTCCGACCTGGGCGGCACACCCGTCTGGCACCTGCACGGCACCGTCGCGGCCGCCTCCCACCTGCACTGGCTCGACGACCACCTGCCCGTGCCCGCCGACGGCGTGCTCGTCATCATGCCGGGCGCCGACTCCCTCGTCGTCCACCCGGTCGACGGCATCGGCGTCGTCCGCGCCATCGAACGGCTGCGCGTCCACGCCCTGCGCGCGGGCGGGCCCAGCGAGCAGGTGTACTGGTGGCATGCGGGGAGGCTGACGCTCATCAGGGCCGACATCGTGATGCAGGAAGGGCAGACCCGCCTCGTGGTCGCCCCACCGCCGGAGTTCGCCCGCGTCCTGGCCCGGCTGGCCCAGCAGCACTAGACTCCGCGATCATGCGGAGCGTCATCAAGGGCGCTGTGGTCGCCATCGGCGCGCTCACGATGCTCGCCGGCATCCTCGCCCTCCCCGTGGTCCTCTACCTGGGAAACAACTACCTCAAGTGCGCGAGCCAGCAGGACGCGGCAGACGCGGCCCTGGAGGAGGGCGATCTCACGCGACCACAGCTTCCCGGAGCGGTCCCGCTCGGCGCACGAGACGCCGACTGCGAGAGCGACGACCACTGGGTGTCCGTGACCAGACGCTTCCGCCTTCCCCGCGAAACGCCCTCGGCGCACGTCGTGGCCCACCACCAGCGACTCGCCGCCCGCCACGGCTGGCGGTTGGTCCGGTCGGAGGGGGACGAGGCACAGGAGTGCCTCGTGAAGGAGGTCGACGGGACCGAGGTGATCCTGACGATCTTCCCTGAGGGCGAGCCGACCACGCGTGAATACTCCGTGAGCGTCTCCACCTGGCCCTGCTGACCTACGACAGTGCCTTGGCCGCGTGGACCAGGGGCACGTGGCTGAAGGCCTGGGGGAAGTTGCCCACCAGCCGCGCGTACCGGGGGTCGTACTCCTCCGCCAGCAGCCCCACGTCGTTCCTCAGCGACAGCAGCCGCTCGAACAGCTCCGTCGCCTCCTCCCGGCGCCCCATCATGGACAGCACCTCCACCAGCCAGAAGCTGCATGCCAGGAAGGCGCCCTCCCCGCCCGGCAGGCCGTCGACCGAGTTGTCCTCGGCCACCGGGTATCGCAGGACGAACCCGTCGGCCATCAGCTCGCGCTGGATCGCCTCCACGGTGCCGATCACGCGCGGGTCGTCGGGCGGCAGGAAGCCGGTGAGGGGGATGAGCAGCAGTGCCGCGTCGAGTTCCGTGGAGCCGTACGACTGGGTGAAGGTGTTGCGCGCCGGATCGTAGGCCTGGCGGAGGATCTCGGCGTGGATCTCGTCGCGTACGGCACGCCAGCGTTCGACGGGTCCGGTGCGGTCGAAGTTCTCCACCTGGCGGATGGCCCGGTCCATGGCGACCCAGCACATGACCTTGGAGTGGGTGAAGTGGCGGCGCGGCCCCCGCACCTCCCACAGGCCCTCGTCGGGCTCGTCCCAGTGTTCCTCGACGTACGACAGCAGCTGCTGCTGGATGGCCCAGGCGCGGTCGCTGGCGGGCAGGCCGGAGGTGCGCGCCAGGTAGAGGCAGTTCATCACCTCGCCGTACACGTCGAGCTGGAGCTGGTCGACGGCGGCGTTGCCGATGCGGACGGGACGTGACTGCTCGTAGCCCGCCAGCCAGTCGAGGGTCGCCTCCGGCAGGCGGCGCTCGCCCGCCACGCCGTACATGATCTGCAGGTCCTGGGGGCGGCCGGCGATGGCGCGCAGCAGCCAGTCGCGCCAGCTCTCGGCCTCGCCGGAGTAGCCGGAGTCGATCAGCGCCTCGAGGGTCATGGTGGCGTCGCGCAGCCAGCAGTAGCGGTAGTCCCAGTTGCGCACGCCGCCCAGGTCCTCGGGCAGCGAGGTGGTGGGGGCGGCGACGATGCCGCCGGTGGGCTCGTAGGTGAGCGCCTTGAGCGTGATGAGTGAGCGCACCACCGCGTCGCGCCAGGGCCCCTTGTAGGTGCACTGGGCGACCCATTCCGCCCACATCGCCTCGGTCTCGGCGAGGTGGGTCTCCGGGTCGATCATCGTGGGCATCGGCTCGTGCGAGGGGTGCCAGGTGAACACGAACGGCACCCGCTCGCCCGCCGAGACGGTGAAGGTGGCCTGGTGGGCGTAGTCGCCGCCGATGAGCGGCACCGCGGAGTGCAGCCAGACCGAGTCGGGGCCGCCGACGGCCTGCAGGTGGCCCTCGGAGCGGCGCACCCACGGCACGATGCGGCCGTAGTCGAAACGCACCCGTAGTTCCGTGCAGACCTCGACGGTGCCGGAGACGCCCTCGACGATGCGTACCACGTCGGGGTTGCGGTCACGAGGCGGCATGAAGTCGATCACCCGGACGGTGCCGGTGGGGGTGTCCCACTCGCTCTCCAGGATCAGCGTGTCGGGCCGGTAGCGGCGGCGGGTGGCCATCGGGCGGCCCGAGGGACCCACCCACCAGTGGCCGTTGTGCTCGCCGCCGAGCAGCGCCCCGAAGCTGGAGGGTGAGTCGAAACGGGGCAGGCAGAGCCAGTCGATGGAGCCGTCGCGGCCCACGAGCGCGGCCGACTGCATGTCTCCGATGAGTGCGTAGTCCTCGATCCGCATGCCACCGACGCTACAAGGTCGCCGGACGATCTACGGGGATCTGGTTCACGACAGCGGGAATTTGCGGGAGAACTGCTGCACCAGCGGCCCGATGGCCAGCGCGAACAGCAGGGTGCCGATGCCGGCCGTGCCACCCAGCAGCCAGCCGATCGACAGCACCGTGATCTCGATCAGGAACCGGGCCAGCCGCACCGACAGCCCCAGCCGGACCAGGCCGGTCATGATGCCGTCGCGCGGTCCTGGACCGAGCTTGGCGCCGATGTAGAGCACGCTGGCGAAGGCGAGCAGCAGGATGCCGGAGACCAGGTACAGCCACTGCAGCGGCCACACGTGCGGCGAGGGCAGCAGCCACAGTCCCGCGTCGCAGGCCAGGCCGACCAGGAACACGTTGCTGATCGTGCCCAGGCCGGGCTTCTGCTTCAACGGGATCCAGACCACCATGACCGCGGCGCCCACGATGATCACCCACGTGCCGACCGACAGGCCGAAGTGCACGGCCAGGCCCTGGTGGAACACGTCCCAGGGGGAGCCGCCCAGCGCGGACTTGATCTGCAGGGCGATGGCCAGGCCGTACAGGGTCAGGCCGGTGTAGAGGCGCACCAGCCGGTGGGACAAACGAGGAGACAGGTCAATTGCGGTCATAGAACCCGAGAATGGCATGATAAAAGAGGAGAATACAGGTCCAATTCGGGAAAGTGGTCTGATGAGATACCTCAGCGCCGCCCAGGTGGCCAGGCTCGTCTCCGCAGGTCCACGGCCCAGGCCGTACTACCGCGCCCTGGCCGACGAACTGCGCCGGCTCATCATGGACGGCCGCATCCCCGTGAACGTGCGCCTGCCCGCCGAGCGGCACCTGGCAGAAACCCTCGGCGTCAGCCGTACCACCGTGACCTCCGCCTACGACCTGCTGCGCGAGCGCGGCTACGTCGACAGCCGCCAGGGTAGCGGCAGCCGGACGGCGCTGCCGGACCCGGCCACCACCGCCGACAACCCGTGGCTGACGATCGACGGCGACGGCATGCTCCAGTTGCACGCCGCCGCTCCCGCCGCGCCCTCCCAGCTGCCCGCCGCGATCGAGGAGGCCGTCGCGCACCTGCCCAGGTACGCCATGGGCACGGGCTACGAGCCCATGGGCCTGGCCGTGCTGCGCGAGCGCGTCGCCGCCCGCTACACCGCGCGCGGCCTGGCCACCCGGCCCGAGCAGATCCTCGTCACCGGCGGCGCCCAGGCCGCCCAGCACCTGGTGACGAGCCTGCTGGTGAGCCAGGGCGACCCGGTCCTGCTGGAGTCGCCCACCTACCCGCACATCATCGACGTCGTACGGGCCCGCGGCGCCCGCGTCGTGCCCGTCGGCATCGACGCGGACGGCTGGCAGGCCGACCTGGTCACCAGCGCGATGCGCCAGTCGGCCGCGCGCCTGGCCTACCTCATCCCCGACTTCCAGAACCCGACCGGCGCGCTCATGCCCGACGCCGTGCGCGCCGAGATCGTCGGGCAGGCCCGCCGCTCCGGCACCACGATCATGGTCGACGAGACCTGGGTCGAACTGGCCCTCGACGAGGTCCCCCCGGCCAGCGCCATGGCGGCCTTCGACACCGACAACCGCGTCATCAGCATCGGCTCGGCCTCCAAACTGTGGTGGGGCGGGCTGCGCATCGGCTGGATCCGCGCGGGAGCCGCGCTGATCCGGCGCCTTGCCACCCACCGCTCCGCGGTCGACCTCGCGGCCCCGGTGCTGGAACAGCTGATCGTGGCCGCGCTGTTCGACCGGATCGAGGAGACCCGCGCCGAGCGCCGCCGCACCCTGCGCGCCTCGCGCGACGTGCTGGCCGCCGAACTGCGCGCCCGCCTGCCCGAGTGGCGTTTCACCGTGCCCGCGGGCGGCGGGTCGTTGTGGATGTGGCTGGCGGGCGAGAGCGGGGTCGAGCTGGCCGAGGCGGCCTTCGCCCGAGGGGTACGGCTCGCGCCGGGACCGTGGTTCGGGGTCGAGGGCACGCTCGACGGCTACCTGCGCCTGCCGTACACCCAGCCGCCGCAGGTCCTCGTGGAGGCGGTACGGCACATCGCCGAGGCCCGCTCGTCGAGCCAGGCGGGAACCCGGGCGCTGGAGCGGGTCAGCCCGATGGTGTGACACGCCGGGCTCCTGGGCTCTGCCGCCTCACTCCTGAGACGGCCCGCTCCTGGGCTCTGGCGCCTCAGTCCTGAGGCCGGACGCCCTTGGCCAGCGGCGCGCGCCAGCCGCGACGCATCGCCGCGATGCGCAGCAGGAAGGCCACCGTTGCCGCCGCCAGCGTGGTCACCCAGCCCTGCAGATGCACCTCGAACAGCACAGCCCGCAGGGCGGCACCCACCATCGCGGGCACCGCGTACAGCTGCCGGTCGTACAGCAGCGTCGGGATCTCGCCCGCCAGGATGTCACGCAGGATGCCGCCCCCGACCGCCGTCATCACCCCGAGCACGCAGGCGTGCAGCGGGTTCAGCCCGTACGTGAGCGCCTTCTCGGTGCCGACCGCGCAGAACAGCCCGAGCCCCGCCGCGTCGAGCACCATGATCGCCGGGAGCACCTTGGTGACGTGCGGGTGCCAGAAGAACACGATCACGGTCGCCAGCACGGGGGTCAGGATGTAGCCCAGGCTCTGGAAGGCGGCGGGCGGCACGTTGAGGACCAGGTCGCGCAGCACACCGCCGCCGAGAGCGGTGATCTCCGACAGGACCAGCATGCCCACGACGTCGAGGCGTTTGCGCACGCCCATCAGGGCACCGGTCAGGGCGAAGACGAAGATACCGACGAGATCCAGCAGCTCGGACACGGGGACCTAGTCTCCCATAAGGGCCTTCACCCTCTTGACGAACATGAACAGCAGCAGTCCGGCCACCACGGCCGACATCGCCAGGCTGAAGTAGTACACGGGCATCGAGACGACGGTGGTGAGCTTGTACATCTGGCCGCCGATCGAGTCGCCCAGCGCGGTGGCCAGGAACCACACGCCCATCATCTGGCTCAGGAACGCCCTGGGCGCCAGCTTGTTGGTCACCGACAGGCCCACCGGGCTGAGGAACAGCTCGCCGACCGTCTGGACGAGGTAGGTCGTGGTCAGCCACAGGATGCTGACCTTGGTGCCGTCCGAGGCCTGGATCGAGGCGAGCGACATGACCACGAAGCTCGCGCCGACCAGAACCAGCGCGACCGCGAAGCGGGCCGGGATGCTGATGCGGTCGCCGTACCTGTCCCAGATCTTGGAGAACACCGGCGACAGCGCGATGATCGCGATGGAGTTGACGTTCGAGACCTGGCCGGGGTCGATCGACAGGCCGAAGACGTTCAGGTCGGTGTTGTCGGCGGCGAAGAAGGTCAGCGCGCTGCCCGCCTGGTCGTAGATCATCCAGAAGATCGCGGCGGCCAGGAAGAGCCACACGTAGGCACGCAGCTTGACCCGCTCGGCCGCGGTCACCTCGGGCGAGCGGAACAGGAACGCGAAGTAGGCGATCGGCACCACCGCGCACACGACCGTGAAGGCCAGCGTGAAGCGCGACAGCGTGAACGTCCCGCTCCACCACCACAGCAGCAGCGCGGCCACCACGCCCAGCACCGACAGCAGCAGGACGCGCAGGAAACGGGCGCGCTCGGCCGAGGTCAGGCGGTGCGTCGGCTCGGCGCCCGCGCCCTTGAGCGACTTGCGCCCCAGGACGTACTGCACCAGGCCCAGCGCCATGCCGATCGCCGCCAGGCTGAAACCGCGATGCCAGGTGTCACCGTCGGCGGGGGCGACCATCGGCACGATCAGGATGCCCAGGAACGCGCCCAGGTTGACGCCCAGGTAGAACAGGGCGAACCCGGCGTCACGCCGGCGGTCGGGACTGTCGCGGTACAGCTCGCCGACCATCGTGGAGATGTTGCCCTTGAGCAGGCCGCTGCCGAACGCGATCAGGCACAGTCCCAGCCAGACCGTCACCCCGTTGGACGGGACCGCCATGCTGATGTGGCCGCACATGATGACGAAACCGCCGTACAGCACGGTGCGCCGCGCGCCGAACAACCGGTCGGCGACCCACCCGCCCGCCAGGGCGGTCAGGTAGACGGCGCCCACGTAGATGCCGTACAGCCCGGCGGCCGTGGCGTCGTCGAGCCCCATGCCGTCGCGCGCCGCGGGGGCGGTCAGGAACAGCACAAGGATGGCGCGCATGCCGTAGTAGCTGAACCGCTCCCACATCTCGGTGCCGAACAGCGTGGCCAGGCCCCACGGGTGACCGAAGAACGTGCGCTCGGATGCCACCATGCCCCCCCTTTGTAGCTGATCCACTACTCTACGTGATCAGTGTGGCGAGCTTTGCCAACCGGGGCGCGTGTCATGTGCTGGGGCATTACCGGACGCTTCCTAGCGTCTCGAACATGACCAATCGAGTACTGCTCGCCTCGCTGGCGGTGGGGGCGCTCGCCGCGCCGCTGCCGGGCCCGGCTGCCGCGCTCGCCGAGCCGGCCATCAAGGAGATCGTCATCCGGCCCGTCGAGCCGGTTGTCGGTCCCAGTGGGTCGGTGCGGCTGGTGATCGACGTCATCGCCAGAGGCGCCGAGGGGGAGGACGGGGTCACCATCGACGTGGCGCCCGGCAGGCCGCCCAAGGGGGCCCCCCCGGCGCCGGAACCGGCGATCTCGCCAGAGCCCGACCCCACGCCGCCGCCCCAGGAGCCTGTCACCTGGACGGGCGGAGTGGAGCCTTCAGAGCCACCTTCAGAGCCGCCTTCGGAGCCGCCCTCGCAGCCACCGTCCGGACCGCCCTCGCAGCCACCGTCTGACCCGCCCGTGGAGCCGCCGTCGCAGTCGCCCTCGGATCCGCCGTCCGACTCCTCGGGTCGTTCGTCGGTTCCGTCGGCGGGCCAGTCCTCGGGCCAGTCCTCGGGGCAGTCGTCGGTGCCGTCGGTGGGCCAGTCCTCGGGGCCGCAGTCGGGCACCCCGTCGCCGACCGCGGCCTCGCCGTCGCCCGGGTCCACCCGCCCGACCGCCGACCCCACGGCCATTCCCGCCGTCGCTCCTGCCGCCCGAACCTCCATGGACCAGGGGGCCGCTCCCGCGCGGCACGCCGAGCCGATGTCCGCCACCGGCATGCGCCACGCCGCGGCCCCCGGCGACTGGGAGACCTGGCGTTTCCTCCCCGCCCGCGGGCTCAACCGCTTCTACCCGACCGGCGTCTGGACGATCACCGCCACCGCCCGCACCGAGGCGGGCGTCAGAGCCGTCGCCTACTCCACCTTCACGCTGCGCCGCGAGACCCGGCTGGCCTCCGTCCGGGCCACCAGGGTCCGCGGCGTCAAGGCGGTACGGCTCAGCGGCGCGCTCAACCGCGTCGACCCGCAGGGCTACACCGACTACGCGCCCTTCGCGGGCACGCGCCTGGAGATCCTGCACCGAAGGCCCCGCAGCCAGGAATGGACCACCGCGGGCACCGCCACCACGCGCCGCGACGGCAGCTTCTCCCGTACGGTCTCCGGCCGCGCCAAGGGCTGGTGGCAGATCCGCTACACAGGAAGCGCCCACTATGCCGAAAAATCCAGCACAGTGCTGAAAATCGGTCGATAAACGTATAAAACTCCCCACCTTGACGGCTGTTGCCGGATTGTGATCTGCAATCCGGCAACAATTCTTTACCGTTGAGCGTCGTTGGCCGTAGGCCCACATGGGCCTGTCAGACGACGGGGAGAGGAATTCCTTCATGATGAGACGTCTCGCCGCCGGGGCCGCCGCAGCGGCGCTGGGCGCCGCCGTGCTCGCGGGCGCGGCCGCACCGGCGTCGGCAGCCACCCACGGCTATGACGGCAACACCAGCCTCAGCTTCGACGCCGGACCCGAGCCGATCCGCCGGGGCGCCGACCTGTCGCTCCAGGGCAAGCTCTCGGTCGAGTGCGACGAGGACTACATCGACGGCATCGTCGCGGTCTTCAACTCCGACAAGTGCGACGACGACGAGCGCTGGCACCGGCTCGGGTGGAAGAAGGTCGTGATCCTCTTCCAGCCCGCCGGCTCGCACAGGTGGGACTACGTCGACACGGTCCGCACCGACCGTAACGGCTACTTCTACACCGAGGAGACCGCCTACGTCTCCGGCACCTGGCGCGCGGTCTTCGAGGGCTCCAGGTACCTGGAGGGCAGCGAGGGCCGTGACTGGGTCAAGGTCTACGGGCACCGCCACTGAGGTCAGGCGCGGTTCAGTCCTGCGAAAAACCCGGCCCAGTGCCGGGTTTTTTCGTCTTTCCGGCCAGAAATGAAGTTGCGATTCCCCACGCGATTCTGGCGTCATTGATCACGTTCAACGACGGACGTTCCGGGAAGGAGGCGACAGAGATGGCGTACACGGAGGTTGAGGGGACCAGGCATCCCCTCCGCATGTGGGCGGATCCGCACACGGTCGAGCAGCAGGCGATGCAGCAGCTCCGCAACGTGGCGAACCTGCCCTGGGTCCACGGTGTCGCCGTGATGCCCGACGTCCACCACGGCAAGGGCGCCACGGTCGGCTCCGTCATCGCGATGCGCGAGGCCGTCTCGCCTGCCGCCGTCGGTGTCGACATCGGGTGCGGGATGAGCGCGGTCAAGACCACATACAAGATCTCGCAGCTGCCCGACAACCTCGCCTACCTGCGCTCCAAGCTGGAGCAGGCGGTCCCCGTGGGCTTCGGCCACCACAAGCGCCCCGTCGACCCCACCAGGATCCACGGGATGAAGGGCTCGGGCTGGACGGAGTTCTGGAAGGGCTTCGACGAGCTGGCGCCTGCCGTACACGCCCGTCGCGACCGCGCCGAGGTCCAGCTGGGCACCCTGGGCGGCGGCAACCACTTCCTCGAGGTCTGCGCCGACGGCGACGACTTCGTCTGGATCGTGCTGCACTCCGGCTCGCGCAACATCGGCAAGGAACTGGCCGAGCACCACATCGGCGTCGCCCGCAAGCTCAGCCACAACCAGGGCCTGGTCGATCGCGACCTGGCGGTCTTCCTGGGCGGCACGCCCGAGATGGACGCCTACCGGCGCGACCTGTTCTGGGCGCAGGACTACGCCCGCCGCAACCGCGCCCTCATGATGGGGCTGGTCTGCGACGTGCTCCGGCGCCACCTGCCGAACATCGCCTTCGAGCAGACCATCTCCTGCCACCACAACTACGTGGCGGAGGAGCGCTACGACGGCGTCGACGTGCTCGTCACCCGCAAGGGTGCGATCCGCGCCGGCGGCGGCGAGCTCGGCATCATCCCCGGCTCGATGGCCACCGGCACCTACATCGTCAAGGGCCTGGGCAACGGTGCGGCGTTCAACTCCGCCTCGCACGGCGCGGGACGCAAGATGAGCAGGACCAAGGCGAAGAAGACCTTCACCGTCAAGGACCTCGAGGAGCAGACGTTCGGCGTCGAGTGCCGCAAGGACGCGGGCGTCATCGACGAGATCCCCGGCGCCTACAAGAACATCGAGGACGTCATGGCGGCCCAGACCGACCTCGTCGAGGTCGTCGCGCACCTGCGCCAGCTGATCTCCATCAAGGGCTGAGCTGTCGGATCCACCAAGGAATCCCGCGCACCCGTCGCGGGTTCTTGGTGGGTGACACACCATTTTTGAGAGCTGTCGGTGGCGCGTCGTAGGGTGGGCCTCCACAGCTCGACGTGAACAGGAGGTGAGGCCGCATGTTGCGAGACTCGTTCGGACGGGTGGCGACTGACCTGCGGGTGTCCCTCACCGACAAGTGCAACCTGCGCTGCACCTACTGCATGCCACCCGAAGGGCTCGACTGGCTGCCCAACGCCCAGCTGCTCAGCGCCGACGAGATCGTCAGGCTCGTCACCATCGGCGTCGAACGCCTCGGCATCACCGAGGTCCGCTACACCGGCGGCGAGCCGCTGGTGCGCCGCGAAGTGGTCGACATCGTCCGGCGCACCGCGCTGCTGCGGCCCCGGCCGCAGATCTCGATCACCTCCAACGGCATCGGCCTGGCCCGCATGGCGCCCGCGCTGGCCGAGGCGGGGCTCGACCGGGTCAACGTCTCGCTCGACACCCTCGACCGCGACCACTTCAAGCGGCTCACCCACCGCGACCGCTTCGACGACGTCATCGCCGGCCTGCGCGCCGCGCACGAGGCGGGGCTGCGGCCGGTGAAGGTCAACGCCGTGCTCATGCGCGGCATCAACGAGCCGGAGGCGGTGCCGCTGCTGCGATACTGCCTGGAGCAGGGCTACGAACTGCGTTTCATCGAGCAGATGCCGCTCGACGCCCAGCACGGGTGGGACCGCGCCTCCATGGTCACCGCCGACGAGATCCTGGAGCTGCTGTCGGCCTCGTTCGACCTGACGCCCGACGACCTCGAGGACCGGGGGAGCGCCCCGGCCGAGCGGTTCCTCGTCGACGGCGGTCCCGCGCGCGTGGGCGTCATCGGGTCGGTGACGCGGCCGTTCTGCGGGGCCTGCGACCGCGTCCGCCTGACCGCCGACGGGCAGGTGCGCAACTGCCTGTTCGCCACGGAGGAGTCCGACCTGCGCGGCGCGATGCGGGCGGGGGCCTCCGACGACGAACTGGCCGAGCGCTGGCTCGCCGCCGTCCGCGGCAAGCGCGCCGGGCATGGCATCGACGACCCGTCCTTCCTCCAGCCCGCCCGCCCGATGTCCGCCATCGGCGGCTGACCGCCGCCCCTGCGCCCGCCGCTCTGCCCCGGCAGTCGAGCAGGCGGGCGGGCGTAGTGAGCGGTCAGTCTGCGAGCCCCTGCCGCGAACGCCGCGTGCTTGGCGTCGTGCCGCGTGTTTTGCGCCGCCGCGCGTGCATGGCACTGCCCCGCGTACTTGGCGCCGCGTCGTGTGCTTGGCGTCGCGTCACGTCCTGACGTCCAAGGGCGTTCGAGGCCGCCGGCCCGGCCTGTCCCAGGCGGAGGCCAGTAGCCTGGGGCATGTGATCCCCTACGACGCGATCATCCTCGCCGGCGGCCGGGCCAGGCGGATGGAGGGTGCCGACAAGCCGGGTGAGCTGGTCGGCTCCAGGAGTCTGGTGCGGCGGGTGGCCGATGCGGTCGCCGACGCGGGCAGGGTGGTCGTCGTGGGCCCCGAGCGGCGGCTCGACGGCGTGCTGTTCACCCGGGAGGATCCGCCCGGTGCGGGCCCGGTGGCGGCGCTGAGGGCGGCGTTGCCGTTGGTGACGGCGCCGGTGGTGGCGTTGCTGGCGGCCGATCTGCCGTTCCTGCGCGCCGAGCACGTGCGGGCCCTGCGCGCGCAGGCCGTCCCGCACGCGCTCCTGGTGGACGAGGAGGGCCGCGATCAGTGGCTCGCGGGTGTCTGGGACACCCAGGCGCTCACCGGGGCTCTCAGGGCGTATCAGGGCCAAAGCCTCAAGGGGCTCATGGCTCCGCTCAACCCGCGGAGGCTGGCCCTGGAGGGCCGCCCGTGGTTCGACTGCGACACCATCGACGATCTTCAGGAGGCACGTATGAACGTCCTGGCCGAGTGGACCGCGCTGGCCTGCAAGGAGCTGGGGGTGGACCCGGCGACCGTCGACCGGGATCTGATCCTGGATCTCACCAAGGACGTCGCCCACGGCGTGGCGCGTCCGGCCGCGCCGCTCACCGCCTACCTGCTCGGTCTGGCCCAGGGCGCCGGCACGGCTCCGGAGGACGCGGTGGCCAGGCTCACGACGCTGGCCCGCAACTGGGAGCAGGCGACGACGGAGACCCTGACTGACGGCTGAGACCTCACGAAACTCCAGCCGTCAAGCGGAACCTGAAGATTGGCTGTGAGTTTTCTGTGCGCGACCCTGTAAACGATTTCGGGAAAGTGTCCCTACCAGGACTTCTTGGACACTTCGTCTAACGAAATATTCCGTAAAAAAGGGCGACGCCGGGTGGTTACGGGGGCAAACCACCCGGCGTCGCGTCATCGGCGTTCCGACGGGGGCCCGGAACGCCGGCACCAGTGCTCCGACGGGGGACCGGAGCACTTGGCTAAAGCGTACACCTACAACCCGTGGGATGCGTCAAGACTTAGTCACGACCCGATCTCGCGTCGATGGCGTGGTATCTCGCTTTGGTTAGCTTCCGGTGTGTGAAACGTCGGGGGAGGGACATCATTGCCCCTCTCGTTCGCCCCGATAACGGCTATGTACGGCAAAAAGATCGCACCCGCGATGAACAGCAAGCGGTACGGCCACGGCAACGGCAGCACGACCGCGAGGATCAGGCAGAGCGTCCGGATGCCCATCTGGACGAGGTAACGCTTCTCCCTGCGGCCGATGTCGTCGGTCAGCGACGCCTGAGCGTCCGTCACCTGATGGACGACCGGTTTCCTGCGCCAGCCCTTCACATCTTTCACCCTACGCCTCACCCGCGACCGTGCCGATACGACCCTTCGAACGTATCGGGCGCCCGCGGTGGTCCCCGTCGCGGGCTTCCTGGTTCGGCCGCGGGATGAAACACTCGGGAACGTGAGGCTTCGCCGTACTGCCGCCGCGCTCGCGTCAGCCGTCCTGGCCCTGTCGGCGTGCGCGCCATCCGTCCAACAGCCACCCGCGCCCGCGCAGCAGGCGGACCGGCCCGCCAAGGCCGCCGGGCTGCTCAAGCAGACAGCCGAGCAGATGACCCGCACCTGGAAGAGCCTGCGCCAGCTCGACGACATGCCCATGTACGAGATGACCTACCACGGCGGCTACGACGCCGAGGCGCCGCTGTCGCCGGACGAACTGGCCCGCGACCAGGACGGCTGGGCGTGCTCGCTGTTCGTCAGGAAGACCGCCAAGGGCCTGGAGTACGGCCGCAACTTCGACTGGAACCCCAACCCGGCCATGGTCGTGCGCGCCGACCCGCCCGACGGGTACGCCTCCCTGTCGGTGGTCGACGTCTTCTACGTCCTCGGCGACCGCGACCCCGCCGACCTCACGCTCCCGTCCGACCGCCGCCGCCTGGCCCACGCGGTCCTGGCGCCCTTCGACGGCATGAACGAGAAGGGCCTGGCGATCGGCCTGGCCTCCACCCCGACCGTCGAGCTCCCGCCCGCCGCGGGCAAGCCGACCGTGTCGGACCTGCGCATCATCCGGCTGGTGCTCGACCGCGCCGCCACCGTCGACGAGGCCGTCGCCCTCATGCGCCGCTACACCCTCGACTTCGGCGGCGGCCCCCAGGTGCACTACCTGATCGCCGACCGGACCGGCCGCTCGGTCGTGGTGGAGTACGACAAGGGCGGGCTGAACGTGGTCGAGGACAAGATCCTGACCAACATCACCATGATCGGCACCCAGCAGTCCGACCGCCTGGCCGACCGCCGTTACCGAACCCTGGCCGAGGGCTTGCCGACGGGCGCGAGCGGGATGGAGCTCCTCGGCAGGGTCGCCCAGGGCCACACCCGCTGGAGCATCGTCTACGACCTCGAACGGCTGACCGCCGACCTGGTCACGATCATGCGCTGGGAGCGCGTGCACAAGCTCACCCTCGCCGGCGCCACCTGAGGGCACGCGGCGGACCGCTCCGCCGCGTGCCCCCGCTGATCGATCCGGGGTCAGCTCGCCTGGCTCACCGTCGACATGTTGAAGTCGGGCACGCGCAGCGCGGGCATGACCGTGCGGGTGAAGTAGTCGTTCCACTCGCGCGGCAGCGTCGGCTCGCTCCTGCCCACCTCGGTGACGCGCCCCAGCAGGTCGACCGGGCTCTCGTTGAAGCGGTAGTTGTTGACCTCGCCCACCACGGTGCCGTTCTCCACCAGGTACACGCCGTCGCGGGTGAGCCCGGTCAGCAGGAGCGTCTGCGGGTCGACCGTGCGGATGTACCACAGGCAGGTCAGCAGCAGCCCGCGCTCGGTGGAGGCGATCATCTCCTCCAGCGACCTGCCGCCCTCGGGACCGGACATCAGCAGGTTGTCGATGCCCGGCGTCACCGGCAGGCCGCTCGCCGCGGCCGAGTGCCTGGTCTGCTGCAGCGCCCGGAGCTCGCCGTCGGCGATCCAGTCGGTGGCGGACAGCGGCAGGCCGTTGTCGAAGACCGACGAGTCGCGGCCCGAGGCGTGCACGACGTTGAACGGCGCGCACTCCAGCCCGGCCGCGGCCGGGTCGCTGTACAGGCGCACCGGCAGCGGCGAGAGCCGCTCGCCGACGCGCGTGCCGCCGCCGGCCTTGCTGAAGACGCTCTGCCCGTCGACGGCGTCACGCGCGCCCGCCGACCAGTACATGTAGATCATCAGGTCGGCCACCGCGCTCGGCGGCAGCAGCGTCTCGTAGCGCCCGGCGGGCAGCTCGACGCGGGTGCGCGCCCACTCCAGGCGCGTGGCCAGCGCCTCGTCGAGGGCGAACACGTCGACGTCGGTGAAGTCGCGGGTGTGCACGCCCGTCCAGGCCGAGCGCTTGAGGTCGGCGGACTTGCCGTTGAGCTCCAGCCGCCCGGTCGGCTGGTCGTGGCGCAGCCGCAGCCCGCTGGAGGTGCCGACGAAGGTCGAGGTGACGATGTGCTCGGCGAAGCCGTACAGCCTCCTGCCGCCGGCCTCGGCCGCCGCGAACGCGCGCCCGAGCGCCGGGGCGAAGCTCTCGAACACCTCGATGCCGGTCGGCTCGACCGGCCGCGCCCACCCGGGCGACTGCTCGCCGCCGGACACCAGCGGCCCCGCGTCGTCGGCCGGCTGGGCCTCCCGCGCGGCCCGGTCGGCCGCCGCGACCAGCTCCTCGAGCTGGTCCTCCCGTACGGCGGAGCGCGACACCACGGCGGCAGAGCGCCCCACCACCGAGATCACGGTGACGCGGGTCGACTCGGTGGTGCCGTTGGTGGTCAGCGTGTTGCCCGCGAAGCGCAGGTTGGCGGTGGAGGTGTGCTCGGCGATGACCACGCAGTCATCGGCGCGCGACAGCTCCAGAGCCTTCTCGACCATCCCCTGGGAGCTCACTTGCCGCCCTCCTGCACCGTGTTGAGAATCCGGACGTCCCTGAACAGCGCCGACGGGCAGCCGTGGCTGACCGGGGCGACCTGGCCGGGCTGGCCCTTGCCGCAGTTGAACGCGCCGCCCAGGACGTAGGTCTGCGGGCCGCCGACGGCCTCCATGGAGCCCCAGAAGTCGGTGGTGGTCGCCTGGTAGGCGAAGTCGCGCACCTGGCCGGCCAGGCGGCCGTCCTGGATGCGGAAGGCCCGCTGGCCGGTGAACTGGAAGTTGTAGCGCTGCATGTCGATCGACCAGCTCTTGTCGCCGATGATGTACAGCCCGTTGCCCACCCGCGAGATGAGCTCCTCGGTGGAGGGCCCGTCGGGTGCGGCCTGCAGCGACACGTTGGCCATGCGCTGCATCGGCATGTGGCCGGGGGAGTCGGCGAAGGCGCAGCCGTTGGAGCGGCCGAAGCCCTGCATCAGGGCCATGCGCCTGTCGAGCTGGTAGCCGACCAGGATGCCGTCCTTGACCAGGTCGAAGCTCTGCGTCCGGACGCCCTCGTCGTCGTAGCCGATCGAGCCCAGGCCGTGCTCGACGGTACGGTCACCGGTGACGTTCATGATCGGCGAGCCGTACACCAGCGAGCCGAGCTGGTCGAAGGTGGCGAACGAGGTGCCCGCGTAGGCGGCCTCGTAGCCGAGCGCCCTGTCGAGCTCGGTGGCGTGGCCGATCGACTCGTGGATGGTCAGCCACAGGTTAGACGGGTGGATGACCAGGTCGTAGGAGCCCGCCTCGACGCTCGGCGCGGCCAGCTTCTCGGCCAGCAGCGTCGGCAGCTCGGCCAGCTCCGCCTGCCAGTCCCAGTGCGCGCCCGTCAGGTATTCGTAGCCGCGCCCGACCGGCGGCGCGATGGTCGACATGTCGTCGAAGCCGTTCGGCCCGATCTTGACCGCGTTCAGCTCCGGGTGCACGCGCACCCGCTGCTGCAGCGTGCTGGTGCCCTCGGAGGAGGCGTAGAACTTCTGCTCCTTGACCTGCAGCAGCCGCGCGCTGACGTGGTCGACGCCCTTGAGCAGCCCCGCCGACCAGTCGGCCAGCAGCGCGACCTTCTCGCTCTGCGGCACCTCGAACGGGTCGACCTCGTAACCGGAGACCCACACCGCCTCGCCGTACGACGGTTCGGGGGCCAGCTCGATCGGCTCGCGGTTGATCGGCTTGCTCACCTCCGCCACGCGCACCGCGCGCTCGGCCACGCGCACGGCCGCCTCGGGGGTCAGCTCGACGCCGGAGGCGAAGCCCCACGTGCCGTCCTTGACGACGCGGACCGCCAGGCCCAGGTCGTCGGCGTCCATCGCGCCCTCCAGGCGGGCGTCGTACAGGCTCAGGGTCTCGGCCCTGATGCGTTCGAGGCGGAAGTCGGCGTGCTCGGCACCCAGCTCGCGCGCACGTTGCAGCGCGGCGTCGGCCAGCTGCCGCAACGGGAGCGAGCGGAAATCGTCATCGATCTGGCGCATGCCCACGATCCTAACGGTGGGATCTTGTCCCACCCGGACAACTGGTTACCGGTGGGTAGCAGATAGCGTCTGGACCTATGGCACGCTCCGTACTCGTCACCGGCGGCAATCGCGGCATCGGGCTCGCGATCGCCCGCGAACTGGCCGCGAACGGCGACTCCGTCGCCGTCACCTACCGCTCGGGCGAACCCCCCGAGGGCCTGTTCGGCGTCCGTTGCGACGTGACCAGCAGCGAAGACGTCGACGCCGCCTTCGCCAAGGTCGAGGCCGAGCAGGGCCCCGTCGAGGTGCTGGTGTCCAACGCCGGCATCACCAAGGACACCCTGCTGGCGATGATGAAGGAGGAGACCTTCACCGAGGTCGTCGACGCCAACCTGACCGGCGCCTACCGGGTCGCCAAGCGGGCGATCCGTCCGATGATGAAGCTCAAGCGGGGGCGCATCATCCTCATCTCCTCGGTCGTGGGCCTTTCCGGCCAGGCCGGGCAGGCCAACTACGCCGCCTCCAAGGCCGGCCTGGTGGGCTTCGGCAGGTCCCTGGCGCGCGAGTACGGCTCGCGTGGCATCACCGTCAACGTGGTCGCGCCCGGTTTCGTCAAGACCGACATGACCGCCGAGCTCGACGGCGAGTCCATCGTCAAGAACATCCCGCTAGGCCGCCAGGCCGAGGCGGCGGAGATCGCGCGCGTCGTGCGCTTCCTGGCCAGTGACGACGCCTCCTACATCACCGGCGCGGTCATCCCCGTCGACGGCGGCCTGGGAATGGGGCACTGATCATGGGAATCCTCGACGGCAAGCGCATCCTGGTGACCGGTGTCCTCACCGACGCCTCCATCGCCTTCAACGTCGCCAAGATCGCGCAGGAGGAGGGCGCCCAGGTCGTGCTGACCGGCTTCGGCCGCCTCAGCCTGGTCGAGCGCATCGCCAAGCGGCTGCCCCAGCCCGCGCCGGTGCTGGAGCTCGACGTGCAGAACACCGACCACCTCGACAGCCTGGCCGCCCGCGTCGGCGAGCACGTCGACGGGCTCGACGGCGTCGTGCACTCCATCGGCTTCGCCCCGCAGAGCGCCCTGGGCGGCAACTTCCTCAACACCTCGTGGGAGGACGTCGCCACGGCCCTGCACGTGTCGACCTACTCCTTCAAGTCGCTCGCCGTGGCCTGCCTGCCCCTGATGAAGGAGGGCGGCTCGGTCGTCGGCCTCGACTTCGACGCCACCAAGGCCTGGCCGGTCTACGACTGGATGGGCGTGGCCAAGGCGGGCCTGGAGTCGGCCAACCGTTACCTCGCCCGCGACCTGGGCAAGCAGGGCATCCGCGTCAACCTGGTTTCGGCCGGTCCGCTGCGCACCATGGCCGCCAAGTCCATCCCGGGCTTCAAGGAGTTCGAGGACAGCTGGCCCGAGAAGGCCCCGCTCGGCTGGGATCTGGCTGACACCGTCCCGGCCGCCAAGGCCGTCGTGGCGCTGATGTCCGACTGGTTCCCCGCCACCACGGGCGAGATCGTCCACGTCGACGGCGGCGTGCACGCCATCGGCGCCTGACCCCGGCCCTACCCGCCGACCGCCCGCCGCCGTCACACCCGGCGTGGCGGGCCGTCGCCCGACGCCGTCACGGTCACCCCGAAGTCCTGACAGGTGCCCGCCGGGTCGGCCGTGGCCACCGGGCAGGCACCCACCAGCATGGCCCCTCTGGCCAGCACCAGGCAGCCGAGGGTGGCCAGCGCGGCGTCGATCGGGCACGTCGCCAGCACCACGTCGGAGGCGTCCAGCCCGACCGGGCGGTCCAGTTCGGCCATGCGCGCCAGCATGCCGGCGTGCGTCACGGCCACGCCGTCGCGCAGCACCATCGCCACCTGGCCGCGGGGATCGACCTCGGGTAGCGCCACCGGCGCCAGCGCGAGCAGCTCGGCGAAGTCCAGCGTGCCGTCAGCCGGGCCGAAACACACGACCTGGCGCACCCGCGAGGCGTCGGCCGCCCTCAGCGCCGCGGGCGCCAGGTCCTGGGTGACGAACAGCGTGCGCGCGTCCCACGAGCGCAGCAGCCGTACGACCTCCTCCACCGGCAGGCGCGGGTCGATCGGCGCGGCGATCCCGCCCGCGGCGATCGCGGTGTGCACGGCCAGCGTCTGCGTGGTCGCGTTGCCCGCCAGGACGCCGACCACCTGGTCGGGCCTGGCCCCCCGGCGGACCAGCCCGGAGGCGGCCGCGGCGACCTCGGCGGCGAGCCTGCGGTAGCCGTACACCCGTCCGCCGTGCAGGTCGACGAGCGCCGGCCGGTCACCGTGTGCGGTGGCGGCGCCGAAGACCTCGTGCGTCAGGGTGGGGGTGGCGACGTCCATGCCACGCACGCTACGGGTGGGGTGCCAGGGGCAGCATCCGCCGATGTATGCATATCGATGTGTAGGCATGACCACTCCGGCGTCAGGCGGGCGGCCGCATGCCGTCGTCGCGGACCCCGCCCCTCCTCGGGGCGCGACGCCGGCATGCGGCCTTCGGGGCGGCCGGTCCGGTCGGCGTGGGCCTGTGAGGCCCCCTGACCGGCCACTTCCGACACTAGGCGGGCCCGCCGCTCCTGCCATGCGCCGTGCTGACCATCCGGCCATGCAGGTGGAGGTGTGTACGGCTCAGCGCTGGGCGGCGATCCACGACGCGATCTGTGTACGCGTGGTGAAGCCGAGCTTGCCCAGGATGTTGGCCACATGACGCGCGACGGTCGCCTTGCTGATGACGAGCTCCTCGGCGATGGCCCGGTTGCTCAGCCCGCGCGTGATGAGCCCGGCGATCTCCAGCTCGCGCGCGGTGAGCCTGCTGTCCTGCGGCGTGTCACGCAGCGCCCGCGGCGCCACCTCGGGCACCTGGCCCGACAACGCGCACTCGACGGCCTCCTCCAGCGTCATCGTGCGGCCCTCGCTCCACAACACCGCCACCAGCGTCTCGCCCAGGGCGGCGCGGGCGGGACGCAGCACCCGCTCGGTGCGCGCGTCGCCCTGCCTCTCGCGCAGTGCGAGCGCGCAGGAGGCCAGCAGGACCGCCCGCCGCTGGTCGCCCTCGGCGGCGCACAACCGGGCCCACGAGCCGAGCAGGCGCGTCACCGTCAGACGCGACCCCGCGTCGACGGCCAGGCGCAGCGCCTCGGTCAGCCTGGTCCTGGCCTCGGTCAGCGCGCCCAGTTCCAGTGCCACCAGTCCCAGCCCCGACAGGCACGTGATCACTTCCTGGCGCAGGTCGAGCCGCCGCATCACCTCGAGCCCGCGCTCGTAGTGGGCGCGTGCCTCGCTCACGTCGCCCTCGTGCCTGGCCACCTGGGCCAGGCCGCCGTGCGCGAGCCCGGCGGCCCAGGCGTTGCCTGCCCCGGCCGCCCGCGCCAGCAGGTCGGTGTAGAGGCGCTTGGACTCGTGCATCAGCCCCGCCAGGTAGGCGAGCAGCGCCTTGATGCCGAGGATGTACATCTCCACGACCTCGCCGCCGCTGCGGCGTGTCAGCGCCAGCGCCTCCTCCAGCGGCTCCGGCCGCAGCGTGGCCAGCGCGAGCGCCACCAGCCCGAGCGCCTGGCCGTGCACGTCGCCGTCGGACCGGCACAACTCCAGGCCGCGGCCCGCGTCGTTCCTGCCCGTGGCCGGGTCGCCCTGGCGGATCGCCACCTCCGCCCGCATGATGAGCGCCCGCCCGCGCGGCCGGGCGGGCAGGCCGGTTCCTGCGGCCTCCAGCAGGCGTTCGAGCCAGCTCCGCTCGCCGAAGGAGCGCCCGCTGGCCGTCACCAGGATGTGCAGGTCGGTGACCATGGTCGTCGCGCGTTCCTCGGCGCCCGACGACAGCGCCCACTCCACGGCCGCGCCCACGTCGGCGACGAACGCCTCCAGCAGGTGCCCGACCCGCACGATCGACGGCCACGTGAAGGCGCCGCCCGGCTCGACCATCGCGCCGAAACCGGCTGCCACCTCGGCGAAGGCGGCCAGGTGGCGGTCGCGGGCCTCGGCTTCCCCGCCGGCCGCGCGCAGCTGCTCCAGCGCGTACTCGCGGATGGTCTCCAGCATGCGGTAGCGCGCCTCACCCGCCGCCTCGCCGTCGACCACCACCAGCGACTTGTCGACCAGATCGCACAGGCGTGCCAGGATCTCCTCCTCGCGCAGCCCCGATCCGGCGCCGACCCGCTCGGCCAGCGACAGGGTCCAGCCGTTGCGGAAGATCGCCAGCCGGTTGAGCAGCAGCGCCTCCTGCTTGGACAGCAGCCGGTAGCTCCAGTCGACGGTGGCGCGTAACGTCCGCTGCCTCGGCGGCGCCGTACGGTCGCCTCCGGCCAGCACCCGGAAGCGGTCGCCGAGCATCGAGACCAGCTGCGGGATCGACAGCACCCGGGTCATGGCCGCCGCCAGCTCCAGCGCCAGCGGCATCCCGTCGAGGGCCCGGCACAACTCCACGACCCGCGGCATCAGCTCGTCGGTGAGCGCCAGATCCGGCCGTGCCGCCGCCGCGCGCGCCGCGAACAGCCGTACGGCCTCGCACGCGCGCGGATCCTCGTCATCGCGCGGCAGCGACAGCGGCGGCACCCGCCACACCGTCTCGCCCGGCACCCGCAGCGGCTCGCGGCTGGTGGCCAGGATGGCGATGTTGGGGCAGGCCGCCAGCAACGCCGCGCAGGTGCTCGCGCACTGCGCCACCACGGGCTCGCAGTTGTCGATCAGCAGCAGGATCCGGCGCTCGCCGATCGCCTCGATGAGTCGAGCCTCGCTCTGCTGCCCGTCGCGCAGGCCGAGAGCGGTGTGCAGCCGCGCGGTGATCTCGCGGCCCGGCTCCAGGTCCGCCAGCTCCACCAGTCGCACGCCGCCGGAGAAGGCGCCGGCCGTCAGGCCCGCCACCCGTAGCGCCAGGCGGGTCTTGCCGATGCCGCCGCTGCCGCACAGCGTCACCACCCGGGCGGAGCGCAGCAGCTGCAGCAGCTCGGCGACGTCGGACTCGCGGCCCACGAAGAGGTTGGGCTCGGCGGGCAGGGCAGCGTGCTGGGCGGGTTCGGCGAGCATCGGCCCCTCGGGGGAGTTCGGGCTCCGTGGTCACTCCGAGTGTGTCACCGATTACGCTTCCCCGGCGAGCCGGTGACGGCCCCCGACCCGGATCGGCTCGAAGGGGATGGACGCCGGCTCCTCCTCGCGCCTGCGGCGTTTCTGCGCGATGTGGGTGGCCAGCGCGGCCGAACCGAGGAGGGCGGCCGTCAGCGCCGTGCCCACGATGTCGGAGCTCCTCTCGCTCGGCCGTACGACCTGGCGGTCGTTGAGCGGCCTGGCCAGGTGTTCGATGAGCGGGAAGGGCAGCAGCAGCTCGACCCCGCTGTGCTCCGGGTCGGCGGGCGGCGGCTCGATCGTGTGCTCGGTGGTGTTCATGAGGTACGGCTCGCTGACCGGCGGCGTCTGCGGCGCCGACGGCATGAGCTTGGCCGCACCGGGCTCCGTGGCGCCGGGGGAGGACTCGGCGGCGGGCCGGGGCTTGCCGCTCGGCGACGGGGTGGGCCGGCCGGTGAGGCTCGGCAGCACGCCCTGGTCCTTGCAGGCCAGCACGGGCAGGCAGACGTCGTCGAGGACGGTGGGCAGCAGACCGCCGGGCTCCTCGGAGGCGCCGGGGCCCGGCTGCTTCTGCCCGGGCGTCGCCGACGGCTCCGGCGTGCCCGTGGGCACGGTCTCGCCGAGCGTGTCGTTGACGGTCTCGCCGGTCTCGTCGAGGGTGTCGGTGACCGGGTCGAGGCTGTCGCCGGTGAGGCTGTCGACCGTGTCGGTGACGCCGTCGACCAGCTCGCACAGGCCTCCGGTCACCGAGCCGAGCAGGCCGCCGCCCTGCTCGCAGTCGGGCGAGGAGGCCACCGCCGGCGTGGCTCCCAGCGTGATCGCCGCAAGGGCGAGCGCCAGAACCCCGGCCGTGCGTCGCATCCGCTCTCCCCTCCATGCCGTCGTCGGAGAAATCTTCGTGGACAAGCCAGTCGCTACCCGCGGAAAGTTGCGATTCGGTATCGACTAGTGATACGCGAGCGGGACTCTCGTTCTAGAAGGACGAGACGTCGTCGAGGGCCTCGCGGATCTCCCTGGGCAACTCCAGATCCTCCGCCTGCAGGATGGCGGCCAGCTGGGCGTGGGTGCGGGCGCCCACGATCGCCGAGGAGACACCCGGCTGGTCGCGCACCCACGACAACGCCACCGCCAGCGGCGAGCGGCCCAGCCCGTCGGCGGCCGTCATGACCGACTCCACCACCCGGCGGGAGCGCTCGTCGAGGTAGGGCCGGACGAAGTCGACGAAATGCGGCGTCGCCGCCCGCGAGTCGGCGGGGATGCCGGTGCGGTACTTGCCGGTCAGCACGCCGCGGCCCAGCGGCGACCAGGCCAGCACGCCCGCGCCGACGTGCTCGGCGGCCGGCAGCACCTCGCGCTCCACCTCCCGGGCCAGCAGGGAGTACTCCACCTGGGCCGAGGTGATCGGGGTACGGCCGGGCACGGCGCGCTGGGCGGTGGCCGCGGCGGCCAGCTGCCATCCGGCGTAGTCGCACACCCCGGCGTACACCGCCCGCCCCGAGTCGACGATCGCGTCGACCGCGGCGAGGGTCTCCTCCAGCGGCACCTCGGCGTCGTAGGTGTGCAGCTGCCACAGGTCCACGTAGTCGACCCCGAGCCTGGCCAGCGACGCGTCGGCGGCGGCCAGCAGGTGGCGGCGGGAGGCGTCGCGCTGGCGCCGCCCGCTGGGGGTCACCACGGCCTTGGTCGACACCACGATCTCGCTGCGCGGCACCGCGTCGCGCAGCAGTTGCCCGAGCAGCCGCTCTGCGTCGCCTCCCGTGTAGACGTCGGCCGTGTCGACCAGCGTGCCGCCGGCCTCCACGAACGTGCGCAGCTGCGCTCCGGCCTCGTCCGGATCGGTGTCCCGCCCCCAGGTCATGGTGCCCAGTCCGAGCCGGGACACCGACAGGCCGCTGCGGCCGACATAACGCTGTTCCATGATCCGGCTAGATTACGCCACCAGCCTCCTCGGCTGGCCATACTTTGCCGTGTGACGACATTGCTGCTGGCCCGCCATGGGCTGACCGATCTGACGGGGCCGGTGCTGGCCGGGCGGATGCCCGGGGTGCACCTGAGCCAGGCGGGGCAGGCCCAGGCCGCCGCGCTGGCCGGGCGCATCCGTTCCGTACGGCTGGACGCCATCGTCTCCAGCCCGCTGGAGCGCTGCCAGGAGACGGCCGCCGCCGTCGCAGAAGGACGCGGGCTCACCCTCGAGACCGACGAGCGGTTCGTGGAGTGCGGCTACGGCGACTGGACCGGGCGGGAGCTGAAGGAACTGGCCAAGGAGCCGCTCTGGGGGGTCGTGCAGGCCCACCCGAGCGCGGTGACCTTCCCCGGCGGCGAGTCGATCCCCGGCATGCAGGCGCGCGCGGTGCGCGCGGTGCGCGAGTGGAACGAGCGGATCGGGGAGAAGGGTGTCTACCTCGTCTGCAGCCACGGCGACGTGATCAAGTCGATCGTGGCCGACGCGCTCGGCCTGCACCTGGATGGTTTTCAGCGCATTGCGGCAGATCCGGCGGCCTTGACGGTGATTCGCTACACCCCCATGCGCCCCTTTGTCCTCAAACTTAACGACATGGGGGAATTGCGGCTTCCCGAGGGTTCGGAGGAGAAAGACGGGGGAGAAAACCTCTCCGGGAGCGATGCCGCCGTCGGGGGCGGATCGGGAACCACGTAAGGTCAGGCTATGCCGGTGTTCGACTACGACCAACCCGAGCGGTTCGTGGCCGGTGCCGTGGGGCAGCCGGGCTCGCGAGCGTTCTTCCTGCAGGCCAGAGGAGAGGGCAGACTGACGACGGTAGCGCTGGAGAAGCTGCAGGTGGCAGCCCTGGCGGGCAGGCTCGACGAGATGCTCGACGAGGTGCTGCGCCTGTCGGGCGGCACCGCGCCGGTGCCCGCGATGGCCCCCGCCGACCTCCTCGACAACGGCCCGCTCGAACAGCCGATCGAGGAGGACTTCCGGGTCGGCACGATGTCGCTGGCCTGGGACGAGAACTCCGCCCAGGTGATCATCGAGGCGCGCGAGCTGGTCCCCGGCGAGGACGACCTCGGAGACGACCCCGACGTCTTCTCCGACCGCGAGGTGCTCCGGGTGCGCATCAGCCCCGGCGTCGCCCGCGCGTTCACCCGGCGTGCCCTCGACCTCGTCGCCGCCGGACGCCCGCCGTGCCCGCTCTGCGCCCAGCCGCTCGACGCCGAAGGACACGTCTGCGTGAGGCTGAACGGCTACCGCGGAGGTGAGGTGGCCTCATGATCGTCGTGCTCTCGGGAGAGGAGGTCACGGACATCTCGAAGGCTCCGCCGATGTCGTGGTTTGCTGGGATCACGACGGTTCACGGGAAGGGGGGTGGCAGGTGAGCAGCGCGCCGGAGAGCGAGCCCGCACTCAGCCCGCCGCCGACCCTGTCCGGGCTGCCCGATTCCGAGACGCTCGAACTCCTCACGCACGGACGCATGGAAGTCGTCGGCCGCCTGGTCGAAGCCACCAACATGACGCTCTACTGCTCCATCACGCTGGGCGCCACCACGGCCGCCTGCGTCTACAAGCCCGTACGCGGCGAACGGCCGCTGTGGGACTTCCCCGACGGCACCCTGGCCGCCCGCGAGGTCGCAGCCTTCGAGGTCTCCCGCGCCATCGGCTGGCGCATCGTGCCGCCCACCGTCCACCGCGAAGGCCCGTTCGGCCCCGGCATGTGCCAGCTGTGGATCGACACGGAAGAGGAGACCGACCTGATGGCGCTGGTGCGCAGCCGCCATCCGGCGCTGCGCCGCATGGCCGTCTTCGACGCCGTCGTCAACAACGCCGACCGCAAGGGCGGCCACCTGCTGCCCCAGCCCGACGGGCACGTCTACGGCGTCGACCACGGCGTCTGCTTCGCCGTGGAAGACAAACTGCGCACCGTGTTGTGGCAGTGGCGCGGCAAGGCCCTGACCAGGGAGGCGCTGGAGACCCTCGCGGCGCTCGAGCGCGACCTCGAATCCGGCGGCCTGGGACGCCGCCTGCGCGAGCTGCTCACGCTGGCCGAGGTCGAGGCCACCTGGCTGCGGGTCAGGCGCCTGCTCGACACCGGGCTGCACCCCTACCCCTCCAAGGACTGGCCGGCCGTTCCCTGGCCGCCCATCTGAGCCGTCCCCTTCACCCCGTTCCACCTGGGCATCGCCTGGCCGAGCTCAAGGATTACGCGCATGTGCACTGTGATCATCAAGCCGGGTCTCCTCATGGGGATCCGCGACGAACTCGCCGACCGGCCCTGGGAGGGGCCGGGCGAGCACTGGCCCGAGCAGTACCCCGGCGTGCTCGGCGGCCGCGACCTCAAAGCGGGCGGCACCTGGCTGGCCGTCCTTCCCCACGGGGCCTCCTGGCGGGTCGCCGCCCTGCTCAACAACCACGGCGTGCCCGCCCCCGACACCGTGCGCGTCTCCCGGGGCGACCTGCCCCTGCGCGCCGTGGTCGCCGGCGAGCTGCCCGACGTCGACCTGACCCGCTACGACCCGTTCCACCTGGTCGTCACCGACCTGACGGCCTCCCGCCTGTGGTCGTGGAACGGCGCCGACCTGGCCGTCACCACCCTGCCCGGCGACACCGCCATGATCGTCAATTCCGGGCTCGACCCCGACAGTCCCCGGGTCCGCACCCACCTGCCCCGCTTCCGGGCCGCGGGCGACGACTGGTGGCCGCTCACCGGCCTGGAGCCCTCCAGCGCCGCCGACGCCCTCATCCTGCGCCATCCCCTCCCCGACGGCCGCGTCTTCGCCACCCTCTCGGTCACCCTGATCACCCCCAGGGCCTACGAGTTCAGCGATCTGTCAGGGCAGATAGGCTCAAAGCATGAGATCGTGGTCCGCTCCGCACATCCCTAGCCTGCCCGGCGCCGCCGTACCGCTCCGGCTCTTCGACACCGCGACCCACCAGGTCCGGAAGACCGACCCCGGCCCCACGGCGCGGATGTACGTGTGCGGCATCACCCCCTACGACGCCACCCATCTGGGCCACGCCAACACCTACCTCGCCTTCGACCTGGTCGGCCGCGTCTGGCGCGACAACGGCCACGCGGTGCACTACACGCAGAACGCCACCGACGTCGACGACCCGCTGCTGGAACGTGCCGAGCAGACCGGCCAGGACTGGCGCGAGCTGGCCGAGCGCGAGATCGAGCTGTTCCGCTCCGACATGGTCGCCCTGCGCATGCTCCCGCCGCGCGACTACGTGGGCGTCACCGAGGTCATCGACCAGGTCGTCGAGCTGGTCGAGCGGCTGGGCCCGCTCACCTACACCCTCGACGGCGACGTCTACTTCAGCCGCGCCGACGCGCCCAAGTTCGGCGAGGTGTCCGGCTACTCCGAGGCCGAGATGCTGGCGCTGTCGGCCGAGCGCGGCGGCGACCCCGGCCGTCCCGGCAAGCGCGACAAGCTCGACTGGCTGCTGTGGCGCGCCGAACGCCCGGGTGAGCCCGCCTGGGACAGCCCGCTCGGCCGCGGCAGGCCCGGCTGGCACATCGAGTGCACCGCCATCGCCCTGAACACCATCGGGGGCGGCTTCGACGTCGCCGGGGGCGGCTCCGACCTGATCTTCCCGCACCACGAGTGCGGCGCCTCCGAAGGCCACGCCGCCACCGGCGACTGGCCCTTCGCCCGCTTCTACACCCACGCCGGCATGGTCGCCCTCGACGGCGAGAAGATGTCGAAGTCCAAGGGCAACCTGGTCTTCGTCTCGCGCCTGCGCGCCGAGCACGACCCGATGGCGGTGCGCCTGGTCCTGCTGGCCCACCACTACCGCACCGACTGGGAGTACACCCCCGACCAGCTCGCCGCGGCCGAGCAGCGCCTGGCCGTCTGGCGCGCCGCCGTCGCGGGGGAGCGCGGCCCCGACGCCTCGCAGCTGCTGGCCACGGTCCGCGAACGGCTGGCCGACGACCTCGACGCGCCGGGCGCGCTCGCGGCGGTCGACGAGTGGGCCGAGCGTGCCCTGTCGGGCGGCGGCGAGCACCCCACCGACCTGGTCCGCCACACGGCCGACGCCCTCCTCGGCGTCGCACTCTAGCGGCCGGTCAGGGCCCGTACGCCAGCAGCGGTGTGAGCCGTCCGTGCACCACCTGCTCGTACACCTGCTCCATCCGTTCCGCCACCGACGCCCAGCCGAACCGCTCGGCGGCGCGGCGCGCGCCCGCGCGCCCCAGCTCGGCGGCCAGTTCCCCGTCGCCGAGCACCTGGCGCAGCGCCCTGGCCAGGGCCTTGGGGCGCCGGGGCGGGACCAGCAGCCCGCAGCCCGCCACCGTGTCCAGGTGACCACCCACCGCCGAGGCGACGACGGGCACCCCGCACGCCATCGCCTCGACGGACACGATGCCGAAGGGCTCGTACCAGGGCACCGACACGACCGCCTGCGCCGAGCGCATCAGCGTGGGCACCAGGTGCCGCGGCACGCTGCCCATCACCTCGACCCGCTTGTCCAGGCCGTACGCCCTGGCCAGTTCGCGCAGCCGTACGGCCTCGGGGTCGTCGTGGGTGCCGCCCGCGACGACGAGCGACGCGCCGGGCACGTCGCGCAGGGCGCGCACGATGGTGTCGACGCCCTTGCGCGGCACCAGCCGCCCGATGCTGAGGATGCGGCCGGGCACCGGGCGTTCCCGCTCCGAAGGCCGGAACAGGTCGAGGTCCACCCCGCACGGCACGATCGACAGGCGCCTGCCCGGCACGCCCATCGCCCGTAGCTCGGCCACCTCGTCGGTGCAGGTCGCCACGACGGCGTCGGCGGTGCGGCCGACCTCACGCTCGGTGGCCTGCCGGTGCTCGGGGCTGGTGTCGGAGGAGCCCTGCCAGCGCCGCTTGACGGTGCCCAGGGCGTGGAAGGTCTGCACGACCGGCACGCCGCGCGCGGCACGCAGCGCCGCCTGGCCGCTCATCCAGAAGTGGGCGTGCACCACGTCGGGCCGCAGCCGGCGCCAGCGGCGTTCCAGCTCGCGGGCGAACTGCGGCATGTAGGGCGGGAGGTCGTCCTTGGACAGGGGGACGGCCGGTCCCGCGGTGACGTACTCGACCTGAACACCGGGCGCCATGGCCACCCGCTGGGGCTGGCCGGGGGAGGTGCGGCGGGTGTGGACCACGACCTCGTGACCCCGCCCGGCCAGCGCGCAGGCGAGTGCGCCGACGTAGACGTTCTGCCCGCCGGCGTCCACTCCGCCGATGACGGCGAGAGGGTCGGCGTGCTCGGAGACGAGCGCGATTCTCATGCCCCTGAGCTCCCCGGTCAGGCCCCGGTTTACCGGGGCTGACCTCGGGTAGTCGCCACGCACTTCCTGGAGGTGTGAGATGTCAATGAGCCGCCGTCCTGCCGCCGTGCTCTTCGAGCGCGACGGAGCGTTGATCCGCGACGTGCCGCGCATCGCCGATCCCGAACAGGTGAACCCGGTGCCGGGCGCCGCCGACGCGTTGAGCCGGTTGCGGCGCGCGGGAGTGATGATCGCCGTGCTGGCCAGCGAGCCGGGGGTGTCGACCGGCGAGGTGTCGGCCGACGAGTTGCACCAGGTCAACGCCCGGGTGGAGGAACTGCTCGGGCCTTTCGACGCCTGGGCGATCTGTGTGCACGACGTGGCCGACTCGTGTTCCTGCCGCAAGCCGCGGCCGGGGCTCATCATCAGGGCGGCGGCGATCATGGATATCAGCCCGCTCGACTGCGTCATCGTGGGCGACGAAGGAGGCGACTCGCAGGCCGCCAAGGCGGCGGGCGCCCGCAGCATCCTCATCTCGCAGGCCAGGAGGTCCGCAACCGTGCGCAACGTTCTCGTTCCCGACCCGCGCAGCGGACGCCCGCCGGCCGCGCCCGACCAGACGGCCACCGACCTCACCGAGGCCGTGGACCAGATCATGGAGCTGGAGCCGGTCGAGCGGCTCAACCAGCTGGTCGCCGGGGGAGCGCTGCACCCCGCCCAGGTGGCCGCCTGGAGCAGATGGTGAACGTGGTGGTGTGAAGGCGCGCGCCGCGGGTAGGCGCGCGCCGACCGCATCTTCGTCTACGGAAGCGTCATGGCCGTCATCATCGACTGGGTCCGCCGGGCCGCGTGCCTGGACCACGACCCCGACCTGTTCTTTCCGATCTCGTTCGTCGGCCTCAGCCGCGCGCAGGTCGACCGCGCCAAAGCCGTCTGCGGCTCCTGCCCCGTACGGCAGGCGTGCCTGACCTACGCGCTCGACACCGGGCAGCAGCACGGTGTCTGGGGCGGGCTTGAACCCGACGAACGCCGCACCGCCCACAAACACCACACCATCCGCCACGCCGCCTGACCAAACCGGGCCAGCTCAACCAGGCCAGCTCAACCGGGCTCTCAACCCGGCCCGTTCAACCGGGCCCTCAACCCGGCCCGTTCAGCCAAGCCCTCAAGGTCGGCCGACTCAGCCGAGCCCGAACCACGGCTCCGCCGCCAGGCGCCGCTCCAGCACGTCGCGGTCGCCCGCCCCGGCGAGGGCCGCGGTCAGGGAGCGCGCCCGCGCCAGGTGCCCGGCCGCCTCCCGCGTCAGCCCCGCCGCCGCGCACGCCCTGGCCAGCCCCTCCGCGGCGAAGGCGTGGTCCCAGTCGGCCATCGCCTCCGGATGCTCCCGCACCAGCTGCGCGCAGCGCCGCGCGTGCCGCAGCGCCACGTCGGGCAGCCCGACGGCGACCGCGGTGGCGCTGATGAGATGCTCGGCCCGCGCGTGGTTGGCCTCGTCGCCCACCTCCAGCCAGTGCAGCGCCGCCGCGTACGCGCCGTAGAGCGCCCGCTCGCGCTCGGCGGGGGTGCTGCCGGGCGACAGGTCCTGCTCGATCTGGTCCCAGGTGTCGTTGTTGAGCTCCACGGCGAACCACCGGTGCAGATCGCGTTCGGCGATCATCTTGTCGCCCGCCGCGGAGACCAGCTCGTGCCAGCCCGCGTAGCCGTACTCCCTGGCCAGGACCAGCTGCGCCTCGCGCAGCGTGAAGCCCTCGGCCGCCGCGCCCGCGCGGGCCAGCGCCGCGGGGTTGCCCTTGGCCACGGCCCGCCGCAACTGCTTGGCCTGGGCCTTGAGACTGTCGAGTGAGGGCAGGGTGCGCGTCATGGTCGACCTCCGGTCAGCCTCGCGTCCGCTGATGCCGAGGCATGACACGAAGAACGGCGAAGAATCCAGGTGCACTCGGTGCTTGCCGCGGACGAGGGGCGCCCTGGTGCGCGCTGCTCACATCATAGCGGGATGACCACCCCGTCGAGGTGGTCCACCTCGTGCTGCAGGATGCGGGCGAGCATGCCGATCGCCTTGACCGTGACGGGCTTGCCGCTCATGTCGCGGCCGCGTGCGGTCACCGCGAAGGCACGTTCCAAAGCGCGCCACTGGCCGGGCGCCGACAGGCACGCCTCGTCGGCCACGATCGTGCGCTCCGACAACTCCAGCCGCGGGTTGACCAGGTGGCCCGCGCGGCCGTCGTAGTTGTAGACCAGCACCCGCAGCGGCACCCCGAGCTGGGGCGCGGCCAGCCCGGCTCCGCCGACGGCCGAGCGCATGGTGAGGGTGAGGGATTTGACCAGCTGTCTCAGCTGCTTGTCGAACACGGTCACGGGTTCTGCCATCGTTCGGAGGGCAGGATCGTCAATGGCACAGATAGGCACACGCAACTCCCCGATGCGTCGCGACGTCTCCGACCAGGATGCCCGCAGCCGGCGGAGATCAACCGCACAAACCTGTTAACGGCGTGTTGCGCGGATGAGCGTGAAGTTACTGCCGCACAGTGAGTCCGCGCCGAAGTGCGTAACGGGCGATACCTACCTTCTGGCCCATGACGCGATGGATCACCGACTGGCGCCCCGACGAGGCGGCCTTCTGGGAGAGCAAGGGCAAGCGGGTGGCCAGGCGCAACCTGGTCTTCTCCATCCTGGCCGAACACCTCGGCTTCACGGTCTGGACGGTGTGGAGCGTCGTGGCGACCCGGCTGGGCGGCTACGAGTTCACCACCGACCAGCTGTTCTGGCTGACCGCGCTGCCGAACCTCATCGGCTCGGCGCTGCGCATCCCCTACACCTTCGGCCCGGCGCGGTTCGGCGGGCGCAACTTCACCGTCTTCAGCGCGCTCATGCTGATCGTCCCGGCCATCGGGCTCGGCATCGCGGTCAACAACCCGGCCACGCCGTTCTGGCTCTTCCTGGTGATCGCCGCGACCGCCGGTGTCGGCGGCGGCAACTTCGCCTCCAGCATGGCCAACATCACCTACTTCTACCCGCAGTCCAAGCAGGGCTCGGCCCTCGGGCTGAACGCGGCGGGCGGCAACATCGGCGTCAGCACCGTGCAGATCATCATGCCGCTGGTGATCGGCGGCCTGGGCCTGGCGGCGGCGGGCTGGTTCTGGATCCCCCTGGCCATCGTCGCGGCGGCCTGCGCCTGGTTCTTCATGGACAACCTGACCACCGCCAAGGCCTCGCCGCGCGAACTGCTCCAGTCGACCAGGAGCGGCCAGACCTGGATCATGTCGTTCCTCTACATCGGCACCTTCGGCTCGTTCATCGGCTACTCCACGGCCTTCCCGCTGCTGGCCAAGAGCCTGTTCCCGGGCTTCCCGACCTGGGTGGCCTTCGCGGGGCCGCTCATCGGCTCGCTGATCCGCCCCGTCGGCGGCTGGTTGTCCGACCGGCTCGGCGGCGGCCGCGTGACGTTGTGGAACTTCGCCGCCATGGGCGTCGGCGTCGTGCTGGTCTGGGCGACCACCGGCTCGGGCAACTTCTGGCTGTTCTTCCTCGCCTTCCAGCTGCTCTTCCTGACGGCCGGCATCGGCAACGGCTCCACCTACCGGATGATCCCGGCCATCTTCCAGACGCTCGCGCTGGCGGCGGGCAGGAGCGCGGAGTACGGCAAGCGCCAGGCCTCCGCGGCGATCGGCATCATCTCGGCGGTCGGCGCCTTCGGCGGATTCCTCATCAACCGCGCCTTCGGCATGAGCTTCGCCGCCACCGGCAGCCCGGCCTCGGCCTTCCTCGCCTTCGGCCTGTTCTACGTGGCCTGCTTCGCCACCACCTGGTGGTGCTACACCCGCACGGTCGGCGTCGCCCGTGTCCCGAGCCTGGCCCACGCCCGGGTGTGAATTCTCACCACCGGACGTGAAGGCCTGTTAGCACGCCGGTAACAGAAGGGACCCAGGTGTGAAATCGCACCAAAGCACGATCGACGTCGTGAGAACGCACTGCCCGTATTGCGCCCTGCAATGCGGAATGACCGTCACGGCCGGCACGCCGGTCGTGATCGAACCGCGGACCGACATACCGGCCAACGCGGGCGGTGCGCTGTGCCAGAAGGGCTGGACGTCCGGCGAGCTGCTCTCCCACCCCGACCGGCTGACCACCCCGCTGCTGTACGGCAAGCCCGCCACGTGGGACGAGGCGCTCGACCACATCGCCTCCCGCCTGGCCGAGCTGCGGCGCGAGCACGGCCCCGACTCCGTCGGCGTCTTCGGCGGCGGCGGCCTGACCAACGAGAAGGCCTACACGCTGGGTAAGTTCGCCCGCGTCGCCCTGGGCACCAGCCAGATCGACTACAACGGCCGCTTCTGCATGTCGTCGGCGGCGGCCGCCTCCATCCGCGCCTTCGGCATGGACCGCGGCATGCCGTTCCCGATCACCGACCTGGCCTCCGCCGACGTCGTGATGCTGGCGGGGGCGAACGTGGCCGAGACCATGCCGCCGTTCGTCCGCCACCTGCCGCGCCTGATCGTCATCGACCCCCGCCGCACGGCGACCGCCAAGCTCGCCTGGCTGCACCTGCAGCCCGCTCCCGGCACCGACCTGGCCCTGGCCCTCGGCCTGCTCCACCTGGCCATCGCCGAAGGCCTGGTCGACGACGACTACGTCGCCCGGCGCACCAACGGCTTCGACGCCGTCAAGACCTCCGCGGCCGCCTGGTGGCCCGAGCGTGTGGAACGTATCACCGGCGTGCCCGTGGCCCGCATGCGCCAGGCCGCCTTCGCCCTGGCCAAGGCCGACAGGGCGATCATCCTGACCGGCCGCGGCGCCGAGCAGCACGCCAAGGGCACCGACACCGTCACCTCCTTCATCAACCTGGCGCTGGCCCTCGGCCTGCCCGGCCGCGAGGGCTCCGGCTACGGCTGCCTCACCGGCCAGGGCAACGGCCAGGGCGGCCGCGAGCACGGGCAGAAGGCCGACCAGCTGCCCGGCTACCGCAAGATCGACGACCCCGCCGCCCGCGCCCACGTCGCCGGCGTCTGGGGCGTCGACCCCGGCACGCTGCCAGGTCCCGGCCGCAGCGCCTACGAGCTCCTGGCCGCCCTCGGCACCGCGGATGGCCCGCGCTCGCTGCTGCTGTTCGGATCCAACCCCGTCGTCTCCGCGCCCGCCTCCCTGGCGGTCGCCGAGCGGCTCCGATCACTGGACTTCCTGGTCGTGGCGGACTTCGTGCGGTCGGAGACCGCCGAGCTGGCCGACGTCGTGCTCCCCACAACGCAGTGGGCCGAGGAGAGCGGCACCATGACCAACCTCGAAGGGCGCGTGCTCCTGCGCCGCCAGGCCGTCGAACCGCCCAACGGCGTGCGGTCCGACCTCTTCGTCCTCGCCGAGCTCGCCGCCAGGCTGGGCGACCACAAGTTCGCCACCGAACCCCGCGAGGTCTTCGACGAGCTGCGCCGCGCCAGCGCCGGAGGAAGCGCCGACTACTCCGGCATCACCTACGAGCGCATCGCCGACGAGACCGGCGTCTTCTGGCCCTGCCCCTCCGAGGACCACCCGGGCACGCCCCGGCCCTTCCTCGACCGCTTCGCCCACCCCGACGGCCGCGCCCGCTTCGTCGCCGTCGAGCACCGGCCGCCGGCCGAGGAGGCGGACGACGACTACCCCGTCTACCTCACCACCGGCCGCGTGCTGGCGCACTACCAGAGCGGCGCCCAGACCCGCAGGATCGCCCCGCTCGTCGAGGCGGCCCCCGAGACCTTCGTCGAGATCCACCCCGCTCTGGCCGAGCACCTGGAGATCAGCTCCGGCGACCAGGTCCGCGTGACCAGCCGCCGCGGCAGCACCGAAACAGTGGCGCGCGTCAGCGACACGATCCGTCCCGACACCGTGTTCATGCCCTTCCACTGGGAGGGCGCCAACCGGCTGACCAATCCGGCCCTGGATCCCACCTCGCGCATGCCGGAGTTCAAGGTGTGCGCCGTCCGACTGGAGCGCGTCGCATGAGAATCGTTGTCGTCGGGAACGGGATGGCCGGGTCCCGCTTCGTCACCGAGCTGACCGACCGGACCAAGGACTTCCGCGTCACCGTCATGGGCGAGGAAGCCTGGCAGCCCTACAACCGGGTGCTGCTGTCGAACGTCCTGGCCGGAGGCTACGGCCCCGACCAGGTCCGCCTCCTCGACCCCTCCTGGTACGGCGAGCACGGCGTCCAGGCCCTGCTCGGCACCCAGGTGCACCACATCGACCGCGAGACCAGGGCGGTGATCGCCGCCTCCGGCGAACGCGTGCCGTACGACATCCTCGTGCTGGCCACCGGCAGCGAGGCCGTCGTCCCGCCGATCCCGGGCGTCGAGCGCGCGATCAGCTTCCGCACCCTCGACGACTGCCAGCAGATCCTCGCCCGCTCCACCGGCGCCTCGCGCGCCGTGGTCGTCGGCGGCGGCCTGCTCGGCATCGAGGCCGCCCGCGGCCTGGCCGGGCGCGGCCTGCCCGTCACCCTGCTGCACCTCGCCGGCCACCTCATGGAACGCCAGCTCGACGCCGAGGCCGGGCTGGTGCTCGGCGAGACCCTGGCCGCCCTCGGCGTCGAGGTCCGCACCGGCGTCAACGTCGCCGAGGTCCTCGACGACGGTGTACGGCTCGCCGACGGCGAGTTCGTCCCCGGCGACCTGGCCGTCCTGGCCTGCGGCGTACGCCCCCTGACCCGCCTGGCCCAGGACGCCGGCCTGGAGGTACGGCGGGGCGTCGTCGTCGACGACGAGATGCGCACCGACGACCCGTCCATCTTCGCCATCGGCGAGTGCGCGGAACACGCGGGCACCGTCTACGGCCTCGTCGCCCCCGCCTGGGAGCAGGCCGAGGTCGCCGCCACCGTCATCGCCGGTGGCAAGGCCCTCTACCGCGGCTCCCGCCTGGTCACCCGCCTCAAGGCCCGCAGCGTCGAACTGGCCGCCATGGGCGAGACGCACCTAACCGAGGAGCACGCCGAGGTCGTGCGCTTCAGCCACCGCGCCAAGGGCACCTACCGCAAGCTCGTGATCAAGGAAGGGCGCCTGGTCGGCGCGATCGTCCTGGGGGAGAGCGACGCCGTCGGCACGCTCACCCACCTGTTCGACCGCGGCGGCCCCCTCCCCGGCGACCGGGCCGGGCTGTTGTTCCCCGGCCTCTCGGGGGCCGCCGCGGCCGACAGCCCGGTCCGGATGCCGGACTCGGCCAAGGTCTGCCAGTGCAACAACGTCACCAAGGGCCAGATCCGGGCCTGCTGGGAGGCCGGAGCGCGCGACGTGGCGGGCGTGGCCGCCGCCACCCGCGCCACCACCGGATGCGGGTCGTGCAAGGCCGCGGTCGAAGGGATCGTCGGCTGGCTTTGTGAGCAGGAAGGGGTGTCGGCATGACCAACCGCAGGAACGAGGACGTGGTCATGCCGGCGACCGCGAGCGGGCGAGCCAAGGGGCAGGGCATGAGCAGGGTTGTCGTCGTTGGGTATGGCCCCACCGCTCACCGCTTCATCGAAACGATGCGGTCCAGGGGCTTCGCCGGGTCTCTCACCGTCATCGGCGAGGAGCCCAGGCCCGCCTACGACCGGGTCGCGCTGACCACCTACCTCACCGAGGACGCCTCGCTGGAGTACGCGGTGCCCTCCGGGATCACCACGCGGCTGTCGACACGCGTGACCGAGATCGACCGCCAGGCCCGGGAGGTGGTCACTCTTGACGGCGAGCGCGTGCCGTACGACACCCTGGTCCTGGCCACCGGCTCGGCGCCGTTCGTGCCGCCGGTGCCGGGACGCGGGCGGGCCTTCGTCTACCGCACCATCGACGACCTGGAGGCCATCCGCGAAGCCTCGCTCGGCTCCACGCACGGCGTCGTCGTCGGCGGCGGCCTGCTGGGCCTTGAGGCCGCCGACGCGCTGCGCGGCCTCGGCCTCAAGACCGGCATCGTCGAGATCGCCCCGTGGCTGATGCCGCGCCAGGTCGACGAGGGCGGCGGCAGCGTCCTCAAGGGCCACATCGAGTCGCTCGGCCTGGAGGTCCACGCGGGCGTCATGCTGCAGAGCATCGAGGCCGACACCGTGCTGCTGGCCGACGGGCGCGCCATCCCCGCCGAGGTCGTCGTCTTCTCCGCCGGCATCCGGCCCCGCGACGAGCTGGCCCGCGCCGCCGACCTGGAGGTGGGCGAGCGCGGCGGCATCGCCGTCGACGCCGGCATGCGCACCTCCGACCCCTCCATCTACGCCATCGGCGAGTGCGCCCTGGCCGGCGGCGTGGTCTACGGCCTGGTCGGCCCGTGCAACACGATGGCCGAGGTGGCCGCCGACCGCATCCTGGGCGGCTCCTCCACCTTCGGCGGCTCCGACCTGTCGACCAAGCTGAAGCTCCTCGGCGTCGAGGTGGCCCAGTTCGGCGCCATGGAAGGCGCGCTCGACGTCACCTACATGGACCCCGTGGCCGGCGTCTACAAGCGGCTGTTCGTCTCCGACGACGCCTCCACGCTGCTGGGCGGCATCTGCGTCGGCGACGCCTCGCCGTACACCTCGCTCAAGGGTTTCGTCGGCAAGCCGCTGCCCGCCTCGCCGTCCGACCTGCTGTTCACCGGCGGCGGGCTCTCGCTCGACCTGCCCGACGACGCCCAGGTCTGCTCCTGCAACAACATCTGCGCCGGCACCGTGCGCGAGGCGATCGCCGAGCAGGGCCTCACCGACGTGCCGTCGATCAAGAAGTGCACCCGCGCCGGCACCACCTGCGGCTCCTGCGTCCCGATGCTCAAGCAGCTCCTGGAGAAGTCGGGCGTCGAGGTCAGCAAGGCCCTGTGCGAACACTTCGACTACAGCCGCGCCGAGCTCTTCGACATCGTCAGGGTGCGCGGCATCTCCACCTTCTCCGAACTGGTCTCCACCGTCGGCACCGGGCGCGGCTGCGACATCTGCAAGCCCGCCGTCGCCTCGATCCTGGCCTCGCTCAACGGCGAGCACGTGCTCACCGGCGAGCTGGCCGCACTCCAGGACACCAACGACCACTTCCTGGCCAACATCCAGAAGAACGGCACCTACTCGGTCGTGCCGCGCATCCCCGGCGGCGAGATCACACCCGACAAGCTCATCGTCATCGGCGAGGTCGCCCGCGACTTCGGCCTCTACACGAAGATCACTGGCGGGCAGCGCATCGACCTGTTCGGCGCCCGCGTCGAACAGCTGCCGCAGATCTGGGCCCGCCTGGTCGAGGCCGGATTCGAGTCGGGCCACGCGTACGGCAAGGCGCTGCGCACGGTCAAGTCGTGCGTCGGCTCCACCTGGTGCCGCTACGGCGTGCAGGACTCCGTGGGCCTGGCCATCGCCCTGGAGCAGCGCTATCGCGGCCTGCGCTCACCGCACAAGCTCAAGTCGGCCGTCTCCGGATGCGCCCGCGAATGCGCCGAGGCCCGCTCCAAGGACTTCGGCATCATCGCCACCGAGCACGGCTGGAACCTGTACGTCGCGGGCAACGGCGGCTTCAAGCCCCGCCACGCCGACCTGCTCGTCTCCGACGTGCCCACCGACGAGCTCATCCGGATCATCGACCGCTTCCTGATGTTCTACATCCGCACCGCCGACCGGCTGCAGCGCACCTCGACCTGGCTGGAGTCGCTCGACGGCGGCCTCGACTACCTGCGCCAGGTCGTCGTCGAGGACTCGCTGGGCCTGGCGTCCGAGCTGGAAGCCCAGATGGAACGCCACGTCGCCGGATATTTCGACGAATGGCGTGCCGTTCTCGACGACCCCGACAAGCTTCGCCGCTTCACCAGTTTCGTCAACGCGCCCGGTGTCCCCGACCCGTCCATCACCTTCGAGACCGAGCGCCAGCAGATCAAGCCCGTCCTGATCCCCCTGGAGGTGGTTCGTTCATGAGCACCCTGACCTGGACTGCCGTGTGCGCCTTCGACGACCTGCTGCCCGAGCGGGGCGCCTGCGCCCTCGTCGACGGCCGGCAGATCGCCGTCTTCCGCGACTTCGACGGCGCCGTGTACGCCATCGGCAACCTCGACCCCTTCAGCGGCGCCAACGTGCTCTCACGCGGCATCGTCGGCACCCGCATGGGCGAGCCCACCGTGGCCTCGCCCATGCACAAAGAGGTCTTCTCCCTGGTCACGGGGATCTGCTTCGACGATCCGGAGGTGGTCGTCCCGACCTACCCGGTGCAGGTCCGCGACGGCCGGGTCGAGATCGCCGCCTAGTGACCACCCAGAAAGGTAGTTCCATGAGTGCTCTGATGGCGGAGACCCCGCTGCAGACCCCGCTGGAGACCGCGCCGGACGCACTGTCCGGCTTCACCGTCGGCGTGACCGCGACCCGGCGCCGTGAAGAGTTCGGCGCGCTGCTGGAACGGCGCGGCGCCCGGGTGGTCAGCGCGCCCGCCATCCGTCTGGTCCCCCTGCCGGAAGACGCCGAGCTGCTGGCCGCCACCCGCGAATGCCTCGAAGCTCCCGTCGACGACGTCGTGGTCACCACCGGCGTCGGGCTGCGCGGCTGGGTCGCCGCAGCCGAAGGATGGGGCCTGTCGACCGAGCTCATCGAACACCTGGGCCACGCGCGCATCCTGTCGCGCGGCCCCAAGGCCCGCGGCGCCGTGCGCGCCGCCGGACTGGGCGACCACTGGACCGCTCCCTCCGAGTCGTGCGCCGAGGTCCACGACTACCTCGTCCAGCAGGATCTGCGCGGCCGCCGCATCGCCGTCCAGCTCCACGGCGAGCCGCTCACCGAGTTCGTGACCGCCCTGCGTACGGCGGGCGCGTACGTCATCGAGGTGCCCGTCTACCGGTGGCTGCCCTACCGCGACCCCTCGCCGCTGCGGCGCCTGATCAGCCAGGCGATCTCCGGCGGCGTCGACGCCGTGGCCTTCACCAGCGCCCCGGCCGTGATCGCGATGCTCAACGCCGCCCGCGCCGAAGGGCTGGAGGACCAGCTGCTGGCCGCCTTCGGCGGCGGCGTCGTGGCCGCCTGCGTCGGGCCCGTCACCGCCGGGCCGCTGGTGGCGCGCGGCGTGCCCGTCGTCCAGCCAGAACGTTCCCGCCTCGGCGCGCTCGCCCGCACCCTGGCCCGCCACCTGCCCGAGCACAGCGTCACCCGGCTCGTCGCGGGCGGGCACTCGCTGGAGATCAGGGGCCATGCGGTCGTGGTCGACGGGGAGCTGCGGCCGCTGCCGCCGGCGCCGATGGCGGTGCTCAAGCGGCTGGCCGACAAGCCCGGATATGTCATCAACCGGGGGGAGTTGCGCACCGTGCTGCCGGGAAGCCACACCCGGGACTCGGCCGAGCACGCGGTCGAGATGGCCATCACCCGCCTGCGCCGCGCCCTCGGCGCACCGGGCATCGTCGAAACGGTCGTCAAACGGGGGTACCGGCTGGCATGCGACAGGGACGGCCTGTGAACGGCACCCCGCTCCGGCGTACGGCAGGCGAGGGCACCCTGGCGCGCCCCGCCCACGGCGGCCGGGGGGCTGACGGCGAGGCCACCCTGACCGCCCGCGTCACTCCGCACGGCGCGGGGGAGGGCACCCTGACCGCCCACGGCTCTCCGGACGGCGCGGGCGAGGGCACCCTGGTCCTCGCCGCCCACGGCACCCGGAGCGCCGCCGGTGAGGCCACCCTCGCCCGCCTGGCCGACGAGGTGCGGGCCCAGCGCCCCGGCCACCGCGTCGAACTCGCCTACCTGGAAATCAGCCGCCCCCTGCTCGCCGACGTCCTCGACGCGGCCGACGGCCCGGTCACCGTGGTGCCGCTGCTCCTGGCAGGCGGCTACCACGTGCACATCGACCTGCCCGCCGTCGTCGAGCGGGTGCGCCCCGACGCGGTGCTCGCCCGCCACCTCGGCCCCCACCCCGTCCTCGCCGAGGCCCTGGCCCGGCGCCTGACCGAGGCTGGGCTGCGGGCCCACCACGACATCGTCCTGGGCGCCGCGGGCTCGTCGGACCCGGCCGCCCTGGCCGACGTGCGCGGCACCGCCCAGCACCTGGCCGTGCTCCTCGGCCGCCCGGTGACCGCCGCCTTCGCCTCGGGCGGCGCCCCGTCGCTCGCACAGGCGGTCAAGCCGGGGACGGCCATCGCGTCGTACCTGCTGGCGCCGGGGTTCTTCCACGACCGCCTGTTGCACGCGGGCGCGGACCTCGTCACCGCCCCGCTGGGCACCGAGGTCGCCGAACTCGCCTGGCTCCGCCACGACGAGGCCCGCTGCGCCCTTTCCCCCCGCTGACCGCCGCCGCTGGAGACCTGCGAGCGCACCATGGGGAGCGGCCCGCGGTGACGACGCCCCTGCTGTGACGGCGACAGTGCCTCGCGACGACGCTCGGCCGTGACACGATGTCAGCGGCGCCAGAGGGCCCCCAGCCAGCAGTGGCGTGGCGGCGGTGGCCGCGACATCGCGGCGCGGATCTGCGGCGACGCGAGACGGCGTCCGACCCCGGCCCGGTGGCATCCGATGGCGGCTCGCCGTCGTACGGCGGCTTGCAAGCATGCGGCGGCCCCTGAGCAAGCGTGGGCCCGCGGGCATGCGGCGCTCGTGCGCAGACGAGGGCCCTGCGCAGGCGGCCCGTGGGCATGCCACAGCGCCGATGGTGGCGGGCGGGCGGGACCCCCGCGGGCAGTACGGCGTGCTCCGCAGGCCGAAGGCATGCAGTGCGGCGCCCGGCCCGAGGGGGTTCCCGAAGTCACCACCACCGGAGGCTCAGGTCAGGACGCGGGCCCGCCCCGCTCGGCGCCCTGCTCGCCCTCGCCCGCGCCCGGCTCCAGTCGCAGCTCGCGGACGATCTCGACCGCCGCGTTCTCCCGCGTGGGCCCCGCGTCGGCGCCCACGAACATCTCGTAGTAGGCGTGCTGGAAGCATCCCGCCAGCAGCAGCCGCGCCGTCGCCTGCGGGTCGGCCGAGGCGACGATGCGCCCCAGCCGCTGCTCGGCCTCCAGGTACGCGGCCAGCGGCAGGATCTCGGCCATCGGCCCGAGCCCGCTGTCGCGGACGGCCTTGCGGAATCTGACGGTGACCGAGGGTTCGGTGAAGGCGGGAAGGGCCGCCGACTGCACCTCCACGTAATGGTCGATGCCGGCGCGTGCGACGAATATGAGGTTGTCCGTGACCCGGCCGCGACCGGGCGTCAGGTTGTGGAGGATACGCAGCCAGAGCGGCAGACGGTCTTGAAGCAGGGCCAGAAATTGATCCACCGGCCCGCCCTTGCGCTCTTCGCGCAGGGACAGAGCCATCCCCAGAACGCGTCGCCTGGTGTCCTGACTTCTTTGGTGCGGATCTACATGGGAAGTCGCCATGGTTGGCCTAACGTGCGCAGTCACATGGGTAGGTTCGACGTGGCACAGCTGGAATTCGCCGTTGTTACAGAGCCGTGTTTCTCCTGGTTATGGAATTGTTGTCGGCTGGAGTTCCACCTCGGTGCATTGTGGTGAAACTCGGGCTCGGGCCTGATTATTACGCGAAACGGGAGCGAAATGGCTGAAAATCAGCTGTCAGTGTTGCCGTTGCGACGACGGAGGTAACGCTCGAACTCCGCCGCGATCGCGTCGCCGCTGGCCTCGGGCAGGTCGGCGGCGTCCTTGCGCTCCTCGAGCTCCTTGACGTATTCGGCCACCTCGCTGTCCTGCGAGGCCAGTTCGTCGACGCCGTGCTCCCAGGCGCGCGCCTCCTCCTCCAGATCGCCGACGGGCATCGGGATGTCGAGCAGGTCCTCCACCCGGCGCAGCAGCGCGAGGGTGGCCTTCGGGTTGGGCGGCTGGGCCACGTAGTGGGGGACCGACGCCCACAGCGACACCGACTTCAGCCCCGCCTGGCCCAGGGCGTGCTGGAGCACGCCCACGATGCCGGTCGGGCCTTCGTAGCGGCTCAGCTCCAGGTTGATCTCCCGGGCCAGCGCCTCGTCGGAGGCGGCGCCGATGATCGGCACGGGGCGGGTGTGCGGGGAGTCGTTGAGCAGCGCGCCGAGCATCACCGACAGCTCGATGCCCAGCTCGTGGGCCACGCCGACGATCTCGTCGCAGAACGAGCGCCAGCGCATGTTGGGTTCGATGCCGCGCAGCAGCACCACGTCGCGCTCGGAGCCCGGCGGCCGGGCGTAGGACAGGCGGGTGGTCGGCCAGATGATGGATCGGGTCAGGCCCTCGCCCAGCTCCACGATCGGGCGGGTGACCTGGAAGTCGTAGTAGTCCTCAGGGTCGAGCGCGGCCAGCGGCTGCGCCTGCCACGCGGTCTCGAGGTGGGCGATCACGCCGCTCGACGCCTCGCCCGCGTCGTTCCACCCCTCGAACGCGGCGATCAGCACCGGGTCGACGAGTTCGGGGAGCCCTTCGAGCTCGATCACGCGCCCCGCCTCCTCTCGCTCTGGTGTGGCTAAGCCTATGCGGTGGGACGGGGGTCACGTCACGTGTTGAGATCCCTTCCGCTTCTAGCGCACTTCGCGCCGGTTCCGTGGCCTGATGTGCCCGTACGGCATGCGTTCAACAGGTTTCGCACCCGCGTCCGGCGGGTTTCGCGCCCGCCCGCACCCTCACTTCAGGAGCGCCCGCCCGGCGTCGTGTGCACGATCAGCACGTCGCATCCCGCCCGGTGCGTGACCGCCGACGGCACCGAGCCGAGCAGGCGGCCCGCCAGGCTGTTGAGCCCCCTGTTGCCCACGACGATCAGGTCGGCGCGATGCCGCTCGGCCAGCCTGACCAGCACGTCGACCGCTTCTCCCTCCTCGGCCTCCAGCACCGTGCGCGTGGCGCCCGCCGCCACGGCCCGCTCGCGGGCGGCGCGCAGCGCGTCGTCGGCGGGCGTCGACCCGCCCACCTTGTAGGCCAGCTCACCCAGCCGGTCGGCGGCGGCCGCGCGCTCGCTCTCGCGCATCGGCAGGTAGGCGCAGGCCAGCACGAGCGTGGCGCCCGTCGCGGCGGCCAGTCCCGCGGCCGCGCCGACCGCGCGCAAGGACGAGGACGATCCGTCGGTGCCCACGACGATGGTCCGGTAGGCCCGCGAGCCACCGTCTGTTTTCCCTGCGGACGCTAATGATTCGCTCATGTCGGAGCCTCTCATTGGACGCGATGTTCAATTGCCGGGAGCACTAAGCTTAGGCGCATGAGCAACACGCCCTCCTTCCGTGAAGTCCTGTCCGAGCGCGTCATCGTCGCCGACGGGGCGATGGGGACGATGCTCCAGGCGCAGGACCCCACGCTCGACGACTTCGAAGGCCACGAAGGCTGCAACGAGGTGCTCAACGTCACCCGCCCCGACATCGTGCGCGGCGTCCACGACGCCTACTTCGAAGCCGGCGTCGACTGCGTCGAGACCAACACCTTCGGCGCCAACCTCGCCGCGCTCGGCGAGTACGACATCTCCGAGCGCGTCTTCGAATACTCCGAGGCCGGCGCCCGCATCGCCCGCGAGGCCGCCGACCGCTGGTCCACCCCCGAGCAGCCGCGCTTCGTCCTGGGCTCCATGGGGCCGGGCACCAAGCTGCCCACCCTCGGCCACCTGCCGTACTCCACCCTGCGCGACGCCTACCGCGACAACGCCGCAGGCCTGGTCGCGGGCGGCGCCGACGCGCTCATCATCGAGACCTGCCAGGACCTGCTCCAGGTCAAGGCCGCCGTCATCGGCGCCAAGCGGGCCATCGCCGACGCCGGACGCGACGTGCCGATCATCGCCCAGGTGACCATCGAGACCAACGGCGCCATGCTCCTCGGCTCCGAGATCGGCGCGGCCCTGACCGCGATCGAGCCGCTCGGCGTCGACCTGGTCGGCCTCAACTGCGCCACCGGCCCCGCCGAGATGAGCGAGCACCTGCGCCACCTGGCCCGCCACTCGCGGCTGAAGCTGTCGTGCATGCCCAACGCCGGCCTGCCCGTCCTGACCTCCGACGGCGCCTACTACCCGCTGTCGCCGGGCGAGCTCGCCGACGCGCACGAGACGTTCGTGCGCGAGTACGGCCTGGGCCTGGTCGGAGGCTGCTGCGGCACCACCCCAGAGCACCTGCGCCAGGTCGTCGAGCGGGTGCGCGGCAAGCAGCCCGCCACCCGCAAGCCGCATCCCGAGCCCGGCGCCTCCTCGCTCTACCAGAGCGTGCCGTTCCGGCAGGACACCTCCTACCTGGCCATCGGCGAGCGCTGCAACACCAACGGCTCCAAGGCCTTCCGCGAGGCGATGCTCGAAGGCCGCTGGGACGACTGCGTCGAGACCGCCCGCGACCAGGCCCGCGACGGCGCCCACATGCTCGACCTGTGCGTCGACTACGTGGGCCGCGACGGCGTGGCCGACATGAAGGAACTGGCCTTCCGCTTCGCCACCGCCTCCACCCTGCCGATCATGCTCGACTCCACCGAGCCCGCCGTCCTGCAGGCCGGCCTCGAGATGCTCGGCGGGCGCGCCGCGGTCAACTCCGTCAACTACGAGGACGGCGCCGGCCCCGACTCCCGCTTCCAGAAGATCATGCGGCTGGTGAGCGAGCACGGCGCCGCCGTCGTGGCGCTGACCATCGACGAGGAGGGCCAGGCCCGCACCGCCGACTGGAAGGTCCGCGTCGCCGTACGCCTCATCGAGGACCTGGTCGACAACTGGGGCATGCGCGTCGAGGACATCATCGTCGACTGCCTGACCTTCCCGATCGCCACCGGCCAGGAGGAGACCCGCCGCGACGGCCTGGAGACCATCGAGGCCATCCGCGAGCTCAAGCGCCGCTACCCGGCCGTCCAGACCACGCTCGGCCTGTCCAACATCTCCTTCGGCCTCAACCCGGCCGCGCGCATCGTGCTGAACTCCGTCTTCCTCAACGAATGCGTCAACGCCGGGCTCGACTCCGCCATCGTGCACGCCTCCAAGATCCTGCCGATGGCGCGCATCCCCGACGAGCAGCGCCAGGTCGCCCTCGACATGGTCTACGACCGCCGCCGCGAGGGCTACGACCCGCTGCAGCGCTTCATGGACCTGTTCGAGGGCGTCGACGCCGCCGCGCTGCGCGGCAACAAGGCCGCCGAGCTGGCCGGGCTGCCGCTGTGGGAGCGGCTCAAGCGCCGCATCATCGACGGCGAGAAGAAGGGCCTGGAGGCCGACCTCGACGACGCCCTCACCCAGCGCCCCGCGCTCGAGATCATCAACGACGTGCTGCTCGACGGCATGAAGACCGTCGGCGAGCTGTTCGGCTCCGGCCAGATGCAGCTGCCGTTCGTGCTCCAGTCGGCCGAGGTCATGAAGACCGCCGTCGCCCACCTCGAGCCGCACATGGAAAGGGTCGAGGGCGAGACCAAGGGCCGCATCGTGCTGGCCACCGTCAAGGGCGACGTGCACGACATCGGCAAGAACCTGGTCGACATCATCCTGTCCAACAACGGCTACGAGGTCGTCAACCTCGGCATCAAGCAGCCGGTGTCGGCCATCCTCGAAGCGGCGGAAGACAAGCGCGCCGACGTGATCGGCATGTCCGGCCTGCTGGTGAAGTCGACCGTCATCATGAAGGAGAACCTCGAGGAGATGAACTCCCGGGGCATCTCCACCCGCTACCCCGTCCTCCTCGGCGGCGCCGCCCTCACCCGCTCCTACGTCGAGCAGGACCTGGCCGCCATGTTCGAAGGCGACGTGCGCTACGCCCGCGACGCCTTCGAGGGCCTGCGCCTCATGGACGCCTTCATGGCCCACAAGCGCACCGGCGCCCCCCTGCCCGAGCTGCGCGAACGCCGCGTCAAGACCGGCGCCGTGCTGCGCCGCACCGCCGTCGAGGAGCTGCCCGCCCGCTCCGACGTGGCCGCCGACAACCCCGTGCCCGTCGCGCCCTTCCTCGGCGACCGCATCGTCAAGGGCATCTCGCTCAACGACTACGCCGCCTTCCTCGACGAGCGCGCCCTCTTCCTCGGCCAGTGGGGCCTCAAGCCCACCCGCGGCAACGACGGGCCCTCCTACGAGGAGCTCGTCGAGACCGAGGGACGGCCGCGCCTGCGCATGTGGCTGGAGCGCATCCAGACCGAGGGCCTCCTGGAGGCCGCCGTCGTCTACGGCTACTTCCCGGCCGTCAGCGAGGGCGACAGCCTCCTCATCCTCGGCGACGACGGCTCCGAGCGCACCCGCTTCACCTTCCCGCGCCAGCGCCGCGACCGGCACCTGTGCCTGTCCGACTTCTTCCGCTCGCGCGAGTCGGGCGAGACCGACGTGGTCGCCTTCCAGGTGGCCACCATGGGGTCGCGCATCTCCGACGCCACCGCCGAGCTGTTCGCCAAGGACGCCTACCGCGACTACCTGGAGCTGCACGGGCTGTCGGTGCAGCTGACGGAGGCGCTGGCGGAGTACTGGCACGCCCGCGTGCGCGCCGAGCTGGGGATCGGCGGCGACGAGTCGCTCGACGACATGCTGAAAGTGAACATTCAGGGGTGTCGTTACTCGTTCGGCTATCCGGCATGCCCGAACCTGGAGGACCAGCAGCAGCTGTTCGAGCTGCTGGAGCCCGAGCGGATCGGGGTGACGCTGTCGGAGGAGTTCCAGCTGCACCCGGAGCAGGCGACGTCGGCGCTGGTGGCGCATCACCCGGAGGCCAAGTACTTCAACGTGTGACGGGGCTGGGGCGGCGCGGGGCCTGGCGTCCTCGCCGCCTCGCTGCCTCATTTCCGTGTCCTTGGCGGGTGGCCTTCATGCCCGTGCTGGTGGCCTTCGCGCTTGCCTGGATGGCCTCGCGCTGGTGCCGGGTGGCTGGCCGCCGCATTCCGCGCCGGGCGTCGCCGTACACCGCCACGCCGACTCCGGCGCTGCGTTGGGCGCGCGTTGTGCGCGGGCCTGCGTGTCCGTAGGTCCACGTTGTCGGCGGTGGTGCGTCGGTAGGCGTCCGCCGTCTGCACGTGGCGCTCCCGTCTGCACGTGGCGCTCCCGTCAGGCGTGCGCTCCCGTCAGGCGTGCGCTCCGTCGGGCGTGCGCGGTCGGTAGGCGTGGCTGTGGTCCGGCAGCGGGCGCGTGCAACGGGCTGTGCGGCCTCCTCGCAGCGTGCGAGCCGCCCCCGTGGCAACCGCTCCCCCGGGGCAGAGGGCGGTGGCGATGGGTCGGGCATAGGTCGGCCAGGCTCGTCGGGAATGATCGAGGCGGGCGGATCGTTGCATCCTGCCCAAACAGTCAACCAGGGGGGATGAATGGAAGCAGCGTTCTTCGACATGGACGGCCTGCTCGTCGACACCGAGAAGGTGTGGCTCGACATCGAGACCGACGTGATGGCCAGGCTCGGCGGCGAGTGGTCCCACGAGCATCAGACGCACCTGGTGGGCGGCTCGATGGAGCGCACCGTCGACTACATGCTCGGCGTCTCCGGCGCCCAGGTCGCCCCGGCGCGGCTGCGGCAGTGGCTGATCGACGGCATGGTCGAGCGCCTCAGGTCGGGTGTGGTGGCCATGCCCGGCGCGCTGGAGCTGCTCGACGAGCTGCGGCGGGAGGGGGTGCCCGTGGCGCTGGTCACCTCGTCGCTGAAGGAGATCGCCGAGGCGGTGCTGCACTTCGTGGGCCGTGACCGGTTCGACGTGATCGTGACCGCCGACGACGTCACCAGGACCAAGCCCGATCCCGAGCCGTATCTGACCGCGGCCCGCCTGCTGGGCGTGGAGCCGACGCGGTGCGTGGTGCTGGAGGATTCCCCCAACGGCGTGGCGGCGGGAACGGCCGCGGGATGCGCGGTCGTGGCGGTGCCGAGCCTGCTGCCGATCGAACAAGCGCCTCGACGCGTAGTCGTGGCGTCACTTACAGATGTGAGTGTGTCTCAACTTCGTGACCTTTCGCAGCTTGGGTCATAGACCAATCACGATTGCGACACAGGTCGTGACAAGGGCTTTTCTCACACTCCGAGACATGGCGACCATACACCGAAGACCCATGACCGGGTCCGTCCAACGGTGGGCGGAACTAACTGAGGTGGATTATGGAAGCACGCAAGCGACTGTCCGCAGTCGCCGTGGGGGGAGCGATGCTCCTGGCCGTCGCGGCCTGTGGCGGCGGCGGCACCGGCACCAGCAGCACGCCGGGCGCGACCCAGCCCCCCGCCGCGGGGGGTAGCGACAAGGCGTTCGTCTGGGCGCTGTCGGCCGAGCCCAAGGCGCTCGACGGCGCGTACGTCAGCGATGGCGAGTCGCTCCGTGTGATCAGGCAGATGTTCGAGGGCCTCGTCGGCACCAAGCCGGGCAGCACGGAGGTCGTTCCGGCCCTGGCCACGAAGTGGGAGTCCACGGACGGCACGAACTGGACCTTCACCCTCAAGCAGGGTGTCAAGTTCCACGACGGCACCGACTTCAACGCCGAGGCCGCCTGCTGGAACTTCGAGCGCTGGTACAACTTCAAGGGCGCCCAGCAGAACCCCGCGGTGAGCTACTACTGGTACACCGTCTTCGGCGGCTACGCCAAGAACGAGGACGCCTCGCTGGCCCCCAGCAGCTACAAGGGCTGCAAGGCCGAGGGCACCGACAAGATCACCATCAGCCTGGCCGCCCCGTCGGCCAGCTTCATCGCGGCGCTGAGCCTGCCGTCGTTCTCGATGGTGAGCCCCGCGGCGATCCAGAAGAGCGGCGACGCCGTCGAGATGAAGGGTGACGCGCCGGAGTTCACCGGCAAGTTCGCCACCGAGGCCCCCGTCGGCACCGGCCCGTACAAGTTCGTCTCCTGGCAGCGCGGTGACCGCGTCACCCTGCAGGCCTTCGACGGCTACCACGGCGAGAAGGCCAAGATCAAGGACTTGATCTTCCGCGCCATCTCCGACGCCCCGGCCCGCCGCCAGGCTCTGGAGTCCGGCGAGATCGACGGCTTCGACCAGGTCGAGCCGGCCGACGTCGACACCCTCAAGGGCGCCGGCTTCCAGGTCCAGGAGCGCTCGGCCCTCAACGTCGGCTACATCGGCTTCAACCAGAAGATGGCGCCGCTCGACAACCCCAAGATCCGTCAGGCCATCGCCTACGCGATCAACCGTGAGGCCCTGGTCCAGGCCAAGTACCCCGCGGGCTCGCGGGTGGCCACCCAGTTCATGCCTCCGGAGCTGACCGGCTACAACGAGGGCGTCACCACCTACGGCTACGACGTCAACAAGGCCAAGCAGCTCATCGCCGAGTCCGGCGTCGCCAACCCGACGATCGAGCTGTGGTACCCGACCGGCGTGACGCGTCCGTACATGCCGGACCCCAAGGCCAACTTCGAGGCCTTCAAGGCCGACCTCGAGGCCGCCGGCTTCAAGGTCACCGTCAAGTCCGCCCGCTGGACTCCCGAGTACCTCGACGCGGTCGACAACGGCAAGGCCATGGTCTACATGATCGGCTGGAACGCCGACTTCGCCGACGCCGACAACTTCGTCGGAACCTTCTTCCAGCAGTTCAACAAGCGCTTCGGCTTCGAGAACAAGGAGATCTTCGACAAGCTGAACGCCGCTGAGCAGGAGACCGACGCGGCCAAGCGGACCACGCTGTACCAGGAGGCCAACAAGCTCATCATGGACTTCCTGCCCGGCCTCCCGTACGTGCACAACAAGTCCTTCGTTGGCCTCGGCAAGGACGTTCAGGGCTTCCTGACCGACCCGCTGAGCAACGAGAACTTCTCCCTGGTGTCCCGCGGCTAAATGCTTCGGTTCATCGTCCGGCGGCTCCTGGTCCTCGTACCCGTTCTCCTGGGGCTGTCGATAGCACTCTTCGCGTGGGTGCGCGCGCTCCCCGGATCGCCTGCACAGGCGCTCCTGGGCGAGCGCGCCACCCAGGCGCAGATCGAAATGATCAATCGCCAGATGGGTCTGGACCAGCCGCTGTACGAGCAGTACCTGCGCTTCCTGGGCAAGGTCGTGCGGCTCGACTTCGGCACCTCGGTCCAGACCAGCCAGCCGGTGATCGACGAGATGATCCGGCGCTTCCCCGCCACCTTCGAACTCGGCGTCACGGCGCTGCTGATCGCGGTGGTCGTGGGCGTGCCCCTGGGTTACTTCGCCGCGCGCCGCAACGGCACCTGGCTCGACTCCGCCACGATCACCGGTTCGCTGATCGGCATCACGATCCCGGTGTTCTTCCTGGCCTACATGCTCAAGTACGTCTTCGCCGTGAAGCTCGGCTGGTTCCCCAACACCGGCCGGCAGGAGGCCCGGATGCTCGACGTCGAGCACCCGACGGGCTTCTACGTGCTCGACGGACTGGTGACCGGCAACATGGCGGCCTTCTGGGACGCCATCCTGCACCTGGTGCTGCCCGCGATCGCGCTGGCCACGATCCCGCTGGCGATCATCGCGCGCATCACCCGGGCCGCCGTGCTCGACGTGCTCAACGAGGACTACGTGCGCACCGCCGAGTCCAAGGGCCTCACCTCGGGCGTGGTGACGCGCAGGCACGTGCTGCGCAACGCGCTGCTGCCGGTGACCACCGTGATCGGCCTGCAGTTCGGGCTGCTCATGTCGGGCGCCATCCTGACAGAGACCGTCTTCGCCTTCCCCGGCGTGGGCAAGTTCGTCGCCGACGCCATCCCCACCCGTGACTATCCCAGCCTCCAGGGCTTCATCCTCGTGATCGCCACCCTGTTCGTGCTGATCAATCTGGTGGTGGACGTGGCCTACGGCCTGATCGACCCGAGGGTGAGGGTGAGATGAGTCTCGGAGCCGCAGAAGCGGCGATCACCGTCGCCGAGGACCACGGCGGGGGAGTGTGGCGCGAGGCGTTCAAGCGCCTGTCGCGCAACCCCGCGGCCATCATCGGCGCCGTCCTCATCGCGCTCTTCCTGTTCGTGGCGATCTTCGCCGACTGGCTCGCGCCGTACACCGCCCTGGCCCCCGACCTCAAGCAGATCAAGGGTCCTGGCCACATCCCCGGTCCCACCGCCGAACACTGGCTGGGCCTCGACGACCAGGGCCGCGACCTGCTGTCGCGCATCATCCTGGGGGCGCGGCAGTCGCTGCTGGTCGGCGTCGTCTCGCTGCTGTTCGGCATGATCGGCGGCATCATCCTGGGCCTGCTGGCCGGGGGACTCGGCGGCTGGTTCGACACCGGCGTCATGCGCCTGGTCGACATGATGCTGGCCGTACCCGGCCTGCTGTTCGCCATCGGCATCGCCGCGATGCTCGGCGAGGGCCTGCTCGCGGTGATGATCGCCATCGGGGTCGTCAACGTCCCGGTGTTCGCCCGGCTGCTGCGCGGCCAGATGCTCGCCCAGCGCGAGGCCGACTACGCCATGGCGGCCAAGTCGCTCGGCGTCAAACGGCGGCGGGTCATCCTGGGCCACGTCTTCCCCAACTCGCTCACCCCCGTGATCGTGCAGGGCACGCTGACCCTGGCCACCGCCATCATCGAGGCCGCGGGACTGGCCTTCCTCGGCCTGTCGGGCGCGGACCCGTCCATCCCCGAGTGGGGCAGGATGCTGGCCGAGTCCCAGCGGCACCTGGCCATCGCACCCCAGCTCGTCATCGCCCCCGGCCTGGCCATCGTGCTGGCCGCCCTCGGCTTCACGCTGCTGGGCGAGTCGCTGCGCGAGGCCCTCGACCCGAAGTATCGGCGGTGACACCGTGAACAATCTGCTCGACGTCAACGATCTCGAGATCGTCTTCAGCCGCCGCGGCCGCAAGGACGTGCGCGCGGTCGACAAGGTCAGCTTCTCGGTGGCGCCCGGCGAGACCGTCGGCCTGGTCGGCGAGTCCGGCTGCGGCAAGTCGGTCACGTCGCTGGCCATCATGGGCCTGCTCCCCAAGCGGGGCGTACGGCTCGGCGGCAGCATCGCCTTCGAGGGCACCGAACTGATCGGGCTGCCGCAGGACAAGCTGCGGCGTATGCGCGGCCGCGACCTGGCCATGGTCTTCCAGGACCCGATGACCTCGCTCAACCCGGTGGTCCCCATCGGCACGCAGGTGACCGAGGTGCTCGTACGGCACCGCGACATGGGCGCCGACGCGGCCCGTAAGGAGGCCGCGGATCTGCTCGCCCGCGTCGGCATCCCCGACCCGAGCCGGCGCCTCAAGGAGTACCCCCACCAGCTGTCGGGCGGCATGCGCCAGCGTGCGCTGATCGCGATGGCGCTGGCGGCCAAGCCCCGCCTGCTCATCGCCGACGAGCCGACCACGGCGCTCGACGTGACCATCCAGGCGCAGATCCTGGAGCTGCTCAAGGAGCTGGTCCGCGAATCCGGCACCGCCCTCATCATGATCACGCACGATCTGGGCGTGGTCGCGGGCATGTGCGACACCGTGCACGTCATGTACTCAGGGCGCATCGTGGAGCGGGCGCAGCGGCACGAGCTGTTCGCCCACCCCCGCCACCCGTACACCGGCGGCCTGCTGGCTTCCATCCCGCGCCTGGACCAGCCGAGGGGAGAGCGGCTGGAGCCCATCCAGGGCTCCCCGCGCGACATGCTGGCGTGGTCGCAGGGCTGCGCCTTCGCGCCGCGCTGCCGCAACCGCGTCGACGAGTGCGTGGGCGAGGCCCCCGTGCTGGCGCCCGCCCGGCCGGACCACGAGGTGCGCTGCTACAACCCGCTCGGGGGATCCGATGACCGATGACGTTCTGATGTCCGTGCGCGGGCTCAAGGTGCACTTCCCGATCAGGAAGGGCGTGCTGGTCGACCGCGTGGTCGGTCACGTGCGCGCGGTCGACGGCGTCGACCTCGACATCCGGCGCGGCCAGACCTACGGCCTGGTCGGCGAGTCCGGCTGCGGCAAGTCGACGCTGGGCCGGGCCATGCTGCGCCTGGTCGAGCCGACCGACGGCACCATCACCTTCGACGGCACCGACGTGCGCGCGCTGAAGACGGAGCCGATGCGGCTGCTGCGCAAGCGGCTGCAGATGGTCTTCCAGGACCCGCTGGCCAGCCTCGACCCGCGCCAGAGCGTCGAATCGGTGCTGACCGAGCCGCTGCGCACGCACGGCTTCCCCGGCAAGCCCGCCGACCGGGTGCGCGAGCTGCTCGACGTGGTGGGCCTGCCCGCCAACGCGGCCGGCCGCTACCCGCACGAGTTCTCCGGCGGCCAGCGCCAGCGCATCGGCATCGCCCGCGCGATCGCGCTCAACCCCGACCTGATCATCGCCGACGAGCCCGTCTCGGCGCTGGACGTGTCGATCCAGGCGCAGATCGTCAACCTGCTGGAGGACCTGCAGGAGCAGCTCGGCCTCACCTATGTCGTGGTCGCCCACGACCTGGCGGTGGTGCGGCACGTCAGCGACACGATCGGGGTCATGTACCTCGGCTCGATCGTGGAGGAGTCGCCCTCCGACGACCTGTACGCCGAGCCGCTGCACCCGTACACGATCGCGCTGATGTCGGCGATCCCCATCCCCGACCCGGTGGTCGAGGAGCGGCGCGAGCGCATCCTGCTCACCGGCGACCTGCCTTCGCCGGCGAACATCCCGCCCGGTTGCCGCTTCCACACCCGCTGCCCCTTCCGGCAGACCACGCGGTGCGCGGACGAGGTGCCGTCGCTGCGCGAGATCAGGCCGGGGCGCAAGGTGGCCTGCCACTGGTCGGAGGAGATCGTCTCCGGCCGCATCCAGGCCGCCGCCAGCTCCCACGACCCGACTGCCACCGAGGTGGGCGCGCCGGTGTGACGAGCCCGTCCGGTACGGCGGAGCATGCCCCCCGGGTGCTCCGCCGTACCGGATGTCCTACGGGAGCACCTCGCGCTTCGCTGTACCGGAGGGCGTCTCCTGGTTCCCCCTAGGGGCAGGACCCTTCTTCCGGAGGAGCGCTGATCCCCGGAGAAGGTGCCAGGATGGGAGGCAAAGCCGAGACGAAGGGCGGCCCCCATGCCTGTCGATCAGATTGCCTGGTTCCCGATCCTCGCCGGGGCGAGCGTGGTGGGCCTGGTGTTCACCTTCCTCACCTGGCGCCGCCGGGGAGCCCTGGCCGCGGCCCGGGTGCTGGCCTGGTCGCTGCTGCCGATGGCCGCCTACCTGACGGGGGCGTTCAAGGCGTTGTGGACCGTGGGCTCGACGCTGGTGAGTTTCGTGGCCGGGCTGGTGCTCAACCCGCTGGTCTGGGCGGGCGTGATCCTGGCCGGAATCTCGGCCGTGCTGTTCGTGGTCACCGGCGTGCTCAGGGGCAGGAAGCTGGCCAAGGCCGACCGCCTCGACGCGGGAGGCGAGCCCGCGGTCTCCGGACGGGCGCGCAAGCCCGCCGTCCAGGCCGCGCCCAAGGCGGCCCAGCAGGCCCAGCGGCCCCAGCAGGCCCAGCAGGCCCAGAAGCCCGTCCCGCAGCCCGCGGCCGCGCAGACCAAGAAGAAGCCCGCCGCCGACGATGACTTCTCCGACATCGAGGACATCCTCAAGCGCCGCGGAATCAATTGATGTCACGATTTCCGGACACAATCGGAACGGTCCCTCGATAAACCAGCCAAGATCAACACGAATGCGTTTCACGCTGATCACGGTTGAGCCACATAGCGCCTTAGGGGACTAGTCACCGCAATTGGCGCATTACATCCTCCTTCGTGGGACCGGCACCGCGGTCCCTCGCACGACCAGACGGCCTCGCATCAGAGGGACGTCTGGTAGGACACGCCGTCTGCGACCCAGGGGCTGCACATCCTCGTTAAGGCTGCGCAGTGCCCTTGGTCATGCGAGGGAGGATGCATGGCCGAACGAGGCTGCTCGAGGGCGGCTTTATGACGGCGCCGCTCGACGTCACGGGAACGGCTGCCGAAGCCCAGCCCGAGGCCGTGCTCCAGGGCGTGGGCGCCAAGGCCATCCAGGGACGATCGCTGGGACAGATCGCCTGGACCCGCCTCAAGCGCGACAAGGTCGCCATCGCGGGAGCCGTGATCGTCGTCTTGCTCGTCCTGGTGGCCGCCCTGGCCGAACGGCCCTTCGGCGGCCTCATCGCCCTGTTCGGCGATGACCCCAACGTCCCCAACCAGGACGCGATCGACCCCCTCACCAGCGCGCCCCTGGCGCCCTGGGGCGGCATCAGCCTGGAGCACCCGCTCGGCCTGGAGCCCGTCAATGGACGCGACATCTTCGCGAGGATCCTGTCCGGCGCCCAGATCTCCCTCCTGGTGGCCTTCCTGGCCACCCTCCTGTCAGTGATCATCGGCACCCTCATGGGCGTGCTGGCCGGCTACTTCGGCGGCTGGATCGACACGATCATCAGCAGGCTCATGGACATGTTCCTGGCCTTCCCCCTGCTGCTGTTCGCGATCGCCATCGTCGGGGCCATGCCCGACCGGGCCTTCGGCCTGTCGGGCAACGGGCTGCGGATCGGCGTGATCGTCTTCATCATCGGCTTCTTCAGCTGGCCGTACATCGCCCGCATCGTGCGCGGCCAGACGTTGTCGCTGAAGGAGAGGGAGTTCGTCGACGCCGCCCGCTCGCTCGGCGCCACCAACGGACACATCATCTTCAAGGAGGTGCTTCCCAACCTGGTCGCGCCGATCCTGGTCTACTCCACCCTGCTCATCCCCACGAACATCCTGTTCGAGGCGGCGCTGTCATTCCTCGGCGTCGGGGTGGCAGAACCCCAGGCCTCCTGGGGCGGCATGCTCACCCGGGCGGTCGACTACTACCAGAGCGCACCCCACTTCATGATCATCCCAGGTCTGGCGATCTTCATCACCGTCATGGCCTTCAACCTGCTGGGCGACGGGCTGCGTGACGCCCTCGACCCAAGGAACCGATAGAAGGGATGTAGTTTTCAATGAGGAAGACCCGTTCCCTGGCGCTCACCGCGCTGGGCGCATCCTTAGCCCTGGCCTTGGCCGCCTGTGGCGGCACGGCGGGCGGCGGTCCCCAGCAGCCGGCCGCGACAGGTGGCGGCCAGCAGCCCGCGGCGGCCGCGGCCAAGCACAACGACGGCTACACCAAGGTCGTCAACCCCTCCGACAAGGCCGGCGGCACCCTGAAGTTCGCCCTCTCCGACGAGCCGGACTCGATGGACCCGGGCAACACCTACTACGCCTTCAACTGGAACTTCACCCGCCTGTACGCCAGGGCCCTGCTGACCTACGAGCCCGCTCCCGGCGACGCCGGACTCAAGCTCGTCCCCGACCTGGCCGAAGGCCTGGGCGAGGCCAGCGCCGACGGCAAGACCTGGACCTACAAGCTCAAGAAGGGCATCAAGTACGAAGACGGCACCGAGGTCAAGGCCATCGACGTCAAGAACGCGATCGCCCGCAGCAACTTCACCGAGGAGCTGACCGACGGACCCAAGTACTTCGCCGAGTACCTGGACGCCGGTGAGTACAAGGGCCCGTACAAGGACAAGGACCTCGCCAACTTCACCGGCGTCGAGACTCCGGACGACTACACCATCGTCTTCAAGCTGAAGGCGCCCTTCTCCGAGTTCGACTTCCTCGTGGCCAACCCGCAGTCGGCCCCGGTGCCGCAGGCCAAGGACACCGGCCTCGACTACGAGAAGACCGTCCTGTCGACCGGCCCCTACAAGATCGAGTCGCACGAGGTCGGCAAGCAGTTCAACCTCGTCAAGAACGACCAGTGGGACGCCTCCACCGACCCGACGCGCAAGCAGCTGCCCGACCGCATCGAGGTCCAGTTCAAGCAGGACGCCAACGACATCGACAACCGCCTGCTGGCCGGCCAGCTCCAGGTCGACCTCGGCGGCACCGGCGTGCAGCCCGCCGCCCGCGGCAAGATCGTCGCCGACGAGAAGCTGAAGGACTCCACGGACAACCCGTACACGCCCTTCAACCGGTACATGATGATCTCGACGCAGGTGAAGCCGTTCGACAACATCGAGTGCCGCAAGGCCATCCAGTACGCCGTCGACAAGGTCGCCACCCAGGCGCCGTGGGGCGGACCGCTCGGCGGAGACATCGGCAGCACGCTGATGACCCCGACCACCGTCGGCTACCAGGCCTACAACCTCTTCGAGACGCCCGAGAACAAGGGCGACCAGGCCAAGGCCAAGGAGCACCTGACCGCCTGCGGCCAGCCCAGCGGCTTCGAGACCAACATCGCCGTCCGCGGTGACCGCACCAAGGAAGTCCAGGTCGCCGAGGCCGTGCAGGCCGCGCTGGCCAAGGTCGGCATCAAGGCCACGATCAAGAAGTACCCCTCGGGCGACTGGAGCGCGCAGTACGCCGGCAAGCCGGAGTTCGTGCACGCCAACAACCTGGGCCTGATGATCGCCGGATGGGGCGCCGACTGGCCGTCCGGATTCGGCTTCCTCTCCCAGATCGTCGACGGCCGCTTCATCAAGGCCTCCGGCAACTACAACATGATGGAGCTCAACGACAAGGCCGTGAACGACCTGCTCGACAAGGGCATCCAGACCACCGACCCGGCCGAGCGCAACAAGATCTGGGCCGAGGTCGACAAGAAGGTCATGGAGTCCGCCGCCTTCGTGCCCTTCGTCTACGAGAAGACCCTCATCTACCGTCCGGCCAACCTGACCAACGTGTACGTGCACCCGGCCTACGGGATGTACGACTACACCTGGCTGGGACTGTCCCAGTAACCACTGAAGGCAGGTGAAGGCGCAGGCACCCGGGGCGCAGCCCGCCCCGGGTGCCGGGCCGACCGATCGTGCTCGGATTCCTCGTACGCCGCGGGGTCGCGGCCGTCCTGATGCTGGCCATCGTCAGCTTCGTCACGTTCTCGATCTTCTTCCTGATCCCGCGCGCCATGGGCCAGACCCCCGAGGGCATGGCCACGCGGTACGTCGGCCGGGACGCCACCCCGGCGGCGATCCAGGCCGCGGTCAAGCGGCTGCACCTGGACGACCCGATCCTCGTGCAATACGGCCGGTTCGCCGCCGGCATCGTCGTGGGCGTCGACTACTCCCTCGGCCCCAGGAAGGCCGAGTGCCCAGCACCGTGCTTCGGCTTCTCCTTCAACAACAACCAGCCCGTGTGGCCCACCCTCATGGACCGGCTGCCCGCCACGATCTCGCTGGCCGCCGGAGCCGCCGTCATCTGGCTGTTCGCCGGGGTCTCCATCGGCGTGATCTCGGCACTCAGACGCGGCTCCGCCGTCGACCGATCGGCGATGACCATCGCACTGGCCGGCGTGTCGCTGCCCATCTACTTCACCGGCCTCGTCGCGCTGGCGGTCTTCGCCTATGCGCTGGGCATCTTCCCCGGCGGCGGCAGCTACTACCCGATCACCCAGGACCCGCGCCAGTGGTTCCAGGCGCTCGTGCTGCCCTGGATCTCCCTCGCCTTCCTCTACGCCGCCCTGTACGCGCGACTGACACGCGCGGGCATGCTGGAGACCATGGGCGAGGACTACATCCGTACGGCACGCGCCAAGGGCCTGCCCGAGCGCACCGTCGTCACCAAGCACGCCCTGCGCGCCACCCTGACGCCCATCCTCACCATCTTCGGCCTCGACCTCGGCCTGCTGCTCGGCGGCGCCGTCCTGACCGAGAGCACCTTCTCCATCCCCGGCATCGGCAAGCTGGTCATCGACGCCATCCGCGGCAACGACCTGCCCGTCGTGCTCGGCGTGACGCTGTTCGCGGCCCTGTTCATCGTGCTGGCCAACCTCATCGTGGACGTGCTGTACGCCGTGGTGGACCCGAGAGTGAGAGTGACGTGAGCCCCTTCCTCGAGGTGAAGGACCTGCGCATCCACTTCAAGACCGACGACGGCCTCGTCAAGGCCGTCGACGGCCTGTCGTTCGAGCTGGAGCGCGGCAAGACCCTGGGCATCGTCGGCGAGTCGGGCTCCGGCAAGAGCGTCACCAGCCTGGGCATCCTCGGCCTGCACAACCGGGCCCAGATCTCCGGCGAGATCTGGCTGCACGGCGAGGAACTCGTCGGCGCCGGATCCGACCACGTGCGCGGATTACGCGGCAAACGCATGGCGATGATCTTCCAGGACCCGCTGTCGTCGATGCACCCGTACTACACGGTCGGCGCCCAGATCATCGAGGCCTACCGCATCCACAACAAGGTCACCAAGGCCGTCGCCCGCAAACACGCCGTCGACATGCTCGGCCGCGTCGGCATCCCGCAGCCCGACCGGCGCGTCGACAGCTACCCGCACGAGTTCTCCGGCGGCATGCGCCAGCGCGCCATGATCGCCATGGCGCTGTCGTGCGACCCCGAACTGCTCATCGCCGACGAGCCCACCACCGCGCTCGACGTCACCGTCCAGGCGCAGATCCTCGACCTCATGCGCGACCTGCAGCGCGAGTTCGACTCCGCGCTCATCGTCATCACCCACGACCTGGGCGTGGTGGCCGAGCTGTCCGACGACATCCTCGTCATGTACGCCGGCAAGTGCGTGGAGTACGGCACGGCCGACGACATCTTCTACCGCCCAGAACACCCCTACACCTGGGGGCTGCTCGGCTCCATGCCCCGCCTGGACCGCGAGCCGAGCGAGCGGCTGCTGCCCATCAAGGGCACCCCGCCCTCGCTCATCAACGTCCCGCCCGGCTGCGCCTTCCACCCGCGCTGCCCGCACGCTGAGCTGACCGCGGGACGGGCCCGCGCCGAGGTGCCCGACCTGCTGGCCAGCCAGCCTGGACACCTCGTGCGCTGCCACCTGGCGCCCGCCGAGCGGCGCCGCCTGTGGGACGCCGAGATCAAGCCCCACCTGGAGACCCAGTGACAGAGCCGTTGTTGTCGGTACGGGACCTGACCAAGCACTTCCCCGTCACCAAAGGCCTGCTCAGACGGCAGGTCGGCGCCGTCAAGGCGGTCGACGGCGTCTCCTTCGAGGTACGCAAGGGCGAGACGCTCGGCCTGGTCGGCGAATCCGGATGCGGCAAGACCACCACCGGCCGCCTGATCACCCGCCTGCTGGAGCCCACCGGCGGCCGCATCGTCTTCGAGGGCGTCGACATCACCCACGTGAAGCAGGGCCGCATGCGCCCCCTCCGGCGCGACATGCAGATGATCTTCCAGGACCCGTACTCCTCGCTCAACCCCCGCCACACCGTGGGCACCATCGTCGGCGCGCCCTTCCGCATCCAGAACGTCAAGACCGAGTCGGGCATCAAGAAGGCCGTCCAGGACCTGCTCGAACTGGTCGGGCTCAACCCCGAGCACTACAACCGCTACCCGCACGAGTTCTCCGGCGGCCAGCGCCAGCGCATCGGCATCGCCAGGACGCTCGCGCTGAAACCCAAGCTGATCATCGCCGACGAGCCCGTGTCGGCACTCGACGTCTCCATCCAGGCCCAGGTCGTCAACCTCCTGGAGGACCTGCAGGGCGAGCTCGACCTGACCTACGTGGTCATCGCCCACGACCTGTCGGTGGTGCGGCACATCAGCGACCGCGTCGCCGTCATGTACCTCGGCAAGATCGTCGAACTGGCCGAACGCAAGGCGCTCTACGACTCGCCCATGCACCCCTACACCAACGCGCTGCTGGCGGCGGTGCCCGTCCCCGACCCGCGCAAGCGCGCCGACCGCGACCGCATCCGGCTCACCGGCGACGTGCCCTCACCGATCAACCCGCCGCCCGCGTGCCGCTTCCACACCCGCTGCTGGAAGGCGCAGGACATCTGCAAGACCCAGGAACCGCCGCTGGAGGCGCTGGCGAGCGGCCACCTGGTGGCCTGCCACTTCCCCGAGAACGCCCCCGACAAGCCCGCCGGCGTGGGCGCGCACCCCGCCGAGGAGCGAGCCACGACCTGACCCTCTACGGCAGCGCCCCCGGCGTGATCAGCCCGGTCTCGTAGGCCAGCACCACCGCCTGCACCCGGTCACGCAACCCCAGCTTGGTCAGCACGTTGCCCACATGCGTCTTGACCGTCGTCTCGCTGACCACCAGCTTGGCGGCGATCTCGGCGTTGGACATGCCGCGCGCGATGAGCTTGAGCACCTCGAGCTCCCGCTCCGTCAACCGGTCGAGCCGCGCCGGAGTGGCCTGCTCGTAGGCGGGCGGCAGCTTGGCCGCGAACCGGTCGAGCAGCCGCCGCGTCACGCTCGGCGCCACGATCGCGTCGCCGTCGGCCACCACGCGGATCGCCGTGACCAGCTCGTCGGGCGGCACGTCCTTCAGCAGGAACCCCGAGGCCCCCGCCCGCAACGCCTCCACGATGTACTCGTCGAGATCGAACGTCGTCAGCACCAGCACCTTCGGCACATGCGCGCCCGCCGCCCCGCGAGCTCCGTCACGCACGATGCGGCGGGTCGCCTCGATGCCGTCGATGCCCGGCATGCGGATGTCCATCAGCACCACGTCGGGCAGCAACGCCCGCGTCTGCTCCAGCGCGTCCTTGCCGTCACCGGCCTGGCCGACCACCGTGATGTCGGGCTCGGCCTCCAGGATCAGGCGGAATCCGGTGCGCAGCAGCGGCTGGTCGTCCACCAGCAGCACCCTGATCGTCACTGACCCTCCACCGTCACAACGGGAACCTGGCCTGGATCTCGAAACCGCCACCCTGGCGCGGTCCGGCCCTCAAGATTCCACCATAGAGCGCCACCCGCTCGCGAATCCCGACCAGCCCATGGCCGCCCCGCCCCTCACCCTCCGGCTCCGGACCTCTGCCGTCGTCGCGGACCTCCACGTCGAGCTCGCCCGGCCGGTGCCGTACGGTCACCACCGCCTGAGCCGCCGAACCCGCATGCCGCAGGCTGTTGGTCAGCCCCTCCTGGACCAGCCGGTAGGCGGCCAGATCGACACCGGCGGGCAGCGCGGCCGGCTCGCCCTCCACCACCAGGCTCGTCGGCAGCCCCGCCTCGCGCATCTGCTCCACCAGCTGCGGCAACAACCCCATCCCCGGCTGCGGGCCGCGCTCGGCCGGGCCGCGCAGCACCTCCACCAGGTGGCGCATCTCCCGCATCGCCACCCTGCCGGTGCTCTCGATCGCCGACAACGCCTCACGCGCCTGCTCGGGATCCTCCGTCAGCACCCGCCGCGCCGCCGCCGCCTGCACGGTCATCACGCTGACGTGATGGGCCACCACGTCGTGCAGCTCGCGGGCGATGCGCGAACGCTCCTCGGCCCTGGCCGCGCGCGTGTCGGCCTCGCGGGCCCGCTCCAGCCTGGCCGCCCGGTCCTTCAGCTCGTCGAGATAGGCGCGGCGCAGCCGCAGCGTGCGGCCCAGCCCCCACGCGCCACCCAGCAGCACCAGACCCACCAGATAGTCGGCCCAGCCCATCACCGGGGTGAACATCGCCGCCAGCGCCGACACGTTCGCCGCCAGCGCCAGCAGCAGCCCGAGCAACGCCACCGCCAGCCCCCGATAGGCCGCCACGGAATACAGCAGCACCAGCGGGGCCAGCCCCGACAGGCCGTAGCCCAGGCCCGCCGCCAGCATCTCGGGCACCAGCCCCAGGCACAACGCCGCCAGCGGCCAGCGCCGCCGTACGGCCACCGGAGCGCACGACAGGACCACCAGCGCGGCGCCCACCCCATCGGGCGGGCGGAACGCCACCACCGGCCCGGCCGCGGCCACATCGGCCATCATCTCGGCCGGGCGGGTCAGATACAGCGCCAGCGAGGCCACCGCGAGGCAGGCGGCCAGCACCGAGTCGAAGAGCGAAGCCCGGCGGTTGTGCACGCCTCCACTGTAGGCCCGGCCCTCGGCCGCACTCCTCCTACCTGGGGAGGAGCTACCGGCGGCGGGAAGAACGAGCCCCTACAACTCGTCGGTCGCCGCCCGCCGGGTGCTGCGCCAGCGATCACCCGGCTTGCGGTCGGGCACCGGCGGGGGAGTGCCGCCGAACTCCGGGCACAACGCCTGATGGTCACACCAGTCGCACAACCGCGACGGCCGCGCCCGCCACTCGCCCGACTCCAGCGCCCGCTCGATCGCCACCCACAACGCCTGCACCTTGCGCTCGGTCGCGCGCAGATCCGCCTCGTCGGGGGAGTAGCGCAGCACCTCGCCCCTGCCACCCAGGTAGACCAGCTGCAGCAGCCTCGGCACCTCGCCGCGCAGCCGCCACAGCACCAGCGCGTAGAACTTCATCTGGAACAACGCCTTGGCCTCGAAATCGGGCCCGGGAGCGCTGCCGGTCTTGTAGTCGACCACCCGCACCTCGCCGGTCGGCGCCACATCGAGCCGGTCGACGTAACCGCGCAACATCAGGCCGCTGTCGAGCACCGCCTCCACATACAGCTCGCGCTCGGCCGGCTCCAGCCGCGTCGGATCCTCCAGCGTGAAATACCGCTCCAGCATCCCGCGCGCCTGCTCCAGCCACGTCGCCTGCTCCTCCTGCGAGGCGAACATCTCGCCGAAGGCCGGCTCCTCGGCCAGCAGCCTGCTCCACTGCGGCTCCAGCAACTCCAGCGCCGCCCGCACCGAACGGGCCGGAGCGGGCAGGTCATACAGCCGCTCCAGCACCGCGTGGACCAGCGTGCCGCGCACGGCCGCCTGCGACGGCTTCTCCGGCAACTGGTCGATGACACGGAACCGGTAGAGCAGCGGACAGGTCATGAAGTCACCCGCCCGCGAAGGGGAGAGCGCTCCGATGATCACGGGCTCCGTCAACGTCATGCCCCGAACTGTAGGTGAAACGGCCGACAGAATGGCGCATCACCGAGCCCGTGACAAGAGGATCAGCGTCCGGGAACGCGTAGCATCAAGGGCGACAGGCACGGCACGACCTTCGAGGAGTGGTGACAGCCGGTGAGCGAGCAGGACCCGCCGCAGGAGTTCTCCGGCATCCGCATGGGCAGGCCCTTCGGCATCCCCGTGTACGTCTCGTGGACATGGTTCATCGTGGCGGCCGTCATCACGTGGATGTACGCCGAGGCGGTCCGCACCCAGCTGCCCGGCATCGACACCGTCGTCTCCTACGTCGTCGCCTTCGTCTTCGCCGTCCTGCTCTACGTCTCGGTCCTGCTCCACGAGCTGGCCCACAGCGTGGCCGCCAAGATGTACGGCCTGCGCGTCCGCCGCATCACCCTCTACCTCCTCGGCGGCGTCTCCGAGATCGAGAGCGAGCCCAAGTCGCCCGGCCGCGAGTTCGTCATCGCCGCCGTCGGCCCGCTGCTGTCGCTCGGACTGGCCGGCCTCGGCCTGGGCCTCGACTGGCTGCTGTTCAACGAAGGCGGCATCGCCGAGGTCCTGGTGCGCATGCTGTGGTTCGCCAACCTCATCGTCGGCGTGTTCAACCTGCTGCCGGGCCTGCCGCTCGACGGCGGCCGCATGCTGCGCGCCGGCGTCTGGAAGGCCAGCGGCGACGCGAGCACCGCCACCGTCGTGGCCGCCTGGGTCGGCCGCGGCCTCGCCGTCCTGCTGGTGCTGGGACCCTTCCTGCTGTCGGTGATGAGCGGCCAGCCGCTCGACGAACGCAACATGATCTGGTCCTTCATCCTGGGCGCCTTCATCTGGATGGGCGCCAGCCAGTCGCTGCGCGTGGCCAAGGTCCGCGCCCGGATCCCGCAGGTCGACGCCCGCGCCCTGGCCAGACGGGCGGTGCCCGTCACCCCCGACGTGCCGCTGTCGGAGGCGCTGCGCAAGGCCGCCGAGCAAGGAGCCGGCGCCGTCGTCGTCACCGACTACGAGGGACGGCCCACCGCGATCGTGCACGAGGCCTCCGTCCAGGCGACCCCCGAGCACCGTCGCCCCTGGCTGACGGCCGGCTCCGTGGCGCGCACACTGGAGCCCGAAATGGTGCTCCCCGCCGACCTGACGGGCGAAGCCCTCATCGAAGCCATGCGCCGCACGCCCGCCGCCGAGTATCTGCTGGTCGAGCGGGGCGGAGAGATCTACGGCGTGCTCGCCACCAGCGACGTCAACCGGGTCTTCAGTGGCGTGTGATGCGGGGGTTGATCGCCCACTTTCGGGCGATTGACCGTTGCGGATAGGGTTATCGGCGTCCAGCGGATTCACCGAATCGAGACCGACGCCGCGTGACAGGGCGAGTCACGGCTGGGTATGCGTTAGGCCATGAGTCCGCTACGGCAGGGGCTGCTGCGGGGAGGAGAAGTTCAGTGACCGACCAGGGCTTCGGGGTGGTGCGACCGCTTCCGGGCAACGGACTGGTCGCCCACATGGGCGGACTGCTGCTGGTGTGCGACGCCGGAGAAGCCGGCACCGACCTGCTGCAGGCGTTGCGCGAGACCGCGGCCGGGGGCGGCGACGGACGGGCCCTGGCACGCCGGGTGGCCCAGATCCTCGACCGTTCGGTCGCCGGCAACCCCGCGACGTGCGCGGTGGCCTGGCCCTCCGGAGGCGGCGTGGCCGTGATGGTGAGCGGCGAGGCCGTCGCCGTCGTGCGCGCCGGCGACGGCGAGCACCGCCTGGCCGGCCGCGACGCCCTGCTCACATGGACCGACCGGCTGTTCAAGGGACCGATCCAGACGGTCGAGCTGAGCCTGCCCGGCGCCGGCCAGCCGCATCCGGCGATGCGGCTCGACGACGGCGTCGTGTTCGGCGGCGGCCTGGTCGTCGAGGTGGGCGAGCAGACCTCCCGCCCCGCCCCTGCCTCCGGCGAGCGGCCCTCGGGCGCGCAGCCCGCCTCCTCCTACCCGCTGACCATGGACCTGCCGCCCACGGGCGTGTTCGAGGACCCCGACCTGCTGCCCAAGAAGGACCGCCAGCAGCCCGCGGCGCCCTACCCGTGGCCCTCCGACGGGCCCGAGCGCCAGCCGGCCTCCGGGCCGATCGGCGTGCCCGACCAGCACGGTCCGGGCTCGGGGCCGCAACTGCCCGGCTCCGGCCCCCAGGGTCCCGGCCTGCCCGGCTCGGGCCCCCAGGGTCCCGGCCTACCCGGCTCTGGTCCGCAGGGTCCTGGTCCCCTTGGCCCGCATGGCCCCGGTTCTCATGGGCCCGGCTCCCACGGTCCCGGCTCGCAGGGTCCGGGTTCGCAGGGCCCCGGCTCGCACGGGCCGCAGGGCCCCGGCGGGTCCGGTGGTCTTGGTCCCGGTGGCCCCGGCCCTGGCGGCCCCGGTCCCGGTGGCCCCGGCGGTCCTGGTCCCGGCGGCTCTGGTCCTGGTGGCCCCGGTCCTGGCGGCTCTGGTGGTCCCGGCCAGCAGGGTCCCGGCCAGCTCGGGCCGCTCGGACCCGCCTCCGGCCCCATGCCGCCCCTCGGCCCGCCGTCCGGCCCGATGCCGCCGGTGGGTCCCCCTTCCGGCCAGGCAGGCCCCGACTACAACCCCGATTACGGCTCCGACTATGGCCCCATGGGCGGCCAGCCCGGCGGCCCCATGAGCGGTCCGATGCCGGGGCCGATGGGCCCCGGACCTCAGCCGCCCTCAGGACCACAGGGGCCAGGTCCGCTCGGCGGCCCCGAGGGTCCCGGCGGGCGTCACCTGCAGTCCGTCCCGCCGCAGGGCAACGGCACCGCGCCCGACGCCCTGCCGTACGACCAGGGCGAGGAGTCCGCCGACGGCAAGCCTCTCGTCTACGGCGTCGACTGCAAGAACGACCACTTCAACGACCCGCGCCTGCCGTACTGCGCCTCCTGCGGGGTGGCGCTGGTGCAGCGCACGCTGGTGCCGTACAAGGGTCCGCGTCCGGCGCTCGGCGTGCTGATCCTCGACGACGGCACGGCGCTGCCGCTGGAGAGCGACTACCTGCTGGGCCGCGACCCCGACCGGGCGCCGGAGGTGGCCGGCGGCACGGCCAGGCCCGCCAAGGTGACCAGCCCCGACGGGTCGGTCTCGCGGCGGCACCTGCGGGTGGCGCTCGACGGCTGGGACGTGAACCTGGTCGACCTCGGCTCGGTCAACGGCACGCAGATCCAGCCGCCCGGGGATCCGAACTTCTACGACATCCCGCCGAACGAGCCGGTTACCATCACGCCGGGCACGACCGTCCGTATCGGCGTCTCTCGCACCATGCGGTTCGAGTCCCGCCGGCCCTGACCGTCGCTTTCGTACGGCAGGCATGGGTCGCCGCCACCCGCCGACCGTGGCCGGTGGCCTTCCAGGGTGACGCTCACCGGCCGCGTCACCCGCCCGCCGTCACGGACCTGGTTCCTGGGTACGTGGCTCACCCGCCTGCGGTGTCACGATGCCGGTGGCGGCTGGGTGAGGCTGACTCGGCGGCGCCTTGACGGCGGCGCCGCGCTGACCGTGTCGCGCTGACCGTGTCGCGCTGACCGTGTCGCGCTGACCGTGTCGCGCTGACCGTGTCGCGCTGACCGTGTCGCGCTGACCGTGTCGCGCTGACCGG
>NZ_JACDUR010000008.1:199874-392445 GCF_013761175.1 Nonomuraea soli
TGTCGCGACGGCGATGCCGTGTCCGGGTGGCCGGGCCGGGCCGGGGGTGGCGTCAGCGGAAGGCCTGGACGGCGCGGAGCATGCGCGCAGCCGCCTCCAGGCTCCTGGCGCCCTCCAGGGCGCGGCCGGCGGCGGTGGCGAAGCGGCCGAGCAGGTGCTCGTCGATGTCGTCGAACGCCCGCCCCGCCACCCACAGGTAGGCCTGCGCGTGCGTGGCCAGCGGCATCGGCACCGCCAGGAAGCCCGGCTCACCGAACTCCGGGTCGGCGCCCAGCCGTACCGCGCCGCAGGCGGTGGCGAGCGTCTTGAGCGCGCCCGACTCGGCCAGCCAGCGCCGTACCCGCTGCGGATCACCCGGCGGCACGTGCACCCGCACCGGCCACGCGCAGTCCTGCAGCGGGTCCACTTCCACGAATCCGGCGCAGCCGGCGCCCGTGATCGCGGCCGCCACGCGCGCCATGCGGTCGAGCAGCTGCTCGGCGTTCACGCGCGACAGCTCGGCGACCAGGCCGCCGACGCCGGAGGCGGCGCACACGCTCGGCGGCGCCGTGGCCTGGGCCTGCGACGTGGCCTGTGCCTGCGACGTGGCCTGTGCCTGCGCCGTGGCCTGGGCCTGCGACGTGGCCTGTGCCTGCGACATGGCCTGCGCCTGCGCCGTCGTGCCCGGGAGGGAGGTGCCGCCGCCCGGGCGAGGGGCGGCCGGCGACGGGGCCGATGCGGGCATGGCGGAAGGGACGGACAAGGGCATGGTCATGGGCGATCCTCTCGGCGGCACGCCGGTTGATCACTGGAACCTCATGGGCGGTGACTCAGAGTCTTCTATGCCGATTCGCCCTTGCCTAGCCCCGAACCGGAAATTCGGATTTTTCACATGTTCTCGTCATTCTTCGGTCGAAGCCGCAGCCATGACAGGTCATCCGACCGTTTCCCGTCCTCGCGCGGGAACAGCTCCCGCTCGACGAACTCCCGCGTGAACCCCGCCCGCTCCAGCACCCGGTGCGAGGCCGTGTTCGCCGTGTCCGTGCCCGCGATGACCCGATGCAGCGGCGTGGCCTCGAAGGCCCACTCCACCAGCATCCGCACCGCACGCGTCATGAACCCGCGCCCGCGGAAGGCGGGCATCAGGCTGTAACCGACCATCGCCTGGCCGAGCGGCTGGGCCACGTTTGCGAGCTGGATGTGCCCGGCGAACGCGCCGCTCGCGGCGTCGCGCACGGCCAGCTCCACCCGCTGGCCGGTCGCCCACCAGAATCCGGTGCTCCGCAGCCGCCGCAGCAGCCCCTCCATGGGCGGCACCGGGAAGACGGAGAACCGCGCGGTCTGCTCGTCCTCCAGCAGCGCCTTGAACAGCTCCGCGTCGTCCGGCCCGATCGGCTCCAGTCGCACCACGCCGTCGTCGAGCGCGTCGAAGAAGGGCAGATAGGGCTTGGTGTCGGGCACCGGCTCACCGGCCAGCCTGGCGAAGCCCGCCCAGTCGGCCCAGCGCCCGTCGCGCAGCCGCTTGGCCTCGCGCTGCACCCCTTCCAGCGTGAACCCCGCCGCCAGCGCCGTCCTGATCGAGGCCACGTTCTCGATCTCGGCCTTCAGCCCCACCCGGTGCAGGCCCTGATCGAACAGCCAGTCCGTCACCGCCCTGGACGCCCGCGCGGCCACACCCCTCCCGCGGGCCCAGGGGGCCACCAGGTAGCCGATCTCCACCACACCCCACCGGTCGGGCCGGGGCACGCCGACGGCCCCCAGATAGCCCCCAGAGGCGTCGGAGATCACGAAGTCGGCCCCGCCCTCGTCCCACCGGTCCCGGGTCTTCTTGATCCACTCACGCGCGTCCTGGGCCGTGTACGGCTGGGGCAGCAGGGGCAGGAATCGGGCGGTCACCGGGTCGTTGGAGGCGCGCACCACCGCCTCGGCGTCGTCGTCGGAGGGAGCGCGCAGGATCAGGTCTCCGGTGGAGATCACGTCACGGGGCAGCATGGGAGTATTGCTACCAGGCGGACGGCCCGGCCACGCAACCGGTTACCGCACGGGACACCCCCGATTTGGCCCTAGCCTTTACGCCATGGGTTTCCGCAGGCACGGGCCGTTCCAGCCCGGGGATCAGGTGCAGCTCACCGATCCCAAGAACAAGCGCCACACGATCACGCTCAAGGAAGACGGGATCTTCCACACCCACAAGGGGGCGATCCCGCACGCCGACCTGATCGGGCAGCCCGAAGGGTCCGTGGTGCGCTCGTCGGGCGGCACGCAGTACCTGGCCTTCCGTCACCTGCTTCAGGACTACACCCTGGCGATGCCGCGCGGTGCGGCCGTGATCTACCCGAAGGACGCGGCGCAGATCGTCGGCATGGCCGACATCTTCCCCGGCGCCCGGGTGATCGAGGCCGGCGTCGGCTCCGGCGCGCTGACCTGCTCGCTGCTGCGCGCGGTCGGACCCGAGGGTCACGTCACCAGCTACGAGCGCCGCCAGGACTTCGCCGACATCGCGCGCAAGAACGTCACCAACTTCTTCGGGCCCATGGACGACAACTGGCGCCTGGTCGTCGGCGACCTGGTCACCGAGATCGACGAGGTCGACGTCGACCGGGTCATCCTCGACATGCTGGCTCCGTGGGAGTGCGTCGACGCCGTCTCCAAGGCGCTCACGCCGGGCGGAGTGATCTGCGTATACGTGGCCACAACCACCCAGATGTCGAAGACGGTCGAGACGATTCGGGATCATGGAAGTTTCACCGAGCCCCACGCGTGGGAGACCCTGAGTCGCGACTGGCATGTCGAAGGACTCGCGGTCCGGCCCGATCACCGGATGATCGGCCACACGGGTTTCCTCGTCATGGCCCGCCGCATGGCGGACGGGGTCACCCCGCCGCCGCGCCGCCGCCGTCCGAAGGGGACCACTGAAGAACTGTGACAATTCGGCCACGAGAGCGTATAGATCCACTACGCGGGAACAGATCACATCCCGCGTACGCTGCAAGGACTAAACGCTCTTATGGGGATTAATTACCGAATACTTAGTGTCATTGTACGAATACTGCCCGGCCAGGTTACGGAGGGGCCCGAGATAGGTAAGGTCCTTAGTAGTCGCCCTCGACTGGGAAGGAGGTGACGGGGCGTGGCAGCTCGCGATGATGAGGCTAGGCACGCGCAGCGCGATCGGGAGGTCGCTGACCTCAACACACAGGTCTCCTTCCTCCAAGAGGAGATCACCGCGCTGAGGCGGAAGCTCGCAGAATCTCCCCGTCAGGCCAGGGTTCTCGAAGAGCGTCTTCACGAGACACAGGCGAATCTCGCTGCGATCACTTCGCAGAACGAGCGCCTGGTGTCGACGCTCAAAGAGGCCAGAGACCAGATCGTCGCCCTGAAGGAAGAAGTCGACCGGCTGGCCCAGCCGCCCTCCGGTTTCGGCGTCTTCCTCGAAGCGCGTGAAGACGGCACCGTGGAGGTGTTCACCGGCGGCCGCAAGCTGCGCGTGAACGTCAGCCCCGCCGTCGATGTCGACAACCTCAAGCGTGGCCAGGAGGTCATGCTCAACGAGGCGCTCAACGTGGTCGAGGCGCTCGGCTACGAGGATCTCGGCGAGATCGTGATGATGAAGGAGCTGCTCGAAGACGGGCAGCGGGCCCTGGTCATCTCCCACGCCGACGAGGAGCGGGTCGTCAGGCTCGCCGAATCGCTGCTCGACCAGCCGATTCGGGCCGGCGACTCGTTGCTGCTGGAGCCCCGCTCCGGCTACGTCTACGAACGCATTCCCAAGTCCGAGGTCGAAGAGCTCGTGCTCGAAGAGGTCCCCGACATCTCCTACGAGGAGATCGGCGGCCTCATGCGGCAGATCGAGCAGATCAGGGACGCCATCGAGCTGCCCTACCTGCACGCCGACCTGTTCCGCGAGCACAAGCTGCGGCCCCCCAAGGGCGTGCTGCTGTACGGCCCGCCCGGTTGCGGCAAGACGCTCATCGCCAAGGCCGTCGCCAACTCCCTGGCCAAGCAGGTCGCGGAGAAGACCGGCCAGTCCGGCAAGAGCTTCTTCCTCAACATCAAGGGTCCGGAGCTGCTCAACAAGTACGTCGGTGAGACCGAGCGGCACATCCGCCTGGTCTTCCAGCGGGCCCGTGAGAAGGCCTCCGAAGGCACCCCGGTGATCGTGTTCTTCGACGAGATGGACTCGATCTTCCGTACCCGTGGCTCGGGCGTCTCCTCCGACGTCGAGAACACCATCGTCCCGCAGCTGCTCAGCGAGATCGACGGTGTCGAGGGCCTGGAGAACGTCATCGTCATCGGCGCCTCCAACCGCGAAGACATGATCGACCCGGCGATCCTGCGGCCCGGCCGCCTGGACGTCAAGATCAAGATCGAGCGGCCGGACGCCGAGGCGGCCAAGGACATCTTCTCCAAGTACCTCATCTCCGACCTGCCGCTCCACCCCGACGACCTGGCCGAGCACTCCGACTCGCGCGAGGGCACCATCCACGGCATGATCCAGAGCGTCGTGGAGCGTATGTACACCGAGAGCGAGGAGAACCGCTTCCTCGAGGTGACCTACGCCAACGGCGACAAGGAAGTCCTGTACTTCAAGGACTTCAACTCCGGCGCGATGATCCAGAACATCGTCGACCGGGCCAAGAAGATGGCGATCAAGCAGTTCCTGGAGAGCGGCACCAAGGGCCTGCGGGTGCAGCACCTGCTGTCGGCCTGCGTCGACGAGTTCTCCGAGAACGAAGACCTGCCCAACACCACCAACCCCGACGACTGGGCCCGCATCTCCGGCAAGAAGGGCGAGCGGATCGTCTACATCCGCACGCTGGTCTCCGGCAAGACGGGCACCGAGGCGGGGCGCTCGATCGACACCGTCGCCAACACCGGTCAGTACCTCTGACACAGCTTCACGAGAAGGCCCCGCGCTCATCCCGAGCGCGGGGCCTTTCTTTCGCGCCGGTCGAAAGCCGCTTTCCGCAACCGGGCCATTTCGTGCCCGAGCCGCCTTCCGCAACCGGGCCGTTTCCGTGCCCGAGCCGCTTAACGTGGCTGGGCCGTTTTCCGCGCCTGGCCCGTTCCCGCGCCTGGCCCGTTCCCGCGCCTGGCCCGTTCCCGCGCCTGGCCCGTTCCCGCGCCTGGCCCGTTCCCGCGCCTGGCCCGTTCCCGCGCCTGGCCCGTTTCCGGGCCCGGGCCGCTTTCCGCGCCCACGGCGGCGTCGTTAGCGTGACCCCATGCGACTGCGGCACCTGGCCCTCCCGGTACACGACCGGGAGCGATCACGCACGTTCTACGAGACCTACTTCGGCTTCGACGGCGGCCCCGCCTCCGACTACCCCGACGGCACCCTGATCATCCGCACCGCCGACGGCTTCGACCTCGCCCTGCACCCCGACCCCCAGCACGGCCCCGCCCCCGCCTTCCTCCACTTCGGCTTCACCTGCGCCGGACGCGACGAGGTGACCCGCGCCAAGGCCCACCTGCGCTCCGGCGGCGTAGAGATCGTCGAGGAGGACGACGAGGACGATCTGGTGAGCTTCAAATGCCTCGACCCCGACGGCTACCGCATCGAGGTGTACTGGGAAAGCGTCTGAGCCCGGCCGGACCAACAGCCGCCACATAAGTCACAAAAGCTGTCACACTGGTCTCTCCTGTCACAGCAGTCCCAGGGAGAACGGTGACCGACCAGCCGCGCCTGCGCGAGCTCGACGCCCTGCGCTTCCTCGCCGCCTTCGCGGTGATGGCCTTCCACTACCTGTCGGCGTTCAAGTCGATCTGGGTGACCGAGCCGAACCACATCTTCGCCCCCGTCGCCCCGGTGACCACCCTCGGCATCCTCGGCGTCGAACTGTTCTTCCTCATCAGCGGATTCGTCATCCTGATGAGCGCCTGGGGCAGGACCCTCGGCGGCTTCGCCGTCTCCCGCTTCGCCCGGCTCTACCCCGCCTACTGGTTCACCGTCCTGGCCATCTGGGCGCTGTACTCCTTCACCGACGTGCAAGGCTTCCGGCCCAAGTTCGAGCTCTCCGACTACCTGTGGAACCTCACCATGTTCCAGTCGGCGGCCAAGGTCGGCCACGCCTCCGGCGTCTTCTGGTCCCTCTGGGCCGAACTACGCTTCTACATCCTCATGGCGATCTTCGTCATCATCGGGATCACGCTCAAACGCTGCTACGCCTTCATGGGCCTGTGGTCCCTCGGCGCGCTCGCCGCCGAATTCACCACCAAGACCTGGCTCGTCGACCTCTTCGGCATCACCCCCGAGCGCTGGCTCGTCAAAACCAACGAATGGCTCACCCTCATCTTCATGCCACGGCAGATGCCGTACTTCATCGCCGGCATGAGCTTCTTCCTCCTGTGGCGCTACGGCCACTCCTTCCTGTCGTGGTTCTTCGTCGCCCTCAGCTTCTACCCGGCCGTCTGGGTAGCCCTGGAGAGGGTCGGCAGCCGCGTCAAATCCAAGGGATACGAGGACTTCCCCGCCTCCGACATCGGCGTCGTCATCGCCATCACGCTCATCTACCTCCTCATCGCCGCCGTCACACTCGGCTGGCTGAAATGGATGACCTGGAAGGGCCTGACCATCCTCGGCGCCCTCACCTACCCGCTCTACCTGGTGCACCAGACCCTCGCGGCCATCGTCATCCCGCCGCTGAAGGACTCGATGAACCCCTGGCTGCTCGCCGCGCTCACCATGGTGATCGCCATCGCCGTCTCCTACCTCGTCTACGCGCTCATCGACAAGCCCGGCCAACGCCTCCTGCGCAAACTGATGCCCCGCGACAAGACCCGCGGACGACGACGTAAGCCCTCGTCGGAGCCCATTCCGGAGATGTCTCCGCGAACGCATCAGGCATCTGTGCCATAACGGAGTGCTGGCCGGGCATCAAGAAAGGGCTAGGCTCGGGAACGAACGGACTGCCGCTAGACATGGGGTGCGCATGACGGTGCGTCGGGTGATGGGCATCGAGACCGAGTACGGAATCTCCGTACCCGGCCAGCCAGGCGCCAACGCGATGGTGACATCGTCACAGGTCGTCAACGCCTACCTGGCCGCTTCGGCCGCCAGGGCGCGCAGAGCGCGCTGGGACTTCGAGGAGGAGAATCCGCTGCGCGACGCGCGCGGCTTCGATCTCGCCCGGGAGGTCGCCGACCCCAGCCAGCTGACCGACGAGGACCTGGGGCTGGCCAACGTCATCCTCACCAACGGCGCGCGGCTCTACGTCGACCACGCCCACCCGGAATACTCCACGCCCGAGTGCACCAACCCTCGCGCGGCGGTCATCTGGGACAAGGCCGGCGAACGCGTCATGTACGACGCCGCCGTACGCGCCTCGGCGATCCCCACCAACGCGCCCATCCAGCTCTACAAGAACAACACCGACGCCAAGGGCGCCTCCTACGGCTGCCACGAGAACTACCTCATGCGCCGGGCCACCCCGTTCGCCGACATCGTGCGGCACCTGACGCCCTTCTTCGTCTCCCGCCAGGTCGTCGTCGGCGCCGGCAAGGTCGGCATCGGGCAGGACTCCCGCAGCGAAGGCTTCCAGATCAGCCAGCGCGCCGACTTCTTCGAAGTCGAGGTCGGCCTCGAGACCACGCTCAAGCGGCCGATCATCAACACCCGCGACGAGCCGCACGCCGACCCCGAGAAGTACCGGCGCCTGCACGTCATCATCGGCGACGCCAACATGTCGGAGATCTCCACCTACCTCAAGCTCGGCACCACCGCGCTCGTCCTGGCGATGATCGAGGACAACTTCCTCACCCGCGACCTCACCGTCGACAACCCCGTCCAGGCCCTGCGCGCCGTCTCCCATGACCCCACCTGCCGCTACGAGATCGCCATGCGCGACGGGCGCAAGCTCACCGCCATCCAGCTGCAGATGGAATACCTGGAGCAGGCCCGCAAGTACGTCGAGGAACGCGGCACCGCCCAGGAGGAGATGACCAAGGACGTCCTCGACCGGTGGGAATCCGTGCTCACCCGCCTGGCCGACGACCCCATGCAGCTGTCACGCGAACTCGACTGGGTCGCCAAGCTCGAACTCCTCGAGGGCTACCGCACCCGCGACAGCCTGCCCTGGTCCCACCCCCGCCTGCAGCTCGTCGACCTCCAGTACTCCGACATCCGCCCCGACCGCGGCCTGTACAACCGGCTCGTCGCCCGCGGGCGCATGCAGCGCCTGGTCACCGAGGAGCAGGTCCTGCGGGCGGTGGAGAACCCTCCCAACGACACCCGCGCCTACTTCCGCGGCCGCTGCCTGGCGCAGTACTCCGAGTCCGTCGCCGCCGCCTCCTGGGACTCGGTCATCTTCGACATCCCCGGCCGCGAGTCGCTGCAGCGCGTGCCCACCCTCGAGCCGCTGCGCGGCACCAAGGCCCACGTGGGCGAGCTGTTCGACCGCTGCCGCACCGCCGCCGACCTCGTCGCCGCCCTCACCGGCGGCGAATGACCCCGGCCCCCCGCTCCGCCGTACCCATCCCGGTACGGCGGAGCTGTACGGCCGAGCTGGGAATCTACAAAGTAAAGGCGCTGGGCTCTTAGCGACCCTGGGGCTCCAGGTTTCTCCGGTCCGGTGCTTCCCCGGGCCTGTCTGACCTCGATGGCGGCAGCATCCCGGGAAGTGGCGAAGATCGCCGGGTCGTCCGCGCGAAATGTCGGCCGGTTCGGGGAAGATATAGGTCAGAGGCAGTTCCCCCAACCGGAGGTAAGAGATGGCAGCGAAGGACACGGGCGGCCAGAAGCAGGCCGGTCGGCGCGAGGGCGAGGTCGAGGAGGTCGAGGCGACCGCCGGGGCCGACGTCCAGGAGCGGCACGAGAAGCTCACGGACGACGTCGACGCAATTCTGGACGAAATCGACGAAGTTCTCGAAGAGAACGCAGAGGAATTTGTCAGAGGTTACGTGCAAAAGGGCGGAGAGTAGGGCAAAAGGGACATTGAAAATCGGGTTAAACCGGTGGAAAGTGCTCCTGGGGTGAAGTGGTGCCCGGATTGTGGGGAGGCTAAGGCCGTCTCGGAGTTCGGGCTCAACAAGCGTATGCCCGATGGGCGGGCGCGCTACTGCAAGGCCTGTTTCGGAGTTCGCTCGAAGAAGAGTTACCGCAAGCGGGCGGCCGAGCAGGGGCGAAGTGTACGCGAGCGGGTTGAGGCTCCGGAGGGCCACAAGTACTGCCCGCGTTGTCAGGAGATCAAGCCGACTGCCGAGTTCGGTAGGAATCGGTCGGACAAGTCGGATGGGCTCACGTCCTACTGCAAGCCGTGCCACACCTTGGTGGGGCGAGAGAACCGCGTCAAGAACCACGGTAGCGAACGCAACTACAAGCTCAAGTATCTGTACGGCATCACCGAAGACGACTACGAGCGCATGCTCGCCCAGCAGGGCGGGCTCTGCGCCGTCTGCCGGGAGAACGCCGGCACTCATGTCGACCACTGCCACAGCACCGGCCGGGTGCGTGGCATTCTCTGTTTCAACTGCAACAACGGCCTAGGGCACTTCCGTGACGACCTGACGGGTCTGGCCCTGGCCGCGGCGTATCTGTGGGATGTGGAGGTCTGGGCCGACCGGCCCGCGGTGCCGGGGCCGCGGCGGGCGGAGGTGGCGCCGACGCGTTCCTCCCACCTGTCCCAGCGGTACGGCCTGCGTCATGCCGACGTGGAGCGGATGATCGAGGCGCAGTCGGGGCTGTGCGCGGCCTGCTGGGAGCGGGAGCCGGAGCATGTCGATCACTGTCATGGCACCGGTGAGGTGAGGAAGGCGCTGTGCCTGCCGTGCAACACCGGGATCGGCCAGTTCCGCGATGACGCCCGGTTCGTGTGGCGGGCCCTGGAGTATTTGGCGCCGCCGATCGCGTGGGAGGATTACCTGGCTCTGGTCACGCATGGTTAACAGGGGTAGGCGCGGTCATGCTGATTCGTCATCGGGGTCATGAGCCGAAGGTCGACCCGAGTGCTTTCGTGGCGCCGACGGCGACGTTGGTGGGGCGGGTGAGTGTCGGGCCGCGTGCGAGGGTGATGTACGGGGCGGTGCTCGACGCCGAGGACGGGGCGATCGAGGTGGGGGAGTCGTCGATCGTCTGCGAGAACGCCGTGTTGCGTGGTGACGTGTCGTTGGGTGATCACGTGTTCGTGGGGCCGCAGTCGACGTTGCTGGGGTGCCGGGTGGGGCGGTGCTCGTATCTGGCGACCGGGGTGACGGTGTTGCAGGAGGCGGTCGTGGGGGCGGGCGCCGTGGTGGCGATCGGGGCGGCCGTTCACGCGCGGGCGGTGGTGGCGGAGGAGTTCTTCGTGCCGCCGATGACGGTGCTGGTGGGGGAGCGGGTTTTCGCGCCGGGGGATCCTGGGTTGCCGGAGGCGATCAAGGAGGTGGGGTTCGCGAAGGTGGCTTTCGGGGTGGAGGCTGACTGGGAGGATCGCATTTCCCGGTATGAGCGGATCGCTGAGGTGCGCTCGGCGCAGTTCGCCGCCCACGCGGACGACGAGATCGTGGGCTGAGGGTTCCGGGACGAGGCGCCTCGGGTGCGCGGCGCGTGCGTCGGGTGTGCAGCGCGTACGCGGCTGTGAGGCGTCTGCGCTGCGGTTGTGAGGGAGGCGCCAGGCCCGCGAGAAGGGAACTCACCAGTCAGCGGGGCAGCGGGGCGAATTCGACCGCGACCCCGATGAGCCGCACAGGCCGTCGTAGGTCGAAGCGGTCGAGGAGGTCCACGGCCGTGGTGGCGATGACGTCGGGGTCGGTGGTGGGCTGGGCGAGTTTGGCCTGGCGGGTGCGGGTGAAGAAGCTGCTGAGGCGGATCTTGACGACGACGCGCACCGCCGTACGTCCTTCGTCGCGGGTCTCGGCGGCCAGGGTGCGGGCGAGGGTGTCGACGTGGGCGTCGATGGTGGCGCGGTCGGTCACGTCGTCGGCGAGGGTGATCTCGTGGCTGCGGCTGCGCGGCACCCAGGGCGCGTCGGTGACGCTCTCCTCGCCCTTGCCGAGCGCCAGGTAGCGCAGCCAGGGCCCGTTGGTGGGCCCGAAGGTCTTGGCGAGCAGGTCGACGTCGGCGGCGGCGAGGTGGGCGACGGTGTCGATGCCGAGGGTGGCGAGTTTGGCGGCGGTGCGGCTGCCGATGCCCCACAGGGCGGTGACGGGGCGTTCGTTCATGATGTGCGCCCAGTCGGCGGAGGTGAGCCGGTTGACGCCGGAGGGTTTGTCGAAGGCGGCGGCGAGTTTGGCCTGGTGTTTGTTGTCGCCGATGCCGACCGAGCAGGTGAGGCCGGTCTGTTCGGTGAGGGTCTGCTGGATGGTGTGGGCGAGGGTGAAGGGGTCGTTGTCGTAGCCGTCGCCGTTCCAGCCGAGGAAGGCCTCGTCGAGGCCCCAGACCTCGACGATGACGGGGAAGGTGCGCAGGACGCGCATGACCTGGGCGGAGGCTTGCTCGTAGAAGGCGAGGTCGCGGGGGATGAAGACGGCGTCGGGGCAGGCGCGCATGGCGGCGCGGATGGGCATGCCGGAGTGCACGCCGTGGGCGCGGGCTTCGTAGGAGGCGGTGGCGACGACGGTGCGGGCCTGGGTGGGTTCGGCGCCGGTGCCGACGATGACGGGTTGCCCGCGCAGGTCGGGGTTGCGCACGATCTCGACGGCGGCCATGAAGAAGTCGAGGTCGATGTGGATGACCCAGGTCTTCATCCCACCAGTGTGTCATCGGCGTAGAGGAGGGCGCGCCGCTGGCGGGGTACGGCCCAGGCGCGGCTGCCGATGGGGGGTTCGTCGCCTTCGGGGACGAGGACCTGGATGAGGCGGTCGCGGGCTTCGAGGGTGACGAGGGTGGCGGTGCCGAGGTTCTCCAGGACGGCGACGGTGCCGGGGAAGCCGTCTTCGCGTTCGTCGAGGGCGAGGTCGGCGTATTCGGGCCGCATGCCGTACAGGATCTCGCTGCCGTCGGGGAGGGCGCCGGCGGGCAGGACGGCTCCGGCGACGTGCAGGGCGCCTCCGGTGACCTTGCCGGGCAGCAGGTTCATGGGGGTGGAGCCGATGAAGGAGGCGACGAAGGGGGTGGCGGGCCGCTGGAAGATCTCGGCGGGGGTGCCGACCTGGATCATGCGGCCGTGGTCCATGACGGCGATGCGGTCGGCCAGGGCGAGGGCTTCGGCCTGGTCGTGGGTGACGAAGACGGTGGTGACGGCGAGTTCGCGTTGCAGGCGTTTGAGGAAGGTGCGGGCTTCGAGGCGCAGGCGGGCGTCGAGGTTGGACAGGGGTTCGTCGAAGAGGAAGGCGGTGGGGTGGCAGGCGATGGCGCGGGCGAGGGCGACGCGTTGCTGCTGGCCGCCGGAGAGCTGGCTGGGGCGGCGTTCGAGCAGGTCGCCGAGGGAGAGCCGGGTGGCGACCTCGCGGGCTTTGGCGAGGCGTTCGGCTTTGGCGATCTTCTTGATGCGCAGGGGGTAGGCGATGTTGTCGGCGACGCTCATGTGGGGGAAGATCGCGTAGTCCTGGAAGACCATGGCCACGTCGCGTTCGCCGGGCTGGCGGGTGGTGACGTCGGTGGTGTTGATGGCGATGGTGCCCGTGGTGGGGGTCTCGAGGCCGGCGATGGTGCGCAGGAGGGTGGTCTTGCCGCAGCCGGAGGGGCCGAGCAGGGCGAAGAATTCGCCGTCGCCGATGGTCAGGTCGATGCCGTCGAGGGCTCGTACGCCGCCGGGGAAGGTCTTGGTGAGGTCGCGCAGAGAGATCATCGTTTGATGCCTCCGTGGAAGCGGAAGCCGTAGCGCTGGCTGACCAGCAGGTACATGGCCACCACCGGCAGCGAGTAGAGCAGGGAGAAGGTGGAGATCAGGTCGAGCTTGGGTGCGCCGCCTTCGGTGTAGAGGGTGTAGAGGATCACCGAGCCCGGCAGTTTCTCGGGGTCGCGCAGGAGGATGAACTGGAACAGGAAGCCGCCCCAGACGGAGGCCATGGCCCAGACGCCGATGGTGGACAGGCCGGGCCGGACGAGGGGGATGACGATGTGGCGCAGGATCTGCAGGGGTGTGGCGCCGAAGACGCGCGCGGACTCCTCGTAGGAGGTGGGCGTCTCGTCCATGAAGTCCTTGAGGATGAAGATCGCCGCGGGGAGCAGGCCGCCGGAGACGACGAGGATGACGCCGAGGTGGGTGTCGATGAGGCCGAGTCTGGTGGCCAGTTCGAAGATGGGGACCATGGCGGCGGTGCCGGTGACGACGCTCGACATCAGCAGGAGCAGGTAGAGGAGCAGGTCGCGGCCTGGCACGTGGACGCGTGAGAGGGCGTAGGCGGCCAGGGCGGCCAGGACGACGACGAGGACGGCGGCGCCGCCCGCCTGCAGCAGCGAGTTGACGATGGATCCGGCGGCGTAGGGGTTGTCGAGGATGGCCTGGAAGTTGCCGAGGGTGAACTGGGGGATGGAGACGGTGATGGTCGGTGTGTCGTCGAAGGGGGCGGCGGCCAGCCAGAGCATGGGGAGGGTGAAGAAGCCGATGACGACGGCGATGAAGGCGGTGGCGGCCAGGCGGCCGAGTACGTGCCGGGTCATGCCGGTGGTCCTCCCGCGGCGGCTTCCTGGCTGCGGCGCCGGCCGCGTAGCAGGCGCAGGTAGGCCAGGGCCATGATGAGGTTGATCAGCAGGATGAGGAAGGAGATGGCGGCGCCGGCGCCGAGTGAGCCTCCGCGCAGGGCGACGTTGTAGACGTAGACGGGCAGGATCTCCGAGCGCCCTTCCGGCCCGCCCGCGGTGAGCAGGAACGGGGTGAAGTCGTTGAACGTCCACAGGCTGATGAGCAGCAGGTTCGTCAGGATGTGGCGGCGCAGCAGGGGGAAGACGACGTCGCGCAGCTGTTGCGGCACGCTGGCCCCGGCCAGGCGGGCGGTCTCCAAGTGGGAGGGCGGCACGTTCTCGAGGGCGGCGGAGTAGAGCATCATCGAGAAGGCGGTGCCGCGCCAGGTGTTGAAGACGATGATGCTGAGCATCGGGTAGTCGAGCAGCCAGGCGAAGCCGGGGGTGCCGAGCAGGGCGTTGAGGGTGCCGCCGCTGCGGTCGAGCAGGGCGATCCACAGGAACGCCACGACGGAGCTGGGCAGGATCCACGACAGCAGGACGACGCCTTCGACGAGGCGGCGTACGGGGCCGCGGCGGCTGCGCAGGATCCAGGCGATGGTGAAGCCGAGGACGGCCTGGCCGGCGATGGCGGAGCCGCCGACGAACAGCACGGTCAGCCAGAGCGAGGTGTGGAAGCGGGTGTCGGCCAGGGCGCCGGTGTAGTTGTCGACGCCGACGAGGCGGGGTTGCGCGGCGGCCAGGCCGGTGAGGCGGTAGTCGGTCAGGCCGAGGTAGATGGTCCAGAGGGCGGGGAAGATCAGGAAGACGGCGATGAGGGCCAGGGCGGGCAGGACGAAGGCGCTGGCCCTGGCCTTGCCGAGCCCGGCGGCGTCGGTGGTCATGGGGGCGCCGCCCTGCCGTGGTACGGCACGCGTCTGCGGATGGTCGGGGTGCGTGCCGTACGGGTGGACGGTGCGCGTGCCGTGCCGCCGGTGGGGTCAGCCCGCGATGTTGGCCGCGCCACCGACGAGTCCCTCCAGTTTGCTCTGGTAGGCCGCGGCGGCCGCGTCGGGTGCCTGGCCGCTGACGATGGCCGCGGTGGCCTCCTGGAGCGTGGTCGACACCTGCGGGTAGACGGCCAGGGGCGGCCGGTAGGCGGTGATCGGCAGGACCTCCTCGGCGACGAACTTCAGCATCGGGTCGGCCGTCAGCACCTCGGCGTTGACGTCGTCGCGTGAGCTGATGCGCACCTGCCCGGCCAGCTGTGACTTGATCGCCTCGGCGGAGTGCATGAAGGCGAGCAGTTCCCAGGCGAGCTTGCCGTTCTTGGAGAACGGGTTGAGGGCTCGTACGGCTCCGCCGGACATGGAGACGAAGTCCTGGCCGCGGATGCCGGCGCCGGGCTGCTTGGCGGGGATCTTGGCCCAGCCGACGGCGGTGTCGCGGTCGGCCATGGGGGCGACGCCCGCCTTGGGTTCGATGACCGAGCGCCAGAAGTAGTCGCTCTCGGCCAGGATGGCGATCTTGCCTTCGGCGAACTGGGCGAAGGAGGTGTCGCGGCCCTTGGCCTCCTGCTGGAGTTTGGGGTCGCCGAGGCCGCTGCCGCCGTAGATCTGCTGGTAGAAGCCGAGCACGTCCTTCATGGCCTGGGAGGCGCCGGCCCATTTGCGGTCGGCGTAGATCTCGGCGCCGGCTCCGGCGAGCAGGGGCAGGGCGCCCTGCATGGTGGTGGCCTCGCCCATGGCGGTGCCGGCGTTGATCTGGATGGGGATCGGCACGCCGGCGGCCTTGAGCTTGGTGCCGGCGTCGATGATCTCCTGCCAGCTGGTGGGCTGCCAGGGTTCGGGCAGGCCGGCCTTCTTGAACAGTGTCTTGTTGTAGAACAGGACGCGGCCGTCGGTGCCCTGCGGCAGGGCGTACTTCTTGCCGTCGAAGATGCCCAGTCCTTGGACGGCCTGCGGGATCTGGCCCCAGCCCTCCCAGGTGTCGACGGCGGGCCCGCCGACGTCGGCGAGTGGCTTGATGTATCCGGCCTGGGCGAACTCGCCGACCCAGATGCCGTCGAGGTCGATGACGTCGGCGCCGGTCCTGGACTTCAGGTCCAGGGCGATCTTCGTCTTGTACTGTTCGTCCTCCACGCCGCTGGACTGGAAGAGGACCTTCACGTTCTGGTGGGTCCTCTCGAACTCGGGGATGACCCACTTCTTGATCCAGGCGGCGCTCTCGGAGTTCTTGCCGCCTTCGATGGAGTTGGCGGCGATCGTGAGCGTCACGCTCTCCGGTCCGGCCGGGGTGCTGGACCCGCACGCGGTCAGGGCGATGGCCAGGGCAGCCACGAAGACACGTCTCACAGCGGCCTCCCGTGTGGATGGACGTGCAGACATACCGACAATCGCACGGGGCCCGTGACGCGTAAAGAAACGATCTGATGAACGCCGTTTGATCACAGCCGGTTCGCCGCGAGCTGATCGGGGGAAGTGCAAGCTGCGACGGAAGATGAGTAGGGTCGAGCCTGTCGGATCTATCGTTTGGAGGGAGCCGGAGTGGCAATGCACAAGGATCTGCCCGCCGGATTGACGAACCAACTTTTCACCAACACCGGCAACTCCTCGTTCACCGAGTTCCTCGGGTCGTTCGCCCCGCAGCTGCTGCCGGTGCGCGACGAGAGGCTGGCGACTCCCATCGGTGACCAGGTCCCGCACGCCACCACGATCGTGGCGGCCTCCTTCGCCGGTGGCGTGGTGATGGCCGGCGACCGGCGTTCCACCTCGGGCAACATCATCGCCCAGCGTGACATCGAGAAGGTGTTTCGCACCGACGACTACTCCTGCATGGGCATCGCGGGCACCGCGAGCACTGGCATCGAGATGGCCCGGCTGTACCGGGTGGAGCTTGAGCACTACGAGAAGCTCGAGGGGCGCACGCTGTCGGTGGCGGGCAAGGCCAACCGGCTCGCGGCGATGATCCGCGGCAACCTGGCCATGGCCATGCAGGGCCTGGTCGTAGTGCCGCTGTTCGCCGCCTACGACCCCGACCGCGACGCGGGCCGCATCTTCGGCTACGACGTGGCGGGCGGGCCGTACGAGAAGGAGCGTTACGACGCCATCGGCTCGGGTTCGATCTTCGCCAAGGGCGCGCTGAAGAAGCTGTACCGTGAGGGCGCCTCGGCCGACGACACGGTGACGATGCTCATCCAGGCGCTCTACGACGCCGCCGACGACGACTCCGCCACCGGCGGCCCCGACGTGACCCGTAAGATCTGGCCGGTCGTCTCGGTCATCGACGCCGACGGCTTCCGCCGGCTGGGCGACGACGAGGTCGCGGGTGTCGTGCAGCGCATGCTCGACGAACGCATGATCTCCCCTGACGGCCCCATCGCACCGCTGCGCTAGAAAGGATCCTCGAAGGTGACCATGCCTTTTGGATACGCCTCTCCCGAGCAGATCATGCGGGACAAGGCCGACTACGCGCGCAAGGGCATCGCCCGCGGGCGTAGCGTCGTGGTGCTGCAGTACCAGGACGGCATCCTGTTCGTGGCGCCCAACCCGTCGCGGGCGCTGCACAAGATCAGCGAGATCTACGACCGCATCGGCTTCGCGGCCGTCGGGCGTTACAACGAGTTCGAGGAGCTGCGGCTCGGCGGCATCCGCTACGCCGACATCAACGGCTACACCTACGACCGTTCCGACGTGACCGGGCGCGGTCTGGCCAACCTGTACGCCTCCAACCTGGGGCGCATCTTCACCGAGTCGATCAAGTCGCTGGAGGTCGAGGTCGTCGTCGCCGAGGTGGGCGACACGGCCGACGATGACGCGATCTACCGGCTGACCTTCGACGGTTCCGTCTTCGACGAGCACGGCTTCACGGTGATGGGCGGTCAGGCCGAGGCGGTGCTGGGCCGGCTGAAGGAGCGCTACCAGGAGGGTGCTCCGCTGGCCGACGCGCTCGACGTGGCGCTCACGGTGCTGACGGAGCCGGGCGGCGAGCGGCCGGCGGTGGGGCAGCTGGAGGTGGCGGTCCTCGACCGTAACCGGGAGCACCGCAAGTTCCTGCGCCTGGTGGGTCCGAGGCTGGAGCGGCTGTTGCAGCGTCCGGCCGGGGAGGCGCCGGCGGCTCCGGCGTCCACCTCGCAGGAGGGTGACGACGACGGCGCGCCGACGGCTCCGGAGGGTCCGCTCGACGACGGTTCCTGACCTGCCGGAAAGGACGACGGTTCCTGAGCTGCCGAAAGGACGGCGGGCGTGCTGCCCGCCGTCCTTTCGCATGCCGTACGGCCCGCCGCGCCATGACGCGGCGGGTGTCAGCCGCTCGGCACCCGGGCGAGCGGTTCGCCGGTGAGCCACCGCTCGCCCGGGATGAGCCGCGCACCCAGGGCCTGGTCGATCCTGTCCTTGGGGCAGTGGTGTGCCATGCCGGGGATGAGGCACTGGTGGTCGCGCTCGGGCCCGTAGAAGCGGGTGCGCACCAGGTCGGCGGGGTCCAGGGCGGGGGTGAGGCAGACGACCTCGGCGACGCCCGGTTCGAGGGCGCCGGCCAGGCGGGCCAGGAAGGCGCCCTGTCCCGCGCCGACGAGCCGGATCGGCAGCCCGCCACCAAGCCCGCCATCGTGCCCGCCGCCTAGCCCCGGTTCGGAGCGTGCGAACTCCACGGCCCGCAGCACGTCGTACACCCGGGCGGCGCCGAGGCTGTCCGCCAGGCCGATCAGGTCGGAGACGAGTTTGAACGTCGTGCCGTACATGGCCTCGGGGGCGAACTCGTTGAGGCGGTGCGGCGTGAGCGCGCCGCTCGCGCGCACGTCCATGACGACGACGTGCCGCCCCGACCGGGCGGCGCGGCGGCAGGCGTCGGCGTGGGCGGGCAGGTCGTCGGTGCCGCGGTCGAGCAGCACGATGTCGACGCCGGTGGCGGGTCGCGGGGGGTCGAAGACGACGGCGGCCGAGACGATGTCGTGCTCGGCCCACCACAACGCCTTGCGCACCCCCGGCTCCTGCGCCTCCCACCAGCGCGGGTAGAACTCCTCGCGGGGCCGGCGGCCGGCGTTCACGCGGGCGCGCAGCCACGGCAGCCCGCCTCCCGCCTCCCGGCGGTCCAGCTCGGCCAGGCGCCGCATGTTGAGGTCGAAGACCTTCGCCGAGCCCGGCACGTCGGTGGAGATCTGCCCGCTGACCGTGCACTGCAGCGCCTCGTCCGGCTGGAGCGCCGGCTCGTCGCTCAGCACGGTCGCGCTGCCGCCCAGGTGGCGCTGGAAGAAGGCGGAGGCGGCGACGGCGAGTTCGGGCGACAGCCCGTGCCCTCCGTCGGCCCGCACGTGCTCCAGCGCCGACGATCCCATCACCTGGTAGAAGCGCCGCCCTCGGGCCACGGTGCGCACCGCTCCCTCGACGGGGAAGAAGTCGTAGTTCGCCGACATGACCAGCGCCGGCCGGGGCGCCATCGCCAGCAGGAAGTCCTCGTGGTCGAGCCCGTGCAGTGCCCCGCCGGGGATGATCTGCTCGGGGTCCTGGGCCTGTCCCGAGCGCTGGTAGTCCTCCCGCGAGGACACGAAGCAGCTCGGCGCGGCGGCCGCCAGGCGGGGTTCGACGAGCATGAGCCACGTGGTCAGCGTCCCGCCGCCGCTGTTGCCCATCACCCCGACGCGGCGCGGGTCGACCTCGGGCCGGCCGGTCAGGTAGTCGAGCATGCGCCGGGCGTCGGAGACGAAGTAGCGGGCCAGGGAGTCGCCGGTCCACCAGCACTGCACGCCGGCGTGCGAGTGCTCGGGCACGTTCGCCGGGATGATCTCCCGGCCGGACGCGTCGAGGTAGCTCTTGCGCTCGCCCTGCCCGATGGTGTCGAAGCTGAGCGTGACGAGCCCGGCCCTGGCCAGCCGGGCGCACATGGCCTGGTAGCGGGGGGCGGCCTTGCCGGAGGGCGCGTGGCCGCACAGGAACAGCACGGCGCCCGCGGGCTGGGCCAGGCCGTCGGGCAGGTACAGGTTGGCCGGGATGTGGACGCCGTCGCCGACGTCCACGATAAGCCGCTCGACGAGGTGGCCGTCGCCGCGCACCGACCCGGTACGGCGCGCCACGGGGGCCGGGCGGTCTGGCGGCAGGTCGCCGCCGAGGGCGTCGAGGGCGAGGCGGCGCAGCGCCTCCTGGCGCCGCCGTACGTCATGAGGGGTCAGCAGCAGGTCGTTGGCGGCGCGTCCGGCGGCCAGCGCCTCGGCGGTGCGCCGGTAGACGTTCTGCTGCACCTGGGTGGAGGCGTCCCACAGGCCGTCGAGAAAGGGGGCGAAGCGCGGTGCGGCCTCAGCCATACGTGCCCACAGGGATCACGCCCACCGCGCCGGTGGGGCTGCCCCAGCGGACCGTGGGGCCGGCCACCGTGGTGGGCGTACCGTCCGGGCTGGGGTCGACGACGACGCCGTTGAGGTGGACGTACCAGCGGGAGGTGGTGGTGCCGGTGCTCTCGGTGAAGGCGCAGGCCACGAACCTGGCTCCCCACGGGTGGCTCTGGATGCCGCCCTCGGCGACGCCCGCGTAGCGGTGGTCGAAGGTGCAGCGCAGGAAGGTCTTGACCTTGGTGTCGGTGTTGGTCCAGACGCTGCGGACCTGGCGGGCGACGAAGCGGCAGTCGGCGAACTGGACGTTCTGCCCGGAGTCGGCCGAGGCCTCGTCGGTGACGAGGTAGCCGTCGCGGTAGACCTGGCCGTTGGTCCAGGGGCGGTCCTCGAACAGGCAGTCGGCGTACTTGGTGGCCAGGGCGGCGTCCGCTCCGCCGTACCCGAGGTTGTTCCTGCCGTAGAAGTTCGACCACTTGAAGACCAGGCCTGGCTTGTTGGTGTAGGCGCTCCACGTGGTGGTGCCCCAGAAGGTGCAGCCTTCGAAGCGGGTGTAGCCGCCGTCGCCGTTGGTGGCGATGACGCCGGGCCCGCCGTTGTCGACGAACTCGCACCGGGTGAACAGGCCGTTCCTGCAGACGCTGCTCTCGGCCTCGATGTCGAGGCCGGAGGTGGGCGCGGAGCGTACGGCGCCGCGTCCGGTGTGGTTGAACTGGCTGTCGGTGACGGTGAGGGAGTTGCCGCCGGTCCACGACAGGCCCTGGCGGCCGTTGTATTCGCTGCGCACGCCGGTGACGGTGTGGGGTTTGGGCGGGTCGGCGGTGGTCAGGCCGCCGTAGCCGATGGTGAGGCCGTCGAGCCCGTGGTGGTGGGTGTGCACGTCGGAGATGGTCACGTTGGTGTTGCGCAGCAGCCGCATGCCGGTGGCGGTGGCCTGGATGCCGGTGTCGCCCCATCGGCCGCCCAGGACCAGCGTGCCGTTGCGGCCGTCGAGTTCGAGGTTCTCGATGGTGACGTCGCTGCTGTCCTCGACCTGGATCATGGCGCCGACGCGTGCGCGGTACAGCTCGTTGTAGTCCTCGCCGGCCGGAGGCGCCTGCGCGGTTCCGTCGTCGGGGTTGAAGGAGCCGTAGTGCAGGCCGGCGGCCAGCCGCAGGACCGCGCCCGCGCTTCCGCGGATGTGCAGGAAGGCCAGGTTCTTGAACTCCAGCATGGTCCAGTAGCGGTAGTAGGGCTGTCCTGCCACGCGTCCCTGGTTCTGGCCGCCGATCTTGTACACCCCAGCCGGGATGTCGAGCGTCCCGCCTCCGGCGGCGGTGATCTTCTCCACGGCTCTCTGCAGGGCGCCGGTGTCGTTGCCGACGCCGTCGCCCTTGGCGCCGCAGTCGGTCTTGAGGTTGATGACGGGGTAGGCGGCGGCGCGGGCGGGCAGCGGTAACGCGCCTGCGGCGGCGACGGCGGCGGCGCCGAGCAGGACGGCGCGGCGGCGGAGCGGGGGATGGGACACGGGGACTCCTCCGAGTCGGGTGATCACTTGAGGGCGCCGGCGACCATGCCGGTCTGGATCTGCCGCTGGAAGCTGAGGTAGACGACGAGCACGGGCAGGATGGAGATGGTCAGCCCGGCGAACAGCGCGCTCCAGTCGCCCGCGTAACCCTGGCTGACGGCCAGGTTGGCCAGGCCCTGCGTCAGGACGTACTTGTCGGGGCTCGACTGCAGGATCAGCGGGAGCAGGTACTGGTTCCACTGGCCGAGCACGACGAAGATGCCGACGCTGACCAGGCCGGGCCGCGCCACCGGCAGCATGATCCGCAGGAACGTGCCCCAGTGGCCGCAGCCGTCGATGAAGGCGGCCTCGGCCAGGCTCGTGGGCAGGGTGCGGAAGTAGGCGGTCAGGAAGAAGACCGCGAACGGCAGGCTGTAGACGGAGTAGATGAGGGCCAGCCCGAGCAGCGAGTCGGCCAGGCCCAGGCCGCGGGCGATGAAGAACAGCGGCACGATCGCCAGGAACGTCGGGAAGGTCATCCCGGCGACGAACAGGTAGTAGACGGCGCGGTTGCCGCGGAAGGTGTAGCGGGCCACGACGTAGGCGACGAGCGCTCCCATGCCGAGGGTCAGCGCGGAGCCGACGGCGACGACGATCGTGGTGTTGAGGAAGTAGCGGCCGATGTCGGCGGTGGTCCAGGCGTTGACGAAGTTCTCCCAGCGCGGGCTGGACGGCAGGCTCCACGGGTCGGCCAGCACCTCGTCGCTGGTTTTGAGCGACGACAGCACCGCCCAGGCCAGCGGCAGGACCACCATGGCGGCCCAGGTGAGCAGGATGCCGTGGGTGAAGACGTTCAGCACGGCCCCGCCCGCCCGCTCGCGCACCGGCGGTGACGCGGGCGGGGCGGTGGTGGCGGCGGGCCGGGGGACTTCCAGCAGGGTGCTCATCGTGGTCCTAGTACTCGATGCGGTCGCGGCGGGTCACCTTCAGCGACACCCAGGCGAACACCAGGGTGAGCAGCAGCAGGGCGACGCCGATGGCGGTGGCGTAGCCGAACCGGCTGTCCTGGAAGGCGGTGAGGTAGAGGTGGTTGCCCAGCACCTGGGTGGCGTTGTCTGGTCCGCCCGAGCCGCCGGCCGCCGACATCACGTTGACGATGGCGAACATGTCGAGGGCGTGGATGCCGAGGTAGACGCCGGCGACCTGGACGGTGTCCCAGATGAGCGGCAGGGTGACGCGGTGGAAGATCTGCCAGCGGGAGGCGCCGTCGAGGCGGGCGGCCTCGTAGATCTCGGTGGGGATCGAGCTCATCGCGCCCATGAACAGCACGACGTAGAAGCCGACCGACAACCACACGATGACGGCCAGGATGGCCGGGTAGGCGGTCTGCTTGTCGCCGAGCCAGTTCACCGGGTCGATGCCCACCACGCCGAGCAGGCCGTTGGCCAGCCCGCTCGCGGTGGGGTCGTAGACGTTGGAGAACAGCACGCCGATGACGGCGATCGACAGCACGTGCGGGAAGAAGTAGGCGATCCGGTAGAACGCCGCGCCCCGCACGCCGGTGGCCCCGCCGCGGGCGCGGTAGCGCCCGACGCGGATCATGGTGGCGAAGAACAGGCCCAGCGCGAGCGTGGCGACGGGGATGACGACCACGGCGATCACGTTGTGCCACAGCGAGATCCAGAACACCTCGTCGTCCAGGAGCCGGGCGTAGTTGGCCAGCCCGACGAAGTTCCGCTCGGGTGAGAGCCCGTTCCAGTCGGTCAGGGAGATGTAGAACGACTGGAGGTAGGGGGAGACCACCAGGACGCAGTAGAGGAGCACCGGCACCGCGAGCGCGGTGATGATGAACCTTCGGCTTCCCGCACGCATCGGCTCACACCTCGTACTTGGGGACGGAGGGGTCCTCGCGCAGCGTGTCGGCCATCTTCTGGCAGCGTTCGCTCCACTGGTCCGGGTTGATCTCGCCGGTCATGAGCGCGCTGGTGGCGGCGGCCGCCTCGGTCTGCAGCTTGGCGTACCAGGTGCCGTACCGCCAGTGGAAGGTGTCGTCGCCGGAGGCCGCCAGCGCCTCGCGCAGCGACTTCAGGCCCGAGCTCTCCTGTTCGGGCGTGTATCCGGCCAGGCTGGTGAGGGTCTGGGTCTGGCCGGTGAAGTTCTTCGACGCCTGCGGCGACAGCAGGATCCGCATGAGCTCCAGGCCGCCGTAGGGGTTCTTGGCCTGGGCGGGCACGATGTAGCCCTCGTTGCCCATGCCGCGGATCGCGGCCTGCGGCAGCGCGTCGTCGGCGCTCAGCGAGGGGGTGGGGGCGATCACCATGTCGAAGCCGTCGGGCGTGACGTCGCCGAGTTCGCTCTCCAGCCAGGAGCCGCACGGGATGAACGCCGCCTTGCCCTTGGCCCAGTAGGTCTGCGCCTGGATGTGGGTCAGGCCGGAGGTGCCCTCCATGATGTAGCCCTTCTCCACCAGCTGGTGCAGGGCTCTGGCGGCGGCCATCACCGGCTCGCTGCGCCAGCTGCCGGGGGCCAGGGTGTCGAGCGCCTTGCGGGTCTCCAGGCCGCCGGCCTTGATCGCCATCATGATGAGCGGGGTGAGGATGTAGCTGGGCACCTTGCCCTGGTAGGTCCAGGGCGCCATGCCGGTGGCCGACTTGATCTCGGCGCACAGGTCGAGCATCCCGTCCCAGGTCGTCGGGTAGGTCCAGCCGTGCTTGGCGAACAGGGAGCGGCTGTAGTACAGGCCGTGCACGGTGTAGGTGTAGTAGAGGACGTACGGCTTGCCCTTGAAGGAGCCCTGGTCGACGATGCCGGGCAGCAGGGTCTCGCGCACGGTCTTGCCGCCGCCGTCGAGAGCGGGGGCATCCAGCAGCGGGGTGAGGTCCATCAGCTGGTCGTTGTCGACCAGGGGGGCCAGCGCCAGCGCGCCGGCTCCGGAGTTGTCGATCAGGTCGGGCACGTCGCCGGAGACGAACCGGGGCTGCAGCTGCTTGCCCAGGTCCTGGCCGCCGGTGTGCTTGAACTGCGCCTGCGGGAAACGCTGCTTGAAGATCGCCTGCGCGTCGAGCACGTACTGGTCGCCGTAGCCGCCCTTGAAGATGACGGTTTCCACGGGCTTGTCGGCCAGGACTCCCAGGGGGTTGTCGGGGGTGAGCCCGCCCCGCGTGGGAGCCGCAGCGGGGGCGGTGCCGGTGGAGGTCGTGGCGCAGCCCGACAGCAGGGCGGCGCCCAGGCCGGCGCCCAGGGCGAGAACCGATCGGCGGGTGGGCCGGGAGGTGGGGTCGATCATCGTCACTGCCTGCCTCTCACGGTGATGGTCAGCGTGTCGCGCCCGGCCACGCTCGTTCCCGGCAGGGGGCGCAGGGTCAGGGTCAGCTCGCACGCCGCGGCGTCGGGGCGGATCCTGACGGGGATGTCGGCCGTGCGCCCGCCCGCCGGGATGACGGCCACGCCGGGCAGGCCGTCGTAGTCGACGCGGTTGCGGGCGCTGCCGCCGGTGTCGTAGCGCAGCACGAGGGGGGCGGCGGTGTCGGGCCCGAGGCGGCGGACGGTGACCGTGATGGTCTGGCCCGCCTGGCCGACCGGGCGGCCGGTCAGCGCCACCTGGGCGGCGCCGTCGTGGGGGCGGATGTCGAGGTCCACCTCCTTGGTGGCTCCGGCCGTGTCGATGATCGGCTGCCGCGGGCGCAGCGCCCACAGGGTGCCGGTGACGTTCGACAGGACCGGGTCACCGGCTCCCTCGACGCCGGCGAGGAACGGCCCGGCCAGGTCGGCCAGGACGACGCAGTCGTCGAAGCGCGCGTTGCCGTACTCGGGCAGGACCGTGACCAGGCCGGACCAGATCTTGACGAACGGGTCGGTGCGCGGCTGCTCGCGCAGCGCGGTGAAGGCGACCCGCTCGAACGTGGTGCGCAGCCCGTCGTAGCCGCGCACGCCGTACAGGTTGACGGTGCCGGGGGAGTCGCCGGCGTCGAAGACGCAGTCGCGGAAGGTGATCGAGCCGGCGGCCGGGCCGCGCACGCCGGGCTGGACGTGCACGACCGCGTCGCCGGTCGGACCCATGTAGCAGCGCTCGACCAGCACCGAGGCCGGGGTGCTGTCGGCGTTGTAGCGCATGAGGTTCATCTCGAAGCTGTACTTCTTGTTGCCGGCGAAGACGGTGTCGCGGATGACGACGTCCTTGATCAGCTGGGGCGCCGAGTCGGGCTCCAGGTCGATGCCGGCCTCCGGGGCGGTGCCCTGGGTGTTGATCAGCGCGCAGCCCTCGATGAGCAGGCCGTCGGCGTAGATCACGCTGATGGCGTTGCGCTTGTTGTCGTCGCAGACCACGTTGCGGATGACGACGTTCTTGGAGCCGCCGCCGAGGATGACGCCGTCGCCGGGGGCGCCGCGCAGGACCAGGCCCTCGACGGTGATCGACTCGCTGGTGCCCATGCGGACGATCGAGCGCCACTCGCCGGTGTACTCGGGCTTGTTCATCACGCACGTCGCGCCGTACCCGATGAGTTTGACGTTCTTGCGGCCGTGGATGCGCCAGATGCCGTCGCGCGTGTCGGGGAAGCCGCCGGCCAGGCCGCGCAGGGTGACGCCGTCCTCGAGGATGACGGTGAGGTCGTCGCGGTTGATCCACAGCGGGCGGGTGATCCAGTCCTGGCCGACGTCGTCGATGATGACGACGTCCGCGCCGCTGGCCAGGGCGGCCGTCAGGGCCGGGGTGGCGTCGACGGGGTCGAAGCCGAAGTCGGAGGCGCGCACGGCGGTGGCGTCGGGGGAGGCGTGCGCGGCGGCGACGCTGGCCTGCGTGGCTCCGTAGAGCACCGGGGCGAGCGCGGCCATGCGCAGGAGGGTCCTGCGGGTGAGGGGCATGAGGGTCTCCGGGGGGTTCTCAGATGATCTTCGTGCGGATGCGCTCCGGCCAGGACAGCTCGAAGCCCAGCCGGGTGCTGAGCAGGCGCTGGAAGTCGGCGAGCAGCGCGGGCGTGCCGCGTACCGCGCGGGGGCTGTGCCCGGTGCGCAGGCAGTGGGCGGCCAGGGCGCCGGCGGCCTCGCCGATGTTCCACTCGACCGGGTGCATGCGGTAGCAGCCGTTGGTGACGTGGGTGGTGGCGATGTTCTTGGCGGCGGGCAGCAGGTTGGCGGCGCGCACCGGGATCAGCGCGCCGAGCGGGATCTGGAAGGGGTGGCAGGCGATGTCCACGTAGGTGCGCGGCTCGCCGGAGCCGGTGCTCGGGTGCAGGTCGATGCGGTAGCAGCCGATCCCGACCGAGTCGGGGAAGAGCTCGGAGCCGGCGCCCTGGCGGGACTCGGCGCCGATGTGGGTCTCCAGGACGGTGAACTCGCCGACGATGCGGCGCGATTCGCGGACGTAGGGGCGCAGGGCCAGCTCGTCGGGGGAGCCGAGCAGGTCGCCGCGCGGGCGCAGCTCCGGGTAGCCGGTGCCGCCGTCGTGGCGCGGGGCCTCGGTCTGCATCCAGTGCAGCAGCGACAGGCTGAGCTGACGGGAGGCCTCCAGATGGTGGAGGCGCTCGGCGTCGGTCACGCCGATCAGCGGGCCGAGCCAGTAGTCGTTCTGCGGCCAGTTGACCAGGGTGACGTCACCGGCCGCGAAGGCGGGCTCGAAGGTGCGGGTGCTGCGGATGCGGCGGTAGGTCCACCGGTCGATGGCGTGGCCGCCGGTGAGCGACTCCTCCTCGCGCAGGAGGGGGTGGGTGCGCGGGGCGAGGGTGTCGGGGCGCACGTCGGTCCACGACAGCAGCGGGCCCGGCCAGAAGGCGGGGGTGTAGGCGCGCCAGGTGTCGTAGTCCTTGGGGCGCTCGACGGTCCAGTCCTCGCCGTGACGGTAGTCCATGGCGAAGCACCAGGTGAAGGCCTGCTGGTCGAGCGGCTGGGGCGGGCCGGGCACGGCGTGCGGCTCGCCGGTGTCGTCGCGGCTCTCGGCGCCGCACACCCACTCGACGCCGCAGAGGTCGAGCAGGTCGCCGAGCTCGGTGGCGTCGAGGTAGTAGGAGGCCTCGACGTGGACGTCGCCGTGCGTGGCCGAGGCCAGCCGTACGCCGGTGATCCGGTCGCCGTCGGCCGCGACCTCGCGCAGCTCCGTTCCGGTCAGGACGGTCAGCCGCCCGGCCGACACGTACGGCGCGAGCAGGCCCTCGATGGCGGCCAGGGCGGCCCGGGGTTCGTGGCACAGCGGGCTGACGCGTCCGCCGCCGGGGTTGAGCGCCGCGGCGGCCCTGGCCGACTCGGTGAGGGGGTAGAAGCGCCGGTAGTGATCTCTGATCTCCTGGCGCAGCCTGCGGTAGGAGCTGGTGGCGCCGGTCGTCTCGATCCAGGCGTTCTCGTCGGGCGGGACGGCCTGGCTGGTCAGCTGGCCGCCCAGCCAGGGCGACTCCTCGGTGAGGATCACGTTCTCACCGAGGCGTAAGGCCGCCAGCGCGGCGGCCACGCCGCCCAGACCGCCGCCGGCCACGAGGATTCCGGTGCCGAGATGCATAGTGAAGCTCGTCCCAGTTATGCGCTTAAGCACCCTGCTTAAGCGCTTTAGCGGATGCTAGGCTTGCCCCAACGACGTTGTCAACGGAGGCAAGCGGAATGAGCGAGCGCAAGGCCGCCGGGCGGCGACGGGTGACCCAGCAGGACGTCGCCCGCGCGGCGAACGTCTCCATCGCCGTGGTGTCCACCGTCGTCAACGGCAAATCCGACACCCTGCGCGTCAGCGAACAGACCCGCGCCCGGGTCATGCAGGCCATCCACGACCTGCAGTACGTCCCCAACGTGGCCGCGCAGAGCCTGGCCGGCGGGCGCAACCGCATCATCGGCGCCTTCACCTACCAGCGGATGTTCCCGTGGGAGAGCGGCGACTTCTACTACGACTTCCTGCTCGGCATCGAGGAGGAGGCCGAGAAGACCGGCCACCACTTACTGCTGTTCACCGGGGCCCGCAACGAGGCGGGCGAGAGATCGATCTTCAACCGCAACACCAACGTGCTGGAGGTCGCCGACGGCTCCATCCTCGTCGGCGGGCGCATCGACGGCGAGGAGATCAGGCGGCTGGCCGAGGAGGGGTACCCGTTCGTCATGATCGGGCGCCGCAACGCCGCCGGCGGGAACGTCTCCTGGGTGGCCGCCGACTACGCCGCCGCCACGCAGGACGTCGTCGACCGGCTCCACGAGCTCGGGCACCGGGCGATCCTCATGATCGTCGGCTCCCGCACCCACGAGACGATCGTCGAGCGGCGCGAAGGATACGCGAGCGCCTGCGCCCGGCACGGGCTCGAACCCCGGATGGTCGCCTTCGCCGCGCCCAACCCGGACGTGCCCGAGGCGACGCCATGCCTGGCCGACGAACGCGAGGTGCTGCGCTTCGCCGCCGAACAGGGGGTGACGGCGGTGATCGCGGAATCGTCCTACGTGGCGCACCGGCTGTACGAAACGGCGCAGGAGCAGGGGGTGGCGGTGCCGGGGGCGCTCAGCGTGGTGGGGCTGGGCGACCACGGGGACCGGCAGAACGTGCTGGCCCCGGACCCGGCGGTCACCGTCGTACGCACGCCCAGCCGGCTGATCGGGGCCACGGCGGTGCGGATGCTGCTGCGGCGCCTGGAATCGCCCGCGCGGGACGGGGGGACCGAACACCTGCGCCTCACCTGCGACCTCACGGACGGCACCACCCTCGGCCCGGCGCCCGGATTCCGCTGACCCGACTTCTATGACCCGGCCCGCCGCCTCTCCCGGCCCGCCGCCTCTCCCGGCCCGCCGCCTCTCCCGGCCCGCTGCTTCTTCGGGCCTGCGGTCTTCGGGCCCGCCGTTTTCAGGCCCTCCTTTACGGCAAGCGGGCTCGCCCCCACTCGCCGGCCGGGGCCGGGGGCCCTCCAGGGTGACGCTCACCGGCCGCGCCCGCTGGGCCGCCGTCACGGACGGCGTGGTTCGTAGGATGGTCGAGCGCGTCCCCCGAAGGGGCGCACCCCCCGGGGGAGGCGTGGTGGCGGTCGAACGGTCCGGAGCGGTGCACGACTGGCTGGCCGCTCGTGCCGTGCCGCTCGACGACGAGGCGCGCCTGCGGGCGGCGATGGCGGGCGCGATGACCGGTGTCCGGGTCGTGGGCCTGGGCGAGGCCACCCACGGCAGCCGCGAGTTCTTCGAGCTCAAGCACCGCCTGCTGAAGATCCTGGCCGAGCAGGGGTTCACCACGCTCGCCATGGAGGCCAGCATGTCGGCGGCCGAGCGGGTCAACGACTACGTCCTGCACGGCAAGGGGGATCCGCTGCGGGCGGTGGCGGAGATGGGGTTCTGGACGTGGCGCACCGCCGAGGTGCTGGCGGTGGTGGAGTGGCTGCGCGAGTACAACCGCGACGGGCCGCGGATGACCTTCGCGGGGATCGACCCGCAGTATCCGGGCGACTCGCTGGAGGCGTTGGGCGAGAGGCTGCCGGAGGAACTGCGGGCGCTCGGCGGCTTCCGCCTGGGGGACCCGCCGCTGCCCCCGGCCGTGGCGGAGGCCGCCGGACGCCTGGCCGCCGACACGCCGGACGTGCCGATCGGCGGGCCGGCTGTTCCCTCCGATCGGCACGTCCGGGCCGTCCTGCAGAGCGCCGAGCTGTCCGTCCGGCCGTTCCCCGAGGTCCCGGCGCTGCGTGACCGCTTCATGGCCGACAACGTCGGCCTGCTCCTGGCCGACCCGGCGGCAAGGGTGGCGGTGTGGGCGCACAACGGGCACGTGATGAAGGGCAGGGCCAAGGGCGGCCTCGTCGCCGCCATGGGACATCACCTGGTCGAGCGCCACGGCCCCGCGTACTACGCCCTCGGCCTGCTGTTCGGCCAGGGCGAGTTCCTGTCCAGGCGCCGGCGTTTCGGCAGGGCCGTACGGACCAGACCGCCGGTCCGCAACCGCGTGCCCTTCGCCGACACCCCCACCACGGTCGAGGCGTGGCTGGCGGCCGCGCACCCCGGCGACCACCTCCTCGATCTGCGCGGCGACGGCGCCAGGCCGCCCGAGGTGGAGGCGTGGCTCGGCGAGCGGCGGCACCTGCGCTCCTTCGGCGGGGTCGTGGGCCGTTTCACCTACAAGACGTCCTTCTCCTCGACCGTGCCGGGCGACGACTTCGACGGCCTGGCCTACATCCCGCGCACGACCTGCTCCACGCTCCTGCCCGATCCGCGATGAGCTCCCACCCCGCCTGACCGGCCGAATCGAGCGCCGTTCGGCGCAGGCCGCATGCCGTACGGCAGAAATCCATCGCCAAGATCTCTCCCTAGCCCGCTTTCGGGGAACTAGTGTGAGGTGATGGATCGTCGCATCTTCGGGCTGGAGAACGAGTACGGCGTGACGTGCACGTTCCGGGGGCAGCGCAGGCTGTCGCCGGACGAGGTCGCGCGCTACCTGTTCCGGCGAGTGGTGTCCTGGGGCCGATCGAGCAACGTCTTCCTCCGCAACGGCGCACGCCTGTATCTCGACGTGGGCAGCCATCCCGAGTACGCAACCCCCGAGTGTGACAACGTCATCGAACTGGTGACCCATGACAAGGCGGGCGAGCGCATCCTCGAGGGGCTCCTGGTCGACGCGGAGAAACGGCTACGCGAAGAGGGCATCGCCGGTGACATCTACCTGTTCAAGAACAACACCGACTCAGCGGGCAACTCCTACGGCTGTCACGAGAACTACCTGGTCGGGCGGCACGGCGAGTTCGGCCGCCTGGCCGACGTGCTGATCCCCTTCCTGGTCACCCGCCAGATCATCTGCGGCGCCGGCAAGGTGCTGCAGACGCCGCGCGGCGCCGTCTACTGCGTCTCCCAGCGCGCCGAGCACATCTGGGAGGGCGTCTCGAGCGCCACCACCAGGTCCAGGCCGATCATCAACACGCGGGACGAGCCGCACGCCGACGCCGAGCGGTTCCGCCGCCTGCACGTCATCGTCGGCGACTCCAACATGAGCGAGACCACCATGCTGCTCAAGGTCGGCGCCACCGACCTGGTGCTGCGCATGATCGAGGCCGGCACGGTGATGCGCGACCTGTCGCTGGAGAACCCGATCAGGGCCATCCGCGAGGTCTCCCACGACATGACGGGAAGGCGTCGCGTCCGGCTGGCCAACGGCAGGGAGGCGTCGTCGCTGGAGATCCAGCAGGAGTACCTCACCAAGGCCAAGGACTTCGTCGACCGGCGCGGCGGCGACCCCGTCTCCCGCCGGGTGCTGGAGTTGTGGGAGCGCACCCTGCGCGCGGTCGAGACCGGCGACCTCGACCTGGTCAGCCGCGAGATCGACTGGGTGACCAAGTACCAGCTGATCGAGCGCTACCGCAAGAAGTACGACCTGCCGCTGTCGTCGCCGCGCGTGGCGCAGCTCGACCTGGCCTACCACGACGTGCACCGCCGCCGGGGCCTGTTCTACCTGCTGCAGAAGCGGGGCGCGGTCGAGCGGGTGGCCTCCGACCTGAAGATCTTCGAGGCCAAGTCGGTGCCGCCGCAGACGACCAGGGCCAGGCTGCGCGGAGAGTTCATCCGCAAGGCCCAGGAGAAGCGCCGCGACTTCACCGTCGACTGGGTGCATCTCAAGCTCAACGACCAGGCACAGCGCACCGTGCTGTGCAAGGACCCGTTCCGTAGCGTCGACGAAAGGGTGGACAAGCTCATCGCGGGCATGTAGGTGCGCTTATCCGGGGCCTACGGTGAAGTCCGGTAGTGTGGCGCGGACCGAAGCCGTCTGTCCCCGAGGATGACCCCATGCGCCGCCGACTGGCCGTCCTGGCCGCTGTGCCCTTGCTGTTCGCCGCCGCCTGCGGCTCAGGCTCCGCAGACTCCCTGCAGATCAACGGGAAGCTCGGGGCCAAGCCGGAGGCGGTCTTTCCCGCCGGCGACCCGGTGAAGGTCTCCTCCTACCAGATCATCGATCCCGGTAAGGGAGCCGCGTTCGCCAAGGGGCAGACCGTGAACGCCCACTACACGGTCTGGGACTGGGACGGCAAGGAGAACAAGCAGCGCATCTCGTCCTACACCTCCAGCGACACCTCGCCGATCAAGATCGACGACCGGCTGCCGAAGGTCATGCTGGAAGGCTTCACCAAGACCAAGGCGGGCGGCCGCTTCCTGGCCGTGGTCGGGCCCGACTCGATGAGCAAGGAGGCCGCCGAGGCGGCCAAGCAGGCCGGCGAGGACCCGAACAAGACCCAGGTGTTCGTGATCGACCCGATCTCCGCGATGCCCAGCGCCGCGAGCGGCACCGAGACGGGTGAGAAGGTCGACGGCGTCACGGTCGTCAACCCCGGCGGCGACAAGGCTCCGACGCTGACCACCAAGACCGACCTCAAGCCGCCGACCGAGCTGATCTCCAAGGTCCTCATCACCGGCACCGGCGCCAAGGTCAAGGAGACCGACACCGTCCTGGCCCACTACACGGGCAAGATCTGGGGCACCGACAAGCAGTTCGACTCCAGCTGGGAGCGGGGCGAGTCGGCCGAGTTCAGCCTCGACGGTGTCATCCCCGGCTGGAAGCAGGGGCTGAAGGACGTGCCGGCCGGCAGCCGGGTGCTGCTGGTGATCCCGCCGGCTCTCGGCTACGGCGACCAGGAGCAGAACGGCATCCCGGCCAAGAGCACCCTGGTGTTCGTCGTCGACGTGCTCTACGGCGGCTGACAGGCGATCGCGAGAACGGCCCCGGGCTCCGGCCCGGGGCCGTTCTCATGCCCGGCCGGCGCCTCCCCGCCCTTCCCGGCGTGGACTGACAACGCGTCCAATAGGCCGGTACCATCCCCTCCATGCGCCCCTGGGCCCCGCTCCTCCCGGCCGTCCTCCTGCTGCTCGGCGGATGCGCCCAGCCCGCGCAAGGCGGCGGGCTCAAGGTCGGCGGACCCTTCGGCGCCCGTCCCACCGTCGTCTTCCCCGACGGCGCGCCCGCCACCGGACTGCAGATCGACGAACTCACCTCCGGCGACGGCACCCGCCTCGGACGTGACAGCGTGGCCGTCGTCCAGTTCACCGCCCACGTGTGGGACGGCGCCGACAACCGCGTGGTCGACTCCACCTTCGACCGCGGCGCCCCCGCCGCCCTGCGCCTCGGGAGCCTGCCGGAGGGCCTCGACACCGCCCTGCGCGGGCGGCGGGCGGGCAGCCGCGTCGTCGTGGCGCTGCCGCCCGGCGACGGGTTCGGCCCCAATCCGCCGCAGGGCGTCCGCCCCGGCGACGAACTGCTCTACGTCGTCGACATCCTGGCCGCGTACGGCAAGGGCGCGGCGGCCGGGCGAGCCCGGGGCGGCACGCTCGACGGCGTCACCGTCAGCCCCGGCGCACCGCCGCGCGTCGTGATCCCCCCAGGGCCCGCGCCGGCACGCTTCGCCGCCAAGGTCGTGTCGAGGGGGGACGGCCCGAAGACCAGGGCCGGGCAGCTCCTGGTCACCCAGCACGTCACCCTGCTGTGGCGCGGCGGCCGCGTCGTGGAGGGGTCGTGGTCCGACGGCAGGCCCAGGGCGGTGCGGCTGGGCGACGGCAGCGTCGTCGCAGGCTGGGAGCGGGCGCTCACCGGCGTTCCGGTGGGCAGCAGGGTCGTCTTCGTCGTGCCGCCCGCCCTCGGTTACGGCCGTGGCGGCGTGCCCGCGCTCGGGATCCGGGGGAACGACACCCTGGTCTTCGTCGTGGACGTGCTGGGCGCCCACTGACGCGGTTCGCCGAAACCGTGACGGCTGTTTCGGCTCGGGTAACGATTCGCGCATTCGACCAGGAAGCGGAGCTCTCGTGACGGGGGCGGCGCACCGGGCGCCCGCGAATCAACAATAATCTTCCTATGTCGTTAGTGTCTGACCTGCGCGCGGATGATCCCCAGCGAATCGGTGCGTACGAACTTCGCGGGCGCCTGGGTCAGGGTGGGCAGGGCGTGGTCTACCTCGGCGCGGACCCCTCAGGGCAGCTCGTCGCGCTCAAATGGCTGCACCCCCACCTCACCGACGACGCCGTCGCCGCCGAGCGGTTCGCCCGCGAGGTGGCCGTCGCCCAGCGGGTGGCGCCGTTCTGCACGGCCAAGGTGATCACCACCGGCGTGCACAACGACCGGCCGTACATCGCCAGTGAATACGTCGAGGGACTGTCCCTGGCCGCCGTCGTGCGCGCGGAGGGCCCGCGGACCGGCGCCAGCCTGTCGCGGCTGGCCATCGGCACCGCGACCGCGCTGGCCGCCATCCACCAGGCGGGCATCGTGCACCGCGACTTCAGCCCCGGCAACGTGCTGCTCGCCTCCGACGGGCCGCGCGTGATCGACTTCGGCATCGCCAGGGCCCTGGAGGGCACCTCCACGATCACCTCGACGCCGATGGGCACGCCCGCCTTCATGGCGCCTGAGCAGATCATGGGTGCGTTGGTCTCGCCCGCGGCCGACATGTTCTCGTGGGGCAGCACGATCGCGTTCGCCTCCAGCGGGACGGCGCCGTTCTTCGCCGACTCGGTGCCCGCGGTGATCAACCGCGTGCTGAACGCCCAGCCCGACCTGTCGGCCATCGAGGGCGATCTGCGCGACCTGGTGGCGGCGTGCCTGGCCAAGGACCCGGCCGCCCGGCCGACGGCCCAGCAGGTCATCATGCGGCTGCTGCACAGCCCCGGCGCCGCCCTGCCGGAGGCGCCGGTGGGCGCGCCCGCGGGCCCCGCGCCGTGGTCGCCTCCCGGCCCGCCGCAGGTCAGCGGCCCCCAGCAACCACCGGCCGGGTACGGCCAGCAGCCCCCGTACGGCCGGCAGCCGTGGGGCGGGGCCCCGGCCGCCACCCCGCCGCTGTACTCCACCGGCCCCCAGGGCGGCCCCCCGCCGCAGCAGCCGTACGGCAACGCCCCCCAGTACGGCGCGCCCGCGCAGCACAGCGGCGCCCAGTTCGGCGGGCAACAGGGAAGCGGTGGCCAGTTCGGGGGCCAGCAAGGCAATGCCGCGCACTACAGCGGGCCGCAGGGTGGCGGCGCGTTCGGTACGGGCGCTCCCCAGCAGCCCTGGCACCCCGCCACTCCCCAGGAGCAGAGGAAACGCCCCTGGCTCATCGCCGTGATCGCCGCGACGGTCGCCCTCGTCGCCACCGTCGCCGCGGTGGTGTTCGTGGTCAACAACACCGGCGAGCCCGGCAAGCAGAACGTCGCCGCGACCTCCCCCGCCCCCAGCGCCCCCGCCACCACGAGCGCGCCCCCGGCGACCCCCGACCCCACGCCCACCGAGACCCCGCAGCCCACCGCCACCGGCGTCCCGAAGACGGACCTGGCCAAGGCGGTGCTCCCCGACGCCAAGGCCAGCGTGTTCTCCCACGCCGACGACCCCATCACCCTGCTCGGCTTCTCCTACAAGAAGACCAAGAACGGCGACTGGGTCGACTACGTCAAGACCTCGAGCTCCTTCCGGGCCTACAACAACTACCTGGCCGCCCGCATGTCGCCGAACGGCAAGTACACGGCGCTGCGCACCACGAAGTACACCAGCGACAACTGGGACACCGTCGAACTGCGCGACAACTCCACCGGCAGGACCACCTCGATCAGGACGGTCAAATCCCCCCAGCAGGCGTACGTGGAGAGCTGGTCGCTCGACAGCACCCGCATCCTCATCAACGTCGGCAAGTACGTCGGCGACGACTTCCACTCCAGCGGCTTCGCCATCATCGACGTCTCCGACCCGGACGCGCCCGTGCGTCCCCGCGTGATCAAGGGCCTGCACAAGGAGACCAACTTCGGCTTCGACCACCAGCAGCGGGGCGTCGTCGGCATCACCAACACCGTCTCCAAGCAGGCGCTGCGCTTCTACTCGCCCGACGGCAAGCTCACCAGGACGGTGAAGAACGTCGGCGAGGGCGAGGCCGAGGTGCTCTTCTCGCCGTCGGGCCAGAAGTTCGTCACCGACTGTCCCGGCGGCGACAACAACAGCCACTGCGTCTTCTCCACCGCCTCGGGCGCCGAGGTCACCCGCTTCGCCTCGGCCTGCACCTTCCAGAGCGGCTGGTACGACGAGGAGCACCTGACCTGCTGGTCCGACACCGACTTCCGGGTGATCGACTTCGAGGGCAACAAGGTGCGCGAGCTGGCCACCTTCCCCGAGGCGGTGGGCGACAGGCTCAACCTGTACTACACGCGCAAGGCCGGTTTCTGATGCTCGACCTGCGATGCGACGTCCTCACCGACGCGGTCGCCGCCCAGGACCCCGGCGCCGTCCTCGCCGCCATCCAGCCCCTGTTCGAGGCCGCGCGGGGCACGGGCGCCGACGAGCTGACCGGGGCGCTTGGGCGGGTGTGCTCGTTGGTCGCCCGGCCCGACGTGCCCCTGGGGCTGCGGGCCGAGCTGGCTCTGCTCTGCGGCGCCCTGGTCGAGGAGGGGGCCGACCCGCTGCCCCTGGTGGAGCCGGTGGCGGAGGGGCTCGCGCAGACGCTGGAGAAGGCGGCGGGGTTCGCCGAGGCGTGGCGGGCGGCCGGCGGCAAGGACCTTCCCGGCCCGCCGCCGAACGACCGGCGGACGTCGGCGCTGATCAGGACGCTGAGCGGTGGCCTCCTGCACCGCCCGAAGCGGCGGATCTCGCGAGAGGAGGCGAAGGACCTGGTCGTGGCCTGGTCGGTCGCCGAGCGGTGGAGCATGCCGGCCGTCACGCTCCTCCAGCGGTCGGCCGAGCTCAGGGCCGACCTCGCGGGACGGGCGGCGCGTCGTGGTGCTGGACGCCTCGCCGTACGTGCGGACGTGGAACCTCGGGCGGGCCTATCCGATGATGCGCCCGACGATCACCCTGGAGCGCGAGCTGCCGGGTGACGAGGCGGCGCGGTGGATGGGCCTGGTCAGGCCCGCGACCAGGTACGGCGTCTGACGTCAGAAGGCCGGGCCCCTGGGCAAGGGGCCCGGCCTCGGGCGGGCGGCGTTCAGCCGGACGTGCCGACCATCGGGTTCGCGTTCAGTCGAGCACGTCGAGCACGTCGAGCACCGTGCCGGCGCCGACGGTGAGCCCGCCCTCGCGCAGCGCGAAGCCGAGTCCCGCCTCGACGGCGACGGCCTTGCCCAGCTCCACCCGCACCTCCACGGTCTGTCCCGGCTCGGCGGGACCGGTCAGGTCCAGGCGCCCCGGCACGTCGGTGGTGCGCAGGTAGAACTGCGGCCGGTAGCCCGGCCCGACCGCCGTGCGGCGGCCGCCCTCCTCCGCGGTGAGCAGGTAGATCCGGGCGGTGAAGGCCGTGCGGGCCCGCTGGCTGCCCGGGGCGGCCAGCACCTGGCCGCGCCGTACCTGCTCGCGCTTGACGCCGCGCAGCAGCACGGCGGCGTTGTCGCCGGCCTGGCCGCTCTCCATGGTCTTGCCGAAGGTCTCGACCCCGGTCACGACCGCGGAGTACGGCTCGCGGAAGCCGGCCACCTCGACGGTGTCGCCGACGCGGACGGTGCCGCGCTCGATGGCGCCGGTGACGACCGTGCCCCGGCCGGTGACCGTGAGCACGTTCTCGACCGGCATGAGGAACGGCGCGTCCACGTACCGCTCGGGCACGGGGATGTGGTCGTCGACCGCCCGCAGCAGCGCCTCGATGGAGGTCACCCACTGCGGGTCGCCGGCCAGCGCCTGCAGTCCGGAGACCCGGACCATGGGCACCTCGTCGTAGCCGTGCGCGGCCAGCAGCTCGCTGAGCTCCAGCTCGACCAGGTCGGTCAGCTCCGGGTCGGCGCCGTCGGCCTTGTTGACGGCGACGACGAGGTGCTCGACCCCGACCCGCTTGGCGAGCAGCACGTGCTCGCGGGTCTGCGGCATGATGCCGTCCTGCGCCGAGACGACGAGGATGGCGCCGTCGAGCTGCGCCGCCCCCGTGATCATGTTCTTCACGTAGTCGGCGTGGCCGGGCATGTCGACGTGGGCGTAGTGCCTGGTGGCGGTCTCGTACTCGACGTGCGAGATGTTGATCGTGATCCCGCGGGCCGCCTCCTCCGGCGCCCGGTCGATCCGCTCGAACGGCGTGTACGTCGCCCCGCCCCGCTCGCTGAGGACCTTGGTGATGGCCGCGGTCAGCGTGGTCTTGCCGTGGTCGACGTGTCCCATCGTGCCGATGTTGAGGTGTGGCTTGTTGCGGACGTAAGCCTGCTTGGTCATGTTCCTGTTCCTTGGAAGCCTGAGATGTCGTGACCCGTGGGCGGGTCGGTCAACCCTCCCTCGCCGGGTCACATCCAGGACTTACGAGGAAGGGTCAGCGCTCCAGGCCGTCGCAGGCACGCTCGAACACACCGGCCGCTGCTGCGGCGGTGGTCGGGAGCGTGTAGCGGAACATGAGCGTCATAGTGCCCGGATCAACCCGTGGGGCGCAACGGATATTCCGCGGGGTGAAACGATTTAACCGTCCTTGACACCTATGCTGCGCCGATTTACGTTCTGCAAATTAAAACGATTTGCCCAGCCAGTCGATGGAGGGCATGTGGTCGTCCTTGAGTTGCGTGACGTGAGCAAGGCCTTCGACGCCGTCCAGGCCCTGCGTGCCGTACGGCTCGGCCTCAGGGCGGGCGAGGCGCACGGCCTGGTCGGAGAGAACGGCGCGGGCAAGTCCACCCTGGTGAAGATCCTCGCCGGAGCGCACCCGGCCGACGAGGGCGCGCTGCTGATGGACGGCCGCGCGTTACGGCTGGCAGGACCGGCCGACGCGCGCGCCGCCGGAATCGCGGTGATCTACCAGGAGCCGACGCTCTTCCCCGACCTGTCGGTGGCCGAGAACATCTTCATGAGCCGGCAGCCGCTGCGCGGCCTGCGGCGCATCGACGCCAGGGCCATGCGGGCCAGGACGACGGAGCTGTTCGACCGGCTCGGCGTGCCCATGGACCCCGACCGGCCGGCCCGCGGCCTGTCCATCGCCGACCAGCAACTCGTCGAGATCGCCAAGGCCCTGGCCTTCGACGCGCGCGTGCTCGTCATGGACGAGCCCACGGCGGCGCTGTCGGGACCCGAGGTGGAACGGCTGTTCGCGGTGGTGCGGGCGCTGTGCGAGGCGGGCAGCGCGGTGCTGTTCGTCTCCCACCGTTTCGAGGAGATCTTCGCCCTCTGCGAGCGCGTCAGCGTGATGCGCGACGGCCGCCTGGTCTCCACCGACCCGGCCGCCGAGGTCACCGTGGCGGAGCTGGTGCGGCGGATGGTGGGGCGCGAGGTCGCCGAGATGTACCCGAAGGCGGAGGCGAGCAAAGGGCCGCCGCTGCTGCAGGTACGCGGGCTGAGCAGGCGCGGCGCCTTCACCGGCGTCAGCCTGACCGTGCACGCAGGGGAGATCGTGGCGCTGGCCGGGCTGGTCGGCGCGGGACGCAGCGAGGTGGCGCGGGCGGTGTTCGGCGTCGACCGCCACGACGAGGGCGAGGTCCTGGTCGACGGCAGGCGGCTGCGCAACGGCGACACCGCCGCCGCCATCGCCGCCGGACTGGCCCTGGTGCCGGAGGACCGCCGCCAGCAGGGCCTGGTCATGGAGCTGTCGGTGGCCCGCAACGCCACCCTCGCCCGCCGCTGGTCCCTGGCCAGGCTGGGCCTGCTGACCGGCGGCGCCGAACGGCGGGCGGCCAGGACCTGGGGCGAGCGGCTGCGCGTCAGGAGCGCGGGCCCCGACGAGGCGGTCTCCGCGCTGTCCGGCGGCAACCAGCAGAAGGTCGTGCTGGCCAAGTGGCTGTCCACCGAGCCGCGGGTGCTGATCGTCGATGAGCCCACCCGCGGCATCGACGTCGGCACCAAGGCCGAGGTGCACCGGCTGCTGTCGGAGCTCGCGGGCCGCGGCGTCGCCGTCCTGATGATCTCCAGCGAGCTGCCCGAGGTGCTCGGCATGGCCGACCGGGTGCTGGTCATGCACGAGGGACGGCTGGTCGCCGACATCCCGCGGGCGCTGGCCGGCGAGGAGACGGTCATGCTCGCCGCCACCGGCCACGGCGGTGCGGGATGACCACGACCCTGGCCAGATCCGCCTCGCGCCGGCTGCGGCAGGAGAGCTCACGGCTGTTCGTGATCAGGGAACTGGGCATCGTCGCGGCGCTGACCCTGCTCGTCGTGGTCACCACGATCGTCAACCCGCGCTTCCTCACCTCACAGGGCATCAAGGACCTGCTGCTCGGCTCCACCATCCTCGCCATCCTCGCGGTGGGGCAGACCGTCGTCGTCATCACCAGGAACGTGGACCTGTCGGCCGGATCGGTGCTGGGCCTGTCGGCCTTCGCCACCGGCAGCCTGTTCGTGGCGGCGCCGGGGCTGCCCATCCCGGTCGCGGTCGTGGCCGGAGTCCTGCTCGGCGCCGCCTGCGGGGCGGTCAACGGCGGGCTCATCGCCGCCGTCCAGGTGCCGTCGCTGGTGGTCACGCTCGGCACCCTGTACGTCTTCCGCGGCATCGACTACACCTGGGCGTCGGGGCGGCAGATCAACGCCGCCGACATGCCCGGCGCCTTCCTGAGCATGGGCAACACCACGCCCGTCATGACGATGTTCGCGATCGTGGTCCTGGTGGCCGCCGGGTACTACCTGCGCGCCTTCCGCAGCGGGCGCGAGCTGTACGCGATCGGATCCCATCCCGACGCCGCCCGCCTGGCCGGCATCCCGGTCGGGCGGCGGGTGCTGGCGGCCTTCGTGGTCTCCGGCGCGCTCGCCGGGCTGGCCGGGGTGCTGTACGCGGCCCGGTTCGGCACGCTCGACGCCAACGCGGGGACCGGGCTGGAGCTGAACGTGGTGGCCGCCGTGGTCGTCGGGGGCGTGGCCATCTTCGGCGGCAGCGGGTCGGTGTACGGCGCGGCGATCGGCGCGCTGCTGCTCACCACGATCGGCAGCGCCCTTCCGGCGCTGGGAGTGAGCCCCTTCTGGCAGCGGGCGAGCGTGGGCGCGCTGATCCTGGCCGCCATCGGGCTCGACAGGGCGCTTGCCGTACGGCTGGCCAGAACGTTGAGGAGCGGCCGATGAGGGGCGTGGTCAGAGGGCTTTCCTCGTGGGAGGCGGTGGTGGTGATCGCGCTCGTCGTGGTGGTCGCGGTGGGCGCCCTGGCGATCGAGGGAGTGGCGAGCCCGCGGTTCTGGCGGTTCGTCTCGCTGGAGGTCATCCCGATCGCCCTCATCGCCCTGCCGATGACCCTGGTGATCATCACCGGCGAGATCGACCTGTCCGTCGCCAGCGTGCTCGGCCTGACCTGCGCCACCATGGGCCAGCTGTGGGTGTGGGGCGTCACCTCGCTGCCGCTGCTGATCGCCGCGGCCCTGCTGCTCGGGGCGCTGCTGGGCGCGGTCAACGGCCTGTTCGTGACCGGGTTCGGGCTGCCGTCGCTCGCCGTGACCATCGGGACACTCGCCCTCTACCGCGGCCTGGCCTACGTCATCCTCGGCGACCGCGCCGTGGCCGACTACCCGCCGGAATGGGCGAGCGCCGCGATCGCCCCCATCCCCGGGCTGACGATCCCATGGATGATCATCGTGGTGGCCGTGCTGGCCGCCGGCTTCGGCGTCGTGCTGCACGCCACGCCGATCGGCCGCGGCCTGTACGCCATGGGCAACAACGCCGAGGCCGCCCGCTTCACCGGCATCTCCGTCAGGCGCACCACGTTCTGGCTCTTCGTCGCCACCGGCGCGATGTCCGCGCTCGCCGGCGTGTTCTGGACACTGCGCTACGCCAGCGCCCGCGCCGACAACGGCAACGGGCTCGAACTGGCCGTGATCGCCGCCGTGCTGCTGGGCGGCGTCTCGATCTTCGGCGGCCGGGGCCGCCTGGCCGGCGTGCTGGCCGCCGTCCTCCTGCTCGGCACCCTGCGCAACGCCCTGCAACTGGCCGACGTGCCCGCCAACACCCTCACCATCATCACCGGATCCCTGCTGATCGTCTCCGTCGTGGGACCCAACGTCGTCGTCAAGCTCCGAGCCAGAAAGGACAGATCATGGCAGCGAGGAGTGCCCTGGCGATTCTCGCCGCGCTGAGCCTTGCCATCGGCGGATGCGCGAGTCAGGAACAACCTGCGACCCAGCCCTCCCCGGGTGGTTCCGCCACCTCCGGGACCACGATCAAGGAGGGACTGAAGATCGCCTTCCTGCCCAAGCAGGTCAACAACCCCTACTTCGACACCAGCGACAACAAGGGCGGCAAGCCCGCCGTCGAGGAGTTCAAGGGCGCCTACAGCCAGACCGGCCCCTCGGAGGCCAGCCCGTCGGCCCAGGTCAGCTACATCAACACGCTCTCGCAGCAGGGCACCGACGTGATCGTGGTGTCGGCCAACGACAAGGACGCCATCTGCGGGGCGCTCACCGAAGCCCGCCAGGCCGGCGCCAAGGTCGTCACCTACGACTCCGACACCAACCCCACCTGCCGCGACCTGTTCATCAACCAGGCCAGCGCCGAAGGCATCGCCGCCTCCCAGATCAAGCTGATCTCCGACGCGGTCGGGCCGGACGGCGGCGAGATCGCGATCCTGTCCGCCACCGCCAACGCCACCAACCAGAACGCCTGGATCGAGATGATGAAGACCGAGCTGGGCAAACCGGAGTACGCCAAGCTCAAGCTCGTCACCACCGTCTACGGCGACGACGACGACCAGAAGTCCTTCCAGGAGGCGCAGGGCCTGCTGGCCTCCTACCCGAACCTGAAGGGCATCATCTCGCCGACCACCGTGGGCGTCGCGGCGGCCGCCCGCTACCTGTCAGGCTCGGAGTACAAGGGCAAGGTCCAGCTGACCGGGCTCGGGACGCCCAACCAGATGCGCGCCTACGTCAAGGACGACACCGTCAAGTCCTTCGCCCTGTGGAACCCCGCCGACCTCGGCTACCTGGCCGCCTACGCCGGGGCGGCGCTGGCGTCCGGGCTGATCACCGGGAAGGAGGGCGAGACGTTCACCGCGGGCAAGCTCGGCGAGTACACCGTCGGCAAGGACGGCACCGTGCTTTTGGGCGACCCGTTCGTCTTCGACAAGGGCAACATCGACACCTTCGACTTCTGAGCCGTACGGCTCACCACGGCGCTTTCCGTGGCCGGTGGCTCACCTCGGCCGTGACCCCGATCAGGTCGTGGAGCCGCCGCGCCACGGGATCGTCAGGGCGGGCGGCGAAGGCGACTGGCAGCGCCCTGGCACGCTCCGTCCGGAGTTGGCACCGCCCGCGCGCCGAGGCGATCGGCAGAAGGCGGGGCGGGGGAACCGTCAGGAGGCGGGGCGGGCGACGCCGTTCTCGTAGGCGAAGACCACCGCCTGGGTTCGGTCGCGCAGCCCGAGCTTGTTGAGGACGCGGCTCAGGTACGCCTTGACCGTCGCCTCGGCCAGATGCAGGGCCGCGGCGACCTCCGCGTTCGACAGCCCGCGCGCCACATGGACCAGCACCTCGTACTCGCGTGAGGTCAGCAGCGCCAGCCGCCGTTCCCGTCCGGCGGGCCCCGGTCGCATGTGCGGCGCGAACGTGTCCAGGACGCGGCGGGTGACACGCGGGGACAATGCCGCCTCGCCCGCGGCGACATGCCGGATCGCGTTCAGCAGGTCCTGCGGGCGGGTGTTCTTCGGCAGGAAACCGGACGCTCCGGCGTTCAGCCCGGCGAAGGCGTACTCGTCCAGGTCGAAGGTGGTCAGGATGAGCACGCGGGAGCGAGGGCTGTCGCGCACGATGCGGCGGGTGGCCTCGATGCCGTCCAACCCGCCCATGCGCACGTCCATGAGGACCACGTCGGGGCGCAGCTGCCGGGCGAGCCGGACGGCCTGCTCGCCGTCACCGGCCTCGCCGGCCACCTCCATGCCGGGCTCGGCGTCGAAGACCATCCGGAAGGCGGTCCGCAGGAGCGGCTCGTCGTCGGCGACGAGAAGCCTGATCATCGCGGCTCGCCCAGATCCAGGACGGCCCGCACCCGCCACCCACCCGGCATCGGACCGGCCTGCAAGGTGCCCTCGTGGACGGCCACCCGCTCCCGCATTCCCGCGATGCCCCGCCCATGGCTCGCGGCGCCAGGGACGGTGGTCGTGAGACCGCGCTGCTCGGGGCGGGGAGTCGTCGCGTCGAGTTCCGGGATCGAGGGGGCAGGGGCGGGGTGGGGAGTCGCGTCGGGGGCGGAAGCCCAGGGCTCGGGGATGGGAGGCTCGGGGATGGGAGGCTGGGGGTCGGTGGGCGTGGCTGGGGTGTGTTCGTCGGTGACCTCGAGCTCGGCCCGGTGCGGTGACAGCGTGAGCCGCACGTAGGCGCGGGCGCCGGGCGAGTGCCGGAGCGTGTTCGTCAGCGCCTCCTGCACCAGCCGGTAGATCGTCACCTGGGCCGCGGCCGGGACCGCTGCGGCTGAGCCCGTCACGTGGACACGCGTCGCCAGCCCGGCTGCGCGCATCCGTTCGGCGAGCGGGGCGAGCTGGGCGATTCCGGGCGTGGCGTGGGTGGGTGCGGGGTGGCTTCGTGCGGGGTCGCTGGACGCGGGGTGGCTGGACGCGGGGTGGCTGGGTGCGGCGGCAGCGGGGGCCAGGGTGTGGCGCATGTCCTGCAGGGCCTGGCGCCCCGTCGTCGCGATCTGCTCCATCGCCCCCTCGGCCAGGTCCGGGGCGGTGGCGCGGACGTGGAGGGCGCTGTCGGCGAGGGCCACCATGACCGACAAGTTGTGGGTGACGATGTCGTGCATGTCGCGGGCGATCCGGGCGCGTTCCTCCGCGGCCGCCAGCCGTGCACGATGCTCGCGGTCGCGTTCGAGGGAGGCCACGTGCGCCTGCCGTACCCGCGTCCATCGTCCGGCCATGACGGCGGCGGCCGTCATGGCGCCCAGGGCGGCCGCCGTGAAGGGGAGCTGGCCGGGTGGCGCCCAGCGGGCGGCGGCGAGCGCGGCTCCGGCCGCGACGGCGAGCGTCGCCGGGAGGGCGTGACGCCACGGGCGGTGGGCGGCGACCGTGTACAGGGCCACCAGCAGGGCGGCGTCGGCGGGAAGTTGCACGTCGAGCGCCCACTGGACGGCGGCGGCCAGGCCGATCGTACCCAGCACGGCCAGGGGAGCCCGTCGCCTCCAGGTCAGCGGAGCCACCAGCGCCACCTGCAGGGCCAGGAGCCACGGCGGGCCCGACAGCACCTGGCCCGGGCCCAAGGTGACCAGGAACAGGGCGGCGGCCACGAGCGCGTCGGCCGGCGGGCCGGTCAGCGCGGCGAGGCGGGCCGCCGGAACGTCGGCTGGTGTCATGATCTTCACCCTAGGCGGGTGAGCGGGGCCTCCCGGCTCCTCCTCGGGGAGGAGCGTCATCCGCAAGTCGCAGGTGTGGACGAGACCTGAGCCGCTGGTTCGCCGGTCACCCCGGGTGCCAGCCTCGTCGGACGTCGATCCGTTCGAGGAGCTCTCATGTCGTTGAAACTCGCCGCGCTGGTCGTGGCCGTCCTCCCGCTTGTCGTGGCCCCGGCCGCCGCGGCCGACGCCAAGGAACCGGTTCAGGTGAGCCTTCCCGCGCCCGGTGGCCCGTATCGAGTCGGGACCGTGGCGATGCGGCTGGTCGATCGTTCGCGGCCCGACCCGCTGGTGCCCGCCAAGCCGTACCGGGAGCTGATGATCAGCCTGTGGTATCCGGCGGCGGCCGGCGGGGACGGGGCCGGGCCGCTCGCGCCGCACATGGCCCCGCTGGCCGCCGCCGACTGGGACCGGCACTCGGCCCCGCCCATGGGCGTGCGCGAGGGCGCCGTCGACTGGGCGGGCACGCGCACCACGGCGCGGGTGGGCGCGCCGGTCGAGCGGCGGGCGGGCAGGCTGCCGGTGGTGCTGTTCGGGTCGGGCGACGGCGGGCCGCGCACGCTGGGCACCGCGCTGGTCGAGGACCTGGCCTCGCGCGGGTACCTGGTCGTCACCGTCGACCACACCTACGAGGCCGACCAGGTGGAGTTCCCGGGCCGGCGGCTGGTGCGCGCCCTGCCGCTGCCCGCGAAGCTGACGCCGGAGGTCATCGAGAGGCTGCTGGCCAGACACGCGCGGGCCCGGCTGACGGACATGCGCTTCGTCCTGGATCAGATCGGCGCACTCGCCCGAGGCCGCGGGGAAGCACACAGACGGGGGATCGCCCCTGAGTTGCCCGAGGGCATGCTCGGGGCGCCCGACATGACGCGGGTGGGGGCGCTGGGGCAGTCGCTGGGCGGTTCGGTCGCCGCGCAGCTGACCCGCGACGACAGGCGGGTGGACGCGGGCGTCAACCTCGACGGCGCCTACGTCGGCGAGGTGGCCGCGCGCGGCGTGGCCAGGCCGTTCATGCACCTGGCGGCGGAAACGCACACGCGCGGCTCCGAGCCGAGCTGGAAGTCGTTCTGGCGGGCCTCCACCGGATGGAAGCGGGAGCTGCGGTTCAAGGGCGCCGCCCACGGCTCGTTCACCGACCTGCAGGCGCTGTTGCCGCAGGTGGCGGCGCGGGTGCCCGGCGTGCCGCTCGCGGACTTCGTGGGCACGGTCGACCCCGGGCGGTCGGTGGCGGCCCAGCGTGCCTACGTGGCGGCCTTCTTCGACCTGCACCTGCGGGGCAGGCAGACCCGGCTGTTCGAGGGCCCCGACGCCCGCTTCCCCGGCGTCGCCCTCATCCCCTGACCTCGGTTAGGGGGACGGCACAACGATGAGCCGCGTCCTTCGTGCGCGGCTCCGAAGAACCATCAGGAACGGGGCCATACGGTTCGACCATGCGCCGCCTCACCCTGGATGACCTCTATCGCCTAGCGACGCCCGCCGACCCGCGTCTGAGCCCGGCGGGCGACGCGGTCGCCTACACCCTGACGACGGCCGATCGGGAGACCGACGCGAACCGTACCGAGATCTGGCTGGCCGCGCCCGGCCGCGCGCCGCGCAAGCTGGCCGACGGTACGGCGCCGCGCTGGTCGCCCGACGGCCGCACGCTGGCCTTCCTGCGCCCGGTCGACGGCGCCGCCCAGCTGCACCTGCTGCCGATGGACGGCGGCGAGGCGACGGTCCTGACCAAGGCGCCGCTGGGCGCGGGGGCGGCCGTGTGGTCGCCGGACGGCACGCGCATCGCCTTCAGCGGTCCCAGCGGCGACCTCGACCCGCACGCTCCGGTGGTGGCCGACCGCCTCGACTACAAGGCCGACGGCACCGGGCTGCTGCGCGGGCTGACGGCGCAGCTGTTCGTGGTCGACGTGGCCACGGGCGCGAGCGCGCGGGTCACCTCGGGCGACTTCCACGCGGGCGAGCCGTCGTGGGAGCCGGGCGGCGGCAGGCTGACGTTCGTCTCCAGCATGGCGCCCGACCGCGACCTGGTGGTGGGCGGCGCGGTCTACGCGGTGGCGGTCCCACCGGTACGGCAGGGCGGCGAGGAGCCCGGTGACGCGAAGGCGGAGGGTGGCGACGCCCGAACAGAAGGCCGCGAGGAGCCCGGTGACGCCAGAGCGGAGGGTGGCGACGCCCAAACAGAAGGCCGCGAGCTGCCCGAGCCGGAGTGTCTCACCGGGCCCGAGCTGATCGCGATGGCCGCCTGGTGGCTCGGCGAGCGTCTGGTCGTCGCGGGCCTGCGCGGCGGGCCCTCCGGCCACGTGCGCCTGTTCGACGAGCACGGCGAGATCGAGACCGGCCTCGACCGCAACGTGATGGTCGGCGGCCCCGGCTACCCGGGCGCCCCGCCGCGCCTGCGCGGTGAGGAGCTGCTCTTCTGCGCCAGGGACAGGGGCCGCACCCACCTGTACGGCCTGGCCGACGGCAAGGCGGCCAAGCTCCTCGACGGCGACCAGACGATCTCCGGCGTGAGCGTCGCGGGCCAGAGCATCGCCTACGTGGCCTCCACCCCGCTCAGTTCGGGCGACGTCTACCTCGACGGCGAGAGGCTCACCGACTACGCCCTGGAGGGCGTCGAGCTGTTCAAGGCGCGCACCCGCACCTTCACCGCGCCCGACGGCACCCAGGTCGAGGGCTTCGTCCTGCGCGATCCCGCGTCGGCGGGCCGTTCGCCGCTGCTGCTCGACATCCACGGCGGCCCGCACAACGCCTGGGCGCCCGACTTCGACGGCGTGCACCTCTACCACCAAGTGCTGGCCGCGCAGGGCTGGACGGTGCTGACGCTGAACGTGCGCGCCAGCGACGGGTACGGCGAGGAGTTCTACACCGCCGCCCTCGGCGGGTGGGGCCTGGCCGACCAGGACGACTTCCTGTCGGCGGTGGACGAGCTGGTCGCCGACGGCATCGCCGATCCCGACCGGCTGGCGGTGACCGGCTACAGCTACGGCGGCTACATGACGTGCTGGCTGACGGGCCAGACGGGCAGGTTCAAGGCGGCGATCCCCGGCGGCGTGGTCACGGATCTGACGAGCATGTCGGGCACCTCGGACGCCGGCTACTACCTGAAGACGTATGAGCTCCTGGGCGACCTGGTCCGCCAGTCACCGTTCACCCACGTGGCGAAGGTGACCACCCCCACCCTGATCCTCCAGGGTGAGAACGACGACCGCTGCCCGGTCGGCCAGGCCGAGCAGTGGTTCGCGGCGCTGCGTGAGCAGGGTGTTCCCGCGCGCCTGGTGCGCTATCCGGGCGGTTCGCACCTGTTCATCCTCAACGGCCGCCCCTCGCACCGTTTCGATTACAACGAAAGGATCGTCCAGTGGCTGGAGCAATGGGTCACCGGCTCGCAGAGCTGATCGCCGAATACGAGGTCCCGGGCTCGAACCTGGCCTACTGGCATCAGGGCGAGCTGCACGAGTACGCCGCCGGCGTGCTCAACACCAGCACCGGCGTGGAGGTCACCACCGACTCGCTCTTCCAGATCGGCTCGGTGACCAAGGTCTGGACCGCCACCCAGCTGATGCTCCTGGCCGAGCAGGGGCTGCTCACGCTCGACACCCCGGTCAAGCAGCTGCTGCCCGAGTTCGAGGTCGCCGACCCCGAGGTGACCGAGCAGGTGACCGTACGCCACCTGCTCAGCCACACCAGCGGCATCGACGGCGACCTGTTCCTCGACACCGGCCGCGGCGACGACTGCGTCGAGAAGTACGTGGCGGCCTGCGCCGACCTGGAGCAGAACCACCCGCTGGGCGTCACCCAGTCCTACTGCAACTCCGGCTTCATCATCGCAGGACGCATCGTGGAGCGCCTGACCGGCAAGGTCTGGGACCAGGCGCTCAGGGAGCAGATCCTGGAGCCGCTCGGGCTCACCCACACCTGGACGCTCCCCGAGGACGTGCTGCGGTTCCGCGCCGCCACCGGCCACGTCGAGGGCGGCGCGCCCGCCCCGGTGTGGGGCCTCATGCGCTCGGCGGGACCGGCCGGGCTGATCTGCGCCCGTCCCGCCGACGTGGTCGCCTTCGGCCGCGCCCACCTGGGTACCGAGCTGCTCAAGCAGCCCGAGGCGATGTGGGAGCCGCAGGTCGCCATCCCCGACCCGCACGCCCTGGGCAGCCACTGGGGCGTCGGCTGGATCCTGGACACCTGGGACGGCAAGCGGGTCATCTCGCACGGCGGCAACACCATCGGCCAGCACAGCATGTTCTGGGTGGTGCCGGAGACCGGCACGGTCGTGTGCGTCACCTCCAACGGCGGCCACTCGGGCGCCTTCACCCACGCGGTGGCCACCGAGCTGTTCGCCGAGCTCGACGGCCTGACGGTGCCGCCGAGGCTGACGCCGCCCGCCGAGCCGGTCGAGGTCGACGTCACCCAGTACACCGGCGTGTACGAGCGGGTCGGCGTCACCATGACCGTCACCGAGGCCGAGGGGGGCATCAGGCTCGTCGCCGAGTCGACCGGCGCCCTGGCCGAGCTCTCGCCCGGCTGGGAGCTGACGATGGTCCCGGTCGACGAGACCACCTTCGTGGGCCGCCGAGAGGGCGACCCCCAGTGGTTGTCCGGAGTCTTCTACCAGCTGCCCGACGGCGCGCCGTACCTCCACCTCGGCGTGCGGGCCACCCCCAAGAAGGAGACGGTGTGAACCTGCAGAATCGCCTCAACGACGCGGTCGACAAGCACGGCGTGCCCGGCGCGGCGATCGCCGTGTGGCACGGCGGCGAGTTGCACGAGGCCGCGTCCGGCGTGCTCAACACCCGCACCGGCGTGCTGGCCACGCCCGACAGCGTCTTCCAGGTCGGCTCCACCACCAAGGTGTGGACGGCGGCGCTGGTCATGCAGCTGGCCGAGGAGGGCCTGGTCGACCTCGACGAGTCCGTCGCCGCCTACCTGCCGGACTTCCCGGTGCAGGGTGCGATCACCGTGCGCCACCTGCTCACGCACACCGGCGGCTTCGACGGCGACCTGTTCGAGGACACCGGGCGCGGCGACGACTGCCTCGACAAGTATCTGGGCTTCCTGAAGGACGCCGGCCACGTCCACGCGCCGGGCGAGCTGTTCTCCTACTGCAACGCCGGGTACTGCGTGCTCGGCGCGCTGGTGGCGCGCCTGCGCGGCACCACGTGGGAGCAGGCCCTGCGCGACCACCTGATCACCCCGCTGGGGGTGACCCAGGCGGCGCTGTTCGGCGAGGAGGCGGTGCTCTTCCGCGCCTCGGCCGGGCACATCGGCCCCGACAACCAGGTCTACCCGCAGTGGCAGATGCCGCGCTCCAACGCCCCCGCCGGTTCGACGTTCTGCCTGGCGCCGCGCGAGCTGGTGCGTTTCGGCCGCATGTTCCTGGCCGGAGGACTCGCCGAGGACGGCACCCGCGTGTTGTCGCAGGCGACGGTCGAGGCGATGCTCACCACGCAGGTCGAGGTCCCGATCCGGCACGGCATGCTGGGCGACCGCTGGGGCCTGGGCTTCGAGCTGTTCGACTGGGGCGGCTACGGCCACGACGGCGGCACCCCCGGCCAGTCGACGTTCTGGCGTGTGGTGCCCGGCAGCGACATGTCGATCGCGCTGACCGTCAACGGCGGCGGCGCGACGGGCGTGATCGTGGATCTGGCCGTGCCGCTGATCGAGGAGCTGACCGGGTTGAAGCTGCCCTCGCAGCCGACGCCCGCGGCGAGCCCCGGCGCCTTCGACGCCTCGGTCTACGCGGGCCGCTACCAGGGCCCGCAGATGGCCTACGAGGTCGGCGCCGCCGGGAGCGAGCTGGAGGTCACCCTGATCCCCGGCGAGCTGATGAAGAGCATGGGCCAGGAGGGCAAGGTCGCCCGCTACGTGCATCTCGCCGACGACACCTTCGTCGCGGTCGAGGCCGAGGACGGCCACCACGAGACGGTCTCCTTCGTCGTGCGCGACGGCCGGGCCGCCTACCTGCACAACAGCAGGGCCCTTCCCCGTGTATGAGATCTTCGTCCACGCGCGTGACGTGGACGGTGAGGCGGAGACCGGCGAGCGGGCCGACGACCTGGTCGTGCTCGCCTCCGTCTTCAAGATCCCGGTCGTGCTGGAGTACGCCCGCCAGGCCGCCAAGGGGCTCATCGAGCGCACCGAGCGCCTGACGGTCACCGAGCGCGACAAGGACGGCGGCATCGGCACCTCGGGCTGCGCCGACGACGTCTCCCTGACGTTGCGCGACCTGGCCCACTTCATGATGACGATGAGTGACAACGCCGCCACCGACGTGCTGCTGCGGCGCGTCGGCTGCGACCGCGTCAACGCCACCCTGCGGGAGCTCGGCCTGGAGCGCACCCACCTGATCGGCGGTTGCGCGGAGCTGTTCGCCCAGATCGGCTTCCCGCTGGAGGAGATCACCGACGACCTGATCCGCGACTGCGCGGTGCGCGACCCCGAGCGCACCACCAGCGGGACCGCTCGGGAGATGACCACGCTGCTCGGCCTCATCTGGCGCGACGAGGCGGGCCCCGCCGAGGCGTGCGCGGAGGTGCGCACGATCATGGGCAAGCAGGTCTGGCCCCACCGGCTGGCCTCGGGTTTCCCCGACGAGGTCAAGGTCTCGGGCAAGACCGGCACGCTGTGGGGCGTGCGCAACGAGGTGGGCGTCGTGGAGTACCCCGACGGCAAGAGGTACGCCGTCGCGGTGTTCCTGCGTTCCGGCGACTTCGGCTTCCGCGACCCGGAGGCCGACCGGGCGATCGGCAGGGCCGCTCGCGAGGCAGTGGACAGGTTGCGTGTATCTTGACGCGATGAGCACCCGGCCGCGAGCCAGCCTGCGCAGGATCCTGGAGGACCTGGGCAGCACTGTGCTGAACGTGGCCGTGGCCGCCGGTGACCCCGATACCGAGGTCACCGGCGTGCACATCTACGACCCGCTCGACGATCTGGCGCCTCCGGCGGGCTCGCTGCTGCTGGCCGTCGGGGTGGAGAGCGCCGCGCGCATCCACGAACTGCTCGCCCTCGCGCCGACCGCCGCCGGGCTGGTGGTCAAGCAGCCGGTCGACGTCGACGACGGCGTACGGCAGGCGGCGGCGAGCACCGGCACCACGGTTCTCGGCCTGACCAGGGCCGCATCCTGGTCGCAGGTCTCGGCCCTGCTGCGCACGCTGCTGGCCGAGGGCGAGCTGGAGGAGGAGCCGCAGGACGACCTGTTCAGCCTGGCCAACGCGGTGTGCGCGCTGCTCGACGCGCCGGTCACCATCGAGGACCGCTCGGCGCGCGTGCTGGCCTTCTCCACCCGCCAGGAGGAGGCAGACCCCGGGCGCATCGCCACGGTGCTCGGGCGCCAGGTGCCCGAGGAGTACCAGCGCATGCTCTTCGAGCGTGGCCTGTTCAAGCAGCTGTACCAGAGCCGCGAGCCGATCTACATGGAGCTCGACGGCGACAGCATGAACCGCGTGGCGATAGCCGTACGCTCGGGAGACGAGATCCTCGGCTCCATCTGGGCGGCGGTCCACGAGCCGCTCAGCGAGCAGCGCCAGCGTGCGCTCACCGACGCCGCCAAGATCGTCGCGCTGCGGTTGCTGCGCGAGCGCGCCGGCGCCGACACCCAGCGGCGGCTGCGCGCCGACCTGCTGTCGACCGTGCTCGCCGGAGGTCAGGGCGCGGCCGAGGCGGCGGGCAGGCTGGGCCTGGCCACCGAGCACCTGTGCGTCCTGGCCGCCCAGCTCACCCAGCCGCAGGAGGCCGACCTGGCCAAGCGCGAGAGCGACCGCCAGCGGTTCTGCGACGCGCTGGCGCTGCACGTCGGCTCCATCCATCCCAAGGCCGCGGCGGCGCTGGTCGGCACGGTGGCCTACGCCATTCTGCCCAGCCACTCCGACGAGCGGGCGGTCAAGGTGGCCGAGAGTTTCCTGTCGAGCGTGAGCCCCCGCTACGAGGCCAACGTCGGCGTCGGGCGGCTGGCCCACCATCTGGCCGAGGTGGCACGCTCCAGGGTCGACGCCGACCGGGCGCTGCGCGTGCTGCAGACCAGGGGAACCTCGGGGCAGGCCGCCGACTACTCGGCCGTGCACGTGGAGTCGCTGCTGCTGCAGGTGGCCGACGCCGCCGCGGCGGAGGAGCAGACCCCGACCGGGCCCTACCAGCGCCTGCTGGCCTACGACGCCGAGCACGGCAGCCAGCTGCTGGCCACCCTGCGCGCCTACCTCGACGCCTTCGGCGACGTCAACGTGGCCTCCGCGCAGGTGATGGTGCACGCCAACACCTTCCGCTACCGGCTCAAGCGGCTGGCCGAGATCGGCGAGTTCGACCTGCACGACCCCGAGGCGCGCTTCGCGCTGCTGTTGCAGATGCGGATCTTCGGGCTCTAGCACGACGGCGGCCGCGCTTTTCGTGACCGGGCACGAAGCAGCAGCATGCCACCAGGGGCGAATGTGGGGCATCACCCCCACGTTCTGGAGTCCGCCCATGAGAAAGACAGCAGCCGTCGCCGCCTTCGCGCTGCTCACCGCCGGATGCGGTAGCTCCCCGTCCGCGGAGCAGCCGGCCACGGGCACCGGCACCTTCACCGTGGCGCTGGCCGCCGACCCCGGAGTGCTCGACCCGGCCATGGGCGTGCTCTCGGCGACCAACACCGCCCTGTCGGTGGCCTACGAGAGCCTTGTCACCGTCGGCGAGGACGGCAAGACCGCGCCGGGACTGGCCGAGAAGTGGGAGATCAAGCCCGACTCGGTCACCTTCACCCTGCGCAAGGACATCACCTGCTCCGACGGGTCGAAGCTGACGCCCGCCGATGTGGCCGACAACGTCAACCACATCGTCAATCCCGACACCAAGTCGCCGATCTACGGTGTCCTGATCCCCGCCGGGATGAAGGCCACCTCCGACGCCACCTCCGTGACGCTCTCCACGCCGGAGCCGTTCGGCTTCATCCTGCAGAGCGCCCAGAACCTGCTGGTGGTGTGCGGCAAGGGCGTCAAGGACCGTTCCCTGCTGGCCAAGTCGACCTACGGCACCGGGCCGTTCGCGCTCAGCGAGGCGGTGGCGGGCGACCACTACACCTTCAGCCTGCGCAAGGACTACTCGGGCTCGACCGACGGGCTGCCCGGCAAGGTCGTCGTCAAGATCGTCCCGAACGAGCAGACCGCCGCGAACCTGATGATGTCGGGCGCGATCAACAACGCCACCTTCTTCGGCCCCGACCGGGCCCGCGTCGAGGCGATCCCCGGCGTCACCAAGGAGGTCATCGCCCCCACCAACGCCCAGTACTTCTACCACCAGGGCGAGGGCAGGCCGGGAGCCGACCCGGAGGTGCGCAAGGCGCTGACGCAGGCGCTCAACCTCCCCGAGCTGGCCGGCATCGTCTCCAGCAACACCGGCAAGCCCGCCACGGGGCTGGTCTCCGAGCCGCGCCCGTGCCCGGGTGACACCGTCACCGGCCACGTGACGCCCACCGACCCGGCCGCCGCGGCCTCCGGGCTCGAGGCGGCGGGCTGGAAGGCCGGCGCCGACGGGATCCGCGCCAAGGACGGCAAGAAGCTGAGCCTGCGGGTGCTGTACGCGACCACGCGTGGCCCCGGCTTCCAGGCGGCGGCGGAGTACATGGCCGCCACGTGGAAGAAGGTCGGAGCCGAGGTCACGCTCAACGGCGTCATCGACACCAAGCTGGCCGAGTCGCTCAACGTCACCCAGGACTGGGACGTGGCCTGGCTGCCGATCGGCGTGACGCTGCCCACGCAGCTCGTCGGGTTCCTGTCGGGCCCGGCCGCCCCCAAGGGCGCCAACTTCGCGCACCTGAACAACCAGCGCTACACCGAGCTGGTCGCCCAGGCCGCGGGCACGCCCGGCGACGCGGGCTGCAAGCTGTGGTCGGAGGCCGAGAGCGCGCTGTTCGACAACCACGACCTCGTGCCCGTCAGCGGCCTGACGATCCTGATCGCCAGCAAGGGCGGCACGGTCCGCCAGGTCGCCGGCTTCTACCAGCCGACCACCTTCCGCCTCACGCAGGGAGGGTGAGTGGCTGAGCTGAAGAACCCGGCCGGCGCGTCGATCGACGCGCCGGCCGCGGCCCGGCCCCCGGCCCGGTCGGCCACGGCCCGCAGGCTCCTACGGCACGCCGTGCGCCTGGTGGTCTCCCTGGCCGTGCTGATGGTCGCCTCCTTCGCGATGATCCACCTGATCCCCGGCGACCCCGTGCGCGCCTCGCTCGGACCCGCCGCCCCGGTGGAGCTGGTCGAGGCACGGCGGGCCGCGCTCGGCCTGGACCGGCCCTGGCCCGAGCAGCTGCTCACCTACACCGGCGACGTGCTGACGGGCAACTTCGGCACCTCCTTCATCACCGGCGAGCCGGTCGGCCAGATCATCGCCACCCGTCTGCCCAACACGCTCGTCCTGGCCCTGCTGGCCACGCTGCTGGCGCTGGCCGTGGCGATCCCGCTGGGCATGTGGGCGGCGGTGCGCACCGAGAACGGACGCAACCGCGGCACCGAGGCGGGCTTCGGCGCCGCCACCGGGGCCGCGGTGGCCGTGCCGGAGTTCCTCTACTCGATCGCCCTGGTGGCGGTCTTCGCGATCTGGCTGAAGTGGCTGCCGCCCGCGAGCAAGGCGGGACCCGAGTCGTACATCCTGCCGATCCTGGCGATGTCCATCGGCCCGACCGCGATGATCGCCCGCATCTCCCGCGCGCAGACGCTGCGCGAGCTGGGGCAGGACTACGTGCGGCTCGCCCGCGCCAACCGCCTGCCGGTCGTGCGGCTGCACCTGCGGCACGTGCTGCCCAACACGCTGACGGCCACCCTCACCGTCGGCGGCCTGCTGCTGACCTCCCTGATCGCCGGCAGCGTGCTGGTGGAGTACGTCTTCGCCTGGCCGGGCCTGGGCCAGCGCATCGTGGAGTCGATCACGATGAAGGACTATCCCGTCGCCCAGGGCGCGATCCTCGTCTACGGCGCCCTCGTGCTGATCGTCAACTTCCTGGTGGACGTGCTGATCGGCGTGCTGGACCCGACCTCTGCCCTCAAGGAGAACTGATGCGCGCCGGTCTGGCGATCGTCGCCGCCCTGATCGTGCTGGCGATCATCGGCCCGCCCCTGTGGGGCGATCAGGCCGAGGCGATCAACTCGGCCGCCATCCTGCAGGGCGCCTCGGCCGCGCATCCGCTGGGCACCGACAACCTGGGCCGCGACCTGCTGGCCAGGGTGCTGGTGGCGGGGCGGTTCACGCTCATGCTCGCGCTGCTGGCCACCGCGATCGGCGCCGTCGTCGGCACCGTCCTCGGCGCGCTGCCCGCGGTCCTGCCCAGGAAGGGCGCGCGGTTCGTGACCGGCCTGGTCAACGCGCTGGTCGCCTTCCCCGGGCTGCTGCTGGCGATGTTCGTCGCGGTCATCGCCGGGCTCGGCGCCAAGGGCGCGGTGCTGGGCATCGGCGCCGCGATCGCGCCCGGCTTCGCCCGCCTCACCCAGACCCTGGCCGCCTCGGTCGCCGGGGCCGACTACGTCAGCGCCGCCCGCATGCTCGGCGTGCCGCGCGGGCGCATCCTGGCCCGTCACGTGCTTCCCAACATCGCCGAGCCGCTCATCCTCAACCTGACCCAGGCGATGGGCGGGGCCCTGCTGGGCCTGGCCGGCATGTCGTTCCTGGGACTGGGCGTGCAGCCGCCGTCGTTCGACTGGGGGCGGCTGCTGTTCGACGGCTTCGCCCGCATCTACCTCACGCCGGAGGTCGCGCTCGGGCCCGCCGTCGCGGTCGCCCTGGCGGGCATCGGCTTCAACCTGCTCGGCGACGGGCTGGTCAAGAAGGCGCGCAGGGCACGCCCCTCGACGGACAAGGCCGTGGCGCCCCGGCCGGAGCCGGTCGCGGCCGACCCCGAGGCGGTCCTCGACGTGCGCGAGCTGACCGTGGCCTTCCCCGGCGGCGTCACCCCGGTGCGTGAGCTGTCGCTGACCATCCGCCCCGGCGAGATCGTCGGGCTGGTGGGGGAGTCGGGCAGCGGCAAGAGCCTGACCGCCGCCGCCGTCGGCGGGCTGGTGCCGTACCCGGGTGTCGTCGGCGCGAGCCTGCTGCACCGCGGCGGCGAGGTCGCCATGGTCTTCCAGGAGCCCGCGCTCAACCCGGCGCTGAAGGTCGGCGGCCAGCTGGCCGAGGTGGCGATCGTGCGCGACGGCCTGTCGAGGGCCGAGGCGCGCGAGCGGGCGATCGACCGGCTGGGACGCGTGCACCTGCCCGACCCGGCCCGCAGCGCCAAGTCGCACCCGCACGAGCTGTCGGGCGGCATGCGCCAGCGCGCGGTCATCGCCATGGGCCTCATGGGCAGCCCGAAGCTGATCGTCGCCGACGAGCCGACCACCGCGCTCGACGTGACCGTCCAGGGCCAGATCCTCAAGCTGCTGCGCGAGGTGGTCGACCAGACCGGCTCGGCGGTGCTGTTCATCTCGCACGACATCGCCGTGGTGGGCGAGCTGTGCGACCGCGTGGTGGTGATGTACGCGGGCCGGGTGGTCGAGGAACTGCCGGTCAAGGAGCTGGCCGCCGGAGCCGCCCATCCGTACACCCGCGCGCTGATCGCCTCGCTGCCCGACATGGAGACCGACCGCTCGCGGCCGCTGGCGAGCATTCCCGGCCGCCAGCCGGCGCCCGCCGACGTGGGCGAGGGCTGCGCCTTCGCGCCCCGCTGCGCGCTGGCCACCGAGCGCTGCGCCGCCGAACGACCCCCGTTGACCGTGTACGGCCCGGCGCACCGGGTCGCCTGCTGGGAGGCCTGATGCGCATCGAGAACTTGACCGTCCGCTACGGCTCCTTCGTGGCCGTGGACGATGTCAGCCTGGAGATCCCCACCGGCTCCATCGTCGGGCTGGTGGGGGAGTCGGGCTCCGGCAAGTCGACGCTGGCACGCGCGGTCAGCGGGCTGGTGCCGTACACCGGAGCGCTGACCGGGGCCGAGCGGGTCCAGATGGTCTTCCAGAACCCCTACGCCTCCCTGGACCCGCGCATGACCGTGGGCGGGTCGGTGGCCGAGGCGCTGCTGCGCCTGCCGTCAGGCAGGCGCGCGGCGGAGGTCGAGCGGCTGCTGGACCTCGTGGCGCTGCCCGGCTCGGTGGCCGGGCGCTACCCGCGCGAGCTGTCGGGAGGTCAGCGCCAGCGCGTGGCGATCGCCCGCGCCCTGGGCGCCGAGCCGAGCCTGCTGGTCGCCGACGAGATCACCAGTGCGCTGGACGTGTCGGTCCAGGGAGCGGTGCTCAACCTGGTCCGGTCGCTGCGCGAGGAGCTGGGCCTGTCGATCCTGTTCATCTCGCACAATCTCGCGGTCGTGCGCTACGTGTGCGACTCCATCGCGGTGATGCACCGCGGCCGCGTGGTGGAGGCGGGCCCGACGGATCAGGTGACCCTCGAGCCCGCCCACGACTACACCCGCTCGCTGCTGTCTGCCGTGCCGCGGCTGACCACGTAGAACTGCTTGGCGTGGAAGCCGGTCACCCGGCCGCCTTCCGCGATCAGGCCGCCGAGCACCTCACGCACGGCCAGGCGCCAGGCCTTGGCCGTGCCGGGCTCGCTCCTGCGCAGGCTCTCGATGTCCTCGGGCACCGCCACGAGCACGGTCGGGGCGTCGGAGCCGAGCGTGACGGGCCTGCCGCCCTCGTCGGCCAGGACGACCGCGGCGTTCTCCAGTGACATCTCCGGCTTGCGCCCGCGCAGCTCCCAGACGGCGAGCAGCCGGTCGGAGTCGTCGCCCTGGTTGATCGAGTCGGCCATCTCCCCGTAGAAGCTGGGCAGGTACTCGTGGGGCAGGGCGCCCAGCTTGGCCAGGTTGAAGTGCGCGTTGCGCCGCACCAGCGGATCGTAGGTCCACGTGATGCGCGCCAGGCCGCGCTCCAGCGCCCATTCGCGCTGGTGCAACTTGAGCTCGTGGCCGATGCCGCGGCCCACGCGGGCGCCGGTGATGTGTGAATGCAGCGCGTTCCCCGTCGCCAGGAAGCCCACGGAGCCGCCCACGAGGCGGCTGCCGTCGAAGGCGCCTGACACGTAGCCGCCCGCGTGAGACAGGGCCCGCATGAGCTCCGGGGTCACCGGCATGCTGTCGGCGTCGAAGTGCCAGATCGCCTTGAAAAGCTCGGTGACCTCGGCGAACTCCTGAATACTGCGCAACTCTCGCACGTTCACAGCGCGACGCTATGCCAGTGCGGCGGGGCCCGGATTCGTGCGGCTTCACCAAATGCCGGGCCCCTCTTTGTGGTGCCGCTAGAGGGTGATCCACTCGCTGGAGGTCGTGACCTCGTCGAGGATCGCGGGGATCGGCTCGACGCCGAGGCCGGGGCCGGTCGGCACGTTCAGGTGGCCGTCCTGGAGCTCGAACGGCTCGGTGATGTCGGTGGCGTAGTAGCGCCGTGATCCCGAGGTGTCGCCGGGCAGCGTGAAGCCGGGAAGCGCCGCCAGCGCGACGTTGGCCGCGCGGCCCAGGCCCGTCTCCAGCATGCCGCCGCACCACACCGCGATGCCGTGCGCGCGGCACAGGTCGTGGATGCGGCGCGCCTCCAGGTAGCCGCCGACGCGGCCGGGCTTGACGTTGACGATCGAGCAGGCGCCCATGGAGATGGCGGCGGCCGCGTGCTCGGCCGACTCGATCGACTCGTCGAGGCAGATCGGGGTCTTGAGCTGGGTGGCGAGCTGGGCGTGCTGGGCCATGTCGTCGTTGGCCAGGGGCTGCTCGATCAGCAGCAGCCCGAAGTCGTCGAGCTTGGCCAGATGACGGGCGTCGGCCAGGGTGTAGGCGGCGTTGGCGTCGACCTGCAGCAGGATCTCGTCGCCGAACCGCTCGCGCACCGCGCGGACCGCCTCGACGTCCCAGCCCGGCTCGATCTTCAGCTTGATCCGCACGTAGCCTTCGGCGAGGTAGCCCTCGACGGCGTCGAGCAACTGCGGGATGGCGTCCATGATGCCGACCGAGACGCCGCACGGCACCCGGTCGGCCGCCGCGCCCAGGAACTGGCCGAACGACTCGTTGTTCGCGCGCAGCTGCGCGTCGAGGATCGCGGTCTCCAGCGCCGCCTTGGCCATGCGGTGGCCCTTGATCGGCTCCAGGTGCCGGGCGACCGCCTGGGCGTCGACGTCGCCGGGCAGCGAGGGCAGGAGGAATCGCTTGATCACCGCGGCGGCCCCGTCGACGTACTCGGAGGAGTACAGCGGTTCGGACATGGCCACGCACTCGCCCCAGCCCTCCGCGTCGGGGGTGACCACCCTGACCAGCAGGACGTCGCGGGACGTCTCGGTGCCGAAGGAGGTACGGAACGGCGCCACGAGCGGCATCGCGATGCGGCGCAGCTCAACTCCAGTGATCTTCACGCTTTCTCACTTCCCGGGTTGGAGAACCTCATTCCCCGATGACCATATGGCGACGTTATGTCAGCAGAAATCGTCGAGCACGCCGAATCGCCGACGCTGTCTTGTTTCCGGCTCCAGCTGGAAGTTAGGAAAGGTTCCTAAAAAATGGGCCTCCCTTTCATGTCCGACCTCATGACAACCTGTGGGCACCTGGAGCAAGGCACCCCCTCCCACCGAGGAGCATCATGTCCTTACGAAGGTCACTGACCTGCGCTCTGGCCCTGGTCGCCGGCCTCATGGTCCCCGCCGCCGCCCACGCCGCACCCACCCGCCACGAGGCCGAGAACGCCACGATCGTGCAGGGCGCCGTCGAGTCCAACCACGCGGGATTCTCCGGCACCGGCTTCGTCAACGGCGAGAACGTGGCCGGGCCGTACGTGCAGTGGACGGTCAACGCCCCGGCGGCGGGCACCGCCACCCTCACGTTCCGTTACGCCAACGGCACCACCTCCCCGCGGGTCGCCGACCTCGCGGTCAACGGCGCCGTCGTCGCCGACGACCGGAGCTTCGCCCCGACGGGCGCCTGGTCGACCTGGGCCACGGCGACGATCACCGCGCCGCTGAACGCGGGCGCCAACACCGTGCGCGCCACCGCGTCCGCCGCCGGCGGCAGCCCCAACTGGGACTACCTCGACGTCGAGGTCGCCGCGCCGGTCACCTCCTACCAGGCGGAGAGCGCCACGATCTCGCAGGGCGTGGTGGAGTCGAACCATGCCGGCTACACCGGGTCGGGCTTCGTCAACTACGACAACGTCGCGGGCGCCTACGTCGAGTTCGGCGTCAGCGCCGCTGCCACCGGCCCGCAGACGCTGACCTTCCGCTTCGCCAACGGCACCACCACCGACCGGCCGATGTCGATCACCGTCAACGGAGGCGCCGCGGTCACCCGGAGCTTCCCCGGCACCGGAGCCTGGTCGACCTGGCAGGAGATCGCCGTGCAGGCCACCCTGCAGGCGGGCGCCAACACCGTGCGCGCCACCGCGACGACCGCCAACGGCGGCCCCAACCTCGACCGGCTCTCCGTGACCGGACCAGGAGACACCCAGGCGCCCACCCCGCCGGGACAGCCCGCCTGCGACCAGTTCACCTCCAGCGGCATGCGCCTGACCTGGCCCGCCTCGACCGACGACATCGGCGTGGTCGCCTACGACATCTTCCACCTGGGCACGCAGATCGGCACCGCCGCCGCCTCACCGCACACACTCACGGGCCTGCAGGCGAACTTCACCTACACGATCTCGGTGTTCGCCCGCGACGCCTCCGGCAACGTCTCGGCCAGCAGCCCCGAGGTGACCTGCCAGACCCAGCCCGCCCCGCCCGACAACCCGCCCACCGCGCCCGGCCAGCCCGCCGTCAGCGGCGTGCAGCCCACCCAGGCCACCGTCACCTGGGGCGCCTCGGCCGACGACAACGGCGTCAGCGCCTACCGGATCGTCGACCAGTCGGGCTTCCAGCTCAAGCAGGTCGCGGGAGACGTCACGAGCACCGGCGTCGCGCTGCAGTGCAACACGACCTACCAGCTGCGCGTGATCGCCGTCGACACCGCGAGCCAGACCTCCGCGCCCAGCGCGGCCTCGGCCTCCTTCACCACCGGCGGCTGCGGCACCGTGCCGCAGACCCCGGCGACCGTCGCGGGCTCGTGGGACGTGCCGTGGGACGTCTCCTGGGCGCCCGACGGCTCCTTCGCCCTGGTCACCGAGCGCGACACCTTCCGCGTCTTCAAGCTCACCCCGTCGGGGACCAAGACCCAGGTCGGCACCGTGCCCGGCACCGTGACCACCGACGGCGAGGGCGGCCTGATGGGCGTGGCGCTCTCCCCGACCTGGAACGGCGGCTCCGACCAGGAGGTGTACTTCATGCACACCGCCTCGGAGGGCAACCGTGTGGCCAGGATGAGCTTCAACGGCACCACGCTGTCCGGATACGCCTCGGTGCTGCAGGGCATCGCCAAGAACCGCTACCACAACGGCGGGCGCCTCAAGTTCGGCCCCGACGGCTTCCTCTACGTGACCACCGGTGACGCCCAGCAGACCAGCCACGCGCAGAACCTCTCCTCGCTCAACGGCAAGATCCTGCGCATCACCAGGACCGGAGCGGCCGCCCCCGGCAACCCCTTCGGCACCCGCGTCTACAGCTACGGCCACCGCAACCCGCAGGGCATCGCCTGGGACTCGGCCGGACGGCTGTGGTCGTCGGAGTTCGGCAACGCCACCGCCGACGAGCTCAACCTGATCCTGCCAGGACGCAACTACGGCTGGCCGACCTGCGAAGGCACCTGCGCCGTCTCGGGCATGACCAACCCCAAGCGCACCTGGACCACCGCCGAGGCCTCCCCGTCGGGCATCGCCATCGTCAACAACACCGTGTTCATGGCGGCGCTGCGCGGCCAGCGGCTGTGGCGCATCGTGCTCAACGGCGAGAACGTCTCGACGGTCAACTCCTACTTCAACGGCACCTACGGCAGGCTGCGACTGGTGGAGAAGGTGCCGGGGGCCAACGCCCTGTGGTTCGGCTCCAGCAACTCCGACAACAACGGCAACGGCAGCGCCGACGTGATCAGGCGCTCGGCCATCCAGTGAACAAGACGCCTCTCACAGGTTTCTCACGTTCGTCCAGGACACTCGGGGCGTGCATGACACCGTGACGGGGGAGAGCGTCGCGCCCGCGCGGCCGTCGAGGCGGCGGCGCGGGCGCTGGTTCTCGTGGACGATCGTGACATTCCTGGCGGCGTGGGCGCTGGTGCGCCTGCTCGGATGGGAGACGGGCAGCTTCCTCACGCAGCTGATGACCATGACGCCGTACGCGGCCGCCTTCGCCCTGGTCATGGGCCTGTTCCTGCTGGTCAGGAGGGCCTGGCGCCCGGCGGTGGCGGCCCTGGCCGTCTGCGCGGCGCTCGCCGCGGCCGTGCTGCCGCGCGCCGTGACAGGGAGTACGGCAAGCGGGACGGAGCTTCGTGTCCTCGCGCTCAACATGTTCGGCCGTGCCGACCCCGAGGCCGTCGTCGACCTGGTGCGCCGCCACCGGCCCCACGTGCTCAGCGCGCTGGAGCTCACCCCGGGCCAGGTCGAGCGGCTCGACGAGGCCGGGCTGAAGGAGCTCATGCCGCACCGGGTGCTCGAGCCCGAGTACAGCGCCTCCGGCAGCGGCCTGTACTCCACGCTGCCGCTGACCAGGCTCGACGGGCTGTTCACCCCGATCGGCCACCACATGCCCGCCGCCTCGCTGGCGCTGCCGGGCGCGGGAACGGTCCAGGTCGTGGCCGTGCACCCCAATCCGCCGCTGGGCCGGATGACGGCCGAGTGGAACGCCTCGCTCGCCGCCCTGCCGCCGCCGTCGGCCTCGGAGATCCGGGTGCTGGCCGGAGACTTCAACGCCAGCCTCGACCACCGCGCCTTCCGCGACCTGCTCGCCCGCGGCTACGTCGACGCCGCCGACCAGGCGGGCAAGGGGCTGGTGCCGACCTGGCCCAACAGCAGGCGCCTGCCGGTGCCGCCGTTCATCACCATCGACCACGTCGTCGCCGACGCGCGCGTCTCGGTGGCGGGCGTGGAGGTCCACGACGTGCCGGGCACCGACCACCGGGCCGTCTTCGCCGATCTGCGGCTGCCGCGCGGGTGATCGCCAGGGCAGGATGTCGGGAGACGTCCCCCTGAGGAGAGGCACCCCCATGCAGGAGACCCAGGCTCCCTGGCCGCCCCGAGACAACCTCACGATCACCCGGGTGCGCGCGATCGTGACGGCGCCCGAGGGCATCCCCCTGGTCGTGGTGCGCGTCGACACCTCCGACGACGGCCTGTACGGCCTGGGCTGCGCCACCTTCACCCAGCGCTTCCACGCGGTGGCGGCCACCGTCGACGAGCACATCGCGCCCATGCTGGTCGGCCGCCATCCCGCCGACATCGAGGACATCACCCGGCTGATCCACCTGTCGTCGTACTGGCGCACGGGGCCGGTGCTGAACAACGCCCTGTCGGGCGTGGACATGGCGTTGTGGGACATCGCGGGCAAGCGGGCGGGCATGCCCGTCTACGAGCTGCTCGGCGGGCGGGTGCGCACCGGCGCGCCGCTGTACCTGCACGCCGAGGGGGCCACGGTCGAGGCCACGCTGGAGCACGCCACGCACCTCATGGAGCAGGGTTACACGCACGTGCGCCTGCAGACCGGCCAGCCTGGACTGGGCACCTACGGCGCGCCGGGGAGCGCGGGCGCCTACCCGCGGGCGCCGCATCCCGACGGATGGGACAGGCGGCAGTACCTGCGCACCACGCCCGCGCTGTTCGAGCGGGCCAGGCAGGTCCTGGGCGAGGAGGTCGAGCTGCTGCACGACGTGCACAGCAGGCTGACGCCCAAGGAGGCGGTCGTGCTGGCGCGCTCGCTGGAGCCGTACCGGCTGTTCTTCCTGGAGGACGTGATCGCGCCCGAGAACTACGACCGGCTGCCGGAGGTGCGGGCGGCCTCGCCGGTGCCGCTGGCCGTCGGCGAGCTGCTGGTGTCGGCGCAGGAAGCGGCCAGGATCGTCATGGACAGGGGCGTCGACCTGCTGCGCTGCCACATCTCCGCGATCGGCGGGCTGACCCCGGCACGCAAGCTCGTGGCGTTGTGCGAGCTGACCGGCACGCGCACGGCCTGGCACTCTCCCGGCGACGTCTCGCCGATCGGGGTCGCCGCCAATCTGGCTCTCGACGTGAGCACCAGCGCGTTCGGCATCCAGGAGGCGCACGTCTATCCCGACGAGGTGTGCGAGGTCTTCCCCGGCACGCTCAACCCGGTGGGCGGCTACCTGTACCCGTCGGACCGGCCGGGCTGGGGTGTCGAGCTGGACGAGAAGCTGGCGGCGCACTACCCGCCGGAGACGCACCGTCACGAGCGGTGGGCGGCCCGCGTGCGCCGCCCCGACGGCGGGCTCGAGGTGCCGTAGGGAAGAGCGGCGGCCCCCGCGCTGTTGCCGCCTGTGTGACCGTGGAGATCGAAGCCGTCGTGATCGGCGCCGGGCAGGCGGGCCTGTCCAGCGCCTTCCACCTGCGCCGCCTCGGCGTGCCCGCCGTCGTCCTCGACGCGGCCGACGGGCCCGGTGGCGCGTGGCGTCACCGTTCTCCCTCGCTCACCATGGACAAGATCCACGGGATCTTCGACCTGCCGGGCGTCACGTGGGAGGAGTCGGGGCTGCTGGAGCCGGGGGCCGCCGACGCGGTACGGCAGGCGGGCCACGGGCCGCTGCCGCGCGAGCAGGCCCGCGTGGTCGTGCCGCGCTACTACGGCGACTACGAGCGGCGCACCGGGCTGGAGGTGCTGCGGCCCGTGACGGTCTCCTCCGTCACGCGGACCGGGAGCGGGCTGCTGGTGAGCGCCGACGCGGGGCAGTGGGCGGCGCGCGCCGTCGTCAACGCCACCGGCACCTGGAGCCGCCCGCACTGGCCGTACTACCCGGGCCTGGCGGACTTCCGCGGACGGCAGCTGCACTACGCCGGCTACGACGGGCCTGACGGCTTCGCCGGGCGCAGGGTCGCGGTGGTCGGCGGGGGAGCGTCGGCCATGCACGTGCTCTCCGAGGTCGCCGGGGTGGCCGCCACCGTGCTCTGGGTGACCAGGCGCCCACCGGTGTGGCGCGAGGAGTTCGGCGAACAGGCCCGCCGCGAGGCGGTCGCCAGGGTCGAGGCCCGGGTGCGTGCCGGACTGCCGCCGACCAGCGTCGTCGGCGTCACCGGGCTCGGCTCCACCGTGGTCGTCCGCGAGGCGCTGGCCAAGGGGGCGCTCGGCCGCCGGCCCATGTTCAGCAGGCTCCTGCCGTACGGCGTGGCCTGGGCCGACGGGAGCGTCGCCGAGATCGACACCATCGTGTGGGCCACCGGCTTCCGCTCCGCGCTCGACCACCTCGCCCCGCTCAAACTGCGCGAGCCGGGCGGCGGCATCAGGGTCGACGGCACCGCCGTGGCCAAAGAGCCGCGGCTGCAGCTCGTCGGCTACGGCCCCTCGGCCAGCACCGTCGGCGCGAACCGGGCCGGACGGGCCGCCGCGCGGCGGGTGCGCGACCTGCTGAGAGCCGAGGCCCTGCCCGCCGCGTGATCGCGGTCAGTGGTAGGCGTGGACGACGGCGTGGCCTTTGCCCTTGCTGATGATCCACTTGTTGATCGGCCAGGTGACGAGGAAGGCCACCACGAAGGCGAAGGCGAGCGCGCCCCAGAACAGGGCGCTGGCCAGGCCCGCCTCCATGGCGCCCGGCACGACCAGCATGACGCCGTTGTCGACGATCTCCATGATCGCGATGGAGATGGTGTCGGCGGCCAGGGCGACCTTGAGCGCCTGCTTGAAGCCGAGCCCCGCCTTCATCACGCCGCGCATCGTCAGCGCGTAGCCGAAGACGAACGCCAGGGCGACGGCCAGCACGATGGTGGCCAGGTTCGACCAGCCGAGCGCGGTGCCGATGACCATGCCCAGGACCTCGCCGATGGCGCAGCCTGTCAGGCAGTGGAGGGTCGCCGAGGCGGCCATGCCCCAGGTGGTGCCGCCATGAGAGGCGTGCTGGTCATGGTGCTCGTGATGGTGGTGCTCATGCTGTTGTGACATCGGTCTTTCACTCCTGCTTTCGATTCATGGGTCACCGTATACCCCTATAGGGTGTGTTGCGCAACCGGCAAGATCCGGTTAGCGTCCTGACATGCTGCTTCCTGGCTACACGGAGATCCGGGAGCTCGGCCACGGCGCGTTCGGCACGGTGATGCTGGCCACGCGCGACGCCGACGGCGCCCAGGTGGCGATCAAGCACCTCGGCCGCGACGCCGGCTTCCTGGAACGCTTCCGCGAGGAGGCCTCCGTGATCGCCGCCCTGGACAGCCCCCACGTCGTCAGGCTGCTGGAATACGCGGAAGGCCCCGGCGGAGCCGCGATCGTCATGGAGCTCGTCGAGGGCGTCACGCTGAGGCGATTACTCCAGCAGGAGGGGCCCACCGGGCCGGAGGCGGCGCTCGCCGTCCTCAAGGGCTCGCTGCTCGGCCTGGCCGAGGCCCACCGCGCCGGGGTGGTGCACCGCGACTTCAAGCCCGAGAACATCCTGGTCACCGGCGAGGGATGCAGCAAGCTCGCCGACTTCGGCGTCGCCGTGCGCACCGGCGACGACGGGCACCTGGAGGGCACGCCCGCCTACATGGCGCCGGAACGCTGGGAGGAACTCCCGGTCGGCCCCGCGAGCGACATCTACGCCGCCGCCGTCGTCTTCTTCGAGTGCCTCGCCGGACGCAGGCCCTTCACGGGGGCGAACGTCGCCGCCCTGGCCTACCAGCACCAGCATGCCGAGCCGCCGCTGGAACTGGTCGACGAGTCGATGCGGATCCTCCTGGCCCGCGGCCTGGCCAAGGAACCCGCGGCGCGGCCCGCCTCGGCCGAGGAGTTCCTGGAGGAGCTGGAGGAGCTGGCCGTCGCCGCCTACGGCACCGGATGGGAGGTGCGGGGGCGCGCCGGGCTGTCGGCACTCGCCGTGCCGTACGCCGCGCTGGTCCGCACGGGCGAGCCCGTCGCGCGCACCGGCACCACGCTGGCCCGCAGCCTGATCACCGGCGGGATGGTCGCCGCGACCGCCGCGGCCGTGGCGACCGCGTTCACCGTGTGGCGCGACGCGCCCGCGCCAGTGGAGCGGGCGCAGCCGCCCGTCCCGGCGGTCACGGTCGTGACACCGGCCCCCGCCGTGACAGCGACCGTGACGCCGGTTGAGACGCCGGCTGTGACGCCCGCTGTGACGATCACGCCCGGCCCGGTCGCTGAGGCGCCGCCGAGTGTGCGGCCGGTGACGCTCGTGCAGGCGGGGGAGCCCAGTCCGGCGGGCACGACCACGGCGCGGCCTCCCGCTCCTGAGCACACCCCGACGAGGGCGCCCGCCAAGCCCACGGGTGAACCGGCCAAGGAACCCGAGCCGTCGCCAGCCCAACCCTCTTCGCAGCAGCCGCCGCCGCCGGACAGTCCCCCCGCGACCGAGGCTCCCTCGAAGGAGCCGCTGGTGGACATCACGCTCGACGTCGACCTGCTCGACGACGACGAGCTGGTGGGCGTCGACATCGGCGTGGACGTGAACCTCGGCGGGATCCTGTAACGATCAGACGGACCGGGTAGTCCGGGCATAACCTCTCCAACTGACCGCTACTATCGTCCATCGGACAGTCAAGTGCGGGCAAAGGAGAAGCGTGGCGGTTGGGTGCCTTCGAGCGCTCGTCGCGGCCGTGGTCGCCATCTCCCTGCTGGCGGGACCCGCGCAGGCCGACCCGAAGCCGTCGCTGAAGAAGCTCAAGAGCGAGCTGACGGCGCTGCAGAAAGAGTCCGACCGGCTGATCGAGGACTACTACCAGGCCCGGATCCAGCTGGAGAAGGTCGAGCAGGCCGACAAGGACGCCCAGGGGCAGCTCGACGAGGCGCAGGCGGTGCTCGACCACGAATCCGGACAGCTCAAGCGCATGGCCGTCGAGCACTACATGAACGGCAACGGCGAGACGGCCGCGCTGACCATGATCTCCGGCGGCGTCGACCCGCAGACGCACCTGCGGCGCCTGACCATCAACCAGCACATCCTCGAGGAGGAGGCCGACCGGCTGGCCGGCTTCAAGGCCGTGCGCGACAGGCACCAGGCCGCCCAGACCGAGGCCTCCGAGCGCGGCAAGGCGCTCAAGGACTCGATGAAGGACCTCGACAAGCGCAAGAAACGCGCCGAGAAGCTCATCGAGCAGATCCGCGACAAGATCGACCTGGCCCACGACGCCCCCGGATTCCGCAGGTCCGACGGCACCTGGGTGCCCCAGCTGCCCACCGGCTCCGACCACATCACGCCGCGCATGCGCCTGGTCCGCGACCTGATCGTCGACCGCTTCGGCACCGGCGGGTACGGCGTCGGCTGCTACCGCGCCTTCAACGACGGCGGCGAGCACCCTCTGGGACGGGCGTGCGACTTCATGCTCAGCACCGGCGGGCAGATGCCGTCGAAGGAGCAGGTGGATCGCGGCCACCGGATCGCCGCCTGGGTCGTCAAGAACGCCAAGCGGCTGGGCATCATGTACGTGATCTACCGCCAGCGCATCTGGCACGTCCGCACCGGCCAGTGGCGCGTGATGTCCAACCGCGGCGGCAACACGGCCAACCACTACGACCACCCGCACGTGTCGGTGTACTGATCACACCTGGCCTCCAGGTGGGGTCGCGGTTCTGCAAGCCCGCTGCAAGGAGGAACCGCATAATCCAGGCATGCCGTCGTATACACCGCGCAGGCCGGAAGACCCCGAACGCCTCGGAGGCTACGAACTCCGCGGCCGGTTAGGCGAGGGCGGCCAGGGTGTCGTCTACGTCGGCGCCGACGAGCGAGGGGAGCTCGTGGCCATCAAGTGGCTGCGCCCCCACCTGTCGGGCGACACCGTCGCCGCCGAGCGGTTCGTCCGCGAGGCGTCGGTGGCCCAGCGCGTCGCGCCCTTCTGCACGGCACGCTGCCTGTCCACCGGCATGCAGGACGGGCGGCCCTACATCGTCAGCGAGTACATCGACGGGCCCACGCTCCACCAGGTCGTCACCCAGCAGGGCCCGCGCAGCGGACCGGCGCTGCACCGCCTGGCGATCGGCACGGTGACCGCGCTGGCCGCCATCCACCAGGCGGGCATCGTGCACCGTGACTTCAGCCCGGCCAACGTGCTGCTCGCCTCCGAAGGGCCCCGGGTGATCGACTTCGGGATCGCGCGAGCGCTGGACATGACGTCCATCACCTCCTCGCCGGTGGGCACACCCTCCTACATGTCGCCCGAGCAGATCATGGCGCATCCCGCCGGGCCGCCCTCCGACATGTTCGCGTGGGCCTCGACGATGGTGTACGCCGCCACCGGGCGCGGGCCGTTCCCGGGGGACTCCGTCCCGGCGATCATCCACCAGGTGCTCAACAACGAGCCCGACCTGTCGGGGCTGAGCGGGACGTTGCGTGAGCTGGTGGGGGCGTGCCTGAGCAAGGACCCGGCGCGGCGGCCGACGGCCGAGCAGGTGATCATGGCGCTGGTGGGGCAGCCGATGCAGCTGTCGGAGGCGGCGTCGGTGGCCAGCGGGCAGGGGCCGCTCCCGGGCGCGCCGATGGTGCCGCAACACCACTCGTGGCCGCCGTCGGGCACGGGGCAGCCGTCGCCGCAGCAGGCGCCCCAGTCGTGGCCGCCGTCGGGCGGCGGCCCGCAGGCGCCGCACACCTGGCCGCCCGCGGGAAGCGGGGCCCAGGCCCCGCACACCTGGCCGCCGGCCGGGGGCGGCCGGCCCGCACCCCAGTCGTGGCCGCCCGCCGGGAGCGGGCCCCAGGCGCAGCAGGCATGGCCGGGCGCGGAGGGCGGCGGGCAACCGGCGCAGCAGGCCTGGCCCTCGCCCTCCGGGGGAGCGCAGCAGCAGTGGCATCAGCCCGGGCACCAGGAGCAGGCGTGGGCCTCGCCCGGTGCCACCGCGGCAGGGAACGCGCCCTGGTCCGTCCCGTCCGTCCCGGAGCGCCGCAGCCGCGGGCCCGTGGTGGCGGGCATCGCGGCGAGCCTGGCCGTGGTGGCCACCGTCGTGGCGGTCGTGGTCGCCGTCCAGAGCAACCGCGGCACCCCCACCCCGAGCCCCAGCCCGATGGCCGCCGGCTCCCAGGCGACGCCGTCGCCCTCCGAGACCACGCAGGCCACCCCCAGCCCGTCCCCGACGCCGCAGCGGATCAGCACCACCGGCCTGGTCACCGTGGACCTGCCCGACACCGGCGTGAAGATCTACGAGCACCCGTCGGACGCCGTGCGCCTGACGACCTACACCGTGCGCGACTCCGTCAGCAAGAACGCGATCTACTACCCGCGCGAGTCGCTCACCGGCGGCTTCACCCGCCGCGGCGACGACTGGGAGGCGCTGCTGTCACCCGACGGCCGCTGGGAGGCCTCGCGCGGCAAGCAGTACACCCAGAACAACCGCGACAGCGTGAAGATCACCGACAAGGCCAGCGGCGAGAGCTTCGTCGTGGAGACGGCCAAGAAACCGCAGAGCGGTTACCTCGAGATCTGGTCGAAGGACAGCGGCAAGCTGCTGGTCAACATCGGCAAGCCGGTCAAGGACGGCTGGCAGTCGACCGGCTTCGCCATCGTCGACATCGAGTCGCGCACCGCCCAGGTCGCCACCCTGCGCGAGAGCTCGCTGCGCGACATCCGCTACGGCTTCGACGGCGAGCAGGACGGCGTCGTCGCCCTGCACCCCGACACCGACACGCAGGCCCTGCGCTTCTTCGACAGGAGCGGGCAGCGGGTGCGCCGGGTGCCGAACGTGGGCTCGTCCGTGGCCGGGTTCCTGTTCTCGCCGTCGGGCAGGCTGTTCCAGACGACCTGCCCGGGGCTGGGCTCCAGCGACCACTGCGTCTACGACGCCGCCACCGGCGGCGAGGTCGAGCGCTTCGCCTCCGCCTGCACCGGCGACTCCTGGTGGTACGACGAGCAGCACCTGGTCTGCTGGGCCGGGCTCAGCGGCGGCGGCTCGGAGATCCGGGTGATCGACTTCACCGGCGAGAAGGTGCGCGTGCTCGCCGAGCTCTCCAAGACCGACGACAACGTCTCGGTCTTCTACACCTTCCGCTAGCTAGCCCAGGCGCCCCCGCGCCTTCAGCCGGGCGTTCGGCAGCGCGGGGGCCGGCAGCCGGTCGCCGTCGAACCCGTCGACGGCGCCGAACAGGCTGCCCTCGGCCCACTCCTTGCGGTAGGCGGCGATCTCCTCGTGGGTGCGGGCCACGAAGTTCCACCACATCACCAGCTGCTCGGCGAACGGCTCGCCACCGATGAGCAGCACTCGTCCGGACCCGGCCAAAGTCAAGGAGGTACGGCCGGGCGCCAGGTAGCGAAGGCTGTCCATCAGGCCGGGCTGACCGGTCGGGCCGGTCTGGCTGTGCGGGCCGGTCTGGCTGTGCGGGCCGGTCTGGCTGTGCGGGCCGGTCAGCCACAGCACGCCGTGCTCGAAGGCCGGGTCCAGCGGCACCTCCAGCTTCCCGTCGACGGCGATCTCCGCGCACACCAGCGGCGTGTAGGCGGTGGCGGGGGAGCGCAGCCCGCCCAGCGCGCCCATCACGACCCGGACCCCGCCCTCGTCGGGCAGCGCGGCGTGGTGCTCGAAGTGCGGCGCCACGTGCCGGTCGGAGCCGGGCAGCGCCACCCACAGCTGCACGCCGTGCAGAAGGGTGCGCGGCGACTCCTCCGAGTGGGAGATGCCGCGTCCGGCGGTCATCAGGTTGAGCTGCCCCGGCAGGACGCGCTGCACGCTGCCGACGCTGTCCTGGTGCAGCACGTCGCCCTCGACCAGCCAGGTGACCGTCTGCAGGCCGGTGTGCGGGTGCGGCGGCACGCGCATGGTGCAGACCTCGGGGCCGTAGCTGTCGAGGAAACACCAGGCGCCGACCATGCGGCGGGCGCGGTTGGGCAGCACGCGGTTGACGTTCATCATGGCGCGCGGGCCGCCGAGGGCCACCCGGTGCCCGGTGAGCACCTCGCCTTCGCCGCCTGCCGTACAAACCAGCTCTTCAGGGTGGTCGTCAACATTGCTCACGTATTCGAGGGTAGTGGTCCGACTCATGGCAGATCCCATAGAGAGCCGCCGTGGGGAGCTCATCGCCTCCGCACAGGCGCGCTGGATCTCCGCCCTCACCGACCTGGGCGGACGCAACACGCTGCTGTACTACAAGGACCGCCGGGCGGGCACGCTCGACCTGGCGGCTGCCGAGCCCGCGATGCTGGAGCGGTTCCTGCGCACCGGCTCCATCCGCCTCTCGCGGCTGTTCACCGACGCCGACGAGCGCGCCGACGCCATCCGCCGGGTGCAGACCATCCACCGCAAGGCGCGTGAGCTGCTGGAGGAGCGCGGCATCAGGGCCGCCTACCTGGCCGTCGGGCTGGCCCGCTGGGACGAGCTGTTCCTGCAGCCCGCCGCGCCGGTGCTGTTGCGGGGGCTCACGATCACCCCGACGCGTGCCCGGCACGACGACTTCGAGCTCGGCCTCGACGACGAGAGCGAGGTCAACCCGGTGCTGCTGCACAAGCTGGCCACCGTGTTCGGCGCCGTCGCCGAGCGCGCCGAGGACCTGCGGGCGGCGGCGACGGCGGCCGAGGTGCCGGGCTTCGCGATCGAGGACCGGCTGGTCATCGGGACGTTCACCTACGCCAAGCTGCCGATGGTGCGCGACATGCAGGCGGCGGGCGACCTGCTCGCCGACAGCGACGTGGTCGCCGCCATCGCGGGCGACGCCGAAGCGCAGGAGCTGCTGTCGGCCGACGGCGGACACGTCGCCGCGCTCGACTCCCCGCAGGACGACTACTCGGTGCTCGACGCCGACTCCTCCCAGCGCAGCGCCATCGCCGCCGTGCTGTCAGGGCGCAGCCTGGTCGTGCACGGGCCGCCGGGCACCGGCAAGAGCCAGACCATCGCCAACCTGGTCGCCGCCCTGGTGGCCAGGGGACGCAAGGTGCTGTTCGTGGCCGAGAAACGCGCCGCCATCGACGCGGTGCTCTCCCGGCTCAAAGGGGTGGAGCTGGGCGACCTCGTCCTCGACATCCACGAGGGCACCCGCGACAGGGCGGGCATCGCGCGCGACCTGGGCCAGACGCTCGACCTGGCGCAGAGCCTGGCGGCGGGGCCCGCCGAGGACCTCGACGACCGGCTGGTCGACCGGCAGCGGCGGTTGTCGGACCACGTCGCGGGCCTGCACGAAAAGCACCCGCCCTGGGGGCTTTCGGCCTTCCAGATCCAGTCGTCGCTGCTGGGCATCCCGGACCAGGCCCGCACGCCCGTGCGGCTCGTCCCGCCCGACCGCATCGACCGGGCGGCGGCCGAGCTGTTACGCGACGAACTGCGCGAGTTCGCCCATCTGGGCGGCTTCTCGCTGCGGCCGCGGGCGACGCCCTGGTACGGCGCGGCGCTCCGCGACCCCGAGCAGGCGCGGCAGGCCTGCGCGCTGGCCTCCCGTCTGCACTCGCACCTGCTGCCGCTGCTGGCCTACCGGGTGGACCGCTCGTGCGCGGAGGCGGGGCTGACGCCGCCCTCCGACCATCCGTCGAGGGTCGAGCGGGTCAGGTTGTTCGCCGGGATCGCCGCCACGCTCGCGCGGTTCTCGCCCCGGGTGTTCGGCAGCGACCCGGACCTGCTCGCCCAGGCCACGGGAGGGGCGGGGACGTTCGGTCAGCGGGCGGCGCGCAAGCAGGCCCGCGCCTTGTGGCTGGGCCAGGACAAACCGGAGCGGGAGCACCTGCACGCGGCGTTGTCGCAGGCCGCCGATCAGCTGCGGGAGTGGAACAGGCTCCGCGCGGACGGCCCCGCGGAGACCGCGTCGCCCGGCGGGGGACACGCCACCGGATCCGCGCCGTCGCCGCCGCCCGACCTGCCCGACCTGCTGCGCCTGGTGGGCGAGTGCGAGGCCCAGCTCACCTCCCTGCGGGCCTACGTGCGCCTGCCCGACGACCCGGCCGACACCCTGGCCGCTCTCACCGCCGACCAGGACACGGCCTGGAAGCTGCCCAGGCTCTACCAGCTCGGCACCCGCTTCGACGCCCTCGGCCTCGGGCAGCTGCTCGACGAGCTGGCCAGGCGCGAGGCCGGGGCCGACCTGGCGGCCGCCGCCTTCGACCACGCCTGGTACGCCGCCATCCTCGACCACATCCGCGTCCGCGACCCCCGCTACGCCGCCCACCGCGGCGAGGCCCTGGACGAGATCTCCGGTGACTTCCGCGAACGCGACGTGCGGCACCTGTCCGCCAACCGCACCCGGGTACGGCACGCGTGGGCGGCACGCCTGCGCGAGGCGGAGGACCGCCATCCCCTCCAGGCCAGGGTCATCCGCAAGCAGGCCGCGCTCAGGCGAGGCCACCTGCCGCTGCGCCGCCTGCTCGACCAGAGCGGCGACGTGCTGTTCGCGCTCAAGCCGTGCTGGGCCATGTCACCGCTGATCGTCAGCCAGGTCCTGCCCGCCACCCGGCTCTTCGACGTGGTCATCTTCGACGAGGCCTCGCAGATCGTGCCCGCCGACGCCGTGCCCGCCATCATGCGCGCCCACCAGATCGTCGTGGCGGGCGACGACAGGCAGCTGCCGCCGACCAACTTCTTCCGCCAGGTCGGCGACGGCCTGTCCGAGGGAGAAGAGGACGAGGACGACCTGGTGTCGTTCGGCGCCGGCTTCGAATCCGTCCTCGACGCGCTGCGGCCCCTGCTGCCCACGTGGCCGCTGACCTGGCACTACCGCAGCCGCGACGAGCGCCTGGTGGCCTTCTCCAACACCCGCATCTACGGCGGCGCCCTGACCACCTTCCCCGGCGTCTTCCGCGGCGACTGCCTGCGCCACGTCGTCGTCGCCCAGACCCCGGGACCCGGCCAGGAGACGTCCGTCACCGCCGAGGTCGACAAGGTCGTCGAGCTCATCCTCGACCACGCGCGGGCCCGTCCCGGCGAGTCGCTCGGCGTCATCGCCCTGGGCATGCGTCACGCCGACCGCATCGACGCCGCCCTGCGCCAGGCGCTCGCCGTCCACCACGAGCTGGAGGACTTCTTCGCCGAGGACGCCGCCGAACCGTTCTTCGTCAAGAACCTCGAACGGGTCCAGGGCGACGAGCGCGACGCGATCATCCTGTCCATCGGGTACGGCAAGCATCCCGACGGGCGCATGCGCTACCAGTGGGGCCCACTGCTGCGCGACGGCGGCGAGCGGCGGCTCAACGTGGCCGCCACCCGCGCCAAGCACCGCCTCACCCTCGTCAGCTCCTTCTCCAGCCACGACGTCGACCGCGACCGCGTCACCAAGGCGGGGGCGCGGCTGCTGGCCGACTACCTCGAATACGCGGGATCCGGCGGCACCCCCGTCGACGCCGGCGGCGCGTCGGCGCTCGACCCGTTCGAGGCCAGCGTGCGCGACCGGCTCGCCCTGTTCGGGATCACCGTCGTGCCGCAGTACGGCGTGGGCGGCTTCCGCGTGGACTTCGCGGCCACCCATCCCCGTGACCCGGGGCGCATGGTGCTGGCCATCGAGGCCGACGGGCCGTCCTACCGGGACTCGCGCAGCACCAGGGACCGGGACCGGCTGCGCAAGGAGCACCTGGAGCGGCTGGGGTGGAGCTTCCACCGGCTGTGGTCGACGAACTGGTTCCACAATCCGCAAAGGGAGATCGCCAAGCTGAGGGCGGCGTACGAGCGGGCGGTGGAGGAGACGCCGATGGCCGCGCCGGGTACGGACCTCGAACGCCGCCCATCACCCCCAGGAGGCCCTTCCGACCCCTGACCTGGTGCGGGTGAGCAGGGCCGCCGCGCTCGACAGGAGGGGCGGCCCCACCACGACGGCGAGTACGAACAGCCACGGGACGGCGATCGTGGCGGGGTCGCCGGCTCCGTGCGTCGTCATGGGCCGGGCCAGCGCCACCCCCATCACGGCTCCAGCACCCAGGCCGACCAGCGCACCGAGCCCGGAGATGTAGAGCGCCTGCCCGGCCACGACCATCCGCAGAGTCCTGCGCGGGGCGCCGATGGCCGTCATCGTCGAGCGCTCAGGGCGCATGTCGGCGGCGGCCAGGCCGGTCGCGGCGAGTGTCCCGCCGACGACCAGGATCAGGGCGCCCGCGAGCCAGCCCCACAGACCGGGATCCGGCAGGTTGCGGTAGCCCTCCTCGGAGGCGACGGTCACGCGCGGGCTCACCTCGGCCAGGTCGCCCGCCAGCGTCGATCCGGCGGGCGGCCGGTGCATGGCGTAGAGCTGACGCTCCACCGTCGAGAATCCCGCCTGCTCGACCAGGCCGCGCGGCAGCACGAACCCTCCCTGGTGCTCCTCGGCGGGCGTGGCCACGACCGCCGGCACCTCCAGGGTGCGCGCGGGTCCCGAGGTGGAGCCGGCCCGCAGCCTCAGCCTGCCGTCGCGTACCGCGGACGGGTCGAACACCACGGCCTTGCCACTGGCCAGGGCCGCGGCGGCCCGCGGGTCGTGGCGTCCTTGCAGGAGCCTCAGCAGGTCCTGGCCGCCGACGGCGGCCGTGCGGCGGGTGCGGATGCCGTTCCACCGCACGGTGTACCGCAGGGCGTAGCGGTGGCGGCCCGTGGTGTCCCGCACCTGGTAGCCGGAGGCCAGGGAGACGCCGGGCAGGCGCCGCACCGCCTGCGCCCTCAGCTTGTCCCACGTCTCGTCGGCCATGGTCCCGCCCCAGATCGCCAGCATGCCGGTCGGGCGGGCCGAGGTGTAGGCACGCTGCCGGTCCAGGTGCTCGCTCTGGGCGCCGATGCCCACGGCGACGACCGTGGCCGTGACGCCCATGACGGCGGCCACGGCGCTCGCCGTACGGGCGCGGTGGCGGACCGCGTCGCGCACGGACAGCCGCAGCGGCAGGCGCAGCCGGGCGGCCGCGCGGCCGGTGAAGCGGACCAGCCACGGGGTCAGCATCACCAGCCCGACCATGATCACAACCGCCGTGGCCCACACCCACGTGGAGCCCTCCTGGCGGCGCGCGACCGCGATCGCTCCCAGCCCGGCCAGCACCAGCACGAGGCCCGCCAGCGGCAGGGCGCGCCGCTCGCTCCGGGCGGCCACGGAGGGTGCGCGGCCCGCCAGCACGCTGACGGTGTCCTGCCGCGCCGCCTGGACGGCGGGCACCAGCGCGGCGGCGAGCCCGGAGAGCAGCCCCAGCGCCGCCACGCCCAGCACCGGCGCCCACGGCACGTCGGGAGGGCCGACCTGCCCGCCCCATCGCGCCACGATCGAGGCGCCCAGGACGCCGGACCCGATGCCGGCCGCCGTCGCCAGGACGGTGGCAGCACCGCCCAGGACCAGGCCGTCGGCCAGCACGATCATCCGCAGGTGGCGGGCGGAGCCGCCCTGAGCCGCGATCTCGGCCAGCTTGCGCCGCCGCCTCCGGAGGCCGACGGCGAAGGCGGGCCCGGCCAGCAGTGCGGTCTCCAGCACGACCATGATCACCATGGTGCCGAGGCCGATCGCGTGCTGGACGTTCGCGGGGGAGTACCGCGACCCTGCCGCCTCCTCGAACATGGGGCGGGAGGTGACGTGCAGGCCGGCCGCGTTCAGAGCGGGCACCTCGCTCCAGGTCACCGGCCGGGTCGTGGCGGCCAGCCAGCCGGGGCCGAACTCGCCGGGCGACCAGAACCGCTTCGGCTGGACGAGCGGAAGGTCGGGGCCCACGACCTGCCGGAGCGAGGGCCGGTGCGGATGCTCGACCACCCCGACCACGGTCAGCGGCGCCGCGCCCACCGGCCGCAGGACGTCGCCGGGCCGCAGGCCGGACGCCGGCGTCACCGCGACCTCGCCGGCGGAGGGGAACCTGCCCTCGGCCAGGGTCCTCACGCCCGCGGTGAGGGGGTCGCGCAGGTCGGTGCTCAGGGCTTCGACGGGGCCGGTGGGCAGGTGGAGCTCGCCGGTGCCGAAGGGTGTCAACCGTGCGCCGGGCGGCAGTAACCGCGCCACCTCGGCGGCGCCGAGCGCGGGTCCGCCGTCGTCGCGCCCGCCCGTGGACCAGCCGCCCCCGCGCGGGTCCTGGTGGAGCTCCGTGCCCGCGGGAACCCGCGTCAGGCGGGCGTCGGCCGCGCCGAGCTCGGCGACCAGGCCCTCCCGGCCCGTGACGGCCATGGTCTCGACGAGGGTGAACATCGCCGTGATGACCAGCACCGGCAGGCCGATCATCACCATGATGAGCGCGCTTCGCCCCCGGGACCGCCACGCGGTACGGCGCGCGATGCGCAGCGCGGCGCGGGCGGCGCTCATCGGGCGCTCTCCGTGAACACGGGCGTGTGATCGGCGATCATTCCGTCGCCCTTTCGCCGTGAACCCCGGCCACGTCGGCCAGCCGTACGAACGTCATCGTTCCTCCATGAGAACGGCCCCGGAGCACGAACCGCTCGCGCCGCGCTCTGCCGCTGGGTGATGCGTCGTGCCTGGCGGCGACGGCCGTGGCCGGCTTGATGACCGGTTCGTCCCGCGGCCGGTCGGAGTGGACGACCGCTCCACTTCCGTCCGGCCGGCCCCTGTGATCGTGCGGACGATCCGGCATGAGTACTCAGTATGCATACGCAGTATGCACAACTCAAGGGGCTATGCCCGTTCCGTGCGGAGGGCGGCGGGGCTCGGCTCGCCGGCGCGGCGGCGCGGTGCTCCTGCGGGCTGATGCCGTACACGCGCTTGAACGCTGCCCCACGTGCGCTCGCCGAGCGACATGCGCTCGCGCAGGTCGACCCCGTTGAGCGTGACGCACACCAGGCACGACCACGGACGAGCACATGACATTGGTCCTCGGCGGCACCGGCAGGATCGGGCGCCGGGTGGCCAGGCGGCTGGTCGAGCGAGGCGTGAACGTGCGGGTCGGCTTCCGCGCGGGCGAGCCGCCGTTCGACTGGGAGGATTCCTCGACCTGGGCCGGCGCCTTCGCCGGGGTCAGGTCGGCCTATCTGATGTACTACCCCGAGGTCGAGTGGCCCGGCGGGGCTCGCGGTCGAGGCCGGGGTGCGCCGCCTGGTGCTGCTGTCGGCCCGGAACCAGGACGAGGCGACGCGGTGCGAGGAGGCGGTGACGAGCCTGCCGGTGGAGTGGACCGTCGTCGCCCCCGCCTCGTTCAACCAGAACTTCGACGAGGGCGTGTTCCTGGAGCCGCTGCGCCAGGGGGTGCTGGCGCTGCCCGCCGGTGACAACGCCGACCCGTTCGTCGACGCCGAGGGCGGCCCGCGCGCGTTCGCCGAGCCACGCTGATCTCGGAGTTCTTCGACGGGCGCAACAGCTCGCTGGCCGACGGCGTCGAGCGGGCGTTGAAGCGTCGGCCTCGCGACTTCGCGGACTGGGTGGCGCAGATCGCCCCCAGCGGCGTGTGGGGCTTTGCGCCGACGTGGTCCGGGTGCCGACGCGGCCCGGGTTGGCCGGGGCCGCGGCGGCCGCCTGGGCTAACCGGGGGGCCGCGGTAGCCGCTCGGGGCGGGACCAGCCGCCCCAGCCGCGCTCGCGCAGCAGCTCCAGCAGCCGCCGCGACCGCGGATCCGCCTCCACGAGCAGCGAGTCGATCAGATCGTGCGCCACGTCGTCGCCCCACTCCTCGCTGGAAGGGGGCGCCCGCTCGGCCAGCGCGGCGAGGATGTCGGCCAGTTCCACCAGGCGCGGATCGTCCACCGTGCCGTCCTCCAGCAAAGCCGACCCCACCTGGTAGAGCCGCACCATGAGCGGGTCGTCGAGCTGGGCGTGCTTGGCCGGCATGATCTCGCCCAGCTGGTCGCGCCAGCGGGCCGCGATCAGGATCCACCCGTCACGCTCGGCCTCGACCATGCGCTCCGAGGCCCCGATCTCCCGCAGCCGGTCGAGGAAGGCGACCACCTCGGGCGGCAGTGCCAGGCTGTCCCCGGCTGCGAGCTGCGCGATCTGCTTGCGGCTGGCCTCCAGCCGTTCGATCTCGTCGCGCAGCCGGTCGTCGATCTTTTGTACGGCCTGCGCGAAGCTCGCCGCGTCGGCCCCGAGCATGTGCCCGATCTGCGACAGCGGCACCCCCGCTTCGGCCAGGCTGCGGATCTTGATGAGGGCGATGACGGCCGTCGCGCCGTACTGCCGGTAGCCCGCGGCGTCCCGCTCGGGCTCGGGCAGGAGCCCGATCTGGTGGTAGTGGCGCACGGCGCGGACGGTGACGCCGGTGTAGGCGGCCAGTTGACCGATCGTCAGCATGCTCCGATCATGCCTCCTACGCCACCTTGCGGCGGTACACCACCGTGGCCAGGACGTAGGCGACGGCGAGGATGCCCGCGCACCAGGCCAGGGCCGTCCACAGCCCTGGCCCGGCCGGCTGCCCGGTGAGCAGGTTGCGGAGGGTGTCGATGACGGAGGTCACCGGCTGGTTCTCCGCGAAGGCGCGCACCGGCCCCGGCATCGTGGCGGTGGGGACGAAGGCCGAGCTGATCACCGGCAGGAAGATGAGCGGGTAGGAGAATGCGCTCGCGCCGTCGACGGTCTTGGCGGTGAGGCCGGGGATGACCGCGATCCAGGTCAGCGCCAGCGTGAACAGGACCAGGAGGCCCGCGGCCCCCAGCCACCCCGTCACCCCGGCGTCCGGGCGGAAGCCGATGAGGAAGGCGACGCCGACGACGAGCACGAGCGAGATCACGTTGGCCGCCACCGAGGTCAGCACATGCGCCCACAGGACCGACGAGCGGGCGATCGGCATGGACTGGAACCGCTCGAAGATGCCGCCCTGCATGTCCGTCATCAGGCGCATGGCCGTGTAGGCGATGCCGGAGGCGATGGTGATGAGCAGGATGCCGGGAAGCATGTAGTTCACGTAGGGGACGGGCCCGGTGTCGACCGCGCCGCCGAAGACGTAGACGAACATCAGCATCATGGCGATCGGCGTGATCGCGGTCGTGATGATCGTGTCGAGGCTGCGCGTGACGTGGCGCAGGGTGCGTCCGGTGAGGACGGCGGTGTCGCTCAGGACGTGCGTGGCCATGATCGATCTCCTCAGTTTCCGACGACGGCGAGGAAGACGTCCTCGAGTGAGGGCTGCTTCTCGACGTACTCGACCTTCGCGGGCGGCAGCAGTCGCCTGAGCTCCTCCAGGGTGCCGTCGACGATGACGCGTCCCTGGTGGAGGATCGCGATCCGGTCGGCGAGCTGTTCGGCCTCCTCCAGGTACTGCGTGGTGAGCAGCACGGTCGTGCCGCCCTGGGCGAGGGTTCGTACGGCCTGCCACACCTCGATGCGCGCCTGCGGGTCGAGCCCGGCGGTCGGCTCGTCGAGGAAGACGACGGGCGGATCGGCGACGAGGCTCATCGCGATGTCGAGGCGGCGGCGCATACCGCCGGAGTACGTCGCCGCCCTGCGGGATGCCGCCTCGGTCAGGGAGAAGCGCCGCAGCAGGTCGTCGGCCACGGCGCCCGGGTTCTTGAGATGCCACAACCTGGCCACCAGGACGAGGTTCTCGCGCCCGCTCAGGATGCCGTCGACGGCCGCGAACTGGCCGGTCAGGCTGATGGAGCCACGCACGCCGGCGGCCTGGGCCGCGACGTCGAAGCCGTTGACTTTGGCGGTGCCCGCGTCGGCCTTGAGGAGCGTCGACAGGATCCTCACCAGGGTGGTCTTGCCCGCGCCGTTCGAGCCGAGCAGGGCGAAGATGCTGCCGCGCGCCACCTCGAGGTCGACGCCGCGCAGCACGTGCAGCTCCTTGAACGACTTCTCCAGGCCGCGCACGTGGATCGCCGTGGGTGTTGGGGGATTGCTCATGGCGCCAGCATGAGGGGTTGACGCTGCGTCAGGGTCAAGCCCCGGTGTCGCCCGGCATACTGGACTAGCCCGGTACTGGACTAGTCCAGTATGGTGCCTTCATGACCGCGACCGCCTACCTTGACGCAGCCGCCCGGATCATCGACCGGACGATCTCCACCCAGCTGGAGGCCATCGAGGCGGCCGGCGCCCTGATCGCCGGCGCGCTGGCGGGCGGGCACCGGCTGTGGGCCTTCGGGACCGGCCACTCCCATCTGCTGGCCGAGGAGCTGTACGCCAGGGCGGGCGGGCTGGCCGACGTGCACGCCGTGCTCGAACCCGCCCTCATGCTGCACGAGGGCCCGGAGAAGAGCTCCGCTCTGGAGCGGCTGCCCGGCCTGGCGCGCGTCCTCATCGAGACGCGCGACATGCGCGAGGGCGACGTCGTCGTCATCGCCTCGAACTCCGGGCGCAACGCCGTACCCGTCGAGTTCGCCGAGGAGTGGCGGGCGCGCGGCGGCACGGTCGTCGCCATCACCTCGATGGCCCACACGGCCTCGGTGCCGTCGAGGGCGCCGTCGGGGCGGCGCCTGTGCGAGGTCGCCGACGTGGTCATCGACAACGGGGGCGTTCCGGGCGACGCGCTCGTGCCGATCGGCGGACGGAGCGCGGGCGCCACCTCCACGGCCATCGGCGCGCTGATCGTCCAGGCGATCGTGTGCCACGTCGCCGCGCTGCTGGACGCGCGCGGGCTCGACCCCGGGCTCCTGCGCAGCTTCAACCTCGACCCGCGGGAGGATGAGCCGGCTGCTCAGCGCCAGACGTCGGCCGTGACGTCGTAGCGGTCGCCCCGGTACAACGACCGGCTCGACTCCATGATCACCCCGGCGGCGTCCCTGGTCGGCCCCTCGATCTGGAAGCACGGCTGCGCGCCGCGCACCCCGAGCAGCCCGGCCTCCTCGGGGGAGGGCAGCACCGCCGAGATCCGCACCTGCGTGCTGCTCGGCCGCATCCCCCAGCGTGCGCCCAGTTCCTCGTAGAGGGAGCGGTCGGTCCAGTCGAGGGCGTCGATGCCCGGGTAGCGCTCCATCGGCAACGTCGTGCGCTCCACCGCCATCGGCAGATCGTCGGCGGTGCGCAGCCGCACCAGCCGCAGCACCGGCGAGCCCGCCGCGACCCCCAACCTCGCGGCGAGCAGCGGCGAGGCGCTCTCCGTCGAGCACTCCAGCACCCGCGCTCCCGGCCGCATGCCGCGTGCCCGCATGTCCTCGCTGAAGGAGGTCAGCAGGTCGGCCTCGACCTGCCGCGGCTCGGCCACGAACGTGCCCAGGCCGCGTCTCTGGACGACCAGCCCGTCGGCGACCAGGCGGTGGATCTCCTGCCGCACGGTCATGCGCGCCACGCCGTACCGCTCGGCCAGCACCCGCTCGGAGGGCAGCAGCGTGCCGGGGCCCAGGGCGGCGACGAGCGCTTCGAGGATCTCGCGGAGCTGGTCGCCCTTGGGCCGGTCGCCGATGAGCTCGTCGGGGACGGTGGCCGACGCGTCGACCTCGTGCTTGAACCGCGGCATGGGCCCAAAATACCGGGCTAGCCCGCCTCCTCCGAGGAGGTGGCGGCTCCGGTCAGGAACAGGGTGACGATCGCCGACGCGGCGTCCTCGACGCCGAGCGACACCAGCGGCTCGTAGGTGAGCGATCCGGCGATGAGGGTGCCGAGCAGGGCGCCGAGCTGGTCGGCGGGCAGGTCGGTGCGCAGTGAGCCCGCCTCCTGCGCCCGGGCGACGAACTCCTGGATCCACTGCCCCACCTGCTCCTCCTCCGGCCACAGCGAGGCGTGGCGCGGGCTGAGGGCCCAGTAGGCGCGGCCGGTGGTGAGCAGGGCTCGTACGGCGCGGGCGAGGGTCTCGGGCAGCGGCAGGTGCGGGGAATCGGCGCCCGCCTCGTCCAGCACCCGCAGCGACTCGGAGGCGGAGAAGCGCGCCAGCTCGGACAGCAGTTCTTCGCGGGTGGCGAAGTAGCGGTAGAGCGTGGCCCGGCCGATCCCGGCGGCCGTGGCGATCTCGGCCATGCCGGCCGCGGGATCCAGGCGCAGGGTGGCGGCGGCTCCGCGCAAGATCGCTTCCCGGGTGAGCTCGGAATATCTCTGCGCCATGAGACGTATAGTACTCATAGTGAGACAGAGATGTCTCGCTTCACCGGAGGAACGCCATGGAGCACATCTACGACGTCGTGGTGGTGGGATCGGGAGCCGCCGGGCTCACCGCCGCGCTGACGGCCCGGCTGCGCGGGCTGACCGCGCTCGTGATCGAGAAGACCGGCAGGTACGGCGGGTCCACCGCGATCTCCGGCGGCGCCCTGTGGGTGCCGGGCAACCACTACCTGGACCACCAGGGGCTCGGCGAGTCGCGCACCAAGGCCGAGCAGTACCTGGAGGCGACCGTCGGCGACCGGGTGCCGTCCGAGCTGAAGGCCGCCTACCTCGACCGCGGGCCGGAGATGCTCCGCTTCCTGCGCGACAAGACCCGCCACGTGCGCTTCCAGTACGCCAAGGGCTACTCCGACTACTACCCCGAGCGCCCGGGAGGCTTCGGCGCCGGGCGCTCCATCGAGCCGCCCGTCTTCGACCTGCGCAAGCTCGGCCCGCTGCTCGGGCAGATGCGCCGCTCGGAGCTGCCCACCTACGGCATGGTCATGACCTCGACCGAGTTCAACAAGGTCAACATGATGATGCGCACCTGGGCCGGCAAGGGCACCGCCGTCAAGATCGGCCTCAGGGCGGTGAAGTCGCTCCTGACCGGGGCCAGGCCCGCCTCCCTGGGCGAGTCGCTGGTCGCCCGCCTGCGCCTGTCGCTGGCCGAGGCGGGCGGCGACGTGTGGGTGTCGACGCCGCTCAAGGACCTGCTCGTCGAGGAGGGCAGGATCGCCGGGGTCGTCGCCGAGCGCGAGGGCAGGCCGGTCACGATCCGCGCCCGCCGCGGCGTGGTCCTGGCCTCGGGAGGGTTCTCGCGCAGCCAGGAGATGCGCGAACGGTTCCTGCCCGCCCCCACCGACGCCTCCTGGACCTCGGCCGCGGAAGGCCAGAGCGGCGACGTCATCGACGTGGCTCTCGCTCAGGGCGCCGCCCTCGACCTGATGGACCGCGTGTGGGGCATGCCCTCGGCGGTGCCGCCCGGCGAACGGCCGGTCTTCCTGGTCACCGACCGGGCCGTGCCCGGCCTGATGATCGTCAACGGCCAGGGCGAGCGTTACCTCAACGAGGCCCTGCCGTACGCCGAGTTCGTCGACCGCATGTACGCCGCGGGCGCCGTGCCCTCCTGGATGATCATCGACAGCCGGACCAAGAGCCGCTACCTGGTGCTCAACCACTTCCCCGGCCAGCCGTTCAAGAAGGCCTGGCTGAAGAGCGGCTTCGTGAAGAAGGGCGGCAGCGCCGAGGACCTGGCCGACCAGATCGGCCTGCCGGCCGCAGCCCTGCGCAAGACCTTCGACCGCTACAACAGCCTCGCGCTGCGCGGCAGGGACACCGACTTCGGCCGGGGCGACAGCGCCTACGACAACTACTACGGCGACCCCACCCTGCCCAACCCGAACCTCGCGCCGCTGGACAAGCCGCCGTTCTACGCCATCCCGCTCGTGCCGGGCGACATCGGTACCAAGGGCGGGCTGGTCATCGACGCCCGCGCCCGGGTGCTGCGCGAGGACGGCTCGTCCATCGACGGGCTCTACGCCGCGGGCAACGCCTCCGCCTCGGTGATGGGGGAGACCTACCCCGGCGCAGGAGCCACCATCGGACCCGCCATGACCTTCGGCTACATCGCCGCCATGGACCTGTAGGAGATCATCGTGAAGCGTTTCGCTGACAAGTCCGTCCTGCTCACCGGCGCCGCCACCGGCATCGGACGGGCCACCGCCGTGCGGCTGGCGTCCGAGGGGGCGAGCGTGTTCGCCGTCGACGTCAACGCCGAAGGCCTGGCCGAGACCGTCAAGGAGGTCGAGGCCGGAGGCGGCACGATCATGACGCGGGTCGTCGACGTCACCGACGAGGCCGCCGTCTCTGCGGCCGTGCAGGCCGCCGTCACCGCCTTCGGCGGGCTCGACGTGCTGGTCAATGTGGCCGGCATCCACCGGGTCACGCCGCTGCCGTCGCTCACCGTCGCCGACTTCCGCAAGCTGCTCGACGTGAACATGATCGGCACGTTCCTGTTCGTGCGCGAGGCCATGGCGCACCTCGTGGAACGCAGGGGCGTCGTGATCAACACCGCGTCGACGTCGGCCACCCACGCCCACCCGTGGATGACGGCCTACGCGGCCAGCAAGGGCGCGGTGTTGTCGTTCACCCTCAGCCTCGCCGCGGAGTACGGCGCGCAGGGCGTGCGGGCGGTGGCGGTCTCGCCCGGCGGGGTGGCGACCCCGCTGACCCAGGCCGTGTCCTTCCCCGACGGCACCGACCAGGCCTGGTACGGCCGGATCATGCCGCAGGTCGGCCAGGAGTTCGGGCCCTACAGGTTCGGCCGGCCCGAGGACGTGGCGGGGACCATCGCCTACGCCGCCTCCTCGGACGCCGCCTACCTCACGGGTGTGGAGCTGCGCGTGGACGGCGGCTCACACAACTAGATGGAGTGCGGGGCCGCCCGGCCCCGCACTCTCACGTTCAGCCGAGGGTCTCCCACCAGCCGTCGACCTCGGGCGCAGAGCCGGCCTCGACCAGCTCGCCCGGCCGCGGCACCACGATCGACACCTCCCGCGCCTTCGCCTCGCTCCACAACCTCCTGACCGGCTCCGCCCACGGGTGCAGGGCGAGCGTGAAGGTCGCCCAGTGCACCGGCAGCATCAGCTTGCCGCCCAGGTCGAGGTGGGCGTTGACCGCCTCCTCCGGGTTCATGTGGATGTCGGGCCAGGCCGGGGAGTAGGCGCCGATCGGCATCAGCGTCAGGTCGAACGGGCCGTGCGCGGACCCGATGCCCTTGTAACCCTCGAAGTAGCCCGAGTCACCCGCGTAGAAGACCTTGTGCGCGCGCCCGGCGACGACCCACGAACCCCAGAGCGTGTCGTTGCGGGTGAGGGAACGCCCCGAGAAGTGGCGCGCGGCGGTCGCGACGAAGCGCAGCCCCGCCACCTGGGCCTCCTCGTCCCAGTCGAGCTCGATGATCCGGTAGGCGGGCACGCCCCAGCGCTCCAGGTGGGCGCCGATGCCCAGCGGCACCAGGAACGGCGCCTTCTGGGTGCGGGTCAGCGACTGGACGGTCACCATGTCGAGGTGGTCGTAGTGGTCGTGGGAGATCACGATCGCGTCGACCTGAGGCAGCCGCGCCAGCTCCACCGGCAGCGGATGATGCCGCTTGGGGCCGAACAACTGCGACGGGGAGACCCTGCGGCTCCACACCGGGTCGAACAGCACCCGCTTGCCCTCGATCTCCACCAGTGACGACGCGTGGCCGTACCAGACGACCGAGAGGCCGTCGGGGTCCGGCTCGCGCACCGGCGGCACCAGCAGCGGGATCATGCCCTTGGGCCTGCGCGCCTCGCGGTCCCTGGCCAGCTCGCGCAGCAGGCCGGGGGAAGGGGCGCCGACCTGGGTCGGCTCGGGCATCGGGTTGTAGAAGACGCCGTCCTTGAACTGCGGCGAGGCCTTGATCCGCGCCTCGCGCTCCGGCCCCGACCCCAGGGGCCGCACCCCCAGCTCGGCCGGTACCTTCCGCGCCGCCCACGCGGCTCCCGCCAGCGCCGCACCCGCCACGATCAGTGATTTCCGCATTCCGCCCCCTGCACCATCAGTTCACTCTCTGAGTCAACTGCCCGGATACTCCGGCATGTTCCCGGATCGGGCCCACTGACTGGGCGGCGACCCGGACCATTTGGTGAAGGCATGGGTGAAGGCTGCGGTTTCGCTGTACCCCAGCCGCCTGGCGGTGGCCTCGACCGTCATGCCGCAACCCAGGTACTGCTCGGCCAGGCCGCGCCGAACCTCGGTCACCAGGGCGCGGTAGCTGGTGCCCTCCTCCTCCAGGCGGCGGCGCAGCGACCGGGCCGAGGTGTGCAGCGCGGCGGCGGCCCGCACGATCGTCGGCATGTCCGCCGGATCCTTCAGCAGCAGCTCGCGCACGTCGGCCCGGCCGCCGGGACGGCGGTGGCGGCGGGCGCTGAGCTCCATGCAGCGCTGCGCCGCGATGGCGTGCATGGCCGCGTCGGCCTGCGGCAGCGGCAGGTCGGCCAGGTGCTCGTGGTAGACGATGCGGTTGGCCTCGGCCTCCCACGACACCGGCACGCCCAGGACCTCCGAGACGTGCTCGGCGTACGGCCCGCGCGGCAGCGCCAGCTCGATGCGCTCGACCGGCGAGGAGCTGACCAGCAGTTCCCATCCGAAGGCCGCCGTCGCCACCATGTCACGCCACAACACCAGCTCCCGCACGTCCTCCGGCAGGAGAGAGGCGTCGAACACGAGCGCGGCCCTGCCCGGCTCGACGGAGACCGCGCAGAAGCCGAAGGTGAGCCCGAGATGGTCGGGGCCGAACGTGATGGCCCGGCGCAACGTCGGGCTGGTCGCGATCGCCCAGCCCCACACGCCGTGCGTGCCCAGGTGGTAGCGCAGCCCGGCGGCCAGGCCCAGCTGGGTCTCCCCGGGTACGGCGGCCGCCAGCGCGCGCAGCGCCTGCAGCTCCTGCTCCCCGGTGATCTCCGCGCCCGGCCTGCGCGCGCTCTGCTCGTCGAGCCCCGCGGTCGCCAGCAGCCGCTCGCGCGGCACGCCGTACTCCTCGCCGAGCCGCGCCATGATGAGCAGGCTCGTGGTCGCGCGGCGGTCGTCGGGCATGCGGGGCGCCTCCTGGGTGGATGCCGGCCCTTGAGTGGATGTCGGCCTTGGGTGGATATTGGCCGAAAGTATCAAATCCCTGGCCGTGTAACGCCTGGGTTACCCACCGGTCACACTCCTACTGTCTGGCCATGAGCCTGACTGACGCGCAGCGCGAGGTGCTGCGAGCTCTGGTCGACACGGTCGTGCCGGCGCTGGAGCACCCCGACGACCCCTCAGGGTTCTGGGCCACCCCGGGCAGCGCGCTGCCCGTCGCCCCGGCCATCGAGGAGATCCTGGCCCAGGCCGAGCCCGAGCAGCAGGCCGGAGTGGCCCAGCTGCTCGACGCGCTGCGCATGGTGGGCTTCGTGCACGGCTCGCCCGCCGTACGGGAGTCGCTGCTGGCCACGGTCGCGCGCCTGTCGCCCGAGGCGGCGCAGGGCGTGGCGACGCTGCGCTCGGGCGCGGCGCTGTACGCCTACTCGATGACGGGCGACGACGGGCGCAATCCCTTCTGGGCGGGCGCCGGCTTCCCCGGACCCCAGGCCGCGCCGTCCGGTCCCGTCCACGAGGTGCTGCCGATCACCGAGCCGGACGGAGACCTCGAGGCCGACGTGGTGGTCGTCGGCTCGGGCGCGGGCGGCGGCGTCGTCGCGGGCGTGCTGGCCCGTGCGGGCCGCCGCGTGGTGGTGCTGGAGGCGGGGGAGTACTTCCACGAGGGGCACTTCGCCCAGCAGGAACGCTGGGCGAGCGAGAACATGTTCTACCGGGGCGGCGTCGCCGGGACCTTCGACGGCAACGCCGCGCTCCTGGCCGGGCGCACCCTCGGCGGCGGCACCACGATCAACTGGCAGAACTGGATCAGGCCGCGCGACCACGTCGTCGCCGAATGGGGTCTCGACCCGGCCGAATGGGACAGGCAGGTCACCGAGGTCAGCGCCCGCGTGCTGGCCAACGCCGGCTGCTCCGACCTCAACGGGCCGCACCAGCGCATGACGGCGGGAGCCGCCGCGCTCGGCTACTCCTTCCACGGCACCACGCGCAACGTCGACCCCGGCCGCTACGACCCGAAGATCGCCGGGTACACGCAGTTCGGCGACCAGGGCGGCTCCAAGCAGTCGACCGTCGTCACGTTCCTGCGCGACGCGGCCGACGCGGGAGCGCGGATCGTCACCGGCGCCACCGTACGGCGTGTCCTGGTCAGCCAGGGACGCGCCGCAGGCGTCGAGGCCGACGTGCGCGGCGCGACCGTCACCGTGCGCGCCCCCGTCGTCGTGCTGGCGGCCGGAGCGCTGGAGACGCCCGCCGTGCTGCTGCGCAGCGGCATCGGCGGACCCGCCGTCGGGCGCCACCTGCGGCTGCACCCGTCCTCACCCATGTTCGGCGTCTACGCCGACGAGCTCGACCCCTGGTGGGGGCCGCCGCAGGCCGCCGTCGTCGACCAGTTCGCCGACCTCGGCGACGGGCACGGCTACCTGGTCGAGGGCTCGCAGTACTACCCGGGCATCTTCGCCCACCAGTTCACCGCGCAGTGCCGTACCGGGCGCGAGCACAAGCGGGCCATGGCCGCCCTGAACAGGACCGCCGACTTCCTGTTCATCCTGCGCGAGCACGGCGGCGGACACGTCGACCTCGACGCGGCCGGCGAGGCCCGCCACCACTACCTGCTGTCCGACCCGCGCGACGTGGCGAACTTCCACCACGCGCTGGGCACCCTGGCCCGCCTGCACGAGGCCGCGGGAGCCGTCGAGATCAGGAGCGCCGCCCCGCAACTGCGGCCCTGGCGGCGTGGCCAGAACCTGGAGGCCTGGATCGAGGCCCACCGCGCCGTCCCGATTGACGCGAACGGCATCAAGATCGGCTCGGCCCACCAGATGGGCACCGCCCGCATGGGCGCCGACCCCGCCACCTCCGCGGCCGACCAGGACGGCCAGCTGCACGACACCCCCGGCGTGTGGATCGGCGACACCAGCGCCTTCCCCAGCGCCTCCGGCAGCAACCCGATGCTGTCCTGCATGGCCCTGGCCCACCGCACCGCTGAGAGGATCCTCGCGTGAGAACACCCGTCAAGAGCTGGGACTCCCACTGGATCGACGGCCGCTGGGTGCAAGGCTCCGGAGCCATCGAGGTCACCGACTCCCACACCGAGGAAGTCATCGCGACCGTCCCCGAGGGCACGGCGGCCGAGGTGGACCTGGCCGTCGACGCCGCCCGCCGGGCCTTCCCCGCCTGGAGCGCCACCCCCACCAAGGAACGCGCCGCGATCCTCCAGGCCGTCGCCGACGGCATGCACGAGCGGCAGACCGAACTGGCCACGCTCATCAGCCGCGAGGTGGGCACCCCGTTCATGCTCGCCAACCTCGTGCAGACCGGGCTGCCCAACGTCTCCTTCTCCTCCATGGCCGAGCTCCTCGACGGCTGGGAGCCCGACAGCAGGCAGGGCAACTCGATCATCACCCGCGAGCCCGTCGGCGTCGTCGCCGCGATCACCCCGTGGAACTACCCGCTCCACCAGATCGCCGCCAAGATCGCCCCCGCGCTGGCCGCCGGATGCACCGTCGTGCTCAAGCCGAGCGAGGTCGCCCCGCTCAACGCCTTCGTCCTCATGGAGATCCTCGACGCCGCCGCAGTGCCCGCGGGCGTCGTCAACCTCGTCTGCGGCACCGGACCCGTCGTCGGCGAAGCCCTCGCCGCCCACCCCGGCGTCGACATGATCACCTTCACCGGCTCCACCGCCGCCGGACGCCGCGTCGCCGCCGTGGCGGCGCGGACCGTCAAGAAGGTCGCGCTGGAACTGGGCGGCAAATCGCCCCTGGTGGTGCTGCCCGACGCCGACATGGGCAACGCCGTCCTGCGCTCGCTCACCGGCTGCTTCATCAACTCCGGCCAGACCTGCTCGGCGCTGACCCGTCTGGTCGTGCCCGCCTCCCGCGCCGCCGAGGTCGAGGAACTCGCCGGCGGATTCGCCGCCTTCGCCACCGTCGGCGACCCGTTCGACCCCGCCCACCAGCTCGGCCCGCTCGTCTCCGCCCTCCAGCGCGACCGCGTGCGCGCCCACATCAGCCGCGCACTCGACGAGGGCGCCAGGCTCCTCGCCGGAGGCGTCGAACCTCCCCACGAGAGCGGCTTCTACGTCCAGCCGACCGTCCTCGGCGGCGTCACGCGCGACATGGCCGTCGCGCAGGAGGAGGTCTTCGGACCCGTCCTCGTCGTGCAGTCCTACGACGACAGCGGCACCGAGCAGGAGCAGGACGACGCCGCCGTCGCCGTCGCCAACGACACGGTGTACGGCCTGGCGGCAGGAGTCTTCGGCGGCGACCCCGAGCGTGCCCTGCGCGTCGCCCGCCGCATCAGGGCAGGACAGGTCGAGGTCAACGGCGGCGCGTTCAACCCGGTCGCCCCCTTCGGCGGCTACCGCCAGTCGGGCGTCGGCCGCGAACTGGGCAGCTTCGGATTCGAGGAGTACCTGGAGGTCAAGGCGATCCAGCTCTAGGCCGCGCTCCTCGGGTAGGGCCACGGGTTGGGCCGGCAGCCGCCGAGCGACTTGCTCTGCTGCGCCATCACCGGCGCCTTCGCGCCCCTGCGAGGGCACGAACGGTGACCGTGGCCCAGGCCGTGGCCCACCTCGTGGCTGATCACGTACTGCCGGTAGGCGCCCAGGTCCGCATACTGCGGCACCCCCTTGGCCCACCGGACCGCGTTGATCACCGAACGGGAGCCGTTCCAGCACGACAGGTCGCCGCCGGTGTTCAACGGCAGGCACTGGCGGTTGGTCGTGGCCGGGCTCGACAACGCCACGCTCAGCCGGACGGGGCCGCTGTCGACGCGGCGGAAGCGGCCCCAGCCGCGCGGATCGTTCAGCGTCCTGTGCACCTGGGCGGCGAACTCCTGGCCGCGGTACGGCAGGCCGCGCTCGACCTCCACCCGGTAGCGGATCACCGGCCCGCGCCCCGCCCGCGGCGCGTCCTCGCCGCGCACGGTGACGTACCGCCCCGAGGCCTCGTACGGCACGCGCACCCTGGCGGGCTTGCGCGGCGTGTCGGCGGCGGGCCTGTCCACCCGAGGCACCACGGGCTCATCGCCGACCTGACGGGGCACTTGGGTGGTCGCCTGCTTGGGGGCCTGCTTGGTCGCCTGCTTGGGAGCTGCCGTTGGAACCCCACATCCCGCGACCAGGACAATCGCCACCAAAACCCCCGGTGCGCGCATGACGCTTCCCCTCATGATCGTGCCGGGGGAGCGGCTAGATCATATACGGCTCCGGATCGATCGGCGGACGCTCCCCGACAACGATCGCCGCGGCCATCAACCCGGCGTACGGCCCCGCCGTCAGCCCATACGCGCTGAGCCCGGTTGCCACGACCACCCTGTCGCCGACCGCCGCGATGAGCGGCCGCCGCCCGTCGCCGTACACCGGCCGCAACCCCACCCGCGCCTCCACCACCGTCGCCCCGGCCAGCCCGGGCGCCACCCGCAGTGCCCCACCCAGCACCTCGGCCAGCCCGGCGGCGGTGACACGCGGATCGAAGCCGACCCTCTCAACGGTCGCCCCGACGACGAGCCGGCCACCCTCGAACCCCACCATGTACGGCCCGGCCTGCGGGAGAACCATCGGCCACTGGGCGGTGTCGTGGCCTTGGAGCTGCAGGTGGAGGATCTGGCCACGCCTGGGCCACACCTCGAGCCGCACGCCCAGGGGCCGGCACACCTCACCACTCCACGCCCCGGCGGCAACCACGACGCCGTCACACGGAATCACCCGACCACCGTCACCGCGCCCACCGCCGACGCCGTCGTCCTCGCCTCCCCGGTCGCCGTCGCTGTCGGTCCCGCTGCCTCCCAGACCCACCTCCATCGGGCGTGGGTGGTGACTGACGACAACCTCGCCATCGGGCCGCAGGGTCGCCTCGCCGGGCATCACCGTGGCGCCGAGCCGTACGGCCTCGGCGAGCAGGGCGTCGCGGACCACGCGGCCGTCCACCCGCGCGGCGCCGGGCACGTACAGCGCGGCCAGGCCGGGAGCGAGCACCGGGACGCCACGCCCGCCGAGGCCGGGCCGCTCGACGTCGACGATCTCGCCCATCTCGGGCGCTCCGGCGCGTCGCCGTTCGAGCAGCTCGCGAACCCGACGCAACCCCTCGCTGCCACCCCGTCCAGCGCCGCCGGACAGCTCAGCGGCGCCGGTCGTGGAGCCGTCGATGGCAAGGTCGTCGCCCACCACCAGCGCCCCTGCACGCGCATACCCCCGGCCCAGCAACCCGGCCAGCTCGCCGTAATACGCCGCCCCAGCCCGAGCCAGCGCGTACCAGCCCGCATCGTCCTCGTGGTCGACCCACGGGCACACGATGCCCGCCCCCGCGGCCGTCGCCTGCCCGGTGTGCCCGCCATCGACGACCGTCACCTCGACGCCGCGCCCAGCCAGATGGAACGCGGCGCTCGCCCCGACGATCCCGCTCCCGATCACTACAACACGCATGCCCGACATGATCGCACTTGTCCGATCGCGGGTGACGCTGCGACCACCTGGAGCGAGGCAGACCTCAGAGGCTCGTGCGGCGCGACACGATCACCGGGGCCGCTCGCTCAGGAGTCCCGAACCTCCGTGCGCGCCTGCTCGATGTCCCCACCCGCCGCGATGGCGCCGCGTCCCGGCGCGCTGACGGTTGGCCCGCTGGTTCCCGACGCGCCGGTGCCGGGTGCGCCGGTGGTCGGTGCGTTGGTTCCCCGCGCGTCGGTGCGTGGTGCGGGGTCGACGGCCTGCGAAGCCCGCGGCGACGTCGTGCTCTCGACCCGTGTGCTGACCCCCGTGATGTTCCCCGCCGCCGCGATCGATCCGTCGCCGGAGGCCGTCACCCGGTGTCCCTGCTCACCCTGCTCACCCTGTCGCGGGGTGAGCCACCACTGGAGGCCGAACCCGGTCAGGGCGAGGGCCAGCGTGCCGCCGGCCGCCCACCACCCTGCGGCGCGGTCGTCGGTGATCAGCGAGGTGGCCACGTTCACCGCCGCCGCGACGGCCAGGGCGGCGCCCGCTTTCGCGGCGCGGGCCAGCGCGGGGGTCATGCCTCGTCCCGCAGGAACGGCAGGGATTCGCGGAGCGAGCGTGCGGACGGGTGGTCGGGGCCGAGAGTGAGATCCAGGTCGAGGTCGATCCGGGCGCCCAGCGGCCGCAGGCGGTCGGTGTCGCCGGTGGAGACGCAGGCCAGGACGAGCTGGGAGCGCACGGTGATGGCGCTGTCGTGGTCGAGGCCGAAGCGGCCGGCCTTGTGGGCGTGCTCCTCTTCCAGGAGCGGGATCGCGGGCGTGAAGTCGCGTGCTCCCATGTAGGCGTCGATGAGCCGGGCGCGGGCGGTGCTGGTTCTGGGGTCGTCGGCGCCGTGGTCGCGCAAGCATGTGGTGTAGGCGTCTTCGAGCAGCGGGATCGCGGACGATCCTGTCGTCCGCGGACGAAGCTCGGCGAGCTTTTCCGTGATCCGCTGGAGCAGGTGGTGGCCGGGTCCGAGAACCGGCGCGGCTTCGGCGATGATCCGTTCGAACAGGGCGGCGGCCTCATCGGACCGCCGGGCCGCATGAAGGGCGTCGGCCAGGTTCACCCGCGCCTCGATGGCGAGCGGAGCGTCGGCGCCGAATTCGGCGGCGTAGCGGGCCATGCGCTCCCTCAGGAACGCGAGCGCGGACTCATGGTCACCCAGGCAGCCGTGGGCGACGGCCAGGTTGTTCTCCAGCTGGAACAGGACCTCGCGCGACTCCTGGTCCACCCAGGTGTGACCGGCGTCCAGGGCGCGCTCGAAGACGACGATCGCCTTCTCGTGCTGGTTCCAGACGAGGAACTGGGAGCCGACGATACCGAGCAGGAGCACCATGTCCGAGGTGTCGTCCTCGGGCGGGAAGTGCTCCAAGAGCGCCTCGGCGTGCGGGACGAACGGGTTGAGCAGGCGGAAGGCCTGAGGTTCGCCCATGAGCGGCTCCGTCGCCTCCCGCAGGAGGTGGAGCGCCTGGTCGCGGGCTTGGGCGATCTCCTCGGGGCTGCGGCGGGGACCCGGCGTGCGGGCGAGCGCCTGCACCCGCCTGTGCACCGAGATGGTGCCGTCCGCGAGAGAGATCAGGCGGTAGTCGGCGAGCGTGTCGAGCGCGGCACCGAGCACGGGTTCGGGAAGGAGCGGGGTGAGGAGCGACCGGGGGATGTCGTCGGGGCTCCACCACGCGAGGACCCGCAGCAGGCGGGCGGCCTCCGGGCTGAGCCGGTCGAGGGTGATGTGCCACAGGCGGGTGACGGCGTGTTCGGCGTCGCTGTCGAGCGGCTCGGAGGTGTCGAGGAGCCGCAGGGACTCCGCGGGGCTCAGACCGGTCTGCAGCAGGTACGCGCCGACCTGTTCGATGGCGAGCGGCAGGTAGTCCAGGTCGGCGCACAGATCGGCCGCGCCGGCCAGGTCGGTGACGTCGGAGACCCGCCGGAGTAACTCCACCGCCTCGTCCGGCCGGAGGACGTCGAGCCTGACGGGGACGGCGATCTGCCGCCAACCTCCGGTGCGCTGCGTGGTGATGAGGAAACGGCCGTTGCGGGCGGTCGCCAGGAGGGCACGGACGTCGGCCTGGTCGGCGACGTTGTCGAGGATCAGGAGCCACTCGTCGTGGCTGGACAGCCAGCTGGTCGCCCAGGACGCGGCGCTCTCCTCGGGCCACTCCGCCAGGGCGGGCTGCAGGGCGACGGCCAGATCGGCGAGGCCCGTGGCCAACGACGCGGGCGAGTCGGCGGTGATCCACCACATGATGCCGGGGTCGGTGCGCCGCCGGTCGGCCCAGTGGGCGGCCAAGGCACTCTTGCCGATGCCGTCGAGGCCGTGCGCGGCGTAGATGACCGCACTTCCCGGTCCGGCGAGCGCCTGGTCGAGCAGGGCGAGTTCTGCGGTGCGGCCGACGAAGGTCCGCAGATGGAACGGCAGCCGCACCAGTCGTTCCGGACCGCGGACGTCACCGGCCGCCCGGACGGAACCGGGGGAGAGGTCGTAGTGGACGCTGGTGCTCACGTCGGTGGCCTTGGCCGCCACGACGCTGGCGGGCCCGATGGCGGCGAGGTTCTGTGGCTTCGGCTTCCTGCGAAAGATCATGCACCACCCCTTGGTGTCGGACCCGCTGACGCCAGTATCGCGGGATCCGCCTCGGGCCGCCCTTCTCTTCGGCATCCCACCTCGCTTCGGCATCCCACGTGTCCCACGCGTCCCATGTGCCCCCGCGTCCCAAGTGGTCCCGAGGCATCCCCCGGACCGCCGCAGCCCTAGTGGTACGGCACGGCGCCCGCTGGTGGGTGACGCCGGGGCACGCGTTGTCGGTTGCCGAACTCTCACCCCGAAGTCTCAGGCCGAAGTCTCAGGCCGAAGTCTCAGGCCGAAGTCTCACGCCGAAGTCTCACGCCGTCGGGCCTGCGTCACGGGCTGCCGAAGCCACACGCCGCCGCGCCGCCATCGCGGGGCCGCTGATTCCTACGGCGACGGCTTGCCTCGCGGGCTGCTGGGCTGAGGGCGTCAGCGATCTTCATGCGCGCCGCTCGCCCGTCATCACAAGCGAAGGGGGCGTCGGCTAGCCGTCGGCGGCCCAGCCGTGGGTGCGCTTGAGTCGGGCCGCGACACGGGCGAAGCGCTCGGGGTGCAGGACCGCGCCCTCGCGCCTGATGTCGTCCTCGTCGAGCACGAACACTCTGTCTAGTCGCAGGTAGGAGACGCGGCCGTCGTTGCCCCAGGAGCCCAGCTCCAGCCAGTCGGGTCCGTCGTCGCCCTTGCTGGACAGCATCATGCCCAGCAGCCTGCGCCCGGCGCGGCCGACGATGAGGAGCGGGCGGTCCTTGCCGCGCGCCGGGTCCTCCTCGTAGGGCACCCAGGCCCAGACGACCTCTCCCGGGTCGGCCATGCCGTCGAGGTCGGGCGTGTAGGCCAGCGAGGCGGCGCGGTCGATGGAGTAGATCTCACGGACCGCGCCCCGCTGCGGCCGGGGATCGTCTTCGTAGAAGCCCACGGAGGGAGCCTAAGGGTGATCAGCCGTCGATCTCCAGCGGGAGGGGGTGGTGGGGAGGTGAGGGTGCGGGGGTCAGGAGGCGGCGCAGGGCGGTGGGGGTGTGGCCGAGGTGGTGGCGGACGGTGCGGGTGAGGTGGGCCTGGTCGGCGAAGCCGAGGTCGGCGGCGAGCAGGGCGAGGCTGGGTTCGCCCTGCTCCAGGCGATCGAGGGCGCGACTCACGCGCACGCGGTTGCGGTAGTGGGTGAGGGAGACGCCGAGCGTGTGGGTGAAGGCGCGGCTGAGGCGGAAGGGGGAGACGTGGAGGTGATCGGCGAGGGGGAGGAGGCCTTCGGCGGCGGGGTGGCCTTCGATTAGGGCTTCGCGGGCTCGGTCGACCAGGCTCGCCGTCGCCGTCGCCGTCGCCGTCGCCGTCGCCGTCGCCGTCGCCGTCGCGGTCGCCGTCGCGGTCGCCGTCGCGGTCGCCGTCGTCGCGGTCGCCGTCGTCGCGGTCGCCGTCGTCGCGGTCGCGGTCGTCGCGGTCGTCGTCGCCGCATGCGTCGTCGCGGTCGATGCTGTCGATCCCGATGGCGACCGTGTCGATGCGGGTGATGCTGGAGGCGTGGACGAGGTGGGTGGCGCGGATGGCCCTGGCGATGTGACCGGTGACCCGGACGCAGTGGATGAGGCGGGCGGCGATGCGGGCGGCGATCCGGGCCGCGTGGATGACCTGGCTGGCGCCGATGACCTCGGCGGCCGGGTGCCTGATCCCCCAGAGCCGCCCGAACTCCCCGGCGTCGGCCCGGTGGCCGTCTGTTCGAGGGTGTGCTCCAGGAGCCCCAGCAACGCCTCCACCAGCCCGTAGGACACGTCCCCAGAACCCGCCGCCCGCAGCAGCCGCCGGTGGGCCAGCTCCAGGTGCCCGTCGACGTAGAAGGTCGGCAGCGTGGGCCCCTCCCCGGCCAGGCGCCGCCACAGCTCGGGTGACATCGCCAGGGACGTGCACACGTCGCCCCCGCATGGGTGCGCGAAGCGTTCCTCCTCGCCGGGCAGGCTGAGGTAGCCCATCGTCGTGTCGAGGTCGGCGGGGCGGGTGCCGGTGAGGCGGCGGAAGCGGCCGCGGCGGACGAGGACGAGCTGGTGGTCGCCCGAGGATTGCGCGGGCGTGGACCAGCCGCGGTGGTCGTCGACACACGTCACCGCGTGGAGGCGGAAGCCCGGCCCGGAGGCCAGGGGTACGGCGGAGCGCACAGCAGGGAACCTACGCCCGCCCACCGACAGTTTCGCGGCCGCAAGGATGTTCAAGACCGGGCGCGCCCGCCGGGGCGAGGCTGGGGGCATGAACACGATCTCAGCGTTGGTCATCGACTGTGCGGCTCCCGACCGGCTCGTGACCTTCTACCAGAAGGTGCTCGGCGGAGAGGTCAGCAGCGACCCGGACTTCTCTTCGCTCAACACCGGCCGGATGAGCCTCAGCTTCCAGCGGGTCGACGGCTACGAGCCGCCGGCGTGGCCGGGCGGGGGCAAGCACGCCCACCTGGACCTGGCGGTCGACGACGTGCAGGCGGCCGTCGACGAGCTGGTGAGCCTGGGCGCCAGTAGGCCGGAGCATCAGCCGGGCGGCGACGGCTGGGTGGTGCTGCGCGATCCGGAGGGGCATCTGTTCTGCGTCGCGCAGAATTCCTGAGCGGGAGACGGAGTCCGCGTTCTGCCCTGGATGAGGGGCTCACACTCTCCGCTTAGATGGAGGGGTGATCGACGAGCTGGAGTCCCTGTCGCACCCCGACCGCTGCCGTCGTCTGTCCGAGCTGGCCAGGTCCGGGGAGCCGCTGCCGCTCGGCGAGCTGGCGGGCGGCGGGCCGTACGAGCGGGGCATCGCCCTGACCCTGGCCGTCCACCGTGCCAGGACGGGGACGGGCGGCACGGACGTGGTCGTGGCGGCCGTCAGGGATCCGGATCCGCGCATCGCCGCCAGGGCGATGCGCGCCGCCGCGGCCCTGGGCAGGATGGACGCGCTGTTCGAGGTGGTGGCGACGGGTTCGGCCGCCGCGCGGGAGACGGTCTACCGCGTGGTGCGCGGCCGCCGCGACAGCGAGGCCGCAGGCGCCCTGATCGATGTGGTCAGACCCCGGTGGGGCGACGGCGAGGCCGCCGTGCTGCTCCCGGCCTGCGACGGGGACCGGGCCGGGCGGCTCGTGGACGAGCTGGCCCACGCGGTTCGTAACTGGGGCGCGGTGGCCAGGGCGCATCCCGACGTGTTCCTCGATCACGCCGCCCGCACGCTGCGCGTCCTGCCGGGCAGCCTGCTCCGGGAGTGGTGGGAGCGTCACGGCGCGGCCGTGCAGGTGGCGGCGAGGTCGCGTCCGTCCGCGACTCTGGAGCTGATCGAGGCGTACTGGGTGCCTGAGGCCTGGCCGCGCGATCCCCGGCCGCTCGTGACCGCGGAACCGGACCGGGTGATCGCCTTCCTGACGCACCCGGACAGGAAGGCGTTCCTGACGCGTACGGTGCGCGACCGGGGGGTGGTCAGGCGCCTGGCCGTGCTCGCCGATGACCGGCTGGCCCCGGTGGCGCGGGCTCTCGCCGACGACCCCCACGTTCTGGCGCGGCTGCTGGCCGGGATCGCGCCGAGCCGCCGCGCGCACCTGTTCGACGTGGCCATGACCGGCCGCGACCTGTCCGAGGCGCACCTGATCGACGAGATCATGGACGTCCTGCCGTACGAACGCAGGAGTGCCGAGGCGCGCAGGATGGCGGGCACGCGCGCGGTGGCCGACCGTCCGCAGAGCCGGGTCGCCGTGGCGGCGTTCCTGCCGTACGCCGAGGCCGAGACGGTCGTGCGCCCCTGGACCCGCCGTCCCGACGCGGAGGAACGGGCACTCGGATACCGAAGCCTGATCGCCGCGGCGGGGCGTCAGCGCGACCCGGCAGTCCTCGCCCGGCTGCTGTCGTCAATGGACCGCCTGCGCAACGAGCAGGATCCGGTGCGCCAGGCGGCGCTCGACGAGCTGACGAGGGTGCCGCCGAGCCTGTTCGGCCCCGAGCACCTGCCGGCGCTGGAGCGCCTGACGCGCGACGCCCTCGGCGCCCGGGACCTGTCGTATGGCACCAGGTACAGCCTGACGCGCCTGGGCGACAGGATCTTCGCCCAGGGGGCGGCGGGCGGCCACGGTGAGCTGGTGGAGTTCGCCCTCCATGCCACCGAGCTGCTGACCGAGCACGCGGGCAGGCTGACGATCGGCGATCTGCGCCCGCTGCTGCGGCGCGGCCAGGAGGCCGGACTGGTCGGGCGCCTGACCCCGTGGCTGCGCTCCCAGGCCGCCCGCGACGAGCACGAGCTGGCGCTGAGCCTGGCCAGAGGCCTCGGCAGGCGCGGCCACGGGCTGGCGCCGCTGCAGGAGGCGCTGGAGCAGGCCACCCGTTCCCGCCACGACGGCGTCGCCAGGGCGGCCGTCAGGGCGTGGCTGGAACCGCCGCACACCCGCGAGCCGCGCGCCGAGGCATTGATCGCGCGCGATCCCTCGGCGGCCGTCCTGCCCGAGGTCTTCGCCGTCCTGGCCCATCGCCGCACCGACCTGCTCGGCGTGGTCCTCGGCGCGCAGGCGCCCACGGGACGCTTCGCCAAGGTGCGCGTGCTGCCCGTCGCGAGCGACGTGGCGCTGGCGCGCTGGACGGCCCGCCAGCGCGCCAGGTACGCCGAGCTGCTCGTCGGCTTCGCCACCCGGCGCGCCGTCCCCGACACCGAGCGGGCCGCCGCGATCAGGCGGCTGGGCGAGGTCGAGGCGCTGCGGCCCTTCCTCGACTCCGGCCACGACCTGCTGCGCCGCGCCGCCCTCACCGCCCTGCCCTGGACCTCGAGCCCGCAGGACGCGCTGACGCTCCTCCTGGAACGCATCGCCGGCGTCGACGCCCACGTGGCCGCCTCCGCCGCCGCCCGCGCCGCGCGGTTCGTGCCACCGGCCGACCTGGCCGCCCCGCTGGCCGCGGTGCTCGCCGGGGGCAAGGTGACCGCCCGCAAGGAGGCCGTACGGCTGGCCGCCCGCTTCTCCGTGCCCGGCGTGGTGACCTGGGACGACTCCCAGCACATCGACGTGCGCAGGGCGATGGCCTCCTCCGCCGCGCAGTACCTGCTCGACCGCGACGAAGGCTGGCAGGTGCTGCGCCGCGCCACCGAGGAGGGCCTGGCCGACGTCCTGGGCGAGCGCCGCCCCCTCGACCTGCCCCCTGCCGCCCGCGAGCGGTACGCCGACCTGCTGGCCGCGGCCGTGCGCGAGCAGCCGGAGAAGGCCGAGGTGCTGACCGCCCTGTCGAGGTTCGCCCCGTTCGCCCCGCGAGCGCTGGAGATCCTGGGGACCCTCGCCCGCGACCTGGAACGCTCGCGGCTCCCGGAGTCCGCCCTGCTGGCCCTGGCCGGGCTGGCCGCCGGGGGAGTCGGCGGGCGCGAGCTGGTCGAGACGATCGAGGCCCTGGCCGGGGCGCATGACCAGCCCGACGCGGAGCCGGGGCGCGACCTGCCGGCCCTGCGGCGCCTGCGCTCGCTCGTCACGGTGTCGATCCAGCTGATCCACAACCGGCCGTGGCCGATCGCCGGGCTGATCGCGCCCGCGCTCCCCGCCGACCTGGGAGCCGAGCTGCTGGCCGCCTCGGTGCGCTGGGAGGCGCCCGACCTCGACGCCATCCGCCCCAGCGGGGTGCTGGCCGCGCTGGAGGTGGGCGGCGCCCTGGCCGGTTCCGCCGGACGCGTCAGCCCCTCCCTGGTGCTCCCGCACGCCAGGCGGCTCGCCGAGGGGCCGGCGACGACGGCGTTGCTGGCCTGCGCCCTGGTCGAGAGCTGCGGCCCTCGCGTGTCGTGGCCGCGGCCGTGGCGCGACCTGCTCAGGACCCTGCGCGCGCACCCCGATCCCGAGGTGGTCTACCGGGCCCGCCAGATCTTCACCGCCGCCGAGGTCTAGCGGCGCGAGAAGCCGGCGAACGTCCCGCCGGAGCCGTGGGCGAGCGAGACCCCTATCCCCAGGAGAGTGCCCCGGTCGGGCAGCCGGTCACCGCCCGCCGTACCTCGGGCACGCCTGACGCCTCCGCCAGGAGGATCACGCGGCCGTCGTCGGGATCCTGGCCGAAGAACCGCGGCGCCCAGGTGACGCACTGGCCGGCGGCGGCGCAGCGCTCGCGGTCCACGACGATCACCACGTCACCTCCAGCCGGTGCACGCCGTAGATGGCCATCTGGTCGCGGAAGGGCACGCTCGACAGCGGCACCGCCAGGCGCAGCTCCGGCAGCCGCCGCAGCAGCGCGGGGAAGGCGATGTCCAGCTCCATGCGGGCCAGGTTCTGCCCGAGGCACTGGTGCGCGCCGAACCCGAACGCCAGGTGGTGGGTGCGCGGCCGGGTGACGTCGAGTTCCTGCGGCCGCTCGCACACCGACGGATCCCGGTTGGCGGCCCCCAGCGACGAGGTGACGAACTCGCCCGCGGCCACCTGGCGCCCGCCGATCTCCACCGGCTCGGTGGCCAGCCGGTACAGCCCGACGTCCACCACCGACAACCATCGCAGCAGCTCGTCGACCGCGTCCGGGGCCTTGCCCTCCCTGACCAGCTCCAGCTGGGCGGGATGCTCCAGCAGGGCCAGCGTGCCCAGGGCGAGCACGTTGGCGGTGGTCTCGTGCCCGGCCACCAGCAGCAGGACCGCCAGCCCGACCAGTTCCTCCTCGGTCAGGCCCGTGCCGATCATGTCGGCCAGCAGGCCGGGGCCGGGCGGCCGGCGCAGCAGCTCGACCAGGTACGCCGACAGGTCCAGCAGGGCGGCGTCGCTCTGCTCGGCGGTGGTGTCCATGCGCATCAGCTCGGCGCCGGCCCGCTGGAACCGCTCCCGCTCGGCGTACGGCACGCCGAGCAGCTCGCAGATCACCAGCGACGGGATGGGCAGCGCGAAGTGCGTGACCAGGTCGGCGGGCCGGGGCTGGGCGGCCAGGTGGTCGAGCTGGTCGGCGACGATCTGCTCGATCCTGGGCCGCAGCGCCTTCATGCGCTGCACGGTGAACCGCCCGGTGACCAGGCGGCGCAGCCGGGTGTGGCGGGGCGGGTCCATCTGGATGAACATGCCGGGGATCGGCTCGGTCCTGTGCAGCGGGACGCCGTGCGAGCCGCCGTCGATCTCGGAGCTGAACCTGGCGTCGCCGTACACCTGCCTGACCAGGTCGTGACGGGAGACGAACCAGATCTCGTCGCCGGTGTCCAGCCGTACCTTGGTCATCGGCTCGTCGGCGGCGCCGTCGGGCGGGCCGAACGGGCACGATCGTGTGGTCGGAAGCTCTCTCATGCCTCAACGGTGCGCCGCGGCGCTGGCACAGCCCGCACGCGGCGCTGACACGAGTCGCACGATCTGCGCACGCGACATCGCCGCGCCCCTGACGTAGGCGTCGTCGGTGCGTGTGCCCGGCACGCCGCGCAGCGCCGCCGCGGCGCCTTGGAGCAGCGCGGCCCGCTCCCCGGCGGGCTCCAGCGCGGCCAGGCCCTCGACGGCCTCGGCCGCGGCGGGCAGGTCCAGCGTGCGCATGAGCACCGCGAAAGCCTCCCTGTGCAGTCCCGCGTCGCCGGTGACCTGGCCCAGGCCGATGAGGATGCGGGCGCGCACCTCCTCGGCGCCGACCCACAGGGTCTCGCACCCGGCCAGCGCCTGGCCGTACAGCTCCAGGGCCTGTTCGGGCTCGCCGCCGAGCCTGGCCACCTCGCCCAGCCCGAACAGGGCGATGGCCAGCATCTCCTCGGTCTCGCGGGTCCGCGCGACCTCGGCCGCCTGCAGCAGGTCGCGTCGTGCGCCGTCGAGGTCGCCGCACCGGGCCAGGGCCAGGCCGCGGCTCGACAGCGCGCCAGAGGTGTCCTCGGTCGCCCCGAACGGCGCCGTGAGCGCCAGCGCCTGGTCGGTGATGGCCAGCTCGGTCCGGTGGTCGCCGCGCAGGCCCGCGATCAGGGCCTGCTGCAGCATGGCCTGCGCCGCGCCCCAGCGGTCGCCGGCCAGCCGGAAGGCGGTCAGCGCGCTGTCGAGGTGCCGGTCGGCCCGGGCGAGCTCGCCGCCGCCCGAGCGCAGGAGCCCGAGCATGAGCTCGGCGAAGCCGCGCAGCCACGGCTGAGGTTCGGTGCTGGAGCGCAACAGGGCGGGGATCAGCGCGGCGTAGTCGCCGTCGATGATCGCCGTCATCGGGTGGACCATCCGGACCAGCGGGTGGTCCAGCCCGGCGGCCAGGCGTTCGGCCACCTCCATCAGGGGCCTGATCACCGGCTCCGGAGGTCCGGCCGAGACCACCTGCAGCACGCTCATCACGTAGTGCTCGCCGCACTGATCGGCGCCGGGCAGGTCCAGCGCCCGCAGCGACAGCCGGGCGCCGTGGTGGCGCAGGCCGCGCAGCCACCAGTAGAACCACAACGAGCCGGTCATCCTCAGCGCGATGCCGGCGTGCCCGGCGCCGATCGCCCAGTGCAGGGCGGCGTTGAGGTTGTCGTGCTCGGCGGCGAGCTCGGCGAGGGCGGCGAGCTGGCGGTGGTTGCGCAGGTACGGCTCGGCCTCCTCGGTCAGGCGGGCGAAGAACTCCGCGTGCGCCTGCCGTACCGGATCGTCGCCGAGCTGCTCGGCGCAGAAGGCGCGCACGGTCTCCAGCATCCGGTAGCGGCCGCCGTCGGCTTGGACCAGCGATTTGTCGACCAGGGCGGCCAGCAGGCCGGGCGTCGCACCGCACACCTGCTCGGCGGCGGCGAGCGTGGCGCCCGACGGGAAGATCGACAGGCGGGCGGCCAGCCGCCGTTCGCGCGGGCACAGCAGCTCCCAGCTCCAGGAGACGACCGCGCGCAGCGTGCGATGCCGTGGCGGCGCCGTACGGCTGGCCAGCAGGTCCAGGTCGAGCCGGTCGGCCAGGTCCTCGGCGCTCAGCGCGCGCAGCCGGGCGGCGGCCAGCTCGATCGCCAGCGGCAGCCCGTCGAGCGAGCGGCAGATGCGCGCCACCGCTTCGGAGGGCTCGAAGTCCGGACGTACGGCACGCGCCCTGTCGACCAGCAGGCTCTCGGCGACCCGCGCGGGCAGCGGCTGGACGGGCAGCACGCTCTCCCCGTCGAGCCCGAGCGGTTCCCTGCTGGTGGCCAGCACCCGCAGGTCGGGGCAGCCGTCGAGCAGCCGAGCGACCAGCCCGGCCGCCTCGGCGAGGACGTGCTCGCAGTTGTCGAGCAGCAGCACCCCGCTCTCGCCCGCCAGCGCGTCCACGGGATCGCTGCCGCCGCCGGCGGCGGCCAGCACGGCCGGTGCCACCTCGGTGGCGGGGGCGAGCTCGACCAGCACGACCCGGCCGCCGGAGCGACCCCCGCCCGCCTCCAGGCGCCTGGCCGCCTCGACGGCCAGGCGCGTCTTGCCCGCGCCTCCTGGGCCGGTGAGCGTGACCAGCCGCCGCCGCGCGAGCAGGTCGCCGAGCGTGGCCAGCTCGGCGTCGCGGCCGACGAAGCTGGTCAGCGGCGCCCGCAGCGACGGCCGCCGCCCGTGCTCGCCGCGCAGGATCTGCACGTGCAGCCGCTGGAGCTCGGCCGACGGATCGGCGCCCAGACGCTCGCCGAGGAGGCGGCGGCCCTCCTCGAAGGCGCTCAGCGCCTCGGCCTCCCGGCCGTCGCGCGCCAGCGCCCGGATCAGCAGCACCCGGGGCCGCTCGCGCAGCGGGTGCTCCCGCACCAGCTCGCGCAGTTCCTCGACGACCGGCGCGCCCAGCCTCAGGTCGGCTTCGACGCGGTGTTCCATGGCCCGCTGCCTGGCCTCGTTGAGCCCGTCGAGCGCGGCCTCGCCCCGCCACAGGTCCAGGGCTTCGCGCAGCAGGCCGGCGGCGTCGGCGGGGCGGCCCGCCCGCAGCGCCCGCTCGCCTTCCGCGGCCAGGCGGGTGAAGAGGTGGGCGTCGACCTCCTCGGGGTCGGCGGGCAGCCGGTAGCCCGCCGGGGTGCGCTCCACCGGCACGAGCTTGCGCAGCCGGGAGATCTGCGACTGCAGGGCGTTGGCGGTGGCGCCGTCGTGGCGCAACCGCTGCTCGGGGACGGCGGCGCCGCCCGCCATGAGCAGCTCCGACAGCAGCATCTGCAGGCCGCGGCCGGGGACGGGTTCACCCGCCACCTCGGTGGTGCCCAGGATGCGGAAGCGCATGGTTCGATTCTGACCTTCGCCAGTAGAATAAGGTTCTGTGACTGCCTTCTTCACTCTCAAGGCGGGGGAGCTCGTCCCGGCGCCCCACGCCCGTGGCCCCTGGTCTCCCGACATGTTGCACGGCCGCCTGCTCGGCGGGCTCGCCGCGCGGGCCGTCGACGAGCACACCGAGCCCGGCTTCCGCGCCGCCCGGCTGACCGTCGACCTGTTCCGCAACAGCCCGCTGCTGCCGCTGACCGTGGCGAGCACGGTGGTGCGCGACGGGCGCAGGATCCGGGTGGTCGACGTCGAGATCGGCTCCGCGCACGGGAAGGTGGCGCGGGCCTCGGCCGTCCTGCTGAAGGAGAGCACGCAGCCGCCGGGCGAGGTGAGCGCCACGCCCGCCTGGGACGCCGGGCCGCCCACCGGGGAGCCGGTCGGCTCGGGGGAGTGGTTCCCGCCGTTCGAGTTGTGGCAGCTGACCCAGTGGGGCGAGCCTGGGCCGCACCGCGCCTGGATGCGCGAGCGGTTCCCGCTGGTCGAGGGGGAGGAGCACACGCCGCTGGTCCGGGCGGCGCTCGCGGCCGACTTCGCCAGCCCGATCTCCCATTTCGGCACCGCCGGGCTGCAGTTCATCAACGCCGACTACACCCTCACCCTCAGCCGCCTGCCCTCCGGGCCGACGCTGGGCCTGGAGGGCACCGGTCACGTGTCGGCGGACGGCATCGCCGCCGGGCAGTGCACGATGCACGACGAGAGCGGGCCGATCGGGTTCTGCGTGGTCACCGCTGTGGCGAATCCGGGGGATCGGCTCGCGAGGTGACCCGGCTGAGGTCGAGGCGGCAGCGGGCGCCGCTGACCCAGTGGGTGGCCTGGGGGCGTTCGCCGCTGTCCTGGATCACCCACGACGCGCCGGTGTCGGCGCCGTCCCTGAACAGGCGGGCGGCGCCCGCACTGTCGACCACCACCTGCCAGGTGGCGGTCCCGCCGGGGTGATCGACCAGGCGGCTCCACCGCGCGGAGCCCTTGGCCATGACCCAGACCGCGTCGTGCTGGACGGTGAGCATCAGCCGCTTGGCGCCGTTGGCCACCTTCACCCCCATGCTCACTCCCTGGCCGGTCGCCGGGTCGAGCCGGGCGAAAGCCAGGACCTCGCCGCGGAACTCGACGGCGAAGTCGCAGCGGGGGATCGGCTTGGAGATGCTGCCGCGCAGGTCGAGCGGCCCTTCGAAGGAGGCGAGCAGGCCGGGTACGGGCGTGTCGAGGTCGAGCGTGACCACCTTGACGTTGGTCTGGTTGTGCTCCCAGACCACGACGAACCGGCCAGGCTCGTACTCGTCGGCGCTGGCGTAGACGTCCCAGCCGCGCGCCGCCTGCCTGGTCAGCCGCCCGCCGTCGGCGAACAGCAGGCCGGGGCTCCACGGCTGACCCGGCCGTTTCGTCTTGTAGTGCAGCACCTCCCGGTAGCGGTCGGGCCGCTCGCCCTGGAAGGGGCCGCCCAGCGTGTTGTAGATCGCCAGGTAGCGGCCGTGGCTGTCCTTGCCGAGGAAACCCTTGACGTAGAAGTTCGGGATGTCGGGGTCCAGGACCATCGGTGACCAGGTCGTCCCGCCGTCGGTGCTCGTCGCCGTGGCCGCGTAGGCGGCGTGAGTGCGGTAGCGGCGGTCCCTCTCCTCGGGCGTCCCGCCTCCGCGCAGGTCCAGGGTCCTGGCCATCATCAGCAGCGTGCCGGGGTCGTCCTGCGAGACGACCACCTGCGGCTCCTCGATCATCATCTGCCGTGGCGGCCTGGCCAGGCCGCCACGCCTCCAGGTGACCAGGTCCGCCGACCTGAGCACGCCCGCGCCGCCCTGCTGCCAGTACGGCAGCAGCCACAGGCCCTGGTACCTGACCGGGCGGGCGGCCAGCACGACGCCCCGGCTGTTGCGCGGCACGTCCACGCTGACGGGCACGTCGCTCCAGTTCGCCCCGCGGTCGCGGCTGCGGCGGGCGACGAGCTCCACGGGGAAGCCGTCGCGGTCGGGATCGTCGACGACGCGCCCCAGGAAGGCGTGGAGCGTGCCCGCGTCGTGCAGCAGGATCACGTAGTGGTAGCGGCCCGAGGCCAGCGTGGAGACCGTCCAGGTACGGCCCGCGTCGTCCGAGCGGGCGCACAGGATCGAGCCCTGGTCCTTGCCCGGCACTCCCGCCCGCCAGGCGGCCACGAACGTGCGCGGGTCCAGCGCCACGACGTCGGGCACCCGGTTGCCCTCGTGGGCGAGCTCGCCGCCGGGGCGCCTGGAGACCTTGCCGTAGATCGTGACCGGTGCGTCCATGCGCGACAGGCAAGTGGATCGGGGCCGGGTACGGCAAGGCGTTTCACCCGATGTTCACCCGTAATCTACATTGTAAAGGTGACCTTCCGGGAGATGACCGTCGCCGACCTCCAGCGCATCGTGGCCGACCACCCCCGCTACTGGGGCGAGCGCGACCTGCGCGCCCTCCACCTGACCGCCCTGGTGCAGGAGTTCCCCTCCACCTGCCTGGTCGAGCGGGAGCTGCGCGGCTACCTGATCGGGTTCGTGACCCCGGCCCTGACGGGGTACGTGCACCTGATCGCCACCCGCGACGACGCCCGTGGCCAGGGCCTGGGCAGGCGGCTGTACGAGGAGTTCACCGGGGCCGCCGCACGCCAGGGCGCGAGGCGGCTGAAGGCGATCACGTCCGTGGCCAACACGGGCTCGATCGCCTTCCACCGCGGTCTCGGCTTCCAGGTCGACCTCGTCGACGACTACAACGGCCCGGGCGAGACCCGCGTGGTCTTCACCCGGGACCTGTGACCGGTCCGCCCAGGAGCCGCCGCCCGAGGTCCGGCCCGCCCGCGATCCGCCGGCCTTAACCGGCCCGCCCGCGATCCACCAGCCTTAACCGGCCCGTTCGGGATCCGCAGGCCGCGGTCCGGCGCGCCCGGGATCCGCAGGCCTTGGACGGGCGCGCCGGGATCGGTGCCGGGCGTGGGGTCCGGCGCCGGCGGTTCACGCCGGGTGCTCGGCCCGGTCGCCCGACCAGTCGGTGTGGAAGGCGCCCTCGCGGTCGACGCGGTGGTAGGTGTGCGCGCCGAAGAAGTCGCGCAGCCCCTGCACCAGCGCGGCGGGCAGCCGGTCGCGGCGCAGCGCGTCGTAGTAGGCCAGCGCGGAGGAGAAGCCCGGCGTCGGCACGCCGATCGACACCGCGGTGGTCACCACGCGGCGCCACGACTCCTGCGCCACGGCCAGGGCGTCGGCGAAGTACGGGTCGGCCAGCAGCGTGGGCAGCTCGGCGCCGTCGTAGGCCTGGCGGATGCGGTCGAGGAAGCGGGCGCGGATGATGCAGCCGCCGCGCCAGATGGTCGCCATCGCGCCGGGGTCGACGTCCCAGCCGTACTCCTTGGACGCGGCGGCCATCTGGTCGAAGCCCTGCGCGTAGGCGACGATCTTGGAGGCGTACAGGGCTTGCCGCACGTCCTCGATCAGCTCGCGGCCCGCCACGCCCGACACCGACGGGCCCTCCAGGCCCCGGGCCGCGGCGCGCTGCTCCGGGTGGCCGGACAGGGCGCGGGCGAAGACCGCCTCGGCGATGCCGGTCACCGGCACGCCCAGGTCGAGGGCGCTCTGCACGGTCCAGCGGCCGGTGCCCTTCTGCTCGGCCTGGTCGACCACGACGTCGACGAACGGCGCGCCGGTCTCGGCGTCGACCTGCGCGAGCACCTCGGCGGTGATCTCGATCAGGTACGACTCCAGCTCGCCGGTGTTCCACTCGCGGAAGATCTCGGCCAGCTCGGCCGGGGTGGCGCCCAGCCCCTGGCGGAGCAGGTCGTAGGATTCGGCGATGAGCTGCATGTCGGCGTATTCGATGCCGTTGTGCACCATCTTGACGAAGTGGCCGGCGCCGTCGGGGCCGACGTGGGTCGCGCACGGCACGCCGTCGACCTTGGCCGAGATGTCCTGCAGGATCGGCCCGAGCGCCTCCCACGACTCGGCGGAGCCGCCCGGCATGATCGAGGGCCCGTTGAGCGCGCCCTCCTCGCCGCCGGAGATGCCCGTGCCGACGAAGTGCAGGCCGCGCTCGCGCAGGGCGGCCTCGCGGCGCCGGGTGTCGGTGAACAGCGCGTTGCCGCCGTCGACGATCATGTCGCCGGGTTCCATCAGCTCGGCGAGCTGGTCGATCACCGCGTCGGTGCCGGCCCCGGCCTTGACCATGATGATCGCCCGGCGTGGCCGCTTCAGGCTCGCGACGAAGTCCTTCAGCTCCTCGGCCGGCAGGAACGTGCCCTCGCCGCCGAAGGTCTCGACCAGCTCCTTGGTACGGCCGGCACTGCGGTTGTGCACGGCGACCGCGTAGCCGTGCCTGGCCAGGTTGCGCGCCAGGTTCCGGCCCATGACCGCCAGGCCGGTGACGCCGATGTCCGCAAGCTCCATATCTGCTCCTACGCAGGCTGGTGGGTTCAGGTTCAGTCGAACCGGACGCCCAGCTCGTCCAGGCGATCAAGCATATCGGCAGGGTCCGCGTACACGCGGAAAGCGCTTGCCCGCTCCAGTTCGTCCCGCCCGTAGCCGCCCGACAGCAGGCCGATGCCCAGCGCTCCGGCGCGCCTGGCGGCCAGCAGGTCCCAGACGCTGTCGCCGACCACCATCGCCGAGCGCGGGTCGATGCCGAGCAGCGCCGCCCCGGCCAGGAACAGGTCGGGATCGGGCTTGGCGCGGCGCACCAGGTCGCGGGTGACCATCGGCGTGTCCTCCGGCAGGCCGAGCATGCCCAGCGCCAGCCGGGCCGTACGGGCGTAGCCGCTGGTCGCGATCGCCCACGGCACGCCGCGCGAGGACAGCTCCGTCAGCAGCTCGACCGCGCCGGGCAGCGGACGGACCGACTCGACCTGGTCGGTGTAGGCGTCGGCGTGGGCGCTCTGCAGATCGTCGATCTGCGCCTGGCTGAGCTTGAGCCCGGTCTCGCGCAGGAGCGCGGTGACGAACAGGCCTCCGCTCATGCCGATGCGCCGGTGGATGCGCCACACCGACAGGTCGATGCCCATGCTCGACAGGGCCGTGCGCCAGGCGATGACGTGCTGGTACACGCTGTCGATCAGGGTGCCGTCGAGGTCGAACAGGAACGCCGGTGCGGGCGGCTCCGGAAAGTGGCTCATCGTCCCATTGTGAGCCGAGCCCTTCCGGCCACCTGGAGGAGGGTGGCGGCCGGTGGGAGGGCGACCGCCGGGCGCGGCCGGGTCATGCTGGTGGCCATGACAGAATTTCGCTTACTCGGACGCACCGGACTCGAGGTCAGCCCGATCTGCCTGGGCGCGATGATGTTCGGCTGGTGGGGCGAGCACGACCCCAAGGAGTCCGCCCGCATCATCGGCCGCGCCCTGGACGCGGGCGTGAACTTCGTCGACACCGCCGACATCTACTCCCAGGGCCAGTCGGAGGAGCACGTCGGCCAGGCCCTGGCCGCCTCCGGCAGGCGCGACGAGATCGTCCTGGCGACCAAGTTCTTCGGGCGCATGGGCGAGGGCCCCAACCGCGGCGGCGGCTCGCGCCGCTGGATCGTGCGCGCCGTCGACGACAGCCTGCGGCGCCTGCGGACCGACTGGATCGACCTCTACCAGATCCACCGCCCCGACCCCGGCACCGACATCGAGGAGACCCTGGGCGCCCTGACCGACCTGGTACGGCAGGGCAAGATCCGCTACCTGGGCAGCTCCACCTTCCCGGCCCACCGCATGGTCGAGGCCCAGTGGGCGGCGGCCAGGCGCGGCGGCGAGCGGTTCGTGTGCGAGCAGCCGCCCTACTCCCTGCTCGTGCGCGGCATCGAGGCCGACGTGCTGCCGGTGGCCCAGCAGTACGGCATGGGCGTCATCACCTGGAGCCCGCTGGCGGGCGGCTGGCTCACCGGGCGTTACCGCCGCGACGCCGTCCCCGAGAGCCGCAGGAGCGCCCTGCTGCCCGAGCGCTACGACCTGAAGCTCGCCGGCAACCAGGCCAAGCTCGACGCGGTGGAGCGGCTGGCGGCGCTGGCGCAGGAGGCCGGGCTCACGCTGATCGAGCTGGCGCTGGCCTTCACCCTGCGCCACCCGGGCGTCACCTCGACCATCGTCGGGCCGCGCACGATGGAGCACCTGGAGAGCCAGCTGACCTGCGTGGATGTGCGGCTCGGCGACGACGTGATGGACCGGATCGACGAGATCGTGCCGCCCGGGACCACGCTCAACCCCGCCGACCGCGGCTACCAGCCGCCCGAGCTCACCACCGCCGCGCTGCGCCGCCGCGCCTGACGATCGGCGGATCAGCGGGGACGGAAGGTGGTGCGCAGGCGGTAGCGCTCCCCGCTGTACTGCACGGTCGACAGCAGCACCGCCTGCTGGTCGGCGCTGTAGATCACCTGGTCGAGGACGAGCACCGAGGAGCGTGGTTCGATGCCGAGGCGCCCGGCGAGCGCCTCGTCGGCGCCGCGCGCCTCGATGGTCGCCTCCGACCGGTCGAGCTCGACCCCCGCCGTGCGCAGGTGCTCGAAGAGCGAGGCCGAGGAGAAGTCCACCTGATCGAGGCCGGGCGCCAGTCCGGCGACGACGAGGGTCCTGTCGACGGCGATGCGCACGTCGTTGAGCAGGCGCACCCGCTCGAGGTCGAACAGGGGGGCTCCGGCGGGCAGGCCGAGGCGCTCGGCCTCGTCGAGCGTGGCGGGCCGTACCTCCTGGGTCAGCACGAGCGAGCCTGGGCGCAGGCCCTTGCGCAGGGCGGTGGCGGTGAAGGACTCCAGGTCCTTGGGCCACTCGCGCACCGAGGCGGGGGCGGCCACGAACCAGCCTCGGCCGTGCGAGGCGGTGACGACGCCGCGCTCCACGAGGCGGGCCAGGGCCTTGCGCAGGGTGACGCGGGAGATGTCGAGATGGGCGCACAGCTCGCGCTCCGGAGGCAGCTTGGACCCCGGCTCCAGGCCGCGGCGCCCGATCTCGTCGAGGATCAGGTCGGCCGTCTGGGACCAGAGCGGGTCGGGGCCGGTGTCACGCCGGGGTGGCTGCATGGCAGAAAGATACCACTCAGGACCACTGCTGCTGTTGAGTAGACCACTATTGACCAATTCCAAACCACTGCGTACCTTGTGTCGGGACTTCGAGAGAGGGACCGCTCATGTGGGCAAAGCTGAAAATCGGCGTCGCCGGCGCCGCCGCCCTGGCACTGGCCACGGCCTGCGGCGGCGGGGAGACCCCCGCCGCACCGACCGGAGGGGAGACCCTCACCCTGCAGACCAACTGGACCACCGCGGGCACCGAGAGCGTGCCGCTCAAGAAGGCCCTGGCCGCCTTCACCCAGAAGACCGGGATCCAGGTCAAGGTCCTGGAGAACGGCGACGACCTCAACCAGGTCTACGAGACCGCGCTCCTGGCCGGCCAGGAGGCCGACGTGCTGCTGGTCGGGCTGCTGGAGAAGCAGCTCGACTGGGTCAAGAACGGCGCCGTGGTGCCCGTCGAGGACTACGTCGGCGCCTGGGGCCTGCAGGAGGAGATCCCCGCCGAGGCCCTGGCCGACTGGAAGGACGCCCAGGGCCACCTGCGCGGCCTGCCGTACGCCGGCTTCACCTGGCCGTGGTGGTACAACAAGGCCCTGTTCGACAAGCACGGCATCGCCCTGCCCGCCACGGCCGACGACCTCGTCGCGGCCGCGGGCAAACTGCGTAAGGCGGGCGTCGGCCCGGTCGCCATCGGCGGCAACGACTGGTCGGGACAGAAGGTCTTCATGCAGATCATGGAGACCTACCTCGACGCGGAATCGGCCAAGAAGGTCTTCGCCGAGGGCGAGACCTGCGCCTCTCCCGCCGCCATGAAGGGCATCGAGCTGTTCGTGAAGCTGCGCGAGGCCGGCGTGTTCGTCGACGGCGTCGAAGGGCTCACCGCCGACCAGGCCGGCGCCATGTACCAGGACGGCAGCGCCGCGATCGCGCCCCTCGGCTCGTGGTCCTACGTCTCCACCGAGCCGGCGCTGGCCGAAACCACGGTCCTGGGCGGCTTCCCCGTCGCGACCGGCGGCACCTACGGCAAGCCGACCGCCTTCCGCGGCTCCACCTCGGCGGGCTGGTGGATCAGCCCCAACGGCAAGAAGAAGATCGACGCCGTCAAGCAGCTGATGCAGCACATGTACTCACCCGAGGTGCTGCAGTCGATGGCCGTCGACGGAGGCGTCGTCATGGCCACCGCCACCGAGGTCGACACCGCCAAGATGACCTCCCCGCTGCTCGCCCAGTCGGTCACCGCCCTGCCCTCCGCGGTGGACTTCGCCGTCATGCCCGACCTGTACGTGCCCGCCGACGTCGGCAACCCCCTCTACCGGGCCACCTCCATCGCCTACACCAAGGGCAACGACGCCAAGAAGATCTGCGCCGCCGTCGACGACGTCTACCGGGCGGCGAAGTAGGTGAGCACTCGGCGCTGGCGCGACCTCGCGCCACTCGGATTCACGCTGCCGGCGCTCGGGTGGTTCCTGGTGTTCACCGTCGGCCCGCTGGTCAGCCTGTTCTACTTCGCCCTGACCGACTGGCGCGGGCTCATCGCCCCGCGCACGTTCGTCGGGCTCGGCAACTTCACCCGGCTGGCCGGCGACCCGGTCTTCCACCACGCCGTCCGCAACAGCCTCGTCCAGCTGGTCGTCACGCTCCCCGTCGTCATCGCGGGCGCGTTCATGATCGCCTACTACCTGTCGCTCAAGCCGCGAGGCCACCGGTTCATCCGGGCGGTGCTGTTCACCCCCGTGCTGCTGTCGGCGCCCGCCCTGGCCATGGTCTTCGTGGGCGTGTTCGCCCCCTCCGGCCTGGTCAACGGCCTGCTGAAGGGAATCGGGCTCGACGCGGCGGTACGGCCGTGGCTGGCCGCCGAGTCGACGGCCTCCATCGCCATCCTGGCCGTCATCGTGTGGTCGTCGATGTCGGTGTCGGCCGTCATGCTCGCCGCCCGTCTCAACAACGTGCCCGCCGAGCTGTTCGAGGCGGCCGGGCTCGACGGCTGCGGGCACTGGCGGCGCATGTGGACCATCGCCTGGCCGATCTGCCGCGACTACGTCGGGGTGGTGACCATGCTGCAGTTCCTGTGGACGCTGTTCTCCTCGGCGGCCGTGGTGCTCCTGCTCACCAGGGGCGGACCCGGCACCTCGACCGTCAACCTGTCCTTCCTCGTCTACGACTACGCCTTCAACCAGTCCAAGGTCGGCTACAGCCAGGCCATCGCGGTGATGCTGTTCGTCGTGGGCGTGCTCGGGCTGCTCGGCATCCGCCGGCTGTTCCGGCAGAACTACTGAAAGCAGGTCCCCGATGCGACGCTCCGGCCCGCTCATGTACCTCGCGCACGCCGCGGTGTGGCTGTACGTCCTGCTGCTGCTCGTGCCGGTCTACTACCTGCTCGTCTCGGCCTTCAAGGACAACGTCGGCATCCTGTCGGCGCCCTTCTCGCCCTTCACCGGGCTCGAGCTGGGCAACTTCGCCAAGGCCATGGAACACGCCACGCTCGGCCCCGCCCTGCTCAACCAGGGCTACGTCACGGTCGCGGCCAACCTGCTGACCCTGGCGCTGGCCGTACCGGCGGCCTTCGCCCTGGCCCGCGCCAGGGGCAGGATCGGCGTCCTGGTGGAGCGGGTCTTCGCGCTGGGGTTCCTGGTGCCGGGCTTCGCCGCGCTGGTGCCGACCGTGATGCTGTCGATCATGCTCGGCCTCTTCCACACCAGGGAGTTCCTCATCGTCTTCCTGCCCGCCAGCGCGATGCCGCTGTCGGTCATCCTGCTCACCCAGGCGATGCGCGCGATCCCGCGCGACCTGGAGGAGTCGGCCGTGCTCGACGGGGCCGGCAGCTGGCACCTGCTGCGCTCGGTGTACTTCCCGCTGTCGATCCCGACGCTCACCGTGGTGCTCATCCTGAACTTCCTGTCGTTCTGGAACGAGTACTTCTTCGCCCTGGTGATCACCGGGCCCGACACGGCGGTGCGCACCGCGCAGGTCGCGCTGCCTACGCTGTCGCTGGCCAACGCCTCGCAGTACGGCGTGCTCGCCGCGGGCATCGTGATCACCCTCGTCCCGGTCTACGTGCTGTACGTGTTCTTCGCCGACAAGATGGAAAGGGCGGTGCTCGCCGGTGCCCTCAAGGGTTGACGTCCACCTCGCGCACCTGGGGTACGGCACGGCCGCGGCCAAGGCCGTCGTGCTGCGCCTGCCGCAGGGCGCCCCTCCCGAGGCGCTGTCCCTGGTGCCAGGGGAGATCCCCCTGACGGCAGGACCCGTCGCCGAGGTGCCCGGCTGGAGCGCCGGGCCGTTCGCCAGGGTCGAGCTCCCCGGCGGCCTGCCGCCCGGCCGCTACGCCGTACGGGCCGGCGACGCGCTGTCCGAACCGTTCGACGTCGGCCCCGGCCAGGTGCAGCGCCAGACGCTCTCCGACGTGCTGGCCTACTTCAAGGCCATGCGCTCCAGCGGCGAGATCGACCGCAAGGACCGGCGGGCCGCCTTCTGGGGCGACACCTCGGGCACGACGCTCGACGCGCGCGGCGGCTGGCTCGACGCCAGCGGCGACACCAGCAAGTTCCTCAGCCACCTGACCTACACGCGCACGATGAGCCCGCAGCAGATCCCGCTGTGCGCGTGGGCGATGATGGCCGCCCGCGACGAGATCGCCGCACGCCACCCCGCGCTGAAGACCGCGGTAGGGGTACGGCTGCGCGACGAGGCGCTGTTCGGCGCCGACTTCCTGATGCGCTTCCGCTCCCAGGACGAGGGATTCTTCTACACCGGCATCTTCGACGCGCTCACCAAGCGCCTGGAGGAGCGGGTCGTCACCGCGCCGCTGCCCGAATGCGTGCGCACCGACCGCTACCGCGCCGGTTACCGGCACGGCGGCGGGCTGGCCATCGCCGCGCTCGCCCGCGCCTCCACCCTCGACGACGAGGGCGACTTCGGCCGCGACGCCTACCTGGCCGCCGCCCGGCAGGGCCTGGCCCACCTGGAGGAGCACAACCGCGCCTATCTGCACGACGGCGCCGAGAACGTCGTCGACGACTACACCGCGCTGCTGGCGGCCACCGAACTCGTCGCGGCCGGGGCGGCGGAGGCCGAGCCGGCGGCCAGGCGGCGCGCCGCGGCGCTGGCCGGCCGCTACACCCGCCCCGGCGGCCCCGGCTGGTTCGTGGCCGACGACGAGGGCCGGCCGTTCTTCCACGCGGCCGAGGCCGGGCTGCCGGTGCTCGCGCTCGTCAGGTTCGCCCAGGTCCTGCCCGACGCCCCCGAGGCCGCACGCGCGCTCGACGTCGCCCGCCAGGCCATGCTCGACACCCTGGAGCGCACCCACGCGGTGCCCAACCCCTTCGGCTATCCACGCCAGCGGGTCCAGCCCGCGGGCGGGCAGCCCGCCGACGCCTTCTTCTTCCCGCACGCCAACGAGACCGGCTACTGGTGGCAGGGCGAGAACGCCACCATCGCCTCCCTCTCGGCCGCCGCCTCCGCGTGCGCCGGGCTCGACGGCCTGACCGCCGGGGAACGGGAACGCCTGGCGTCCTTCGCCGACGACCAGGTGGCCTGGATCACCGGCAGGAACCCCTTCGACATCTGCATGATCCAGGGGCGGGGGCGCAACAACGCCGACTACGCGAGCGACTTCCCGAACCTGCCCGGCGGGATCGTCAACGGGATCACCTCCGGCTGGGACGACGAGGCCGACATCGCCTTCCTCCCGGCCGGCGCACCCGAGGGCGACGCGTGGCGATGGGCCGAGCAGTGGATTCCGCACACGGGCTGGTTCCTGCTCGCCGTCGCCTGCGCCCGCTGACCACGCACTCTCGTTAGGAAAGATCACCATGACCTCCCGCATCACCTTCCGCGAAGGCCAGGCCCGGCAGGGCGCGGCGCTGCGCGACATCGCCGAGCGGGTTCGAGCCCTGCTCGACGGGCCGGGCGCCGCCCTCGTGCGCGGCGCCCGCAAGCCGCTGTTCACCGGCATCGGCGCCTCCCACGCGGCGCTGGCGGTGCCGGTCGAGCTGCTGCGCTCGCACGGGATCGCCGCCCAGCGCGTCCTGGCGCCCGAGATCGGGCCGGGCGGGGCGGGCTTCGACTGCGACCTGGTGATCGGCGTCTCCCAGAGCGGACGCAGCTCGGAGACCGTCGAGGCGTTCCGGCGGCTGGACGGGATCGCGCGCGTCGCCGTGCTCAACGTGACCGGGTCGCCGCTGGCCGAGCTGGCGGAGGCCACCGTGGACCTGGGCGACCGGCCCGACTCCTACGCCTCCACGATCGGCTACACGGGCACGATCGTCGCCCTCGACCTGCTGGCCACCGCCATCGCCGGGTCCATCGCCGGGTCCATCGCCGGGGGAGACCCGTGGGACGGGATCGAGGCCGCCGTCGGCCGCACGCGCGAGCAGGCCGCGAGCGTCCTGGCGCCCGTGGTGGCGCGCGCCGCCGGGTGCGTGGCGGCGGACGCGGTCGGCGCGGGACCGTCCCGGGCCAGCGCCGAGGAGGCCGCCCTGCTGCTGCGCGAGGTCGCCCGCATGCCCGCCGCCGCCTCCGTCACCCGCAACTACCTGCACGGCGAGATGGAGTCGGCCGGCCACACCCTGCACCTGGTGCTCGGCGACGGCCGCGAGGTGGAACTGGCCGCCTCTCTGGCGGGCGCGGGCCATTTGACGGTGCTGGTGACCTCGCGTGCCGTACGGCAGGCCGAGAACCTGGCCGTCGTCCGGCTCACCCCGGAAACCCCGGCGGAGCGCGTGGTCCTGGAGACTGTCGTCATCCAGGAACTGGTGGCCGCCCTCGCCGACGAGCGCGGCATCCCCATCGAGTCCTTCGTCTTCGCCAACGACGACACCAAGGAGGGCGGCGTGGACCCCGCCGACTTCGCCATCGCCTCGCCGGAGCTCCCGCGATGACCCCGCCGCTCGTGGCCGGGATCGACGTCGGCGGCACCAAGACCCACGTACGGCTGACCGCCGGCGACCTCGTCGTGCACGACGAGGTCGTCTCCTCCGGCGGCTGGTCGGCCACCCCCGTCGAGCCGGCCGCCGCCTGGCTGGCCCGGCTGCTGCCCTCCGGCGCCCGGCCAGCGGCGCTGGCCGTCGGGGCACACGGCTGCGAGGAACGCGAACACTGCCTGCGGCTCCAGAAGGCGCTCCAGCACCGCCTGGAGCCGCCCGTGCTCGTGGTCAACGACGCCGAACTGCTCGTCCCGGCGGCCGGGCTGGAGCAGGGCATCGCGCTGATCGCCGGCACCGGCGCCATCGCCGTGGCCACCGGCGGCGACGAACTGCTGCGGGCGGGCGGCTGGGGATGGGTGCTGTCCGACGACGGCAGCGCCTCCGCGCTGGTGCGGGAGGCGGCCCGCGCCGTGCTCGCCCGCGCCGACGCCGGCCACGGCCCCGACGCCCTCGGCCGGTTGCTGCTGGAGTCGACGGGCTCGCCCGGCATCGCCGCCCTCGCACACACGCTGAGCTGGGGCGACGGCCCTGAGCACTGGGGACGCCACGCGCCCGCCGTGGTGGCGGCGGCCGAGGCCGGTTCCGCCGACGCCCGGCGGGTGCTCGACCAGGGCGCCCGCGCCCTGGCCGCCCTCGTGCGGACCCTGACCGGGCGCGGCGCCCGCGGACCGGTCGTGGCCGCGGGCGGTCTGGTCACCCACGTGCCCGCCTACTGGGACTCCGTGCGCCGGGCGCTGGACGACCTGGTGCCGGGCACGCGGGCACTGCTGCTGGACCGGCCCCCGGTCGAGGGCGCGGTCGCCCTGGCCCGCCGCCTGGTCCCGTAGGCCTACAGGTGCCTGCCCCACCAGTCGAGGATCGTCTCGAACCGTGCCACGCGGTGGCTGGGCAGGCCGGTCCGCGACATCTCGTGGCCCTCGCCGGGGACCAGCAGCATCTCGGTCTCGACGCCGCGCAGCCTGAGCTTGACGAACAACCGCTGCGCCTGCTCGACCGGGCACCGCCAGTCGTGCTCGGAGTGGATGATCAGGAACGGCATCTCGATGCGGTCGGCGTGCGTCAGCGGGCTCTGCTCGGCCCATCCCTCGGGCTCGCCGTACAGGTCGAACGCGAACGACCAGCCGATGTCGCTGCTGCCGTGGAAGCTGTCGATCGCGTTGACCGCCCGCTCGCTGATGGCCGCCTTGAACCTGTCGCCGTGGTGGGCGGCCAGCCAGGTGGTCATGAAGCCGCCGTGCGAGCCGCCCAGGACACCGGCACGCGAGCCGTCCAGGTCGTCGCGGGTCAGCGCCTCGTCGAGCAGGGCGAGCAGGTCGACCGCCGAACGGCGGCCGACGTCGCCCTTGATCGCCCTGCCGTGCTCCTGGCCGTACCCGGAGGAGCCGCGCGGGTTGCCCATCACGACGGCGTACCCGGCCCCGGCGTAGACCTGGGCCTCGTCGAACACGGTCCAGCCGTACTGCGCGAACGGCCCGCCGTGGATCATCAGCAGCACCGGGTGCGGCCCCTCGCCCTCGGGGCGGACCAGCCAGCCGTGCACCGGATAGCCGTCAGGGGCGGTCGTGACGATCTCCTCGAGCGGCAGCACGTCCAGGCCGGAGGCGAACGCCGTCAGCGTGGTCTCCTTGCCGTCGCGCACCGCGACCAGCTCGCCGCCGCTCAACGGGTCGCTCACGGCCGCCACCGTCGTGCCCTTCGCGTGCGCGAAGCCGGTGACCTGGCGCCGTCCCTCGACGACCGCCTCGGGCTCGCCTCCGCCGTACGGCACCAGCAGCAGGTCGACCGCGCCCCGGTTCTCCACGGCGCACAGCACCCCCTCGGGCGTCGGCACCGGCGCGCCCGTCACCTGCAGGCGCTCGGCGTCGGTGAGCCTGACCGGCTCCCGCGAGCCGTCGAGCGGCACCGACCACAGGCCCAGGTGCGAGGCGACCAGCGTGCGGCGGTTCTCGCCCGCGTCGGCGCCAAGGAAGCACAGCGTGCGGCCGTCGGGGGCGAAGCGCGGAGCCGCGACCGCCAGGTTCGTCCCGGTCACCTGGCGCAGCCCCGACCCGTCGGGCGCGCACACCCACACGTCGTTGACGAGCACGGCGTCGCCGCCGTCGTGCCGGGCCGCGGCGAACGCCAGCAGCGTGCCGTCCGGGCTCCACGCCACGCCGCCGTGGTCGGCGTCGCCCTCGGTGATCCGCGTGGCCTCGGCCGTGCCGCCGGCGGCGGCGAACGGGTCGGTCACGAACACGTGCGCGCGACGGTCGAGGACGAACCCGATGTTGTCGACGCGGTAGCGCAGGGTGGTGATGCGCCGGGGGCGCTCCTTGCCCGGCTCCGTCTCGCCGTACCTGCCCTCCTCCGGCACCCTCGCGACGAAGGCGACGCGCGTGGAGTCGGGACTCCAGCAGATCTGCGACACGCCCAGCGGCTGGTCGGTGACCCGCCAGGGCTCGCCGCCCGCCGTGGGCATCACGTGCAGCTGCGGCTTGGCGCCCTTCCCGCCGCGCACGAACGCCAGCCACGCGCCGTCCGGGGAGTACACGGGCTCGCTGTCGTTCTGGCCCGCGGTGAGGCGGCGCGGGGCGCCCGATCCGTCGGCCGCGACCAGCCACAGACCGGCGTGGTACTCGTCGGCCTCCAGGTCGGGACGGCTCACGGCGACGACGGCGTGAGCTCCGTCGGGGGAGATCGCGGGGGTGCCCAGGGTGTGCAGGAGGGAGATGTCGGCAGGCTTCATACGGTCCTGCTTACCACGATCGTCCGCTTTGCCGGACCCGAGGAGGTGCCGGTGAGCCCCCCTTTACCGGCCGGAGGGCTTGATCGGCGGGCGACACGGAAAGGTCGCCGGGGGTGAAGGATCTTCCCACGGCCGACCTGGCCCGCCGGGCCGACCAGGTGCAGAAGGGCGGCGCCAGGGCCGCCGTGCTGGGCGTCAACGACGGCCTGGTCAGCGTGCTCTGCATCATCCTCGGCCTGGCGGGCGCGGGCGCCGGCGCCGCGGACGTCCGGCTCGCCGGCCTGGCCGGTCTCGTGGCCGGCGCCGTGTCGATGGCGGCGGGAGAGTGGATCTCCGTCACCGCCCAGGTGGAGCTGTTCAAGGGGGTCCTCACGGAGCTGCGCGGCTTCGTCCGCGACGCGCCGCAGGCCCTGACCGAGGAACTCGCCGGCGCGCTGCGCCGCTCCGGCTTCTCCGACCGTACGGCCCGCGCCGCCGCGGGTGAGGCGGCGCAGGACCAGGAACAGCTGTTCACCGTCTCCGCCCGCCGCATCGTCGGCATCGACCCCCACGAGCTCGGCTCACCCTGGACCGCGGCGCTCTCGTCGTTCGCCCTGTTCACGGTGGGCGGGCTCATCCCGTGCGTGCCGTGGTTCCTCGGCGGAGGTCCTGGCGCGGTGACGGCGTCCATCGCGGGCACCTGCCTGGCCGCCCTCGGCGTCGGCGCGGTCGTCGCCCGCTCCAGCGGGCGCAGCCTGGTGTACGGGGCCGTAAGGCAGCTGGCGATCGTGCTGATCGCCGCGGCGGTCACCTATTTCGCGGGCACGCTCGTGGGCTGAGGACGCGTATAAGCAGCCGTGTAGACGCCTTTCCTACAGTCGGCGATCAAGGGGGTCTCTTCGGTCCCCCTTCACGGCGAGAGGAGGGGCCGATGACGCGCGGTTACGAGTGGGGCTGAGATGACGTGCCCGCCGCCGCACCAGCGTGACGGAAGGAGCCACCCATGACCTGCGGATACGACTGGACCTGATCCGCGGGCGGCGCCGGTACCCAGCCGGCGCCGCCAACCTGGCCGATCAAGGGCGGCATCTCTCTTCCGGACGCGGGCTGCTCGGCATCCGCCGACTCTGGTAGGAATGGACGGATGCGCGTCAAGCCCCTGATCGCGGTCGTCCCCCTCGCCGCCGGACTCCTGGTGGCCGCCTCGGCCTCCCCGCCTGCCGCTGCCGCCGCGGCTCCGCCGAAGATCCCCGCCGGCACGGCCGCGGGATATGTGCTCTTCGACCGCCAGGCAGGCAAGATCATCGCCTTCCGCAACGTGCACAGGAAATTCCGCTCCGCCTCCCTCAGCAAGATCCTCATCGCCATCGACTTCCTGGAGCGCACCCCCAAGGTCACCCAGGCGGACGCCGGGCTGCTGCGCGTGATGTTGCGCTCCAGCGACGACTCGGCGGCCACGACGTTCTGGAACCGGGGCGGCAAGGGGAAGATCGTGGAGCGGATGGTGCGCAAGCTCCGCCTGGCCGACACCACGCCTCCTCCCGCCACCAAGCCCGGCTTCTGGGGCTACGTCACGCTCAGCGCGCATGACCTGGTGCTGACCTACCGCTACCTGCTCGACACGGCCAGGCCCGAGGTGCGCGACCTCATCCTCGGCCACCTCCGGCGGGCCACCAAGTGCGGGACGGACGGGTTCGACCAGTCGTTCGGCATCCCCGCCGCCGTCCCCCGGCCGTGGGCGGTCAAGCAGGGGTGGTCGGGCTTCGGCACGGTGCCCGCGGTGAAGTGCACGACAACGGCGACGAACCGCACGAGTAGGACGAGCACCGCGAGCACGACGAGTAGGACGGGCACGACGAGTAGGACGGGCACGACGAGTAGGACGAGCGCCATGAGCACGATGAGCGCCATGAGCACGATGAGCGCCATGAGCGCCATGAGCGCCACGAGCGGCCGGGCGGCGTGGCGGGCGTTGAGCGGTGGTCAGATGGCGGCCCAGCCCTCCACCATCACCGCCGTCGCCACCACGACCGGCGTGCCCGACCTGGGCAGGCCCGTGCTCCACACCAGCGGGCTCGTCGGCCCGAAGGAGCGCTACATCCTCGTCCTGCTCACCGCCCACCCGGCGGGCGGGCGCTGGAACGACTCGGTCAAGCGCACCAACCGCATCACCGCCGGCATCTACAAGGCCGCCATGTAGGCGGCGTAGACCTTCTTCGGCACGCACATGCGCCACGCCTCGACCACGAGCTCGCGCATCTCGGGCTCGTCGAGGGCCGCCATGCGCGCCTGCACCCACTGGTAGCGCAGGTCCCGCTCCTCGGGCATGAGGAACTTGTCGGGCTCGGCGGCGACCAGGGCCTCGCGTTCCTCCTTGGGGAAGCCGAACCCCATGATCGTCTCGTCGCGGGAGAAGGCGACGTAGACGATGCTGCCCACGCGGAACTTCACCCGGTCGCGGATGAGATGCTCGGAGGAGCGCGGCAACCTCGAGGCGAGGCGGCGCACGTCGTCGACGGTGACCATGCCGCGGACTCTAACGACCGCCGCCGACAGTTTCGCCCGCCCGGCCGCATACCGCCGATGACTAGCGCCGTTCACCCAGGGCAGCCGTCACGTATGAGAGTCGTCGTCGTGGGTGGATCGGGCAACGTCGGCACCAGCCTGATCGCCGCCCTGGAGCGGGACCCGGGCGTCACCGAGGTGGTGGGCCTGGCCAGGAGGGTGCCGACCTGGAACCCGGGTGCCAAGACCGTCTGGCGCCGGGCCGACGTGGCCGAGGCCGACTTCGCCGGGTTGTTCGCCGGCGCCGACGCCGTGGTGCACTTGGCCTGGCTGATGCAGCCGACCCGCGACCCGGTGGCCACGTGGCGTGCCAACGCGCTGGGCAGCGCGCGGGTGTTCCGCGCGGCGGCCGAGGCGAAGGTGCCCACGCTCGTCTACGCCTCGTCGATCGGCGCCTACTCGCCGGGCCCGAAGGACCGGGCGGTGGACGAGTCGTGGCCGGCGCACGGCTGGCCGAACGCGGCCTACGCCAGGGAGAAGGCCTACGTGGAGCGCCTGCTCGACTCCTTCGAGCGCGATCACCCGGACATGCGGGTGGTGCGCATGCGGCCGGGCTTCATCTTCAAGCGGGAGGCGGCCAGCCATCAGCGCCGCCTGTTCGCGGGGCCGTTCCTGCCGAACAAGCTGATCGGCGCGCTGCCGTTGGTGCCGGACGTGCCGGGCATGCGGCTGCAGGTGGTGCATGCCGACGACGCCGCGGAGGCCTACCGGCTGGCGTTGACGGCTGACGTCAGGGGGCCGGTGAATTTGGCGGCCGATCCGGTGCTGGGCGCGGCCGACCTGGCCTCGCTGCTGGACGCCCGCACGGTCAGGGTGCCCGCCTGGATGGCGCGCACCGCGCTCAGCGCCGCCTGGCGTGCCCGCCTGGTGCCCGCCTCGCCCGGCATGCTGGAGATGCTCCTGGGCCTGCCGGTCATGGACGTCACCAAGGCCAGGACCGAGCTCGGCTGGCAGGCGCGCCACAACGCGCTGGCCACCGTGCGCGAGCTCCTGGAGGGTCTGTACGGCGGAGCGGGCATGGACACCCCGCCGCTCGAAGCCCATCCCAGCAGGGTGAGTGAGTTGTCGACCGGCGTGGGCAGGAGGCCCTAGCAATCCAGTGAGCCCCGGGAAGCCATGGTCCGGGGCTCACCCGTCGTTCAGGGCTTGAGCAGCACCTTGATGGCGCCGTCGCGCTTCTTCTGGAACATCTCGTAGGCCTGGGGCGCCTCCGACAGCGGCATGCGGTGGGTGGCCAGGTCCATCACGCCGAGCGGGTCGGACTCGTCGAGCACGAGCGGCATCAGCGCCGGGATCCACCGTCTGACGTGGGCCTGTCCCATGCGCAGGGTGATGCCCTTGTCGAACATGCGCAGCAGCGGCATCGGGTCGGCCATGCCGCCGTAGACGCCGACGACGGAGACCGTTCCGCCCCGCCGTACGGCGTCGATGGACTCCAGGAGGGCGGCCAGCCGGTCGACGCCGGCGGTGCGCATCAGGGGCGCGGCGAGCGCGTCGGGCAGCAGCCCGGTGACCGCCTGGCCGAGCTTGGCGACGGGGGAGCCGTGCGCCTCCATGCCGACGGCGTCGATGACGGCGTCGGTGCCGCGGCCGCCGGTCAGGTCGCGCACCTTGTCGGCGACGGAGCCCGAGCGGGCGTCGATGACCTCGGCGCCGTGCCTGCGTGCCATCTCCAGCCGCTCCGGCACGCCGTCGACGGCGATGACGCGGTGGCCGCGGTGGCGGGCGACGCGGCAGCACATCTGCCCGATGGGGCCGAGGCCGAAGACGGTGACGCTGCCGGACTCGCCGAGCGAGCAGTACTCCACGGCCTGCCAGGCGGTCGGCAGCACGTCCGACAGGTAGACGAAGCGCTCGTCGTCGCCTTCTGCGGGCAGCGGGATCGGGCCGAACTGGGCCTGCGGCACGCGCAGGTACTCGGCCTGGCCGCCGGGCACCTGGCCGTACAGCTTGGTGTAGCCGAACAGCGCCGCGCCCGAGCCGTACTCCTTGACCTGGGTCGTCTCGCACTGGGCGTACAGCTCCTGCTGGCAGGGCACGCAGTGGCCGCAGGAGATGTTGAACGGGATCACCACCCGGTCGCCCGGCTTGATCTGCCCGACCTGGGAGCCGACCTCTTCGACGATGCCGATCGGCTCGTGCCCGAGGACGTCGCCCTCGCTCATGAAGGGGCCGAACAGCTCGTACAGGTGCAGGTCCGAGCCGCAGATCGCGGTCGTGGTGATCTTGACGATGGCGTCGGTGGGTTCCTTGATGACCGGGTCGGGCACCTCCTCGACCCTGACGTCGCGCTTGCCGTGCCAGGTGAGAGCTTTCACGATGTGCTCCTTGCGGCCGAGCGGAGTGAGCGGGCGAGGGTCGCGCCGTAGACGAGGTGGGCGGCGATCATGACCGCCTGCCGTCCTGGCCGGTCGCGGTGGGCGGGCGGCATCGCGCCGATGGCGGGCACCCAGCCCTGGTAGGAGGCCAGCCAGATGGCCATGCCGTAGCCGGCGCCGAGCCAGGTGGGCACGCCGTGCCCGCGTGACAGGGTGCTGAGCAGCGCGCCTCCCGCGGCCCCGAATCCGAAGTGGCTCGCGATCGCCACCGGGGTCTCGCCCTGCCGGCCGAACAGGCGGCGGGCGACGCGCTTGGGCGGCTGCTCTCCCATGAGTCCGAGCTTGTCGCCCGCGAGCATCACGGTGCTCATCGCCGTCGTGGCCATGCCTCCGGCGGCGGCGCCTCGCAGCAGGTTGCGTATCATCCGACGCCCCTGCCCTGGTCTCCGGAGGCGAAACCGCTCGGCGCACGGGGGCGCCCGCTCGGCCGTTACACACGGTTACCGGATGTCGCGCGGGGGGAGGGCCCGGCACGTGAGTCTCTCCGCGATGGTGCTGGCGCTGACCATGACCGTCTCATACGGCCCGCAGAGCATGGACGTGCTGCCCGGCGACGGCGGCAGGCGTCCTGGAGTCTTCCTCGTGCACGGCGGCTGGTGGTCGGAGGGCGACAAGTCGGCGCTCGCCTCGGTCGCCCGCCGGTTCTCCGCGCTCGGTTACGCCGTCTTCAACCTCAACTACCGCCTGTCGGGAACCGCGCGCTGGCCCGCGCAGCGTGACGACACCATCGGCGCGATCGAGCACGCCCGGCGCAACGCCGCCCGCTACCGCTTCGACCCGTCCCGCTACGTGCTCGTCGGCTTCTCGGCCGGCGGCCATGTCGCCGCCTCCGTCGGGGTGGACGACAGGCGCCCGCCGGGCCTGCGCGGGGTGGTGGGTTTCTCGCCGGTCTCCTCGCCGCGGCTGGCCTATGACACCGGCGGACGGCTGGGACGCTCGGCCCGCGCCCTGGCGGGATGTTCGCCGCGCGTGTGCCCGCGCGTCTGGCGGAGCATGGAGGTGGCCGAGCACGCCGATCCCGGCGACCCGCCGATGCTGGCCTTCCACGCGGCCGGCGAGTTCGTGCCGCCGGCCCACAGCCTGCCGCTGCGCCCGCTGGCCGAGGTGCGGGTGCTGCCGGGCGCCGGCCACAGCACCCGGCTGTACGGCATGCGTTCGGTCTCCCGAGCTGCGGAGAAATGGATCAAATCCATTATATGATACAAAGCTTCTCGAAATATGGAAGATCCGATAGCGTCGTCCCATGACGTACACCCACGGGCACCACGAATCGGTCCTGCGCTCGCACCGCTGGCGCACGGCCGAGAACTCCGCCGCCTACCTGCTGCCGCACCTGAAGCCCGGCCACACGCTGCTCGACATCGGCAGCGGCCCCGGCACCATCACCGCGGACCTGGCGGGCCTGGTGGCGTCGGTGACCGCGTCGGAGGTCAAGGCGGAGGCCCTGGAGCTGGCCCGCGCCGAGATCGAGCGCCGGGGCGTGGGCAACGTGGAGTTCGAGGTGGCCGACGTGCACGCCCTCGACTACGCCGGCGGCAGCTTCGACGTGGTCCACGCCCACCAGGTGCTGCAGCACGTCCAGGACCCGGTGCGGGCGCTGCGCGAGATGGGCAGGGTGGCACGCGAGGTGGTCGCGGTGCGCGACAGCGACTACGCCGCCTTCGCCTGGTATCCGCTGCTGCCGGAGCTCGACGAGTGGATGGAGCTGTACCAGCGGACCGCGCGCGGCAACGGCGGCGAACCGGACGCCGGGCGGCGGCTGCTGGCCTGGGCGCGCGAGGCGGGCTTCACCGACGTGAGCGCCACCTCATCGACCTGGTGTTTCGCGACCCCAGAAGACCGGCAGTGGTGGGGCGGCATGTGGGCCGAGCGCATCGTGTCGTCGGACATGGCCAGGCAGGTCCTGGAACGCGGCCTGGCCACCGAGGCCGACCTGCGGCGCATCTCGGAGGGCTGGCTCATGTGGGCTCAGGACGAGGACGGCTGGTTGTCGATCCTGCACGGCGAGATCATCTGCCGAGTGTCCTGACACGCTGCCAGCGGGGGTCGTTGTAGAGGAAGGTCGGCACGTCGTCGATCAGCTCGTCGGGCGCGGAGACCATCACGATCTCGCCCCACTGCTGCAGCTGAAGGAGCACGTCGCGCACCCGCGGCCCGACCGGCAGCCGCCCGACCTGCAGGCTCAGGCCCCCGCGCACGGCGTCGGCGATCTCCGACAGGTGAAAGGGGCCGTCGAAGCCGGCGATCACGGTGCGGACCAGGCCGACGGTGATGACCTGCTCGGCCTCGGCGTGGGCGAGCTGCCAGTGGATCTGCTCGCGGCGCCGGCCGGTGCCGGCGCACGACGAGCAGCCCCGCAGCAGGCCGGGGGCGATCTCCTCCTGCTTGCCGCCCAGGCACACCGTGCACAGCCGGCTCTCGGCCGCGTGCACCTCGGCGGTCATGCGGTCGGCGAGGGACTGGCCGCACTCGCAGCCGTACGCCTCATCGCCGAGGAAGGCGCCGGACCGCCGGGTGATCACATGCATGGTCATAGACCCTACCCGTCGGCCAGCCCCCGGTGACGCCGCAGGGCCTTGCGGGCGGCCGCGGCCACCTTCGGGTCGGGGTGGCGCTCGACCAGCGTGAGCAGCACCTTCTCGGTGTCGGGGTGGCGGCCGAAGGCCAGGATGGCGATGCTCTCCGCCTGCTCCTCCGGCGCCATGCCCATGGCCATCGCCTCGACCACCTGCTCGCTGTCGCCGCCGTACTCCAGCAGCGAGGCGGCCATGTCGACCAGGACCCAGGCGATCTCCTCGGCCGACGACTCCCGCTCGGCGCCCAGCCGGGCGGCGACCAGGGCGCCCACGCGCGGGGTGGCGAGCAGGCCGCGCAACGCCTCGCGCCCGTCGTCGCCGAGTTCGGCGTCGAGCACCTGCAGGGCGACCGTACGGCCCAGCGGGCTGGCTCCGGCCGCGGCGGCGGCGATCTCCTCGGCGGCCTTGGCCCGGTCGCGCCCCGACAACCAGCCGGCCAGTTCCTCGCGCCGTTCGTCCTCGGCGTAGGAACGCAGTCCCTGCAGCAGGGTGGCCGCGTCCTTGCCGGCCAGCGAGCCGAAGACGGGCACCTGCTGGCCGGTGATGCTCGCGAAGACCCGGCGCGCGACCCACTTCCCGAGCGGCGTCAGCTCGCTCGCGCCACCGGCGGCCTCGGCCACCAGTCCCAGCTCGTCGAGGATCCCGGCCTCCACCGGCCGGGGCTCGCCCGACAGGAACAGCTCGGTCAGCGTCACCGCCTCCTCCTGGCTGCCCAGCTCGGCCGGGTGGACGGCGACGAAGCACACTTCCGACCACAGCCGCAGCACCTCCTCGGCGGAGCCGTCGCGCAGCACCTCCACCTCGCCGTCCGGCGTGTCGAGGCCGGTGCGGGCGGCCAGCTCGGCCGGCGCGCTCTGGTCGAGGAATCGCGCGGCCATCGGGGTGGCGCGCACGGCCGCGGCCAGCTCCGCGTCGCCGGGCAGGTGCAGCGGCGGGAGCAGAGGCATCGGCAGGTCGTCGAAGGAGTCCATCGGACCATCTTGGCGGAAAACAGGGTGACACCGAGACAGCCCCACGCTAGAGTCCCACGTGCCCGATTAGTCGAGTGAAAGGAGTAGATGCCATGCTTTGCCGCTTTGAGGCATCTAATGCCTCTAATTTCGCTTTTCGGAGGAAATGTGCTTTTCCGTCCCACGGTCGAGGCTGATCTCGACCGGCTGCTCGACGTCGTCGTCGACGAACCCGTCAGCTGGGCCCACCCCGAGCGTATCCGCGCCGAGCTGAAGCTGGGAAACTACCGGCCCGAGTGGATGTGGATCGCCGAGGACGACGGCGTCATCCTGGCCCGCGTCGTGTTCTGGGGCATGCCCGCCGACGCTGAGCCGTACTCCATCGACTGCCTGTCCGTGCACCCGTCGGTCGCCGACCGGGCCGGCCTGGCCGCCGAGCTGATGAGCGCCGCGATCGAGCGGCTCGGCACCAAGCCGGAATACCACCTGTTCCTGCCCAACGCGTGGCGTGAGCGGCCGGACGTCGCGGCCGCCGTCGCCTGGCGCGCGGAGGTCATGGCCAAGGTCGGCATCGCCCACCGGCTCGAACGTTTCCGCTACGAGTGGACCCCCGCCGCACCGGTGCCCGAGCCCTCGCGACGCCTGCTCTTCCGCCCCGAGCCCGACGACGAGGTCATGGCCGACGCCTTCCGCCGCGTGGCGCAGGGCACCCTGGACCACTCCACCCTCAAGGAGCTGGCCACCATGGACCCCGTCGCGCAGGCGCGCGGCGACGTGCGGATGTACCAGGACAACTTCCGCGGCGAGCGCGACTGGTGGCGCCTGGCCTTCACGCCCGACGGCGAGCTGGTGGGCCTGGCATTGCCCTCGGCCAACAACGGCGGGCCCATCGTCGGCTACATCGGCGTCGTGCCCGAGCACCGCGGCAAGGGCTACGTGAGCGAGCTGCTCGACGAGATCACCCGCTTCCACGCCGCCCGCGGCGCCGAGGTCGTGCGTGCCGACACCGACTTCGCCAACGTGCCGATGGCCAAGGCCTTCGAGCGGGCCGGATACGTCAACACCTCGGTGCGCCTGGTCCTGTCGGACGAGAGCTGAGCCGTTCGGGGCCCCGCCCGGCGAGGCCCCGAACAATTCGATGTTCACCGAAACGTTCCGGCTATAGCGTTTCGCCATGGATGTGGTCATCGAGAAGACCGACCGTCGCGCCCTGCTCGCGGCCGCGGTCACCGTGGTGTTGTGGGCGTCGGCGTTCGTGTCGATCCGTGCGGCCGTCGAGTCGTACTCAGCAGGAGCACTGGCCCTGGGGCGCCTGGTCGCCGGGACCGTGGCGCTGGTGGCGATCCTGCTGATCAGGCGCGAGGGGTGGCCGGCCCGCCAGGCCTGGCCCGGCATCGCCGTCTCGGGCGTGCTCTGGTTCGGCGTCTACATGGTGGCGCTCAACTGGGGTGAGACGCAGGTCGACGCCGGGACGGCCGCGATGGTGATCAATACCGGTCCGATGATGATCGCCCTGCTGGCCGGGTTCTTCCTCAAGGAGGGGTTCCCCCGGCCGTTGCTGATCGGCATGGCGGTGGCCTTCTGCGGCGCGGTGGTGGTCGGGATCTCTATGTCGGAAGGCGGCGCCGCCTCCATCCTCGGGGTGGTCGCCTGCCTGATCGCCGCCGCTTCCTGGGCGGTGGCGATCATGGTGCAGAAGCCGGCGCTCCAGCACGCCTCGGCGCTGCAGGTCACCACCTTCGGCTGCGCGATCGGCATGGTGGCCTGCCTGCCGTTCACCGGCCAGCTGATCGACGAGGCTGCGCGGGCGCCGCTTTCGGCCACGCTGAACGTGATCTACCTGGGGGTCTTCCCGACCGCGCTGGCCTTCACCACCTGGGCCTACGCCCTGGCCCGCACCACCGCCGGCCGCATGGGCGCCACGACGTACGTGGTGCCCGCGCTGGTGGTGCTGATGGCCTGGGTGGCGCTGGGGGAGGTGCCAGGCTGGCTCACCTTCGTCGGAGGGGCCCTGTGCCTCATCGGCGTGGCGATCTCCCGCCGCAAGTAGGCCGGTGCGGGTACGGCGGCGCGGGCCGTCCGGGCGGCGGACAGGCCGTTCGAGCGGGGGCCGCGCCGTTCGGGCCGGTCAGCGCTTGGCCTGCTCCGGCCGCTTGGCGCCGGTGATGGCCGTCAGCCACGCCACCAGGCGAGGCGTCACCCACGCCTGCCCGAGGATCAGCCGCAGCGTCAGCGGAAGGGCCGTGCGCCGGCGGCCCTTGCGCGTGGCGTTGACCAGCGCCCTGGCCACCTGCTCGGGCGTCACCTCGGGAATCAGCGCGCTGATCGTGGGGATACGCTCCTCCGACCCCGGGTTGCTGGCGAAGTAGTCGCTCGACACCTTGCCCGGCAGCACCTCGGTCACCCCGACCCCGGTGCCCCGCAGGTCGGCCTGGAGCGCCTGGACCAGGCCGCGCAGCGCCCATCGCGCCGCCGCGTACCCGAACGCGCCGGGCCAGGCCACGCGTGACACGGGGGAGTTGACCACCACGATGCGCCCGCTGCCCCGCCGTACCATGTCGGCCGCGAACGCGGTCGTCACGTAACCCGCCGCCAGGTACGGCACGGCGGCCTGGCGGAGGAAGTCGTGCGGCGTGGTCTCGTCGGCGAACTGCCAGGTGCCGGCGCCGGCGTTGTTGACGATCACGTCGGGCGTGCCGAGCTCGGACCTGACCCTCGCGGCCATCGCCACCACCGCGTCGGGATCGCCCAGATCGGCCGGATAGACCCAGGCGAGCTCACCGATCTCCAGGGCCAGAGCCTTGAGGCGCTCCTCGCGCCGTGCCACCAGAGCCACCTTCGCGCCCGCGCGGGCGAACTCGCGGGCGGTCGCCTCGCCGATGCCGGACGAGGCCCCGGTGATCAGCACGACCTTGTTCCACAATTCCACGGCGAACTCCCGAGGCGACAGGTGATGGTAGCCGCCTCATGCTAGCCGCGATCACGCACCCGCATTGACCTCGGCTCTCGTGCCCGGCGCCGGTCCTCGGGCGAGGGTCACCCGAGGTTGACATCTCCGTTTCTTGGTTTCACCGTCGTAAGACGGGCATATATGGGGCTGACATTCGCCCAGATGCATCCGTAGTATCCGAAATATCCGGAGCGTTGGGGGCTTCACGTGGCGGGACGTGGCTCGAGTGTGGTAGTGAACCCGGAGGTGTCTCCGGAAGTAGCGACGGTTCTGCGTGCGAACGCGCCCTTATTAGCCCGGATGCGCAACGGCTGGGTGCCCTCCCGTGACCGCCGCCGCGTGCTCGCCCGCACCGGCTGGAAGATCGCCAGGGTGATGGCGGCCCTGGGCGCGCTGGTGATGGCCCTGATCCTCTTCGACGCGACGATCCTGGCGCCCTTCGCGCTGGTCATGCTGGGCCTGTCGCTGCTGTTCTTCGGCTCGCTCGTCAAGGGCGACCCCGTCAGCGAGGGCGACCGGCGGGCGGCGGCCGAGTGGAAGGTCTACGAGCAGGCGCGCGACCACCAGGGCAAGTACGTCCTGCTGGACCGTTTCGACGACGCCTCCATCCGTCTCATGCGCCGCGCCCAGATCGCCGTCGACTCCGTGATGAGCTCCACGGTCAACGAGGAGGGCCTGCTCGACGACGCCCGCAACGCCGTGATGCTGCCCGCGCAGGAGTGGGAGATCGCCCGCCTGCTGTCGAAGTTGTCCGGCCTGCGGGTCGAGCACAAGGAACTCGTCGCGGGAGAAGTCACCCCCGAGGTCAAGGCGGTGGCCGAGCCGCTGTCGCGGGCGCTCGACAGCAGCGAGGCGGCGGTGATCGCCCGCGTGGAGGCGCTGGAGAACTACGCCCTCCATGTGGCCGAGGCCGAGCGTGCCTACCGCGCCCAGCACCAGATCGAGCAACTGCGGGCCAAGCTGCCGCGCTACGAGGAACTGCTCGCCGAGTCCGGCGCCGAGGACTACATCGAACCCGAGATCGCCCGCCTGTCCGACGACGCCGACCGCCTGGAGCAGGCCCTGAGACGCAGCGTGCTCTCGGCCCAGGACGCCTTCCGCTACCTGGAGAAATGATCGGCGATGGACCTCGTGGTCGACCCGCGGACACCGGAGACGCAGGCCCGGTTCCTGCGGGAGAGCACGGCCACGCTGGAGCTCATGCGGCACGGCTGGGTGCCCGCCAGGACCCATCCCGACCACGGCGCGGCGGCCTACCTGGTGCTGCTGTTCGTACCGCCCGGCCTGCTCCTGATGAGCGACCTGACCCTCCTGCTGCCGTTCGTCCTCTTCGTCACGGTGGTCGTCCTCGCCTTCTGCGCCGTGCCCTGGAGCGAGGGCCGGATGACCGACCACGCCCGCTACGAGCGCCTGCGGGTGCTGGCGGGCCACTACGTCCTCGTCGACGGCCTGGACGCCGACTGCGCCCGTCTGTGGGCCAGGACCCGGGCGGCCCTGGCCGTGGCACGCGGCAGCACGGCGCTCGACGCCGGCGGCGAGCTGGCCCTGGGCCACCTGGAGTGGCAGGTCGCCCGCCTGCTGACCAGGCTCTCCGACCTGCGCGCCGAACACGCCCAGCTGGTCACCCCCGAGATCGAGGAGGTCGCCAGACCCCTGACCTCGGTGCTGGAGCGCAGCAGGGCGGGTGTGGAGGCCAGGGTGGCGTGCCTGGAACGCCTCGCCGAGGCCGAACGCACCCGCGCCTGGCTCGGCCGCCTCAGCACGGCCGTGCCGCGCTACCAGGAGCTGCTCGACGACGCGCTCGACTACCAGGGGAGGTGAGGTCCGATGGACGTCGTGGTGGATCCGGAGGTGCCGGAGGAGGACGCCAGGGTCCTGAGGGAGAGCACCGGGCTGCTGGCCCGCATCCGTAACGGCTGGGCGCCCCGCAGGTTGTCGTCGCGCCGCCTCGGCCTGGGCAGCGCGCTCATCATGGGTCTGATGGGCTTCCTGGCCGTCTGCACTCTGATGATCTTCATCGGGCTCGCGAGGACCGGTCCCGGCCTGACGATCCTGGGGTTCGTCGGCTTCATCATCTTCACCGCCGCCTTCATCAACCAGCCGGTCGACGCCGAGGACGAGGAGGAGGCCGCCGACCGTGAGATCTACGAGCGCGCGCGCCGCCACCACGGCCGTTACGTGCTCGTCGACGACCTCGACGAATCCTCCGCCCGGCTGCTGAACCGCACCCGCGGCGCCATCCGCGCCATCACCGGCGCCGCCGTCAACGCCGACGGGCTGCTCGACACCGCCAGCAACGCCGTCACCCTGCGCGCCCAGGAGTGGGAGATCGCCCGGCTGCTCGCCAAGCTCTCCAGCCTGCGCGGCGAGCACCGGCGCACCATGGCCAAGAACCTGGCCCCCGAGGTGGCGGCGATCGCCGAACCCCTGGGCAGGGCCCTGGAAGCCAGCGAGAACGCCGTGGTGCGGCGGGTCGAGGCCCTGGAGGGTTACGCCGCGCACGTGGCCGAGGCCGAGCGTGCCTACCAGGCCCATCTGCAGGTGGAGGAACTGCGCGCGCGGCTGCCCAAGTACGAGCAACTCGTGGCCGAGGCGGGGGCCACGGCCGTGCCCGAGCTCGAACGCCTGTCCGACGACGCCGAGGCCCTCCAGCGGGCGCTCGGACGCACTCTGGAGTCGGCCCGTGACGCCTTTCGCTACCTGGATGGCTGACAGCCCGGCGAATCCCGCCATAGGATCGCGCAGTAATGGATGTCGTAGTTGATCCAGGAGTGCCGGAAGAAGAGGCGCGGCTGCTCCGAGAGAACGGTGACCTCTTAAGAAGGTTCCGCACGGGCTGGGTCCCCGACGGACGGCGAAAGCGCCTCATGGGCAAGGTCCCCGACCTGGCCGTGATCGGCGTCGTGACGGCCGTCCTGTTCATGGCGGGCGTCGCGATGGACGGGCCGCTGATCCTCGCGTTCGTGGGGCTCCTGGCGTTCCTCGCCTACTACATCCGGCTCAGCGCCCAGCAGGAGGAGTCGCGGGCCCGCGAGATCTACGACCAGTCCCGCTGGCACGAAGGCCGCTACGTGCTCACCGCCGACCTGGACGAGGCGTCGCAGCGCCTGCTCAAGCGCGCCAGGGACGCGATCACCACGGTCACCGGCTCGATGGTCAACGCCCAGGGGCTGCTCGACGACGTGCGCAACGCCGTCATGCTGCCCGCCCAGGAATGGGAGATCGCCCGGCTGCTGGCCAAGCTGTCGGACCTGCGGGGCAAGCACCGCGAGACGGTGTCGCACGGGCTCAGCCCCGAGGTGGCCGCGGTGGCCGAGCCGCTGGCCAAGGCGCTCGACAGCAGCGAGGCCGCCGTGGTGGCGCGGGTCGAGGCGCTCGAACGCTACGCGATGCACGTGGCCGACGCCGAGCTGGCCTACATCGCCCATCACCAGGTCGAGGAACTGCGCAGCAGGCTGCCGCAGTACGAGGAGCTGGTGGCCGAGGCGGGCGCCACGGCCGTACCCGAGCTCGACCGGCTCACCGACGACGCGGGGGAGCTGGAGCAGGCGCTGCGGCGGAGCCTCAGCTCCGCCCACGACGCCTTCCGCTACCTGGGCCAGTGACGCCCCGACCCTGGCGTCTTCCGCTACTCGGGCCTGCGCACGGCTACTCGGGCTTGCGCACGGCTACTCGGGCTTGCGCACGACGCCCGCGTGCGCCTGGGCCGCCGTCTGCAGCAGCAGGTCGGCCAGCGCGTCGGCCGCGTCGACACGCCCGATCTTGCGCGCCGCCTCGCCCATCGACGCCCGCAGCGCCGGATCGGCCAGCAGCGGCATCAGCTCGCCCAGCAGGTCGTCGGCGGTGGGCTTGGGCTCCAGCAGCGCCCGCGCCGCCCCCGACTCGGCCAGGTAGCGGGCGTTCTTGCGCTGCTCGTCGCCCCCGGTCGGGATCAGCGGGATCAGCACCGACGGCTTGCCGATGGCGGTCAGCTCCGACACCGTGCCCGCCCCGCTGCGCGAGATGACCACGTCGGCGGCTGAATAAAGGTCGGGCAGCTCGGCGCCCACGTAGGGCAGCGGGTGGTAACGCTCGGCCAGCTCGGGCGGCAGCTGGATGGCTCGCATCCGCTCGATCCAGGCCGGCCCGCACTGGTGCACGACCTGCGCGTGCGGCAGCAGGCGCGGCAGCAGCTCGGAGATGAGCGTGTTGATCTGCAGGCTGCCGGTCGCGCCGCCGGTGACGTAGATGACCGGCACCTCGAAGGTGAGCCCGAAGTAGTCGTAGGCCGCGGCCCGGTTGCCGTGGAGCAGCTCGGGGCGGACCGGGTTGCCCGTGACCACCACGCGGTCGCGCACGCTCTCGGGCAGGTGCGCCATCGACGAGACGTGGCTGACGGCGATGGCGGTGGCGAACCGGGCCAGGATGCGGTTGGCCAGCCCCACGACGGTCGTCTGCTCGTGCATGACCAGCGGCCGCCGGATGATCTTCGCGGCCAGCCCGATCGGCACGGCGACGTAGCCGCCGGTCGACAGCACCACGTCGGGAAGGTAGCGGGCGGCGTGCCCGATGGCCTGCCCGACGCCGAGCGGGATGCGGAACATGTCGGCCACGTTGGTGCCGAGCTCGCGCAGGTTCGGCCGGCGGCGCAGCTTGCCGGTGGTGATCGCCTTGAACGGGATGCCGTGCTCGGCGGTGATGCGGGCCTCCAGCCCGCCCGCAGTGCCCACCCACAGGACGTCGTGCGGGATGCCCCGCTTCTGCAGGGCGGACAGGGTGGTGAGCGCCGGATAGGTGTGTCCTCCGGTGCCACCGCCGGTGATGAGCAGTCGCATGCGATCAGATTATGGCCGGGAGCCGTGGTGTCGTGACTCCCGGAGGGGGTAGTCGGCAGGAATGTCGACCATCTCCCGCATCGCCGAACTGCGCCATGGACGAGCTCTGCACACGATTGGCAGCCTGTTCACCGGTGAGCTGGAGCCGCTCGGCCACGAGCCGCTGGGCGTGCCCGTGCTCGACGGCGGAGGCAGGCGCGAGGTGATCGTGCGATTGTCCAAGGGCCTGTCGTTGCCGGGCGGCATGCCGGACGTCCTCGGCATCGCGATCAAGATCCCGGGAGGCGGCGCCGACGGGGGCGATTTGGACCTGCTGCTGTCGAGCAGCGGCCCGTTCCGCCGCCTGCCGTTCCCGCTGCCCGGCTTCACCAGGGGACGCTTCTCCACGCTGATGCGTCCGCGGCTGACCGCCGAGCCGCTCGACACGGGCCACGACGACGGCGCCGATCCTCGCGACCTGGCCCTGCCGCTGGCCTTCGTGATCAAGCGGGGCCGCACGAGGCTCGCCCTGCTGCGTGTCGTGGAGCCCCGCGAGGGCGAGGCCGACTTCGACCCGGCCGTCAACCAGCACCCGGTGCTGCGCCCGCGCGGCGTGCTGGCCCGCCTGCGCCGGGTGGCCTACGCCCGCTCCCGCGAGGGCCGCAAGGGCCTGCCCAGGGCGAGCGTCGTCGACACCGTACGGCTCGGCGCCCAGGTCCTGGTTCCGACCCTGCTGCAAGGGGTGATCCTGCGGCGGCGGGCGGGCAGCGCCCTGGCCGGGCTGATCGACGCCGACGGCCGTGCCACCCGGCTGCTGCGCCGCCTGCGCGCCAAGCACGGCGACGGCCCGCTGCTGGTGCGCGTGCCGATGCGCGGCTGGCTGCTGCTGCCGCTGACCGAGGCCGACGTGCGCCGGGTCCTGAACGATCCGGCCTTCCACCCGGCCACCAGGGAGAAGCGCGGCGCGCTGTCCCACTTCGCCCCCGAGGGCGTGCTCATCACCGTCGACCCGGAGCTGCGCGGCCGCCGCAGGCGTTTCAACGAGCAGGTGCTGGCCACCGGTGAGCCCGAGCACCCCTTCCACGCGCGCTTTCGCCGGATCGTCGCGGAGGAGATCGCCGAGCTGCCCCGCGAGGGCACGCTGACCTGGGACGCCTTCGGCGCGGCGCACTGGCGGATCGCCCGGCGTATCGTGCTGGGCGACGCCGCCCGCGACGACGAGGAGCTCACCTGGCTGCTCAACCGCCTGCGCGGCGACGCCAACTACTCCTACGTGCGCGGCCACCGCACCGATGTGCGCGCCCGCTTCGCGCGACGCCTGTCGCGTCACCTCGACCGGGCGGAGGACGACAGCCTGGCCGCGCTGGTGCGGTCCACGCCCGCCGCGCCCGACGTGGACCCGGACGGCCAGGTGCCGCACTGGCTGTTCGCCTTCGACGCCGCGGGCATCGCCGCCTACCGGGCCCTGGCGCTGCTGGCCGGGAATCCGGAGGCCGGCGCTCGCGAGGCCGTGCGCGAGTCGGTGCGCTTGTGGCCGACGACCCTGGTGATCCTGCGCGACAGCCCGCGCGGCGCGATGGTGGCCATTCACAGCCCTTACGCCAACCGCATCGAGGGCGACGACTTCCAGCCGGGCTCGTCGGCCGGCGTTCCCTTCAGCGACGGCCACGGCCGCTGCCCGGGTGAGGATCTGGTGATGCTCGTGGAGAGCATGGTCGTCGAGGAGTACCTGCGCTCGCGCGATATCGAGGGACCCGATCTGCCGGTGGCACTGCCCGGCAGCCTCGACCACTTCACCCTCCGCTTCGCCGTCCGCCCGGCCGAGCGGTAGCGTGCGGCCATGCGACTCGGAGTACTCGATATCGGCTCGAACACGGTCCATCTGCTCGTCGTTGACGCCCATCGTGGGGCCAGGCCGTTGCCCGCGTACTCCCACAAGGAGGAGCTGCGCCTGTCGGAGCTCCTCGACGACGGCAACAAGCTGGCCAAGCACGCCGTCGAGCGGCTGAGCGAGTTCGTGGCCGAGGCCCAGCAGCTGGCCGAGGACAAGGGCGTGGAGGACTTCATGGCCTTCGCCACCTCCGCGGTGCGCGAGGCCTCCAACGGCGAGGAGGTGCTCGCCGAGATCAACGCCCGGTGCGGTCTCGACATCCAGGTGCTCAGCGGCCACGAGGAGGCCAGGCTGACGTTCCTGGCGGTGCGGCGCTGGGTGGGATGGTCGGCGGGGCGGCTGCTCGCCTTCGACATCGGGGGCGGCTCCCTGGAGATCGCGACGGGGATCGACGAGGAACCCGACGCGGCGATCTCGCTGCCGCTGGGCGCCGGGCGGCTGACCCGCGCCTGGTTCACCGCCGACCCGCCCTCCGCCGACGAGGTCCGCAAGCTGCGCAGGCACGTGCGCGCCGAGATCGCCCGCACGGTGGGCGGCGTGGCCCGTTACGGCCAGCCCGACCGGGCGGTGGCTACCTCCAAGACCTTCAAGCAGCTGGCCAGGATCGCCGGGGCCGCCCCCTCCGGCGACGGGCTCTATGCCCCGCGCACGCTCACCCGCGAGTCGCTGGCCGACTGGGCGCACAAGCTGCCCAGGCTGAGCGCCAAGGAGCGGGCGGAGCTCTCGGGCGTGTCGGCGGGCCGCGCGCTGCAGTTGGCGGCCGGGGCGATCGTGGCCGACGCCGCGATGGACCTGTTCGAGGTGGAGCGCCTGGAGGTCTGCCCCTGGGCGCTGCGCGAGGGTGTGATCCTGCGCCGTCTCGACGCGCTGCCCGATCAGAAGACCGACAGCGGCGCGCCCGGCTCGTAGCTCAGCTTCTTCTCCAGGCAGACCACCGCGCCGTTCTCGTGGCGGTTGTCGAAGCGCACGTCGTCGGCGAGCGCCCGCATGATCTGCAGCCCTCGCCCGCTCTCCGAGGCGGGCGAGGGGGCGGTCATGGCGGCCGGGTCGAAGCCGTGGCCGGTGTCGACCACCCTGATCGTGCACAGATCACGCTGGACGGCGGCGCTGACGGTGTACTCGTCGGCCGGATCGGCGTGTTTGATCACGTTGGAGCAGGCTTCGGTCAGCATGAGCTCGATGTCGTCGCGGATGGTCGACACGACGCCCAGAGACGCCAGAGCGGCGTCGAGCATCCGGCGGATGAGCGGGACACTGGCGGCGTCGCGGGGGAGCCGCAGGGCGATCGTTGCCTCCATGAGCAACCTCTTGCCCCATATCCGCTGCCCCAATCGCCCCTTCAGCGCTCTACGAGGTCGAGGGCCACTTCCAGCGCGGCGGCCTGACGCTCCTGAGCGCTCAGTTCGCGGTTTTCGGCCAGGAACAATCCGGCGTGCAGGGTGAACAGCGCCATCGCCCTGCGCAGCCGTACGGCATGCGGCTCGTCGGGCTCGCTCAGCTGCTCCACCAGCGCGATCATGCGCTCCTTGATGCCCCTGGTGGTCGGGTGGCCGCGCAGGGAGGTCTGGTTGCGCTCCAGGAAGTGCATGACCGTGCTGTGGCGGCCGGTGTAGAGCTGGTCGGCGTAGCGTTCGACCAGCTCGCGCCGCGTGTGGGCGTCCTTGGGCCGGCTCTTGGCCCATTCCAGCAGTCTGTCGAGCTCGGCGACGCGCTCTTCTATGAGGCTCAGGACGATGTCGTCCTTGGTCTTGAAGTGGTAGTACAGCGCCGCCTTGGTCACTCCGAGCTGCTCGGAGATCTCGCGCAGCGACGTGGCCTCGTAGCCCTTCTCGATGAACAGCTCGAGGGCGATCTGCTGGATCCGCGTCCGCGTGTCTTCCCGCACGGTGCTCCATTGTCCTGGAAGTCGGAACTTACTTGACGACCGGCTAGGGGGAAATCTACTGTTTCATGGAACTAGCCGGTCGGCAAGTAAGGGGGAATCCGGTACATGGCCAGAAATCGTGAGGTCATGGTCGTCCTGCCAGGACTGATGCTGGCGATGGTCCTGGCCATGCTCGACAACATGATCGTCGGCACGGCCATGCCGCGCATCGTGGGCGAGCTCGGCGGGCTGACGCACCTGTCCTGGGTGGTGACGGCCTACGTGCTGGGCGCCACGGTCTCCACCCCCATCTGGGGCAAGGTCGGCGACATCTTCGGCCGCAAGACCATCTTCATCATCTCGATCGTGCTGTTCATGATCGGCTCCGTGCTCTGCGGCATGAGTCAGGACATGGGCCAGCTCATCGCCTTCCGCGCGATCCAGGGCCTGGGCGCCGGCGGCCTGATGGTCAACGTGATGGCGATCATCGGCGACCTGGTGCCGCCGCGCGAGCGGGGTCAGTACCAGGGCATCATGGCGGGCGTCATGTCGCTGGCCATGATCGCCGGACCGCTGGTCGGCGGCTTCATCACCGACCACCTCGACTGGCGCTGGGCCTTCTACGTGAACCTGCCGGTCGGCTTCGTCGCCCTGGCGCTCATCGTGGCCAAGCTCCACCTGCCCCAACGCTCGGCCACCGTGAGGATCGACTGGCTGGGCGCGATCGTGCTCACCATCGGCGTCACCGCGCTGGTGCTGATCACCTCGTGGGGCGGCAACGACTACGCGTGGGGCTCCTGGCAGATCCTGTCGCTCGCGGCCGTCGCGGTCGTCAGCCTGGGCCTGTTCGTCGCCGTCGAGCGCCGCGCCGCCGACCCGATCCTGCCGCTGACGCTCTTCCGCGACCGCAACTTCACGCTGATCACGATCATCGGCTTCCTGCTCGGCTTCGCGATGTTCGGCGCGATCAACTTCCTGCCGCTGTTCCAGCAGACCGTCCAGGGCGCCTCGGCGACCAACTCCGGCCTGCTCCTGCTGCCGATGATGGCCGCCGCCATGGTGATCTCGATCTTCGTCGGCAAGCGGATCACGGTGACCGGGACGTACAAGATCTACCCGATCATCGGCGGTGTCGGCATGGTGGCGGGCGTGTGGCTGCTGTCGCTCATGGACATCAACACCCCTGCCTGGCAGACCGGCCTGTTCATCGCCGTGCTGGGCGTGGGCATGGGCTTCCTGATGCAGACCACCATGCTCATCGCGCAGAACAGCGTCGAGCCCAAGGACATGGGCGTGGCCAGCAGCACCTCGACCTTCTTCCGTTCCATCGGCGGGTCGTTCGGCGTGTCGCTGTTCGGCGCGATCTTCAACAACCACTTCCTCGACGGCCTCACCCAGCACTTCGGCGCCCAGACGGCCGACCAGCTGGCCAAGGGCGGCGGGCAGATGAACCCCGCGGCGCTGGCCGCCCTCGACCCGTCGGTCAAGCAGGGCGTGCTCGAATCGCTGGCGACCGCCATCTCCGGGCTCTTCTGGTGGGCGATCGTCTTCGCCGTGGCCGTGCCGGTGCTGGCCGTCTTCATCAGGGAGATCCCGCTGCGCGGCGCACCGGAGCAGGTCAAGGCTGCGGTGGCAGAGTGAACATGCGGTCGAGCGCCGTCATGCGCAGCAGGTTGCGCAGGTAGGGCGTCAGGGCGGTGAGCTGGAGCGCCGCCCTGGCCTCGGCCGCCCGATGGTGCAGGCGGATCAGCGCCGCCAGGCCCGAGGAGTCGATGAACGACAGGCCGCCCAGGTCGAGGTCGATGCGGCTGAGGCCGGGTTCGAGCGGGACGTCGCCGAGCTGGGCGGCGGAGGTGTAGTCGAGGTCGCCGCTCAGCACCATCAGGACCGTGGCCGTCTCGGGAGTCTCCAGGTCGATCCGCAGCATTCTTCTCAGTCTAGTGACCTGCGAGAAAACCTGAGGCGTCAAGGGCCACTCGCTGTGCACAATCGGGCCCATGGATACCTACGAGCTCCGCAGACCGCGTGTCGAGGACGCCCAAGAGATCTTCGAGCTGGCCGCGGCCTGCACCGTCGAGTCGATCGGCTTCGCCGACGTGACGCTCGACGACATCGCCGACGAGCTCGTCGAGCCCGGCTTCGACCGCGAACGCGACGGCTGGCTCGCCTGGCGCGACGGCACCCTGGTCGCCTGGGCCTGGGCCTGCCGCAAGGGCGACAGCGACAACGTCGACATCGAGGTGCTGGTCCGGCCGGGCACGCCGGACGACCTGGCGCCCCGCCTGTGGGAGCTGGTCCTCGGGAGGGCCCGCGAGATCGCGGCCGAGCTCGGCCACGACTCGGTCACCACCGACATCGGCATCTACCGTCCCGACACGGCCCAGCGCGAGCTGGCGGCCCGCCACGGCTTCGCGCCCGCCACCTCCTTCCACCGCATGCGCATCGACTTCACCGGCCCCGTCGAGGCTCCCGAGCTCCCCGCGGGCCTCACGCTGCATCGCGGCGAGAGCGAGGAGGTGCTGCGCGAGGCCCACCGGGTGCAGCAGGAGGCCTTCGCCGAGCACTTCGGCTTCGTCAAGACGAGTTTCGAGGAGTGGTTCGCCCGCCGCGACGCCTCGGCCAGCACCGACTGGTCGCAGGCGCTGCTGGCGCGCATCGACGGCGAGCCCGCCGCGCTCGTCATCGGCACCGACCAGTTCGCCGAGGACGAGGACTGCGGCTACGTGCTCACGCTGGCCGTACGGCCCGCCTACCGCGGTCGCGGCCTGGGCAGGTTCCTGCTGCGTACGGCTTTCGCCGAGGACCACGCGCGCGGGCGCAAGGGCACGCTGCTGCACGTCGACTCCAACAACACCACCCCGGCCCTGGGCCTGTACACCTCGGCCGGCATGCGGCCGGTCCTGGTGATCGACGTCTGGCGCCTCAGCCTGAAGGTGCGAACGTGAAGTGCTCGACGACCACGAGGTCGTCGTCGGTGAGCGGCTCGTTGAGGTAGGGCGCCCAGAAGTCCTCGTGCGCCGCCCGCCAGGCGGCGGCGTCGGCGAAGCCCTCGCCCTCGGCGTGGGCCACGTCGTCGCCGACCTGGCCCAGGGGGACCAGCTCGACCCTGACGACCTCGACGATGCCGCGCACGCCCGAGCTGTCGGCCAGCAGGAAGCGCCCCGGCTCGGGCAGCGGATCGCCGTCGCCGTAGAAGAGCTTCAGGCTGGAGGTGGCGCTCTTGACACCGCTCACCACCGCGGCGACGAGGCGGTCGCGCATCTCGCCGGGCACCCCGAGGTCGTAGATCTCCACCCGCCCATTGTGGGCCATCGGTCAGGCGAGCGGGTGGACGGCGCGGTTGGGCGTGAGGCTGGAGGTGGCCTGGGCGCACAGGCGTCCGTCGGCGCCGGTGACGGTGGCCTGGGCCAGCAGCCGGGTGCGTCCCCGGTGGGTGACGGTCCCGGTGACCAGGTAGGTCTGGCCGACCTGGACCGGGCGCAGGTAGTCGACGTTGAGGTTCATGGTGAGGTGCAGGGTCGGCTGGGGTGCGGCGCTGCCGCAGGCCATCCCGCAGGCGTCGTCGAGCGCGGTGGCGATGTAGCCGCCGTGGACGACCCCCGAGCGGTTGGTCAGGGCGGCGCCCGGCCGCCACTCCAGGTGGACGCTCCCCGGTTCGACGCGGCTGAGCCGCAGGCCGAGGTGGGCCAGATGGGGGGAGGACTCGACGGTCCCCTCCGCGATGGCGCGCAAGAAGTCTGCTCCGGTCACCGACACGCAGGCCAGCGTAATGGAATCTTGTTCTGATGCGGTCTGGCGGGGTGCGCACCGGGCAGGTTATACGTATAAACGTGTACAAGGACAAGAATCGCCCGGTCGCCGAGCGCGTCGAGGACCTGCTGGCCAGGATGACCCTGGAGGAGAAGGCCGGCCTGCTCTTCCAGACGATGGTCTTCTTCGGCGGGCCGGTCGACCAGATCGACGAGCACGCGATGACCCACTTCAACATCCTGGGCAGCGGCTCGCCGCGCGAGATGGCCGAGTGGCACAACACCCAGCAGGAGCGGGCCGCCGCCACCCGGCTGGGCATCCCGGTGACCTTCTCCACCGACCCCAGGAACTCCTTCTCCAGCAACCCCGGCGCCGCGATCATGGCCGGGGCGTTCTCGCAGTGGCCGGAGCCGACGGGCCTGGCGGCGATCGGTGACGAGGCCCTGGTCGAGCGCTTCGCCGACATCGCGCGGCAGGAATACCTGGCCGTCGGCATCAGGCTCGCCCTGCACCCGCAGATCGACCTGGCCACCGAGCCGCGCTGGGCCAGGGTGAACGCCACCTTCGGCCAGGACGCCGACCTCACCTCGCGCCTGGTCAAGGCCTACATCCGGGGCTTCCAGGGCGAGCGGCTCGGACCTGGCAGCGTCGCCTGCATGACCAAGCACTTCCCCGGCGGCGGCCGCAGAAGGACGGCGAGGACCCGCACTTCTCCTACGGCCGCGAGCAGGTCTACCCGGGCGGCAACTTCGACTACCACCTCAGGCCCTTCGAGGCCGCCTTCGAGGCGGGCACCAGCCAGATCATGCCCTACTACGGCATGCCGGTCGGCACGCAGTACGAGGAGGTCGGCTTCGGCTTCAGCAAGGGCGTCATCACCGGCCTGCTGCGCGAGCGCTACGGCTTCGACGGCATCGTCTGCACCGACTGGGGGCTGCTCACCGACGCCGAGATCATGGGCCAGGAGATGCCCGCGCGTGCCTGGGGCGTGGAGCACCTGACCCCGCTGGAGCGCGCACGCAAGGCCCTCGAGGCCGGAGTGGACCAGTTCGGTGGCGAGCAGTGCCCCGAGCTGATCGTCGAGCTCGTGCGCGGCGGGGCGGTCGGCCAGGAGCGCATCGACGCCTCCGTGCGCCGCCTGCTGCGCGAGAAGTTCGTGCTGGGCCTGTTCGACGACCCCTACGTGGACCCCGGCAGGGCCAAGGAGATCGTCGGCCGCGACGACTTCGTCCAGGCCGGGCTCGAGGCCCAGAGCGCCTCGCTGACGCTGCTCAAGAACGGCCCGCTGCCCCTGGCGGAGGGCACCGCGATCTACGTCGAGGGCATCGACGCCGCGACCGCCTCCGCCTACGGCAAGGTCGTGGCCACCCCCGGAGAGGCACAGGCCACGCTCGTCCGGCTGTCCGCGCCGTACGAGCCGCGCGAGGGCGGCTTCGAGGCCTTCTTCCACTCGGGCAGCCTGGCCTTCCCGCGGGCGGAGATCGACCGGCTGGAGCGGCTGAGGCCCACGGTGCTCGGCCTCCACCTGGAGCGTCCCGCGGTCTTCCCCGAGATCGACCAGGCCTGCCAGGCCGTGCTGGCCGACTACGGAGCCCGTGACGACGCCTTCCTCGACGTGGTCTTCGGCCGCAGGTCACCGCGCGGGCGGCTGCCGTTCGAGCTGCCGCGCTCGATGGCCGCCGTGGAGGCGAGCAGGCCCGACGTGCCGGGCGACACCGCCGACCCGCTCTACCCGTACGGTCACGGCCTCGCCTACTGACCGGCGGGTACGGCACGCAGCCAGGTGCGGTCCTCGGTCAGGAACCGGTCGCGGACCAGCCCCGCCGTTCCCAGCTCGGCGGCCAGCTCCTCGTCGGTGAACTGGCGCGACTCGAAGGACTGGGTCCAGGCCCGCTCGCCGTGGGTGTAGCGCATCGTGGCGGAGAACAGGTGCGGCTCGACGCGCTCCACCCGGTCCATGACGATCCCGATCGGGCCCGTCGTGCGGCCCATGCCGGGCGCCCACCGCTCGTGCGTCTCGTACGGCTGCCACTGCACGAGCACCGAGCCGCCGGGCGCCACGTGCCGGGCGCACGCGGCCAGGAAGGCGCGCCTCAGGCCGTCGTCGGGAGTGTTGAGGAGGAAGGAGGCCAGGACCACCCCGTCGAAGCGGCGGCCCAGATCCAGCTCCTGCACCCTGGCCTGGACGGTCTCGGCGCCTCGCACGTGCGCCAGCATCTCGGCCGACTCGTCGACCGCGACGACCGACAGGCCCTTGGCCAGCAGCGCGTGGGTGACGCGGCCGACACCGGAGCCCAGCTCCAGCAGGGACGCCCCGGCGGGCACGGCCGAGGCGATCACCTCGGCCTCGTCGTCGGCGTCGAGAAGGAGGTAGAACTCCACGGGGGAGCCGTCGGGCGTGATCGCGCCAGGACCGGTACCGGTGTTCATGACCGTGACCCTAGGCTGTGCGCGTGCCGTCCGCGCTGCGTCATCTCCTGGGAGCCGCCATCGGCCTGCTCGCCGCTCCGGTGGCCTTCTACGTGACCGAGGCGGGGGCCAGGGCCCTGCGCGCCGCGCTCGCCGGGTTCGTCCCGGGGTGGACCGGCCTGGCCTGCCTGTCGGCGGTGGCGGTGCTCGGCGCGGCGCTGACCTGCTGGCCTGGGCTGTCGCCGCTGGCCGCGGCGTGCTGCGGGGTGCCGCTGGCCGTGGTGGGGGCGCTGTTCGCCACCGAGCCCGAGGTGGCCACCGCTCTGGCCCGCGGCCTGCCGTACCCGCCGATCCTGCCGGACCCGGGCGAGCCCGCCGGGGCCGTGGCCGGTCTGACCGGGCTGTACGTGCTGCTCGGCGGCCTGCTCACGGTGTCGGCCGCCCGGCTATGGTGGCGTCGTGAGTCGTAGCCCCGATCGGCGCAGAGCCCTGCTTGACGCGGCCGACAGGGTGATCCTGCGGGAGGGGCACGAGGCGTCCATGGCGCTCATCGCCACCGAGGCGGGCGTCACCAAACCGATCCTCTACCGCCACTTCGGCGACAAGAGCGGGCTGTACGAAGCGCTGGCCGACCGGCACGTCCGCACCGTGATCGCGCACCTGCTGCCCGAGCTGGCCGGCCCCGGCGACCTGCGCCGGCGCACGCGCGCGACGATCGCCGTCTACCTCGACCTGATCTCGGCCAACCTCAACCTCTACCGGTTCCTGTTCCACCGGGCCAGCGCCGAGGACAGCCGCATGCGCTCCCACATGACCTCGCTGGTGCGCAGCCTCGGCGAGGAACTGGGACGGCTGCTGGCCGCCGAGGGTGTGGTGCGCGACCCGGTGCGCGCCCAGGTGCTCGGCCACGCCTTCGTCGGCATGGTGCAGACCACCGGCGACTGGTGGCTGGAGCACCCGGAGGTGGAGCGTTCCGCGGTGGTCGACGGCCTGGCCGACGCCATCGTGGCGGCCTTCACAGCAGGTTGAGCAGGTCCCACTCGGTCTCGCACACCCGCCGCCCGATCGCGGCCAGCTCGACCGACCTGGCGCCGCCCTCCAGGTGCCGCATCGCCTGCATGACGCAGATGACGCCCCACTTGAGCACGCCGAAGGTCTCCCACCAGCGCAGCGCCGCCGGATCCACCCGCCGCCCGCCCGCCTTCTCGTAGGCCGCGACCAGCGTGTCGTAGTCGCCGAACCCGCCCACCGGGCGCGGCGAGCCGAACCGCCAGGCCCTCACGCACAACCAGCCCAGGTCCTCGATCGGGTCGCCGACGTGGGCCAGCTCCCAGTCGAGCACCGCGCGCAGGCCCTCCGGGCCGACGACGAGGTTGCCGTTGCGGAAGTCGCCGTGCACGACCGCGATGCCGCCGGGGTCGGGACGGGTCTCGTCCAGGCGGCGGAAGGCCAGCTCGAAGGCGGGATGCGCCCGGCCGGTGAGGTCGAGCACGTCGCGCCACTGGCGCAGCGGGTCGGGGGGCGGGTCTTCGGCCACGGCGGTCAGGGGCATGCGGTGGATCGCCGCCAGGGCGGCGCCGCACTGCTCGGTCAGGCTCTCGCGCGCTCCGGCGAACTCCGGGTCGCGAAGGATCTTGCGCGGGATGGTCTGGCCGTCGACGCGGCTCATCAGAAGGTAGGGCCGCCCCGCCGTGCCCTCGGCGACGATGCGGGGGACCGGCACGCCCGTCTCGGCGGCCGCGCGCATCAGCCGCGCCTCGGCGGCCAGCCCGGATCCCGCCCCCGTCTCCAGGGCCGTTCCCGGGCCGTCCATCCTGAGCACCAGCTCGTGCGTGACGCCGCCCGCCCGCACGTCGAGCGACCAGGTCTCGCGCGAGGCGCCGCCGGGCAGCCGGACCGCCGACGAGACCCGCGCCTGATCGCCGAAGACCTCGTGAACGACGCCGGCGGCCGGGTCGCCCGCGCTCGTCATCGGGCGAACTCCCACGAGCCGCCGGCGGCGTAGGTGCCCAGGACGCGCCGCCCGACCGAGTCGATGTGCACCTCGTCGGGTCCGTCGTAGATCCGGCCGGCCCGCGCGTGACGGTACATCCGGTCCAGCGGGGTGTCGGGCGTCAGTCCCGCCGCGCCGTACACCTGGATGGCCCGGTCGATGACGGCGTGCAGCATGCGCGCGCCCACCACCTTGATCGCCCCGATCTCCACGCGCGCGTCGGAGCCGCCGTCGACGGCGTGGGCGGCCTGCAGGGTGAGCAGCCTGGCGGCCTGGATGTCGGTGTAGGAGTCGAAGACGTGCTGGCGCATCAGCTGCTTGCGCGCCAACGGCTCGCCGAAGGCGGTGCGCTCGTGCAGCCTGCGGCACATCAGGTCGAAGGCGCGCTGCGCCTGGCCCAGCCAGCGCATGCAGTGGAAGATGCGGCCGGGGCCGAGCCGCTTCTGGGCGATGACGAAGCCGTGGCCGCGCGGCCCGAGCAGGTTGCCAGCGGGCACGCGCACGTCCTCGTAGCGCACCTCGCAGTGCCCGCCCGACAGGCCCAGCACCGGCGTCTCGCGCACGATGCGGTAGCCGGGCGTGCCGGTGGGGACCACGATCATGGAGAAGGCCAGGTGCGGGGGAGCGTCGCTCTCGGTGCGGCACATGACGGTGGTGTAGGCCGCGCGGGAGGCGCCCGTGGTGAACCACTTGTGCCCGTTGATCACCCATTCGTCGCCGTCGAGCACCGCGCTGGTCCGGATCTGGGTGGGGTCGCTGCTGGAGACCGCCGGCTCGGTCATCGCGAAGCTGGGCCAGATGTCGCCGCGCACCAGCGGTCGCAGGTAGCGCTCCCGCTGCTCGTCCGAGGCGTGCTCGTGCAGCATGAGGGAGTCCTGCAGGGTGAAGGTGCCCAGGGCCAGCTGGCCGTACTCACTGCGTCCCTGCACCTCGTTGACGTAGACGTAGTCGAGGAAGCCGAGCCCGCCGCCGCCCAGTTCGCGCGGGTGGCCCAGCGCCCACAGGCCCTCCTTCTTGGCCTCCTCCTGAAGTTCGCGCAGAATGGATGCGTCGCCGGAGTGCAACGCCTCCTCGGCGGGTTCGACTCGTTCGGTCATGAAGGCCAGCACGGCCTCACGGACGGGGCGGACACGGTCGGGTACGGCAAAGCTCATGCTCCGGATCACAACGCAGAACCGTTGCACGGTCAACATCCTGTAATTCCTACCAAAACTATGGGATAATTGGGACGTGAACACCCCGCTGAGCGTGGCCGTACGGGCCGAGCGCCTGATCGGGCCGGGACCGGGCCTGTCCCTGTATTCGGGCGAGGCCGGGATCGTGCTGTTCCAACTCGACCTGGCGACCGCTACGGGCAGGGCCGACCACCTGGCGCGAGCACGCGAGGGTGCGCGGCGCCTGGTCGCCGCCTGGCCCGAGCACCGCGACGACCTCACCCTGTACAGAGGGCTCGCCGGCGTCATGATCGCCCTCCTGGAAGCGGGCTGGGTGCTGGGCGGCGGCGAGTTCGAGCAGGCCGCCGCCGACATCGCCGAGCTGATCGCCGCCCGGGCGGGCGCCGGGGGCCTGTCCGGGGACTGGTTCGGCGCCTCCGACGACTACGTCGGCTGGACCGGCGAGCCCGCGCTGCGCGGCGACGGCGGCATCGTCCTGTCGCTGCTGCGCGCCGGGGCCGAACTGGGCCTGCCCGCCTGCACGGCGATCGCCGTCGAGGTGGGCCGCCGCATCGCCGGCCGTCCCGTGCCCGGCCACCGGCTCGGCGCCCGCGCCGGACTGCCGGACGACTCCGTCACGCCCGGCTTCCTGTCGGGCACGGCGGGCACCGTGTACCTCCTGGCGCGCCTGCACGCCGTCACCGGCGACGAGTCGTTCCTGCGCGCGGCCCGCAGTGGAGCGGCCTTCATCCGTGAGGTCAGCACGCTGACCGACGGCGCCGCCGTGGTGCCGCACCACCTGCCCCAGGGGCGCGACCTGTTCGCCGTCGGCTTCTGCTCGGGATCGGCCGGGGTGGCGCGGGCCTTCTTCGAGCTCTATCGCTCCGGCGGCGACTCGCGCGATCTGGAGTGGGCCGAGCTCCTCGCCCGCGGGATCGAGCGCCACTGCCGCGAGCAGGGCATGCCCGACGCCTCCTGCCAGTGTTGCGGGGTGGCCGGGCTGCTGGAGCTGTTCGTCGGCCTGTGGGCCGGCACGGGCAGATCCGCCCACCTCGACACGGCCCACCGGCTGGCGGGCGAGCTGGTGAGCCGGGCCGGCGACCCCGACGGCGCGGGCCTGCGCTGGCCGCGCACGACCAAGCCGGGCTACCTGCCCGGACCCGCCGGCATCGCAGCCGCCCTGCTGCACCTGCACGCGGCCGGCCAGGGGGAGCGGGCGGCGCGGTTGCCGCTGCTGCCCGACAACCCCTTTCCCGCCATACCCGTCCCCCTGAGCGTCGGGCACTGACCCTCAGACCTTCGTCCCGGCCAGCAGGGCGGTCGTGCGCTTCTGCTCCTCGGGCGTGCCGATGGGGACGGCCAGCAGTTCGGTCGCGCCCGCGCCCGCCAGCCGTCCGAGCTGCTCGACGACGTCCGCCTCGTCGCCGGCCACGATGACGTCGGCGGGTCCGCGCGCGCCGCCGCGCTCCAGGATCGCCCGATAGGCGGGCAGCTCGCCGACCACCGCGAACCGCTCGGCGACCATCGATCGCACGCCCGCCTCGTCGCCGGTGACGCACACGCAGACCGTCGCCACCACCCGAGGGGCGCCGCCGCTCAGGGCGGGGACCACGTACGACTCCAGCGCCTCCGGTCCCGCCCAGGTGGTGACCACGCCGTCGGCCAGCTCGCCGGCGATGCGCAACGACGCCGGTCCCAGCGCCCCGACCAGCAGCGAGGGTGCCGTCGTGCTCACGCCGACCGCGCCTGACGCCTTGAGGGTCTCGCCCTCGAACGCCACGCTCTCGCCGCGCAGCAACGGGGCCAGCACCGACAGGTACTCGCGCAGGTGGCGGGCGGGACGCTCGTACGGCAGGCCGAAACGTCCCTCGACGATCGGCCGGTGGCTGACCCCCACGCCGAGGGTCAGCCGCCCGCCCACGGCCTCCTGCACCGTGAGCGCCTGGGCGGCCAGGGCGAGGGGGTGGCGCGGCTGAGTGGGCACGACGGCGGTGCCGAGCGCCGGGCCGTCCACCGCGCGGCCGACGACCGCCAGCGCGGTGAGGGCGTCCCTGCCGTCGCGCTGGCCCGCCCAGAGGCTGTCGAAGGCGGTGTGGGCGTGGGCGAAGGCGATCATGTCGTCCAAGGACGGGGCGAGCTCGTCGATCCAGAGTCCGATGCGCATCGGCGGGGCCTTTCAGCGGGTGACGGTGACGACGGAACGGGCGGCGGGGCGGTGGACCGCGGTCCACCGCTGGGCGGGCGGATTCTCCGGGCGCAGCAGGCCGCGGTCGATCAGGGTCAGGACCTCGCCGAGCGCCGGGCCGGAGGGCCACTGGCCCCAGAAGGTCTCCAGGGTGCGGCGGGCGGGGGTGACCAGGCCGGCGGGGTCGAGGACCAGGGGGTCGCCTCCCATCGTGCCGACCGCGATCGCCCGGCCGCCGTCGGCCAGCAGGGCGAAGGCCCGGCCCAGCACCGCGCCGCCGACGACGTCGATCACGCCGTCCACGGGCTCGGTGACCTCGTCGAGTGACGCCACCACCTCGCCCGCCCCGGGCGGCAGCGGCGTGGGGGAGGGCGGCTGGGCGCCGGAGGGCCGGGCTGGGGGTGCCTGTGTGGAGGGCGGCTGGGCGCCGGAGGGTTGGGCCAGGGGCGCCTGTGCGGGGGAGGGCGCGTGGGTGGCGGGTGGCGGCGCGGCGGTGCGGGTGGCGGCGATCACGTGGGCGCCCGACAGGGCCGCCAGCTGGACCGCGTACCAGGCGACCGCTCCGGAGGCGCCCGTGACCAGGACGCGGCGGCCGAGCACCGGACCGAGCCGCCGGACGGCCTGCAGCGCGCTGAGCCCCGGCACCGCCAGGGCGGCGGCCTGCTCCAGCGTCACCGACTCCGGCACCACTGCCAGATCACCCGCGCGGAAGGCGGCCAGCTCGGCCCAGGCTCCTGGCCGGTCGCCCAGCGCGACGACCCTGGCGCCGGGCGCCGGGCCGGAGCCGTCGGCCGCCTGCCGTACGACCACGCCCGCCGCCTCGAACCCCCACACGCCTCCCTCGCCCAGCACCGCCGGCGCGTGGACGGCGTCACGTCCGGTGACGACGACGGCGTGGACCTCGACCAGCGCCTGGTCGGGTCGTGGATCGGCGGCGGGCCGCTCGGCCAGGACGAATCCGTCCCCGGAAACCGTGAGAGCACGCATAATAAAACCCCCTGAACGACAAGGTTTGAAAAATTGAACCGAGTAGTTCAGTGAAGCTAACATGTCCGTATGCACGACGGCAATCGGCCCAGAGGCCGCATCGACAAGCGCGAGATGATCGTGGAGGCGGCCTTCCGCGTGTTCGCCCGCGAGGGCTACGCGCAGGCGAGCGTCGACGTGATCGCGGCCGAGGCGGGCGTGGCCAAGCCGACGATCTACGCCCATCTGGGCGGCAAGGAGCAGATGTTCCGGGAGGTCATCAGGTCCACGGCGGCGCGCGGGATCGCCAAGTCGTCGGCGGTGCTCACCGAGCTGCCCGCCGACCCGCCCGACCTGCGTGAGGCGCTCATCGCGGTCGCCTGGGGCCTGGTCGGCTGCTTCCAGGACGAGCGCTCGGCGGCCCTGCGCAGGCTGCTGAACGCCGAGATCGTGAGATTTCCGGACCTGTTCGACCTGATCCGCGCCGACGCCGTCGACCCGTTCAACGAGGCCCTGGCCGGGCGCCTGGCCAGGTTCGCGCACGCGGGCAGGCTCACCCTCGACGACCCGGTGCGGGCGGCCAGCCAGTTCGTGGCCCTGATCACCGAGGAGCTGCCGATGTTGTCGGCCTTCGGCACCCGCCCGATCCCGCGCGAGAAGCTGGAGGAGATCGTCGTGTCGGGGGTCGACCTGTTCCTGCGCGCCATGCGATAAAGGCGGGCATGGAGCCTCACGACGCCCCCACGGCCGCGCAGCTGCTGGCCGCCGTGCGCGACTTCCTCTCCGACGACGTGCTGCCCGCGGTCGACGGGCGGGTGCGCTTCCACACCAGGGTCGCGATCAACGTGCTCGGCATGGTCGAGCGCGAGCTCGAACTCGGCCCCGAGCAGGCCGCCGAGCACCGGCGGCGGCTGGCGGAGCTGGGCGTGGCCGACGACGCCGAGCTGGCCGCCGCCATACGCGAAGGCCACCTCGACGGTCCTGAGAACCGGGCCGAGGTGGCCGAGCTGGTACGGCAGGCGGTGCGGGCCAAGCTGCAGGTGGCCAACCCCGGCTACCTGGACTGACCGGCGTCGCCTGCCGTACGCCTCTAGTGGGTCAGGTCGAGATCCTTGACCCGCGGGTCGCCCTCGTCGGCGAAGTACTCGTCGCGCTTGGTGGCGTCGACGCCGTCGGCGACCTTGAGCGCGCGCAGCACCACGGTGCCGAGCGCGGCCGCGATCAGGTTGACCGCCAGGGCCAGGATGCCCGCGTAGATGGTCATCTTGGTGTCGAAGCCGAGGTTGCCCAGCGAGAAGGCCGAGCCGCCGAAGTGCAGCTTGCCGCTGGCCGGGTTCGGGATGGTGTAGAGCATCCACATGCCCGCGGCCATGCCCAGGGCCCAGCCGATGAGCAGGCCGCCCTTGTGGAACCACCGGGTGTACAGGCCGAGCGCCACCGCCGGCAGCGTCTGCAGCATGATGACGCCGCCGATGAGCTGCAGGTCGATGGAGAACTGCGGGTCGAGCAGGAGGATGCACAGCACCGCGCCGACCTTGACGAGCAGCGAGACGATCTTGGAGACCTGCGCCTCCTGCTTGTCGCTGGCCTGCTTGTTGATGTACTCCCGGTAGATGTTGCGGGTGAACAGGTTCGCCGCGGCGATCGACATGATCGCGGCCGGCACCAGGGCGCCGATGGCGATGGCGGCGAAGGCGACACCGGTGAACCAGTCGGGGAACATCTGGTCGAACAGGTTCGGCACGATCGTGTTGCCGATCGGCTTGCCGTTCTCGCCGACCGTGGGCTTGGTGCCCGCGGCGATGGCCATGTAGCCGAGCAGGGCGATCAGGCCCAGCAGCAGCGAGTAGGCGGGCAGGGCCGACATGTTCCGCTTGACGACGTTGCGGTTCTTGGCGGCCAGCACGCCGGTGAGGCTGTGCGGGTACAGGAACAGCGCCAGCGCCGAGCCGAAGGCCAGCGTGATGTACTGCAGCTGGTTGCCGGCGTTCAGGATGATGCCGTCACCGGGAGCCGGGGTGGCCGCGAACTTCTCGGCCGCCCTGTCGAAGACGATGTCCCAGCCGCCCAGCTTGACCGGGATGTAGATGATCGCCACCAGGATCACGACGTAGATGAGCGTGTCCTTGACGAAGGCGATCAGCGCCGGGGCGCGCAGGCCCGACTGGTAGGTGTAGGCGGCCAGGATCAGGAAGGCCACCACGATCGGCCAGTGGCCGGTGATGCCCATCGACTGCAGCACGGCCTCGATGCCGACCAGCTGGAGCGCGATGTAGGGCATGGTGGCGACCAGGCCGGTGATGGCGATCACCAGGGCCAGCATCGGCGAGCCGAAGCGGGCGCGCACGAAGTCGGCCGGGGTGACGAAGCCGTGCACGTGCGAGACCGACCACAGGCGGCACAGCACGAGGAAGACCAGCGGGTAGATGATCACCGTGTACGGCACGGCGTAGAAGCCCATCGCGCCCGCGCCGAAGACGAGGGCGGGCACGGCCACGAACGTGTAGGCCGTGTAAAGGTCGCCGCCGACGAGGAACCAGGTAATCCAGGAGCCGAAATTGCGGCCACCCAGACCCCACTCGTCCAGGCTGTCGATGGAATCGGGCCGGCGCCACCGGGCGGCGACGAAGCCCATTCCGCTGACAAGGGCGAACAGGACGACGAAGACGACGATCTCAGTGGTCATTTCGTCATCCTGTAAACGATCGTGGTGCACGCGACGCCGAGCGCGATGAAGGCCAGCTGCAGCCAGTAGAACAGCGGGAAGCCGAGCAGGCGCGGCTCGTCGGAGTTGAACAGGAACGTCAGCAGCGGTACCACGATGGGCACGAACAAGAGCCAGTTCCACCGGCTCTTGTCAGTCCGGGTGGTCATCTTTTCTCCGTGGAGTCAGGGGGTGTGACGGGGTCGGAGCGTAACGTTTCGGGGGATTTAATCCCAATGGCCTCTGTATTACAGTTCGGCCAAATCGTCCCAGCTCTTGAGATGGAAGCCGCTTTACGGGCGTGACATTCGGGTCTAGCGTCGAAGTCAACTGATCGTCAGGAGCCCCCATGTCCTCGATCACGCTCACGCCGGCCGCCCTCGACGCCCTGCGCGGGGACGAGGTCGTCTACTTCGACTGGCACGTGACCGGACTGTGCTGCGCGGACGCGGGGGAGTTCTCCGTGCGGGCGCTGCGCCGTACCAAGGTCCCGAGAAGAGCGCGGCGGCTCGGCGATCAGGTCTACGCCCACCCCACCGCCTGGGTGCACCTCGCCGAACTGACCGTCGCCGTGGACTGCCGGCCGCTGGGCCGGTGGCGGCGCTTCATTAGCGACCTGCCACCCGACGCGGGCCTGCGCAGTTGCCTAGGGAGGCTGACTCGGTGAAGGTGCGCTCCATCATCGTCTGGACGGCGGTCGCGCTGGTGGGCGCGGCCGGGTGGGCGGTGCTCGCCCTGTCCAGAGGTGAGAACGTCAACGCGGTCTGGCTGCTGGCCGCCGCACTCGGCTCCTACGCCATCGCCTATCGCTTCTACGCCCGGTTCATCGTCAAGAAGGTGCTGCGCGCCGACGACAGCCGGGCCACCCCCGCGGAACGGCTCGACAACGGCATCGACTTCCAGCCCACCGACAGGCGCATCCTGTTCGGACACCACTTCGCCGCCATCGCCGGGGCCGGCCCGCTCGTCGGCCCGGTGCTGGCCGCCCAGATGGGCTACCTGCCCGGCACCATCTGGATCGTTGCCGGCGTGATCTTCGCCGGCGCGGTGCAGGACATGGTGATCCTCTTCTTCTCCATGCGCCGCAACGGCCGCAGCCTCGGGCAGATGGCCCGCGACGAGATCGGCCCGATCGGCGGGGTCGCCGCGCTGATCGCGGTCTTCGCCATCATGATCATCCTGCTCGCCGTCCTGGCCCTGGTGGTCGTCGGCGCGCTGGCCCAGTCGCCCTGGGGCGTCTTCTCCATCGCGATGACCATCCCGATCGCCCTGTTCATGGGCTTCTACCTGCGGGTCATCAGACCGGGCGCGGTCGTCGAGACCACCCTGATCGGCGTGGCCCTGCTGGTCCTGGCCATCGTCGCGGGCGGCTGGGTGCAGGAGTCGTCGTGGGCTCCGGTGTTCACGCTCAGCCCGTCGGCGTTGTCGCTGTGGCTCATCGCCTACGGCTTCGTCGCCGCGGTGCTGCCGGTGTGGATGCTGCTGGCGCCGCGCGACTACCTGTCGACCTTCATGAAGATCGGCACGATCGTCCTGATGGCGATCGGCGTCGCGGTGACCATGCCGGTCATGCAGAACACGGCCTTCACCGACTTCGCCTTCAACGGCAAGGGACCGGTTTTCGCCGGATCGCTCTTCCCGTTCGTCTTCATCATCATCGCCTGCGGCGCGCTGTCGGGCTTCCACTCGCTCATCTCCAGCGGCACGACGCCCAAGATGATCCAGAAGGAGACCCAGGTACGGATGATCGGCTACGGCTCCATGCTGATGGAGTCGTTCGTCGCGGTCATGGCGATGATCGCCGCGTGCATCCTGAGCCCGGGGCTGTACTTCGCGATGAACTCACCCGCCGGGGTCATGGGCGCGACCGTGGAGACCGCGTCGCAGGCCGTCGCCAACCTCGGCTTCGTCATCACGCCCCAGGACCTGCAGGCCGCCGCCGCGGCGGTGGGGGAGTCCACCCTCGTCTCCCGCACCGGCGGCGCCCCGACACTCGCCGTGGGCATCTCGGAGATCTTCTCCGGATTCCTGGGCGGTGACGGGTTCAAGGCCTTCTGGTACCACTTCGCGATCATGTTCGAGGCGCTGTTCATCCTCACCACGGTCGACGCGGGCACCAGGGTCGGGCGCTTCATGCTGCAGGACACCCTCGGCAACGTGTGGAAGCCGATCGGGCGCGTGAGCTGGTGGCCGGGCCTCGTCGCCGCCAGCGCCGTCGTCGTGGCCGCCTGGGGGTACTTCCTCTACCAGGGCGTCAACGACCCGCTCGGAGGGATCAACCAGCTCTTCCCGCTGTTCGGCATCGCCAACCAGCTCCTGGCCGCCGTCGCCCTGACGGTGGCCACCACGCTGCTCATCAAGAGCGGGCGGCTGAAATGGGCCTGGGTGACGGCGGTACCCCTGGCCTGGGACGCCGTGGTGACGCTGACCGCCAGCTACGAGAAGGTCTTCTCCCCGGTGCCGACACTCGGCTTCTTCGCCCAGCGCGACCGCTACCAGGCGGCGCTCGACCAGGGACAGCTGCTGCCTCCGGCCAAGACGCCCGAGGCGATGCAGCAGATCGTGATCAACTCGACGGTCGACGGGATCCTGGCGGCGCTGTTCGCGGTGCTGATCATCATCGTGATCCTCGACGCGGCCAGGGTGTGGGTGAAGGCGATCAGGTCGCCGGCGCCGCTGCCGTCCACGGAGGCGGAGTACGTGGAGTCGAAGATCGTCGCCCCCTCGGGGCTGCTCGCGACGCGGGAGGAGAAGGAACGCATGGCCGCGGCGCCGTAGCCCCGTCGCTATCGTGCGGGGACCCTTGGAGGTCGCCAGTCGGCGCGGCGCACCCGGAGTGCGCCGCGCTGGTGCAGCGCCTGGACGGCGCGCCGGGCGAGCATGTCCAGCTGGGTGTCGGTCAGGAAGACGTGGGTCTCGGCGAGCTCCTGCCGTACCAGCGCCTCGGCGTACCCGAGCGTGGTCTGGTCGCCGGGTTCGACGGCCAGCCCGCGGATCTCGCCCTCGTGCAGGCCAGGGTCGGCGGAGCTGACCCGGAACCCGCAGACCACGCAGGTGCCGGGCTCGGCGAGCTCCTCGTCGGAGCTGGTCCTGGGCCGGTGAGTGAAGTCCACTTTGGCGGGCATCGTGCACCTCCCTGTCGGGCGGGTATCGTGCACCTCCTTGCCCTCCAGAGTAGATCTCATCGACGCCGCCCGTCAGGGGGCGGTTCTCGACTCGTAGGCGGTACGGCTGGCCTCGATGTGCGGAACGTGCTCGATCGCCCATCCCGCCAGCGCCAGCGCGGGCGGGATGAGGCTCTTGCCGGTGGCGGTCAGGGCGTACTCCACACGCGGCGGCACCTCCGCGTGGACCGTGCGCGACACCAGTCCGTCGCGCTCGAGGTTCCTCAGCGTCAGGGTCAGCATGCGCTGGGAGATGCCGGGGACCTGCTGGTGCAGATCGCCGAAACGCAGCCGCCCCTGGTCGAGGGTCGCCACGATCAGCAGCGTCCACTTGTTGCAGATGCGGTCGAGGATGGCGCGGATCGTGCGCCCTCCGTCGCCCCTGATCATGCAGGTGTGCTCGTAGTCCGACATGACAATCCCCTGTGGGTAACGCACACGCGTGTGCCTTTTGTATGCCTCTCAATAGTGACGCATCATGTGGCTACTTCCTGTCAGTAACCATTGCATTCGAGGTGCGGCTCATGGAGATCTCCTACTGGATCGTCGCGGCGCTGCTGGCGCTCTTCTTCCTCTACGCGGGCGGCAAGAAGGTCGTCCAGAGCCAGGAACGGCTGCGGCCCATGATGGGGTGGGTCGACACCGTGCCCATGCCGTTCGTGCGCGCGATCGGGGTCCTGGAGGTGCTCGGCGCGGCAGGGCTGATCCTGCCTCCGCTCACCGGGATCGCGCCGTGGCTGGCGGTCGCCGCCGCGATCGGGTTCGCGGTGATCCAGGTCTCGGCGACCGTGCTCCACCTGAGGCGCGGGGAGGGGAACGCGATCTGGCTCAACCTCGTGCTGCTGGCGCTCATCGGCGTCACCCTGTGGCTGGCCATCGCGAACTGACCAGAATGACCAATTCGGTCAGTGTGTTGGATATCGTGGTGTCCATGGACGACGACACGACCCCGCAGCACGGCGGCCGCGCCCTCGTGGTCGGCCTCGGCATCGCCGGCATCGCCACGGCCCTCCGGCTGCGCGAGATCGGCTGGGACCCCGTGATCGTGGAACGGGCGCCGTCCCGTCGCGCGGGCGGGTACTTCATCATGCTGTTCACCACCGGCGTCGCCTCGGCGCGCAGGCTCGGCGTGCTCGACACGATCGGCGACCGCACCCCGTCGCCGCTGGTCAACCACGAGGTCAACCGGGCAGGCAGACGACGTCCCGGCATGAGCCCCGCCGGCCTGCCCGGCAGGCCGCGGCAACTGCTGCGCGGCGACATCGAACAGGCCCTGTTCGCCGCCCTGCCGTCCGACGTCGAGATCCGCTACTCGACGGTCCCCACCCGCATCACGCAGGACCCGGCCGCCGCCGAGGTCACCCTCCACGACACCTCCACGGGCGCCTCGGACACCGAGCGCTTCGACCTGGTCGTGGGCGCGGACGGCATGCGCTCCGCCGTACGCGAGCTGGCCTTCGGCGGCGGCTACCTGAGCCCGCTCGGCTACGTCATCGGCGCCACCGTCCTCGACGGGCCCGTTGACGGCTTCTGCCAGGACGAAGGCCTCACCCTCGCGGAGCCCGGACGCTCCGCGACGGTCTTCCCCTTCCGCGACCACCCGCCGAGCCTGCTGTTCTCCTACCGCACCCGCGACCTCGACGCCGAATTCCGGCGCCGGCCCATCGAGTCCATCCGCGCGGCCTTCGGCCCGCGGCCACCAGGACCCCTGCTGGAACACCTGTTCACCCGGTTCGAGCAGGCGCCCGAGCGGCTCTTCGACTCCGTCAACCAGGTCAAGATGCCGAGCTGGCACCACGGCCGGGTCGTCCTGATCGGCGACGCCGCCTGGTGCGTCACCCTCTACGCGGGCATGGGCGCCTCCAGCGGCATCGCCGGAGCCGAACTCCTCGGCACCATGCTGCGGCTCCACCCCGGCGACCTGCCCGCCGCGCTCGGCGCATGGGAGGCCAGGATGCGGCCCTTCATCGCCACCGAACAGGACAGCGCCCTGTTCATGCGCAAGATCTTCACCCCGCACGACCGCAGGGAGCGACTCGCCCGCGCCGTGATGCTGCGCACCCCCGCCCTGGCCAGGGCGATGGGCAAGATAATGGGAGGTCCCGACATGAGCAACAAGGAGCTGGACGTCGCCGCAGCCTGAGACGCCCGGCCACGGAGGAGGAACGATCCCGGTGAGCCGGCTCGTCGAACAGCACTCGCGCAAGGCCGCCCGCATCCTCGACAGCGCGCGCGAGCTGGTCGCCGACCACGGCGCCGCCAAGGTCACCGTCTCGGAGATCAGCCGCGCCGCCGGCGTCGGCAAGGGCACCGTCTACCTGTACTGGCCCACCAAGGAAGACCTCATCCTGGGCCTGTTCGCCCGCGAACTGCTGACCTTCCTCGACGAGGTGATCGCCCGCATCACCGCCACGCCCGACGCCGTACGGCCACGGCACCTGGCCCCGCTGCTCCTGCGCACCGGGCTGCGCTCCCCGCTCGCCCACCGCCTCGCCGTCGACGTGCTCCACCTGCTCGCCGTCGAAGGCGGCGACCGCGAGCTGTTCGCGCGCACCCGGCCCGGCGCCCTGTGCGAGGCGGTGATGCCGATCCTGCGGCGGCACGGCCTCATCCGCCAGGACCGGCCGCTGGCCGACCAGTCGTACGGCATGCACGCCGTCCTGGCCGGGTTCGGCACCGCCCTGGCCGACCCGGCCTCGGCGCCGTCGAGCTCGGCGGACCCTGGCGACATCCTCGCCGACACCGTCGGCCTGCTGCTCGAACCCGCCTCACCGCCGGGCGGCCAGGCCGTGGCCTGGGCGGCGGAGGAGACGGTGGCGGTGTTCCGCCGGACGCGTGAGGCGGTGCTGGCCATCATCGAGCGGGGGCAGACGCCTCGTGAGTGAGGTGTGAGGCTGAGCGCCGGGCTTCGCAGGCGTCTTGGGGGCTCGGGTGCTTGCATCGGCGAACCGGCTCCCGCGACCGTCACGCGTCCCCCGGGGCCCCTCTCACTACCCGGTCGTCAAATGACCCCACCCCCCACTGAGCCCCCACTTGCGCCCGCACCGGCGTCCCCGTTTGTGCCCCCGCCTGCGCCCCCTTTCGTGCCCCCGTCTGCGCCCCCGTCTGCGCCCCCGTCTGCGCCCTCGTTTGTGCCCCCACCTGTGCCCCCACCTGCGCTCCCACCTGCGCTCCCACCTGCGCTCCCACCTGCGCTCCCACCTGCGCTCCCACCCCCACCCGGCGGCTCAGCCAGCCCGAACGCATGCGTGACGACAGCGCGACGGCTGCGAAGCGAAGTCTTGTCGAACACCGACTTGAGATGATCCTGAACCGTGTGCTCCGACAGGAACAGCCGCGCAGCCACCTGCCGCGTGTCGCCACCCGTCGCGAGCTGATCGAGCACCTGCGTCTCCCGCGGGCTCAGCCCGAACGCCCGAGCGAACACGGCGGCCCGCTCCACCGCCGAGGCCTGCTCGATGGTGACCGCGATGTTCGCGTCAAGCCGTGCCGCACGCAACATCAGCCACACGCCGTCGGCCAGATGCACACGAGCCCCGGCCGGCCGCGCATCGACACCCGCCTCCCAGGCGAGCAACTGGGCCGCGACGTTGTAGGCACTCGCCGGAATCGGCGCCCGCTCGGCCGCGGTCGGTACAAGAGTACGCAGGTACGCCTGGGTCTCACCCGTCTGCCCCAGCACCCGCAGCCCGGGGGAGAGCAGCACCACCAGGGGGCCGCTCCGAGGCTGCTGGACCGGGGCGGGCATGAAGGTCGCCGCCTGCGCCGTACGCAGCGCACGTGTGATCACCGGCGCCACGGTCGCGAGCCGCGCCACCTCTTCGGCTGTGAATTCTCCGGGCCCCGAGCGCCACAGATCGAGAAACCCCCAGCACCCCCAAGCGTCGCGGAAGACGGTGGAGAGGATGTCACGCACCGCAAAGCGGTGGAGCAGCTCGCGCCACATCAGGCTGCGCGCCGGATCGCCCAGCGACGCCGAAGGCGGGTCGCCGAGCGCCGTCCACCGATTGACGGGCGTCAGGTACTTCAACCGGATCAACTCAGGCAACTCGTCCACGCACGGCACGTCGGCCAGCGGCGCCACCCCGACCGCCGTCTCCGGATCGGTGAGCACAAAAGCGTAGGCGTCGAAGCCCATCGTCCGCCGCAGCTCGTCGACGATCGCCACCCGCAACGCCGTGGCGTCGCGCACCGACCCGCAGATCCTGCCGAGGCGTTCCACCTGTCCAGCGTAGGACGACCCCAGACTTCTGGGATGGCTGGCACCTGGGCAGGTGGGGAGCATGGAGACATGACGACGACACTGCACATCGAACACGCGATCACCGACTACGGGGTGTGGAAGACGGCCTTCGACCGCTTCGCCGACGTCCGGCAGCGGGCCGGGGTCCTCGGCCATCGCATCGCCCAGCCGGTCGACGACGCCCGGTACGTGGTCATCGACCTGGACTTCGCCACCGTCCAGGAGGCGGAGGCCTTTCTCGAGCTCCTACGGACGAAGGTGTGGGCGTCACGGGAGACCGCTCCGGCGCTCGCGTCCACCCCTCACACGAGAATCCTCCGTCCGGCAGCCTGACCCCGCCGCTCCCCACACCGAGCCGAGCCTCCACCTACACCACAAACAGGCGCACGCCCCAGCCCCGCCCTGGCCCAGCCCAGCCCCGCCCTGCCCCAGCCCTGCCCCAGGTCAGCCCTGCCCCAGGCCAGCCCCGCCCTGCCCTGCCCCAGCCCTGCCCCAGGTCAGCCCTGCCCCAGGCCAGCCCCGCCCTGCCCTGCCCTAGCCCAGCCCCGCCCGCTGGCCTGGCCCCGGCTATATGCCCTGCCCGCCCCCTCAGCCGCGGCAGGCCGACTCCTGGCCCCCCGCGACAAAGCGACAGGCCCCACCCGCCCTCTCAACCGAGCTGCTGAGCCAGCCCGACGACGATCCCCTCCGGCCCCCGCACGTAGCAGAGCCGATAAACGTCCTCGTAGTCCACCACCTCACCGACAAGGTCGGCACCGTGGTTACGCAGCAGCCGCCCCACAACCTCCTCGATGTCATCGACCGCGAACATGACGCGACGAATCCCCAGCGTGTTCGCCGGCGCGTCCTTCGGCTCAGGCCTGACCACCTCGGGTGCGTGGAACATCGCCAGCTCGACCCGCCCATGCCCGTCCGGCGTCCTCAGCATCGCGACCTCCTGCCGCACACCCTCGAGCGCGATGACCCGCTCCACCCACCGCCCCTCGGCCGGCCCCCTGCCCTCCAGCTCCATCCCGATCTCGACGAAGAACGCGATGACAGCGTCGAGATCGTCGACCACGATGAGAACGTTGTCCATCCTCCGCAGCGCCATGCCGGCCTCCTTCACGTGGTGCGGCCCACCACCGGGCCACCTCTGCCCCTTGGACGGAGCCGACACCCCATTCTCGACATCCCCATCGCACCAAATCTCAGGAGCCGGCCGGTCCCCAGGGCACTCAGCGCAGGTCCCATCCCTCACACGAGGGACCCCATCCCTGACATCAGGGAGGCAGAAGATCGCTCCCCGGCGTGACGCCCACGGCAGCCCCCGCTGCCTAATCTGCCACCCATGAAACCCACGCCCGACCCGCCCCCCACCCCCAACACCGAGCCCACCACCACCTCGAACACCCAGCCGTCCACGGCTGCGAGCGCCCAGCCATTCAGGGTCGCGAACACCCGCCCATTCGCCCCCTCGAACGCCCTGGCTCCCCTCGCCTCGACCGCCCAGCCTCCCGCCCCATCAGGACGGCAGTCGCCGTGATTCGCACAGCGTGGACCACCCTCACAACAAGCCGCGCCCGCCTCATCGGCCTGATAACGGCAACCATGATCACCCTCACCGCAGGCCTCACCCTCGCCGCCACCGCCACCGCCACCTGCGGCAAGTTCGACCTCAAAACCCGCACAGAAGTCCTCGAGCCCTGCCCCGCCCCCATCCTCGGCCCCGGCGGCCAAGCCGTCGAAGATAGCCTCTCCTTCGTCCACCAGCCATTGCAGGGCGACGGCACCATCACCGTCCGAGTCACCTCCATGACGGGCCGAATCAAGCAACCCCCACCCCCGGGCACGGGAGCGGGCCCACCCCCCGTCCCCGGCCTCGTGCCATGGGCCAAAGCCGGCCTCATGATCAAGGACGGCATCAACCAGGGCTCCCCGTACGCCGCCATCATGGTGACCGCCGAACACGGCGTCCGCATGCAGCACAACTTCACGGAGGACACCGCAGGCTCATCCACCAACGGCTACCCGCGCTGGCTACGCCTGACCCGCACCGGCGACACCCTCACCGGCTCCGAATCAGGCGACGGCAAACAATGGACCGAGGTAGGCAAGGCCAGCCTCGACGGCCTACCCGACACGGTGCAGATCGGCCTCTTCGCCGCCTCCCCAGGCGCCATCACCAACGGCGCGTCAGGCCCCGAATCACGCTTCGCCGAAGCCACCGCCACCTTCGACCAGCTCACCCCGCAAACGGGCCCCTGGAAATTCGACGACATCGGCGTAGAGATGGAACTCGACGGCGTCACTCCGCACCACCCAGGCGCCTTCACCCGCTCAGGTGACACGTTCACGGTGACCGGCGTCGGCGACGTCGCCCCCAGCACCAACGGCCAGCCCATCGAGCGCATGCTCATCGGCGGCTTCGCGGCCCTGCTCCTGATCATCGCCGTCGCAACCACCTTCGCCACGACCACCCGCCCGCACCGCTATGGCACCACCCTCACCGCCAAGGCGACCGTCATCGGCACAGCATCCTTCGCCGCCGGACTGATCCCCGCCGCCGTCGTGATCCCCACCTGCCTGGCGATCCTGCCGTCCAAAGGCGTCCACCCCCATCCAGCCGCCTGGCCGACATACCTCCAACTGATCGTCGGCACCGGCCTTCTCTTCGCCGCCGTCGCGATCCTCTCCGTCGCCATAGGCACCCTGCTCAAGCGCACCATCCCGGCCGTCACAGCAACCACAACGTTGATCTTCGCCCCCTACCTCCTCGCACTCGCAGGCATAGGCGAATGGCTCCTCGCAGTCACCCCCGCAGCAGGCTTCGCCATCCAGCAAAGCGTCAGAGAATACGCCCAGGTGGAGGGCCTGTATTCACCGGCAACGGGCTACTTCCCCCTCCCGCCCTGGGCGGGCCTCGCCATCCTCTGCGCCTACGCAGCCCTGGCCCTGTGGTCAGCGACCAAACTCCCCAGACGCCAACCACCCGCCCTCTCGATGGTCCAGTGAGAGATCGGGCAAAGGTCCCACAGCGGATGCGCGCCTCCCACCCATCACTACACCCGCCAGTACGGCACAGCAGGCGATGCGACGCCACACCCCGCTCGACCGGCGTTGTTTCCCCAGCAGCTCCGCAAGCGATCCCTCAACCTCGTCGGCCGACAGCCGTGCAGTACGCGATGCCCCTCACCGTGCCAACCAACCTCGGCTCTGCACACGACGCCACCCTGCCATTCCGTCGCCGAGCCGAGCACCGGCGCGGGCATACGCCGCGACTCACGCCAGGCCAGAACAGTGCGACAAACAACGCGACTCTTGCCAGGCCAGAACAGCGCGACAAACGACGTGACTCTCGCCGGGGCAAGCAGCGGAAGGCGGCCATGACCAGCGCGTCGATCGTGGGGTGGTCGAGGCATCGGCGCGGCACACGACCCTAACTTTCGCCGGGCCAAGACCGGTGCGAACGGAGACGCTACCCCGCGCCGGGCCGAGAACGGGATACACGGTGAACGGAAATGCCGAACAGCATGCGCAGCGGCGTCACAGACATGCCACGACCTGAGGAAACGCGAGGACACACAACGAGGACGATGCCCCCTGACGGCTGTGGGAGCGAGGAAGTCTGCCCTACATCCGAGCTTTCAACACATCGACCTCGCAACCCGGCAAGAACGGGTCGTACCCATGCTCCACCAGCCAGCGAATGGCCAGCAGACTCCGTATCGACCACCACCCGCGAATGACATCGAGATCGACGTCGCTCCCATACCCGGCCACGAGGTCGGCGAGGTGCTCCTCCTGCCCAAGCGTCAAAGTAGCGAGATCGTACAGCGCATCCCCTCGGCTCGCCTCCGACCAGTCGATCACACCAGTGACCTTGTCACCTTCGAGGAACACATGACAGATCTGCAGGTCGCCGTGAATGAACGCAGGCGTCCAAGGCCGGAGCGCGGCCTCGGCGACCTGGCGGTTACGCGTGACCAGATCGGCAGGGAGGATGCCGCTCGTGACAAGCAACCCACACTCCTCATCGAGCTCGGACACGATGTCGTCAAGGCTGCGACCTGGCCATGGCGGCAACGGCGCATCATGCAGCATCCGTACCGCGGCGCCCGCCGCAGCCCAAGCGGCCGGAGAGGAGGTCGAAGGCTCGCCGAGGCGCCCGAGAGCCGTCCCCCGGACAGCAGCGATAGCGAGCACGGGAGGTTGCCGCCACAACACCTCGGGAGTCGGGACCGGCACCATGGCCATCGCCTCAACCTCGACGTCGATCCGTGCCTGATCGGTGTCGATCTTCAGGAACACATCACCGACGCGCAGGGTAGCGCGCTGCTGATGGGCGACCACGACCTCGATGATCTCCTTCACGTCGGCCATTCTCTCGGCGACGACCGCAAGCGTCACCGGATTTTCGCGGCGTGGGTCGAGGCGGAGGTGGGAGGGCGACGCGTAGGGATGACGAACGAGGCGCCGTTCAGGCGAGCAGCCTCCTTGCGCCGTGGGCTGGTGATGTGGTGGGGCCGGTGGGAGCGCTTGCCGAGTGGTCCGTTGCGGGATGGTCCGGTGCAGGGTGGGCTGACCCCGCACGGCGGGCAGGGCGGGACGGCGGGCAGGGCGGGACGGCGGGCAGAGCGGTGAGGGGTTCGCGCCGAGGGGTTCGCGCCGGGGGTTGGGGTCGGGGGTTGGGGGTTGGGGTCGAGGGTCCTCATAGCACAAGCGGTCAACAATCTGGCGTCTGGGGTGGACTTGCAAAGTTGGTTAGCCTAACCTAACTTATTGCGGAGTTTCCCCCCGAGAGAACAGGAACGCCGCATGCGTGCGCTACGTCCAGCTCTAGTCGTGGCGGCGTTGAGCCTTGTGCTCATCGGCTGCGGCTCGCAGAACACCGCCGGAACCAGTTCGGCCGCTCAGCCGAGCGGGAGCGGGGCTCCGGCCGCGGCCGGGCCCTGGCAGTTCACCAATGGCGACGGGCAGGTCGTCAAGGCCGACAAGACCCCCACGCGGATCATCGCCCACGCTGGTGAGGCGGCCGCGCTCATGTCCTTCGGCATCAAGCCGGTCGGCATCTACGCCGACGAGTCGGTGAAGACCGACCCCAACCTGAAGGACCTCGACCTCACGGGCATCGAGGTGCTCGGCGAGGAGTGGGGGAAGATCGACGTCGAGAAGGCCGCAGGGCTGCGTCCCGACCTGATCGTCGCCGACTGGTGGCCCGCTGAGAAGGCGCACAGCGGGCTGGAGGAGGGCGTCGACGAGAAGAGCAAGAAGCTGAAGGAGCTTGCTCCCATCGTGGGTGTCTCGCAGGGCAAGTCCATCGAGGACCTGGCCAAGGGGTACGAGGACCTGGCCAAGAGCCTGGGCGCCAAGGTCGACTCTCCGGAGATCGCCGCCAACAAGAAGCGGTTCGAGGAGGCTGTGGCCCGCTTCAAGGAGACGGTGTCGGCCAAGCCCGGCCTGACCGCGCTGGGAATGTCGCCCGCCGACGACAAGGTGTACGTCGCCAACCCCGAGTACGCTCCCGAGCTGCTGGACTTCCAGAAGTGGGGGCTGAAGGTCATCAACCCCTCCAAGCCTGACGCCGACTTCCCGTACTGGGAGTCGCTCAGCTGGGAGAACGCCGACCGGTACCAGCCTGACCTGATCCTGTGGGACGGCCGCTCCTTCAAGCCGACCTCCAACGACGAGTGGGGGACCAAGCAGCCGACCTGGTTCAAGATCAAGGCTGCGAAGGCTGGGGCTGTCGCCTCCTGGCCGGCTTACTGGATGCACACCTTCGGGCACTTCGCTACGGAGCTGGACAAGCTCACCGAGGCGATCAAGAGTGCCGACGAGAACATCGGTGACTGATCACCGCCGATCGGTGAGGTCTGGTCACCGCTCGGCGGTGGCCAGACCCTTGGCGGTGGCTAGACCTTTGGCGGTGGTCGGTCGCGTGACGGTGGCCAGGTTCCTGGCGGTGGTCGGTGGCGTGAGGGTGACTCGCGGCACCGCTTTGGCCCGCTTGTCCGTAATGACGCGCCGCACGGCGGTGACTGGCTGCGCGACGGTGACCGGTTACGCCGCGGCGGTGCCCCCATCGACCGACAGAGCCCCTGGCCGGGGCACACCTCTCCATGACCGCCGTGCTTCATGACACCTCACGGCATGACCCTCCACACAACCCCACCCAGGACCATGACTCCACCCACCATGACCCACACCCACGCACGATGACAACAACCCTCAAAACGCGCCGGGCCTCCCTCCTCGGGCCGGGGCTCGCGGTGCTGCTCGTCCTGTTGGCCGTCGCGGCCTTCCTGAGCGTCACGCAGGGAGCCCGCGACATCGGCCTGCCCGAGGTGATGCGCGCGCTCGGCGGCCTGTCGGTCGACGAGGCGATCACCAGCACGGTGACCCTGGAGCTGCGGGTGCCGCGCACCCTGCTCGGCATCCTGGTGGGTGCGGCGCTCGGCGTGGCGGGGGCGATCCTGCAGGGGGTGACCCGCAATCCGCTGGCCGATGCCGGGATCATGGGCATCAACGCGGGCGCCGCCGTCATGGTGGTCTTCGCGATCACGGTGCTGGGCATCCGGGGTGTCAGCCTCTACATCTGGTTCGCCTTCGCGGGTGCGGTCATCGCGACCCTGCTGGTGTACACGATCGCCTCGATGGGGCGTGAGGGCGCCACGCCGGTGAAACTGGCGCTGGCGGGGGCGGCGGTGACCGCGGGGCTCATCTCGGTGACGACCGGGATCGTCATGACGAACATCGACGCGCTGCAGGAGCTGCGGTTCTGGCAGGTGGGCGCGCTCGCCGGGAGGTACATGCCGGTGCTGGTCGGCGTGGCCCCGTTCCTGGTCGTCGCCCTGGTGGTGGCGATGGGGCTCGGCCGTATGCTCAACGGCCTGGCGCTCGGCGAGGACGTGGCGCGAGGGCTGGGGCAGCGGGTCGGCCTGACCAGGGCGGTCGCCTTCGGCGTGGTCGCGGTGCTGGCCGGGGCGGCGACGGCGGCCTGCGGGCCGATCGTCTTCATCGGCCTGGTCGTGCCGCACCTGGCGCGGCTGATCTGCGGGCCCGACTACCGGTGGCTGCTGCCGTACTCCATGCTGCTGGCGCCGATCATCCTGCTGCTGGCCGACGTGCTCGGCCGGGTCGTGGGGGCGCCGGGCGAGCTGCAGGTGGGCGTGGTGCTCGGGGTGCTGGGCGCGCCGGTGTTCGTGGTGATCGTGCGTTATGGACGGATGTCGGAAGTATGACCACCCTGACCGTGGCGAAAGCCGTACGCGCCGACCGGCGCCGCCGTACGACCCGCACGGCGGTGGTGACCGGCGGGCTGACCCTCGTGGTCTTCGCGTTGTTCGTGGTCACCATGATGGTGGGCAGCTTCCGGCTGACCGCCGCGGAGGTGCTCGGGTCGCTGCTCGGCACGATCGACGACCCCAGCCTCGACTTCGTGGTGCTGGGCCTGCGCCTGCCGACGGCCGCGACGGGGCTGGCCGTGGGGCTCGCCCTGGGAGCGTCGGGGACGATCTTTCAGCATCTGCTGCGCAACCCGCTGGCCTCGCCCGACTTCGTGGGCATGTCGTCGGGCGCGAGCCTGGCGGCGGTCAGCGGGATCGTGTTCCTGCAGGTCGGCGGCCTGGCAGTGGCCGGGCTCGCGCTGGGAGGAGCGGTGATCGCGGCCCTGCTGATGTACCTGCTCGCCTGGAAGGACGGGGTGAGCGGTTACCGGTTCATCCTGATCGGCATCGGTGTGGCGGCGTTCTTCGACGGGCTCATCGGGTTCGTGCTCACCCGCGCCCAGCTGTTCGAGGCGCGGCAGGCGATGCACTGGCTGACCGGCTCCGTCGGTCAGGCGAACCCGACCGAGTTGCGGCTGCTGCTGGGCGCGCTGGTGGTGCTGCTGCCGGTGGCGATGATGCTGCAGCGGCAGCTGCGGATGCTCGAGCTCGGCGACGACGCCGCGCGCGGGCTGGGCGTGTCGGCCGAGTTGTCGCGGGCGGGCCTGCTGGCGACGTCGGTGGTACTTCTGGCGCTGGCCGTGGCGGCCGCGGGGCCGATCGTCTTCGTGGCGCTCGTGGCGGGGCCGATCGCCAACCGGCTGCTCGGGCCCGCCACTGGAGGGATCGCCCCCGCCGCGCTCGTGGGCGCCGCCGTACTGCTGACCTCCGACCTCGTCGCCGTCCACCTGCTGCCCACGCCGCTGCCGACCGGCGTGGTGACCGGCGCGGTCGGCGCGCCGTACCTCCTGTGGCTGCTGGCCACGACCAACCGACAAGGAACAGGCGGATGACCCGACTGCGCGCCGAAGGGCTCTCCCTCGGATACGACGACGCGACGGTCGTCACCAACCTCGACGTGACCGTGCTCGACCGCAAGGTCACCGCCATCGTCGGGGCGAACGCCTGCGGCAAGTCGACGCTGCTGCGCGGCATGGCGCGCCTGCTCAAGCCCCGCAAGGGCGCCGTCTACCTCGACGATCGCCCGATGGCCGAGCTGTCCACGCTGGAGGTGGCCAAGGTGCTGGGGCTGCTGCCCCAGACGCCGGTCGCCCCCGACGGCATCACCGTCGCCGACCTCGTCGGGCGCGGACGCTACCCGCACCAGGGCTGGTTCCGCCGGTGGACCGAGCGTGACCACGAGGCGGTGACCCTGGCGCTGGCGGCCACCGACACCGCCGACCTGATCGACCGCCCGCTGCGCGGCCTGTCGGGCGGGCAGCGGCAGCGCGTCTGGGTGGCGATGGCGCTCGCCCAGGACACCGACCTGCTGCTGCTCGACGAGCCCACCACCTACCTCGACATCAACCACCAGGTGGAGCTGCTGCGCCTGCTGCGCAAGCTGAACGGCGAGCAGGGCAAGACGATCGTGGCCGTGCTGCACGACCTGAACCTGGCCAGCCGCTACTGCGATCACATCATCGCCATGTCCGACGGCGCGATCGTCGCCGAGGGCACGCCGCAGGAGGTGATCACCGCGGAGCTGGTCGAGAAGGTGTTCGGCCTGGCCTGCGTGATCGTCACCGACCCCGTCGCGGGCACCCCGATCGTGGTGCCGAGTGAGTAAAGGGCTGCTGGCAGGTGGAGGGTGCCTGGGCGGGCGGCAAGGCGCACCGTCGGGTGGAGAGCGCCAGGCGAGTGCGCTCTAGCGGGTGAAGTCGTCGGTGATGTCCCGGTTGCCGAACTCGTCGGGCGCCGGGACCTCGACGATCGGGTCAGGCCGGTCGTCGAACTCCAGCCGCAGCGCCCTCGACATGGTGGCGTGCATCTCGTACAGGCACGTCACGTAGGTCAGCTCGAGAATCTGCTCGTCGGGCAAATGCTTCCTGAGCACGGCGAAGACCTCGTCGGCGACCCGCCCGCCGTCGAGGACGAGCCCGTCGGTGTAGGCGAGCACGGCGCGTTCGAGCTCGTCGAAGTGCTCGCTGACCTGCCACGCGGCCACGGCCGCGATCTTCTCCTCCGGTACGGCGAGCGCGCGCAGTTGCTTGCAGTGCTGCGAATAGACGAACTGCGACTGCCGCGCCCACCCGGCCCGGGTCTGGCCCAGCTCCCGCAGCAGCGGGTCGAGCCCTCCGGAACGGTAGAGCTGGAAGCCCTGCACGCAGTGTTTGAGTATGCGCGGGTCGAGTGCGAAGACGGTCCACCAGGTGCCGGGGGAGCCCGTGGCGGTGCCCTCCCGGTCGGGGGAGAAGAGCCTGTCGTAGAAGTAGCGCGTGAGCGAGTCGGTCACCTCGTCGGAGGGGACCTGGCGAAGGCGCGGCATCAGACCGTCCGCTCGGCGGCGGTCTTGGGCTGGTGGCGCACGTCGGAGGGCAGGTCCAGCTCCCGCAGCCAGCACGCGAACTCGATCAGGATGCCGTCGGGGTCCTTGAAGTAGATCGAGCGCACGAACACCCCGTCGTGCACCTCGGGGGCGACGCCGAACTCGCTGTCGTCGTGGTTGAGCAGCACCCCGACGTCGACGCCCTTGGCGATGAGCTTGTCGCGGTACTCCTCGATCAGCTCGGGCGGCACGTCGAAGGCGATGTGGTTCATCGAGCCGACCGCCGACAGCAGCTCGCCCCGGTCGGGCAGGTTCTTCGGCGCCGAGACGCCCGGCACCGGTTCGGGGGCGTCGGGGAACCAGAAGAAGGCCAGCGCGTTGCCGCCGCCGCAGTCGAAGAAGAAATGCTGACCCCAGCCCATCGGCAGCTCGATCGTCTTGATCAGCGGCATGCCCAGGACGCCGGAGTAGAAGTCGACAGTGCGCTCCATGTCCGAGCAGACCAGGGCTAGGTGGTTGACGCCGCGCAGCTCGAATTCGGTGTTCATAGGCTCATTTAACGCGGGGAAGGAGCAGAGCAGAAGGATGTTCCGGCGAATGGGACACCTCGACGTCGGCGGGGACCATCTCCTCCGACGCGGACGCCAGTGAGCCTGTCCCGAAATTTCGGGCGATGGTGGGGTACGCGCCGCTGGCGATGTGCACCCGCACCCGATGCCCCGCCTTGAACCGGTGCCCGATCGGCCACAACTCCACCTCGACACGCCGCCACCCGTCGGCATCCGGCTCCGCCGACGAGACGGAGGACGAGAGGGAACCGCCAGGAAAGGAGGCCGGGGAGGAGGCGAGGCCATTGGCAGCGGAGGAGCCGGTGGAAGAGCCCGAAGAGGTGCCCCAAGAGGAGCCCTGGCTGAGGTCGTCGAGGGTGTCTCCCGGTGGCCGCAGCCGCCGCACCCCCTCGCACACGTTCATCGAGCGCCCGTCCGGATGCACGTCGCACAGCCGTACGACCACGTCCACGTGCGGCGTGTTGGAGCGCACCCACAGGCGCGCCGACACGGGCCCGATCGCCTCCAGGTCCTCCCGCAGCGGCTCACTGCTGTAGACGAGCACGTCGCGCCGCGCCTCCAGCCGGCGCTGGTCGCGCGGCAGCGAGTTGGACAGCAGCACCGGCCCGCCGATCACCGGCGTCGGGTGGCCGGGGTGGTACCGGTACCGGTCGGGCTCGGACGGCCGCGGGTTGTCCGGCGACAGCCCGAACCCGGGCTGCAGGTGCCAGGGTTCGGCGCGCATGCCCGGCACCGGCCAGTCGGGGTAGTCGCGCCACTCGCCGGCGCCCGTGATGTGCAGGCGTACGGGGTCGTCGCGCAGCCCGGACGGGTCGCCCATGAGGTGCGCGCGGAACCAGGCCAGCGCGTCGGCGGTGGAGTAGCGCCCCTGCCGGGGGTCGACGTGGTACCAGGGGCCCACGGTCAGCTGGGGCCGCCGCCCGGCCGCGCGCAGCGCCAGGTAGTCGCGCAGCTGCCACGGCAGGAACACGTCGTACCACCCGCCGACCATGGTGACCGGCGCCTCGACCTCGCCGACCGCGGCGGAGAAGTCGCGTTTGCTCCAGTACGGCACCGCCGGATCGGCGTGGTGCCCGAGCAGGTCCCGGTAGAAGGCCAGCGGCTGCCCGGCCGAGACCAGGTCGAGCTCGTCCACGGCCCGCTTGGACAGCACCGCCCGCCGCGCGTTGCGCGGGGCGCGCAGGATGGCGGTGGCGCCGAACCGCCCGCTCATCGCGTGGGTGAGCGTGGTCCACGACAGCGTCGACTCCAGGGCGAAAGCCCCGCCCACGTAGGCGGCGTCGCGGAACTGGGAGGCGCTGATCTGTACGGCCATGGCCCGGAGGTCGGGCCCGGCGTAGGGGGCGATCGCCCACTGGGTGTAGCCGAGGTAGGAGGGCCCGAACATGCCGAACGTCCCGCCGTACCAGCTCTGGCGCCGCAGCCAGGCGACGGTGGCGAGCCCGTCGTCGTGCTCGTCGCCGAGCGGGTCGAGCAGGCCGCCGGAGCCGTAGCCGCCGCGGCAGCTCTGCATGACGACCTGGAAGCCCTGGCGGGCGAAGCCGCGGCCGAAGGCCCAGCCGAACGCGCCGCGCCTGCCGTACGGAGAACGGATCAGGATCGTCGGCGGCCGTTCCGCCCCCACCGGGATGTAGCGGTCGGCCAGGAGGACGACGCCGTCGGGCATCGGCACGGGGAGGTCACGTTGCAGCCGGACGCGAAAGGCCATTACTCATGAGTAACAGATGGAGCCCGGGATGCGGTAGCCCGGGCCCCAGGCTCAGCGCGGGGTCACCACGATGCTCAGCGCAGGGTCACCGCGATGTCGACGACCTGACGGCTGTTCGGGAACGTTCCAACAAGCATCGCGTTCCCCGTCAGCGCGTTGACCGTGTAGAAGCGGTAGGCGCCGTTGACGCGCAGCGTGGCATAGGCGGTGTTCGACACCGTCACCCCGTCGCGCACCTTGCTGTGGATGTCGAACCCGGCCGCGGGCCCGGCGTCGACGCCCAGCTTGCCGGTGGGCGCCAGGGAGCCCGCGTTGGCGGGCGACTGCAGCGAGACCTGGTCGGCGGTGGTGTCCACGTCGAACAGCGTCGTGGCGGTGGCCGGGCTCAGGTCGTTGTTGGTGTAGGCGGCGCCGGTGACGCCCAGGGCGGTGACGCCCGTGGTGGCCGGGGGCACGGGCGGGTTGGTGAGCCTGCCGTCGGTGGCGGTCATGCCCGCCGCGGGCGCGCCCATGGCGTCGTCGATGTTGTGCCGCAGGTTCTGCCCGGTGTCGCTGATCACCCGCAGCCGGTTGGCGGCCGGGTTGAAGTCGACGCCGAAGCTGCGTCCGTCGAGGTCGACGGTGAGCTGGGAGACCTTGCTCGCCCTGGCGCGGGAGTCGAGGGTGTAGATCCCGCCCTTGTCGCCGACGGCGTAGAGCTTGCCGTCCTGGACGCGGAAGTCGATGCCGACGACCTTGCCGTCGCCCTTGAGTCCCGCGACCTTGCCGATCCGGTCGGTGGAGCGCGGGTTGTCGGCCTGGAAGGCGACGAGGGTGCCGTCGTCGGTCAGGCCGATGACGGTGGGCCCCGCCGTGTGCGTGGCCGCCGCGCTCGCGGGGGAGGCCGCGAGAGTCCCCGCCGCCACGGCGAGCAGGCTCGCCATGAGTGCCTTTCGCATGGATGCTCCTTGATGAGGTTGCTGTCCCCGGTACTTCGGAGTGAGGGCCACGGCGGATTGCCTACGGTCGCGTAAGGAGATCGATCCTTGGCACACTGTCGGGTCATGGGACGAATCACGGCATTTGTCGCCTTGGGGGACAGTTTCACCGAGGGGCTCGAAGACCCCGCCGAACAGGGGTACCGGGGCTGGGCCGACCGCCTGGCCGAACACATCGAGGCGCGGGATCCGGGACTGCGCTACGCCAACCTGGCCGTGCGCGGCCGCCTCATCCAGCAGATCGTGCGGGAACAGGTGCCGCTGGCCGTGGCCAGTGGAGCCGACCTGGTCTCGTTGTGCGGGGGAGGCAACGACATCATCCGGCCGGGGGCGCGGGTGGAGCAGGTCTCCCGATGGCTGGAGGAGGGGGTGCGGCGGATCAGGGAGTCCGGTGCGCAGGTGCTCCTGTTCACCGGCTTCGACCTGCGGCACGTGCCCGTCATGCGGCTGGCGCATACGAAGATCGAACAGTACAACCTGCACATCCACGACATCGCCCGGCGCCACGACACGCTCCTCGTGGACCTGTGGCCGATGCCGATCTTCCGCGACCGGCGCGCCTGGAGCGAGGACCGGCTGCATCTCAGCTCCGACGGCCACCGCCGGGTGGCGCTGCGTGCCGCCGAGGTGATCGGGGTGCCGGTCGACGACGACTGGCGCAGCCCGTACCCCTACGTGCCGCAGCAGGGCTGGACCCTCAACAGGCGCGACGACCTGCACTGGGCGAGGGTCCACCTCGCCCCCTGGATCACCCGCCGGTTCAACGGGCGATCGTCGGGGGACGAGGTGGACCCCAAGCGCCCCGAACTTATCCCGATTTATCCGGACGCTCGGAGATCCGGATGAGGTTCACGATCGGCTGGCCCTGCCGTACGGCGAAGCGCACGTTGAGCTGCCCGTCGGTCACCGTCGTGGTGTAGGAGCGGGCGCTGGCGGTGTAGTTGCCCACCTCCAGCGCCAGGTCCAGCGCCGGGATGGCCAGCTGGCCCTCGACCAGCACGTCGAAGACGCGCCTGCCGATCTGCGTGCCGCGGGTGTCGGCGAAGCCCAGCTCCACCGTGTAGGTGCCCGCGGGCACGTTGTCGAAGCGGTACTCCAGCATGTTCTCCCGCGCGGTGCGATACAGCGCCTGGTCGGACGTGCCGGAGATCGTGCGGCTGGTGGTGTGGGTGCGGTTGCTGGTGCCCACCCAGCCGTAGGAGCCGGTGGAGTACTTGCGATCCGGGCTCCAGGCGTCGCCGACCGCGTCGACGGAGGACTTGGTGCCGCCGGCGTCGACCGCGACCTGCAGCTTGGGCACCACGACGGTCACGAGCACCTCGGAGATCGGCTTGCGCCCGCTGTTCGACTTGACGATCAGCTTGGCCGCCTGCGTCGTGCCGGGCGCCACCCCGGCGCTGGAGACGGTGACGGTCACCGTCGCCTTGGCGCCCTTGGCCAGCTCGCCCGAGGTGGGCGCGGCGGTCAGCCAGCCCGCCTGGCTGGTGACGGTGTAGGCGGCCGGCGAGCCGAGGTTGGTCAGCTCGAAGGTCCGCGTGCGGGTGGCGTTGGTGGGCATCACCACGGTGATCTCACCCACGCTCGCCGCGACCGCGCCGGTGACGAGGGCCGTGTCGATCCGGGTGACGGAACCCGCCGCCACGGTCACCTCCTGGGTGAAGGTGCCGTAGTGCTCCTTGGAGACCGTCACCTGGTAGTCGCCCGCCAGCACCTGGCCGTAGAAGGAGCCGTCGGCGATCGTCGTGAAGGTCGCCACGTCACCGATCTTGACCGTCGCCCCGGCCAGCGGCTTGCCGTCGTTGGCGTCGGACACCACGCCGGTGACCAGGCCGTGGCGGCTGGCCGAGATGGTGATCGACTGGCCGCTGGAGACCGCCGCGCTCTCGTAGGAGTACTGCAGCGCGTCGGTGCCCGTGCCGTTCTCGACGCCGATCGTGGCGCTGGTGCCGCGCTCGCGCTCGGAGTCGATGCTCGCGTACCTGTAGGAGACCGAGCCGTTCTCGTTCAGGACCAGCGAGAAGGAGATCCGCAGGTCGGTGGCGTTGTAGAACTTCACGTTGCGCCACTCGACCACGAACTGGCGGTTGGGCGCGGTGCCCGACGAGGCCGTGTAGATGCCGGATTCGGCGTCGGCGACCAGGTCGTCCCAGTAGGCATAGACGGAGTTGTTGGGCGAGCCGGTCGACGGGATCGTGCCGTTGCTGCCCGTCACGGTGTCGTTGCCCGACAGGTTGAGGTAGCCGTTGGTGCTGATCAGGGCGTTGGTCTGGGCCACGCCGTAGAAGGGGAAGGCGAACGGCAGGGTGACACGCTGGCCCTGGTCGTCGCCGGTCAGGGCGAGCTTCTCCGTTCCCTGGACGTACGGCTCGGCCCCGCTTCGGCAGGTGTAGCCGAAGTTGTCGCCACGCAGCGGCAGCTCCACGTCCTTGGTCACGTCGCCGGTCACCACGACCTCGGCCTGCGCTCCGCTGGAGCACCGCGAGCTCGGAGTGATCCGCAGCGTGTAGGTGCCCAGGGGCAGGGTGAGGCTGTAGCGGCCCTGGGCGTCGGTCGTGGTGCTCGCCGGGGTGCCGACCGCCTCGACCTTGGCGTTCGGCTCCGCCGTACCGGCCGTGGTGATCGTGCCGGAGACCGTCGCGGACGGCAGCTGGGTCAGGGCCAGGTCGGCGCTCGCGCTCTGGTCGGCCACGACGGTGGCGGTGCCGGTGGCGTCCTGGTAGCCGTACTTGGAGGCGGTGATCCGGTAGTCGCCGGGGCTCAGGCGCGGGAAGGCGTAGGTGCCGTCGGGGCCGGTGACCACCGAGCGGTCCAGCGGCCCGGAAACGGTGACGGTGACGCCGCCCACCGGGCTGCCGCCGGAGGTGACCGTGCCGCCGAGCTGGCCCATGCCGCCGCGCGGGGTGGCCTGGACGGCGGCGAAGGCGTCGAGCCTGCCCTCGCCCCAGTTGCCGTTGTCGTCGGCGGTGCCGCCGCAGCCGAGGTCGTTGACGTCGATCGCGGTGTCGTCGAGCAGCTGGCGGGTGGCGTCGATGTCGCCGATCAGCGCCGGGGCCGCCGACCACATCAGCGCGACCGTGGCCGCCACGTGGGGCGAGGCCATCGAGGTGCCGGTGTAGTTGTCGTAGCCGCCGCCGGGGACCGACGAGCGCACGCTCACCGCGGGGGCGGAGATGTTCGGCTTGGTGTCCGGCCTGGAGGCCGAGCCGCGGCTGGAGTTGTTGTAGATCGCGTTGTTGATGTCGAAGCCGCCGGTGCTGTAGCTGTTGAGGTAGTCACCCGGCGATCCGGCGGTGCCGCAGGCGGGTCCCGAGTTGCCGCTGGAGAACATCGGGAAGATGCCCGCGGCCACCCACGAGTCGACGATCTCCTGGTACCAGGGGTCGCCGCCGGGGCCGCCCCACGAGTTGTTGACGATGTCGGGAGCCAGCTCCGGCCGCGGGTTGGCGCCGTTGAGGTCGGTCGGCGCGGCGATCCACTGGCCGGCCGACAGCAGCGAGGCGTCACTGCAGGTGCGGGCCTCGCAGCCCTTGGCGGCGATCCACTTCGCGCCGGGGGCGACGCCGATGCCGCTCTGGCCGAGCATGGTGCCCATCACGTGGGTGCCGTGTCCCTGGTTGTCGCAGGGCGCGGCGGTCGGGCAGATGTCGGCCGGGTCGTGCCAGTTGTAGTTGTGGTCGAAGGTGCCGTCGGCGTTGCGGCCGCGATACTGCGAGGCGATCTCGGGGTGGGTGAGATCGGCGCCGGTGTCGATGTGGGCCACGACGATGCCCTCGCCGCGCACGCCCAGCTCGCTCCAGACGCGGGGGGCGCCGACCCGGTCGATGTTCCACTCCACGGCGTTGACCTGGGCCTGGGTGGGGGCCTCGACCACCTTGGGCACCTCCAGCACCCGGATCGGGGTGAGCGCCGTGACCTCGGGGAGCTTGGCGAGCTCGGCGGCGAGCTTGGCGTCGCCGGTCACCTTGACGGCGTTGACCAGCCAGAAGGAGGTGTAGTCGGCCTTGACCGACTTCAGCAGGTCGATGACGTTCGCCTGGGTGCTCTTGGCGAACTGGGTCTTGGTCTCGTAGACGCTCTTGGCCTTGGCCGTCTTGGTGGTGGCCCGGCGTGCTTCGGCCAGGCTCGCCTGGCCCTTGACGCGGACCCAGAAGGTGGCCTTGTCGTCCTGATCCAGATCGGCGGCGACCGCCTTGTCGATCTTGTCAGGCTCTGGAGCGGCGTGGGCGACGCCGCTCGTGAAGGTGAGGGTGAGGAACGCGGATAAGACCGCCCGGGTGATCTTTCCAGCCATGTGCTGACAGTGCGACCGAGTTGACTGCTTTGCAAGTGGCATTTATCGCCGAAATGTCAAAAGTCATGAAGCGTTACTCAAGCGACATCTGGTGAGCCCGGTTTCCTCCGCCCCGTGCTACGATCCCAGGCATGCGAAACACCCTCCAGCTTCAGTGGTGGCGCCGCTCCTAGGCGGCGCGATTTTCGCATTCCTCAACGGACGGCCGCCCCGGAAGGCGGCCTTTCCTGTGTCCGCCCCGGGGCTCTCACCAGGTGCTAAGGGGCAGCAGTGGAGACGAGCGGATATACCACCTCAGGCGGCGTCGGCGTCGAACGCCAGACGCGCGAGGTGCCCGAGGAGACGCTCGAGGAGATCGTGACCGCGCTGGGCAGCAGGCGCGGCGGAGCCTTCTCCTCCGGCATGGACTACCCGGGCCGTTACAGCCGATGGGCCTTCGGCTACGTGGATCCCTGCCTGGAGCTCGTCGCCAAGGGGCGCACCATCCACGCCAGGGCGCTCAACGACCGCGGGCGCGTGGTGCTGCCCATCGTGGCTTCCTGCCTGCTGGCCGCGGGCAAGCCGGTCTCGGAGCCGACGCCCGACTTCGTCGAGGTCTACGTGGCCGACTCCGAGGAGCTCGTGCCCGAGGAGATGCGCAGCCGCCGCCCCACCGTCTTCTCCGCCATCCGCGAGGTCATCGCCGCCTTCAAGGGCGAGGACCCGAACCTGGGCCTGTACGGCGCCTTCGGCTACGACCTGGCCTTCCAGTTCGAGCCCATCCGCCAGGAGCTCGTCCGCCCCGACGACCAGCGCGACCTCGTGCTGCACCTGCCCGACCGGATCGTCGTCATCGACCGCCAGCGCGAGACCAGCGTCGAGCACCGCTACGAGTTCACCGTCGACGGGGTCTCCACCCACGGCATCGAGCGCACCGGCGAGTCGCAGCCGCCCGCCGTGCCCGCCGCCATCCCGGCCGACCCGGTGCCCGGCACCTACGCCCAGGTCGTCGCCGCGGCCAAGGAGAAGTTCAAGCGCGGCGACCTGTTCGAGGTCGTGCCCGGGCAGGTCTTCCACGGCGAGTGCACCGACCCGTCGGCCTTCTATCGCTCGCTGCGCGTGTCGAACCCGGCTCCGTACGAGTTCATCATCTCGCTCGGTGAGGGCGAGCACCTGGTCGGCGCCTCGCCCGAGATGTACGTCCGCGTCTCCGGCGACCGCGTCGAGACCTGCCCCATCTCCGGCACCATCGCCCGCGGCAGCAACCCGGTCGAGGACGCCGAGGCCATCCGCACGCTGCTCTCCTCCACCAAGGAGGAGTCCGAGCTGACCATGTGCACCGACGTCGACCGCAACGACAAGTCGCGCATCTGCGTCCCCGGCACCGTCCAGGTCATCGGCCGCCGCCAGATCGAGCTCTACTCCCGCCTGATCCACACCGTCGACCACATCGAGGGCCGCCTGCGCCCCGAGTTCGACGCCCTCGACGCCTTCCTCACCCACATGTGGGCCGTCACCGTCACCGGCGCGCCCAAGACGTGGGCGATGCAGTTCATCGAGGACCACGAGGCCACCACGCGCCGCTGGTACGGCGGGGCGATCGGCTTCATCGGCTTCGACGGCTCCATGAACACCGGCCTCACCCTGCGCACCGCCCAGATCAAGGACGGCGTCGCCACCGTCAGGGCGGGCGCGACCCTGCTGTTCGACTCCGACCCGGAGTCGGAGGAGAAGGAGACCGAGCTCAAGGCCAGCGCCCTGCTCGCCGCCCTGGCCGCCGTCAACTCGCCCGCCTCCGTCGTCGAACCGGAGCCTGTCGTACGGCACGGCGAGGGCATGAAGGTGCTGCTCGTCGACCACGAGGACTCCTTCGTCAACACCCTGGCCGACTACTTCCGCCAGCAGGGCGCGACCGTGACGACGCTGCGGCACGGCTTCCCCACCGCCATGATCGACAGCATCGCCCCCGACCTGGTGGTCCTGTCGCCCGGCCCCGGCTGGCCCTCCGACTTCGGCATGTCGGCCCTCATCGACGAGGTCTACGCGCGCGACCTGCCCGTCTTCGGCGTCTGCCTCGGCCTGCAGGCCATGGTCGAGCACGCGGGCGGCTCCCTGGAACTGCTCGACTACCCCGAGCACGGCAAGCGCGGCCAGGTCTCCCGGCTGGGGGAGTCGGCGCTGCTGGAGGGCCTGCCGCAGGAGTTCACGGCGGCGCGCTACCACTCGCTGCACGCCAAGGAGCACGGCGTGGTCGGTTTCACGCCGATCGCGGTCACCCCCGACGGCAACGTGATGGCCATCGAGGACGTGGCGGGCAAGCGGTTCGCCGTGCAGTTCCACCCCGAGTCGATCCTGACCGCGGAGGGCGGGGCGGGCGCGCACATCATCGGCAACGTGCTGCGCCTCACCCGGCGCTGAGCGGGGGCCTGGGCCCGGGCGGTGCCTTCGCGGCACCGCCCGGGCTCAGGACATGACGACCGCGGCCCGCTTCTCGACCGCGGCCAGGATGCGTTCGCAGACCGGCACCCCGGTGGCCTGCTCGGTGGCGATCAGGCCGGGAGAGTTGTTCGCCTCCAGGACCAGCGGCCCCTCGGCGGTGCGGATGACGTCGATGCCCGCCACGTCGAGCCCCAGCGTCGCGGCGGCCGTCACCGCCAGCTCCACCTCGGCGTAGGACGGTTCCACCTCCACGGCGGTGGCGCCCTGGGCGACGTTGCTGCGCCACTCGCCGGCGGCGGCGCGGCGCTGCATGGTCGCCACCACCTCGCCGTCGACGACCACCAGGCGCAGGCTCCACCACGCCTCCGGCACCCATCGCTGGGCGACGAGCAGCTGGTGCCCGTTCATGGCCTTCTCCTGCAGCAGCAGCCGCAGCTCTGCGAGGGTCTCGGCCTTGACCACGCCCGCTCCGCCGTACCCGCTGTCGGGTTTGAGCACCAGCGGGAAGCCGAGCAGGTCGGCCAGGTCCTTCGGGTCGGCGTAGGGCGTGGTCAGGCAGGTTTGCGGGTGAGGCAGGCCGTGGGCGAGGTAGATCGCCGCCTGGCGGGCCTTGCTGACGGCGTTCTCGACCGCGCCCGCCGCATTGACGGCGGGCACGCCCCGGTTCTCCAGCTGCCGCTGGAGCAGGAGCAGATGGGTCAGATCGGGCTCGCTGCCGAGGACGCGGTTGAGGATGACGTCGGGGGAGATGCCGGCATGGGAGCCGAGTTGGGTGATCGTGGCGGGGTCGCCGACGATGTGCACGTCCCAGCCGCGCGAGAGGGCGGTCTGGGCGAGCCGTGAGGCCGTGGCGCTGAGCCGGGCCCTGGAGACAAGAGCGAGTCGCATCACGTGCTTTCGCGACAGATGGGATAAGGGAGCGCTCAGCGTAGCGGAGATCGTCACCTTGCGCGTCATCCTCGAAAAACGGCCTGTTTGTGCAGGTCAAGCCCTTGATGTGAGGGTGTTCTGGCACGGGCTCGGGGTGCGGCATAGTGGGGGAGCATGAAGACGCTCTATCCGCCCGTCGAACCCCATGCCGGCGGCCTGCTCGCGGTCGGCGACGGCAACGAGATCCACTGGGAGGAGTGCGGTAATCCGCACGGCAAACCGGTCGTCATGGTGCACGGCGGGCCGGGCGGCGGCTGCACCGCCAAGCAGCGCCGCCAGTTCGATCCGGAGGCGTACCGGATCATCCTGTTCGACCAGCGCAACTGCGGCCGCAGCCGGCCCCACGCGAGCGACCCGGCGGTGTCGCTGGAGCACAACACCACCTGGCACCTGGTCGCCGACATGGAGCTGCTGCGCGAGCACCTGGGCGTCGACCGCTGGCAGGTGTTCGGCGGCTCGTGGGGCAGCGCGTTGTCGCTGGCCTACGCCCAGACGCATCCCGACCGGGTGAGCGAGCTGGTGTTGCGTGGCATCTTCATGCTGCGCCCCTTCGAGCTGCACTGGTTCTACGAGGAGGGCGCCTCGCTGGTCTACCCCGACCTGTGGGAGAAGTACGTCGAGCCGATCCCCTTCGAGGAGCGCGACGACCTGATCGGCGCCTTCCACCGGCGGCTCAACGACCCCGACCCCGCCGTGCGGCTGCCCGCGGCGCGTGCCTGGAGCACGTGGGAGGGCTCGACCATCACGCTGCTGCCCGACCCCGAGATCATCGCCTCGCACGAGGACGACGACTACGCGGTGGCCTTCTCCCGCATCGAGAACCACTACTTCGTCAACGGCGGCTTCTTCGAGGAGGAGCAGCTGCTGCGCGACATCGACAAGATCCGCCACATCCCCGCGGTGATCGTGCAGGGCCGCTACGACATGTGCACACCCGCCGCCACCGCCTGGGACCTGCACCGGGCCTGGCCCGAGGCGGACTTCCACCTCATCCCCGACGCGGGCCACGCCTTCGTCGAGCCGGGCATCACCGACGCTCTCGTCACGGCCACGGACCGGTTCGCGGGCCGCTGACCCGGACACGCCTGACCAGGCGCGGAAGGAAGGCAGGGCGACAATCGGGACCTTCCGGGAAGGCGGCGGCGGGCGCGACACCCAGCGCCTAGGGTGGGCGCATGCTCCCCGCCAACCTTCCGGATGCGGTCCGTGACGCCCTGCTCGCGCCGCTGGTCGACCATCACTGCCACGGGGTGCGGCGCGACGAGGTGTCCAGGGCCCAGTTCGAGCTGCTGATCACCGAAGGGGCCGCGCCCGCGCCGCCGGGCACGACCCACTTCGACACCCCGGCGGGCGTGGCCATCAGGCGCTGGTGCGCTCCCGTGCTCGACCTGGAGCCCCATGCCTCCCCGGCCGTCTACCTGGCCAGGCGCCGCGAACTGGGCGCCGGCGAGGTCAACCGCAGGCTGCTGCGGGCCGCCGGGGTGGTGGCCTTCCTGGTCGACACCGGCCTGGAGGAGCCCGACCTGCTGACGGCGTCCGAGATGGGACGCCACGGTGGCGCGGCGGCCGACGAGATCGTCCGCATCGAGCAGATCGAGCAGGACGTCGCCGAGGTGGCGCCCCTCGCCGTCGACTACATGGACAGCCTGGCCGACGAACTGGCCGCCCGCGCCGCCCGCGCCGTGGCGTTCAAGTCGATCATCGCCTACCGCCACGGCCTCGACTTCGACCCGTCGCGGCCCAGCCGCGGATCGGTGATCGCGGCGGCCAACCGGCGTCTGGCCGACCCGAAGGAACGCCTGACCGATCCGGTGCTGCTGCGCCACCTGCTGTGGGCGGCCGTCGACGTGGCCCGCGACCGTGGGCTGCCGATGCAGTTCCACACCGGATTCGGCGACCCCGACGTCGAACTGCACCGGGCCGACCCCGCGCTGCTGACCGTCTTCATCCGCGCGCTGCAGCCGCTGAACGTGCCGGTGGTGCTGCTGCACTGCTACCCGTTCCAGCGGCAGGCCGCCTACCTGGCCAACGTCTACCCGCACGTCTACGTCGACCTGGGGCTCACCCTCACGCACACCGCCGCGGGCGGCGCCCGGGTGCTGGAGGAGATGCTGGAGCTGGTGCCCTTCCACAAGCAGATGTTCAGCTCCGACTGCTACGGCGTCGCCGAGACCTGCCACCTCGGGGCGCTGTACTTCCGGCGCGGCCTGGGCGGGGTCCTGGCCGGCCGCATCGACGAGGGGGAGTGGAGCGTCTCCGACGCCGCCCGCGTCGCGCACATGATCGGCTCCGGCAACGCCAGGCGCGTCTACCGGCTCTGAGACGATCTCCTCCTCCAGGAGGAGGTAGGGCGCGGCTCGCCATCGGGATAATCGCCGCATCATGAGCGCGATCGAGATCAGTCAGCTCGCCAAGTCCTTCGGGCCGGTCAAGGCGGTCGACGGCGTGTCGTTCACCGTCGAGGCGGGGACGATCACCGGATACCTCGGTCCCAACGGGGCGGGCAAGACCACGACGCTGCGCTGCCTGCTAGGCCTCGTCACCGCCGACGCGGGCACCGCCCTGGTCAACGGCGTGCCGTACCCCCAGCTCAAGCAGCCGCTGGCGGCGGTCGGCGCGGTGCTGGAGGCCACCAACTTCCACCCCGGCCGCACCGCGATCAACCACCTCAGGATCCTGTGCACGGCCGCCGGGCTGCCGCAGCAGCGCGCCGCGGAGGCGCTGGAGCAGGTGGGCCTGGCCGACGTGGCGAGCAAGCGCGTCTCGGGCTTCTCGATGGGCATGCGCCAGCGGCTGGGCCTGGCCGGAGCGCTGATCGGGCACCCGGAGGTGTTCATCCTCGACGAACCCGCCAACGGCCTCGACCCCTCCGGCATCCAGTGGCTGCGCGGCTTCCTCAAGCACCTGGCCCACGAGCGCGGCGCCGCCGTCCTGGTCTCCAGCCACGTGCTGGCCGAGGTGGAGCAGACCGTCGACAACGTGGTCATCATCGCCAAGGGCAGGCTCGTACGGCAGGGCACGCTCGCCGAGCTCACCCGCAACGGTGACGCCCCGCTGCGGGTGCGCAGCCTCGACCCGCAGACGCTCGGCCCCGCCCTGGAACGGGCGGGAGGCGCGGTCGAACCCCTCGACGACGGGGCGCTGCGCGTGCGCGGCCTGGCCGCCGAACGGGTCGGCGAGGTCGTCCTGGCCGAGCAGGTCGTGCTCACGGAGCTGGTCCAGGAGCGCACCGACCTGCAGCGCGTGTTCCTGGAGCTCACCGAGGAGACGTCGTGAAGCTGGTGCGCGCCGAACTGCTGAAGCTGTTCACCACCCACCTGTGGTGGATCATGCTCGTCGTGGTGCTGAGCTACCTCACCCTCAGCCTCGGCCTGGTGATCGGCTTCGCCGGGCTGGAGCAGAACGGCGTCAGCGTCTTCCCCGCCCGCGACACCCCCGAGTTCCAGCGCGTGGCCTGGGAGCAGTCGATCAGCGGGTCGATCCTCGTGGCGATACTCGGGGCCACCATGATGACCACCGAGTTCCGCTACCAGACGATCACCAGCACCTTCCTGACGACGCCGAGGCGCGCCCGGGTCGTGGCGGCCAAACTGGGCGCGGGCGTGCTGGTCGGGCTGATCTTCGGGCTGGCGATCCTGGTGCTGTTCGCCGTGGGCATCGTCCCCGCCGTCCTGCTGTCGGGCGGCGACCTGCTCATCACCGAAGGCGGGATCCCGCGCATCCTGGGCGGCGTGCTGGCGGCCCTGGTCCTCTACACCCTGTTCGGGATCGGGATCGGCGCGCTGCTGCGCAACCAGATCGCCGCCATCGTCACCGTGGCGGTGTGGATGTTCGTGCTCGAACCCATCGTCAACGCGATCCCGCAACTGCAGGTCGTGGGCGCGTGGACTCCGGCGGGGGCGGCCAGGTCGCTGACGAACTCCGGCGTCGACGTGGGGCAGATGGGCCTCGACTACCTGCTGCCCGCCTGGGGCGGGGCGCTGGTCCTGCTCGGGTACGCCGCGGTGTTCGGGCTGCTGGCCTCGGCCACCACGCTGCGGCGCGACATCACGTGAGGTGCGCCTGCCGTACGGCTCGCTCGTGTCGGGCTTTCGTACGGCAGGCGCGAACGGTCACGGCCGTTCTGTGCGCTCCTGGCGCGGGACGGACGGCCTCGCGGACCGCGGCAGGACCTTGACCTGCAGCGCCGCGCAGCGCGGGCAGCTGGTCGCCTCCGACCAGGGCGGCATGCTGGCCTGGCCGTTGAGATGCCAGGCGACCTTCTCGCCGCAGTGGTGCGCCTGGAAGGCGGCCTGCCAGATGTGCAGGCACCGCAGGCAGTGGTAGGACCAGATCTCCTCGACCGTTTCGATTTCTCGCATGACGAACACACACTCCGAGCACAGGGTGAAAGGACGACGGACGGAAACGTTCGTCCGGCCTATATGCGCCAGATGCTCAGGTGTGCCCGGCCGCAGCGGACGGCCGGAGCGGGCAGGAGGTCACGCGCGGTGACGCGGCCCGTGCCGCGCCGGACGGGAAGCGCGGACTTGGCCGCGCCGCCGCCGCCCAGGGTGCGGGCCTTGAACGAGACCGAACAGCCCCATTCGTCGCCGCCGCGCGGACGCGGGCATTCGCCCTCCGCGACGTCCACCACGGCGAACGGCGGGACCGCCTGGACGTTCTGCGGCTGCCACGGGCCCAGGCAGCACAGAACGGCCGCGACGAGCAGGAACAGGCGCAGACCCGGAAACACGTCACCAGACTACGTCACTCTGTGTGACTATTAAAGGTGGTTCCGGTTATATGCGCTGGTCGGGGCCCATGCAGGCCCCGAGCCGAGTGCCGACGGCCTGCAGGGCGTCGGCGAGGGCGGCGGTCTGCTCGGGAGTCAGGTGGTCGAAGAGGACCTCGCGTTGCGCCTGGGCGTAGTCGGGCGCGATGGAGCAGATGACGGTGCGCCCCTCCTCGGTGATCTCCGCGACGCTCGCCCTGCCGTCGGAGGAGTCGGGGCGCAGCGTGACGAAACCCCGGTCGACGAGCTTGCTGATGCGGTGGCTGAGGCGGCTGATCGAGACGTTCGTCAGCGCCGCCAGGTCGCTCAGCCGGCACGGCCCCAACGACAGCGCCGTGAGCAGGCCGTACTCGATGTGCACCAGGCCGTGGCGGCGGAAGACCCGCTCCACCTGCGGCATGCCCACGAGCGTCACCGCGAGCAGGCCGTGCCAGGCGCGGACCTGCGTCTCGTCGAGCCCCTCGGCCACCGGCCCCCCAGTGTCAGAATCTGCCGATCGCGACGATGAGTGCCAGCGCCGCCAAGACCAGATTAAACGCGATCGACTCGCCGCGTCGCCGGTGAACGACGGCGGCTACGGCCATCGTGATGACGAGGCCCACGGCGGCCAGCGGCGTCAGGATCGGGGCGATGCCGGTCGCCCAGGGCAGGATCAGGCCGATCGCCGCCACGCCTTCGATGAGGCCGATGGCGCGGATCTGGCCCTGGGAGAAGTCCTCGACGTACGGCATGCGCGCCTTGAGGTTCTCCTTGGGGACGGTGTTCTTGACGACGGCCGAGCCCAGGAAGGCTGCGGCCAGGAGGATCTGCAGGATCCAGAGGAAGATGTCCATTTGTTGACCCTTCAAGTGATGCGGTGGGCTGGAGTGTATAACTTGAAGCATCAACAAAGCCAGCGTAGTGATGGGCTCCGGCGCGCGGCCGGGGCGTTGGAAGGCGGCCGGCTCTAGGATGCGGCCGGTGAGCACGCATCCCGCCACCCCCGACCCCGCCCACCCCTTCGCCCCGATGTACGGCTTCGACCCGGCCTCCGACTTCGACCCGGCCTCCGACTTCGACCCGGCCTCCGACTTCGACCCGGCCTCCGACTTCGACCCGGCCTCCGACTTCGACCCGGCCTCCGACTTCG
>NZ_JACDUR010000008.1:392545-643897 GCF_013761175.1 Nonomuraea soli
ACCCGACTTACGGCTACGACCTCGACGCGCTGCTGGCCGTACCCGCCCCCTCGCCTCCCGCCGACTTCGACGCCTTCTGGCAGGGCCTGTACGCCCAGGCCCTCGACGTCGCCGTCGCCCCGCAGCTCGGCCCGCTGGAGTACGAACAGGACGGCATGCGCGTCCACGGCGTCACCTACACCTCGAGCGGCGGCTTCCGCGTCGGCGGCTGGCTGACGCTGCCCGCCGACGGCGAGGTCACCCGCGGCCTGGTCGTCGTCCACGGGTACGGCGGGCGCACCGCTCCCGAGACCACCCTGCCCGGCCCCGGCACCGCGGCCATCTGGCCGTGCGCCCGAGGACTCGGGGACCGCAGCCTGTCGCCGGAGATCCCCTCCCTGGCCGCCGAGCACGTCCTGCACGGCATCGCCGCACGCGACACCTACGTGCACGGCGGCAACGCGGCCGACGTGTGGTGCGCGGCCACCGCCCTCCGCGAACTCGTGCCGCAGGCCGGGCGGCTCGACTACGTGGGCACCAGCTTCGGCGGCGGGCTCGGCGCGCTCGCCCTGCCGTGGGACCCGCGCTTCACCAGCGGCGTCCTGGTGGTGCCGAGCTTCGGCAACATCCCGCTGCGGCTGACCCTGCCCTGCCTGGGCAGCGGCGAGGCCGTCCGCGCCCACCACGCCGCCCACCCGGAGGTGGTGGAGGTGCTGCGGTACTTCGACGCGGCCTCGGCGGCGACCCGGGTGAACATCCCGATGCTCGTGGCCGCCGCCCTCTACGACCCCGCGGTGCCGCCGCCCGGGCAGTTCGCGGTCTACAACGGGCTGGCCGCCGGGGTGCGGGAGCTGGTGGTGCTGAGCCACGGGCACGCGGAGTACGAGGGGGCCGAGGCGGAGGCCGCGGAGTTGCGCAGCGCCATCCACCGCTTCCTCACCGTCGAGCCGGGCTGACCGCCGGCCGGGCCGGATTGTCGGTGGGGCCTGACACCATCACCTCATGGCAACCCGCTTCCAGATCACCGTCGACTGCGCCGACCCCGACCGGCTGGCCCACTTCTGGGCCGCCGCGCTCCACTACGAGCTCCAGGAGCCGCCCGACGGTTTCGACACCTGGGCCGACTACTGGCGCAGCAGAGGCCTGCCCGAGGAGGAGGTGGGCGACGGCCTCGGCTACGACTCCATCGTCGACCCCTCCGGCGCCGGGCCCCGCCTGTGGTTCCAGCAGGTGCCCGAGAAGAAGGAGGTCAAGAACCGCCTCCACCTCGACCTCGACGTCACCAACCGGCGCAGCGGCACCCTCGAGGCGCGCCGCGAGCTCATCGACGCCGAGGCCGCCCGCCTGATCGCCCTCGGCGCCACGATCTCCCGCGTCGCCGGACCGGAGATCGGCATCACCGACTACTACGCCATCACCCTGCTCGACCCGGAGGGCAACGAGTTCTGCATCAGCTGAGCGCCTTCGCCACCCGGGCCACGGAGTTCTGTATCAGCAGTGCGCCTCCGCCACCCGGGCGACGGAGTTCTGCATCAGCTGAGCTCCTCCGCCACCCGGGCCACGGAGTACCGCATCAACTGAGCTCCTGCGCCGACCGGGCGACGCGGAAACCGACATCGTCCAGCCGCAGCGTCGGGTGGCTGCGGCGACGCACCGAGGCACGGCAGCTCCACGGCTCGTCGAACCACCCGCCGCCGCGCAACACCCGGTAGCTGCCGTAGACCTCGGCGTCGTAGACGTCCCAGCACCACTCCCACACGTTGCCGAGCATGTCGTACAAGCCCCACGCGTTGGGCGCCTTCCCTCCGACGGGGTGGCTGCGCTCACCCGAGTTGGCCCGATACCAGGCGATCTCGTCAAGCGAGCCGTACCTGGGCCCGGTGCTGCCCGCCCGGCAGGCGTACTCCCACTCGGCCTCCGTGGGCAGCCGGTATCCGTCCGACCCGGCGTCCCACACGCAGTCCGTCCCGTCGGGCGACAGGCGGTAGGCGGGGGTGAGACGCTCGCGTTCCGAGCGGGCGTTGCAGTAGCGCACCGCGTCGTGCCACGACACGGTCTCGACGGGCCGGTCCGCACCGGGCGCGCTGCTGGGCTGCGCTCCGGTGACGTCGGCGTAGTCGCCCTGGGTGACGGGACAGGAGGCGAGCAGGAAGGGCGCGACAGCGGCGGGCCAGGTGCGCTGCGTCCGCCGGTCGGACAACATCACCTGCCCGGGGGCCAGGGGGATCATCTCGCCTGCTCTCACGCCGGCGATCTTATCGACGGCACGGACGCCCTCCTGGAGCCCAGTCTCTCCGGCACCCCTCGGCAACCCCAGCCCTTTCGCCGGGCCCATCCCGGGCCAACTCGAAGCCCGGGCACAGCATCCTGCTCAAAGTCACCCCGCCTCCGGTCGCCCCCGCCTTCGGCCACCCGCCTCCGGTCGCCCCCGCCTTCGGCCACCCGTCTCCGGCCCCCGTCTCCGGCCCCCGTCTCCGGCCCCCGTCTCCGGCCTGGCTGCTCGGTCACCCTGCCCCTGGCGTGGCCGTTCGGTCACCCTGCCCCCGGGCGTGGCGGGACGGGTGCTTGCACGCGGGACGACGGGACGACGGGGCGGCGGAAGCGGGTCGGCGGGGCGGTGAAGGTGGTGCGCTAACGCGTGAGAGAGCCTCCGAGCAGGGTTGCCGCCAGCGTCGTGGCGAGCCAGTCGGTGTACTCGTCCGCGTTCCAGCCGCACACCTCGGTCAGCTTCTCGTAGTTCTCCGTCGAGGTCAGCACGTAGATCTGCGCGGCCGCGCGCGCAGCGGGGAGGCCCGGCCGCAGGGCGCCGAGAGCGTGCAAATGCTCGGCCGGTCCGCGGCTGCCCACCAGTCGCTCACCTTCGATGTCTGTCAGGAGCTCTTGGAGTCCGGTGTCGGCGGGTGACGCGGCGGCGGCGGCGCGCAGCACGCGATGCACTGGCTGGATGCGCAGCAGTATCGCCGTCGCCATGGCGGCGTACTTGGCCAGCTTGCGCACCGGGTCCGGCTCATCGATGATCGCCTGGACCTCGGCGCGGTCCCGTTGCGGCACAGGGCTGGCGTCCCCGGCCAGCGTGATGTCGTAGACGAGCTTGGCCAGCGCCGGCTTGCCGCCGGGGGCTGAGGTGTACAGCGTCTGAACGGCTACTCCTGCGTCGCGCGCCACCTCGGCCATGGTGGTGTCGGCGTAGCCCTTCCTCAGCATCAGCTCCCGCGCCGCCGTCGCGATCTTCTGCCGGGTGGCCTGTGCCTGCTCCTGGCGTAGCGCGCTGGAGTAGGAGCGCCGCTTCTTCTGCTCGGTCATCGCATGCCATGATTCCAGAACTATATTGACTAGATGTTGCTCTAATGAAAGAGTTTACTTCCAATGAAGGAGGTGTTGAGTGTCCCTTTTGCTCGCCGTGTCCAGGATCGCGGCGCTCCTGTTGATAGGCCTGTACGCGGGCGGGGTCTTTTTCACGGTGATCGCACCGTCGGTGTCCCGGATGCCGGGAGTCGCGTACGTCAGGTACTGGCAGGCGCTCAACGTCGACTACGGACGGGCCATGCCACCTCTTCTCCTGACCGGTCTGGCGGCTCTGATCATGGTCGCGGTGCTGTCGGCGCGTCGGGGCTGGCTCGTCCTGGGCCTCAGCTCGGCCGCCCTGATCCTGGTGCTCCTCACCGTCGTGCTCACCCTGGCGGGGCTGGAACCGCTCAACCGGATCGCGGACGGCTGGGATCCTGAAGCGCTGCCCGCTGACTGGCAGGAGAGTCGCCGACGGTGGCTGAACCTGCATCTCGTTCGAAGCGTTCTCGGCGTCACGGCCTTCGTGTGCCTCGCGGCGGCGCAGATCTTCGACAGGCAGGTGTCCTCGTGACGCGTCCCGGACCGATCGTGCCCGCCCTTGCCCTCCTGTCCGTGGCCCTGCTCACGGGATGCTCGGCACCCTCCACGGAGGACGGCGGATGTCCGCTCGCGACCGAGGACCTGGACAAGGAGACGTCCCTGCGATGGCAGCTGAGGGAGAAACACGACTCCTACCCGCTGGAGACGACAGAGTCGATCAAGGCGATGGTCTGCCTTTACACGGCGGCGGACGCCCCGCAGCAGGGTGACGACCCCCTGACGATGCGGACCGACCTGGTCGAAGGGCCTGAGGTGGACACGGTGCGGAAGAGCTTCGAACAGACCTGCGCCGGGAACGCGGGCCGCGTTCGCGAGGTCTCGCGGGCGCAGGTCTGTGACAAGAACGGTTCGGTCGTGGACGGGCTGATCGCTATGGGGGATCGGGCGGTCAACGTCTACTGGGTCAACGCCGACATGGCCATCGCCGTGAAGCTCACCCCGTCGTTTGAGCGGATTGTCGCCATGATGGCCGGGAACCGAGGCTGAACGGCACGCCGATCAGCAGGAGCGCCGCGGCGAGCTGGATACCCATGTGTGAGTGGCATGTGCCGGGTCCGCGGATCGGCGGGCACCGAGTCCACGGACCGGGGTGCCGGGTTCATAGATCGGCGAGTGCCGAGTCCACGGATCGGCAGTGAAGGAGCCCGTGCAGTCCGAGCCGCGATGAGAGCCGCTGCCGCAGTGGCACGTCAGCGAATGGACGAGAGAAGAGTCATCTCCTCGTCCGACAGGCGCAGCGAGGCGGCGGCGACGTTGTCGTCGAGATGGCCGGGGTCGCCGGTGCCCGGGATGGCGAGCACGTGAGGGCCCTGCTGCAGTGTCCAGGCCAGGCGCACCTGCGCCGCCGAGACGCCGTGGGCGCGGGCGACGGCGGTGACGGCGTCGGCGTCCATCGACGGAGCGCCCGATTCGCGGCCGGCGCCGGCGATGGCGAAGAACGGGACGAAGGCGATGCCCTGCTCGCCGCACGACCGCAGCAGGTCCTGGCCGGCGGCGGGGGCGCCGATGCCGTACGGGTTCTGCACGCACACGACGGGCGCGATGGCCTTGGCCTCGGCCATTTGCTCCGGCGTGGCGTTGGAGATGCCGAGCTGGCGGATGAGCCCGGCCTGGCGCAGCTCGGCCAGCGCGCCGAAGTGGTCGGTAATCGAGGTGGCCACGCGGCTGGGCGGGATGCGGAGGTTGACCACGTCGAGGTGGTCGCGGCCGAGCTGGCGGATGTTCTCCTCGACCTGGCCGCGCAGCTGCTCGGGTGCCGCCCACCACCACTGGCCCGAGGGGTCGCGGCCGGGCCAGACCTTGGTGGTGATGACCAGGTCGCTCGGGTAGGGCGCCAGGGCGCGGTTGATCAGCTCGTTGGCCGAGCGGGTGGAGGAGAAGTAGAAGGCGGCGGTGTCGATGTGGTTGACGCCCAGCTCCACGGCGCGGCGCAGCACCGCGATGGAGGGTTCGCGGTCGCGGGGGACACCCTGGTCGAAGGCGGCGGTTCCGGTCAGGCGCATGGCGCCGAAACCCAGGCGGTTGACGACGAGGTCGCCGAGTTTCCAGGTGCCGGCCGCAGCGGCGTTCGGAGTGGCGTTCGGAGTGGCGTTAGGGGTGGCGTTAGGGGTGGACATCGAGCGGGGGCTCCTCTGCGGGGTGCGGACGCGCAAATGCGGCATGCGGGGATGCGGACACGCAAAGAAGCCTCCAGGTGCGACAGGGGCGGTGCCCGGTCGACGTGGAGGCTTCAGGAAGTGGCGAAAATATAGCAGATCAGCCAAGCGCCGGCAGAACGTACACCTCGGCGCCGGGAGGCAGGGCGCAGTCGAGGCCGCCGACGGCCCGCGCGTTCTCCCCGCACACCACCATGCTGATGTGGCGCCTGATGCGCCCGTCGACGTCGCGCAGGCGCTCCTCGAGGACGGGATGGGTGCGCCTGAGGGTGTCGAGCGCGGCGCCCAGGGTCGGGGGCGCGCCCACGGCGAAGACCTTGACCTCGGTGTCACCTCCGACCCAGTGGCGCAGGGTCGCGGGCAGCACGAACACGACCATGGTCGCGGCTTTCCCCATGGGTCAGAGCACCGCGGAGCGGACGGTGAGCACGTCGGGAAGGTGACGCGCCACCTCCTGCCAGGTCTGGCCGTCGTCGCGCGAGCCGTAGACGAAACCGTCGCGGGTGCCGAAGTAGAGGCCCGCCTCGGAGGTGCTCATGGCGTCGCGCAGCACGGTGCCGTAGACGGGGCCTTCGGGCAGCCCGGAGTCGAGCGGCTGCCAGGAGCCTCCCGCGTCGTCGCTGCGGTAGACCCGGTAGCGGTGGCCGACGGGGGTGCGGTCCATGTCGGCGTGGAGCGGCAGGACGTAGACGGTGTCGGGCTTGGAGGGGTGCACGGCGACGGGGAAGCCGAAGTCGGAGGGCAGCGAGGTGCCGATGTCGGTCCACGACAGGCCGAAGTCGTCGCTGCGGTAGACGCCGAAGTGGTGCTGCAGGAAGAGCCGGTCGGGACGCGACGGGTGGAAGGCCACCTTGTGCACGCACTGCCCGAACTCGGGATACTGCTGGCCTTCGGGCATGAACGGGGCGCGGATGCCCTGGTTGGCGGCCTGCCAGGAGATGCCGCCGTCGGTGCTGCGGTAGAAGCCGCCGGTGGAGACGGCCACGCCCATGATCTTCGGGTCGGTGGGGTGGGCGAGGATGGTGTGCATGCACAGGCCGCCCCCGCCGGGCTGCCACTGCTCGCGGTGCGGATGCTCCCACAGGCCCTCGACCAGGGTGTAGGTCACGCCGCCGTCTTCCGACCGGAACAGCGCGCCGGGCTCGGCGCCGGCCCAGACGACGCCGGGCTCCGACGGCGAGGGCAGCAGCTGCCAGACCTTCTCGAGGGTGGCGCCGGTCTTCTCGGGAAAGGCGACCGGTGGCTTGTCGGCTTCGTGCCAGCTGGCACCCAAATCATCGGAGTACATCACCGAGGGGCCGAAATGGCCGTATTCGATCCCGGCCAGGAGCCGCGGGGTCTCGCCTCGGGTGTCGATGGCCACGCTCTGGACCCCGACGGTGGAGAACTGGATGGGCTCGACCTCGAACGGGCCCCCGTCGCGCGACCGGGCCAGGATGAGGCCCTTGCGGGTGCCGATGGCGAGCAGTGCATCAGTCATGATCTTGCTCCCTGTCGAGATGGTTGCGGCCATGGTGTCACGGGCTACCGACAAAAGCCGGGCTCTACGGGATTTGCCCGTCCGCTACCTCCCAGGTAATCGTGGGCATTCCCATATGTCGGTAACGTGCCGACCATGACTGCTCTTGCCGTACACGAGGAGACCTTCGGAGAGCTGCTGCGATCCTGGCGCCAGCGGCGCCGGGTCAGCCAGCTCGACCTGGCGATCGAGGCCGACGTGTCGTCCCGGCACATCAGTTTCCTGGAGACCGGCCGGGCCAATCCCAGCCGCGACATGGTGATGAGGCTGGCCGAGGAGCTCGACGTACCGCTGCGCCACCGCAACCGGCTGCTGGTGGCCGCGGGCTTCGCGCCCGCCTTCCGCGAGCGCGAGGTGCAGGCGCCGGAGATGGGGGTGGTACGGCAGGCGATCGACAAGATCCTGCATGCCCACAACCCCTATCCGGCGGTGGTGGTGGACGCGGCGTGGAATCTGGTGGCGGCCAACGAGGCGGCGATGGCCTTCTTCGGCGGCAGCGTGTCGGAGGAGCTGATGAAGACCGACCCTGTCAACGTGCTGCGGATGACCCTGCACCCGGACGGCATGGCGGCCAAGCTGGTGAACCTCGCCGAGGTACGGGCCCACCTGCTGCAGCGGCTGCGCAGGCAGGCGGAGGCGTCGGGCGACGGCCGGCTGGGCGAACTGCACGACGAGCTGGCCGGGTACACCTACCCGGGGGTGGAGCTGAACGTGGCCCACGTGCCGGGACCGGGCGACATCCTGCTGCCGCTCCGGATCCGCCACGGCGAGATGGTGCTGTCGATGTTCACGACGATCGCGACCTTCGGCTCGCCGCTGGACGTGACGGTCTCCGAGCTGGCGATCGAGACGCTGTGGCCCGCCGACGAAGCGACCGCCGCCGTCTTCAACGGCGGCGGGTGACGGGTGACCTGGGGCGGCGGGTGACCTGGGGCGGCGGGTGACCTGGAAAAGGGGATGACCTGGGGAGGGGGAGGCCGGATCAGTGTTCGCCGTGGACCACGTCGCGGCTGATGCGGGCGAGCGGCACCCCGTTGATCTGCAGGCGCCGTACCGTCTCGTTGACCATGCCCGGCGGCCCGCACACGTACACCTGGTGCTCGGACCAGGTGTGGAAACGCTCGGTCACCTCGGGCAGGTGCCCGCGCATCCCGTCGAAGGCCGGTTCGTCCGACACCACGGGAAGCACCCGTAGCCAGGGGAACGACGCCTCCATCCTGATCAGGTCGGGCAGGTCGTAGAGTTCGGCGGCGGTCCGCGCGCCGTACAGCAGGTGCACGTTGGGCCGCCGTCCCGAGGCGATGACCTGCTCGATGATGGCCTTGATCGGCGCCAGCCCGGTGCCTCCCGCCACGCACAGCAGGTCGCGGTTGCCGCGTTCGGGCGACGTCATCGTGCCCATGGGCGGGCCCAGCATGATCGTGTCGCCGATGCGGGTGTGGCGCACCAGCGAGGTCGAGACCCAGCCGCCGCTGACGGCGCGCACGTGCAGCCGGATGGTGTTGTCGGCGCGCGGGGCGTTGGCGATCGAGAACGTGCGCCACACCCGGGGCCAGCGGGAGGTCTGCACGTTGACGTACTGTCCCGCGGTGTACGGCAGGCGCTGCGTGGGCCGCAGCGTGATGACGGCGATGTCGGGCCTGCGCAGTTCGTGATCGATGATCTCGGCCAGCCACCACGCCGGGGAGACCCCCGCGTCGGCGTCGGCGGAGTCGATCATGAGGTTGGCGGCGGCGGTGTAGGCGGCCACCCAGGCGGCTTCGATCTCGCTGTTCCACACCTCGCGCGCGAAGCGCCGGATGGTGGCCAGCAGCGCGTTGCCGACGGCCGTGTAGTGCTCGGCGATCACGCCGTACTTGCGATGGTCGCGCCCGAGCTGGCTCAGGTAGCCGGCCATGCTGTCGGGACTGTCGAGACTCCAGACGATCCGGGTCAGCGAGCTGAACAGCCGGTCCCTCTGGACGTCCATCGCCGGGGGGAACATTCCCCGAAGGTGTGGATTCTCGGCGAAGAGGCGCCCGTAGAAGTAGGCGGTGGCCTTGTCGGCCACCGGCTCGACGACGGAGAAACTCTCCTTGACGAGGCGCGGATTCAACGACATATAACTTTTACCCCACCTTTCGATCGGAACCGTTATTTCCGATCGAGTCGCAGCACCTCCCTGGCATTCCGGGTGAAGAGCGTCCGGCGGCCCCGGCCCAACCGATCGCTCGAATTCGAGTCTTACACCCGCTCTCGGGCGTCACAACCGTTTCCCCTCAATACGGTGCGAAGTAGAACTATCCGTAACGGGACCGTTATTTTCCGTATCAGAAGTCCCAGGAGAAAAAGCGAATAATCATCACTTTCGCGTTAGGCCATTCTCAGCACGCGCCCCGCGCGAGCTCCGCCGAACTCCCCGTGCTCGACCACCGGCCGCCCTTCGAGCAGAACGTGCACGATTCCCGTGGGCCGCGCGGAAGGCTCCAGATACGTGCCCGCGTGCCCCACGGTCTCCGGGTCGAAGACGGTGATGTCGGCATAGGCGCCCGCCCCCAGCCACCCCCGGCCCGCCAGCCCGAACTGGTCGGCCACGAGGGAGGTCATCTTGCGCACCGCCTCGGCCATCGGCACCACCCGGCGCTCGCGCACGTAGGCGCCGAGGAAGCGAGGGAAGCAGCCCCACGTGCGCGGATGCTCCAGCCCGACGGGCGCGCCGTTGTCGGAGCCGATGCCGATCAGCGGATCGGCCATGATCTCGACGACGTCGGCCTCGTCCATCATCTCGATGACCATCTGCGCGGCGGGATCCTCGGCGACCAGGTCGCAGAGCGTGTCCCAGGTGCCGCCCAGGTCGGCCAGCGTGCGCCCCGCCACGCCCGGCCGGGTGTGCGAGGTCACCAGGACCTTGCCGGGCGCGGCGTCGCGCCACAGCCCTGACCCGGAGCTGAGCTCCAGCAGCCTGGCCCGCTCGCCGGGCGACGACAGCCGGGCCGCGACGTTGCCGCCCGACAGGGCCACGGGCGGCAGCAGCGCGGCCAGCACCGTCGAGCCCGCCAGGTAGGGATACTGGTCGCCGAGCACGTCGACGCCGCGGGCACGGGCCGAGCGCAGCCGCTCCAGCAACATCGAGGCCTGGCCGTGGTTGGGCAGCCCGCCCACCTTGCAGTGGGAGACCTGCAGCCGCACCCTGGCCCGGGTGGCGACCTCGATCGCCTCGTCGAGCGCCGCGGCCAGCTCCGAGCTCTCGTTGCGCATGTGCGTGGTGTACGGCCTGCCGTACGCGTGGGCGACCCTGGCCAGGGCGACCAGCTCCTCGGTGTCGCCGTAGGAGCCGGGCGGGTAGATGAGGCCGCTCGACAGGCCGCACGCCCCCGCCTCGAAGGCCTCGCGCGCCAGCTCCGCCATCGCCTCGACCGACGTCGTCTCGGAGAAGCCCGAGACGGCGGCACGCAGCGTGGAGTGGCCGACGAGGGTGGCGACGTGGTTGGTGGGCCCCGCGGCCTCGATCGCGTCGAGGTATCCGGCGAAGCTCCAGCCGGGTACGGCATGGCCGGTCAGCTCCTCCAGCGCGGGCGCCGAGGGAGCGTAGGAGAAGCCGCAGTTGCCGTTGATCTCGGTGGTGACGCCCTGGAAGAGCTTGAACGGCTGGGCGTCGTCCATCAGCGGCACGAGGTCGGAGTGGCAGTGCGCGTCGATGAAGCCGGGTGCGACGGCCAGACCCGAGACGTCGATGACGCGCGAGGCGGTGAGCCCGGACCCCACGGCGGCCACCCGGCCGCCGGAGATCGCCACGTCGGCGACCACACCGGGCGAGCCGAGACCGTCGTACACCGTGCCACCGCGAAGCAAGAGATCCATACGTTTCACCCAACACCCTGATATTTCGGGAAATCTTGTCGTAACAGACCTAAGAACCAGCTCCCGCTTGGTCGATAAGAACGAAGAGACGGCAGCCGCCCCCCGCCTAGCGTGCCAGCATGACGATGTCACTGGCTGAGCCGCTGGCTGAACTGAGCAAACGCTTCCGGGTCCCCGGCGCGAGCCTCGCCTACTGGCACGACGGGCACCTGCGCGAAGAGGCCACCGGGGTGCTCAACCTGGACACCGGCGTGGAGGTCACCACCGACTCGCTGTTCCAGATCGGCTCCATCACCAAGGTCTGGACGGCCACCCAGCTCATGCTCCTGGCCGAGCGGGGCGAGATCACGCTCGACACCCCCGTCGACGGTTTCCCCGGCGTCACGATCAAGCACCTGCTCACCCACACCAGCGGCATCGACGGCGACTTCTTCCACGACACCGGACGCGGCGACGACTGCCTGGCCCGCTACGCCGAGGACGCCAGGCAGGTGGCCCGCGTGCATCCCCCCGGCGCCGCCCACTCCTACTGCAACACCGGCTTCTCCCTGGCCGGACGCGTCATCGAGACCATCACCGGCAAGGTGTGGGACGCCGCCCTGCGCGAGCAGATCATCGAACCCCTGGGCCTGACCCACACCTGGACCCTGCCCGAGGACGTGCTGCGCTTCCGCGCCGCCACCGGCCACCTCGGCGAGCCGGGGGAGGAGCCGGGGCCCACCCCGCGCTGGGGCATGATGCGCACCGTCGGCCCCGCCGGGCTGATCTGCTCCACCGCCGCCGACGTGGTGCGATTCGCCCGCTCCTTCCACGACGGCGCCCTGCTGACGCCCGCGAGCGCCGAGCTCATGGTCACGCCGCACGTCGAGCTGCCCGCCAACCCGTACGGCACGCACTGGGGCCTGGGCTGGATCCTCGACACCTGGGAGGGCCGGGCCGTCTGGAGCCACGGCGGCAACACCATCGGCCAGTCGGCGCAGCTGTGGACCCTGCCCGGCACCGGCACCGGCAACGACTCTGGAACCACGGTCTGCGTGCTGGCCAACGGCGGCGACACCTACGGCTTCTTCCAAGCCGTCGCCCAGGAGCTCTTCCCCGCGTTGTGCGGGGTGCGCCCGCGCCCGCTCCCGCAGCCGCCCGGCGAGGTCGTCCCCGTCGACGGCCGGCACGACGGCGTCTACGAGCGCGAGTCGGCCCGCATCACCGTCGAGGGCGCCCGCATGACCTACCTCAACACCAGCGCCTTCGCCGACCTGGACGAGCCGATGCTCTTCGACCTGGTCGCGCTCGACGACGACCGGTACCTCGCCCGCCGCGAGGGCACCGCCACCTGGGTCGGCGTCACCTTCGCCACCCGCGAGGACGGCACGCCCTACCAGTACTTCAGCCTGCGCTCGACCCCCAGGCTTCCGTGAACGAGACCGCCGAGCTGACCATCGGCGAGCTGACCGAGGTGGCCGACCACCACCGCGCCGCCGAGCTGATCACCCGCATCTGGGGCAGCATGCTGCTCGAACCCGGCCTGATCAGGACCATCTCCCACGTGGGCGGTTACGTGGCGGGCGCGCACGCCCAGGGTGAACTGGTCGGGATCGCGGTCGGCTTCCTCGCCGGTGACGGGCACCTGCACTCCCACATCACCGGCGTGCTGCCCGGCGCCCGCGGCGGCACCGGGTACGCGCTGAAGCAGCACCAGCGCTCCTGGTGCCGCGAGCGCGGCGTGCCGTACATCTCCTGGACGTTCGATCCGCTGGTCAGCCGCAACGCCTACCTCAACGTGCACCGGCTCGGCGCCCGCATCGCCGCCTACCTGCCGGACTTCTACGGCACCATGCGCGACTCGATCAACGCGGGCGATGCCAGCGACCGCCTCTACGTCGTGTGGGAGGTGGAGCGCCCCCGTGACCCCTCGGGGGTGGCGGACGCGGCCGTCCTGCTCGGCAGGGACGGCCTCGACCCCGTGCGCCTGGCCGTCCAGCCCGGCGAGCACGAGCGCCTGGCCGTGGCCATGCCGAAGGACGTCGAAAGCCTGCGCCTGCGTGCCCCGGACAGTGCCAGGCGCTGGCGCGCCGCCGTACGTGAGGCCCTGATGACGGCGGCCGACGCCGGCCACGAGATCGTCGACGTGACACGAGATGGGTGGTATGTCCTGAACCGTGAGCAACAGCGTGAGTAGCCTGGCCCGCATCCTGGACGACCTGGGCTCGACGTTTCTCGACGTCGTGGCCTCGCCGGGCGAGCTGGAGTTCGAGATCAGCTCGGTCCAGATCTACGACCCGCTCGACGAGCTCAGCATCGGCCGCGGCGCCATCCTGCTCGGCGTGGGCGTCGAGGGCGCCTCGCGCATCTGCGCCCTGCTCGACGAGCTCGGCGCCCAGCAGGCGGCGGGACTGGTGGTCAAGATGCCGGTGCAACTGGACGAGGTGGTGCGCGCCAAGGTGCTGCAGACCGGGGTGGCCCTGCTGGGACTGACCCGCGCGGCCTCCTGGGCGCAGGTCGCCGCGCTGCTGCGCTCGCTGCTGGCGGAGGGCGAGGTCGCGGGCGAGCCCGCCGAGAGCCCCGACGACCTGTTCACCCTGGCCAACGCCGTGTGCGAGCTGCTCGACGCGCCGATCACCATCGAGGACCGTTCCTCGCGCGTCCTGGCCTTCTCCGGGCGGCAGGACGAGGCCGACCAGGCCCGCATCGAGACCGTGCTGGGGCGCAAGGTTCCGGAGAAGTACCAGCGGCTGCAGGAGGAGCGCGGCATCTACCGCGAGCTCTATCACTCGCGCGAGCCGATCTTCTTCGACCTGGGCAACGGCATGCTGCCCCGCGCGGCGATAGCCGTACGGGCGGGCGACGAGATCCTCGGCTCCATGTGGGCCACCGTCGACGGGCCCCTGCCCGACGGCAGGCGGCGTGCCTTCGCGGACGCCGCCAAGATCGTCGCTTTGCACCTGCTGCGGCAGCGGGCGGGCGCCGACGCCCAGCGCCGCCTGCGCGCCGACCTGCTCTCCACCGTCCTGGAGGGCGGGCGCGACGCCGCCGACGCCGCCGCCAGGCTCGGCCTCGCCACCGAGCGCGTCTGCGTCCTGGCGGCCGGGCTGCACGAGACCTCGATCGAGGACGCCGCGGGACGCGAGGGCGAACGCCAGCGCTTCTGCGACGCGCTCGCGCTGCACGTCGGCGCCATCCACCCGCACGCCGCCGCGGCCCTCGTCGGCAGCGTCGCCTACGCCGTCCTGCCGATGCACGCGCCCGGCGCCGACGCCGAGGCCCGGGCGGTCAAGGTCGCCGAGAGCTTCCTGTCCAGGACCGGGCGGCGCTTCCCCGCCGCCATCGGCGTCGGGCGCCTGGTCAACACGCTGGCCGAGGTGGGCAGATCACGCGCCGACGCCGCGCGGGCGCTGCGGGTGCTGCGATCGCGCGGCGCCTCGGGTGTGGCGGCGTCGTACGCGGAGGTCTACTTCGACTCGCTGCTGCTGCAGCTGGGCGACCTGGTGGCGGCCGAGGAGCAGCCGCCCGCCGGGCCGTACGAGAAGCTGCTGGCCTACGACGCCGAGCACGGGACCGACCTGGTGCTCACCCTCAAGGCCTACCTGGACCACCTCGGCAACGTGCACGCCGCCGCCAAGGCCGTCCAGGTGCACCAGAACACCTTCCGCTACCGGCTGCGCAGGCTGACCACGATCTCGGGCCTGGATCTCGACGATCCGGGCGCCCGGCTCGCGGTCAGCCTGCAGCTGCGGCTCCACCAGTGACTACAAGTGACTACTTGGCCAGCATCCTGATCGTGCTGGGGTGGAAGGGGCCGCCGATGCGGGCGAACTCGGCGCCGTTGCCGTACAGCGGCGTCGTGGTGTCGGCGAACGGCACGATGTCGGCCTTGGCGAACAGCGCCTCCTCGGCGGCGTTCCACTTGGCGCAGCTGTCGGCCTCCGTCGGGGCCTTGGCCGCCTCGCCGATCAGCCGGTCGTAGTCGGCGTTCTTGATCGACGACCAGTTGGCGCCACCCTCGGTCGAGGACTTGCCCGACAGGAACGGCACGATCATGCTCGGCAACGGCACGTTGACCTGGATCCAGCCCGCGTCCCAGTCCATGGAGCCGTCGTTGATCGCCCCGAGCTGCGCCGAGGTGATCTGCTTCAGCTCGGTCTGCACGCCGAGCGCCTCCCACTTGCTCTTGACCAGCTCCATCGCCGACTTGCCCGGGTCGCCGTGGTCGGTCAGGTAGACGAAGGTGACCTTGAGCGGCTTGCCGCCCTGGCCGTAGCCGGCCTCCTTGAGCAGCGCGGCCGCGCCCGCCGGGTCGTGCTGTGGCAGCTTGGCGGTCGTCACCCCCGGACAGACCTTGGGCTGCATGCTCAGCCCCTCGGGCAGGGCCCCGGTGCCGCTGGTGGCCACGCGCATGAGCTCGCCGAGGTCGAGCGCCATGGTCAGCGCGCGCCGCACCCGGTCGTCGGCGGTGGCCCGGCCGGCGGCCTGGTTGAAGGTGTACTCACCGAACATCAGCCGGATCTCGGTCTTGAACAGCTTCTTGGCCTCCACCCGCGCCCGGTCGGGGCCGATGATGCTGGCGGCGTTCAGCTGGCCCGACAGCAGCAGGTTGGCGGCGGTCGCCTCGTTCTTGATGACCTTGAGGATCACCTTGTCCGGCAGGCCCTCCTGCTGCGCGGTCACCCCGCCGGGACCCCACGCGTAGTCGGCGCGCCTGGTGAGGGTGTAGTGGTCGTCGGCGACCGACTCGGTCAGGGTGAACATGCCGGTGCCGTGCTTGCCGGTCTTGAGCCCGGCCGGGTCCTTGAGCCCGGGGCCGCACACGATGAAGACGCTCGACAGGCGGCGCAGCAGGAACGGGTCGGCGTTGGTGAGTTTCACCGAGACGGTGCCCGCGGCGTCGTCGCCCGTGGCCTTCAGGTCGGTGGGCACGAACAGCCCGTACAGCTGCGACTTGTTGTTGGGGTCGGCGATGAAGTTGAGGCTTCCGGCGACGTCGGAGGCTTTCAGCGGGGCGCCGTCGGCGCACTTCACGTCCTTCTTGAGCGTGAAATCCGCCGATTTATCGGTGGTTTTCCAGTCGGTCGCGAGCTGCGGGATGATCGTGCCGTCGTCCTGGTAGGCGATGAGGGTGTCGTAGAGGAAATAATCGACGTTCCGCGGTTCCGACAACGCGGTCAGCAGCGGGTTGAGGTCGCCCGGTTCCATGATGGCCATCGTGAAGGTGGCCCCTTTGGCGTATTTTCCCGCCGCCTGCGAGGAGGCCGTGGGGCTCGCGGTCCCTCCGGAACCGCCGCACGCCGCGGTCGCCAGGGCCACCGCGCTCATCACCCCGAGCAATCGTGCGCGCATCGCCAACTCCCATCTGAGCTATGCCTGGATACCGGTCAGCGTGGACCCCGGAGCTTTCCTCTGCATCGTGAGATCCGCCAAAGCGACGAAATATCGCGGTATTTCTCGACAACTCCTCGTCGAGACTGACAGGCCGCACCAGCCCGAGTGGGTCAAGTGAACGATGCCCATTTATCGCCACAACTGGTTAGATGCCCGACATGCCCCGCCATCCCTGGGCCCACTACCTGCTCCGGCGTGCCACCCGCTTCCTCATCAGCATGGCCCTTCTCGTCACCGCCACCTTCGCCATGGTCCACGCCATCCCGGGTGACCCGGTGCGCGCCGCCCTGGGCGCGACCGCCTCGCCGGAACTGGTCGCGGCCAAGACCCACGAACTCGGCCTCGACCTGCCCGTGTGGCAGCAGTACGCCCGCTACCTGGCCGCCCTGTTCTCCGGCGAGCTCGGCGCCTCCATGACCTCGGGCCTGCCCGTCGCCCAGACGATCGCCGACCGCCTGCCGTACACGAGCCTGCTGGCCGCCGTCGCGCTGGCGGTGGTCATGCTCGTCGCGGTCCCGCTCGGCATGGCCATGGCCGCCGTCACCCGCGGCGGGCGGGGCCGGGTGGGCGAGCTGCTGTTCACCGGCGTCGCGGGCTTCCTGGCGGTCGTGCCGGAGTTCCTGCTGGCCGTCTGCCTGGTCGCCCTGTTCGCGATGGGCCTGGAGTGGCTGCCGGTGGCCGACGTGACCGGGAGCATGGGGCCCGAGTTCTACATCCTGCCCGCGCTCGCCCTGGCGATCGGCCCGGCCGCCGCGCTGGCCCGCATCGTCCGGGTCGAGGGGCTGCAGGTGCTCGCGTCCGACTACGTCCGTACGGCACGCGCCAAACGCCTGCCCGCCCGCGTGGTCCACCTGCGCCACGCCCTGCCCAACCTGCTCACCTCCGCGCTGACGATCGGCGGCCTGCTGGTGTCGGGGCTGGTCGCGGGCAGCGTCCTGGTCGAGAACGTCTTCGCCTGGCCGGGCCTCGGCACCGCCCTGGTGGAGGCGATCAGGGCCAAGGACTTCCCGGTGGTCCAGGGCGTCGTGCTGATCTACGGCAGCGCGGTGCTGCTGGTGAACTTCGGTGTGGACCTGCTGCTGGGACGGCTGGACCCGCGCTCGGTGATCGGGGAGTCGTGATGTTGCGCATCGCCGCGTTGCTGTCGCTGCTGTTCCTGCTCTTCCTGACGGGCCTGGGCCCGATCATCTGGGGCGACGACGCCCTGGCCATCGACACCGCCGCGCTCGCCCAGGGCGCCTCGGCCGCCCACCCGATGGGCACCGACGGTCTGGGCCGCGACGTGCTGGCCCGCATCATGGTCGCCTCCCGGCTGACCGTCGGCCTGGCCCTGCTGACGACGGCCATCGCCGTGGCCGGCGGGCTCGTCCTCGGCGGGCTGCCCGCGGTGCTGGGGCCGCGCGCCGGGCGGCTGATCAACGGGTTCGTCGGCCTCGTCGTCGCCTTCCCCGGCCTGCTGATCGCGCTCGTGCTCGCCGTCGTCTTCGGCAGCGGCGGCACCGCGGCCGCGCTGGCGATCGGCGTCGCCTCGATCCCGAGCTTCGCCCGCCTCACCCAGACCCTGGCCGCCTCCGTCGCCGGCCGCGACTTCATCGCCGCCGCACGTGTCCTGGGCGTGGGCCGGGTCAGGATGCTCTACCGGCACATCCTGCCCAACATCGCCGAGCCGCTGGTCGTCCAGGCCACCCTCGGCGCGGGCGGCGCGCTGCTGGCCTTCGCCGCCCTGTCCTTCCTCGGCCTGGGCGTGCAGTCTCCCGGCTACGACTGGGGCGTGCTGCTCAACGAGGGACTCAACCGCGTCTACATCAACCCCGCCGCCGCGCTCGGCCCCGGCCTGGCCGTGGTGCTGGCCGGTCTCGCCTTCAACGTGATGGGGGAGTACGCCGCCCAGGCCTTCGGCGGCCGCTCCCGGGTGATCCGCACCCGCGGACGCTCCTCACGTCCCGCTCCCGGCCCCGCCCTGCGGGTGCGCGATCTGACGGTCAGGTACGGCGACGCGGTCCCGGTCAAGGGCGTCTCCTTCGAGGTCGTCCCCGGCGAGCGCGTCGGCATCGTCGGCGAGTCCGGCTCCGGCAAGAGCCTCACCGCCCTGGCCGTCTCCGGCCTGGTCGAGCCGCCGGGCCAGGTCTCCGGCGACATCGAGGCGGCCGAGACCGCCATGGTCTTCCAGGACCCGATGACCTCGCTCAACCCGGCGCTGCGGATCGCCACCCAGCTCGCCGAGGTGGCCACGACGCACGAGGGGATGTCGCGCCGCGCCGCCCGGTCGCTGGCCGTCACCCGTCTCACCGACGTGCACATCGCCCAGGCCGCGCGCGTCGTCCGGCAGTATCCGCACGAGCTGTCGGGCGGCATGCGCCAGCGCGCGATGATCGCCATGGGCCTGATGGGCACCCCCCGGCTGATCATCGCCGACGAGCCCACGACCGCGCTCGACGTGACCGTCCAGAAGCAGATCCTCGACCTGCTGCGCGAGGTCAGCACCACGACCGGCGCCGCGATCGTGCTCGTCTCGCACGACCTGGCCGTGGTCGGGCAGCTCTGCTCGCGCGTGCTGGTCATGTACGCGGGAGTGATCGTCGAGGACCTGCCGGTGTCGCGTCTCACGGCGGAGCCGGACGCCGGAGACGGTCCCGCCCACCCGTACACGCGGGCGCTGCTGGCCGCCGTGCCGGACCTGACCGCCGACCGTTCACGGCCGCTGGCCACCATTCCCGGGCGCATGCCCTCGCCGCTGGACGTCACCGGCGGCTGCCCCTTCGCCCCGCGCTGCCCCCGCGCCGACTCCCGCTGCCACGCCGAGACGCCCGCCTTCGACGGCGCCGTCGCCTGCTGGCACCCGCACACCACGGAGCACGTCCTCAAGGAGGAGAGCCGATGACGGCCCTGGAGTTCCACGGCGTCTCGGTACGGCTCGGCCGGGGCCGCAGAGCGGTCACCGTGGTCGACGACGTCACCCTGACCGTCCCCTCGGGCGGTGTCACCGGCCTGGTCGGCGAGTCGGGCTGCGGCAAGACCACGCTGGCCCGCGCCGCGGTCGGCCTGGTGCCGCTGTCGGGCGGCGCCATCCACCCGCGCAGCCGCGTCCAGCTTGTCTTCCAGGACCCGTACTCCTCGCTCGATCCCCGGATGACCGTCGGCGCCGCCATCGCCGAGGCGCTGCCCCGCCGTACGCGCTCCGACGAGGTCTCCCGCCTGCTCGACCTCGTCGGCCTGGACCCGGCGCTGGCCGTACGGCTGCCGCGCCACCTGTCCGGCGGTCAGCGCCAGCGCGTGGCGCTGGCCCGCGCGCTGACGGCCCGCCCCGAGGTGGTCATCGCCGACGAGATCACCTCGGCGCTCGACGTCTCGGTCCAGGGCCTCGTGCTCAACCTGGTCCGCGAGATCCAGCGCGAGCTCGGCCTGACGATGTTGTTCATCTCCCACAACCTGGCCGTGGTGCGCTACGTGAGCGATCACGTGGCGGTGATGCGGGCGGGCCGCATCGTCGAGAGCGGCCCGGTCGAGCAGGTGCTCTCCGAGCCCGCCGACGCCTACACCCGCACGCTGCTGGCGGCGGTGCCCACGCTCAGGTCAGCACCGGGAGCGTGAGCGCCGAGGTGTGGCCGATCTCGTAGGAGACCCGCTTGCCGGCCACGGCCGAGGCGGCGGGCTCGCCGGTGCCGTGGTTGCGGGCGAAACGCGGGAAGCAGGCGCCCGAGACCTGCACGCGCAGCCGGTGGCCGCGCAGGAACCGGTAACCGGTGGGGAACAGCTCGACCGTGACCTCGTCGTCGTCCGGGGCGAGGCGGAGCACGCCGTCGGTGACGTTGCGCGACAGGCCCGCCTGGTCGACGTCGCACAGCCGGACGAACAGGTCGCCGAACCCGGTGTCGGTGCGCACGGCGACGCGCGCGGTGACCGGGCCGACCAGGTCGAGGTCGCGGGGCAGCGGGGCGGAGGTGTAGACGAGCACGTCGCGGCGGCGCTCCAGCTCGCGCTGGTCGCGCTGCCCGCCCTTGCCGCCGAGCAGCGGCCCGCCGACGGTCGGGGCGGGGTCGGCGGGGTCGTGGACGAAGGAGTCGTGGCCGGGCTCGCCGGTGGCCTCCCAGCCGAGCCCGCCCCGCGGACCCAGGTGCAGCGTCGTCGGGGTGGCGGGCGGCGGCCAGCTGTCGAAGTCGAGCCACTGGCGGGCGTTCTGCAGGTGCAGGCGGACCGGGGCGCGGCGGAGCTGGGCGCCGTCGTCCATGAGGTGGGCGCGCAGCCAGGAGACGGCGTCGATCAGGCCCGCCCGGATGGCGCCCGCGTCGTGGCCCCACGGGCCGATGGTGATGCGGTTGTTCCGCCCGGCGGCGAAGTCGGCGATCGTCTCGGGCAGGAAGATGTCGTACCAGCCGCTGACCATGCTCGCCGGCGTGGTCAGCCCGGCCGCGGCGGGGCTGTGGTCGCTCTCGGCCCAGAACGCCCTGTCGTGGTCCACGACGTCGCGGAAGAAGGCCGACGGCCTGCCGACCGCCGCCAGGTCCGCGGTGGCCAGCGGCAGGTGGCGCTTGGCCCGCTCGACCTTGCGGTGGTAGAGCGGGCTGATCGGGGCGCCGAGCGGCGCCGACTCCTGCACGGTGATCAGCGACGACCAGCCGAGCAGGTTGTGCAGGGCCAGGGTGCCGCCGGGGTAGAAGGTGTTGACCAGTCCGGAGGCGGTGATGCCCAGGCACATCGCCGACAGGGGCTGCTCCAGGTAGGGCCCTAAGGCCCACTGGGTGTAGCCGCCGTAGCTGTTGCCCGCCGTGGCCAGCCTGCCGTCGCACCAGGGCTGGGCGCGCAGCCAGGCGGCCGTCGCCAGGCCGTCGGCCCGCTCCTGGGCGAAGGGCATGAAGGTGCCGCCCGAGCCGAAGGTGCCGCGCACGCTCTGGGCCACGACCTGGAAGCCCTGACGCGACAACGCGCCGCCGAGCAGCCGTGACTCCAGGTTGGCCCTGCCGTACGGCGTGCGGATCAGCACCACCGGCAGCGGCCCCGCGACCCCTTGCGGGCGGTAGCGGTCGGCCAGCAGGAGCGTGCCGTCGGGCATCGGCACGCGCAGATTCCTGGTGACCGTGACCGCGTCCGTCCGTGCCTGGGGCAGGCCCATGAGCCTGTCGATAAGTCGCCCGATCATGTGCGCAAGTATCCCCTTATATCAAGGCGATGTAACCGTGATCGTCCGCAAGGCGGGCGACGCCAGGATGTCGGCCTCGCAGAAGCGCTGGGTGATCCACCGCTTGGCCGAGAACTCCCTGGTCTGGTCGGCGTGGTGGGGCGAGTTCGGGTTCTCCGACTGCGAGTAGGCCAGGAAGCCCCGCGCGTCCGGGCAGCCGTCGCCGTCGAACGCCACCGCCTGCAGGTAGCTGGAGCCGTGGTTCATCTCCTTGTAGCCGCCCTGCCAGTCGGCGATCGTGACGTTGTAGACGCCGCCGTTGTGGCCGCCGCCCCCGTGGATCGGGATGCGCGTGCCGCCGCGCGTGACGTAGTGGTGCTCGCCCCACGGGGCGTCGTAGGCGATCCCCGCCTCGCGCAGGTCGGCCAGGGCGTTGCCGAAGTCGATCTGATGACCGAGGTTGATCGACACCCCGCGCGGCGTGGCGACCGGGTCGGCGGCGGAGAAGGGCGTGGCCCACGGGTTCTTGGTCAGCTGCTCGGGCAGGCTCGCGCCGACGGTCATGTGCTCCCAGAAGCGGGAGAACAGCACCGCGCCCCGGCTGCCGTTCTCCAGCCGCCCGTCCCAGGCCTCCAGCACGTCGCAGGAGTTCGCGACCGCGATCGGGCCCACCCGCGAGGGCGCGTGGCCCAGCGGCATTGTGCGGCACAACTCCAGCACGTCGGCCCTGACCAGCTCCCAGGCGTAGAAGCGGTTGGCGAAGACCAGCTGCTCCATCGAGGCCCTGGTCAGCCCGGTGCCGAGGGCCGGGATGGCGGTCAGGCCGTAGCGGGTGCGCAGGTCCTGCTGCACGCCGGTCTTGACCTGGTGGCGGGGATAGGCGGTCAGGCGGGTGGTGTCGTTCAGCAGCCACGGGCTGTCGTTGGAGTTGGCGACCCAGGTGCGGTTGGTGATCGCGGGCTGCTGGGCGGGGCCGAAGATGCCGGGCACGATGGCGTCGGGATCGGTGCCCGGCAGGCAGAACGTGCGCGTGCCGTCCAGGATCGCCACGTAGCTGAGGGTGCTCGCCAGCTGCCCGAGCACGGTGACGCACGCGTCGAGCTGGGCGTCGGAGATGTTCTGCACGACCTGGATGTCGGAGAAGTAGGCGTTGCCCGCCGAGTCGGCGGCGATGGTGTTGACCCACGGGATGCCCTGGTTGCGGCGCAGCGCCTGGTCCAGCTCGGCGACGCTGCCCGCGTGGTCCATGTCGAACCAGGCGTTGGCGGCGCGCAGGTTCGTCAGGTTCGCGTCGGCGATCGTGAAGGCCAGCAGGCCCGCCCACGGCGTCGGCAGCGAGGTGATCTTCGTGGTGACCGGGCCGTACCGGGTGGACCAGACCTTGCGTGTGACGGGGCCCGTGGAGGTGGGCACGACGATGTCACGGCTGGTCATCTGCTCCACCTGGCCGTCGACCAGGTAGGAGGTGGGGGAGCCGGGGATCGTCTTCAGGTCGTAGATCACGAACGGGTAGCTGGCCGAGACGGTGTGGCTCCAGGCGACCTTGTCGTTGAAGCCGATCTGCACGCCCGGCAGCCCCAGCAGCGAGCCTCCCGACACGTTCAGCCTGCCCGGCAGCGTCAGCTGCGACTGCCAGAAACGCAGGCCGTCGTGCCAGGGGAAGTGCGGATTGCCCAGCAGCAGGCCCCTGCCGCCGGCCGAGCGTTCGCCTCCCGCCGCGACCGCGTTGCTGCCGATCTGCCGCTCGCTCTGGAAACGCCTGGCCCAGGCGGCGACCTCGTCGGGCGTCGGCGCCGTGCCCGTGCCGCGCGTCAGGTCGGCCTGGGCGATGCCCGCCGCCGCCTGTCCCAGCCCGCCGTAGAGCATGCGCGCGTAGACGAACAGCCAGGCGTCGCGCTCGGTGATCGGCCGCAGCCACGGCTTGCCCGCGCAGCGGGTGTCGGTCGTGCCCTCGCCGACCGCCTTGTTGTAGCCGGCCACGTAGCCGCGCAGGATCTCGAAGATCTCCGTCCTGGGCCCCTGCGGGTACGGCTGGGCGAGCAGGCCGTCGAGGGCGGGGGAGACGCTGCGGAAGTAGACGTCGCTGTCGAGGTTGACGTCGGCGGTGGAGTAGACGTTGGCGCCCGGCACGCGCAGCGGTTCGGCGTCGACGCCGAAGGCCTTGCCGTCCTTGCCGAAGAACAACGACCGCTCGCCGCGGACGGTCACGTAGCCGTTGGCGAGAGTGCACAGGTTGTCCTTGGCCATCGCGTAGCCCTGGCCGAACCCCAGATCGCCGTAGGCGCCGGCGGTGATGTGCGGGATCCCGTACTCGGTGTAGCGGATCGTGGCGCTGTAGGCGGGCGTGGACTGGACCGTGACGGCGCCGCTGAGCAGGGGAAGAAGGCATAACAGACGTTTGATCATCATTCGAGTCTGAACGCGGCCCCACGGCCCGCCATCGTCGAAACCGCCCAAGCGGTGGCGGGCCGTTGGTGCCGAAACCCCACCCCCGCCTCACTCCTGGAAGCGATCAACTCCGATAGTTTCGACTCCCGGCCGAATCTTCCTTGATCGGGTCGGATGTCCGTAGAGTCGGGTGGTATGTATGCCGTCCAGCTTTATACCCTTCGTGACCAGTCATCCCTCAGTGACACCCTCCATCGCCTCGCCGGCCTCGGCTACGCCGCCGTCGAGCCCTTCGACATCCTGACCGACACCGCCGGCCTGCGCTCGCTGCTCCAGGAGACCGGGCTGCAGGTGCGCTCCGCGCACGTGCCGATCATCGGCGAGCGGCGTCAGGAGGTGGCGGAGGCGGCCCGGGTGCTCGGTCTCGACACGGTCATCGTGCCCTTCCTGCCCCCGGACGACTTCGCCGACGCAGGCGCCGCACGCAAGAGCGCCGAGGCCGTCAACGAGGCCGCCGCCTGGGGCGCGGAGCACGGGCTGCGGGTCGGCTACCACAACCACAACTGGGAGCTGGCCCAGTGGGACGCCTTCCTGGACGCGCTCGACCCCGCGGTCTTCCTGGAGGTGGACGTCTACTGGGCGCAGGTGGGCGGCGCCGACGTGCCGGAGCTGCTGCGCGGCCTGGGCGAGCGGGTGCGCTTCCTGCACGTCAAGGACGGCCCCGCCAACACCACCGACGCCATGACCGCCGTGGGTGATGGCGTGCTGCCGATCAAGGACATCCTGGCCGCCGCGCCGCACGCCCAGCGCATCGTCGAGCTCGACCGCTTCGACGGCGACATCTGGGACGCGGTCTCCCGCTCGATCGCCTACCTGCGGGAGGTGGAGGCTTGATCGGCATCGGCATCATCGGGTGCGGCAACATCAGCCACGCCTACCTGCGCAACTTCCAGACCTTCCCCGAGGTGAAGGTCGTCGGCGTCGCCGACCTCGACGTGGAACGTGCCCGCGAGACCGCCGAGCAGTACGGCGTGCCGGTGTGGGGCGAGGCCTCGGAAGTGATCAACCACCCCGACGTGGAGCTGGTCGTCAACCTGACCGTGCCCGCCGCCCACGTCGAGGTCTCGCTCACCGCCGTGCGCGCGGGCAAGCACGTCTACGTGGAAAAGCCCCTCGCGCTCGACCCCGAGGCGGGACGCGCGTTGCTGGAGGAGGCCGACAAGCTGGGCGTGCGGGTCGGCTGCGCACCCGACACCTTCCTCGGCGCCGGGCTGCAGAGCGCCCTGCGCGCGGTGGCCGGCGGGCAGATCGGCGTCCCCGGTTCGGCCCTCACCCTGCTGCAGGGACCGGGGCCGGAGGCCTGGCACCCCAGTCCGGCCTTCTTCTACCAGCGGGGGGCCGGGCCGCTGTTCGACATGGGCCCGTACTACCTCACCGCGCTCGCCGTCCTGTTCGGGCCGGTCACGCGGGTCGCCGCCAACGGCTCGCGCGCCCACACCAGGCGCAGGGTCGGCTCCGGGCCGCTGGCCGGGACCGAGTTCGACGTCGAGGTGTTCACCCACGTCAGCGCGCTGCTGGAGTTCGCCTCCGGTCAGAACGCCACCGCGGTGTTCAGCTTCGACTCGCCGCTGCCGCGTCACGGCTTCATCGAGATCACCGGGACCGAGGCGACGCTGGCCGCTCCCGACCCCAACACCTTCGCCGGGCCGCTGCGCCTGCGCAGGCTGGGGGAGGGCGACTGGATGGAGCTGCCGGTCGAGGGCACGACCGTGGGGCGGGGGATCGGCGTGGTGGAGATGGCACGCGCCATCGCCGCCGGCCGTCCGCACCGCGCCTCGGGCGAGCTGGCGCTGCACGTGGTGGACGTGATGTGCGCCATCGTCGAGTCGGCGGAGCAGGGCCGGTTCGTCCCGATCGCCTCGACCTTCGAGCAGCCGCCGCCGCTGCCGGAGGACTGGGACCCGGCCTCCGCCTGACCCGCCGCCTGAACACACCGCCGGGCGGAGCGCCGACCGCCACCCGCCCGGCGACCGCCCGTGGGCTCGGGCGCCGTGGCCCGGACGCCGTGGCCCGGACGCCGTGGCCCGGACGCTGCCGGGATCGACGGTCCCCGGCCCGCGGGCGGCGGCGGTCAGCTGGAGCTCGTCGGCGACCGCGACGGCATCCCCGTCGGCGACCGCGACGGCGACCGCGACGGCAACCCCGTCGGCAACCCCGTGGGCGCCGCCGCCTCTCCCGCCAGGCGGTCGACCGTCGTCCGGCCGTCGACGAGCGCGTCCAGCGCGCCCGTCATCGTCGGGCAGTCACGCGCCGGGTGCTCGGCCGGGCAGTCGCGGGCGTGCACCAGGAACTCGCGCGCCTGCGAGGCCCGCGCGATGAGCTCGTCGAGCTGCCCGATCTGCTCGTCGATCGACGAGCGCCGGCGCGGCGCCGGGCTGTCGAGCACCGCCCCCGCCGTGTCCAGCGAGAGCCCCAGCCGCTGTGCGATCCGCAGGAAGGCGACCCGGCGAAGCTCCCGCCGGCCGTACATGCGCCGCCCCCCGGCCCGAGCGGCGGGAGGCACGAGCCCGAGCTCGTCGTAGTAGCGCAACGCGGAGGCGCTGACCTCCAGCCGCCGCGCGGCCTCACCGATGGGAATCAGGTCCATGCCCTCCATTGGACGTCACGCGAGGAAGGTCCGTAGCGCCCTGATGTACTCCTCCGGCCGGTCCTCGTGCACCGCGCTCCCGGCCGACGGCACGGTGACCACCCGGGCCCCGGGGAAGGCGGCGAGGTAGTCGCCCGGCGTCGGCGCCCGGTCGCAGGAGCCGTGCACGATCAGCACCGGCAGCGTGGCCGGATCCGGCAGGTCCGCGCCTCGTAGCCGCGGGGCGGGACGGTCGAGCAGGTCGGCGAAGCCGCCGCCTCCGGGGGCACTGGGCGCGGGCGCGCCGGGGCAGTGCAGCGCGGGCGCGGTCAGCCGGTGGCGCGCGTCGAGCCGGGCGTCGAGCTCGGCGTCGTCGGCGAAGGAGCGCACGGCGCCGGGGTCGACGCTGGCGAGCACGTCGATGGCCAGGGAGCGGGGATGCAGCATCGACCACGCCAGCCGGCCGCTCTGCGCGCCGTCGAGGTGGGCGAACATGGCGGGACGGGTGCCGAGGGGTTCGGGGGAGGACAGGACGAGCCTGGCCACCTTGCCGGGGAAGGCCGAGACGTAGGCGGCGGCGACGGTCGCGCCCTCCGCGTGCCCGACCAGGGTCATCTTCGCCGCCCCGAGCCGTTGCCTGATCTCCTCCAGGTCCTCGACGTCCCGTGCCAGGCCGTACTCGGCGGGGTCGGTCAGGCGCGCCGAGCGGCCCGTGCCGAGCCGGTCGTAGAGGTAGACCGCGTGCCCGTCGGCCCGCAGGGAGCTGAACGTGCGCGACAGGCCCGCCAGGTCGGGGCGCCCGTGCAGGACGATCACCGGCTCCGGCCGCGGCCTGCCCGGCGCGTGCCGCACGTACGCCAGCCGTGAACCGCTCTTCAGCTCCCACGTCTGCTGCCCGGCCAGTTCCGGCAGCGCGGCGGCGCGGGCGGCGGGGTTGAGCGCGGCCACGCTGACCTGCCAGCCGGCGAACCCGGCGACGCCCAGCACGATGAGGGCCCGCACGGCGCGCGGCACCGGCCGCCACGGTCGCGGCACGCACAGCAGCAGCCCGAGCAGGAAGACGCCGCAGAAGGCCGCCAGCCCCGCGACCGTGTAGACGGTGGGGTTGCCGGTGATGGAGGCGACCCCGGCGAGGGTGGCCAGGCCGAGGACGGGGGCCAGGAGCAGGACCCCCAGTCCGGAAAGCGCTCGCACGACTCGCCTCACCATGAGGATCGAAGCTATCGCTTTTCTGGTGAAATATCGGGAGCTACCGAACAAAAGGAGTTGTAGTGCCGCTTTTCGATCTACCCCTCGATCGTCTGCATGAGTACCGCCCCGAGCGTGACGAGCCCGCGGACTTCGACGGCTTCTGGGCCCGCACCCTGGCGGAGGCGGCCGAGCACGACCTGGCCGCCGAGTTCGTCCCCTACGACGTGCCCCTGGCAGGCGTGGAGGTCTACGACGCGTCCTTCTCCGGCTGGGGCGGCGACCGCATCCGCGGCTGGTTCATCCTGCCGCGCGGCGCCGAGGGCCCGCTGCCGTGCGTGGTGCAGTACATCGGCTACAGCGGCGGGCGCGGCTTCGCCCACGACAACATCCTGTGGCCGACGGCGGGCTACGCCTACCTGATCATGGAAACCCGGGGCATGGGCGGCGGCAACACCGAGCGGCCAGGCCACACGCCCGATCCGCACGGCGGCGACCACGTGCACGCGTTCGGCATGATGACGCGCGGCGTGCTCGACCCCGAGCAGTACTACTACCGCAGGGTCTTCACCGACGCCGTGCGGGCGATCGACGCGGTCAGGGCCCACCCCGGCGTCGACCCGTCGCGTATCGCGGTGCTGGGCGGCAGCCAGGGCGGCGGCATCGCCCAGGCCGTGGCCGGGCTGCGTCCCGGCCAGGTGCGGGCGGCGCTCATCGACGTGCCGTTCCTGACGCACTTCCGCCGGGCGGTGGAGATCACCCCGCGCGACCCGTACGCGGAGATCGTGCGGTTCCTGTCGACCCACCGCGACGCGGAGGAGCAGACCTTCCGCACGTTGTCGTACTTCGACGGGCTCAACTTCGCCGCCCGCGGCCAGGCCGACGCGCTCTACTCCGTCGGCCTCATGGACGACGTGTGCCCGCCGTCGACGGTCTTCGCCGCCTACAACCACTGGCAGGGCGAGAAGGAGATCAACGTCTACCCCTGGAACAACCACGAGGGCGGCAGCGGCTTCCAGAAGGAGGCGCAGCTGCGCTACCTGGCCGGGCGTCTCAAGGGCTGATCATGGTACGGCGGGCGAGCGGTGCGCGTGCCCGCCCGCCGTACACGCTCATGGCTGTTCTGTCACCGTGAAGGAGAGCCCGCCCTCGGCGGTCTCCCCGGCATCCAGAGCCTTGTCCCCCAGGGCCACCGCGGCGGTCTCGTCGAGGTAGACGCGGGCGCCCTCCTTCTCCACCACCTCGTCGGCCGGTTCGGGCCCCGTCGCGAGCGACAGGACCAGCGAGTCCGCCTCGGGACCCTTGGCCGAGATGCGGATGCCGCTCGACTCCGGCTGCGGCGCGTTGGCCGTCAGATCGCGGATCGCCTGGGCGGCGTTGGTTGTCAGGGTGAGCACGTCGGCTCCTCCTCACCTTTCGATTCTCGGACCCGTCCCGCCCTGCCCGTTTTCGTCCGACTCAACCGCCATTGACGCTTCACTACTTATTTTAAACAATGCACAAAGCCTAAAAATATGGAGTGAGACATGGCTGAGGCCTCCCCCTACCTCAACGGCGTCTTCCGGTCCGCGCAGCGCTGGAGCCCGGTGCACGACAAGGCCACCGGCGAGCCGATCGGACGCTACGCGCCCGCCGGCGCCGCCGACGTGGACGAGGCGGTCGCCGCCGCCCGCGCCGCCCAGCCGGGCTGGGCCGCGCTGGCCGCTCCCGAGCGCGCCGCCTACCTGCGCCTCATGGCCGAGCACCTGCAGAGCCGCTACGAGGAGCTCGTACGGCTGAGCATGAGCGAGACCGGCGGCCTGCGCCGCAAGGCCGAGGACGAGGTGTCGACCGGCATCAAGCAGCTGCACATCTCCTCGGTCCAGGCGATGGGCACCGCCGGCGACATCCTGCAGCCCTACAAGGCCGGCAAGCTCTCGCTCTCGCGTGCCGTACCCCTGGGCGTGATCGGCGTGATCACGCCGTGGAACTACCCGCTCAACCTCGCCATGCGCGCGGTAGCGCCGGGTCTGGCCTTCGGCAACACGATCGTGCTCAAGCCGGCCGAGCTCACCCCCTTCATCGGCGGCCAGGTCATCGCCGAGGCCGCCGACGCCGCGGGCCTGCCGCCCGGCGTGCTGAACGTGCTGCCGGGCGAGGGCCCCGAGGCGGGCTGGGCGCTGGCCGAGCACCGCGGCCTGGACCTGCTGGACTTCACCGGCTCGCGCGAGGTGGGCCTGGCCATCGCCGCCTCGGCCGCGACCGACCTGCGCCCGATCCGGCTGGAGCTGGGCGGCGATAACGCCTTCATCGTGCTCGACGACGCCGACGTCGATCTGGCCGCCGACCACGCGATGATCGCCTCGCTGGAGTTCCAGGGGCAGACGTGCATCAGCTCCAGCAGGCACCTGGTCATGCGTGCGGTGGCCGACCGGTATCTGGCGGCCCTCACCGAGCGGGCCGCGGCGATGGAGGCGGGGCGGGACTTCGGGCCCCTGATCAGCGCCGCCCAGCGTGACCGGGTGCACGCGCTCGTCGAACCCTCCGTCGCCAAGGGCGCCAGGGTGCTGACCGGAGGCACCTGGGATGGACCGTTCTACCGGCCGACCGTCCTGGCCGACGTCACTCCCGACATGCCCGTCTTCACCGAGGAGATCTTCGGCCCGGTGCTGCCGGTGACGGTCGCCGACTCCGAGGAGGAGATCGTCGAGCTGGCCAACCGCCACCCGATGCTCATGAACTCGGTCTTCACCGCCGACCTGATGCGCGGCATGGCGCTCGCCGAACGCCTGCACGCGGGCGAGGTGCACGTCAACGACGCCCATGCCCGCCACGGGGCGGAGAACCAGATGGCGGGCTTCACCAAGCGCCAGTGGATCGGTCTAACGCGCTGATCATGGCCCTGCCGGATAGGAAAGTTTCTTAATTTAAGTGTTGACTCAAGTCGAAAGGTCACCGTAGCGTCACGGGTGCCGTTCACAGTTGCGGCCTTTGTTCACATATGTGAATCGAAAGGCGATCAAATGCGAACCATCCCCCTCGTCGCGGCTCTGCTGCTCTGGCTGCTCGTGCCCTTGCCGGCGCAGTCCGCACCCGCCCAGTTCACCCACCCCGGCGTCCTGCTCGGACGTGCCCAGCTCGACGTCATGCGAGCCCAGGTCCGAGCGGGCGCCCAGCCCTGGAAGAGCGCCTTCGACCAGATGATGGCGCACAACCTGGCCTCGCTCTCGCGCACGCCCAAGCCCAGGGCGGTGGTCGAGTGCGGCTCCTACTCCAACCCGAACAACGGGTGCACCGACGAACGCCAGGACGCCCTGGCCGCCTACACCATGGCGCTGGCCTGGTACGTCACCGAGGACAGCCGCTACGCCGGCAAGGCCATCCAGTACATGGACGCCTGGTCTGCCACCATCCGCGACCACACCAACAGCAACGCCCCGCTGCAGAGCGCCTGGTCCGCGTCGAGCTGGCCGCGCGCCGCCGAGATCATCCGCTACACCTACCCCGGCTGGTCCCAGGCGGGTATCGACCGCTTCTCCACCATGCTGCGCACCGTCTACCTGCCCGAGGTGATCAACGGCTCCAACAGCAACGGCAACTGGGAGCTGTCGATGATGGAGGCCGCCCTGGGCATCGCTGTCTTCCTGGAGGACCGCTCGGCCTACGACCGCGCCGTCGCCCGCTGGCGCAACCGGGTGCCGGCCTTCATCTACCTGGAGAGCGACGGCGAACTGCCCCGCACCGTGCCCGGCAGCGGCCTCGACACCCGCTCGGAGATCGTCGGCTACTGGCACGGCCAGACCACCTTCGTCAACGGCCTGGCCCAGGAGACCTGCCGCGACTTCGTGCACACCGGCTACGGCCTGTCGGCGGTCTCCCACTTCGCCGAGACCACCCGCCTGCAGGGCCAGGACCTCTACCCCGAGATCGCCGACCGGCTGCGGCACGCCCTCGGCCTGCACAGCAAGTACGAGCTCGGCACCGCCCCGCCGTCGTGGTTGTGCGGCGGCAGCGTCAAGCGAGGCCTCGGCCCGATCACCGAGGTCGGCTTCAACGCCCTGCGCAACCGCATGGGCCACGCGATGTCCAACACCCAGACGCTCACCGAGCAGCGCCGCCCGGCCGGCACCAACGTGCTCTTCGTGGCCTGGGAGACCCTCACCCACGGAGGAGCCCCGTGAAGCGCGCCATCGTCGTCACCGCCACCGGCCTGCTCGCCCTGACCGCCCTGACCGCGGTTCCCGCCCGGGCCGCCGTCGGCCAGATCACCGGCCTCGGCGGCAAGTGCGTCGACGTCGCCGGGGCCGCTACGGCCAACGGCACCCGGGTCCAGCTGTGGACCTGCAACGGCACCGCCGCCCAGAGCTGGGACGTGCGCTCCGACGGCACCGTCCGGGCCCTGGGCAAGTGCCTGGACGTCAACGCCGCCAGCAGCGCCAACGGCACCAAGGTGCAGATCTGGGACTGCAACGGCACCGCCGCCCAGCAGTGGAGCGCCGCCGCCGACGGCACGCTGCGGGCACTCGGCTCCTGCCTGGACGCCACCGGCGTCAGCTCCGCCGACGGCACGCCGCTGCAGATCTGGAGCTGCGGCACCGGCGCCAACCAGAAGTGGACGCTGCCCGGCGGCGGCACCCCCGAGCCGCCCGCCGGCAAGATGGCCGGCGCTCCGTACCTCTACATGGGCTGGGGCAGCCCGCCCAACCCCGGCACCGTCATGGACGCCACCGGCGTGCGCTCCTTCACCATGGCCTTCATCCTGTCGGGAGGCGGCTGCACGCCGCGCTGGGACGGCTCGCGCCCGCTCACCGGGGGAGCCGACCAGCAGGCGATCAACACGATCAAGGGCAGGGGCGGGAACGTCCAGGTGTCGTTCGGCGGCTGGTCGGGCAACAAGCTCGGGCCCAACTGCTCGACGCCCGCGGCCTACGCCGGAGCCGTCCAGCAGGTCATCAACGCGGTCGGACCGGCCGTGGTCGACTTCGACATCGAGAACAGCGACGAGTTCACCAACTACACCGTGCAGGACCGCATCCTCGGCGGCCTGAAGATCGTCAAGCAGAACAACCCCGGTGTGAAGGTCGTCGTGACCTTCGGCACCGGCGTCAACGGCCCCGACGCCGCCGGGGTCCGCCTGATCAACCGCTCCCGCGAGCTGGGCGTGCCGATCGACAACTACACGATCATGCCGTTCAACTTCGGCGGCTCCAACCTCTACCAGAACACCGTCAGCGCCTCCGAGGGGCTCAAGAACGCCCTCAAGAGCGCCTTCGGCTGGAGCGACGCCCAGGCCTACGCCCGCATGGGCATCTCCGGCATGAACGGACTGTCGGACCAGCGCGAGACGACCACCGTCGCCACCTGGACCCAGATCCGCGACTGGGCCAGGTCCAGGGGCCTGACCAGGCTGGCCTTCTGGTCGGTCAACCGCGACCGTCCCTGCGCGGGCGGCCTCACCGACACCTGCAGCGGGGTCCCGCAGGCCAACTGGGACTTCACGCGGGTGACCGCGGGATTCTGATCACCCGGAACCTCGGCATAGACTGGCGCGCCTTCCCCATTCGCCCGGGGTCGGGGAGTGGGGGAGAGCGTGCCGGTCGCGACGCGGAAGCTGACCTTCCGCCCGGGGTCGCTGGTGATCATCACCGGCCTGCCGGGTGCGGGCAAGAGCACCCTGCTCAGACGCCTGTACGGCCTGAGCGGGCAGGAGGACCGGCCGCATCTGCACGGCCCGGTGAGCATCATCGACTCCGGCCAGTCCAGGCTCACCTGGGCCGGACGGCTGTCGTGGGCGCCCAAGCAGGTCCGCACCGCCGTCGTGTGGGCCACCCACGTCGGCCGCATCTCCCGCGCCCTGTCCGCCGGCCGCTCGGTCGTCGCCCACAACCGCGGCGGCCACCCCCTCGTCCTGTACGGCTTCGCCTGGCTGGCCAGGCGAGGCGGCCTGCACCTGATCCTCCTGGAGGTCGACCCGGAGCAGGCCAGGCAAGGCCAGCGTTCACGCGGCAGGGTCGTGCCCGGCCCGACCTTCGCCCGTCACGTGCGCCGCCACGAGGCGCTGCTGGCCCGGGTGCGGACCGGAGACCTCGAACCCGCCGCCAGCGTCACCGTGCTCACCCGCCCGGCCGCCGACCTGGTGGAGGCGATCGACTTCACGGCCGGACCCTGACGAGGCTCACCCCCACTGCTCGGCCAGCTTGCGCAGCTCCGCGGCGTCGCGCGACAGGCCGTGGCGGCGGGTGACCGCGGCGAGCCTGCGCACGATCTCCTCCACCGGCCGCTCCGCGCTCTCGCGGAGGGTCTGCCTGATCTCGGCGTCGTAGGCCGCGAGCACCTTGGACAGGTGCTCGCGGACCTCGTTCTCGAAGTGGGGACCCCACACAACCGTCATGCCGCCATCCTGGGCACCCCGGCGCAAGGAGCCCTGGGGGAAACGCGGCACTTTGAGCTAGGAGAACGCGGGCATGATCTCGTCGTGGATCAGCCGCAGCTGCGTCTCCACCGGCGCCACCTGCGGCAGGTCGCGCCCCATGAACTGCTTGACCAGCGTCGCGTCGGTGATCGCCAGGATCATGTGGTTGACGCCGGCGGGCTCGATCTCACGCTTGATCTTCTCCACGCACTCGGCGGGCGTGCCCGCGATCGACAACCGCTCGCCCAGCTCGGGCGTGGTCAGCTCGATCGCCTTGGCCAGGTCTCCGGCGCCGAGCGCCTCGACGATGGGCTTCATCGTGTTGGGGTTGACGCCGTTGCGCTCCAGCTGCTCGGCGGGCATCGAGGAGGCGTAGAGGCCGACCATGCTCCTGGCCGCCTCCTTGGCGACGGCCGAGTCGGGCCCGGTGGCGAAGACGACCCACGCGCCGATGTCCATGGCCGCCGGGTCCTTCCCGGCCCGTGAGGCGCCCTCGCGGAAGTGGGAGACGAGGTAGTCGTAGGCCTCGCGCGTGTAGCTGAGCGCGTGGTGCACGCCGTCGGACAGCTCGCCCGCCGCCCGGAAGGACTTGGGCCCGCGCATGGCGCCGAACTTGACGGGGACCCGTTCCTGGACGGGCCTGGCGAAGGTGAACAGCCCGTTGTAGGTGAAGAACTCGCCGTTCATGGTGATCGCGCCGGTGTCGAGCAGGGTGCGCACGACGTGGGCCGCCTCCTTGACCCGCGACAGCGGCTTGCTGACGGTCCAGTCGATGCCGTACTGCGCCAGCAGCCCGAAGTTGCCGCAGCTGAGCACGACCTCGGCGCGGCCGCCCGACAGCTCGTCGAGGGTGGCGGCGGCCTGGGCGATCAGCGAGGGCTCGCGCAGCACCACGCTGGAGACGCTGGGACCGAAGCGGATGCGGGAGGTCTGCTGCGAGGCGGCGGCGAACAGCAGCCACAGGTCCTTGTGCCAGGTCTCGTCCGCGGCGTAGCAGGCGTGGAAGCCGAGCTCGTCGGCGAGCTTGATGGCCTCGATCGACTCGGTGAGCGGATAGTCGGGCAGCATCACGTAGCTGAACTTCATCTCAGCCTCCGGAAGAGGGGATGGCGTCGCCCGCCGGGGCGTCGCCGCGGTCGTAGGGCCGGACGGCGAGCAGGTAGACCAGCCCGAGGCCGATCACCACCAGTCCGGACAGGAGCACGAGGTAGTTGTCGTACCAGGGGGCGCCGGGGGTGCGCGGCCAGACCATGTTGAGGACGGCCAGCACGCCGTAGGCCAGGGCGGCCACGTTGACGGCCGTCCCGGCGGCGCCGAGGGTGAACGGCCCGGCGGGCCGCCAGCCCAGCAGCCGGGCGCGGAGCGCGGCCAGCACCACCATCTGGAAGGCCAGATAGATGCCGAGCACGGCGAACGAGATGATCTTGACGAGCGCTTCCTCGGAGATGATGGAGCCGATCACCACCACCGCCGGGACGACCGCGGCGACGGCCAGCGTGTACGGCGGGACGTGCCGGGCGGCGGAGAACCTCGACAGCAGCCTGCTCCCGGCGATCATGCGGTCGCGGGCGTAGGCGTACAGCAGGCGGCTGGCGGCGGCCTGCAGGCTCATCGCGCACGACAGGAACGACAGCAGCACGATCGCCAGGACGACCTTCAGCCCCGTCGCGCCGAAGGCCGTGGTGAGCACCCCGGTGACCGGGTCGCCCGCCGTACCGGCGATGACCGCGCCGAAGTCGGGGACGGCCAGCACCAGCGCGAGGCAGACGCAGGTCGCCGCGGCGCCGCCCACGTAGATCGTCATCCGCATGGCCTTGGGGATGCGCCTGGTCGGGTCGGGCACCTCCTCGGCGACGTCGCCGCAGGCCTCGAAGCCGTAGTACTGGAAGACGCCGATGAGCCCGGCGGCCAGGAAGGCCGCGAAGTAGCCGGTCGAGGAGCCCGCGCCGAAGGAGTCGAACAGCACCCCGAGCCCGTGGTGGCGCTCGGTCAGCAGCAGCCAGCCGCCCACCACGAGCGCGCCGACGAGCTCGGCGGCGAACCCGATGATCGCCGCCATCGCCAGCGCCCGCGTGCCCGCCAGGTTGATCGCCACCGCGACGGCCAGCATGACCAGCGCGCACAGGATCGTGTTGGTGGTGCTCACCTCGATGCCGAGGAAGGCGCTGAGGTAGGGACCGGCGCCGTAGGCGACGCTGGCGATCGTCACCAGCAGCGCGATCAGGTAGACCCATCCGGTCATCCAGGCGTAGCGCCTGCCCCACAACCGGCGTGCCCACGGGTAGATGCCGCCGGTCAGCGGGTACTGCGACACGATCTCCCCGAAGACCAGCGCCACCAGGAACTGCCCGGCGCCGACGATGACCAGGCTCCAGATCATCGGCGGCCCGCCGGTGGCCAGCGAGACGGCGAAGAGCGTGTAGACGCCCACCACCGGCGACAGGTAGGTGAAGCCCAGCGAGAAGTTCGCCCACAGGCTCATCTCCCGCCGGAACTCCGAGGTGTAGCCCAGATCGGCCAGGCGGCCCTCGTCAGTCGAGGTCATCGAGCAGCTCCTCGCCCGAGATCACGGTGTGGGCGAAGTGACGGTGCATCCAGGCCAGGTGGTCGGCGCGCGAGCGCACCAGGCGCAGCGTGTCCCAGTTGGGGAAGACCTGCTGGAGCACGTGCTCGGTCATTAGCGCCGGATCGACCTCGAAGACGTGGGCGAACCGGGTGATCGCCACCGGCGAGGCCCGCTCGGCCGGGGGCGGGGTCATCTCCCTGTCGTAGCGGTAGCTCATGAGTAGGCCCTGTCCAGGAGGTACTTGCCCGGGTTCATGATGTTGTTCGGGTCCAGCTCGCGCTTGACGGCGAGCATGATGTCGTAGCCGCCGCCGAGCTCCTCCGGCACCAGGTCGACCTCGCCCTCCCGGCACGAGCCGTGGCAGGCGCTGATCGAGCCGCCGTGGCGCAGGGCGACCGCGGCGAGGTCGCGCTTGGCCTTGACCCACGCCGCCCAGGAGGCGTCGTCGAGGCGCCGCTCCCAGATGCCGATGTCGATCTCGGTGAGGTAGTCGGCGCCCGTCGAGCCGTTGGTGTAGGCGAACATGCCCCAGTCGTCGAACACGTCGCTGGTCCTGCGCAGCTCGGCGGCGATCTCGTGCCACGCGAGCCGTACGGCGGGCAGGTTGGCGTAGGTGATGGAGGCGTCCTCGCAGTGCCAGCTCATCGGCACCACCTGGCCGGCGCGGGTGCGGCCGTGCAGGGGAGTGGCGTAGCGGTCGTGCCTGGCGGCCCAGTCGCCCTGCGAGATCTCGTCGCCCAGGTAGCGGGCGCCCAGGTCGCGCGCGATGCGCATGAGCCGTCTCCCGCCCGCCCTGACCTCGTCGTCGTAGCCGTAGAGCGCCGCGCAGACCAGCGCCTTCACGCTCGACGGCTGCGGGATGTAGGCCTCGTCGTCGCGGCGCAGGTAGTCGACCTTCCACTCGTCGAACAGCACCGCGGCGGCGAAGGTCGCCACCCCGGCGCGGGCCAGCGCGCCGACCGCGCGGTAGGCGCTGTCGTAGTCCTCGAACGCCCAGAACGGCGAGAACTCCGCCTCCGGCTTGGGGAAGAGTTTCAGCGTGGCCTCGGTGGCGACGCCGAGCGTGCCCTGGTGGCCCATGAACAGGTGCTTGAGCTGGTAGCCGCTCGACGATTTGGTGATCTTGCCGCCGATGCCGTCGCCGACATGGATGACCTTGCCGGTGGGCAGCACGTGGTCGAAGCTGAGCACCAGGTCGCGGGTGTGGCCGTAGCGGGACCCGATCAGCGACCAGCCGCTGGTGCCGATCCTGCCGCCGACCAGCGAGCACGGGTACGACGCCGGATCGTCGGGATAGAACAGGTCGTGCGCGGCCAGCACCTCGTTGAGCTTGAGCGCGTTGATGCCGGTCCCGACCGTGCAGGTGCGGTTGACCAGGTCGATCTCCTTGATCTGGTTGATGCGCTTGACGTCCAGGAGGATGCCGCCGCGCAGCGGCACCGCCCCGTCGGTCAGCCCGGTGCCGCCGTCGCGCGGCACGACCGGGATGCGCAGCCGGTTGGCCAGCGCGACCACCTCGGCCACCTCCTCGGTGGAGGCGGGCATGACCACCACGTCGGGCATGCGCTCGGCCCAGCGGTGCACGGGGAAGGGCGCCGGCACGCGGGCCCGGTTGAGGCGGTCGGCCTTGCCGGTCAGCACGTACGGCTCGCCGAGGATGCGCCGCAGCTCCCCGACGACCGGGTCACTCAGGGCGACGGCGGTCACGGCTCGCCCACCCCCAGCGACTCGGCGAGCAGCTCGTGCAGGTCGACGACGCCGATCGTGCCGACCTCCGACAGCGGTCGCTCGGCCCACGGGCAGGCGGTCACCAGCGTGTCGACGCCCAGTTCCAGGGCCTTGTCGACGCGGGCGGCGCTGATCTTCGCGGTGAGTTCCGGCTTCTCGATGGCCAGCCCGCCCCCGGCGCCCGAGCACGAGGACCACTGCGTGACCCGGTCGACGTCGCGGAAGTCCAGCCCGGGAATGGATCGCAGCAGCTCGCGCGGCTCCTGCCAGATGCCCTTGCGCTTGTTGAGCCGGCACGGGTCGTGGTAGGTCACCGACCGTTCGACGGGCACGTGCGGGGTCAGCACCCCCTCGCGCACCATCGAGGCCAGCAGCTCGATCACCAGCACGACCTCGATGTCGAACTCCTCGCCGAAGTAGCGCGGGTAGTCCTCGGTGAAGGTGATGTAGTCGTGCGGGTCGAGCACCAGCACCCGCCGCACGCCGTGGGCGCGCCAGTCGTCGAGGTTGTGCCGGGCGAAGCGCTGGGCCTGCTCGCCGTACCCCATCTCGGCGGCGGGACCGCCGCAGCACCACTGCTCGTTCATCAGCCCGAACGTGTAGCCCGCCAGGTTCAGCATGCGGGCCACCGCGCGGGGTAACGAGGTGCGGTGGAAGGCGGCCTCGCAGTCGACGAACAGGATCGTCTCCCCGCCCACGGGCAGGTCGAGCCCGTCCGCCCAGTCGCGCACCCGCTCCTGCGAGACGCCGTCGAGCACCGGCTCGTGGGAGTTCTGGTCGGTCAGCCGGTTCCACCGCTGCCAGCCCGGCTGGTGCACACCCTCGGAGACGGCCAGCCCGCGCATCGCCTTGACCAGGTCGACCGTGCGCGTCCTGAACCGGTAGAAGTCGCCGGTGAACAGGGAGTTGGGGCAGCGCAGCTCGCAGGCTCCGCAGCCGGTGCAGTTGACGTAGTCGGCCGCGACGTCGGACACCTCCAGCTCGCCCTTCTCCATCGCCACGACGTTGGCGTGGAAGGCGGTGGGGCTCCACGACTCGTTCCTGGTCACCTGCATGACCGGGCAGACCTCGCGGCAGAACTTGTGTCCCGAGGAGAAGCAGTTGTAGGCGGCATCGCGCCACTCTTCGAGGAACATCACTTAAAACTATGAGTTCATATTTCATAAGGCAATATGCTGGATTCCGTGACTCAGCTGCCGGATGCCGCCGTCTTCTCGCCTCTGGACGACGGCTCCGGGCGGGTGGAGGTCGTCGTGCGCCGCCTCGGCGAGGCCATCGCGCTCGGGCTCGTCACCGACCAGCTCCCCGCCGAGCTGGAGCTGGCCGCCCAGCTCAACGTCTCCACCGTGACCCTGCGCGCGGCCCTGGCCGCCCTGCGCGAGCGCGGCCTGGTCGAGACCCGCCGGGGCAGGGGCGGCGGCACCTTCGTCGTCGGCCCCGCCGACCCCTCCACCGCCCGGCTGCGCACCCGCCTGCGCGAGCTGAGCAGCTCCGAGCTGCGCGAGATCGGCGACTACCGCTGCGCCATCGCCGGCACCGCCGCGCGCCTGGCCGCCCTGCGCGCCTCCGCCGACAACGTCGCCCGCCTGCGCCACGTCGTCGGCCGCCTGGAGGCCGCCACCTCCACGGGCGAGCGCCGCCGCGCAGACGGCCGCTTCCACATCGAGGTCGCGGCGGCCGCCCAGTCCGTACGGCTGACGCGCGCGGAGATCGACATCCAGGGCGAGGTGGGCGAGCTGCTGTGGCTGCCGTACGGCGAGGCGGTCGATCCGGCGCTGGTCGTCAGCAGCCATCGCGAGGTGATCGAGGCCATCTCCGCCCGCGACGCCGAACGCGCGCGCACGCTCACCGAAGAACACATCGACAAGGGCATAGAGCGTCTGATGGAGTTGCACTGGCGGCTGGTGGCCGGGAGGTGACCATGAACGAGTTGGCCGATCGGGCCCGCTCCATCATCGAGGAGGTCTTCGCCTCCCTGGAGGAGATCAGGGAGAGCGTCGTCACCTGCTACCGCTCATCGGCGGGTTTCTGCACCGCCGACCTGGCCGGGGTGCGCCCCGAGATCTTCCGCTGCCTCGGCAGGGCGCCCGAGACGCTCGCCGGCGCCGGGATGATCGTCGCCCCCGGCGTGCTGGCCGACCGGCCGCGCTGGCTCGAATGGTGGCAGGCTCCCGATCCGACCTTCCTCGACGTCGACCTCGACCCCGGCAGCCTCGACTTCTACGACTACACCGCCGCCGAGTGGTTCGCCGTCCCCGAACGCACCCGCCACCGGCACATCGTCGGCCCCTACGTCGACTACGGCGGCACCGACACCTACATGCTCACCCTCACCGCACCGGTCGAGGACGGCCCGCGCTTCCTGGGCGTGGTCGGCGCCGACGTGCGGGCGGCGAGGTTCGAGGCGCTGCTGCTGGCCGAGCTGACCGCGTGCCCGACGGAGGTGGCGCTGGTCAACGCCGAGGGACGGGTCGTGGTGGCCAACTCGCCGCGGCACCCGGCGGGCTCGCTCCTGCACGAGGCGGGCGAGCGCCTGCCGGGGCTGCCATGGGCCCTGGTCAGCGCGCGACAGGCGGCCGGCGCCTCGGCGAACCCGTAGATCGCGGGAACGTCCCCTTCACCCGTCTGCCGACGGTTCGCCCTCGGGACGGGCCCACCGGCGGCGTCCCAGGGTGGCGGTCAGGCCGAGCGGGATCGCCAGGAGCGCCGCCCAGCCGAAGATCTCGGCATAGCGATCCGCCTGGGCCAGCGGGCCCGCGAGCACCGCCGCCAGGGCGCCGCCGAGGAACAGGCAGCCCGCGAAGGCCGACACCACCGCCGCACGGGCCCTCGGCAGCACCTCCGTGGCCCAGGTCTGCAAGCTGGAGTGCATGAACGCCCAGGCCGCGCCGATCAGCAGGGCCGCGACGCTCGCGGTGACGACGGAGGGGCGCAGGGCGATCAGGCCGCACCCGGCGACGGCCGCCGCCGCGCCCAGGCCGATGAGCCGCGAAGCGTGCAGGCGGCGCGACAACCGCCCGGCCAAGGGTGCGCAGACGAAGACCGCCACGCCGTACAGAGCGGTCACCGTGCCCGCGATCGAGGGGTCGACGCCGCTCGCCTCGATCGCCGACGGCAGCAACGTCAGCACGCCGAGCAGGACCAGGCCCTCGGCGAAGGCCAGGCACAACACCAGCCACGCCCAGCCCGAGCGGCCCAGCGCGACCAGCGGCGCCAGCAGGCCCGGTTCGGCGCGCCTGGGCGGCGCGGGCAGCCCGCCGACCGTCACGGCCAGGGCCAGAGCGGCGAGACCCGTCGCCAGGAACGCGGCCCGCCAGCTGCCGTACTGCGCCAGCAGGCCGCCGGCCCCGCAGGCCAGCGCCGTGCCCAGCGCGACCCCCGACATGAGCCGGGTGATCTCACGCTGCCGCAGGCCGGCGGCGACGGTGTCGCCCACGTAGACCAGGCAGGCGGGGATGGCGGCGCTGAAGAACGCGCCCGCCAGGCCCCGCGCGACGGCCAGGCTCGCCGCGTCGCCTGCCAGCGCGGACACCATCGTCGTGACGCCGGATAGGGCCAGCGCCCCGCGCAACGTCGGGACCAGGCCGAACCGGTCGGACAGGACGCCCCACACCGGCTGGAGCAGGCCGTAGGCCAGCACGTAGGCGCCGATCGCGTTGACCACCTGGGCCAGCGGCAGGCCCAGGTCGCGCGAGATCGCGAGCAGCATGGGCGGCATCGCGAAGCGGTCGAGCGTGCTGACGAAGGGGACGATCCATAACCGGCGAGGGGTCATGATCGTAAGCTTGCCGCACGGCTCGACGGCCCGGCCTCGCGGCGTGGTTCAGTGGCTCACCCTGTGCAGGTACGGGCGGTAGGCCCAGCCTGGCATGCCGTCGTCGGCGCCGACGCGCACCCAGCCGCCCTGGCTCTGGCACGAGCCCCAGATGGTCTCCAGGTAGCCGGCCGAGCCGACGACGTCGTACCCCGTTCCGGGTCCGGAACGGATCCACAGGTTGGCCGGATACGGCGGTCTGACCTCGTAGTAGCAGCCCTCGGTGGCTTGAGCGGCGGCCGGTGCCGCGACGAGGGTGAGAGCCGCCAGCGCGGTGACGGCGATGATCCTGCGCATGCTGCCTCCCTCCAGGAGAACCGGGGGGAAACGCCGTCCATTTTATCCCGATATATCCAGATATGTGAAGGTCGGCGTTCTCCCCGACTCGCCCCCTCCTCACCGAACGGGCGCTTGGGACATGGAAGAGTGACGGTGAGGCGTTTTGGAAAGATGGAGGAATCGTGGCTGACATTACGCAGACCCCGGAATGGGCGGCGCTCGACAAGCACTACGGCGAGTTCGCCGACAGGACCCTGCGCGAACTGTTCGCCGACGACCCGCAGCGCGCCGAGCGCATGAGCCTGACCGCGGGAGACCTGTTCCTCGACTACTCCAAGCACCGCGCCGGCGGCGAGACCATGGAGCTGCTGCTCGCCCTGGCCGCCAAGTCAGGACTGCGTGACCGCATCGAGGCCATGTTCACCGGCGAGCACATCAACGTCAGCGAGGACCGCGCCGTGCTCCACGTCGCGCTGCGCATGCCCCGCGACGCCCGCCTGGTCGTCGACGGCCAGGTCGTGATCGCCGACGTGCACGCCGTCCTCGACAAGATGGCCGCCTTCGCCGGCCGGGTGCGCTCCCAGGAGTGGCGCGGCCACACGGGACAGCCCATCAAGACCGTGGTCAACATCGGCATCGGCGGCTCCGACCTCGGCCCCGCGATGGCCTACGAGGCGCTGCGCGACTTCCTCGACGCCGGCATCGAGGCACGATTCGTCTCCAACATCGACCCCGCCGACATCACGGGCGCGCTGCGCGGCCTCGACCCGGCCACCACCCTCTTCGTGATCAGCTCCAAGACCTTCACCACGCTGGAGACGCTGACCAACGCCCGCGTCGCCCGCGACTGGCTGGTCAGCGGCCTGGGCTCGGCCGACGCCGTCGCCAAGCACTTCGTGGCCGTCTCCACCAACGCCGAGAAGGTCGCCGAGTTCGGCATCGACACCGCCAACATGTTCGGCTTCTGGGACTGGGTCGGCGGGCGCTACTCCTACGACGGCGCCATCGGCCTGTCCCTGATGATCGCGGTCGGCCCCGAGCGGTTCCGCGAGATGCTCGACGGCTTCCACACCATCGACGAGCACTTCCGCACCGCGCCCTTCGAGGCCAACATGCCGGTGCTGATGGCGCTGCTCGGCATCTGGTACGCCGACTTCTTCGGCGCCGAGACCCGCGCCGTCCTGCCGTACTCCCAGCGCCTGCACCGCTTCCCCGCCTACCTGCAGCAGCTGACCATGGAGTCCAACGGCAAGTCCGTGCAGGCCGACGGCACCCCGGTCACCGTGCAGACCGGCGAGATCTTCTGGGGCGAGCCGGGCACCAATGGCCAGCACGCCTTCTACCAGCTGCTCCACCAGGGCACCAGGCTCGTCCCCGCCGACTTCATCGGCTTCGCCGAGCCGCACGAGGACCCCGCGGGCATGCACGACATCCTCACCGCCAACCTGCTCGCCCAGACCACCGCGCTGGCCTTCGGCAAGACCGCGGAGGAGATCGCCGCCGAGGGCACCCCGCCCCACGTCGTGCCGCACAAGGTCATGCCGGGCAACCGTCCCACCTCGACCATCCTGGTCCCGCGCCTGACCCCGCACACCCTGGGCCAGCTGGTGGCGCTCTACGAGCACATCGTCTTCGTCGAGGGCACCGTCTGGGGCGTCGACTCCTTCGACCAGTGGGGCGTCGAGCTGGGCAAGAAGATGGCGCTGGCCCTGGAGCCCGCGCTGACCTCCGAGCAGCCGGTCGCCGACTACCCCGACGCGTCGACCGCACAGCTGGTCCGCAGGTACCGGAAGCTGCGGGGACGCGCCTGAGTCCTTACATTTAGTTCCATGAACATCATGGAGCTGCTGGACCAGACCACCGACGCCGCCACGGTCGGCCGGGTCTTCGGTCAGCCCGTCACCCACGACGACGTCACCATCATCCCGGTCGCCCGGGTCGCCCAGGCGGGCGGCGGAGGCACCGGGAAGGGCTCGATCGACGAGCCCGGCGGTGGCGGCGGCTACGCCGTCGCGGCCAAACCGGCCGGGGTGTACGTCATCAAGGACGGGGAGGTGTTCTGGAAGCCGGCCGTCGACGTCAACCGCATCGTCGTGGGCGGGCAACTGGTCATGGTGGTGCTGCTAATGACGCTGCGCGCGATCTTCCGCAAGCGCCGCAAGTAACACCCGCCGCGCCGCCGTACGGCACCGGCCCGTACGGCTCGGCGCAGGACAGCGTGTACGGCTCAGCGCAGGTCGGCGCCGCGCTGGGCGTAGGAGCGCAGGTCGCCCCGCTGGATGGCGCGGCTGATGTCGCTGGGCGAGACGATGCCGGCCACCCGCCCCGTCTCGTCCAGCACCACCGCCCGCCCGTCGGCGCAGCCGTTCATCCGCGGCAGCAGCTCCACCAGCACCTCGTCGGCACGTGTCAGCGGCAGCTGGTCCGGCGGGCAGGCGATCTCCGACAGCCGGGTGGCGGCGTGCCGCTCCCTGGGCAGCGCCCGGATGCGGTTGAGCGTGACCAGCCCGGCGAAGTGCCCGTCGCGGCCGATCAGCGGGTAGGCGGAGAAGCGGGAGTGCAGCAGCACCCGCCCCACGAAGGAGAAGACGCTTTCGTCGGGGTCGGCGGTGACCGCGGGCGCGCTCATCACCTCGCCCACCCGCAGGCCCTGCAGCACCGACGACGCCTTGGCCTGCGCCTCCTCGGCCGCGGCGGCGTTGACGAGGAACAGCCCGATCATCGCCAGCCACAACCCCTGCAGCCCGAGGCCGGTCACCACCTCCAGCAGCCCGGCGGCGATCAGCACGTAGCCGAAGATCCGTCCCGCCTTGGCCGCCGTCACGGCGGCGAAGGTCCTGTCGCGCTTCCACGCCCACAGGCCCGCCCGCAGCACCCGCCCGCCGTCGAGCGGCGCGGCGGGGATCAGGTTGAAGAGCGCCAGCACCAGGTTCACCCCGGCCAGGTACAGCAGCGTGCCCTCGGCCAGGCCGGTCAGCGGCAGCGACAGCACGAGGAACAGCAGGGCGCAGCCCAGGCTCGTCAGCGGTCCGACCGCCGCGATCCGCAGGTCCGCGCCGGGGGAGCGGGCCTCGCCCTTCAGCTCGGCCACCCCGCCCAGCAGCCACAGCGTGATCCCGGCGACCTCCACGCCTTCACCCCTGGCCACCAGGGCGTGGGCCAGCTCGTGGGCCAGCAGGCTCGCCAGGAACAGCACCGCCGCGAGTGTCGCCGCGACCAGGTAGAGCGCCGTGCCGTACCCCGGGAAGGCGGCGGGGAAGCGTCCGAAGGCCAGGCCCAGGATGAGGATGGCCAGGATGAGCACGACGGAGAGGTTGAGGCCGACGGGCACGCCGCCCATGCGGCCCAGGGGGATCGTGGGGCGCACGGGTGCCTCCCGTCGGCTGGGTCGTGCCTGAGGCCTGAGTCGCGAGCGTCGGCGATCAGCCGGTGGTGGCGGCCGGTGCCCGGTGGACGGCGGCCTCCCGCGACGGCGGTTCCACCAGCGCCGTCACATCGGCGATCGCGTCGGTCAGCAGCCCCTTCAGCAGCGCGTCCGGGTCGCTGACGCAGGCCTGCGCGATCCCCACCACCGACAGCTGCACCGCGTTGGGCGCCGCGTACTTGCGGAAGCCCTTGTCGGTGATGCGCGCCGCGCGGCTGAAGCGCCGGGCGTACTCGGCGGCGAGCGGCACCTGGTCCATCGCCCGGCGGCCGGCGTCGCCGAGCCTGCCGGGAGCACGCCCGTCGAGGCGGGCGAGCATCTCCTCGGCCGCCAGCACCGACACGGCCAGCGCCAGCTGCCGTTCGGCGGCGGCGACGGGCAGGGCGGTGGTGGCGCACCTCAGGGAGAGGGTCGCGTCGATGCGCAGGTCGTCGCCGGTCAGCCCGATGATGGACGGCACCAGCGTGACGAGCTCGCCGCGCCGGGCGTCGGTGGTGTTGTCGTTGACCAGCCTGGCCAGGGCGGCCAGCAGCGGGTGGGTGCAGGCGGGGTGGTCGCTCCACCGCTCGCCCGCGAGATAGGAGGCCAGCTCCATGAAGCAGGCGCCGCGCCTGGGATTGCGGTGCCTGCCGCGGGAGAGAACGGGCATGGGTTCAAGGTGAGTGTCCACGAGGGCTCCACTGCTCAGCGCGTTCGCCTGTTCTTCCAGTCTGCGCCGCCGGGATCGTGTTCGCCAGAGCGCACGACAGGATGATCCTGCCCACGACACGAAGCACCATTCCTGACCATTCGCCCCGAGTCCGGACTTTTCTGGAATAGGGCGCACGGGGATCTCTTCGGTAAGCCGAGTTCGGCGCACGCTTTCGTGCTACCTTTCCCAGGCATTTGCCAAGCTGAGCCGCATGGGGGCCGACGTTGAGATGGGTGCTTCTGCTGATGGTGGCGGCCTTCTGGGCGGTCGTGCCCCAGCCTGCCTCCGCTGAGGCCTCCGCCGGAGACTCCGCTGAGACACAGGGGCGAGTGGCGCTCATCGGCGTCCCCGGCCTGCACTGGGACGACCTGAGCCCCGAGCGGACCCCGAACCTGTGGAAGCTGGCCGGTCAGAGCGCCGTCGGCTCGGTGTCGGTCAAGATCGTGGGCACCACCACCTGCCCCTACGACGGCTGGCTGACGGTGTCGGCGGGCCGCCGCGCGGCGGTGGGCGGCGGCTGCGGCCTGCCCCCCGAGCCGCTCACGCAGGGCGAGGGCGCCGTCGTGCCGGGCTTCACCGACCTGCAGCGCTCGGGCGAGGGCGTCCACGCGGGCACCCTCGGCGAGGCCCTCCACCAGGCGGGCCAGTGCACCTCGGCCGTGGGCAAGGGCGCCGCCGTCGCGCTCGCCGACCGGGCGGGCAAGGTCGACTTCTACGGCCCCGGCCTCCAGTGGGCCGGAGACCTCGGCCGGTGCCGGGTCACGGCGATCGACATCGACGCCCTGATCAGGCCCTACCTGCGAGACGGCAAGCTGCCCAAGGAGCCCGAGGTCCTGACGGCGGCCGAGCGTCAGCAGGCGGTCAAGGCCGCCGACGACGAGGTGGGCGTCGCCCTGGGCAGGCTGCCCGCCGACACCCGGGTGATCCTGGCGGGCCTGGGCGACCACGGCAGCGTGCCGCACCTGCGCGTGGCGATGTGGAAGGCGCCGCAGGCCCAGGGCGCCTACCTGACGACCACCTCGACCCGCCGCCCGAACATCGTCATCGTGCCCGACCTGACGCCCACGATCCTGACCGCCGTGGGCGCCCCGATCCCGCCGCAGGTCGTCGGCGTCGCCTTCGGCACCGGCGCGGGCGAGCCGCTCGCGCAGGCGGCCGAGACGCTGCGCCGCTCCGATGTGACGGGCGTGACCGTGCGCGGGCTGACGGGCCACTTCTTCACCGGCTTCGCGATCCTGCAGGTCGCCTTCTACGCCGTGACCTTCCTGCTGCTGCGCAAGCGGCGCAGGGCCACCGCCGCGGCGGCACTCGGCCTGGGCCTGGCCTCGATCCCGGTGTCGACCTACCTGGTCAACCTGCTGCCCTGGGCCCACGCCCCCGTGCCGGGCCTGGCACTGGTCGGCGGCGTGGTCACCATCGCCACGATCATCCTGCTGGTCAGCGTCAGCGGCCCGTGGCGCAGGCATCCGCTCGGCCCGCCCGCGATCGTCGGCGGCATCACCGGCGCGGTGCTCCTGGGCGACCTGCTGACCGGCACCACCCTGCAGTTCAACAGCCTCATGGGCTACACCGCGGTCGTCGGCGGGCGCTACCACGGCCTGGCCAACATTCCCTTCGCCCTGCTGGCCACGGCCGTGCTCATGGTGACCGCGGTCGCCGCCGACGGACTGGTGCGCTCCGGGCGCAAGCGGGTGGCGGTCAGCCTGGTCGTCTCGCTCGGCGTGCTGGCGCTGCTGCTGGCGGGCTGGCCCGGCATCGGCAGCGACTTCGGCGGCGTCATCGCCTTCGTGCCGGGCATCGCGGTGACCGCCCTGCTGGTGGCGGGCAAGCGCGTGTCGGTCATCAAGCTGGGGCTCTTCTGCGTCCTGGGCGGGCTGGTCGTCAGCGCGATCGCGGTCCTCGACTTCATGCGGCCCACCGCCTCCCAGACCCACCTCGGGCGCTTCGTCGGCCAGGTGATCGACGGCACGTTCTGGCCGCTCATCGGGCGCAAGCTCGGCGCGATGCTCAACACCCTGCTGTCGCCGAACCTCATGCCGATCGTCATCGTCGGCCTGGCCTTCCTGGTCTTCGCGATCATGCGCCCCGGCAAGGTGAGCGTGGGAGCGGTGCCGGAGGCCTTCACCCGGGCGCCCATGTTGCGGGCCGGACTGATCGGCGCGCTGGTCAGCGCCGGGGTGGGCATGCTCGTCAACGACTCCGGCACCGCGGTGCTGTCGATGGCGATCGCGCTCGCCGTACCCCTGGTCCTCTACGCGGGCGTGCGGAGCATGGCCATGGCCCCGACGCAGGTGCTGGAGGAGCCGGGAGGGGCCGAGCTCACCCCGGTCTCGTGAAATTCTCTTTCAGTTCACTGTTGGGACTTGAAACTTAATACCATCTAGCGATTGAGTCTGGGTCGTGCAGACCCTCACCATCGCACTGACCGCCACGCTCTTGTTAGGGACGCCGCCGGTCGAGGACGCCCCCAGGGCGTCCTCGTATGACGCGCCCTCCACCCTCGTGGCGGCCCCCGCGCCGCGTTTCCTCGAGACCGCGAGCCGGGAGCGCCCCGTCGCCCCCGGCATCACGCTGACCTCCTTCGACCGCTACGACGCCGCGGGCTGGCTGCGCGCCGACGCGCTCTCGGCCGACCTCGGCACCGCCAAGGCGGGCTACCTGTTCTCCGGCGAGGTCTCCAAGACCGAGCCGCTGTCGGGGCCCGCCGGCCGGGCCAAGGCCGTCGCCGCCGTCAACGGCGACTTCTTCGACATCAACCAGTCCGGCGCCGCCCAGGGCATCGGCGTGCAGGACGGCACGCTCGTCCAGTCGCCGGTGGCCGGCTGGGACAAGGCGGCGGCGATCAGCCCCGACGGCGTCGGTAGCGTCATCACCGCCGCCTTCCAGGGCACCGCGGGCTCCATCCCGCTGACCCAGTTCAACCAGCGGATCCAGAGCGGCGGCGTCGGCCTGTTCACCCCGCTGTGGGGCTCCTACACGCGGGCACGCGCCGTCGAGGGCGCCCCGCGCGTGACCGAGGTCGAGCTCCGCGACGGCGTCGTGCAGGCCGTACGGCAGGCCGCGGGCGCCGGCCCCATCCCCGCCGGGACCTCGATCCTGCTCGGCCGCGAAGCCGGAGCCGACGCCCTGGCCGCGCTGAAGCCGGGCGACCCCCTGGAGGTGACCTACCAGCCCAAGCCCGGCGGCATCCAGACCGCGGTCGGTGGCAGCCACGTCCTGGTCAAGGACGGCGCCGTCGTCCCGATCACCGACCCCGCCGCGCACCCGCGCACCGCCGTCGGCTTCTCCGCCGACGGCCGCACCATGCACCTGCTGACCGTCGACGGCCGCCAGGCCGACAGCCGCGGCGTCACGCTCGGCGAACTGGCCGCGATGATGGTCGAGCTGGGCGCGCACAACGCCCTCAACCTCGACGGGGGCGGCTCCTCCACGCTGCTGGCCCGAGAGCCGGGCTCGGCCTCCGTCCAGGTCGAGAACAGCCCCTCCGACGGCGGCGAGCGGCACGTGCCCAACGGCCTGGCGCTGTACGCCCCCGAGGGCAGCGGCACGCTGAAGGGCTTCTGGCTGGAGACCGCCACCGACCCGGCCAAGGCGCCCGGCGTCGGCCCCGTCGCCGGCGGACGCCCGGAACGGGTCTTCCCCGGCCTCACCAGGCGCCTGACCGCCGCCGGATTCGACGAGACGTACGGCCCGGCCGAGGGCGCACCGCACTGGCGCGCCAACCCGGCCGTGCACGGCCTGGTCTCCTCCAAGGGGCTCTTCCGCGCCCTGGTCCCCGGCCAGACGACCGTCACCGCCTCCCGCGACGGCGCGAGCGGCAAGCTGGAGCTCACCGTCCTGCAGCCGCTGGTCAGGCTCGGCTCGACCGCCGACCGCATCAGCCTGCCCGGCGCGGAGGCGCTGGGAACCTTCGGCGTGGTCGGCTACGACCGCAACGGCAACACCGCCCCCATCGAGCCCGCCGACGTGAAGCTCACCTACGACCAGGCCCTGTTCGAGGTGACCGCGTCGCAGCACGGGTTCTTCCAGGTCAAGCCCAAGCAGGCGACCGGCTCCGGGCTCATCACCGCCGCCGTCGGCCGTACGACCGTGGCCGTGCCGGTCACGATCGGCTCGGTCGACGCGCCGGTGGCCGACTTCGAGAACGCCTCCTCCTGGGCCTTCGCCGCCGCCCGCGCGACCGGGTCACTCGGGGCGGCCCCCGGGCAGAGCGGCACCGGCCTGAAGCTGTCGTACGACTTCACCCAGTCCACCGCCACCCGCGCCGCCTACGCCAGCCCGCCCGGCCAGCTCGTGGTCGAGGGGCAGCCGCAGGGCTTCGGGATGTGGATCCACTCCACCGGCAAGGGCGAGTGGCCCAGCCTGGAGTTCTACGACGGGCTCGGCCAGTCGCAGATCCTGCGCGGGCCGTACCTGACCTGGACGGGCTGGAAGTACGTGGAGTTCGCCGTCCCGGCGGGCGTCACCTACCCGCTGCGGCTGCGGCGCTTCTACGTGGCCGAGACCAGGCCCGACGCCAAGTACACCAACGAGATCGTCATCGACGGGCTGGTGGCCAAGGTGCCGCCGCCGGTGACCGTGCCGCCGGTGGCCAAGGTCGCCGACCCCGTCGTCGTGCCCTCGGTGTCGGACGCGTCGTGGCGTTTCGCCGTCATGTCCGACGCGCAGTTCGTCGCCCGCGACCCCGGCAGCGACATCGTCCGCAACGCCCGCCGCACCCTGCAGGAGATCAAGGCGGCCGAGCCCGACTTCCTGCTGATCAACGGCGACCTCGTGGACGAGGCGTCACCCGCGGACTTCGAGCTGGCCAAGCGCATCCTCGACGAGGAACTCGCCGGGACGCTGCCCTACTACTACATTCCCGGCAACCACGAGGTGATGGGCGGCAAGATCGACAACTTCAAGTCCGCCTTCGGCGACACCTACCGCAGCTTCGACCACAAGGGCACCAGGTTCGTCACCCTCGACACCTCGCGCCTGAACCTGCGCGGCGGCGGCTTCGACCAGGTCGCCCTGCTCCGCTCGCAGCTCGACGCGGCGGCCGGGGACGCGGCGGTGGGCTCGGTCGTGGTGCTCTTCCACGTGCCGCCGCGCGACCCCACCCCCGGCAAGGGCAGCCAGCTCGGCGACCGCAAGGAGGCCGCGCTCGTCGAGGGCTGGCTCGCCGACTTCCAGCGCGAGACCGGCAAGGGGGCGGCGTTCATCGGCTCCCACGTGGGCACCTTCCACGCCTCCCGGGTCGACGCCGTGCCGTACCTGATCAACGGCAACTCCGGCAAGAACCCGGCCACCCCCGCCGACGACGGCGGCTTCACCGGCTGGTCGCTGTGGGGCGTCGACCCCGTCAGCGAGCAGGAGGCCGCGCACGTGCGGCGCAACTGGTTCGTCGACGCGCCCACGTGGATCGGCGCCCAGGTCCGCCCGCACGTCGACACGCTGACGCTGACGGCTCCGTCGTCGGTCGAGGTCGGCACGCCGGGCAAGGTCACCGCCTCGCTGGCCCAGGGCAGCCGGGTCGTGCCGGTCGCCTACCCGGTGTCGGCGCAGTGGTCGGGCTCGCCGTCGCTGCACGTCGGCGGCAGGGCGGGGCTCAAGCCGTGGCACGTGGCCCGGCTCGACCCGGCGAGCGGCGAGCTCACGGCGATCAGGGCGGGGCAGGTGGTGATCTCGGTGACGGTGAACGGCGTCAGCCAGTCGGCCACCGTCGCCCTCGCCGCCCGCGCCGCCGCCTGACGGGCTCCCCGCCTGACGCGACCCCGCCTGACGCGACCCCGCCTGACGCGACCCCGCCTGACGCGACCCCGCCTGACGCGACCCCGTGTGACGGGTCCCTGCTGATAGGCGCCGTCCTGGCGGGGACCCGCCTGAAGTGACACCGCCCGATCCCGGCCCGCCCCTCCGCGGGCCGGGATCGGGCGGCACCTTCAGCGGGGGCCGCCCAGCCTCCGCCGCCTCGTGGCCCCGGCCTCCGCGCCCCCCACGCCGCGCCCCGGATCCCGCCCTAGACTCGCCATGTGAGCAGCACCGACGACCTCGAGGCGCTGGCGGGCCTGGCCGACCCCGCGCGGCGACGGCTCTACGATCTGGTCGCCGCCTCCCCCCACCCCGTGGGCCGCGCGGAGGCGGCCGAGGCGGCCGGCATCTCCCGCACCCTGGCCGCCTTCCACCTCGACAAGCTGGCCGAGTCCGGACTCCTGGACAGCCACTTCCAGCCCCCGGCGAAGAAGGGTCCCGGCAGCGGGCGCCCGGCGAAGGTGTACACGCGTGCCAGGCAGGAGCGCACGGTCTCCCTCCCTCCCCGCGACTACGTCACGCTGGCCGCGGTCCTGGCCGAGACGGTCGAGCTGCTCGACGCCCAGGACAAGGCCGAGCAGGCGGCCAGGAAGGCGGGGGAGAAGCTGGCGGCCGGAGGCGGCGACCTGATCGAGACGTTGCGGGAGCGCGGCTACGAGCCGTACGCCGAGGGCGAACAGATCCGCCTGCGCAACTGCCCCTTCCACACCCTCGCAGAGGACCAGCCGGTGCTGGTCTGCTCGCTCAACCTGGCGTTGTGCCAGGGGCTGCTCCAGGGCCTGGGCCAGGATCCGGCCCGCGTGAGCCTGGACCCGAGGCCGGGGGAGTGCTGCGTGGCGGTTTCTAAAACAAACGAAAATTGACATAGTGGTCGCATGCATCTCGCACAGCTGAACGTGGCGCGCATGGTCGCGCCCCTCGACGACCCCGTGATGGCCGACTTCAAGAACGCCCTGGGCCCGATCAACGAGCTCGCGGAAAGCACCCCCGGCTTCGTCTGGCGCCTGAAGGGCAGTGAGGACGACCCCACCGCGCTGGTCGACCACGACTACGGCGACTTCGCCGTCACCTACTCCATCTGGGAGTCGCGCCAGGCCCTGTGGGACTTCATCTACCGCACCTCCCACCTGCCGTACCTGCGCCGCCGCCGCGAGTGGTTCCACCACAACACCGTGCCGAGCGCGGTGCTGTGGTGGGTGGAGGAAGGCGAGATCCCCTCGCTCAAGGACGGCCTGGAGCGGCTGGAGCACCTGCGCGAGCACGGCCCCACCCCTCACGCCTTCACCTTCAAGGACTTCTACGAGACCACCACGATCCCCAGGCACATCTCGTCCTGGGTGCCCTCGCCCCAGACGACGTAGCGCGGCGGCAGGTCCTTCAGGACCGGCAGCTGGGCGCGCAGCCCGGCGTCGTGGGTGCAGGTGACGGTGATCTTGTCGCCCTTCTTGACCGCCACCGGCTCGTCGAGCGGCTGCAAGGCCTGGTTGTCGAAGTTGTACTGCGGCACGTCGAGCAGCGTCTCGCCGTTCAGCTCGACCTTGATCGAGCGGCCGAGCAGGTGCATGTGCCCCGCCAGCGCGTGGATGGTCGCCGGCTGCTCGACCGGGACCGTGCACGACTGGGTGGCGCCCGCGACCGGCTTGTCGCCGTCGCACCATTCGCTGAGCTGCTGGACCTGCGCCAGGGACTGCTCGCCGAACCGCTTGCCCACATCGGCCACGGCCGCCTCGCGCGAGCACAGCGGGCCCTTCTCCGCGTCGGTGCACGGCAGCTCGACGGGCGCGGCGAACAGCGCGGTGCTGAGCGGTGTACGCTGCCCGGTCGCCATCCGCATCCGCACGCCCGACCGGTCGCTGCCCGGCTCCTTGCCGCCGAGCGCCAGCGTGCTGTAGTGCACCTGCATGATCAGCATGCTGCCCGGAGCCATCGGGTAGCCGAGCTTCGGGTCGAGCAGCACCTCGTTGGTGCCGGGCGCCCAGTGCCCGATCCAGTCGCCGTCGACGCCCGCGTCGCCGAAACAGGTCCAGCCCGGATCCGGCGACTCGGCGTCGAGCTTGCGCGCCTGGCCGACCTTGTCGGCGCGGAAGAAGATCGCGTGGTGGACGACGTCGCCGTTGCCCGGCAGGAACTGGGTACCGGCGAGATAGGTGCCCGGCTCGGTGATCTTCGGGTCGATCAGGAAGCAGCGATACTCGTCGGTGCCGCCCCCGGTCGGCCTGGGCGTATAGGGCTCGGCCATGGTGAGCGTCACGAAGCTCTCACCCGTGCGCAGCGCGGCGGCCGGCGGAGTCGGTGAGGCGGAGTGCAGCCCCCCGTGCGTGGAAGCCGGGGGCGAGCCCCCGGCGGAGTGGCCGCCCCCGTGGGCGGTGGTGGAGGCGGTGCCCCCGCAGGCGGCCAGGAGAGCCGTCACTAGCAGGCCTGCGGCCCCGATGGCGATACGTCTCATGCCTCCACGGTCTCGCGTGGCCGGGGGGCCTGTCGTCGTGCCACGGTAGGGCTCGCGTCACCCGATGGGAGGAGGCCCGCTCTCCGCCAAGAGGGCGGCGGCCAGCCGTCCGGCCGCCGCGGAGGCCAGGAAGTAGGCCAGGTCTGCGTCCAGGCCGCGCCCCATCGTCGACAGGCGCGCGGGGCAGGCGTCGAGAGCCTCTCGCAGGCCCTCCAGCTCGACGTCGACCAGCTCATGCCGTACGGCCAGGGCCCGCGCCTGCTCGCGCACCCGCTCGCCGAACGCTCCCGGCAGCGCGGGCACCGCGACCAGGGCCGGCGCGAGCGCCACCCTTCCGTAGGCGGTCAGCGAGTGGTGCGACAGCCCCTGGTGCCGCTCGCGGGCGTCGCCCTCGCTCACCCGCAGCGCCGCGACAGCACGCCCGCCCAGGACGGCGGCGGCGTTGACCGCCTCGCCCGCCGACACGCCGGAGAAGCCCCACCGGGTGCCGGTGCCGAGGTTGCCGGGCCCCTGGGTGACGATGGCCACGTCGGCGCCGAGCACGTGGCGGGCGGCCAGCAGCCCGGTGTGCGTGGTGACGGCCTCGACGTCGCCGCCGAACGCCTGGCCGACCGTGACGACCGCCTCCAGCCAGCCCGCCTCCTTCAGCTGCGCGCACGACATGGAGAACCACGCGGGCAGCGCGCCGCCGTCGAGCATCACGTAGACGGCCCGGGCCGTACGCGGCAGCCCGGCCAGGATCGCCGGCAGCGCCGAGTGCAGGTCGGCGACGACGACGGGCATGCCGTCGAGGCCGTCGGCCTCGCGCAGGACCTCGTGCCACGGCGAGTCCTGCTCGTCGGCGCCGAGCACCGTGGCCTGCAGCGGGGTGTAGCGGGCCTTCACCAGGTGGCCGGGGCCCGATGGATCTTCCGGCAAACGGTTCGGCAGGGCCACCACCATGGCGTAACCTCCCGTACCGAGACCCATCGCGAGCGCGGTCGTGTTGAGCAGCACCTCGTCACCGGGTTCGGGGCGGCCCACGAGCGCTGGATAGGCCAGCGCGCGGCAGGTGCCCTCCGAAGCGACGGAGACCACCAGCTCCACCGCTCCCGGCCACTCGCGCCGGATCTCGAGCACCTCGCCTTTGCGCCATCGGATCACGCAGGGCAGGCTATACGTGGAGGGGACGATGTCGCGCAGGAAAACCGAGCGGTTGCTGAATCTTGTGATCTGCCTGCTCGCGACGCGCCGCCCGCTGTCGGCCGAGCAGATCCGCCAGGCCGTGCCCGGCTACGACCGCGAGAGCGACGAGGCCTTCCAGCGCATGTTCGAGCGCGACAAGAACGAGCTGCGCGAGATCGGCATCCCCATCGAGGTGATGCGCGACCCGTGGGAGGACGAGCCCGGCTACAAGATCGAGCGGCAGTCCTACGAGCTTCCCGAGATCACGCTGGAGCCCGACGAGGCGGCGGTGCTGGGCCTGGCCGCCCAGGTGTGGCAGCGCGCCAGCCTGGCCGACGCGGCCTCCGGCGCGTTGCTGAAGCTGCGCGCGGGAGGCGTGCAGACCGACGCCTCGCCGCTGGGCGGCGCCCTGGAGCTGCGCGTCGACAGCAAGGACCCGGCCTTCCCCGCGCTGTGGGAGGCGGTGCGCGACCGCAAGGTGGTGCGCTTCGACTACCGCGCCTCGGGCAGCGAGAACATCCGCACCCGCACCGTGGAGCCGTGGGGCGTGGTCTCGCGCCGCGGCCGCTGGTACCTTGCGGGCTTCGACCGCGACCGCGCCGCGCCGCGCGCCTTCCGCCTGTCGCGGATCATGGGCGAGGTCACCACGCTGAAGGGGCCGTTCACCGTCCCCGACGGCGTCGACCTGCGCGAGATGGTGGGCTTCCCCGAGGGCGAGCCGGTGGAGGAGCGCACCGCGGTCGTGCTGGTGAGAAAGGGCACGGGCGAGGGCCTGCGGCAGATCGCCAGGGGCGTGCGCCCCGCCGACGAGGAATGGGACCGTGCGGAGCTGATCTTCGCCGACCCCGAGCGGCTGGCCGGATGGCTGGCCAGCCTGGGCGCCGACGTACGGGTGGTGGAGCCGCCCGACGCCCGCGACGCGGTCATCAGAAGGCTCAAGGGGGCATGGGCATGAGTGGTGCGGCCGATCGGCTGCCGAGGCTGCTGGCGCTGGTGCCGTACCTGATGTCCCACCCGGGGGCTCAGGTCGGCGAGGTGGCCCAGGTGTTCGGGCTGAGCGAGAAGCAGCTCATCGACGATCTCCAGCTCGTGTGGATGTGCGGGCTGCCCGGCCACACGCCGGGCGATTTGATCGACGTGTCGTGGGACGGCGGCGAGATCGTCATCGACAACGCCGACACGATCGCCAGGCCCCTGCGGCTGGGCATCGACGAGGCCAGCGCGCTGCTGGTGGCGCTGCGCATGATCGGGGCGATGCCGGAGGTGGCCCAGGGCGACGCGCTGCCCAGGGTCGTGGCCAAGCTGGAGCAGGCGGCCGGCGCGGGCGCGGCGGCGGTCAGCAACCAGGTCGAGATCGACGTCGACGCCACGCCCGACGCGCTCCCGCTCGTGCGCGAGGCGCTGGTCAGGGGGCGCAGGGTCTCTCTGCGCTACTACGTGCCGGGCCGCGACGAGGTCACCCCGCGCGAGGTCGACCCGACCAGGCTGGTGATGGCCGACGGCCGCACCTACCTGGAGGGCTGGTGCTACCGCGCCGAGGGCATGCGCCTGTTCCGTCTCGACCGCGTGATGTCGGTGGAGGTGCTCGACGTGCCCTCCAGCCCTCCGGCCGAGGCCGAGCCGATCGACGTGACCCAGGGAGTCTTCCGCCCCTCGCCGACCGACCGCCTCGTGGAGCTCGAGGTGACCGCGGCCGGCCGCTGGGTGGCCGAGTACTACCCCTACGAAGAGGCCACCGAGCTGGGCGAGGGCCGCCTGCGCATCACGTTGCGGGCCCGCGACGACGACTGGGTGCTCAAGCTGATGCTGCGCCTGGGCGACACCGGGCGGGTGGTCTCGCCGGAGAGCCTGGCCGAGAAGGTGCGGGCCGAGGCCGGGCGGGCCCTGGCGTTGTACTCTTCTGCCCCATGACGTGGATCTACGTGGGCGCCGGCGCGGCGGGTCTGCTCGTGCTGGCCGCCCTGGGTGTCCGGGTGCTCGTGGCGGCCCGCGGCCTGAACAGGCAAATCGCCGCAGCTCATGAACAATTTGGACAGAACGGGCGCCGGAGGGATGAGACTGTCCCCAGGGCAGCGTACGATCGTGGCTGAGAACAGCCATCTGGGCATTTAAGGAAGTCGCATGAACCTGGGACCTACGGAAATCATCCTGATCCTGCTGGCTCTTGTGCTGCTCTTCGGCGCCAAGAAGCTGCCGGACCTGGCTCGTGGTGTCGGCCGGTCGCTGCGCATCTTCAAGGCCGAGACCAGCAAGCTCTCTGAGGACCCTGACGAGGACGTCAAGACCTACACCGTCCAGCAGCAGCCGCAGCCGCTGCAGGCCACCCCCGTGCTGAGCCCGGAGGAGCAGGCCCGCAAGCTCGAGGAAGAGGCCGCCCGGCTGCGCGCCTCCGCCCAGGCCGACAAGAAGGCGTAAGCATCAGCGATGGCGCTGCTCAAGCGGTCGGGCAAGAACAGCCCACCCCCTGACCCCGAGGGGCGCATGCCCCTCATGGACCACCTGCGCGAGCTGCGGAACCGCATCCTCATCTCGCTGGCGGCCGTGGTCTTGGCCATGGTGGTCGGATTCCTGGTCTTCGATCCGGTATGGGCGGTGCTGAAGGAGCCCTACTGCTCCACGGAGGCCTCCCGCCAGCTCACCGGCGAGTGCAGCCTGACCTACACGGGCATCTTCCAGTCCTTCTTCATCACGTTGAAGGTCTCGGCGATGGTCGGCATGATCATCGCCTCGCCCGTCTGGCTGTACCAGCTCTGGGGGTTCGTCACCCCCGCGCTGTACAGCAAGGAGAAGCGCTACGCGATCACCTTCCTGGGACTGGCCGTCCCGCTGTTCGTCGGCGGCGCCTTCCTGGCCTACGTGATCATGGACACCAGCCTGGCGTTCCTGCTGTCCTTCAGCGTCGACGGCTCGGTGGCCACGATCGGCATCGACGACTACCTCGACTACATCCTGATCATGATCGTGATCTTCGGTGTGTCGTTCGAGCTGCCGCTGGTGCTGATCTTCCTCAACATCCTGGGCGTGCTGTCCCACGCCACGGTGGCCAAGCACCGCCGGATGATCATCTTCCTGATGTTCGTCTTCGGAGCGGTGGTCACGCCTGGCGGCGACCCGATGGCCATGATCGGGCTGGCCCTGCCCATGATCATCCTGTTCGTGGCCGCCGAGCTCTTCATGTACGTGCGCGAGAAGCGCGCGGCCAAGAACGACGAGTTCGCCGATCTGTCCGACGACGAGGCCTCCGAGCTGCCCGTCGACGAGGAGCCTCTGGATTCGGAAGGGGAACGCCGGTAGGTTGCGGGCGTGTCCCCGCACCTGGCCCTGCTGGCCAACCCCACCGCCCGCAACGGCGGCGCGCTGCGCCTGATGGAGCCGGTGGTGCGTCGCCTGCGCTCGCGCGGCGCCGACGTCAGCGTCATCGTCGGTGACGACGCCGCCGACGCGCTCGACCGTGCCTGCACCGCCGTGGCCGAGCGTCCTGACGCCCTGGTGGCCTTCGGCGGCGACGGGCTGGTGCATCTGGCACTCCAGGCGGTGGCCGGCACCGACGTGCCCCTGGGCATCATCCCCGCGGGCACCGGCAACGACATCGCCTCGGCCTTCGGCCTGCCGTACAAGGACACTCTGACGGCGGCCGACGTGGTGCTCGGCGGCTCGCCGCGCGTCGTCGACGCCGCCCGCATCGCCGACGAGTGGTTCGCCGGGGTGGTGTGCTGCGGCTTCGACTCCCGCGTCAACGAGCGCGCCAACCGGCTGACCCGCCCGCGCGGCATGGCCAAGTACCTGGTCGCCCTGGCCCAGGAGCTGCGCTCGTTCCAGCCGATCCCCTTCCGTGTCGTGCTCGACGAGAGGGAGGTCCTGGAGCTGGAGGCGATGCTGGTCGCCGTCGGCAACACCTGCTCCTACGGGGCGGGGATGAAGGTCTGCCCGTCGGCGCTCTACGACGACGGCCTGCTCGACGTGACGATCCTCGGGGCGGTGGGCAAGGGGGAGTTCCTGCGCACCTTCCCGCGCGTCTTCAAGGGCACCCACGTGAGCCATCCGGCGGTCATCACCAGGCGGGCGCGCAGCGTCAGGGTGGAGGCCCCCGACGTCGTGGCCTATGCCGACGGGGAGCGGGTCGGGGCGATTCCGGTCACGTGCGAGGTCGTTCCCGCAGCTCTCAGCGTACTTACTTTGTAAAGGCGCCCGACTTGGACGGACCGGAATCTTGGTTTCGGTAGGCTGACAGGCATGACGACGCCAGCTTCACCAGCGGAACGGTACGCGGCCTTCCGGGAGAAGCTCTCCGGCGACGGCCCCGCGATGACCTCCTTCCGCCGGCTGTACGACTTCGAGCTCGACGAGTTCCAGCTCGACGCCTGCCGGGCCCTGGAAGCCGGCGACGGCGTGCTGGTGGCCGCGCCCACCGGCTCGGGCAAGACGGTGGTCGGCGAGTTCGCCGTGCACCTGGCCCTGGAGCAGGGGCGCAAGTGCTTCTACACCACCCCGATCAAGGCGCTGTCCAACCAGAAGTACAACGACCTGGTCAAAAGGTACGGCACGGCCAAAGTGGGCCTGCTCACCGGCGACAACAGCGTCAACGGCGAGGCGCCGATCGTCGTCATGACGACCGAGGTGCTGCGCAACATGCTCTACGCCGGCTCCGGCACCCTGTCGGGCCTGGCGTTCGTGGTGATGGACGAGGTGCACTACCTGGCCGACCGCTTCCGCGGCGCGGTCTGGGAAGAGGTCATCATCCACCTGCCCGAGTCGGTGCGCATCGTCGCCCTGTCGGCGACCGTGAGCAACGCCGAGGAGTTCGGCGAGTGGCTCGGCACCGTGCGCGGCGACACCACCGTCATCGTCGACGAGCACCGGCCCGTGCCGCTGTGGCAGCACATGATGGTCGGCAACCGCATCTACGACATGTTCACCGCCGAGGCGGGCGAGGGCGGGCCCAAGCACATCAACCCCACGCTCATGCGCATCGCCCGCGACGAGGAGCGCCTGGCCGGACGCGGGGGCAGGCGAGGGTACGGCAGGCCGCCGCGCAACCGCCCGCCCGACCGCGCGCAGACGATCGAGAAGCTCGACTCCGAGGGCCTGCTGCCGGCGATCACCTTCATCTTCTCCCGCGCCGGCTGCGACGCGGCCGTGATGCAGTGCCTCTACGCCGGCATCCGGCTGACCGACGAGCGCGAGAAGCACGAGATCCGCCAGATCGTCGACGAGCGCACCGCGCACCTGCCCGACGAGGACCTGGCCGTGCTCGGCTTCCTGGAGTGGCGCGACTGCCTGGAGCGCGGCCTGGCCGCCCACCACGCGGGCATGCTCCCGGCCTTCAAGGAGGTCGTGGAGGAGCTGTTCGTGCGCGGGCTGGTCAAGGCCGTCTTCGCCACCGAGACCCTGGCCCTGGGCATCAACATGCCCGCCCGCACGGTGGTCATCGAGAAGCTCGACAAGTGGAACGGCGAGATGCACGCCGACCTGACGCCGGGCGAGTACACCCAGCTCACCGGCCGGGCCGGGCGGCGCGGCATCGACGTCGAGGGCCACGCGGTGGTGCTGTGGCAGCCGGGCATGGACCCGCTGTCGGTCGCGGGCCTGGCAGGCACCCGCACCTACCCTCTGCGCTCGTCGTTCCAGCCGTCGTACAACATGGCGGTCAACCTCGTCGGCCAGTTCGGCCGCGAGCGTGCCCGCACCCTGCTCGAAGCCTCCTTCGCCCAGTTCCAGGCCGACCGGGCCGTGGTGGGGCTGGCCAGGCAGCTGCGCAAGCACGAGGAGGCCCTGGCGGGCTACAAGGACGCCATGACCTGCCACCGCGGCGACTTCCCCGAATACGCCGCGCTGCGCCGCCGCCTGTCCGACCGCGAGGCGGAGCTGGCCAAGCAGCGCGGGCACGCCCGGCGTGCCGCGGCGCTGCGCTCGCTGGAGGCGCTCAAGCCCGGCGACGTCATCAGGGTTCCCGGCGGGCGCCGGGCGGGACTGGCCATTGTCCTCGACCCCGGCATCACCCCGCGGGGCGAAGGGCCGCGCCCGCTGGTGCTGACGATCGGCAAGCAGGTCAAGAAGCTCGACCCGGCCGACTTCCCGGTGCCGGTCGAGCCGATCGAGACGCTGCGCATCCCGAAGAACTTCAACTCGCGCTCCCCGAAGGAGCGGGCCAACCTCGTCTCCACGCTGCTGGCCAAGATCGGCGACCGCGACCTCGGCAAGCCCGATCGGGCCCGTGATCACGCCGTCGAGGACGCGGAGCTGCTGGAGCTGCGCCGCCTGATCCGCCAGCACCCCTGCCACGGGTGCGACGAGCGCGAGGACCACGCCCGGTGGGCCGAGCGCTACTACAAGCTGCTGCGCGAGACCGAGGGGCTGCGCCGCCGGGTCGAGGGCCGCTCCCACGTCATCGCCCGCACCTTCGACCGGGTCTGCGGCGTGCTGGAGCAGCTCGGCTACCTGGAGGGCGAGACCGTCACCGAGGCCGGTCGCCGCCTGGGCCGCCTCTACACCGAGCTCGACCTGCTCACGGCCGAGTGCCTGCGCTCGGGCCTGTGGGACAAGCTGGAGCCGGCCGAGCTGGCCGCGTGCGTGTCCGCGCTGGTCTTCGAGTCGCGACAGTCCGACGACGCCCGCCGTCCGAAGATCCCCGCGGGCCGCGCCCAGGACGCCCTGACGGCCATGATCCGGCTGTGGGGCGAGCTGGAGGGCATCGAGCGCGACAACGGCGTGTCCATCATCCGCGAGCCCGACATGGGCTTCGCCTGGGCGGCCTTCCGCTGGACCAAGGGGCACTCGCTCGACGCGGTCCTGATGGACGGCATCAACGGCAACGAGCTGGCGGCGGGCGACTTCGTGCGCTGGGTCAAGCAGCTGATGGACCTGCTGTCGCAGCTCGGCGACGCCTGCCCGCCCGGCAGCCCGGTCAGGCAGACCGCCTCCAAGGCCATCGACGCGATGCGCCGCGGCGTCGTCGCCTACTCCTCGCTGGTCTGATCGCCCTCGCGGGGCGCGATCGCGTGCCCCGCGGGGACGAGCCGCTCGTGGAAGCCGCCGTCCGGCGAGCGCACGATGACGCCGGTCTCCACACCGTGCTCGGCCACGTGCCGGTCGGCGCTCTGCAGGCCCAGGCAGATCCAGCGGGTGACCAGGAAGGCCACCACCGGGCCGATGACCACGGCGTACCTGAAGAAGATCGTCACGGTCTCGACGGTCAGCTGGAACTGGTGGGCGAACTGGTCGTTGGCCGCCGAGGCCCACAGCAGGCCGTAGAAGGCGACTCCCGCGACGGCGATGGCGGTGCGCGCCGGCGCCTGCCGTGGCCGCTCCAGCGTGACGCTCGCCGGTCGTCCCTTCAGCAGGCGGCGTTCGGCCAGCGGGTAGAGCGCCAGGACGGTGAAGAAGGCGCCCGGCAGGACGATCACGGGGACCAGGACGGCCAGGCTCAGGGTGTAGCCGCCGATCGTCACCTCCCAGCCGGGCATCAGGCGCAGGGCGCCGTCGAGGAATCCCATGTACCAGTCGGGGACCGATCCGGCCGAGATCTGGGTGGGCCGGGCGGGGCCGTACAGCCAGATCGGGGCGACCTGGAAGGCGAAGCCGAGGACGATCAGCATGCCGAGCGTCGCGACCGCCATGAGCGGGCGGGCGCCGGGCCTGGCGGGCGCCGCGTCGGTGAAGTGCGTGTGGCCGTTGCGCCGCACGAGCCAGGCACGCGCGCCCAGCAGGGCGGCCATCACGGCGGGGATGACGAGCGCGTGTCCCCAGTACAGGGTCGTGATCACGCTCTCGCCGGGGAAGTCGGTGCCGAACAGCAGCATCACGCCGTAGCTGCCCACCAGCGGCAGCGACTGCAGCACCGACTTGATCAGCCAGAGGCTGCCGCCCGAGAGCATGTCGTCGGGCAGGATGTGGCCGGTCTCGCCCGCGGCCATGCCCAGCGGCAGCAGGGCCACCCAGATGAGCCACTGCGCCGTGCGGGGGCGCCGGTAGGCGGCGGTGGCGAACATGCGCAGCAGCTGCAGCGCGACCGCGGCCACGAAGACGAGCGCCGCCCAGTGGTGCATCTGGCGGATGAGCAGGCCGCCGCGCACCTCCAGGCTCAGGTGCATCGTGGAGTCGAAGGCCCGGCTCACCTGGGTGCCGCGCAGCGGGGCGTAGGTGCCGTCGTAGGTGACCGGGGCCATGCTGGGGTCGAAGAAGAACATGAGGATCGCCCCGGTCACCATCAGGACCGCGAACGACCACAAAGCGATCTCGGCGAACATGAACGACCAGTGGGAAAACCGGAACTCGCGACGCATGGGTCCCCCTTCGGATCCGTCTCGACAACAAGACGAAACGCGGCGGCGAAGCGTGACACCGAGCGAGAGTGAATCCCGTCACGTTCTCCTTTGGTAGAAATAGTTCGCTATAGTGCCATTCGTGGATCTTGTGGCTTTGGGAGAGCGGCTCAGAACCGAACGCGTACGGCGGGGCGTCACGCTGGAAGGCCTGGCCGCCGCCAGCGGGGTGAGCCGCAGCATGATCTCCACCATCGAGCGGGGGCTGAAGGCGCCCACCGTGATCGTGCTGGCGCGCCTGGCCACCGGCCTCGGCACCACCGCGGCACGGCTGCTCGACGAGAGCACGCGGGCCAAGGTCATGGTCATCCGCCACGAGCAGCAGCGCGCCCTGGTCGACCCCGGCGGATGGGAACGCCGCATCCTGTCGCCGAACCTGCCCGGCGTGGAGTTCGAGTTCATCCGCACCTCGGTCCCGCCCCACGTCGTCCTCGGCGAGTTCGCCGCCCACGCGGCGGGATCGCGCGAATACGTCGCCGTCGAGAGCGGCCGGCTCACCGTCACCGTCGCGGGCGAGGACCACCTGCTCGAAGCGGGCGACTCCCTGTACTACGACGGCGACCAGGTGCACTCCTTCGCCAACCACCACGACGCCGCGTGCGTGTACTACACCGCCATGGAGGTCCCGTGACCATCACGTCGTTCCGCCCCGAGTCGGCCTACTGCCAGGGCGCCCTGGCCACCGACGTCTCCCGCCTGCTGTTCGTCAGCGGCCAGATACCCGTCGACGCCGACGGCCACGTGCCCGAGACCTTCGCCGACCAGGCACGCCTGGCCTGGCGCAACGTCGAGTCGGTGCTCGCCGAGGCGGGCATGGGCCTGACGGACCTGGTCAAGGTGACGGTCTTCCTGTCGGACCGTCAGTACCGGCGGGAGAACTACGAGGTGCGCAAGGAGGTGCTAGGCGAGCACATGCCCGCGCTGACGATCATCATCACCGGCATCTACGACGAGGCGTGGCTGCTGGAGATCGAGGCCGTGGCGGCAAACTGACCGCCCGGTCAAACTGACGTGTTCGTAGGTTCACTCAACGTCACTCTGCAGTCAGTTTCCGGGGTGATCGCAGCGGAAATCCCCTTGTCGAACGCGTAAAAGCCCTCGGACGCACATCCGCTCAGACCCGCCCGCCCGCGGAGTGCGGCCACCCCGCCCGGAGGTTGGAAGATGTTCGCTCTCCTCGCCGCTCTGCTGTTCGTCCTCGCCCTCGTCTTCGAAATCGCCGGCGTCGCCGTCGGCGGCGTGGTCACCGTCGCCACCCTCGGCACCGCCGGCCTGCTCTGCGTCGCGCTGCACCTCATGGGCGTCGGCGCGGGCTGGAGCCCCCTCAAGAAGTGAGCGACCCGTCCCCCTGGAACCGGTTCAGGAAGCCGCCCCAGCCCCGGCGCTGCGGGCGGCTTTCCTTGTCTGTCAGGGGGTTCAGATTCCGGCGATGACCTGATCGACGACGAGCCGCACCCCCGGCCAGCGCCACCCGCCCGGGCGCGTGACGGCGTACATGCGCCGCCGTACGTCGAGGCCGTGCAGCGGCAGGAGCCGCACACCCGGCCGCGACGGGAGGAAGGCGGGCACCAGGGCGACGCCGAGCTCGGACTCCACGATGTCGAGGACGAGCTCCAGGCTGTCGGCCCGGTGCGCCACGACGGGCGTGAACCCGGCGAGCGCGCACACCCGCGCGGCCAGCTCGTCATCGGCCCGGCTGCGCGAGTTGACCACCCAGGGCGTGCCGGCCCACCGGGCCAGCGCGTCGAGAAACGGCGCACCCTTACCGGGAGCGGCGCCGAAGGGCACGCCGTTGAGCGCCGCACCCGCTCCGCCGCTGGCGGACGCGCCTGTGCCGCCGTTGGCGGACGCACCCGCCCCGCCGTTGGGTGTCGTGCCCGTCCCGCCGGGGAGCGTCGCACCCGCCCCGCCGTTGGCGGACGCACCCGCCTCGCCGTTGGGTGTCGCACCCGCCCCGCCGGGGAGCGTCGCACCCGCCCCGCCGCTGGGGGACGCACCCGCCTCGCTGATGGGTGTCGCGCCCGCCTCGCCGTTCACTGACGAGCCCGCCCCGCTGGTGAGCGCGGCGCCCGCTTCGATGGCCGGCCCGGCTGCCCCGGACGACGCCCTGCCCGGGGGCCCGACGGGCGCGTCCGCCCCCGATGCCGCTCTGGCCGGCGCGTCGCTGATGGGCGCGCGTGCCTCGAAGGGCCGTCCGCCTGGCGTGCCGCCGAGGGGTGTGGACGCCCCCGATGCCGTTCCGGGCGCGCCGTCGGGGGCGGCGTCCGTCGAGAGCCACTGGTCGCCCGCGGCGCCGTACGCGTCGGCGAGGGACGCTGGTACGGCGAGCACGAGCGGCGTGTCGCACAGCAACTCCGTGGGTTCACGGCCGGCCCACGGCACCAGGTTGTAGTCGTAGACGAACCCCAGCTCGATCCGCCCCGAGTCGAGCAGCTCGAACACCTCGTCCGGCTCGTGCTCGCTGAGCAGCAGCCGCAGCGACGGATGGCTGGCCGCGAGCCTGCGCGCCACCGGCAGCAGGTCGCGTGAGAGGGCCCCGGCGAAGGCGGCGATGCGCAGGGTGCCGCTGGGCTCGCTGAGCGGGTCGAGCGCGGCACGGGCTTCGGCGACGGCGGCGAGGATGCGGCGTCCGTGGTCGGCCAGTAGTTCACCGGCGGGTGTCAGCCGCAGCCGGCGGCCGTCGGGTTCGACGAGGGTGGCGCCCACGTCGCGTTCGAGGGTGGCCAGTTGCTGGGAGACGGCCGAGGTGCCGTAGCCGGTGGCCTCGGCGACGGCGCGCAGGGTGCCGCGGCGTTCGAGTTCGACCAGGACGCGCAGGAGCCGGGTATCCATCCGTCCATAATATGCGGATATATCGTCCACGATCATGTGGTGGACGCGGACATAGCCCATGCAGTGACATGGACGTCATGACGACTTCGACTGTTTCCCCCGGTTCCCGTCTGGGAGCCGTCGGCATGGCCCTGGGTTCGATGGCCAGCGTGCAGATCGGCCTGGGCGCCTCGACGGGCCTGTTCGATCGGGTGGGGCCCGCCGGCAGCGCCTGGCTGCGGCTGGCCTTCGCCGCCGTGTTCTTCGTGGCGCTGGCCCGGCCGCGGATCCGTTCGCTGCCTCGTGCCGATGTCGGATGGTCGCTGCTGCTCGGGGTGGTGACCGGCTTCATGACCGTGCTGTTCGTGGAGGCGATCGCCAGGATCCCGCTGGCGACCGCCACCGCCCTGGAGTTCCTCGGCCCGCTGGGTGTGGCCGTCTTGCGCCGCAGCGGGCGGTGGGGGCTGCTGTGGCCCGCGCTGGCGCTGGCCGGGGTGCTCGCGCTGACCAGTCCCTGGGAAGGCGGCACCGACCTGCTGGGCGTGGCCTTCGCCCTGGGGGCGGGGGTGTGCTGGGGCGCCTACATCCTGCTCACCCAGCGGGTGGGGGAGCGGCTGCCGGGGGTGCAGGGGCTGGCCATCTCGATGCCCGCCGCCATGGTCGCCGTGGCCGTGGTGGGGCTGCCGCAGGCCGCCGCGGGGCTGAGCTTCGAGGTCGTCTGGCAGGCCGCCCTGCTCGCGCTGCTGCTGCCTGTCGTGCCGTTCACGCTGGAGCTGATGGCGTTGCGCCGCCTGCCCAGTGCGGTGTTCGGGGTGCTGATGTGCCTGGAGCCGGCGATCTCGCTGGTGGTGGGCATCGTGTTGCTGGGCCAGATCCCCGGTCCCGTGCAGGCCGTGGGGATCGTGCTCGTCTGCCTGGCCGGGGTGGGAGCGGTCAGGCCCCAGGTGGCATCTCAGCCCCCGGCCACGGCCCCGGCCGCGCACGAGGCCGGAGCGGCCCCTGAGCCCGAGGTGCCCGGAGACCGTATCCGCAGCGGCTCGTGAGTCCGAGGCGCCACGCGACCGCGTCCGCAGCGGCTCCTGAGCCGGAGGCGCCCAGAGACCGTATCCGCAGCGGCTCGTGAGTCCGAGGCGCCACGCGACCGCGTCCGCAGCGGCTCCTGAGCCGGAGACGCCCAGAGACCGTCTCCGCAGCGGCTCGTGAGTCGGAGGGCGCCCCGCGACCGCGTCCGGAGCGGCTCCTGAGCCCGTGGCTCTCAGGGGCCGTATCCGGAGCGGGTCTACCCCTCGGGGCGCGTGCAGCGGCGTCCGCCCCGGGTGGTGGATCCTCTAAGCGAGGGTGAAGCGCACCTCGCGGGTGGACGGGTCGGCCTTGACCAGGCGTACGGTCACGCGCTCGCCCAGCGGCAGCGACTCGCCGTCGCAGCGGGCGATCACCGCGGGGTCGAGCAGCTGGACGAGCCCGCCCTTGCGCCGCTCGTCGATGTCGATCACCGCGGCCTCGAAGGTGTGCCCCACCCGATCACGCAGCACGAACGACTCGACCAGGTCGATGCAGGCTCGGTCGACGGCGTTGGCCCGGCGCCCGGTGGTCGACATGATCTCCGGCACCTCCGGCAGCGCTTCCTGGACGTCGTCGGGGACCGGCTCGCCCGCCGCGACCGCCAGGCAGATCTCGGCCGCGTAGCGGTCGGCCAGGCGGCGCAGCGGAGCGGTGACGTGGGCGTACGGCGCCGCGACGGCCGTGTGGTCGGCGTGGGAGGGCGGCGCCCCGTTGAAGGCGACGTAGCCACTTCCGCGCAGCAGCACCTTGGACTCCTGCAGGAACGCCGCCTGCTGCGGCTTGCCGGGGTCGAGGTCGTGCACCACGGCGCCGTACGTGGCGCCCTCCGGCCACGGCACGTCGAGCGCCGCCGCCACGCGGCGCACCTTGGCCAGGTCGGACGAGTGCGGCGGCGGCAGCACGCGGAGCAGCCCCAGTTCGGCGTCGAGCATCATCGCCGCGGCGGCCATGCCGGTCATCAGCGAGATCTGCGCGTTCCACGCCTCGGAGGGCAGGGGCACGCGGTACTCCAGCCGGAAGTCCTCGCGCTCCCTGGCCGCCGCGTCGAGCGCGACGATCTCCTGCTCGGGCGTGGGCAGCGTGACGCCGCCGCGTTCGCGCTCCAGCTCCAGCCGGAGCCGGCCGACCTGGGCCAGCAGGCGCAGGGTGCCGTCGGCGGTTCCGGTGTCGACGGCGGCCTGGACGTAGTCGTAGTCGAGGCGCTCGCGGCTGCGCACCAGGCCGCGCTGGACGTCGGCGCCGATGGTGCGCCCTTCGGCGTCGAGGTCGATGCGCCAGACCGCGGCCAGCCGGTCGGCTCCGGGCAGCAGGCTGGCCGCTCCCTCCGACAGCACTTGCGGGTGCAGCGGCACCTTGCCGTCGGGCAGGTAGACGGTCTCGCCGCGCTGGCGTGCCTCGGCGTCGAGCGCGCTGCCGGGCCGTACGTAGGCCGCGACGTCGGCGATGGCGTACCAGACGCGGTAGCCCTGGCCGAGCTGCTCGATGCAGAGCGCCTGGTCGAGGTCCATGGAGCCGGGCGGGTCGATGGTGACGAAGGGCAGATCGGTCAGGTCGCGGCCGGTGTGGGCCGGGGAGGTGGCCATCCACTCGGCCTCGTCGAGCGCGGCCTGGGAGAAGGCCGCCGGGAGGTGCTGCTCGCGGCGGATGCGCTCGAAACCCTCGGTCAGCTTGCGATGCGCCTGCTCCGGCACCCGGATTCTGGTCGACACGGGATCAACCTATCGGGTGCGGGGCCTTCCGGCAGGCGAGCACCGCTGCGGAGCCTCGTCAAGATCTTTCCTTTTCGTCCCGTTCTGCTTGGCTTTGGGATTAACGATCTATTCGAGGAGGTGACACTTGCTGACCAGACGGTTAGCCAGGTGGGCCGCGGCGGTCTGCCTGGTGATGGGGATGTGCCTGGTCGGGGTGCCGCCGGCGCACGCGGGAACCAGCGGCATCACCTACAACGGCAACGGCAGCGCGTACGCCGGGTTCATCGACGACGCCGCCTACTGGTGCAACTCCGGCTGGGAGATGGTCTACCTGGAGGACACCGTGGCCGACGGCCTCGGGGTGCGCGCCTACGTGAACGGCTACTTCTACTACGACTACACCGGCGGCGCCTCGGGCGGCGGAGGTGACCACTGCTACAACTTCAGCGAGTGGAACAACGTCTCCTTGCAGGCCTGCAGCCGTAACGCCGTCAACGGCACGATCCGGCTGTCGAACTGGGGCCCGACGGAGGGCTACTATGCGTGAGCTCCCCAAGTGGGCCCTGGCGGCCGCCGCGGTGGCGGTCGTGGCCGGAGGCGGCGCCTGGGTGGCCGGGACCGGCGCGCAGGCGCCCCGCCCAGCGGGTATGGCGGGTCCGGCGGTCGCTCAGGTCGCCGTCATCCCCGACGCGCAGAGTCTGTGGCCGCGGGCGGTCCACCGTGTCCCGAGGACGTTGCCCGAGGGCGGCCAGGTCGTGCCCAGGCTGCTGCTCGACTCCACGACCCTGCTGTTCACGGCGGAGTCGAGCTTCGAGCGGGCCGACGCCCTCCTGACCTACGACCTGGCCTCGGGCCGGGTGACCAGGCTCGCCGACATCCCGGTGCCCGAGGGTTCGACCGTTTTCGCCTCCGACTTCGCCGCCGGTGACGGCGAAGTCGTCTGGTGGACGGCGCGAAAGGGCCGCGAGGGCGCTCTCGTGGAGATCTGGAGAGTCCCGGTGAGCGGCGGGACGGCCGAGGTGGCCCTGTCCATGACGGCCAGGGATCGCTCGGGGTACCCGACGGCGCTGGCTGTCGCCGACAAGAAGATCGTCTACTCCCTCGGGGCGGGCGGGGTCTACCGGGGCACGCGGCTCGTGCCCGGCACGGAGGGCCGGTATCTGCTGAACTGGCCGTGGATCGGCTCGCCGGGGCCGCGCCCGCACGGCGACGGCAGCTTCGCCTCGGTGCGCAACCTGCGCACCGGCCAGACGCGCGAGGCGGCCACGGCGGCCGCGGGCAAGATCGTGGCCTGTGGCTTCACCAAGTGCCTGCACGCGGCCGAGCAGGGGCGCTCCAGCACGCTGGTCGCCGCCGACGGCAGCAGCACCCCGCTGCCGATCGTGGCGGGCGGGGTGCCCCGCCGCCTGCTGAAGGACCGCTTCCTGGCCACCGCCGCCCCCGAGGCCGGCCGGCGCAGGCCGGTCCTGTGGGACGTGGACCGGGGCGTGGCGGGGGCGCTGGGACCCGCCAAGGGCCCGGCCGAGCCCTTCGAGGGTGCGTGGGCGATGCCCGACGGCAGGACCGTCGGCCTCAAGCTGGACAAGGAGTGGGTGATCGTGGACCTGGAGGCGATCAGCTAGCGGACCTGGAGGCATCTGCCAGCAGGCCTGGGAGGCATCAGCCGGCGGACTTGGCCAGCTCGTTGAGCAGCCGGTTGAGCGGGCTGTTGAGGTCGTAGCGGTCCGCCAGCCGTACGAGGGCCTCGGGGTCCTTGGGGGCGGCGGGCAGGGTCAGGTCGGCGTCGGGGAGCGGGGCGTCGGAGGCGACCTCGACCACGGCGGGGGCCACGGACAGGTAGTCGCGCGCGGCGGCCAGCTTGAGCCTGGCCCCGGCCGGGAAGCCTTCCGTGACCCCGCCGTCGAGCGCCTCCATGAGGTGGTGCAGCGAGCCGAAGCGGGTGATGAGCGAGGCGGCGGTCTTCTCGCCCACGCCCGCGACGCCGGGCAGGCCGTCGCTGGGGTCGCCGCGCAGGGTGGCGAAGTCGGCGTAGCCGCGGCCGGGGATGCCGTACTTCTCGCTGACGAAGCCCTCGTCGACCACCTGGAGGTTGCGGATGCCGCGCGCGGTGTAGAGGACTCGCACCGGCCGGCTGTCGTCGACGAGCTGGAACAGGTCGCGGTCGCCGGTGACGATGTCGACGGCGCCCTTGGAGCGGTGGGTCAGGGTGCCGATGACGTCGTCGGCCTCGTAGCCCTCGCACTCCAGGCGCGCGATGCCCAGGGCGTCGAGAACCTGCTCGATCACGGGGATCTGCGGCACCAGGGTGTCGGGGACCTCCTCGACGTCGCCGTGGGCCACCCGGTGGGCCTTGTAGGTGGGGATCGCCGACACCCGGAAGGCGGGCCTCCAGTCGGCGTCCATCGTCGCCACCAGCTCGGCCGGCCGGTATTGCCGAACCAGGGTGGCGATCATGTCGATCAGGCCGCGCACGGCGTTGACCGGCATGCCGTCGGGCGCGGTCATCGACTCGGGGATGCCGTAGAAGGCGCGGAAATACAGCGACGGGGTGTCGAGCAGCATCAGCACCGGACCAGTATGCCGGTGCCCACCGACAATGGCGCGGAGGCGGAGGGCCCCGGTCGTCAGGCGAGCATGCCGATGGCCAGCAGGCAGGCGTCGTCTTCCGGGTTGGGCCCGCCGATGGCCTCCAGGAGCCGGTCGAGCCCGGCGTCGAGGTCGAAGGGCGGCAGCTCGCGGGCGGCGCCCACGGCCAGCTCGAGCCCGGCGTCGAGGTCGCGGGTGCGCCGCTCGACCAGGCCGTCGGTGAACAGCAGCAGCACGTCGCCCTCCTGCAGCTGGGTGACGGCCAGGTGGTACGGCTGGTCGCAGGTGGCGCCGAGCAGCACCCCGCGCGGCGCGATGAGCTGGTGGGCGCGCCCGTCGCGGACCAGGATCGGCGCCAGGTGCCCGGCCTGGCCCCAGGTGAAGGTCCGGCTGACCGGGTCGAGGTGGCCCAGTACGCAGGTGGCGGTGGTGTCGTCGAGGCGGTGCATGACCAGTTCGTTGAGCCAGCCCAGCAGCCGGTCGGCGGGCTGGCCCGTCATGGTCAGGCCCACCAGTGCGTGGCGCAGCTGCGCCATGTGGGCGATGGCGGGCAGGCCGTGCCCGGAGACGTCGCCGATGGCCAGTAGCACCCGCCCGTCGGGTAGCGCGGCGGCCTCGAACCAGTCGCCGCCCAGCGAGGCGGTCTTCTCGGCGGGCACGTAGCGGACGGCGACACGGGTGCGGGTCAGGTCGAGGTAGCCGGAGTGGGCGGGCAGGATCGCCTCGCGCAGGGTCAGCATGACGGTGCGGTCCTCGGCCGCCTTCTCCCGCTCCACCAGCAGCTGGCGGCGCGACTCGCTCATCATGCGCTCGGCGCGGCGGCGGCCGGTGATGTCCTGGATGACGCCGTGCACGCCGGTGGGCCCGTCGGGGGCCTGCAGCGGCTCCAGCACCATCCGCACGTTGCGCACCTCGTCACCGCGCCGGATGCGGAACTCCGCGTGACCCGCGGCTCCGCCCTGTTCCAGGGTCGCCAGCAGCCGGTCGAGGGCCTGCTCGTCGCCGGGCTCGACGTAGGCGGCGAGCTCGGCCAGGGCGACGGGACCGCTCGCGCGGTCCCTGCCGAAGATCACGTAGACGTGATCGGACCAGATGATCTCACCGGTGCGCGCGTCCCATCGGACCCAGCCCATGTTGCCCAGACGCTGGGCATGGGCCAGCTGGACGGACAGCAGCGCGGCGTCACGCTCGGCGGCCTGCTGTTCGGTGAGCTGCTTGACCAGCTCGGCCGCGGTCAGCGGGCGGTCTTGCGACGAGGGTACGACGCCGACCATATGACTCACTCTCAAACCTCAACGGAACAGGACAATTGCCCCCACAGTACGTGATCGCCCTTGAACGGAGTGTAGCGATAGCTTGCCGTGTTGTGAGAGCTTTTCGTGGATTTTGCCTGCCTGCGCCGGAGTAGATTTGAGCCCGTGACTGACGCAGAGCTGTATCCCGTGTCCCGACTTTCCGCAGTTCAGCAGGCGACCGCCCAGGCCGGGCTCGACGCCCTGCTGCTGACGCCCGGCCCCGACCTGCGCTACGTCAGCGGCTACGAGGCGCTGCCCCTGGAGCGTTTGACCTGCCTGGTGGTGCCCGCGTCGGGCGAGTCCTTCATGATGGTGCCACGACTGGAGCTCCCCGCGGCGCAGGCCTCGCCCGCGTCTCGGCTCGGGCTCGACTTCGTGGCCTGGGACGAGACCGACGACCCGTACGCCGTGGTCGCCTCAAGGCTCGGCCGGGTGGGCACCGTGGGCCTGGCCGACCGCATGTGGGCGATGGCCTCGCTGCGCTTCCGCGACGCCATGCCCGGCACCGAGCAGGTGCTGGCCGGCAGCGTGTTGCGCGAGCTGCGCATGCGCAAGTCGCGCGTCGAGGTCGACGCGCTGCGCGAGGCGGGCGCCGCGATCGACGCCGTGCACCGCCTGGTGCCCGGATTCCTCAAGGCCGGGCGCACCGAGCGCGAGGTGGGCAAGGACATCCACGACGCCATCCTGGCGGCCGGTCACGCCACCGTCGACTTCGTCATCGTCGCCTCGGGGCCCAACGGCGCCAGCCCCCACCACGAGGTCTCCGACCGCGTCATCCAGCCGGGCGAGCCGGTCGTGGTCGACATCGGCGGCCAGTTCCACAGCGGCTACTGCTCCGACTCCACCCGCACCTACTGCGTGGGCGAGCCGCCCGCCGACTTCGCCGAGTACTACGCCGTGCTGCGGGCCGCGCAGGACGCCGCGTGCGCCGCCGTACGGCCGGGCGTGTCGTGCGAGTCGATCGACGCCGCGGCCCGCGACGTGATCGCCTCCGCCGGGTTCGGGTCGTACTTCATCCACCGCACCGGCCACGGCATCGGCATCGAGACGCACGAGGAGCCCTACATCGTCTCCGGCAACACCGAGGTGCTGGAGCCCGGCTTCGCCTTCTCCGTCGAGCCCGGCATTTACCTGCCCGGACGGCACGGCGCGCGCATCGAGGACATCGTCGTGTGCACCGCCGACGGCGGCGAGCGCCTCAACAACACGACCCGGGACCTGGTCATCGTCTAGGGGAACGGGTGACGCCTCGATGGCGTTGATCCCAGCATGCGTAGTTCCGTCTTCGGCAACCTCGATCCCCAGCACGCCCCGCCCGGTTTCGCCCTGGCCAACTCCAAGATGCTGCGGGTGCAGCTTCCCGAGGTGCTGGCCAGGCAGGGCTCGATGGTCGCCTTCCAGGGGCAGATGACCTTCGACTACGAAGGCTCGGGCGGCATGGGCAAGCTGTTCAAGAAGGTCATGACCGGCGAGGGCGTGCCGCTGATGCGTGTGCGCGGCCAGGGCAGCCTCTACCTGGCCGACAACGCCGACGACATCTTCCTGTTCTACCTGGAGGACGAGGGCATCACGGTCAACGGCCGCAACCTGCTGGCCTTCGAGCCGCAGCTGAAGTGGGACATCAACCGCGTGCAGGGCGCGGGTGTGGCCGCGGGCGGGCTGTTCAACACCACCGTCACCGGCACCGGCTGGGTGGCGGTCACCGCCCACGGCACTCCCATCACGCTCGACGCCGGGCAGGCGCCCACCTTCGCCGACGGCCAGTCGGCGGTGTGCTGGAGCGCCTCCCTCCAGGTGGGGGTCAACCGCACGTTCAAGGCGAGCGCCATGATCGGGCGCGGCAGCGGCGAGGCCATGCAGCTGGCCTTCCAGGGGCAGGGTTTCGTGCTCGTCCAGGCGAGCGAGGGGCCGCCCGTCGTGTCGGCGTCCTGACGCGCTGAAGATTTCTCCACGAAGCGCGAAATGATGGCCGCCTGCCGTACATAGGCCTAGGTGTCCGCATGGAGGCGCTGAGCGAGGAGTCCGGCCCGTGTCCAACGAGCAGCCGCAGCAAGCACGGCTGGCCCGGTTCGAGGCCGTCTACCGGCACAACTACAGCCTGATCACCGCCTACGCCGCGCGCCGCTGCGCCTCTCCGCAGGACGCGGCGGACGTGGTCGCGGAGACCTTCACCGTCGCCTGGCGCCGGTCGGGCGAGTTGCCCGGCGGCGATCAGGCGACGTTGTGGTTGTATCAGAGCGGAGCTCTTCAACTTCGTATACGGCGTCGCACGCAAGGTGCTGGCCAACCACTTCCGCGGCGAGAACCGCAGGCAGGCGCGCACCGTCGAACTCGACGCCGAGCTGTCCGACCTGTACGCCGCCGCGCCCGAGCAGGGCGTCGAGGTGGCCGCGATCGGCGAGGTCTTCAGGGCGCTCGGCGACGACGACCGCGAACTGCTCGCCCTGGTCGCCTGGGAGGGGCTGGACCGCGAGCAGATCGCCGCCGCCATGGGGCTGTCGCGCAACGCCGTGCGGATCAGGTTGCACCGTGCGCGCAAGCGCTTCGCCCGCGCCCTGGCCGCGGCCGGGGTGCGCGGCGCCGATCAGACGCTGCAGATGGAGAGCTCGCTGTGAACGACGTCGACAAGATCACCGAGAAGCTCGCCAGGGTGGGGCGCGACCACCCGGGGGCGCCGGAGTCCGGCCCCGGCGCCCGCGCGCTGCTGGCGGCGATCACCGCGGACGAGCGGGAGAGCCCCGCGCCGCGTCGCCGGATCCCCGCCGCGCGGCTGGGCGTGGGCCTGGCGGCGGCCGCGGCGCTGGCCGTGGGCATCGTGGTCGGCCCGAGCCTGCTCGACGACCGTCCGGGCGTCAGCTCCTCCTACGCCGTCACCAGGTCGCCCGAGGGCATCGTGATCATCGAGGTACGCGACTTCGCCGACGCTCCGGGGCTGGCCAGGCGCCTGGCGGAGCTGGGCGTACCGGCCGTCGTCGACCTCGTCCCCGAGGGTTCGCGCTGCCGCGAGCCGCGCGGCGTCACGGTGGACGACATCCCCAAGGGGCTCTACTCCCTCCCGGAGAACATCACGGGCGACCCCCACGGGCCGGGGTGGCAGATGCGCATCGACACTCGCCTGTTCAGGCCGGGGGAGACGTTCGTGTGGACGATCTCCCCGCACGCCCATGGAGGCAGCTCGACCAGCACCATCCTGATGAAGGACCCGGTGGCGCCCTGCGTGCTGGAGGCCGATCCGAATCCGGGATCGCGCATGGTTCGGGGGCCCGCGCTCGCCGATCGTCAGGGCGGGCCGCTGGAGGGCTTCCGCTCCGACGAGAAGAGTGTCGGCGAGGTGCGGGCGGAGCTGGCCAGGCGCAAGCTGAAGGCCACCTACCTGATCGTGGACGTGCCCGAGGGCAACCCCGGCGGCTACGCGGAGAGCCCCGACCAGACCAGGACGGTCGGCGACGACTGGACGGTGTGGGAGGCCTTTGACACCGAGCCCGGGACGGTGCAGCTGCTGGTGACCGAGCGCCGCCACGACCGCAACCCGGTGTACGGCGGGCCGCGCGACGCCCTCCTGCCGGAGTAGGCCACGGCGGAAGGTTGACAAGGGATGTCAAATGGCCAACGAATCCACAAAGTGGAAAAATAGGTCTTGAGGGGCATTTGTGGCGTTGCTAGATTCTTGACCACTCTCCTGACTCGAGTAACACCTGCAGGGATGGTGCTCGATGCATGTCTCGCAAGTGCCGATGGCGATCAAGATCCTCATCGCGGGCGGCTTCGGCGCGGGCAAAACCACCCTCGTCGGGTCCATCTCCGAGACCAGACCCCTGCGCACGGAGGAGAGCATCAGCGGGTTCTCCGCGGTCGCCGGCAAGACCACCACGACGGTGGCCATGGACTACGGGCGCCTGACCATCCGCGACCAGTACACGCTCTACCTGTTCGGCACCCCGGGCCAGGAGAGGTTCTGGTTCGTCTGGGACGAGCTGGCCTCCGGCGCGATCGGCGCCGTCGTCCTCGCCGACGTGCACCGCCTGGCCGACTGCTTTCCCGCCGTCGACTACTTCGAGCAGAACCGCACGCCCTTCATCGTGGCGCTCAACAGGTTCGAGGACCTGCCCGAGCTCGAGGTGAGCAGGGTACGGCAGGCACTGGACCTGCCCGACGACATCCCGATCGTGCTGTGCGACGCCCGCAGGCGCGAATCCGGCAAGGAAGTCCTCATCGCCCTGCTCCAGCACGCCCTCACACGCACCGGCACACCCGCCTGACCCGATACCTTTGCCCCATGGAGGAGATCGACCGCCGCATCGTCACGCTCCTGGCCAAGGACGGCCGGATGAGCTTCACCGATCTGGCCAAGGAGACGGGCCTGTCGGTGTCGGCCGTGCACCAGCGGGTGCGCCGCCTGGAGAAGCGGGGTGTGCTGCGGGGCTACACGGCCGTGATCGACCACGACGCGATCGGGCTGCCGATGACCGCGTTCGTGTCGATCAAACCGATCGACCCCGCCGCCCCCGACGACGCCCCCGACCGCCTGGCCCACCTGGCCGAGATCGAGGCCTGCCACAGCGTGGCCGGTGACGAGAGCTACATCCTCAAGGTCAGGGTGGCCTCGCCGCACGGGCTGGAGGACCTGCTGCAGCGCATCCGCGCGGCGGCCAACGTCTCCACCCGCACCACCGTGGTGCTGAGCACCCCCTACGAGCACCGCCCGCCCCGGTTCGACGTCGACGGCGACCGGTGAGCACAAGACCTCCACGTCCCCGCGCGGGCGAAGACGTGGAGGTCCGACGGGGTCAGCGATGCGGGGCGAAGTGCTCCCGCAGCCGCTCCTTGGCCTCCTGCGCGGCCCCCAGGTGCTCCATGCCCAGCAGCGCCGCCCCCACCAGCGGGGGCACGTCGGCCACGACCGGCTTGGCCTGCGGGGCACGCGCGGCGAAGCGCTCGTCGAGCAGGCCGTCGAGCAGGGTGTGCCGGGCGGTCAGGATCCCGCCGCCGAGCACCACCTCGGTCGGCGTCTCCAGCAGTCCCAGCCGCCGCAGGCACGTCTCGGCCATGGCGACCACCTCGTCGGCCTGCCGTACCACCAGCGACCTGGCCACCTCGTCGCGGTCGGCCACCGAGAACAGGCCGGGGGCCAGCTCCAGCAACCGGGTCGGCCGCACGCGGCCGAAGTGCAGCTCCAGCACGAGTTCTGCGACGGTGGCGACGCCGAAGTGCGAACGGACCACGTCGACCAGCGCCGTGGCGGGCCCGCGGCCGTCCTCGCCGCGCGCGGCGTGCCACAGCACCTCCTCACCCAGCACCTGCCCGCCGCCCCAGTCGCCGCTGATGGACCCCAGGGCGGGGAAGCGGGCGACCTGGCCGGTGGGGGAGACGCCGACGGCGTTCATGCCCGCCCCGCACACCACGGCCACGCCCCACGGGCCGGAGGCGCCGGCGCGCAGCAGCGCGAAGGTGTCGTTGGCGACCGTCGCACTGGAGGCCAGCCCGCGCGCCATGAGCTCGGCGTGCAGCTCCTCCTCCTCGACGGGCAGGTCGGCCCCGGCGAGGTAGGCGGCCAGATGCGTGGCGTACGGCGGGGCGGACGCGGCACCGCATGCCTGCCGTACCGCCTCCTCCAGGACGTCGACGGCCGCGCGCACGCCCGCGCTCTGCGGCTCGAACCCCGCCGACCGTCCGGTGCCCAGGACGGTGCCGTCCCCGGCGACCAGGGCGACGGCGGTCTTGCTGTTGCCGCCGTCGACGGCCAGCACGGTGCCGGCGTTCACACCCACGGCAGGTACCTGCCGTTGGCCTCCAGCAGCAACGTGGTCAGCTCGTCCGCGACGGCCAGCTGGCCGACCAGCGGGTGCGCCAGCAGGGCGTCGTGCACCCGATCGCGCCCCCCGTGCAGGGCCGCCTGCAGGGCCAGCTCCTCGTAGGCCGACACGTTCGCGATCAGCCCGCGATACAGCGGCTCGACCGGATCGACCGGCAGCGGGAGCGCTCCCGCGGACGAGATGCGTGCGGGGACCTCGATGACCGCGTCGTCGGGCAGGAACGGCAGCGTGCCGTTGTTGCGGGTGTTGACCACCTGCACGTCGCCCCGGCCGGAGGCCAGGGAGGCGACGAGCGCCACGGCGGCCTCGGAGTAGTAGGCGCCGCCGCGCTTGTCGAGCTGCGCGGGCTTGGTGTCGGCAGCGGGGTCGGCGTAGATCCGCAGCAGCTCGTCCTCCAGCGCCGCGACCTCCGCCGCCCGCGACGGCTTGCTGCGCTGCTCCTCGACCACCTGGTCGTGGGCGTAGAAGTAGCGCAGGTAGTAGGAGGGCACCACGCCGAGCCGGGTGATCAGCTCGAGCGGCAGGCCGAGCGAGTCGGCCATCTCCTGGTCCAGCAGCCGGGGCAGGACGTCCTCGCCGTCGAGGTACACCGCCCGTTCCCAGGTCAGGTGGTTGAGCCCGACATGGTCGAGCGTGATCCTGGAGTGCTCCACGCCGAGCCTGGCGGCGAAGCGGCGCTGGAACCCGATCGCCACGTTGCACAGCCCGATCGCGCGATGCCCGGCGTCGAGCAGGGCCCTGGTGACGATGCCGACCGGGTTGGTGAAGTCGACGATCCACGCCCCCGGCGCCCGCTCGCGGATGACCTCCGCCAGCTCCAGCACCACCGGGACCGTGCGCAGCGCCTTGGCCAGGCCGCCCGCTCCTGTGGTCTCCTGACCCACGCAGCCGCACCGCAGCGGCAGCGTCTCGTCGACGTCGCGGGCGGCCTGGCCGCCGACCCGCAGCTGCAGCAGGACGGCCGCCGCGTCCTCCACGCCGCGACGCAGCTCGGTCGTGGCGGTGACCGCGGCGTGATGGCCGGCGCGCGCCAGCATGCGCCGGGCCATGCCCGCGACCAGCTCCACCCGGTCGGCCGCCGGGTCGATCAGCGTGATCTCGGTGAGCGGGAGTTCCTCCCGCAATCGGGCGAACCCGTCGATCAGCTCGGGCGTGTACGTCGAGCCGCCCCCGACTACCGCGAGTTTCAACCCTTCACTCCTGTCAAGGTGACGCCCTCGATGAAGACTCTCTGGGCGAAGAAGAAGACGATGATCACAGGTGCCGTCACCAGCAGGGTGGCGGCCATGGTGAGGTTCCACTGCACGCTGTGGAAGGCCTTGAAGGTGGCCAGGCCCAGCGACAGGGTCCAGCTGCTCTGCTCACCCGGATCGGTGTAGAGCAGCGGCCCGTAGTAATCGTTCCAGCAGTAGAAGAAGGTGAACAGGGCCACCGCCGCGATCGCCGGGCGCGCCATGGGCAGGATCACCCGGATGAGCGTGCTGAAGTCCGTGCAGCCGTCCACGCGGGCGGCGTCGGTGTAGTCGCGCGGGATGGTGACCAGGAACTGCCGGAGCAGGAAGATCGAGAACGCGTCGCCGAGCAGCATCGGCAGGATCAGCGGCCAGAGCGTCCCGGTCAGCTCGAAGCGGGCCCACAGGGTGTAGACCGGCACGGCGACGACCTGAGGCGGCAGCATCATCATGGTGATGACCAGCAGGAAGGCCGCCTTCCTGCCGCGGAAGCGGAAGCGGGCCAGCGCGTAGGCCACCGGCACCGACGACAGCAGCATGAACACCGTGGCCGTCGCCGCGTAGACGAAGGTGTTGGCCGTCCACTGCAGCAGGTGCGACTTGGAGAAGACCTCGGAGAAGTTGGACCAGTTCCACTCCTGCGGCCACAGCGAGCTGGTCAGCGCCTGCTCGTCGGTCATGAGCGCGGTCAGCGCCACGAAGACGATGGGCGCGGCGAACATGATGGCCAGCGCGATGGCGATGGCGTGGGTGGCGATGAAGTACAGCGTGCGCCGCCTGCGGGTGCCGCTGCGCGGCACGGGCCTCGCGCGGTGCGAGGCCGGGCGCGCGGTCAACGTCGACGTCATCAGGACTCCTCGGCCTTGCGGAACTGCCGCAGCAGCATCAGCGTGAAGATCATCGCCGCGGCGAACAGCAGCAGCGCGTGGACCGAGGCCGCGCCCATCATCCAGTCGCGGAACCCGGTGTGGAACAGGTGCTGCGGCAGCGTGAGCAGCGACCCGTCCGGGTAGCCGGGGGTGAAGGTGCTGCCCGCCGAGTCGGTGCCGCCCGAGGCCACCCGGGAGGCGATCATCGCCTGGGTGAAGTACTGCAGGGCGTAGATGACCCCGGTGATGGCCGAGAACATCAGCACCGGCGAGATCATCGGCAGCGTGACGCTGCGGAACTGCCGCCAGGCCGAGGCGCCGTCGATGGCGGCCGCCTCGTACAGGTGCTTGGGCACGTCCAGCAGCGCCGCCAGGAAGATCATCATCGTGTTGCCGATGCCCCACATGCCCAGCAGCGTCAGGCTCGGCTTGGACCAGGCCGAGCTGCCGAACCAGTCGGGCCCCTCGATGCCGAAGAAGCCCAGGATCTGGTTGACCGGACCGGTGGCGGGGTTGAGCAGGAAGACGAAGGCGACCGTCCCGGCCACCAGCGGCACCAGCGAGGGCAGGTAGAAGATCGTGCGCAGGATGCCCGCGCCGGCCTTCACCTTGGTGAGCAGCTGCGCCATGCCCAGCGCGAACAGCAGCTGCGCCGGAACCATGAAGACCACCAGCCACAGCGTGTTGGCCGCCGACTGGATGACGAGCTGGTCGGAGAAGACGTAGGCCCAGTTGTCGAGGCCCACGTACTCCAGCGTGAACAGGTCGTAGCGATGGAAGGAGAAGAAGATGGTCGCCAGGAACGGATAGACGAAGAACAGCGACGTCCCGACGAGGAAGGGCGAGAGCCAGAGGAGAGCCTTCAGGCCCTCGCCGCGCCGCCCCCGTGACGGAGGGGGCGGTGCGGCGTGGGTGGCAGCCATGGTCAGCCTCCGGCCAGCTTCAGCTTGTCGTTGATGCGCTTGTCGACCTGGGCCATGGCGGCGTCGAGGTCCTTGACCTTGCCGGCCTCCCACTGGACCAGCAGGTTCTGCACCTCGGCCTGGTTGAAGACACTGTTGACCGAGGCAGGGACCGTCGTCGTCTTCGGGTGGTTGAAGATGTCGATGAAGGTCTTGAAGTTGTCGTCGACCAGCAGGTCGGGCGAGGCCGCCGCGTCCTTGGTGGTGGGAACGTTCCGCAGCTTGTTGGAGAGGGTCACCAGGCCCTCGGTGTCGGTGGTGAGGTACTTCAGCAGCTCCCAGGCGTGCTGCGGGTTCTTGGCGCCCTTCGGGACGCCGATGACGGTGCCGGCGGTGAAGCCGCTGCCGTGCAGGTCGGGCTTGTCGTCGGCGACCGGCAGGGGAGCGGTGCCGAACTTCAGGTCCTTGGTCGCCTCGGGGTTGGCGGCGATCATGCCAAGGCGCCACTCGCCGTCGAGGATCATGGCGACCTTGCCCTTGAAGAACGGGTGCTCGGCGCCCCACTCGTCACCCAGGCCCTTGCGGAACTTCTCCAGCTTGTCGTAGCCGTACCAGTCGACGAGCTCCTTCTGCCAGGTCATCAGCTGCTTCCACGCGGGGTCGGAGCCGATGGCCGAGGTGCCGTCCTCGTTGTACCACTTGGCCCCGGTCATCGGCGCCATGTGCGAGGCGGAGTTCTCGTAGTACTGGAAGCTGGGGATGAACCCGGCCACCTTGATGTCGCCGTTGGCGTCGCGGACGGTGAGCTTCTTGGTCAGCTCGGTCAGCTCGGTCAGCGTCTTGGGCGGCTGCTCGCCCTTCATCAGGTCGGTGTTGTAGAACATGCCGTAGGCGTCGGCCAGCAGCGGCATCGTGCACCGCTTGCCCTCGAACTCGGTGTAGGAGCGCGAGGTCGCCGGCAGCACGTTCAGGTCGATGCCGTCGGCCTTGATGACCTCCGTCAGATCCTGGAACGCTCCCGACTTGCACCATTGGGCGACGTTGTCGGTGGTGAACGAGGCGGCCAGGTCGGGCGCCTTGCCGCTGCGGACGGCCGCGGTGATCTGGTCGTCCTGGATGCCCTTCTTGGCGACGACCTTGATCTGCGGGAACTTCTTGGTGAAGCCGGCGATGGCCTCCTCGAAGGCCTTGACCTCCGAGTCGGCCGAGAAGCCGTGCCACAGCTCCAGGGTGGCGGGAGGCAGGGCCGCGGCGACCGGCTCGGAGCCGGTGGTGGTGGGTTTGGCCTGGGCGCCCAGGGTGGGCGCGGGTGCCTTGCCCGCGGTGCAGGCGGTCAGCGCCAGGGCCATGAGCCCGGCGGCCGCGAGGGGAGTCAAGCGCACGGGGGGTGCCTCCTGATCGTGTTTCTTAGGGAAAGACCTCTTCACGGGTCGCGTCCAGTGCCAGGCCGAGCGCCCCGGCCAGCACCGGGTTGCCCTCGACGGCCGACATGCGGACCTGCGGCTGGGGGATGGTGAGGGCGTGCAGCTCGTGCTCGATGAGCTCGCGCAACGTCTCGCCGCCGGCCTGGACGGCGCCGCCGGTGAGCACGATGAGCGCCGGGTCCAGCACCGAGGTGATGGCGGCCAGGCCCACGGCCAGGCGGGCGGCGACGTCGCGCAGCCCGGCCCTGGCCTCCTCCGAACGTTTGGCCGACCTCGCCGCGGCGGTGATCGCCTGGCGGAAGTCCGCGCCGCGCACACCGTACGAGCGCAGGACCTTGTGGATCGCCCGCCCGCCGGTCAGCGCCTGGTAGCCGTGGTCGTCGGTGCGGCCGGTCTCCCGGGCCGTGGGCGCGCCCGGGGTGGGCATGTAGCCCACCTCGCCCGCGCCCCCGCTGAAGCCCCGGTGGATGCGTCCGCCGAGCACGACCGCGGCGCCCAGGCCCTCGTCGGCCCACAGCAGCACGAAGTCGTCGTGGCCCATGGCCGCGCCGCCCGCCTGTTCGGCCAGCGCGACCAGGTTGACGTTGTTCTCCACCGACACCGGGGCGCCCAGCCCGGCCGACAGCGTGGGCAGCAGATCGGGGATCTGCCAGCCCGGCATGTCCTTGGCGGTGGCGTAGCCGAGCTTGCCGGTGGTCGGGTCGATGGCGGCCTGCACGCCGATGACGACGTGACGGGGCGCCGCCGGCGCCGCCGCCCCGTCGAGGGCGGCCTTCAGCCGTTCGACCAGCTCACCGGCGGGCCGGCGCGGGGTGGGCAGCGTGTACTCGCCGACGATGGTGCCGGTCAGGTCGGCCACCCTGGCCTCGATGCGGTCGGGGGTGACGTCCAGCGCGGCGGCGTAGGCTGCGGCCGGGTTGATCCGGTACACCTCCGCCGTGCGCCCCGGCAGGCCCTCGCGGATGCCGTCGAGCACGACCAGGCCCGCCTCCTGCAGCCTGACCAGCAGCTGAGATGCTGTTGGCTTGGACAGGCCGGTGAGCGTGCCGATCTCCGGCCGGGTGAGCGGTCCGCGCTCCAGCAGCGCCTCCAGCGCGGCCCGGTCGTTGATGGCGCGCAGCAGGCTGGGCGTTCCCGGTTTCACTTCCGCAACTCCGATCAGAGTTAGGAAACTTTCCTAACTTCAAGGTGACCGTACGGAAACCGGCCGCCGGTGGTCAAGAGGCGAAACCAAGACGTGACACAGTCGTGGGAAAGCCCCGCCCTGGCATACTGGAGAGCTGAATCGATAAGGAAATGGCCGGAGTGTCCCATTACCACTAATTCGGAGCTCGCCAAGGAGCAGGAGTACGTCTCCCGCCTCTACGACCGCCTCGACGTGTTGCGCGAGCGAACCCAGCGTCAGCTCAAGGAGATCCTGGCCACCGGTGCGGTGGGCACCCATCAGAACCGCTCGGAGCGCGACGACTTCGCCGTCATGTACGCCAACCGGCTGGCCAGGCTGTGGGCCGTCGAGCGCGGGCTGGCCTTCGGCCGCCTCGACCAGGCCGACGGCGACCGTTTCTACATCGGCAAGCTGGGGCTGACCGACGACGAGCAGGAACGCCTGCTCATCGACTGGCGCGCCCCCGTCGCCCAGCCCTTCTACCAGGCCACGCCGCGCTCGCCCATGGGCGTGACCCGCCGCCGCCACCTGCAGACCCGCGGCCGTACGGTCACCGGCGTCGACGACGACCTGCTCGACCTCGACAACCTGGCCGAGGCCGACCGCGCGACACTCAACGGCGAGGCGGCGCTGCTGGCCGCCCTCGACGAGGAGCGCACCGGCCGCATGCGCGACATCGTCGCCACCATCCAGGCCGAGCAGGACCGCGTCATCCGCGACGACCTCAACGGCGTGCTCGTCGTCCAGGGCGGGCCCGGCACCGGCAAGACCGTCGTCGCCCTGCACCGCGCCGCCTATCTCCTCTACTCCCACCGCGAGCGCCTCGAACGCCGCGGCGTGCTCATCCTCGGGCCCAACCCGACCTTCCTGCGCTACATCGAACAGGTGCTGCCCTCCCTGGGCGAGACCGACGTGCTGCTGTCGACCGTCGGAGAGCTGTATCCGGGCGTGAACGCGACACGCCGCGACACGCCCGAGGCGGCCGCGCTCAAGGGCGACCTGCGCATGGCCGAAATCCTGACGCGTGCCGTACGCGAACGCCAGCGGGTGCCGCGCACCGCCATCGAGCTGCCCCTGGGCCGCTACACCCTGACCATCGACGGCCGCATGCTCGATTCGGCGCGCAACAAGGCGGTCAAGTCCCGCCGCCCCCACAACGCCGCCCGCGCCGTCTTCGTGCGCTCGGTGCTCAACGCCCTGGCCCGCCAGGCGGGCAAGAAGATCGGCAAGGGCCTGCTCGACGACGAGGAGCTGGCCGACCTGCGCGAAGACCTGCGCACCGAGCCTGCCGTACGTGCGGCCCTCAACCGCTTCTGGCCCTACCTCACCCCGCAGCGCCTGCTGCTGACCCTGTACGGCTCGGCCGAGCGCATGGCCGCGGCCGGGCTCACGGAGCGCGAGCAGCGCCTGCTGGCACGCACGTCGGCCGAGTGGACCGAATCCGACGTGCCCCTGCTCGACGAGGCCGCCGAACTGCTCGGCGAGATCGACGAGCAGGTCCTGCGCGCCTCCGCGGCGATGGCCGAGGAGGAGCTCCTGGCCGCCCGCCTCGCCGAGGAACGCGAGCGCCAGAGCGAGCTGGAGTACGCCCGCGAGGTGCTCGAACTGACGGGCCTGTCCGACGTGATGGAGGCCGAACGCCTGGCCGAACGCCAGCGCGGCGAAGGCCCCTACCTGACCACCGCCGAGCGCGCCGCCGCCGACCGCACCTGGGCCTACGGCCACGTCATCGTCGACGAGGCGCAGGAACTGTCGCCCATGGCCTGGCGGGCGATCATGCGGCGCATCCCGACCCGCTCGATGACCATCGTCGGCGACATCGCCCAGACCGGCTCCGCCGCCGGAGCACGCTCCTGGGCCTCCGCGCTCGATCCCTACGTCGCCGGGCGCTGGCGCCAGCGCAAGCTCACCGTCAACTACCGCACGCCCGTCGAGCTCATGGAGGTCGCGGCCGACGTGCTCGCCGCGATCGACCCCGAGCTCGAAGCGCCCGCCTCGGTGCGCCACAGCGGCCAGGAGCCCTGGTCGGCGCCGCTGGAGCGGCTGCCCGAGCTGGTCACGTCCTCGCCCGGCAAGACCGTCGTCATCGCGCCGACGGCGATGCTCGACACGCTCGGACTCGAAGGGTCGGTGATCGTACGGCCCGGCGAGCGCAACGACGCGCTCGACGCCGCGGTGTCGGTCATGGCCGTGACCGACGCCAAGGGACTGGAGTTCGACTCGGTGATCGTCGTCGAACCGGCGCTGATCGTATCGGAGTCGCCACGCGGTTTGAGTGATCTTTACGTAGCCTTGACTCGGGCGACGCAGCGTTTGGGCGTCGTGCACGACTTGCCGCTTCCATCCAGTCTGCGGCGGCTGGTCCTAGCTGCGAAAACTTGATGTCGCCGCTGATCGGGACACGGTTGACATCATCGCCAGAGTCGGTAGTTTGCTGCGCAGTCCAGCACGGGACTTGGCCGGTTGGCCGTCTCTGACATCGACGGATCCTGCGTCCGTGACGAAACCTCCGGGTTGCGTCCACACAGCCAGGTGCAGGGCCGTCGGTCCGTCGAGTCGGGGCACCCCAACCGGGCGGGGGGTTGGACCCGGGACGGGCCCGGCAGCCCAGTAGACAACGGAACTCCGCGCTCGCCGCCGACGAGACGGATCCGGTCCGAAGGGTTGCCGGGCCCTCTTCCCGCTCCCGTGCTCATGGACCACCGCGAGAGCGCCGGGTGATCCCACGACGGTGGGGTCACCCTGCCTTGCCTTTACGCCGGGCGACTCCTCGGGGGCGGTAGCTTTTCTTGCAAGCCGTTTTCATCGCGAGGAGACCCCCGGCCGTGGCGCAGGACCTTTCCGACACCGCTGGCACCCCGGTGCCGCCCGGCTCCGCCACGCCCACCCCGGCTGACGGGCCGCCCGCCGTGCCGCCTGTTGTGCCTTCCGAGCCGGCCGAGCCGCCCGCGGGAGCGCCGGGCAAGGAGCCGCGCACCGTCCTCCTGGCGCGCGTGGCCGCCGCCGCGGCCGGCGGGTTGCTGCTCTTCCTGGCCTTCCCGCCCCTCAACTGGTGGCTGTGCGCCCCGCTGGGCCTGGCCCTCGTGGCGGGCAGCCTGTACGGCACGCGGCCCCGCAGAGCCGCCTGGCTCGGCTACCTGGCGGCGCTGGTCTTCCTCCTGCCCGCCCTGGCCTGGGTCCGCCCCATCGGCTACGACGCCTGGCTGGCCCTCGTCGGCGTGGAGTCCGCGTTCTACGCGGCGACGGCGGCAGGAGCCGCGATGGTGATGCGCCTGCCGTGGTGGCCGCTGTGGTTCTCGGCACTCTGGGTGGCCATGGAGTGGATCCGTGGCCTGGTGCCCATCGGGGGCTTCCCGTGGGCGAGAGTGGGCTTCAGCCAGGGCGAGACGCTGTACACCTACTACGCGGCGCTGGGGGGCGTGCCGCTGGTGTCCTTCGCCGTCGCCCTCAGCGGCACCCTGCTGGCCGCCGCCGTCCTCCGTCTGCCGCGCCGTACCGAAGGGCCGGCGGAAACCGCGCCGGGCTTGGGCGCGGAAACGGCGCCGGGCTTGGGCGCGGAAACGGCGCCGAGCTTGGGCGCGGAAACGGCGCCGAGCTTGGGCGCGGAAACGGCGCCGGGCCCGGGGCGGGAAGCCGCGCCACGGGCGGGACGCGGCGCGGCGCCGGTGTGGCGGGTGAGTGCCGCCCTGACCGCCGGCGCGCTCGCCGTACCCGCCCTGACCTTCCTCATCCCCCGCCCGGGCGACGAGGGCAAAACGGTCAACATTGGCGTCGTCCAGGGCAACGTGCCCGGCGAGGGCATGTACTTCCTGGGCGACGAACCTGCCGTGGTCCTGAAAAATCACGCGAACATGACGCATGAGCTGGCCAAGCGTGTCAGGGAAGGGAAACTCCCGAAGCCCGACGTCGTCGTGCTCCCGGAGAACTCCACCGACATCGACCCCTACGCCGACCCGGCCGCCCACGCCATCATCGACGCCTCGGTCAAGGACGTCGGCGTGCCCACCCTCATCGGCGCCGTCGTCGGCATCGGCCAGACCGAGCGCGCCACCCGCAGCCTCGTGTGGGACCCGGCCACCGGCCCCGGCGCCTACTACGACAAGCAGAAGCTGGTGCCGTTCGGGGAGTACACCCCGATGAAGGAGATCTTCCTGGCCCTGTTCGAGCGGGCCAGCCTGGTCGGGCGCCAGTCGGTGGCGGGCACCCGCGACGGCGACCTGAAGATAGGCCCGGTCACCCTCGGCGCGATCAACTGCTACGAGGTCGCCTACGACGGCATCGTCCGCGACACCGTGCGCACCGGCGCGACCCCGCTGGTGGTGCAGGGCAACAACGCCAGCTACGCCCTGTCGAACCTGCCGCCCCAGCAGCTGGCGATGTCGCAGTTGCGCGCCGTCGAGCACAACCGGGCGGTTGTGACCGCCTTCACCACGGGGATCTCGGCATATGTGACTCCAGAGGGTAAGGTCTCCTGGCAGACCGCCGAACGTGTCCCTGACGCGACCGTGGTCACCGTTCCGGTCCGCACCCAGGCCACGATCGCCACGAAGGTGGGGAGCGCGCCGGAATGGGCATTGATAGTGGTGGGAGTGGGGGCCATCGGGGCCGCCGCATGGCGTCGGGTGAGGCATCGCAGCTGATGGAGACTCTGGGCAAGGTTCTTGTCATCGTCCCCACCTACAACGAGCGGGAGAACCTGCCTGCCATCGTCGAGCGCCTGCGATCGGCCGTGCCCGAGGCCGACCTCCTCATCGCCGACGACAACAGCCCCGACGGCACCGGCAAGATCGCCGACGAGTTCGCGGCCGCAGACGACCACATCCACGTCCTGCACCGCGAGGGCAAGCAGGGCCTGGGCGCCGCCTACCTGGCGGGCTTCGCCTGGGGGCTGGAGCAGGGCTACGACGTGCTCGTCGAGATCGACGCCGACGGCTCCCACCAGCCCGAGGAGCTCCCCAAGCTGCTGCGCGCCCTCGCCGAGGGCGCCGACCTGGCGATCGGCTCACGCTGGGTGCCCGGCGGCAAGGTCGTTAACTGGCCGGCCCGGCGGGAGTTCCTGTCGCGCGGGGCGAACATCTACACGCGCATCATGCTCGGCATGCACGTGCGCGACGCCACGGCCGGCTTCCGCGCCTACCGGGCGGCCACGCTGGAGAAGATCGGCATGGCCGATGTCGAGTCGCAGGGGTACTGCTTCCAGATCGACCTGACGCTGCGCACCGCCCGGCAGGGGCTGCGGGTCGCCGAGGTGCCCATCACGTTCGTGGAGCGCACGCAGGGGCACAGCAAGATGGGCAGGGCCATCGTGACGGAGGCGCTGTGGCGGGTGACCGTCTGGGGCGTCCAGGGCCTCCCGCGCCGCTTCCGCCGCACCCGCCCCTGACCGCAGCCGAGACCTGGCACGCGCCTCACCGGCGTGGCACCGTCCGGGGTGGAACGTGCGGCCGCCGCCGGGCGTTAGCCTTCATGTAAGGCTTTCGCGTGCGAGTGAGGACGACGATGCGGATCCTGCTGTTCCTGGCGTTCCTGGTGGTCCCGGTCCTGGAGATCTGGCTGCTCATCCAGGTCGGCCAGGTGATCGGCGGCTGGACGACGGTGGCGCTGCTGATCGCCGACAGCCTCCTGGGCGCGTGGATTGTGCGGCGGGAGGGGCGCAGGGCCTGGAAGGCGCTGCAGGAGGCCCTGGGCGCGGGGCGCATGCCCGACAAGGAGCTGGCCGACGGCGGCCTGATCCTGGTGGGCGGCGCGCTCCTGCTGACTCCCGGCTTCCTGACCGACGTGTTCGGCTTCCTGTGCGTCCTGCCGTTCACCAGGCCGCTGATGCGCCGCCTGGCGGGCTGGTTCTTCGCCAGGCGGGTGAAGACGCTCGCGCAGGCTTCGCCGTACGGCAGGCTGGTCTTCCGCGACGGCGTCAACGACTACGACGGCAAGGTCGTGCACGGCGAGGTCATCAAGGACGGTGCGGTGATCAAGGACGGCGTCGTCGTCAAGGACGACGGGCGCTTGGGCTGACGCACGGCGTCAACGCGTCGCCGGCGGTGTCGCACGCAAGCTCCGAGAAAACGAAGAACCCCGGACGTGTCCGTCCGGGGTTCTCCTTCACACCACGTGAGACTCAGGCGCTCTTGCGGCGCTGGGCCCTCAGGACCGCCAGCCGCTCGTTGAGCACCTCTTCCAGGTCTTCGATCGAACGCCGCTCCAGGAGCATGTCCCAGTGCGTCCTCGGGGGCTTGGACTTCTTGGCCTCCGGCAACTCGCCGTCCACTCGCCAGGCGGTGACGCCGCACATGCGGCATTCCCAGGTCGCGGGGACCTCGGCCTCGGCGGCAAGCGGGACCTCGAAAGTATGGCCCTTGGAGCAGGTGTAGGACACGTCCTGGCGCGGGGCCAGATCCGTGTTACGGTCGTTCTCGTAGCTGGTTGCCCCGAGCCGGGTGCCACGAAGCGCGCGCTCGCCCATGTCTAAATGCCTCCTACAGGGCCCCCATCGTGGGGGTCTGTCTCCCACGGTGTCTAACGCTTGATACCGTGATGGGATTCCCACATGGCGGTTGATCCAATCGCGCTTTTTCGGCTTTCCCCGATCCGTCACACGTTGACAGGCCGCTTCGCCCTGTGGTCGAGACGTGCCGTCAACCAGATCGCCCCCGCCGCGAGCAGGGCGCCGTGCGCGATGCGCACCGCCGGCGGAGTGAAGAACTGCGGCAGGAAAAGCGCCATTCCCACGGCGAGCGGCCACGCGTGCGGGCCCAGCGCGAGCGCCGCCAGGACCGCTCCCACGCCGAGCAGGATCAATCCCGCCGCGAACATCGTGACCGCCGCGGGGTGGAAGCGGAAGTCGTCGGCGAGCGTGAGCAGGGAGGCGTCCTGCTCGCGCGCGGCACGGGCGGCGATGACGTGCAGGCCGAACACCTCGGCGCCGTAGTACGGCAACGTCAGGCCCGCGCCGATCCAGGTCACCGCCGCGGCGCGCATCAGCCGGTCGTCGCCGCTCGACCGGTACACGCCGAGCAATGCCAGCGACAACAGGACGAATCCGGCCACGGCGAACAGGTGGGAGGCGATCCACGCCCCCGAGGCCATCGCCTGGGCGCCTTCCAGCGTCGTCTCGTCCGAGTAGGGGCGCACGAGGGGATAGGCCAGGAACAGCAGGCCGGAGGCGGCCAGGGCCGCCCTGGTCACAGGGGAGGTTGTCATGGCGACAGCCTGGTTCATGGCGATTGTCCGGTGTAGTGCGAGAATCAGCGCCTTGTTATGCCTTTTGCATAGGGGAGGGCCGTGAGGGAGCTCCAGCCGGGCACGGCTCGCGCGTTGTTGTGGGCCGTCGCGACGCTGCTGGTGGTCCAGCGTTTCTTCGGCACCCTGACCACGGCCGGGGGCGACGTGATCACCGCGGCCGCCATGACCGCCGTGCAGGCCGTCATGGCGGTCGTGCTGCTGGGATGGCGCGGGCCCGGCGCGCTGGCCGTCCAGGCGGTGCTGGGGTTCGCGCCCTTCGTACTGTTCGGTGCGGGATGGGCGCCCGCGTTGTGGGCGCTGGCGGCCTGCGCGCTGGTGGTGCTCCCGGCGAGGCGGGCCTGGCCGGTGGCGGTGGCGGTGACGGTGTCGGCGGGCGTCGTGGGTCACGCCCTCGGGGCGACGGTGTGGATGGCGGTCTGGTCCATGGCCGTCGTGGTCGACCTCGGTTTGTCGATCTACGGGCTGGCCTCGCTGACCGCCACGGTGGACAGGCTCGCCGCCGCGCGGGAGGAACTGGCCTCGGCCGCCGTCGCCGCCGAGCGGGCGCGGGCGCGGCGGGAGCTGACGGGGCGGCTGGCGGCGGATCTACGGGCTCTGGGGTTCCTGATCCGCCAGGCGACGCCGTACGGCCTGGCCCGCGCCGCCGAGCTCGCCCGCACGACCCTCGCCCGCGTGCGCGCCACCGCCGCGGCCCAGACCGGGGTGTCGGCCGGGGTCCAGGCCGGGATGCGGGCAGGGAGGGAAGCCGGGGCGCCGGCCGGGGGGCCTGGGAGCGCGGACGGCGGGGGCGAACCCGCGACGGTGGTCTCCTCGAGGCGGTGGGCGCGCGGCATCGAGGTCACGGTCCTGGCGGGCTTCAGCCTCGTCACCGCGATGAACATCGCCGTGTACGGCGCGGCGGGCTGGACGGCGACGCTCCTGGGCTGGGCGGCGGTCCTGGCCGTGCTGGTGCTGCAACTGCTGCCCGCCACCCCGCTCCGGACGGCGGCGCAGGTCGTGATCGTGCTAACGCCCGGCCCGTGGGCGGTGCCGTGGCTGGTGGGCCTGGTGCCCTTCCCGGTCAGCCGCATGATGCGGAACCTGCGCTCGTGGTTGCCCGCCGTGGCGGTGACCGTCGCCGGGGGCGTGCTGATGGGGGTGCGCACCGGCCGGTCCGCCGAAGGGCTGTACGTGCTGCTCGCGTGCGCCGGGCTGTCCCTGGCCCTGTTCGGCCTGGCCAGGCTGGCGGAGCTGACGGCGCGGCTGGAGGAGGTACGGCGGGGCCTGGCCGAGGCCGCGCTGGAGCGGGAGCGTGACCGGCTGGCCCGCGACCTGCACGACACCCTCGGGCTGGCGCTGTCGGCGATCGCGTTGCGGGGGGAACTGGCCGACACGCCCGAACGGGCCAGGGCGGAGGCGCCTGCCCTGGCGGAGCTGGCGGAGGGCGCTCTGCGGGATGTGGGGCACATCCCCGACGACGCCGTGGGGTGGTCGCTGCGGGAGGAGGTGGCGGCCGCCCGAGGGATCCTGCGAGCCGCGGGGATCGAGGTCGAGGTACGCATGCCAGGCGTCGACGTGCCCGGCGAGGTGGGGCCGGCGATGGCCACCGTGCTGCGGGAGGCGGTCACGAACGTGCTGCGGCACAGCGCCGCGCGACGCTGTCTCATCGTGGTCGAGGAGGGTGACGCCCAGCTGCGGCTGCTCGTGCGCAACGACGGCGCGCCGCCCGCCTCCCCGGCGGGGGATGGCGGCAGCGGGCTCGCAGGGCTGGCCGTACGGACCTCCGGACGGCTGAGCGTGCGGCGCGAGCCTGACGGCGGCTTCGAGCTGGAGGCGCGGTTCGCACGTGAGCCTGCCTGACGGCGGCTTCGGGGCGGAGGGCAAGCTTGAGGAGAGGCGTGTTTTGGGGTGGAGGCGAGCTTCGTCCTAGAGCCAGCCTGACTCGGTGGCGATGCGGACGGCGTCGATTCGGTTGCGGGCGCCGAGCTTGTCGACCGCGGAGGTCAGGTAGTTGCGGACCGTGCCATAGGTGAGGTGCAGCCGCTCGGCGATCTGGGCGGGCGGCAGGCCGGTGGCCGCCAGGCCGAGCACCTCGGCCTCGCGCGAGGTGAGCGGGCTGGTGGCCGACTCCAGAGCCCGCAGGGTGAGGCCCTGGTCGAAGGCCCTTCCCCCGGCGGCCACGGTGCGGACGGCCTCGGCCAGTTCCGCGGGCCGTACGTCCTTGGGCAGGAACCCCGCCACACCGGCCTCCAGGGCCCGCCTGAGCTCGGCGGGACGGGCCAGGGCGGTGAGGATCAGCACCCGCACGGCGGGAAGCTCGTCGCGCAGCCGGGCCGCCGCGTCGATGCCGTCGAGGACCGGCAGGTGGATGTCGATGACGGCCACGTCGGGCGCGTGCAGCTTCGCGGCGGGCAGGATCTCGTCGCCGCTCGTCACGGCGGCCACGACCCGGAGCCCGGGGTCTCGGCCCAGGAGCTCGGTCAGGGCCTCGCGGAGCAGGCGCATGTCCTCGGCCAGGAGGACCTTCAACGACATGGGCCTATTGTCGCCTATGTCCCGGTGACCAGCGGCACGATGCGTTTGTCGCCCATCTCGGTGAACATCACGAGCGGGGCGGCGCTCAGGCCCACCAGGCGCCCGAGCGCGGGGCGGCCCTTCTCGCGGGCCAGGGCCGGGCCGATGGCGGCCATGAAGGCCGTCAGGGCGGGCAGCGGGCGCACCCACAGCGTGAGCTCGGCGATGAGGCCCTCGTCGTCGAGGCGTACCAGCACGCTCTCCTCCAGCTCCCGTCGCCCCAGGCGGGCCGTGGCGGCCAGCATGCGGGTGCGGTCGTCGCCCACGTCGGTGTGGTAGCGGATGTCGCTCAGCAGGGGCAGCACCGCGGAGAACAGCTCGCGTAGCTGCTCGACACCGCGGAAGGTGGTGCGGGCGCTGAGCGGGGAGTGCAGGACGGCGTCGGGGGCCAGGGTGGAGAGGAGAAGGTCGAGATCGTGCTTCTCGCCGGCCTCGCGGTAGCGGCGGGTGGTTTCTGTCGACATAGTTCAGATTTTGAACTGACCGAGTGCATAAAATCAACCCATGAACAGGTTCACCGAGATGCACTGCTCGATCGCGCAGGCCGTGGGTGTGGTGGGGGAGCCCTGGACGCCGCTGATCCTGCGTGACCTGTTCCTGGGGGTGCGGCGATTCGACGACCTCGCGGCCGACCTCGGTGTGTCGCGCAACCTGCTGACGCAGCGGCTGGAGCGGCTGATGGCGGCCGGGGTCGTGGAGCGCCTGCCGTACCAGGAGCGGCCCGTGCGCTACGAGTACCACCTGACGGAGGCGGGGCGGGACATCGTGCCCGCGCTGACGATGCTGATGGCGTGGGGCGACAAGTGGTCGACGCCGCCGGGCGGGCCGCCGGCGTTGCTCATCCACTCGTGCGGCGAGCAGTTCACGCCCGTGGTGGCCTGCCCGCACTGCGGGGGAGAGGTGACGGCCGAGTCGATCACGATGGTGGGCGGTCCCGGCGCCGCGCCTGGGCCGGGCACGTGGGTCCTGGCCGGGGGGTCGGGCCCGGTCGAGGCTGGATGAGACGCCGCCCCCGCTGTACGGCCAACCCAGGGCCGAGGCAGATGGCCGGCGGCGGGTGGTCAGCGGCGGCGGAGGCGGCGGGCCCAGCCGACCGCGCGCCGCATGACCGGCCGCGACTCCGACACCTCGCGCGTGGCCGCCCGCAGCTCGGCCGTCACCTTCATCAGGTCGGCCGTCACCCGCTTCAGGTCGGGAGGCTGCGCCGCCTTCTTGCGCTGGTTGACCCGCACCAGCTGGTGGTCGCCCAGCGGGTCGACGGTGTGCCACAGGTCGTCCTGCCCCTTGAGCCAGCCCAGCAGCTCTTCGCGCAGCCGGGACGGCTCGGCCCAGGTGGCGTAGAGCTTCTGGGTGGTGAGGCAGACCGGCGACAGCCCGAGCGTCGAGACCGCTTCCCACACCGCCAGCGCGACCCCGGGCGTGTGCTCGCTGCGTATGTCGTCGAAGACCACGACCCCGTCGGCGGTCAGCAGGGCACGCGCGGAGTCGACGTCCTGGCGCACGTGGACGTACAGGTGCGAGGCGTCCACGTGGATGAAACGGCACGAGCCGGGCTCGACGTGGTCGAGGATGACCGACGTCGGGCCGTGCACGATCTCCGGCAGCTCGGCGTGGTGGTTCAGGTAGTTGCGCTCGAAGCGCTCGCGGGTGAGCTCCTTGTACGAGCCCGCCTCTGGCTCGCCGGATCCGGATCCGGAGCCGGACTCGAACAGGTCGCAGACCGTGAAGCGCTCGCCCGCGCGCAGGTGCCGCCCGATGAGCACGGCGCTCTTGCCCAGGTAGCACCCCAGCTCCAGCAGGTCGCCGCGGTCGTCACGGGACAGGAACCAGTCGAACAACCGCTGGTCGGCCGGCCAGAACCAGCCGGGAATGCCGTCGAGCTCGCGCGTCATGGGCCGGACGCTAACAGCGCTCGCGCGCCGGGCTGAAGGGGCTTTGCCGCCTCGACATCGCCCCGTCGCCGAATGTTCCGCTCAGATCTTGGCGGGCACCTCGTTGCCCGCGGCGCGGATGGCCTTGGGCAGGTCGAGCCGCCACAACATGAGGCCGCCGATGATGAAGAAGACGACCAGCGACAGGATCGCGATCCGGTAGCTGTTGGTGAGGTTCACCGCCAGCGCGATCGTCCACGAGCCGAGCAGCGTCGAGCCCTTGTCGCTGATCTCGTAGAGGCTGTAGTACTCGGCCTCCTTGCCCTTGGGGATGACGTAGGAGAACAGCGAGCGCGACAGGGCCTGCGTGCCGCCCATGACGATCGCGATCGCGAAGCCCATGGCGAAGAAGGCCACCGCGGAGCCGCGCGGCAGGAAGTAGGCCACCGCGACCACGATCGTCCAGGCGACCAGGGCGAACAGCACGACCTGCTTGGCGCCGTAGGAGCGGGCCAGGCGGCCGAGCAGCAGCGCGCCGAAGAAGGCGACCAGCTGGACCATGAGGATGGCGCTGATCTGGATCGTCTGGCCGAGGCCGAGTTCCTTGCTGGCGTAGGTGGCCGAGAAGGAGATGACGGTCTGCACGCCGTCGTTGTAGATCAGGTAGGCGATCAGGAAGCCCAGCGTCAGGGGGTAGAGGCGCAGCTCGCGGATGGTACGGCCGAGCTGGCGGAAGCTGCCGGCCACCGCCTGCCCCGTGGTCTCGGCGCCCCGGGCCAGGGGGCGGCGGTTGCGCAGCCGCAGCAGCGGGATGATCGTGAAACCGCCCCACCACACGCCCGCAGAGGCCAGCGCGATCCGTACGGCGTCGCCCGCGGACACGCCGAGGGCCTCGTGGCCCAGGAAGATGCCCAGGTTGATCGCCAGCAGCAGGAAGCCGCCCAGGTACCCGAATCCCCAGCCCTGCGCGGAGACCTTGTCGCGCTCGTCGGGCGTGGAGATCTCCGGCAGGAAGGAGTTGTACACGACGAACGCGCAGGCGAAGGAGACGCTGGCGACGATGTAGAGCAGGCCGCCGAGCAGGTAGCGCCCGTCGGCGATGAACCACATGGCCAGGGTGGCCGCGGCGCCCAGGTAGGCGAAGAAGCCCATGATCTGCTTCTTGCGCCCCGTGTGGTCGGCCAGTGCCCCGGCGACCAGCATGAGCACGACCTGGATGATCGCGGCGGTGCCGACGACGAACGGGTAGAACGCTCCCGGCCGCATCTCCATGCCGAGCACGTCGATGTAGCCCAGCCCGGGGTTGGCCGCGACGAGGGCGTCGAAGGTGTCGGCGCCGCAGGTGGCGTTGGTCGCGAAGTCCTTCGCGCAGGCCGCCGCGGTGGCGATCTCGGTCAGGTACGGCCCCAGGAACACCGTCAGGACGGTGGTGGGGAACGCCGAGTTGGCCCAGTCGTAGAAGTACCAGCCGCGTTGCTCGCGCTTGCGCGCGGCGGGGGAGTCGTCGAAGACCGCATGCGGCGAGGGGACGGTCATGCTGCGTCCTGTCGGGGATGGGGGTGATGCCGGGTGGTGGCCGGCACCTTGCGGGTCGTCGCAGGTCCCGGAGGTGCGGGACCGGCTCGCCATGACCGTACAGTGATCGCTTCCCGAGTGGAAGAGGTCCCCGCGAGGCTCGCATTTCGGTCCATCAGGGCCCTGGAGACGACGAAAGGCCCCGCCGGAGCGGGGCCTTTCGTGACGGGCTCAGCTGGCCCAGTCGAGCAGGGGCCGGGTGTTGCTGGGGTGGCGCAGCTTGGACAGCGACTCCTTCTCCAGCTGCCTGATCCGCTCGCGGGTCAGGCCGAGGTGCTTGCCGATCTCGTCGAGCGTGTGCGGCTTGCCGTCGATGAGGCCGAAGCGCAGCGCCATGATGCGCGCCTCGCGCTGGGACAGGTTGCCCAGCACGCCCCGCAGCTGGTCGGCCAGCAGCTGCCGGTCGACGATCTCGGAGGCCTCGGGGGAGTCGACGTCCTCGATGAGGTCGCCGATCGTGGTCTCGCCGTCCTCGCCGATGGTGGCGTTGAGCGAGATCGGCTGGCGGGCCGTGCGCAGGAGCTCCTCGATCTGGTCGGGAGTCTTGTCGAGCTCGACGGCCAGCTCCTCGGGCGTGGGTTCGCGGCCCAGCCGCTGGTGCATGTCGCGCTCGATGCGCGACAGCTTGGAGAGCATCTCCAGCACGTGGACGGGCAGGCGGATGGTGCGGGCCGAGTCGGCGAAGCCGCGCTGGATGGCCTGGCGGATCCACCACATGGCGTAGGTGGAGAACTTGAAGCCCTTGGTGTAGTCGAACTTCTCCACGGCCCTGATCAGGCCGAGGTTGCCCTCCTGGACCACGTCGAGCAGCGCCATGCCGCGGTCGGTGTACTTCTTGGCCACCGAGACGACCAGGCGCAGGTTGGCCTCGAGCATGTGGTCCTTGGCGCGGCGGCCGTCCTCGACCACCCACTCCAGGTCGCGGCGCATCGCGGGGGTGAGCTTGTCGGCCTGCTCCTCGAGCTTGTACTCGGCGTACAGGCCGGCCTCGATGCGGCGGGCGAGCTCGACCTCCTCGGCGGCGGTCAGCAGCGTGCGGCGGCCGATCGACTTGAGGTAGGTGTGCACCGAGTCGCCCATGACGGAGGCGGTGTCGTCGAGGTCGAGCGACTCCTTCTCCAGCTCGGCGTCCTCGGCGGTCAGCTCGACGTCGTCGGGGGAGCCGTCCTCGTCGTCGGAGGTCGTCGCGTTGGCGGCGGCCTTCGCGCCCTTGGCGGCGGTCTTGGTCGTGGCCTTGGCCGTCTTGGCCTTGGCGGGCTTGGCGGCGGTTCCGCTCGTGCTCTCGGAAGCGCTCGTTTGGGCTGCGGGCTTCTTGGCGGTAGCCTTCTTGCGAGGCGTGGCCTTGGAGAGCGACGGCTCGTCCTCGGCGGCCAGGCTCACGCCGGCCTCGGTCAGCTCTCGCAGGATTGAGCGGCCCTGGGCGGGGCTGATCCCGGCCTCGGCGAACGCGTCGCGCAGCTCCGCGAGCGACAGGTGACCCTGGGCTCGTCCTCGGTCGAGAAGCTGGTCGAGGGTGGCGGGCGTGGAAGCCACAGCGGTGGTGGGCATGAGGACACCTCCTCCTCGCGGAGTCGAAATCTGTGCTGGCATGTTTCGGGGGCGGGCGGCTGGCATTCGTGGGAGCCGCATCGACGCACCAGTACCAATAACGCCAATTTTCGCAGATTGTTCCCGCGGTCCGAAAACTCCTGCGGGGTGAAAACGCAGGTGGGCCGCCCGGAGGCGACCCACGTGGCCTACATCACTTCGGGAAAGCTCACTCCTCGGGAGCGACGATCACCACGGGCATGGGCATGGGCTCGGCGTCCTTGAGCCGCTCGGGGGTCCAGTACTTCGCCACCTCGCCGGGGTCGGCGTTGAGCTCGTGCGAGACAACGAACTCCGGGACCTTCTCGTCGGAGGAGGGCTTGCCCGAAGGCGGGGGAGTGGTCACGTCCTTCACCACCGCTCTGGTCTCTCCGCGGACGGATTCCAGCGCCCCGGCCGAGGCGGAGGCAGCCACGTAGACGCCGCCCGCCACGACGGCGGCGACGACTGCGGCGGACACCCACATCTTTCGGGACTGGTTCATAGACACAACCTTATGACGCATCCTCCGCGCGGTCCGTTCCATGCCGAAGCGATTCGAGATCTGTTTTGCCGTTGGCCAGGAGTGGCAGGCGGGGCAGAAGGCGCAGGTGGCGCGGGGCGGCGTGGGGTGGCAGGCGGTCCTTGACGTACGCGCGGACCTGTTGCAGCGTCGGCGCCCTGCCGGGGTGGGCGGGCACCACGACGGCCTCGACGATCTGGCCCCACTCGTCGTCGGGACGGCCCACGACGGCCACGTCGGCGATCTCGGGATGCTCGGCGAGCACGGCGGCGACCTGGGCGGCGACCACCTTCTCGCCGCCGGTGTTGATCACGTCGTCGGCGCGGCCCAGCACCCGCAGCCGTCCCTCGCTGAGCTCGCCCAGGTCGGAGGTGGCGAACCAGGGTCCGTCGAAGGGCTCGCCGAAGCGGTAGCCGGAGAACAGGACGGGCCCGGCGATCTGGATGAGGCCCTCGGGGCCGATTTTGAGATCTACATTGTAAAGGGGCCGGCCGTCGTACACGCAGCCGCCGCAGGTCTCGCTCATGCCGTACGTCGTCACCACCCTCGCGCCCAGGTCGCGAGCCCGGCCGAGCAGGCTCGGCCGGGCCGGCGCGCCGCCGAGCAGGATGGTGCGGAAGACCGACAGGCCGGCGCTCATCTCGACCAGCCGGTGCAGCTGGGTGGGCACGAGGGAGACGTGGTCGGCGCCGGAGCCGAGCACGGCGGCCGGGTCGAAACGTTCGTGGATGATCGGCTCGCTGCCCGCCAGCATCGACCTGACCAGCACCTGGAGCCCGGAGACGTGGGAGGGCGGCAGGCAGCACAGCCAGCGCTCGCCGGGGGAGGCCCCCAGGCGCCTGAGCGAGGCGGCCGCCGAGGTGCGCAGGGCCGAGGCGCTCAGCTGCACGCCCTTGGGCGCGCCGGTGCTTCCGCTGGTGGCGATGACGACCGCGACGTCGTCCGGCACGCCGACGCCGTCGTCCTGCCGTACGCCGTCGACATGGGTGGGGCGCAGGGCCCGCACCGCGTGCTCGGACGTTCCGGGAGGCAGGGGGAGTACGGCGGGGCCGTCGCCGGACAGCGCGGCGGTGATGGCGGCGGCGAGCGCCGGACCCGGTGGCGAGACCACCGCGTGCAACGCGCGCTCCAGATTCGATGACCTCCCCGGCATGTCCGTAAGGTTAGCTCTGTGAGCGACCCCGTCATCTTCCGGATCCCCATGCGCACCCGTTTCCGCGGCCAGACGGTCCGCGAGGGAGTGCTGCTGCGGGGGCCGGCCGGATGGGGGGAGTTCTCGCCCTTCCCCGAGTACGGCCCGCGTGAGTGCGCCCGGTGGCTGGCCTGCGCGCGGGAGGCCGCCTTCGAGGGCTGGCCGGCTCCGCTGCGCTCCCGCGTCCCGGTCAACGCCACCGTGCCCGCCGTCGGTCCCGAGCACGCCCACGAGCTGGTCCGGCAGTCGGGGGCGGGCACCGCGAAAGTGAAGGTGGCCGAGAAGGGGCAGAGCTTCGCCGAGGACCTGGCCAGAGTCGAGGCGGTGCGCGACGCGCTGGGCCCCGGCGGCAAGGTCCGTGTCGACGCCAACGGCGCCTGGGAGGTCGACGAGGCGGTGCGCAAGCTCAAGGAGCTCGACCGGTTCGGCCTCGAGTACGCCGAGCAGCCCTGCGCGACGCTGGCGGAGCTGGCGCGGGTGCGCCTGGCCCTCGACGTGCCGATCGCGGCCGACGAGTCGATCCGCCGCGCGGAAGACCCGCTGAAGGTGCGCGCCGCCGAGGCGGCCGACATCGCGGTGGTCAAGGTGCAGCCCCTGGGCGGGGTGCGCGAGGCGCTGCGCGTGGTGGAGGCGTGCGGGCTGCCCGCGGTCGTCTCCAGCGCCGTGGAGACCTCGGTCGGGCTCGCGGCGGGCCTGGCGCTGGCCGCGGCGCTGCCAGAGCTGCCGTACGCCTGCGGCCTGGGCACCCTCAGCCTGCTGTCGGGAGACGTCACCACCGAGCCGCTGATGCCGGTCGGCGGGTGGCTCGAGGTGCGCCGCCCCGACGCCGACGCCGTATCCGATTTCCAGATCGATTCCCCCTTGTGGTTGCGCCGTATGGAGGCTGCACAGTGAATCCCGCCACCGCGCTGGCCGCAGTGCTCATCGACGAGCTGGTGCGCTGCGGTCTGACCGACGTGGTGCTGGCCCCTGGCTCGCGCTCGGCCCCCCTCGCCCTGGCCTCGCACGCCGAGTCGCGGGTGCGCCTGCACGTGCGGCTCGACGAGCGTTCGGCTTCCTTCCTGGCGCTGGGCCTGGCCCGCAGGGCCGAGCGGCCGGTGGTGCTGATCTGCTCGTCGGGCACGGCCGTGGCCAACTTCCACCCGGCGGTCGTGGAGGCCGGCGAGTCGGGGGTGCCGCTGCTGGTGCTGAGCGCCGACCGGCCGCCCGAGCTGCGCGGCACCGGCGCCAACCAGACGATCGACCAGATCAAGCTGTACGGCTCGGCGGTGCGCTGGTTCGCCGAGGTGGGCGTGCCGGAGGAGCGGCCCGGCCAGGTGGCGTACTGGCGTTCGCTGGCCTGCCGTGCCTGGCAGCGGGCGCTGGGGCCGCACGATCCCGGCCCGGTGCACCTGAACCTGCCCTTCCGCGAGCCGCTGATCCCCGACGGTGACTCGACGTGGTGCGAGTCGCTCGACGGCGACAGCCAGGGCGGGCCGTGGATCCGGGCCCGGGTGGCGCCGCCGCCCGTGGCGTTGCACCTGCCGCCGACCAGGCGCGGGGTGCTGGTGATCGGCGACGGCGCGGCCAACGTGCGGCGTTACGTGGCGGCCGCCGGCATGGCGGGCTGGCCGGTGTTGTCGGAGCCGAACGGCAACGGCCGTTACGGCGACCACGCCATCTCCACCTACCACTACCTGCTGGGCACGCCGGAGTTCGCCGAGGCGCACCGGCCCGAGGTGGTGGTCACGCTGGGCCGTCCCGGGCTGTCGCGTCCGCTGATGTCGTGGCTCAAGCGTGCCTCCTCCGACGGCGCCGAGCACATCGTGGTCGCCACCGACCTGACCCGCTGGCCGGATCCGACCCGCTCGGCCACGCAGGTGGCGCAGGCGGTGGAGATCCCGGTGGCCGCGGGCGACGACGAGTGGCTCAACTCCTGGCGGCGGGCCGATCTGGCGGTGCGCGGGGCGATCGACGGGCTGCTCGACGTGTCGGGCCTGTCGGAGCCGAGGCTGGCGCGTGACCTGGTGGAGGCGCTGCCGAACGGCTCGTTGTTGTTCACCGCCTCCTCGATGCCGATCCGCGACCTGGACCAGGCGATGCGGGCCAGGCGCGGCATCCGCGTCCTGGCCAACCGGGGCGCCTCGGGCATCGACGGGATCGTCTCGACCGCGATCGGCGCGGCGCTGGCGCACAACGGACCCTCGTACGCGCTGCTGGGCGACCTGTCGTTCCTGCACGACCAGAACGGGCTGATCCTGGGTGACCGGGAGCCGCGGCCGGATCTGTGCCTGGTGCTGGTCAACAACAACGGTGGCGGCATCTTCTCGTTGCTGCCGCAGGCGGCGCTGCGCGATCCGTTCGAGCGGGTCTTCGGCACGCCGCACGGGGTCGACTTCGGGTATGTGGCGGCGGCCACGGGCACGCCGTACACCCTGGTGACCGACGAGTCTGAGCTGGTCAAGGCGCTGCGCGGCGAGGGTCTGCGGATCGTCGAGGTGCGCACCGAGCGGGAGAGCAACGCCCACCTGCACGCGCAACTGCGCGATGTCGCCCAGGTGGCGCTGCGGGCCGCGCTCTGAAAGCGGGCTGTGAAGGGCTCTCCGGCCGGGGGGAAGCCACGGCCGGAGAGCGGGATTCTCAGTAGGGGCGCTGCAGGAAACGTCCCAGCGCCGGTTCGTACAGGCGCCCGCCCGCCAGGACGGCGCCGCCCGGCAGGGTGGGCCGGGAGTCGCCGCCCAGCCAGCCGTACCTCAGCAGCGGCTGCGTGGTCACCCCGAACTCGTCGTAGGCCGCCACGGTGGCCAGCTCCTGGCCGAGGTCGAGCTCGGTGCCGACGTGCCCGTCGATGGTGAGCAGCTGGAGCCGGACCGCCCCGGCCGGGCCGGTGAGCGCGGCCAGCGCGCCGCCCGGTCCTGCCACGTGACGCACGATCGTGCCGCCGGAGGTGGTCCAGGCGGGCCGGTCGCCGTCCGAGCCGTAGTGGTGGACGGTGACGGCGCCCGCCTCGGTGGTCTCCGACCTGACGCGCCCGGCCGGGTCGTGCTGCCAGGTCACGCTCCGTGCCCCTGAGGTCAGGGCGGCGGGCAGGCCGTCGGCGGTGTAGGAGAAGCCGCGCCCGCCGGGCAGTGACGTGGTGCGGCCCGCGGCGTCGTGGGCGTGGCCGTCTCCGGTGAGGGCGCCGTCGGCGGTGTAGGCGTAGGTGGTGACGGTCGCGGCCGCGTCGTCGGCCACCGGGCAATCGAGGTCGGAGGCCTGGACGGCCAGCCGGACCCGCTCGCCCCTGGCGTTGTGGTCGTAGCGGCGCAGCGTGCACAGCGGAAAGGCCAGCTCCAGCACCGAGGAGAGCTGCCCCGCCCGGTCGTAGGCGAGCTGGCGTTCGGTCATGGTGTCGGTGCGCAGGCGCAACATCTCCTGCCCGTGCGCGTTGCGGCCGATCTGGTCGATCATCACCGGCCCTTCCAGGCCGTCGCGGGTGTAGATGCGGGCGTAGGCCTGCCCGCGCTCGTCGTAGCCGTTCAGGACGTGCAGCCCGCCCGGCAGGTCGCCGCCGGCCAGGCGGCCCTCGGCGTCGTAGCGGGCGGTGAAGGTGCCCGCGGCGGAGTCGGTGAGCGAGGTGAGCAGGCCGCGCGGCTCGGCCGCGTGGTCGTAGGTGTAGACGGTGGTGGAGGGCGCCGAGTCGACGACCTTGGTCGGCCGGTCGAGGTCGTCGTAGTCGGTGCGGGTCTGGCCGCCGTCGGCGTCGGTGTGGGTGGTCGGCCGTCCCAGGAGGTCGTATCCGGTCACGACGGTCTGGGCGCCGCGGGTGCGCTCGGTGAGGCGGCCGGTGGCCGGGCTGTAGCGCAGGCCGGTCTCGGGGTCCTGGCCGCTCTGGGTGGCGATGGGCCGGCCGGCCGCGTCGCGCCTGATCGTGGTGGTCGTGCCGCCTGCGGTCACCGTCTGCGGCAGGCCGGAGGCGGTGTGGGTGTAGAGGCGGTCGCCGTCGCGGCAGGTCAGGCCCGCCCATTCCGGCCGGCCGCCGCATTCGCCGCCGCCCGTGGCCGCGTAGAGGGTCAGAGCGGGGGCGGTGGTGGTGACGGCCCGCCCGCCGGGGTCGCGCACGGTCGTGAGCGGTCTGCCGGTGGCCCAGTCGTAGGTGAGGGTGGTGGTCCTGACGTCGGCGTCGGGCAGGTTTTCGCGGCCGACGATGACGGCGCCCGTCCTGACGGTGGTGGGCAGGTCGCGGGCGGTCGCGGTGGCGGGGCGTCCCTCGTCGTGGACGTGGACGGTGCGGGTCCTGGCGCCGATGGCGTACCCGGCGGGCAGGTCGTCGACGTCGGACTCCAGGTTGACGATGTGGACGGGGCTCAGCTCCTCAAGCTTGCGCCGGCCCGTGGCGTCGTAGATCGAGCGGGTGGCCAGCAGTTCCGCTCGCTCGTCGGGGCTGTAGCCGGTGATCGCCAGCTCGGCCAGGCGGTCGTCGGTCATGGGCCGCTGCGACAGCTCCCTGTTGGCGGCGGTGAGCACGCGTACGGCGTGGCCGTACCGGTCGTGGTCGGTGGCGGACAGGTGGCCGCCCGGGGTGAGCACGTTGACGGCCCGGCCCGAGGCGTCCAGGTAGGTGACCGTGGGACGGCCGGTGGAGTTCGGCGGGTGCACGGCGGTGGCGGTGACCGGTGCCGTGGCCTGGCCCCAGGCGGCGATCTGCTTGGCCGTCATGTCCGCGGGGCCGCCCGCGGCGACGGTGAGCGGCACGCCGTACTGGATCGTGGTGGTCGCCTGGCCCGCGATCTGGTCGGCGGTGCCAGGGCGGAGTGTGGCGCGGGTGACCGAGCGCAGGCGGCCGTCGGTCTCGTAGGCGAAGGCCCATGGCAGCTCGCCGGGCGGGGTGAGCGCGGTGACGCGTCCGGTGGCGTCGTAGCCGTAGCGGGTTTTCAGCGGCGGGCTGATGCGCGGGTCCCAGGTTTCCGCCAGGCGTCCCGCCGCGTCGTAGCCGTACTGCGCGACCGTCTCGCCCTTGAGGGAGACGGTGGCCAGGCGGCCGGCGGCGTCGTAGGCGAAGGTCAGCGTGTGCCCCAGGCGGGTGACCGAGGCGGGCCGCAGCCGGTCTGCCTGCTCGTAGACGTGTCCTGCGGGCAGGTGGAGCTCGCCCTGCTTGGTGAAGGTCGTGACCTCGCCGGAGGCGTCGGTCAGCGTGTAGGCGCCGGTGAGGGTCAGGTGCTCGGCGCCCGGTTCCGGACGCCAGCCGTCGGCGGTCCTGGTGAACTGCACGGGTGAGCCGTCGGCGCGGGTGAGCTCGGCCGACGTGGGCGAGGTCTGCCGCAGCGTGGTCAGCCCGGCCGTCCATTCGGGCAGGCGGGAGGAGATCGTCCTGGTCAGGGCCAGGTCGAAGGCGCCTCCCGCGGTGGTACGCAGGCGGTAGTCGCCGGTCTGCAGGTTGAGGACGCCGGGCCCGACCTCGCTGGTGGCGGCCCTGGTGGCGCGGCGGTCGACGACGACGTGCGCGGGGTCCGACTCGTACGGCGGGGCGGAGGCGCTGGAGACCACCGCCCTGACCTGGACGGTGGCGTCGCCCAGCTGGGTGGCGGCGTCCCAGGTCAGCCCCGACACGCCGTTGGGGGCGGCCACCGGCCAGGCGGCCGGCGGCTTGCCGTCGGCGCCGGTCACGTGGGCGAGGGGCAGGTCGGCCCAGGTGTCGAGGTCGGAGCGGCGGAACTGGAACCTGGCCTGGGTGAAGCCGGTCCCGGTGACCGCGAGCGGCACCCTGCCGGTGGTGCGCAGGCCGTCGGCGGGTGCGGTGAGCGCGGCCACCGAGCTTCCTGAGCCCACGCTGAAGGTGTACGCGGTGGTGGGGGAGGTGTTGCCCGCCTTGTCGATGGTGTAGACGCTGAGCGTGTGGGCGCCGGTCGAGGGCGGCGTCAGCTTGGCGGTGACGGCCGCGCCGGTGGTGGCCGCCTTCGTGGTGGTGCCGTTGCCGAGCTTGTAGGCGATCCAGGCGGCGTCGGTGCTCGCCGGGGTCATGGTGAAGGTGCCGGCCTGGCCCGCGTCGCCGTACCAGCCCCCGTCGGAGGGGTAGTCGGCGGAGGCGACCCTGGGGGCGGCGGGTTTGACGGTGTCGACGGTGAAGGACCAGCTCTGGTAGGCCTTGGACGACAGGGAGCCGTCATTCGACCACGAGCGGACGGTGTAGGTCCTGCCGTTGACGAGCTTGCCGGCGGGCACGTTGGCGGTGGAGGAGAACCCGCCGCTGGCCACGTAGGCGCCGTAGAGGTTGTCGATGACCGGCGTGCTGCCGTCGTAGACGTCGAACAATCCGCGCACGTTGCCGCCGTCGGGGTCGCCGACGTGGGCGCGCAGCTGCGGGGTCGCGGTGCCGGTCCACTTCTTGCCCGCGTGGTCGGTGTGCGGGTTGACCCAGGTGGAGACCGGCGTGCTGGGGTAGGAGTTGTAGGTCACCGAGATGGAGGGCACGTTGGAGGCGGCGTCTCCGGAGTTGAAGCGCTTCCAGCCGTACTCATCGCCCTCGTCCTTGGCCCTGATGCCCATGCCGGAGCGGGTCCAGCCCTTGTCGGCCCAGTGCTGGGCGAGCGAGGTCACGTTGGCCTTGACCCAGCCGTCGGCGCAGCCGGTGCCCCAGCCCTTGGTCTCGGTCGAGGTGGCGTGGACGACCGCGATCTCCGGGCCGGGCCAGCGGGAGGCCGTGGTGGCCTGGTTGGCCGTGCCGACCTGCCATGACCTGGCCTGGCAGGACCAGGAGTGCCAGTTCCACAGGTTCAGGGTCGCGGAGGTGATCTTCTTGCCCGCGATGCCGGCGGTGTTCCAGGTGATGAACGAGCGCGCGACCTGGCCCGAGCCGTTGTTGCCGATCTTCAGCTCGTCGGTGGCCGACTGGTCGGTGCCGTACCCCTGCTGGACGAAGGTGTCGAAGGTGCCGCGCACGGTCAGCGCGGGGTCCACGGTGACCGGGTAGACGGTCGCCGGGTCGTTCAGGAAGGCGGGGTCGGGGGTGAGCACCAGGTCGTCGCCGCGCAGCTCGAAGGCGACGGGGGCGCGGCGGGCGTGCTCGCCGGAGCCCGGTGCGATGGAGGCGTCCCACATGACCGGCGCGGGCAGGCTCATGACCGCTCTGCCTCTCGGGTCGGCCAGTTCGATCCCGCCGCCGGCGGCGGCGCGCGCTTTGAGCTTGGGCGAGCTGAACCTGAGGGTGTACTGGAGCGGTGCGGCGGGGCGCCGGTTGAGCAGGAGGAACTGTTCGGCGCCCGTCCTGGTGGCTTCGACGACGAGGTCGGCGCCGGGGAGCACGCCGGGGTAGGTGGCCTTGGCCCCGTCGAGCTTCGGTGCCGGGAGCGTGCCCTTCCACTGCAGGGTGACCTGCTGTTCGCCCTCGCCGAGGGTGATCAGGTCGGTGTGCCCGCCTGCGGTGCGCTGCCGGGACGAGGGTCCGCCGCCCAGGCGCAGCCGGCCGCGGTGCGCTCGGGGGGCCACCTGGCCGTCGGGCGTGGTGGTGAGGGTGATGTCGACGGGCTTCCACGCGCCGTCCTGGCGGTAGCGGACGGGGCCGGCGAAGGTCTCGAGGGTGAGGGTGCCGTCGGGGTTGGCGTAGGTGGTGGTGGTCTCGGTGCGGGCCGACTCCACCTCCACGCGCGTGCCGCCGAGGCGGGCCGACAGGCGTGCGGACGGCTCGTCGGGCGCCACCCGCGGGGCCGTCGCGACCGTGGCGGCCGTGGCGACCGTCGTGGCCGTCGTGGCCGTCGTGGCGGGAGGGGGTTCTGCGGAGGAGGGCTGCGCGGTCAGGGGCAGCAGCAGGAGGGCGAGGCCACCGGCGACGGCCCGTGGCAGGAGGGCGGGCATGAGTGCTCCGGGAAGAGGTGTGCGGGCGTGAGACGGCGCCCCCGCCGTGAGGCGGGGGCGCCGGGGGAGGCGGTGCCTAGTTGTTCATGCAGCTCTTCTTGCGGACCTCGTACCAGACGATGCCCGGAGCCTGGAAGCGCACGGCGAAGCACTGGCCCTGCCTGGCGGCGTCCCTGAACTTGTAGATGGCCGAGGCTCCGGCCACGGTGTAGGCGGTCTTGCAGATGACCTTGGCCTTGCCCTTGAGCTTGTCGCAGACGCTCTTGAGCGCCTCGATGGCGCCGGCCACGCCGCCGACGAGCCAGACGCCGTAGATCTGCTTGGTGAGCTTCCTGGAGAAGATCAGGCGGCACATCGCCTTCCACCACTCACACTGCAGCTTGAGTGCGGGGTCGGCGACCACGGGGTAGGCGGCGCCGGCGTGGTTGACGGTCTGGACGAGCGTCATGCCCTCCACCCGGTAGGAGGTGGGGACGGTGTTGCCGTTGGCGTCCTTGGCCCAGGGCAGGTCGATCTCGGCGAGGTAGACGTCGTCGGTGTAGATCAGGACGGTGCCGTCGTCCTCCTCGACCTGCAGCTCGCTGTTGGGCGGGGCGGAGATGGGGAAGCGGTACTCCGTGGGCGCCGAGGCGTCGTGGATGATCGTCAGCGACCGGGCGATCCGGTCGGTGCGCTGGTGGGCGTAGGAGACGCTGGGCTGGGCGGCGGCATAGGTGACCAGGCCCGGCAGTGCCTGGTTGCCCGCGTCGGCGGCTTCGGGCAGGCCGATGCCGATCTCGCTGTCGCTGACCACGGCCACGAGCGAGCGGCCTGGGTCGGTGGCGGCGGCGAAGACGCGCTGGGTGTTGCCTTCGGGGATCTCGACCGGCGGGACGGTCTGGGCCTCTTGGACGATGTCGGGGACGACCTGCTGGAGTGCGGCCAGCGTGCGGTCGTCCTGCGCCGAGACGGGGCTTCCGTAGACGCCCGCGCCGCTGAAGGCCAGGGCCGTCACCAGGGTGACGGCGAAGGCCCGTGCGGAGATGCGCATGGATGTCCTTCCACATGCGTGAGGGGGAGTGCGCAAACGCCGCAACCATAAAGATCATGTAAGAACGAAAAATGATCTTGGATGGCTGGACGGTAAACGTTTGCGGTCCTCCAGGCTCCGCTCAGCGCTCGATGAGGGTGACCTCCAGGGAGTAGTGGGAGGCGCGGTAGACGTGGGAGCCGTGCTCGACGGCGCGGCCCTGGTCGTCGTAGGTGGTGCGGACCATGGTCAGCAGGGGAGCGCCCCGGCGTTCCTCCAGCAGCTTGGCCTCGTGGGCGCTGGCCGCGCGGGCGCCCACGCGCTGGTTGGCCACCCGCATGCGCACGCCCGCGCTGCGCAGCAGTTCGTACAGGCCCCGGTTGTGCAGGCCCTCGGGGGTCAGTGGGGCCAGGCCCACGGGCAGCCAGTTGTGCATGATCGCCAGCGGCTCGCCCGCGGCGAAGCGCACCCGCTCCAGGTAGATGACGTGGGTGCCGGTCTCGACGCCGAGGATGGCGGCGATCTCCTCGTCGGCGGGGCGCGGCTCGAGGGCCAGCACCTGGGTGGCGGGCTCCTGGCCGGCGCGGCGCAGGTCGTCGTAGAGGCTGGTCAGCTCGACCGAGCGCTTGACCTGGCCGTGCACGACCTGGGTGCCGACGCCCCGCTTGCGGACCAGCAGGCCCTTGTCGACCAGGTACTGGATGGCCTGCCGTACGGTCGGCCTCGACAGGCCCAGGCGGTCGGCGAGGAGGATCTCGTTGTCGAGCCGGGAGCCCGGGGCCAGGTCGCCGTTCTTGATCGCTTCGGCGATCTGCTCGGCCACCTGGAAGTAGAGGGGCACGGGGCTGGATCGGTCCAGGTCGATCGCCAGGTGCGAGGTCATGTGATCAGGGTAATGGGGTCAGAATGTCCTGACAAACGGCTACGGTGGAAAGATGGCGCCTTCAGCTGAACTCCTGGACATCGCGGTCGAGGCATCCCGGACGGCGGGGGAGCGGCTGCGTGCCGCGTTCCGCACCAGGCCCGCCGTGGAGACCAAACGCGACTTCCACGACCCGGTGACCGAGCACGATCTGGCGGCCGAGGAGACCATCCGCGCGGTGATCGCCAAGCGCGCGCCGGACAGCGCGATCGTGGGGGAGGAGGGCGGAGGCGCCGCCGGCGACGGCGTCACGTGGTTCGTCGACCCGATCGACGGCACCGCCAACTTCGCCGCCGGGGTGGCCTTCTGGTGCGTGTCCATCGGCGTGGCCGTGGGCGGGGAACTGGTGGCGGGAGTGGTGTACGACCCGGTGCGCGACGACCTGTTCGCCGCCTCGCAGGAGGGCGCGTGGTGCAATGGCGCCCCGCTGCGCAGCCGGGGCGCCACGCGCGACCGCGAGGCGATGTTGCTGACCAGCTATCCGACCCCCCGCGACTTCGACGAGCACGGTGACGAGGCGCTGCGCCGTTACGGCAGGCTGCTGACCTCGTTCTCGGCGCTGCGCCGGCCCGGCAGCGCCGCGCTCAAGCTCGCGCACGTCGCGGCCGGCTGGTCCGACGCCTGCTTCGGCCGTGGCGCGAGCCCGTGGGACGTGGCCGCCGGCGCGGTCCTGGTACGGCAGGCGGGCGGCCTCTACCTCGGCGACCCCTTCCGGGTGGGCCCCTACCTGGCGGTGGTCGACGGCTTCGACCTCGGCTCCTCCGCGCTTCACGAGCTCGACCCTCGCACGAGCTCGTGAGCGGTTTCACGGGGTGCCGGTCAGGGAGATCACGGTCGGCGAGAGTGCCTGGATCACCAGCCAGGTGATCCAGAATCCGGCGGCCAGGGCCAGCGGAATTCCCACGAAATTGATGAGCAGCTCTCGCTTTAGCCGCCCGCGCTTGAATGCCCCCATGGCGTTTCCCCCTTCGCTGGTAAGGAAGGTTTCCAGTCCCGCATTGACATGGGCGCAAAGACCTCCGTATAAATCCCGCTAAGGGGGTCCAAAGACGGGGGCGTCATGGATTTCAGGGTGCTCGGCCCTGTGGAGGCCGGCAGCCCGGCTACTCGGCTGTCGCCGAAGCCGTTGCTGCTGCTCGCCACGCTGCTGTGCGAGGCCAATACCCGCGTGGGGCACCACCGGCTGGTGGAGGCGCTGTGGGGCGCCAGGCCGCCGGAATCGGCGGCCAGCAGCATGCGGATCTACGTTTCGCAGGTGCGGCAGGCGTTACGCGATGACAGCAGGATCGTGGCGGAACGGGGTGGATATCGGATTCGCATAGATCCGGGGGAGCTCGATTCCCACGAGTTCGAGGAATTGGTGCGCCAGGCGGCCTCGGCCGACCCCGCCACCGCCGGGCGGTTGCTGGGCGAGGCGCTGCGGCTGTGGCGCGGTCCGGCGTTCGCCGACCTGGAGCACCACGGCAGCCTGAGTGCCACCGCGGTGCGGCTGGAGGAGCTGCGTGTCATGGCGACCGAGCAGTGGGTGGCGGCCGAGCTGGGTCAGGGGCGGCACCGCGAGATCCTCACCGAGCTGCAGACGCTCGTGCGCGCGCATCCGCTGCGGGAGCGGCTGTGCGGGCTGCTGATGCTGGCGCTGTACCGCTCGGGGCGCCAGGCCGAGGCCTTGGAGGCCTACGCGCGCACCGGTGCGCTGCTGGCCGAGGAACTCGGCGTGGATCCGGGGCCCGAGCTGCGGCGGGTGTACGAAGGGCTGCTGCGGGGCGACGAGGGCGTCGCCGCCGACCTGGGAATTCCGGGATCGGCTGCGGCTCCCGCCGCCCAGAGCCCGGTGCCGGTGGCGCCTGCCGTACCGAGGGAGCTGCCCGCTCCGGTGCCCGGCTTCACCGGCAGGCAGGCGGCGCTGGCGGCCCTGGACCGGCTGCTGCCCGGCGACGGCGCGAGCCCGCCGATGGCGATCTCCGCCATCGCGGGCGCGGTGGGCGTGGGCAAGACGGCCCTGGCGGTGCACTGGGCGCACCGGGTCGCCGGCCGTTTCCCCGACGGCCAGCTCTACGTCAACCTGCGCGGTTACGACCGCGCCCTGCCGATGCGGCCGCTCGACGCGCTGGCCGGATTCCTGCTGGCGCTGGGCGTGCCGCGGGAGAGCATCCCCGGCGAGGTGGAGTCCGCGGCGGCGCGGTTCCGTTCGGTGGTGGCCGGGCGCAGGATCCTGGTGCTGCTCGACAACGCCGGCTCCGCCGAGCAGGTGCGTCCTCTCCTGCCGGGCACGCCCGGCTGCCTGGTCCTGGTGACCAGCCGCGACCGGCTCACGGGCCTGCTGGCGCGCGAGGGGGCCAGCAGGGTGACGCTGGGCGTGCTGAGCCAGGACGGCGCCAGGGCGCTGCTGACCGAGGCACTGGGCCCGAGCCGGGTGGAGGCCGAGCCCGGAGCCACCGGCGAGCTGGCCGAGCTGTGCGGCAGGCTGCCGCTGGCCCTGCGGATCGCCACCGCCTACCTGTTCGACCATCCCGGCCAGACCATCGCCGACTACGTGCACACGCTGCGCACCGGCGACCCGATGACGGCGCTGGCGATCAGCGGCGAGCCCGACGCCGCGGTGCGGGCGGCCTTCGACCTGTCGTACGGCACGCTGGATCCGGCGGCGCGGCGGGTCTTCCGGCTGCTGGGCCTGGTGCCGTGCGACGACTTCGACCTGCGGAGCGCCGCGGTGCTGGCCGCGATGGCCGAGCAGGAGGCCGCGGGAGCGGTGGACCGGCTGGCCGACGCCCACCTGATCGAGTGGCACGGCGCCGAGGGCAGGGGCGGCCGCTTCGGCCTGCACGATCTGCTGCGCCGCTACGCGGGCGGGCTGGCGCGGCAGGAGGACAGCGACGCGGAGCGGGCGGCGGCCCGCCGTCGGCTGTTCACGTGGACGCGGGAGACCACGTCCACGGAGGCGCCGCCGTACCCGGGCTACACCGGCTGCCCGCGCTCGACCGCCTGCCGTCAGTGGACCTAGGCCCGCTGTCCATAGGATCACCCTTATGGGAGCTTTGAGTGGTATTCGGGTGATCGATGCGGCCACGTTGTTCGCGGGGCCGTCGGCGGCGATGATGCTGGGCGACTTCGGCGCCGACGTGATCAAGGTCGAGCACCCGCGCAGGCCCGATCCCTCGCGCGGGCACGGCGCCTCCTCGGGCGGGGTGGGCCTGTGGTGGAAGACGCTGGGCCGCAACAAGCGGGCCGCCGCGGTCGACCTGTCGAAGGCCGAGGGCCAGGAGATCCTCAAGCGCCTGGCCGAGCGCTCCGACGTGCTCGTCGAGAACTTCCGCCCTGGCACCCTGGAGCGCTGGAACCTGGCGCCCGAGGTCCTGCAGGAGCTCAACCCGCGCCTGGTGGTGGCGCGCATGACGGGGTTCGGCCAGGTGGGTCCCATGGCCTCGCGGCCGGGGTTCGGCACGCTGGCCGAGGCGATGAGCGGGTTCGCGGCGATGACGGGGGAGCCCGACGGGCCGCCGACGTTGCCGCCGCTGGCGATGGCCGACGGGATCGCGGGGCTGGCCATGGCGTACGCGGTCATGGTGGCCCTGCACGCCCGCGAGGAGACGGGGCGGGGCCAGGTGATCGACATGGCGATCATCGAGCCGATCCTGGGGCTGCTCGGGCCGCAGATGACGGCCTTCAAGGAGCTGGGGGTGGTGCCGCAGCGCACCGGCAACCGCTCCAGCAGCAACGCGCCGCGCAACACCTACCGCACCAGGGACGGGCGGTGGGTGGCCATCTCCACCAGCGCGCAGAGCATCGCCGAGCGGGTGATGCGGCTGGTGGGGCGCGAGGACCTGGTGACGGAGCCGTGGTTCGCCACGGGGGCCGGGCGGGTGGCCCACGTGGAGGAGCTGGACGCCGCGGTGGGCTCGTGGATCGGCGAGCGGGACGCGGCGGAGGTGATCGCGCGTTTCGAGGAGGCCGACGCGGCGGTTGCGATGATCTACAATGTAAAGGACATCGCTGACGACAAGCAGTATGAAGCGCTCAACACCTTCATCGAACTCCCCGACGAGGAGCTCGGCTCGGTGACCATGCAGAACGTGATGTTCCGCATGTCGGAGACGCCCGGACAGGTGCGCTGGCCCGGCGCGCCGCACGGGCGGCACACCGACGAGGTGCTGGGGGAGCTGGGCTACGACGCCCCGCTGATCGCGCGGCTGCGGGCCGACGGGGTGATCGCATGATCGTGACGTGGCTGTACGTGCCGGGGGACCGGCCCGAGCGTTTCGCCAAGGCGGCGGCGTCGGGCGCGGACGTGGTGATCATCGACCTGGAGGACGCGGTCGCCCCCGACGGCAAGGACGCGGCACGTGAGAACACGCTGGCCTACCTGGCGGCGCGTGAGGCGGGCGGGCCCGCGGTCCACGTGCGGGTCAACGACCTGGCGACCCCGCGCGGCCGCGACGACGTCGGGGCGCTGGCGGGCAGCGGGGTCGACGGGGTCCGGGTGCCGAAGGTGGAGGCGCCCGACGTGCTGGACCTGCTGGGCGACCTGCCGGGCTACGCGCTGCTGGAGTCGGCCAGGGGAGTGCTCGCGGCCTCGGCGATCGCCGCGCACCCGAACGTGGCGGGGATCGCGCTGGGGGAGCAGGACCTGGCGGCGGAGTTGTCGATCACGGCGGAGAGCGCGATGGACCACCTGCGGTTGCAGGTGGTCCTGGCCGCGGCGGCGGCCGGCCTCCCGCAGGTGCCGATGTCGGTCTATCCGGACGTGCGTGACAAGGCTGGGCTGCTGGCCTCGTCGGCGCGCGGGCGTTCGATCGGTCTGTACGGCAGGGCGGCCATCCACCCGCGCCAGCTTCCCGTCATCCGCGAGGCCTTCCGGCCGGGCGAGCAGGAGATCGCGCGGGCGCGGGAGGTGGTGGCGCTGGCCGGGCAGGGGGCGAGCGCGTTGCCCGACGGGCGGTTCGTGGACGCGCCGGTCATCGCCCGGGCGCGCCAGGTGTTGCGGCTGGCCGGTGAGGAGATCGAGATCTAGCCCTTGTAGACCCACCGCTGCTCGATCTCCTCGCGGGAGGGCGGTGGGCCGGGGAGAGGGATGGTGCCGGGCGCCTTGAGCGAGTCGAGGGCGAGGGCCAGGTAGCGCAGGCGCAGGTGGGCCGAGCGCTCGTCGTCGCCGAACTTGATCGACGACAGCTGTTCGAAGAGCGCGGCGAGGTCGTCGACGACGATGTCGGGGCGGATGGCGCCGGCTTGCTGGGCCCGGTCGAAGAGCTGGATGGTGAGCTCGTTGGCCAGGACCGAGGCGTGGTAGAGCTCCTCGGTGGGCTGGAAGGTGCCGGCCAGGGCGATGGTGAGGGCGTTGGTGTCGTAGACGACGACGCCGCGCAGGAACTCGGCGAAGCCGTCCCAGGGGTCGTCGATGGCCAGGCCGTCGTGGGCGGACTTGATGTAGAGCTGCAGGCCGTCGTAGCAGAGCTTGCGCAGGAGCTCTTCCTTGCTGGAGTAGCGGCGGTAGAGTGCGCTGATCCCGACGCCCGCCCGTTCGGCCACGGCGGCGATCGGGGCGCCCGGGTCGGCGGTGAAGACCGCGCGGGCGGCCTCGAGGATCAGCTCGTCGTTGCGCGCGGCCTGCTTGCGGCGGCCGCTCAGGGGTTGGGACGTCATGGACCCACTATACATGGAACAGATAATTCCGTTCTAGTCCCATCTCTCGTCAAGAGGTAAGTATGTCTTGACAAAGCGTTCACCGGACGTTCATTTTTGAGGCACCTCGGGGCACGCTCTGCCGAAGGAGCCCTACATGCGTACCGTTCCGGCCGTCTTATCGGCCCTGCTGCTGCTCACCGCCTGCGCCCCCTCCACCACGGGCGCCTCGCCCGCGCCGGCCGCGCCCAAGCCCGCCGCCTCGCAGGACCAGGCCTTCGACCTCAACCAGCTGATCACGGCGGCCAAGGCCGAGGGCAGCGTGGTCGTCTACGACTCCAGCGGCGACATCGAGGACGTCGCCAAGGCCTTCACCGCCAAATACGGCATCGCCATGGAGGGGGTCAAGTCCGACTCCCCCGAGACCGCGGAGAAGATGATCCGCGAGCACGCCGCCGACAACGTCACCATCGACGCCACCATGTACGAGGACGGCGGCGTGCTGGTCGGCCAGCTGCTGCCGCAGCAGGTCGTGCACACCTGGATCCCCGGCGACCTGGCCGGCGACATCCCGGCCGAGAACCGCAACCCGCTGATGGCCCTGGCCAAGGCGACGATCTTCGCCTACAACACCACGGCCTCGCCCGGCGGCTGCCCGGTCAAGAACATCTGGGACCTGACCGAACCCGAATGGCGCGGCAAGCTCGTCATGCAGGACCCGCTGGGCAAGCCGACCGTGCTGTCGTTCTTCACCCAGCTCGACGCGCACGGCAACCAGGCGCTGGAGCAGGCCTACCAGGCCAGGTACGGCAAGCCGCTGCAGACCTCCGAGAAGAGCGCCACCTTCGAGCTCATCAAGCGCCTGGCCGCCAACGACCCGGTGCTCACCGGCGCCGACGAGGACATCTCCGGGGCCGTCGGGCCGAAGGACGTCAAGGACGTGAAGATCGGCCTGATGTCGATCTCGAAGTTCCGCAACAACCAGGACAAGGGTTACACCCAGGCCGCCTGCACCGGCATGCAGCCGTTCGCGGGCTTCAGCTACCCGAAGTACGCGATGATCGCCACCAAGAGCAAGCACCCGAACGCCGCCAAGCTCTTCGTGCACTTCATCATGACCGAGGAGGGCATCAAGCACGAGATCGCCGAGGGCGGCGTCTCCGGCAACGCCACGGTCAGGCCCCTGGTCACGCCCGAAGGGCTGAAGGACTGGAAGAGCGACCTGTTCCACACCGACTCGGCGCAGTTGCTGGCCGACTTCCAGAACCGGCAGGTCGTGTCGGACTTCTGGCGCGTCAACCACGGGTGATGGGGTGGGGACTCCTCATCGCGGTGCCGTTCGTGCTCGTGTGCGGGGCCAACGACGGCGCGGTCCTGCTCGGCCTGGCCCTGCGCGCGGGGCTGGGCAGGACGGCGACGCTGCTGGCGCCGTTGACGCTGGTGCTGTCGCTGGTGGCGGTGCCGGTGCTGTTCGGGTACGGCGTGGCGGGCACGTTCACCGGCGGGCTGGCCGGGCTGACCGGCGGGCCCTTCCTGGGCGGGGTGATCGCCTCGCTGGTGGTGGTCGGCGTGCTCAGCCGGCGCGGGCTGCCGACGAGTCTGACGCTGGCCCTGGTGGGCGGGCTCACCGGCGCGGCGCTCGGCGGCGGGCTGGCGGTGTCGTGGGAGCGGGTCGCCGTGGTGCTGGCGGCCGGGCTGGGAGCCCCGGCGGCGGGGCTCGTGCTGGGCTACCTGCTGGGCGCGGGCTCGCACCGGGTGCCCGGCTCCTCCCGCATGCCGGCGGTGGCGCGGGTCCTCGGGGCGGGCAGTTACGCCCTGCAGTGCGCCGCGTACGCGGCCAACGACGGTCAGAAGATGTTCGCCGTGCTGGCGGTGGCCCTCGGCGGCACGCCCGGATGGGGGTGGCTGGTGGCGGTGGCGCTGGTGTTCTGCCTGGGGGCGCTGCCGTCGGTGGCCGGGGTGGGGGAGCGGCTGGGGCGCGGGCTGGCGTTGCTGCGGCCGGTGCACGTGATGTCGGCGCAGGGCGCGTGCGCGGCCGCGGTGCTGGCGGGGTCGGCGCTGGGGAGCCCGGTGAGCATGACGCAGTCGCTGTCGGCGGGCGCTGTGGGCGTGGCGGCCAGCGAGGGCGTGCGGCGGGTGCGCTGGCCTCAGGTGATGCGGCTCGGGCTGGCCTGGGTGCTCACCCTGCCCTCGGCCCTGGCTCTGGGTGTCCTGGCGGGCCTGCTCACCCGCACGGCCTGGTGACGGCCCCGGGTGCGACGGCCGCCCGGCCGGGTGGCGGGTGGGCGCCGTGAGCCGGGCACGGCGTTCCGGGCGGCTGAGGCGGGCATGGGACGACCTGCGCGGCGCCTCGGGCCCGCGGATCGTGGCGCTGGTGGCCGCCCAGATCGCCACCGCCCGTTCCGGCGCCGTCCTGGCGCTGGAGACCGCTCACGGCCGGGTGGCGCCCCCGGCGGCCAGGGCGCGCATGGCCCGCATCGAGCACGAGGGCGACGCGGCCAGGGCCGAGCTGGTCAAGGCCCTGCGCGGCAGCCTGGCCACCCCGATCGACCGCGAGGACCTCTACCGCCTGTCGCGCAGCGTCGACGACGTCCTGGACCACCTGCGCGACTACGTGCGCGAGGGCGACCTGTTCGGCCCCACCGGCCCGACGGACGGCACGGGTGCCGGTGGCGCCCGCTTCGCCGTCGAGCCTCTGCGGGCGATCATCGACGGTCTCGACGGGCTGGAGGTCGCTCTCGGGCGGGTGCTGGCCGACCCCGCCTCGGTGACCTCCTGCGCGCTGGCGGCGCGCAAGGCGGGTGGCCGGGTGCGCCAGCACTACCAGGCGGAGCTGGCCAGGCTGTTCGCCGGTCCGCTGGAGATGGAGGTGCTGCGCCGCCGTGAGTTGCTGGCGCGGCTGGACACGGTGGGCAGGCGGCTGGGCGAGGCGGCCGACGCTCTGGCGGACGCGATGTTGAAGAGGAGCATGTGATGTTCAAGTCCAGACCCCGCATCCGGTACCGGTTACAGGTGCTGCGCCACGATCCGACGGCGGCGATGGGGCTCGTCCTGGCGGTGCTGCTGGTGTACCTGGTGGTGGCGCCGCTGGGCGCGGTGCTGTCGGACGCCTTCCGGGTGCAGTTCGGCGACCAGGTCCATGCCGGCCAGCAGCCGGGGGAGTGGACCGGCTACTACCTGTGGCGGGTGTTCCGTTCGCGGATCGCCGAGCTGATCTTCTGGGAGCCGCTGCTGAACACGGTGGTGGTGAGCCTGGGCACGGTGGCGTTCGCGCTGCTGGTGGGCGGCGGCATGGCGCTGCTGGTGGCCAGGACCGACGTGCCGGGCAGGCGCTTCCTGGCCGGTGCGCTGGTCGTGCCGTACATGCTGCCGTCGTGGACGTTCTCGCTGGCGTGGCTGACGTTGTTCAAGAACGAGCGGGCGGGCGGGCAGCCGGGGGTGCTGCAGGCGGCGGGCGTCCGGACGCCGGACTGGCTGGCCTACGGCGCGGTCCCGATCATCGTGACGCTGGGGCTGCACTACTTCCCGTTCGTCTTCCTGCTGGTGGGCAATGCGTTGCGGCGCATCGACTCGCAGCTGGAGGACTCGGCGCGCATCCTGGGCGCCTCGCGGGCGACGGTGTTGCGGCGGATCACCGGGCCGCTGCTGCTGCCGGCGTTGTCGAGTGCGGTGCTGCTGGTGGTCGGGCGGGTACTGGGGACCTTCGGCACGCCGTACATCCTGGGGTTGCCCGCCGACTACCGGGTGTTGTCGACGGGCCTGTACCAGTCGATCCGTGACCGCAGCACCGGCGTGGCGTCGGTGCTGGCCGGGGTGATCGTGATCATCGGGGTGCTGGTCGTGCTGGTCGACATGCGGCTGATGCGTGAGCAGCGGCGTTTCGTGACCGTGGGCGGCAAGGGCGCGATGGACCGCGTCGGTCACCTGCGGCGCGGGCGCTGGCCGTTGTGGTCGGTGGCGGCCGGGGTGCTGATCCTGTCGGTGGTGGTGCCGATCATGACGTTGCTGCTGTCGACGGTGATGCGCACGCCGGGGGTGTGGCGGCTCGACAACTTCACGCTCGACTTCTGGCTGGCCGAATCCCTGCCGGGTGCGGTGGGGTTCCCGCACGGGGTGCTGCGCGGGGGCGAGTTGTGGGAGGCGGCCTACAACAGCCTGGTCATCGTGGGCCTGGCCTCGGTGATCTGCGGGGTGCTCGGGCTGCTGGTCGGCTATGTGGTGGTCAGGGGTACGGCGCCGCGGGTGGCGGCGTTCCTGCGGCAGGTGTCGTTCCTGCCGTACCTGATTCCGGGCATCGCCTTCGCGGCGGCGTCGTTGTCGTTGTTCGCGGTGCAGCGTGGTCCCGTCCCGGCGTTGTACGGCACGACGGCGCTGCTGGTGCTGGTGATGGCGGTCACGCACCTGCCGTACTCCTCGCGCTCGGGCATCGCGGCGATGACGCAGCTGGGGCGCGAGCCGGAGGAGGCGGCGCAGATCTGCGGCGCGTCGTGGCCGGCGCGGATGCGGCGCATCGTCTTCCCGATCCAGAAGGGCGCGCTGGTGACGGGGGTGGTGCTGCCGTTCGTCTCGGGGCTGAAGGAGCTGAGCATCGTGATCATGCTCACCACCACCGGCACCCAGCTGCTCACGACGTTGTCGATCACGCTGGTCGACTACGGCTACACCCAGCTCGCCAACGCGGTCGTGCTGATGATCGCGCTGGTGTCGTTCACCATGACCTACCTGGCCCAGCGACTGACCCGGAGCAGCCTGGCTTCCGGGCTCGGAGGATGAGTTGATCACTTTACGTGGCGTGTCGAAGAGCTACGGCGGTTCCGACCTGGCGGTGCGGGATCTGGATCTGGTGATCCCGACCGGTTCGTTCATGTGCCTGCTGGGTCCCTCCGGCTGCGGCAAGACCACCACCCTGCGCATGATCGCCGGGCTGGAGCAGCCGTCGTCGGGGACGATCGAGGTCGACGGCAGGGTCCTGGACTCGGTCGAGCGCGGCCTCTACGTGCCGCCGGAGAAGCGGCGGATGGGCCTGGTCTTCCAGAACTACGCGCTGTGGCCGCACCTGACCGTGCTGGGCAACACCGAGTTCGGGCTGCGCATGCGCAAGGTGCCCGCGGCCGAGCGGCGCGAGCGCGCGATCGAGGCCCTGCGGATGGTGCGCGTGGACGACGCCATGGAGCGCTACCCGGCGCAGCTGTCGGGCGGCCAGCAGCAGCGGGTCGCGCTGGCCCGCATGCTGGCGATCAATCCGTCGGTGCTGCTGCTGGACGAGCCGCTGTCGAACCTGGACGCCCGGTTGCGGCTGGAGATGCGCGCGGAGCTGAAGCGTATCCACGAGGAGTCGGGCACGACCGTCGTCTTCGTCACCCACGACCAGCTCGAGGCGATGACGATGGCGACCGACGTGGCGGTCATGGAGGCGGGGCGGTTGCAGCAGGTGGCGCCGCCGATGGAGATGTACCACCGTCCGGCGAACCGGTTCGTCGCCGAGTTCGTCGGCAGCCCGCCGATGAACCTGCCCTCGGGCGCGCTGGCCGAGTCGCTGCTGCGGTGCGCGGGCGCCGGCTCAGGGGTGGGTGTGCGGCCCGAGGCGCTGCGCCTGGGCGATCCGGAGCCGGGGGCCTGGCAGGAGGAGGCGGTGGTGGAGGCGGTGCTGCCCGCGGGCTCGTCGTGGACGGTGCGGCTGCGGGTGCTCGACGGGGAGCTGTTCGCCCTGTCGTTCCGTGAGCTGGACGTTGAGGCGGGCCAGAAGGTGCGTGTGTGGGCGCGCCGTGGCCAGGTGCACGTGTTCGATGCCGAGGGGGTGCGGGTGTGAAGGCGCTGCTGCTGGACTTCGGCGGGGTCCTGGTCCAGACCTCCAAGCGGCCGTCGTGGGCGGCCGAGCTGGCCAAGGAGGTGCACCAGCGGCTGGCGCGCGCGGGGTTCGGCGGGCTGGAGGCCGAGGAGATCGAGGTCGACATCAGGGCCGGCGCCGACGCCGACCGGTACTGGAAGGACGCCATGTCGCGCCTGGCGGCCCCGGTCGAGATGACCCATCGGGGGTTCTGGGGGGATTTCGTGGCCTCCGACTGGCCGGCGGCGGCGCGGGAGCTGGTGAGGGCCGAGGCAAGCGCGTTGTGCAGGCGCATGGGGGAGCTGCGGCAGGAGCGGGTGGTACGGCCGGGCATGCGCGCGTTGCTGGAGCGCTGCCAGGTGCCGGTGGCGGTGGTCAGCAACGCGTTGTGCGGTGCGGTGCATCGTGACTTCCTGGCGGCGGCGGGGGTGGAGGTGGCGTTGCAGGTGTACAGCGACGAGGTGGGGGTGCGTAAGCCGAACCCGGAGATGATCTGGATCGCGACGCGGGCGCTGGGGGTGGATCCGTCGCAGGTCTGGTACGTGGGCGACAACTACGACCGGGACGGGCTGTGCGGGGTGCGGGCGGGTGTGGGCACCACGGTGATCATGCGGTCGGACAGCACCGACACGATCCCCTACCGGGTGCGCCAGCGGCCGTCGGCCGTGGTCGACGACGCGGCGGGGCTGCTGCGGCTGATGGAGGCGTCATGAGCGAGGAGCTGATGCGGGTGGCCGTGGAGGCGGCGCTGGCCGTGGGGGAGCCGTTGCGCGCGGCCTTCCGCTCGCGGCCGGCGACGACGGCCAAGCGGGACTTCCAGGATCCGGTGACCGAGCACGACCGGGCGTGCGAGGAGATCATCCGCGGCGTGATCGCGGCCCGTGTTCCGGGGAGCGTCGTGGTGGGCGAGGAGGGCGGCACCACCGGCCCGGTCCCCGGCCCGGTCCCCGGCCCGGTCCCCGGCGCGGCTTCCGGCGCGGCTCTCGGCCCGGCTCTCGGGCCGGTTGCGGGTTCGGGGGCGGGTCTGGTGGCGGGCGCGGTCGACGGGCGGGTGACGTGGTTCGTCGATCCGATCGACGGCACCGCCAACTTCGCCGCCGGGCTGCCGTTCTTCTGCGTCTCGATCGCGGCGGCCGTCGGCGGCGAGCTGGTGGCGGGTGTGGTGTACGACCCGGTGCGCGAGCAGCTGTTCACCGCCGGCGGCGAGGGCGCGTGGTGCGACGGGGTGCCGCTGCGCAGCACCGGCGCGTCGGCCGATCGGGAGGCGATGTTGCTGACCAGCTTCCCGGCGCCGCGAACGCTGGCCGCCGACGGTCAGCATGCGCTGGACGGCTTCGCCCGGCTGCTGGCCTCGTTCGCGGCGTTGCGCCGGCCGGGCAGCGCCGCGCTCAAGCTCGCGCACGTGGCGGCCGGGTGGGCCGATGTCGCCTACGGCAGGCAGGCCAGTGCGTGGGACGTGGCGGCGGGCGCGTTGCTGGTACGGCGGGCGGGCGGGGTGTTCCTGGGCGACCCGCTGTCCGGCGGCGACTATCTGGCGCACGTGGCGGGCTTCGACCTGTCCGGCTCGGCGCTGGCCGAGGTCGCCGGGGACGTGCTCGGCCCGGTGAGGCCGGTGAGTCCGGTCAGTCCGGTCAGTCCGGTCAGTCCGATGAGTCCGGAGAGGCCGGTGAGCCGGTGAGCCGTGTGGTGGCGGGGCCGATCGAGTGGATCGTCACCGATCTGGACGGCACGCTGGTGGGGCGGGACCTGCGGATGGTGGAGGCGAGCAGGGCGGCGCTGGGGCGTTTCGCGAAGGCGGGTGGCCGGGTGGTCATCGCCACGGGGCGCAGCGAGGCGTCGGCTCGCCGCTACTACGACGAGCTGCGGCTACGTGGTCCCGCGATCCTCTACAACGGGGCCCGCACGGTGGATCTGGGCACGGGGGAGGTGCTCCACGAGCGCACGCTGCCGGCGCACGCGCTGCCGTACCTGGTGGAGAGCCTGCCGGAGGGGCTGTATCCGGTGGCGTTCGTGGAGGGGCGCGCCTATGCAGCCCACGACGTGCCGCAGCTGCGGGAGTACGCGCGGCGTGACGGGTTGCGGCTGGAGCGGGCGTGCTGGGCGGAGCTGGCGCGCCGGCCGGTGACGAAGGTGATGCTGATCGGCGAGCCCGGCGTGCCGCCGGTGGTGGAGGGCACGACGGCGGTGCGGTCGGAGCGCACCTACCTGGAGTTCCTGCCGGAGGGGACGAGCAAGGGCGGTGCCCTGCGGGAGCTGGCGGCGCGGGAGGGGGTGCCGATGGAGCGGGTGGCGGCGATCGGTGACAATCCCAACGATCTGGACATGATCGAGGCGGCGGGGCTGGGGGTGGCGGTCGGGGACGGGCACCGGGTGGTGCGCGAGGCGGCCGACAGGGTGGTGGCGGGCTGCGCGCAGGGCGCGGTGGCCGAGCTGGTGGCGCTGGCGCTCGACGGGTGAGCCGGCGAGGGACGGCCCCGGCTCGGACGTTCGAGCCGGGGCCGTCCACTGCCTGCCGGGGCCGTTCGACCGGGGTCGGCGGGTCGGCGGTGTCTCGGCGGCGTCGGTGGGCAGGGTCAGTCGTCGAGGTCGAGGGGGTCGCTGACCTCGTCCCAGTCGACGAACTTGAAGTTCGTCGACTCCCGCTCGCCCTCGCCCGGCGTGTCGGCGCCGTCGTGCACGACCAGCAGCCCGTCGGGGTAGCGCGAGCCGAGCGGGGAGGTGACGACCATCGCCCCGTCGCTGGTCTGGGCGCCGTCGATGGGGCCGCCGTGTACTCGGAACTGCGCCACGTAGTGGTTGCCGCTCTCGCGCTCGTAGACGGCGAAGGTGTCGTCGCCCTGGCTGGAGGCCAGCAGGTAGCCGTCTCCGTCGTCGCCGTAGGCGATGGTCAGGCCTTCAGCGTCGGCCGACAGGTGCTGTCCGCCGTAGCCGGGGTCGGGGCCGGGTGTGCACTCCTCGGTGTCGGGGTCGTAGGTGCCCGGCCTGCCGTACTCCTTGACCTTGTCCATGAGCACGGGTGCGCCGGTGAGGTCGGCGCGCATGCGCCAGACGCCGACGTCCTCCTGGGCGGCGTAGAGCACGTCGCGGTCGCGGTCGACGACCATGCCCTCGACCTGGGGCAGCTCGCCGGGCTCCAGGCAGGGGGTCCAGGGGGTGCCGTTGGGCAGGGTGAAGGCGGCGGGCAGGTCGAGGGTGCGCACGAGGGTGTAGGAGACGCGCCCGCCGGCGGTGGCGGTCAGCCTGGCCAGGCCGATGCGGGTCTGGTGGCGGCGGCTGACCAGGGCGAAGGTGCCGGTGCGGTCCTGCCATGTCGCCAGGCCGTAGGCGGTCTCGGCCTCGTTGACCTGCTCCTGGGTGCTGTTGAAGACGTACGGCACGGCGGGATCGGTGAGGTCGGTGAGCTGGCCGGTGGAGGGGTCGATGCGGTAGAAGCGCAGGTGGTCGCGGCCGCGGTCGGAGACGACGGCCAGGTCGGCGGCGGCGCCGGTCGACAGGCGGAAGCCGTAGACGAGGTCGACGTTGTTGAAGCGGCCGGGCTCGTCGTCGGGTCCGGGCGGGGCGGGGGCGGGGATGTGCTGGCGCTGGGCGCCGGTCAGGTCGTAGACGTACAGGCCGCCTTCCTTGGCGGTGGCGATGACGAGGCTTCGGCCTGGCCGGGTGGGGTGGACCCAGATGGCCGGGTCGTCACCGTTGGCGTTGCCTCCTGCCTCGTCGTCGAAGAGGGCGGGGGTCTCGGCGTCGGCGGGTGCCTCGGTGATGCCGCTGGTGGGTGATAACCAGGTGGTGATGGCCAGAGCGGCTGCTAACAGGGGGCGCATGGCGACTCCACGGGTTGGATGTGACGTCACGATGTCATGACATATGAGTGAATACAAGGTGAACAAATGAGCTCGCAGGTCCGCATGTCTATACATAGCGTTGACGAGCTCGTTAATCGGCGGTTACATCGGTTCATGAAGCGAACCCCGATCTTTGTGGCGTTAGCCCTGGTTCTGGCCGCGTGCAGCAGCGGGGGACAGGAACCGGCGGCCCAGCAGCAGACCCAGCAGTCAGCGCCCGCCGCGGGTTCGGCCGCGGGCGCGACCTTCGCCGTGATCACCCACGCCTCGGCGGGCGACTCCTTCTGGGACGTGGTCAAGAACGGCGCGGAGGCCGCGGGCAAGGCCTACGGCGACACCGTGACGTACCAGGGCGACGGCGACCCGGGCAAGCAGTCGCAGCTCATCGACCAGGCCGTCTCGCAGAAGGTCGACGGGATCGTGGTCTCCATGGCCAACCCCGACGCGCTCAAGGAGGCCATCGGCAAGGCGGTGGCCGCCAAGATCCCGGTCGTCACCATCAACTCGGGCGCCGACCGCTCCAAGGAGTTCGGCGCGCTGACGCACGTGGGGCAGTCCGAGGACGTGGCCGGCCGGGGCGCGGGCGAGCAGTTGAAGGCCGCGGGCGTGACCAAGCTGCTGTGCGTCATCCACGAGGCCGGCAACGTCGGCCTGGACCAGCGGTGCAAGGGCGCCGAGGAGACGCTGGGCGGCACGGTGGAGCGGCTGCAGGTCGACATCGCGAACCTGGCGGACGTGACCTCGAAGGTGGCGGCCAAGCTGCAGTCCGACAGCGCGGTGACCGGGGTGTTGGCGCTGAACCCGGGCGTGGCGGTGGCGGCGCGCGACGCGATCCGCGACGCCGGCTCGCAGGCCAAGCTGGCCACCTTCGACCTGTCGGCGGACGTGGTGACGGCGATCAAGGACGGGCAGATCCTGTTCGCGGTGGACCAGCAGCAGTACCTGCAGGGCTGGCTGCCGATCACCTTCCTGCACCTGTACAAGGCGAACCTGAACACGGTCGGCGGCGGGCTGCCGGTCAACACCGGTCCCGGCTTCGTCACCAAGGACACCGCGGAGCAGGTGGCCAAGCTGACCGAGGCCGGCACCCGATGACGGGTCCGTGGCCTGGCGGGGCGGGTTCGCGGTGACGGTCGCCGCGCCGGCGGACGAGCGGCTGGCCAGGGCCGGGGTGCTGCGCCGGCTGCTCATCCGCCCCGAGCTCGGCGCGGTGGTGGGGGCGCTGGTGGTCTTCGCCTTCTTCGCCACCCAGTCGCCGGTCTTCCGCTCGGTCGACGGGGTCGCCAACTGGCTGGATCCGGCGGCCACGCTGGGCATCATGGCGGTGGCCGTCGCGCTGCTGATGATCGGCGGCGAGTTCGACCTGTCGGCCGGGGTGCTGACCGGCACCAGCGGGCTGGTGCTGGTCACCCTGGCCACGCGCTACGGGCTGAACGTGTGGCTGGCGATGGCGGCCGGGCTCGTGGTGGCCCTGGCGGTCGGGCTGGTCAACGGGCTGGTGGTGACGCGCACCAGGCTGCCGAGCTTCATCGTCACCCTGGGCACCTTCCTGATGCTGCAAGGCGTCAACCTGGGCGTCACCAAGGCGCTGACCGGCACCGTGCAGGTCAGCGGCCTGGCCAGGGCCGACGGCTACGAGGTGGCGCGGGCGATCTTCGGCGGCACGATCGTGATCGGCGGCACCCCGTTCCGGGTGGCGATCCTGTGGTGGATCGGCCTGACGGTGCTGGCGACGTGGGTGCTGATGCGCACCCGCGCGGGCAACTGGATCTTCGCCGTGGGCGGCAACGACCAGGCGGCGCGCGCGGTCGGGGTGCCGGCGGCCCGGGTGAAGATCGGCCTGTTCATGACGACGGCGGTGGCGGCCTGGCTGGTGGGTTCGATGATGGCGCTGCGCTACACCAGCGTGCAGGCCAACATCGGCATCGGGCAGGAGTTCATCTACATCATCGCGGCGGTGATCGGCGGCTGCCTGCTCACGGGCGGGTACGGCTCGGCGATCGGTGCCGCGATCGGTGCGGTGATCTTCGGGATGGCCGACAAGGGCATCGTCTTCCTCGGCTGGGACGCCGACTGGTTCAAGTTCTTCCTGGGCGCGATGTTGCTGCTGGCCACGCTGGCCAACCGGCTGGTGCGCCGTTACGCCGAGCAGGTGAGGCATTGATCCTGGAGACGCGGGAGATCGGTAAGTCGTTCGGCTCGGTGCTGGCGCTGCGCGGGGTGTCGATGCGGGTGGAGCCCGGCAGCGTCACGTGCGTGCTGGGCGACAACGGGGCGGGCAAGTCGACTCTCATCAAGATCCTGTCGGGGGTGCACAGGCACGACAGCGGGGAGTATCTCCTCGACGGGGTGCCGACCGTGCTCGACAGCCCTCGCCAGGCCCTCGACCTGGGCATCGCCACCGTCTTCCAGGACCTGGCGATGATCCCGCTCATGTCGGTGTGGCGCAACTTCTTCCTGGGGTCCGAGCCGCGCAGGTCGCTGGGCCGGTTCGACGTGGCGGCGGCCAGGCGCATCGCGCGTGAGGAACTGCGCGCGATGGGCATCGACATCCGCGACGTGGACCAGCCGGTGGGCACGCTGTCGGGCGGCGAGCGGCAGTCGGTGGCGATCGCGCGGGCGGTGTACCTGGGGGCGAAGATCCTCATCCTGGACGAGCCGACCTCGGCGCTGGGGGTCAAGCAGGCGGGCGTGGTCCTGCGCTACATCGTGCGGGCCAGGCAGCGGGGGCTGGGAGTGGTGTTCATCACGCACAACCCGCATCACGCCTACCCGGTGGGGGATCGGTTCCTGCTGCTGAACCGGGGGGTGAGTCTGGGGGAGTACGCCAAGGAGGAGATCGCGCTGCAGGAGCTGACCACGCTGATGGCGGGAGGGGCGGAGCTGGAGCAGCTCGAGCACGAACTACGCAGTCAGTGATCTACATTGTAAAGGCGGGTGGCTTTTCTTAAAACTCCTGACGACAACCCCAAAAACCGGCTCCCTAGGATGAGAGCGTGGCCAAGCCGTACCTGACCTTGACATCGGTGTTCGAGCACGAGACGGAGGTGCGGCGTTCGCGGTTCGTGTGCGCCGTCGCCCCGGCGGGCAGCGTGGAGGAGGCGGCCGCGTTCATCGCCCGGCGCCGTGCGTCGCACGCGGGTGCGACGCACAACTGCAGCGCCTATGTGATCGGTGAGCGGGTGCAGAAGGGCGACGACGACGGCGAGCCGGGCGGTACGGCCGGTACGCCGATGGTGCAGGCGCTCGTGGGGCGGGGCTTCGCCGATGTGGTGGCGGTGGTGACGCGGTATTTCGGCGGGGTGTTGCTGGGTGCGGGCGGGTTGGTGCGGGCTTATGGCGGGGCGGTGACGGAGACGCTGGATCGGGTGGAGCCGGTACGGATGGTTCCGGCTCGGGTGATTCGCGTGTCGGTGGCGCACGATCAGGCGGGACGGGTGGAGAGTGATCTTCGGGGGTCGCGGTTCTCCGTGCGTGAGGTCGTCTATGGCGCTGACGTGCGGTTCGTGGTCGCGGTGGGGGTCGATGAGGTGGAGGGTTTCACTGATTGGGTGGCGGGGCTGACGGCGGGACGCGCAAAGGTGTGGGTGGAGGGTGACATCCACGTGCTATCGTGAACGCGATGCTTTGTTGTACCCATGAAACGTGCGAGCGCCTGGTGGACGAAGTCCCCTCGGGCGCTTTTTGTTTGCCGGTTCTGTCCGGATGTGGGGCACATAGCTCAATCGGGGGCGCGCACGGTGCACGCTTCCAAGTGCCCTATCAAAGGAGATAGACATGGCTACCGGAACTGTGAAGTGGTTCAACTCGGAAAAGGGCTTCGGCTTCATCGCCCAGGACGGCGGTGGCGCTGACGTCTTCGCTCACTACTCCAACATCGCCAGCTCGGGTTACCGCGAGCTGCACGAGGGTCAGCGCGTCTCGTTCGAGGTCACGCAGGGTCAGAAGGGCCCGCAGGCCGAGAACATCGTGCCTGAGTAAATAGTTGGGAAAAAGGGGGCCTTCGGGCCCCCTTTTTTTCATCCCTCCAGGGCGTACTGCATGACGCGGAATTTGGTCTGGGCTTCCGCGAGCTCGGCGGCCGGGTCGGAGTCGCCCATGATGCCGCAGCCGGCGAACAGGCGGGCGCGGCGGCCGCTGATGTGGCCCGAGCGCAGGGCGATGCCCCATTCGCCGTCGCCTGCGGAGTCGATCCAGCCGACGGGGCCCGCGTAGCCGGCGCGGTCCATGCCTTCGATGTCGCGGATGAGCTGGACGGCCTTGTCGGTGGGGGTGCCGCCGACGGCCGCGGTGGGGTGCATGGCGGCGACGACGTCGAGGACGGAGGCGCCGTCGGCCAGGCGGCCGGTGACGTGGCTGGCCAGGTGTTGCAGGTTGGGCAGGACGAGCAGTTCTGGTTCGTCGGGGGTGTGCAGGACCGCGCAGAGTGGCGCGAGGGTCTGGCGGACCGAGGCGATGGCGTATTCGTGCTCGTGGCGGTCCTTGGCGGAGGCGAGCAGGGCTTGGCCTCGGCGGTGGTCGTCGTCGGGGTCGGTTCCGCGGGCGGTGGTGCCGGCCAGGACGAGGGATTCGATCTCGGTGCCGGTGCGGCGGATGAGGAGTTCGGGGGTGGCGCCGATGAGTCCCGCGACGGAGAAGGTGTAGCAGTCGGGGTATCGGCTGGCCAGGCGGCTGAGCAGGAGTCGGGCGTCGATGGGGTGCTCGGCGGTGGCGACGAGGTCGCGGGCGAGGACGACTTTGTCGAGGTCGCCGTGGCGGATGCGGGCCGAGGCCTGGGCGACGATGTGCTGCCAGGCGGGTGCGGTGAGGCTGCCGTCGCCGTAGCTGATGCGGCCGGGCGTGGTGACGGGTGTGGCGTGGTTGAGTGCGGGGTCGCCGATGGTGGTGAGCCAGGTCTGGCCGTCGCGGCGGGTGAGGGTGGCCTGGGGGATGACCAGGACGGAGCCTGGGGTGGCGGGGTCGAAGGTGAAGCTGCCGAAGGCGGCGGGCCGGGGTGCGCCTGGTTCGGTGGGCAGGTCGGCGAAGGCGTCGGTGAGCCACTGCCGGGCCCAGGCGAAGCGGCCGGGTCCGGTGGGCACGTTCACGCGGGCGGCCTCGCCCCACCCGACCAGGCCCTGGCCGTGCCGTACCCAGGCGTATGGTGCCGGGGTCGGCAGTGCCTTGAGCAGGTCACCGGGGTCGCGGACCGTGGTGGTGCGAACCGGCAATGGGTGGGTTGTTCCCAGTGCGACACTCACTCAAGACACTCTATGCGGAATCTGAACACGTTCGACTTCCGGCCCCCGGTCTGTCAAGAAGCGATGCGAAGTGGGTTCGGCGCGTACGCGGGGGCTGGGGTGGTCTCTACCGTCGGATCATGTTCGCTCATCTGGCGGTCGCCGCCGTTGTCGTGTCGTCGTCCCTGCAGCCGCTTCCGTCGGCTCCTTCGGTGATGGCGGCGTTGGGGGATTCGATTTCCGCAGGGTTCAACGCGTGTGGGTGGTATGTGGCGTGTACGTCGCGGTCGTGGGCGGTGGGTGATGATCGTGAGGTGAACAGTCATTTCGTACGGCTGGGCATGCGGGAGGGCAATCTCACCTTCGCGGTGCCGGGGGCGACGTCGGCGGATCTGGGCGGTCAGGTGCGTCAGGCGGTGGACGCGGGTGCGGGATATGTGACGGTGCTGATCGGGGCGCAGGACGCGTGCGTGTCGAGTGAGCGGAAGATGACGCCGGTGTCGGTGTACCGGGATCGGGTGGCTCGGGCGTTGTGGGCGTTGAAGGGTGGGGCGCCGGGGGTGCGGGTGTTCGTGGCGAGCATTCCGGATCTGCGGCGGTTGTGGCAGGCGGGTAAGGACAACGTGGTCGCGCGGACGTTCTGGGCGGTGGGGCGGATCTGCCAGGCGATGCTGGCCGAGCCGACGTCGACGGCGCGGGTGGATGTGGAGCGGCGGGCGCGGGTGCGGGCGCGGGTGGTGGCCTACAACGAGGTGCTGGCGGAGTTGTGCGCGCGGTTCGGGCCGAACTGCAGGTTCGACGGGGGTGCGGTGTTCGCGTATCCGTACACGTTGAAGCACATCAGCAAATGGGATTTCTTCCATCCGAACGCGGCGGGGCAGAAGGCGCTGGCGGAGGTGACGTACAAGAGGGGCTTCGACTGGCTCAGCGGCATTGGCGCAGCATGACGCTCTTGTCGCCGGGGGTGACGGGGAGTTTGTACTTGAGGGCGACCTGGGCGAAGCGCACGGCGTAGGCGCAGCGGATGGCGCGGCGTGGTGGGAGCCAGGCGGCGGGTCCCGAGCCGTCCTTGTCCTCGTTGGCGGTGCCGAGGACGGGCAGGAGGTTGAGGGGGTCCTGGGCGAAGTCGAGGCGTTTGTTCATGCGCCAGGTGCGGGCTCCCATGTACCAGGCGTAGGACAGGGGGACGACGTGGTCGACCTGGATGTCGGCGGGGCGGGTGATGGTCTGGCCGGTGTAGGGGTCGTCGAGGCGGATGGCGGTGACGGTGCATCCGTCGCGGGTGACGTCGTGGCCGTCGCGGGCCAGGAGGTCGTCTCGGGTGCGGCAGCCGTTGTGGGCGTAGGGCACGCCGGGGGCGGTGTCGGTCCAGTTGTCGCCGTAGCGCAGGCGGTCGTAGCCGCGTCTGGCGCCCATGGGGCGGGTGCGGAGGGTGGCGATGAGGTCGGCGGCTTGGCGGCGTTCCGTGGTGGTGGTGAGGGGGGCCAGGCCTGAGCGGACGCCGTCGCCGTTATGCAGGGGGCTGGCGGCGGCGGCTTGGGGGCTGGAGTGGGACTGTCCGAGCAGTGAGGCGATGATGACGGCGCCGGCCAGGACGGCGACCGCGTCGCGGGTGCTCAATCGCGCCTCCTTCCTCCAGCAGTGTCGATGAGGTGGGCGATTCCGTCCAGCAGGCGGTTGAGGCCGTGGTCGAAGAGGCTGTCGAGGTTGTAGTCGAGGGCCGGGTCGGCGATGAGTGCGGTGAGGTTGGGGTGGTCGCCGTCGTCGAGGATGGCGTGGAGTTGTGGTTCCTGGCCGGCGAGCCATTGTTCGTCGTCGAGGCCGCTGTCCTGGGTGAAGGTGGCTTCTGTTTCGAGGTTGACGGCGACGCCGCGGACGTAGGTGGCCAGGCAGAGGGCGGCGTGGAAGGTGTCGTTGGGTGGCAGGCCGAGGTGGTTGAGGGCGCGCAGGGCCCATTCGGTGTGGGCCATGCCGGCGCGGGCGAACATGGGGCGGGTGAAGGAGATGACCTGGGCGAGCCAGGGGTGGCGGCGGTAGGTGGCCCATTGGAGGCGGGCGAGGGTGTCGAGTTGGGCGCGCCAGCCGGGTGGTGGGGGGTCGGGCAGGGGGATCTCGCCGAGGGCGGTGTCGGTCATGTGGAGGATGAGGGTGTCCTTGTCGCGGATGTGGCGGTAGAGCGACATGGTGGGCAGGCCGAGTTCGGTGGCCAGGCGGCGCATGGTGAGGGCGGCCAGTCCTTCGGTGTCGGCGATGTGGAGTGCGGTGGCGAGCAGGTGCTGCTTTTCCGCGGCGGGGCGTGGCGTGGCGTGGTGGTCGCTGACGACGGTGCCGACGCCGGGCAGGGCGTGGACGAGGCCCTGGTGCTGGAGGGTGGTGAGGACTTTGGTGGCGGTGGCCATGGCGACGCCGTAGTCCTTGGCGATCTGGCGGGTGGAGGGGATGCGGTCGCCTGGGTGGAGGCGGGCGATGTCGCGGGTGAGGTCGGCGACGATGCGCAGGTAGGGCGCGGTCACACTAGTGCACTGTAGCAGTGCACTAGTGCGCTTAGCCATTTACCGCGCTCGTTGGGCGTTTGTACGTTGTACGCATGGATGTTGTGATCTCGGGGGCCGGGATAGCCGGTCCGGCGCTGGCGTGGTGGCTGGCGCGAAGCGGGCATCGGGTGTGCGTGGTGGAGCGGGCGGCGTCGCTGCGTTGCGGCGGTCAGGCGGTGGATTTCCGCGGCCGGGTCCAGCTCGGGGTGCTGGAGCGGATGGGGCTGCTGGAGGCGGTGCGCGAGCGCCGGACGCGCATGCGGGCGATCACGATCGTCGACGCGCGGGGGCGGAGGGTGTCGTCGCTGCCGGTGGAGTTGTTCGCCGGGGATGTGGAGATCCTGCGCGGCGATCTGGTGCGGGTGTTGTACGAGGCGACGCGGGACGACGTCGACTACGTGTTCGGTGACGTCATCGTGGAGATCGGTGGGGGGCGGGTGCGCCTGGCGTCGGGGGGTGAGCGGCCGGCGGACCTGGTGGTGGGCGCCGACGGGCTGCGCTCGGGGGTGCGGAGGCTGGTGTTCGGGCCGGTGGAGCCGTGGCATCTGGGGATGTACAGCGCGTTGTTCACGGTGGCGGGCTCGGGTGAGGCGGGGACGGCGACGATGTTCAACGCGCCGGGGGTGGGGGCGGCGCTCTTCCACTACGAGGGGCGCAGCGTGGGCGGCCTGGACTTCGCCTCGCCGGTGGTGGCCGATCCGCGTGCGGTGCTGGCCGAGCGGCTGGCGGGGGCGGGGTGGCGGGTGCCGGAGTTGCTGGCGCATGCGTTGCGGGCGGGCGATCTGTATCTGGACGCGGCGGCGCAGATGCGGCTGGCGCGGTGGTCGGCGGGCCGGGTGGTGCTGGTGGGGGATGCGGCCTGGAGTCCTGGTCCCGGCGGGATGGGGACGGGGCTGGGTGTGGTGGGCGCCTACGTGCTGGCCGGGGAGCTGGCGCGGGGGGTGGAGGGGTTCGCGGGGCGCTACGAGGCGGCGATGCGGCCGTATGTGGAGGTGTGCCAGAAGCAGGCGCAGGGGTCGGCGGCGTTTCTGGTGCCGGGGACGCGGCGTGCGATCTGGGGGCGCAACCAGATGTTCCGCATGGTGCCGTACGTGCCGTGGCGGGGGGTGGTGCGGTGGATGGCGACGAAGACGGCGGAGAAGGTCTCGCTCGCCGACTACGCGCCGGGGTGAGAAAACCTGGAGCGAGTGGAGGGAAAGTCCGGAACGGGTGCAGTGATCGCAGTAACTTTGCGCCTATGCCTGGTGACGCTCAGAACGCCTCAAAAGCAACGTTGATCGCCGCGGGAATTGGGGCGTTGGCCACCGTTGCGGCCGCGATCATCGCTGCGGTCGCCGCCAGCGATGCCGACTCATCGCCCCCGGGCGCGGTTCCCACGTCGGTCGTTGGGAGCACGGCCCCTGCGACTTCGGCTCCCTCCGTTCAGCCGCCCACCGGCGATGAGCCCGTACGGTTTCAGGGCGCTGTACGGCTGACCGCGAGTGGTCTGGATCTCGACCATGTGCCGCCGAGCGCCAGCTGGGAAGAGCTTCGCTTCGACCCGGCCGGCAAGGGCCTGTCGGTCGGTCCTGCGGCTTCGTCGGCGGCCTGGAGTGGGACGTCTCCTGCGACTCGACGGCATTGCACGCAGGCACTTGCCTTGAATCCGCACGAGCCCGGCTTTTCGTTCGGCGCGCTCCAGGCGGGAACGGCTTTCTGCCTGCGAACCAACGTCGGGCGTGTGGCCTTCCTGCGAGTTCGGCAGGTCATCGAGGACGTTGCCGTGCTCGACGCCTTGATCTGGGAGCAACGGGACTAGTCACCGTGTTGCTGGCTGCATCCGGGTGGAGTCGCCGGGGCGCATCGCGCAGAGCTTGCAGTGTCTGGGGTTCGCCGAGGCGATCGGGCGGCCGTTGCCTGTCATGGTGTTCCGCAACGGCCGCCCCTGGGTGTGGTCGCCGAGCCGGTGGCGCTGTGGGGGGTGGCGCTGAGGGTTCAGGCCTGGGTGTCGGAGGTCTCGGCGGGTTTGGCGGGCCGTACGTAGGTGCCGTTGCGGCGGGCCAGGAGTTCTTCGAAGAGCGCCTCCCATTGGGCGCCGACGGCCTCGACGTCGTAGGTCTTGGCGGTGTCGAGGGCTCCGGCGGCCAGGTCGGCGCGTAGTTGCTCGTCTTCGATGACGCGGTTGAGCGCGGCGGCGAGGTTGTCTTCGGTGCGGGGTTTGACCAGGAGCCCGTCGAACTCGTGGGTGATCATTTCCTTGGGTCCGTGGGGGCTGGCGAAGCTGACGACGGCCAGGCCCTTGGCCATGGCTTCGAGGATCGTCATGGGGAAGCCCTCGTGGCGGGAGGACAGCACGAAGACGGAGGCCTGTTCGAGGGCGGCGTAGACGTCGGGGGTGGGGCCCATCATCTCGACCTTGCCGGTCAGGCCCTGTTCCTCGATCTGGGCGCGCAGGTTCTCCTCCTGCGGGCCGGCGCCGTAGATGCGCAGTTTCCAGTCGGGGTGGACGGCGGCGACCTGGCGCCAGCAGCTGATGAGGCGGTGGAAGCCCTTGAGCCGGGTCAGGCGGCCGACGGTGACGACGGTTTTGCTGTCGAGTTTGGCCAGGCTGCCGGTCATGGGCGGGACGGCGTTGGGGATGCGGGTGAGCTTCTTGGGTTTCTTGGTCAGGGCTTCGCGGTAGTCGCGCAGGTCGGCCTTGGTGAGGGTGACCAGGGCGTCGAAGCGGCGGTAGCGCCACTTGATGAGTTCCTGGATGGGTTCGGCCTGGGTGCGGAAGGCGACGTGTTCCTGTCCGATGGTGATGACGCTGGGCGGGGTGAGCTGGGCCATGGCGAGGTTGAGTCCCGGCCGGGTGGCGATGAGCACGCCGGTCTGCAGGGAGCGCAGGTAGCGGGCCAGCTGGATGTCGGTCCAGACGTTGAAGCGGTGGAAGGCCGTCTCCTCTTCGGGGATCAGGAGGCTGGGCAGCTTGGACAGCTGTCCGCGCAGGCCCGTGCGTTCGGTGAGGCGGTCGTCGAGGAAGCGGAACTTCACGCGCGGGTCGATGGGGAAGAACGGCTCCTCGGCCTCTTTGAGGATGGAGACGATCTCCACGTCGTGGCCGATGGAGGCCAGGTGGCTGGCCTGGTTGAAGACGGTGCGGATGGTGCCGCCCATGCCGTGGGCGTGCAGGAGCAGGAAGCGTACCTCCTGGATGGAGGGGGGTGGTGCGTTGCGTGCCCGTCTGCGGTTGATGCCGTTGTAGAGCCGTCTGACCGCTGCTTTGCCCTTGCGTGCCACTCCGCGCACCGGTGGAGTCCCCCTTGGTCTGGACACTGTGTGGAGCCGGAGGGTGTGCTCCGGCTGCTCCCGTGGTCGGCGGGTCGGTGGCCGGTCGTTCCCCGTGGCCTGCTTCCCCGCCTGTGCCCCTTTAGACGCGGAAATGTCGGTCAAGGTTGCATGCGCGGGCGAGGTGAACGGTCGGGTGTGTGCGGCGGGCGGCGTTCCAGGCGTTCGAGTGCGACGCGGATGGCGGTCTCGAGCTGGGTGTCGATGCCTTGGGCGTAATCCTGCGGGGTGATGTCGACTTCGATGTCGGGGTCGGTGCCGTGGTTCTCGACCTGCCAGCCGCTCTCGTCGGGGTTGTCGCCGAGGTTGTCGCCGGGGTTCTTGTCGAAGGTGAAGGAGAATTCCGGCTGGGTGGTGAGGGTGCCGTCGGCCAGGGTGTGGCGGGGCCAGATGCCGACGACGCCGCCCCAGGTGCGTTTGCCGACCAGGGGTCCCAGGCCGAGGAGTTTGAAGGTGTGGGCGAAGATGTCGCCGTCGCTGCCGGCGTATTCGTTGGCGACGGCGACCAGGACGCCGCGTGGTGACTGCGGCGGGTAGGGCTCGGGGTCGCCCCAGCGCGGGTAGTCGTAGCCGATGCGGCGGCGGGAGAGTTTCTCGATGAGCAGGGCCGAGACGTTGCCGCCCGCGTTGAAGCGCACGTCGACGATGAGGGCCTGGCGGTCGTATTCGGCCAGGAAGCCGCGGTGGAATTCGGCGAAGCCGTCGGTGCCCATGTCGGGCACGTGCAGGTAGCCGACGCGGCCGCCGGACTGCTGGTGGCAGCGCAGGCGGTTGAGGTTGACCCAGTCGCGGTAGCGTCCCGGGCGTTCGTCGGCGATGGCTTTGACGCAGACGTGGAAGATCTCCTGGCCGCGCTGGAGGGTGAGTTCGACTTCCTGTCCGGCCTGGTTGACCAGGCGCTGGTTGGGGGTGATGCCGTCGCCGCCCGGCTGGGCGCCGATGGGGGCGCCGTTGATGGCCAGGACGGCGTCGCCGGGCCGTACGCTGACGCCGAGCCGGTTGAGGGGTGAGGTGGCCTGGGGGTCCCAGGGGTCGCCGTGGACGAGGGCGCCGATGTGGTAGCGGCCGTCGTGGTAGTCCCAGTCGACGCCGAGTTTGCCTTGGACGTAGTCGGGTCCTGGCCGGTATTCGCCGCCGCTTTCGTAGGCGTGGCTGGTGCCGAGTTCGCCTTGCAGTTCCCACAGCAGGTCGGAGAACTCGCTGCGGGTGGTGACGTGTTCGAGCAGGGGGCGGTAGCGGTCGTGGACGGCTTCCCAGTCGAGTCCGGACATGTCGTGGCTCCAGAAGTGTTCGCGTTGCAGGCGCCAGGCTTCGCGGAACATCTGGCGCCATTCGGCTTCGGGGCATACCGAGACCTTGACGCGGTCGAGGTCGAGCCAGCCGCTCTGGCGTCCGGGGGGGTCGTCGTCGTGTTCTGGGACTTCGCCGGCTTTGACGACGCGCAGGCGGTCGCCGGTGCGGTAGAGGAGGGTCTTGTGGTCGCGGCCGAGTTCGAAGTCGGTGACGTCGTCGGCGAGGGTTTCGGTGGTGGCCTTGTCGATGTCGTAGAGCTGGAGGGTGGATTCGTCCTGGTTGAGGGCGCTGGTTTGGAGGATGGCCTTGCCGCGCAGGGCGGCGATGCGGTCGTAGCGGGCTTCGGGCAGGGGGAAGGCGGTGACGCGGCGGGTGAGGCCTTCGGTGTCGATGACCAGGCCGTCGGGTTCGGACGGTTCGGCTGGTTCGCCGGGTTCGGTGTCTTCGTCGTCCTTGTGGTCGAGGGGGCGCGGTTGGGGGACGAACGGGTCGGGTGCGTCGGCCTGCAGGGAGATCGCGTACGGCTTGGCTCCGAGGGGGAAGCCGAGGTCGAACTGGAGGGCGTCGTGGACGGGGCTGAAGCATCGGCGGCCGATGAAGTACAGGTAGCGGCCCTGGGGGTCGAAGGTGGGGGCGGCGTCGCGCAGGACCGGTTCGGTGGCGTGCAGGGTCTGGCCGGTGGCCGGGTGGTGCAGCTTGATGACGGTGGTCTGGGCGGTGGTGGCGGCGGCGTAGGCGAGCCAGGTGCCGTCGTGTGACCAGGCCAGGTCGGCGGGGCAGGCGTGCGGGTTGGCCTCGACGAGGGTGGTGGCTTTGTCCCTCTGGCCCGTCGGGTGGGTCAGGTCGACCAGGTGGAGTTCGTTGCGGTGGTTGGTGACGGCCAGCCGGTCGTGGACGGGGTCGGGGGCCAGTTCCACGATGCGGCCGAGGGTGGCCAGGACGGTGTGGCCGTGCTGGCGTCCGTCGAGCAGGACCAGGTGCTCGTCGCCGGTGTCGCCGCTGGCGGCGGCGACCAGGCGGCGGCCGTCGTTGAGGAAGGTGAGCAGGCGGTAGCGCTCGCCGTCGTTGTCGCCGTGCTGGCGGACCGGGCCCTCCCAGTTGGCCAGGGTGTAGGCCTTGCCGCGGGTGGTGAGGGCGACGGCGGTGCCGTCGGGGGCCAGGGTGGCGCTGTCGAGGTAGTCGGCGGCCTCGACGAAGCGGCGGTTGCGCTGGGTGCGCGAGCTGGCCAGCCGTACCTCGACGTGGTGTGGCCCGCTGTCGCAGTCGAGCAGGTACAGCTCGCCGCCGGCGTGGTAGACCAGGCGCCGTCCGTCGCTGGACAGGTTGCGGGCGTAGAAGTCGGTGTGGTGGGTGTGCCGGCGCAGGTCGTCGCCGTCGGGGGTGCAGGAGTAGACGTTGCCGACGCCTTCGTGGTCGGACAGGAAGCACACGCGCTCGCCGGCCCAGCAGGGGGCGGCGAGGTTGCCGGGCAGGGAGATGAGGCGCCGGAAGGTGCCTTCGCCGCGGGTGTCGATCCACAGGTCGCCGACGGTGCCGCCGCGGTAGCGTTTCCAGCGGGCGGGGTCGGCGGTGTTGCGGCCGAGCACGATCATGTCGCTGGGGCCGTGCGCGATGGAGTTGGCCGGGCCGTACGGCAGGCGTTCGGGGTGGCCGCCGGGCACGACGCGGTGCAGCCATTTGCGGCCTTCGAAGGGCTGGCACTGGTCGCTGGCGTACAGGACGGCTCCTGCGGGGTCCCAGCCGGTGACGGTGCAGCGGGCGCCGTGGAAGGTGACGCGTCGGGCGGCTCCGCCTTCGGCGGGCATGACGTAGACCTCTTCCGGGCCTTCTTCTCGGCCGACGAAGGCGATCTGGTCGCCGCGGGGGGAGAAGCGCGGGTAGGCGGCTTCTGCCACGCCGGCGGTCAGGCGGAAGGCGCGGCCTCCCGTGGCGGAGACCATCCAGAGGTCGTCCTCGGCGGTGAAGACGACCACGTCGCCGAGGATGGCGGGAAAGCGCAGGTAGGCGGGCATGAAGGTTCCGTTTCGACGAGCCGGCAGCCGGGGTTGTACCCCGGCTGCCGGTTCAATCCGCCTGAATCAGACCTCGGGCTCCTTGCGGGCCTGCTTCTTGGCGCTCTTGGCGGCGCGGGTCGACTTGATGGCGGCCTTCTTGGCCTTGCCGGACTTGGCCGCGGGTTTCTTCCTCGCGTCTGTCATGGTGCTTCCCCCGATGATGAAGAATGCCCTGTTTGGGCATCCGTGAGTTGAATACCCACTATGTCGCGATGTGTAGCCAGGGAATTGGCCGAAAGGATGACCGCTGGGGCCGCACAACCCTGCTTTCGGTTCAGGGGCGGCCCCGGCGGGCTTCGCGACGATGTGGCGCATGCTTCCCCTCCACCACGCGCCCTCCCCGCAGACGCCGGCGCGGCTGCACTGGCTCGACGTGATGCGCGGATTCGCGCTGTGCGGAATCCTGCTGGCCAACGTGCGGCCCATCGCCAACGCCGGCGAACTCGTCATCGCCGGCGACCCCGCCCCGGTCTCCTTCGGGCAGCTGTGGCCCGGACTCTTCGTCGACCAGCGCTTCTACCCGATCTTCTCCCTGCTGTTCGGCATCGGCTTCGCGCTGCTGTTCGGCTCGGCCCAGACGCGGACCGCGCGTCCCCGGCTCGTCCTGCTGCGCCGGCTGCTGGTGCTGCTCGCGCTCGGCCTCGTGCACATGTTCCTGCTGTGGCGCGGCGACGTGCTCACCATCTACGCCGTGGCGGGGCTGGTGGCGCTGCTGCCGTCGACCTGGCTGCCCCGCTGGGCGGTCGCGGCGCTCGGCGCGGCCGTCGTGGTCGCCTCGCTGGCGCTGTCGGGCGGTGCGTTCACGCTCGTGCCGGGGCTGTTCCTGGTGGGCGCGGCACTGGTGCGCTACGGCCTCGTCGAGGCGGCCGAACGTTCGCCCCGCGCGGCCGTGGCGGGGGTGACCGGGGCGGCGGCTTTCGCCGTGGCGGCGGTGCCGCTGCTGGTGTGGCAGGTGTCGCTGGACCCCGCCGACCCCGCCTTCTCGCGGGCGTTCGCACTCGCCGGGCTGGCGGTGGCCGGGGTGTACGTGTGCGCGGTGGTCGCGCTCATGAACACGGGGGCGCGGCGGGTGCTGGAGGCGGTGTTCGCGCCGCTGGGGCGGATGGCGCTCACCAACTACCTGAGCGCCACCCTCATCGTGCTCGCCGTACGCCCCCTGGTCGGCGGGACGGCCGACCAGTGGGGGCAGGGGACGGTCGTGGTGATCGCGGGCGCCGTGCTGGCGGCGCAGTGGGCGTGGTCGAGGTGGTGGCTGGGACGCTATCGGCAGGGGCCGCTGGAATGGCTGTGGCGCTGGGCCACCTGGGGCCACCGCCCGACCTTCAGACGAACGGCACCGGCCACCACACGCTGACCTCCCCGCGTGCCAGACCGCCGCGTTCCTGACGTCCTCGTGCTGACGGCCGCGTGCTGGCTCCGCGTGCCTGGCCGCCTGCCTGACGGCCGAGTGCCTGACGGCGGCGTGGCTGGCTGCCTACCACCGGCCCGCCTACCACCGGCCCGCCTACCACCGGCCACGCTCGGCGGCCATACTCGGCGGCCCGATGGCCTCACCGGCGCAACCAGTGGTCACACCCGGCGCAACCAGTGGTCACACCCGGCGGACGGTGATGCGCCCGTAGCCGGTGCGGGCGCGCAGGCGGACGGTCTGCGCGCCCTCGGGCGGCGACGTGGCGGCAGGCCGCGGCACCTCCACCTCGCCGTAACTGGAGCTCACATCCAGCCACGCGGCGCTCCCGGCCTCGATGCCGACGTCCAGATCCCCCGAGGCGGTCTCCAGCGACACCGTCCCCCGCACCACCTGCCCGACTCGGATGCTGCCGTGGGCGGTCTTGGCCGTCAGCCCCGCCAGGGCGCGCTCGACGTCGATGCTGCCCGAGGCGGTGTTCAACCGCAGGTCGCCGGCGGCGGTGCCGATCTCGATGTCGCCGTTGGCGTTCTTGGCCACCGCCGAGGAGGCCAGCTCGCCTGCCCGGATGCGCCCGTTGTGGGTGGTCAGGTCGGCGTGCCCGGTCGCCCGCTCGATCTCGATGTCGCCCGATGAGGTGCTCAGCCGCGTCTTGCCGCTCTCCTCCACCAGGATCGCCCCGTAGGCGGTGTCGAGCACGCACTCGCCCAGCGCCCCGTCGGCGCGGATGTCGGTGGTGGCCTGGGCGTTGACCCGCGAGCCCGCCGGGAGACCGACCGTCAGCTCCACCAGCGAGCCCCAGCCGAACCACGATCGGGACTTGGGCGACTTGACGCGCAGGCGCCCCCCGATGAACTCCACCCTGGTCTGCTCCACGGCCAGGAGGCTGCTCTTGTCGCCGGGGTCGGCCGGCCGTACCTCGACCACGGTGTCGCCGCGCTCGGAGGCGCTCAGCCGGATCGAACCGGAGCCGATCTCGATCAGGGCGGAGATCGGGCCCGGGGTGTCGAACGTGGTCATCGGCCTCAGCCCACCCAGCCGGTGTAGCTCTGGCCGCCGCGTTCGCGCCGGGACTGCTTGGGCGGGCCGCTGTCGAGCGCGGCCGACACCACGCGTACCAGCCAGGAGTTGACCGACAGGCCCTCGCGTCCCGCGGCCTCGTCGATGCGGGGCTTGAGGTGCTCGGGCACGCGCAGCGCCACTCGCACCACCGCCCCTTCCTCGGCCTCCGCGCTCGCGGCCGCCGGCGGGGTGGGGGCGGCTGTGCGGGGGGTCGGCTCGTCGAAGGCGTCGTCGGCTCGGGAGGTGGGGGGCGGGGTGACGACGAAGTGCGGGTCGCGCCCGCGCAGCCGTACGTCGACGGAGCCGGGGGCCAGGTCCCGGGTGATCTCGTCGGCGGCGGCCGACAGCGCTTCCAGCAGGGCCAGGCGGGTGGCGGACTCGATGGTCGCGGCCAGGCGCTCGGCCAGCGCCCGGGCTTCCTCGCCGGTCGCCTCCGCTGCCAGGGCCAGTTCGCGGCGCAGGCTGTCGATGTACGGCGAAAGGTCCATGACACCAGTATGACGCCACCCGGCACCACGCGCCGGATCACGCGCCCAGGGCACGCGGCTGAGCCGCCGCGCCCCGTCCCCTTCACAACAACGTCAGCTGCTCCGGCCCCGCCGCCGCCACCGCCACCGCCGGCGGTGTGATGCGGTGGGATCCGCTGCGCCGATGACGGCCGATCCCGTGGCGGGCGGCCGCCTCCCGCACCTGGGCCGCGATGCGCTCCTGGTAGGCCTTGGGCGCGTACGCCCCGCGGCCGTACAGCTCGAGGTAGCGGGGCACGAGCCGCGGGTGGGCATGCCCCAGCCATCCGAGGAACCATTCCCTTGCCCCCGGCCGCAGGTGCAGCACGATGGGTGAGACGTGGGTGGCTCCCGCCTGCGCGATCGCCCGCACGGTCTCCTCCAGCTGCGCCGGGGAGTCGGTGAGGTACGGCAGGACGGGCGCCATCAGCACCCCGCACGGGATCCCGGCGGCGTTGAGGGTACGGCACGCCTCCAGGCGGCGGAGGGGATGCGGGGTGCCGGGTTCGACGGCCCGCCACATGTCGGCGTCGACGAAGCCGACCGACACCGCGGTGCTCACGTCTGTCACCGCCGCGGCGGCGGTGAGCAGGTCGAGGTCGCGCAGGATGAGCGTGCCCTTGGTGAGGATCGAGAAGGGGGTCGCCGTGTCGGTGAGCGCCTGGATGATGCCCGGCATCAGCGTGTAGCGGCCTTCGGCGCGCTGGTAGCAGTCGACGTTGGTGCCCATCGCGATGGAGCGCCCCTGCCCCCGCCATCGGGGTGAGGCGAGCTCGCGCCGGGCCAGGTCGGGGGCGTTGACCTTCACCACGACCTTGGAGTCGAAGTCGAGCCCGGCGTCGAGGTCGAGGTAGGTGTGGGTGTTGCGGGCGAAGCAGTTGTGGGAGACGACGCCGTCGGCGATGAAGTCGCCGGTGCCGGTGGTGATGTCGTAGAGCGGCAGCACCAGGCCGAGGGGTTCCACGGCGACGACCTGGAGATCGGCGGACGTCTTGACGGCGGCGCCTTCGAGGGAGCGTCCGCGGGTGACGGCGGGGTCGACCGTGTGCAGGAAGCGCAGCCGCTCGGGCAGGCCTCCCCGCAGGCGGAGGACGCCTGGCCGCTCGCTGACGTGGGCGAAGCCGAACGTGTCGAGGCACTCCGCGATCTGGTCGAGGAGGGCGGGATCCGAGGCGGTGATCGTGAGGTCGTCGATCGTGAGGTCGGCGTCGGGCGCCCGGCCGAGGCCACCGTCGGACGCCCGGCCGAGGCCGCAGTGCGCAGAGCCAAGATCACCGCCCGCCGGGCCGAGGTCGCCGCCCGCGTCGAAGGCGCCTGCCAGGAAGCCTTTCCTCCAGCTGCTGGTGGGGGAGCCCAGGTCGTGGGGCGCGTCGGCGTGGCGGAGGAAGGCCGCTGCGCGCTGGAGCGCCTCGGCGTCGGTGGGGGCCAGGCGCGTCGTGGCGTGCAGATAGCCGCGGCGGTAGTCGTCGTCGATCTTCGGCCGCTCGGCGAACCGGCCGCTGCCCATCAGGTGCTGGCCGCTGGTCAGGAACGGGCGCCGGTGCCGGGGCGAGTCGGTGACGTAGGACCAGCCGTGGTCGGTGAGGAAGCGGTGGTCGGCGCCGGCGACGAGGCGGGTGCCGTCGGCCAGAGTGACGCGGTGGGCGAGCTTCTGCGTCGACCAGTGGGCGAGCACTTCGGTGATGACGTAGCGGCGGTGGGCGCCCTGCTGTCGCGTGCCGTAGATGCGGTCGCCGACCTTCAGTTCGGCGATGGGCGCGGTCCGGCCGTCGGCCATCAGGATGGGGGTGTCGCCCTGCAAGCAGTAGGTGCAGGCGTGTCCGCATCCCCGGTAGGGGTTGATCGTGTAGTCGAAGGGGACGTGGCTGGCGGCCGGGACGCGGTTGATGATGGAGCGTGCCCGGATCTCGTAGAAGGTCATCCCGCGGAAGGCGGGCGTGTCGAAGGTGCGCGTGACCGCGCCGAAAAGGGGCACGGCAGGGGTGTCTGCCGCGCCGTCGGGTCGGAGGTTGTCCCAGCGCACGCCATGATTAGAACAGGCGTTCGACGATGATCGCAACTGAAAAGGTCGCGCAATTACCTGACCATGGAGTGGCTAATGATCTTCATGGTTGGGCAGAACCTCGGCACAGTGCTTGCGTTCCGGAGGTGCACCATGGCCTGGTCGCAGGACGAGGAGCGGTTGCTCGCGCAGATCGAGCAGCGCCTCGTCGATGAGGATCCACGGCTCGTCGCGCGGCTGGAGTCCTTCAACAGGCGTGCCGGGAAGAGCGAGACCCGCGCCAAGGGGCCGCGCCGCCGGCTGAGGCGCTCGACCGTCATCATCGCGGTGAGCTGGTTGCTGATCGCGACCCTGGTGGCCACGCTGCTGATCCTGGTGCTGCGGCACGAGGCCGCGGCGATGGCCCTGCTGTAGAACGGCGGGACTGCGGCGATGGCCCTGCCGTAGGCGGGACTGCGGGCCGGCTGCGGGCCCGACCGGGCCGGCGCTGTAGGGCGGGCCTGACGGGCCGGCCTCGCCTGGAACCTGCCGACAACCTCGCGGGGCCCGGTTGGCATCCCCGGACACCCGCCGACAGCCTCGCGCGACCTGATTGGCGTCCTCAGGCGCCTGCCGATAGCCTCGCGCGCGTGGACCTGCGCGCGGTGGTGTTCGATCTCGACGGCACGCTGCTCGACACGATGGCCATCTCGCCGCGCGTCTACGTCGACACGGTCTCGGCTCTGGGCGGCCCGCGCTTCACTCCTGACGACGTGGTGGCGATGTGGCACATCGGGCCGAGCCCGGTGGTGCTGGCCCGGCTGCTGGGCCGTACGCTGCGCGAGGGCGATATGGAGTGCTACTACGCCCACGTGGAGCGTGCCGTACGGCAGGCCAGGGCCTTTCCCGGGGTGCCCGAGGCGGTGGCGGGGCTGGCCGCGCGCGGGGTGCGCACGGCGGTGTACACGGCGGCCACGCGCCGGGCGGCGGAGCTGAAGCTGGCGGCGGCCGGCATGGGCGGCGCCTTCGACGTGATCGTCTGCGGCGACGAGGTGGCCGCGCCGAAGCCGGCGCCCGACGGGTTGTGGCGCGCGCTGGAGCTGCTCGGGGTGGAGCCGGCGCGGGCCGCCTACGTCGGCGACGGCGCGGTGGATCTGGGCTGCGCCAGGGGGGCGGGCGCGCACGGGGTGCACGCCTGCTGGGGTACGGCACAGCAGGGCGAGTGCGGGTTGCCGGAGCCTGGCGCGCACGCGGGCTCGCCCGCCGCGCTGGCCGATCACCTGGCCGATCATCTGGGCGGGCCACACAAGCAAGACACAGCCGGCTGAATCACGACAGCAAGGCACAACCGGGTGAACCACGCCGGCAAGACGCGGTAGCCCGTGCTGGCAAGACGCAACGTTGCGTATAGTCGCTCCATGACTCCGAACCCGGCCCGTCGCAGCGAACGTTCCCGCATCGCCATCCTGGCCGCAGCGCTGGAACTGGTGCGCGAGGTGGGCTACGGCAAGCTGACGGTCGAGGCGATCGCCGCCCGGGCGGGTGTCGGCAAGCAGACGATCTACCGGTGGTGGCCGTCGAAGGCGGCGGTGATCTTCGACGCCTTCCTGCAGCACAACCAGACCCCCGCCGCCGGCGAGGTCGTGCTGCCCGACACCGGCGACTTCGCCGCCGACATGCGCCTGGTGCTGCACGCCACGGTCGCCGAGTTCAACGACCCGACCTTCGCCTCGGCCTACCGCGCGCTCAACACCGACGTCCAGGACGACCCCGAGCTGGCCGAGCAGATGCTGGCCCGGGTGCTCAAGCCGACGCTGGAGGCCGTCGGGGAACGTTTCCGCGCGGCGCAGCGCGCCGGCCAGATCGCCGGCGGCGTCGACCTGGAGGTGGCGGTGGAGGCGCTGTTCGGCCCGATCTACTACCGCTGGCTGCTGCGCACGGCGCCGCTGACGACCGGCTACGCCGACGCCGTGCTGGAGCAGCTCCTGCGGGGCTGGCAGGCCTACAGGCCGTGAAGGAAGCGGGCCCCCACCGGCGCGGCGACCTTGCCGCCGCCTCCGCCTCCCTCGACGATGACCGCGAAGGCGACGTCGCCGCGGTAGCCCATGAACCAGGCGTGCGATCCGGCGACGGGGTTGCCGTATTCGGCTGTGCCGGTCTTGCCGTAGGTGCTCGAGGGCAGCCCGGCGTCCTTGGCGGTCCCCTTGACCACGACCGCCCGCATCATCTGCCTGAGCGCCCGCACGGCGTCGGCGGGCAGCTCGTGCGGCTGGGCCTCCTGCTTGCGCCCTTCGACGAGGGTCGGCGGGCGCCAGGTGCCGTCGGCGATCGCGGCGGCCACCGAGGCCATGGTCAGGGGCGTGGCCACCAGGCGGGCCTGGCCGAAGGAGGAGGCGGCCAGCTCGGCGTCGGACTCGGGGGCCGGGAAGCTCGGCTGCCGGGCGGGCACGCCGATCTTCAGCGGCTGGTTGAAGCCGACGCTCTCGGCGGCCGCCTTGAGTTTGTCGCCGCCGAGCTTGTCCTGGGCCAGCGGGGCGAAGCTGGTGTTGCAGGAGTGGGCGAAGGAGTCGGAGAAGCTGAGCGAGCCGAAGGAGGCGTGCTCGGAGTTGCGGATCTTCAGCCCGCCGACGGTGGCGTACTGCGGGCACTGCACGGTCTCGTCCGCCTTGACGCCTTCGGTGAGCAGGGCCAGCGCGGTGACGGCCTTGAACGTCGAGCCGGGCGCGTACTGTCCGTCGAGGGCGCGGTTCATGTCGCCGCGGTTGTTGACGACGGCCAGGATGCCGCCGGTCGAGGGCTTGATCGCCACGATGGAGGTGGGTTTGTCCATCTGGTCGACGGCGGCCACGGCGGCTCGCTGCACGCTCGGGTCGAGCGTGGTCTCCAGGGGCTTGCCGGTGGCGCCCTTGAGGGTGGACAGCGTCTTGTCGCCGAGCTTGATGTCGGTGGCCGGGGTGCCGGCCAGGCGTTGCTGGAAGGTGGCCTGCAGTCCGCCGCGCCCGATCGCCTGGCCGGTCTTGTACGGCGGGCCGTACTTCTTGACGTCGTCGTCGGTGGCCTTGTCGAGGAAGCCGACGAGTTGCTGGATGGAGCCGCCCGCGCTGCCGTCGTCGATGCGGCGCCCGTCGGCGTCGGTGATGGCGGCGCGCTGCGGCCAGCGGCTCTTCAGGGAGAAGCCGGCGCCGGGGGTGAGGTCGGGGTGGAGGGTGGAGGGTTTCCAGTCGACCTTCCAGGCGCGTTCGTGCACGACGAGGTCGATGGTGCCCTGGTAGCTCCACTGGCCGGCGTTGGCCAGGGTGAGGGTGGCGGTGTACGGCACGGCGGCGCGGTCGTCGCCTTCGCGCACGGCGCCGAGGGTGACCTTGGTGGCGGTGACGCCCAGGCCCTTGCGCAGCTGGTCGTAGGCGGCCAGCGACTGCGGCCGGGCCAGCTCTGCGCTCATGGTCGCGGTGTTGCCCGCCTGCCATCCGGCGGCGAAGCGGGCGGCGCTCTCGGCGGGTGTTCCCCGGGTGTGCAGCAGGTAGTAGGCGCCGCCCGCCGCGGCGCCCACCACCAGGACGCTCGTCGCTGAGACGAGCACGATCGTACGGCCACGCGCCACTGGTCGCCCCCTGACAAGTGATGGCTGGGACCAGAAGCTTAGCCGTGACAAATCATGACTTGTCTGGATTCGCCTTGACTGACGTCGCGTACTGCGCCACGTACTCCTGACCGGACAACTTCTGGATCGCCGCCATGATCTCGTCGGTGACGCGGCGCCGGTCGCGGGCACTGGTGTGCTCGCCCTCGAAGTGCAGCGGCTCGCCGATCTTGATGCCGATGGTCACCGGCCGCGGCAGCTTCGACCCGGCCGGCATCGCCCGGTCGGTGCCCGACAACGCCACCGGCAGCACCGGCGCCCCCGTCTTCAGCGCCAGCCACGCCACGCCCACCTTGCCCCGGTACAGCCGTCCGTCGGGCGAGCGCGTGCCCTCGGGGTGGATGCCGAACAGCTCACCCGACTCCAGCAGCTCGGCGGCGCCGTCGAGCATCGCCTGGGCCGCCCCCGCGCTCTCGCGGTCGATCGGCAGGCTGCCACCCAGGCGCATGAAGAACTGCGAGAGCGGGTTGCCGTTGAAGTACTCGTTCTTGGCCGTGAAGGTCACGTGCCGCGGCAGCAGCGCCGGCAGCAGGAAGGAGTCGATGATCGACAAGTGGTTGGCGGCCAGGATGCCCGGACCCTTGGCCGGCACGTTCGCCGCTCCGGAGATGTGCGGACGCCACAACACGTGCGCTGTGGGCGCGGCGACGAACTTGACCATCTCGTACAGCAACGCATCTCTCCCGGGGTTCGTGGGGACGGCGCACCCACCATAAAGCGCAGGGGTCCCGTCGTGTGACGGGACCCCTGCGATGCCTTAAGGCCGCTGTGGCGGTCGCCTCCTCGGCGAGAGGCACAACACGGCTCCAGCCGAACGGTATTCCGTGAAGGCGGTAATTTGCGGCCCGGGGGACACAAACCACAGCGGCAGAATTGAGTTAAGCACACGGTTCGCCGAGAGAGGTAATCATGCCCCCCGCCTTGCCGCCCCTTGACTCTGCCCCTCCACCGGTGGCAGCCATCTACGACCGCGCCAGCAAAGACAGCCGCCGAACCCAGAAATCGGTCACCGACCAGCACGACGCCAACGTACAAACCTGCGAGCGTCACGGCTGGACCGTGGGCGAAACCTAAACCGACAACCACCGCAGCACCTCCAGGTTCGCGACCTGTTGATCAACCACGAGCACGAGGGCGGGATCGCGTTCTTCGCGCGCTGCCCAGCGGTGCGCACCGTGGCGGCGTTCTGGCGCTATGCGCGCGCCTTCACCGACTGGCTCGTCCTGCGCGGCATCACCCGGTTCGGCCAAGGCACCGCCGGGGACCTGGACGAGTACGCCAGCCATGTCAAGAACGCTCCGATCTCCCACTCGATGCGCGAGGACATGCCGGCTGCGGTGATACGCACCTGGACGATGCGTTACCTGATGCCCGAACACGACCGGCTGCCACCCGCACCGCCCTGGGGAGGCGAACGTGTCGGTGATGTCCTGGAAAGACGCCGCGTCTTCGAGGAGAACAAGACTCCGCGCATCCACCCGGCACCATGACCGCCTTGCTGGCCTGGTGCCTGCGCCTGGTGGAGGACTTCGCCGACGACATCATCGCCGCCTTCAACGAGTACAAGTTCCTATCCACCCGCAACCAGGTCAGCCGCCTGCGTACCTCCAGACCGGTCAACCCCGCCAATCGGCGGGCCCCGACACCCTTCCGCTCCTGCTGTCCGACCTTCTGGAGGACTACCGCGCCCGTGGCCAGGCACTGCCCGGCCGCACCACCGCCGACGGCCGTCTGATCGTCAACACCTACTTCCTCGGCCTGCAACTGGACGCGCAACTGTCGACCAAACGCACCGCGGAGATCGCCACCGCCTCCGGGCTACCTATCGATGACGACGCCTACCTGACCACATCGTCCTCCACGACGGTGTGGTTCTACGGGCCGGCGGTTATGTGGCAGGTCACCGACGAGGGCATAGAAGCCGCCTCTTCAGTGTGCGTTTCCGCTTGCTGAAGTTCTACGGTGACTATCAGCTGATCAAGACATCGAAGGGTTCCGCATGAAACAAGCAGGAGTTCGTCACCGAGTTGCACGCTCGCCTCGTGGCTTCCCGGGGTGGAGGTGCCGAGCAAGGTAGCGGCCATGCGTGCGGCGGAGCAGGTGCTCGACCTCTTCGTCGTCGAGCTGGCCGCGAGGTCCGGATCGACGGCTGGAGCTCGTTCAAGCCGGTGCTTCAGTACGGGCGTGACCACCGGAATCCCGTCAACGGGGAGCGGGTCGTCACCGAGGACAGGATCGTGCAGCGCTTCAAGGCCGGGAAGGCGTTCAAGGAGGCTGTGACCGCCCGTGAGAGCGGCGTGGTCTAGGGGGCGCGGCTGGTGGCGGCTTGCGCCCCCTTGGCATCTCGTGACTCTCTCGTTAGTAGCGTTCAGGTAGCGCCTAGCCACCATCCGGGTATGATCCGGGTATGACCTCTCAGGACCTCGCGCCCGACGCCGAACCAGAAGTCACCACCCGCAAACCAAAGATCGCCATCACGGTCACACCCGAAGTGAAAAGCTACGTAGACCAGCTCGTCCAAGCAGGCAGCGCCGAATCCGCCTCTGCCGTCTTCGAGGCCGCCGTCCGCGAATACATGCACACCCGCCGCCGACGCCACACCCTCTGGCAGGAGCGCGCCGCCGCAGCCAACCCAGACCGTGTCCAACGCATGATGGCCCACGTGGAGAGCCAGCGCGACCAGTGAGCCCCCACAGGCCGACCCCCTACATCCTCGCCACCGACGTCCTCGTCGAGATCGCCCGCGGCGACAGCGACCTCATCGGCCTCGTCCAGGGCTACGACGCCATCGGGCAGCCGATGATCGCCCCCGCGCTCGCCATCACGGGAGCCTCCCTCGATGTCCGCACCGAGGAAGGCGACGACCTGCTGGCCAGCCTCGACCTGCTCCCCCAGGTGCTCGTCGCCCCCCTCAAGGGCGCCGAGCAGGCCACAGCGCTCGCGTCCATGATTGCGCGTACCAGCCTGTCGCCGTGGGATGCGCACGTCGCCGCCATCGCGGACGTGGCCGTGTGCCCGATCCTGACGCTCGACGCGATCCGCTGGGCCAACGCGTCCGAGGCGCTGGAGGAGCCGCTGCACACGCTGGAGATCCGCGACCCGGAGGAGTAGGGCCGCTGGGTCGCTACCTGAAACGGAGTGTCATGTCTGACAAAAAGCTTCACTGCCACTTATGCGACGCGATGAGAGACCACGTCGCGATGTCTACGAGCGAAGTGATGGCGTTGGAGCCGAAGCAGTCCGCTGGCTGGACATTTGTAGCGCGATTCCTCGACGTGGGCAGTGTCGTCACCAGCGGCCTCTCAGACGCTCTCAGCCATGGAGGGTTCTTCCGGTGCGTGGAGTGTGCGCACATCCGGCTCGGCTATGACCCTTGCCAGTACAAGAATTCCAAGTGCCCGCAAGCAGGGAGCTGAAGAGGATGGCTATGGCGGAGCTCATCCAGCACAAGGTGGAGCCGCTCACCCTCAGCCAGCTCCGCGAGCTCATCAAGGCCCTGCCGGACAGCCTGGTCATCACCGTAGCCCCCTCGGTCGGCCCAACAGGCCCGGCGACCAAGAGCAGGTCGTCACCCACGCCGGCTACGAGTACGGCGGGCCGCCCGCTGGACGGCTGACTCTGCTGGCGGACTGACCGCCCGGTGAGTACTACCGAGCGCGGCAGTGAGCGCTCGACGCCCGAAGCTTCGGATGCGAACGCGTTGGCGTAAAGCGAAAGGCCGCCTCCTTCCGACAGAGGCGGCCCTTCCAATCCCCATCACGGGATCACCAGCAGTCTACGGCGATCACTCCTGCGCCGGAGGCGCGTTCAGCTTGTCGAGGTAGTCGGTCAGCATGTCCTCGATGACGTCGTACGCGTACCGCTGCTCACGATCGACGGCGGCCACGAGCCGCGCCCTCGTGTTCCGCGAGAGCCGGATGGAGATGAGCGGCCGGTCTTGCCGTCCTGGTTCGCCTGTGCGAGCCGGTAGGTGACGAGGCATCTTGAGGTCACTGCCGGGCGGCATCTGCTCCGGGATGCCGAGTTCGTCGCAGCTGCGGTTGATGGCGGCTTCGACGAGCTGCTGTGGGCCGAGGCCGGTTCGCTCGTTGGCGAGGGTGAGCCGGTCTTCGGCTTCTTCGGTGAGGCGGAAGCCGGTGGAGATGCGTTCGGTCCAGACGGGCTGCTTGGTACGGCGGGCGCGGCCGGTGGGCGGTTCCGCTGACTGAGCGGGTTCCTGCGGTTCGAGGGGATGGAGCTCGGTGGGGTCCGCCTGGTCCGGCGTGCGTTTGCGTGGGGGTGGCATGGGGCGGGCTCCGTGGCGTGGCGGTGGGCGTCCAACGCTACGCGTTGATCTTCGTTTTGTCGCGTTGTCGCAGGTCGTACACGCTCCTGAAACGGCCACTGGCGCACCCACCGATAGAGGCCATAATGAGATCGCGAACTCTCGCCAAAACCGCGTGTGGTGTCGGACGTGGAAGAGCGCGGCCTGGTCGTGGAGGAGGCCCGGTAGGTCACACGCAGCCAGAGAGACTCTTCACTGTCTGTGCTGCAGCGAGCGCACCTGGCATGTCTTGCCACAGGCCATCCAGGAGGACCTGCTTCGTCTCCTCGGAGAGTGGCCCTGCTGGAAACTCCGGATCGAGTCCGACACTCCACCAGCGGCCATCGAGCGGGTTATACACCGAGGCTCCCTGACCGAAGGCAGTGCTGCCTTCCCATGTGTCTACCTCGTCCGGGATCCGGTACGTGATCTGCGAGCAGCCTGGGATGGTGGCTTTGACGAGGACCTCTTTGTTGTGGGTTTTGTCGTGCGCCGACACGCTCAGTCGCAGCTCGATGGCGAGTGTGTTCGCGTTGACGACGACGAGATCGCCTCCTTCAAGAATTGGTTCCGCGAAGTACTTCGGCTGAAGCATGATGCGCCCGAGGAAGGCGGTTTGAACGTCCGTCCTCTGCTGCTCACTGATTCGCACGCCATCTTTCGAGGCGCTGTACGCGAGCGCGGCGACAACTACCGCTGCGATGGTAGCGAGCGCGGTGATGATCGTGCCCCATCGGATTGCGCGGCCTTCGCGCTGCTTCGGCAATGCAGAGGTCTTGGTGGTGCTTTCTGAGGCTCGCCCAGCTTGCTTGTCTTGGAGCTGTTGCAGCTCGACGTGAAGCCGCTCGATCTCGGCCGGGTCTCGGCGTCCGCGCGCCCGCTCGGCTGCTCGCGTGGTCGTCTTCGCGGTCGACCGCGGGTGTATCGGGTTGAGGCGGACCTTCGCCGGTTGACGCGGCGCTGTGGTGTCGGCCAGGCGTTGGAGTAACCGGGCGAGTCGTCTGCGTGCGCGCGGCATGCTCCCATAGTGCCCTGGCTGAGTTGACGGTGGCTTGCACACGACGAAGGAGGCGAGGAGCCCGCCTGTCGGCGGAGGACCTCGGGCGGATCACGCGCACTGAGTGATGACCTTGCTCTGTCTCGGCTTTCGATGCGTGTGGAGCGAGACGTAGTCGTCGGCGGTCACTGTCATTTCCACGAGACGCGCTTGCTGTCCTGGGTCAGGGACGGACCAGTGGCGGCCGTCGAGCGCGTTCTTCGTGTAGAGCTGCACCTTCGCATGATCAAGTTGACGTTCTGAACCGGCGATTTCGAAGACGCCCTCCGTGCAGGCAGGGAGATTCAGGATCAGGAATTCGGGCTCAAGAAACGGGCCCCCGGCGTCCACGGTCTCTTGAATAAGCCCTTCCACGACGACCGGCACGCTGTTGGCGTTGCGAATACGGACAGGGAAGAGCACCTGGCCGTCGTCGTCGCGAACCCCAGGAAGAGTGGCCATGTGCTCGAACCCTGGCCGGACAAACGACAGGGATGACGGTGGGCTTGTGACGCGGTTCGCCAATTGCTGCGCTGCTTGTGCCGCTTGCTGTTCGCTGACCTGGAGCGCCTTGATAGAGATGCCCAGTGCAGGGACAGCCATGACCCCGGCAATGACGCTCACGATGGCTGTCATCCGGGGGAGCAGCGATCGTTCTTGAGGCTGGGTCCGCTCGTGCTCCTCGTCGGCTCGGCGTCGTTTCCGGTAGGCGCGTTCGGCTGCGAGTCGCGTACTCATCGCCGATGATCTCGGAGACCTCGTCCGCACCCGTGCGGGCGGCTTCGACTGGCGCGGCTCGGGCGCGGGTGCAGGTGCGGCGGCTGGTGGCGGTTCGAGCTCGTTGGCGAGGCGGTGTAACAGCCGTGCGAGAGGCGTTCGCGGCATATGTCCATGATGTCGCCGCCGCTGGTCCGGGCGCAGGCGGACGTGGGAGAGAGGCTCGTGGTGAAGTCCACGGTGGAGGCTAATTCGGCGTTCCGGTGTGCGTGCGGGTTACGCCTGTATGGCCCGAAGTCGATGCTGCTGCCGGAGATGGACCGGCACGTCTCGGACGTGGACGCCCACGACGGTCGCCGGCCGGAGTATTCGCTGGCGTTCGGCCCGGATCCGGAGGCCGGCCACGGCTTACTGGTCGTGCGGCCGGACTCGAGCTCCGACGAGGAGGTGGTGGTGTCGCCGCACCCGCTCGGCTGGTTCGCCGACTACGACGAACGCTCCGACGAGTGGAAGCCGTACTTGCAGCTCGACGGGTGCGCGCTCCCGCTGATGATCTCGTTCCGGTCGGAGTCGGACTGCGAGACGTTAATCCGCGACGACGTGCTCGGCCGAGGCCTCATCGAGGAGCCCAGGTGACGGCGCTGATGTGCCCGAGATGCGGCCAACCTCGACTAGATGGCGCTGAGTTCTGCTGTCCCGCGTGCTGGAATCGTGCCGAGATGGGGTGGGGCGAGGTGGCGCACTCGAAGCGGTGCGACGAGACGTGGGCTCGTCGGCAGCGTCGTGCCCACGAGTGTGATGACCGGTGCGTGTGCGCTGTCCACGACCAGCCGCTGCTGTTCACGCCCGAGACTGGCGAGCACGCATGCCAGCACCCTGCATGCCAGGCGTGGCGCAAGCAGGAGCCCGAGGTGACGTTCGTGGAGCCGAGCCCGACGCCGGCGAGGCCGCGGTGGCGCCTCCTGCTCGACGCCGGGTCGTTGAAGGTCGGCGGCACGTGGCTGCACGAGTGCCGGAAGCCGGACTGCGACCGTGCCGTGCCGGTGAGCATGCTGTTCTGCTGCCCGGCGTGTAGTACGGCTGACGCTGGACGGTTCGCGATCGACAAGCATTCGGACGGGTGCGACGAGACGTGGGCGAAACGTCGGCGGCAGATCCGCCTGCTGGGTCTGGACGCCTGAGAGGTGGGTCCGATGGACGAGCTGGTCGAGGTTCTGAGGCGCGGTCTCGACGACGAGGCGTGGGCGACCGCCTGCCGTGGCGAGCACTGGCAGGTGGGCGCGCGAGGCGTGGTGCGACATGACGCTCGCCTGGGCGGCCGACCAGGTCGGCTTCCTCGACGTCGTCGGCGACTTCGCGTGGACGCCGGGCATGCGGCCTGGTTCAAGGCGCATGGCCAGTGGGGTCAGACCCGCGCAAGGGCGCGGTCGTGTTCTTCGACTGGGCCGGGAGCCGCAACATCCCGGCGATTGATCACGTCGGCATCGTCGAGGCCGTCAAGGGCGGCGGCCGGACGATCGTGACGCTGGAGGGCAACACCGCCAACCAGCTGAAGCGGCGCGAGCGCAGCCTGGGCCACGTCGCCGGGTTCGGCTATCCGGCCTACCCCGCGGTGAAGGCCCTGGCCAAACCGAAGCCGAAGCCTGAGCTGAACTGGACGGAGGTCATGGTGAAGAAGCTGCCCGAGCTGCGCCCCGGCGTGAAGGGCTGGGACGTGAAGACGGCCTACGGCCTGCTGTACTCGCGGGGCTTCCCGGTCGCGGCCGGCGCCGACGAGACCATGTTCGTCGGGCCGCTGGGGGAGGCGTTGCTGGCGTTCAAGAAGTCAGCCGGTCTGCCCGCGACCGAGAAGATCGACGAGGACACCTGGGCTGCGCTTCTGCGCGTCGCCTGACTCCTCTTGGGGGATGTATGGCAGCACCTCGTCGGCTACATTGATCACCGTGAAGCGCGCAGCTGGTGCGGCGATCTTAGGTGGGCTTCTCGGTGCGGGGATCTCACTGGACTATGACTGGGCGGTGGCCGCTGGCCGCCGTGAGTGCCAGGGAGTTGGGGCCCTCTGCATCGGGACGGGGCCGGTTGTCGGCTTCGCGGCGGCGGTGATCGCTGTCGTCCTAGTTTGCTCGATCGGTTTCGCTGTTCTCCGGGTACGCCCGCTGCTCCTCACCGTCCCGGCGGGGATTGTGTTGATCGCAGTTGCGACATACGTGTATCTGCGAATAGGCAGGCCGCTGCTGTATCCGCAGCACAGAGATCTGCACCCGTTGCCCGCGTACGCACTGCTGACCGCTGCGGCCTTGGCACTCCCGGCGACGCTGAGCCGCACAGGTCCTCCGAGCAGGTCGTAGTTCCCCGCCGATGTCGGGGACTCCTAGGGTGTGAGCCGCAGCGCTCTGAGCGGCTGATCTCCGCCGTGTTCTGGCGGCACCCGCTCTTCCCATGATGGCCAGCCCGAGGTGGCTGGCCTTTCGCATGTCTGGAGGCAGTCATGAAGATCGGTAAGTTCGCGAAGACGGTCGTGGCGGGCACGTACGCCGCGGCGGTGGTGGCGGTGTCGGCCGTGACGGACGACGTCTACACCCCGAACCGAGATCATCAACACCCGTGCTGGCCGTGCTGACGGCGATCGGCGTGTACGCGGTCCCGAACGCGGAGCAGTCTGAGCCGCGCCGCGCGGACTACTCACGCTGAGGCGCCCAGAACCTCACGACGAAGCCCCGCTCGTCTCCTTCGGGAGGCGAGCAGGGCTTTTCGCGTTCTACCAGCCGCCGGTGTGGTTTCGGCGGCTGGCCCATCCGCCCGTGTTATCCATGATCACCATGGCGGCCGATGCTGCGACAGACCACGTCAAAGCGTGAGGCTCGGCACGTGACCCGACCGCCGTCTCGGCCTCATCCAGCCACTCCCGGACCCGCAACCAGGCCCGCTGCGACGTCGAGCTCATCGGCCCGCTGGACGACAGCAGCTCCTTGAGCGAGCCCCACGCCTCCCGCTCGCCGCAGTCAGCCCGCAGCCGCATCAGCATGGGGGTCACGTCGATCGCGTAGCTGCCGGTCGATTCGGTGTCGTCGAGGCCGTCAGCAGGAAGGAACACCGTGACCACACCCTGGCGAGGAAGCCCAGGGGCGTGAACCTCCGCCATCGCATCGTTGTGGCGGGGCCGGTAGGCGGCCTCGCACCACCAGCTCGTCGCCGTGTCGATGCCGTGGTGGTCCGGGCCGTGGTCCCAGCCGTTCGAGGTGCCGGTGACGATGGCCACGGTCTCGGGGATCGGCGGTAGAAAGCCTGTCGCTAAGGAAGCTGTCACCAGGTAAACGCGATTGCGTGATCCCTGCTCGGAGTTGGTTCACCGCGCGGTCAGGCTCGTGACGAGCGAGGCCACGGCCAGCACGAAGTACACGGCCCACGGGCCGATCCGCAGGGGGCGCGCCCGCACCTCAGGGACGAACGCAACCACGAAATAGGCGACGAGGCAGGCGGCGGCCACCGTCCCGAGTACTGGCACGGCCAGCCCCACCAGCAGCCCGAGGGCCCCGGCCCCGAGCACGAACCCGAGCGGGACCTGCCAGGAGACCGGAACACCTTGCCTTTCGGCCTGCGCCCGCCCGTAGGGGTGCCGGGCGAGATTGGCGACGGCGGCCATGCCGACGACCGCAGCCGTCAGCAGCGTAATGGCGACATACATGCCACAAGGACGATCCAGCACGCACAGTTGTGACATCCCGGGCATGTGTTTCGTCGTCCGGCCCGTAGAAGTTCGATGGGTCGAGCCATGGGGATGTGCTCCCTGGAGTGTGGCTGCGTGGAAGCGCCGAACGGGGACCCTTTCTGCGGGTCAACCCGCATGCGGGGGGCACTCCTGCAGAATCGCGCCGCCTCACGATCAAGGGGTCAATGCTGGCAGAGCGCCTCAAGAAGTCGCGTCTGCTCCGCGCCGGACAGCGCCCGGAACTCGTCGCTGGCGAAAACTCTTGCCGGGCCTGCTCGCATGGCGTGGAAGGGCATTACGGCGTTCCGGTCCCACCGCAGGTCGGCCTCCTCTTCTCGAACATCTCCCCTGGCCCAAGCGGAGCGCGGTCGCAGAGGGTTCGGCGATCGTGTCAAATCGGGATGTAGTGGCCACGGCTCCGGCTAGCCTCGGCCGGAGAGTTTCCGCTCCATTTCGATGAGGACTCTTCGTGCCTCCTCGAGGACGCCAAGGCTGAGCTGGCGGGACGGCGGATGGGCGATCCAGTCACGGACACTCTTGGCGAAGGCCACTTGAAAACGCTCCATCCCGGTCACCTCGCATAGCCAGGCGAGACGGTCGCGTCGAGATCGAGGCTGCCGCCGCACCAGGCGCTCCCATTTCTGAAGGATCTCTCCTTCCAGACGTAGAGCATTTTCGGATCGCTCCCGTTGGAACTCGACCTCCTCGGCCTTACGGCGCTCAGCCCACGCCGCCGCAACCCCGCGAGGCACGCGCCAGGCCCAAGTGGTGATCTTGGGCCCCGGCGCTCCGTGTCCGCGCATTTCCTCCTCGGACAGAGGCGGGAGCGGCGGGCGGGGCAAGCCGGCGATCCGTGCGGTCAACTCTGCTCTGAACTCGGCCACCATCTCTTCATCGAGAACACATCTTTTCGTCAGGGCCTTCACGCCGATGTAGTCCAAGGCAGCCCAGATGAGGTTGTCATTCCTAAGACTGAACTCTTGGGCGATCTTTTCGACGGCAATCCCCTCGTGTAAGGGACGTCTGGCCACAGCATCCTCCGCTCCGGCACTGAACGGCGAATTCTGAATCGAAATCGTGATCACTCGCATACCTACCTTGAGGCAGGGGGCACCTTCCGGAGCGGATAGCCAGGTCGGGCAGTTCGCCGCCGCTTAGGCAGCCGCCCACTCCGGCTCCGGCACCTTGGCTGCGACCTTCCAGATCACGCGTGGCTTCTCGCCGCGACTCCACGTCGCGGCGTGCACGTACGACCCGAACTGGCTTCCGGGCGGCTCCGCGACCAGCTTCGACAGCTCGATCCACGCCTGACGCGCGTCCTGGCCAGGGCACGTGAGCACGCGCACCCAGCCTTCGCCGGTGCTGACCATGATGGTGGCGCGTCTCGACATCGTCAGTCGGCGCGACGGGTGGATGCGTGCCAGGTCGTTGGGGTCGCCGTCCGGGACCACCTCGATGTCGGCGATTCGGCTCAGCCGTACCAGGCGATGCCCGTCTTCTGCCACTAGCCACGTAGCAGACACAGTGCGGCATCGGCGGCCGGTACGGCAAGCCGTATGGCGCAGGCGAACGGATCAGAACCGGTCGGCCGGGGCCGTCTGCCCGATGTGGAAGATCGTGCGCGAACCGGGACAGATGGTCTCCAGCGCGTGCATCGGCTCGCCTTCGGTGGAGTAGCTGGTGCGGATGATGTGCGCGACCCACTCGCCTGGTTCGGTGTCGAGCGTGTGCGCCTCGATCGGCGTGGTCGGCCGCATGATCATTTCTTCGTCGGCGTGACCGAACTCGTGACCGAGCTCGACGAGGTAGCCGTGCAGGGCCGCCAGCTCGAAGCCTGGCTTCGCCGCGCGGGTGGCGTCGAAGTCGGCGGGGAGGAAGGAGGTGATGAGCTGGACCGGAACGCCGTTGGCGCGCTGCATCTGTCGGCGGGCGAGGACCTGGCCGCCTTCCTCCAGGCGCAGCGCGGCGGCGATCCGGTCGCGGGCCGTTTCGAGGCCGAGATAGACCAGGCTCAGGCCGGTGTTCGAGTTGATGGCCGTGGGGAGCTGGCGCTCGACGCGGATGTCGGCCGGCGGGCTCGTTCTGGCGGACGGGGGCCGGGGTGCGCCGACGGTGATCTGCGAGATGCGGCCGCGGGTGCGGCCGGTGCGGTTGGCGATCAGATCCACCTTGTAGATCTTGCGCGCCTGGATGAGTGTCTGCCGGAGCAGCTCGCCGACTTCGTCATCCTGGGCCATGAGGGCGTCGCGGTACTCGAACAGCAGCCGTGCTCGGGTGATGAGGTCGGGCTCCTGGCGGATGTCGTCGAGCTGCGGGGAGTTCACGGTGACGCCTCTCAAGGGATAGCGTTAGATATCTAACGCTATCCTCCTGCTGAGAGGAGACTTGCGTCAACTTGCTGGAGGCGCTACCTGGGCAGCTCGTGCGCAGCCGAGACGATCAGCTCCCTGGCGTCCTCGCCGACGACGGCGTGCTCCCGCAGCGCCTCCATCACTCGGCCGTACAGGTCAGCCACCGGGCCGGTGTGCACGGTCTCAGTTGGGCCTCGCACCACCACCCACAGCGAGTCAGCTCGCCTTGCTGCGGCGACTCGTGGTCTCCACCGCCAACCGCCGCAACGTCCTAGCGTCATAAACGTGGGGGCTAACGGACAACCGGGGGTTGCTATTCCACCTGACCCAAAGATTGCGCTCGCGTGATGAGGAACTCACGTTCCAGCGACGTCCCCACCTGCGCGATCGCCTCCCGGTAGGCCTCCATGGCCGCTTCGAATCGGCCCAGCCTCCGCAGCAGCTCGGCCCGGGTGGCGGGCAGCAGGTGGTAGCCGGGCAGCTCCAGCCCCTCCAGCAGCCGCAGCCCCTCGGCGGGCCCGTCGGCCTCGGCGACGGCCACCGCGCGGTTGAGCCGCACGATCCCCGACCCCGTCAGGTGCTCCAGCACCCCGTACAGCTCGGCGATCTCGCGCCAGTCGGTGTCCTGCGCCCGGGCGGCGATGGCGTGCTCGGCGGCGATGGCCGCCTGCAGCAGGTAGACGCCCGGCGCGCCCGGGACGAGGACGGCCAGGGCCTGGCGGATCTCCTCCTGGTGCCAGCGGGTGCGGTCCTGCTCGGCGAGGGTGACCAGGCGGCCGGCGGCGTCGGTGCGGGCGTCGCGGCGGGAATGATGCAGCATCATCAGCGCCAGCAGCGCCAGCACCTCGGTGTCGGCCGGCATCAGTTCGGCCAGCATGCGGGCCAGCGCGATGGCCTCCTCGGCCGGTTCGCCCGCCAGGTTCTTGTAGCCCTCGGTGAAGATCAGGTAGATGACCGCCAGGACCCCGTCGCGCCGTTCGGCCAGTTCGGGGCCGGAGGGCACCCGGTAGGGGATGCCCGCCTGGCCGATCTTCTTCTTGGCGCGCGTCAGCCGCGCGGCCATGGTCGCCTCGCCGACCAGGAACATGGCGGCGATGCGCGGCGTGGGCAGGCCCGCCACGCAGCGCAGCGTCAGCGCCACCCTGGCCTCCATCGACAGGGCCGGGTGGCAGCAGGTGAAGATCAGCCGCAGCCGGTCGTCGGGAACCTCGTGCAGCTCGGGCTCGTCGACGACCAGCAGCGGCAGCTTGCGGGCCGCCACCGCCGTACGGCGCAGCCTGTCGAAGGCGCGCCGGCGGGCCGCGGTCAGCAGCCACGCCGGCGGGTTGGACGGCACCGGCGGCCAGGCGCTCACCGCGGCGGCGTAGGCCTCCTGCAGCGCCTCCTCGGCCAGGTCCAGGTCACGCAGCTCGGAGGTGAGCAGGGCGAGCAGGCGTGCCCAGTGCTCGCGGTACGCCTGCTCGACCGGGTTCATCCCGTGTACTCCACCACCGGCCGCACCTCGACGATGGGCTCCGGCACCGCTTTGGCCAGCTCGATCGCCTCGTCGAGATCCTTGGCGGCGATCTCGTAGTAGCCGCCCATCTGCTCGGCGGTCTCGGCGAAGGGCCCGTCGGTGACCAGGACCTCGCCGCCCTCCTTCTTGCGCACCGTGCGCGCGGTGCCGGTGTCGTGCAGGGCTTCGCCGGAGATGTAGGCGCCGCGCTCGCGCAGCATCTCGGTGAACTTCCAGTGCGCCTGGGCCGAGGCCTCCATCTGCTCGGGCGTGGCGTTCTGCCACACCGACTGGTCGCCGTAGAGCAGCAGGGCGTACTTCAGGCCCTGCGGCGTCTGGGCGGGCGGCTCGGAGGGGTACTCCATCACGGGCCTGATCTCCACGTCGCCCGGCTGGGCCTTGGCGAACTCCAGCGCCTCGGCGTCGTCCTTGGCCTCCACCAGCATGTACCCGGTGATCTGCTCGGCCGTCTCGGCGTAGGGCCCGTCGGTGACGATGCCGTTGCGGATGGTGGTCGCCGTGTGCGACAGGGCCAGCTCGTTGCCGCCGCGCGCGGCCCCGCGCTGGTCGAGCATGGCGCTGTAGGCGCCCCACTCGGCGTAGACGGCCTCGCGCTCGGCCTGACTCGCGTTCTGCCAGGGCTTCTCGTCGCCGACGACGAGCAACACGTATTTCATGTCGAAACCTCCTTGGCACCATGACGCGCGGGCGGCTCGGGAATCGACAACGCTCGCACGAAACTTTTCGGATCGTCGGCGTGCACCCGGATGAGGCTGGCGGTGCCGGTCCTGCCGAGCGGCCGGGTGACCGTCACCGGCTCGCTGAGGCGGATGGTGACGTTCGTCTGCGAGGAGACGACCACATCCAGGCGGTCGTCGGCAAGCTTGACCACGCCGCCGTCGTGGATCTTGGCGTCGGTGCGGGCGCTCTCCACCAGGTGCAGGGGGATGCGCAGGTCGAAGGCGGCGCCGTAGCGGATGCGCAGCTCGCCGTCGCCGACCAGGTGGGTGCGGGTCTGGCAGGCGGCGATGACGCCGAGGATGAGGACGACGGAGTACACGTGGAGGACCACCATGGCCTGGTGCAGCCACGGCCAGGGGATGAGGAAGTAGAGGGCGACGCCCTCCAGCGTCATGGCGAACAGCCACACCAGCAGCGTGGAGGACTGGCCGCGGAAGTAGCCGAAGGGTGTCACGCCCGGCCCGGCGCCGTGCTTGAGCCCGCGCGCCCAGAAGTACAGGCTCGTGGCCGCCCTCAGCTCGTGCATGAACAGCCTGCCGATCACCGGGTGTCCCTTTCTCCGAGCAGCTGGAAGGCGTGGCGGACGATGGCGGCCTGGCCGGGGGTCAGGTCGGCCAGGAAGGCCGCGCCGAAGGGGCTGTCGAGCATCTCCTGGCCGTCGCCCGGCAGCACGCCCGCCGGGAACAGGTCCAGCAGCTCGCGCGCCACCCGCGCCACCCTCGGGTCGTCGGGGTCGCTCACCTCGTCCATGGCGGCGTAGACGTCGGCGACCCGCTGGACGAAGGCGGGATCGTCGGCCATCGGGCCGAGCATCGCGACGATCTCGTCCTTGACCTGCGGGCTGGCGGCGGTGTCGAGCATCGCCAGCCACTGGCGCTCCTTGGCCAGCAGGCCCTGGGCCTGGGCCGGGATGCGGGTGAACAGCGCCGCCATCTCCGGCGAGACCGGGTCGTCGGGGTGCAGGTCCCGCTGCGCCATGAGGGCAGCCAGCCGCTGGCGGCGGCGCCGCAGGTCGGCCTCCTGGCGGGCCAGGTCGGCGTCGAGCTCGCCCAGCACCTCGCGCAACTCCCGGCCGTAGTCGTCGGCCAGCACGTCGCGCACCTCCTCCAGCGACAGGCCCAGCTCGCTCAGGCGCCTGATCCTGGCCAGCTCGACCGCGTCGCGCAGGCCGTACACGCGATAGCCGTTGGCCCGGCGCCGGGGCTCGGGCAGCAGGCCGAGCTGGTGGTAGTGGCGCACGGCCCGCGTGGTCACGCCGGCCAGGGCGGCCAGTTCTCCGATCCGCATGCTTCCATGAAAAACGTTGACGCTACGGCAAGGTCAAGTTGATCTCCGTGCTCACGCCAGGGGGCGGGCCTCGGGCAGGCGCAGGCGGTCGACGGCTTCGCGGCGCGTGCGCTCGGGCCGGCGGTCGTAGCGGGCGGTCGTGGCCGGAGAGGAGTGCCCGACCAGCGCCTGCGCGGTGGCCAGGTCCACCCCCGCGTCCAGGAGCTCGCCGATGAAGGTGCGGCGGAAGTCGTGGGCGGTGCGCCGCGGCGCGCCCGCCTCGCCCAGCCGCCGGGTGAGGATGTCGGCGATGCCCTGCCCGCTGAGCGGGCGCGGGCGCAGGCCGCCGGTCTTGGTGAAGGGGGAGAACAGCGGCCCCGGCGCGTCGCCGCGCACCGCGATCCACCGCTCGACCAGGCCGATCGCCTCCCGCGTCAGGTACACCATGCGCTGCTTGTCGCGCTTGCCGCGCACGCGCAGGCTGCGCCCGGCGCTGTCGTAGTCGGCCAGGGTGAGCCCGGCGATCTCGGCGCGGCGGCAGCCGGTGGAGTACAGGACCGCGATGAGCGCCGCGTCGCGCACCCCGGCGGGCGTGGCGTCGCACTCGGCCAGCGCCGCCCCGACCACCTCGGGCGGGACGTGGTGGCCGGTGGGCAGGCGGCTCTGCCGTACGGGAGCCAGGTCGGTGGCGCGGGCGTGCTCCTCGGCGGTCAGCTGCCCCAGCCGCCAGGCCTCCTTCAGCACCCGGCGCAGCGCCACCAGGTGCTTGTTGACGTAGGCGGCCGACCAGCCCTGCTCGGTCAGCAGGGTGCGGATGCGCACGGTGTGCTCGTAGCGCAGCAGGTGCCAGGGCAGGCCGCTGCCGGTGACGGCCTGCTCGCCGCTGATCAGGCGGGCGATGCGGTCGAGGCAGCCCTGCATGGTGCGGCGCGACTCGGGGCTGGTGAGGGAGTCGAGATAGACGTGGTACGGATCACGGACCGGTTCCACCTGCAGCGCTAGCTCACTCACTCTCCCGATCATGCCAGAATACGGCTAGGTTATACGTATAAACGATCCTCTCGGAGGCCCCCTGTGCAGCTGAACATCCACGAGCGCGGCGACGGCGACAGGCTCGCCCTGCTCATCCACGGCGGGATGAGCGACCACCGCACCTGGCACGCGGTGGAGGACGAGCTCATCGCCCGCGGCTACCGCGTCATCGCCCCCGACCTGCGCGGGCACGGGCTCAGCCCGCGCGGCGGCTACAGCCCCGAGGCGCTCGGCGCCGACCTGGCCGAGAACCTGCCGACCGGCGCCGACGTCGCCATCGGCCACTCGCTCGGCGGGCTCTCGCTCGGGCTGGCGGTCGACAAGCTGCGGCCGAAGAAGGCGATCTACTCCGACCCCGGCTTCAAACTGGGCAACGTGCCCGCCGAGGCGACGGCCTTCATGCGCAAGATGGTCATCACCGCCACCGCCGAGTCGGTGCGCACGATGAACCCGCGCTGGTCCGACGCCGACATCGAGGCGGAACTGGCCGGATTCGCCCTGTTCGACCTCGACTTCTTCGGCGGGGTCGTGGACGGCGTGGCAGCCGACCACACCCCGCCGCTCGTCGTGCCCTCGCTGGTGCAGCTGGCCGATCCCAGCTTCACCGTCACCCCGCAGGACGCCGTCGAGCTGGCCGGACTGGGCTTCGAGGTGCGCACCGTGAAGGGGGCCGGGCACTGCATCCACCGCGACGACTTCGCCGGGTTCATGGCCTCGCTGGAGGGCTGGATCTGAGTTCGGCCACCCCGTCGAGCAGGCGCTGGACGTCGTCGCGGCTGTTGTAGTGGACCAGACCGGCACGTACGGCGCCGCCGCCGTCGCGCACGCCGAGCGCACCGGTCAGCTCCCAGGCGTAGTTGTGGCCCGACCAGACGTTGACGCGGCGCCGCGCCAGCTGCTCCGCGACCTCGCGCGGGGACAGGCCGGAGACGGTGAAGTAGGCGGTGGCCGTACGGCGGGCGGGCTTGCCGTACAGGGTGACGTGGGGCATCGCGGCCAGCCCGTCGACCAGCTCGGCGAACAGCTCCAGCTCGTGCGCCTCGGCGGCGGCCATGGACGCCAGCAGGCGCCGGCGCCGGGAGGGGCCGCTGGGGCCGGTGGGCTCGGGGGTGCCCACCGGCCCCACCGGCCCCGCCGCACCCTCCGCGTCATCCGCGCCCATCCACGCCAGCCCCGCCAGGTGCTCCACCGCCGCGGTCACCCCGGCCAGGTCGGCGAAGGCGGCGGTGCCCGTCTCGAAACGGTCGGGCACCGTGTCGGGCGCCGGCGTCAGCTTGTCGGGGAAGATCGTCGCCAGCAGCCCCGGATCGGCCACCAGCGCCCCGATGTGCGGCCCCGACCACTTGTAGGCGCTGGTCACGTAGAAGTCGGCCCCCAGCTCGGCCATGTCGACCGGCCCGTGCGGGGTGGCGTGCACGCCGTCGACGAACACCAGCGCGCCCGCCCGCCGGGCGATCGCCGCGATCTCGGCCACCTCCGGCCTGGTGCCCAGCACGTTGCTGGCCGCCGTCACCGCCACCAGCCGGGTGCGCGGCCCGACGAGCTCGCGGTACTGCTCGACCGGCAGCTCGCCGGTGACCGGGTCGACCTCCGCCCACCGCACCGTGGCGCCGGTCTGCACCCAGGGCCGCACGTTGGCGTCGTGGTCCAGGCGCGACAGCACGATCTCGTCGTCCGGCCCCAGCCGCAGGGCGGCGGCCAACCTGTAGGTGAGCGTGGTCATGTTCGGGCCGAACACCACTCCCTCGGCGCTGCCGCCGACCAGGTCGGCCACGGCGGCGCGGGCCTGCTCGACGATGCGGCCGGAACGGTGGCTGGCGGGGAAGGCGCCGCCGACGTTGCCGATGCCGGCGCGGTAGGCGGCCGAGATGGCCTCGATGACGGAGACGGGAGTCTGGGTTCCGGCGGCGCCGTCGAGGTAGGCGTAGCCGTCTGACAGGGCGGGATAGGCGGCGCGGACCGCGTCTAGGGGGAACACGCGGCTGTTATGCCCCTTGTAGGCGCCGGACAAGTCTGGTTTGTTCGGGACATGGCGCAGCTGTCGGCACTGGACGCGCAGTTCCTCCACTTCGAGACCGCCACCAACCACGCCAACATCGCGGGACTGGCCGTTCTGGAGGGCGACGTCAACCGCTCGGACCTGCAGGACCTGCTCGAGCAGCGCCTGCCGTACGTCCCGGCGATGCGGCGCAAGCTGGCGCCGGTGCCCTGGGGGCTCGACCACCCCTACTGGGAGCAGGAGGACGACCTCGACCTCGACTACCACGTGCGCGAGATCGGGCTGCCGCCGCCCGGCGACGACCGGCAGCTGGCCGAGCAGGTCTCGCGCCTGCACGCCCGGCGCCTGGACCGCGGCCGCCCGCTGTGGGAGATCTACCTGATCCACGGCCTGTCCGGCGGCCGCATGGGCCTCTACACCAAGATCCACCACGCGGCCGTGGACGGCATCGGCGGCGCGGACGTGCTGGCCGCCCTGCTCGACGTCGGCCCCGATCCCGCGCCGCCGCCGCAGGAGCCGGCCGGCCGCGAGGAGCCGGTGCCCTCGAAGCTGGCGATGGTGGGCAACGCGCTGACCAGGATGGCCACCAACCCCGCCCAGGCCGTGCGCTTCGCCGCCGCCGCGGTGCCGCACCTGGACGAGATCCCGGTGCTGTCGCGCCTGCCCGGCACCACCCTCGTCTCCCGCCTGGCCCGCCGGATGGCCGGGTCCGGGGAGCTTCCGCAACTGCCCCCGCTGCCCGCGCCGCGCACGCCGTTCAGCGGGAAGATCTCCGCCCACCGCCGCTTCGCGTTCGTCTCGCTGCCGCTGGAGGAGATCAAGCAGGTACGGCGGGCGTTCGAGGTGACGGTCAACGACGTCGTCATGGCGATCTGCGCCGGAGCGCTGCGCCGCTGGCTGGAGACGCACGGCGGAGTGCCCTCGCGTCCGCTGGTGGCGGGGGTGCCGTTCTCGCTGCGCGAGGCGGGCCAGACCGCGCCGGGCAACCAGGTGACGATCATGACCGCGCCGCTGGCCGTGCACCTGGACGACCCGCTGGAGCGGCTGCGCCACGTGCAGCGGGCGATGCAGCGCATCAAGGACCGCTTCGCCCTGGCGCCTGCCACGTGGCTTCGGGAGTTGTCCGAGTCGATGCCGGCCGCGCTCATGGGGCTGGCCGCCCGCTCGGCCTTCGGCCTGGTCGGGCAGACGATGCCGCCGATCAACGTGGCGATCTCCAACGTGCCGGGGCCGCAGTTCCCGCTGTACGTGTGCGGGGCGCGGCTGCTGACCCACTACCCGGTGTCGGTGATCACCGACGTGAGCGGCGGCGTCAACATCACCGCCTTCTCCTACAACGGCTCCGTCGACATCGGGGTGGTCACCGACCGGCGGATGGTGCCCGACCCGTGGGAGCTGGCCCACGACTTCCGCAAAGCCCTCGACGAATTGCGGAACGAATCCTTCCGTGATCGGGTCTAGTTTGGCGGTCATGGACCTCAGGACGCTGAACCGCACCACCCTCCAGCGCCAGCTGCTGCTCGGCCGCTCCTCCGGCCTGTCGCCGTACGAGGCGATCCGTCACCTGGTGGCCCTGCAGGGACAGGACCCCAACCCGCCCTACCTGGGGCTGTGGTCGCGACTGGAGTCCTTCACCCTCGACGCGCTCACCGGCCTGCTGCACGGCAGGCAGGTCGTCCGCAGCTCGCTGCTGCGCGGCACCCAGCACCTGTGCGCCGCCGAGGACTACGTGTGGCTGCGTCCCCTGATGCAGGCGCCGATGAGCCGCGCCCGCCAGGGCAGCTTCGGCCGCGCCACCCGGGACCTGGACCTGGAGCAGTTCGCCAAGCACGCCCGCGAACTGCTCGAAGGGCGCACCCTGACCCGGCCCGAGCTGGCCGCGCTGCTGATGGAGCGCTACCCCGGCTACGACAAGCTCGCGCTCGGCTGGTCGGCCCAGGCCCTGCTGCCCCTGGTGCACACCCCGCCCAACGGCACCTGGAACCGGCGCGGCGCCACCCCGTTCACCCTGGCCGAGGAGTGGATCGGCCGCCCCGTGGAGTCCGCGCCGCCGGTGGAGCGCCTGATCACGCGCTACCTGGCCGCCTTCGGCCCGGCCACCGTCAAGGACGTGCAGACCTGGTCGGGGCTGACCCGGCTGCGCGAGGTGATGGAGGCCATGCCGCTGCGCCGCCACGGCGAGCTGTACGACCTGCCCGACGCGCCGGTGGCCGACCCCGGCACACCCGCGCCCGCCCGGTTCCTGCCGTGGTTCGACAACCTGGTGATCGCCCACGCCGACCGCTCGCGCCTGATGAGCGAGCAGGCCCGCCGCCGGGTCTGCCCCGGCGGCTCGCTGGTCTACCCGACTTTCCTGGTCGACGGGATCGTCGGCGGCATCTGGGACTTCGTGGACGGCGACCTGGTGATTCTGCCCTTCGACCCCGTCGCCGACGACGACGCGGCCGAGCTGACCGCCGAGGGCGGGCGCATGCTGGCCTTCGCCGGATTCGAGGCGGGAAGCGTCACCTGGATGCCGCCGCACGACGGCACCACCACGACCTGGCCGCCGAGCACCTGGCCCGGCCCGAGGTGAACCGGGACCGTTAAGCTCCACGAAGTGAAGATTCGTACCCTTTCCGGCCATGACGAGCTCGAGCTCTTCAACCGCATCCCGTATGTCCTCAACCACGAGCTGGCCGACGACCTGGCCGACGGGCGCAGGAAGCCCGAGTGGATGTGGGTGGCGCTCGAGGGCGAGCAGCTCGTCGGACGGCTGGCGTACTGGGGCGCGGGCGAGCCCCAGGTGATCGACATCCTCGACTTCGACGACCTCGACGTGGGCGTCGAGCTGCTGAGCGCTGCCCTGGAGACGGTGGGCAAGGCCGACTACAGCCGTTTCGTACCGGCCGACTGGCATTCCTCGCCCGAGCCGGTACGGCTGCGCATGGCGGCCGTCGAGCGGCTGGGCGGCACCCTGTTCGTCGAGCGGCTGCGCCTGGAATGGCGGGCCGGCACCGAGCTGCCCCCGCTCGACCCGCGCCTGACCTTCCGCCCCGTCGAAGGCCGCGACGAGCTGCTGTCGCTGATGATCCCGGTGCTCGAAGGCACCCTCGACGCCCACGACCGCGACAACCTGACCCGCATGACCCCCGCCGAGGCCGCCGCCGACCACTTCGACGGTGAGTTCGCCCGCTTCACCACACCGCGCGAGTGGTGGCAGGTCGCGCTGGCCGACGGCGAGCCCGTCGGGTTCGTGGTGCCGGCGCGCAACTCCTACAACCCGATCATCGCCTACATCGGCGTGCTGCCCGCCTTCCGCGGGCGCGGCTACATCAACGGCATCCTCGCCCAGGGCACCCGCACCCTCGCCGAGACGGGCGTCGAGCGCATCAGGGCCGCCACGGACGTGGGCAACGTGCCGATGGCCAAGGCCTTCGAGCGGGCCGGCTACGTCAACTTCCAGCGGCAGATCGACATGACATGGTGACGCCCCGCGAGCTCCGCGCGCTGCCCAAGGCTCATCTGCACACCCATCTGGAGAGCACGCTGCGCCCCGGCACCATCGAGGAGTGGGGCGGCGTCGCTCCGGCCGCCGCCGTCTTCTCCGGCGTGCCGATCTACCCCGACTTCCGCGCCTTCGGCGACGAGCGGGCGGCCGTACGCGACCTGCTGAACACCCCCGAGCGCTTCCGCCGGGCCGCCTACGAGTTCTGCCAGGACGAGGCCGCGCAAGGTGTGCGCTACGCCGAGGTCACCTTCACCGCCGCCGCCCACGGCGAGCGGACCGGCCAGGCGCGCATGCCGCTCGAAGCCGTCCTCGAAGGGCTGGAAGAAGGCGAGCGCGACTTCGGCCTGCGCACGGCCGTGCTGCTCGACCACTCACGGCGTCGCTCCACCGACCGCCTGGCCCGCACCGTCGACCTGGCCCTCGCCTACGAGCAGGTCGTGGGGGTGGGGCTGGCGGGAGACGAGAGCCACCCGCTGTCACCCTTCGCCCGCGAGCTCGACCGCGCCCGCGCGGAAGGACTGCACCTCGTGCACCACGCGGGCGAGAGCGCCGGCGCCGACAGCGTGCGCGAGGCGCTGGAGGTGGGCCACGCCGAACGGCTCGGCCACGGCATCCGCGTGCTCGACGACCCCGGCCTGGTCGCCCGCGTGCGCGAGCTCGGCGTGCCGCTGGAGGTGTGCCCGTCGTCCAACGTGATGTTGTCGCTGGCACCCTCCTGGGCCGAGCATCCGCTGCCGCGCCTGATCGAGGCGGGCCTGAACGTCACGCTCAACACCGACGGCGAGTGCGCCCTGAACGGAGAGTACGCGTCGGCGCGCGAGATCTTCGGCTTCGGCGACGACGTGCTGGCCGAGCTGGCACGCGCCTCGGTGCGCGCCTCCTTCGCGCCCGACACGGTCAAGAAGGAGATCCTGGCGGAGATCGACGCCTGGGCCCGCTGACCTGGGGGCTACTCGCGCAGGCCGCGCCACGACGGATGGCGCAGCAGTCCCTCGCGGGTCCACTGGGCGAACTCCACCTCCCCGGCCAGCACCGGCTCCGCCCAGTGGGCCGGTCCGGGCGGCTGCGGGCCCGCGAACGGGCTGGAGGCGCGCTCCAGCGGCGCCAGCCGTACGGCCAGCTCGCGCAGCGCCGCGTCGGTGAAGCCGGTGCCCACATGGCCGGCATACCGCAGCCCGTCCGGCCCCTGCACGCCCACCAGCAGCGATCCGGGCAGCCCCGACCGCCGTCCCTCACCCGGCTTCCAGCCGCCCACGATCACGTCGACCATGTGCGTCAGCTTCGTCTTGCGCCACAGGTCGCTGCGCCGTCCGGGCAGGTACGGCGAGTCGAGCCGCTTGCAGATCACCCCCTCCAGCCCGCGGGCCCGCGCCGCCTCCAGCACCGCCGAGGCCTGGCCGGGGTAGGCGGGGGAGGTCTGCGGCAGCTCCAGCGTCTCCAGGAGCTCACGCCGCCGCGCGTACGGCAGGGCGAGCGTGTCACGGCCGTCCAGGTGCAGCACGTCGAAGGCGTAGTAGGCCACCGGAACGGCCCGCACCAGATCCGGCTGCGGAAGCCGTACATGCATGCGGGCCTGCAACGCGCCGAAGTCGGGGCGGCCGTCGGGGCCGGTCGCGACGATCTCGCCGTCCAGCACCACCCGCCGCCCGCCCGCCAGGCCCGCCAGCTCCGGATAGCCGCCGGTGATGTCGCGGTCGTTGCGCGAGAGCAGGCGCAGCCCGTCGCCGCGGCCGTAGGCCACGCAGCGCAGGCCGTCCCACTTGAATTCCGCGCACCAGGCCGCCTCGTCCCCCGGCAGCTGCGCGGTGACCGCCAGCATGGGATGGACCAGCCTGGGGAAGTCCGCCCCCATGGCTGGCCGATACCCGGCGGCCGGTCAAGCTCCGCCCATACGATGGGCTGCGTGAAGTACTTGCTGATGATCTACACCAACCCGGCCGCCCGCGCCGCCATCGAGGCCGACTCCGACCAGGTGATGGCCGAGGTCGACGGGCTGCTCAAGGAGATGCAGGAGACCGGCGAGTGGGTCAGCGGCATGGCGCTGGCCGACACCTTCCGCACCGTCAGGGTGCGCGACGGCGTGCCCGCCGTGACCGACGGGCCGTTCATGGAGGCCAAGGAGGTGCTGGCGGGGGTGTGCCTGATCGAGTGCGACAGCATCGAGCGCGCCACCGAGCTGGCCGCCCGCTGGCCCGACGCCCGCTACTGCGCCATGGAGGTCCGGCCGCTGCTGGACGAGGCATGAGCCCGCCCCCGGAGCCGACCGAGCCGCAGGCCGAGGAGCCTGTCGAGGAGCCTGCCGATGCGCGGGTCGAGGCGCGGGTCGAGGCGCTGCTGCGGGAGCTCGCGCCGCAGGTGCTCGGCGCCCTGGTGCGCCGCCACGGCGACTTCGACACCTGCGAGGACGCCGTCCAGGAAGCCCTGCTCGACGCGGCCCTGCAGTGGCCGCAGCGCGGTGTGCCCGACAACCCGCGCGGGTGGCTGGTCACCGTCGCCTCGCGACGCCTCATCGACCAGGTACGCAGCGACAGCGCCCGCCGGCGCCGCGAGGAGAGCGTCGCGGTGCGCGAGACCGCGCCCGAGGAGCCGCCCGCCCACGACGACACCCTGCGGCTGCTGTTCCTGTGCTGCCATCCCGACCTGCCGCAGGCCTCCCAGCTGGCCCTGACGCTGCGCGCCGTCGGCGGGCTGACCACCGCCGAGATCGCCCGCGCCTTCCTGGTGCCCGAGGCCACCATGGCCCAGCGCATCAGCCGCGCCAAACAGAAGATCAAGGGCACGGCGTTCGGCGAACCGGGTGAGCCGGCCGTCGTGCTCCACGTGCTGTACCTGATCTTCAACGAGGGCTACACCGCCTCCTCGGGGCCCGAGCTGCACCGCGGCGAGCTGACGGGGGAGGCGATCCGGCTGGCGCGTGCCGTCCACCGGCTGCTGCCCGGCGACGGCGAGGCGGCCGGGCTGCTGGCGCTGATGCTGCTCACCGAGGCCCGCCGCCCCGCCCGCACCGGACCGGAGGGCGTCCTGGTGCCGCTGGAGGAGCAGGACCGGGCCCTGTGGGACCAGCCGATGATCGCCGAGGGCGTCGGGCTGATCACCGCAGCCCTCCAGCAGGCCGCCCCCGGGCCGTACCAGGTGCAGGCGGCGATCGCGGCCGTGCACGACGAGGCGCCCAGCTGGGAGCAGACCGACTGGCCGCAGGTGCTGGCCCTGTACGGGCTGCTCGCCGACAGCCCCGTCGTACGGCTCAACCGGGCCGTCGCGCTGGCCATGGTGCAGGGGCCCAAGGCCGGGCTGGCGTTGCTCGACACCCTGGAGGGCGGCGAGCTGTCAGGCCATCACCGGCTGGCCGCCGTCCGCGCCCACCTGCTGGAACTCGACGGCCAGGCCCTGGCCGCCCGCGAACACTACCTGACCGCCGCCGGGCTCACCTCGAGCCTGCCGGAACAGGGCTACCTGCGCGCCCGAGCGGAACGGCTGATCGTTACGTAGGCTCGAAGCATGACGGACGAGCTGTCGTGCCCCCTGTGCGAATCGGCGATGGAATCCGGGCAGATCGTCGGGCGCTCACCCGGCGTGAAGTTCAAGAAGAGCGCCGGGCTTCTCGGCGACCTGAGCGGCGTCCCCGTCACGCAAGGTTTCTTCAACCACAGCGCCGACGCGCTACGGTGCCGCGACTGCGGGACCGTGGTGATTCCCGGCCGATAGAGCACGACGGCGGGGGGTAGGGCACGACCATGCGGCTCAAGCTGATCGTTCTCCTCGCGGCGGTGTTGTGCGCACCGGCCACGGTGGCGGTGGCACCGGCATCCGCGAGCACCGTCACGAGCGGGGATGTGGCCGGTCGGCCCGACCTGGTCGCGGGCACCTATCTGCCGTTGTGGCCGTTCGCCACGCGCCACGAGGCCGGGCGGTGGCAGCGGGCCTACCGCCAGGGCGGCCACCAGCCGTGGCACCTCGACGCGGGGGAGACCGCGCTCGCCTTCACCCGCGGCTACCTGGGCTTCACCGACATCGACAAGGTGGTCGCGGCCGACGTCGACGGGCGCCACGCCCGGGTCCGGGTCGGCTACCTGACCCAGGAGAACCCCAAACCGCTCGTCGCCGCCGTCGTGCACCTGGTGCGTTACGGCAAGGGCGCCGACGCGCCGTGGGAGGTGGTCGGCACCGACGACACCACACTGACCCTCGACAGGCCCCGGTACGGCTCGGCCGTACGCTCGCCGGTGAAGGCGGGCGGGATCATCACCGGGGTGGACGAGAGCCTCAGGGTGCGGATGCTGCAGCTCGGCGCCAAGCGGGCGCTGGGCGAGGTCGACCGCATCCCGGCCGGGGGCGAACGTCAGCCGTGGACGGCGAGCTTCGGCTTCCGCAAGGGCAAGTGGCGGGTGGCCACCATCGTCGTCTCGACCGGCGGGCACGTCGCCGACGTGGAGCGCTTCGCCATCACCGGCGTCGTCCTGCGCTGACCCGCGAGGTGCGTCGGCGAGGTGCGGTCAGGGCAGGCGTGCGGCCAGGGACTCCAGCCCGTCGCCCTCCAGGTCGGCCAGCCCGGCGGATCGGCCGCTCATCACCAGCACCAGCGACTGGATCGGCCCCGACACCTTGCGGCCCTCGCCGTACTCCCACTCCACATCGGTCGCCACCAGGTGCAGCCCGCGCATCTCCTTGCGCGGCGAGTAGCCCGGCAGGTCGCGCTCCCCGATGTAGGAGGCGGCCACGCGCGCCAGCTCCGGCGGCATCGGGCTGCGCACGCCCAGCGGCAGCGCGATGTCCTGGGTGTGCACCAGCGCGTCGAACAGCGGGTCGAGCGGCTTGGTGACCGGAGCCCTCCGCCGGGAGGTCGCCGAGCGGCGCAGCAGCTCCAGCAGTTCCTCGTCGGACGAGCGCGAGGCGATGTGGACGGCCGCGTCGCGGATGGTCCTGTTGAGGTTGCCGCGGGCCCGTACGAACTCGGTGAAGACCTGCCCGAAGGTGATGAACGGAGTCGACGCCACGTGCGCCACGACGTCGCGCACCTGCCAGCCCGCGCACAACGACGGGTGCTGCCACTGCTGCGGCGTCAGGCTCTCGAGCAGGTCTGCCATGCGGGTGCGCTGCTCCTCGATGGCAGCCCAGATCTCGTCGCCGTTCATGACCCCTCCCATTTGATAAGGTAGCATTAATATAATGCAGCCTTAGTAAAAGGAGAAGCCCTGTGGCCGCGACACACCCGCCCCACGTCCATGCCCTGCTCTACGAGGCCTACCTGCGCGTCTCCGACGTGGTCTTCGAGGGCGCCAAGGCGATGGACGCCCGGGTGCGGCCCTCGCATGCGGCGGTGTTCTTTCACATGGAGCACGAAGGCATCCGGCTGGGCAGGCTGGCCGAGAAGGCCCAGATGACGCCGCAGGCCATGGGGGAGCTCGTCGACGACCTGGAGGAGTTCGGCTACCTGCGCAGGGTGCCCGATCCGACGGACCGCCGGGCCAAGCTGATCGTCTTCACCGAGGAGGGCGACGCGGCGCTGCGCACCGGCTACAAGATCATTGACGATGTGGAGCGGCGGATGGCGGGACTGCTGGGCGAGGAGGGGTTCGGCGACCTGCATCGCATGCTGACGCGGATCATCACCTATTTTTAGTTAGGCGCAAGATAGTTAGATGCCGTATTATCTACGGTATGCGCACTCTTCTTCGCGATGTCCGCGTCTTCGACGGCGAGCACACCACGGCGGTCGCCGACGTCCTGATCGACGATGACCGCATCGGCGACGGAGCCGAAGCGCCCGGCACCGTCATCGACTGCCGCGGCAAGACCCTGCTCCCCGGCCTCATCGACGCGCACGTCCACGTCGCCGACGGCCTGCTCGCCCAGGCCCTGGCCTTCGGGGTGACCACCGAGCTCGACATGTTCTGCCTGCCGGGCAACCTGGACAGGCAGCGCCGCCTGGCCGCCGAGCGCGACGACGTGGCCGACCTGCGCAGCTCCGGCATCCTGGCCACCGCCCCCGGCGGGCACCCCAGCCAGATCATGGCCGCCGAGGCCGCGCACCTGAGCCACCTGGGCGACGCGATCGGCCCCTTCGACACGATCGCCACCGCCGGGCAGGCTGAGGCCTTCGTCCAGGCCCGCGTGGCCGAGGGCTCCGACTACCTGAAAATCGTGATCGACACCGGCGAGAGCGCCGGGCTCGACCTGCCCGTCCTGACTCCGGACGTGGTCGCCGCGCTGGTCCGGGCCGGGCACGCCGCAGGGCTCACCACCATCGCCCACGTCGCCACCGCCCGCGACACCGCCATCGCCCTGGACGCCGGGATCGACGGCCTCGCCCACGTCTTCCACGACCTCACCCCGGGCGACCCGCTGGTCGAGGCACTGGCCGTCCGGATCGCCGTACAGGGCGTCTTCGTCGTCAGCACCCTGGCCTACATCGAGGCCATCACCCAGGGCCCCGGCGCCCTGGAGCTGCTGCACGACGAGCGCATCGCGGACCGCCTGCCCGAACAGGCACGCGCGTCGATCCCACCCCGCGACCACACCGTGGTCCCTGTGCACCCTCAGGGGCTGGTCAACGCGCTGCACGCCACCGGGGTGCTCCACCGGGCCGGCGCCGACGTTCTGGCGGGGACCGACGCCAACTTCTTCGCGCCACTGCACGGCGCGGGCATGCACCGCGAGCTGTCCCTGCTCGTCGAGGCGGGGCTGAGCCCGGAAGCGGCCCTCGCCGCCGCTACCCGGCGCAGCGCCGGGCGCTTCGGCCTGCACGACCGCGGCCGGATCGCGCCGGGCGCACGCGCCGACCTGCTGCTCGTCGACGGCGACCCGACGGCCGACATCACAGCCTGCCGCTCCATCGCGGGCATCTGGAGGCGCGGCCGGAAGCTTGACCAGTCCCTAACAAGATGCGAGACTCCTAACTATGTTCGGAATGCCGAATCGCGATAGGAAATCCGAGCGCCACGCGCGGACCAAGCAGGAGATCATCGACGCCGCGTGGGAGATCGCCAGGTCGCAAGGGCTGGCCGGGCTGACCCTGCGCGACGTCGCCCAGCGGGTGGGCATGCGCGCCCCCTCGCTGTACTCCTACTTCGCCTCCAAGCACGCCATCTACGACGCGATGTTCGCCGACGGCTTCCGCGCCTTCCTGCACGAGCACGCCGCCCTGGAACCCGCGGACGACACCCTGGCCGAGCTCACCCTCATCTGCCGGCACTTCCTCGGCTTCTGCACCGCGGACACGGTCCGCTTCCAGCTGATGTTCCAGCGGACCATCCCCGGCTTCGAGCCCTCGCCCGAGTCGTACGCGATCTCCTTGGAAGGCTTCGACCTGCTGCGCAAGCGCCTGGCCCGCCTCGGCATCACCGACCAGGAATCGCTCGACCTGTTCACCGCGATCGGCAGCGGCCTGGCCGCCCAGCAGATCGCCAACGACCCCGGCGGCACCCGCTGGACCCGCCTGGCCGACCAGGCCATGGCGATGTTCCTCCGACAGATCGAGAGCGGGAGGACACCATGAAACCTCCGATCGGCCTGCACAGGCAGGAGGCCGCGACGCTGGCGGCCACCGAGAACGAACGCTTCGCGCGATTGGCCGGGCTCCTGGGCCCGGGCGACTGGAGCAAGCAGACCGACTGCCCCGCCTGGGACGTGCGGGCCATGAGCGCCCACGTGCTCGGCATGATGGAGTTCGGCTCCTCGCTGCGGGAGTTCGCCCACGTCCTGCGGGCGGGCCCCCGGGCCGCGCGCGGGCGCCCGGTGATCGACGGCATCACCGAGGTCCAGGTCGCCGAGCGTGCCCACCTCAGCGAGCAGGAGGTGGTCGACGGGCTCGCGCGCCTGGCTCCGGTCGCCGCGCGCTCGCGCATGCGCCGTGCCGCGCTGCTCGGCCGGCTGCCCACCCAGCAGGAGTACGAAGGCCGCATGGAGACGTGGCCGCTGGGCTACCTGATGGCGGTCATCCTGACGCGCGACACGTGGATGCACCGCGTCGACGTCTGCCGGGCCGTCGGCGCCGACCTGGTCCTCACGCCGGAGCACGACGGCAGGCTGGTGGCCGACGTGGTGGCCGAGTGGGCCTTCCGGCACGGCGAGCCGTACCGTCTGACGCTGCTCGGGCCCGCGGGCGGGCATTTCGCGTCGGGGGAGTCCGGCGAGGAGATCACCGTCGACGCCGTGGAGTTCTGCAGGATCCTGTCGGGCCGGGAGACCGGCACGGGCCTGCTCGGCCGGCCGGTGCCGTTCTGACCCGACGGCGCCGGCCGCCGGTGAGCGCCGCGGGGGTCAGCGGCCGATCTTGTCGAGCTCGGCGAGATCGGCGTCGGACAGCGAGAGTCCCGCGCCGGCGGCGTTCTCGCGCAGGTGCGCCACCGACGAGGTGCCGGGGATCAGCAGGATGTTCGGCGCCCGCCGCAGGAGCCAGGCCAGGGCGACCGACATGGGCGTGGCGTGCAACCGGGTGGCCACAGCCTCGAGCGCCGAGGACTGCAGCGGGCTGAAGCCGCCGAGGGGGAAGAAGGGCACATAGGCGATGCCCTGCTCCGCGAGCTCGTCGATCAGATCGTCGTCGTGGCGGTGGGCGAGGTTGTACAGGTTCTGCACGCACACGATCGGCGCGATCGAGCGAGCCTCGGCGACCTGTTGCGCGGTCGCGTTGCTCACGCCGAGGTGCCGGATGAGGCCCTGCCGCTGCAGGTCGACGAGCGCCCCGAACGCCTCCGCGAGCGAACCGGGCACGGTGCCCCGGGCGTCGCCCAGACGGAGGTTGACCACGTCGAGCGTGTCGAGGCCGAGGTTCTCCAGGTTCTCGGCGACGGCCCGGCGCAGCTCTTCAGGCTTGCGTGCCGGGGGCCAGCCGCCCTCCTCGTCGCGGGTCGCCCCGACCTTGGTCACGATGTGCAGCGAGTCGGAGTACGGGTGCAACGCTTCGCGGATCAGCTGGTTGGTGATGTGCGGCCCGTAGGCGTCGGCGGTGTCGATGTGGGTGATGCCGAGGCTGACGGCTTCGCGGAGAACGGCGAGTGCGCCCTCGCGGTCGGCGGGCGGACCCATGACCCAGGGGCCGGCGAGTTGCATGGCGCCGTAGCCGAACCGGGTGACGGTCAAGTCGCCCAGGGCCCAGGTGCCGCCGGGAAGCGAGGCGGAGGGGGTGCCCATGGTGTGCCTTTCATGTCGAGCAGAGGATGGTGCCTGACGGCTCCTTGCACCACTATTGGTGTGTAGCTCCCTTTCGGGAAGAACGCACTTGGAAGTGCGTAAGGCACCCACGGGTGGAAGGAATGCTCCATGGCGACGTTGACGGCAGCCCAGCAAAGGGCACAGGCCAAGGTGGAGTACGACGCCTTCGTGGCCGCCTGCCCCAGCCGCAGGCTGCTCGACCGGATCTCGGACAAGTGGGTCACGCTGATCCTGGCCGCGCTCGGCAGCGACAGCGCGCATCAGCCCGGCGCCGGCTGCGATGGGGAGCCTCGGGTGATGCGCTACTCGGAGCTGCAGCGCCTGCTGGCCGGTGTCAGCCAGAAGATGCTCACCCAGACGCTGCGCTCCCTGGAGCGCGACGGCCTGGTGTCTCGCACCGTGGTGCCGACCGTGCCGGTCACGGTCTCCTACGAGCTGACCGACCTCGGCCTGTCGCTGCACGAGATGATGCGGGGCCTCAAGGCCTGGGCTGAGACGCACATGGACGATGTGCTCGCCCACCGCGAGACCTACGACACTCGCGGCGCCTGAACCACACCAGGGGCGAACGGTTGCGCTAGACGTGCCACCGCTCGCCGGCCAGGATCAGCGCGGAGGCCGGGGCGCCTCAGCGAGAGGCTCGGGCAGCAGGGCCGAGAGCCCCCGCCTGTCCGCGCAGGCTCCTAACCGGACAGTGCCTGCGTCATCTCGCGGGTGATGCGGTTGAGCGTCTCGGCGTCGCCGGGGCCGAGGGCCTGCGCCAGGCGCGCCAGGTTGGCGGCGTGCTCGGTGACCGTGACGTCGATGACCTGCAGGCCCCGGTCGGTCAGGGTGATGCGGAAGCTGCGCCGGTCGCCGGGGTCGAGGGTGCGCGCGACCAGCCCGGCGTTCTCCAGCCGGTCGAGCCGGTTGGTCATGCCGGCGCGCGACATCATGAGCTCGGCCGACAGCTCAGAGGGGATCATGGTGTACGGCGAGCCGCCCCGGCGCAGCGCCGCGAGCACGTCGAACTCGCCAGGGCGCAGGCCGTGGCGCGTGAAGACCTCCTCGACGGCCGTCTCGACCAGGCGCACCAGGCGCGACAGGCGGGCGAAGACGCCCATGGCCGACAGGTCGAGGTCGGGCCGCTCCTGGCGCCACTGCGCGAGGATCGCGTCGATGGGGTCCATCAGATGATTTTATCTCGGACTATCAGGGGCCGGACTACGTTCGCGCTAGCGTTCTATACCGCTGTCTAGCTGTCAGCAATTCCGCAAGATCATGTAAATATCGGCGCATGTTACGAAAATGTTAGAGCGCTTGGTACGTTCCACATCTTGTCGGTCAGGCGGGGCCGACATTTAATTCGGCGGACCATCCGAATTAACTAAAGGAGGGCCCCGGTGCCCGCCGACCAGGCTCTGGTCCGCCGCGCCAATCTCTCCCTGGTGCTGCGCCACCTGCGCGAGCGCGGCCCTCGTTCGCGGGCGGCCGTCGCCGCCGAGACCGGACTCAACAAGACCACGGTCACCAGCCTGGTGGCCGAGCTGCAGGCACGCGGCCTGCTGAAGGAGACCGGACCGCAGCACGAGGGCGCGATCGGCCGCCCCGGGCTGCCACTGGCGCTGGACGGATCGGCGGTCGGGGCGCTGGGCGTCGAGGTCAACGTCGACTACATCGCCGTGTTCGCCACCGACCTGGGCGGGCGCGTGCTGATCGACCGCCGGGTGAGCTTCGACGCGATGGGCTGCCCGGCCGAGCGCACCCTGACCGAGCTCGACAGCGTCATCCGGCAGGCCTCCGACGGGCTGCGAGCGCTGGGCGTGCACCTGGCGGGCATCACCGTGGCCGTCCCCGGCCTGGTCGACACCGGCTGCGGCATCGTCGTGGTCGCGCCCAACCTAGGCTGGCACAACGTGCCGGTCGCCGCCCGGCTCAGCGGCCGCGCGGGACAGGAAGGCGTCGAGCTCCTGGCACAGGCGCCGATCACCGTCGACAACGACGCCAACCTGGCCGCGCTGGCGGAACACACCGCCACCGGCGTCTCCGACCTGGTCTACCTCACCGGCGAGGTCGGCGTCGGCGGCGGCATCATCGCCGGAGGCCGCCTGCTCGGCGGCGCCGACGGCTTCGCGGGCGAGGTCGGCCACGTCCTGGTCGACCCCGGCGGCGAACGGTGCGGCTGCGGGCGCAGCGGCTGCTGGGAGACCAAGGTGGGCCTGGCCGCCCTCATCCGCAAGGTCTCGCCCGAGCAGGCGTACGGCACGCCGCACCAGGTGCTGCGCGACCCCGAGGAACGCCTGGCCGAGCTGCAACTGCTGCGCGCGGCCGGCGAGCCGGGCGTGGAGGAGGCGCTGGCCGAGGTGGGCCGCTGGCTCGGACGCGGCGCCGCCACCCTGGTCAACCTGTTCAACCCGCGCGTCATCGTCCTGGGCGGCTACTTCGCCCAGCTCGCCGAAGCGCTCATCCCCGTCGCCCAGGAGGAGCTGGAGCGCATCGGCGTGGCCGGATCGGTCGCCCGCTGCCGCTTCGTCGCCTCCGGCCTCGGCTTCGGCGCCGCCTCGCGCGGCGCGGCCGGAGTCGTGGTGCAGCGGGTGCTGGCCGACCCGACCCTGATCGCCGTCCGACCCTGACAGGAGGGGCCCATGCTGGAGATGCGGGGAATCGTCAAGGAATTCCCCGGCGTGCGCGCGCTGGACCACGTCGACCTGCTCGTGCGGGCCGGTGAGGCGCACTGTTTGCTGGGCCAGAACGGGGCGGGCAAATCGACGCTCATCAAGATCCTGGCCGGGGTGCACCGGCCGGACGAGGGCACGATCACCTTCAACGGCGCCGACTACCGCCCCTCCAGCCCGCTGCACGCCCTGCGCGCCGGCTTCGCCACCATCTACCAGGAGCTCGACCTGGTCGACGGGCTGAGCGTGGCCGAGAACATCCTGCTCGGCCACGAACCCGCCCGATTAGGCTTCAGCCTGCGCGGCCGGGCCAACGCCGTCGCCCGGCAGGTGCTCGCCCGCCTGGGCCACCCGGAGATCAGGCCCACCACCGAGGTCGGGCGCCTGTCGCCGGCCGCCAAGCAGATCGTCTCCATGGCCCGCGCGCTGTCGCACGAGGCCAAGCTCATCGTGATGGACGAGCCGTCGGCCGCGCTGGCCCACGACGAGGTGGCCAACCTCTTCCGCATCATCCGCGAGCTGACCGCCCAGGGCGTGGCCGTCATCTACATCTCCCACCGCCTGGAGGAGATCCGCGAGATCGGCGACCGCGTCACCGTGCTGAAGGACGGCCGCACCGTCGAGGTGGGCCTGCCCGCCCGCGACACGCCCACCGACCGGCTCGTCTCGCTGATGACCGGGCGCACCGTGGAGTACCTCTTCCCGCCCCGCGCCTCCCGCCCGCCCGGCCAGGAGATCCTGCGCGTGGAGGACCTGACCGGTCCCGGCGTCAGCTTCTCCGTCCGCGAAGGGGAGATCGTCGGCCTGGCCGGTCTCGTCGGCTCGGGCCGTACGGAGATCCTCGAAGCGGTGTACGGCGCGCGCCGTGCCGCCGGCCGCGTCTACCTGCACGGCAGGCAGGTACGGCCGGGCGAGCCGCACACGATGGTGCGCCGCGGCCTGGGCCTGGCCCCCGAGGAGCGCAAGGCCCAGGCGCTGCTGCTCGACCAGAGCGTCACCGCCAACATCACCCTGGGCAGCCTGCCCGGCTTCGCCCGCCTGGGCTGGCTGGACCGCGCACGCGAGGCCGAGGAGGCCAGAAGGCTGGCCGACCTGCTGGCCATCAGGCCGCCCGACCCCGAGCGGCCGATCAAGACCCTGTCGGGCGGCAACCAGCAGAAGGCCGTGCTGGCCCGCTGGCTGGTCGGCAACCGCAGGCTGCTGCTGCTCGACGAGCCCACGCGCGGCGTGGACGTGGGCGCCAGAGCCGAGCTGTACGCGGTCATCAGGCGCCTGGCCGACCAGGGGATCGGGGTGCTGCTGGTCTCCAGCGAGGTGCCCGAGGTGCTGGGCCTGTCGGACCGCGTGCTGGTGATGCGCGAGGGCGCGCTGATCCACCAGGCCGACGCGGCCGAGCTGGATGAACACGCCGTCCTGGACATGATCATGCAAGGGAGCCTCACACCATGACCGATCCCGCCGCCCCGCGGCCGACGGAGGAAGTCCCATGACCAGCCCCGACCTCAAGAAGGCGGCGCCCTCCGGCCTGCTCGGCCGCACCGGCCTGACCGGGCTCGGACAGGCGCGGCACCTGGGCCTGGTGGCCGCCCTGGTGCTGCTGGCCGCAGTCGGCCTGGTCACCAGGCCCGACACCTTCGCCACCACCTCCAACCTCGTCAGCATCCTGTCGCTGGCCGCCACCATCGGCGTGATCACCGTCGGCATGACCTTCGTCATCATCGGCGGCGGCATCGACCTGTCGGTCGGCGCGATCATGGCGCTGGCCTCGGTATGGGCGACGACCCTGGCCACCCAGGAGTTCGGCCCGTTCGTCATGGTGCTCTGCGCGCTGCTGGTCGGCACCGGCGCGGGACTGGTCAACGGGCTGCTCATCTCCTACGGCCGGCTGGTGCCGTTCATCGCCACGCTGGCGATGCTGGTCGCGGCGCGCGGCCTGGCCCAGCGCATGTCCGACCGCAAGACCCAGCTCGTCCAGGCCGAGAACACCGCCCTGGTCGAGCTGTCGACCACCCGCTGGCTCGGCATCCCGCTGCTGGTGTTCATCTTCGCGCTGGTCGTGGCGCTGGGCTGGGTCGTGCTCAACCGCACCACCTTCGGCCGGCGCACCTACGCGGTGGGCGGCAACCCCGAGGCGGCCAGGCTGGCCGGCATCAACGTGCGCCGCCACACCATGCTGCTGTACGCGCTGTCAGGACTGTGCTGCGGCATCGCCGCCGTGCTGATCATGGCGCGCACCACCACCGGCTCCTCCACCCACGGAGACCTCTACGAGCTGGACGCCATCGCCGCCGTCATCATCGGCGGCACCCTGCTCACCGGCGGCCGGGGCACCATCATCGGCTCCATCCTCGGCCTGCTGATCTTCACCCTGATCACGAACCTCTTCATCCTCAACGGGCTCAACACCAGCGACCAGCTGATCGCCAAGGGCCTGATCATCGTCGTCGCCGTCCTGCTCCAGCGGCGTAATCTCAAGGAGAGAACCTTATGAAGCGCAGAGGATTCCTTGTCGGCGGTGCCGTCCTGGGCGCCGGCACCCTCGTGTCTGCCTGCACCAGCAACGAGCCCGCCGCCACGGCCAACTCACCCGCCCCTGCCCCCGCCGCCACCGCCACCGGCGGCAACGACCAGCCCGGCACCAAGGTGGTCATCGGCTTCTCCGCCCCCGCCGCCGACCACGGCTGGATCGCGGCGATCGCCAAGAACGCCGAGGCGACCGCCAAGCAGTACCCCGACATCGAGTTCAAGCCCGTCGAACCGACCAACGACATCAACGCCCAGATCTCCGCGGTCGAATCGCTCATCCAGGCCAAGGTCAACGCCCTGGTCCTGCTGCCCAACGACGGCCAGCAGCTCAACCAGGTCGCCCTGGCCGCCACCGCCGCCGGCATCCCGGTGATCAACCTCGACCGCATCTTCCCCGACAAGCTCGCCTACCGGACCTGGATCGGCGGCGACAACTACGGCATGGGCGTGGCCGCCGGGCACTACATCGGCAAGAAGCTCAAGGACAAGGGGGTCAGCAACCCGGTCATCGTGGAGATCCAGGGCATCGCCACGCTTCCGCTGACCCAGGACCGCAGCAAGGGCTTCGAGGACGCGCTCAAGACGTACGGCTTCAGCGTGACCGCCAAGCAGGACGCGCAGTTCACCGTGGAGACCGGCAACGAGGTCGCCACCAGCCTGCTGCAGGCGCACAAGAAGATCGACGCCATGTGGAACCACGACGACGACCAGGGCGTGGGCGTGCTCGCGGCCATCAAGGAGTCGGGACGCAACGAGTTCTTCATGGTCGGCGGCGCCGGATCCGCCAACGCCATGCGCGAGATCCAGGCCGGATCCAGCGTGCTGGAGGCGACCGTCACCTACAGCCCGACCATGGCCTCCTCGGCGATCAAGCTGGCCAGGCTCGTCGCCCAGGGCAAGGGCATGACGGACCTGGTGGAGACCCAGGTGCCGCAGTCGATCACGCTCGCCTCGGAGACCATCACCAAGGAGAACGTGGAGAAGTACCTGCCGCTGGGCTTCGAGTCCTGACAGCGGGCGGCGCCTCCCGCGCCGTGAGGTTCGGGAGGCGCCGCGCTCAGCCGAGCAGCACCTGTTCGAGCACGTGGTCGCCGATGGCCGCCATGGCCGGGTTGTCGGCCGAGAACGTCGCCAGGCCGCTGCCCATCGCCAGCGCCCAGCCGCGGGCACGCTGCCAGGTCACCTCGTCGGCGTCGACGTGGGCGCGGAAGACCTCGCGCGCCTTCTCGTCGAAGACCAGCCATCCGGCGGCCAGGTCGGTGGCGGGGTCGCCGCTGGTCAGGTCACCGAAATCGAGCACCGCCGCCAGCTCGACACCGCGCCCACCGCCACTCGCACCGCGCTCACCGTTGCGCGGGCCGCCCCCGCCACCGCCTGGGGCGCGCTCGCCGTCGTGGGCACCGTGCCCGCTGCCACTGACCAGCAGGTTGCCCGGGTGCGGGTCGCCGTGCAGCCACACCGGCGGCCCCTGCCACGGCGGTAGGTCGACCAGCGTCTCCCACAGCGCCAGCAGCTCCTCGCGCCGCTCCAGGTGGGGCAGCCGCTGGCGCAGTGCCTGATCGCGCTTCGGCAGCGCAACGCCGCGCACGGGGTTGGGCGGCGCGTCCGCCGGAGCGGGCCGATGCAGCTGGTTCATGAACGCCGCCAGCTGCGGCGCCAGCGGGGCCCGCTCCGACGGCGGCACCTCGGTCACCGTCGTCCCCTCGAACCACGGCGCGATCGTCCACGGCCACGGATACCCCTCACCCGGCACCCCCGCCCTCACCGGGACGGGCAGCGCCACCTCCACGTATCCGGCCAGCACCGGCATCCACCGCTGCTCGTTGACGATCAGGGTCACCGCGACCTCACGCCGCGGCAGCCGTACGGCCAGGTCCGTCCCCAGCCGGTAGATCACGTTGTCCCAGCCGTTGGCGACGAGGGTGAGGGGCCCCGCGAGATCGGGGTGCTGGGAGCGGACGAGGCGGTCCACCAGGTCCACGGGGACGTCGACTTCTGCGGCAGGGGTGTACATCCCTACAACGTTACAGTCACTGCAACCTTGACAGATCTTGGTACGGCGGGGCATGCTGCGGCTCACAAAACGATTTGCGTAGGGGAGTGGATGGCCGATCATCCTCGCCGGGTCCTCGTCACCGGGGCCGCCGGAGATCTCGGGCGGGTCGTCCTGGAGTTGCTGGCCCGCCTGGGCGTCTCCGTCACCGGTCTCGACCGCCACGATCCGGGAGACCTGCCGCTCGAACGTATGGTGGTCGGCGACGCGGGCGAGCCGTCCGTCGTCCGGCAGGCGCTGCCGGGAGCCGAGGCGGTGATCCACCTGGCCGCCATCCCGGCGCCCGTCCTCGGCACGCCCGAGGAGGTCTTCTGCGGCAACACCCGCGCCACCTTCGTGGTCCTGGAGGAGGCCGGGCACGCGGGCGTCCGGCGCGTCGCCCTGGCCAGCAGCATGTCTGCCACCGGCATGGCCTGGGCGGGACGCGACCTGCACCCGGCCTACGTGCCCGTCGACGAGCGGCTGCCGCTCCAAGTCGAAGACCCGTACGGGCTGTCCAAGCAGGTCGACGAGACCACTGCCGAGATGATGAGCCGCCGCCACGGCATGACCACCGTCGCGCTGCGCTTCCCGCGGCTCGGCGGGCCGGGCGACAAGCTCCAGGAGACCGCCAAGCAGTGGGCCGACGAGCCGGGCAGCGGCGCCGCGGAGTTGTGGGCCTACCTCGACTACCGCGACGCCGCCAGGGCCGCTTGGCTGGCGATCAGCCGGCCGCTCACCGGACACCACGTGCTCTTCGTCGCCGCGCCCAACACCCTCGCGGCGCTGCCGACCGAGCAGCTGCTCGACGCCTACCACCCCGAGGCGGCGCGCACGGCCGCGCTGCCGGGGCGCAGCGTGCCGGTGGACGTCGGAGCGGCGCGCAGGCTGCTCGGCTTCTCGGCCGGGCACGTCGTGCCGTGAGCGGCTCACAGCAGGTCGCACCGTGAGCGGCTGTAAACTTTCGGTGAATGTAAGGATGGTTTGAATGTAAGATCTGGCGCATGTCTGCCGAGGAACGTCCCGCCGACCGGCGCGAGCGCAAGAAGGCCGAGTCGCGGCGGGCGGTCGCCGAGACCGCGCTGCGGCTGTTCGCCGAGCGCGGATTCGACGGGGTGACCATCGCCGAGGTCGCGGAGGCGGCCGACGTGTCGGCGAAGACGGTGTTCAACTACTTCCCGGTCAAGGAGCAGCTGTTCTTCGAGCACGAGCCGCTGCTGGCCGTGTCGCCGCCGGAGATGGCGGCGGGGCTGGGGGAAGGCGCGCTGCGGGTGGCCGACGAGGCCACGTTGACCACCTACGCACGCATTTATCGCGACAGTGGCACGCTCCAGGCCTACGGGCGCGAACTCTTCGCCGCTCGTCAGCGTGAGCTGGCCGTACTGCTCGCGCGGCCGGAAGGTGAACGTTCACCCCGCCCCGCTCCGGGGATGCTGGCCGCGCTCGTCACCGCGGCCCTGCACCAGGCGTGGGAGCGCGTGTTGCTGGAGGTGGCCGAAGGGCGGGCCGCCGCAGAGGCCGTGGGGGAGGGGCTGCTGGCCCTGGAGTCGGCGATCGTGCCGCTGGCAGGTTTGATGGGCGGCCCCGCCGGAGCCGAGCCGCCGCCTGCGCCCGCACCGCCGCACCGGCCGGAGGGCGCTTCACGAGCGCCGAGCGCCTCACGCGGAAGGGGTGTCGCCGCAGGTCACGTTGCCGGTGGCGACCAGGACACCGACGCCGCCACGCGCGGTGCGGCGGCCGCAGCTCACGCCCCCTCGCCCGCCCAGAGCGCCCCACGTGCCGTCGCCACGGTTGACCGGAGCGCCGCCGCGGGGCACGCCGCGCAGCCCGGCCTGTTCTCCGAGGGCGCCAGGACTCCGCGCGGCGACCGGCCGAGCATCACGCGCGTCGCCGAGCTGGCCGGCGTCAGCGCCACCACCGTCTCCCACACGCTCAACGGCCGCCGCCCCGTCGCCGAGGAGACCAGGCGGCGCGTCCTGCGGGCCATCGACGAGCTCGGCTACCGCCCGAACGTCCTGGCCAGGGGCCTGCGCACCAGCCGCAGCCAGACCATCGGCCTGATCATCCCCGACATCACCAACCCGTTCTACCCCGCCCTGGCGCGCGGCTTCCAGGACGTCCTCGGGCCCGCGGGCTACGACCAGATCATCGGCAACACCGACGGCGACAGGAACCTGGAGCGGGCGGCGATCGAGCAGATGATCGCCCGCCAGGTCGACGGCCTTGCCTTCGCGGTCTTCCACACCCACGCCGAGGATCTGATGCCCGCCATCGAGGCGGGCATCCCGGTGGTACGGCTGGGCGGACGGCTGGCGCAGCGCGGGGTCGACCTGGTGCACAGCGACGACGAGGGCGGCGCGGCCGAGGCGACCCGTTACCTGCTGTCGCGGGGCTACCGGCGCATCGGCTTCGTGTGCGGGGCCCAGGCGGAGGGCCCGGCGGCCGAGCGGGTGGCGGGCTATCGCGCGGCGCTGGGCGACGCCGGCCACGCCCCCTCCGACCTGGTCGTCTATACCGACTTCAGCCGCGCGGGCGGCGCCGAGGGCGCGTCACGCCTGCTCGACCTGCCTCACCCCCCTGACGCGGTCCTGTGCGCCAACGACCTGATGGCGATCGGCGCCCTCGACACCGCCGGGGCGCGCGGTCTGCGGGTGCCCGACGACCTGGCGGTCATGGGGTTCGACGACATCGAGGCCGCCGGCCTGGTCTCGCCCGGTCTGACCACGATGGCCAACCCCGCCAGGGAGATCGGCCGGGCGAGCGCCACCAGGCTGCTGGAGCGCCTGGAGGGACGCCTGGCCGAGCCGTACAGCGAGATCGTCATCCCGGCACGGCTGGTGCGCCGCCGTTCGGCGTGAGTCTTGACACGCGAAGCGTTGCGTGTAGATTTCGAGCACGAATCTTAACGATTTGCATAGCTGCGCTCCTGGAGTGACCCCCCATGAAAGGACGCCTCGTGCGAGCTTCCGCAAAACGTCGAAACCTCGTCCTGACCGCTCTGGTGATGATGCTGGCCGTCCTGCTGCCCGTCCCGCAGGCGGGCGCCGCCAGGCTCTCGGACAAGGTGCACCTGTTCTACTATCCCTGGTACGGCACCAGCCCCTGGCGCCACTGGCAGCAGGGCGGCCACACCCCGCCCGACGACATCGGCGCCGACCTCTACCCCGCCCTCGGCGCCTACGACTCCGCGACCGCCGCCGACCGGCACATGAAGTGGGTGCGCCGCTCCGGGGCCGGAGTGATCGTCTACAGCTGGTGGGGTCAGGGCAGCTACGAGGACGGCCTCATCCGCACCGTGATGGACGCCGCCGCCAAGCGGGGCGTCAAGGTCGCCTGGCACCTTGAGCCGTACGAGGGCCGCACCGCCGCCTCGACCGTCGCCGACATCCAGTACCTCAACCAGGCGTACGGCACGCATCCGGCCTTCCACAACGTCTTCTACGTCTTCTGGAGCCTGCAGATCGCCGACTGGAGCGCCCTGGAGCAGGTCAACGACGACAACATCGTCCTCGCCCAGACGACCGACACCTCCAAGATCGCCCACTTCAACGGCCTGTACACCTACGACGGCATCGCCGGAGCCACCGCGCCCGGATGGAAGCAGGCCGGGGAGTACGCCAAGGCCAACGGCCTGATCTGGGCCCCGTCGGTGGCGCCCGGCTACATCGACGACCGCGCGGTCCCGGGCAACACCACGCCGACCGTCACCCGCGACGACGGCGCCGCCTACGACAAGCAGTGGAACAACGCCCTGACCAACCAGGCCACCTGGGTCTCGGTCACCTCCTTCAACGAGTGGCACGAAGGCTCGGTCATCGAACCGGCCGACAGCAGCCCTCCGCCCGGTTACGGCTACCAGACCTTCGACGGCGCGTACGGCAAGCGCGGCAAGGCGGCCGAGACCGCCTACCTGGACCGCACGAAGTACTGGGTCGACAGATTCGACAGGGAGCGCTCATGACCGCAGGACGCACGCTCGCGCTGGTCCTGGCCGCCGCGGTGGGCCTGACCGCCTGCAACGCCGCCCAGCCGCAGCAACAGCAGCAGGGCGGCACGGCCGCCTCCCTGACGATGTGGACCTTCAAGAAGTCGCACGCCGACGCGCTGAACAAGGCGGCCGGGCAGTTCAAGGCCGAGACCGGCATCAGCGTCACCGTCGAGGCCGTCACCCCCGACGACGTGTTCGTCAGCAAGGTGCAGAGCGCGGCGCAGACCAACGGCCTACCCGACGTGCTGGAGGTGCACGCGGGCGGCGAGGACCTGGAGATGGGCGCCTCCGGCCTGCTGCAGGATCTGGCCGCCGACGTGAACGACGCCTGGAAGGGCCGCCTGCTGCCCTCCACCCAGGAGACAGGTGTGCTCACCCAGGAGAAGATCGACTCGGTGGCCGCCGACTCGCCGATGAAGCAGGGCAAGGCCGGCCAGCGGTTCAGCGTGCCGTTCACCGCCGGAGCCTTCGGCATCGTCTACGCCAACAAGGACAAGCTCAAGGCCGCCGGGCTCGATCCGGAGACGCCGCCCAAGACGTGGGAGGAGTTCGTCGCCGCGCTGGAGAAGACGACCGCGGCCGACCAGGGCGGGCTGTCGCTCGGCCTGAAGGTGTCGCAGACCGGCTTCAACTGGATCTACCAGCCCCTGGCCTACGCCTACCTCGGCAAGGAGCGGTTCCAGGCGCTGTTCGCCAAGGGCGGCACGCAGGGCTTCTCCACCCCCGACGGGGTCAAGACGCTGGAGGTCTACAGCAGGCTCTCGCCGTACTGGATGCCCGGGGCCACCACGCTCGGCATCGACGAGGCCGACGTCGCCTTCGCGCAGGGCAAATCGGCCTTCAACGTCGGCGGCACCTTCACCCTGGCCTTCCTGAACCAGAACGGCCTGAGCCCCGACAAGCTGCTCACCTTCCCCATCCCGCCCTCCACCGAGGGCAGGAACCAGGCGATCTCCATGTCGCCGCTGGCCCTGACCGGGCTGGGCGTCACCGCCTCCACCCGCGACCGCGAGGCGGCGGTCAAGTGGATCGACTGGGTGACCTCGCCCAAGGGTGCGGGCATCGTCGCCAAGGAGTCGCTCGACCTGCCCGCCACCGACCTGGGCGCCGAGGCGGAGACCCTGCTCGGCAAGGACCTGGCGGCGCTGCAGAAGTACTTCACCGGGCCGCCGGAGACCGCCTACGAGGCCGGCGACTCCAGCTTCTTCCCCTCCGACTACGACCAGGTCAAACCGGGTGACCTGACCGTACGGCTGACGCCGCTCAAGGAGCTGACCGCCCAGCAGGCGGGCACCGAGCTCGACAAGGTCATCGCCGCCATGTGGAAATCCACGCAGTGAGCACGCTGATCACCGGCGACCGCGCGGCGCGGCTTGACGCCAGGCCGCCCGCGCGGCCTCCCCGGCTGCGGCGCTGGCTGACCGGCTGGGCGTTCGTGACCCCGGCCGTGGCGCTCTTCCTGCTGATGGGCGTCTACACCATCGCCAGCGGCTTCCTGCTCAGCTTCGCCACATGGAACGGGTTCACCCCGCAGTGGACCTGGGTGGGGCTGAAGAACTACGCCGACCTGCTGTACGCGGACCTGACGCTCGCGCCCGAGCTGCGGCGGGCGTTGTGGAACACGCTGCAGGTGATGGTCGCCGTGCCGGTGCTGACCGTGGTGGTGGCCCTGCCGCTGGCGATGATGCTCAACTCCGTCACCCGCCTGCGCGCCCTCCTCAGATCCGTCTACTTCCTGCCCTACGTCACCAGCGGGATCGCCGTCTACTACGCATGGCGCTACGTGCTGCAGCCCGACGGGGCGATCAACCTGCTGCTCGGCTCGCTCGGACTGGGCAGCCTGGCCCAGCCGCAGGGCTGGCTCGGCAACCCTGACACCGCCCTGCCCACGCTGATCCTCATCCTGGTGTGGTCGAGCGTGCCGGTGGCGACCCTGCTCTACCTGAGCGGCCTGCAGGCCATCGACGGCAACGTGATCGAGGCGGCCCAGATCGACGGCGCCGCACCCCGCCACGTGCTGCGCCACATCATCTGGCCGCTGCTGCGGCCCATCACGATCGCGATCGTGCTGCTCGGCGTGCGCGACGCGCTGCACGGCTTCCAGATCTTCCTGATCATGACCAACGGAGGGCCGGGCGGCCACACCGACGTGCTGGGCCTGATGACCTACCGGCTGTCGTTCATGAAGGGCCTGGCCCCCACGCTCGGCGTGGCCAGCGCGCTGGGCTGGCTGCTGTTCGCGGGCGCGGTGCTGATGACGCTGGCGTTCGGCAGGAGGGTGCGATGAGGCGCTTCGCCTACCTCGGGCTGATCGCCTACGCGCTGATCAGCGTGTACCCGTTCGTGTGGATGGTGTCGGGGGCGTTCAAGTCGCGCACCGAGATCCTCGAGGGCGACCTGCTGCCGCGCGAGCCCACCCTCGACACGCTGATCACCACCTGGGGTCAGCTGCACTTCTTCGACTACTTCCTCAACAGCCTGAAGGTCACCGCGATGACCGTGGCAGGGGTGCTGGTCGTCTACAGCCTGGCCTCCTACGCCTTCGCCGTCCTGGACTTCCCCGGCAGGCGCTTCCTGTACTGGTTCTTCGTGGCGCTGCTGTTCGTGCCCGGCATCACGGTGCTGCTGCCGGTGGTCATCCTGGAGAAGAACCTCGGCGTGCTGGGCACGCATCTGGGTCTGGTGCTGCCGTTCGTCAACGGGACGGCGCCGCTGACGGTGCTGCTGCTCACCAACTCCTTCCGCTCGATCCCGAGGGAACTGCGGGAGGCGGCGCGCTCCGACGGAGCGGGCGAGGCACGCATCTACTGGTCGGTGTACCTGCCGCTGTCGAAGCCCGCCCACATCACGATCGCCGTGCTGACAGCGGTGCCGACGTGGAACGAGTACGTGCTGACGAGGGTCTCCATCTCCGACAAGGCGCTGTACACGCTGCCGCTCGGGCTGGAGTCGCTGATCTCCAGCGAGGTGCCGCGCTACAACGAGGTGATGGCCGCCTCCCTGATCATCGTGCTGCCGGTGATCGCGCTCTTCCTGCTGCTGCAGCGCTATTTCGTCACGGGGCTGGTGGGAGCGATCAAGGGGTGACGGACTTCTCGCCGTAGCGGCGCATCAGCTCCAGCGCCGACACGCCGAAGGCCTCCTCCACCGAGTTGGCCGTGGCGTGGCAGACGTAGAAGCGGTCCAGGGGCGTCAGCCCCATCCGCGTCAGATGCAGGTAGGTGTAGTTGAGCAGCACCCGATACTGCGAGAACTCCGGCTTGGCGAACACGTCGCGGTAGTAGGCGGGGTTGTCGAAGATGAGCCGGTGCAGCTCGCCGTACTCCCGCTGGGGCGCCAGGATGCCGGCCGACGGCTTGTCGGGCGGCGCGAGGCCGAGCGCGCCGGCCCGCTCGCGGAAGGCCGCCAGCAGGGCGGCCCACTCGCGCACGAACGGCACCGGCGGCGCGGCCGGGTCGTCGAGCGCGGCGATGGCGGCGCGGGTGAGTGGCACCAGGTGCGCGGCGCGTGCCTGGTAGGAGCCGTCGAAGGCGGCGCGGGCCGCGGACGGGTCGCCCGCCCAGGTGAGGTAGCCCTCGGCGTGCACGCGGAAGGAGACGAAGCTGCGCACGATCGGGTGGGCGGTGTGGGCGACGGTCAGCAGCAGGCACTGGGCGAGGTCGGCCTTGCCGGCGTGCCCGGCGCGGACGTGGTCCAGCATGTCCATCAGCAGCGGCGTGCTCGCGGTGTAGAAGCCGGCCAGCAGCTCGACGGCCTCCTCGCTGCCCAGCACGTGCAGGCGGGAGTCGTAGGGCGCCTCGTGGATGGAGTTGTCCGGCGGCCACGGGGTGAGCGGCCCGGGTTCCTGCTCGCGTACGGCCAGGAGGCGGTGGCGGTCCAGGCTCGTGGCGGGGTCGAGCACGGTGGTGGAGGGATGGCGGGCCAGGTAGCCGCCGACCACCTCGTCGACGGCCGGGCGTACGGCACGCTCCCAGACGTCGCGTCCGCATCGCACGTTGAACCGCAGGTGCGGGCCGCGCCGCCAGTGCCGCAGCACGAACGCCGCCTCGACGTGCGGTTCGATCCGCTCCAGGAGCGGGCGTACGGCGTCGAGCATCAGGCCGTCCTTGTCGGGCGCGTGGTAGAAGACGTGGACGCTGTGCCAGGGCATCGGTTACCTCCGAAGGTCGGCGAGGGCTCGGGCGGCCAGGAGCGACAGGTGGAGTTCGGCGCCGGCGCGCAGGCCGATCCGGTTGTGGAACAGGTGCGCGCAGCGCAGCAGGATGAGCGGGACGGTACGGCGGGCCGGTGGGACGATCATGGCCAGGTGGGCGTGTGGTGAGCCCGAGTCGGCCGGCGCGCACCGGCCGGCGGTGTGCAGCTCCTCCAGGCTGTCGCGCAGCTGGCGGATGGAGGTGCTCCAGGAGCTGAACGCCCCGCAGGAGGGATCCCACAGGCGGCGGGTCTGCGACAGCAGGGCGCGGTGGTCGCCGTCGGGTCCCGGGTGGCGCCATCCGGCGGCGAACCGGGCCGCGGCGGCGTCGAGATCGGGTTCGCAGGCCGCCAGCGTGAGCGTCAGCACGGCCAGGCCGACAGCCGCCCGCTGCTCCATCGGGACCCGCAGCACCTGCAACGCCAGCTCGCTGGCGTCGGTGAAGTGTCGTTCGACCGCGGCGATGCAGGCGGCGTCGCCGTAGACGTCGTATTCCGGGCGGTAGGCGACGAACTCCACCGTGTCGGGTGCGCGCAGCCGGGTGTCGTAGGACGTGCGCCGCTCGCCCCGGGCGGCCGAGGCGGCGAACGCCCGATAGGCTTCGGCGTCGACGGCGGTGGTCGAGGGGTGGCGGGCGAAGTGGTCGGCGGCCAGCTCAACGATGAGCCCGCGGACCCTGGCGGCCTCGCACGGGTCGGCGACCCGCACCCGCAGCCGCAGGTGCTGGCCTCCCTCCCAGTAGCGCAGGAAGAAGTGGCCGCGTACGGCACAGCGCAGTACCACGGGCTCCACCACCGCCTCGATGAGGGCGTCGAGGTCGCCGTAGTGGAACAGGTGGGCGCTCAGCCACGCCTCACCCATCGGTCGCCGAGACCTGGACGATGTACTCACTCACCCGGCGCCGCCCGCCGTACAGCGGGGCGTGCGCGGGATCGGGCAGGACCTCCTCCAGCACCAGCAGCGACCCGGGCTCGCCGATCGCGCGCAGGAACCCGGTCAGCAGCAGCGGGTCGGCGACGTCGACGTACATCGGCTTGCGGTCCTTGCCGAGCAGGCCGACGGCCAGCCCGTGGCGCAGGTCGACGACGCGGGCGAAGAAGCGCGGCGGAATGCCGTGAACGTCCAGCCACCTGGCCAGCTCCGGCAGGTGGCCCGCCAGGCCCTGGCCCTTGGCGGGAGCGGGGAAGTCGCCGGTCCGCAGCCTCCAGCAGGCGCGCACCAGCGTCACCCGGCCCACGTCCAGCCGGGGATGGCGCTCCACCACGCCGGCGTCCGGCAGCCGGTTGCCCGGGCGCAGCACCCAGCCGGGCACCATCGCCACCGACGGCTCGCCGAACGCGCGGATGAGGAACTGCAGCCACGGCGGCAGCCAGTGCTGGGCGGTCATGCCCAGGTGGACGGGGCGGATCCGGGCGCCGTCGCGGTCGAGCAGGTCGAGCAGTCCGCTCGCGGGGTCGAGGCGCACGGTGAGCTCGACGGGATCGAGCACGGGCAGATGATCGTCGCCGTGGCCGAAGGGGTAGTCGAGGGCCCGGTCGGCCGTCGGCGGCCGCAGGTTGAGCCCGCCGCCGACGATGGCCCGGCACTCGGCCGACAACACCCCCGGTTGCGGCGCCCGCAGCTCGCCCAGGTCGGGCGCGTCACCGCCGGCCAGCGTGACCAGGCGGTGCAGCCGTGACAGGCCCCGGCCGTAGCCGGCGGTGACGGTGTTGACCACCAGGCCGAGCCCGTCGTCGCGGTGCACCGGCTGCACGTAGAAGCAGACGGAGCCGGGCGCGCGCAGGAACGCGGGCCAGCCGGCGGCGAACGGCTCCACCTGTCCGGGATCGTGCTCGACCAGCTCCCAGAACCTGGCGCGCAGCTCGGCCAGGGTGCGCAGATCCGGTGACGGCTCGGCGGCGCGAGGAGCTCCGACCGGGTCGCGCAGCAGCTCACGCAGCCTCCCGCCGTCGGCGTGGGCGTCACGGTAGAGCTCGAGCGCGGACACCGCGGCGGCCGGGCCATACCTGTCGCGGAAGAAGGCGGCGGCGGCCAGCTTGACCGTGAGGTCGGAGTCGAACAGGCCGAGCAGGCGGCGCACGGTGTCGAGGTCGTCGCAGGCGGGCTGCCAGGCCGTGCTCCCGCAGGAGCCCGCCGGGGCGGGCATGACGGCGCTGTGCCAGAACAGGTTCTTGTCGGGCAGGGAGCCACCGTCGGCGGTCAGGACGTCCTCCAGCGTCCGGCGCACCGCCTCGGGGGCGGCTCCGGGCTCGAACGGCGGGCCCAGCCGGTCGAGCGGGTCGGGCGACTGCTCGTCGAAGGGCGGCACGAGTTCGAGCAGCCCCGCCTCGACCAGGGGTGCCAGTCCCGGTGCTGCGGCGAGAGCGGGGCCGGGACGGTCGCGCACCCACTCCAGCGCCTGCCGTACGGCCGGCGTGTCGGGGACGCTGCACAGCGGCTCGGTGGCCGCCGCTCCGAGGAACCAGATCCGGCCGCCGGCCGGGTGCGCGGTCGGATTGACGCGCAGCCGGGCCTGGTCGCGCACCTCGGGACGGCGGGTCAGCGCCGTCCACAGCGGGCGCAGCACCGCCCGGTCCAGCTCGGCCACCTCCCGCCAGGCGAGCTGCGGCGGCGGTTGCAGGGCGGGACCGCCACTCGTCCAGGAGGCGAACCCGCTGACGGCGAACGTCGCGTACGGGCTGGTCTTGACCGCGGCCCTGGCCAGATAGCGGGCCAGGGCGAGCAGCTCCTGCCGGTCGGGCGGCCGGTCGGCCGGGCCCTCCAGCCAGGCGTCGAGCCGCCCGGACAGGACCGGGCTGCCCAGCGACAGGCCGTGGCGGAAGCCGCCGTCCGTGACCGCCTGCCGCAGGCGGGCGAGCTGGGTGCGCTGCTCGCCGTCCAGCGTGGGCGCGAGCGCGGCGCGCAGCCGTTCGGCCTGATCGTGCCGTGCCAGCCAGCGGCGTACACGATCGTCGAGGTGCGGGGGTAGCGCCCGCAGGGCTTCGTCCGAGCGGGCCCGCCGGCCGGGCCCGCGACCGGAGAAGATCGTACGGCGCAGCGCCACGAGCAGGGGCTTGGCCGGATCGCCCGCGAGGGCGCCGATGGCCTCGTACAGGGGCTCCGACAGGGCGCGGCCCTCCTCGCGCAGCCACTGGAGGGCGGTCGCCAGCTCACCGGCCAGCCGCCAGGTCCGGGTGCAGCGCAGCCCGTCGAGGACGTCGACCGGCACGCCCGCCACGCGGACGGCGACAGCGGCGGATACCGCGTAGCCGTGACCGGCGGGGTGCCTCGACTGGCCGGCGATACCGGCGGGATGGATCATCTGCTCGTTTCTCCTGGGCGGAAGGCCGGGGGCGCTCGAGGACGGCACGCCCCCGGCCCGTCTCATGGCTGCGGGCTCGGCTCGCCTACGCCTCGGGCGCCCAGCAGCTCATCGCCGACAGGTAGGACGAGCAGTAGCCCGGCGAGGAGGAGGCGCCGGTCTCGATGGTCGCGTGGCCTTCGACCACGATGGAGTCGGCGGACAGGACGTCGATGGAGTGCACGTCGAGGCCGCGCAGGTCGAGGCTGAAGTTGTCCTGCATGGTGATTCCCTTCTTTCATGAGGTTGGGGTGACGCCTGAGAATCAGGGATTCGTGGCTGGTGCCCTCGCGGGTGGTTGATCACCTCCTTGGCTCGTCAGGTCGCGGACCAGGGACGGGCCGCGCGTCAGGGGCGTGCCCAGGAGCAGGAGGGACAGGCTGCGGAACGGGGTGCCTGCCAGCCCGAGCACCTGGTCGGTGGCGTCGTTGGCGCCGTCGGAGTGGATGCGGGCCGCCCGGCCCAGCGCGAAGGCGGCGAGGGCGGCGCGATGGATGGATGCGCCCGCGGCGATCTGCTGCAGGCGATACCAGCGGTCGCCGACCTGCTCGACGGCGGCCAGGGGGTCGCCGACGGGGATCAGGGCGGCCGCGGCGGTGCGCAGCGCGGCCCTGGTGTTGGCATGGAGGGGGCCGGGCGGCGGATCGGGCGGGCCGACGCTGGTCAGGGTCGTGGTGGCGGGGTGGTATCGGTAGGCGGCGGGCGGCAGGCCGTCGACGCGCAGGGCGAGCAGGTAGATCGTGACGGTGGCCTCGGGCAGGCCGCCGGGGTGTGGCGCGCGGGCGGCGGCGAGTATGGCGGCCAGGTCGGCGAGCGGCAGGGGGACGGGCTGGTAGCCGGCCGGGGGAGAGGTCCGCGAGACCCTGACCTGGGGGACGGGGGTGGCGTCAGGGAGCTGGTGCCGGGCGCCCAGGGGAAGCGGCGGTTCGGGTGGTTCCGGCAGCGTCCACGGTTCGGGCAGCGGGCCCGGCTCGCCTGTGGTCGCCGTCGAACGGTGCAGGAGCGCGGCCGGGCCCCCGACGAGCGGCAACGGCGGCGGTGAGCTCGGCCGCGCCCGCTCCCCGTGCACCGGCTCGCCCGGACCGCCGTCGTTGCAGGGGAAGGTCAGCGAGAGCGCGGCCATCACCGCCTCACGGCGGCCGTCCAGCCCGAGCACACACTCCAGATCGGCTTCGCGCAGGCCCAGATGCGCGCGGACCCCGATCCCCAGCCGGGCCCCGGCCGCCTGCGCCTGCGCGAGCAGGACACCCGTCTCCTGGCACATCAGCCGGTAGCCGAAGTCGCCGTACTTGAACATCGACCGCCAGAACACCGCCGTCAGGACGAGCACGCCTCCGGCCTCAGGAAGGCCGGAAACGGGACGATGGTCGCCGCCGCGCACGAGCTCCAGAACGTGGTGGACGGGGTCGTAGTGGTAAAGCCCACCGGCCAGGGCGACATAGGCCTCGATCGGGTAGAGCGCGCCACCCGAGGGCGCGGGACGGCCCAGCACCAGCATCGGCGCACCGCCCGCCGCCGCGCCCTCCTCGTCGAGCTGGTGCAGCCACACCAGGCGGTCGAAGCCCAGCAGCTCACGCAGCAGCGCCCCCGCCAGCGCCTCCGGGCTCGGCTCCGCCGTCGTCCGCCACGGCAGGGTCACCCGCGCGGCCTCCGGGTAACGCTTGTGCCGCGTCGGCGCGCGGTCCCACCGGACGTCCAGGGGGCCGCGCTCGCGCAGGGCGGCCAGGTAGCGCCGCGTGGCATCGCCGGGCATGAGCCGCCTCTCGCGATCGTTCGCGGTCATGGGAACGGGTGGGGGTAGGGGCTGAGGTCGCCAGGAAGAAGGTCATCACGGCGGAAGCCGAGCGTGCGCGGGCGGGACAGCAGGCGCGGCAGGCCGTGGAGCCGCCGGTAGCGGTGGCCGAAGGTCATCGGCGTCGTTCCCGGGACGATCACCTTGGCGCAGGTGAACCCTGCCGCCGCCGCCTCGGGCCCGGTCGTGTCGACGGCGATCACGTCCAGGCCGGTGGCCAGGTAGCGGCCGACGAGGAAGGCCAGGTCGTCGTTGAGGTCGTCGTGGACGGGCCAGCTCAGCCGCCGGGTGATCTCGCCCAGATCCAGGCCCGGACCTTCTGCCGTCAGGAAGGAGAGCCGCTCGGACGCCTGCGGGTGCCCGTAGAGCAGGGGGTGGTGTTCGAGCAGTTCGACCCTGGACGGGTCGGCCGCCAGGCGGGCGGCGTGCTCGGTGTCGTAGCGGGCGATGTGGCCGTCGAGCATCGGCCCCAGGTCCTCCAGCGCGTGCAGGAGCGCCTGCTCGGGAACGGGATGGGCGGCGGAACCGCACAGGGCGCTCGGCCGGGTCCCGTCGCCGGTCGCCTCGGCGGCCGTCACCCAGAACACCGGGATCCGCTGCTCCATGACGGCCAGGTGGGCCGACACGCGGTAGCCGTACCGGTCGAGCACGCGCTGGGCGATCATCGGGATGCGGCGGTCGGCAGCCGAGGCGAGATCCACCCAGGGCAGCGGCAGCCGCGCGTACCAGGTGGTCAGGGCCGCGTCCCGTTCGGCGACCTCCAGCAGACCGTGCAGGACCGCCTCGGCCGCGCACCCGCCGATGGCGCCGCCGTTGGAGCACTCGTAGGCGAAACCGGGATCGCCGGGAGGACGGGGGCCGAAGTAGGCATAGCTCTCCGGCACCAGCACGGGCGCGTCCCGGGCGAAGGAATGGCCCCACACCCAGGCCGTCTTGCGCTCCGGGTGGAAGCGGGTGAACCAGAAGTCCTGCCCGTCGTACCAGTCGTCCGGGTACAGGCCGAGGGTGCGCGGGTCGAGGGCGTGGCCGGCGACGTCGGCGTAGGCGGCCCTCACGACGGTGCGGCGGCCGCGCGGGTGGATCCCGGCGATCCGCTCCAGCGCCTCGGCGACGGCGGTCGCCCGCGCGGAGGCGAAGGAGTCGCTGCGGCCGAAGCCGTGGTGGCTCTCGTGGGCGGTCTGGGCCGGGCTGAGCCTGGCGACGGCCAGCGGGTTGCCGCCGAGGGTGTCGCAGGCCAGGGACTGGACGATCCCCGTTTCAGCGTCGACGAAGCGCCGCTCCAAGTCGGGCAGGCGGTCGGTGAGAGTGCGGACGCGGTAGACCGTGGGTGACAGCTTGGGCGCCGGCCCGTCCGGGAGGCGCGCGGCGTCCGGATGGTCGTCGGGACGGGTTCCGCAGTCGGGGCAGAGCGGGTCGGGCAGGAAACGATGGCGCCGGATCGCGGCCGTCGGCAGCGCCACGCGGAGGAGGGCGCCGGTGGTGCGGGCCGAGCCGGGGTCGTGCCGTAATCGGCGGGCCTCGTCGGCCACCAGCGCGCCGACGGCGCGGGTCAGGGCGGGCGTCAGCAGGGTCGGCGGGCGTTCGGCCAGGTCGGGGCCGTGGCGTCGGCGCAGCTCCCGCCGGGCGGCGGCGTCCTGCCGGTTGCCCCGGCGGCGGCGCTCCACGCAGGTGGGGCAGCCGGGCAGCGGCGGGCGTACGGCGGGGCCGACGAGGACCCACCCCGCTTCCACCCGCACGGGTAACCAGGGGGTTCCGTGTCCGGCGGCGTGGGCGCGGACCCGGTCGTACGGCTGCGCGTCGTCGAAGTCGGAGACGACCACGATGACGGGGGCGGTGGAGGGGGCGAGGGTGTCGTGGACGGCCTTGTCGATGGCTTTGTCGATGGGCTCGTCGACGGCTTTGGCGATGGCATTGTGGAGGCGGCCGGAGCCCCAGATCTCAGTCGTCACAGATCACGACCTGGACGAGGTGGGGGAGGATTCTGGCCACGTCGCGATCGTGGTGGAGCGGGACGACCACGGGCGTGCCGGGAAGGGCCTTGGCTAGGCGGTCGAGATCGTCGCGGGTGATCGAAGGATCGTCGCCCCACCTGTGGGAGCGCTCCCAAATCACGCCGTGCTGCCACCGCAGGAGCACACGTTCCAGGCCGTCGCGCAGAGCGGCCCGGCTGGTGAGGCCGGTGGAGACCAGCGGCGGTTCGCCCGGCACCGACCACACGTACGCGGGGAAACCGGCCGCCGCCGTCGCATCGCCCACCTCGGGTAACTCGCCGGCCAGGGTCAGCTGCTTGACCAGCGGATCGTCCTCGGGCAGCGGGAAGAAGGGGAGCTCCGCCGGCAGTGCGGCGGCGAGCCGAGCCTCGCCGAGAGCCAGCAACGCGGCCGTCACCGCTCCCGCCCAGGTCAGCCCCGCCGCCGCCTCAGCCGGAAGCTCTCTGACAGCGACGGCGCGCGGGCGCATGCTCGGCAGCTCCACTCCCCACACGACCTCGGCGTCCAAGGGCACGGCCCGGGTTCCGTAGGCGGCCAGCGCGGCCAGCAGGCAGCGCAGCCTGGCCCCCGCCCTGTCCTCCGCCCAGCCGTACACGACGTCATCGCCGCCGATGCCGTACGGGTCGGAGACGATCGCCCTGCACGTGGAGAGAGGCGTCTGGGAGAGCTCCTGCTCGTCCAGCACCCCGATCACGCCCGTCCGCGAGTCCACGAGCTCCCCGGCCGCGGCGAGCAGGTCGGCGGCGGGCCGCTCGCCTTCGGCCGGCCATGCGGCGGCGGAGCGCTCGGCTTCGGTCGGCCACGTGACGGCGGGCCGCTCGCCTTCGGCTAGCCGGGTTGCGGCGGGTCGCTCGTCCTCGGTCGGCCACCTGGCGGCGGGCCGCTCGCCTTCGGTCGGCCACGTCGCGGCGGGTCGCCGTTCCTCGGTCGGTCGCGGCGGGCCGTGCGCCTGATCCACGGCCGGCCGCGTCGCGGCGGCGAAAGGGAGGAAAGCGTGCGCGGACGTGTCAAGAGTGCGCAGGTCGATGCGGGTGAGCGCGCGTGCGGGCACCGGGTCGAGGCCCGTCAGGTACGAGAACCTGGCCAGGCTCATCATGGCCGCGACCACCGAGGGCACGGGCCCGATGAGCAGGTCGTCCGTGACGGCGGCGGGCGGCCTGGCGCCGTCGAGGCCGCTCAGGCGCAGCCACGCCGACTCGGTGTGAGGCGAGCCGATCGGCGACAGCCATACCTCGTCCGGGCGCACGAGGGCCTGCCCGACGACGACCCCCGCCTCGGCGGCGGCACGTGCCCCCGCCTTCAGCTCCTCCACCTCGGTCGACACCTGGAGCAGCACGTCGGCCTCGCCGAGGTCGGCCTCCTGCTGGAAGCGCACCCGTTGCGCCGGATCCCGGCGCGCGGCCTCGGCGACCCGATCGAGGTCGCGGGGGCCGCCGCAGATCACGAGCACGTCCCGGCATCCGGTGCTCACGCACGACTCGAGCACCGCCTCCAGGATCGGCCCGCTGCCAGCCAGGACGAGCCGGCTGCGGCGGTGCCGTTCGAACCGCAGCTCGGGGGAGTCGAGGGCGTAGCCGATGAAGGTGATCTCGGCGGCGTAGGCGGTCTGTTCTTCGAGGGTCAGCCCGTGGGGCAAGGCTGCGCGGGCGTCGACGACGAAGCGCTGCTCGGCCAGGGTGCCGACGAGGCGTTCGATCATGCCCCGTTTGTCGTCGGGCAGTCCCGAGGTCAGGTCGCCCAGTGTGCGTTCGCCGGTGAGGGCGGGAGCGAGCCTGGTCAGCCAGGCGTAGGCCTGGGGTCCGCGTACGGTGCACGCCCCGAACGAGCTGTGGACGTACGCTCCGTCAGGACATTCGACGAAGCGAACGTCCTCGCGTAACCGCGGTCGGAAAGTCCCCTGTGGGAGCGCTCCCATATAGGGAATGATAAAGGAGAGATCACTTTGCTGCAAGAGTGTGATCTTCTGACTCCGCGAGCCAGGCCACCACACCGAAGGCGGGCCGGGGGCCGGTAGCCTCGCCGTTTGAGCGTCTTTGAAGGGACTTTGGAGGGCCCGGCCTCAGGCTTCGCCCATGACTCATCCGAAGAAGCAGGCACGGCTCTAAGGAGGCGGAGCGGGCGCTGGAGCACCTCGTCGACGCCTCCCTCGCCACCGTCGCCGGTCGGCGTTACCGGCTGCACGATCTGATCAGGTTGTTCGCTCGCGAGCGTGCCCACCAGGAGGAGCCACGCCAGGAGCGCGAGGCCGCGATGCGCCGGGTGCTCGGCGGCTGGCTCTGGCTCGTGCGCCGGCTGGGCGAGGCCGCATCGAGCGGCGGGCCGGCGCATCACGTAGTTCGAGGCCTGGCACGTCCGCTGGAGGCGGCGGCTCTGGCCGACCCCGGCGCCTGGCTGCGCGCCGAGAAGGAGAACCTGGCCGTCGCGGTCGAGCCCGCGGCGGGCATGGATCTCGACGACGTCGCGAGGGAGCTCGCCGCCACCGTGTGCCATTTTTAGAATAAACGAAGAAATTCGATTGGTCCATTCGACAATTTACGGCGTATATTCCCGGCGTGAGCGAAGAAAAGGCAGTAAATGTCGGGCCGTCGAAAATCGAAATAGCCTACGAACGTTTCGGTGATCCTTCCGCGCCGCCCGTGGTGCTCATCATGGGCATCGGCGTGCAGATGCTCGGCTGGGCCGAGGAGTTCTGCACCGCCCTGGCGGGTGAGGGGCTGCACGTCATCCGCTTCGACAACCGCGACGTCGGCCTTTCGACGCACCTGCACGATGCTCCCGCTCCCGATCTGCGGGCGGCGATGGCCGGAGACCTGACTTCCGCCTCCTACACCCTGTCCGACATGGCCGCCGACACCGTCGGCCTGCTCGACGCGCTCGGGCTCGACAGCGCGCATCTCGTCGGCGGCTCGCTGGGCGGCGCCATCGCCCAGACGATCGCCGTCGAACACTCCGGGCGGGTCAGGTCGCTGACCTCCGTCATGTCGACGACCGGCGACCTGTTGGTCGGGCAGGCCAGGCCGGAGGCGCTGGCCGCCATGGCCGGTGGCGGGCCCGCCACCACCCGCCAGGAGGTGATCGACCAGATGTTGCGGGTGTCGCGGGCGGTGCGCTCACCCGGGTTCGAGCCCGACGAGACGGCGCTCGCCGAGCGAACCGGGCGATCCTTCGACCGCTCCTACGACCCCGTCGGCATCGCCCGCCAGGCCGTGGCGTCGCTGGCGTCGGGCGACCGTACCGACCGGTTGCGCTCCCTGTCGGTGCCGACGCTGGTGGTGCACGGCGCCGACGACATGATGTGCGACGTCAGCGGCGGGCACGCCACGGCCGCGGCGATTCCCGGGGCCGAGCTGGTGATCATCGACGGGATGGGCCACGACATCCCGCATGACGTGCGGCCGCGCCTGATCTCGCTGATCACCGCCCTCGTCGAGCGCGCCGAGAAGGAGCGCCGAGGTTAGCCGCGCGCCGGCGGGCGGCGCGGTCAGCCGCAGCCGACGCGGCCGACGCGGTCGACGCGGCATCCGGTGAGCCGCCCGCCATGGGAGCGCCGGGCGCTGTGCCAGGCGCTGTGCCGGGCAAAGCTCCGGGTGACGTGCCGGGCAAAGCTCCGGGTGACGTGCCGGGCAAAGCTCCGGGCGATGTGCCGGGCGATGTGCCGGGCGACGTGTCCAAAGGCGCTCCCGCCGTCGCTCCCGCCGTCGCTCCCGCCGTCGCTCCCGCCGTCGCTCCCGCCGTCGCTCGCGGCTCCGAGAGGTGGGCCGCGAGCGACGAGACCGTCGGGAAGGCGTACAGCGTGGTGAGCGGCACGCGCCGCCCCAGCACCTCCTCCAGGCGCTGCTGCACCCGCCCCATCGCCAGCGAGTCTCCCCCCAGGTCGAAGAAGTTCGTCGCCGCCCCCACCGCGGGCAGGCCGAGCACCGTGCACCAGATGGCGGCGATCGTGGCGCCGTGCCCGTCGGCGGGGGCCGTGGGGTCGGCCGTCACCGCCACGGGAGCGGGAAGCGCGGCGGGAGCCGGAAGCGCCGCGGTGTCGATCTTGCCGGTGGGCGTCATCGGGAAGGCGTCGACGCGCACCACCCGCCCCGGGACCATGTAGTCGGGCAGCGTCTCGCCCAGCGCCTGCCGTACGGCAAGCGGATCGGCCCGCTCGCCGTTGACGTAGGCGACGAGCATGCCGTCCTTGACCGCGACGGCGGCCCTGGCCACGTCGGGCAGGGCCGCCAGGGCGGCCTCCACCTCGCCGAGCTCCACGCGGTTGCCGCGGATCTTGACCTGGCGGTCGGCCCTGCCCAGGTAGAGCAGGCGGCCGTCGGGCAGGCGGCGGGCCACGTCGCCCGTGCGGTAGTGGCGCACGCCGTCGGGGTCGACGCCGAAGCGCGGATCGTCGGCCCGCCAGTAGGAGGCCAGGTGGGCGCTGCGGATGACGATCTCGGCCACGCCGTCGCCGCGCAGCTCGACCTCGGTGCCCTCCAGGGGCAGGCCGATCGGCACCACCCCGGCGCCCACGCCGTGTCCTGCCTCGATGTCGGCGACGGTCAGGTGGTTCTGCACGGCGAAGGAGATCTCCGTCGCCCCGTAGCCGTTGACGAACACCGCGAAGCCGGGGAAGTGCCTGACGAACCGTTCGAGGTCGTGCCGTACGACCTCCTCTCCGCCCAGCACGACGGCGCGCACGGTGTCGAGCCGCCGGCCGGGGGCCAGGGAGTCGAGCAGGTAGCGGTAGACGGTGGGCGTGGAGTGGTAGATGGTCACGCCGTGCTCGCCGAGCAGCGCGGCCAGGCCGTTGAGCCCTTCCCTGTGCAGGTCGACGGGGACGGCGGCGGCGCCGTTGAGCAGCGCGGAGAAGCCGTCCGTCACGGCCATGTCGAAGCTGAACGACGACAGTACGCTCACCCGGTCGCCCGGCCCGATGCGCAGGTTGGCGGTGTGGGTGCGCACCTGGAACAGCGCGTTGCGGTGGGTCTGCACGACGCCCTTGGGCCGGCCGGTGGAGCCGGAGGTGAACAGGATGTAGGCGGGCGCGTCGGGGTCGGTCTCGGCGGGGTCGAAGGCGACGTCCTGTCCGGGTGCGGCGAGTGGCGTCACGTGGCGCACGCCGGGAGCCAGCCGCTCGGCCAGGTCGCGGTGCTCGGGGGCGATGACGACGGCGTCGGGTTCGGCCAGCTCGGCCATCTGCTCCAGCCGCCGCGCCGGATAGCGCGGGTCGAGCGGCACGTAGAGCGCGCCGGCGCTGAGCGCGCCGAGGATGGCGGCCATGAGGTCGGGGCCGTGGTCGAGCAGGATCGCCACCCGCCTGGCGCCCCGCACGGCCGCGGCCACCGCCCTGGCCCTGGCGCCGAGCTCGGCGTAGGTGAGGGTCTCCTCGCGCCCGATCACCGCCACCCTGCCGGGGTGGGCGCCGGCGACCTGCCAGAACCGTCCGTGGATGGTGGCCGCCTCCCACGGCTGGTGGCCGGGGTCGCCGCGGTGCAGGTGGGCGAACTGTCCGGTGGTCATGAGCGTGCCGCCAGTTGCTGGATGCCGATGAGGTCGTCGGGGAGTGCGTCGGGCATGTCGGTGTCGAGCCGGGAGAGCACCCTGGTGCGCAGGCCGATGGCCGCCGCGAGGGCCAGGCCGGCGCCGCACAGCAGGTAGGCCAGGGCCAGGCCGCGGCCGGGTCCGGTGCCGATGAGGGCGCCGAGCGAGCCGGCCAGCGCGCCCTGCTGCTGCATGAGCGGCTCCAAAACGCTGCCGGCCAGCGGCGTCAGCACGCCGAAGCCGAGCGGGAAGGCGGCCCACGAGATGGCCTGGTTGATGGAGATGACGCGGCCGTGGAATCGCTGCGGCACCTTGATCTGCACGATGGTGGTGTAGACGCCCTGGCTGAGCGCCAGCCCGAAGCCCATGCCGAACAGGCCGAAGGCGATGAGCGGCAGCGAGGGCCGCAGTCCCGCGACGAAGCAGCAGGCCGCCACGAGCAGGGTGAAGGTCATCAGCCTGACCATGCGCCGCCGGCGCGGGCCGCCCCACAGGGCCATGAGCAGGCCGCCCAGCACGGTGCCGACGCCTTCCGCGAAGGCGACCGCGCCGACGTCGGCGGTGGTGCCGAAGCCCAGGATCATCGGGGAGACCAGGAACAGCGGTGCCGCCAGCAGCAGGTTCAGCACCGAGAAGTAGATCAGCATGGCGCGGAAGCCGCGGTTGCCCCAGGAGTAACGCAGGCCTTCCGCCATCTCCTTGAGCAGCGGCTCCCTGCGGCGCCGCCCGAGCAGGTCGGGGAAGCGCACGACCAGGAGCACGGAGATGGCGATCGTGTAGCTGATCACGTCGAGCACCAGGATGCCGCCCAGCCCGATCGCGGCCAGCATGCCGGCGGCGATGAGCGGCATGACGAGCATGGCGGTGCCGTTGACGAGCTGGGCGACGCCGTTGGCGTGGCCGAGGTAGCGCTTGGGCGCCAGTTGGGGGATGGCCGCGGTGTAGGCGACGCGTTCGAAGACCGAGGCGATGCTGAGCAGGGAGATCAGCGCCAGGATGGGTCCGACGCCGGTTCTGCCGCTGAGCACCAGGACCGCCATGATGGCCTCGCAGGCTCCCGCGGCCAGGCTCGACACCAGCAGGAGGCGGCGCCGGTCGTGCCGGTCGGCCAGCGCCCCTGCCAGGGGCATGGCGATGAGGCCGGGCGCGTAGGCGAGCACGCCGAACAGGCCGAACCAGAAGTAGGAGCCGGTCTCCATGAAGATCCACACGGGTACGGCCCACTGCGTGAGCGCCGAGCCGAGCAGGGAGAGCAACTGTCCTGAGGTGACGGCCAGGAACCGCCGCAACCCGGCCTGGGAGGTGTCGGGGGCGGAGCGCTCGGCGACGGCTTCCAGGCGCCAGGTGTCGCCGCCGGCGCTGCCGCCTGGCAGGGCCTGCGGCGTCTCGGTGAGGATGCGCGCCAGCTCGCCCGCCCGGTGCTTGACGAAGAAGTGCCCCGCCTCGTCCAGCACCACCAGGGCGGTGGTCCCGGTCAGGAAGCCCCACTCCTTGAAGCGTTCCTGGTGGTAGTCGGTGAGCGGGTCGCGCTCGCCCACCACCGACACGATCGGCGCCCGCAGCGGCGCGGCGCCCTCGTCGAGCAGCCGCGTGAAGTACGCCTCCGCGTTGCGCGTGTCGTGCCGCATGTTGGCCACGATCCGGTCGGCCTGCGCGGGGTCGAGCTCGTCCATGTCGACGCCCATGCCCTTGAGCCAGTTGGCGTGGTGCCGGTTGCTCGACTTGGTGTCGAGCCAGGTCAGGAACCTCGCCATGGCGCCGGGCGCCTGCGCGGCAGGGAAGACGCCGCCGGTGAAGACGGCGCGCACGTCGCGTCCGGCCGCCTCCAGGCGTCTGGCCAGCTCGATCACCAGCGCGCCGCCGACGCCGCAGTGGCCGTACAGGACGATCGGGCCGCCGACCCGGTCGAGGATCTCCTCGGTCGAGCGGGTGGCCAGTTCCTCGAAGGGCAGCGCCTCCTCGTCGACGCCGACGTCGTGGCCGGGGATGGCCAGGGAGTACAGGGCGTGGCCCTCGGGCAGCGCCTCGGCCAGCGGTAGGTAGACGACCGCGCTGCCTCCGCCGTACGGCACGCAGACGATCGACTGGGTGACCTGGCGCGAGGGCCTGGTCAGCTCGTGCAGCATGCCGCGTTCGGCCACCGCCGGGCCCTCGACGAGCTCGGCGAGCTGCCTGATGGTGGGTGACTGGAACAGGTCCATGACGCTGACCTGCCGCCCGGTGGAGGCGGTGAGCCTGCGCAGCTTGGCGACGACCTGGGTGGCCAGCAGGGAGTGGCCGCCGAGTTCGAAGAAGTCGTCGTCGATGCCGACGCCGTCGATGCCGAGCACCTCGGTCCAGATGGCGGCGATGTCGTGCTCGGTCGCGGTGCGCGGGGCGACGCTCTCGCCGACGAGCAGGCGCTGGCCCTCGGGGGCGGGCAGCGACTTGCGGTCGAGCTTGCCGTTGGTGGTCTGCGGGAAACGGTCCATGGTGACGAACGCGGTGGGCACCATGTGGTCGGGCAGGCGTTTGCGCAGCTCGACGCGCAGCTGCGCAAGGTCGGGCTCGGTGTCGACCGCCAGGTAGCCGACCAGCCGCTTGTCACCCGGGTTGTCCTCGCGCACGAGCACGACGGCGTCGCGCACGCCGTCCTGGTCGCGCAGCGCCGACTCGATCTCGCCCAGCTCGATGCGCAGGCCGCGCAGCTTGATCTGGCCGTCGGTGCGGCCGAGGAACTCCAGGGTGCCGTCTGGCCGCCAGCGGGCCAGGTCGCCGGTGCGGTAGAGCCGGCTGCCCGGCGGGCCGTACGGGTCGGGCACGAAGCGGTCGGCGGTCAGGGACGGCCGCCGGTGGTAGCCGCGCGCGACCTGGACGCCGCCGACGCACAGCTCGCCGGCCACGCCGGGCGGCTGGGGTCGCAGGGCCGCGTCGAGCACGTAGATCGTGGTGTTCTGGATGGGTCCGCCGAGCGGCGCGACGGTTTCGCCGTCGATGCTCCCGGTCGTGACGGGCCACCAGGTGACGTCCATGGTGGTCTCGGTCGGGCCGTAGATGTTGACCAGCCGGCAGCCGGGCAGCGTACGGCAGAAGCGGGCGCCGACGTGCCCGGGCAGCGCCTCGCCTCCGCTGGTCACCAGGCGCAGCGTCGCGCAGCTGGAGACGTCCTCCTCCAGGAAGACCGCGAGCATGGAGGGCACGAAGTTGGTCACCGTGACGTGCTCGGCGTTGATCAGGTCGCGCAGGTAGGCGGCGTCCTTGTGCCCGCCTGGGCGGGCCAGGACCATGCGCGCGCCGGTCTGCAGCGGCCACATGAACTCGCGCATCGACACGTCGGCGCTCATGACGGTCTTCTGCAGCATCACGTCGCCGGGGCCGAGGCCGTGGCGGCGCTGCATGTCGTCGATGTGGTTGACGGCGGCCCGGTGCGGGGTGGGCACCCCCTTGGGGCGGCCCGTCGAGCCCGAGGTGTAGATCATGTACGCGAGGTTGTCGGGCGTGACCCCGGAGTCGGGGTTGTCGTCGGGCTCGTCCCACGGCTGGTCGAGCAGCAGCACCTCGACGCCCTCGGGCAGCAGCCCGGTCAGGTGGCTCTGCGCGAGCAGCACCGGCGCCTGGGCGTCCTCGACGAGGAAGGCGAGCCGGTCGACGGGGTATTCGGGGTCGAGCGGCATGTAGGCGCCGCCCGCCTTCATCACACCCAGGATCGCCGCCACCAGCTCGAAGGAGCGTTCGGCGCAGACCCCGACCAGGGTCTCGGGGCCGACGCCCCGGCGGCGCAGCCCATGGGCGATGCGGTTGGCGCGGGCGTTGATCTCGGCGTAGGTGAGGGTGCGGCCCTCGAAAGTCACGGCGGGCGCGTCCGGCGTGGCCGCGGCCTGCCGCTCGATCAGGCCGTGCAGGGTGGCCTGGTCCGGGTACGGCACGGCGGTGTCGTTGCGGCCGTGCAGCAGCCAGTCGAGCTCGTCGGGCCCCAGCAGCGACAGCTCGGAGACGCGGCGGCCGGGATGGGCGACGGCCTCGGTGAGCAGCCGCAGGTAGCGCTCGGTCAGCGCGGTCGCGCTAGCCTCGTCGAACAGGTCCGTGGAGTACTCCAGCCTGCACTCGCCCGCGGTCAGCTCGAAGGCCAGGTCACGGCGCGAGGTGCCGTTGCCGTACCCGGTGCCGGAGTGGGGCAGGTAGTTGAGGCTGATCTGGAACAGCGGGTGCACGCCAGGATCGCGGCGCGGCGCGACCGCCTCGACGACCTTGTGGAAGGGCACCTCCTGGTGCTCCCACGCCTCCAGGGTCTGGTCGCGCTCGCGCTCGACCAGCTCGGCGAAGGCGGGGTCGCCGGTCAGGTCGGTGCGCAGCACCACGTTGTTGACGAACATGCCGATGAGCGGCGCCAGCTCGGGACGGTCGCGGCCGGCGACCAGGGCGCCGATCACGATGTCGGTCTGGCCCGACAGGCGGTGCAGCAGCGCGGCCAGCGCGGCGTGCAGCACCATGAAGGTGCTGGCGCGGTGCTGCCTGGCCAGGGCGTTCACGGCGGCCAGCAGGCCGGGGCCGAGCGTGAAGGGGACCTCGGCGCCCCGGTGCGAGGGCGTCGCCGGCCGGGGCCGGTCGGTGGGCAGGGCGTGCACCGGCGGCAGGTCGGCCAGCCGCTCGCGCCACCAGGTCAGCTCGGCCTCCATGGCCGGGCCCGACAGCGCGTCGCGCTGCCAGGCGGCGAAGTCGGCGTACTGGATGGCCAGCTCGGGCAGGTCGGCGGGGCGGCCTTCGACGGCGGCGCTGCACAGCTCGCGGATCTCGGCGGCGAGGTTGAGGTCGGAGCTGGCGTCGAGGACGGTGTGGTGGCCGACGAAGGCCAGGCGCCACTCGTCGTCGGCCAGCCGCACGATCGTCGCCCGCCACAGCGGGGCCCGCTCCAGGTCCAGCTCCAGCTTGCCGTAGTCGGCCAGCAGGGCGTGGAGCCCCGCCCGGCGCTCGTCGGCGGGCAGGTGCGACAGGTCCACCAGGCCGGGCTCCACCGCGACCTCGTCGAGCACGACCTGGGTGAGCGCCCCGTCGATGACGCGCAGGCCGGTGCGGAGCGTCTCGTGCCTGCGCACCACCTCGGCCAGCGCCTCGGTGACGGTCTCGGGGTCGAGCGGCAGGTCGAGCGGGACGGCGTCGACGACGTTGTAGGCCGGGACGTCACCGGCCAGCTGCGTGGCCAGCCAGACCCGCTCCTGCGCGAAAGAGGCGGGAGCCTGCCACTCGCCCGGGGTAAGGGCGCTTTCCGGCTGTTCGGCGGGAATGAGGGTGGTCATGCGCGCACCCGCTTGGGCCGCATGTCGGTCCACACCTGCTCGATGTGCTCCAGGCACGCCTCACGCTCGCCCTGGAACCCGGCCGGGCGCCAGCCCGCCGGGAGGGGGCTGGCGTCGGCCCAGATCGAGTACTGCTCCTCGTCATTGACGACTACGAGCCACACGGTTGCTACCTCCGGGCCAGTCTCGGGATGGCGGTGGGCGCCTGCGGTTTGGCGCTGAGCTGCTCGACGCGGGCGGCCATCTGCTCGACGGTGGGCGCCTCGAAGAGCGTGCGCATCGGCAGCTTGACGCCGGTCGCCGCGCGCACCTGGGCGATGAGCTGGACGGCGACCAGCGAGTTGCCGCCCAGGTCGAAGAAGTCGTCGTCGGCGCCGACCCGCGCCACGCCGAGCACCTCGCCCCAGATGCGGGCGATGGTGGCCCCCAGCTCGGTGGAGGGCGCGTTGTACGGGGCGGAGCGCTCGGCGACGGGTCCGGCCGGCTCGGGCGCGGCGGCGGGGGTGCGCTCGCGCTCGGCGATCTCCGCCAGCGCGGTGGCGCTGACCACGACCTGCGGGCCGGGGTCGGCGGCCAGGACCCGCAGGAAGGCGGCGGCGCCGTCGGCGGGCCTGATCCCGGTCCCGGCGGGTTCGGGAGATCGCGCGCCCGCCAGATCGAGCTGCGCCGGGTCCACCCGCCGCAGCGTGAACTCCTCGATCTCGACCAGCACCGCGCCGCTCTCGTCGAACAGCGTCAGGTCGGCCGCGACCACCTCCGCTCCGGTGCTGCGCCGGCGCAGGTGACTGTAGAAACGCGCGGGCAGCGGAGCGTGCACCAGCAGCCGTCCGTAGCCGAGCGGCAGGTAGGTGCCGCCGCGCGCGGAGCCGAACGAGGTGGCCACGTCGAGCAGGGCGGGGTGCAGCACCCACTGCGAGGCCTCCTCGGGGAAGACCGCCTCGACCAGGGCGAGCTCCTCGCCGTCTCCGTGCCACACCTGCTCGGGTTCGCGCCAGTGCGGCCCGAAGGTGATCGCGCTCTGCCCCGTCTGCGGCTCGGCCGGCCGCATGCGCCCGGTCAGGACGGACGGATCGACGCTCGCGGGCCCTGACGGCACCCAGGCGGCCGCGCCGGCGGTGCGGGCCCGGCCGCCGGCCGCCACCTCGAAGCGGCCGCCGGGCGCGATGGCGACGCTCACCTCGGTGCGGTCGGGTACGGCCAGCGGCTCGGCGAAGACCACGTCGCTCAGCTCGATCGCGTGACCGTCGCCCGGGGCGGGCACGCAGACCTCGAAGGCGGCTCTGGCGCACTCCAGCTGGGCGGTTCCCGGCAGCAGCGGAGTGCCGCCGATGCGGTGCTCGTCGAGCACCCAGTGGGTGGCGGCCGACAGCAGCCCCTTGGCCAGCTGCCCGCTCCTGGTCCGGATCATCGGGTGGGCGACGGGCTCGGCCGGCGCGGTGCCCGCGGCCTCGGCCGCCATGCCGACCTCGAGCCAGGCGCCCCAGTTGAGCGACACCACACGCGTGCCGGTGGCCGCGCGGGCGTAGGCGTCCTGGAAGGCGTTGGCGGCGGTGTAGTCGACCTGGCCGACGCCGCCGGTGAGCGCGGTGACCGAGGAGCACAGGGCGATGAAGTCGAGGTCCTGGCCGGCGAAGGCGCGCGCCAGGGCGACGGTGCCGGTGACCTTGGGCGCCAGGACGCGCCTGGACTGGTCCGGGTCGCGCACCTCGATCATGCCGTCGCCTGGCAGGCCCGCGGCGTGGATGATGCCGTCGAGGCCGCCGTAGGCCGCCAGCACCCGGTCGGGCGCCGGGTCGGTGACGTCGGCGGTGACGACGGTGACCTGGCCTCCGGCCTGCTCGATGCGGCGCACGGCCGCGATGGCGCGGGCCGTACGGCTGTCGCCGGGGTGGTCCCACTCCTCGCGTGGGGGCAGGCCCGAGCGGCTCAGCAGGACGAGCCTGGCCCGGTGGCGGGTGCCGAGCTCTTCGGCCAGGGTGATGCCGATGCCGCCGAGGCCGCCGGTGACCAGGTAGCGGCCGCCTTCGCGGACGGCGGCCGCGCCGTCGGGCACGGTGAGGGGTTCGAAGCGGCGCTGCCAGCGGCGCCTGCCGCGCAGGGCGACGGTCTCGCCGTCGGCGGGGCGGTGCAGCTCGGCGAGGACGGCGGATCGCGGGGTCGCCCGGTCGGCGTCGACGTGGGTCACGGTGAGCCCGTCGAGCTCCAGCGGGGCGACGCGGACGATGCCCGCCACGGTGGCGTGCTCGGGGCGGGTCAGGTCGCCGCCCAGGGGGTCCTGGGTGCCCTCGGTCAGGACGTCGAGCCGCAGCCCTTCTGCCGCGCCGCCCAGAGCCTGGAGCAGGAGGAGCAGGCTGAGGAAGCCGCGCTCCTGCGCGCGCTCGACGGCGCCAGGATCGTCACCGGCCGGCTCGCCGTCGAGCGCCCAGGCGTGCACGATCCGGGTGATCCCGCCGAGTGCCGGCGTGCCGTGCTCGTGCGGCCCTCCGGGCGCCGGTGTGTCCTGGTCGTGCGTGCCCTCGCCGAGTGCCGCGACCAGAGCCTCGTAGTCTTCCGCGGCTCCCGGCCGCAGCGTGAAGCCGCCGTCGACCGCCGCGAAGGCGTCGCCGGGGCGCACCACCACGACGGAGCTCCCGGCCAGCCGGGAGGCGCGCTCGCCGTCGGCGAAGAGCACGCAGCCCGACAGCGGCTCGCCGGGCCCGATGGGAGGCAGCTGCCGCCACACGGGAACCTCGAACCAGTCGTCCTTCGTGCGCGGGGCGGCGGGGGCGGCGCTCACCGCCCCGGCGCCCGCCTCGACGAAGTGGCGGGTGCGCTCGTACGGGTATCCGGGCAGCGACACACGCCGCCCCGTCGACGGCGGCGACACGGGAACTCCCGCCACCCACAACCGTGCCGCCGTGCCGTACAGGACGGTGAGGTCGTCGCTCTTCTCGCCCGGTCCTGGAAGGCTCGCCGCGGGCGCGAAGGCCCCGGCGGCGACGGCCTCGCGCAGCTGCATGCGCGCCAGGCTCGACAGCTGCTTGCCGGGACCGCACTCCAGCAGCGCCCACGCGCCCTCGGAGACCAGGGTGCGCACGCACGCCCCGAACAGCACGGGCGAGCGCAGGTGGCGCGCCCAGTACGCCGGGTCGGTGGCCTGCTCGGCGGTGATCCAGTCGCCGGTGACGTTAGACAGGAACGGGATCTCGGGAGCACGCCGGGGCACCGAGGCGACCACGGCGGTGAACTCGCCCAGGATCGGGTCCATCATCGCCGAGTGGAAGGCGTGCGAGGTGCGCAGCGGCGTGCAGCGCAGCCCGGCGGCGCGCAGTCGCACCGCGAGCTCGTCGACGGACTCGGCCGGCCCGGCCACCACGCAGGCGCCGGGGCCGTTGACCGTGGCGACGCGAACGTCGTCGGGCAGCAGCGCCTCCAGCTCCTCCGGGTCGCGCTGCACGGCCAGCATCGAGCCGGGCGGCATCGACTGCATGAGCCGGCCGCGCGCGGTCACCAGACGCAGCGCGTCGGGCAGGGTGAAGACGCCCGCGACGGTGGCGGCGACGTACTCGCCGATGGAGTGGCCGATCATCGCGGCGGGCCGTACGCCCCACTCCTGCCACAGGCACGCCAGGGCGTACTCGATGGTGAATAGCGCGGGCTGGGTCAGCCCGGTCCGGCCGAGGTCCTCGGCCGTCAGCTCGCCGCGCACGTCCACGCCCAGCTCGGGCAGGAGCAGCTCGGCGCAGCGGTCCACGGCGGCGGCGAACACCGGTTCCGCCGCGTACAGGCCGGCGCCCATGCCCGCGTACTGCGCGCCCTGCCCCGAGAACAGGAAGGCCACCGACGGGCCGGTGCTCGTGCCGCTCTGCCAGCGTTTCGCGTCGCCGAGCGCGGCCGGGTCGTCGGCGAGGATCGCGGCCCGGTGCCGGTGGGCCGGGCGGCCCGCGCGCAGCGTGTGCGCCACGTCCGCGAGCCGCAGCCGCGGCTCGCGCGCCACGAAGTCGGCCAGCCTGGCCCTGGCGGCCTCCAGGGCGGCGGGGGTGCGGGCCGACAGCTGGATCAGCTGGGGCCGCGTCTCCTCGGGTACGGCGGGCCGCGACGGGGCCTCCTGCAGCACCAGGTGCGCGTTGGTGCCGCCGATGCCGAACGAGCTGACCGCGGCCCGGCGCGGAGCACCCGTGTCGTCCCACTTGGTGAGGCTGGAGGCGACGTAGAAGGGGCTGGAGTCGAAGTCGATGGCCGGGTTGGGCCGCTCGTAGTTGACGGTGGGCGGGATCAGCCCGTGCTCCATCGCCAGGACCGCCTTGATCAGGCCGACGACGCCCGAGGCCTGGCTCAGGTGGCCGAGGTTCGACTTGACCGAGCCCAGGCCGCACCAGCCGGTCTCGGAGCTGTCGCGGCCGTAGACGGCGCTCAGCGCCGCGACCTCGATCGGGTCGCCCATCGCGGTGCCGGTGCCGTGCGCCTCGACGTAGCCGATCGTGCGCGGGTCGACGTCGGCCATGCCGAGCGCCTGCGCGATCACCTCGGCCTGCCCCTGCAGGGAGGGCGCGGAGAAGCCGACCTTGCTCGCGCCGTCGTTGTTGATGGCGTTGCCCAGGATGACGGCGCGGATGTGGTCGCCGTCCTCCAGCGCGTCCGACAGCCGCTTGAGCGTCACGACGCCGACGCCGTTGCCCCACATGGTGCCGTCGGCTCCGGCGTCGAAGGGACGCACGTGCCCGGAGGCGGAGGTGTAGCCGTCGAGGGCGACGTAGCCGCGGCTGTAGGGCAACTCGACGCACACGCCTCCGGCCAGCGCCATGTCGCACTCGGCGTTGCGCAGCGCCTCGCAGGCCAGGTGGACGGCCACCAGCGAGGTGGAGCAGGCCGTGGTGACGCTGAGGCTGGGTCCGCGCAGGTCGAGCCGGTAGGAGACGGTGGTGGCGATGTAGTCGGGGTTGTTGCCCACCGACAGGCCCAGCAGCCCGGCGCCCGCGACCTTCGGGTTGGTGCGCAGGTTCAGCCACTGGTAGGTGCTGGGCCCCGCGCCGCCGTACACGCCGATCTCGCCGTCGTAGCGTTGCGGGTCGTAGCCGGCGTCGGTGAGAGCGGCGTGCGACTGCTCCAGGAACAATCGCTGCTGCGGGTCGGCCAGCTCGGCCTCGCGCGCGCTCATGCCGAACAGCGGCGCGTCGAAGCCCTCCATGTCGGCCAGCACGTGCACGGCGGGCACGAACGCGGGGTCGTCGAGCTCGGCCTCGCTCACCCCCAGCGCGAGCTGCTCCTCGCGGCTGAAGACGGTCACCGACTCGACGCCGTCGACCAGGTTGCGCCAGAACTGCGCCAGGTCACCGGCTCCGGGAACCCTGGCGCTCATTCCGATGATCGCGATGGGTTCCACGCTGAACTCCGTCACAGCCGGCCTCGCTTCCTGCGTTGGTCGGACCGCTGGCGGCGCGCCTGCGCCCGCTGGTCGGCCCGGTTGAGAAGGGGTGCGCCCGCGTCGCCGTCGAGGTAGCTCGCCAGCGCGCGGACGGTCGTGTGCTGAAAGAGGTCCACCACCGCGGGCCGCCGCCCGGTCCGCGCGGTCAGGCGGTCCTGGACCACGAGCAGGGCCATGGAGGTACCGCCCGCGTCGAAGAAGTTGTCGGCCACGCCGACCGACTCGCGGCCGAGCACCTCGCACCAGATGGCGGCGACGAGCTGCTCGGTCTCGGTGACGGCGGTGCCGCCCCTGGAGGCGGGACGTTCTGGCAGGGCGGGCGAGAGGATCCCGGCCCGCAGCGACTCCAGGCCGTCGGCCCGCAGGCCGGCGACCGGCCGCGACGGCTCGCGTGTGCCCTGCTCCAGCAGCGCGGCGTAGGCCGCGACCAGCGTCTCGATCCTGGAGCGGTCGAACAGGTCGGTGTTGTAGACGCAGTCGACGGCGTGGCCGCCGTCGCGCTCGGCCACGTAGACGGTCAGGTCGAACGGCGAGCCGGGCTGGCCGGCCTCCAGGCTGCCCGCCGCCACCTCCGGCAGGTCCAGGTGCGGCGGGGGGAAGTTGTAGACGTTGAACAGCACCTGCACCAGCGGCGGGCGGCGCGGGTCGCGGGGCAGCGCGAGCGCCTCGACCACCGTCTCCAGCGTGGCGCCCGGGTGGGCCAGCGCCGACAGCAGCTCGTCGGAGGCGGCTTCCACCCGCTCGGCGAAGCTGTCCCCTTCGCCCATGCGCAGCCGCAGCGGGGTGATCTCGACGAAGAAGCCGACCAGGTCCTGGAAGGCTTCGTGGCGCCGGTCGTCGATCGGCGTGCCGATCACCAGGTCGTCGCGGCCCGTGACGCGCCGCAGCAGCTCGCCCAGCCCGGCCAGGAGCACCGCGGGCACGGTGACGCCCAGCTCGCGGGCGCAGGAGGAGACGTCGGCGGCCAGCCGGCGGGTGACCATCGCGCCGCTGTAGGTCTGCGCGGGCGGCCTGGGCCGGTCGCCGGGCAGCTCCAGCACGGTGGCGGCGCCCGCCAGGTGCTCACGCCACCAGGTCAGGTCCGCGGGGCCGCGCCGCCCGTCCCTGGCGGCGCGCCAGGCGGCGTAGTCGGCGAAGGAGGCCGGGGGAGTCTCCAGCGGTCCGTGGCGGTAGGCGCGCGACAGGTCCTCCAGCAGGGGCCGCTGCGACCAGCCGTCGAACACCGCGTGGTGGAAGGTCAGCACGAGCACGTGGTCGTCGTGGTCGCGCCGTACGAGCACAGCACGCCACAGCGGCCCGGTGGCCAGCTCGAAACGGTGCCCCGCCTCGGCCTGGACGATCTCGTCCAGCTCGCCGGTGGTCACCATGAACGGCGCGTCGCCCGGCGGGTCCACCTCGACGTACGGCAGGCCGCCCGTGTCGGGCACCCGCCAGCGCAGCACCTCGTGCCTGGCCGCCACCGCGGCCAGCGCCTTGCCGAGCACCTCCGCGTCCAGCGGTCCGCGCAGGTGCTCGACGATCTGGATGTTGTAGGCCGAGCTGTCGGGGGCGAGCTTGTCGAGGAACCACAACCTGCGCTGGGCCGGGGTCAGCGCGGGTGCGCTGCCGTGCGGCAGCGGTTCGGCCCGCCCGAGCGCCCGCACGACGCCGGCCAGGGTCCGCTCCGCGTAGACGTCCTCGACGGCGACGGACCTGTCCAGCTCCGACCTGATCGCCGCGACGAGCGCCATGACGCTGATGGAGTCGCCGCCGCGGGCGAAGAAGTCGTCGTCCAGGCCGGCGGTGGCGGTGCCCAGGACCCGCTGCCAGATGGCGGCGACACGCCGTTCGAGATCGCTCTCTGGCGCCCGGAGCGCCCGTTCCTCACGCAGCGCGGCGGTGTCGACCTTTCCCGAAGCCAGCAGGGGCAGCTCGGGCAGGAGCACCACCCTGGAGGGCAGCATGGCGCCGGTCAGCCGCTGGGCGCAGTGCTCCAGCACCTCCTCGGCGGTCGCGGTGGCCGGGGTGCAGAAGGCGACCAGCCTGCCCTCGACCAGTTCGACGACGGCGTGGGCGAGCTGGGGATGGGCCCGCAGCACGGTCTCCACCTCGCCGATCTCCACCCGCTGGCCGCGGATCTTGACCTGCCGGTCGGCGCGGCCGAGGAACAGCAGCTCCCCGTCGTCCTGCAGAACCACCAGGTCGCCCGTGCGATACAGCCGCGCCCCAGGCTCGCCCCACGGGTCGGGCACGAACCGCTCCGCCGTCAGGGCGGGCCGTCCGAGGTAGCCCCTGGCCAGCCCGGGGCCGCCGATGAGCAGCTCGCCCGGCTGCCCTGGCGGCACCGGGCGCAGGTCGTCGTCGACGACGTGCAGGTGATGGCCGCCGAAGGCACGCCCGAACGGCAGGGGACGCGTCCAGCTTCCGCCGGTCTCGAACGCGGCCACGCACACCGTTGCCTCGGTCGGGCCGTAGGCGTTCAGGAACCGCCTGCCGCCCGCCGACCAGCGTTCGACCTGCTCGGGGCCGGGGGCCTCGGCTCCGGTCATCATCACCCGCATCGACGGCAGTCCGTCGGGGTCGAGCAGCGGCAGCAGCGGCACGGGCAGGGTGGCGAAGGTGACCTCGTGGGCGGCGGCGAAACGCTGCGTCCTGGCGGCGTCCCTGCGGTCGTGCTCGCCGACCAGCATGAGGGTGCCGCCGGCCGCCAGCGTCACCATGAGCTCGGAGACCGAGACGTCGAACAGCAGGCTGGTGAAGCCGAGCGTCCTGGTGTCGTGGCCGGCGCCGACCAGGGCGCCGCAGTTCTCGGCGAAGGCCGACATGGCGGCGTGGCTGATCATCACGCCCTTGGGGCGCCCGGTGGAACCCGAGGTGTGCAGGACGTAGGCCAGGTGGCCGGGGCCCGCCGGGCAGCCGGAGGACATCGGTGAGCCAGGGACGTCGCCGACGCGGACCAGGTGCTCGGCCGTCACCGATCCCGCGGTCTCGTCGTCGACGACGATGACGTCCAGCCCGGCGTCGGCGACGATCTCGGCCCGGCGCGCGGGCGGCCCGTCGGGGTCGAGCGGCACGAAGGCCCCGCCCGCCAGCAGCACGCCGAGCAGGCCCGTCACCATCGACGGTGTGCGCCGCAGGCACACGCCCACCAGCCGGTCGGGTCCGACGCCGAGCTCGCCCAGCCTTCCGGCCAGCGCTCGCATCCCGGCCGCCAGCTCGCCGTAGGTGACCACCTGCTCCCACTGGCGTACGGCCGGCGCGTCCGGGCGCCGCGCGGCGTGCTCCAGCACCAGATCGGGAAGCGATCTCATGACTGTGCCCCCAGAGGGTCGGTGGTGTGCAGGCGGAGTTCGGTGAAGTAGTGGCGCCCCTGCGCGTCGGTCAGCCACGCCTGCTCGGGGCCGGGCAGCATCTCGGTGACCACCAGGCGGGTGCCGGGGTCGCCCGCCCTGCGCACCATGGCGCACAGCAGCGCCGCGTAGACGGGGCTGCCCAGGTCCACGTAGGTCGGCTTGATCTCGGTGGCGAGCTTGACGTACACCCGCTCGGGCAGCCCCAGCGCGCGCCTCCAGGCCCGCACCGCCAGGTAGGCCTCCCGCTCCGAGCGCACCCCGGCCAGCCCCGACTCTCCCGCGGTGGTGCGCCAGGTCTCGCGTCCCACCACCAGCCGGTCGATGGTCAGGCGCGGGGTGTGGCCGCGCGCGGCGGTGAGCTTGAAGCCGTCGACCGCGTGCATCGACACCAGGCCGGCGAACATCTCCAGCAGCGGCCTGCGCCGGCCGTCGGGCCAGCGGGCGACCAGCTCGCCCTCCTCCTCGGCGACCAGCACCGCGGCGGCCGGCAGCAGCCGGTCGGGGTCGGCGCCTGGCGCCGCCGCCCAGCCGAGCTGCCGGTCGGTCGGGCCGTCGAGGTCGCCCGCCATGCGGCCGGTGTGGCGCGGCCACTCCTCCGGAGCCAGCGGGCGCACCCGGTCGGGCCCCAGGTCGGTGGCCATGGCCCGGCGCAGCGCCTCGGGATCGTGGTGGGCCCGGGTGAACACGGCGCAGTCGAAGGTGGGCCAGGCGGCGTGCAGCTCGCCGAGCACGACCAAGAAGTCGCCGTTGTTGATGGCTTCGGCGCTCTCGGCGCAGATCTGCAGGTCGGGGCTGTGCAGGCGGGCCGTCGACCAGCCGGGACGCGCCGCGGGGAAGGCCCTCGCGATCGCCTCGGACAGGCCCGCGGCGGTGAAGCGCAGTTCCCGGCCCGAGACGTCGCCGGCCAGGCCGAACACCTCCGACCAGCGGGCGGCGAACTCGGCCGCCACGGTGTCCACGGGACGCGGCCCGGTGCCGAACAGCGCGCCCTGCGCCAGGAACCACAGGTCGGCCAGGCGCACCTGCTCGTCCCCGTTGCGCAGTTCCTCATACAGCTCACGCAGCGCCGCGCCGTAGGCCGAGGCCAGCTCGGCGCTCAGCCAGCGGGCGGCGCGCAGCAGCAGCGCCAGCGGCTCGGCCAGGACGTCGAGGACGGGGCCGCCGAAGGAGACGTCCACGTCGCGGGTGGTGTCCTCGTAGACCAGGCCGCGCCCGGCGTAGGTCTGCCCGGCCTTGCGCTGCGGCGGCAGCCCGGTGACGTCGGAGAACTCGGCGTCGAGGGCGTCGAGCGCCTCGCGCAGCTCGTGCGGGTCTCCCGCGGCGTGCGCCACCCGGTCGCGGGCCGCGCACAACCGCTCCAGCCCGTCGAGTGCCTGCCGGTGCCCGGCGGAGTCGCCGTGCGTGAGAAGGGCGCGCAGCCGCACCTCGCAGTCGGGTTCCTGCGGCAGCTCTCCCCACGACAGCAGGCCGCGCTCGTGCAGGCGTTCCAGCAGCACCATCGCGTCGGCCGGGGTGCGGATGCCCGCCTGGCCCGCCGCCTCGGCGGCCACCTTCTCCGCGCTGCGCCGCCCGTCGCACAGGGCCAGCGTGGCCGCCTCGGGCGCCGACAGCTGGAGCGGCGGGTGGGCGGGCCGGTGCAGCAGCCGCTCCTCGAGCCACAGGTGGGGCTGGAGCGCGACCGGCAGCGTGGGCCGCACGGCGGGATCGGCGGCGACGCGCGCGGCATAGGCGCGGATCGCCCAGTCCTCGAAGCCCACCCGGCGCTCGCGCAGCAGGCCGGGTCCGGGCGCCAGGGTGATCGCCGGGGCGTCGGGGTCGATCCTGGTCCAGGCGACGGGGCCGAAGAAGCCGATGGTCTCGTTCTTGGCGCAGTAGCGCTGCCAGTACTTGGCCAGCATCAGCTCGCGCGAGCGGCGGCGGTGGTTGCGCGGCCCCGGCGTGGCCAGGCCGTCGAGCGAGGGGAGCATCGTGCGGTTCTGCCAGGTCAGAGCCTCGCGCAGGAGCGGATCGGCGGCCAGCTCCGTGGCCTGGGCGGCGCAGACCTCGACCGCGGCGTCGAAGGCCGCCTCGAAGTGCTCGCGTAACCCGTCGCCCGCCAGGAACGCGTCGGCCGCGCGGGCGGCCTCGGGCGCGGTGAACAGCTCCAGCCCCTCGGCGGGGAAGCCGGTGCTGCGCAGGATCGCCTCTCGCCACACCGACCAGCCGGTGTCGCCCAGCGGCGTCAGGTGCGGCCGCTCCAGCAGGTCGGCGGCGACCGCGGTGAGGATCCGTTCCATGGACCCGTGCAGGAAGAAGTGCCCGCCCGGCTCCACGTGCAGGCGGAACCCGGCGCCGGTGTGCGTCGCCCAGTGGCCCATCACCTCGGTGACCGGGTCGTCGGCGCCGCCGAAGGCGGTGATCGGCACCGGCAGCGGCTCCTCGGCCGTGAACCGGTGGTCGTGGAGCCAGAGGAAATCGGCGCGCAGCGTCGGCAGCACCACAGCCAGCAGCTCGGGGGAGTCGAGCACCTCCTGCGGCATGCCGCCCAGCTCGGTCAGTCCCGCCAGCAGGTCCTCGTCGGAGGCGTGCGCCAGCCCGTCGAGGGGCTCCACCAGGTCGGGCGGGCGGCATCCGCCCAGGTAGAACCGCTCGGGCAGACGCGCCTGCCGCCGCCGCAGCTCCCTGATCAGCTCGAACCCGACGCGCCCGCCCATCGAATGCCCGTACAGGGCGTACGGACGGTCGGCGCGGGCGACGATCCGCTCCGCCAGCTCGCCCACGTCCAGGGCGGCGGGCTCGGAGTAGCGGTGCTCGCGGCCAGGCGGCACCACGGCGACGACCTCAAGGCCCGGGTCGGCGGCGGCCGCCCAGCCGCGGAAGGCCCCCGCGCCCGCCCCCGCGTACGGTAGGCAGAACAGCAGTGCCCGGGCCTGCGGCCTGGGCTGGGCGACGGTGAACCAGCGGCTCACGACCCCACCTCGATCCAGTAACGCTCGCGTTGGAAGGGGTAACCGGGTAGCGGTATACGCCGCGCACCCGTTTCTGCCGGAGCGACATCGCCCTCGCCGGCCCGCCACGCCGTGGCCCGCGCCCGCAGCTCGGCCGGAGCGTCGCCGGGCAGGGCGTCCAGACCCGCCAGAAGGGCGCGCAGTCCCGCCACCGCCTCGGGCACGTCGCGGCAGAGCACCACCGCGCGCTCCTCGAAGGCACGCCGGCCCGCCAGCGTGTGCTCCACGTCGTCCAGGCGGCACGGAACGGCTTCCAGGAAGTCCGCCAGCGCTGTCAGGGCGTCGTCGAGCGCGGAGCGCGTGCGCGCCGACACCGGCAGCAGGCGCCATCCGCCGCTCTCGGGGGCGCGCTCGGGCTCGTCGAAATGCTCGACGATGACGTGGGCGTTCGTGCCGCCGAGCCCGAACGAGCTGACCCCTGCCCGCCGTACGTGCAGGTCGTGGTTCTTGACCGGCACGAAGAACGGCGAGGTGTCGAAGTCGATCTCCGGATTGGGCCGGGAGAAGTGCAGGTTGGCCGGAACGACGCCGTGCCGTACGGCCAGCACCGCCTTGACCAGCCCGGCCACGCCGGAGGCCGCGTCGAGGTTGCCCACGTTGGTCTTGACCGAGCCCACGGCGATCGAGCCCGGAGGCAGACCGGCGCCGAAGGCGCGTGACAGCGCTGCCATCTCGATGGCGTCGCCCGTGGTGGTGCCGCTGCCGTGCGCCTCGACGTAGCCGATGTCGGCGGGTGCCAGCTCGGCCCCGGCCAGCGCCTCGGCCACGACCATCGCCTGGCCGGAGAGCCCGGGGGCGGCGAAGCCCGCGCGGGCGGCGCCGTCGTTGGCCACGGCCCAGCCGCGCAGGACCGCGTAGACGTGGTCGCCGTCCTGCAGCGCGTCGTCGAGGCGCTTGAGCGCCAGCACCGCGACGCCGCTGCCGTAGGCCGCGCCCTTGCCGTCGGCGTCGAAGGCGCGGCAGCGCCCGTCGGGCGAGACCAGGCCGCCCGGCGTGTGGCGGAAGCGCGGCTCGGTGACGCTCACCCCGCCCGCCAGGGCCACGTCGCAGCGGAAGTCGAGCAGGTTCTGCGCCGCGATGCACACCGCCACCAGCGAGCTGGAGCAGGCGGTCTGCACGGCCATGGCCGGCCCGGTCAGGCCCAGCCGGTAGGCGGCCTGGGCGGTCAGGTAGTCGGCGGCCCACCCGGCGGGGTGGTTCCAGTCGCCGTCGAACTGCCTGAACAGGAAGTACCTGTTCGGCGAGGCTCCGGCGAAGACGCCGACCAGGCCGTCGAAGGACTCCGGGTCGCATCCGGAGTCCTCCAGCGCCAGCCAGGCCTGCTCCAGGAAGAGCCGCTGCTGCGGGTCCATGCGCAGCGCCTCCTCGCCGGGGACGCCGAAGAAGCCCGCGTCGAACCCGGCCACCCCGTCGAGCCTGCCTCCGGCAGGCACCGAGCTGCCGGGCTCGATGCCCAGCTCGTGCAGCTCGTCAGCGGTGTAGTCGTGGACGGTGTCGGCCCCGTCGAGCAGGTTGCGCCAGAAGGCATGCACGTCTTGCGCGCCGGGGAATCGGCCCGCCATCCCCACGACGGCGACAGACAGCTCGCTCACGGCCGCAGGACCGCCTCGGCGACGTCCTCGACCGACGCGACCGGGGTGGTCGCCTCCTGCTCCAGCAGCGTGTAGTCGGCGACGCCGTAGGAGCCGGAGCCGTGCACGACGATGTCGCGGCCCTCCTCGACCAGGCCGCGGTCCACCGCGTTCAACACGCCGGTCATCGCCATGACCAGCGACCACTCGCGCAGCGTGCGCAGGTCGGCGGGCAGGGCGCAGCCGGTGGGGGCCAGCAGCTCGCGCAGCCGAGGGTAACGCTCGACGCACTCGGCCAGCGAGACCACGATGCCGTCGCCGCCGAAGCGGGCGATCAGGTCGTTCATGGCCGGGGAGGTGGCGGGCCTGTGGGTGTAGAAGGTCGGGTCGAGCACCTCGTGCGGGTCGTAGGTGACCTGCGGGAAGCGCGGGTCGGCCGACTGGGCGTACAGGCCGCGGCCGTCGGGCTGGAAGGCGGGCAGGTGCGAGCGGTCGAAGGAGTCGTGGCGCAGGCTGAGCACCATGTCGGGCGTGCCGAGGTGTTGCACCAGCAGCGTGGCGGGACGCGTGTCGGGCGAGGCCAGGCCGTCGTCCTCCAGAACGGCACGCCCCCGGTGGTAGCCGAGCATGCCGAAGGCGCTGGAGACGGCGTGGGCGTGCAGCCGGGGCGTGGCGCCGATCGGGTCGGCCTCGTGCTCGAAGAAGGCGCGGGCGGTGTCGGCCACCAGGTAGTTGGCCAGATCCAGGGAGTACCACAGGCGCCCGTCCACCTCGCCGCCGTGCTTGTCGGCGAACGCGCGGCCGATCGCCTTGACGTCCTCGGGCTCCTCGCCGGTGTAGAGCAGCAGCGGGTTGAGCGCGCGCAGCCCCGGGTCGGTTGACAGGCGGCTGGAGCGCAGCTTGGCCGCGCACGAGGCCGGGGCCAGGATCACCACGCGCAGCTGGTCGGGCTCGACCAGGCCGGTCTCGATCGCGCGCAGGACGGCGTCGCGCAGGGCGGTGCCCTTGTTGGCCGAGGTGGGGGAGAAGATCGTGACCGGCTCGCCGTACCGCCTGATGTACTCCACCGCCCGCGCCACGATCAGCAGCGAGGCGAAGGTCTTGGTGGTGCCGGTGCCCGGGTTGCGGGTCAGGTCGAGCAGGGTCAGCGCGTGCCCGCCGTACTGGCCCATGGGCTGCCAGGCGGCGGTGGCCACCGACAGGAACTCCCGCATCGGGCCGTCGAGCTCCGGCAGCAGGAAACCTGGTGAGAAGGCGGCGCCTTCGCGCACGGGCGAGGGGTCGTCGACGCACGCGGCGATGGAACGCGGCAGCCTGTCGTAGAAGTCGACGAGCAGGTTGGCGTGCCGGGTGGCGGGGGTGAGGACGGACTGGGTCATGCTGGCGGACCTCGCTCAGAGGGATGGGGAGGAGGACGGGGGTCGGTCACGTAGCCGGGTCCTGAGCTGGTCCAGCTCGGTGCGGACCCGGTTGAGCTCGTGCACGGCGAAATCGGGCAGGGACGGGGTGGTGAAGCGCACGGTGCCGTCCTCGACGACGACACCGTCACGCTCGGCCGAGCGCTGGTTGAAGGCGACCGCCTCCTCCAGGCTCAGCCCGGCGGGCAGGTCCAGTTCCAGGTGAGTGCCGGCGGCACGCACCGGATAGCCGCCGGGCAGGCCGAACGGGCCCGGCAGGCTGGTGTGCTGGACCGCCCCGGTCAGCAGCCCGGTGAGGAATCGGGCGGCGGCCAGGCCGGTGATGTGGTTGAGCTCGCTGCGCGTGGCGGCCCGCTGGGCGGCCAGCGCCTTGCCGACCTCCGCCACCTCCTCGCCCTCCAGCCACGCCCTGGCCTCCTCCGGCTGGGCGTGCAGGTGGGCGTGGTGGGCCAGGACGGCCAGGCGGTCGGCGGGCGCGAGGCCGAGCGCGGAGCGCAGGCTCGCGGCCAGCAGGCTGACGTTGCCGATGCCGCACAGCACGGGGACGCCGTGGGCGTCGAGCACCGGGTTGACCGCGTCGGGGAAACACGCGTTGACGAACCACGCTCGCGGGCAGGCCGCGTTGAGGGCGCGGCCGACACGTAGCGCGAACTCGGCCTGGAAGGGCAGGGTCACGCCGAACCCGGCCTCACGGACGAACGCCGTCCACGCCGAGGGGGCCAGCGTGTGCTCCCAGGGCGACTGGGTGGAGGCGGCGAGTACGACACCCGCCGGGTCGAGAGCGGAAAGCGAACGTGCCAGGTCGTCGCCGGCGAGATCCATCGTGATCGCCCGGACGGTCATCGAGGTGCCTGACAGGGCGGCGCGGGTGGCGGTGACGTAGGCGAGTTCGGCGGTGCGGTCGAGGCTGCGGCCCGCGATCACGAGATCGAGCGGGGTCGTCGTCGTGGCGAGCGCGTACGCGATGCCTCGGGCGAGCCCACCCGTGCCGATCAGGACGAGTGTGGTCTTGGACAAACGGTGAGGCTCCTGGAACGTCATTGTTCTGGGAAACGAAATCCGGCCCGGGTTCGCCAGGCCGGAAATCATTGTGGTGATCCACACGAACTACTGTCAAATGCCTTGTCGAAGACCTTGAAAACGATAATTCGTAACACGAAGTATCATTTGCGTGAAGCCAATTCTCTATCGATCAGGTCGAGATTGTCGGCGATTTCCGCACCCGCAATGGCGTCGGGAAGTTCGTCCTCCATGAGGCGCAGTTCGCCGACGGCGGCGGCGGTCCGCTCGGGCAGCGGCAGCGTGACGCGCCCGCCCCTGCCGCGTCCCGGACCGTCGGTGGCGGACAGCACCTCGTACGGCGGAGCGGCTCCGGCCAGTTCGTCGGCCCAGTAGGCGCGCAGTGGCTCCAGCCCGGCGAGGGCCTGCTGCTCGGCCAGCGCGACGTCACCCACCTGGAAGGCGGGTGCGCCGGTGACGGCCGGGTGCCCCGTGCCCGGGATATGGCGGGCGAGCTCGGCCATGAGGACAGCGATCGACCAGCCGTCGAACGCCGTGTGGTCGCTCGACACCAGCAGGTCGGCGCTCGCGTCGCCGACCCAGAGCAGGTCGGCGCGCAGCAACGGCGTGTCCGCGGTCAGGTCGAACCCGGCCACGGGCAGGGCTGCGACGTAGGCGTCCTGCCCGGCGGCGTCCATCGACCGCAGGTCGTGCACCGTGACGGGGACGGGCTTCGGCGGCATCACCGACGTTTCCTGGATTCCTCCTGCGCCGGTGACGATGACGCTGCGCAGCACCTCGTGTTCGGCCACGAGCCGGTCGAGGGCCCGCTGGACGGGATCGGGCGTGTCGATGCCGTGCACCCGCAGCCGTACCGCGATCGCCGTGGCCGTGGTGCTCTGGCCGACCTCGCGCAGCAGCCACATGCCCTGCTGGGCGGCGGTGAGGGGGTATCGAGTGCGGCCGTGATGGCGGGAGAGCGCGCCGACGGGTTCCGCGACGGGTTCCGCAGCGACGTATTCGGCCAGTTCGGCGACGGTGGGACGGCCGAGGAAGGCGGTGAGGGGCACGCGGACGCCCAGCTCGGTCTCGATGCGGGCGCAGGCCTGGGCGGCGGCCATGGAGTGCCCGCCGAGGTCGAGGAAGTGGTCGTGGACGCCGACGGGATCCGGGCTACCGAGCACGCCGGCGACGATGCCTGCCAGGCGCTGCTCGATCTCGGTGCCGGGTGTGGTGCCGGGCGGAGGGCCCGCCGGGGCATCGGGTCGAGGTCCATCGCGGCCAGCCGAGCCCGGTCGATCTTGCCGGTGGGGCCGAGCGGTAACCGCTCCATGACGACGACGCGAGCAGGCACCATGTGGTCCGGTAACCGCTCCCGTACCCACGCCCGCAACCCGGCGGGCGTGGCGTCGCCCTCCACGTACGCCACCAGCCGGCGGATTCCCGACTGGTCGGCGCGGGCGAGGACGGCCGCGTTGCGCACCCGCGGGTGCCGCGCCAGCGCGGCCCTGACCTCGCCGAGCTCGACCCGGAACCCGGCGACCTTCACCTGATCGTCATCACGCCCGGCGTAGACGAAGGCCCCGCCCTCGACCCGAGCCTGATCCCCTGTCCGGTAGTGGCGCTCACCCTCGCGGACGACGAACCGGGACGCCGTGAGCTCGGCCCTGTCGAGGTAGCCGCGTCCGACGAGCGGCCCCGACACCCACAACTCGCCCGTCTCCCCGTCGGCCACACGACGCCCGTCGGGGTCGCGTACCGACAGCACCGACCCGGCGTGTCCGAGCCCGATCGGGGGCTCCCCGGTGGAGTCGCGGGGGACGTCGTGGGAACCGCAGGTCACGGTGCATTCGGTCGGACCGTATACGTTTACAACGCGGCGCACGCCCGGGTTCGCGTAGATCCGATCCACCAGGGCCCGGGTCAGCGGCTCGCCACCGGAGACGACGGTCCGCACGCCGGCGGGCAGCGGCTGGGCCAGCAGCGAGACCAGGGCCGAGGGCGCGCCGTACACGGTGGTGACCTCGTCACGCGCGGGCAGGGTGGGCAGGGCGAGCAGGTTGTCGGCGAGGATCACCGTGCCCCCGCAGATCAGCGGAAGGAACAGCTGGCTGACCGAGGGGTCGAAGCAGATCGAGGTGGCCGCCAGCATGCCCGCGACCTCGTCGGCGAAGAAGCCGCTCTCGGCGGTCAGCAGGGCCATGAGGTTGCGGTGCTCGATGACCACGCCCTTGGGCAGGCCGGTCGAACCCGAGGTGTACATGATGTAGGCGGCGTCGCCGTCGGCGCCCGGCGCGTCGGGCGCGTGCGAGCTGGGCGCGGAATCGTGGGCGAGCACGATGGGGGTGCCCGAGCCGCGCAGGACGCCACGTCGCGCGACGTCGGCGGAGGTGATCAGGAGCTTGGCGCCGGAGTCGCGGGCGATGTGGTCGAGCCGTTCCGCGGGATAGGCGGGATCGAGCGGCACGTAGGCCGCGCCCGCCTTCCAGACGCCCAGGAGTGCCGCGAGCATCGTCGCGTCGCGGTCCAGGCAGACGCCCACGGCCGCCTCCCGGCCCGCCCCGTGGCGGCCCAGGTCGTGGGCGATGCCGTTGGCGAGGTGGTCGAGCTCAACGTAGGTGAGGCGGGTGGTGCCCGCCACGACTGCGGTGCGTTCTGGGGTGTGACGCACCTGCTGTGCAAAGGCCTCGTGGACCCGTAACGCCATAGAGGTCTCCTCATCGATCACATATGACGCCGGTCAGCGTGCCATGATCCAGAGAAGAAGGTGAGGATTTGTCGGGTTGCATTACCGTAACGTCATAGGTCAAGTCACCCCCCGAGCACCGCCCGCAACGCCTGCTCCAGCTGGGCTCCCGCGTCACCGCTCTCCTGCGCCCGCCAGGCGACGAACCGGTCGGGCCGCACCAGCACCGCTCCCGACGGCCCGTGGCCCCGGTGCCTGACCCAGGTGGAACGCACGTCGAGCAGGTCGCCGTCGCAGTGGCCGACCCTGACGACGTCGATCGGCCGGTCTTCCGCGAGCTTGGCGGCGGCCGCGCACCAGTCGTGCCCGTCCTCCCCGGCGATGAGCAGCATGCGGCCGGGCCGTACGAGCTCGTGGGTGGACAGCCGGCGGCCCGCGTCGTCCTCCAGCCACGCGTGCGGCAGGGGGTGGCCGGGCCGGGCGGCGGGCTGGTAGAGGCGGATCGGGTCGGGATTGCAGGGTTCCGGGGTGCCGTCCTGGGCGACCGCGCCGGAGGTGTAGGTGTAGCCGTACTCCACGTTGTGCTCGTCGAACTCCATGGACTGGGCGGCGATCGCCCGCCGTACGGCGCGGGCGTGCTCGGCGTCCTCGGGCAGGCCGCTCCACACGCGGCGCAGCTGCTCCCAGTTCGACCCGGCGCCGCCGAAGAGGATCTGGCCGGTGACGATGTGGTTGAGCGCGTTCTCCACCGAACGCTGCACGTTGCGGGCGGTGGCGGGCCTGCGCTCCGGCTCGTAGCTGTCGAGCAGTTCAGGTCCCGCGTGACCCGACAGGACGAGGGCGAGTTTCCAGGCGAGGTTGGCGGCGTCCTGGACGGCGGCGTTCAGCCCCAGGCCCCCGGTCGGCGGATGGCGGTGGGCGGCGTCGCCGAGCAGGAAGACGCGGCCGTCGCGGAACCGGTCGGCGACCACGCCCTCGATGGACCATCGGGTGATGAGGTGCACGTCGAGCGGGTGGCCGGGCAGCCCGAGCGCGTCCCGCAGGTCGGCGGTGACCTGCTCGTCGTCGAGGCCGCGCGGGTCGTCGCTGGCGTAGTTGAGGTGGACGACCCACTCCTCCGAGTCGGGGCCCCAGCGGGTGGGCCCCATCGGCACCATGGTGGCCGATCCGCCGGTGTGGGGGAGCGTCAGCCAGCGGATGAGCACGTCGGGGTCGAGCGCCCAGGGCGAGAGGTCGGCCGTGAGGTGGACGGTGGCGACGCGGGCCAGATCACGCGCGCCCTCCATGGTGACGCCGAGCGCCTTGCCGATCGTGCGCCCGCCGTCGCACGCCAGCAGGTAGCGGGCACGCACCTCGGTGGACTCGCCGGTCGAGCGGTCGAGGACGGTGGCGGTGACGCCGTCGGCGTCCTGCTCGAAGGCGGTCACCTCGTGGTGGAAGCGCACCCTGCCGGGAGCCATGCGCTCGGCGTGCTCCTTGAGGATCGGCTCCAGGCGCAGCTGCGGCAGGTTCGTCGACAGGAAGGGGCTGGCGCTGGACCAGGCGGGCGCCAGACCGCCCGCGCCCCAGCTCTCGACCAGGCCGAAGCGCCTGCCGTGGTCGGTATCGGGCCCGGCGAGCCCGGCGTACCAGCCGCTGTGGCGCATCTGCTCGGGCGGGGTGCCGCGCTCGTAGATCGCCCCGGCGACGCCGAGCCCGGCGAAGATCTCCATGGTGTGCTGGTTGAGCAGGTGCGCCTTGGGCAGCACCGACGTGGTCGGCAACGCGCTGACCAGCAGATGGTCGACGCCGAGCTGCGACAGCAGCATCGAGGCGGTCAGCCCCGCGCCGCCTCCGCCCACGATGAGCACGTCATACATCGAAACTCTCCTTGAAGTAGGCCACGGCGGGTTCGGGCGCGAAGGGCCAGTCGCTGCCGTAGTGCAGGTGGCCGGGCCTGGCGAAGGCGGCGAGCGCGGGGCTGGCCGACAGGGCCGTGTCGAAGTGGAAGCCGCGCAGGTCGTCGAGGATGTCGCCGAGGTCGCGGCCGGTCTCGGCGAAGACGGTGATCGCCAGGCGCTCGGCCGCGTAGGGCACGAAGCCGCCGCCGTGGGCCAGGATGAAGCGGATGTGCGGGAAGCGCCGGGGCACGTCGTGCTTGACCAGGTTGAAGGCGGCGCGGGTGGTGTCGAGCAGGAAGTCGGCGGCGAAGGGCGGGATGCCCGCGGCCGGTGGCCCCGGCAGCTGGGCCGGGTGCACGAAGACCGTCGCTCCGTGCTCGTCGAGGTGGGCCATGAGCGGGTCGAGGAGCGCGTCGCCCAGGTAGAGGCCGTCGCTGTTGGCCAGCAGCATCACCCCGTCGGCGCCCAGCTCGCCGAGCGCGTGCGCGGCCTCCTGCACGGCCGTGTCCACGTCGGGCAGGGTGAGCGTGGCGAAGAAGCCGAACCGTCCTGGATGGTCGGCGGCCAGCTGGGCGGCGTAGGTGTTCGACTGCCTGGCCACGTAGGCGGCGTCGCCGCCGTCACCCAGGTAGGCGCCGGGCGTGGTGAGCGAGACGACGGCCTTGGCGATGCCCTGCCGTTCCATGAACTCCAGCGCCTCGGCCGGGCTCCACGAGGGCAGCGGCCTGCCACCCGGCGCGTCCACGCCGTGCGAGCGCAACCAGCGGGCGTACGGCTCGGGGACCAGGTGCTGGTGCACGTCGACCCGGCTCATGGCGTGTCCTTCAGGTAGCTCGCGCCGTAGACCCGCTCCACGGCGATCTCGAGGATCACGCGGTCCATCGCGGCCAGGTCGGCGTCGGCCATGGCGTCGACCGGCCGGCCGCCGATGCGCGACCAGACGCGGGCGGTGTCGGCGCCGATGCCCTCGGTCCTGATCCGCGCGGGGCCCTCCAGCGTGACCGACGGGTACGGCGCGGCGGCCCCGGCCACGCACAGCGAGGCCCGCCCGGTGCGTCGCACGTCGAGCGCCTTGGCACGACGAGGCTCGGTGGAGACGAGCAGGCGCTCGCCGTCGAGCGCGAAGTAGACCACCGACTGCCTGGCGGTGCCGTCGGGGCGGACCGTGGCCAGCACCCCGGCGGCCTGACGATCGAGGAAGTCGCGGACGTGCTGTTCGATCACGATGTGCTCCGGTGGCGGATCTGGTGGCGGTCGAGGGTCGCGGCCAGGCCGGGGTCGTCGCCGATGAGCGCCACCGGACGGCCGTCCTCCAGCAGCACCTCCACCCCGGGGAACAGGCGGCGCACCGAGTCGGCGACCAGTTCGGGCTTGTACGGCTTGCCGACGGCGGTCGTCGGCAGCGTGGGCACCACGAAGACGGCCTTGGGCGCCGCGGCGGGCTCGGGAGCGCGTGCGGCGGCCCAGGCCAGCAGCTCGTCCTCGGCGACGGCGGCGCCGACGGTCACGTATGCCACCGGCACCTCGCCCGCGTGCGCGTCCGGCCTGCCCACGACGGCCGCGCCGGTCACGCCGGGGTGCGCCAGCAACGATTCCTCGATCGGCCGGGGGTCGAGATTGTGGCCGCCGCGAATGATCAGGTCCTTGGCCCGGCCGGTGAGGTAGACGTATCCGTCGGCGTCGACGTGCCCGAGGTCGCCGGTGCGCAGCCAGCCGTCGACGATCTTCCCGGCCGGGTCGGGCCCGTCGGGCCCGAGGTAGCCGGGGAAGACCGCGGGCCCGCTGATCTCCAGCTCGCCCTCGGGGGTCGCCCTGATGCGCTGGTACGGCAGGCGCAGGCCCACGGAGCCGGGGCGCGGCGCGAAGGCCGGGGTGGCGGCGCTGACGCAGGTGGCCTCGGTCAGGCCGTACCCCTCCAGCATCGGCACCCTCGCCGACCGCTCGAACCCGTCGCGCACCGTTGACGGCAGCGGCGCGGCGCCCACCGCTCCCGCCCGCAGGCTGGAGATGTCCACCCCCTCGGGCACCGGCGGCAGCGAACTGTAGACGGTCGGCACGGCCGAGAAGGCGGTCACCCTGAACCTCTCGACGATGCGCCAGAACCCGGCCATGAGCGCCCTGTCGCGGTAGCCGAGCGGTCCGAGGCTGACGACGGTCCCGCCGTGCATGAACGGCGCCAGCCCGGTGACGTGCACGGCGTTGACGTGGAAGAGCGGGAGCCCGGCCAGCGCCACGGCGTCGCCGCCCGCGTAGGCGCCCGAGCAGCCCAGCACCCAGGCCATGTAGACCTCCATGGCGTGGGTGTGCGGCGCCACCTTGGGCGTGCCGGTCGTGCCGCCGGTGTGGAAGTAGGCGGCCAGGTCGCCGGGTTCCGGCCGGTGTCCGGTCAGCAGCCGGTCGCCCGGCTGGGCGGAGAAGTCGCTTTCGTCGGTGACGACGATCTCGGCGCCGGTGAGCGCGAAGATGTGGTCGACGTGCTCGGGCGCGAGCGACGGGTTGACCGGGTTGGCGATGCCGACGGCCTGCGCCCCCAGCAGCGCCGCGTAGGCCTTGCCGCTGTTGCGCAGCTTCAGCCCGACCGTGCCCTTGCCGGGCTCCAGCCCGAGGCTCAGGTAGTGGTTGGCGGCCTGGTGCACGCGGTGCAGCAGCTCGGCATAGGTCCAGGTCCGCTCGGGACCCTCGCCGAGCAGGTGCAGGGCGGGCTTGTCGGGCATGGCGGCGGCCGTACGGCACAGCAGCTCGTAGGTCGAGGCGGGCAGGTCGCGCTCTTCGAGTGGCACCGACTCCACACGCGGCAGGTCCTCGGGCGTCAGGACGAGGTCATTCATGGTTGCCCGCCATCAGCGCGGCCAGGTCCTCCGGCTCGATGAACGACGGCGGGACCGGCGGTCCCCAGCTGTAGAGGATCCGCATGTCGGAGAAGACCTCCGGCTTCCACACGGCCTCGTCGACGACGCAGTCGAGGTCGCTGTAGTACTCCGAGAAGTTGCCCGCCGGATCCTTGAGGTACCAGAAGAAGTTGGAGCCGATGTGGTGGCGTCCCAGGCCCCACACGTGCCGCTCGGGGTGGCCCTCCAGCATGTGGTGCGCGCCGCGCCCGATCTCGTCGACGTCCTCCACCTCCCAGGAGGTGTGGTGCAGGTAGGGCACCGGCGCGGGCTGCACGAGCACGTTGTGGTGGTCGCTGGAGCAGCGCAGGAAGGCGGCGATGCCGGGCACCTCGTCGCTGACCTTGAAGCCCAGCCCTTCGGTGAAGAAGCGCTGGCTGGCCTCCTGGTCGGTGGAGCCGAGCACCACGTGGCCGAGCTTGCGCGGCCGTACCCGCTCCTCGCGCAGGACGCCGGGCGCGCGGGCGTCGAGCCGGTCGGCGCGGCCCGGTCCGTTGTAGACGGGCGCCGGCTCGGCGGGACGGGTGATGTGTCCGGCGATCTCCACCTTGACCCGCACGCCGGTGCCGGGGTCGGTGACCGTGCCGTGGCCGTCGAGGGACAGGCCGAGGCGGGCCAGGCTCGCCTCGATGCGGGCCACGTCGTCGGGGTCGTCCACGCCGACGCCCAGGTCGACCAGGCGGCGGCTGGGCGAGTGCACCAGGCGTAGTTGCTCGCCGCCGTCGGCGGTGGCGAAGGTGTGCTCGCCGGTGGCCCGAAGGCCGAAGTCGGCGTAGTAGGCGGCGGTCTCGTCGAGGTTGGGCACGCCGATGGTGATCCGGGTCAGCCGGTGCAGTGCCATGGTCAGGCCCCTTCCGAGGTGAAGGTGGTGCGCAGGGTGCCGATGCCCTCGATCGTGCTGTGCAGCTGCTCGCCGGGCGCCAGGAAGCGGGCCGGGGTGCGGGTGCCGCCGATGCCGCCAGGGGTCCCCGTGAAGATCACGTCGCCGGGGAGCAGCGGGGTGACGCCCGACAGATACTCGACGAGCTGCGGCACATTGAAGATCATCTGGCTGGTGCGGGCGTGCTGCATCCGCTCGCCGTCCAGCTCGCAGCCGATCTCCAGGTCGCCGGGATCGGCGAACTCGTCCGGCGTGACCAGCCACGGGCCCGTCGGGCCGAACCCGGGGAAGGACTTGCCGAGGGAGAACTGGTGCGGCTGCGGAGGGGAGAGCTGGGTGATGCGCTCGGACAGGTCCTGGCCCACGGTCAGCCCGGCCACGTGCGACCAGGCCTCGGCCGCGCTCACCCGGTGGGCGCGGCGGCCGATCACCACAACGAGCTCCACCTCCCAGTCGGTCAGCCCGTGCGCGGGCAACGTCACAACGGCGTCCTGGCCGGTCAGGCAGGAGACGAACTTGGTGAACACCGGCGGGCGGGCGCCCGGCTCGATGTTCGACTCCTCGGCGTGGTCGCGGTAGTTGACCCCGATGGCGAAGACCTGCCGCGGGGCGGGGGAGGGGGCCAGCAGGTCCTCCTCGGCGTACGGCACGGCGGGCCCGTCCAGCTCACCCAGGTCCGCCCAGCGCTCGAACAGCGCCTGGGGGTCGGCGGGCAGCCCGCCGCCACTGGCCTTCTCGATGTCGATCGCTCCCGCGCCGGTGATCAGCACCGCCCGGCCGGCGAGATTGGCAACGCGCATGGGCGCCCCTTCTTCAGCGGTTCCTCACGCCGATTCAACGAGGGCGCGGCCCGCAGCCGCTTGGGCTCCCAGCCCAGAAAGCGCGTCAGGGCTTGGGCTCTGAGCGGGTGATCTCGAGCGCCAGGCGCACATCGAGCAGGTCGCCCGAGAGCGGGCGGCCCAGCAGTTCCTCGGCCCGCTTGATCCGGTAGGTGACGGTGTTGCGGGAGACGTGCAGCAGTTCGGCCGCGCGTTGCGGGCTGCGCCCGGCGGCCAGGTAGGTGCGCAGCGTCTCGCGCAGCTCCGCCGTACGCCCGCCGTCCTCCAGCAGCGCCCCCAGGGTCTCCTCGACGAACCACCTCGACCGTTCGGCGTCGGCGGCCAGCAGCGACCGCACCCGGATGTCGGCGTGGCGGCGCAGGCGCACGTCCCCGCCGAGGAAACCCTGCGCCTCGCGGGCGCCCAGATGGCTGCGCCTGAACCCGGCCACCCCGGCGGCGGGCGGGCCGAGCGCCAGCCGCAACCCGGCAGGGACCTCGACGGTACGGGCCTGCGCCTGTCGTGCTTCGGCGGACGGCACCGCAGGCGCCTCGGCGGTGGTCGCCGTCCACGCCCACACGTCCGACGGCCCCGCCTGGACGGTGAGCACGCCCTGCCCGCCCACCGCCCTGCCGACCTCGGATGCGAAGCGGCGCAGCACCTCGGCGGGCGTGTCGAGCTCGTCGGCGGCGACGATGAAGGCCAGGTGGTGGCGCGTGATGTCGTACCCGAGGGTCCGGGTGGCCGAGCCCTGATCGATGCGCCGCCCGCCGAGGATGTCGTCGACGATCCGGCGCCTGGCCGCCTCGGTGCTGGCCTGCCAGCGGTCGCGCTCGGCGATGTACTCCTCCGCCATCCGGCTGGCGTGCGCGTCGGCGTAGGAGAACAGCAGCTCGCTCACCCGGTGGCTCTCCGGCAGGCGGACCGGCTCAGGCTCGGCGTCGATGGCGTCCATGAGGCGCTGGTGCAGGCAGGCGTGCCCGATGCGGACCCCGCGCAGCACCAGGTCCAGCGGCACACCACGGCGGACCAGCTCGGCGTTGCCCTCCACCGCCTCCATCGGCACCTGCTCCGGTGTCGGGCGGGCGTCGCGCAGCAGCCCGCCGAGCGCCGCGAGCACGGTGGCCTCGACCGAGCGGCGCAGCGTCTCGAACTGCGTGCGCCCGCCCCCGTAGGCGGGGACCTGGCGGATGACCTCGTGCGTCATCCACTCGGCGGTCTCCACCGCCCAGCCGGCCGGGCCGTGGCCCAGGATCTCGCGGGCCAGCGCCTGGGTGGCGGCGGGCACGGCCGAGCCAGGGCCGCCGCCCTGGGGCCGCAGTCCGAGCAACCACCGGCACGCGCTGTCGTTCACACGCTCAGTCCTAGCACGTCACCGCGACGCCACGGCGCCGGAGCCCTGACAGCGCCCCGCGGTGATGTCAGCGGCGTGTCAGGCGGCCATGGGTGCCGTATCAGGGCGGTCGGCGACCGTAGAGCCATCGACGGAACACCCTGAAGGAGCACACCGGCATGAACACCCTCAACGAGCAGGACCAGGTCACCTTGCGGATCGCCGCCTGGGGCGCCGTTTCGCTGATGTCCGCGGCCGGCATCGCCGGCTCCGCCCACAAGGTCGCCACCCACGGCGCCCTGGCCCTGTCGGCGGCGACCGGCCAGGTCGGGCACGTGCTGGCCAAGGCGCCCAAGAGCAAGGAGCTGAAGTTCAGGACCGTGGCGGAGCTCGCCGACCGGGTGCTGCCGGCCCTTTCCGACTCCATGTCCCTGCTGAAGGCGCACGACCCGGCCGAGGCCGCCAACTTCCGCAGCACCGTGATCGTCGCCCTCGACGCGGCGGCCGGGGTGCACAAGGGGCAGCCGAGCCCCGCGCTGACCGAGATGGCCCGCAAGATCACCGCTGCCCTCGACCTCGCCTGACATCCCCCGCGAACCCCTGGAGACGATCAATCATGAAGACCAAGACGATCCGGCGCGTGACGGTTCCCTTCCTGGCGGCCGGCCTGCTGGCCGGTGCGCTCACGGCGCCCGCCGCGGCCGGGGACCGTCCGGAGCTGCGCCAGAACCTGCAGGAGTGGATCGACGCCGGCTTCACCGGCATCCAGCTGCGGGTCCGTGACGAGAAGGGAGAATGGGCCGGCAGCGCGGGCATGCGCGAGCTCGGCGCCTCCGCCAAGCCGCCGACGAACGGGTCGTTCTGGACGGGCAGCGTGACCAAGACCGTCGTCGCCACCGTCGTGCTGCAGCTGGTGGCCGAGAACAGGGTCACCCTGGACTCCCCGGTGGCCGACCACCTGCCGGAGTACGGCCTCGACCGGCGGATCACGGTGCGGATGCTGCTCCAGCACACCAGCGGGCTGTTCAACTACACCGGCGACCTGGGACCGGACGGCACGTGGATGCCCGGGATCACCGCCTCGGGCGACGCCTGGGTGACGGAGCGGTTCCGCAGTTACACGCCGCAGGAGCTGGTGCGGGTCGCGCTGTCGAAGCCGCCCAGGTTCGAGCCGGGAGCCGGGCAGGAGTACTCCAACACCAACTTCACGCTGGCCCAGCTGCTGATCGAGAAGATCACCGGGCGTCCCTACGCCGACGAGTTGCGGGATCGCATCCTGCGGCCGCTGGGCATGCGCGACACCATGGTGCCGGGCGACCGCACACGCCTGCCCGGGCCGCACGCCCACGGCTACTACCGCGTCCAGGGGAAGGTGGTCGACGTCTCGCGCCAGAACCTCTCCCTGCTGACCGGCGCCGGTGACCTGATCACCACCACCAAGGACCAGGCCACCTTCATGTCCGCGCTGAACGGCGGCAGGCTCCTGCCCGCGCCGCTGCTCGACGAGATGCGCAAGCCGTACGGCAAGCTCGGCTACGGCCTGGGCCTGTTCGTGCAGGACCTCGGCCCGGGCTGCGGCACCGTCTACCAGCACAACGGCAGCCCGCCCCACGGCTACGGCGCGCTGATGTACAGCTCGCCCGACGGCAGGAAGACCCTGACCGCCTCGGTGACGTGGGTGGACGAGTCGCCGGCCCGCGGCGCGGCGCAGCACTTCGACCGGCTGCTCAAGAGCCTGCTCACGCAGGTGTACTGCGAGGCCCGCTGACGGCGCCGTACCTGGCGAGGAAGAGATCGACGCCCCCGGTGATCAGCCGCTCGGCGAGGTCACCGGGGAGCGCGGAACCGATGGTGCCGGCGATCAGGTGCGGGTAGATCGTGAGGGAGAAGAACTGCAGGACGGCCACCTCGCGGTCGGGGATCTCCAGCAGGCCGCGCCCGCACAGGTCGCCGAGGGCCTCACCCAGGTCGGCCGCCGACCGGGCGGGGCCGCGAGTCAGGTAGGCCTCGCCGAGCTCGGGGAAGCGCCGCAGCTCGGCGGTGACGAGGTTGCGCAGGGCCAGCCGGGACGGGTCGGTGGCGGCGGTCACCAGCGCGCGGGCCAGGTGCAGCAGCGCCTCGCGCGCGCCGGCGGCCTCGGACAGGCGGGCGCGCAGCTCGGCCATGGTGGTGTGGGCCTCGCCCATGGCCTGGCCGACGACCTCGGTGAACAGCTCCTCCTTGCTGCCGAAGTGGTTGTAGACGGTCACCTTCGACACTCCTGCCCTCGCGGCGATGAGGTCCATCCCGGCGTCGAAGCCTTCCGAGACGAACAGCTCGCGTGCGGCGGCGACGATGGCCTGGCGGCTGCGCTCGGCCCGCTTACCCGTTGGCGTCATAGCTGTACTGTACAGTACAGTTCAGATATGAACGCCATCTGGGACGTCGTCCACACCGAACGCGCGGCACTGATCAGCGACCTCGCGCAGCTGCCCGCCGAACGATGGGCCACGCCGTCGCTGTGCCCCGGCTGGGACGTGCACGACGTGCTCGCCCACCTCGTCGACGACGCCAAGACCACCTGGCCGGGCTTCATGCTCCGCCTGGCCGCCGCCCGGTTCGACTTCGACCGCTACAACGGCGACGGCCTGGCGCGCGAACGGCGAGCAGACCCCCGCGCCACCCTCGCCGCCTTCGAAGCGGTCTCCCGCCGCACCACCAGCGCGCCCGCGCCCAAGGCCACCCGCCTCGTCGAGGCGTTCGTGCACGGCGAGGACATCCGCCGCCCCCTCGGCCTGGGCAGGGCCTACCCGGCCGAGCACGTCGCCGCGGCCCTGCGCCACCAGCTCGCCACCGGCGTGGGCATGGGCGGCGGAAAGGAACGCGCCGCCGGGCTGCGGCTGATCGCCACCGACACCTCGCTCGACCACGGGGAGGGCCAGGAAGTGCGCGGCACCGCCCTGGCGCTCCTGCTCGCCGTGTCCGGCAGGCCCGTCGCCGCCGACGAGCTCACCGGACCCGGCCTCACCGCCCTGACGCGATGAACGCGCCGACCACGCCGGGCCTGGCGTCCGCCTGCAGGAAGGGCCCGGCTCCGGCGATCAGCGCGTGCCCCGGTGCCCTGGCTGCCCTAACCGCTGTTCACCGGCGGGACCTCCTTCGCCGTCATGGTGCCCGGCCTGGAGGCCGACGGGGAGCATGTGCGCGCCATCGACGTGGTGAGCAATCCCGACAAGTTCACTTCTCTGGACGATCCTCGTCGAGAAGACGGACCTCGTAGACCCGCTCGGTGAACCGCCAGCCGTCGGCGGTGCGCGCGTACCGGTCGTGGTAGATGGCGAAGTTGCGGTGCCACTGACCGTCGCGGGTCTTGATCACCTCCTGCATGTAGGCACGGCCGGTCGCGGTGTCGCCGTCCAGCCGGATCGAGCCCGGATGGGTCTGCTGGACGAAGAGCTCGACGAACGCGTCCCGCCGCTCGCCCCAGGCGCGCATCTGCTCGTGGCCGACGAGCTCGACCGGCACGTTGGGCATGCGCAACGCGCCGTCGGGGGTGAACAGCGCGGCCAGGCGGTCGAAGTCGCCCATCGTCGCCGCGTCGGTGAACTCGCCGCGCAACGCCTCGATCTCGACGCGGTCGGCGATGAGCTGGAAATCGGTCATCGTGGATCTCCAAGGTCGGTGTAAGTGACGGTCAGCTCTTCCGACGACGCAGCGCTCCGAATGGTGAGGCGGCCAGGTTGTGGGAAGGTCTCCGGCATGCTGCAGGTCTGCCTGAACGGCGCGCGGGGCCGCGCCGAGCACGAGCGCCTCCCCTTGACGCCCGCCGAACTGGCCGCCGCTGCGAAGGAGGCGGTCGCGGCCGGCGCCGAGGACATCCACCTCCACCCGAAGGACGACGGCGGGGCCGACACCATGGAGCCGGACCACGTCGCCGCCGCCGTCACGGCGGTTCGCTCCGCCGTACCCGGCATCCCCGTCGGCGTGACCACCGGCGCGTGGACCGGCGCGGACCGGGCCGGCCACGTGCGGGCCTGGAGCGTGCTGCCCGACCACGCGTCGGTGAACTGGCACGAGGACGGTGCGGCCGAACTCGCCGACACGCTGCTGGAACGAGGCGTCGGCATCGAGGCCGGGATCTTCTCCGGCACCGGCGCCGCCGAGCGGTTCCTGGCCTGGCCGCGTGCCGGCCGGGTGCTGCGCGTGCTGGCCGAGATCACCGACACCGACCCCGTCACCGCCGTGGGCTCCGCCGTCGCGCTGGTCGAGGAGCTGGCGGGGCGGCCGATCCTGCTCCACGGAGAGGACGACGCGGCCTGGGCCGTCCTCGCCGTGGCGGGCGCACGCGGGCTGTCGACGAGGATCGGGCTCGAAGACACCCTGCGCATGCCCGACGGAAGTCCGGCTCCCGACAACGCCGCCCTGGTCGCGGCGGCGCGCCGCCTGCTGGCCAGACGCGTCCGGCGTTCCTGACGTGCGGGCCAGGCGCGTCCGGCGTTCCTGACGACGAGGGCCGCCTGCTGGCTAGGCGCGTACGGCGTTCCTGACGATGAGGGCCGCCGTCAGGCACACCGCCCCGGCCACCGCGAGACCCGGCGCGGGGCCGAGCGCCGCCATCACGCCGGTCGCGGCGGCCAGCGTGAAGGTCTCCAGGCTCATCCGGGTCGTGCTGAACAGCGCCGCCCCGGCTCCACCCCGGTGCGAGGGCACATGCTTCAGCGCCTGGCCGTCGGGCACCCCCTCGGTCAGCCCCAGGCAGAGCCCGATCGCCGCCGCCGCGGCGAGCAGGGCGGCCGGATGGTCGGTGAGCTGCAACACGGCCGCCGTCACGGCGCAGGCGAACAGCGCCGCCGTCACCAGCTGCCTGGCCCAGCGCCGGGCGAGCCTGGCCGCCACCAGCGGCAGCAGCGTCGACGGCACGGTCAGCAGGCTGAGCATGACCGCCGCCTGGCCCGGCCCCATGCCGCGCGCGTCGGCGAGCTGGGGCAGCACCGTCAGGCCCACGACCAGCACACCCATGAACGCGCCGGTCGCCACGCCGTACGCGCGGTAGGCCGGGATACGCAGCAGATCCATGGGGATCGCCGGCTCGTCGGCACGCCGCTCCACGCGGACCAGGACGACACCGCAGACAGCGGCGACCACCACGAGGCCCACCGGCGCCCACCACGCGACGCCGGGACCGAGCCCGATCCCCAGCGCCGTGACCACTGCGGCCACGACCACGCCGAACAACACGGCGCCTGCCAGGTCGAACCGCCCCTGCGGCTCGGGGCTGCGCAGGCCGGGCAGGCCGACCGTGCCCACGGCCGCGAGAGCGGCGACGACCCCGGGCACGACGAAGACCAGCTCCCAGCCGCCGACGGCCATGAGCCCCTGGGCCACCACCGGTCCGAGGGCCAGGCTGGTGCCGAGGACGGCGCCGGTGTAGCCGAACACCTGGCGGCGTTCCTCCGGCGGGTAGACGGCGAGGATCATCGCGGAACCGCCCGCCGCGCACATGGCGGCCCCGGCCCCGGCCACCGTGCGCAACACCACGAGGGACAGCAGGTCGGGCGCGAACGCCGACGCCACCCCGGTGACGGCGACCAGGAGATTGCCCGCGGCGAAGAAGCGGGTGCGGGAGGTGCGGTCGGCGCCCGCGCCCGCCAGCAGCAGCGCCGCGGCGAACAGGCCGTTGTAGGCCAGGGCGAGCCACGGGCCGAGGGCGTCGGCGCCGGGCAGGCCCGCGGTCACGGCGGGGACGACGGCCGTCGCGCCGGTGATCGCGAGCGGGAAGACGACATGGGAGATCAGGACGGCGAGCAGGACACGCCGACGCTGACCGGAAGACAAGACGAACAAGGACGCGCTCCGGAACAGGGAAGTCCGAGCGCCGCAAGGGCGCTCCTGGCCATGGGCTCAGGAGCGACGACGAAGCCTGGTGTTATGCGCCGCCGCCGCTCTCAGCGACGGCGCACCCTGTCCGCTTTGGGCACGGGCATACCTTAACGAAATCACCCTGTCCGGGCGAACGAATTCAGGGCGGTCGCCAGCAGCCCGTCCAGGGCGCGCTGGGAGGCCTGCAGGTCGGCGATGGTCGCGGCGATCCTGCCGCGCTCGCGCCTGAGCTGCTCCACCAGGCCGGGGCAGGGCGTGGGCACCGCCCGGCCGCCGTCGTCGTGCACGCAGTGCAGGAGCCTGCCGATCGCCACCGTCGGCAGCCCGGCCTCCAGGAGCAGGCGGATGTGCCGCACCGCTGCCACATCGGACTCGGCGTAGTCGCGGTAGCCGTTCGCCCGCCGTACCGGAGTGAGCAGGCCCTGCTCCTCGTAGTAGCGCAGCAGCCGCCGGCTCACACCGGACCGCTCGGACAGGTCGCCGATGCGCACGGGTTCCTCCAGTTGACCTTCACATGGATGTGACGCCCTAGCCTCCGTGCCAACACGAAGGAGGAGTCACTTATGTCCGGAGTAGTCATCATCGGTGCGGGCCCCGGGATCGGGCAGGCGGTGGCGCGCCGTTTCGCCCGCGAAGGCCTGCCCGTGGCGCTCGTCGCGCGCAGCGAGCAGACCCTGAGGTCGGCCGTGCCCGGCGCGCTGACCGTGACCGCCGACGCGGGCGACGAGAAGGCCCTGACGTCGGCGCTCGACACGATCGTGGCCGAGCTCGGCGTGCCCGACGCGGTCGTCTACAACGCGGCGGTGATCCGCCCCGACCGGCCCGCCGACCTGTCACTCGAGGACCACCTCGGCCGGTGGGCGGTCAACGTCGGCGGCGCGATCGTCACGGCCGCGCGGCTGCTGCCCGCCATGGCCGGGCGAGGCCGCGGCAGCTTCCTGGTCACCGGCGGCATGCCGGAGCCGAAGGCCGGCTACCTCAGCCTGTCGCTCGGCAAGGCCGGGGTCCGCACGCTCGTGACCGCCCTGCACGAGGAGTACGGCCCGGCGGGCGTGCACACGGCGAGCATCACGGTCGGCGGCGTGGTCGCCCCCGGGACGGCGTTCGACCCGGACGTCATCGCCGAGCACTACTGGCGCCTGCACCTCCAGCCCCGCACGGCCTGGGAACACGAGGTCAGAATCGGCTGCTGACCCCGCACGGGGCGGGTGGCCGAGACCTGGGCCCTTATGCCGACGCGCGCATGATCAGGGCAGGCTCGAAGATCACGGACGTCGGCGCCCGCCCTGGCTCGTGGACGTGCTCCAGCAGCAGGCGTCCCATCTCGGCCGCCATGTCCTCGACCGGATGCCTGATCGTCGTCAGGAGCGGCCGGCAGGCCGTGGCGGCGCTGCTGTCGTCGAAGCCGATCACCGCCACGTCGCCGGGCACCGACCGGCCGTGATGGCGCAGGGCGTGCAGCGCACCCTGGGCCATCAGGTCGTTGGCGACGAACACCCCGTCGAGATCGGGGTGCCCGTCCAGCAGCCGCTCCATGGCCTGCTCGCCGCTGTCGTAGGTGAAACCGCCCTCGCTGTAGGGGACGAACGCGTGCCCGTGCCTGGCCATGGCGTCCTGGAACCCGGCCAGCCGCGCCTGCGCCGCCGGTACGTCGAGCGGGCCGCAGATGGTGGCGACCCGCCGCCGGCCCAGCTCCACCAAACGATCGGCGGCCAGCGCGGCGCCCGCCCTGTGGTCGACGTCGACGTAGCTGATCGGCACCGGCCGAGCCGGCCTGGCGAACAGCACCGCGGGCACCCCCGCCTCCACCAGCTGCGCGGGCAGCGGGTCCGCGGCGTGCGTGGAGACCAGCAACGCGCCGTCGGCGTCGCCCTGCCGCAGGTAGGACACCACCTCCGCGCGGCTGGCGTCGCTCTCGGCGAACATCAGCACCGGATGGATGCCGCGCGGGCGCAGGAAGCTGATGATCCCGCTGACGACGCGGCCGAAGAACGGGTCGGCCAGGATCGGGCTCGGCGCCGAGTCGTCGCCCGCTCCCGACAACACCAGGGCCACCGCGCCCGTGCGCCGGGTGACCAGCGAGCGGGCGGCCCGGTTGGGGACGTACCCGGTCGTGGCGATGGCCTGGCGCACGGCCTCCTGGATGGCGGGATCGACGTTGCGGATCCCGTTGATCACGCGAGAGACGGTCGCGCGGGAGACACCGGCGACCCGCGCGACGTCCTCGAGTGTGGGAGAGGCCCCTTGTTTCACCCGCTTTTTATAACACGCTGGACGGAGAGCGCTCTCCTAGGTGTATGAGACCGTTATTTCCGCAGGCCGTACGAGGCCGCCGCCACGCTGTCACCGCCGGCGCCGTACGAGGCCGCCACGACGCCGTCACCGCTAGCCGTACGCGACCGTCATCGCCGCATCCAGCGGCAGGTCCGCCGCCGACCGGCCCGCCCGCACCCGCACCTCGCCCTCGGCCGTGCACCAGGCGCCCGCCCAGTGCTGGAACGCGCGCGCCGGCAGCTCCACGACCACCTCGGCCCGCTCGCCCGGCTCCGCCGTGACGGCCGCGAACCCCGCCAGCCACCGGTCACCGTCGTGCGGCCTGGACAGGTAGACCTGGACCACCTCCCGGCCCGGCCTCGGCCCCGTGTTGCGCACCCGCACGTGCACCCGCACCGGCCGGTCGGGCACGACCCTCTCCGGCACCCACAACTCCTCGTAGGCCCAGCTCGTGTAGCCGAGCCCGTGGCCGAACCAGTAGACGGGAGGCTCCTGCTCCCTGAGCCAGCCGCGGTAGCCGATGTGCGGGCCCTCCGCGTAGACGAGCACGCCGTCGCGCGGGGTGGTCGAGGTGAGCGCGCGGTCCGCCCAGGTGGTGGGCAGACGCCCGCCCGGCTCGGCCCGCCCGAGCAGCACGTCCGCCAGCCCGTTGCCGCCCTCCTCGCCGGGGAACCAGCCGACCAGCACGGCGGCCACCTCCTCGCGCCAGGGCATCGCGACGGGGCCGCCGGAGTTCACCACCACGATCGTCGCGGGGTTCACCGCCGCGACCGCGCTCACCAGCGCGTCCTGGGCGCCGGGCAGGGCGAGGGTCTCGCGGTCGACACCCTCGCCCTCGGCCTGCTCGGTGGTGCCCACCACCACGACGGCGACCTCACTCGCCCGCGCGGCCTCGACGGCGGCGGCCATCGCCGCGGCGGCGTCGAGCGGCGCTGGGGCGGCGGCCAGGACGCACGCCCGGCCACCACCGGGGACCAGCTCACGACGAAGGACCAGCTCGACACCCCGCCACCCCGCGAGACCGGTCGCCGGGTCGCCGCCGTGGTGGCGGGCCACGCGGTCGGCGGTGAGGCCAGCGGTGAGGCCAGCAGTGGGGCCAGCAGTGGGGCCAGCAGTGGGGCCAGCAGTGGGGCCAGCAGTGGGGTCGGCGGGCTCAGCGGGGTGGGCAGGCTCAGCGGGGTGGGCAGGATCGGCAAGGTCGGTCGGGCTCAAAGTGATGCGGGTTGTGCGGTACGGCGGGGCCAGGTGGACGGTCGCCGGGTCGTCGGTGTGGCGGGGGACCGTCTCGTCGATCACGGTGCGGCCGTTCACGGTGAGGTGGAGGCGGCCCCAACCGGCGGCGGCCACGTCCCAGGAGCCCTCCGCGTCCGGCAGCAGCGCGCTGATCTCGACCGTGGCCGCCTCGTCGATGGGGCCGCCCGGCTCGGGGAGGCGGCCGCTGAGGCGGTGCTCGGCGTGGATCTCGGCTCCGGCCGCGTCGAGCAGGCGCACCAGGAGGCCGGGCTCGCCGGTGCGGGGGTTGCGGGCGGTGGTGGTGTCGAGCGGGGCGGGCGGGCCGTCGAGGTGGACGCCGGGGGCGTGGTGGACCTCGGCTCTGCCGTACAGGGCCGTGCGCAGGCCGTCGAGCGGGGTGACCGGCGACTCGGGGTAGACGCCCGCGCTGCCGCCGCCCTGGATGCGGGGGTGGGCGGCGTGCGGGCCGATGACGGCGACGCGGGCCAGGTTGTGGGGGTCGAGGGGGAGCAGGGCGCCCTTGTTGCGCAGGAGGACGGTGGAGGCGGCGGCCACGCGCCGCAGGAGAGCGCGATCCCGAGATGACGCCGCAGCCATGGGCGACGCGGGCGCCGTGGAGAGGGCGCCGACGCGGGTGGCCAGGCGCAGCAGGCGCCGTACCTTGTCGTCGATGGCCGACTCCGGCACCTCGCCCGCCCGCACCGCCGCCACCAGCGCCGCGCCCCATGGCGACTCGGGCCCCGGCATGGCCAGGTCCTGGGCGGCTCGCGCCGATGCGACCGTGGAGCGCACGGCCCCCCAGTCCGAGACCACCACCCCGTCGAACCCCCACTCGCCCTTCAGCGGCTCGGCCAGCAGCGGGTTCTCCGACATGGTGGGCCCGTTGACGCCGTTGTACGCCGACATCACCACCCACACCCCGGCCCGCACCGCCGCCTCGAAGGGGGCCAGGTAGACCTCGCGCAGGGTGCGCTCTTCGACGCGGGCGTCCAGGGTGAGGCGGTCGGTCTCGGAGTCGTTGGCCACGTAGTGCTTGGCCGTGGCCGCGACCCCGCGTGACTGGATGCCGGCGATCATTGCCGCGCCGATGCGGCCGGTGAGCAGGGGGTCCTCCGAGTAGCACTCGAAGTGCCGTCCGCCGAGCGGGGAGCGGTGAAGGTTCAGCGTGGGGGCGAGGACGACGTGCACCCCCTTGCGCCTGGCCTCGTCGGCGAGCAGTTCGCCCATGGACCTGGCAAGGCTCTCGTCCCAGGTGGCGGCCAGGGCGGTGGCGGAGGGCAGCGACAGCGAGGTGCGGCGTTCGTCCCAGCCTTCGCCGCGTACGCCGGCGGGCCCGTCGGAGGTCGCCATGGGCTCCAGGCCGATGGCGGGCTCGGCGGCGGTGCGCCACACGGTCGCCCCGGTGACCAGCCGGACCTTGGCTTCCAGGTCCAGCTTGTCGACGAGGCGGTCGAGGTCGTCCACGGGTGTCCTAATCAGTCAGGAAGTCGGCCATCCGGCAGACTTCAGGGTTGGTAGCCGCCTGGCAGGTGAGCACTCTGGTTTCCTGGACGTTGAGTCCTGCTGAAAGATCGTGCCCCTGCCGGGTTGGCCGGGAGAGTTGATCGCTG
>NZ_JACDUR010000009.1 GCF_013761175.1 Nonomuraea soli
CGAGCACCGACACGCGCTCAAGAACATCCCAGAAGGCGACTATGCTGCCGCGTAGCCGCAAGCCCTGACGTGTCCATCAAACCGGGGCAACTCCAGCCATCGTCGAGCTGTCGATCGTGCTGACCGCTCAGGGGGAGTTCTACGAGGCCGAGTCCCTGCTCAGCGACTGCCTTCAGGTCTGCCAGGAACGCGGCGAGCTGTTCGTCAGCAGTTATGCGCATTGGGCGCTCTCCGTCCCCCGCCTGGTCAGCGGTCGCGCCCAGGAGGCGCTGTCGAACGCTCAGGAGAGCCTGCGGATCAAGCGCCACTTCCACGACACCCTCGGCACGCTGATCGCCCTGGAGACGATGGCGCGCATCTACACCGCGCTCGACGAGCCCGGGATCGCCGCCACCTTGCTGGGCGCGCTCCAGCAGAACTGGATGTCAGCGGGTCTGCCGCAGCTGGGAGCCCCGTTCCTGTCGGTGGATCACGAGAAGTGCGTCAAGGAGTGCCAGCGCGCGCTGGGCGACGACGGCTACCGGCGGGCCTTCGACTCGGGCAAGCGCTTCGACCTCGACGAGGCGTCCGCGCTCGCGCTGGGCGAGTTGGACGCCTCGTCCTGAGGTCAGTTCACCCTGGCCCATTCGGTTCCGGCCGGCCAGGCGCGGACGTATCTGGCGCTGCCGAGCGAGTATTCGATATGGCCTCGCACCCAGTGTTCGAGACCTTGGACGTAGGTGTGGACGGCGCGTGAGCCCCATTCCTGCACCGACTGGCGCAGGCGCACCATTTCGAGGACCGCCACGTCGTGCATCTGGGCCACCTCGTCGAGCGCCTCCTGTAAGGAGTAGCCGCGGTGGGTGGCCAGGACGTTGACGAGGTTGTGGCGGGCTTGGTCGTGCTTGCGCTCCTTGGCGTAGGAGAAAAGGTCGTTGTCCCAGACGACCAGGTCGTTGGCGTGTTCGGTGAGAGCTCTGATGTCGGGGTGGTGCCATTCGTCGGGGGTGAGGCGCTGGCGCGCCGCGATGTCGATGAGGGCGTAGACCGGATACATGGCGCCGGTGCGGCGGCGCATGAAGATGTAGTCCTCGGGGGTGGGCACGACGTCGGACTCCCGGTTGGCCGCCTCCCACACCTGGGCGAAGATGTACTCCTTGGTGGCCGTCGCCCACCGGTCGAGCTGGTCGCGCTCGGCGTGCTCGGCGATGCGGTGCCTGAGTCCCTGCAGCGAGCGGGCGAAGACGTTGTCGACCGGCTCTCCCGAGTCGATGTCGTGCAGCACCCTGAACATCTCGGGCAGGGCGCGGGCGATGAGCGCGGTGTGCCGGCTGAGGTTCTCCGACTCGCAGAAGCCGTCGTCGAAGGCGAACAGCCAGATGCACCAGTCCATGAGCAGCTTGAGCATGTCGCGGTCGACGAGCGGGTAGGCGCGTGCCGTCAGCCAGCCGAATCTGGCGCTCTTGTATCGTTCCAAGATGCCGGGGTCCGCGAGCATGCCCGACTCGAGCAACCAGGCGAAGCTGTCCTCGCTGGCCTCGACGACATGGGGATTCACCTCACTCTCGAAGGGGCACCGAAGCGCCGGGATTCGGAGGGGCGTGGCTTGCGCAGGAATGATAGCCATGACCAGATGATCGCAACCATGTCTCAGTGAGACCAGATAGCGGCGATAGCGAATTTTGTCCCCTCTAGGGCTACATGAACCAGTCTCCGATCCGAGGCGCGCTCCGGGGAAGGACCCGATGTGCGGAATGCCTGCTCCTCGTCATAGGTTCGACTAGGGAGGACGAGGAAAGGCTGAAATGGATCTCTACACGCTCGCCGAGGACGCACCCGAACTTGACGGCCCCGTGCTGCTCTACCACTTCGAGGGTTTCGTCGACGCGGGTGGAGCGGGCCGGCTGGCCATCGGCCACCTGCTTGCCGAGCTCGAGCACCGCACGGTGGCGACGTTCGACGTGGACCGGTTGCTCGACTACCGCTCCCGGCGGCCGATCATGACGTTCGACACCGACCGCTGGGTCGAGGTCGACACGCCCGAGCTTTCCGTGCACGTCGCCCACGACGCCACGGGCACCCCTTTCCTGGTGCTCAGCGGGCCCGAGCCCGACCGCGAGTGGGAGCGTTTCGTCACGGCCGTGGGCGACCTCGTCGACAAGCTGGGCGTGAGCAAGCTGATCACCGTGCACGGCATCCCGATGGCGGTGCCGCACACCCGCCCGCTCGGCATCACCGCGCATGCCAGCAGGCCCGAGTTGATCAACGCGCAGACCAGCAACTTCGGCCGGGTCCAGGTGCCGGGCAGCGCGGCCGCGCTGATCGAGCTGCGCCTCGGCGCCTCGGGCAAGGACGCGGTCGGCTACGCCGTCCACGTGCCCCACTACCTGTCGCAGGCCGAGTACCCCCAGGCGGCGGTGGCCGCGCTGGAGGCGGTCACCAAGTCCACCGGGCTCGTCTTCCCGATGGATTCGCTGCGCGAGGCGGCCGAGCGCACCACCGAGGAGATCGAGGAGCAGATCCGCGCCTCCAGCGAGCTGTCGAGCGCCATCAGCGGCCTGGAGCAGCAGTACGACGCGTTCGCCGAGGGCGCGGAGCGCGAGAGCCTGCTGGCCGAGTCCACGCCGATGCCCACGGGCGACGAGCTGGCCGCGCAGTTCGAGCGTTTCCTGGCCGAGCGGGACGACCGTGAGTGACGTGCGTGTCGGGCTGGTCGGCTACGGCACCGCCGGGCAGGTCTTCCACGCCCCGCTCATCGCCGCCACGCCGGGGCTGCGGCTGGCGTCCGTCGTCACCCGCTCTCCCGAGCGCGCCGCCGAGGTCGCCGAGCGGTACGGCGCCGCGACCGTGCCGTCGCTCGACGACGTCCTCGGCGCGTGCGATCTCGTCGTGATCGCCTCGCCCAACCGCACCCATGTGCCGTTCGCCACGGCGGCCCTGGAGGCCGGACTGCCGGTCGTGGTCGACAAGCCCCTGGCCGCCGACGCCGCCCAGGCGGAAGAGCTCGTACGGCTGGCACGCGAGCGCGGGCTGATGCTCACCGTCTTCCAGAACAGGCGCTGGGACGGCGACTTCCTCACCCTCCGGCGGATCGCGCCCGACCTGGGCGAGGTCCACCGCTTCGAGTCGCGCTTCGAGCGCTGGCGCCCGCGCCCGAAGGGCGGCTGGCGCGAGACCGGCGGCGCCGAGGATCTCGCCGGCCTGCTCTACGACCTCGGCAGCCACCTCGTCGACCAGGCGCTGCAGCTGTTCGGCCCGGTCGAGTCCGTCTACGCCGAGGTGCTCACGCGCCGCGCGGGCGTGAACGCCGACGACGACACCTTCGTCGCCCTCACCCACGCGAGCGGCACCCGCTCGCACCTGTGGGTCAGCTCGGTGGCCGCCGACCTCGGCCCGCGCTTCCGCGTGCTCGGTTCACGCGGCGCCTACGTCAAGCACGGCATGGACGTGCAGGAGGAGCAGCTCAGGGCGGGTCTCACGCCTGGCTCGCCGGGATTCGGCGACGACCCGGAGGAGCGCTGGGGCGTCGCCGGCGCGGGCGACGAGCTCAAGCCGGTGCCGACCGAGCGCGGCGACTACGCGGCCTTCTACCGCGCCGTCGCGGACGGCCGCACGCCGGTCGACCCGTCGGGCGTGGTCGAGGCGCTGGCCGTCCTGGAGGCGGCCCGCCGCTCGGCCGAAACGACGCAGACCGTACGGCTCAGCTGACACGTTCCTTGCGCAGCGCCGAGCGCCGTACCTTGCCCGCCTCGTCGCGCAGCGGCTCGGTGACGTACTCGAAGGTGCGCGGCAGCTTGTAGCCCGCCAGCCGTACGGACAGGTGGGCCCGCAGCTCGTCGTCGGTGACCGGCCCCGCGGCCTGGACGATGGCGTGCGGCACCGCGCCGAGGTCGTCGTCGGGCAGGCCGATCACGGCGACCGAGCGGACCATGGGGTGCTCCTCCAGCGCGCCCTCGATCTCGGCCGGGTAGACGTTCGAGCCGCCCACGAGGATCATGTCGGTCTGCCTGTCGCCCAGGTAGAGGTAGCCGTCGGCGTCGAGGTGGCCGAGGTCGCCGAGCGACTCCCACTCTCCCTCGCGCCGGGCGCTGGCGCCGATGTAGTGATAGGTGGGCGCGTCGGAGCGCACCCGCATCCACACCTCGCCGCTCTCCCCCGGCCCCACAACCGTGCCCGCCGGGTCGCGGATCTCGATGGCGCCCTCGGGGACCCGTCCGACCGAGCCGCGGTGGGCCAGCCACTCGTGGCCGCTGATGACGGTGGCGGTCTGCGCCTCGGTGCCCGCGTACAGCTCCCAGACGCGCTCGGGGCCGAACCAGTCGATCCACGCCTGCTTGAGCCAGGGCGCGATCGGCGCGGCCAGGTGCAGGATCGACTTCACCGAGGAGATGTCGGCGGCCGAGCGCACCTCCTCGGGCAGCCGCCAGATGCGGTGCATCATCGTGGGCACGAAGTAGATCCAGTCGACCCGGTGCTCGGAGATGAGCCGCAGCGCCTCGGCGGCGTCGAAGCGCTGCATGAGCACCACGTGCTTGCCGAAGGTCAGGGCGGCGGCCAGCGCCATGAACGGCCCGTTGTGGGACAGCGGGGCGGGTACCAGGGCGGCCCCGCCGACCTGCATGGCCCCGGCCAGGCCCAGCACGCCGACCTTCTCGGGCACGCCCTCGTGCGCGGTGGCGATGAGCTTGGGCCGTCCGGTGCTGCCTCCTGAGGCGAGGATCTTCCACGGGGTCGGCAGGACGGCGGGCGGCACGTCGCCGCTTTCCTCGTCGCCGGGCAGCAGCCCGCCTTCGCCGACGATGACGCGTGGCTCGGCCAGTTCCAGGATCGCGGCGCGCTCCGACTCCGGCAGCCGCGCCGCGACGGGCACCGGTGTCCCGCCCGCCTTCCAGACGGCCAGGAGGGCGACGACGAACTCGACGCTGTTGGGCAGCACCAGCGCGACCCGCTCGCCCTGCCCGACCCCGTGCTCCAGGAGCCGCCAGGCGAAGGCGTTGGCTCTGCGTTCGAGCCGTCGCCTGGTCAGGGTGACCCCGCCGCAGGTGAGTGCGGGCAGGTCGGGGCCTTCCCCCGCGATCCTGGCCAGTTCAGCGGCGATCGGAGTGCCCATGCGCCTGTCCCTCCACGAGAACCAAGAACCGAACATCGTTCTAAGATTCTGCGAGGTCGGGAAAGGCCGGTCAATCCCCTGGCGATCCTCGGTCCTGGCGCTCGCCGCGCCGGCCTGCTTCGAGGACGGAGGCGAACGGGTCGTCGAAGCGCTCCCAGGCCGCGGCTCCCGGCAGGGCGTCGCCCGCGTCGATCAGGCACGAGTCCAGCAGGGCGTGGACGCGGGCCGCGTCGAGGTCAGGCCCCGTGAACACCAGGTGCTGCACCCGGTCGCCGACGATCGGGTTCCAGTCGAGGGCCGCCGCGGCTCGGCGGGCGGGGGTGACCAGGTCCCAGGCGGCCTCCGGCAGCGCGGCCAGCCACGGGCCCGCGTCGCGCACCGCGGCCACCCCCGCCACCGCGTCCCAGGCGAGCATGCGCTCGTGGCGGTTGGCCAGCCAGAAGCGCCCCCGTGAGCGCACGGAGCCGGTGACGAGCTCGTCGACCACCTCGAACAGGCGCCCGGGGTGCAGGGGGCGCAGGCGGTGCCAGACCACCGTGGTGACCTCGCCGGTGCGCGCGTCGGCGGGCAACTGGGCGGTCGCCGGGTCGACGCGGGCGGCCAGGTCGTCGGCGCACAGGGTCGTGCCGGGCACCTCGGGGTCGGCCACGATGGGGGTGTGCGGCGCCAGGTGCGCCAGGACGGCGGCCGACAGGTCGGCGTCCTCCTCGTCGCCGCCGTGCAGGAACAGCGCGGTGCCGTACTCGATCTGCCGGGCCAGGGCCTCGGCCAGGTGGCGCGGGTCCCCCGGTGCGACGGCCTGGCCGGTCTCGGCGAGGCGGTCGCCGCGGCAGATGTCCACGGGGGCGAGCGCGGCGTCCAGGGCGGTCAGGACGCACGTCAGGCGGAACGGGAAGCGGATGAGCGCCTCGGCCACCGGGCGGGGCTCGACCGAGTCCCACAGGTCCGCGATGAGCAGGGTGGCCGTGGGCGCGTGCCGTACGAGCTGCGCGATCAGGTCCTCGCGCACCGCGCACGTCACGCAGCCGGGCACCGGGCCGATCTCCTCCCGGTCGATCACGCCGCGCGCGTCGCGCACGATGCGTGTCACCAGGCCGCGGGCGGTGTCGCCCAGGTCGTGGTGGACGGCTACGGCGCCCGGGTGGCGAAGGAACAATCGGTCGACCGCGGCGGTTCTAGCAGTTCCGTGCAGGCCCGTGACAAGGACGACGGGGACAACGGGGACGACGGGAGCGGACACAGGACCTCCCTGGGATTAAAATGAAAACCGTTGTCGTTATCATGACACAGCTTCGAGAGGAGAGGTCATGGCCAGGAACGAACTGCGACCGGTGGTCAAGCTGCGTTCGACCGCAGGCACCGGCTTCACCTACGTGACGACGAAGAACCGCCGCAACGACCCCGACCGGCTGGTGCTTCGCAAGTACGACCCGACCGTCCGCCAGCACGTCGAGTTCCGGGAGGAACGATGAAGAAGAGCACGCACCCCACCTACCAGCCGGTCGTCTTCCGCGACCCGGGCGCCGACTTCGCCATCCTGACGCGGTCGACCATGACCAGCGACAAGACGATCGAGTGGAGCGACGGCAACGTCTACCCCGTCGTGGACGTGGACGTCTCGTCGGCCAGCCACCCGTTCTACACCGGCCGCAACCGGCTGCTCGACACCGCGGGCCGCGTCGAGCGCTTCAACCAGCGGTACGGCAAGACGGCATGATCTGACCTGTGGTGAGATGTCCCGATGGACAGGGCACGGCAGTTACTCGGCGACATGCTGATCTACTGCTTCGCGGTGGTCCTGGCCACCGGGGCGTTTCTCGCCTTCTTCTACGTCCCCAGCGGGCGAGAGGTCGTCTACGACGGGCTCTACACCCCGCTGCACGGCGTGATGATGAGCGAGGCCTACGCCTCGACCTTGACGATCGGTTTCGAGGTGCGCGGCGGCCTGCTCATCCGGCAGCTGCACCACTCCTCCTCGCTCCTGCTGCTGGCCGGGACGGCGATCTGGGGGCTGCTGGGCCGTTTCGGCCGCGCCTTCGCCGCCCTGGGCGCGTGCCTGCTCGCCGTGCTGGGCGGCTACGGCACGGCCGACGACACGCTCTACGGGCTGCCCGTCGCGATCGTCGTCTGGTACGGCCTGCATCTGGCCGCGGCCCTCGCCGTGATCGTCATGCTGGTCCAGGCCGCTCGCCACGAGTCGGCGCTGCGGCCTCGCGGGCCCGGGTTCGTGCTGCTGGGCCTCGTGCTGTCCTTCCTGGCGCTCTGGCCGTTCTGGTAGGTTCCGGAAAATGCGGATCACGGCGCTGCAGTTCCATGAATCCGAGGGTGTCGACGACTGGCGGGTGCTGGCCTTCGGCGCCTGCGCGCACTTCGTCACCGGCTCCTTCTCGACGGGCGTCGCCCTGGTCGGCGCGATCGGCGCCCTGGCCGGGCAGGTGGGCAAGGACCCCGACGTCGACCTGCGTCCCGGTCACGTGACCGTGCGGCTGCTGACCCTGGAGCAGTCGGGCCTGACCGAGGCCGACCGCGAGCTGGCCGTCCTGATCTCGCGGGCCGCCCGCGAGCTGGGCGTGAGCGCCGACCCGTCGGCCGTCAGCGACGTGCAGTTCGCGATCGACGTGATGGACCTGGCCAAGGTGCGCCCCTTCTGGGCGGCGGTCCTGGGCTACGAGGAGTGGGGCGAGGAGGACGTGATCGACCCGCGCCTGCGCATGCCGTCGATCTGGTTCCAGGAGATGGACGAGCCGCGCACCCAGCGCAACCGCATCCACATCGACGTGTTCGTCCCGCACGACCAGGCCGAGGCGCGCGTCGCGGCGGCCGTCGCCGCGGGCGGGCGGGTGCTCTACGACGCGCAGGCCCCCACCTGGTGGACCCTGGCCGACCCCGAGGGCAACGAGGTCGACGTGGCCACGTGGCTGGGCCGCGACGGATTCTGACGCGGCCCGGGCCGATCCGCTCAGTCGCGCAGCCTGCCGCGCAGGGCGTCCGCGTCCTGCGCCGTCCACCCGTGTGCCTCCAGCCAGCCCAGCGGCCCGCCGAAGCGGGTGTCGAGGACGTCGAGGAAGTGGGTGAGGTACTCCGCGCGCGGCATGTGGTCGTCGGCCGTGCGCGTGTCGAGGTCGACGCGATAGGTCTCGCTGGAGCGCAGGCGGGCCAGGATGCCCTCGATGCGCTCCCCCGTGGCCACGTAGTCCTCGACGATCGCCTCGCGGGTGGCTCCCGCCACCGTCAGTGCCAGGGCGCACAGCACACCCGTACGGTCCTTGCCGGCGGCGCAGTGCACGATCGACGCGCCGTCGTCGCGGGCCATCGTGCGCAGCGCCCGCAGGACCGAGTCGGGCCGGTCGCGCAGGTACCCGTAGTAGAAACCCGTCACCCGGAGTTCGGCGGCGTCCTCCTCGGGCAGTCGTTTCTGCCAGGGCAGCACCTTGTCCATGGCGACGTCGGTGTGCTGCCCGCCCTCGGCGAACAGGGTGTGGTGGTGGATCGTCACCCCGGGCACCGCTGCCAGCGGTCCCGGGCCTTCGAGTGCCACCTCGGCTCCGGATCGGAGGTCGACGACATGCCTGACCTTGAGCGTGTCGACCAGCACGGAGACGTCGGAGGGGGTCAGTCCCTGAAGGTTGTCGGAACGGAACAAACGTCCGGAACGGATCTCGCCACCGTCGGTCGTGGGCAGTCCGCCCAGGTCGCGCACATTGACGGCGCCTTGGAGATCGATCCATCTCTTCAAGTTCTTCATCACTCCCACCCTAACCACGCGATTTATAACGCAGTATGAAGAAACAGCGGCGAAGGGAGGTCAGGTGGATCCGCGTAGGTTGCCGCCGCGATTGGTCATCGATCCGACGGTGCACCCTCAGGTCTCCGTCGTGCTCAGAGAGAGCCCCCACTACTTGCAACTCGCCCGCCAGGGGCGCCGCTCCGACACGAGCGGGAACCTGGGACTGCTGTTCGTGCTGCCGGGACTGCTCCTGCTGATCCTCCTCATGCTCGGCCCCGCGGGCATGGTCGTGGCGGGCGCGGGGATGACCGTCGCGATGCTGCTCAAATGGATGGCCACCGACCTCAACGGGCGCAGCGCGCGCAGCAGGCTGCGCCTGGCGCACGAGCACGCCGAGCACTACGTGCTCCCCTCCGATCTCGACTATCCCTGCCAGCAGTTGCTCAAGCGCGCCCAGAACGCCGCCGACCAGGTGCTGGCCTCCGAGGTGAACCGGGCCGGGTACATCGACACGATCGACAACCGGGTCACCCTGCCCGAGGAGGTCTGGCAGGTCGCCACCCGCCTGCAGCGGCTGTCGGCGATGCACGCCGAGCACGGCAAGATCGTGCCCAAGGAGCTGCCGCCCGGCATGGACGAGGCGTTCAAGCCCTACGCCAGCGCCCTCGACGCCGCCTGGACCTCCCTGTCGAAGCGGGTCAAGAACCTGGAGGCCTACGCCGTCCAGGTCAAGAAGGCCGACGAGGTCTTCCGCGTGCACCGCAGGCTGGAGGCCCTGGCCGCGCGCACCCACGACTACCAGGCGCTGGTGGCCGACACCGTGCAGGACGAGATCGCCCGCAACCACATCAGGGAGCTGTCGGAGCAGGCGGCCAACGCGCGCCGCATGTTCGAGGAGAGCATCGACCAGGCCAAGGCGGCCGCCGGTCACCTCATGAAGCCTCAGCTCTCCTGAGCAGTTCCAGGGTGCGCCGCATGCCGGCCTCGTTGCCCAGGCTGCGGTAGAGCTCGCGGGCCCGCCGCAGGTGCGGCACGCCCGTCGCGGGGTCGCCCGCCTCGACGTGCGCCTCGCCCAGGTACCTGAGGCTGCGGGCCCTCCACCACTGGTCGTCGAGCTCCTCGAAGGCGTCGACGGCTCGGCGCAGTTCGGCGTCGGCCTCCGCCGTACGGCCCAGCCGGGCCAGGGCCCTGCCGACAGACAGGAGCGTGCGCGCCACGCCCCACGAGTCGCCCAGCGCTGCCAGCATCTCCTCGGCCCTGCGCACGTAGCCCAGCTCGCGCAGGCCGTTGACCGGGTTGCCGACCTCGCCCGCGGCGCGCAGGCAGCGGGCCTCCTCCCACAACTCGCCGCGCTGGCGGAAGATCTCGGCGGCCCTGTCGAGGTTGAGCTCCGCCCTGAGGAAGCCGTCCTCGGCCGCCCGATGCTCGCCCTCGCGCCGCAGCGCCCGCGCCTGGGCCGCCAGGGCCTCGCCGTAGGCCCGCAGGGTCTGCGCCTCGGAGTAGCGGTTGCCCTCCTGCTTGAAGACGTCCAGCGCCTCCTCCAGCAGCTCTCTGGCCTCGTCGGCGCGCCGCTGGGCCAGCCGCAGCTCGGCCAGGTTGCGCCGCGAGCGCGCCGCCCACCAGCCGTCGTCCTCGGCCTCGAATCCGGCGATGGCCGCGACCAGGAAGTCCTGGGCCCGGTCGAGGTGGCCGTCGTTGAACAGCGCCATGCCGACCGTACGGCTGGCGCGGGCCGCCCACCACGACTCGCCCAGCTCGGTGAAGATCGCCAGCGCCTCCTCGGCGTTGGCGCCCGCCGCCTCGTGGCCGCCGAACCCGCCCAGAGCGGGCGCCCGGTCCAGCAGCGAGATGGCCAGCGCCCGCCGGTCGCCCATCCGCTCGGCCGCCTCGCAGGCGATCTCGGCCACCAGCAGCCAGTCGGACCAGTAGGCGCGCAGCGAGTGGCACAGCGAGCTGAAGGCGCGCCCGAGCCCCCAGCACAGGTCCCACAACTTCAGGTCGCGGGCGAGCTGCACCATGGCCACCACGGCGAGCCGCTCGGAGTTGAGCCAGCCGACCGCCAGGCCCTGACCCTCGAAGTCGCCGCGCCGTCCAGTGCGCCCCCAGTCCTGCGGCCAGCGGCGCTGGGCCGCCTCCTCCGCCCTGCGGCGGTATCCGGACAGGACCCGCTCGACGGCCGCGCGGCGGCGCTCGTCCTCCTCCGCCGGCAACTCCGCGGCGTAGACGCGGACCAGGTCGTGCAGGCGGTAGCGCATGGCGCCGGTCTGGTCGGTGCCTGAGCACTCGGCCAGCTGGGCGTCGATGAGCGCCTCCAGCTGGTCGCCGCCGTCGAGCTCGGAGACGTCGAGCAGCTCGCCCGCCACCCAGCCCGGCACGTCGGGCGCGGTCAGCCCCGACAGCAGCCGCAGCAGGCGGCGCTGGATGCCGGTGCAGTCGTCGTAGCTGAGCTGCACCGAGGCGCGCACGCTGCGGTCGACGGAGCCGGGCACCTGCAGCTGGTCGAGCAGCTGGCGCTCGTCGCGCAGCCGGTCGGCCAGCAGCCGCAGCGTCCAGGTGGAGCGGGTGGCCAGGCGCGCGCCGCAGATGCCGATGGCCAGCGGCAGGTGGTCGCACAGCCGGACGATCTCCTTGGCCGCGGTCAGGTCGTCGGCGACGCGTGCGCCGCCGGCCAGGCGGGCCAGGAGCTCCACACCCTGGGCCTCGCTGAAGACCGGCAACTGGGTGTCGAAGGCGTTCATGAGGAACAGCGGCTGGCGGGAGGTGACGATGACGGCGCAGCCGGGGTCGGCGGGGATGAGCTTGCGCACCTGGTCGCCGTCGTGGGCGTTGTCGAGGCCGATGAGGATGCGCCGCCCCTTGGTCCAGGTGAGCCAGAGCTTGCGCAGGTCGTCGAGGCCGCCGGGGTCGGTGGTCTGGCGCACGCCCAGGGCGCGCAGGAAGCCGACGAGCACCTCCTCGGGCGGGATCGGGGAGTCGACGACGCCGCGCAGGTCGGCGTAGAGGCGGCCGTCGGGGAACCACTCGGCCACCTCCTGGCCGAAGCGGGCCATGAGCGCCGACTTGCCGACGCCGCCTCTGCCGTAGACCGAGACCACCAGCGGCGAGACCTCCTCGGAGCGGCGGCGGTCGGCGAAGACCTTGCGCAGCTCGCCCAGCGCCTCGCGGCGGCCGGTGAAGTGCTCGGGGGCGGGCGGCCACTGCTCGGGCGCCATCGAGGAGGGCTCGGCCTGCTTGCGGCGGTCCTTCGGCGTGGCGGTCGTCGCCCACGTGGCCAGGCCGACCAGGAGCGCGGCGGCCAGCGTGACGCCGATCTTCGCGCCGACCGGTATGTCCCACTCCAGTGAGGCGGCCAGGATGCTGGCGGCTCCCGCCGCCGCCCCCGCGGCGACCGGCGCGGCGAGTGCCACGCGTCTGCGCCTGCGCGCGGGCGGCCGCTCGTCGGGCAGCGAAGGTAAGGGCCCCGTCATACTGATTATTTTGCCCCGAGGGCGTAGCGGATGGCCTCCTCGATGGTCATCGAGAAGCCGTCCATGTAGGCGGTGGCGAAGGAGCCGTGACCGATCAGCGCGGTGATGTCGCGCTCGGTGCGCTTGCGCAGGACCTGCAGCTGCGACACGTTCAGCCGCAGCCCGTAGGTGTGCTCGACCAGGGCCAGAATGCCCAGGAGGCGGGCGGCCCGCTCGCTGTCGCCGAGCTGGGCGGCGCTGGCGGCCAGGTTGGTCAGGCTGGTGCCCATGCCGAGCGCGTCGAACAGCCGCTGCTTGACCCACAGGGCGTCGCGGGCGTACTTGTCGGCCTCGGCGGCGTTGCCGTGGTCGAGCTCGATGAGGCTGCGGATCCAGTCGCCGTAGGAGTCGAGCCAGACCTCGCCGCGGGCGGCGCTGAGCCTGCGCTGGCGGGCCAGGATCTCCTGGGCCTCCTTGGACCTGCCCAGTTGCAGCAGGGTGAAGGCCTGGCCGAGGAGCGCGTAGCTCAGTCCCGCCTCCGGCTGGGTGTACTGCGCGTGCAGCTCCTCGGCCCTGCGGTACAACGCCAGCGACTCGTGGATGCGCCCCAGGTAGATGGCGGTGATCGCGCTGCACGAGACCCCCCACCCGGCCGCGACGTGGTCGCCGGCGGGCAGGGCGCGGGTGACGCACTCGGTGGCCAGCTCGTCGGCGTCGTCGAGGTCGCCCTGGAAGTTGGCCAGCCACGCGCCCACCCACAACGCGTGCCGGACGGACGCGGGCGGGTTGTCGGCCAGGGCCAGCGCCCTGGCCAGGTGGTGGCGGCCCTCGGCGTTGTAGCCGCCGGCCATCCACAGGTAGCCGAGGTTGGCCACCAGGTCCAGGCCGAGGTCCTGCTCGGCGGTGTCCGACAGGCACAGCTCGATGGCCGCGCGCAGGTTGGGCAGCTCCCGGCGCATGCGCCCGCACCAGGCCGGCTGGTCGGGGCCGAACCATTCGGCGTTGAACTGCCTGGCCAGGCCCAGGAAGTAGTCGCGGTGCGCCAGCCGCATCAGGCCCTCCTCGCCCAGGCGGCGCAGCCAGCTCGCGCCGTACTCCCGCAGCGTGTCGAGCTGGACGAAGCGCCCGGCTGGCAGCGCGGTGACGATGGACTTGGCGACCAGCTCCCGCAGCAGGCCCTCCACGCGGTCCTGACCGAGGCTGCGGTCGGCGCACACGGTCTGCGCGGCCTCCAGGTCGAACTCTCCGACGAAGACCGACAGGCGCGCCCACAGCAGCCGTTCCAGCGGCTCGCACAGCTCGTGGCTCCAGCCGATGGCGGTCAGCAGCGTCTGGTGGCGCTCCGGGCTGCCCTGGCCGCCCAGCAGCAGATGGAAGCGGTCGTCCAGGCGCTCCACGATCTGGGCGGCCGACAGGGTGCGCAGCCGTACCGCCGCGAGCTCGATCGCCAGCGGGATGCCTTCCAGCCGGCGGCACAGCAGCGGGGCGTCGGGCGTGTGAGCGTTCTCGGGAGCGCGCGCGGCGAGCAGGGCCAGGGCGTCGTCGCCCGGGAGCGGCTGGATCGGGTACTGCAGCTCCTGCGGCAGGCCCAGGGGGCGGCGGCTGGTGGCGATCACGACCAGGTCCGGTGCCGCGTCGTTCAGGTGCTTGACCAGTTCCGCGCACGCGTCGACCACATGCTCGCAGGTGTCGAGGACGAGCAGCAGCCGTTTGTGGCGCAGGTAGTCGGCCAGGATCTCCAGGGGCGGGCCCGTGGAGACCGTCGCCACGCCGAGCGCGGCGGTCACGGTGTGCGGGAGCAGGTGGGGGTCACGCAGGTGCGACAACTCCACGAGCCAGACGCCGTCGGCGAACAGGCCCCGGGTGAGCTTCGCCACGCGCAGCGCCAGCCGGGTCTTGCCCACGCCGCCGACGCCGGTCAGGGTCACCAGCGGGGCCTTGCGCACGACCCGTACCAGTTCGGCGCTCTCGCGTAACCGGCCGACGAAACTGGTCACCTCGGCCGGGAGGTTTCCGCTACGCGAACGCACGGTTCATAGTACGGCGGGCAAAAGGGGTACGGCTGCCCTTGCCGTACCCCTTTAGTCCGATTTACAGCCCGATGGTGTGGCAGACAGCGGACATCTTCTTGGTGGGGTCACTCTCCGAGGTGGCCGTCAGGGTCACCTTGGCGAGCCTGCTGCCGCCGTCGGCGCGAACCGCGTCGACGGTCACCAGTTCGTGCCGCCCGTTGTCCACCGCCGCCAGGGCGTTGGGGAGCCGGACCGTCCAGCCGCGGCCGTCGACCGTGGCCGTCAGCCGGTAGACGTCGCCGCCCAGGTAGGCGGTGACGTCCTCGGGGTGCTGCGCCTGGGTGGCCGCCGTGCGCCCGGTGTTGAACAGCGGGAACCTGCAGGAGGTGACGCCCTTGCCGGTAGGCACGCCCGCCGCGGGCAGCAGCCGCAGCCCGCGGGCGTGCGGCCCCGAGCCGTCGAGCGAGCGCACCGCGACGGTGTAGGACAGCACACCCTGGCGGTCGCGGTGCACGTCGGTGACGTAGAAGTGCAGCCGGTTGGCCGCGTCGACGTACTCGTACTCGCTGCCCGAGTCGGTGCCGGCGTGGAAGAGGGCGTCCGACAGCTGCCGGTAGTCGCCGATCGTGATCGGCACGGCGGTGCCGTCCGGCAGGACGTAGTCGGTCATCCCGATGTCCTGCGGGTTGGCGTCGATCACCCATTCGAACGGCGCGGAGTCGGCGTTCTTGGTCTTGGCCAGCAGCACGCCGGCGTCGGGGGTGAAGGAGTCGGTGCCCATGCGGTCGACGACCTCGACCGTGTAGTTGTTGTAGCCGCCGCCGTCGCACAGCGGGTCGGTGCGCCAGTCGCACGCGGGCGCGTTGTCGAGGCCGTCGAAGGCGACGTTGACACCCGACAGCCCGCTCGCTCCCGGCTGTACGGCACGCGCGGTCACCCGGGCGGTGACGACTCCGGACTCGTCGAGCGCCTCCCTACTGAGCCTGAGGACGTTCTGCTCGTCCACCATGCCCAGCTTGATCTTGTTGCGCAGCATGTGCTGCGCGCCCATGGAGGCGCCCGCCGTCGGCGGGATCAGCCAGCGGCTGTGCGGTCCGCCCGGCCCGTTGAAGGTGCCGCGGCTGAGCATCTCCCAGATGCCGCTGTAGGCCCTGCGCACGGGCACGCCGTACGGGTTGTTGTAGTTGTCGGCGATGCCCAGGATGTGGCTCAGCTCGTGGGCGTAGACGGACATGCCGGAACTCTCGGCCTGCACCGAGTCGACGCCGAAGCGGGCGTTGGGCCAGAAGTTGGAGCCCGCCTGCCAGGAGCTCCACTCCACGTAGCGGGTGGGCGACCAGTTGGGCAGGGCGGGATCGGGCGGGCCCCACTCGTCGGTCACGGCCTCCTTGGTGGGGAACTTCATCATGCCGAACTCCTGCCAGGTGCTGGATTCGTCCTGGCCGGCGCTGACGTAGAAGATGAAGTCGTACTTGGCCGCCTCCTCGGCACCCACCGCGTCGATCCAGGCGGCGTTGCCGTCGGTGCGCAGGTTGCGGGTGCACGTGTCGCCCGCCGGGCACGAGCTGCGCTGGTACTCCATCGCGTACTCGTGGTCCTTGCCCGGCATCGTGTACGGGCCGAACCCGGTGAGGTCGACGCCGATGCGGCCGCCCGAGTCCTCCATCCAGTACTCATGGATGGTGTGGCCCCGGTTGAGCGCGTTCGGGGTGTTGAGGAAGTCGCGGTAGAAGGTGGCGACCTGGTCGCGCGGGATGTCGTGCGCCTCGGCGCTGGGGTTGCCGTAGATCGTCGAGCCCTTGGGCTGGGTCACCACGAACGCCTGGTTGGGGTAGTCGAGCAGGACGAGGGCGCCCTTGAACTGCCTGGTCGAGCCCTTGACGGCGGGGTCGGCCCAGTTCGTGCCCGGGATGGCCTTGTAGTCCGCCCACGTCATGTGGTCGGGGTTCTTCCAGTTCTGCGGGTCGATGGGGGTCAGCTGCGGGGCCGGGCGGCCGCGCAATGCCTGGGATTCGTCCTGCTGCCAGGGCTGGGTCTGGGGCCAGTGGTCGCGGCGCCAGGGGTGCTCCGGGTCGGGGTCGCCCGGATTCGCGGAAGCGGGGGTGGTGGTCAGGCTCAGCGGAACCAGGATGAGGAGTGCCGCTAACGCCTTAACAGGCTTCTTCACGCCTTTCGACGCTATAGATCGAAATGGTGGAGATCAACCACCTTCCACTCCACCCCTGGTCGAACGCGCTTCCGAAAGCTGATGTTTCCCGATGCGACTACTCCCCGTCTCCCGGGGGTAGCCGCACCGAACTTCGACATCCGGCTTCAAAGGAGGCTCCGGTGAGCGAATACCCAACCCGGGATCAGCACGAGAGCGGCACCGTGGAGCGTGCCAAGGGCGCTGCCGCGCAGACCGCCGGCACCGCCCGAGAACAGGCGCGTCAGGTGGGCGGCGAGGTCCGCACGCAGACCACGAGGGTCGTGCGGCAGCTTCGCGATCGCGCACGCGAGCAGGGCGACGCCCAGAGCCGCAGGGCCGCGCGCAACATCCGCCAGTGGGCGGACGACCTGACCACCATGAGCGACAACGCCAAGCCCGACTCCCCCACCTACGACGCGGTCCACCAGGTCGCGTCGGGAGGGCGGCGGGCGGCCGACTACCTGGAGGAGCGGGGCGTCAGCGGGATACTCACGGACGTGCAGCGGTTCGCCCGCAGCCGTCCTGGGCTGTTCCTCGCGGGCGCGCTGGCCGCGGGGTTCCTGGCGGGACGGGCCGCCAAGGCCGCCGCGGAGGAACGGCGCGACGAGCGGGAGGAGCAGCGCGGTTACCAGGGCGCCGGCCAGGGATACGGCCAAGGATACGGCCAGGCCGACACGATCGACTACGGCCGCCAGGGCACGTCGACGCCCGGCGAGCCGTACGGCACCACCGGCCCCGCCGGGACCCCGAGCCCGACGGCGGCCACACGCCCCGCAGGACCGGCGGGCCCGGCAGGGGCCACGAGCCCGGCCACCCCGCGACCCGCTGGCGGCACGCCCGCCACGGGCCCCGCGCCGAGCACGACGTACCCGGCGGGCGGCCCCTCGACCGGCCGGCCAGGCGACGACGACCCCGGACTACGTCCCGGCGGTGAGCCGCGATGACTGCCCCCACACCCGAGCAGCCCACCATCGGGCAGCTCGTCTCGGACCTGGGGGCCGACCTGTCCAAGCTGTTCCGCCAGGAAGTGGAGCTGGCCAGGACCGAGCTGCGTGAGGAGGCGGTCAAGGCGGGCAAGGCCGCGAGCCTGCTCAGCGTCGCCGGGGTGGCCGGTCTGATGGCCGCCTTCCTGGTCAGCCTGGCCGTCGTCTTCGGCCTCGACAGCGTCATCGACGCCGGCTGGGCGGCGCTCATCGTCGCCGTCATCTGGGGCGCCGTCGGCGCGATCGCCTACACCAACGGACGCAAGCGTATGCGCGAGGTCTCCCCCGTGCCGGAGAAGACCGTAGAGACCCTCAAGGAGGACGCTCGATGGGCACGAGATCTGAAGAGCTGAGGCAGGAGATCGCCCAGACCAGGGCCGAGCTCGGCCAGGACGTCGACAGGATCGCCGACCGCACCAGCCCCAAGCGGATCGTCCGGCGCCGCACCTACCGGATCCGCTCGGCGGCCCGCCGCTTCACCAACCGGGTCATGGGCACGTCCGACACCCTGTCGAGCTCGGCCTACGACGCCGGACAGTCCGTACGGCACGGCGTGGGCGAGGCCGCGGACACCGTCAAGCACGGGGTCGGCCAGGCGGCCGACGCCGTTCGTTCCGCCCCCGACCAGGCCATGCGGCAGACGCAGGGCAATCCTCTCGCCGCGGGGCTCATCGCCTTCGGCGCGGGGCTGCTGGCGGCGGCGCTGATCCCCACGACGGAGGCGGAGAAGCGCGCCGCCGCGCAGGCGGGTGAGTATGTCGAGCCGATGGCGGAGTCTCTGAAGGAGGCTGCCCAGAATCTCGGCCAGGAGGCCAAGCAGACCGCCCAGGAGGCCGCCGGCCACGTCAAGGAGAGCGCCGCCCAGGCCGCCCAGGCCACGGGCGAGCAGGCGAGAAGGGCCAAGGACGAGTTCTAGTCCCGCCGAACGCCGACGCGGGCGGCCACCGAGCGGCCCGGGCAGGGATCATCCGTGGAGACGATCCCCGGCCCGGGCCGCTCGATGCCGCTCGGAGTCCACTCGTCCTCGGCTGCCTCGAGCGCGGCTCGTTGCGTCACGTGGGGGTACGCGGGTTAAATGCCGGAAAGCCCTTAGCCGAACGCCCGGGGAACCGCCGGTGACCGCCGGGAGAACTCCGCGGATCGCGGCCTGCTGACACCACCGAGGCGAGGAGTGCCGATGCCGTCTGCCGCGCGCACCGGAGAACTGCTCCGCCGCCGCGAGCCCGGGCCGGTCGTCCTCCACACCGCCCCCATGGTCCTGCCGATCGCCGACGAGCCGATCGGCGACGGCGCGGTCGCCGTCAGGGGCGACCGGGTCCTGCAGGTGGGCAAGAGGTCAGCGCTGCGGGCCGGCTATCCCGGCTCGCGGGAGATGCGCTGGCCGGGCACGATCGTCGCCGGTCTGGTCGACCCGTTCGCGACGGGCGACGCCCCGGGTGTGACCACCCGTGCGGGCCTGGGCGAGTCGTGCGACGTCATCTACGTGGAGGTGCGCTGCGCGGACGCGCAGGCGTGGGAGGAGCGCGAGCGCGACGCCCTGATCACCGCCATCCGCGAGGCGGATCGGCCGGTGGGCGTGGCCGCCCACTCCCCCGATCCCGAGGTGCTGGAGGACTTGGCGGTCCTGGCCAGGACCTTCGGTCTGCGGCTGGTCGCCGATCTGGCCGTGACGGCGCCCGGCCCGCTCGACGAGGCGGGCGTCCTGGGCCCGCTGTGCCATGTGGCCTGCTCGGGCCAGCTGGATCCCGGCGAGCGCAAGCTGCTGCTCCTGCGGCAGTCGGTGATCGCGTTCAGCCCGGGTGGCGACGCGCTGGCCCTGCTCGACGACGGCGAGCCGTTCGCCCTCGCCGGTGACCCTCTCGGCCACGCGGCGGCGCTGAGCCGCCGCCGTCCCACCCAGGCCGAGCGCCTGGTGCGGGCGGCGACGCTGGGCGGCGCCGCGGCTCTCGGCCGCGACCGTGGGCCGGGCCGTATCGGCTCACTCGGCCCTGGTAGCCGCGCCGACCTCGCCGTCTTCCAGGTCCGCGACACGCGCGGCCGCCATCCCTACTCCGCTCTGCTCGACCACGCGCCTTGCCTGGCCCGGGTGGTCGCCGGTCGGGTCGAGCGCCGGGCGGAGCGAGCGGTCGACGCGCTGGCGCGGGACCACGGGCACCGGACGCCTGACCGCCGCGGCGCCGACCGGGTGTACGGCGAAGCGGAAGCCGGCGGGATCGATCCTGGGCGGTAGCGGGTCGCCCAGGTGTTGCCCGAGCAGTTCGTACCCGCGTTCCCTGATCAGTTCCGCGAGCGCGGCCTGGGCAAGGTCCAGCAGCCGCTCGGCGATCGGGCTCGGTGCGCCGTCGAGCCATTCCTCCGGCGCGAAGTGTCTGCTCCCGCTGGTCAGCCTGAGTCCTTCCAGCACGCAGGCGCGCAGGTACGGTGTCGGCCCTCCGGCCGCCACCTCGCGCGCCGCCGTCACACACTCGTGCGGGCGGCAGGCCAGCAGGGCCAGCGTCTGCACGACCGCGGTGGACAGCGGCACGCCGAGAGCGAGATCGAACTGTTTTCTGGTGATCAGCCCTTCACTGGGAAAGGCACGCATCGCCTCACGTACCTCGGCCGGTGACGGCAGGTCCCCCACGGGCTTGGTGGCCCTCCTCCACATCCGCGACATAATGCACCCCCTACCCACGTCACACAGACCACACGCGCCGGGTAACAGCGGTGTCACTTCTCCCTTTACGCTCTTTTACGTGCACAACACCAGATATGCCCGCTACGGGATGGTTTGCAGTGTCGATCACCTCGCTTCCGCCGCCGGGGTGAACGCTCTCGAACGCGGCGGTTCGGCTGCCGACGCGGCCATCGCCACCAACGCCGTCCTGGCCGTCACCGCGCCCCACCTGTGCGGCATGGGCGGCGACCTGTTCGCGCTGGTGCACGCCGACGGCGAGGTGACGGCGCTGGACGCCTCGGGCAGAGCCGGTTCGGGAGCCGACGCGGCGCAACTGCGCTCCGAGGGCCACGCGCGCATGCCACACCTGAAGGACATCCGCTCGGTCACCGTGCCCGGCTGCGTCGACGGCTGGCTCGCCCTGCACGACAGGTACGGCAGGCTGCCGCTGGAGCAGTTGCTCGCACCCGCGATCCGGCTGGCCGAATCAGGCTTCCCCGCCTCGCCGCTGATGGCGCCGGGCGCTCCCCTCATGGCCGAGCAGCCGGGCGGCACCGACTACGCGCCGGTGCGCGCCGCGGGCGACCTGATGACCCGTCCCGGCGTCGCGCGTGCCCTGCTGGCCATCGTCGACGACGGCCGCGACGGCTTCTACCTGGGCGAGTTCGGCGGCGGCCTGCTGGAACTCGGCGCGGGCGAATACACCTCGGAAGACCTGGCCAAGCCCACCGGCGAGTGGGTGCGCCCGCTGTCGGTGGAGGCGTTCGGCCACCGGATCTGGTCGATGCCGCCCGTCTCCCAGGGATACCTGCTGCTGCTGTCGCTGGGCATCGTCGACGGACTCGACCTGCCCGACTCCCCCGACCATCCCGCCTTCGCCCACCTGCTGGCCGAGGCGTCGCGGGCGGCGGGGCACGACCGGCTCGCCCTCCTGCACGAGAACGCCGCCGGCCTGGTCTCACCCGAGGAGATCGCCAGGCGCCGCGCGCTCGTCGACCCGGCCGCCCGCTCCAGGCTCGCGGCGCCCACCGCCGACGGCGACACGACCTACCTGTGCGCCGTCGACGGCGAGGGCATGGGCGTCTCGCTGATCCAGTCCAACGCCTCGGGCTTCGGCAGCCTGCTCATCGAGCCGAACACCGGGATCAACCTGCACAACCGCGGCATCGGCTTCTCCCTGGAGCCCGGCCACCCGGCCGAGTACGCGCCGGGCAGGCGCCCGCCGCACACGCTGGCGCCCGCGCTCATCACCCGGGCCGACGGCTCGCTGCGCTCCGTCGTGGGCACCATGGGCGGCGACGCCCAGCCGCAGATCCTGCTGCAGGTGATCACCTCGCTCCTGAAGTACGGCAGGCAGCCCGGCCAGGCGCTCGCCGCGCCCCGGTGGCGGCTGGGCTCGACCACCGGCTTCGACACGTGGACCGACCCCGACGCGATCGTGCTCCAGCTGGAGGAGAGCGCGCCCTGGAGCGGCGGGCTGGAGTCGCTCGGCCATCCGGTGGCGGCCCTGCCGTACGGGTCGTCGTTCGGGCACGCGCACCTCATCGACGTGCAGGACAACGGGGTGCTGGCCGGCGCCGCCGACCCGCGCTCGCTCATCGGGGCCGCCCTCGGTATTTAGCCAGCTCGTGGGTACGAGTACCGGCATGACCGAATTGCCACCGGACCGCTACGGACTCAGCGACGAGCAGGAGATCGAGGTCGAGGAGTGGACCACCGATCTCGGGGAGCGGCACGAGATAGCGCCCGACGACCCGGCCGAGCACGAGAGCATGGACCAGCGGCTGCGCGAGGAGCTGCCCGACCGGCCCGAGCGCGGGTCCAGGGAGAGGTTCCAGCTGACCGACGACGGCCTCGTCGAGACCGACGAGGACCTCCCGGCGGAAGAGCGTGCCATGCGCGTGGACGACGAGGACCTGCCGGCCGAGGAACGCGGCATGCGGGTGGATGACGAGCCGTGAGGCCCGGCGATCACTTGCGCAGGTAGGGCAGCAGGTCGTGGAGGCTGTCGATGACCACGTCGGCCTCCGCGGCCTCGGGCTGCGCCGCGTGCAGATACCCCCAGGGGCCACGGCGAAGCAGGGCGACGTGCATGCCGGCCCGCTTGGCCGCCAGGACGTCGTTGTCGAGCCGGTCGCCCACGTAGAGGATCTCGCCGGGCTCGCGCCCGGCGACCTGCGCGACCTTGGCGAAGAACTCCGGCTGCGGCTTGGCCACGCCCCAGCCGTCGGAGGTGTGGATGGAGTCGGCGGGCAGGTCCATCGCCACCAGGGCGTCGTAGGCCCGCACCGGCTGGTTGCCGGCGATGATCACCTGGTATCCGGCCTCGCGCAGCCCCCCCAACGCCTCCCGCACGTCGGGGTAGAGGTCGTCGGCGTCGAAGTGGTTGCGCAGGCTGCCCGGCTCCTCCTCGGCCCACGCCTCGATCTCGGCCTCGACGTCGAGGCCCGGCCGCACGATCTGGAAGGCCTCGCGGTGCGAACGCCTGAGCGCCGCCACCCCGCCGATCACGCCCAGGAAGGTCAGGCGGGTGACACCCAGCCGGTCGGCCCAGCGCGACCAGATGCGGGTCTCGTCGATCAGGGTCTCGCCGACGTCGAAAACCAGTGCCTTGATCACGCGGGTCAGTTTAGGGCACCCGTCGCGGGCTCCCTGAGCCTGTCCATGGCCTTGGCGATGCGCTTCTCCGAGATCGGCGTGGGCGTGCCGAGGGTCTGGGCGAAGAAGCTGACCCGCAGCTCCTCGATCATCCAGCGGACCTCGCGCACGTCGGGGTCGCCCCGCCGTGCCGGGGGCAGCTTGTCGAGCAGGGCGGCGTAGTCGTCCTCGACCTTGTGCACCCGGTCCATCCACTCCACGTCGCGCCACGGCTCCTCGGGCAGCTTGACCAGGCGCCGCTCGATGGCCCGCAGGTAGCGGGAGACGTCGGACAGGCGGCGGGCCCCGGTGGAGGTGATGAATCCGGCGTAGACGAGCGTCGACAGCTGGTGCCTGATGTCGTCGACGGAGTCGCCCGGCCTGGCCGCGTCGAGCAGGGTGCCGATCGAGTGCCAGGCGGCCAGGATCTGCTCGGTCCTGGCCAGGACGTCCTTGGCGGTGTCGTACAGCTCGGCCCGCACGTGCTGGTAGAGCCGGTCGAAGGCGACCGGCTCCCAGGCCGGCCCGCCCAGGTCGTGCATGAGCTTGTCGACCGCCGCGGTGACCACGTCGTCGAACAGCGCCACCGCGCCGCCGTGCGGCGAGCGCGACAGGGCGAGCTTGGCCTGGTTCGACAGGCCGCCGAGCAGCTGCCTGGCCGGGTTGACCACGTTGAGGAGCAGCAGGCGGCGGGTGCCGGTCCACATCGAGCGCCGCTGCTGCGCCTCGGTGTCGAAGATCTTGATGGCCACGGAGTCGTGGTTGTCGACGAGCGCCGGGTAGCCCTTCATCCGGCCCTGCTCGAAGACCTTGGGCAGGGTGCCGAAACTCCAGGTGTGCAGCCCGGTGCGCTCCAGGTCGTCGGCCGCGGCCGACAGCCGCTGGCGCAGCTTGGGCGCCAGGCGTTTCTTGAGCGCGTCGAGGTCCTTGTCCTCGGCGATCTTCTTCTTGCGCTCGTCGACGACGCGGTAGGTGACGCGCAGATGGTCGGGCAGGTGGTCGAGCTGCCAGGCCTCGCGCGGCACCCGCACGCCGGTCAGCCGCAGCAGCTCGCGCTCCATCGCCTCCAGCAGCGGCTCCTTGCCGGGCTCGACCGCGGCCAGGACCTGCTTGGCGTAGTTGGGGGCGGGCACGAAGTTGCGGCGGATGTGCTTGGGCAGCGAGCGGATCAGCTCGGTGACCAGCTCTTCGCGCAGGCCCGGGATCTGCCAGTCGAAGCCGTCGGAGCTGAACTGGTTGAGCATCTGCAGCGGCACGTGCACCGTGACGCCGTCGGCGTCGGCGCCCGGCTCGAACTGGTAGGTCAGCCGCATGCGCTGGTTGAGGTGGCGCCAGGTGTCGGGATAGTCCTGCACGCTGACGTCGGCGTTCTGGTTGACCAGCATCTCCGGCGTGAAGGTGAGCAGGTCCTTGTCCGGCTCGCGCTTCCACCAGTTGTCGAAGTGACGCACCGACACGACGTCGGCCGGGACCCGCTGGTCGTAGAAGTCGAACAACGCCTCGTCGTCGACCATGATGTCGCGGCGCCGTGCGCGGTTCTCCAGCTCCTCGACCTCTTCGAGCAGCTTGCGGTTCTCCTTGAGGAACTTGTGGTGGCTGTCCCACTCGCCCTGCACCAGGGCGTGGCGGATGAACAGGTCACGGGAGATCTCGGGATCGATGCGGCCGTAGTTGACCTTGCGCCCGACCACGAGCGGCATGCCGTACAGCGTGACCTTCTCCAGGGCGATGACCGCGCCCTGGTCCTTCTCCCAGTGGGGCTCGGAGTAGGTGCGCTTGAGCAGGTGCGCGGCCAGCGGCTCGACCCAGTCGGGCTCGATCCTGGCGTTGACCCGCGCCCACAGCCGGGAGGTCTCGACCAGCTCGGCCGACATCACCCACGCGGGCTGCTTCCTGGCCAGCGCGGAGCCCGGCCAGATCGCGAAGCGGGCGTTACGCGCGCCGACGTACTCGGTGAGCGGGCGACGGCCCTTCTCCTGGACGTTCTTGTCGACGACGTCCTTGACGCCCAGGTGCGACAGCAGGCCCGCCAGGAGCGAGACGTGCACGGTGTACGGCTCGGCGTCGGTGCTGTTGGGCTGGGCGCCGAGCGACTGGCGGATCTGGCTGTAGATGTCTTGCCACTCGCGCACCCGCAGGTAGTTCAGGAACTCGGCCTTGCACAGCCGCCTGAACGCGCTCGACGACAGCTCCTTCTGCTTCTCCCTGACGTAGTTCCACAGGTTCAGGTAGGTCAGGAAGTCGGACTCGGGGTCGGCGAAGCGGCGGTGCTTCTCGTCGGCCTGCTGCTGCTTGTCGGCCGGGCGTTCGCGGGGGTCCTGGATCGACAGCGCGGCCACGATGACCATGACCTCGCGCAGGCAGCCGTTCTTGTCGGCCTCCAGCACCATGCGGGCGAGCCTGGGGTCGACCGGGAGCTGGGCGAGCTTGCGCCCGACGGCGGTGATCGACCCTTCCGCGTCGAAGGCGCCCAGTTCGTGCAGGAGGTTCACGCCGTCCTTGACCTGGCGCTTGTCGGGCGGCTCGACGAACGGGAAGGCCTCGATGTCGCCCAGGCCGATGGAGGTCATCTGGAGGATGACGCTGGCCAGGTTGGTGCGCAGGATCTCGGGGTCGGTGAACTCCGGCCTGCCCACGAAGTCTTCCTCTTCGTACAGCCGGATGCAGATGCCGTCGCTGGTGCGGCCGCAGCGGCCCTTGCGCTGGTTGGCGCTGGCCTGGGAGATCGCCTCGATGGGCAGGCGCTGGACCTTGGTGCGGTGGCTGTAGCGGGAGACGCGGGCGAAGCCGGGGTCGACCACGTACTTGATGCCGGGCACGGTCAGCGACGTCTCGGCGACGTTGGTGGCCAGCACGATGCGGCGGCCGGTGTGCGACTGGAACACCTTGTGCTGCTCGGCCGCGCTCAGCCGGGCGTACAGCGGCAGGATCTCGGTGTTGCGCAGCTGCGCCTTGCCGAGCGCGTCGGCGGTGTCGCGGATCTCGCGCTCGCCCGACAGGAACACCAGGATGTCGCCCTGGCCCTCCAGCGACAGCTCCTTGCAGGCGTCGATGATGCCCTGCGTCTGGTCGTCGTCCTCGTCGAGCGGCCGGTAGCGCACCTCGACCGGGTAGGTGCGGCCGGAGACCTCGATGATCGGCGCGTCGCCGAAGTGGCGGGAGAAGCGCTCGGGGTCGATCGTGGCGCTGGTGATGATGACCTTGAGGTCGGGCCGCCTGGGCAGGAGCTGCTTGAGGTAGCCCAGGATGAAGTCGATGTTGAGGCTGCGCTCGTGGGCCTCGTCGACGATGATCGTGTCGTACTGCTCCAGGAGCCGGTCGTGCTGCAGCTCGGCCAGCAGGATGCCGTCGGTCATCAGCTTGACCAGGGTGCGGTCGCTGCCCTGGTCGGTGAAGCGCACCTTGTAGCCGACGACCTCGCCCAGGGTGGTGCCGAGCTCCTCGGCGACGCGCTCGGCGACCGTGCGGGCGGCGATGCGGCGCGGCTGGGTGTGGCCGATGAGGCCGCGCACGCCGCGGCCGAGCTCCAGGCAGATCTTCGGGATCTGGGTGGTCTTGCCGGAGCCCGTCTCGCCGGCGATGATCACGACCTGGTTGTCGCGGATCGCCTCGAGGATGTCGTCGCGGCGCTGGGAGACCGGCAGGTTCTCCGGGTAGCTCACGACTGGCACGGCTTCGCGACGCCGTACCACCCGCTGCTCGGCCCGCTCGACGTCGGCGAGGATCTCCGCCGTGATCTTCTCGCGGGCCTCGCGGCTCTTGACCCTGCGTGTGCCGTCGAGCCTGCGCCGAATCCGCCGCTGGTCGCGCGGCATCAGATCGGACAGGCGTGCGTGAAGGTCGGATGTTCCCATGTTGCTTTCAAGGATATTCGGGACTGCGAAGCCAACCGCCAATGGTGCCTGACGGCAGGGCCGCCCGCATCCGAATATCGGGCGAGCCGCTGGACGGGATCGATCCAGCGGGCAATGATCGCTGCGGGTGGCGCCGCAGCCGATCCGACTCATGGAGGTCAAGCGATGAGTTTCCTCGTTCCCGCCGAGGACGCCGGGATGTTCGAAGAGGACCTGGCCGATCGCGGCTACGTCATGAACCTCACCCGGCTCTGGGCGCACATGCCCGACGCCCACGCCGGGCTCATGGGGCTGCTCGGCCTCGCTACCGACAAGCTCGGGCTGAGCGTGCGCGACCGGGGTGTGCTCGTCACCGCCTGCGCCTCAGCGCTTGGCGACTCCTACTGCTCGCTGGCCTGGGGCGCCAAGATCGAGGACGCCGCGGCGATCCGCGGCGACGACGAGGGTCTCGACGAGCGCGAGCGGGTGATGGCCGCCTGGGCGCGCAAGGTCGCCCGCGATCCGAACTCCACGACGGAGGCCGACGTGCGGGCGCTGCGCGAGGCCGGGTTCGGCGACGGCGAGATCTTCGCCCTCACCCTCTACCTCGCGCTGCGGGTCAGCTTCTCCACGGTCAACGACGCCCTCGGCGCACTGCCCGACGCGGCCCTGCGCGACAGCGCCCCGCCCGCGGTGCTGGACGCCGTGACCTTCGGCCGGCCCATCGCGCCCCCTCAGCCGTTGTAGGCGTCCTTCAGGGCCTGGACGTCGATCTTCGACATCTTCAGCATCGCCTGCACGGCCCGGCCCGCGGCCTCCTTGTTCGGGTCGGCGCCCAGGTCCGTCAGGAACCGCGGCACGATCTGCCACGACAGGCCGTACTTGTCCTTGAGCCAGCCGCACGGTCCCGGCTCGCCGCCTCCGGCGGTGAGCCCGGCCCACAGCTCGTCGACCTCCTCCTGGTCGGCGCAGTCGACGTACAGCGAGACGGCCTCGTTGAACTTGAACTCAGGGCCGCCGTCGAGCGCGTAGTACCGCTGGCCGTCGAGCTCGAAGACGACCTGGGTGACGTCGCTGCCGTCCGGCGAGGCGTTCTCGTACTTCTCGACCCGCACGATGCGCGAGTTCTTGAAGATCGAGCAGTAGAAGGCCGCGGCCTCCTCGGCCTGGTTGTCGAACCACAGGAACGGCGTGATCTTCTGCATGGCTGGGTCTCCCTCTTCGTGGTGATGCCTTCACCACTACAGACCGGCGGCGCGGCGAAAACTCATCGGCGGGCGGCGGCGGCCATCGCCGCCCCCACGATGCCCGCCTGGTTCTGCAGCGAGGCGGGCACCACCGGGGTCGAGAGCTTCACGTGCGGCAGGAACTTGTCGGCCTTCTTGGAGACGCCGCCGCCGATGATGATGAGCGACGGCGAGAAGAGCATCTCCACGTGACGGAGGTACTCCTCGACCCGCTCGGCCCACTTGTCCCAGCCCATGTCGTGCTCCTCGCGCACCCGGTCGGACGCGCGGTGCTCGGCGTCCTTGCCGTGCAGCTCCAGGTGGCCCAGCTCGGTGTTGGGAACCAGCGCGCCGTCGGCGAACAGGGCGCTGCCGATGCCGGTGCCGAAGGTCAGCATCAGCACGACGCCCTTGCGGTCCCTGCCCTCGCCGAAGGTCATCTCGGCCACCCCGGCGGCGTCGGCGTCGTTGAGCACGACCGCCCCGCCGAACAGCTCGCCCGCGTCGACGCCGACCCACGAATGATGCACGTTGGCGGCCGTGCGCACGACGCCGTCGACCACGACGCCGGGGAAGGTCACCCCGATCGGCGCGGTGGCGTCGAAGTGCTTGACGATCTCGCCGACCACCTCGGCCACGGCCTCAGGCTTGGCCGGCTGCGGAGTGGGGATGCGCAGCCGCTCGCCGGCCAGCTCGCCCTTCTCCAGGTCCACCGGCGCTCCCTTGATCCCGGATCCGCCGATGTCGATGCCCAGAACGTTCATGAGGTCCCCATACCCAAAAATGAACCCCCCTTCCGTCCCCCGCGTACCTCGCGTCACAAGCGCAAACCTAGGAGGCCCAGATGCAGCACCGCATCATGACACTCTGCGCTGCGACGCTCGTCGTGCTCACCGGAGCACCCGCCGAAGCCGCGACCACGACCCCGCGTCAGCGCTTCGACGTCGTCAACCTCGTCTCCGACGTCAAGGGCAGGGCCGCGGTCCACGATCCGAAGGTCGTCAACCCGTGGGGCCTGGCGATGGGCAAGACGTTGTGGGTGTCGAACACCGGCACCGGCTCGGCCACCGTCTACTCGGGCCAGGGCAAGAAGGAGCCGACCGAGGTCGCCATCCCCGGCGGCGCCCCGACCGGCCAGGTCGTCAACCCCACCGACGGATTCACCGTCAAGGGCAAGCCCGCCACGTTCATCTTCTCCAGCCCCAGCGGGGCGATCACCGGATGGAACGCCGAGGCCGACCCGGCCAACGCGATCATCGGCGCGTTCACGCGCGGCGCCGACTACAAGGGCCTGGCCCTCATGGAGACCGACGACGGCCCGTTCCTGCTGGCCGCCGACTTCGCCGGGGGCAGGATCCACGCCTTCGACGACGACTTCAGGAGGGTACGGCTGGCCCGCTGGCAGTTCCGCGACCCGGCCGTCCCGCGCACCTACCACCCGTTCAACGTCTCGGTCGCCGGTGACGGCGTCTGGGTCTCGTGGGCCCTGCGCGACCCGGCCACCGGCAAGTCCGTCGCCGGACGCGGCAAGGGCTTCGTCAGCCGGTTCAGCTCCGACGGACGCCTGACCGGCCGCATCAGCCGCGGCGCGCTCAACGCGCCCTGGGCGGTCACCGTGGCGCCTCGCGGCTTCGGCGCCTACGCGGGCGCGCTGCTGGTCGGCAACTTCGGCGACGGCACCGTCCACATCTTCAAGCGCGGCCGCCACCTGGGCGCGCTGCGCGACGCCAACGGGCGGACCGTCGTCCTGCCCGGCCTGTGGGACCTGGAGCCCGGCACGGCCGAGAACGGCGGCACCAACACGATCTGGTTCAGCGCGGGCATCGACGGCGCCCAGCACGGGCTCATCGGCCTGCTGCGCCCCGCCGGCTCCGGCGACCCCGCCCAGCAGTCGCAGCAGCAGCAGAACCCGGTCCCCTCGCCCACGAGCAGTTCCTCCGGCGGCTACTAGAGTGCCCGGGTGAGCTTCAGTGATTGGTTGCGCGAGCAGTGTCGCGAGGAGTGGGACGCGGTGGTCGGCCACCCGTTCGCGATGGCGATCAACTCCGGCGAGGCGGACATGCGCCGCTACCTCGTCCAGGACTTCCAGTTCGTCGACTCCTTCACCGCACTGCTCGGCGCGGCGGTGGCCGGTGCCGACTCCTTCGAGGCGCGCGTGCCGTACGGGCAGTTCCTCGGACACGTGGCCACCACCTCGGAGAAGACCTACTTCCACCGGGCCATCGAGGCCCTGGGGGCCGCGAGCGCGCCGCCGGAGCCGGTGACCGCCGACTTCCAGGCCCTCATGGACGAGGTACGGCACGGCCAGCGCTACGAGCTCGTCGTGGCGGTGCTGTGCGTGGCCGAGTGGAGCTACCTCGGCTGGGCCTCGCGCGCCGCGCGGCCGTACCCGGACAGCTGGATCCACCGCGAGTGGATCGAGCTGCACGAAGGGCCGGAGTTCCGCGCCTGGGTCGGCTTCCTGCGCGGTGAGCTGGACCGGGTCGGCCCGGCCCACCGCGAGGACGTGCTAGACGTCTTCCGCCGCGCGGTCACCCTGGAGCGTCGCTTCTTCGACATGGCGCTGTAGGTCCGCGGCCGAGGTGAAGTGGACGGCGGTCATGCCCAGCGCCATGGCCGCCTCCACGTTCTCGAGCCGGTCGTCGACGAACAGGCAGCGCTCGGCGGGCACGCCGGCCCGCTCGGCCGCGATCAGGAGGATGCGCGGATCCGGCTTGGCCACGCCGACGCGGGCGCTGCTGACCACGTCGTCGGCGAAGTAGGTCAGGCCCAGCTCGTCGAGGTGGCGTTCGAGCGAGGTCATCGCGTTGGTCACGAGGATCACCGGCACGTGCTGCTGGACCGAGGCGAGGATCGCCTTGACCTCCTCGTCGATCCATGACGGCACGCGCGAGAACTCCTCGGCGGCCCGCTCCCCGACCACGGCGGCCAGGCGCTCCACCCACTCCTCCGCGGTGATCCGCCCCAGGCAGGCGGGGGTCATGATGGCGGGGTCGAAGGCGGCCTTCAGCAGCTCCCCGGGCGCCAGGCCGTACCTGCTCTCGATCGCCGCCTGGGCCTGGCCGTCGAAGTGCCGCAGCACCCCGTCGAAGTCGCACAGCACCGCGCCATGGGCAAACGTCACTTCCAGCCTCCGTAAAGATCGGGCCACTACGATAGTGCCCGGCATGGAGGATCATCAGCTCACTCCCGAGCTGCGCCAGCTGTTCGCCGACGGCGGTAAGGGGCGCACGCTCCCTGCCGTGCTGCCCGAGGGCGAGGTGCTCTGCTCGGAGGACGAGCGCCCGGCGTTCTGGATCAGCTTCGACCCGTCGCCGCCGGGGTTGTGGTCGGCGATGCGGGCCGCGCACCGGCGCAGCGGGCTCTGGCCGCTGCTGCTGGAGGAGACCCACCAGCCGTGGTCGGCCGCCCGCGTGGAGCCCGACGACCCCGCCATGATCGACCACTTCACCGCCGAGGGCTTCATGGCCGAGGTGTGGCAGGAGTGGGTCGCCCAGGCGGCGCCCGAGGCCCTGGCGGAGCTGGAGCCGTTCGGCGCGCTCTGCCCCGGCCTAGCCGAACCCGGGGTGCCCGTCGCCGATCCCGACGTGGTCGCCGACTGGTTCGCCAAGTCGCTCGAGGACCGGGGCATGCCGCTGGGGCTGGCGGTGGCGGGACGAGGAGCCGACTCTCTGGTCGCCACCGGCTGGCAGGGCGCCATCCACCACAACGAGTGGCAGGTGCCGATGGCGGCCGTCGTGCGCTCGTGGGAGGAACGGTTCGGGGCACGCGTGGTCTGCCTGGGCTTCAACACCCTCGACCTGAGCGTGGCCGCCCCGCCCGCCGACCTGGAGCACGCCCTGCACGTCGCCGCCGAGCACTGGACCTTCTGCCCCGACAACGTGATCCAGGGGGCCGGAGACCTGCGCGGCTACGCCGAGCAGCTGGTCGGCGGCCACTCGTGGTCCTTCTGGTGGGACTGAAGGCCGTCGTAAGGATCCGGTAAGAGCCGGCCGCGATGCTGAAGCCACAACGAACCGATGAAGGGAACTCCGGCCATGCGCAAGCTCAAGCTCCAGACCCAGGTCAGCGTCGACGGATACATGGGCGGCCCCGAGGGCCAGATGGACTTCCTGACCTACCCGTGGGACGACGCCCTGAGCGCCTACACCGACGAGCTCGGCAAGTCGGTCGACACCATCGTCCTGGGCCGCAAGCTCGCCGAGGGCTTCATCCCCGTGTGGGAGTCGGGTCCCGAGGGCGAGACCCAGGAGTCGATCGACTGGATGAACAACACGCCCAAGGTCGTGATCACCGACTCGCTGACCGAGTCGCCGTGGAAGAACGCCGTCGTGGCCGGCGGCGATCTCGCCGAGACCATCAACGGCCTCAAGGCCCAGCCGGGCGGCGACCTCATCGCCTACGGCGGGAGCACGCTGGTCACCAGCCTGATCGCCGCGGGCCTGGTCGACGACCTGCACCTGTTCGTCAACCCGACAGCGATCGGGACGGGCATCCCGGTCTTCCCCGCGGGCGTCCACACCCCGCTGACGATGGTGGAGTCGCGGCTGTTCGAGTGCGGCATCACCGTCCAGCACCTGCGGCCCAGGCGCTAGGCGCTCTCCCTGACGGTCTGGATCCTCGCCGTCGCCGTCGCCACGGCCACCAGCCGCCCGTCGGGGCCCGCCAGCTCGCCCGCGAGGAAACACACCTCGCTCCCCCGCTGCACGACCCGCCCTCGGCCCACGAGCCGGCCAGGGCGGGCGGGGCGCAGGAACTGCACGTGCAGGTCGAGCGTCGGGGCGAACTGCCCCGCCCCCAGCCCCGCCACCAGCGCCGGGCCCAGCGTGTCGTCGAGCATCGCGGCCAGGAAGCCGCCCTGGACCACGCCGACGGGGTTGACGAACTGCTCGGTCGCCTTGAACGCCACCTCGATGGTGCCCTCGTCGGGGTCGACCGCGATCAGCTCCCAGCCGAGGAGTTCGGCGGCCGGGGGCGGGGGGACCTTGCCGGCCATGACATCCCAGAACGGGCCGCGCCGCTGCTCATCCATGATCATCTCTCTTCGTCCGGATGAGCTCACTATGGCGGGCCGGTGTGACAAGAACGGGGTGAGAGGCCGTGGCGTCCCCTCACCCCGTGGACGGGCTAGAAGAACTCGGTCGTGGGTTCCGGCAGGTCGACCAGCGTCGGGCCCTGCCAGAGCGTACGGCTCTGCGGAACCTCGTCGGTGGTGAGAGGCGCCGTGATGACCAGGGGCACCCGGATCGAGCTGCGGGTAAGGTCGAGCGTCACCAGCGAGCCGGTGGCGACGTCGGCGCGGTTGTAGGAGTTGTCGGTCCCCGCCACGATGAGCGCCATGCGGTTGCCCTTGCGGAAGACGTAGTCCTGGGGCAGGGTGCTCCACCGGATCCGGGTGGAGACGCCCGGCTCGATCGGCGTCGAGGTCGACAGCGACGAGCGGTTCTGGGTGTCGATCCAGCCGCGGGCGACGATCTCGTAGGGCCGGGTGGCGACGGCGGTGCCGAAGGTGCGGTAGCAGGCGTCGTCGTCGGGTGAGCTCTCGCCGTGGCACGACTCGGTCGGCTGCTGGACGATGCCCTGGCCGACGCGCCAGTCGACGCGCGGGGTCTCGCCGAAGTCGACGAGCAGGGCGGTGAGGTTGGCGGCGGGCTTGTCCAGGGTGAGGCGCAGGTCGACCTCCGGGGTGCCCGACAGGCGCAGGTCCAGCGGGAGCGGGGCGGTGGTGAAGGCGACCCTGCCCGGGTTGGGCACGCCGACGTCGGCGACCATCTGCGGCTCGGTCAGCTTGACGTCGGTGAACGACGCCGTGGAGCCGGGGCGGGCGGGCAGCAGGCCGAGCGCGCCGTCGGGCGAGGGGCGCAGGGCCACGGGGATGGTGTGCGGAGCGGGCCAGTCGCGCTGGGTGATCCACTTCGTGGGCGACAGCTGCACGTCAGCGCGGGGCTCGCGCATGATGTCGTTGCGCACGCCGTACAGCCAGAAGTCGAACCACCGGTGCAGGGTGTCGACCCAGATCTCGCGCCTGCCCTCGAAGTCGAACGGGTCGACGTGCTCGTACTGCCCGACCCAGACCTTGCGCGGGATGCCGCGCTTGGCCAGCGCGTCCCACCAGCGTGACCAGGTGTCGGGCTTGACGTTGAGGTCGTTGACGGTGTGCACGGCGAAGACGCTGGCACGCATCTTCGACAGGTCGGCGCGGTGGTCGCGCAGCTGCCAGAAGGGGGTGAGGTTGCCGCTCTCGTCGCCGTCCTCGGCGTTGAGGCGGTCGCGCACGGGGGCGCACTTGACGGCGCCGTCGGTGTCGACGGCTCCGGCCAGGAAGCCGGGGTAGTTGAGGCTGTTGTAGAGCACGCCGTACGAGCGCTGGTACTCGTACCAGGAGCTGATGGCGGAGATGGGGACGATCGTGGTCAGTCCCTCGACGCCGGTGGCGGCCACGGCGTTGGCGAGGGTGCCGTCGTAGGACTTGCCGATCATGGCGGCCTTGCCGCTGCTCCAGGAGGCGACGGCGGTGCTGCCGTCGGCGCGGTGGGCGGTGGCGCGGCCGTTGAGCCAGTCGATGACGGCCTTGCCGCCCAGGACGTCGGCGGGGCCGCCCACGTCGGGGCAGCCGTCGGACTTGGTGGTGCCGAGCATGTCGACGTTGAGGACGGCGTAGCCGCGCGGGACGAAGTAGTTGTCGTAGAAGAGCGGGAACTTGATCGGGTCGCCGTTGGCGTCGTACGCCTTGCGTTCCCGCTCGGGGCCGCGCCCGGAGTTGTCGTAGTACGGGCTCTCGTCGATGATGACGGGCACCCTGGCGTCGGTGCGCGGCCGGATGATGTCGACGCGGACGCGGTCGAGGCGGCCGTCGGCGTCGCTGTCGATGGTGGACTCGACGTAGACGTGCTCGCGGATGGCGTCGGTGTAGGAGTGGACCGGCTGGGTGCGGCCGCCCGAGATCGGCGACGGGGACGGCGTGACGGCCTGGGCTGGGGTGGCCAGGGTCATGACGAGGGCGAATGCGAGGGCAGGGCGTAAGGGTGGCACCGCGCGACCTCCGGGACAAGTGGTGAAATATCACCCGCAATCTCTCAGAGGGGCTGAAGGTCATCAACCCTTGACGGAGCCCCGCAACACACCTGAGATGACCCATCGTTGCGCGAAGACGTAAACCAGCAGCACCGGGGCCAGTGCCATCAGATAGGAGGCGAAGGCGACGGTGTGGTTGGTGTTGAACTGCGACTGGAAGACGTACTGCACCAGCGGCAGGGTCTGGGCGTCAGGGCTCGACAACACCACCAGCGGCAGCAGGAAGTCGTTCCACGCCCACAGGAAGGTCAGGATGCCGACCGTGGCGTTCATGGGGGCCAGGAGCGGGAAGATCACGCGCCAGAACACCGTCCAGGTGCCCGCGCCGTCGACCCTGGCCGCCTCCTCCAGCGAGCTCGGGATCGACCGGATGTAGCCGACGTAGAGGAAGATGTTGAAGGCCAGGCCGTACACGACGTAGAGCAGGATCAGCCCGGCCTGGTTGTCGAGCCCGAGCAGCGAGGTCTGCTTCACCACGGGGAGCATGATGATCGGGAAGGGCACGAAGAGCGCGGAGACGAAGTAGAAGTACAGGCCCTTGAAGAGCTTCCTGTGGAAGTTGCGGGCGATGGCGTAGGCGACCAGCGAGTTGGTCAGCAACGTCAGCGCCACCGCCCCGACCGTGATGAGCGCGCTGTTCAGCGCCGCCTGCGGGTAGTTCGTCAGCTCCCAGGCCTCGGCGAAGTTGCCCCACGCCGGGTTCCTCGGCAGGTCGAATCCGGCTCCTGCCAGTTCCTCCGGGGTCTTCAGCGCGGTCACCACGGTGAAGTAGAGCGGCACGAGCACCGTCAGCGACCCGGCCGCCATGAGCGCGGTGAGCCACCAGTTGCGCCTCACATCGTCACCTCCCGCCGCTGCAGGATGCGCAGCTGGAAGATCGAGACCAGCACGATGATCACGAAGTAGACGATCGCGTTGGCCGTCTGGTAGGCGTACTCCCCGCCCTGGAAGCCGCCGGTGTAGATGAGCAGCGACACCGAGGTGGTCGCGCTGCCGGGACCCCCGTTGGTCAGCGCCACGATGTGGTCGAAGACCTGCAGGAAGTTCTTGGCCGAGAGCACCATGTTCACCGTGAAGAACGGCGCGATCAGCGGGAAGACCACCGACCAGAACCGCCGCCACCTCCCCGCGCCGTCGATCATCGCCGCCTCGTGCAGGTCCTCGGGGATCGTCTGCAGGCCCGCCAGGTAGATGACGATGTTGAAGGCGACCGCCTGCCACACGGCCACGATCACGATGCCGATCCAGGCCAGGTCGGGATCGGCCAGAAGATTGGTCCCGCCGAAGATGGCCGGGACCGAGTTGGCGAACAGGTAGTTGAAGATGTAGCCGACGATCAGAATGGCCAGCACGTTCGGGATGAAGTAGATGCCGCGCAGCGCCGTCTGGAAGCGGATGCGCGCGTTGAGGCCCACCGCCACCGCCAGCGCGATCACGTTCGTCAGGATGGTGGCGACGATCGCGAACTGGAAGGTGAACAGGTAGGCCTCAAGGACGCGGTCGTCCTTGAACAGGTTGACGTAGTTGCGGATGCCGACGAAGGCGTGCTCGCCGTACCCGGGATAGTCGGTCAGGCTGTAGTAGAACCCCTGCAGCACCGGCACGGTGTGCAGCAGGAAGAACAGCACGAAGGCGGGCACGACCATCCAGTAGTAGGCCCTGCTCATGAGCGGCGCTCCATGACCTTGTCCCATTCGCTGTCGAGCTCGGCCAGCAGTTCCCGCTGGTCGCCGTCGATGAGGAACTGCTGCACGAGCCGCTCCAGGCCGACAGCCAGCGGGATGTGGTGGTCGGGGTAGCCGGTGACCTTCCCGGCGGCGTAGTACGGCATGAGCGGCTGGAGGGTCGGGTCGTCCGACTCCGCGTCCTTCAGCGACGGGATGGAGACCTGCTCGCGGGTGTAGGCGCGGATCACCTCGGGGCTCATCAGGTAGTCGACGAACAGCTGCGACTCGCGCGGGCGCCGCGGCTCGCGCGGCATCGTGATCACCACGTCGACGCCGGTGACGAGGCGTTCCATCGGGGTGAAGGCGCCGATCTCGAAGTCCGGTTCGGCCTCGCGGATCGCGGGGATGGCGAAGGTGCCCTGGAGGTACATGGCCGACTTGCCCTGGGCGAACTCCCTGTTGCCCTCGTCGTAGCCGCGCGAGAAGCGGTCGGGCTGGCCGTACTGGAAGAGCTCGGCGAGCCTGCGCGCCACGTCGGGGTAGGCCTGGGCGAAGGTCGTACGGTCCGCCGTACGGCCGGCGAAGAAGTCGGGCGGCGCCAGGTTGGCGGCCAGGGAGTTGAAGGTGGGCAGGGCCGTCCAGGCGTCCTTGAGCGTCAGGTAGAACGGGGTGACTCCGGCGGCCTGGAAACGTTTGGCCGCGGCGATCAGCTCGTCCCAGGTCTTGGGCGGCTGCACGCCGTGCTGGTCGAAGATGGCCTTGTTGTAGAGGATCGGGTTGGCGGCGGTGCACATCGGCAGGCCGTTGACCTCGCCCCGCCGGTAGGTGCCGAGGTCGTCGAGGACCTTCTGCACGGCAGGGTTGATCGCCTGGCGCCCGGCGTATCCGGAGAAGTCGCGGAAGACGCCGGCCTCGGCGAGCTCGCCGAACACGCTGTTGCCGCTCAGGGCGAGCACGTCGGGCACGTCGCCGCGCACCAGGCGGGCCCTGATGGCGGTCTCGGCGTTGGGGACGTGGTTCTGCACCACGCGGATGTTCGGGTGCTCTCGCTCGAAGGCGGCGATAAGCTTGTCGAAGGTCTCGGTCGCCTCGGGTTTGAACTGGAAGAAGTCGAGCGTCACCCTGCTGTCCCCGGCGCACCCCGCCATCACCAGGCAGAGGGTCAGGGGGGCGGCTAAGCGGCGCAGCATGAGTGGCCGCTTCCCCATTTGCCATGATTTATCGTGGCCAGCATGGATTTTCCGGACCGCGTACGCGGTTGCCTGCTCGGCGGAGCCATCGGCGACGCCCTGGGAGCGCCGATCGAGTTCGAGTCACTGCGCGAGATCCGGAAACATCACGGCAGGTCAGGAACGGACAGCTACGTCCCCGACTGGCGCGGCCGGCTCGGGCTCATCACCGACGACACCCAGATGACGCTCTTCACCGTCGAAGGGCTGCTGGCCGGAGGCGACCCGGTTCACGAGGTACGGCAGGCGTACCTGCGATGGCTCGACACCCAGGAACACCGCACTCCCCCGCCTCCCGTCGAACCGTGGCGCACGGGAACGCTGCGCGAGCAGGCATGGCTCTACTCCCGGCGCGCACCCGGCAACGCGTGCCTGTCAGGACTACGGCACACGCTCACCCACGACCCGTTCGAAACCCTGCGCGCGGGAGCGGCGGGCGAGGTGAACCCCGCGTCCAAGGGCTGCGGCACGGTGATGAGGTCGGCGCCGTTCGGGCTGGTCACGACCGACCCACGGGCCGCCTTCGAACTGTCGGCCGCGTGCGCCCAGATCACCCACGGGCATCCGACCGGCTACCTGGCCGCCGGAGCCTTCGCCGCGATCATCACCCTCGTGACGGGCGGCGAACCCCTGCTCTGGGCCGTGGAGAAAACGCTGGAGCTGACCCGCTCGTACCCGTCCCACGAGGAGACGACCCGCGTGCTGCAGCGCGCCGTCGACCTCGCCGCCGCCGAAGTCCGCTCACCGGAGGCGGTCGAATCCCTCGGGGGCGCGTGGGTGGCGGAGGAGGCCCTGGCCATCGCGGTCTACTGCGCCCTGGTCACCAGGGGCGCCGTGACGGCGGCGCTGCTGCTGTCGGTCAACCACTCCGGCGACAGCGACTCCACCGGCTCGCTCACCGGCAACCTCCTCGGCGCGGCCCTCGGCCAGGACGCGCTGCCAGCCCACTGGCTGTCACCGCTCGAAGGCAGGGACACGATCACCGCCCTCGCCGACAGGCTGGCCGAGATCAGGCGCGGGTGACGACCTTCCTGAGGTCGACGGCACGATAGGTGCCGGCGTGCTCGCCGTACACGATGAGGTTGTCGTCGTACGAGCCCCGGTCGTGGTCGTAACGGCCGCCGCACGTGACCAGGCGCAGAGCAGGTGCGCCCGACGACGTGAACACCTTGCGCACCGGGAAGTCGGCCTTGCCGACCTCCTGCGTGGCCGTGGCCCGATAGACGACCACCTGGTCGTCGGAGCGCACCACGGCCAGGGTGTCGCCCGGCCTCACCTCATGGAGGCGGGCGAACACGGCGGGGCCCGTCTTGGTGTCGAGGTGGCCCACCAGCACCGCCGCGCCGGGATTGCCGGGGACCGGCGACTGGCGGTCCCAGCCGACCAGGTTCGTCTCGCCCAGCGGCGGCGCCTCCAGGCGGCCCTTCTCGCCGCTGCCGACGCCGGTCACCGGGGCGTCGATCTTCAGGCGCGGCACCATGACGCGCACCGGCCTGGCCCAGCGGGAGGTCTCGCCGACCTGCTGCGGCCAGCGACCGGCCTTGACCGTGGCGGGCAGCGTCAGCGGGCCGACGGTGGCGCGGTCCTGCGCCTTGCAGGCGGTGGTCGCGACGAGCAACAACGCGATCCCTGCCAGGGCCAGCGCCGCCCGGGCCCGTGCGGCCCGGGCCTCGGCGTCAGCCACGCATCCGAGCGCGCCGACGGCCCGCGAGCACCGAGACGCCGACGACGGAGGCGGCGATCATCACCATCACGGCGCAGGCCATCACCAGCTGCACGCCATCGGTCCCCGGCTGAGCGGCGGCGACGTCACTCTTGCCGGCGACTTCGCTGTTGCCCCCGGCCTGGCTGTTGCCGGGGTTGGCGCCCTTGTCGGCCGTGTGGTTGTTGTCGGCGCCCTCGCCCTTGACCACAGCCTCGCCCTTGGCGGCCGTCTCGGCGCTCAGGGCCAGGCCGCCGCCGCCGGTGTCAGGCCCCCAACCGCCCACCACGATGAACGACCCGTCATCCACGAACGTCGCCCGGTCGCACTCCACCACCACGTCGTACCGCCCGGGATCGGCGTCCCACGCGACGTCGGCCACGCCGACCGCCAGATCGCCGCGCTGCTCCAGGACCACCTCCTCGTCGAAGGCGTCGGACTCGCCGACGAGATCGGCGTCACCGCAGTCGCCGCCGTCGTCGGTGGTGATCCGCACCGAGTCGCCCGGCTCCGCCTTGTACGGGGAGATGTCCACCTCGGCCACAGCCGGCCCCGCCATCCCGACGACCAGGACAGCAGCGGCGAGCACCGCACGTCGTAGAAAGACCATGGCGGCGTTCTACCCAGCAACACGCGGCACTCCAGCACCGGGAATGGCAAAGCTTTTCAGCGACAACACCCCCGTTCCCCCACATTTACTGCGAAGGTTGCTCGTGCGGATGCGCTAACGTCACGCCGCGTGATCTATACCGGGAACGCCACCGAGGACGCCCCTGCCGAGCGCGGCTGGTTGCTGGGCCACTTCCAGCCCGACGGCGACGTACGGCACAGCGCCGATGTGGAGATCAAGTGGGGGGTGCACACCAAGGGTGAGCGCCGGGCCGAATGGGTGGTCGGCGAGCGCAGGACCGCGCTGCTCCTGCTGGTGAGCGGGCGGTTCCGGCTGGAGTTCCGCGACCGCGACGTGGTGCTGGCCGAGCAGGGCGACTACGTGGTGTGGGGTGTGGGCGAGGATCATTCGTGGGAGGCGGAGGAGGAGTCGGTCGTGATGACCGTGCGCTGGCCGTCCGTCCCCGGTTACGCGGTGCGCTAGGCGGTCTCCGGCACCAGGTCGTCCGCCAGGACGGCGCGCGCCTCGCGGCGGGTGCGCGGCCCGGGCAGGGCGACGGCCACCAGGGCCGCCACGAGGGCGACGCCTCCGCCGATCATCAGGCTGACCTGGAAGCCGCTCTCCGAGGGCAGCGTGTGGCCGCCCAGGTCGATGGTCAGGTGGGAGAGCACCACGCCGATGACGGCGGCCGAGGTGGTGGTGCCGATGGAGCGCATCAGGGTGTTGAACCCGTTGGCGGAGGCGGTCTCCGACAGCGGGACGGCGCCCATGATGAGGGCGGGCATGGCCCCGTAGGCGAGGCCGACGCCGACGGTGCCGACGCAGGCCGCGATCATGACGCCCCAGGCGTGGTCCATCAGCACGAACGCCGTGCCGTACCCGAGGGCCAGCACCAGGGATCCGGCGGCCAGCGTGGTCTTGGGGCCGCGGCGGTCCGACAGTTTGGCGCCGAGGGGCGAGACGGCCATCATCATCAGGCCGGAGGGCGCCAGCCAGAGTCCGGCGGCGAGCATCGTCTGGCCCAGGCCGTAGCCAGTGGCCTCGGGCAGTTGCAGGATCTGCATGAAGACGAGCGTCTGGGCGTACATGGCCACGCCGACGAAGATCGACGACACGTTGGTCAGCAGCACCTGCCTGCGCGCGGTGGTGCGCAGGTCGACGAGGGGGTCGGCGGCGCGCAGCTCCCACCAGCCCCAGACGAGCAGGATGACGACGGAGGCGCCGAGCAGGCCGAGCGTGGTGGCGCTGCCCCAGCCCCAGTCGGCGCCCTTGGAGATGCCCAGGAGCAGGCAGACGAGAGCGACGGCGAGGCCGAGCGTGCCGGGGATGTCCAGGCGGCCGTGCGCCCTGCCGGGGACGGCGGGAACGACCAGCCAGATCAGCACGGCGACCGCGGCGGTGAGCGCGGCGACGACCCAGAAGAGCACCCGCCAGCTGGCGTACTGGGCGACGGCGGAGGCGATCGGGAGGCCGAGCGCGCCGCCGATGCCCAGGGAGGAGCTCATCAGGGCGATGGCGGCGCCGAGCCGCTGGGGCGGCACCACGTCGCGCATGGCGCTGATGCCGAGCGGGACCACACCCATGCCCAGCCCCTGCAGGCCGCGGCCGATGATCATCGGGGTGAGCGTGGTGGCCATGGCGCAGATGACCGATCCGGCGACCAGGGGGACCGTGGAGATCAGCATCATGCGGCGCTTGCCGTACAGGTCGCCGAGCTTGCCGTTGACGGGCGTGGCGATCGCGCCCACCAGGAGGGTGATGGTGATCACCCAGGAGGCGTCGGCGGCGTTGGTGTCGAGGATCTGCGGCAGGGTGCTGATGAGCGGCGTCACCAGGGTCTGGGAGAGCGCCGCGACGATGCCGGCGACCGCCAGCACGCCGATGATGCCTCCGGTGCTCCGGGAGCGTGGTGCGGCATGAACCATGGGGGACTCCTCGTGCATGCATCATGCACAGTGTGTGTTACATACAAATGGATGGGCGAAGAAAAGCCCCAGCTCGGTGGGAGCTGGGGTGGGTCAGCCGCGCGGCCAGGGCCTTCCGGCCAGGCGTTCGATGTCGGTGTTGAAGCGCCGCAGGTAGCCGGCGAAGGCGGCCACGTCGTCGGCCGACCAGCCGGCCAGGACCCTGTCGAGGCTGGCCACGCCGGCCGCGCGCTCCTCCTCCAGGCGGTCGCGCCCTTCGGTGGTGATGCGGAACTTGCGCGCGATGCCGCCGCCGGGGTCGGGGATGCGCTCGACCAGGTCCGACTTGAGCATGGCGGCCGTCTGGCGGTTGAGCGTGGAGACGTCGAGGCGGAAGGCGTCGCTGAGCTCGCCGATCGACATCGGCCCCTCCGCCTGGAGGCGGCTGAGCAGGAGGTAGGCGCTGCGGTCGAGGCCGCCCCGCCGCCTGGCCGACGGATTGGCCAGGTGGCGGAAACGTTCGTAGAGCATCGTCTCGAACTCGATCAGATGCGTGGGCTTGGCCTCCATGTTTGCATCATACACGTCATGTGTATGATGCAAATCCTCAGAGGCCTCCGGCCAGGCGGTAGTAGGCCTGGTTCCAGCGCAGCTCCTTGGCGAACTGGCGCGGCGTGGTGTCGCGGTCGATGACGACCAGCTCGACGCCCAGCATCTCCGCCAGGTCGTTCAGCTCCTCGACGCCCACCGACCTGGACAGGACCGTGTGGTGCGGGCCGCCGGCGGTCAGCCACGACTCGGTGGAGACGGGCAGCGACGGGCGCGGCTTCCACACGGCGCGGGCGACGGGCAGGTTCGGCAGCGGCCGCAACGGCGCCACCAGATCGACCTCGTTGGCCACCAGCCGGAACCGGTCGCCCAGATCGGCCAGCCCGACCACCACGCCAGGACCCTGGGCGGCGTCGAAGACCAGACGGACCGGGTCCTCACGGTTGCCGATGCCCAGCGGGTGGATCTCGCACGACGGGGTACCGGCCGCGATCGACGGGCAGACCTCCAGCATGTGCGCGCCCAGGATCAGCTGCTCGCCGGGCACCAGATGGTAGGTGTAGTCCTCCATGAAGCTGGTCGCGCCGCCCGGCACCATCGCCTTGAGGGTGCGCACCAGGACCGAGGTCTTCCAGTCGCCCTCGCCACCGAAGCCGTAGCCGTCGGCCATCAGCCGCTGCACGGCCAGGCCGGGCAACTGGCGCAGTCCGCCGAGGTCCTCGAAGTTGGTGGTGAACGCCTTGAACCCGCCCGATTCCAGGAATCCGCGCAGGCCGATCTCGATGCGGGCGGCGTAGCGCAGCGACTCGCGCCGGTCGCCGAGCAGCTCCGGCGCGACACGGTACTGGTCGGCGTACACCTTCACGAGGGTGTCGATCTCGCTGTCGAGGACACCGTCGACGGCTTCGACCAGGTCGTTGACGCCGTAGGTGTTGACCGAGACCCCGAACCGCAGCTGCGCCTCGACCTTGTCGCCCTCGGTCACGGCCACATCGCGCATGTTGTCGCCGAAGCGGGCGACCTTGAGCGAGCGCAGTTCGGCCAGGCCGGTCGCGGCGCGGGCCCAGGCGGCGATGCGGGTGTCGACCGCCGGGTCGCTGACGTGTCCGGCGACCGTCTTGCGCGCCACCCCCAACCGCGTCTGAATGAACCCGAACTCACGATCACCATGCGCGGCCTGGTTCAAATTCATGAAATCCATGTCGATCGACGCCCACGGCAACTCGACATTGGCCTGCGTATGCAGATGCAGCAACGGCTTACGCAACGCATCCAACCCCGCGATCCACATCTTCGCCGGGGAGAAGGTGTGCATCCACGCAATCACCCCCGTACACGCGTCATCGGCGTTGGCCTCCAGCATCACCCGCCGGATCGCCGCCGCATCCGTCAGCACCGGCCTCCACTCCACCGCCACCGGCAACGCAGAAGCGATCGCCTGCGACTGCTCAGCCACCTGCGCGAGAGTCTCCTCGCCATACAGATGCTGGCTGCCGGTCAGGAACCAGATGCTCATCGGGGGCTCCTTTGTCCATACACGTTCTGGTAACGGTCATACAGCCGGTCGACATCAGCCCGCGCGATCGGCAACGGCTCACCCAGCTGACGCGAGATGTGCACGGTACGGGCCACGTCCTCACACATCACCGCCGCCTTCACCGCCGCCCGCGGGGTGGCGCCGATGGTGAACACGCCGTGATTCCTCATCAACACCGCCGGCGAACGATGACCCTTCAGCGTGGCCACGATGCCCTGACCGATCGAATCGTCACCGATCAACGCGAACGGCCCCACCGGGATCTCCCCGCCGAACTCATCGGCCATCGCGGTCAGCACACACGGAATCGCCTCATCCCGGGCCGCCCACGCCGAAGCGTAGGTGGAATGGGTGTGCACCACCCCACCCACCTGCGGCATGTGCCGGTAAACGTAGGCGTGCGCGGCGGTGTCACTGGACGGGGCATGCTCACCCTCCACCAGGTTGCCGTCCAAGTCGCAGACGACCATCGCCTCGGGGGTGAGCTCGTCGTAGGACACCCCGGACGGCTTGATCACGAACAGGTCCTCGCCCGGGATCCGGCCCGACACATTCCCCGCCGTCCACGCCACCAGATGGTTACGCACCAGCTCGGCGTGCAAGTCACAGACGATCTTCCTCATGCGCGGTCCCTCAACGCCCGCAACCCGTGCAACACCCTGCCATCGGCGAAGGTGTCATGCAGATCGCGGTAGACGGCATACAACTGGTCATAGGCATCGGCGTTGCGTTCATCGGGCACGTAAGCCTTCTCGACCCGCTTGCCCATCGCCTTCGAGGCCTGCTGAATATCCGCATACGCGCCCGCCGCCACCGCGGCGTGGATCGCCGAACCCAGCGCCGGGCCCTGATCGGAACCGATCACCGACAACGGACGACGCAGCACATCGGCGTAGATCTGCATCAAGAACGCGTTCTTCAACAACCCGCCGGCCACGATGAACTCCTCCACCGCCACCCCGGCCGCCTCGAACGCCTCCACGATCACCCGAGCACCGAACGCGGTCGCCTCGACCAACGCCCGATACACCTCCTCCGGCCGGGTCGCCAGCGTCTGACCCACGACCACCCCGGACAGGTGATGGTCGACCAGCACCGAACGGTTACCGTTGTGCCAGTCCAGCGCCACCAGCCCGTGCTCACCCACCCGCTGCCCAGCCGCCAGTTCGGTCAGCTCCTCGTGGGTACGGCCGACCTGCTCGACCCACCAGCCGAAGATGTCACCCACCCCCGACTGGCCCGCCTCATAACCCCACAGGCCCGGCACGATCCCGTCGGCCACCACCCCGCACATGCCCGGCACCTCGGCCAGCCGATCCGACGGCATCACATGACAGGTCGACGTCCCCATGATCGCCACCATCTGCCCCGGCCGCACCGCATCGGCCGCCGCCGAGGTCACATGCGCATCCACGTTGCCGACCGCGACCGCGATCCCCTCCGCCAGCCCGGTCCACGCCGCCGCCCGAGCACTCAGCCGCCCGGCCAGCCCGCCCAGCGGCGCGAGCGGCGCGGTGGCCAGCTTGTCCACGAACCCCTCGAAGCCGGGGTTGAGCGCCGCCAGGAACTCCCGCGACGGGTAGCGGCCGTCCTGGAAGATCTCCTTGTAACCGGCGGTGCACACATTGCGTGACTCCACCCCCGTCAGCTGCCAGACGATCCAGTCGGCCGCCTCGATCCACCGCTCAGCCCTGCCATACAGCTGCGGGTCTTCTTCGAGCAGCTGCAGGCCCTTGGCGAACGCCCACTCCGCCGAGATCTTCCCGCCGTAGCGCGGCAACCACGCCTCACCCCGGGCAGCGGCCAGCGCGTTGATCCGGTCGGCGTGCGCCTGAGCGGCGTGATGCTTCCACAACTTCGGCCACGCGTGCGGCCGATCCGGCTCGGCGACACACAACGGCTCACCCTCGGCGGTGGTGGGCAGGATGGTGCACGCGGTGAAATCGGTGCCGATCCCGATCACGGAGGCCGGATCCACGCCCGCGGCGGCGATCGCCTCCGGCACGGCGGTCTTGAGCACCTCGATCCAGTCGTGGGGCGACTGCAACGCCCAGTCGGGAGGAAGACCCTCCTCGATCACTCCGCGGGAGTAGGCATGCACCGCGCTGCCCAGTTCCGCTCCGTCCGAGACGCGCACCACGACGGCGCGGCCGGACAGTGTCCCGTAGTCGACGCCTACGACGTGCATCGGGGTCACCGCCCCGCGCCGGAGCGACGCTTGGTCCAGACGTCGAAGGCGACGGCCGCGAGCAGCACGGCGCCCTTGACGAGCATCACGCGCTCGCTCGGCGAGCCGATGAGCGACATGCCGTTGTTGATGACCGCCATGATCAGGCCGCCGGTGATGGCGCCCACGACCTTGCCGACGCCGCCCTGGACGGCGGCGCCGCCGATGAAGGCCGCGGCGATGGCGTCGAGCTCGAAGCTGTTGCCCGCGGTCGGCCCGGCCTGGTTGAGGCGGCCGGCGAAGATGATGCCGGCGATGGCCGACAGCACGCCCATGTTGACGAACAGCCAGAAGACGACGCTCTTGACCTTGACGCCGGAGAGCACGGCGGCCTGCATGTTGCCGCCGATGGCGTAGATGCGGCGGCCGAAGACGGTACGGCCCGCCAGCACGGAGTAGCCGAGCACCAGGGCGGCCAGCAGCACCAGCACCCACGGCAGGTTCTTGAAGCGGGCCAGCTGCACGACGAGGAAGAGGATGAGCACCGCTCCGACGACCAGCTTGCCGGTGAACAGGGCGATCGGCTCGACCGCCTGGCCGTAGCCGAGGCGGCCCTTGCGCGCCTTCCACTGGGAGGCGGCCATGCCGGCGATCGCGAGCAGGCCGACGATGAGGCTGAACAGGTCGGCGCCGCCGAGCGGCCCGAGGCCGATGTTGCCCAGGTAGCCGTCGGTGAAGCCGTTGGCCAGGGTGCGGACCTCGTCGGGGAACGGGCCGATGCCCTGGTTGCCCAGGACGGTCATGGTGAGCGCGCGGAACAGCAGCATGCCGGCGAGCGTCACGATGAAGGCCGGGATGCCGAAGTAGGCGACCCAGAAGCCCTGCCAGGCGCCGATCAGGCCGCCGGCGACGAGGGTGATGCCCAGGGCGAGCGGCCAGGCGAGGCCCATGTTGACCATGAGGACCGCGGCCAGCGCGCCCGTCACGGCGACCACCGAGCCGACCGACAGGTCGATGTGCCCGGCGATGATGATCAGGATCATGCCGATCGCCAGGATCAGCACGTAGCTGTTCTGGACGATGATGTTGGAGATGTTCTGCGGCTGCAGCAGGGCGCCGTCGGTCAGCACCGAGAACAGCAGGACGATCAGCGCGAACGCGATGTAGATGCCGCTGGAGCGCAGGTTCAGCGAGAACCTGCGCCTGCCCGGTGCGGCGGCCTCCTGCTTGGCGGGGGCGGTCGTGGTGGTCATCGAGGGTTTCCCTTGGTCATGAGGTGCATGAGGCTCTCCTGGGTGGCCTCGCGGCCGGAGAGCTCACCTGTGATGCGCCCTTCGGCGAGGGTGTAGATGCGGTCGCACAGGCCCAGCAGCTCGGGGAGCTCCGAAGAGATCACCAGGACGGCTTTGCCCTGGTCGGCGAGCTGGTTGATGATCGTGTAGATCTCGTACTTGGCGCCGACGTCGATGCCGCGCGTGGGTTCGTCGAGGATGAGCACGTCAGGCTCGGTGAGGATCCACTTCGACAGCACCACCTTCTGCTGGTTGCCGCCGCTGAGCTTGCCCACCACGCTGGCGACTCCGGGGGCCTTGATGTTCATGCTCTTGCGGAAACCCTCGGCGACCCTGTACTCCTCCGCCTCGTCGACCCAGAGGCCCTTGAGCGAGGCGGCGGTGATGTTGGTCTTGATGTCCTCGATGAGGTTGAGCCCGTACCGTTTGCGGTCCTCGGTGGCGTAGGCCAGGCCGTGCTCGATGGCCTCGCCGACGCTCTTCGGCTCGATGCGGACGCCGTCCTTGTAGATCGAGCCGGAGATGTTCACGCCGTAGGCGCGGCCGAAGACGCTCATCGCGAGTTCCGTACGGCCGGCGCCCATGAGGCCGGCCAGGCCCACGATCTCTCCCCTGCGCAGGGTGAGCGAGGCTCCGTCGACGACCTTGCGTTCCGGCTGGGCGGGGCTGTGGACGGTCCAGTCCTCGATCCGCAGCACCTCTTCGCCGATCGTCGGCTCGTGCGGCGGGAATCGGTTGTCCAGGGCCCGGCCGACCATGCCCGCGATGATGCGGTCCTCGGTGAGGTCCTGCCGGTCCAGGGTCTCGATCGTCTGGCCGTCGCGGATGATCGTCACGTTGTCGGCGATCGAGATGACCTCGTTGAGCTTGTGCGAGATGATCACGCAGGTGATGCCCTCGTCACGCAGGCCGCGCAGCAGGTCGAGCAGGTGGGCGGAGTCGTCGTCGTTGAGCGCGGCGGTCGGCTCGTCGAGGATCAGCAGCTTGACGTTCTTCGACAGCGCCTTGGCGATCTCGACCAGCTGCTGCTTGCCCACGCCCAGGTCGCTGACCTGGCGGGTGGGATTGTCGCGCAGGCCCACGCGCTTCATCAGCTCGCCGGCCTCGTAGTTGGTCCGGTTCCAGTCGATGAGGCCGCGCCTGGCCCGCTCGTTGCCGAGGAAGATGTTCTCGGCCACCGACAGCTGGGGGCTCAGCGCCAGCTCCTGGTGGATGATGACGATGCCGGCGTGCTCGCTGTCGCGGATGCCGCGAAACTCCACGGGCTGCCCGTCGAACTCGATCGAGCCCTCGAAGTCGCCGTGCGGGTAGACGCCCGACAGCACCTTCATCAGCGTCGACTTGCCGGCGCCGTTCTCGCCGCAGATGGCGTGGATCTCGCCCCGCCGTACCGACAGGGTCACGTCACGCAGAGCCTTGACCCCGGGGAAGGTCTTGGTGATCCCGCTCATCCGCAGGATGTTGTCGCTCATGTTCTCGCCCTCGCCAGTGAAGGCCCCGGAGGCTCGTGCGCCTCCGGGGCCAAGACCCTTACTTGAGCTGGTCGGCGGTGTAGTAGCCGCCGCCGACGATGACGTCCTCGTAGTTGGTCTTGTCGACGACGACCGACTCCAGCAGGTAGGAGGGGACGACCTTGTTGCCGTTGTCGTAGTCGGTGGTGTTGTTCACCTCGGGCTTGCCGCCCTTGAGCACGGCGTCGGCCATCGTGACGGTGGCCTCGGCGAGCTTGCGGGTGTCCTTGAAGATCGTGGAGTACTGCTCACCGGCGACGATCGACTTGACCGAGGCGAGCTCGGCGTCCTGGCCGGTCACGACCGGGTACGGCTGGCCGCTGGTGCCGTAGCCGTTGGACTTCAGCGCGGACAGGATGCCGATGGACAGGCCGTCGTACGGCGAGAGCACGCCGTCGACCTTGGCGCCGCCGCTGTAGGTCTTGGTGAGGATGTCCTCCATGCGCTTCTGCGCGGTGGCCGGGTCCCAGCGGAGGGTCGCGGCGGTCTTGAAGTCGGTCTGGCCGGAGGCGACCTTCAGCGTGCCGTCGTCGATCTTCGGCTGGAGCACGGACATGGCGCCGTTCCAGAAGAAGGTGGCGTTGTTGTCGTCGGGGGAGCCGCCGAACAGCTCGACGTTGAACGGGCCCTTCTCGCCCTTGTCGACGCCCAGGCCCTGCAGCAGCGAGGTGGCCTGCTGCACACCGACCTTGAAGTTGTCGAAGGTGGCGTAGTAGTCGACGTTCGGGCTGTTGCGGATCAGGCGGTCGTAGGCGATGACCGGGATCTTCGCGTCGGCGGCCTGCTGCAGCTGCGAGGTGATCGCGGTGCCGTCGATCGAGGCGATGATCAGGAGCTTGGCGCCCTTGGTGATCTGGTTCTCGATCTGGTTGGCCTGGGTGGGGATGTCGTTCTCGGCGTACTGCAGGTCGACCTTGTAGCCGAGCTTCTCCAGGGCGGCCTTGACGTTGTCACCGTCGTGGATCCACCGCTCGGACGACTTGGTGGGCATGGTCACGCCGATGAGCGCGCCCGCCGCGGTGTCGCCGCCGGCGGCCTGCGAAGGCTGGGCGTCGACGGTCTTGGTGCTGGACCCGCAGGCCGCCAGGGTGGCGGCCAGCGTAAGGACGGACACGAGCCCGCCGATACGTCCTAGTCTCATGGGTTGATCCTCTCGGCGACACACAAAACGGAAGAAAACTCCGTTTTGGGATTGTTTGCGCTAACACAGACAAAAGTCAACATGTTTCGGAAACTTCACAGAAATCTCGGGTAGATCTTCCGAGCTACCGCCCCGAGGTGCTTCCGCGCACCACCAAGACCGGCGGCACGACCAGAGGCGGCAGCGTCTCGACGCCTTCGATCCTGCGCAGCAGCTGCTCGATGCTGCCCCGCCCCACCGCCGCGAAGTCCTGCCTGATGGTGGTGAGCGGCGGCGAGAAGTACTCCGACTCCGGGATGTCGTCGAAGCCGACGATGCTCACCCGGCCCGGCACGTCGACACCGAGCTCGGTGAAGGCTCTGAGCAGGCCCAGGGCCATCTGGTCGTTGGAGACGAACACGGCGCTCGCCCCCTCCTCGGCCAGGATCCGGCCGGCTCGGTAACCGGCGGCCGGGCTCCAGTCACCCTGCAGCGGTTCGGGGATCCGGCGGCCGGCCGCGGACAACGCCGCGCGCCAGCCCTCCTCGCGGGCCTCGGCCTCGATCCAGCCGGTCGGGCCGCGCACGTGCCAGACGGTCTGGTGCCCCAGCTCCAGTAGGTGACGGGTGGCGGCCAGGCCGCCCTCGAAGTGGTCGACGCGCACCAGCGGCACGCCGTCGGCGCCACCGCCCTGGACGGCCACGACGGGAACGCCACGGGGCAGGTCGGCCAGCACCCCGGCCGCCGCGCGCTGCGGCGCGACCACCACGATCCCGTCCACTCCCTGGTCGCCCAGGTAGGCCATGGCGTCGCGGACGTGCTGGCGGTCGATGGACTTCAGGCTGACGATGCTGACGAAGTAGCCCGCCTGTCTGGCGGCCTGGGAGATGCCGTAGACCGTGCTGGCCGGGCCGTACAGGGTGGTGTCGAAGCTGACCACGCCCAGCGTGCGCGAGCGGCGGGTGGCCAGCGCCCTCGCGGTGAGGTTGCGGCGGTACCCGAGCTTGTCGATCGCGGCCATCACCCGGGTGCGGGTCTCGCCGCGCACGTTGGGATGACCGTTGAGGACACGCGACACGGTCTGGTGGGAGACGCCCGCTTCCTTGGCCACGTCGGCCATCACCGGCGTTTTACCCATCCGAAACCTCCCCGAACTGGATGTCGAGGTATTGTTAGCGCTAACACATGGCGAAGTCAAATGTGATACCGCACGCAACCATGAATCACCCGCAGACGCGCTCGACGAGGTCCTGCCAGCCGTCGGCCATGCGCTTGATCAGCTCGGGCGTCTCGCGCTGCCGTGGAGCGGTGAGGAAGAGCAGCATGGGAGCTTCGAGGGCGGCCGTGAGCTGCACCGCGAGGGTGTCGAGATCGGCACCCCGCAGCCTCGCCTCCCCCGCGCCGTGGGCGGCACAACCGAGGAGCATGCGGATGTGCAGCTGCGTGGCGTTGCGGGCGCCGACCGGGATCGGCTCGTTGCCGTCGAGCGCGGCGCGTGCCAGCGCGTGATGTTCGTACAGGAAGCAGATCCTGGCGCGCCCGTAGGCGATCAGCCGCTCGACCGGCTCGGCGCCGGGCCCCAGCGGCGGGAGCCCTGACAGCACGCTCTGCTGGAAGGCCGTCTCGTCGTCGTCGAGCAGCGCGCGGAAGATGCCCGCGCGGGTGCCGAACCGGCGGAACACCGTGCCCTTGCCCAGGCATGCCCGCTCCGCCAGGCGGTCCATGGTGACCTTGTCGACGCCCAGCTCGGCCACCATCTCCCGGGCCGTGGCCAGCAGATGCCGGCGATTGCGAGCCGCGTCGGCCCGTTCGGGCTGGGGTTTGCCTAGGGGGATGACCGCTTGATCCACCCGTCCAGACTACCGCCAGGAACAGAAACGGGGTAAAGTCCGTTTCGGTCAAGCGGGGTAAAGTCCGTTTACCGTACAACCCATCGCCCAGAGGAGGCCCTTCGATGACCCTGTTCCGCGTGGACGCCAGCATCCTTCCCGGCAGCTCCGCCAGCTCCGAGCTCGCCGACCTCGTGGAGGCCCAATGGAGCGCGGCGCGTCCCGGCGACCCGGTCGTCCGCCGCCACCTCGGCACCGACCCGCTGCCCTCCGACGCGTGGGCGTCGGCCACGACTGCGGGATTCGTTCCCGAGCCCGACCGCACCCCCGCCCAGCGCCAGGCCCTCGACCTGGCCGCCGGGCTCGCCTCGGAACTGGCCGAGGCCGACGCGGTCCTGCTGGCCGTACCCCTGTACAACTACGGCGTCGCGCAGAACTTCAAGTCCTGGATCGACCTGGTCATCACCGGGGCGGGCGCCGGGGTCCCGGTGCTCAAGGGCAAGCCGACCGTCCTGGCCACCGTGCGCGGCGGAGGGTACGGCCCCGGCACGCCCAAGGAGGGCTGGGACCACTCCACGCCCTACCTGCGGCGCATCCTCGCAGACCTCTGGGAGGCCGACCTGACGGTGGTGGAGCGGGAGCTCACCCTCGTCGGCGTCAACCCGGCGCTCGACGGGCTGCGCGACCTGGCCGCCGACGTGCACGCCGAGGCCCGCCGCGCCGCCCACGAGGCCGGGCGTTCCCTGGCCGCCCTTCCCCTGGCGGCCTGAGCACGCTCTTCCACTGGCGGCCTGGGCACGCCCTCCGCTGGCCGCCTGAGCACGCTCCTCCGCTCGCGGCCTGAGCACGCTCCTCCGCTCGCGGCCTGAGCACGCTCTTCCGCCCAGCGGAAGCACTCGCGTGCTTCGTCCCGATCGGGGCCCCTAGCGTCGGGGACATGGCAGATGTCTACGTCGTCGACGCGGTACGCACGCCCATCGGCAAGTACGGCGGGGCCCTGGCCGCGGTCCGGCCCGACGACCTGGCCGCGCACGTCATCACCTCGCTCCTGGAGCGCTCCCCCGGCGCCGAGGTCGAGGACGTCGTCCTCGGCAACGCCAACGGCGCCGGCGAGGACAACCGCAACGTCGCCCGCATGGCCGCCCTGCTGGCCGGCCTGCCGGTGCCCGGCGCGACGGTGAACCGGCTGTGCGGCTCCGGCCTGGAAGCGGTCATCCAGGCCTACCGCGCGATCGCCGTGGGCGACGCCGACACGGTGATCGCGGGCGGGGTCGAATCGATGACGCGGGCCCCGTGGGTGCTGCCCAAACCGGACCGGGCCTTCCCCGCCGGACCCCAGGAGCTCGTCTCCACCACACTCGGCTGGCGGCTCGTCAACCCCAGGATGGCCCCCGAGTGGACGGTCCCGCTCGGCGAGGGCGCCGAGCTGATCGCCGACAGGCACGCCGTCTCCCGCGCCGACCAGGACGCCTACGCGCTGGCCAGCCACCACAAGGCCGCCAAGGCCGACTTCGGCGCGGAGATCGTGGCCATCGACGGCGTCACCAAGGACGAGTCGATCAGGCCCGACACCTCGCTCGAGGCGCTCGCCAAGCTCAAGCCCGCCTTCCGCAAGCAGGGCGGAACGGTCACCGCGGGCAACTCCTCCCCTCTCAACGACGGCGCCGCCGCGCTGCTGCTCGCCTCCGAGGAGGGCGTGCGCAGGCTCGGCCGCGAGCCGCTGGCGCGCATCAGCGCGAGCGCGGTCAGCCAGATCGAACCCCAGTACTTCGGCCTGGCCCCGGTCGAGGCCGTCAATCGCGTCCTGGCCAAGGCGTCGCGCACCTTCTCCGACCTGTCGGTCGTCGAGCTCAACGAGGCCTTCGCCGCCCAGGTGCTGGGCTGCCTGGCCGAGCTGCCCGACCTGGACCCCTCCATCGTCAACCCGCGCGGCGGCGCCATCGCGCTCGGCCACCCCCTGGGAGCCTCCGGCGCCCGCGTGACCGGAGCGGTCGCCCACCAGCTGGCCGCCGCGGGATCCGGCACCGGCCTGGCCACGCTGTGCATCGGTGTCGGCCAGGGCCTGGCCATCGTCCTGGAAAGGTAGGGAAGCCCCTCATGACGCAGGAACGCATCTCCGCGCAGATCGCGGAGCTGCACGAGGCCTACCTGCGGGAGGGCCTCACCCGGCACCACTCCGCCCGCGACTTCGCCCCCTACCGCAGCAGCGCCCTGCGCCACCCCAAGCAGCCCCTGGTGACGCTCGACGACCCCGAGGCGGCCGAGCTGACCGGGCCCGTCTTCGGCGTCAGCGACGTCACCGCCCTCGACAACGACCTGACCCGCCAGCACGTCGGCGAGCCCCTGGGCGAGCGGATCACCGTCACGGGCCGCGTGCTCGACCGCGCGGGGCGGCCGGTGCGCGGCCAGCTCGTCGAGGTCTGGCAGGCCAACGCCTCGGGCCGCTACGCGCACCAGCGCGACGACCACCCCGCCCCGCTCGACCCCAACTTCACCGGCGTGGGCCGCTGCCTGACCGACGACGAGGGCCGCTACGCCTTCACCACGATCAAGCCCGGCGCCTATCCATGGCGCAACCACCGCAACGCCTGGCGGCCGGCGCACATCCACTTCTCGCTGTTCGGTACGGCTTTCGCCCAGCGGCTGGTCACCCAGATGTACTTCCCGAACGACCCGCTCTTCCCGTTCGACCCGATCTACAACGCGGTGCTCGACCCGAAGGCCCGCGAGCGGCTCATCGCCTCCTACGACCACGACCTGTCGGTGCCGGAGTGGTCGCTCGGCTACCGCTGGGACATCGTGCTCGACGGACCGTCCGCCGGCCTGTTCGAGCAGGAGGAGCACGAGTGAACCCGACCCCCTCGCAGACCGTCGGCCCCTTCTACGGCTACGCGCTGCCGTTCCCGGGCGGCGGAGACGTGGCGCTGGGCGGGATCGTGCTGCACGGTTACGTCTACGACGGCGCGGGAGAACCCGTTCCCGACGCGCTGCTGGAGACCTGGCAGCCCACGCCCGGCGGGCCGCTGCCCGGTTCGATGCGGCGCGACCCCGTCACCGGGGCGATCGCCGGGCGGCACGGAGTCGACTTCACCGGCTGGGGACGCGTCTCGACCGACGCCTCCGGCCGGTGGGTGCTGCGCACCGCGGACACCGGGCTGCCGTACATCTCGATCTGTGTCTTCGCCCGCGGGCTGGGGCATCACCTCTACACCAGGGCCTACCTGCGAGACGAGGTCGACGCCAGGATTCCGCCCGGGCGGCGCTCGACGGTGCTGGCCGCCGAGGAACGGCCGGGGGTGTACCGGTTCGACATCCGGCTGCAGGGTGAAGGGGAGACGGTGTTCCTTGAGTTCGGGTGAGCTGCTGTCGCACGCGCGGCCCGTCGGTGACGCGGTGGTGCTGCGGGCGATGCTCGACGCCGAGGTCGCGCTGGTGCGGGCCTGGGCGGCGCTCGGGCTGGCGCCCGCCGAGGCGGTGCGGGCGGTGGAGGAGGCCGCGCGGGGGCTGTCGGTGCCAGGCCTGGCCGAGCGGGCCAGGGCGAGCGGCAACCCGGTCATCCCGCTGGCCGCCGCGCTCAAGGCGGCGGCGGGCCCGTGGGCGCACCGGGGGGCGACCAGCCAGGACATCCTGGACAGCGCGCTGATGCTGGTGGCGCACCGGGTCACCGGCTCGGTGCTGGACGACCTCGAGCGTACGGCGGGCGCGTTGCGGCGGCTGGCGGCGGCCCATCGCGACACCGTCATGGCGGGGCGCACGCTGACCCAGCACGCCGTGCCCACGACCTTCGGGCTGAAGGCGGCCGGGTGGCGTTCGCTCGTGCTGGACGCCCGTGACCGGCTGCGTGCCGTACGGCAGGCGTTGCCCGCCCAGCTCGGCGGAGCGGCCGGGACGATGGCGGCCTTCGGCGCCCACGCGCAGCAGGCCGAGCGCGAGAGCGGCGTCACGGGCGGTGGCGCAGGTGGCGGGGTCGAAGGGCGGCTCGTGGAGGCGTTCGCGCGTGAGCTGGGGCTGGCGACACCCGCGCTGCCGTGGCACGTGCTGCGCACGCCCGTCGCCGACCTGGCCTCGGCGCTGGCCTTCACGACGGGCGCGCTGGGCAAGCTGGCCGCCGACGTGCTGGTGCTCTCCCGCACCGAGATCGGCGAGCTCGCCGAGGGCACGACCGGCGGCTCCTCGGCGATGCCGCACAAGAACAACCCGGTCCTGGCCACCTGGATCGCCTCCGCCGCCAGGCAGGTGCCGAACCTGGCGGCGACCCTGCACGCCTCGATGGCCGCCGAGGACGAACGGCCGGCGGGGGCCTGGCACGCCGAGTGGCAGACCCTGGCCCAGGCGCTCGGCCTGGTCGAGGGCGCCGCCGCCGACGCCGCCGAGCTGGCGGGAGGGCTGCGGGTGCACCCCGGGCGCATGCGGGAGAACCTTGCGCTGACCGGCGGCCTGGTCGTCTCGGAGCGGGTGTCGGCGGTGCTGGGCCGTACGAGAGCCGAAGAACTGATCACGCGCGGCGAGCCCTTCCCCGAGGAGCTGGCCGATCCCGAGGACTATCTCGGCGTGGCACGAAGCCTGGCGGACCGGGCCCTGGAGAGATCGTGAACCTGCTCAACCACCGCCTCGACGGCCCGCCCGAGGCGGAACCGCTGATGCTGGGGCCGTCGATCGGCACCTCGCTGCGGGTGTGGGAGCCGCAGATCCGCGAGCTGGCCAGGCGGCACCGGGTGGCGCGCTTCGACCTGCCGGGACACGGCGGCTGCGCTCCCGGCGAGGCCGGGGGCATGGCCGGGCTGGCCGGGCGGGTGCTGGAGCTGGCCGACTCGCTGGGCTGGGAGAGCTTCCACTACGCGGGCATCTCCATCGGCGGCGCGATCGGCGCCCGGCTGGCGCTGGACCATCCCGGGCGGGTCAGGTCGCTGGCCATGATCTGCTCGTCGGCCCGTTTCGGGGAGCCCGCGGCCTGGCACGAGCGCGCGGCGCTGGTGCGCGAACGCGGCACGGCCGTGCTGCTGGAGGCCTCGCGCGCACGCTGGTTCGCCGGTGCGCCGGTGCGGGAGCTGCTCGACGACCTGGCGGGCGCCGATCCCGGCTCCTACGCCTCCTGCTGCGAGGCGCTGGCGGGCTACGACATCCGGCGGGAGCTGGGGAAGATCGCCGTGCCGACGCTGGTGGTGGCGGGGCGGGACGACCCGGCCACTCCCCCGCCGCACGGCAGGGAGCTGGCCGACGGCATCGCGGGCGCGACGCTGGTGGAGGTGCGCGAGGCCGCGCATCTGGCCAACGTCGACCGGCCGGACGTCGTGACCGGGGCGCTGCTGACGCATCTGGGGGCGCGGGCGGGGATGGCCGTGCGCCGTGCCGTCCTGGGCGAGGCGCACGTCGACCGGGCGGTCGCGGGCACCACGGCGTTCACCGCGGACTTCCAGGACCTGATCACCCGTTACGCGTGGGGCGAGATCTGGACGCGGCCCGGGCTCGACCGGCGCTCGCGGAGCATGATCACGCTGACCGCGCTGGTCGCCGGGGGCCGGCTGGAGGAGCTGGCGATGCACGTGAAGGCCGCGCGGCGGAACGGGCTGTCCCCTGAGGAGATCGGCGAGGTGCTGCTGCAGTGCGCGATCTACTGCGGGGTGCCCGCCGCCAACGCGGCCTTCGCGGTGGCCCAGCGGGTGCTGGGTGAGGAGGAGGATTAGGAGCGGACGAGCCGGGCGATGGCCGCGGTGGCCTCCTTGACCTTCGCGTCGGCCTCGGGCCCGCCTTTGGCCGTCGCCTCGGCGACGCAGTGGGCCAGGTGCTCCTCCAGCAGCGCCAGGGCGAAGGACTGGAGTGCGCTGTTGGCGGCCGAGACCTGGGTGAGGATGTCGATACAGTATTTGTCCTCTTCGACCATCCGCTGCAGGCCGCGCACCTGTCCTTCGATCCGGCGCAGCCTGCGGTGGTGGTCCTGCTTGGCTTTCATATCCCGTTCAACACCCTACCCCCCTAGAGTATTTCGGCGGCCTGCTTCTTTCCGGTGAGCGTGACGCCCGCCAGGACCGCGCCGCCCAGCGCCACCACGGCCGCCCCCACGAAGGGCGAGGTGCCGCCGGCGGCCAGGGCCGTCATGACGGCCAGGCCGAGCGCCGAGCCGACGTTGTAGGTGGTGTTGACGATGCCGGAGGCCAGGCCCGCCTCCTCGGGCCGCACCCCGCTCATCGCCGACATCATCGCCGGGATGTAGGCCAGCGACATGCCCACCGCCGCCACCAGGCTGGCGGGCAGCACGTCGGCGGCGAAGCTGCCACCGGGACCGGCCAGCGACAGCCAGGCCACACCCGCGGCGAGGACGAGCAGGCCGCCGGCGATCAGCGGCTTGGCGCCGAGGCGGGCGAGCAGCTTGGCGGTGATGCCGACCATGAAGATCATGATGGCCACGGTCATCGGCAGCAGGGCCGCGCCGCTGGCGAACTGGCCCAGGTGCAGGGTCTGCTGCAGGTAGAGGTTGAGGAAGTACCACATCGGGATCCAGGCCGCGCCCAGCAGCGCCATCGCCAGGTTGGCGGGGGCCAGGCCGGGGGTGCGCCAGATGCCCAGCGGCATGATCGGGGACTTGGCGGTGCGCTGGACCAGCAGGAAGAGCGCCAGCAGGGCCGCGCCGCCGAGCGCCGCGATCCAGCTCTCGGCCACGATGGCGTACACGACGAGGGTGATGCCGGCCGTCGCCGACAGGCCGCCGAGCAGGTCGACCGAGCCGCTGCCGCGCCGGGTGGCGGGCAGCAGGGCGGGTACGGCCAGCAGCGTGATGACGCCGATGGGGATGTACACGATGAACACCCACGGCCAGCTCAGGTATTCGGTGATGACGCCGCCCAGGAAGACGCCCGCGGTGCCGCCGGCGGGTGCCGCGGCGCCGTAGAGGGACATGGCCTTGCCGAGCTCACGCGGGTTGTGGCCGAAGAGCATCATGAGCAGGGTCATGGCCGCCGGGGCGATGAGGGCGCCGCCGACGCCCTGGATACCCCTGCCCAGCACCTCCACCCAGGCGGTGGTGGCCGCGGCGGCGACGACCGAGCCGGCGATGAGGATCAGCCAGCCGGTCGAGAAGATCTTGCGGGCGCCGAACAGGTCGGACAACCGCCCGCCCAGGAGCAGCAGGCCGCCGAAGGCGACGACGTAGGCGTTGAAGACCCACTGCAGGCCCTCGGGGGTGAAGCCGAGCTCGCGCTGCATGTCGGGCAGGGCCACGCCGATGATCGACGTGTCCATGATGACCATGAACTGAGCCATGGCGAGCACCACGAGTGCCCACCAGCGGCGGGGATTCGCTGACATTTCTATACCTCCAGGGGGTATGTCAGGGTGACGCGGAGGAACGTAACATACCCCCTAGGGGTTTGCAAAGTGGAAGAGTGTCGCGCATGGAGCTGAGCGGACAGACCTGCCTCATCACCGGCGCCGGCCGCGGCCTCGGGCTGGCGATGGCCACCGAGTTCGCCCGCGCAGGAGCGCGCGTGATCCTCGCCTGCCGTACACCGGCGGACGCCGTGGCGGCCGTGCGCTCGCGGGTCCCCGAGGCGAGCCTCGAAGAGGCGCGGGTGGACCTGGCCCGGCTCGGCTCCCTGCGCGAGCTGAAAGCCGACATCCTGGTCAACAACGCCGCGGTCGTGTCCGACTCGGCCGAACACACGGTGACCGTCAACCTGCTGGCACCGTTCCTGATGTCACGCCTGGTGCCCGCCCGCATGGTCGTCAACGTGGCCGCGGCCAACCACCGGCAGGTCCCCGACCTGGAGGCGCCCGTCCCCGAGGGCAGACAGGAGACCTACCGGCACACCAAGGCCGTGCTGATCAGCCTCACGATGGAGCTGGCCAGGCGCACACCGGTCCTGGCCAACGCCTTCTGCCCGGGGGTCATGGCCACCCGGCTGCTCGACGAGTTCCGCGGGGTGCCGGACGACGGATCGGCCGCGAGCCCGCGCGCGTCGGCGCTGGTCGCCGTGGACCTGGCGCGCTCCGGCGAGACCGGGCGCTACCTGGAGGGAGGGCAGGACGTCCCGCCCTCCCCCGCCGCGGCCGATCCCGAGGTCGCCGCCCGGCTGTGGGAGCACTGGTCGCGCCGGGCCGGGCTGAGCGCCTGACGGCGATGGAGGGTGACGGCGATGGAGGGTGACGGCGATGGAGGGTGACGGCGACGGCGGGTGACAGCGACGGCGGGTGACAGCGACGCCGATGGCGGGTGACGGCGTTCCAGGATGCGGGGTCGACGGCGCCGGTCAGGTGTTCACGTTGGCGCGGTCGGCGAGGGCCAGCGTGGTGTTCCAGTTCCGCTCGGTGATCACGAGCTCGGGCGAGGCCCTCAGGCAGGCGCGGGCGACGAGGCCGAGCTTGCTGCCACGGGGATGACCGCCGTACTTCAGGTAGAGCACCCTGTCGCCCAGGTGGAACTCCTCGGGGGCCACGGCCTCCCGGTCCAGGTCGATGCGCGGCTGGTGCGACAGGAACGCCACCCGCAGCAGGGCCGGATCGGCCACCGGGAACGGGTTGGACTCCACCACCGCGGCCAGTTCGGGACCGGTGCGTACGACGACGCCCACATCGAGGCCGAGTTGCTCCAGGAGTGCCGCGCGGACGGCGCCGGCAAGGCGGTCCGTGCGTGTCTCGGGGGCCTCGACGATCGCGTTGCCGCTGTTGAGGTAGGTGGTCACGGCCGTATGGCCAAGACCCTTCAGCAGCTCGCGGAACTCCGCCATGACCAGGCGGTTGTGCTGCTTGAGGTTGACCCCGCGCACCAGGACCGCGTACTTCGGCATCGGGCCAGGATAGTCGGGCGCCTCGGCCGCCGTCCGGTCCCGTGCCGGGCGGTGATCGGTTCGGGGAGCCGGATTTCTTTCCCGGTGTTTCTCCTCGCGCGTTCTGAACGACTCGGAATTCACCTCCGAAAGAAAAGGCTTCGACCAGCGGATTTACCGTCGGTCGGGTGCGGAGAAAACGTCTACAGCGGTCTACGGGAAATAACGGCGTTGCCGAGCCGCGGCCGCGCTGCGTAGCCTCGATGACATCGAACCGACGCGCCACGGAGCGTCCGCATGCCTTCGCCGCACCGCATGTCGCCACCGCCGCCGCCTTGGTCCCTGCCGGCGCCCCGCCTGTATGTGCTGCCCGCGGCCCAGGCGCCGGTGGCGTTGATCATGAGGCGGGGGCCGAGCGGGTGGTGGCACCTGCTGCGCTGGGATCTGGAGCGGCCGGCGGTCGAGCCGGGGGCGTGGTTTCACGGGTTGCTCTACCCGCGCCGGTGCGGGCTGTCCCCCGACGGGCGGCTGCTGGGGTACTTCGCGCTGAAGCACGGTGAGGATCCGTGGCACACCTACTTCGCCGTCTCCAGGGCGCCCTGGCTGACCGCGCTGGCCGCCTGGCACACCTTCGGCACGTGGACGACCGGTTGCCACTTCGGGCGTGACGGGAGGCTGACCATCACCGGCTCGGTCGACAGCCGTCCTTTCCACGGCGCCTATCCGCATCGAGTGGAGATCGAGCCGGTCGACACTCGATGGAGTGATGCCGACCTGTACAACGAGCACCGGAGGGGGTGGCGGGCGGTCCCCGGGGGCGGGCGGGCCGTCGAGCGGCGGGGGCCGGGCGGCCAGCGGCTCGTGCTGGAGCACCGGGGTGTCGACTTCGGCCGTCACAGCATCGAGGGGGTGCTGGTGCGCTACGAGCTCGACGGGGTGGATCTGGAGGACGTCGGGTGGGCGGACTGGGACGGGCGAGGCAGGCTCCTCGTCGCGACCCGGCAGGGGGAGGTGGCGATCCTGGAACACCGCGGCGTCTGGAAGCGGACGTGGTCGCACGACCTCAACGGCCTGGAGCCCGACCCCACCCCGTCCCCCGAGTGGGCACGCGCATGGTGACGAAGCCACCGGCCCCGGCACACCACGCCAGGTGACCCTACCCCTCCACTGCCTGTCGTGACCGTTGTCGAGATCCCGCCATGACGGGTTCTCGACACCGCGTGCCTGTCTGCGACACCGCCCCCTTCTGGGAGCGTATGGGCGTTCACTGATCTTCCCCCCAGGAGGCACCCCATGTCCCTGCGGACGCGCCTAGGCGTGTCAGCGCTGGCTCTCGCCGTCCTGTCCACGACGGCGGGCCCGGCCGGTGCGGCGGGATCCGTCGCGGGCAGCCGGCCTGCCGGCGCGGCGACCACGGCGACCACGGCGACCACGGCGACCACGGCGACCAGCGTCACCCTGGTCACCGGCGACCGCGCGCTGGTCAGCACCGGCGCCGGCGGCAAGACCTCGGTCACCCTCGCCACCGATGAGCCCTATGCCACCCGTCAGGTCGGCGACGACCTCTATGTGGTGCCCCAGAGCGCCGCCGCGATGATCGCGGCGGGACGGCTCGACGAGCGCCTGTTCAACGTCTCGGGCCTGATCCGCCAGGGTTACGACGACGCCCGCAGGGACACCCTGCCGCTGATCGTGGACGGGGCGGCGGCGCTGCCGCGTTCCGCGGATGTGACGACGCGGGCCCTGGGTGCTTCAGGCGCCACGGCGGTGCAGGTCAAGAAGACGGCGGCGGGCGCGTTGTTCGACGGTCTGACCGCCGCCAGGTCGATGGCCAAGATCTGGCTCGACGGCCGTGTCTCCGGCGTCGATCTGGACCCGGGCACGGGTGTCGGCCAGACCGGCGCCGAGCAGGTGTGGAAGGCGGGCTTCGACGGCACCGGCACCAGGATCGCCGTGCTGGACAGCGGCTACGACCCCGGCCATCCGGATCTGAAGGGCCAGGTCGCCGCCGCCGAGGACTTCACCGGCAGCGGCACCGCCGCCGACGGGGACGGCCACGGCACCCATGTGGCCTCGACGGCTCTGGGCTCCGGCGCGGCCGACGCCTCGCGCAAGGGCATGGCGCCCGGGGCGAAGCTGCTGGTCGGCCGGGTGCTCGACAGCTGGGGCGGCGGCCAGGAGTCGTGGATCATCGCGGGCATGGAGTGGGCCGTCGCCCAGGGCGCCGATGTGATCAACATGAGCCTGGGCAGCCAGGAGCCCACCGACTGCACCGACCCGATGAGCGCGGCGGCGCAGCGGCTGAGCGAGCAGAGCAGGAGCCTGTTCGTCATCGCGGCGGGCAACTCGGCCGCCCGTGAGACCGTCAGCTCTCCCGGCTGCGCGGCCGGGGTGCTGACCGTCGGCGCCGTCGACGCGAAGGGCGAGACCGCGGGCTTCTCCAGCCGCGGCCCCGTCCTGGGCGACCACCGGGTCAAGCCGGAGATCGCCGCACCCGGCGTGGAGACGGTCGGCGCGGCCAACGGCAGCGTCGGCGGCATCCACTATCTCAAGATGTCGGGCACCTCGATGGCGTCGCCGCACGTCGCGGGCGCCGCGGCGCTGGTGCGCCAGGCTCACCCCGGCTGGACGGCGCAGCAGGTGAAGGCCGCCCTGGTCTCCGGGGTCAAGGCGAACGCCAAGGACCACGTCTACGCGCAGGGCGCGGGCGAGTTGTCCGTGCCCGGCGCCATCGCGGCGAGCGTGCAGGGGCCGGGCACCGTCGACCTGGGCAGCTTCGCCTGGCCGCACGACGACGGCGAGCGCGCCACCAAGGAGCTCGTGTACACCAACCTCGGTGACCGCGAGGTCAGGCTGCAGCTGAGGATCGAGGACCTGGCCGGGAAGAACGGCGCCAGGATCCCGCGCGACTCGCTCAAGCTCGGCCGCCACTCGATCACCGTTCCGGCGGGCGGCACCGCCACGGTGCCGGTCACCGCCGACCCCGACGGCCGTTTCGCCGACGAGGCCTACGGCGAGATCGGCGCCCGCGTCGTCGCCACGGGCCGCGGGGGCGTGACCGTCACCACGGCGGTCGGCTTCTGGGTGGCCCCGAAGATCGTGAAGCTCACCGTCAAGACGATCGGCCGCGACGGCAACGCCCCCACGGGCATCAGTTTCGTCGACGTCGTCGGCATGGACGAGGAGCGCGCCACCCGCGCCTACGTGGACGGGAGCCCCGAGACCGTCTACGAGCTGCCGGTCGGCCGCTACGCGGTCAGCGCCCTGATCCACACCGCGCCCGCGCTGGCCTACCTCGGCGACCCCGAGCTCGAGCTGGAGCGTGACACCACCCTGGTCTACGACGCCCGCACGGCGCTGCCGATCCAGGTGAAGACCGACCGGCCTTCCACGCTCTCCTCCGGCGTCCTGCAGTACGGCCGCTGGTGGGACCGCTGGCAGACCGGCGGCGGCGTGACCGGCCCGATCACCGAGTTCTACGCCGCGCCCTCCTCGACCAGGGCCCGGCTGGGCGGCTTCGAGATGGGCGCGTACCTGCGCGCGACCTTCGACGGCGGCGTCTACAACCTGGCCTTCATCGACGAGGGCCGGGTCGGCCGCGACCAGTCGCACACCGTCCGCGACAGCCGGCTGGCCGCCGTCGAGGAGACCTGGTACGGCAAACAGGCCGACGAGCCGGCGGGCGACTACCTGGCGGTGCACCGTCCGTGGTCGGCCAACTCGTTCGGCGGCTGGGACGTGGACTTCACGGTGCCGGGCAAGCGCCTGTCGCTCTACAGCCCTGACGTCACCTTCGAGCAGATCGCCTATCGCGGCGGCCACCCGCTGTGGCGGGAGACCTGGTACGACATCCCGCGCACCTACGAGCCCGGCCAGAAGCGCGGCGCCACGTGGCTGCGCATGCCCTCCATGACGGGTCAGTTCCCCGGCTACCACATCGCCGAGCGGCAGGGTGACCTGATCGGCTACTCGACCTCCCGGTGGAAGGACTCCGACCCCGACCACTACGGGGCCGGCGCCTACTTCGGCGACGCGGGCAACCTGACCCTCAGCAAGGACGGCCAGGTCCTGGAGACCAGCGCCTGGCCCTTCGGCCAGTTCCTGATCACCGACGGCACCTACGAGCTGACCGGCCGCCAGCTGCGTTTCGGCTCCTACGACGGCGGCGACCAGGGCGCCATGACCACCACGACCTACCGCTTCACCACCACCCGCCCCCAGGGCGAGGAGGTCGTGGCGCTGCCGTTCCTGGTGGTCGGCTACGACGCCGAGGTGGACTCGCGCAACACCGCGGCGCCTGACGCGGTGTTCCCGGTGAGGATCTCGGTCACCGGTCAGCCCGACTACGACGCCGGTGCGATGGCCTCGGTCAAGGCGTGGGTGTCGACCGACGACCAGAAGGTCTGGGCCGAGGACGAGAGCGCCTGGAGCGAGGTGCCGGTCGCCTTCCGGGACGGCGCCTGGGTGGCGAGCGTCGACAACGCCGCCGCGTCCGGCAGGCACGTGTCCATCAAGGTGAGCGCGGTCGACTCGCACGGCAACGCGATCACCCAGGTGGTCAACCGTTTGTACGGCGTGCGATAGACAACCCCCAGCGCCCCGCGTCCGTTTCGTTACGGTCGCGGGGCGTTTCGCACATCTTTGGCCGACATACTCGGCCATCGTGATCGAAAGCGATGTTCCCGACGACGTGGATCTGAACATCCTGGGCCTGGAACCGGCGGAGGAGCGTGCCTACCGGGCCCTGGTCGATCTGGCCGCCGCCTCCCCCGCGGTCCTGGCCGACCGGTTACGGCTGCCCGCCTCCGACGCCCGCAGCCTGCTGCGCCGCCTGGAGAGCCTGGGCCTGGCCAGCCGCTCGGGCGGCGACCAGGAACGGCACGTGGCCGCCGCTCCCGACCTGGCGTTGCGGGCGATGCTGGTCGCCCGCCGCGACGAACTGCGCCGCAGCGAGCTGGCCATCAACGAGCTGACCGAGCTCTACCGGCGTACGGCGGGCAGCCGCGCGCCGGGCGACCTGATCGAGGTCGTGATCGGCTCCGACGCCACCCGCCAGCGGTTCGAGCAGTTGCAGCTGGGCGCCGAGCGCGAGGTGATGGCCTTCGTGACCGCGCCGACCGTGGTGCAGTCGGCCGAGGACAACCCCGCGGAGGACGCCGCCGTACGGCGGGGCGTGCGCTACCGGGTGATCCTCGAACGCGACGTGCTCGACGGTCCCGGCGGCCTGAGCCAGGCCGAGCAGGCCACCCGTCAGGGCGAGGAGGTCGCGGTCGTCGACACCCTGCCGATGAAGATGATCGTCGCCGACCGCTCGGTGGCGCTGGTGCCGCTGAGCTCTCCAGGAGAGGAGCCGGGGGCGCTGGTCGTGCACGCGCGCGGCCTGCTCGGCGGCCTCATCCGGTTGTTCGAGTGGACGTGGGACCGGGCGGCCAAGCTGCACCTGGGCGCGGAGGAGGGCGACGAGGACGTCACCGCGCTGGACCGCAAGATCCTCGCGCTGCTGTTCGCCGGGCTGACCGACGAGGCCGTGGCCAAACAGTTGCAGCTGTCGCCACGCACGGTGCAGCGCCGGGTACGCCACCTCATGGATCTGTCGGGAGCGACCACTCGGCTGCAGCTGGGTCGTTACGCTCCGGAGCGCGGCTGGGTCTAGGCTGAAATATCGAGTAACCGCTAAATCACCGAGCGCTTTCGTGAACGTGAACAAAGCCATTTCAGTGCGTCTCTAATTCGACGGCACTCGTTTACTCTTTTGAATTGAATATTGCTGGTCGCGATAACGCATGATCCACTTAGCCTGCAGGGTGATGGCTTCGCCGGGGATGGGGTATGGATCAAGACCAATCGTTTCGAGTGCTCGGTTCACTCGAAATCATCATTGGCGCGAACCGGGTCGCCGTCCGCGGAACCCGCCAGCAGATCATCATGGCGACGCTCATTCTGCGGACCGGCCAGGTGGTCTCCATCGACCGCCTGGCCGAGGCCATCTGGGGCGACCACCTGCCGCCGACGGCCAGGAACCAGGTCGTCATCTGCGTCTCCAGCCTGCGCAAGGCCCTGGCCGACGCGGGCGCCCCCGCCGACCTGCTGGGCACCAACGCGCCCGGCTACGTGCTCAACGCCTCCCCCGACCAGGTCGACTCCCTGCACGCCGACCGGCTGGCGGCCAGGGCGCGCGCCGCGGAGGCCGCCGGCGATCTGGCGGAGGCCGCCCAGCTGTTCGCGCGCGCGTGCGGGTTGTGGCGTGGACCGATCCTGGCGGGCATGGAGAGCTCCTTCGTGGAGGGCGAGGCCCGCAGGCTGGAGGACCGGCTGCTCACGCTGACCGAGGAGCGGCTGCGGGTGGAGCTGGCCCTGGGACGTCACCGCGAGCTCGCCGACGACCTGGCCGCGTTCGTGGAGGCCAATCCGCTGCGCGAGCTGCTGCGTGCCCAGCTCATGCTGGCGCAGTACCGCTCGGGCCGCAGGGCGGCGGCCCTCGACACCTACCGGGCGGGCCGCGAGCACCTGATCGCCGAGCTCGGCATCGAACCCGGCACCGAGCTGCGCGAACTGCACGAGGCGATCCTGAACGACAGCCCGGAGCTGACCCTCGCCGATCCCCCGCACAAGCCGCCGCCCGCGCCCTCCGCCGAGGAGGCGCACCCGCCGGCCGCCCAGGATCCGGCGCCCGCGCAGCTGCTGGCGGACGTGCCGCACTTCACCGGGCGCGCCGCCGAGGTCGAGCAGCTCGACACCCTGCTGGAGGAACGGTCCCGCCAGGGCCTGCTGACCATCGTGCTGATCACCGGCATCGGCGGCGTGGGCAAGTCGGGCCTCGCGGTCCACTGGGCGCACCGCGTGGCCCACCGCTTCCCCGACGGCCAGCTGTTCGCCGACATGCGCGGCTACGACCTCAACGCCGAACCGCTGAGCGCCGGGGCCGCGATGGACCGGTTCCTGCGCGCCTTCGGCGTGCGCGGCGAGCGCATCCCCGAAGACCTCGACGAGCGTGCCGCCCAGTTCCGCACCGTGATCGGCAAGCGCAGGGTGCTCGTCCTCCTCGACAACGTGCGCATGATCGAGCAGGTCAAGCCGCTGCTGCCCGGTTCCGGCCAGTGCTGCGTGATCGTGACCAGCCGCGACCCGCTCGGCGACCTGATCGCCCAGGAGGGCGCCACCGAGGTGCGCCTCGACGTGCTCGGCGCCGACGACTCGGCCGCCCTGCTCACCGGCATCGCCGACTCGGCGCTGGTCGGCGACGACCCGAACGCCACGGGCGCGCTCGGCGCGTTGTGCGACGGCCTGCCCCTGGCCCTGCGCATCGTGGGCGCCAAGCTCACGGGCCGCTCCTACTGGACCCCTGCGCGCCTGGTCAAACGCCTGACCGACGAGCGCCGCAGGCTCGACGAGCTCAGCTACGGGCAGATGACCGTGCGCGCCAGCTTCGCCCTCAGCTACCGCGACCTGAGCCCGGACGCCGCGCGCATGTTCCGCAGGCTCGGCCTGCTCAGCGCGCCCGACTTCGCCGCCTGGGCGGGCGCCGCTCTGCTCGACATCGGCGAGAGCGAGGCGGAGGACCTCATCGAGCAGCTCGTCGACGCCCAGATCCTCGAGGTCGTCGGCCGCGACTTCTCCGGGCAGATCCGCTACCGCTTCCACGACCTGGTCAGGCTCTACGCCAGGGAACGTGCCCAGGCGGAGGAGGACCCGCGGGAGTACCCCCTGGCGCTGAGCCGTACGTTGAGCGCGTGGCTGGCGCTGGCGGAGGAGGCCCACGAGCGGGAGTACGGCGGAGCCTTCACCCAGTTGCACAGCCCGGTCGAACGGTGGCGGCCCTGCGTGCCGGAGGCGCTGGTCGACCAGCCGCTCGACTGGCTCGACGCCGAGCGCAGCGCCCTGGTGGCGGCGGTCTCCCAGGCGGCGGCGCTCGGGCTGCACGAGTTGTGCTGGGACCTGGCGGTCACCTCGACGACCCTGTTCGAGGCGCGCAGCTACTTCGACGACTGGCGCCATACCCACGAGGTGGCGCTGTCGGCGTCCAGGGCGGCGGGCGACCGGCGCGGCGAGGCCGCCATCCTGTGCTCGATGGCCAGCATGTACCTGTTCCAGCAACTGCTGGACAAGGCGGGCGAGCCGCTCGACAAGGCGGTGGCGTTGTGCGAGGAGATCGGCGAGCCGTACGGTCTGGCGCTGGCGCTGCGCAACCTGTCGCTGCTCGACCGGCTGGCGGGGCGGTTCGGGGAGGCGCTCGACGGCTTCGGCCGGGCCAAGGAGATCTTCGCGCGGGTCGGCGACCGCTACGCCGAGGCCCACGTGCTCGGCGGCATCGCCCAGGTCCACGTGGACCAGGGGCGGCTGGAGCTGGCCGAGCCGATGCTCAGGCAGGCGCTGGAGGTCTTCCGCGAGTTGCGCAGCGAGCGCGGCCAGGCGCAGATCCTCAACCGGCTCGGCGAGATCCTGCTGCGCAAGGGCCGGCTCGTGGAGGCCGAGTCGGCCTGCGAGGCCGCCCTGGTGCTGGTGCGCGAGCGCCGCGACGTGATCGGCCAGGCCTACATCCTGTGCGGCCTGGGCGAGATCCGACTCATGCAGGAGCGGCCCGAGGCTGCCGCCGAGATCCTCAACGAGGCTCTGATCATCGCCCGCCAGGTGCGGGAGCGGTTCGTGGAGGCCAAGGTCTGCCTGGCCCTGGGGGCTCTGGAGTCGGGCTCAGGACGGCCGGGCGAGGCCGCGAGGTGGATCGACGCCGCCTGCGCGATCTTCGCCGAGCTGGAGATCCGGCTGTGGCGTTTCCGCTCGCTCGTGGCGCTGGGCGAGGTGCTGGCCCTGCAGGAAAAGGATCAGGAGGCTCTGGCCGCACTGGAAAGCTCCCTGACCCACTGCGCCGATCAGGAATCGGCCGCGCCGGTCAGGGAGCTCATCGAGGAGATCAGGTCCAGGTGCTGTCGTCCAGTGTGACGATGGGGCCGGGGGTGGGGGCTGCGGAGACGGCGGTGGCGGCGGTGCCCGCGACGGGGGCGGCGACCAGGCCGGCTACCAGGACGAACTTCGCGCTCCACGCCATCCGCTTCGACATCTGATTCCCTCTCTCGTCGTCTGAGAAGGACGGTATGGAGCGCCGGATACCCGTCGATATCGCGTCGGCTACCGGCCGGCTACCAGCCCTCCGTCGAGCTGGAGAACGGCGCTGAGCAGCACGTCAGCGCCCTGGGTGAGCTGGTCGGGCGGGGTGTGCTCATCGGGTGCGTGGCTGACGCCGCCCGTGCTCGGCACGAAGATCATGCCGATCGGGGCGATGCGGGCGACGATCTGGGCGTCGTGCCCGGCCCCGCTCGGCAGCCGGTGCGAGCTCAGCCCGAGCTCGGCGGCGCAGCGGGCGATCAGGTCACGCAGGCCCGGATGGCAGTCGACGGGCGTGGTGCGTGCCCCGAGGCCGATCTCGATCTGGGTGCCGGTGGCCTTGGCGATCTCCTGGGCCAGCTCGCCCAGGCGGGCGACCGCGTCGTCGAGTGCCGAGGCCGTCACGTCGCGGAACTCCACGCCGAGCCGTACCAGGCCGGGGATGACGTTCCACATGCCGGGCTCCACCGAGCACGTCCCTGTGGTGGCGCGCAGCACGATCCCCTCGTCGGCCGCGATGGAGCGGACGGCCAGCAGCACACGCGCGGCGGCGTCGAGCGCGTCGACCCGGTGCTCCATGGGCGTGGTCCCGGCGTGGCCGGCGACGCCCTCGACCGTCACGGTGAGGTTCAGCCGTCCCGTGATCGACTCCACCACGCCGATCGGCACGCCCAGCCGCTCCAGCACGCTGCCCTGCTCGATGTGCAGCTCCAGGTAGGCGGCGATCTCGTCGCGGGTCCAGGCCGCCTCGTCGAGCCGCAGGTGGTCGCCGCCGACGGCCGCCAGCAGGTCGGCGATGGTGATGCCCCGGTTGTCGCGTTCCTCGCCGAAGCCCGCGGGCAGCGCGCCGGTGAAGCCGTGCGCGCCGAGCATGCCCATCGTGCCGTGGGCGCCCTCCTCGTCGCAGAAGGCCACCACGACCAGCGGATGGCGCAGCCGTACACCCTCCTCGTGCAACACGCGGGCGACCTCGACGGCGGCGAGCACGCCGTAGGCCCCGTCGTAGGCGCCGCCGTTGACGACGGTGTCGATGTGGGAGCCGAGCACGAGCGCCGGGGCCGTGCCGTCGGCGCCCCGCCTCCTGCCGATGAGGTTGCCCGCCGCGTCGACCTCGACGGCCAGGCCCGCCTCCAGCATCAGCCCGGCCACGTAGGCGCGTCCCTGGACGTCCTCGGCGGTGAAGGCCAGCCGGGTCACGCCGCCGCCGGGGCCGCGGCCGATGTCCCCGAGGGCGGCGATGTGCCCGTTGAGCCGTCCGGCGTTGACGCGGGGCCGGGTCCCCTGGACGACCGTCATGGCGTGCGCAGCGACTTGGGGCGCATGTCGGTCCACACCTGGCCGATGTGCTCCAGGCAGGCCTCGCGCTCGCCGGCGAACCCGGTCGGGCTCCAGCCCGGCGGCGGATCCTGGCTCTGCGGCCACAGCGAGTACTGCTCCTCGTCGTTGATCACCACGGCGTAGGTGCTCACGTCAGGCCTCCAGGTCTCGGGCGATGTGGTGGAGCAGCTCGGTACGCCGCTCGTGCAGGAAGAAGTGGCCGCCGGTCAGCACGCGCAGCCGGAAGTCGCCCGTCGCCTGCGCCGCCCACATCCGGGCGTGCTCCACGGGGACGATCTCGTCGTCGGTGCCGGCGTAGACCCGCAGCGGCAGGTCGAGCGGCGGCTCGGGTCGCGGCAGGTAGGTGTCGGTGATCTCCAGGTCGGCCCTGACGCGCGGCAGCACGACCGCCAGCAGCCGCGGGTCGTCGAGCGGCATGCCCGCGCTGCCGTCCAGGCGCCGCATCCAGCCGACGAGCTCGGGCTCGGGCGCGTCGTACATGGCCGCGGAGCGCGGTCCGTGCGGCGGCGCGGCGGCGGCCGCCAGCAGGGCGCGCGGCGCGGGCGCGCCGCGCCTGCGCAGTTCCCTGGCCAGCTCGAACGCCACCCAGGCGCCCATGCTGTAACCGAACAGCGCGTACGGCGAGGCGGTCTCGCCCTCCAGGGCGTCGGCCAGTTCGGGGACCAGCTCGGTCATGCGGGTGCGGGCCCGCTCCCTGATCCTGCGCTCGCGCCCCGGCAGGTGCACGGGCCTCACTTCGACGGCCTCGGGCAGCAGGTCGGCCCACTGGTTGTACTCGACGGACCCTCCTCCCGCGTACGGCAGGCACAGCAGCCTGATCGCGGCGCCTGGGCGGGGCGCGGGCACGCTCACCCACGCCGCCACCCGGTCGAGCACGGTCATCCTCGTCACCTCCGCAACGGCAGGTCGGGGCCGGCCACCAGCTCGATGACCAGCCGCCGCAGCTCTTCGGCCATCGCGGCCACCGTCTGCGGCAGGAACAGGGCGGTGTCGTACTCCAGCACCGCGCGGGCGCTGTCGCCCAGGTCGGTGACCTCCAGGGCCAGGTCGAACTGGGCGGTGCCGAGGGGCACGGACATGCGGCGCATCGCCACACCGGGGAGCACGTCGTCGGCCGATTCGAGCAGCCGCCGGTCGTGCAGGGTGAACAGCAGGCCGAAGGGTTTGTCCCTGCCCAGGCCCAGCTCGGCCGAGAGCAGGGTCAGCGGGAGTTCCTGGTGCTCGTAGGCGTCGAGCAGGCCGCGCCTGACGACCGCGACGGCGTCGGAGAACGTGGCCGCGCCGGTCAGGTCGGTGCGCACCGGCAGGGCGTTGACGAAGTGGCCGATCAGGTCGGCCGTCTGCGGCCTGGTGCGTCCGGAGACGACCGAGCCGGTGACCAGGTCCCAGGCGCCCGTGCGCCGCGCCTGCCAGATCTGGAAGGCGGCGAGGTGGACCATGTGCGCGGTAGCCCCGGTCGCCTCGCACAACGCCCGTACGTCCACGGGCAGGTCGAACACGTGCTGGGCGCCCTGGAAGAGGGGCCTGCGCGGGCGCGGCAGGTCGGTGGGGAACCGCGTCCTGTCGGCGCCGTCGAGGCGCTCGCGCCAGTGCGCCGCCAGTGTGCTCAGCCGCTCGCCCGACAGGCGTTCGCGCTCCCAGACCACGTGGTCGGCGTACTGCACGGCCAGGGCGGCTGGAACCGGGCCGCCCGTGGTCCTGGAGCGGTAGAAGGCGCACAACTCCCGCCAGAACACCGCCGTGGACCAGCCGTCGAAGGCGATGTGGTGGACCAGGAAGAGCAGCACGTGATCGTCGGGGGCGACCCTGAACAGCACCGGCCGGATCGGGGGCCGCGACAGATCGAACGGCCTGCCGTACTCCTCCAGGACCGCGCGCACGGGGTCGGCGGTGTCGACGACGGGCAGCCGCAGCGGCGCGGGCTCGGCGATGCGCTGCACCGGCCCCCGCCGGGTGGCGGCGTAGGTGGTGCGCAACGGCTCGTGCCTGGCCACGACCTGGCCCAGCGCCCACTCCAGCGCCGGCACGTCGAGCTCGCCCTCCAGGTGGAAGGCGTGCGGTGCGCTGTAGGCGAGGCTGTGCGGAGCGAGCTGGTGCAGGATCCACAGGCTCTCCTGGGCGTAGGAGAGCGGGAGGTCCTGGCCGGGCGTCCTCGGCAGCGGCACCGGGCCCGCGTCGGCGGGGGTGGCGAGCATGCCGGCCAGCTCGGCGGGGGTCAGGTGGTGGAAGACGTCGGAGATCGACACCTCCACGCCCAGGGCCGCCTGGAGCTCCATCGCCACCTGGACGGCGGCCAGCGAGTGACCTCCGAGCGAGAAGAAGTCGTCGTCGGGCGCGATCTCGCCGGGCTCCAGGCCCAGGACGTTGCCCCAGATGCCGGTCACGGTGCCGACGAGCTCGGCCGGGGCCGTCACCGGCCCGGTCCCGGTGGCACCGGCCAGGGGTACGGCACGCGGGACGTTGTCGCGCGGGCGCCACGACAGCGTGCCGACGGGCCGGTCCGGCTCGGCCGTCACCTCCTCCAGGATGCCGCGATACCCCTGCGCCAGCCAGGCGATCGTCTCGGCGTCGAACAGGTCGGTCGAGTAGCGCAGCAGGCCCGACAGCTCGCCGTCGGAGGAGATGAGCTCCATCTCCACGTCGAACCTGACCGTCTGCTGCTCCAGCGGGTAGGTGGCCAGGACCAGCTCACCCAGGTGGAGCAGCATGCCGCGCTCCCCCTCAGAAGGGGCCCCCAGCGGCGAGGCGGTCTCGCCGGACTCCGAGCGGGTGATCTCACCGCGCTGCGAGGCGCGCAGCGTGAACGCCACGTCGAACAGGGGCGAGCGGCTCGGGTCCCGCCGCACGCCCAGGCGTTCGACCAGCAGCGGGAAGGGATAGTCCTGGTGCTCCAGCGCGTCGAGCACCACGCTCCTGGTGCGTGCGAGCAGCTGGGAGAAGCCGGGCTCGCCCGACAGGTCGGTCCTGACGACGACCGGGTTGACGAAGTAGCCGGCCACGCCCGCGAACTCCGGGCGGCTGCGGCCCGAGGTCCAGGTGCCCAGCAGGAACTCCCGCTGCCCCGCCGCCCTGCCCAGCAGGACCTGGAAGGCGGCCAGCAGGGTCGTGTACACCGTGGTGTCGTGCCGGGCGGCCAGCTCCTCGACCTTCGCGGTCAGCTCCGCGTCGAGACGGAAGGCGTGGCAGGCGCCGCGGAAACTCCGGTCGGCGGGCCTGGGCCGGTCCAGGGGCAGGGCGAGCGGGGGCGGCGGGTCGTGCAGCGCCTCCCTCCAGTGGTCGGCCAGCCGGTCGCCCCACGGGCCCGCCAGCATGGCCGCCTGCCAGGCGACGAAGTCGGCGTAGCCCGCCTCGGGCGCGGGCAGGTCGGGCTCGCGCCCGTGCAGGTAGGCCGTGTAGGCCCGGCCGAGCTCGTCGAGCATGAGGAAGAGCGACCAGCCGTCGATGGCGATGTGGTGGGTGACCCACAGCAGCACCGGCGGCGCGTCAGGGCGGCGGGCGAGCACGACACGGAAGACCGGTCCTGTGGCCAGGTCGAAGGGGCGGCCGGCCGCCTCCGCGAGCAGGTCGGCCAGCTCCTGCGGCGAGGCGGGGTCGGCGATCACGAGATCGGGCTCGGCCGCCCGGCTCACCCGCTGGACGGGGGTGCCGCGCACGTACGCGTAGGTGGTGCGCAGGATGGGATGGCGGGCCATCAGCCAGGCGAACGCGCGGCGCAGCGCGCCGGGGTCCACCGTGCCGCGGATCGTCCAGGCGAAGGGCATGTTGTAGGCGACGCTCGCCTCCCGCCGCACCCGGTCCATGAACCACAACGACTGCTGGCCCTGCGAGAGCGGGAAGGGCGCGGCGCCCGAGCTGATCAGCTCGGCCAGCAGGGCCCGTTTGTCCTCGCGCGACAACGACGCGGGCACGCTCATCGTGCCCCTCCGACGGGGACCAGCCGCTCGATGATCTCCAAGGCCTCCAGCGGCGACGACGCCGTGTGGAACATCGGCTGCTCGCCCGGAGAGATGAAGCCGAACCGGCCGAGCGTGGCGATCAGGTTGACCAGGTCGTCCCAGACTCCCTCCGTGTTGACGATGATCATCGGCTTGGCGGAGACGCCCAGATAGGTGGCGGAGATGACTTCGAGGATCTCGTCCAGGGTGCCGAAGCCGCCCGGCAGCGCCACGAAGGCGTCGGCGCTGCGCAGCATGTGCTCCTTGCGCTTGTAGAGCGTGTCGGTCAGCTGCGTCTCCTGGACGGGGGCGGCGATGGCGCGCTCGCGCTCGTACAGGAAGCGGGGGATGATGCCGCGGATCGGCGCGCCGTGCTCGGAGGCGGCCCAGGCCACCTCGCCCATCAGGCCGGAGCCACCGCCGCCGTACAGCAGCCGGTGCCCGCGCTCCCCGATGAGCCGGCCGGTCGCCCTGGCCATGTCGATCACGGCCTGCGAGGTGCACCGGCCGGCGCCGCAGAACACGCAGATCTCCAGGCGCCTCTCGCTGGGCGCCGACAGATCCGATTCGAGGATGGAGGTGGTCACGACGTCTCCTTGAAACGGGTGATGGAGGGCAGCAGCCGCTGCCGCAGCTCCTGGTCGCGCACGCCCAGCCCCTCCTCGGGCGCCAGGCACAGCACGCCGACCTTGCCCTGGTGCACGTTCCTGCGCACGTCGTGCACCGCGTCGGCGGCGCTGGTGAGCGGGTAGGCGCGCGACAGGGTGGGGTGGATCATGCCCTTGGCGATCAGCCGGTTGGCCTGCCAGGCCTCGTGGTAGTTGGCGAAGTGGGTGCCGACGACCCGCTTGAGGTTCATCCACAGGTAGCGGTTGTCGAAGGAGTGCTGGAACCCGGTCGTCGAGGCGCAGGTGACGATGGTGCCGCCGCGCCGTGCCACGTACACGCTGGCGCCGAAGGTGTCGCGTCCCGGGTGCTCGAAGACGATGTCGGGGTCCTCGCCGCCGGTCAGGTCGCGGATGCACTGGCCGAACCTGCGCCACTCGGCGACATCCGGGGTGTGCTCGTCGCTCCAGAACGAGAAGCCCTCGGCCGCGCGGTCGATGACCAGCTCGGCGCCCGCCCGCCTGGCCAGCTCCGCCTTCTCGGGCGAGGAGACCACGCAGACCGGGGTGGCTCCGCCGTTGAGCGCGAACTGGGTCGCGTAGGAGCCGAGACCGCCTGAGGCGCCCCAGATCAGGACGGTGTCGCCCTGCTTCATCTGGGCGCCGTTGCGCGAGACGAGCTGCCGGTAGGCGGTGGAGTTGACCAGGCCGGAGCAGGCCGCCTCCTCCCACGTGAGATGGGCGGGCATCGGCATGAGCTGGTTGGCCTTGACCAGCGCCAGCTCGGCCAGGCCGCCGAAGTTGGTCTCGAAGCCCCAGATGCGCTGCTCGGGATCGAGCATGCTGTCGTCGTGGCCCTCGGGGTCCTCCAGCTCGACCGACAGGCAGTGGGCGACGACCCGGTCGCCCGGCTTCCACTTGCTGACTCCCGGGCCGACGCGCAGCACGACGCCCGACAGGTCGGAGCCCAGCACGTGGTACGGCAGGTCGTGGCGGCGGGCCAGCTCGCTGCGCCTGCCGTACCTGCGCAGGAAGGCGAAGGTGGGCAGCGGCTCGAAGATCGCCGACCAGACGGTGTTGTAGTTGACCGAGCTGGCCATGACGGCGACCAGCGCCTCCCCCGGGCCGGGCTCGGGCGTGGGCACCTCCTCCACGTGCAGGGACTTGCGCGGGTCCTTGAACTCCGAGCTCACGCCCTCGAACATGCCGACCTCGTCGGCGTGGACGGTCAGGGCCGTGTAGAACTCGGGCACGGGCATCGCCCCGAGGTCGCTCTCTCCGGCCAGTACGGCGTCGCGGATGGCACCGGTGCTCATCGTGTTCCCTCCAGGGCGAGCCGGTCGAGCTTGCCGTTGGGGTTGAGTGGAAACTCCGCCACGGTGTGGAACCTGGCGGGGATCATGTGCGCGGGCAGCCGCTCGCCGCACCGCTCGCGCAGCTCCCGAGCCGGGGCGGGCTCGCCCACCAGGTAGGCGACGATCAGCGGCTCGCCGCCCGGCGGCGTCTTGACGAGCACCGCGGCGTCGTTCACACCGTCCAGGCCGCGCAGGACGGCCTCGATCTCGCCCAGCTCGATGCGGAAGCCGCGGATCTTGACCTGGGAGTCGATGCGGCCCAGGTACGCGAAGGAGCCGTCGTCGAGCCGCCTGACCAGGTCACCCGTGCGATACCAGCGGCGCTCGCCCTCTCCCAGGTCGACCACGGGGAACCGCTCGGCGTTGAGCTCGGGCCTGCCCACGTAGCCGGCGGCCAGGGCGGTGCCGCCGATCCACAGCTCGCCCTCGGCGCATGCCGTACCGTCCGTGCCGACGACGGCGGTCCGCACGTGGCGCAGGGGCCTGCCGATGTTGGTGGGGCCGGTCGGGTCGGTGACGGCGGCGCGGTCGACGACGGTGCAGGTGGCGAAGACGGTGGTCTCCGTCGGGCCGTAGATGTTGACGATCTCCTCGCGCCCGCCCGTCAGGTCCATCCAGGCGCGGATGGTGTCGCGGTCGATGGCCTCGCCGCCGAAGATCAGGTAGCGCAGGTCGAGCGGGCGCGGATCCTGCTCCATGGCCCAGGCCAGGTACTTGAACATGCTGGGCACCTGGCACAGCACGGTGACGCGCTCGTCGGTGAGGGTGCCCAGCAGCCGGCGCGGGTCGCGTCCGACGTCGGGCGGGATCACCACGAGGCGGCCGCCGTGCACCAGCGGACCCCAGATCTCCCAGACGGAGAAGTCGAAGCAGTGGCTGTGGAACCAGGTCCACACGTCACGCGAGTCGAAGGCGAACCGCTCGGCCGCCGAGGCGAACAGCTCGCTGACGGCGTGCTCGGGCGTGGCCACCCCCTTCGGCCTGCCGGTCGAGCCGGAGGTGTAGATGATGTGGGTGGGAATGTCGGGCGAGCGCCCGGCCGGGGCCAGGATCGGCGCCCCGTCGCCGGTGACCTCGATCCTCGGCACGCCCTGGAAGGGCCAGGGACCGCCGGGGTCGGCGCAGATCGCGCCGAGTCGGCTGTCGCCGGCCATGAAGCGCACCCGGTCGGCGGGGTAGTCGGGATCCAGCGGGACGTAGGTGCAGCCGTGGCCGACCACCGCGACGATGGCGGCCACGACCTTCCAGGATCGCCGCATGAAGATGCCGACACGGTCGCCGGGCGCCAGGCCCAGCGCGGTCAGCGAGCCCCGGATCCCGGCCGCGGCGGCGGCCAGCTCCGCGTAGGTGACGTGGGCGGGCCCGTCTGTGACGGCGACGGCGTCGGGCCGCCGTCGCACGTGCTCGTAGAACGACGAGCCGAGGAAGCCGGATTCTTGGTCCACACCCGAGGACGATCCCCAATTGCCCGAAATATCGGTATTCGTCCGCCGACTAGGCTTGCCGCCCCGGTCTGGACCTCCGGCTAGGTACGGCTCGCGTCCTGAGGCGGGCGACGCGGCGCGGCCCGCTGACCATGCTTCAGGGCATGAAGCGTGTCGTATTCGTCTTCCCCGGACAGGGCACCCAATGGCACGGCATGGGCGCCGCCCTGCTGGAGCGGGAACCCGCCTTCGCAGAAGCGGTCGCGGACTGTGACAAGGCCCTGGCGCCCCTGCTGGGCTGGTCGGTGACCGACGCGCTGTCGGGCGCCCGCGACATCGTCGACATCGACGCCATCCAGCCCGCCCTGTTCGCCCTCCAGGTGGGCCTGGCCAGGCTCTGGCGGTCCAAGGGCGTGCACCCCTCCGCCCTCGTGGGACACAGCCTCGGCGAGGTCGCCGCCGCCCACGTCGCCGGCGCGCTCACCCTGGAGCAGGCGGCCGGCGTGGTCGTCGCCCGCAGCCGCCTGTACCGGCGGCTCAGCGGCTCGGGCGCGATGGCGCTCGTGGGACTCGGCTGGGCGCAGGCCACCGCCGCGATCGACGAGCAGGACGGGCGCGTCTGCCTGGCCGCCACCAACGCCCCGGGCTCGACCGTGGTCGCCGGCGACCACGACGCCGTCCACGCCCTCGTCCAGCGGTTGCGCTGGGACGACGTGTTCTGCCGCCTCATCGGCGCCGACGTCGCCGGGCACAGCCACCACGTCGACCCGCTCCTGCCGGAACTGCGCCGCGAACTGGCCGGGCTGGAACCCTCCGACGCCACGATTCCGCTGTGGTCGACGGTCACCGCACGAACCGGTGCGCGCCTCGACGCCGCGTACTGGTGCAGGAACCTGCGCGAACCCGTGCTGTTCTGGCCGGTGATCAGGGAGCTGTCCGAGGCGGGACACGACACGTTCCTGGAGCTCAGCCCGCACCCGACCCTGCTGTCAGGGCTGCGGGAGACGCCCGCCAGGCTGCTGGCCTCGCTCCACCAGGAGGACCCGGGGACGCTCGGCGCCTCCCTCGCCGAGCTGCGGGCGGTGGAGCTGGAGCCGGACGGGGTGCTGGGCGATCACCGCGTCGAGGGCGAGGTGATCGTCCCTGGCGCGGCCTTCGTCGCCGCCGCCCTGGCCGAGGCACCGGTGCTGGACGACGTGGCCTTCCACGTCCCCCTCGTCCTCGGCTCGCCGCGACGCCTGCGCACCACACGCACCGGCGACGACCTCACGCTGACCTGCGACGGCGTCGTCCACGCCACCGCGCGCACCACCACCCCACCCACGGCCGCCTCGCACGCCGACAGCACGCACTCCGACACCGCCCGCACGGCCACCGCCCGCACGGCCACCGCCCGCACGGCCACCGCCCGCCGAGCCGTCGTCGACCTGCCCCTCGTGCGCACGCGGTGCGCCACCGCCCTCGACGCCGGGGAGTTCTACGCGCGTCTCGCCGGGCGCGGCATGGAGTACGGCCCCGCCTTCCGCCGCGTCGAGACGATCGCCACCGGGGCGGGCGAGACCCTCGTACGGCTCGCCGGGCCGTACACGCTCGACGCCCCCTCGATCGACGCCGCCCTCCAGTCCCTCGCACCCCTGCTCGACGAACTCGACGGCCTCATCCTCCCCCACCGCATCGGCCAGATCGCGGTCCTCGGCGAGGTGGCGGGCGCGCGATGGGCGCACGCCAGGCGCGTGCGCGACACCGAGTTCGACATCGACGTCTGCGACGACGGAGGCCGCGTGGTGCTGGCCCTGCGTCGCGTGACGGTGCGCCGCATCACCCGCGACCGCGGGTGGAGTCACGCGGCGCGGTGGACCCGAACGGCACCTGGCGAGGGGGTGCCGTTCGGGGGCCGCCTCCACCGGGTCCCGCCCGGCCTGCCCGCGGAACGCGCCGTCGCCGAGGTGCTGGAGCTGGCCCGCGAACTCGCCGAGCAGGCCGAACCGCCCCGGTTGTGGGTGGTCACCGAGCTGGCGCAGGCCGTCGAGACGGGCGACGCCGTCCGGCCCGGCGCCGCCGCCGTGTGGGGCCTGGTGCGGGCGATCCGCCACGAGCACCCGGAACTGGGATGCACGCTCATCGACCTGGACGGCGGGCCGCTGCCCGAGCTCTGGGAGCTGGGCGAGGAGAACGAGGTCGCCTACCGGGACGGGCAGCCCTTCGCGCTGCGGCTCGTCCCCCGGCCCGCGCCGCGCCGCGAGGCGGAGCCGTACCGGGTGGTCCTGTCCGAGCAGGGGGAGCTGGGCGGGCTGCGGCTGGAGTCCGCGCCGGAGCGCGAGCCCGGGGCCGGGGAGCTCAGGGTGCGGGTACGGGCGGCCGGGCTCAACTTCAACGACGTGCTGCGCGCCAACGGCATGCTGGCGGAGGCGGGGCCGCTGGCTTTCGGGCTGGAGTGCGCGGGCGAGGTCATCGCCGTCGGCCCGGACGCGACCAGCTCCCCAGGCGCCGGAGACACGGGGCTCGGTCACACGGGCCCGGACGCCACGCGGTTCGCCGTCGGAGATCGGGTCGTCTGCCTCGTCTCCGAGATCGGGGCGATGGCCACGCACCTCACCGTCGACGCCCGCCTGGCCGCCCGCATCCCCGACAACCTCGGATACGCGCAGGCCGCCACGCTGCCCGCCGCCTACCTCACCGCCGTCCACGGCATGGCCGGCCTGCGCGAGGGCGAGCGGGTGCTCGTGCACGCCGGAGCGGGCGGCGTCGGCCAGGCGGCGCTCCACCTGGCCCGCCGCTCGAACGCCGAGGTCATGGCCACCGCGGGCTCCGAACGCAAGCGTGCCTGGCTCAGGGAGCAGGGCGTGCGCCACGTGTTCGACTCCCGCTCCACCGCCTTCGCCGGGCAGGTCATGGAGGCGACGGGCGGCCGGGGCGTCGACATGGTCGTCAACTGCCTGAGCGGCGAGGCCATCGAGGCGGGACTGTCGGTCCTGGCGCCGTTCGGGCGTTTCGTGGAGCTCGGCAAGCGCGACATCGCCGAGAACCGGCCGCTGGCGCTGGGGCCGTTCGCCAGGAGCCTGACCTTCCACGCGGTCGAGGCGTTCTCGCTCACCCGGCTGCGGCCCGCGCTGGTCGGCGGGCTCCTGCGCGAGATCGTCGCGGCGGTGGCGGCCGGGGAGCTGCAGCCGCTGCCGGTGACCGTACTCCCGGCCGCCGAGGCGGGCGACGCGTTCCGCCACATGGCGGCGGCCAGGCACATCGGCAAGATCGTGCTGACCTTCGACGACGCGGTGCCGCGCGCCGACGGGACCTACCTGGTCACCGGTGGCCTCAGCGGGCTGGGCCTGGCCGCCGCCGAGCGGCTGGCCCGCGACGGCGCCCGGCACCTGGCGCTGCTGGGGCGCGGGGCGCCGCGCCCGGAGAACGCCGCCCGCATCGACGCGCTGCGCGAGGCGGGGGTCGAGGTGACGGTGCTGGCCGCCGACGTGGCCGACGCCGACGCCCTGGCAGCGGCCCTCGCCACCCTCCGCGGCACCGGCCCCGCGGCCGGAGCCGACAACGCGGCGGCCGGGGCCGGCAACGCGGCGGCCAGGGCCGACAGTGCAGCGGCCGGGGCCGACAGCGCGGCGGAGCGGCCGCCGATTCGTGGCGTCGTGCACGCCGCCGGTGTCCTGCGCGACCGCATCATGACCGCCATGGACGCCGCCTCGTTGCGCGAGGTCCTGCGCCCCAAGGTCGACGGCACCCTCAACCTCCACCGTCTCACCGCCCGCGACCCCCTCGACTTCTTCGTCCTGTTCTCCTCCGCCGCCGGCCTGCTCGGCTCGGCCGCCCAGACCGGCTACGCGGCGGGCAACGCCTTCCTGGACGGCTTCGCCCACTGGCGCCGCTCCCAGGGACTGACCGCCACGAGCATCGGCTGGGGCCCCTGGTCGCAGACCGGTCTGGCCGCCACCGAGGAGCGCGCCGGGCGGCTGGCCCTGCGCGGCATGGGCGGCATCGACGTCGCCCACGGCCTGGACCTGTTCGCCGCCGCCCTGGCCGAGCGGCCCGCGCACGTGGCGTTCGTCCCGCTGGACGCGCCGACGTGGTTCGCGCACAACCCCGGACAGGACCGCTGGTCGATCTTCGCCGGGATGCGCGGCGAGCCGGCGGCGTCCGGCCGGCTGGAGTTCTCGACGCCGCAGGAGCTGCAGGAGGCGATGACCGCCTGGGTCGCCGGCGTCCTGCGCACCTCGCCCGCCGCCATCGACCCGCATCTCTCCCTGACCAGGCTGGGTCTCGACTCGCTGATGGCCGTCGAGCTGCGCAACCTCGTGGAGTCCCGGCTCGGCGTGCGCCTGCCCACCCCCGCCTTCCTCGACGGGCCGTCGGTGGCCGAGCTGACCGGGCGAGTGCTGGCCCGCCTCGGCGAAGGGCCCGGCCACGACGACGGTCACGGCCAGGGCGACCCCATGGTGGCCCGGCTCGAAGCCCTGTCCGACGCCCAGGTGGACGCGCTCCTGGACGAGCTGCTCAACAACCCCATCGGAGGCGTCGCGTGACTGAGCGCGCCGAAGGAGGCATCATGACCTACCCATCCATCCTCGACAGGCTCCTCGACGACGCCGGGGCGCACGGGGACCGGCCGGCCCTGACCTTCCTCGGCCGCGAGGGCAAGCAGGTCCAGACCTTCGCCGGCCTGGCGGACGACGCCCTTCGGGTGGCCGCCCGGCTGGGCGAGCGCGGGGCACGCGGCGAGCGGGTGCTGATGATCTGCCCGACCTCGCCGGAGTACGCCTCGGTCTTCTACGGGTGCCTGCTGGCGGGGGCCGTACCCGTGCCCGTCTACCTGCCGTCGGTGGCGCACTTCCGGTCGGCGTGGTCGAAGATCTCGGCCATCGCCCGCGACTCGGGCGCCGCCTTCGCCATCGCGCCGGCGCCGCTGCCCGACGGCGAGATCCTCGCCGCGCTGCCCGGCTTCCGCGGCTGGCTGCACTTCGCCGACCTGCTCGCGGGTACGGCGGAGCGGACCATCGAGCTGCCCGGCCACGACGACCTGGCCTTCCTGCAATACACCTCGGGCTCGACCGGCCACCCCAAGGGCGTCATGGTCACCCACGACCGGCTGGCCCACAACGCCTCGGCCGTGGCCAGGGCCGTGGGCGCCGACCACACCACCACCACGATCTCCTGGCTGCCGCTCTACCACGACATGGGCATCATCGGCTCGCTCATCTCGCCCCTCTACTGGGGCGCGCACGTGGTCAAGATGACCCCGCAGAACTTCGCCTCCCGCCCGACCTCCTGGCTGAAGGCGATCAGCGAGCACCAGGGCGTGCTGTCGTACGCCCCCAACTTCGCCTACGAGCTGTGCAGCCGCAAGGTCACCGAGGCGGAGCTGGCCGAGCTGGACCTGTCGAGCTGGCGGGTGGCCGTCAACGGCGCGGAGCCGATCAGGGAGGCCACGATCAGGCGCTTCGCCGACCGGTTCGCCTCCACCGGGTTCACCCCCGGCGACATGCACTTCGCGTGGGGCATGGCCGAGACGACGCTGGTCGTCACCACCAGGCCGTGGGGCGGCGGCGACCCGGCCCTGCGGGTCGGCGACCGCTCCTACGTGCGCTGCGGCCCGGCCCTGGAGGGCATGACGGTGATCATCGCCGATCCGCGGACCGGCCGCGAGTGCGCGCAGGGCGAGGTCGGCGAGATCTGGGTGCACGGACCGTCGGTGACCGCAGGCTACTGGCAGCGCCCCGACCTCACCGAGGAGATCTTCCACGCCCGCGTGCCGGGCCGCGACGAGTCGTTCCTGCGCACCGGCGACCTCGGGGTGATCAGCCCCGACGGCGAGGTCGTGATCGTCGGCCGGCACAAGGACCTGATCGTCGTCAACGGCGTCAACCACTACCCGCAGGACGTGGAGTACACCGTCGAGCAGGTCCACCCCGGCCTGCGCGGCGGCTGCACGGCCGCCTTCTCCACCGAACCGACCGGCGACGTGCCGCAGGCCGAGGCCGCCATCGTGGTCGCCGAGGCTAGCGGCACCGCGCACGAGCTCGCCGAGCTGATCACCGAGATCCGCCTGGCCGTCGCCAAGGAGCACGACCTGGTGCTCGACGGCGTCTTCCTGGTCGAGCCGCGCTCGGTGCCCAAGACCACGAGCGGCAAGATTCAGCGCCGCGCCAGCCGCGACATGCTCCTGTCAGGGCGCTTCCCCGTGCTGGCCGGCTGGGTCTCGCCCGCGCTGCCCGACCTCGAACCCGCGGCGGCGGCCAGATGAACCGGCTGGAGCTGATCCTCGCCCTCGTCGCCGAGCGGACGGGGCTGTCGCCCGTCGATCCCGACCGGTTGTTCATCGACTACGGGATCGGGTCGGCGGACGCGGTGGCCCTGGCCGCCGACCTCGGCGGGCGCCTCGGGGTGGAGCTGCCCACCACGGTGTTCTACGACCACCCGACCGCCAGGGCACTCGACCGCCACCTGTCCGCCCTCGCCGTACGGCACGAGCCGGACCGTGATTTGTCCCGCCTGGCCGTACGGCAAGAGCCGGACCGTGATTTGTCCCGGCTGGCCGTACGGCAAGAGCAGGACCGCCATCCGTCCGGCCTGGCCGTACGGCAGGACGGGCCGGGTCGCCTGGAGCCGGTGGCGATCGTCGGCATCGGCTGCCGGGTTCCCGGCGCGGCCGGCCCCGAGGCGTTCTGGCGGCTGCTGTCCGAAGGGCTCGACGCGGTCGTGCCGGTGCCACGCGAGCGGGCCGGGCGCCACCACGGCTGGAGCGAGCCCGGCGTCGGCGTCGGCGGCTTCCTGCCCGACGTGCAGGCCTTCGACCGGGCGTTCTTCTCGATCAACGCCAGGGAGGCCGCGGCCATGGACCCGCAGCAGCGCATGCTGCTGGAGGTCGCCCACGAGTCGCTGCAGGACGCCGGCATCCGCGCGAACGACCTGGCAGGCAGCCAGACCGGCGTCTTCGTCGGCATCAGCAGCGGCGACTTCCTGGTGGAGAGCTTCTCGCCGGGCAGCGAGCGCGACGGCTACACGCCCACCGGAGCGGCGCACAGCGTGGCGGCCAACCGCATCTCCTACGTCTTCGACCTGCACGGCCCCTCGATGGCCGTCGACACGGCCTGCTCCTCGTCGCTGGTCGCCGTCCACCAGGCGGTCATCGCCCTGCAGACCGGCCAGTGCGACACCGCCCTCGCCGGAGGGGTCAACGCCATCCTGACGCCCGACTTCGGGCTGTGCTTCCGCACCGCCGGCGTGCTCGCGCCCGACGGACGCTGCAAGTCGTTCGGCGCCAAGGCCGACGGCATGGGCCGGTCAGAAGGCGCCGTCGTGCTGGCGCTCAGGCGCCTCTCCGACGCCGAGGCCGCGGGCGACCGGGTGTACGCGCTCATCCTGGGCGGAGCCGTCAACAGCGACGGGCGAACCAACGGGCTCATGTCGCCGAGCGCACCCGCCCAGGCCAGGCTCCTGCGCGCCGCGTGCAGCGCCGCCGGGGTGGAGCCGGGCGAGATCGGCTACGTGGAGGCGCACGGGTCCGGCACCAAGCTGGGCGATCTGATGGAGCTGCGCGCGCTGTCGGAGGTCCTGGGCGGTCGCGGCGGCGAGCCGGTGCGGGTGGGGTCGGTCAAGAGCAACATCGCCCATCTGGAGGCGGCGGCGGGGGCGGCGGGGCTGGCCAAGCTGGCGCTCGCGCTGCACCGCGGCGTGCTGCCCGCGAGCCTGCACGCCGACGAGCCGGCGGACGACTTCGACTGGGGGGCCGGCGGGCTGGCCGTCCAGACGAGGACGGAGCCGTGGGCGGGACGGGTGGCGGGGGTCAGCTCGTTCGGCTTCGGCGGGACCAACGCACACCTGATCCTCCAGGCACCACCGCGACCGGACCCCGGCATCGCCACCGGGAGCGGGAGCGGGGTGTTGCGGCTCCCCTTGTCCGCGCACACTCCGGCGGCCCTGCGCGCTCTCACCGAGCGATGGCTGGACGCCCTGGCCGACCCCGGCCTGAACCTGGCCGCCGCCTGCCATACCGCCGTCGAGCGGCGCGACCACCACGCCTACCGCCTGGCCGTGTCCGGCGCCGACGCCTCGCAGCTCACGGCCGAGCTGGAACGCGCCCTCACCGCGCTCGTCGTCAGCCCGCCTCCCCCTGCGGCAGGCGGCCCCGTGGCCCTGGTCTTCACCGGCGGCCACGCCTTCGACGCAGCTCAGGGCCGGGCCTACGACGCGGCCCACGAGCGGGCCCTGGGGCTCGTCGAGGCCGGGGCCGGGGTGGCGATGGTGATCGGTCACGGGTCCGGTGAGGTGGCCGCGGCCGCGTTCGCCGGGGTCCTGTCTCCCGGCGACGCCGCCCTCGTGACCGCGCAGCGTGCCCGGCTGCTGGCGCCGCTCGCGCCCGTGTCCACCCTGCGCGTACGGCTGGCGCCGCGTCTGGCCGCCGCGCTGTGCGAGCGGGTGGGCGCACGGGCGGCCGTCTCCCTGCACGAGGACGCCCAGACCTGCGTCCTGGCAGGACCGCCCGCCGAGCTGGCCAAGCTCACCGCCGCCCTGGCCGGGAGCCGCGTCCTGCACGACGACCTCGGCCCCGCGACGCCGGACCACAGCGGCCTGGCCGCCGAGATCGCCGGCGAGCTGCGCAGTGCCCTGGAGGATCTGCCCGCCAACGTCGGCCACCTCCCCCTGGTCTCTTCGCTCACCGGCGCGCCGCTCGACGGCCGGGCGATGGGCGCGAGGCACTGGGTCAGGCAACTGTGCGAGCCCAGCCGGCTCGGTGAGGCGCTCGACCACGCGATCGCGCAGGGTGTGCGCACGTTCGTGGAGCTCGGCCCCGGCCTGGCTGCTCCGCTGCTGCGGGCGCGGACGGCCGCCGTGGTGCGGTGCGCCACGGACGCCGACGTGCCGGCCGCCCTGATCCGCCTCTACGAGCTCGGCCACGACCCGACCCGGCCCACCCCTGCCGCTTCTTCGCCCCCGATGGTCTCGATCCCCCTGCTGCCCTGGTCACGGAGGCCGGCGTGAACACCGTCCTGCACGAGGTCGCCCGGCAGGTGGCGAGCACCCCGCACGCCCCCGCCGTCGTCGACGCCGCCGGCACGCGCACCTACGGCGAGCTGGCCGCCCAGGCCGCGGCCGTCGCCGAGGGGCTGCGGGCACGCGGGGTACGGCCAGGCGACACGATCGCCGTCGCCCTGCCGAGAACCGGCGACCATGTGGCCGCGCTCCTGGGCGTGTGGCAGGCCGGCGGGGTCGTCGTCCCGCTGGATCCGACCTCGCCGCCCGAGCGCACCAGGTTCCAGCGCGAGCAGGCGCAGGTGACGCATCTGCTCGACTCCGTCCCGCCGCCGCGTGGCTCCGCCGCCGTCCTGGCGACCGGCGACGTGGGTGCCGAGCAGTGCGCGTACATCATGTTCACCTCCGGCTCGACCGGCAGGCCCAAGGCCGTCCAGGTCACCCATGCCTCGCTGCTGCACTGCGTGCGCGCGGTCGCCGAGATTCTGCGCCCCGCTCCCGAGGACCGTTACGCCGCCAACCAGACCTTCGCCTTCGACATCTCCCTGCTGGAGATCCTGCTGCCGCTCACGCATGGCGGGGCCTCCCTGGTGACCTCCGAGCAGCTGCAAGCCGACCCGGGACGGCTGGTCGCCTGGCTGGAGGGGCACGACGTCAGCGTCGTCCACGCCACCCCGACCGCCTGGCGCTCGCTGCTGCCGTACCTGACGCCGGGACGCACCCGCCTGCAGGCGGTCTGCGGCGGCGAGGTGCTGACGGCCAGGCTGGCCGCCGAGCTGGCCGGCCGGGCGGGCCAGGTGTGGAACTTCTACGGCCCCACCGAGGTCACCGTCTGGTGCACGGCGGGCCTGGTCGAGCCTGGCGAGGGCGACCCGCTGCCGGTGGGGCGCCCGCTGCCCGGCTACCGCGTCGAGATCCTCGACGCGGGCGGCGACCCGGTCGCCGGCGGCGTGGAGGGCGAGATCCACGTCGGCGGGCCCGGCGTGGCCGTCGGCTACCGGGGCGCGCCTGATCTGACCGCCGAGCGGTTCGTGGAGCATCCGCGGCTGGGCCGGCTGTACCGCACGGGCGACGTCGGCCGCCTGCTGCCCGACGGCAGGCTGCACTTCGCGGGCCGCCGCGACCGCCAGGTCCAGCTGGGCGGCTACCGGATCGAGCTGGGCGAGATCGAGTGCGTCGCCCAGGAGCACCCGCTGGTGGAGCTGGCCGCGGCCCAGGTGGTGGGGGGCGAGCTGCTGCTGTTCGCGCAGGGTCCGGTCACCGCCCGCGCCCTGCGCAAGCACCTGGCCGCTCACCTGCCCATCTCCATGATCCCGCCGCGCATCGAGGTCCGCGCGGCCTTCCCCCTCACCGTCACCAAGAAGATCGACCGCGTCGCGCTGGTGGCGTCGGCGACCGGATGGGAAAAGACATGACCGAGCTTGCCGAGGTCACCACGACGACGTGCCTGCACGAACTGGTCGAGGCCCAGGTGCGGCGCACCCCCGAGGCGATCGCCGTGGTCGACGACGACGGTTTCTCCCTCACCTACCTGCAGCTCGACGAGCGCGCCAACCAGATCGCCCGCCATCTGCGGGAGCTGGGCGTGGTCGCCGACACGCCGGTGGCCCTGGCCGTGCACCGCGGGCTCGACCTGGTCATCGCCCTGCTCGGGATCCTCAAGGCCGGCGGCGCCTACCTGCCGATCGATCCGGACTCGCCCGCAGCGCGGGTCCGTCTCATGGTCGAGCAGGCGCGGGCGCCGGTCTGCGTGGGCGAGCAGGCCCTGGCCGACCGCCTGCCGGACGACATCGCGCGGGTGGTGCTGCTCGACCGCGACCGCCACCTGATCGACCGGCACGAGTCGAGCCCGGTCGGCTCCGGTGTGCGGCCGGGCCACCTGGTGTCGATCTACTTCACCTCCGGCTCGACGGGCACTCCCAAGGGCGTGGCCAGCACGCACGGGGGCTGGCTCAACCGGATGCGGTGGATGCAGGAGGAGCACCGGCTGATGCCGGGCGAGAGCGTGCTGCACAAGACCACGCTCAGCTTCGACGACTCGGCCGTGGAGATCTTCTGGCCGCTGTCGATGGGCGGCGTCGTCGCCGTGCTGCCTCCGGAGGAGCACAAGGACCCGGTGGCCCTGCTGGAGGCCGCGCGCCGCCACCAGGCGGCGGTGGTGCAGTTCGTGCCGAGCATGCTCAGCCTGTTCCTGGAGGCGCACCGCCGGGCCGGGCTGCCGCGCCTGGCCCACCTGCGCCACGTGATCTCCAGCGGCGAGGCGCTGACCGCCCCGCTGGCACTGGCCTTCCACGAGCAGCTCGGCGTGTACGGCTGCCGCCTGCACAACCAGTGGGGCGCCACCGAGGTCTCGATCGACTCCACGCTCTACACCTACGACCCCCACGACCCGTACGCGGGGCCTGTCGTCTCCATCGGCTCGGCCTTCACCGGCAACACCGTGCACGTGCTCGACCAGGACATGCGCCCGGTGCCCGACGGCGAGACCGGGGAGCTGTTCATCGGCGGCATCGGCCTGGCCCGCGGCTACCACCTGCGGCCCGCCCTGACCGCCTCCCGTTTCGTGCCCGACCCGTACGGCCCGCCGGGATCGCGCCTGTACCGCACGGGCGACCTGGGCCGCCGCCGCCCCGACGGCGCCCTGGACTTCCTGGGCCGCACCGACCACCAGGTCAAGATCCGCGGGGTGCGGATCGAGCTGGGCGAGATCGAGGCCGCCCTGGAGACGCATCCGAGCGTGCGCCAGGTCGTCGCCCTCGTCTCCGGCGAGCGGCTGGTCGCCTACGTCGCGGGCGCCGAGCCGGACCCGGCCGAGCTGCGCGCCCATCTGGTCGAGCGGCTGCCGTCGTACCTGATTCCGGCGCAGATCGTGCCGCTGGAGCACATCCCGCTCAACGCCAACGGCAAGGTGGACCGGGCCGCGCTCCCGGAGGTCACAGCACAGGCCGAACGGCCGGACGTGCGGGCTCCCGTCACCGCCACGCAGAAGGCCCTGGCCGCGATCTGGGCCGACGTGCTCGACGTCGACCAGGTCGGCCTGGAGGACAACTTCTTCGAGCTGGGCGGCAACTCGCTGCTGGCCACCCAGGTGATGTTCAGGATCCAGGACCACCTGCGCATCGACTTCCCGCTCTATCTGCTCTTCTCGGCCGAGACGCTGGAGGAGCTGGCCGAGGAGGTGGACGAGAGCCGGGTCGCGCAGATCCCGCCGCTGCCCGCGGCCGGCAGGGACGGCGTGCTGCCGCTGTCGTTCAGCCAGGAGCGGCTGTGGTTCCTGCACCGGCTGGCGCCCCATTCGACCGCCTACAACGTGCCGATCGCCTGCCGGTTGGTCGGCCGCCTGGACCAGGGCGCGTTCGTCCGCGCCTTCGACGGGCTGGTGTCGCGGCACGAGATCCTGCGCACCCGCTACGTGGAGAACGCCGGCGGCGTCCCCGAGGTGCGCATCGACGAGCGGGGCCCGCGCCTGGCGACCGGGATCGCGGCCGGGCGCGACCGGGTCTCGCGGGAGGCGGCCGCCTCCCGCGCCCTGCAGTCCGACTGGGACACCCCGTTCGACCTGGCCCGCGAGGCTCCGGTGCGGGCCAGGCTGACCAAGCTCGACGACTACGAGCACGTCTTCTCGATGGTCGTGCACCACATCGCCTACGACGCGGGCTCGGAGCCGGTCTTCTGGCAGGAGCTCGGCACCCTCTACGAGGCCGCGCTGTCGGGCCGTCCCGCCGTCCTGCCGGGGCTGGGCGTGCAGTACGCCGACCATGCGGCCTGGCAGCGCGGCCAGGGCGGCGACGGGGCGCAGATCGACTACTGGCGCGACCAGCTCGCGGGCCTGAGCCCGGTGCCGCTGCCGACCGACCGGCCGCGCCCGCCTGTGCAGACCTTCGACGGCGCCCGCACCTCCTTCATGCTCGACGAGCAGGTGACGGAGCGGCTGCGCAAGCTCAGCCGCGAGGCGGGCACGACGTTGTTCGTCACCATGCTCGCCGGCTTCCAGGCCGCCCTGGCCAGGGTGAGCGGCAGCGACGACGTGGCCGTCGGCTCCCCGGTGCCGGGCCGTACCCGGCCCGAGACCGAGCACATGATCGGATTCTTCGCCAACACGCTGGTGCTGCGTACCTCGCTGGCGGGCTCCCCCACCTTCGCCGAGCTGGTCGGCCGGGTGCGGGAGGTCGTGCACGCCGCCTACGCCCACCAGGACGTGCCGTTCGAGCGCCTGGTCCAGGCCCTGCGCCCGCGACGCGACCCGGGCCGCATGCCGTACTTCGACGTCATCTTCAACGGCGTCCCCCTCAGTGCCCTGACCAGCGCGGAAGCCGTACGGCTGCCGCAGCTGACCGTCACCCCCATCGACCTGGCGACCCGTACCACCGTCGCCGACCTCGTCTGCTCGGTCGCGGAGACCCCTGACTCGATCATCGGCGAGGTCACCTACAACACCGACCTGTTCGACGCCACGACCGTCGAAGGCCTGGTGGACGTCTGGTTGCACCTGGTGAGAGCGGCGGCGCGCGACCCGCACACGCCGCTCTCACCGGTCCCGCAGGCCTGAGAGAAGGGACAGCCCATGTTGCTCACCATGTTCAAATCCAAGATCCATCGCGCCACCGTGACCCACGCCGACCTGCACTACGTGGGATCGGTGACCATCGACGAGGAGCTGATGGAGGCGGCCGGCCTGCTGGAAGGCGAGCAGGTGACGATCGTCGACATCACCAACGGCGCCAGGCTCGAGACCTATGTGATCACCGGGGAGCGCGGCAGCCGCGTGGTCGGCATCAACGGCGCCGCCGCCCACCTGGTCAGCCCGGGTGACCTGGTCATCATGATCGCCTATGCGCAGTACGCGGAGGAGGAGCTGAACCGTTACCGGCCCCGCGTCGTGCACGTCGACCACGCCAACCGCATCGTGGACGTCGACGCCGACCCCGCGCGCCCGGTGCCGGGGGCGGCCGACCAGCTCGTGCCCGCGCACGCCGCGAGGAGGCCGTGGTGATGGCCGCCGCCGTGCGGGAGGCCCTGGCCGGCGACTGGGCGGTCCTGCTCGGGCTCGACGACGTGGGGCCCGACGACGACTTCTTCGAGCTGGGCGGCCACTCGCTGATCGCCGTCCAGCTCGTCGCCCGGATCCGGGCGCGCCACGGCATCGAGCTCCCCGTCGCGGACGTGTTCACCTACCCGACCGTGACCGAGCTGGCCACGGTGATCAGCCAGGTGTTGGAGGCCGAGAATGCGGCTGGAAGCGTCTGAGAGCGCCCTGAGCCACGCCCAGGAGCGCCTGTGGGTCAACCACCTGTTGGATCCCTCGGGCGCGGAGTACAACGTGTGCCTGGCCCTGCGCCTGCGGGGCCGGCTCGACCCGCGGGCGCTGGGCGCGGCGCTGACCGCGCTCGCCGCCCGCCACGAGCCGCTGCGCACGGTGTACACCAGCCGCGACGGCCGCCCCGTGGCCACCGTGCTCCCTCCCCGTCCCGTCGGCCTGGACCTGCACCGGGTCGACGGCGAGGAGGGCGCGCGGCGCCTGGCAGAGTCGCAAGCCCGCACGCCCTTCGACCTGGCCTCGGGCCCGGCTCTGCGGGCGTGCCTGGCCGTGCTCGGCACCGACGACCACGTGCTGATCCTGACCGTGCACCACATCGCCTTCGACGAGTGGTCCATGGGCATCCTGCTGGCCGAGCTCGACACCCTCTACCAGGGCGGGGAGCTGCCGCCGCTGCCCGCGGCGCACGCCGAGGTGGTGGCCGCCGAGCGCGGAGCCGACCTGGACGCCGCGCACCGCCACTGGCGGGCGGCGCTCGACGGGCTGGCCGGGCTCGACCTGCCCACCGACCACGCCCCGGCCGCCGAGCCGTCCTCCGGGGGCGCGGTGATCACCTTCACCGTGCCAGCGCCCGTGGCCGCCGCCCTCGGCGCCGTGGGCAGGCGGGCCAGGGCCACGCCGTACATGACGGGGCTGGCGGCCTTCACCGCCTTCCTGTCGCGTTACTGCGGGCAGGACGACATCGCGATCGGCACCACGGTCGCCAACCGGGCACTGCCGCACTCCGAGCACCTGATCGGCGCCTTCTTCAACACCGTGGTCATGCGCGGAGACGTCTCGGGCGACCCCGGCTTCACCGGCCTGCTCGGCCGTACGAGGAACGCGTGCCTGGGGGCGCTGACCCACCAGCACCTGCCGTACCCGATGCTGGCCGACGGGCGCGCCCCGCTGTTCCGCGTGCTGTACGAGATGCACGCGGGCGTCCCCGCCGGGCTGCGGCTCGGCGATCTGGAGGCCGAGGCGTTCGAGTTCCCCGACACCGCCGCCAAGTACGACCTGGCGTTGTCGCTGATGCCGTCGGACGGCACGCTGGTCGGCCGCCTGACCTACCGGACGGAACTGTTCGAGCCCGGCACCGCGCAGCGCATCGCCGACTCCTTCCTCCACGTGCTGGAGCAGCTCGCCGCCGCGCCGGACACCCGGATCGGCGCGCTGGAGCTGCTGCCGCCCGACCGGCGCGCCGAGGTGCTGGCCGCCTCCACGGGCGCGCCGCCCCTCGGCCCCCTCGACCAGCGCCTCCACGACCTGTTCGTACGGCAGGCGCGGCGCACCCCGCAGGCCACCGCCCTGTCGTACGGGAGCACCCGCCTCAGCTACCGCGACCTCGACGAGCGCGCCAACCGCATCGCGCACTGGCTGCGCGGCCAGGGCGTGGGCCGGGGCAGCGTCGTGGGGATCTGCATGGAGCGCTCCGACTGGCTCGTCGCGGCCTTCCTGGGCGTCTGGAAGGCCGGCGCCGCCTACCTGCCGCTCGATCCGGGCCTGCCCGCCGAGCGCATCGGCTACATGGTGGGCGACTCGGGCGCGAGCCTGGTGCTGCGCTCCGCGCCGGACCTGGAGGCGGCCGTCGCCTCGTGCCCCGCCACCGACCCCGTCGCGCCCTCGACGCCCGCCGACCTGGCCTACGTGATCTACACCTCGGGCTCCACCGGACGGCCCAAGGGTGTCATGGTGCCGCACCGGGGGCTGGTGAACTTCCTGCACTGGTGCGTGTCGGCCTACGCGGTCGGCGGCGTGGGCGGCGCGCCGCTGTTCTCCTCCGTCGCCTACGACATGGTCGTGCCCAACATCTACACGCCGCTCGTCACCGGGCAGTGCGTGCACCTGCTCGACGAGGACACGAGCCTCGACGAGCTGCGCGAAGGGCTGTCCGGCCGGCCGTACGGCTTCGTCAAGCTCACCCCGGGGCATCTGGAGGTCCTCGCCGGCCAGCTGCCGCCCGCCGAGGCGGCGCGGCTGGCCGGGGTGCTGGTGGTGGGGGCCGACGCCTTCCCCGGCAGGGCGCTGGCCTTCTGGCAGGCGCTGGACCCGCCGCCCGTGCTGCTCAACGAGTACGGGCCGACGGAGGCGTCGGTGGCCAACTGCGTGCACACCGTCACCGGCCCCGTGGGCGGCGAGCTGGTCCCCATCGGCCGGCCGATCCCCGGCACCACCATGTACGTGCTGGACGCGGGGATGCGGCCGCTGCCCTTCGGGGTGCCCGGCGAGCTGTACATCGGCGGCGAGTGCGTGGTGCGCGGCTACCACGGCAGGCCCGCGCTGACCGCGGAACGGTTCGTGCCCGACCCGTACGGCGAGCCGGGGGCGCGGCTGTATCGCACCGGCGACCTGGGCCGCCTGCGCGCCAACGGCGAGTTCGAGTTCCTCGGGCGGCTGGACGACCAGGTCAAGATCAGGGGGTACCGTGTCGAGCTCGGAGAGATCGAGGCAGCGCTGGACGAACTGCCGGGAGTCGAGCGCTCGGTCGTGGTGGCCGCACCCGACGGAGCAGGAGGACGACGGCTCGTCGCCTACGTCGTCGGCGCCACCCCGCCGGCGCGGCTGCGCGCGGGGCTCGCCGACGCCTTGCCCGAGTACATGGTGCCCGCGCTGTTCGTGCCGCTGCCCGCGATCCCGCTCAACCGCAACGGCAAGGTCGACAGATCAGCGCTGCCGGTGGTGGTGAACGGGCACGCCGAGCTCCCCGCCGGCACCCCCGCAGAGCCCCCCACCGGCGCCTCCGCGCTCGCCGAAACGTTTCTCGGGCCGCTCGCCTCGCTGGTGACCGAGGTCCTCGGAGCCGCCGACGTGCGCCCCGAGGAGGACCTGTTCACCCGCGGCCTCGACTCGCTCGGCGCGGTCAGGCTCCTGGCCGCCGTCAAGGACCGCCTCGGCGCCACGGTCAAACTGCGCGCCTTCCTCACCGACCCCACCCTGGGCGGCCTCGGCGAGCTGATCTTCTCGGTCCCCTCCTCCCGCGCCCCGGAGCGCACGCGCCCGATCCTCGTCCCGCTCGCACCCGCCCCGGCCTCGTCCGCTCCCCCGGTCTACTGCGTGCACCCCCTCGGCGGCTCCGCCCACTGCTACGCCGCCCTGGCCGCCAGGCTCGCCCCCGACCGGCCCGTCCACGGCCTGCAGGCGCTCGACTCCGCCCAGGACACCCGCTCCCTCACCACCCTGGCCGCCCGCTACGCCGACGAGCTGTCCCACAGCGCCCCCGGCACTCTCGTGGGCTGGTCGGCGGGCGGCGTGCTCGCCTTCGAGACCGCCCGGCAGCTGCGCGAACGCGGCCACAAGAGCGAGCGCGTGCTGCTCGTGGACTCGGTCCCCCCGCAGGAGATGCTCCCCGAGCTGCTGGAGGACCTGCTGGAGCTGGAGGAGCTGATCGAACGCCTGGAGCCCCTCGGCCCGCGTGCCGCCCGCGCGGCCCTGCTGGAGCGGGAGGTCGGCTTCTTCGCCGGTCTCGGCCTGACCTCCGAGCAGGTCGGCGCCTACTACGAGGCGTACGGCCCCGGCCTGCTGCGGCTGTGGCGCGACGGCCTCGAAGGCCTGGCCGGCTACCGGCCGGCACGCTACGACGGGCCCGTCACCCTGCTCGTGAGCGAGAGCAACCCCGCCTGGGTCCGCACCGCCCAGATCTCCGGATGGCGATCCGCCGCCACCGACCTGACCGTCCGCATCGTCGAGGGCGAGCACCACGACCTGCTCCGCCCCACCCACGTCGGCCGCCTCATCCCGTGGCTGACGTGAACACGCGCAAGGGGCGGGCCGAGATCCCCGGCCCGCCCCTCCGCCACCTCCCCGCGGCTCAGCCGCCGCGCGTCACGGCCGCCGCACCCGCCAGGCACAACGCGGCGGCCGTCCAGAACACGACCGGGACCCCGGCCACCGCGCCCACCACCCCGGCCAGGGCCGCGCCCACCGGCATCGCGCCCGAGCCGACCAGCCGGCACGCGGCGTTCACCCGGCCCAGCAGCTCCTCGGGGATCAGGCTCTGGCGGCGCGACACCGCGATCACGTTGGTGACCGCGTTGGCCAGCCCGAGCCCGGCGGCGGCCGCGAAGACCGCCCACGTCACGGGCGCCAGGAGCGGCACCAGCAGCAGGACCCCGTTGAGCAGGGTGATCAGCACCAGGGTCCTGATCTGGCCGAGCAGGCCGCCCAGGGCGGAGGCGAGCACCGAGCCCGCCACGGCGCCCACGGCGAGGGTCGCGGCCAGCAGGCCGTACGCCTGGGGGGTCAGGCCGACGGCGGAGCCGGGGCCCGCCACCCAGAGCACGAACACGGCGAAGTAGGCGCCGTTGGAGAGGTTGACCAGGCCGGTGAAGGCCGTCAGCGAGCGCAGCGCCCGATGCCGCCACAGGAAGCGCAGGCCCGCCCCGATGTCGCCGGTCAGCGTGGTCCTGGCCGCGCCGGGCTCGACGCGGAAACGGCCGCTCATCGCGATCAGCACCAGGGCGCCGAGCAGATAGAGCAGCGCGGCCGCGCCGAAGACGGCCGAGGCGGACAGGCCCACCAGCAGGCCCGCCAGCGGGGCGCCGGCGAAGTGGTTGCCGAGCGTCTGCGTGGCGGTCAGCCGGCCGTTGGCCGCCGGCAGCCGGTCGGACGCGACCGTCATGGGCAGCACCGACTGGGCGGCGGTGTCGGCGAAGACCTCGGCGATCCCGGCCAGCAGGACGGCGGCGATCAGCAGCGGGAGGGAGAGCCAGCCGAACCAGGCGGCGGTGGCGGCGCCGGCCAGCACCGCCGCCCGCGTCCACCCGGCGGCGGCGACGATCCGCCGCCGGTCGGCCCGGTCGGCGATCGCCCCCGCGTGCAGGGACAGCAGGAGCCACGGCAGCGTCGTGGCGACGCTGACCAGGGCGACGGGCAGCGGGTCGGCCGACAGGGAGACGGCCAGCAGCGGAACGCCGACGAGCAGGACCCCGTCGGCGAGATTGGTCAGGCTGGTCGAGGCCCACAGAACGTGGAAGGCCCGCCCCAGCCCCGCGCCCTTTTCGGCGGTCGGTTCCGCGGCCACCTCGCTCCCCTCCCTCACCGGGGACGGCCCGTCGGGGCGAGCAGGTCGGCGAAGACGCCGACGGCGCGGTCGATCGCGACGTCCGTGACGTTCGCGTGCGTCACCGCGCGGATGCGGCCGTGCCCCAGCTCCTCCACCCGCACCCCGCGCCGGTGCGCGGCCGTGATGAACGAGCGCGTCGTGTAGCGCTCGTCCCGCACCCGGAAGAACACCATGTTGGTGATCGGCGGCCCCGGATCCAGCCGGATGCCGGGGATCCGCGACAACCCGCGCGCCAGCCGCGCGGCCCGCTCGTGGTCCTCGGCCAGGCGTCCCGTCATCTCGCTGAGCGCCACGATGCCGCACGCGGCGATCATCCCCGCCTGCCGCATGCCGCCGCCGAGCATCTTGCGGATGCGCCGCGCCTGCGCGATCGTCGCCCGGTCGCCGGCGAGCACCGACCCGATCGGCGCGCACAGCCCCTTCGACAGGCAGACCTGCACCGTGTCGGCGTAGAAGGCGATCTCGGCGGGCATCACGCCCAGCGCCACGGAGGCGTTGAAGATGCGGGCGCCGTCGAGGTGGAGCGCCACCCCGTGGGCCCGGGTCAGCTGGGCGACCTCGGCCAGGTAGTCGAGCTGCAGCGGGATGCCGCCGCACCGGTTCTGCGGCGTCTCCAGGCTCACCACGGCGGGCGGCGCGATCTGCGGGTCGGTGCGGTCGACGACCAGCGACTCCTCCAGCGCCTCCAGGCTGATCGTGCCGTCGGGCAGGTTGGGCAGCGGGTCGTAGACGATGCCGCCGCACATCGAGGCCCCTCCCGCCTCGTAGACGTACAGGTCGGACTCGTGGCCGACGATGGCTTTGCTGCCACGACGGCAGTGGGCCAGGAGGGCGGCCAGGTTGCCCATGGTGCCGCTCGGCATGAGGCAGGCGGCCGCCTTGCCCAGCAGGTTGGCGGCCAGGCGCTCCAGCTTGATGACGGTCGGGTCCTCGCCGTACACATCGTCGCCGAGCGGCGCGTTGGCCGCCGCCTCCAGCATCTCGGGCGTGGGCAGCGTGAAGGTGTCGCTGCGTAACTCGACGCTGTCGTCGAGCTCGGCGGGCACCGGCTCGCGGGTGTCCAGCAGGGTGGTCATCGCACTCCCATCGGTTGGCGCAGTACGGGGCGGAGCAGGTCGAGCGCGGCGTCGAGGGTCCCGTGGAGCCGCGCGTGGTCGGGGGCGTGGGCGATCACGTGGCCCAGCCGGTCGTAGCTGCTGCGCGCGTGCCGTACGGCGCTGCCAGGAGCGGCGGTGACGGTCACCGCGTCGACGTGCTCCAGGGCCAGGGCGTGCTCCACCCCGCCGATCTCGGCCAGCACCGCGTCGGGCGGCGGGTCGTGGGCGAGCAGGAAGGCGATCCCGGCCGGCAGGAAGATCTCCGGCAGCGGCGGCACGGGCAGCCCCAGGGCGAGGCGCAGGTGGGCCTCGACGAGGTCGAAGCCGCAGGAGGTACGGATGACCTGCGGGATCATGCCCCCGGCCGGCCGCGCGTTGACCTCGACGACGTAGCCTCGCCGGTCGATGAGTTTCATCTCGACGTGGGTGACGCCGTCGGTGACGCCGAGGGCGGCCAGCGCGCGGCAGGCGGTCTGCGCCAGTGTCCTGGCCGCGTCGTCGTCGAGCGGCGCGGGGAAGACGTGGCGGCACTCGACGAAGGACGGCGGCGGGGTGACCTGCTTGGCGACGATGCCCACGCACCGGTGCGCGCCGCGGGCGCTCAGCATCTCGACGCTGAACTCGGGCCCGTTGAGGTAGCCCTCGACGAGGGCGGTGCCCGAGCTGCGCTGGCCGCGGACGTTGACGGTGCTGCCCAGCAGCTTGCGGCAATGGGCCAGGACCTCCTGCGAGGTCGTGCAGAGGACGACGTCGAGGGAGCCGGTGTCGTCGACGGGCTTGACCACGCACGGCATGGCGATCCTGGCCAGCGTGGCCTGGACCTGCCGTTCGAGGTCGTCGTCCGGCGTGATGACCTCGAAGGCGGGCGAGGGCAGCCGCTCGGCGGCCAGGATCCGCCGCATGCGGCCCTTGTCGCGGCAGGCGGCCACCGCCTCGGGCGGGTTGCCGGGCAGGCCCAGCTCGCCGGCGGTCCTGGCGACCGTGGTGACGTAGAACTCGCTCGTCGTGGTGACGCCCGCGATCTCGCCGAGCTCGTCGCGCAGCACCCTGGCCAGGTCGCCCTCGTTGGTGTCGCAGGCCAGCACGCGCACGCCGGTCTCGGCCAGGCCCGCGTACCGGGAGGGGTCGGCGGTGGCCAGGACGGGCGTGCTGCCCAGGGCGCGGGCCCCGGCGAAGGCGAGCATGCCGGAGCCGGTGGTGTTGGACTCGACGAAGACCAGGTTCATGCGTACTCCAGCGCGCGGCCGAGCCCGGCGTACGACCAGCTCGCCGCGGTGTCGGTGATCTCGATGCGGCGCGGCTCGCCCGGCACGCTCAGGTCGGTGAGCTGGTGGGCGGCGCGGTACTCGGCGCTGTAGATCGTGTTGACGTAGCGGTCGCCGCGGTCGGGGAAGATCGCCACCACCGTGGCGCCGGGCCCGAGGCGGGCGCCCAGCCAGCGCGCCACGAGGTAGGCCGAGCCCGAGCTGTTGCCGGCGAACAGCTTCTCGTACGAGGCCAGCTCCAGGGTCCCGGCGAAGGCCTCGCGGTCCGACAGCCAGTGCACCTCGTCGATCACGGAGAAGTCGACGTTGGCGGGGATCAGGCTGTTGCCCAGGCCGCTCTGCAGCCGCTGGGGATGGTCGGGCTGGCCGAAGATGGCGCTGCCCACGGCGTCGACGGCGACCACGCGCAGGCGCGGGTTGCTCCGGCGCAGCGCCCGCGCGGTGCCGCAGAGCGAGCCCCCGCTGCCGACCGGGCCGACCAGCACGTCCACCGAGTCCAGCTCCGCCAGCAGCTCATCGGCCAGCTGGGTGTAGGCGGCCGGGTTGGCCGGGTTGTCGTACTGCCGCGGCCAGAACGCCCCCGGGTTGGCGGCCATCACCGCCCGCAAACGTTCGAGCCTGGCGCTCTGCCAGCCGTTGCCGGTCATGGCGGGCACGATGTCGAGCGTGGCGCCGAGCGCACTGAGCTTGGCCATCGTGAGCGGGTCGATGCGGGGATCGGTGACGATGTGGACCGGATGCCCCAGGTAGCCGCCGACGAGGGCGACGCCCAGCGCCAGGGTGCCGGAGGAACTCTCGACGATCAGGCCGCCCTCGCGCAGCGTGCCGTCGGCCCTGGCGGTCAGGATCGCCTGCTTGGCGACGCGGTCCTTCATGCCGTAGGGGTTGGCCAGCTCGAGTTTGGCGTGGACGGAGCCGCCCGCGCGCAGGCGCAGCAGCGGGGTGCGGCCGATGGCGTCGATGGCGTCTGTTCTGAGTGTCATGTCCTGCTCGTGCTCCTGCAGACGATGAGCGGCCGCCCCAGGCGCTCCAGTTCCTTGAGCGCCCTGGCCAGCCGGGGACCGTGGTCGGGGTCGTGGCGCGACAGCAGGATGCCGAGGCAGGTGCCGCTGTGGCCGACGACGGTGCCCAGGCCGCCGACCTCGCGGCAGATCTCCTCGACCTGCGCCAGGTGGGGCTTGGGGTTGAAGGTCTGGAACAGCCGGGCGCTGGCCGTGGAGACGGCGCCCACGGCGGCCAGGTCGCGCGTGCGGACCGCGGTGGTGAGCTGGTCGAGCAGTTCTCCGTACCTGTCGGCCCAGTGGGGCGGGATCGGTTTCCTGGTCCTGTTGAAGGTGATCGTGTCGACGCTGTCGCCGTCGTCGATTCCGGCGATGGTCAGCTGGGGCAGCACGCCCAGCCGCCGGTGCAGGCGTACCTCCCGGTGGAAGAAGGCGGTGATGCCGGGATGCATCACGCCGTCGGACGGCTCGATCTCGGCCATCAACTGCTTGAGCCGCCTGTTCGGCAGTTTCAGCCGGAAGGCCGAGTCGACCGCTCGCGCGGTGGCGACCAGATCGGCGGTGGAGCTGGCCATGCCCTTGCCCTCGGGCAGCGAGCTGTTGAGCATCAGCCAGCCGCCGGTGTGCCTGCCGTGGGCGGCCAGGATGCGGGTGGCCAGGCGCTGGGACTTGCCCTTGTGCGGCGGGGAGACGATGACCTGGTCGAGCTGGGGGTCCGGCTCGAAGACGGCCTCGACGTAGAGGTCGACGGGGAAGGTCACCAGGAAGTCGGTGCCCGGCCGCAGGATGCCCTGCAGCAGTTCGCCGAAAGTGCCGGGCGCCCTGCCCCTGCCGACGCCTCCGGGGCCGGAGGATCCGGAGATCTCGCTGGTCAGCAAACTAATGGTCATGCCGCGTCGCCCGCTTTCTGTCCGGAGGTGCGCTGCCAGGCCGAGCTCAGCCGTACCGACTGCGCGCCGGCCCGCCGGGCGACGGCGGCCAGCCGGAGGTCGACGCCCTCCAGGAGGCGGTGGACCTCCTCGGGCCTGGTCGACCCGCTGGTGCGCCTGCGCGCGACGCTCGCCTCCGCGTCGAGCAGCGTGCGCAGCCACACCTCGGTGACCGAGAGCGGGTGTCCCTGGTCGGCGGCGGCCTTGGCCAGTCCGTCGGCGGTCAGCAGGCCGGGCGTCAGGTCGTCGCCGGGGCCGAGCTCCTGCGTGGCGGCCAGGATCCACGCGCCCACCACCACCTGGGCGGTGCGGGCCGGGATGCCGTGCTCCAGGGTCAGCCGGTTGGCCACGGTGGAGGCGGCCAGCAGGTCGCCGCGCACCGCGCGGGCGGCGCGTTCCCGCTGGAAGCGCAGCCGGCGCACGACCTGCTCGGTCAGGGCGAGCATGGTGCCGCACAGCGAGAACAGGTCCTCCAGGAAGCGGGTGCTCTCCTTGGAGACCTCGACGAGGTTGGTGTAGCCGGTGTTGCGCTGGCCCACCATGAGGTCGACCGACAGGCCCACCAGGTGCCCGCTCATGCCCCTGGCACGCTCCAGCACCGGGAAGTTGCGCTTGTGCGGCATGACGGAGGAGATGCCGGCCAGCTCGTCGGGCAGGTCGAGGAAGCGGCAGCTCGATCCGCTCCACCAGATGAGGTCGGTCAGGAAGCGGCTGAGCGTGGTGCCGAGCACCGACAGCTCGGCGGCGATCCGCGACGCCCAGGCGCGTGAGGCGACCGCGGTCAGCGCGTGCGGCTGCGGGCCGGAGAAGCCGAGCGCGTCGGCGAGCCTGGCCCGGTCCCAGGGCAGCTCCAGCCCGGCGAACGCGCCCGCGCCGAGCGGGGAGAGGTTGATGGAGTCGTACAGGGCGTGCAGCGACTCGGCCGAGGCGGTGGCCGACTCGGCGAGGGCGGCCAGGTAGAAGCCGAAGGTGATCGCCTGAGCGGTCTGGTGCTGGGTGTAGCCCGGCATGACCGAGCGGTCGTGGCGGGCGGCGACCTTGCGGGCCGCCCTGGCCAGGCCGGTCACGGCCGCGGCCACGCCCAGCAGCCGCTCTCGTCCCAGCATGAGCTGGGCGCAGGCCTGAACGTCGTTGCGGCTGCGGTCGACGTGCCAGGCGCCGGCCTTCTCGGTGAGCCCGTTGTGGACGCAGCGTTCCAGGGCGAACAGGGCGTCGGACATGGCGGAGGACCGTTCAGCGGTGACCCGGTCGGCCGTCAGATCAAGCAGCCTGCGCCGGATGGCCGCGGCGGTGTCGTGGTCGAGCAGCTCCATCCTGAGGTACTCGTCGAGGTGGGCCAGCTCGATCCACTGGTAGTGGCGCAGCAGGTGGCGCATCTCCCACTCGAAGCGGCGGCCCAGAACCTCCTGGTCCAGCAGCTCGGCGGGAGCCTGCTTGATCCGTCCTGTCGGAATCATGTTCTTCACGGTGACAGCGGCCCCTGGGCCTCACCAGGCGGAATCACCGGCGATATCGGCCGGGTAGCCGCCGCGATATCGACGGATAACACCCCCTTCCTACGGTGAGGCCATCCGATCGAGGAGGGTTTCTGTGCAGACCGCGTTGCTGCCTGACGGCCAGAGATTCGCCCAGCTGCTGCGCACGCATCGTGACAGGGCGCGGCTGACCCAGGAGGAACTCGCCGAACGTGCCCGCATGAGCGTGCGCGCCCTGCGCGACCTGGAGCGGGGCCGTACCCGTTATCCCCACCGCACCTCCGTGCACCGCCTGGCGGCGGCCCTTGAGCTGACCGGCGAGGAGCGGGTGGCCTTCGAGTCGACGCCGCCGCGCTCGGCCGGCGGTCCTGGGCGGGCCGCGTGGGAGCCGCCCCCGGCGAGCGCCAGCATCGCCCTGCGCTGGGTGCCGCTGCTGAGGGAGGTCGAGGACGCGGTCTGCACCGGGGCGGGCGGCGGCCATCCGGCGGTGGTGACGATCGCCGGACCCGGTCGCGGCACGTTCGCCGTGCAGTGTGCCCACGTGGTGAGGGTCAGGCTGGACCTGGAGGTGATCTACGTGGATCTCGGACGCGAGGTCCGCGACGTCGAGACCCTGTGCGCGCAGGCCCGCCAGGCCCAGCTGGAGCGGGCGCTGGACGGCAGGCGCTGCCTTCTCGTGGTGGACGGGGTGCGCGCGGGTGACGATGTCGGGCCGCTGCTCCGGCTGGGCTTCACCGGCGTGTTGATCGCCGCGGAAACGACCGGCGGGACGGACGGCGGGGCGAGCCGCGTGCCGTACGGCGGGCCGGACGGGGTCACGCGGCGGGTCACGCTGACATGAGCGAGATCCGGGTGCTGGTCTGCCATCCCGAGCAGCTGCTGCGCTCCGGGATCAAGGCGCTGCTGAACTCAGAGCCGGGAGTGCGTGTGGTGGGCGAGGCGGCCGACGGCTTCGACGCGCTGTCCAAGGCGCGCGGGCTGCGGCCGGACGTGGCGCTCATCGAGGAGCGGCTGGTGGGGCTGCCCGGGGTCGAGGTCACCGAGCGGCTGGCCGACGGCGTGCGCTGCATCATCCTCATCGAGCATCCGGACACCATGTTCGAGGCGGTCAAGGCCGGGGCCCGCGGTTTCCTGCTGCACTCCAGCGGCCAGGACGAGCTGCTGGGCGCGGTGCGGGCCACCGCCAGGGGCGAGGCGTTCTTCGCCCCGCAGGTGGCCAGCAGGTTCCTGCAGCGCTTCGAGAGCGGGCTGCGCCAGCCGGCGACCGCGGTGGCCGACACGCTCACCGAGCGGGAACGTGAGGTGCTGGGGCTGGTGGCGGAGGGCATGGACAACGCCGAGATCGCGGCCAAGCTGTACGTCAGCAGGGCGACGGTGAAGTTCCACGTGTCGAACCTGCTGGTCAAGCTGGGTCTGCGTGATCGGCTGCAGATCGCGGTGTACGCCCACCGGGTCGGGGTGGTGGGTGCGCTGAGCTGAGCGGCGGGCCGGGCGAGTGTGGATGGACCTCACGAGCAGGTACGGCCGGTGGCGAGGTGGCCGCGGGTGGCGCTGATCGCCAGGCGGGCGTGTTCCTTGGCGCCCACCTGGGCCACCAGCAGCGCGTGCGGGATCTCCAGCGCGTAGGGGATCCCGCCGGGCAGGGCGTCCAGGATGCCCCGCACGTCGATGCCGCCCTCGCCGGGGAACAGGCGCTCGAAGCGGGCGGTGTGGATCAGCCCCTCCTGGGTCGCGGGCACCGAGGCGGGCGCGTCGCAGACGTGGGCGAAGTGGAACCACTCGCGCGGCAGCGCGCGCAGCTCCTCCAGGCTGGAGCCCGAGCGGGCGAAGTGCAGCAGGTCGATGAGCATGCCGGCATTGGGCTGGCCGGCGGCGCGCAGCACCCGGGTGGCCTCGGCCAGGTCGGGCGTCTCGGTCCACGACGGGAACTCCAGGTCGACGGTGAGGCCGAGGGGTCTGGCCAGCTCGCACAGGCGCGCGTACCGCTCGGCCTTGCGCGCGAAATCGGGGTCGGGCAGCTGGGTGATGACGTGGCGGGCGCCGAGCTCGGCTCCGGCCTCCAGGAAGCGCAGGTAGTCGCGCGGGTTGCCGTCGGGGCCGATCCTGGCCAGCTCGATGTCGAGGACCTCGATGCCGGTGGCCGCGAGCCGTACCTTGGTCGTGCGCATGAGGGCCGGGTCGGTGGCGAGCGGATGGTGCGGTTCCTGCGGCGTGACCGGCGTCAGGCGCAGCCCGACGTAGCGGTATCCGGCTTCGGCGGCCGCCTCGACCAGTTCGGGCGGTGACAGGCTGAGCGCGGTCAGGTGGGCCAGGCTGTAGTCGTGGCGTGAGGGTCCCGGGGTGTGCCGCAGGGCGGCGAGCCTGCGGCGGCGGTGGGCGGCCATGCGGACGGCGGTGCTGTTGGAGGCGCCGTATCCGGTGTAGCCGCCGGTGCGCTGCACCACCTCGAAGAAGATCCGCGATCCCAGCAGCTCGCTGTAGACGTGGAGATACTCGCCGCCGGCGTCGCGGTCGTAGAGCACCGAGTGTTCCCGCATCGTGGCGAGCATGGGCGGGGCCAGGCGGGCGTCGAGGTCGTCGTAGTAGTTGCCGGGGATCTTCAGCAGGTGCGGTCCCATGGCCTTCGCGCACGCGAACACATCGGTGGTGGAGAAGGCGATGTGCTGCGGGCTGTGGACGGTCGGGGCCCAGTCGCCGCGCCGCAGGGGCGCGGTGTTGAGCGTGATCCGCACGGTGTGGTCAGGGTCGGTCGCGGCCCTGGTGTGGATCAGGCCGAAGGGCGCGGGCAGCTCGGTGGTCTGGTCGGGGCGCATGCCCAGCACGGCTCGGTAGAAGAGCACGGCGTGGTCGAAGTCGTCGACCGACTCGGTGAGCGCGACGTGGTCGGTGCCGGTTATCAGGCCCTCGTCGCGCGGCGGCTCGCCGGTGGGCAGGAAGTCGCCGAGCCAGTCGCGTCCGCAGAAGAAGACGGCGGTCCCGTCGGGGGCGGCGACCGAGCGCAGCTCCGCCTCCTCCGGGCGGCGGGCGCGGGGCAGCACGGGCGCCAGGAGCCGCTCGGCCCGCCGCGCCGAGCCCTCGGGGTCGGCGCTCTCCACGGCCAGCGCGCACAGCGAGGCGCCGCCGGCGTGCCCGCTGCGCTGCGCGGCGTGGTTGAGCAGGATCCGGGCGCCGCCCTGCTCCCACAGCTCGACCGGCTTGGAGCGGTGCCGTCCGGTGCGGGCGAATCCGAGGGCGCCGAGGATGGCGGCCACGGCGGGTCCCGAGACGTCGTCGACGGCCAGTTCGGTGAAGGCGTGCCCGGCCAGGCGCGGCGCGGGTGGCAGTCCGTGGGCGCTCTCCTGCAGCGCCAGCAGCGAGCGCATCGCGTCGACGGCGGCCTGGCGCGGGTCCGACTGCCGGTAGACGTCGTTGACGACCTCCAGCGAGAGCGGCCCTCGGTAGCCGGTCTCCAGCACCTGGCCGACGAAGCCGGTCAGGTCGAAGGCGCCCTGGCCGGGGAAGAGCCGGTGGTGGCGGCCGAGCTGGAGCGGGGCCATGGCCAGGCGCGGCGCGTCGGCCAGCTGCACGTGGAAGATCTTCTCGCCGGGTACGGCCCGCAGCCCGGACAGCGCTCCCCCGCCTCCTGCGAGCATGTGGAAGCTGTCGAGGCACAGCCCGAGCGCGGGGTGCGCGGCCCGCCGCACGATGTTCCACGCGTGCAGGTAGCCGGTGACGTGCCTGCCCCAGGCCTGCGCCTCGTAGGCGACGCGCAGGCCGCGCAGCTGGGCGCGCACGGCCAGCGAGTGCAGGTGTTCGGCGGCCAGGTCGTCGTCGTCCACGGCCAGGGCGGATTCGGTGGAGCAGACCAGCAGCGTGCCCGCGCCGAGCTGTTCCAGGACGTCGAACTTGCGCTCGGCGCGGCGCAGGTCGGGTTCCGGCATCGACTCGAAGTCGCGGAAGGGCTGGTAGGCCTCGATCGACAGGCCCAGGTCTTCGCATTCCTGGCGTACCCGGCGCGGGGACCAGGTGCTCATGACGAGGTCGTCCTCGAAGATCTCGATCCCGCCGAAGCCGGCGGCCGCGGCGGCTGCCAGCTTGTCCTCCAGTGTGCCGGACAGGCACGCCGTCGAGATGAGCAGGCGAGGGGCCATGCCGTCCACCCTCTTATTGAACGAACTAGATAATTACTTATAGGCCTAGCGGCAGAAGGGCGCCATGCCCATCGCCGACTTGATGCCCCCGACCAGGTGCTGGGTGAAGTACTGGTCGCCTTCGAGCGGCTCGTCGGTCCAGGCCTTGACGTCGTGTCCGAGCGTGGTCAGCCAGGCCCTGCCGCCGTCGTAGTACTGACACCAGCTCACCGGGTGCTCGCGGCCGTGTCCCGGATGCCCGAGGCTGCCGCGCACCCCGCGGGCGAGCGTGCTCTCGTCGACCTTGGCCAGCACCCGCACGCGCGTCGGATAGGGCACGAGGTTGTACCACTCGTCGCTGAAGTTCCAGCGGTGCGGCAGCTCCTGCACCGAGACGTCGCGCCGGCCGACGGTCTCCACGACGCCGGGCTGGTGGGCGCTGTGGTCGTAGAAGTTGGCATTGCCGAGCAGGCCTTCGTACCAGGGCCAGTTGTACTCCGTGCCGAAGGCGTTGTGCACGCCCACGAAGCCGCCTCCGGCCCTGACGTACTGCCGCAGTGCGGTCTGCGCGGGGTCGTCGAGGGTGTCGCGGGTGGTACTGAGGAACATCACCGCGTTGTAGCGCAGCAGCCGTCCCGCCGAGCCGAGCTGGGCGACGTCCTCGGTGTAGTCGACGGCGAAGCCGTTGTCCCGGCCGAGCCCGACGACCGCCTTCACCGCGACGTTGTCGTCGTTGAGCGGCGGGTTGAGCCCGGGGCCGAGCGGGGTGCCCAGGTGCGCGTGGCGCGGGCCCGCCGTGCGGGAGTAGACCAGCAGCCGGTAGCCGTCGGCCGGGTCGAAGTTGCCCCAGTCGTGGTAGCAGCGCGAATCGGTGCCACGGCAGACGCCGTAGTCGGGGTCGCCCAGCTCGGTGGCGCCCACCGGCGAGACGACCAGGCCTAAGAGCAGAGCGGCGAGGGTGATACGCATGGACCGCCTCCACTAGATGGACCGAATGATCCGAACAGTGGATTGAACGTAGCCGGGCGGCGCGATATACACAAGACCAGCCTCCGGATCTTTGAGTCCACCTAGCGGACCATTGGAAGGATCTCGCATGCTCCGTCGCAGGGAATTACTCATGGCCGCGGCAGCGGCTCCCGTCCTCGCCCACCTCGACACCTCACCCGGCCTGCCCGGCCGCGACTTCCCCAAGGTCGGCGGCGACCTGGCCAACCAGAACCACAGCACGCTGCGCGGCATCCACCGCGGCAACGTCAGCCGGCTCAAGGGCGCCTGGGTCAACCACATCGAGGGCGGCGCGATGGCGGGCAACAGCCAGAGCACCACCGTGGCCGTGGACGGCGTGCTCTACATCGAGTCGGCGCTGGGCAACGTCACCGCCGTCGACGGGCGCACGGGGCAGACGAGGTGGAAGTACCTCCAGACCCGCGGGCCGCTCACCCGCCGCGGAGTCGCCGTCGGCGCGGGCAAGGTCTTCACCTGCGGCAACGACAACTGGCTGATCGCCCTGGACCAGGCGACGGGCCGGGTCGTGTGGGAGCGCCAGCACCTCGGCCACGGCAACCTGGAGAAGGTCGCCGTCGTCTACCACGACGGCCGGCTGCACGTCGGCACCAACGACGGCCCGCGCGGCGCGGCGCTCTGCTTCGACGCCGAGACCGGCGACAAACTCTGGCACTTCTGGGGCGCCGCCGGGCCCGGCGAGTTCGGCGGCGACACCTGGGAGGGCCAGTCGGCCCTGCAGGGCGGCGCCACCCCGTGGATGCACTGCGCCATCGACCCGGGGCTCGGGCTCGTCTACTGGACCTTCGGCAACGCGCGCGGCGGCCGGTCGTCACAGGACGGCTCCGAGCGCGGCGGCATGAACCTGTTCGCCAACTCGATCGTGGCCCTCGACCTGGCGACCGGGGCCTATCGCTGGCACTTCCAGTCGGTCCACCACGACATCTGGGACATGGACAACGTCATGGCCCCGGTGCTGTGCGACATCGGCCGCCGCAAGCTCGTGATCTACGGCAGCAAGACCGGCATGTACTACATCCTGAACCGGGTCGACGGCACCGCCCCGCTGGGCATCGACGAGCGGCCCGTGCCCCAGGAGCCCCGGCAGAAGACCTGGCCCACCCAGCCCTTCCCGCGCCAGGGCGGCTGGACCGAGCAGATCCCGGTGCTGCAGCCGCTCGGCACGGCGATCCCCGGCGACCCCAACCGGGCCGTGCCGAACTTCACCATCGGCCCGCTCTACACCCCCCACTGGGACGAGCCGATCCTCACCATCCCCGGCCACGGCGGCGGCGCGGACTGGAACCACCAGTCCTTCAGCCGCCGCACCGGCCTGGTGTACACCGGCTTCGGTTACGTCGCCGCCGCGCACTCCCTGACCGAGTCGTCCAACGGGCTGCGCCCGCCCGGGGAGTACATGACGGGCGGCATCGTGGCCGTCGATCCGTCGACGAACCGGGTGCGGTGGAAGAAGCGCATGCCGTACTCCATGGCCCACGGCAACGGCATCCTCACCACCGGCTCCGACCTGCTGTTCGTCGGGCAGCCCGACGGCAACCTGCTCTGCCTGGACGCCCGCAACGGCCGCGAGCTCTGGCGATGGCAGACCGGCGCCTCGGTGAGCAGCAGCCCGATCGCCTACGAGGTCGACGGCGAGCAGTACCTCGCCGTCTACGCGGGCGGCACCGGCATCCCGTACGGCGACTCGGCTCCGCGCGGCGACCACCTGTGGGCCTTCAAGCTGGACGGCACGCAGCCGCCCGCCGCCACGCCGGCGCCGCCGGTCGTGCGGCGGCCCGTCTCGGGCCCGCCCGTGGAGGGCGACACGATCGTCATGGGGCGCGTCAACGGCGGCGCCGTCGAGTCGGACGCGGTGAACGCCTTCACCCCCACCCACCTGCGGGTGCCCGCGGGGACGACGGTGACGTTCGTCAACCCGGCCGGCAACGTCAAGACCAGGAAGGCCACGCAGTTCTTCGAGGGGCTCTTCGACTTCACGCTCAAGCCCGGCGAGAGTGCCACGTTCACCTTCACCGAGCCGGGCGAGTACTTCTACAACGGCGGCCGCCCGGCCGGGAAGGTCGAGGTCTATCCGAGGTAGGTGGGCTGGATCGACGGCGGCAGGGGACCCTTGTTGCGGCGCCCCTGCCCCGACTCCTCCCAGGCGTGGGCCAGGATGCCGACGCTGCGGCTGAGCACGAACAGGCCCCTGGCCAGGGGCGCGGGGAAGCCGAGCTCGGCGTAGACGACGGCGGTGGCGCCGTCGATGTTCATGGGGACCGGGTGGATGATCCGCTCGACCCGCAGCGCCGCTTCCAGGAAGTGCCCGGGGACGAGGCCGTCGGAGCGTGCCTCGGCCACCAGGTGCAGGAGGGGGTCGCGGCGGGGGTCGTAGGAGTGGAACCGGTGGCCGAAGCCGGGCAGGTAGCGGTCGCGGGCCCGCCATCGCGCGACCGCCTCGTCGCCCTCCTCCACGACCTCCTCCAGGAGCCGCACGCACTGCTCCCCCGCCCCGCCGTGCACGTCGCCCAGGAGGTTCACCCCGGTGGCCACGGCGTTGTTGAGCCCGACCCCGCAGGTGATCGCCATCCGGGCCACGGCGATCGACGGGGCGTGCGGCCCGTGGTCGACCCCGGCCACCAGGGCGGCCTCCAGCAGCGCGGCCCGCCGGGCCTCGGGCAGCTCGCCCCTGAGCATGAGCCAGATCATCTGGCCGAAGCCCACCTTCCCGATGAGCTCCTGCACCGGGTGGCCGCGCAGCTCGATCAGCCCCGGCGAGACGCGGGAGACGGCGGTGCCCCACCAGTCGGCGGCCTCAGTGCTCATTGTGCTGTCCCAGCAGGGGAGGCGGACCGCTCGGCCGCAGCGGCGCCGAGTCGACGAGCACGCCGTTGCCCATCACCCGCAGCGCCCGGTCCGAGCCGCCCGGGAACTTCAGGTCGGTCAGGAATCCCCGGTGCCGGAGCTGGTCGAGCTCGAGCGCCTGCGGCACGGTCAGGATGCGGGCCGCGGGCACCCCCGCCGCCGAGAGCACGCGTTCCCACTCGGCGGCGGGCCGCGCCCGCAGCGCCTCGGTGAGCTCGGTGTTCAGCTCCTGCCTGTGCCGTTTGCGCGCCTCCCCGGAGGAGAAGCGCGGGTCTGCGACGAGCGAGGGCCGCTCCACCAGCCTGCACAGGGTCTCGAACTGCTGCTGCTGGTTGGCGGCGATGTTGAGCGGCCCGTCGAGGGTGTCGAAGGTGCCCGAGGGCGCGGCGGTGGCGTTCTGGTCGCCCATCGGCTCCGGCGCGACGCCGCTGACCAGGTAGTTGGAGACGGCCCAGCCCATCGCGGAGATCGAGGCCTCCAGCATCGAGACGTCGAGGAAACATCCGCGTCCCGAGGAGGCCCGCCCGGCGAGCGCGGCGCAGACGGCCAGTGCGGACATGAGCCCGCCCACCGTGTCGCACACGGGGAACCCCACCCGCAGGGGCGCGGTCGAGGGGGTGCCGGTGATCGCCATCATCCCGGACAGGCCCTGGATGATCTGGTCGTAGGCGGGGGCCTGCGCCATCGGCCCGGTCTGCCCGAATCCCGAGATGGCGCAGTAGACCAGGCCGGGATTGAGCGCCCGCAGGGCCTCCCACGGGTAGCCGAGCCTGCCCAGCACTCCGGCACGGAAGTTCTCCAGCAGCACGTCGGCCGAGCCCGCGAGTTCCTCGAACCGCTCGCGTCCCGCCGCGGACTTCAGGTCGAGCTCCACCGATTTCTTGCCGGCGTTCTGGGCCAGGAACGAGGCGCCGATCCCGGCGGCGTTGAGCGTCGGTTCCGGGCCGAGCCTCCGGGCGAGGTCGCCCACGCCGGGCAGCTCGACCTTGGTGACCTCGGCTCCGAACAGGGAGAGCTGGTAACTGCAGTACGGGCCGGCCAGGACGTTCGTCAGGTCGAGGACCTTGATCCCCTTCAGCATGAAGTCTCCATCACGTCATCGCAGTGGATGATCGAACCCTCGCTCCGCCATCCGCTTGGCCGCGTCGCGTAGGTCGGCCACGAACGCCTCGATCTTGTCGCCGGTGAAGCGCACGCTGGGACCGCTCAGCGTCAGCGCGGCCACGATCGCCCCGCCGCCGCTGACCACGGGCACCGCGACCGCCGAGGTGCCGGGTTCGCGCTCGCCGTGGCTGACGGCGTATCCGTCGGCCGAGGCCCGGGCGATCCAGCCCCGCAGCGTCTCCAGGTGCTCCTTGCCGTGCGGCGAGCTGCGGGCCACGCGGGCCAGCAGCGGTTCGTCCACGTCGCGCAGCAGGATCTTGGCCGAGGCCCCGCCCCACAGCGGCAGTTCGTCGCCGACGCGCACCACGTGGCGCAGCGACTGCGGGCTCTCCTGCTGGGCGATGCAGACCCGGTGGATGCCCTTGGCCACGTAGAGGTTGACGGTCTCGCGCTGCCTCGTGCCCAGCTCGCGCATGAGCTGCATGGTCTCCGGCGGCAGTTCCCAGGCGCTCCTGGCCAGGTGCGCCCAGCGCCACAACGCGGGTCCGGCCGTGTAGCCCTTGGAGGTGGCCCACAGCAGGCCCATCTGCTCCAGGGTCTGGAGCAGGCGCAGAGCTGTCGTCTTGGCCAGGCCGGTCTCCTCGACCACCTCGCGGATGGTCAGCGTCCGGCGTTCCTCTGTGAGCAGGGAGAGAATCTCGAAAGCCCGCTGCACACTGCGGACACCGGTTTCGGCCGACATGGGGGTGAGACTAACACCCAGTCCACTCAGTGGTCCACACGATCCGTCACGCGGACTCTTGTCAGGAGTCGAAGCGGCTCATACGGTGAGCTAATCCATGGTGTGGACTCTAAGGACCATCTGATGGACATGATCTATGAAGCCGGATGCCTTGTCGCGGGCACGTGGCTGGACCAGGGCCACCGCGAGGAACGCGCCGGGCCGTACGTGCGGCGCACGGTCAGCACGGCCCGTACGGCGCGACCGGACGACATCGCGGCGGCCACCTCTTACGCCCGCGAGGGGCAACGGGCGGTGGCCCGGCTGGCACCCGCCACCAGGGCGGAGATCCTGGAGCGCGCCGCGCGGCTGGCGGGCGAGCGCACCGGCGAGCTGGCCCGCCTGCTCGCCCTGGAGCTGGGCAAACCGCTGAAGGACGGCGCCGGCGAGATGGTCAGGGTCGCCGACACCCTGGCCGTGGCCGCGGCCGAGGCACGGGCGATCGGCGGCGAGACCTTACCCGTGGCGGGCTGGGCACGCGGGGTCGGCAACACGGCCTTCACCCATCGGGCCCCCGCCGGTCCCGTGCTGGCCGTCACGCCCTTCAACGCCCCGGCCAACCTCCTGGCCCACAAGCTGTCCGCCTCGTTCGCGGCGGGCAACACCACGATCGTCAAGCCGCCGCCGCAGGCTCCCGCGGTCTCGACCGAGCTGGTCAGGCTCCTGCTCGACGCGGGCATGCCGGTGGAGGCCGTGCAGGTGCTGCACGGCGGCGCCGAGGTCGGCGCGGCCCTGTGCGCGGCGCCCGAGGTGGCCGTGGTGAGCTTCACCGGCAGCGCGGCGGCCGGTGCCGCGGTCGCCCACGCCGCCGGGCCCAAACGGGTGCTGCTGGAGCTGGGCGGCAACGCCGCAACGATCGTCTGCGAGGACGCCGACATCGAGCAGGCGGCGGCGGTCTGCGCGCGGACCGGCTACAGCAACTCCGGCCAGAGCTGCATCTCGGTGCAGCGTGTCTACGTGCAGCGCGAGCGTTTCGAGGAGTTCGTCGCCGCCTTCACCGACCAGGTCAAGGCGCTCCAGGTGGGCGATCCCCTCGACCCGTCGACCGACGTCGGCTCGATGGTCGACGACGAGGCGGCCGAGCGGGTGGTGCGCTGGAGCGCCGAGGCGGGCGGCACGATCACCGTCGGCGGGGGCCGCAACGGAGCCGTCATGTCCCCGACCGTGGTGGCCGGGCCCGCGCCCGGCTCGACGCTGGTCAGGGAGGAGGTCTTCGGCGCGTGCGTGGCCGTCCTGCCGTACGGCTCGTTCGAGGATGTCGTGGAGACCTGCAACCGCAGCAGGTACGGCCTGCAGGCCGGCCTGTTCACCCACGACGTGCGCCGCATCCTCGCCGCCTGGCGCGACCTGCAGGTCGGCGGGCTGGTCGTGAACGGCTCGTCCAACTTCCGCCTCGACCACGTGCCCTTCGGCGGTGTGAAGGACTCGGGCGTCGGCCGCGAGTCGCCGCGCTGGATGATCGAGGACTTCACCGTGACCAAGACCCTCCTGCTGCGCGGGACGTCCATCTGGGGAGAGCAGTGACCACAGCAGCCGAAGCCCTGGTGAGCCAGCTGGAGGAGCTCGGGGTCGAGATGGTCTTCGGCACCTGCGGGCACACCAACATCGCCGTGCTCGACGCCCTGGGCCGCAGTTCCGTCCGCTTCGTCATCGCCCGCCACGAGCAGGCCGCCGCGCACGCCGCCGACGGTTACGCACGGGCCTCGGGCCGGCCTGGCGTGGTCCTCGTGCACGTCGGCCCGGGGCTCACCAACACGATCACCGGCGCCATGACCGCGGCACTCGACTCGGTGCCGCTCGTGGTGATCTCCGGCGACATCCCCTCCTACTACCGGGGCCGCCATCCGCACCAGGAGATCAACCTGCACGCCGACGCCGACCAGGCCTCGCTCTTCCGTCCGTTCGCCAAGCGGGTGTGGGACGTGCACCGCCCGGAGGACCTGGGCCGCGCGGTCGAGCGGGCGTTCTGGACCGCGACCACGGGACGCCCCGGCGCGGTGCTGGTCAACGTGCCGATGGACGTCTTCTCGCGTCCCGCCTGGCCCTACCCTCGCCGCAGTGTGACCGGCCCGCCCGGCCTTCCCGCCGGTACGGCGGAGCGGATCGCCGCCGAGCTGGCCGGGGCCGAGCGCCCGCTGATCTACGTGGGCGGCGGCCTGCGGGAGGATGCGGCCGCGCTGATCACCCTGGCCGAGCACCTCGACATCCCGATCGCGCACTCCCTGATGGCCAAGGGCACGGTGCCCGACGCCCACCCGCTGCAGCTGGGCATGACCGGCTTCTGGGGCAGGGAGCTCACCAACGCCTACGCCCGCGAGGCCGACGTGGTCCTCGCCCTGGCCACCCGCTTCGCCGAGACCGACGCCAGCTCCTGGGATCCCCGCTTCACCTGGGACTTCTCGCGGACCACGCTGATCCAGATCGACATCGACCCGGCCGAGCTGGGCCGCAGCTACCCGGTCTCGATCGGCGCCGTCGCCGACGTGGGCCTCGCGATCAGCGCCGTCGCCGAGGCCGCCCTGTCCCATCCGCCGGTCGAGCGGGCCGATCTCAGGCGGCGGATCGCCGCCTCGCAGGTCTTCGTCCACGACCGCGGCGAGGACTTCCCGCTGCGTCCCCAGCGCATCCTCACCGACCTGCGCGAGGCGCTGCCGCCCGACACGATCCTGGTGACCGACGTGGGGTGGAACAAGAACGGCGTCGCCCAGTGCTACGAGCTGCCGCAAGGGGGGCGTTTCATCACGCCCGGAGGCGCCTCCACGATGGGCTTCGGCCCGGCGGCGGCGGTGGGCGTCCAGCTGGCCCTGCCGGAGCGGACCGTCGTGGCGCTGATCGGCGACGGCGGGATGAGCGCCCAGCTTCCCGCCCTGTCCATGGCGGTCGAGCAGGACGCGCCCGTGCTGTTCGTCGTGATGAACAACCAGTCGCACGGCACGATCTCGGACCTGCAGTCGACGTTCTTCGGCAGCGGTTTCGGCTGCGACTTCGCCTCCGGCCCCGACTTCGCCGCGCTCGGCGTGGCGTGCGGGGCCGACGGCCATGCCGTACGCGCTCCACGAGAGCTGGCTACGGCCCTGCGCCAGGCCGTCACCAGGAGAAGGCCTGCCGTCATCGATGTCCCGATGGTGAACGAGCCGGTCCCCACCCCGGGCCACTGGAACATCAAGGACATCTACCAAGGCATCTTCTAACCGTTGCCGGACAGATATTTCACCGGCCTTTCCAGCACGTTATAACTAACGTACTAGTTCGTGAGTTACGGCACTCAGAGGTGAACCGTGAGAATCACGCTCGTCGCCACCGCCCTCTTAGCAGCCTTGACCGCCTGCGCCCCTCCCGGACAGTCCGGGAGCACGGGCACCCAGGCCTCAGGACCTATCAAGATCGCCAACATCAACGCCCAGAGCGGCCAGCTCAGCTCCCTCGGCCAGTGGGAGAACAAGGGCGTCAAGCTCGCCATCAAGGAGGTCAACGCCGCCGGAGGCGTCAACGGCCGCCAGATCCAGCTCGACCTCTTCGACGACCAGGGAGACCCGACGGTCGGCACCAACCTGGCCAGGAAGATCGCCGCCGAGGGCTACATCGCGATGCTCGGCACCGCCGAGAGCGCGGTGACCCTGGCCATGGCGCCCATACTCAAGGACGCCAAGATCCCCAACATCACCTCAGGGCAGTCGCCCAAGCTGGCCGAGCTGAAGAGCCCCTTCCTCTTCCTCAACGCCCCGACCAGCGTCACCTTCGACGAGACGCTCGCCAAGTACCTGGTCGACGAGAAGGGCTACAAGAAGATCGCGCTGATCAGCAACAACGGCGCGTACGGCAGCGGCGAGCACGACGCCTTCCTCACCTCCCTGAAGACCAGGCGCGTCACCCCGGTCGCCGACGAGGTCGTCACCCCCGACCAGAAGGACTTCAACGCCAACCTCGCCAAGATCCGCGAGCAGGACCCCGAGGTGCTCTTCATCGGCGCCGAGGAGGTCCAGTCGGGCCTCATCGCCAAGCAGGCGCGCGAGCTCGGGCTGAAGGCCGTCATCGCGGGCGGCGCGCCGATCGGGACCGACGTCTACGCCACCACCGCCGGGCTCCCGAACGCCGAGGGCTCGATCGTCAGCTCGCCCTACCTGAGCAACGAGGCCAGCGACGCGATCAAGGCCTTCGCCGCCAAGTACAAGACCGAGTACAACGAGGACGCGCGCATGCACGTGGCCAAGGCCTACGACGGCGCGATGATCATGGTCGAGGCGCTCAGGGCCACCGGCGGCGAGGGCGGCCAGAAGCTCGCCGACGCCATCCGCGCCGTCAAGCGCGACGGACTGCTGGGCGCCTACACCTACGACGAGTTCGGCGTGGGCATCCACGAAACCAAGATCGGCCTGGTCAAGGACGGCAAGGTCGTTCCCGAGGCCGCGAGCTGACGTGCAGGTCCTCCTTCAGACACTGATCGGCGGCATCACGTTCGGTGCGGTGTACGCGCTGGTCGCCATGGGCTTCTCGATCGTCTACCGCACCATGGGCCTGGTCAACTTCGCCCACGGCAGCGTGGTGATGATCGGCGCGTACGCCGCATCGACGTTCTACATGGCCACCAGGCTGCCCTTCGCGGTGGCCATGGTGGTGGCGATCGTGGTGACCGGCCTCATCGGCCTGATCATCGAGCGGTTCCTGCGCCCGCTGGAGAACAAGGACTTCACGCTGATGCTGATCGGCACGATCGGTTTCGGCGCCGTGCTGGAGGCCCTGGCCATCCTCATCTGGGGAGCCACCGGGCACGCCGTGCCCAACCCGGTCGCCACCGAGCCGATCGACCTCGGCGGGGTGCGCATCCCGACCTACAGCCTGCTGGTGATCGGCGTGGCGGCCCTGGCCACCGCACTGCTGGCGCTGTTCCTGCAGCGCACCAAGACGGGCGCGGCCATGCAGGCCGTCGCGATGGACCACGAGGCGGCCACCGCCTGCGGCATCCACGTCGGCCGCAGCAACGCGACCGCCTTCGCCATCGGCGCGTGCCTGGCCGCCGTGGCCGGCAGCCTCATCGGGCCCATGCTCTACGTCAACCCGACCATGGGCGGCACGCTCGGCATCAAGGGCTTCGCCGCGGCCATGCTGGGCGGCTTCGGCAGCATGCCGGGAGCCATCGTGGGCGGCATGGCCTTCGGGCTGCTCGACGCCTTCGCGGCGGGCAACTTCCAGGAGTACTCCGAGCTGGTGACGTTCGTGGTCTTCGCCGTGGTCGTGATGATCCGGCCGATGGGCATCTTCGGGGAGGCGACGGTGAACCGGGCATGAGATGGCTCCTCGGCATCGCCGCGTTCGCCGCGGCCTGGCTGCTGCCCTACGCCCTGGGCGGCTACTCGATGCACGTGGTCGACGTGGCGATCATCTTCGCCGTCCTGGCCATCGGGCTGGGGCTGACCATGGGCGTGGCCGGGCAGATCAACCTGGCGCAGGTCGCCTTCTTCGGCGTCGGCGCCTACGCCGTGGCGATCCTGACCACCGGGGCCGGGCTCGGCTTCTGGACCGCCTCGGTGCTGGCCCTGGTCGCCGCGGTGGTGGCCGGGCTGCTGGCGGGCATCCCCGCGCTGCGCATGCAGTCGCACTACCTGGGCATCGTCACCCTCGGCCTGGCGCTGGCCTTCATCAACTGGGTCACCAACGCGCACGTCGCCGGTCGCGCCGAGGGCATCAGCGACATCCCGGTGCCGCCCATGTTCGGCATCGACCTGTCCAGCGCCTACCTCTTCTACTACGTCGAGCTGATCGTCTTCGTGGTCTTCCTGGCGCTGGCGCTGTTCGTCACCCACTCGCCGCTCGGCCGCCGGCTGCGGGCCATGCGCGACGACGACCTGGCCGCCGGCGCGCTCGGGGCCGAGATCCCGCTCCTGCGCATGACCGCGTTCGTGCTGTCCGGCCTCTACGGCGGCGTGGCGGGCGTGCTGTACGCCGGGCTCATCCGCTTCGTGGCGCCCGAGACCTTCAGCATCGGCAACATGTTCCTGCTGCTGGCCATGGTCATCATCGGCGGGCGCTCCAGCATCGTCGGCTGCGTGGTCGGCGCGCTGGCGCTGGCCTTCGTCCGCGAGGCGCTGCTCGACGTGTCGGCTTTCGCCCAGCTCGGCTACGGCGTCATCGTCGTGCTGGTGGTCGTCTTCTTCCCGAAGGGCCTGGCCGGGCTGCTCTCCCGGCGCAAGGCGGGCGGCCGGGCCAGGCTCGGCCCCTTCCAGGAGTACGGCACGGCCGCCGCGGACGAGGGCACCGTGCTGGAGGTCGAGGGCGTCACCAAGCGGTTCAGGGGCCTGGTCGCCCTGGAGGACATCACGCTGTCGGTGCCCGCCGGGCAGATCCGCGGCATCGTCGGGCCCAACGGCTCGGGCAAGACCACGCTGTTCAACGTGGTCAGCGGCTTCTACTCCCCCACCAGGGGCCGGGTGCGGCTGCACGGGCGCGACGTGACGAACCTGGCGCCCTACCGGCTGTCGTTGCGCGGCGTGGCCCGCACCTTCCAGAACCTGCGGCTGTTCGAGGACCTGAGCGTGCGGGAGAACGTCCTGCTCGGCCTCGACCGCACCCGCACCGCGTGGATCTGGCGCTACCTGGCGACGCCCTGGGCCGTGGCCCGCTACTCGCGCGGGCTGAACCGGTCGGCCGAGGAGATCATCGCCAGGTTCGGCCTGCAGGAGGTGGCCGACGCCGTCCCGCGCGCGTTGCCGTACGGGATCCAGCGGCGCGTGGAGATCGCGCGGGCCATGGCCATGTCGCCCTCCCTGCTCCTGCTCGACGAGCCCGCCGCCGGGCTCAACGGAGAGGAGGTGCGCCAGCTCGCCGAGATCGTGCGCTCCATCCGCGGCTCCGGGGTCACGGTCGTGGTGATCGAGCACAACATGGGCCTGGTCATGTCGTTGTGCGACCACGTGACCGTGCTCTCCAGCGGGCGCGTGATCGCCGACGGCCCGCCCGACGAGGTCGCGGTCGACCCCGACGTGGTGGCCGCCTACCTGGGGGACTCCATGGCCGCCCCGACCGAGAGCGAGGTCGAACATGCTGAGGGTTGAGGGCCTGAGCGTGCACTACGGCGGGGTCCGTGCCGCCCACGACGTGAGCTTCACCGTGGTTCCCGGCCAGTCGCTGGGCATCATCGGCGCCAACGGCGCGGGCAAGACCTCGACGCTGAAGGCGGTCATGGGCCTGGCCCCCCGCCAGGCCCGCGGCCTGCGCTTCGGCGAGGTCGACCTGCTCAAGGCCGCCCCGCACACGCTGGTACGGCACGGCCTGGGCTACGTGCCCGAGGGCAGGCACGTCTTCCCGGGGCTGCCGGTGGAGAAGAACCTGCTGCTCGGCGCCTACACCTCGTCGTGGAAGCAGACCCCCATCGACGAGGTCTACGAGCTGTTCCCCGTCCTCAAGGAGATGCGGCACCGGCTGGCCGGGGCCCTGTCGGGCGGCCAGCAGCAGATGCTCGCCGTGGGCAGGGCGCTGATGTGCCGGCCCAAGGTGATGTTGCTGGACGAGCCGTCGATGGGCCTGTCGCCGATCCTCGTGGCCGAGATCGCCGCCGTGCTCAAGCGCCTCAACGACGACGGCCTGGCCATCGTGCTGGTGGAGCAGAACGCCAAGCTCACCTTCGAGGTCACCACCACCTGCCTGGTGATGGAGAACGGCGAGATCGCCGCCACCGGCACCTCGGCCGACCTGCGCCACGACCCTCGGGTCAGGCGGATCTATCTGGGCCTTTGAGGTAGGACACGACCATCTCCCCCACCATGCGGCGCAGGCGGGCGCGGTGTTCGGGCGCGGCCATGTCGCGCCCGAACAGGGCCCCGAAGGTGTGCTGGTTGGCGACGCGGAAGAAGCAGAACGCGCTGATCATCATGTGTACGTCGATGGCGTCGGCCTCGGTGACGAACTCGCCCGAGGCCGTGCCGGAGTCGAGGATGCGCTCGATCAGATCCAGCACGGGCGTGCCGAGGTTGGCCAGCACCTCGGACTTGCGGATGTGCTCGGCCTGGTGGATGTTCTCGATCGCGACCAGCTTGATGAACTCGCGGTGCGCGTCGTGGTGGTCGAAGGTCAGCTCGGCCAGGGTGCGGATGGCCTCGACGGGGGCCAGGTGCTCGACGTCGGCGGTGCGCTCCACCTCGCGGACCTCGGCGTAGGCCTTCTCCAGGACCGCGATGTAGAGCCGTTCCTTGCTGCCGAAGTAGTAGTAGATCATGCGCTTGGTGGTGCGCATGAGCGCGGCGATCTCGTCGACCCGCGCACCCGCGTAGCCGTTGCGGGCGAACTCGCGCTGGGCGACCTCGAGGATCTCCGCCCGGGTGCGTTCAGCGTCGCGCTGGCGAGTGGCTTGCGGCAAGGTCACGGGCTCATCCTAGAGTGCTGCACCGCCAGCCGGACCGGGGCGTTGGCCGCGCCGTAACCCTGGTAACCGCCGAACCGCTGGACGAGCTCGAAGAAGACCCTGCCCACGGTGACCGTGTACAGGTGCAGGAACTCCCCGTGCTCGTCGCGGTCGTACAGCACGCCGAGCTCGCGCAGCTCGGGATCCACCTCGTGGCGGGCCTCCAGGTCGTCGTAGTAGTTGGCGGGGATCGGCAGCAGCAGCCCGGGGTGTTCGGCACGGAGCCTGCGGGCGAGCCTCAGCAGGTCGGCGCAGGCCAGGGCGACGTGCTGGCTGGGCGGCTGCCCGGCGGCGTGGGCGACGTTGAGCACCATCCTGGTCCCGCCTCCGGTCATGGCCTTGCTGCGCAGCAGGCCGTAGGGGTCGGCGAACTCCAGGCTCTCCTGCGGGCTCAGGCCGAGCACCTGGCGGTAGAACAGCTCGGCCTCGTCGAAGTGGTGCACCGGCTGGGCCAGGGCGATGTGGTCGATGTGGGTGACGTCCTGGGAGCCGGCCCTGGCCGGGTCGAAGTCCTGGAGCCAGCCGCCGGGCTGGGCCGTACGGCAGAAGAAGATCTGCGTGCCGTCGGGCGCGGCGATCGCGTCGAGCTTGGCCTCGTCGCGTGCCCGTACCCTGGGCAGCACCGGGGCCAGCAGCGACTCGGCCCGCTTGACCGCGTCGGTGGGCTCCGGGCTCTCCAGGCCGATCGCCGTCAGGGCCGCCTCGTGCCCGGTCGCGTGGAGCAGCAGGCGGGCCTCGCCCTGCTCCCACAACTCGACGGGCTTGGTGCCGTGCACGCCCGTGCGGGTGAAGCCGAGCGCGGAGGCCAGGTCCCGCAGCCCGCCGGTCAGCTCGGCGAAGGCGAACCCGGACGGGGCCGCCGCCTCGTGCGCCGTCCCTTCGAGCGCGATCAGGGAGCGCATGGCGTCCAGGGCCGTACGGCGGGCGTCGGTCTGGCGGAAGTGGTCGTTGAAGACCTCCAGCGACAGCGGGCCCCGGTATCCGGCGGCGCGCACATGCGACAGGAATCCGGGCAGGTCGAAGCCGCCCTGTCCGGGGAAGCACCGGTGGTGGCGGCTCCATTGCAGCACGTCCATGGCCAGCAGCGGCGCGTCGGCCAGCTGCAGGAAGAAGATCTTGTCACCGGGTATCGCCTCGATGCCGATCGGGTCGGAGCCGCGCGACAGGATGTGGAAGCTGTCCAGGCAGACGCCCAGGTTCGGATGGTCGGCCGCGCGCACGATGCGCCAGGAGTGCAGGTAGTCGTTGACGTGCCGGCCCCAGGCCAGCGCCTCGTAGGCGATGCGGATGCCGTGCTCGGCGGCGCGCCCTGCCAGCAGCCGCAGGTGCTCGGCCGCCAGATCGTCGTCCCCGGCCGCCAGGGGTGAGACGTTGGAGCAGACCAGCAGCAGGTCGGCCCCGAGACGCTCCATGAGGCGGAACTTGCGGTCGGCCCGGCGCAGGTCGAGCTCCGGCATGGCCTCGAAGTCACGGAAGGGCTGGTAGAGGTCGATGGTCAGGCCCAGGTCCGCCGCGCGCCGCCGTACCTCCTCGGGAGGCAGCGGGCAGGTGATCAGGTCGTGCTCGAAGATCTCGACCCCGTCGAACCCCGCCGCGGCGATCGCCTCCAGCTTGTCCACCAGGGTCCCGGACACGGACACGGTGGCGATCGACTTACGCATGGACGATCTCCTTGAAGTGGGCGAGCATCCGCTCGCTGTCGGGCTCGCGTCCTGTGAACAGGCGGAAGGCGTGCACGGCCTGGAAGACGGCCATGCCGCCGCCGTCGAGGGTCCTGCAGCCGTGCGCGCGGGCCTGGCTGAGCAGTTCGGTGACGAGCGGGCGGTAGACGATGTCGGCCACCCACAACGGCGCCTGCAGCAGCTCGGCCGGCACGGGGATGCCTGGGTGGTGCGCCATGCCGACCGGTGAGGTGTTGACCAGGCCGTCGGCCTCGCCCAGCAGCTCGGGCAGTTCCTCGCGGCCTGCGTACCGTACCCGGGAGGCGCCGAACCGGTCTCCCAGCTCGCCCGCGAGCCTTACGGCGGGCTCGGGGTCGGCGTCGACGACGGTCAGCCGGTCGGCTCCGAGCGTCAGCAGCGCGTGGGCGATCGCCGCGCCCGCGCCTCCGGCGCCGAGCTGGACGATCCGCCGGGTGGGCACGTCGGGCAGGCCGCGGGCGAAGGATTGCGCGAAGCCCGTCCAGTCGGTGTTGTGGCCCACCGCGCGCTCGCCGGTGAACACGACGGTGTTGACGGCGCCCAGGGTGGCCGCGTCGGGCGACAGCTCGTCGAGATGCGGGATGACCGCCTGTTTGTGGGGGTGGGTGATGTTCAGCCCGTCGTATCCCATGCGCCGGGCCGTACGGACCAGCTCGCCGACGTCCCCGCCCAGCACGTCGGTGTCGAGCAGCCGGTAGACGTAATGCAGGCCATGGTGGGCGGCCTCGTCCTCGTGCAGGGTGGGGCTCAGCGAAGGGCCGATGCCGGAGCCGATCAGTCCGATCAGGTACGACTTGTTCACGGCTCTAATGTACGGACTAGTACGTTAACTGCCTAGAGGGCCTTGACACGCGCCACAACCCGCGACCACGATGACAGCCACGTTAATTAACTATCTAGTTCGTAAGATAGTTGGCCAGAGGAGCCGTCGTGATCGACCCACCCCCCGGGACACCACGCAAGGCCGCGGTAGCCGCCTGGATCGGCAGCGCGCTGGAGTACTACGACTTCTTCATCTACGGCAGTGCCGCCGCCCTCATCTTCTCCAAGGTCTTCTTCGACGCCTCCGACCCGGCGACCGCCACCCTGCTGTCGCTGGCCAGCTTCGGCGTCGCCTACGCGGCCCGTCCCGTCGGCGCGTTCTTCCTGGGCCACGTCGGCGACCGCTTCGGGCGAAAAAAGATCATGGTCTTCACCCTGATCCTCATGGGCGTCTCGACCTTCCTCATCGGCTGCCTGCCCACCCGCGACCAGGTCGGCGGCCTGGCGCCGGTGCTTCTGGTGCTGCTGCGCGTGCTGCAGGGCCTGTCGGCCGCCGGAGAGCAGGCCAGCGCCAACTCCATGACGCTGGAGCACGCGCCGCAGGAGCGCCGCGGCTACTACACCAGCTTCACCCTGAACGGCACGCAGTTCGGCCAGATCCTGGCCACCTTCGTCTTCATCCCGGTCGCCGCGCTCCCCGAGGAGCAGTTGCTCAGCTGGGGCTGGCGGGTGCCGTTCTGGCTCAGCGTCGCCGTGGCCGTGGCCGGGTGGGTCATCAGGCGCAAGCTCGACGAGACCCCGGCCTTCGAGGCGGAGAAGGCCCAGGGCACCGTCCCCAGGCTGCCGCTGGTCGTGCTCTTCCGTGATCACTGGCGGAGCGTGCTGCGCGTGATCTGCGCCGCGCTGATCGCCACGGTGAGCACCATCTTCACCGTGTGGGCGCTCAACTACGCCACCAGCGACGAGATCGGCCTCGACAAGGCCACCATGCTGTGGGTCAGCGTCGCCGCGAACGCGGTCGCCCTGATCGCCCTGCCGATGTGGGCCAGGCTCTCCGACCGGATCGGCCGCAGGCCGGTGTTCCTCATCGGGGCCGTCGGCAGCCCGATCATGATCTTCCTGTACCTGGCCGCGATCAACTCCAAGAACTACCCGCTGATCTTCCTCGTCGGCATCCTGACGCTGGGCGTCGTCTACAGCGCCTCGAACGGCATCTGGCCCTCGCTCTACGGCGAGATGTTCACCACCCGGGTACGGCTGTCCGGCACGGCCATCGGCACCCAGATCGGCTTCGCCGTCGCCGGGTTCGCGGTCGCCTCGGCCGCCGGCATCGTCACCCCCGCGGGATGGCTCGGGCTCCACGGCTGGACGGGAGTGGCGGTCTTCACCGCGATCCTGTGCGCAATCAGCGCCGTCGCGGTGGCGACGGCGCGTGAGACCCATCGGGTGCCGACGGCCGAGCTCGGCCTCCCGGCAGGAGAGCCGACAGCGGCCCGATAGCGGGGACAAGGCCCGCCACCACGCCCCTGCGGTGGTGGCGGGCCTTGCGGTCACCGGACGTAGAAGAGGTAGGTGCGCTCGGGACCGGGCGATCCGGCCCGGTCGACGCTCTTCACCTCGAGCCGGTGCGGACCGGCGGCGGAAGGAGTGAACGGGATGACCGCCGTGCCGTCGGCCGCGGCGGGCACATAGGCGTACGTCGGATCGGACGAGTACAGGGTGTAGAAGTAGCCGGCGACCTCGTCCGCCCCGTTGGGCGCCAGCACGATGTCGCCCCGGACACCCACGCCGCCGCTCCACTCCTCCTCCGGGTAGGTGTCGCTGGTCACCGAGGGCTCATGGCCGGGCGGCGTGGTGTCGACGCCGAAGGCCGCCCACTCGCTCCAGCCGCTGGTGTCGAAGCCGTCCTCCGACCTCACTCGCCACTCGTAACGTCCGCCGTCGGCCAGACCGCCCTCGGGCACGGTCAGGCGTGCCGGGACGTGGTGCTGACTCGAAGGCTCGCTGGTCGCCTCGCCCAGGAGCTCGCCGCCGACCGGCCGCCACTGGAAGCGGCCCCAGATCTGCTGCGGCCCGGTGCCCGCGGTGTCGCCGTCGCTCATGTCGGCGGCCAGCGTGGGCGTCGCGGTGGGCTGGTAGCCGGTGGGCACGCACGGCGCGGGCCAGAAGTAGCAGTTGTCACCCGGCTCGATCCGCATCCCCGCGGGCTTGGCCGGCGGGTTGTTGAACGAGATGCTCAGCCCCGGGCTCAGGTACTTGTGCATCTCGAACTCCTGGACGTCGCGCGGGTCGGCGGCGCGCAGTCCGAAGGTGAGGTGCCGCGTGCCCGCGGCGGCCGCCTTCGTGACGGCCGCGGCGACCTTCCAGGTGACGGTGGTCGTACCGGAGCAGCTCGACACACCCAGCTTCTCGATCCACGACGGCTGGCGCAGCCAGGTGGTCGACTCGGTGATCTCTCCGGTCAGCCACAGCTCCACCGGCGTGCACTCGCCGGCGTTCCGCTGGACGTACAGGGCCGCGTCCAGGATACGCGCGCCCGTCACACCTGAGGTGTCGAGCCGGAAGAAGGCCCGGTCGAACCTGCCGACCCTGGCGTCCTCCGTGCTGTTCCAGAACGACTGCCGGGGCCTGGTCAGCGAAACGTACGTCCACGCCTGCTTCGCTCCCACGAAGATCGGGGGAAGCGGGTCGGCGTGAGCGGCGCTCGGCACCGCGGTGAAGGCGAACGCCGTCATCGTGACGGCGACAGCCGTACGAGCCAGTCGACTCATGCGTCTCCAATCGGGGGATCTGTGGTGATCAACGATCCCCCGGCCGGCTATACGCGCCCTATACGGAGCGATACGACCTGATATGGACGGCGAGCGGGAGACCCATGTCCTCCGCCATGGGCAGGGCGCGCGCCCAGTGGCGGTCCGCCTGCTCGTGCTCGCCCAGGGCGTGGTGGATGCGGGCCAGCCCGTCGAGCGCCCTGGTCTGCTCGTACCTGTCGCCTCGCGGCTCGGCCAGCGCCAGCGCCGCCTCGTAGTGGGCACGGGCCTCCCACAGGTGGCCGCCGTGCCGCAGGAGGTCGCCGTACTCCACCCTGACCTCGCACTCCAGCTTGTCGTACTCCAGCTCGACAGCCATGTCGTAGGCGTGCCGTACGCAGGCCAGGGCCTCCTCCTGGCGGCCCGACACCCGCAGGAGTTCGGCACGGGCCTGCAGCGCGGTCACCTCCCTGGCCCGCATGCCCGCCACGCGCGCACCCTCGACGGCGAGCTCCACGCAGGCGCCCGCCCTGGAGAGCTCGCCGAGGGCGATGGCGGCGCGGGCGGCGCTGGTGGCGGCCTGGATCACGGCGTCGGTGTGATCCAGTTCCGTGGCGAGCTCCAGCGCTCCTTCCAGCACCCGCAGAGCCTCCCGCTCCCGGCCGAGGAGCGTGAGCACGTCACCGTGAAAGGCCATGACGACGGCCTCGGTGTAGCGCTCCCCTGCCCCGCGCGCCCACTCGACCGCCCGCGCGAAACCCGCCTCGGCCTCGGGGAAACGCCCCACCCGCTGGTGGAGCGAGGCCAGGAACCTCCTGGACGACCAGGTGAGGCGCTCGTCGCCGAGCTCTTCTGCGACCACGCCCGCCTGCTCGGTCAGCTCGACGGCGCGAGGCAGGTCACCGCTGTGCGACAGGCTGGAGGACAGGTTGAGGAGGCTCAGGGCGAGCAGGCGCCGGTCGGGCAACCGGCGCGCGAGCGACACCGCCGCCTCCTCCAGCTCCAGGACGTCGGCGGGGTGGGCGGTCTTCATCACGTAGACGCCCAGGTCGCGGGTGAGATGCCAGGCGGGCAGCTCCAGGCCGAGTGTGCCGGCCCGGTGGACCGCCGCCACCAGCGTCGCCTTCTCCTCCGCGAACCAGGCCGTCGCCTCCTCCGCGCTCTTCAGCGCGGGAGCCTCGCCCGGTGTGCGCCGCAGCCCCAGGTCGAGGGGCATGCGGCCGGGCTGGAGCAGGTCGGCGCCGACCCTGGCGGTGTGGGAGAAGTAGTCGAGCACGCGGTTCACGGCCACCAGCCGCTCGGGACCGGGTTCCTCCAGCTGCGCGCGCTCCGCGGCGAACTGCCTGATCAGGTCGTGGAAGGTGTAGCGGCCCAGAGCGGGCTGCTGCAGCATCTGCGCGTCGAGCAGCGCCTCCAGGAGCAGGTCGGCCTTCTCCAGGGGCACATCGGCCAGCGCCGCGACCGCGTAGGCGTCGGTCTCGACGCCCGGCGTCAGGCCCAGCAGCCGGAACAGCCGCTGCTGGTCGGTGTCGAGCTGCTGGTACGACAGGGTGAAGGCCGCCTCCACGCTGCGGTCGTGGCTCGATAACTCCGCCAGCCTCCTGCGCTCGTCGCGCAGGCGGCCGACCAGGCTGTGGACCGTCCACTGCGGCCGGTTGCCGAGCCTGGCGGCGGCCAGGCGGATCGCGAGCGGCAGCCGTCCGCACAACTCCACGGCCTCGGCCACCGCCTCGGGCTCGGCCCGTGCCCGCTCCCCCACGATCGTGGCGAACAACGACGCGGCCTCCGCGGGCGGCAGCACGTCGAGCACCATCGGCCGGATCCCGTCGAGGTCGGCCAGCCTGCGCCGTGATGTCACCAGCACGAGGCAGCCGGAGGATCCGGGCAGCAGCGGCCGCACCTGCTCGGCGCTGACCGCGTTGTCGAGCACGATCAGCATGCGCCGCCCGGCCAGCTCGCTGCGCCACAACGCCGAGCGGGCGTCGAGCCCGGCCGGGATGCGGTCGTCGCCGACACCGATCGCGCGCAGCAGGACGGCGAGCGCCTCGGCGGGGCAGGTCTCCTGGTACCCCGCGGTGTGCGCGTGCAGGTCGACGAAGAGCTGGCCGTCGGGGTACCACTCGGTGAGCCGGTGGGCGACCCGTACGGCCAGCGCCGTCTTGCCCACCCCCGCCATGCCGTCGATGGCCGTGATGATCACCACGCCGTCGGCGGTGCGTTCCTCGTCGAGCCTGGCGAGGATCTGGGTGATCTCCGCCTGGCGGCCGGTGAAGTCAGGCACCGAACGCGGTAGCTGCGCGGGCCTGCGCCTGCTCGGGCCCTGGTCCGGCTCCAGCGCGGGATCCCTGGCCAGGATGCGCCCGTGCAGCTCCGACAGGCCGGTGCCCGGCTCCAGCCCGAGCTCTTTCGTCAGGCGCCGCCTGGCCCGGGTGTAGGCCTCCAGTGCCTCGCTCTGCCGTTGCGCCCGGTAGAGCGCGAGCATGAGCTGGCCGGTGTAGCGCTCGCGGTAGGGATGGGCCTGGGTCAGCGCCGTCAGCTCGCCGATGACGTCGTCGTGCAGCCCGAGCGCCAGATCGGCCTCGACGCGGTCCTCCAGTGCCGCCAGCCTCAGCTCCTCCAGCCGCACGGCCTCTTCGCGCAGGCACAGCTCGCCGGCCAGGTCGCCGAAGGCCGGCCCGCGCCACAGAGCCAGCGCCTCGCGCAGGATCCGGCTCGCCGTCGGCGCGTCGCCCGCCGCCAGCGCCTGCGCTCCGGCCTGCGCCTGCTCGGCGAACCTGTGCGCGTCGACCGCCGGCGCATCCACGGCCAGCACGTAGCCGGGCCGGCCCCTGCCGGTGATGGTCTCGGAGCCGAGCACGCGGCGCAGCTGCGAGACGTGCTGGTAGACGTTCTCGACGGCCGAGGCGGGTGCGGCGTCGGTCCACAGCGCCTCGACCAGCCGGTCGACGTCGACGGCCCGGCCGGGCGAGCAGAGCAGGACGGCCAGCAGCAGCCGCCGCTTGGGCGGCCCGAGCGGCACCGCCTCCTCGCCCATGTGCGCCGAGACCGGCCCCAACACTCCGAACCTCATGGTGCCCCCGGCGGTGCGCTGTGTCGCAGCGATGCTGCCAGTCGGGCGCGACTCTGGCAAGAGGTTCTCCATGCCGCCGTACAGGCCGCGTATAGGGCCGCGCGCAGGGCCCGCCGTCCCACCGGATCGGGATGTTCTACGTCGCCCCTGACGCCGGACGGCCGCCGTGACGACTACTGCTCCTTGAGCCGCCGCGCTTCCTTGCGCACCTCGGCCTGGATCGAGCGCTCGTGCTCCAGCCAGGCGGGGTTCTCGTCCTTGAGCTCGTCGATCTCCTCCGTCGTCAGCGGCCCGTCGATGCCCGCCCGGGCCAGCCCGGAGATCGAGACGCCGAGCTTGGCCGCCACGACCTGCTTGGGGTGGGGGCCGTTGCGGCGCAGGTCGGCCAGCCACGCCGGCGGCTGGGCCTGCAGAGAGTTCAGCTCCTCGCGGGAGACGACGCCCTCCTGGAACTCGGCAGGAGTGGCCGACAGGAGCACACCCAGCTTCTTGGCCGCGGTCGCGGGCTTCATCGTCTGGGTGCTCTTCGGCTTGGCTGAGGTCATGGGTCAAGGGTAGTCAGTCGCGGGCGCCCGCCCGGACATCGGTACCCTGAGCGAGTGACTGACGGCAAGGAGTTCCGGCTGGCCTACGTGCCCGGTGTGACGCCCGCGAAGTGGGTCAGGGTCTGGACCGAGCGGGTGCCCGACGTCCCGCTCACCCTGATCCAGGTGGCTCCGGGACAGGCGGCGGCGCTCCTGCTCGACGGCGGCGCCGACGCGGCGTTCGTGCGGCTGCCCGTCGACCGCGAGAGGCTCAGCGCCATCCCGCTCTACGTCGAGACCACCGTGGTCATCGTGCCCAAGGACCACGCGGTCGCCGCCGCCGACGAGGTGACCGTCGCCGACCTGGCCGACGACGACGTCTTCCATCCGCTCGACGACAGCCTGGAGTGGGCCGAGCGTCCCGGGCAGCCGGCCTTCACCCGCCCTGAGACCACCGCCGAGGCGGTCGAGCTGGTGGCGGCGGGCGCGGGGCTGCTGGTCGTGCCGCAGTCGCTGGCGCGCCTGCACCATCGCAGGGATCTCACCTACCGCCCGGTCGTGGAGACGCTCCAGTCGCAGGTCGCGCTGGCCTGGCCGACCGAGGCGACCACGGATCTGGTGGAGGACTTCATCGGCATCGTGCGCGGGCGCACGGTGAACAGCTCGCGTGGCCGAGCCCAGGCCGACGATCCTCCCCGCCGTGCGCGCAAGCCCGCTCCGCCGAGGAAGAAACCCGCGCAGGGAAGCGGAAAACGGCGCCGAACTCGGTGAATGTCGGTTTGTTGGCGCTTGTCCGATAAACTGGTTGTCCGTGAGCCTGCGTCCGGTGGTACTCGTGACCGGCCCCTCCGGGGTCGGGAAATCCCTGTTCGCTCAGCGGACCGGTCTGCCGGTGCTCCGGCTGGACGACTTCTACAAGGAGGGGCACGACCCGACCCTCCCGCTGCTGCCCGACGGCAGCGCCGTCGACTGGGACTCCCCGCTCTCCTGGGACGCCGACGCGGCGATGGAGGCGGTGCTCGCCCTGGCGACGACCGGCCGGGCCGAGCCGCCGCGCTACGACATCTCCACCAGCTCGCGCGTCGGCGTCGACCACGTCGACCTGGGTGAGGCGCCCGCGTTCGTCGCCGAGGGCATCTTCGCCGCCGAGCTGATCGCCCGCTGCCGCGAGCACGGCGTCCTGGCCGAGGCGCTGTGCCTGCGCGGCAAGCCGATGCAGACCTTCCGCCGCAGGCTCTGGCGCGACCTGCGCGAAGGGCGCAAGTCGCCGTTCTTCCTCGTACGGCGGGGCTGGATGCTCATGCGCGCCGAGCACTCGATCGTCGAGCGCCACCGCGCCCTGGGCGCCCGCGTCTGCGGCAAGCCCGAGGGCTACACCCTGGTCGAGCCCTTCGCCCAGGCCCCACTGGTCACCACGCCGGTCACCCCACCTGTCACCACGCCGCTTTCCACCCAGGGCTGACCGGGACCGCCGTCCCGAACCCGAGGCCGCCGGTGCCGTTCCACACGTGCAGCGTCCCGGTCTCGGCGTGCACCGCGACCAGGTCGTCGCGCCCGTCGCCGTTGACGTCACCCGCCGACACCAGGCTCTGGGCGTACGGCTCCCAGCCGTGACCCGAGCTCACGCCGGGACCGTAGGCGTCGTTCCCCGTGCCCCTGCGCATCGACAGCCGCGAGGGGTCGTCCTTCCTCACGAGGATCAGGTCGCCGATGCCGTCACCGTCGAAATCGCCGGCGACCGGCCGGTGGTGCCCGGTCAGCCCCTGGCCCAGCCACGCCGTCAGGGTCGCGGGAGTCGCGCGGCCGAACTGGTTGCCGCCCTGGCCGTGCCACACCTGCAGGACGCCGCTCTCGCGGTGGACGGCGCCGATGTCGGGGCGCCCGTCGTCGTCGACGTCACCCAGCGACGTCAGCGTCTCGGCGTACGGCTCCCAGCCGGGGCCGAGCCGCTCGGGGCCGGCGAAGGCGTTGCCCCCGAGTCCTTTCCATACGTACAGGTAGGAGCCGTCCTTCTTGGCGGCGAGCAGGTCGGCGACGCCGTCGCCGTCGAAGTCGCCCGCGACCGGCCGCGTGTAGGCCTCCCAGCCGCCGCCGGCCGCGACGGGCGCGCCGAAGCCGTTGGATCCGTTGCCGTTCCAGATGGTCAGCGTCCCGGTGGAGGTGGAGAACAGGTCACCGGCGCCGTCGCCGTCGAAGTCGGGCTCCGCCGCCGCCCCGACGCCCGCGACCTCGGGGTTCTCGGCGTGGGTGAGGGTCTCCCAGCCCAGGAAGTGCGAGACGCCCGCGGGCCGCTCCCGCTCGACGAACTGCTCGGCGTAGGGGAAGTCGCCGTAGCCCAGGCGGGTGCTCAGGGCGTTGAAGCCGACCTCCAGGTGCGCGTCCAGCCGGTCGAGCTCGACGTCGCCGCCGCACAACCACGACGGCACCATCCTCGTCAGCTCCACCTTGGCGTGCAGGTCCATCGCCCGTCGCAGGCGGTGCTTGGCCTTGGCGTACAGGTCGAGCCCCTGGATCGCGGCCGTCTCGGCGACGTGGGAGATCGCCGCGATGCCCCAGCCCGCGTACCAGAAGTCGCGGCAGGTCTCCTGGGTCAGCCCGTCGACGAACGTGGTCTGGTCGTGCCAGTAGTCGACGATCTCCGCCTTGGTGTCGTAGGTGCTGCCGGGCGGCGCCTTGGGCAGGGAGCCGTCCGTCGTGAGGTAGATGTAGGCGGGCAGCCTGCCGTTCCAGGTCCTGACGGCCCTGTCGAAGGAGGCGCGGTCGTCGAGGTGGACGGCGATGCCGATCGCGGCGTCCGTCATGATCAGTTCCCAGTTGCCGTTGTTGTTCGGCGCGCCCTTGATCACCGTCGGCAGGTAGACGGTGCGCAGCTTGCCGGCGAACCTGGCCGCCTGGGACCAGCCCGGATAGGTGTGCTTGACGAGCTCGGCGGCGCGCGAGAAGTTGGCGCCCGCCCAGCCGGTCTGGAGCGGCGCGTTCGCGCCGGTGTGCTTGGTGATCACGGCCGACCAGGCATCCATGATCTGGATCGCCTTGACGGCGTAACGCGGGTCCTTGGACAGGTACCAGCGCAGCGCCAGCGTGTAGGCGGCGTTGGCGTCCTTGCGCTCGTCGGAGCACCCGTTGTCGGGCGTGGACGAGGGGCCGCAGTTCACCTCGGAGCGGGGGTGCGGGGTGTACGACAACGACGCGTACGAGCTGGCCTGCAGCGACGCCCACGCCGACTTCCACGGCTGCCTGCCGAGGTTGGCCCTGACGAAGTCGAGCTGGGCGCGGCTGACCAGGACCCCCGGATGCGTGAACGCCGCCGCACCGGCGGGCGCCGGGACGGCCAGGCAGCTCGCCACGATCATCGCGGCGACGAGGAGGGGACGGGTCGGGCGCATGGGTCTCCTTCGGGGAAGGAGACCCATCCAAGTGAGCCGCGTGATCACCCGTCAACGGGCTGCGCGGCCGACATACCCGGCGCATACCTTTCGTTCTCAGTTCTCCAGGTTGGCGGCTCCCGCGCCGTACCGGGCGCCCTTGACAGCGTCCGCGGGCACGGCCGCCTCCAGCGCGGCCCGCTGCTCCGCCGTCAGGACGACGTCGGCCGCCGCCGCGTTCTCCTCCAGGTAGCGCAGGCGCTTGGTGCCCGGGATCGGGATGACGTCGTCGCCGCGGGACAGCAGCCACGCCAGCGCCACCTGCGCCACCGTCACTCCTGCCTCCGCCGCGATCTTCCGCACCTCGCCGACGAGCTTCTCGTTGTGCTCGGCGTTCTCACCCGCGAACCTCGGCAGGTGGCGGCGGAAGTCGTCGGCCGGCAGCTCGCCGGCGGCCACGCCGCCCAGCAGGCCGCGGCTGATCGGCGAGTAGGCGACCAGGGCGATGCCCAGCTCGCGTGCCACGGGCAGGATCTCCCGTTCCAGGCCGCGGGTGAACAGGGAGTACTCACTCTGCAGGGCGGCGATCGGATGCACGGCCTGGGCCCGGCGCAGCGTTTGCGCGCCCACTTCCGAGAGGCCCAGGTGCCCGACCTTGCCCTGATCGACGAGCTCGGCCATGGCGCCGACGGTCTCCTCGATCGGGATGTCGGAGTTGCGGCGGTGCATGTAGTACAGGTCGACGTGGTCGACGCCGAGGCGGCGCAGGGAGGCGTCGATGGACTGGCGCACGTACTCCGGTCGGCCGTCGACCGCGCGGTAGGTGGGGTCGTCGGTCCTGACGATGCCGAACTTGGTGGCCAGCACCACCTCGTCCCTGCGGTCCCTGATGGCCCTGCCGACGAGCTGCTCGTTGCGGCCCCTGCCGTACATGTCGGCCGTGTCCAGGAAGTTCATGCCCAGGTCGAGAGCACGATGGATGACGGTGATCGACTCGGCGTCGTCGGCGGCGCCGTAGAACTCGGACATGCCCATGCAGCCGAGCCCGATGGCGGACACCTCGGGGCCGGTCTTGCCCAGATGACGCTTTCTCATCTCCTCATCGTGCGTTCTAGAGCACGCTCTAGGTCAAATCGGCGGGTCTCCCCGGAGGCCGGGAGCGTCACCCGGGTGCCGTTGACCGTGACGTGACCGCCGCGCGCCAGCGGGCAGGCCACGTGACCCGTCGTGCCGTCGATCTGCAGGAGCACCGCGCGATCCACCGTGATCCCCTCCAGGGTGCCGGGCTCGTGGAAGACGGCCTGGACCAGGCCGCCGTGCCGTACGGCCTGCACCCGCGTGGTGTTGGCCAGGACGGCGACCTCGTCGTCGCCGGCCTGGTAGGCGTAGCCGGGGGTGCGGGCGTGGCCGAGCCAGAGCTCCATGACCTCGGCGGTGATCTCGCGATCCGGCTGGGAGCGGTTGATGTCGGACCAGCGGCCCGTCCTGGCGCCGGTCCTGATGGTGAGCTCGCCCGGTTCGAGGAGGCGGTAGCCGCGGGTCGTGGGCAGGGCCGTCTGGTCGATCGTGGTGTGGACGTGCGCGCCCGTGATGCCCGCGCCGAGGGCGACGTATCCGTCGTCGAGGAAGAACCACGCCTTGCGCGCTCTCATCCCGTCGCGCTCCAGATGCATCGCCGCCACGCCGTACCAGCCGTCGGACAGCACCCCCGCGAACGGCGAGCCGCCCCTGTCTCGGTCGAGATGGTTGGGCGCCGGCGGGCCAGGCCCCTGGACCGCCGTGGTGCCCGGCACGTGCCGCCAGTCCAGGACCGGGCTGAGGTCGGGATGGTCCTCGCCCTCGCGCCACAGGTGGAGCGCGCCGTCGCACAGGTGCCGCCCGCCCAGGCCCTCGCCGTTCATCGACTCCGACAGGACCGTGCGCGTCGAGGAGAGCTTGACCGCCGCCGACCACGCCGGGCGGAAGACGGCCAGGTAGTCGGAGCGCCAGAACGCGCGGGCGCCGCTGGGCCGCTCGAAGCGGATCAGCTCATCGGCCCTCGGCGCGCCCGCGCGGGCCAGCGCCCCGGCCGCCCCCGCCAGCTCGCGTGCCTGCCCGGCGTTGCCCTCGCGCGAGCTCTCCCGGCCCATGCAGGCGATGTCGTAGCGGCCGCCGTGGATCATCCAGCGCTGGCCGTCGAGGAGGAAACCGGACAGGACGGCGAGTGCCCGCGGCGAGAAGGCGTACGGCGTGCCCGCGGCCAGGTCGGCGAAGGCCGCCGTGTCCACGGCGAAGGCGTGGCCGTAGCCGCCGTTGTAGAGCTGGGGGCCGTGCTGGTGGAAGCTGTGGTCGGGCTGGACTCCCTCGGCCTCGCCGGTGACCAGCAGGGCCTCTACACGGCGGAAGGCGTCGGCGAGGCCCTCCTCGTCGCCGGTCAGGAGGCAGCGGCGGACGGCGACCTGGGCGGCCCAGATCAGGTTCTGGCCGGTCATGTTCTCCCAGGTCGCCCTGGCGAGAACGGCGGTGACGGCGTCGCTCGGGGCGTTCAGGATCAGCGCCGCGTCACCCAGCAGCCGGGGGGCGCCGAGCTGGTTGTACCACCAGTTGGGGCAGACGGGGTCGAGGTCGAGCCAGGCCCGGAGGGCGATCGCGGCCTGATCGGGCGCCGATGCGGCCAGGGCCCTGAGACGGACGAGGTGCTCGAAGGGCTCCCAGTCGGCGACGTCCCGGCCGGCGTAGTCGATGTCGGGCCACCGGCCGTCGGGCGCCGGAGGCACGGGGTCGGCGCCGGGTGTCAGGAGTGCCAGGAGCTTCGATCTGACGGTGTCCATGGGAGGCGTTCTCCATCGCGCGCTTCGATGAGCGGGATGATAGCCGCCGACGGCGCCGGCCGGTGCGGACCGGCGCCCCCCGAGCTCACGCGACCGCGCCGACCGGATGGGCGAGCTCGCGGTAACGCCCCGAGTGGAAGATCAACGGCTCCCCTCCCGACCGCTGGAACCGCTCCACCTCCCCCACGAAGATGTGATGGTCACCCCCGTCGTGGACGCGCACCGTCCGGCACACGAAACTCGCCAGTGTCCCCGCCAGCAACGGCGGCGCCCCGTCGGCCAGCTCCACCCCGGCGAACTTGTCGGCCGCCGGGGTGGCGAACCGCTGCGACAGGTGGTCCTGGTCGGCGGCCAGGACGTTGACCGCGAACCGCTCGGCCCGCAGGAAGAGCGGCACGCTCGGCGCCCGGCCCGACAGGCACCACAACGCCAGAGGCGGGTCCAGGGACAGCGAGGTGAAGGAGTTGACCGTCACCCCGGCCCGCTCCCCCTGCGCGGTGACGGTGGTGACCACGGCCACCCCGGTCGCGAACTGCCCGAAGGCCTCGCGTAAGGACCTCATGCCGCCACCCGCTCCAGGTAGGCGGCGGCCCGCTCGGCGTCCATGAACCACTCGGAGAAGTCGGCCGGGTCGTCGAACCCGTTGACGAAGCGGGAGGCGATCGCCGGCACCTGGCCCGCGGTGCCCAGGAGCGCCAGGTGGTGGGGCTCGGCGGGCGCGAGCAGGGCGTTGGTCCAGGCGGTGACGTGCTGGGCCTGCGTCCAGAACCGGTCGAAGGTGCGCCGCATCCAGGCCGCGTCGAACGGCTGCCCGCCCCGCTCCAGGATGGCCTCCAGGTAGGTGGCGGCGCACTTGGCGGCGTTGTTGCTGCCCTGCCCGGTGATCGGGTCGTTCAGCACCACGACGTCGGCGACGCCGAGGACGGGCGCGCCCGAGGGCAGGATCGCGACCGGGTGACGGACGGTGGGGGCGAAGCGGCCGGTCAGCACGGCGTTGGCGTCGGTGAGCTCGATCCCGGCGCAGCGCTCGGCCTCCCACGGGAAGAAGTCCTCCAGGATCCGGCGGCTGCGCGCCAGGTGCTCGGCGGGGCCGCGCACGTCGTCCCAGCAGTCCATCGGCCCGCCTGGGGCGCCCTCGAACACCATGATCTCGCAGGGCCCGCTGTGCGTGAGCGCCGGGAAGACGAAGTACTCGCCCACTCCCGGCAGGAGGTTGAAGCAGACCGCCGAGTGCTCAGGCCGCGGGGCGAGGCCGTGCACGTAGGTGACCGCCAAGGCCCGTTGCGGGGTGGCGTACGGCGAGCGCGCCGGGTCGCGCTCGAACAGCGAGGCGATCTGCCCCTTGCCCGCGGCGACCAGGACCAGGTCGTACTGGGCGGCGTAGTCCTCCAGGTCCGCGGCGGTGGCGTCGTGCAGGACGAGCTTGCCGCCGAGCCGTTCGAACTCGGCCAGCCAGGCCGGCATCTTCACCCGCTGGTCGACCGAGCGGGCCGGGGTGTCGAGGCGGGCGGCCCAGCCGATGGCCTTGCCGCCTCCGGGTGCCGGCACCGACAGTTCGATGCCCTCGATCGGCGGGCAGGAGTCCGACCACAGGTCGAGCCCGAGGGCCCGCTCGTGGGCCTGGGCGGTGCCGAACATGGCCTGGCCGGACATGACCCGGCCGTCGCGGATGGACTCGGGGGTGCGGTTGGAGACCACGGTGACGTCGTAGCCGTTCTGGAGCAGGCCGATGGCCAGGTGCAGTCCGGCCTGTCCGGCACCGACGACGAGGATGGTGCGCATGAGGGTGTTTCCTTCTCTGTCCGAAGCTGACGGGGTGATCGGCGCCTGACAGAAAAGGTAGGACGGGGCGGGCCCGGCGAGCCATCCGCTGAGCGCGGATCTCATCCACCTGGCGCGGCGCCCCGGCGTAACGTCTCCGACGGGGATCGTCCGTACTTCTCGCGATACTGGGCGGCGAACCGTCCCTGGTGCAGGAAGCCCCAGCGGGCGGCCACCGTCGTCACCGTCTCCCTGGCCGGGTCCCCCGCCGCGAGCTCCTGGTGCACCCGCTCCAGCCGTACCTGCCGCAGATGGGCCATCGGCGTCAGTCCCAGGTGCGCGCGGAAGCCCTCCTGCAGGGAACGGCCGCTGACCGCCACCGCCCTGGCCACGTCGTCGGTGGTGAGGGGGAGGTGGGCGTGGCCTTCGATGAACTCCACCGCGCGCCGTACGGTCTTCGGCAGCGCGGGGGGCCGCGGCGAGGTCAGCCGTTCGAGGTAGTTGGACGGCTGGCTGGTCAGCAGCGAGGCGATCAGGGCGTTCTCGAGATGCGCGACCGCCAGCGGCTGGGCGGTCAGCCCGTCCTCGTGCTCGGCCTCGCGCACGATGAGGTCGAGCATGCCGCGCCAGGCCCTGGCCCAGCCCTCAGTCATGTCCACGCCGAGGTCGAAGACGACGGGCCGGTCGAGCCGCTCGCCGAGCAGCTGCTGCACCGCGTTCTCGATCGCGTTGCGCTCGAACTTGACGATCAGCTGGGGGCAGCCGGCGGCCCACCGCATGTCGAGGTGGCGGGTCGGCGACGGCAGCGCGGCCAGGGAGGGCGTCGAGACGATCTCCGTGTTCCCGCCCCTGATCAGGCTCCGCCCCGCGAGCGGGATCATCATCAGGAAGAACGTGTCGAGGTCGCCCGGCTCGATGCGCACGTCGGCGCCGTAGTCGAGGTAGTTGACGCGGACCGATCCGAGCTGGACCGAGTTGAACCGGGCCGACAGCAGGCCGGGCTCTCCCACCAGGTCCAGGCGGTGCGGGCAGAACACCTTGGCCACCTGGTCGCGGATCTCGTCGAGGTCGGTGCCGGCGAACACCGGACGGCTGCTGAGGAGCACACCAGATGATCGTGGGAGGGTCGCCGGGCGTTCCACGTAAAAGTACGGCTACGGCTCGCGGAGCCCGTCACCCGCATACCTCCGGCCGGAGGGGGCAGCAGGATCGCACCCGATGCCATTACCGGACAAAGGAGACCGATCGTGTCCGCGCGGTTCGTGATCAAGAAGGCCAGCAACGGCTTCCGCTTCAACCTGGTCGCCACCAACGGAAAGATCATCGCGACCAGCGAGTCCTACACCACCAAGGCCAACGCCCTGAAGGGCATCGAGTCCATCAGGACCAACGCCCCCCAGGCTCCCATCGAGGACCTGACCAGCTGACCCCGCCCGGCCCGCCCCCGCGGGCCCGCGGGATCACCCGTCGCCCTCCTGGAGCAGGTCGACCTGCCCGTCGATCTCCCACCCGCGCGGCAGGCCCGTGATCCGCAACCGCCTCCCCGGCTCGATCCCCAGCCGCCTGCGGCACGTGGGACCGATGAAGAAGCCGAGCGACTCCGGATCGCGGAGCCGGCGCTTGCAGGCACGGCAGCGGGCGACATGGCGGACCACCGCCTGCTGCTCCGCATCGCCGAGCAGATCGAGCTGGTCCATGCTCCCGCCCCCTCCGCCGACCTTGTACGGCACAGCCAAGCATGCCCGCTTCAGCGGCGCGGACACGCTCCGCCGTACCCCGGACCCGGATCAGGCGACGCGCGACCAGCCGACGATCTGGTCCGCCACCGCGTCCGGCGCGTCGAGGTGCACGAACGTGTGCGCGTGCGGCACCTCGACGAAGGTCGCGTCGCGGAAGGCCCCTTGCAGCCGCCGCCCGAGCGCGGTCTTGAAGGCCCGGTCGGCCCCACCCCAGACGATCTTCACCGGCCCGCCGAAGTCCTTGAGCCGGGTCGAGACGTCGAGCAGTTCCTTCGGATCGACGGCCTTGAGGAACCGCACCGCGTCCCGGCGTACCTCAGCGTTGCGCAGGCTCGGCTCGATCCAGGACCTCGTCTGATCAGGGTCGAGCCGGTCGGCCAGCAGCCCGAAGCCGAGCGGCGAGTGGCGGAAGGCCTGCCACCGCATGGGCAGCAGATTGACCTTCATCAGCCGCTCGCCCTTGAGGAGCTGGAAGATCACGTTGAACGGGAACGGCGGGAAGGTGTCGAACGCGTCGCAGTTCGTCAGCACGACCCGGCCGATCCTGGCGGCGTCGATGGTGAGCAGGAACTGGCAGAGCGCTCCTCCCGTGTCGTTGCCCACGAGCGTGACGTCGCGCAGGTCGAGGGCTTCGAGGAAGGCCAGGATCTGGCCGGCCACCCCGCGTGGCGACTGGTCGGCGTCGGCTCTCAGCGGGGTGCGGTGGGCCCCCAGGGGCCAGTCGGGCGCGTAGGAGCGCACGCCCTGGTCGGCGAGCCGGTCGGCGACGGCCGACCAGATCGAACCGTCGGTCAAGAACGCGTGGACGAAGACCACAGGGGGCGCTTCCGACTGCTCGGGTCCGGCGACCCGGTACTGGACGGCGCCTTGTGGCAGGTCGACTGTAAGCATGCGAGAATCCCTAGAAAGATACAACCTGCATGTAACTTACGGACAGACTGTATGCAAATATCTCGCCGCACGCAAGCCGACCGGACCGCCGCGACGCGCACCGCGCTGATCGCCGCAGGAAGGAGACTGTTCGCCGAGCACGGCTTCGCCGGAGTCGGCACGGAAACGATCGTCCGCGACGCCGACGTCAGCCGCGGCGCCCTCTACCATCACTTCGGCGACAAGACCGAACTCTTCGCCGCCGTGCTCGCGGACGTCGAAGGCGAGGTCACGCAACAGCTCGCCGCCACTATCGACGCCGACGCCGACTTCGTCACGCTGATGATGCGCAGCGTGCAGGCGTGGCTGGACGCCTGCCAGCGTCCTGAGGTGCAGCGGATCGTCCTCATCGACGGGCCTGCGGTGCTGGGGTGGGCGCGGTGGCGCGAGATCTGCCAGCCTCACATCCTCGGGCTGATCGAGGGAGTCCTGGCCGTGGGCGTGCGGGACGAGACGCTGAAGGAGCTGCCGGTCAAGCCGCTCGCGCACGTCCTGCTGGCCGTCGCCGACGAGGCCGCCCTCTACGTCGGCGCCTCCCAGGAGCCGGAGGCGGCCAGGCGCGACATGGAGGCGGTCATCCGCCCCCTCGTCGAGGCCCTCCTGCGGCGGTGAGTCCGGCGGAAGCCCGCGGTTGGCCTGGCGCTCCTTGTTGACGCGCGGTTCCAGGGCACTGCGGCCGGCTTGGCACTCCTTGTTGACGCGCGGTTTTCGGGGTGCTGCGGCCGGCTTTGGCGCTCGGCGTTGCCGCGCGGTTTTCGGGGTGCTGCGGCCGGCTTTGGCGCTCGGCGTTGCCGCGGGGGTTCAGGAGGTCGTGTCCGGCTCGTCGCCGGACGCCCGCGGGATGCTCGCGCTCAGCACGAAACGGCCGTCGTCTCCCGGCCCCGCCACCAGCACCCCGCCGAGCGCGGCGACCCGCTCGGACATGTTGCGGATCCCGCTGCCCTGCCGATCGGCCTCACCCGGTTCCCCGTCGTTGACGATGCGCAGCCGCGCCTGCCCGCCCTCGTGCGTGACGGTGATCTCGCACAGCCGTCCCGTGCTGTGCCTGAGCACGTTCGTGACCCCTTCGCGCAGCACCATCGCCAGCACCGTGCCGACCTCGGCGGGCAGCTCGCCGTCCGCCTGCCGTACCTCCATCGTCACATCGAGCCCGGCGGCCACCAGGAGCGCCCGCGTGGTCACGCACTCGGCCTCGAGAGACATCTGGTGCCGGTCACCGGCGACGGTGCGGGCCTCGGTCAGGGCGTGATGCGAGATCTCCATCGCCTGCCCCAGCACGGCGCGGGCCCGATCCGGATCCCGCGCGATCAGCCGATGGGCCAGATCGCACGTCAGCGTGATCGCCGAGAGGCTCAGCCCGAGCAGGTCGTGCAGGTCCTGGGCCAGCCGCAACCGCGTCGAGGCCAGCGCCGCCTCCGCGAGCTGCCGGCGGATGGCTCCCAGATGGTGCACCAGCCGGGCCATCCAGATCAGGCCATAGGTGATCAGGCCCAGGTCCATGGTGACCAGGACGTGGTTGAAGTCCAGGGGCAGGTTGCCGCCGAAGCCGGCCTCGATCCACGCCATGGAGGCCACGACCGCGGCGAACACGCTCCAGCCGAGGGCGGGTCGCAGGACCAGCAGCGCGCTGCCCGCCAGGAATCCCTGCACTCCCGACCACGGCTGCTGGAACAGCAGGGTGGGCAGGTACACCAGGACAGCCAGTACGGCCAGCGGCAGGTAGCCGGTCGGGGCCGGCGCCCGGGTCGCCGACCTGCTGAAATAGCCCACCTGCAGCCCCAGGGCGGCCGCGATGCATCCGGCGGCGAGCGTGAGCTCCCAGACGTCCTGGGGCTGGAAGAGCTGGCGCATGACCGCCTGGAGGAAGAGCCCCACCATGACCGCCACGACCAGCCCGCCCGCGAGCCTGGTCGCCGCCTGCGTGTCGGACGCCGTGGCCTCCAGCCCCGCGTCGGCGGGCAGGTCCTCGGAGGCGGCCTCCCTGTTCTCCCGCGCGATCGAACGCACGTCGGCCAGCATCCGGCGGGAGATCTCCAGGATCTCCCCGAGCTCCCGCGCGGCCCGGTCGGGCTGTGGGCCCAGGAGCCGCAGGGCCGCCTGCCCCTTGAGCGTGATCTCGGAGAGGCTGAGCCCGAGCGAATCGTTCAGTTCCCGGGCGAAACGCAGCCGCTCGTGGGCCACCGCGCTCCTGGCCAGCTCATCACGGGCCTCGTACAGGGCGGTGACGAGCCGGGCGAGCCGGGTCAGGCCGTAGATGTACAGACCCGCCGTCGCGGTGTTCACGAGGATGTAGGTGACGTCGAGCCACACACCGTTGTCGACGTACTTGGCGACCCCGGTGCCCAGCACGACCAGGGCGAACAGGGGCCAGGCCACACGTTGGGGGAACATGAGCAGCAGCACCCCGGCCAGGAACGACGGCAGGCTGATCCACGCCCCTTGGAACAGCAGCAGCGGCAGGTAGACCAGGAGAGCCTGCGCGCCGAGCGCGGCGTAGGCAGCCGGTGAGCGAAGATCGGTGCCCGGATGTCCGAAGCAGAAGTACTGCAGGCTGAGCAGAGCGATCAGGAGGGCGGCGGCCAGCGCGACCTCGCCGCCCGTGTGCCCCAGCTCCAGGACCCACAGCAGGGCGATCCCGGCGAAGCCGCAGAAGACGACGGCGACGATGGTCCTGGCCAGCGTCGGCGCCATGAGCACGCCCCTGGCCTCGGTCGCCCCCGGCGACCAGGCAGGCAGCGGCGTGGCCGACGCCCGCTCATCGGATGGGACCATCACCCCGCCTCGCTCTCGCAGCGCCGCACCCCGGCGCACGGTGTCGGCGATTATAGGCACGGGTGACTTCGCGCAGATTCGGGAGAAATCAGACCCGTCCGTGGATCTGGGATGAGTGGCGGGAATCCTGCGGCGCCTCACCCGGGCGGTCCCGGGCCGCCGCCCCTCGCGAGATCACGAATGGTGCCTATGAGCACGTCAGCGGGGCCGTCCTTGACGAGAAAGGCCGCCGCTCCGGCGGCCAGGGCGCGGCGCACATGCTCCCGTCCCGTCAGCCCGGTCAGGATCACCGTCCGGCAGGCGGGCAACCGGTGTCGCAGCTCGGCGGCGGCGGTGAGCCCGTCGACGAGAGGCAGGCCGATGTCGAGCACCGCCACATCGGGCCGATGCAGGAGCGCGGCGGGCACGATCTCGTCGCCCGACACCAGCTCGGCGACGACCTCGAGGTCGTCCTCCAGCTCGAGCAGGGCGACCAGCGTCGCTCGCACGCCGTGCACGTCTTCGGCGATCAGCACCCGGATCGGCCGCGGACGGCCGCCCGGGTGATCGCGCAGCGTCTGGCTGCCCATGCTCTCAGTGTTCGCTCACCCCGGCGGCCGCCGCCAGTGTCCGGGGGCGGGGCTTCGGCGTGCAGAATGCACCGCCGCGACGTGCACCCGGCCCGACGCCCGCGCACGCCGGAATGGAGCTCGCCGAGCGAAGCTCGCCGTGCGGGCCGGGCCAGCATCCCGCGCCTTGCCCGCTCCGGCGCGCGGGCCGGGCGGGGGCGGCCGCGCCTTCCCGCTACGCCGCGCGGGCCGGGCTGGGCGGGGGCGACAGCGCCTGGGGCGCCCCACCGCGTGGGCCACCCGAGCGCTACAACGCCTTGCCCCGCTCCGGCGCGCAGGCCGGGCGAGCACGACAACGCCTTGCCCCGCTCCGGCGCGCGGGCCGGGTGGCGCTGGGCGGGCAGGACAGCGAGGGCGATCACCGCTCCGGCCCAGCCGCGAGGTGGTCTCAGAAGCGCCATCGCGTCGCGGTCAGCCCGTCCGCCCCGTACCCATAGGCACGCACGGGCGCGATCCGATAGAAGGCGTACTCCGGCGAGCCGGGCAGGCTGTCATCGTGCACGAAGCCGTCTCTCAGCGAGAACTCCCACTGGTACTTGGCCAGAAAGGCGGCGGCCACCTCTCGCTGCAGGACCGAGTCGTGGAGGAGCGTGGCGACGCCCTCGACCATCAGGTCGAGCTCGGTCCCGGAGACCGCCATGACGCAGTGGCCGTTGATGGCGAGGTTCCTGGCCTTGCGCGAGGAGGGACGGGTGGCGATGCACGGCGCCTGACCGGCCCACACCAGCATGACGGGCATGGCGTGAGGCCGCCCGTCAGGCCGGACGGTGGACAGCCAGCCCTTCGGGGCCGTCTCCAGGCAGGCGCGCGCTTCGCTCCATGGTTTGACGGTGGCCGGGTCGATGCTCATGGGGACGGCGTCCGCCTCGCTGAACAGCAGTTCGGCCAGGGGTGTGAGGTCGCTCGACATGATGGGTGTTCCGTTCAGAAGGTTTCTTCAGGAAAGGGACTCTCTCGCACCGTACACCTGGTGACTTTCCTAAGGAAAGCCACCAGGCTAGGATGGGTTCATGCAGCGCACCCGGTTCGGCGACATGACCTGCTCGATCGCCCGATCGCTCGACATCATCGGCGAGCAGTGGTCACCCCTGATCCTGCGCGACGTCTACGCCGGCATCACCCGCTTCGAGCCGCTCCAGCGCGACCTGGGGATCTCCAGCAAGATCCTCAGCGAACGGCTGCGGTGGCTGGTCGACAACGGGGTGCTGGAGCGCCGGGAGTATTCACAGCGCCCGACACGCTACGAGTACGAGCTGACCGAGAAGGGGCTCGAGCTGTGCGACCTGCTGCTGGTGCTGGTGCGCTGGGGCGACAAGTGGACGGCCGGAGCGGCGGGCCCGCCCGTGCTCTACCGCCATCACGCCTGCGGGCAGATCAGCCATGTGGAGCTGCGGTGCTCGGTGTGCGAGCGCCCCATGAACGCCACCGACATCGACCTGCTCCCCGGACCTGGCGCGTGACCTGGCACCCGGACCGGGCGCGCGACCTGCTCCCCGGACCTGGCGCGTGACGCCCATCGCCAACCCTCAGCCCAGCCCAGCCCGTCCCGGCCGCGCCCATCGCCCCGACCTCGCCGGTCGCCCCGCCTCGTCGATCGCCCCGCCCCACCCGTCGCCGTGGCGCGTCCCGGTGTCGGCCGCCTGCCCGAGGACGGCGTCGCCGCGTCAACCCGCTTGATCACCACCATCCACCCCCGGCGCCCCCTCGGACGCGAGTGCCGCGAGTGCGGCGAGGAGTTCGGCCTCGCGCCCCGCGCTGAGCCCTGCCCCCCGTTCACGATCCAAGCCCTGCTCACGCTCCCAGGCCAGGAGGTCGTCCACCATGTCACGCCGCGAACGGTGCCGAAGACCGGCGCCGACGGCGGCAGCGCCGGTCCTGGCGGACCAGCCCTCGTATCCGGGCGCGACCAGCCACATGGGCAGCGACTCCCGCCCCATGTACTCGGCCACCCCCTCCCTCAGCAGCCAGTCCGAACCGGCGGCCACGACAGCCCCGGTGTGCCCGGCCGCGGCACGGCTGAGCTCGATCCACTCCGAGAACGAGACGATCGGCCCGACGGTGTCGAACGTGCCCGTGACACCCTTCCCGGCGCAGTCGAGCAGCCAGGCCACCAGATCTCGCACGTCGATCGCCTGTGTGGGCCGCTCGGGGCAGTCGGGGACGAGCATCGGCGCAAGCGGGTCACGGGCCGCGCGGGCCGGCCAGTAGCCGGTGCGGCCGCTCCGGTCTCCGGGACCGCCGATGAGGCCGGCACGGGCGATCAGGAGGCGGTCGCCCACCACGGCTGAGGAGGCGAGCTCGCATGCCACCTTCGCCGAGCCGTACAGGGAATGATCGACCTCGTCCTGATCGGTGGGCTCCATAACGGCGGCGGACTCGTCGGCGCCCGGCTGATCGTGGGCGGCGTAGGCGTTGACGGAGGAGATATAGGTCCAGTGGCCGCTCCGGGCGCCGAGCGCGGCTAGCGCTCCGCGGACGAAGGCGGGCTGCCAGCTCACCTCGAACACGGCGTCCCAGTCCTGGTACGGCAGCGCGTCGTAGGCCGAGGGGTCGCGCCGGTCGGCCACCACCAGGGTCGCGCCCTCGGCGACCTCGCCGCTCTCACCACGGGCCAGGCAGGTCACCTCGTGCCCGCGCCCGATGGCCTGCCGCGCCAGTTCCCTGCCCACCCACGCGGTGCCGCCGAGGATCAGAACGTTCATCGTGCCAGCCAAGCACCGTAGACGGCGCATGCCGAGACGCATTCGCCGACGGCTGAGCTTCTTCGCTGACAGCGGACCCTCAGAGCACCCGGCCGGCGCGGGGAAGATCGTACGCCCCGGTCGCACGGCAACGGAGAGTCACAACGAGCCTGAGACGACGGAGAGTCGCAACGACCTGAGGTCACGGAGGGTCACAACCAGCCGAGGGAGCGGAGCGTCACAACCACCCGGCCTCCTCGGCGATGCGCGCCGCGTCGACCCGGTTGCGCGCGCCCAGTTTCGCGACGGCCGCCGCCAGATAGTTACCACGGTGCCGTACGACAGGTGCGTCTCCGCGGCGATCTCCGCCGCCGACGCGCCGGCCGCGTGACGCCTGAGCACGTCGGCCTCCCTCGGCGAGAGCGGGTTGTCCGACGCCTCCAGCGCCGCCAGCGCCAGCTTCATGTCGATCACGCGCTCGCCCGCGGCCACCCGGCGGACCGTGTCGACCAGCTCCTGGGACGGCGCGTCCTTGACGACGAACCCCGAGATCTGGGCGGCCAGTGCCCGGCGCAGCATGCCCGGCCTGCCCAGACCTGTCAGGACCAGCGTCCGGCACTCGGGCAGCTGACGGTGCAGCTCAGCGGCGGCGGCCAGCCCGTCGACACCGGGCAGGTCGATGTCCAGCACCGCCACGTCGGGTCGGTGCCGGAGCGCGGCGGGCACGATCTGGTCGCCGGTCGCCAGCTCGGCGACGACGTCGATGTCGTCCTCCAATTCGAGCAGCGCGACCAGGGATTCGCGGAGGATGCGCATGTCCTCGGCGATCAAAACGCGGATCATCCGTTCCCCCAGAACCTCTCCACACCCGCGACCGGCATCAACGTAACACCCGTGGCACCCATCCATCCCGATCTGTCCGGTACCTGCAAAGTGCACCTCGGCGGCGGTGCGAAGACCATGCCCGCTTCGCGCTCAGGGCACTGGGGACGGCCACCCGCGAAGTCCGACACTCGGCGGTGAACCCGAAACCGCGCCTGGCCGCTCGTCCCTTCCCACCGCCAGGCACCGTGCCTTCAGGAGGACTCATGACCCTCACACCCTCTGGCCCGAGCGCCGGCAAGGGCCGTGTGATCGCTCGCCTCGTCTGGCGCTCCCTCGAGATGATGATCGCGGGAGTCGTCGGCATGATGGCGCTGCCGGTGTTGTGGAACGCGGTGCTGCCCGAGATCTCCAGATTCGACGTCGCCGCTCTGCTGATGTCCGCGAACATGGCCATCGGCGTGGCCGTCTGGATGCTGGCGCGCCGTTATCGATGGCCCCGCATCGCCGAGATGGGCGTGGCGGTGGTCGCGCCGTTCCTCGTGCTCCTCGTTCCGTTCTGGTACGGCGTGCTGTCAGCCGCGATGGTGATGACGCTCGGGCACGCGGCCATGTTCATCCTCATCGGCCTGCTCGTGATGGTGCGGCGCCGCGAATACGCCGACCCGCGCCACCGCCTCCGCGTCAGGATCTCCGGCAGGTGGGCCGGACGGTCCGCCGTCGTGCTGGCGGCACTGGCGCTGCCCGGCGCGGTCTCCGCCGTCAACACCGTCGGCAAGTTCGGCGACCTGTACAGAGCACGCGACGACACGGTGACAGCCCAGCCCTCGCCCAGGGCGCACGACCCGGCCAAGCCCACGGTCGCCTTCGTGACCAGCGCCGCGGGCACGAACGCCGCCGACCTGCTCGCACCCTACGAAGTGCTCACCGGTACGGGCCGCTTCAACACCTACGTCGTCTCGACCGGCGCGGCCGCCGTGCCGCTGAGCGGCGGCCTCGACCTGGTCCCCGACCTCACCCTCGACCAGCTGACCAGCCTGCTGGACCAGCAGGACGACCGCCTCGACGTGGCGCTCGTCCCCGCCCTGTACCAGCGGGACGCGGGCGAGCGCCAGGCGATCACCGGCTGGCTGCGACAGCAGCACTCCACCGGCGTACTGACCGTCAGCGTCTGCCACGGCGCCAGAACCCTCGCGGAAGCGGGACTGCTCGACGGCCGCACAGCGACCTCCCACTGGTGGCGGCTGCCCGCCCTCCGCGCCGACTTCCCCACCGTCACCTGGACCGCCGGACGGCGCTACGTCGACGACGGGAACGTGATCAGTACGGCAGGCGTCCTGTCCGGCATCGACGGCGCCCTGCGCATCATCGAGCGCCTGATCGACCAGGACACCGCCCGCCAGGCGGCCCAGACCGTCCGCTGGGGCCACTACTCCCCCGGCACCCCCGCCCCGGTGCCCGTCTCCACCCTGGAGTGGGCCGACGCGGTCGTCGCCCTCAACGCCTCCTACCAGCCCGGCCCCTCGGCCATCGGGGTCCAGCTCACCGAAGGCGTCGGCGAACTGGACCTGTCCTCGATCTTCATCTCCTACACCGAGGAGGCCATGGTCGGGCGCACCCTGGCCATCGGTGACGGCCCGATCCGCTCCGAGCACGGCCTGACCTTCGTCCCCCGCCACACCCTCGCCGCCAAGGCCGACGACCTCGACCGCCTCCTCGTCCCCGGCCGGGCCTCAGCCACCCCCCAGGCCACCAGCACGGGACCGCGCCCCGAACACCTCCACCTCGGCGACGAGTTCGCCTACGCCCCCGTGCTGCGCGACATCGCCACCACCTACGACCTGCAGACCGCCCGGTGGACCGCCAAGACCCTTGAGTACCCCACCGCCGACGCCAAGGGCTGGTCAGGCAGTTCCTGGCCCTGGCCCGCCACCCTGGTCGCGCTGGGCCTGGCCCTCCTGGGAGGCACCGCGGCCCAGATCATCCGCCTGCTCGTCCGCCGCCTCCGATCGCACGCCCAGCCCTCCGCCCGGCAGCCGGGACCGCTCGACGACTTCCCCTCCGGCCTCACCCCGAGCCGGCCATGACGAGAACCCTCCAGGGGGTTGCCGTCTGCCCTCGGACGAGTGCCCCTCAACCCGCCAACTTCGACGTTTGCCCCGGCACCAAATCCAGACGTCTCGCCCTTGGCGGCGAGGCATCTCGATCGAGCGATTAGCTGGAAGACAGACGTGGCCCATGGCCTCTTGGTCCGCTGAGCTTGCCCTGGACGTGGCAGGCGGGAAGATCAGACGCACAACAGGCACTCGACTACGTGCGGTCGCCGGCCAGGTAGCCAGTTGCTCTACGCGTGTAGGTGGGGAGCATAGGGGTGTCCGACAACTCTCCTTCAAGGAGGCGCTCTCACGTCAATGATCGCGAGGAGATCTCGGTCCCTGGCGACCCACGACCGGCCGCGGACGGAGCGAGCGCAACCACGCCCGACCAGCCATGCGGGGTCTGGGGCGGAGCCCCAGTGTCACAGCCTGAGCCGAAGGCGAAGACGATGCCGTCAGCAGAGAAAGAAAGTGGGGTGGACGGTACTGGGTTCGAACCAGTGACCCTCCGCTTGTAAGGCACATCGAAGTCTAGTTCGAAAATCTACAACGCTTTCGACCCCGTCTCCAAACGTCCACAGACATGCACCGAAGGACGTATCCGGCGTTGACGGTTGTCACGCAGGTAGTCACTCGCCCACGATCCCGAACCACCAATTTCAACCGACGACAACGATCGATGCCCGGGTGCGCTCCGCTCGCGCCGGGCGGTTGTTCTACGACTCGAAACCCGGTCGGCTGGCGCCGTAGCCCTACTATGGCCGGCCATAGGACGCCTACGTTCTGGCTGTCGGTCACTCAAGATGAAAAGCGCCTCGTGCGCGCGTTGCCGTGAAAATACTTACGGTTCTTCTGCGGGCGAAAGCGGTCGTTCGTTTTCCAGAATCTCCACCTCGACTAGGTCGGCGTCCAGGTCCCAGTGCATCTTGACTCGACCGCCGGGAGTGAGAGCCTTGAATACGAACTTCGTCTTTATGACGCTTGGAGTCACCGTGATCGCGCACGGTGGATAGACCGTCTTGTCGAGCACCCTAAGCACGTCACGCATCATGGCGCTCTGAATCTTCGGTCGCCCATAGGCAAACACTGTCACATCGGCCCCTTTGTGCGCGAATGCATGCTCGCGGCGTTCACCGATGGGCCAGCCCGCGCGTACTGCTTGGGCTCTGTACCACATCTCCGCGCTCCAGCGCACCGTGGTCCCAAGTTTGCGTCTCGTAACCGAACGAAGAGCTGCTTGTGTGAATCCGAGGGCTGTTATCAGCTTGAACAGCTTGCCTGGCCGTGCGTTGATCAGGGCGGCGAGTTCTTCAGAGCGGATCGCGGATCGCTCTGGATCCTCGTACTGCCGGCAAGCAGCCCATCGGACGAGTTTGTTGGCGAGCCAGGGGGACACCTCGCTCATCTCGTTGACGAGCAGCCCGAGGATCACGCCCAAGATGATCTCCCAGCTGCTCACCAGGTTTCACCGGCCAGCCGGGCTCCGACCCAGTCGATCGGAGCGAATCCGAGTGTGGGTCGCGCCTGGAGGGTTCCTGGACGACGCTCTGCGAGCAGAGCGCGCGCCGCGGGGGCGCCCTCGCCGGTGAGTCGATAGAAGCGGCGTCGCGGCCCGGGTTGGTCGGAACCTAGTTCTTCCCATTCACCGGAGATCCAGCGGGCATCTTCGAGCCGGTCGAGCACCTTGTACACGGTGGGCCCGGCACGCTTGGCGGCTTTCATGATGGCCCAGCCATGGATGTCCTGGTTGGAGTCGAAGGCTGAGAGCAGCACTTCGAGGACGTCCAGGGTGGGCTGGGTGACTCGTTCTAGACCTGCCATCTCTATTCCTACCTAGGGAGAATCAGCCTGCTTGTCGCCAAGCCCTCCTAAGACGGTTTGGGTGGGACGTGTAGCTTCCGCGGCTCCATCCAGATCGTGACCTTGGACTCTTCACGGCGCCTTTTGATGGTGGGCAGCCTTCGCTCGGTGAACGTGTGGGCCACGACCCTGGGCGCTATGCGAATCGCCGTCTCGACGTAGAACCGAACCCGGAGACTCTTGCCTTTCACCCCCGCTGCGCCCCAGAACGACACCGCCGTAAACAACTTGAACAGGTTGCCTGGGCGATGAGCGATGAGGGCTTCGAGCTCCTCGGTGCGGATTGCCCCGCGTTCGGTCTCGCCGTATTGGATCCGCGCAGCGCTTCTCATGAGACGACGGGAGAGCCGAGATGTCGCCTTGATGCCCTCAAGAGTCATCAATACTGTGATGACCACGGCGAGGATCACCGGGAAGAGCCCGTCCATGCCTCTATCTTACCTAGGTGAAATAAGAATTCCTAGGTGCTTTCAGCGATTGTGCGGAAGCTCTTGATCCACGCCATCACGAAACAGAGCCTTCCGGAGCGGTAGGACGAGATCGTGCCGGTGAGGCTGCCCTGTCCTTGCTCTTGGAAAGTTCCTCGCTGAGTGCGGGGGACAGCAGGGGCACGCGTCGCGAGGACCCTCGATGGAGCCAGCTCGACGCTTGACCGAAGGCTGCCGAGCACTCCGAGGCACCCAGGCAGCCGATCGACAACCTTAAGATGCCGATTCTGGGTGCTGACGCCTACCTCCCTCGGCACGATCTGGGCCGGACCTACGAAGTAGGACATAAGCAGCCCGTGAGCGAACGAATAGGCCCGATCCTTAACGCTGGAATGGGCAGACATCGGGCGACGATCAAGGTTCAGAGCACTCAGCACAGCCCTGGGCCGTGGACGGAAGATCCGACGAGTGCACCAATAGCAGGGCCTCCAGCACAGCTCCCGCTAAGCACTGGCTCAGCCGTGGCAGATGACTGGAGTTCCGTGGTTGAGAGATCCAGCACCGGCACGCCTTGCGGGTGGCCACCGCTAGCCAAGACTCCATAAATCAGGCACGAAATAGCACAAAGCACTCCATAAGGTGCAACCTACGGCAACAAAACGTTCTCGATGTGACTGGGCGTGTTTACTCTGCCACCCAGCTGTGATGTCCTCCCAACATCAACCGTCCAGACGGGCCCAGTGGAGTTCCGGTGAGTGGTTCTAGCAGTGTCTTCGACGCCTCAGCCTCAGCCATTGGCTACCTCTATCAGCTGCGCTATGCCCTCCTGGCCGGACTCAACGAATTCGGGACAGACGCCAGCTGGAGTGTTTCGGTTGAAGTAGTTGACGACGTCGAAATCGTGGCGGCTGGCGAGAGTCGGCGCTGGCAGTTGAAGCATCGGGCGAGCGGGACGCGAATGACGGACGGCACTACCGACTTGTGGAAGACACTGCGCATCTGGAGCGAAGCGGTCAGAGAAGGGTCTTTGGATCCCACACGGACGCAGCTTCTGCTGCTAACGACCTCAACAGTGCCCGCTGGGTCGGTTGCTCACTTTCTACAGCCAGGCATAGATCGAGATGTCGATAAAGCCTATGAGCTACTCGAAGCGGCAGCAGAAAAGTCGACCTCTGATGCAAAGAAGAAGAGCATCGAGGCGTATCGAAACCTGACGAAGGGGCAGCGGCTAGCAATGCTCGCTTCCATCTCTGTACTTGGCGATGGCCCTACAATCGAGACCGTCCATAAAAGCCTGCTTAAAATCTGTCATCTAATTGTCGGCCGAAATGCAGCAGAGTCGCTTTTGAATCGACTTGAAGGATGGTTCATGCAGCGATGCATTGAAACCATGCGCGTTGCGACCGCATCGCCGATCACTGGTTGCGAGATCGACGAAAAGCTGAGTGAGCTTCGCGAACAGTTCAGAAGTTATAACCTACCTATCGATGACGACATCGTTGAGATGACAGCAACCCGACAAGAGTATAGCCACAGAACGTTTGTTCAACAGCTCGATATGATCGAAATTGGTAACCACAGGATTGAAATCGCGGTGCGCGATTATCTGCGGGCGTCTACGCAGCGCGCACGATGGTCGCGCGAGAACCTGCTCCTACCCGGGGAGATCGGCGCCTATGAGCGTCGCCTGCGCGAAGAATGGGAAACGCACTTCGCTGTAATGAAGGACAAGCTTGGCGCGAACGCCGCAGAAGACGCCAAGGTCGAGCTCGCCAAGCGAATCTATGAATGGGTGGAGACGGAATTTCGTAGGAACATCCGCCCCGATTGTCACGATCCATTCATTTGCAAAGGGTCATTTCACATCCTAGCGGACGGCAAGCGCGTGGGGTGGCATCCAGACTTCGAGGTACGACTCCTCTCCATTCTTGAGCCTGTGGGCGGTGCTGTGAATGGCAGTCTTTGAATCCCTGAGCCGAGAAGAGCGGAACCTCTACAATCCCGCGTTTGCGGGGCTCCTAGTTGCTCGGACCGCGCAGGGATATGAAGAGGAAAACGGTCTAGGCTGTCACATCTCTCTCGCCGTCCTTGCGCCAGTTATGGCACTCACAGCCCCGGTGCGGACGGCGTTGCCGCGAACGACGTCGGCGACGCCCGTCAACTGGATTGAGCGTGAGTCGACAGCACGGATTCATCTCCAAGCGGCGGCACCGCTGCTTGGACCTCTCGTTAGGGATGGACTCCTGCTCGGCCTACAGGCAGGAGCCCTCACCCTTGATGGGCGACGCCGCATCCAGGCAGCTAAACGAATACCCAAGCGCATCACCGGTGGCACTCCCGAAGTAGTCCAAATCCAAAAGGCCAGCGTGTTCTTAGGTCGATGGTTGTCCAGGGCCGGCGACCTTCCGACGATATTCACTCTCCTTGGAGTCCGTCCTTGAGCTTCCAGATCAGGCACGTCGTCGTCTATGGCCGTGGCGAGCGCATGCGCAAGCTGACCTTTGAGCTGGGACAGCTGAACATCATCACCGGCTCCTCTCGTAGAGGCAAAAGTGCCATCGTAACGATCATTGACTACTGTCTTGGCAGTAGCGGCTACCCGGTGAAAGCCGGGGTGACAAGAGACCACTCCAGAGGTTTTGGTCTTGTGATCGTTAGCGGTGGGCGGACCATGTACGTCGCCCGCCCTGCCCCGGAGCGGCTCCGCAAGACCGCTGATCGCATGTACGTCGGCATCATCTCGGATCCGGAGTCGATCCCGGCGTTCGATACTCTCGAGTTCAATACCAACGTCGACACGGCTCGACAGATCATCGGAGATCTGTGTGGGATCGACCGCTCGCTAAGACTTCCTATGCCGGGTACCGCTGGTCCGCTCCATCCCGGTATCCGGCACGCACTCTTCTTCGTCATACAAGAACAGAATGAGATAGCAAACCAAGACGTGCTCTTCCATACCCAGGGAGATGAGCATCGCCCCAACGCGATCCGCGCGGCCATCCCCTATTTCTTGGGAGCAGTAGACACCGAGTACGCAACTCTCACGATCAGACTACGCACGCTTAAACGAGAGCTCGTCGCCTTGAGACGCTCCCTGGATGAACAGGCTATAGCGCTTGGCGCTTCAGGGCAGGCGCGCGCCCTTCTCGCTGAGGCAGCGGCCGTCGGCCTAATCGATCAATTGCCACCACAGGGCATCAACGAAAGCGAAGCTGTTAGCATCCTGAGGCCGCTCACTGATGCCGATGTACGCGCCGCAGGGCTGCCCGAAATTCAAGGAGATCGACTGGGGGAGCTTAACCAACAGCGAGCGCAGTTGCGGGATCGCATAGCTGGCTTGAACGTCCGGCTCACGCGACTCCGTCGCGCTGCGGACGAAAACGGCGAGTTCGCCTCTGAGGCTAGTGAGCAGCGGGCGCGTCTCGCATCGCTCGGATTTTTTGGCAACGCAGAGGGCCCCTCGCGAGGTTGTCCGATGTGCGGCACCGACACACCCGATGCTCCAGGGATATGGGTGGAGTTGCGCAGCGAGCTGCTACGCCTTGATGGAGAGATCGTCGCCATCCGCACTGACACTCCAAGGATCGATCAGATGATTGCGCAGCTGGCCGAGGAGATCCAAGGAGTAACGCAACAGCTGCGAGCGAATAGGGCTGAGATCGACGAGTTGGAGGCCGGACTTCAAGCCGTTGCAAGGTTGCGCGCCGCCGAGTCACGTGCCGCCCTGATTCAGGGCAGAATTGGCTTTTATCTGGAACTCCTCGATCGGCGATCTCATGAAGCTCCAATCCAAGACCGCACCGTTGAGCTTGAGACTGCAATTGCCGATATCGAGGCAAGGCTAGAAGAAAGCGGGAACCCCGACCTACTTGCGTCCTTTCTGGCGCGAATAAACCAGAACCTATGGGACAAGGCTCGCCATCTTGAGCTTGAACACTCGGCATCACCAATCCGCCTGGACCTGAGGCAGCTCACCGTAGTTGCCGACACACATGCCGGCGCAGTTCCGCTATATGAGATGGGAAGCGGCGAGAACTACGTCGGCTACCACGTGGCAACATTCCTGGCTCTTCACGAATGGTTTGCAACGGAAAATCGACCTGTTCCACGCACACTCATTATGGATCAGCCATCACAAGTTTGGTTCCCAGCCGACTACGCTGGCGACGGTTCACATGTTCTACCCGATGATGACCGTGAGTCGCTCGTCCGCATTTACCAATCGGTTCTGGCAACCCTCGCACGTCCTGATGTGGACCTTCAGGTCATCGTCATGGAACACGCCGATCTTGAGGAGCAGTGGTTCAGCGACGCGGTCAGGTATCGATGGCGAGCGGAGGGCGAGGCTCTGATTCCCGCGGACTGGGTGGAGGAGCTGTAGCAAGCTTTAACCCCGCAGTGCTTTGTGGCTGTTCGAGGGCAGGGGTAGTGGGTGGACTACGTCCGTAGACGCGGTAGCGTCCCCACTTTCGAGCCGCTTCCCCGCTCAATCCACATTTGCGGATAGTGACGGCTATCGCAGAGAGTCGGCCAGCTCTCCGATACACGTCACAACTAGATCCGCACCGACGGCATCCAGCCGGGCCACCTTATCTAGGCGATTGGCATATCCAATGGCCGTCGCTTGCGCGGTTTGAGACGCCTCGATGTCCGTAATCGAGTCCCCAACCAGAAGCACTGCGGAGGGCTCCACGGATCCGTACGTCGTGTCTTGGTGGACAGAGGAGGGCGTCGCGCAGGGCTCGGCTCAGAGCTGACAGCACAGTAAGAGGGGGCACCAACGTCCAAGCCCATCCGGGATCAGCCAGAGTTACTGTCACGCAGTTGGTCACCCAGATAGCACTAAGTGCCCCGTGACGCACGCAGGAGGCGCACCACGCCCGCGTCTCAGGCCCTTAGGGAGTCCATTGCCATGAGGATTAAGCCACTCCTAAAACCTTGATCGGCTAGGTCCCGCTGCCCCAGCATCGAACAGGTCAACGCGAAAATCGACAAAGGGGATCGGGTGAGAGCTGTAGCAGTTCGGTTCGCCGTCGTTGTGTCCATGGCGATGACGGCAGCCGTGGTAAGTGTGGCGCCTGCTTCGGCAGGAACAGTCACGAGCTGCCGAGTAATTGCTCGCGAGTCAGGCAGCGAAGTCGAGCCCGGCTTTGCAGCGGTCAAGTGCGGCGGGATCGGCGGCAGCTTCCAGGCAGTGCTGTTCTGTGGCAACGAGCAAAGTTACGCGGAAGCTTACGGACCATGGGTGCCAGCGGGACAGATCAGTGCAGCTGAGTGCCCAGACGTGTACTATCTGCGACCACTAAAGGGGGTGGGCTGGAATACCTGGGGTTAGGCACTCACACCACGCACATAGGCGCTCCGTGAGGGCTATGGCTGCCGCACTTGCCCCCAGCGTTTCAGCCAATCAGCCCGCCTAAGGCATAAGAAGCGTCGATCTTGTTGGCTCTTCGGCGGACACGGGGGCAGTGCCCGACGCAAAGAAGCCCTGGAAGCCGGACGCGCTTCCAGGGCTTCGTGCTCAGGGTCGGATTCAGCCGACGTAGTGGAAGGTCGGCTGCGGATGCATCAGGAAGTCGTGGTGCGAGATGTTCCATGCGTAGGCCCCAGCCATAAGGAACTCAACCACATTCCCTGTCTTCAAGCTCACCGGTACGTGCTTCGCCATGGTGTCCTTCGGCGTGCAGAGCTGACCCACAATGGTGGTCACCTCCCCCGGCTGGTCAATGACCATGGGCTGGCTATGACCCTTCGTCGCCGGGGTCCGGATGTGATGGGTTCCGCCCGCCACCACGGCGAACAACTCACCATGAACGCGCTTCACGTCCATGACCCGCGTGACGTACCGCCCGCAGTACACCGAGATGGACCGGCCCGGCTCGATGCGCAACGTCTCGCCAGGGCGTCGGAGGGCGGCGAGGCCCGCGCCGTACGTCTGCCAGTCGAAGCGCGCCTCTGGATTGGTGTAGGACACGGCCATACCGCCGCCAACGTTGACCTCCGTGACACCAATGCCACGGGCGTAGTCGAGAATCGCGCTGGCCAGCTCAAGCATGGTCAGTGCGTCAAGACCGCTGGCCAAGTGCGCGTGGATGCCGCGAATTCGTACGGCGTCCTGACCCTTAAGCATGTCGAGACACTCGGCGACGCCCTCCGGGTCCATGCCGAACGGTGTGGCACCGCCGCCCATTGCCAGCGATGCGCCCTTGATGGGAATGTCGAGGTTGACTCTCAGAAGCACGTCAGCTGACCTACCCGCTGCGAACAGGCGTCGGATCTCGCTCGGGCTCTCCACGTGGAGCCTGTTGACGTCGGCGAAGAGTTCAGCGTCCGTCTTGCCTGGACCTCCAAGGGCGATGCGCGCTCCGGGGAAGTGTTCGCGCACATGAGCAAGTTCTCCCCCGGATGCGATCTCGAAGCCCTGGACGTAGGGCTCGATGACCTTCATCAGGTTCGGGTCCGGGTTGGCCTTAACGGCGTAGTAGACCTCAATGTCGCCCATGGCTGCCCGGATGGCGGCCATGTGGGCGTCAAGGTCGGCCAGGTCGTAGATGTAGGCGGGCAGTTGGCCCGCTTCGGCCAGTTCCAAGGCGCGGGCGCGGATCGGCAGGGTGGAAGCCGTCATCTCGCATCGTCTCCTTTGGTCGGTGTGGCCGTACGTCAGCTCAGCGGGAACGTGTGCTCGATCATCAGGTAGTGAGCGGGCGTCACGGTAATGGTCACCTCGACAGCCTGCCCTGATGCCGTCTTGCCGACGTGAAAGATATCGAAAACCGTGCGCTCGGGACTGATCTCCAAGGCATCCGCCTCATCCTCCGTGGGAGGACGAACGTGGATGCGCTCCGTCGCTTCGGTCTGCGCGTAGCCGAGTTCGGATAGGGCAGACTTGACGCCTCCCCGGATGCTTGGCCCTTCGGCTTCCAAGTCGGTGCCCTCCGCGATGGAGAGGGGAAACCACGAGGCATTGAGCCGTACCGGGATGCCGGAAGCCAGAAGACGCCGCCGGCGAACGAGGGCATTCTCCTCACCGCGAGCCAGGCCGAGAGCGTCGGCTACGTCATCGGGCGGTACCGCACGCTCCACAGTGATCTCATGCTGCGGTTCGAGCCCCAGTGCACGCACCTCTGCGTCGAAGGCGCCACGGGCGGCGCCGCTCTCGCGTGCTTCGCGGGAGTAGCGAGCTGCCGAGTGAGGCATCGGCGGGATGTAGGTCACCATTGTTCCCCTTCCTTGACGAGGGCGGATCATGCCCTCTGCCGCGAGTACCTGCATCGCCCTGTTGACCAGGCTTCGCGACGAGCCGTACTTCTCCGCGAGTACCGGCTCAGGCGGGAGAACCGAAGCCGTCGGGTAAACGCGTTCGGTGATCTCCTGCCGGATCTGCGCTGCGATCTGGCGGAAGCCCAGCTTGCTTGGGATGCCCATCTCCCTCTCCTCAGTTGGTCACCAACTTTGAAACAACAAACGTTTGGCGTTTGTTGACATTCCCTCTCAAGGCGCTCACTATCGGAGCTATCGACAAACGTTTGGCGTTTCCTTGGCAGCATACCTGCGACGCCCGGCCAAGTCGAACAACCGTGGTGAGGCGTGCCTCACCACGAGAACCACGCGGAAGGCGGCCTGACGGGGCCGCGCGCCGACGCTGACGGAACCGCGCTCTGGCCGACGGGACAGACGGCGCTAGCTGCTGATCGCACAACTCAAGAAGTGGGTCACCGCCTCCCCCAGAAAAAGGCGGCTCGCGCAGGCCTGGAGCCGCGCACTGATCGTTCAATCGCCCGATCTACGCGCGACCGGGGACGGCCCTGCCCGCCAAGACACGGTGCCGTCCCCGGTCCTCCTCCCCTTCTCAGAGAGGTGTCCTCATCATGACCTACCGGTCCCTCTTCGCCGGTATCCCCTGGGTCTGCGTCGTGTGCGACGGAGGAGAGATCTCCGCGCCGGGCGACGAGCCGCCCTCCCCGCCCATCTGCCCCTCCTGCGTCCGTCTGCAGGTGTCCGAGGTGCTGGCCACGCTGGAGGTGGCCCCGTGACCGCCCCCGAGACGACCGCCCACCTGGGCGGCAGGTCAGCTATCCGGCTGCTGGCCACCATCGACGACGCCGGTTCGTCCTGCGGGCAGGTGGACCCCGACCTGTTCGTCGGCCCTGACGGGTTCGAGTCCCCCCGCCAGCTCAAGTTGCGCGAGAACGCCGCCAAGTCGGTGTGCCGCGGTTGCCCGGCGATCGTGGCTTGCCTGGCCTACGCCCTGGAGATCCGCCCCATGCACGGCGTGTGGGCAGGGCTGAACGCCAGCGAGCTGCGCGCCCTTGACCGGCCGGTGGTGGCCTGAGATGAACCGCTTCCGCTGTACCGACTGCGGCCAGCGCTCCGCCAACGTGATCGGCTGCCGCCGCTGCAACGCCACGACCGGACGCCGTATCGCGCTGTGCCCCATGCACGGAGGCCGATGCCGCTCTGGCTGCCGGACCTGCCGAACCCGCTTCCGCGCCCACGCCTGACCGGAGGGCATGCCGTGATCGCTTTCGTTTCGCACGCCCTGGCGTTCCTGGCCGGGCTGCTGATCTGCGACCTGATCCGCCTCACCCACAGCCGCTACCGCCTGCGGCAGACCTCCCGTCTCGTGGTCCGCATGGGCGGACCGCTGGAGCTGGCCGTCACCCGGTGGGCGTCCGACCCGCACAACTGGTGCAACCGGCCCGGTTGTCCCCGCTGCTGGCAGGGGTGGGGCCGTCCATGAGCCGCATCCGTGCCCGCTTCTGGGACCCCGCCGGAGCCCGCTACGTTGTCCCCACCTACCCGTGGCACATGGCCCCGCCACACCTGCGCACCCTGCGTCAGCTGGCAGCTGACAAGCTGCGTCCCGGCGGCCAGGGCATCCAGGCGCAAATCCTGTGGCGCTCTCGCCGCTACAGCGCCCCCGGAGGGGTGCGCGTGGCTTACCTGTACGACGTGCGGTTCGCGCTCCCCAAGCGCGTCCCGACCCCGGCGCAGCTCGCCGCGCTGGCCAAAGCCAACGCGGCCCGCCGTACCTGCCCCGAGTGCCTGACCGATGTCGGCTACGTGCTGCCCCGCCAATGCGACTCCTGCCCCGACTGCGCAACGGAGATCGCCGCATGAACCTCTTCAAGCGTCCGTGCCCCATCACGTTCGTGCCCGCCGACGGCAGCCCCGAGCTGGAATGCACCCGCACCGGCTGGCACGGCCCCTTCCACGCCACCGACCGCGAGCGCTTCACCCGCCTGCCGGGTCGCGCCCTGGTCAACCCCCGTAAGCCCGCCCCTAGAAAGGAGGGCTGACCCATGACAGTGAACCTCCCCGACCCCTCGCCCGAGCCGACTCCGGAGGAGATCGCCCGTGGGCTGGCCGACCTGGAACGGCACCTCTCCGCCAATCAGCCCGTCCCCCGCGCAATGCCTGTCACCGCGTTCGGCTCTGCCCACCGACGTGAGAGCAGGAGGGTGCGCAAGTTGCGCGCCGAAGTCGCCGAAGCCCGCACGCTGGCCGACCTTCAGGGCGATGACGCCCCGCTGCTGCTGGACACGCCCAAGGTGCGCAAGCGCCGCAAGGCCGCCCGCCAAGCCGCCCGCCTGCACGCCCTGGCCCACGACCCGGACATGCGGGCCTGGCAGGCCGCCCGCATGCGCCGCACGCTGGTGACCGCCGCACTCGTCTCGCTCACCCTGGCGCTGGCCTGGTCCACCGCCGGCGTGCAGACCTTTGCCGCCGACGGCGCCGCGGCCTGGTCGCCCGGATGGGTGTTCGCCTGGCTGGTGGAGCCGTTCCTGTCCCTGGCGCTGCTGGTCGTGGTGGGCGCCCGCGCCTATCTCGGCACCTGCGGCCAGCCTGTGGCCGACCGCGCCCTGGTGCGGATCGAGTGGCTGTTCCTGGCCCTCACGCTCGGCATGAACGCCTGGCCGTATCTGCCCGGCGTGGCCGACACCTTCTCGCTGTCCCGGCTGGTGCTGCACATCCTGGGACCGATCGTCGCGGTGGCCATCGTCACCGCCCTGCCCATCATCTTGGCCGCGTTCGCCCGCCTAGATCACGGCATGCCCGGGACTCCTACCGGCCCTACCGGCCCTACGTACAGGGCGAACGCCGCCGTCCTGGCCGCCCTTACCGCCCGCGCCCGCCACCTGATCGACGCCGGCGAGCTGCCCGCCGACCCCGGCGCCGACAAGATCCGCCGCGCCCTGGGGTGCGGCATGGACTCCGCTCGGGCGGTGCGTGACGCGCTGCGCTTCGACACCCCCTCCCCCTCCTGACCCGAGGAGCTTTGTCATGACCGCGTTCATGTTCACCTTCATCGTCGTCACGGGGCTTGCCTGCCTGGCCGTCCCGGTCGTCATCGCCGTCGTCGCCCTGCTCGACCGACCCCGTGTGCGGGTTCTGGTGCATGACCGGATGGAGCACATCGCCGCCGAACTGCGCGCTGACCGGACCGCCGATCAGTCGGAGGATGCCTGGTGGTGATGTCGATGCCCCGCCGGCCGCGTGTCGTCTACGTCATCACCGACGCTGCCCCTCCCCGCTCTGCCGCCTCCCGCGGCCTGCGCCTCCTGCTGGCCGGGCTGCGGGAGGTGCTGGCACTGATCCTTGCGGTGCTGGTGCTCCTGGTCACCGCGCTGGACGCGTGGGTCACCGCGCGGCTCGGCATCCGCCCGGTGATCCCCGCCGGCCGCCGCGCGCTGGCCGTCCTGCTGCGCGAAGCGCGCGCCTGGATCGAAGACATCCCCGAAGCCGACCTGATCGACGATTGCGAGGTCCGCCTGTGACCGACATCGACACCGGCAGCGGCGGCACTCGCCCCAGAGCGATCACCGAGCTGGCCGGGATCGAGTTCACCGGCAGCCTGGGCGAGGCGTTTCACGCCTACGGCAAGGCGCTGACCGCGTTGGCCGACCGGTGGAACCTGGAGCTGGACATCGCCGCCGTGGATGCCGAAGCCGCCATGACCACGATGAAAGGCCAATGGCTGCTGTTCGGCCTGGACACCCGTGTGCGCGCCCGCCGGGTCGCCAAGCGGCTGCACCGCGCCCGCCAGCTGGCCGCCGCGCTGGCCGAACGTGGCGAGAACTTCCCCCGCACCTACCGCAAGCACTTCACCCCGCCCCGCTGACCAGGCCGAAGGAGGACACCATGGGCACCGGACAGACCCGTCTCGACGAGATCGCCAATATCGAGTTTCACGGCAAGGTCCCCAAGAAGATCGCCGACTACGCCACCGCGTCCCAGCGGTTCGCGCATGACCTGGCCCGCGAGCTGGACAACGCCGCCGGCGCAGCGGAGGCCGCGATGCGCCAGCTCAAGGGGCACCCGCTGCTGATGGGCGTGGACGTGCGCGCCCGCGCCAGCTGGGTCGCATCCGTGCTCGACGATGCCCGCGAACTCGCGCTGGGCGTCTCCGCGGAGCTGGTCAAGTTCCACCTGCAGTTCCAGCGGGAGTTCGCCGACGCCCTCAGCGACAAGCGTTCCGACAAGCGGAAGGACTACAAGGGGCAGGTGGATCTGTGATGCGCCGTTCCGCCACCTCTCTCCAGGTGGTCCAAGAGGCCACCATGGAACGTCTGGCTGCCTCCGTGCTGTCGAAGGTGGGCGTGCTGGTCCCGCCGTGGCTGCTGCTGGGCCTGCTCACCGTGGCCGGGCTCGTCTCGCACCACTGGTGGGGGCAGCCGCCCGAGGTGACCTGGGCTGCGATTGGCTGCACGCTCGGGGTCACTGTACTGACCGGCCTGACGTGGGCCGTCTCCCACCAGCGGCGCCTGATCGGCCGCGCGCATTCGACCCTGACCACGGCGCTGGTGGGTGGCTGGTTCACCGCCGCCACCGTCACCGGCCTGGGCCACCCGGTCATGCAGGGCACGCTGTTCTTCGGCGGGGCCACCCTCGCCTTGTCGTGGAACATTCGCACCGTCATCCGCCGCGCCACCGGCGACGAAGCCGACCACGGCGCCGACGCGCTGGGATCGCTGTTCGACCGGGCCAAAGACCAGGTCGGGCTGAAGGGCACCCGCGTGCGCGCCATCGAGGTCAACGACCACAAGGTCAAGGGCCTGATGAACCTGCCGCCCGGTGAGAAGACCGCCGACGACGCCATCAAGGCCACCGACCGGATCGAGTCCGGCATGAAGCTTCCGCCCGGCAGCGTCATCGTGGCTCGCGACGACGACCGCGCCGACCGGGCGTTCATGACCGTCTCCGACCCGCGCGCCATCCGCCGGCCGATCTCGTGGCCTGGCCCGTCCCTGCCCAGCGGCTCGGTGAACCAGCCGGTGCGGATCGGGCTGTACCAGGACGGCGACGACATGCGGTTCCGGTTCGTCGGCTTCCACCTGCAGATCATGGGAGCCACCGGGTCGGGCAAGTCGATCGGTGGCGCGTGGAACATCTGCGCTGAGCTGATGACCCGCCACGACGCCGCGATCTTCTCCATCGACATCAGCAAGGACGACCAGACGATGGGGCCGCTACGCGAGGGTCTGCACCGCTTCGAGCACACCAAGGCCGGAGCGGTCGCGCTGATCCGCGCCATCCACGCCGCCATCCCCCAGCGCACCAAGTGGCTGGCCGAACACGGCTACAGCGACTGGGAGGAAGGCTGCGGTCTGACCTACTGGTACCTGCACATCGAAGAGATCGCCAAGCTGGTCAGCGAGCTGGGCGCCGACGACGAGGAGAAGCTGGGCGAGATCCTGAAGGAGATCCGTTCGGCCGGTGGCAGCGTCATCTTGTCGTTGCAGCGTGCCGACTACACGCAGATCCCGACCCTCTTCCGCTCCCAGATGGCCAAGATGTGCTTCGGCCTCAAAGACCCCGACGACGTCAAGTTCGGCGTCTCCGCACGCCAGCGCAAAGCCGACGTCGCCCCGCACGAATGGGAAGACCACTACCCCGGCATGGCGCTGCTGGACGCCCGCGGCATCCCGGTCACGCACTACGCGATGCCGCTACGCACCTACGCGTGGGGCCGCAACAGCGCTGAGGCCCGTGCTGCGATGACGGCGCACGCCGCCGCTTACCCGGCGTCGGTCAAGCAGGTGGATGAGTTCACCGCCGCCCTGGCCCGACCCACCACCGCCAACAGCGCACTGGCCGCGGCCTCAACCCCGCCCCCTGGCGGTGCAAGCAACACCAGCGGGCAGGCGGATGAGCCAGCGGAAGACGAGTTCGCCGCCGACTTCGCTGACCTGCTCGCCGATGCCGCCGAACTGGTCATCCACGCCCAGCATGCTTCCCCGGCGATGTTGCAGCGCAAGCTGCGCATCACGTGGGAGGACTGCCTGCGCCTGATCGAGGCGCTGGAGCGTAAAAGCATCATCGGCCCACCCGACCCCGACAACGAAGCTCGCCCTGTGTTCGTCAAGCCCAGCGACCCCGGCGCCGCTGACCTGATCGACCAGCTCCGCCACCGCGGAGACGTGGTCACCGCAGCCCTGGCCGACGCCGGCGATCCGGACCCGTCCATCACCGCTGGGCCAAAAGAAGAGATACGGCAGCCCACCCCCGAGGAAGCCGACGCCCTCCGGGCCGACGCACCGACCGTCAAGCTCGAACCCGTCCAAGCCCGCGCCCTGGTGCATGCATGGCTGCGCCAGCGCCACCAGAGCGGACGGCACACCATCAAGGTCAGCGATGAGGACCTGACCGAGGTCCGCCAGCGCACCGGCCTGGGCCGCGCCTGGATCTACAAGGTGCTCGACGACCTCACCAGCCGGGGCGTGCTCAACGCGGCTAAGGCCGGCAGCAGCAAGACCTACACCATCGCCGACATGTCCCCGCTGGAGGGCGACGACTACGATGCCGCCGCCTGATCGGCTGCCGGCCACCACCGACGCCCCGCCGGGGCCGTAACACCCAGCGGGGCGCCCCCTTGTGCGGCTGCGCGTGGGAGGCGTGCGCGCAACGAAAACGATCTTCTTCTGGTTGTCACGGGGATATGTCACGCCGCCATCACGGGGCCTCTGTCACGCCGTCATGACCCCGTTGACCAGTGACTCCCCACCCCGCCCCCTGCCCGTGACACCGGCGCGCTGTCACCGCACCCCGCCATGATCATTCAACCGTTGGTCTGGGAGACCGTCGTGTCCAACCTCGCCATGATCACCGCCGCCGTCATCGGCGGAACACTCCTCCCCTTGGCCGTCGTGCTCGCCATAGTCGGCTACCGGCACGGCCTGACCCGCAACCCCTTCACCGACTGCCGCCTCTGCCAGGGCACCGGCGTCAAACGCGGCGCCCTGTTCACCCGCTCCTTCCGCTTCTGCCACGCCTGCGACGCCACCGGGCTCACCCTCAGGCTCGGGGTCCGGATGTTCAACATCCCTGTCCCGGCTGATCAGGAACACCTGCGCCGTCTGCGCCGCGACCGGAACAGCATCCGCTGATGCCCGGCCCTAACCGAGCCTTCCAGGGCCGCATCATCATCACCTGGCGCAAGCATCTGGAGCATTGGGGAGGCGGCCGCCAGCGCCCCTGCCGCTTCTGCCAGCTCCTAGCCTCCCTGCTGGATTACGACGGCTTGCCCGTCCACAAGGTGTGCCTGGAACAGGCCCTCTCTGCCGCTCCTCAACAAGCTGAGAGGTACGCCGCGTGACCGCTCCCCCAACGCACGCGCTGGCCGCCACCGGCGCCCCCTCTGCAGCACCGGTCTTCGTCACCGGAGTGCCTGAACCGTCATGGTTAGGCCGCATCACCTTCCCGGCCATGGTCAGCTACAGCAGGCTGGCCCGCCGGCCGCTCCCCCGCCATCTGACCGCGCGCTGTCCCACCTACGTGGACTCGCGCGGGTTCACCGAACTGAAGAAGCACGGCCGATGGACCATCACCGCCCGCGAATACGTGGAATGGCTACGCAGCCACGGCGAAAAGATCAACCTTCAGTGGGCTGCCCCGCAGGACTGGATGTGTGAACCCGCCATCCTCCACGGCGGACGCTTCGGCCGCGAAACATTCGCCGGTACTCACCTCAGCGTGCGCGAGCACCTGCACCGGACGGTCGATAACTACCTGACACTCCGCCAGTTGGCACCGGAGCTTCCCATCTTCCCCGTGGTCCAGGGCTGGGAACTGGATGACTACCTGCGCTGTGTCGTCCTCTACACCGCCGCCGGGGTGGATCTGGCTGCGCTACCTCTGGTCGGGATCGGCTCCGTCTGCCGCCGCCAGTCCACAGCTGAAATCGGCCAGATCGTCACCACCCTCGCCGGGTTAGGACTGCGCCTGCACGGCTTCGGAGTCAAGACCCTGGGACTGCTGCGATATGGCCGCTACCTGGTCTCCGCCGACTCGATGGCCTGGAGCAAAGACGCCCTCCACAGCCCACCCCTGCCCGACTGCGTCCATCGCAACTGCGCCAACTGCCTGCGCTACGCCGTGCGCTGGCGTGCCCGGCTCCTGGCCAAACTGCACGCGCTCCCGTCCCGCACCGTCGAAAGACCCGCCGCATGACCAGCCACCCCCACACCCGCGCGCGACCTGGCGCACCCCACCTACGGCGCCGCTCCAGCCGGATGACGTCTACGCGACCTTCTACCGGGTGCCGATCTCCTGGCTCGGCTGGGACGGCGAACACGTCTTCGGCCTGGGCCGCCACCCGCCACGACGGTTCGTGGCAGCCGCCTGCCGCCTGCACCGCGACGTCGGAGTCCAGCCGAGCCAGGCGCTCGGCCCCGCTCCCGCCGCCCAGGTGCTCACCGAGGTCTGGCACACCTGGGCCGTACGGCTGCCCGCTGCACCTTCCCCCGCCCACTGCCAGGGCCCGGCCGAACCAGGCTGGCGCATCCGCTGGGGTAAGCCCGTCCACGCCACCACCCCCGGTGCCTTCCCCATCACCGCCCTGTTCGTCGCCTGACCCTGCCAAGGAGCCCACCATGGGACGCCGCTTCATGACTGCTGAACTCCTGCCCGGCATGCCCGACACCATCGGACGCAAGCCCGTCAAGGCAGACCAGTCACCACCCGCCCGCACCCTGGCTGAAGCCATCACCCGAAGCCACGACATCATCGCCGAAGCCCTCGACCGCTACCCCATCGTGGCCCGTCAGGTGCTGTTTTCCGGCGGCAACGACTCCACAGTGCTGCTGCACCTGGCCCACCCCTACCTCGACTCTTCTCCCCACGATGCCGTCGTGCACGTCAACACCGGCATCGGCATCGACGAAACACGTCAGCACGTGCGCGAGGTGGCCCACACCTGGAACCTGCCGCTGCGTGAACTCCACCCACGCGACTCCTATGACGATCTGGTGCTTGGGCAGGTGATCGCCCGCACCGGCAAGAACGCAGGCATCCGGTCGGTCTGGAAGGGCTTTCCCGGCCCCGCCGGGCACGGCGTCATGTACCGGCGGCTCAAGGACGAGCCCCTTCAGCGCAACCGCGCTCAGATCGTGGACACACGCGGCCGCTCCCGCAAGGTGCTGTATCTGGCGGGCATGCGCTGGGGCGAGTCCGAGCGCCGCATGCGCAACGCCGCCGAGATCGACCAGGCAGGCGGCATCGTGTGGTGCTCACCACTTGTGCACTGGACCAACGCTCAGATGGCCGAATACCGGCACACACACCGGCTGCCGCAGAACCAGGTGTCAGCCCATCTGCACATGAGTGGCGAATGCCTGTGCGGTGCCTTCGCCAAGCCCGGCGAGCTGGACGAGATCGAGTTCTTTTATCCCCGTACCGCCTACCGCATCCGCTCTCTGGAGCAGCGTGTCAGGGCGGCCGGAATCCCCGCCTGCAAGTGGGGCCAGAAGATCACAGGCCAGAACACCCCTCGACCAGGCAGCATCGCCGGCCGGTTGTGCTCTTCCTGCCCGGCACCGGTTGAGGGTCAAACAGACCTGATGGACCTGTGGACTCAGCAGGGACTACTCACCCCTGCGCCGACACCCGCAAGCCCGACCGGAGTGGCCGTATGAACAACCCCATCCGCTACGCCCTGGCCGCCGCCGCCCGTGGCTGGCACGTCTTCCCCATCACCCCGGGCGCCAAGCAGCCACCGCGAGGCTTCACCACCTGGGAATCTCGCGCCACCACCGACCCGAACCTGATCCACCGATGGTGGTCACGGGCGCCGTACAACGTCGGCATCGCCACCGGCCCCAGCCAGCTCGTGGTGCTCGACCTCGACACCCCCAAACCCGGAAAGGAGGGGCTTCGCCCCCCGCCCCCCTGGGACCTGCCGGGCGTCACCGACGGCGCGGACGTGCTGGCCGTCCTGTGGCAACGCGCAGGCCACCCCCTCCCGTTCGAGACCTTCACCGTCCGCACCCGCCGCGGTGGAACCCACCTGTACTTCACCGCCCCCGACGGCGTGCGGCTCACCAACACCGAAGGCGGCAAAGGCCGCGGTCTGGGCTGGCTGATCGACACCCGCGCGGCCGGCGGCTACGTCGTCGGCCCCGGCAGCCACGTGCACCTGCCCGACGGCATCGGCACCTACCAGGTGCTCCACAACGGCCCCGCCGCCCCACTACCCCCGTGGCTGTTCAAGCAGCTTGAAACCTCGCCCCCGACGCCGGGCAAGCCCGTCCGCCTGGCCCTGCCCGCTGACCGGCACGGCGCGTTCCTCCACGCTGCGATCACCGGCGAACTCAACCGGCTGGCCGCCGCCCCCGTCGGGGAGCGCAACCGCACCCTCTTCCTGGCCGCCACCGCCCTGGGTCAACTCGTGGCCGGTGGCGCGCTCAACGCGGACGAGGTGACAACCCTGCTTGAACAGGAGGGGGAAGCCGCCGGCCTGAGCCGAGCGGAAACGCGTTCCACCGTCGCCTCCGGACTGCGCAACGGCGCCCGCCGCCCCCGCAGCGTCGCCGCATGACCAGCCCACCCAACCCCGCAGGAGACCGCCACGTGGACCCATCCCCCGAACCCGTCAGCCACGGCGCCGCACTGTTGGATGCGCTGCTGACCGCGCTGACCCGCTACGTCATCCTTCCCACCCCTGAGGCCGCCGACGCCGTGGTTCTGTGGATCGCCGCCAGCCACGCCCAACCCGCATGGGCGCACGCCCCCCGCCTGGTGATCCGCGCCCCCGAAAAGCGCTGTGGCAAGTCCCGGCTGCTGGACGTGGTCGAGTCCACCTGTCACGAGCCGTTCATCACCGTCAACTCCACCCCCGCCGCCGTCTACCGCTCCATCACCGACGACCCCCCGACGATGCTGGTCGACGAGGCCGACACCATCTTCGGCCCGAAAGCCGACGGACACGAAGACCTGCGCGGGCTGCTGAACGCCGGGCACCAGCGCAACCGGCCCGCCAAGCGCTACGACGCCAACACCAACCGCGTGATGAGCATCCCCACCTTCGCCATGGCCGCGCTCGCCGGCATCGGCGCCATGCCCGACACCATCGAAGACCGGGCCGTCGTCATCCGGATGCGCCGGCGCGGCCCCGGCGAAACCGTGGCGCCCTATCGGCACCGCCGCGACCGGCCCGCCCTCCGCCAGCTGGCATGCGAGCTGTCCGCGTGGCTGCGCGCCGACCTCGCCGCCCTGGAGAAAGCCGAACCGCCCATGCCGGTGGAAGACCGCGCAGCCGACACCTGGGAACCCCTCGTGGCCGTCGCCGACCACGCCGGCGGCCACTGGCCCGACCGGGCACGGGCCGCCGTGCTGGCCCTGACCGCCGAAGCCGACGAAGCCTCTCAGCCCTCCACCCGCGTCCGGCTGCTGGCCGACTGCCGCAACGCCTTCGGCCCCGACACCGCCCTGGCCACCACCATCCTGCTGGACCGGCTGAAGGTCAACCTGGAGGCGCCCTGGGCCAGCTTCGGCCCCACCGGGCTGACCGCAATGCGCCTTGGCACCATCTTGCGCGAGTACGACATCCGCTCCACCACCATCCGCTTCCCGCCCCCGATCGGCCAGGCCAAGGGCTATCAGCGAGCCGACTTTCTGGACGCGTGGGAACGCTACTGTCCCGCCCCTGCGCCCGTCCCGACGGCCGAAGTGCTCGACTTCACCAGGGGGAGCCGTACCAGCCGTACCAGCCTCAACATTGCAGGTCAGACCCAATGAGGCTTTCACGCTGGTACGGCTCAAGCCGTACCAAGATCGCCGCCTGGTACGGCTTGAGCCGTACCACGAAACAAGCCTCTTCGGGCCTGACCTGGGGAAACGAGGCTGGTACGGCTGGTACGGCTACCCCCCTCAGAACCGCATCCCACCGCCAAGGAGCGACCTCCCACATGAACACCCCTCCGCTCGACGACGCCCAGCTCTATCGCGTCCCGGACGCGATGAAGCGGCTCAAGCTCAGCCGAAGCCTGATCTACGACCAGATCCGCACGGGACGTTTGCCCTCCGTCAAGCAGGGCCGCGCCCGTCTGTTCACCGCCAACGGCATCAGGGCCTACATCGCCCTGTTGGAAGAGGAAGCGAGGAACGCCGCTTGATGGCCAAGCGACGCAGCAGGGGAGACGGCGGCATCCATTGGGATGAGAAGCGCCAGCGCTACATCGCCACCGCGAGTCTCGGCTACGGCCCCAACGGCAAACGCATCGTGAAGCGCGCCAGCGGCAAGACCAAGACAGAGGCCGGCGCCAAGCTCAAGCAGATCCTCCGCGACTTCGAGGACGGCTTGGCCATCGCGCCAACCAACTACACAGTTGCCGAAGCCGTGACCTACTGGCTGGACAACGGACTTCCCGGCCGCGACGCCAGAACGGTGAACATGTACCGCTGGTACGCAGGCAAGCATCTCATCCCTCACCTGGGCAAGCGGAAGCTGCGCGACCTGTCGGTGGAAGACGTGGACCGCTGGCTGCAGAACCTCACCAAGCCACTCGGCACCCGCTCCCTTAAGATCCTGCACAACATCCTGAACCGCTCAGTCAAGAACGCGATGCGCCGCGACAAGGTCAAGCGGAACGTCGTGGACCTGTGCGAAGTCCCGGAGGGCAGAGAGGGCCGCCCGTCCAAGGCTCTGACCCTCACACAGGCGGAAGCCGTCCTGAGGGTCGCTGAGACTTCCGTGCCTCGCATCCGCGCCTACATCGTGGTCTCCCTACTTTCTGGAGCGCGCACAGAGGAGGTGAGGGCGATCCAGTGGAGCCACATCGTGGCTTACGTGAAGGAGCACAAGAGCTGGCTGCCCGTGGCCGAAGCAGGCTGGGAGCATGAAGAGTTTGCCCTGTACGTGTGGCGCTCGGTCCGGAAGAAGGGCGACACCAAGACCCCCAAGTCACGGCGTAGCCTGGCGCTCCCCAAGCGGTGCCTTGAGGCCCTCAAGACTCTCAGGCAGGCACAGGGAGACGAACATGAACTGGTCTTTGCGACGCGCGATGACAACCAGGTCAGCGCGCACAACATCCGCCGCGATTTCCGGAAGCTGATCACCAAGGCGGGGTTGGACCCAACCGAGTGGGCTCCCCGCGAGCTGCGACACAGCTTCGTCTCGCTGCTCTCCGATCACGACATCCCGATCGAGGACATCTCCCGGCTGGTCGGTCACTCCAACACGGTGGTCACGGAGACGGTCTATCGGCACCAGATCCGGCCCGTCATCCAAGACGGTGCACGGGCGATGGATGCCATCTTCCCTGCGGCGGAGGAGCCTTAGTCACGCAGTTTGTCACTCACGCCCCGTTTCCTTGATCGGAAACGGGGCGTTTTGGCAGGTGGACGGTACTGGGTTCGAACCAGTGACCCTCCGCTTGTAAGGCGGATGCTCTACCGCTGAGCTAACCGTCCCCGATCGGCACTACACCTTACGACACCAACGGCCCCGACCGCACATCCAACCGCCACGTCCCCCCGATGGCCCCCCGTCCGGCGGCACGCCAGCCGAGGAGCGCCGCGCCCAGCATGCCCGCGTCGACCCCGAGGGCCGCCGGGACGAGGGGTGGCGCGTCGCGGAAGGCGAGCCGCTTGACGAGGCGGGTGCGTACCGGGTCGAACAGGGCGGGTCCCGCCTCGGCGAGGCCGCCGCCGAGGACGATCACGGACGGGTCGAGCAGCAGCGTGTAGGTCGCCAGCGCGAGCGACAGCGCTTCGACGGCTTCGTCCCACACCTCGATGGCCAGGGGGTCGTCGGAGGCGACGACCTGTTCGGCGCGGATGCCTTCCTGGCCGGAGCGCAGTGAGTAGCGGCGTCCGACGGACGCGGCCGAGGCGTAGGTCTCCAGGCAGCCGAACTGCCCGCAGGCGCACTGTTCGCCGTCGGGGAAGACGGGGATGTGCCCGATCTCGCCGCCCCAGCCTGAGGCTCCGCCGTACGGGGCGCCGCGCAGGATCATGGCGCCGGCGATGCCGGTGCCGATGGGGAGGAACAGGAAGTCGTCGACTCCGCGTCCGGCGCCGATGACGCTCTCGGCGAGGCCGCCGGTCTGGACGTCGTGTCCGAGGACGACGGGGATGTCGAGGGCGCAGAAGGCGGACGCGGGGACGTCGCGCCAGCCGATGTTGGCGGAGTAGAGCGCCATGCCGGGGTCGACGAGGCCGGGCACGGCGATGCCGACGCCGGCGGGGCTGCCGTCGCCCGACGCGGCGAGGTCGCCGACGAAGGTGCGGATGGCTTCGACCACGGCCTCCGGCCCGTTCTCACGGGGCGTGGGGCGGCGCTCGGTCAGCAGGACGACGCCGGTGTCACTGACCAGCCCGCCCTTCATGGACGTACCACCGACGTCGAGGGCGACAACGAACGAACTCACGACACCAGAAGATAGCGCATGTCACGAAATGCGACCGAGCACCCGATTCAATGCGGCTTCCACCTCGTCGGACAGCCCGGGGACCGTGGTGACCAGGTCTCGCGTCTCCCGCGCCTGCCGTACGGCCCCGCAGGAGCGGCATTCGACCTCGCCGAGCCGGCAGATCAGCTCGAATGAGCCGCACGAGGAGCAGGTGTCGAGCTCGAGGTCGTGCGACCGTTGGCAGTCCGGGCAGATGAGCACGAGGACCTCGTGCGAGACCCCGCGGCGCCAGGGTGAGGCTCCGCGGACGGGGTCGGTCTGCCGGGCCCCGCAGCGATAGCAGGGCATGGGTCCCTCCGAACAACAGACGACGGATCGACTGACGACGGATCGACAGACGATGGATCGATGGACGGGTGTGCGACGGCGCCGGGCGGGGTGATCACGAGGACCGGTCGCCGGCGCCCCCACGACGGTTACGACAGGGCTTTGAGATAGTCGGCGACGTCACGCGGCGTGGAGACCGGGTTGTCGATCGACCACACGATGGCGCCGCCGCCGTCGATGATGAAGGTGCCCCGACGGGCAACCCCCTTCTCCTCATCGAAAACACCGTACGCCTGTGCGACCTGTCCATGTGGCCAGAAATCGGAGAGAAGAGGGAAGGCAAAGTCCTCTTGGTCCGACCAGGCACGCAAGGTGAACATCGAGTCCACTGAGACGCCCAGGATCCTGACGTCGTCAGGAAAGGCGGTGGAGGCGAGCGCGGAGAGCTCGCTGAAACAGATGCCGCTGAACGCGAGCGGGAAGAAGACCAGCACGACGCGCGTGCCTCGGTGGTCCGACAGCCTGGTGGGCGTGCCGTGCTGGTCCTTCAGCTCGAAGTCCGGAGCGAGGTCTCCCAACGAGAGAGTCAGCGTCGCCCCTTGGGCGGTGCCAGTCTGGTTCCCGACCAGTCGGGTGCGGCTGAGATGCTGCTGGTCTGGGAGAGACCCGCGGTGGCGGCGTCCTCCCCGATGTCGCTCGGCTCCACGTGTCCGTCGCGTCCGGCCTTGGGAGTCAGCAGCCAGATATGGCCGCCCTCTGCGAGGCCGCGCATGGCATCGCCGCTGAGTACGTCGAACAGATCGCCGTCACCGTCGCGCCACCACAGCAGCACCACGTCGACGACGTCGTCGGTGTCCTCGTCGAGCAGCTCGTTGCCGGTCAGGTCCTCGATGGCCGCCCGAAGGTTCTCGTCGACGTCATCGTCCCAACCGATCTCCTGCACCACCTGACCCGGCTTGAGTCCGAGTCGTTCGGCCAGGCCGCGCTCGCCCTGCGCCTGACCCGCGGTCGCGCTCACTTGTATCCCTCCTGGTATGCGGTTATCGCTTCGGGACAGTCCACACGCTGTGACCCTCAGTCGTCAACGGTCAACCGCCGATGAACGACAACCTGACCTCACGTGTCTGGTTGTCGACGTTCAGGTCGACGAGGGCGATGGACTGCCAGGTGCCCAGCGCGAGCCGCCCGCGCAGCACGGGAACGGTGGCGTAGGGCGGAATCAGCCCGGGCATGACGTGCGACCTGCCGTGCCCTGGTGAACCGTGGCGGTGGCGCCAGTCGAAGCCGACGGGCAGCAGGTGGTCGAGGGCGGACAGCAGGTCGTCGTCGCTGCCGGCCCCGAGTTCGATCAGCGCCACGCCGGCGGTGGCATGCGGCACGAAGACGTGCAGCAGGCCGTCGCCCTGGTCGCGCACGAACTGTTCGCACTGGTGCGTGATGTCGTGCACGGTCTCGCGCGACCCCGTGGTCACGCTGATGACCTCAGATCTCACCTGGACAATCTTACCGGGGCTCGATGACCGCGTCCGGACCGGGATAGACCAGGCCGGTATGCCCGTCGTCGAATCTGACCAGGTACGGCGGGCCGCCGTCGGGCCCGCGGATCTCGATGATCTCTCCCGACCGGTTCCTCTGTCCTACGACGTGTCCGTGGACCAGGAGCCGGTCTCCCACCGTCGCGTTCATAGAAACCACATTGGTACGGCACGCGCCGCGCGGAAAGACCCACCTGGCAGAAACCTTGGGGTGTCCTACCCCTAGGCTGGGTCACATTCGCGCCGCAGGGGTGTTCTCCCACTCCCCGCCAGGGGAAGGTAAGCGGTATGACAGAAATTTCGTTCGTTTTCCGGTCTTGTTAAATGACGCCCTGCGTGTAACCTTTGCGGGGATTCGTCCTACCATCGGTGGTCTAGGCCACCTCAGGCGCATCACCAGCGGTTACTCGCCGGTAGAGATGCACTTTCCGCAGCCAGCGGTAAGGATGGAAGACGACCCACACGACAGACATCAGTCCACCTCGGAAGGCGAGACCCAGTGGCTTCCGGACGCCAGCGTTTCTCGATCATCAGCGACGGCCTACCCAGCCAGCTGCCTGATGTCGACCCCAGCGAGACCAACGAGTGGCTCGAGTCGCTCGACAACGTCGTGAAGACGGAGGGCCGGACCCGCGCCCGCTATCTCATGCTCCGCCTCCTGGAGAGGGCCCGTGAGCACCAGGTCGGCGTGCCCGGACTGCGCAGCACCGACTACATCAACACGATCCCGCCGGAGCGCGAACCCTGGTTCCCCGGCGACGAGCACGTGGAACGGCGCATCCGCGCCTACATCAGGTGGAACGCCGCCGTCATGGTCTCCCGGGCCAACGCCCGCACCAACGTGGGCGGCCACATCGCCACCTACGCCTCCGCCGCCTCCCTGTACGAAGTGGGCTTCAACCACTTCTTCCGCGGCAAGGACCACGGAGAGTCGGGCGACCAGGTCTTCTTCCAGGGCCACGCCGCCCCCGGCATCTACGCCCGCGCCTTCCTGGAGGGTCGCCTCAACGAGGCGCAGCTCGACGCCTTCCGCCAGGAGCTGAGCCACGGCTTCCACGGCCTGCCCAGCTACCCCCACCCGCGGCTCATGCCCGACTTCTGGGAGTTCCCGACCGTCTCCATGGGCCTGGGCCCGATCGGCGCGATCTACCAGGCGCGGTTCAACCGCTACCTGCTCAACCGCAAGATCAAGGACACCAGCCGCAGCCACGTCTGGGCGTTCCTGGGCGACGGCGAGATGGACGAGCCCGAGTCGCTCGGCGCGATCGGCATCGCCGCCCGCGAGGAGCTCGACAACCTCACCTTCGTCATCAACTGCAACCTGCAGCGGCTCGACGGCCCGGTGCGCGGCAACGGCAAGATCATCCAGGAGCTGGAGTCGTACTTCCGCGGCGCCGGCTGGAACGTCATCAAGGTCGTCTGGGGCCGCGAGTGGGATCCGCTGCTGGCGGCCGACGTCGACGGCGTGCTCGTCAACCAGATGAACACCACGCCCGACGGCCAGTTCCAGACCTACAGCGTCGAGTCCGGCGGCTACATCCGCGAGAACTTCTTCGGCTCCGACCCGCGCCTGCGCAAGATGGCCGAGCACCTGACCGACGACGACATCCGCAAGCTCAGCCGCGGCGGCCACGACTACCGCAAGGTGTTCGCGGCCTTCAAGGCGGCCCGCGAGCACGTCGGCCAGCCGACCGTCATCCTGGCCCAGACCATCAAGGGCTGGACCCTCGGCAAGGACTTCGAGGCGCGTAACGCCACGCACCAGATGAAGAAGATGTCGAAGGCCGAGCTCAAGGAGTTCCGCGACCGGCTCTACCTGCCGATCCCCGACTCCGCGCTCGAAGGCGACCTGCCCCCGTACTTCCACCCCGGTGAGAACGACGAGGAGATCGCCTACATGAAGGAGCGCCGCGCGGCTCTGGGCGGCGTGCTGCCCAAGCGCGTCGTGCGCGCCAAGGCGCTCAAGCTCCCCGGCGACGACGTCTACAAGCAGTTCTCCAAGGGCTCGGGCAAGCAGTCGGTGGCCACCACGATGGCCTTCGTCCGCCTGCTCAAGGACCTCATGCGCGACAAGGAGATCGGCCACCGCATCGTGCCGATCATCCCCGACGAGGCGCGCACGTTCGGCATGGACGCGATGTTCCCGAGCGCCAAGATCTACAACCCGCACGGCCAGACCTACGAGGCCGTCGACCGGGAGCTGCTGCTGTCCTACAAGGAGAGCGAGCAGGGCCAGATCCTGCACGAGGGCATCAACGAGGCCGGTTCGATGGCGTCGTACACCGCCGTGGGCTCGTCGTACGCGACGCACGGCGAGCACATGATCCCGATCTACATCTTCTACTCGATGTTCGGCTGGCAGCGCACCGGCGACCAGATGTGGCAGGCCGCCGACCAGATGACGCGCGGCTTCCTGCTGGGCGCCACCGCCGGCCGTACCACCCTGAACGGCGAGGGCCTGCAGCACGAAGACGGCCACACGCCGCTCATCGCCTCCACCAACCCGGCCGCGGTCAGCTACGACCCGAGCTGGGCCTGGGAGACGGCCTACATCGTCAAGGACGGCCTGCGGAGGATGTACGGCGAGCAGCCGGAGAACGTCTTCTACTACCTGACCGTCTACAACGAGCCGTACGTCCAGCCGGCCGAGCCCGCCGGGATCGACGTCGAGGGCCTGCTGAAGGGTCTGTACCTGTTCAGCAAGAACGACAGGCCGGGCCCCAAGGCCAACATCCTGTCCTCCGGCGTGGCCGGTCCCTGGGCCGTCGAGGCCCAGCGCCTGCTCGCCGAGGACTGGGGCGTGTCGGCGGACCTGTGGTCGGCCACCTCGTGGTCGGAGCTGCGCAGGGAGGCTCTCGCGTGCGAGGAGCACAACCTGCTCAACCCCGAGTCCGAGCAGCGGGTGCCGTACGTCACGCAGGCTCTCTCGGAGGCCGGTGGGCCGTTCGTGGGCGTCAGCGACTACATGCGGGCCGTGCAGGACCAGATCGCGCAGTGGGTGCCGGGTGACTGGAGCGCGCTGGGCACCGACGGGTTCGGCCTGTCCGACACCCGCTCGGCGCTGCGCCGCCACTTCCACGTCGACGCCGCGTCGATCACGCTGGCGGTGCTCACGCAGCTGGTCAAGCGGGGCGAGCTCGACGCGAAGGTGCTGCAGGAGGCCATCGCCAAGTACCACCTGAAGAACGGTGTCACCGAAGCAGGTGGCGCCGAGAGCAACGACGCCGAGTCCATGGGCGTCTGACCTTCCGCTGAAGGGGCGGTCCGCTGGGCGGGCCGCCCCTTTCGCGTTCACAAGACCGTCACAAGCCATCGCCAAGTGACATTCGGGATGGTGAGTGACGTGAAGCGATTTCTCCCCCTCATTGTGGCCGGCTTGCTGGTCACCGGCCCTGCCGCGCTCGCCGACGATCAGCCGCCGGTCCCGGTCGGCACCCGCATCGCCGCCCAGACGCATCCCGCGGTCCTGCTGACCATGCTCGACTACACCGCCAAGGTGACCATCCCCTCGGCGCAGATCAAGCAGAACGCCCTCAGCAGCCTGGCCGAGCAGGCCTCCGCGGAAGCGATCGCCGGCAAGATCGCCACCGACGAGCGCACCATCCTGAAGTGGATGTTCGAGCGCATGGCCGCCGACCCCGAGACCTACCTCGAGGCCGTCCTGCCGTACCGCAGCGTGGACGGCGAGGCCGGCGGCGCCTGCACGGGCTGGTGGGTGACGCCCGACGGCTACATGGTCACCGGCGCGCACTGCGTGCAGATGAGCGACCAGGACCTGGCGGCGGCCTTCTCCACGCAGGCGCTCAGGAAGTTCAACGAGGAGGACGCCAAGGAGGTCATCGGCGCCCTCGGCAAGAGCGGCGACGCCGAGACGCTGGCGCTGGCGCAGCAGCTGTTCGCCACCTTCAACAGCAACCACCTGGAGATCACCGGGCTGCAGCAGAGCCTGAACGTGGTGCAGACGCTGCCGGGCGGCGGCGTCGACAAGAGCGCCAAGCTGGTCCCCGCCGAGCTGGTCTCGGTGGGCGAGAACTACCCGGGCAAGGACTTCGCGCTGCTGAAGGTCAACGGGCTGCAGAACCTGCCGACGGTACCGCTGGGCGAGGACGCGGACGTGCGCACCGGCGACACCCTGTACATCAGCGGCTTCCCCGGCCTGGTCACCAACCTGGACTTCCTCAGCCTGGAGTCGCGCCTGGAGCCGGCGCTGACCGAGGGCCCCTACAACGCCCTGCGCAGCACCAAGTCCGGCGTGCCGTACATCCAGACGCAGGCGCCCTCCTACCACGGCAACTCCGGCGGGCCGGTCTTCTCCGCGAGCGGCAAGGTCATCGGCATGCTGATCGCCGGGACGGTCGACGCCACCGGCGCCGCCTCCGAGAGCGAGAGCTTCGTGCTGCCGGTCAGCGTGATCAAGGAGAAGCTCAACGAGAAGAACGTCAGCCCGTCCGCGTCGATCACCACCACCAAGTACGGCGAGGCGCTCAACGACTTCTTCAACCGCCACTACCAGGCCGCCCTGCCGAAGTTCCGTGAGGTCCAGGCCCTTCACCCGGCCCACCCGTATGTCGGCAAGTACGTGCAGGAGGCCCAGATGGCCATCTCCTCGGGCAAGGACGAGACGCCGTGGCCGATGTGGGTCTGGGCCGCGATGGGCGGCGGAGCGCTGCTGGTCGTGGGCCTGACGGTGCTGCTCGTCGTGCTGCTCAAGCGCCGCAGGAAGCCCCAGGTGGTGGTGCACCAGGGCTGGCAGCAGGGTCCCTGGGACAACACGCAGTACGTGCGGCCGCTGCCCTACGCCCCCCAGCACCCGCAGCCGCAGCCGCCCTCGCACCCCCATCACCACCCGCAGCAGCTGCCCTACAACCCGCACCAAAATTCTGGTCGCTGAATCGCGTCATAGATCGGTGGGCACCTCGTCTTGGAATGGTGAGGCGGCGAGTTCTGGAGGGGTGCTCGCCGCCTCACTCGTATTGTGGGTAGTGCTTCCCCCTTGGCAGAGGGGAAGACCATGCGCCGAATGCTGGCAGCCTGTGTGCTGATCGCGATTGTCCCGGCCTGCGGCGGGGGTGATTCGCAAGCCGAACGGGCCGCCGACCCGATCTCCTGGGGGGCGTGCAAGGACCTGGTCCGTCCCGACGGCCAGCCGCCGGCCAGCGCCGACCCCGCCCAGCAGTGCGCGACGTTGCCGGTGCCCCTCGACTACGCCAAGCCCGACGGTGAGAAGCTGGACGTGGCGATCATCCGCGTGCGCGCCACGGGGCGGCAGCGGCTCGGCTCTCTGGTGTTCAACTTCGGCGGCCCCGGCGCCTCGGGCGTCGACACGCTCGCCCAGGCGGCCAAGAGCTTCGGCGAGCTCAACGCCCGCTACGACCTGGTCAGCTTCGACCCGCGCGGCGTGGAGCGCAGCGCCGGCGTGAAGTGCGGCACGGGCGCCGACATGGACGCCTACACCTCGCTCGACACCCTGCCCGCCGACGCGGCGACCCGGGCCAGGACGGAGGCGGCCAACAAGAAGTTCGCGGCGTTGTGCCAGCAGGACTCGGGCAAGGTCCTGCCGTACGTGGGCACCGTGAACGCCGCCCGCGACATGGACCGGCTGCGCGACGCGCTGGGTGACGCCAAGCTCAACTACTTCGGCATGTCGTACGGCACGCAGCTCGGCGCCGTGTACGCCACGCTCTTCCCGGAGCTGTCCGGGCGCCTGGTCCTCGACGCCCCGCTGGACCCGTCCGTCTCCTTCGAACAGCGCACCCTCGTCCAGACCGCCGGGTTCCAGAAGGCCTACGAGAGCTTCCTGGCCGACTGCGTCAAGCAGGGTTGCGAGCTCGGCGCCACCGCCAAGGTCGCCAACCGCAAGGTCGAGGCCCTGATGGAGAAGCTGATCACCCAGCCGCTGACCGTGGACGGCAGGAAGCTCACGCAGGGACTGGCCGCCACCGGCGTCGCCGCCGCCCTCTACTCCGAGTACAGCTGGCCGCTGCTGGAGGAGGCGCTGAAGATGGCGATGGACGGCGACGGTTCCGCGCTGCTGTACCTGGCCGACAGCTACATCGGGCGGCAGGAGGACGGCTCCTACAACACCCAGATGTCGAGCTTCCCGGCGATCACCTGTGTCGACAGCGCCGAGCGTCCCGACGCGGCCACGCTGCTGCGGACCGAGGAGGCGGCGCTGAAGATCTCGCCGTTGTTCGGCGGGGCGGGGGCGGGCGCGATCTGCTCCGTGTGGCCGGTTCCCGGCAGCGACCAGGCCAGGCATGTGGACGCGACCGGGTCGGGGCCGATCCTCGTGGTGGCAGGCAAGGGCGACCCGGCCACGCCGTACGAGTGGGGTCCCAAGCTGACCGCCCAGCTCAAGACCGCGGTGCTGCTGACCTACGAGGGCGAGGGCCACGGGGCGTACGTGTCGGGCGACGAGTGTGTGCGCTCGGCGGTCAACGCCTACCTTCTGGACGGCAAGGTTCCGGCGGCGGGCACGAGCTGTCCCGCGTGACGTCGAAGGGTGCGGCGGGCTGGGGTTGACCGGCCAGGGCCACCAGCACCGCGCCGCTAGGCTCTGCGGCGTGACGAACTACCTTGAAGCGGTCGAAGCAGAGGTCGCCGCGGTCTCGCGGCTCCTGGCGGGGGCCGATGCCGAGACCCAGGTGCCGACCTGTCCCGGCTGGACGATCCGCGACCTGATCGTGCACCTCGGCGGCACTCACCGCTGGGTCACGCACATCGTCGCCACGGGCGCCACCGAGCGCGTGCCGTACCGGCAGGTCGTCACGGAGCCGTCGCCCTCCGACGACCTGGTGGAATGGCTCGGGTCGGGCGCTCGGGAGCTGCTCGCCGCGCTCGGGCAGGCCGATCCCGACGCCCCGGTGTGGGCCTGGGGCGAGGACCGGCACCAGCGCTTCTGGCCGCGCCGCATGCTGCACGAGACGATGATCCACCGGGCCGATCTGGAGATCGCGCTCGGGCTGTCGCCGGAGTTCGATCCCGCGCACGCCGTCGACGGCATCGACGAGTTTTTCGCCAACCTGCCCCACGCGCGCAGCATCGCGCCCCGGCTGGAGCGGCTGACCTCCTCGGGCGAGGTGGTGCACCTGCACGCGACCGATGTGGAGGGCGAGTGGCTCGTCACCCTGCCCCCGGCGGGCTACGCGTGGTCGCGCGGCCACGGCAAGGGCGACGCGGCCCTGCGCGGGCCGGTGTCGGACCTGCTCCTGGTGGTGTACGGCAGGCGCTCGCCCGACACGCTCACCGTTTTCGGAGACCGTGAGCTGCTGGAGCGCTGGATCACCACGACAGCCCTGTGAAACCCCGGGCGCGCCGCCGCTCGGCGGTCGGCGGCGAGCCCCGGGCGAAGCGGCGGGTTCACCCCCCGTGTCGGGGCCGCAGGGGAAGGCTGCGGCCGAGGGGGAGCCCCCGCCATGACGTCAGACCGCCTTGCCGTGGAAGATCCCGAAAAGGCTGCCCGACGTGTCACGGATGTAGGCGAAGTCGGTGGGGCCCTCTCCGACGCTGGAGAAGACGACCTTCCCGCCCAGTGACTCGGCCTGCTCGCAGGACCGGGTCACATCGGCGACCTGCACGTGGAACACCGCGTGCGAGGGGAGGTCGCCGTTGGTGTTGAACAGCCCGCCGACGTCGTCGTCGGAGCCGGAGTAGCCGATCCGGCGGTAGTCGAGCTGCTCTCCCTCGAAGCGAGCCCCGAAGCGCCATCCGAACAGGCCGCCGTAGAACCGCTCGGCGCCCTCGGGGTCGTCGGTCGCGACCTCGAACCACGTGACAGTGTTGTCCACCTGCATCCTCTCCTTCTCGAACACAAGAACGATATGGCGGGATGGCGACAACACTATGTCGGTGTTTTCGATTGACTAATCGAGAATCGCGCCCTGGACGATCATCTCGGGGACGTCGGCGACGTAGCCCTCCAGGGGACGGTCGGGCGCGCGCTCGGCGGTGACCAGGGCGCTCAGGATGCGGTCGAGGCGGAAGACGCGCACGTCGTCGCGCAGTCGGCACCAGGCCACTAAGTACCAGAAGCCGCCGCGACCGCCGAGGAAGACGCCGGGCTCCACGTCGCGCACGGTCAGCATGCCCTTGCGGTCGGCGTATTCGAGCTTGAGCACCTTGCGCCGCTGCAGGGCGTCCTCGATCGAGCGGGAGACTCCGGCGGGGCCCAGCGGGCGGATCTCCTCGGGCTGCTCGACCGGCGCCATCACCTGCACCCGGCGCGCGAGCTCGCGGGCCAGCTCCCCCTCGCGGCCCGGCATCGCCGCCACCACCTTGCGCAGCGCGGTGCGCGCCTGCTTGGCGAACGGCTGGTCGCCCGCGCGGCTGAGCGCCAGGGCGATGGCCACGGCCTCGGCGGGCGTGAAGTTGAGCGGCGGCAGCGACATGGCCTTGTCGAGGGTGTAACCGCCCTTGCGTCCGGGCTCGGCGTAGATCGGCACGCCGGACTCCTGCAGCGCGATGATGTCGCGCTCGATGGTCCGGACGCTCACCTCGTAGCGCTCGGCCAGCTCGCGGGCGGAGCGGCGGCGCGGGGCGATCGCGCGCAGGTCTTCGACGAGCGCGTAGAGCCGGTCGGTACGGTTCACAACCGTGACGGTACGTGGCGCCACCGACAATCTCGCCGATCCGGAAAGCCAGGTATCCCGACGAATAGGGAGATGCAGCGCGACGGTTAGGTCGTCCGCCACTCCAGGAGCCGCTCCAGCGGCCAGGTGTTGATCACCCGCTCCGCCTCGACACCGGCCAGCGCCGCCCGCTCGCACCCGAACCGCTGCCAGTCGAGCTGCCCCGGCGCGTGCGCGTCGGAGTCGATGGAGAAGACGCACTCCATCTCGTAGGCCAGCCGCATCAGCCGCTTCGGAGGGTCCTGACGGTCCGGCCGCGAGTTGATCTCCACGGCCACCCCGAACCTGCGGCAGGCCTCGAAGACCAGCTCGGCGTCGAACTCCGACTCCGGCCTGATCCCGCCGCGCCGCCCGCCCGCCCTGACGATGCGCCCCGTGCAGTGGCCCAGCACGTCGACCAGCGGGTTGGCGATGGCGGTGACCATCCGCTTGGTCATCTCGTAGCGGTTCATCCGCAGCTTGGAGTGCACGCTGGCGACGACGACGTCCAGCGAGGCGAGCAGGTGGGGGTCCTGGTCGAGGGTGCCGTCGGGCATGATGTCGACCTCGATCCCGGTGAGGATGCGGAACGGCGCCAGCTTGTCGTTGAGCGCGGCCACCTCGTCGAGCTGGCGGCGCAGCCGGGCGGCCGACAGCCCGTTGGCCACGGCCAGCCGGGGCGAGTGGTCGGTCAGCGCCAGGTAGGAGTGACCGAGCGCCCTGGCCGCCCCGGCCATCTCGGCGATGGGCGAACCTCCGTCGGACCAGTCGGAGTGGCTGTGCAGGTCGCCCTTGAGCGCGGCGCGCAGGTCGGCCGCGGCGGCGGGCAGATCGGTGCCCTCGGTGGCCTGCAACCGGCGCAGGTACGTCGGGACCTGCCCGGCGAGCGCCTCGGTGACCGCAAGCGCCGTCACCTTGCCGATGCCGGGGAGCGAGGCGAGCTCGCCCGTCGACGCCAGCCGTACGAGCTCGTCGTGGTCGAGGTCGCCGACCACGGCGGCGGCGCGGCGGAAGGCGCGCACGCGGAAGGTCGGCTCTCCCGCGCGCTCCAGCAGGAAAGCGATGTCGTTCAGCGCTTGAACAGGCTCCATTGAGCCAATACTGCCCTCAGAAACTGGGCACCAAGCAGGGACCTAAAGCGTTGATAAGGTGACAAGTGCGAATTGGAGCTCGATGAAACCAGCCACTCCGGCGAAACCGCCGAAAAGTAAAGCGTCCAAGGCGATCACGCTGACCATCGTGGGCGCGGTGGGCGTCCTCATGATCGGTTATTGCGCCGCCCAGATGGACGACGACGACGTCGTAGCCGACTGCGTCGACACCACCACCCAGCTGCCCGACGGCTCGTACGCCGTGGTCGACGACGACTACTGCGACAACACGACCTACCGCTCGGGCGGCGGCGGCAGCGCGTTCCTCTGGTACTACGCCGGCACCCGCGTCGGCGCGCGCGTCCACAGGGGGAGCACGATCCGCCCCTCCAACGTCAACATCACCAGCCGCAGCGGCGCCAAGTCGATCCAGCGCGGCGGTTTCGGCGGGCGCGGGAGCAGCGGCAGTTGAGAAGGCACGACTCCCGGCCGCGCGACGGCTGGGAAGAGATCATCGAGAACCAGGGACTGGCCTACCACCGCGCGGCACACCCGAGCGGCCTGTCCAGGCCGTACTGGGACGAGTCCGTGCACTACGGTTTCTCGCTCGACGAGGTCGAGTCGATCGAGGCGCAGGTGGAGGAGCTCCACCGGATGTGCCTGGAGACGGTCGAACACGTCGTCAAGCACAACCGCTTCAGAGACTTCGCCATCCCCGAGTGGGCCTGGCACGAGATCGCCATGAGCTGGCAACGGCGTGACCCGCACGTCTACGGCCGCTTCGACCTGCGCTACGACGGCACGGGTCCGGCCAAGCTGCTGGAGTACAACGCCGACACCCCGACGAGCCTGCTGGAGGCGTCGGTGGTGCAGTGGTTCTGGCTGCAGGACGTCTTCCCCGGCGACGACCAGTGGAACTCCATCCACGAGCGGCTGATCGCGCGGTGGGGCGAACTCGTCCTGCCCACGGGACCCACCCACTTCGCCTGGACGTCCATGGACCGCACGGGCGAGGAGGCGATGACCATCGCCTACCTTCAGGACACCGCCTCCCAGGCCGGTCTCTACACGATGGAGATCGCCATGGAGGACATCGGCTGGGACGCCGGCAACCGGCGTTTCATCGACCTGGAGGGCCGGATCATCAGGTCGGCGTTCAAGCTCTACCCCTGGGAGTGGATGCTGAACGACGCCTTCGGCGGCCATGCCGTACGGCACGCGGCCTCGACCACGTGGATCGAGCCGCTGTGGAAGACGCTGCTGTCGAACAAGGCGCTGCTGGCGCTGCTGTGGGAGCTCTATCCCGGGCACCCGAACCTGCTGCCCGCCTACCTCGACGGGCCGCGCGACATGTCCTCCTACATCAGCAAACCACTGCTCGGCCGGGAGGGCGCCTCGATGCGTATCGTGACCCCCCACGGCAGCCAGGAGACCGGCGGGTCCTACGGCGCGGAAGGCCACGTGTTCCAGGCATTCGAAGCCCTGCCCGACTTCGGGGGTCAGCGGCCGGTGCTCGGAGCCTGGATGGTGGCCGACGAGTCCGCGGGCTTGGGCATCCGCGAGACCAGTGGTTTGATCACCGACGACACCTCTTCCTTCGTGCCACACCGAATCGAGCAACAATGACCCTCGTTGAGACCCTCCTGCGCGGCGCGGGAGCCATCGCCGCCTACGCCGCCGTCGGCGTCATCCTGCTCATCATCGGCTTCTACGTGATCGACTGGGCCATTCCCGGCAAGCTCAGCCAGATCATCAAGGTCGAGCGCAACCCCAACGCCACCCTGCTCACCACCAGCGGCCTGGCCGCCGTGGGCCTGATCGTGGCCGCCTCCATCTGGGCCTCGGGCGGGCGTCTCGTCGAGGGCCTGACCGCCACGGCGGTCTTCGGCCTGGTCGGCATCGCCGTGCAGACGATCGGCATGGTCGTCTTCGACAAGGTCATCGGCATCTCCATCAAGGACCTGGTCACCGAGAGCGACCTGCAGCCCGGCACCCGGCTGCTGGCCACGACGCACCTGGCCATCGGCCTCATCACCGCCGTAGCGGTCATCTGACAGGCTTAGAGGTGTGATGGACCGGATCCGCGAGGAGACCACCCGCCGTCTCGAGCGTTCCATGGGAACGCTCGGCACGGCCGCCATGTCCCGCATGGAGGAGCAGCTGGCGTGGTTCCGCGCGCTCAGCGCCGAGGACCGCTCCTGGGTGGGCCTGGTCGCCCAGGCGGGCATCGCCGCCTTCGTGGAGTGGTTCCAGCACGCGGGCGCCGACGACGGCGGCCGGCCCAAGCCCAGCATCGGCTTCTTCGGTACGGCTCCGCGCGAGCTGAAGCGCTCGATCTCGCTCCAGCAGACCGTCGACATCATCCGCATGATCGTGGAGGTCGTCGAGGCGCAGGTCGAGGAGCTGGCCGCGCCCGACGGCCGGGTGCAGCTGGAGCAGGCGATGCTCCGCTACACCCGCGACGTCGCCTTCGCCGCCGCGCACGTCTACGCCCGCGAGGCGGAGGTGCGCGGGGCATGGGACGCCCGGCTCGAAGCGCTGATCGTCGACGCGCTGGTGCGCGGCGAGGTCGACGACGGGCTGCACTCCTGGGCGGCGGCGCTGGGCTGGACCTCCTCCCCCGTCGTGGTGATCGCCGGGCAGGCGCCCGACGACGACCCGCGCGCGGTGATCGACGCGTTCCGCGAGCGCGGCCGCCGCATCGGCCTCGACCTGCTCGCGGGCGTGCAGGCCGACCGGCTGATCGTGATCGTCGGCGGTGCGAGCGGCGAGCGCGAGGCCGCCAAGCACGTGGTGCGCCAGTTCGGGCCGGGGCCCATCGTCATCGGCCCCGAGGTGCCCGACCTGCACGCCGCCACACGCAGCGCCAGGGCGGCGATCGCCGGGCTGAAGGCCTCCAGCGGCTGGCCCGACGCCCCCCGCCCGGTCCACGCCGAGGACCTGCTGGCCGAGCGGGCCCTCGACGGCGACTCCGACGCACGCCACCAGCTCGTGGAGAACGTCTACGAGCCCCTGGCGGGCACGCCGCTGCTCGACACGCTGGCGACCTACCTGGAGCAGGGCACCTCGCTGGAGGCCACCGCGCGGCTGCTGTTCGTGCACCCGAACACGGTCAGGTACCGGCTCAAGAAGATCACCGAACTGACGGGATACCAGCCCACCGAGGGCCGCTCCGCCTTCACCCTCCAGGTGGGACTGATCCTGGGGCGGCTCGCGGAGAGCGCGGCGACATGGCGAGCTCTCACGTAATATGCCCGAAACGTAGACTGTAGGTTTCCTACAAAACTACCAGGACAAAGTTCGTACGGATCATTATCCGCGTGTTGGACTTCTACAGGGCATCGTGGAATTCGTGCTCGTCATCGTCGCGCCCGGACAGGGCGCCCAAACTCCAGGCTTCCTCGCTCCGTGGCTCGAACTTCCGGGCGTGACGGAGCGGCTTTCCGCGTGGTCGGAGATCGTCGAGCTCGACCTTGTCCACTTCGGCACCGTCGCCGACGCCGACGAGATCCGCGACACCGCCGTCGCGCAGCCGCTCCTCGTGGCCGCCTCACTCGCCGCCGCCCAGGCGCTCGGCGCCACCCCTGACGTGCTGGCCGGGCACAGCGTCGGCGAGTTCGCCGCCGCCGCCCTGGCCGGGGTGCTCACCCCCGAGCAGGCGCTGGCCCTGGTGCGCGAGCGCGGCCGGGCCATGGCCGAGGCCGCCTCCGTCACCCAGACCGGCATGACCGCCGTGCTCGGCGGCACCGACGTGCTGGAGACCCTCGACAAGCACGGACTGACCCCCGCCAACAACAACGGCGCCGGCCAGATCGTCGCCGGCGGCACGCTCGACCAGCTCGCCGCCCTGAAGGAGGAGCCGCCCACCCGCGCCAGGCTCATCCCGCTGTCGGTCGCCGGGGCCTTCCACACCGTCCACATGGCGCCCGCGGTCGAGCGCCTGCGCGCCGCCGCCGCCGAGACCCAGCCCGGCGACCCCGCCGTCACCCTGCTGTCCAACAGCGACGGCCAGGCCGTCGCGAGCGGCGCCGAGTTCGTCGAGCGCATGATCAACCAGGTCAGCAACCCGGTCCGCTGGGACCTGTGCATGGAGACCATGGCCTCGCTCGGGGTCGACCGCATGATCGAGCTGCTGCCCGGAGGCACCCTGACCGGCCTGGCCAAGCGTGGCCTGCGCGGGGTCCAGACGGTGGCACTGAAGACCCCCGACGACCTGGACGCGGCTAAGGAGCTGGTCAAGTGAGGATCCCGAACGTCGCGCCCGGAGCCAAGGTCCTGGCCTTCGGCGGCTACCAGCCTTCCACCGTCGTCACCAACGACGACCTGGCCAAGACCATGGAGACCAACGACGAGTGGATCCAGTCGCGCGTCGGCATCAAGGAGCGCCGCGTCGCCGGTCCCGAAGAGTCGCTGGCCGACATGGCCACCCAGGCCGGAGGCAAGGCCCTGGCCGCCAGCGGCCTGGCCGCCTCCGACATCGACCTGGTCATCGTCGCCACCTGCACGCCCGAATCCATGATCCCGAACGTCGCGGCCACCGTCGCGCACCGCCTGGGCATCGAGGCGCCGGGCGCGTTCGACGTCAACGCCGCCTGCGCGGGCTTCTGCTACGCGCTGGCCACCGCCTCCGCCGCCATCCGCGGAGGCTCGGCCAAGCACGTCCTGGTCGTCGGCGCAGAGAAGCTGTCGCAGTGGACCGACTGGACCGACCGCGCCACCGCGGTGATCTTCGCCGACGGCGCGGGCGCCGCGGTCGTGGGCCCCGCCGACGAGCCCGGCATCGGCCCGGTCGTGTGGGGCAGCGCGGGCGACAAGTTCGACGCCATCATCGTCAAGGACCGCAACTCCTTCCTGCACCAGGAGGGTCAGACGGTCTTCCGCTGGGCCACCACCGCGCTCGCGCCGGTGGCGCTCGAGGCGTGCGAGCGAGCCGGGGTCGACCCGAGCGAACTGGCCGCGTTCGTCCCGCACCAGGCCAACCTGCGCATCATCGAGGCGATCGCCCGCAAGCTGGGCGCCCACAACGCCGTCATCGCCCGCGATATCGTTCTGGCGGGCAACACCTCCGCCGCGTCCGTCCCGCTCGCGCTCTCTCGCATGATCGAGCGCGGTGAGGTGCAGTCCGGCGGTCTGGCGCTGCTCCTAGGCTTTGGAGCCGGCCTGACCTACGCGGGTCAGGTCATCGAGATTCCGTGACGTGTACGGCTCCGCCGTATTCAATAAACCCATCACAAGGAGAAACACCGACATGGCAGTCAGCGAGCAGGAGATCCTCGAGGGCCTCGGCAAGATCGTCAACGAGATCACCGGGATTCCGGCCAACGAGGTCACCCCGGAGAAGAGCTTCGTGGACGACCTCGACATCGACTCCCTGTCCATGGTCGAGATCGCCGTGGCCGCGCAGGACGAGTTCGGCGTCGAGATCCCCGACGACCAGCTGAAGAACCTGAAGACGGTCAAGGACGTCATCAACTTCATCAACGCCTGACCGATCCCCGTCACCTGATCAGCAAGGAGCGTTACACGTGAGTGCGAACCGGGCACGAGTCGTCGTCACCGGGCTGGGCGCGACGACGCCTGTGGGTGGAGACGTGACCTCGACCTGGTCGGCGCTCCTCGCCGGTCGGTCCGGGGTCGAGACCATCACCGACGACTGGGTCGACAGCGTCCCCGTGAAGTTCGCGGGCCTCGCCGCCGTCGACCCGGCCGAGGTGCTGCCCCGCCCCGAGGCCCGCCGCCTCGACCGCAGCGAGCAGTTCGCCCTGGTGGCCGCCCGCGAGGCCTGGGCCGACGCGGGTGCGCCCGAGGTCGCGCCCGAGCGCATGGGTGTCGTGGTCTCCAGCGGCATCGGCGGCATCGGCACCACCCTGGCCGCCTACGACACGTTCAAGGAGCGGGGCTGGAACCGCCTGTCGCCCTTCACCGTGCCGATGCTCATGCCCAACGGCCCCGCGGCCTGGATCGGCATCGAGCTCAACGCCATGGCGGGCGTGCACGCCACCGTCTCGGCCTGCGCCTCGGGCGCCGAGGCCATCGGCTACGCCATGGACATGATCCGCCTGGGCCGCGCCGACGTGGTCGTGGCCGGAGGCACCGAGGCGGCCATCCACCCGCTCAACATGGCGGCCTTCGCCGCCTCGCGGGCGATGTCCACCCGCAACGACGACCCGCAGGGCGCCTCCCGCCCGTGGCAGCCCGACCGCGACGGCTTCGTCCTCGGCGAGGGCGCGGGCATCATCGTGCTGGAGTCGGAGGAGCACGCTCGCGCCCGCGGCGCGCGCGTCTACGCCTACGTCTCCGGCGTCGGCTACTCCGCCGACGCCCACCACATCACCCAGCCCGAGCCCGACGGCCGTGGCATCACCATGGCCATGACCCATGCGATCAGCGACGCCGGTCTGACCGGGGCCGACATCAAGCACGTCAACGCGCACGGCACCTCCACCCCGGCCGGCGACGTGATCGAGGTGCAGTCGGTGAACAAGGCCATGGGCTCGCACCCGCTCGTCACCTCGACCAAGTCGATGACCGGCCACCTGCTCGGCGGAGCGGGCGGCATCGAGTCGGTCTTCACCGTCCTGGCGCTGCGCGACCGCATCGTGCCCGCGACACTGAACCTCCGCACGCCCGACGACGGCATCGACGTCGACCTCGTCTACGGCGAGAACCGGGCGCTGCCCGGGGGCGACCTCGCGGCGATCAACAACTCGTTCGGGTTCGGCGGGCACAACGTGTCGCTCGTCTTCCAGAACGCCTGACGCCCTTACGGCAGAGCCCCGCCCCGGATTCTCCGGGAGCGGGGCTTTCGTCATGTCAGGGGATGGTCGGTCCCGCCCGTCGCATGCCGCCCGTCGCATGCCATACGGGCGCATGCCGTACGGCCATGCGGTACGGCGGGCGATACGCCGGAGCTACACGGCGGCGTGCAGCCAGCGCACCGGGGCGCCGTCGCCCGCGTAGCGGAACGGCTCCAGTTCCTCGTCCCAGGCGCGGCCCAGCAGCTTGTCGAGCTCCTCCTCCAGGACGCAGCGGCCCTGCGCGGCCATCATCATGGCCGTGCGCAGCCGGTCCTCCGGGATCAGGAAGTCGCCGGTGGCGCCCACGACGGCGTGGAAGGCGCCGAGAGTCGGTGTGTAGGCGTAGCGGGAGCCGTCGACGCCGGGAGAGGCGTCCTCGGTCACCTCGAAGCGGATGCGCTGCCACCCCATGAGGGAGGAGGCGATGGCGGCGGCGATGCCGGGCCGTCCCTCCCATTCGGCCTGCGCACGCACCACGTTGGGCGCGGCAGGCTGGGGAGTCCAAGTCAGATCAACAGGCACGCCGAGAACACCCGCGACCGCCCATTCGATATGAGGGCACAGCGCGGGCTGAGCCGAGTGGACGTACAGCACGCCACGAGCAGACACCGGACCTCCCGTTTCGGTACGAGGTGCGCCTTCCCCAACGGCCTCGTCCTGGGATGATCACAAGTGACTAGGGAGAGACTACCGTCGGTCGCTATCGCGCACCAGAGGGGGGCCATACCGAGTTGTTGCGGATGTGGCACGTGACACGACGCCTGTGGCGGAAAGATACAGCTCCATGGACGTGCAAGCTGTGGGCTCGGCCCTGATCCGGTCAGGCCAGATTCTTCTCGATCGCAGTGCCGTATCCGCGGTCTCCCGATGGACCCAGGCCATCGCCGAGGCCGACGGCGTCTGCGTCGTGCGCCTGAGCCCCGGGGTCGACCCCTGCGAGCTGACGCAGGAACTGCGCGACCAGGGCTACCGCGCCTCACCCAACCACGTCCTGACCGGCCAGCCGCTCTTCTTCGGCGGCCCCGCCTCCCGCCCCTTCCCCACCGGGGAGATCAGGGCGTCGCTGGGCAGGGAACGCTCCGGCGTGCGCGTCGCCCTGCTCGACACCGGCGTGGCCGCCCACCCGTGGTGGGCCAAGAGCCGCTGGTACGGCTCGCTGGGCGAGGCCGCCGCCGACGCCGTCGAAGGCGAGCAGGCCGGCCACGGCACCTTCATCGCCGGGCTGCTGCTGCGCCGCGCGCCCGAAGCAGGGCTGCAGGTGATCCGCGTGCTCGACGGGGACGGCAGCGGCGACGAGGCGCGCCTGCTGCGCGCCCTCCACCGGCTGCGCGGCGAACGGGCTCCGCAGGTGGTCAACCTCTCCCTGGGCGGCCACACCTTCGACGACCAGCCCTCTCCGCTGCTCGCCGACGCCGTGGGCGCGCTGCCGGACACCGTCGTCGTCGCCTGCGCCGGCAACACCGCCTCCGACCGGCCGTTCTGGCCCGCCGCGCTGCCCGGCGTGATCGGCGTCGGCGCGCTCGACGCCGCGGAACAGCGCCGCGCAGCCTTCTCCGGACACGGGCCCTGGGTCGACGCGTGGGCCCGCGGCGAGTGGCTCGCCTCCAGCTTCCTGTCGACCGGTGACTTCTCCGGATACGCCACCTGGAGCGGCACCTCCTTCGCCGCCGCCCTGGTCAGCGGCGCGATCGCCGCGGGCGCGGCCGACGCGCCCGTCCGTGAAGCGGCCGCGGCCGTGCTCGGCGACCGGCAAATTCCCGATCTGGGCGCTCTCGTCACGGCACGGCTGTAGAGTTTACGCTCAGTCCTCGTCCAACCACGAGGAGGCAACATGAGCGATGCGGCCCTGCTGCTCAAAGCCGCGGCGGATGGCGAGGATTCCGCGTGGTGCGAGCTCACGGCCCTGTACGGGCCGCGCATGTGGGCTGCCGCGCGCTCATGCGGACTGGGCGACAGTGACGCCGCTGACGCGGTTCAAGGCGCCTGGCTCCGACTCCTGGAGAACCTCGAGCACATCAGGGAGCCACAGGCCCTGGGTGCATGGCTGGCCACGACAGCCAGGCGTGAGGCTCTCCAGATCATCAGGCGGGAACCCGTCGCGGTCCCCGCCCTCCACCCGCCATTCGAATCCGACCCGGAATCGGCTTTCCTCGAGGCCGATTCGGTTCGTCTGCTCTGGCAGCTGGTCACCAGGCTGCCCGAGCCATGCCGCACGTTGCTGGTCCTCATCTCGTCCGAGGTGGGCTACCAGCAGGTCGCCGTGCGCATGGGCATGCCGCTCGGCAGCATCGGCCCAACCCGGGGCCGGTGCCTCAGGAAACTGCGCACCCTGATCTCTCTCGAGGAAATGGTGCAATGATCAACGACGAATACCTGCTGGCCGCCCTCCGGCTAGGGTCAGGACTGGACCCGATCCCCCCTCACGTCTCGGCCGCGGCACGTGAGGCTTACTCGCTGAGGATGTCCGGCGCGATCACCGCCTCGCCCGTCGAATGCGTCGCCACCAGCGGCGTCCGCGACAGCTCCGGCGGACCTCGCCTGGTCCGCTTCGCCACCGCCGAACTGGCCTTCGACGTGGAGGTCACCGTCGGCGACGGTCTCATCGACCTGGCCGGCCAGGTCACGCCGTGTCCTGGGGAGGGCTCCTTCATCGACATCCGCACCCTCCAGCTGATCGTGCGCCGCGAGGTGGGGCGCACCGGCCAGTTCGCCGCCACCGGGCTGCCGCCCGGGTGGTTCAGCCTCGTCTGTCATCGGCCCGGGTGCCGTCCGATTGTCACGCGATGGCTGAGGATCAGGTCCTAGGCGGCCACGAGCCGGGCGGGCCTCGCCCCGCCCGGCTCCCCTCCGGGGGCTCCGGAGGAGACGGCCGGGCCCACGGGGGTGGCCGGAAGGTGCTCGGAGGTCGAGGGCCTGTCGCCGGGGGCGAGGCCGACGCGGTCACCGACGACGAGGCCCACGCTGCCGCGGTTGCGCTCGCGGAGCAGGCCCGCGCCGACGAGGGCGCCGAGGCGGTGGAGGACAGCTGGCTGGTCGAGGACGGGTGGACGGTCGACGACGCCGGTCCGCCTGAGTCCCTGGTCGGCGCCGCAGAGGAGGCGGTGCTGCAATGCGCGGTCAACCCCGGCCGGGCGCTGGCCGCCGGGCGCAAGGTCCTGGCGGCTGCCGAGCACCTGGCCGGAACGCCGCGGCACAACGTGTTCGCCCGCCCGCGTCCGGGCCAGCTCCCTGCGGGCTTCTCCCCCGCACCCCCGTGGACCCCTCCCAACGACGCACCCGACGGCACCGATGCCCGGAACACACCACCCGGCATCGCGCGGAAGCGGGCGACCCTCCAGCGGGACGCGACGGCCGACCACGGTGACGTCGCGGCCGAGGCGGCGGCGGTGGCGTTGAGGGCGATGGCCCTGGCCGCTCGTGAGCTGGGCGATCTGCCCATGGCCGAGCACTGTCTGCGCCGCGCCATCGCCACCCCCGGCGCCCCACGGGGCAGGGTCGCCCAGGCCAGGCTCTCTCTCGTCACGGTCCGCACCGAGCGCGGCCACCCCCTGCAGGCCCTGCGCATCGCCGCCCAGGCCTACGCCTACCTCGGCCCCGTCGACCGGGCCAAGCTGGAGACCCAGCGCGCGGTCGCCCTGGCCAGGCTGGGCCGTTTCCACGAGGCGGGCGCGGCCTGCGAGCGGGCGATCGAGGTCCTGGCCGTCACCCAGGGCAGCGTCGACGACCTGCGTTTCCTGGCGGGAGGCCTGCTGAACAGGGGCCTGATCAGGGCCTACCGCGCCGAGTGGGCGGGCGCGATGCACGACGTCATGACATGTCTGGACATGGCGAGAAACGCCGGGCTCGACCACCTGGTCCGCCTGGCCGCCGCGAACCTGCCCTTCCTGGCCGTACGGCAGGGCGACATCGCCGGCGCCTTCGCCCACTACCAGCAGTCGGAAGACACCCTGTTCGGCTTCACCGAGCGCCTTGCCACGATGCGCACCGACTTCGCCGACGCCCTGCTCGCCTCCCACCTGCCCGGCGAGGCCGCCCAGGTGCTCACCCTGGCGGTGCCGGAGCTGGAGGCGGCGGGCGCCAGGGCCGCCCTGGCCGAGGCCCGGCTGAAGCTGGCCAGGGTGCACCTGCTGATGGGCGACCACGCGCAGGCGCTGGAGGCGGCGGAACGTGCCGCGGCCGACCTGTCGGAGCAGGACCGCGCGGGGTGGGCGCCGGTGATCGCCGAGATCCGGTTACGCGCCCGCCTGGCCGGAGGCGAGGCGGGCGCGGCCATGGTCGCCGAGATGATCGAGGCCGCCGACGCCTGCGAGCGCGAGGCCTCCGTGACCGCCTGCGCCCAGTCGCTGCGGCTGCTGGCGGTGGAGACGGCTCTGGAGGCGGGCGACGACTCGACCGTGAGCCGCCAGCTGGCCCGCCTGACCGCGCACCGGCCGCGCCCCGGCGATCCCGTCGTCGTCCATCATCATGCTCTCGCTCTGGACGCGCTCATCGACGGCGACCACGCCCTGGCCCACCAGGCGGTCATCGACGGCCTGACCAGCGCGGGCGAGCGTGCCGTACAGTTCCAGGACCCCTCGGTCCGGGTCAACACCGCGCGGGCCGGCGAGCGGCTGGCCGCGTTCGGGCTGCGCCTGGCCGTGCTGCGGGGCTGCGCGGAGCAGGTGTACGGCTGGGCGGAACGCTGGCGCTCCGTGGTCACCTCCGGGCGCCCGCACCTGCTGCCCCTGGAGCGGCTTCGCGCGCGGCTGGAGGGCAGGGCGCTGGTCGAGTACGTGGTCGACGGCGACGACCTGCTGGCCGTGACCGTCACCGGCCGAGGTGCCGCACTTCACCACCTGGGCGGCGTACGGCAGGCGGCAGAGGCCGTCACCCGGCTGCGATACTCCCTGCGCCGCGCCCACCTCCAGGACGCCGGGGCGGGGCTGGATCCGTCGGAGCTGGAGAGCCTCATCCTGCTGCCTCTCGCCGAAGCGCTCGGCGATCGTCCGCTCGTGGTGGTGCCCTCCGGCCCGCTGCACAACGTGCCGTGGGCCGCTCTGCCGTACCTGAGGGGACGGCCGGTCAGCGTCACACCCAGCGCCCGCGCCTGGGGCACGGCCGCACGGGACACGGGCCCGGCCGGGGGCACGCCGTTGGTGGTCGCCGCGGCGGGGCCCGGCCTGGAGCACGCGGAGGCGGAGGTGAAGGCCATCCTGGCCTGCCACGCACGGGCCGAACGGGTGCCGGCGCGCGGAGCGAACCTGCTCGCGGCCCTGGACCGGGCCGACGTGCTGCACCTGGCCGCGCACGGCACCTTCCAGGCGCGCAGCCCGCTGCTGTCGAGCCTGCTTCTGGACGACGGCCCGCTGATGGCCTACGACCTGCTGCGCGTGCGGCGCCCGCCGAGCCTGGTGGTGTTGTCGGCGTGCGAGTCGGGCATGGCGCACGTGCCCGCGGAGGGCGCGCCGCTCGGCCTCGCCGGGATGTTCCTGGCCAGAGGGACGACGTGTGTGGTGGCCGGGCTGGTGCCGGTGCCCGACGCCGAAACGGCCGCGCTGATGGGCCTCTTCCACCGCCTGCTCGCCGATGGCGACCCGCCCGAGCGGGCCCTGACGGCGGCGGTGGCCGCGACCGGGGCCCGGGGGTTCGTCTGCTTCGGCGCGGGCGATCAGCCGGTCTCGACCGGGCGGCCGGGGTCGGCCGACCAGTTGGACCACGAGCCGACGTAGAGGGCGCCGGGCAGCCCGGCCAGGTGCAGGGCGAGCAGTTCGTGCGCGGCGGTCACGCCGGAGCCGCAGTAGGCGCCCGTCTCCACCCCGTCGGCCACGCCCAGCGCCTCGAAGCGGGCGCGCAGCTCGGCGGCGGGCAGGAACGTGCCTCGCGGGGTGAGGTTCTCGGTGGTGGGAGCGCTGACCGCGCCGGGCACGTGGCCCGCGCGCGGGTCGATCGGCTCGACCTCGCCCCGGTATCGTTCGCCCGCGCGGGCGTCGAGGAGCACGCCGCGCCGTGCCAGCGCCGCCGCCTCGTCGGCGTCGAGGATCGGCAGGTGGCCGGGCGAGGCCACGAAGTCGCCCGGCTCGGCGGGGCCCGGCTCCTCCTTGGTGACCGGCCGCCCGCTGTCGGCCCACGCCTGCAGGCCGCCGTCGAGCACCCGGACGTCGTCGAAGCCGAAGTAGCGCAGCGTCCACCAGATGCGCGCGGCGATCGTGGAGCCCGCGTCGTCGTAGGCGACCACAGGCCTGCCCCGGCTCACGCCCAGGCGCCGCATGCTCTCCTGGAAGGCCGCCGTGTCGGGCAGCGGGTGGCGTCCGGCCGGACCGGCGGCCGACGACAGATCCTGCTCCAGGTCGCAGTAGCGTGCTCCCGGCAGGTGCCCTTCGCGGTAGAACTGCACGCCGGGCGGGCCGCCCAGCCGCGAACGCACGTCGAGCAGGGTGACGTGCTCGAGTGCGGCCAGCTCGTCCGCGGTGATCAGGGCGTTCATCTCGTACTCACTTCCAGAAGCGGGACGTTCTGCTCCAAGGCGGTCATGGAGCCGTGGTAACCGGTGAAGATCGCCTCCAGCTTGCCACTGCGCGAGGCGATCACGGCCACATCGGCGTACGGCACGGCGATCACGTCGCCGATGCGGCCCAGCCACGAGGAACGCACGCGGGGGCCGAACCACCCGGAGTCGACGGCCTCCTGCCTGGAGACCACCCAGGCCAGGCCGTCGAGACGCGCCCGCCAGGCGGCCAGCACCTCCTCGGCCGCACCCAGCGCGGTGTAGACGTGGCGGGCACGGGCGTCGCCGCCCACCATGGCCACGCCCGGCGTCAGCACCGGGTCGGTCTCGGCGTCGATCTTCTCGGTGGCGTTGACCATGCCGTGGTCGGCGGTGATGTACAGGGCCGAACCGGGCGGCAGCGCCTCGGCCAGGCGCTCGGCCATGCGGTCGACGATCGCCAGCTGGTCGAGCCATTCCGGACTCCCCCAGCCGCACAGGTGGCCGGTGGAGTCGAGGTCGCCGTAGTAGACGGTGACGTGGGCGCGCGGCTCGGCCAGGGCGGCGGCGACCGCGGCGACGCGCTCGTCGACCGTGTCGGCGGGCAGGTAGCGGGCTCCGCGGTAGACCGCGTCGGTCAGGCCACTGCCCTCGAACTGGGCGGGACCGACGTAGGAGGCGGGCACTCCGGCGGCGACGGCCCGCTGGTAGACGGTCGGGGCGGGCTGCCACTGCATCGGGTCCATGCGCATGCCGCCGGGCAGGGTCCAGCGCAGGCAGTTGAACAGGTGGCCCGCGCCGGGAACGGCCAGGACCATGCCGACCATGCCGTGCTCGCCCGGGGACAGGCCGGTGCCGAGGGAGCACAGGCTGGTCACCGTCGTCGCGGGGAAACCCGCGCTCAGCGTGCGCCGTGCCGTACCGGCCAGGAAGGGCGCGCGGCCGGCATGGGCCAGCAGCAGGTCGGCGCCCAGGCCGTCGACGACGAACAGGCACACCCGGTCGGCGGGCTCCAGGCCGAGGGAGTTGGGCCCTGGCAGGCCGAGCGCGGCCAGCAGCGAACCCGGCAGGTCGGACAACGCCGAACCGCCGTAACCGGGCAGCACCGGAGCCTGCGCGGCCGAGGCGCCGGCTCCGGACGTCGCCGGGGTGTGTGCGGACGAATCGCCCGCGGCGGGCAGCACGGGGTCGCTCATGGAACCTCCGGGGTCACGAGCAGGGGGTACGGCAGGCGTCAGGTGGCCGCGCGGGCGGTGGCCTCGGAGAGCGACTTGGCGAAGGCCAGGACGTGCTGCACGGCCTCGGGACCGTCGGCGGCCTCGCTCACCCGCAGCGACAGGTCGTCGGCGGTGATCGCCCCGGTGTAGCCGTGGTCGGCCTCGCAGTTCTCGTCGCCGCAGGTGGCGGGCTCGAGGTCGACGTGCGCGATGGCGCCCCAGCCGATGGTCAGGGTCACCTCCGTCGGCGCGACGCCGGGAGCGTAGGAGGCAGGGTCGGGCACCACACGCGTGACGGCGACGGACTGGATGCGGCTGAGCCGCACGGCCTCGGTCGTCGTGGAGGCGTGGGAGGCGGAGACGCCCTCGACGGCGGGATGCTCGTCGGTGTGGCACACCAGCAGCCGCCCGGCGGTCAGGACCAGCACGGTGACGTGCCTGCGCACTTCCATGGCCGGGTCGAAGGTGGCTTCGTGGTGGACGACGAAGGCGGTCACGGCCTCCTTGCCCAGCGCGGACTCGACCGCATCGGTGACGAGGTCGGGGTAGTAGCCGCTGCGCTCGATCGCTTCACGCAGGCCCGCGGCTGAGACTCGGGTTTCCCTCATGGGTCCATCCTGCCAGGGAGAGGGCGCTGGCTCACACTGCCGACCTAAAATCCTGACATATCACCACATAAGTCGTGTTACCGCAGTTCGCGGGGCTGTTCGTCGCCGGGCTCGACCCCATTCCTCCCCTTGGTCCACGTGCAGGAAAGCTCCTTTTCGCTTTGTGCTCACAGCAGACGGCGCGGGCCGCCGTCGAGCCGGGGGCCCTCGGGTGTACGGAGCACCGCGCGGGCGCCCAGCACGATCACCTCCGACTCCCCCACCAGCACCTGGTCCAGGTCCAGGCGGGCGATCTCCGGCAGGTCGTGGGCGAGCCTGCCCACCCGCACCAGCAGGTCCTCCAGCGCGTCCACCGCGACGGGCGGGTAGCCGTACTGTCCGAACAGCAGCGGGGCGGCGCGCACCGAGCGGACAAGCTCGGCCGCGTCCCTCCTGGTCAGGGGCGCCAGGCGGAACCCCTCGTCGGCCAGCAGCCGCGCGGTCACCTCGCCGAGGCCGAAGGAGAGCACCGGGCCGAAGGCCGGGTCCTCCACCACGCTCACGACCGTGGGGACGGCGGGCTGGGGAGCCATCTTCTGGACGGCCAGCGGCACCTCGGCGCCGAAGCGGGCGACCAGGTCGGTGTAGGCGTGCCGTACGCTCTCGGCTCCCGCCAGGCCCAGCCGTACGGTGCCCGCCATGCGCGAGGCGCCGGGGTCGGCGACCTTGAGCACGACGGGCCAGCCCAGGCGCTCGCCCTCGAACGCGGCCTCCTCGGCGGATCCGACCAGCTCGGCGGGCCACACGGTCAGGCCGTAGCAGGCGAGCAACTCGGCGGCGTCGAGCTCGACCACCGCGCCGGCCCCGGCCCCGCCATCGAGCGCAGCGGCGTCGGGTGAGGCGGCGTCGGGTGAGGAAGCCTCAGGGGCGGTGCTCGTGTCGTGGGTGGTGAGGGCCGATTCGACGAGGGCGCGGGCACGTTCGGCGTCGGTGCCCTCCAGCTCCGGCGGGATCTCGGCAGGCCGCTCGCGCCACGCCGCGTACCCCACCGCCCTGGCCAGCGCCCGCACCGCCTCCTCGGGCGCCGCGTAGGACGGGATCGGCGCCAGCTTCTCGCGCATCCCCAGATGGCCCTCGAAGGTCGCCATCACCGGCTTGCCCGAGCCCGCCGCCACCTCCGCCAGCGCGGCGGCCACCTCGTCGGAGGCGCCGGGAAGCGGCGGCATGTAGATCACCACCGCCGCGTCGACCTCGGGCAGCACGCCCGCCAGTGCCGTACCGAACTCCTCCGCGCCCGCCGCCGCGCCCAGGTTGACCGGGTCGCGCGGCTCCAGCCCCGCGCCCGCGCACGCGTCGACCGCGAGCAGCCCCAGCGCGTCGGAGTTGGTCACGAGCCCCACCCTGGGCCCCTTCGGCAGCGGCTGGTGGGCGAGCAACTGGCCGACGTCGAAGAGCTGGATGAGGTCGTCGACCCTGATCACCCCCGCCTGCTCGAACAGCGAGCTGACGGCCGAGTCGGGCAGGCCCAGCTCGGTGGCGGAGTGCGCGGTCGGCATGCCCAGGCTCTTGACCACCACGATCGGCTTGCGCTTGGAGATGCGCCTGGCCAGGCGGGTGAACTTGCGCGGATTGCCCAGCGACTCGAGGTAGAGCAGGATCACCTCGGTGGCCGGGTCCTCCTCCCAGTACTGCAGCAGGTCGTTGCCGGAGACGTCGGCGCGGTTGCCGGCGCTCACGAAGCTGGAGATGCCCATGCCGCGCTGCGCCACCCGCTGCAGCAGGGCGGTGCCCAGGGCGCCCGACTGGCTGAAGAAGCCCACCCTCCCCCGGCCCGGCACGGTGGCCGCGAGCGTGGCGTTCAGCCGTACGGCGGGGTCGGTGTTGGCGATGCCCAGGCAGTTGGGCCCCACCACGCGCAGGCCGTACGCCCTGGCCAGGGAGGCCAGCTCGTCCTGGCGTTCCTTGCCCGCGGTGCCGGTCTCGCCGAATCCCGAGGAGACGACGACCAGGCCGTGCACCCCCTTCTCCGCGCACTCCTTGACGACGTCGATCACGCTGTCGGCGGGAACCGCGACGACGGCCAGGTCCACCTGGTCCTCGATCGCGGTGATGCTCGGATAGGCCCGCACGCCCGCCACCGCCCGCACCTCGCGGTGGACCGGGTAGACGGGTCCGGTGAAGTCAGCGCCCAGCAGGTTGCGCAGCACGGCCTGGCCGACGCCGCCGGGCTCGCGGGAGGCGCCGATCACCGCGACGCTGCCGGGCGTCAGCAGCCGCGCGATCGAGCGGGCCTCGGCCCGGTGCTCGCGCGCCGTGGTCACCTCGGTGGAGGTCTCGGTCGGCGTCAGGTCGAGGATCATGCGGACCACGCCGTCGGCGAAGCGGCTCTGCGCGGTGTACCCCGCCTGGCGCAGCACCGCCATCATCTTCATGTTCGCCGGCAGGACGTCGGCGACGAACCGTTCGATGTCGTTGTCGCGGGCGGTGGCCGCCAGGTGCTCCAGCAGGACGCTCGCCACGCCGCGGCCCTGGTGGGCGTCCTCGACGAGGAAGGCCACCTCGGCCTCTCCCGCCTCGATGCGGTCGTAGCGGATGACCGCCACCATCTCCTCACCGATGGTGGCGATCAGCGCGACCCGGTCGGTGTAGTCGACGTTGGTGAACCAGGTCACCTCGCGGTCGGTGAGCTTGGGGCGCGGGCCGAAGAACCTGAAGTAGATCGACTCGTCCGACAGCCGGGAGTAGAAGGACCTGAGCAGGTCGGCGTCGTGCGGGCGGATCGGCCGCACGTGAGCCGTGCCGCCGTCGGCCAGTACGACGTCGGCCTCCCAATGGGCCGGATATTGCGTCTCCACAGTCCCGAGCGTACTTCCGAGCCTCACCAGGGGCGCCGGTGGGCAACGCTTGTGCATCGACTCCATCGCCGAACTGGTTCTCCAGCCCACGAGCAGGCCGGAAGCTGTTAGTTTTTCCCTGGCCAGGCTCGTTCTTGAACCAAGGTGGTGGCATCATGACGCGGGTCGTCGTGGTGGGCGATCTCATGACCGACGCGGTCGCGCGCGCCCGGTATGCGCTTGCCCGAGCCAGTGACACGCCGGCGACGGTCACGATGCACGGTGGCGGCTCCGGGGCCAACATCGCCTCGTGGCTGGCGGTCGAAGGCTCCGAGGTGGCCTTCATCGGCCGCCGCGGCGCCGACATCACTGGGCGAAATCGTGACATGGAACTCATGGGCTACGGCGTCGACGCCCGGCTCGTCATGGATCCCGAACGCCCGACCGGCACCTGTGTCGTGCTGGTCACCCACAAGGGCGAGCGCACCCAGCTCTCCGACCCGGGCGCCAACGCCGCCCTGTCGCCGGAGGACCTGCCGCGCGACCTGTTCTCCCAGGGCTCGCACCTTCACCTGTCCGGCTACACGCTGATGAACGAAGGTTCGCGCGAAGCCGGGCTGACGGCGCTCGAGATGGCCCGCCGCACCGGCATGTCGATCTCGGTCGACTGCGCCTCGACCGCTCCGCTGGAGCGCACCGGCGCCGAGCCGTTCCTGGAGTGGACCAACGGCGCCAAGCTGCTGTTCGCCAACGCCGACCAGGCCAAGGTGCTCACCGGCCGCGACGATCCCGCCGCGGCCGCCAAGGTGCTCACCGCCTGGTTCCCGCAGGTCGTCATCAAGCTCAACAAGGAAGGCGCGCTCTGGTTCACCAACGGCCGCCCGGAGCCCGTGCGGGTGCCGGCCGAGCCGGTCGAGCGCGTGGTCGACGGCACCGGAGCCGGTGACGCCTTCGTGGCGGGCATGCTGCCGCTGTGGCTGGAGGGCAAGCCTCCGGCCGAGTCGCTGGCGGCCGGCTGCCACTTGGCGTCCAAGGCCATCAGTCACCTCGGCGCCCGTCCGCGCCTGTAGGTGCGTCCCTTACGCAGCGGCGACCCCGTCGCGGTCAACGACTACCCTCTGACCGGCTTTCTCGGCGAGGGTGGTCAGGGCAGCGTGTACGCCGGAGTCGCCTCCAGCGGGCAGCGGGTCGCCATCAAGATCCTGCACGCCCGCTTCGCGGACGACCCCCAGGCGCTGCGCCGCTTCCGCCGCGAGGCCGAGGCCACGCGGCGGGTGGGCGAGTTCTGTACGGCACGCGTGCTCGAGATCGGCGACTGGCAGCAGCGGCCGTACATCGTCAGCGAGTTCGTCGACGGGCCCTCGCTGCAGGCCCACGGCCCCCTGACCGGCACGGCGCTCATGAGGCTGGCCGTGACCACCGCCCAGGCGCTCGTCGCCATCCACCGGGCCGGGGTCGTGCACCGCGACTTCAAGCCGTCGAACGTGCTGCTGGCGGCGGAGGGCCCGAGGGTCATCGACTTCGGCATCGCCCGCGCGCTCGACGTCAGCCACTCGCTCACCTCCAGCGTGATCGGCACGCCCGCGTACATGTCGCCCGAGCAGTTCCACGGGGAGAGCGGGCCGCCGGGCGACGTCTTCGCGTGGGCGGGCACGATCGTCTTCGCCGCCACCGGGCGGCCCGCCTTCGGGACCGGGGCGTTGCCGGTGGTGATGCACCGCATCCTCGCCTACGAGCCGGACCTGGGCGGGGTGCCCGGGGAGCTCGCCGGGCTGCTGCGGGCGGCGCTTCACAAGGATCCGGGGATGCGGCCCACGGCGGAGCAGCTCGTGCAGGAACTGCTCCGCGCAGGCCCGCCACCGGCCGCGTTCACCGCAGGCCCGCCACCTCCTCCGGCCCCGTCCCCCCTCGGCCACAGCGCGCCTCCCTCAGCGCCGTCGCTTCCGAACCCCGGCTCGCCTTCCTCCGGCCCATCGCCGATCGGCCCCGGCGGGCCGCACCCTGCGGCGCCCACCCCCGGCATGGGCCGGTACCCGGCGCCCGCTCCTCACACCCCCGTCACCCGGCCCGCGGGCAACGGCGTGCGCGCGGCCGTGGCCGCCGCCGGGGCCGTCATCCTCGCGGCGGTCATCGGGGTCGCCGTCTGGCTCTGGCCCGGCATCGAGCGCCAGCTGCTCGCGGGAGGCGGCCAGGACCCGGCCACGACGTCGGCGGGCGCCTCGACCCCCACCCCGGCGACCACCGGCAAGGCCTCCGCCTTCACCGCGATCGTCAACCCGTCGACCGCCAGGGGCGGCACCCTGCGCGCCGCCTTCCCCAAGCCCGACTCCCTGGATCCGGGCAACACCTACGACTCCCACGTCTGGAACCTGGTCCGCCTCTACGGCCGCTCGCTGACCATGTTCCGCCCCGAACCGGGCGTGCGCGGCACCGAGGTCGTCCCCGACCTGGCCGAGTCGCTGGGCACGCCGGGCGACGACGCGAAGACCTGGACCTACAAGATCCGCCAGGGCCTGAAGTTCCAGGACGGCACCCCCATCACCGCCGCCGACGTGAAGTACGCCGTGCTCCGCAGCATGGACCGCGAGGTCCTGCAGAGCGGCCCGTCGACCCTGCAGTTCCTGCTCGACCTGCCCGGCGACTACTCGGGCCCGGCCAAGTCCGGCGCCGACGGCGACCGCGCCGTCCTGACGCCCGACGACCGCACCATCGTCTTCAAGCTCAAGGCGCCCTTCTCCGGCTTCGACAAGGTCATGACCCTGCCGGTGACCGTCCCGGTCCCGAAGTCGGCCGACCGGGGCGCCCGGTATCGCGACCAGGTCGTCTCGTCGGGTCCTTACATGTTCTCAGGCGAGGTCACGGACACCGCCCTGACGCTGGTCCGCAACCCTCACTGGGACCCGGCCACCGACCCCGTGCGCAAGGCGCTGCCCGACCGCTACGAGGTCGGCTTCCTGGAGCCGGGCGCCGATGCGCAGCCCAAGCTGGAGGGGGGCGACCTGGAGTACGGGCCGTCCCCGGCCGAGACCGGGAGGATCACCTCGTCGTCCGACCTGCGTGCCCGCAGCGACGAGAGCGCGACCACCCTGCTGAACGCGCTCTACCTCAACCCTCGGATCAAGCCGCTCGACGATCCGGACTGCCGCAAGGCGATCTTCACCGCCGTCGACAGGACCATGCTCCTGCGTGCCTACGGCGACGCCGACCCCGCGGCGACGCTGCTGCCTCCGGTCGTCGCCGGCCACCGCGAGCACGGCCTGTACCCGACGGGCGCGCCGGACCAGGCCAAGACCCGCGCCCACCTGTCCGCCTGCGACAAGTCCAGCGGCTTCCCGCTGACCCTCCTGGCCCGCTCCGACCGCCCGGCGGAGCTGGCCGCGGCCGAGGTCGTCGAGCAGTCGCTCTCCCCCTTCGGCATCGAGATCACGGTGAAGCAGGTGAGCACGGCCGACTTCTACGCCAAGTATTCGGGCAAGCCCGACGCGCTCACCTCGGACCGGATCGGCCTGGTGTCGAGGCCCTGGGTGCCCGACTACGCCGACGCCGAGGCGTTCCTGGCGCCGCTGGTGGACGGGAGGGTGGCGAGCGGTTTCAACCTCAACGTGGACTCGGCCGAGGTCGACTCCCTGATCGACCAGGCCAACCGGGAGCTCGATCAGGGGAGGCGGGCGCAGTTGTGGGGTGAGGTGGACCGGGTGGTGATGGAGGAGGCGCTCATCCTGCCCACGGGGTGGCGGCGGGCGGTCCTGCTGCGGGGGGTCAAGGCGACGAACGTGCACGTCAATCCCCATCTTCAGCTCTACGACCTGCTGAACATGGGGGTCGCCGGATAGGTGTCGTGCGCCACGGGTCAGGTGGTCGTCGCCAGGGCCAGCGGCAGCACGGCCGGAGCGCCCGCGTGGCGGACGAGGGCCGCGCCGAGGGTCATCGTCCATCCCGTGTCGACCCGGTCGTCGACCAGCAGCACCGGCCCGCCGCAGTCGGCGATCCTCTCCCCGAGCTCGCGCGGCATCGCCAGGGTGCCCCTGATCGCCTGCACCCGCTTGGCGCTGTTGAACTGGCTCCCCGGCGACCCCGCCCGATAGCCGAGCGCCCCCAGGTAGTCGAGCCTGCCCACCTGCGACAACCGCTCGGCCAGGCTGGCGATCAGCTGGGGGCGGGACGTGGAGGGCATCGAGACGACGGCGACCGGCCGTGACTCCCAGCCCCACGAGGCCAGCACCTGGACGACACCCTTGAAGAGCTCGTCGGTGATGGGCGCGTCGGGGGCGGCGAACAGTTCGCGCAGCCGGTTGCCCCAGCCGATGTCGGTGAGGCGCCCGAGGGCGCGCCCCGGCTCGGCGCCGAGCTCGGGCTTGATGCGGCCCGACAGGTCGGAGAGCCCCGTGGGCCACTGGCGGCGGGCGTCGATGTCGACGCCCGGCCGGGTGAGCCGCTCGCGGGCCTGGTCGAGCACGGCCGCCTGGACCTCGGTGGAGCGGTGGGCGCCGGTGCAGTTGTCGCAGCGGCCGCACGGCCGGGCGGCCTCGTCGTCGAGGAGCCTGCGGAGGTACTCCTCCCGGCAGTCGGTGGTGGTCAGGTAGCCGAGCATGGCCTCCTGCTCGGCGGCGCGGGCGGCGGCGACGCGGGCGTAGCGCTCGGAGTCGTAGCTCCACTCCTCGCCGGTGGCCTCCCAGCCGCCCTTGACGCGGCGGACGGCGCCGTCGACGTCGAGGACCTTGAGCATCATCTCCATGCGGTTGCGGCTGAGGTCGACGCGTGTTTCGAGGGCCGCGGTGGACAGCACGCCGCCGCTTTCGGCCAGGGCCGCCAGGGTGGCGCGCACCTGGGACTCGGGAGGGAAGGCGAGGGAGGAGAAATACTGCCAGATCTCCTTGTCCTCGCTGCCGGGCAGCAGGATGACCTCGGCACGCTCGACGCCTCGGCCGGCGCGGCCGACCTGCTGGTAGTAGGCGACGGGCGACTGCGGGGCGCCCATGTGGATGACGAAGCCCAGGTCGGGCTTGTCGAAGCCCATGCCGAGCGCGCTGGTGGCGACCAGCGCCTTGATCTTGTTGGCGAGCAGGGCCTCCTCGGCCTCCAGCCGTTCGGCCGGCTCGGTCTGGCCGGAGTAGGCGCGCACCTCGTGGCCCTGTTCGCGCAGGTAGGCGGCGATCTCCTGGGCGGCGCTGACCGTCAGGGTGTAGACGATGCCGGAGCCTTCGAGCTCGTTGAGCGTCTGGGCGAGCCAGGCCAGGCGTTGTTCGGCGCCGGCGAGCCGGGTGACGGACAGGTGGAGGCTGTCGCGCTCCAGGGGGCCGCGCAGCACGAGGGTCTCGGGACCCATCTGCTCGGCCACGTCGCGGGTGACGCGGGCGTTGGCGGTGGCGGTGGTGGCCAGCACCGGGATGCCGGGCGGCAGCTCCTCGAACAGCTGGGCCAGGCGCCGGTAGTCGGGGCGGAAGTCGTGGCCCCAGTCGGAGATGCAGTGGGCCTCGTCGACCACGACCAGCCCGGCGCTCTCGGCCAGCTCGGGCAGGACGTTGTCGCGGAAGTCGGGGTTGTTGAGCCGCTCGGGGCTGACCAGCAGGACGTCGACGAGGCCCTCGGCGACCTGCTCGTAGACGCGCCCCCACTCCTCGGGATTGGCGGAGTTGATGGTGACGGCGCGGATGCCGGCGCGCTCGGCGGCGGCGATCTGGTTGCGCATGAGCGCCAACAGCGGCGAAACGATGACCGTCGGCCCCTCGCCCAGGTCGCGCAGCAGCCCGGTGGCGATGAAGTAGACGGCGGACTTGCCCCAGCCGGTGCGTTGCACGACCAGGACCCGGCTGCGCTCGACGACCAGCGCACGGATGGCCGACCACTGGTCTTCGCGCAGCGAGGCGTGGTCGCCGGCGAGCGCCCGCAGCCGCTCCTCGGCCTCCTCGCGCAACATGGTCTCGTCGGGGGCTTCAAACATGTGCTCCTTGTTACCAGGTTTCCCCGACGTTTTCGCCCGGCCATGGTTAAGAGCCCGGTGTCGCAGGGCTCCCGGGTCGCGTCCTCCAGCAGGATCGGAGCGGTTCTGGGGAGGTTTGATGCGTGCGACGTGGATAGGCATCGTGCTGTCGGTCCTGGCGAGTCTGGTCCAGCCGGACGCGGGTTCGGCGCGCGCCGCGCAGCTCAGCATCACCAAGACGGTGAACAACAACCCGATGATCATCGGCGCGGAGTCCGTCTACACGATCACCGTGAGCAACACCGGCGACCAGCCCGCGGCCGGGATCACGATGACCGACACGCTGCCCTCCAGCCTGACCGCCGGGACCCTGCCCAGCGGCTGCACGGCCGCCGGGCAGACCATCACCTGCGGCGGCGCGGGTCTGACCCTCGGCCCCGGCGAGCAGCAGACCTGGCAGATCCCGGTGACGGTCGACCCGTCGCTCTCCGACGGCACCAACATCGTCAACCAGGCCGGGGTCACCTCGACGACGCCGGGCGTGCCGTCCCAGAGCACGCAGCTCATCAGCCAGACCCAGACCCAGACGGACGTGGAGATCACCAAGACGGCCGTGCCCGACACGGCCGCGCCGGGCGACATCATCACCTACACGCTGACCGTCACCAACCACGGGCCCTCCGACGCGGTCGACGTCACCGTCCAGGACCCCACCGACGGCAACCTCGTCACGATCGTGGAGCTGCCGGACGAGTGCCCGCCCAGCGGGCTGACCGTGACCTGCCCGCTGGGCACGCTGGGGCCGGGAGAGACGCGCGTGCTGGTGTTCACGGTGCGCGTCGTCGAACCGCAGCCGGACGGCACCCAGATCGACAACTGCGCCACCGTCTACACCGGCAGCCGCGACACGGACTGGGACAACAACCACTCGTGCGCGGACACGGTCGTGCACCCCACGCCGACGCCCACGCCGACACCGACCCCCACCGGCCGGCCGATCACCAGCGCCACCAAGTCCGGCCCCGCCACGGCGGAGGTGGGCGACACGTTCACCTACACGCTGGTCGTGCGCAACACCGGTACGGCCCCGGCCTACAACGTGGTGGTGCACGATCCGATCGATTCCAACCTCACGGTGGTGTCGGTCTCGCAGGGATGCGTCGCCACCGCCGCGCAGGTGGCCTGCCGGGTGGGCGAGCTGGGGCCGGGCGAGGAGCGCACGTTCACCGTCACGGTCAGGGTGAACGACGACGTCCCGTCGGGGACCGCCGTCGGCAACTGCGCGGTCATCTACTCGACGTCCCGGCGCACGCTCACGCGGGAGAACGGCTCCTGCGTGGAGACGATCGTCACCACCCCCACCCCCACCCCGACACCCACGCCATCCCCGACGCCGACGAGGACGCCCACGAGCACTCCGGCCCCCACCGACACCGGCGGCCCCGGCCCGGGACCCGCTCCCGACCATGGAGGCGCAGGTCTCGGGCCGCGCCTGCCCTATACCGGCGCGCCCACGGCCTGGCTGGCCGCGGGGGCCGCGCTCCTGCTGGGCGTGGGCGCCGCCGTCAGGATCCTGGCCCGCCGTACGGCTAGGCGATGAACGGCATCAGCGGCCGCAGCTCCTCCACCGAGACCCGCCTGCCGTACGGCGCGAGCTGGAAGGTCTCCGGCCCGAGGAACTCGGCCCAGTACTTCTCGACGAACGTCCGGCAGGCCCCGACGTCACCCGCGTCGGGCACGTGCTCCAGCAGCCCCCGCTGGTAGGGCGCGTACTCCAGGAACTGCGAGGCGTGCGCGAGGCAGGCGTCGAGCTTGGCCTGCCGTACCGGGCCCACGTCGACCACGACGTCGTCACGGTGGACGGGACGCGAGGCGTAGTCGGTCATCAGCAGGCACACCGGCTGGTGCGGCAGGGAGGGCATGCCGCACTCCAGGTTGCGCACGGTGACCAGCTCCACGGCCTGCTCGGCCAGCCTGCCCGCGGCCCGGTTGTCGGGGTGTCCCGCGCCGTCGCCGTGCAGGGCGATCACCAGGTCGGGACGCCAGGCGCGGATCTCGCGCATGACCCGCAGACGCAGCTCGACGGTGGGTTCGAGCTCACCGTCGTGCACGTCGTCGAAGATCTCGTAGGTGGTCACACCGAGCGCGTCGGCGGCCCGCCAGGCCTCCTCGGCACGGCGCCGCGCAAGAGGGACACGCTCCAGCCGGTGGTGCCCGCCGTCGCCGTTGGTGAGGGTCAGGAACTTCACCGCGTGACCGGCCTGGGCCAGGAGGGCGGAGGTGCCTCCCGCGTAGATCTCGGGTTCGTCGGGATGGGCGGCGATCACCAGGGTGCGCAACATGGCTCAACTTTCGTCAGGGGATGTGATCACCGGTACGGCCTGCCGTACCGGCCTGGAAGACCCGCTCGCGGGCCAGTTCAAGGGAGTAGCGGACGGCGCCGTCGAGCACGGCGTTGCCGTCGACGCGGCTGACCGAGACCTCCACCGGCGCCAGCCCGGTGGGGGCCAGGAGACCGGCGACGCGGGCGCGCAGCGGCTCGCCCGCGGCGATGCACACGGGCCCGCCGAGCACGACACGGCCGGGGTCGAGCACGCCGACGGCGGCGGTGACGGCGATGGCGACGCGCCGGGCGAAGTCGTCGAGGAACCGGCCGAAGGGGCCGTCGGGCCGGTGCGTGGCCTCCAGGCGGTCGGGGTTGCGCGAGCGCAGGAACGCCACGACCTCGGCCAGTCCGGAGCCGGTCTCCAGGCCGTGCGCGCGGGCCAGCTCGGCCAGCGGCTGCGCGCCGAGCAGCACGCCGACGGGGCCGCCGTCGGGGCCGTGCACCCGGCCGACGCTGACGGGGTCGGGCACGATCACCGATCCGACCTCGCCGCCGCGCCCGGTGACGCCGCGCCACAAGGAGCCGTCGAGCACGGCTCCCGCGCCGACGCCGCTGCCGATCCACAGGAGCACGAAGCTGCTGCCCTCGTGCTCGGCCAGCTCGCGGATGGCCACGAGGTTGACGTCGTTCTCCAGCCGGAAACGCTCGGCTCCGAGCCTCTCGCGCAGGTCGCCGAGGTCGTCGAGGTGCGACCAGCCGGACAGCTGCACGGCCTGGCGCAGCCGCTCTCCCCCGGCGTCGACGATGCCGGGCACGCCGAGCACGATCTGGTCGAGCTGCTCCAGCCCGATTCCCGCCGAGCTCGCGGCGGCCTCGACGGCCGAGGTGAGGAACTCCACCGCGTCGGCGCCCTCGCCGGGCGCCTGGGCCCGGTGGTCGCCGCGCACCCGGCCGCTCAGGTCGGCCACGGTGACCTCCACCGCCCGCGCGGTGAGGTCGACGCCGGCCACCCAGGCGGCCGAGCCGTCGAGCTCCCACTGCTGGGCGGCGGGCCCGGCGTTGCCCGGCTTGGTGCCGGCCTTGCGCGCCAGCCGCCCGTTCTCCAGACGGCGCAGCACCTCGGCGGCCGAGGCCTTGGACAGGCCCGTGTGGAACTCCAGCTCGGCCCTGGTGAGGGTGCCGTGCCGCAGGAGCAGCTCCAGGGCGGCGCGCTCGTTGAGGGTGCGGAAGACGGTTGGGTTCCCGGTGGACACTACTTCACGGCTCCTGACGTCAACCCGGACTGGATATGTCGCTGGAAGACGATATAGGCGACCACGACCGGCAGGACCGTCATGCTGAGCGCCGCGAACAACGCCGGCCAGTCCGCCTCGTAGCCGGCGATGGTGGAGATGTCCGCGATGCCCTGGGTGATGACCCATGTGCTCTTGTCGCCCGGCAGCAGCACGAGCGGCAGCAGGTACTGGTTCCACTGGCCGAGCACGTTGAAGATGGTCAGGCTGACCAGGCCGGGCTTGGCCATGGGGAGCATGACCTGGAAGAAGGTCCTGGTGTGCGAGGCGCCGTCGATCATCGCCGCCTCGGCCACCGCGTCGGGCAGCCCCCTGAAGAAGGAGGTCAGGAAGAACACGGTGAACGGCAGCGAGTAGGCGATGTAGACCAGGACGAGGCCGACGTGCGAGTCGAGCAGCCCGAGGCCGTCGACCACGAAGAACAGCGGCACCAGCGCCAGGAACACGGGGAAGGCCATGCCGGAGACGAACAGGAAGTAGATCAGCCGGTTGCCGGGGAAGCGGTAGCGGGCCAGCACGTAGGCGGCCATGGAGCTGAGCAGCATGGTGCCCGCGACCCCGAAGAACACGACGATCACCGTGTTCAGCAGGTACCGTCCGACGCTGGCCTTCTCCCAGGCGCGCACCCAGTTGTCCCAGCGCAGCTCGCCGGGCAGTTGCAGGGCGTCGCCGAAGATCTCGGCGTTGCTCTTGAAGGAGGCCAGCAGAGTCCACACCAGAGGCGCGATGATCAGCAGCACCCAGATGGCGAGCAGCGCCTGAGCCAGCTTGCGGCCCATCAGTACACGATCCTCTCTCGCCTGGTGACCCGCATCGTCACCGCGGCGAAGGTGAGGGTCAGGAAGAACAGCGCCACGCCCAGCGCCGAGGCGTAGCCGAAGCGCGAGTAGCCGAAGGCGTTCTTGTAGATCTCGGTGGCCAGCACCGTGGTGGCGCCGTCGGGCCCGCCCTGCTCGACCGAGAGCACGTTGACCAGGGCGAAGCCGTCGAACGCCGCGATGCCCAGGTAGATCCAGCCGACCTGGACGGTCTCCCACAGCAGCGGCAGCGTGATCCGGAAGAACGTGGTCAGCCGTCCCGCGCCGTCGAGGGCGGCCGCCTCGTAGACGTCCTTGGGGATGGCGGCCATGCCCGCCGAGAACAGCACCACGTAGAAGCCGACGCCCTGCCAGACCATGACGGCGATGATCGACCAGAGTGCGAGCGTCTGGTCGGTCAGCCAGCCCACGGGCTCGATGCCCAGCTGGATCAGCGCGCCGTTGATCACGCCGCTGGCGTCGGGCCGGTAGACGGCCTTGAACAGCACGCCGACCACGGCGACCGCGAGCACCTGCGGCAGGAAGAAGACCACGCGGTAGAAGCCCGCGCCGCGGACCGGGCGGCCCTGCGGCGCGTTGAGCAGGTAGGCGAAGGCCAGAGCCAGCGCGATGGTGGCCAGCGGCATGGCGACGAGCAGGACTGCGTGGTTGCGGATCGCCTGCCAGAAGGAGTCGTTGCCGAACATCCGCCGGAAGTTGTCCAGGCCCACGAAGTTCAGCCCGGACGACACCCCTCGCCAGTCGGTCAGCGCGATCTGGAACGCCTGCACGTAGGGGCTGATCACGAAGACCAGGTAGACCGCGACGGGCAGGAGCAGGAATCCCGCGACGAAGCCGTGCCGCCGCATCGTCAGACGCTCCGGGTCTGCTTGGAGATGGAGGAGTCGTTCTTGAGCTCGTCCGCCTTCTTCTGCATGTTCTCGCAGAACTGGTCGGCGGTGATGCGCCCGGCCATGACCGAGTTGGTCTGGGTCTGGGAGTAGTCGAACAGCTCCTTGTACCAGGTCTCGAAGCGGGCGTCGGTGATGATGTTCTTGCCTGCCGCCTCCTGCGCCTTGGCGGCGCTGTTGACCGCGGAGGTCAGGTTCAGGCCGTCCACGACGCCGTTGACGACGGTGAGGTTCCTGGTCTGCTCGGTGTAGCCGCGGGCGCCCTCCTTGGAGAGCATGATCCGCAGGTACTCCAGCCCGCCCTGCGGGTTCTTGCCCTTGGCGGAGACGAAGAAGGCCTCGGCGACGCCCACGAAGATCGCTTCGTACGGCATGGCGTCGGTGCCCGTGACGGAGGGCACCGGCGCGATGGCGTACTCGAAGGTGTCGGGCTTCTCCTTGGCCATCTCGTTCTCCAGCCAGGAGCCGCACGGGTAGAACAGGACCTTGTCCTGCAGGTGCTTGACCTGGGTCTGGGTGTGGTCGAGGCCGAAGTAGGCCTTGTCGCCGAAGTCCTTCTGGATCTGCGCCCAGGCGGCGACCGCCTGCCGTACGGGCTCGGCGGTCCAGGCGCCGTCGGCGAGGTTGTCGATGTCGATGATCACCTTGTTGCCGCCGATCTTGGCGGCGGTGTAGACGAGGTTCCAGACCTGGTAGAACGGGCCGACCTGGCCGGGGTAGGCGAACAGGGCGATGCCGGCCTTCTTGGCCTCCTCGCCCAGGGCGTTGAACTCGTCCCAGGTCCTGGGCAGCTGCCAGCCCTTCGACTCGAAGAGCTTGGCGTTGTGCCACAGGGCGCGGTGGCCGACGGTGTACTGCAGCACCCGGGGGACGCCGTCGATCAGGGAGTTCTCGTAGACGCCGCCGACGAGGGTGTCGATGACCTTCTTGTCGGGGAAGGCGAGCGAGGGCGCCTCGAAGAGCGGGGTGAGGTCGGCGAGCTGGCCTTCCTGGACCAGCGCCTGGAGGTCGAGTGCCTCGGGCCCGGAGTTGTTGACGACGTCGGGGACGTCTCCGGAGATGAAGCGGGGGCGCAGCTGGGTGCCGACCTTCTGGGTGCCGACGTGCTTGAGCTTCGACTGCGGATAGGTCTTGCTGTAGGCGGCCTCGTGCAGGTCGACGGCGTACTTGTCGCCGTTGCCGCCGCTGAAGATGACCACTTCGAGCGGGCTGGCGGCGTTCACGCCGAGGGGGTTGGCCGCGGAGGTGGCGGCGGCGGTGACGGTGGGGGTGGGTGCGGCGCTGCGGCCGGTGGTGGCGCAGGCGGCGAGCGGCGTGGCCAGCGCGGCGAGGCCGAGTCCGCGCAGGACGTCGCGGCGGTTGGGGGACATGGATCCTCCTGGACGGCTAACCGTCTGGATACCTTCCAGACGGTTAGCCGCTGACTGTAGAGGGCTCGGGTCCGTGACGCAAGTGCTCTCAGAACTGCTCGCGCAGCCGGGCCTTGGCCTCCTCGCTCGCTCCGATGCGGTCCAGCGCGGCCAGCGCGGCGCCGGCGATCGGCGGCAGCTCGGCGATGATCTGGGTGGCCAGCGGTGCCCTCTCGGCGAACCGCTCGTCCAGCAACGCCGTCAGCAGCGGGTCGCGTGCCCGCAGTACTCCCCCGCCCAGGACCACCTCGGTGGGGGTCCGGAGCAGGTCGAGGCGCTTCAGGCACACCCCCGCCATGGCCATGACCTCGTCGGCCATCCGCGTGACCAGGCTCACGGCGATCTCGTCACCCGCCGCGGCCACCTTGAACAGGCCCGGCGTCAGCTCCAGCAGCCGCTCGCGCTCCAGACGGCCGAAATGCAGGTCCAGCGCGACCTGCTCGACCGTGGCCGCACCGAAGTGGCTCTTGACCAGGGCTGCCAGCTCCGTCGGCGCGCCGCGGCCGTCCTCGGCCCGCACGGCGTGCCAGAGCGTCTCGGCCGACAACCCGCCCCCGCCGCCCCAGTCGCCGCTGATCGGGCCCAGCGAAGGGAAACGGGCGACGGAGCCGTCGGGCGCGACGCCGACCGCGTTGATGCCCGCACCGCACACCACGGCCACGCCCCAGGGGCCCGAGGCGCCCGACCTGAGCAGGGCGAAGGTGTCGTTGCGCACCAAAACCTGGCGGGCCAGGCCGCGCCCCGAGATCTCGTGCTCCAGCGCCACCTCCTCCTCGGGCAGGTCGGCTCCGGCCAGAAAGGCCACCAGGTGGTCGGCCCGGCCGTCGAAGCCGAGCGCCTGCCGTACGACGACCTCGATGACGTCCGTGGCGGGGGCGACGCCCTCGCTCTGCGGCAGGAAGGCGCCGCCGCGCCCGCGGGCGAGGATCTCGCCCTCCGAGTTCAGCAGGACGACGTCGGTCTTGCTGTTGCCTCCGTCGACCGCGATCAGCGTCGTCATGACTGACGCTCCAGCATCAGCCTGGTGAGCTCCGCCGCGATCGCCTCCTGGCCGACCAGCGGGTGGGCCAGGAGCGCGTCGCGCACCCGCCCCTCGCCGCCGTGCAGGGCCGCCTGGAGGGCCAGCTCCTCGTAGGCCGACACGCCCGCGATCAGGCCGCGGTAGAGCGGCTCGACGGGCTCCACCGGCAGCGGTACGGCGCCGGCGGCGGTGATCTTCGCGGGCACCTCGATGACGGCCTCGTCGCCCAGGAACGGCAGGGTGCCGTTGTTGCGGGTGTTGACCACCTGGACGTCGCCGCGGTCGCCGAGCAGCGAGGAGATGAGCGCCACGGCGGCCTCGGAGTAGAACGCTCCACCGCGCTTGGACAGCAGCTCGGGCTTGGTGTCCACGGCCGGGTCGGCGTACATCTTCAGCAGCTGCTCCTCCATCGCGGCGACCTCGGAGGCGCGCGAGGGGGCGGACCTCTGCTCCTCGACCACGATGTCGTGCTGGTAGAAGTAACGCAGGTAGTACGAGGGCACGACCTTCAGGCGCTGGATCAGCTCCAGCGGCAGGTGGAGGTCGTCGGCGATGGCCTGGCCGTGCTGGGCGAGCAGGTCGGGCAGCACGTCCTCGCCGTCGACGTGGACGGAGCGCTCCCAGGTGAGGTGGTTGAGCCCCACGTGGCCGAGCTCGACGCGCGAGGGCTCGACGCCCAGGTGCTTGGCGAAGCGGCGCTGGAAGCCGATGGCGACGTTGCACAGGCCGATCGCGCGGTGACCCGCGTCGAGGAGCGCGCGGGTGACGATGCCGACCGGGTTGGTGAAGTCGACGATCCAGGCGCCGGGAGCGTGCTCCTTGACCTGGGCGGCGAGCTCCAGCACCAGCGGCACCGTGCGCAGGGCCTTGGCCAGGCCGCCCGCGCCCGTCGTCTCCTGGCCGACGCAACCGCACTGCAGAGGGAAGGTCTCGTCCACGTTGCGCGCGGCCTGGCCGCCCACCCGCAGCTGGAACAGGACGGCCTGCGCGCCGCGCACGCCCTCGGCCAGGTCGGCCGTGGCCACCACGCGCGCGGGATGACCTGCCTTGGCGAGCATGCGGCGCGAGACCCCGGCGACCAGCTCCAGGCGGGTGGCGTCGGGGTCGACGAGCGCGATCTCGGTGAGCGGCAGGTCGTCACGCAGGCGGGCGAAACCGTCGATGAGCTCGGGGGTGTAGGTCGAACCGCCCCCGATGACAGCGAGTTTCACGCTGGACTCCTTGATTAGTAAACTTTCCTAATCAAGAAATCTACCAGGCGTCCTACTTGTCCTGGTGCTCCGGGAAGGCGTTGACGGTCACGCGGTGCATACGCCGCCGCTCGGTGTAGTCGGCCACCGCGTAGTGCTGGGTGGGCCGGTTGTCCCAGAACGCCATCGTGCCCGGCCGCCAGCGCAGCCGTACCTGGTATTCGGGCGAGCGGATGTGGTCGATCAGCAGCGGCAGCAGCGCCTCGTTCTCGCGAGGGCTCAGCCCGACGAAGCCCGTCGTCGAGGCGCGGTTGACGAACAGCGCCTTGCGTCCCGTCTCGGCGTGCACGCGCACGACGGGGCGCTCGATCGGCGGCCACTTGGCCTGGATCTCCTCCAGGACGAACGGGTGACCCTTCGAGATCGCCTTCGTCATCGACATGGTGATGTCATGAACGGCGGTCAGTTCGTCGCACAATCGCTGCATCGGCTTCGACAACGACTCGTAGGCCAGGTAGGTGTTGGCCCAGCAGGTGTCACCGCCGATGCTCGGCAGTTGCACGCACCGCAGCAGCGACCCCATCGGCGGGGTCGGCTCGAAGGTGTTGTCGCTGTGCCACTCGTCGCCGCCCTCCCCCTTGGGGTCGGTCTGGTCGAGGACGTGGATGGGGCTGCCGCTGTCCTTCTTGAACGCCGGATGGTTGAGCGTGCCGAAGTTCAGGGCGAACTGCAGGTGCTGCTCGTCGTCGATGTGCTGGTCGCGGAAGAACAGCACCAGGTGCTTGAGCCACCCCGCGCGCAGGGTCGCCACTTGCTCCTGGGACAGGGGTTTGCGCAGGTCTACACCGGTCACCTCGGCGCCGATGTGCCTGGTCACGGGGTGAAACTCGATCATAAGGGGACCCTAATACCAAGCAATTGCTTGGTCAAGAGGAGACTGGACTACATGGATGTGACCACCACATATCTGGAAATGACGTCATCTGCCGATCTGGTCCCCGCGCGTCTCCCTCGCCTGACCGTCGACGTCGTACGCGCCGAGGTGGCCTCGCCCGAGTTCAGCCGGTTCCTCTACACGGCGGTCGGCGGCGACTGGCAGTGGACCGAGCGGCTGCCCTGGACCTACGCCCAGTGGGAGACGTTCCTGGCCGGCGGGGTCGAGACCTGGGTGGCCTGGCACCGCGGCACGCCCGCCGGATACGTGGAACTGCAGGCCCACCAGGGCGGGGAGGTGGAGATCACCTCGTTCGGGCTGCTGCCGTACGCCATGGGAGGAGGCGCGGGCGGACACCTGCTCGCCGCCGGTACGGCACGCGCCTGGGACCTGCACACCCGCATGGAAGGCCGCGAACCCACCCGGAGGGTGTGGTTGCACACGTGCACACTCGACGGGCCGGTGGCGCTGAGAAACTATCTCGCGCGGGGATACAGGGTGTTCGACGAACGGCTCAACGAACCCGGCGACGAGGACACGGGCTCGACACCAGGCCCCTGGCCAGGCGCCAGACCATGACCGGGGCGGTGGCGCCTCCGGCACGGAATCGCGTCGCAAGCCGTACAAAAGCCCGTGGAGTCGCGGACAGTCGGTGATGTTCGGCAGAATGTTCGACATGGCCCGACGCACCACCACGCCCCCGCCTGAGGACTTCGAGGAGCGGATCGTCGACATCGACGTCTCCTCCGAGATGCGCACCAGCTTCCTCGAGTACGCCTACTCGGTGATCTACCAGCGCGCGCTGCCCGACGCGCGCGACGGTCTGAAGCCCGTGCAACGCCGGATCCTCTACTCGATGAACGAGATGGGCCTGCGGCCGGACCGCGGGCACGTCAAGTCGAGCCGCGTGGTCGGCGACGTCATGGGCAAGCTGCACCCCCACGGCGACACCGCGATCTACGACGCCCTCGTACGGCTGTCGCAGCCGTTCTCCATGCGGCTGCCGCTGATCGACGGGCACGGCAACTTCGGCTCGCTCGACGACATGCCCGCCGCCATGCGCTACACCGAGGCGCGGCTGGCCCAGGCGGCCATGCTGATGACCGAGTCGATCCATGAAGACACGGTCGACTTCAAGCCCAACTACGACGGCCAGGAGACCGAACCCACGGTCCTGCCGTCCGCGTTCCCCAACCTGCTCGTCAACGGCACCACCGGCATCGCGGTCGGCATGGCCACCAACATGGCGCCGCACAACCTCGGCGAGGTCATCGCCGCCGCGCGCCACCTGATCAAGAAGCCCGACGCCACGCTCGACGAGCTGATGCGTTACATCCCCGGCCCCGACCTGCCCACCGGCGGCTCGATCAGCGGCCTCGACGGCATCCGCGACGCCTACGAGAGCGGACGCGGCACCTTCCGCATGCGGGCCAGGTGCTCCATCGAGCAGATCACCCCCCGCCGGCGCGGCATCGTCGTCACCGAACTGCCCTACAACGTCGGCCCCGAGCGCGTCGTCACCAAGATCAAGGAGCTGGTGACCTCCAAGAAGCTCCAGGGCATCGCCGACCTCAAGGACCTCACCGACCGGCACAAGGGCCTGCGCCTGGTCATCGAGATCAAGAACGGCTTCGTGCCCGAGGCCGTGCTGGAGGAGCTCTACCGGCTCACGCCGATGGAGGAGACCTTCGGCATCAACAACGTCGCCCTCGTCGACGGCGAACCCCGCACCCTCGGGCTGCGCGAGCTCCTCCACGTCTACGTCGACCACCGCCTCGAAGTCGTCAGACGCCGCTCCGAGTTCCGCCGCCGCAAGCGCGAGGAACGCCTGCACCTCGTCGACGGCCTCATCATCGCCCTGCTCAACATCGACGAGGTCATCCAGGTCATCAGGACCAGCGACGACTCCGCCGCCGCGCGCGCCAGGCTCATGGACATCTTCGACCTGTCCGAGGTCCAGGCCACCTACATCCTCGACACGCCGCTGCGCCGCCTCACCCGCTTCGACAAGCTCGAACTCGACCGCGAGAAGCAGCAGCTCACCGACGAGATCGCCGAGCTCACCGAGATCCTCTCCTCCGACGTACGGCTGCGCCAGGTCGTCTCGGGCGAACTGGCCGAAGTGGCCAAGAAGTACGCCACACCACGCCGCACCATCCTGCTCGAAGCCTCCGGCGTCACCCGCTCCGCCACCGTCACCCTCGAGGTCGCCGACGACCCGTGCCTGGTCCTCATGTCGTCGACCGGGCTGCTGGCGCGCACCTCCGACGCCTCGCCCCTGGCAGGAGACGGCGATCGCAACGCCCACGACGTGCTCGTCTCCGTCGTGCGCACCACCGCGCGCGCCGAGGTCGGCGTCGTCACCTCACACGGCCGCGCCATCCGGGTCTCCGTGCTCGACCTGCCCATCCTGCCGCCCTCCGCCAACCCGCCCTCGCTGTCAGGCGGCCATCCCGTCTCCGAATACGTCACACTCCAGCCCGACGAGAAAGTCGTCGGCCTCGGCTCCCTCGACCCGGCCGGCCTCGGCCTCGCCCTCGGCACCTCATCAGGCGTCGTCAAACGCGTCGTGCCCGACTACCCGGTCAACCGCGACGACTTCGAGGTCATCACCCTGAAGGACGGCGACAGCGTCGTCGGCGCCGTCGAACTCGAGTCCGAAGAGCACGACCTGGTCTTCATCACCTCCGACGCCCAACTGCTGCGCTACCCCGCCTCCTCCGTCCGCCCCCAGGGCCGCCCCGCCGGCGGCATGGCCGGCATCCGCCTCGACGGCGCCACCAGCGTCGTCTTCTTCGGCATCGTCGACCCCACCAGGCCCGCCCAGGTCGTCACCGTCGCAGGCTCCTCCACCGCCCTGCCCGGCACCCAGGTCGGCGGCGGCAAGGTCTCCGACTACGCCGAGTTCCCGCCCAAGGGACGCGCCACGGGCGGCGTGCGAGCCCAGCGGTTCCTCAAGGGCGAGGACGTGCTGCTCCTCGCCTGGGCCGGGCCCGCCCCGGCCAAGGCGGTGTCGAGCACCGGCAAGCCCATCCCCCTGCCCGAGGAGATCAGCAGGCGAGACGGGTCGGGGCTGCGGCTCACCCACACCATCGGGGCCGTGGGCGGGTCATTGGGGGCCGGCGGGTCCGACACGCCGGCGGCTTCTGGGGGTGGGGAGGAGCCTCCGCTCTTCTGAGGGTGCCTATCCAGTCATTCCCTCCAGCCCGGCCCTCATCTGTCGCCCCTCTCCGGCAGCCTCACCTGCCGTCCCGCTCCGGCATGAGCCTCACCAGCCGCGCCCCGACGGCATGGGCCTCGCGGGTCGAGCGCCTTCGGCGCGGGGCGGGCTCGGGCTCCCCTCATTGGGGGGCCCAGCCCCCCAAGACCCCCTGCCGGGGGCCTTCCGGCCCCCGGACCCCCGGTCGTTGCCGTGGGTGAGACGGGTATCGGTGCCTAACCGGGGTCGGCCTGCGGGACGGTGGCGGCTTGCGGGGCGGGTGTCGTGGCCCCCGCGGCGATAGGGCCGTACAAGCCGAGCCGTCACAGCGCTAGACGTCGGGTGCGGCCACCACGAACGCCCGCTTGAGACTCCACGCGCACCCCACCCGACGCACCGCAGCGGCCGAGGGTGGGTGGGCCTAGCCTGGCAGGCGTGGGAGAGCGTTTCGCGTTCGGTGACGGTTATGCGTGGTATCACGGGCCGTCGATGGACAGCACGGCGCATCGGCATGCCGCCTTCCAGATCGCGGTGGGTGTGGACGGCGACGTGGGCATGGTGGACGAGGTGGGTGCCGAGCATCGGGGGCCGGCGCTGGTGGTGCCGCCGATGGTGCGGCATCGGCTGCTGGCCGGGGGTGAGCTGCGCGTGTTCTTCGTGGAGCCGCACTCGGTGTTCGCCGACCGGTTGAGGGGGTTGGGCGGGGAGGGCATCAGCGTGGTGGGTGAGCTGCGCGACCTGCAGGTGGAGGATGTGCGGTGGGGCGTTTCGGGGGAGCTTGATGCGCGCCTGGTCGAGGCGATGAGGCTTCTGGCGACGGAGAACCACGCGACGGCTGGCCCGGCGTCCATGAATCGCACCTCATCCAACGTGGTCTCGGGGAGCGGTGCGACACCCGGCCTCGTGTCGGGGAACGGTGCGACGCCCGGCCTGGCGTCGGGGACCGGTGCGACACTCAGCCGGGGGTCGGGGAACAGCGCGACGCCCGGTCTGGCGTCGGGAAGTGGCGTGAGAACCGGGCTTATGTTGGGGAGGGATGCGGCACCCGACCTGATGTCGGGAAGTAGGGCAGGATCCGGCCTGACGTCGGGATACCGCGCGGCACGTAGGCTCGTGTCCAACGACGGCGCCCTGCCAGGGCTTGCTCGCGAGAGCGTCGCGATGTCCGAGAACGTCACGATGTCCGAGATCGCCGCGCAAGTCGGCCTATCGCCGCAGCGGCTCAGGGCCCTTGCTCGCGAGCAGCTCGGCATGCCGCTCGCGAGGTGGCGGATCTGGCAGCGTCTCAGCCGTGCCGCCGAGGCGCTGCGTGAGGGCCGCACACCCGCCGACGCGGCGGCCGTGGCAGGGTTTGCCGACCAGGCCCACTTTCACCGGCGGATGCGCGAGATGATCGGGCTGACGCCGGCAGCCGTGGCTCGTGCCGTACGCCCATAGCCGTCGAAACGTCAGGCCCAGAGTCCCCGCTATCGGCCTGTCCTCAGGCGCCGCGCCGGGCCACGTACAGCGAGATCGATCCGTTGACCGTCGCCACCACATCCGTCTCCCGCACGCCAACGAACCCCGCTTCCCTCATCAGCTCCGGCACAACCCCTTCCGCATTGGGCTGGGTGTCCGCCTTACCGTCCGCCCACTGCACCACGCGAAACGCCAGCCGCATCAACGCCGTCCTCTGCTCTCCGAAGTCGGCGATCACGACCTTCCCGCCGGGCCGCAGCACGGCGTGCATGGAGGCCAGCACTGCCCGCTTCACTGCCATCGGGCACTGGTGCAGCACCAAGCTCGACACCACCGTGTCGACCCGTTCCCCATCGACGATCCCCTCCAGCTCGTCCCCCATTCCGACTCGCCAGTCGGGCCTCACCCCTGCCGACAGCGCCTTCCGTCTGGCGATCGCGAGGACGGCCGGGTCGGGGTCGATGCCGATGATGCGTGCCCGAGGCTCGGTCCGGCTCAGCAGTACGGCCAGCGAGCCGGTGCCGCACCCCACGTCGACGATGACGTCGTCCGGCTGCGGCGCGACGTGCTTCGCGGTCAGCCCGCGCCATACGCGTTCGCGGGTCAGGGCGATGAGGGGGTCGTAGAAGCGGGTGAGAGAGGCGCGGCCGGCGGCGGGCGTGAAGGATGTCATGCCCGCAGCCTGACCGGCCACCGGGCAGGGGGTCTTGTACGAAACGCCCGCTGAGGGCTGCCGCTGCACGCTCTCGGCGGCGATGCCCTAGATGGGTGAGGTGGGCGAGGTGGGCGCGGTAGGCGCGATGGGCGCGGTAGGCGCGATGGGCGCGGTAGGCGCGATGGGCGCGGTAGGCGCGGCGAGCGAGGTGGGCGCGGTGGGCGCAGCGGGCGAGAACGTGCGCACCTCAATGCGTCGATCACGCGCAGGTTGACGCCCCCGGCAGGAGGAGTCGCTCATCGAGCTCCTACGAACAACTAGCCATCGCGGCGGCTGAGAGTGGCCTCGCCCTGCGATGCCACCCATAACCCCCCACCCCCGGCCGCACACCGCCGGACCGGAGCTACGGCAAGAACTCGCTCACCAGCTCGGCGAACTCCTCCGGGCTCACGACCCGCACCTGGAGCTGCTCGGCCTTGGCGCGCTTGGACCCCGCCTTCTCCCCCGCGACCAGCAGTGAGGTCTTGGCCGAGACGCTGGAGGAGGCCTTGCCGCCCGCCCGCTCGATCAGCTCGTTGACCTGGTTGCGCGACAGCTCCTCCAGCGGCCCCGACATCGCGCCGGTGACCACGACGGACATGCCCGACAGCGGCAGCTCCGGAGCCGACGTCGCGGATCCCGACGGGTCGACGCCGGGCTCGGTCATGGTGACCCCGGCGGCGACCAGCTTGTCGATGAGCGGCGCCAGCTCGGCGAGTTCGGCGACGACGACCGGCGCCTTCTCGGGGCCGATGCCCTCGACCTGCTGGATGGCCAGGGCGTCGGCGGCGCGGATGGCCTCCATCGTGCCGAAGTGGCGGGCGATGCGGCGGCTCATGGACCGGCCGGTGCCGCGTACGCCCAGCGCGCAGAAGACGCGGCTGAGCGGCTGGGCCTTGGCCCGCTCGAAGGCGGCCAGCAGGTTGTCGGTGCTGACCGCGCCCATGCGTTCCAGGCTGAGCAGCTGGTCCCGGGTGAGGTAGAACAGGTCGGCGAAGTCGGCGATCATCTCGGCGTCGAGGAGTTGCTTGATGCGGTTGTCGGCCAGGCCCTCGATGTCGAGCTGGTCGCGGCCGGCGGCGTAGCTGATGGAGGCGATGGCGCGGCAGGCGCGCCCGCGCACGCAGCGCCAGCGCTCCTGCGACATGTCGATGGCGTCGCCGCAGGAGGGACAGACGGAAGGGATCGGGATCGGCTGCTCGTCGCCGGTGCGCAGGTGCACCACCGGCGCCTCGACGCGCGGGATCACGTCGCCCGCCTTGTAGACGGTGACGGAGTCGCCGAGCATCAGGCCGCGCCGGGTGATGTCGGCGACGTTGTGGAGGGTGGCGTAGGTGACGACGCTGCCGTCGAGCTCGACCGGCTCCAGTACGGCGCGCGGGGCGATGATGCCGGTGCGGCCGGTGTTCCACTCGACACCGACCAGCTTGGTGATCTTCTCGGTGGCGGGCAGCTTGTAGGCGACCGCCCAGCGCGGGGCGCGCGAGCTGAAGCCGGCCACGGCCTGGTCGGCCGCGAGGTCGCACTTGACGACGATGCCGTCGATGCCGAACTCCAACTCGGGCCGGGCCGCGGCGATCTCGTCGACGCGCTTCTGGACCTGCTCCAGGGTCTCGGCGACGATGCCCGCGACCGGCGTCGCGTCGGTGGTCTGCACACCCTGGCCGGACACCCAGCCCATGACCTCGCTGTGCGGCAGCTCACGCAACCGCGTCGCCAGCTCGGAGGAGTCGTCGGGCGCGGGCAGCGCGCCGTACCCGAAGAAGGTCAGCTCGCAGACGTAGGGCCGCTCGCGGGTGCGCAGCGTGCCCGCGGCGGCGCTGCGCGGGTTGGCGAAGGTGGTGCCGTCGTGGGCCTGGCGCTTGGCGCACGCCTCGTCGAACTGGGCGGCGGTCATCATGACCTCGCCCCGCAGCTCGACCGTGACCGTGTCGGCCAGCCGGTCGGGCAGGCCGACGATGGTGCCCATCGCGTGGCTGACGTCTTCGCCCGCGACGCCGTCGCCGCGGGTGACAAGCTGGACCAGCCGCCCGCGGCGGTAGCGGGCCGAGATGGCCAGGCCGTCGAGCTTGGGCTCCACACTCCACGCGGTGACCGGACGGCCGATGCGCCGCTCCAGCGAGGCCGCCCAGTCGGCCAGCTGGTCGGCGCCGAACACGTTGTCGAGGCTGAGCATCGGCACGGTGTGGGGCACGTCGCCGACCACCGCGCCGCCCGCGACCTTGCCGGTCGGCGACTGCGGCAGGACCTGGTCGGGATGCTCGCCCTCGTAGGCCTCGATGCCGCGCACGAGGCGGTCGTAGGCGTCGTCGTCGAGCGTCGAGGTGCCGTCGGCGTAGTAGGCCGCCGCGGAGTCGAGGGCGAGCTGAACCGCCTCGGCGTAGGCGGTCTCGTCGGCGATCACAGTGCTGGGAGGCGCGTCCGTCATAAGGCCATCATGCCTGGTGGCACCGACAATTCCGGCTCACAGGCCGAGGGCGGGCAGGGACGGCCGGCGGTCGCCGGGTTGGCGAATCGAGCAGGCCGGCCGACGCGACGACCAAGAGGGCGGGCGCGGTAACCGACAGGACGAGCACGACGGCCAAGAGGGCGAGCGCGATACCCGACAGGACGAGCGCGACGGCCCACGCGCCCGCCGGCCGTACGGCTAACGGCTAACGGCTAACGGCTAACGGCTAACGGCTAACGGCTAACGGCTAACGGCTAACGGCACAGGCAGAACGGGTGCCCCGCCGGGTCGACGAAGACGCGCCACTCGTCATCCTCGCTCGGCTGGACCTCGTGCTTGCGCGCCCCAAGCTCCAGCGCCCGCTTCTCAGCCTCCTCCATGTCATCCACCGCGAGGTCGAGGTGGAACTGCTGCGGCCGCTCGTCGTCCGGCCAGTCCGGCGGCCGGTGTCCAAGCACCTGCTGGAAGGCCAGGCGCATGGAGCCGTCGGACACCACGGCCCACTCGGCGTCGCCCGTGAGCTTCCAGCCGAGCAGATCGGCGTAGAACCGCCCCAGGGCGAGGGTGTCCGGGCAGTCGAGCACCGTGCTACGGAAACGTACGATTCCCGGCATGATTGACTCCTCTCATGGCTGTCAATTCCTTCATGGTCCCCCTCGGCACGCCCGCCCCCGACTTCCATCTGACGGCGATCGACGGCGGCAGCGTGAGCCTGTCCGATCTCAAGGGCTCACCGGCCACTTTGATCATCTTCCTGTCGAACCACTGCCCCTACGTCAAGCGCATCGAGAACGGCCTGGGACAGCTGGCGGCCGACTACGGCTCGCGTGTCTCGGTGGTCGCCATCTGCAGCAACGACCACGTCCGCTACCCGGACGACGACGCCACACACCTGGCGGAGCAGGCCAGGCGTGCCGGATTCGGCTTCCCGTACCTCCTGGACGACACCCAGGAGGTGGCCAAGGCCTACCGGGCGGCGTGCACGCCCGACTTCTTCCTCTACGACGCCGACCTCAGGCTCGCCTATCGCGGCGAGTTCGACGACGCGCGGCCGTCCAACGACGTGCCGGTGACCGGAGCGTCCCTGCGCGCGGCGATCGACGCGCTGCTGGAGGGCCGTCCGGTCGGGGGGCCGCAGAACCCGTCACTCGGTTGCGGCATCAAGTGGAAGCCGGGCAACGAGCCCGCCTGACAACGCCAGGACCAGCTCCGAAGGCTCGGCGCCCTGCCATTCGGCGACCAGCCGTCTGCCCCGCTCGTCCGGTTCGAAGGGATCGCGGCCCAGCGGCCCGAACCTGCCGGCGTCCTCCAGCTGCTGGACGAGCGGGTCGTCCTCGGGCAGCCTCTCGGCGTAGCAGGCCGCGTCCAGCAGGGCCAGCGCGCGGCGCGCGTTGCGGCCCTCGTCGTTCGGCTCGACCCGGTCGAGGCTGCGCCGTGCCTGTCCGCGCAGGTAGTCGGCCAGCAGTTGGGTCCTACTGATACTCACGGCAACATATCTTCACGCAAAGTGACGTGCGATGGCGGCTGGATGGAAAAGATGGAACCCGGAAACCAGCAGGAAACCGGCGTGATGGATGATTTAGCCATGACCGCTTTCGACGACCTGCTGGCCGCCAACGCGGACTACGCGCGCGACTTCCTCGACTCGGGCCTTCCTGGGAAGGCCGCACGGGGCCTGGCCGTGGTCACCTGCATGGACTCCCGCATCGACCCGCTCGGCCTCCTCGGGCTCAAGCCCGGCGACGCCAAGATCCTGCGCAACGCCGGCGCCAGGGTCACCGACGACGTGCTGCGTACGCTCGTCCTGGCCGTCTACCTGCTCGGCGTCGAGCGGGTGCTGGTGATGCCGCACACCGACTGCGGCATGGCCAAGGTCTCCGACTCCGACGTGTACGAGCTGACCCAGAGCCATGGGGTCGACACGCGGAGCCTGGAGTTCCACACCGTGCCCGACCAGCACGCCGCCCTCCTGCACGACCTCACCCGCATCCGCACCAGCCCCTTCCTGCCGAAGGACATGCCGGTCGGCGGCGCGATCTACGACGTGCGCACCGGGAAGCTGCTTCCGGTGGACGTCTGATCACTCGGGCCAGGCCGGGAGCCGCAGCACGAAGCAGGCTCCCGGCCCTTGCTCCGCGACCTCCAGGGTGCCGCCGTGAGCGTGGGCGATGCGGCGGGCGATCGGCAGGCCGAGTCCGGTGCCGTTCCTGTCGCGGCCGCGGGAGGCCGCCAGCCTGACGAAACGCTGGAAGATCCGCTCCCGGTCCTCGGGCGCGATCCCGGCGCCGTCGTCGGAGACGGACAGGACGGCCTGGCCCTGCTCCCGCCCCGCCCTGACGGTGATCACGCTCCGGGCGTGGCGCTCGGCGTTGTCGAGGAGGTTGCTCAGCAGCCGGGCCAGATGCACCTCGTCCCCGTCGACCGTCACCTCGGCCAAGGCGCGGCGCACCTCCACGCGCCGCGTCCTGGCCGCCAGCTCTCGCCGGACCAGGGATGACAGCTCGACGGGTTCGCGGGCTCCGCCGTCCTCCGCCTCGAGCCTGGCCAGGTGCAGCAGGTCGGCGACGATCGCGTGCAGGCGCGTGAGTCCGGCCCGCATGGCCTCGCCCGAGGTCACCCAGTCGACGTCCTCCGGATGGTCCAGGGCGTCCTCGAGTTCGAGTTGCATGGCGGCGATCGGGGCGCGCAGGTCGTGGGAGACGTCGGCGGTGAACCGGCGTTGCCGCTCGACCGCCTCCTCCAGCCGGTCGAGGGTCGCGTTGACCGTCGTGGCCAGCCGCCCGACCTCGTCGCGGCCCGCCTCGGGCACCCGGCGGGACAGATCGGTCACGGTGATCTCGGCCAGGTCGCGGCGGATCGCCTCGACCCCGCGCAGCCGCCGTCCCAGCCACCACCAGACGGTCGAGCCGCTGATCGCGGCGACCAGGGCCGTCCAGAGGGCCAGCGCCGCGACGAGCGCGCCGCTGATGTACGGCGGAGGCACGGGCGAGAAGGTGTAGAGGCTCACCGTCCTCCCCGCGAACGGGATCCGCTGCGCGTCGACCTCCAGGGCAGAGGCGGGATAGAACGCCGAGGGAGCCAGCTCGAAGGTACGGGTGTCGGCCGTGGGCCGCCGGCCGCGGCCGGGAACACCCGAGAAGGCGGCCTTGCCGCGCAGTTCGGGACTGGCGGCGAGCACCTTCCCCGAGTCGTCGACGATCTGGGCGAACGACCGGTAGGCGCGCAGCCGCAGGTCGAGCGTGCGTCCGTGGCTGATCCTCTCGAGCACGGACGTCGAGGCGCGCACGCCGTCACGTACGGCCTCGGCCACCATCTCGTGACGCGCGCCCTGGACGAAGACCGCGCACAGGACCAGGCAGGCGACGGCCATGACCGCCGCCGCCAGGACGGCCGCCTGAGCTCTGATACTTCGTTTCACAGCCGCAGGATGCCCGAGCGAGAAGCCAATTCCAGTCATCCGAATATCTACTTACTGCTACGACTAAAGTCGGATCCCGCTGGAAAAATGATCACTATGGCGACGCGGATACGGTGGTTGCCACGGCCGCTCGATGTGCTGCTGTCTGCCGGATGCGTCATGTTCAGCCTGGTCGAGACCCTCAATCCGAGCGCTGACGCTCTCGTCGGCGGCGGCTGGGGCCTTGTCCTCGTCTCGGCGGCGGCCGTGGTGCTGCTCTTCCGGCGGCGCTGGCCGCTCACCGTCGCCGTGATCTCCAGCGCCGTCTACGCGGTCGCCTACGGACCCCCGATCCTCATCCTCGGCCTGTTCTCCGCCGGGCGCTACACCGGCTCCGTGTCCAGGGTGTCGGCGATCGCGGCGTTCGCGATCGTCCTCGACCTGGCGGTGTGGAGCACCTACCCGTCGATCGTGCCGCTCTCCGCGGAACTGCTGTACACGGTCACCTTCGTGGTGGCCGCCGCGGCCGGGGGGATCGTCTCCTGGCGGTACGTGGCCGCCACCCACGAGCGGGAGGAGGCGCTGCGGGCCGAGCGGGAACGCATGGTCGCCCTCGCCAGAGGAGAGGAGCGCGAGCGCATGGCCGAGGAGGTGCGCGACGTGGTCGCCCACAAGGTGAGCCTCATGGTCGTGGACGCCGGAGCGCTCGAGGTGTCGGCCGCCAGGGGCACCGGGTGGGTCACCCAGATGGCCGGCCGGATCAGGCACACCGGCCAGGACGCGCTGACGGAGCTGCGTCAGTTCGCGGGCACGCTCGGCACGGGACCCGCGCCGCTCTCACCCCAGCTGGGCATCGGTGACATCGAGGCGACGGTGGAGCGGCTGCGCGGGTCAGGGCTGAGCGTCGGCCTCCGCACGGCCGGCGAGGCGCGGACGGTGCCGCCCATGGTCGAGCGCGCCGCCTACCGCGTCGTCGCGGAGGGGTGCTCGAACATCCTGATCCATCAGCCTCACACCCACGTCGAGGTCGTCCTCTCCTACGAGCCGGACCACCTCGTCGTCGCGGTCGTCCACACCAATCCCCGGCCACGGCCCCGGCGGGACGGGGCCTGGCTGGCCGCACTCGCCGAACGGGTGTCTCTCGTCGGCGGCACCTTCCGGACCGTCCGGCGGCCTGACCGCGGTCTCGGCATCGAGGCGACCTTTCCGTACAGGAGGACTCCGTCATGATCCGCTTGCTGCTCGTGGACGACGAGGCGCTGGTCCGTCACGGGCTGCGCACCATCCTGGAGTCCGATCCCGACATCGTGGTCGTGGACGAGGCGACCGACGGGGTGGAGGCCGTCGAGCTGGCCTACCGCCACCGGCCAGACATCGTGCTCACCGACATCCGCATGCCCAGGGCGGACGGCCTGGCCACCACCCGCGAACTGACCCGGCTGCCGAATCCGCCGAAGGTGATCGTGCTGACCACCTTCGGCCTCGACGAATACATCTACGGCGCGCTGAAAGCGGGAGCGGTCGGTTTCCTGCTGAAGGACACGCCGCCCGCCGACCTCATCCAGGGGGTCAAGACCGTCGCCGAGGGCAATGCGATGCTCTCGCCGTGCGTGACGATGCGCGTCATCAACGAATTCGCCGACCAGCCGGCCACCGAGGTGCCGGAGGACATCCTCCGGCGTTTCGACACCCTCACGGAACGGGAGCGCGAGGTGCTGCGGCTCGTCACACGAGGGCTGGCCAACTCCGACATCGCCCAGGAGCTCTTCATGAGCGAGGCGACCGTGAAGACGCACGTCAGCCACGTGCTGAACAAACTCGGCGTGGGCAATCGGGTGCAGGCCGCGATCTGGTCGTACCGCCTCGGCGTGTGACTACGACTTTCGATGGAGGCCGCAATACCCGGTCGGCCGAGCCGTACGGCCGCAGGCGGGTGATTGTCTTGTCCCATGCTCTTCAGAAAGCCCCGCCCATCGACGGGAATCACGGTGACGTACGGCTCGGTCGTCGCGCTCAACGACGTCACCGCCGATGTCCGCGACGGCGAGCTGACCGCGGTCATCGGCAACGGATCGGCGGGCAAGAGCACCTTCCTGCGATGCCTGGCCGGACTCGAGTCCCCTGGCAGCCGGCCCGGCAGGAACACGATCCTGGTGGCGGGGACGCGGCAGCTTGCTCCCGAGCGCACCGTCGCGGAGTGTCTGCCCGGCACGGACGATCCCGCGTGGCGGGAGCGGATCCTGGCGATCGCGGGCCTGGGCGGCAAACTGGACAGGACCGCGGGATCGCTCGGCGAGTTCGACCGGCGGTCCCTGGCGATCGCCCGGGCGCTGTGCACACGCCCCGGCCTGCTGGCCGTGGACCTGCCAGGATCAGCGGCGCTCTTCGCCATGCTGGCGCGCTACGTGCGGGAGCTGGGCTGCACCATCGTCTTCGCCGCCCGCGAGGCGGCCGCGGCGCGGCCCGCCGACCGCGCGATCCTCCTGGATCTGGGCGACCAGGTGGGCGATCTCGCCCGGCCCACCCGCCGCGCGGTCGCCCGGCGCCTGGACCGCGCCTCCCGCACCCCGAGCATCTCCTGGATGAAGGGGGGACATGCCGGGCGGCAGCCCCGAAAACTACTGCCTGTACATATATGATCACTTAGTGCTCGCAGCCCTATTGATCACGCTCGACCTGCTCGTCGTCGCGCACCGCGGCGCGTCCGCCGTGGCTCCCGAGAACACGATGGCCGCCTTCCGGGCGGCGGGTACGGCAGGCGCCGACATGTACGAGCTGGACGTGCGCCAGACCAAGGACGGCCAGCTCGTCGTGGTGCACGACTCCACCCTGGCCCGCACCACCGACGTCGAGCGGCTCTATCCCGACCGCGCACCGTGGCGGGTGAGCGACTTCACGCTCGCGGAGATCAAGCAGCTCGACGCGGGCAGCTGGTTCGGCGCCGGATTCACCGGCCAGCGGGTGCCCACCGTCCGCGAGGCGATCGCGGCCTCCTCCGACGGCCCCGGGCTGGTGCTGGAGGTCAAGAACCCCACCAAGGCCATGGACGCGCCCTTGACCCAGCTGCTGGACGAGCTGCCCTCCGACACCATCGTGCTCAGCTACGACTGGGCGTTCCTGCGGCGGCTGCAGACCCATGCCCAGCGCGCGACCCTCGGTCCGGTGAGCCTGGCCCGACTGCCCTCCGTGGCCGCCTTCGCCGACCTGGTCGTGGTGCGGCACAACTCGATCAGCGTGCCGTTCGTCAGGCGGGCTCACAAGCTCGGGATCAAGGTGATCAGTACGACGGTCGACCGGCCCGCGGTCATGCGCCGCATGCTCGCCTCAGGGGTGGACGGCATGCTCACCAACCGGCCGAGGGTCGCGCGCAACGTGGCGGACATGAAGCCCGAGTTCGACGAGCTGCGCAACGTCATCGGCGACATGCTCGGCCGCTGACCGGCGCTCACGGGCTCAGCAGCCTCCACGCCCCCGGCAGCACCGTCCAGGTGCGGCGGTTGATCTTCCCTTCGAGCTCGCCGTCCGCGTTGACCGGCACCGGCTGGCCGGCGATCGACACCTTCCTGCCGCGCGTCACCTTCACCTCCCCCAGCCGGGTGTGCTCGCCCCTGCGCAGCCGTACGCCGAACGCCAGCCGCTGCAGCGGGCCGACCGCGAACGACACGACCACATCCACCAGCCCGTCGCCCGGTTCGGCGCGCGGGGCAAGCGGCGTGCCGCCGCCGATGGTCCTGCCGTTGCCCAGTCCCACCATCAGCACCCTGCGCGTCCCGTCGGCGACGCACTCGCCGTCGACCGTCACCCGCAGCCGCCACCCGCGCGCCCGCACCCCGGCCACCACCGCGCCCACCCGGTAGGCCAGCCTGGCCAGCACCGGTTTGAGCGCCTGAGCGCGCTGCGACGCCTCCGCTCCCACGCCCACGTGCACGGCGTTGACGACGACGCCGTCGTGGTCGTCGACCAGCAGGTCCATCGGGCGTTCACGTCCTTCGAGCACGGCCTTGACGGCGTTGTCCGGCGTGATGCCCGCGGTGCGCGCCAGGTCGTTGCCGGTGCCCATGGGGATCAGCCCGATCGCACGCGCACCCAGCTCGCCCCGCTCGTGCAGGGTCCGCACCACGTGGTGGAGGCTGCCGTCGCCGCCCATGACGACGGGGATGTGATCGGGGAAACCGCCGACCTCCTCGGCGACCACCACCTCGGCATGCGCGCGCAGCTCCCGCAGGACTTCCTCCCGCGCCTCCTCGTCCACCCCTCCGGCGGCCCGATTGCAGATGACCAGCAGCTTCATGCTCTCTGTGCTGCCCGCACGGGAGGGTTTCAGCCGTCGAGGTAGCGCAAGATCGCCAGCACCCGGCGGCTGTAGCCGGGCTCGCGCGGCAGGTCGAGCTTGTCGGTGATGGCGTTGACGTGCTTCTCCACCGTGCTCAGCGAGATGTGCAGGCGCTCGGCGACGGCCGCGTTGACGAACCCCTGGGCCAGCAGGTCGAGCACCTGGCTCTCACGAGGGCTCAGCGTGGCCAGCGGATCGGTGTTGGTGGTCCTGGCCAGGAGCTGGCGCACCACCTCGGGGTCGACCACGGTGCCGCCCGAGCGCACCCGCTCCAGCGCGCGCAGGAACTCCGCCACCTCCGAGACGCGGTCCTTCAGCAGGTAGCCGACGCCGCCGGGACGGCCTCCGAGCAGGGTGGCGGCATAGGTCTTCTCCACGTACTGCGACAGCAGCAGCACGCCCACCCCGGGATGCCTCTCCCGGATCTCCAGCGCCGCCCGCACACCCTCGTCGCGGTGGGAGGGCGGCATGCGGACGTCGACCACCGCCACGTCGGGCCGCTGCCGCCCGACCTCGGCCAGCAGCGCGGGCGCGTCGCCAACGGCCGCCACGACCTCGTGACCCGCGTCGTGCAGCAGCCTGACCAGGCCCTCGCGGAGCAGGACGGAGTCGTCGGCGAGGATCAGGCGCACGGCAACCTCGCGGTGACCTCGGTCGGACCGCCCTCCGGGCTGCGCACCGCGAACGTGCCGTCGAGGGCCAGCACCCTCCTGGCCAGCCCGGCCAGACCGCCGCCCGCCGGGTCGGCCCCGCCGCGGCCGTTGTCGGAGACGCTCACGCTCACGGTCGCTCCCTCCTGTTCCAGGAGTACCAGGATGTCATCGGCGCCGGAGTGCTTGACCGCGTTGGTGATCGTCTCGCGCACGACGAAGTAGATCGCGGTCTCGACTTCCGAGGGCAGCCTGCCCGTGAGGCCGTGGTGGATCGTCACCGGGACCTGGGAACGTTCGGCGGCGCCCGCGAGCGCCGCTTCGAGGCCGAGCTCGTCGAGGGCGGTCGGATAGACGCGCCAGGCGACGCTGCGCAGCTCGTCCAGGAGACGCCGGGACTCGCCGTAGGCCTCCTCGACCAGCTCTGCCGTACGGCGGAGCGTGCGATCATCGTCGGCGACGAGTTCGTGCCTGGCACGTCCCAGCAACATCGCCAGCGCCACGCCGCGCTGCTGCACCCCGTCGTGCAGGTCCCGCTCGATACGGCGGCGCTCGTCGTCGACCGCCCGCACGATGCCCGCCCGGGTACTGGTCAGCTCGGCGATCCTGCGCCGCATCAGCTCCACCTCGCCGGGCCCGAGGAAACGCCCGGCCAGCCAGCGCTCGGCCGCCCCCACCGCCGTCGCCTCGAGGACGACGAGCGCGATCAGCAGCCCCGCCGCGGTCAGCCCCACCGCCGCGCCGCTGGTGACCACGCGGACGCCCGGCAGCATCACCCGGACGGGCTCCGACGCTCCCCTGACGAGGTCCCACACCGCTCCGGCCAGCAGCAGCCCGGTGAGGAACACCGCCGCCGCGAAGCCGTACCCCGCGACCACGCCCAGCAGCCCGCGCACGGCCAGGTAGCCGTAGCCGCCGCGCCCCTGCCCCGCCTCGTAGTCGAACCACCGGCGCAGCCTCCAGCGCTCGGCGGCCAGCAGCCGGGCCAGCCACCGGCCGGCCAGCCGCTCCACGGCGCCGCCGCGTCCACGACAGCGCGAAAGCAGCGTCGCCGGCCAGGCCACGCAGACGAACGCGAGCTCGGCAAGGCCGAGGAGCAGGCCCGTGACGACCCCACCCACCCGGCGCATGGCGATATTTCCTGACACGGGCGAGCAGTCTAGGCGTCGCGCCGGCGGAGCACGGCCAGCCCGGCGACCAGCGCCACCGCCGCCCACCCCACCAGCCACGCCAGCCCCTCACCCGCCGAGTACGGGATCGGCCCGCCGGTCAGGTTGTCGGCGCTGCCCATGAACGCCAGCCCGGCGAACATCGGCATCCGCAGCGAGATCTCCAGCGCCAGCGGCACCCCGGTCATGACCAGCAGCAGCGGCAGGCCCATGAGCAGCATGAACACCACGGTCAGCGTGCCCGCCGCCCCACGCAGCGCCGCACCCGTCCCGACGGTCATCACGCCCACGAGGGCGAAGAACACCCCGGCGGTGACCAGGTCGTGCACCAGCGCACCCGGCTCCAGCCGTACCAGCCCGCCGAACACCTCGGCGGACAACACGACATAGACGACCGCCGTGGCCACGGCGCCGCTCACCACCCCCGCCACGAACAGCACCGGCGCCACCACCAGCGCCTTGGCCGCCAGCACCCGCCCCCGGATCGGCGTCGCCTGCAGCGTGGAGCGGATCGAACCCGAGGAGTACTCCGAGGTGATCACCAGCATGGCCAGCGCGACCAGCGAGAACTGCACGAACGAGGTCGCCGACACCACCGGGCCGCTGGCGTCCAGCACCTGGCGCTGCTCGGTGACCGCCGAGCCGCCCAGCGTCAGGGCCGTGAGCACCATCAACACCATCGTGGCCGCCAGGCACCACCAGGTGGAGCGCACCGACCACACCTTCACCCACTCCGACGCCACCGTGTTCGTCATCCCCGCACCCCGTACTCCACGCTCGACTCGGTCAGCTCCCGGTAGGCCTGCTCCAGCGACGCCTCCCTGGTGCGCAGCTCGTGCAGCCGCACACCCGCCTCGTGCGCCAGATCGCCCACCCGCTCGACGGCCATGCCGGTCACCTGCAGCTCGCTCTCGCCCGTCCTGGTGACCTCGCCTCCCGCCGCCGCCAGCCGTACGGCCAGCTCACCGGCGTACGGCGTGCGCACCACGACGGCGGTCAGCGAACTGCGCGCGATGACCTCGGGCAGCGGCGCGTCCATGATCAACCGCCCCTTGCCGATCACCACCAGGTGGTCGGCGGTGAGCTGCATCTCGCTCATCAGGTGGCTGGAGACGAAGACGGTCCGCCCCTCGTCCGCGAGCGAGCGCATCAGCTGCCGCACCCAGCGCACCCCGTCGGGGTCGAGCCCGTTGACGGGTTCGTCGAACATCAGCACCTCGGGATCGCCCAGCAGCGCCGCCGCGATGCCCAGCCGCTGGCTCATGCCCAGCGACAGCGCGCCGGCCCGCTTGCCCGCCGCCGGCTCCATGCCGACCATCTCCAGCACCTGCGCGACCCGCCCCACCGCGATGCCGTTGCTGCGCGCCAGCGCGCGCAGGTGCGCCCGCCCGCTGCGTCCCGGATGCATGGCCCGCGCGTCGAGCAACGCGCCGACCGTGCGCAGCGGCTCCTTCAACCGGTGGTACGGCACGCCGCCGACCAGCGCGACGCCGCTCGTGGGCCGGTCGAGGCCGAGGATGAGCCGCATCGTCGTGGACTTGCCCGCCCCGTTCGGCCCGAGGAAGCCGGTCACCGCGCCCGGCTTGATCTCCAGCGTCAGGTCGTCGACGGCGGCATGGTCGCCGTACTTCTTGGTGAGAGCTTTGAGACTGATCACGTACGGCAACGCTAGGAGGCTGCCGGAGCGTCCACCATGGGGTGATGCCGCCGACTCCGATGGCGGAAAACCGTAATCGGCGCACGCCCGCCGGGGCGACATTCGTCCAAGACGGCGCACCTCCCACGCGCGCATGATCGTTCGTATGAGGGAGTACGACGTACGGCAAGCGCATGACCTGCACGTGACCCACGACGGTCCGGGGCACGGGCCGCCCCTGCTGCTCATCCACGGCTCCGGCGCCTCGGGCGCCTTCTGGCAGCCGATGATCCCGGCCCTGGCCGCCCGGCACCACGTCATCCGCGTCGACCTGCCCGGCTGCGGCCACTCCCCTCCCGCCCGTTCGTACGACGTGCCCCATCAGGCGGCCCGCGTGGCGGCGGTGCTCGACGACCTCGGCCTGAGCGGCGTCGCCATCGTCGGGCACTCCAGCGGCGGCTACGTGGCCACCTCACTCGCCGAGCAACGCCAGGACCTGGTGAGCTCGCTCACGCTCATCAGCACAGGGCCCAGCCCCGACGCCCTGCTCCCCCAGCCGCTGCTGCTCAGGCTCCTCCTGACACCGCCGTTCGGGCGGCTCGTCTGGTCGCGGCGCTCCGACACGATGATCCGCGGCGGCATCAAGGTGACCGCCGCGCGGCCGGTCGACCTTCCCGACGACCTCGTCGCCGACGTGCGCGGCATCACCTACCGGGCCTTCCGCGAGGTGCTGGACGGCAACACCGCCTACATCACCGAACGTGACGTCCCCGGGCGGCTGGCCGCCCTCGGCATCCCCACGCTCGTGATCTTCGGCGCCGCCGACCCGCGATGGGAGCCCTCCTCGGCCAGGCAGTACGAGGCGGTGCCCGGAGCCCGCATCGACCTGCTGCCCGGCGTCGGCCACCTGCCGATGATGGAGGAGCCCGGCCTGACCGGCCGACTGCTCCTCGACTTCGTGACATAGAGTAGTCATGTGCTGGAAACCGGCTCGCCGCCCGACTGGGCGCTGGTGGACATCGCCGTCCCCCGCCCCTCGATCAGGCTGCCGGGAATCGCCATGGCGGGCTTCCGCCACCGCGCCACCACCCACATCGACCTGGCCATGGTCGCCCACCCGTCCGTCACGGTGCTCATCGACCTGAGCGAGGGCGAGGGCACCGTGTACGACACGCGGGAACGCCACGAACGCGGCAGCGTCGTCGTCGGCCTCATGCCCGGCGACCTGCGGGCCGGCGGGCAGGGGGCGGGCGAGTGCTTGCAGATCCGCCTGGAGCCGGTCGCCGCCGCGGCGGTGCTCGGAGGCGCGTCGGCCGAGCTCAGCGGCGGACTCGCGCCGCTGGAGCAGCTGTGGGGGCAGGAGGCGCGCCTTGCGGAGGAGCGGCTGCGGGCGGCCTCGTCGTGGGACGAACGCTTCGCCATCGCCGCGGCGCTCCTGGCACGTCGGCTGGCCGCGCGCGACGCCGTCGACCCGGCAGTCGCGCACGTCTGGCGGCGGCTGGCGGGCAGCCGGGGCCGCGCCCGGGTCGAAGGGCTGGCGGACGAGGTCGGGTGGAGCCGCAAGCGCCTGTGGGCGCGCTTCCGCGCGCAGCTCGGGATCGGGCCCAAGCGGGCGGCGCGGCTCGTGCGGTTCGATCACGCCGCCCACCTGCTCGCCTCGGGCCGCCCGGCGGCCGAGGTGGCCGCTCGGAGCGGGTACGCGGACCAGTCGCACCTCAGCCGCGAGGCGCGGGTGTTCGCGGGGCTGACGCCCGCGGGAGTGGCGGTGGCGCCTTGGCTGGCGATCGACGAGGTCGCATGGCCGCGCCTCGGGGGTGCGGCTGGCTCACTGGGCGGGTGAACGCGCCCTACCGCGACGCGCGAGGACGCGGCGTCCTGGACACGACGCGCCGGGACACGACGCGCCGGGACTCAACGCCCTGGACCCAACACCCCGGGCACCACCACCGGCACAACGCCCCGGAACCCGACGCCAGGGTCAGACACCCGGCCACGCAGCACCCGGCCACGCAGCACCCGGCCATCCGGCACGCCGCCGCGCGACACCCCGCCATGTGGCGGCCCGCCACGCGAGACCCGCCACGCGAGACCCGCCACGCGGCGCCCTGCGGCCCGCCCATGGCGGGTGATCGCCCGACACGCCCTGGGCGCGGCGACGGCGGGAGGCGCCAAACCTCCGCCATGCGACGGCCAGGCAGGTCCGGCCAGGTCAGGCCACGTCAGGCAGGTCCGGTCAGGCGTCGATGTGGTCGCGGTCGACCTCGGCCGCGCTGCTCACGATGAACTCACGCCGAGGCGCGACGTCACTCCCCATGAGCAGGTTGAAGATCCGCTCAGCCGACTCCGCGTCCTCGATGCGCACGCGGCGCAGGATGCGGTGCCGCGGATCCATCGTGGTCTCGGCCAGCTGGTCGGCGTCCATCTCGCCCAGGCCCTTGTAGCGCTGGACCGGGTCCTTCCAGCGCTTGCCGCGCCGCTCCAGGTCGCGCAGGACCTTGTGCAGCTCGGCGTCGGAGTAGCAGTAGACGTACTTGTCCTGTCCCCTGCCCGGGTTGGTGAGCTCGATGCGGTGCAGCGGCGGGACGGCGGCGAAGACGCGGCCGGCCTCGACGAGGGGGCGCATGTAGCGGTGGAAGAGGGTGAGCAGCAAGCAGCGGATGTGGGCGCCGTCGACGTCGGCGTCGGCCATCAGGATGATCTTGCCGTAGCGGGCGGCCTCGAGGTCGAACGAGCGGCCGGAGCCGGCGCCGACGACCTGGATGATCGCGGCGCACTCGGTGTTCTTGAGCATGTCGGCGACGGACGCCTTCTGCACGTTGAGGATCTTGCCGCGGATGGGCAGCAGCGCCTGGAACTCCGAGTCGCGCGCCAGCTTGGCGGTGCCGAGGGCGGAGTCTCCCTCGACGATGAACAGCTCGCTGCGGTCGACGTCGTCGCTGCGGCAGTCGACCAGCTTGGCCGGCAGGGCGGAGTTTTCGAGAGCGCTCTTGCGGCGCTGGTTGTCGCGGTGTTCGCGGGCGGCGATGCGGGCCTTGGCGGCGGCGACGATCTTTTCGAGCACGCCGCGCAGCGGCTGCTTGAAGCCGCGCGGCGGGTTGGCGTAGAGCGCCTTGAGCTCGCGCGAGAGCACGTGGGAGACGATGCGGGTGGCCGCGGAGGTGCCGAGCACTTCCTTGGTCTGTCCCTCGAACTGGGGCTCCGGCACGCGGACCGTGACGACGGCGGTGAGGCCCTCGAGGATGTCTTCCTTGGTGACCGGGTCGTCGCCGTTCTTGAGCAGGCGGGTCTCGCGCAGCTGCTCGTTGATCGTCTTGACCAGGCCGCGCTCGAAACCGGTGATGTGGGTGCCGCCCTTGGGGGTGGCGATCACGTTGACGAAGGACCGGACCGTGGTGTCGTAGCCCTTGCCCCAGCGCAGCGCCACGTCGACGGTGAGCTCGCGCTCGACCTCGGTCGGGGTCATGTGGCCCTGGTCGTCGAGGACCGGGACGGTCTCGTGGAAGTGGCCGAGGCCCTGCAGGCGCAGCACGTCGCAGACGGCCTCGTCGCGGGCCAGGAAGTCGGTGAACTCCGAGATGCCGCCGTCGAAACGGAACTCCTCGACCGTCTCGCCCTGGACGAGGACGAGGGTCAGGCCCGGAACCAGGAAGGCGGTCTGGCGCAGCCGTACGTGGATCTCGTCGACCGAGACCTCGGCGTCGGGCAGGAAGATCTGCCGGTCGGCCCAGAAGCGCACGCGCGTGCCGGTGACGCCGCGCTTGGCCCTGCCGCCGTCGTGCAGGCCGGACTTCTTCTTGAACTTGGCCGAGGGCCCTTCGCCGTCGAAGACGCCGGGCACGCCGCGGCGAAAGCTGATGAGGTGGACCTTGCCACCGCGGTCGACCTCGACGTCGAGCCGGGACGACAGGGCGTTGACGACCGAGGCGCCCACGCCGTGGAGACCGCCGGAGGCGGTGTAGGAGCCGGTGCCGAACTTTCCGCCCGCGTGGAGCTTGGTGTAGACGAGCTCGACGCCCGCCAGGCCGCTCTTGGGCTCGACGTCGACCGGGATGCCGCGGCCGTTGTCGCGGACCTCGATCGATCCGTCGTCGTGCAGCTCCACTTCGATGCGCGTGCAGTAGCCCGCCAGCGCTTCGTCGACGCCGTTGTCGACGATCTCCCACAGACAGTGCATGAGGCCACGGCTGTCGGTGGACCCGATGTACATGCCCGGGCGCTTGCGCACCGCCTCGAGCCCTTCGAGCACCGACAGGTGACGAGCTGTGTAACCCGCCTCCACCACCGTCACATCGGCCCCTTCCAACACGGCATCGAACACCTGTGCGTAGCCTACCGTTCTTCCCGCCCGGGCGGATACAAGCTTGCCACGGCGACACGTTTGACATGACAGAGCGCTTGATCATCATTACTTTTGGCCACATTCCGCTCTCGGCGTAGTGGAGGTGCGGTTGGGAACGTACGCATCCGGTTAGATGTTGTCCCAAGTGACTGACGCCAGATCCTCGCTCCGGCGAGGGTGACCCGAAAGGCGATACGTGACTGGAGCACTCGCCCCCGTTAAGCCGCTGACGGCACTCGACCGTTGTGACCGTTGTGGCGCCCAGGCCTACATCCGCGCGACTCTGCCCATAGGCGGGGAGCTTCTGTTCTGCGCCCACCATGGTCGTCAGCACATAGCAGCCCTCCGCGACAAGGGAGCGGAGATCCTCGACGAATCCGCCAAACTCAGCAAGACCTCGGCCACCGCGGCCGAGGGCGAGCGCTGATCGTATAACTCCACATCGCGCCGCAGGCGAGTGACGTCGCCGGCGGCGAGCAACAACCATATGGACACGGCGGTCCCGACCTTCGGGGCCGCCGTGTTCGCACATGACCATGCCTCCGGCCCCCACCGCGGCCCTTTTCGTCGTCGTGCGGCGCCCTACGCGCGATCGACCGCCGGTGGGTGATGTCCGCGCCCGATGGCGCCCTACGCCGGATGTGTCGGCGGGCGAGTGTGCCCCGTAACGGCCCCGTCCGCGCGCACCCGGTAGTGGTATCCGCCCTGCGCCACGAACCCCTCCCCCCGGTACAACGCCTGGGCGGCCGTGTTCCGCTCCACCACCACCAGGTACGCCCTCGGCACCCCCGCGTGCGCCCGAAGCCCCCTGAGCACCGCCCGCGCCAGCCCTCTCCGCCTGGCCCGAGGCAGCGTGGCCATGCCGTACAGGCCCAGTACGTCGCCTCCCTGCACCACCCCGCGCCCCACCGCGAGAGCCACGCCGTCCTCCTCGTAGGCGGCGTAGAGGCTGGGCACGCCGCGAAGGATCTCCGCCACGACGGGCAGTTGCGACGGGTATCGCCCGTCCACCGCCCACCAGCTCTCCATCCACCCGTCCCACGGCTGGTCGGAGATCTTCAAGCTGTACGGCGAAGCCTCCGGCTCCCCCGTCGCCCACATCCCCATCGTCGGCTCCACCAGCGCGTATCCGCGAGCCGCCAGGAAGTCGTCCACCGCCCCGCCCCCGAGCGAGAAGACGCAGGGCAGCCCTCTGGACGCGTAGAAGGCCTCAGCGGCCAGCACAGCACCTTCCAGGTCGTCCGGCATCCCGCGGACGAGCACCGAGTTGGCGCGCTTGGTGACCCCCTGCGATGCCCGGAACGTCCACGGGCCGTGGTCAAGCCTCTCCAATGCGGGCCACGCTTCGTCCACAAGCAGGCTCAGATCCATCCGCGCACCCTACTAAGCTCTGCGACGTGCTCATTCTGCTGCCCCCATCCGAAGGAAAGGCCCAGGCCGGGAACGGTCCCGCGCGTGGCGAGTTGTCGTTCTCCAAGCTGGAGCGCCACCGCAGGCGGGTGATCAGCGCCCTGGTCAAGGCCTCCAAGCGCCGCGACGCGCTGGAGGTGCTGGGGTTGAGCCAGGGGCAGAAGGACGAGTTGGCGAAGAACGTGGTTCTCAAGGAGGCGGCCACGCTGCCCGCCTCCGAGCTGTACACGGGGGTGCTCTACGACAACCTCGGGCTGGGCACGCTGAGCCCCGGGGCGGCACAGCGGGCGGAGGAGCAGGTGCTGATCTTCTCCGGGCTGTGGGGAGTCGTGCGGGTCACCGACCGGATTCCGCCCTATCGGCTGTCCATGGGCGTCAATCTGCCGCCGCTGGGCGGGCTGGCGTCGTTCTGGCGGCCGGCGATCACCGCGGAGCTCGACAGGCTTCCTGGCCTGGTGGTCGACATGCGGTCGAGCACCTATGCGGGGGCGTGGAAGCACCAGGGTGTGGCCGTGCGGGTGTTCAGCGACGGCAAGGTCGTCAGCCACATGGCCAAGGCCACCCGGGGTGAGATCGCCCGCGCGCTGCTCGAGTCGGGCGAGGATCCTGCCACGCCGGAGGCGCTGGTGAAGCTCCTCGGCGAGCTCGGCTATGCCGTACGGCTGGACGCGAGCTCGAAGAAGGTGGACGTGGAAACGGGCTGAGCCCGGCCATCCAAAGACCGGCTGGGCCCCGGCCCAGCCGAATGACCGCCTGAGCCCCGCGCCCTCAAAGACCGCCTGAGCCCCAGCCGACCAAGGACCGCTGAGCGGCGGCCCCCGACCACCCGTCGAGCCCGGACGCCCGAAGTCGCCCGACCCAGGCCACCCAAGCCGGGTCGAGCCCGGCTCACGAAGCCCAGCCCACAAGGCCCAGCTCACAAAGCCCGGCCCACAGCCCGGCCCACAAAGCCCGGCCCACAAAGCCCAGCCGAGCCCGTCTCCGTCAACCCCCGTAAACAGCAAACCGCTGGAGCCCCCCAAGGGGCCCCAGCGGCAGCACGCGCTTCCTGGTCCTAGTCCAGGTAGTCCCGCAGGACCTGGGACCGGGACGGGTGACGAAGCTTGGACATCGTCTTCGACTCGATCTGCCGGATCCGCTCACGGGTGACCCCGTAGACCTTTCCGATCTCGTCGAGCGTCTTGGGCTGTCCGTCGGTGAGCCCGAACCGCATCGACACGACGCCCGCCTCGCGCTCCGACAACGTGTCGAGAACGGAGTGCAACTGCTCCTGCAACAGCGTGAAGGAGACGGCGTCGGCCGGGACGATGGCCTCGGAGTCTTCGATGAGGTCGCCGAACTCCGAGTCGCCTTCCTCACCCAGCGGGGTGTGGAGGGAGATGGGCTCGCGGCCGTACTTCTGGACCTCGACGACCTTCTCGGGCGTCATGTCGAGCTCGCGGGCAAGTTCTTCAGGCGTGGGCTCGCGGCCGAGGTCCTGCAGCATCTGCCGCTGGACGCGGGCCAGCTTGTTGATCACTTCGACCATGTGGACCGGGATGCGGATGGTCCGCGCCTGGTCGGCCATGGCCCGGGTGATCGCCTGGCGGATCCACCACGTGGCGTAGGTGGAGAACTTGTAGCCCTTGGTGTAGTCGAACTTCTCGACGGCGCGGATCAGACCGAGGTTGCCCTCCTGGATCAGGTCCAGGAACAGCATGCCGCGGCCGGTGTAGCGCTTGGCCAGCGAGACCACGAGGCGGAGGTTGGCCTCCAGCAGGTGGTTCTTGGCCCGGCGGCCGTCTTCGGCGATCCACTCGAGCTCGGCACGCACGTCGACCGGCAGATTGTCGGCCTCGCCGCTGCCCAGCTGCTCCTCGGCGAACAGGCCCGCCTCGATGCGCTTGGCCAGCTCGACCTCCTGCTCGGCGTTGAGCAGGGGGACCTTGCCGATCTGCTTGAGGTAGTCCTTCACCGGGTCGGCGGTGGCGCCGGCGGCGGCCACCTGGGCGACCGGGGCGTCATCGTCGTCGTCGGAGAGGATGAGGACCTCGTCGTCGGACTTCTCGTCGGCGGCGACAGGGGCCTCGACCTTGGGCTCGGCCTCTTCCTCCGTCTCCTCCTCGACCTCCTCCTCGACGACGACCTCGTCCTCGACCTCCAGGTCTTCGAGGTCTTCGAGGTCGACCTCGCCCTCGAGGTCGAGATCCTCGTCGTCTTCGTCGGAGTCCTTGCCGGCGGCCTTGGGAGCGGGGGCCGCGTTCTTGTCGGCGGGGACCGTCACGGCCTCCGCCTTGGGCGCCGCAGCCTTCTTGGCAGGCACGGCCTTCTTCGGCTTCTTGGCAGGCTCCGCCACTTCGTCAGCCCTGGCCTCCTCAGGCACGACCGCTGTCACGGTCTCGGGCTGCTGCTCCTTGGCGGCCGCTGCGATCTTGGTCTTGACGGGGGCGGCGGTGCGGCGCTTTGCTGGTCCACGAGACTTCTTCGGCGGCGCCGAGTCAGCGGCGGTCAACCGGACGATGACGCCTTCCTTGCTGAGGGTCCGCAGGACCCCGGCGGCTTGCGACATCGGGATGTCGGCCTCCTCGAAGGCCTTTCTGACATCCTCAGACTCGAGATAACCCTGCGAGCGCCCACGCTCGAGCAGTCGCTGAATGACGGGCTCGTTCAGCTCATTTGGCTTCGAGCGAGTCGAACTTGCAGGCGACACGAACACCTCTCGAACGAACGCGTGGCGACAATGGACCCAAGTGCCCGCTGGGGGGCTTGCCTCTCTACAGAGAACGCCGTGCGGAGTGCGACGGACCAACCAGCATTCTGGCACGGCTCAGCACTCCATACGGCCACCTCCCGGCGGTTGACCTCCACCCTAGGCCGACCGGAACAGTAGTGCGTACGGAAGCGGGTCACTGATACCCGAAAGCAACCGTTATGACTGTTTCATTCAGTCACTCTTCGTCGCAGGAGGGACGTGAATTGCTAGCGCGGTCACATCGTCGTCCTGCTCGTAACCGGACAACATTCGGTCAACCAGAAAATCCAGCAGCATGTGCGGAGATGTCACGACTTCCGGGGGCGCTTCGCTGACAACCGCGCATAGCTCCGCGAGTCCCGCATCCAGCCCACGCTTGCGGTTTTCGACCAGTCCGTCGGAGTAGAGCACCGCCGTGTGACCCGGAGGCACAACGAACCTGAACTGCCGGCGCGAGGTCGCCCACCCGAGCGGTGTGCCCGGCTCGCCCTCGCACAGCACCGCGGTGCCCTGGGGCGAGACCAGGACGGGCGGCGGGTGACCGGCCAGCGCCAGGGTGCCCTCGCCGGTGCCCGGCTCGACCACCATGTACGCCAAAGTCGTGACCTGCTCCTCTTCCTCGGTCGCCTCGAAGACCCGGTCGAGACCGGTCAGCACCGAGGCGGGCGGAGGGTTGGTCAGCGCCAGCGCCCGCATGGCGTTGCGGATGCGGCCCATGCCGGCCGCCGCCTTGACGCCCTTGCCCATGACGTCGCCCACGACCGCCGCGACCCGCCCGTCCTGCAGGACGAACGCGTCGTACCAGTCGCCGCCGACCTGGACGTGGCGCGAACCGCTCCTGAACCGCTGGGCCAGCAGCAGCCCCTTGACGACCGGCAGCCGGTCGGGCAGGAGCGAGCGCTGCAGCGTCTCGGCGGTCTTGTGCTCGCGCTCGAAGAGCGTGGCCCGCTCCACGGCCAGCGCGCACTGCCCGGCCAGGGCCTCCAGGAAGACGCCGTCCTCCTGGGAGATCTTCTGCGGGCGCGTGAAGGAGAACCGCAGGGCTCCCAGCGCCCGGCCCGCGGCCAGCAGCGGCAGGCCCACCCAGGCCCGCTCGTCGCTGTGGGCGAGGTAGTTGGTCAGGACCTCCTCGTCGCCGCCGGCCTCCAGGAGCTGCGCCTTCAGGGACTCCGGCGACTCGGCGAAGACCGGGCGGCGGCTGTTGACCGCCATGGTCATCACGCTGGAGTGCGACAGCGGGATCTCCTCGCCCGGCGCGCCCGGCGACTCGGGGATGCCCTCCTCGTTGACGAGCTTCAGCGAGGCACGCTCCAGGTCGAGCAGCGCCACCGCCGAGCGGTCGGCCGCGAGAGCCGTACGCCCGACGTCGATGATGACCTGGACCACCTGCTCGACCGTCAGCGCCTCGGCGAGCTGGGCCGTGGCGCCCTGCAGGCGTGCCGTACGCAGCGCGGCGGCGCCGAGCTGGTCGGTCAGCCGGCCGCGCATCTCCTCGGCTTCCTTCTGCGGCGTGACGTCGGAGTTGGCGCCGACCCACTCGACCACCCGGCCGTGCCGGATGATCGGCACCGCGCGAACCTCGAAGTAGCGGTAGCCGCTGGCCCGGGTGCGGACCCGGTAGTTCCACTCGAACATGGTCCGGCCGCGCAGCGCCTCACGCCACGCCTCGTCCGTCTGCCGTCGTTCATCTGGATGAACAGCGTCAAGCCAGCCGTGTGCCAGATATTCTTCCAAGCCCTGCCCGGTGATCGCCCGCCACTGCGGGGCGTCCTCGATCACCGCTCCGGTGGGCGAGGTGATCCACACGAGCTGCGACTGAGCCTCGACCAGCGAGCGGTAACGCTCCTCGCTGCGACGCAGCTCCTCCTCGGTCTGGCGGCTCTCGGTGACGTCGGCGCCCACCAGCGCGACCGCCTCGAGCTCGCCCTCGGCGGAGTGCACCGGCGAGAACGACAGCGACCAGTGGCGGGTGTCGCCGTCGGCCGAGCGCACGCGCACGCGCCCCTCGGTCACCGGCGCGTCGGTCTCGATCACGGCCTGGACGGCATGCGTGATGAGCTGGCTGAGGTCGGCGGCCATCAGCTCGGTCGGCCGCTTGCCCAGCAGCCGTTCGGCGGGCACGCCGACGACGTCGGTGAACACGTCGTTCACGCGACACACCTTGCCGTCGGCGTCGAAGAAGGCGAAGGCGAACTCCGCCTCCGACAACAGGCCCTTGAACAGGGCGGAGTCTGAGATGTCCACACCCGACTCCCGGGGACGTGGGACGGAGGTCTCGGCGCTCATGGTCGGCACCTCCGTCGCGTGCCAGGGTCTCCCACGCGGCACATCTCCAAAACCTTGTATCGGTGTAGCGCAGCTCCGGGCGACCGGATTCTGCAGTACATCATCGGTGATAGGCCGCCGCGGACGGAAGCCCCGGCCGAAATCCCGTCAACAGAAGCTGTCAAATCTGCCTACTTCGCGGCTTTCTTGGCAGCTTGCTTGGTCTCCCTGACCCTGACGAGGCTGTCGCCGTCGACCACGTCGGCCACCGAACGGAACGATCCCTGCTCACCGTACGGCCCCGCCGCCTCGCGCCAGCCCTCGGGCTGGACCCCCAGTTGCTTGCCGAGCAGGGCCACGAAGATCTGGGCCTTCTGCTTGCCGTAGCCGGGGAGCGCGAGCAGCCGCTTCAGCAGCTCCTTGCCGTCGCCCACACCCTCCCAGACCGCCTCGGCCCGGCCGTCGTGGTGCTCGACCAGGTAGGCGGCGAGCTCCTGGACGCGCCCCGCCATCGACTTGGGATAGCGGTGCACCGCGGGCTTGTCGGCCATCAGCGCGGCGAACTTCTCCGGGTCGTAGGAGGCGATCTCCTCAGCGGTCAGATCGTGTCCGAGCCTCTGCGAGATGACGTACGGCCCGGCGAAGGCCTGCTCCATGGCGATCTGCTGATCGAGGAGCATGCCGACGAGAAGGGCGAGCGGGCTGCGGCCGAGCAGGTCGTCGGCCTCGGCCCGCTGGGCGAGCTGGATTCGCATGAGGTCAGCTTCCCACGAAAGGCCTGCCGTAGGGCGCCGGTGCAGCGAAGACAGACGTCACAGAGGCTTGACACTCGCCGGATAACCGATGGAATGAGAGCGCAAGTCACCCTCGCGGCGGTTTACTACTAGGTCTGCAGAGGAATCTGACACCTATGCTCGCTCTGGCCACGCGCTTCCTCAGGGAGCCGGTCAGTCTCAGGCTGGCCGAGGAGTTCCTGACCGTACCCGTCGACACCATCGACCGTTGTGTTGCCGACGTGTGCGCCTGTGCGGACCACCTCGGCATCGAGGCGACCGCCGACATCATCGAACGCATCGCACGGGAGCATTTGCTGGCGATTGTGAACTCCGCTCCACCTCCGCGGGCGGGCCGATAGCATCGTCACGGCACGGTTCCGCCTAAATTGCGAGAGAGTGAGGGCGTGCGCCGAAACCGAACCAACCCTGACGAAGTCTTCAAGGAGATGCTGCAGGCGGCGCGCGAACTGCTGGCCGTACGCAGCCCGCTCGACGCCGAGCTCATGGTCTCCGACATGGTCGGCGCCTGGTGGGGCCGCCGGGTCAAGGGCGGAGACGTCGAGCAGGTGCTCGGCGAGGGTCTCGTCGACTACGCGGCCAAGGCGGGCACGCCTGCCTCGCTGACGCTGCTCATCTGCCTGGCCTACCTCGGCACCGCGCGCCAGGGCGCCAAGGCCGAGGGCGCGGCCCTGGCCATGATGGAGTCGGGCGTGGCCCGGCCCGGCTGGGCCGACCGGGTCGGCGCGGTCAAGCCGACCGGCTGCTACGTCTCGCGCGACGCCTACGGCGACCAGGACACGGTGCTGTGCACCTTCGCCTACTCCGGCCAGGACCGCCACGCCCTTGTGCTGGTGGTCGACTACAACATGCGCGGCATGGCCCGCGACGCCTGGGTCTCCTCCGAGGTCGAGAAGCTCCTGGAGCAGGCACGCGCCGAGGCCGAGGCCAACGCGATGCTCACCTTCCACGAGATCGAGCCCCAGCAGGCCAGGGCGCTGCTCGACTCGGCGATGAGGTCCACCCGCGAGTCCAAGCCGCGCCCGCCCGTCAGCGACAGCTACAGCGCCTACCACGCCTTCGCCCGCTCCCGCCTGAAGGCGCTGCCGCCGGGGCGCAAGCGCCCGGCCCCGCTGCACAGCGAGGCGCCCTACAGCCGCGAGCGGCGCGCCATGCTGGCGGCCGAGTTCCTCGCCTCCGACGAGGCCGAGCACCTGTCCGACCGCTCGGCCGCCTCACGCTGCGCCGACCACATCATCGACTACGGCATCAGCCAGGACTTCGGCCGCCCGCTGCGGGTGAGCCCCGCCAAGTGCGAGACGTTCCTGCTCACCTGGCTGCCGGCCAAGGTGATGCTCTCGCCCGAGGAGCAGGAGGCCATGCCGCACGTGCTGTCGGCCTGGTCGCGCTTCGCCGCGCGCAAGAGCGCCCTGCCCGACCGCGGGCTCAAGGCCACCCTCGACGCGATCTGGGAGGCCATGGCGACCTTCCCCGAGGCCTACCGCGATCCGGCCGCGCTGGGGCTCGACCGTGCCCTGCTGGAGCGCCTGCTGCCCGACGGCGACCTGTCGGCGCTGGCCCGCCGCCTGTTCGCCTTCCCGCCCCTGCCGGGCGCCGACGATCTCAACCCGGCCGATCCCGCCGACCGCCGGCGGCTGCTGGCCGTCGATCATGGTGGCGAGCTCGACGAGCAGCATCTGGCCTGGCACGAAGAGATCGCCACCCGGTTGTGGGAGGGCGATCCGCCGGAGATGTGGGAGGCCGCCCAGCGCCTGCTCGACCTCGGCCACGACCGCGAGGAGGTGCTGCACGTGCTGATCGAGATCGTCGAACGCATCGGCGGCGACCCCGAGGAGCTGGCCACCGCTCTCGACGACATCGCGGAGATCCCCGATGAGTTCTGAGGCGTTCTACACGCCCCTCGCCCCCGGACGCTACCTTGCCACCGAGCACGCCCAGGGTCCGTGGGATCCGTCGATGCAGCATCTGGGACCGGTCACCGCGCTGATCGTGCACGAGCTCGGCGACTCCGAGCTGGAGCTCTCCCGGCTCGTCGTGGAGATCTTCGCCCCCGTGCCGGTCGCCGAGCTGGAGGTGGCGACCTCCGTCGTGCGCGACGGCAAGCGGGTGCAGTGCCTGGAGGCCACCGTCTCGTCGGGCGGCCGGCCGTACGTCCGGGCCACCGCCTGGCGCATCAGGACCGAGCAGACCCCGGCCACGCCGGTCGGCGGCCCGCCGCCCATGCCCGAGACCTCCGCGTCGTCGTGGCTGACGACCTCGTTCGGGTACGGCAGGGCGATGGACTGGCGTTTCGTCAGCGGCTCCGCCGTCGAGCCAGGACCCGCCACGGCGTGGGGCAGGGCGCGCATCCCGCTCGTGAAGGGCTTCGAGCCGACCCCGCTGGAGCGCCTGGCCCTGTTCGCCGACAGCGGCAACGGCATCAGCTTCGCCCTCGACTTCGACAGCTACCTGTTCGCCAACATCGATCTGACGATCTCGCTGTTCCGCATGCCGGTGGGCGAGTGGATCTGCATGGACTCCGCCACCGTCATCGGGCCCACGGGCCGCGGCCTGACCCGCACGACGCTCTCCGACTCGCTGGGTGAGGTCGGTACGGCGACGCAGACCCTCTTCGTGGGTCCAAGATAGTCCCATGGCGAGCGACACCTCCGGCTTGATCATCGATCTCAACGCCGACCTCGGCGAGGGTTTCGGCATCTGGCGGCTCGGCGACGACCTGGCCCTGCTCGACGTCGTCACCAGCGCCAACGTGGCGTGCGGCTTCCACGCGGGCGACCCGGTCACGATCCGTCGCACCTGCGCTGCCGCCATCGACCGCGGGGTGACCATCGGCGCCCAGGTGTCCTACCGCGATCTGGCCCACTTCGGCAGGCGCGAGATGGAGGTCGAGCCGGAGGAGCTGTGCGCCGAGGTGCTCTACCAGCTGGCGGCCGTCGACGGCATCGCCCGCGCCATGGGCGGGCGCGTGTCCTACGTCAAGCCGCACGGCGCGCTCTACAACCGCATCGTGCGCGACCCGGTGCAGGCCGCCGCCGTCGTCGACGCGGTCGCCGACTACGACCCGTCGCTGCCGGTGCTGACGCTGCCCGGCTCGGCCGTGCACGCGGTGGCCGCGGCCGAGGGCGTGCCGACCGTGTGCGAGGCGTTCGCCGACCGCGCCTACACGCCGTCGGGCACGCTCGTGCCGCGTCGCGAGGCGGGCTCGGTGATCCACGCCGTCGACGAGGTCGCCGCGCGGGCCGTGCGCATGGCCGTCGCGCGGACGGTGACCTCGGCCGACGGCAGCGACGTGCCGGTGGCGGCGCGCTCGATCTGCGTGCACGGCGACACGCCCGACGCCGTACGGCTGGCCAAGGCCGTACGAGACTCGCTGCTCGACGCCGGTGTGGTCCTGCAGGCTTTCGCATGACCGTTCCCGCTGGAGCGATCCGGTTCGCGGGAGAGCACGGGCTCCTGGTCGAGACCGGATCGCTCGCCCAGTCGCACCGGATCGACGCGCTGCTGCGCTCCGAGCGGCCGCCGGGGGTGGTGGAGATCGTCCCGGGCCCGGAGACGGTGCTCGTGGTCGCGCCGGGCGCCGACATGCCGCGGCTGCGCGGCCATCTCGGCGCCCTGCTCGCCGCGACCACGGCCCCGATCACGGGCGAGCACGACGTCTCGCCGCCCGCCGAGCCGATCGTCATCCCTGTCATCTACGACGGCGAGGACCTGGAGTCGGTGGCCGAGGCGGCGGGCCTGACCCCCGACGAGGTCGTCACCCGCCACACCTCCAGCGACCTGGTCGTGGGCTGGCTCGGCTTCGCGCCCGGTTTCGCCTACCTGACCGGTCTCGACCCCGCGCTGCACCTGCCCCGGCTCACCACGCCGCGCACCAGCGTCCCCGCGGGTTCGGTGGCCGTCGCGGGGCCCTACTCCGCGGTGTACCCCAGCGCCTCCCCCGGCGGATGGCGCCTGCTGGGCCGCACCGGCGAACGGATCTGGGACGTGCGCGCCGATCCCCCCTCGCGCTTCCGGCCCGGCATGCGGGTGAGGTTCGAGCGAGCATGATCGAGATCCTGAGTCCCGGGCCGTACGCCACGGTCCAGGACCTGGGCCGGCCGGGGTTCGCCCACCTGGGCGTGCCGGGTTCCGGCGCCGCCGACGTGCCGAGCCTGCGCCTGGCCAACCGCCTGGTCGGCAACGCCGAGGGCGCGGCCGCGCTGGAGCTGACCTTCGGCGGGGCCCGGCTGCGTTTCACCAGGGGCGCGTGGGTGGCGGTCACGGGGGCCGGTTGCCCGGTCGGCCCGATCGGCGGGATGAACGCCCCGTTCTGGGTGCCGGAGGGCACCGAGGTGCGGTTCGGCACCCCCCGCGAGGGCCTGCGGACCTATGTGGCGGTCCGCGGGGGCGTGGCCGTGGAGCCGACGCTGGGCAGCCGCTCCACCGACTCCCTGTCGGGTCTGGGGCCCGCTCCGCTGTCGGCGGGGACCGTGCTGCCCGTCGGGGTGGCCGCAGGCGAGATCACCGTCGACGTGGCCCCCGTGGCGGCGCTCGGCCGGCGGGTGCTGCGGGTGCTGCCCGGCCCGCGCGACGACTGGTTCGCCAGGCCAGGGGATCTGTTCGCCGAGCCGTACGAGGTGACGCAGGACAGCAACCGGGTCGGCGTCCGCATGCGGGGACGCGAGCTGAAGCGGGTGCGCGAGGGCGAGCTGCCCAGCGAGGGCATGGTGGCGGGAGCGATCCAGGTGCCGCCGAGCGGACAGCCGATCGTCTTCCTCGCCGACCACCCGCCGACGGGCGGCTATCCCGTGGTCGGCGTGGTGCGCCACGCGGACCTGCCCCTGCTCGCCCAGCTCAGGCCGGGCGAGCAGGTGCGTTTCAGCCCTTGATCGCGCCCTCCTCGACGCCGCGGAAGAAGAAACGTTGCAACGTCGCGAACACGATCACGATCGGGATGAAGGCGATCATCGTCCCCGCCGCGATGAGCCTGGGGTTGGCGCTGAAGGTGCCGTTGAGGTAGTTCAGCCCGACCGTGAGCGTGAGGTTCTCGGGGTCGGTCAGCACGATCAGCGGCCACAGGAAGTCGTCCCAGGCGCCGATGAAGGCGAAGATGGTGATCACGCTGAGCATGCCGCGCACGTTGGGCAGCCCGATGCGGGTGAACCTCTGCCAGGCGTTGGCGCCGTCGACGATGGCGGCCTCGTCCATCTCGCGCGGGATGGCCGCGAAGGCGGTGCGCATGAGCAGCACGTTGAGCATGCCGATCGCGCCGGGCAGGGCCACGCCGAGCAGGGTGTCGGCAAGGCCGAGGCTCTGGATGGTGACCAGCTTGGAGATGATCGTGACCTCCTCCGGCAGCACCAGCGTGGCCACGAAGGCGCCGAACACCAGCCGGCCGCCGCGGAAGCGCAGCCGGGCCAGGGCGTATCCGGCCAGGGTGGCGCCGACGGCGTTGCCGACGATGACGATCGCCGCCACCACGAGCGAGTTGGCGGCGTACTTCAGGACCGGCAGGGTCCGCATCACCTGGACGTAGTTGTCCAGCGTCGGCTCCGACGGCAGCAGCCGCGGGGTGGCGGTGTAGATGTCCTCGTTGATCCCTTTCAGCGAGGTCGACAGCTGCAGCAGGAACGGCCCGATCGTGATGGCCAGGACGAACAGCAGCAGCCCGTAGCGCAGCAGCTTCTCCCGCATCACGAGTTCCTTCCGAGCCTGGTGAGCAGCAGCATCGGCCCGATGGTGATGACCAGCAGGATGAGGCTGAGCGCGGAGGCGTAGCCGAGGTGCCCGGTGAAGCCGCGGCTGTAGAGCTGGATGAGCATGACGACCGACATGTCGCGCCCTCCGGGGCCGCCGGTGCCGTTGGACAGCACGTAGAGCTCGGAGAAGACGCGCAGGGCGCTGACCGAGATCAGGACCGAGACCAGCAGCATCGTGCCGCGCACGCCGGGCACGGTGATGTGGAAGAAGCGGCGCACCGGCCCGGCCCCGTCGACCGCCGCCGCCTCGTGCAGCTCCCGCCGCACGTTCCCGAGCGCCGACAGATAGATGATCATGTAGTAACCCAGGCCCTTCCACACCGTGAGGCTGATCGCGCTGAACAGCAGCAGCCAGCGGTCGGTCAGGAAGGGCAGCGGCTCCTGGATCACCTCCAGCTGCCGCATCAGCCCGTTGATCATGCCGTGCTCGCTCAGCAGCCAGCCCCAGATGATCGCCACGACGACCGCGGAGGCGATCACGGGCGTGTAGAACGCGGTGCGGAAGAAGGTGATGCCCGGCAGCCTCTTCTCCACCAGGACGGCGAGCAGCAGCGGCAGGAAGGTGAGCAGCGGCACGCAGACCAGCATGTAGACGACGCTGTTGATCAGCGCGTCGAGCAGCTGGTCGTCGTCGAGGGCGCGCTCGAAGTTCTGCAGCCCGGTGAAGTGCCCTCCGCCCAGCGGCTTGGCGTTGGTGAACGACAGGATCACCGTGTTGATCGCCGGCCACGCGGAGAAGACCACCAGCCAGACCGCCGCGGGCGCGACGAGCACCCACGGCGTGAACCATCGCTGGTGGACCACTACTGGTTCAGCAGGTCGTTGCATTTCGCCACGGCGTCGTCGAGGGCTTGCCGCGAGGTCGCCTCACCGCTGATCGCCAGGGCGAACTGCTGGTTGACGATTTTGTCCATGGCGCCGTTGAACTGCACCGGCTGGAGCATCTTGGCGCTCTCCAGCGACTTGAACGCGATGACCTTGGCCTCGGAGGCGTTGGTGCCGTCGCTCTTGCTGAAGAAGGGGTCGCTCGCGGAGGCCTTGGTGCTGGGGAAGATCGCCACGAGGTGCGCGAAGGCCGCCTGGTTCTCGGCGTTGGTCACCCAGCGGGCCAGCGCCACGGCGGCCGGGGTGTTGGCACTCTTGGCGGACACCGACAGGCCCTGGACGTAGAGCGGCGGGGTGCCCATGGCCTGCGAGGGCACCACCTTGGGCGCCAGCGACGGGTTGTCGGTCTGCAGGCTGGTGATGTGGTTGCCGCCGCCGGTGGTCCAGGCGACCTTGCCCTCGGAGAACAGCTTGGCGTTGCCCTGGAAGGTGTCGGTCAGGATGTCCTTGGGCAGCAGGCCGTCCTTGTAGGCGGCGGCGTACTTGTCGAGCAGCGCGGCGGCCTCGGGGGTGTTGAAGGTGAAGGACCCGCCGTCGTCGGAGACGAGCTTCACGCCCGCGTTGGCCAGGTCCATGAGGCCGGGCTTGCGGCTCATCAGGTAGACCTTGCCGCCCGACTTGTCCTTGATCACCTTGGCCTGCTCGATGAGCTCGTCCAGGGTGGTGGGAGGCTTCTTGGGGTCGAGTCCGTGCTTGGTGAGCAGCTCCGCGTTCCAGTAGTTCACGTCGGTGTTGAGGTACCACGGGTAGCCGAAGGTGCCCTCGGTGCCGGGGAACCGGTAGGCGTCCAGGCCGCCGGTCACGTACTCCTCGGCGGCCTTCTGGTCGGCCTTGGCGATGTCGAGCAGGAGCCCCTGCTTGGCCAGAGGGAGCGCGAAGTCCGGAGGCAGGTTGGTCACGTCGGGCAGGGTGCCGCTCGCGGCCTGGCTGAGCACCTTCTCGGAGTAGCCGTCGCCCGGCTGGTCGAGCCACTCGACCTCGACGCCGGGATACTTCTTCTCGAAGCCGTCGATGACACCTTCGACGTAGGCGGTGAACTTCGGCTTCAGTGCCCAGGTTTGCAGCGATACCTTCCCGGTGATGGAGCCGGAGATGCTCGGTGAGGCCGCCTGCTGCGGTGGCGTCTCTGTGCCGCTGAGACCGCAACCGGTGAGTGCCGCAGCGGTTAATGCAAGCGTTACCCAGTGCTTACGCATGTTCTCTCCTGGACTTGCTAAACCGTTCTAGTTGTCGGGACTATCTACCTAGCAATCTTCTGGTGTCAAGGGGGAAGAGTGGCGCGACCGACCATCGCCGACATCGCCCGGCGGGCCGGGGTCTCGAAGGGGGCGGTCTCCTTCGCGCTCAACGGGAGACCGGGCGTGAGCGAGGCGACCAGGCAACTGATCCTGCAGGTGGCCGAGGAGATGAACTGGCGGCCGCACAGTGCCGCGCGTGCTCTGGTGGGTGCCAAGGCCGAGGCCGTCGGCCTGGTCATCGCCCGGCCCGCGCGCACGATCGGGGTGGAGCCGTTCTTCGCCCAGTTACTGTCAGGGCTGCAGGCCGAGCTGTCGTCACGGGCCGTCGCCCTGCACCTGCTGGTGGTGGAGGACACGGCGGCCGAGATCGAGATCTACCGGCGCTGGGCCTCCGAGCACCGGGTCGACGGCTTCATCCTGGTCGACCTGCAGGTCCGCGACCCGCGCGTCGAGGTCGTGGAGGAGATCGGGCTGCCCGCCGTCGTGCTCGGAGGTCCCGGCAAGCACGGCTCCCTGGCCAGCGTGTGGGCCGACGACCGCGAGGCCATGCTCTCCATCGTCGACTACCTGGCCGCGCTCGGGCACACTCGCATCGCCCACGTGGCCGGCCTGCCGTCCTTCCGCCACACCCAGCGCCGCATCCGCGCGCTGCGCGACTCGGCCAAGCGGCTGCGCCTGGCCGAGGTGATCTCGGTGCCGACCGACTTCAGCGACGCCGAGGGGGCGGCCGCCACCCGCGCGCTCCTGTCGCGTGCCGTACGGCCCAGCGCGATCGTCTACGACAGCGACGTGATGGCGGTCGCCGGGCTCGGCGTGGCCACCGAGATGGGCGTGGCGGTGCCGCGCGAGCTGTCGATCGTGGCCTTCGACGACTCCGTGCTCGCCCGCATCGTGCACCCGCCGCTGACGGCCCTGTCACGCGACACCTTCGCGCTGGGCCGCCAGGTCGCGGCCACCCTGCTGGCGGCGATCGCCGAGCCGGGGGTGCCGCGCGACGTCAAGACGCAGACACCGCGGCTGACCGTGAGGGAGAGTACGGCACCCTTGGCAGAGGGCACTAAATCGGTTTAGGCTCCGCTCGAGATCAACCGGAAGGCCGGGGATCTCGGCCCCCGGCGCCACCACCGCGGGCCCCGCCCGGCCGTCCGGCGTTCCCCCCGGAGGGGCACGAGTCCGCCCTCCGGTCCCGAGCCGGAGGCCTGCCCCCTGTGAATCCCGTTCGTTTCGGCGCCAACTACGTCCCTTCGTCCGGCTGGTTCCACAGCTGGCTCGACTTCTCCGCCGACGCCGCCCGCCGCGACCTCGCCGACCTGGCCGGGCTGGGCCTCGACCACGTGCGGGTCTTCCCGATCTGGCCGTGGATCCAGCCCAACCGCACCCTGATCCGCCGGCGCGGCATCGACGACCTGCTGACCCTCATCGACGTGGCCGCCGAGTTCGACCTGTCCGTCTCGGTGGACCTGCTCCAGGGCCACCTGTCCAGCTTCGACTTCCTGCCCTCCTGGATCCTGACCCACCACGGCCGCAGCCTGTTCGCCGACCCGGGGGTACGGCAGGGCATCGCGGCCTACGCGGCGGCCCTGTCCGCGGCGGTCGCCGAGAAGCCCAACGTCTTCGCCATCACGCTGGGCAACGAGGTCAACAACCTCTGGCCGGCCAACGCCACCACCCCCGAGATCTCCCGGCAGTGGGCGGCCGAGCTCATCGGGACCGTGCGGGAGCACGCCCCGCGCCTGCTGGCCCTGCACTCGCTCTACGACGCCACCTGGTACGACCCCGGCCACCCCTTCCACCCCGCCGACAACACCGACCTGGGCGACCTGACGACCGTGCACTCCTGGGTGTTCAACGGCGTCTCGGCCGTCGACGGCCCGCTCGGGCCCGCGACCGTCACCCATGCCGACTACCTGGTCGAGCTGGCCGCCGCCACCTCCACCGACCCGGCACGCCAGGTCTGGCTGCAGGAGGTGGGCGCGCCCCGGCCCGACATCGGCGCCGACGAGGCCGCGCCCTTCACCAGGGCCCTGCTCGAATCCGTGGGCGCCAATCCCGCGCTCTGGGGCGTGACCTGGTGGTGCTCGCACGACCTGGACCGCTCGCTGGCCGACTTCCCCGACCGGGAGTACGACCTGGGGTTGTTCACCGTCGAGCACGAGGCCAAGCCCGCGGCCAAGGAACTGGCCGCCTACCTCGCCTCCGCCCGCCGTACGGCCGCGCCGGAACCCCGGCCCGCGCTGGTCTGCGACGTCGACCTGCGCACCCAGCCTGAGCGGCGCGGCGAGGTCGCTCCCGGCAGCGACTTCCACAGCGAATGGGTGCGGCTGCGCCAGGCCGGACCTGTGGCGATCGTCGCGGCGGCACGGGCCGCCGACCTCGACCACCTACGAGCCCGAGGAGTCAAATTATGAGAGTGTCAGCCGCGTTATGCCTGATGGCGGCCATGCTGGTGGTCGCCTCCCCCGCCCGCGCCGACACCGGCGCGCAGCCGTACGCCTCCTCCTGGCACCCGGCCACGATCCTGGGCTGGACCGCCTCCGCCGATCCCGACGCGCGCTTCAACCGCTCGCGCGTGCCGCTGCAGCCGCGCCGCAGCGATCCGGCGCTGAAGGCGAACGCCAACGCCCGCGCCGGTGAGGGCCGGATCGCCTCGCTGGTCTCCTTCGCCCCCACCTCGAACAACCCCTCGCAGGGCTCTCTCGACTCCAGCTACTACGCCTTCGGCCACTGGCAGTACATCGACAGCCTGGTCTTCTGGGGCGGCTCGGCGAGCGAGGGGCTGATCCTGGCGCCGAACGCGCCCGTGATCGACGCCGCTCACCGCAACGGCGTCAAGGTCTACGGCACCGTCTTCTTCCCGCCGACCGCGTACGGCGGGCAGTACCAGTGGGTGCGCGACTTCCTGGTCAAGCAGGGCTCGGCCTACCCGGTGGCCGACAAGCTGGCCGAGGTCGCCAAGCACTACGGGTTCGAGGGCTGGTTCATCAACCAGGAGACCGCGGGAGGCAGCGCCGCCGACGCCACCGAGATGCGCAGCCTCATCACCTACCTGCGCGGCAAGGGCGTCGAGGTGATGTGGTACGACGCGATGACCGAGTCGGGGCCGGTGTCGTGGCAGGACCAGCTCAACTCCGCCAACGACGCCTTCTTCGCCGCCTCGAACTCGATGTTCGTCGACTTCGGCTGGACGGCCTCCGGCCTGTCGAGCTCGCGCACCAACGCCCGCGCGCTGGGCCGCAGCGAGTTCGACCTCTACAGCGGCATCGACACCGAGGCCGGCGGCTACAACACCGGGGTGTCGTGGAGCGCGATCTTCCCCGACGGCGCGCCGCACGTCACGTCGCTGGGCCTGTACCGGCCCGAGTGGACGTGGAAGTCCTCCAGCGGCCGCGCCGACTCCTACACGCGCGAGTCGAGGTACTGGGTCGGGGCCAACGGCGACCCGTCGAACACCGCGACCGGTTCGGCCTGGAAGGGCCTGGCGCACTACATCGCCGAGTCGACGCCGATCACCTCCAAGCCGTTCGTGACCTCGTTCAACGCCGGGCACGGCGACTTCCACAACAGCGCGGGCACCCGCACCAGGACGGGCGGCTGGAACAACCTGTCGCTCCAGGACGTGCCGCCCACCTATCGCTGGATCGCCACCGGCGTGACCCCGTCGATCGACTTCGGCGACGCCTACGAGGGCGGCTCGTCGTTGCGGCTGACCGGCTCGGCGGGATCGGTCAGGCTCTACCAGACGCATCTGCCGGTCACCGCGGACACCAAGCTGTCGGCCGTGATCAAGGGCTCCGGGTCGCTCCAGGCCAGGCTCTCCTTCACCGACGGATCCTCGGCCACGATCACCCTGGGCGCGCCGTCGGGCGGCGGCTGGGAGCGCAGGACGATCGACCTGGCCCCGCACGCGGGCAAGACGGTCGCCCAGCTCGGCCTGCAGACGACCGGCACCGTCGACCTGCGGGTCGGCCAGCTCGCCCTCTACGACGGGACGGTCGACGTGCCGGCCGCGCCCACCGCGCTGACCGTGCTCGGCTCCACCGACGTCTCGGCTACGAGCAAGTCGCTGCGCATGGGCTGGAGCGCGGGCGGCGCCGCCCGCCACCACGAGCTCTACCGGCGCAACCCCGACGGCACCCGGACCTTCCTGGGCGCCACCCCGAACGACGCCTTCTTCGTGCCCCGGCTGGACCGCGTCGGCACGGAGACCTCCACGGTGATCGAGGTCGAGGCGGTCTCGGCCGAGTTCGGCCGTTCCAGCGCCGCCACGGCCACGGTGACCTGGGCGGGCGGGCCCTCCGAGAACAATCTCGCGCTCAACCGCCCCGCCACCGCATCCGGCCAGTGCAACACCGGCGAGGGCCCGGCCAAGGCGGTCAACGGCAGCGTGAACGGCGGCAACACCGACAAGTGGTGCACGCTGACCTCGGCCAAGTGGATGGAGGTGGACCTCGGCTCGGCCCGGCCGATCACCCGCTTCGTGGTCAAGCACGCCCAGGCGGGTGGGGAGTCGCCGGCGTGGAACACACGCGACTTCACCATCCAGGTCCGGTCGGCCACGAGCGACGCCTGGAGCACGGCGGTGACGGTCACCGGCAACAGCGCCGCGACCACCACCCATCCGGTGTCCGCCACGGCCCGCTACGTGCGGCTGGCCATCACCTCGCCGGGTTCCGACAGCGCGGCCCGGATCTACGAGCTGGAGGCCTGGGGCCAGTAGGGTTGGCCCGTGTCGGCCATCCGCCTGCTGGTTCTCGGCTCCGTGCGCAACCACCGGCGCGCCCACGGCTACCAGGTCCGCAGCGACCTGGAGAGCTGGGGCGCGCACGAGTGGTCCACCGCCAAACCGGGTTCGATCTATCACGCGCTCAAGCAGCTGGCCAAGCAGGGCATGCTGCACGCCCACGAGGTCGCCCCGAGCGACGCGGGCGGTCCGCCACGCGTGGAGTACGAACTGACCCCGGCCGGCGAGGCCGAGTTCCTGGAGCTGCTGCGCGACGCGCTGTCGCGGCACGACCAGAAGATCGACCTGCTCACGGCCGGGGTCGGCTTCATCGACGCCCTGCCTCGCGCCGAGGTGATCGAGCTGCTGCGCCTGCGGCTGCACGCCCTGGAGGGCTGGCGGGCCGAGGTCGACAAGCACTGGACCGGGCAGCAGGACTGGGGGGCGATCGGCGAGGTGATGCGGTTGTGGGTGCACTTCTCCGACAGCGGGGCCGAATGGACGCGCGGCCTGATCGAGAGACTCCAAGCTAGTCAAGTTTGACTAGTATGGCCGCATGGCCCACGAACGCATGATCCCGATGCTCCCCTGCCGCGACATCGACGAGATCGCCGAGTTCTACCAGGCGCTGGGATTCACCCGCACCTACCGCCAGACCCGGCCCAACCCCTACGTCTCCCTCCGCCGGGAGGACATCGAGCTGCACTTCTTCGGCATGCCGGCCGAGTTCGACCCGGCCGAGTCCTACGGCACCTGCGGGGTCTTCGTGCCGAGCACGTTCGAGCTGCACGCCGCGTTCGCCGCGGGCATGCGCGAGAAGTACGGCAAGCTGCTGATCTCCGGCATCCCCCGGATGACCCGGCCACGCAAGCGCAAGAACGTCAGCTACCAGCCGGGTTTCACCCTGATCGACCCCGGCGGCAACTACGTGCGGTTCTTCCCGCTGAAGGAACTGCCCGAGGGCGAGGCGGCCAAGAGCAAGCTCGCCGTGGCGATGGACAACGCGGTGGTCATGGGCGACTCCCACGGCGATCCGGCGCAGGCGGCCAAGATCCTCGACGGCGCTCTGCGGCGCGCGGAACCGGACACCCCGGCCGCCGACCTGGTGGAGGCGCTGGCCTACCGGGCGGAGCTGGCGGTGACCCAGCAGGACCACGAGAGGGCGCGCGAGCTGCTCGAACAGCTCAGGCAGGTGACGCTCGACGACACCGAGCGGGTCCGGCTGGCCGACGCGCTCACGAACGTCGCCGACCTGGAGTCGATCCTGGGTCAGGCACGATCCTGAGCGGCGCTACAGCTCCACCTCGCCGCTGACGCAGGTGACGACATCGCCGCCGACCCAGATCGTGCCGTCGGTGTCGGCGGTGATCGTCACCCGCCCGTCACGGCCCAAAGCGGTGCCCTGCCGTACGGTGTAGGGCGCGCGGGCCCGGCCCTTGCCCAGCAGCCACTGGGCGACCGAGGCGTTGAGGCTCCCGGTCACCGGGTCCTCGCGCAGCTCCCTGCCCACCGGGAAGAACGCCCGCACCTCGAAGTCGGCCTGCCCGCCCTCGCCGTGGCGGCCCACCACGCCGAGGTCGAGGTGGGGCGCGACGAGGCCGACCTTCTGGTCGACGAAACGCGGCTCCAGGGCGAGCACCTGCTCGGCGTCTCCCAGCTCGACGGCCACCCACCCGGGGCCGTTGTCGGCCCAGGTCATGTCGACGACCTGGCCGGGCTCGACGCCCAGGGCGCGCACGATCTCGGCGGCCAGCTCGGGCTCCACCGGGCCGGAGCGCACCAGCGGCGGGGCGGCGAAGGCGAGCGAGTGCCCGAAACGCCGCACCTGGACCAGCCCGGCGCCGCACTCCTGGACGACCACGTCGGCGTGCTTGGGCATGCCGCCCGCCAGCAGCCAGGCGTGGCAGCTGCCCAGCGTGGGGTGGCCGGCGAACGGCAGCTCACCGGCGGGGGTGAAGATGCGCACCAAATAGTCGGCCTCCGCGTGGCGCGGCGGCAGCAGGAACGTGGTCTCCGACAGGTTCGTCCAGCGGGCGAAGCGCGCCATCTCGTCGTCGCTCAGGCCGGTGCCGTCGAGCACGACGGCCAGGGCGTTGCCGAAGTAGGGCCGGTCGGTGAAGACATCGACTTGCTGGAAGGGGCGCCTCATGCGAGGAGTCTGCCAGAACTGTGTCGCTCTATCCGAATCATCTGATCCGCTTCAGGGCCGCCTCGACTCCCGGCACGTCCTCGAACAGCTCCAGCGAGCCGTCGGGCTCCCACACCCCGGCGACCCTGCCCTGGTAGATCACGACGGGCGAGATCCAGCCGGCGGCCCTGCTGACCTTGGCCTTGACCTCGGCGGGGATGAGCGCCGTGAGGTCGCGGGGCGCGCCGAGGATGTACTGGTCGAAGCCCGGCAGCAGGTGCACGTCGGCCGACGGCCGGGTGGCGGCGAGGTCGTCGAGGGTGGAGGTCAGCGCCAGCAGGCTCTGCCCTTCGACATCGACCTCGGTGAGCTCCGGCCGCAGCGCGGCGAACCAGCCCTTGAGCACGGCCTTGCGTGAGACGCCGCCGAAGAGCCACTTGTCGAAGATCTCGGGCGAGGCCGGGCCGTGGGCGCCGAGGAAGGCGCGGGCCACGCGCACGCCCGCCTCCTCGTAGGAGGGCAGCGCCCAGTCTTTCAGCCAGGTGTGCGGCGAGGTGAAGGTGACCTTGCCGTCGCGCGGCGGCCCGTAGCAGAGCTCGCCCAGCCGGGCCAGCGGCTTGAGCAACGCTCCCCAGCCGGAGGTCAGCGCCTCACGAAGGTGCTGGTCGCCGGTCACCTCGACCACGGCGTCGACGAGTTCGTCGCGGGTGAGCACGCTGTCGCGCAACGCCTGCGGCACCGCCTCGATGATCGCCTCGATCTCCTTGGCGGTCACGCCGTGACCGCGCTGCCAGGCGCCCTTCTCCCACGAGCGCAGGGTCGCCAGGGCCGCGCAGTAGTCGGCCAGTTCGTCGGCGGCCACCAGGTGGAGGGTGCCGCGCATGACCCAGGTCTTGACCAGGGTGCGCCGCTCCCACAGCAGGGGGTCGACATCGGGGTCGGCACCGCGCACGGCGATGGCGAGCCTGGCGGAGGACGCCACCTGGGTCTGCACGCCGCACAACCGGCGGACGACGGCCAGGGCGTCGGGCGCGTCGGCGCCGGCAACGAACTGACGGCGCAACCGCCACGACAGGACTTGGGGCCAGGTGAGCTGCATAGCCCATCAATAGCAGAGCGCCCCGACAGCTCCGCCGGGGCGCCCCACATCAGCCGATCAGCCGGTGAAGCCGATGTCCTGGTACTTCAGGTCGTAGAAGCCGCGTGCCCCGATGTTGGCCAGGGTCTCCTTGACCGCGATGTTCTGCGGGCGCTGGTAGAGGGTGATCACGTTGACCGCCTCCCAGATCAGCTTGTCGGCGTTGTTGGTCGCCGTGCGGGCGGCCGCCACGTCGAGCTCGGCGGTCGCCTTCTTCATGGCCGCGTCGATCTCCGGCGAGCCGATGCGGCCCAGGTTGGCGTTCCACTGCTTGGTGCCGCCGGAGTCGGTCGTGGCGTTGGCGTAGATGCCGTAGCCGGAGGAGACCGGGTACGGCGTGCCGATGTAGGAGAACGCCGTCATGTCGTAGTTGCCGGGAATGATGTACTTCGTGAAGAAGTCGTCGCTGGGCACCGCCTGCAGGGTGACCTTCACCCCGATCTGGCCGAGCATGTTCTGCAGCAGCTCGCCCTCCGACTTGGTCAGCTGCAGGCCCGACGGCATGACGAAGCGCAGGTTGAGTTCCTTGCCGTCCTTCATCCTGGTCTGGCCGTTGAGCTTCCACCCCGCGGTGTCCAGGGCCTGGCCCGCCTTGGCGGCGTCGTAGACGCCCAGCGGCCCGGCGTTGTCCTGGTAGCCCTCCTGGGTGTTCATGAAGAAGTGGTTGTTCAGCAGGGTGATCGGCCAGTCCAGGCCCTGCAGGTCGGACTGGGCGATGGCCTGGCGGTTGATGCCCATCGCGACCGCCTGGCGCACGTTCGGGTCGGAGAGCATGGGCGACTCCCCGTTGATGGTGATGTGGCGGAAGTCGGGGCCGGCCGCCTGCCGTACCAGCGCGCCCTGCGTGCCCTTGGCCCGCGCGTAGTCGGGCGCGGACGGGCCGACGTCGAAGGTGTCGATCTCGCCGTTGGTGAAGGCCCCGACCAGCGAGTCGCTCTCCATCGTCGGGAAGATGATGGTGTCGAGCTTGGCCTTGTCGCCCCACCAGGTGTCGTCACGGGTGATCGTGATCGTCTTGGCGGTCTTGTCGAACGAGCCGAACTTGAACGGTCCGGCGGTGACCGGGATCTTGCTCAGCCACTCGTTGTTGAAGGAGTCCGGCGAGGCGTTGGTCGCCTTCGGGTACAGCGGCGAGAACAACGACTGCCAGTCACCGAAGTTCTGCTTGAAGGTGAGGACGACCTCGAACTGGTCCTTGCCCTGCGCCACGCTCTCGATGTCCTGGTAGCCGGTGGTGCTGGCGACCTTGAAGTCGGCGTTGCTCGCGTTCAGCGCCTTCCACTGGGCCTGGTAGTCCTCCCAGGTGATGGGGTCGCCGTTGGACCACTTGGCCTTCGGGTTCAGGGTGAGCGTGACGACCTGCTTGGGGTCGCTCGCGGTCACCTTCCCGTCGGTCAGGTAGTCGGTGTTGGGCGAGATCGCGGCCTTCTCGTCGGAACGGAAGGGCTGCGGCATCAGGCCGTCGATGACCTTCTTGACCATGGCCAGGTTGCCGTCGACGTGGTTCATGTTCCACTGGGTCGGGAACTCGTTGAGTCCCCAGCGCAGGGTGCCGCCGTCCTTGACCTGGTCGCGGGCGACGGGGTTGATGTCGAAGGCCTTGGTCGCCTCGGCGGATCCGCCGCCGCCCGCGTTCCCCCCGCCGCTGCCTCCACTGCCGCCGCTACCGCCGCCGCAGCCCGCCAGGGCCAGCGACCCGGCCACGGCGAGGACCAGGAGCTTTCTCACAATTCCTCAGCTTTCTCGGCGTAGTGGCATGCCACGCCATGATCGGTGTCGAGCTGCCGGACGCCCGGTTCGTCCTCGACGCACCGCGAGCGCTCGGATTCGGAAAGGGTCTTGAACAGGGGGCAGCGGGTGCGGAAACGGCATCCCGACGGCGGGTTGGCCGGGCTGGGCAGGTCGCCCTCCAGCAGCACCCGCGACCTGGAACGTTCCTTCACGGGGTCGGGCAGCGGGATCGCCGACAGCAGCGCCCTGGTGTACGGGTGCAGCGGCCGGTCGTAGACCTGGTCCACCTGGCCGATCTCGGCGACCCTGCCCAGGTACATGACCGCGACCCGGTCGGCCAGGTGCCGCACCACCGCCAGGTCGTGCGCCACGAACAGGTACGACAGCGACAGCCTGCGCTTGAGCTCGTCGAGCAGGTTGATCACACCCGCCTGGATCGACACGTCGAGGGCCGAGACCGGCTCGTCCAGCAGCACCAGCCTGGGCTCCAGCGTGAGCGCCCGGGCGATGCCGATGCGCTGGCGCTGACCGCCGGAGAAGTCCTGCGGGTAGCGCGCGGCGTAGCTGGTGTCGAGGCCGACCAGGTCGAGCAGCTGGTTGATGCGCGGCCGCACGTCCTTGACCCCGTGCGTGCGCAGCGGCTCGGCCAGGATGTCGTAGACCGTCATGCGCGGATCGAGCGAGGCCAGCGGGTCCTGGAAGACCACCTGCATGTCACGCCGCACGGCGAAGCGGTCCCTGGACGACAGCTTGGCCACCTCGCGGCCCAGCACGTTGACCGAGCCGCCCATGGGCTGCGAGAGCTGAAGGATCTCCATCAGCGCGGTCGTCTTGCCGCAGCCCGACTCGCCCACCAGCCCGAGCGTCTCGCCCTCGCGGATGGTGAAGCTGATGCCGTCGACGGCGAAGACCGTGCCCACCCTCCGCTTGAACACCGCGCCCTTCATCAGCGGGTAGTGCTTCTTGAGGTCGTCGACGGCCAGCACCGGCTGCCGCGTGCGCGGCTCGCCGGGGGCCTGCTCGTCCTCGGCCTGCTTGGCGTGCTTGCCCTGCGAGATCGCGTAGACCTGGGCGGGGGTCAGCTGCTTGGCGGCGATCTCGGAGGCGCGGATGCAGGCGGCCCGGTGGTCGTCGCCGTCGACCGCCTCCAGCGGCGGCTCGACCTCATGGCAGGCGTCGATCACCATCGGGCAGCGCGGCGCGAACGGGCAGCCGGGCGGCAGGTTCGCCGGCGAGGGCGGATTGCCCTCGATCGGCACCAGCGGCTGCTTGTCCCCCATGTCGAGCCTGGGGATGGAGCCCAGCAGGCCCATGGTGTACGGCATGCGCATGCGGTAGTAGATGTCGTCGGTCGACCCCACCTCGACCGGCCGCCCCGCGTACATGACCAGCACCCGGTCGGCCATGCCCGCGACCACGCCCAGGTCGTGGGTGATCATCACGATCGCCGCGCCGGTCTCCTTCTGCGCCTTCTTCAGCACGTCGAGGACCTGCGCCTGGATGGTCACGTCCAGGGCGGTCGTGGGCTCGTCGCAGATGATGACGTCGGGGTCGTTGGCGATCGCCATCGCGATCACCGCGCGCTGGCGCATGCCGCCGGAGAACTCGTGCGGGAACTGCCTGGCCCGCGCGCCCGGATTGGGGATCCCCACCAGGTCGAGCAGCTCGACCGCCCGGACGTCCGCGGACTCCTTGGAGACCTTCTGGTGCAGCCTGACGGCCTCGGCGATCTGGTCGCCGACCCGGTAGACGGGGGTGAGCGCCGACAGCGGGTCCTGGAAGACCATGGAGATGGTCTTGCCGCGGAAGTCGGTGAGGACCTTCTCCTTGGCGCCGAGGATCTCGGTGCCGTGCAGCCTGACGGAGCCCTCGACCGTGGCGTACTGCGGCAGCAGGCCCATGGCCGCCAGGGAGGTGACCGACTTGCCCGAGCCGGACTCCCCCACGATGCCCAGCACCTCGCCCGGCCGTACCTCGTAGGAGACGCCGCGGACCGCGTGCACGTCGCCGAAGCGCACGTTCAGGTCGGTGACCTGCAGAACCGGGTCCGTCATGCACGTCTCCGTGAGGTGGGATCGAAGGCGTCGCGCAGCGAGTCGCCGATGAGGTTGACCGCGAGCACGAGCACCACGAGCACCGCGGCGCCGAACCAGAACGTCCAGGGGGCGTAGGTGGCGGTCTTGGCGCCGTCGGCGATGAGGCTGCCCAGCGAGACGTCGGGCGGCTGGATGCCGAAGCCGAAGTAGGACAGCGTGGTCTCCGACAGGATGGCGGCGCCCACGTTGAGCGTGGCGTCCACGATCAGCAGCGACGACATGTTCGGGATGATGTGCCGGAAGATGATCTTCGAGCTGGACACGCCCATGAACTCGGCCGCGCGGATGAACTCGCGCTCCTTCAGCGAGACGGTCATGCCGCGGATGATCCGCGAGGTGATCATCCACATGAACAGCGCCAGCATGACCACGAACAGCACCCAGGCGCCGTCGGCGAACAGCGGCGACATGATCGCCAGGATCAGGAAGCTCGGCAGCACCAGCAGCAGGCTGACGATCCACATGAGGATCCGGTCGGTCCAGCCCAGGAAGTAGCCGGCGAAGGCGCCGACGACCGCCGCGATGGCCGTGCTGATCACGCCGACGAGCAGGCCGACGATGAGCGACTTCTGCATGCCGCGCAGGGTGATGGCGTAGACGTCGGCGCCGGTCTGGGTGGTGCCCCACCAGTGGGTGCCCGACGGCGGCTGCAGGAAGGCGTTGAAGTCCTTGTCGGTGTAGGACCAGTGGCCCAGCAGCGGGCCGAAGAAGGCCAGCACGAACATCAGGGCCAGCAGCACGAAGCCGATCTGGCCCTGGCGCATGCGGAAGAAGCGCTGAGCCACCACGCGCAGCCGGGAGGGCGCCTTGGGCGACTCGGCCAGTTCGGCCATCTCCTCCTCTGCGATGCTCATGAGACCCTCACTCTCGGGTCCAGGGCCGCGGTCAGCAGATCCGACAGCAGCGAGGCGAACAGCACCGACAGAGCGGTCAGGAAGGCGATGGCGGCGACGGTGTTGACGTCGTTGGTGTTGATGGAGTTGATCAGCTGCTCGCCCAGGCCGTGCCAGCCGAAGATCTTCTCCGTGATCGTCGCGCCGACCAGCAGGGAACCGAAGGTGAAGGCGAAATAGGTGGCCGCGGGGATCAGCGCCGTGCGCAGGGCGTGCTTGGTCAGCGCCGCACGCCTGGTCATGCCCTTGGCGACGGCGGTGCGGATGAAGTCGGCTCCGAGCACGTCGAGCATCATGTTGCGCTGGTAACGGCTGAAGACCGCGATCAGCGGCAGCGCCAGCGACAACGTCGGCAGGATCAGGTGCTGGATCCGGTCGAGCAGGGAGGCGAAGAAGCCGCCCTCGAACCCCGCGGAGTACTCACCGCTGACGTAGACGATCTGGGTGCCGACCACCCCGTTGAACCACACGCCCAGCAGGATCAGCACGTTGGCCAGCACGAACACCGGGATCGACAGGATGAAGAACGACCCCATCGTCGACAGGCGGTCGAACCAGCCGTACTGCTTGACCGCCGCGTAGGCTCCGACGGCGACGCCCAGGAAGCTGCCGAAGAACAGCCCGATGATGATGAGGCGGAAGGTGACGCCGGCCCGGCGCTTGAGGTCCTCGTTGACCGACTCGCCCTGCCAGGTCTTGCCGAAGTCGCCGTGGATCACGCCGCTCGCCCAGGTGACGTAGCGCTCCATCAGCGGCGTCTTGTTGTTCAGGTTGAGCTCGTCGAGCCGGGCGTCGATCACCGCGGGCGGCAGCGGGGGGTTACGGCCCTGGTAGTTGGCGCGCGGATCGAGTGCGCTGGCGGCCAGCATGTACGCCAGACTCGTCGCGACGACAGTCAGCACGAGATAGTTGACCAGCCGACGAATCAGGAACCCCGCCATCACACCTCCGCTCAGTAGTCATAGTGCTACACCATGTAACCACTGGGCTATGACGGAGGTTCAAGGAGGGGTCTGCTTAACGTCCTGATAGTTCGTCGACGGCGGCCCGCACGTCCTGGCTGGTGATAGTGGTCAGCTGCGCCGCGCTCGCGGTGCCGCCGATCGCGGCCAGCCGTACGTCTCGCCTCATCGCGGCGCGCTCGAACAGGGAGCGGGCGAAGCGGCCGTTGCCCAGGCCGTCGATCAGGCCCTCGGCGCAGATCATGCGGAAGACCTCGTCGAGGTCGGCGCGGGCCTCGTCGTCGAAGACGTCGCCCGACTGCTCGGCCAGCCTGACGGCGATGCGCGACAACTCGGCCGGCGCGTAGGACGGGAAGCGCACCCGCTGGTTGAAGCGGCTGGCCAGGCCGGGATTGGTCGACAGGAACGCGTCGGTCTCGCGCTCGTAGCCGGCCAGCACGATCACCAGCCGGTCGCGGTCGTCCTCGGCCCGCTTGAGCAGGGTCTGCACGGCTTCCGCCCCGAACGCGTCACCGCCCGCGTAGCCGGGGTTGACCAGGCTGTAGGCCTCGTCGATGAACAGCACGCCGCCCAGCGCCCGGTCGACGAGCTCGTTGGTCTTGATCGCGGTCGCGCCCAGGTGCTGGCCGACCAGGTCGGCGCGCTGCGCCTCGACCACGTCTGGCCTGGCCAGCAGGCCGAGCGCGGCGAAGATGCGGCCCAGGATGCGGGCGACGGTGGTCTTGCCGGTGCCCGGCGGGCCGACGAACACGAAGTGGCGCATCTGCGTCGGCGCGGGCAGGCCGCGCTCCTGGCGCATGCGGGCCACCTTCAGCTGGGCGGCGATGGCGTGCACCTGGCGCTTGACGGGTTCGAGTCCCGCCATCGAGTCGAGGTCGGCCAGCGCCTCCTCCAGGCTCGGCGTCGCCTGGTAGCCGCGGAAGCGGGCGGTCAGCTCGTTGAAGGCCTTGGTCACGTCGGCGACCGTGGTGGTCACCAGGTCCTCGGTGCTGGGAGTGCCGCCCGCGCCCACCACCCGCACGTCGCGGGCCTGCGCCGCCGCCTCGACCAGGCTGCGGGCGAAGCGCGCGTTGCCGAGCTCGTCGGTCAGCCCGCGGCGCTGCACGTCCTCGAAGAGGCCGAGCAGCGCGGGCCTGGCCTCGGGGGTCAGCCGGTCGCCCCTGCGCCCCTGGAGGAGCTCGGTGATCTCCAGCAGTTCGTGCGGCGCGTAGGAGGGGAACCTCACCCGGGTCGCGAACCGGCTCGACAACCCCGGGTTGGAGCCCAGGAAGCCGGTCATCTCCTGTTCGTACCCGGCCAGGATGATGATGAGCCGCTCGCGGTCGTCCTCGGCACGCTTGAGCAGGGTCTGCACCGCCTCGGAGCCGAACCGGTCGGGCTGGCCGTCGGCGGAGTTGATGAGGGAGTATGCCTCGTCGATGAACAGCACGCCGCCCAGCGCCCGGTCGACGAGCTCGTTGGTCTTGATCGCGGTGGCGCCCAGGAACTCCCCCACCAGGTCGGCGCGCTGCGCCTCGACCACGTAGGGGGTCTCCAGCAGGCCGAAGGCGTAGAAGATCTTGGCGACGGTGCGGGCGACGCTGGTCTTGCCGGTGCCGGGCGGCCCGACGAAGACGAAGTGCCGCATCGGCCGCTCGGCTGTGTATCCGGCCTCGGCCCGCAGCCGGGAGGCCTCGATGGAGGCGGCGATCGAGCGCACCTGCTCCTTGACAGGAGCCAGCCCGATCATCGCGTCGAGCTCGCCGAGGGCTTCCGCCACCGAGATGGGCGACGGCGCGGCGTTGCGGTCGGCGGGGACCTCGGGACGCCCGTCCCTGGCCCGCACGCGCACCTGGTCCTCAGCGGTCATCTCCGCCTTGACCCGCCGGGCCACGACGAAGCGGTAGATCAGGACCGCGATCGCCACGCCGTAGCTGAGCGAGATCGCGGCCATGCCCATGACCGGCATCAGCGCGGCCGCGGCCACCCCGGCGGGCACCAGCGCCATCAGCGTGGTCAGCCACGGGGGCACCCAGCCGATCAGGTGGGCGCCGACGGCCACCAGCACGCCGAGCAGGCTCAGCAGCATCAGCGGCCCCGGCGCCTGGGAGATCAGGACCACCGCGAAACCCCACGGCACCAGCACCAGGACCGTGGCGGCCGCGCGCGGGAAGTTCAGAGTGAGGGCCAGGAAGCCCAGGACGATCGCCGCGGTGACGAACGTGCCCCACAACTCCCAGCCCAGCGCCGCGCCCAGGCCGACCGTGCCCACGAGCACCACGCCGAACAGCACCCTGCGCAGTGCCGGAGGAAGCCTGAAGTAACGCGCTCGCACCTGTTCGAACAGTTCCCGCGCCGTCGCCCGCCCGGCTGCCCGAGTCCTGTCGGAGTCCCGCATCCACGCCTCCCCGGTCCGCCCCCGGTTATACCGTAAGGCGTGCCGGCAACCTAGGAGCGAGCGACGAACGCGGCGACGTGGCGGCCCAGATCGGCGCCGGCGTCCTCCTGGAGGAAATGACCGGCTCCCGCGATGACCGGGTGCTCGACCCCCTGCGCGCCGCGCATCGTGCGCTTCAGGATCGGCGCCATGCCGCCGGTGATGGGATCGCTGTCGGAGAAGGCCACCAGGAAGGGCCGGTCGAGCTCGGTGAGGACCTGCCAGGCCGCGCGGTTGGCGGGCGCGGCGGGGTCGTCGGGCGTGGTGGGCACCAGGCCGGGCATCGCCTTCGGGCCGGCCTTGAAGCTCTCGTCGGGGAACGGCGCGTCGTAGGCGCGCAACACGTCATCGGAGAGCCGGGTCTTGCAGCCCGCCTGGACAAATCTCGCGATATCCAGATTTTTCGCGTTCTGTATGGCACCGCGGAACTGATGCCACGTCTCCGGCATCGGGATGTCTCCGGTCGGCAGGCCGGTGTTGGCCGCCACGATCCTGGCCACCCGCTCCGGATGCTCGGCCGCCACGCGCAGCCCGATCAGCCCGCCCCAGTCCTGCCCCAGCACCGTCATCCCGTCGAGGCCCAGGTGGTCGAGCAGCAGGCTCCTGGTCCACTCCACATGTCCGGCGTAGGTGTGGTCGGCCGGGTCGGCGGGCTTGTCGGAGCGGCCGAACCCGATCAGGTCGGGCACGATCACCCGCAGCCCCTTCAGCTCCGCGATCACGTGCCGGTAGAGGAAGGACCAGCTCGGCTCGCCGTGCAGCAGCACCACCGGCTCCCCTGCGCCCTCGTCGAGGTAGGCCATCCGCAGCCCGTCGCCCACCTCGGCGTAGCGCGGCTCGTAGGCGAAGTCGGGCAGGCCGGAGAATCGCTCGTCCGGAGTGCGGAGGATGCGCATAGAACAAGATTCTAGCGACGCTGGTGCCTCCCGGGGAACTCACTCACCAGCACCTGCTTGGGCGTCACCCGCAGCATGTCGCCCTCGGGAACGGCCACACCCCGCACCTCCACCCAGTAGCGCCTGCGCAGCGTGTCGGCCGCGAACACCGCCACCCTCGGATCCCTCCCGACCGCCTCCCACACCTCCTGGCCGGCGATCAGCCGCAGCTCGCCCAGGGCGCTGATCGAACCGGTGACACCCACCACCCGTGGGCCCTGCGGCTCGCCGTACGCCAGGACCACGCCCCTGGCGTACGCGAACGCCTGCCGTACCTGCGGGCCGAGGGACACCGACGCGCGGGCCTCGCCGTCGAGCCGGTCCTCGCACATCAGCAACGACGGCCGCCACGGGCCGGGCGCGCCACGCCACCACGCCCGCGCCGCGCGGACCACGAAGACCAGCACCACCGCCGCCTTCGCGCCCAGCCCGACACGCCACCCCCACACCCAGGCCGTCAGCCCGCCCGCCGCGCACCCCGCGCCCGCCACCACCAGCAGGCCGTACGCCACCGTCAGCCACCGGTCGCCCTGCGCGCCGTCGCCCTTCCTGACCGTCCTGATCAAGACGTACGGCACAGCGAGCGCCACCACGGCCCCCCGCGGATCCACCGTCACCGCTCCCGCCGTCAGCGCCAGCTGGGCCGACCAGGCCCTTCCCACCAGGATCCAGCGGGTCACCACGGCGTTGCGCCGCGCCATCCGCTCCTGCGGCACCAGGGCGAACTGCTCCAGCGCCCGGCCCGCACGGCCACGCCACGTCTCGGCCAGCAGCCGCAACAACGCCAGCGCGGGCCAGCCCAGCACCACGATTCCCGCCAGCCCCGCCCACAGCGGATCCAGCACCGGGTCCAGGCCCGTCACCGGCAGGACCAGCCAGGCCGCGAACGCCACCACCGACAACACCGCCGAGGCCACCGACGTGCCCAGCCACGGATCCCGCGCCACCATCGCCGGGACGTACGGCCAGACGGCCACCCTCCTGGCCTGCCTGATCGTCACCGGCACCAGCGCCACCAGCACCGCGACCCCGGCCAGCCTGGCCGGCCCGCCACGATCGAACCCCAGCGCCGCCACGGCCACCGCCAGCGTCGTCACCGCCAGGAGCAGCCTGACCTGGCGGCTCCACCCCTCCAGCGCGCGCCGGCTCCGGCCCGTCAGGCGCGGATCGACCGGCCACGCCGGGTCGTGGTGCGCTCTGGAGCGCTCCCATCGCAGGAGCGCCAGGCCCAGGTTGATGCGCGCCTGCACGTGGCCGGCGGTGGGCGGCCGCCCGTCCGGAGCCCCTCGCCGGCTCCGGACACCTCGCCAACCGCCCCACCCGGCACCCCCTGGGGGCCCGGGCGGCCCTTTGGAGCCCCGCCCGGCGCCTCTTGGGGAGTCGGGTGGCCCCTTGGAGCCCCGCCCGGCGCCCCTTGGGGAGTCGGGTGGCCCCTTGGAGGGGGCCGGGGGCACCCCTGAGGCCCCCGGCCCTCCCCTCGGGCCACCTGGCGGCACGCCCACCGGCCCCGCGGGCGCACCACCAGGCTGTCTCGGGGTGCCGGGCGTTTCGGACCGTTCCGACGCGCCGTGAGGCGACCGCCTCCCTGGCCCCCGCACTCGCGGCTCACCACGCGGATGCGGCGGGCGCTGTCCGGGCGGGCGCGGGTCAGGCGGGCGCGGGTCCAGGGGCTCGTAGTCGCCCGGTGCCGGGCGCTGCGCCGGGACACCGGGCCACTGGACGCCCGGTGGATCGTCACTCGGCCAGGCGCGCCGCCCCTGCCCGCCGGCCGCGCCCCCTCGGCCACCCGCCGAACCACCGGACCCCGCCCCTCGGCCTTCGCCACGCGCAGGGCCCCGGCCGCCGGGGGCGCCGCGCCGATCGCGGGTGCCGGTGTCGGGTGGGCCGGTGACTCCGGGCGCGCCCTGAGAGCCGGGCGAGTCTGCTGAGCCAGCCGACCTCGGGGAGCCAGGCGAGCCCGACGACCCCGGCAAGCCCGGGGAGCCCGGGGGGCCGGGCAGGCCGGATCGTCCCAAGGGGCCCGGAAAGCCGCGTGGCCCCGCCCCTCCCCCGTCCCCGGACGCCGCGGCGAGTGCCGCCAGGTAGCCCTCCACCGCCTCCCGGTGTTCCCCACGCACCAGCGCCAGGTCCGCCAGCAGCACCAGTGGGTCCGGTTCCTCCGGGGCGAAGCGGGCGGCCAGGACGGCGTGGGACAGCGCCTCCTCCCAGTGCCCTGGTTCGTGCCGCAGCGCGGAGGCCAGGCGCAGGCGGGCGGGCCAGGAGCCGGGCGCCAGCCGTACGGCTTCGCGGGCGGGGGCGATGGCGTCGGTGCCGCGCCCGAGCCGGGTGAGGGCGAGGCTGACGAGCCGCTGCCCCCATTCGTTGAGCGGGTCCAGGTCGACGGCGGCGGTGGCGGCACGGAGCGCGGCCTCGGGGCGGCCGGTGTTCAGGCTGATGACGGCCAGGTCGCACCAGGCACGCGGGTTGTCGGGCTCGTCGTCCTCCTCGGTCCCGTCAGCGCCCATGAATTCATGATCGCCCCGGGAGGAAACGATGCATAGATCCCGACATATGCCTGTATCTCTCTAGAGAGGTGGATCGCTCGATCCGGCTGTGCCGAGGGGTGGCTATCGCCTAAGCTGCCACGCAAGCCGGGGCCGCCAGGCCCACGACGCCTGGGCCGTCAGGCCGGGCATGACCGCCGAGCAGGAGGAGTGGCCGTGACCCTTGTGGCCGCACCGACGACCCGGCGTCCCCCGGTGGCGCACAGGAGCAGGTGGGCGGTGCTCGTCCTGCTCTGCACGAGCCTGTTGCTGATCACCGTCGACGCGACGGTGCTCCACATCGCCGTCCCCGCGCTGACCGCGGCGCTGCAGCCGTCGGCGGTCCAGCTGCTCTGGATCATCGACGTCTACTCCCTGGTCGTGGCGCCGCTACTGATCATGTTCGGCGCCCTGGGCGACCGCTATGGCAGGAAGCCGCTGGTCCTGGCCGGTCTGGCGGTGTTCGGCGTCGCGTCGGCCGCCGCCGCGGCCGCTCCGAACGCCGCCATGCTGATCCTGGCCAGAGCGCTGCTCGGCGTGGGCGGGGCGATGATCATGCCCGCCACGCTCTCGATCATCCGTCAGGTCTTCACCGACCGGCGCGAGCGCGCGATCGCCCTGGGCGTCTGGAGCGCGGTCGCCGCGGCGGGCGCGGCCGTCGGACCGCTGATCGGCGGCCTGCTGGTGGGCATCTGGTGGGGTGCGGTCTTCCTCATCAACGTGCCGATCCTGCTGGTGCTGCTCCCCGCCGCCGCGCGCCTGCTGCCCGACAGCACCAGGCGGCGCGCGCGGGGCTGGGACTCCCTGAGCGCCGTGCTGTCGGTCGCGGGCATCCTGGCCGTGGCGTTCGGGCTGAAGGAGGCCGGCTCCGGCCACCTGCTGCCGCTCTCCTTCTCCCTGTTCATCGCGGCGCTGGGCGTGGCGCTGCTGGTGTGGTTCGTGCGCCGCCAGCAGACCAGGCCGGAGCCTCTGCTCGACCTGAGCCTGTTCCGCAGCCGGTCCTTCGCCACCGGCGTGGCGGGCGTGCTGCTGGGCGTCTTCGCGCTGGTGGGGCTGCAGCTGATGCTGGCCCAGTACCTCCAGCTCGTTCTCGGCGACAGCCCCTCCCAGGCCGCGGTCCGCATGCTGCCGCTGGTGCTGGCGGCGATCTCGGGCGGCCTCATCGCCGCCCACCTGCTGCCCAGGCTGGGCATGCGCGCCACCATGAGCGGCGGGCTCGGCCTGGTGGCGCTCTCGCTGACCCCGACACTCGGCTGGGGCGTCGAGGGCCACCCGGTGATGCTGGCGTTGTGCTTCATCGGCATCGGCTTCGGCGTGCAGGTCGCCTTGCTGGCCGCCTCCGACACGATCATGTCCTCGGTTCCCGAGCCGAAGGCCGGTGGCGCGGCCGCCATCGAGGAGACCGCCTACGAGCTCGGCGCCGGCATGGGGGTGGCGGTGCTCGGCACGATCACCACGATCTCCTACGCCCCGGCGCTGCACCCCGTCCCCGGCGTGAAGCCCACCGACATGGATCAGGCCAGGCAGTCTCTGGCCAGCGCCAAGGCCGTGGCCGACCAGGTCGGCGGCACGCCGGGCCACGCGTTGATGGAGGCCGCCCGATGGGCGTTCGTCAACGCCCTGCACACCACCGTGGTGGTGAGCGTCGTCCTGTTGGGCGCCACAGCCGTGGCCGTCGCCATGCTGCTCAGGCGTGATTGAACCAGTCATATAAGGGCAAAAGATGACCGTGAAGCAGGCCCTCCACGACATCGCCTCGCTCGTCGCCCGATTAGGGGTCGGCGGGATCTTCTTCGCGAACGGCTGGCTGAAGCTGGAAGAAGGTCTGCGCGCCACCGGGCGGCGTTTCGCCGAACAGGGCGCGCCAGCACCCGACATCTGGGCGACCGTCACGATGATGACGGAGCTGATCGGCGGTGCGTTACTGATCGCAGGACTGGTCGTCTCGGTGACCGGTCTGGTGCTCTTCGTCGAAGCCCTGGCGGTCTTCCTGATCGCCCGTCCGCTCAACCCCGTCGACCTCAACGAGATCATCCTGCTCGGGGTCGCCGCGCTGCTGCTGGCGGTCGTGGGCGCCGGGCGGATCTCGGTCGACCACATGGTGGTGATCCGGCGCAGGGAATCGGCGGCCGAGGCGGAGTTCGCGGCCGACCGCGACGCCGACGCCGTCATCGACTCGCTGCGCGAGCCCGACGATCCGCGCCGGGCCTCCCCGAAGGAGCAGCCTCCTGAGGAGTCGCCGCCGACCGTGGAGTCCCCGCGTCCGCCCAGGCAGCGGCGCACCGGTGAGAGCCGCAAGCCCGACGAGTTCCGCGCGGAGGATCCAGGGCTGGAGGACACCGCCCCGCACCCTCTGCCCGCCGACAAGCCCGCTCCGGGCGACACCCTGGTGGCCGGGCGCAAGAAGCCGTCGACCAGGACGAGGACCAAGACGGACGAGTGAGCGAGGGCAACAAAAAAGGCGGGGAGAAACTCCCTGCCACTTTCAAGCTATAGCGCACCCCGGGGCTTGCGGCAAGCCCCCCGTCGTGTCGCAGGATGGACGGCCGAGGCCACAACCTGCGACAACGGGAGGTTCGCACGGTGCGTGTACTGCTGTCGACATTCGGATCACGCGGGGACGTCGAGCCGCTGGCGGCGCTCGCGGTGCGGTTGAAAGAGGCCGGCGCGCGGGTGCGGATCTTCGCCCCGCCGGACGAGGAGATCGAGCGGCTGCTGGCGGGCGCGGGCGTGCCGCGGACGCCTTTCGGCCCCTCGGTCCGCTCGCTGGTGACCGGGGCCAGGCCGCCGTCGCCCGACACCGCCTACCGGCTCGCACGCGACCTGGTCGCCGAGCGCTTCGCCATGCTCGGCGAGGCGGCCGAGGGCTGCGACGCGGTGGTGGCGACCGGCCTGATGCCGATCGGCGCCCGGTCGGTCGCCGAGAAGCTCGGCGTGCCGTACGTGTGCGCGGCCTTCACGCCCATCGGCCTGCCGTCGCCGCACCATCCGCCGGGCCGCAGGCCGGGCCCTCCGCCGCCGCCCGAGGTGACCGGCACCAAGGAGTTGTGGGAGTTCGACGCGGCACGGGTCGCCGAGATGTACGGCGAGGCGCACAACGAGCAGCGGGCGGCGATCGGGCTGCCGCCGATCGACGACCACCGCGACCACGCTCTCACCGGCAGGCCGTGGCTCGCCGCCGATCCCACCCTGTGCCCGTGGCAGGAGCAGCCCGGCCACGACGTCGTGCAGACCGGCACGTGGATCCTGCGCGACGAGCGTCCCCTCCCGGCCCGGCTGGAGGCCTTCCTGGAGGCGGGGGCGCCACCGGTGTACGTCGGCTTCGGCAGCATGGCCGTGCGCGACGCGGCCGGCGTCGCCCGGGTGGCCGCCGCCGCGGTGCGCGCGCACGGCCGCCGGGTGATCCTCGCCAGCGGCTGGGCCGGGCTGGCGCTCGCCCCTGGCCTGGACCCGGACGAGGAGGGCGACTGCCTGGCCGTGGGCGAGGTCAGCCATCAGGCGCTGTTCCCCAGGGTGGCGGCCGTCGTGCACCACGGCGGCGCGGGCACCACGGCCGCGGCCGCCCTGGCGGGGGCGCCCCAGGTGGTGGTCCCCCAGGTGGCCGACCAGCCGTACTGGGCGGCCCGGGTGGCCGCGCTGGGCATCGGCGCCGCCCATGACGGGCCCGTCCCGACCGTCGAGTCGCTGTCGGCCGCGCTCGGGGTGGCGCTGACGCGGGAGACCGCGGTCCGGGCCAAGGCCGTGGCAGGAGGCTTCCTCACCGACGGCGCGCGGGCGGCGGCGGCGATGTTGCTGGAGGAGATCAGTCGGTGACGGCGGCCAGGTGGCGCCGGGAGCGCGGGCGGATGAGCCCCTGGGTGACGGCGATGGCCCCCAGCACGATCAACGCGCCGACCGGCTGGTTCCACGACAGGCTCTCCCCCAGGAAGACCACCCCGGAGACGGTGGCGAAGACCGGCAGCAGGTAGGTGACGGTGGAGGTCGTGGTCACTCCCGCGCGGGCCTGGACCCAGTAGAGCAGCAGGTAGGCCAGCCCCGTGCCCAGGCCGCCGAGGGCGAGCAGGCTCCACCACACGGGAGCGGGGACGCTGAGGTCGACCAGCGGCACGCCCGCGACAAGCGTGATCACGGCCAGCTGCACGGTGCCGCTGACCAGCTGGCCGGTGGCGAGCACCATGGGCGGTTCCGACCGGCGGCCGGTCAGGAAGCGTCCCATGTAGGCGCCGCCGACGCCGTAGCTGGCCGCGGCGCCGAAGCAGGCGAGGCTGCCTGCCAGCTGCCCGCCCTGGAGCGGCTGCCAGACGCCGAGCACGACCATGACGCCGGCGAAGCCCAGGCCGAGTCCGGTCATCCGGGCGGCGGTGGCCTTCTCGGAGCCGAGCAGCAGGGTGAAGGCGAGTGTGCAGAGCGGGGTCGTGGCATTCCAGATGGCGGCGACCACGGACGACACGTACTGCTCGCCGTACCCGAACAGGGTGAACGGCACGGTCGTGGCCACGACGGAGACGACCTGGAAGTGGCCCCAGAGGCGGGGGTCGCGGGGCAGCGCGAGCCGTCGGGCGAACAGGACGACGAGCAGCACGCTCGCACCGATCAGCATGCGGCCGAAGGAGACCTGGAGGGGGTGGAGGGAGCCGACGGCGATCTTGATGAAGAAGAAGCTGTTGCCCCAGATGGCCGCCAGCACGAGGAACGCCGGCAACCAACGCCCGACATGTGAGATTTGCACGGGTCAGGAGCGTAGCGATCCATGGCTCCTCACTCGTAGGGAGTTCTCCCTATTTCGCCAGACGGTCAGCTCTGGTCCGCCGTGAGACGGGCGATGACCCGCATCTTGTTCATCGCGTCCAGCGCCGCGACCTTGTACGACTCGGCCAGCGTCGGATAGTTGAACACCGCGTTGACCAGGTAGTCGACGGTGCCGCCGCACCCCATCACGGTCTGGCCGATGTGGACGAGCTCGGTGGCGCCGGTGCCGAAGACGTGGACGCCGAGCAGGCGCCGGTCCTCCGAGGAGACCAGGAGCTTGAGCATGCCGTACGAGTCGCCGATGATCTGGCCCCGGGCCAGCTCGCGGTAGCGGGAGATGCCGACCTCGAAGGGGATCTTGTCGCGGGTGAGGTCGTCCTCCGACTTCCCGACGAAGCTGATCTCCGGGATCGTGTAGATCCCGATCGGCGGCAGGTCGCCCAGGCCCTCGACGGGTTCGCCGCAGGCGTGCTGGGCGGCCAGCCTGCCCTGTTCCATGGAGGTGGCGGCCAGCGCGGGGAAGCCGATGACGTCGCCGACGGCGTAGATGTGGGGCACGGCGGTGGCGTAGTTGGCGTCGACCGTGATGCGCCCCCGGGTGTCGGCCTCCAGGCCCGCGGCCTCCAGGCACAGCTCAGCCGTCTTGCCCTGGCGTCCGGCGGAGTACATCACGCAGTCGGCGGGGATCTTCTTGCCGCTCTCCAGGATCGTCAGCGCCACGCTCCCCCGCCGTTCGACGGCGGCCACATTCTCGCCGAAGCGGAAGGTGACGGCCAGGTCGCGCAGGTGGTACTTCAGCGCCTCGACGATCTCCAGGTCGCAGAACTCCAGCATGCGCTCGCGCCGCTCGACGACGGTGACCTTGGTGCCGAGGGCGGCGAACATGGAGGCGTACTCGATGCCGATGACGCCCGCGCCGACGACCACGAGCGTCTCGGGCACACGATCGAGGTGGAGGATGGCGTCGGAGTCGATGATGGTCCTGTCGTCGAAGTCGACGCTGCCCGGCCGGGCGGGCGAGGTGCCGGTCGCGATGATGATCTTCTCGGCGGTGACCTTGCGTTCCTCGTCCTCCTCGGAGGTGATGCCGATGGTGTGGGCGTCGAGGAAACGTCCGGTGCCCTGCAGCACGGTGACGCGGTTGCGGCCGAGCTGGCTGCGGATCACCTGGATCTCGCGGCCGATCACGTGTTGGGTGCGCATGCCCAGGTCGGCGACGGTGATCTCTTCCTTGACCCGGTAGCTGGCGCCGTACAGCTCGCGCTGGTTGAGGCCGGTCAGGTAGAGCACGGCCTCGCGCAGCGTCTTGGAGGGGATCGTGCCGGTGTTGATGCACACGCCGCCGAGCATGTGCCGTTTCTCGACGATGGCGACCCGCCTGCCGAGCTTGGCCGCGGCGATGGCCGCTTTCTGCCCGCCGGGGCCAGAACCGAGGACTAGGACGTCGAAGTCGGTCACATCGTCAGTGTGCTATGCCGATGCCTGGGCGGGAACCCTGTCGACGATCGCGTTCGAGCCCGCCTCGCGCGCGCAGTGGGCGCAGCAGTACCAGGTGCGGTCCACCTCGACCCCGTGCCCGATGACCTTGGCTCCGCAGTGTTCGCAGATCGGCGCCATGGCCTGGATCGCGCACTGGAAGGAGTCGAAGGTGTGCACCACGCCCTGGGCGTGCACCTCGAAGCTCATGTCGTAGTCGTTTCCGCAGGTCTCGCAGGCAGCCATCATGTCCTCCCTTTCGACACCGGCATACCCTCGCGAAACCAGCGAATGCCCAGGGGCAGGGCAAACAATCCCAGCAGGGCCATGGCGTACGGCAGGCCGACGGCGGTGGTGAGACCGGCGACCAGCAGCGGGCTGACGACGAATCCCGCGTAGGAGACGGTCGAGACGGCCGAAACCATGGTTCCGCGATGGTCGCCCTCGGCGGCCTTGCTGAGCAGCGCGGGAACCACCGGCCCGAGCGCCAGCCCGGTCAGGGCGAAGCCGGCGATGGACAGCCACGGCACCGGCGCGAGCGCCGCCAGCACGATGCCGCCGCCCCCGCCCACGAAGGACAGCAGGTACAGGGGGCGCAGGCCGAGCCGGGGCATGGCCTGCACCGCGAGCCGCCCGGCGGTCAGGCAGAGCATGTACGCGGCGGGCGCCGTGCTCGACAGCAGGACGGGCGCGTGGCGGTGGTCCTCGAGCAGGACGACCGACCACTGCTCGACGGAGTTCTCGATGATGAGCGCGCATCCGGCGATGCCTCCGAGCAGGAGGGCGGCCTGCCAGGCCCGGCCGTCGCCCGTCCGCTCCACGGCGGGCACCGGGCCGTCGCGCATCGGCAGCCGGGCGAGGGTGAGCGCCGACAGCAGGACGATGGCCGCGATCACGACGAGGGTCTGCTGGAGGCCGAGGCCCAGCTCGCGGGCGAACCCGGTGGCGGGCGCCGCGGCGATCACCGCCACCGGGAAGGCGGCGTGCACCGGCTGGAACAGGCGCCGGCCGCTCTCCCGCTCGGCACGGCCGATGGTGAGGTTGAGCGCCACGTCGAGCGCGCCGCTGGTGACGCCGATGACCACGAGGACCACGCCCAGCCCGAAGGGGGTCTCGACCGTGCCGATGGCCAGGATGCCCAGGGCGAAGCCCACGGTCGAGATCGCCAGCGCCGTGCGTTCCCTGCCTCTGGCCAGCCGCCCGGTGAGCGCCATCGCGGGGATCGCGCCGAGCGGCACGGCGGTCAGGGCGAGGCCGAGCCCGGCGGTCGTGGTGCCGAGATCCGCCTTCACGAGCGGAAGCAGGGCTGACCACGACCCCCAGAAGACTCCCCAGGCGGCGCAGACCAGGATTAACGGCATGGGGTCGATCATGCCTTACGGGACTGGGCCTGCCCCCGCTTGGTCCAGCCGCCGTCCGGCTTGATGTAGCCCTTGGCGAACCACTTCTTGAACTGCCGCGAGGCGATCAGCGAGTCGTCGGCGTACTCGATCTTGTTCGGGTCGTAGAGCCCCAGCCTCCGGTAGGCGAGCAGCTGGCCGTGGGCGGTGAGCTCGGTCCGCGCCGCCGGCGTGTGGCCGTTGACGAGCCCCAGCCACGCGACGCCCTTGCGGGTCAGCCCGCCGGAGGCGTCGATGATGCCGTAGCGGCAGAAGAACCGGTTCTGCTTGCGCGCGACCGCCGGATCGGAGGGGTACTCGATCCTGTTGTGGTCGAGACGGCAGCCGGATGCCGATGCCGGGGTGGCGAGCACCGTCCCGGCCGTGAGCAGCGTACTTGTGATCGCCGTGAGGGCGAGAGCCTTTCGCATGGGGTCACCGTCGCACCCGCGTCCGGCGATGAGCCCGCAGCCACTCCACGGCTGTGTAACAAAAGACGGTAATCGTAGAAATACGTTGAGCGAGCATCGCAGCCCTGATTAAGTAGCCACCATTCGCCAGCTACACGGCAAGGGGGGGCAAGACCCATGAGGCGCATCAGGATCGTCAAGACGCCCGTCAAACAGCGACCGACCCGCGATACTGCCCTTGACCTGCGCTCGCCGTCAGGTCGACGCCTGCCGTACTAGGGTTAACGCTGACCTTACGGCAACTGGGGTAGATAGACTCTTAGTAACAAAAGCATCACGTCGGGGGGCTGGGCATGGAGAGGCTTGTGGTGGTGCCACCACGTGTCGCGCGACACAAGGTTCGCGACATCCAGGCGGAAGAGCGCACCGCGACCTCCCAGCCCGATCCCAAGGTCGTCGATCTGAGCGCCTACAGCGGGCGCAACGTGATCCCCTTCCCCGACGGGCCGACGCCCGCCGCCTGAGGTCGTCCCTCGGTACGGCAGGCGTACGGCACGCGCGATCATGCCTGGTAGAGCTTCTTGTTGTAGACCTCGGCCGAGTAGTAGTGCTCGAGCGCCTCCAGCGATTCGCCGGTCGGCTGCAGCTCGTTGGTCAGCTTGGCGTGCGTGGGCAGGGTGTCGCCCCACGTCTCCGGCTTCCAGATCGACGAGCGGATCATGGCCTTGCCACAGTGCAGGAAGATCTGCTCGATCTCCACCACCAGCGCCAGATGCGGACGGTGGCCCTTGACGATCAGCTCGTCGAAGAAGAAGGCGTCGCGCACGAGGCGGGCGCGCCCGTTGATGCGCAGCGTCTCGTTGCGCCCGGGGATCATGTAGATGAGCCCGACGTGCGGGTTGGAGAGCACGTTGAGCCAGCCGTCGGCGCGCCTGTTGCCGGGACGGTCGGGGATGGCGATCGTCGTGTCGTCGATCACGTAGGTGAAGCCCGCCGGGTCGCCCTTGGGCGAGACGTCGCAGTTGCCGTCGGCGTCGGACGTGGCGATGAGGCAGAACGGCGCGTTGGCCAGCCACTCGCGGTCACGCGGGTGCAGCTTGACGCGCTCCTTGGCGGCGGCGCGGGGCATGACCTCGCCCAAGAGGTCTCGGAGTTCTTCTGCGGATTCAATCTCCACCCAGGTCATGAAAAATCCTCTTCTGTAGGGGTAGCCCCCATTGTCGAGGAAAGCGGGGCGCTCACCAGCACCGGGTGGCGGCCATCACCGCCAGCAACGCGTCACGCTCGGCCGTGAACACCGTGACGGGCATGCCTTCCCGTTCGGCACGCTCGTGCAGCATGACCAGTTCCGTGGCGGCCTGCTGGTAGTCGGCCATCGCCCTGCCGTACCCCTTGCTCTTGGCCCAGGCGCGCGCCCGGCGGCGGGCGGGCAGCGAGCCGAGCATGGCCTGGTCCTGCGGTGAGACCAGCCCGGTGCCCTGGTAGCCGGGCAGGTAGCGGCCCATGCGCGCGACCAGGGCCCGGCGCTCGCGCACGGTCACCGTGACCAGCCCCACGATGGCCAGCAGGAGCACGCCGTAGACGGCGGCCAGGCCGGGCAGGGAGCCGAGCGTGGCCATGGCGTTCCACGCGCCGTGCAGCAGGATCGCGCCCAGGTAGCCGAGCGGGATCGCCGCCCGCCGCATCGGCGTGCGCCGGGTCGCGGCGTAGGCGACCCCGATGCCGATCATCGAGGTGTAGACCGGATGACCCAGCGGGGCGATGATCCCGCGCACGATGAACAGGCCGACGGCGCCTTCCGCCCCGTTCTCCGTGTAGGCGTTCAGGTAGTAGCCGACGTTCTCCACCGCCGCGAAGCCGAGCCCGGACATCGACGCGTAGATGATGCCGTCGGTCAGCCCGTGCACCTCGCGGCGGCGGCGCAGCATGAGCGGGAGCAGCACCAGGCCCTTGAGCGCCTCCTCGATGACCGGGGCCATCACGATCGCGCTCAGCCCGTCGAGCGCGACCTCGGGGCCCGCCACGTTCTGGATCAGGCCCTCGCTCACGCCGTGCACGAGCAGGGTCAGCACCACCGCCACGCCGCCGCCCCACGCGAAGGCGTAGATCAGGTTGAGCCTTGGTTCCGGCTCCAGCCGGTCGAGGGCGAGCACCGCCGCCAGCAGCACCGGCAGCGGTGCGACGCCGAGCAGGAGCGACAGGCCGAAACCCACCGTGCCGCCGGACAGCAGCAGGCCCGCCAGGACCAGCGCCATGCACAGGCTCGACAGCACCAGCGCGACGATCAGCCCGATGGCCGGGCGGGGAGGCAGGACCGGCGGGCGGTGGATCAACGGCGTGCCTTTCTGCGGCTAACGGGCCTCGCTGTAGAAGGGGTCGGCGACGACGCCGCCATGCTCACCGTAGGTGTAGACCTCGCGCCCGTTCACGAAAACCCGCAACGCGCGGCTGAAGACGTCGAGCGGATCGCCCGACCAGATGACCACGTCGCCGTCGAGGCCCGGCGTGAGCGAGCCCACCCGGTCGTCGAGCCCCATGATCCTGGCCGGGTTGACGGTGATCGAGCGCAGGGCCTCGTCGCGGTCGAGTCCTTCCTTGACCGCGAGCGTGGCCTGGTGGACGAGGAAGTTGATCGGCACCACCGGGTGGTCGGTGGTGATCGCGATGCGCACGCCCGCGCGCGCCAGGATGCCGGGGTTGCGCAGCGAGCGCTGGCGCAGCTCGACCTTGGAGCGCGTGGTGAACAGCGGGCCGATGATGACCGGGATGTCGCGCTCGGCCAGGATGTCGGCCAGCAGGTGGCCCTCGGTGCCGTGGTTGAGGATGAGCTTGTAGCCGAACTCGTCGGCCAGCCGGATCGCGGTGGCGATGTCGTCGGCGCGGTGGGCGTGCTGGCACCAGGGCAGCTCGCCGTCGAGCACCTTGACCAGGATCTCCATCGTGCCGTCCCGCTCCTTGCGGTCGGTGTTGGCCTTGTAGTCCTGGGCCTTGCGCAGCGCGTCGCGGATCACCGTGGCCACGCCCAGGCGGGTGCTCGGCAGCTTCTTCTGGTCGCCGTAGACCCGCTTGGGGTTCTCCCCCAGCGCGCTCTTGACGCTGACCGGCTGGCGGACCAGCATCTCGTCGACGGTGCGGCCCCAGCACTTGACCGCGACCGTCTGGCCGCCGATCGGGTTGCCGGAGCCCGGTTTGATCACGGCGGAGGTCACGCCGCCGGACAGGGCGTCGGCGAAGCCGATCTCCGCGGGGTTGATGCCGTCGAGGGCTCGCAGCCGGGCCCCGACCGGGTCGGTCATCTCGTTGGTGTCCTGACCGGCCCAGCCCTCGGCCTCCTCCCAGACACCCAGGTGGCCGTGGGCCTCGACGAAGCCGGGCAGCACCCACTGTCCGGACGCGTCGACGGTCTCCACGCCGTCGGGGACGGTCACGTCCGCGCCGACGGCGACGATCTTGCCTTCCTGGATGAGGACGGTCCCGTTCTCGATGGGTTCGCCATCGACGGGCACGACATAACCGCCAGTAATCGCCATATTCATAGTGCGAACCTATCGTCACGGGGCAGGGGGATCCCATGGACATCGACGACCTCTACCGTCGCTGGCTGCTGGAACTGTGGGCCGGCGACTTCGCCCTGGCCAAGGAACTGGTCACCGCCGACTTCGTCGGCCACTGGCCGGGCATGGACGTGCACGGCCCCGACGGACTGGCCGAGGCGCTCCGGCAGGGCCACGCGCCCTTCTCCGGCGTCGTGGTCACGCTGGACGTCGGGCCGATCGTCGACCGCGACCTGGTCGCCGCCCGGTGGACCTTCAGCGGCTCCTACCGGGGCGGCCTGCCCGGCACGAGCGCGCCGGCCGGAACCGCGGTCTCCTTCAGCGGCCATGATCTGCTCAGGGTCTCGGGCGACCGTTTCGCGGAGTACTGGGTGGTCTCCGACACCGAAGGCATGTCGCGACAGCTCGGACTTTAAGCGGATGTCAGGCGTGGCGATGTAGAACAGTCCCCATGCCGCGAGTCGATCTGAAGGCCGGTGCCGTCGACTATCTCGACACCGGTGGCGACGGCCCCGTGCTGGTGCTGCTGCACGGCCTGGTCACCGACGCCTCCCTCTGGCGGCACGTGGTCGCCGGCCTGCGGGCCGACTACCGGTGCGTCGTGCCCACGCTGCCGCTCGGCTCCCACCGCCAGGCCATGCGGCACGGCGCCGACCTGACCCTCGGCGGCCAGGCCCGCCTGGTGGCCGAGTTCATGGACACCCTGGGCCTGCGCGGGGCCACCGTGGCGCAGAACGGCGCCGCCGTCGCCGTGGCGCTGGCGACCCTGCGGCCCGATCTGGTCTCCCGCCTGGTGCTCATCGCGTGCGAGGCGTTCGGCCATCACCCGTACGGCAGGGCGCTGGCGAGGATCCCCGGCGGGCTGAACCTCGCCTTCCGGCTGCTGCGGGTGCGGCCGTTACGACGGCTCCCGCCGTTCGGGCTGATGTCGATGCGGGTGCCACACGGGGTCTCCGACGGCTGGCTCCGCCCGCTGTGGCACGACCGGGAGGTACGGCGGGACCTGCGGGCCTACCTCCTGGCGGCGACGAACCGGCAGCTGGCCGAGGCCACCGGACGGCTGCGGTCGTTCACCGGGCCCGCCCTGGTGGTGTGGGCGACCGAGGACCGGCTCATCCCGGCCGGGCACGGCGAGCGGCTGACCGCCCTGCTGCCCGACGCGCGGCTGGTGGAGATCGGCGACAGCTACACGCTCATCCCCGAGGACCAGCCCAGGATCCTGTGCTCGGCGCTGCGGCGCTTCCTGGAGCCGTTCAGGGACGAGGCATGAACAGCAGCCGCGCCCGCTTCCATCCCAGGTCGATCTCCTGGGCGGGCTCGAAGCCCATGCGCACCAGCCGGTCGATCGCCTTCTGGTTGCGCGCGTCGGGTTCGGCGACCAGCCGCGCGCGTCCCGGCTGCGCCCACACGTAGTCGAGGAAGGCCGACAGCAGCACGCCGGTGTATCCGGGCTCGGGCGCGCCGGAGGGCGGGCCGATCATCAGGTGGATGCCGAAGTCGCCGGGCCGTACGTCGTAGCACTCGCCGACCGGGTCGTGCAGGGGCTCGTAGGTCTGGAAGAGCGCCACCGGCCTGCCGTCGCGTTCCACGAGGTAGGCGTGGTGGGTGGGCAGGCCGTCGAGGTGCTCGTAGATCTCCAGCACGTCGTCGCGGGCGTGCTCCAGCATGCCCCAGAACCTGGCGCGCTCCTGGGTGACCCATGCGTGCAGGACGTCGAGGTCGGCGGCGGGATCGACGGGGCGGATCCGGACGGCGCCGAAGCCGTCGACCAGCCGCTCGTACACGCGGGCGGGCTCCAGGACGGGGATGAGGTCGCCGCTCACCCAGAGCGGCAGCTGGTCGCGGTGATGCCGGTCGCCGCCCAGGCCCGAGGCGCCCAGGGGGACGATCCAGCGGCTGTCCTCGCGCCTGGCCAGGTCCCAGACGTAGCGGGCCGAGGGCCCGCGCGAGCACACGTCGGTCAGGCCGGGGACGCTGGTGGTGGCCAGCACGCAGTCGTGGTCGCCCGAGAGGCCCGGCCACGGGTCGCCGCCGGGCAGGGTCTGCCAGGGGGCCAGGCGGTGCAGGTGTCCCCACGCGTGGTCGGGGAGCGGCTCGCCCAGGGCCTCGCGCAGGAGGCCGGGCAGGTCGGCGATGAGGTCGCTGCCGAGGAGCGCGGTGAGGCCGTGGGCGACCCGCACCACCGGGTCCAGCCAGGGCAGGAAGACCTCGGGGTAGGGCATGGGCTCGCGCAAGGGGGCCAGGGCGGGGTGCGCGGCGATCCTCCGGACCACGGCGGAGCGCACGGCGGCGAAGGCCGCCGCGTCGGTGCTGCCCGCGTCCATGCGCCGGTCCCAGGCGAGCAGGCGGTCACGCAGGGCGGCCCGCTCCTCGTCGAGGTCTTCGAGGGCGGCCAGCCGGTCGAGCAGGGGGGCCGCGGCGGCCAGATGGGTGTCCATGTGGATCGCCGCCATCTCCTGCGGCTTCCAGTCGTCGCGATCGCCGAGCAACTCGCGGATGCGGTCGGCGCGGTACGGCGGGGCGAACTCGGCGCCGAGCGGGGCGGCCAGGCCCTTCTCGTTGGCCATCACGGTGATGCCGGTGACCTCGGCGCGCGGAGAGTCGTGCCAGCCCCGCCAGACGTGCTGCTCGTCCCATGCCGGGACGGGCCGCAGGAGGTTGTCGTCGTGGCGGAGCGGGACGGCGCCGGCGACGCGGTGGAGCGTGGCCCCGGTGTCGTCGGCGGCCAGGACGACGTTGACGGGCTCGGCCCAGAGGTCGAAGGCGCGGTCGACGTCGGCGACGGTGGCGGCGCGCAGCAGCCGGGGCAGGGCCGCGAAGCCGAGGTCGTGGCGCACCCGGGCGGGGTAGCGCAGGCTCATCGGCTCCTGGCCCCCGATGACGATCGGTCCCCGGTCGGTCTCGACGATCTTCACCCGCGCCGGCGCCGCGCCCGCCACCTCGACCGTCTCGGTGTGGACGGACGCCGGGCGCCAGCCGTCCGGCCCGAGCGCCTCGATCGTGCCCTGCCGCTCACGCAGCCGCTCCCGATACAAGTCCTGGTAGTCGGCCATCGCATTGGTGATCGCCCAGGCGACCGAGCCCGCGTGCCCGAAGTGGGCGATGCCCGGCACCCCGGGCACCGCCAGACCGACGACGTCGACGCCCGGACACGACAGCCGTATCTGCTGGTAGATGCCCGGGTTCTCGATGTGGCGATGCGGATCGCCCGCGACGATCGCCGCTCCGCTCGCCGTGAGGCGGCCGGGGATCAGCCACCCGTTGCTTCCTGATGAGCCGGGAGCGTCGGCGGCGAAGAGCGGCGCCGCGCCCGGCCCGAGCCGCCGCTCGACCTCGCCGCGCCACAGCTTGCCGGGCAGCCCGGTGAAGAGCAGGTGGTGCGACAACCACACCGCCAGCGGGGTCCACGCCTCCCATCGCCCCGGCGTGATCCCCACCCGCGCGAACTCGGGGGCCTCCTGGGCTTCGAGCCCGGCGTTCACCCCGTCGGCGTAGGCGCCGGTCCACCGCGCGGTGTCCTCGTCGAGCGCCTCGAAGCACCTGCGCGCCGTGTCGGCGATGCGCGCCTGGCGCGCGAAGCGGTCCCACGGCAGGTGATCGGGTCCGAGGAAGGCGGCGCTGGTGCCCTGGGAGCGATGGCGTTCGACCTCCAGCTGCCAGGCACGGTCCCTTGCGGTCACCCAGCCCTGGGCACGCGCCAGCTCGTCGAAGCCGGCCGCCCGGACACTGGGAATGCCCCATTCGTCGCGGAAGATCTCGTCGGTCATCACAGGCAGGGGCTTTCCCGATTCTGTCGTGGGCGACTTGTCCGAATGTAACGGAATCTAAATTGTGAGTCACTCCCACGGCAAAGGGTTCACATGACCTCCCTCTGGCAGGCCAGATCTCACCTGTTCAACGACCGTACGGCCGGCGACTACCACCGCCGCCTGGCCGAGGGTCTGCGACGGGTGAGAGACCGGATCTCCCGGGTGGATCGGCCGTTCACCGGGATAACGCCCACCCAGCTGGCGGCCAGGATCGGCAGGGTCGACCTGGACCGCCCGCTGGGCGGGGCCGCCGCCGCGCTCGACGAGCTGGAGGAGCTCTACCTGCGCGACGCCGTCTACTTCCACCACCCCCGCTACCTGGCCCACCTCAACTGCCCGGTGGCCATCCCCGCGCTCCTCGGCGAGCTGCTGCTGAGCTCGATCAACTCCTCGCTCGACACGTGGGACCAGAGCGCCGGAGCCACCTTCATCGAGCGCCGCCTCATCGCCTGGACCGCGGCCAGGATCGGCTTCGGCCGCGGCGCCGACGGGGTGTTCACCAGCGGCGGCACGCAGTCGAACCTGCAGGCCCTGCTGCTGGCCAGGGAGGAGGCCGCGCACGTCTCCGAGCCGCGTGTCCTGACCGGCGCCGCCGGGCACTTCAGCGTGCAGAAGGCCGCCAAGCTTCTGGGACTCGGACCCGAGTCGGTCGTCGTCGTGGAGACCGGCGGCGACCGGCGCATGCGCACCGACGCGCTCGCCGCCGAACTCGAACGGTACGGCGGCGCGGTCATCGCCGTCGTCGCCACCGCGGGAACCACCGACTTCGGCACCATCGACCCTTTGCCGGAGATCGCCGACCAGTGCGCCCTGTCGGGGGTGCGCCTGCACGTCGACGCCGCCTACGGCTGCGGCCTGCTGGTCTCGCCGACCCGCCGCCACCTCCTCGACGGCATCGAGCGGGCCGACTCGGTCACGGTCGACTACCACAAGTCCTTCTTCCAGCCGGTCAGCTGCAGCGCCCTCATCACCCGCAAGGGCGGCGACCTGCGGCACTCGGCCTTCCACGCCGACTACCTCAACCCCGCCAGGGTCGCCGCGCACCTGCCCGACCAGGTCAACAAGTCGATCCAGACCACCCGCCGCTTCGACGCGCTCAAGCTCTGGCTCACCTTGCGGATCATGGGCGCCGACGCGGTCGGCCTGCTCTTCGACGAGGTGGTCGAGCGCGCGTCGCAGACGTGGGAGCTGCTGGCGGACGACCCCCGGTTCGAGGTGGCCGCCAGGTCGGCTCTGTCGACGGTGGTCTTCCGCTTCCTGCCCGACGAGCCCGAGCTGGCCGACCAGGCCAACCGCTACGCCAGGAAGGCCCTGTCCGCCTCGGGGGCCGCGGTGATCGCCGGGACGCGGGTCGACGGGCGCGAGTTCCTGAAGTTCACCCTGCTCAACCCGGAGACCACGATCGAGGACGTCGCCGACGTCCTGGACCTCATCGCGGAGCACGCCGCCCGCTACGCGGCCCTGATCCTCGAGGAACCGCATGTCCCCGCATGACCTGGTCGGCATCGGGCTCGGGCCGTACAACCTGGGCCTGGCCTGCCTGGCCGAACCGCTGCTCGACGCGGTCTTCCTGGAGAGCCGCCCCGGCTTCGACTGGCATCCGGGCATGATGCTGGAGTCGGCGACGCTGCAGACGCCGTTCATGGCCGACCTCGTCACGCTGGCCGACCCGACCTCGCCCTACTCCTTCCTGAACTACCTCAAGCAGGCGGGCAGGCTCTACCCGTTCTACATCAGGGAGTCGTTCTTCCCGCTGCGCACGGAGTACAACGAGTACTGCCGCTGGGCCGCCGGGCGGCTGGGCAGCGTGCGCTTCGGGCACGAGGTGACCTCGGTCGGCCACGAGGACGGGCTCTACGTGGTCAGGGGCGAGGGGTTCACGCACCGGGGACGCCACCTGGCCGTGGGCGCCGGCGCCCCGCCGTACCTGCCGCCAGCGTGCGTGGACGCGGGCGGCGACCTCGTGCACACCGCCTCCTACCTGCCGGCCAGGGCAGCGCTGCGTTCCAAGCCGAGCATCACGATCGTGGGCAGCGGCCAGAGCGCGGCGGAGGTCTACCTCGACCTGCTGTCGGAGATCGACGTGCACGGCTACCGGCTCACGTGGGTGACACGGTCGCCGCGGTTCTTCCCGCTGGAGTACACCAAGCTCACGCTGGAGATGACCTCGCCGGAGTACGTCGACTACTTCCACGCGCTGCCCGAGGAGACCCGCTACCGGCTGGAGCGCGAGCAGAAGGGGTTGTTCAAGGGCATCAGCTCCGAGCTGGTGAACACGATCTTCGAGACGCTGTACACGAAGAGCGTCAAGGCAGCGGTGCCGACGCGGCTGCTGACCAACACCGAGCTCGTCGGCGTCACCTTCCTCGACGGGACGTACACGCTGGACCTGCGGCACGCGGAGCAGGGGCGCGACTTCTCGCTGTCCACCGAGGGGCTGATCCTGGCCACCGGCTACGAACACCGCGTCCCCGCCTTTCTCGGCCCGATCCGCGACCGGCTGCGGTTCGACTCCCACGGGCGCCTCGACGTGGCGCGCAACTACAGCGTCGACGTCACGGGGCGCGAGGTGTTCCTGCAGAACGGCGGCACGCACACGCACAGCATCACCTCTCCCGACCTCGGCATGGGCGCCTACCGCAACTCGTGCATCCTGCGGGAGATCCTCGGCCGCGAGCCCTACCCGATCGAGAAGACCATCGCGTTCCAGGAGTTCGGGGTGTCATGACCGTGTTCACGCGCGGCACGCCGATCGGGGAGTTCGCGGTGCGGCCGCTGGATCCGGCGGCCGACGCCGTCCTGGTGCACTCGTGGGTGATCCACCCCAAGGCCGCGTTCTGGATGATGGGGGACGCCGACGTGGCACGGGTCCACCAGGTCTACGCGGGCATCGCCGCCCATCCCCACCATGACGCGTTCCTCGGGACCCGCGACGCGGTGCCGTGCTTCCTGGTCGAACGTTACGACCCGCGCCACGTGGAACTCGCCGGACTGTACGGCCACGCGGACGGCGACGTGGGGATGCACTTCCTGTGCGCGCCCGCGCCGAGGCCGGTCCACGGGTTCACGCTGGAGGTGATCACCACGGTGATGGCGTGGTTGTTCGCCGATCCGGCGATCCGCCGTGTGGTCGTCGAGCCCGACATCCGCAACCACGCCGTCCACGCGCTCAACGCGGCCGTCGGGTTCGAGGTGGCGGGGCCCGTCGACAAGCCCGAGAAACGGGCGCTGCTCAGCTTCTGCACCCGCGAGCGCTTCAAGGGAGCCGTCCATGCGTGAGCTCGTCGCCCACCTGTCCCCCGGCCTCTGGAGCGCCGCCAACCGGCTGCTGGTGCGCAAGGCGATCGCCGAGTTCGCCCACGAACGCCTGCTGACACCCGAGCCGCTCACGGACGGCTGGTACGGCCTGGCCGGCTACCGGTTCCGCGCCCGCCTGCTCAGCCTCGACCACTGGGAGATCGACCTCGAGAGCCTGACCTGCCCGGCCGGAACGCCCGACATCCTCGACTTCGTCCTGGAGTTCCGCGACGAACTCGGCCTCACCGACGAGGTGCTCCCCGTCTACCTGGAAGAACTCTCCTCCACCCTGTCCAGCCTGGCCTACAAGCTCGCCAAGCCGTACATCAGCGCCCGCGACCTGGCCCAGGCCGACTTCCAGACCATCGAGACCGCCATGACCGAAGGCCACCCCGGCTTCGTGGCCAACAGCGGCCGCCTCGGCTACGGCCTGCACGACCACCACGCCTTCGCCCCCGAGGCCGCCCAGCCGGTACGGCTCGTGTGGCTGGCCGGCCACCGCTCGTGCACGACCTTCACCCACGGCGCCGGCCTCGACTACGCGCAGCTGATCCGCTCCGAGGGCCTGGAGCCGTACGTCGCCACCCTCACCGAGCTCGGGCTGACGCCCGGCGACTACCTGCTCATCCCCGTCCATCCGTGGCAGTGGTGGAACAAGCTGTCGATCACCTTCGCCGGAGAGATCGCCCGCGGGCGGCTGGTGTTCCTGGGCGAGAGCGACGACGTCTACCTGGCCCAGCAGTCCGTCCGCACGTTCTTCAACATCGCCTCCCCCGCCAGGCACTACGTCAAGACCGCGATCTCTGTGCTCAACATGGGCTTCACGCGCGGGCTGTCCGCGGCCTACATGGAGGCCACCCCGGCGATCAACGACTGGCTGGCCGAGCTGATCGAGAGCGACCGGGTGCTGAAGGGCACGGGGCTGACGATCCTGCGGGAACGGGCGGCCGTCGGATACCGGCACCGGCAGTTCGAGGCCGCCACCGACAGGACCTCGCCGTATCGCAAGATGCTCGCCGCCCTGTGGAGGGAAAGCCCCGTGCCCTCCCTGGCACCCGGGCAACGGCTGGCCACCATGGCCTCCCTGCTGCACGTCGACCGCGACGGCCGGTCACTGGCGGCCGAGCTCATCACCCTGTCCGGGCTGCGGCCCTGCGCGTGGGTGCGCCGCTACCTGGAGGCCTACCTGGTGCCGCTGCTCCACGCCTTCTACGCGCACGAGCTGGCGTTCATGCCGCACGGCGAGAACGTCATCCTGGTGCTGGACGGGCATGCCGTGGAGCGGGTGATCTTCAAGGACATCGCCGAGGAGATCGTGGTGATGGGCCCTGCCGTGGAACTGCCCCCCGCGGTGGAGCGCATCCGGGCACGGATTCCGGAGGAGACGCAGCTGCTGTGCGTGTTCACCGACGTGTTCGACGGGTTCCTGCGGTACCTGAGCGCGCTGCTGGACGGGGCGGGGGTGCTGGCGGAGGGTGAGTTCTGGGGGGTGGTCGCCGCGTGCGTCGCCGGGTACCAGCGGGCGGTGCCGGAGCTGGGGGAGAGGTTCGCGCGGCATGACGTGTTCGTGGAGGAGTTCGCGCTGTCGTGCCTCAATCGGCTGCAGTTGCGGAACAACCGGCAGATGGTCGACCTGAGCGATCCGGCGGCGGCGTTGCAGGTGGCGGGGACGCTGCGCAACCCGATCGCCGGACGGTAGGTCCTCCTCCGTGGAGGTCGTGTCGCGGTCCTCCGCTCCAACATCTCGTCTGGCTCTCCGCGTTTCCGCGCCCCCGGCTCTTCGCGTGTCCGCTTTCGCCTCCGCCGGGCCTCTAGCGTCTCTGCTTCCGCCGGGTCCCTCGCGTCTCCGCTTTCGCCGGGTCCCTCGCGTTGCACCTCCCCCGGCTCCTCGCGTTGCACCTCCCCCGGCTCCTCGCGTTGCACCTCCCCCGGCTCCTCGCGACTCCCGGGGGTTCTCCATCCCTCCGCCTCCCCCCTCGTTCGTCTCCCCCGACTCCCGCTCCCTGCGCCCTCCCCGGTCCGTCCGATGGAGCCTTCGCGCCCCCTCCTCCCCCAAGCCCGACATAAGCCCATACGGCACACTTCCCCCATCATGCGACCAACGAGTGGCTAGGCTGCGACGATGGAACACGTATCCGACGCGCCCAAGGTTCCCGTCAAGGCGGCCGGACCCGACTGGATCACCCCGGCCACCGAGCCGCTCGACCCGTCGATCCCCGTGAACGACTACGACGGCTTCGCCGAGGAGTACTCGGCCGAGAACGAGACCAGCCTCCTCAACGCGTACATCGAGCGCCCCGCGATGGTCGCCCTCGCCGGAGACGTGAACGGCCACCGAATCCTGGACGCCGGCTGCGGCTCAGGCGCCCTGGCCGCCGAACTACGTGAACGCGGCGCCACCGTCACCGGCATCGACGCCAGCGCCGGCATGCTCGCCGTCGCCAGGCGCCGACTCGGCGACGACGTCGAACTGAAGGTGGCCGACCTACGCGACCCGCTGCCGTTCCCCGACGGGGCATTCGACGACGTGATGGCCTCGCTGGTGCTGCACTACCTGGAGGACTGGGGTCCGACCCTGGCCGAGCTGCGGCGGATCCTCAAGCCCGGCGGCCGGCTGATCGCGTCGGTCAACCACCCGTTCGTGGAATGGATCAGCGCGGACCCCCGGCCGGTCTACCGGGAGACGACGAGCTACACGGACTTGTGGACGTTCGGCGGGAAGTCGTTTCCGCTGACGTTCTGGAGGCGGCCGCTGCACGCGATGACGGACGCGTTCAGCGAGGCGGGCTTCCGAATCACCGTGATCAGCGAGCCGAAGACGGCACCCGGGGCACCTGAGCCGTTCTCGGGACTCAGCTTCATGTGTCTCGTGGGCGAGGCTGCGGGGTAGCTCAGCCGCTGACCCCTCGGGGGCTCGCCGCAGTGCACGGCGGGCCCTCGACCACCCGGCCATGCGCAGTCGCTGAGGCCGCCCAAGCGACCACCCGCCGCCGCTGAGGCCGCCCGAGCGACCACCTGCCGCCCGAGCCATTGAAGGGTCGCCCAAGCCGCCTCACTCGTCGCCCGCCGAGTCACCAGAGGCGCTGCGTCACCCGAGGCGCTGCGTCACCACCCGAGGCGCGAGGTCGACCGACTCGCTGAGTCGCGAAAGCGGCCCGGGCCGCCGAGTCACCCCATCCGCAGAGGCATCCGACCAGCAGAGGTCTGCCCGAGTCCAGCTGAAGGTCATCCACGGCTGCCGAGTCACCCGAAGCCTCCGAGATCGCCCCAAGCGGCCACCCAAGCCGCCACTCGACGCCGCCGTCTCAAGCCGCCGTCTCAGGCCGCCCGACCCTGCCAACCGACTCGCCCACAGCCCTGACTCCACCAGGCCCTCAACGGATCCCCGCCTCCGTAGAGGTCACACCCCCATCGCCAACGGCTCTTACCCCTGCCCAGCCCCGCGCGGGTTGCAGATGGCCGAAGGCTATCTGCCCCGGGGGTGTGGGGGTGGGCCGAAGGACCACCCCCACTGGACACAGCCCAAGCCCGACAGCGCCGAAGGCGCCGCCGAGCGAGGACCATGCCGTTGAAGGGGGCTAGCTGCAGCCCGAGGTGGAGCCGCAGCCCTCGCACACGTAGCAGCTGCCCGCGGGCCGCATCTTGGTGCCGCAGGTCATGCAGAGCGGCGCGTCGGCGACGAAACGGGCGTGGCTCTCCAGCGTCAGCTCCTTGGCCGCCGAAGCAGGAGCCGCCGCGGTGGCGCCTCCGGTGGCGCCGGTGGGGGTCTCGCCGGTGGCCTCGGTGATGGCCTTCGGCTTGACCTCGATGGGTGCCGACTGGGCGAGCGCCTGTGTGTCGACCGCCGGGGCGGGGTCTTCGCCGCGCTGCTGGGCGGCGCGCTCGGCGGCGGAGAAGATGCCGAGTGCGGCGCGCTCGTCGAACGGCAGGTGGTCGAGCGCCAGGCGACGGAAGATGTAGTCCATCACCGAGGCGGCCATGCGGACGTCGGGGTCGTCGGTCATGCCGGCGGGCTCGAAGCGCATGTTGACGTACTTGCTCACGTAGGTCTCGAGCGGCACGCCGTACTGCAGGCCGATCGAGATGGCGACGGAGAAGGCGTCCATGATGCCCGCGAGGGTGGAACCCTGCTTGGACATCTTGAGGAAGACCTCGCCGAGGCCGTCGTCGGGGTAGGACGAGGCGGTCATGTAGCCCTTGGCGCCGCCCACGGTGAAGCGGGTGGTGGTGCTGGGGCGGGAGTTGGGTAGGCGGCGGCGCGTCGGGCGGTTGATCTCGACGACCTTGATCTCGGGCTCCGCGACCGTCTCGGTGGCGGCGGTGGCGGGGGCGGCCTCGGTCTTCTTGCCGCCGGCCGACAGCGGCTGGCCGACCTTGCAGTTGTCGCGGTAGACGGCCAGGGCCTTCAGGCCGAGGCGCCAGCCCTCCATGTAGACCTGCTCGATGTCCTCGATGGTGGCGGACTCGGGCAGGTTGACGGTCTTGGAGATGGCGCCCGACAGGAAGGGCTGGGCGGCGGCCATCATGCGGACGTGTCCCATGGGGGCGATGGAGCGCTCGCCCATCGCGCAGTCGAACACCTCGTAGTGCTCCGGCCGCAGGCCGGGGGCGTCGACGACGTGGCCGTGCTCGGCGATGTACTCGACGATGGCCTCGATCTGCTCCTGCTGGTAGCCGAGCTGCTTGAGGGCGCGTGGGATGGTCTGGTTGACGATCTGCATCGAGCCGCCGCCGACGAGCTTCTTGAACTTGACCAGGGCCAGGTCGGGCTCGATGCCGGTGGTGTCGCAGTCCATCATCAGGCCGATGGTGCCGGTGGGGGCGAGCAGCGAGGCCTGGGCGTTGCGGTAGCCGTTCTTCTCGCCGGCCTTGAGGCACTCGGACCACTGCTTGGACGCCTCGGCGTGGATCTTGCCGTCCATGGTGCCGATGGTGCGGAGGTTCTCGTTGGCGGCGGCGTGCTTGCGCATGACGCGCTTGTGGGCGTCGGCGTTGCGGGCGTAGCCGTCGTAGGCGCCCACGACGCCGGCGATCTCGGCGCTGCGGCGGTAGGACACGCCGGTCATGAGCGAGGTGATCGCACCGGCGACGGCGCGGCCGCCGTCGGAGTCGTAGGCGTGGCCGGTGGCCATGAGCAGCGCGCCGAGGTTGGCGTAGCCGATGCCGAGCTGGCGGTAGGCGCGCGTGGTCTCGCCGATCTTCTCGGTCGGGAAGTCGGCGAAGGTGATCGAGATGTCCATCGAGGTGATGATCAGCTCGGTGAGCTTGACGAAGTTGGCGACGTCGAAGCTGTTGTCGTCCTTGAGGAACTTCAGCAGGTTGATCGAGGCCAGGTTGCAGGAGGAGTTGTCGAGGTGGACGTACTCGCTGCAGGGGTTGGAGGCGGTGATGCGGCCGGACTCGGGTGTGGTGTGCCAGTCGTTGATCGTGTCGTCGTACTGCACGCCCGGGTCGGCGCACTCCCAGGCCGCCTTGGCCATCTTGGTGAACAGGTCCTTGGCGTCGATGGTCTCGATGACCTCGCCGGTCAGGCGGGCGCGCAGGCCGAACTTCTCGCCCTTCTCCACCGAGCGCATGAACTCGTCGGAGACGCGGACGGAGTTGTTGGCGTTCTGGTACTGGACGGAGACGATGTCCTTGCCGCCCAGGTCCATGTCGAAGCCGGCGTCGCGCAGCGCGCGGACCTTGTCCTCCTCGCGCGCCTTGGTCTCGATGAACTCCTCGATGTCGGGGTGGTCGACGTCGAGCACGACCATCTTGGCGGCGCGGCGGGTGGCGCCACCGGACTTGATGGTGCCGGCGGACGCGTCGGCGCCGCGCATGAAGGAGACCGGGCCGCTGGCCGTGCCGCCGCTGGAGAGCAGTTCCTTGGAGGAGCGGATGCGCGACAGGTTGACGCCGGAGCCGGAGCCGCCCTTGAAGATCACACCCTCTTCCTTGTACCAGTCGAGGATCGACTCCATGGTGTCGTCGACGGCAAGGATGAAGCAGGCGCTGACCTGCTGCGGCGACTTCGTGCCTACGTTGAACCACACGGGGGAGTTGAACGCGAACACCTGGTGGACCAGGGCGTGCTTCAGTTCGTGGTCGAAGATCTCGGCGTCTTCTTCGGTGGCGAAGTAGCCGTTCTCGACACCGGTCTTGGTGTACATGCCCACGACGCGGTCGACCAGCTGCTTGAGCGACCATTCGCGCTGCGGGGTGCCCACCGCGCCGCGGAAGTATTTGGTCGTCACGATGTTCGCGGCATTGACGGACCAGAAGTCGGGGAACTCCACACCCCGCTGCTCGAAGTTGATCGAGCCGTCGCGCCAGTTCGTCATGACGACGTCGCGGCGCTCCCAGGTGATCTCGTCGTACGGGTGCACGCCGGGCTTGGTGAAGATGCGCTTCATCTTCAGGCCCTTGCCGGCCTTCTTGCGTGCAGGCACCGTCTCCGTCATTGCAAGTCCCCCTTCACGACCCCTTGGGCCGAATCCTTCTCCGCCTTCAACTGTTCGATCTCGGCCTCGAAGTCCGCCAGGCTCTCGAAACCGCGGTAAACCGATGCGAACCGTAGGTACGCCACCTCGTCCAGCTCCCTCAACGGGCCGAGGATCGCCAGCCCCACCTCGTTGGAGGGGATCTCGGCGACGCCCTTGGCCCTGATGGCCTCCTCGACCTGCTGCCCGAGCTGGGCCAGCGAATCCTCGCCGACCGGCCTTCCCTGGCAGGCCCGCCGTACGCCCGCGACGACCTTGTCTCGCGAGAACGGCTCGGTCACGCCACTTCGTTTGCTCACCATCAGCAGGACCGTCTCCTGTGTAGTGAAACGTCGCCCGCACTCAGGACATGTCCTGCGCCGCCTGATCGCTCCGCCGTCGTCGGTGGAGCGGCTGTCGATGACCCTGGTGTCAGGATGGCGACAGAACGGACAGTGCACGCCTCGCCTCCTAGGCACGGGGTCGCGAATCCTTTGCACACAGCCATGCCGTGGTCACGGAAACACAAGTTGTGGTGAACTACATCGGTGTAACTACTAGATGTTGTGGTCCAACCGTAGAACTGCGGGACGGTGATCGCAACTTGCCCGGCCCCTAAGGGCCGAAGTCGCTGATCAGCACGGCGTGTCGCCTCCGGACGGGCGCGCCGCCCTCCTGGAGGACGGAAAACGGCCCACGCGGCGGTCACGGCCGCGGGACCGTCGAAGCGTGATCAGGTACGGCAGAAGCCGGACATCACCGTACGTGAGGCAGATACAGCCGCATTCCCGGCCGGATCAGCGAACTGTCGAGGCCGTTGAGCGACATGATCCGCCCGGCCACCGCATCGGGGTCGGACCCAGGGCCCGCCACGGTGCCGGCGATGGCCCACAGCGTATCGCCCCCCTTGACCTCGACCCAGGCCAGCCCGCCGGTGTCGGGCACCGACGAGCCCTCGGCCGCGAAACCCGCCGCCCTGGTGCCGAGCCAGAACCCGGCGAGCGCGAAGAAGGCGAGCACGAGGACGACTACGACCCTGCCGCGCCTGGTCAGGCGGATCTGGGTCGCCGAGCCCCCGGCCAGGCGGACCCGGCCCGCCCGCGCGCTCGCGGCGACGGGCACCGGCGACAGCCGCCTGGGCCGCGCCCCCTTGCCACGCCTGGGCGCCGACCCCGCGGCCGCCGGGCTCCTCCCCCGCGCTCCTCCACGGCGCGCACCCGGCGTCCCCCCGCCGGAGAGCACGCTCTCCCCCACCTTCACCACGAGCCCACCATCCCCCGAACCCCGGCGGCGCCCCCCGCCTGCCGTCCTGCCTGCCGTACCGTCCGCCGCACCGCCGGACCCCTTCACGACCGACCCGATGCGCACCCCCTCGGCGCCGCCCCCGCTCCCCTCGCGAGGCGGCGGCACCAGTCGTAGCGCCGGGCCTCCGGGACGGCGCCTGGCCGTACGCGGGACCCGCGTGTTCGAATGCCGCTCCTCCCGGGTGGCATCCGCGATCAGAGTGAGGCCGGACGCCTCATCGCCGGTGATGTCCGTCATTGTGGTCGTCCGCATGTCTGGCCTCCCGCCCCTTCACGGCCTGAAAGGCCGAACAAAGATCGGCGAATCGAACACGATGTCGATCGAACTCCCGTACGATGGTCTACCACAGGCGGCCGACATTTTCGAGGAACACTCGAACAATTGTTTGAGGTTGATCTTCGATGGCGATATCGTCGCTGTGTGCGACATCAAAACCACGGACCGGAAGGTCCGCCGGTGAGGAGGAAGAGGGCATGAGCGAGCACGATGATGCCGGCGGGGCCAGCGACCTCGCCCTGCGCAGGCGTGACTCCCTGGGCCTCACGCCCAGGCAACGCAAGATCCTTGAAGTGATCCGCGACTCGGTCCAGCAGCGCGGCTACCCGCCCTCCATGCGCGAGATCGGCGAGGCCGTCCAGCTGACCAGCACCTCCAGCGTGTCGCACCAGCTCACCGCGTTGCAGCGCAAGGGCTACCTGCGGCGCGACCCGCACCGGCCGCGTGCGCTCGAGGTGCGCCTTCCGGGCGAGCCCGTCCTGTGGGTCGACCCCGACGCCGAGCACGACGAGCCCGCGGTGAGCCGCCCGACGGCGGCCTACGTGCCGCTCGTGGGCCGGATCGCCGCCGGTGGCCCGATCCTGGCCGAGGAGAGCGTCGAAGACGTCTTCGCGCTGCCCAAGCAGCTCGTCGGCGAGGGCACGCTCTTCCTGCTCCAGGTCGCGGGTGACTCGATGATCGACGCGGCGATCGCCGACGGCGACTGGGTCGTGGTGCGCCAGCAGCCCGTGGCGGAGAGCGGCGACATCGTGGCGGCGATGATCGACGGCGAGGCCACGGTCAAGACCTTCAAGCGCAAGGACGGGCACGTGTGGCTCGTCCCGCACAACCCCAACTACGACCCCATCCCCGGCGACGAGGCCAGCGTCCTGGGCAAGGTCGTGGCGGTGCTCAGGCGCCTCTAGTCGCACCCGTGGCCGGTCGTCCGCGCGCGGGCGACCGGCTTCGGCATTCCCTCGTACGGCAAGCGCTACGTCAGCCGCCGCAGCATCTCCTCCAGCACCGGCAGCGACGTGGCGAAGTTCAGCCTGGCGTGGTTCTCCCCGCCGGGGCCGAAGTGCTCCCCTCCGCTCAGCAGCACTCCCGCCTCCCGTTCGAGCCGCTCGGCGTTGCCCGGGCGCCCGAAGTCCAGCCACGCCAGATACGTCCCCTCCGGCACCCGGTAGCCGATCGTGGCGGGCAGCCGCTCGGCGACCACGTGCCTGTTGCGGTCCAGGAGCCGCATCACCTCCTCCAGCCACGGGTCGCCGTGCCTCCAGGCGGCCAGGGTCGCCTCCACCCCGAAGACGTTGGCGTCGCCGTACAGGAAGCCTGGCATCGCCCACACCGCCTTCCGGGTCGCCTCGTGCCCGAAATGGGCGACGGCGCACCGCACTCCGCCCAGGTTGAAGGCCTTGGAGGCCGAGGTGAGGGTGATCGTGCGTTCCGGCAGGAGCGTGGCGAAGGGGATGTGCCGGTGCGGCGCGTAGGTCAGGTCGGCGTGGATCTCGTCGGAGATCACGATCAGGTCGTGCCGCTCGGCCGCTTCGGCCAGCTCGGTGAGCTCGGCGTGCGTGAAGACACGCCCGGTCGGGTTGTGCGGGTTGAGCAGCAGCACCACCGTGCAGGTGGAAAGGTCGGGCAGCTCGAACCTCCAGCTCGAGCCGTACGGCACGGCGGGCACGGGCAGGATCTCCCGCTGCATGCCCGTCACTGTCGCGACGAAGGCGTTGTAGGCGGGGGTGTGCAGCGCCACCCGGTCGCCGGGCTCGGTGACGTGGTGGAGGACCACCTGCAGCGCCTGGTTGAGGTCGGTGAAGGCACGCGCGTGCCCGGGTGAGGGCTGCCAGCCGTATCTGCTGTGCATGCGCTCGGCGAAGGCTTCCAGCAGCACTTCAGGGGCGACGTGCGACTCCCAGCTCGGGTAGCCGAGGTCGGTGGCGGCACGGCGTTCCAGCGCCTCGCGGATGGGCGGCGCGACGGGGAAGTCCATGTCGGCGACCCATGCGGGGATGACGCCCGGTCCAGCTTTGGACCATTTCACACCATCTCGAACTGCTTTTAGATCTTCTGCCCGAAAGGTGTCATTCACCGGTTCAGTCTAGGACTGCCCGCCTTCAGGCCGTCGAGGATGAGATCCACAGCTCTGGGCGCATGCTTGGCGGCGTGTCCCGCCGCGATCATCAGGGCGGTCAGCTCCTGCACCCCCACATCGGGCCGGACCGTCCCCGCGGCCTGGGCGCGAGCCAGCAGCGTGGCGAGGAGCTCTGGCAGCTCGGCGCGGCCTTCCGCGACCGCCTCGTCCACGGAGATGCCCGCCGCGGCCAGGGCGCCCGCGTGGGCGTGCTTGGCGGAGGAGAGCTTCGCCGATCGCCGCAGCAGCGTGAAGAGCGCCTCACGGGGATCCGGCAGGTCGAGCAGCGCCCTCCCCTCGTCGACGAACGCGGCCATGCTGGCCTTGAAAACCTCGCTGACCAGGGCTTCCTTGGTGGGGAAGTGCCGGAACACCGTGCCGATGCCGACTCCCGCCGCCTTGGCGATCTCCTCGGTGGAGACGCCGACACCGGACTGCGCGATCAGCCGCTGGGCTGCCGCGAGCACTTTGGCCCGGTTCTGGGCGGCGTCGCTGCGCATGGCTTCTCCCTTGACAAACGGAGCCGTCACTCCGGATTATCGGAGTGTCCACTCCGTTTCTTGCTTGAGGAGTCTACCCGTGAATGCTCGCTCCGTCCTGATCACCTATCTCGTCGCCGGCGCCGCCTTCGACCGCGACGCCCAGATCGCCCTGCTGCACGACGACGCCGTCCTGCGCCTGCCGTACGCACCGCAAGGCGTTCCCACCGCGTTCGAAGGGAAGGCGGCCGTCGCCGACTTCCTGTACCGGCTCCAGGAACTGGTCACCGCCTCCGGCATCGTCTTCGACCGGGACCAGGCGCGACTCGTCATCCACGAGACCGGCGACCCGGAAGTGGTGATCGCCGAGATCGCGGCGCCCGGGCTGGAGAACCTGCAGATCTTCCGGGTGCGGGACGGGCTGGTCATGGAGATCAAGGAGTACTTCCAGCCCACGTCGGGCGCCTTCGTCGCCAGGGCTCTGGCCGCATAGTTGTCGGTGGCGTCGGCTACCTTCGGCGGCATGTACTCCACACGGGTCTCACAGCTGGTGAACGCCCCACGGGCCGCCGTCTTCCGCGCCCTGATCGACGCCGACGCCATCGCCGCCTGGCGGGTGCCCGAGGGGATGAGGGGGACGGTGCACCGGTTCGAGCCCAGGGAGGGGGGCACGTTCCGCGTGTCGCTCACCTACGAGGTGGAGGGTGCCGCCGGGAAGTCGGGGGCGCACACCGACACCTACCACGGGCATTTCGCCGAGCTCGTCCCCGATGAGCGGGTGGTGGAGGTGCTCGAGTTCGAGACCGACGATCCGGGGATGCGGGGGAAGATGACGATGACGACGCTGCTCAGCGACTCGGGGGGCGCGACGGAGGTGGTCATCGTGCACGAGGGCATCCCGGACGCGGTGCCGGCGGCGGACAATGAGCTGGGGACCCGCATGGCACTGGCCAACCTGGCGGCACTGGTGGAGGGGCGGGCCGAGGAGGGGTGACGGGTGCGGCGACCGGCCGCGGCCAGGTCAATCTTCAGGGGTCAACTCTTTGCCCTTTGCGCCGGTAACGGAGCCGATGGCTGATGCCTAGCGTTGTCTATGGACACCATTTATCTGTTTTCGATCTCGTTGACCGCCTCCGCCGCTATTGCGGGACTTCCGCCGACCAGCGTTGCCACCCAGATCGACCCCGACTGTCGCGACTTCGGCACGCAACAGGAAGCGCAACGCGTGCTCGAAATTGACCCCAGCGACCCCTTTGACCTCGATCGGGACGACGATGGAATCGCCTGCGAATGCAACGAGAACGACGGCACGGGGCCGTGGACGTGGTGTCAGCAGAACGACGGCATCCCGGTGCTGATTCGCCCGCCATTCCGGTCCTGAGCACTTTCGTTCTCAGGACCCGGCCAGACTGCGGCTCTGGTTGCGTTGGAGAAGTCCCTCGCACGGGCCGTCCGCACTCTCGCCTGCGCGCCCATCTGCCGCCACTCGCCCAACGCCATCGCGTCAAGGCCCCTACGCCACCCCGCCCCGCACGGGTTGCAGATGGCCGGAGGCTATCTGCCCCGGGGGTGTGGGGGTGGGCCGGAGGACCACCCCCACACTGGGCACAGCCCGAGCACGACAGCGCCGAAGGCGCCCCCGCGAGGCCCGAGCGGTGAGGGGCGACTGCGGTCGAGAGGGTTACGGCACCGGCGGAAGGTCGGGTGCCGCCACGGCGGGCTTCTCCTGCAGCGCCGCCAGGGCCAGCTCCACCGCCTTCTCCAGCTGCGGGTCGCGCCCCGCGGCCCGATCCTGCGGCGTCATGATCACCTCGATGTCGGGATCGACACCGTAGTTCTCCACCCCCCAGTCGTGCCCCTCGAGCCAGAACGAGTACCGCGGCTGCGTGACGACGGTCCCGTCGACGAGCGCGTACCGCGAGTCGATGCCGATCACCCCGCCCCACGTGCGGGTCCCGATGAGCGGCCCGAGTTTGCGCGCCTTGATGCCCGCGCTGACGATGTCGCCGTCGGAGCCGGCGAACTCGTCGGCGATGGCGACGATGGGCCCGCGGGGCGAGTCGTCCGGGTAGGCCCTGGGCGCGTAGCCGCGGGCGTGCACCCAGCCGGTGACCCGGCGCGACAGCTTCTCCAGCACCAGCTCGGAGGTGTGTCCGCCGCCGTTCTCGCGCAGGTCGACGATGAGCCCTTCCTGGGCCATCTCGGTGTGCAGGTCGCGGTGGAACTGCGCCCAGCCGGGTGAGGCCATGTCGGGCACGTGCAGGTAGCCGAGGCGTCCGCCTGAAAGCTCGTGGACGGCGGCGCGGCGGCCGTCGACCCAGGCGTGGTAGCGCAGCGGCGTCTCGTCCTCGATGGGGGTGACGACGACGCGGCGCACGTCGCCGCCGGAGGCGGGGCGCACGGACAGTTCGACGGGCCGCCCCGCCGTTCCCGGAAGGGAGGCCAGGGGGCCGCGCACGACGTCGACCGGGCGGCCGTTGACGGCGACGATCTCGTCGCCCTCGCGTACGGCGACGCCGGGTTCGAGGAGCGGCGAGCGGGCGTCGTGGTCGGACGATTCGCCGGGCAGGATGCGCGTGATGCGCCAGGCGTCGCCGTCGCGTTCGAGGTCGGCGCCGAGCAGGCCCTGGCGGCGCCTGGGGTCGGCTCCCGAGCCGTTGGGCCGGGCGTAGGCGTGGGAGGTGCCGAGCTCGCCCTGGACCTCCCAGAGCAGGTCGATGAGCTCGCTGTAGGTGCCGATGCGCTCGACGAGGGGCGCGTAGCGGTCGAGCTTGCCCTGCCAGTCGACGCCGTTCATGTCGGCGCGCCAGAAGTGGTCGCGCATGAGGCGGCCGGCCTCGTGGTAGGACTGCCGCCATTCGGCGACGGGGTCGATGGTCACCCCTGCGCGGTCGAGGTCGATGGTGACGGCCTCGTCGCCGTCGCCGGCGGGGCGGGTCTGCAGGCTGCCGTTCTTGCCTCGGTAGACGATGCGGCTGCCGTCGCCGCTGACCTCGAAGGCGTACACCTCCTTGGCCGGTTCGCTCTTGGTGCGCTTGACCAGGTCGTAGCGCTCCAGGACCGGTTCTGGGCGGTCGGTGCCGTCGCCGAGCATGCCGGGCAGCGGGTGGCGCAGCCACAGGAGGGCGTCCTTGGCGGCTCGCAGGTTGCTGTAGGTGCCGGCGGGCACGGGGACCGGGACGATGCGGGCGGCGATGCCGTCGGCGTCGACCTCGGTGGCGGGAGGAGCATCCGACTTCTCGGATTCGCCGGACTTGTCGGAGGGGGCGGAGTCCTCGCCGTTGAAGCCGCGTCCTGCCAGCGAGGGCGAGAACGGTGAGGGCGTGGTGGCCTTCAGCGGCACCAGGAAGGGCTTGGTGCTCTGCGGGAACGACAGGTCGAAGACGTGCGAGTCGTAGACGGGGTCGAAGACCCGCTCCGACAGGAAGACCAGGTGCTTGCCGTCCAGCGTGAACGACGGGCTGGTGTCGGCGAAGCGGCGCGGGGTGACCTCGATGGTCGAGCTGCCGTCGACGCGGCCGAGCTTGATCTGGCGCAGGAAGTACCCGAAGTGCGGGTAGGTCCAGGTCAGCCAGGCGGAGTCGGGCGAGAAGGCGGGCTCGCGGATGTCGCCGTCGGTGGCTCTGTCGATCTCGCGGAGGTCGCCGGTCTCCAGGTCGGCCACGAGCAGGCGGCCGTCGTGCGTGGTGAGCGCGACGCGCTTGCCGTCGGGCGCGACCCGCAGGTCGAGTACGCGGCCGAGCTCGCCGGCGGCCAGGGTGCGGATCTCGCCGCCCGGGGTGCCGATCTCCAGGGCGTCCTCGCCGGTGGCGTCGGAGATCCACACGGCCTTGCCCTCGGCGTCGAGCGGGCGCGGGAGCCGTACGCGGACCCCGTGCTCGGCCCGCAGCACGCCGGCGGGTCCGTCGCGGTGGGTGACCCAGTGGGCGGTGCCGCGGATCTCCACGACGCTCGCGCGGCCGCTCTTGTCGGGCGCGAAGTCGGCGACGCGCGAGGGGGCGGGGCGCTGGGCGCGGGCCGGGCGCGGGCCGCTGAGCCTGATGTCGAGCTTGTACGGCTCGGCGTCGAGGCCGGTGGCCAGCCACAGGTCCCCGCCGTGGCTGTAGATCACCCGCTGCCCGTCGGTGGAGGCGTGGCGCGCGTAGAAGTCGTCGTGCGTGGTGTGCTGCCGCAGGTCGGAGCCGTCGGGCAGGGAGGAGTAGAGGTTGCCGGTGCCGTCGGTGTCGGACAGGAAGGCCAGGCGCCCGCCGACCCACATGACGGCCCAGTGCTGGGCGAGGTTGTCGGCGAACAGCCGGGTGAACTCGCCGTCGCCGGTGTCGTCGACCCAGATCTTGGTGGCGGTGCCGCCGCGGTACCTCTTCCACATGGAGGGTTCGCGCCACACGGCCGAGACGGTGGCGACCTTCGGGCCGCCGCCGGAACCCGTGCCGGAGCGGTCGACCTCCGCCTCGCTGACCCAGCCGTACGGCAGGCGGCTGGAGGGCCCGGCGTCGAGCGGCACGGCGTGTGCCCAGAGCCTGCTGCGGTTGGCCTCGCCGCCGGAGGTCACCGCGATGATGCGGCCGTCGGGGTGCCACCCGCGTACGGCGGTCAGTCCGTTGCCCCAGAACGACAGGCGCTCTCCCGTGCCGCCGTCGAGTTCCGCAGTGAAGACCTCGGGGGCGCCTTCGCGGGTGCTGGTCCAAGCGATCTTGGTGCCGTCCGGGGAGAATCGAGGGTTGTTCACCGCGACCCTGTCCGCGGTGAATCGCCAGGCCCGGCCGCCGTCCAGCGGGGCCACCCAGACGTCGTCGTCGGCCACGAAAGTGACCAGATCTCCGTGCAGATGCGGATATCTCAGGTAAGCGCCATTTGTCACACTCGCACCCTAGTGCGACAAAGGCCGCTCTGGGCTGGGGATTTTCGGCCGCCGGGCACGGATCGGCCGGTGACGACGCACGTCGGGACCGGGCTGCGCTGCGAGCGAACACCGGCCCCGCCCGTCCCACGACGAGCGGGGCCGTACGCGCCGCGAGGAGCGGTCAGGACGAGCGTGGCGCGGGCAGCTCGGGCGGGACGGCCGCGGGCCGTTCGGCCAGGGCCGCGAGAGCCAGCTCCACCGCCTTCTCCAGTTGCGGGTCACGCCCGGCCACCCGGTCCTGCGGGGTGATCACCACCTCCACGTCCGGCTCCACGCCGTAGTTCTCCACCTCCCACCCGTGGTCCTTCAGCCACAGGCCGTAGCGCGGCTGGGTGACCATGAGGCCGTCGACCAGCGCGTACCTCATGTCGATGCCGACGACCCCGCCCCACGTCCTGGTGCCGACGAGCGGCCCGATGGCGCGGTTCTTGATCCCGGCGCTGACGATGTCGCCGTCGGAGGCGGCGTACTCGTCGGTCACCGCCACGACGGGCCCGCGCGGCGAGTGCTCCGGCTCGCGGATCGCCGTATACCCGCGCGAGTGCGCCCATCCGGTGATGGGCCGCGCGATCTTCTCCAGCACGAGGGTCGACAGGTGCCCGCCCCGGTTCTCCCGCACGTCGACGATCAGGCCCTCCAGCCGCATCTCCACGTGGATGTCGCGATGGAAGTTCGCCCACCCGTTGGCCATCATGTCGGGGACGTGCAGGTAGCCCAGCCGCCCGCCGGACAGCTCCCTGACCAGGGCGCGCCGGTTCCTGACCCAGTCGTGGTAGCGCAGCGGCCGGTCGTCGCCGAGCGGCGTCACCACCACCCTGCGGGCCTCGCCCCCTGCCGCCGGGCGCACGGTGAGCTCGACCGCCCGCCCCGCCGTACCGGACAGTGACGCGGCGGGCCCGCGCACGGGGTCGACCGTGCGGCCGTTGACCGCGACGATCTCGTCTCCTTCGCGCACGGCGACGCCGGGCGCGAGCAGCGGCGAGCGGGCCGAGTGGTCGGACGACTCGCCCGGCAGGATGCGGGCGATCCGCCAGGCGTCGCCGTCGCGGACCAGATCGGCGCCGAGCTTGCCCTGACGTCCCGTGGCCTGCGGTTCGATCACGTAGGCGTGCGAGGTGGCCAGCTCCCCCTGCACCTCCCACAGCAGGTCCATCAGCTCGGAGCGGCACCCGATCCGCTCCACCAGCGGCGCGTAGCGTTCCACGGCGGCCTGCCAGTCGACGCCGTCCATGTCGTCGCGCCAGAAGTGGTCGCGCATCAGCCGGGCGGCCTCGTGGTACATCTGCCGCCACTCGGCGACGGGGTCCACGACGATCGTGATCCGGTCGAGCTCGACCGTGACCACGTCGTCGCCCTCGCCCGCCGGCCTGACCTGCAGGCCGTTCCTGCCGCGCATGACGACGCGGTCGCCGCCGACCTCGAAGGAGGTGACCTCCTTGGCCAGCTCGCTCTTGGAGCGTTTGGCCAGGTCGTAGCGCTCCAGCGCCGGCCGCTCCTGGTCGGTGCCGTTGCCGAGCTCGCCGTTGAGCGGCAGCCGCAGCCACAGCAGGGCGTCCTTGGCGGCCCGCAGGTTGCCGTAGCGCCCCGCGGGCACCGGCAGGGCGACCACCCGCTGGTCCAGCCCCTCGGCGTCGACCTCGACCCGCACGGGCTCGTCGCCGCTCTCCTCGGGCTCCCAGCCGCGTCCGAGCAGCGACGGGTCCAGGGGCGAGGGCGTGGTGGCCCTCAGCGGCACCAGGTACGGCTTGCAGCTGTTGGCGAAGCTCACGTCGAAGACCTGCGAGTCGTAGACCGGGTCGAACGTGCGCTCCGACAGGAAGGCCAGGTACCTGCCGTCCAGCGTGAAGGCGGGGCTGTGGTCGTTGAAGCGCACCGGCGTGACGTCGATCGGGTCGCCGCCCTCGACGCGGGCCATCCTGATCTGTTTGAGCCAGTCGTCGTGCGGGTGCACCCAGGCCAGCCAGGCCGAATCGGGCGAGAAGGTCAGACCGGAGACGTCGCCGTAGGCGGTGCGGTCGACCTCGCGGATCTCCCCGGTGTCGACGGTGACGAGCAGCAGCCGTCCGTCGTGGGCGGCCAGCGCGACATGCTTGCCGTCGGGCGCGGCCCTGAGCGCCAGGACCCGGCCGAAATCGCCGCCGATCGTGCGCCGCGGGCCGCCGGGGGCGCCGATCTCCAGCGTGTCCTCGCCGCTCGCGTCGGAGACCCAGACGGCCTTCGCCTCGCCGTCGAGCGGCTGCGGCAGCCGTACACGCACACCCGGCTCGGCACGCAACGCACCGGCCGGGCCGTCGCGGTGGGTGAGCCAGTGGGCGGTGCCCCGGATCTCGACCGTGCTCGCGCGGCCCGCGGAGTCGGGCGCGAACGACTCGATCGTGTTGGGCACGGGCGCGGGCGCCCGCCCGGGACGCGGCCCGGCGAGCGTGATGTCCAGCTTGCGAGGTTCGCCGCCGAGCTCGGTGAGCCAGAGGTCGCCCGCGTGGCTGTAGACGACCCGCCGGCCGTCGGTGGTCGCGTGACGGGCGTAGAACTGCTCGTGGAAGGTGTGCTTGCGCAGGTCGGAGCCGTCGGGCAGGACCGAGTAGAGGTTGCCGACGCCCTCGCGGTCGGCCAGGAAGGCCAGCCGCTCCCCCACCCAGCGGGCGGACCAGTGCTGCGCGGTGCTGTCGGCGAACAGCCGCGTGAACACGCCGTCGCCGCTCGCGTCGACCCACAGCTTGTGCGCCCGGCCGCCGCGATAACGCTTCCAGTGCGACGCCTCGGTGTTGATCGCCGAGACGACCGCGGTCCTGGCGCCGCTGACCGACACGTCGCCGACCCAGCCGTACGGCAGGCGCTCGGCCGCTCCGCCGTCGAGCGGCACGGCATGAGCCCAGGTGCGGTTGCGCGCCGACTGCCCGGTGGAGCTGATGGCGATGACCCTGCCGTCCTCGGTCCAGCCGCGCACGCCGGTGACCTCGTCGCCCCAGTGGGTCAGCCGTTCCCCCGCGCCTGCGTCGAGGTCGGCGACGAAGACCTCGGGAGCACCCTCACGGGTACTGGTCCAGGCGATCCTGCTGCCGTCGGACGAGAAGAACGGGTGCGAGACGGGCACCCGGTCGGCGGTGAAGCGCCATGCCCTGCCGCCCTCCAGCGGCGCCACCCAGACGTCGTCGTCGGCCACGAAGGTGACCAGCTCGCCGTGCAGATGCGGATATCTCAGATATGCACCATTCGTCACAGACGCACACTAATGCGGATCTCCTCCCAAGAGGGTGGCGCTACGTCACGTGGCGCAAGCCGACCGACCGCCAGAGATGACGACGGCGGCCCGGTGACCCGGACCGCCGTGCCGTACCTCGGAGAACCTCAGGGCACGATGTTGACCAGCTTCGGCGCGCGCACGATGACCTTGCGCGGCTCGCCGTTCAGGAACGGCTTGACCCGCTCGGAGTCCATCGCCAGCGCCAGCAGGTCGCCCTCGGAGATCTCGGGCGAGACCTCCAGCCGGTCGCGGACCTTGCCAGCGACCTGGACCACGCAGGTCACCGAGTCCTGCACCAGCAGCGCGGGGTCGGCGACGGGCCAGTTGCCGATCGCGACGGAGCCGGTACGGCCCAGCCGCTCCCAGCCCTCCTCGGCGGTGTACGGCGCCGCCAGCGACAGCATGATCGCCAGCGTCTCGGCGGCCTCGCGGACGGCCGGGTCGGCACTCTTGCCCGCGTCGATGGCCTTACGGGCGGCGCTGGTCAGCTCCATCATGCGGGCCACGGCGACGTTGAACTTGTGCGACTCGACCAGCTTGGTGACCTCGTCGATCGTGCGGTGCGTGACGCGCCGCAGCTCCAGGTCACCCTCGTCGAAGGAGACGCCGGGCTCGCTGGTGACGTCGGTGAAGACGCGGAAGGCGCGGGCCAGGTACTTCTGCGAGGCGTGCGGCGAGACGTCGGCCCAGTCGATGTCGTCCTCGGGCGGGCCGGCGAACACCATGGTCAGGCGGACGGCGTCGACGCCGAAGGCGTCGATCTGCTGGCCCAGGTCGACGCCGTTGCCCAGCGACTTCGACATGGCCTTGCCCTGGTTGATGACCTGGCCCTGGTTCATCAGCCGCACGAACGGCTCGACGAAGTCGACCATGCCCATGTCGTGCAGGACCTTGGTGAAGAACCGGGAGTACATCAGGTGCAGCACGGCGTGCTCGACGCCGCCGACGTACTGGTCGATCGGGCCCCACTTGCGGACCTGCTCGACGTCGAAGGGACCGTCGTTGTAGCCGGGCGAGCAGTAGCGCAGGAAGTACCACGAGGAGTCGACGAAGGTGTCCATCGTGTCGGTGTCGCGCTGGGCGGCTCCGCCGCACTTCGGGCACTCGACGTTGACCCAGTCGGTCGCGCTGGCCAGCGGGGAGACGCCCTTCGGCGCCAGTGCCTCGCCGCGCAGGTCGGGCAGGGTGACGGGCAGCTGCTCGTCGGGGACCGGGACCTCGCCGCAGTCGGGGCAGTGGATGATCGGGATCGGGGTGCCCCAGAACCGCTGGCGCGACAGCAGCCAGTCGCGCAGGCGGAAGTTGACGGTGCCGGTGCCGCGGCCGTCGGCCTCCAGGATCTCGATGATCCTGCCGATGGCCTCGGTCTTGGTCAGGCCGTCGAGGGGGCCGGAGTTGACCAGCTGGCCCTCGCCGGGGGTGGCGACGCCGGTCTCGCCCGGGTCGGCCAGGCCGGTGTGCACCACGGTCTTCACGGGCAGGCCGAACTTCAGGGCGAAGTCCAGGTCACGCTGGTCGTGGGCGGGCACCGCCATGATCGCACCGTGGCCGTAGTCGGCCAGCACGTAGTCGGCGGCCCAGACCGGGATACGCTCGCCGTTGACCGGGTTGATCGCGTAGCGGCCCAGGAAGACGCCCGTCTTCTCCTTGTCGGTCGCCAGGCGCTCGATGTCGCTCAGCTTGGCGGCCTCACGCTTGTAGGCCTCCAGGGCCTCGCGCTGGGAGGGGTCGCAGATCTCGTCGGCCAGGGCGGCGTCGACGGCGACCACGAAGAAGGTCGCGCCGAACAACGTGTCGGGACGGGTGGTGTAGACCGTCACCGGCTCGTCGCGGCCGTCGATGACGAACTGCACGTCGGCGCCCTCGGAGCGGCCGATCCAGTTGCGCTGCATCGTCAGGACGCGCTCTGGCCAGCCGCCCTCCAGCTGCGCCATGTCGTCCAGCAGGCGCTGGGCGTAGTCAGTGATCTTGAAGTACCACTGGGTCAGCTCGCGGCGCACGACGTCGGCGCCGCACCGCTCGCACCTGCCCGCGACGACCTGCTCGTTGGCCAGCACCGTCTGGTCGTTGGGGCACCAGTTGACCAGGCCGCCCTTGCGGTAGGCCAGTCCGCGCTCGAAGAAGCGGTTGAACAGCCACTGGTTCCACTTGAAGTAGTCGGCGTCGCTGGTGTGCAGGCGGCGCGACCAGTCGAAGGAGACGGCGTAGCGCTTGAAGGAGTTGGCCTGCGTCTCGATGTTGGCGTAGGTCCACTCGCCCGGGTGGGCGTTGCGCTTGATCGCGGCGTTCTCGGCGGGCAGGCCGAAGGAGTCCCACCCGATCGGGTGCAGGACGTTGTAGCCCTTCTGGAACCAGTAGCGGGCGACCACGTCTCCCAGCGCGAAGACCTCGCCGTGACCCATGTGGAGGTCGCCCGACGGGTAGGGGAACATGTCCAGCATGTAGCGGCGCTCGCGCGGGTCGGACTCGCCCTCCTCGGCACGGAAGGGGTCCTTCTGCTCCCAGATGGGCAGCCACTTGTCCTGCAGTGCCTGCGGGTCGTACTCACTCACGGCGGTCTATTCCTTCGGTTGACTGGTGCCCTGGGTGTCCCCACAAGAAAACCCCCCGTTGGAGCAACGAGGGGCAGCCGCGACGGCGGAGGACTTCCTAAGGCCGTCGCGGCCCACTAAGAAGCAGGGTCGCGGTGCGCATACGTCAAGCCTAGCGCACCTCTTCAAGTGAATACCGGAACTCGATCGAGGCCGCCCGGCACAATGGGGTCATCGGGTCCCGTGAGACCTGATGGTGATGTATCCGTTGTGACCTCTTCTGTCCCTTTAGATTACTCTCGTCGCCGTGACCCAGCCGTATGACCCCGGAGCGTCGGAGGCCGACCTGCCCTTGCAGGATCCGCCAACCGACCCCTCTGGCCTGCGGGTTCACGATATTTTCCCCCGTTTTGCCGCGGATGCCGGGGTTTCGCATGAGATCATGACCAACGCGGCATTGCCGGACGATCACTCGGGAGGTACGGCAGCGATGGCGGTGGACAAATCCGACGGGGGCCACCTCCCACCGGCCTGGCCGGAACTCCCCCCTCAGGACGTGCCCCTTTCGTGGCCCGAGGTGCCCTCACGCGCCTCAGGCCCGCGAGGCGGCCGGCAGGAGCCCGACCCGGCCGGCGGCCAGGAGTCGTGGGCGGAGATGACCATGCAGCAGGACGCGGTGCCGCTGTCGTGGCCCGAGGTCTCGCGCCAGGACCCGGCCGCGTGGTCGTCGGGCCCGGGGGCGGGCGAGCAGCCGGGAGGGTCGTGGACGACGACCCCGGCGGTCGACCAGCCCGCCCCGTGGACCCCCGCCGCCGACGGCGCCGCGGCCTGGGCCTCGACTCCGGGGCCTGACGCCGGCGCACCCTGGGCTTCCGCTGCGGGGGTCTCGGGTCTGGGAGGCTCGCAGCCCGCGGGCGGCGCCCAGCCGACGCCGTGGGCCTCCGCTCCGGCCGATCAGGCCGCCCCCTGGGCCTCCGGTGCGGCCTCCGCCTCGCCGACGTCGACGCCGTCGCCGTCGCCGTCGCCGTCGCCCTCGGCCGACCCGGGTGCGCCGTGGGCCTCCGCCCCCTCGGCGTCCGGCTCGTGGCCGCCCGCCGAGGCGCCCAAGCAGGACCCCGTTCCCGCCTGGGCCGAGCCGCCCAGGCCCGCCGACAACGCCGAGGCCGCGTGGGCGAACCTGTCCACCCCGGCGCCGTGGCCGCGCAAGGACGCTCCGTCAACGCCGTGGCCGCCCCAGAACGACGCCCAGTCGCCTTGGCCTCCCCAGGGCGACATCCCCCCGTCCCCGCCCTGGCAGAGCGACGCCCCCCAGGCGGCCCGCCTCCCCCAGAACGACGCCCCGTCCGCCCCGTGGCCGCCCCAGAACGACGCCCCGTGGCCGCCCCAGGCCCCGAACCCGTCGACCCCCTGGACCCCCCAGCACGACGCCGCCCCGCTCCACCACGACCCGGAGCGCACGGTCGCCGCCTCCTCCCTCGACCAGCACGGCGTCGCGGCTCCGCCGTACCACCAGAACCCTCCCCAGGGCGACCCGCTGGAGCGCACGATCACCCAGAGCGGCCCCCTGGGCCAGCCCCAGGCCCCGGCCGGCGGCCCCATGGAGCAGACCGTGACCCACGGCCACCTCCCGACGCCGGTGCCCGACCACGGGCGGCCGGGCGCCGACCTGGGCCGTGACCCGTCCGACCCCGACAAGCCGTTCGTCACGGCGGGCCAGATCAGCGGCTCCCGAACCCCGCCCCCCGAGCGGCAGCAGGAGCTGTGGGACGCCGTCTTCGCCGGCGGCGAGGACTACCACGAGTCCCTCGACGACGAACCCGGCAAGCCGATCTGGATCTACGCCCTGTCGGGCTCGGTCGCCGTCGGCCTGGTCGCCGCCCTGCTGTGGGCCTTCCTCGCCGGCCCGCTGGCCAGCGAGACGCCGTCCGCGGCGGTGGCCGCCAACACGCCCGCGCCGTCGAAGAGCACCCCTGCGGCGGGCAAGGGCAACACCACCACGCCGCGCCTGCCGACGTACCCGGGGGCCAAGTCCCCGGTGCTCGGCGTCGTGACCGACACCGCCGCCGGCCTGACCGTGCCGCATCTGGGCGGCAAGTGGCTGCTCGACCAGCGCGCCGTCGTGCCCTCGACGTACGGCTACACGACGAGGCAGTACGTCCAGACGGGCAACGACGCGACAGGCAAGCCGGTCTTCGCCCAGATCCTGACCGGTCTGCTGCCCGCCAAGCTCTCGGCCGCCTACACCGCTCCCGACAACCTGGAGCCGGTGATCAAGCGGGTCGTGCTCGACGCCCGCAAGCGGTTCTTCCCGCAGCCGAACACGGTGCGCACCATCGCCAGGCAGAAGCTGAGGGTGGGCGGCCAGCTCATCGCCTACGAGCTCACCTCGGGCGAGTTCAAGGCGACGATCGTCGCCGCGGCCATCCCGGCCGGCGGCGACCTGCCCTCGATCGTCTACATGGCCGTGCCGGGCGACGCCGAGACGCTGATGCCCGACATCAACCGGATCTACAACGGCATCAAGCTCACGGCGGCCGGCTGACCGTAGCCGGTCAGAACGTGCACTCCATGTGCTTGATGCCGTTGATGAAGCTCGAATGCAGCCGGTCCGGCCTGCCGCCCTCGATCTGCGGCAGCCGGGTCAGCAGCTCGCGGAACATGACGGTGATCTCCCTGCGGGCCAGGTGGGCTCCCAGGCAGAAGTGCGGTCCCGGACCTCCGAAGCCGACGTGGGGGTTCGGGTCGCGGGTGATGTCGAACGCCAGGGAGTCGGCGAAGACGGTCTCGTCGCGGTTGGCCGACCAGTAGAAGAGCACCACCTTCTCCCCCGCCCGGTACTGGTTGCCGTTCATCTCGCAGTCGCGGGTGACCTTGCGGCGCATGTAGTTGACCGGGGCGGCCAGGCGGACGATCTCCTCGACGGCGCCCGGCAGGTGGCGGTCGAGGTCCGACAGGAGCAGGGCGCGCTGTTCGGGGTTGCGGGTGAGCAGGCGCAGGCCGTACGAGATGGCGTTGCGGGTGGTCTCGTTGCCGGCGACCACGAGCAGGATGAAGAACGACCCGAGCTCCTGCGGGGTGAGCTGCTCGCCGTCGATGTTGGCGCTGGTGAGCGAGGCGATGAGGCCGGGCGGCGGGTCGGCGGCGAGCTCCTGGACTAGCTGCTGGAGTTCGAGGCCGGCGTTGAGCAGGTTGGCCGCGACGTTGTCGAGGTCGGTGTACTCCGGGTCGAAGCCGCCGAGGATGATGTTGGAGCGCTCGAAGATGAAGCCGTAGTGCTGCTCGGGGATGCCCATCATGTCGCAGATGATCTTCAGGGGCAGCCGGGCGGCGACCTGGGTGACGAAGTCGACCCCGGGTCCCGCGGCGATCAGGTCGTCGACGATGCGGGTGGCGGCCAGGGCCACGTCGTCCTCGAACTGCTTGATCATGCGCGGGGTGAAGGCCCGGGAGACGATGCGGCGCAGCCGGGCGTGGCGGGGGTCGTCCATGTTGATCATGGAGCCGAAGTACTCGGTGAACTCCGCCGGCATGTCGGGGATGTTGGTCGCGCCGCCGTCGCCCGAGCAGAACAGCTCGGGGTGGCGGCTGGCTTCCAGGATGTCCGCGTGCCGTACCAGCGCGTGGTAGCCGGGCCCGCGCGGGGCGAAGGAGATCTCCATCTCCTCGAAGAATGCGGGTTTGTCCAGCTCGCGCAGGCGGCGGAAGGCCTCTTCCCTGTCGTTCATGGGCAGCGCCCAGAACTCCGCGGCGGAGAGATCGAAGTCGATCACGCTCATACGAACAGGATTCTAGAACGGCCCCCGTAAGTCCAGACTTACGAAACGGGCAAGCGAAAACCGGTGGACGGCATCGTTACCGTGGACCCATGACGTTCTTCTTCCGACGCTAGGCGACCGCCGGCGAGCCGAGGCACAGCCCGCTGCCGGTGATGCGGGAGGGCTACCTGCCCTCCCGGGTCGCAGCGTGGGAGAAAACACGTGTTCCTACTGGCCCGGACCATCCGGGGGCTGGAAGATCTGGCGTGCGCGGAGATCGGCTCCCCGGTCGCCAGGGTGCGTCACAGGGAGGTCTGGTTCGAGGCGGCCAGGCCGCCCGGGCTGCGGATCGCCGACGACCTGTTCGAGATCATGGCGGTCGTGCGCGACGTCGGACCGCACAGGACGGCGCTCACCAGGCTCGGCGAGGCCGCGGCTCCGTTGAGGAGCGGCGAGGCCGTCGATGTCACCGCCTCCTTCCTGGGCAGGCGCACCTACAACCGTTACGACGTCGAGGACGCCGTCGGCACGCGGCTCTCGCCCGCCTACCACTCCAGACGGTCAGGGCACCGGCCGCCGCCGGGGACCACGTCGTGGCGGGTGACGATCGAGGGAGACGAGGCCGTCATCGCACGCAGGCTCGGCGAGCGCCCGTTGCACCGCCGGCCGTACAAGACCGGGTCCGTGCCCGGCTCGCTCCACCCGCCGGTCGCGGCGGCGATGGCGCGGCTGGCCGGGCCGCGCGGCGTCGTGCTCGACCCGTGCTGCGGGGCCGGCACGCTACTCATCGAAGCGCACGCCCTCCGGCCCGGGGCCCGCTACCTCGGCCTGGACCTGCGCAAGGAGTCGATCGCGGCCGCCAGGTCCAACGCGCCGTCGCTCGCCTGGCTGGCCTCCGACGCCGGGCGGCTGCCGGTCGCCACGGGCGGCGTCGACCGGGTGCTGGTCAACCCGCCGTGGAACCGGCAGGTGCCGGGCGAAGGCCTGATCGCCGGGCTGTGGCGCGAGCTGGCCAGGGTGCTCGCGCCAGGCGGCAGGATCGTGGCGCTGCTGCACGAGCCGTTCCGCGAAAGGTACGGCCTGCGTGCCGTCAGGGCGCTGCCGCTCAGCCTGGCCGGCAGTCACCCGACGATCTACGAGATCCAGCCGAGGACGAGCTCGTTGACCTCGCGGGGCCGTTCGAGGTGAAGGAAGTGACCCGCGTCGGGCAGCAGCTCGACGCGGGAACCCTCCGGCAGGCTCATGTCCTTCGTCAGCTCGGCGCCCATGCAGCCGTCGCGCTCACCGTGCAGGTAGAGCAGCGGCGCCGTGGGACCCGCGTCGGCGGCCGCCTGCTCGGCGGTGAAACGCCCCGTGGGCGGCTCGGCGCCGAGCCTGGCGCGGTAGTACTCCAGCGCGGCCTTGAGGTTGGCGGGCTCGCCCAGGCTGCGCCTGACGAACTCCAGGTCGGCCGTGGCGTCGTAGCCGGGCGACCAGTCGGCCCAGATGCCCGGCAGGAAGTCGGGCTGGCTCGCGGCGATCTCGGCGAGCCCGGTCTGGAAGAGGAAGACGTAGAAGGAACGCTTCAGCTGCGCGTAGCTGAAGAATCCAGGCACCAGGGCGGCGGGCGGAGGCGCGGCCATGGCCACCGAGCGCCTGAAGCGGTCCGCCGCGCCGTACACGGCCAGCGCGCCCCAGTCGTGCCCGATCAGGACCGCGTCGGAGTCGCCCCCGAGCTCCTCGTGCAGCGCGTGCACGTCGGCCACCAGCGCGCCCACCTCGAAACCGACGGGCACCTCGGTCGGCGCGTAGCCCCGCATGAACGGCGCCACCGCGCGATATCCCCGCGCGGCCAGCTCTGGCATGAGATGCCGCCAGGTGTGCGCGGTGTCCGGAAAGCCGTGCAAGCAGAGCGCGAGCGGGCCGTCGCCTAACGAGAGGTAGGCGAACTCCACTCCGTTCGCGTGCACTGTCCTGATCTCCATAGCGCCGAAACCTAGCATCAGGCGTCTCCAACGCCTACAAATGAGGCTTATGCGACGGGGATGGGTTCTCGCTCTATCCTGCTTGACCATCGTCCTGGTGGTCGTGGACCTCACGGCGGTGACCATCGCACTGCCTGACATCCGGCGTGATCTCGACGCCAGCCTGGAACAGATCCAATGGGTCGTCGACGCCTACGCCCTCACGCTCGCGGTCGCACTGCTGCCCGCGGGCATCCTGGCCGACAGGTACGGCAGGCGCAGGCTCCTGGCCGCCGGCGTGACGGTGTTCACCCTGGCCTCGCTCGGCTGCGCGCTGTCGAGCTCCGCGCTCATGCTCGACCTCTTCCGCGGCCTGCAGGGCCTGGGGGCCTCCGCGCTGTACGGCACGACGACTCCGCTCATCGGCGCCGTCTACCCCGACGGGCCGGAACGCGGCAGGGCCCTGGGGATCTTCAGCGCCGTCTCCGGCCTGGCCATGACACTCGGGCCGGTGGTGGGCGGGGTGCTGACCACACTGTTCGACTGGCGCGCGATCTTCCTGATCAACCTGCCCATCGGCGTCTTCGTGCTCATCATGCTGCGCGCCAGGGTGCCGGAGTCGCTCGGCTCCGGACGCATCAACCCGCTGGGCACGCTCCTGCTCGCCGCCGGGCTCTTCGCGATCGTGCCCGCCCTCATCCACGGCCTGTGGTGGCTGCTGGCCATCGGAGTGGTGGCGCTGGCCGGATTCGCCTGGCTCGACCGCGACACCGTACGGCTGTTCTCCGCCCGCACCTTCGCCGTGGGTACGGCCAGCACGTTCCTCATCATGGCCGCCCTCCTCGGCGCGGCCACCTACCTCGCCCTCTACGTCCAGGGCCCGCTGCACGCCAGCGCCATGGAGGCGGGGTTGCGGTTCCTGGCCTTCAGCGCGGCCGCCGTCATCGGGCCCATCGCGATCGGGCGGGTGCTGCACCGGTGGCCGATGTGGCTGCTGATCGCCACAGGCCCGGCCCTCATCGCGGTCGCGCTGCTGGTCATGGCCATCCCGGCGGGCTGGACGTCGATCATGCCAGGCCTGTTCCTGTCGGGGCTCGGGCTCGGCGCGGGGAACGTGGTGGCCAACCAGGTCGGCCTGCTCGCACCGCCGGACCGGCTGGGGCTGGCCACGGGGGTGGTCAACACGGCCAAGCAGGTGGGGACGGCGTTCGGGGTGGCGCTGCTGGCGCTGCCGTACGGCACGTCGATCACGCTCGCCCTGGTCGTGGCAGCAGGCCTGTCGTTCACCGGCGCCCTGCTGCCGGTCGCCCTGCGGGTCAGCCGAGCGCCGCAGCCCCAAGGGTGATCGGGCGGATGTGCAGGAAGTAGCCCTCCTGGTCGGTCCGGGGCCGCTGGCGCCCGTAGACCCGCAGGGCGTAGCGGCCCGCACCTTGGAAGGTGAGGTTCAGTTCGAACTCGGCGCCCAGCGGCCGCATGATGCCCGTGGTGGTGACGAACTCGAGCTCCTCGCTCTCCGGCCAGGCACTGCGGCGCAGCTGCCATGGGTCCTGCTGCCAGTCGGCCCACAGGTTGACGGGGCCCGTGGCGCGCAGGGTGCGGATGACGACGCAGTCCGGGACGGCGGCGGCCAGGCCCGGGGGCATCGCTGGTGTCGAGGCTGGTTCCTGGAACGGGTTGGTGATGCGGACGAGGTGGTCACGAGCGAAGCCCACACCGTGCCAGGCCGGAGGGAGCTCGGCCATCCGCTCGTCGAGAGGGGGGCCGGGACGTCCCGGCTCCCTAGCGGGGTCGATGTTCCGGAGCGCCCATTCCTGGATTTCGCGGGATTTGTCCGAGGTCACCACTCATACCGTAGGTGCTTCACCCCGTTGATGAAGTTCGACAGCAGGAAATCCGGCTCCCCCACCGACCTGATGTCCGGCATGCGGGTGAGCAGTTCGCGGAACATCACCGTCATCTCCCGGCGGGCCAGGTGCGCGCCCAGGCAGTAGTGCGGTCCCGGCCCGCCGAATCCCACGTGGGGGTTGGGGTCGCGGGTGATGTCGAAGACGTCGGGGTCCTTGAAGACGCTCTCGTCCCGGTTGGCCGAGTTGTAGAACAGCAGGACCTTGTCGCCCTTCTTGTAGATGCCGTGGTCCCGGGTGAGCGTGCGCCGGAACTGGATCACCGGGGTGGCGTAGCGCACGATCTCCTCGCACGCCCGCCCGATGTGCTTGTCGAAGTCGTCGGCGAGCAGTTGCCGCTGCTCGGGGTGGTCGGTGAGCAGTTTGAGCCCGTAGGCGATGGCGTTGCGGGTGGTCTCGCTCCCGGCCACGACGAGCAGGATGAAGAACGAGCCGAGCTCCTGCGGCGTGAGCGACTCCTCGCCGTTGACGAGGAGGGAGACCAGGTCTCCCGTGGGCTGCCTGCGGCGCTGGGCGCCGAGCCTGGCCGCCATGCGGTTGAGCGAGTGGCCCGCGTGCAGCAGCTTCACCAGGCCCCTGCCGACGTTGAGGCGGCTGAAGTCGGGGTCGATCCCGGTGTACTCCTTGTCGGCGTTGCCGAGGATGACGTTCGTACGGCGCAGCACGGTGTCGTGATGTCTGGCGGGGATGCCCATCATGTCGCAGATCACCCGCACCGGCAGCCGGGCGGCGACCTGCCGCACGAAGTCGCCTGGTCCGGCGCGCAGCGCCTCGTCGACGATCTCGGAGGCGGCGAGCGCCAGGTCCTCCTCCATCTTCGACAGGACGCGGGGGGTGAAGGCGCGCGAGACGATGCGCCGCAGCCTGGCGTGCCGCGGATCGTCCATGTTGATCATCGAGCCGAAGTAGACGGCCAGCCATCTGGGCATGTCGGGGATGCTGTTGGAGCACGGCTCGCTGCTGAAGATCCCGGCGTTGCGGCTGGCCTCGGTGACGTCGGCGTGCCGTACGAGCGCGTAGTAGCCCGGCCCGCCCCCGATGAAGGGCACGTGGTTCTCCCGCACGAACACGGGCCGCTCCAGCTGGCGCATCTCGCGGAAGGCGGCCATGCGCTCGTGCTGGGGCAGCCCCCAGAACGGGATCTCGGAGATGTCGGGCATCACGTTCCCTTCACCAGGTCCGCGCCCTTCTCGCCGATCATGATGGCGGGCGCGTGGGTGTGCCCGCGGTTGAGGGTCGGCATGATCGAGGCGTCGATGACCCGCAGCCCCTCCAGCCCGCGCACCTTCAGCTCGGGGTCGACGACGGCTTCGGGGTCGGTGCCCATGCGGCAGGTGCCGACCGGGTGGTAGAGGGTCTCGCCCTTCTCCCGCACCCACTGCGCGAGTTCGGCGTCGCTCTCCGGACCCCAGTAGGGCTCGTACGGCTCGCCGGCGTAGGGCTGCATGGCCGTGGTGGCCATCACCTGCTTGGCGACCTTGAGCCCGGCGACGAGCCGCTGCACGTCGGCGGGGCTGCTCAGGTAGGCGGGGTCGATCGTCGCCTCGCGCCCGGCCAGCGAGACGCGGCCGCGGCTCTCGGGCTGGAGCAGGATCACGCCGACGGTCATGCCGTGGGAGTGCGGCTTGTCCAGGCCGTGGTTGACGAACGGGCCCGGCGCGAAGATCAGCTCGATGTCGGGCGCGGGCTCGGCGGGCGTGGTGCGGATGAAGGCGACGGCCTCGCCGACGTTGGTCGTGAAGGGCCCGGTGCGCATGACGATGTAGCGCAGCAGGTTGACGAGGGAGTCGGCGAAGGCGATCGAGACCGGCGCCGGGGTGGTGAGCGTGACGCCGCTGGCCAGGTGGTCTTGCAGGTTGCGTCCGACCTCCGGGCGGTCGAGGAGCACCTCGACGCCTTCCTCGCGCAGTTCGTCGGCGGCGCCGACGCCGCTGCGCAGCAGCAGATGCGGCGAGCCGATGGCTCCCGCCGCCAGCAGCACCTCGCGCCTGGCCCTGATCTGGGCGCCTCCGCCGTGCTCGATGCCGACGGCCCTGGTGCCTTCGAAGACGACGCGTTCGACCGTGGTGTCGGTGATGACCGTCAGGTTGGGCCGCTTGAGCGCGGGACGCAGGTAGGCGTCGGCGGCGCTCCACCGCCTGCCGCGGTTCTGGGTAACGGGTGTCTGGCAGTAGCCCTCGTTGGAGGGTTCGTTCAGCTCGGCCAGGCGCTTGAAGCCCATCTCCTCGCAGGCGCGCAGGAACGCCCCGGTCATGACGTTGGGGCTGCGCTGCTCGGAGATGTAGAGGGGGCCCGCCTCGCCGTACACCCCGCCGTGGTTGCTGCCGACGCGGCGCTCGGCCTTCTGGAAGTACGGCAGGACCTCGTCGTAGCCCCAGCCGGGGATGTCCCACTGGTCGTAGTCGAGGCGGTGGCCGCGCACCCACATCTGGGCGTTCAGGGAGGAGGAGCCGCCCAGGGTGCGCCCGCGGGGCCAGTACAGCTCGCGCCCCTCCATCTCGGCCTGCTTGGCGGTGGTGAAGTTCCAGTCGTAGGGGGTCTTGAAGAGCTTGGGGAAGCCCGCCGGGATGCGTATCTCCAGCTTGTCGTCCTGACCGCCGGCTTCGACCAGCGCCACCGAGACATCCGGATCGGCGGTTAGCCTGTTGGCCAGGACGCACCCCGCCGAGCCCGCTCCGACGATCACGTAGTCGTACTCCATGACTTCCTCCCGGAGGCGGTAACTAGCTACTTGCATACGCCCAGACAGGCAAGACGTCCATACGCTTTCGTGACCTTTGTTACCTACCGGTCAGTATGGCTGGCTGCGAAAATGTGCTCCGAAGCACTACCAGCGGAAAGGCTCCCTCCATGCTCAACCTGTCGATCGTCCTGGAAGACAGCGCACGCAACGCCCCTGACCGCGCCGCGCTGGTCTTCGGCGACATGCGCCTGCCGTACTCGATGGTCAACACCGTTGCCAACCAGGTCGCCAACCTGCTGGTGTCGCGCGGTGTGGGCAAGGGCGACAAGGTCGCGGTGATGAGCCCGAACGTGCCCTACTTCCCCTTCGTCTACTTCGGCGCGCTGAAGGTGGGCGCGACCGTGGTGCCGCTGAACGTGCTCCTGCAGCCGCGCGAGATCGCCTACCACCTGACCGACAGCGACGCCAAGGTGCTGTTCGCCTTCGAGGGCACTCCCGAGCTGCCGCTGGGCGAGCGCGGCAAGGCCGGGTTCGAGGAGGTGCCGGGCTGCGAGCACTTCATCGTGCTGCCCGCCACCCCGCTGGCCACCGAGTCGGCGCTGGGCGAGACGTTCTGGGCGGCCCTGGGCGGCATGTCGGGCGAGTTCGAGACGGTGCAGACCTCCCCCGACGACACCGCGGTGATCATCTACACCTCGGGCACCACCGGCCAGCCCAAGGGCGCCGAGCTGACCCACCAGAACCTCCTGATCAACGCCATGGTCAGCGACGAGATGTTCCCGCGCACCGAGGGCGGCGACGTCTACCTGACCGTGCTGCCGCTCTTCCACATCTTCGGCCTGACCGTCATGCTCAACGCCGGTTTCCGCCGCCGCGCCTCCCTGGTGCTGATGCCGCGCTTCGAGCCCGGCGAGGCGCTCGGGCTCATGCACAAGGAGGGCGTCACGCTCTTCGCGGGCGTGCCGACGATGTACTGGGGCCTGCTCACCAAGATCCACGCTGAGGGCGTCGAGGCTCCCAAGGAGCTGCGCGTGGCCGTCGCGGGCGGCGCCGCCTCCCCCGTCGAGGTGCTCAAGGACTGGGAGAAGACCTTCGGCTTCGGCATCCTGGAGGGCTACGGCCTGTCGGAGACCTCGCCGGTGGCCAGCTTCAACCAGCTCGAGCGGCCCACCAAGCCCGGTTCGATCGGCTTCCCGATCTGGGGTGTGGAGATGAAGCTCGTCGACGCCGACTGGCAGACCGTCGAGGGCGAGGGACCCGGCGAGATCGCCATCCGCGGCCACAACATCATGAAGGGCTACTACAAGCGGCCCGAGGCCACCGCCGAGGTGATGAACGACGGCTGGTTCCGCACCGGTGACATCGCCACCCGCGACGACGAGGGCTACTACTACATCATCGACCGCGCCAAGGACATGATCATCCGGGGTGGCTTCAACGTCTACCCGCGCGAGCTCGAAGAGGTGCTCATGACGCACCCGGCGGTTTCGCTGGCCGCCGTCGTGGGCGTGCCGCACGACTCGCACGGCGAGGAGATCAAGGCCTACGTCATCCCGGCCGCGGGCGTCTCGGTCTCCGAGGAGGAGCTCATCGCCTGGGCCAGGGAGAACATGGCGGCCTACAAGTACCCGCGCCAGGTGGAGTTCCGCGAGTCGTTCCCGATGACCGCCAGCGGCAAGATCCTCAAGCGCGAGCTGCGCTGACCTGATTCCCGGAGGAAGGGGCCGCTTCGGCGGTCCCTTCCTTTTTGCTTTCCGCCCTCTTGGTTGCGAGCTCACTCATCTCAGGGTTGAATAAGTTTTGAAGAGGTTATCTCATGAGGGGGCGATCCCGATGGAACAGCTCGCCGAGTGCTACCGCACGCACGCCGCGCTGGTCCGGTCGTATCTGCGCAGGCTGGTGCCGCCGCAGGACATCGACGACGTGACGCAGGTGGTCTTCACCGAGGCATGGCGCTCGCGCGAGCGGTACGACGCCGCCCGCAGCCTGGAGGCCTGGCTGCTGGGCATCGCGCACAAGCGCGCCGTCGACTTCCTGCGCGCGCGCCGCCCGGCCACCGTCTCCCTGGAGGCCGTGCCCGATCCGGCCGTCAGCGACGGCGACGGGGTGGCCGACCGCGACGAGCTGAGCCGCGCGCTGGCCGAGCTGCCCGACGCGCAGCGGCAGGCCATCGAGCTGGCCTACTTCGCCGACCTCAGCCAGCGCGAGATCGCCGAGCGCCTGAAGGTGCCCCTGGGCACCGTCAAGGCCCGTACGGCACGCGGCCTGCACCGGCTGCACACCCTCCTGGCGGCGGCATGACCAGGCCCAGGATCGCCGTCTCCAGCTGCCTGCTGGGCGAGCCGGTCAGGTTCAACGGCGGCCACAGCCGCGACCGGTTCCTGTCGGGCGCGCTCGGCGACCACGTCGACTGGGTGCCGATCTGCCCGGAGATGGAGGCCGGGCTGGGCACGCCGCGCGAGACGCTGCGTCTGGAGACCACCGGCGACGACACCCGGCTGATGACACGCAAGACTCGCACCGACCTGACCGGGCCGATGACCGAGCTCGCCGAGCGCCGCGCGGCCGGACTCGACGTCGACGGCTACGTGTTCAAGGCCAAGAGCCCCAGCTGCGGCGTGCACGGCATCCCGCGCTACCGGCCGGAGGGCCCCGCGATCGACCGGCGCAACACCGGAGTGTTCTCGGGTGTGATCATGCGCTCGCATCCGCTGCTGCCGGTCGAGGACGAAGGACGGCTCAACGACGCGGTCCTGCGCGAGTCGTTCGTCGAGCGGGTCTTCGCCCACGCTCGGCTGCGCGAGCTGCTGGCCGGGCCATGGCGTCCCCGCGACCTGGTCGCCTTCCACGCCCGGCACAAGATGCAGATCCTCGCGCACGACCCGGCGTTGTACCGGGAGGCGGGCCGCGTCGTGGCCGAGGCGGGCGTTCGCCCGCGCGCTGAGCTATCCGCGGAGTACGCGGATCTGTTCCGCCGGGCGCTGGCGCGCCGCGCCACCGCCGGGCGCAACGTCAACGTGCTGCAGCACTGCCTCGGCATGCTGGACCTCGATCCGGTACGGCGGGCGGACCTGCTCGCGGTCATCGGCTCCTACCGGTCGGGCCAGGTGCCGCTCAGCGTGCCGGTGACGCTGCTGCGCCACCACGCGCACGGCGACGCGGCCGTCTACGTCGAGGAGCAGACCTACTTCGACCCCTACCCCGGTGAGCTGCGTCTGCGCAACCACGTGCCCGCCTGACGCAGCCCCCCTCCCCCCTGGGTCAGCGGACGCGCATCCGCAGCTCGCCCTCCCTGAGCTGGGTGCGAACGATCTTCACGAGGCTGACGGACATCCCGGTGACGATCAGGGTTCCGATGGCCAGCAGGACGATGAACCAGATTCCCATGATCTCTCCCCTTTCTTCCTGCCTGTTCCTTCGCGCCGGCCAGGGAAAGGGGTCCCCTCGAAAAGGGACTAATCTCCTTTTCTCTCGTATCAGCCCTACGACCGTCATGCCTGCCGTACCGTCATGGTCACAAAATGCGATCAAACGGCTACACAAAGCGAGGCATGATGCGCCGGTCGATTAGGGGCAACCGGATCCTGGCCCAGCCGTACCGCGAGCTGGTCTGGCTCGGCTACCTGACCCTGCCGCCGGAGGCGGGCGAGGACCGGCGGCTGGTGTGGGCGCATCGGCTGGCCGCGGCCGTGTTGTCACGAGTGGGACCGCAGGACGAGCTCGAGCTGCGCCGCGTGTTCCTGCGCCGGGCCCTGCGCGTCAGGCTCATGCCGTGGACGGGACGGCTCAGCCCGGTCGAGGCGATGCCCGCCGTGATCAGCGCGGCCGACCTGGAGTTCACCAGGGAGCTGAACACCCTGTCGGCCCCCGGACGTGCCGCCTACGCGTTGACGATGCTGGAGAACCGCCCCTCTGGGCAGGCGGTCGAGATCCTGGCGGGCGCGGGCGTCACCGACCCGGTCGCCGCCGTCCGCGAGGTGCGCGAGCTGGAGAAGCGGCTCACCCTGGAAGGCCGAGCCATGCGGCGACCCGCGGTCGACCCGACGCTGGCGCGCATCTACGGCCGCCCGCTGTACCGCCTGCGGCTCCTGGGCATCGCCGCCCTGACCGCGTGCACGGCGGTCGTGGTGGTGCAGCAGCTCGACGTCGACCGCCCGGTGGTCGCCAACGTGCCCGCCCAGGACACCGTGGCGCGCGCACGCGCCGGGTCCTGGCGGGCGGGCACCGAGCTGGACCTGACCACGTGGGCGCCGCGCGGATCGCTGGTCGGCGACGAGGACCTCATCCGGCGGGCGCAGCGGGCCTGGGGTCCCGGCCGGGTCCAGCTGGTCTTCGCCGGGCAGATCGACCAGGCCCGGGTGGTGCTGCTGGCCCGCCCCGGCCAGGTGGCACGCTTCACCTCGGCCGAGGGGGCCGACAAGCTGGAGGTCTTCGCCGCCCCGCGCACCAAGCCCGACGGCACCAGCCCGCTGAAGCTCAGCGACGACCGTTATCTGCTGCCGCCGTGGGTGCGCGAGGCCTCCGTCGCCTCCCTGTCCGGCGCTGCGCCGCGATGGCGGGCGCTGAAGATCAGGGACGGGGTGACCGAGCGGGTGGCCGCGGCGGGGAGCGGGAGGTGCTGGCAGGGGCCGGTCCTGCGGCTGCGGGCGCCGGAGATCGCGCACGGCATGCCGTACACGATGATCGACTTCGGCCGCCTGACGCTCGCCAACGCCTACTACCAGCCGCCTCCCCCCGCCGAGATCAACAGGTACGGCCCGCACGAGCTCGACTCCCTGCCCCAGGGCTTCAGCGCCTGGAAGGCGCTGGGCTGCGCGGTCAAGCGGCCCGCGGGGGAGATCGAGTCGGCCATGGCGTGGGAGTTCTGGGCCGGCGCGCTGCCCGAGGGCGTCGACGGGCGCTGGATCTGCCTGCGGCTGGCCGACACCGGCGGCGGCAGTTCGGTGCAGGGAGTCCTGCTCGGCACCCGCAAGGGCCGGGTCACCTCCACCGTCACCGCCTCGCGCCCCGGCGGCTGGGACTGCAGCAGGCTGCGCCGCGACGTGGTCGCCGGGGTGAGCTGGAAGGCCCCCTCGGGCAAGAGGTACTTCGTGGCAGGGGGCAGCAGGCGCGTGGTGGAGATCTCGCTCGACGGCCGGGAGTCGGACGGCCGGCTGGTCACCAGGACCACCGGGCGCACGCCCAGGCTCGCGGGGGTCAACGAGCTGGGTGAGAAGGTGCCCGTGTTGCGCTGAGTGCCTGGATGACGGCGGCGACCGCCTCGCCGAGCGAGGCGACCCGGCGCTGCTCCGGCCACCAGCCGGGTCCGCCGGCGATGATCGTGCACGGCGGCCGGAGCGAAGGCAGCGCCGCCAGCGGGGCGGGGTCGCCGGTCGCCTCCAGCTGCGACCAGACGAACAGCACCGGCGGCCGGACCGCGCGCATCGCGTCGGCCAGGGCGGAGTACGGGGTCCGGGCGCCGAGCACACGGGTGTCGACGCCCGACTCGCTGGCGAGCACGGCCGCCAGCGCGTAGAGCGGCAGGCTGTGCTGCTCGTCCTCGGCGCAGGCCAGCAGGACCGGGCGGGAGTCGCCGCGCCTCTCGATCAGGGGGTGGAGGGCTGCCACCACCCGGTCGGAGAACAGGTGCTCGATCTCGACGCCCGTGCCGGTCTGGACCTGCCTGGAGACGATCGCGGCGAAGACGGGGCGCACCAGGTGTTCCCAGGTCCACGCCACCCCGTGCCTGGTGAACGCCGCGTCGAGGGCGGGGTCGAGGGCGCGGCTGTCAAGGCGCGCCGCGGCCCTGGCGAGCATCGCGACGGTCGGCACGGGTGACGAAGGAGCGACGTCGGCGATCGGTTCCGATGGCGGCTTCTGCGGTTGCTTCGGTGGCGGCGGGAGGGTGCGCAGCTCCAGCGCCGCACGCGCCGCCTCCGCCGCCGGCAGCCCGGCGTTGATCAGCCGGTTCATCTCGGCCAGGCGCCTCAGGTCGTTCTGGTCGTAGCGACGGTGCCCGCCCTCGCTGCGCCTGCTCGGCCCGATGCCGTAGCGCAGGTTCCAGGTGCGCAGGGTCGCCGCCGGCACGCCGAGCAGCCGGGAAACGGCGCCGATGCCGTATCCGGGTTCGTCCACCGCACTCCCCTCCACTAGTTCATTCTTTCGGATGTGGAGGCCTGGAGGTTGCATCTGGGCTGTCAGTACGCCACGTCGACGACACGCCGGTGGGTGGCCGGGTCGGGCAGCACGCGCAGCACGGCGTCGGCCAGATCCTCGCGCCCGATGCTGAACCCGTTGCGCACCCCGTCGCCCATCGCCGTGCGGTAGCCCCGTGCGGGCTGGTCGAGCAGCCGGGGCGGGCGCACCAGCGTCCACGCCTCGGGCGAGCGTGACAGCAGCGCCGTCAGCCGGGTGCTCTCCTGGAACGGCTGGCGCAGGAACGTGCGCTGGAGCAGGAACTTGACGGCATGCTGCCGGAGGCTGTCGTTCTTGCAGTACTCCGTCGCGGTGCTCACCGCCACGAGGCGGTCGACGCCCGCGTCGGCCATGGCCCGGAGCACGTTCGGCACGCCGCGAGAGTAGACCAGGTGCGGCCCGGAGCCCGTCGGCCCGGCCAGGAAGACCACGGCGTCGGTGTCGCGCTCGATCTTCAGCGGTTCGAAGACGTCTCCCTTGACGACCGTCAGTCCCGGATGGTCCTCGGTGACGGCCTCCGGCCGGCGGACCACGGCCGTGACCACGTGACCTTCGGCGAGAGCGCGGCGGACGAACAGCTTGCCGGTCTGTCCCGTCGCTCCGAAGACGGTGAGTCTCATCGTTGCCCTCCCGTGGGTTAGTAAGTGCTCACTCACCACTATAGTGAGTAAGTGACCACCACGCGTCAAGCCGGCACCCGCGCCCGCATCCTCACCGCGGCCGTCGAGGTGATCGCCGCGCACGGCGTCTCCGGCGCCACCACCAAGCGCATCGCCGCCTCGGCGGGCTGCTCGGAGGCGCTGATCTACAAACACTTCACCGGCAAGGAGGAGCTCTTCCTCGCGGTGATCCTCGAAGTCATGCCCGGCCTGGCCCACGCACTCGACCGGCTGCGCTCCGACCTCGACGAGCGCCCGCTGGCCGAGGCCCTCACCGCCTTCGCAGAATCCGCCGTGGAGTTCTACCGGCAGGCAGCCCCGATCGCCTCCGGGCTGCTGACCGATCCCGCGCTGCTCGGCGCCTTCCGCGCCATGCTGGCCGTACGGCAGGCGGGCCCGCACATCCCGATCGCGGTGCTGGCCGGGATCCTGCGCGCCCAGCAGGCGGCGGGCCGCATCCGCGCCGACGCCGACTGCGACGGAGCCGCGGCGCTGCTGATGGGCGCGTGCTACCAGCGGGCCGACCACAGCCTGCTCGTGGAGCTGCCGACGGAGCCCGCGAGCTTCGCCGGATCGGCGGTGTCGGCGCTGCTGACCGGACTGAGTGCCTGAGCTCAGCGGGTCACGGCGGTCTCCCGCTCCACGCGCGACAACTTCTCGGGATTGCGCACGTGATAGGCCCCGGTGACCAGGCCGTTCTCCACACGCACCGCGACCACGCCGTCGATCTCGCCGTCGACCCGCACGAGCAGCCCGGGACCGCCGTTGATCTGGACCGGCTCGACCGACCTGCGGGCTTCGTGCCGCCACCACCCGACGGCCAGCAGGCGCGCCACGTTCTCGACCCCCACCACGGGCCGCAGCAGGGCGTGCCTGACCCCGCCGCCGTCGCTCAATGCGACCACGTCGGGTGCGAGGACGTCGAGCAGCCCCTGCACGTCCCCGGTCTCGACCGCGCGCTGGAAGGCCCGGAGCGCGGCCCGATGTTCGGCGGGCGAGCCCGCTGCGCGCGGGCGGCGCGCGGAGACGTGTGAGCGTGCCCGGTGGGCGATCTGGCGCACCGCGGCCGCGCTCTTGCCGACGGCCCCGGCGATCTCCTCGTAGTCCAGGGCGAACACCTCGCGCAGCACGAACACCGCCCGCTCCGTGGGGCCGAGCGTCTCCATGACCAGCAACATGGCCATCGAGACGTTGTCGGCCAGCTCGACGTCGTCGGCCACGTCCGGCGCGGTCAGCAGCGGCTCGGGCAGCCACGGCCCGACGTACGACTCCTTGCGGCGGCCCAGCGTACGCAGCCGCTTCAGCGCCTGCCTGGTGGTGATCCTCATCAGGTACGCGCGCTGGTCCAGCACCAGGCCCAGGTCGACGCCCGCCCATCGCAGCCAGGTCTCCTGCAGCACGTCCTCGGCGTCGGCAGCCGAGCCGAGCATCTCGTAGGCGAGGGTGAACAGCAGGTTGCGGTGCGCGACGAACGCCTCGGTATGGCTCATGTCCATACGATCCCGGTCGTCGGCGCTCTGTGACGCATCCGGGCGGTGGTCCATGTCACACCGTCCCCGCTGTCACAACGAGCGGACCGCCGGGATCTCCTGGTCATGAAATCGCGCATGCCCAATCCCCTCCCCTTCCTCCCCGAACTGGCCGAGGTCGCCGGAGCGATGCACCGGACCATCACGGACGGCCCGATCCCTCCGGCGACCGTCCACCTGCTGCAACTGCGTGCCGGTCAGCTCCTCGGCAGCACCTACTTCACCGTCCGCGAGACCGGCAACCTGCGCACCGCCGGGGAGCCGGAGGAACGTATCACCGCCGTGGCCACCTGGCACGACGCCACCTGCTTCACCCCTGGGGAACGGATCGCCTTCGAACTCGTGGAGGCGGTCCTCACCCCGAACCCGTCCGGAGAGCGGGTCGGCGACGATCTGTACGCCAGGGCGAGCGCGCACTACGACGACCGGGCGATGTGGGCCCTCGTCATGGCCATCGCCCACATCGGTTTCTTCACCCCCGCCGCGCTGATCGCCAAACCGATCCCCGGCATGCCGCCCGGCCAGAACTACACCGACTAGGAAGGCACCCGCATGAGCAAGATCGCAGTGGCCGGAGCGACCGGCCGCCTCGGCCGCCACGTCGTCGATGTCCTGACCGAGCGGGGACACGTGGTCGTACGGATGTCCCGCGCCACCGGCGTGGACATCATCACCGGCGAGGGCCTGGCCGAGGCCCTCACCGGGGCGGAGATCGTCATCGACGTCGCCTCCTGGCACTCCTCCGACGAGGAGGCCGCCACGGCGTTCTTCCGCACCTCGGCCCGCACCCTGCACGCGGCGGGACAGGAGGCGGGGGTCACCCTGATCGCCATGGCGTCCATCATCGGCGCCGACAAGGCCACCGCCGGGTTCCTCGCCGCCAAGAAGGTGCACGAGGAGGTCCTCCTGGCCGGTCCGCTTCCCGTCAGAATCCTGCGGGCGGCGCAGTTCCACGAGTTCGTCGGCAGCCTCCTGGACTGGCAGCAGGGCCAGGTGGCCTACCTGCCGGCGCTTCCCAGCCAGCTCGTGGCCTGCCGTACGGTGGCCGAGGCCCTGGTCGACCTGGCCCTCGACCCCGTCGGCCCGGCCCACGGAGCGCCCGTCCCCGAGATCGCCGGACCCCGCACGGAGCTCCTGTCCGAGGCGGGCCGGCTTCTCGGGGCACGCCGAGGCGTCGAGGTCGTCGCCGTCGACGGCTCCGGCATGCCCGATGCCGCACTCGCCGCCGACGGCGCGTTCCTGCCCGGTCCGCACGCCACGCTCGCGGGACCGGGCTTCCGCGAATGGCTGGACGGCCAGGACTCAGAGGCGCGCTAGTGCCTGCTTGAGGGTGCCGAGGCCGAGGGGCCCCAGGTCGAGCGCGGCGGTGTGCCACGCCTTGAGGTCGAAGCCCGGCTTGGCCTGCGCCTCGGCGCGGGCCTCCAGCCAGGCCCGCTCGCCCAGCTTGTAGGTGATGGCCTGGGCGGGCCAGCCGAAGTACCTCAGCACCTCGGCGTGCACGGTGTGCGCCTCGGCCCTGCCGCGCTCGCGCAGCACGGCGCAGGCCTTCTCGAAGGTCCAGCGGGAGCCGTCGGGCAGCGGCAGGTCCAGGTGCACACCGATGTCGATGACGACGCGCGCCGCGCGCAACGCCTGGGCGGCCAGCATGCCGAGCCGGGTACCGGGGGCGCTGAACCAGCCCAGCTCGTCGCCCAGCCGTTCTGCGTACAGCGCCCAGCCCTCGCCGTGGCCGCTGATCCAGGAGAAGCGCGAGAAGCGCGAGAGCTTCTCCCCCGCCACGGCGACCGCGCCGAGCTGCAGGTGGTGGCCTGGCACGCCCTCGTGGAAGACGGTGGTCAGGTCGCTCCAGGTGGCGAACTTCTCCCGACCGCCCAGCGGCCACCAGGTACGGCCGGGGCGCGACAGGTCCTCGCTGGGCGAGGTGTAGTACGGCGAGCCGGCGGTCGAGCCGGGGTTCAGCACGACGTCCACGGTCCGCAACTGCTCGGGGATGTCGAACAGCACCCCGTCGAGCTGCTCGATGGCACGGTCGTGCTGCTCGCGCAGCCAGGCCAGGTAGGCCTCGGGACCGGCCACGAACTGGGTGGCGTCGAGGTGGGCGGAGACCTCGTCGAGGCTCGCGCCCGGCAGGATCGCCGCCGACTCCACGGCCATCTCGCCCTCGATGCGCTCCAGCTCGGCCCAGCCCCAGGCGTAGGCGTCGTGGGGGTCGACGTCGTCGCCGAGCATGTCGCGCATGGCGACGGCGTACCGCTCGGGCCCGACGCCGTCGGCCTCGGCGGCCCGCGGCGCGTACTGCTCGCGCAGGTAGCGGGCGGTCTCGGCGTAGGCCTGGTGGGCGGCGGCAGCGGCCCGCCCGAGCTCCTGCGCCACCGGGCCGTCCCCGTAGCCGGCGACGAGCTCGTCGTGCGTGCCCACGTACTTGTCGGCCTGGTCGGCGACGCCGAGCGCCTGCCTGCGGGCGACGGGCAGGCCCCTGTCCAGCCCGGCGGAGAGCGTCGTGCGCCAGCCGGCGAGCTGCTCGGGCAGGGCCGCCAGGTGGGCGGCGACCTTGCGCCAGGCGTCGTCGCCGCTCCGCGGGAGCAGGTCGATGCTGTCACGCAGGCTCGCGATCAGGCCGAAGGGGGCGCTCAGCTCGCGGTACGGCTCGCCGATGGCGTAGTAGGCGGCCTGCGCCTCGAGCCGTTCGCGCAGGTGGTCGGCGGCGGCCCGGTCGGCCTCCGAGGTGGGTTCGAGCGTGGCGAGCTCGGCGAGCGTGGAGCGGGTGAGCTCCTCGCGGGCGGCATGGCCGTCGGGGCTGTAGTCCGTGGCCACGCCGAAGTCGCCGGAGAGGCCCTGGTAAACGGCGCTGACCGGGTCGAGCGCGGCCGACCTGGTGATGTAGTCGTCGCACAGACGGAAGATAGGCGTCACGCAGGCACCCTAGCCGGGGTGACTTGGGGACAAAACACGATATTGTGCCGCACATGTCCAAGCTCCCGGATTAATCGGCATCTCAGACGTTCTGTCGTGAGATTTCCCGGTTTTTCACCTTTGGAGCTTCGTCATGTCTTCAACGGGCTATCGCGCTGTCCTGCGCACGCCCGGCGTCCCGTACGCCTTCCTCTTCTCCGCCCTCGGCCGCCTCTCCTACGCCACCATCGGGCTCGGCCTGCTCTTCACCACCCAGCGGGCCACCGGCTCGTTCGCCGCCGCCGGGCTCGCGCTCGGCGCCTTCGGCGGCGTGACCGTCACCGCGCCCTTCAAGTCGCGCCTCGTGGACCGGCTCGGGCGCCGCCGTACCCTGCCCGTCCTCGCGGTCGTCTACGCGCTCGCCCTGCTCACGGCCGGGCTGTCCGACTCCCGTACGGCAGGCCTCTACATCGGCGCCGCGGCGGTGGCGGGACTGACCGCGCCGCCGCTGGGCGCCACCATGCGGGCGATCTGGGCGGCGCTCTTCCCCGATCCGGTGATCCGTCAGCGCGTGTACGGGCTGGATTCGGCCACCGAGGAGGTGCTGCACACGGTCGGGCCGCTCCTGGTGGGGGCGCTGCTGCTGTGGGCCGACGCGGGGGCGGCGCTGGTGCTTTCTGCGACGCTCGCGGTCGTGGGGACGGTGGGGCTCGTCAGCTCGCGCGCCTGCCGCTTCGCCGAACGGCGGCCGCGCCTCCAGGGAGCCTCTGCCCTGGCCTCGGACGGCTCCGCCGCAGCCGTACAGGCGTCTGGCCTGGCCTTGGACGACTCCGCCGCAGCCGTACAGGCGTCTGGCCTGGCCTTGGACGACTCCGCCGCAGCCGTACAGGCGTCTGCCCTCGACGCGCAGGCACCCCTTCGCCCTGCCGCTCCGACGCCGCCCGGCACGAGCCGCCCTTCGGCCGGTGGCGCGAGGAAGGCGGTCGGCGCGGGAGCGTGGTGGCGGCGGCTGGCCGGGCCGCTGCACCGACCGGGCTTCTCCGTGCTGGTCCTGCTCTGCTTCGGCCTGGGCCTGGGCGCCGGTCCCCTCGACGTCGCCATCGCCGCCAGGGCCGACCAGGCGGGCCAGCCGGCCGCGGCCGGATACCTGCTGGCCGCGATGGCCCTGGGAAGCGCCGCCGGCGGCCTGCTCTGGGGCCACCGCACCCGCACCGCCCGCACCTCCCGGGCCATGGCCGCGCTGCTGGGCGGCATCGCGATCGCGACGGCCCTCGCGGGCCTGGTCACCTCGCTTCCCCTGCTCGCACCGGTCCTGCTGCTGCTCGGCGCGGGTTCGTCGCCGCTGTTCGTGGTGGCCTGGCTGGCGACGGACACGCTCGTCCCCGACGAGGAACGCACCGAGGCGAGCACCTGGCTCGACACCGCAAGCAATCTCGGCCTGACCGCGGGCGCGGCGGTGGCCGGGGTCCTGGCCGAGCGCTCCGAACCAGGGCTGGCCCTGGTGGCCGGGGCGGGCGTCCTGGCGGTGACCGCGTTCATCGCCAGGTTGTCGGGCCGCGCGGTGGACCGGAACTGAGCCTGGCGGCGTCACTCAGGGCCGGGTGGCCTCGATCAGAAACCGCGTGGTGGTGGCGACGAAGGGACCCTCGGCACGGATCCGGTCATCGAGCTCCCGCAGCCGGTCCAGGTACTGCTCCACGGTGAAGCCGGGGACCATCCAGATGACCTTGCGCAGGAAGTAGATCACCGCGCCGATGTCGAAGAACTCCGTGCGCAGTTCCTCGTAACGCAGATCGACCACGGCCAGCCCGGCCAGCTCCGCATCGCGCACCGCGTCGTCGGGATGCCTGCTGCGGCGCGACTCCTCGGGCCGCGGGCCGAGGAAGAACTCCACGAGCTCGAAGACGCTGGCCGGGCCGACCTGCTGCGACAGGTAGGTGCCGCCCGGACGCAGCACGCGGGCGATCTCCTGCCACCACACGGTCACCGGGTGGCGGCTGACGACCAGGTCGAAGGCGCCGTCGCCGAACGGCAGCGGCGGCTCGTCCTCGTCGACCACGACGACGGCGCCCAGCGGGTGCAGCAACCGCGTGGCCTTGGCCACGTTGGGCGGCCACGACTCGGTGGCGACCATGACCGGCGGCAGTTTCCGCGCGCCCGCCAGCACCTCGCCGCCGCCGGTCTGGATGTCGAGCGCCGCCGAGGCACGGGCCAGCCGCTCGCTCATCTGCCGCTGGTACCCCCACGAGGGGCGCTGCTCGGTGGCGCGCCCGTCGAGCCAGGAAAAGTCCCACCCGGCCACCGAGACGCTCTCCGCCTCGGCGACCAGTTCCTCGAACGATCTCATGCGTCGATGTTGTCCAAGGTCAACGCGCGGAGCAACTTCATTCCGATCGGATCGGCGCTGCGCGTGGAGTTGGCCAGCACGATCACCCCCACGCGCCGCTCCGGCACGATCGCCATGAACGACCGGAACCCGCCGGTGCCCCCGTTGTGCCACAGGAGCGTCTGCTTCCCGCTGGGGGCGGTCATGCGCAACCAGGCCAGGCCCATGGACAGCCTCGGGTTGACCGTGACGTGCTCCCGGTGGGTGAGCTCCACGGCCGCGCCGCCGTCGAGCTGGTGGCGTACGAACGTGGCCAGGTCGGCCGCCGTCGAGCGCAGCCCGCCCGCGCCCGCGAGGGCCGCCAGGTTCCAGTACGGCCTGCGCCTGCCCCATCGGTTGTGGCCGGGGACCGTACGGCGGGCCTGTTCGGGAGTCGGGGTGACGACGGTGTCGCCCATGCCCAGCGGTCCCGTGACGCGCTTCCTGATCAGCCCCTCGAAGTCGGTCCCCGCGTGCTCGGCCAGCGCCAGCCCGAGCAGCCCGGTGCCCAGGTTGGAGTACTTCCAGCCCCGGCTCTCCTTCGGCCGCGGCAGGTCGGCCAGGAGCACGTCACGGGTGAACCGCGCGTAGGGGTCGTCCATCGGCAGGAACGCTCGCGGCATGAGCCCCTTGGGCAGGCGAGGCAGGCCCGAGGTGTGGGTGGCAAGCTGCCCGAGCGTGACACCGTCGAGCCGCGCCCCGGGGAGCAGGTCGTTCAGAGGGGTGTCGACGGTGAGCTCACCCCTGGTGACGGCCGTGGCGAGGGCCAGAGAGGTGAAGACCTTGGTCAGGGAGCCGATCTCGAACAGCGCCGTCTCGTCGGCGGCCTGGCCGGTGGCACGGTGGTCGGCGCCGGAGTCGGTCACCACCGTGACGACGGCGCCCGGGGAGCGCTTGGCCAGGGAGGAGGCGGCCTGGTCGATGGGGGTCACGGGTCCAGCCTAGGCAGGCGCGAGGGGGGTGACCTCCCACTGGAGGAGGAGGGCGGTCTCGGGCCAGAGTCGGACAGACCTGCCGCCGGGACCCCGGCCTGGATCCATGACCGTGTCAGCGCGTCCTCATGCCGCCACCATCGACGTGGTCTGGGCCAGCGCGATCCGCCAGCGCCCCTCCTCCTTCACCCACGAACGTCAGCGCCCCCTTGCGTCCGTCGTTGACGTGCTTGACGAGGCTGGCCAGCGCCACGTCCGGGCGCGGGAACGTGACGCCGAGCAACTCGTTCGTGGTCAGCACGTCCTTCAACGGGGTGCGCACGGCCCTGGCCATGACCTCCTTGACCTGGGCACGTCCACGCAGGCGGATGCCGGTGAAGTTCACCAGCGACACCTCGTCGGTCAGCAGTCCGGTGAACCCGTCGACGTCGTTCTGCGACCAGACGATGCCGGAGCGAATCGCTCCGCAAGTGGTTGGGCCAGCGACGATGACCACACGCAAGGACACCGCCGAGCGCAACGACCGCGCCCTGCTCCAGGCCGCCCGCGACGTGCTCGCCGAAGACGGCGCCCACGCCTCCGTCGCCGCCATCGCCCACCGGGCCGGAGTCGGCATCGGGAGCCTGTACCGGCGCTACAAGACCAAGGAGGAGCTGTTCCAGCGGCTCAGCCTGATGTCGCTGGAACACTGGAACCAGGCCGCCGAACAGGGCCTGGCCGACCCCGACCCGTGGGCGGGGCTGGCGGGGTTCGTGCGCGGATGCGTCGAGTTCGGGCAGGGCTCGCTGGCGCCCGTGGCGGGGATCATCGAGGTGACGGAGCAGATGCGGGCCCGGTCGCGGCGAGGGGACGAGCTGCTGGAGGAGCTCGTACGGCGGGCGCAGGGGGCGGGGGTGTTGCGGGTGGACGTGACGGCGGTGGACATCGCGCTGCTGATCGAGCAGCTGGGGAGGTCACCTGTGGTGGACCAGCTTCGCAAGCAGGGGCGGGAGGATCTGCTACCGGCGGCCACCCGGGCTCGGCGGAGGTTGATCGCGATTGCACTGGACGGGTTGCGGCCGGGACACGCCCCGCTGCCGGAAGCGGCGCCCGGGGAGGAGTTGTGCAGCGGGCGCTGGTCGCGGGAGTAGCTACACGTTCCTGGCGGGTCGTAGCATCTGCGTAGTACATGCGTAGCCCTTGGCGTATTCTCGAATCGTGACCGCTTCCGGAGAGCTCCCCGAGATACCGCAACGGGAACTGCGCAACCACGCCAGCAAGGTGCTTCGCGAGGTGCGCCAAGGATCCTCTTTCGTGATCACGGTCGATGGTGTGGCCGTCGCCGATCTGATCCCCCACCGCCACCGCAACCGCCGCGTCGCCGTCCCTAGAGAAGAGGTGGTGGAAGCCTTCCGCGGACTCACCCCCACCTCTGTCGAGAGCGAGCACAGGGTCGACGACTCCCTCTACGACCCCTACGACCGCGCATGGCGGCGCGGCGAGTTCACGGGTGAAGAGTGACTCCGGTCGAGGTCGCCCCGGCTCGCGGGGTGGTCGACACAAACGTGATCATCCTCATGGAGCACATCGACGCGACACAACTGCCTGAGGAGATCGTTCTGACAACGATCACCATGGCCGAACTCGCGGCCGGACCGCACTACACCGACGACCCGGTGGAGCGCGCAGCCAGGATCGAGCGCATCCATGTCGCGGAGGCGCTCTTCGAGACGTTGCCCTTCGACGGCAGGGCCGCTCGCCGCTACGGGCAGATCACCGCAGCAGTCCTGGGCGCTGGGCGCAATCCTCGGCCGCGGAGGGTCGACCTGCTCATCGCGGCCATCGCCTCGGTCAACCGGCTCCCGCTCTACACGGTCAACCCGAAGGACTTCACGGGCCTGGAGGCGCTTGTGAGCGTCTTCCCCGTCACCCATCCCGGGTGACAGGGACAGCGTTCCGCGCTGCACCGCTCGAACACAAGCTCGTAGCCGCGCTGCGCACCACCCCGAACCACGGCGACGACCCGGGGGTCCGGGGGCCGGCAGGCCCCCGGATGGGGGGGTCTTGGGGGGCTGGGCTCTCCGATGAGGGGAGCCCGAAGGCGCCTGGCGCGCAGCGCCCCGCCCCCGCAGGCCCGTGCTCTGTCAGGGCCAGGAGGTGGAGGGCCTGAGCGGCACCCCGGAGCGCCCTCCGGCGTCGAGCTTGACCGCCAGCACCTGGTGGAGCTGGATCTTGTTGCGCTCGAACCCCACGATGCATCCCGCCATGTACAGCCGCCACACCCGGGCGATGCCGTGGCCGACTTCCTGGAGGGCGTCCTCCCAGTTGGCGTCGAGGTTGTCGCACCAGGCCTTCAGCGTCTTGGCGTAGTGCTCCCGCAGGTTCTCCTCGTGGCGGATCTCGAAGCCGAGGTCCTCCATCTGCCGGATGAGCCAGCCGACGGATTCCAGTTCGCCGTCGGGGAAGACGTAGCGGTTGATGAAGCCGCCCTTGTTGAAGGTCTTCTCCGAGCCGGTGGGCCGGGTGATGCAGTGGTTGAGCAGCCGCCCGCCCGGCTTGAGCTTGCCGTACAGGAACGAGAAGTAGGACGGCACGTTGGCTTTGCCGATGTGCTCGGTGAGGCCGATGGAGCTGACGGCGTCGAAGTCGGTCTCGACGACGTCGCGGTAGTCCATGTGCCGGACTTCCGCGAGGTGCTCCAGTCCGGCTTCCTTGATGGCGGCCTGGGCCCATTCGGCCTGTTGTTTGGACAACGTCACGCCGAGCGCCTTGACGCCGTATTCGCGGGCGGCGTGGATGACCATGCCGCCCCAGCCGCAGCCGACGTCGAGCAGGCGCATGCCGGGCTGGAGGCCGAGCTTGCGCGCCACGAGGTCGAACTTGGCGTACTGGGCCTCTTCGAGGGTGGCGTCCTCGGTGGGGTAGCAGGCGCAGGTGTAGGCCATGGAGGGGCCGAGCACCCACCGGTAGAACGTGTTGGACACGTCGTAGTGGTGGTGGATCGCCTCGGCGTCACGCTGCTTGGCGTGGCGGGAGCCGAGCCTGGCCAGCGTGCTGTGCCGTACCTCTTGCGGAGGCGGCGGGACGCGCATCATCAGCGGCTTGACGCCGAGGGCGCGCACCGCTTCGATCTTCTCGCTGACGGTGAGGTCGTTCGTGGTGATGTTCCACATTTTGTCGAGCAGCGCGTACATGTCGCCGTGCACGTCGAGGTGCCCGGAGACGTAGGCCCGCGCGAGGCCCAGTTCCCCCGGTGCCTGCGCGAGGTAGGCGACCGCGATCGGGGACTTCACCTCGATGCGGACGTCCGCGCTGTCCGGTCCGGCCTTGCTGCCGTCGTAGGCCATGAAAGCCACGCCGGAGTCTCGGCCGACGATTTTCTCGAAGATGGACGCCAATGCCATCTGTTCACCTTCCCCCAACACACTTTTCATAGAGATCCAGCAGGCGACCGCCAGGGTCGTAGGCCTGCTTGACCGGCCAGTAGGCGTCCCCGTTGTAGAGCTGCCAGAACTGGTCCCGGCGATAGAAAGAGGTCGAGTAGAGCGATTTATGCCCGTCCAGTTCGTGGACGGCGTTCTCGATGAGCCGGTTGTAGTAGCCGTCGAACTGCCCTCTCGGCAGCGGGACCATGCCCCAGAAGCCGAAGTTGACGTAGAGCTTGCCCGTCTCCAGGGGGTACAGCGGCCAGGACGAACCCGATTTCAGCGGGCACATCCAGACCGGCGTCATGCCGACCTTGTCCTGGAAGAAGGAGAGGAATTCCGCGCCGTGCTCGATGGGCACCTCGACGTCCTGGATGACCGATTCGCTCACCGGCTGGTTGCGCCAGCGGTCGACGCGCGCGGTCACGCCGTGCTTGCGGTCGAGGGCCACGAGCTTGCGGTAGACGTCGGAGCGCAGCCAGCGCCGCGGCACGAGTGAGCGCACGACGGGCTGCTGCACGCCGAAGGCGCGCGAGCACCAGAACCAGTCGGTGTCCCAGCGCCACAGGTAGTCGCGGATGGTCAGCCAGTCGCGCTTGCGCTTCTGGATGGACTGGTAGTAAATGCGCATCCCGGTGTAGTCCGAGACGTACGGCGCGCGGTCGGAGAAGCGGCCGAGCGTGATGTAGAGCTCGTCGGGCGAGAAGTAGACGCCGTCGATGAAGTCGACGTCCTCGCCGTCGTGGTGCATGCTCTCGCAGATCTCCTGCATGGCCAGCATGCATTTGCCCGCGTCGGTGAACTTCAGGTGGGTGAGGTGCACGTACGGCTGGACGGGCTTGAGCTTGATGCGCAGGCGCAGCGCGTAGCCGAGCGTGCCGTAGGAGTTGGGGAAGGCCCGGAACAGCTCGCGGTGCTCGTTGTCGTCGCGTGCGACGACGATGCGCCCGTCGCCGGTGAGGATCTCCATCTCCTCGACCGACTCGTGCGGCAGCCCGTCGCGGAAGCTGGTGGACTCGATGCCGAGCCCGGTCACGGCGCCGCCGAGCGTGATGGTCTTCAGCTGCGGGACCACGTACGGCATGAGCCCGTGCGGCAGCGTCGCGTCCACCAGATGCTCGTACGTCGTCATCCCCTGGACCTCGGCGGTCATGGTGACCGGGTCGACGGAGATGACTTCGTCGAGATCGCGGGCCGAGAGCTGTGCCGATCTTTGGGCGGCCTTGCCCCCGTCCCTGAACCTGAAGAGGTTCGAGGTCGCCTTGGCCAGCCTCGGCTTCGCACCTTCCGGAAGGTCGGTGTAGGTCTGCCTGATCTGCTCAACGGCCCTGTGGTGTGTCGACATTTTGGTCATGAAGCCTCCACCCCCAAGAGATCGTCCGTCTGACCGTATCTCTCCGAACCACCATGGAACAGACCGGGGTCGTTAAACCGGCGAAAACATCGCGTCAGCGGCGTTCGACCTGCGGTGAGGCACCATTGACCACATGGGACACCGGGCGTCCCTCCAGTGCCGCGGCCAGGTTGTCGAGGACGGTGGCGAACAGCCGCATGGTCGCCTGCGGGGTGACGCCCGCGACGTGCGGCGAGAGCAGGGTGTTGGGCAGCAGGGTGAGCGGGTGGCCGGCGGGCAGCGGCTCGGTCTCGAAGACGTCCATGGCGGCTCCGCCGAGGTGTTCCATGCCGCTCTCCTTGACGACGCCGCCGCGGGCGACGTTGACGAGGATCGCGCCCGGCTTCATCGCGGCGGGGTCGACGAGTCCGCGGGTCTGGTCGGACAGGGCGATGGCCGCGATGACGACGTCGCTGGTGGCGATCAGTTCGCCGAGTGGCCGGAAGTGGTCGCGCGGGGTGCGGCTCCAGTAGGAGACGGTGCAGCCGAAGGCCTCGAAGAGCCTGCCCGCCTCGCGGGCGATCGGGCCGTAGCCGACGATGCCCACCGCGGAGCCGGACAGCTCGCGCGGCTGGAGGGTGAGCTGGGGCCACTCCCCGTTCCTGACGGCCGCGTCGGCCTGGACGAGCTTGCGGGTGAGCGCCAGGGTGGCGGCCAGGGCCCATTCGGCGACCGAGACGGCGCTCACCCCGGCGGTGTTGGCGAGCGGTACGCCCGCCTCGCGCAGCGCGTCGAGGTCGTGGCCGTCGACGCCGACACTGGGCTGCTGCACGAAGGCGAGTTTCGGCGCGGCCTTGACGGCCTCGGCGTCCAGGACGAGCTCGCCGGAGTAGTCGCCGAGGACGATCTCGGCCTCGGCGAGCGCCTGCAGCAGTCCTGCCTTGTCGCGGGCGGGCGGGGCGGTGATCGTGATCCGGCCGGCCAGCGGGGCCGTCACGTTCCGCAGCATCTCCAGCGGCAGGGCGGGCAGGGCGAGCACATTCCACGGCTTCATCCGGCCATAGTGCCAGGGGCCGCGGATCAGGTGAAATGCCGGTTATTTGGCGACGGTCAGCAGCACGGCCGAGTCTTCCAGGGCCTCCAGGCCGTGCAGCTCGTCCGGCACCACGAGGAAGTCGCCGTCGCGGCCTTCCCAGGCGTCGGCGCCCGTGGTGAGCCTGACCCTGCCGCGCAGGACGAACACGGTCGCCTCGCCGGGGTTGGCGTGTTCCGAGAGGGCCTGGCCCGCCATGAGGGCGATGACGGTCTGCCTCAGCCGGTGCTCGTGCCCGCCGTACACCGTGGTGCTCGCCCGGCCCGCGGCGCTGCCGGCCGCGGCGGTCAACTGCTCGCGCGCGGTCGCTTCAAGTGAGATCTTCTGCACACTTCGTAGTCTCTCAAGCGGCCGGGTGCGTCGTGACGGCGCCTGCCCGTCTACATTGGTGCGGTGCCGACCTTCGCTCCCGATGTGCCGATCGTGCAGGCGCCCATGGCGGGCGGGGCGTCCACGCCCGAGCTCGCGGCGGCCGTGTGCGAGGCGGGCGCGCTGGGCTTCCTGGCCGCCGGGTACAAGAGCACCGCCCAGATGCGCCAGGAGATCGAGCGTACGCGCGCGCTGACCTCGCGCCCGTTCGGGATGAACCTGTTCGTGCCCACGGCCGACACGCCGGATCAGGCCGAGCTCGGCGCCTACGCGGAGGCCGTCGGCGCCGAGGCGCGTCGGCTGGGCGTCAGCCTGGGCCGGCCCGAGGGCGGCGACGACGACTTCGACGCCAAGGTCGCCGACCTTCTGGCCGATCCGCCCGCGGTGGTGAGCTTCACGTTCGGATTCCCCGACGCCGGGCTGATCCGGGCCTTGCGCGACCAGGGGGTCACCGTGGTGGCCACGGTGACGTCGGCGCAGGAGGCGCGGCAGGCGTCGGCGGCCGACGTGTTGTGCGTGCAGGGGCAGGAGGCGGGTGGCCACCGGGGGTCCTTCACCAATGCCGACGCCGGCGATGTCGGTCTCGACGAGCTGGTGGCGCGGGTGCGCGCGGTGTCGCGGCTGCCGGTGATCGCCGCGGGCGGCCTGGCCACGGCGGCCGACGTGGCCAGGGTACTGGCGGCAGGGGCGGTCGCGGCGGTGGCGGGCACCGCGTTCCTGCTGGCGCGCGAGGCGGGCACGTCCGCGACGCACCGGGCCGCGCTGTCTGATCCCCGGTTCACGGAGACGGCGGTGACGAGGGCGTTCACGGGACGGCCCGCGCGCGGGCTGGTCAACACGTTCATGTCGCGCTACTCGGCGCAGGCGCCCGCGGCCTACCCGCACGTGCACCACCTGACCGCTCCGCTACGGCGGGCCGCCGCGGCGAGCGGCGACGCCGAGACGCTGCACCTGTGGGCCGGGGCCTCGTGGCGCCTGGCACGCGAGGCCCCGGCCGCCGAGATCGTCGCCGAGCTGGCCCGGAGAATTTAGCCGCCGGGCGGCGTGAAGCTCGACAGGACCTGGCGCCCCAGCGACAGGTGCTTCGACCAGACGTCCTCGGGCGCCGTCCACGACAGGACGTACAGGGTGTCGCCGCTGACCACGGCCCGGCTGAGCTGACGGTAGGTCTCCCCCGAGCGCGCCCAGGCGGCGGTCTCCAGCGGGGCCTTCCAGCGCGACTCCCACTCGACGCCGCCGCCGGGGAGCCTGCGGCTGCGCAGGATCCCGTCGGGCATGACGGTCTCGGCGTCCTGGAGCACCTGGTTGACGTTGAGCGTGGAGTACTGCTCCTGGACGCTGAAGTGTCCGGTCCTGTCCTGCTTCAGCCATTCGGTATAGGCCATCTTGCGAGTGCCGTCCCAGCCCACGGGACGCTCGACGGACCAGCCTTCCGGTGAGGTCCAGGCACGCAGCGGCGAGCGGGTACGCGTGGGTGTGGGGGTCGGGGTGGGCGTGGCCGACGGGGTGGGCGCCGGGGTGTCGGCCAGCACGGGCAGCGGGGAGACGGAGGCCCGCTGGGCGACCGCGGTGCCGGTGCCGGGCGCGGGCTGGAGCAGCACGAAGGCGAGGGTGGCGACCACGGCCGTCATGAGGGCTCCGGCGATCACAAGGGTGGTACGGCCCAGCCCCCGGCTCGACGGCCTGGGCGGCGCGGAGGTGCCGATGGCGGCCAGCAGGCGGTCGGCCTCGGCGCCGGTGAGACGGGTCTGCGGGTCCTTGACCAGTAACCCTTGGAGCACGGGGTGCATCGCCGGCGGGATGCGACGGTAGTCGGGCTCCTCCGAGAGCAGGGCGGTGATGGTCGCCATGGGCTCGCCCCGCTCGAACGGCGAGCGCCCCAGCAGCGAGGCGTAGAGGGTGGCGCCGAGCGACCACAGGTCGGAGGCGGGCCCCGCCTCGGCGGCGCGCACCCGCTCGGGTGCCAGGAAGGCGGGCGAGCCGGTGACCATGCCGGTGGAGGTGAGGGAGGCGTCGCCTTCGGCGGTGGCGATGCCGAAGTCGGTCAGGACCGCCCGGCCCTCCGAGGTGAGCAGGATGTTGCTGGGCTTGACGTCGCGGTGCAGGATGCCGAGGGCGTGGGCGGCGCGCAGGGCGGCGAGCACCTGGCGGCCCACGTCGGCCGCCTGCCGTACGGGAAGGGCCCCGGTGGTGGCGACGACCTCCTCGATGGAGCGGCCCTGGACACGCTCCATGATGATCCAGGGGCGGCCGTCCTCCTCGACGACGTCGAAGATCGCCACGACGGCGGAGTGGTTGAGCTTGGCGGCGTTGCGCGCCTCGCGGGCCGTACGCAGCAGCTGGCGCTCGCGGTCGAGGTCGGACGACCCTGCGGGCAGGAGCACCTCCTTGACGGCGATGGAACGGTTGAGGAGCGTGTCGTGGCCTTCCCACACCACGCCCATACCGCCTCTGCCGAGCTCGTCACCCAGTTGGTAACGCCCGGCGACAAGCCGTCCACCCATCTCGAACCTCCGCGACAACAGGGAAAAGTTTCCCACACGCTCAGCGGGGCTGGACTCGATTCCGGGTTGAGTGGTGCTTTCCTCCCTTCATCGACGCGAATATTGTTCTGGTAAGGATCCACTTGCTTTTCACCAAGCGCTTGCTTGTGATACCCGTAGGGAGATGCCGATGACACGTCAGGGGCCGCTGGCCGGGGTGAAGGTGCTGGAGCTGGCGGGACTGGCGCCGGGACCGTTCGCCGGCATGATGCTGGCCGACCACGGCGCCGAGGTGCTGCGGATCGACCGCGTGCGTGCAGTGGGCGACAAGCCGCGCCGCGACGTGATGGACAGGGGCAAACACTCCATCGGCCTCGACCTGAAGTCGCCCGAGGGCGTGGAGGCCTTCAAGAAGCTGGCCGCGACGGCCGACGTGGTGATCGAGGTCTTCCGCCCGGGCGTCGCGGAACGGCTCGGCATCGGGCCCGACGACCTGCACGCGGTCAACCCGGGACTCATCTACGGGCGCATGACCGGCTGGGGCCAGGAAGGACCCCTCGCACCCGCCGCCGGGCACGACATCGACTACATCGCGATCTCCGGTGTCCTGTCGATGCTCGGTCGCGAGGGCGACAAGCCCACGCCGCCGATCAACATCCTGGGCGACTTCGCCGGAGGCGGCCTCATGCTCGCCTACGGCGTGCTGCTGGCGCTGATCGAGCGGCAGCGCACCGGGCGTGGCCGGGTCATCGACGCGGCGATGGTCGACGGCGCCGCGATCCTGTTCGCGATGTTCTACCACGGCGTGCAGAGCGGATTCTGGGGCGAGCGCGGCACGAACCTGCTCGACACCGGCGCCCCGCAGTACGACACCTACGAGACCGCCGACGGCGGCCACGTGGCGGTCGGCTCGCTGGAGCCACAGTTCTGGGACGAGATGGTCCGCCTCATGGAGCTCGCAGACCTGCCCGACCGCAACGACAAGGCCCAGTGGCCCGCGCTGCGCGAGCGACTGGCGGCGGAGTTCAGGAAGCGCACCCGCGACGAGTGGGAGGACCTGTTCGCCGGGAGCGACGCCTGCGTCTCGCCGGTCCTGTCGATGGGCGAGGCCGTCGGCCACCCGCACAACGTGGCCCGCCAGTCGTTCGTGGAGGTCGACGGCATCCACCACCCCAGGCCCGCGCCCCGCCTGGTCGGCGAGCCGGTCCAGGACCTGTCCCCGGCCACCCGGCTGGCCGACCTGAGCGAGTGGGGCCTGAGCACCGAAGAGGCCGACAAGCTGCGCGCCCAGGGGGTGCTCGCCTGACATGGACGTCTTCGAGGCCCTCTACACCACACGAGCCATGCGCAGGGTCAAGCCCGACCCCGTCCCCGAGGAGGTCCAGCGGAGCCTGCTCGACGCCGCCGTCAGGGCCCCCAGCGGGGGCAACGCGCAGAACTGGCGATTCCTGCTGGTCGACTCCCCCGAGATCAAGGCGAAGCTCGGCCCGCTCTACCGCGACGGCCTCCAGCAGCTGTGGGACGGCCACTACAAGGACCTGCGCGACTCGTCCGACCCCCAGGCGCGCAAGGTGCGGGCCTCCGCCCAGCACCTGGCCGACCACTTCGAGTCGTACCCCCTGATGCTCTTCGCGTTCGCCAAGGACGACCCGACGGGCGGCTCGATCTTCCCGGCGGTCTGGAGCGCGCAGCTCGCCGCCCGCGCCCACGGCGTCGGCAGCGCGCTGACCAGCATCCTGTCGATCTTCTACCCGAAACAGACCCTCGGGGTGCTCGGCGTGCCGTCCGGCCAGGGCTGGCGACTGGCCTGCACGGTCACCTTCGGCTACCCGCTCGGCCGGTGGGACGTCGCTCCCCGGCGGCCCGCGCACGAGGTCAGCTACCGCAACCGGTGGGACGAACCCGTCGGATTCGAGATCGACCAACCTTTGTGGAGGCCATCGCCATGAGCGTGCTGGTGACCGGCGGCGGTAGCGGCATCGGACTGGCCATCGCCCAGCGGCTGTCGGCCGGGGGCACGCCGGTCACCATCTGCGGCAGGAACAAGGAACGCCTGGCCAAGACCGGGCTGCACCACGTCGTGGCGGACGTGGGCGACGAGCGGGCCGTGGCTCATGCCGTACGGCGGGCGGCCGAGCACGGCGGCGGCCGCCTCGACGGCGTGGTGGCCTCGGCGGGCGGCTCCGGCTGGCTGGGCCCGATCACCCAGCTCCCCGCCGTGCAGTGGGAGCAGGTGATCCACACCAACCTCACCGGCACGATGCTCACCCTGAAGCACGCGGCGGCGCTGATGGCGGGGCAGGGCGGCGGCTCGTTCGTGGCCATCTCGTCGATCGCCTCGTCGAACACCCACCGCTGGTTCGGCCCGTACGGCGTGGCCAAGGCGGGCGTCGACCACCTGTGCAGGCTGGCCGCCGACGAGCTGGGGCCGAGCGGGATCAGGGTCAACGCCATCAGACCCGGCCTGATCAGGACCGAGATGGTGTCGGTCATCACCGACTCCGACAACCCGGTGCTCGACGACTACCTGCGCTGCACGCCCCTGGCCCGGGTGGGCACCGTGGACGACGTGGCGGCGCTGGCGGCCTTCCTGCTGGGCCCCGACTCCTCGTGGATCACCGGCCAGGTGATCAACGTGGACGGCGGGCACTCGCTGAGGCGCGGCCCCGACTTCTCCCCCTGGCTGGAGGGCGCCTACGGCGCCGACGGGCTGCGGGGGGTGATCGGCACCCCCTGACCTCTTCAGATCGTCGGCGCGAACGATCTTCCGGCTTCGTCGTGAGGAGTTCCGCCATGCACGATCATCTCGACCTGCTCGACCTGCTCGACGGCGAGCTGTACGCCGGTGACCCGGGACCGGCCTACGCCTGGCTGCGCGAGCACTCCCCGGTGCACTTCGACACCGCCAACGGCCTGTGGGGCATCTCGCGCCACGCCGACATCTCCGCCATCGAACGCGACCCCAGGCTCTGGACCAACACCGGCGGCTACCGCCCTCAGCTGCCCAGCGACCCGTCCATGATCGGCATGGACGATCCCGAGCACGCCGAGCGCCGCCGCCTGGTCTACCGTCGCTTCACCCCTCGCTACGTGCACGACCGCTACGCCGAGCGCATCCGCGCGGTCGTGGTCGAGCAGATCACCCAGGCGCTGGAGCAGGGCACCGTGGACGCCGTGCCCGCGCTGGCCGCTCCCCTGCCCGCTCGGATGATCGGCTGGCTGCTCGGCTTCCCCGACTCCGAGTGGCCGCGGCTCATGCACTGGTCGGAGACGACCATCCCGGCAGGAGGCGGGCTGCGCTACGTCACCCACGAGGCGGCGGTCGCGGCCGGGGAGTACGGCCTGGCCGTCCTGGAACTGGCCGCGGAGCGGCGCAAGTGCCCGCACGACGACCTGCTCTCGCTCTGGGCGGGCCGCCCGGACTACGACGACGAACACCTGGCCAACGAGGCGCTCCTGCTGCTCGACGGCGGCGCGGAGACGACCCGTACGGTGATCGCGACCGCCATCGACGCGCTCATCAGGCATCCGGATCAGTGGCGGCTGCTGCGCGAGGACCCTTCGCTGATCGAGAACGCCGTGGAGGAGTTCATCCGCTGGACCACGCCGATCCTCAACATGTGCCGCGCGGCCACCCGCGACACCGTGCTGCACGGCCAGGAGATCAGGCAGGGCCAGCAGGTGCTGCTCATGTACGGCTCGGCCAACCGCGACCCATCGGTCTTCACCGATCCCGACGTCTTCGACCTCACCCGCAAGCCGGGCGGGCACATCGCCTTCGGCCTGGGCACCCACTTCTGCCTGGGCGCCGCGCTGGCCCGGCTGGAGCTGCGGATCTTCTTCGAGGAGTGGGTCGCGCGCGTCGCCTCCGCCTCGTGGGCCGACTCCGCGGGGCCGCGCATCCTGCCCAACGCCTTCGTGCGGGGCGTCACCTCGTTCCCGATCACCCTGGAGGCGGCTCGATGATCAACCCGGCGGACCTCTTCGAGCACGTCGCCGACGCCGTGCCCGACCGGCTCGCGCTGGTGGCGGGAGAGGTCAGGCTCACCTACCGGGCGCTCGACGAGCGGGCCAACCGGGTCGCGCACTGGCTGCTGTCGCAGGGCGTACGGCGGGGCACGAACGTGGGCATCCTGTCGTGGAACCGGGCCGAGTGGCTGGAGTGCATGATCGGCTGCTTCAAGATCGGCGCTGCTCCGGTGAACCTGAACTACCGCTACACCGCGCGGGAGCTGGCGCACCTGCTGTCCGACTCCGGTTGCGCGCTCGTGCTGGGCGAGGCCGACCTGCTCGGCGCGGTCGAGGGGCCGCGCGCACCGGCCTTCGGCGAGCCGTACGAGAAGGCCCTGGCCCTCGCCTCGCCCGAGCGTGACTTCGGGCCGCGCTCGGGTGACGACCCCTACCTGCTCTACACCGGAGGCACCACCGGCCTGCCGAAGGGCGTCATGTGGCGGCAGGAGGACATCTTCCTGGCGGCGATGTCCGTCTACTCGGGGCCCATCGGCTCGGTGGCGGAGCTGGCCGTCGGCGCCGAGGCGCTGAGATTCCAGGTGCACGCGCCTCTGATGCACGGCAACGGTCAGTGGAGCACCTGGATCTGCTTCTCGGCGGGCGGCACGGTCATCCTGTGGACCGAGCGGCACTTCGACGCCGTGCGGGTGCTGGAGCTGGCGGTGCGCGAACGTTCCCAGGTGCTCTCCTTCGCCGGCGACGGCATGGCCCATCCCGTCGCCGACGAGCTGGTGCGCAGGCCCTACCCGCTGGAGGTCTTCTCCATCGGCTCCGGCGGCTCGCCCCTGTCGGCGTCGGTCCAGGACAAGATCCGTACGGCGCTGCCCGGGGTGATGATCGTCGACACCTTCGGAGGGTCGGAGACCGGGGCGCTCGGCGCGGCGGTCGAGGGACAGCGCTTCCGGCTGGCACCGGGGTTCGCCGTGCTCGGGCCGTCGTTCCTGCCGGTCGGGCCGGGCGAGAGCGGGGTCCTGGCCAGGTCGGGACACATCCCGATCGGGTACCTCAACGATCCCGAGAAGAGCGCGGCCACCTTCGTCACCGGGCCCGACGGAGTGCGGTGGGCCCTGCAGGGCGACCATGCCGCGGCCGGTGACGACGGGACCGCCGAGGTGCTGGGGCGCGGGTCGATGGTGATCAACACGGGGGCGGAGAAGGTCTTTCCCGAGGAGGTCGAGACGGTCGTCAGGGCGCACCCGGACGTCTACGACGCGCTCGTGATCGGCGCTCCGGACCCCCGCTTCGGGCAGCGGGTCACCGCCGTCGTCGCAGCGACGCGGACCCTGACGCTGGAGGAGCTGGGGACGCACTGCCGGGCTTCGCTGGCCGGGTACAAGGTGCCGCGCGAGCTGATCCTGGTGCCGGAGATCAGGCGCACGCCCGTGGGCAAACTGGACTACGCCTGGGCACGGACGCTGCTGGAGTAGGGCTTACGCGCTACGTCCCGGCGCGGACGCTGCTCGAATAGTCCTTGACCGTCATCGAGTCGTGCACGCGCAGGTTCCTGGTGGCCAGAGCCCTGCTCAGCGCCGGGGGAAGCACGCTCACCAGGCGCGCACCGCCCACCAGGACCGCGACACCGAGGCGGGAACCGGGGACCAGTGCCTTCGCCGCGCCCATGGCGAAGGCGCGGCTCCGCCGTACCAGCTCCCGGATCTCGTCGGCGTAGGCGGCGAAGGCCCGCTCGTGGTCGCCGGGCGTGCGGGCCAGCTCCCCCGCCAGCACGTACGCGCTGTAGACAGCCAGGCTGGTGCTGCCGCCGATCGCCGGACCAGGGCAGTAGCCGGCGTCGCCGACCAGCGCCACCCTGCCCTTCGACCAGGTGTCCAGCCTGAGCTGCGTGATGGCGTCGAAGTAGAAGGCCGGGGTGGCGCCGAGCTCGTCGAGCCAGCCGTCCACCTGCGGGTGGAGTCCGGCGAACCGCTCGAGCAACACGCGCTTGTGGCTCGCGGTGTCGCGGTGGTGGATCTCGAGCGGCTCGGAGTGGAAGAAGAAGCCGGCCCTGGCCTCCCGGCCGCTGCGGTAGGCGACGGCGACCCTGCCGGGGTCGAGGTGGGCGTAGGAGGTCGCGGGCTCCAGGGTGTCGGGCGAGACCGTGAAGACGGCCAGGCAGGCGCCGGTGAAGTGCTCCTCGACCTGGCCGAAGAGCAGGCGCCTGGTGTTCGAGTGCAGCCCGTCGGCGCCGATGACCAGGTCGAACTCCCGGGAGGCCCCGCTCTCGAAGGTGACCGTGCGGTCGTCGATCGAGCTGATGGAGTCGCCGAAGAGGTATTCCACGTCGTCCATGGCGGCCTCGTAGAAGATCTCGCTGAGGTCGTCGCGCATAATCTCGACGTGGCGGGAGGAGGTGGCGCGGTAGATCTTGCCGAGGCCGACCGTCACGGGCCGCCTTCCGCGGCGGTGGGCGATCATCGTGGTGATGCCGGTGCGCCTGGCCTCGATCGCCTCCGCGACGCCCATGCGCTCGGCGATCTCCAGGGCCGGGCGGAACAGGTCCACCGCGTGGCCGCCCGTCTTGCGCAGCGTCGGTGCGCGCTCCACCACCGTCACCTCGAACCCGTGACGGGCCAGCCAGTACGCCGCGACCGGCCCCGCGATGCTCGCGCCGGAGATCAGCACTCTCATGTCCGTGTCCTTACTTAACGTTAGGTAAGTTGCTGACTTAACGGATGGTAAGGGAGTCTTGGAGGCGTGACAAGCCCCACCAAGCAGCGCATCCAGGACGCCGCCCGCGAGCTGTTCGCGGCCAAGGGCGTACAGCGCACCACGCTCCAGGAGATCGCCGACGTGCTCGGCATCACCAAGCCGGCGCTCTACTACCACTTCGCCTCGCGCGAGGACCTGGTACGGAGCATCGTCCAGCCCATCGTCGACGGGGGCGAGGACTTCCTGGACCGCATGGAGGCCCTGGAGGGCATCGAACGGGGCGAGTTGCTCGGCGCCTTCTTCGACTTCCACTACGCCTACCGGCGCGACATCCTGCTGCTGCTCACCGAGCTGTCGACGCTCAGCGACCTGGGGCTCATCGAACTGGTGGTCCGGTGGCGGGAACGACTGACCGTGCTGCTGCTGGGGCCCGAGCCGACACTCGCCCAGCGGGCCAGGGCCGTCATGGCGCTGGGCGGGATGCAGGACATCTCGACGCAGTTCGCCGACGTGCCGGCCGAGGAACTGCGGCCGATCGCCGTGGAGGCGGCGCTGGACGTGCTGCGGACCGGTTGATCCGCGGCGTGCGGCGGGAGCAGAATGGCGCGATGGCCGATGCTTCCGCCGATGCCGGAGCCCATCCCGGCGGGGCTCGTTCCGACAGGGCTCGCTTTGATGGGGCCGATCTTTCCCGGGCCCGCTTCACCGACACCGACATCACCGGCGCCCGCTTCACCCGTGCCGACCTCTCAGGGAGCAGCCTGCACGACTGCGACCTGCGCAAGGTCAGGATCTCCTCCTCCTGGCTCTCCGACGTCAGCCTGTCCGGGGTCATCGACAACCTCGTCGTCAACGACGTCGACGTGACCGCCTACGTCTCCGAGGAGCTCGACCGCCGCCACCCGGAGCGTGTCCACGTCCGCCAGGCCCACAGCGCCGACGAGCACCGGGCGGCGTGGCTCATGATCGAGCGCCTCTGGGCAGAGACCGTCGCCCGCGCCGAGGGGCTGCCGGACCTCGTGCACACCCGCGTCGACGACGAGTGGTCCTTCGCCGAGACGCTGCGCCATCTCGTCTTCGCGACCGACCTGTGGGCCGGGCACATGATCCTCGGCCTGCCCAGGCCGTTCCACCCCACCGGCCTGCCGCCCACCGACCATCCGCGCGACGAGACGGCGGCACTGGGCGTCGACCTCGACGCCCGGCCGTCCTTCGCCGAGACCCTCGCGGTCAGGGCCGAACGGCACGCGCTCGTGCGTGACTACATCGACGAGCTCACCGACGAGATGCTGGAGCACACGACGTCCCGGCTGTTGCCCTGGTCGTGGGCGAAGTCCGAGCCCACGGTCCGCACCTGCCTCGGTGTGATCATGAACGAGGAGGTCGAGCACCGCCGCTTCGCGGAGCGCGACCTCACCCGCCTGGAAGCCGGCCGCCCGAGCCCGTCCTGCCCTTCCGCGGACTGACCGCCGCGCCGCCCTGGGCGATACTGAGGGCGTGGAGTACGTGTCCAGAGTGCCGCGACCGCCACTGGACGGGCTGATCGACGACCTCTACTACCTGGAGGGCGCGCCGCCGTACGCCCGGCTGATGTTGCCGCCGATGCCGTCGGCGCTGCTCATCGTCAACCTCGGGCCGCCGTTCCGCATGCGCGCCGGCACCGACGTCGAGACGGCCGACTACGCCGACGGCTGCGTCATCACCATGCCCACCCGCGCCTTCGAGTTCGGCTACCCGCCGGGAACCCGATCCGTCGGCGCGCACGTCAAGCCGTGGGGGCTGGCGCCGTTCCTGCCGATGCCCGCGGCCGAGCTGTGCGACCGGCCGGTGACGCTGGAGCAGGTCTGGGGCCGCTCCGCCATCGCGGAGCTGCGAGACCGGCTGGCCACGGCGGCAGGTCCTCACGAGATGCTGACGCTGCTCGAACAGGAACTGATGCGACGGCTGGGCGAGAGCGCCGGCCTGGGGCTCGTCCGCCACACGAGCGGCGTCATCGCGGCGGCCGGCGGGGCGGTGCCGATCGGCGAGCTGAGCGTGGCGGCCGGTGTCAGCAGCACCCATCTGACCCAGCGGTTCAAGGAGCTCATCGGGGTCACACCGAAGCGGCTGGCCCGCGCCCACCGCTTCACCGCCGCCGTGTTCGCGATCGACCCCGCCGGACCGGTCGACTGGGGCGAGCTCGCCAACACCGCGGGCTACTTCGACCAGGCCCACTTCGGGCACGAGTTCCGCGCCTTCACCGGGCTCACGCCGACCCAGTACGTCGAGGTCAGGCGGCGGTTCCAGCGCGAACACCCCGGCCACGTGCTCGACGGCTGGCCGCTGCCGGCCGATTGATTTCTTACAAGAGCGCCGGCTCACGAGACGTTAATTTGGGGGGCACCCTGAAGCAGAGGAGAGCGCCGTGGGCAAGGTCGTCATGTACAGCTCGGTGTCGGTGGACGGATTCATCGCCGACGGCAATGACCAGCCGGGACCGCTGTTCGACTGGTTGACCAGCGGCGACGTGCCGTTCGACGAGAGTGGTGTGCTGAAGGTGTCGCGGGCGTCCTACGACTACACCCGGGCGTACTGGGACCAGATCGGAGTCACGATCGCCGGACGCCGCGTCTTCGACCTGACGGACGGCTGGGACGGCAAGCCGCCGAGCGGCATCGACCACGTGGTCGTCGTATCGCACCGGCCGATGCCCGAGGGCTGGGACCCGGAGGCGCCGTTCCACTTCGTCGACGGCATCGAGCCGGCCGTCGCCAAGGCGCGGGAGCTCGCGGGTGACCGCATCGTGGAGGTCGCCGCCGGCGACGTCGGCGGCCAGGTGCTCGCCGCGGGCCTCGTCGACGAGGTGCGCATGGACGTCGTACCCGTCGTGCTCGGGTCCGGCAGGCGCTACTTCGGGTCGGTCGACGCGCAGCACCTGCTGGACGATCCTGACGTGGTGATCCAGGGCGAGCGGGTGCTTCACCTGCGCTACCAGGTGCGCCGCTGACCGATCCGGGTCAGCGGCCTCACCACCCGCCCTGATCGCCCCGCCCTGACCGCCCTCGCCGCGGGCGTCACAGAGCGGCCGCGGGCCGTACCGCCCTCAGCGCCGTGACCACGGGCGCCAGCCCCTCGGCCTGCGCCCGGTCGAGCGCGTGCGTCAGCGCGGCCTCGTAGGTGTCGCTCGCCCCTGCCTTCCTGGCCCGGCCCTCCTCGGTGATCACCGAGTAGACCCCGCGCCGGTCGTCGGCGCACAGGTCCCGCCGCGTCAGGCCCGCCTGCTCCAGCCTGCTCACGAGCCGGGTCACCGAGCTCTGGTTCAGTCCGAGCAACTCGGCCAGCTCCTGCATCCGCAGCTCGCCCTTGCCGGCCTGCGACAGGTGGCACAACGCCCGATACTCCGACAACCCCAGGCCGTGCCGCTGCAGCGCGGTGGCCAGCGCGTGCTCGACCCTGGCGTGCAGCCGTACCACGCCCACCCACATGTCGTCGTCGAACGTCGTCATCGTTCCTCCCGGATTGACATCCACTCTACATGCATGTACAGAATATGCATGTACAAACAACTATCAACCTCTTGGAGCTCTTCCCCATGGCCTGGATCCATCTCCTCATAGCCGCGGTCTTCGAGGTCGTCTTCGCCCTGGCCACCAACGCCAGCGAAGGCTTCACCCAGCTCGGCCCCTCGCTCCTGACCGTCGGCGCCGCCGCGGGAGGCATCTTCTTCCTCAGCCTCGCCCTCAGGACCCTCGACGTCGGCGTCGGCTACACCGTCTGGACCGGCATCGGCTCCGTCGGCACCGTCGTCTTCGGCACCCTGCTCTTCCAGGAACACGTCAACACCTGGAAAGTGCTCGCCTTCCTCCTGATCATCGGCGGCGTCCTGGGCCTCAAGCTCTCCGACCGCCCCGCCGCCGCAGCCTAAGGAACCCCACCATGGCCTGGATCTACCTCTCCATCGCGATCGTCTTCGAAATCGGCTTCGCCCTCGGCACCAACGCCACCAAGGGCTTCACCCGCCTGTGGCCCTCGATCTTCACCCTGCTGTCGGCCGCCGGCGGCATCTTCACCCTCAGCCTCGCCCTCAAGACCCTCGACGTGGGCGTCGGCTACACGATCTGGACCGGCATCGGCTCCATCGGCACCGTCATCCTGGGAGCGCTCATCTACAAGGAGAAGATCACCCCGGCCAAGCTCGTGTCCTTCGCCGCGATCATCGGCGGCGTCGTGCTCCTCAAGCTCGCCGCGGGCCTCTGAAACGCTCGCCGCACCTCGTACCCTGGACCTCTCACGCGACGCAGAGGAGGCAGGGGTGACCGGGACGACCGTGGACGAGGTGATGGCCGAACTGGCCGCACTCGACGACCCGAGGGCGCGCAAGGTGAACGAGAGACACGGCGACGACCACGGCGTGAACCTCAGCAAGCTCCGCGCCCTCGCCAAGAGCCTCAAGACGCAGCAGGACCTCGCCCGGCAGCTGTGGGCCACCGACGACACCGCGGCCAAACTGCTGGCGCTCCTCATCTGCCGCCCGAAGGCCTTCCAACGCGACGAACTCGACACCATGCTCCGCCAGTCGCGCACCCCCAAGGTGCACGACTGGCTCGTGAACTACGTGGTCAAGAAGAACCCCCACGTGGAAGAACTGCGCGTCGCCTGGTTCGCCGACCCCGACCCGGTGGTCGGCAGCGCCGGATGGGCGCTGACCACCGACCGGGTCACCAACCGCCCGGACGGCCTCGACCTGGCCGGGCTGCTCGACACCATCGAGGCGGAGATGAAGGGAGCGCCGGAGCGGCTGCAGTGGGCGATGAACCACTGCCTGGCGCAGATCGGCATCGACCACCCGCAGCACCGCGAGCGGGCCATCGGCATCGGGGAGCGGCTGGAGGTGCTGAAGGACTACCCGACGTCCCCGGGCTGCACGTCGCCGTTCGCACCGACCTGGATCAACGAGATGGTGCGGCGCCAGGACGTGTGACCCCGGACGGATGGTGTCGGTAGGCCTTCGCCGTGGCGCGTGGACATCTCACCGATGAGGAGTGGTCCTTGATCGAGCCTCACTCGCTGCTGGGTGAGCGCGGCCGCGGACAGCGGATACGGGAGGGGTAGTGCTCGCGGTTACGCCGAGGATGCCGGCGACCAGAGTCCGGCCGCGGTTCCCTCTTCGACGTGCTGACGATAAATCACGACCTTGCCATGGATGATCTCCAGGCTGGCCGTCAATTCGGCGACTTTGTCCCGAACGGCTCTTTCGTGCTCCTCCAAGAGTGCGAGCCGCTCCGCCTCATTGCCGGGACCAGATCGGACAAGCGCAGCGAACCTCTTCAGGGTGGCGATGGGCATTCCGGACTCCCGCAGCCGGTTGCACAACAGAAGCCACTCCACGTCCGCCGGTTCGTAGACTCGCTGCCCTCCGGCCGTGCGCGGAATCGGACGGAGAAAGAGCTCCTCCCGTTCGAAGAACCGCAACGCGTGCACTCCCAGGCCGGTCACCTTCGCGACGTCTCCGATGGAAAGGCGGTCCGTGTCCGTCATCGTCCTGCACCGCCATAGCTTGACCTAGATTGCACTCTAGATTTTAACCTCCAGCGCATGGCAATCACGCACCATAAGATCGGCTCGGGATTCGACGCGCACAGCACGGCAGACGAGGTCCTGGCCGGCATCGATCTATCCGGCAAGACCGTCCTGATCACCGGCGGCTACTCAGGTCTTGGACTAGCGGCCACGAGCGCGCTGGCCCGCGCCGGGGCACACGTCATCGTGCCCGCCCGCCGTCCTTCCGTGGCGACGGAGGCGCTGCGCGGCATTCCGCGGACGGAGGTGCGGGAACTCGACCTGGCGGACCCCGACAGTATCCGGAGGTTCAGCGACCGGTTCCTGGAGACCGGCCAGCCCCTCGACATCGTCATCGCCAACGCGGGTGTCATGGCCTACCCGGCCACGCTCATCGGTCCGGGTTGGGAAGCGCATCTCGCCATCAACCATCTCGGACACTACGCCCTGGTCAACCGCCTGCGCCCGGCCCTGGTCCCCACCGGGGCGCGAGTGGTATCCGTTGCTTCGGCAGGGCACTTCCTGTCGGACATCCGCTGGGACGACCCGCACTTCCACCACGGCTACGACCACTGGCTCGCCTACGGGCAGTCCAAGACGGCCAACGCCCTGTTCGCCGTCCATCTCGACGCCCTCGGTGCGGCCAGTGGCGTGCATGGCTTCGCGGTGCACCCGGGCAGCATCCTCACTCCGCTGCAACGGCGCATCCCCCGCGAGCAGCAGATCGCCCAAGGCTGGATCACGCCGGATGGCAGCCAGGCCGACGGCTTCAAAACCCCGGAGCAGGGTGCGGCCACGGCCGTATGGGCGGCCACGTCACCTCTGCTCGACGATCACGGCGGCGCCTACTGCCAGGACTGCGACGTCGCCGAATCCGCGGTCTCCGACGACATGCTCGTGGGCGGTGTCAAGCCATGGGCGATCGATCCCGACTCCGCATCCCGGCTCTGGGCCCTCTCCGGTGAACTCACGGGGCTGGACGCCTTCTCCTGATTCGGGGTGAGGTCACGCGCCGCAACTCGGGTACTTGGACTGAAGAGCATCGCGCGGGGCGAGCCGCTGACCGCGGTGGGAGGCCGCACCCAGGACGGGGGCCTGCTGCCAGAGGTCGCCCGCGCCCCCAGGACCACGGGTGGGCGGGCGAGTGGAGAGGGAGTCAACCGGCAGGAAGCGCCGCAGGCAGTTCGACGGTGACGGTGAGGCCGCCCTCGTCCCGGGGCCGGACCGACACGTGGCCCCCGTGCGCCTCCACCACCGTCTTGACGATCGACATCCCCAGCCCCGTCCCCCGGTCCGAGTTGAGCCGGTCCCCGTGCAGCCGCCTGAACGGCTGGAAGATGCTCTCGACCTCGTGCGGATGCACGAGCAGCCCGGTGTTGGCCACGACGAGCTCCACCCGGTCCGACCGTTGCCGGGTGGTGACCCACACGCCGCCGCCGGGTTCGTTGTGCCGCATGCCGTTCTCGACGAGGTTCTGGACGAGCCGTTCGATCAGCACGGGGTCGCCCGCGACGGGTGCGGAGTCGAGCAGCCGGTGGATGGCGATCTTGCGTGAGGCGGCCTCCTCGGCGGCCAGGTCGAGGGCGTGTTCGACCACGTCCGACAGGTCGAAGGCTCGCCGGTCGAGCACGATCTGTTCGCCTTCCGCGAGGGCGAGGAGGCCGGCGATGAGGCGTTCGTGGCGCTCGTTGACGACGAGGAGGGATTCGCCGAGCCTGCGCAGGTCGTCGGAGGCGTCGGGGCGGCGCACGGCGACGTCGACGAGGGTGCGGTTGATGGCCAGCGGCGTGCGTAGTTCGTGCGAGGCGTTGGCGACGAAGCGGCGCTGGCCGTCGAAGGCTCGCGAGAGCCGGTCGAGCATGGTGTCGAAGGTGTCGGCGAGTTCCTTGATCTCGTCGTCGGCGCGGTAGTCGAGCCGTTCGCGCAGGTCGTGGCTCTGGGCGACGCGGCGGGCGGTGAGGGTGGCCTGTTCGAGCGGCCGGTGGACGACGCGGGCCAGGCGCCAGCCGAGGAAGGCGGCCAGGGCGGTGCCGAGCGGCAGGACGAGGAGCCCGACGTTGCGGACGGAGTCGAGGGTTCCGGCCTGGTAGAGGCGGCGGATCTGGATGCCGCGCTGGTTGGCGACCTCCCATCCGGCCTGTCCCGGGTAGAACTCGTATCCGGCGACGCGGATCACGTCGGGGTTGCGCCAGCCGGGGACGGGTTCGAGCTGGGCTCTGACGAGCAGGTAGAGGCCGATGAGCAGCAGGCCGGCCAGCACGAAGAAGATGGCGCCGCTGACGACGGCGAAGCGTACGCGCAGGGTCATGGGATGCGGTACCCCGATCCTGCGACGGTCTCGATGACCGGCGGTTCGCCGAGCTTGCGTCGCAGCTTGACCATGGTGGTGCGCACGGTGTTGGTGAAGGGGTCGATGTGCTCGTCCCAGACCTTCTCGAGCAGGTCCTCGGCGGAGACGATGGAGCCGCGGGCGCGCATCAGCTCGTAGAGCACGCCGAACTCCTTGCGGGCCAGCGGCACGTAGCGTCCGTCGCGGAAGACCTGGCGCTGGCCGCGGTCGACGGTGATGCCGGCGTGTTCGAGCACGGGCGGGTCGGCGGGTCTGGCGCGGCGCCCGAGGGCGTGGACGCGGGCGAGGAGTTCCTCGAAGTCGAACGGTTTGGGCAGGTAGTCGTCGGCGCCGAGGGACAGGCCCGCGACCCGTGCCCGCACGTCGCCGGAGGCGGTGAGCATGAGGATGCGCAGCAGCCCGCCGCTGACCTGCCTGCAGACCTCGTCGCCGTGGACCTTGGGCAGGTCGCGGTCGAGGATGAGCACGTCGTAGTCGTGGACGGCCAGGCGTTCGAGCGCCGCCTCGCCGTCGTAGGCGATGTCCACCGCCAGCGCTTCGGCCCGCAGGCCTTCCCCCAGGGAGTCAGCGAGCATCCGCTCGTCCTCCGCAATCAGAATCCGCAACACATCCCCCGAATCCTGGCGTTTCTGACCTAACGCGAGCGTAACCAGTTTTGGTAACGGCCGGGTTATCGATCGGCCGGTGAACTTGCTGGTCATGCTGCTGAAGAGATCCGACCGGGTGTTCGCCGGCGTCCTGGCCGTCGCGGTGGTGCTGCGCGTGGCGGTGATGCTGGGCTACAACACCGCCCAGCTGTTCTGGTACGACTCCTTCACCTATCTGGACACCGCGCTGCACCCGAAGCCCTCTGGAGCGTTCCATCCGGTGGGCTATTCGCTGTTCCTGGCGTTGTTCCGCAGCGTGGAGCTGGTCGTGGCGGTGCAGCACGTGATGGGCCTGGGCATCGGGGTGATGATCTACGCCCTGCTCCGCCGTACCGGAGTGCCGGGGTGGGGAGCGGCGCTGGCGACGGTCCCCGTGCTGCTCAACCCGGCTTTCCTGCGCATCGAGCACGCGATCCTGTCGGAGACCCTGCTGATCCTGCTGATCGTCGGCGCGCTCACCGCGATGGCGGCCAGGCGGCCGGTCCTGGCCGGGCTGCTGATCGCGTCCGCCGGGCTGGTGCGCACGGCGGCGGTGCCCCTGCTGGCCGTCTTCGTGCTCTACCTGATCGTCAAGCGCGGCGGCCGACGCCCACTGGCCGCTTTGGTCGTGGCGGGCGCGCTGCCGCTGCTGGGTTATGCGGCCTGGTTCCAGCAGCACCACGGCAGGTTCGCGCTGAGCAACGCCGACGGGGTGTCGCTGTGGGCCCGCACGATGACCTTCGCCGACTGCGCGAAGATCAAGCCGAGCCCGGACGTGGCCAGGCTCTGCCCGAACGGCACGGTGGTCGACGCGGCCTCGGAGTACGTCTGGGCCCCGGATGCCGCGCTCGCCCGGCTCGGCGGTGACCGGTTCGGCCACAACCAGCTCGCCAGGAGGTTCGCGGTGCAGGCGATCACGAGCCAGCCGCTCGACTACGTGGCCGACGTCGCGAGGGACGCCACGCTCCCCTGGTCGCTGAGGCCGGTCGCGCATCCGCGGCGGGTGCCGCACCTGACCGACCTGCCGGTCGGCTCCTGGGGGCTGCCCACAGAACACGGCCTGATCGGCAAGGTCAGGAAGGAGTACGACTCGAGCATCACGGGCCTGGCCAGCGTCGCGCCGTACGACAAGGTCTTCGAGGTCTGGAAGTACCCCTATCTCCTGCACGGGCCGCTCTTCCTGATCATGCTGCTCGTCTCGCTGCTCAGGCCCTCGCTCCCGGCCGCCGTGGCGTTCCTCCTCTATCTCGGCCCGATCGCCGCGATGGACTTCGACCACCGCTACATGCTGCCCGCGGTGCCGTTCGCCTGCCTGGCGGGGGCGATCGCCCTTCACCACCTGGCCGGGCACGTCACGCGGCTCCGGGCCGGCGCGACGACCGTCAGTACGGCACGCGCCGCGGGCGAGACCAGGGTCGTCGAGGACGCCTTGCGCAGGTAGCCCACGGAGATCTCCTCGGTGCGCGCCGCCGGCTCCAGCGGCCGGCATCCCGGCATCCCGAACATCCGCACCGTCACCGACGAACCGGGCGCCAGGTGCCACAACGAGCGCACCGACGACCCGGCGGGCACCTCGTCGAGGACGGTCATGACCTCCCCTTCGACCATGACCTTCCTGGTACGGCTGACGCCGTACGCGTCGTCGGTGAGCTCGTAGACCTGCCGGGTGCGCCCGATGGACGAGCTCACCAGCCGCGTGGCCGTACCGGGCCGGAACCGCGCGCCCTCGACGACGGGCACGTTGTGCGCGGTGGGCCCGACGGTCCAGGCCTGGTAGGCGGTCCGCTCGTAGGAGTGGAAACCCGCCTCGACGAGCTGGTCGCGCCCGCCGATCTGGAAGGTCACGCCCATGTGGTCCTCGTGGCCGTGCAACTGCCGCCCCGGCCCGAAGCGGATGGAGTAGAAGCTCGCCGACGGGTCCCATGAGCTGCGCCCGAACACGTAGCCGCCGTCGAAGACCTTGATGCGCTCCCGCGGCCGGGGGAAGCCGCGCGGGCGCAGGTCGGCGGGTCCGTCGCCGATCGCGACCAGCCGCCCGTCGGGCTGGGTGGCGTGGCCGACGTACCCCTCCAGCGCGGTGCGGCGGGCGGCCAGCTCGGGCGGCGGGCGCAGCCCGCACTCGCGCATGGCCTCGAAGGCGACGCCGAGCCGCTGGTGGACGTAGACGCCGTAGCGGGGCGCCTGCTCGCGCAGCACTCCCTGGTCGTCGACGGCCTGGCGGGCCGAGGAGGTCATGCGGGAGAGCGCCAGGTCGCGCCACTGGCCGACCTCCAGCCGGCAGCCCAGCCCGAGCAGGGCGATGTCCTGGTCGAGCCCGTGGTTGTGGCCGGCCCGGTAGAGGTCGGGGTCGCCCAGGACCTCGGCGTGCTCGACCAGGCTCGCCGACAGCCAGTCGGCGCGCACGTAGGCGCTCAGGCAGACCAGGGTCGGCGCGCGCAGCGCCACCGCGTGCTCGGCCCACGCCCATTCGCTCACGCCGAACCCGGAGCGCGGGTTGTCGCGCACCCAGTCGCGGGTGATCTCCTCGGCCCGCTTCAGGTAGGCGTCGTCGCCCGTCTTCTCGTACTCGACGACGAGCCGCCCCATCCATCGCAGCGCGTGCAGGCTGAGCATCCACGACCGGTTGCGGTGGGGGTCCATGCGCCAGTCGACGTCGGGCCCGAGCCGTACGGCGGGCAGTCCGTGGAAGGAGACCGGCTCCTTGAGCGCGTCGGAGACGGCGAACTGGTCGCGGTCGCAGATGGGCCGCCCCTTGCTCGCCGCCAGCGAGGGCCCGCCCGGTTCGGCGAGCGAGATCAGCCCGGTGACGAGCACGAGAACGAGCAGCAGCCGCCTCCTCACGGGCGCGGCTCACGATCGGTCCAGCCGGCCTCCAGGACGAGCTCGGAGCCGCCGTCGGTGACCGAGGCGAGCACCTGGCCGTCGTCGGGGTCGATGATCAGTTCCCGGTGTGAGGCACGCGGCCAGCGCAGGTCGTAGGCGAAGCCCACGCCGGGCCTGCCCAGCGAGTCGACGGTCCTGCCGAGGTAGCGCACGTTGCCGAGGCCGGCCAGCGCCCGGTAGGCGGCGGCGCGCACGCCTGGAGGCGCGGGCTTGCTCCACAGCAGGCCGCTCAGCGCGTCGGCCATCACCCCGTCGCGCGTGCCCTCGGGCAGCGCGGGCAGCAGCGCGGTCACCGCGCTGAGCAGGCGCTCCGGGTCGTCGGGCAGCGCCTGGATCTCGGCCAGGCTCATGGACCGTCCCGCCAGGCTGAACGGCCGGTCGGTGCGGCTCAGCGCGCCGCCGGCCCCGCTCCAGGCACGGCCGTCGCGTGCGGCCCACAGCTCGGTGACGCGTCCCGCGCTCTGCCGTTTGACGTGCCAGAAGGCGCCGCCGGCCGTACCCGACTCGGCGCGTGTGGCGGCGGCCAGCAGGATCGACTCGCCGGAGACCGTCACCGCCTGCCCTGGCCGGCTGTCCGGTTCCGAGGTCAGCGCCGGGTAGGCGACGGCCAGCGCGGCGCCGGCTCCGGCCAGCAGAAGACCGCCGACGAGCCGCCGGCGAGCCGGATGAGGCGGGCGCGCCCGATGCGCGGCCGCGGGCCGAACCCTCTCCTGCTCCAGCCGCGCCCGCACCCGCTCGCGCGCGCCAGGATCGGCCGCGGGCTCGCCGTACAGGTCACGAATCAGCTCATCCACGCGAGTCCTCCACCGGGTTGACGCCGCCCAGGGCGTCGCGCAGCTTGCGACGGGCCCGGCTGAGCCGGGAGCCGACCGTTCCGTACGGGATGCCGAGCGCCACGGCGATCTCCTCGTGGGAGAGCCCGGCCAGGGCGACGAGCAGCAGCACGTCTCGATCGCCCCGGTTGAGCCCGGCGATGGCCTTGGCCAGGTCGGGGCGCAGGGCCTGGGCGCTGACTCGGGCGGCGGCCTGCTCGTCGAAGTGACCGGAAAGATCGCCGTCCGCCACGCGCAGAGCCTTCAAAGCGCGGATCTCACTGCGCCGGTGCTTGCCGATCAGCTTGGTCGCGATGCCATACAACCAGGTGCGCACCGAGGCCCGCGACGGGTCGTAGACGTCACGCCTGCGATAGGCGGCCAGGAAGGTCTCGGCGACCACGTCCTCGGCGTCGTCGGGCCCCAGCCGCTGCGCCACGTACCGATGGATCTCCCCGAAATACGCGTCGAACACCGCCTCGAAGGAGGCGGTCAGGTCATGCACCGCCGATGCGGTCCCCGTCATCACGTGCCTTCCGAAAACAGAAGCGGTCGATCGGTATCACCCGTTCGACCGCTTCGCTTTCACGGAAGTTGCTAGACGGACAGATAGATCTCCGCGCCGTCGCCGTGGTGCACCTCGAGGTCGGTGCGGAAGGAGCGCGGCGGCTGCGCGCCCGCCTCGGTGTGCTTCCAGATCTGCTGCCAGGTCTCGATCAGCGCGCCGGGCATCGGCCCGCGCACCTCGATCTTGACCGAGGGACCCGCGGGAACGCGCACGGCGACCATGCCCTCGGGCAGCTTCGGCACCGCCCGTACGGCGACGCCGACGACCTGGGTGTAGGCGCCGTGGTGGTCGCTCTCGTAGTCGGTCAGGACCGCGTAGAGGTTCTCGTCGAGCCGCCCGGGGACGTGCGCGAAGGCGCCGGGCGCCGACGCCCGCTGCCACAACCGGGCCAACCGGGCCCGCGCCGGATCGGCCTCCTCGGCGTTGGTGGTCCGTACGGCAAGGCCGACGACAGTGAGCTCGCCCCGCTCGATCACGTCCATGCGATCGATCATAAGCCCAGATGAAAGGGGGAAAGCTCCTTCATATCGCAGCACCGCATAAGGTGGACTAACGTGAAGTTTCTCAACGGGCTCGAACCGTCGTACGACCTGACGTACAGCGACGTCTTCATGGTGCCCTCCCGTTCGGCCATCGGCTCCCGCCTCGCCGTGGACCTGTCGACCACCGACGGCACCGGCACCACCATCCCGATCGTGGTCGCCAACATGACCGCCGTGGCCGGCCGCAGGATGGCCGAGACCATCGCCCGGCGCGGCGGCATCACCGTCATCCCCCAGGACATCCCCATCGACGTCGTCACCGACGTCGTCGACTGGGTCAAGAAGCGTGACCTGGTGCACGACACCCCGCTCACGCTCACCCCGCACGCCACCGTCGGCGAGGCGCTCGCCCTGCTGCCCAAGCGGGCGCACGGCGCGGTCATCGTGGTCGACTGGGACAACCGCCCCATCGGCGTCGTGACCGAGGCCGACTGCTCGGGCGTCGACATGTTCACCCAGCTCGAGCAGGTCATGTCGACGGGGCTGCTGACGCTGCCGGCCGGGCTCGACCCGCGCGCCGCCTTCGACCGGCTGCACGAGGGCCGCCACCGGCTGGCGCCGATCGTCGACGACGAGGGCAGGCTCATCGGCATCCTGACCCGCACCGGCGCGCTGCGCGCCACGCTCTACCAGCCCGCGCTCGACGCCGACGGCAGGCTGCGCATCGCCGCCGCGGTGGGCGTCAACGGCGACGTGGCGGCCAAGGCCAAGGAACTGCTGGAGGCCGGGGTCGACTGCCTGGTGGTGGACACCGCGCACGGTCACCAGGAGAAGATGATCGCCGCGCTGCGTGCCGTACGTGCCCTCGACCCCGGTGTGCCGGTGGCGGCGGGCAACGTGGTGACGGCCGAGGGCGTGAAGGACCTGGTCGACGCGGGCGCCGACATCCTCAAGGTCGGCGTCGGACCGGGCGCCATGTGCACCACGCGCATGATGACCGGTGTGGGCAGGCCGCAGTTCTCCGCCGTGCTGGAGTGCTCGACCGAGGCGCGCCGCCTGGGCCGTCACGTGTGGGCCGACGGCGGCGTGCGCCACCCGCGCGACGTGGCGCTCGCGCTGGCCGCGGGAGCGGCGAACGTGATGATCGGCTCCTGGTTCGCCGGCACGTACGAGTCCCCCGGCGACGCTCGCACCGACGCCGACGGCCGTAAGTACAAGGAGAACTTCGGCATGGCCTCGGCCAGGGCCGTCCGGCTGCGCACCGCCGACGACACGCCGTTCGAGCGGGCTCGCAAGGCACTGTTCGAGGAGGGCATCTCCACCTCCCGCATGTACCTGGACCCGCACCGGCCCAGCGTCGAGGACCAGATCGACGCCATCGTGGCCGGGCTCCGCTCCTCGTGCACCTACGCGGGGGCGACCACGCTGGAGGAGTTCCACGAGCGGGCCATCGTCGGCATCCAGAGCTCCTCCGGCTACAGCGAAGGCATGCCGCTGCACCAGAGTTGGTAGCTTGGAGGCTTCGCTCATTTCTTAGGAGAAACACGTGGCACTCGAGAAGCCGGAGATCGACTTCCCGGAGGGCAACCCGCCCGCTGACCTGGAGACCGTCGACATCTGGGAAGGCGACGGCGAGGAGGCCAAGCCGGGTCACAACGTCAGCGTCCACTACGTGGGCGTGGCGTTCTCGTCGGGTGAGGAGTTCGACGCCTCCTGGAACCGCAACCAGGCCTTCGAGTTCCCGCTCGGTGGCGGCCGCGTCATCCAGGGCTGGGACCGTGGCGTGGCCGGCATGAAGGTCGGCGGCCGGCGCAAGCTGGTCATCCCGCCGCACCTGGGCTACGGCAACCGCGGCGCGGGCGCCGCCATCAAGCCGGGCGAGACGCTCATCTTCGTCGTCGACCTGCTCGGCGTTCGCTAGACATGTGAGTACGGCACCGCGGGGGCTCCTCTTCCTCACCGCGGTGCCGTACACGCTTGTTGTGTTAAGCGTTCACCAGCGCCTCCTTGTGCCTCTTGGCCCTGAGCAGCGTGAGCGACAGTGCCGCCGCTCCCAGGGCCAGCACCGCCGCCGCTCCCGACGCGACGTTCAGCCCGTCGGTGAAGGCGTCACGTGCCCGGGCGATCAGCGCCTCGTCGCCGCTGGTCAGGGCGTCGGTGAAGCTGGTCGACACCTGCGAGCCGTAGACCGCGGCGCCCACGCTGCCCAGGATCGCCACGCCGAGCGAGACGCCCAGGTCGCTGGCGGTCGTGTTGACCGCCGAGGCCGCGCCGGCCTTCTCGGGAGGCGCGGAGCCGATGACCAGGTTCGTGGTCAGCGCCATGGTCGGGGCGATGCCCGGGTAGAGGATGTAGAAGCCGGTGATCAGCATCGGCAGCCCGGCGACGCTGCCGACCTGGGTCATCACCAGGTATCCGATCGCCGAGACCAGCAGGCCGCCGGCCACGACGTAGGCGGGCTGCACGCGCCGCGCCCAGATCGGCGACAGCGTCGAGACCGCCACCAGCGCCAGCGCCGCGGGCAGGATCCACAGGCCCGACTCCAGCGGCGACAGGCCGGCCACGAGCTGCAGATACTGCGTGAACAGCAGGTAGACGCCGCCGAGCGCGATCGCGCCGAGCAGGAAGACGGCCAGCGCGCCGCTGAAGACCTTGTTGGCGAACAACCGCACGTCCAGCAGCGGCTGCTCCAGGCGCAGCTGCCTGCGCACGAACGCCACCCCGAAGGCCAGGCCGGCCAGGATCGTCACCACCGCGGTGGGGGTGACGCCCGCCTTGGCCAGCTCCTTGACGCCGTAGACGATCGGCAGCAGCGCGGCCATCGACATCAGCACGCTGGCCACGTCGGGCCTGCCCGCCTCGGCGTTGCGGTACTCCGGCACCGCGAACGGCGCGGCGACCACCACCAGGGCCATCACCGGCACGCCGATCAGCAGCGCGGCGCCCCACCAGAAGGACTCCAGCACCAGCCCGCCGACCAGCGGGCCGATGGCCACGCCCACCGAGATGGAGGCGGCCCAGACGCCGATCGCGGTGGCCCGCTCACGGGCGTCGGTGAACATGTTGCTGATCAGGCTCAGCGTCGACGGCATCACCGCGGCGGCGCCGATGCCCATCACCGCGCGGGCCGCGATCAGCGCCGACGCGCTCTCGGTGAAGGCGGCGAACGCCGAGGCCACACCGAAGGCCACCGCGCCGAACATGAGCACCTTGCGGCGCCCGATCCTGTCACCGACGGTGCCCATGGCCACCAGGAGTCCGGCCATCATGAAGCCGTAGATGTCGTTGATCCACAACAGCTGGCCGTCGGTGGGTCTCAGGTCGGCCGCGATGTGCGGGGTCGCCAGGAACAACACGGTCATGGCCAGGAACAGCAGGATGGTGGGCAGTGACAGGACTGCCAGACCGAACCATTTCATTTCACGTCTCCCTTAGATCTGGATGATCGGCTTGCCCGGCGGCAGCGCGCAGGGCGTCACCACGACGAGGACATCGGCGTCCTCCAGCCAGGGCTCCAGGTCGGCCGCCTGGGCCAGGTCGATGAGGTCGACCTCGTACCCCTCTTCGCAGGCCCGCTCGGCCAGCCAGTCGGCCAGCAACCGGTCGGGTCCGGTGCGGTCGACGATGATCGCCACTCGCATGAAGGTCACCTTGCTGGGGAGGGCTTCGGAAATCCTTCGGACGGCCTTCGGCTACCGTGGTCCGCATGCGTTTCGGGGTGCTTGGTCCGCTTGCCGTGTGGACGGATTCCGGCGAAGAGGTCAAGATCCCCGAGGTCAAGGTCCGTGCCCTCCTGGCCGAGCTGGTCGTCAACGCGGGCCGCGTGGTGCCCTCCGACCGGCTGATCGACCACCTGTGGCCCACGCGGCTGCCCGCCAACCCGGCAGGAGCACTCCAGACGCGCGTCTCGCAGCTGCGCCGCGCGATCGGCACGCCGCTCGTGCTCTCGCGTGCCCCCGGCTACGTGCTCGACGTGCAGGCCGACGCCGTCGACTCGCTGCGCTTCCAGTCGCTCGTGGTAGCCGCCCGCTCCGCCCCGGCCGCCCGCGAGCGGGTCGAGCTGCTGACGCGGGCCCTGGAGTCGTGGCGCGGCGAGGCCCTGGCCGACTTCGCCGACCACGAGTTCGCCTCCGCCGAAGCCGTACGGCTCGGCGAGCTGCGGCTGACCGCCCAGGAGGAGCTCTTCGAGGCCCGGCTGGAACTCGGCGAACACACCGCGCTGGCCGACTCCCTGGCCGTCGTGGTCGCCCAGCACCCGCTGCGCGAGCGGCTGCGTGCCGTCCACCTGCGGGCCCTGTATCGCGCCGGACGGCAGAGCGAGGCGCTGGAGGCCTACCAGGAGCTGCGCGAACGGCTCGCCGACGAACTCGGGCTCGACCCCTCCCCCGCGCTGGTGGCGCTGCAGCAGGCGATGCTCGCCCAGGACCCCTCGCTCGACTCCGCGCCGTCCAACCTGCCCGCCCCGCTGACCGGGCTCGTCGGCCGCTCGGCCGCCGTCGCCGCCGTCACCGGGCGGCTGACCTCCTCGCGCCTGGTCACCCTCGTCGGGCCGGGCGGGGTCGGCAAGACGCGCCTGGCGCTGGAGAGCGCACGGAAACTGACCGGCACCCACCCCGACGGGGTGTGGCTGGTGGAGCTGGGATCCCTGACCGACCCCGCCGCACTGGCCGAGCACGTGTCGGCGACCCTCGGCGTGCGCGACGACGCCTCCGGCGGCGACCACCTCGTCGAGTTCCTGCGCGGCAGGCGGCTGCTGCTCGTACTCGACAACTGCGAGCACCTGACCGAAGGCGTGGCCGTCCTGGCCTCACGGCTGCTGGCCCAGGCGCCAGGCCTCCGCGTCCTGGCCACCAGCCAGCGTCCCCTCGGACTGGGCGGCGAGCAGCTGTGGCCGGTGGCGCCCCTGGAGGAGGCGAGCGCGGTCGAGCTGTTCCTGCAGCGGGCCGAGGCCGCCGGGCTCTTCCTCGACGACTCCGCCCTCGCCGCGGTCACCGCCGTCTGCCGCAGGCTCGACGGCATCCCCCTCGCGCTCGAACTGGCCGCCACGCGCGTGCGGGCCCTCGGCGTGCACACGCTGGCCGAACGCCTCGAAGATCGCTTCAAGGTGCTCACCGCCGGGCACACCGACGCCCCTGCCCGCCAGCGCACGCTGCGGGCGATGATCGAGTGGAGCTGGTCGCTGCTGACACCGCAGGAGGCCGTCCTGCTGCGGCGCCTGGCTGTGCACGCCGACGGCAGCACCCTCGAGGCCGCCGAGCGGGTGTCGGGCCTGGACGACGTGCTCGACCTGCTGGCCGAGCTCGTCGACCGGTCGCTGGTCACCGTGTCGGGCACGCCGCCGCGCTACCGGCTGCTGGAGTCGGTGGCGGCGTACGGGGTGGAGCGGCTGCGGGAGGCCGGGGAGTACGACGAGCTGCGGGGCAGGCACCTGGAGTACTACGCCGCGCTGGCAGCCTCCGCCGGGCCGTACCTGCGAGGGCCGTCGCAGCTGGAGTGGCTGGGCAGGCTCGACGCCGAGACGGGCAACCTGCGGGCGGCCTTCGAGACGGCCTTGGGTGCGGGGGGCGGGGTGGAGCTGGCCAACTCGCTGGCCTGGTACTGGGTGCTGCGGGGGCGGCTCGGAGAGGGACGCCGCTGGTTCACCCGCGCGCTGGAGGCGGGCACCGGGCCCTCATCCTCGGGCGCCTCGTCGGCGGAGTCGTGGCGGGCCGGGTTCGCCATGCGTCAGGGCGAAGCCACCATGCCCGGCACATCCGGCGACCCCCTCGCCGCCTGGTACCTCCTCAACGCCCGCCTCGGCGTCGGCGACCTGCCCACCGCCGAAGAGCACGCCGCCCGCATCCTGGCCACCTTCGGGGCCGCAGGCGACGACTGGGGCACCGCGGCCGTCCTGGCCACCATGGCCCGCCACGCCCTCCTGCGCAGCGACCTGACCCTGGCCGAGCAGTACGGCAAGCGCAGCCACGCCCTGTTCACCCGCCTGGGCGACCGCTGGGGCCAGCTGCACGCCACCTTCGCCCTCGGCGGCCACGCGGAGATCATGGGCGACTACCCCGCCGCCGCCCGCTTCCACCGCGAGGGCCTGCGCATGGCCGAAGAGCTGGGCCTCGGCACCGAAGTGCCCGACAAGCTCGCCTTCCTGGGCCGCATCGCCCTGCTGTCGGGCGACTTCGCCCAGGCCGACGAGCTGCACGAGCGAGCCCGCCGCCGCTCCGCCGAGCAGGGCTACACGCTCGGTGAGGAGTTCGCCGAGCTGGGCCTGGCCCTGAGCGCCCGCCGCCAGGGCGACCTGGACCGCGCGGAACGCCACCTGCTGAACTGGCTCGACTGGGACCGCCGTTTGGAGTCGGCCAGCGCCCTGTCGCTGATCCTGGCCGAGCTCGGGTTCGTCGCCGAGCAGCGCGGCGACGCCGTACAAGCTCGGTCCCTGCACCTGGACGGCCTCGACGCCGCGCGCGCCAGCGGCGACCCCCGGGCCGTCGCCCTGGCCATGGAGGGTCTGGCCGGAGCCGCCAGCCTCGAAGGCGACCTCGCCGAGGCCGCCCGCCTCCTGGAGACCGCGGCCGGGCTCCGCGCCTCCGTCGGCGCACCCCTGCCCTCGGGCGAACGCGGCGACGTCGACCGGATCACCGCCCGCCTGAAGGAGGCCGGCGCGCAAAGCCCCAGGTCGATCTGAGAACCCCGGAAGGGACAACTGTCGGTCGGATGAGGCACGATGGCCATGTGCTTCTCATCGACGTCGTACGCGTGTCGCAGGCGGTCGCCCAGACCTCCGCGCGGCTGGGCAAGGTCGGCCACCTGGCCGAGCTGCTCGGCAGGGTCGGCCCCGAGGAGGCGGAGATCGCCATCGCCTACCTTTCCGGAGAGCTGCCCCAACGCCAGATCGGCGTGGGCTATCGCTCACTCCAGGAACTTCCCGCACCCAAACTGGTGGCCACGGCGACCCTCACCGACGTCGACGCCCTGTTCACCCGCATCAAGGCCGTCTCCGGCCAGGGTTCCCAGGCCGCCCGCAAGGCCCTGGTCCACGAGCTGTTCTCCGCCGTCACCAGCCAGGAACAGTCCTTCCTCACCCGCCTGCTCAGCGGCGAGCTCCGCCAGGGAGCACTCGACGGTGTCATGATCGAGGCGATCGCCAAGGCCTCCGGCGCGCCCTCCGCCGACGTGCGCCGCGCCCTGACGCTGCGCGGCTGGCTGCCCGCGGTCGGCGCCGCGGCGCTGTCGGGCGGCGTCGAGGAGCTCCACGCGTTCAAGCTCGAGGTCGGCCGCGCCGTCGCCCCCATGCTCGCGGGCAGCGCCCCCAACGTCGCCGCCGCGCTCGAGAAGATCGGCGGCCCCGCCTCCCTCGAATGGAAGCTCGACGGCATCCGCGTCCAGACCCACCGCCTCGGCGAGGTGGTCAGGGTCTTCACCCGCACCCTCGACGACATCACCGACCAGGTGCCCGAGCTGGTCGAGGCCGTGCTCGGGCTGCCGTCGCAGGATCTGGTGCTCGACGGCGAGGTCATCGCGCTGCGCCCCGACGGCCGCCCGCACCCGTTCCAGGTCACCGCGTCCCGCGTCTCCACCAAGATCGACGTCGCCCGGCTGCGCGAGAGCACCCCGCTCAGCGTCTACTTCTTCGACCTGCTGCGCATCGACGGCCAGGACATGCTCGACCTGCCCTATTCCGACCGTCAGAAGGAGCTGGCGCGTGCCGTGCCCTCCTCGCTGATCACCCCGCGCCTGGTGACCGACGACGTCGCCCAGGCCGAGGCGTGGTTCACCGAGGTCGTGAAGGCCGGCCACGAGGGCCTGGTCGTCAAGGCGCCCTCGTCCGTCTACGCCGCCGGCCGCCGCGGCGCCGGCTGGATCAAGGTCAAGCCCCGCCACACGCTCGACCTCGTCGTGCTGGCCGTCGAGTGGGGCCACGGGCGGCGCGAGGGCAAGCTGTCGAACCTGCACCTCGGCGCCCGCGACCCCGAGACGGGCGGGTTCGTCATGCTCGGCAAGACCTTCAAGGGGCTCACGGACGAGCTGCTCGCCTGGCAGACGGGGCGCTTCCTCGAGATCGCCGACGGGCCGACCGACGAGTGGACCGTCAACGTACGGCCCGAGCTCGTGGTCGAGATCGCCTTCGACGGGGTGCAGCGGTCGACGCGGTATCCCGGCGGGATGGCGTTGCGGTTCGCCCGCGTGCTGCGCTACCGGCCCGACAAACGCGCCGAGGAGGCCGACACCGTCGAGACCGTCAGATCGTTGATGCTCTGATCACCGAGACCGCGGAGAGGCGAGCGTCCGCGCCGCGTCGGCGGCAGCGACCGGTTCAGTCGCGTGCGCAGGCGCGGGCGGTGCCGACACCGGTACGGCAGGCACGACGCTTCTTCTTCCCGGTGACCCCGTTCGGGGGAGAGCCGCCCGAGGAAGCCGCCATGACGACCCGCGTCGTGGCGCCGGCCCTCACGCCCGTCGGCTGGTCGGGCCGATAACCCTCGGCCAGCAGCTCGGCCTTGACGACCAGCTTTCCCCATACGCCGTCGGAGACCTTCAGGCGCACAGCCGCCGTCGTGCCGTCCCCCGGTGCCAGCTCCACCGGACGTGACGACATCAACACGCGCGGCGTCGTGCCCGCCTGCCGCAGCGGCACGGAGCCGCCCAGCGAGCCGTTCGTCGTGCGCGTCAGTGACAACGGCCGGCCGTTCCAGCTCAGGCGCAGGTTGCCGGGAGTGATGCCGTACCCGGTGACGCTCAGCCGCACGGAGGCATCGCGATAGTGCGGCCCTCCGGCGGGATTGGTGAGCCGGAGCGTGCCCTTGGCCGCGGGGCCGCCCAGGTCGGTGCGGCGCGGGAGCTTGAGGTCGATGCGCGCGCTCCGGCCGGTGGTGAAGTCGTACGTGGTGCCGAGCAGGGTGAGATTGTCGACATAGGTGTCGAGCGTGGCGGTGGCGTCGCCCAGCCGGCCGATGTTGGCGATCACGCCGATCGCCCCGTCGTCGGTCCCCGTGCAGGCGTTGACGAAGGTGTCGAAGGTGGCGTCGCCTCCGGCCGCCACGCCCGCGATGGCCCGGGAGGTACGCCACATGGAGGAGCCCGTCGAAGTGAAGTGCTGCCATTCGTCCGGCTTCACCCCGCCGGCCAGCTGGGGCTGGAAGCTGAGCGTGGTGAACTGGCCGCCGCAGAACATCGGCAGCTGCAGGCTGGGGGCGACCCCGGTGGCGGTGGACGCGGCGCTGTTCACGTACGTGTCGTAGGACACGGGCGACGCGGCGATCCGGGCGAGCGGGATGTGCTGAATCTGACCGCCCTGCACGAAGTAGCGGGCGGCCTGCGCCTGTTCGCCGCCACCGAGGCGGAGATGCAGGCTGCCGTTGAAGCGGACCGGATCGGTGAAGGCGGCCACCTCGTGCACGCCCGGCGGCCGGCCGGCGTTGTTGGGGTCGTCCTGCAGCCTGAGCCATGGGCCTCCGGGGCCCAGATCGCCGGCGTGGACCTCTTCGACGGTGGCCGCGAACGAGGGGGCTGGAAGCCCGGCTATCACCAGCATTCCGGAAATGGCCGCGATTGTCTTAATCATGCGCGCACGGTAATGCCTCGCGTGCTCATGGTGATGGCAGCAGATCACGACATGTCAGAACAGCACAGACTGATGATCACCCCTTGACGGACCCACCCACGGACACCGACCCGACCCGAGCCCCTTATCGAGCCATCGCCGCCAACTCGCGAGCTTGGCCCGCCCTCCCCGAACCCCGAGCCCTCCCCCATCCATCGTCGCCCAACTCCCGAACGTGGCCCGCCCTCGAACACCTCAGGCCTACACCGCCCCGCCTCCAACCTGGAGTCACTCCCCCCGCGTCTCACTCAACCAAGCCAGTGCAGCCACTGCCCATGAGGCCCTGCCACCGCCAGCGGGCGCCCGTCCAGCGAGGGCAGGAACCCCGCCCGATCCTGCGGCAGGGCGCCTCCGGCCCGCTCCAGGAGCTCGGGCAGCCGGGCAGTGCCCTCGTTGGAGATCCACCGCACCGGCAGCTCACGCACAGTCCCGGTGAACCGCTCCCGCTCCTCCAAGGACAGGTACGGCATGACAGCACTGTGGAACACCACCACCGTCGCCCCCTCGGGCGCCTGCGCCACCAGCGCACGAAGGCCGTCGTTGAGATCGGCGGCGACGATGCGCGGCGGCTCCGCGGCCACCACCCGCACGGCAGCCCGCAACCGCCGCAGCCGGTGCTCCTGCTCAGGCCAGACGAGGCACTCCAGCCACCGCATCTCCTCGGCGTCGCGCACGTCGAGCGGATTGATGTCGAGCCCCGCCCGCCAGACCACCTCGAGCGGCCCACCAGGCAACGGCACCGGCCCAGTCGTGCGGCACTCCAGCACCACCGGGCTGTCCTGCGGCCCGAGCGCCTCACCCTGGTCGTAGCTGTAGCGGTAACGATCAGGAAAGAGGCACAACCCCGCCGACGCCCCCACCTCGATCAGCGCCAGCGGCCCAGGGATCGAGGCGAGGATCGGATAAAGCGTGGCACACCGCCCGACCTCGTTCGTCTGCGTACGGCGAGCCAGCATGATCGCGCGTACCCGGCGCCAGTGTTCGACGATCCACTCGACGACGTCCCGGTCCTCGACGGTCCCGCCCGCATAGCGCACAGCCCCGAACAGCAGGTTCGGCTGACGCTTCATCTCAGGCAACTCATCAAGCAGTTTCAGCAGCTCAGCGTGGTGGGCGACCTCGCAGGCCAGCTGCTCGTACCGCGGCGAATGCCCCCGCACCTCCTCCGCCGCAAAGCGCCTATACCACTGGGCAGTCGTCTCCATCCGACCGTCCTCCTCATCGGCACGAACCCAACCGAAGTAAGCGGTTAGCCAGAAATCACAAGATCCCCCCTCTAGTGTCGAGTACTCGCGACGACCACTCAGGCAAAGTGGCATATGTCACCTTACGTACCTTTAATTTGCCTTTGTCGGCTATTCGTCGCATAGGTTCAACCAGTCGCGGGCCCCGCTTTGCCCGCCCTTGGGACTGGCCGACGCGCACCCCTCTCCGGCCTCGGTCCCGTGACCCTGTCTCCGACCTAGGACCCGTGGTTCCCCTTGGGCCAGCATTCCGCCAAGCCTTCTCGCACGCCTTCCCGCAAGAGCCTGCCCTCCCGCAAGAGCTTGCTCGCTCCCGGCAAGCGCCGCTGGACAGCCGTCGCCGCGGGCACCGCCGCCCTCGCCATCGCATCAACGGCCGCCTGGGCCTCGCTGAGCACCACATCGTCGACGAACACCATGGCCACCGCAGGGTCCCGCGTCGCCGTCTCCCCCACCCCCGCACAGCCGTCCACCTCCAAGCCAACAGCTTCGACGTCGACGCCGGCCAACTCCTCGGGCTCATCGCCTTCACCAGCGTCGCCGGACTCATCGGACTCATCGGACTCGTCCAAGTCCTCAAGCGCCTCCAGCAAGCCCAAGCCGAGCACATCCCCCAAGCCCAAGACCTCAGAGGCCACCAAGAGCAAGAAGTCCGAGGCATCAGGTCCGCGAGTCATCTCCACCGGCACCTGCGGCGCCTCCTTCTACGGCGACCCCCAGATGACGGCCAGCGGCGAACAGTTCGACCCCACGGCCATGACCGCCGCCCACAAGTCCCTCCCCCTGGGCAGCAAGGTCCGCGTCACCAACCCCAACAACGGCGAGTCGGTCACCGTACGCATCAACGACCGCGGTCCTTACGTGGGCGGTCGCTGCCTCGACCTGTCCGAGGCCGCCTTCGACGCGATCGGCGACACGGGCGCGGGCGTGATGACCGTCAAGTACGAGGTCCTCGCCTCGTAACGAAGCCGAGCGTGCGGCCTCCCTTCCCCCACAGCCCCGCACGCCACCGCCTCCGACGTTTCTCCGGGGTACGCTCGCACCTGATGGACCAGGCTCGCGAGTTCAGGGCCCATGGCACCTCCTGGCATGGCCCCTGGCGCACCGGGGTCGCCTCAGGACGCACCGGGGTCGCCTCAGGACGCCACCTCGATACGCAGCCACTCCCCGCACATCACCACTCCAGCACACGCTGCCCCACAGCACGCAGCAGCTACCTTCGGCCACCCGCCGCCATGAACACTCGCCACCGCGGACACCCGCCACGGACAACATCCGCCACCCACAACCCACCCCGCCCTCGGTTGGCGCTTCCCTCGCTTGGCGCTTCTTTCGTTTGGCAGTGCCCTCGCTTGGCAGTGCCCCGACACCCCCACCCCGACACAACCCCATGCCACGACCGCCCAAGCCAGTCCGCCTCCGCCAGCAGGGCCAGCGGAGGCGAGAAGGCCAGCAGAGGCGGGAGCGCATGGCTCTCAGACATCAGTTCCAGTTGTCGATCTTGACATCCCGAGGATCAGGAGCCCCCTCCCCCGTCTCGACGAGCGACTTCAGGCTCATCAAGAAGAGCGCCCACTTGGTGCTGCAGTGGTGCATGAACTCCACCGGCTCCTTCCACCCCGCATGCTTGAACAGCACGACGGTGTAGTCATCGGCCTGGCTGAGCTCCCAGCGCACCTGCGTCCCGACCCACTCCGCGGGCCCGTCGACCACTTCCCACAGCACACGCGCCCCTGGCTGAAGCTCCAGCACCTTCATGTCGAAGCCGCCGGCCTCGAACCGGAACCGCAGCACACCCCCGAGGTCGCCGCCTTCTCCCTGTGTGTCGGTCGCCCACCATTTGGCCAGCCCTTCGGCGGTGGTTAACGCGTCGTAGACCTCGGTCGTGGACGACTTGATTCCGACCCTGTGCAGGATGTCCACCATCTCGTTCTCTCTTCCAGTGTCTGTTTCGGCTGAATCGCGCGACATCAGTCGCTGCCTTTACGGATCGCGCACGCAGCCGGGATGCGCATCATGCGGGTCTTCACTGCGCGACCCTCCGCTCGCGCACCCCAGATGTCGCACCCCGGCTACGAGTCCTCACCTCGGGCCCTCCGCGCCACGCACCTCCGCGCCACGCACCTCCGCGTCCCGCGAACCCGCACCACGCGAATCCACGCGCCGCTGGATCGCCTCCGCGAGCCGCTTGATGCGCCGGAGCCTGGCGTCCCAAGCCGCTCCCACCGACGCCAGCTGCGCCACGGCGCGAGCGAGCTGCACCTCGTCCACCCGGTACCGGCGCTCACGCCCGGCGGCTGAGCCGTGCACCAGTCCGACCCGGTCGAGCACGCCGAGATGCTTGGCCACCGCCTGGCGTGTCACGGGCAACCGCTCGCTGAGACTCGTAGCGGTGCCCCCGCCCTCGGCCAGCAGCAGATCGAGCATGCGCCGACGTGTCGGATCCCCGACTGCCGTCCAGAGATCGTCGTCGACAACGACGCTCATCGACTCGCCACCAGCCCCTCCGCGTACTCCCCGAGCCGGGGCACGAAGGTGTCCCACCCCACGACGTGCTCGTGGTACTGCTCCTCCAGCTTGGCGACCTCCCACCCCATCTCGCGGAACCCGGTCTCGGTGAGCCGCACCAACGTGCCTCCACCAGAGGGGGTCAGCTCGAAGGTGACCAGCAGGGACTCGACGGAGTCGTCGACCTTCCCATCGGGATAGCACCAGCGGAACGAGAACAACCGCGGCGGATCGACGTCCACGACGGTCATCGGCAGAACGTTGACCCTGTCGCCCCAGACGAACTCGCCCACGGCGCCCGGCGTCGGATCCACGTCGGCGTCGTCGGTCCACCACTGCGAGATGTGTTCCGGCCGGCTGACGACCTCGAAGACCACCTCGGGCGATGCGTCGATATGAATCTGTCGCTCGATGCTGCCGAACTCCATGACGCTTCCCGCTTCCGTGATACGCAACCTTTGGTTGCGTGTGACGCTATCGCACACACGCTCGAATACGCAACCATTGGTTGCACATCAGCGCCTCTCCTTTGCAGCTGAATAGTTATGTGCATAATGTTATTCGCATAACTAATCAAACGGGAGAGATCATGGACTTCGCCCAGGCCGACGCTCTCAACCAGGCCATCCGCCTCCTCAGCCTGCGCCACCGCGCCCGAGCCGCAACCCTGCTCGCCCCTCTAGGCCTGCACACCGGCCAGGAAGCGCTCCTGCTCGAACTCGCCCGAACCGGCCCCATGATCCAGGCCCAGCTGAGCGACGCCCTCGGCTGCGAACCTCCCAGCGTCACCCTCATGACCCGCAAGCTCGAAGCCACCGGCCATATCCGTCGAGTTCCCACCCCTGCGGACAAGCGCGCCACCGTCGTCGAGCTCACGGAGAGCGGCAGGGCTCTGACCGAGCAGATCAAGGACCTGTGGCTGGCCCTGGCAGAGGAGACCGTCGTCGGCCTGCCGCCCGAGACCGTCTCAGCCCTCCCCGAGCTCCTCAACACCCTCACCGCCAACGTGGACAGCCGACGTCCGCGTGCCGTACAGAACCGCGCTCCCCTCGAGACCGAGCCGACCTCTCACCCGGACGCCGCCAACCGGGTGAGCGCTCTCGCGGGCACCTACGAGCCGAGCGCGTCCGCCTGGGTGCGCGAGCATGTTGAGCAGATCATGCGCACCGGCACCACCGACGGCGTCACCATCAAGGGCCTGCCGACCGTCCTGGTGACCTACCGTGGCGCCAAGACCGGCAGCATCCGCAAGACGCCGCTGATGCGGGTCGAGCACGAGGGGCACTACGCCGCCGTCGCCTCCCAAGGAGGCGCGCCAAGGAATCCGCAGTGGTACTCCAGCCTGGTCGCCGAACCGTTGGTCGAAGTGCAGGACGGTACGGCCAGCCGGGGCTATCGGGCGCGGGAGGTGTTCGGGCAGGAGAAGGAACTGTGGTGGCGCCGGGCGGTCGACGCCTATCCGGACTATGCGGACTACCAGCTCAGGACTGAGCGCCAGATCCCGGTCTTCGTCCTGGAACCGATCGATGGGGAATTGGTTGCGGGTGCATCGGCTGACAACGAGGGGGCTGATCTGGGATAGCGGCTGCGAGCTGCTGGGGGCGAAGAATGGGCTGGGAGCGGGGCCCGCGTCGGTTGATCGGTGCCGAGATGGGAGGGACCGGTAGGGGATGCCGAGCATCGGCACTGGTCCCCCGCTCGGCACTGGTCCCGCGCTCGGCACTGGTCCCGCGCTCGGCACTGGTCCCGCTCGGCGCTGGGCCCCAGACCGGTCCCGCTCGGCCGGGCTGGTGCTCCAGCGGCCCGAGGGGGCTGGCCTTGGCAGGTCGGGTCTGTGCTACTTCACCAGGCGAAGCGTCATGGGGTAGCGGAACGAGCCCTCCGTCAGGGCCGAGACGGCGCCTGCGATCGACAGGACGAACGCGGCCACCCAGATCACCGGCAGCAGGACGACGCCCACCACCGTGATGGGGAGCAGGATCGACGCGCCGATCACCGTCAGGTGGAAGTTGAGAGCCTCCAGGGCGTGCTGGCGGATGTACGGCGACGTCTTGCCGCCGGTGAGCAGGAAGATCAGGGGGCCGACGATGGGGAAGCCGATGGCGGCCAGGCCGTGGGCTGCCGAGGCTGCCAGGCGTTCGGGGCTCTCGGTGGGACCCGTGTGCATGCGGGCAGGGGTCGCGCGTGGCGGGACAGGCCTGGGCATGGGGACGCCGCGCGGGCCGTACAGCTCGGACATGATGGGCATCAGGTCGCCGTGGGTGCGCGCGGTCATCGCGCGCTCCAGACGGTCCTCGAACTCCAGCTCGTCGAAACGGCCCTCGGCATAGGCGGCTTTGACGTGCTCCACCACGTGCTCGCGGTCCTGGTTCGTGACGCGAAGCTGCTCCACGGGTGCTTGCCCGGTCCTCATAGGTGTGCCCGCCATGACGCCTTCCCCTTCGGATGGAGTGATCTGACTTCATCCTGCAATCTCCTCGGGATGTGCGGCATCGGGGCGAACCCGGAGCTGACCCGGAGAACAGCCCCGACGCGACGGGCGGCTGAACGGTATAAAAAGGAGTCATGAGATGGCGAGACCGTTACGGCCTGCGTCGGCTGCGCGGGCCCAAGGTCGCCAAGTTCGACCGCGAAGCGACGGACGCCGACATCGAGGCGCTTATCGCCTTCGCCAAGTCGAGGCGTGGCGTTGAGTTCTATGTCGAGCCTGAGACCTTCGCGACCGACACGACAGCCGTTGCAGTGGCCGACGACGGTGAGTGGACCCGGCGTCGGGTGGGAGCCCCTGCTGTCATCCGCAAGGTGGCGCACAACCTCGGGCTGCCTGTTTATGACGTGAATCTGACCGGGTATCCGGCGAGGATGCGTGCGTACAAGCGGCCGGAGAGTGGCGACGGGAGCTGAGGAGGAGGGCTGCGCTTCGCACCTTTGGGCTGGTTGGCGGCTTTGGGCTGGTTGGCGGCTTTGGGCTGATTGGCGGCTTTGGGCTGGTTGGTGCCTTGTTGGTGTCTCGTTGCTCCCGGTCCGTCGTTTTGGTCTTGCGTGTGATCATGGAGGGTCGTCCGAGGGCTGGTCGTCGAGTAGGCCCAGCAGGGGGATGAGCCAGGTTTGCTTGGGCGATCCCATGGCCGCGTCGAGGTCGGATGAGGTGGGCAGGCGGTCGGTGAGGAGCTTGGGTGGCAGGAGTTGCTCCAGGGCGTGACGGAGCAGGTGGGCCATCGAGTACGTGGGGTCGATGCGCAGGGCGCGTTCGAGAGCGATGGCGGCCAGGACGCAGTCTCCTGATCTCCAGGCTGCCATGGCGAGCAGTGAAGCCGCTGGGGGGACGAATCTGGGTTCCAGGCGGCGGGTGAGGTCTCGCCACAGCGGGAGGTGGGCGTCTTGCATGCACGTCCACGCCTCGTCGCGGACTCGGATGATGGCCAGGTCGAAGCCCAGTTCGGCGACTTGGCGGTCGGTCAGGCGTTCGGGTGAGGTCATGGCGGCGCGCACGCGGGTCAGGGCTTCGGTGACGTATTCGTCGGCGAAGCGGTCGGGGTTGCGGCAGTCGACCAGGCGGGACACCAAGATTGCGGCGGTGTCGGATGTCGCGCGGCGCATGCCCAGGCGGATGGGGCCGGTGGCGGGCGAGAGGGTCGCTTCCAGCATGGCGCGGTCGGGGAGCGCCACCAGGCCCTGGACTGTTGCTTCTGCGGCTACCTGGGTGGTGGTGATGTCGAAGGGGGTGCCCTCGATCGGGCAGCAGGCGGGGACGTCGCAGAGGTAGGACCAGAAGCGGGTTTCCTCCACGCGCAGGGCCTCGGCCACGGGGACGCCGGCCTTGGCCGCCAGTTCGCGCATGGTGTCGACCGCGGGGGTGACCAGGGAGCCTGGGCCGTAGCCGACGATGATCAGCTCGGTGATGCGCTCGCGGGCGAGCATGGCGGGAAAAGGGGCGAGGGAGTGCGGGGACAGGGGGAGGTCCCAGCGGGCCGCGATCTGCACCTGGCGGCGGGACAGGCCGAGGGCTATGAGGCTTTGGGTGGGGTGGTAGCCCAGGAGGTACGGCACCGCGGCGAGGATGTCGGGGGGTGCGGTGAGGTTGAGCAGGGTCTCTGCGGTGTTGGCGGAGGACATGGACGGGAGCATGCCGGGGGTTGGGGTGGGAGGAATCGGGCGAGGGGGTGGGCTGTGGAAAACTCGTGGCTTCGCCGTACGGCAATGGTGGAGTGTGGGCGAGGGACGGGGCGGGCTGTTGAGTGGGGCTGGCCGTACGCGAGATGTCAGCGGGGAGCTAGGCGGCCGCGGACCATCAGGGCGGCGCCCGCGACGGCGGCGGGCATGGCGATCACGGCCACCAGCGGTACCAGGAAGAGCAGGAAGATGGGCACCCCGAACCCGAGCGTGAGCGGCAGGTTCTTGCGCAGCAGTGCCATGCGGGCCTTGCGGGGCAGGTCGCGGCGCTCCAGGGCCAGCGTGGTGAGCTCGACGCTCAGGAAGAAGCCCGACACCATGGCGCCGATCACCGGCACCACGGTCTGGCCGATGACCGGGATGAAGCCGAGGACGAAGAGCGGGATCGTGAAGGCCAGGACGTAGAGCAGCGTGACGAGGCTGTCGCGGATCGAACGCGGCAGGGTGCGCCACCACGGCTTCTCCTCGTGGTCGGGCAGAGGGTCGGCCTCGCCGGAGAGGCGCTCGTAGAAGGGTTCGCCGATGGCGAGCGTCAGGGCCGCATAGGTGATCACTGCCAGGGCGAGGCCGCCGATGAAGATGATCACGCCCATGATGGTGCGGAAAGTGTCGCGCCAGCTCCAGGAGTCGGCGAAGGGGGTGAGAAAGTCCGCGATCTCGAAGGCGTACTGGCCGAGGAAGATCAGCGCCACGACGTACACGACGAAGGCGATCACGGCGGGGATCAGCCCGAACAGCCACCACCGGCCGTGCTTGGCCACCCAGCCGATGCCCTGGAAGAAGAAGCCCACACCGCTGAAGAAGTCGCGCATGCGGAGAAACCTAGCGCCAGAAGTCGGTCACCGCGTAGCCGAGTTCGTCGAGCAGGGTGCGCACCCTGGGCAGGGAGATCCCCAGGACGTTTCCATGGTCACCGTCGATGCTCTCGACGAACCAGCCGCCGAAGCCGTCGAGAGTGAAACCGCCGGCGACGGCGAGGGGTTCGCCGGTGGCCACATAGGCCGCGATCTCGTCGTCGGTGGGGGTGGCGAAGCGCACGACCGTGGACTCCGCCGCCGAGACCTCGCGGCCGGTCGCGGTGTCGATCAGACAGTGGCCGGTGACCAGGCGGCCGGTGCGTCCGCGCATGAGGCGCCAGCGTTCGGCGGCGACCTCGGGGGTGCCCGGCTTGCCGTACGGCCGGCCGTCGAGTTCGAGGATGGAGTCGCAGCCGATGACGACGGCGCCCGAGAGGTCGGCGGCGACCTTGCGGGCCTTCTCCTGGGCGAGGCGGAGGGCCAGTTGGGCGGGGGTGGGGGCTGACAGGGCTTCCTCGTCGACGCCGCTGACGATCACCTTCGGGTCGATTCCTGCGCTGCGCAGGAGAGCGAGACGGGCGGGTGATGCGGAGGCGAGGACGATCATTTGGCCAGTTTACCGGGATGGAGGCACAGACCGAGGTGGGAAGGGAGGAGGCGCTGGTGCGAAGGGAGGGCCTGCGGCGCGTGGTGCGGGAGCGCGTGGGTGCGGGAGCGCGTGGGTGCGGGAGCGCGTGGGTGCGGCGGGGGCCTGGGCGGGTTGTGTGGGTGTGAGTGGTTCAGGTGGCCCGCCCTGGCCTCGCGTCGCCGTCACCAGTCTGGGTTGGAGCCGCCCCCGCCCTGCGCCGACTGCGGCTGGCGCTGCTCGGTCGCCGGGGCCGCTGACTGCTGCGGTGCGGACTGCTGCTGCGAGCCGCCGCCGAGGAGGCCGCCGAGCAGGTCCCCGAGGCCGCCGCCTCCGCTGCCGCCGAGGATGGCGCCCAGGAGGTCGCCCAGGCCGCCGCTCGACATGTCGGTGGTTTCCTTGTTCAGGTCCTGTGCGACCGCGCCTGCGTCCATGTTCTGCTTGCTCGCGCGGTTGGCGAGCAGGGACATCACCATCGGTGCCAGGAGAGGCAGCAGCTTGGCGATGGTGCCCATGTTGATCCCGGCGAACTGGGAGATGCCGGCCGCGGCCTGCTGAGTGCCCTGTTCGCCGAGGACGTGCTCCAGGATGCCCTGGCCGTCGCGGGTCACCGAGGACACGTCCGAGTTGAACGGGTCGCTGGTGACGTGGTCGTCCAGGGCCGAGCGCAGCGCTTCGGCGCCTTCCGGGCGGTCGGCGTTGACCGCCATGCCGCCGACGATGGTGCCCGCGGCGGCTTCGACTGCTTGCTTGGCTGTGGAGACGTCCGTGCCGAGCAGGCCTGCGATCTGCTCAAGGCCGGAGTTGCCCAATTGCTGAAGAAGTTCATCGTTGAGGCTCACGAGGGGGAGCTTCCCGGCGGTAAATCGGGATAAATGCCGTTTAGGGCAAAGATTCCGCAGGCACCAGGCATCCGGCACCAGGCATCCGGCACCAGGCGGATGTGGGGCCGTCGGGATCGACGGCCCACGGGCTAAAGCGGCTTCACGGGGTGAAGTGGCCTGACGGGGTGGAGCGGCCGTGCGGGGTGGAGCGGCCGTGCGGGGTGGAGTGGCCGTGCGGGGTGAAGTGGCCGTGCGGGGTGAAGTGGCCTGACGGAGGCGGAGCGGACCCACGGAGGGGAGCGGCTGTGCGCAGCGAGAGGAGCCAGGCGGGCCTCGGGCCGACAGCAGCCGTGTCGCTATGCGTGGCTGCGGACCGAGCTGCGCGGAGGTCGCGGAACCGTGGCCGGAGAAGCGGACCACGGGCGGACCCGGCTACGTGCCAGCCCGGGCCACCCGCGCACCACCACCCCAGCTACGCGTAGGTCTCGAACTCGGCGACCTTCGGCGTCCCGTTCGCGCTCACGATCTTGAACGTGATCTTCGCCAGCGACGTCGAAGCGAAGGTGATCGCCCCCGCCCCCGTCCCCGACTTCAGCACCGCGCCCGTGTCGGCATTGATGACCTGCCACGACCCGATGACACCCGCCGCTCCCGACGCCTCACGGATGACGATCCCGGAGATCGACTTGGCCGAGCTCCACTTGATCGACACCGACCCGGTCGATCCGACCGGCGACCAGTACGTGGCCAGGTTGCCGTCGCGCACGTTGCCGTAGCTGGTGCCGTCGGCCTTGCTGGAGCCGTCCGAGCCCGCGCCGATGCTCAGGTTGGTGCCCCCAGGGGGCGCGGTCGGCGTGGAAGTGGGCGTCGCGGTGGGAGTCGCGGTGGGCGTCGACGACGAGGTCGGCGTGGGTGACGGTGTCGTGGGCGAGCAGCTGCCGTCCGACACTCGCAGGCCCGTGTTGGCGCCCGCGGTCTGGCGCACGATGTTCGGCACGCAGGAGGCCCCGTCGAGACGGTAGGAGTACGGCACGCTGACGGTGGTGTTCGACTGCGGGTTGGGCCCGGCGGGCTTGAAGTCGGTGCCCGGACTGGACCAGGTCACGTTGTCGAAGACGTTGCCGGCCACCTGCCAGTAACCCGCCTCGGAGGTGTAGAAGGTGCCCAGGACGTCCTTGGAGTCCTTGAAGTAGTTGTTCTCCACCTTGGCCCGCCCGCCGGCACGCGAGTTGATGCCGGACTCGTTCAGGCTGACGTAGGAGTTGTTGAAGATGTGCGAGATGCCTCCGCGCAGCAGGGGCGTGCGCGAGTCGATGTTCTCGTACAGGTTGTGGTGGAAGGTGACGTAGCCGTTGCTGCGGTCGCTCTCGCTGGAGCCGATGAGCCCGCCGCGGCCGGAGTTGCGCAGGATGCTGTAGGACAGGGTCACGTACTGCGTGTTGTCCTTCATGTCGAACAGCCCGTCGAAGCCCTCGGACTCGCCGCCCGAGGCAAGCAGGGTGGCGTGGTCGACCCAGACGTTGCGGACGTCGCTCTCCATGGAGATGGCGTCGCCGCCGTTGGAGGTGGGCGAGCCCGACTTCTTGACGTTCCTGACGGTGACGTTCTGGATGATGATGTTGCTGGCTTCGCGGATGTGGATGCCGACCTGGTCGAAGACGGCCCCGGCGCCGACACCGACGATGGTGACGTTGCTGATCTGCTTGAGCTCGATCACGCCCGCGGCGGTGTTGCAGCTCTCACCGGAGACCTTGGCGGTGTTGCCGTGGTTGATGGTGCCCTCGACCTGGATGGTGATCGGGGTGCTGCTGCTGGCGCGGCCGCAGAGGGCGGCGTGGATCTGGGTTCCGGTGGTGGCCTTGACCGTCTGGCCGCCTGCGCCGCCGGTGGTTCCGCCGTTGCTCGACGCGTAGCCGGTGGCGGTCCCGACGGCCGCCGTGGCCTGGAGCGCCGGGAGGGCCACGGCTGCCACGCCGGTGACGGCGGCTGTGGCCAGCGCTGCCGTGAGCCGTAAAGCCGCTGCTCGTTTCATCTGGTCTCGCCTTCCTGACCGTAAGAGGATGCCGCGGGGGCGGCGGCATCAGGGCTCGCCGGAGGCGCTGCGGGCCAGGCAGCTCTCGCTCGGCGACAAGGATGGAAAGCGCTTTCCGCAACCTTTAATCGACCCTAAAGGCGTCCGTCAAAAGGTGTCAACGGCGCGAGCAAAAGCTGCAACAATCCTGCACACACGGCTGTGAGAATTGCAGCAACCCGCCGCACCCCAGCGCCCCGGCGTACGAAGCGCCCCCCAGCCCCGCCGCACCGCAGGGTCCCGGCCTACAAAGCACCCCAGGGCCCCGGCCTACAAAGCACCCCAGGGCCCCGGCCTACGAAGCGCGCCCCAGCCCCGCCGCCCGGTAGGCCGCCGCCTCGTCGAGCGTCTCGTGCTCCAGCAGCGCCACCACGATGGCCTCGAGCTTGTCGCGGTTGTCCATCAGCAACCGCACGGCCTGCTCGTAGCACTCGTCCACGATCCGGCGCACCTCGTCGTCGACCGCCGCCAGGGTGGCGGGAGCGGCCTGCGGAGGGCCCTCCGACGGGATGATCGTCAGTGGCCCGATCTTCTCTGACATGCCCCAGCGCCCGACCATCCCGCGAGCGATCATGGTGACCTGCTCCAGGTCGTTCTCGGCGCCGGTGGTGATGACGTCGTAGATGACCTTCTCGGCCGCCATGCCGCCCAGCGCGCCGATGATGCGCCCGCGCAGGTAGTTGTAGTCGTAGGCGTACCGGTCGGTGTCGGGCGTGGACAGGGTGACGCCCAGCGCCCGGCCGCGCGGGATGATCGAGATCTTGCGCACCGGGTCGGCGCCGGGCTGGAGCATGCCGAGCAGCGCGTGGCCCGCCTCGTGGTAGGCGGTCCTGGTGCGCTCCTCCTCCGGCATCACGATGCTGCGTGCCGTACCCAGCTGGAGCTTCTCCAGGGCGTCGGCGAAGTCGGCCATGGAGACCTTCTCCTTGCCGCGCTTGGCGGCCAGGAGGGCGGCCTCGTTGACGAGGTTGGCCAGGTCGGCGCCTGTCATGCCGGGCGAGGTCTTGGCGAGCTGGTCCAGCGAGACGTCTCCGTCGAGCGGGACGCCACGGGTGTGCACCTCGAGGATGGCCACGCGGCCCTTGGCGTCGGGCGGGGCGACCATGACGGTGCGGTCGAAGCGGCCGGGGCGCAGCAGGGCCGGATCGAGCACCTCGGGACGGTTGGTGGCGCCGATGACGATGACGCCCTCGCCGCCGGAGAAGCCGTCCATCTCGGTGAGGATCTGGTTGAGCGTCTGCTCGCGCTCGTCGTGGCCGCCGATGCCGGAGTTGCCGCCGCGGGCACGGCCGATGGCGTCGATCTCGTCGATGAAGATGATCGAGGGGGCGACCTTGCGCGCCTCCTCGAACAGGTCGCGCACGCGGGAGGCGCCGACGCCGACGATCATCTCGATGAACTCGGAGGCGCTGGCCGAGAAGAACGGCACGTTGGCCTCGCCGGCGACGGCGCGCGCCAGCAGGGTCTTGCCGGTGCCGGGAGGACCGGCGAGCAGCACGCCCTTGGGCAGCTTGGCCCCGAGACGGCGGTACTTGCCGGGGTCCTTGAGGTAGTCGACGATCTCGACGAGCTCGTTCTCGACCTCGTCGATGCCGGCGACGTCCTCGAAGTTGACGCGCACCTTGGCGGCTTCGACCGGTTTGGATGACTTCGACTTGCCCAGGCCGCCCAGGCCTCCGCCGCCGCCCATCATCGAGGCGCCGCGCCGCATGATCCAGACCCAGAGCCCGACCAGGAGCAGGAGCGGCAGCAGGGACAGGATCAGGTTCCAGAAGACGCCGCGGTTGGTGCTGATCGGCTCGGAGGTGATCTCCACGCCCGAGTTGGTCAGCTGCTGCATGAGCTGGGTGTCGTCGACGAAGACCGGGATCTCGGTGACGAAGTTCGTGTAGGACTTGTTGTCGCTGTCGGGGTCCTGCGCGGCGGTCTTGAGCACGCCGGTCACGGAGTAGCCCTGCGCCGAGATGTCCTTGACGTTCTTGGCGTTGACCTGGTTGATGAACTGTGAGTACGAGATCGTCTCGGGCGGATCGCCGTCGAAGAAGGACGAGATCAGGAAGAACGCCGCGTAGACGACCAGCAGGGTCAGCGCGAAGCGCCACCAGTTGATCTTCGGACGCCCGCCGCCGGGCGTGCCCGGCAGACCTTCGGCCCGCCATGGCGGCTTCGGCTTGTCCTTGTCCCCATCCTGCGCCGGCTGTCCCGAACGTTCCACGGCGATCACCCCCTAGATCAAGATCTAGCCTAGTCCACGCACCCCCGCGGCTATGCGGGCGACCTGTCCCCATTGCGCCTTGCGCGTGTCAGGCACGGTGACGAAGGCCAGTCCGGGCTTGTAGGAGCCTCCGTCCATGACGACGACGGCGTCGAGGGCCGTGCGCTTGCCGTACTTCACCTGGTAGACGAGCATCCAGCCCTTGGGCATCGGCTTGGAGGCGATCCACCGCGTGATCGCCGCGCCGCGGGGGTGGCGGCTGAGCGTCCAGCGGGCGGCGAGCAGGGCGGTGTCGCGCATCTCCTTCTGCACCTGGATCGGCACGGGGGCGGTGACGAGCATGGCCGCGGTGGTGCCGCGGATGACCTGCCTGGAGGTGTAGGGGCCGGAGCCGTACTTCTTCCACGGCTTGGCCAGGGCGGGGACGACCAGGCCAGACTCGCGGTCCTTGAGCGTGGCCTTGTACGGGCGCACGGCCTTCATCGACAGCCGGGACGGCAGCTTGGCGATTCGGCTGTCGGCGTAGAAGGCCTCCATCGCGGTGTAGCCGGGGGCGAGGGAGGCGCCGGGCGTGGGGGTCGGACGCGGCGCGGGCGAGGGCGGCGGCGAGGGCGCCGGCGACGTCGCGGGTACGGCTACCGCGCCCCCCGCCGCGGTCGCGGACGAGGTGGGCATCGCCGATGGCGCGGCGACCGGCGCAGCCTTGTCCTCGTCCGGACCGGACGGGAGCACCAAGAACACCGCGACGGCCAGCACTACGGCCGCCGCGAGCCCCCGGTAGATCAGCCTCATCGGCAGATCTCCGATGAGCGACCGCTTGGGAGGGGAGGGACGGCGCGGCGAAACGACAGAGGAACGCACGGTCCCACCTTCCCCATCAAGCACGATCGGGAGCGTACGGCATATCACCGCAAGCCGCCCAGCCTGTATCCGAAGTGTCATCATGACGAGGTGACCCAGGTGGAACTCCGCTTCGATCAGGCTTCTCGCGACAGCCGCACGCACACGAACCTGTCGGCGATCCGGCGCGACAAGACGGGCCTGTGGGTGGCGGGTGACGAGACCGCCACGATCGAGCATCTGACCTGGACGGGCGATCATTTCGGCGCTCAGCGTGGTTTCCGGCTGGCCGATTTCGTCGACCTCCCGGCGGATCCTGACGCCGAGGCGGACATCGAGGGGCTGGCCCGACACGACGGGCATCTGTGGGCGATCGGCTCGCACAGCCTCAAGCGCCGCAGGGTCAAAACCACCAGAAACCCGGACAAGGGGATCCGGAGGCTGGCAACCGTCCTGCGCGAAGAGAACCGGTTCGTCCTCGTACGGCTCCCGCTCGACGCGGCGACGAACTCCCCCGCCAAGGGCGCGATCATGTCGGGCCGCACCGAGAACCTGGCCTACCACCTGCGCGACGACCCCCACCTGGCGCCCTTCCTGGCCCTGCCGGGCAAGGACAACGGCCTCGACATCGAGGGCATCGCCGTCACCCGCCACGGCGTGCACCTGGGCCTGCGCGGTCCCGTGCTGCGGGGCTGGGCGGTGGTGCTGGAGATCCATCCCGAGGTCGACGGCGCCCGCATGCGCCTGCGCCGCCCCTACCGCAAGCACTTCCTGGACCTGGGCGGCCTGGGTGTGCGCGACATGTGCCCGTTCGGCGACGACCTGCTCCTGCTCACCGGCCCCAGCATGGATCTCGACGGCCCGGTCAGGCTGGTGCGCTGGAACCCTCGCACGCAGCGCGATCTCGTCGACGACCTTCAGGTTCTCGCCGAGCTGCCCTACGGCGAAGGCTGTGATCACCCGGAGGGGCTGACGTTGTTGCCCGACGGCCGTGTCATGGTCGTCTACGACAGCCCGTCACCGGCCAGGATGACCGAACACGGCGTCTACGCCGACATCGTCACGATCTGAGCCACGGCGCGTCCGCCACGAACGTGGCCGATCCCGGCGCGATCTCCGTGAACCCGGCGTCACGCACCACCGGCAGCCCGGAGTCGGCGAGCTTGCCGAAGTCAGGGCTGGGCCGTACGGCCACGGCCAGACCGCCGGCCTGCCACGCCCGGCGGTCACGCTCGGAGGTGGCCCACCACGCCAGCTGGGCGCTGTGTCCCGCCTGGGCCATGGCCTTGCCCGCCGACATCTCCAGCGCCGGGTTCTCCCACAACACCGGCACGCCGGCGGGCTCGCCGTACTCGGCGGTGTCGTCGAGTTGGGTGCCCGACACCTGGAGCCTGGCCAGGTCGCGCGGCCAGTCGTCGAGCGGGACCGGCGGGTGCACCCGCACCTCGGCGCTGCGGTGCACGATCGTACGGCCGGGCAGGGCGATTGCCCGCTCCCACTCGGCGCCGCGTGCCCTGCGCACCACCTTGCGGATCCTGCCGGTCGACTCCCAGACCTCGACCTCGCCCGCCCACTCCCCCGGATCGGCCAGCAGCCCGAGCACGGCCATCGCCGCCGCCTCCAGCGCGTCAGTGCGCTGCGGCGGACTCGTTCGCTCGATCCGGACGACCAGCGGCAGAACCATCATCACGGGGCTTTCCAACGGTCTTGATGGCCAGGGACATTCCCGCCGCCAGCAGGCACAACCCGCCCGCGACGAACCAGGCCACATCGTAGGCGCCCAGGTGGTCACGGGTCAGCCCGGCTCCGACGGCCGCGATGGCGGCGCCGACCTGGTGGGAGCCGAAGACCCAGCCGAAGACGACCGCGCCGTCCGCGCCGTAGATCCTGCGGCACAGCGCGACCGTCGGCGGCACGGTGGCCACCCAGTCCAGGCCGTAGAAGACGATGAAGACGAGCATGCTCGGCTCGGCCGTCGCGGAGAACAGCGAGGGCAGGACCATTAGGCTGAGCCCGCGCAGGCCGTAGTAGACGCCGAGCAGGATCCGGGGGTCGACGCGGTCGCTCAGCCATCCGGAGGCGATGGTGCCGGCGATGTCGAAGACGCCGATGAGGGCGAGCAGCCCGGCGGCGACCGGCTGGGTCATGCCGTGGTCGTGGGCGGCGGGGATGAAGTGGGTGCCGACGAGCCCGTTGGTGCTCATGCCGCAGATCGCGAAGCCGCCGACGAGGTACCAGAAGGGCCGGGTCCTGGCCGCCTTGGCCAGCACCGACAGGGCGCGGACCGCGGCGTTCACGGTGGGTGCGGGTGCGGGTGTCACGGGACCACCGCCCAGGGCGGTGGTGCCCACGTCCTCGGGCCGGTCGCGCAGCAGCAGCCAGACGAGGGGAACCACAGCCAGCGCCGCCCCCGCGACCGCGATCGAGGCCACCCGCCAGCCGGGCCCGTCGGCCAGGTGGGCGAGGACCGGCAGGAAGATCAGCTGCCCGGTCGCTCCCCCGGCGGTCAGCACCCCGGTGACGAGCCCGCGGTGCCGTACGAACCAGCGGTCGGTCACGGTGGCGACGAACACCAGCGCCATCGACCCGGTGCCGAGCCCCACGAACACGCCCCAGAACAGCAGCAGCTGCCACGAGGCGGTCATCCACACGGTGAGCCCGCTGCCCAGCGCGACCAGCAGCAGCGCGAGGCTGACGACGCGGCGCATGCCGAAGCGGTCCATGAGCGCGGCGGCGAAGGGGGCGGTCAGCCCGTAGAGGACCAGGTTGATCGAGACCGCGAGCGAGATCGTCCCCTTGGACCAGCCGAACTCGGCCTGCAACGGGTTGATCATCACGCCGGGGGTGGCACGGAAGCCCGCGGCGCCGAGGATCGCCACGAAGGCGACGGCGGCCACGAACCACGCTCGATGGATGCGCATGCGGACATCTTGGAGGAGCGGGCCGGGAAGCCACGAGTGGCCAGAAAGCCAACATGTGTAAGAATCGGGCCATGGCGCACCGCATCGCCGTCGTCGCCCTCAACGACGTCGCCACGCTCGACCTCGGCACTCCCGGCCAGATCTTCTGGGCCGCGCGAGACGCCGCGGGAGAGCATCTCTACGAGGTGGTCACCTGCTCGATCGGCGGCGCGCCCGTGCGCACGGGCGGCGGCTACAGCATCCTGCCCGACCACGGCCTGGAGGTGCTGGCCACGGCCGACACGGTCCTGGTGCCAGGGGTGCACAGCGGCGGCGTGCTGGAGCGAGGCGTCATCCCCGCGCAGTTGCGCGAGGCGCTGCAGGGACACCGGCGGATCATGTCGATCTGCACCGGCGCCTACGTCCTGGCCGCCGCGGGACTGCTCGACGGCCGCCCGGCGACGACCCACTGGCGTGACGCCGACCGGTTCAGGGCCCTGTTCCCTCGGGTGCGGCTCGATCCCGACGTGTTGTTCGTCGACGACGGCGACGTGCTGACCTCGGCGGGAGTGGCGGCCGGGCTCGATCTGTGCCTGCACGTCGTGCGCCGCGACCACGGCGTCGAGGTGGCCAACCGCACCGCGCGCCGCTGCGTGATGGCGCCGTGGCGCGAGGGTGGCCAGGCGCAGTTCATCGAGCGGCCGCTGCCGCCCGCGACGGGCCCGAGCACCGCCGCGACCCGCGCCTGGATGCTGGAGCACCTCGACGAGCCGCTCGACCTGGCCGCGCTGGCCAGGCATTCGCGGATGAGCGTGCGCACCTTCACGCGCCGTTTCCGTCAGGAGACCGCGCTGAGTCCCGCCCAGTGGCTGATCCAGCAGCGGGTCGAGCACGCGCGCCACCTGCTGGAGAGCTCCGACCTGCCGGTCGACCAGGTCGCCAGGCGCGCGGGCTTCGGCACGGCCGTCTCGCTGCGCCAGCACCTGCACGCCGCCGTCGGCGTCTCGCCGCTGGCCTATCGGCAGACCTTTCGCGGATCCGTCTAATTGGGCCTTGTCGGCCACGGCGAGCGAGCCTACGATCCAGACAAATATTTAGGAAACTTTCTTAAAAGAAAGGCTTCCACGGTGCGCCGAACAGCCGCTTTACTCGCTGCCGTCCTCCTCGTCCTCCTCCTGTCACCCCCTGCCCAGGCAGCCGCCCGGCTGACAGCCGTCTTCAGCCTGTCAGGCTCCACGGGCAAGTTCGTCGTGACGAATCCCGGCACCACCGCCGTCTCGGGATGGTCGATCGTCTTCGACCTGCCCAGCGGGGTGACCGCGAGCAGTCCCGTGCACGCCACGATCGTGCAGAACGGGACACGGGTAAAACTCACACCCGCGTACTACATCGACACCCTCCAGGCGGGCCGTACGACCGAGCCCTTCAGCCCCACGGTCAACCTGAGCTCCGCCGTCCAGCCGACCGCGTGCACCATCAACGGCGCCAACTGCGACGGCAGCGGCGAGGACCCGCCGCCGCCCGCGCCGGTGGCCGCGGAGTACTCGGTGGCCGGCAACGCCGCCAAGTTCATCGTCAAGAACAACACCACCACCGCGCTCAACGGCTGGTCCATCGTGTTCGACCTGCCCGCGGGCGTCACCGCGAGCAACGCCGAGCACGCCTCACTCACCCAGACGGGCCGCACGGTCACCCTGACCCCCGCCCACTACAACACCACCGTCGCGGCGGGCCGCACGACCGAGCCCTACAGCCCGTCGTTCCGGGTCAGTACGGCAGGCGCCCAGCCCACGAGCTGCCGCGTCAACGACGTCAACTGCGACGGCTCCCCCGACGCCCCGCCCGGCGCGCCCGGCAACCTGCGCTCACCGGTCAAGACGACCAAGACCGTCTCGCTGGCCTGGGACGCCTCGGCCGCGGGCAGCCTGCCGATCGTCGGCTACGAGGTCTACAACGGCTCCACCCTGGCCACCACCGTCACCGGGACGACCGCCACGGTGACCGGGCTGACGCCGAACACGAACTACTCCTTCACCGTCAAGGCCAAGGACCGCAAGGGCACCCTCTCGGCGGCGAGCAACTCGCTGGCCGTACGGACCAACAACCCGTCGGACGACACGCAGGCGCCGAGCGTGCCGGGCAACCTGCGCAGCACCGCCACCACCTCCTCGACCGTGACGCTGGCCTGGAACGCCTCCACCGACAACAGCGGCGTCGCGGGCTACGACGTCTACCAGGGCACGAACGTCGTCGCCTCGGTCGCCGGCCCGACCGCCACGATCAGCGGCCTGTCGCCCTCCACCTCCTACAGCTTCACCGTCAGGGCGCGCGACCTGTACGACAACCTGTCCGCGGCCACCGCGCCGGTGTCGGTGACCACGTCCGACATCGTCGACGGCTACGCGCGGGTCGGCTACTTCGTGCAGTGGGGCATCTACGGCCGCCAGTACTTCGTGCGCAACCTCGACACCAGCGGGGCCGCGGCGAAGCTGACCCACATCAACTACGCCTTCGGCAACATCGACCCCGTCAACCTGACGTGCCTTCAGGGCGTGACCAAGGGCACGACGCAGAACCCGCAGGACCCCAACCAGGGCGACGGCGCCGGTGACGCCGAGGCCGACTACGGCAGGCCCTTCAGCGCCGCCCAGTCGGTCGACGGCGTGGCCGACACCGGCTGGGAGAAGCTGCGCGGCAACTTCAACCAGCTCAAGAAGCTGAAGGCCAAGCACCCGCATCTCAAGGTGCTCATCTCGCTCGGCGGGTGGACCTACTCCAAGTACTTCTCCGACGTGGCCGCCACCGACGCCGCGCGCAAGAAGTTCGTCTCCTCCTGCATCGACATCTACATCAAGGGCAACCTGCCGGTGTACAACGCCGCGGGCGGCCCCGGCACGGGAGCGGGCATCTTCGACGGCATCGACCTCGACTGGGAGTGGCCGGGCGCCGAGGGGCACCCGGGCAACCACGTCAGCCCGGCCGACAAGGTCAACAACACGCTGCTGATCGCGGAGTTCCGCCGCCAGCTCGACGCGCTGTCGGTCACGACCGGCAAGCGCTACCAGCTGACCGCCTTCACCCCCGCCGACCCGGCCAAGATCGAGGCGGGCTGGGAGCTGGCCGAGGTCGCCAAGCACATGGACATCTTCAACGTCCAGGGCTACGACTTCCACGGCGCGGGCAGCGACAACTCCTGGGAGCCCAACCGCACCGGCCACCAGGGCAACCTGTACGCCGACACCGACGACCCGTACACCTTCCACTTCAGCGTCGAGAACGCGATCAACGTCTATCTCGCCGCCGGGGTGCATCCGCGCAAGCTGACCATCGGCCTGGCCTACTACGGCCGCGGCTGGCAGGGCGTCAGCGACGGCGGCAAGTACGGCGAGTGGCAGTCGGCCACGGGCGCGGCGCCCGGCCAGTTCCAGGAGGAGGCCGGCACCCGCGGCTACTCCAACCTGCTGGCCTCGGTGCCGGGCTGCACGATCCGCCATGACGAGCAAGCGGTCGCGACCTCCTGCTACACCGGCAACGGCGGGCAGTGGTGGACCTTCGACGACGCCTGGTCCATCCAGAAGAAGGTGGCCTGGCTGAAGAGCAAGAACCTGCTCGGGGCGATGATCTGGGAGATGTCGGGAGACCCGGGCATCCTCACCAACACGCTCGACACGGCTCTGAGGTAGACGAAAAGGGCCGCCCTGATGGGCGGCCCTTTTCCGTGAGGTGGAGCTATGGGGATTCGAACCCCAGACCTCTTCCATGCCATGGAAGCGCGCTACCAACTGCGCCATAGCCCCGCTGTTGTTGCGTGAAAAGCATATCGGACTTTCGGAGGTGCCCAGACACGTCAACCCAGAGCTACAGACTTGCTACCTTCCGTTACATGACGACGACGATGGTGGAGGCCCACCCCCTGACCGCCCGCTGCGCGGAGATCTTCGCCGCCCGCGAGCACATCCTGCTCGGGGTCAGCGCACTGAACGGATACTTCACCGTCCCGACCCTGACGACGTTGCTCGGCTGGGCGAGGGCCACCTTCGCCCGGGTGGACGTGCTGGTGCCGGGGATGGAGCTCGCGGGCACCTTGATGGCCAAGGGCTACGAGCGTCCGAGGGCGCGCAAGAAGGCGCGCGAGGAGATCAACAACACCCGCAACCGGGTGAGCAGGGCGCTGGAGGCGGCGGGCGCGACAGGAGTGGGCGTTTTCAGCTGGACCGATCTGTACGGCGAGGTCGCCTACGAGAAGACCCGTCAGGAGATCGGGCTGCTTTACGAGAGCGACGGCGAATTCCGCGAGCATTGCCACACCGCCCTGGCGGAGGTGCTGGGAGCGGCGGAGGGGTCCGGCAGCGCTCTGCCGTTCCTGCTGGCAGAGCTGCCGTTCATGGTGAACACGCCGGAGATCCTGGGCACGCGGACCTCGCTGTTCTGCTATCCGAAACTGCTCCCCATGGGAGAGTGGCTTTTCTCCGGAAATATCCCGAGTTCGAATCAGGGAATTCTCACAACACGATTGACAGGCGTTGTCGCGGATAAGGACGATTATCCAGGGGTGGCACGCACATGAATATGCAGCGCGAAAACGCCGGCCACGCATTCGACACCAGCGACATGGACGGCGACGGTTTCCTCGATCAGCGCGACATGATCGTGGTGGCCGAATCCGTCTGCGACCGGCTCGGTCTCGACGAGGCCCGGCGCGACGCCGTGATCACCGCGTACGACTACGCGTGGCGCAACGCCGTCGACCTCATCGGCACCGACAAGGACGGCAAGATCAGCAGGGAGGCCTACGTCAGGTACGCCACCTCCCCCGATCTCGACCGGGTCGTTTTCACCGCCCACATCGTCTGGCCGATCGGCGACGCCCTGTGGGACGCCCTCGACACCGACGGCGACGAGCAGCTGACCAGAGGCGAGTACCTCCGCCTCTGGGGCGCCTACGACGTGGCCGGCTGGTCGGCCAGGGAAGCCTTCGAGCGCCTCGACACCAACCTCGACGGCAGGCTGTCGAAGGACGAGTTCGCCCAGGCGATCTACGACTTCTACTACGGATCCGACGTGCCGATCTTCGGACGCCACTAGCCGAGTTTCCTGGCCTGCTCCACCAGCTGGGCCAGTTCGGCGAGCTGCGGGTCCTCGGCCTCGGCCGCCAGCCTGGCCGCCTGCTCCGACAACGAACCCAGGTCCATGCCGAAGGCCTGCCTGTCGCGCATGTAGAGGGCGAAGGCGGCCACGACCGCGTCCACCTGCAGCCGCAGCGGGGCCTTGGCCCACAGCGACTCGTGCAGGTCGGCGGCCTCCAGCGCCTTGCTCGACTCGGCGGGGGTGCGGGTGTCGGGGTCCTGCCAGCGCACGGTGGCCGCGGCCAGCTGCCCGGACGCGCCCGGCACCAGCTTGACCGCGTACAGCGCGGTCACCGCGTGGCCGGGACCGACCTCGCCGCCGTCCTTGGAGTCGTCGCGGAACTCCTCGGTGGCCAGCTGCCGGTTCTCGTAGCCGATCAGCTCGTACGACTCCACGACCGACTGGTTGAAGACGACCTGGGCCTTGGCGTCGCGGGCGCGCAGCTCGATGGTGGCGGGCAGGTTCTTGACGAAGGCCTGCTCGGCCTCCTCCACGGTGCTGACGTAGATGGCGTGGCCGTCGCCGTTGTCGGCCAGCTGCTCCATCAGCTCGTCGCCGTACTCCCTGCCCACGCCCACGGTGAGCAGCGTGATCTGCCGGCCCGCGTGCTCGGAGACCCGGTCGAGGATGCCCTGCCAGGTGGTGTCGCCCGCGTTGGCCAGGCCGTCGGAGAGCAGGATGACGCGGTTGGTGGCCGCGGGCCGGAAGCCGCGCGCGGCGATCTCGTAGCCCTTGGTCAGCCCGGCGGCCACGTTCGTGCCGCCGGAGATCGCCAGGGCGTCGACCGCCGCGAGCAACGCGTCGCGCGAGACCAGCGGCGTCATGTCCGCCACGACCTGCGCGTCGGTGCTGAAGGAGACGATGGCGACCTGGTCTCCCGCACCGAGCTGGCCCAGCAGGGTGCGCAGCGCCGACTGCACCAGGTCCAGCCGCCCGGTCTCGGCCATCGAGCCGGAGACGTCGACGACGAACGTCAGGTTCGCGGGCCGCCTGGCCGCCGCGTCGGAACGCCGGGTCTGCAGGCCCACCCTGACCAGGCCCTCGTTCGTGCGTCCAGGAATCATGGCGCCGTCGACGTGCACGGTGAAGCCGTTGTCGCGCGGTTCCGCGTAGTCCTGGCGGAAGGCGTTGACGAACTCCTCCGGCCGGATCTGGTCGGGAGCGGGCCACGTTCCGGCGCCGAGGGTACGGCGGGCGTAGTCGTAGGAGGCGGTGTCCACGTCGAGGGCGAAGGTGGAGATCTGGGAGACCTCGGTGTCCTGTTCCTGGCTCTTCTTCTCGGGTGCCGCCGCGGTGGGCCTGGCCTGGGCCTCGGACTCCTGCTGCGGCGCGCGTGCCGCGGCGTCCGACTGGCTGCCTTCCGGTCCGTGGCTCGTGGCGCCGCCCCCGCAGGCGGCAGACAGGCCAAGGAGTGCGACTAATCCGACAACGGCGACTACCCGGCGACTTTTCATACCTGCTCTGACGGACGGCTTGCGCGATTGGCCGGGCCCGTTATGCAAAAGTGCACAAAAGCCAGACGACTTGTGATGAACCGGCACAATCCGATATTGCTATCGGCATGCGCGTCTATTTGGGCCTAGCCGCAAAGCGCGGCGTGATCGCGGCCCGCTCGCTCGACCGAGCCCGCTCGATCATCGAAGAGGCCTTCCCCGTGCCCGCCGAGGTGATCAGGCGCGACGAGTGGCACGGGACCGGCGTCTCGCTGCTGGGCTGGACCAACGAGCCCGCCGGCGCCCGCGACCCGGACCTGCTCCGCCGCCTGCCCGACCGGGTCGTCGGCGTCAACGGCCACCTGGCCGACCCGAAGGACGTCGTCCGGCTGCCCGACGACGACGTCGCCGGATGCCTGTCGGCCTGGGTCGCCCGCGACGGCGAGCTGACCGCGGCCACCGCCATCAACCGGGTCTGCCCGGTCTTCCACACCGAGACCGACGAGCTGCACATCATCGGCAGCCGCGCACTGCTGGTGCACCTGATGGCCCGCGAGCGGATCGGCTACGACCTGCTCGCTCTGCAGTCGATGGCCCGCCAGGGCTTCTTCCTGTCGGACGAGACCCCCTACCAGGACGTCACGGCGCTGCGGCCCAGCTCGCGCATCACCGTCCGCGACGGCCGCCGCACGATCACCGAGACCCCGCTGCCCGAGGCGGCGCCGCCCGCGAACAAGAAGGCCGCGATCGCCGAGCTGGCCGACGCGCTCGTGGCGACCGTCGAGCCGCTGAGGACCACGGCCGAGCCCGTCAACCTGGCGCTCACGGGCGGGCGCGACACCCGGATCCTGGCCGCGCTGCTGCACGCCGCCAAGGTGCCGTTCCGGGTGACCACCAACGGGCTCGACAGCCACCCCGACGTGATCCTGGCCCGGCGGATCGCCGCCAAGCTGAAGGTCGAGCACACGGTCATCGCGCCGCCGCAGACCGAGGCCAAGGACGCCGTCCACGTCGAGCACCCCCTGATGCGCGCCTACGAGACGCTGCGCACCTGCGAGGGCATGACCTCGGCCTACGAGTCGATCGTGAGCTACCTGCCCTACAGCGACAAGCCGACCATGTCAGGACAGAGCGGCGAGACGCTCCGGGCGGGCTCGCTCAACCTCCTGCAGACCGACCTGAGCGACAAGGCACTGCTGCGGCGCATCACCACCACGTTCTGCAAGGACGGCAAGCTCTTCAGCGCCCGGGCCAACGAGCACGCCAAGGAACTGGCCAGGCCGTGGGAGCAGCGCGGGAACAAGCTGGAGGCGCTCGACCACCTCTACATCTGGTACAAGGTCGGGCGCTGGCAGGCCAGCGCCCGAGCGGGCTCCCTGCGCCGGGGCGACCCGGTCCGCCCCTTCCTCGACAACCGGGTCGCTCGCGTCGCCCTCGCGCTCGACCAGGACTGGCGCCTGTCGGAAGAGGTCATCTACCGCCTCATCCTGAAGTTCGCCCCCCAGCTGCGTGACGTGCCCATCGAGGGCAAGGCGTGGCGCTTCGCCGCCGGGCTGACCAGGCGCTGGCCGTGGCAGCACGTGCCGCCGGAGCCGATGCCCACCGTCAAGACGGGCGGGGGCTGGTCGTGGCGCACCAGCCCGGGACCGGCGTTGTCGGCGATCCTGCGCGAGCAGGTGCTGGGCACGCTGGAGGCGCTGGAGCCGATCGTCGACCCCGACGAGGTGCGCGCCCTGTTCGCCGGACCGGTGGTTTCCAGGCCCGCGCAGGCCTGGCACCTGTACACCGTCAGCACCATGATCACCGGCCTGTACCCGGGCAAGGCCCCGGAGCACCTGGAGCCGGTGACCGTGCACAAGCCCCAGCCGAGCTGAACCCGCGACCGAGCTCCGGCCGCTAGCCGAGCACCGGGTAGTTGGCGCGGAAGACCCCCTGCGGGTCGCGCGCCCGCTTCAGCTCGCGCAACCGCTCCAGGTCCGCCCTCGTGAAGGCCTGGGCGGCGCTGTCGCCGGGCGCCAGGAACGTGTACGGCCTGCGCCCGCTGACCGAGTCGCCGAGCTCCTCGGTCAGCCGCGCCAGCCTGCCCCTGACCGCCTCGGTGAGCTCGGGCCCGATCCCGGCGCCGAAGGCGTAGAGCAGGTACGGCTCGGCGAGCGATCCCGACGGCAGGTCCGACGGACGAGCCAGCGCCCCGCCGAGGTGACGCAGCTGGAAGCCGATGAGCGGCGCGAGCTCGCCCAGGACCAGCTCCACCACCCGCTCGTCGAGCACCGGGACCAGCTCGCCGCGCCCCAGGCCCGGGCTCGGGTCGGTCGGGTCGTTCGTGATCGTGCCCAGCTCCGACAGCGCGAGCGTGCCACGGGTGTCGAGCATCGCGCCGCCGAGCTCGTCGATCCTGCCGAGCACCTCCTTGGCCTCGGAGTCGGAGCCGTAGAAGGTCAGGTCGAGTCCCGCCATGGCGGGCGCGCCCGGCGGCTGCACGTGGTTGAACCAGACGGTGAGCTCCTCGGGCGCGTCGAAGGTGAGCGCGCGGAACAGCTCCAGCACCTCGGCGGCCCGCTGCCCCGGCCACATGACACGCCCGCCGTACACCGTGTCGATGGCCTGCAGCCCGATCGCCAGCGCGGTCACGATCGCGATGTCGCCACCGCCGCCGCGCAGCGCCCAGAACAGCTCGGGGTCGGAGTCGGCGCTGACGCGGCGCTGCTCGCCGTCGGCGTCGACCACCTCGAAGGCCAGCACGCTGCCGGCGGCGAAGCCGAACTTCCTGCTGAACCAGCTCAGGCCGCCGCCCAGCAGGTATCCGGTCACGCCGACGCCCGGCGCGCTGCCCGGCAGGCCGGTCAGGCCGTGGCGGGCCGCCTCGGCCTGAACCTGGCCCCACTTGGCGCCCGCGCCCACGCGGGCGACGCGGCGCCCGGGGTCGACCTCGACGGTGTCGAGCCCTCCCGTGCGCAGCAGGATGGCACCGCCCGCGTTGCCGGAGGCGCCGTGGCCGTTGGGCTGGACGGCGATCGCCGCACCGGTACGGCGCGCGTGCCGTACCAGCTCGGCCACCTCGGCGGCCTCGGTCACCTCCGCCACCGACGTCACGGGCTGCTGCACGGTCAGGTTCCAGGGCCGGGACGCGGCCTCGAAGCCGTCGTCCCCGGGGAAAAGATTCTTGGTCATACCCCTATGACGGATCCGGCGGGAAAAGTGTGACTGGCTACCATGACGACATGCTCGTTCCCCTCCCCGCCAAGCTGCCGACCGTCGCCGTCCTGGCCTTCGACGGCATGGCCCCGTTCGAGCTCGGCTGCGTGGTGGAGGTCTTCGGGCTGCCCAGGCCCGAGCTCCAGGTGCCCTGGTACGACCTGAAGGTGTGCGCGGAGAGCCCCGAGCCGCTCAACGCGGTCGGCGGATTCACCCTGCGGGCCGCGCACGGGCTCGACGTGCTGGCCTCGTCCGACACCGTGATCGTCCCCGGCGTCTCGGACGTGCGCGGCCAGGTCTCCGAGGAGCTGGTCGCGGCGCTCCGGCAGGCGCACGAGCGCGGCTCCCGCCTGGTCTCCATCTGCTCGGGGGCCTTCGCGCTGGCCGCGGCGGGACTGCTCGACGGCCGCGAGGTGACCACCCACTGGCGCTACGCCGACCTGCTGCAGCGCCGTTTCCCCGCCGTCCGCGTCAACCCCGACGTGTTGTACGTGGACCACGGCGACGTGCTCACCAGCGCGGGCAGCGCCGCCGGGATCGACCTGCTCATCCACCTGGTCCGCAAGGACCACGGCGCCACGGTCGCCAACGACGTCGCGCGCCGGCTGGTCGTGCCTCCGCACCGCGAGGGCGGCCAGGCCCAGTTCATCCAGGCCGCGGTCACGCCGGTCGACGAGCACGACGGCGTCGCCCACGCGATGGCCTGGGCGCTCGGAAACCTGGCCAGGCCGATCACCGTCGCCCAGCTGGCCGCCGTCGCGTGCATGTCGGAGCGCACCTTCATCCGCCGCTTCAAGCAGCAGACGGGGACCTCGCCGCTGCGCTGGGTCATCTCCCAGCGGGTGGCGGCCACGCTGCCGCTGCTGGAGTCGAGCGACGCGCCGGTGGAGGAGATCGGCGCGGCGGTCGGCTTCGAGAGCCCGGTGACCTTCCGCCACCACTTCTCCCGCACCATGCGCACCTCGCCGTCGGCCTACCGCCGGGCCTTCGCGCTCTCCTAGGGCCTGGTGAGGGGCCTGGGCCCGGGTTCGAGCACCTCGTAGGCGTCGCGTACCCAGTCGGCCAGCAGCGGCCTGGTCATGGCCGGGTCGACGATGTCCTCCACCAGGAAGGCCTCGGCGGTGCGGAAGGGCGAGCGCACCGCCTCCAGCCGGGCGGCGATCTCGGCCTTCAGCGCGGCCGCCTCCTCTCCCGCCTCGGCGAGCATGCGTTTGAAGGCCACCTCCAGGCCGCCCTCGACGGGCAGCGAACCCCAGTCGCCCGACGGCCAGGCGATGCGCAGGCCGTACCTGGAATGGGGCCTGTGAGCGGCGCCGGCGACGCCGAACACGCGCCTGACCAGCACCGAGGCCCACGGCACCGTCGACTGGTAGACGGCGGCAAGAGCGCGGGCGCCGTGCCGGATGGTGCCCGCGCGTTCCGCCGCGCTGCCGATCACGAAGCCCGGCTGGTCCACCAGGTGCACGACGGGCAGGCTGAAGGTCTGCGCCAGGTCGACGAAGCGGGCGGTCTTGTCGGCGCCGTCGGCGGTCATGCCGCCGCCGTAGATGTTCGGATCGCCGGCGAGCACGGCGACCGGGTGCCCGTCGAGGCGGGCCAGCGCGGTGATGGTCGACGGGGCGAAGCGGCCGCCGAGCTCAAGGACGTCGTCGAAGACCGTCCGCATGATCACGCGCATGTCGTAGGGCCTGCGGCGGTCGCGCGGCACGATGTCGCGCAGCACCGACTGGTCGAGCGCCTGCCTGCCCGCCCTGACGGGCGGCCTCGTCCAGGCGTTCTGCGGCAGGTAGGACAGCACGGACCTGGTCAGCTCGAAGGCCTTTTGCTCGGAGGAGGCGACCAGGTCGACGGTTCCCGCCGCCGAGACCGGCCGCCAGCCGCCCAGTTCCTCCTTGCCGACGCTCTCGCCCATGCCCGCCTCGACCACGGCGGGCCCGGCGACGAACACCTGCGACAACTCCCTGACCATGATCGAGACGTGGGAGGTGACCAGCCGGGCCGCGCCGAGCCCGGCGACCGGCCCCAGGGCCAGCGCCACGACCGGGACCCTGCCGAGGTTGGCCACGACCTGGTCCCAGCCGGGGTTGTGCGGCACATAGGTGCGCCCGAACTCCTCCAGCTGCTTGACGCTCCCGCCGCCGCCGGTGCCGTCGACGAGCCGGACGAGCGGCTGGCGCATCTCCCCCGCCATGCGTTCCGCCAGCACCTGCTTCTCGTGGATGGCCGCGTCGGCGGCGCCGCCGCGCACGGTGAAGTCGTCGCCGACCAGCACCGCCTTGCGCCCGGCGACGACCGCCCTGCCGACGATCGTGTTCGACGGGGTGAAGTCCTTCAGCTCCCCCGCCTCGTCGTAGACGGCCCGGCCGGTCAGGGCGCCGACCTCGGTCCAGGAGTCGGCGAGCGCGTCGAAACGCTCGCGCACGGTCAGGCGGCCGGTGGCGTGCTGGCGCGCGACCCGCTCGGGGCCGCCCATGCGGGCGGCCAGTTCCTTGCGGCGCTCCAGCTCGGCCAGTTCGTGATCCCACACGGCGACGACGCTAGACGAGGACGCCCGGATTGAGAATCCCGTTCGGGTCCAGCGCGGTCTTGGCCGCGCGCAGCGCCAGCGCGAACGGCTCTGGCCGCTGGCGGTCGTACCAGGGCCGATGGTCGCGCCCGACCGCGTGGTGGTGGGTGATGGTGCCGCCGTGCAGCATGATCGTCTCGGAGACCCTGCTCTTGATCGAGTCCCAGTCGTCGCCCGAGGCGGTGATCGTGTAGTACGGCGCGGGCCCGTCGGGGTAGACGAACGCCAGCCGGCAGGTGATCTCCCCCAGCCCCATCACCTCGTCGTGCAGCTTGGCGAACCGGTCCCAGGTCACCGCCGTCTCGACCGTCTCGACGAGCACGTCGAGGCCCGGATAGGCGTTCCTGAGGTACGGCATGCGGGTGAAGGAGCCCTTCCACTCCCTGTCCTGCCTGATCTGCTGGGGCTCGCCCCGGTGGGAGCGCACGATGCGCAGCGCCGCCTCCAGCAACGAGTCGACGGGCCCGGACTCGAAGCCCAGGATGAGCACGCAGTGACGGCCGTCGCCGCCCGCCGCCAGGGCCGCCTCGCGGGCGTCGAGCAGCCGGCAGTTCGACGGGTTGAGCCCCGACTGGGCCAGGTCGTGCACCGCCGCCACACCTGCGATCCACTCGTCGAACAACACCGGCACCGACACCTTGGCCGTGGGACGCAGCTGCAGGCGCACCCACGCCTGGGTGATCACTCCGAGCGCGCCCTCCGAGCCCAGCAGCCACCGGTCGGGCGAGGGTCCCGCCCCGCTGCCCGGCAGCCGCCGCGACTCCCAGGCCCCGGCGGGGGTCAGCGCGCGCACCGACTCGATCAGGTCGTCGATGTGGGTGTTGCCCGTCGCGTAGTGGCCGCCCGCCCGGGTGGCGATCCATCCGCCGAGCGTCGAGAACTCGTAGGACTGCGGGTAGAAGCGCAGCTGCAGCCCGTCGGGCAGCTGGGAGTTGATCACCGGTCCCGTGGCGCCCGCCTGGATCAGCGCCGCCCTGGACAGCGGGTCGACCTCCAGGACCCGGTCCATGCGTCCCAGGTCGAGGCTGAGCGCGGGACCGTCGAAGCGTGCCTCGACGCCGCCGACCACGCTCGTGCCGCCGCCGTACGGGATGACCGCGACGCCGGTCGTGGCCGCCCACTCCAGGACCCGCTCGATCTCGTCCTCGGTGCGCGGCCTGGCCACCAGGTCGGGGGCGTTGGCGAAGTCGCCCCGGTAGGCGCGGGTCAGGTCGCGGAAGGCCTTGCCGTACGTGTGACGTGCTCTTTCGTACGGCTCCGCGGTGGCGAAGCCGGACAACAACTCGGGCACGGGCAGCCTGGGCGGCGCCATCCTCACCCGCTCGAAAGGTACCGGCGGCCGCCATGCCGACGGGTCTCCCAGGCCGATCACCTCAGAGATCAGCCGGGCGGTCTGCTCCAATTCGTGGTGGTCCGGCTCGGGACCCCATGCCCAGTGGCTCATAACCTCTTATACGTGCTCCGGGCCGCTCTTGTGATCCTCACCGTGGTCGTCGTGCTGTTCGCCCTGCTCTGGGCGTTCCAGCGCAGTCTCATCTACCTGCCTGACAGCCGGCCGGTTCCCGCCGCCCGCGACGTCACGCTGACCACCGCCGACGGGCTGGAGCTGAAGGCGTGGCACTGGCCGGGAGGCGAGGTGACGGTGCTGGTCGCGGGCGGAAACGCGGGCAACAGGAGCTACCGCCTGCCGCTGGCCGAGGCGCTGGCCGCACGCGGGTTCTCGGTGCTGCTGATGGACTACCGCGGGTACGGCGGCAACCCCGGCACCCCCACCGAGGAGGGGCTGCTGATGGACGCCAGGGCGGCGCGCGCATTCGTCAAGGGCCGCGTGGTGTACTTCGGCGAGAGCCTGGGCGCGGCCGTGGTCACCGCACTGGCCCTCACCCACCCGCCCGAGGCTCTGGTGCTGCGCTCGCCGTTCACCTCGCTGGCCGACGCCGGGCAGCACAACTACCCGTTCCTGCCGGTGCGCCTGCTCCTGCGCGACCGCTTCCCCCTGGCGCAGCAGGTACGCGAGGTCCGGGCGCCGGTCACGGTCGTCTACGGCACGCACGACACGATCGTCCCGCCCGAGCTGAGCCTGGAGGTGGCCAGGGCGGCCGGAGCCAGGGTGGTCGCCGTCGACGGGGCCGGCCACAACGACCGGGTGTTGCTGGACGGCCCCCAGGTGATCGAGGCGGTGACTGACGCCCGCTGACGGCTCAGGCCCCGTCGAGGACCTCTCGCAGCTTGGCGGCGAAGGCCTCCGGCTCGCCCGGATAGCCGAACTCGCCACCCATGAAGCCGCCGTGGTGGCTGGGGAAGACCACGGCCTCGACACCGAGCCGCTCGGCCACGCCCTCGCCGCCGCGAGCGGCCATGGTGCCCGCGCCCTCCACGCTGACGGCCGGGACGACGCGGGTCGAGGCCGCGCGCAGGGCGTCGAAGTCGTGCTCGTAGTGCGTGCACGTGATGAGGTTCTGCGCGAACAGCACGTCGTCACGGGTGCCGTCGTCGTCGGTCGGCATGCCCATGGCCGCCGGGTCGCCCACGGGCAGCTCGCCGATGTCCTCGGGAAGCTCACCCACGTGGCTGGTGATCGCCATGAACTGCGCCATCGCCGGGCCGAAGCCCTCCTTCTCGTAGGTCTGGCGCATCTGCTGGATGAGCCTCTCGGCGTTGGCCCGGTCGGGCAGCACGGGCGCGGCCGGCGGCTCGTGCGCGACCAGCGTCGAGACCAGCTCCGGGTGCTTGGCCACCAGTGCCAGCGCGTTCACGGCGCCGCCGCTGCTGGCGAACACCTCGACGGGCCCGCCGACCGCCTCGATGACGCGGCGCAGGTCGTCGGCGTGGATGTCGGGCGTGGACTCGCCCGCGCCCGGCTCCCGCTGACTGCGGCCGGCCCCGCGCGGGTCGTAGGTGACCACCGTGCGGTCGGTGAAGAAGGTGCTCAGGGTGGCGAAACCGGTGGCGTCCATGGGTGAGCCGATGAGCATCAGCGTCGGCTTGCTGCTGCCCTGGACCTCGCGCACGTCGTAGGCGATGACGGCGCCGGGCGCCTCGATGGTGTGGCTCATGTTCTCTCGCTCCTTCTTGGGTGTCATGAGGTAGACCAGCAGGAGCGGAGAAACTCATCGGTCGAACGTGTAGGAGTGACTCCCGTCCGGCGCGATGTGAATCCGCATCTCGCCGCGCAGCCCGGTCAGCTCCCCGGTGCCGGAATCGGGCACCACCGAGACACGCAGCGACTGTTCCCCCTCGTCACTGATCCCCGTGTGTTGAAGGAGGAAACTACCTTTTCGGCCATCCAGCTCGCCAGTCACGTGCTCGATGGCCACATAGGTCCGTGATTCCTCCACCGGAGTGGTGCCCATGGTCATGTAGACGACGCTGGTGCCGGTCAGGTCGCCGTGGAAGGTCTTGCGAAGGGTGACCTGGGTGATGGCGATCCCGTCCTGGTCGGCCACGGGCGGCTGGGGCTCCCAGCTGTCGATCTCGAACGTGCCTGTTGCGCTCATGCCGTCCAAGCTATGCGTCGTACCTGTCAGCTCGTGTCAGGTACCTGCCAGGCGTTCCACCACGGGCGCGAGCTGCTCCAGGTACTGCCCGTTGACCGACACGTAGGAGATGCCCAGCTTGTCGCGGCGCCGCTCCAGGGTGTCGACCATCTGCTCGACCGAACCGCTCAGGACGCCGATGCCCGCCGTCGACGGGTCCATCCACGCCGGCACGCCGTTCACGCCCGCCAGGTTGACCATCAGCTCCAGCTTGCCGAACCGGTCGCCGGCGATCTCGTAGAGCTCGTCCAGCTTGGCCGACAGCCGCTCCTCCGTGGCGTCCGCGGCCAGGGCGAGCGCCACCGTGTCGGCCCGCTCCGCGGCCAGGCGCAGCGCCGCCGGGCTCGAGGCCGCCATGAGGATCGGCACCTCGCGCACCAGGTCGAGGGTCTCGGCGACCCTGGCCAGGCGCCACTGCGCCGAGCCGAACTCCACGCCGAGCTTCTCCGCGTCCACCCTGCCCATCGGGCGGCCGGCGCCCAGGCCCAGCTCGAAGCGGCCGTCGCTGAGCCGGTGCAGGGTGCTCGCCTCCCACGCGACGGTCGCGGGCGTGCGGATCGGCGAGGCGGCGACGTAGGTGCCGACGTGCAACCGCGTCGTGACGGCGGCGGCCGCCGCCGTCGCCGCGAACGGCGAGAAGGTGTTGAGCGTGTCGGGGACCAGCAGCGTGCTGTAACCGAGCTCCTCGGTACGGCGGGCGAACGCGGTCCAGGCCTGGCCCGTCGGGGCGAAGCCGCCGACGGCGCCGAATCGGAAAGGTCTCATGCCCTCCACGATCGCCCGCGCGCCGCCCCAGGACATCGGCCCACGGGCGGCCTCGTCACTACCCCAGCCGATGTAGCCGGACATCGAATCTGTCGGTGACGGGCGTCACACTGGGGGCCATGGAACCTCGGATCGGCCCGATCACCCTGCCCCAGGCGTACGGCACGCCGACGCGCACCATGGAGTGGAGCACCGTCCTCGACCGGCTGCGCGCCACCCACCGCTTCTGGCTGGCCACCACCCGCCCCGACGGGCGGCCCCACTCGGTGCCGATCGACGGGGTGTGGGTGGGCGAGGCGTTCTACTTCGGCGGCTCCCCCGAGACCGTGCACCAGCGCAACATGGCCGCCAACCAGGAGGTCGTCGTCCACATCGAGGACACCAAGGCCGCGATCATCGTCGAGGGCCGCGCGGTGCTCGTGCCGATCACCGACGAGGTGCGGCGCGTCACCAAGGAGAAGTACGGCTGGGCTCCCCCCGCCACCCACGAGTAGATGCTCGAACCCCGCCGCGTCCTCGCCTGGGACGACCTTTCCGCCAACGCCACCCGCTTCACCTGGCGGCGCTGACCGGCGCCTGCACCGTCAGCGTCTCCTCCCCCGCCGGTCCCGTGAGCCGGATCGACAACTGCCACAGCCCGGCCATCGACAACATCTCGCCCCCTGCCACGAACCGGCCCGCCCCCGCGAGCCGCGCGCTCACCTCGGGGGCCGCGTGACCCATCGACGGCATCGAGGCGGCGATGGTGACCGTGTCGGCCCGGCCCGAGGTCACCCGCACCTCCACCTCGCCGCCGATCTCCACCCGCACCGCGTAGGAGGCGCCGGTGACGGCCACGCTCACCGGGTCGTCGCCGCGGCCCAGCACGAACACGGCGACCGCCACGGCCACCAGCGCGAGCACCCCCAGCAGACGCTTCACCTCGGCACCTCCACCACGAACGGCACGGTCACGATGCGCTCCCCTGTGGCGTACTGCGCCCAGGCCAGATACCGGCCCGGGGCCGGGAAGCCGAAGGTGAAGCGCAACGTCGGGCCGCCCGTGCCCATCTCGTGCACGTGGCCGAGGAACGCCCCGTCGGCGCTGCGCACGATCAGGTGCCCTGCCATGCCCAGCCAGGGCCTGGCCGCCGCCACCGTGTCGACCTCGACGGTCGTGGGCCGCCCCGCCACCGGCACGGCGGGCACCATTCGCGGCGCGGCGCCCACGGGGCCAGTCGTCGTCTCACCTGGGCCTGGTTCTTCTCGGGGTGGCTCGTCTCGGGGTGGCTCGTCCCGGTCCGCGACCGTGAACTCTCCCGTGAGCAGTTGCCCGCCCGACTCCTGCCGTTCCAGCTCGACATGGACCAGGTGCCGCCCGGGCCGCTCGGCGCGCAGCCTGACCTCCAGCCGTCCCGGCGCCGTGCGCAGCGGATGGCTGTGGCTGAACGAGACGCCGTCCTGGCTGGTCACCACCAGGTGGGCGAGCGCCTCGTGATGCACGGCCAGGTCGTCGACCGGCACCCCCGTCGCGCCGTCGACCAGGTCGAGCCGCAACGTGTAGTCCTGGCCGGCCACCGGCTCGGCGGGAACGGTGGTCACCAGCGCGCGGGCGAAGGGCCGCGGACCCGCCGTCGGCTGCGCGCCGTCGGGGTCGGCGACGGGCAGGTACGGCTCCAGCACGACGAAGGTCGCCGCGATCGCGACGAAGGCGGCGATGCCCGCCGACACCAGCATGCCCGCGCGCCTGCGCGCCACCGCCCCGGTCAGCAGGCCACCCACCGCCAGCAGCGCCGCCGCCAGGAGGGCGCCGTAGATCACCAGCTCCCAGCTCGCGCCGCGCTCCACCAGCACGCGGAAGGGCAGCACGGCGCTCTCGCCTGCGGCGCTCAGCCTCAGCTCGTACGGCCCGGCCTGCTCGGCCCGCAGCTCCGCCACGTCGCCCAGCCCTGCATCACCCGCCACCACGCCGCTCGGCCGTACGTCACTCGCCACCGCACTGCTCGGCCGTACTTCACCCGCCACCATGCCGCTTGGCCGTACGTCACCCGCCACCATGCCGCTTGGCCGTACTGCGCCCGTCGCCGTGCGGCCGTCGGTCACCGAGCGCAGTTCCAGGGCCAGCCGCTCAGGCGCGCCCCCGTGGTAGGCCTCGACGCGGACGCGCAGCGGCGCGGGCACGCGGCGCACGCCCTCGACCACCACCGTCAGCTCGGACCCCCCGATGGTCAGGGCGACACGCAGGTCCGCCCCAGCGGAGACGACATGCGCCGCCGCAGGGGCAGACCCGGCCAGAACCAGAAAGACGACCAGCAGGCAGCAAACCCGCCTCATGGACGGCGGGCGTCGGGCAGCATCAGCACCCCGAGCACGAGCCCGAGCAGCCCCGCCACGATCGGCGCACCGGTCCACAGCTCAGGCACCAGCGGCAACGCCCCGGCGGCGGCCGATGCCACCCCGATGTAGATCGACCACGTCAGGAACGACCAGACCCCCGCGAACGCCCAGAACGCGCCCCGCCTCGACTCCGAGGGCCGCAGCCGCAGCACCAGCAGGTCGCCGACGAGCCCCGCCACGACGACCCCCAGCAGGATCGGCCAGTTGGAGAACATGGTCTGCGCGCCCGACATCAGGATGAAGACCGTCGTGAACAGCGTCAGCGCCCCGAACGGCAGGTTCCACCTGCGCACCAGGAACAACACCGCCGAGGTGAGCACCATATTGCTGATCACCATCGCGGTGGCCAGCTGGTCGGGGCCTCCTCGGAAGTCGGCGCCGGAGAACGCGCCCACGATCCCCCGCGGGCCCCACTGGAGCGCGTCGCCGTACGACAGGAACAACGAGACCAGCGTGCTCGCGAACGCCAGCCCGAGCACCGCGGGCACCAGCCGGCCCAGCGACGGCCGCTCGCCCACGTCGGGGGCCTTCCACGCCGAGCGCAGCGGGGTGGTGACGATCAGCGCCATCGTCGAGACCAGGCCCAGGTGCGACGGGCTGAACAGGATGTCGATGTTGGTCTCGATGCCGAGCACGGTGTGCCAGATCATGTCGGCCAGGCCGAACGTGGCGAAGGCGGGAATGGCGAGCAATCCGGCCAGATACCCGTGCGGCACCGCCGCCAGCCCCTGCCTGCCGGTGCGGACGTTGCGCCACACCTGCCACACGATCCACGCCGAGACCGCGGCGAAGCCCGAATAGAACACCGCGTGCCACGGGGTGAAGAAGGTCTCCAGCCCGACCAGCTCAGGGTTGGAGTGTGCCCACGCGTCGATCATCAGTCCGACCCCGAACCAGACGCCCAGCAGGGCCGTCACGAGATCGGTCGCTGGCGAGACCCACACCCTCGCCTCTCCGGAATCAGCCCATAACCGCCGGGTCTGCGCCCCCGTCATCGCCATGCCGCCACGCCCTTTCGATAGCTGTCCACAACGAGCCTAGTCGCCCGCGGCGTTCATTAAAGTTGGCTGAGAAATCCGCCCTTCACCTGGCCTTTATCCGGGAACGCATGTCACTCTCCTGGTGGTGGGGAAGCGGAGAGTCGAAGTGAAACTCAACATGGGATGGGGCGCCAGGCTGGCGGCGGCGATCACGGTCGTGGCGCTCGCGACCGGGTGCTCGGCGGCGCGGTCCGCTTCTCCCGGGCAGGGCACCACGGAGCCCAAGGTCACCGAGACGGCGCAGCCACGCGCGCGCACCGAACCGCCCCCGGTGGCGGCCAACTGGCCACGCTGGGGACTGACCCACACCCAGACCAGCGGCAACAACGGCGACGACCGGCTGCTGCGCGGCGCCTCGGAAACCCTGTCGCGGGTCCCGATGTTGCAGAACCAGCACATCATGGGCTTCGGCGTGGGCAACCCGGAGGAGAACCCCGGCGAGTTCAACTTCGAGGACCTCGACAGCCGCATGCGCCTCATGGACCAGTCAGGCGGGCTGCCGCTCATCACGCTGTGCTGCGCGCCCGACTGGATGAAGGGCGGGCCCGCCGGCCAGACCTCCTGGGAGAAGGAACACCTGGAGGCCGCCCCCGAGGCCAAGCACTTCGACGACTTCGCCAAGCTGGCCGCCACCGTCGCGCAACGCTACGACCACGTGCAGTACTTCATGGTGTGGAACGAGCTCAAGGGCTTCTGGCCCGACCACTCCCGGCCGCCGGACATCGAGGGCTACACCGAGATGTACAACAAGGTCTACGACGCGGTGAAGGCGGTGCGCCCCGACGCCAAGATCGGCGGGCCGTACATGGGCTTCCACAGCGTACGCAGCGACGGCGGCAACGCCTCCTCGCTGGCGGGCCCGTGGGGCGCGGTCGACCAGCTCGTCCTCGACGCCTTCGACTACTGGAACAAGAACAAGAAGGGCGCCGACTTCATCGTCGTCGACGGCGCCTCACCCACCGACGATCACCAGCTCAAGCCGGACGCCTTCGGCGCCACCCAGAAGTTCGCCGACGTGACCCGGTGGCTGCGCGACAAGACCGGCAACCTGCCGGTGTGGTGGTCGGAGTTCTACTTCATGCCCGAGGACGGCTCCACCGACTGGCCCGAGCAGATGCGCGTGGCCGTCCAGGCGGTGTCCATGATGGAGTTCGCGCGAGGCGGCGCCGCCACCGCCCTGTACTGGAACCCGCAGACCAAGTCGGGCGCGTGCAAGGGGTGCATGTGGAACCCCTCCGACGGGGGCGCGCGCGGCGCCGGCGACCTGATCAGCAACTTCGTCAAGTGGTTCCCCGCCGGGGCGGAGCTGGAGGAGGTCGCCGCCTCCGACGAGCGCGTCAGGGTGCTGGCGCAGGCTCAGCAGCTGGTGATGGTGAACACCGCCGACGAGGAGGTCAGCGCGACGGTGGACGGCAAGGACGTCACGCTCAAGCCGTACGAGACCAGATGGGCGGACCGCTGACGGGAGACGGTCGGCCCAGCAGCAGCCGTAGCCGACACATGTCCGACAACATGTCCTCATGTCCCCCGTAGCCGCCAACCCCGCCCTGCCTCCCGACCTCGTCGACAGGCTGATCACCTCCGCCGACGAGTGGACGGCCGCGGACCTGGCCGACCATGCGGAGCTCACCCCCTCCCAGGCCCACGCGCTCGCCACCCGCGCAGGATCAGTGATTCCCGCCCTGATCAAACGCGGGCTCCTCCCCCTCGACGCCGCCGACCCCGCCACCCGCCCGGACGCCGCCCTCCTCCTGCTGGCCGACGGCGCCGGCCTGCCCGCCTGGCCCGGCGTCCTGGCGGCCGACCCCACCCGCCGGGAAGCGCTGGCCGCATGCCCCGGACTGCCTCCCGACGTCCAGGAGCTCCTCGCCGACGACCAGGACATCCGGGTCGTCGCCGAGCTCGCCCTGTGGGCCGGCCCCGAACTGGCCACCCGGCTGTCGGCCCACCCTCACGCCGAAGTCCGCAGCGCCGTGGCGGCCAACGTGTCAGCGCCACCTGAGGTGCTGGCCGCCCTCGTCACCGGCGACACCCTGCCTCCGCCGCTCGGCTGCCTGGTCTGCGACCGCGAGGCCACGCCGTACGTCCACGCCCCCGAGTGTCCGAGGCTCGACTGCGACCTGCGCCCCGGCGCGTCGTGCGACGGCACCCACGAGTCGACGACGGAAGAGCTGCGGCTCAGGGCGATCGCCAACCCGTCTACTCCGCCCGCGGTCCTGCTCCGCTTCGCCGTCGATCCGTCGACGCTGATCCGCCTGCGCCTGGCCGAGCGCCCCGACCTCCCGCAGGAGACCTACGAACAGCTGGCCGCAGGCCCGGAACCCGGCGTCCGTGGCGCTCTGGCCGCCAACCCCGGCATCGACGACGCCCTGATCCGCCGCCTGGCCGAAGACCCCGATCCCCTCGTCAGGCGCGACCTGGCCGCCCATCCGAGGATCCCGCCGTCCGTCCTCGACGACCTCTCACGGACCACCAGGATCGGCGCCACCCTCCTGCCCCGGATCGCGGCGGCCTCGACCTCCGAGATCGAGGAACTCGCGGCCTCGGCGAACCCGGTCATGCGGATGCTCGTCGCTGCGCGCCGCGATCTGCCGCCCGCCGTGCGCGACGCCCTGGCCGCCGATTCCGACGCCAAGGTCGTCAAGGCCGTGGCGGGCCACCCCGGTCTCTCCGACGCCCAGCTCAGGGCGGTGGTCAGCCGCCACGGCGCCATGGTCGCCGCCGCCGTCGCCACCAACCCGGACGCCTCACCCACCCTCCTGGAGGAGCTGACCCGCCATCGCCCGCCGGTGCGCAAGGTGCTCCGCGAGGTCGCCCGGCATCCCGGCGCCACAGCTGCCGCACTGCTGACCTGCCTCGACGACCCCAAGGCCAGGGCCCTGGCGGCCACCCACCCCAACCTTCCGCGCGAGGCCATGGAGACCCTGCTCGCGGCGGGCGAATGAAGGGCGGACGAAACCCCGGCCGGCTGTCTCGCCCCGTCGCTCTCCCGGTTCGCCATCATGGACGTCGCCGCGCCGCCGTACGGGCCGGTCCTGGTGGGACGGTGGCCGTGACGGCGCGGCGAGTTCGCCGGGTCAGACGGCTCGCTTGGCGCGGTCGACGATCTCGCGCAGCAGCTGGGCCTCCTTCGAGTCTCCCGCCTTGGCGAGGTTGAACTTGACGGCGAACGCCTTGAGTTCCGAGGCGGGGAGGACGAGCGCCGCGTTGCACAACCCCGCGAGCATCTCGGTATCGGCCGGGGCCGGCCTGGTCTGGTAGAACGTGAACAGCTCGCGGGCGAGGTAGCGCTGGGTCTCGATCGAGACCCCGTCGGCGGAGTGCGCGAAGAACTTGAGGGTCTCGGTGACCATGCCCAGCTTGGGCGTGGCGTTCTGCAGGCCGAACGCGCAGTACGAGGCGATGATGTTGTTCTGGTACTGCTTGACCATGGGGTCGGTCAGCGCGGCGACCGGCACCTGCCGCAGGTGCTTGGCCACCACTGACGTCGCGAGCATGCCGAGGTCGACCGTGTCGCCGCTCTTGGCCGTCGCGCCGGGAAGCAGGTTGCTCGACAGGTGGCCGAAGGCGTAGAAGTTCTCGACCATCGTCTCCTTCGGCTCGTGGCCGGTGTTGATGCGGACGTACATGTTCTCGGTGGTCGGTTCCGGCCACGGTCCCGGGATTCCGGCGACGTAGGAGGTGCGCAGGAACGAGAAGCTGTCACGCAGGTCGACCTGGACGAGGTGCTCGAACAGGGAGCCGACCCTGCCGGTGGGCGTGGAGCGCAGGAGCAGCGGGATGCCGTCGACGTACTTGGAGCCCTGGGCGTAGTCCGCTTCGATCGGCCAGCAGAACGCGTCGACGAACTTGGCGTTCTCGGCCGCGTGGGTGATCAGCGACAGCTCGTCGCGGTGCCCGTGGCGGAGCATGTGGATCACGAGCTGCGCCTCGTCGTGCGAGGCGAGGTCGAGGTCGATCTCCGTCAGCAGCGCCTCGGCCCGCGAGAACGCCGAGTCGAGGTTGCCCTTCTTGGACAACATCGTCAGGTCGGCGGCGGAGACCTTGCCGGTGCCGAACGAGGCGTACTTCTGGAAGCTCTTGCACAGGAAGACCTCGAGGCTGCCGTTGGCGATCTGCTCCTTGAGGCCGCCGAGCACCTCGTCGAGCTGGGTCGGGTCCTTGGGCGGCTTGCCTGGCAGCTGGATGGTGGTGTCGAGGATCAGCGCGAACGGCGGGTCCCCCTTCTTGCGCTGGGAGACGGCGTGCTGGACATCCTTCACGAGCTTGCCCGCGTCCGCAGGGATGAAGGGTGTGCTCGGGTTGAGCGCCGCGACCAGGACATCGCTGGCCGGTGCCACCGTCTCGCCTTTCTTGAGCCGCTCCAGCAGCATGCCCGTCTCGAAGTAGTCGACCTTGTCGGTCGGGCGGGCGACCTTGTCGTGGCCGCGCGCGCTCAGGGCGATGTGCAACGCGGTGCTGAGGGAGTCCATGCCGCTGGAGACGAGGCGGTTGTCGAGCTGGATCGTCTCCTTGGTGACCAGCGGCTCGATGCTGGGCGCCCGCTCCAGCGTGATGGCTCTCATGGTGTCGCGGTAGTCGACGATGTTGTAGTTCTTGGCCGCCGCGACCACCAGGCCGATCTCGTCCATCATGAGGTCGACGGCGCGCATCGACACCGCCGGGTTGTGCTCGTTGGCCACGACGATGTCGAGGAGCTGGGCCATCGACTTCATGGCGTTGGCGGTGAGCGTGTCGAACCGGTCCGGTCCGAGCTCGTCGGTCAGGCCCAGCACGAGGTTCTCGACCATGGCGCACACCGGCGCCAGCTGGCGTGAGCTCCTGGCGATCTCCTGCAGTTGGGAGAAGGCGCTGGAGGTCATCAGCTGGATGAGGTCGGCCCTGGTGTCGACCTTGAAGTTGGTCGGCGGCGCCTTCTTGCTGACGTCCATGAGCTCGTAGAGCTGGTACGCCGAAGGGGCGGAGCCCAGTTCGTGCAGGACGGAGGGCCAGAGGATGTCCTTGATCGCCTGGGTGCCCTTGAGCACGCTGACGCCCGCCCTGCCCTGGAGCGGCTCGACCGTGAGCTTCTTGGCCACCTCCGCGCCCAGCAGCATCTCGATCTTGCGGAGCACCCGGGGGCTGTTGACCAGGAAGTCGCCTTCCTCGATCTTGACCTTCGTCTGCAGCCCGCTCACGAAGGCCGGCACGGCCTTCTCGAAGGTGGAGCGCCAGTAGGTGGTCACCATGTCGTTCTGGGTCGACAGGCTGGTCACGTCGTCGCGCTGGGTGGGCGCCTTCCTGAACCCCATCTGGCCGGCCAGGTGCGCCTGCTTGGTGCCCACCAGCTCCGGGGCGAGCTCTTCACGCCTCTTCGCCGAGTAGGCCTTGTGCCCGCTGTTGAGGTCGGCGACGAATTTCGCCGCCTGCTTCAGGTGGCCCATGGACGAGGCGTCGGCCACGTTGTCGGTGCGCTGCTCCAGGGCGGCCAGCTTCACCATGCGGTCGTCCGCGGTGTACAGGTCCAGGGCGTCGAGCAGCTGCGCGTCCTTGATCTTCGAGGACTTCGGGAGCGTGGCCGCCTTCTTGAGGTTCTTCGGCGGCACGAGGTCGAGGTAGTGGGCCGGGTTGTCGTGCTGGGCCGTGGGTGGTTTCTGGATCTCGACGACCGGGTGCTTGAGGCGGGTGGCCGCCGTCACCTTCAGGAAGTCGCGGGCCTGGTCGGTCATGAGCTCGGCCATGACGAGCCGCGACATCGTGCTGCGGTCCTTCGGCGAGAGCTCGGCCAGCTGGTCGGCGATGAGCTTCATGACCGGTTTCGCGGCCGCGGGCCGCATGCTCTGCAGTTCGGACGCGACCGTCCTGGCGGTCGTGATGTTGGGTTTGGCCGCGAACGCCTGCCAGGACTTCGGTAACGAGGCCGAGGCGACGGACACGTCGTGCTTGGTCACCGACATCGGTGTCGTGCTCGACGCGAACTTCGTGCGTCGTGGGGTGGTGGTCGTCGTCTTACGTCTGGGCTTGCCGCTGCTGCCGCTGGTGTGCTTTTTCATCTTCCCCCCAGGCAATCGCTGACGACCGATCGTCCTGCTTCGGACACAGTGTGCACAGGTGTCTCTTCCGCCATATTCATAGCGCCGTTTCTGAGCTTGTATCTCTGGGGGTGGACCGTTCCCTGGAACGGTCCACCCTTCAACAGGCTTCCTTGAGGGGGGAACGCATGGCGGGCAACGACGCACTGCCGAGCTACGAAGAACTCTTCGACGACACCGAACTCGATCGCCGCCAGGAGGACGAGGCCAGGACGGTCTACTCGCCCGGCGCCTATCTCGCCGAGCTGCTGGCGCTCATCGACAACGTCTTCCAGCAGCCGTCGCTGCTCGGTGACGACCGGCGCGCCGACCTGAAGAAGATCGTCCTGGACGCGGAGAACACCTTCGCCGAATCGCCCTACCTCGACGTCGTCGTCGAGCTGCTGGAGAAGCTGGCCGGCGGCCCGCCGTACGAGCTGATGCGGCGTCTGGAGCATCCGTTCGGCATGCCGTTCTCGCTCGACGAGGAGCGGTTCAAGGCCTACCTGCGCCGCCTGCGGACGGGGCCGGACGAGCTGTACCGGATCTTCGCCCCGGTGGCCGACGCCGACACGGTGGCGCGGTTGTTCCTGGGGTTGTCGGCCGACGCCGTGAGGCACCTGACGTCTCCGGCCGACGAGGCCAGGATCAAGGCGTTCTACGGGCTCACGCCGCAGGACCAGCTGACGCCGCTGGCGCAGGTGGAGACGTTCAAGCAGCTGACGGGCCTGTCGGCGCCGGAGTTACGTGAGCTGCTGGGCGAGCCGGAGGACACCGGGCGCCCGGCCAAGGAGTCGTACGCCAACCGGGGCACGGGACCGGTCACCGTCTCGGAGGACGGTACGGAACTGCTGGGCACCAGTTTCGGCTGGTACGACCGGGTCAGCAGGCTCGTCCGGCTGGCCCGGTGGACCGGGCTGGCGCTGGGCGATCTCGACCGCGTGCTGACCACCTGCTGCGGCGGCGAGATCAACGCCGCGGCGCTGCGGACCACGGCGGTCGTGGTGCACCTGCGACGCGGCTACGACCTCACCGTCGACGGCGTGTGCGGGCTGGTGGCGGCGGTCGAGCCGGTCCCCGACGACCTGCCCGTCACCTCGGGCGACATCCTCGGCCCGCACAACAAGGAGTACCGCCGCAAGCTGGCCATCGCGATCGAGACCGCCGAGAGCGACCTCGTCGAGACCGTGCGGCGCTACCGCGACAGGTACGGGGCCATGGAGCCGAGCCCCTTCGACCGCGGACCGGCCGGCCCGGCGCAGATCGCGCTGCTGCGGAGGGTGGGCAGGCTCACCGCGGCGCTCGGCATGCCGGCCTCCGAGCTGTTCGACCTGCTGGGCGTGCTGGAGAGCGACCCGTCGTTGTGGCGCTACTCGACCTTCTCCGTGCTGGGCGGCGTCGAGCCGACGTCGCAGGACTGCTACCGCATCCTGGAGGGCGGCGACCCGGCTTCCGGCCTGTGGCTGGCCCAGACGCTGCTGGCGGTCAGCCGGTGGATGCAGGACAGCGGCTTCGGCGCCCAGGAGCTGGCCGACATCCTGGGCAGCGCGCCCGGCGGGGGCGACGACAGGCTCACCGTCCTCGACGGCCTCGACCAGCGGTTCCAGGAAGTCTCCATGGACCCGTCCGCCTTCGCGAGCGAACGGTTCGGGCAGCGTGCCGCGCAGGTCGTCCACGACGTGCTGGCCCAGCGCCCCGAGGGCGTGGTGTCGAAGCGTGACGCCCGGCTGCTGAACCTCGATCCCGCCGCCGTCACCGCGGCGGCCTACGAGGCCGTCACCTCCCTGGGCATGATCGTGGAGGAGGACCTGGCCGGGCTGGGCCTAGGCGAGCGGCTGGCCGGCAAGATCCACGCCCAGCTGGTGTTCGGCGGGCGCCTGCGCACCGACAACACGCTCGTCATCGAGCACATGCCGGAGACCGACTACGCGCTGGTGCTGGAGCGGGACTTCGGCTCCTTCACCGAGTCGTTGTTCAAGCTGATCAACAGCGTCGGCAACGGCACCTCGACCTTCTACCCCTCCGACCTGGCCACGGTCGGCAGCCTGACGCAGGCGCAGCTCGACGAGCTGTACGACAACCTGATCCACCACGGCTACATCGACGACCAGGGCAACGTCCAGGACCCGGTGTTCTTCACCGACGAGGCCAACCTGGAGGACTTCCGCGTCAACGCCGAGCTGTCCGACGCCTCTGCCGAGGTGCTCGCCCTCCTGCGCGGGCGCATCGCCGACTTCCGCGCCGAGCCGCTCCCCCTCGACCCCGGCCTGTTCGCCTCGCTCCGGCTGAGCGAGGCGCGCCTGGCCAGGCTGCTCGACGGGCTGCGCTTCAACGGCTACATCGACGACGACGGCCACTACCTCGACAAGCAGGCCATCGCCGCCCTCCAGCTCGCCGACCTCGCCCTGCCGCCGGAGTTCCACCCGCACAGGCTCACCGTCCTGGACGTGATGAAGCGGCAGGTCGCCGAACTGGAGACCGGCCTGCTCACGTTCGCTCCTGAGGACTTCGCCGAGGTCGCCGACGCGGTGATGGCGCAGCGGGCGATCGCCGCGATGGAAGGGGCGGCGCTCGACGACGGCTGGCTGGTGTCGGAGGTGGACACGCTCGGCGCGGGGTTCACCGCCGCCGAGACCGACATCGTGGCCCGCCGGGTCGCCGAGTGCGCCGAGGACGAGCGGCCCTACCGGATCCACCCGGACGCGCTGGCCGAGCTCGGCTTCGACCAGGACCAGCAGGACACGCTCGCCGAGCAGCTGATCGCGGCGCAGGCGCTCACCGACACGATGTCCGTCCCCGCCGAGGCCATCCCGTTCTTCGCCAACCCCACCAACGTCATCCGCTTCTCGCTGCCCGGGCTGGAGGACTTCGAGCGCGAGGTGTTCTTCCTGCTGCACGCGGTCGCCGTCGAGCTGTCCGAGGCGGTCGACGAGGTGACCGCGGCCCTGGAGGGCCTGGCAGGCCGCCAGCAGGCCGCGCTCACCTCCGTGCTGGCCGACGCCTTCGGCGTTCCCCCTGAGACGGTCGCGGCGATCTGCGAGGGCGTCACGGGCGGGCTCCCCGAGGCGATCGAGATCCTCGTCCCGCCGGTCATCGCCGTCCCCCGCCGGCTGGGCGAGCCGCACTTCGCCGCCGCCTACGAGCGCGTCCGCCGCTTCGCCCTGCTGGCCTCCAAGCTCGGCATGAGCGCGGCCGAGGTCGCCGTCGCCTTCCACGACCAGGACCTGACCGGCAAGTACCCCGAGCCGCTGGCCCTGCCGCCGGGCGTCACGGCCGTCGACGCGGTGCTGCGCAGCTCCGACGGCCGCATCTACGTCTTCGCCGGTGACGCCTACTGGGGCTACGCCGCCGACACCTACACCCTGCTCGACTCCAAGCGCAGGCCGCTGACCGACCTGTCGCCGTGGTTCACGGGGCTGACCTCGATCGACGCGGCCTTCGCCTTCCCGGACCGCACGGAGTGGATCATCGGCCGCGCGGGCGGGGAGGGGGAGTCCTCCCGCCTGTTCGTCAAGGAGCCGGGAAGCATTCGCTGGGCGCCGCGCGACCAGCTGTGGGGCAAGGTCAGGAACACCTTCGACGCCCCGCGCAGGATCGACAGCGCCTACGTCGACGAGAACGGCAGGACCTACCTGTTCAGCGGCGACCAGTACATCCGCTACTCCAGCCCCGACTTCGCGACGGTCGACGAGGGCTACCCGCGCGTCGTCGCCGAGTGGTGGCAGGCGGAGGGTCACGACGCCGCCCTGCCCGAGGCGTTCACCGGGGCCCTCGACGCCGCCTTCCACGACGCCGACGGGCGTGTGCACCTGTTCGCGGGCGGGCGCTCCTACGAGATCGGCGGGTCCGAGCAGCCGATCTCGGCCAGGTGGGGCCGCATCCGCAACACGTTCGACGGCGCCGGCGGCGTCGGCGCCGCGTTCACGGGGCCGGACGGCAGGGCCTACCTGTTCCAGGGCGACCAGGTGATCCGCTACACCGACAGCGTCGAGAGCGACGGCGTCCGGGTCGACGACGGCTATCCGCGCCGCATCGAGTCGGAGTTCCCCGGCCTGCCGGGCGAGTTCCGCACCGGCGTCGAGGCGGCCTTCACCGAGCCGGGCTCGGGGATCGTGCACCTGTTCAAGGAGGGCAGGACGGTCTCCTTCTTCTCCTCGGGCGTCGGCATGCCGCAGGCCACCGCCGACCGCTGGGGCAGGCTCTCCGATGTGCTGACCGGCGGCTCCGTCGATGCCGCGTTCGTCGGCATGGACGGCAAGACGTACCTGTTCAGCGGCGAGAGGTACATCCGCTACTCCGGCGCCGACTACGCGGTCGTCGACCTCGGGTATCCGCGGGGCATCGCCGGCGACTGGGGCGGGCTGCGCTCGGTCGGCGCCGCCTTCGTGACGGACGGCAGGACCTACCTGTTCGGCCGGGGCGGCCGGCTGTTCGACGTGCCGCTCGTGCAGGAGTCCGAGCTGAACGCGGGCCGCCTGTCGCCGGCGCTGCGCCGCCGTTTCGCCGAGCACGGCCTGACCCTGGCCGAGGCCGCCGCGGTCACGGCCGAGGGCACGGAGGAACACCGGGTCTGGCACGTCGCCACCGAGCAGGGCATCGCGCTCACGCTGCGCCGCAACCCACTGCACATCCAGGTGCACGCCGACGACGGCCTCTTCCACGTCCGCTACTCCACCAGGGATTACGGCAGCGCCGACGCGGGCTATCCCAAGCCGGTCTCCGACAACTGGTGGAACCTTCCCGCCTCGCTGGCCGCCGACCCCCGTTTCGCGGTCATCGACGCGATCCTCACCGACGGCGCCGGCCGTACGTATCTGTTCGCCGGCGACCGGTTCGTGGTGTCCGACGCCCGGCACCGCTGGTGGTCGGAGCCGCGCACCATCGCCGGGCACTGGGACAGCCTGCTGCCCTTCACCAAGGTGGACGCCGCGTTCGTCGGCAAGGACGGCAGGACCTACGTCTTCTCGGGTGCCAGCTATATGCGCTTCTCGACCGGCGACTACACCAGGGCCGACGACCGTTACCCGGCGTCCGTCCCCGCCTACTGGGGCAACGTGGTCAACCGGATCGCCAGGACGGGCCGGGTCGACGCCGCACTGGTCAGGACCGTGACCGAGCAGATCGACGGCAGGCCGGTCGACAACACTTACACCTACCTGTTCTCCGGCGACCAGTACGTGCGCTACCTGGGCACGCGGCTCGACCACGTGCAGGACGGCTACCCGGCCGCCCTGTCGGAGCTGTCGCGCGAGCCGGGCATGGCGGCGCTCGACGTCACGCTCGACGGCGTCGACGCGGCCTTCGCCGACCGCCGCACCGCCTACCTCGTGCGCGACTCCCACTGCCACGTCGTCTCCGACGGCCTCTACCGCCGCTACGACGACAGCTCGCTGGCGGGGGTGAGCTGCGCGTTCGTCGAGGACGGCGCGCTGCTGGCCGAGGACTCCGGCGGCTGGCGCCACCACGCGGCCGTGGAGGCGGCCAGGAGCACCGGGTCCGCGCCGCAGGAGGTCACGCCACGGCTGCTGCGTGCCGTACCGCAGGACTTCCGCGGCGGGCTCGACGCGGTCCTGCACGGCGCGGACGGCACGGCCTACCTGTTCAAGGGGCCCAGGTGCCTCAACGCCCGGCTCAACAAGGCCTACCCGCTGGCCGAGGAGTGGGGCAGGCCGCGCAACACGATCTACCAGGACAACACGGTCGACGCGGCGTTCGTCGGCAGGGACGGCAGGACGTACCTGTTCAGCGGCGACCAGTTCGTCAGCTACGCCGCCGACGGCCCCGGCCTGACCATCGACGGCGAGCCGCGGCCGATCTCCGAGCACTGGGGCGGCCTGCACGACGTCGCGCTCGCCTACGTGCGCGGCGGCAAGACGTACGTCTTCGAGTCGCCCGGCGACGACGGCCGCATGCGGTACGTCGTCTACTCGGGCGCGGCCTACACCGCGCCCGACGACGCGCCCGGCATCGCCGGCGAGGACTTCTGGCAGGTGCCCGAGCAGTACCGCGTGCCCGGCCACCCCGTCCCGAGCGCGGTCCTGTTCGAGGGCGCCACCATGCTCCTGCTGTACGGCGAGCAGTGCCTGCAGCACGACGACAGGACCGGCACCTGGTCCTACCCGCGCCCGATCGAGCGCCTGTGGCCCGGCTTCGAGCACACCCTGGCCGCCAGCAGGGAGGACGGCGACGCGCTGCGCACGGCGTTCACCGCGCCAGACGGCTCGACCTACTTCTTCCTGTCCGAGCAGTACTCCCGCCACGACGGGCACGGCTTCGCCCCGCTCGCCGTCATCCGCGACCGGTGGGGCAGGTCGCCCAACCCGTTCGTGGCCGACGACGAGAGCGCCGCGATCGACGCCGCGTGCGTCTTCGGCGACGGCACGACGTTCCTGTTCGCCGGCGACCGGTACGTGCGCTACACCGGCCCCGAGTACCGCTACGTCGACCCGGGGTACCCGCGGAAGATCGTCGGCAACCTGCGCAAGGAGGCGGCGTTCTCCGGCCTGCCCGAGGCGTTCGACGACGCGGTGACCGGCCGCACGATCGACGCCGCCATCGCCACCGGCCGCACCGCCTGCCTGCTCGTCGGCGGCTCCGTCCACGTCGTCTCCCGCGAGGCGTCCGCCGTCCGCCACGTCAGCACCTTCGGCAAGGTACGGAACACCATCGCCGACAGGGAGAAGGTCGACGCGACGATCGTCTCCGGCGCCCACACCTACCTGTTCTCCGGCGACCAGTACGTGCGCTACACCGGCACCGAATACGTGTACGCCGACGACGGCTACCCGCGCACCATCGACCCCCACCTGGCGCTCGACCTGCGCCTGCGGGGAGAGCTGCCCGCGGAGTTCGCCGATGGCCTCGACGCGGCCTTCCGCGGCCCCGACGGCACCGTCCACCTCATCAAGGGCGAGCTGTGCCTGCGGGTCGGCAGGCCGGGGCCGGAAGCTGTCACCAGCCTGTTCGGCAAGGTGCGCAACGCCTTCGCCGACGCCGGACACCAGCTGGTCGACGCCGCCTTCGCCTCCTCCACCGGCGAGCTGTACGCCTTCAAGGACGGGCAGTACGTGCGGTACCGTCCCGGCCGGTTCGACGTCGTCGAAGAGGGCTACCCGCGCACGGTCCGCGACGACTGGGGCGACGTGCCCGACCGCTTCGAGTCCGGCATCGACGGCGCCTTCGTCTTCGAGGAGCGCACCTACCTGTGCAAGAACGACGAGTACGTCCGCTACTCCGACGGCTTCCACGAGGTCGACCGCACCTACCCGCAGCGTTTCCGTCACCGCTGGGGCGGCACGGCCGACTACCGGCTGAGCGACGTGCACACGATCACCCGCTTCATCGAGCTGGCCAGGCGCGTGCCCGACGGCCTGCTCGCGGCGTCGGAGGACCCGTACGCGCACCTCAGCGGCCTGTTCGGCTGGGACGCCGACGAGATCAGGTGGGCCAAGCGCAACGCCGCCCTGCTGACCGCCGAGGCCCAGGCGATCGCCGCCTCGGCGCACCGCGCCCCGCCGGTGCGCAAGGAGGAGGACCGCTTCGAGATCGAGTTCATGCTCCGGCTGGTCGAGCTCTTCGAGCTCACCGACCGGATCGGTGAGTCCCCCTCCGCGCTCCACGGCGGCGTCTGGCGCCACGCCTTCGCCACCACGCCCGACCTCGCGACGGCCAACACCGCCCTCTACGGGATCATGGAACGGCTGTTCACCGGGGAGTGGCCCGCCCTGTCGGCCGCCGTCCACGACGAGCTCAACGTCGTCAAGCGCGACGCCCTCGTCTCGACCGCCCAGGGCACGGCCCGCGAGCTGTACAACCGGCTGCTGGTCGACGTCGAGATGGGCGGGCAGGGCCGCACCTCACGCGTGCGCGAGGCCATCGCCGCCGCCCAGCTCTACGTGCACCGCTACCTGCTCGACCTGGAGAAGGGTCCCGAGCAGCGCAGGCAGGAGATCAAGTCCTGGTGGAGCTGGCTGAAGAACTACCGCACCTGGGAGGCCAACAGGAAGGTCTTCCTCTACCCGGAGAACTACCTGCGCCCAGAGCTGCGCGGCTCCAAGACGCCCGCCTTCCGCGACCTGGAGGACGACCTGCTCCAGGGTGAGATCACCCAGGAGAAGGTCGAACGCGCCTACAAGCGTTACCTCGACGAGTACACCGAGGTGTCCAGGCTCTCGATCACCGGCGGCTACGTCTACACCGCCGACGGCGCCGAGGAAGGCACCCGGCGGCTGGTGCTCTTCGGCCGGACCAGGACGGAACCGAGGCGCCACTACTGCCGCGAGGCGGAGTTCAGGGACGGCGAGCGCCTGTCGGCGACATGGGCGCCGTGGATGAAGGTCGACGCCCAGATCGAGGCCGAGAAGGTCTACCCGGTGCACGCCTTCGGCCGCATCTTCGTCTTCTGGCCCACGATCGAGCCCGTCGCGCCCGAGCCGGGAGCCCAGACCTCCCTCACCGACAAGCAGAGCGGCGACACCCGGACGATCACCCCGCCGCCGCCCAAACAGCGCGTGCGCGTCAACTACTCCTTCCGCAACCTCAACGGCGAATGGGTGCCCGCGCAGGTCCTGCCGCTGGAGGACGTCCAGAACGCGCCCGTCTGGAACCCCACCCTGTACGTCCAGGCGTCGGCCACGGTACCGGGGCCGAGCGGCGACATCCACGACACCATCCTGATCACCTGCTCCTACACGGTGTGGACCCCCTTCGGCCCGAAACGGGTCAGCCCGGCGTTCGCGCTCACCCCCGAGCTGTACGCCTTCCGCGCCCAGGGCGTGCCGGAGCCGGTGCGCGAGACCCGGCTCGACCGGATCTTCGCCGAGCCTGTCGACCCGGCCAAGGTCGTCAGGTTCGCCATGCCGGCCGAGGCCGAGAGCGGCGCGTGGGTGAGCCTCGACCACAAGGGCGGCAGCTTCCTGTGCCGGCCCATCACCCCGCCGAAGGCGGCCGAGGAGACCCCGCGCAACCTGAGCGGCAACGGCGACAAGCTGCCGTCGTGGTCGCCGATCCACGCCGCCGTCGTCCTGCCCGGAGGGCTGCGCTACTTCTTCAACAACACCGGCGAGAACGGCTCCGGCCCCTACTACGTGGAGGTCCCCGCCGACCGGCCCAGCGCCCTACGGCTCAGCAAGCCGGCGACCGCCGAACGCTGGGGACACGTCGCGACCCCCCTGTACGACGACAAGGCCGAGGTCGACGCGGCCATCGTCAGGAACGGCCGCCTCTACCTGTTCTCCGGCGAGAACTACTACCGCTACTCCGGCGCCCCCTTCGGCAGGATCGACCCCGGCTACCCGAAGAAGATCGCCGACAACGAGGAGGGCTTCCCGCAGTGGAGCTCCGTCTCCGCCGCGGCCGTCGCCGCCGACGGGGCCGAGTACTACCACTCGCCCGACCGCCAGTGGGTGCGCAGGACCCGGCCGGGCCACGCCCTGGAGCCCTTCCAGCCGCAGTGGGCGCTCGGCCTCACCAAGGTCGACGCGCTCCTCTTCCAGGGTGACACCGTCCTGGTCGTCACCGGCGAGACCTACCGGCGCTGGGACGGGCGCGCGGAAGGACCCATCCAGCTGAAGGACAACCACGACGGGCTGCCGCGCTCCGCCCCGGTCAGCGCGCCCTTCCGCCACGGCGACAACGTCTACTTCTTCGACAACGACGCCCACACCTACCTGTCCATCACGCCCAAGCCGAGACGGGGCAACAGTCCCCGTGAGTACGTGCAGAGCGACCCGTCGCCCATCAAGGCGCTCGGCGTGGCCAGGACCGCGATCACCGACGAGGGCGTCGACGCCGCCTACGTCGCCGACGACGTGCTCTACCTGGCCAGGAACCAGGAGTACGTCGCCTACACGCTCACCGGCGGCCTGCCCGGCGCCCTGGCCGACCCCACCTACCCGCGGGCCATGGACCGCAGGATCCGGGCCGTCTTCCAGCGCTCCGGCCTGCGCTACGTCATCAGCGGCACCGACTACGCCGTGCTCGAAGCCGGCCAGAACCTGGGCTCGACGCTCGACTACTCCCCCGTCGCCGGCAACTGGGGCGGCCTGCCCGCCGGCTGGGAGACGGGCATGGACGGCGTACTCGACGCCGGCGACCTCTACCTGTTCACGGGCGCCAAGTACGTCACCTACACCGCCGGGACATTCCAGCGGCCCTACGAGATCGCCGCGCTGCCGCACGAGGTCATCAGGCTCACCTCCAGCACCGCCTACAAGCTGAACAAGACGCTGCTGGAAGGAGGGGTGCCCGCGCTGCTCTCGCCGTCCATCCAGGAACTCGACGAGCTGCCGGCCTTCAGCACGAGCGACTCCGACCCCACCACGATCAAGGTCACCGCCTCGGCCGCGGAACAGGGCGTGCCGACCAGCTCGCACCTCGACTTCAACAGCGGCAACGGCATCTACTACTGGGAGGTCTTCTTCCACGCGCCCACGCTCATCGCCCAGGCGCTCAACACCGCCCAGCGGTTCGACGACGCCAGGACCTGGTACGAATACGTCTTCGACCCCACCCAGCCGCGATACTGGCGTTTCCTGCCCTTCCTCGCCGTCGACGTCGAGGCGCTGATCCAGTCGTGCCGCGACGACCTGGCGGCGCTCGGCACCTCGATCGACGGGCTCGGCGAGATCCTGGCCAAGGTGGAGCCGATGGCTCCGGCCTTCCAGCACCACCGCGAGCTCACCGAAGCCGAGAAGACCTACCTGGCCTCGCTTCCCCCCAAGATCGACAGGCTGGCCGTTCCGGCCGAGGCGCAGGCGGGGCTGGGCGAACGGCTCGCGATGCTCGGCCGACTGCGATACCAGTACTCCCTCATGGGCGACCGGGGTGCGCTGCTCAAGGCCTACGCGGACGATCCCTTCGACCCGCACACCATCGCCGAACTGCGCCCCGGCGCCTACCGGCGCGCCGTCGTCATGGCCTACGTCGACAACCTGCTCGACTGGGGCGACCTGCTCTTCCGGCAGTACACCGCCGAGAGCGTCGACGAGGCCAGGATGTTGTACGTCTTCGCCTACGACCTGCTCGGCGAGCGCCCGCCCGAGGACCTCGGCACCCGTCCGGCCACGGAGGCGCTCACCTACGAGCAGATCCGCGCCCTGCCCCCGGCCAAGGGGCTGCCGCCCGAGCTGGTGAAGGGCACCGGCCAGGTGCACGCCAGCGTCGCCGGGCCGTACTTCCACGTGCCCGCCAACGGCGTGTTCCTGGAGTACTGGGACCGGGTCGAGGACCGGCTGCGCAAGATCAGGGCGACGCTCGACATCATGGGCGTCAGCCGTCCGCTGCCGCTGTTCGAGCCGCCCATCGACGTGATGGCGCTCGTGCGCGGCGTGGCGGGCGGAGCCTCGCTCGACCAGATCGCCGCCGCGGCGGCCGTACCGGTGCCGCACCACCGCTTCTCCTTCACCTTCCGCAAGGCGCAGGAGCTGGTCGACAAGCTGCGGCAGTTCGGCGGCGACCTGCTCAGCGTGCTGGAGCGGCGCGACTCCGAGGAGCTGACGCTGCTCAACCAGCGGCACGAGGGCACGATCCTGGCCCTCACCCGCGCCGTGCGCGAGGCGGAGGTGGAGATCGCCGCGTCGAACCTGCGCGAGACGCGCGTCAGCGAGCAGGGCGCCCTGGAGCGGGTCAGCCACTACGAGCACCTCATCGACGAGGGGCTGCTGCCGCTGGAGGAGGCGCAGCTCGCCATGATGTCGACGGCGGTCGTCGCGCACGCCGTCGCCACCGCCTTCCAGACCGGCGCGGCCATCTCCTCCGGCCTGCCCGACATCATGGTCGGCCTGTTCATCACCGGCACCAAGATGGGCGGCCAGCAGGTGGGCGAGGCCCTCGGCCACGGCGGCGAGGCCTCCTCCACGCTCGCAGAAGGGCTCAACGTCATCGGCGAACTACTCGGCATCCGCGCCGGCCAGGAGCGCATGGCCCAGGACTGGACCTTCCAGCTCGCCCAGGCCCGCAACGACGTGCAGCAGATCGGCCACCAGATCAGGGCATCCGAGCTACGGCTGAAGGTCGCCCAGCGCGAGCTGGAGATCCTCGACCAGCAGATCGCCAACCTCGAAGCGGTCGGCGCCTTCATGACCGGCAAGTTCACCAACCTCCAGCTCTACCAGTGGATGGCAGGACGGCTGTCCGGGCTCTACTTCCAGGCCTACTCCATGGCCTACGAGATGGCCCGCTCCGCCGAGCGTGCCTACCAGTACGAGCGCGGCACCACCGACGGCCACATCCAGCCGCTCTACTGGGAGAGCCGGCGCAACGGCCTGCTCGCCGCCGACAGTCTCGGACTCGACCTCGAACGGCTCGGCAAGGCCTGGCTGGAGACCGACCGCCGCGGCCTGGAGATCACCAGGAAGGTGTCGCTGCTGGCCCTCGACCCGCTCGCCGCACTCAACCTGCGCACCGGCGGGCGCTGCGAGTTCGCCCTCACCGAATCCCTCTTCGACCGCGACTTCCCCGGCCACTACCGGCGCCGCATCAAGACCGTCTCCGTCGACTTCACCGGACCGGACGGCAAGCTCGGCCTCAACGCCGTGCTGACCCAGCTCGACAGCAAAACCGTGCTCGAGGCCGACCCCAAGGCCGTCAAGTACCTGCTCGATCCCAAGGGCCCCATGCCCGCCACCCTGCGCGCCGACTGGCGCGGCGGCCAGCAGATCACCCTGTCGCACCTGGAGGAGTACAAGGAGAACAACGGGCTGTTCGACCTGCGCTACGACGACGACCGCTACCTGCCCTTCGAGGGCACCGGCGCCGTCTCCCGCTGGCGCCTCGAACTGCCCTCCGGCGGCGCCGCCCAGCTGACGGACGTCACCGTCACCGTCAAGTACACCGCCGAGCAGGGCGGCGACCTGTTCGCCGGCGCGGTCAAGGGCATGCTCAAGCCGTACGCCACGGCCCGCTACTGCGATGTCGCGGCCGAGTTCCCCGAGGAGTGGACGGCGTTCGCCGAGAGCGAGGACGGCATCCTGACGCTGCCCCTCACAGCCGACCTGTTCCCGGGCATCGTCGGGCGGGCGGTCACCGGGGTGTACGCGCTCTACACGGGAGGCTCCGGACGCTTCCTCCTGCACGGAGAGGCCCGCCTGGCCCTCGCCGAGGGCAAACTCCTGCCCACGCCGGGGCTGGCGGCGGGCACGTGGGACCTGGTCTACGAAGGGGACAGGTCGACGCTTGAGGGGGTGAAGCTCATCCTGTCGTACCGGGCCCGCTGAGGCTTGGCACGAACGGGGAGGCCGGGCGTACGGCAAGCCCGGCCTTCCCGTTCGCCTGGGGATCTAACGAGATCGGTGTGTGACGCCTGAGGCGCAGGTCGAGCACGACCGAGCGTGCCAGGTCCACTCGCCGGCCTGGCGTTCCAGCATGATCACTCCTGGCGGTGGCCGTCGGGGCGCTTCAGGCGCATTCTGTGAAGTACGCAGCGTATGGGAGTTCCGGTCGGCGAGGAGGAAGGCATGGAGAGCGCGCCGAGCAGGACGGCGATGTTCGCGGCCGTGTCCCGTGGTCTGTTCCGCCTGGAGACGGCCTCGCCGTGGGTCCTGGACGATGCGCTGGCCCTGGTGCTTGTCGGCCCGGTGTGGCGGGAGCTGCGAGACCGGTTCGATCCGCTGTTCCCCGGCCCGGTCCGTCGTGAGTCGCGCACGGCTGTCTGCACCCGCGGCCGGTACGCCGAGGACCGGCTGGCCGCCGGCGCCTTCACGCAGTACGTGATTCTTGGCGCCGGGCTCGACTCCTTCGCGTGGCGGCGGCCGGATCTGCTCGGCTCGCTGACGGTGTTCGAGGTCGATCATCCCGCTTCCCAGGCCTGGAAGCTGGAGCGGGTCGGGGAGCTGGGCCTGCCGCTCGGCGGCTCGCAGGTGTTCGTGCCGGTCGATTTCGAGGTGGAACCGGTTCGGGATGTCCTGGACGCGGCCGGGTTCGACTGGGCGCGGCCGGCGATGTTCTGCTGGACGGGCGTCGCTCCCTATCTGACGGCGCAGGCGATCGAGTCGACGTTGCGCACGATCGCGGCGGCTGCTCCCGGCTCGGAGGTGGTCTTCTCCTACCGGGCAGAGGACCGGGTGCTGGACGAGGTGGGGGCGGAGTTCGCCCGGATCTACACGCCGATCGCGGCTGCCGCCGGCGAGCCTCTTCAGCCCGGCTGGCCAGTGATCGAGATCGAGAGGCTGATCAGCCGGTGCGGGCTGAAGGTCGTGGACCATCCCACACGTGCGGACCTCGAGCAGCGGTACTTCGCCGGCCGTACGGACGGTCTGCGGCCCTACACCTTCGAGACCCTGGTGGCCGCGCGGGTCACCTGAGCGATAGCGGCGCCACAGCCTCCGCAAAGCGCCTCCTGGCACTGTCCACTCGTGTCGGACCGGAGAGGAGGAGATCATGAATCGCGACTTCGACTGGAGCGCCCCCGAGCACGAGTGGCTGTGACCTGAAAGCGGCGGCACCGCAGGGTGCCGCCGCACGCCTGCGAGCGCTTCGCCCCACCGCCAGCGTCGGCCGAAACGACGAACGCCCGGCCCCGAGCGAGCTCGGACCGGGCGTTTCGCGTGGTCAGACGATGTGGAGCTAAGGAGATTCGAACTCCTGACCCCCTCCATGCCATGGAGGTGCGCTACCAGCTGCGCTATAGCCCCTTGCCTTCGCCGATAGTCTAGCGGATGTGGCGCCCTCTACGACCGAGATCTTCTCAGCACATCGCAGCATCCTCATGGCGGTGGCCTACCGCATCCTCGGGAGCGTCGCCGACGCCGAGGACGTCACGCAGGAGGCCTGGCTGCGCTGGGCCGATGTCGATCACGACGAGGTCGAGGATCCGAAGGCGTACCTGATCCGCATCGTCTCCCGCCTGGCCATCGACAAGCTTCGCTGGGCCAAGACGCGCCGCGAGTCGTACGTGGGCCCGTGGTTGCCCGAGCCGATCAGTATCGAGCCCGACGCGGCCGAGCATGCCGAGCTCAAGGACTCGGTCGAGCTGGCGCTGCTGGTGGTGCTGGAGAAGTTGTCGCCGCTGGAGCGCGCGGTGTTCGTGCTCAGGGAGGCGTTCGAGCTGCCGTTCGCGGAGATCGCGGAGGTGATCGGGCGCAGCGAGGCGGCGACGAGGCAGCTGGGCAAGCGGGCGCGCGAGCACGTGCAGGAGGGCCGGGCGCGTTTCGACGTCGACCGGGAGCGGCGGCGCGAGATCACGCAGAGTTTCCTGACCGCCTCGGTGCAGGGCGATCTGAGCGGCCTGCTCAGCCTGCTGTCGGCCGACATCACGCTGGTCAGCGACGGTGGCGGCAAGGCGCGTTCGCCGCTGCGGGTGCTGGTCGGCGCGGCGAGTGTGGGGCGTTTCCTCACGAGCACCACCACGCCGGAAGGCATCGACAAGTTCATGGCCTCGATCGGCGTGGAGGACTACCGCGACCTGTCGTACGGCGTCGCGGAGGTCAACGGCGCGCCGGCGATCGTGGGCCGCGCGGGCGGGCGGGTGATCACGGTGATCTCGCTGGTCGTGGTCGACGGCCGGGTGGAGACGGTCTACCTGATCGCCAATCCCGAGAAGCTGGCGGCGCTCAGCTGAGGCGGCTGCCCGAGGTCATCTTCAGGTAGTCGTCGCCCAGTTCGAGGGTGACGGCCAGCGGGCCGAGGGCGGAGGTGCGGGTGACGTGGGTGCCGCCGCACGGGATCCAGGCCTCGCCGTCGGGCAGGGCGCAGTGCCAGGTACGGCGGGCGGTCAGTTCGGGGCCCGGCACGTCGATCCAGACCGGGGCGTCGGCGGCGACCCAGCGCGCGAGGATGGCGTTGACCTCTTGTTCGGCGGCGGCCACGTCAAGCCCTTCGGCGGTGAAGCCTTTCTTGCGCAGTGACTTGCCCAGCCGGTAGACGTCGACGGCGCCGTGTTCGACGATCGACGACGAGGTGATCGCCTGCTGGTCGAAGTCGGGGTGGCCGAGCGCGTCGTGGGCGGTCTCCTTGCGCCATTGCGGGGCCAGCGCCATGTTGAGCGCGAGGGCGGCGAGGTGGCAGCCGGTGTGCCCGGCGGACAGGGCGGCGCGGTAGGCGCCGTCGACCTCGAGCTCGACTTCGCGGCCTTCCTCGATGGGCGCGTCGATGACGTGGACGACGAGCCACTCCCATCCGTCGCTGCCTCGCCGTACCGGGATGTCGGATCCGAGGAGGATCTCGCCGTCCGACTGCGCCCCCGTGACGCAGTCGGAGAGCGCGCGGCCGTCGAGGGTGCCGCGGTCGGCGGGCTGGTCGGCCCAGGTGTGGTCGAGCGGGTGGAAGGGCGTCTCGGCGACCACGACCCCGAAGGCCTGCCCGACGGGGACGGTTCCGACGACTTGTGAGCGGCCGGTCAACGCCCCGTCGGGGAAGGTGACAGATGTGGACTTCATACGGAAATCTTCGCAGGCTCGTCCTCGAGGAACCGGTTACGACCCGCGTAGAGGCCGGTCACCAGCTGGATCGCGAGGACAGCGAAGATCATCAGGTAGGGCACCGTCCAGCCGCCGGTGGCCTTGTAGATGAGGCCGACGACGAGCGGACCGAAGCCGGCGATGAGGTAGCCGGCGCTCTGGCCGAAGGCCGACAGGGCGGCGGTGTGCTCGGCGGTGCGGGTCCGCAGGGCGAGCATGGTCAGCGCCAGCGGGAAGGATCCCATGCCGACGCCGATGAAGATCGTCCAGATCCACGACGGCGCGATCCAGAGCCCGGCGAAGCCGATCACGTAGAAGGCGACCAGGCCGACGATGACGGGCCGCTGGTCGGTGAAGCGGGTGGCCAGCGCGGGGATCACCAGCGAGATCGGGATGCTGAGGGCGGTGAAGACGCCCAGCACCAGGCCGGCCTGCGAGGTGGTGTATCCGGCGTCGGTGAGGATGGTGGGCAGCCAGCCGAACATGATGTAGGCGATCATCGACTGGGTGCCGAAGTAGACCGCGACCGACCAGGCGAGCTTGCTGCCGAGCAGGGAGCGCAGCCCGCCGCTGACGGCGCTGGGCGCGGCGACCTCGGCGCGGGGGCGGCGGACCAGGGCGAGCCACGGGATGGCGGCGATCACGGCCAGCACGGCCCACACGCCCAGGGCGATGTGCCAGTCGCCTCCCGCGGCCCGCTCGATGGGCACGGTCGCGGCGGCGGCGAGCATGGTGCCGACGGCCAGCGCGGTGGTGTAGACGGTGGTCATGACACCGGCACGGCCGGGGAAGTGGCGCTTGATCAGCGTGGGGATGAGCACGTTGCCGATCGCGCCGCCGGAGAGCGCCACGGCGCTGCTGAGCAGGAAGACCGGGGCGTTGCCCACCATCGCGCGCACCAGCAGGCCCGCGCCCAGCAGCACGAGGGCGGACAGCAGCAGGCGGTGCTCGCCGAATCGGCGCGCGAGCGACGGCGTGGCCGCACCCACGAAGGCGAAGGCCAGGACGGGCAGGGTGGTCAGCAGCCCGGTGCCGACACTCGACATGCCGAGGCCGGCGGCCAGCTGGTCCAGCAGGGGGCCGACGCTGGTGACGGCGGTGCGCAGGTTCAGGGCTGCCAGGATGATCCCCAGCACGAGCAGCCAGGCCAGCGATCCGGAACCGCTTCTCACCCTGGTTTCGGTGGCGACGCTCATGCCGAAAAGACCTCCATTCATCCCATGATTCGATGAATAGAGTAACAGGACCGAAATAGGGGTTTATTCCTGGCTAACGTAACGAAGCCCCCTCCCGGATGGCGGAAGGGGGCTTCGGCGTCCCGTCAGATCGGACGGGTGGGCGGGGGGAAGTCGTCCCGCCCGACCGGGCCCGGGCCCGGAGGAGGCAGATCGGGCGAAGGCGGCAGGTTGTCGCCACCGATGGTGCCAGGAGGCATCGGCTCGTCGCCCGTGCCGTACGTGGACCCCGGCTGGTGGTGCTTGCCCGGCACGTCACCGCGCCAGGCTCCCGTCTCGCTGCCACGGGACTCGATGAAGCGCTGGAAGCGCTCCATGTCGTTGCGGACGCGCATCCGCACGAGCTGCAGCCAGTCGCCGGCGGTCTCGACGAACCCCTCGGGGTCGTACTCCATCTGGAGCGTGACGCGCGTGGAGTTGTCGTCGAGCCGGTGGAAGGTGACGACGCCCGCCTGGTGGGGCCGGTCCGTCGTGCGCCACGCGACGCGCTCATCGGGGTGCTGCTCGGTGATCTCGGCCTCGAACTCGCGGCGGACGCCCGCGATCTCCGCAACCCATTGGGTGCGCGTGTCGGTGAGCTGCTTGACCGACTCCACGCCCTCCATGAACTCGGGGAAGCTCTCGAACTGCGTCCACTGGTTGTAGGCCGTCCGCACCGGGACGTTTACATCTACGGAGTGTTCGATGGTGCTCATGGCCGCCTCCTGCCCTGGAGGGCGAGGACTTAACGCCGGCGTAGCAACCAGTACAGACCCACCAGCGGAAGGATCAAGGGGATGAACAGGTATCCCTTCCCATAAACCGACCAAACGGTTTCATCGGGGAAGGCCGCGGCATCGATGACGCTGGCCGTACCGATCACCAGCACCCCGGCCAGCTCGATGCCCAGCGCCCACAGCGCCAGCGTCCGCCTGCCCATCGCCAGCGCGACGGTCAGCAGCACGTAGACGGCGGCGGCGAAGGCCGACAGGGAGTACGCCAGCGGCGCCTCGTCGAACCTGGTGAGGATCTGCACCGTCGCCCGCGCGCCCGCGGCCAGCGCGAACAGCCCGTAGACGGCGACGAGCGCGCGGCCCGCGCCCGTGCCGATGACGCGCTCACCCTTGGTGTCGTCGCTCTGATCGATCACGCGTGACCCGCCCAGATCTGCAGGAGCCTGCCGGTCATCACCGCGACCGCGAAGCCCGCGACGACGAGGATGGCGGAACCCCATCGGGTGCGCTCGGCGAGCGCCAGGAAGACGCCGGCGGGCGGGATGACCGCAGTGCCGGCCAGGTAGCCGTAGAGGGTCGCCTTCTCCGCCGGGCCCTCGCCGCCGACGGCGGCGGCGATCGTGATGCCCGCCTGCACCAGCAGGGCCACTTCCAGGATGGCGAAGCCGACCAGCAGGACCATGCCCATCGCCCGGTTGCGGATGGCGACGATCAGGCTCGCCAGCGCCAGCAGCAGGGCGGCCACGATCACACCGGTCGCGAGGGGTTGGAGCATGCCAGAAGGCTACCGCCCGCCACCCTCGCCCAGCGCTCCGAGTCCTGCCCGTAGCCTGGGAGTCATGGAGCGGATCCTGGTGAGTGCGTGCCTGATGGGGCGGCGTGTCCGCTTTGACGGCGGCGCCAAGACCAGCACGTCCTCCGTGCTGGCGACCTGGCGCGAGGAAGGACGGCTGGTGCCGTTCTGTCCCGAGGTTGAGGGCGGGCTGGCGATCCCCCGCCCCGCCGCCGAGATCGTCGGAGGCGACGGCTCCGCCGTCCTGGCCGGTGAGGCGCGCGTCATGACCGCCGGGGGCGGCGACGTGACCGCCGCCTTCCTGTCAGGGGCGCGGCAGGCGCTGGAGCTCGCCAGGTCGCAGGGCATCCGCATGGCGATCCTGAAAGAGGGCAGCCCGTCGTGCGGTTCCCTCGCCGTCCACTCCGGTGACTTCACCGGCACCAAGGTGCCCGGCCACGGCGTGACGACCGCGCTGCTGGAGTCGCACGGCATCCGCGTCTTCGCGGAGGACGCCCTCGACGCCGCGCTCGAACACCTCCACACGCTGGAAGCCCGCTAGAGACGCCGCGCTCGCCCACCTCCACACGCTGGAAGCCCGCTAGAGCCGATCTAGCGCCCGTCTCGCGCCTTCCAGATGTGAAGAGCCTGCGAACGGCCGTGATCATCGGCAGCACCCGGGAGGGCCGCGCCGGGGAAGGCGTGGCCACCTGGTGCGCCGCGCACGCCACCGCGCGCTCCACGCTCGACGTCGACCTGGTCGACCTGGCCGCCTACAACTTCCCCGAACGGCACCCCCGTTCGCCGACGCGCGCGATGACGGCCCTCACCGGCCGCCTCGCCGAGGCGGAGGCGTTCGTCGTGGTCACGCCCGAATACAACCGGAGCTTCCCCGCGGCGCTCAAGCAGGCGATCGACTTCGCCTACGACGAGTGGCACGCCAAACCGGTCGGTTTCGTGTCGTACGGCTGCGCCTCGACCGGCCTGTACGCCGTCGAGCAGCTCAGAGGCGTCTTCGCCGGGCTGCACACGGTGACCATGCGCGACGCCGTCGGCATCGACCTGCTGAGAGGCGGCCCCGGCGACGCCGACCTGATCGCCCTCGACACCCTGCTCGACCACCTCACCTGGTGGGGCCTCGCGCTGCGCGACGCCCGAGAACTGAGAGGAACACCATGACGACCTTGGCCATTGAGACATCCGGCCTGGTGAAGACCTTCGGCGGCAACCGTGCCGTGGACGACCTGGACCTGGCCGTCCCGGCCGGCACCGTCTACGGCGTGCTGGGCCCGAACGGCGCGGGCAAGACCACGGCCGTCCGCATGCTCGCCACCCTGCTGCGCCCCGACGGCGGCCAGGCCCGCGTGTTCGGCCACGACGTGGTCCGCGAGGCCGACGCGGTGCGCGGCAGGGTGAGCCTGACCGGGCAGTACGCCTCGGTCGACGAGGACATGACGGGCGTGGAGAACCTCATCCTGCTCGGCCGCCTGCTCGGCCACGGCAAGGCGGCCGCCCGTGCGCGCGCCGAGCAGCTGCTCGACGCCTTCGGCCTGACCGAGGCGGCGGGACGGCAGGTCAAGCACTACTCGGGCGGCATGCGCCGCCGCGTCGACATCGCGGCCTCGATCCTCAACACCCCCGACCTGCTCTTCCTCGACGAGCCCACCACCGGCCTCGACCCGCGTGCCCGCTCCCAGGTCTGGGACATCGTGCGCATCGTGGTCGCCCACGGCACCACCGTCCTGCTGACCACGCAGTATCTGGACGAGGCCGACCACCTCGCGAGCCGCATCGCCGTCATCGACCACGGCAAGGTCATCGCCGAGGGCACGCCCGGCCAGCTCAAGAGCTCCATCGGCTCGGGTTCCGTCCATGTACGGCTGCGCGAGGCCCACCAGCGCGAGCAGGCCGAGCAGGTGATCGCCTCCGCTCTGGCGACCACGGTCGTGCTGGAGGCCGACCCCGTGGCGCTCACCGCCCGCCTCACCGCCGGCCAGGACGCCGTCGCCGCCGAGCAGGCCGCCCGCGCCCTGTCCGAGCTGGCGGCCGCGGGGATCGTCGTCGACGAGTTCTCCCTCGGCCAGCCCAGTCTCGACGAAGTCTTCCTCGCCCTCACCTGATCCGGACCTCTTGGAGCACACCATGACCACCACCACGCCCGCCCCTGAGACCTACAGCCCCGTCGCCGAGACCCTGGGCGCCGTCCTGTCACGCGAGTCCCGCCCGCCGCGGCCCGGAGCCCTGTCGGCGTCGATGGCCTTCGGCTGGCGCGCCATGCTCAAGATCAAGCATGTACCCGAGCAGCTCTTCGACGTCACCGCCTTCCCGATCATGATGACGCTGATGTTCACGTTCCTGTTCGGCGGCGCCCTGGCCGGCTCCCCCGGCGACTATCTGCAGTTCTTCCTGCCGGGCATCATGGTCAGCAGCGTCGTCATGATCACGATGTACACCGGCATCGAGGTGAACAAGGACATCGAGCGCGGCATCTTCGACAGGTTCCGCACCCTGCCCATCTGGCGTCCCGCCCCGATGGTGGGCTACCTGCTCGGCGACGCCGTACGCTACACCCTCGCCTCGATCGTCATCCTGCTCGTCGGGCTGGTGCTCGGCTTCCGCCCCGCCGGCGGATTCGTCGGCGTTGTCGCCGCCATCGCCGTGCTGGTCGCCTTCTCCTTCGCCTTCTCGTGGGTCTGGACCATGTTCGGGCTCATGCTCCGCAGCGAGAAGTCGGTCATGGGGGTGAGCATGATGGTGATCTTCCCGCTGACCTTCCTCAGCAACGTCTACGTCGACCCCGCGACCATGCCGAGCCTGCTTCGGGCCTTCGTCGAGATCAACCCGATCAGCCACGTCGTCTCGGCGGTGCGCGCCCTCATGGCGGGCACGCCGGCCGCGTCGGAGCTGATGTGGGTGCTGGTGGCGGGGGTGGCGCTCATGGTGGTCTTCGGCACTTTGACGATGCGGCTCTACAACCGTAAGTAAGGCTCACAAGGTCCAGCTCACCGGCTCCGCCGGCTGGTAGCGGCAGGTGGAGCCGGTCGAGACGGTCTCGCGCAGGTGCGCGGCCAGCTCGGGATGGGCGGCGTCGAGCTTCCTGAGCACGTCGCGGATCCGCGCGGTGACGGTCTTCCTGGCCCGCTCCGCCTCGTCGCCCAGGCGCCTGCTCCTGCCGTCGAGGCCCGCCGCCGAGCGCAGCTGTTCGAGCAGGGCCTGCCGTTCGCGGTCGAGGGTGGCGGCGCGGTCGTCGTCGCCGAGGCCGGCGGCCCGGTCGATCTCGTCGTCGAGGCGCTCCAGGTGACGGCGGTAGCGGGTTCTGGCCTCGTCGTCGAGCAGGTCGTCGCCGCCGAGGCTCCTGGCCGCCACGACCAGGTCGCCGCCCTCGGGGGCCAGGAGGGCGACGGCAGGCAGGTCGCGGCCGGGGGCGGCGAGCAGCAGGTGGAGGTCGCGCAGGCCCTTGGCGTCGGGCAGGTGCGCCACCCGCCCGCCGTACGCCAGCCGCCAGACCGTGCCCTGGCGGGTGAACTCCACCGGGACGCCATCGGCGGACACGATGGAGGCCCTGCGGGCCACCACGGGTTCCTCCCGCTCCAGCGCCGCCCGCGCGCGCAGTGCCACCTGCTCCATCCCCAGTGCTGCCGCCTCGCGCTCCACCGAGCCCAGCACCTCGGCCGCCCCCGCCGCGCCCGAGGCGAGCAGCGCCTCTCCCAGCCCCGCCCCCGCCAGCACCGCCCAGGGCCGCGCGCCGAGCCGCACGGCGCTCTCACGGGCCGCGGTGAATCCCGCGACCGCCTCCTCCCACCGCGACTCGGCCGCGTCGACGAGCGCCGCCCAGTAGTCGAAGGGGCCGCTGACGTCCCACCCGAACAGCGAGACCGCCCACCGCCCCCGGTGCGGCGCGATCCACGAGCGGGCCTTGGCGCACAGCTCGGGATCGCCCGTGATCGCGGCGAGCTCGGCCTGGAACCTGATCCACAACGGCTCCGCCGACCGCACCCGCCGCTCGCCGCGCGTGGTGGCCTCGGCGAGCAGCCGCAGCGCGGCGTCGACGTCGCCCAGGCGCAGCGCCGTGAGCGCCTCGACCAGCACCGGGCAGGGATGCGTGGAGTCGCGCATGCGCCGATGCAGGTCGCCGACCTCGCCAGGACGGCCCTGGAGCAGGAGCGCCGCCCACTCGAGATGCCCGATCATGTGCCCGCAGTGGTCGTTGCGCACCGCCTCCTGCGACTCGTGCAGCTCGCGCACGAGCGCCACGCACGCCTCGAAGCGGCCCATGAGGCAGTCGATGATGGCCTGGTCGAGCTGGGTGCTGAAGGTCACGAGGGGATGGCCGCTGCGGGAGCCGGCGGTGACGTAGTCGCCGAAGCGCTCGAGGAAGACGGATTCGCCCAGCTCCAGGTGGGCCACCCAGCGCAGGGCCGCGGCGAAGTGTTCGCCCTCGGCGTTGCCGGTGCGGCGGAACAGCCGCAGCAGCTCGTCGGTCAGGTCGATGCGTTCCTTCGCGGTGCCCGGCGCCCAGATGCTGTCGTGCAGGCTCCACAATCCGGCGACGAGCGCCTCGTCGTCGTCGCTCTCGCGGGCCCTGAGCGCCAGCTGGATGGCCAGGTCCTGGGCCAGCCCCTCGGTCGAGGCCGGTCCGTCGGTCGAGGCGGGTGCGCGGCCCACCAGCCTGACGTAGGCCTCGCGCATCAGCTCCTGCCCGCTCTCGCCGCTGTAGAGGCCGCGGCGCCCGGCCAGCGCCACCTTGGCCAGCGGGACGGGGTCGTCGATGTCGCGGGCGATCGCCAGGGCGCGGGTGTAGAGCACCGTCGCGCCGTCGTGGTCGCGGGTGTGCCACAGCTGGCCGGCCAGGTCGAGGGCGATCTGGGCCTGGCGGGCCGGAGGGAGCGAGGTGGCCGCTTCGAGCGCCCGCCGGTGGTGGCTGATGGACTCGTCGACGGCGAGCCGCAGGTCGGCGTGGCCGGCGGCTTCGAGCAGGAGCTCGACGGCGCGCTCCGGGTCGACGCGGTCGCCGGCGAGGTGGGCGTGGCCGGCCAGGTCGGAGATCTGCAGGTGGCCGGCGAGCTCGGGCTGCCGCTCGACGGCCGCGACGACCGCCGCGTGGAGTTCGCGGGCGCTCGCCGCCAGGCCGGCGTAGAGCGTCTCGCGCACCAGGTCGTGGACGAAGGAGAACAGCCCGTCGCCCAGCGCCACCACGAGCCGCGCCGACACGGCCTGGTCGAGCAGCCGGTCGACGTGGGCCACCGGCTCCTCGGCGAGCGCGGCGAGAACCTGTCGGTGGAACTGCCGCCCGAGCACGCAGGCGCGGCTCAGCAGGGCGGAGACCGGGGCGGGCAGCAGGTCGATGCGGCGGAGTACGGCGTCGCGGATGCCGGGGGCGCTGGCCGAGACGGAACCGCCGCCCTGCCAGAGCCTGGCGATCTGCTCGACGAAGAAGGGATTGCCGCCGGTGCGGGTGTGAACCTCGGCGACGAGGGGCTCGGGAGGCCGGCGGCCGGCGACGCGGGCCATCAGCTCGCCCACGGATGCGGCGCCGAGCCCCGTGAGCGGGATGACCGAGGCCTTGGCGAGCAGGGGCTGGAGCGGGGGCGCGCCGGGCTCGACCTCGGCGTCGCGGTAGGTGCCGACGAGCAGCAGCCGCTCGAACCAGGTGTGCTGGGCGGCGAACTCGAGCAGCCTGACGGAGGCGGGGTCGGCCCAGTGCAGGTCGTCGAGGACGACGATGACGGGACGGGTCTGCGAGGCCGAGACCAGCGCGGTGGTCACCGAGTCGTAGAGCTGGAAATCGTCGGAGGACGGGTCGCCCAGCAGGCCCGCCAGCCTGCTGCCCGTCGCCTGTTCGGCCTGCGACCACTCGGGGCTGCGCCGCAGGGCGCGCATGACCTGCACCCACGGCCAGTAACCGGGCGCGGAGTCGGAGTGCCAGCACGAGCCGCTGAGCACCAGGGCGCCCCGGGCTCTGGCCAGGCCCGCCGCGTGGGTGACCAGGGTGGTCTTGCCGATGCCCGCCTCGCCGGCGACCAGCACGAGCCCGCCGTGGCTGGACATCGACCGGGAGATCTCGGTGTGAAGCAGGGCCGACGGGTGGTCCCTGCCGATGAGTGCGGCATTCATGACGATGAAGAAGCTACCCGCGAGCACTGACAACTTTTGGCCGCGCGCCGAAGTCTCATCCTGAAACACGCGCTTTTGTCACATATATCGGCGTAGCATCACAGCCGCGAAAGACAAAACGGGTGGGGGCCCGAAAAATCGCGAAATTTACGGGGAAAGGACGAGGCGTATGCCTGTCAACCTGTCCAACCCCAGGCCGCTGGCCTGGGACTCGGCGAGCCTGGACGCCGACACCAGGGCGATGCTCGACAACCTGCAGCCCAACATCCTGCGCGCCCATGTCCGCGAGCACCTGGCGGTCCTGATCCTGCGCTTCAACGACGCCGCCGAGGGCAGGCGCTATCTTCGCGAGATCGCCCTCACCCATGTGAAGTCGGCCCGCAAGCACCTGGAGGAGGTCAGGGAGTTCGGCAGGACCGGGCGCAACGGCACGCCGTACGTGGGCATCGGCCTCAGCCGCGCGGGCTACCGCGACCTGGGCCACTCGGTCGCCGACATCCGTAAATTCGGCGACGCCGCCTTCAAGGACGGCATGAAGCGCCGCATCGCCGAGGTGAGCGACCCGCCGGTGGAGCAGTGGGAGCGCGCCTACCAGCGGGAGATCCACGCGATCATCCTGATCGGCGACGCCGACCCCGAGCCCGTGGAGCGGCTGCGCCAGCGGTTCGTGCGCGACCTGCCCGAGTCCGCCCGCGTGCTGGGCGAGGAGAGCGGCACCGGCATGCGCAACCCCGCGGGTGACGGCATCGAGCACTTCGGTTACGTCGACGGCCGCAGCCAGCCGTTGTTCCTGGCCGACGAGGTGGAGCGCGAGCCGCGCACGAACTGGGACCCCTTCTTCCCGCTCGGCAACGTGCTGGTGGCCGACCCGCTCGCGCCCAACCCGAGCCGCCACTTCGGCAGCTACTTCGTCTTCCGCAAGCTGGAGCAGAACGTCCGCGCCTTCCGCCAGATCGAGGAGGACCTCGCCGACGACCTGGGGCTGCGGGGCGAGGAGCGGGCCAGGGCGGGCGCGCTGCTGGTCGGGCGCTTCCGCGACGGCACCCCGATCACCGGCAAGGAGAAGGCGGGAGGCGGCCCGGTCGCCAACGACTTCACCTACGACGGCGACGACAACGGGGACCGGTGCCCGTTCAGCGGGCACATCCGCAAGACCAATCCCCGCTCGTTCGGCCGCGAGGTCGTCATGGCCAGGCGCGGCCAGACGTACGGCGAGCGGACCGACGTGCCGTGGGACGACGCCGAGCCGCACACCCGTCCCAGTGCCGGGGTGGGCCTGCTGTTCATGGCCTTCAACGCCCGCGTCGCCGACACCGCCGACGGCCGGTTCGGCCAGTTCGAGTTCATGCAGCGCAGCTGGGCCAACGAGCCGAACTTCCAGGTGGAGGGCACCGGTCACGATCCGGTGATCGGCCAGGGAGAGCGTGAGATCAAGGTCGTCTTCCCGAAGACGTGGAACAGGCCCGACCGTACTCCTGCCATGCGTCAAGTTACGCAGACAGTGACAATGATGGGCGGAGAGTATTTCTTCATGCCATCACTCGCATATCTCCGCGGCCTCGCATAAATGCCGTAAGGTTTCGGCCCATGAGTTTCGCGACAATGGGTGTCAACGCGATCCTGTGGGTGCTTCAGGTCATCATCCTCATCGTGGGAGTGGTCCTGACGGCCATGGCCCGCCGCAACCATGGCCGGGCCGCTCTCGTGGGCATGTTCGGCTGCCTGGTGTTCCTGCTCGACGTGATCGTCAGCGTCGTGCAGGCGATCATCCTGCCCGAGCTCGCGCGCGACATCGGCAGCGTGATGACGGCAGTGATGATCATCTCCGTGGTTCACATGCTGCTCTGGATGACCGGGATCGGGCTGCTGGTGGCCGCCGTCGTCATGCGGCGACCCGCGGCACCCCAGCAGCCCCACCCGGGCCAGCCCCAGCCGAACCAGCCGTACCCGAACCAGCCGTCCTATCCGCCCCAGCAGCCCTATTACCAGCAGCAGCCTCCACCGCCCGGCTACCCCGGCCACTGAGCCGGTTAGCGCTATATATTGGTAAAAGTCATGAGCGAAGAGCACGATCAGACGATCAGGTACCGCAGGCCGACCCCCGGGCAGCCCGCGCAGCCTCCCGAGCCGCCTCAGACGGTGCGCCTGCCGTACACCCCCGACCTGTTCCCCGACGTGGCCCACGTCGAGGCCAAGCCGCCGCGCTCGGCCTGGTGGTGGGTGGTCGTGGCCAGCGTGCTGCTGGCCGTCGTGGCCGCCGCGGCCATCGCCATCGTGCTCTGGTCCACCGGAGGCTAGACCCGGGTGAACTCCATCACCCAGTTGGTCTCCCAGGTCTGCTCGCCGTCGGTCGAGAAGGCCTGCTCCCAGCGGGCGTGCGTGTCGTCGATCCGCGTCCAGACGAAACGGCAGCGGATCGGCGTGCCCTCCCAGACCTCGTCGGAGTAGAACGTGCCGACGTCGCCCTCCCAGCGTCCGACGACCGGGACCGGGTCGAGCGAGCCGTTGCGGCTCGAGGCCCAGTAGATCGACCACAGCCCGGTCTCCGGGTCGCGGAAGCGCACGGTCAGTCCGTTGTAGCCGCGGGTCGGGAAGTGCACCTCGTCGAAGCTGGCGTTGCCGTCGAAGTGCCTGCTGGCCACCGTGCGCCCGGGGAACTCCTCCCAGTCGTCGCAGCCGGCCAGGCGCTTGAGCAGATAGCGGTTGTGCACGTCCCACGTGCCGGCGAGGAAGTCGAAATCACTCATGGCAGGACCGTAGGCCCGGGTCACTGCCATCTATTGTCAGTGATATGCGCGCTTCCCGACTGCTGTCGATCCTGCTCCTGCTGCAGACCCGCGGCCGCATGACCGCCAGGGAGCTGGCCGACCGGCTGGAGGTCTCGGTCCGCACCATCTACCGCGACGTGGAGTCGCTGCACGCCGCCGGGGTCCCGCTGTACGGCGACGCCGGGCCGTCGGGCGGCTACCAGCTCCTGGAGGGCTACCGCACCAGGCTGACCGGGCTGACGGCCGACGAGGCGGAGTCGATGTTCCTCGCCGGGCTGCCGGGACCCGCCGCCGAGCTGGGCCTGGGCAGCGTGGTCGCCGCCGCCCAGCTCAAGCTCAAGGCGGCGCTGCCCCTGGAGCTGCGCGACCGCGCCGAGCGCATCCAGGAACGTTTCCACCTCGACGCGCCCGGCTGGTATCGCGAGCGTGACGAGCTGCCGTTCCTGCCTGCCGTGGCCGAGGCGGTGTGGAACCAGCGGGCGATCGAGGTGCGCTATCGCCGCTGGGCGCCGCCCCACCTGGTCAACCGGCGGCTGGAGCCGTACGGGCTGGTCGTCAAGGCGGGCCGCTGGTACGTCGTCGCCCGCAGCGGCGAGCAGGTGCGCACCTACCGGGTCTGGCAGATCCAGGAGCTGCACCCGCTCGACGAGGGTTTCGAGCGGCCCGCCGGCTTCGTGCTGGCCGATTACTGGCTCGGCTACCTCAGGGAGTTCGAGGAGCGCCTGCGCCAGGGGCAGGCCACGGTACGGCTGTCGCCGCGCGGGCTGGAGCGGCTGGGCGACATGATGACGCCGGGTGTGGTCGCGGCGGCGCGGGAGAGCGCCTCGGCGCCCGACGCCGACGGCTGGGTGACCGCGACGCTGCCGATCGAGGGCGCCGAGCACGCCTGCAGCGAGTTCCTTCGGCTGGGCATGGACGTCGAGGTCCTGGAGCCCGCCGGGTTGCGCGACCTGATGCGGCGGCACGCCGCGGTGCTGGCCCGCCTCTACGGGGAGTGAACCGGCTTGTCGCGCGGAGGCGAGTCAGGGTCTGGAGTGGTGGCGCAGACGCATGACGTCGAACGTGCGGGTGACGTGAAAGCCCGCCTTGAGGTAGAGGTGGTAGGCGGGCGTGTCCTGCCCGGTCCACAGGAACCAGGCGGTGTGCAGGCCTTCCGCGCGCATCCTGGCCAGGGTCCGGTGCAGGAGGATCTTGCCGAGCCCGGCGCCGCGTTCCTCCGGGTCCACGCCGAAGGGGCCGAACCGCTCGGCCGGCCCCTCGTAGGCGCCGTAGGCGGTGAAACCGACGATGCGGTCGTTCCTCGCGATGAGCAGACGCGCGTTATCCCGGAATTTTCTGATCGCCTCGCCCCAGTCGGGATTGAACCCCGCCGCGAACCGCACCAGCTCCGGCAGCTCCCCGTCCACCGGCTCGCGCACCTCGTACCCGGACGGCAGGCCCGTAGGGGGCGGCGCGTAGGCGGCCAGGCCGCGGTCCATCGCCACCGCCGTCGTCACCTTCTCGAATCCCCGCCCCCGCAGCAGCGCGCCCGCCGCCGGATAGAGCTCGGGGTCGACGCCCGGCAGCAGGTAATGGGGCGTGTAACAGGCGAAGTCGACCCGCCGCCGATCGCGGAGGAACTCCAGCGCCGCCTCGAGCAGCCGTGCGCCCAGCCCGCTCCCCCGGTGCTCGGGCGTCACGAAGAGGAACGGGATCCACCCGGTCTCCGGCTCCAGGTCCAGTCCCGGCGCGAGGGGCGTCAGCCGCCTGATCGCGTAGGCGCAGCCCGCCACCCGGCCCGCGTCGTCGGCCACGATCAGCCCGCCGGGGTCGAAGTTGGGGTCGAGCAGCACCTTGTCGCGCCACCACCGAGAGGTGACGGGGTCGGCGGGCATGCTCAGGTTCCATGCCTCGACCAGGGCCTGCTCGTCACCGGGGAGAAAGGTCCGCACCCGGCGGTGACCGGGAGAGCTCACTCGGACTCCGCCTGCCTGTTGTTCCGTGCACGGAACGGCGCCGTGCTGCCCCGGATCACCAGCTCGGTGCCGAGCTCGACCCGCCTCTGCATGAGCGGTTCGTCCTCGGCGAGGGCGACGAGCATGGTGGCCGCCGTCGCGCCCATCTCCACCAGGGGCTGGCGCACGGTGGTGAGCGGCGGGATGGCCCACCGCCATGCGGGCATGTCGTCGAAGCCGACCACGCTGAGATCCGTGGGGATGCGCAGCCCCAGCTCGTGGGCGGCGTGGTAGACGCCGATGGCCTGCCCGTCGTTGGCCGCGAAGATCGCGCTCGGCGGATCGCGCAGCTCCATCAGCCGGCGGGTGTGAAAGATCCCGTCGGTGATCTGAAACGTCCCCTGGCGGATCAGGTCCGGGTCGACCGGCACCCCTGCCGCGTCGAGCGCGGCCCGGTACCCGTCGAGGCGTGCCCTGCTGGAGAGCGCCCACTCGGCTCCGGTGATCGTGGCGATCCGGCGATGGCCCAGTTCGAGCAGGTGACGCGTGGCGTCCAGCCCTCCGCTCCAGTTCGTGGCCCCGACCGACGGCACCCCTCGCCCCGGATCGCCGGCGGGGTCGAGCACGACCAGGGGGATCTCACGGGTGTCCAGCCGGATCCGCTGCTCCTCGGTCGGGCCGGAGAACACGGTGATGACTCCCGCGGGGCGGCGGCTCAGCACGCCCTCGATCCACTGGTGCCCCGGGACGTGCCGGCCGCCAAGCTCGGAGATCACCACGCTCAGCCCATGGCGTCCGGCGACCGACTGGACGCCTTTGACGACCTCTATCGGATAGTCGCCGGCCAGCTCGTGGAAGACGACCTCGATGAGGCCCGCCGGCCTGATGCGACGCCGTTGCCGTCGGAATCCGTGTTCCTGGATGAGGCCCTCGACCAGGGCCCTCGTCTCGGATCCCACCTCCGACCTGCCGTTGACCACCTTCGAGACGGTCGCCACGGAGACCCCCGCCAGCGCGGCCAGCTGGGCGAGGGTCAGCGCTTCGGAGGTCACAGCGGGAGTCTACCCTTCTGTGATCGTTCGGGAAGTTAGCAAGATTCGGCCCGAAATCTACGGTTGCCAACAGGTAACTTCTGTGAAATTTTCACAGTCACGGGCAGCGTGGCACGATCTTCCCCGGCGCGAACAGCCTGGCCGGGGAGCGTGAGGCGAGCGAGGCCCGGGTCGGCGAGACGACGTCTCGTTGACGACGGCACAAGCGTCAGATGTACTCCGCGACAACGTATCGGCCGAAGGATTGGACGTCAGATTGTTAACGCTAACATTGCCTGGCCGCCTCCGGCGAACGCTTGCCGTACTGGCGTCATCGCTGCTCATCGCCGTTTTCCTCATCGCACCGCGCGCCGAGGCGGCGACCGTCGACACCAACGCCTGGTACGTCCTGATCAACCGCAACAGCGGCAAGGCCCTGGACGTCTACAACCTCTCCACCGCCGACGGCGGCCGGATCACCCAGTGGACCAGGAACGACCAGAACCAGCAGCAGTGGCAGTTCGTCGACTCCGGCGGCGGCTACTACCGCCTCAAGTCACGCCACTCGGGCAAGGTCCTCGACGTCTACAACTTCTCGACCGCCAACGGCGGCTCGATCGTGCAGTGGAGCGACCTGAACGGCACCAACCAGCAGTGGCGCCTGGCCGACAGCGCCGGCGGCCACGTCAGGCTCATCTCCCGCCACAGCAACAAGGCACTGGAGGTCCAGGGCGCCTCCACCGCCGACAACGCCAACATCGTGCAGTACGACGACTGGGGCGGCAACAACCAGCAGTGGCAGCTCGTCCAGGTCGACGGCGGCAACCCCGGGCCCGGCGGCAGCTACACCAACCCGGTCGTCTGGCAGGACTTCGCCGACGGCGACATCATCCGGGTCGGCGACGCCTACTACTACTCCGCCTCGACCATGCACTACTCGCCGGGCGCTCCGATCCTGCGCTCCTACAACCTGGTCGACTGGGAGTACGCCGGCCACTCGGTGCCGAGGCTCGACTTCGGTTCCGGCGCCTACGACCTGAACGGCGGCCGCGCGTACGTGAAGGGCATCTGGGCCTCGACCCTGAACCACCGTCCCAGCAACGGCACGTACTACTGGATCGGCTGCGTGGAGTTCAACCGTACCTACGTGTACACCGCCTCCGCCGTGGACGGCACCTGGACCAAGCGGTCACAGATCAACAACTGCTACTACGACGCCGGCCTGCTCGTCGACACCGACGACACGATGTACGTCGCGTACGGCAACGGCACGATCAGCGTCGCCCAGCTCTCCCCCGACGGCCTCAGCCAGGTGCGCGCCCAGCAGGTCTTCCAGACGCCGTCGAGCGTCGGCACGCTGGAGGGAGCACGCTTCTACAAGCGCGGCGGCTACTACTACATCTGGCTCACCCGCCCGGCCAACGGCCAGTACGTGCTCCGCTCGACCTCCCCGTGGGGCCCGTACGAGATGCGCCAGGTCCTGCTGAACATGCCAGGACCGATCTCCGGCGGCGGAGTCCCCCACCAGGGCGGGCTCGTGCAGACCCAGGCGGGCGACTGGTACTACATGTCGTTCGTCGACGCCTACCCCGGCGGCCGCGTCCCGGCGCTCGCCCCCATCACGTGGACCGACGGCTGGCCGGCCGTACAGACGGTCAACGGCGGCTGGGGCGTGAACTACCCGCGGCCCGCCATCCAGACCAGCCGCACGGTGGCCCCGATGATCGGCCCCGACGCCTTCACCTCGAGCGGCCTCGGCCACCGGTGGGAGTGGAACCACAACCCCGACACCAGCCGCTACTCCACCGGCAACGGCCTGCGCCTGCAGACGGCCACGGTCACCAACGACCTCTACAACGCCCGCAACACCCTGACCCACCGCATCCAGGGCCCCTCGTCGACCGCGACGATCGAGCTCGACTACTCCCAGATGGCCAACGGCGACCGCGCCGGCCTCGCCATGCTGCGTGACCAGTCGGCCTGGATCGGCGTCAGGCGTGACAACGGCGTCAACCGGGTTGTGATGACCGGCGGGCTGACCATGAACAGCTCGTGGGAGACCACCGGCACCGGCTCGGAGCAGGCGGGCGCCGCCGTCTCCGGCGGCCGGATCTGGCTCAGGGTCAGTGCCGACATCCGGCCGGGTACCGGCAGGCAGGCCCGCTTCTCCTACAGCACCGACGGGACGACCTTCGTCGGCCTCGGCCCCGCCTTCACCTTGAACAACGCCTGGCAGTTCTTCATGGGATACCGCTTCGGGATCTTCAACTACGCCACCCAAGCCCTGGGAGGAGCGGTGACCGTACGCCGCTTCGACCTGACCACCCCCTGATGGAATCGGAGCAGCACGTGCGAATCAAACCCCTGGCCGTCCTCGCGACCCTGGCCGCGTTACTGGTGAGCCTGTTCGTGGCCGTCCAGCCGGCGAACGCGGCCACCGTCGACACCAACGCGTGGTACGTCCTGGTCAACCGCAACAGCGGCAAGGCCCTGGACGTCTACAACCTGGCGACCAACGACGGCGCCCGCATCACCCAGTGGACCAGGAACGACCAGAACCAGCAGCAGTGGCAGTTCGTCGACTCCGGCGGCGGCTACTACCGCCTCAAGTCACGCCACTCGGGCAAGGTCCTCGACGTCTACAACTTCTCGACCGCCAACGGCGGCTCGATCGTGCAGTGGAGCGACCTGAACGGCACCAACCAGCAGTGGCGCCTGGCCGACAGCGCCGGCGGCCACGTCAGGCTCATCTCGCGCCACAGCAACAAGGCGCTGGAGGTCCAGGGCGCCTCGACCGCCGACAACGCCAACATCGTGCAGTACGACGACTGGGGCGGCGCCAACCAGCAGTGGCAGCTCGTCCAGGTCGGCGGCGGAGGCAACCCCGGGCCCTGCGAGCTCCCGTCGAGCTACCGCTGGACCTCGACGGGCCCGCTGGCCCAGCCGAGGTCGGGATGGGTCTCGCTCAAGGACTTCACCGTCGCCCCGTACAACGGCAGGCACCTGGTCTACGCGACCACGCACGACACCGGCACCCGGTGGGGCTCGATGAACTTCGGCCTGTTCACCAACTGGTCGGAGATGGCCTCGGCCAGCCAGAACGCGATGACCAACTCCACGGTCGCGCCCACGCTGTTCTACTTCGCCCCGAAGAACGTCTGGGTGCTCGCCTACCAGTGGGGCGGGACCGCCTTCTCCTACCGCACGTCGAGCGATCCGACCAACCCGAACGGCTGGTCGGCGCAGCAGGTGCTCTTCTCGGGCAGCATCAGCGGCTCGGGAACCGGGCCCATCGACCAGACCCTCATCGGCGACAGCCAGAACATGTACCTGTTCTTCGCCGGCGACAACGGCAAGATCTACCGGGCGAGCATGCCGATCGGCAACTTCCCCGGCAGCTTCGGCTCGACCTCGACCGTGATCATGAGTGACACGACGAACAACCTGTTCGAGGCCGTCCAGGTCTACAAGCTCCAGAACCAGAACAGGTACCTCATGATCGTCGAGGCGATCGGCGCCCAGGGCCGCTACTTCCGCTCGTTCACGGCCACCAGCCTGAACGGTTCGTGGACCCCGCAGGCCGCCACCGAGAGCAACCCGTTCGCGGGCAAGGTCAACAGCGGCGCCACGTGGACCAACGACATCAGCCACGGCGAGCTGATCCGCACCAGCGCCGACCAGACCTTCACGGTGGATCCCTGCAACCTGCAGCTCCTCTACCAGGGCCGCAGCCCCAACTCCGGCGGCGACTACGGCCTGCTGCCGTACCGTCCGGGCCTGCTGACGCTGCAGCGCTGACGGTCTGACACGGGCGGGCTCGGCACGACCGAGCCCGCCCGTGCTGTGCCCCGGCCCGCCCGTCCCGAAAGGATCATCATGAGATCTGCACTCGCCTGGGTCATGAGCGTGCTCTGCCTCACGATCCTGTTACCCCCGGCAGCCGCCAACGCGGACAACCCGATCGTTCAGACGATCTACACCGCCGACCCCGCGCCGCTCGTGCACAACGGCCGCCTCTACCTCTACACCGGCCACGACGAGGACGGCTCCACGTATTTCACGATGCGCGACTGGCGCGTCTACTCCACGACCGACATGGCCAACTGGACCGATCACGGCTCGCCCATGAGCCTGGCCACCTTCGCCTGGGCCGACGCCAACGCCTGGGCCGGTCACGTCGCCTATCGCAACGGCAGGTTCTACTGGTACGTCCCGGTGCGCAACCGGTCGACCGGCGGCATGGCGATCGGCGTCGGGGTCGGCGACAGCCCGACCGGGCCGTTCCGCGACGCGCTGGGCCGCCCGCTGGTGGAGAACAACGAGATCGACCCCAACGTCCTCATCGACGACTCCGGCCAGGCCTATCTGTACTGGGGCAATCCGCGCCTAGCCTACGTGCGGCTGAACAGCGACATGATCTCCTACTCGGGCGCCGTCACCTACATCCCGCTGACCACGGCGGGGTACGGCACGCGTACCGGCAACCCCAGCCGTCCCACGCTCTACGAGGAAGGGCCCTGGGTCTTCAAGCGCAACGGCCAGTACTACAACGTGTTCGCCGCGGAATGCTGCTCGGAGTTCATCGGCTACTCGACGGCGCCGAGCCCCACCGGGCCGTGGACCTACCGAGGAACCGTCATGCCCCGGCAGGGCGGCAGCTTCACCAACCACGCCGGGATCGTCGACTACGCCGGAGGGTCGTACTTCTTCTACCACAACGGCGCCCTGCCGGGCGGCGGCGGTTACACCAGGTCGGTGGCGGTGGAGAAGTTCGCCTACAACGCCGACGGCACCATCCCGACGATCAACATGACCACCGCCGGGCCGCCCCAGGTCGGCACCCTCGACCCCTTCGTCCGGCAGGAGGCCGAGACGATCGCCTGGTCGTCGGGGGTGGAGACCGAGCCGTCCGGCGAAGGCGGCATGAACGTCGGCTTCATCGAGAACGGCGACCACATCAAGGTCAAGGGCGTCGCGTTCGGCAACGGCGCCTCCTCCTTCACCGCCCGCGTGGCCTCGGGCACCACCGGAGGCCGGATCGAGCTGCGCCTCGGCAGCGCCACCGGCACCCTCGTGGGCACCTGCGCCGTCAACGGCACCGGCGGCTGGCAGAACTGGACCACGGTCACTTGCCCGGTGTCGGGCGCGAGCGGCACCCGTGACCTGTACCTGCGTTTCGCGGGCGGCGCCGGCTACCTGCTCAACCTCAACTGGTGGCAGTTCACCCCGTCCGGTGGCGGCGGCGGGAACCTGCTGACCAACGGCACCATGGAGGACGGCACGACCGGCTGGACCAGCTCCGGCGGCACCCTGTCGTCCGCGACCGACGTGGCCCACGCGGGCAGCCGGTCGCTGCTCACCTCCGGCCGCACGTCCGCCTGGCAGGGGCCGCACCAGAACGTCACGAACCGGCTCACCAACGGCAAGACCTACACCACCAGCGTCTGGGTGCGCTCGCAGAGCGGCACTCCCAGCGCGAAGGCGACCCTGACCCTCACCGCGAACGGCACCACGAGCTACCTCCAGCTCACCCCCGCGCAGACGGTCACCGCCACCGGCTGGACCCAGCTCACCGGCACCGCGACCGTCTCCTGGACCGGCACGCTGACCAGCGCCTCCTTCTACGTCGAGACGGCCACCGGCACCGACGGCCTCTACATCGACGACGCCTCCTTCCAATGAGCACCGGAGTGATGTCCATGCGCAGGAAACGAACCCGAGCACTGCTGGCCACGATGGCCCTGGCGGCGGCGCTCACCCCCGCAGCGCAGGCCCAGGCGCTGGAGAACGGCGTGGGCCGCACCCCGCCGATGGGCTGGAACACCTGGAACACCTTCGGCTGCAACATCAACGAGACGCTGATCCGCCAGACCGCCGACGCGATGGTGAGCTCCGGCATGCGCGACCTCGGATACCAGTACGTCGTCGTCGACGACTGCTGGTTCGACCCGAACCGCGACTCCGCCGGCAACCTGCGGGCCAACCCGTCGAGGTTCCCGAGCGGCATGAAGGCGCTCGGCGACTACCTGCACGCCAGGGGCCTGAAATTCGGCCTCTACCAGGCTCCCCTGGACCGGACCTGCGCGCAGTACTTCGGCTCCTATCCCGGCGCCACCGGCAGTCTCAACCACGAGGTCCAGGACGCCAGGCAGTTCGCCGCCTGGGGCGTCGACTACCTCAAGTACGACTGGTGCTCGCCCACCGGCACCATCGACGACCAGGTCCGCACCTTCGCCAAGATGCGCGACGCCCTGGCCGCCACCGGGCGGCCGATCCTCTACAGCATCAATCCCAACAGCATCCACGAGAAGACCGGCCCGCAGCGCAACTGGGGCGACGTCGCCAACATCTGGCGCACGACCGAGGACATCACCAACGTCTGGAACTCCGGCCAGGCCAACGGCTACCCGATGGGCATCCAGAACATCGTCAACGTCAACGCGCCCCTGTCGGGCTACGCCAAGCCGGGGCAGTTCAACGACCCCGACATGATGGTGGTCGGCCGAGGCGGCATGACGGACACCGAGATGCGCAGCCACTTCGCCCTGTGGGCGATCATGGCCGCGCCGCTGATCGCCGGCAACGACATGCGGAACATGGACGCCGCGACAGCCACGATCATGAAGAACCAGAACCTGATCGCCATCAACCAGGACCCGCTCGGCCTCCAGGCGACCCAGATCGTCAACGACGGCACCCGGCGCGTCCTGGCCAAGCGGCTGAACAACGGCGACGTCGCGGTCGCGCTGTTCAACCAGGGTGGCAGCACCACGACGATCAGCACCACCGCCTCGGCGATCGGCCTGTCGGGCAGCTCCTTCAGCCTGCGCGAGGCCTGGACGAACGCGGTCACCTCGACCACCGGGAGCATCTCGGCGAGCGTGCCGTCCCATGGCACGGTCGTGTTCAGGGTCAGCGGCGGGACACCGAACCCCGCGTCCACGATCCGCGGCGTCCAGTCGGGACGGTGCGTCGACGTCACCGGAGCCTCCCAGACGAACGGCACCAGGGCCGCGCTCTGGGACTGCCACGGGCAGAGCAACCAGCTGTGGACCTCCACGGCCGCCGGTGAGCTGCGCGTCTACGGCAGCAAGTGCCTCGACGTGAACAACAACGGCACCGCCGACGGCACCAGCGTGATCATCTGGGACTGCAACGGCCAGAACAACCAGAAGTGGCGCTTCAACACCGACGGCAGCATCACCGCACTCGGCGCGAACAAGTGCCTGGACGCCGCAGGCACGGCGAACGGGGCCGGCCTGCAGATCTGGTCCTGCAGCGGGGCCGCCAACCAGCGGTGGGCACGCCCCTGAGAAAACGATCCGCGCTGCCGTCCTTCACGGACGGCAGCGCGGAGCTGTTTCAGACGCGGGTCCAGCGCTGGTTGTTGCCGCCCCAGCACGAGTAGAGCTGGAGCCGGGCGCCGTTACCGGTGCCGGTGGCGTCCAGGCACAGGCCCGACTGCACGCCGACGATCGTCCCGTCGGCGTTCACGCGCCACTTCTGGTTGGCGCCGCCCCAGCACGAGTAGATCTGCACCCTGGCCCCGTTGCCCGTTCCTGCGGCGTCGAGGCACTTGTTGCCGTAGACGCGCAGTTCCTGCGCCGAGGTGGAGGTCCACTGCTGGTTGGGGTTGGAGTGGCAGTCCCACAGCTGCACCTGCGTGCCGTCGGTCGTGGAGGCGTTCGGCACGTCCACGCAGCGCCCGGACGCGACACCCCTGATCTGGCCGCCGGGGTTCGGCGCGGACGTCTCCAGGCCGAAGAACCGGATCGCGTGCACGGCCATGCCGGGGTGCGGCAGGTTGTGCCCCGCCCCGGTGATCGTGTACGCCTCGACCTGGCCGGACCCGTAGACCCTGCGTGTCCAGCCCGACTGCGGGCTGGTGGTCGAGGTGGGCGTCTGGCTCACCCCGTGCACGTCGGTCCACTGGTCGACCTGCTTCTGCAGCATGCTGAAGTTCAGCACGTCGTCAGCGGTGCCGTGCCAGGTCATCAATCTCGGCCGCGCACCGGTGTAGCCCGGGTAGGCGTTGCGGACCAGGTCGCCCCACTGCCGCGCCGTCCGGTCGCCGCACCCGGGCGGGCCGAGGCAGCCGTACGGCACGCCGGCGAAGGGGGCGCCGGCCTTGAACACGTCGGGATAGGTCGCCAGCAGGTTGACCGTCTCCATCGCGCCGGAGGAGAACCCGGTGGCGAACACCTTGGCCGGGTCGGCGTTGTGGCGCTGGACGACGTAGTTCACCATCGACACGATCGAGACCGGGTCGCTGCCTCCGCCGTGTCGCAGCGCCTCGGGCGACCACACGTCGAAGCAGTTCGACAGGCCGTTGGCGCTCTTGTTGGCCTGCGGGTAGATGACGATGAAGCCGTGCCGGTCGGCCAGCGACGCGAACTCGGTCTGCCGGTGGAAGTCGACCGCACGGCCGTTGCAGCCGTGCATCGCCACCACGATCCCGGGACGCGAGGCCACCGTGTCGGGCACGTAGAGGTGCATCTGGATGTTGCCGGGGTTGGCCCCGAAGTCGCCGATCTGGGTCAGCGTGGCCGCTCTCGCCTGGGGCGCGAGGGCCACGAGCCCGGCCAGGACGGTGATCAGCACGACGACAACCGTCGAGATCACCGTCCCGGCCCCGATCGGCACCGGCTGGTGCCGTCTCACGATGCCGCCTCCTAGCCTCGGTTCCAGGTCCACTTCTGGTTGTTGCCGCCCCAGCACGAGTAGAGCTGGAGCAGGGTTCCGTTGCCGGTGCCGTTGCCGACGGCGTCGAGGCACAGACCCGACTGCACGTTGGCGATGGAGCCGTCGGCGTTCACGCGCCACTTCTGGTTGTCGCCGCCCCAGCAGGAGTAGATCTGCACCCGGGCGCCGTTGGCGGTGCCGCCGGCGTCGAGGCACTTGTTGCCGTAGACGCGGATCTCCTGCGCCGAGGTGGAGGACCACTGCTGGTTGGGGTTGGTGTGGCAGTCCCACAGCTGGACCTGCGTGCCGTCGGTCGTGGAGGCGTTCGGCACGTCGATGCACCGGTTGGAGGCCACGCCACGGATCTGGCCCGCGTCACCGGGGTTCTGCGTGGTCGTCGGCGAGGACGTCGGGTTGGGGCCGGCGTTGTTGAGGGCGTTCAGGACCGAGGTGTAGGCGGCCTTCTTGTTCCCGTTGCCGTCGAAGAGCAGCGCGCTGGCGCCCGAGCCCAGCCACGAGTCGGTGTCACGGACGCCCCACACGGTGACGCCGGTGCATCTGGCCACCGCCAGGCAGTCGTTGACCACGTTGGCGTAGGTGGTCGCCGAGCCGCCCTGGATGTCGAGCTCGGTGATCTGCACGTCGACTCCCAGGGCGGCGAAGCTCTGGATGGTCGTGCGGTAGTTGCTGTTGTAGGGGCTGTTGCTGTTGAAGTGCGACTGCAGGCCGACGCAGTCGATGGGCACGCCGCGCTGCTTGAAGTCGCGGACCATGTTGTAGACGCCCTGCGTCTTGGCCCAGCTCCAGTTGTCGATGTTGTAGTCGTTGTAGCAGAGCTTGGCCGACGGGTCGGCGGCGCGTGCGGTGCGGAAGGCCACCTCGATCCAGTCGTTGCCGGTCCGCTGGAGGTTGGAGTCGCGCCGGCCGCCGGAGTTGCCGTCGGCGTAGGCCTCGTTGACGACGTCCCAGGCGTAGATCTTGCCCCGGTAGTGGCCCATCACGCCGTTGATGTGGTTGATCATCGCCTGGCGCAGGGTGCTGCCGGACAGCGACTGCATCCATCCCGGCTGCTGGGAGTGCCAGGCGAGCGTGTGGCCGCGTACCCGCTTGCCGTTCTGGACGGCCCAGTTGTAGATCCTGTCGCCGGCGGTGAAGTTGAACTGCCCGCGGTTGGGTTCCGTGGCGTCGATCTTCATCTCGTTCTCGGCGGTGATCATGTCGAACTCGCGGTTCGCGATCGTGGTGTACGCCTGGTCGCCCAGCTTGCCCGAGGCGATGGCGGTGCCGAAGTAGCGGCCGCTCTGTTGCGCGGCGGCGGCCAGCGTGGTGGCCGCCGCGTCCGCGGGCAACGACACGACCAGCGCGGTGCCCATGACGCCGAGCGCGCCGACGACACCGGCGATCCTGCGCAGGACGCCGCTACGTCCGTGCGCGGGGGTGGGTAAGGCCTTCATGCCCATGCCTGACTCCAGACTGAAATGACGGAAGAGGTAACGCGGGGAATCCAGTGATCGACGCCGCGCCCCGATCCGGTGCGCACACCACGATGGCGTCCGGCGGCCCTCACCGATCACCACATCAGGCGGGGCCGACCGTCTCGGGGATCAGTCTGGAAACGCGACCGAAACATGTCAACACCTAAGCGAAATTTTCGGTGACGCAGACGGCTCATCCCGTGGCCCGGAGCACGGCCGCCGAAAACACCTGTGAAATTTTCACCCCCGTCTTCCTGCCCATACGGGCCTGACGGGGGCGCTTACCGGGCCACACCTCTTGACGGCATCCGGCCCGCCGTATTGACTCGCCGTCATCACCACGATCCCGACGGTGCCGAAGGAGGACCGGACACCGGATTGTTAGCGCTAACAGCAGGACGGCACCACACGTCCTGAGCCAACGAAAAGGAGGCGGTGTCGTCGACACCGCCTCCGCACAACCTCACAGGAGTGGAGCTATGGGGATTCGAACCCCAGACCTCTTCCATGCCATGGAAGCGCGCTACCAACTGCGCCATAGCCCCTGGTCACCGCTTCGAGCCTGCTCGTTGCGGCGCTCGGAGAGCATATCGGCTCCGCGAGGATTCGCCTAATCGGCGACCGGGATGTCGTCGCTGTTGATCGGCTCCGGAAGGGTGCCGGCGTTGTGCTCCAGCAGCCGCCAGCCGCTGCGGCCCTCCTCCAGCACCGACCACGAGCAGTTGCCGAGCCCACCGACGGCCGACCACAGCTCCTGCGGAAGCCCGAGCATGGCGCAGATGCCCAGCCGCAGCGCCGCGCCGTGGGAGGCGATGACGAGCAGGCCGTCGTCGTCGAGCTTGGCGGCCCAACGGCGCATCGCCGCGGAGACGCGGGCGGCGACGTCGGCGACGTCCTCACCCTCGGGCGCCTCCCAGGCGATGTACTCCTGCGGCCAGCGAGAGGCGATCTCCTCGCGGGTCAGGCCCTCCCACAGGCCGCCGCCGCGCTCGCGCAAGTCCTTGTCGACGTGGACGTCGAGGTCGACCAGCCGGGCCACGGCCAGCGCCGTGTCGTTGGCGCGCCGCAGGTCGGAGGAGACGACCAGGGTGGGACGGAGCGAGGCGAGCAGGGAGCCCGCCCGCGCCGCCTGGGCGATGCCCGTCTCGTCGAGCGGGATGTCGGTGTGCCCCTGGAAACGGTGTTCGACGTTCCACAGGGTCTGCCCGTGGCGCAAGCAGACGATTCGCTTGCTCAATTACGGCCCCGCTGCTGGTTGACCTGCTGCACGCTCTCGGGCAGCGCGATGGCGGGGCAGTCCTTCCACAGGCGCTCCAGCGCGTAGAAGGTGCGGTCCTCCTCGTGCTGCACGTGCACGACGATGTCGAGGAAGTCGAGCAGGACCCAGCGGCCCTCACGCTCGCCCTCGCGGCGCACCGGCTTGGCGTCGGCCTCGATGCGCAGGCGGTCCTCGATCTCGTCGACGATGGCGCGCACCTGACGGTCGTTGGTGGCGGAGCACAGCAGGAAGGCGTCGGTGATCACGAGCTGTTCACTGACGTCGTAGGCGAGGATGTCATCGGCCAGCTTGTCCGCCGCGGCCTCGGCGGCGATCTTGACGAGCTGGACGGCTCTGTCGGATGCGGTCACGATGTGGGTCTGTCCTCCATGGATGACTAGTACCCTTTCAGGTTACCCTTCCCCGGCCGGGGCGCTCACCTGCAATTCCTGTCACCCGGCGTAGGCCTTGGCCTGGAGGGTGTACATCTCCGCATATACCCCGCCGCGTTCCATCAGCTCGGCGTGGTCGCCGCTCTCCACGACACGCCCGCGCTCCAGCACGTAGATGCGGTCGGCCCACCGCACGCTCGCCAGCCGGTGCGTGATCATGAGCACGGTCCGCTGCACGGCGTGGCGCCGGATGCTCTCGAAGATGGCGTGCTCGGAGCGGGCGTCGAGTGCCGCCGTGGGCTCGTCGCAGATCAGCAGCGGCGCGTCCCGATACAACCCGCGCGCGACGGCGATGCGCTGCCACTGGCCGCCCGACAGCTCCGTCCCGCCCCGGTAGGCCGGGTCGAGCAGGGTGTCCAGCCCGTACGGCAGGCGCTCGACGACCCGGTCGGCACCCGAGGCGGCCAGCACGCTCGCGGGCGGCCTGGCCGTACTCAAGGTGATGTTCTGCCCCGCGGTGAACGGCCAGTGCGTGAAGTCCTGCGCGATGACCGCGATCCGGCCGCGCAACGCGTCGCGGTCGATGTCACGCGACTCCACGCCGCCCCAGCTCACCGTGCCCTCCTCCGCCAGGTAGAGACCGCCGACGAGCTTGGACAGGGTGGTCTTGCCCGAGCCGTTCTCCCCGACCAGCGCGACCACCTGGCCGGGCTCGATCTCGATGCTCACCCCGCGCAGCGCCGGTTCCTCGGCGCCCGGGTAGGTGAAGCTCGCCTCGCGCACGCTGACGCGGTCCAGGTCGGCGGGCGCAGCCGTACCTCCCTGAGGGGAGATCCGTTCCTGAGCGCGCGTAAGGAAGTCGCGATAGTCGGAGAAGTACAGCCCGGCCTCGTAGGCGGAGTTCAGCCCGTACAGGAACGAGCTCGTGGCGGATCCGGCCCGCTGGATGGCCAGCACGGCGGTCGCAGCGGCGGCCAGCTCGACCTGACCCGCCCACAGCAGCACGCCGAGCACGACGTAGACCGCGCCGTCGGCCACTCCGCCCAGCGTGCTGCCCACCACCGTGGTGAGTTGCTGCCTGCGCGCCGCCCGCAGCTCGTAGCGGGTGATCCAGCTGTAGACACGTTCGAACTCGGCCAGCAGGTGGCCGCGCATGCCGTAGGAGCGCACCTCGGCGGCGGAAGCGCGCTCGGTCATCAGATCCTGCAAGGTCCGCTGCCTGCGGTTGGCCGCCGCGATCCCCGCGTTGACCTGGTAGCCGACCCGGGCGGAACGCACGCTGGCCCAGGTGGTCGGCACGGTCGCCAGCAGCACCAGCGGCATGAGGAGCGGATGCAGCACGCCCAGCGCCCCGGCGATCGTCACCAGGCCGAACAGCCCGCCGATGCTCCCCATCACGGCCCACAGCAGCCAGGTGGCGCCGCGCACGGATAGGGCGGAGGTGCGCTGCACCTGGTCGTGGAAGTCGGGGTCGTCGAAGGCCGCCAGCTCGACCCGCGTGGTCAGCTCGACCAGCCGGGTGCTGATCGTCTGGGTGATCTGCGGCTCCAGCCGGGCCTTGATCCAGGCGGCCGCCTCCCTGAAGGCCGCGCGTAACACCATCGACGCCACGACCGCCACGATCGCGGGCATCGCCGCCCGGATGCGCTCGCCGGTCGGCACCGCCTGGAAGAGCCGGGTGAGCACGTCGTTGGTGGCCAGCAGGCCGAAGGCGGTGAACAGCTCCGCGGCCATCGTCGCGCCGAGCATCACCACGGTGTCGGCGCGGCTCGTGCGCCACGAGAGGATCAGCACCTCTCGCACGAGGATCGGCAGGCGGCGCAGCATGGTGAGCAGCCCGGACGCCGCGACCTCGGCGTCGTGCATCCACCACGGCTGCTCGACCAGTTCGACGCCGTCGAGCGTTTCGTCCCCCACAAGGAGCACTATCACCGCCGACCGGCGACATTACCCCTGATATAGCCCCCGTTTTCCGATGTATTGCACGATTCCATCAGGCACCAGGTACCAGATCGGCTCGCCGTTCTCCACCCGCTCGCGGCACTGCGAGGAGGAGATCGCCAGCGCGGGCACCTCGATGAGGCTGACCTTGCCGTGGGGCAGGCCCGGGTCGCGCAGGGTGTGGCCGGGGCGGGTGCAGCCGACGAAGTGGGCCAGCTCGAACAGCTCGTCGACGTCCCGCCAGCTCAGGATGGCCGCCAGCGCGTCGGCTCCGGTGATGAAGTACAGCTCGGCCTGCGAGCCGTAGATGTCGGCCACGTCGCGGAGCGTGTCGATGGTGAACGTCGGTCCGGGGCGGTCGACGTCGACCCTGGAGACCGAGAACCGGGGATTCGACGCGGTCGCGATCACCGTCATCAGGTACCGGTCCTCGGCCGCCGACACCTGCTTGTCGTCCTTCTGGTACGGCCGGCCGGTCGGGACGAACACGACCTCGTCCAGATCGAAGTGGTGCGCCACCTCACTGGCTGCGACCAGGTGCCCATGGTGGATCGGGTCGAAAGTGCCGCCCATGACCCCGACGCGGCGCTTACCCTCCCCACTCGGTGCATTCATCATGGATCGGACCATACGCGCAAGCCGTATGAAGCTTTACGGCACCCCCTCTTCAATGAACCGCGCACCACACCATTCGCGGACGTAGCATGCCCGCATGACGACCACCCCGGATCGCAGCCGCGTCCAACTGCCCGGCATCTCATCCCGTGCCTACGAACACCCCGCAGACCGGTCCGCGCTGGTCGCTCTGCGCAAGCTGAGCGGGTTCGACACGGTTCTCAAGCAGATGTCCGGTCTCATCAGCGAACGCCGGCTCCGCCTCATGTACCTGGCCTCGGCCGTGCGCGCCAGCGAGACCCAGTTCCGCTCGGTCTACGACATGGGCCGCGACGCCGCCTACACCCTCGACCTGCACCGGGTCCCCGAGATCTACGTGCAGCAGGACCCGCGCGTCAACGCCATGGCCATCGGCTTCGACGACCCGTTCATCGTCGTGACGACGGGTCTGCTGAACCTCATGAACGAAGAGGAGCAGCGTTTCGTCATCGGCCACGAGACCGCCCACATCCTGTCGGGCCACGCCGTCTACCGGACGATGCTCATCATCCTCACCCAGCTCGCCACCCGCGTGGCCTGGATCCCGCTCGGCTACATCGGCCTGCGCGCCATCGTCGCCGGCCTCGAGGAGTGGTTCCGCAAGTCCGAGCTGTCGTGCGACCGCGGCGGCCTGCTCACCGGCCAGGACCCCGAGACCGCCAAGCGCGCCCTGATGAAGCTCGCCGGCGGCGACTACACCCACGAGATGAACATCGAGGCCTTCCTCGCCCAGTACCAGGAGTACGACACCGCCGGTGACCTGCGCGACGGCTTCCTCAAGGTGCTCAACCTCCTCGGCACCACCCACCCCTTCGCCGTCGTCCGCGTCGCCGAGCTCGACAAGTGGCACCGGCGCGGCGAGTACGAGCGCATCCTCTCGGGCGACTACCCCCGCCGCGAGGACGACGCCGACGTCAAGGTCACCGACGAGATCAAGGCCGCCGCGGAGTCGTACCGGCGCTCCTGGTCGGAGTCGCAGGACCCGTTCATCGGCGTGCTTCGCGACGTCGCCGAGGGAGCTGTCAACGCCGGTGAGCGCATCTTCAACCGCTTCGCCCGCCGCGACGGCAACTGACGGCGCCAGGAGGTTGCTCACGGGGCGGCTTTGACCGTATCGTCCCGCCCCGTGAGACTCCCCGCCATCGCCGCACTGAGCTGCGTCTTCGTGCTGGCGTTCACCTCCCCCGCCGCCGCGTACCCGATCAACGAGCCCGAGCTCACCGGCAACGCGCTCTACTCCTACGGCCCGCTGCCCGAGTCGGACTGCGCCGAGAAGCCGGTCGACCCCAACAACGTGAGCGCGGCCAAGAACTACCTGCGCGGCCTGTTCTCCTGCCTCGACTCCACCTGGGGCCAGTACCTCGCCGCCAACGGCGCGGAATCCGACCCCATCAAGGTCGTCTTCGTCAAGAAGATGCCCAGGAAGTGGTGCGGGAGCGCCACCGGCTCGGCGAACTCGTCCTACCGCTACTGCGACGAGACCAAGACCGTCATGTTCAAGCTCGGAAGCAGCTGGCTCGACTACCCGGAAGACCTGTGGCTCTTCCACATGGCTGCCACCGCCTACGGCTTCCACGTGCAGAATCTGGTCGGCATCACGCACGCCTACGACCGCGCCCCCTACAAGGGCAAGGCCGAGCTCAACGAGCAGATCCGCCGCCACAGCCTCCAGTCCGACTGCCTGAGCGGCGCCTTCCTCAAGAGCATCTGGCCGCTCAAGGGCCGCGACAGCGGGGACCTGGCCGAGCTGTACGACCTGTTCGAGAGCGACCCCGAGTACGGCAAGGCACGATCGCAGCGTTACTGGGTCAGGGAAGGCTTCGCCAACGCCGACCCGGGTGACTGCAACACCTGGAGCGCCTCCTCCACCAAGGTGGCCTGATCACGTGACTTCCTGATCGCCGCCTCTCGACAGGGCCGGGCGCGGGTTCGCCACCGGGTGAGCCCGGCTCGTGCAACACGTGGGCCGCGCCCTCGTCGAGGGTCTCCTAGCCGAACAGCAGAGCGATCGCGCGCACGGCGGCCGTGCACAGGGCGACGAACCCGCCCAGCACGGCCAGCGCCCGCAGGCCCTCGCGCCTCAACTGGGGCAGCCGTGCGCCGACCCGCTCGATCTCCCGGCCCAGAATGCCGCCGCAGACGACGCCGAACACGACGCCCGCCGCCGTGACCGGCGCGATCTGCTCCCACCAGACGGCTCCGAGCTCGCCGCCCGCCACCGCCCAGAGCGTCGCCCCGGCGATCGCGACGGCCGGGATGCCCGGCCACACCACGACGGTCACGGCCGACGCGGCGGCCGCCACCGGGAAGAGCAGGACGCGCAACGTTACCCTGACCTTGCGCGAGGCGCGCTTGTGCACCGACCAGTGGCCCAGCCACAGGGTGCGGGTCAGGATCACGAACACGGCGGTGATGGCGACGGTGGCCACCGGCCAGATGAAGGTCGCCACGACGCACGGCACCGCGAGCACGGCCAGGACCACCAGGGCGACGTTCCCTTGCGGGAGTGCCGTGGTGCTGGGCTCGGCTCCCGCGGCCGCGCGTGCTCTGGCCCGCACCTTGCGGCTCCGCGCCGCCGGGCCCGCCTCGGCGGCGCTTCGCGCGTCGACCGACGAGCGGCCGGCCAGCTTGGCCTCGGCGCGGAGCTTGGCCCGGGACTCACCCGAGACCCTGGCCGCCGCCCTGGCCTCCTGCGCGGCGGTGCGGCTGGAGACGGCCCCTCGCGCCTCGGCGGCGGACCGGGTCGTGACGCGCGGCTCCGCCCCTCCGGCTCGGGCCGCCGCCCGCGCCTCCCGCGCCTCCCGTGCTTCCGCCCCTCCAGCTCTCGCTGCCGCCCGCGCTTCCCGCGCTTCACGCGCCTCCGGCCCTCCGGCTCGGGCCGCCGCCCGCGCCTCCGCGCTCCCGGACCTGGCAGCCGCTCGTGCTTCCCGCGCCTCCCGTGCCTCCTGGGCCGATGATCGGCTCGTCGTGCGCGGCTCGGGGGCTCCGGACCGGCTCGCCGCCGCCGTGCCACGCGCGTCGTCGGAGGCACGCCCCGCGACCCGCGCATCGCCGGGCGTACGGCCCGCCGCCGCTCCTCGCGGTTCCCCCCCGGCCCTGGCGTCGGCCGCAGCCGATCGCCCAGAGGCCGCAGCCCCACGCGCCTCCGCCGCACCGGGACGCCCGGAACCCGCGGCCCCACGCCCGTCCGCCGAAGACCGCCCGGAAGCCGAAGCGCCACGCCCGTCGCCCGAGGACCGCCCAGACCCCGCAGCCCCACGCGGCTCGGGCGCGCCCGACCGTCCGCGCGGCTCCGTCGCGCCCCGCCCTTCGGCGGCCGAGCGGCCGGGCGTGCCGGCACCGCGCGACTCCCCGGAAGGCCGCCCCGTGGACGCACGCCCCTCACCGGAGCGACGCCCAGGTCGCGACCGCTCACCCGTGGTGCGCCCCTCCTCCGAACGCCCGGGACGCGACCGCTCACCCGTGGTGCGCCCTTCCTCCGTGCGCCCGCGCGGTCCGCCGCCCTCGACGGGGGCGCGCGGCTGCGGCGGCGAGTCCTGGGAGTCGGCCGAGGCCTTGGCCAGCCGCGTCAGCCGGTCGGCGAGCAGCGCGGCGGTGGGCCGCTTGGCGGGCTCGCGGTTCAGCGATGCCCTGACCAGCGGCAGCAACCCGGCAGGCACCCCCTTGAGGTCCGCCTGCCCGTTGAGCACGTTGTACATCTGCGCCTCGGCCGTACCCCGCCCGAAGGTGGGCCGTCCGGTGGCGGCGAAGGCGACGGTGGCGGCCCACGCGTAGACGTCGGCGGGCTCGGCCACCTGCTCGTCGGCGAACAGCTCGGGCGGCGCGTAGCCGGGGGTGCCGAGGAAGGTGCCGGTCAGCGTCAGCCGGGTGGCGTCGCTGACCTGGGCGATGCCGAAGTCGATCAGCACCGGGCCCTCGGAGCCCATCAGCACGTTGGCGGGCTTGAGGTCGCGGTGGACGATCCCGGCGGCGTGCACGATGGCCAGGGCGGTGGCGATGCCCCTGGCCAGGTCGACGAGCTCGGAGCCGAGCAGCGGGCCGCCCCGCCGTACGCGGTGGAGCAGCGTGTCGCCGTCGATGTACTCCATGACCAGGTAGGGCCGGTCGCACTCCAGGTCGGCGTCGAGGACCCTGGCGACGTACGGGCTCTCCACCCGACGCAGCGCCCGGACCTCGCGGTCCAGCCTGACCCTGGACTTCTCGTCGTCGACCAGGTCACGCAGGACCTTGATCGCCACCTGCTCACCACGGCGGCTGCTGGCGAGATAGACCTCGCCCATCCCGCCCCGGCCGAGCTTTTCGAGAAGGGCGTAGGGCCCGACCTTGCCGAGCTTGCTCACCGTCCCTCCCCTGCGCCCATAAGGGCACAACTTTAACCGTCACTGCCTCTCGGTTGGCTGAGGCGCGCCGTTACTTCGAAAGGAGGTTGTCGAGCTCGGCCCGCTCGTCGGCGATCTTCTTGCGTCCCTTGCGACGCCAGTGGATGTGTCCTCGTCCCTCCAGCCAGAGCAGCAGCCGGTCGGCGCAGAAGAGCACCACGGCGGCGAACACCAGCGCGATCACGATCTCCATGTCACCCAGTCAAGCCGCTACCCACGGCGAGAACACGGTGACACGCCGTCTAGCTGCGGATGTGGCCGTCGCCCGTGTAGATCCACTTGGTGGAGGTGAGCTCGGGCAGGCCCATCGGGCCGCGCGCGTGGAGCTTCTGGGTCGAGATGCCGATCTCGGCGCCGAAGCCGAACTCGCCGCCGTCGGTGAAGCGGGTGGAGGCGTTGACGGCGACCGCGGCGGAGTCGACGAGCGCCACGAACCGCCGGGCTGCGCCCTGCGAGCGGGTGACGATCGCCTCGGTGTGCGCCGAGCCGTACTTCCTGATGTGCGCGACGGCCTCGTCGAGCGAGCCGACGACCTTGGCGGCGATGTCGAGCGACAGGTATTCGGCGTAGTAGTCGTCGTCGGTGGCCTCGACCGCGCCCTGGGCGACGAAGGCGGGGTCGCCGTGGACGGTCACCCCGGCGCCGGCGAGCGCGGCCATGGCGAGCGGCACGAACGTGCCGGCCACGTCGGCGTGGACCAGCAGCGTCTCGGCGGCGTTGCACACCGAGGGCCGCTGGACCTTGGCGTTGAGCAGGATCGTCAGCGCCAGGTCGAGGTCGGCCTCGGCGTCGACGTAGACGTGGCAGTTGCCCACCCCGGTCTCGATGACCGGAACCGTGGACTCCTCGACCACGGAGTTGATGAGCGAGGCGCCGCCGCGCGGGATCAGCACGTCGACCAGGCCGCGGGCGCGCATGAGCTCCTTGACGGAGTCGCGGGTCAGTCCGGGCACGAGCTGCACCGCCCCGGAGGGCACCTCGGTGTCTTCGAGCGCCTCCTGCATGACCTTGACCAGCGCGGTGTTGGATTCGTAGGCGCTGGAGGAGCCGCGCAGCATCACGGCGTTGCCGCTCTTGAGGCACAGCGCGGCCGCGTCGACGGTGACGTTGGGCCGGCCTTCGTAGATGATGCCGATGACGCCGAGGGGCACGCGGACCTGGCGCAGCTCCAGGCCGTTGGGCAGGGTGGAGCCGCGCGCCACCTCGCCGACCGGGTCGGGCAGGTCGGCGATCTGGCGTACGGCCTCGGCGATGGCCTCGATGCGCCCGGCGTCGAGCCTGAGCCGGTCGATCATCGCCTCCGAGGTGCCGCTTTCGCGGGCCTTGGCGACGTCGAGGGCATTGGCCTCGACGATCGTCTCGGTGGCGGCCACCAGCGCGTCGGCCATGACGCGCAACGCCCGGTCCTTCGGCGCCCGCGGGAGCGGAGCCAGCTCGGCGGCGGCGTCACGCGCCGCGTGGGCGACCTTCAGGAACTCTTCGGACATCACGCTCTCCAATGACCGGGGGTCTCAGCTGTGGGAATCCAGTATGACGATGTCGTCGCGGTGGATCAGCTCGCGTTCGTATTCCGGACCGAGCGAGCTGGCCAGCTCGCGGGTGGAGCGGCCGAGCAGACCCGGGATCTCGCCCGCGTCGAAGTTCACCAGCCCGCGCGCGACCACCCGGCCGCGCGGCCCGCACAGGTCGACGGGGTCTCCCGCGGCGAACTCGCCCTCGACGGAGACCACCCCGGCGGGCAGCAGCGACTTGCGCCGGGTCACGACCGCCTCGACGGCGCCGTCGTCGAGCACCAGCCTGCCCCGCCCGGTGGTGGCGTGGGCCAGCCACAGCAGCCGGGTGCCGGGGTGTTTGCCGCCCGGGTGGAAGTAGGTGCCGACGTCGGCGCCCGCGAGCGCCTGGGCGGCGTGGGCGGCGGCGGTCAGCACGACCGGGATGCCGGCGCCCGTCGCGATGCGCGCGGCCTGCACCTTGGTGACCATGCCGCCGGTGCCGACGGCCGAGCCGTTGCGCCCGATCTCGACGCCTGCGAGGTCTTCGACGCCGCGCACCTCGGCCAGGCGCCTGGAGCCGGCCCTGGACGGCGGCCCGTCGTAGAGCGCGTCGACGTCGGACAGCAGCACCAGCGCCTCCGCCCTGGTCAGGTGGGCCACCAGCGCGGCCAGCCGGTCGTTGTCGCCGAAGCGGATCTCGTCGGTGGCGACGGTGTCGTTCTCGTTGACCACCGGCACGATGCCCAGCTCCAGCAGCCTGTCGAGGGTGCGCTGGGCGTTGGCGTGGTGGGAGCGGCGCATCATGTCGTCGGCGGTGAGCAGCACCTGGCCGACGCGCAGGCCGTAGCGGGCGAAGGAGGAGGTGTAGCGGGCGACCAGGACCCCCTGGCCGACCGAGGCGGCGGCCTGCTGGGTGGCCAGGTCGCGGGGCCGGGCGCTCAGGCCCAGCGGGCCGAGGCCGGCGGCGATGGCTCCCGAGGAGACCAGGACGATCTGCGCGCCGCTCCTGCGCCGGGCCGCGAGCACGTCGACGAGCGCGTCGACCCGGTCGACGTCGATCGTGCCCTGCGGGGTCGTCAGGGAGGAGGAGCCGACCTTGACCACTACTCTCGACGCCGCGCTGATCTGTTCCCGCACGCCCTGAACCCTATCCGAGAGCGCGTGCCGTACCCGCCCGCATTCCGGCATGCGAGACCGGGCACGCAGGGACGGCCGCCTAGCCCTCCGACGGGTGGACGGCGGACTTGCCGCCCTCCCAGACGTTGTCGCGCCAGACGTTGCCCTTGCCGGAGCCGTCCCAGCCGGTCACCGGGCCCCAGAATCCGCCCTTGGGGAAGGGGTCGCGCAGGAACACGTTCCCGATGATCTTGATACCGGTGGGCGTGCCCTTCTTCCCGCCTCCGGCGTACAGGGCGTACCCGCCGCCGGCCAGGATGTTCTTCTCCACGATCGTGTCGCGGGGCACCCCGAAGTCCTGGAAGAGCGCGACCGCCGCCGTCTGCTTGACGGTGTTGATGATCGTGTTGCGCCTGATCACCAGCGACAGGCCCTTCTGGGCCTCTCCCGTCGACAGGATCATGTCGACGTGGTCCTGCGGGAACTCCAGCGGGTCGTGGAAGTAGGAGTCCTCGATGAGCCCGTGGTCGGTCTGGATGCCGTTGGAGATCACCGAGATGTCGGTGCGCCGCACGGTGAGCATGCCGCCCTGGTTGAGGATGCCGAACTGCATCTGCTCGGTGCCGTTGCCGCGGATCTCGCTGTCGACGATGGTCAGCCCCGAGGCGCCCTTGCGCTGGATGACGCCCCAGTGGCCGACGTTGACGATGCGGCTGTTGCGGATCGTCACGTTGTCGGCCTGCACGGAGACCTCGCCCTCGATGTCGAGGCCGTCGAGCACGGTGCCGTCCTTGACGACCCTGATCGAGCCGCGCTTGGACAGCTCCACACCGTCGGGCACGCCGGTGTTCGAGGCGTTCGGCCAGCCCTTCAGCTGCCCGGTGCGGTCCTTGGCCGGTGTGGCCGCCGGGCTGGTCGCGGGAGCGGCCGAGGCGGACGCAGACGTGGACGCCGACGCGGTCGCCGACGTCTGCGACACCGGCACCACGGTCGACGTCTGCGGTGTGCACGCCACCGCGGCCATGCAGACCAACGCCAGCCCCACGTTACGCATGCCCGGCTCCACCCGATGGACGACAAAGGATTGCCAGCACGCTCGCAGGCCGCCGATCACCCCGTCAAGGACAAACAGGACAATTGCTCTGCCAAGATCCGAGCGCTCCGGGATCTAGCCTAGGCGGTTGTCGGTTCCCCGCGGCCCCTGCCGGACGGCTTCGGCATTCAGGGTCGGCTGCCAGTCGAAGATGTAGCCGTCCTCCATGGAGCCGATGATGACCTCGGCGCCCGCGGTCGCGCCCGCCTTGACCAGTTCCTGCTCGATGCCCAGCCGCTCCAGCCGGTCGGCCAGGTAGCCGACGGCCTCGTCGTTGGTGAAGTCGGTCTGCCGGATCCACCGCTCGGGCTTCTCCCCGGTCACCTGGAACTGGTTGTCGCTCACCTTGCGGACCGCGAAGCCGCTCTCGCCGAGCTGCTTGGGCCTGATCACCAGGCGCGTCGGCTCCTCGACCGGCTTGTTCGCCCGCGCCGCGGCCACCCACTCGCCCATCGCGAAGATGAACTCCTTGAGCCCCTCGTGCGTCGCCGCCGAGATCGTGAAGACCTTCAGGCCCTTCGCCTCGAACTCCGGCGTGACGATCTCCGCCAGCTCGCGCGCGTCGGGCACGTCGGCCTTGTTCAGCACCACCATGCGCGGCCGGTCCTCGAGCTCGCCGTAGGCGTGCAGCTCGTACTCGATCGCCTCGTAGTCGGAGATCGGGTCGCGTCCGGGCTCCATCGTCGCCATGTCGATGACGTGGACGAGCATGTCGCAGCGCTCCACGTGGCGCAGGAACTCGTGGCCCAGGCCCTTGCCCTCGGAGGCGCCGGGAATCAGTCCGGGCACGTCGGCCACGGTGAACACGGTGTCGCCCGCCGACACCACGCCCAGGTTCGGCACCAGCGTCGTGAACGGGTAGTCGGCGATCTTCGGCTTGGCCGCCGAGATGGCCGCGATCAGCGACGACTTGCCGGCGCTCGGGAAGCCCACCAGCGCCACGTCCGCGACGCTCTTCAGCTCCAGGACCACGTCGAGCGCGTCTCCGGGCTCGCCCAGCAGCGCGAAGCCGGGCGCCTTGCGCTTGGTCGAGGCCAGCGCGGCGTTGCCCAGACCGCCGGGACCGCCCTTGGCGATCACGTAGCGGGTGCCCGCGCCCACCAGGTCGATCAGCACCTCGCCGGTGCGGGAGTCCTTGACCACGGTGCCGTTGGGCACCGACAGGATCACGTCGCCGCCGTTGGCGCCGTCGCGGTTGGCGCCCATGCCCTGCTTGCCGTTCTCCGCCTTGCGGTGCGGCCTGCGGTGGTACTCCAGGAGCGTCGCCGTGCTCGGGTCGACCTCGAGGATCACGTCGCCGCCGCGCCCGCCGTTGCCCCCGTCGGGGCCGCCGAGCGGCTTGAACTTCTCACGGTGCACGGAGGCGCAACCGTGCCCCCCATCGCCGGCTGTGATGTGCAGCACCACTTGGTCGATGAAGTCCGGCATCGTCGCCCCCACTGTTCGCTCTCGCCCGGAGCTTCCGGGCCTGGTCCCGCGCGGCGATCCGCCGCACGCCACTGCCCCTCATCCCGAGAGGCCCGCTTACGCGGTCCTGCTGTTGTACGGCACGCATGGGTCACCCCCACCCGCCGCACGGGGCCGGGGCCTGTCCAGGGAGACGGCCGGCCGGCGTGCGTGGCCGGCCGCCGTGACGATCCCCGTGGACGCCGCCCCTCTGAAGGTCTTCCCTCCAGGTGGGTGACGTCACCCCTTCCCGGCCGTCGCGTAACGGCGGCCGGCCGCGCACGCCTCCTGGCCGTCTCCCTGGACGGAGCCCGGCCCCGTGCGGCGCCTGGGGGTGACCCATGCGTGCCGTAAAGAAACCTGTGAACACAAAGATCGAGGGGCGGACCGGAAGATCCACCCCTCGATCGATAACGCCGTACGGCGCGAGATTACTCCGCGACCGGGACGATGCTGACGGCCTTGCGGCCGCGCTTGAAGCCGAACTGCACGTGACCGGCGGTCAGCGCGAACAGCGTGTCGTCGCCACCACGGCCGACGTTGTCACCCGGGTGGAAGTGGGTGCCACGCTGACGCACGATGATCGTGCCGGCGTTGACGAGCTGACCACCGAAACGCTTGACACCGAGCCGCTGAGCGTTCGAGTCACGGCCGTTCCGGGTGGAGGATGCGCCCTTCTTGTGTGCCATTTCTCAAACTCCCAATCAGGCCTGGTTGATGCCGGTGACCTTGACCTGGGTGTACCGCTGGCGGTGACCCTGGCGCTTCTTGTAACCGGTCTTGTTCTTGTACTTGAGGATCCGGATCTTCGGACCCTTGGTCTCACCGAGGATCTCGGCCGCGACGGTGAACTTGCCCGCCTCGGTGGTCACATCACCATCGTTGACGACGAGGACCGTCGGCAGCGAAACGGTGGAACCGACCTCGCCGGCGACCTTGTCGATCTCAAGGACGTCACCGACGGAGACCTTCTGCTGCCTGCCGCCGCTACGGACGATCGCGTACACCGCGGAACCCTTCTGCTGAACTAATGGATGCTGCGCTCTGCATCCGGCTGGTTGTCGGTTAGCGACGAACCGGGTGGGCGCGCAAACAGGGCGCGCCACCAAGCGCACCGATTGACCAGGGTACCGGATGAACGGCACCCTCGTCGAACCGGACGGATCGTCGGGCAGCCCGCCGAATCAGTCGGCGGACTTGGCACGGCGGGAGCGTCGCCGCCCCCTGCCGGAAGTCTGGTTCGCGGAGTCGTCCTCGGTCGGGACGTCCTCCAGCGCACCGGTCACAGTATCACGGTTCGGAGCCGCCGAAGCCGCGGACACCTTGTCCGCGACCGCCTTCTCCACCGCCATCTTGCCCTGCGTGCCGCGAGCCTCGGACTTGGCCTCCACCGGCTCGGTGGAGACGATCAGCCCACGCCCGTTGCAGCAGTCACACGGCGTCGAGAAGGCCTCCAGGAGGCCCTGTCCGACCCGCTTACGCGTCATCTGCACAAGACCCAGCGAAGTCACCTCCGCGACCTGGTGCTTGGTCCTGTCGCGCGCCAGGCACTCCAGGAGCCTGCGCAGGACCAGGTCCCGGTTGGACTCCAGGACCATGTCGATGAAGTCGATCACGATGATGCCGCCGATGTCGCGCAGCCGCAGCTGGCGCACGATCTCCTCGGCCGCCTCCAGGTTGTTCCTGGTGACCGTCTCCTCCAGGTTGCCGCCCTGGCCGGTGAACTTGCCGGTGTTGACGTCGACCACGGTCATGGCCTCGGTCCTGTCGATCACCAGCGAGCCGCCGCTGGGCAGCCAGACCTTGCGGTCGAGCGCCTTGCCCAGCTGCTCGTCGACGCGATAGTGCGCGAAGACGTCGCCCTCGGACTCGTCCCACCTCGACAGGCGGTCCTCCAGGTGCGGCGCGACGTAGCGCACGTACTCCTCGACCGTCTCCCAGGCCTCCTCGTCCTGCACGACCAGCGAGGAGAAGTCCTCGTTGAAGACGTCGCGCACGACCCGGATGGTCAGGTCGGGCTCGGCCGACAGCAGCTCGGGCGGCGAGGCCGACTTGGCCTTCTTCTGGATGTTCTCCCACTGCGCCGACAACCTCGCCACGTCGCGGCCGAGCTCCTCCTCCGAGGCGCCCTCCGCGGCCGTGCGGACGATCACGCCGGCGTTCTCCGGCATGACCTTCTTCAGGATGCTCTTCAGGCGCGTGCGCTCCTTGTCGGGGAGCTTGCGGCTGATGCCGGTCATCGAGCCGTCGGGCACGTAGACCAGGTAGCGGCCGGGCAGCGAGATCTGGCTCGTGAGCCTGGCGCCCTTGTGGCCGATCGGGTCCTTGGTGACCTGCACCAGCACCGACTGGCCGGACTTCAGCGCGGTCTCGATGCGCTTGGGCTGGCCCTCGAGGCCGGCGGTGTCGAAGTTGACCTCACCGGCGTACAGGACGGCGTTGCGGCCCTTGCCGATGTCGACGAAGGCGGCCTCCATGGAGGGCAGCACGTTCTGGACCTTGCCCAGGTAGACGTTGCCCACGTACGACTGCGAGGCCTCGCGGTTGACGTAGTGCTCGACCAGCACGCCGTCCTCCAGCACCGCGATCTGCGTGCGGTCGCCGATGCGGCGCACGACCATCATGCGGTCGACGGCCTCGCGCCGGGCCAGGAACTCCGACTCGGTGATGATCGGCGGACGGCGGCGGCCCAGCTCACGGCCCTCGCGGCGGCGCTGCTTCTTGGCCTCCAGGCGCGTTGAGCCCCTGACGCTCTGCACACCGTCGGCGGCCACGTCGAGCAGGGCCGCGGCCCGGCCGCTACGCGGCGCGCGGATGCGCACGACCGTGTTCGGCGGGTCGTCGGCGGTCGTGGCGTCTTCGGAGTCGTCGCCCCGGCGGCGACGGCGACGGCGGCGGCGGGAACCGACACCCGACTCCTCGTCGCTGTCGGCCTCGGCGCTCTCCTCCTCGGGACCCTCGTCCCCGTCCTCGGAGTCGTCGGCGTCGTCACGCTCGCGGGCCTTGCCACGGCCCCTGCCGCCACGACGGCGGCGACGGCGGCGGCTGCCGGACTCCTCGCGGTCGAGGTCGTCGCCCTCGTCACCCTCGTCGTCGCCCTCGTCGAGCTCCGCCTCGTCGGCCTCGGCGGGCGCCGGAGCGGGGACGGGGACGGGCACGGGCACGACCGGCTCGACCCGGGCGGGGATCGCCTGGGTGGGGTCGGGCGCCTGGAACAGCGGGGTGAAGATCGCGGCGGGGCGCTGGAACGTCGCTCCGGGCTGCTCCGCGCCCCTGGCGGAGAAGCCGAAGGGGTCGGCGAGCAGTCCGGGACGGTCGATGGGCTCCACGTCGAGGTCCTCGCCCGCGGGCTCGTCGTCGAGCGGCTCGTCCTCGGGCAGCTCTTCGAGGATGTCGCCGGTCACGGGCTCACCGGCCCGCCGCGCGTCGGGAGCGCCCACACCCTCGGCCGCGTCCTCGTCGTCGTCGGCGCCGAGCGCGGCCTTGATGGCACCGGCCTTCCCGCCCCGGGTGGTCCTGGTCGCGGCCGCCTTACGCGTGCGGCGCGTGGTGCCGGCCGGAACCTCGTCCTCTGCCGCCGCCACCGCCTCGATCGCCGACTCCAGCACCGACTCGGCGACGGACTCCGGCACGGCCTTCTTCCGCGAGCGGGTGCGCTTGACGGGCGCCTCCTCAACAGCCTCACCGGCCGAGGCAGAACCACCGGCCACCGAACCAGCCGCCACCGAACCACCGGCCGCAGAACCGGCCGCCGCGGAACCACCCGCCGTCGAACCGGACGCCGCAGAACCGGACGCCGTGGAATCGGCCATCACGGGACCCGCCGTCATGGACCCTGCCGACGTCGAACCCGCCGACGTGGCGATGTCGTCCGCCGGAGCGGCCTTGGCCCGCCGGGCCCGGCCCTTGCTCGCCGGAGCCGGAGCGCTCGCCGCCTCGACGACGGCGGCACTGCCCGCGGTCGTCGTCACCACGGGCGCGGCGCCCTCGTCGACCTCGGGAGGCGGCCCCGCGGCCCTGGTCGCCTTGCGGACCGGCGCGGCCGAAGCCGCGGGCTCCTCGACGAGCGAGGCACTCCCCCCGGTCGTGGCGGCGGCCTCAGAGACGGCCTCAGCGGCCTCGGCGGCCTCGGCCTTCTTGGTCGTACGGCGGCGCGTGGTGGCGGCCTTCTTCGGCTTCGCCTCCTCGGCCCCTCCCCCGACGACGATCACGCTCGGCGTGTCGTCGGGCGGAGCCCCGGCCGGCCTGCTGGCCGAGCGGCGCCGCGTCGCACTGGTTTCTTCACTTGTGTCCCCGTCGGTGCTTGCCGCACCGGCGTTGGGCTCGTTGTCGAGCATGCGGGCGTTCTCCCGTCAGCCCCCGGGCGCAGGGTCTGCGCCGCGCAGAGGCATTCGTGTTTCGTTGTCCGCCCGTGTCCCCCGTGAGGGAGGCGCGGGCGCCAAGTTCTGTCAGCCGGCCGCGCCCGGGGGCACGACCTGGCGAGCACCGGCATCCGACAAGTCGGACGAGGCCCGCCTAACCGCCGACGTGCTCGTCCGCCGGTCCCGCGTCGCCGCCGCGCGTGGTATCGCGGTCAAGGTCGAACGGGTCGGCAGGCTCACCGGTCGCATCGAGCGGCCCCTGCGCCAGCCTGGTTACCTCGGGGGGAACCGGCGGCGCGAAGTCGGCCACATGACGCAAACCTGCGAGCACGTCGTCGGGTCGAACGGCAGGAGTCACGTGCCGCACAACCATGCGCAGTATGACACACGACTGCCCGGGCACCTGAGCTGCGGTTCTCCGTGTTTCCCCTGCAGTTGCCGTTTCTCCTGCAGTTGCCTCGATGGTTCCCGAAACCACCTCAAGTGCCAGCACCGCCTCGCGCGCGTCGAAACGACGCATGCCCTTCTTGGTCAGGCGCTCGACCTCGACGACCTCCGCCGCGAGGAACTTCTCCACCGCGACCAGTGCCGACCCCGCGTCGGCTCCGGGCAGGCGGAGCTCCCACACCGATGCCTCCAGCCGTTCGGCGAAGCCGGACGAGCGCGCCTCGACGACGTCGAGCACGTCGATGCCGGGCGGCAGGGACGCGTCGAGGTCAGCGCGCAGCCGACCAGGGTCGCACGGCTCGGTGACGCCGATCTCGAGATACTCGGCCTCGCTGGCGACGCCGGTCGGCGCCGCACCCGCGTAGGAGATCTTGGGGTGGGGTGAGAAGCCCGCGCTGAAGGCCACCGGGATACCGGCACGGCGGACCGCCCGCTCCACAGCCCGCGAGATGTCGCGGTGGCTGGTGAAACGCAGGCGGCCGCGCTTGGCGTAGCGCACACGCAGGCGCTGCGCCGTCGGCGCGGGGGCGGGCCCTTCGGGAACAGCTTTCAGAGCGATGTCTTCCTTCCAGAGTCAGAGTTACTTCTCTTCAGGATAAGGCCGCGACCGAGCCGCGAACCCCGCCCTGACCTCCAAGATCTTGACCAGCCTCGGACGATTCTCACATATTGGTCAAGTGCGCCTACCCCGCGTGAAGCCCGAGCACCACCCCCACCGGCTGGCAAGCGGCACCGTCCGTCTCGGCGGCGCCCTGTACGGCGTCGCGTCGGACATCGACGACCCGCACGGCTGGGCGTGGACCGCCCTCACTCTCCTGGACGGCACGCGTACCCCGGAGCATGTCGCCAGGGAGCTGGCCGAGCACCATCCCGAGCTCGACAGGGACGACGCGGACGGCATCGTGGAGGCCCTGCTGGAGTCCGGCCACATCGAGGAGGCCGACCCGCCCGCCTGCCCGGAGCTCACCGAGGCCGAGCAGCAGCGGCACCGCCGTACCCGCGACTACTTCCGCTGGGTGGACCGTACGCCGCGCGCGCACGGCTGGGAGGCGCAGGTGATGCTCAAGCGCTCGTCCGCCGTGGTCGTCGGCCTCGGCGGCACCGGCGGGCACGCCGCGTGGTCGCTGGCCGCCTCCGGCGTGGGCAGGCTGCACCTGGTCGACCCCGACGTGGTGGAGCTGTCGAATCTCAACCGCCAGGTGCTCTACACCGAGGCCGACGTCGGCAGGCCCAAGGCTGAGGCGGCCGAGCAGGCGCTCGGGCGGGTCAACTCCGGCGTCGAGCTGTCGCATTCCCGCTAGAGGGTGGACGGGCCCGGCGAGCTGGCCGGGCTGGTCGAGGACTTCGACGTCCTGGTGTTGTGCGCGGACGAGCCGCGCGAGCCGTACGGCATCCGCGACGGCGGGCCTGTCGGGCCAGCTGGTCGCGCACGACACGATCGCGCTGCTCACCGGAACGTTGCCGGGCCCGCCCGGCTATTTCCACGGCCTCACGCTGCTCGATCCCGACGAGCACGTCTACGCGCGCCATTCCAGTAAGACCGATTGTCAGATTTGTGGTGTTGCTCCGAAAAGATACTGATCATATGGTCACGATGATCCCGATACCCCTTGATCGGCAAGGAGAGAGCATGAGCAAGCCCACTCCGAAGGCGGGCGGCCACTTCCGCCCTCCCTTTTCCGGAAAGGACGGTATGACCAGGTGCTGGACCGCATCCGCCAGGCCCCAGGGATGCAGCTGAACGCCGCCGACTACGGCGCCGACTTCGACAAGGAGTTCGCCGCCCACAGCGGCGTCGTCTGGAAGCTCGAGCGGCAGCAGTACTTCGACGAGGGTGACCTGGCCAGCTTCCAGGCGGCGATGGCCGGTGACTGGGAGCGGGCCTGGGAACTGCTGGAGGAGTTCCGGCCCACCTTCGCCGCGAGCTTCCCCGACAACATCGACTTCCGGCGGGTCAGGGTGGTCGAGGAGCCGTGGACGCCGTACATGCGCTGGGAGCTGCCCTGGCTGGTCGCCCGCGGGGAGGCGGGCGAGACGTGCAGGGTGGTCCCCGCGAGCCTGGTCGCCGAATACGAGAGCGAGCACCCCGTCCCCGAGCTCGTCCTGATCCACTCCGGCCTGCTCTACCAGGTGCTCTACGACGAGGGCGGCCTGCACACCGGCTGCCGCCGCATCACCGACGCCTCGGTCGTCGAACCCACCCGCGACATCCTGGCCGCGCTGTTCGAGCAAGGCGAGGACCTGCGCTCCTACGTCGAGAGGCAGTGAACCCCCATCCAGGGGCCACGGTCGAGTTCCACCCCCTGGGGTGGCGCCGCGACGGCGACGACTGGATCGTCGGCCGGGTCGACTCGGGCGACTTCGTGGCCGTGCCGGAGGAGGGCCTGCGCGCCGTCCTGCTGCTGGAGCGCGGGGCGACCGTCGGCGAGACCGAGCGGGTGCTCGATCTCGACGCGGCCGACCTCGTCACCGAGCTGTGCCGGGCGGGCCTGGTCCGTACGGCGGGCGGCGTCGCCGTGCCCGCCCCCGACCCCATCCGCGCGACCTTCCCACGCCTGCGGCGCCGGCACGTGCGCTGGGCCCTGCACCCGCTGCTGCCTGCCCTCCTGGCCGTACCCATCCTCTCCGGCCTGCTGCACCTGGACCGCGTGCCCGGCTGGGAGCAGCTGATCTGGTCCGCCAACGGCACCCTGGTCCTGGTCACCTGGACGGCGCTGCTGTGGTCGCTGGTCGGCCTGCACGAGGTGGCCCACCTGGTCACCGCCCGCGCGGCCGGGGTGCCCGCACGCATCTCTCTGGGTACACGCCTGCAGTTCCTCGTCGCCCAGACCGACGTCTCCGGCATCTGGCTGGCCCCGCGCCGGGTCCGCATCACCGTCTACCTGTCGGGCATCGCCGTCGACCTGGCCGTCGCCGGACTGGCGCTGACCTTCGCCGACCTCCACCCGCTGCTCGCCACGATCGTCCTGCTCCAGCTCGGCCGCCTGCTCGCCCAGCTGCTCGTCTTCATGCGCACCGACCTGTACTTCCTGCTGCAGGACCTGACCGGCTGCCGTGACCTGTACGGCGACGCCTCCCGCTACCTGCGCGCCCTGCTGTGCGGCCGGACCGGCACCCTCGGCTCTCTGCCAGGGCGCGAGCGCGCCAGCCTGCGCCTGTACGCCGCCCTGCTCCCCGCCGGGACTCTGGCCTGCCTCGGCTTCGCGATCGTGGTCACCCTTCCGCTGATGGTCACGCTGATCACCGGCGCCCTCGCCACCCTCGCCGCGACCCCCGGACCGCTCGCCGCGGCCGACGCCCTCCTGCTCCTGACCCTGGTCATCGGTCCCGAGGTGCTCTGGGCCAGGGCCTGGTGGCGCAGGCACGGCCCCAGGGTGCGTGCCATCATCGTGCGGTGACGAGAATCCTGATCACCGGGGCCAGCGGCCACGTGGGCAGCGTCGTGGCCAGGCACGCGAGCGCCGCCGGCCTCGAGGTGTACGGCACGCAGGGCTCGCAGGGAGGCGCCTGGCACCGGCTCGACGTGTCGCGGCGCCAGGATGTGCTCGGCCTCTTCGCCGCGATCGATCCGGACATCGTCATCCACACCGCCGCCGGACGCCGCATGGACGACGTCGACGTCATCGCCCACGGCACCGGCCACGTCGCGGAGGCGGCGCGCAAGAGCGGCGCCCGCCTCGTCCACGTCTCGACCGACGCGGTGTTCGCGGGAGACAGGGGCCCCTATGACGAGAGCGCCGGCCCCTGTCCGGTCAACGCCTACGGCAGGGCCAAGGCCCTCGCCGAGCAGCACATCTCCGCCGGCGACCTCCTGGTGCGCATCTCGCTGGTGCTCGGCGACGGCAGCAAGCACGAACGGCTGGTCCACGATCCGGGCGCCGTGCACTACACGAACGCCCTGCGCAGCCCGTCGCACGTCGAGGACCTGGCGCAGGCGCTGGTCACCCTCGCGGGCACCGGCCTGTCGGGGATCGTCCACCTGGCGGGCGCCGACGACCTCAGCCGCTACGAGGTGGCCAGGCTGATCGCCGAACGCGACGGCCTGGACCCCGACGCCGTCAAGGGTGCCGTCGCCGCCCAGCCGTACCCCACCGACACCCGGCTGCGCAGCACCCGATGGCCGGTGCTGCGCGGAGCGCGGGAGTTTCTCAGACGACCGTGAGCGGCAGCAGCTTCTTGCCGGTCGGCCCGATCTGGATCTCGGTGCCCATGGCCGGGCAGACGCCGCAGTCGTAGCACGGCGTCCACCGGCAGTCTTCGACCTCGGCCTCGTTGACGGCGTCCTGCCAGTCGTGCCACAACCACGAGCGGTCGAGCCCGGCGTCGAGGTGGTCCCACGGGAGCACCTCGTTCTCCTCGCGCTCGCGCGTGGTGTACCAGTCGACGTCGACCCCCACCTGCTCGGCGCAGTCGAGCCAGCGCCGGTAGGAGAAGTGCTCGCTCCAGCCGTCGAAGCGCCCGCCGTCCTCCCAGACGGCGCGGATGACGGCGCCCACCCGGCGGTCGCCGCGCGAGAGCAGTCCTTCGACGATCGAGGGCTTGCCGTCGTGGTAGCGGTAGCCGATCGCCCTGCCGTACTGCTTGTCGTTGCGCAGGGAGTCTTTCAGCGCCATGAGGCGCCGGTCGACGGTCTCGGCGTCGGTCTGGCCCGCCCACTGGAACGGCGTGTGCGGCTTGGGCACGAACCCGCCGATGGAGACCGTGCAGCGGATGTCGCGCGAACCGGTGGCCTCGCGGCCCGCCTGGATGACCTTCTTGGCCAGGTCGGCGATGCCGAGCACGTCCTCGTCGGTCTCGGTGGGCAGCCCGCACATGAAGTACAGCTTGACCTGACGCCAGCCCTGGGAGTAGGCGGCGGTGACGGTGCGGATCAGGTCTTCCTCGGTGACCATCTTGTTGATCACCTTGCGCATGCGCTCGGAGCCGCCCTCGGGGGCGAAGGTCAGGCCGGAGCGGCGGCCGTTGCGCGAGAACTCGTTCGCGAGGTCGATGTTGAAGGCGTCGACCCGGGTCGAGGGCAGCGACAGCGAGGTGTTGGTGCCCTCGTAGCGGTCGGCCAGGCCCTTGGCGACCTCGCCGATCTCGGAGTGGTCGGCGCTCGACAACGACAGCAGGCCGACCTCGTTGAAGCCCGACTCCTTGATGCCGTTCTCGACCATCGCGCCGATCGTCGTGATCGAACGCTCGCGCACCGGGCGGGTGATCATGCCCGCCTGGCAGAAGCGGCAGCCGCGCGTGCAGCCGCGGAAGATCTCGACGCTGAAGCGCTCGTGGACCGTCTCGGCCAGCGGCACCAGCGGCTTCTTCGGGTAGGGCCACTCGTCGAGGTCCATGACGGTGTGCTTGTGAACCCGCCACGGCACGCCGGAACGGTTGGGCGCCACCCGGGCGATGCGCCCGTCGGGGTGGTAGGTCACGTCGTAGAACTTCGGCACGTAGACGCCGCCCGACTCGGCCAGGCGCATCAGCAGCTCGTCGCGGCCGCCGGGGCGGCCCTCCGCCTTCCATTCGCGGATGACCTCGGAGATGGCGATGGAGATCTGCTCGCCGTCGCCGAGCACGGCCGCGTCGATGAAGTCGGCGATCGGCTCGGGGTTGAACGCCGCGTGACCGCCGGCGATGACGATCGGATCGTCGTCGCCGCGCTCGGCCGCCACGAGCGGGATGCCCGCCAGGTCGAGCGCGGTCAGCATGTTGGTGTAGCCGAGCTCGGTCGAGAACGAGACGCCCAGCACGTCGAAGGCGCGCACGGGACGGTGGCCGTCGACCGTGAACTGCGGCACGTCGTGCTCGCGCATGAGCTTCTCGAGGTCGGGCCAGACGGAGTAGGTGCGCTCGGCCAGGGTGCGCGGCAGCTCGTTGAGGATCTCGTAGAGGATCGCGACGCCCTGGTTGGGCAGGCCGACCTCGTAGGCGTCGGGGTACATCAGCGCCCAGCGCACGTCGGCGTCGTCCCAGTCCTTGACGGTCGAGTTCAGCTCACCCCCGACGTACTGGATCGGCTTCTGCACCTTGGGCAGGAGCGCTTCCAGGCGGTGGAACACAGACTCGACAGACATACGTCCAGACTATCGGCACTCAGTGAAAGCTCTGCTCGCGAATGCGGATGGCCTGCAGAAGTCCGATGGCGATGAGATTCGCGAATGTGGACGTACCGCCATAAGAGACGAACGGCAGCGGCAAGCCCGTGATCGGCATGATCCCGACCGTCATCCCGATGTTCTCGAACGTCTGGAACGCCAGCCAGCACACGATCGACCCCGCCACCAGCGTGCCGAACCTGTCCTCGCACTGCCGCGCGATCTGCAGCCCCCGCACCAGCACCACGGCCAGCAGCGCCACCACGGTCACCGAGCCGAGGAAGCCGAACTCCTCGCCCGCCACGGTGAAGATGAAGTCGGTGTGCTGCTCCGGCACGAACCGCCCGGTCGTCTGCCCGCCGTCGAACAGTCCCTTGCCGAACAGCCCGCCCGAGCCGATGGCGATCATCGACTGGGTGCTGTTGTAGCCGACGCCCCGAGGGTCGTGCGTGGGGTCGAGGAAGGCGGTCAGGCGCGCGATCTGGTACGGCTCCAGCAGCTCGAAGTACCAGACGGCCACCGCACCCGCCACGGCGATCAGCCCGAGCAGCAGCAGGTACCTGCGGCGGATCCCCGCGATCGCCAGCGCGCCCACGGTGATCACGGCCATGACCAGCGTGGTGCCGAGGTCGGGCTGGAGCATCACCAGCGCCATCGCCAGCCCCGACGCCATCAGCGCGAACAGCACGTCGAGCATGCGCGGCCGGTCGGTGCCCTCGGCCGGCTGGGCCAGCAGCATCGCCAGCATCAGCACCAGGCCGAGCTTGGCGAACTCCGACGGCTGGAAGGCGAATCCGCCGCCGAGCGTGATCCAGGAGTGCGAGCCGTTGATGGTGGAGCCCAGCGGCGTCAGCACGACGACGAGGCCCAGCAGCGACAACACGTAGACGAGCGGCGCGTAGGCGCGCATGAGCCGATGGTCGACCATCGCGACCGCGCTGCACAGCGCCGCCCCGATGGCCAGGTTGAGCATGTGCTTCTTGACCAGGCCCGTCGAGCCCGGCGCCCAGGTGCGGGTCGACGACCAGACCAGCAGCGTGCCGATCACGCACAGCGAGGCGACCGCGACGAGCAGCACGGCGTCCAGGCGCCAGACCGCCGACTGGGCGCCGAGTTTGGTGAAGGCCCGGCGCCGGGCCAGGAGCGTGCGATCGACCATCATCGGCGCACCGTCCCGTCCCTGGCGATCTGCGGCAGTCTGGACACCGGCTTGATGGGCTGCTGGTTCTTGATGCCGTAGATGCCCTCGTAGATCTCGCGCACGGCGGGCGCGGCGCTCTGGCCGCCCATGCCGCCCTGGGAGACCATCACGACCACCACGTACTTCGGCTTCGAGGTCGGGGCGAAGGAGGCGAACCAGGAGGTGTCCGCCTTGCCGTACACCTCGGCCGTGCCGGTCTTGCCGCCGATCTTCACCTGGTCCATCGGGAAGCCGCTGAACGCCCCGGCCGCGGTGCCGTCGGAGGCCACCTGGCTGAGCGCGTTCTTGATGTAGGCCCGCTCCTTGGCGTTGATGGGCAGCTTGCCCACCACCGGGACCTCGATCTTCTTGACCTGCGTGCCGTCCGGCCGCACCAGCGCCCAGCCCACCCGCGGGCTGCGCAGCCTGCCGTCGCCCACGAGCGCCACGTAGGCCCTGGCGAGCTGGAGCGGCGTGACGAGCACGTCACCCTGGCCGATGGAGAAGTTGGCGGCGTCACCGGGGCGCAGCAGGTAGCCCTCGACGCAGTTCTCGTAGGCCAGCCGCTTCAGGAACGCGGCCTTGGTTCTGTTCTTGACGCCGGGGTAGCCGGTGCGCGAGGCCTTGCAGTTGTCGGCGCTGGTCTGCGCCCACAGGTCCTTCTTCCAGTCACGGTCGGGGATGCGTCCCGCCGACTCGCCCGGCACGTCGATGCCGGTCGGGCTGCCGAAGCCGAAGGCCCGCGCGGTGTTGGCGAAGCGCTCCTTCGGCGTCTTCTTCGGGTGCAGCCCGCCGTCCTTGATCCACTGCTCGTAGGAGGCCTTGTAGAAGATCGTGTCGCACGACTTCACCAGCGCCGTGTGCATCGTCAGGGTGCCCAGCGGGATGCCGCGGAAGTTGTGGAAGGGCCGGTCGCCCACCATGAACGCGCCGGGGCAGCCGTAGTGCCCGTTGATCGGGTAGCCGGAGCGCAGCATCGCGGCCACCGAGGAGACCTTGAAGGTCGAACCCGGCGCGAACTCCCCCTTGATCGCACGCGACACCAGCGGCTTGCCCGCCTTGTCCGACAGCAGCTGCTGATACTCCCGCTCCGAGATGCCGCCGGTCCACACCGCGGGGTCGTAGCCGGGCGCGCTGGCCATGGCCACGACCCGGCCCGTCCGCGCGTCGAGCACCACGCCCGCCGCGCCGTCGGCCCGCGGGGCCCGCTTCATCGCCCCGTGGACCGCCCGCTCGGTGAACGCCTGGATACGCGCGTCGATGCTGGTGATCAGCGTGTCGCCGGTCGTCGGTGCGACCTGCTGCTCGATCCCGATGACCTTGCCGAGCCTGTCGACCTGGATCTTGCGCAGCCCCGGCGCGCCGCGCAGCGCCTCGTCGTAGGTGGCCTCCAGTCCGTCGCGGCCGACCAGGTCCACGCCGGAGAAGCCGGACTTCAGGCCCTCCCGCCGGTCGAGCTCCTCCTGCGTCACCGGCTGCAGGTAGCCCAGCAGCTGCGCCGCCGCCCTGCCGTTCGGGTACTGGCGGACCGCCTGCACCTCGGCGGTCACCCCGGGGAACTCCTCCTGGCGCTCCAGGATGGTCAGCGCCTCACGCGTGGTCACCTTCTCGTCGATGGGGATCGGCTGGTACGGCGAGCCTGGCCAGCACGGCCTGGTCACCCCGGGCCCGCACGGCCTGATGCGCTTCTCCAGCGTCTTGACCGGCCGCCCCAGGACCGACGCCAGGCGCGTGAGCACGCTCCTGTCCTTGGCGATCTCGTTGCGGTCGACCGAGACGACCAGGGCCGTGCGGTTGCGCACCAGAGGGCGCCCCGCCGCGTCGAGGATCTGCCCTCGCACGGCCGGCACGACCACGTCCCTGGTCCGCGTCTCGGCGGCCGCCGACACGAACTCCTGGCCGCGCATGACCTGCACCTGCCACAGCCGTACGGCAAGCGCGGCCAGCAGCGTCAGCACCATGACGTGCAGCACCACCAGCCGGGTCCGCATGCGGTTCACGAGGCGTACCTCCGGTCGCCGCGGGTGGTCAGCCACACGACCACCGGAGCCAGCAGCAGCGTGTAGGCCGCGGTGACCGGCATGACCTCGGCCATGGCCTCCAGCGTCACCCGGGGGTCGCCGATCAGCCCGCCGACCGCTGCCGCCAGCGGCGGAGCGGCCAGCACGCAGACGATGACCGTGGGAACCATGCCGCCGATCCCCCGCCCGGCCAGGAAGCCGATCAGCGCGTACACGAACGCGTACTGCCCCACCACGTGCGCGGTCGGCGGGATCAGGTCGGCCACCAGCCCGCCGCAGAAGCCCATCACCGCCCCGGCCAGCGGGCCGCGGGTCAGGGCCAGCCCGATCACCGTCAGCAGCACCACGTCGGGCGCGCCCATCGGCAACGGCAGCCGGTTGACCAGCATCACCTGCACCAGGACCGCCGCGACCAGCGCCAGCGCCGCGATCACCGCTCCCCCTGAAGGACGGGCAGCACGGCGTCCCTCGGATCCCGCTTGGGCGCCTTGACCACGACGCCCACCACGTCCAGCGAGGTCAGGTCCACGAACGGCCGCGCGTAGGCGATACGCGTCAGCTCGCCGGGAGTCGCCTCCACCCGCTCGATCACCCCGATCGGCACGCCCGACACGTACGGCGCGGCCTTCTGCGAGCCGAAGCTCACCAGGCGCAGCCCTGGCGCCAGCGGCGCGGTGGAGTCGAGCAGCCTGAAACGCACCAGCTTGCCCCCGTGTCCCACCCCGCTGACGACGCCGATCTCGTTGCCGCCCTCCAGGCGCGCTCCGGCCGACGAGGCGGGATCGCTCAGCAGCACCACCGTCGACGTGGTCGTGCCGGCCTGCACCACCCGCCCGATCAGGCCGTAGCCGTTCAGCACGGTCATGTCCGTCCGCACGCCGTCGTCGGTGCCCGCGTCGATCTCGACGGCGTCCTCGAAGCCCGGATGGCCGCGCCTGGCCACGACGTTCGCCGACACCACGGTGTAACCGCCCAGCCCCGACAGGCCCAGCATGCTCCTGAGCTCCTGCGAACGTTTGCGGTCCAGGGCCGAGGCGGACAGCCCCGCCCGCAGCCTGGCGTTCTCCTCCTCCAGCCGCTTGATGCGGTCCTGCGCCCCCGGCGCGCCCGCCATGGCGGAGAAGAACGACGCCACCGGGCGGCCGACCGCGCCCCCGAACTGCTCCGCCGTACCGAAGACCGCCGCCCCCATGCCGCGCAGCGGGCCCAGCGGGGAGTCCTGCCCCGTCCGGTGATCGATGGTCAGGATCACGAGCGCCGCGGTCAGCAGCAGTCCCAGGATCAGCCTGGCGCGGCGCGTGTCCCTCATGAGTGACGCGCCTCCGGAACCAGGACCTGCTGCAGGCCGTCGAACTCCTCCACGCACCGGCCCGAGCCCAGCGCCACCGAGTCGAGCGCGTTGTCGACCAGGTGCACCGGCATGCCCGTCTCGATCTTCAGCCGCTCCTCCATGCCCTTGAGCAGCGCTCCGCCACCGGTGAGGGCGATGCCCCTGTCCATGATGTCGCCCGACAGCTCGGGCGGGCACTTGTCGAGCGTGGTGCGCACGGCGTCGACGATGGCGTTGACCTGTTCCTCCGTGGCCCTGCGGATCTCCTCCGCGCTCACCACGATCGTCTTGGGCAGCCCGCTCACCAGATCACGGCCACGGATCTCGGCATGACAGTCGTCGCCGGTGTCGCAGGCCGAGCCGATCGCCATCTTGATCTCCTCGGCGGTGCGCTCGCCGAGCATCAGGGAGTACTCCTTCTTGGCGAAGCTGATCACCGCCTGGTCCAGCTCGTCGCCGCCGACGCGGATCGACTGGCTGGTCACGACGCCGCCCATCGAGATGATCGCCACCTCGGTCGTGCCGCCGCCGATGTCGACCACCATGTTGCCGGTCGGCTCGTGCACCGGCAGCCCGGCGCCCAGCGCCGCCGCCATCGGCTCCTCGATGATGTACACCTTGCGCGCGCCGGCCTGGTAACCGGCCTCCTTGACCGCCCGCTGCTCCACCCCGGTGATGCCGCTCGGCACCGCGATGATGATGCGCGGCTTGGCGAAATGGCGGCGCTTGTGCACGCGCTGGATGAAATAGCGCAGCATGCGCTCGGTGACGTCGAAGTCGGCGATGACGCCGTCCTTCAGCGGGCGCACGGCCACGATGTTGCCGGGCGTGCGCCCGATCATGCGCTTGGCCTCGATGCCCACCGCGACGATCTTGCCGGTGGCGGTGTTGATGGCGACGACCGACGGTTCGTTCAGAACGATGCCGCGGCCGCGCACGTAGACCAGCGTGTTGGCCGTGCCGAGATCGACCGCCATGTCGCGGCCGAGAAAGGCGAGCTTGCTACCCATGGGGAAAGGAGCCTTCCGTCACGTCGTACGCGGATGACTGCGGATCGCATCCGAATCGTAACGTGACGTACCCATCACTGAGCGCGATGAGAGCGTCCACACCAGAAAAATCTTGTCTCACTTCTTTAACATGCAAAAAGCCTGCCGCCCCCCAGCGTTGTGGGGTACGGCAGGCTCAGCGCCCGGCGCTCAGAAGCGGTCGGGGAAGAAGATCTTGATCTCGCGGGCGGCGGACTCGGGCGAGTCGGAGCCGTGGACGACGTTCTCGCCGATCTCCAGGGCGTGGTCGCCGCGGATCGTGCCGGTGTTGGCCTTCACCGGGTCGGTGGCGCCGGCCAGCTGGCGGAACGCCTCGATCGCGCGCGGGCCCTCGACCACCAGCGCCACCAGCGGCGCGGAGGTGATGAACTCGACCAGCTCGCCGAAGAACGGCCGCTCGGTGTGCTCGGCGTAGTGCGCCTTGGCGGTCTCGGCGTCGAGGGTGCGCAGGTCCATGGCGACGACCTTGAGGCCCTTGCGCTCAATGCGGGCGATCACGTCACCGATGAGGCCACGCTTCACCCCGTCGGGCTTGATCAGGACAAGAGTGCGCTCGGACACTGGAGGTTCTCCTTTGAACAGGTCATGGTCATGAGTCGCGACGAAGGCGCGTGACGACGCTCAGCTTACCGTCAAGCGGCGGTCAGACGGTGTCCTCCGGGGACTGGGCGGGGGGTGGGACCACGGGGAGCTTGAGTGCGTCGCCGGTGATGCGGGGCACTTCCCCGGTGGGGGCGTCGTCCCGCTCGTCGTCATCGGCGCCGGGCGCGGCGGCCCTGTGCTCGGCCGACTCCACGGGCCTGTGCTCGGCCGACTCGACGGGCCTGCGCTCGCCCGACTCGACGGGCCTGTGCTCACCCGACTCGACGTCTGCCCCTTCACTCACCTCGGCGGCGCTCTCGTGGCTCCTTGCCCCGGGCGCCACCTGGGGCGCTGTCTGTGGCCCCTCGCCGGCCCCTGCAGCGCCACCCTCGCCCGCCTGCGCCCCGGTCTCTGCATCGGCCCCTGTCCCGGCCGCTGACGCAGGCCCCTCTCCGGCCCCTGCGCGACCCCCGTGGCCAACGCGCCCCGACTCCTGCGACGCCGCCTGAGGCACCTCTCGCGGCGCTACGGGTGACGCCGCGCCCTTACCCACGACCTCAGCCCCGCGCCCCTCACCGCCAAGGCCCTCCCCGGATCGGCCCTCGGCGCCCGGCACACCCTTCCCCGCGCCCCTGCCATCGCCAGAACTCCGCCCCCCGGCAGCACCCCGACGCTCGTCAGCCAGCGCCTTGACCTCCCTCACAGGGGCCGCATCGCCATCCTCCTGCCGAGCCACCACCACGGAAGCCAGCACCGGCGCCTCGGCCCCTCCCGAGTCCTCGCCCGAAAGCGAGCTCCCCGGCACAGCGGCAGGCGCGGGCGCCGGAACCACGGGCACCACCGGCGTCTCCTCGGCAACCGCCTCCCGAGTCCCCTTCCCCCCGCCGGACCCCGGCACGACCTCCGGAGCCCCACCACCCGCCACCGGCTCCCTGCGCGCACGCCACGACGCCAGCACGATGATCGCCACCACCAGGAACCCGCCCAGAAGCGCCCACAGATGCAGCGCCCCCACGAAGTTGTCGACCAACTGCTGCTGGTTCCGCGCCTCCCGCAGCAGCGTCACCTGCACCCCGGTCCCCAGCAGATAACCCGCCAGCACCCCGGGGAAGCACAAGGTGAGCGCGAAGAGCGCCCCGCCGATGGCCGCCTGCCGTACAGCGGCCGTCAGGGCCACCGCGGCGCCCGCCGCCAGGAACGTGAAAGGCACCACCAGCCACATCCCGGCCGAAGTCGGCACCATCGCCCGCACGCAGCACAGGCCCATGACGATGGCGAGCAGCCCGGCGGGAACCATCCACCGGTGCGAGTCGCGCCCCCACCGCACGACCGCCACCGCGGCGACCACCGCCAGGACGGCGGCGATGGCGAACGGCTTCCACAGCCCGCTCAGCCCCGGCCCGCCCAGCCCGCCCATCTCGACGTAGGTGGTCTGCGCGGCGCTGGGCAGCAGCACCACGCCCACCGCGACGGTGGCGTACGCGAGTGTGCGCCCGCTGGAGGCGCCGATCGAGGCCAGCGTGAGCAGCGCGCCCACGGACAGCACCGCGGCCACGATCACGAGCCCGGCGCCCCAGTCGCTGTAGGTGGTGCCGACGGCCAGCGCGGCGATGCCCGCCGCGGGGACCGCCGACATCGTCAGGCGGCTGCTCTCGACACCCTGCGGCCGGGGCGCGGCGTTCTGGCCGCTCAGCACCCACAGCACGAAGTAGATCGCCGCCAGGCCCAGCGCGATGCCGGTCACCATCGGGTACGGCTGGAGCGTGATCTGCCAGCTGGTGGCCCCGTCGAGCGGCCACAGCGCCAGCGCCTGGGCGGTCAGCAGGCCGGCCGAGAGCGCACCGGCCCAGATCGCCCGCATCACCATGCCCCGGTCCCAGACGGCGACGAGCGTGGCGGGCAGCAACAGCCCGGCGCCGACGCCGTGGGCCACGCGCAGCACTCCGACCATCCAGGTGGAGCCGGCGAACCCGCCCAGCGCGTCGGCGAGCGCCAGCAGTGCCAGCCCGCCCACCAGGACGTGCGCCACCTTCCACCGGCGCAGCGCGATCGCCGCGAGCGGGACGGTGAGCATCGTCGCCGGAACCGACAGACCGTGGGCCCGCATGAGCCCGACCCGGTCCATGTCCGGCGGCAGCAGGTGCGCCACGACCGAGACGGTGTTCGGGATGGCGAGGATCGCGAGCGGAAGCACGACCACGATGAGCAGCCCGAGCACGACATCGAAGAGCACGGGCTTGGAGTGCCAGGCTGCGCTGGCTTCCGGTCCCGCGGGCGCCGCCTGCTGGGACCGCTGAATGGGGGGGACGGCCATGTAGGCCGACTTTAGCGGGAAGTCACGCCCTCGACACGGCGAGCGACGATAATCGCGGTGATCCAGAGCGCCGCGAAGATCACTCCGAGGAAGAACATGGCCGGTACGAGGAAGCCCGTGGCGATCGCCAGGACCTGCAGGAAAGAGCCCGCGACGTAGGCCCATGGCCGCTTCAGCATGCCGGTCACGACGACGCACAGCACCGCCAGCCCGACACCCGCCGTCACCGCGACGGCCGGCTCGACCTTGTTCACCATGATCGCCACCGGCGTCACGAGGCCGACGACGATCGCCTCCATGCCAAGCACCGTGGCACACAACCGCCGCAGTCCCGGCGTGACCTCGAACTTCACGACCCGCCTCCGTCCTTCACGCCTGCCATCCTCCACCACGGGCACGCCGGTCACCCAACGCACCCCTCCCCAGAGCGGGCCGCTCACGGTCATCCGGGCACGAGCCTCGAAGCCCGAACCGGCCACACTCACCCGCCGACACCACCCGCACCCCAGCCGCCCCACCAGCGGCCCCACCAGCGGCCCCACCGGCGGCCACTCTGCAGCACTCACTCGGCGCCTGCAGACGCGCGCCAAGTTCCCTCGGCGCCTGCAGACACCTCGCCAAGTTCCCTCGCCGCCTGCAGAGCCTCACCCGGCGCCCGCGGACCCCACGTCAACCTCACCCGATGCCCGAAGGCACCTCACCAGTCCCCGCCAAGCCCGCCACGCCCCGTACAGCTCGTCAGTCCTCGTCGCCCGCATTCAGCAGGTGCCGCGCATCCCCCGCCGTGATCACCGACCCCGTGATCAGCACACCCGTCCCGCTGAACTCCCCGGCAGCGTCGGCGATCCCGATCCCCCGGTCGATGGCGTCGTCGATCCGCTCCACCACATGCACCCGGTCCGGCCCGAAGTACTCCGCCGCCAGTTCCCCCAGCTCGTCGGCCGGCATCGCGCGTGGTGACGAGTTCGTCGTCACCACGATCTCCTCGAACACCGGCTCCAGCAGCTCCAGGATCCCGGACACGTCCTTGTCCCGCATGACCGCCACGACCCCGATGACCTTCGCGAAGTCGAACGCCTCGTCCAGCGCCTCGATGGTCGCCTTGACGCCGCCGGTGTTGTGCGCCGCGTCGACCACCACGGTCGGCCCCCGGCGCACCACTTCCAGCCGTCCGGGCGACGTCACCTGCGCGAACGCCTGCCGTACCAGCTCCACGTCGAGCGGATCGTCACCGCCGGTCAGCGCCTCCGCCGCCGCGAGCGCGCACACGGCGTTGCTCGCCTGGTGAGCGCCGTACAGCGGCAGATACACCTCGTCGTAGACGCCCTTGAGCCCGCGCAGCGTCAGCAACTGCCCGCCCATCGCGACCTCGCGCGCGAGCACCCCGAACTCCAGCCCTTCGCGAGCCACGACGACACCCGTCTCGGCGGCCTTGACCATCAGCACCTCGGCAGCTTCCAGCTCCTGCTGCGCCAGCACCACGGTCTGGCCGGGCTTGATGATCCCCGCCTTCTCCCCCGCGATGCTCGGAATGTCGGGCCCGAGCCGGTCCATGTGGTCGAGCGAAATCGGCGTGATCACCGCGACGGCCCCGTCGGCGACGTTCGTCGCGTCCCACGTGCCGCCCATCCCGGTCTCGATGACGGCCACGTCGACGGGCGCGTCGGCGAACACCGAGAACGCCATCGCCGTCAGGAACTCGAAGAACTGGATCCGCCGCCCGCCGTCCTTCTCGAGCAACTCCACGTACGGCAGCAGCTCTTCGTACGCCTCGGTGAACTTCTCCTCGCTGAGCGGCTTGCCGTCGACGACGATGCGCTCGCGCATATGGACCAGGTGCGGGCTGGTGAACCTGCCCACGCGCAGATTCCGCTCCCGCAGCAGCGTCTCCGTCATGCGTGCCGTACTCGTCTTGCCGTTGGTGCCCGCGATGTGCACGATCGGATAAGCCCTCTGCGGCTCGCCGAGCAGCTCCAGGAGGCTCTTGACCCTCTCACGCGTCGGGTCGAACTCCCACTCGACGCCTCGGGTGATGATGGCTTGCTCAACTGCTCGATAGTCCACCCTCCAACCCTACTGAGGGCACTGCCATGATCTGGCCTGTGTACTTCATCAACCGGGACTGGACGGCCGGCCCGCTCAGCAAGACGGTCAGGCATTTCCCCGGAGTATCGATGCTGGAGTGGTTCCAGGCCCTGTGGCAGCCAGGCGGGCTGGAGACGGCGCAGCAGACGCTCGGATGTCGCGAAGGGAGGCTCGAGAGCATCTGCACCAGTGGTCACCCGCCGCCTCGCACCCTGGAGGACCTGCGAAATCTCATCCGTATCGTCTGGTGGGCCGATCATCACTTCCGGATGGACGAGCGGAGCATCCGCATCTTCGTCGCCGATCTGTGGTACGAGACCGCCTACTACTTCGTCGAGGATGCCGTTGTCGCCGAGAACCCCGAGCGCTGGTCCTACATCGTTCACGATGACTGGCGCCTCCCCGACGCAGACGACCACATCGACGACGTCCCCCCATTCGTCTCTCCCGTCCCCGTCCGCCTACCGCACTCTCCTCCGGCAACCGGCAGCCCCGGGGCGACGTACCTACTGGTGACACACCTGCCGGCCAAGCACGACGGTCTCGCGTGGGACAGCCCGGACCAGATTCCAGGCGTACGGCTACCGCAACTGGTCGATGTGTTACCCACCCTCGACACCGACGGCCTCGGCCAAGACCTCGTCTGCTTGCAGGGCCTCATCGAGCCTGGCGACGCGGACCTGACCCCCGCCCTCGATCGTCGCAGCAGGCTCCCCGCAGACCTCGACGAATTCCCTGATGACGAGCAGGCGAACGACCAGACGCTCTTCCACGTGGGACGGCACCTGGCTCAGATGTGCTTCTACTCCGACGAGTACAGCGGGTACCGCCAGTGGTTCGCCTTCGACGACATCTGGGCGGCCTCCCACCGCGATCTGGCCACCTCTCTGGTGCACTATGCCTTCCACTGGGATCCCCTGTGCGCCAGACGTCACGACTTCTACGAACCGTGCGTCACCGAAGGAGCCATCGAGCTCGATCTCCTCTGGACCGACTCGGTGCGCGACTACGAGACCTACGATGAGCCGGCCATATTGGAACTGCTCCAGCACCCGGCTCCGACGGTGGACGCGCTGTTGCCGGATGGTGAGGGCGAAAAGCGCGTTCTGGTCATCGTCAAAGCCCACACGAACAGTGACCCTGTGATAGTCGGCGTCATCGGCCTGCTGCTGAACACCCCCAGCCCAGGGATGGTCGACATCCGGCTCCTCCGGTCCGTTTCGGATCGACCAGACGCACCGTCCCGTGCTCTCAAGGCCATCTGCTGGGCCCTGCGGCTGGAAGGCTTCGAACGCGTGACGCTCCTGACGAGGATTCTGCAGCCCCGGCAACTCGCGAAGGTGTTGCGCCATCAGGTCGTCGAGCGCAACGGGCGGATCGACGTCCACCTGTCGGAGATCTCCCGGCCCTTCCGGTAACGCAGAAAGGCCCACCCGGAGACCGGGTGGGCCTTTCTGATCAATATTTGTGCGGCGGCGACCTACTCTCCCACACCCTGGCGAGTGCAGTACCATCGGCGCAGAGAAGCTTAACTTCCGGGT
>NZ_JACDUR010000010.1 GCF_013761175.1 Nonomuraea soli
AACTCCGGCGGATAGTTGTTCGGCACAGTGAACTCCTTCTTCTGGGAACCAGGGTCCCTCAGAGATCAGGTGTCCATCAAACCGGGGCAAGACCACAATCCCGCGACGCGGAAAACCTTGATCGCGTGCCAGATTCGTGCCAGAACAGTTGGACAGTCGCGGTCTCTCACGGTCACCCATGGGCAAGCGACCCGTGTCGACCCGCACCCCCGTTCTCCCAGGTGAGCACGGAAAGATCAGCAGCCGGTTCCCAAGCCGACAGCGCGGGTTCGATTCCCGTCACCCGCTCTCATCATGAAAGCCCAGGTCGGGTGAGGTTGTCGAGCCTGGACTTTGATCTTGTCGAGGCTCGATTTCGCTGTCGCGCCAGAACGGTTGATCTCGTGGCTTCAGTCGACCGGCGTGAGGGCCCATGATGACCTCTGACAGAGGGACGGCGCGTACTCAGCATCCGTTCTGGGGCGTTGGGTGACCAGTTCGCCGGTCTTCATCTCGGAGACCGAGTTCTCGATCCGGACGGTTCGCGCGTCGAGGTCGAGGTTGTGCTGTCTAAGGGCCGCCAGTTCGCCCCACCTCAGACTGCCGAAAGTCGCGAGGAGGATCAAGGGCGGCGCTCCGTGCGCCACGCGGCCCGCAGGCCAGCCAAGCCGCGGATTGGTCCCGAGACCCACAGAGAATGGCAGGGGCTTACTCACTGGCCCACCCCTCCTGTTCCCGGGTCTTTGGCCGCGAGACCAACACATAGGCGTCTTCTATCCAGTATCCGCAGGTAAGAAGCGTGAGGCACACGGATAGGCTGACGCGGTGCTAAATCACGTAGAGACCGACCGGTTGTTGCTGCGCCGCATCACCGAAGACGACGCTGACAATCTGGTGGAGCTGGACAGCGATCCCGAGGTCATGCGCCACCTGAGCGGAGGCGTGCCGACATCACGAGAAAAGATCGTCGGAGAGATCCTCCCCCGCATCCTGAGCTACACCGGCGACCAAGGGTTCTTCGCCGCGATCGAGAAATCGACCGGGGACTTCCTGGGCTGGTTCCTCCTGCGTGCCAAGCATGGTGAGCCCGAGGATGAACCGGAGTTGGGTTACCGGTTGCGCAAGATCGCTTGGGGGAAGGGCTATGCCACCGAAGGATCGGTTGCCCTGATCACGAAAGCTTTCACCGAGCTGGGAGCCCGACGGGTATACGCGGAGACCCTGGCAGCCAACATCGGATCGCGACGGGTGATGGAGAAGGCAGGGCTCCAGTACGTGCGCACGTTCTCCATCGACGGCTCAAAGCAGGAGGCAGTGGAGTACGAACTACTCAGGGCCGCCTGGGAGGAGACGCTTCCGGCAGGGGCACTCCGGCTCCGGGATGATGTCCACGCAGAGCCTGAGCTTCGCAAGTAGCTGGGGTGGAACCCTGATGATCAGGCGGGCGGGGGCGCGCATTGCGCGAGTACCACCAGGTCGCGAGCTGATCATCGTGCTATTGGACGAGAGGGATTCACGAGTCGCGCGGGATCGGTTTCCCGCGCAGCTCAGTGCCCTGACGAGCCGGGATCACTGCAGTTCCCAAGCCGACACCGCGGGTTCGATTCTCGTCACGCGCTCTCATGCGGAAAGCCCAGTCAGGGGGTGACCCTGAGGCCGGGCTCTCGTTGCTCCTACCCTGCCCTCAGGTGTGTGGTCTGACCCAGGAGCCTGCGACGCGTAGGTGGCGTCGCTTCCAGCCGTAGTCCAGGGCGATGCTGATGACGAGGATGACCACGATCGCCACGATCGCGGCGGGCTCGTGAATGAGCGTGGTGAAGATGAAGGTGAGCAGGACCAGCCCCGCCGATCCCACCGCGAGGCTGAGGATCAGCGGGCTCGCGCCCGTCTCGTGCCGGACACGGAAGTGGGCGACCGTGATGAACGTGAAGATCAGCAGAGCGACGGCGCTGCCGATCGAGGCGATGGCGTCCAGGTTGAAGAACAGCGCGAGGACCAGGCACACGGCGGCCGCGACCAGCAGTCCGACTGAGGCGCGGCCGCCTAGCTTGTGGGCCATGACCGGTGGGAACTGCTGGGTCTCCGCCAGGCGTTCGGACAGGCCGACCGCCGGGTACAGGCCGGCGTTCGTCGCGCCGGCGGTGGAGAACAGTGCGGTCACCGTCATCAGCCAGTACCCCGCGGCGCCGAGCGTCGGTTCGGCGGCCACCGCGAGGGCCGTCCCGCCGGAGGCGATGACCTCGTCGACGGTCAGGGTGCTGAAGACGCCGATGGCGATCGCCACGTAGATCAAGGTGGCGACGCCCAGTGCCAGGAACATCGCCCGGGGAAGCTGCCGGGACGGGTTCGGCAAGTCCTTGGCGGTGAACGTGATGATGCCGAAACCCAGGAAGGCGAAGAAGGTGAGTGCGACGCTGGAGACGATGTCGCGCACCGACGGATACCCCGACGGCGCCAGCAGCGAGAAGCTCCCGCTCGCGATGGTGACCACCGCGAACACGACGAGAATCGCCAGGACGACGTAGACGATGACGGTCTGCGCCTTCACCACCAGCCGGGAGCCGACGATGTTGACGAGGGTCATCACGATGATGATCAGCGCCGCGAACGCCGTCGCCCAGCCCTTGCTCTCTCCCGCGAACGCGGAGCTGGCGTAGTTCCCGAACGAGACCGCCACCATGGCCGTCACGATGCCGTTCGCCACGTAGATCAGCCAGGCGGTGATTCCGGTGACGTGGCCGTTGCCCATGCCCTTCGCCACGTACTCCAGCAGGCCGCCCGCCGAGGGGTAGCGCGCGCCGAGTTTGGCGAAGGAGTAGCCCTGAAGCGCGGCGATCGCTCCGGCGAGCAGAAAGGAGATCCAGACGGCGGACCCCGCCACCTCTCCGGCGGCGCCCAGCAGGGCGAAGATCCCGGCCCCCACCATGGCTCCCACGCCGATGAACGCCGCTTGCCGTACGTTCATCGTCTTCGTTGCTGAGCTCATCTCGAACCCCGCTTTCGCCATCTCCCCGACGGGAAGTACCGATGGAGGCGGACTGCGTTGGCGTGGATCGGCTCAGGGGGCCTCTTCCACACCCCCGCGAGGTCGCTGAGTGGTCCGGACCCCGAGGTGCCTCCACGTCCTCAGTTCCCGCAGGGTCTCCAGAGCCGGGCGGTGTCTACGACGGACGGAGCCCAGAGCCCTCGCCGTCCCTGCTCCGGCGGATTTGCCGTCGGCGCTCACCGTCGTCTGCATGCGCGGCGAATGTCGCGGCCCGGGACACGGCGGGCGCACGGCTGGCGCATGCGCACCTGCCGTGCCGCCTCACGCGGATCCCGGTCACTGGACGCCGCTCGGCGCTCTGGAAGACAGGACGCTCGCCGTACGAACGGCGACGCCGAAGCCGTCGCCGTTCGTGATGGCCTCCGCGAGCCGGGCGTTCGGACCCCAAGCGACGAGCGAGTGGACCGGCCGGACCGAGAGGCTCCGGCCGGATACGCCCTGGACATGGTCAGGTCCCGGCAAGGATCTTGGCCTTGACCTGCTCGTACTCCTCGGCGGTGATGTCGCCCTGCCGCTTCAGCTCGGCGAGCTTGACCAGGTCGTCGGCGGTGCCCGAATCGGCGGTCTCGCGGACGTAGGCGCGGAACGCCTGCTCGTTGGCATGCAACCTGTTCATCTCCCGCTCGCCCATGCCCTTGCCGCGCGCGATCAGGTAGATGAGGACGCCGATGAAGGGCAGCAGGATGAGAAGGAGGACCCAGCCGGTCTTGCCCCACCCGCTGACGGTGTCGTCGCGGAAGAGGTCCCCGATGATGCGGAAGAGCAGCATGAACCAGAGGACCCACATGAAGAAGACGAACATGGTCCAGAAGAGGTCGAGAAGAGGGTAGCCGTTCATGTGGACGTCCTCTCACTGATCCGGGAGACGCTCACATCCACAATCGGAGTAGTGGCGTCCCCCCTGCGACTCTCGGACGAATCCGGGGGGACACCTCCATATTGCGGCGATATGGGTAAAGGTGGCAGTTAGGGGACGCCACGATTAGGTAAGGCGAGTCGCGCGCCCGCCGTCGCTGAACGAGCGCCTCAGGTCAGCGACCGCACATCCGCGACGTCATACTCCGCAACCTCGGCACCCAGCATCGCGGCCCCCTGCTCATCGCTGGGCCCTTCGCCACGGAACGCCTCCACCGCAGCCTGCGACTCCCACCGCTCGAAGACGTTGACCCGCCCGGCGTCCACCAGGTCCGCGGCGATGGAGAAATCAAGGCACCCGGGCGCACGACGAGCCTGCTCGACGACCTCGGCGCACCCCATCAGATAAGCCTCACGCTCCTGCGGTTCGACAACGATGTGCCCTGCGACGATCACCATCTGCTGCTCCTCGTGAATCGAAACCGTCCGTCACCGACGACTGACTGCGGGGCGAGGCGAATCTCATCGGCGACCCAGGGCTGACACCCGCCGCGGCCGCCATGTCAGTACGGCGACCGGTTCGCGTCAGCACGGCCCGAGAAAGTCAACCCATCGAAACCGTCCCACACACCACGGAGTTCACCACCATGACCCTCTCCCTCACCACCCAGGACAAGTCCACCCTCCGCACCGCCGCCTACGGCGCCGTCGCCCTGGTGGCCGCCGCCGGTGCTGCCGGGTCGCCGCACAAGATGGCCACCGCCGGGACCCTCGCCCTGACCGCCGCCACTGGCCCGGTCGGCCACGTGCTGGCGGCCAGGAGCAACGACATCCACCTGTACGGCAAGGCGGTCGCCCACCTCGCTGACCAGGTGCTGCCCGCTCTGAGCGCGACCATGGACCTGCTCGGCAGGCAGAACCCCGCTGAGGCGGGCAACTTCCGCGGCGCCGTCCTCGTGGCCATCGAGGCCGCGAGCCGGGGCGTGTCCAACCCCTCGGTCGCCGCGATGGCGGGCAAGATCGTCGCAGCGCTCGACGCCGCGTGATGGTGCCGCGTCCTCCGCACAGGAGCAGGCGGACCGGAGAGGCGGATTTCACCGGTCCGGGGTCCCGCGACAAGCTCGACCCCGGACCGCGTGATCACCTGGCCGCATGCCGAGGCCGGACAGGGATCTTCGCCGATGGCCGTGCACAGCTGTATGGTCACTGCTGGCATTCAGACCGGGGCGCCGAAAGACCACCGCCTCTGGGTCAGCCCATGTCGACGCTCCACCGAAGCTCCCCGTCGTGCCATTCACCCGTGGGGCTGAGCCCCGCGGCAGTGGCCACGGCCGCCGACGCCCGATGGTCGGGGTGGATGTGCGCGACAACGGTGCGCACCTGCTGCAGGCTGAGCCACGCCACGAGCCCGCGTGCCGCCTCCGCGGCGATGCCGCGCCCCTGCCAGGGAGTCCCCACGACCCACGAGATCTCGGCGACCGGCCCAGGGCCCACGGTCGCCTGAACCGTCCCCGTCAGGCAGGACTCCTCCCGCAACCTGATCACCCAGTTCAACCAGGAGATCTCCGGGTCGGGGGAGCCCGTGACCAGGCGCTGGTAGCGCTCGCGCAGAGCTTGCGGACTGTACGGCTCGCCGCCGATGAAGGTGTGCAGGGCGGGATCCGACAACACCGCGGCCATCTCCTCGGCGTGCTCGACGAGAAGCGGCAGCAGGTCCAGCCGCTCGGTGCTGATGGCGCTCATGGTGATGTCCCGTTCTTCGATCAATCGAGCCGGCTGAGTTCGGCTGCCTGTACGCCCGCCGGAAGCGGCCCCAGGCCGCGAGCATACGGAGTACGGTGCCGCTGGTGCTCGGCCAGGTCCGCTGTGCCGTACGGGACGTTCCTGGCTCCGGACGAACGGAGTGCGATGACCATGGACGTCGACGACAGGGACGACGCAGCGGACGGACCACACCAGACCTGCGCACCTGAACCCTATTCAAGCCGCTCGCACACCAATGGATGGCCCGCCTCCCCGCGCGCGAAGCCGCTGCCGTCGAACCGAGCTCCGGCAGCCCACCCGGCCAGCCACTCGGTCATGGTCTCCGCATGCAGTTCACCGTTCTCGGCCTCGTGCTTGATGAGCATCACCGGCCACTGTTCCGGAACGCCCGAGGTCATCCATCCGAGGTGATCGCCGTCAATGGTGGACCCCCAGAGGAAGAAGCCGCCTGGCTCAGGCCACATGGCAAGCGTGTACTCCTCGGGCCAGTCCTCTCTGAGGCCCCGCTAGAAGTCCATCCATTCCGGAACGCCGGCGATTACTTCTGGACTCCACCCTCGAGGGTCCGAGATCGCCAGCCACCGGGCGAAACCGGAACTCCCATACCGTTCGGCGAAGGCGACGAAATCGCTCGGAAGCACCAACCCGAGCTCGGTGAAGATCTCATCCCAGGGGCGGGTGCCGAACAGCGGTGCATCCGGCGGTGGGACCAGAGCCGTCAGACGATCGAGAGCGGAAAGATCGCGAGCCACGCTGCGACTGTAGCGGGACGCGGTTGATGACACTCCTGACCGGCAGCAGCAGCCCGCAACGAGGTCGGCGTTCCGCGATCTCAATCTCCGAAGTAAGGCCGCCGCCGCTGCCGCCACCAGGGCCAGTCGGGGGAGGCGAGCGGATCGGGTGTGGTCCTCGCGACGAACCTCCTGTCGACAGGAAGCACCAGGCCGTAGAGGTAGGGCGTGGCCCAATCGGGGAGCGAGGTGAGTATCCGCTCCAGGTCCCCCCGCGGGTCGATCTCCCAGGAGCATCCACCGCACGAGCACGTCCGTAGCATCTGGGTGCTGGTGCCGGGAATGACGTCCTGAGTCCAGGCCGCGAGGGCCGCCGCTACGTCACCTGGCCGAAGGGTCGTGTGTTCGAGGGCCGTGACCGCGGCCATGGGGCGGGCCGGGAGGCCGGGGACCTGGTGGATCGAGGGTCGGTGGGTTCCGCAGCGCATCCGTCGCGGGCGGACCATCGAAGGGCGCCTACGCGGCATGGCCCTTTCTGTTTGTCGTCATGCTGTTGATGATCTCATAGCGAGGATCTTGTCCGCGATGAACCGGTCGACACACGCGGCGAGGCAGGTGGAGGATCGGCCCGTCGCTCAGGCCGAGGAACCAGAACGCGCGACCCCGCTCCATCCGCAGCCCAGGGCGGCTGGGCCCGGACAGGCCACGAGCGCTACCGTACAGACCGGTAGCCGTCTCCGCCGAACCCCCACGGATGGACCCCCATGAAGATCAGGCACCGAATGATCGTCCTGGACGCGGCCGACATCCACGCCGTGAGTGCCTTCTGGGCCGGCCTGCTGGGCGGCACCGTCGAGCCGGGTGAGCGGTGGCACAACGTCTGGGTCGACGGCACCTGGCAGCTGGGCGTGCAGCTCGCCCCCGACCACGTCCCGCCCGACTGGCCGGGCGGCGCCTCCCAGCAGATCCACCTCGACTTCTACGTCGACGACTTCGACGCCGCGCACGAGCAGGTGATCGCGCTGGGCGGTCGCCTGCTCAAGGCGGCCGAGGACCGCGGCGCGACGTACGGGGTGCAGGTGTACGCCGATCCCGCCGGTCACCCGTTCTGTCTGTGCTGGCTGCCGGCCGCGACGCCGTCGTAGGCGGCCAGGACGATCGCGAGGGCCCGGGAGTAGCCGTCCTCCCACAGGATCTGGTTCATGACGTACGACACCGTCATGCGCAGGTCGAGGTCGACCAGGACCAGCGACCCTCCCCAGCCGCCCCACGAGCACGTGCGGCCCTCCAGCCGGTAGCCCAGGCCCCACCGGATCGGGGTGCCCAGGAGGCGGTCCTCGCCGTTGAACTGTTCTTCGAGGACGCGTTCGCAGCCGGCCGCCGACAGCAGCCGTACGCCGCGGTAGGTGCCGCCGGAGGCCAGGACGGACTGGACGGCGCCGACCGAGCGGGCGTTGCCGAAGCCGCCGACGGTGGGATTGCCGGCGCGACGCCAGTCGGCGGTGTTGGCGTCGGACACGCCGAGGGCGAAGCCTTCCGGCCTGTCGCCGTCGGGTGCGGCGAGCAGGGGAGCGACGCGGTGGTCGTGTTCGGCGGGCACCCCGATGTGGAAGTCGGCGCCCAGGGGTCCTGCCACCTCCTCGGCGAAGAAGGTGCCGAGGCTGCGGCCGGTGAGGCGGCGGACGACCTCGCCGATGAGGAAGCCGTAGGTGAGGGAGTGGTAGCCCGCCGCCGTGCCCGGCTGCCACCGGGGGGTCTGGGCGGCCAGGCGTGAGGTGGCCGGAGACCAGGCGTACATGTCGGCGAGCGTGGTCGGCTCGTCCCAGTCGGGCAGGCCGGCGGTGTGGCCGAGGAGGTGGCGGACCCGCACGTCGTGCTTGCCCGCGGCCGCGAACTCGGGCCAGTAGCGGGCGACGGGCGCGTCGAGGTCCAGGTCGCCGCGGTCGGCCAGGATGAGCGCGCAGAGGGCGGTCATGGTCTTGGTGGTGGACCAGACGCTGGTGATCGTGTCGCGCTGCCAGGGTAAGGAGCGGGCCTCGTCGAGGTGTCCGCCCCAGATGTCGACCACCGGCTCGTCGCCGACATGGACCGCGGCGGAGGCGCCGACGTCGTCGCCGTCCAGCGAGTCGGCGAGCGCCTCGGCCACCTTGGAGAAGCGCGGGTCGTACGTGCCGTGAATCTCTGCCATGGGGCGCACGGTAACCACGCCGCTCTCGTCGAAGCCAACGAATTTACGCGTACTCGTCGGGCAGCCGCATCCCGGGCCCGCCGACCTGGCGCCCCAGCGGCACCGCGCGTCCCTTGGGCTCCTCCCACTCCTCCTGGCGGCCGAACACGGTCAGGTCGAGGTACGGGTAGCCGTTGTGGAACTCCTCGATGCCGCGTCCGTAGGTGGAGTAGGTGTGGAAGACCTCGTCGCCGTCGCGCACGAAGGCGCTGATGCCGGGCCATTCCGATCCCCGCATGTCCTCGGTCCACTCGTCGCCCAGTTCCTCCTTGGTGCGAAGGTGCAGGAGGACGGGCTCGACCCGGTCGTCGAGGGTGGCGTGGAAGTCGTAGTTGAAGGCTCCGCCGTACGACGAGTACCACGGGAAGCTCCACCCCATGCGCTCCTTGAACGCGGCGAGCTTCGGGTACGGCGCCCGCGACACGGCCGCGAGTGTGGTGTTGCGCGCGTGCAGCTGCCGCAGCCCGCCGATGCCGTCGGCGGCGGAGGAGCAGCTGGAGCAGGCGGCGTCCCAGTCGGGGGCGAACATGAAGTGGTGCACGACCAGCTGGGGCCGGCCTTCGAACAGGTCGAGCAGGCTCACGGTCCCGTCGGGTCCTTCGAAGGTGTACGGCTTGGCGACGCGGACCATGGGCAGCCGGCGGCGTTCGGCGTTGAGCGCGTCGCGGGTCCGGGTCAGCTCTTTCTCCTTCGCCAGCAGCTTCTTGCGGGCGGCGAGCCATTCCTCACGTGTCACCACGTCGGGCAGGTTGTTCACGATCTCTCACCCCAATCGGTCTTGGAGGGCGGCCAGCGGGCTGTCCCAGTCGCGGGCGAGCGCGGCGAGGAACTGCTGGGCGACCTTCATGGGTCCGGAGTCCAGCCGGTAGCGGATCCGGCGTCGTTCGCCCGGCTCGGCCACCACCAGTCCCGCCTCTGCGAGCAGGGTGAGGTGTTTGGTGACGGCCTGCCGGGTGATCGGCAGTTGTGCGGCCAGATCCGTCGCCGTGGCCGGGCCGCCGGCGGAGAGCGCGGCGAGGATGGCCCGGCGGGTCGGATCGGCCAGTGTGGCGAAGACCTCCTGCGCCACGGTCTCCGGGTCAGGCTCGTGCATCGAGGTATGCCACCAGCTCGCCCAGCTCGCTGGTCCAGCCCTTGGTGTTGCCGGAGTAGGCGGTCTGGTGCTCGTCGGTGTCGGGCACCTGGGCGAATCCGGTCTCGACCATGGTCAGCGTGGTGCCGCCGCCCGTGGCCTCCAGGGTGAACTCGACGTAGGTGCGTCGCGGGTCGTCTTCTGGCAGGCCGTAGATCGGCCAGGTGTAGGCGAAGACGCGGGGGGCCTCGACGCGCTGGATGGTGAGCGTGGCGGTGTCGCCGCTGTCCCAGGCGAGGGTGGCCTGGCCGCCGACGCGCAGGTCGATCTCGGCGCGGTTGCCGAACCAGGTGCCCAGGCCCTCGGCGGTGGTCAGTGCCGCCCAGACCCGCTCGGGCGGGTGGGGCAGCTGGATGGTGCGCTCGATCCGGTCGGGGAAAGCCATGTCCGCCTCCTATTGCAACCATCTGATTGCTATCCAATGTATAGCAATCAGATGGTTGCGTCAAAGGGTGGTGCTCAACGGCGCCTCGGCCGGCTGAGCCGTACGGCAAGGCCACCAAGCAGCACCAGGAACGCCCCGAGCCAGGCCGGCCACGACGGCATGCCGGTGTACGGCAGCAGCACCTCGTCGTCAGCCGCCGGGACGATCACGACGGGCGGCTGCGGCCGCGGTGCGGGCGGCGTCGGCTTCGGCGTCGGTGTGGGCGTGGGCTCCCCGCCCGGCTGCCAGCGCTTCGTGGCCGACACGGGAGCCAGGTCCGACACCTCGGCCAGCTCGTCGCCGTACTCGTCGGAGGTGATGGTTCCGTCGCCGTTGACGTCGTCCCCGATGACCCCGTTGCCGTCGCGGTCGACGTAGAGCGTCACCCCGGTCACGGTCAGCACGCCGGTCGAGGCCACCGCGGACGTCACCGTGATCCGGCAGACGCCGTCCCGCGTGCCGGGCGAGGCGCAGGTGTCGCTGACGACGCTGCTGGAGCCCGCGGGCGAAGGCTCCCAGGTCGAGGTCAAGGTGGCATCGTCGGGTACGGGCTCCCAGGTGCTCCCGTCCGCCGTGCGCTCCACAGTGGCCGTGAACACGTGCGGGTCGCCGACGTCGTTGACGGCGTCGGGGCTGAGCCGTACGCGGACGTCCCACCAGGTCTTGGCTGCCTGCACGTCGGCTGGCTCCAGATCGAAGACCATGCCGGGCGCGCCGTCGGGGTGGTCGGGATCGAAGATCGGGACGGTCCCGAAGTTCGTGCCCGCGATGCGGAGATCGTGCAGCCGCTCGAGCTCGATGGTGAGCTTGCCGGGCGACTGGCGCACGTAGACGAGCGTGCAGTCGCCGAGCTCGCTCGTGCCCGTCGAGCACGTGCTGGCGGCCTCGTCGAAGGTCGCGGAGCCGGAGACCACCCTGGCCTCGACCCTCGCGCCGCTCACTGGGGCGGGACCGGGCGCCGGGCCCGCCGGGCCGCCGAATCCGGTGACGCGGACGGTGATGACGTGCCGTTCGCCGACGAGGTTGTTCGCGCTCTGCGGCAGCAGGGCGACCGTGAAGCCGACCCACGTCTTGGTGGGCGGTGACGGAGGTACGGTCAGCGACGAGGAGGCCCAGGCGTCCGTCGTGGCGACCGACAACGTGACGCCGTCCGACACGGGGACGTCGCGCAGGCCGGTGACCGTGATCCGGCCGGTGCCGAGCGTGCTGGACCTGACCACGACGTCGCAGGTACCCGCCGAGCCGAGCGAGCAGGAGCCAGCCGGGTCGATGGTCAGGTCGTCGGAGGTGGGCACCCAGTCGTAGGTCAGCGTGCCGCCCCTGACCGGCTGCGCCGCCGCCGAGCCGACCTTCTGCGTCACGGTGAAGGTGAAGGTGTGCTCCCGGCGGATCAGGTTGACCGCGTTGGGGCGGTCGACGGAGACGTCGAAGGAGACCCAGGTCTTGGTCAGGACCGGGGCGGACCCCACGAGGGCCGGCTGGCCGTACTCGATGCGCGATTCGGTCGTGACACCCTCGCCCCTGTCGAGGAAGACGGAGATCCCGGTGACCGTGAGCGTGCCCTCGTCGGCGACCGCCGAGGTGACCGTCGCCTGGCAGGTGCCGGTGTCGTCGACCACGCACTGGTAGGCCTGCCCGCCGAGCGAGGTCACCCCCGTGCCCGTCGCCTCTCCCGGGCCGTCCCAGGTGAAGCGGATGACCGACCCGGCCTGCAGCGGGCCCTGGCCGGAGGGGTTGCCGCCGGCGTCGGTCGCGGCGAACTGGATGCCGGACAGCGTGAAGGTGTGGTCCTGGCCGGCCAGGTTGACGCCGGAGGCCTCGCCGTCGACCCGGTAGGCGCGGAAGCGCTTCTGCGAGGTGGTCGGCGGCGTGAAGGTGACGTTGAACGGGTCGGGCAGGCCGCGACCCTCGATCACGATCACGCCGGCCTCCGTGGCCGTGACGGTCACGGTGCACTGGCCGTTGGCGTCGGTGCCCGCCAGGCAGCCGTTGTCCACGGTGTAGTCGTCGAGGTCGCCCTGCGGGACGATCGCCAGGTCGGGGACGATGCCCACGACCGGCTCCTCCGTCCCGCCCGCGCCCACCTGGGTCACGGTGACGACGAAGTCGTGCGGCTCGCCCACGGCGTTCACCGCGGGGCCGCTGATCTCGATCTTGGCCTGGGTGAAGGTGTTCGTGACCGTGCAGGTCACGTCGATCGTCCTGAGAGTGTTGGCCCTGTCGCCCTCGTCCACGGTGGGGATCGAGACCTGCGGAGCGGTGGACAGCACCGTGCCGTTGCCGTCCACGCACCGCCAGGTGGCCCGGTAGCCGGGCACCGTGGTCTCGGCCAGGCCGTACACGCCTCGCTTGACCTTCCGGTCGGTCACGGCCGGTGTGCCGGTCGTGCCCGACACGGCGCCGCCGCCGTCCATCACGCCCGGGTCGCTCGCCTCGCCCGACTGGAACGTGGCGGTCAGCTCGAAGTCGGAGGCGGCCGGCGGGGTGCTGGGGTCTCCCGTGCTGTCGACGACCTTGACCAGGGTGAGCTCGGCAGGGGAGGCCGTGTTGACGATGCGGCAGACGGTGCTGCTCGTCGCGGTGATCACCACGGTCGTGGTGGGGCCGCTCCCGCAGTCCCAGGTGGTGCCGTCGAGGTAGGAGACGGGCGGCGGGTTGGCGGGGTCCTGCTGCTCCGAGAGTGTGTAGGTGCCCGGCCTCACCACGGTGGTGACGCCGTCCTTCGAGCCCTTGACCTGCACGTTCTGCGGGCCGCTCGCGTTGAGGAGCCACATGTCAGGGGTGGCGGGCGGGTTAGGCCTGGCGGTGCTGTCGACCTCCTTGATCAGCGTCAGCGACGGCGCGCGGTTCGTGATCGTGCAGGTGGCCGAGGGCTGCGAGCCGGGTGCGTACGCCGGGGGCACGACGGGCAGCTTGTCGCCCGTCGGCACTCCGTCGCTCACGAGGGTGATGGTGGCCGGCGTGGTCGACGTCAGCGTGTAGGCCTGGCACACGATCGACCGCAACGACCACGGGGCGGGCGGGCCCGACTCGGTCAGCGTGTAGTCGGGGGCGGCCAGCACCTCGTTGAAGGTGGTGGAGGGACTCCCGGGGACTGTCAGGGTCGCGCTGTATGACGCCGCTCCCGACGACTCCGCCAGCGTCACGTCGAAGGCGGCGGCCGGGTCCGGCGACTCCGGCGAGGTCTGCTTCGTGACCCGCACCATCGAGCAGGTGTTGATGACCATGCTGGGACGGAAGCCGACGTAGTCCTTCAGTTTCGCGCTGTCGCTGTTGCCCGTCTGGGTGAAGGCGTAACTGGCGGCGAAACGCTGGCAGGGAGTCTCCTCCGTGATGATCCCCGCCTCGGTGAGATCGAGGGCGAACTCGCCGAAGGAGGCCGGCGACGGGGACGAGACCGCCGCCTGGAACCCGGCCGTCTGCGGCACCTGGTTCCATCCGCTCCCGGTGTAGGAGCGCACGTAGGCGGTGGTCGCGCCGGTGTTCGACTCGTAGTCGAAGCGGATCAGGCGCACGTCGGCGTTGCTCGTGGCGCTCGCCGGGACGATCGGGATGTAGAAGCTCACCTGCCCGGGCTCGCCGGGGTTCCTGCGCCACGCGCTGTACAGGATGTAGTGCAGCTCGTCGCCCACCTGGACCGCCTCCCAGGCGGCGTAGGCGTTGCACAGGTCGGTCTTGCCCGGCACGTTGTCGCCCTGGGAGACGACGGGGCGCAGCACGTCCAGGTCGTTGAGGCTGCTGTCGCCCAGCGTGTCGTCGTCCTTGCCCGTGCACGTCTCGCTGTCGTTGCGTGTCGAGCCCTTGACGGCGGTCGCGGCGTTGTCCCAGTCGACGCCGGCGCCCGGCCGGGAGCCGTCGACGCTCATGTTGCCGTCGATCTCGAAGTCGGTCAGCCCGCCCAGGGCCGCATCGGCCAGGGGTACGTGACCTGCGATGGAAAGGGCGCATGCGGTGAAGATGGCGATCCATCTGGACGGGCGCATATGTCTCCAGAGCCGAGCAAGATCGTAAATGCTCGGAGCACCGTAACAATGCGCACCAACCCCGGAGAGAGCACCATGCGGGGGACAGACCGAATATTTGCGATCAGCGACTGCGGTCGTAGACCAGGGCGATCTCGCCGAGCTTGCCGACCTCCTGGTGGGCGAGGGTCCACGAGGTGGACGGCAGGCCGTCCTCGAACAGGCGCTGACCGCCGCCCGTGATCTCGGGGAAGATCATCAGGTAGAGCCGGTCGATCAGATCCGCCGCCAGCAGCGGCTTGATGACGCTCGCGCTGCAGTTGACGAGGATGTCGCCCTCGCCCTCGGCCTTCAGCTCGGTGACCACGTCGGCGGCGGGGGCGTTGACGACGCGGGTGCGTTCCCACGGCGCCTCGGTCAGAGTCGTCGACAGGACGACCTTCTCGGAGCCGACGAGCCACCGCGCGTAGCCGCGGTCGCGCGGGTCGGCGTCGGAGTCGACGGCGACCGGTGACCAGTAGCCCATGAAGCCCTCGGCGTTGATGCGGCCGAGCACGGCGGTGGTGGCGCTCTCGTGCAGGCGGGTCATGTGGTCGCGGGCGACGTCGGAGGTGACGTACGGGATGAAGGCCGAGAAGTCGCCGGGGCCGCCCGGCCCGTTGTAGTGGCCGTCGAGGCTGAGGTTGAGGTTGGCGGTGACCGTACGGCTGGTCATGACGTGCTCCTTGTGTCAGAGGTGGCGAGCTGGGTGGTGAGGTTGTCGAGGCTCTGCCCGAAGCCGGTCTCGATGCCGGCGATGAAGTCGGCGGAGTCGACGGTGCTGTCGGTGATCCGGTAGTTGACCTCCAGCTCCGTGCCGGCTTCGGACGCGTGCAGGGTGAAGGTCAGGTGTGAGGTGAAGGCCGCGCTGCCGTCGGGCAGCAGCGGGGACAGGCGGCAGGCCAGCCGGCGGCCGGGGTCGGCTTCGTCGACCGTGCCTTCCGCCAGGCCGGCGACCTCGTCGCTGCCGTCGAGGTCCTCGATGTCGCGGTACTCGTGGACGATCCGGCCGCCCGGGTGCGCCTGGAAGATGAGATTCGAGATGCGCAGGTCGTCGGGGGCCCACCAGCGGGCGAGCAGGGGCGTCTCGGTGAGGTGACGCCAGACCAGTTCGGGGGGAGCGCTCAGGGACCGGGAGAAGTGGAAGGCCCGCCCGTCTGCCCAGCCGCTCTCCCCGGCTGCCAGGCGTTCCGCCTCCACCGTCAGGCGGTGGCGGTCGAAGGTCTCGTGGAGCGCTCCGCTCTGGTCGGCGAGGCGGACCAGGGTGGCGGCCAGGTCGCGGAGCGGTTGGGTGCGCAGCGCGTAGATGCGCCGCTGGCCGGTGCGCTGGGAGGTGACGATGCCGGCGCGTTCGAGGGTCTGCAGGTGCTTGGTGGTCTGCGGCTGGCGTGCCTCGGCGAGCTGGGCCAGGACGCCGACCGGGCGGGGGCGCTCGGCCAGCAGGGTGACGAGCCGCCATCGTGCCGGGTCGGCCAGGGCGGCGAGGATCTCCTCCATGCGCCTAATTATTCATGGAGGAGAATATTCGTGTCAAGGAATAACTTAGGGCAGGATCGAGTCCACATAACCGCCGTCGACGCGCAGGGCGCCGCCCGTCGTCGCCGACGCCTGCGGGGAGCTGAGATACACCACCATGTTGGCGATCTCCTCGGGCTCGATCAGCCTCTGCAGCAACGACTGCGGCCGGTGCTCCCTCATGAACGCCCGCTGCGCCTCCTCCCACGGAAGGTCGCGGTCGACGAGCTCGTAGACGAAATCCTCGACCCCGCCCGTGTGGGTCGGCCCGGCCAGCACGGAGTTGACCGTGACCCCGGTCCCCGCCGCCTCCTTGGCGAAGCCGCGGGAGACGGCCAGCAGCGAGGTCTTGGTCATGCCGTAGTGGATCATCTCGGCCGGGATCGCCACGGCCGAGTCGCTCGCGATGAACTGCACCCGCCCGAACCCGCGCGCCATCATGCCCGGCAGGTACGCGCGGGTGAGCCTGATCCCGGCCAGGACGTTGACCTCGAAGTAGCGCCGCCACTCCGCGTCGTCGATCTCCAGCGCGGGACGCGAGCCGAAGATGCCCAGGTTGTTGACGAGGATGTCGACCTCGGGCAGCGCAGACACGGCGGCCGCCGCGCCCTCCTCGGTGGACAGATCCGCGGCCACCGGGACGAACTGGGCGCCGGGCACCTCGCTGGTCAGCCGGGCGGCGGCCGCCGCGGTCGAGTCCTCGCCGCGGCCGTTGAGCCCGACCCTGGCGCCCGCTCGCGCCAGGCCCGTGGCGATCGCGGCGCCGATGCCCTGGGTGGAGCCGGTGACCAGCGCCGTCTTGTCCTTGAGATCGATGAGCATGCGCGGGTACATACCCGCTGAACAGGTGCTACACCGACGGCCGGGCCTCCACGCGCTTCTTGAGCGCCTCGTTGAGCCGTTCGAAGTTGCGCTCCGTGCCCTCGATCATCTTGCCGAGGAAAGGCACCAGCAACCCCTTGAACGTCTCGCTCTGCTCGACCCGCGTGCCCCCGCCGACCGGCGTCAGCACGAACTCGTGCGCCCCGTCGAAGACGCCGGGCACGATCAGGTGCCCGAGCCAGCGCAACCTGCTGCCGGGCTCGGCCTGCAGGACCTTCGGCCGGAACGTCATCGGCTTGCCGTTCTCGGGGTGCATGCGCAACGTCAGCGTGCTCCCCACCCTGGCCTCGCCCGCTCCCTGCTGGATGAACGGGTTCCACGCCTGGTAGCCGGCGAAGTCGACGAGAACGGCCCAGACCTGCTCGGGTGTCGCCTGGATGTCGATCGAGGTACTGATGTGACGCATGTGATCAATCCTTCTCAGAGAGCCAACGGCCCATGGTCCCGTACGGCATCGGCGAAGCCGTGCACCAGGCCACCCGGATCGGTGTCACAACGCCAGACCAGGGCCCAGCGAGCCAGGGGAGCGTCGTGAACGGGCACGTAGACGATGTCGGGCCGGGCGAAGTATCGAGCGGTCTGGGCGTGCACGAGGCACACGCCCTCGCCCGACGTGACCACGGCGAACACCTCGAGCAGATCGTGGACCTGCGGTCCTGTGCGGATGGGCCGGCCGCTGGGTGTGTGGACCGGCAGGAGGGCCTCGCGCCAGTAGCGCGGCATCGAGGCGTCGACGACGATCTCGTCGGCGAGCACCTCCAGCGACACCGACTCCTGCGCGGCGAGCGGATGGCCGGCGGGCACGATCAGGACGATCGGCTCGCTGAACAGGACGGGCCCCACCGTCAGATCGCCCTCCTGGACGGGCAGCCACAACACGGCGAGGTCGACCTCGCCCCTGCGCAGCGGGCCGAACGGGTCGCTGAAGGTCATGCTGCGGATCTGGAGGTCGGCCAGGGGGTGGCGTCCGGCGAAGAGATCGAGGACGGGGCGCAGGTCGCGGGCGATGCCGCCGCCGATCATGCCGAGCCGCAGCGACTCGCGCTTGTCGCGGGCGGCGAGCGCGGCCCGGTCGATGCTGTCCTTGAGTGCCTGGTAGGCCTGCGTGAGGTCGCGTCGCAGCTGCTCGCCCAGCGGCGTCAGCCGTACGGAACGGCTGGTCCGGTGGAAGAGCGGGGCGCCTACCGCGCGCTCCTGCTTCCTGATCGCCTGGCTGATGCGGGCGCTGGTCACGTGCAGGCGCTCCGCCGTACGCCCGAAGTGGAGCTCCTCACAGAGGGTCAGGAAGATCTCGATATCGCGGATTTCCACGCTGGCTCCATGACCCGAAAACGCATTGTTTCGGCAGATGCTACCGAATCACTCCAGATAGCCGACCAGCATGTCCGCCAGCTCCTTCGGGCGGCTGAGCGCGACGCAGTGGCTGCCGGGAATCTCGTCGGCCACCAGCCCGAGCCGGTCGTGGGCGAGCTTTCTGAAGAAGGCGGCAGGGAAGAAACGGTCGTCGCGGCACAGGATGAAACGGGTCTCGACCGACGGCCAGGCCGGCAGCGGCCAGGGCTGCCCGCCGGCGCGCGACACCTCGGGACGCTCGCGGGCCAGGCCGGCCTCGGCCAGCTCGCGCGGGACGTCGTGGTAGAAGGACTCGAACGGGTCGTCGATGCCGGAAAAGCCCGCCTCCTGCCTGGCCCGCACACATCCGGTGCTCTCCCACCAGTCGTCCGGGCGCTCGCCGGGCGAGGGGATCATCCCGGCGAGCAGCACCAGCAGGCGGGAGGGCAGACGCTCGGCCACGAGCGGCGCGGTGAAGGCGCCATAGGAGTGGCCGACGACCACGATCTCGCCCGCGCGCTCGCCGACGGCCCCGACGACGGAGGCGGCGTAGGCGTCGAGATCGGCATCGGGGTCGTCGGAGGGCAGGTCGGGGGCGACCGTGTCGTGCCCGCGCGCCCGCAGCTCCTCCTCGAGGAGATGCCAGGCCCAGCCGCTGTCGCCGCCACCGTGGATCAGAACGAAAGTCGCCATGGTCCATGGGTACAGGCCGCCACCGACAGAAACGGCCTCGCCTGACGGCTTTACTGGCTCCCTGCCGTTTCCCGATGAGATGACAAAGGCCGTCACCGTCGTCGACTACCGCCCCGAGTGGCCGGCCGAGTTCGAGAGGCTCCGTCACCGGCTCGGCCTCGCGCTCGGCGAGCACGCCCTGGCCATCGACCACGTGGGCTCGAGCGGGCACGGCGCGGCTGGGGCGCGTTCAAGCGACGGCTCGCCGGCCAGGTGCCCGACCTGCTCGACTACGGGCAGATCAAGGCGCCCGCCACGGAGGTGCTCATGGCGGGCGCCGAGCTCTGGGCCCGCGAGTCGGGCTGGATGCCCGGAACCTGACACCCGGGGACATGATGGAAGCGGAATCGACCAGTGGAGAGGGACGATCATGCTCTACGTCTTCGGCTTCGACCAGACCGGTGTGCTTCTGAGCGATCTGTACTTCGTCGACCCCAACCCCGCCAAAGGCCAGGAAGGCCCCGAACACGGGGTCCGCCTGGAGGTGCGCGAACTCGAACGCGGCGCGCTCAAGGGCTCCATCTACTCCGCCCAGCCGATCGCCGCCGGCCGTCCGATCTGGCGGGTGGACCTGCTCGAATCGGTGGACGGCAGGCCGGGCAGCTTCGACCGCACCCACCACCATCCCGAGTTCACCGCCGGCTGGGACCCGAGCGCGCGCAAGTTCGAGCGCGAGCTGTCGGCCGAGCCGCTGAAGTGGCTGGCCGACCGGCTCGACACCCTCGACGGCCCCCTGGAGGAGCTGCCAGAGGGCGACAAGAAGGCGTTGCGCGCCGCCGCTCCCGAGATCGTCGAGGCCACGGGACGCCTGCTGGAGCGGGTCCGTGCCGGGGAGCTCGGCGTGGCGCCGACGGACATGCCGCTGAAGGACGCCCGGGTGGGCTGGCTCTGAGCCATGACCTGGACCAGGCACGAGCCGTACGAAACGTATGTCGGCCGGTGGAGCAGGCGGCTGGCCCCGATCTTCCTCGACCGGCTGCCCGCGGCGGCGGGAGCCGCCTGGTGCGACGTCGGCTGCGGGTCGGGCGCGCTCGCCCACACGATCATCGACCGTCGTGAGCCGGCGCTGGTGCTGGGCGTCGACCCGTCTCCCGGCTTCCTGCGGGGCGCCGCGCTGCGTCACGACCGGCGGTTCGCCGTGGTCGTCGGTACGGCAGGCGCCATCCCGGCCGCCTCCGGGCAGTTCGACCGGGTGGTCTCGGCGCTGGCGCTCAACTTCGTGCCCGACCCCGAGCAGGCGCTGCGCGAGATGCGGCGGGTGTGCAGGCCGGGGGCGGTGATCGGCGCCTACGTGTGGGACTACACCGACGGCATGGAGTTCATGCGCCTGTTCTGGGAGGCGGCGGCCGCGCTGGATCCCGAGGCGCCGGGCGAGGACTTCCCGATCTGCCGCCCCGGCCCGCTGCGGGCGCTCTTCGGTACGGCACAGCTGAAGGACGTCGAGGTCGCCCCGATCGAGACGCTGACGGTCTTCCCCGACTTCGACGCGTTCTGGCAGCCGTTCCTGGGCGGGGCCGGGGTGGCGCCCGCCTACGTGGCCTCGCTGCCCGAGGACCACCGCGAGCGGCTGCGCGAAAGGTTGCGGGCGACGCTGCCCGGCGGGGTGATCGAGCTGACCGCGCGCGCCTGGGCCGTCACCGGGAGGGCGGAGTAAGGGGCGGATTTGGCCGCCCTGGGACAATGGGAGCATGCCTATCGACCCCCATTTGCTGACACTTTTCACCGTCACCACGATCATCGCGATGATCACTCCCGGTCCTGACATGTTGTTCGTGCTCGGCTGCGGGATGCGCGGTGGGGCCAGGGCCGGGTTGCTGGCCACCGCGGGCGTCGCGACCAGCGAGGCGATCCACGTCGCCGTCGCCGCCGTCGGGCTCGCGGCATTGTTCGAGGCGGTGCCGCTCGCCTTCACCGTGGTCCGTGTTGTGGGCGCGGCCTACCTGATCTACCTCGGCGTGCAGATGATCCGCAACAGGAACGCGGTGCCCGCCGAGGTGGCCGTGACCGGCATGTCCGGACGCAAGGCCTTCCTCAGCGGCCTGATGACGAACCTGCTCAACCCCAAGATGGTGACCTTCACGATCGCGTTCCTGCCGCAGTTCATCAACCCCGCCCTGGGCCAGGTGTGGCTGCAGTTCGCGATACTCGGCGTGATCCTGATCGTGATCGAGTTCCTGGTCGACGGCACGGTCGGCGTGCTGGCCGGGCGCATCGGCGCGTGGCTGCGCCGCCGCCAGGCCGTACGCCGCCGCATCGACGTCGCCACCGGCGGGATCTTCGTCGGCCTGGGCGTCAAGCTCGCCGTGGAGTGAGGCCCGGCGGGACCCACTCCACGGCTCGCGGTCAGGCGTCCAGGATCGGGATCAGCTGCTCCTCCTCGTAGTCGAGGTGGGCCTCCAGCTCCTCGATGAGCCGGTCCACCTCGGCCAGGACGTCACCGGCGCCCTCCGCCGACAGCAGCTCCTGCAAGGCGGCCAGGATCACCGCGATCTTCTCGTGCTCCTCGCGCAACCTGGCCATGACCTGATCCAGCTCGGGATGCTGCGCCACGAGGCGGGGGAACAAACCGGTGTCCTCCATCGTGTGATGGAAGTGCAACCCCTGGCAGGCCGTCAGGCAGTTGATACGAAGCTGCGCGCCCAGCTTCGGCCCCGAGGCGGCCAGCTCCTTGCGGACCAGGGCCAGCTCGCGGCGGAAGGAGTCGTGCACCATGCGCAGCGCCTCGCCGAACGACGACGCCTGCGGCGGCCCGCTCGACACGGTCTCGAGCACCACGACGGGCAGCTGCCGGCCGCTCCTGCGCTCGTACTCCGCCCACCCCTGATCGGTCTCCACCGCCCGGGCGAAGGCCTCGTCACGCTCCTGACCGGTCAGAACCGACGCCTTCGCCTGGAAGGTGAACCGGCCCGCCTCCACCGTGACCAGGGGATGGGCCACGACGTTGTGATACCAGTCGGGGTGCTTCGGCGAACCGCCCGCCGACGCGATGACGATCATGCGCTCGCCGCCGTCCGGCAGGTAACCGAGCGGGGTCGTATGCGACTCGCCGCTGCGCGCACCCGTGCTGGTCAGCAGCAGCAGGCGCGCATCCGGGAACATGGCGACCTGGCCGCCGTTCGCGCGGAACTCATCAATGATCTGTTGGTTGAACACTCTTCTCCTCAAGTGATGTCGCGATGTGACAAGGCGTGATGGAGAAGAGAAAAGGCGGGCTACGGGCCCGCCGCGCGCTCAAGCGGCGGCCGGGAACCCTGCTCGTGTATGGCCCATGGCCGACCCGGCAGTCACATCGCTCACAATAGCTGAATGGGAGACGAATCGCGCGAGGGCGTCAAGCTGACCAATCTCGACGGGCCGCTTTTCGACGGCGCGGAGGCGACCAAGCGTGACCTGGTCGATTACCTCGACTCCGCGTCGTCCAGGATCCTCCCGGCCCTGCGCGACCGGCCGCTGTCGGTCATCAGGGTACGGCCAGGCCAGGAGCCGTTCATGCAGAAGAACCTGCCCAAATACGCGCCCGGCTGGATCAGGTCCGTGGAGATGTGGGCGGAGTCGTCACACCGCCAGGTGACCTACGCCGTCTGCGACGACCGGCGCACCCTGCTGTGGTTCGCCAACCAGCGCGCCGTCGAATACCACCCCGCGCTGCTGAAGACCCACCTCATCCTCGACCTCGACCCGCCCGCCGACGGCGGCTTCACCCGCGCCGTCCAGGCGGCCCACCTCGTACGGCAGGCGCTCGCCGACAGCGGTCTCACCGGCGCGGTCAAGACCAGCGGCGCCAAGGGAGTCCACATCTTCGTGCCCGTCGGCGACGAGGTGTCCTGGGAGGACCTGGCCGCCGCCACCCGCGCCGTGGCCGCCCGCGCCGAACGCATCGACCCGGCGCTCGGCACCACCGCCTTCATCAAGGATGACCGCCACGGCAAGGTCTTCCTCGACTCCACCCGCGCCGGCGGCGCCACCATCGTCGCCGCCTACAGCCCCCGCATCAGGCCGGGCGCCCCCGTCTCCTTCCCCGTCGCATGGGACGAACTCGACCAGGTCAGCCCACGCGACTTCACCATCCACACCGTCAAGGACCTCACCGGCGACCCGTGGCAGGAGCAGATGCCCCCCGTGCAGGAACTGCCGCAGGACCTGATCGACGAAGGACACACCATCCCCATCGCCCGGGTCCAGGCCATGCACGAAGGCAAACGCCGCAAGCGGGCCCAAGGCGGCTAGTTCCGCCTCGTCGCGCCCACGACGATCGAGATCGCCGACGTGACGATGATCAGGTCGAACACCATCTGCACCACGACGATCGCCCTCGCGGCCTGACCCACCGCGGTGATGTCGCCGAAGCCGACCGTGCACAGGGTCGTGGTGGAGAAGTACAGGGCGTCCAGCTTCGTCTCCAGGCCGTCGAACTGGCCGGAGAGGTTGAAGTAGACGTTGGCGAAGAAGATGGTCACCAGGTTGACCAGGGTGAGGAGCATGGAGATCTGCTCGGCCATGATCCGTCCTGGGCGGAGGGCACGCTGCACCTGGCGGGTGACCAGCCAGGTCAGCACGGCCAGGCCCAGGACCATGCCGGCGATATGGAAGCCGGAGTCGGGGGAGAGGAAGTAGAGCGTGGCCAGGAGTGCCACGGCGCCTATGGTCCGCGCCCACGCCTTCAGACCAGGACTCCGCAGCAGCACGAGGGTTATCGTCGCAGGTGGAGGGGGCGCGGCCAACGATGTCGCCTACGTGCGCGTGGCGACTGCGGCGCGGCCGTACTGCGGGTGCCGCTCACCGGCGCCGCCGCTCACCCCGCTACGCCGCTCACCGGCGCCGCCGCTCACCCCGCTACGCCGCTCACCCCGCTACGCCGCTCACCCCGCTACGCCGCTCACCCCGCTCACCCCGCTCACCCCGCCCCGGCCCCACACCTGCGCGGGGCTGCCTTGCACATGCGGGGCCCGTCCTGCTCCGGGGGCGACTCAGAGCGAGTCGAGCCATCCCTCCAGCCGCCGCCCCTCGTTCCGCATCATGTGCGGCGCCCGGAACGTGTTGGTCAGCAACGCGACCCCCTGATACGCCGCCACCAGCGTGACCGCCAGCTCAGCCGCATCCTCACGCCCCAGCTCCGAGAACTGCCGCTCCACCCACCCCAGCAACCGCCCCATCACCAGGGCGATGGCCCGATCGAGCCCGTCCTCCCGCTTGTCCAGCTCAGCCGCGAGCGTCCCCGTGGGACACCCGAACCGGGCCGTCACCTCACTCTGACCGACCCACCCCCGAATGAGCCCCTTCAGCCGGTCTCGTGGGTCCGCCAGCTCGTCGAGAGCCGTGATCAGCCTGGTGAGCTCCTCGTCATGCGCCCCGATGGCCGCCTCGATGAGCTGATCCTTGGTCTTGAAGTAGTAGTACACGTTCCCCACCGGGACATCGGCCGCGTGCGCGATGTCGGCGAGGGTGGTCTTCTCCACCCCCTGCTCGTGCAGAACCTGCGCCGCCGCGATGGCGAGCCGTTCCCGCTTGCCCGACCTCGATGAGTTAGTCACCTGACTTACTATAGCCGCGGAATCCGTGCTACGGTCCTTCTAAGTCAGTCAACTAACTAACTTCAGCGCTCAAAGGAGCCATCATGATCGCCGTCACTGGTGCCACCGGAAACGTAGGCCGTGAGCTGGTCAACGCCTTGCACGCCGCAGGTGAGGAGGTACTGGCGATCTCCCGCACCCCCGCCACCTTCCCAGCGGGCGTCACCCACGTGCCCGCCGACCTGACCCGCCCGGAAACCCTCCCTCTCGAAGGCGTCGACACGCTGTTCCTCCTCATGGAGGGCGACCCCGAAGCAGTGCTCAGCCAGGTCAAGGGAATGAACAAGATCGTCCTGCTCTCCTCCCAGGGCGCCGGCACCAGGCCGGGCCCGTACCACCACGCCGTGGTCTTCGAGGAGGCCGTCCGCGCGTGGGACGGCGACTGGACGATCCTGCGGCCGGGCGGCTTCAACTCCAACGCCTTCGCCTGGGCCAGGACCATCGGCGAGAGCCGTACGGCACACGCCCCCTTCGGGGACGTCGGCCTGCCCACGATCGACCCGCGCGACATCGCCGAGGTCGCAGCCATAACCCTCACACAGGGCGGTCACACGGGCGCCATCTACGAGCTCACCGGCCCCGAGCTCACCACTCCGAGGCAGCGAGCGGCGGTGATCGGAGATCTGCTCGCCAGCCCGGTGCGTTTCGTCGAGCAGACGCCGGAGGAGGCGGGGGTGGAGATGCTGCGGTACATGCCTGAACCGGTGGTCACCAGCACGCTGCAGATCCTCGGCACCCCGACGGTGCGAGAACAGCGGGTGAGCCCGGACGTCAAGGAGCTTCTCGGCCGCGCCCCGCGCCCGTTCGTCGACTGGGCCGCCCGCAACATCGAGGCCTTCAGGGGAGCAGGCGCCTGACCGTCGCCGCGGGGCTGGGCTGAGGCCGTGGGCCGCGGTTAATGCGGGCCGAAGGCGCTTGCCGTAACGCAGAGGGCGGTTCATCGGGGGAGCGCCCACCCGACGGGGTCACGGGGCTGGCCTGAGGTCGCGGGGGCTAACTCCTCGGAAGGGGCCAGCCCCGAGGTTGTGGTGGCTGTCCGCAATCACGGGCAGCGTCCTGGGCTGGGCCGCGAGCCGGACGATGTTCCGGTCAGGTGAAGGCGGGCCGCGCTCTACAGGTGCCGAGCAATCACCAGCCGCTGGATCTGATTGGTCCCCTCGAAGATCTGCATGACCTTCGCCTCCCGCATGAACCTCTCCACAGGAAACTCCCGCGTATACCCATACCCCCCGAACACCTGCACGGCATCCGTGGTCACCTTCATGGCCGCGTCCGTCGCCACGAGCTTGGCGATGCTCGCCTGCCGCGAATACTCCACCCCCGCGTCCCGCCGTCGCGCCGCGTCGAGGTAGGTCGCCCGGGCCGACTCGACCGCGGCGGCCATGTCCGCGAGCAGGAAGCCGAGCCCCTGGTGCAGGATGATCTTCCGTCCGAAGGCGGTGCGTTCCTTGGCGTAGTTCACGGCGGCGTCCAGGGCCGCCTGGGCGAGGCCGGTGGCGCAGGCGGCGATGCCGAGGCGGCCGGAGTCGAGCGCGGCGAAGGCGATGCGCAGTCCTTGGCCGTCGGCGCCGACGAGCCGGTCGGTCTCGAGGAACGCGTCGTCCCAGTGCGCGGCCGTGGTGGGGACGCCGTGCAGGCCCATCTTCTCCTCGGGCCTGCCGAAGGTGAGCCCGTCGACGGCGCCCGGCGCGTGGAAGCACGACACGCCGGTGGGGGTGCGCGCGAAGAGGGTGTAGAAGTCGGCCCGTCCGCCGTGGGTGATCCAGGCCTTGCTGCCGCTGATGCGGTAGCCGCCCTCGGCGGGGGTGGCCTTGCAGGTCAGGGCGGCGGCGTCGGAGCCGGCCTGCGGCTCCGACAGGCTGTAGCCGCCGACGAGGTCGCCGCCGAGCATGTCGGGCAGCCAGCGTTCGCGCTGCTCGGGGGTGCCGAACTCCAGCAGCGGGAAGCACGACAGCGTGTGCACGGAGACCGCGACCGCGACGGCGGCCCAGCGCTGGGCGAGCTCTTCCAGCATCTGCAGGTAGACCTCGTACGGCTGGCCGCCTCCGCCGTACTCCTCCGGCTGGGGCAGGCTGAGCAGCCCGGCGGCTCCCAGGGTGCGGAACAGGCCTTCCGGGTAGGTCTCGTTGCGCTCGTGCTCGTCGACGCGTGAGGCGAGCTCCTTGTCGGCCACGTCGCGCACCAGGTCGAGCAGGTCGCGGGCCTCTTCGGTGGGGAGCAACCGGTCAACGGCCAAGACCAACCTCCTGAGCTGAGGCCAGGGCGGACAGGGCCGCGCCGGCGCGTGAGCGGAACTCGTCGACTCGGGCGAGCTTGATGTCCTCGTACCCGCGGATCATGTCGGGCAACTCGACGATTTCGGTCACGGTGTCGGCGGTGGCGGGCGACAGGTGCTCCAGCGCCTGCCGTACGAGCTCGCGGTATTCGCCGATCAGGGCGCGCTCGACCCGGCGCACGCCCGCGTAGCCGAACACGTCGAGGCGGGTGCCGCGCAGGCCCTTCATCGAGCGCAGGACCCGGAAGACGGGCCCTGCCGTACGGCGGAGCTTGATCTTGCGCTTCATGCCCATGGCGCGGAAGACGGGCGGGTGCAGCAGGACGGCGACGGAGGCGTCGGCGCCGAACTCGGCCTCGCGTCTGGCGATCTCCTCCGGGTCGAGGTGGAGGCGGGCGACCTCGTACTCGTCCTTGTAGGCCATGAGCTTGTGCAGTCCGCGCGCGTAGCCGGTGGCGATGCGCGGGCCGTACTCCGCGGTCAGCTCGGCGATCCGGCGGACCTCGGCGGCGTAGGAGCGGGCGTAGGAGGCGTTCTGGTAGCCGGTGAGGTCGGCGACGCGCCGTTCGAGCACCGCGTCGAAGGTCTCCTCCACAGCCTGGGGACGGGAGCCGAGCGCCGCCGCCCTGCCGTGGCGGAACGCGGCGAGGTTCTTGTCGACGGCCGCGCCGTTGAGCTCGATGGCCCGCTCGATGGCGGAGGCGGAGATCGGCAGGCATCCGTGCTGGTAGGCGGCGCCGATGAGCAGCATGTTGGCCGGCATGTGGTCGGCGAACAGGCGCTCGGACAGGCCCTGGGCGTCGAGCGTGAGGACGTCGCGGGTCGCCGCCTCGATGCGGGCCAGGGCCGGGTCGCCCGAGCCCAGGGGGGCGTGGCCGGTGACCATGGCGGCGGTCGGCACCACGGCGCTGTTGACGACAGCGACGGTGTGGCGCTCGTCGGCGGTGGCGAGGTTGGCCTCGGTGGCCGCGCCCAGCAGGTCGAAGCCGATGATCACGTCGGCGCGGGTGGCCTTGGGCGTGCCGACGATGGGCGACTTGGACAGGCGCACGTCGCTGACGACGGGGCCGCCCTTCTGCGCGAGGCCGGTCTGCTCGAGCCCGGCGGCGTGCAGGCCGTCGAGGTGGGCGGCCATCTGCAGGATCTGCGACACGGTGACCACGCCCGTGCCGCCGATGCCGGGCATGCGCAGCACCACGTCGCCGTGGAAGCGCAGCTCGGGATCGGGCAGGTCGGGCAGGTCCTGCAGGACGGGCTTGCGCTTCGTGCCCGGCGTCACCAGCAGGAACGACGGGCAGTCGCCCTTCAGGCAGCTGAAGTCGGAGTTGCAGGAGGGCTGGTGGATGCGGGTCTTGCGGCCGAACTCGGTCTCGACCGGCTGCACCGACAGGCACGTCGAGACGTCGCCGCAGTCACCGCAACCTTCGCAGACCCGCTCGTTGACGACGACCTTCTCGGCGGGCGCGGGCAGTTTGCCGCGCTTGCGCAGGCGGCGCTCCTCGGCGGCGCAGCGGTCGTCGTGGATGAGCACGGTCACCCCGTCGACCTCCGACAGCTCCTTCTCGGACGCGGCGAAGTCGTCGCGGTGCCGTACGGAGGTGATCGGGGCCAGCTGGACACCCCGGTAGTCCTCGGGCGTCGGCGTGGTGATCACGATCCGGCGCACGCCCTCCAGGGCCAGCCAGTGCGTGAGGGTCGGGATGTCGAGCTTGCCCTCGGCACGCTGGCCGCCGGTCATGGCGACCGCGTCGTTGTAGAGCAGCTTGTAGGTCATGGTCACCCCGGCGGCGACGGCGGCGCGTACGGCCAGCGAGCCGGAGTGGTGGAAGGTGCCGTCGCCGAGGTTCTGCACGAAGTGGCGGTCGTCGGTGAAGGGCGCCAGGCCGATCCACTGCGCGCCCTCGCCGCCCATCTGGGTCAGGCCCACCTGGGTGCCTCGGCCCTCGCCGGACAGGGCGATCATGGCGTGGCATCCGATGCCGACGCCGACCAGGGTCTCGTCGGCGGTGCGGGTGGAGATGTTGTGCGGGCAGCCGGAGCAGAAGTACGGCGTGCGCGAGGCGACCAGCGGCAGCGAGCGGGACGGCTTCTGGCGCGACGGCGTCGCGGCGGGCACCGGGTCGTGGCGGAAGGCGCCCGGCGCGAGCTTGGCCAGCGCCCCGGTCACGTCGGCGGCGGACAGCGTGCCGCGGGCGGTCAGCAGGTCGCGGCCGGCCACGCGCGGCGGGTTCTCCCGCCCGTAGAGCGCCGCCTTGAGGTGGTCCTCCAGGAAGGCCGTCTTGTCCTCGACCACGAGCACGGTCCGCAGGCCCTCGGTCATCTCCGCCAGCGAGCCGGCGTCGAGGGGGTACGGCATGCCGAGCTTGATGAGCCTGAACTCGCCCTCGATGCCGGCGTCGGCCAGGGCGCGCTCGACCACGGCGAAGCTCGTCCCCGAGGCGAGGACGCCGATCGTGGCCCCGGCGGGGTCGGCGACGACGCGGTTGAGCCCGGCCTGGCGCGCGTACTGCCTGGCCAGCGCGAGCCGCCTGGTGAGCAGGTCGTGCTCGGCCTCGACGGCGGAGGGGCCGACGAGGGTGGGCACCGGCGTGTCGGTGCGCTCGGGCAGCGGCAGCTCGGGCAGGGCGAGGTCCACGGTGGCGGAGGCGTCGGCGATGTCCGCCACGATCTTCAGTCCCACCCACAGCCCGCTGGCGCGGGACATGGCGACGGCGTGCAGGCCGTACTCGATGATCTCGGCCACCGAGCCTGGAGCCAGGAGCGGCATGAACAGGCTCTGGCACATCGGCTCGCAGGAGCTGGGCACCGTGGACGACTTGCATCCCGGGTCGTCGCCGATCCAGGCGACCGCGCCGCCCTGCGCCGCCGTACCGGCCATGTTGGCGTGCCGGATGGCGTCGGCGGCCCGGTCCAGGCCGGGGTTCTTGCCGTACCAGAAGCCGGTCACCCCGTCGTGGCGCTTGCCCGGGGTGGCGCGCAGGAGCTGGGTGCCGGCCACGGCGGTGGCGGCCAGCTCCTCGTTGAGCCCGGCCTGGAAGACCACGCCCGCGGGCTCCAGGAAGCGCTTGGCGCGTCCCATCTCCAGGTCGACCCCGCCCAGGGGCGAACCCTGGTAGCCGGAGACGAACACGCGGGTGTTCAGGCCTCGCGCGGTGTCGAGGCGGCGCTGTTCGAGCGTGAGCCTGACCAGGGCCTGGATGCCGGAGATCAGCACCCGGCCGTCGGCCGCGGTGTACTTGTCGTCGAGATGGACGTCCACGGGAGAAGCACAACAACCCTGGTCGGGGATGCGCAAGTATCGCATGACAAATTCCCCAACAGACGCAAACTCTTTGCGGAACAGGTCCTAGCTCGTAGATTTACTTGCGTGCTGGATGACATAGATCACAGGGTGATCCGCCTCCTGGTGGAGGACGGCCGCCGGACATTTTCGGAAATGGCGGAGCAGGTCGGGCTCTCTGTCGCCGCCGTCAAGCGGCGGGTCGACAGGCTCAGGGAGCTCGGCGTGATCACCGGCTTCACCGCCAAGGTCGACTACGCCAAGCTGGGCTGGGGCATCCAGGCCTTCACCGAGATGCGCTACTCCGGCAGCACCCCGGTGGGTGAGATCGTGCGCACCACCACGGGCTTTCCCGAGGTGGAGGAGGTCTTCACGATCGCCGGCGATCCCGACGCGCTGATCCACCTGCGTGCCCGCGACCTGGAGCACCTGCAGCAGGTCATCGACAACCTGCGCCGCGGCGGCAACGTCACCGGCACCAAGACGCTCATGGTGCTCGGCTCGTGGAGCAAGGACTCACGCCAGATCCGCCGCGCCTGAGCGGGCGGCGCGGGCGATGTTGCGCGGCATGCGCCCGAAGATGAGGTGGTGGAAGGGCGAGATGCCCCACCAGTACAGGTGTCCGAGCAGGCCGCGCGGATGGAACAGCGCCCGCTGCCGGTAGTGGGCGTGGCCGGGGCGCGAGCCGGGCTCGGCCGACAGCTCCAGCCAGGCCAGGCCGGGCAGGCGCATCTCGGCGCGCAACCTCAGCAGCCGTCCCGGCTCGATCTCCTCGACGCGCCAGAAGTCCAGGGCGTCGCCGACGCGCAGCCGGCGGGGGTCGCGCCGGCCGCGGCGCAGGCCCACGCCGCCGAGCAGCCGGTCGGCCAGGCCGCGCAGGCGCCAGGCGACGGGCAGGGAGTACCAGCCGTTGGCGCCGCCGATACCCTCGATCACCTGCCACACCTCCGCGGGCGAGGCGGCGATCTCCGCCTCGCGCTCGTCGGCGTACAGGCTGCCCCCCGCCCAGTCGGGGTCGGAGGGGAGCGGGTCGCTGGGGGCCCCCGGGGTGGAGGCCGACGACCAGCGGGTGGCCACGTCGGCGTCCTTCACACGGCGCAGCGCCAGCCGTACGGCCTCGTCGAAACCGATCAGGCCGCACGCCGGGTCGGGGACGTACCCGGCGATGTCGTGCTCGCGGCAGACCGCCTCGTGACGCAGCGACTCGACCAGCGGCCGGGCGATGCTCGCGGGCACCGGGGTGACCAGGCCGACCCAGTGGCTGGACAGGCCGGGTGACAGGAACGGGACCGGGATGATCATCCGGTGCGGCAGGCCGGCCACGTCGGCGTAGCGTCGCATCATGTCGCCGTAGCTGAGCACGTCGGGCCCGCCGACGTCGAAGGCCCGGTCGACCTCGCCCGGCACTTCCGCCCAGGCGACGAGGTAGCGGAGCATGTCGCGGATCGCGATCGGCTGCGTCGGCGTGCTCACCCAGCGGGGTGTCGTCATCACCGGCAGCCGCTCGGTCAGGTACCTCAGCATCTCGAACGAGGCCGAGCCCGAGCCGATGATCACCGCCGCCCGCAGCACCACCGCCGGCACGGGCGCGGCCAGGAAGATCTCGCCGACCTCCGCCCGCGATCGCATGTGGGCCGACAACTCCCCCGAGGCGTGCGTGAGCCCGCCCAGGTACACGATGCGCCGCACCCCGGCCTCGTGCGCCGCCCGCGCGAAGGTCTCGGCCGCCCGGCGGTCACGCTCGGCGAAGGAGGCTCCCGCGGCCATCGAGTGCACCAGGTAGTAGGCGATCTCGGCCCCGTCGAGCGCGCGCCGCATCGACTCCGCGTCGTTCACGTCCCCGGCCAGGGCCGTGATCCGCCCCGCCCACGGCAGGTCGCGCAGCCGCTCGGGACGGCGCGCCACGCAGGTGACCTCGTGCCCGGCGTCGAGCAGTTCGGGCACCAGGCGCCCGCCGACGTAGCCGGTCGCCCCCGTCACCAGCACTTTCCCCATGCCTCCATCTTCGCGAGCCGGGTGGCGGCGGATGCAACCGGCCGCGCCGCCACTGCGAAAGACAGGACATCTGATGAGAAAGGCATGCAAGTGCGAAGTTCCCTCCGCTGGCTGATCCCGGCCGTGCTGGTACTGGTGTGGCTCGGGGTCGGCGGGGCCTTCGGGCCGTTCGCCGGCAAGCTCGGCGAGGTGTCGACGAACGACCAGGCCGCGTTCCTCCCTCAGAGCGCGGAGTCGACCCGGGTCCTGGAGATGCAGGAACGCTTCCGCGAGGGGGAGACGCAGCCGCTGATCGTCGTGTGGACCGCCGAGGGAGGGCAGGAGATCACGCAGGCGCAGACCGGCGCGGCGACCGGCGCGCTCGCCTCGCTGCGCGGGACCCCCGGGGTGTACGGCACGCCGACCCCGGCCTTCGCCTCCGATGACGGACTGGCCCTGCGCGGCCTGGTCCAGCTCGATCCCGGCTTCGAAGGCCCGCTCGACCGGATCGGCGCGGCCGTGACCGTCGACGGGCTGCGCGCCCAGCTCGCCGGGCCGGCCGCCACCAAGGCAGACCTGTCCGACGCGTTCGCCGGTATCGACGGCCTGCTCCTGGTGGTGGCGCTGGCCACGGTCCTGGTGATCCTGCTGGCGGTCTATCGCAGCGTGCTGCTGCCGTTCGTGATCATCCTGGGCGCGGTCTTCGCGCTCGGGCTGGCGTGCGCGGTGGTGTACTTCCTGGCCGACCACGACATCGTGCGCGTCGACGGGCAGGTGCAGGGCATCCTGTTCATCCTGGTCATCGGCGCGGCCACCGACTACGCGCTGCTGCTGACGGCGCGTTTCCGCGAGGAACTGGCCGCCTCGGGCGACCGGTTCGCCGCCGGCCGGATCGCGCTGCGGCGTTCGGTGGAGCCGATCGTGGCCAGCGCCGCCACCGTGGCGCTCGGGCTGCTCGCCCTGCTGCTGAGCAACCTGACCAACAACCGCGCGCTGGGCCCGGTGGGGGCCATCGGCATCGCCTGTGCCGCACTCAGCGCGCTCACCTTCCTGCCCGCCTCGCTCATCCTGCTCGGCAAGGCTGCCCTGTGGCCCGCCAAGACGAAGCGCGACAGCGGGCGCGGGGTCTGGGGCAGGGTGGCCGGGCTCATCGACCGCCACCCCCGGCGGATCTGGATCGCCACCGCCCTGCCGCTCCTGGCCCTGGCCCTGCTCGCCCCGCAGCTGGATGCCAAGGGCGTGCCGCTCGACGAGACCTTCGTCAACGACGCGCCCTCGGTCGCCGCCCAGGCCACCCTGAGCGAGCACTTCCCCGGCGGCTCCGGTCAGCCAGCCGTGATCGTCGCCCCGGCCTGGCAGGCCGACCAGGTGCGACGCACCGCACTCGACGTCGAGGGCGTCTCGGACGCGACCGTGGTCGGGAACGGCGGATCACCCAGGATCGTGGACGGGCGTGTCCTGGTGGAGGCCACCCTGGAGGCCGCGCCCGACAGCGACGAGGCCCAGCGCGCCGTCCGCGACCTGCGTTCGGCCCTGCCCGACGAGGTGCTGGTCGGCGGGTTCAGCGCGCAGAGGTACGACACCACGGAGACCGCCGAGCGCGACACGCTGCTGATCGTCCCCGTCGTACTGGCGATCATCCTGCTGATCCTGATCGTCCTGCTGCGCTCGCTGGTGGCGCCGGTGCTGCTGGTCGTCACGGTGGCGCTGAACTTCCTGGCCACGCTCGGCGTCTCGGCGCTGGTCTTCACCCACGTGCTCGGGTTCACCGGCAGCGACGCCTCGGTGCCGTTGTACGGCTTCGTCTTCCTGGTCGCGCTGGGTGTCGACTACAACATCTTCCTCATGTCGAGGGTGCGCGAGGAGAGCCTGCGGCACGGGGCACGCCAGGGGGTGCTGCGCGGCCTGGTCACCACGGGCGGCGTGATCACCTCGGCCGGTGTGGTGCTGGCCGCCACGTTCGCGGCGCTGGTGGTGATCCCGCTGGCGTTCCTGGTGCAGATCGCCTTCATCGTGGCCTTCGGGGTGCTGCTCGACACCCTGGTCGTGCGTTCGCTCCTGGTGCCCGCGCTGGTGCGCGACCTGGGCGCAAAGGCGTGGTGGCCGAACCACGCCATGGGGGAGGGCGAGCCTCAGGTCAGCGAGAGCGCGTCCTTGTGCTCGGAGTTGCCGCGGTCGGGCACGAAGCGGTAACCGACGTTGCGCACGGTGCCGATCAGGGCTTCGTACTCGGGGCCCAGCTTGGCGCGCAGCCGCCGCACGTGCACGTCGACGGTCCTGGTGCCGCCGAAGTAGTCGTAGCCCCAGACCTCCTGCAGCAGCTGGGCCCGGGTGAACACCCGGCCCGGGTGCTGGGCCAGGTACTTCAGCAGCTCGAACTCCTTGAAGGTGAGGTCGAGCGCCCTGCCGCGCAGCCGGGCGGTGTAGGTGGCCTCATCGATCGACAGGTCGCCGCTGCGGATCTCGTCGGGCACGTCGTCGGCGGCCGACATCGCCAGCCTGCCGCCCGCCATCCGCAGCCTGGCCTCGACCTCGGCCGGTCCGGCGCTGTCGAGCAGCACGTCGTCGACGCCCCACTCGGCGCTCATGGCCGCCAGGCCGCCCTCGGTGACGATCACCAGGAGCGGGCAGTCGATGCCGGTGGTCCTGATCAGGCGGCACAGGCTCTTGGCCTGCACGAGCTCGCGCCGGGCGTCGACGATCACCACGTCGGCGGGCGGCGCGTCGATCAGGGCGGAGGCCTCCGCGGGGGCGACCCGGACGGAGTGCAGAAGCAATCCCAGCGCCGGCAGCACCTCGGAGGACGGTTCGAGGGCGTTCGTCAGCAGCAACAGGTTGCTCATCAGGCCTCCTTTAAACGCAGAAGGACCCGGGGGCTACGTCGCCCAGGTCCTCATAGGTGAGGATAGCCCAGGAGGTTAACGCTCTCCCAACTCCGTTCACGTTATGAGAACCGCACATTCAACCTGCGGCGATTGTGAGGAAAGCCATGGCCACCGGCATCATCCGGTATTGGGCCGCTGCCAAGGAGGCCGCGGGCGTCGCCGAGGAATCTTTCGACGCGGTAACACTGGCGGAACTTATGACACAAATCACACAAGATCGCGAGAGCCTGGGACAGATCGTCAAACGCTCGTCCTTCCTCGTCGACGGCCACCCGGTCGGTAAACGTGCGCATGAAGAGGTCGTCCTGGGGGACGGGGTGACCGTCGAAGTCCTCCCGCCTTTCGCGGGAGGTTGATTTTCTGGGAGGCTCGGTCACTGTGCGGAAGCTCCTCTTCTTCCTGATTGTCCTGGCCGGTCTCCTGGTGATCGTGGACCGGGTGGCGGTCGCCGGCGTCGAACGCGACCTGGCCAACCGCATCGCCGCGGCCAACAACCTCAAGCAGTTGCCGACCGTGTCCATCGAGGGCATCCCCTTCCTGACCCAGGCCGTCTCCGGAAAGTACGAGGAGGTCCGCTTCGACCTCGGCACCCTCACCTACGCGGGGGTGCCGATCAAGGACCTGCGCGGCGCCGCCTACGACGTGACCGCGCCGCTCATGGACGTCATCCAGAACCGGGCGAACATCGTCGCCGACAAGATCGCGATCACCGGCACGATCACCAACCAGACGATCGACAGGTTCGCGCCCCAGGGCATCAAGATCGCCGCCGACGGCGACCGGCTCACCGCCTCCGGCGAGCTGCCGATCGGGGCCCAGCGCTTCAAGTTCAACGCCCAGATGCGCCTGGAACTGGTCGAAGGTGGCACCGGCATCCGCGTCATCGCCGAGAAGCTCGACGTCGAGAACCTCCCGAAGGTGCCCGACGCGCTGGCCTCGATGGTCACCTACACCATCTCCTTCAAGGGCAAACTGCCCTTCGACGTTAAGGTGACCAAGCTCAAGCCCGTTCCCGGAGGGCTGGAGCTGTCGGCGGAAGCGAGTAACGTGCCGCTCCGTGGATGACGTTGAACCGGATGGCTCCGCCGTACGTCATGGGAGACGTGAGGGAGCGCAGCGACCGGGTCACGATGACCAGCAGCCACCGGCTGACGGCTGCTCCGAAGGAGCGGCCGTGAGTCCGGCGTCAACTGCCGACGAGGATCTCGTCCGGACACTCTTCGAGGAACACGCTGGGCCGCTCTACGGTTACGTGTTGCGACTGACCGGTGATACCGGGCGAGCGGAGGATGTCGTGCAGGAGACGCTGCTGCGGGCCTGGCGGCATCCAGACGCGCTCTCCGGCCGCCCCATCCGCGCGTGGCTGTTCACCGTCGCCCGCAACCTCGTCGTCGACCAGCACCGGGCCAGGAAGGCCCGCCCGCCGGAGACCACCGACGACGCGCTCGCCGTCGTTCCGGCCGACGACGAGCTGGAACGCGCGGTGGAGTCGTGGGCGGTGGCCGAGGCGCTGGCCGCGCTGCGGCCCGAACACCGAGAGGTGCTCACAGAGGTCTACTACCGGGGGAGATCGGTGAAGGAGGCGTCGGCGACGCTTGGCATACCACCGGGCACGGTCAAATCACGCACCTACTACGCGCTGCGCGCGCTCAAGCTCGCGCTCGAGGAGCGGGGGCTGGCGCCGTGATGACGTGTGAGGAGGTACGGCTGTCGCTGGGAGCCCACGCGCTGGGCGCCCTGGAGCCGGACGAAGCCGTCGAGATCGACAACCACCTCGCCGAGTGCGACGCCTGCCTGGAGGAGTTCACCGGGCTGGCGATGCTCCCGCCGATGCTGGCCAAGGTGTCGGAGAAGGACATAGCCCTCGTCGCCGAGCCGCCCAGGCAGGTGCTGGAGCGGCTGCTCACCACGACGGCGCGCAAGAAGCAGCGCGGACGCCTGCTGCTGGGCCTGGCCGCCTCGGTCGCCGTGCTCGCCGTCGGCGGCACGGTCTGGGGCGCGATCGCCACCAACAACAGCGGCGGCACGACCGCCGCCGGCCAACCCGCTCCCGCCCTGGCCACCAGCGCCCCCGACGCTCAGGGGTACGGCGCGGCCGAGTCCAACGAAGACGCCGCCAAAGCCTCGGAACGTGTCGCCAAGGAGGCCGCCTCACCCGAGGTCGGCGTCATGATGGCGCCGATGCGCTTCGAGGACTCCACCGGCGACGTGCGCGCCGAGGCGACCGCCGTCGAAGAGGACGGCGGCACCAAGCTCACCGTCACCGTCAACGGCGTGCGCCCCTCGACCACCTGCCAGCTCATCGTCATCGACCGCGCAGGCCACGAGGACGTCACCGCCGCCTGGGTCCTCGACCCCGAATACCCCGCCAAGGCCGCCACCTTCGACCGCGTGACCTCCACGCCGCTCGGCCAGATCGCCACGCTCAAGCTCGTCGACGCCGACCGCAAGGTGCTCGCCGAACTGAAACCCGCCTGACCACGCGGAAGAACTCAGCGGCCCACGCGGTTACACCCAAGGTGACAGGCGTGTGGGTGGCGGTGGCCACGGTGACCCTGGGAGTGGTCGTCGGGCTGGGACGGCTGCTCCTCGACGGCAGGCTGCGGGCGAAGGGCGGATCGATGGTGACGGCCGACACGCTCGGAGCGCCGCTGGGGGAACGCGCCACGCTCGTGCAGTTCTCCACCGCCTTCTGCCAGCCGTGCCGGGCCACACGCCGCATCCTCGACGAGGTCGCCGCGATGGTGCCCGGCGTCGCCCACGTCGAGATCGACGCCGAGTCGCGCCTCGACCTCGTCAAGCAGCTCGACATCATGCGCACGCCCACGGTGCTCGTGCTCGACAGCCGCGGCCACATCGTCAAAAGAGCCTCTGGCCAGCCACGCAAGGCCGACGTGATCGCCGCGCTCGGACAGGCCGTGTCTCACGAACCGTCTCACAACGCGGACGAGATGTGACAGATGCCGAGACGCTCAGGTAGTGTCTCAGATATGTACCCCACGACAGAGCTGCTGACGAAGCGGCGCGCGGTTGACTTCTGCCGCGTAGCCACCGCGCTCTGTCGCGCTGCCTGAGGACGGTCCCGCGCGGATCTCGAATCCGCCCCACCCGACCCCTTCAGGAGCATCCTCGATGCGTGCCGACCCCAGAGCGCTGCGCTTCGGCGCGGCCATCACCACCGTAATCCTCGCTCTCGTCCTGATTCTCGGGAGCGCATGGCTGCTCGCCCTCCAAACCCTGGCCTTCGCCCTGGGCGCGTTCTGGCGGCAGCCGTACGGACTGCTCTTCAAGGCGCTCGTCACGAGCTCTCCTGAGGAAACCGAAGATCCTCGCCCGCCCAGGTTCGCCCAGGCGGTCGGGCTGGTCTTCGCGGTCGTCGGGCTGGTCGGATTCCTGACCGGGATCACCCCGCTCGCCTTCACGGCGACGGCGGCGGCACTCCTGGCCGCCTTCCTCAACGCAGCCTTCGGATTCTGCCTCGGCTGCGAGATGTACTTGATGATTCGCCGACTAAACCCTGGGAGAGTCTCATGAGCCGTTCCGCCAGCCTGGTGGACGCCGACTGGGTCGAGGCCAACCTCGACACCCCTGGTGTCGTCCTCGTCGAGGTCGACGAAGACACCAGCGCCTACGCCAAGGGCCACATCCCTGGCGCCGTCCGCATCGACTGGAAGACGGACCTGCAGGACCCCGTCCGCCGCGACTTCGTCGACAAGGCCGGATTCGAGGCCCTGCTCTCCGAGCGCGGCATCTCCAACGACGACCAGGTGGTCCTCTACGGCGGCAACAACAACTGGTTCGCCGCCTACGCCTACTGGTACTTCAAGCTGTACGGCCACACCAACGTCAAGCTCCTCGACGGCGGCCGCAAGAAGTGGGAGCTCGACTCCCGCGAGCTGACCACCGACGTCAAGCCCCGCGAGGCCACCACCTACGTGGCCCAGGAGCAGGACGCCACCATCCGCGCCTTCCGCGACGACGTCGTCACCGCCATCGGCAAGCTCAACCTCGTCGACGTGCGCTCGCCCGACGAGTTCACCGGCAAGCTCCTCGCCCCGGCCCACCTCCCGCAGGAGCAGGCCCAGCGCGCCGGCCACGTGCCGACCGCCCGCAACATCCCCTGGTCGAAGGCAGCCAACGACGACGGCACCTTCAAGTCCGACGACGAACTGACCACCCTCTACTCCGAGGCCGGTGTCGACTTCGGCAAGGACACCATCGCCTACTGCCGCATCGGTGAGCGCTCCGCTCACACCTGGTTCGTCCTGCACGAGATCCTCGACCAGGCGAACGTGAAGAACTACGACGGTTCATGGACCGAATACGGCTCGCTCGTGGGCGTGCCGATCGAGTTGGGGGAGGCCCGCTGATGTCCGTAGTCGCCCAGGGGTGCGCAGCGCCCGAGCAGACCATCGAACTGCCCGCAGGGATCGACCTGACCACGCAGTCCGTCATCCAGGGCATCGTCACCGGCACCGGCGGCACCGCCTACGCCCGCCTGCTCGACCACTCCGGTGAGTTCACCGGCGAGGTCGTCGTCTCCGACGAAGGCGTGTTCCGCTTCTTCGCCGCGCCCGGCGACTGGACCGTCCGCATCATCGCGGGCGGCGGCGTGACCCGCGACATCGCGGTTCAGGCCAAGCAGGGCGAGATCGCCCAGCTTGCGGTTGCTGTTTGAGCGGGTAGCGCTTTGTGAGAGGGGTGGATCCCGGTGGGGGTCCACCCCTCTCGGCGTTCTTGGTGGGGTGGGTCATGGCTTCGGGCGTGGTTTCGGCCTTGTTTCGACAGCAGGGGCCAGTCGCCCGGCTTCCTTCGCCCCGGCTTCCTTCGCCCCGGCTTCCTTCGCCCCGGCTTCCTTCGCGCCGGCTTCCTTCGCCCGGCGTCTCTCTCCGGCGTCTCTCTCCGGCCTCCTCCCGCCGTTGCCGCGCGAAAGGTCCTCGCAGCGGGCGCTTCGCGCCTTCGGGCTCGGGCTGCTCTCCCAGTCGCGCCAGGTCGCGACCCCTGGTCGAGCTCGCTTCGCTCGCACGCCTCGCTGAGGCCCGGGCTGGCGCCCGGGCAACCCATGGTGGGGCGGTTCCTTGGGCGATGGTCGGGCGGTTCGTCAGGCCGCGGTTGGGCGGTTCGTTGGGCGGGCGGTGCGGCGGTTCGTTGGGCGCCAGTGGGGCGGGCTTTGAGCGAGGGAGTCGCGCCGACGACCTCGGGGCTGGCCGGGTCGGCGCAGGGGAGGCTGGCTCGGGGAGCGCGATGCGTCAGGCAGCCGCCTCTGCGGAGCGGCGGAGGGGGCTCAAGGGGCACGGGCCAAGGGGCACGGGCCAAGGTGCGCGGGCCAAGGTGCGCGGGCCAAGGTGTGCGGCTCAAGGGGCACTGTGCGGCGGAGGCGGCGTGGCGGAGGCGGTGGCGGCGTGGCGGAGGTGGCCGCACCGCAGAGCGCGGGCTGGGGCCGGTTGTCCCAGTGCCTGGTGGCGGTCTGGGCCAGCGCCTCTGCCAGATGCGGACCCCGTGCCTACGAGGCGAACACCTCTTCCGCCGTCGAAGCGGTAAGGGCGCGCCGGAACCACACGTCGAGCTGGGCCAGGTCCGTGCAGCTCTCGACGCGGTGGCGATCCGCGAGCGAGATCGTCAGTCCGCGAACCTCCATGGTCAGGAGAACGTCCTCAACCCTCGCCTCAGCTCTGCCGAGGCTTCGCTGCTCCTTGGCCATGTCGCTGACTGCGGGGATCCTGAGCTTCATGGCTGCCTCCATGCGTTGCTTGGTGGTCCGCGTCGCCTTGGCTAGCGCGTGTTCATAGTAATACCCGGCGTAATCGCCCGGTAGCTCGGCGATGCCTTCGCAGAAGGCCTCAGCGACCTCTGGCTTGTCGCCGTGGACGATCACGGACAGCACGAACAGGGCGGGGTCGGTTCGCATCACGGCGGGTTCGGTGATCGCTGGGATGTCGTCGGGGCCCACCAGGCAGGTCTCGACCGACAGGGTCAGGCACCCCGACGTGACGGTCGTGGTCTGCTCGAACTTCTTGTAGTTCGGATCGGGAGTGAAGAAGACGATGTGAATCGGCTTGTCGTGGTGAAGCCACAACGTCGCCGCGTAGCGCACGGTCTGCCTCAGCTTCGCCTCGCTGATCTTCGTTTCGATCTCGCTGATCAGCGAGTACTTGCGATCGTGAGGCGGCCCGCCGGCGAACAGGGTGTCGGCGTAGCAGGAGGTGGACACCCGGTCGTTCAGCTCGCCGTCGATTGGCTGGAGCGGAACGTCGGGCAGGCTCACCCGGCCGACAGTGCGAAGAAACCGGACGGCGAGCTCGGGGTGATCCCTGATCAGACTGTTGGCCGCATCGTGGGAGGGGGTCGGCATGCGGAACATATTCACGCTCGACTACACAGAGTGTCAAGGCGAATTCGAAAATAATAACGAGTTCCACTCCGACAATCGGTGAAAAAATCCGTCAAAATCGTTCTATAGTCTGAAAGAATTAGCCGCACCCCCCACGGCCCGGAGGCCGCCGATGCCGCAGTTCTCCCGTCGCCAGGTTCTCTCCCTCCTCCCCGCCGCGTTCCTCTTCCCCACCACCAAGGGGACCGGCTTCGACCACGCCCGCCTCCTGGCCAACACCGTGGAGATGCTCGCGGGAACCCCCGAGATCAACGCCAGGCCCGAGCTGGCCGCCAAGCTCGCCGCGATGCTGAACACCGCCCGCCAGCGCCTGACCCTGCTCGACAGGGCCGGGGAGGGCGAGCTGTTCCAGGGACTCAAGCTCGGCACCGACGACGTCAACCTGCGCCTGTCCTTCCAGTACCTGTACGAGATGGCCCTGGGCACCCGCAACGGCCTGGCGCTCGGGGAGCGGATCGTCGACGGGCTGCGGCGCCTGCACGACGGCTACTACGGCGACCAGAGCAGGGGCTACTACGGCAACTGGCACAACTGGGAGATCGCCATCTCCACGCATGTGAGCCGGACGTTCGCCCTCCTGGGTGACGTGGTGCCGCCCGAGCTGAGGAGCGCCTACGCCGCCTCGATGGACGCCTACTTACGCAACGGCAAGAACGGTGACGTCGATCTCGACTCCCGCTTCCACACGGGGGCGAACCTCGCCGACATCACCGCCAACCGCATCCTGCAGGGAGCCCTGGCCGGCGACGACGCCAGGATCGCCAAGGCCATCGCCGACCAGGCGACCGTCTTCGCCACGATCGACCCGTACAACCTGCGCCACGGCGTCACCGACGGCTACTACGCCGACGGCTCCTTCATCCAGCACCACTCGGTGGCCTACACCGGCTCCTACGGCCGCATCCTGCTGACCCGCGTGGTCCAGACGATCAAGATGCTGGCGGGCGTCACGGAGATCGACACAGGCCTGGTGTACCGCTGGATCGCCGACGGCTTCGCCCCGCTGATCTTCGAGGGCTGGATGATGGAGATCGTCAAGGGCCGGGCCGCCTCGCGCACCACCACCGGCTACACCGACGTCGCGGTCATCGCCGAGGCGGCGGCCGACCTGGCAGAGCACCGGCCGGAGCTGAAGAGCTACGTCAAGCACCTGCCCGCCGTCGACCCCACGGCCTTCGTCTCCCCGGGCAGCATCGCCCGCTACGCGGCCATCAGGGCCGATGCCACCGTCCCCGCGCGGGACCTCAATCCCGCGGCCCGCACGGTGGCCTTCAACGCCATGGACCGCACCGTGCACCGCCGGCCGGGCTACGCCTTCGCCCTGGCGCGCAACTCCGAGCGCATCAGCAAGTACGAGTACATGAGCGGCGAGAACCTCATGCCGTGGTTCCAGGGAGAGGGCGCCTACTACCTCTACCTCGCGGGCGAGGACCAGCGCGAGGTCTTCGGCGTCGACTACTACACGACCGTCTCGCCGTACCGGCTCGCGGGCGTCACCGCGCCGGTGGAGGAGCGGCGCACGGTGCCCGAGCTGTACGGCAGGCTCTGGTACGACAACCCCGGGCACCCGCTGAACTTCACCTCGTCGTCGGAGTCCCAGAACGCCTACGTCTACTTCCCGCGCGGCGGCCACGCCTTCTCCGGCGGCGCCACGCTCGACGCGTACGGCGTGGCCGGCATGGTCCAGTCCGACGACGCGGCCTACCTGGCCAGGGGCATTCTGCCGGCGGACTTCGTCACCTACCGGAACGCCGCCGCCACCAAGTCGTGGTTCATGCTCGACGACGAGATCGTGGTGCTGGCGGCAGGGGTCGACGGCCAGGGCGGCCGCCAGGCGGTGACCACGATCGACAGCAGGATCGCCGCCCCCTCCGACCCGGTCACGCTGACGGGCGAGTTGTGGGACGGCGGAGCCTGGCAGCCGGGCACGAGCGAGCAGAGGTGGCTGCGCTACGCCAACGGCGCTCGCCGTACCTCGGTCGGCTACGCCTTCCTGTCGCGCGGGACCGTGACGGCCGGGCTGGAGACGGTGACGCGCAGCCGCCGGACCGTGCGGACGGCCAATCCCGACACGAGCGTGACCAAGGCCGTCTTCACCGCCTCCAGCGGCGCCGCCTCCCTGGCCTACGCCCTGGTGCCGAACGCCTCGGAGGCCGCGCTCGGGGCCTACGCGGGCGGGCCGCTGACCGTGCTGGCCAACGACCGCGACATCCAGGCGATCAAGCACACGGGCCTGGGCATCGTCGCGGCCAACGTCTTCACCAGCGGCCCCCGGCACGCCGAGCGCCTTCTCGTCGACGGGCCCGCCTCCGTGCTCATGAAGACGGGGGAACGCACCCGCATCGCCCTGTCGGACCCCACGATGAAGCAGGACAGGGTCTCGGTGGTCCTGCTCGGCAGGGCGCGGCGGCTGGTCGAGGCGGACGACGGGGTGAGCGTGCGCAGGGTGCCGGGAGGCACGTTGATCCAGGTGGAGACGCGTCACGCGTACGGCAGGAGCTTCGCCGCGACCCTCGCTTGACCTGGAGCGCACTCCAGCAACCAGACTTCCCGTCATGAGATATCGCAAGGTTGGCAACAAGGACGTCAGTGTGATCGCGCTGGGCGCGATGCTCATGGGCAGCGTGACCGACGAGAGCACCTCGTTCGCGATCCTGGACCGTTTCGTCGAGGCGGGCGGCACCTTCATCGACACCTCGAACAACTACGCGTTCTGGGTGGACGGCGGCACGGGCGGCCAGAGCGAGGAGCTGCTGGGCCGGTGGCGGCGCAGCCGGGGCGTGGGCGACGAGATCGTGATCTCCACGAAGGTGGGGGCGCGGCCGGTGGCGCCGGGGCTGAGTTATGTCGACGACGCGGAGGGCCTGTCCGCCAAGGTGATCAGGGAGCAGGCCGAGATCAGCCGCGAGCGGCTCGGCGTGGAGAGGATCGACCTGTACTACTCCCACATCGAGGACCGGTCGGTCGAGCTCGAGGAGACCGTGCAGGCGTTCGGCGAGCTGGTCCAGGACGGCGTGGTCGGCATGCTGGGCGTGAGCAACCATCCGATCTGGCGGGTCGAGCGTGCCCGCCAGATCGCCGGAGGGCTGGGCCTGGCCGGGTACGAGGTGCTGCAGTACCAGCACAGCTACCTGCGTCCCCGGTTCGACGTGCCCGAGTCGATCTTCCGTGACGGCAGCCTCGGTCACGCGGGCGCCGAGCTGCTGAGCTACCTGCGGCTGGATCCCGCGATGACGCTGGTGGCCTACTCGCCGCTCATGGGCGGCGTCTACACGCGCGCCGACAAGAAGATCCCCTACGACTACGAGCACCCGGGCACGGCCAAGCGCCTGGCCGTGCTCAAGGAGATCGCCGAGGAGACCGGCGCCACCGCCAACCAGGTCGTGCTGGCCTGGCAGCTCGGGCACGAGCTGGCGATTGTTCCCCTGGTCGGCGCCTCGTCGGTGGCGCAGCTCGACGAGACGCTCGGCGCGCTCGACGTGGAGCTGACCGAGGACCAGCGGGCCCGGCTAGACGCCGTCAACTAGCGGGTAACGCATCAGCAGGGTGGCGTGGACCTCCTCCTCGCCCATGGTCGTGTAGATGTGCTCGGAGTCGGCCGTCCACTTGATGAACTCGCCAGGCCCGGCCGTCAGGGGCCGCTGGGCGGGCCCCGCGCAGAGGGTGCCGCTGAAGACGGTGATGTGCTCGGTGACCCCGGCGTGATGGCCGGGTGAGCGCTGGGTGATGCCGGGCCGTACCCGTAGCCGGTAGAGCTCGAAGGTGACCGGGCCCTCGTCGAAGACCTGCAGCAGGGTGGCCTCGGCGGCCTTGCCGTACACCTGGAGGGGGTCGGCGGGCGGGTCGAGGACGGCGGCGAGGGGGACGCCGAGCTGGGCGGTGATCGCCCAGAGGGTCTCGAGGGTGGGGTTGCGGCTGCCGTTCTCGACGCCTGACAGGGTCGCCTTGCCGATGCCGGCCCGCCGGGCCAGCTCCGACAGGGAGATGCCGCGGGCTTGGCGCATGCGGCGCAACCGGGCGCCGACCTCGTGCGGGTCGGTGTTCAGAGCCGGTCGTGGGTCCATGCGGCCATTGTGGCGGATGGACGATGCCGCTACCGTTCCGTTTATGGAACGCCTCCGCCCGATCGTCGCCGGCCTGGTGACCGCCCTCGTCGGGTTCGCCAGCTCGTTCACCGTGGTCCTGGCGGGCCTGCGCGCGGCGGGGGCCGACGAGCGCCAGGCCGCCTCCGGCCTGCTCGCCCTGTGTGTCGCGGTCGGCGTCACCGCGATCTTCCTGGGCGTACGGCAACGCATGCCGATCAGCGTGGCCTGGTCGACCCCAGGCGCCGCCCTGCTCATGACCACGCCTCACGCCGACTTCCGCACGGCCGTCGGCGCCTTCGTGGTCTGCGGCGCGCTGATCATGGTGGCCGGGCTCTTCCCGCCCCTGGCCAGGCTCATCGAGGCCATCCCGCAGCCCATCGCCGGCGCCATGCTCGCGGGCGTGCTGCTCAAGCTCTGCCTGGCCCCCGTCGTGGCGATGACGCAGATCCCGCTCATGGCCGCCCCGGTCATCCTGGTCTGGCTGCTGCTCTACCGCTTCGCCCGCCTGTGGGCGGTGCCCGGCGCTCTGGTCGCCGCGATCGTGGCCATCGCCCTGTCGAGCCCCGGGCTCGGCGGGATCGATCCGGCCCCTCCGGTGGAGTTCACCGCGCCGGCGTGGGACCTCAGCGCCATCGCGGGCATCGCCCTGCCGCTCTTCCTGGTCACCATGGCCTCCCAGAACGTGCCGGGCATGGCGGTGCTGGCCGGGTACGGCTACCGCCCGCGCCTGCGCGAGGTGCTGCTGACCACGGGAGCGGCGAGCAGCGCCGGAGCGCTCTTCGGCGGCCACGCGATCAACCTGGCCGCCATCACCGCCGCGCTCGCCGCCAGTCCCGAGGCCGCCGAAGAGCCCGAGCGCCGCTGGGTCGCCTCGGTGACGGCCGGGGCCGTGATGATCGTGCTCGGCCTCACCTCGGGCCTGGCGGTGGCGCTGGTGGTGCTCGCCCCGCCGGTGCTCATCGAGGCGGTCGCCGGCCTGGCGCTGCTGGGCGCGATGAGCAACGCCCTGCTCCAGGTGCGGGAGGTCGCGGCGGCGATCACTTTCGTGGTCACCTTCTCCGACGTCTCCTACCTCGGCGTCGGCTCAGCCTTCTGGGGGCTGGTCGCGGGAGGGCTGGTTCACCTGTTGATGAGGCCGAGCTTGCGTTCGACGCGGGCGACCGAGTCGACGTAGTCGGGCTCGGGCGACATCGCCGCCGCCATGCGCAGGTGCGTGCGCGCCTCGCCGGGCCGTCCCGAGCGCTCGAGCGTACGGCCCAGCAGGAACCGGGCGTAGTGGTCGGCCGGATCGGTCTCGATCAGGGCGCTCAGCGCCTCGCGGGCGCGGCCGAGCTGGGCGGAGTGGTAGTAGGCGCGGGCGGTGAGCATCCGCACGCCGTAGTGGTCGCCGTACTCCTCCAGGAGCGGCTCCAGGATTCGCAGCGCGCCGAGCGCATCCCGCTGGGCCAGCAGGCGCTCGGCGAAACGGTAACGGTCGAGGTCGTCGCGCATGTTAGTTGAAACATCAACAACTAATGACGCATTCCCGATGGTACGGCTGCGACATATGGGGCCTCCCGCTACGATTCACGAGATGTCCGGATCGTCAGGAGTGGCGGCACCCCCAGAAAGCCAGCGGATGCCGTCGCCGTACTCGTTGCCCGTGCACGCACTCCGTCTCGCGGGCCAGTGCGCGCTGCCGTTGATCCTGTGGTTCTCCGCGGGCGAGCTGATCAGGTGGGCCCTGTTCTACCTGGCCACCGAGATCAGCCACGGCGACTTCCGCCAGGCCAGGCTCGTGGCCACCGTGGTGCTGCTCACGCTGATCGTGATGCTCTCCATGGTGATCACCGCGGGCACCTTCCACGCCCTGCGCGGCGCGATGTGGGAGACGAAGGCCAGGGGCGAGGACGAGAAGTTCTGGTCGGTGCTCAACCGGGTGGCTCCGACCTACGCGGTCATCTACCTGGCCTGGAGCCTCCACGTCACCGACGTGGTCGCCTTCGACAACATGGACCGCCTGCACAACATCGACGACAACTTCTACAACCCGATCCTGCAGAACGTCGCCAACGGCAACGAACTCGAGCAGTCCACCATGGGCCGCGGCCTCATGGACCTCGACTGGCGTGTCTCCCTCATCGCCTCGGTCGTCACCTTCGGCCTGCGCCTGCTGTTCGGCAAGATGGTGGAGAAGGGCGGCAACAAGTACGCCGGCGTCGCGGCCGCCTTCGCCGAGTTCGCCTTCATGTTCTGCGGCCTGAACGCCGTGCTGACCCTGGCCAAGCTGCGCGGCGGCTGGACCGACCACCGCGTGGTCGTGAGCAACGCCAAGGGCGCGATGGAACACGCCAAGGAGACCATCCCCGGCTGGGACGCCCTGACCTCGTTCGTCGCCGACATCTGGCCCTACGTCGTCGACGCGCTGTTCCTGCCGTTCGCCTGGCTGGCGCTGGCGATCCTGACCTTCGGCGGCTCGGTCGACGACGCCAGGCGCGCCTTCCGCGGCAGCCGCATCGACACCGGCCTGGAGCGCCTGGAAGGCAGCCACCAGCTGACCCAGAAGTCCGCCAACCGGGTGATCGGCGGCTTCCAGGACCGCTGGGTGCCGGTGCTCAACGCGCTCCGCGTCACCAGCCGCGGCGGGCTCGCGCTGTTCGGCATGGTCTGCGTGCTCTACGTCGGCCTGCGGGTGGGCGCCGACTACGCCGAGCGCGGCGTGATGACCCTCATGGGCTCGGAGACGCCCTACCTGTGGCTGGTGAAGTGGTACCCGGTCAGCTTCTTCAAGGGCCTGCTGCTGGCCAGCCTGAGCGCCTGCGTCCTGGCCGCCGCCTACGACATCGCGGCGACCAGGGCACGGCTGCGCGGCGAAGAGGTCACTGGGTGAAGACCAGCACATCCTTGTGCTTGGCCTTCTCCACTTCCTCGGCCGTCGTCGCCGGACGGAACAGCTCCTTGACGTCCGTGTCCGACTTGTAGGTCGTGTTGGGCCGCAGGTGCAGCCGGACGTCCTTGGCGAGCTGCGGCGGCACGACGCCCATGAACTCGATCGTGTACGGCGCGCCGACCTGGTGCGCGTCGGTCGGGCTGTTGTCCTTGGTCATCTGGATCACCCACTCGCGGCCTTCGGCGTCCTTGAAGGCCAGCTCCGGCACGGCGGTCAGCACCGTGCCGTCCTTGTCGAGAGCGGTGCGGGTGACCACGACCTTCATCCACTGGCGGGTCGGGTCGGGCGTGCGGTTGGCCGGCGCGTCGGCCGTGCCGAAGGTCGCCGACCACTTGACGTGCTCGAAGTCGAGGCTGGCGCCCGCCTTGAGCGAGTGCACGATGTCGCTGGGCTGGCCGCTCTTGTAGAACAGGTAGCGGTCACCCGTCGGCAGGCCCACGGCCAGCACGAGCGCGGCCACGGCGCCGATGCCCAGCAGCACGGGGCGCGAACGCTTCGGCGGGGTGGGCTCGGCAGGCTCGGTGGGCGGCTGACCGGGCGGCTGGGGCGGCTGACCCGGACCGGGCTGCCCAGGCTGACCCGGCTGACCGGCGTGCGGCGGCTGGAAGAGCGGGCCCGCGCTGGGGAGTGCCGGCAGAGGCTGCGTGCTGCTGCCCACGGGCTCGTAACCGGCCGGCGGCCACACCTGGTGGTCGGGACGCACGGAGGGCCGCTGAGGGTACTGCGGAAGCCGCTGCGGCGGCTGCGGGGGCTGCTGCGGATACTGGGGACGCTGCTGCGGCCGCTGCGGAGGACGCTGCTGCTGGGGAGGCGCCTGCCGGTGAGGCTGCTGCGGCTGCTGCTGGGGAGGCTGCGGTTGTTGCGGCTGCTGGGGCTGCCCCTCGCCGGCCGGGGTGAACCAGTTCTGCCCGGGATCGTTCACTTGGCTTCCAGGGAGTAGACGTCCTTCGGTGCCGAACCGAGCTGCTTGGCCAGGGCCTCGTCGATGCCCAGATCGACCTCGGCCTCGGGGATCAGCGGTTCGACGTACAGCGCGCTGGTCGGGGCCTGGACGATGATGCTGGAGCCCTGCAGCGCCGAGGCCGGCACCTCGAAGACCCAGCTGCCGCCCGAGCGCATGCCGGGCTGCACGTACTTGTTGCTGAGCGTGAGGATGTTGCCGACCTTGTCGGTGGCCTTGAAGCGGGTCCCGTCAGGCGTCAGCAGGTAGGGCTCCTGGAACCTCAGCGGCTCGCTCTTGGAGGTAGCCGACAGGTTCACCACCAGGAAGAGCAGGTCGGTGCGGACGAGCTCGTCAGCGGTCAGCCTGATCGACCGCGCCGAGTCGACGCCCTCGACCTTGACGGAGAAGCGGCCCGCGTCGACCTCCTCGCCCTTGTCGCCCACGTAGGTGAGGGGCATGTCCATGTCGTCGGGGCTCATGGCCATCGACTGGATCCAGATCGCCCCCGAGGCCAGGACCAGCCCGGCCAGGGCGTTGAGGATGGCGGGACCCTTCCTGTTCCTGCGTGAGCGCGCGGCCCTGCGGCCGCCTGGCGCCGCCGCCTCCTGCTGCTGTTGCTGGGCGGTGGCTGTCATGAGGCCTCCTGCGGCTTGACCGTGAGAGTCACCTTGGCGATCGCCTTGATCATGTTGTAGGCCCGCGGGCGATCGTCGCCGGTCATGGGCGCCGTGAGGCCTTCCATGGTGAGCGGGTCGGGCTTGGTGACCTTCTCGCCCGCCGCCTCCCATCGTGTGGTGCCGTCGTACTCGTCCTCGGTCTCCTCGAAGCCCGCCACGTTGATCACGACCTGCTCCGGCGCCTTGGCCCTGAGGTCGAGTTCGTAGCGGAGCAGCACCTGGGTGGGCACGCCGGGGTGCAGGAGCGTCGAGCGCTGCTCCCCGGCCACCTCCAGCGTGGGCGAGGTGGTCAGCACGGGCTCCTTGACGATCAGGGACTCGCCGTAGCCGCTGCCCGACTTCTCCGACCCGGCCCAGGGGGTGCCGGTCCAGGTGGTCGCGGTGCCCTTGTTGGTGACCTTGAGCATGATGTCCAGGTACCTGTGGTCCTTGGCGTACTCGTTGGGCGCCTTCTGGAAGGTGACCTTCGCGCCGAGGAACTCGGTCTCGTAGAGCTTCTGGTCGATCTTGCCGCCCTCGGCCAGGACCTTCGGCTCCTCCTTGGGCGCCTCGTCGAAACCGTCCATCAGGGCGGTGATCCCCAGGGCGGTCGCCATCACCAGCGCGATCGCGGGCACGACGACCGGGCGTTTGGGCTTGCTGCCGGAGGAGGGTTCCGTCATGGGTAAGCATGCTAATGGTCGCATGTGCCCCATTCATCCCAGACGCTTGAGGAAAAGCTGCGCGATCCATGGTTCAGCTCTTAGGCTGTTGGCCTACTAACGACATAGGGCCGGCCGGAGGGTACACGTGGCGGACGTGCATCCCGAGCACGCGCAGCTGCAGGCGGACCGTATCTACCTGGGCTGGCAATACGTCCTGCTGCACCCCGATCCCGGTCCGCCGCCGAAGCGGCCCTCCCCGGTCGCCGAGGAGACCACGGCGCCCACCGAGCCCGATCCCGAGTTACTCCGCCGCGAGCGTCTCCAGGAAGACCTGCTCAACCGTCCGGTCAAGATCTTCCGCGGGTTCATGGCCGCCCTGGCCGTATTGCTCCTGGTCGCGGGGATCATGGGCTACATCGGCTGGTCGTTCGTGATCATCGGCCTGATCGCCACCGGCGGCGTGGCCGGCATCTGCTCCTACGCCCTGCTGCAGGGCGACCGCGCCGTGCGCCACCGGGTGCTCGAACAGCAGGTCAAGCGTGACAAGGTGCAGCAGGAACGTGACAAGGAGCTGTTCCAGCTGCAGGAGGAGCACGCCGCCCGATACCGGGAGTGGCAGGAGACCAAGGACCGTCACGAGCAGCAGATGACCTGGTACGCGGTCGCCGTACCCGACGAGATCGACCGGGTCGACGTCGCGGGCGGCACGCTGCCCGGCTGGTCGGCGCTGATCACGCTGCTGGGCGCGACCCGGCTGTACTCCGGCGGCCACCTGACCGTGCTCGACCTGTCGGAGGGCGCGATCGCCACCGACCTGATCGAGCTCGCGCGCCGCGGCGGCGACGACCCGCTGGTCTGGGTGCTCCCGGTCGACCTGCCCCGGCTCGACCTGGGCGCCACGCTCAAGCCCGAGGCCTTCGCCGACGTGCTCGCGCACGTCGTGAGCGTGAGCGAGGAGGACCGCACCGACCTGAGCTTCGACCACGCCATCCTGGAGCGGGTCCTGGAGGTCCTCGGCGAGCCGGAGCGCAGGAGCTCGCGACGAGAGAGCGAGGATCAACCCGATGCCAACGAGGAGGGAAGCGGGCGCGACCATGTGGGCGTCACGATCGCGCAGGTCAACGCCGCACTGCGGGCCCTGGCCCAGGTGGGCGACCCACGCGACGACATCAGGTTCGGGCTGATCAGCGCCGCCCAGCTGGAGAAGCTCTCGATGCTCTTCGGCAGGGGCGTCAGCGACCAAGTGGTGATCAAGCGGGCCTGGGCGCTGGAATCCCAGCTGCGCAAGCTCGAGAACCTGGGCACGGAGTCCGTACGGCTGCCGCCCGCGCGGCTGCGCGTGGTGAGCATGGACCGCCAGGCGGGCGTCTTCGGCAACCGCGTGCTCGGCACCTACATCGCCACCGCGCTCACCCACATCCTGCGCCAGTCGCCCGCCTCCGACCGGCCCTGGTACCACACGATCATCGTGGCGGGCGCCGACAAGCTCAGGGGCGACGTGCTCGACCGGCTCATGGACGCCTGCGAGACCTCCAGGACCGGCCTGGTCCTGACCTACCGCTCCCTCACCCCCACGGTGCGCGAGCGGCTCGGACGCGGCCACGCCGCCGTCGCCTTCATGCGCCTGGGCAACGCCGAGGACGCGCGCGTGGCCAGCGAGCACGTCGGCACCGAGCACCGGCTGGAGCTGGCCCAGCTCACCGAGACCATCGGCGCCACGCTGTCAGGCCTCAACGGCGCCTACACCTCGACCATCGCCGACGAGCACCAGGAGCAGCCGTCGGAATCGCGCCACGAGGACCTGCGTGAAGACATCGCCGAGTCGACCGCCTGGGGGCGCACCGTCGACAAGATCGGCGAGACCGAGCGCGTGCTGCAGCGTTCGCGCGAGTTCCTGGTCGAACCCCACCAGCTGCAGCAGCTGCCGACCACCGCCGTCATCGTCACCGACGCCACGGCGGAAGGACGCAGAGTGCGGCTGGCCGACGCCAACCCGGCGATCCTGGCCTTCCCCAAGACCACCCTCGGCGAGCTGGAAGAGGTCAGGGAGGCCGTGCTGTCCCTGGCTCCCGACTCCGACCCCGACGAGCCCCCGCCCAACCTCGGCCCGCCGCCGCCGCGTCTTGACTGGCGCAACAAGCGCCCATGAACGGGTCAAGTACGGGGTGGTGACTTGATCGACGGGCGAGTTTGGACGGCGGGGGGATGACATGCAACTGAGCGGACCCTGGTACCTCATTCAGTCGATCGCGGCGCCGTCGCGAAGTTCGTCGGTGGAATGGGACTTCGTCTCCATCCTGCCCGCCGTGCTGTCCGCAGCGCAGCGCGAGCGCCCCTTCGTCATCGGTTGGTTCTCGCGAGGCTCAGGAGCTCCGCTCGAGCTGGTCACCAACGCCGGGCCGCTGAGCCCGCACCCGCGCCGGGCTCAGCGGCCCGCCGGCGCCGAGCCGCTGCTGTTCCCCGGAGGGGCGCGCGGCGTCCTTCTGGACGAGGAACGGCTGGCCGACCTGGCCGACCTGGTCTGGAGCCCGTGCCCGGGCCGCCAGGCCCTCCCGCTGTCGGCCTCGCCCGGCGAGCCCGCCGACGTGTCGCTGTTCGAGACGACCCTGGTCACACTCATGTCCAGGCCCTTCGCCTGGCTGGTGGCCGCCGAGCCCACCGACCTGCTCGACACCGAGGTGGCCCACCTGCGCACCCAGCTCAACGTGCTGAGGCAGTACGGCGACGCCTCCGAGCGCTCCCGCTTCGACGTCGAGCGTGCCGAGCGCCGCCTGCTGGAGCTCGACGCCTACCGCGAGGCGGGGTTGTGGAACGTGCGTGTCCTGGCGGGCGCCGCCACCGCCGAGGAACTACGCCAGATCGCGCCGGTCCTGGTCGGATCGGCCGAGCTGAGCCAGCACCCGTACCGGCTGCGTAGCTCGGGCTCCCAGGTCTACGCCCTGCCCGAGGCGCTCACCGTGACCTTGCAGGACCCCGGCGACGGCGCCGCCGTGCCGTTCGCCGCCACCGCGGGAGCGCTGGCGGCCCTGGCGGGGCTGCCCCGCCGCGAGGTGCCGGGGGTGCGGGTGCTCGACTCGGGGCACTTCGACGTGACCTCCGAGGCCGTCGGCGGCGAGCTGGAGCTCGGCGCCATCCTCGACGGCCAGGAGCGGGCGGTCGGCTCCTTCCGCGTCCCGCTGGCCACGCTCAACCGGCACGCCTTCGTGACCGGAGCCACCGGCTCGGGCAAGTCGCAGACCGTGCGGCACCTGCTGGAACAGCTGACCGCGAGCGGGGTGCCGTGGCTGGCGATCGAGCCGGCCAAATCGGAATACGGCTTCATGGCCGGCCGCGTCACCGAGGCCGTCACCGTGATCCGCCCGTCGGCGCCCGAGAGCGTGCCGTTCAGCGTCAACCCGCTCGAACCCGAGCCCGGCTACCCGGTGCAGGCGCACATCGACATGGTCCGCGCGCTGTTCATGGCCGCCTTCGACGCCGAGGAGCCCTTCCCGCAGATCGTCTCGATGGCTCTGCAGCGTGTCTACGAGGCCAACGGCTGGGACGTGGTCACCGGCGGCGCCGCTCCGGGCGCCAAGGTGCTGCCCACCGTGCCCACCCTCGAACAGCTGCAGCAGCACGCCATGGACGTGATCAAGGAGATCGGCTACGGACGCGAGGTCCAGGCCGACGTCGAAGGCTTCATCTCCGTACGGCTGCGCAGCCTGCGCGTCGGCTCGGCGGGGCGCTTCTTCGAGGGCGGCCACCCCGCCGACATCGGCGGGCTGCTTCAGCGCAACGTCGTGCTGGCCATCGAGGACGTCGCCAACGACGAGGACAAGGCCTTCCTCATGGGCACCCTCATCATCCGCATCGTCGAGCACCTGCGGATGCGTGCCCGGGTCGAGCGCTCCACGGCCCTGCGCCACGTGATCGTGATCGAGGAGGCGCACCGGCTGCTGCGCGACCGCGGCCAGGGCAGGGCCGCCTCGCACGCCGTCGAGCTGTTCGCCGGGATGCTCGCCGAGATCCGCGCCTATGGCGAGGGCCTGGTGGTGGCCGAGCAGATCCCGGCCAAGCTCGTGCCCGACGTGGTCAAGAACACCGCGCTGAAGATCGTGCACCGGCTGCCCGCCTCCGACGACCGGATGCTGGTGGGCGCGGCCATGAATCTCGACGACGAGCAGTCGCGCCACGTCGTCTCCTTCCCGCCGGGCATCGCCGCCGTCTTCGCCGACGGCATGGACCGGCCGCTGCGCATCCGGGTGCCGCTGGGGGAGGAGCGGGAGCGGGTCCTGCCCTCGCCCGCCCCGCCCGTGCGCGGCAGGCGCTCCAGCGCCTGCGGCTCCGAGTGCCGTACCCAGGCCTGCACCCTGATGGAGCTGCGCGAGGCCGACATCATGGCCGAGGCGCCCGAGTGGTCGTGGTTGCGGATCTGGCTGGAGACCGTCGTGCTCGCCTACGTCGCCAATCGGTCGCTGCCGGGGGTGCCGCGCGCGCTGGCCGGGATGTGGGGCGAGCTTCCCGCGCGGCGGCGCGAGTGCGTGCTCGCCACGCTGGTCGAGCGCTGCGTGCGGCGGCGCTCGTGGGCGCTGCGCAGCTGGTACGACCCGGCGCTCGTCACCGAGCAGGTCGCGCAGGTCGCCGCCAGGCTGCTGGCCGGCGAGCAGGGCGGCGCGCTGCCGGGACACGCGTGGGTGATCCCCCAGGTCCGGTGGCTGCACGAGGTCGACAGGCTCTTCCCCTTCGGCAGGCCCGCACCCGACCTGCGCAGCCCCGCCCCGCCCATGGAGTACCCCCTGCTGTCGGCCAACGGCTCGGAACTGCTCGGCCACCGCGCCCGCGCGCTGCGGCACCATCCGCTGTCGATGGAGATGGAGCGCAACCGCGAGCTCGCCTGGCGGGCCATCCTCGGCGACGACGAGGCGGCCGGGCTGCTGGCCGACATCACCGTCGTCGCGATCGGCGTGGAGGCCACGGCCAGGATCCGGCACGTGGGGCAGACCATGGGAGCGGGGTGGCTGGAGAGCGTGCTGTCGTGGCCGCGCCGGTTCGTGCTGCCCTTCGACCACGACGGCGAGCCGGAGATCGCTTTCGTGCCGACGGTGTAATCGTTACGGTGTGCGACCGACCGTGCTCGTTGTGGTGTACATCGTCCTGCTGACCGTGGCGGGCACGGCCTTCTACCGGACGAGGGTGCTGCCCGAGCAGCCCGCCGGCCCTACGGCGGGCGCCCCGTCACCCGTCCCGCTCTCCCCGTCGGGGCCGGAGGAGGCCGCGCGGGTCGTGTGGGTGAGCGACGGCGACACGATCGTCGTCAGACCTGTCGCCGGGCCGTACAAGGGGCAGGAGCAGCGCATCAGGCTCATCGGCCTCGACGCCCCCGAGACGCACCCGGCCCCGCAGTGCTGGGCACGCGAGTCGACGGCCGCGCTGCTCAGGCTCCTCCCGCGCGGATCGACCGTGAAGCTGGCCTTCGACGCCCGCAAGGTCGACGACTACGGCAGGCAGCTGCGATACGCCTGGAACGCCTCGGGCAAGCTGGTCAACACCGAGCAACTCGCCCAGGGCAACGCCTTCGTGCTGCGCATCTGGCCGAACGTGAAATACGAGAAGGCGTTCGCCGACGCCGCGGCCGCCGCCCAGCGGGCGAGGCGCGGCCTATGGGGCTCCTGTCCGAATCCGCAACCACCCGTTCACACTCCGAGGGTCAGCTGACCACGTCGGAGGGCCCCGCGGCGACTATGCTCGATGAGCATGACGCAGCTTCCCCTGCGGGCTCAACTCGCCAGCGCGTTGGGCCGCAGCGCCGCCACCCTGTCCCGTCTCACCGGGCGCGGTGACGGCTCGGTGATCGGCGGCCGGGTCGGCCTCATGCTCGAGCCCGACCTGCTCCGCCAGCTGGCCCGCGACAAGAAGCTGGCCCTCGTCAGCGCCACCAACGGCAAGACCACGACCACCCGCCTGATCGTCTCCGCGTTGCTGGAGATGGGCGAGGTCGCCACCAACGCCTTCGGCGCCAACATGCCCGCCGGGCACGTCTCGGCGCTCTCGCAGGGCAAGGAGGCCCCGTACGGCGTGCTGGAGGTCGACGAGAAGTACCTCCCCGAGGTCCTCGACACCACGGGCGCCGGGGTGCTCTGCCTGATGAACCTCAGCCGCGACCAGATGGACCGCGCGGCCGAGATCTGGCTGCTGGCCCAGAAGTGGCGCAGGGCCCTGTCGGGCAAGCCCACCCACGTCGTGGCCAACTGCGACGACCCCCTGGTCACCTGGGGCGCCTCCACCGCCGCCTCGGTCACCTGGGTGGCGGGCGGGCAGCGCTGGAAGGAAGACTCCTGGTGTTGTCCCGAGTGTGGCGGTCCGCTCGATCGTAAGGACACCGACTGGGCGTGCCGCGAGTGCACCTTCCACCGGCCCGAGCCCCACTGGGTGCTCGACGACACCTTCGCCGTCGACCGCCACGGGCGGCGCTGGCAGCTCGACATCCAGCTGCCCGGCCTGGCCAACCGCTCCAACGCCGTCATGGCGCTGGCCGTCGCCGAGGCCTTCGGCCTGCCGGTCGAGCGGGCCCTGCCGCGCCTGCGCGAGGTCAAGTCGGTCGCCGGCCGCTACACCACCGTCTCCCGCGACGGACGCGACGCCCGCCTGCTGCTGGCCAAGAACCCCGCCGGCTGGCTGGAGGCCTTCGACGTGGCCCTCGGCGCCTCCGACGGCCCCGACCCGGCCGCCGCGGGCCTGCCGCCCGTCCGCGTGTCGCCCGTCATCCTGTCGGTCAACGCCCAGGGCCCCGACGGGCGCGACACCTCCTGGCTCTGGGACGTCGACTACCGGATCCTGCGCGGGCGGAACGTCTTCGTCACCGGCGAGCGCCGCCTCGACCTGGCCCTGCGGCTCGACGTCGCCGACGTCCCCTTCGTCCTGTGCGACTCGTTCTCCGCGGCCCTGGCCATGCAGCCTCCCGGCCACGTCGACGTGATCGCCAACTACACCGCCTTCCAGCAGATCCGACAGGAGTTCGGCCGTGCCGTCTGACAGCGCAGTCCGCATCGTCTGGATCTATCCCGACCTGCTGTCCACCTACGGCGACCAGGGCAACCTGCTCGTCCTGGAGCAGCGGGCCGCCCGGCGCGGCATCCCGTTCGAGTCGATCCGCGTGCGCTCGGCCGATCCGGTGCCCGAGACGGGCGACATCTACCTGATCGGCGGCGGCGAGGACCGTCCGCAGATCCTGGCCGCCGAGCGCCTGCGCAAGGACGGCGGCCTGCACCGCGCCCTGGCCAGGGGAGCGGCCATGCTCGCCGTGTGCGCGGGCTACCAGATCATGGGCTCCACCTTCGGCGGCGAGGAGGGCCAGCCGGTCCAGGGGCTCGGCCTGCTCGACATCTCCAGCGGCCGCGGCTCGGTCCGCGGCGTCGGCGAGCTGGTCGCCGAGGTCGACAGCGCGCTCAACCTGCCGACCCTCACCGGGTTCGAGAACCACATGGGCGTCACCCGCCTCGGCCCGGGCGTCAAGCCGCTCGCCAAGGTGGTCACCGGGGTGGGCAACGGCGACGGCTTCGAAGGCTGCCACGCCGGTCACGTCGTGGGCACCTACCTCCACGGCCCCGCCCTGGCCCGCAACCCGGCCCTGGCCGACCTGCTGCTGCGGTGGGCGGTCGGCTCGGAGCTGGCGCCGCTCGACGACTCACGCTACGAGGCGCTGCGGCAGGAGCGGCTGACGGCGGTCGCCTCGCGGTAACCTCCCCGCCCCGGCCACCCGCTATGTTCGGTGAATGTTGCCTGCTGACAGTCATGTGCACAGCGAGTGGTCGTGGGACACCCGCACCGGTTCGATGGAGGCCACCTGCGCCAGGGCCGTGGAGATCGGCCTGCCGGCGCTGGCCTTCACCGAGCACGTCGACCACACGGTGTGGAGCGTCGAGCCGGGTGAGTTCGACGCCGACGGCTACCTGTCCTCCTTGTGCACCCCCGACGGCCACCTGATCCCTCCCCGGTTCGACCCTGCCGGCTACCTGGCGGAGATCGAGCGCTGCCGGTCCTTGTTCCCCGGATTGCGGATCCTGAGCGGCCTGGAGGTGGGCGAACCCCACTGGCACGCCGACGCCGTCGCCAAGTTGCTCGAGGCCGGGCCGTTCGACCGGGTGATCGGCTCGCTCCACTGCCTGCCGAACGGCGACGGCGGGTTCACCGAGCCGCCCGCGTTGTACTCCCGCAGGGCGGCCACGGAGGTCGTGCGGGCCTACCTCGCCGAGATCCCCAGCCTTGTCGCGGGCAGCGAGGTGTTCTCCGTGCTGACCCACATCGACTATCCGCTGCGTTACTGGCCGGAGCAGGCCGGGCCGTTCGACCTGACCGTGTTCGAGGAGGAGTATCGGCACGCGCTCCGGGTCACCGCCGGGTCGGGGCGGGCGCTGGAGATCAACACGCGGCTGCCGATGCACGCGGACATCGTGCGGTGGTGGCGCGAGGAGGGCGGCCAGGCGGTGACGTTCGGCAGCGACGCGCACGAGCCCTCGGCGCTGGCCCGCGGCTTCCGCGAGGCGGCCGAGATGGCCCGCGCGCTCGGCTTCCGCCCGGGACCGAACCCGTACGACTTCTGGGGACGCGCGTAAACGCTCAGCGGACGGGCGCTCGCTCAGTAGACGAGCGCCTGCACGCCCTCCGCCACGACCTCTTCCACGAACGCCGGGGCGCCCGCGATCCTGACGCCCGGCAGCAGGTCGTCGACCGTGATGTCGCGACGCGCCGCGCACTGCGTGCACACCGTGACCCGGCCCGCGGCCAGCACGGCGTCGAGCAGGTCGGCCAGCGGGGCGGCATGGGGCAGGCTGAACTCCTTGGCCTTGCCGGGGACGGCGAACCACGACGCCTCCCCAGTGAGCCACAGCGAGACGGCGACGCCGCTGGCCAGCGCGGAGGCGGCCACGGTGAAGGCCTGGTTGCAGCGTTCCGGGGCGTCGGCTCCGGCTGTCACTTTGATCACCAGTGATCGTGCCATGCCGTAAACCCTAACGCCCGGAGCCGAACGCTAGGCTTGGGCACCATGGAAGTACATCCCGATCTCGAGCACATCGCCTTCCTCATCGGCCGCTGGGAGGGCGCTGGAGTGGGCGGATACCCGACGATCGAGAGCTTCAACTTCGGCCAGGAGATCGAGTTCACCCACAACGGCAAGCCGTTCCTGGCCTACACCAGCCGCACCTGGCTGCTCGACGAGGCGGGCGGCAAGGTCAGGCCGCTGGCCACGGAGACCGGCTTCTGGCGCGCGCAGCCGGAGCGCCAGCTCGAGGTCGTGCTCGCGCACCCGACCGGCGTGGTCGAGATCTACGTGGGCGAGGTGGTCTTCCACAAGATCGAGCTGCGCACCGACGTGGTCGCCCGCACCCAGACCGCGAAAGAGTACACAGCAGGACATCGACTGTATGGTCTGGTCAACGGCAACCTCATGTGGGCCTACGACATGGCCGCCGTGGGTCACCCGCTGACCTCTCACATGTCCGGTGAACTGAAGAAGGTCGGATGAGCACTCTCTTCACGCCCGCGGTGGTCGACCAGATCAAGCGGCACATGAACGACGACCACACCGACGACTCCCGCATCATCGTGCGCGGCCTGGGCGGCAGGCCCGAGGCCGCCGAGGTGGTGATGAGCGACGCCGACGCCGAGGCGATCTACTTCGTCGCCGACGGCGAGCAGGTGCGGGTGCCGTGGGGCGAGACGATCACGGAGCGGCCGCAGGTGCGGGTCGCGGTCGTCCGTCTCTACCAGGAGGCCTGCGACAAGCTGGGCGTCGCCGCTCGCGGCGAAGGCGAGCACTGAGCGTCCGGCACACATATGAAGAGCCCCGGGCTCTCTCCGTCCGTGGATGGACGGGCTGGATGGACCATGAACGGCATTGCGTCGCCGTCCTCCAGCTACCCGGGGCTCCGGTGGCTGTCTCGATTTCGCCTCAGAGGCGCGAGACGACTCGCGCCCTTAGCGGACGGCCACCTCGCTAGCCCAACTATGAATCACCATTGTTAGGACCACCTCCTTTCCGCGTACCCCCGAAGCTATGCGAAGCGTTCGAGGAGCGGCAAGCGATTATTCTCTGGGCATGGCTGAGACGACGTGGCACGAGGAACTTCGCGCCAAGGGCTACCGTGTCACTCCCCAGCGCCAACTGGTCCTCGAGGCCGTCAAGGAGCTGGAGCACGCCACACCGGAAGAGATCTGCACCAAGGTCCGCGAGACCGCGCGCGGGGTGAACATCTCCACCGTCTACCGCACCCTGGAGCTTCTCGAAGAGCTCGGCATGGTCACCCACACCCACCTCAGCCACGGCGCGCCCACCTACCACCTGGCCTCCGAGGCCAACCACGTCCACCTGGTCTGCCGCTCGTGCGGATCGGTCGGCGAGGTGCCGTTGTCGGCCGCGGACGGGCTGGTCAAGGGGCTGGAGGAGTCGGCGGGCTTCGCCGCCGACGCCCGTCACCTGACCGTCTTCGGGCAGTGCCGGGAGTGCCGATAACCTGGAAGGCATGCGCAGCCCACTGCTCGATCTCCCAGGCGCCGTCGCGGCCAACGCCCCCGACGCCGACGTGGCGGCCCACTACGGCGACCTGTTCGCCGAGCAGCGTGCCCTGGCCAAGGGCGAGGCGATCGTCGACCGCAGCAACCGCGAGGTCGTCCGCGTCGCCGGGGCCGACCGGCTCAAGTGGCTCAACGACCTGAGCTCCCAGAAGGTCGACAACCTCCAGCCCGGCACCTGGACCCAGACGCTCATCCTCGACGCGCAGGGACGGGTCGAGCACCACCTGACGATGATCGACGACGGCGAGGCCGTGCTGGCCCACGTCGAGCCGGGCGGCTCCGCGGCTCTCGTCGACTATCTCGACCGGATGCGGTTCATGCTCCGCGTCGAGGTGTCCGCGCAGCCCGACCTGGTCGTGCTCTCCGGCGCCGACGAAGACTTCCTGGTGCCTCGCGCCGAGCTGGCCGACCACCTGGGCAAGCCGCTGGCCGGGTTGTGGGCCTACGAGGCGCTGCGCATCGAGGGGCACCGGCCGCGGCAGGGGCTCGACACCGATCACAAGACGATCCCGCACGAGGTCGGCTGGATCGGCTCCGCCGTCCACCTCACCAAGGGCTGCTACCGGGGGCAGGAGACGGTCGCCCGGGTGCACAACCTCGGACACCCGCCGCGGCGGCTGGTCTTCCTGCACCTCGACGGGAGCGTCGACACGCTGCCCGCTCACGGCGCGCCCGTGGAGCTCGACGGGCAGCAGGTGGGGGAGGTCGGGTCGGCGGCCAGGCACCACGAGCTCGGGCCCATCGCGCTGGCGGTGGTCAAGCGCACGGTTCCGGTCGACGCGCAGTTGCTGGCCGGGGGCGTGGCGGCGGCGCAGGAGGTCATCGTGCCGCCGGACGCCGGCCGCAACGTGCAGATCGACCCGTCGCTGCGCCGCCGCATCCGCTAGCAGGCTCCTACAGGTCGATGACCAGGGTGATCGGCCCGTCGTTGACCAGCGACACCTTCATGTCCGCCCCGAACGAGCCGGTCTCGACGTGCGCGCCGAGACCGCGTAGTTCCTCGACCACCGCCTCCACCAAAGGCTCGGCGACGGGTCCTGGAGCGGCCGCCTGCCACGTCGGCCGGCGGCCCTTGCGCGTGTCGCCGTACAGCGTGAACTGACTGACCACGAGCAGCGGCGCCCCCACGTCCGAGCACGACTTCTCTCCGTGCAGGATCCGCAGGCCCCACAGCTTGGCGGCGAGCTTGGCGGCCTCCGCGCGGGTGTCGGTGTGGTTGACCCCCACCAGGACCAGCAGACCGGCTTCGTCGATCGTGCCCACTGGCTGGCCGTCGACCACCACGGAAGCGGAACTCACCCGCTGAACCACAGCTCGCATGAGAGCCCATTTTGGCCCACCCATAGACTCGTGGCGAAGGAGGGCGAGAAATGTCGCTGGTTGTGGAGGTTGTCCGGTCGGGGTTCGTGGAATCGGTCCACCAGGCCCGGATGCTCACCGTGGACGCCGACGGCAGGCCCGTGGCGGTGCACGGGGAGGTCGACGCCCTGGTCTCGCCGCGCTCGTCCATGAAGCCGCTCCAGGCGCTCGGCATGCTGCGCAGCGGCCTCGACCTCGAAGGCGAGCTGCTCGCGCTGGCCTGTGCCTCCCACTCGGGCGAGCCGTTCCACGTCGACGGGGCCAGGAAGATCCTCGCGGGTGCCGGGCTCGACGAGAGCGCCCTGCGGTGCCCCGAGGACTATCCGGAGGACCGTACGGTCACCGCCAGGTCGCGGCTGTTCATGAACTGCTCGGGCAAGCACTCCGCCATGCTCGCCACCTGCGTGCTGAACGGCTGGCCGACCGAGACCTACCTGGAGCCGTCGCACCCGCTCCAGCGCGCCATCCGCGACACGGTCGAGGAGCTGACGGGCGAGCGGGTGGCGGCGACGGGCGTCGACGGCTGCGGAGCGCCGCTGTTCTTCGTCTCCATGGTGGGTGTCACACGGGCCTTCCGCGCCTTCCCGCTGTCGGAGCGGGGCAGCCACGAGCGCCGCATCTTCGAGGCGATGTCGGCCTTCCCCGAGTGGACCTCGGGGACGCATCGTCCCGAGGCGAAGCTGATGCGCGCGCTGCCCGGATTGATGGCCAAGGTGGGCGCGGAGGCGTTCGACGCCTTCGTCTTCGCCGACGGCAGGGCGGGAACCGTGAAGATCGACGACGGCGGTCAGCGGGCCAGGACTCCTGTCACCGTGGCGGCGCTGCGGTCGCTCGGCCTGGACGCCCCCGAGCTCGACGCCCTGGCGGTCACGCCGCTGCTGGGCGGCGGGCGCCCGGTGGGCGAGGTACGGGTGCGCACCGCCTGATCTCAGGCCGCCGACAGGATCGCGACGATCTCTCGCTGTCCCTTGGTCCTGGCGTGCTCCAGGGCGGTGACCCCGTCCTTGTCGGCCAGGCCGGGATCGGCGCCGCCGTCGAGCAGCAGCCGGACGATCTCCTGGTAGGGCCCTGACCCGTCGCCCAGGATGACCGCTTCGAGCAGCCCGGTCCATCCCAGGTCGTTGACGTGGTTGACGTCGATGCCGGTCTTGAGCACCTCGCGCACGTAGTCGACGTGCCCCCGCTCGCACGCGGGGATGAGCGAGACGCCCCCGTAGCGGTTGCGGATGGTCATGTCGGGCCGGGCGGGCAGCAGCGCCTTCAGCATGCCCACGCTCCCGGTCACGCCGGTGACGAGCCACGGGGTGTCGTGGCGGTAGTCGAGCGCGTCGGGGTCGGCGCCGGCGGCGACCAGGATCTCGGCCACCTCCACGTGGTCGGCGGCGGCGGCCAGCAGGAGCGCGGTCTGACGTTGCGCGTTGCGCGTCTCGAGGTCGGCGCCCTCGTTGACGGCCGACCGCACCGCTTCCGCGTCTCCGGCCGCGGCGGCGGCCAGTAGTCGTTGGTTGAGCACGGTTGATCCTTTCATGGTCGGATCGGGGGCCGAGCTCCCCCCTCGCTGAGCGCTCGGCACAGGAGCCGGGCTCCTGCGTTCCTGCTGGGCGCCGCAGGCTGTTGCGGCGCCCAGCAGGAGACCTGCCAGGAGCAGGGCGCGACGGCTGGGCCGAGGGCCCGAGGGGGTCATGCTCAGCCCAGGCCGTTCTGGACGGCCTTGAGGCCGGCGTTGGCGATGGCCTCGTCGATGTCGCCGCTGGGCGCACCGCCGACGCCGATGCCCGCGATCGGGGCGCCGTCGACGGCGACGGGGACGCCACCGGCGAGCAGCAGGGTGCCGGGGATGGAGGCCAGCGCCTGGTTCGAGGCGAGCTTGCTGGTGGGCTGGCCGAAGGACACGGCGGTGAACGCCTTGCGCTTGGCCGACTCCTCCGTCTGCGGGCCGGAGCCGTCGCCCTTGAGGATCAGGCGGGTGACGCCCGAGCGGTCCACGATCGCGACGGTGACACGCTGCTTCTGCTTGACCGCTTCCTTCTGCACGGCGTCGGCGATGCGCATGGCCGCGTCGGCGGTCAGGACGTTCTGCTGGGTGACGGTCTTGGCGTCGGGGGCGGCCATGGCCGGGGCGGCGGCGCCACCCACGAGAGCGAGACCGGCGACGGCGGCGGCAGCGGCGGCGATACGGAGCTTCATTGGTGTTCCTCCTGGTCAGGTCGTTTCGACACCCCTAACGATGCCGTCCGCGACCGGCCGCGCCATCGGGAGACGGATCGAGCTGTGGGAGAGAATCGATGGAGGCGGAGCTCAACCGATCGGTTGATGCCCGCCCGCCGTACCTGGCCTAACCTGCGCGGAGAAAGGGGGACCGATGGAGAACGTGTGGCTGAACAGGGTCATGAACGCCGGCTTCTACCTGCTGCTCATCGCGTCCGCCTCGCGACTGCTGTTCCGCCACGCGCTCGACGGCCAGACGGTGCTCGCGCTGGTCATCGCCGCGATGCTGGGCCTCATCTACACCCTGGGCACCCTCTACTGGCAGCGGCTCAGCCACAAGGTCCGGCTGTTCTGGCTGGGCAGCCTCCTGGTGTGCTGGCTGATCCTGGTCGAGGTGGCGCCGTCGTTCTCGTGGTGCGCGGTGCCGCTGCTGTTCATGTGCATGCGGCTGCTGAGCGTGCGGATGCTGATCGTGGCCACGACCGTGCTGACCGCCGTCGTGGTGGCGGTACAGATCTACCTGGGCGACCGGTTCGACCCGAGCCAGATCCTTGCCCCGATCGGTGTGGCCGCGATGACCATCGCGGTCTTCCTGGAGATCCGCCGCGCCGGCGTGCTGCTCGAACGGGAGCGGCTGTCGCGCGAGATCCACGACACGATCGCGCAGGGCCTGACCAGCCAGCGCATGCTGCTGCAGGCGGCCGACCTGGTCTGGGACAGCGATCCCGGCAAGGCCCGCGACTACGTACGGCAGGCGGAGCGCGCCTCTGGCGAGTACCTGGAGGAAGCCCGGCGCTTCGTCCGCGACCTGGCGCCCGCGGCCCTGGGCGGGCAGTCGCTGGCCGAGGCCCTGACGGAGCTGAATCCCGGCGACTTCCGCCTGGAAGGCACGCCGTACCCCATCGACCCGGCGGCGGAGGCGGCGCTGCTGCGCATCGCGCAAGGCGCGCTGGCCAACGCGCGCGAGCACGCGAACGCGACACGGATCGTGGTCACGCTGTCGTACCTGCCCGACGCCGTGTCGCTCGACGTCGTCGACGACGGCGCCGGCTTCGACCTCGACGCGCCGAGCGCGCCCGGTCGCGGTTACGGCCTCAAGGCCATGCGCAACCGGGTCGCCGAGCTCGGCGGCACGCTGGTGGTCGAGAGTGTCCCAGGGGAGGGCACGGCGGTGGCTGCCAGAATTCCGGCATGAAGCTCTTCCTGGTCGACGACCACCCCGTGGTGCGCGCGGGGATCAAGGCGCTGCTCGACGGCGAGCCCGACATGGAGATCGTCGGCGAGGCGGCCAACGCCGACGACGCGCTTCGCCTGGTGGCGCTGCGCGAGCCCGACGTGGTGCTGATGGACCTGCAGCTCGGCGACGGCCCCGACGGGGTCGAGGCCACCCGCCGCATCCGCGAGCTGCCGCGCAAGCCGCAGATCCTGGTGCTGACGACGTACGAGACCGACGCCGACATCGTCAGGGCGATCGACGCGGGCGCGACCGGCTACCTGCTCAAGGCCAGCCCGCCCGACGAGCTGTTCTCCGCGATCCGCGCCGCGGCCAGGGGTGAGAGCGTGCTGTCGCCCAAGGTCGCCGCCAAGATGATGCGCCGCATGCGCGACCCGGGCCCGGCGCTCACGGCCCGCGAGATCGAGATCCTGGAGCTGCTGTCCAAGGGCGCGGGCAACAAGGAGATCGCCCGCGCCCTGTTCATCACCGAGGCCACGGTCAAGACCCACCTCAACCACGTGTACGGCAAGCTGGGCGTCGAGACCCGGACGGCCGCGGTCACGGCGGCCGTCGAGCGGGGCCTCATCAGGCTCTAGATCGAGCGCAGCTGCCTGGTGCTGGAGATGGCGCCCGAGGTGGTCGTGGTGAAGGTGCGCATCGATCCGGCGAACTTCGACAGGTCCCACTCGGCGGGTCCGTGGTACCAGTACAGGTTGTCGCCCTGCTGGGTGATCGAGGCGACCACGCGCGACCAGTGCTCCACACCGTCGAAGATCACCGCGTAGGGCAGGTAGCGGGAGAACAGCTCGACCCGCTGCTGCTGCGGCACCGCCGACAGGTCGCCGGAGAACAGGTGCTCGCGGAAGGCCATCGTGTGGGCGAGCGCCGCCGAACCCTTGGCGGTCTTGGCCGGCATGTACTGCCCGCCGATCGTCAGGGCCGCGCCCGCGATGATCAGCGCGAGCCCGATCAGCCCGTAGGTGGTGAACCAGGCCAGCGCCACCGTCGCGGCGAGGCCGAGTCCGAGCACGATGAGCCCGATCGTGGTCCAGCGGGTGCGCTCGGTGTCGGGACGCCTGGCGAACCAGCCCTGGGTGACGACGTCCTGGTAGAGCGCGTCGCGCACCTTGCCGATGCTCTGCGCGAAGGTTCCGGTGAGCTGGGAGAGCAGCACCGAGTCGCGGCCGTCGAAGATCGCTTCGAACAGCAGCCTTTCGTACGGCAGTAGCGAGCCGGCCGGGGCGTTGGGCCGCTTGACCAGCATCCAGTCCGGCGCGTCGTAGGCGCCCCTGGGCTGCTCGTCGATGCGCAGGTAGCCGCGCACCGCCAGGTCCACGATGGTCGCGGTCACGTCGATCACGTCGGCCTGCTCGTCGACGAGGGTGCCGATCTGGCCGGGCCGTACCCCGTCGGGCGGCGAGAAGTGCCCGTCCTGGACCGGGTTGACCGCCTCGCCCGAGTGCGACAGGCGCACGTCGCGCCCGCGGGTCCAGTAGACGAGGCCGATGCCGCCCAGCAGCAGGATCAGCAGCCCGGCCAGCGCGCCGCCGGTGACGGTGTTGAGCGTGAAGGCGCTGGCCAGCGAGAAACGTTTCTCCAGCAGGGGAGCGGCGCCGGTGGTGCCCTTGGGGTAGCCGACGACGATCGTCAGGGTCTGGCCGGGCGCCAGGCCCTGCTGCTCGAAGTCGGCGTCGAGCCCGGTGTGGTCCATCGAGGCGGAGGTGCAGCCGATGGCGGAGGTGATCTCGCCGGCGAAGCACGACAGGTTCTGGATCTGGGCGGGTGCGGTGACCTTGACCGTCGCCTTGTCGACGGGGACGTTCCAGCCGCTGACGGCGAACCAGCGCAGTTCCTCGATGTCGCCCGCCTGGGCGATGGCGCCCTTGACGTCGTACTCCAGCGTGGTGGGGGCGGTGACGCTCTCCACCTGGGCGCCGGAGATCTGGTAGAGCCGGTCGTTGTCGTCGTCGTAGCGGGTGCGGGTGAGCATGGTCCGCTTGATCGGGCCGCTGCCGGTGATCTTCTCCTTGACGTGGAGCACGCCGTCCTTGCGCAGCTCCATCGTCACCTCGACGGAGATGGGCGCGCCTTCCGCCGAGGCCGGGGTGGGTACGGCGGTCAGGGACACCAGCAAGGCCCCCAGTACAGCAGCGAGTGTTCCCCTCATGGCCGGACATCGTATCCGGGTACAACCCACCTCAGGTGGACCATGCGTAACACCATTGGAGTAATCGGACGTGGCGGGTCAGCTCTCGTCGGGTGTCAAGAGCTCCACCTTGGCCAGTCCCAGGAAGGCGGCCAGGCGGGTGGCCTCGCCGTACACCTCGTCCTCGTCGGGGACGGGCCTGAAGGGCAGCACGCGCAGGGCCTTGCCCTTGATCGCCCACATGCCGTGCACGAACCCGTCGACCAGGAAGGTGGGCCTGACCATGCCGGCGCCGTGGATGACCCGCTTGCGGTCGGCGTCGGAGATGATCCTGGTGCGGTCCTTGTGCGCGAGGATGAGGTTGTCGAAGGCGGGCACGAACCGCACGGGCGCCGGGACGTCCGGCGAGATCTCCGGCATGTCGGGCAGGTCGTAGAGGGCGCCCGACCGCTCCAGCGGCATCTCGTCCATCACCTCGCGCAGCTTCGTCAGCCCCGACCAGGCCTGGACGTCCATGATCGTGGCCGGGCCGTAGGCGGCCAGATAACGCTCGACCATGCGCCTGACATCCGGGGCCCGCATCTCGCCGACCAGTGCGACGGTCTGGCCGGGCCGGGTGCCCCAGCGTCCCCACGTGCAGCAGGGGTGGTACATCGGCAGGATGAGCTCGGCCGTGGCGGCCAGGAGGCGCTCGTCGCGCCCCGGGTACCGCTCGCCGAGGAGCGCCCCCAGTTCCTTGCGGGTCATGACCTCGCCGTCCAGCAGCTCGCGCGCCTTTTCGACGAGTTCGTCGACCTCGATGCCCTGGAGTGCCCCGGTGAAGTAGGGCGACAGGCTCGTGCGGCCGAGCACCCGCTGGACCGTCGGGCGCAGCCAGCGCAGGTCGTCGGTGGCGACCAGGTGCTGGGTGGTGCGGATGAGGGTGGTGCGCATGGCCTGCCGCCCGTCCATCAGCTCGGTGAGCTCGTCGAGGCGGAAGTCGCGCAGGCGGGTCCAGAGGCCGAGGTAGGGCCAGTTGGGCTCCTGGGCCTGGAGGGCGATCAGGTGCCTGACCGCTTCGATCGCGGGCATCGAGTGGCGCTCCAGCAGGAGCTGCCGGTGCAGGTAGGTGCGGTTCAGTGCTCGCATGATGCCAAGGTAGAGGCCATTGCGGCACGTTTCTTTCCGCGAGCCGGTTGGTCGTCTGGCCGTCGACGGCCTGCGCACCGCGACGGCCAGACACGGGGAACAGGTTACGAAGCGGCGATTGACAACGAGTCAACGGCGGGTGGCGAATCGGCCTGTGCCGGCACGACGTCGTCGGCGCGGCAGGAGCAGTAGCCGTGGGCCATGATCAGGTGCGCCCGCTCCGGCGTGAACGCCTCGGGGTGGTCGGCGGGCAGGACGCCCTCGCACGTCGAGCACACAGAAGAAGTCGAAGAAGAGGTTGTCACCGGACCCCCGTCGTGGTGAGGAAGGAAGGCGGGAGTGGGACTGCGCGCACCCCCGGAAAGGGGGCTGCCGGCCGATCACCCCCTGACCGGGCCGCAGCCCCGAGGGAAGCATAGAGTGGTGACGCCATCACGCGGGGTGGGTTTCACGCCTTCCCTTCACACACCCACCACGGTCAGTCGCCGATCTCCAGGCGCACGCGCCGGAATCCGCGCCCCTTGCTCTCGATCTTGGCGACGCGCAGGCGGCCGATCTGCTTCGTCGACGCCACGTGGGTGCCGCCGTCGGCCTGGGTGTCGAGGCCGACGATGTCGACGATGCGGACGTCGTCGACCTCCTCGGGGACCAGGTTCGTGGCCGTCCTGATGATGTCGGGGATCTCGAAGGCCTCCTTGCGCGGGAGCACCTTGACGTCGATGCGCCGGTCGGCCTGGATCTCGGCGTTGCACGCCGCCTCGACGGCCTCCTTGAAGCCGGGCGGCACCTCGGGCAGGTTGAAGTCCATCCGCGCCGTGAACGGCTCCATGTTGCCGCCTGTCACCAGCGCGCCGTAGTCGCGGAAGACGACCCCGCACAACACGTGGAGACCGGAGTGGGTGCGCATCAGCGCGCTGCGCCGTTCGTCGGCCACCGCCGCCTCGACGGTCGTGCCCACCGGCGGGATGGGGTCGCCCTCTGCCGGAATCAGGTAGAGATCGTCGCCTTTGCGTATGCCGACGATGCGGGTTTCCACGCCCAGCCACAGGAGAACTCCGTGATCGGCGGGCTGGCCGCCGCCTCCTGGATAGAATGCCGACCTGCTCAAGACGATCCCCTCGGGCGTCGCGTCCAGCACGACTGCCTCGAAGGTCCGCAACCCTTGGTCGGCCAGTTCGAGCCGCTGCGTGCGTCCGTGGAGATCGAAGCTCATGTCGGCAGCCTAGAGCTATCGAGGTGGTCATGCGCGGCCTTGTCTCCCGCCGTTCGCAGGGACCGGCCGCCGCACTGTTGACGATATGTGCCCTCATTTCGGGCTGCACCTACGCCATCGGCGAATCCGCCGCCGATCCCGTGCCCACGCCCGTCATGCAGAAGGCCGCCCCCGTGATGATGGTCGTCGGCGACAGCTTCACCGTCGGCTCGGGCCCGGTGCCCGCCTGGGGAAGCTACGCCTCGGAGACCGCCAGGCTGCTGCGCTGGCAGCCGGTCATCGCGGGCGCGGGCGGCACCGGCTACGTCAACCGCGGGCGCGTCGGCCGCAACTTCCAGGAGTCGTTCGAGGCCGAGCTGGCCTGGCGCCCCGCCCCCGACCTGGTGGTCCTCTCGGGCGGCCACAACGACCGCCGCTGGACCACCCTGAAGGTGCGGCAGGCGGCCTCGTCGCTGCTGTGGGCGGTGCGCGGCCGGTGGCCGGAGACGCGCATCGTCATGCTGGGGCCGCTGTGGATGGGCAAGCCCCCGCCCAAGGCGTTCGCGGTGCGCGACGCGCTCGCCGAGGTGGCCGAGAGGGAGGGTGTGCACTTCGTCGATCCGATGCGGCGCCGGTGGACGGGACACGTCCTGCCCGACGGCGTGCATCCGACGGCCGCTGGCCACCGCGAACTGGCACGGTGGCTGGCGGAGAAGCTGAAGAGCTGACGGCCTACCAGGGCTACCAGGGCTACCAGGGGCCGTAGGGGCCCTGGTTGCCGCCGCGGCCGCCCATGCCCTTCACGGCGGGCTTGACGTCGACGATGTAGATGGTCGCCGCGATCACCGCGGCGATGGAGAACAGGCCCAGGCCGATCCCGATGAACTGCTGCGTGCCGACGGTCAGGAAGGCCAGCAGGTAGCTGTAGGCGCCGGCCCCGGAGAAGAGGGCGGCCAGGCCGGTGATGAGCAGCCAGATCGGCTTCTTGAGCTTGCCCGCCGCCAGGAAGGCGTTGGGCTGCACGCGTGCGGCATGGGCGAAGGCGTAGATCGACATGCCGAAGATGACGGCGGCGAGCACCAGGAAAAGCAGGTTGAATACGCCGTTGATCAGACCCATCTTCTCTCCCGCTCGTCCTCGCTGCGACCGAACCCCAGCCTATACGCGAAGAGCCCGTCCCCAGGGGGACGGGCTCTTGCGAAATGTCAGGCCTTGGTGGTGGGCTTGGCGGTGGTGCGCGGCTTCTTCACCGGAGCGGCCTTGGGCGGCTCGGCGGCCACGGAGACCTCCTCCAGCTCCAGCGCGGCCTCGCCGCTGGCCTTGCTGACGACCTTGCGGCCGCGGGTGACCGACGCCTCGTAGATGTCGGTCGCGGCGGCGCTGACCTGGTCGGCGTACACGCGGGCCTTGCTGGGCAGGTCGCGGACGATGTCCTCGGCCTTGGTGGCGGCCGCGCGGCTCTTCTCGGGAAGCTCGCGGGCCAGGTCGCCGGTGCTGACCTGGGTGCCGAGCTTCTGCAGCTGGCCGGGCAGCTCGCGGAGCTTCTCGACCAGGAAGTCGCCGGCGCCGGCGACGGCGTAGAACGGCTTGGACTCGGTGAACTTCTTGACCTCGGTGGCGAGCGTCATGTGTTACCCCTCCTGGGTGGACTGGTGACGGGTGCCGTTGCTCGAGGTGACCGCTTCGATCGCGGAGAGAAGCTCCTCTGGCAATGGCGACTCGTCGTCCGCTTGGTCGTCCGGCCCCCCGGCCGGGCGGTTCTCCTTGCGGAACGACTCGTAGATATCGATCAGCACCTGGCGCTGGCGCCCGGTGATGAAGGTGTCGGCCCGGATCGCGGCGATCACGTCGCTCGGTGGCTCGCGGTCCTCGATGAGGCCCGCCTGCACGTAGAGCGCCTGGGCGGAGATGTGCAGACCCTTGGCGATCTGGTTCAGGATCTCCGCGCTCGGCTTGCGCAGGCCACGCTCGATCTGGCTCAGGTACGGATTGGACACGCCCGCTTGCTCGGCGAGCTGGCGAAGAGAGATCTTCGCCTGCTGGCGTTGCTCACGGATGTATTCACCGATCGAGCCGACCTTGGGTAGTGCCATGCCTCATAGTCTGCCTCGCGGTGCTTGCAATTGCAAACGGAGTGCTAGCAATAGTTAGCGCAGGTCAGAGCGGGATTACCCACAAAAACGGCGCAGATGTGGTGAGAATCACGCAGAACGTCAGGATTCCATAGCGCATCCCGCGCGACAGGCCGGGGCCCGGCTTGATCAGCCGGTCGACCCGCGCCATCACGTGCGACTGCGCCCCGAGCATGCCGTGCGGGGCGGGCATCGCGCCTGCCGTACCGAACCTGAGCAGCGCGGTCGCGAGGCGGCGGGGGGAGACGTGGCGGCGGGCCCAGTCGTCGGCGGCCATCTCGATGAGCAGCTCGACCTGCGACTGCGCCTCGGCGACCACCTTCGACCACGGCAGGGCGGCGCGCAGCGCGCCGAAGGGCAGCAGCACCAGGTCGTGGCGCTCGCGCACGTGCGCCGCCTCGTGGGCGAGCACAGCGGCGAGCTCGTCCTGCGACAGCAGCTCCATCGTGCCCGCGCTGACGACGACCTCGGAGTTCCAGCCGGGCACGCAGTAGGCGGCGGCGCTCGGGTGGTCGAGCACGCGCACGCCGGGGATCTCGGGGTCTTCGCGGGCGATGAGAGCCAGCAGCATGCGGTGGCGGCGGCGGGCGCGCAGGGTCTGGACCCCGGCGGAGACGGTCACGGCGATGAGGACCGCCAGCAGCGACAGTCCGGCGATGAGCGCGAGCAGGTGCGGAAGGTCCCACGAGCCCGACGGCGAGCCGCCGCCGGCGAAGGCGACCAGGCCTTGGAGCACGCCCTGGTCATAGGGCTGAACGGCATAGGCCAGCAGGGCGCCCACGCTGGCCAGCCCCCAGGCGACGCCGAGCGCCTGCCACAGGAGGATCGCCACGCGAGGAGCGCGGTAGGTCCACCGCGCGGAAGTGAAGCGCCAGGCGCCGAGCGCGCAGCCCAGGGCCAGCGCGGCCAGCACCGCCGCGGTGATCACTCTTCCTCCAGCTCCAACAACGCCTTGCGCAGGATCTCCGCCTCGTCGCCCGAAACGGCCTTGGCGAAGCGTGCGAGGGCGGCCGAACGGTCACCCGTCATGTCGAGAGCCTCCAGCATAAGCTCGGCGACGTAGGAGTCGCGGCTTTCCGCCGGTTCGTAACGCCATGCCCGGCCGTCGCGGGTGCGCTCAAGGAAACCTTTGCGGGTCAGGCGGTCCAGGACGGTCATGACGGTGGTGGGCGCCAGATCGCGCTCGGCGATGAGGCGGCCGACCTCCCGGGCCGTCAGGGGAGTGTTCTCCGCCCAGAGGATGTCCATGATGCTGCGTTCGAGCTCGCCTAGACCCTTCACACTCACCAGCGTAGTACTACAGAGCGTCGAGCAGGCAGGCGGGGAGACATATCTCACTCGCCGGGGAGCCCTCACGGCGCCACGCAGCTCCAGGGCACACTCAGCTCACCCAGCCGCCATCGTGCCCGGCCGCCCAGTGGCGGGTGGCGGAAGACCGGCCAGTCCTGGGCCAGCAGCCCGGTCGCCCGCAGCCATCGTTGCCGCCGCCCGTGGTTCTCGTACGGCGCGGCGTGCGCCCAGGCGCGGTCCCAGTCGCGCAGGAAGGTGTGGATGCGCTCGCCGGGCACGTTGCGGTGGATGAGCGTCTTGGGCAGCCGGTCGGCCAGGTCGGAGGGGCGCTCGAAGGCGTCGAAGCGGGCGGAGAAGGTGAGCGTGCGCGGCCCTTCGCGATCGAGGCCGGCCCACACCGCCCGGTGGCCGGTCTCCGAGCAGGTGCCCTCCACCAGGACTCCGCCGGAGGCGAGTTTGCCGGTCAGCAGCTCCCAGTACGACCACGCCTCCGCCTCGCCGTACTGCCTGAGCACGTTGAACGCCCTGATCAGGGTCGGCGGCCGGTCGACGGGCAGCTCGAACCCGCCGAGCCTGAAGCTCAGGCCGGGCCGTTCGTACGGCTTGGCGACGGCGACCCTGGCAGGGTCGATCTCGATGCCGACGACCTGCGCGCCTCCCAGGCGCTGGAAGAGCTCCAGCGTCGTGACGGGGGAGGCGCCGTAGCCCAGGTCCACGATCAGGGGCCGGTCGGCGGTCCTGAGCAGATGCCCGTGGGCGGCCAGGATCCACCGGTCGGCACGGCGCAGCCGGTTGACACCCGTGGTGCCGCGCGTGATCGTCCCGACCGGTCTGGCCATGCGGCTAATTCTCCCGGTGGACCTTGTGCTGTGCGGCCTGGGCGCGCGGCCGGATGACGAGCCGGTCGATGTTGACGTGCCAGGGCCGCGTGACGGTCCAGGCGATGGCGTCGGCCACGTCGTCGGCGACCAGCGGTCCTGGCACACCCTCGTAGACCTTGTGGGCGCGCTCGGAGTCGCCGCGGAAACGGGTGAGGGAGAACTCCTCGGTCTGGACCATGCCGGGGGCGATCTCGATGATGCGCAGCGGCTGGCCGACCAGTTCCAGCCGGAGGGTCTCGACCATGGAGGTCTGGGCGTGCTTGGCGGCGCAGTAGCCGCCGCCGCCCTCGTAGGAGACCAGTCCGGCGACGCTCGTCAGCATGACGAGGACGCCGTCGCCCGTGGCGACCAGCTTGGGCAGCAGGGCCTGGGTCATGCGCAGGGAGCCGAGCACGTTGATGTCGTACATGCGCTGCCAGTCGTCGATGCGCCCTTCGGCGACGGACTCCAGGCCGATCGCGCCCCCGGCGTTGTTGACGAGCACGTCGACGCGCTCCAGGGACCCCGCCAGGGAGTCGACGGATTCCTGTGACGTAACGTCGAGGACAAAGGGGGTTATGTCCGAAATTTCGGACGCAAGCTTCTCCAGGCGGTCACCACGCCTGGCCGCCGCCACCACGTGAAATCCCTCAGCGGCCAGCCTGCGGGCGGTCGCCTCGCCGATCCCGCTGCTGGCGCCGGTCACCACAGCCGTCTTCTTCATGGGGCCAACCATAATGTGCCGGGAATGTCGCGTTGACCTGGATGGTTAGCAACCTTTTGGAGGTGATGTCCGGTGCGGCGCAGACGCGTGAACCGGGTCGCGACGATCAGCATGCACACGTCACCACTCGATCAGCCCGGCACGGGTGACGCGGGTGGCATGAACGTCTACATCGTCGAATCCGCAAAACGGCTCGCGCAGCTGGGGGTGGAGGTCGAGATCTTCACCCGGCAGACCGGCCGGGACCTGCCGCCGGTCGTCGAGCTCGCGCCCGGCGTCTCCGTGCGGCACGTGACCGCGGGGCCGTACGAGGAACTGGACCGCGCGGACATGCCCGCGCAGTTGTGCGCGTTCCTGTCGGGCGTGTTGCGGACCGAGGCCATGTACGAGCCGGGCCGCTACGACGTCATCCACTCCCACTACTGGCTGTCGGGCCAGGTCGGCTGGCTGGCGAAGGAACGCTGGGGCGTGCCGCTCGTGCACACCATGCACACGATGGCCAAGGTCAAGAACCTGCTGCTGGCCAAGGGCGACAGGCCCGAGCCCCAGGCACGCGTGCTCGGCGAGGAGCAGGTCGTCGAGGTGGCCGACCGCCTCGTCGCCAACACCGCCGACGAGGCGCTCGAACTGCGCGAGCTCTACTGCGCCCCCGAGGACCGCGTCGCCGTGGTGAACCCCGGCGTCAACCTCACCGTCTTCCAGCCCGCGTCGCAGGGCGCCGCCCGTCACCGCCTCGGGCTGCCGCAGAACGCGCACGTGCTGCTGTTCGTCGGACGCATCCAGCCGCTGAAGGCCCCCGACGTGCTGCTGCGCGCCGCCGCCCGCATGCTCATCGAGGAGCCCTCGCTGCGCGAACGGCTGGTCGTCGCCTGCGTCGGCGGGCCCTCGGGCAACGGACTGGCCCGCCCTGACGTGCTCGTCGACCTCGCCACGGAGCTGGGCATCTCCGACGTCGTGCGGCTCGTGCCCCCGGCCCCGCAGCACGAGCTCGCCGACTGGTACCGCGCCGCCGACGTGACCGTCGTACCGTCCTACAACGAGTCGTTCGGCCTCGTCGCCCTCGAATCGCAGGCCTGCGGCACCCCCGTCGCCGCCGCCGCCGTGGGCGGCCTGCGCACCGCCGTACGCGACGGCGTCTCCGGCGTCCTCGTCGACAGCCACGACCCGCAGGACTGGGCCTCCGTGCTCAACCGCTTCGTCACCAGCCCGCGCTGGCGCGACGGGCTGTCGTCGGGAGCACGCGCCCACGCCGCCGCCTTCGGCTGGTCGGCCACCGCCGCACGCCTCATGGAGGTGTACGCGGGAGCCGTCGCCAACGCGTCTCTTAGGGTTGCGGTATGAGGGAGATCCTGAAAGGGCTCGACGTCTCGTTCGAGGAGCCCCGGCCCGGCCACTTCCTGGTCAGGCTGCCCGGACAGCACAAGCTCGCCACCATGGCCTGGCTCATCGTCGGCGAGCAGGCGCTGCACGTCGAGGCCTTCTTCTGCCGTCAGCCCGACGAGAACCACGCCGAGTTCTACAAGTGGCTGCTGACCAAGAACGGCTCCATGTACGGCGTGCACTTCGCCCTCGACCCCGTGGGCGACGTGTACCTGGTGGGGCGCGTCCCGCTGACGGCCATCTCGCCTGATGAGATCGACCGCCTGCTCGGCTGCGTGCTCACGTACGCGGACGACGGCTTCGACAAGGCCCTTGAGCTGGGCTTCGCCTCCTCCATCCGGCGCGAGTGGGCCTGGCGGCTCAAGAACGGCGAGTCCACCGCCAACCTCCAGGCCTTCGCCCGCTTCGCCGCTCCCTAGGATGGCCTTCATGGCTACTTTGGTGCTGGTACGGCACGGCGAAAGCGAATGGAACGTCAAGGGTCTGTTCACCGGCTGGGTCGACGCCCCGCTGTCGGCGAAGGGCGAGTCCGAGGCGCGGCGAGCCGGTGAGCTGCTGATCGAGGCCGGCATCCGGCCCGACGTGGTGCACACCAGCCTGCTGAACCGGGCGATCCGCACCGCCAACCTGGCCCTGGAGACCGCCGACCTGCAGTGGCTGCCGGTCAAGCGCTCCTGGCGGCTCAACGAGCGCCACTACGGCGCGCTGCAGGGCAAGGACAAGGCGCAGACCAGGGCCGAGTTCGGCGACGAGCAGTTCATGCTGTGGCGGCGCTCCTTCGACGTGCCGCCGCCCCCCATCGCCGACGGCGACGAATACTCCCAGGTGGGTGACGCCCGCTACGCGTCGCTTCCCTCCGAGCTCATGCCGCGCACCGAGTGCCTCAAGGACGTCATCGACCGGGCCCTGCCGTACTGGTACGACCAGATCGTCACCGACATGGTCGCCGGCAGGGTCGTCATGGTCGCCGCGCACGGCAACTCGCTGCGCGCACTGGTCAAGCACCTCGACGGCATCTCCGACGAGGCCATCGCGGGCCTCAACATCCCGACCGGCATCCCGCTCGTCTACGAGCTCGACGCCGACTACCGCCCGGTCACGCCCGGCGGTCGCTACCTCGACCCCGACGCGGCCAAGGCCGCCATCGAGGCCGTCGCCAACCAGGGCCGCTGATGACCGTCACCCTCCGCCCCGTCGAGCCGCACGACCTCGACGTCTTCGACGCCGAGTTCCAGGGTCAGGACGGCGCCGGCGCCCACCAGTGGTTCGGCTACCGCAACCCGGTCGCACCCCGCCGGCGCCTGGCCGAGGACGGCATGCTCGGCGAGGAGGGCGGCGTGCTGACGATCTGCGACAGCGACGAGGTGGCGGGCCGCATCGAGTGGTCCAAGCTCCTGTGGGGACCTCCCGGCACGTCATGGTGCTGGGCGATCGGCATCCGGGTGCTGGCCGGCTTCCGCGGCCGCGGCATCGGCACCGAGGCGCACCGCCAGGTCGTCGCCTACCTGTTCGACCACACCAGGGCGCAGCGCATCCAGGCCAACACCGACGTGGCGAACGTGGCCGAGCAGCGCACGCTGGAGAAGGCCGGCTTCACCCGCGAGGGCGTCGTACGGCAGGCACAGTGGCGCGAGGGGCGCTGGCACGACCAGGTCCTCTACGGGATCACACGCGACGACCACCAGCAGAGGTGACAGGGCGCGAGCCGGGTGCGGCTCGCGCCCTTCCCCTCCTAGTCGTTGTTGCCCCAGGTGATCAGCGCGCGCCAGGTCTGCACGCCGACGATGCCGTCGATCGAGGTGCCGGTGAAACGCTGGAAGCGCCTCAGCTCGCGCTCGGTGTTGGTGCCGAAGGCGCCGTCCACCTGCTCTCGGATCAGGTGGCCGTTCTTGACCAGGCCCCACTGCACGGCGCGCACCTCCTCGCCCCTGTCGCCCGGCCGCAGCGTGTTGTCGGCGATCAGGCGCGTCCAGGTGTGCGCGCCCGCCACGCCGTCCTGCGGCAGCCCGACGAGGCCCTGGTAGGCCTTGACGAACTCCTCCGTGCGCTTGCCGTACACCCCGTCGGCGGGGATCGCCTTCACCCACATGTCGCGCTGGCCGCGCAGCAGGTGTTGCAGGATCAGGACGTTCGGGCCGCTCTCGCCGCCGCGCCGCAGGACCGGGTACGGGAACGTGGGCGCCGCCTGGGCGGCCACCGGGGCCACGACGAGCAGGCCCGCCGCGACGACGAGGATCGCGATGACTCTTTTCATGACTTCACCCCCTCGCACGCTTTGACGCCGATCGGGGGGTGAATGTTCAGGAGGGGCGCGAGCCGGTCACGAGGTAGACGACGTCGCGGGCGATGCGCACCGCGTGGTCGGCGTACCTCTCGTAGTAGCGGCCGATCAGCGTGATGTCGATGGCCGGCTCCAGGCCGTGCTTCCAGTCCTTGCCGAGGATCTCGCGGAAGAGCTTGCGGTGCAGCCTGTCCATGGCGTCGTCGTCGTGCTCCAGCTCCAGCGCCGATTCGACGTCGCGGCGGGCGATGCAGCTGCCGGCCTTGCTGACGATGTTCTCGGCGATCTGGCCCATCTCCAGGATGGTCGGGCGCATGTCGGCGGGGATGGCGGACTCGGGGTGACGCAGGCGCGCGACCTTGGCGACGTGCTCGGCCAGGTCGCCCATACGCTCCAGGTCGGTGCCCATGCGGAGCGCGGTGATGATCATGCGCAGGTCGATGGCGACGGGCTGCTGGCGCACCATGAGCTCGAAGACGGACGCCTCCACCTCCGCGAAGAGCCGGTTGACCTCCTCGTCACGGGAGATCACGCTCTCGGCCAGCTGCAGGTCGGCGTCGAGCAGGGCTGTGGTCGCCCGGGAGATGGCCGAGCGCACCAGGCGGGTCATTTCTACGAGGCGCCCGGTGAGGGCGTCGAGTTCTTCGTGGTAGGCGTCACGCATGGACTCAACGTACGTGCCTGGCGATGAACGACCCCCAACCGCTAAGTGAACTTTGCGGGAAGGGTCCAGGTCATGGGTCGGTGTCCTGGAAATACCCACCTACCATCGAAGACATGAGTGAGATGGCCATGAGCTTGGCCGCCTTGGCCGGATTCGTGGTGGGCGCGTTCGCCGTGCTGTTCTACCGCAACCAGATCGAGACGCCGAACCGGACCGAGTCGTCGCACGACGCGGAGGTCGGCGCGCTGCCGCAGGGCGTGGCCTCGGTGCTGGCGGTGCTCCCGTCGTCGGCCGTGGTGCTCGACGCCCACGACCGGGTGCTGCGGGCGAGTTCGGCGGCGCGGGCGTTCGGGCTCGTCAAGGGCGACCGGCTGATGGCGGCCGAACTGCTGGCGCTGGCCAGGCAGGTGCGAAGGGACGGCGAGATCCGCGAGAGCGAGATCGAGGTCGCCGGGCACCGCTTCGGCCAGGAGACCACCAGCTTCGCCGTACGGGTGGCGCCGCTCGGCTCGCACGGCCAGGTGCTCGTGCTGGCCGAGGACCAGACCGAGATGCGGCGGGTCGACGCGGTACGCCGCGACTTCGTCGCCAACGTCAGCCACGAGCTGAAGACCCCGGTGGGCGCGCTGAGCCTGCTGGCCGAGACCATCCAGGACGCCGCCGACGACCCCGAGGCGGTCACCCGCTTCGCCGGGCGCATGCAGCACGAGGCCGCCCGCCTCGCCTACCTGGTGCAGGACCTGATCACGCTGTCGCGCATCCAGGGCGCCGAGCCCATCCCGACCCCCGGCCAGGTGCTGATCGACGAGGTCGTGCACGAGGCCATCGACTACTCCACGACCAAGGCCGCGGGCAAGGACATCACGCTCGTCTCGGGCGGGCTGGAGGGCCTGCGCGTGTGGGGCGACGAGGAACTGCTCGCCACCGCGCTGCGCAACCTCATCGACAACGCCATCGCCTACAGCCCCGAGCACACCCGCGTGGTCGTCAGCACCAGGCCGGCCGGGGAATCGGTCGAGATCAGCGTCAGCGACCAGGGCATCGGCATCCCGGAGGAGGCCCTGGAGCGCATCTTCGAGCGATTCTTCCGCGTCGACGCCGCACGATCGCGCGCCACCGGCGGCACCGGGCTCGGCCTGGCCATCGTCAAGCACGTCGCCGCCGCCCACGGCGGCGAGGTGACGGTCTGGAGCAAGGAAGGCTCCGGATCCACGTTCACGCTGCGGCTGCCCGCCTTCGGCGGCACCGCGGTGGCAGTACCCAAACCCCTGGAGGCGGCCCTATGACGCGCGTTCTTGTTGTGGAGGACGAAGAGTCGTTCTCCGACGCCTTGTCCTACATGCTCCGCAAGGAGGGCTTCGAGGTCTCCGTCGCGGGCACCGGGCCCGAGGCGCTCGACATCTTCGACCGCAGCGGCGCCGACCTCGTGCTGCTCGACCTGATGCTGCCCGGCCTGCCCGGCACGGAGGTGTGCCGTTCGCTGCGGCAGCGCTCCAAGGTGCCGGTCATCATGCTGACCGCCAAGGACAGTGAGATCGACAAGGTGGTCGGCCTCGAACTGGGCGCCGACGACTACGTGACCAAGCCCTTCTCCTCGCGTGAGCTGGTGGCCAGGATCAGGGCGGTGCTGCGCCGGCAGGGCGACGTCACCGACGAGCCCGACAACGCCGTGCTGGCGGCCGGGCCCGTGCGCATGGACGTGGACCGGCACATCGTGTCGGTGCGCGGCTCGCAGGTGCAGCTGCCCCTGAAGGAGTTCGAGCTGCTCGAGGTGCTGCTGCGCAACGCCGGGCGGGTGCTGACGCGTGGCCAGCTGATCGACCGCGTGTGGGGCGCCGACTACGTGGGCGACACCAAGACCCTGGACGTGCACGTGAAGCGGCTGCGGGCCAAGGTGGAGGCCGACCCGTCGAACCCGCGGTGCATCCTGACCGTGCGCGGGCTGGGGTACAAGTTCGAGCCCAACGAGTGATCGCGCTTTGAGTACGGCGGAGCGGCCGGTTCCTTCGTGGAACCGGCCGCTCTTTCGTTCGGCGTCGGCGCTGTGCCAGAGGACGAAGTCTTCTTAACGGCGCCCAGCCCGCGCCGGGGTTGCCAGGAGGGTTGTCGGCAGGGTGTCAGTGCCCGCCCTCTTCTGCGTGCTCCGTGGGGCTCGCAGAGGGCGTCGGGGCGGGGGTGGCGCCCGGAGCCATCGGGTAGGCCGTGTATTCGCGGCTACGGGTCACCACGGGCACGTCCAGGGTCACGGCGCCGGCCTTGGCGAACTGGAAGGTGAGCTTGAAGCTCTCGCCGCCGTGGAGCGGCTTGGCCAGACCGTCGATCATCACCTGCGGGGTCGGCTTGCCGGTGTTGACAAGCTGGTTGGCGGGAAGCTCGATCGGGCTGGTGAGGGTGACCGTGCCCAGGCCCTCGGCGGTGACCGCCTGGAGGGCGTCGCCCGAGTAGGAGAGCGCGTTCAGGTACACCGGGGCCTTGCCGCCCTGGGCCAGCTGCGCGCCGGCGTCGGGGCCGAGGATGAACACCTGGGGGATGGTCAGGCCCTGCTTGCCGCCGTACGTCGGCAGGTCGGCCGCGTGGTCGATGAGCGCCGCGCCCTCGACCGGCATGTACGGCTTGTTGGTGTTGGCATGGAATCCGGCGGAACAGCCGGCCAGAACCGGGGCTGCCAGGAGCGCGGCGGCGGCGATAATCCAGCGTCGGCTGGTCACGAGGGAGTCTCCTTAGCATGGAGAGGAGTTGGCAGCGCCCACCTTATCCACCCGATTCCATGGTCATTCCCGCACCCCTGCAGGTCATTAGCTATGTCATGGTTTGCGATTCATAGAGTTGTAGGGATGTCAAGCCCAAATATGCGGCTTTGACCTGCAGTTATGGTGATTTCACTGTTCCGGGAGACTCTGGACGCGTGGTACCCTGGAGTACAGCGGAAGGGGTACTTGTCACATGACTTTCCAGGTCGGCGACACAGTCGTCTACCCCCACCATGGGGCTGCCAGGATCGAAGAAATCACAACCCGGACCATCAAGGGTGTGGAGAAGACCTACCTGGTGCTCAAGGTCGACAAGGGCGACCTTACCGTCCAGGTGCCGGCGGAAAACGCAGAACTCGTCGGCGTGCGCGACGTTGTCGGCCAGGAAGGCCTTGAGCGCGTTTTCGATGTTCTTCGCATGCCGCACACGGAAGAGCCGACCAACTGGTCGCGCCGTTACAAGGCCAATCTTGAGAAGCTCGCTTCTGGAGATGTGAACAAGGTCGCCGAAGTCGTTCGGGACCTGTGGCGGAGGGACCGCGAGCGCGGCCTTTCCGCGGGTGAGAAGCGAATGCTGGCCAAGGCTCGCCAGATACTGGTGAGTGAGCTCGCGCTGGCGGAGAAGACCAACGAAGACAAGGCCGAGGCCCTGCTCGACGAGGTTCTCAACTCCTGAACGCGAATCTTCCCCGGGTGGGCGTCGGTATCGACGTCCACCCGTTCGCATCTGGGCGCGAGTTGCACCTGGCCGGGCTCCACTGGCCCGGCGAGACGGGCCTCGAAGGCCACTCCGACGCCGACGTCGTCTGCCACGCGATCTGCAACGCCCTCCTGTCCGCGTCCGGTCTCGGTGACCTGGGCGCGGTCTTCGGCACGTCCGACCCCCGCTGGGCGGGCGCGTCCGGCGCCACGCTGGTGGCCGAGACCGTCAGGCTTGTCGGCGAGGCCGGCTTCCTGATCGGCAACGTGGCGGTCCAGGTCGTCGGTAACCGCCCGAAACTGGCTCCCCGGCGCCAGGAGGCCGAGAAGGTGCTCTCAGAGCTTGTGGGGGCTCCTGTGAGCCTCAGCGCCGCCACCACCGACGGACTGGGCTTCACCGGCCGCGGCGAGGGCCTCGGCGCGATCGCCAACGCACTCGTCGTGAACCAATCGCCCGAACAGCGCGTCAACTAACGGGATGCGTTGAGGGTATCCCGGCGGGCGGTGCCGACCAGTTTCGCGCTGGAAGCCCGTCGAGTTCGGGGGCGGCGGTTCGTCACTGGCGCGGTACGGGCCGCCGTCCTCCCCAACCAGGCGTACTTCCTGGCCGATCCGGGTATCTCCGCATGTGAGGGGGGATACGAATGATCGGATCGATCATCTGGGCCATCGTGTTCGGCATCGTCATCGGGGCCATCGCGCGGCTGCTCATTCCAGGCAAGCAGAACATCTCGCTGACGATGACCTGGCTCCTGGGCGTGGTCGGTGCGCTCGTCGGCACGTTCCTGGCGTACCTGTTCGGCGTCTCCGACACCCGAGGCATCAACTGGATCCAGTGGGCACTGCAGATCGCCTGCGCCGCCGTGGCCATCCTGATCGTCGCCATGCCGCGCTCAGGAGGGAAATCAGGCGTCTGACCTGGGGATTTTAGAAGGTCATGCATAACTGGTGGTGAGCGGGTAGCTCGCTGGCCGTGGGAGTGAAGGTGTCACCCTCACGGGGAGGTTTTCATGACCATCGAATCCATTCTCGGCGCAATCGTGATCGGCGCCGTCGTCGGCGCGATCGGCCGTCTGCTCATCCCTGGCCGCCAGGCCATCGGATGGATCCTGACGATCGTCGTCGGCATCGTCGCGGCGCTGATCGGTACGTTCATCGCCCAGGCGATGAACGTGTCCAACACGGCGGGCATCGACTGGATCGAGCTCGTCATGCAGGTGGTTCTGGCCGTCATCGGTGTCGGCCTGGTGGCCGGACTCCGGCGCGGTCGCGGTAGTCGTCTGTGACATAAGCGCTACAGGCCCGCTCCCACGACGAGGTGGGGGCGGGCCTGTTGCGTGCGTCCTTACTCGTCGCCCGGGGGGAGCGGGGTGCTCCTCAGCCTCCCGGCGGGCGCCTCGTTCAACGGGCGGCGGGCCGCCCGGGGGACCTCATCGGCGGCATCGGGGCCGTGCTCGGGGTCCGGGTTGTCGTGCTCGTGGTCGGGGTCGGGGCCGGCGGGGTGGACGAGCTTGTCGGTCGTGGCGGGCTTCACCCGATCACCCCACCGCACGGCCTTACGCACGGGCTCCGGCTCCGGCTCCGGCTCCGGCTCCGGCTCCGGCTCCGGCTCCGGCTCCGGCTCGGGCTCGGGGTCAGGCTCCGGCTCGGGCTGAGACTCCGGCTCGGGCAGCGGCGCGTCTTTAGGGGCGGGCGGCGGTTCGGGCTCGCTCAGCAGCTCAGGGCTGGGGGCAGTTTCCGGCAGCAGCTCGACGTCGCGGTCGAAGGCGCGCGACTCGGCACCCTGCTCGAGGTGCGGGGGGAGCTCATACTCATGGGCGTGCTCATACTCATGGCCGTGCTCGGCGTCCGACCCTGGCTCGGCGTAGTCAGCGGCCTCAACCTTCGGCCCGGCCTCCTCCGCCCTCGGCCCTGGCGCGGCGTAGGCGGAGACCTCTGACCTCGCCTCAGCCTCCGACCTCTCCCAAGGCTCGGGCTCCGGCGGCGCCTGGGGCTCCGGCATCGGCTCGGGCTCCGGCATCGGCTCGGGTTCGGGCATCGGCTCGGGTTCGGGCAGCGGCTCGACCGGCTCCACCGGGCCAGGCACCGGCTCCGGCCCCGGAATCGGCACCGGAATCGGCACAGGCACCGGCTCGGGCTCCGGGAGCGGCTTCGGCTCCCGCTTCCTCTTCGGCCTGCTCGGAAAGGGGATCGGCTCAGGCACCGGCTCCGGATCCGGCAGCGGCTCCGTCCTGGGCTCGGGCACCTGACGCCCCAACGGCTCGGCGGCACCCGCAACCGCCGCCGACTCCCTCCCGTCGTCCTCCCAGGGCAGCGCCGGAATCGCCTGCCGCTTCCCCTGCTCGAACGGCACCAGATCCGGCTCCGCCGTACCCTCGCCCCGCGAGCTGCGGCGCTCCTGCACGTGCTTAATGATCACCAGCCACAACCACAGCGCGATCGCCAGCATCACCCAGGGCGCCACGGCGACGCCGACGGCCGCGTGCCGTACGTCGAAACGGAACCCCACCACCGCCCCGACGTTGGCCGCGCCGGCGGCCACGATCAGGAGCACGAGCACCAGCCCCGCCTGTGCCCGCACGAGCAGCCCGCCGGCGCTCAGCAAAAGCACGGCGAGCAGGGCGACGAGCAGCAGCGCCGAGAAGCCGACGGGGTAGAGGAAGGCCAGGTCGGGCGAGGCCCCGCCGCTGAGGGCGAGGTCGCGCAGGTCGTGGAAGGACAGAGCGCAGGCGGTGCCGGCGAGTGCGGCGACGGCGAGCCCGGCGAGGGCGACACCCAGGCGGCGCAGCGTGGAAGGGGGAGTCACGTCCATGGCGATTTCGAGCCTACAGAAGAATGGGGTGGGAAACCGATCAAGGGGGAATCACATGGGCGAGCTGTCAGCGGGCGCGCGCAAGTACTTCGACGCGGCCAACTACGCGACCGTGACGAGCATCAATCCCGACGGTGGGCCGCAGTCCACGGTGGTCTGGGTGCGGACCGACGGCGACGACATCCTGTTCTCGACCGTCAAGGGCCGTCGCAAGCACCGCAATTTCGCGCGTGACCCGCGCGCGAGCATTCTGATCATCGATTCCGACAATCCTTATGTATACGTCGAAGTGCGTGGAAACGTGACGATGGAGGATGATCCGACCGGGTCGCTCATTCAGGAGCTGTCGCGCAAGTACTCGGGACAGGACTGGAAGGAGCCGGAGGGCAATGAGAGAGTGATCGTGCGCGTGACGCCCGAGAAGGTGACGCTACGGGGCTGACAAATCAGCATGCGACGTCGCGCGAGGCGTTAGCCTTGCCTTTGTGAGCCTGCGCCTTTACGACACCAGCACCCGCACAGTCCGCGAGTTCGTCCCGGTCGAAGCCGGCCGGGTGTCGATCTACCTGTGTGGTGCCACCGTGCAGGCTCCGCCGCATATCGGTCACATCCGCTCGGGCGTCAACTTCGACGTGCTGCGCCGATGGCTCACGCGCTCCGGCTACGACGTCACCTTCTGCAGGAACGTCACCGACATCGACGACAAGATCATCCGGGTCGCCGCGGCCGACGATGTGCCGTGGTTCGTGATCGCCGAGCGCAACCAGCGTGCCTTCACCTGGGCCTACGACCAGCTCGGCTGCCTGCCGCCCACGGTCGAGCCGCGCGCCACCGGCCACGTCCCCGAGATGATCACGCTGATGCAGCGCCTGATCGACCGCGGCCACGCCTACGCCTCGGCCGGCGACGTCTACTTCGACACGCAGTCGTACGCCACGGAGTACGGCTCGCTGTCGAACCAGAAGCTCGAGAACATGCGTGCCGCGGCCGACTGCGACGATGACTCGGCCAAGCGCGACCCGCGCGACTTCGCCCTGTGGAAGGGCGAGAAGCCCGGCGAGCCCACCTGGCCCACCCCCTGGGGCCCCGGGCGTCCCGGCTGGCACCTCGAGTGCTCCGCGATGGCCACCAAGTACCTCGGGCCGACGTTCGACATCCACGGCGGCGGCCTCGACCTGATCTTCCCGCACCACGAGAACGAGATCGCCCAGTCCCAGGCGGCCGGCGACGGCTTCGCCCGCTACTGGATGCACAACGGCATGCTCAAGATCGGCGCGGAGAAGATGAGCAAGTCGCTCGGCAACTCCCTGCTCATCCCCGACCTGCTGAAGAAGGTGCGCGCCGCCGAGCTGCGCTACTACCTGGCCACGCCGCACTACCGCTCCTCCATCGACTTCTCCGAGGAGTCGCTGCTGGAGGCCGCCGCGGCCTACCAGCGCATCGAGGGCTTCGTCACCCGCGCCGCCGAGGTCATCCACGACGTCGACGCCCACGCGCCCCTCCCGCAAGCCTTCGCCGACGCGCTCGACGACGACCTCGGCACGCCCCAGGCGCTCGCCGTCGTCCACGAGGTCGTCAGGGAAGGCAACGTGGCCCTGAGCCGCGGCGACAAGGAGGCCGTGGCCCGCCTGCTCGCCGAGACCCAGAACATGCTCGACGTCCTCGGCCTCGACCCGCGCTCCGCCCAGTGGCGCGGCGACAGCTCCGACCTCACCCCCGTCGTCGACGCGCTCGTCAAGGTCGCCCTGGAGCAGCGCGCCGCCGCCCGCGCCCGCAAGGACTACTCCGCGGCCGACGCCATCCGCGACGGCCTCACCGCCGCGGGCATCACCGTCGAGGACACCCCCCACGGGGCTCGTTGGCAGCTGTCACGCGGGTAACCTTGGTGCCATGAGGAAACGGGGTCCGCTCAAAGGCAGCGGCGGAAAAGTACGTCGCAGTCTGGAAGGCAAGGGCGCGACGCCACCGAAGGAAGCGCGCCACTGGTACAAGGACAAGGCGCGCACCGAGCGCATCGCGCGTGAAGACCGCGGCGGAGGCTCCCGCCCGTCGTCCGCGCCGCGCCAGCGCAAGTCCGACGACGCGCCCGAGTACATCGGCGGCCGCAACCCGGTCGCCGAGGCCCTCGCCGCCGGCGTGCCCGCCTCGGCGCTCTACGTCGCCTCGCGCCTCGACGGCGACGACCGCGTGCGCGCCTCGCTCAAGCTCGCCGCCGAGCGCGGCATCGCCCTGCTCGAGGTCAGCCGCGACAAGCTCGACCGCCTCACCGAGGGCGCCGTCCACCAGGGCATCGCCCTCCAGATCCCGGCCTACGACTACGCGCACCCGTCCGAACTCATCGAGATCGCCCAGGACGCCGCCGAGATCCCGCTGATCGTCGCCCTCGACGGCGTCACCGACCCGCGCAACCTCGGCGCCATCGCCCGCTCCGCCACCGCCTTCGGCGCCCACGGCCTCCTCGTCCCGTCCCGCCGCTCCGCCGGCGTCACCGGCGGCGCCTGGAAGACCTCCGCCGGCACCCTCGCCACCATGCGCGTCGCCCGCGCCGCCAACCTCACCGCCGCCCTGCGCGAATACCGCGAGGCCGGCATCTTCGTCGTCGGCCTCGACGGCGAGGCGACCGTGGACCTCGACGAGGTGTCACTCCTCGGCGAACCTCTCGTCATCGTGGTCGGTTCAGAGGGCAAGGGACTGTCGCGGCTGGTGCGGGAGCAGTGCGACTACGTGGCACGCATCCCCATGTTCGCGGCGGCGGAGTCGCTGAACGCGGGGGTCGCGGCGGGGATCGCGTTGTACGAGGTCGCTCGTCAGCGGCGCCGGTGAGCGTCTAGACTGTTAGGCCGTGCCGACTTAGCTCAATCGGTAGAGCATCTGTCTTGTAAACAGAAGGTCAGGGGTTCGATTCCCCTAGTCGGCTCTGCTGCACGAAGGCCCTTCCGGGTGATCCGGGGAGGGCCTTCGTGGTCTCAGGGCGGCGGCGACCTACTCGTGATGCCAGACCACGGGGCCTGATCCGCGCGCCATGCTGCCCCGCAGTCGGCAATCCGCCTCAAGGGGATGGGGAGAGGGCTCGGGGTCGGTATCTGATGCGCCACAGCGGTCCGAGCAGTAGCAGGGTGACGACGATCCAGCCGGGAGATCCCAGGCCGAACACGCCGACCACGAGTGGCAGCAGCGTGGTGGGGAGGGCGTAGGCCCACGTCCAACGTCGTTCGGCGCCGGCCGTGGCGCCCAGCAGCGTCGACGCCGCGAAGGTGGCGGTGAGCCCGAGGCACATCACGGTCAACACGCCTCCCGGAAGCGGTGAGTCCGGATGTTCCGCGCTCACCCCGAGTCCGGCGGCAAGCGCGGCGATCCCTCCGGTCATCACGAAGTGCGCGGGCAGCAGGGCTGCGGGTCTTGGCCGGTGGCCGGGAGGCAGAGGGGCGGAGCTGACTCCGTACTGGAAGGCGAGCCACCACAGGGCGACCACCATGGCGAAGGCGGCAAGGGCGGTCAGGCCGAGGGAGAAGTCCCATGGCGTCGCGGAAGCGCCGACCACGACCTGCATGACCGCCTCGCCCAGCACGATGATCACGAACAGGCCGAGCCGCTCCTCCAGATGACTGATGTCCAGTGCTCCGAGCGTGGCCCGTTCCCGGGACTTGTGCTGGAGCTCCCTCTTGCGGATGCGCGTCATGATGCGGTCGGGGTGGCGGCTCCGCCGTACTGAGATCAGAACGTCGAACACGATGCCGATGAACCACAGCTGGTAGGTCAGCGGTGGATCCAGGAAGAGGGAGGCGATCCACGGTCCCAGCGCCAGTCCGCGACCCAGCTGGACTGCGGGCCAGGAGGTGACCACCGTGCCCGCGCGGCGCAGGGTGCCGCCGACGGCCATCCGGCAGATGACGTAGGCGAGGGCGAAGGCGAAGTCGCGGGTGTCTTGCACCTCCGGCAGCCGGTGGTCCACACCGGGTACCGCCGCGGCCATGACACCCATGCCGAACATGCCGACCAGCACCGAACGCGTTCTCACCCGGTCGGCGACCACGTTGGCGTACAGCGTGTAGGAGATCCACACGCTCCAGATGGCGTAGAACAGCATGAACGTGACGATCGCGCTGCCCAAGGTCGGCTCGTGCAGCCGATGCGCCAGCTGGACGACGGCCACGACCACGACGAGGTCGAAGAAGAGCTCAAGCCAGCTGGCGTGCCGTTCCCCCGATACGGTCACTCACCGAGATTAGCCGTTCGGGCTGGTGACGGCCTGGGAGCGCGCCCAACGTTCGCGGGCCGGCGCAGGGTACGGGGATTGTGCTGGCCGGAGCGCGCAGATCAGGGGCCGCCGGGGGAGCTTTCCGCCGAGGCGGGTGAGGGATGGTGGCTACCGTGGCGAGGTGGTGACTTATGGAGATGCCGACCGAGTTGGTGACCGAGCGGCTGCGGTTGCGGCAGTGGGTGGCGGCCGATGCCGAGGGGTATCGCGGCCTGTGGCTGGAACGAGACCCGCGAGCGCTGCGCCGCATCGGCGCCGATGGACGTCCGACGGTCGACGACTTCCGCGCCTGGATTCTCGACGACCCCCTGACGAAGGAGGCCGGTCTCGGCCTGATGCCGATCGAGTTGCGCGCCACCGGTGAGTTCATCGGGTATTGCGGTCTGATCGTCGGCCAGGCGTCGTTCGACGAGCCCGAGATCGCCTACGAACTGGCGCGGCGCGCTCACGGGCATGGTTACGCGACGGAGGCGGCCCGGGCTGTGGTCGAGGCGGCTGCCCGCACGGGGCGGCGGCGGTTGTGGGCGACGGTGCGGGAGTGGAACGCGCCCGTCGTTCCGCGTGCTTGAGAAGGTCGGTTTCCATCGGAGCGGGCGCGTCACGGAGGATGCCGAGCGCGGCGATTCGGTCTGGATGACGCGCGTGCTCGAGCCGGGGTAGGGCTGTGCCGGGCGGGTGGGCCCGGCACAGCTCCCGGCATAGCCGCCCCGGCACAGCCCCCCGGCACAGACGCCCCGGCAGAGCCGCCCGGCAGAGCCGCCCGGCAGAGCCGCCCGGCAGAGCCGCCCGGCAGAGCCGCCCGGCACAGAGCCCCCCGGCACACCCGGGGGTGGCTAGTGACTTTCGAGACGGGGGATGGCTAGTTCCATTCGAGGCTGGGTGCGCCCCAGTCGACACTCGGCGTGCCCCACACGTAGGCCCGGTTCATACGGGTCTCCTCTCGTCGTTGGATGATCTCGACGGTATGAGCAGCCCGTATAGAGACCCCGAGCCCGGACGTATAGGCGGGCGCATAAACGAAGAACGAGCGCGGCTCCCGAAGGAACCGCGCCCGCTCGGACGAGTCGAACCCTTAGGCGAGGCCCGCCTTCATGGCGTTGATGAGCTCTCCGTTGGTCGTGTCACCTGACAGCTCCCAGAAGAACGCACCACCGAGTCCCTGCTGCTTGGAGTACCCCATCTTCCCTCCGATGGTCGAGGGGGTGTCGTAGCTCCACCACTGGTTGCCGCAGTGGGCGTAAGCCGTACCGGCGATCGTCCCGGTGGCCGGGCAGCGGGTCTTGAGGACCTTGTAGTCCTCGTTGCCCTGCTCGTAGGTGCCGGGCGCGGGGCCGGTGGCGGTGCCGCCGGGGGCGGACTGGGTGACGCCCTGCCAGCCGCGGCCGTAGAAGCCGATGCCGAGCAGCAGCTTGCTGGACGGTACGCCCTTCGACTTGAGCTTCTGGATGGCGTTGTCCGAGTAGAAGCCCGGGGTCGGGATGCCGGCGTAGTTGGTCAGGGGCGAGTGCGGGGCGGTCGGGCCCTGGGCGGCCCAGGCGCCGAAGAAGTCGTAGGTCATGACGTTGTACCAGTCGATGTACTGCGCGGCGCCTCCGTAGTCGGCGGCGTCGATCTTGCCGCCGTTGTTGCCGTCGGCGGTGATGGCGGCGGTGACCAGGTTGCTGGAGCCGAAGCGGGTGCGCAGCGCCTGCATCAGGTTCTTGAAGGCGGCCGGGCCGCTGGTGTCACAGGTCAGGCCGCAGGCGTTCGGGTACTCCCAGTCGATGTCGATGCCGTCGAAGACGTCGGCCCAGCGCGGGTCCTCGACCAGGTTGTAGCAGGACTCGGCGAAGGCGGCCGGGTTCTGTGCGGCCTGGCCGAAGCCGCCGGACCAGGTCCAGCCGCCGAAGGAGAAGAGGATCTTGATGTTGGGGTACTTGGCCTTGAGCTTGCGCAGCTGGTTGAAGTTGCCGCGCAGCGGCTGGTCCCAGGTGTCGGCGACGCCGTCGACGCTCTGGTCGGCGGTGTAGGCCTTCTCGTAGTCGGCGTAGGAGTCGCCGATGGTGCAGCGGCCGCCCTGGACGTTGCCGAAGGCGTAGTTGATGTGGGTCAGCTTGCTGGCCGAGCCGCTGGTGTCGATGTTCTTGACGTGGTAGTTGCGCCCGTAGACGCCCCACTGCACGAAGTAGCCGAGCAGCTTGTTGCCGCCGCCGGTGCAGCCGGCGGTGGTGCCGCTGACGGGGGCGCTGGCGGCCGACTCGCCGACGGAGTTGTAGGCCTTGATCGTGTAGGTCTTGGAGGTGCAGGCGGCCAGGCCGGAGACGGTGGCGCTGGTGCCGGTCACCTGGGCGCGCTGGGTGCTGCCCTCGTAGACGCGGTAGCCGGTGACGGTGCCGCTGGAGGCGCCCCACGACAGGGAGATCGAGGTGTTGGTGACGCCGCTGACCGACGGCGAGCCGGGCTGGCCGGGTGCGCCGTTGCCCTGCTGGGTGGAGGCGTTCAGCGGGCTGGACTGTGCCGACCAGTTGCCCGCGGCGTCGCGTGCCCGGACGGTGTAGGTGTAGCTGGTCCCGGCCGCCAGGCCGGTGTCGTTGTAGGTGGTCCCGGTGACGGTGGCCACCACGGTGCCGCCGCGGGACAGCTCGTACCCGGTGACCTGGACGTTGTCGGTCGAGGCGTTCCAGGCCAGCGCGATGCTGCTGGTGCTGTTGCCGGTGGTGCGCAGGTTGCCCGGCACGGTGGGCGCCTGCGTGTCACCTCCGCCGCCGCCACCCGCACGCCACAGGGCCGGGACGTTCGGCGGCTCCCAGCCGGGCAGGGAGGTGTGGCCCTGGATGGCGGTGTAGTCGACTCCGTTGTAGGAGACGACCGCGCCGGTCGCATACGTGGTGTACGGCGCCCACGCGGGGGCTGCCATCTGCACGGCGCTCATGGCGCTGGGCGCGATGGCGACGGAGGTTCCCAGGGGTAACAGGACGGCCCCGAGGACGGCGATCAACTGTCGTTTCATGTTCTGCTCCGGCTGAAGGGGGTGGGAGCAAGGAAACTATTAGGAAAGTTTCCTTTATATTTAGCCGGAAAGTATCCCGACTCACCGGGGCAAGTCAAGGGCCCCCTGGCGGACCAGCAGGAAACCCGCGAGCAGTGCCAGGGCGACCGTCGGCACGATCAGCAGGAAGCTGAACAGGTCCTGCGCCCCCACGATCGGATGCCCGCCGATCAACGCCGTGACCCCGCGCAGCCCGAGACTGCCGACGGTCAGCGTGAAGAAGCCGCCGACCACCAGCTCCAGCCGCGGAGGAAGGGCGGGCGATCGTGCCAGCAGCGTCGCGGCGGCGCCCAGGGCCGCGCCGGCCACGAGGGTGCCGACGAGCTCGCCGCCGAGCTTGGCGAAGCCGGCGTACAGCAGGTAGGTGCCCATCGTGAGCGCGGCCATGATCGGGACGTTGCGCAGGCTCGCGTTGAAGGTCAGCGCCAGGCCGACGGTGAACGGGATCCAGGCCAGCACGATGAACCAGAACGGCAGGGTCCCTGGCTGGGACGCCTCGAAGAGCGCCTGCCGTCCGGCCCCGGTGGCCTGTGCGGCCAGCTCCACGCCGATGATGATCTGGACGAGGATGAAGCTCGCCCACACCAGCCGGGTGGCGCCGGCCGAGATGCGGCCCACGGCCAGTTCCGCGGAGGCGGCCGACAGGTAGTCGCCGGGGATCACGATGAACAGCGCGGGCAGCATCAGCATCACAGGGCCGGTCGCGTAGGCGGCCTCGGCGAACACCGTGAGCGTGAGGCAGCCGACCACGAACGAGCCGATGAGCGGCAGTAGCGGCTCCCATCGGCGGCCGGTGAAGGCGACGAAGAGCACCCCCATGACCGCCCCGAGCGCCACCGTGGTCAGCAGCTCCGTCCAGGTCGGCACGAGGCTCGGGGCGAAGCATGCGGTGAAGAGGACGACGCCGACGATCCTCAGCCACCAGGGGTAGAGCGGGGGCGCGGCGAGAATCGTGTCGAGCCGCCGCCTGGCCTCTGCGAGGGACAGGCCCGCGTGCATCTCGGTGACGAGTTGCTTGGCCTGTTCCAGGCGTCTGAGCGACAGGCCGGGCATGGTCTCGATGACGTCGACGGTGCTGGTGGTGCCGTCGTCGATGCGCAGGATGAGCTGGTCGGGCAGGACGAGCAGGTCGGCGTCGAGGCCGTGGGCCGCGCCGACCCGCCTGACCGATTCGCGCACGACGAAGACGCCCTCGGCGCTGCCCGCCAGCAGCAGCCTGGCCACGTCGGTGAGCAGTGCCCGCGCGTCATCCTTCATGGCCTGTGCTTACCCATAGTGATCGAATTGTCACTATAGGGGAGTCCGATAGAATACGATCAATCTCGGGAGGCATCATGCAGAAGAAGTTCAGCATCGGCCAGGCGATCCTGCTGTTGCTCCTCATGGTGTTCGCGGTCATCTGTGTCGTCATGACCGCTAACGGCACCTTGCCCAGCTTCCTCATGTGAAGCCGGGAAAGGCGCCCGCGTTCAGTAGGCCCGCCCGAAAATCACCCGCTTGCCGTACGCCGACGGCTGGTCGCAGCGCACGCACGTGCCGCTCTCCTCGGGACCGGCCAGGGGGATGCAGCGCGGCGTCGCCGCCGTCTCCGTCTTGATGACGTCTTCGCACGACGGCCGCCCGCAGTGCAGCGCGAGTGCCCAGCCCGTCGAGACGGCCGCGGCGAAGGCCTCCCACGTGCCGACCGTGATCGTGTGCTCGTCGCGGAACCCGGTGGCCCGCCGGAGCAGGAGCTCCTGGAACTCCTCCAGGATCACGGGCAGCGCCGACGGGAGCGAGTCGAGCGGCACGCTCTCCTTCGCGTCGGACAGGCGGCGGGCCAGGACCGCCGTGCCCGACTCCAGGTCGCGCGGTCCCACCTCCAGTCGGATCGGCACGCCGCGCAGCTCCCACTCGTTGAACCTGAATCCGGGCGACAGCTGCGGCCGGTCGTCGACGTGGACGCGCACGCCGGCCGCGCGCAGCCGTACGGCCAGCTCGTGGCAGGCGGGCGCGGTGTCGCGGATCGGGACGATCACGACCTGGTACGGCGCGAGCCTGGGCGGCAGCACCAGCCCCTTGTCGTCGCCGTGCGTCATGATCACCGCGCCGATCATGCGGGTCGTCATGCCCCACGACGTGGTGTGGCAGAGCTGCCGCTGCCCCGAGGCCGCCGTGTAGCCGATGTCGAAGGCGCGGGCGAAGTTGGCGCCCATGTAGTGGGAGGTGCCGCACTGCAGCGCCTTGCCGTCGCGCATCATGCCCTCGATCGTGTACGTGCGCACGGCTCCGGCGAAGCGCTCGCCGGGGGTCTTCTCGCCGGCCACGACGGGAATGGCCGCGATGTCGCGGGCGACCTCCTCGTACAACCCGAGCGCGAGCATGGTCTCGCGCATCGCGTCGGCCTCGTCGGCGTGCGCGGTGTGGCCCTCCTGCCAGAGGAACTCGGTCGTGCGCAGGAACATGCGCGGGCGCATCTCCCAGCGCACCACGTTGGCCCACTGGTTGAGCAGCAGGGGTAGGTCGCGGTGGGAGGAGATCCACTTGGCCATCATCTCGCCGATGATGGTCTCGGAGGTGGGCCGCACGACGAGGGGCTCCTCCAGCTCCTTGCCGCCCGCGTGGGTGACGACGGCCAGCTCGGGGGCGAAGCCCTCGACATGCTCGGCCTCGCGCTGCAGGTAGCTCTCGGGGATCAGCAGCGGGAAGTAGGCGTTCTCGTGCCCGGTGTCCTTGATGCGGCGGTCGAGCTCGGCCTGCAGCAGCTCCCAGAGGCGGTAGCCGTACGGTCGGATGACCATGGTGCCCTTGGCCGGGCCGCGGTCGACGAGCTGCGCCTTGGCGACCAGCTCGTTGTACCAGGCCGAGAAGTCCTCACTCTGGGGCGTCACACCACGGTTCATGCGGGCGAGGATAGCGAGCGGAAAACCGGTTGCCCTCGAATTATCGCTCTGCTCAACTGAACGGCGAGGAAAGGAGCACGGGCATGAGGCGCACGTCGATGCGAGAGACGCGACATTCATCCATCGACGACAAGGGCCTGACGCCTAGTGCAATCGCTGAATCTCGGGATCCTGGCGCATGTAGACGCCGGTAAGACCAGCCTGACCGAGCGGCTGCTGTTCGCCGCCGGTGTCATCGACTCCCTGGGGAGTGTCGATGACGGCAGCACCCAGACCGACTCCCTGGCGCTGGAGCGCCGTCGCGGCATCACCATCAAGTCCGCGGTCGCCTCCTTCGCCGTCGACGATCTCACCGTCAACCTGATCGACACCCCCGGTCACCCGGACTTCATCGCCGAGGTGGACCGGGTGCTCAGCGTGCTCGACGGGGCGGTGCTGGTCGTCTCCGCCGTGGAAGGGGTGCAGGCCCAGACCAGGGTGCTGATGCGCGCCCTGCGCCGCCTGCGCATCCCCACGATCGTCTTCGTCAACAAGATCGACCGCATGGGCGCTCGTGCGGACCTCGGCATCCCGGGCTCGGCGCCCGTGGGCCGGATCCGCGACGCGGGCACGCGGCGGGCGGCGTTCGTGCCGTACGGCCCCGCCGAGCTGACCGAGCTGCTGGCCGAGCACGACGACGAGGCCCTGGCCGCCTATCTCGACGGGCGTACGGTCACCCGCTCGCGGCAGGTCATGCCCGTCTTCTACGGCTCGGCGATCACCGGCGCGGGAGTGCAGGAGCTGATGCGCGGCATCAGGGCCTGGCTGCCCGCGGCGCAGGGCGACCCCGACGGCGCTGTCGAGGGCACCGTGTTCAAGATCGAGCGCGGAGCCGCAGGGGAGAAGATCGCCTACGTGCGGATGTTCTCCGGGACACTCCACGTGCGCGACCGGCTGCCGAGCGGGCGGAAGATCACCGCGGTGCAGGACGTCGTCGGCAAGGGCAGCTCGCTGCCCGCCGGTCACATCGGCAGGGTGTGGGGCCTCGACGACGCCAGGATCGGCGACCCGCTGGGAGCCGCCCGCACCACCGGACGCGTCTTCGCGCCGCCCACCCTGGAGACCGTCGTGGAGTCGCCCGACAAGGGCGCGCTCCAGGCGGCGCTGATCCAGCTCGCCGAGCAGGACCCGCTGATCAACCTCCGCCAGGACGACCTGCGCGGGGAGTTGTCGCTGTCGCTCTACGGCGAGGTGCAGAAGGAGGTCATCCAGGCGACCCTGGCCGACGACTTCGGCATCGAGGCGGGCTTCCGCGAGTCGACCACGCTCTGTGTCGAGCGGCCGCTGGGCAGCGGGGAGGCGGTGGAGTTCAACGGCAAGGACGGCAATCCCTTCCTGGCCACGGTCGGGCTCCGCGTCGAACCGGCCGAGCCGGGCGACGGTGTCACCTTCCGCCTCGGCGTCTCCCTGGGCGACATGCCGTACGCGTTCTTCAAGACGGTCGAGGACACCGTCCACGAGACCCTGCGCGAGGGGTTGCACGGCTGGCAGGTCGCCGACTGCGTCGTGACCATGACGCACTGCGGCTATTCGCCCAAGCAGAGCGCCATGCACGCCGGCTTCGACAAGAGCATGTCGAGCACCGGCGCCGACTTCCGGGGGCTGACGCCGCTGGTGCTGATGGAGGCGCTGAAGCGGGCGGGCACGCGGGTGCTGGAGCCGGTGCATCGTTTCCGGCTGGAGCTCCCGCCTGACACCCTGGGCGTGGTGCTCCCGGCGCTGGCCAAGCTGAGCGCCGTGCCGTACACCGCCGGGCCGGTCGTCGAGGGGGAGATCCCCGCCGGGCGTGTGCACACGCTGCAGCTGGAGCTGCCGACGCTCACCCGTGGCGAGGGGCTGCTGGAGAGCGACTTCGCGCGCTACGAGCCGGTCAAGGGGGCTCCCCCGGAGCGGCGCAGGACCGACCACAACCCGCTGGACCGCAAGGAGTATCTGCTCCACGTGATGAGGAGGGTCGGCTGAGGGTCATCGCTCCACCAGGACGAAGGGCGCGCTCGCCCGCACCTGGCCGTTGACGACGATCTCGAGCTCGCGGGGGCCGGGCGGCTCGGCCCTCGTGGTGACCGGACGGAAGGAGTGGAACCTGGCCACGGTGAACAGCTCACCCGCCGCCGTGGCCACCCGCTCGCCCAGGTGGAAGACGCGGCGCGAGCCGTCGCGGCGCACGGCGTAGCGCAGGACCAGCGGGCCGGGCCCGTCGGCACGGAGCGTGACGGTGAAGGGCAGCTTGTCGCCCACGGCCACGATCTCGTCGACGGTCAGCGACTCGACGCGCCCGGTGCCCGGCGCCGCCCCGACCAGGGCCAGGGCGCCGGGATGGCCGGAACGCAGCAGCCCGCGAAGCGCGTGGCGCAACACCCGCTCGACGTGTGAGCCGCCTTCGGAACGCCAGCGCCCGAGCAGGTCGAGGGCGGCCTCGGGATGGTCCTTGGTCAGGTCGTTGACGTGGTTGGCGACCGACCGGCGGACATACTCGCTCGGATCGTCGCGCAGCAGGTCGAGAATCGGATACGTGGGCCCTGGGGCCATGAGCCATCGCACCCGCGTGGCCCACGGCAGCCGCGCCCGCGTGCCCTCGGAGGCCAGGCGGCGCAGGTGCTCGTCGGGCGAGCTCGCCCAGCCGCGCATGACCTCGAGCGCGGCCTCGCCGTAGCGCTCCAGATAGGGACGGACGGCGAACTCGCCGCTGGAGTAGGGGGTCAGGACCGCCAGGGTCCGCATGGCCTCGTCGAGGTGGTCGAGCCCGCGGGCGGCGACGTAGTCGGTGACGGGCCAGCCGCTCCACATGTCGAGCCGGCCCGCGACGGAGCGCAGCAGCGGGGCCGCCGAAGGGAAGGGCATCGGCAGCGACTCGTGGAGCGCCTCGGCCACCCGCCTGATGCGCTCCTTCAGCTCCAGCTCCGACAGAGCGGACTCGACGAAACGTTCGTGCGGGAAATCCGGCCACGCGGCCGCCAGCCCGTCGGCCAGGACGGTCACGGACCGGCGGTTGATCATCTCTTTCAGGGGCTGCGCCACGCACCGAAGGGTGCCACACGGCACCGACAGTTCAGCGTCCGAGCCGTTCCAGCAGCCGCGCCCTGACCTGCGGCCACTCGGCGTCGGTGATCGAGAAGATCGCGGAGTCGCGGTAGCGCCCGTCCTCGCCCGGCGCCCACGACCGCGACCAGTTGCGCAGCACGCCCTCGAACGTCGCCCCCGCCTTCGCGATGGCGGCCCGCGAACGCTGGTTGCGCGCGTCGGTCTTCAGATCGACGCGCACCACCTTCCACTCCTCGAAGGCATGGCCGAACAGCAGCAGCTTGGACTCGGTGTTGAACCCGGTGCCCTGGACGTCGCCCGCCAGCCACGTGAAGCCGACCTCGATGGCCGACAGCGTGTCCTCGTCGAGCCAGAAGCGCGGCTCCCAGTAGGACGTGACGCCCACGGCCCGGCCGGTGGAGCGGTCGATCTGGGCGAAGGGGGCGAGCCTGCCTGTCGCCGCCATGGCGAGCAGCCGGTCCAGGTACGGCTCGACCTCGTCCGCGCGAGGCACCATCGTGAAGGCGTACGAGCCGCGGTCCACCTCGGCCGCCACGGCCAGGTCGGGGGCGTGGCGGCGGTCGAGGGGCTCCAGGCGCACCCGGGCGCCTTCCAAGGTGGGCGCGTAGAGCTTGAAGGTCACCCCCGCAGTATTCACCGCAGCGCCTCGACTGGCTCCATGCGGGCCGCCCGCAGTGCCGGATACAGACCCGCCAGCAGCCCCACGAGCGCCCCCGCGAGCGGCGAGACGAGGGCCAGCCGCAGGTCGAGGACGGGCGTCCAGGTCTTGACCGCCGAGACCGCCACGACCACGCCGATGCCCAGACAGGCTCCGACGATCCCGCCGATCAGGCCGATGAAGCCCGATTCCGTGAGGAACTGGTAGGCGATGTGCCGCCGTCCCGCGCCGAGCGCGCGGCGCAGGCCGATCTCGTTGATGCGCTCCATCACGGTGACCAGGGTGACATTGGCGATGCCGACCGCGCCCACGACCAGCGAGACCAGCCCGAGGATGAGGAAGAGCCCGTTGACGTCCTCCTGCACCCCGTCCTTGGCCCTCGTCGGCGAGGGCGGCGCGATGACCCTCAGCTCGCCGGCGCCGCCGCGCGGGTCGAGCATGAGGGGCGCCTGGCGGGCGATCAGCTCGGCCGCGCCGAGCCTGGTGGAGATCAGCACCCGGGTGACCGAGCGCAGGCCGAACTCGGGGCCGAGCGCGGGCGGGATCAGCACCGCCGTGGCCAGCGACGTCTCGCGCTGGAAGCCGCCGAGGATGCCGAGCACGGTGTAGGCCCGGCCGGCGATGAAGACCGCCGGCGCGTGCCGTACGTCGGTGATGCCGAGCATCTGGGCGGCGTCGGCTCCCAGGACGACGACCCGGTCACGGCGGGCGGAGTGGCCGCCGTCGTAGAACCGGCCCGACAGGATCCGCCCTTTGACGGTCCTGGGCAGGTCGGGTCCCGCGGCGACGACCGCGAGGGTCTGGCCGGAGACCCGCGTGGGGTCGATGACGGCGTTGGCGGTCACGCTCTGGTTGGAGCTCTTCTCCGACTGCGCCAGCGCGGTCGCCGATTCGACGCCGTTCAGGCGGGCGAGCCCGGCGACGTCGTTCCAGCCGACGCGGTCCTCGGGGGTCTCGACGATCACCGACGTGGCCGTCAGGGCGTCGAACCGGCCCACGATCTGGTTGCCGGCGGTCGCGGCGATGCCCAGGGTGATCACCAGGGTGCCGATGCCGAGGACGGTGCCGAGCGTCGTCAGCGCCGAGCGCACGGGCCTGGCCAGCATGCCCGCCAGCGCCTCCTCCCACAGGTCGCGCGGGCCCATCACTCCTCCACCAGGGCGCCGTCGGCGATCCTGACGCGCCGCGCCGCACGCGAGCTGACCTCGTCCTCGTGGGTGATCACCAGGATGGTCAGCCCTTCGGCACGCAGCGAGTCGAACAGCTCCAGCACCGCGCCGGTGTTGCGGCTGTCGAGGTTGCCGGTGGGCTCGTCGCACAGCAGCAGCGAGGGCTCGCCCATCAGCGCCCGCGCGATGGCGACGCGTTGCCGCTCGCCGCCCGACAGCGTGGCGGGGGAGAAGTCGGTCCTGTGCGTCATCCCGACGCGCCGAAGCGCCTGTACGGCACGCTCGCGCCGCCCGGAGCGCGAGCGCCTGCCGTACACCTCGGCGAGCATGACGTTCTCCGCGACCGTCCGGTGCGCCAGCAGGTGGAACGACTGGAACACGAACCCGATGCGCCTGCCGCGCAGCCTGGTCCTGTCGCCGTCCTTCAGCGACGCGGTCTCCACGCCGTCGAGCAGGTAGGAGCCGGAGGTGGGCCGGTCGAGCAGCCCGAGGATGTTGAGCAGGGTCGACTTGCCGGAGCCGGACGGCCCCACGATCGCCATGTAGTCGCCTGCCTCGACGCGCATCGACACCGACGCGAGCGCCATGACGGGCCCGAACGAGCGATGGACCTCGTCGAGCGCGATGACCGGTTCACCCATGGCCGACCACCACCAGGTCGCCCTCGTCGAGCGCGCCGCCGACCTCGACCTCGCCGTCGGCGGCCAGGCCGGTGCGCACCTCGACCTCCTCGACCTTGCCCGGCGAGCGCTGCACACGGACGCGTGCCTTGCCGTCGGCGCCGGTGATGATGGCCGCGACCGGCACGGTCAGGACCTCGCCGTCGGTGGCGCCCACCGAGATCCGTACGGTGACCTGCGATCCCACCAATCTGGCCAGGGCCTTCGACGCGTCGGGCGTCAGCACCACGGACTTGCCGATCGAGGTGAGCCTGGCGGGGAAGGTGCGGCCGTCGGACGTCTCCATGACCGCCTTGGCGCCCTTGCGCAGCAGCGCGGCCTCCTTGTCCTCCACGACGCCGGTCACGGCGTACCCGGAGCTGGTCACGGTGCCGGCCTTGTCGGCCAGGACCGCCCCGGCCTGCGCGATGACCTTCTCCAGCCGGGCGGGCAGGTCGGGCAGGAAGACGATCTCTCCCGCCGGCACGCTGACGCCGTACGTCTTCAGGTAGTCGGCCAGGATGGCGCGGGCGGAGGCCAGGTTGGCCCGGCCGTTGGAGACCTTCCTCGCCAGCGGCGACAGCTGCCTGGCCTGGCGCAACGCCTGCTCGGCCGAGACCATCGCCTCCTGGGCGGCGCCGACGGCGGCGCGCAGCTCCTCCAGGCGCTTGTCCCTGGCCGCCGCAGCCTGCTCCAGGAAGGAGGAGACGGCGTCCCTGGCGTCGTCGAGGTCGCGCCGGGCGTTGTCGAGCTTGAGCTGCAGCGCCGGAGTGCTTCCCGCGGCGAGCGCGGCCTCGGCCTCCAGCACCGCCTGCTCGGCGGAGCGTACGGCACGCTCCAGGTCGCGCAGCATGGTCTCGTCCTCCGGCGTGGTCTGCTGCTCCTCGGCCCGTTCGAGGTTGCCCTCGGCGACCGCGAGCGCCTGGCGCGCGTTGTCGAGCTTGAGCTTGAGCGGCAGCACGTCGCGCCCGTTGGCCAGGGCCCTGCGGTCGGTCAGCAGGGTCTCCTCGGCGCTCTGCACGGCCTGCTTGAGCTGCTGCGCCTGCTGCTTGGCCGCCAGGTCGGGCTCCTGGGCGCGGTAGCCGAGCTTGCCGTACCAGCGTTCGACCGCCGCGATCGTGGACGCGTCGAAGACGCCCGTGACCGGGACGGCGTGCCCGAGCCGCCGCAGTGCCTGCTGCAGCTGCCGTACGTCCTTGCCGGAGGTGCCGGGGGTGAGCGCCCGGTACATCGGCTCCTTGCCCTTCAGGACCACGACCGGCCGGCCGTTGACCTCCATCACCAGCTCGCCCTCGGTGAGCTTGCCGCGTCTGGGCGCCTTGGTCACCCGCTGGATCCCGGGGGCGCCGCCGACGACGCCTGCCAGCGTGAGCGGGGTCGGCGAGCCGTACGAGAGCTCGCCGTTGACGGTGACCGTGCTGACCAGCTTCTTCCTGCGGACCTCCGCCGTGATCGGCGACGGGTCGGGGGCCTTGCGTGAGGCGAGTTCGTCGGCGGGGGAGCGCAGCTTCGAGCCCACCGCCCAGCCGGCGCCCGCGATGACGAGCACGCCCGCCACCACGAGTGCCAGCAGCCGCCTGGAACGCCTCATTCGCGCACGTCCACGCCGTACTCGCCCTTCACCCTCGTCTGCAGCGCCAGCGACTTGGGCTGGTACTCGGCGTAGAAGGCCCTCCCGCACTCCAGGTCGTCGAGGGCGGCCTTGATCTCCTTGTCGAGGAGCGGCTTGGCCTGCTCGGGAGTGATCTCGAGGGCCATCACCTTGCCCATGCCCTTGCCGCCGCCCATCTCCTTCTGGAACTTCGACATCTCCTTGCCGAACTCGTCGCGCCCGCGCTTGGCGACGGCGACGGGCTGGGCGGAGTCGACGCGGTAGCCCTTGTCCTTCAGGCAGGCGGCCGTGGCCGCCGCCAGTTCCACGAGCCTGGCGTCGCCGTTGAGCTCGCGGTTCCTGAGCTCCTCCATGGCCTTCATCGTCTTCTCGTAGTGGTCGAACACCCCCTTGACCTCCTTGCCGAGCACCTGCTTGACGGCCTGGCCGTAGCAGGACTCGGCGGCGTCCTGGTAGGCCATGCGCTGCTTCTCGGAGAGCTTCTGCATGACCTTGTGGTTGGGGTCGGGTGAGTCCTCGCCGATGCTGCGGGCCTTGGCGCCGAACATGCCGGGGTGCACGATCATGGAGAAGACGCCGAAGCCGTACTTCTCGCGGTAGGTCTTCATCAGGGCGTAGTCGCCGCTGCGTCCCTTGACGACCTCCGGGTCCTCGGTGGGCTCCGGCCAGACGAACGCGGTGTAGGTGAAGCCCTTCCGCTTCATGCAGTCGGCCTTCGCCGCCTCGACGCGCTGCTGCTGGACCTTGGGGTCGACGGTGGGTGAGGGCTGGGCCTCGGGAGTGGTGGCGGCGCATCCGGCGACCGCGGCCATCACGAAGAGAGCGATAACTCGGGACATGGCCGACAAGAGTGGAGTGAGCTCCCTGAAGCCACCCTGAAGAGACCTGGAGTCAGCCGCCGAGGATGCGCGGGGTGATGCGCCCGTGGTCGATGAAGGCCAGATAGGTGGCGAACGCCCCGAGGACCCACATCTCGACCTGCTCGCAGGTCATCATCATGCTGTCGCCGTCGTGCAGGACGACCTCGTAGCCGTCGGGCCGCTCGAGACTCCAGGCGAGCAGGACGTTCTCGTAGACGAGCACGTCGAGCATGGCCGCGAGGTTCTCGTGCTCCAGGCAGGACATGACCGGGCTCCCGCTGAGTCGGCGTGGATCCCTCGCCGCCCTCATTCTGCCTCACCAACCCTATGGCCGGGTTCGTATGCCTATGCGAACCATCGGACGGCCCCTGATCCCCCTGCTCCGGCTCCCCGAGGTGCGTCTCGGGGAGCCGGAGCCCGTCTCACTCGGCGGTTAGCCGCTCTGCCTCCTCATGCAACGCCAGGACCAGGAGCAACTCCAGCCGGAGGTCCTCCAGATCGGGCGTCGCGAGGCCGTCGATGACGTGCATGGTTGGGCCTCCCTGATCAAGTGACGCCTCAGGAGTCACAGAGGTTTACCGGCCGCCACGCGAAAATCGCGATGAGCGCCATCGTGGCGAACGCGATCCAGTACGGACCGGCCAGTCCGAACCAGCGCGCCAGGTACCCGCCGAGCGCGGTGCCCAGCGCGACGCCCGCCATGTCGGCCAGCCGGTAGGCCCCGCCGACCCGGCCCTGCAGCCGGTCGGGCACCGAGCGCTGCCAGGTGGTCGCGACCACGTTGCCCCACACCATGGCGTGCACGGCGAAGAGCGTCAGGATCGCCGCCGCCAGCCATCCGCTGGTCGTCACGGCCAGGACCAGGTGGGTGACGGTCTCGGCCAGCAGCCCGGCCCGCAGCAGCGTGCTCGTGCGGAAGCGGCCCTGCAGCCAGGGCGAGCATGCCGTACCGAGGAGCGCGCCCAGGGCGTAGGCGGTGAGCAGCAGGCCGTACTGGAAGGCTGACAGGCCCAGGTGCTCGGTGGCGTAGAGCACCTGGGTGGCGAAGGCGGCGGCGAACGGGACCTGCATGATCGCCATGGTGACGTTCAGGGTTCGCAGGGCCCGGTGACGCCACAGCCAGGCGATGCCCTCGCGGATCTCCCTCAGCAGCGGCTTGGGGTCACCCGGAGCCACCGAGTAGGGCCGCATCCAGAAGACGAGCAGGGCGGCGAGGAGCATGGTGGCCGCGTTGACCCCGAAGGGCAGCGCGGCGCCCAGGGTGAACAGCCAGGCCCCGAGGGGCTTGGCGACCCACATGTTGATGACGGTGAAGGTCGCGCCCAGCCTGGCGTTGGCGACCGGGAGCAGGTCGTGGTCGACGACGGCGACCAGCCGCCCCGCCGAGGCGGAGTCGGCGAAGACCTCGCCCACGCCCATCAGGAACAGGACGGCGTAGAGCAGCACGACCGTGACCGTGCCGGTGGCGACGGAGAGCGCCAGGGCGGCCAGGACCGCGGCCCGGCAGAGGTTGACGAGGATGAACAGCCGTTGACGGTCGACGCGGTCGGCGACCGCGCCGCCGACCAGGGCCAGCAACAGCCAGGGAAGCTGCTGCACGAGGCCCGCGCCGGCGACGAGGACGGGATCGGTGGTCAGGGTGGCGACGAGCAACGGGCCGGCGACGAGGTTGAGACCGTCGCCCAGGTTGGAGACAGCGCTGGCACCCCACAGCTTGTGGAATTCCGCGCCGATCTTGGCACGCAAAGGGAGAGCTCCTTGTGAAGGGCCGGATCTGGGGTCCGTGTGCCGCTTCCGGAGCTGGACTCAGAGGTGGTCTACAGCGCCGGAGCGGGACCCTTGGCCATACACATGAGCGCTCTCCTTCACTCGGATCTGAAGCGTTCCCAGGCCGATTGTCTCGTCATGCCGAGCGCGGAGCCAATCCTTTCCCAGCTGACGTTGCGCTCGCGCAGGGCCGCGACCCACTCGTGGAGGTTGTTGTCGATCTGGGACTGGACGGCCACGACCTTGGGAAGGTGGTCGAGGATTTGCTGGTCGGTCATCGACTCCCAGAGCGGGAGCTGGGCCTTGAGGTCGGCTTCGAGGATGTCGTTGCACAGGCCGACGCACTCGTTGCAGATGTAGACGCCGGGCCCGGCGATCAGCTTGAGGATGTCGTCCTTGGACTTCTGGCAGAAGGAACAGCGCAGTGTGAGGTCAGGCATGCCCTGACACTAGTCCGTCAGGTTGCTCCTGACAATCCCTGAGGAGCTCCTGCCTCTCCTGGTTGATGCGCCGGCAGAGGGTGATGTAGGCGTTGACGACGCGGCAGTAGGCCGCCCGCGCCTGCTCGTACTGTGAGGCGCACGTCATGATCCGCTCGACGTCGCCCTCCCGTTCGGCGTCGGCGAGCACCCGCTTGGCGTGCGTGACGATCTCCTCCGCTCGTTGCCGTGTCTTGCGGAGCAAGGCCGAGCACTCCTGAAGTTCCTTGAGTCGTGATGAGGAGACGATGAGCTCGGCAGCACGCACGAGATCAGATCTCATTCCGACACACCTCCCCGGTCAAGGTCGTCTGAGTGTAGACGCGCCATGCTCGCGGCCGGATCACGCCGGATGGCAGGGGGTACGGCACTGTTCCCTGCGGGTTGGTTCTCTCCTCCCGGGTGGTAGTTCAGCCGTCCTGAAGGGCGTTCTAGCAAAAGCCAGCGTCGGGGCAGGGTCTCGTCACATACTGAAATCAGATGGAAGCACATAGTGACGGGGCGTGCTGTGTCTGAATACCGGGGAGATGTGGATGACGGGGTCGATGTCAGTGTGGTCATCCCCGCCCACGACTGCCGGGCGTACCTGGACCGAAGCCTGACCTCGGCCCTCGTCCAGCGGGTCAAGAAGGAGATCGTCGTCGTCGACGACGGGTCCACCGACGGCACGGCCGAACTGCTGGACCTGTACGCGACCTACCACAGGGGCGTGGTCAAGGTCGTGCACCAGGAGCACTCGGGCAGTCCGGGAGGACCGCGCAACGTCGGGCTGCGTCACGCCACCGGCCGCTACGTCTTCTTCTGCGACGCCGACGACTACCTCGGCGACGAGGCACTGGAGCGCATGGTCGCGATGGCCGACCGCAACGGCTCCGACATCGTGCTGGGCAAGGTCGTGGGGCACGGCCGCCGCGCCCCCGCCTCGATGTTCCGCCGCAACGCCGAGCGGGTGAGCCTGCTCGACAGCTCGGTCTACAACAGTCTGAGCTGCTACAAGCTCTTCCGTCGTGACCTGATCGAGCGCCACGACATCCGCTTCGACGAGAAGCTGCTGGTCGGCGAGGACATGCTGTTCACCGTCCACGCCTACTGCCACGCCGAGACGATCTCGGTGGTCGCCGACTACGACTGCTACCACCTGATGGCCAGGCCCGACGGCACCAGCATCATGCAGCGTGAGGGCAGCCGCGACCCGATCGCCTGGCTCGCCATGGTCCGCGGCCCGATCGAGCTCATGGCCGCGCACGTGCCGCCGGGGCCGCTGCGCGACCACCTGTTGAGGCGGCACTTCAAGCTCGACGCCTTCGCCCAGCTCGGCGAGGCCTTCCTGGCCGCGGGCGAGGTGCGGCGCAAGGACATCGCGGCCGAGGTGGCGGCGTTGTGCGACGAGTGGCTCACGCCGGGCGTGCGCGCGATGCTCGGCTCCACCGACGCCCAGCGCCTGGCCTCGCTCGGCGACATCGAGCGGCTGGTGCGGCTGGCCGACATCGAGGCGGCCACCGTGCACCGCCGGCTGACCGGTGTGCGCTGGGAGGGCGAGCGCCTGGTCGTCACGGGTACGGCCGCGCTGGGCGGTGCGTGCAGCGGAGCCGAGCACGACGGGGTCGCCCTGGTGCTGCGTGCGCGCAACGAGCCCGCGGTGGAGCTGGTGCTGCCGGCCGAGCACGACGGCGATGGCCGCTTCGTGGCCAGGATCAACCCCGCGGAGCTGCCCTCGGGCGTGTGGGACATCAACGTCGCCGTGGAGCTGGAAGGTGTGCTCAGGCAGGCCCGCCTCGGCGCGCTGCGCGAGCGTGACCTGATCTGCCCGACGCCCAGGCTGGTCGGCGACGTGGTGACGCTGCCCTACTTCACCAGGGTCGGCGGCAACCTCAGCATCGACGTGGGCGGCCACGTGCTCAGCGTGCCGGGCAGCGCCCGGATCACCAGGACCCGCTGGGCCTTCGGCCACCGGCTGGTGCTCGACGGCCAGATCACCGTCACCGGCGCGGCCCCGGCGGCCTCGGCCGTGCGCGGGCTGGTGTGGCGCGAGCGCAGCAGCGGCACCGAGCGGGTCGATCGGGTGACCGGCCTGCCGGGTGGCGGCTTCGCGGCGCGGCCGGCCATCGGGCGGCTGGCGCCCGGCACCTGGGACGCCTACCTCGAACTGGAGCTGGGCGGCCCGCCCGCGCGCTTCCGCATCGAGACGGTGCCGCAGCACGTCGCGCGGCCGCGACGGTGGTGGCACGGTGCCGTGCTGCGCAGCGTCAGACCCTACGCGACCTCGGGGAAGGGCCGGCTGAGCACGGTCGTGCGCGCGCTCACGCCCCGCACGATCATCAGGCGGATTCTGGCCTAATTGCCATCCATTTGCAGGTGCAAGACGATGTCCTAATGTAAGGGAGTCAATCCCGTCATGGAGGCATGGTCGTGCACGTACCCGATGGTTTCTTCAACGCGGCCGTATCCGTTTCCGCCGGTGTGGTGGCCGCCGCGGGAGTGGCGGTCTGCCTGCGGGGCGCCAAGCGCGAGCTCGACGACCGGACCGCGCCCATGGCGGGCCTGGTGGCCGCGTTCGTCTTCGCCGTGCAGATGCTCAACTTCCCCGTCGCCGCCGGGACCAGCGGCCACCTGCTCGGCGGCGCGCTGGCCGCGATACTCGTCGGCCCCTATACCGGCGTGCTCTGCATAGCCGTGGTGCTGCTGGTCCAGGGGCTGTTCTTCGCCGACGGCGGGCTCACCGCCCTGGGTGTCAACATCACCCTGATGGGCCTGGTCACCGTCCTGGTCGGCTGGGCCGTCTTCCGCGTCGTCACGAAGGTCGCCCGTGGCAAGAGCGCGGTCGCCGTGGCCGCCTTCCTCGCGGCCCTGCTGTCCGTGCCCGCCTCCGCGCTGGCCTTCACCCTGCTGTTCTGGGTCGGCGGCACGGCCCCGATCGACATCGCCGCCGTCGCCGGGGCCATGGGCGGCGTGCACCTGCTGATCGGCATCGGCGAGGGCCTGATCACCGCGACCACCGTCGGCGCCGTCCTGGCCGTCCGCCCCGACCTGGTGTACGGCTACCGCGGCATGGCGCCGGCGCTGATCGTCAACGGGCAGCCGGTCGCCCCCGCCGCCGCCCAGCCGGTCAAGGGCGGAGCGGGCCCCTTCCTGCTCGCCGGGCTCGGCGTCACCGCGATCCTGGCCAGCGTGGTCTCCTACTTCGCCTCCTCCAGCCCCGACGGGCTCGAGTCCGTCGCCGAGGAGAAGGGCTTCATCGGCCAGGCGGGCGACCATTCGCTCGGCGCATGGGGCCTGGCGGAGTACGGCGAGGCCAACGGCGTGCCGCTGTGGATCGTGGGCCTCGTCGGCGTGGGCATCACGCTGCTCGTCGCCGGTGCGATCGGTTACGCGGTGCGCCGCAAGAAGAGCGCGGTCGAGGCCTGACGATGGGCGCGGGTCACCGTCACCAGCTGTACCGGCCCGGCACGACGCCGGTGCACCGGCTGCCGGCGCAGTGCAAACTGCTGGCCGTCTTCGCCTTCGCGATCGTGGTGGTGGCCACGCCCCGTGAGGCCTTCTGGGCGTTCGGGCTCTACGCCGTGATGCTCGCCGCGACGGCCGCGGCCGCCAGGGTGCCCTTCTCGTTCGTGGCCAGGCGCATGGTGATCGAGATCCCGTTCGTGCTCTTCGCCGTCTTCATCCCGATCATCGGGCTGGGGGAGCGGGTGACGGTGCTCGGCCTCTCGCTCAGCGCCGAAGCGCTCTGGGCGGCCTGGAACATCCTGGCCAAGGCCACCCTGGGCGTGATCGCCTCGATCCTGCTGGCCGCCACCACCGAGCCGCGCATGATCCTGCTCGGCGCGCAGCGGCTGCGGCTGCCCTCGCTGCTGGTGCAGATCGCCATGTTCATGCTGCGCTACATGGACGTGATCATGGACGAGATGCGGCGCATGAGGGTCGCCCGCGAGTCGCGCGGCTTCGAGGCGCGCAACCTCCGGCACATCCCGGTGATCGCCCGCTCGGCCGGAGCCCTGTTCATCCGCTCCTACGAGCGGGGGGAGCGGGTGCACCTGGCCATGCTCTCCAGGGGATACTCGGGGAGCATGCCGATCGTCCACGACATGTCGGCATCCGCGCGGCAGTGGCTCACCGCCGGGGCGCTGCCGCTGACCGCCCTCGCCGTGATGGGGATGAGCCTGCTGTGAAGTCGCTCGAAGTCAGCCAGCTCGCCTACGCCTACCCCGACGGGACCCAGGCGCTGTTCGGCGTCGACCTGTCGATCGGCAGGGGCGAGCGGGTGGCCCTGCTCGGGCCCAACGGCGCCGGAAAGACGACGCTGGTGATGCACCTCAACGGCATCCTCACCCCCGGCCACGGCACGGTCCACGTCGCGGGCGTGCCCGTCGTCCGCGACCGTCTCAAGGAGGTACGGCAGCGCGTCGGCCTCGTCTTCCAGGACCCCGACGACCAGCTGTTCATGCCCACGGTCCGCGACGACGTCGCCTTCGGCCCCGCCAACATGGGTGTGCGCGGCGAGGAGCTGGAACGCGTGGTCAAGGAGGCGCTCGACCGCGTCGGCATGCTGGAGGCCATCGACCGCCCGCCGCACCACCTGTCCTTCGGCCAGCGCAGGCGGGTGGCGGTGGCGACGGTGCTGGCGATGGAGCCGGAGATCCTGGTGCTCGACGAGCCGTCGTCCAACCTCGACCCGGCGGCGCGGCGGGAGCTGGCCGAGATCCTGCGCTCACTGGAGGTGACCGTGCTGATGGTCACCCACGACCTGCCGTACGCGCTGGAGCTGTGCGAGCGCTCCCTCATCCTGTCGGGCGGGGTGATCGCGGCCGACGGGCCCACGCGCGAGCTGCTGGCCGACGACGGCCTGCTGGCAGCCCACCGGCTGGAGCTGCCCTACGGCTTCGCTATTCCGGCTCCACCGGCTGGGGGACGTGGATGACGACCAGCCGGTCGGAGGCCTCCAGCCGGGAGATCTCCGCGTACGGGTGCACCTGGCCGCCGCGGACCACGGCGACGACGATCTCCTCGCACGCGGACGGGGGCTTGCCGACCTCGTCGGGGTGGACGGGGCGCTCGTAGAGGTCAAGGCCCTTGCCGTAGACCAGGAAGTCCTCGATCAGCGCGCTGACCGCGGGACTCTGCGTGGCGACGCCGAGCATGCGCCCGGCGGCGTCGGAGGAGGTGATGACGACATCCGCGCCGCTCTGCCGTACGAGGGGGTCGTTCTCCGCCTCGCGCACCGCCGCCACGATGGTCGCCGAGGGGTTGAGCTGGCGTGCGGTCAGCGTGACCAGGGCGGTGGTGTCGTCGCGGTGGGTGGCGATGATGATCTCGCGCGCGGTCCTGGCCCCGGCCCGGGAGAGCACCTCGCTGCGGGTGGCGTCGCCGGTGACCCCGGCGAAGCCGTCGTCGTTGGCCTCCTCGACCACGTCGGGGCGGGGGTCGACGACGACGATCGACTCCTTGTTCCGCTCGTTCTCGAGCAGGGTGCGCGAGGCGGCGCGGCCCTTGGTGCCGTAACCGATGATCAGGGTGTGGTCGCGCAACCTGGACCTCCAGCGACGCGTCAGGATCTGGTCGCGGGTGCGCTGGGTCAGCACTTCCAGCGTGGTTCCCACGAGGATGACGAGGAAGACGATCCGCAGCGGGGTGATCGCCACGATGTTCACCAGGCGGGCGAAGGGTGTCACCGGGGTGATGTCGCCGTAGCCGGTGGTCGAGACGGTCACGGTGGCGTAGTAGAGGGCGTCGAGCAGGCTGACCGTGCCGTCGTGGTTGTCGGTGTAACCATCCAGATCCACCGCTACCAGGAGGAACACCGCGCCGAGCGCGGCGGCCGCGTACGCCACGCGTCGCATGACCGCTCTCAACGGGCTCACCGCGATATGCGGGAGCCGTACCCCGGCGTCCTCCATGTCCGTGATCGTAGTTTGTCGGGCCCCTGTACCTGGGGATGTCGAAGTACAGTGGCTCATCGAGGAGGAACGGATGAAGCTACACCTGAAGCGGCAGGCGATGGGGGATGCCGTCGTAGTGGCCGTCGAGGGGGAGCTTGACCTGTTCACCGCGCCCTTCCTCCGTGACGAGGTGCGCGACGCGATCAAGCAGGACGGCGCGCGGCTGGTGCTCGACCTGCAACAACTGTCGTTCATGGACTCCAGCGGGCTGTCGGTGCTCATCGAGGCCTGGCGGCTGGCGACGGGCGAGGGCGGCGGTGTGTCGCTGGCCGCGCCCCAGGCGCCGGTGGCCAGGATCCTGCGGACCACCGGCCTCGACAGGCGCATCAAGGTCTATGCCGATGTGGACAGCGCCGTGGGTGAGATTTAACCCACCCTGAGTAGAACTTCATTCGGTTCAGGCGTTAAGGTCCGTGTCATGGACGTGAATGGTGCAGCAGCAATCATCTCCGGCGGTGCGAGCGGCCTGGGCGAGGCCACGGCCCGCGAACTCGCCGCGCACGGCGCGACCGTCGTCATCGCCGACCTGAACGAGGAGCGGGGCAAGGCGATCGCCGACGAGCTCGGCGGGGTGTTCGTCCGGACCGACGTGTCCGACGAGGAGCAGGTGCAGGCGGCCGTCGACGCGGCCGTCGCGACGGGCAAGCCGCTGCGCGTCGTGGTCAACAGCGCCGGCATCGGCTGGGCCGAGCGCACGCTGAACCGCGAAGGCCAGCCGCACGACCTGGGCCGCTACAAGAAGGTCATCGAGGTCAACCTGGTCGGCACCTTCAACCTCATGCGCATCGCGGCGGCGGCCATCGCCAAGACCGAGCCGGCCTCGGAAGACGGTCACCGCGGCGTGGTCATCAACACCGCCTCCGTGGCGGCGCTCGAAGGCCAGACCGGTCAGATCGCCTACTCCGCCTCCAAGGGCGGCATCGTGGGCATGACCGTCCCGGCAGCGCGTGACCTGGCCGCGATCGGCGTCCGCGTCAACACCATCTGCCCGGGCATCATCGACACCCCGATCTACGGCTTCAACCCCAACGCCGACGAGTTCAAGGCCAAGCTGATCGCGCCGATCGTCTTCCCCAAGCGCATGGGTCAGGCCTCGGAGTTCGCCCACCTGGTGCGCATGCTCGTCGAGAACGACTACATGAACGCCGAGGTCGTCCGCTTCGACGGCGGCATCCGCTTCCAGCCCAAGTAGGGGGTCCGCGTGTCTGACGAAGTGCTCGTCGAGGTCGCCGACGGCGTCGCCGTCATCACCATCAACCGCCCCCAGGCGCGCAACGCCGTCAACGGCGCCGTGGCCAGGGGCATCGCCGCGGCGCTCGACGAACTCGACGCGCGCGCCGACGTGTCGGCCTACGTGCTGACCGGCGCGGGCGGCTACTTCTCCGCCGGAATGGACCTGAAGGGCTTCCTGACCGGCGACTTCCCGCACGTCGAGGGCCGCGGCTTCGGTGGCATCACCGAGCGGCCCCCGGCCAAGCCGCTCGTCGCGGCGGTCGAGGGCTACGCCCTGGCGGGCGGGTTCGAGCTGGTGCTCTCGTGCGACATCGTGGTGGCCTCGTCCGAGGCGAAGTTCGGGCTGCCGGAGCCCAAGCGCGGCCTGGTCGCGGGCGCGGGCGGCATCATGAGGCTGCCGCATCGCATCCCGTACCACGTCGCCATGGAGATCGCCCTGACCGGCGATCACTACCCGGCGGCGAGGCTGTACGAGCTGGGCCTGGTCAACCAGATCACCGAGCCGGGGCAGGCGCTCACCGGAGCCGTCGAGCTGGCACGCAAGATCGCGGCGAACGCCCCGCTCGCGCTCGCGGCGACCAAGAAGGTCGTCATCGAGTCGCAGGACTGGGCGCTCGACGAGATGTTCAAGAAGCAGGGCGCGATCATCAACCCGGTGTTCGGGTCGAAGGACGCGATGGAGGGCGCCGCGGCCTTCGCCGAGAAGCGCGCGCCCGTCTGGAAGGGCGAGTAACGATGGACTTACGCCCTCTTGGGTAATCTGGGAGACAGGATCCCCCGGGAGGGCGTATGGCCAGTTACTCCACCCCGCCAAAGGGCTGGCGGGCGGTGCTGTCGGGAGCGCTTGGAGCCGGACTCATCCTGCTCGGCATGCTCGCCGTCATGTGGGTGCTCGAGGGCTACGACTACCTGGTCGACGGCGCTCTCGACTATTACGGCATCACGGGCTGGGACCCCAACGGCCTGGTGGGCATCCTGTTCGCCCCGTTCCTGCACGGCGGCTTCGGCCACCTGATGGCCAACTCGCTGCCGTTCCTGATCCTCGGCTTCTTCACCGCGATCCGCGGCCTCGGGAAGTTCTTCTGGGCGACCGCGATCATCATCCTGGTCGGCGGCCTCGGCACCTGGATCAGCTCGCCGGGCGTCACCGCGATCGGGGCCAGCGGGCTGATCTTCGGCTACTTCGGCTACATCCTGGCCCGCGGCCTGTTCGACCGCAGCCTCGTCGACATCCTCATCGCGCTCGGCGTCGGCGCCGCCTACTACTCCATGCTCGCGGGAGTCCTGCCCAACCAGCCGGGCATCTCCTGGCAGGGCCACCTGTTCGGCTTCCTCAGCGGCATCGTCGCCGCCTGGGTGCTACGCCGCAAGCGCTCCGCGGTGACGCCGCCGCCCGCCTACCCGGCGATCTGACCTCCAGAACCTCCTGGCCAGCAAGGGGAAGAACAGTCTCTCCGCGACACCCGGCCGATGTCTGGCCAGGTGCAGGGTGAGGTCGTACATCCGGCTCAGTCCTCGGTCGCGCTCGCGGTGGTGGGCGGCGAAGTCGCCGGAGGCCACGGCCAGGCTCAGCAGCTCGGCGTTCCGCAGCGCGTTGGTCATGCCCTGCGCCGTGATCGAGTCCATGACCACGCCAGCGTCACCCACGAGCGCCCACCCGGGCCCGTACGGCACGCGGAACCTGTTGGGCTGGTCGGGGGTGGCGCGCAGCCGCTCGGCCCGCCGGGCGGAACGCACCCGCTCGCCGAGCTCGCCGAACCCGTCGAGCAGCCCGAGAAAGGTGCCGTCGGGATCGGCGCGGTAGGCCACGAATCCGTCCAGCGGCGCCGAGACGTAGACCATGGTCAGCCCGTCGTTGGTCGGAAACACCGCAGCGGCGGCTCCGTCCCGCTGATACATCTCACCCGCGCCCACCGGCAGCCCGCCGACGTAGGTGTAGGCCGCGAACGCCCGCGACGGCCGTTCCCGGTAGACCCCGGCCCGTACGGCACGCGCCACGATCGAGTGCTTGCCGTCGGCGCCGACGACCAGGGGCGCGTCCGCGGAGAACCCGCCGCCGCGCCGGGCACGTCCCGCGACTCCGCGCACCCTGCCCTCGCTCCACACCAGCTCCTCGACGGTGACGTGCTCGCGCACCTCCGCGCCCGCCTCGGCGGCGGCACGCACGAGCATCGCGTCGAGCAGGGTGCGGCGGGGGCTGAACATCGCGCGCGGCAGCTCGGCGTCGACGACGTGCCTGCCGTGGTGCAGGCGCAGGTGGGTGGTGGCGGGGGTGCCGGCGGCGACGAGCTCGCCGAGCAGTCCCCAACGCTCCAGAACGGCCGCTCCGGCCGGCTGGAGCTGATGGGAGGACAAGGTGTCGGATCCGATGGCGGAGCGCTCCAGGAGCAGAACACGGAGCCCCTGGCGGGCCAGCAGGAGCGCGGTCGCGGCTCCCGCCACCCGCGCGCCCACGATGATCGCGTCGAAGGTCATGCGCCAAGCCTCGGACGCAGGCCTCCGAACGGCGCAGCATTCGATCTACAGTGAATCGTGGAGGTACACATCGCGGCCGAGGAGCTCGGCGACTTACGGCTGGCCCGCTCGCCCTTGCGCGAGCTGCTCGGCAGCGCGGCCACCGTGCTGCGTCCCGGGCGCGGCCGGGCGCACGCGGCCTGGCTGGGGGCGGCGCTCCCCGCGTTGCGCCCGCTGACCGTCCCGATGGTGTGGGAGCTGGCCGCCGACCCGCCGGGTTTCCTGCTTCCCGCGCCGCCACGGCTGAACGTGGACCTCGACGGCGAACTCGACCTCGTGCGCGCCTCCGACCCCGGCCTCGTACGCGGCGAGCTGGAGCGCCGCTACGGCTCGGCGGTGCCGCCGTCGGTGCGCGAGCTTCTTGAGCACCCTGAACGCGGGCTCGCGACGCTGGCCGGTGAGCTGGCCGTCTACTGGAAGGCGGCGCTCGACGAGGTGTGGCCGCGCGTCAAGGCGCTGCTGGAGCTGGACCTGATCTACCGGGGCCAGCTGATCGTCAGCGGCGGCCTGCGCTCGCTCTTCGACGACCTGGGCCTCGTGGTGAGACCGGGCCCGCCGTCGGAGGGGCTCGTCCTGGTGCCCTCCGTCTTCATGCGGCCCGGCCGCCACGGACGTGTGATCACCTACAGCGCACGGGGGATCGGCAACCTGTGGAGCCTGCAAGAACCCGACCTGGGCGCGCTGGCGGCCCTGGTCGGCGAGACCCGGGGCAGGCTCCTTGAACTGCTGGAGCTGCCCAGGACCACGATCGACCTGGCCGCACTGGCCGGCGTGGGAGCCCCGGCCGTCTCCCACCACCTGGCCGTCCTGCACGCGGCCGGGATGGTGTGGAAGGTGCGCCACGGCAGGAAGGTCTACTACCAGCGCACGCTCAAGGCGTCGCAGCTGATGGCCCCGGCGGACATCGCTCTCCACGGCCCGCTTGCGCTCTAGTGCATCCATCTATATTGCAATTTGCACTATAAGATGACGGCATGGCAAGACGTCCCGATCTGGTAGGGCTCACCGTGCTGGCGATCCTGTCGGTGCGCCCCGGTCACCCGTACGAGCTGCATCGCTTCATCGTCGACACGCACAAGGACTACGTGACGGGGCTCCCGCGCAGCCTCTACCACGCGGTCGAGAAACTCGCGGCCGAGGAGCTGATCACGCCCGTCGAGACCAGCAGGGAGGGCCGCCGCCCGGAGCGCACCATCTACGAGATCACCGGCGAGGGCCGCCGCGAGCTGGCCACCCGGCTGCGCCGGCTCGTCGAGACTCCCGGCGCGGAACACCGCGTGTTCACCGCGGCCGTCTCGCTGCTGGGCGTGCTGCCGGTGCCCCAGGCGCTCCAGGCGCTGCGCACCAGGGCGGCGGCCGTCGACGGCACGCTGACGGCGCTCAACGGCCAGCTCGAAGCGATGAAGGACGGCGGGCTGCCCGAGGTGCTGGCACTCGAACTCGACTACGAGCGGGCCGTCGGCGAAGCCGAGCTGGCCTGGATCAGGAAGGTCGCCGCGCGCCTGGAATCAGGCGAGCTGGCCTGGACGGGCACGGTCAACCGGGCCCTGATGGAGCAGGCGCTCCAGGAAGAGGAGTGAGATGACCGGCAGGAAACTGCTCACCGAGGCCTCAGGGGTCCTGGAGGCGCCCGTCGGCAGAGTCTGGGAGGCCCTGGCCGACCAGCTCCTGCCCGACGGGCGCCGCGCGGGACGCTTCACCGTCGAGGACGCCCCCGGGCACACCTCCACGGTCGAGATCGCCGGGCACACGATCGCCTTCCAGGGCGGGTGGTGGTATCGAGGCGAGTGGAGCCTCGAAGCCCACCCCGACGGCACCAGGCTCGTGCACCGCGTCTACAACGTGGCCCGCCGCGCCCGCTGGGGCGTGCCGCTGGCCAACCGGATGTTCGTCGGCTTCGACGCCTCCACGCGGGCCGGCTTCCTCGACGGGCTGTCACGGCTGGGGGAGCGGCTGGGGTGCGTCACGCGCCCCGACTGACCGGGTGCCAGCCCGCCGGAGGGTCCTCGCCGACCCTGCCGTCGACGGCCTCGCGCAGCAGGTCGGCGTGGCCGGTGTGCCTGCCGTACTCCTCGATCAGATCGCAGACCAGCCGCCGCAGGCTGACCCTGCTCCCGTCGGGGAAGGTCAGGTGGGAGAACTGGTCGAGCCCGCCCGACGCCAGCGCGGCGTCGAGCGTCTTCCTCGCCCGCTCGACGGCGTCGTCGTAGAGCCGGTAGAGCTCCTCGGGCGCGTCGGCGGCGGCCGAGGTGAAGTCCCAGTCGGGGTCCTCGTCCCAGGGCGCGTTCGCCCACGGCTGCCCGAACGGGGCGCCGCTGAGCTTGGCGCCGAAGATCTCCTCCTCGCAGCGTGCCAGATGCTTGAGCAGGCCGCCCAGGGTCAGCGAGGAGGCCCCGATCCGGGTGTTCAGGCCCGCCGCGTCGAGATCGTCGGCCTTCCAGCGGAAGGTCGTGCGCAGGCGGTCGAGCGATCCGGCCAGATGCTCGGCCTCGGTTCCCGCGGCGGGCGGTTCCCACCAGTAGTCGCTGTTGGTCATGGGGCCACGGTAGGACGGGTTCCGGACGTTTCGCGTCCGGTTAGTGGGTGCGTTCCGCGGGCGAGGTGGACAGCAGCTTGTCGATCCAGGCCAGGCCGAGGGCGGAGACGACGAAGGCCAGGTGGATGATCGTCTGCCACATGATCTTGTCGTTGTCGATGGACTGGACCCTGATGAAGGTCTGCAGCAGATGCACCGACGAGATGCCGATGATGGCGGTGGCCAGCTTCACCTTCAGCACGTTGGCGTTGACGTGGGAGAGCCACTCCGGCTCGTCGGGATGACCGTCGAGGTTGATGCGGGAGACGAACGTCTCGTAGCCGCCGACGATGACCATGATCAGCAGATTGGAGATCATCACCACGTCGATGAGCGCCAGCACCATGAGCATCACCACGACCTCGGGGCTCGCGGCCAGGTTCGGCGGTGCGTCATGGCCCAGGAAAGTGATGCCGATGAGGTGCCACAACTCCACCATGAACTGCCAGACGTACACCCCCTGCGCCACGATCAGCCCCAGGTACAGCGGCAGCTGGAGCCACCTGCTGGCGAACATGAGGTAGCCGAGCCCCTTGGGCCGAGGCCCCGCGGTGATGGTCACGCGATTTACTCCCGTAGCAGTTTTGGGCAACAATGTTGCCAACTAAACCGGTCAAGAGGTGGTCGTGGCGAACCTGGGGTCCTTAGAGCGCGCGGTCATGGATGTGCTCTGGGACGCCGAAAAGCCGCTCCTGGTCCGCGAGATCCTGACGAATCTCGACCGCGACCTGGCCTACACCACCGTGCAGACCGTGACGGAGCGGCTGCTCAAGAAGGGCCTGCTGGTGCGCAAGCCGTACCGCAACGCTTTCAGGTATTCACCCGCCCACACCCGTGACCGTTACCTGGCCGAGCTGATGCTTGACGCGCTCTCGGCCAGCACCGACAGGGTGCCGGTGCTGGCCAGGTTCGCGCAGAGTGTCGAGATGGACGACGCCGTCGCCCTGCTCGAGGAGCTGTCGAGGCGGACGGGTCAGACGCGCTCGACCACGTAGTCGATGCACGCGGTGAGCGCCTCGACGTCGGCCGGGTCGATCGAGGGGAACATCGCCACGCGCAGCTGGTTGCGGCCGAGCTTGCGGTAGGGCTCGGTGTCGACGATGTCGTTGGCGCGCAGCACCTTGGCCACGGCGGCGGCGTCGATCGAGTCGTCGAAGTCGATCGTGCCGACGACCTGCGAGCGGAACTCGGGAGCCGCGAACGGGGTGGCGTACGACACCTTGTCGGCCCAGCCGTACAGGCGCGAGGCGGAGTCGGCCGTGCGGTCGGTGGTGAACTTCAGCCCGCCGTTGCCGTTCATCCAGTCGAGCTGGTCGGCCAGCAGGAAGAGCGTGGCGACCGCCGGGGTGTTGTAGGTCTGGTCCTTGGAGGAGTTGTCGACCGCCACCGGCAGGCTGAAGAACTCGGGCACGTAGCGGCCGGAGCCGGCGATCTCCTCGACGCGGGCCAGGGCGCGCGGCGACATGATGGCGATCCACAGGCCGCCGTCGGAGGCGAAGCTCTTCTGCGGCGCGAAGTAGTAGACGTCGGTCTCGCTGATGTCGACCGGGAGGCCTCCGGCGCCGGAAGTGGCGTCGACCAGCACGAGCGAGTCGTCGGAGCCGACACGCCTGATGGGCATGGCCACACCGGTGGAGGTCTCGTTGTGGGTGAGCGCGTAGACGTCGACGCCCTCCTCCGCGACGGCGGCCGGGTGGGTGCCGACCTCCGAGGAGATGATCGTGGGCTCGCCCAGCCACGGCGCCTTCTTGACGACCGAGCCGAACTTCGAGGAGAACTCGCCGAAGTGAAGGTGCTGCGACTTCTGGCGCACCAGGCCGAAGGCGGCGATGTCCCAGAAGGCCGTGGTGCCGCCGTTGCCGAGCACCACCTCGTAGCCCTCGGGGAGCGAGAACAGGTCGGCGAGACCGGAGCGCACGCGGCCGACCAGACTCTTGACCGGCTTCTGGCGGTGGGAGGTGCCCATGTACGTCGCACCGGAGGAGGCGAGCGCCGCCAGCTGCTCGGGTCGAACCTTCGAGGGCCCGCAGCCGAACCGGCCGTCGGCGGGCTTGATGTCAGCGGGAATCACGATGTCAGCCACCTGCATGAGCCTACCGATCCGCCAGAACCGACTCGTCACGGGTCCGGATTGTGAGATTCGGACCGACCCAGGAAACGCGAAAGACCCGGGCGGGCCCGCAAACGGGCAGCCCGGGTCGTCACGGTGAGATCGGCTCGGCGACCTCGGCGTCAGCCGCCGGAGACGTCGCTGAGCGGACGCGAGGCGGGGCCGACGTAGTTCGCGCTGGGGCGGACGAGCCTGCCCGTGCGCTTCTGCTCCAGGATGTGAGCGGCCCAGCCCGCGGTGCGGGCGCAGGTGAACATCGAGGTGAACATGTGGGCGGGAACCTCGGCGAAGTCGAGGACCACGGCGGCCCAGTACTCCACGTTGGTGGCCAGCACCCGGTCGGGCTTGCGGGCGTGCAGCTCCTCCAGCGCGGCCTGCTCAAGGGCGGCGGCGACCTCGTAGCGAGGCGCGTTCAGCTCCTTGGCGGTACGGCGGAGCACGCGCGCACGCGGGTCCTCGGCACGGTAGACGCGGTGGCCGAAGCCCATCAGGCGCTGGCCCTTGTCGAGCTCGCCCTGAACGTACTTCTTGGCGTCGCCGAGCTGCTCGACGCCCTCGATCATGTGCAGCACGCGGGCGGGGGCGCCACCGTGCAGCGGACCGGACATCGCACCGACCGCGCCGGACAGCGCGGCCGCCACGTCGGCGCCGGTGGAGGCGATGACGCGGGCGGTGAAGGTCGAGGCGTTCATGCCGTGCTCGGCGGCGGAGGTCCAGTAGGCGTCGATCGCCTTGACGTGAGCCGGGTCGGGCTCGCCCCGCCAGCGCGTCATGAAGCGCTCGACGATGGTCTCGGCCTGGTCGACGCGGCTCTCGGGAACCATCGGCAGGCCCAGGCCGCGCGCGGACTGCGCGACGAACGACAGCGCCATGACCGAGGCGCGGGCGAGCTGGTCGCGGGCCTCGGAGTCGTCGATGTCGAGCAGCGGCTTGAAGCCGTACGCGGGCGCGAGCATCGCCAGCGCGCTCTGGACGTCTACGCGGATGTCACCGGAGTGGACAGGAATGGGGAACGGCTCGGCCGGCGGAAGCCCCGGCTCGAAGCTGTTGTCGACGAGCAGACCCCACACCTTGCCGAAGGTGACACGGCCGACCAGCTCTTCAATATCGACGCCCCGATACCGCAGGGCGCCCCCTTCTTTGTCCGGTTCCGCGATCTCGGTCTCGAAGGCTACGACGCCTTCGAGGCCGGGTTTGAAGTCGGACATTGTCGGCCGCCTCCCTTTCACACTCTGGGCAATACCTTGATGTCGAGATACCGGCCCGTTAATTTAACCCCCTTCCGGGAGGTGGTCTGACGCCGGGCACGCCAAAAAGCCATCCTTGCTGGTAGAGAGCAGGGGAGGAGCGCGACAGAATACGTTGTCGTGGACGCCACCTCGCTGCCCGGCCTACGCACCTCCTACGAGGGCCGGCCCCTGCTCGAATCCGACATGGCCGCCGATCCCATCTCCCAGTTCGCTTTCTGGTTCCAGGAGGCGCTGGCCGCGGGGCTGCCCGAGCCCAACGCCATGGTGGTCGCCACCGCCTCGGCGGGCGGGCGGCCGAGCGCCCGCACGGTCCTGCTCAAGGGCTACGACGAGCGCGGCTTCGTCTTCTACACCAACTACGAGTCGCGCAAGGGCCGCGACCTGACCGAGAACCCGCGCGCGTCGCTGCTGTTCCCCTGGCATCCGATCCGCCGGCAGGTGCGCGTCGAGGGCAGCGTGGTGCGTGTGTCGCACGCCGACTCCGCCGACTACTTCGCCTCCAGGCCGTACGGCTCGCGCATCGGCGCCTGGGCCTCGCGTCAGTCGGCCGTCGTGCACTCGCGCGAGCAGCTCGACGAACGCTACGACGAGCTGGCCGCCCGATGGCCGGAGGACCCGCCGGCTCCCGACTTCTGGGGCGGCTACCGCGTGGTGCCGACCGAGGTGGAGTTCTGGCAGGGACAGCTCGACCGCATGCACGACCGCCTGCGTTACCGCTTGACCCGCCCTGGTTGGGTTCTGGAGAGGCTTGCCCCCTAATCTGCGGTAATGCCCCTTCTGCTCGACGTCCGCCCGCTGGCCGTACCCGCCTATCGCCGACTGTGGACCGGGCAGGTAACGGCGGGCATCGGGCTGCAGGCCTCGGTGGTCGCCGTCGGCCAGCAGATCTGGGAGCTCACCCGCGAGTCCCTCTGGGTGGGCATGCTGGGCCTGGCCCACCTGCTGCCACTGGTGGTCTTCGGTTTGTGGGGCGGCGCGATCGCCGACGCGATGGACCGGCGCAAGCTGCTGATCATCGGCTCCTCCGTCGCCTGGGTGAGCACGCTGGGCATCCTGATCCAGGCCCTGCTCGGCATCGGCAGCGTGTGGCTGCTGCTGGTCAACGTGGCGGTGGGCGCGGCGGGCTTCGCGGTCAGCTCGCCCACCCGCGGCGCGATCATCCCGCGCGTGCTGCCCAAGGAGCTCGTCACCTCGGCCAACGCGCTCAACGGCATGGTCATGGGCACCGCCTCGCTCGTCGGGCCCATGGTCGCCGGCGTGCTGATGTGGGCGGCCGGCGGATACGCGGCCGTCTACGCCTTCGACGCGGTGCTGTTCACCGCCACGCTCTACGCCGCCTACCGGCTGCCGTCGCTGCCGCCGCTGGGCGAGGTCTCCCGTCCCGGCGCGCGGGCGGTCGCCGAGGGGCTGCGCTACATCTTCACCAGCAAGATCCTGCTGATGTCGTTCGTGGTCGACCTGTGCGCGATGATCCTGGCCTACCCGCGTGCCCTCTTCCCCGAGCTGGTCGACACCAGGTTCGGCGGCTCGGAGGTGGCGCTGGGCCTGCTCAACTCGGCGATGGCCTTCGGCGTGGTGGGCGGCGGGCTGCTGTCGGGATGGGCGCGCAACGTCAGGCGCCAGGGGCTCGGGCTGATCGTCGTCATCGCGATCTGGGGCCTGGCCGTCGCCGCCGCCGGGGTGGTCGACCAGCTGTGGCTGGTGGTGCTGTTCATGGCGATCGGCGGTTACGCGGACATGATCTCGTCGGTCTGGCGGCAGACCATCCTGCAGACGTACGCGCCCGACGAGATGCGGGGGCGCATGCAGGGCGTCTTCATGGTCGTCGTGGCCGGCGGGCCGCGCCTGGGCGACCTGCGCGCGGGCGCCTCCGCGGCCGCGTTCGGGCTGACCGGCGCCTGGGTGGGCGGCGGGCTGGCCTGCGTGGCGGCGGTCATCGCGATCGGGCTGACCGTGCCTTCGTTCCGGAAATACCGGCCGCAACTCTGAGATCTTCCAGCAGTCCCGCGTAGGCCTCGTCGCGGTCGGGCGCCCTGAGCACCGCCGACGGGTGGATGGTGGCCACCGCGACCGCCTCGCCGAGGGGTACGGCCTGCCCGCGCTGCTTGGTCACCCGGAAGTCCTTGCCCAGCAACGAGCGGGCGGCGGTGGCACCCATGACCACGACCACCTCGGGCCTGATCACCGCCAGCTCCGCCTCCACCCACGGGCGGCAGGCGTCGATCTCGGCATTGGTGGGCTTCTGATGGATGCGCCTCTTGCCCTTCAAGGTGAAGGAGAAGTGCTTCACCGCGTTCGTCACGTAGACCTGGTCGCGGTCGATGCCCGCCTCCTCCAGCGCCCGGTCGAGCACGCGGCCCGCCGGGCCCACGAACGGCTCGCCCCGGCGATCCTCCTGGTCGCCCGGCTGCTCGCCGACCAGCATGAACCTGGCCTTGGACGGTCCCTCGCCGAAGACCGTCTGGATCGCCTCGCGGTAGAGGTCGCAGCCCCTGCAGTCGGCGGCCGCCGTACGCAGCGAGCCGAGGTCGCGGTCATCGGGAAGGAACCGTGCCGCTCCGGTGTTGGGTTCCGTTGCCATCGTCGGTCGTTCTCCCAATAGGGTTTTCCGTGGGTGACACCACTGCCCGACGTCGGACGTAGCATTCAGGGAGGAGGAGCCTTGACCGCACACGGCCTGATCGACACGACGGAGATGTACCTCCGGACGATCTACGAGCTCGAGGAGGAGGGGATCGTTCCCCTCCGTGCCCGCATTGCCGAACGGCTCCAGCAGAGCGGCCCCACCGTGAGCCAGACAGTCGCGCGCATGGAGCGTGACGGACTGGTCCGCGTCGAGGGTGACCGGCACCTTTCCATGACCGATCTGGGCCGCACCCTGGCCGTTCGGGTCATGCGCAAGCACCGCCTGGCCGAGTGCCTGCTCACACAGGTCATCGGCCTGCCGTGGGAAGAGGTCCACATCGAGGCCTGCCGCTGGGAACACGTCATGTCCGAGTCCGTCGAGACCCGGCTGGTCAAGCTGCTCGACAACCCCACGACCTGCCCCCACGGCAACCCGATCCCGGGCCTGGGCGAGCTCGGGGCGCAGGACGTCATCGACTCCGACGCCGGTCTTCTGCCGATGACCGACCTCGCGGGACCCAGAGATATACCCGTCGTGGTCCGTCGAATTAGCGAACAAGTGCAAAGCGATCCCGCTGTGATGCTTAAACTCAAGCAAGTTGGGATACAACCCGGACGCGAGGTCACGCTCGCGGCGAGCGACGACGGTGTGCGGGTGACAGGTGACGACGATTCGGACAACATTCTCGCGGAGCTGCCGCGCGAGGTTGCCGTGCACGTCTTTGTCACGACCCGGTGACCGTGGGCGTCCGGGCTGGTTGAATCCCCTATGGGAGGCCCTCCACTCCCCGGACACGACTGTTGCAGGAGCGCCAGTGGTTCGCTTTTCGCACATTCCTCCCCGAGGAGTGGTCTCCGGATGAAACGTTGGGGTGATCTGTCCCAGGACGCGGTCGACCATCTCTCCGCGGCTTCTGTTCTCGATCATGCCGAGATGGCGGTGGTCGTCACCGACCGCTTCAGCAACCTGCTGTATTGGAACCCCTTCGCCGAACGGCTGTTCGGCAGGGTCGGCCGGCCGCCGTCGGGTCCGTCGTCCGTGCTCTCGCTGGGCATCATGGAGAAGGACCATCCTCTCGCCATCGAACTGGCCAAGCACGTGCTCAAGGGCGGGGTCTGGGAGGGCACGTTCGACGTCAAGCGCGGCGACGGCACGATGATCTACGTCCGGGCCCAGGCGGTGCCCCTGCGACACTCCTCGGGCTCGGTCACCGGCATCGTCATCACCGCCCGCGAGGCGCTGCGCAGCAACGAGCGCGAGAAGGATCGTTTCGGGCTTCTGGAACGTATCGGGGAGAAGCTGGCAGGCTCGCTGAACGTCGAGGAGACGCTCAAGCGGGTGGCCGAGATGCTGGTGCCGCAGTTCGCCGACCACTGCTTCATCGAGCTGATGGAGGGCGACCGGCTGATGCGCCGGGTCTCCCAGCACGTCCAGGGCTGGACTCCTCCGCCCGGCACGTGGAAGCCGGTCGGCGCCGAGATCCACTACCCGGTCGGCCACTACGCCGACACCGCGATCCGCCGCCAGGAGACCATCCTGGTCGAAGACTTCGCCTCCAGCTCCTTCCCCAGCCCCGGCGAGGGCAGCGCCAAGGCCTGCAGCGAGGTCGGCATGACCTCGGCCATCGTCGCCCCGCTGTCGGTGCGCGGCGAGACCCTCGGCCTGATGTACCTGGGCCTGTCCAACCTGACCGACCGGCGCAGCCCCCACTACGACGCCTTCGACCGCGACTTCGTGGGCGCCATCGCCACCCGCGTGGCCCTGGCGATCGACAACGCGCTGCTGTTCGAGGAGGAGCGGCACACCGCCGAGTCCTTCCAGAAGAACCTCCTGCCCCGCGCGCTGCCCACCCTCGACGGGCTCGACATCGCGGTGCGCTACTACCCGGCCGCCCCGCTCGCCTCCCACGGCCAGGGCATCCAGACCCAGGTCGGCGGCGACTGGTACGACGTGATCCCGCTGTCGGCCGGCCGGGTCGGCATCGTCATCGGCGACGTCGAAGGACGCGGCGCCAAGGCGGCGGCCATCATGGGCCAGCTGCGCGCCGCCCTGCGCGCCTTCGCCCAGGACGACAAGCCGCCCGCCGACATCCTGGCCAAGCTCGACGAGTGGACGCGGGTGATCTCCACCCCCGAATTCGACGAGAACGGCCACGAGATCAGCGTGCCGCCGATCGTGACCTGCCAGTACCTGGTCTACGACGCCTGGTCGCGCCAGCTGTCCTACGCCAACGCCGGCCACGCGCCGCCCCTGCTGCTGCGCGACGGCACCTGCGCCGAGCTCGACATCCAGGAGGTCGGCCAGCCCCTTGGCGTGCGTGCCAAGGGCGTCCACGCCGACCTCGTCTACAAGGAGGAGACCCTCACCCTCCCGCGCGGCGCGACCCTGCTGCTCTACACCGACGGCCTGGTCGACCGGCGTCCCGGCCGCGAGTCCGGCGGCCACATGCCGAGCGACGAGGAGACGCTGGGCGTCCTGTGCGAGGAGCTCTCCAAGATCACCGATGCTCCGGTCGAGCAGATCGCCGAGGCCGCCACGCAGGCGGTGCCCGGCGAGATCGACGACGACATGGCGATCCTGGTGATCCGCTCCAGCTACGACAACCTCGACGTCGAGGAGCGCACCTTCCCCGCCCAGCCGATCATGGTGGGTGAGGCGCGCCGCATGGCCGCCGAGGCCTTCACCGGCTGGCAGGTGCCCGAGGAGCGGGCCGAGCTCGCCTGCCTTCTGGTCTCCGAGGTGGTCACCAACGTCGTGCTTCACGCCGCCAGCTCCAGCATCCCGCGCAGCCGCGAGCTCGTCATGGAGGGCCCGCCGCTGCCGTTCGAGGAGTCCTGGGACGTTCCGGGCTTCGAGGACGAAGTGCTTGGCGACAAGGAGTTCACCCTGCGCATCAGGCGGGGCGAGGAGTCGGTCTGGATCGAGGTCTTCGACCAGGACCTGCGCCTGCCGCGCATCCGCAGCGCCGGAGAGAACGACGAGGGCGGCCGTGGCCTCTACCTGGTCGACCAGCTCGCCAAGCGGTGGGGCTCACGCCCGACCAAGGAGGGCAAGGCCGTCTGGTTCGAGATCCCCACGCGCGGCCGTTAGGTTTCCTGTCCCTGGCGGGTACTTGGGCGTATCCGCCTTGAGTGATTAGGTGGTCGGCATGGAGCTGGCCTTTGAGCGCCGGGGTTCCGGCGAGCCTCTGATCCTCGTGCACGGCATCGGGCACCACCTGAAGGGGTGGGCGCCGGTCATGGACCGCCTGGCGGCCTCCCATGACGTGATCGCCGTCGACCTGCCCGGCTTCGGCGCCTCGCCAGGGCTGCCCGCCGGCGTGCCGTACACCGCCGAGTCCCTGGCCGACGCGGTCGAGTCCTTCTGCGCGCTGCTCGGCATCCGCGAGCCGCACGTGGCGGGCAACTCGCTGGGCGGCTACATCGCGCTCGAGCTGGCCTCGCGCGGGGTGGTCCGTACGGCGACCGCGATCTCTCCCGCGGGTTTCTGGTCGCGCGGCGAGCTGCTGTGGTGCCAGGGAGTCCTGCGCATGATGCGGGCCTCGGCGCGGGCGATGGATCCCGGGCCGATCGCCGAGAATCCGGTCGGCCGGGCACTGTCGGCCGGGCTGATCGTCGCCCGCCCGTCCCGCCTGGCTCCTTCGGCGCTGGTCGACGCGACGATGGCGCTGGCCGGATGCGAGGGCTTCGACGAGACGCTGGAGTCGTTCAGCGGGCTCATGCCGCCCGCGCCGCCCAAGTCGCCCATCACCATCGCGTGGGGCGAGCACGACAGGCTGCTGCTGCGCCGCCAGGCCGTGCGCGCGGCCAGGTGGTCGGGGCAGCGCGTCAAGCTGCTGCGCGGCTGCGGGCACGTGCCGATGAGCGACGATCCGGCGCTGGTGGCGTCGGTCATCCTCGAAGCGTCTGGCCCCAGATGAGCAGCATGGCGATGATGAACACGATCATCGCGCCCGCGTAGCCGGCGGGGCCGAGACGTAACTTCTTGCGGACCCAGTTGAGTCCGACGGCGAACAACAACGCCAGGAAGACCAGGAGGATCAGGTCACCAGCCATATTTCCCAGTATGGGTTAGATGTCGAGTGACCGGCCGATGATTTCCTTCATGATCTCGGTGGTCCCGCCGTAGATGGTCTGGACCCTGCTGTCGAGCCAGGCCTTGGCGACCGGGTACTCCATCATGTAGCCGTAGCCGCCGTGTAGTTGCAGGCAGCGGTCGATCACCTTGACCTGCAGCTCGGTCGTCCACCACTTGGCCTTGGCGGCGTCGACCACGGACAGCTGCCTGGCGTTGAGGGCCAGGATGCACTTGTCGACGTAGTGGCGCGCGATCTCGACCTCGGTGGCGAGCTCGGCGAGCACGAACCTCGTGTTCTGGAACTTCCCGATGTTCCGCCCGAACGCCTGCCTGTTCCTGCAGTACTCCAGCGTCATCTCCAGCACGGCCTCCGCCGCCGCCACCGCCACCACCGCGATGGACAACCGCTCCTGCGGCAGGTTGTTCATCAGCTGGAAGAAGCCCTCGCCCTCGTTCTCGCCCAGCCGGTTCTCCACCGGCACGCGCACGTTGTCGAAGAACAGCTCCGCGGTGTCCTGCGCCTTCAGGCCCACCTTCTCCAGGTTCCTGCCGCGCTCGAAGCCCTCCATGCCCCGCTCGACGACCAGCAACGTCGTCCCCCGCGCACCCGCCGACGGATCGGTCTTGGCCACCACCACGACCAGATCCGAGTTGATGCCGTTGGTGATGAACGTCTTCTGCCCGTTGAGCACGTAGTGGTCGCCTTCGCGAATCGCCGTCGTGCGCACCCCCTGCAGGTCGCTGCCCGCGCCCGGCTCCGTCATCGCGATGGCGCTGATCAGCTCACCGCTCACGAAGCCCGGCAGCCAGCGCTGCTTCTGCTCCTCGTTCGTCAGCTCCGTCAGGTAGGGGGCGACGACGTCGTTGTGCAGGCCCCAGCCCAGGCCGGAGGCGCCGGCCCTGATGATCTCCTCGGTGATCACCGAGTTGTAGCGGAAGTCGGTGATCCCCGACCCGCCGTACTCCTCGCCGACGCCGAAGCCGAACATGCCGATCTCTCCGGCCTTCTTCCAGACCTCGCGGGGGACGATGCCGTCCTTCTCCCACTGGTCGTGGTGAGGGGCGACCTCCCGGGCCATGAACTCTCGGAGGGTCTCCTGGAAGAGCAGGTGCTCTTCTTCGAAGAGGTCTCGCTGCATGTGCGCTCCTGCGGGTGTTTTTGGGGGCAGAATAACGTTCTACTACCTGCTGGTATACCCCTTGCGACACGGGTTCATCACAAGTGCACGTGCTGGCTCCGCTTGGTCAACGTTTCACCTCTAAGATCTACCTTTGGTTTAGTGTGTGAATGGAGTGACCCGTGAGTCGGATGCGTTTGGCGTTGCTCGCCTCGGCCGTCGGGCTGTCTTCGGCGGTCGCCGTGATCGCCGTCTCCGGGCCGGCTGTGGCTGACACCTCGTTGATCGTGAAGTACCACTGTGTCGGCGGCGTGGCCGGCGCCCTCGGCGTCGACGTCGAAGCCGCCGTCACCCCCAAGGTCGAACCGGGGCCCAAACTGCGCATCGACTGGGCGTTGACCTATCTCGGGCAGCGGCGTTTCGGCTCGCCCGGCTACTTCGCCGCGGGCTCGCAGCTGAATCTCCAGGGCACGGTCAACCTGACCGGCGCCTGGAACGGCGAGCTGCGACCGGCGAGCACCACGGCCCAGGACGCACTCAAGCCCGGCGACTTCCTCAAGGCGCCCGCCGGCCTGTCCGACGCGGGGTCCATCGAGAAGACCGGGACCATCCGCATCACTCCCACCGGGCTGGCTGTCCGCTTCACCCCCGCCGAGGGCGAGGTGATGGTCAACAACAACGAGGCGCCCCCGGTCAAGTACACCGGCACCTGGTGGCACAAGGGTCCGCAGCGGGGCATCGAGGATCACCTCAACGACGTCCAGGAGACCGCCACCAAGGATGCCTCAGCCAAGCTCACCTTCGTCGGCACCCAGGTCACCTACGTCGGCCGCCGCGCACCCGGCCTCAGCCCGATCAAGGTTCTGCTCGACGGCCAGCCTGTGACCGATCCCCTGGTCGAGCCGGGCAAGGACGAGTCGGGCGAGCCGATGACCGGCACGACCGCCAAGCAGGACCTCTGGACCTCGCCCGAGCTGGAATACGGCGAGCACACCATCGAGGTCATCAACACCCAGGACGGCACGGCCTTCCTGGACGCCTTCCGCGTCAAGACCGGCAAGGTCCTCAACCCGCCGCAGCACGACGAGGCGACCTGCACCCCGATCGGGACGGTCAACTCGATCGACATCACGGTGACCGGCGCATCCCCGAGCCCGACCAGCACCCCCACCGGCACGGGGACGCCCACGAGCACGCCGACCAGCACGGCGACCTCGACCCCCACCTCGACGGCCACGACGACGCCGCCCACCACCGGCGGGCGCAACCCGAACATCCAGGCGCCCGAGCACGTCATCGTCAACCACGGCGGACGCGAGTCGACCTCGACGGGCACCCCCACCCCGACCGCCGGGCCGACCGCCACCAAGTACGTCAAGGCCCAGGTCCGCAAGGTCCCCACGGGTGGCGTGGCCTCCGGTGAAGCTCCAGAAACCCCGCTAGAGCCGTACCTCTTGCTGGGAGGCGGGGCCATGCTCCTGTTCTCCAGTACGGCAGGCGGACTGATGTTGCGCCGGCGCAGGGCTGCGCAGGCGAAGGAGGTCTCGGCATGAACAAGAAGGCACTCCCGGCACTGCTGGTGGCGGGCTCGCTCACCGGCGTCGGCGCCATCATGGCCGGGCTCCTGACTCTCGCGCCGTCCATCGACGACGGCTCCCGCCCGGCGGCCCAGCCGGTCGCCATGCAGAACGCCGCCGCCTACGAACTGCCCGCCGCCGTGGGGGGTGGCGGGCTCGGACCCGACGGCATGCCCGTGCCGCTGACCCCGGCCCGCTACGAGGCGCCGCCGCCTCCCGCCGCCGACCCGGCCGCCAAGGTCGTCAAGCCTTTCGCCTCCAGCAAGGGCAAGGCCAGGCCGACCCGCATCCGCATCCCCAAGATCAAGGTCAACGCCCCGATCGGCTCCGTCAGCGTCGACGACAAGGGCCAGCTCGGCACCCCGTCACTGACCAAGCCCAACCTGACCGCCTGGTACCGCTTCTCCCCGGTGCCCGGCGAGGTCGGCCCCGCGATCATCAACGGCCACGTCAACACCCGCAAGGGCGCCGCCGTCTTCAACCGGCTCCACGAGCTGGCCAAGGGTGACCAGATCTACGTGTACCGATCGGACGGCAAGGTCGTCCGATACACGGTCAGCGGGATCGAGCAGGTGGGCAAGTCGTCGTTCCCGACCAAGCGGGTGTACGACAACACTTCGGACTCCCAGCTGCGGCTCATCACGTGTGGCGGTGTGTACAACAAGACGGACCACAGCTACACGGACAACGTCATCGTGTACGCGACGCTGACGGCGAAGAAGGGTTAAGGTCGGTCTTTTTTGGGAGTTTCTAGGCGATTTTCAGGGACAGTTCGTAGGATCTCTACCTAACTGTGACCCACGACTGGAATCCTGGGTCGCCTGTTGAACCTGGCCCGTGATGAACGGAGAGAGACAGTGCTGACGTCCAAGGCGTGGCTTGATCGCCTCGTCAAGAAGAGTTCCGCCTTGGGTGCGAGTGTGGTGCTGGCGACCTCGTTCTTCGCTGTGGTGGGAACGGCTCAGGCCGCTCACGCGGATACGACGACGACCTGTAATCTGCCCACTCCTGCGCCGGAGATCAGGGTCCCCATCGGAGGGACGGCAGAGTCTCCGAAGACCGTCGCCTATACCTGCGGGACCGAGCTGCTCTCGACCACGACAGTGAGCGTCAAATTCAGCGTGACGCCGACCACCGTTCCGACCGGCGGACAATTCACGGTATCGGCCGAGATCCCGGCGCTCACCTTGAAAACGGCTCCCACGACGGCTGGGACCATGCAGGTCGACGCAGCGATGACCGTGACGGGCGGCACGCCCCTCACGATCTCGGGCAACAAGGCGGGAGGTGCTCTCACGGTCGGTTCGACGGCAGTGCCGACGGCCACGATCACCAACTCCATCACGGCGACCGGGACCGAGGTCGTCATCAAGCCCGGCATCCTCAAACTCACCGTCCCCAGCGGATCGGGCGGCGGCACCAACACTGACATCGTCGAATACGACTGTCTCCCCGGCCTCGACGGCGGCAGTACGGCTCAGCCCGTCGACATCAAGGTCACCCTGACCGTCCCCGCGACGGGCAAGACCAACGAGGACCTCGCCATCACCTGGGCTCAGACCTACGATGGCACGTCCGAGCTGATCGCCCCCACCACGCTCCCCACCACGGCGAAGATGTTCGTCTTCCTCGACATCGCCGGCATCAGCCCCACCACGGCCACTGGTGAGAGCACCACGGCGGTCGCGGTCGATGCTTCGACACGCAAGGTGACGTTGCAGAGCGTGCCCATCAAGTTCAAGCCGACCACCACCGGTACTGCGACGATCAAGCCCGGCAAGATCGTCATCGGCACCTCGGCCACCGCGACCACCGGTGCGATCACCTGCACGGTGACCAACGCGACCGAGCTGAAGAGCTACACCTCGACGATTTCCTCGGGCAGTGCCAGCCCTTCGGCCTCGGCGACGGCCAGCAACACCCCCAACCCCACCACCACCCGCACCGTGGTCGTCACCAAGACCCCCGTAGGCGGTGGTGGCGGTGTCACCAAGACGCCCAAGGCCGGTGCCGAGACCGGTGGTGGCGGTGAGCTGGGCCCTGATGGCCGTATGTTCGTGCTCACCGGTTCGGTGATGATCGCCGCCGCGGGAGTGGGCGGCCTCATGATGCGCCGCCGCCGTACCCTCAGAGGGTGACGGTGGACGGAGGAGGACGGGTTCTCAGATCCACGCTGATCCTGGCGGCGGTCCTGGGTGTGGTGACGGTCCTGGTCGGGCTGATCGTCATGGTGATGAACCCGGAGGAGTACGGCCTGGCCGACGGCCGTGAGTCGTTGAGCCTGGCCGCGCAGCCGGAGGCGAAGAAGCAGGAGCCGAAGCAGATCCTGTGGTCGGCTCCGCCGGATCAGCCGCCGCCGTTGCCGTCGATCACGCCGGCGGCGCCGATGCAGCCGAGCACGCCGACGAGGCTGGTGATCAAGCGGCTGGGTATCGACGCGCCGGTCGAGGACGTGGGGATGGACAGGGAGGGGTTCATCGAGACCCCGCCGATCTCCAACAAGAACCTGGTCGGCTGGTACAGGCATGGGCCGACGGCGGGGGAGAACGGTCCGGCGGTGATGCTCGGGCACAAGGACACGCGGACGGGCAGCGCCGTGTTCAGCCGGGTGGGTGAGATCAAGTACGGCGACGTGATCGAGGTGAAGCGTCGTGACGGCACCACGGCGGTGTTCACCGTGGGCGGCGTCGAGCAGGTCGGCAAGAAGGTCTTCCCGACGCAGCGGGTTTACGGTGACCAGACGAACGCTCAGCTACATCTGATCACCTGTGGCGGCACGTACAACAGGAACACGGGTCACTACACCGACAACATCATCGTCTACGCGACGATGACCAGTTCGTTCAGGTCGTGAGGAGAGCGGCATGGGCTGGTTGGCAAAGCGCAGGTTGAGGACCGGCCCGACGGCGGCTTTGCCGCGCAAGCCGGAGGATCTCCTGGAGATCGTGAAGCTGGCCGACCCGGATGCCCGCAAGGACGGTGAGGACATCCTGGCCGCCGACTGCCGCATTCACGCGCCGGTCGAGGTGGAGCCGGAGCTGGTGGGCGGCGAGTTCGAGACGGTGTGGGCGATCCAGGTGAAGGCCGAGGGTCCGCTGCCGTTCGACTATTTCGACCGCTATCTGGCCGAGGGGATCGCCAGCCGGCTCGACGGGCTGGTGGTGTGCCGTGGCGAGGTGACGGATCCGCAGGACGAGCCGGGCAAGTGGCTGGTGCTGCTGCAGTCGCGGCCGCCGCTTGAGCAGTTGGAGGAGCTGCTGGGCGAGTCGGAGGAGAAGGAGTACGGGGTTGTCGCGTTCGGGGAGGAGGCGGCGCTGATCCCGGTCGGGGATCCGTCGCCGATGGGCCGCACGCTGGAGCCGTACTCCGATGAACCGGTGCGGATCGAGACGAAGGAGGAGGGCGATGCGTTGCGGATCGCGGAGGCCTTCCAGGGGATCGTGGTGGATCGCTGGCGGTTCCGCGTCGACTAGTGGAATGGATCGTTCCGTTCTGCTATAGTAGAGGCATGACGGAAGGAACCATCATGAGCTGGGAAATCCTCGACGGCGCCCACACCGCGCTGCGTACGGCTGTCGCGGGCGTGTCCGGGCAGGACGACTGGAACAGGGCGACCCCGTGCGAGCGCTGGACGGCCGCCCAGGTGCTGCAGCACGCTGCCGGCGACCAGATCGGCTTCGCCGCCGCGATCACGGGCGGCCCCGGCCCCGACGAGGACCCGTTCGCGCCCTCGGGGACGCTGGCGGGGGACCCCGCCGAGCTCGCCGAGCGGGCGATGCGGGCCTCCGCCGCCGCTTTCGGCACGGTCGCCCGCGACGCCGAGGCGGTGCCGACGCCGATTCCTCCGCACTTGTTCCCGGCCGACCTCGCCGTGGGCGCCTGCGCGCTCGACGCCGCCGTGCACGCGTGGGACATCGCGATGGCCACCGGCCAGGACTCGCCGCTCACCCCGGAGCTGGCGCGGGCGTTGATGCCCACGGCCCGGGTGATCGTCGACCCGGTGCGTGCCTGGGGCGCCTACGCCGAGGCGCTGCCCGAGATCGAGGGCGACGACGACGTGGCGGCCCTGCTTCGTTACCTGGGCCGCGACCCCCGCTGGAAGGCCTAGAAACCCGCGGTGCTCTCGCGGATCACCAGGCGGTGTGACGTGCGGATCTCGGCCGGTGGGGTGGCGCCGCCGTTGATGGCGTCGACGAGCATGCCCACCGCGACCCGGGCGATCTCCGCCTTGTCGGGCGCCACCGTGGTGAGCGACGGCGTGGAGTAGGCGCCCTCCTCGATGTCGTCGAGCCCCACGACCGCCACGTCGTGGGGGATCCGCAGTCCGGCGCGGGTCAGCGCGCGCATCGCCCCGAGCGCGAGCAGGTCGTTGTAGCAGAACACCGCGTCGGGCGGTGAGGGCAGGGCGAGCAGCTGCTCCATGGCCTGCGCGCCGAGCCGCCGGTGGAACCGTACGGTGGGCACCACGAGGGCGGGGTCGGCCTCGATGCCGTGGCGTTCGAGGGCCTGGCGGTAGCCCTGGGTGCGCAGCTGCGCGGTCTCGCCCGAGGTGTACGGCTGGTCGCCGATGGCGGCGACGCGGCGCCGGCCGAGGCCCAGCAGGTGCTCGGTGGCCAGCCGGGCGGCGGCGATGTTGTCGATGGCCACGTGGGGCACGCTGCCGTCGAAGATGTGCTCGCCGAGCAGCACGATCGGCACCCGGTTGCCGCGCCGGCGCAGCTCGTCGGCGGAGATGGCCAGGGGCGAGAGCAGCAGGCCGTCGAACATGGTGGCGCGGGAGTCGCGGCCGAGCAGCTCGCGTTCGCGGGCGGGGTCGCCGTCGGTCTGGTCGACCATGACGACGTAGCCGTGCTGGCGGGCGGCGGTGATGACCGCGCGGGCGAGTTCGGCGAAGTAGGGCACGTCGAGCTCGGGCACCACGAGGGCGATCATCCCGGTGCGCCCCTGTTTGAGGTTGCGGGCGATCAGGTTGGGCCGGTAGTCGAGCTCCTCGATGGCGGCCTCGACGCGCACCCTGAGCTGGTCGGAGACCGGTGCGTAGCCGTTGACCACGTTGGACACGGTGCGGATGGAGACGTTCGCGCGCTGGGCGACGTCGCGCAGGGTGGCCATGAAACGGATCCTAACTGATCTCTTGCATCGTTGCAGAGCATTATGCATGATGTCTGCAACGTTGCAGAGCCCGCACAAGGCCAGGAGCCCCGATGTCCACATCCTCCATCTCCCGGCGGAGCCTCCTCCTGGGAGCCCTCTCGCTGGCCGCCTGCGCTCCGGGCGGTACGGCGGCGCCCACGCCGAGCCGCTTGGCCGCCCCCTCCGTCACGAGCAGCAGCCCCAAGGGCGAGATCACGATCTGGAACCGCTCCGGCGACCTGTTCAAGGTCTTCGACGCCGCGATCGGCAAGTTCCGAGCCGCCTACCCGGACGTCAAGGTCAACCACCTGTCCGTCGACATCGGCGCCAAGCTCGCCAACACCCTCATCACCGGCACCGACGTCCCCGACGGCAGCTTCTGGGACGACGCGAACATCGGCAGCCAGGCAGAACACCTCTACGACCTCACCGACCTGATCGCCCCCTACCGGGAGCAGACCGCGCCCTACAAGCTCTCGGTCAACACCGTCGAGGGCCGGATCTACGGCGTGCCCTGGGACCTGGACCCCGGCCTGCTCTGGTACCGCGAGGACCTGCTCGCTGAGGCGTCCATCGATCCGGCGAGTCTCACCACCTACGACGATCTGCTCGTCGCCTCGCAGAAGCTGAAGGAGCGCGACCCGAAGGCCCGCCCGATCCACCTCGACAAGAATCCCTTCCTCGGCCAGCTCTGGCTGGAGATGCTCGCCAACCAGCAGGGCACGAGCATGACCGACGCCCAGGGCAGGCTCCGCCTGGACTCGGAGGAGTACCGCCGCATCTTCACCTGGATCCAGAAGGCTGCCAAGGACAAGCTCGTCACGCACACGCCCTACCTCGAACCCGCCGACCTCGCGAGCATCGAGAACGGCCAGCAGGCGTTCATCCCGTGGGCGATCTGGTGGTCGTTCGCCCCCCAGCAACTGCTCAAGCAGACCAAGGGCAAGTGGCGCCCGATGCCGCTGCCCGCCTGGACCCCGGGCGGAGCGCGCAGCGGCGTCATGGGCGGCTCCAGCTTCATCATCCCGGCCAAGGCCAAGAACCCGCAGCTGGCCTGGCTGCTCTACGAGTTCCTGTGCTTCAAGGAGCCGGGCATCGCCGCGGTGTACGGCCCCAACAGCGTCTACCCCGGCGGCCTGAGCACCTCGATCCCGAGCTATCTGCCCGCGCTCGACCCCGAGAAGCCGCTGTTCAAGGACGACATGGGCCTGTGGAAGGTCGCCACGGAGGCCGCCAGGAACATCCCGCCCGCGGCGCCGATCCCCGCCTGGTGGGCCAAGTCGGTCGACTACCTCGGCAACAACCTGCAGCTGCTCATCGAGGGCAAGCTGTCGCCCGACGACGTCATCGCCGAGTCGAGCAAGAAGATCCAGCGCAACCTCATCGACCGGTCCTGATGCGAAAAGCACCGTATCTCTTCATCGCCCCGTTCCTGATCGTCTTCGCGGCCTTCGGCGCCTACCCGCTCGCCTACGCCTTCCAGCTGAGCTTCACCCGCTGGCACGGCGCGGGGCAGGCCCGGTGGGTGGGCCTGGACAACTATCTGTTCCTGCTGACGAATCCGGAGTTCTGGGAGTCACTGGCCAACAGCGCCGTCATGTGGCTGCTGGTGGTCCCGGTCCAGATCGTGGCGGGCCTGGCGGCGGCGGTGCTGCTGGCCAACGCGCGGCTGAAGCTGAAGAGCTTCTTCCGCGTCGCGTTCATCGCCCCGTTCGTCACCCCGCTGGTGGCGATGGCCCAGGTCTGGATCGTGATCTTCGATCAGGACTACGGCCTGGTCAACTACGTGCTCAACGCCGACATCGGCTGGCTGACCTCGACCACGTGGTCCAAGCCGACGCTGGCGCTGCTGTTCCTGTGGAAGACCACCGGGTTCGCGATCATCATCCTGCTCGCGGGCCTGCAGGCCGTACCCGCCCAGGTCTACGAGGCCGCGGCGCTCGACGGCGCCTCACGCTCGCGCCAGTTCTGGTCGATCACCATGCCCCTCGTACGGCGGAGCATCGCCTTCCTCGTCGTCATCCAGACCCTGGCGGTCTTCCAGATGTTCGCCGAGCCGTTCGTCGTCACCGAGGGCGGGCCGTACGGCTCGACCACCACGGCCGGCCTCTACCTCTACGACCACATCCTGGCCTCGGACCTGGGCACGGGCGCGGCGAACTCGTTCCTGCTCGTGCTGCTGGTGTTCGTGCTCTCCGTGGTCTCCGTCCGGCTGCTGCGAGCCAAGGATGAGTAGCCGCCCCCGCTTCTGGCAGTACGTCGTGCTGATCCTGCTCGCCGCGGTGTTCCTCTATCCGATCTGGTGGGCGCTGAGCTCCTCCTTCAAGCCCGCCGCCGACATCATCAGCGACCCGCTGTCGTTGTCAGGGCCAACGCTCGACAACTACCGGGCGATGTTCGCCGACGTACCGATCGGCACCGGCTTCGCCAACACCGCCCTGGTCCTGCTGGTCAAGGGCGCGATGACGATGTTCTTCTGCCCGCTGGCCGGATACGCCTTCGCCAAGTACCGCTTTCCCGGCAAGGACCTGCTGTTCGGCCTGGTCCTGCTGACGCTCATGCTGCCGACGCTCGTGCTGATCATCCCGCTGCTGCTGGAGATGAGCGCGCTGAACTGGGTCAACACCTACCAGGCGCTGATCCTGCCGGGCAGCGTCGACGCGTTCAGCATCTTCTGGATGCGGCAGACCATCGCCGCCATCCCCGACGAGCTGCTCGACGCCGGAAGGGTCGACGGGGCGAGCGAGTTCGCCATCTTCGCCCGCGTGGTCGTGCCGGTGATCCGGCCGGGACTGGCCGCGCTGGCGGTGCTGACCACCATGAACATCTACAACGACTTCGTCTGGCCGGTGGTGGCGGTCAACGACGAGGCGCACCAGACGCTGCAGGTGGTGCTGGCGACGCTCGCCCAGGACATCACCGCCAACAGGATCGGCGCCGACTTCGCCACCGTCTGGGGCGAGTTGCTGGCGGCGGGGAGCATCGCGCTGCTGCCCCTGCTGATCATCTTCATTCTGCTGCAGCGCCACTTCATCAACGGCATCCTCGCCGGAAGCGTGAAAGGCTGACATGCGTTCTCAGTACCCCCGCCCGCACTTCGACCGCTCGCACTCCTGGCTCAGCCTCGACGGCACCTGGGAGTTCGGGCCCGAGTGGGACCAGCGGATCACCGTCCCCTTCGCCTGGGAGACCCCGGCCTCCGGCATCGGCGCGCACTGGCTGAGCACCGGCTGGTACCGGCGGCGCGTGGCCGTGCCGGAGGCGTGGGCGGGACAGCGGATCGTGCTGCACTTCGGCGCGGTGCACCACGCGGCGACGGTATGGGTCAACGGAACCGAGGTGACCCACCACGAGGGCGGCTACGTGCCGTTCGAGGTCGATGTCACCGACGCGCTCGGCGAGGGCGATCAGGAGATCGTGGTGCGGGTCGACGCGCCGCTCGACAAGCGTGACCTCCCGCACGGCAAGCAGCGCAGCCTGCCGCGCACCGACTACGACGGCGTCTGTTTCACCCCGTCGTCGGGCATCTGGCAGAGCGTGTGGCTGGAGGCCAGGCCGGAGGTCCACATCACCCGATTGCGGCTGCGCCCGCTGGCGGGACTCGACGGCATCGCGGTGCGCGTCGAGGCGAGCGGGCCGGGGACGGTTCGCCTGCGCCTGCTGGGCACGACGCACGAGGCCGAGCTGGATTCCGGGGGAGCGGCCGAGCTCGACCTGCCGATCGAGCATCCTCGCCTGTGGTCGCCGCAGGACCCGCACCTCTACCACGTCGAGGCCACCCTCGGCCAGGACCGCGTGACCGGCTACACCGGCCTGCGCTCGATCGAGGTCGACGGCGAGGACCTCTACCTCAACGGCCGGCGCCTGTTCGTGCGCGGCGTGCTCGACCAGGGCTACTGGCCGGGCACGGGCATCACCGCTCCCGACGACGCCGCGCTGCGGCGCGACCTGGAGCTGGCGCGCGACCTCGGTTACAACCTGGTCCGCAAGCACCTGAAGCTGGAGGATCCCCGCTTCGTGCACCACGCCGACACCATGGGCATGCTGGTGTGGGCGGAGCCGCCCTCGACGGGACGCTTCTCGCCCGAGTCGACCGAGGCCTTCCACGCGCAGATCGCCCCGATGATCGAGCGTGACGGCAACGCGCCGTCGATCGTCATCTGGGGCCTCTACAACGAGGAGTGGGGCCTGGACTGGGACGTCCCCGGCGACCCGGCCAAGCGGGCCGCCGTGGAGCGAGCCTACGACCTGGCCAAGGAGCTCGACCCGACGCGTCCCGTCGTGGACAACTCCGGCTGGACCCACGTACGCACCGACCTGCTCGACTGGCACGTCTACGACGAGAGCGCCGCGAACTGGGGCAGGACCGTCGCCCGCCTGATGAGCGGCGAGCAGGACGACTTCCCCGTCAAGCTCGGCCCCGACTATGTCGTGCGCAAGGCGCTGGCCGTGCCGGGGCAGCCGCTGCGCGGCCTGCCCAACCTCAACAGTGAGTACGGCACCGGCTTCACCAGCGTGGAGCGCGCCTGGCAGCTGCGCTGGCAGACCCAGGAGCTGCGCCGCCACGACCGGCTGGCCGGTTACGTCTACACCGAGCTGTACGACATCGAGCACGAGATGGCCGGGCTGCTCACCTTCGACCGGCAGCGCAAGGACCTGGCCGGGGCCGATCCCGCCGACGTCAACGGCCCGACCACGCTGGTGCTCGACATCGTGCCGGTCGCTCCCGGCCGCGACCTGCTCACCGCCACGCCGGAGTTCACCGTCCGCGTCTCCCACCACGGCACGGAACCGGTGGCCGGGCACCTCCACATCTCCTGGACCCCCGTGTACGGCAGAGCCCCCATCGCTCCTGGCGCTCCAGCCGGCCGGATCGAGGCCAAGCCGTACCTGCTGAGCCCGCCCGTGCCCGTGGCGGCGGCCCTGCCCGAGGGCTGGACCAGCGGCCGGCTGCACCTCGCCCTCGTGGTGAACGGCGAGGTGGCGGCGCGCTCCGCCGTCGACGTCGACACCCGTACGGAACCGCACATCGGCGACGACCCGACAGCCTGAGGAGAGAACCCCGCATGTTACGTGTCCTATCGGTGCTCGTGCTGATCATGGCCGCGCTGGCCTCACCGGCCGCCGCGGCCCCGCCGGGCAGCGTGCTGTACGCGCCGAACCTCGGCACCCACCCGCAGGGCGACGCCAGCTATCCGCGGGCGATCCGCCTCGACCACGACGGCTCGGCGGGCGCCACGATGCTCGCGACGTTCGCCAGGATCAACCACGGCGGCCCCGACTCCTTCCCGATCCACCGCAGCGTCGACAGCGGGCAGACGTGGACCGTCTCGCCGATCTCCACCATCACCTCCAACACGCCGGGCTGGGACATCGGGGCGCCGGTGCTCTACGAGGTGCCGCGCACGGCCAACGGGCTCAACCAGGGCGACCTGCTGGCCGCGGGCACCGCGTGGAACGTGGGTGACTTCACCACGCAGAAGGTCGAGGTGTTCAAGAGCACCGACCACGGCCTGAGCTGGCAGTACCTGTCGAACTGCACGCAGACCAGCGGCCAGCCCAACTCCATCGGACACGGCGTCTGGGAGCCGTGGTTCCTGCTGGCGCCCAACAACACCCTGGCCTGCTTCATCTCCGACGAGCGGCCCTCGGGCACGCCGACCAACAACCAGGTCATCGGGCACTACACCTCGACCAACGGCGGCGCCACCTGGAGCGCCTCGCTCACGCAGGACCTCGCCTTCCCGGCCGACAACCTGGCCAGGCCCGGCATGTCGATCCTCACCCCGCTGCCGAACGGCCAGTTCATGATGGCCTACGAGCTGTGCCGCGACGCGACCGACGCCGACCACGCCTGCGAGGTGTACGTCAAGACCAGCCCCGACGGGCTCAACTGGGCGCCGGCGAGCAACAAGGGCACCCTGGTCCAGACGGGCGACGGCCGGCAACTGCTGCACACGCCGTACCTGGCCTGGTTGCCGGGCGGCGGGCCGAACGGAACGTTGCTGATGTCGGGCCAGCGCGTGGTGACGGGGTCGACGGGCTCCAAGGCCGTGATGGCGGAGTCCGGCAGCGTGCTGCTGGCCAACACCAACCTGGGCGCCGGGGCCTGGACGCAGGTCGAGGCGCCGGTCGACGTCAACCCGACCGGCGGCTACGCGCCCGGCGTGCCGTCCTGCCCCGGTTACAGCTCGCCGATCGTGCCACTGGCCAACGGAACGCAGTACCTCTACCTGGCGGCGACGCAGGTGACCGGCAACCAGTGCAAGGTCATGTTCGGCCGGGGCGAGCTCGGCGGTCCGGCCGGTCCGATCACCGGGCCGGGCACCACCGGCAAGTGCCTCGACGTCGACACCAACACGGCCGTCATCGGCAAGGCCGTCCAGCTGTGGGCGTGCGGCGGCGTGAGCGGCCAGGTCTGGTCGATGCACGCGAACGGAACGGTCAGGGCGTTCGGCAAGTGTCTCGACATCGTCGGCAACGGCACCGCGAACTTCACCAAGGTGCAGCTGTGGGACTGCAACGGCGCCGGCGGGCAGCAGTGGCGGCCGCAGGCGAACGGCGCGTTGCTGAACCCGCAGTCGGGCCGCTGCCTCGACGACCCGGCGGGCAACACCGCCGACGGCACCGACCTGCAGATCTACGACTGCAACGGGCTGTGGACGCAGGTCTGGAACCTGCCGGGTTTCCCGACCGGACGCATCGCGGGCCCGGCGAACGCCGGGATGTGCGTCGACGTGGACACCAACACGCCGGCCAGCGGGAACGCCGTCCAGCTCTGGGACTGCAACGGCGTGCCGGGCCAGCAGTGGACCATGCACGCCAACGGAACGGTCAGGGCGTTCGGCAAGTGTCTCGACGTCGTCGGCAACGGCACCGCCAACGCCACGAAGGTGCAGCTGTGGGACTGCAACGGTGTCGGGGGCCAGCTCTGGCAACCGCAGGCGAACGGCTCGCTGCGCAACCCGCAGTCGGGCCGCTGTCTTGACAGCCCGGGCGGCGCCGTCGCGCGTGGCACCGATCTGCAGATCTACGACTGCAACGGCTCCGGCGCACAGCGCTGGGCCGTGCCCCTGTAGCAGAACGAGGTTCTGTTATAAGCTTCCACTGACCGAATAAAGCTCTGGAGGCATCGTGGCAGAGGCGTACATCGTCGGGGCGGTCCGTACCCCGGTCGGCAAGAAGAAGGGCGGGCTGTCCACGGTCCACCCCACCGACCTGGCCGCCCACACGCTGAAGGCACTCATCGAGCGCACGGGTGTCGACCCCGCCGCCGTCGAAGACGTGATCATGGGCTGTGTCATGCAGTTCGGCCCGCAGAGCATGGACATCGCGCGCAACGCGTGGCTGTCGGCCGGGCTGCCGGAGACCACCGCCGGCGTGACCATCGACCGGCAGTGCGGCTCTTCGCAGCAGTCCATCCACTTCGCCGCGCAGGGTGTCATGTCGGGCACCCAGGACCTGGTGGTCGCCGCCGGCGTGGAGTCCATGAGCATCGTCCCGATGGGCTCGTCCATCACCGCCGCTCTGGAGAAGGGCATGCCCTTCCCGTTCGGACAGGGATGGGTCGACCGGTACGGCAAGCAGGAGATCTCGCAGTTCCGCGGCGCGGAGCTGATGTGCAAGAAGTGGGACCTGTCCCGCGAGGACCTGGAGAAGTTCGCCTACGAGAGCCACCAGCGCGCCGCCAAGGCGATCGCCAACGGCTACTTCAAGGACCAGATCGCCCCGATCAACGGCGTCGAGGACGACGAGGGCCCGCGGCCCGACTCCACCCTGGAGAAGCTGGCCTCGCTCAAGACGCTGAAGGAGGACGGCGTCATCACCGCCGCCACCTCCAGCCAGATCTCCGACGGCTCGGGCGCGGTCCTGATCGCCTCCGAGGCGGCGGTCAAGGCGCACAACCTGACCCCGCGCGCCCGCATCACCCAGCTCGCCCTGATCGGCGACGACCCGGTCTACATGCTGACCGCGCCGATCCCGGCGACCCAGCTGGCGCTCAAGAAGGCCGGACTGTCGATCGACGACATCGACGTCACCGAGATCAACGAGGCGTTCGCCCCGGTCCCGCTGGCGTGGATCAAGGAGCTCGGCGCCGACCCGGCCAAGGTCAACCCCAACGGCGGCGCGATCGCCCTGGGCCACCCGCTGGGCGGCACCGGCGCGATCCTGATGACCAAGCTGCTGCACGAGCTCGAGCGCACGGGCGGCAGGTACGGCCTGCAGACCATGTGCGAGGGCGGCGGCCAGGCCAACGTCACGATCATCGAAAGGCTCTAGCGGGAAAAGCGGAACCCCGCCTCGTCGGACGAGGCGGGGTTCCCAGGTGTGGTCATCGACCCTTCGGCGGGATGCGGCGCGGCGGCGCGATGGGCCGCTGCGGCATCCTCGGCAGCGAGGGGTGGATCTGACCGGGAAGCTGCTTCTTCTTGCCAATGGCGCGGACGCGCATGCGAGATCTCCTCTACCTGGTGAGTTCGGAACGGACTGGGCTGCTGACGAATCACAGGTAAATGCGCATGCCGTACACGTTAGGAGCTCGCCGGACCGAGCCGCAACGCATTTATTTGATGGAGCCGGCGGTGAGGCCGCCCACCACCTTCCGCTCGATGAGCGCGAACAGGATGATCACCGGGATGGTGGCGATCACCGAGCCGGCGAACAGCTCCTGCCAGTTCACGGAGTACTGCCCCATGTAGGACTGCAGGGCCACCGGCAGCGGCTGGTTCTCCGGCGAGGTGGCCAGGGTGAGGGCCACGACGAACTCGTTCCACGCCGCGATGAAGGTGAAGATCAGCGCGGTGATGACCCCCGGCATGGCCAGCGGCAGCGTCACCCGGAAGAGCGCGCCGAACCGGCCGTTGCCGTCGATGAAGGCCGCCTCCTCCAGCTCGCGCGGGATGGAGGAGAAGTAGGCGTTGAGGATCCACACCGCGAAGGCGAGGTTGAAGCCGCCGTTGACGAGGATCAGCGAGATCACCGAGTCGACCATGCCGAAGGTGAAGAACTCGCGGTAGATGCCGACGACCATGGCGGTCGGCTGGAACATCTGGGTGACCAGCACCAGGACCAGGAAGAGGTTGCGTCCCCTGAAGTTGTGCCTGGCGGTGTAGTAGGCCGCGGGCAGCGCCACCAGCAGCACCAGGATCGTCGACCCGGCGGCGACCTGGAGCGAGACGGTCAGGTTGTGCGCCAGGCCGGTGCTCCAGAAGCCGGTGATGGCCGAGAAGTCGAACCGCTCGGGGAACCACACCGCGCTGCGCAGCTCGGTCTGCGGCCGCAGCGAGATGAGGATCATCACCAGGTACGGGAAGAGGAAGAAGAACCCGATCAGGTAGGCCGCTGCCGCGATGACCGTCGTCTTCAGCCTGGGCATGCCGCGGCTTCTGCGCCGGTGGGTGGAGACGTGCCGGTGACGAACCGGGGCGGGGGCGGTCTGGGTCGCCATCAGGCCACCTCCTGCTTCCAGCGCGAGACCCTGAGGAAGATGAGGGTGAGCACGATCACCATGCCGAAGTTGACCACCGACATCGCGGCGGACTCGCCGATGTTGGCGCCCTTGAGGATGTACATGAAGATCGTCGTGGTGGTGGTGTCGTACTCCGGGCCGCCCTTGGTCATCGCCCAGATGATCGGGAAGCTGTTGAAGACGTTCATCACGTTGATCAGCGCCGCGACCGTGAGTGCCGGGCGCAGCAGCGGCAGGGTGATCGACCAGTACGTGCGGAACTTGCCCGCGCCGTCCATCCTGGCCGCCTCGTAGACGTCGGCGGGGATCGTCGCCAGCCCGGCGAGGAGCGCGTAGGTCGTGAACGGGACGGAGACGAAGACCGCCACGAAGATCAGCCACGGGAACGATGTCGAGGCGTGGCCGAGCTGGTCGGCCGCCTCCCCGCCCATCGCGCTGAGCAGGCCCAGCGAGCTCGGCTCGATGCCGAACGTGTTCTGGACGAACGTGCCCAGATCCCAGCGGATCACGTTGATGATGCCGACCTCGGGGTCCAGCATCCAGCGGAAGACGATCGCCGTCATCAGCACGGAGGCCGCCCACGGCGCGATCAGCGCCCACCTGGCCACCTTGCGGCCGGGGAACTTCTGGTTGAACAACTGCGCCAGGGCCAGCGAGATCAGCACGGTGAGGGCGACGACCGCCACCACCCAGATCACGCTGCGAACCATGACGTCACCGAAGACCCGCTCGCCGAACAGCTTGACGTAGTTGGCGGTGCCCGCCGAACCACGCACGACGCCGAACCGGCTGATCTCCAGGAACGACGACCGGATCATCTCCACGACCGGCCAGATCACCACCGCGGCGATCAGCAGGACCGCCGGCCCCACCCAGGCGAGGGGCTCCCACTTCTTCATGTCACCCTCCATAGGGGTACGGCGGAGCTTGTCGTGCCAAGCTCCGCCGTACGACGATCAAGATCAGCCGGCCTCAGCGACCTTCTGGAGCTCACCGAGGACCGCCGCCGGGTCGCCGCTCACGGCGCCGCCGATGGTCTGCTTGATCTGGGTGTTCACGTCGGACCACTTCGGGTCCTGGAACGGGTAGAAGCTGGCGTTGGGCAGCGCATCGAGGAAGGGCTTGAGCTTCTCGTCGCCCGACAGCTTCTGGATGCCGCCGTTGGTGACGGGCAGCAGCTTGTAGAGGTCCACGATCTTCTCGGCGGCGGGGCCGGTGTAGAAGAAGTCGAAGAACTTCTTGATCTCTTCGCCGTGGTTGTTCTTGTTGAACGCCATGATCCAGTCCATGACGCCCAGGGTCGTGTCGAGCGGGCCGGTCTTGCCAGGGATCGCCACGACGCCGTACTTGTCCTTCACGGCGCCCTTGTCGAAGATCGGGATCGACATGGGGCCGCCGTTGGCCATGCCCACCTTGCCCGCGGCGAAGTCCTCCCAGACCGTCTTGCGGTCCTTGGTGCCGGGGTTCGGGGTGGTCAGGCCGGCGTCGACCAGGCCCTTGATGTACTGGAAGGTCTCGACGTTCTGGGCGGAGTTGATCGCCCACTTGCCGGAGGCGTCCTTGTAGCCGCCGCCGTTGCCGAGCATCCACAGGAACGACTCGCCCTGTGCCTCCTCCTGGCCCAGCGGAAGGCCGAAGGGCTGCGAGACACCGGAGGCCTTGAGCTTCTCGGCCGCGGCCTTGAGCTCGTCCCAGGTCTTGGGCGCCTCGGTGATGCCGGCCTTCTCGAACAGCTCCTTGTTGTAGAACAGGGCGCGGGCCGAGGAGACGAACGGCAGGCCGTAGGAGGTGCCGTCGACCTTGCCGAAGTCGGCGAACTTGGTCAGCAGGTCCTGCTGGACGTTCGGGGAGACGATCTCCTCGACCTTGTGCAGCAGGCCGTCCTTGACGAAGCCGGAGTAGTCGCCGGTCTGCAGGATGTCCGGCGGCTGGCCGTTCTGGACCATCGTCGCGACCTGCTTGTCGATGTCGTTCCAGTTGATGACCTGGACCTCGACCTTGATGTTCGGATTGGCCTTCTGGAACTCGTCGACGACGCTCTTCCAGAAGCCCTCGCCGGAGTTGGCCGCTCCGGGGCCGTCGCCGTAGTCGGCGGCGACCATCTTCAACGTCACCTGACCGCCTTCGGCGGCCTTGGTCTCGCCGCCGCCCTGAGTCCCGGTGCTGGAACCGGAGCCGCAGCTGGCGAGGGTGAGCATGGTGGCGACGGCCAGTACGGCCCCGCCCACAAACTTCTTGTTCACCGTCTGAACCGCCTTCTCGTCGGGCGGGTGGTCCATACCAGTTGGGGACCCCGCCCAGGATTGGGGGTGCGACAGAGCGACAGCTCCACGCGTTTGCGTCAGCGTAGGCCGGTATTTGAGGTCCGGTCTATACCGGTGCATATCGGTTTGAAAACGGAAGAGCAAAGCCGGTCTAGACCGGCAAGTCACGAAATGGGGCGTCTGACGTTTTCACCGCCCGACGGTGAACCGATCCACGGGCCGTCCACGGAAGGATCGAGAATGCCCTCCTCCAGGAACGTGTACCTGCCCTCCAGCACGTATTTCGCCAGCCTGACGTCCTGGCTGTCGCTGTTGTCCCACAGCTGCGAGAACAGCGCGTCGACCCGCCCCCTGGCCTGGCGGCAGAAGGTGTCGGCCAGCTCGTACGGCTTGCGCCCGAGATCGCGGGAGTCCTCCTCCGCCTTGACGCAGACCGCGGTCATCGCGAACAACTCCGCGCCGATGTCGATGACGCGGCCCAGGAAGCCCTGCTTGTGCTCCAGGCCACCCTGCCAGCGGCTCATGCCGTAGAAGGTCGAACGCGCGAGCTTGCGGCTGGTGCGCTCGACGAAACGCAGGTGCTGGGCGAGCGGGCCGAAATCGCCGTAGCCGGTGGGCAGGTTGCCCGCCCCCGCGACCAGGCCCGGCAGCCACTTCGCGTAGAAGGCGCTCGCCCGCTTCAGTGCTGCGGCGCGCTCCTGCCTGGTGGCGTCCGGCTTGATCAGCTCGCCGGCGGCGGTCAGGTGGGCGTCGACCGCCTCCCTGGTGATCAGCAGCTTCATGATCTCGGAGCTGCCTTCGAAGATGCGGTTGATGCGCAGGTCGCGCAGGATCTGCTCGGCGGGAACCCCTCGCTCGCCGCGCGCGGCCAGCGACTCCGCGGTCTCGTAGCCGCGGCCGCCCCTGATCTGGACCAGCTCGTCGACCGACTGCCAGGCCATCTCGCTGGCGTACAGCTTGGCCAGCGCCGCCTCGATGCGGATGTCGGTGCTCTGGTCGTCGGCCATCCTCGCGGTCAGCTCCATGACCGCTTCCAGGGCGTAGGCCGTGGCCGCGATGAAGGCGATCTTCTTGGCGACCGCCTCGTGCTCGCCCACCCTCCTGCCCCACTGGACGCGTGCCGTACTCCACTCGCGGGCGATCTTGACGGCCCACTTGGCGCCGCCCGCGCAGGTCGCGGGCAGGCTCAGCCGGCCGGTGTTGAGCGTCGTCAGAGCGATGCGCAGACCGTCGCCCTCCTTGCCGACCAGGTTTCGCGCCGGCACCCTGACCTGCGAGAACTCGGTGACGCCGTTCTCGATGCCGCGCAGGCCCATGAACTGGTTGCGCCGCTTGACGGTGATGCCCTCACTGGAGGCCTCGACGATGAAAGCGCTGATCTTCCTGCCGGTCCTGGCCATGACCACCAGCAGGTCGGCCACGACACCGTTGGTCGTCCACAACTTCACCCCGTCGAGGACGTAGTCGTCGCCGTCCCTCGTCGCCGTCGTCGACAGCCGCGCCGGATCCGAGCCGACGTCGGGCTCGGTCAGCAGGAAGGCCGAGATCTCGCCGCGCGCGCACCTCGGCAGGAACTCGCGCTTCTGCTCCTCCGTGCCGAACAACTTCAGCGGCTGCGGCACGCCGATCGACTGGTGCGCCGACAGCAGCGTCGCGATGGCCGGGCTGTAGGAGCCGACCAGCATCAGGGCCCGGCAGTAGTACAGGTACGGCAGGCCGAGACCGCCGTACTCCTCGCTGATCGTGATGCCGAAGGCGCCCAGCTCGGCCAGGCCCTTGACGACGGAATCGGGGATGACGGCCGTGCGCTCGATCTCCGCCGGATCCACCTTGGTGTCGAGGAACCTGCGGACCGCCCTGACGAACTCCTCACCCCGTTTGGCCGCCTCCTCGGGCAGCGCGGGGACCGGGTGGACCAGGTCCAGCTGGAAATCGCCCAGGAACAGCTGCTTGGCGAAACTCGGCCGTCGCCACTCCTTCTCCCGGGCCTGCTCACCGAGCTCTCTCGCCTTGGCATAGTCGCTCATGGCTGCCTCCCGCCTCCCGCCGACGTTACGCCGCGGTTCTGCCTCCGTGAAGACGAACGCAGAGGCACCTGCCCGGGAGAGGCGGACTCACCCGTCTTCCTGGCTCAGCAGTCGCAGCAGCAGCCATCGCAGGAGCAGCCGTCGCCCCCGCCACGCCCGCACTTGCAGCAGACCGTGCAGTCGCAGTCGCAACTGCAGTCGCAGTGGTCGCGGCACCTGCCCTTGCGCTGCCTCCTGTCCGCCCTGTGGCCGCGGCTCACGCCCACGGAGAAGGTGCGCTGGATCGCCCGGCCGACCTCGTCGACCAGCAGCGCCCTGGCCAGGGCGCCGTCGACGAGGTCCAGGTCGGCGAAGGCGAGGGTGATGCCGTGGTGGGCCTCCTCGCACAGCTGCCTGGTACGGACCAGTGAGGTGCCGGTGGCGTCGAGAGGGTTGAAGGCCCCTCGTCTCCGGTCCTCCACCAGGTCTTCCGCGGCGTCGAGCAGGTGCACGACACGGCCGAAGCGCCGCCCGATCTCGGTCAGCGGGAGCTCGTTGCCGGGCTTGTCGGTCAGGACAGCCGTGTGCCCGAAGGCGGCGGCCACCGCGGTCTCGGCGGGCTCGGTCAGCTCCAGCAGCGTGCTCGGCCGCGCTTCCAGCAGCGCCTGCCGGCCGACGGCGTCCGTGAGCACCGTGCTGTCGAACCGCACGCCCGCCGCGGTGTGCGCCCCGCGCTCCGCCCAGCTCCGCGCGATCCTGCCGGAGACGCCCGACACCAGCCGGTTGCGGAAGTCGCCGTCGTCGATGTGATCGCGGATCTTCGTGGCGGCCAGCACCAGCGACACCGCCGCCGCCAGCCGCGCGCCCTCCGAGCGGGCCGACACCACCTCGGCGCCCCTGAACCCCCTCAACGCGCAGGCCAGAGCCTTGCGATGGGGAGCCGACGGCGGGCTCTGCGCCTCCGTCAGCACCGAGACCAGCAGGCCGTCGTAGTTGGTGACCAGCCGCGCCAGGTGCCCGTGCTCGTCGCGCAGGGTCAGGCACAGGCCGCACAGATGCGCCATCCACGCCTGGTGGAGACCACCGCACAGGCGGTGGCGACAAGGGCGCACGATTCCGAACATGTCGCGAACCCTAGGGCTCGGGGCAGGTTGGTGACCAGATGCTGACGTTTACCTACTAGTGATACCGTCAGTCTCGTGATGGACGTGGAGTTCCCGATCCTCGGCAGCGAGCCGCTGCCCGTCGAGTTCGCCAACACCCTGTACGGCATCGGCGAGCAGACCGACTACCTGCAGAGCGCGGCATGGATCGATGAGTGGTTCACCCAGGTCATGGGCGCCGCGCGGCATCCCGAGATGGGCCGCCACGCCGACGAGGTCCGGACACTGCGCGACACCGTCCACGCCCTGCTGAGCGCCGCCACCCAGGACCGCACCCCGGAACCAGACCTCGTGCAGCGGCTCAACGCCTACGCGGCCGCCGCCCCCACCTACCTGAGTCTGACCTGGCCGCCCGGCGGCCCGGCCGCACAACTCCAGGACACCGCAGCAGGGCCCGCGGCCGTGCTCGGCCGCATCGCCGCCTGCTGCATCGAACTCCTCACCGGACCCGGCTCCGGCGACCTGCGCCGCTGCCAGGGGCCCGGCTGCTCGATGTTCTTCGTCAAGGCACAACCGCGCCGGCGCTGGTGCCACCCGTCCTGCGGCCACCGCGACCGCCAGTCCCGCTACTACCGCCGCCACCTCTCCAGAGGAGCCACCCGATGATCACCTGGCGCAGGCTCGCCCACGACGACCTACCCCTGCTCAAGAGCTGGCTGGAACAGCCCCACGTGGCGCGGTGGTGGAACCACGAGACCTCCATGGAGGCGGTCCTGCGCGACTTCGGCCCCTCGGTGCGAGGCGAGGAGCCAGGAGAGGACCTGCTCGTCTTCCTCGACCATGACCCGCTCGGGCTCGTGCAACGATCCCGGCTCGCCGACTACCCGGAGGAGCTGGAGCCGCTGAAGGAGATCGTCGACGTGCCGGAGGGTGCCGTGCAGATCGACTACCTGATCGGCGACCCCGCCCGCGTCGGCCACGGACTGGGCACGTCGATGATCGGCGCCATCCTGGAACGCACCTGGAACGAACTGCCGGACGCCACGTGCGTGGTGGTGCCCGTGTCGGCGGCGAACATCGCGTCGTGGAGGGCACTGGAGAAGGCGGGGATGCGGCGGGTGGGGGAAGGGGACCTGGAGCCGGACAACCCGATCGACGCGTTGCTGCATTTCATCTACCGGGTCGACCGTCCGGGCAGGTGACCGTGATGCCGGCCTCGGCGAAGAGACGCAGGAGGTCGTCGACAGTGACGGCCGGCCCCCAGTCGCGCAACCGGTGCTCGGGGCGGTCGTAGCCGACCAGATGGCGGCGTGCTACGTGCGAGTCGTGCCAGACCAGGTGAAACGGGTTGGCGGCGCCCCACCTGCCCATGAGGCAGTAGTAGAGGCCGTCGAGGTCCGAGCCGAAGTAGCCGCCGGGGCCGTTGACCGCCTCTCCCAGTGCGCAGAAAAAGGCGTCGATGTCGGTGATGAACCGGCCGTCGAGGTGATAGGTCGTTCCGGCGGGCTTGTCGGGCTGTTCCGCCTGACGGTAAGAGGCCGCGCTGGATGCTCAGGATGGTGGCCGTGACCTTGCTCCCCTCGACGATCCCCTGCGACGCCTCGGGCAGGAACCCGATCAGGGTCATGGGCCGGGCGGGCGCCGCCGGACGTCGCCGGAACACTCCGGCGACGTCCAAGCAGTCACCCATCCACTCGTTGCTGAAGGAGTCCAGGCGAAACCTCGTCGCGTCCGGCTTCACCTCGGGAAGCCCGTGCTCGGGAAGCAGCCGGACGTGTCCGCTGAGGTCGAGATCGACCAGGCCCTCCTGGAGCGCGGACGGGCGCCGCCCGACCACGGTGACGTCGACGAGTTCCTCCACGCAATAGCATCCGTCGTCGTCCCAGAAGAGGCACTTGGCGGGCCGCGGGCCCCGGTGGACAGGCGTCAGCCCGATGTCCGCCAGCCAGGCCCGCTCCGTGCCGATCCCGTCCATCGCCTCGCGCAGTGGCCCCGCGGGCGCGCAGCCGAGGAGCGTGAACGTCTCGGGCGGGGGCACCGGTTCGGGGTCGGCGAAGAGCCCTTCGATCTCATGGCAGACCCCCACCACGAACTCGTCATCGCCGGTGTACTCGTCGAGCAACATCCACCGCGTCATCGGGGCCGACGATACCTCAGCTCCACGATCCCGCTCCTGGAGCCCTCGCTGGACATGAGCTCGAGCGCGTACGACCGCGGAACCCCGTCGAACAGTCGCGTGCCCTCGCCCGCCACGTACGGGAACATGCTCACGTGCAGCTCGTCGATCAGGTCGAGCCGCATCAGCGATCGCCAGAGCGTGACGCCGCCCCAGACGACGATGTGTCCTTCGCCGCCCGTCCTGAGCTTGTCGATCTCCTCGGTCGTGTCACCGGAGGCGATCGTGGTGTTGGCCCAGCCGGCGGTCTTGAGGGTGCGTGAGAAGACGACCTTGCGCCCGGAGGTCATGATCTCGGAGAACGGGTGGTCGGTGGCCGTCGTCATCGCCGGGGCGATGCCCTCGTAGGCGGTGCGTCCCATGACGTGGGCGTGGGCGTTCCGGAGGAATTCGAGCTGCCCCGCGTCGTCGGGCTCGCGGTTTTCGGGCAGGTCGAAGCAGAACTTCCAGAACTCGGTGTCCTCGTCGGCGAGCAGCCCGTCGAGGGAGTAGTTGAAGACTGTCGCTATCAGCTTCCGCATGGTTGGTACGGACTCCGGCGCCGCCGGAAACTCATCGGTTACTTGTGCGGGACGCGGGCGACGCAGAAGACGGTCTGGCCGAAGGGCGGCCTGATGAAGCGCTCGATGAACCGGGTGACGGGCACCACCGTGCGGTCGTAGATCTTGACCAGGCGAGGGTCGGGATAGCCGACCCCGCCGCGGCGTACGGCCAGCCACCAGGCGATGCCGCCGAGGAAGTTGATCGGCTTGAGCACGTCGATGTCGAGCCCCGCCTTGGCGACGGTGGCGCGCAGGGTGGCGGGGGTGTAGCGCTGGACGTGGCCGACCTTGCGGTCGAAGTCGCCGTAGAGCTGCATGTAGCCGGGCACCCAGATGACGATGCGACCGCCGGGCAGGGTGACGCGGGCGAGGGAGCGCAGGGCCTCGGCGTCGTCCTCGATGTGCTCCAGCACGTTCATCATCACGACGGTGTCGACCTTGTCCTCGAGCGGGATGTCGGTCGGGAGCCCGAACTGCAGGACGGACACGTCGGCGTTGTCGGCGAAGCGCTTGCGCAGCTGCTCGACGCAGTAGGGGTCGAAGTCGCTGACGACGAGCCGGTCGAGGCGCGGGCGGAAGAGCTCGGCGAAGTGGCCGAGGCCGGAGCCGATCTCCAGCAGGGAACGGCCCACGTGCGGTGCGACCATGTCGAACTCGTACTGCCGGTAGTTCTTGCCCTCGTCGCCACCGAGGTGGTTCTCCAGGGCCTCGTCACCGGCGGCCGGTTGTACTACACGGTCGTAGCCAGACATGCATGCGGTCCTTAGCAGGAGACTTCGGGATGGCCTGAGTCTAGTGCCCGTCAGGTTCGGGCAATCACCTGAATGTCGGATGTCGTGAACGGCCGTTCCGCAGCGCAATGAGCGCGTTACTATGCGCTCACTCGAATTCCCCACACGCGAGGCTTTTGATGCAGCAGGGCGACCTCCCCGCGGAGTTGACCACGTTCGTCGGGCGACGCGCGGAGCTCAAAGAGGTGAAACGGCTGCTCGGCAGGGCGCGGCTGGTGACCCTGACGGGTCCTGGCGGTGTGGGTAAGACGCGGCTGGCGTTGAAGGCAGCGCATGCCGTACGGCGGGCTTTCGAGGACGGCGCGTTCTTCGTCGATCTGTCGGATGTGCGCGCGCCGGAGATGCTGGACCGGGCGCTGGTGACGTGTCTGCGGCTGGTCGACCAGACGGCCAGGCCCGCCTGCGAGGTGTTGCACGCCCATCTGGCCGACAAGCGCGTCCTGCTGGTGCTCGACGGGGTGGAGCACTTGGTCGAGGAGTGCGAGGCGCTGCTGGGCCCGTTGCTGAAGGCGGCGGCGGGACTGTCGGTGCTGGTGACGAGCCGGCAGGTGCTGGAGGCCGACGGCGAGCACGTGGTGGTGGTGCCGCCGATGTCGGCGGGCGACGCGGTGAGCCTGTTCGCCGACCGGGCGGGCGACGCGTCGCTCGGAAGGGGCCAGACGGAGCTGGTCAGGCAGTTGTGCCTGCGGCTCGACCTGCTGCCGCTGGCGATCGAGCTGGCGGCGGTACGGCTGCGCGTGATGTGCCTGGAGGAGGTGGTCATCCAGCTGCTGCCCCTGGACCTGGGCAACAGGAACACCACCCTGCGCACGGTGATCGGCTGGAGCCACGAGCTGTGCACGCCGCACGAGCGCCTGCTGTGGGCGAGGTTGTCGGTGTTCTGCGGCTCGTTCGCGCTGGAGGCGGCGGAGGCGGTCTGTTCCGACTCCTGCCTGCCCGCGGTCGAGATCGCGGACGTGGTGGGCGGCCTGGTCGACAAGTCGATCCTGAGTGCCGAGGAGACGGCGGGCGGCCTGCGCTTCCGGATGCTCGACTCCATCAAGGACTACGGCGCCGAGTGGCTGGCCAGGCTCGACTCGCAGAGCGAGCGGCTGGAGCGCCGCCACAAGGACTTCTATCTCGCCCAGGCCAGGACGAGCGCGGCGGCGTGGTTCGGTCCCGATCAGCAGCGCATCTTCGTGCGGACGCGGGCGCAGCTCGACAACCTGCGGGGCGCGTTCGAGCGGTGCGAGGTCGACGAGGCGCTGGAGCTGGCCTCGACGTTGTGGTTCTACTGGGTCGGCTGCGGCCAGCTGGGCGAGGGCTGGACGTGGCTGGGGCGGGCCCTGGCCAGGGGCGGGTCCACGGGGCCCAGGGCGCGGGCGTTGTGGGTGGCCGGTTATGTCGCGGTGCTGATCGGGGAGTTCTCGCGAGCCAGGGAGATGCTGGAGGAGTGCCGCGCGCTGGAGGATCCGGCGACGAAGGCGTACGCCGTGCACCGCCTGGGCTGCCTGGCCCTGGTGAGCGACGACCACGACCGGGCGGTGGAGCTGTTCAACGAGGCGGTCGAGCATTACGCGGCCAACCGCACGCTCGAGTGCAACGTGCTGATGGCCTGTGTCGAGCTGGCTCTGGTGATGGCCTTCCAGCAGCAGGTGGAGGCGTGTCACGAGCTGTGCGACCAGGTACGCGAGAGCTGCGAGAGCGTGGGCGAGTTGTGGGTGCGCTCGTACGTCGACTACGTGGAGGCCTACACCGCCTGGTTGACGGGTGACGGTGATCTCGCGCTGACGTTGTCGTTGCGCTCGCTGCAGGTCAGCCACCACTTCCACGACCTGTTCTGCACGGTGCTGGTGATCGAGTTCGTCGCGTTGCTGCGCGCCGAGTCCGGCGACGTGGAGCGGGCGGCGGTCCTGCAGGGCGCGGCGGCGCGCATCTGGGAGTCGGTCGGGCCGCGGCTGCTCGATTCCAGCTACTTCAACGCCGCCCACGTCGCCTGCGCCGAGCTGTCGCGCAAGGCGCTGGGCAGGCACGCCTACGCGGGCGCCCACACCAGGGGTACTCGCCTGGATCTCGACGCGGCGGTCGCGGTGGCGATGGGCGCGGCCGAGACCCGCCAGGAGCTGCCGCTCACCCCGCGCGAGTGGGAGGTGGCCGAGCTGGTGTCGCTGGGCCTGTCGAACAGGGAGGCGGCGGGCAGGCTGACGATCTCCAAACGTACGGTCGACACGCATGTGGAGCACATCCTGGCCAAGCTCGGCTTCTCCACGCGCGCGCAGATCGCGACCTGGGTGACGGAGCAGCAGGATGAATCTGCCCGCTGAGGTCTCCGCCTTCGTGGGGCGGGCCGGAATGAGCGACGACGTGGTCGCGCTGCTCGACGCCAGGCGCCTGGTGACGCTCACCGGGCCCGGCGGGGTCGGCAAGACCCGTCTGGCCCTGCGGGCGGCTAGGCAGGCGGGCCGGTTGTTTCCCGACGGCACGTGGCTGGTCGAGCTGTCACAGCTGCGGGACCCCGAGCTGCTGGGGCTGACGATCACCGAGCTGCTGGGAGCCAGGGGCACGCCGACGCGCCCGCAGAACGAGGTCCTGGCCGGCCGTATCGGCGAGCGGCGCGTGCTGCTGGTGCTCGACACCTGCGAGCACCTGCTCGACGCGTGCGCCGAGCTGGTGACGACGCTCCTGTCCAGGTGTCCCGGCCTGCGCGTCCTGGCCACCAGCAGGGAGCCGCTCGACGTCATGGGCGAGCACGTGCACCCGGTGCCGCCGATGGGCCTGGACGCGCCGCTGCTGTTCGTGGAGCGCGCGCGTGCCGTACTGCCGGAGTTCGAGGTCACCGACGAGCGGCTGGCGCTGATCGCGGAGATCTGCGAGCGGCTCGACGGGCTGCCTCTGGCGATCGAGCTGGCCGCGGCCCGCCTGCGGCATCTGTCGCTGACCGATCTGGCGCGCCGGCTCGACGACCGGTTCAGGGTGCTGGCGCGCAGGAGGCCGCCGCCGCTGCCGCATCGCCACCACGCATTGTGGACGACGATCGGCTGGAGCCACGAGCTGTGCACGCCCGAGGAACGGCTGTTATGGGCGAGGTTGTCGGTGTTCGCCGGTTCCTTCGAGCGCGGGCTGGCGGAGGAGGTCTGCCATGACGAACGGCTGGGCGCGGGCCGGATCTTCCCGCTTCTGTGCCGCCTGGTCGACAAGTCGATCGTGGTCCGCGAGGAGCGCAGGTACCGGCTGCTCGACAGCGTGCGGGAGTACGGCGCCGAATGGCTGCGCGAGCTGGGCGAACAGGGCCCGGCGCGCGACCGCCACGCGCGGGTGCTGCTGGAGCTGACCCGCGGGGCGGAGGCGGGCTGGCGGGGCCCCGAGCAGCTGACCTGGGTCGGGCGGCTCTGCTCCGAGCTGCCCGATCTGCGCCTGGCGCTCGACCACAGCCTGCGCGCCGACCCGCCGCTCGCGCTGGAGCTGGCCGGCGGGCTGTGGGCGTTGTGGAGCGCCTGCGGCCTGCACCGCGAGGGCAGCTACTACCTGGGCAGGGCGCTGGCGGCCAACCCGTGGCCCTCACCGGAACGGACCAAGGCCCTGTGGGTGGCCGCCTGGGTGGACATCGAGCATTTCGACGCGGCCGCCGCTCTGGCCAGACTGGACGGTGTCGACCACGCGTACGCCGACCACATGATCGGGGTCGCGCACTTCGTCAACGGCGACGACGAGCGCGCCGCGCGCTCCTTCGACCTCGCCCTGACCAGGCGCGACCAGCTCGACGCCGCCGGCCCCGGCCACACGCTCACCACCGCGCAACTGGGCATCTGCCTGGCCAGGCTCGGCGACGCGCGTGCCGAGCAGGTGCTGCGCGCATGCGTGCGCCGGTGCGCGGACTCGGGGGAGCGCTGGAGCCGCTCCATCGCCCACTACGGCCTGGCTCTGCTGCTGCACGAGCGGGGCGACGTGGACGGCGCCGCGCGCGAGAACCGTGAGTCGCTGCGGATCAAGAAGGACTTCGGCGACGTGCCGGGCGCGGTGCTCGGCATCGAGCTGCAGGCATGGCTGGTGGCCGCGAGGGGGGAGGGCTCTCGTGCGGCCGAGCTGCTGGGCGCCGTCGACAACCTCTGGCGTACGGCGGGGCTGCAGGCGCTCAGCCTGCCGTACTGGGCCGAGGGCCACATGCGCTGCGAGGCAGAGACGCGCGAGCTCGTCGGCCCCTCCGCCTTCGACGCGGCCTTCACCCACGGAGCCGCGCTCGACGTGCTGTCCGCCTACGAGCTCGCGATAAATACGTAGGGTCCGTCGCGATCTACGGATGTCACGTCGAGTGTTCGACGCAAGACTGTGCGTAGCGGGATGGTGGGCGGAGGAGGGGCGGCTCACCATCCCGCTAGCGCAGACGCGTCCGAGTGCGATGAAATCAGACTCCGCATGGACGACGCAGAGGCGGTTGCCCGCTCCCTGGCCGGCGATCTGAGCGCCTATGAGGCCCTCGTCGCCCGCTACAGCGCGCTCGCCCAGCGCACCGCCGCCATGCTGGGCGCGGGCGACGAGGCGGAGGACGTGGTCCAGGAGGCGTTCGTCAAGGCCTACCGCCACCTGGCGAGCTTCCGCGCCGACGCACCCTTCCGCCCGTGGCTGCTGCGGATCGTCGCGAACGAGACCCACAACCTGACGCGCTCCAGGGGCCGCAGATCGGAGCTGACCGTACGGCTCGGCGCGCAGGCCCCCGTGACGGCTCCCGACGACCCCGAAGGCACTGCCGTCGCCTCCGACCGCCGGGCCAGGCTGCTCGAAGCGGTGCGTAAGCTCCCTGATCGGGAACGCGAGGCGGTCGTCTGCCGGTACTTCCTGCAGCTGTCGGAAGCCGAGACGGCCCAGGTGCTCGACTGCCCGCTGGGCAGCGTCAAGTCCCGGACCCACAGGGGCCTGGCCAGGCTGCGGGAGGAGGTGGGCGGCAGTGGACTCTGACGACTTCGGCGACCTCGAACGCGAGCTCCTGGCGCTCGGCGACTCCCTCGAGGTGACGGGGCCGCCGCCCGCCGAGGTGGCCTCGGCCGTACGGGCACGCCTGCAGGCGCCCGACCCGGCGCACGACGCGCCGGCGTCACCTGCCGTTCAGCCCGAGCGGCCGGTGAAGCCCCTGTCGAAGGTGCGCCGCTGGCAGCTGGTGGCAGCGGTGGTGGTCCTGGCGCTCGCGCTGACCGCGGCTGCCGTGGTCTGGGTGCTGCGCTCGACGGGCGTGGAGATCCGCGTGAACGACCCCAGTCCCTCTCCCACCGTGACCAGGGAGATCCCCGGGGCCCGCTCGGCCGACCTGGAAGAGGCGGCGCGGCAGGTCGGCTTCACGCCGAAGGTCCCCGCCGCACTCGGCGAGCCCTCCGAGATCCTCGTCGGCGACGGCCGCGTGGTCAGCATGTTCTGGGACCACGTCAGGCTCGACCAGTTCGCGGGCGGTGTCAGCCCGATGTTCGTCAAGCAGCTCGGCGGTCCTGAATGGCCCGAGGAGGTGCTGGTGAACGGCGCCCACGGCTGGTGGATCGCCGAGGCGCACAACCTCACCTACGTCACCAAGGGCAACGGCGAGACCACGCCGCTGCGCGTCGCCGACTCCACCCTCGTCTGGGGTGACGACGTCACCGGCTACCGGCTGGAGGGCGTCAAGACCCTGCAGGACGCCCACAGGATCGCCACGTCGCTACGCTGAGAGCCACTCGTCGATCTCCCTGAGCAGCTCCTTCTTCATCGACTCGGGAGCGGCCGACGAACGGATCGACTGGCGCGCCAGCTCGGCGACCTCCGCGTCGCGGAAGCCGTACACATGCCTGGCCAGCTCGTACTGCGGCAGCAGCCGCGCACCGAACAGCAGCGGGTCGTCGGCGCCGAGCGCGAGCGGCACCCCGGCGTCGAACAACCTGCGCAGTGGCACGTCGGCGGCCTGCTCGACCACGCCGAGCCCGACGTTCGAGGTGGGGCACACCTCGCAGCAGATCTGCCGGTCGGCCAGCCGTTCCATCAGCCGAGGCGACTCGGCCGAGCGCACGCCGTGGCCCACGCGGTCGGCGTCGAGGTCGTCGACGCACTGCTCGACCGAGCGAGGTCCCAGCAGCTCGCCACCGTGAGGCACGGCCAGCAGCCCGGCCCGCTTGGCGATGCGGAAGGCGGCGTCGAAGTCGCGCGCCTGGCCCCGCCGCTCGTCGTTGGACAGCCCGAACCCGACCACGCCCCGGTCGGCGTACTGCGCGGCCAGCCTGGCCAGGGTCCTGGCGTCGAGGGGATGGCGGGTGCGGTTGGCGGCCACGATCACCGCGATCCCGATGCCGGCCAGGGCGGCGGCCTGCTCCGCTGCGTCGAGGACGAGCTCCAGGGTGGCGGTCAGCCCGCCGAACCGGCTGGCGTACCCCGACGGGTCGACCTGGATCTCCAGCCAGCGCGAACCCTCCGCGGCTTCGTCCTCCGCCGCCTCGCGCATCAGCCGGTAGACGTCGTCGGGTCTGCGCAGCACCGACCTGGCGATGTCGTAGAGGCGCTGGAAGCGGAACCAGCCGCGCTCGTCGGTCGCCCGCAGCTTGGGCGGCCAGTCCTCCTCGAGCGCGTCGGGCAGGTGCAGCCCCTGCTCGCGCGCCAGCTCGATGAGGGTCCGGTGTCTCATGGACCCGGTGAAGTGCAGGTGCAGGTGTGCCTTGGGCAGCGTGTGCAGCGGTCGTTCCATATTGCCTGTCAACCTTAAGCGCTGCGGGCGCGTTGGGAGGGGCGAAAGGGGAGCTGATGACCGAAGAACAGGAAGCGGCGTTCGACCAGTTCCTCGCCGCCCGAAGTACCTCCCTGCTGCGCACGGCCGTCCTGGTCTGCGGAGCGACGCCGCACGACGCGGAGGACCTCGTCCAGCACGCGCTGGAGAAGGTCTACAAGCACTGGCCGCGCATCTGGCAGGACAACCCGGAGGCGTACGCGCGGCGAACGGTGGTCAACGCGGCGATCTCGCGGTCGCGGCGCAGGCGGCTGATCCAGGAGATCACCTTCTCCAGGCCGCCCGACACCGCGGCGGCGGAGCTCGATCTCGACCTGCGCGACGCGCTCATCGAGGAACTGCGCAGGCTGCCGCCCAGGATGCGGGCCGTCCTGGTGCTGCGCTACTGGGAGGACCGATCGGAGTCCGACACCGCGGCCCTGCTCGGCTGCTCGGTCGGCACCGTCAAGAGCCAGGCCGCACGCGGGCTCGCCCGCATGCGCGAGCACATGGGAGCGTTGGCATGAGCGTTGAAGAGCAGCTCAAGGAGGCCATGGAGCGGCACGTGTCCGGCGTGCGGGCCTCACCGGGGCTGGGGCGCGCGGTGCGCCGCGGCCGCCGGGCGAGCACGATCAGGTTCCGTACGGCAGGCGCCCTGCTCGCCGTGGCCGCGGTCGCGGGGGCCGTGCCCGCCTACCAGGCGCTGACCACGCCGCCGGGCACGCAGGCCGAGGACGTCGCGAGCGTGAGAGTGGCGACCGAGGTCGCGGTGCCCGACCTGATGAACATGACGTGGGAGGAGGCCGCCGCCGCGATCAGGACGGCGGGTCTGGTGGCCGACGAACCCCGGGAGGGCCAGGACAGGGTGTTCGAGCAGCGCCCGCCCGCCGGGACCATGGTCGCCCCCGGCACCAAGGTCGAGCTGGCCTTCACCGCCGCGCTCCCGCAGGATCTCGGCGACCTCGGCGACGGCCGCACGATCGGTGGCGTGCGCCTGACCTACCTGCCCGACGGGCTGGCGTGGGGGAGGTGGTCGGGCAAGGACGGCTTCGGTGCCGGCAGCTACACCACGACGTACGACGCGCCCGACGCGCCCGCCGGCCAGTACTCCATCCAGATCGTCGTGCGCGAGGGCGAGGCGCTCCAGCACGCCGAGCGCGGTCTGGGCAAGCTGCCTCGCAAGCTCGACATCAACGGCCGCCCCGGAGCGGTCGGCAACGTCGGCGAGGGCGGCGAAACGAGCGAGGTCGGCGTCGACACCTTCAACGAGGGCAGCACCCCCACGCTGATCTTCAAGATCACGGACGAGAAGGCGGTCGAGCTCATGATGAGCCCGCTCCGCGCCAAGGAACTCGGCAAGGACGCCACCGTCGCCGAGCTGAAGAAGATCGCGGAAGGTATCGAGACCGCCAGAACAGGGCAGTAATCGCCCATGATCCAGGAAGCGGCGAGCGGCCGGTGGTGGCGCGCCACGGTCGCCCTGCTGGCCCTCGCCGCGTCGGTCCTGGTCATCGCCCAGCTGTTCTCCTCCGGCTTCGGCCGTACGGCGGCGCCCGCGCTCGTCCAGCCCCGGCTCGTCCCGCTGACCATCGCCCCCACGGCCCCCACGGTTCCCGCGCCCAGCCCGTCGCCCACCATCGCCGTCGTCTCCGACGACCTCTGGCTCACCTACCTGCCCGGCGGCCTGGAACGCATCGACGGCGGCCCCGTCGAACCCGCCTCGGGCGTGCACGGCGGCCGGGTCCTCTTCGGCAGCGGCGACAGATCGGTCGAGGTCCAGGTCGAGCGCGGCACCTTCGGCTGGGACGCCTTCCGGGCACGCAACGCCGTGCTCGACGCCAGGCCCGTCATCGTGCGCGGCAAGCCCGCCGTGGTCGGACGCCATCCCGGCGGCGGACGCCTCATCGTCTGGCTCGAACGCCTCGGCACCGGCGCGTGGATCAGGGTCAGCGAGTCGCTGGCGGCCGAGCTCCTCACGATCGCGCTCTCGGCGAAATCGCCCGTGCGAGACTAGGCAACCCTTTCCGGTGGCCGAGCGTACATAAGGGTCATGACGCCGTTCTCCGAGTTCGTCGCCGCCCGCGGCACCAGCCTGCTGCGGCTGGCGTACCTGTCGTGCGGGTCGGCGGACGACGCCGAGGACGTGCTGCGCATCGTGCCCACCGGGACGTTGCCCGACCACCCCGCGCCGCCCTCCTCCGGCGTGGAACTGCGGCAGATCCTCGTCGACGGGCTACGGCGGCTGCCCGCCCGCCAGCGAGCCGTCCTGGTGCTGCGCTACTGGGAGGACCTCACCGAGACCCAGACCGCGGCCGTCATGGGCTGCTCCGTGGGAACGGTCAAGAGCCAGAGCTCCAAGGCGCTGGCCAGACTCCGTGTGCTGATCGGGGACGAACTCGTCGAGGGAGTGACCGCCGATGCTTGAAACCCACCTGCGCGAGGCGATGGCGGAGCGGACGGCCCACCTGCAGGCCGCGCACGACCTGGCTGACCGTGTCGTACGGCTGTCGCGGCGTCGCCGTCGTGCCCGGCTCCAGGTCGCGGCGGTGGCCGCGGCGCTCGTGGCCCTGACCGGCTACCTCGTGATCGAGCCGCCCGCCGCCCCCCAGGCGGCCTCGCCCACCTCGATGGCCAGCCCGATCCCCGGCGTCGAGTTCGGTTTCCTGCCCGCGGGACTGGGGGCGCCGGTGCGCGAAGGCGACGTGGTGCGCTGGGGCGAGAGCGTGACGGTCACCGTCTACGAGAACCGTTCCGAGGCCCTCGACTACGCGGGGCTGCGGAAGCTGGAGCAGGTGTCCGACCCCGACCCTCTTCCCCTGCTGCACTCCGGGCACCTCGCGGTGGTCTCCCAGGACCGTAGCCAGGTCTTCTGGCAGCCCCACCCGACCAGGCTCGTCAAGGTGACCGCGCCCGCCGGCCAGGCGGAGAGGATCGCGGCCGGGATGCGCTTCACCAACCTGGGCGACTCGGCGGCCGACGTGATCAGGCTCGGCTACGTGCCCAGAGGTCTCACCCTGTCGACGAAGCAGCCGCAGAAGGACACGCCGTGGCTGGCCTACCCCGCGTGGGAGGGCGGCCAGGGCCGCTGGTTGTGGCTGTCGTCGGCGCGCGGATCTCAGGTCGAGTCGCTCGACCCGGTGATCGCGCAGCTGGGGGGCGTCTACACCGGCCTGGAGCGGGTCGAGTGGCGGGGCAAGCAGGCGTATCTCGCCGACTTCGCGACATCCGGCTACCGGGGACGCGCCCTGCTGTGGCTGGAGGAGCCGGGCGTGGCGTTCGTCCTCGCCGCGGGCGGCGGGGCGGAGAAGGAGCTCGACCGCATCATGGCCGGCGTGCAGCGGATCGACCCGCACGGCGAGGACGTGGACGGTGTCGCCGTGCCCCGGGGGCGTCCGCAGGGGCCGGTGAAGCGCACGCTGCACGACAGGCGCACCAGCAGCACCAGGACTTGGACCGGCGGCACCACCGTCACCGTCCACCGCGGAAGCGGGCTGCCGGAACACGCCGGGAACGGCTGCACGCTGGAACGCCTCGGGCTGGCCGTCGTCGTGGAGACCTGCGGGAAGTGACCGGCGGGACCCCGGGCGTCCGGGGTCCCGCCGGTGTCGTCTAGCGGGCCTCTGACAGCAGCTTGGCCAGGCGGCTGACGCCCTCGACCAGGTCGTCGTCGCCCAGGGCGTAGGACAGGCGGAAGTAGCCGGGGGTGCCGAAGGCCTCGCCGGGGACGACCGCGACCTCCGCCTCCTCCAGGACCAGCTCGGCCAGCTCGGCGGAGGTCTGCGGCCGCTTGCCGCGGATCTCCTTGCCGAGCAGCTCCTTGACCGACGGGTAGACGTAGAACGCGCCCTCGGGTTCGGGGCAGAGCACGCCGGGGATCTCGTTGAGCATCCGGACCATCGTCTTGCGGCGCCGGTCGAAGGCGGTCTTCATCTCGTCGACGGCCGACAGGTCGCCCCGCACGGCGGCCAGGGCGGCCATCTGGGCGACGTTGGAGACGTTGGAGGTGGCGTGCGACTGCAGGTTGGTCGCCGCCTTGACCACGTCCTTCGGGCCGATGAGCCAGCCCACCCGCCATCCGGTCATGGCGTAGGTCTTGGCCACGCCGTTGAGGATGACCCAGTGGTCGGCGGGCAGGTAGTGGACGATGCTGGTGAACTCGGCGCCGCCGTACACCAGGTGCTCGTAGATCTCGTCGGTCACGACCCACAGGCCGTGCTCGCCCGCCCAGCGGCCGATGGCCTCGACCTGCTCGCGGCTGTAGACGGCGCCGGTCGGGTTCGAGGGGGAGACGAACAGCAGGACCTTGGTGCGCTCGGTGCGCGCCGCCTCCAGCTGCTCGACGCTCGCCAGGTAGCCGGTGGACTCGTCAGTGACCACGTCGACCTGCACGCCGCCCGCGAGCTTGATCGCCTCGGGGTAGGTCGTCCAGTACGGCGCGACCACCAGGACCTCGTCGCCCGGGTCGAGCAGCGTCGCGAAGGCCTGGTAGACGGCCTGCTTGCCGCCGTTGGTGATGAGCACCTGGTCGGCCGACACCTGCACGCCCGAGTCGCGCAGCGTCTTGTCGGCGACCGCCTGCTTGAGCTCCGGCAGGCCGCCCGCGGGGGTGTACTTGTGGAACTTCGGCGTCTTCGCCGCCTCGACGGCGGCCTCGACGATGTAGCCGGGCGTGGGGAAGTCGGGCTCGCCGGCGCCGAAGCCGATCACCGGGCGCCCGGCGGCCTTCATGGCCTTCGCCTTGGCGTCCACGGCCAGGGTCGCGGACTCGGCGATGGCGGAGATTCGTGCGGAGATACGAGGTCGGGTGGACATGTCTCCCATGCTTTCATAGGGCCGTGAGCTGGGCGATCGGGTTCCGGTTCGACGTACGGGTCAATGTCCCGATACACTCTGGCCTGGCCGAGCTACCGCATGTCGAAGTGCGGATAGGTACGGGCAGCGACGACAACCAGGTAGTCTGGTTGACGACATAGGGCAATGGCGCAATTGGTAGCGCTCCGGTCTCCAAAACCGGCGGTTGGGGGTTCGAGTCCCTCTTGCCCTGCGAGTTGCGGTCCGCGCACCAAGGCGTGAAAGCGCGCCGCGATGTGCTGGACCCGACGACAGATTCAGGTGAGGACTGTGGCGATCGACACCCGCGCCGAGAGCGCAGACAAGCCGAGCGGTGAGAAGAAGTCCAGGACCACTCCCGCGCTGTTTTACCGGCAGGTCGTCAACGAGCTTCGTAAGGTCATCTGGCCGACACGCAAAGACCTCATCACCTACACCACGGTCGTTCTGATATTCGTTCTGATCGTGGTCGGGATCGTGTACGCCCTCGACTGGGCCCTCGGCGAGCTCGTCCTTCGGGTCTTCAGCTAGGCGTGAAGTGGGCATCCTCTTCGGATGCCCGTTCAATTCGACGGAAGAGGAAGAGCCACCGTGTCCGAGTCTTCAGTGCCCGCCGACGAGTCCCGCGACCAGTTCGGGGACACGTGGGAGTCGGAGCCGGAAGAGGCTGCCGAGGACGACTTCGAAGACGACGAGGCCGCTGAGGAGGCCGACGTCGAGGAAGTCGACGCGGACGAAGACGGTGACGACGACGCCGAGGACGACGACGAGGCCGAGGCCGCGTACGTCGACCCGGTCGAGGAGTTCAAGCAGTCGCTGCGTGGCCAGCTCGGCGACTGGTACGTCATCCACTCCTACGCCGGCTACGAGAACCGTGTGAAGTCCAACATCGAGACCCGCACCGTCTCCCTCAACATGGAGGACTACATCTTCCAGACCGAGGTGCCGACGCAGACCCGCGACGAGTTCAAGAGCGGGAAGAAGGTCCCGGTCCGCGAGCGTGTGCTGCCCGGCTACGTCCTGGTGCGCATGGAGCTGACCGACGAGTCCTGGGCCGCCGTGCGTAACACGCCCGGTGTGACCGGCTTCGTCGGCCTGTCCAACAAGCCCAGCCCGCTCAGCCTCGACGACGTCGCCAAGCTGCTGGCTCCCGAGCCCAGCGAGGAGGTCAAGCAGGCCAAGACCAAGGCCGCCGCGGGACCTTCCGTGGAGTTCGAGATCGGCGAGTCGGTCACCGTCATGGACGGCCCGTTCGCCACCCTGCCGGCGACCGTCAACGAGATCAGCCCCGAGTCGCAGAAGCTCAAGGTGCTGGTTTCGATCTTCGGTCGGGAGACCCCGGTCGAGCTTTCGTTTAACCAGGTCTCCAAGATCTGACATACACTGAGTCGTTCGGGTCCCCGTCCCATCGCGATAGGGCGGGGTTCCGGCGTGTTAACACCCAATCAGGACCCGGAGTAGGACATGCCTCCGAAGAAGAAAATCGCCGCGCTCGTCAAGGTCCAGCTCCCCGCTGGCCAGGCGACCCCGGCCCCGCCCGTCGGTACCGCCCTCGGTCCGCACGGCGTCAACATCATGGACTTCGTCAAGCAGTACAACGCTGCGACGGAGGCTCAGCGGGGCAACATCATCCCCGTCGAGATCACCATCTTCGAAGACCGTAGCTTCACCTTCGTCACCAAGACGCCGCCGGCGCCGCGCCTGATCCTCAAGGCTCTCGGCATCGACAAGGGCAGTGCGGTCCCGCACAAGGACAAGGTCGGCAAGCTCAGCCGCGAGCAGCTGCGCGCCATCGCCGAGCAGAAGATGCCCGACCTCAACGCCAACGACATCGAGGCCGCCGAGAAGATCATCGCCGGCACCGCCCGGTCGATGGGCGTCACGGTCGCCGAGTAACACCCTTTCCGAACGTCGTGGGAGGGCCCTTCACACGGCCCGCCGAACCACAAGGAGTCAAGAAGTGAAGCGCAGCAAGGCGCACAAGGACGCAGCGGCGAAGATCGACCGCGCGAAGCTCTACTCTCCGGTCGAGGCCGCGAAGCTGGCCAAGGAGACGACCACCACCAAGTTCGACGCCACCGTGGAAGTCGCCTTCCGCCTCGGTGTCGACCCTCGCAAGGCGGACCAGATCGTGCGTGGCACGGTCAACCTTCCGCACGGCACCGGTAAGACCGCCCGGGTCCTGGTCTTCGCGACCGGTGACCGTGCCGAGGCCGCCCGCGAGGCGGGCGCCGACATCGTCGGCGCCGACGAGCTGATCGACGAGATCGCCAAGGGCAACCGCCTCAACGAGTTCGACGCCGTCGTGGCCACTCCCGACCTCATGGGCAAGGTCGGCCGCCTGGGCCGCGTGCTCGGCCCGCGTGGTCTCATGCCGAACCCGAAGACCGGCACGGTGACCCCCGACGTCGCCAAGGCCGTGACCGAGATCAAGGGCGGAAAGATCGAGTTCCGCACCGACCGTCAGGCGAACCTGCACTTCATCATCGGCAAGACGTCGTTCGACGACCGTCAGCTCATCGAGAACTACGCTGCCGCTCTCGACGAGGTGCTGCGTCTCAAGCCGTCGGCCGCGAAGGGCCGTTACCTGAAGAAGGTCACCTTCTCGACCACCATGGGCCCCGGCGTGCCGGTCGACCCGAACCTCACGCGCGGCCTCACCGCCGAGCTCGAGGCCTGAGCTTCCTGAGCTCTCCGAAGCGCCCGCTCCGACTCGTTCGGGGCGGGCGCTTCGTCGTGCATCGCCTGTGCCCCCTGAGTTTTCCCTGATTTCCACGCAAGATCATGTGCGGATTCCCCGCACGTTTCCCGGAGATCTGGCTGGGAAGTCGGGTGGGCGTGAATCGACGACGTAAGGTCGAAAGCATGCTGAAGAAGACGATCGCGGCCGCGGCGGTCTCCGCGGGCGCGCTGTTCACAGTCGCCGCTTGTGGCACGGTCGCACAGCCCATCCAGGCGAACCTGGCGGCCAACGAAGTGCTCCTCCAGGCCGCGCAGAAGACGCAGCAGGTGACGAGCTACTCCGTCGACCTGGTGGCCGATGTGACCCACCCGCAGCAGGGCGCGGGCAAGGTGCAGGGCCAGATGAAGTACCAGAGCCAGCCCGAGCTGGCCGTGGACCTGACGCTCGACACCGTCGACTTCGGCGGGCAGAGCCTGCCGGGCGGCGCCCGGGCGATCCTTCGCGGTGACACCGCCTACTTCAAGGTCGACGCCCTCAACCAGATGCTGGGCGCGTCCAAGCCGTGGGTGCAGGTGAAGCTGACCGAGATGGGTCCGGCGGCCGAGGTGCAGAAGTACCTCGACCAGGTGCGCCAGTTCGACCTGGCGACCGTGACGGCCATGGTGACCGCCTCGCAGGACGTCAAGCAGGCCGGCACCGAGTCGGTGAACGGGGTCGACACGACCCGTTACAGCGGCACCTTCCCGGTCGAGCTGGCCCTCCAGCAGTTGCCCGCCGAGCAGCAGGAGCGTGCTCGCCAGAACCTGGCCCAGCTGAAGGACGTCAAGTTCGACATCTGGGTCGGCTCCGACGGCCTGCCCCGCAAGCTGACGCTCAACGGCTCCCACGAGGGTGCGACGCTGAACGCGAACCTGTTCTTCAAGGGCTTCAACGAGAAGGTGTCGATCGAGGCGCCGCCCGCCGACCAGACGGGTCCGCTGCCCACCAACCCGCCCGTGCAGCCGTCGGCATCCCCGACCAGCTAGGGCTTCGTCACCATCGCGCGGGCCGATTTGGCATCTTGACAGAAGTACGCGTACTCTGGCTGATGCCAAAGACCGCCGGTCGTCATGTTTGCATGACCTAAGGATCCACTTCATGTGGATGGCCCGCGCAGGTGATGTGAGTTCATCGGCTTTGCCATGAAGTCCCGTTGCGCCTGCGCACGGGGCTTTCTTCATGTCTGGGGGCTGGCGGCACATCTGGAAGGAGGCCCATGGCGAGGGCAGATAAGGCGACGGCCGTTGCCGAGCTCAAGAATGAGTTCGAGAGCAGCAGCGCCGCCGTTCTGACCGAGTACCGCGGTCTCACCGTCGCGCAGCTCAAGCAGCTGCGTATCGCGCTCGGTGGGAACGCGCAGTTCGCCGTGGCGAAGAACACTCTGACCAAGATCGCCGCCGAGCAGGCCGGCGTGACGGGTCTGGGCGAGCTCCTGACCGGCCCGACCGCCGTCGCCTTCGTGAAGGGTGACGTCGTCGAGGCCGCCAAGGGCCTGCGTGACTTCGCCAAGGCCAATCCCCTTCTGGTGATCAAGGGCGGCTTCATGGAGGGCAAGACCCTCGATGCCGCAGAGGTCACCAGGCTCGCTGACCTCGAGTCCCGCGAGGTTCTCCTCGCGAAGCTGGCCGGTGCGATGAAGGCCAAGCAGTCCGCTGCTGCCGCCGTGTTCGCCGCGCTGCCCACGCAGATGGCGCAGCTGGCCGAGGCTCTGCGCGCCAAGCGCGACGAGTCGGGCGAGTAACCAGCCCGGGGATTGTCACCCACTTTTAGTTAGATCCATACGGAGGAAACAATCATGGCGAAGCTCAGCACCGACGAGCTGCTTGAGTCGTTCAAGGAGATGACCCTTCTCGAGCTCTCCGAGTTCGTGAAGCTCTTCGAGGAGACCTTCGACGTCAAGGCCGCCGCCCCGGTCGCCGTCGCCGCTGCTGCCGCTCCGGCCGCCGGTGGCGCCGCTGAGGAGGCCGCGGAGCAGGACGAGTTCGACGTCATCCTCGAGGCTGCCGGCGACAAGAAGATCCAGGTCATCAAGGAGATCCGCGCGCTGACCTCCCTCGGCCTGAAGGAGGCCAAGGACCTGGTCGACGGCGCTCCGAAGCCGGTCTTCGACGGCAAGGTCAACAAGGAGCAGGCGGAGAAGGCCAAGGCTGCCCTCGAGGGCGCCGGCGCGACCGTCACCGTGAAGTAACTTTCACGCTTCTCGAGAGGGGCGGCCACACCCAGGTGCCGGGTGTGCCGCCCCTTTCGCATGTCCGTAGTCTGCCGGTCATGGATGAACTGGTGAGGACCTGGGTGCACGGCTGGGCGTTGTCGCGTGACACGGACACGCCGGTGGCCGAGCCGTACGGCTGGCGTATGGAAGTCGGGTTGCCGGAGATGCCGCGCCGCCACATCGTGACCGATCCGGTGTGGCTGGAGAAGCTGGTGCCGACGGTCACGGAGCGCGGTTCCTGGCTGAAGTTGTTCGTCGAGGAGTTGCCGCCGCTGCCGCCCGGCTGGGAGATCACGGCGCCCGGGTTCATGATGTCCACGGAGTTGAGCCCGTTCGAGGTGACGGGTCACGAGGTCGTGGTCGAGCCGCTGAACGACGCGACGTCGAAGGTGTGGGTGATCGTCGACGGCGAGCGGGCGGCCTGGGGGCAGGTGGCCGTCTGGGGCGCGGACGCCGTCGTCGACAAGGTGATGACCGAGGAGGCGCACCGGCGCAAGGGCCTGGGCAGTGTGGTGATGAGGAGCCTGCAGAACCTGGCCTACGAGCGTGGGGCGCGCCGGGCGGTGCTGGGAGGGACCGTCGAGGGACGGGCGCTCTACACGTCGCTGGGATGGCGCACGGAGTGCCCGCTGACCTCGGTACAGCTTATTGGAATCGAGTCCAATTTGTGGGAAGGTCGCTTCCAGCGCGGCACTGAGGAGTAAAGTGCACGCCAAGTTACCCCCAGCGAAGGGAAGGTGACCGTGGGCGTCGAGGTGGTCGTCGAGGGCCTGACCAAGTCGTTCGGCAGGCAGGTCATCTGGGAGGACGTCACGCTCACCCTGCCCGCAGGGGGCATCTCGGTGCTGCTGGGCCCGTCGGGCACCGGCAAGTCGGTCTTCCTCAAGACGCTCGTGGGCCTGCTGCGCCCCGACCGCGGCCACATCTGGATCGACGGTCACGACCTGGCCAACTGCGGCGAGAACAAGCTCTACGAGCTGCGCCGGCTGTTCGGGGTGCTCTTCCAGGACGGCGCGCTGTTCGGCTCGATGAACATCTACGACAACATCGCCTTCCCGCTGCGCGAGCACACCAAGAAGAACGAGTCGCAGATCCGGCAGATCGTCATGGAGAAGATCGAGCTGGTCGGCCTCAACGGCGCCGAGGGCAAGCTGCCGGGCGAGATCTCCGGAGGCATGCGCAAGCGCGCGGGGCTGGCCCGCGCGCTGGTGCTCGACCCGGAGATCATCCTGTTCGACGAGCCGGACTCGGGTCTCGACCCGGTGCGCACCGCCTACCTGAACCAGCTGATCGTCGACCTCAACGCCGAGATCGAGGCGACCTTCCTGATCGTCACGCACGACATCAACACCGCCCGCACCGTACCCGACGACATCGGGCTGCTGTTCCGCCGCGAGCTGGTCATGTTCGGCCCGCGCGAGATGATGCTCTCCAGCGGCGAGCCGGTCGTGCGGCAGTTCCTCAACGCCCGCAGGCACGGGCCCATCGGCATGTCGGAGGAGAAGGACGTCTCCGAGCTGGAGGCCGAGGCCCAGCAGGGTCACGACCCCGGCGCCCTGCCGCCGATCCCGCCGCAGCTCATGCCGACCGCGGGCCGCCTGCGGCGCAGCCAGCAGGCCCCCGGCACGTGGCTGGCGGCCAACGGGGTCGTCCCGCCGCCCGGCTCGTTCGTCGACGAGCGCGGGCGCGACTGGCTGCGGGAGTATCCGCGTCTCCTCGGCAGCGTCAGGTAATCGGATCATGTCCGGCTCTTCCTTTCTCGCGGCCATCGATCGTCACTCTCCGCGTGTAATTGCTCGCATAGGGAGATTTGTCGCCTTATCGCTCGACACCGCGCGGGCGATGCTGAAGCGCCCCTTCCACTGGCGCGAATGCCTGCATCAGGCGTGGTTCATCGTCAGCGTCAGCGCCCTGCCGACGGCCCTGGTGGCGATCCCGTTCGGCGCGGTCCTGGCCCTGCAGGCGGGCAACCTCATCCGCCAGTTCGGCGCCCAGTCCTTCACCGGCGCCACCGCCGTGCTCGGCATCGTGCGCGAGGCCAGCCCGGTGGTCACGGCGCTGATGGTCGCGGGCGCCGCGGGCAGCGCGATCTGTGCCGACCTGGGCGCGCGGAAGATCCGGGAGGAGATCGACGCGCTGGAGGTGCTCGGCGTGGATCCGCTCCAGAGGCTGGTGGTGCCCAGGGTGGTCGCGTGCGCCGTCGTGGCGCCCTTCCTCAACGGCCTGGTCACCACCGTCGGGCTCATCGCCAGCTACCTGTTCAACGTCGTCGCCCAGGGCGGTTCACCCGGCGCCTACCTGCAGTCGTTCAACTCACTGGCCGAGGTGGGCGACCTGTGGGTCTCCGAGGTCAAGGCCCTGGTCTTCGGGGCTACGGCAGGCCTGATCGCCGCCTTCAAGGGCCTGACGGCGGCAGGAGGGCCCAAGGGCGTCGGCGACGCGGTCAACCAGGCGGTGGTCTTCTCCGCGATGGCCCTGTTCGCCGAGAACTTCCTCATCAGCGCGGTGACCACATGATCAACGAGCAGGCCGAGTTCTACGCCAGGGCCCTGGCCGCCCTGCCCCGTGCGGCGAGATACCGCAGAGAGGTGCTGCGCCTGCTGGCCGAGGTGAGCCTGGGCACCGGCGGCCTGGCCGTGGTGGGCGGCACGATGGCGATCGTCGCGTTCATGACCTTCTTCACCGGCACCGAGGTGGGCCTGCAGGGTTACACCGCGCTCGACCAGATCGGCACCTCGGCCTTCACCGGATTCCTGTCGAGCTACGTGAACACCCGCGAGATCGCGCCCCTGGTCGCCGCGATCGGGCTGTCGGCCACGGTCGGCTCGGGCTTCACCGCGCAACTCGGCGCGATGCGCATCAGCGACGAGATCGACGCCCTGGAGGTGATGGCGATCCCGTCGCGGCCCTTCCTGGTGGGCACCCGCCTGATCGCCGGGTTCTGCGCCGTGATCCCGCTCTACGTGCTCGGCCTGCTGGCCTCCTACCTGGCCACCCGGGCCGTCACCACGCTGTTCTACGGCCAGTCCAGCGGCACCTACGACCACTACTTCGGGCTCTTCCTGGTGCCCTACGACGTGTTGTGGTCCTTCGGCAAGGTGATGGTCTTCTCGGTGCTGGTGATCCTCATCCACTGCTACTACGGCTTCCACGCCACGGGCGGTCCGGCGGGGGTGGGCGTGGCGGTCGGCCGGGCCGTACGGGCCGTCCTGGTCACCGTGAACGTGGCCAACGTCCTGCTCGGCCTGGCCATCTGGGGGACCACGACGACGGTGAGGCTGGCCGGATGAGATACGGTGTCGCCCTCCTCGCCGTGATCGCCGCCTTCGTGGCGGCCACGCTCGGCGCCTACTTCAAGGTCCTCTCCGGCGCGACCGAGGTCACGCTGCGAACACCCGGCGCCGGGCTGCAACTCGGCCCGCGCGCCGACGTGAAGGTGCGCGGCGTGATCGTCGGCGAGGTGTCGCGCGTCCGCCAGGTGCCCGGCGGCGCCGAGCTGCTCCTGGCGCTCGACGAACCGGTCGACCGCGCCTCCACCGCGCGGCTGCTGCCCAAGACGCTCTTCGGTGAGAAGTACGTCGACCTGATCCCGCCCGCGCGTCCCACCGCACCGGCCAGGAGCGGCGACGTGCTCGCCGCGGCAGGCAACCCGGTCGAGACCACCCAGCTCCTCGACCGCCTGCTCCCGGCGCTGCGCGGCGTGCGGCCCGAGCGGCTCAACGCCGCCCTCACCCAGCTCGCCACCACGCTCGACGGCCGGGGCGCCGCGATCGGCACGACCATCGACAGGGCCGACGCCTACCTCGCGGCCCTCGAACCCCATCTTCCCGCCATCAGACGCGACATCACCGCGCTGGCCGACGTCCTGCGGCTGTACGGCGAAGCCGCCCCCGGCCTGCTGAGGCTCCTCGACAACGGCGCCGAGCTCGGCCGGGCCGTCACCGCCAACGGCGCCGAGCTCGACACGCTGACCGGGCAGAAGCTCGTGTCCAAGCTCGACACGCTGCTGAAGGAGCACGAGCCCGGCATCGTCGGCCTGCAGCACGTCATCAGGCCGGCCCTGGGCGTCACCGCCCGCTACGCCCCCACGATCCCCTGCTCCTTCCAAGGACTTGAGCGGCTGCGGCCCCGCCTGGAGCGGGTGTTCGCCGGCGGCAGGGTCAGGGCGGTGCTGGAGCTCGTCCGCCCGGCCAGGCCGTACCAGCCGGGCAGCGACGCACCCCGATACGCCGACACCCGCGGCCCGGGTTGCCATGGGCTGCCCCATCCGCGCGTGCCCTTCCCCGGTGTCGCCTTCGACGACGGGACCCGCCCATGAAGACGCTGGTCAAGCTGGCCCTCTTCATGCTGCTCACCGGTTCCTGCGTCGCCGTCCTGGCGATCACCATCTCCGGCGTGCAGTTCGCGGAGACCAGCGACTACCGGGCGTTGTTCACCGACGCGAGCAGCCTGCGCGAGGGCGACGACGTGCGCATCGCGGGCGTGCGCGTCGGCCGCGTCGAGAGTGTGGCGCTGGTGGCGGGCAGGGCGGAGGTGCGCTTCAGCGTCCAGCGACGCCACAGCCTGCCCAGGGGCGTGACCGCCGCGATCCGATGGCGCAACCTCATCGGGGAGCGTTACCTGGCCCTCGCCACCGGCAAGGGCGGACCGGGCACGCTCGCGGCGGGCGCGACCATCCACGACACCCGGCCGGCGCTCGACGCGACCGAGCTGTTCAACGGCTTCCGCCCGCTGCTCGAAGCCGTCGACCCCGCGCAGGTCAACCGGCTCAGCCTGCAGATCGTCCAGGTGCTGCAGGGCGAGGGCGGCACGGTCGAGAGCCTGCTCGGCCACATCGCCTCGCTCACCACCACGCTCGCCGACCGCGACGCCGTGATCGGCCGCGTGATCGGCAACCTGAACACCGTGCTCGGCGGCGTCGCCGCCCGCGACGAGGAGTACGCCAGGCTGATCGACGACCTGCACGCCCTGGTCAAGGGGCTGGCGGGCGACCGCAGGGCGATCGGCGAGTCGCTGGTCACCCTCGACAGGCTGACGGGCGTCACCGCCGGGTTCCTGACGCGTGCGCGTCCCGACCTCAAGGCCGACCTGGCCCACGCCGAGAGCTTCCTGGCCGGGCTCAACGCCGACGGCGAGCGCATAGATGCCGCGCTCGACGCCGTGCCGCTGCGGCTCAACCAGCTCACCCGCGCGGTCTCCTACGGCTCCTGGTTCAACTTCTACCTGTGCTCGCTGCGGGTGGGCGCGAAGATCGAGAATGCGGGCGCACGATGTTCAGGAGGATGAACCCCGCTCCGCTCGGCCTGGCCGCCGTGATCGTCGTGGTGGCGGCGGTCGCCGTGGCACTCGGGGTGCGCCCGCCGTCGGGCGCCGCCTACTCGGCGCACTTCGCCGAGTCGGCGGGGCTGCGGCCGGGCGAGCCCGTGCTGATCGCGGGCGTGCGCGTCGGCGAGGTGAGCGCGGTCGGGCTCGACGGCGCCAAGGTACGCGTCGACCTGCGCGTGGAGGAGCCGGTCGTGCTCGGCTCCGCGACCCGGGCGCACATCCGCCTGGCCACGCTGCTCGGCTCGCACTCGGTCGTGCTCGAACCGGGCGGCGCGGGACGGCTGGCCGGGCCGATCCCGCTGTCGCGGACCAGCGTGCCGTACGAGATCGTGCCCGCGGTCGGCGACGTCACCCGCAGCGCGGAACGGCTCGACGCCGGGGCGCTCAGGCGAGCCATGCAGGTGCTCACCCGGACGATCGACGGCTCGTCCGAGGAGATCCGCTCCTCGCTCGACGGCCTGGGCCGGCTCGCGCGAACCGTCGCCGAGCGCGACGAGAGCCTCCACGCGCTCGTACGGCACGCCGAACGCGTCACCGGCCTGCTCGGTGAGCGCAGGGATCGGCTGGGCGACCTGGCCGTCGACGGCGACCTGCTGCTGCGGGAGATCCTGGCCAGGCGGGCGGTCATCCACAGCCTGTTGACCAATACCGTCGCCCTGGCCGGCCAGATCGACGGACTGATCGCCGACAACCGTTCCCGGCTGGGACCCGCCCTCAGGGAGCTGAGATCGTTCGTGGCGCTGCTGCGGCGCAACGAGGAGAACCTCGACCGCACCCTGCGCCTGCTGGTGCCGTACACCAGGCAGTTCGCCGACGCGGTGGGCAACGGCCGGTGGTTCGACGCGATCGTGCAGAACCTGGTGCCGCTGCCGGCGGGCGCCGAGCTCGATCCGAGCCTGGGAGGGCTGGTGCGATGAGGGCGCTCCTGGTGGTGCTGCTGGCCGCCGCGGGCTGCGCGGTCCAGGACGTGCCGCTGCCCGGCGGCGCCGACCTGGGGGAGCGGCCGCGCGAGGTGACGATCGAGTTCGCCGACGCCCTCGACCTGGTGCCGCAGTCGGTGTGCAAGGTGGACGACGTGACCGTGGGCAAGGTGACCTCGATCGAGCTCGTGTCGTGGCGGGCCGAGGTCGTGTGCACCGTGCGCGGCGACGTGGAGCTCCCACCCGCGACCGGCGCCACGATCGCGCAGACGAGCCTGCTGGGGGAGAAGTACGTCCGGCTCGAACCCGCCGGACGGGGCCCGGCGGCCGAGCGCATCCCGCTCGCGCGCACCGGCCAGGGCGCCGAGGTCGAGCAGGTACTCGCCGCCGCCTCCCTGGTGGTCAACGGCGGGGGTCTCGAACAGCTCGGCACCATCACCAGGGAGCTCGACCAGGTCCTCGGCGGGCGGACCGGCCGGCTCAGGAGCCTGCTGCACCGGCTGGAGACCTTCGCCGCCGGCCTCGACCGCTCCAAGGACGACATCGTGCGGCTCATCGGCGACCTCGACCGGTTGGCCGGCACGCTCGCCGCACGGACCGGGACGATCGAGGCGGTCGCCACCCGCATCGGACCGGCGGTGCGCCAGCTCAGGCGCCAGCGCGAAGACCTGACAGGGCTCGTGCGCGGCCTGGGCGAGCTCGGGCGCACGGCCGAGCGGGTGGTGCGCCGCTCGCACGACGACACCCTGGCCAACCTGCGCCACCTGCGCACGCTGCTGGCCCAGCTGGACCGGGCCAAACGCGACATCGCGCGCGGGCTGGGCACCGCGATCACCTTCCCCTTCCCGACCGACGGCATGGTCAAGGGCGACTACGGCAACGTGGACGTCACCCTCGACCTGACCCCCTCGACGACGCTGGAGAACCTGCTGGGATGCGGCTCAAACTGCTGATCTTCCTCGTGGTCACGGTGACGGCCACGGCCTACACGCTCGTGGAGTACGCCCGGGTGCTGCCCGGCGGCCGCCTGGTCGCGGTCGACCTGGCCGAGACGGGAGGCTTGTTCGAGAACGCCGAGGTCACCTACCGGGGCGTCCCTGCGGGCAGGGTCGAGTCGCTGCGCCTGACCGCCGACGGCGTGCGCGCGCGGCTGCGGCTGGAGATCCCGGTCCCGGCCGCGGGCACACTGGCCGTGGTCGCCAACCGCTCGGGAGTGGGGGAGCAGTACCTCGACCTGCGCCCGGCGAGTACGGCGGGGCCGTACCTGGCCGACGGCGACGTGATCCCGCGCGAGCGCACCCGCCTGCCCGTCTCCACCGCGCGACTCCTGGAGAGCGCCGACGGGCTGCTGCGATCCGTGGACCCGCGCGACGTCGAGACCGTGGTGACCGAACTGCAGCAGGCACTCGACGGCCCGCACCTGCGCCGGCTGCTGGAGGCCGGCTCCACGCTCGTCGACTCGGCCGCCGGCGTGCTGCCCGAGACGGTCTCGCTGGTACGGCACGGCGAGACGGTCCTGCGCACCCAGCGCGAGCTCGGAGGGGAGCTGAAGGCGTTCGCAAGGGACCTGTCGGCCTTCACCGACGACCTGGAGGCCCGCCACCTCGACGGGGCGATCGACGCCTCGGTGGCCGTCGTGCCGCCGGTCGAGAAGCTCGTCGACGGAGTCTCGCCCCACCTGCGTCCGCTGCTGACGAACCTCGTCATCGGCGGGCAGACCGCCTCGGCCCGCGCCCACGCCCTGCGCCAGCTGATGATCGGCTACCCCGCCGGGATCGCCGGGGCGTTCACCGTGGTCCAGGAGGACGGCCTGCACTTCGGGCTCAACCTGAACCTCAACGTGCCGCCGCCGTGCCGCGAGGGATACCTGGTCGAGCGCCGCTACCCGCAGGACACCTCCGTCAGGGCGGCCAGGCTCGACACCCACTGCAAGGCCCCGCGACCGAGCGAGACGGCTGTCCGAGGCTCGCGCAATGTGCCCGATCCGCTCCCCACGCCCGGGATTCCTGGCTTGCGGGCCTGGCTGGCCGGTTATGATCCCGTGACATGGCGCGACGGCTCCTGATCCCCTCGCTGGCAGTGCTGGTCGCGCTGCTGGCCGGTGCCGCGCTGTGGATGGGCGGGCAGGTGCGCGAGGCTCATGCCCTGGCCGACGAGCGGCAGGCCGCCCTCGACGCGGCGGGCACCCACGCGATGAACCTCATCTCGATCAGCCACGCGACGGTCGATGCCGACATCGAGCGCATCCTGGCGACCTCCACCGGGCCGGCGCGCTCCGAATACGCGGCGGGAGCGGCGAAGCTGAAGGAGACCACGCTGGCCAACAAGGTCGTCCAGACCGGCGTGCTGCGGGCGACCGGGCTCGAGTCCATGAAGCCGGGCTCTGCCAAGATCCTCGTGGTGGCCGATGTGGACATCCGGTGGGAGGGCTCGAACTCCCCGCCGCAGAAACGGTTCTACCGGTGGTCGATGGAGTTGATCAAGGTCGGCGGATCATGGCTGGTGGCCAGGGCGGTGCAGGTCCTGTGAGATGGGTGATCATCGCCGTGCTCGGCCTGGCCGTACTCGGACTGGGCGGTTCGGTCGCGGTGATGGCGACCGACCTGAGCCGGATGCGTGCGGCCGACGCGGCCGGGGCCGAAGCCGTGGCGGCCGCGAGGGCGGTCACGCCCGACCTGCTGTCGTACAACTACCGCACGATCGAGCAGGACCTGGCCCGCGCGGGCGAGCACACCACGGGCGAGCTGTCGAAGCACTACGCCGAGCTGGCCAGGACGCTGGTCGGGCAGGCGCGGGCCGACAAGAAGGTGCAGCAGGCGGCGGTGGCCGGCGCTGCCGTGGAACGGGCCACACCCGACCGGGTCGACGTGCTCGTCTTCGTGAACATGGGCGTCGCGGTCGGCTCCGAACAACAGTTCAGTCAAAATCGCGCCCGGCTCACGATGGTCCGCACCGATTCGCGCTGGCTGGTGGCCGAACTCTCGACGCTGGTGGGCAAGGCCTGAGTCTCGGGCGCGCCGCGTCCTTCAATTGTTATCAAAATTCAGGTTTGGCCTGGCCGCTCCAGCGGGTACCACCGTCACAGTTCCACCTGGGTTCTGCCTTGGTTGTAACGCTGCGTTAGCCGTCCTTGATCGCGGGTATCGTCTGGGCGCGACGGTTCGCACAGTGTCTCTCAGGGAAGAAATCCCAGCGTCTGGGCCACGAATACGGCGAAAGTCCGGCTCACGGGCTTGACGTTTCAGCCTGGACGGGCGATGCTGCGAGCAACGTGGAGCATGCAGCGAGAGCGGAGTGGACAGGCGTGGGCCGGTAGGCTACACTGCCCTTTTGCGCTGCCCTTTGACGACCCGTTTTGCTGCTCACGGAGCGAGGTCGTCTGGCGTGCGTGTAGTCAGTCCGCCGCGAGCCCTCGGAAGGACATCTGTTGGCAGCCTCGCGCAACGCCTCCGCCGTATCCGGTCCCCGTCGCGTCACTTTCGCGCGTATCCAGGAGCCCCTCGGGGTTCCTGACCTTCTTGCCCTGCAAACCGAATCGTTCGACTGGTTGCTCGGCAACGAGAAGTGGAAGGCCCGGGTCGAGGCGGCTCGCCAGGCCGGGCGAAAGGACGTCCCGACTCAGTCGGGCCTCGAAGAGATTTTCGAAGAGATCAGTCCCATTGAGGACTTCTCGGGGACCATGTCCTTGTCGTTCCGCGACCACCGGTTCGAGCCGCCGAAGTACTCCGTTGAGGAGTGCAAAGACAAGGACATGACCTACTCCGCCCCGATGTTCGTCACGGCGGAGTTCATCAACAACGAGACAGGTGAAATCAAGAGCCAGACGGTGTTCATGGGCGACTTCCCGCTCATGACCCCGAAGGGCACCTTCATCATCAACGGCACCGAGCGTGTCGTCGTTTCCCAGCTGGTCCGCTCGCCGGGCGTCTACTTCGACCGCAGCGTCGACAAGACCTCCGACAAGGACCTGTTCGGGTGCCGGGTCATCCCCTCGCGTGGTGCCTGGCTCGAGTTCGAGATCGACAAGCGCGACAGCGTCGGCGTCCGCATCGACCGCAAGCGCAAGCAGGCCGTCACCGTGCTTCTCAAGGCACTGGGGTGGACCAACGAGCAGATCCTCGAGCGGTTCGGGCAGTACGAGTCGATGCGCGCCACCCTGGAGAAGGACCACACGGCCGGCCAGGAAGACGCGCTGCTCGACATCTACCGCAAGCTGCGTCCGGGCGAGCCGCCGACCAAGGAGTCCGCGCAGACCCTGCTGGAGAACCTCTACTTCAACCCCAAGCGTTACGACCTGGCCAAGGTCGGTCGTTACAAGATCAACAAGAAGCTCGGGGTCGACAGCGAGATCACGCAGGGCACGCTGACCGAGGAAGACATCGTCGCCACCATCGAGTACATCGTCCGGCTGCACGCCGGCGAGGAGTCGATGGCCGGAGCCGAGGGCCGCGAGGTCATCGTCGAGACCGACGACATCGACCACTTCGGCAACCGCCGTCTGCGCAGCGTCGGCGAGCTGATCCAGAACCAGGTCCGCCTGGGCCTGGCCCGCATGGAGCGCGTCGTCCGCGAGCGCATGACCACGCAGGACGTCGAGGCCATCACGCCGCAGACCCTGATCAACATCCGCCCGGTCGTGGCGTCGATCAAGGAGTTCTTCGGCACCTCGCAGCTGTCGCAGTTCATGGACCAGACCAACCCGCTGGCCGGCCTGACGCACAAGCGCCGTCTGTCCGCGCTGGGCCCCGGTGGTCTGTCCCGCGAGCGGGCCGGCTTCGAGGTCCGAGACGTGCACCCGTCCCACTACGGCCGGATGTGCCCGATCGAGACCCCCGAAGGCCCGAACATCGGCCTGATCGGCTCGCTGGCCTCCTACGGCCGGATCAACGCCTTCGGCTTCGTCGAGACGCCTTACCGCAAGGTCGTCGACGGCAAGGTCACCGACCAGATCGACTACCTCACCGCCGACGAGGAGGACCGCTTCGTCAAGGCGCAGGCCAACACGGAGCTCAACGCCGACGGCACCTTCGCCGAGGCCCGCGTCCTCGTCCGCACCAAGGGCGGCGAGACCGAGCTCGCGCGTGCCTCCGAGGTCGACTACATCGACGTGTCGCCGCGCCAGATGGTGTCGGTCGCCACCGCGATGATCCCCTTCCTCGAGCACGACGACGCCAACCGCGCGCTCATGGGCTCCAACATGCAGAGGCAGTCCGTGCCGCTGCTGCGGAGCGAGGCGCCGCTGGTCGGAACCGGCATGGAGTACCGCGCCGCGACCGACGCCGGCGACGTCATCACCGCCGAGAAGGCCGGTGTGGTCGAGGAGGTCTCCGCCGACTACGTGACCGTCATGAACGACGACGGCACCCGGATCACCTACCGGGTCGCCAAGTTCAAGCGGTCCAACCAGGGCACCTCCTTCAACCAGAAGCCGATCGTCGCCGAGGGCGACCGCATCGAGGTCGGGCAGGTCGTCGCCGACGGCCCCTGCACCGACACCGGTGAGATGGCGCTGGGCAAGAACCTTCTCGTGGCGTTCATGCCGTGGGAGGGCCACAACTACGAAGACGCGATCATCCTCTCCCAGCGTCTGGTGCAGGACGACGTCCTTTCCTCGATCCACATCGAGGAGCACGAGGTCGACGCCCGCGACACCAAGCTGGGCCCCGAGGAGATCACCCGCGACATCCCCAACGTCTCGGAAGAGGTCCTCGCCGACCTCGACGAGCGGGGCATCATCCGGATCGGCGCCGAGGTCGTCCCCGGCGACATCCTGGTCGGCAAGGTCACCCCGAAGGGCGAGACCGAGCTGACCCCGGAGGAGCGCCTGCTCCGCGCGATCTTCGGTGAGAAGGCGCGCGAGGTCCGCGACACCTCGCTGAAGGTGCCGCACGGCGAGTCCGGCAAGGTCATCGGCGTCCGCGTGTTCAGCCGCGAAGAGGGCGACGAGCTTCCCCCCGGTGTCAACGAGCTGGTCCGCGTCTACGTGGCCCAGAAGCGTAAGATCACCGACGGTGACAAGCTCGCCGGCCGTCACGGCAACAAGGGCGTCATCTCCAAGATCCTGCCCGTCGAGGACATGCCGTTCCTCGAGGACGGCACGCCGGTCGACATCATCCTCAACCCGCTGGGCGTGCCCGGCCGAATGAACGTCGGCCAGGTGCTGGAGACCCACCTCGGGTGGATCGCCGCCAGGGGCTGGGACGTCACCGGGATCAAGGAGGCGTGGGCCGAGAGGCTCACCGAGAACGGCTTCGGCCAGATCGACCCCTTCACCAACGTGGCCACGCCCGTCTTCGACGGCGCCCACGAGGAGGAGATCGTCGGTCTGCTCAAGAACACCACGCCCAACCGCGACGGCGACCGCATGGTCCAGGAGACCGGTAAGGCGAGGCTGTTCGACGGCCGCTCCGGCGAGCCGTTCCCGTACCCGATCTCGGTCGGCTACATCTACATCCTCAAGCTGCTGCACCTGGTCGACGACAAGATCCACGCTCGGTCGACTGGCCCGTACTCCATGATCACCCAGCAGCCGCTGGGCGGTAAGGCGCAGTTCGGTGGCCAGCGCTTCGGTGAGATGGAGGTGTGGGCCCTGGAGGCGTACGGCGCCGCCTACGCCCTGCAGGAGCTGCTCACCATCAAGTCCGACGACGTGCTCGGCCGCGTGAAGGTCTACGAGGCGATCGTCAAGGGCGAGAACATCCCCGAGCCCGGCATCCCCGAGTCCTTCAAGGTCCTCATCAAGGAAATGCAGTCGCTGTGCCTGAACGTCGAGGTGCTCTCCAGCGACGGCATGTCCATCGAGATGCGGGACACGGACGAGGATGTCTTCCGCGCCGCGGAAGAGCTCGGCATCGATCTTGCCAGGCGTCCCAATGAGGGCGCGATGTCCGTCGACGAGGTCTGAGGAACAGGGGGAAACAAGTGCTCGACGTCAACTTCTTCGACGAGCTCCGCATTGGCCTCGCCACTGCCGACGACATCCGCCAGTGGTCGCACGGTGAGGTCAAGAAGCCGGAGACCATCAACTACCGGACTCTCAAGCCGGAAAAGGACGGGCTCTTCTGCGAGAAGATCTTCGGCCCGACCCGCGACTGGGAGTGCTACTGCGGTAAGTACAAGCGCGTCCGCTTCAAGGGCATCATCTGCGAGCGCTGCGGCGTCGAGGTCACTCGCGCCAAGGTGCGTCGTGAGCGGATGGGCCACATCGAGCTGGCCGCTCCTGTCACCCACATCTGGTACTTCAAGGGTGTGCCCTCGCGTCTGGGCTACCTGCTCGACCTGGCCCCGAAGGACCTCGAGAAGGTCATCTACTTCGCGGCCTACATGATCACGCACGTCGACAAGGACATGCGCGAGCGTGACCTGCCGTCGCTGGAGGCCAAGGTCTCCGTCGAGCGGCAGCACATCGAGCAGCGCCGTGACGCCGACGTCGAGGCGCGCCAGAAGAAGCTCGAGGCCGACCTGGCCGAGCTCGAGGCCTCCGGCGCCAAGGGCGACCAGCGTCGCAAGGTCCGTGAGGGCGCCGAGCGCGAGATGCGCCAGCTGCGCGACCGCGCCCAGCGCGAGCTCGACCGCCTCGAAGAGGTCTGGAGCCGCTTCAAGAACCTCAAGGTCCAGGACCTCGAGGGCGACGAGATGCTCTACCGCGAGATGCGCGACCGCTTCGGCCGCTACTTCAAGGGCGGCATGGGCGCTCAGGCGATCCAGGAGCGTCTGGTCAGCTTCGACCTCGACGCCGAGGCCGAGAACCTGCGCGAGACCATCCGCTCGGGCAAGGGCCAGAAGAAGGCCCGCGCGCTCAAGCGGCTCAAGGTCGTGTCGGCGTTCCTGAACACCACCAACACGCCCAACGGCATGGTGCTCGACTGCATCCCGGTCATCCCGCCGGACCTGCGCCCGATGGTGCAGCTCGACGGTGGCCGGTTCGCGACCTCCGACCTCAACGACCTCTACCGTCGTGTGATCAACCGGAACAACCGCCTCAAGCGTCTCCTTGACCTCGGCGCCCCCGAGATCATCGTGAACAACGAGAAGCGGATGCTCCAGGAGGCCGTCGACTCCCTGTTCGACAACGGCCGTCGTGGCCGCCCGGTGACGGGCCCCGGCAACCGGCCGCTGAAGTCCCTGAGCGACATGCTCAAGGGCAAGCAGGGCCGATTCCGTCAGAACCTGCTGGGCAAGCGAGTCGACTACTCCGGCCGTTCGGTCATCGTCGTCGGCCCGCAGCTCAAGCTGCACCAGTGCGGCCTGCCCAAGCAGATGGCGCTCGAGCTCTTCAAGCCCTTCGTCATGAAGCGGCTCGTGGACCTCAACCACGCGCAGAACATCAAGTCGGCCAAGCGCATGGTCGAGCGCGCCAAGCCGGTCGTGTGGGACGTCCTCGAAGAGGTCATCACCGAGCACCCCGTGCTGCTCAACCGCGCGCCCACGCTCCACCGTCTGGGCATCCAGGCGTTCGAGCCGCAGCTGGTCGAGGGCAAGGCCATCCAGATCCACCCGCTCGTCTGCACCGCCTTCAACGCGGACTTCGACGGCGACCAGATGGCCGTGCACCTGCCCCTGTCGGCTGAGGCCCAGGCCGAGGCACGCATCCTGATGCTCTCGACCAACAACATCCTCAAGCCGGCCGACGGCAAGCCCGTGACGATGCCCACCCAGGACATGGTCATCGGCCTGTACTGGCTGACCACGCAGAAGGACGGCGCAGCCGGCGAAGGCCGCGTCTTCGGCTCGGTGGCCGAGGCCCAGATGGCCTTCGACCGCCGCGAGCTGGAGATCCAGGCCAAGATCCAGATCCGGATGAAGGACGTCCTGCCGCCGCGCGAGTGGGTCGCTCCCGAGGGCTGGGAGCAGGGCGACCCGATCCGCCTGGAGACGACGTTCGGCCGCCTGCTGTTCAACGACACGCTCCCGGCGAGCTACCCGTACGTCAACTTCCAGATCGGCAAGAAGCAGCTCTCCGCGATCGTCAACGAGCTGGCCGAGACCTACCCCAAGATCGACGTGGCCACGGCGCTCGACGCGCTGAAGGACGCCGGGTTCCGCTGGGCGACCCGCTCCGGCGTCACCATCTCGATCGAGGACGTCGTGGCCCCGCCGAACAAGGCGGAGATCATGGAGAACTACGAGCGCCGGGCCGACAAGGTCCAGCGCGAGTACGAGCGCGGCCTGATCACCGACGACGAGCGCCGTCAGGAGCTCATCGAGATCTGGACCCACGCCACCGCGGACGTCGAGACCGACATGGTCAACGCGTTCCCGGCCACCAACCCCGTGTGGATGATGGTCAACTCCGGTGCGCGCGGTAACAAGATGCAGGTGCGTCAGATCGCCGGTATCCGTGGCCTGGTGTCCAACACCAAGGGTGAGACCATCCCGCGTCCGATCAAGGCCTCCTTCCGAGAGGGCCTGTCGGTGCTGGAGTACTTCATCTCCACCCACGGCCAGCGAAAGGGTCTGGCTGACACCGCTCTGCGTACGGCCGACTCGGGCTACCTGACCCGACGTCTGGTCGACGTGGCGCAGGACGTCATCGTGCGCGAGATCGACTGCGGCACCGACCGCGCCGTCCCGCTGCACGTCGGTGAGCGCGACTCGTCCGGCAACCTGGTCAAGGCGGAGAACGCCGAGTCCAACGTGCACGGCCGCATCCTCGCCGAGGACGTCGAAGTCGACGGCAAGCTCATCGCCCCCGTCGGCGTCGACATCAACGACATCCACGTCACCGCCCTCGTCGAGGCCGGCATCGAGACCGTGCGCACCCGCTCCGCGCTGGTGTGCGAGGCCAAGATCGGTGTCTGCGCGACCTGCTACGGCCGCTCGCTGGCCACCGGCAAGCTCGTCGACGTCGGCGAGGCGGTCGGCATCATCGCCGCCCAGTCGATCGGTGAGCCCGGCACCCAGCTGACGATGCGTACCTTCCACACCGGCGGTGTGGCCGGTGCCGACATCACCCACGGTCTGCCCCGTGTCCAGGAGCTCTTCGAAGCGCGTATCCCCAAGGGTGTCGCGCCCATCTCGGAGGCCTCCGGCCGCGTGCGGATCGACGAGACCGACAAGACCCGCAAGGTCGTCGTCACTCCCGACGACGGCTCCGACGAGGTCGCCTACCCGGTCTCGATGCGGTCGCGCCTGCTCGTGGGCGAAGGCCAGCGCGTCGACGTGGGCCAGCAGCTCATCGCCGGTGCGGTCAACCCCAACGAGGTGCTGCGCATCCTCGGCCCGCGTGCGGTCCAGCTGCACCTGGTCGCCGAGGTCCAGCAGGTGTACCGCTCGCAGGGTGTGTCGATCCACGACAAGCACATCGAGATCATCGTCCGCCAGATGCTCAAGCGCGTGAACGTGCTGGAGTCCGGCGACACCGACCTGCTGCCCGGTGAACTGGTCGAGCGTCCGCGCTTCGAGCAGATGAACCGCGAGACCGTCGCCGAGGGTGGCTCGCCCGCCTCCGGCCGTCCGGTCCTCATGGGCATCACCAAGGCGTCGCTGGCCACCGAGTCGTGGCTGTCGGCGGCCTCCTTCCAGGAGACGACCCGCGTCCTCACCGACGCGGCCATCCACGCCAAGTCGGACTCCCTGCTTGGCCTGAAGGAGAACGTCATCATCGGTAAGCTCATCCCGGCGGGAACGGGCATGCCCCAGTACCGCAATGTCCGGGTGGAGCCTACCGAGGAAGCCAAGGCCGCCATGTACACCGTCGGCGGTTACGACGGATCTGCGGCCGACTACACCTTCGGCACCGGGAGCGGCGAAGCCGTTCCGCTGGAGGAGTACGACTTCGGGCAGTACAACCGCTAACACATATTGGTCGGCTTCTGGCTGACCCCTGGGGAAGGCGCTCTCTTCGGAGGCGCCTTTTCTTTGGGCCTCGCGGGGTCGTGCGCCTTCGGCGCATCGTGCTCGGGCTGCGTCTAGTGGGGGTGGTCCTTCGGCCCACCCCCACGCCCCCGTGGTCGATGGCCTGGGGGCCATCGACAACCCGTCCGGGGTGCTCGGTGCTTCTCCCTTTCACGGCTTGGGCCTCGCTAGTTGGGCGCCTTCGGTGCAGCGTGCTTGGGCTGCGTGGTTTCACGAACGATTCTTGGGACCACGATTCGAATGAGTTCTGGCACCAGTCCACAAGGCGTCTGGTCTGGGCCCCGCGAAGGTGGCAAGGCTTGATCGCGTGAGTGCCCTACGCAGCCCTCGATTGGTACTTTGCGGAGGTGGGTTCCCTGTCTGGGAGGCAGCAGTGCACATCAGGACGTTGGGCAAGGGCTTGCAGGTGTCGGCCGTGGGTCTGGGCTGCATGGGAATGTCGCAGAGTTACGGCCCCAATCCAGGCAGCCGCGCGGACATGATCGGGGTGATCCGGTCTGCGGTGGAGGCAGGGGTGACCTTCTTCGACACCGCAGAGGTTTACGGGCCCTACGTCAACGAGGAACTCCTCGGTGAGGCCATCGGTCCGATCCGCGACCAGGTGCAGGTGGCCACCAAGTTCGGCTGGGACATCGCGGGCGGTAAGCCCGTCGGCTTGAACTCCCGGCCCGAGCAGATCGTCAAGGTGGCCGAGGCCAGCTTGCGGCGCCTGGGCGTGGAGGTGATCGACCTGTTCTATCAGCACCGGGTGGATCCGGACGTGCCGATCGAGGAGGTCGCCGGCGTGGTCGGCGAGTTGGTGCAGGCAGGCAAAGTGCGCTACTTCGGGCTGTCGGAAGTCGGTGCCGCCACTCTGCGCAAGGCTCATGCTGTGCATCCGGTCACCGCGGTGCAGTCGGAGTATTCCCTGTGGACGCGTGATCCCGAGCCTGAGGTGCTGCCCGCATGCGCGGAGCTGGGGGTCGGGTTCGTGCCGTTCAGCCCGCTGGGCAAGGGATTCTTGACCGGCTCGGTGAATGCGGAAGCATCCTTCGCCGACGGCGATATCCGGGCCACCATCCCGCGCTTCGATGCTGAGAATCTGACCGCCAACCAGGCCCTGGTGGATCACGTCCGCCGACTTGCCGAAGCCAAGGGGGCCACGCCGGGACAGCTCGCCCTGGCCTGGCTGCTGGCCCGGCAGCCGTGGATCGTCCCGATCCCGGGAACCCGCCGCGTCTCCCGTCTACGGGAGAATGCCGCCGCGACCACGGTCGGGCTGTCTGCTGACGAGCAGGCCGATCTGGATGCCCTGGCCGCCAGGGTGGGGGTGGCCGGTGATCGGTATGGCGAGGCGCACATGGGTCTCGTCGGACGTTGACCTGGGGCGGATCGGCATGGTCTTGTTCAGGATCAGCTCGTCGGCCAGCACATACCGGACCCATACTCGGCCATCGCGGCCTCCGCGCCCAGGGCGATGGGCAGGTGCGGCTTGCCGGACAACCTGGCTCCTGTGGTGCCTGAGGCCTTGGCAGGGGATGGAAGCAAGACGACTCGAAGGGCTCGGATCCCGCCACGCGATCGTCGTGCTGTCCGGCGTGCTCGGGGATTCGAGGCTGCCGCCGTTGACCCTCGGTCATGGAGGTGAAAGCTCTGGCATCGCGCGACGCGCACCCAGCGAGCGTTGATTGACACCGACACCAGTCAACTCGCGATGACGGACGGGCGGGCGGCAGAGGGGATGGGTGAGCTTGAGATAGTCGCCCTGGCTACATCCGAGCTCTCCGCTGATCTAGTGCAGGCCCTGGGTCACGCCTGACCAGCAGTTCACGAGAGCCGGGCCGTGAGTGCCTGTGTGGTGAACGGCAGCGTGAACCCGCCCCCGGCCGCGTCGATCGCGGTGCCGACGGCCGTCAGGACCTCGGCCAGTTGCCCGGATGTCAGCCGCGTCAGCCCGCCCGTGGTCGGCAGGAGGTCGAGCCACTCGTCCCGGGTGTACCAGCGCTCCCACTCCACCCCCCACACCTCCGGTTCGGCGAACGCGCCCGTGGTGCGCACGCCGTCCGCGAATCCGGCGAACATCTGCTGGTACAGCTGCTGCGCCGGGGCGCGGACGTCGGCGAAGGGTGCGTCCGGGACGACTCGGCGCAGCGCGTCGGTGAGGGCTCGCACGATCGGCTCCGGGGGGCCGTACACGTGGGCGAACAGGGCCAGCAGCCCTCCCGGGCGCAACACCGCGGCGGCTTTCGCGGGGCCCGCGACGGGGTCCACCCAGTGCCACGACTGCCCGGCGATCACCGCGTCGAAGGTGCGTCCGCCGGCCTGCCACGACTCGAACGTCGCGACTTCGACGTCGACTCCGGTACGGCGGGCGAAGGCGGCCATTCTGGTGTCGGGCTCGACTCCGAGCACTGTGCATCCGGCGGCGAGGAACTGGCGGGCTTCGATGCCGGTGCCGCAGCCGACGTCGACGATGTCGGGGCCTGGGCTGGCGGCGACGATCCGCTGGATCAGCGCCTCGGGGTAGGCGGGCCTGGCACGGTCGTAGCGTTCCGCGTCGGTGCCGAAGGATTCGGCGATCTGCCTGGCCGTGTGGGCGGGAGGAGGAGGAGGAGTGGGCATGTGCCCACTTTAGTGGGCGTCTGCCCACTCGCCAACGGGATAACGTTTCGCCTAGCGCGAAGGGTTCACCGGAAAGCCAGCGCGAAGGGTTCACGGGAAGCCAGCGCGAATATTCATGGGAAGGGACGTGCGGTGCCGACGGGAGTGGCTCTGCGGGATGTGCGGCAGCAGTTGTTCGAGGCCGCCGAGCGGGTGCTGCGCCGCGACGGGGCGAACGGGCTGACCAGCAGGGCCGTCACCGACGAGGCGGGTGTCGCCAAGGGCGTGCTGCACCGGCACTTCGCCGACTTCGACGACTTCCTGGCCGAGCTGGTGCTCGAGCGCATCGCCCGGCTCGACGCCCAGGGCGCCGAGCTGCGGGCGTCGGCCGGGAGCGGGTCGGTCGCCGGGCGCCTCACCGAGGCGCTGGACCGGCTGTTCGACCCGGTCACCGTGTCCGTCGTCGGCCTCGTCATCTTCCGCGACGGGCTGCGGGCCCGGCTGCGCAGGGCCGGGACCGCGCACGGCATCCCTGTGCTGACGCAGGCGGCGGGCATGGTCAGCGGCTATTTGAGGGACGAGTGCGAGATGGGACGCATCGCCGCCGACGCCGACGTCGACGCGCTCGCGCCCGCGCTCATCGGGGCCGCACACATGCTGTACGCCGCTCACATGCCCTACGCCGAGAGGGAGGCGGGCAGGGAGACGAGCAGGGAGGCCGCCCGGCCAGGAGAGCTGCGCAGGGTCGTCGACGCGGTCATCGCCGACGTCGTGCAGCGCCGCCTTCTCTGAACGGCACACCGCTCAGCTCAGCCGCTCCTGCAGGTGGAAGAGCACCTCCTCACCCGCGGACTCCTTGCCGATGAGCTTGCACAGCGCCTTCTTCACGGGAAGCCAGTGCGGCCCCTCCCCGGACGGCATGAGCGTGGCCGCGAACGGGTGCCCGTCGATGGTGCCGCTGACCTTGACGGCGCGGCGGGTCCCCAGGAGCTCGGCGGAGCCGGGCACGGTCACGAAGGTAGCGAAGGCGCCGTCCTTCTCGAGCGGCGCGGTAAAGGTGTAGTCGAGAGCAGTCATACCCCCATGACCGGCGAGCTGAGCGAGAATCGTCGCTTGTGAGCGAAGTTCTTCTGAAGAAGGCGCGAGAGGGCGACGACGACGCCTTCGCGCGCCTGGTGGGGCCGCTGCGGGGGGAGCTGCACGCGCACTGCTACCGCATGCTCGGCTCGCCGCACGACGCCGACGACGCGCTCCAGGAGGCGATGGTCAGAGCCTGGAAGGGCCTGCGCGGCTTCGAGGAACGCGGTTCGTTGCGGGCGTGGATGTACTCCGTGGCGACCAGGACGTGCATCGACGCCGTCAACGCCAGGGGCAGGCGGGCGCTGCCGGTGGATCTGGGCCCGGCGAGCGAGCAGGTGGTCGCCGACGCGGAGCCGCTGCAGGAGGTGCGCTGGCTGGAGCCGTACCCAGACGCGGGGTACGAGCGGCGGGAGACGGTCGAGCTGGCCTTCGTGGCGGCCCTGCAGCACCTGCCGGGCAACCAGCGGGCGGCGCTGCTGCTGTTCGAGGTGCTCGGATTCTCCGCGGCCGAGATCGCCGCGATGATGGAGACCTCGGTCACCTCGGTGAACTCGGCGTTGTCGAGAGCGCGGCGGCTGGTCGCCGACAGGGTGCCGGAGCCGAGCCAGCAGCGCACGTTGCGCAAGCTGGGCGACGGGCGGCTGCGCCGGATCGTCGAGCAGTACACCGCCGCGATGGAGGAGGGCGACGCCGGCAAGCTGGTCGCGTTGCTGACCGAGGACGTGACCTGGTCGATGCCGCCGCTGCCGAGCTGGTACACCGGCGTCGGGGCGGTCATGGACTTCGCGGTCCAGGTGCCGCTGACCTCGTGCGGGTCGTGGCGGATCGTGGAGGCGAGCGCGAACGGGCAGCCCGCCATGGCCGCCTACCTCCGGAGCGAGCGGGAGGAGCGGCACCTGCCCTGGTCGGTCACGGTGCTGACCCTGCGCGGCGACCGGATCGCGGCGCTGACGTCGTTCATCGGGATCGAGCACTTCCGCATGCTCGGCCTGCCGGTGATGATCGAGGAGTGACCATCGATCCCGCCCAGCCGTACGGGCCCCTCGTCCACACCACGGTCAGGCTCGTCACGTGGAACGTGTGGGGCGGGTTCACGGCGTGGCCGGAACGGTTCGAGGCGCTCAAGCGGGAGCTGGCGCGGTGCGAGCCCGACGTGATCGCCCTGCAGGAGTGGACGGACGGCGGGCAGGCGGGTGAGCTGGCCTCGCGGCTGGGGCTGGGACACGTCGCGCTGGCCAAGGGCGGCGACGAGGAGGCGCTCGCGTGCGCGGTCCTGTCGCGCTGGCCGGTGGTCGCACGAGAGACGTACGGCCTGGCGGGCGGCAGGACGCCGGGTACGGCGCTGCTGACGGAGATCGACGGGCCTCGCGGCACGCTCCAGGTGGCGAGCACGATCATCGGCTCGTTCCACCTGGCCGAGAGCGCGGTACGGCAGCAGCAGGTCAGGCAGCTCGTCGAGCAGGTCACGGCGGCGACGTCCAGGCAGCATCCGACGATCGTGTGCGGCGACTTCAACGCGCCGCCCGACAGCGACGAGATCCGGATGCTCACCGGCCGGGCGGCTCCGGCGGTCGAGCGGGTCGCCTTCTACGACGCATGGGAGGTGGCCGGCGACGGCGGCCCCGGGCACACGTGGAGCAACGCCAACCCGTGGGCGGCTCCCGGCCTGCTGCCCGACCGGCGCTTCGACTACGTCTTCAGCGCCTGGCCCAGGGCGGGTGGGGCGGGTCACCCCGTGCGGTGCGAGGTGATCGGCGCGCGGCCGCCGTACCCGTCGGACCACTTCGGGGTGCTGGCCGAGCTCAGGTACTAGAGCGACGTGGCCGGGGAGCGCCCGGTGTGCGCGTCGCCGCGTCTCATCCGTGCTGCGGAAAGGGTCGGAAGATGCCGGGAGAGCGGGTAAACTGGTCCAGGGTCTGATAGCGGTTAGGCGTCAACCGACCGCGGACCACGACACGGAGGTGCGGCCGTCCCGGCGGCGGCCGAGCAAACACGGCCGTTTTGACGTGCCGTGCTGGGCTGGGTAGCCTTGCTCTTCGTGCCCGTGGACTCATGGGCTCTCACGCGTGCAATCGATCAAGTGGTTGGTGCCGCGTGACGTCCCCCGGCGAAAGACCGCGCGGGGCGTGGCTCCGACAAGGAGCGACACGCCCGACCGCGTGGGTCGAAGCGGGGGAGAAAACAGCAGGTCATGACACCGGCAGTACCTGCGAAATGCACGACCTTTGACGTAGTACCGGCCAAGCACGAAATGGAGTGGCAGTGCCCACTATCCAGCAGTTGGTCCGAAAGGGCCGGCAGGACAAGGTCTCCAAGACCAAGACTCCTGCCCTGAAGGGGAGTCCGCAGCGCCGCGGCGTCTGCCAGCGCGTCTACACCACCACGCCCAAGAAGCCGAACTCGGCTCTGCGCAAGGTGGCCCGTGTTCGCCTCACCAACGGCATCGAGGTCACGGCTTACATCCCCGGTGTGGGTCACAACCTGCAGGAGCACTCGATCGTGCTCGTCCGTGGCGGTCGTGTGAAGGACCTGCCGGGTGTTCGTTACAAGATCATCCGCGGCACGCTCGACACCCAGGGTGTCAAGAACCGCAAGCAGGCTCGTTCCCGTTACGGCGCGAAGTTGGAGAAGAAGAAGTAATGCCTCGTAAGGGTTCTCCTGGCCGCCGCCAGCTCATGGCCGACCCGGTCTACAGCTCGCCGCTGGTCACCGCGCTGATCAACAAGGTCCTCCTCGACGGCAAGCGCTCCATCGCGCAGTCGATCGTCTACGGCGCCCTCGAGGGCTGCCGTGACAAGACCGGCAACGACCCGGTCGTCACGCTCAAGCGTGCGCTCGACAACGTCAAGCCGACCCTCGAGGTCCGCAGCCGCCGTGTCGGTGGCGCGACCTACCAGGTCCCGGTCGAGGTTCGCGCCTCCCGCAGCACCACTCTGGCGCTGCGCTGGCTGGTGCAGTACTCCCGGGCCCGCCGCGAGAAGACCATGACCGAGCGCCTCATGAACGAGCTCCTCGACGCCAGCAACGGCCTCGGGGCGAGCGTCAAGAAGCGCGAGGACACCCACAAGATGGCCGAGTCCAACAAGGCCTTCGCCCACTACCGCTGGTAACAGCGGTTACGACGAGACGACGAGGACGCGAGAGAAGTGGCCAGCACAGCTGCCCTTGACCTGGCCAAGGTCCGCAACATCGGGATCATGGCCCACATCGACGCGGGCAAGACCACCACGACCGAGCGCATCCTGTTCTACACCGGTATCAACTACAAGATCGGTGAGGTCCACGACGGCGCTGCCACGATGGACTGGATGGAGCAGGAGCAGGAGCGCGGCATCACGATCACGTCTGCCGCGACGACCTGTGAGTGGCTCGGCCACACCATCAACATCATCGACACCCCGGGCCACGTCGACTTCACCATCGAGGTGGAGCGTTCGCTCCGCGTCCTCGACGGCGCGGTCGCGGTGTTCGACGGTGTCGCGGGTGTTGAGCCGCAGTCCGAGACGGTGTGGCGTCAGGCCGACCGCTACGGCGTGCCGCGCATCTGCTTCGTGAACAAGATGGACCGGGTCGGCGCGGAGTTCCACCGCTGCGTCGACATGATGATCAGCCGCCTGGGTGCGACCCCGGCTGTCATCCAGCTTCCCTGGGGTGTTGAGGCCGGCTTCAAGGGCGTCATCGACCTGGTGAAGATGAAGGGTCTGCTCTGGCCGGAAGAGGCCGCCAAGGGCGAGATGTACGAGACCGTCGACATCCCGGCCGACCACGCCGACGCCGCTCGCGAGTGGCGCGACAAGCTGGTCGAGACCGTCGCGGAGAACGACGACGAGCTGATGGAGCTCTTCCTCGAGGGCAACGAGCCCACCGAGGAGCAGCTGGTCGCGGCCATCCGCCGCGCGACGCTGTCCAGCGCCATCAACCCGGTCCTCACCGGCACCGCGTTCAAGAACAAGGGCGTGCAGCCCCTGCTCGACGCGATCGTGGCCTACCTGCCCGCGCCCAGCGACATCCCCGCCTTCAAGGGACACGCTGTCGGCGACGAGAACGAGGTCATCGAGCGCCACGCGGACACCACGGAGCCCTTCTCCGCGCTCGCCTTCAAGATCATGAGCGACCCGCACCTGGGCCGTCTGACCTACATCCGCATCTACTCGGGCACGCTCGAGACCGGCACCGGGGTCGTCAACTCGGTGAAGGGCAAGAAGGAGCGGATCGGCAAGATCTACCAGATGCACGCGAACAAGCGCGAAGAGCGCCCGTCCGCGCACGCCGGTCAGATCGTCGCCGTCATGGGTCTGAAGGACACCACCACCGGTGACACCCTGTGCGACCCGTCCAACCAGGTCGTCCTCGAGTCGATGACGTTCCCGGCGCCGGTCATCAGCGTCGCGATCGAGCCGAAGACGAAGAGCGACCAGGAGAAGCTGTCGACCGCGATCCAGCGGCTGGCCGAGGAGGACCCGTCCTTCCAGGTCCGTCGTGACGAGGAGACCGGCCAGACCGTCATCCACGGTATGGGCGAGCTCCACCTGGAGATCCTCGTCGACCGCATGCGCCGCGAGTTCAAGGTCGAGGCCAACGTCGGTCGTCCGCAGGTCGCCTACCGCGAGACCATCCGCCGCAAGGTGGAGAAGGTCGACTACACCCACAAGAAGCAGACCGGTGGTTCCGGTCAGTTCGCGCGGGTCATCATCAACCTCGAACCTCTGGGCGACGGCAACGACGGCTACGAGTTCGAGAACAAGGTCTCGGGTGGCCGTGTCCCGAGGGAGTACATCCCCTCGGTCGACGCGGGCGCCCAGGAGGCTGCCGAGTTCGGCGTGCTGGCCGGTTACCCGATGGTGGGCGTGAAGGTGACGCTGACCGACGGTGCCGCGCACGACGTCGACTCCTCGGAAATGGCCTTCAAGATCGCCGGATCGATGGCCTTCAAGGAGGCCGCTCGTAAGGCGGACGCCGTCCTGCTGGAGCCGATGATGGCCGTCGAGGTCACCACGCCCGAGGACTACATGGGTGACGTCATCGGTGACCTCAACGGTCGCCGCGGGCAGATCCAGGCGATGGACGAGCGCGCAGGCGCCCGTGTCATCACGGCGCTCGTGCCGCTGTCTGAGATGTTCGGCTACGTGGGCGACCTGCGTAGCAAGACGCAGGGGCGCGCGAGCTACTCGATGCAGTTCGACTCCTACGCGGAAGTGCCCCCGGGCATCGGCAAGGAGATCGTCGCGAAGGCCCGGGGCGAATAGCTGCCGGTCCCTAGGTGGCCGGGCGTCAAACCCCCGGCCACCTGGTACGGCGCAAGCCGTACCGCTATAGGGGTTCGGGGCTTCCCGGGCCCGAGTCTGAAGTAAGTCAGTCAGATTCTCTAAGGAGAGAACCAGTGGGCAAGGCCAAGTTCGAGCGGACTAAGCCGCACGTGAACATCGGCACCATTGGGCACATCGACCACGGCAAGACCACTCTGACCGCGGCGATCACCCAGGTGCTGCACAAGCGCTTCCCCGACATCAACGAGGCGACTCCGTTCGACAAGATCGACAAGGCGCCCGAGGAGAAGGCTCGTGGCATCACGATCTCCATCGCGCACGTCGAGTACCAGACCGAGAAGCGCCACTACGCTCACGTGGACTGCCCCGGTCACGCCGACTACGTGAAGAACATGATCACCGGTGCGGCGCAGATGGACGGCGCCATCCTGGTGGTCGCCGCCACCGACGGCCCGATGCCGCAGACCAAGGAGCACGTGCTCCTGGCCCGCCAGGTCGGCGTTCCCTACATCGTCGTGGCTCTGAACAAGTCCGACATGGTGGACGACGAGGAGATCCTGGAGCTCGTCGAGCTCGAGGTCCGTGAGCTGCTCTCGGCTCAGGAGTTCCCCGGCGACGACCTGCCCGTGGTTCGCGTCTCCGCGCTCAAGGCGCTCGAGGGCGACACCAAGTGGGAAGACAGCATCATCGAGCTCATGACCGCTGTCGACGAGAGCGTGCCGGAGCCGGCCCGCGCCGTTGACAAGCCGTTCCTGATGCCGATCGAGGACGTCTTCTCGATCACCGGTCGTGGCACCGTCGTCACCGGCCGTATCGAGCGCGGTATCGTGAAGGTCAACGAGACCGTTGACATCATCGGTATCAAGGAGTCGAAGACCACCACCACCGTCACCGGTGTGGAGATGTTCCGCAAGCTGCTCGACGAGGGCCAGGCGGGCGACAACGTCGGTCTGCTCCTCCGTGGCATCAAGCGCGAGGACGTCGAGCGCGGCCAGTGCATCATCAAGCCGGGCACCACGACCCCGCACACCGAGTTCGACGCCCAGGTCTACATCCTGAGCAAGGACGAGGGCGGCCGTCACACGCCGTTCTTCAACAACTACCGTCCTCAGTTCTACTTCCGTACGACTGACGTGACCGGCGTTGTGAACCTGCCCGAGGGCACCGAGATGGTCATGCCCGGCGACAACACCGAGATGCGCGTTGAGCTGATCCAGCCCATCGCCATGGAGGAAGGCCTCAAGTTCGCCATCCGCGAGGGTGGCCGGACCGTCGGCGCCGGCAACGTCGTCAAGATCCTCAAGTAGGTGGGAAGCGGCCGGTTCCTCCGGGAGCCGGCCGCCTCTCTGTAGAAGGCTCCACTGAGCGCCGTGATCCAGCAGTTAGTTCGGTCACAGATTCCGAAGTAACTGCCGGATCACGGAATGAAACGGCAGATCGACAACGTCTGTCATGTGGGGTCACCCGGGAGAGAAAGTACTTGGCCCGAGCATCTGCTCACAGGCGGTAACCTCTCCCACGCGGCAACCTGCCGCTCGTTACTTTTTCAGACGACAGTGAAGGACACCGAGGCCACTATGGCGGGACAGAAGATCCGCATTCGGCTCAAGGCCTATGACCACGAGGTCATCGACAGCTCGGCCAAGAAGATCGTCGAGACTGTGACGCGGACTGGAGCGAAGGTCGCTGGCCCGGTGCCGCTGCCGACCGAGAAGAACGTGTACTGCGTCATCCGCTCGCCGCACAAGTACAAGGACAGCCGCGAGCACTTTGAGATGCGCACGCACAAGCGGCTGATTGACATCATCGACCCGACGCCCAAGACCGTCGACTCGCTCATGCGTCTCGACCTGCCGGCTGGCGTCGACATCTCGATCAAGCTCTGAGGGACACACTGACATGGCTAAGACGATCAAGGGCGTCCTGGGCAAGAAGCTCGGCATGACCCAGGTCTTCGACGCGGACAACCGGCTCGTTCCGGTCACCGTGGTCGAGGCCGGTCCGTGTGTGGTCACCCGCATCCGCTCCGCCGAGAAGGACGGCTACTCCGCCATCCAGCTCGGCTTCGGTCAGGTCGACCCCCGCAAGGTCAACAAGCCGCTCGGCGACTACCTGCGCAAGCACGACATCACGCCCCGCCGTTACTTCACGGAGATCCGCACCGACGACGCGGGCGACTACACCCTGGGCCAGGAGCTCCTGGCCGACACCTTCGAGGCTGGCCAGTACGTCGACGTGACTGGCAAGTCGAAGGGCAAGGGCTTCGCTGGTGTCATGAAGCGCCACGGTTTCGGTGGTCTGGGTGCCTCGCACGGTACCCAGCGCAAGCACCGCTCGCCGGGTTCCATCGGTGGCTGCGCCACCCCGGGCCGCGTTTTCAAGGGTCTGCGCATGGCTGGCCGGATGGGTAACGTCCGCACCACCGTGCAGAGCCTCAAGGTTCACGCCATCGACGCCGAGAAGGGCCTCATCCTGATCAAGGGTGCGATCCCCGGCGCGAACGGCAGCCTGGTTCTCGTCCGCACCGCTGCTAAGAAGGGGGCCAAGTGAGCACCATCGACGTCCTCGACGCCAGCGGCGCCAAGACCGGCTCCGTCGACCTTCCCGAGGACATCTTCGGCGCCAAGGTCAACGTCCCGCTGATCCACCAGGTCGTCGTGGCCCAGCTCGCCGCTCGCCGGCAGGGCACCCACAAGGCCAAGACCCGCGGTGAGGTCAGCGGTGGCGGCAAGAAGCCGTACCGCCAGAAGGGCACCGGTCGCGCCCGTCAGGGTTCGACCCGCGCGCCGCAGTTCACCGGCGGTGGCACCGTCCACGGTCCGGTTCCGCGCGACTACTCGCAGCGGACCCCCAAGAAGATGAAGGCCGCCGCTCTGCGTGGCGCGCTGTCGGACCGCGCGTCCGGCAACCGCGTGCACGTGGTGAGCAGCCTGGTCTCGGGTGACACGCCCAAGACCAAGGCGACTCTGGAGGCCCTGCGCAAGATCACCCAGGGCGCTCGCGTTCTCGTCGTCGTCGACGAGACCGACCAGCTGACCTGGCTGAGCCTGCGCAACGCTCCCGAGGTCCACCTGCTGGACGCCGGGCAGCTCAACACCTACGACGTGCTCTGCAGCGACGACGTGGTCTTCACGCAGGAGGCCTACGACCAGGTTGTGGCTCGCCTGAGCCAGGGCGCTGGGAAGGAAGACGCCTGATGGAGAAGATCGCGGACCCGCGCGACATCATCGTCAAGCCCGTGGTCTCCGAGAAGAGCTACGGTCTGATCGACGAGCACAACAAGTACACGTTCCTGGTGAAGAAGAACGCGAACAAGACCGCGATCAAGATCGCGATCGAGCAGATCTTCGAGGTCAAGGTCACCAGCGTGAACACGATCAACCGGCAGGGCAAGCGCAAGCGCACCCGCACCGGTTTCGGCAAGCGTCCCGACACCAAGCGCGCGATTGTGAGCCTGGCCGAGGGTGACCGCATCGACATCTTCGGTGCGGTCGGCTAAAGCCCTTCCGGGGCTGAATCGGGCCAGGGATCCTCGGATCCCCGGCCCATCCCTCCCGGCCCGACCGGGAGAGGCCTTCGCGGCCGCGACCAGCGGACGAGGAGGCGCGCTTGACCAGCGAACCCCTCCGGGGCCGCCCAGGTGGCTCCCGGCAGGGGTCGTGGCATGCGCACTGTAGTGAAAGAAGAGGCGAGGAGCCTCATGGCTCTGAGTCTCACCGACAAAGGATGAACGAAAAAGATGGGCATCCGTAAGTACAAGCCGACGACCCCGGGTCGCCGCGGCTCGAGTGTCTCGGACTTCTCCGAGATCACCCGCAGCACGCCCGAGAAGTCGCTGCTTGCTCCCCTTCACAGCAAGGGCGGCCGCAACGCTCACGGTCGAGTGACCGCTCGCCACCAGGGCGGCGGCCACAAGCGCGCCTACCGGATCATCGACTTCCGCAGGCATGACAAGGACGGCATCCCGGCCAAGGTCGCTCACATCGAGTATGACCCCAACCGCACCGCCAACATCGCTCTGCTGCACTACGCCGACGGCGAGAAGCGCTACATCATCGCGCCGACCGGCCTCAAGCAGGGTGACCGCATCGAGAACGGCCCCGGCGCTGACATCAAGCCGGGCAACTGCCTCCCGCTGCGCAACATCCCGACCGGTACCTTCATCCACGCGGTGGAGCTCCGTCCGGGTGGTGGCGCGAAGCTGGGCCGGTCCGCGGGCGCTCAGATCCAGCTGCTCGCGAAGGAAGGCCAGTACGCCACGCTGCGTATGCCCTCCGGCGAAATGCGCATGGTCGACGTCCGCTGCCGCGCTGCGGTCGGCCAGGTCGGCAACGCCGAGCAGGGCAACATCAACTGGGGTAAGGCCGGCCGTATGCGGTGGAAGGGCAAGCGCCCGACCGTCCGTGGTGTCGCGATGAACCCTGTGGACCACCCGCACGGTGGTGGTGAGGGTAAGACCTCCGGTGGTCGCCACCCGGTCAACCCGAAGGGTAAGCCCGAGGGCCGTACCCGCGCGGCGAACAAGGCCAGCGACAGGCTGATCATCCGCCGTCGTTCTAAGAGGAAGAAGCGGTAGGAGCAGCCAGTATGCCTCGTAGCCTTAAGAAGGGTCCCTTCGTGGACGGCCACCTTCAGAAGAAGGTCGACGTCCAGAACGAGAAGGGCACGAAGAACGTCATCAAGACGTGGTCGCGGCGCTCCATGATCGTGCCGTCCATGATCGGGCACACGATCGCCGTCCACGACGGCCGCAAGCACGTGCCGGTGTTCGTCACCGACTCGATGATCGGCCACAAGCTCGGCGAGTTCGCGCCGACGCGCACGTTCCGCAGCCACGTCAAGGAAGACCGCCGCAGCCGGCGGTAGCCAGCAGAAGTAGGAGAAAGCGATGGAAGCCAGGGCTCAGGCGCGGTTCGTCCGTGTCACGCCCCAGAAGGCCCGCCGTGTGGTGGACCTCATTCGCGGACTGCCCGCTTCGCAGGCGCAGGCCGTGCTGCAGTTCGCTCCGCAGTCCGCGAGCGAGTCGATCTACAAGGTGCTCAGCTCCGCCATGGCGAACGCCGAGCACAACTTCGACCTCGACCCGGCCACGCTCGTCGTGAGCCGCGCGTGGGTCGACGAGGGCCCGACGCTGAAGCGGTTCCGTCCGCGCGCCCAGGGTCGTGCCTACCGGATCAACAAGCGGACCAGCCACATCACTGTGATCGTGGAATCCCGCGAGCCGAAGGGAAGGACCCGATAGTGGGCCAGAAGGTTAACCCGCACGGGTTCCGCCTCGGCATCACGACCGACTTCAAGAGCCGGTGGTACGCCGACAAGCTCTACAAGTCGTACGTCGCAGAGGACGTTGCCATCCGCCGCATGCTCCAGAAGGGCATGGAGCGGGCCGGCATCTCCAAGGTCGAGATCGAGCGCACGACGGACCGCGTGCAGGTGGACATCCACACCGCGCGTCCCGGCATCGTCATCGGCCGCCGCGGCGCCGAGGCGGACCGTATCCGTGGCGACCTCGAGAAGCTGACCAAGAAGCAGGTCCAGCTGAACATCCTCGAGGTCAAGAACCCCGAGATCGACGCGCAGCTCGTCGCGCAGGGTGTCGCCGAGCAGCTGTCCAGCCGTGTCTCGTTCCGCCGCGCCATGCGCAAGGCGATGCAGTCCGCCATGAAGTCCGGCGCCAAGGGCATCCGTGTCCAGTGCTCCGGTCGTCTCGGCGGCGCTGAGATGTCCCGGTCGGAGTTTTACCGCGAGGGTCGCGTGCCGCTGCACACCCTTCGCGCGGACATCGACTACGGCTTCTACGAGGCCCGTACCACCTTCGGCCGCATCGGCGTGAAGGTGTGGATCTACAAGGGCGAGGCTCCGACCAGCCGCGCCGAGCGCGAGGCGGCTGCCGCCGGTGCTCGCGCCGGTCAGCGTCGCGAGCGCGACGACCGTCGTGGCGGTGGCGGTGGAGACCGTCCGCGTCGCGGTGGTGCCGGTCGTGGCGAGCGTCGCGGTGGCGGCGCGGGCCGCGCCCCCCGTTCCGAGGCTCAGGCCTCCGAGTCCCAGGCCGCTCAGCCGGTCGCTGAAGGGAGCTGACCATGCTGATCCCTCGCAGGGTCAAGCACCGCAAGCAGCACCGTCCTGACCGCAGCGGCGCTGCCAAGGGCGGCACCAGGGTCGTGTTCGGCGAGTTCGGCATTCAGGCTGTCGAGCACAGCTACGTGACGAACCGTCAGATCGAGTCCGCTCGTATCGCCATGACCCGTCACATCCGCCGTGGCGGAAAGGTCTGGATCAACATCTACCCGGACCGTCCGCTCACCAAGAAGCCGGCCGAGACCCGCATGGGTTCCGGTAAGGGTTCGCCGGAGTGGTGGATCGCCAACGTCAAGCCCGGTCGCGTGATGTTCGAGCTCAGCGGTGTCGCGGAGCCCGTGGCTCGTGAGGCTCTCAAGCGCGCGATCCACAAGCTCCCGATGAAGTGCAAGATCGTCAAGCGTGAAGTTGGGGAGGCGTGATGGCTAGGGGTCTGACCGCCGGCGATCTGCGTGAAGAGGACCAGGAGGGCCTGGTCCAGAAGCTGAAGGAAGCCAAGGAGGAGCTCTTCAACCTCCGCTTCCAGGCAGCCACCGGTCAGCTGGAGAGCCACGGGCGGCTCCGCGCTGTCCGCCGTGAGATCGCCCGAATCTACACCGTCATGCGTGAGCGCGAGCTCGGCATCATCCAGACGGTCGAGAAGGAGTCGAGCGATGTCTGAGGCTACCGAGACCACCCAGCGGAGCTACCGCAAGACCCGTGAGGGTCTGGTCGTCAGCGACAAGATGGACAAGACCGTGGTCGTGTCCGTCGAGGACCGCGTCAAGCACCCGCTGTACGGCAAGGTCATCCGCCGGACCAAGAAGTACAAGGCGCACGACGAGCAGAACGCCTGCGGCGTCGGCGACCGTGTCCTTCTGATGGAGACCCGTCCGATGTCGGCCACCAAGCGGTGGCGCGTCGTGGAGATCCTCGAGAAGGCCAAGTAGTACCTGGAGCCGGTGTGCTTGTGGTAATGAGCACACCGGCTCTGACGGTAAGCTGAGATTTCGCGCCTCCAGTGGGCTGTCGGCCCGGGAGGCGCGTTATCGCGCCTGCGTGGGGCTGTCTCCCATGGAGGCGTCCAAGGGCAGGGTTCTCGAGCCCGCCGCCTGCGGGGCGATCCGCTGTGCCGTAGGGCAGAGCAGGTTGTCGCCGTGGGACCAAGACCATGAAGTTCCGCAAGGCTCGCGCACGCGTGAGAACCGGCGGAGACCAACAGGAGTAGACGTGATCCAGCAGGAGTCGCGGCTCAAGGTCGCCGACAACACTGGTGCCAAGGAGATTCTTTGCATCCGTGTTCTCGGTGGCTCCGGCCGTCGCTACGCCGGCATCGGTGACATCATCGTCGCCACCGTCAAGGATGCCCTTCCCGGCTCGACCGGTGTGAAGAAGGGCGACGTCGTCAAGGCTGTCGTCGTTCGCACGACCAAGGAGCGCCGTCGTCCCGACGGTTCCTACATTCGCTTCGACGAGAACGCCGCCGTCATCATCAAGGACAGCGGCGACCCCCGTGGCACTCGCATCTTCGGCCCGGTCGGCCGCGAGCTGCGCGACAAGAAGTTCATGCGCATCATCTCGCTCGCTCCGGAGGTGCTGTGATGCCGAAGTCTCTGCACGTGAAGAAGGGTGACCTGGTTCAGGTCATCGCCGGCAAGGACAAGGGCGCCAAGGGCCGTGTCATCGCCGTTCACCTCGCCGCCGAGCGCGTCGTGGTCGAGGGCGTCAACATGGTGACCAAGCACCAGAAGGAGAACTTCCAGGGCCCGCGCGGCGCCAAGAGCGGCGGTGTGCAGCGCATGGAGGCTCCGATTCACGTGAGCAACGTGAAGAAGGCCAAGGACGACAAGCCTGCCGACAAGAAGGCCGACAAGCCGGCCAAGGAGTCGGAGGGTGAGGACAAGTAATGACTGAGACGACTGTCGAGCGTCCCACCCCTCGCCTGAAGACGAAGTACCGCGAGGAGATCATCGCCAAGCTCCGCGAGGAGTTCGGCATCGAGAACGTCATGCTGGTGCCCGGCCTGACCAAGATCAAGGTCAACATGGGTGTCGGCGAGGCCGCTCGCGACTCCAAGCTGATCGAGGGCGCCGTGCGCGACCTCACCGTGATCACCGGCCAGAAGCCCGCCGTGGTCCGCGCCCGCAAGTCCATCGCGCAGTTCAAGCTGCGTGAGGGCATGCCGATCGGCGCCCACGTCACCCTGCGTGGCGACCGCATGTGGGAGTTCCTGGACCGGCTGCTGTCGCTGGCGCTGCCGCGTATCCGTGACTTCCGTGGTCTGTCGCCCAAGCAGTTCGACGGCAACGGGAACTACACCTTCGGTCTGACCGAGCAGGTCATGTTCCACGAGGTCGACCAGGACAAGGTCGACCGGCCCCGCGGTATGGACATCACTCTGGTGACCACCGCGAAGACCGACGACCAGGGCCGGGCGCTGCTCAAGCACCTCGGGTTCCCGTTCAAGGAGGCCTGATCATGGCTAAGACGTCCCTGAAGGTGAAGGCCGCGCGCAAGGCGAAGTTCTCCGTGCGCGCCTACACCCGGTGCTCGCGCTGCGGCCGTCCGCGCGCCGTCTACAAGAAGTTCGGCCTGTGCCGCGTGTGCTTCCGTGAGATGGCGCACCGCGGCGAGCTGCCGGGCATCACCAAGTCCAGCTGGTAACAGCTCGCATGTCCCGGCACCTGCGAAGGTGCCGGGTCCATATGCCTGTCGCGGCACTCGGCCCGCCGAGTGTCGCGCTCCCTCGCGGGGGACGGGCGAAGGTAAGTATCCATGGCGGTCCGCCAGGACCGCATGACCACGCTGTAGGTCCACCGGCAGAGCTCTGCTCGGCCGACTGGAAACCGCGGCGAGGAAGGCCGTTGGCCATGACGATGACCGACCCGATCGCAGACATGTTGACACGTCTGCGCAACGCGAATTCGGCATACCACGACTCCGTGACGATGCCGTATTCGAAGATCAAGGCGCACATCGCCGAGATCCTCCAGCAGGAGGGCTACATCCAGTCTTGGACCGTTGAGGAGGCCAAGCCTGCGAGGCAGCTCGTCGTGGAGCTCAAGTTCGGGCCGAGCCGTGAGCGTTCGCTTGCGGGGCTGCGCCGGGTTTCCAAGCCCGGGCTGCGTGTTTACGCGAAGAAGGACAACCTGCCTCGAGTCCTGGGCGGGCTGGGCGTCGCGATCATCTCGACGTCCGCCGGTCTCATGACCGACAAGCAGGCCGGCAAGCGTGGCGTGGGCGGCGAAGTCCTCGCCTACGTCTGGTAACGAGGGGAGGTACTTAGCATGTCGCGAATCGGACGACTGCCGATCCCCGTGCCAGGCGGCGTCGAGGTGAAGATCGACGGCCAGAGTGTCGAGGTGAAGGGTCCCAAGGGCACCCTGAACCACACGGTGGCCGACCCGATCACGGTGGCGCTGGAGGACGGCTCTGTGACCGTCTCCCGCCCGACTGACGAGAACAAGGTCCGCGCTCTGCACGGCCTGTCTCGCACGCTGATCGCCAATATGGTGCAGGGCGTCACGCAGGGTTACACCAAGACGCTCGAGATCGTCGGTGTCGGTTACCGCGTCGCGGCCAAGGGCCCGACGCAGCTGGAGTTCGCTCTCGGTTTCAGCCACCCGGTGATCGTCGATGCCCCTGAGGGGATCACCTTCCGCGTGGAGAAGCCGACGCTCTTCCACGTCGATGGCATCGACAAGCAGAAGGTCGGCGAGATCGCCGCGAACATCCGCAAGATCCGCAAGCCCGACCCCTACAAGGGCAAGGGTGTGCGGTACCAGGGTGAGCAGATCCGCCGCAAGGTCGGAAAGGCTGGTAAGTAACGATGGCTGGCAAGATCGCACACGGCAGGCACACCGCTGCTCGCGCCGTCTCGCGGGCCCGTCGCCACAGCCGGATCCGCAAGAAGGTCTTCGGTACGGCGGAGCGTCCGCGTCTCGTCGTCAACCGCTCGACCCGTCACATGTTCGTCCAGATCGTCGACGACAACGCCGGCCACACGCTGGTGAGCGCCTCCACCATGGACGCCTCCCTGCGCACGGTCGAGGGTGACAAGACGGCGAAGGCCAAGAAGGTCGGCGAGCTTCTCGCTCAGCGGGCCAAGGAAGCCGGTATCTCCGCGGTCGTCTTCGACCGTGGCGGAAACCGGTACGCCGGCCGCATCGCGGCCCTGGCGGACAGCGCCCGCGAAGGTGGGCTCGAGTTCTAATGGCTACTGAGATGAGGAACCACTGATGGCTGCAGCTCCGCGTCGCGGTGGCGGCACCGGTGGCGAGCGGCGGGACCGTCGTGACGACCGCCGCGGCGGCGCCGCCGACAAGGGCGTCTCGTACATCGAGCGCGTAGTTAAGATCAACCGAGTGGCCAAGGTCGTGAAGGGTGGTCGTCGCTTCAGCTTCACCGCCCTGGTCGTCGTCGGTGACGGCAACGGCATGGTCGGCGTCGGCTACGGCAAGGCCAAGGAAGTTCCCGCGGCCATCGCCAAGGGCGTCGAAGAGGCCAAGAAGCACTTCTTCCGCGTGCCCCGCATCCAGGGCACCATCCCGCACACCGTGCAGGGTGAGGAGGCGGCCGGCGTGGTGTTCCTGCGCCCGGCGTCGCCCGGTACCGGTGTCATCGCCGGTGGTCCGGTCCGCGCCGTCCTGGAGTGCGCCGGCATTCACGACGTGCTGTCGAAGTCGCTCGGCTCCGACAACCCGATCAACATCGTCCACGCCACCGTGGCCGCGCTCAAGGGTCTGTCGACCCCTGAGGCCATCGCTGCCCGCCGTGGTCTGGCGATCGAGGACGTCGCCCCCAAGGCCATGCTCAAGGCTCGCGCCGACGGTCTGGCCGAGGCTGCTGCGGCGGCTAAGGCGGTGAGCTAGTCATGGGTCGCCTGAAGATCACTCAGGTTCGTTCGAAGATCGGTGGCAAGCAGGACCAGCGTGACTCGCTGCGTTCGCTTGGCCTGAAGCGAATCGGCGACGTCGTGGTCAAGGAGGACCGCCCGGAGATCCGCGGCATGGTCCACAAGGTCACGCACCTCGTCGACGTGGAAGAGGTCGACTAGTCATGACTGACAAGGCTCCGCTCAAGATTCACGACCTCCGTCCCGCCCCGGGCGCCAACAAGGCCAAGATCCGCAAGGGTCGCGGCGAGGCGTCCAAGGGTAAGACGGCCGGTCGCGGCACCAAGGGCACGCACGCCCGCAACACGGTCCACCTCGGTTTCGAGGGTGGCCAGGTGCCGCTGCAGCGCCGCCTGCCGAAGCTCAAGGGCTTCAGCAACGCGCTGTTCAAGACGACCTACCAGGTCGTCAACCTCGACAAGCTCGGCGAGCTGTTCCCCCAGGGTGGCGACGTCACCGTGGAGACGCTGATCGCCAAGGGTGCCGTGCGCAAGAACCAGCCGGTCAAGGTCCTTGGCACCGGCGAGATCTCGGTCGCTGTGAACGTGACGGCTCACGCCTTCTCGTCCTCGGCGAAGGAGAAGATCGCTGCTGCCGGTGGTTCCGCCACCGAGCTGTAACAGCAGCCACGGGAACCGTGGGCGCCGGGCGCGTGCGCGCGCATCGGCCCACGTTTCCCATTGGTTACGAGGCGCGGGGGTTCTGCAATGGGCTCCCGCGCCCGTAGTGCGTTAGAGTTCGCCGAGACGGCATTACTGCCGTCTTGTCTGACCCGAGAAATCAGATGGCAGATCCCCGCACCATCGCAGACCCATATCGCCTTCCAGGCGCGCAGGAGGGACCGTGCTGACCGCGTTTACCCGGGCGTTCCGGACGCCGGACCTGCGCAAGAAGTTGCTCTTCACTTTGGGCATCATCGCGCTGTTCCGCTTCGGCTCGGTTCTCCCGACTCCGGGTGTTGACGTCAACAACATCAGAGAGTGTTACGCCATCGCGCGTGAAAGCTCCGCTAGCAACATCTATGGGATGGTGCAGCTCTTCAGCGGCGGCGCTCTCCTGAAGCTGTCGGTGTTCGCGCTGGGCATCATGCCGTACATCACGGCAAGCATCATTCTGCAACTGCTCGTGGTCGTGATCCCCCGACTCGAGGCCCTCAAGAAGGAGGGCCAGGCCGGTCAGACGAAGATCACGCAGTACACCCGTTACCTCACCATCGGTCTCGCGGTGCTGCAGTCGACCGCCTTCATCGCCCTGGCCCGCAGCGGCCAGCTGTTCCAGGGCTGCAACCTCGACGTGCTGCTCAACCCCGACGACGTCTTCCAGATCATCACCATGGTCGTCATCATGACGGCCGGCACCTCGGTCATCATGTGGCTGGGTGAGCTGATCACGGACCGCGGCGTCGGCAACGGCATGTCCATCCTGATCTTCACCCAGGTCGTGGCGGTCTTCCCGTCCGAGCTGGCCAGCATCTTCCAGCAGAGCCCGTTCACCTTCACGGCGGTTCTGATCGTCGGCATCTTCATGATCGCCGCGGTCGTCTTCGTCGAGCAGGCGCAGCGGCGCATCCCGGTGCAGTACGCCAAGCGCATGGTGGGCCGCCGGATGTACGGAGGCACCTCCACCTACATCCCGCTGAAGGTCAACCAGGCCGGCATCATCCCGGTCATCTTCGCCTCGTCGCTGCTCTACCTCCCGCAGCTGCTGACCTCGCTGTTCGCCAACACGGAAGACCCCAACCCGGTCATCCAGTGGATCGCGACCAACCTGGCCACCGGCACGGGTCCGTGGTACATGGGCATCTTCTTCGCGCTGATCATCTTCTTCACCTACTTCTACGTCTCCATCACCTTCAACCCCGTTGAAGTCGCCGACAACATGAAGAAGTACGGTGGGTTCATCCCGGGCATCCGTCCGGGCCGGCCGACAGCCGAATATCTGGGCTTCGTGCTCAACCGCCTGACCGCTCCCGGGTCGCTTTACCTGGGTCTGATCTCCATGGTCCCGATCATCGCGCTGTCGATCGCAGGCGCGAGCCAGAACTTCCCGTTCGGAGGGACGAGCATTCTGATCATGGTCGGCGTTGGACTTGACACCGTGAAGCAGATCGAAAGCCAGCTCCAGCAGCGCAACTACGAAGGTTTCCTGCGGTAGATGCGTCTGGTTCTGGTTGGGCCCCCCGGAGCGGGTAAGGGGACGCAGGCCCAGTACATCGCATCGAATCTGTCGATCCCGAAAATCTCGACAGGTGACATCTTCCGTGCCAACGTCTCGGGCGGCACGGAGCTCGGCAAGCTTGCCAAGTCCTACATGGACAAGGGCGACCTGGTGCCCGACGAGGTCACCGTCGCCATGGTCCGTGACCGGCTGTCCGAGGACGACGCGCAGGACGGTTTCCTGCTCGACGGCTTCCCACGGAACGTGCCGCAGGCCGAGGTCCTGAAGAAGATGCTCGAGGAATGGGGTCGTCCGCTCGACATCGTCCTCAACCTGATCGTCGACGACGAGGAGGTCGTGCGCCGGCTCGCCGGTCGCCGCACCTGCAGCCAGTGCGGTCGCATCTGGCACGTCGAGTTCGACGACAAGAAGGACGACAAGTGCGACGCGTGCGGGGGCCAGCTCTTCCAGCGCGACGACGACAAGGAGGAGACCGTCAGGCACCGCCTGGAGGTCTACCAGGAGCAGACCGCTCCTCTCATCGAGTTCTACGCCGATGAGGGCATCCTGGTCGGGGTCGACGCGACCGGGCCGGTGGAGGAGATCACCCGCCGCGCCATGGACGCGCTGAGGCCCTTCCAGGACTGACGTTCGTTGTGTGGAGAAAGGTCCCTCGCGGAATGCGCGAGGGACCTTTCTGTTGATGCCGTTATTGTTGGGGGATTAGCCCGATGGGGGGTGGCCGCAAGGTGTTCAAGAAGAACAGGCATGGCATCCAGATCAAGTCCGCCGAGCAGCTCGAGAAGATGCGTGCCGCCGGCCTGGTCGTGGGGCGCACGCTGGAGCTGCTGCGGCGGTCGGTCCAGCCGGGGATGACCCCACTCGACCTCGACGCCATCGCCGAGAAGGCGATCCGCGACGAGGGAGCGATCCCCTCGTTCAAGGGTTACCAGGGGTTCCCCGCCACGATCTGCGCCTCGGTCAACGACGAGGTCGTCCACGGCATCCCCGGCAACTCGCGCAAGCTCGCCGAGGGCGACGTCATCTCGATCGACTGCGGCGCCATCCTCGACGGCTGGCACGGAGACTCCGCGATCACGGTCCCGGTGGGCGAGGTCGACCCGGCTCTGACGGAGCTCATGCGGGTGACCGAGGAGTCGATGTGGCGGGGGATCGCGGCGCTGACCGTGGGCCGTCACCTCTCCGACATCGGCTACGAGATCGAGAAGTACATCCGCTCGCAGGGCAAGTACGGCATCCCGCAGGAGTACGGCGGGCACGGCATCGGCACCGAGATGCACATGGACCCGTGGGTCGCCAACCACGGCAGGCCGGGCAGGGGACCGGTGCTCGAAGCCGGCATGTGCCTGGCCATCGAGCCGATGGTCAACCTGGGGACCCACCGCACGCGCGTGCTGGCCGACGACTGGACCGTCGTCACCATCGACGGCAAGGCCTCCGCACACTTCGAACACAGCGTCGCCGTGACACATAATGGTCCTTGGGTGCTCACCGCCATAGATGGGGGCGAAGGGCGCCTTTCGACCCTGCTGAACTAGATCCGCCGGGAGTGGTGGCAATGGCGCAGAGCCCCGAAATGCGTGCCTCCGATGTCGATCGTGACCGGGTGGCCGCGGTGCTGCGCGAGCACACCGCCGAGGGCCGCATCACCGTCGACGAGTTCAACGAGCGGCTCGAAGACGTCTACAAGGCCAAGACCTACGGCGAACTGGCCAGGGTGACGGCCGATCTGCCCGACGTCGACATGCGCGCGCGGCCCGCCCGCACACCGGCGCCCCTGGCGAACAAGGGCACGCACCAGGGCATGCGCGCGGCCTGGGCGGCCTGGGCCGCGGCCAGCGCGGTCAACTGGGTGATCTGGCTGATCATCAGCCTGTCGACCGGCGACTTCATCTACCCGTGGCCGCTGTGGGTGATGGGCCCGTGGGGCGCGGTCCTCCTGGTGAGCACGCTGTTCGGCACCGGTCCGCAGAAGCGTTGAGTGCACTAATACGTTCTGTGCATTCCTCCACAGAAGCGGAAAGCGAATCTTCCTAACGTGTGCGGTGTCGGAACAAGCCGGCACCCACACCGAAGGATCAGAAGATGCGCAAGATTCTCGCAGCGGCCGCCCTGACCGGCTCGATCGCGCTGACCGGCATGGCCGTCGCGCCCGCAGCCCAGGCCGCCACCGCCGCCCCCGCGTCGAGCACCGGCAGCTGGGGCAAGTACTTCTCCAGCGACGGCAAGGCCTACACCTTCGGCAACACCTTCAAGTCGAGCGGTGTCGTGCACACCTACTGGTACGGCGTCGACAAGAAGTTCGGCAAGAAGGGCTACGTCTGGTTCTGGTACTACAAGAACGGACACTGGTTCAAGAAGCTGTACTCCTGGGACGGCAAGACCGGCAAGCAGCACTGGTCCGGCCACGGCATCAAGAAGATCTACACCTACACCTGCTGGGGCGGCTCCCACTCCAACTGCGGCGGCAAGCACTGGATCTACAAGTAAGACGCGGTGGTCTTCAGGGGGGTCCTGAACTTTCACGAGCGGCCCGCCGGCGTACAGCGCCGGCGGGCCGCTCGGCGTCTGTCCCGGTACGGCAGGCAAAAGACGGACTCTTTACCGCTCGCCACAGTTGGCGGTGGTGAGGTCGGGTAGGTGATCTTTGAGGTCAACCGTCGTATGGGGGAAACGATGGGCGGAGTCGTACGGGTCGCGCTGGGTGTGATGGCTTGTGCGACGTTCGCGACCGGTGCGTCCGTCGGCGATCCGCGGGTCACCATCTATCCGCCCAACGCCAAGGCCGGCGACAAGGTCAGCATCTACGTGCACGAGTGCAGCACGACGACGACCGACATCTACGCCTCGTCGATGGCGTTCGAGGGCCGTCACGTACGGCTGGCGCGCAACGGCGGCCAGGGCGGCTGGATGGGCAGCGTCGAGATCGACGACGAGGCCGACTCCACCGCGCACGAGGTGGTCGTCCGATGCTCCAACCGTTCCATCAAGGCCTACCTGACGGTGAACGGGCGGGGAGCCTATCCGCGCGTGGGACCGAACACCGGTGGCGGCGGCCTGGCCATGTCGGCCGCCGAGAGCGAGTCCGTGCGCACGATCTGGCTGATGGCCGCGATCGGCACGCTGGTCGCCGCGAGCGGTCTGGCGATCGTCGCCGCGCGCAGGCGGCGCGGACAGTAGCACCGGTGGCCACGAGGACTCGTGCCTGCCCCGCGCCGCATGTCGGCGGCTTGCGGTGCGGGGCAGGCACGTGAAAGCGAGGGCCGCCGGGTGGGTGGTGCCGGCGCTGGTGATGCTGACCGCCTGCCTGCCCGCCCCTCCTCCGCGTGCCGTACCTCAGGAGCGGGCCGCCGCGCCCGTGTCCGCGCCTGTGTCCATGCCGGCGTCCGCTCCGGCGCGGGCCAAGCGGGAGTGGCCGCGTCCGTACACGGGGGAGCTGGGGCGCGCGGAGCCGAACCGGGTGATCATCCCGAGGCTGAAGGTGAGCGCGCCGCTCGTCGTGCTGGGCATCGAGGCGGACGGCTCGCTGGCCGTACCGCCACTCGACCACGCGAATGTCGCCGGATGGTTCGGTGGGGGGCCGACGCCGGGGGAACGGGGCTCGGCGGTCATCGCCGGGCATCTCGACACCAGGACGGGGCCCGCGGTCTTCGCCCGGCTCGGCGAGCTGGCCAGGGGAGACGTCGTCGGCGTCGCGCGCGGCGACGGGACAGTGGCGGTCTTCGAGGTGCGGCGGCTGGAGCGCACGCCCAAGGCGGAGTTCCCCGCCGACCGGGTGTACGGCCCGGCACGAGGGCGGGAGCTGCGGCTGGTGACGTGCGGCGGCGACTTCGACAGGGCCAGACGTTCCTACAGCCACAACGTGATCGTGTACGCGTTGTTCAGCGCGGCGTACCTGGCATCCGATCTAAGGTAGTCTGGAGCATGGTTGTGTCGGGACACCTGGCGCGCGTTTCGCGTTTTCCGCCAAGGTGTCGTACACTCCTTAGTCGGCTCACTATGACCATTGTGCGTGAGTGACCTAGCTGGTTACCGCTCTCTCAAGCGTTGCGCATGGTCGCGGCTGCTAGTGAACCGATGCCTCAGACGACCGATCAGTGAAACGCGAGGGATTTTGGCCAAGAAAGACGGCGCCATCGAGATCGAGGGCACTGTTATCGAGTCGCTCCCGAACGCCATGTTCAGGGTGCAGCTCGACAACGGCCATAAGGTCCTGGCCCACATCAGCGGACGGATGCGGATGCACTACATCCGGATCCTGCCTGACGACAGGGTTGTCGTGGAACTGAGCCCCTACGACCTCAGTCGTGGGCGGATCGTCTACCGGTACAAGTAAGAGCGTCTGAGGACACGAAGGACTATGAAGGTCAAGCCGAGCGTCAAGAAGATCTGCGACAAGTGCAAGGTGATCCGCCGGCACGGTCGCGTCATGGTGATCTGCGACAACCTGCGCCACAAGCAGCGCCAGGGCTAGTCGCCACAAGGCTTTTCCGAGAGTCCGCTCCAGTAGCGGGCTCTACGCATGGAAAGCCTGCAATCTGATAGCGCGCCAAGCATTCACCGCCAGGTGAATCACCCTCGGTCGGAGGCCGAGGCCCTCGCCCCGGGCATGGGGAGGGGAGCAAGGCGCAGGACCTCCGCCACAACGAAGGAGAATGCCCGACCATGGCTCGCCTGGTTGGCGTCGACCTCCCCCGCGACAAGCGGCTGGAGATCGCTCTCACCTACATTTACGGCATCGGCCGTACCCGCGCTCTGGAGATCCTCCAGGCCACCGGCATCAGCGGCGACCTGCGGGTCCACCAGCTGAGCGACACCGAGCTCGTCCCGATGCGTGACTACATCGAGGCGAACTTCAAGATCGAAGGTGACCTCCGCCGCGAGGTGCAGGCCGACATCCGTCGCAAGATCGAGATCGGTTGCTACCAGGGCATCCGTCACCGGAAGGGTCTTCCGGTCCACGGTCAGCGCACGCAGACCAACGCCCGTACCCGTAAGGGCAAGAAGAAGACCGTCGCCGGCAAGAAGAAGCCCGGTAAGAAGTAGTCCTCGCAGCCGCGGGACCGATGAACTCAGGAGTGAAGGCAAAGAATGCCTCCTAAGAGCCGTCAGGGCGCACCGAAGAAGGTGCGTCGCAAGGAAAAGAAGAACGTCGCTCACGGGCACGCCCACATCAAGAGCACGTTCAACAACACGATCGTTTCGATCACCGACCCGAACGGGAACGTGATCTCCTGGGCCTCGGCCGGCCACGTGGGTTTCAAGGGCTCCCGTAAGTCCACCCCGTTCGCCGCGCAGATGGCTGCGGAGAACGCCGCCCGCCGCGCCATGGAGCACGGCATGCGCAAGGTCGACGTCTTCGTCAAGGGCCCCGGCTCCGGCCGTGAGACCGCGATCCGTTCGCTGCAGGCGACCGGCCTCGAGGTTGGCTCCATTCAGGACGTCACCCCCGTGCCGCACAACGGCTGCCGTCCGCCCAAGCGCCGCCGCGTCTGACCCAGGAGAAATTGAGAAATGGCTCGTTACACGGGTGCGGACTGCAAGCTCTGCCGTCGGGAGAAGACCAAGCTCTTCCTCAAGGGCAGCAAGTGCGAGTCCGCCAAGTGCCCCATCGAGATCCGTCCTTACCCCCCGGGTGAGCACGGTCGCGGCCGTCCCAAGGAGACCGAGTACAACACTCAGCTCCGCGAGAAGCAGAAGACGCGTCGCATCTACGGCATCCTCGAGAAGCAGTTCCGCAACTACTACGAGGAAGCCAACACCAAGGGCGGCAAGACCGGCGAGAACCTGCTCCAGATCCTGGAGTCGCGTCTCGACAACGTGGTCTTCCGCGCCGGTTTCGCGCAGTCGCGTGACGCCGCTCGCCAGCAGGTCCGTCACGGACACATCCTGGTGAACGGCAAGAAGGTCGACATCCCGTCCTTCCGCGTCCGCGAGCACGACATCGTCGAGGTTCGCGAGAAGTCGCGCAACCTGCTTCCGTACGAGGTGGCTCGCGCCACCGCCGGCGACCGCACCGTCCCCGCGTGGCTGGGCGTCGTGCCGGACAAGATGCGCATCCTGGTCCACCAGCTGCCGGTCCGTCAGCAGATCGACACGCAGGTGCAGGAGCAGCTGATCGTCGAGCTCTACTCCAAGTAGCGCTCGCTGCCTGAGCCCCCTGCCCTTTCCTCGTGGAAGGGCCGGGGGCTTGGGTGCTGTACGGCTCGCCGTACAAAAATCATGGGTGGCGTCATATAGCGGTCGCCACACTGATCAGGGGAGATCCCAACAATGCTGATCGCTCAGCGTCCGACTCTTCTCGAGGAGTCGATCGACGAGTTCCGCTCCCGGTTCGTGATCGAGCCGCTGGAGCCGGGCTTCGGTTACACCATCGGCAACTCGCTTCGCCGTACCCTGCTGTCGTCCATCCCGGGCGCCGCGGTGACGTCGATTCGCATCGAAGGCGTGCTGCACGAGTTCTCGACCGTTCCCGGTGTGAAGGAGGATGTCACCGACATCATCCTGAACCTCAAGGAGCTGGTCGTCTCCTCCGAGCACGACGAGCCCGTGGTCATGTACCTGCGCAAGCAGGGCCCCGGTGAGGTCACCGCCGCCGACATCGCGCCTCCGGCCGGTGTCGAGGTGCACAACCCCGACCTCAAGATCGCCACGCTGAACGGCAAGGCGAAGCTGGAGATGGAGCTGACCGTCGAGCGCGGTCGCGGCTACGTCTCCGCCGCCCAGAACAAGCAGCCGGGCCAGGAGATCGGTCGTATCCCGATCGACTCGATCTACTCGCCGGTGCTCAAGGTCACCTACAAGGTCGAGGCCACCCGAGTCGAGCAGCGCACCGACTTCGACCGCCTCATCCTCGACGTCGAGACCAAGCCGGCCATGAAGCCCCGCGACGCGGTGGCCTCCGCCGGTAAGACCCTCGTCGAGCTGTTCGGCCTCGCCCGCGAGCTGAACGTCGAGGCCGAGGGCATCGACATCGGCCCGTCGCCGACGGACGCGGCCCTGGCCGCCGACCTGGCGCTGCCGATCGAGGAGCTGAACCTCACGGTTCGTTCCTACAACTGCCTCAAGCGCGAGGGCATCCACACCGTGGGTGAGCTCGTGGCCCGCAGCGAGCAGGACCTTCTCGACATAAGGAACTTCGGCGCGAAGTCCATCGAAGAGGTCAAGCAGAAGCTGCACGAGATGTCGCTGGCGCTCAAGGACTCCCCGCCCGGGTTCGACCCGAGCGCGGTGGCCGGCGGCGGCTACGACGACGACGACTCCGCGTACGTGGAGACGGAGCAGTACTAAGACGTCGGGCGGCCTCCGGTCGCCCGCGAAAACCCGGGGCCCCGCGCCCCGGGTCGCACTCTGAACATCGCGGGCTCCCTGCGGGGAGCCTGGCGGCCCGATCCCGGTACCTGACACGGCCGGGGCGGGTTGACTCTCAAGGAGAACGAAATGCCCAGGCCCACTAAGGGTGCTCGCCTCGGCGGCAGCCCGGCTCACGAGCGGCTCATCCTGGCGAACCTCGCCACCGAGCTGTTCAAGCACGGCAAGATCCGCACCACCGAGGCCAAGGCCAAGCGCCTTCGCCCGCTGGCCGAGAAGCTGATCACCAAGGCCCGCAAGGGCGACATGCACAACCGTCGCCAGGTGCTGACCGTGGTCAGGGACAAGGGCGTCGTCCACCACCTCTTCACCGAGATCGCCGTGCAGTTCGCCGAGCGTCCCGGTGGCTACACCCGCATCACCAAGATCGGTCCGCGTAAGGGCGACAACGCCCCGATGGCGGTCATCGAGCTCGTGAGCGAGGCGCTCAACCCGGTCCGCACCTCCAAGGCTCCGGCCGCCGAGGCCGCCCCGGCCGCTGCTCCGGCCGCCGCCGAGGTCGCCGACGAGGTCGAGGACGCCGCTTCCGAGGAGGCTCCGGCTTCCGAGGAGGCCGCCGCCTCTGAGGAGACCTCCGCCGAGGAGACCTCCGCCGAGGAGAAGAAGGACAAGGACGAGGCCTGATCCGTCAGGCTCCGTGACATCGGCCCGGCACCCCGTCACTCGGGGTGCCGGGCCTTGTCTCGTTTCATGGGAGGTTCATCGTGATGCGGCTCCGGCTCGATCTCGCCTACGACGGCACCGACTTCTCCGGCTGGGCACGCCAGCCCGGCCTGCGCACCGTCCAGGGCTGCCTGGAGGACGGGCTCGGCCGCATCCTGCGCACGCCTGTCGAGCTGACCGTGGCCGGCCGTACCGACGCGGGGGTGCACGCCCGCGGTCAGGTCGCGCACGTCGACGTGGAGTCGCTCACCGGGGTGCTCGGCAACCGCGAGTCCGAGGACGCGAGCGTCGATGAGCGGCTCGCTGCGCTGTTGCGGAGGCTCGCTGGGGTGCTGGACCCGGATGTACGGGTCCAGCGCGTCAGTGTGGCTCCTGAGGGCTTCGACGCGCGGTTCTCGGCGTTGTACCGGCGGTATGTGTATCGGGTGAGCGACGAGCCCGGCGGGGTCGACCCGCTGCGGCGGCGCGACGTGCTCTGGCACAACCGGCCGCTGTCCCTGGAGGCGCTGAACGCCGGGGCCGCGCTGCTGCTGGGGGAGCACGACTTCGCGGCCTTCTGCAAGAAGCGGGAGGGGGCGACGACCATCCGGGAGCTGCAGCGGCTGTCGTGGGCGCGGGACCCCGGGAGCGGGGTGCTGGAGGCGACGGTGATGGCGGACGCGTTCTGCCACTCGATGGTGCGGGCGCTCGTGGGGTGCCTGCTGGCCGTGGGCGAGGGGCGCATGCCTGCCGAGTGGGCGGGGCAGGTCCTGGCGCGTGCCGTACGGGACCCGGGGGTGAAGGTGGCGGCGGCGCACGGGTTGTGCCTGGAGGAGGTCGGGTATCCGGCGGACGCGGGGGAGCTGGCTGAGCGGGCGTTGATGACGCGGCGGGTCCGGACGCTGGCGGGGGAGTAGCGCGCGCCGCGACGGCGTTCTGGCGTTGGCGTCGATGGCGCCGGGCTCCCCGCAGACGCGATCGTCTTCCCCAGGCGTTCGGGGCCATCCGGGGCGACGCATTGACGTCGCCCCGGTCGAATTTCAGCCGGTGCTCACGCGGCGTTCGAGCACCGTCGAGGTGTGGTCGCGGAAGGCGCCGCTGATCGTGCCCAGGCCCTTCTCCTTCGCCTCCGGCGTGTGGCCGTCGGCGTAGGTGGCGTAGCTGAACACGATGTAACGTCCCCACACCAGGCCCGCCGCGTAGCCGCCCGCGATGTGCACGCGGTCGGCGCCCGAGCCCGACGGCCCAGGGAGAGCGCGGAACCACAGGTTGCGTCCCAGGTTCTTGGCCTGGTCGGCCTGCATCGCGGCGTCCTTGGTCGGGAGCACCGCCAGGCCCGTCGTGACGGCGTACTTGCGCTTGGCGTCCACGTACGTGGCCCGCAGCACCCTGCTGCACTGCTGATCGCGCAGCGCGTCGGCGAACGGGCCGGACGCCGCCTTCGAGCAGTCCTCCGCCACCTCGGCCTTGACCCGCGTGTAAACGGTCTTGCCGATCTTGATCTTCTTGTCGGGGAACGCCTCCGACAGGGCCAGCGTCTTGGGGTCCGTCTCCTCGGAGTTGAGGATCGTCGTGGCCTCGTCGGTCGTGGGCTGCTGGCTGGGGGCCTGCTGGGTGGCGCTGGGCACCGGGGCCGTGGCGACCGCGCCCGTCGCCTCGTTGGGGGTGTTCATCGTGCGGTAGACGAGCACGCCGCCCGTCGCGACACCGGCCACGACGAGCACGCCCAGGGCGGCGAAGGCGACCTTCCTGCCCTTGCCGCCCGCCGCCGTCTCGACGACAGGGGGTGGCGGCTCGGCCGGGGCCCACTGCGCGTAGGAGGGCTCGGGGAGCTGGAAACCCTGGGGCGGGGTGGGGGCGTTCTCGGCCTTGGGGCCCCAGACCTCGGGGCCGAAGGGGAGCTCGGGGAGGTGGGGAGGCGGCTGCTCGTGCTCCTGCGGCTGCTCGCCGACCGGCTCCGCGGCTGCCGGCTCGGGGGCCGGGAGGGGGGCCGGCGCCTGGTGAGGCATGGGCGGCCAGACGGGGACGTCGCTGGGCTCGGCCGGCCGGGGGACGGCGACCGTCACCGACGGGTCGACGGGGGTGCCCTCGAGGATCGGGGTGTCGTCGTCGGTGGCGCGTTCGGGGTGGTGGTCGGGCCAGGAGGGGGCCTGGGCGTCCGCGTCGGGCGCCGGGGGCGCGTCGTGGTGCGCCTCGGTCCACTGGGTGCCGAGCTGGGCATCCCGCAGGGCGTGAGGCTGGGTGTCCGGCTGGGCGTGAGGCTGGGTGTCGGGCTGGGTGTCGGGCTGGGTGTCCGGCTGCGTGTCTGGCTGCGTGTCTGGCTGAGCGTCGTACGGCGTTGGGTCGTACGGCGTTGCGTCGTACGGCGTTGCGTCGTACGGCGTTGCGTGGTCGGCCACCGGTTCGCCGGTCGCGGCGGGCCACGGGGGCATGGACGGGCTGTCGGAGACAGGGGCGGGCCACACGCGCATGCCTGCGGCGGCAGCGGTGAAGCCGGGCGGAGGCTGCCACGGAGGCGCGCCCGGAACCACCGGGGGGAACTCGGAGTGAGCTCTGGCGGGCTGCGTCTCGGGCTGGGCGGAGGGCGGGAGCCCGGGGTGCTCGCCGGTCTCCGGGTCGGCGAACCAGTCGTACGGCCCGGCGTCCTTTTCGGTGAGTTCCCAGGGATAGGCGCCAGGGAAGGCGGGCAGGGCGGGGAGGTCGCCCTGCACGGGCTCGGAGCGCTCGCCGCTCATCGGGAAGGCGCCGGGAGCGAGGGGGTGGTCGCCTTGCGAGGGCAGGGGAGCGGCCGCCTCGTCACCTCGTGACGTGGGCGAGCCGGCGATCTGGTCGCCTGGGAAGGCCGGGTGGGTGACACCGTGGCCTTGGTGCTCACCGGGGAGGCCCGGATGCGCCGTGCCGAAGGCCTGCCGTTCGACGGCCGGGTCGACGGGGAAGGCCTGGCCGCCCTCGGGCAGGTCGGCGCCGGGAGCCGCGAGCGCGCCGTGCTGGCCGGTCTGGGGGTCTGGAGTGTGGGCGACCGGAGGTACGGCGGGCTCGGTGGCCGATGGCGGGGAATCGCCGCGCGGGGGCCCGGCCTGCACGTCGAAAGGCAGGTTCCGCCAGTCGACCGTCGTGTTCGCCTCGTTCTCGGGCTGGTCGAAGTCGTGGTCGAGGATGTCGTGACCCGTGCCGCCGAAGGGAGGCGGCTGGACGGGATAGGACCCGCCGAAGCCGTTGGACGAGGGGACCTCGGGACCGCCGAGCGGTGCGAAGGACGAGCCGATGGGCCGAGGCCCGCTCGGGCGATCCTGGGACGGATAGGCCGCACTCGACGGCTGCTGCCCGCCGCCGTCGCCGCTGAGGGGCGGGAACGGCCCGTCGATGAGCTGGGGCCCGCTGTGGCGCTCAGGAGGTGGGAACGGCGCGTCCAGCGGCTGAGGCCCGCTGTTGCCGCTGGGCTGGGGGAACGGTGCGTCAATCGGTTGCGGTCCCCTGTTGCCGCTGTGAGGCGGGAACGGCGCGTCGATCGGCTGGGGCCCGCTGCCGCCGTCGTGTGGCGCGGCCGGGTGAGCTCCGCTGGGCGAGCCGTACGGCGCGCTCGTCGGTTGCGGTCCGCTGTGCGGGCCCTGAGCGAAGGGCGCGTCGGCCGGTTGGGGAGCGCCCAGCCCGGCGCCTCCGAAGCCCGGAGGGCGCGAGGGATCTCCGCCGGGCGCCTCGGAGCCCAAGGCGCGAGGCATGGGCAGGCCCTGGGCGGGAGTCGTCAGGTCGTGGTCGGCCGCCTCCTCGGGCTCGGGGAGCCCGGGTGGTGGTCCCTGGTAGATCGGGATAGGCGGACGCTGGTCGGGAGTCTGTGCACCGAAGGGGGTCCATGCGGCACCGGGCTCGGCGTCGGGGAACGCCGGAGCGGGCTGCGCCTCACCGGACGGCGGCAGCTGGCCGAAGCTCGGCGGTGGCGTCGCCGGAGCGGCCGAGGCGTCGGTTACGTCGCGCTCGTGCTCAGACCCAGATTCCTGGCCACGCATAAACGGGAGCCTAGCGAGAGTCAGAAGATCGTCATGCCGGTATGACTGTTCCCAGTCGAATCACTCGTCCCATTTGTGCACCCTTTCCCGAAAAGTTAGGCGGGGTAACCGGTGAGCCGGCGTGCGTCGAGCGCCTTGAAGACGGTCGCCTTGGCGACGTCGTTGGCCGCCTCGGCGAGCTGCTTGCTCTCCTTGGACGACGGCTTGTGGCCGTCCTTGAACTGGAACCAGATCATGACGGCATAGTGGCCGTAAGGCCAGACCTCGGCGCCCGCCTCTCCGGCGCCCAGGAACTTGGTGATCTCGTCCTTGCCGGGCAGGGCCTTCAGGTAGTCCTGGCGTTCGCCCTTGCCGCCGGCCGCCTCTGCCTTCTTGGACGCTGCCGTGTTGAGGAGGTTGGCGACGCCGATCGTTCCGATGATCTTGTCGTCGGAGCTCTTGAAGCTCCCCCGGATGATCATCGTGCACTTGCCGGACTTGAGCGCCTTCTCGAGCTTCGCGCCCTCGACCGCCTCGGCGCACTTGGTGTCCTTGCGCGAGGTGGTCATGGTGTATTTGCGGCCGTCGATGGTGATCTTCTTGCCGGCGAAGATCTCCTTGACCGTCAGCGGCTCGGGATCGGTCTCGCGCTGCTCCAGGTAGGCGAACTCGCCCGGCGGCGCGGAGGGCAGGGGGTCGGAGGTCTGGCGGGCCGCCGTGGCGGCCGGCACCGACGTCTCCGCGTTGAACATCACCACGAGGCCGCCGGCCAGCAGGCCGAGCACGCCGAGTCCACCCAAGACGGCCCAGAGCGGCCCGCGGTTGCGCCGCCCCTCGTCGTAAGGGCTCCACATCTGCCGGGCTTGCTGCTGCTGCGGCTGGTCCTGCGGCTGCTGCTCCGGCGGAGAGGGCTCCGAGTTGCTTTCACGTTTCTTGGGAAAACCCATGCGGAGAGATTAGCCGCTCGGCGACCCCACAGGCCTCAGGAGTAGCCGAAATCCTGAGTCCACCAGGGTCCGCCGGCGTCGGCGACCACGCCCACGCCGATGGCGCGGATCTCGCAGTTCAGGATGTTCTTGCGGTGGTCGCGGTTGGCCATCCAGCCCTGCACCGCCTCCTCGGCGGTGACGTAGCCGCGGCCGATGTTCTCCGCCGCGCCCTGGGTGTAACCGGCGCGCGCCATGCGGTCCCAGGGGGAGGAGCCGTCGGGCGAGTCGAAGGAGAACTGGCCCGAGCGCGCCATCTCCAGGGAGTGCACCTCCGCCGACCTCGTCAGCCGCCGATCGGTGCGCAGCGGGCGGCAGCCGTGGCTTCGCCGTACGGAATTGGTCAGTTGCACGACCTGGGTGGCCAGCGAGGTCGACACGTCGAGGTCGTTGCTGCCGAAGACCTTGGTGGGGTCGTTCATGTCGCCGGGGACCTGGCCGCCCGTGGAGGGCGTCGGCTTCGGCGTGCTGCTGCGCCGTACGCGGGGGCTCTTGGGGGTTTCGCGGGGGATCGGCTCGGCGAAGGCCTGCGGCTCGGGCGGCGGGCTGGCGGCCGCGACCGTGGGCGACGGCTGGGTGTTCTTGAGGTAGATCTGGGCGGCCGGATCCGGGGTGCCGCTGGTGAGGCGGCCGATGAGCACACCCACGAACAGGACTGTCAGCAGACAGGCCAACGGACCCAGGAGGCTCCTGCGCCGTGCGCGCCGCTGGGTCTGCCGGGTGTGAGGGGTCTGCCACATACCGCAGTCAACGATAGGGAAGGGGGGTGCTGGGAAAGAAGGGATTGCAGGGAACCGAAATAGAACCGTTCTGTCGTCCGTCGTTTTGCCTTGGCCGCGCAGGTCGGCTATGGTGTTGGTCGTTGTGTGCACTGGTCCGACGCGACCAATGCGCGGCGCGTCCGGCGTCATCTCCCATTTCTGAGCGGAGACGGAAGGTCCGGGCTGTCGTGCGCCCGCACCGACCGACCCCAAGCTGTCTGTTTCCGACAGCGCCGTAGACGCAAGCAAGATAAGGCTTACGACCGTGCGCACCTACACACCGAAGCCCGCCGAGGTGGAGCGTCAGTGGTACGTCATCGACGCCACCGACATCATCCTGGGCCGGCTGGCCAGCCACGCCGCGATCCTGCTCCGCGGCAAGCACAAGCCGATCTTCGCGAACCACGTTGACACCGGTGACTTCGTCATCATCATCAACGCCGACAAGATCGCGCTCAGCGGCAACAAGCTGGAGCAGAAGAAGGCCTACCGCCACTCGGGCTACCCGGGCGGTCTGCGTTCCGTGACTTACGGCGAGCTCATGGAGAAGCGGCCCGACAAGGCCGTCGAGAAGGCCGTGAAGGGCATGCTGCCCAAGAACTCCCTCGGCCGGAAGATGGCCAAGAAGCTGAAGGTCTACGCCGGGTCCGAGCACCCGCACCAGGCCCAGAAGCCCGTGCCGTTCGAGATCACCCAGATCGCCCAGTAGAAGGATTTGAGGACAAACCGTGGCTGAGACCACCGGTATCGAGACGGCCGTCGAGGCCGAGGTGGAAGAGTTCTCCGGCGAGGACTTCCCGTCCGAGTACACCACCGAGTCGAGCGCCCTCGCCGAGGCCCCCGTGCGTCGTCCGGTCACCACCGGCAACTCGTACGGCACCGGCCGCCGCAAGGAGGCGATCGCCCGCGTGCGCATCGTCCCCGGCACCGGCAAGTGGACGATCAACGGGCGTTCGCTTGACACCTACTTCCCGAACAAGGTCCACCAGCAGATCGTCAACGAGCCCTTCGTGGTGCTCGGTGCCGAGGAGGCCTTCGACGTCATCGCCCGCATCGACGGCGGCGGCGTGACCGGCCAGGCCGGCGCGCTGCGCATGGGCCTGTCCCGCGCGCTGGCGATTCTCGACGTCGAGAACAACCGCCCGCCGCTGAAGAAGGCCGGCTTCCTCACCCGTGACGCCCGCGCCACGGAGCGGAAGAAGTACGGTCTCAAGAAGGCCCGTAAGGCTCCCCAGTACAGCAAGCGTTAATTTTGGGCCGCTTGTTCGGCACCGACGGGGTACGTGGGGTCGCGGGTCGCGACCTCACGGCCGAGCTCGCCATGGACCTGTCCGTGGCGGCCGCGCACGTCCTCGGAGACGCTTCTGACGGCAAACGAGCTGTTGCCGTCGTAGGCCGGGACCCTCGCGCTTCAGGTGAATTCCTGGAGGCCGCGGTGGTCGCCGGCCTTGCGTCGTCTGGGGTGGACGTGCTCAGGCTCGGCGTGCTTCCCACCCCGGCGGTGGCCTATCTGACCTCCGCGCTCGGGGCCGACTTCGGCGTCATGCTGTCGGCCTCGCACAACCCCGCACCCGACAACGGGATCAAGATCCTCGCCCGCGGCGGCGTCAAGCTGTCCGACGCGATCGAGGACGAGATCGAGCAGCGGCTGCGGGAACCCTGGGATCGGCCGTCCGGCGCCAAGGTGGGCCGGGTCCGTGACGCGTACGGCGAAGCGGACCGCTACATCTCGCACGTTCTGGCCACCCTGTCCGGCAGCCTCGAAGGGCTCAACGTGGTCGCCGACTGCGCCCACGGCGCCGCCTACATGGTCGCCCCCGAAGCCCTGGTGCGCGCCGGGGCCTCGGTCGAGACGATCGGGTGCCGCCCCGACGGGCTCAACATCAACTCCGGCGTGGGCTCGACCCACCTCGACAAGTTGCGGCAGGTCGTCATCTCCCGTGGCGCCGACTTCGGTCTGGCCTACGACGGCGACGCCGACCGGTGCCTGGCCGTCACCCACGACGGGCGGATCGTCGACGGCGACCAGATCATGGCCGTCCTCGCACTCGACCTGCACGCCCAGGGGCGCCTGGCGCAGGACACCGTCGTCGCGACCGTCATGTCCAACCTCGGCTTCAAGCTCGCCATGCGCGAGGCCGGGATCTCGGTCGTCGAGACGGCCGTGGGCGACCGGTACGTGTTGGAACGTATGAAGGCCGACGGCTACAACCTCGGTGGCGAGCAGTCCGGACATGTGATCATGCTGGACCACGCGACCACCGGCGACGGGCTGCTCACGTCGCTGCACCTGGCGTCCGTCGTGGCTCGCACCGGCAAGTCGCTCGCGGAGCTGGCCTCCGTGGTGACGCCGATGCCGCAGATCCTGATCAACGTCAAGGGTGTCGATCGGGGCAAGGCCGGAGCCGACGAGCTGGCCAAGGCCGTGGCCGTGGCCGAGGCCGAGCTGGGTGACACGGGACGCGTGCTGATCCGGCCCAGTGGCACCGAGCCGATGATCCGGGTCATGGTGGAGGCCGCTTCGGAGGACCAGGCTTCGAGCGTGGCCTCCCGGCTGGCCGACGTGGTCCGGGTGGCCTGCGTCTGAGTTTCGTTGTTCGCGTGGTCGAGGGCACGGTTTCCGTCAGGAAGCCGTGCCCTCTTCTTGTGACGCGGGCCTTGATCTGACGGCAATCGGCGCGCTCTAGGCTCACCGCATGACGACGCTGCGGGACAAGGTGGTGCTCATCACCGGGGGCCGGGCGCCGGTGGCGCTCGATCTGGCGAGGAAGTTCGCCGCCGGAGGCGCCCGCGTGCTGGTGGCGGAGAGCGCCTCGGCGAACCTGTGCGGCAGGTCCAGGGCGGTGGCGGAGGTGTTCAGGGTTCCGCCGCCGAACAGGGCGCCGGAGCGGTTCGTCCGCGCGCTGGTGGAGATCGTCCGGCGGGAGAGGGTGGAGCTGCTGGTCCCCACCTGCGAGGAGATCTTCTGGGTGGCCAGGGGGCGGGACGAGCTGGCCACGCACTGCCACGTGCTGGCGGCGGGGCTGGAGGAGCTGCGGGGGCTGCACAGCAAGTGGGAGTTCGTCCAGAAGGCTCGCGGGCACGGGTTGCCGGTGCCCGAGACGCGGCTGGGGGAGGCGATGGACCGCTTGCCGTACATCGTGAAGCCGGAGTTCTCCAGGTTCGCCACGAAGGTGCGGACTGTGCGGACTGTGCGGACGTCCGGGGCCGTTCCGAAGGGGTGGGTGGCGCAGGAGCTGCTCGAAGGGCGGCAGTTGTGCACCTATTCGGTGGCCGATCGGGGGCGGTTGGTGGCGCATGCCGCTTATGAGGTGGACTTCACCGCCTCGGGGGCTTGTGTGAACTTCGCGCCCGTCGAGGATGCCGGGACGGAGGGGTGGGTCACGGCGTTCCTGGCGGCGGAGCGGTTCTCGGGGCAGGTGGCCTTCGACTTCATCGACGGGGTGCCGCTGGAGTGCAATCCGCGAGCCACGAGCGGGGTGCACCTTTTCGGGCCCGAGCTGGCTGCGGTGATGGCGGGAGCCGGGCGGGGCGGGGTGATGGCGGGAACCGGGCGGGTCGGGGAGATGGCGGAGTCCGGGCGGGTCGCGGTGGCGGCGGAGTCCGGGCGGGACGCGGGAGTTCTGCGGCCGGAGGTGGGCAAGCGGGCCATGATCGCTACGGCGATGCTCAGTTTCGGGCTGTGGCGCATGGTGCGAGAGCCGCGGCGCTGGCTCCGGGTCGTGCGCGAGGCGGAGGACGTGATCGCGGTGCCGGGGGACAGGGGGCCGTTCCTGTCGCAGTTCGAGGTGGTGTGGCACAACTGGCTGCGCTCGTTGTGGACGGGGCGGTCGCTGGTCGAGTGCTCGACCTATGACATCGAATGGGACGGCCGGTGAGGGCGGAGCTGTACGGCGGGCAGGTGCCATGGCCGGACACGCCCGATGGCCATTTCGCCAGAAAGTATCTGGAACCGCTGATGGGCGGAGAGACGGCGGAGTTTATCCACAACGTGCGGACAGACGTCCGGACCCTGCTGGTGGATGGTGAGACCATTCTGCCCGTCACCGTCAACGACGGGGAGTACGGCAACGCGTGGGTGTGCTCGCCGTACACGCACTACGTCACCTATGCGGGGGAAGAGCTGTATCTCGTCGGAAGTGCGGTGCTGCGTGCCCTCCTGCGGGGCGCGCTGGGGGTGCTCGGGTGGTTGTGCAGGTTCTCGCGGGTCAACCGGGTGGTGCTGGTCAACAACTGGCTGCTGTCCACGAATCTGTATCCGCGGATGAGGGAGGGGCAGGTCGAGGCGGCCATTGAGAGGCTGAGGCAGGAGTTTCCCGACCACGCGATCGTGTTCTGCTCGGTCAACGAGCCGATCCCGGGGTGCGTGAACGTTCCCGGGCGGCAGATCTACCTGATCGAACCCGGCAAGACGGCCTCCAGGGCGCGCAAGCGGTGGCGGCGGGAGCTGCGGATGATCGAGCGCGACGGATACGAGGTCGTGGTGCCCGACGATCCGAAACGGGTCGTCGAGCTGTACGACAAGCTCTACCTCGACAAGTACTCACGCAACAATCCGCAGTTCAGCGAGCGTTTCGTGGCTGAGCTGCCGTTCACCTACCGGGCTCTGGCCAAGAACGGGAGGGTGGAGGCGGTGCTCGGCTATTACGAGCGCGACGGGGTGATCACGACGCCGGTGTTCGGCTATGACACCGATCGGCCTCGTGAGGAAGGGCTGTATCGCATGCTCAGCGCGCTGCTCTACGAGATCGCGGAGGAGCGGGGGCTGAAGGTCAACGACAGCGCGGGGGCGGGGCACTTCAAGCGGCTGCGCGGGGCCGAGCCGCAGATCGAGTACCGGGCGGCTTACGTGGAGCACCTGCCGTGGCGCCGGCGGGTGGCATGGGTGGTGCTGGAGGCGGTTCTGGGGAGGTTCGTGGTGCCGATGATGCGCAGGGAGGGGTGGTGAGCGTGGACCTGGTCGCCGAGGTGCTCGCCTCCTGCGCCCGGACTCCGCGGGCGACGGCGATCATCGACGCCAAGGGGCGGGAGGTGACCTTCGGCGCGCTGCGGGAGCGGTCGTTGCGGGTGCGGGACACGCTGGTCTCGGCCGGGCTGCGGCCGGGCGAGGGGGTGCTCTACGCGGTGCGGCCCTCGCCGGAGGCGATCGCGGTGGCGCTGGGAGTGGTGGGGGCGGGCGGGACGTTGATCCTCGCCGACCCGGGGCTCGCTCCGGGCGTGCTGGAGGCACGGCTGCGGGTGGCGTCGCCGGGGTGGGTGGTGGCGGAGTCGCTGTTGTACCTGGTGACGTCGGCCCGGCCGCTGCGAGGCCTGGTGCGGCGACGCGGGGTGCTGCTGCCAGCGCTGGGACGGGCGGCGGCACGGCACGCGTACACGGGACCGTGGCTGCCGGGGGTGCCGGGCAGGGCGATACGGCTCGACGGAGGGCACGCCGGGTCGCTCCGACCGGGTGCGGGGGATGGCGGGACAGGCTCCGGGGGACCGGGCGCTGGGGGACCAGGCCCAGGTGTGGCGGGCTGGGGCGCGGCGGGCTCGGGTGCGGCGGGCTCGGGCGCGGCGGGCTCGGGTGTGGCGGGTCCACGTGGGATGGGCTCGGGTACGCCGGGCTCCAGCGCGGCGGGTTCAGGCGTGGCGGGATCGAGTGCGGCGGGCTCCAGTGCGGCGGGTTCAGGCGTGGCGGGGTCCAGCGCGGCGGGTGCAGGCGTGGCGGGTGCAGGCGTGGCGGGTTCAGGCGTGGCGGGTGCAGGCGTGGGAGGTGGCGGGCCGGGCGGTATCCCTGGGGCCGGTGGCGGGCCGGGCGGCGACCGCTTGGCCGGTGGCGGCGCGTCGGAGGTGCGCGGGGCTGAGCTCGAGTCACCTGCCGCCGTGATCTTCACATCAGGCACCACGGCCCACCCCCGTGGCGTCGTCCACACCCGTGCCTCGCTGGCCGCGGGCCTGGAGATCTTCCGCGCCCGCTTCCCCCTGCAGCCCGGCGACGTCGTCCACACCGACGGCCTGATGCTCGGCCTGCCCGCGCTGATCGGCGGGGCGACCTGGTCCATGCCAGGCGCGACCATGCAGGGCCGCGAGATCACCCACCTCTACCAGGTGCCCGTGGAGGCGGCCCGGCTGGAGAGCGTCCCGCCGTCGGTGCGCCACCTGCTCCTCGGCTCGGCGCCGGCACCCCCTGCCGTGCTGAAGAAGTGCATGGCGATGACCAACGGGCAGGTGCACAGCATCTACGCCATGACCGAAGCCCTGCCGATCTCTGTGGCGAGCGCCGAGGAGAAGCTCGACTATCCGCAAGGCGACCTGCTCGGCCCGCCGCTGCCGGGCGTGGGGGTGCGCGTGACGGAGGAGCAGGAGCTGATCGTCAGCGGGCCGCACATCGCGCGCGGCTACCTCGGCGAGGCGCCGCTGACCGAGGTGCCCACCGGCGACCTGGTCCGCCTCGATGCCGACGGCAACATCGTCCTGCTGGGCCGCAAGAAGGACATGCTGCTGCGCGACGGGTTCAACATCTATCCCAGCCTGTACGAACCGTCCATCGCCGCGCTGCCGGGCGTGCGGGAGGCGGCCATCGTGGGGCTGGCCGATCCCGAGACCGGCGACGAGGAGGTCGTGCTCGCGCTGGTGGCGGGCGAGGGCTTCCAGGAGGGGGCGGTGCGCAGGCGCCTGCCCGATCTGATGGACGCCGGCGCGCTGCCCGATCGCATCGTCGTGCTGCCGGAACTCCCGGTGTCGGGGCGGTCGCAGAAGCTCGATCGAGCTGCTTTGCGGGAGATAGTGAATTGACGGGGCATTCGACTCTTGGCAATGCTGCTGCGATGACTCTGAAACGATCTCTGGCGGGCGTAGCGCTCGCGGCGGCCTTAGCGACCGGCGCTTCAGCCGTGCCGGCGGAGGCCGCGACCTCGCTATCCGTGCAGGCCGAGGCGCTGGCCAGGCCGGCCAACGGGAAGATCCTCTACGCCGGCATCTCCGGCGGTGCGGGGGTGCTGAAGATCAAGAACGGCACGAAGCGGGATGCCGTGGTCACGCTCGTGAAGGGCAAGACCAAGGCGATCAGCATCTACATCCGGGCCAAGTCCACGGCCAAGGTTTCGTCCGTGGTGGACGGGACCTACCGGATCTACTTCACGTCGGGCTACCGCTACAGCACGAGCAAGCGGCGATTCACGAAGAGCGCCAGCTACCAGCGGTTCGACGACAGGCTGCGCTTCAGCACGACCTCGACCAGCTACTCGATCTGGACGCTCACCCTGCAGGCCGTGGTGGGCGGAAACGCGTCCACCAGTGGGGTGAACCCGAAGGACTTCCCCGTCTGACCCCGGGGGACCGCCGCACTGGCGAGTGCGGCTTGCTAGGAAGGTTGATCTGGACGGCGGCGCCCGTCGCCGCCGCCAGAGACACCTCCCATGGGGTGCCATTCCGCGGCCGCCGCGCTGGGACCACCGTGCAGGGGGAGGGGATACGGGGGTAGGCGATACGGGGGTAGGCAGTGCGGGCCGGGTCGGGCTGGGCCGGGTCGGGCTGGGTGGTGCCGGGCGGTGGCGGGGGCAGGCTGAGCGGTGGCGGAGGCCAGGCCGAGCGGTGGCTGCAGAGGGCGGGCCAGCACAAGCGGCTGGTTGAGGCGTGCCAAGGCGGGCGGCTGGCTGAGGCGTGCTAAGGCGAGCGGCCGACTGGGCGGGCCAGCACAGCGGCAGGCGGAGGCGTGGCAAGGTTGGCGGTCGGCTGGGGCGTGCCAAGGCGGGCGGGGGGTCGGCTGGGATGCGGCAAGGCGGGCGGGGGGTCGGCTGGGGTGTGGCAAGGTGGGCGGCCGGGCGAGGTGTGCCTGGCCCGGCCCTGTCCCCGTCGCAGGCCTGCTCGTCGCCGGCCTGCTGGTCGGCTGCCTGCCCGTCGCCCGTCTGCTCGTCTCCCGTCTACTCGTCGCCCGTGAGGGAGAACGACCGCAGGCGCATCCCCGCCAGCACCACCGCCCCCACGGTGACGATCACCAAGGCCGGCACCGCGAACCCGATCGCCACGTCCGACTTCAAGAACGGCACATCCGTCAACTGGTCGGCGATCGTCTGCCCCCACTGCTGGATCGAGAACTTCCGCGCCCCCGGCACGAAGGTGCCGATGAGCCCCTCCCAGATCAGCGCGTACACCACCCCGATGGCCACCGCATGCTTGGTCACCACCCCCAGCAGCAGGAACACCGCCGCGTAGGCGAACCCGGCGACGGTGGCGCCGAGGGCGAAGCCGAGGGCGATCCCCGCCTCCCCCCGGATGAGGATCCACGCGGCCGCGTAGGTGGGGATGGCCGCGAAGAGCACGAGCATCGTGGCCGCCACGAGGAACTTGGTCTGCGCGATGACCGGCCGCGAGATCGGCTTGGACAGCAGGTGGATGATGGTGCCGTCGTCGATTTCCGGTGCGATGACGCCGGTGCCCGCGATGAGCCCGAGCAGCGGCAGCATGGTGCCGATCGAGAAGGCCTGCAGCAGGCTGACGGCGGTGGCCTGGTCGGCGTCGCCGAGCAGGCGCAGGGCGAAGGCCATGCCGATGAGGAAGACCGGCAGCAGGATGAGCAGGACGATGCGGCGGCGCCCGAGCATGGCGCGGAAGGTGATCCCTGCGACCACGGTGTTCATCACGCGCTCCGGTTGATCAGGTAGGCGAAGACGCTCTCCAGGTCCTCGTCGGCGGGCGAGACCTGCTGCAGGTGGATGCCGTTGGCCTGGGCGACCCGTGGCAGCAGCCAGGTGAAGCGGCGGAACTCGAGCGCCTGGACCTCGAGCCCGTCGGGGCCGAGGGTGACGCCGCCGGTGCTGCCGTCGACGATGAGTGCGGCGGCCAGTTTGCGGTCGTCGCTGGAGCGGATGCGGAACAGGTGGGGCCGGTCGGTCATGAGCCGCCGGATCTCGCGGAAGTCGCCGGAGGCGGCGTGCCGTCCGGCGACGAGCACCTCGATGTGCTGGGCGACTCGCTCGACTTCTTCGAGGATGTGCGAGCTGAACAGGATGGTCTTGCCGGAGGCGCCCATCTGGCGGATGAGGTCCATCAGGTGCAGGCGCTGGCGCGGGTCCATGCCGTTGAACGGTTCGTCGAGCAGGAGGACGGCGGGGTCGTGGACGAGGGCGGCGGCGACCTTGACGCGCTGCTTCATGCCTTTGGAGTAGGTTTCGACGCGCCGGTCGCGGGCGGCTTCCATGTCGACGACGGCCAGCGCCTTGGAGGCGGCGGAGACGGGGTCGGACATGCCGTGCAGCTTGGCGGCGGACAGGACGAACTGCCAGCCGGTGAGGAAGCCGTAGACGCCCTCGCGCTCGGGGACCAGGCCGACGTTCCGGTAAATGTGGTGGTTCTTCCATACCTGGTTACCGTCGAGGGTGACGGTGCCGTTGGATGGGGCGAGAAAGCCCGCCATCATGTGAAGAAGTGTGGATTTTCCGGCGCCGTTGGGTCCGAGCAGGCCGGTGACGCCCGGCCCGATCGTCATGGTGACGTCGTTGACCGCCACGACGTTGCCGTACCAGCGGGAGACCTGGGAGAGCTCGATCTTCATCGGGCCGCCGCCTTCCGGTATCGCAGGAACAGCGCGCCGAGGGTGAAGGCGATCAGCGCGATCACGATCAGCGCGGGGCCCGGCCCCGGCGGGTAGGTGCCGCCGCTGGCCACCTCGCCGCCGAACAGCCACACGCGCACCGCGTCGACCAGGAAGAACGGGTTGATCAGCCAGGCCCACTCGGTGGCGGTGGTGCGCCCGACGGACTCGAAGGTGCCCACGAGGGCGCCCGAGATGGCCAGGCACAACATGTAGACGGCGATCACCGAGGCGACGCCGAGCCCGCGCCGGGGGGTGAGCGAGGCCAGCAGCAGCCCGACGCCGGCCAGGAGCACGGCGAGCACCAGCGAGGTGAAGAGCCCGGCGGCGAACTGCTGGGTGCGCAGCGGCTCGTCGGGCATGTCGACGAGCAACTCGCCGACGAACATGAGCACCAGCGGCACCGCCATGAGCAGGAAGAGCGCCAGCACCATGGCCGCGTACTTGGCCAGGACGTACTGCGTGACGCCCACCGGCCTCGACAGGTACAGCGGCAGGACCTTGTAGCGCAGGTCGGGCGCCACCGCCGTGGGCGCCTGGGAGGCGAGGAAGATCGCGGGCACGGCCTGCATGATGGTCGGCATCGAGGTGTACGTCATCGCGGTCTCGTTCATGAGCGTCATGACGACGATCGAGACGACTGCGGGCAGCAGCATCACCGTGACCAGGAAGAAGGGCATCACCTTGCTGCGTGCCGGGCGCCCGAGGCCGAAGATGCCGCGCAGGGTGAAGACGAACAGCGCGCGCGTGCCGTACGCGGAACCGAGCCTGGCACCGTCGTAGTGACGGTAACCGATGTCGTGGATGACTCCCTCAGACACCTGCCACCTCCTCGCGGAAGACGTCCTCGATGCGCTGGCGGCCCTGCTCCAGCCTGGTCAGGCAGAGTTCGAGCTCGACCGCCGCGTCGCGGATGGCGTCGTAGGTGCCGGGGCCGTCGACCTTGACCAGGAGCGCGCGGCCCTGCGGGGTGACGGTCTGGCCGGCCTCGGTGAGCTTGGCGAGCAGCGCGTCGGTGCCCTCTTCGACCTCGACCGTCAGCACGGAGGTGGCCTGGGTGAAGTCGCCGATCGCGCTGGAGCGCAGCAGCCGCCCGGAGTCGATGACGATCACGTGGTCGCAGACCCGTTCGAGCTCGCCCAGCAGGTGCGAGGTGACCAGCACGCTGATGCCGAACTCGCTGCCGATGCGCCTGATGAGCGCGAGCATCTCGTCGCGTCCCTGCGGGTCGAGCCCGTTGGTGGGCTCGTCGAGGAAGACCAGTTGCGGGTCGTGCACCAGGGCCTGGGCCAGTTTGACCCGCTGCTTCATGCCGGTGGAGTAGCCGCCGATCGGGCGGTAGCGCTCTTCGTACAGTCCCACGTGCCGCAGCACGTCGGCGGCACGCTCGCGCGATGCCGTACGGGGCAGGCCGGACATCTGTCCGAGGTGGACCACCAGCTCGGTGGCCGACACGTCGGGTGGCAGGCAGTCGTGCTCGGGCATGTACCCGACGACCCGGCGGATCTGCGCGCCTTGGGTCGCGATGTCGAGGCCGAGCACCTGCGCGCGTCCTGACGAGGGCGGCAGCAGTCCGAGCAGCATCTTGATGAGCGTGGACTTGCCGGCCCCGTTCGCCCCGACCAGGCCCGTCACGCCGGGTCCGGTCGTGACGGTGAGCTGGTCCAGCGCGGTGACGCCGGGGAAGCGTTTGGTCAGCCCCTCGGTGACGAGGATGTGCATGATCCGGACCCTACCCGCAGGCTCTTGATCAGGGCCTCCGTCACGCGGAGGATTTCCTCCCTCGTTCCGCGGATTGACCAACTTGAGGCCAGAAGGTCCTTTGGACGATGAGCGTGGCCGTACCTGAGACCACCATGCCCGTGATGTTGATCGCGAGTTGCGCGGCCGCGCCGCCCACCGCACCCCAGTCGGCCAGAGCTGTCGCCACGGCCGCGTAGCCCGCCGCCGGGATGGTCGTGACCGAGATGAAGACGCCGACCAGCGCCGACGACTTGCCCGCGGTGATCGACAGCACGCCCGCCACGCCCGCGAGCAGAGCCACGATGAACGAGAACTTGTCGGGCAGCACGATGAACTGCACTTCGGCGTTGAGCTCCAGCATGCTGTGGTTGACCCAGCCGAGCCATGAGGAGACCAGGGCGCACGCGAAGGTCACCGCGATGCCCACGGAGAACCCGACGATCAGGGTGATCGACGAGCTGCCGATCAGGCGCCACCTGCGCAGCATCAACCCGAAGCAGATGGCCGCCACCGCGCCGAACTCCGGGCCGAGCACCATCGCGCCGACGATCAGGATCGGGGAGTTCAGCAGCACGCCGATGCCCGCAAGCTGGGTGGCGATGGCGAAGAAGGCCAGATAGGCCCAGGTGATCCGGGAGTCGCCCTGCACCCGCTGGCGCAGTTCCTCCCAGATCACCGCGTCGTCGCCCTCGCCCGGCGCGTCCTCCTTGGCCTCCTCCGACGCCCGGGAGATCGACAGGTCGACCTGCTCGACGGCCATCGACCCCTCGGTCTCCAGCCACTTCAGCCGGCCGATGACGGTGTTGGCGGACTCGCGAGCCAGGTCGCAGAAGATCAGGTCGCCCTCGGGCCGGCGCGCCGCGCCCGGCAGGACCGCGATGTTGGTGACGCCGGTGCAGCTCTCCAGCGTCTCCAGCACCTCGTCGGTCCGGCCGGGCGGGCTGACCACTCGCATATGCAGCACAACGCCATTGTCGTGTATCCGGTGTTGACGGAACGTTGATGGCCGCGCGCCAGGCTGCCCCCATGAGACCCACCTGTCATGAACACGGCGAGCAGTGCTGGTTCGCCGCCATCGACGACCGCGAGTGCTGGGGGCGCCTGGCCACCTACCTCATGGAGGAGGTCAGGTACGGCGGAGCCGTACGCGTCTGATGGAGTGGTCGGCGCCCTTCTGCAGCACCAGCCCCGCCCTGCCGCGGGTCGGCAGGATGTTCTCCACCAGGTTGCGTTCGTTGATGTCGCGCCACACGTTGCGCGCGAAGGTGCTCGCCTCCTCGTGCGACAGGTCGGCGATGAACCTGAAGTAGGACTGGGGGTCCTCGAAGGCGGTCTGGCGCAGCTTGTGGAACCGGGCGACGTACCAGTCGCGGATGTCCTCGACGCGGGCGTCGACGTAGATCGAGAAGTCGAAGTAGTCGCAGACGGCCAGGGCGGTGGGGGGAGCGGGCTGGAGCACGTTCAGCCCCTCGAGAATGAGGATGTCCGGATTTTTCACCAGCTGGGTCTCACCCTGGACGATGTCGTACTCCAGGTGGCTGTAGATCGGCGCATGCACCTCGGCGGCGCCCGCCTTCACCTCGGCCACGAAACGCACCAGCGCCCTGCGGTCGTAGCTCTCGGGGAAGCCCTTGCGCTGCATGATGCCCCTGGCCTCCAGCACCGCGTTCGGGTACAGGAAGCTGTCGGTGGTCACCAGCGCCACGTTCGGGTGCTCGGGCCAGCGCTTGAGCAGCGTGTGCAGCAGCCGCGCCGTCGTCGACTTGCCGACGGCGACGCTGCCCGCGATGCCCAGGATGTACGGCACGCGCCGCTCGGGGCCGCCCAGGAAGGCGTTGAGCGCCGTGCTTCGCTGCTTGGACCCGGTGAAGTGCAGGTTCAGCAGCCGGGTGAGGGGGAGGTAGATGTCGGTGACCTCGGCCAGGTCGATGGGGTCGTCGAGGCCGCGCAGGTCTTCCAGCTCGTCAGCGGTGAGAGTCAAGGGCGTGTTCTTGCGGAGTTCGCTCCACTGCTCCCTGCTCAGTTCCACGTAGCCGTTATTCACGCAGGCAGCCTAACGAGCTGACGTGATCTCGTGCGGGACGGGTCACCGTTCGGCGACTTTGGCGAATTGCGACATATGGCGATCCGGGCGGTGACGATTAACGTGCGGTGAACAACCGCGCTCGGAAAGGCAGCACCCATGGATCGTCGGAGCTTCATCACCGGTGCCGGAGCCCTCGCCGCGGCCGGCGTGGCCGGGCCGTTCGCAGGCGTCGCCCAGGCGGGGGTGAACGGCGGCCTCAGGCCGGGCCCCGGCTACGGCCCGCTGCTGCCCGTGCCCGACGAGCGGGACGGGGTCGTCCGCCTCCACCTGCCGCAGGGCTTCAGGTACCGCTCGTTCAACCCCGCGGGTGAGGCGTTCACCGAAGGTTCCACGACCCCCGGGCGGCACGACGGCATGGCCGCCTTCCACGGCAGGCGCGGCCACGCGATCCTGGTGCGCAACCACGAGGTCAACGGCCCGGTCGGCGCGTTCGGCGACCCGGCCAAGGCCTACGACCCCGCCGCCGGCGGCGGCACGGCGACGCTGGAGGTCACCCGCTACGGCGAGGTCGTCAGGAGCGGCCCGTCGCTGAACGGCACCATGATGAACTGCTCGGGCGGACCGATGCCGTGGGGCGCCTGGGTGACGTGCGAGGAGACCGTCAACGGCCCCGACGTGGGCAACGACTTCTCCGGCGGCGACAACTCCAAGCTCACCCAGAAGCACGGCTACATCTTCGAGGTGCCGACGGACCGCAGGGCCAGCGCGCAGCCGATCCGGTCGGCCGGCCGCTTCGCCCACGAGTCGGTGGCCTTCGACCCCAGCTCGGGGGCGCTGTTCCTGAGCGAGGACAACTTCGCCTTCCCCAGCGGCTTCTACCGTTACCTGCCGCCCAGGCACCCGATGGCGGCCAGGAGGCTGCTCGACGGCGGCAGGCTGCAGATGCTCGCCGTGAAGGGCGAGCCGAACAAGGACCTGTCGGTCGGACAGCAGCCGGGCGCCAGCTACAAGGTCACCTGGGTGGACATCGACGACCCCGACCCCACCTTCACCGGCACGCCCAGCAACGACACCGCCATCCAGGCCGTCGGCCTGCAGGGGCGGGCCAAGGGCGCGGCGGGATTCTCCCGGCTGGAAGGCGCGATCTTCCACCACGGGACGATCTACTTCGTCTCCACGCAGGGCGGCGCCACCGCCCCCGGCGACACCCCGCCGTCGGGCTTCGGCAAGGGCCGCGGCCAGGTGTGGGCCTACGAGACCTGGAGCAACACGCTGAAGCTGGTCTACGAGTCGCCCGGCTCGACCGTGCTCGACCTGCCCGACAACGTGACCACCAGCAACCGGGGCACGCTCGTGCTCTGCGAGGACGGCGGAGGCGACAACTACCTGCGCGGCCTCACCCGCCAGGGCGAGATCTTCGACTTCTCGCGCCTGGTCGCGGTCTCCGGCGACTCCGGCGCGGAGTTCGCCGGCTCCAGCTTCGGGCCGGGAGGGCACACGCTGTACGTCAACGTGCAGTCCTCCCAGGGCCGCTCCTTCGCGATCTGGGGTCCCTGGCACCGGGGCGGCTTCTAGGAACCCATCCACTTCTTCGGAGCGCCACCCGACACGACGTGGTCGCCGGTCTCCCCGGCGACCTCCTCGTCGTAGGCGTACAGGCGGATCTGGATCCCGTCCGGATCGCGGAACCCGCAGGCCCACCCGCGCGAGGCGCGCACGATCGGCGGGTGCCAGATGTCCAGCCGGTCGAGGTGTTCCACCCACTGCTCCAGACCCTCGCGCGTGGTGGCGAGCGCGAACGGGTCGGCGTCGTGCATCGCCTTGGCCAGTTCCGGGTTCTCCCTGATCGCCAGCTCGAAGGCGACCCCCGGGATGCGGAAGGACATGCCGCGCACCACGCCGTCGTCGTCGGCGAAGCTGATCGAGTGCTCCAGCCGGAAGACCTTCTCGTAGAAGGCGCGGCTGCGGCCGAGATCGGTGACCCAGATCTTGAGGTGGCGAACGCCCGTGATGAACATGGGTCCATGATGGCCGTTGTTCGCCAGGCCGCCCTGAGTAACGCTTTACTCAGAAAGGTGCCCACCCCTTGGCCCTTCACCGGCCGCTCCGCCGAGCTGGCCGGGCTCGCGGACCTGCTGGCCGCGGGCGCGTCCGTGGTCCTCTCCGGTACGGCGGGCGTCGGCAAGAGCCGCCTGGCCGCCGAGGCGGTCGGTTGCGCCGACGCGCTGCGCGTCAGCGCCACCGTTCCCGACCTCCCGCTGGGCGCGCTGTCGCCGTTGCTGCCTGCCGTACCTCCCGAGGGGAACGTGCTCGCCTGGGCGGCCGACGCCATCGCGGGCAGCGGGCGCGTGCTGCTGCTGGTCGACGACGCGCACCGGCTCGACGCCACCTCGGCCACGCTGGTCCACCAGCTCGTCGCGGCCGGGCGGGCCCAGCTGGTGGCCACGGTGCGCACCGGCGAGCCCTGCCCTGACGCGATCGTCTCGTTGTGGAAGGACGAGCTGGCCGAGCGGGTCGACGTCGGGCCGCTGACCTACGTGCACGCCCTGCTGGAGCGGGTGCTGGGTGGTCCCGTCGAGCGCGACGCGGCCGACCGGCTGGCCGAACTCACCCGCGGCAACGCGCTCTACCTGCGCGAGCTGGTGGCCGCGGGGGCGCTGCGGCTCGACGACGGACGCTGGCGCTGGGCCGGGCGGCTGACCTTGCCCCGTCGGCTGTCGGAGCTGATCGAGCTGCGCATCGGCACGCTCGCCGAACCCGAGCGGGCCGCGCTCGAACTAGCCGCGCTGGGCGAGCCGCTCGGACTCGACATGCTGGTGCGCCTGGCGGGCGCGGGCGCGGTGGAGAACCTCGAGGAACGCGGGCTGATCACGGTGATCGGCGACCGCCGCCGCCAGGCCGTACGGCTGAGCCACCCCTTGTACGGCGAGGCGGTCAGGGCGGGCACGCCCCGCCTGCGTACGATGCGCCGCCTGCGCGAGCTGGCGGGAGCGGTCGAGTCGACGGGCGCCCGCAGACGCGACGACGTGCTCCGCCTGGCGGTCTGGCGGCTCGACAGCGGCAGCGCCACCGATCCCGAGCCGCTGCTGGCCGCGTTGCGGCTGGCCTGGGCGGTGGCCGACTACCCCCTGGCGGAACGGCTGGGCAGGGCGGCGGTCGAGGCGGGCGGCGGGCCCGAGGCGGGGCTGCTGCTGGGCACGGTGCTGGGCTACGCGGGGCGGCCCGAGGAAGCGGCCGAGATCCTCCGGTCCACCTGGGAGCAGGAGTGCGAGGAGCGCACCAGGGCGCTGCTGGCCACCACCCTCGGGCGCACCCTGGGCCAGCTGGGCCGCCTGGCCGAGGCCGAGCGGCTGCTGGAGGACGCCGCCGTCATGGTCGACGACCTGGAGAACCTCCAGGAGATCACCCTCATGCGGACCATGTTCACCATGGCAGCCGGGCGCTACACGGCCACGGCCGAGCTGGCGGCGACGATCCTGGCCAGGCCGGGCAACCCGGGGCTCGCCGTCCAGGCGCACGTCACGACCGCCTGGGCGCTGCTGTTCACCGGCAGGCCGCTCGACGCCCTCGAGTCCGTCGACCGGGCGATCGGCCTCGGGACCGCCTGGCGCGAGGAGATCCCGGTCCTGGTCATGTCGATGAACTTCATCCGCATCCATGCCGCCACGCTCATCGGCGACCTGGACCTGTGCCGGTCGGCCGCCGCCGAGATCGGCGCCATCGGCACGGAGACCTGGGAGGCGGCCCGCTTCGGCCACCAGTGGGCCGAGGGGGTGGCGGCCCTCATGGCGGGGCGGGTCCGTGAGGCGGTCGAGCTGCTGCGGCCCGCTCCTCCGGTGCTGCCCGACCGGGTCGACTCCATCAACCGGGCCGACCTGGCCCTGGCCGCTGGCCTGGCGGGCGACGTGGCCCTGGCCGGGCGGGCCTTGGCGGAGGCGGAGGCCATCCCGCCCGCCACTCCGATCCACCAGACGATGATCGATCTGGCCCGCCCCTGGCTGACCGGTTCCGCCGCCGAGGCCCTCCGGGCCGCCGCGCTGGCGGGCGAGCGCGGCCTGCCAGGACTCGAGGTGCTCGCCCTGCACACCGCCGTACGGCTCGGCGACCGGTCGCCCGCCACCGCGCACCGCCTGGCCGAGCTCGCCGGACTGTGCCAGGGACGGCTGGCCGAGCTCGCCGCGCTCCACGCGGCCGCCGTCCACCACGGCCGCGACCTGATGGCGGTGGCGGAGGAGTTCGCCGGGGCCGGGCTGCTCCTGCACGCCGCGGAGGCGGCGGCCCAGGCCGCCGGAGCGTTCGCGGAAGCAGGCCGCCAGGCGTCGGCCAGAGCCGCCTCGGCCAGGGCCTGGGCGCTGTCGCGCGAGTGCCGGGGCGCGGCCACCCCGGCGCTGGCCAGGCTGGCCGCACCCGCCCTCACCAAACGCGAGCTGGAGATCGCCCGGTTGGCCGCGGCGGGACACAGCAGCAAGGAGATCGCCGACCGGCTCGTGTTGTCGCCGCGCACGGTCGACAACCACCTCCAGGCGGCCTTCGGCAAGCTGGGCGTCTCGGGGCGCGGCGACCTCGGGCCGCTGCTGGGGCAGTGATCAGGGCCGGGCGTCCCGGCCGATCCCTTCGCGCTTGGCTACTGTGGGTGGATGATCCTTGGCATCGGCGTGGACGTCGTCGACATCGCCCGGCTGGCGGCGGCGCTGGAGCGCACCCCGGCGCTGGCCGCGCGGCTGTTCACCGAGCAGGAACGCGGGCGGCCCGCGCACTCGCTGGCCGCGCGTTTCGCCGCCAAGGAGGCGGTGGCCAAGGCTCTGGGCGCGCCGAAGGGCCTGGGCCACCTGGAGGCCGAGGTGCGCTGCGACGAGAACGGCAGGCCGTCGCTGCACGTGACGGGCAAGGCCGCGGAGGTCGCCTACGAACTCGGGGTCAAACGCTGGCACATCTCCCTCAGCCACGACGCGGGGGTCGCGGTGGCCTACGTGATCGCCGAAGGTTAGTTTGCTGGCTATGCGCACGTCGTACACGGCCGACCAGATCAGGGGCGCCGAGCAGGCGCTGATGGCGACGCTGCCCGAGGGCACGCTGATGCAGCGCGCGGCCCACGGCCTGGCCGCGGTCTGCGCCGGGATGCTGGGCAGGGTGTACGGCTCGCGTGTGCTGCTGCTGGTGGGCAGCGGCGACAACGGGGGCGACGCGCTCTACGCGGGCGCGCTGCTGGCCAGGCGCGGCGCCCGGGTGTCGGCGGTCCTGGCGGGGGCCAGGACTCACGAGGCGGGGCTGGCCGCGTTCCTGCTGGCCGGTGGACGGGTGGCGCCCGACGTCGGCGCCGCGGACCTGGTGGTCGACGGGCTGGTGGGGATCGGCGGCACGGGCGCGCTGCGCGAGCCGTACGCCGGGCTGGTGGAGCGGGCGGGCGGGCCGGTCGTCGCCGTCGACGTGCCGAGCGGGGTCGACGCGAGCACCGGCCAGGTCGCGGGCGCGGCCGTCAGGGCGCAGGTCACGGTCACCATGGGAGCGCTCAAGAGCGGGCTGCTGGTCGATCCCGGCGCTTCCCGCGCAGGACACGTGGAGCTGGTCGACATCGGGCTGGGGCCGTACCTGCCCGATCCCGACCTGGCGGCGCTCACCGACCCCGACGTGGCGGCGCTGCTGCCGTCGCCGGGGGCCGAATCGGACAAGTACCGGCGCGGGGTCGTCGGCATCGCCGCGGGCAGCCATGCCTACACCGGGGCCGCGGTGCTCGCGGTCGGCGGGGCGTTGCGCGCCGGGGCGGGCATGGTCCGCTATGCCGGGCCGTCCGCTCCCGTCGCCCAGGTCAGGACCCACTGGCCGGAAGCGGTGATCACCGAGCTCGACCGGCCCTCACTGGCCGGGGTGGGCCGGGTGCAGGCCTGGGTGCTCGGGCCCGGCCTGGGCACCGACGACTGGGCGCACGAGCTGGCCGCCCAGGTGCTGGCGAGCGACGTGCCCGTGCTGATCGACGCCGACGCGCTGAGCCTGGTCGCACGCGACCACTCGCTGCTGTTCCGCAGCGCGCCCGTCGTGCTGACGCCGCACGCGGGTGAGCTCTCCCGGCTGCTGCGGGTGGCGCGCGAGCGCATCGAGGCCTCGCGGCTGGAGTTCGTGCGCAGGGCGGCCTCGGAGCTGAACGCGACGGTCCTGCTCAAGGGGTCGACCACGGTGATCGCCGAGGCCGACAGACCGGTGCGGGTCAACCTCACGGGCAGCTCGTGGCTGGCCACGGGCGGCACCGGCGACGTGCTGTCCGGAGTGGCGGGCGCGTTGCTGGCCGGCGGGCTCAGCGGCTACGACGCCGCCTCCTGCGCCGCCTACCTGCACGGACTGGCGGGCACGCTGGCCGCCGACGGAGCGCCGCTCGTGTCGGCCGACGTCGCCACGGCGATCCCGGAGGCCATGCGGAGTCTGCGACGAGCACGCGGCTGAACTGCCAGACTGGAAAGATGCATTACCCTGCCGAGGCGCGCGTCGATCTGGCCGCGATCAGACGGAATGTGGCGCTCCTGCGGGAGCGTGCCGGCCACGTCGAGCTGATGGGCGCGGTGAAGGCCGACGCCTACGGACACGGGCTGGCCGCCACCTCGGCGGCGATCCTCGACGGCGGCGCCTCCCGGCTGGGCACCGCCTACATCCGCGAGGGCCTGGCCCTGCGCGCGGCGGGCATCACCGCTCCGGTGCTGTCGTGGATCGTCACCCCCGGAGAGCCCCTCGACGAGGCGCTGACAGCCGGTCTGGAGCTGTCGGCCTCCGACGAGGGCACGCTGTCGGCGATCGCCGAGGCCGCGCGCCGCACCGGCGTGACCGCCAGGATGCATTTGGAGGCCGACACCGGCATGAGCCGCGGAGGCTCCCCGCTGGCCGCCTGGCCGGGCCTGCTCGACGCCGCGCGCAAGTTCCAGGCCGAGGGCGTCGTCGAGCTCGTGGGGCTGTGGTCCCACTTCGCCTGCGCCGACATCCCCGGCCACCCCTCGATCCAGGCGCAGCTGGAGTGCTTCCACGCGGCTCTGGAGATGGCCGACGCCCCGTCACACGTCATCAGGCACATGTCCAACTCGGCGGCGATCGTGACCCTCCCGCAGGCCCGCTTCGACCTCGTACGGCCCGGCATCGCGATGTACGGCCTGTCGCCGATCCCCGAGCTGGGCGACTTCGGCCTGCGCCAGGCCATGACGCTGGCCGCGCAGGTCGGCCTGGCCAAGGCCGTGCCCAGCGGATCGGGCGTCTCCTACGGACATCACTACACCACTGAAGGAGAAGTGACGCTTGGGCTCGTGCCCCTCGGGTATGCGGACGGCGTTCTCAGGCACGCGACAGGACGGGTGGATGTGCTCGCGGGGGGAAGACGGCGGCCGATCGCCGGCCGGGTCTGCATGGACCAGTTCATGATCGACATGGGCTCCGACGAGCTGCGCTCCGGCGACGAGGTCCTCCTGTTCGGCCCTGGCGACAGGGGCGAGCCGACCTGCCAGGAATGGGCCGATAATCTCGGCACGATCACTCATGAGATCGTGACGAGGATTGGCGCGAGGGTGCCTCGGGTTTACGGAGTGGACGGATGACGACGACTGCTGCCAAGAAGGTAGGGATCGCCGGTGCGATCGTGGGCGCCGCCTCCGCGGGAGTGGCGGCGGTCGCGCTGGCCAAGCGCTACGCCGTCGGGCGGATCCGGCTGCGCCCCGACGCCGAGGCCGGCGAGCCCTTCGGCGAACTGCGCGGCCGCGAGCGCACGCTGATCACCTCCGACGGCGTCGCGCTGCACGTGGAGGTCGACGGCCCGGAGGACGCCCCGCTGACGATCGTGTTCTCCCACGGCTACTGCCTCAACATGGAGTCGTGGCACTACCAGCGCCAGGCCCTGCGCGAGCAGCACCGCATCGTGCTGTGGGACCAGCGCTCCCACGGACGTTCCCAGATGGCCCCCGCCGACCAGAGCACGATCGACAGGCTCGGCGACGACCTGGCCGAGGTGATCGACACCTTCGTGCCGGGCCCCTGCGTGCTCGTCGGCCACTCCATGGGCGGCATGACCATGATGGCCCTGGCCGACCGGCACCCGTCGCTGTTCGATGACAAGATCCGCGGCGCCGCGCTCATCGCCACCTCCGCCGGCAGGCTCGCCGAGCTGACCCTGGGCCTGCCCGCGCTGCTGTCGAAGGCCGTGCACCTGGTGGCGCCGCCGACCGTCTCGCTGCTGGGCCGCCGTGGCGCGCTGGTCGACAAGACCCGCCACGCCGGTAGCGACATCGCCTTCCTGATCACCCGCTACATCGGCTTCGGCGACTCGCGCAACGTCAGCCCGACGCTGGTCGACTTCGTCGAGACGATGATCAGGGCGACCCCCACCGAGGTGGTCGCCAACTTCTACTCCGCGCTGATGAACCATGACAAGCTTTCCGCGCTCGGCGTCCTCGACGACGTCCCGACCGCCATCATGGTGGGTGACCGTGACTGGCTGACCCCGCCCGACCACAGCAAGGCGATCGCCGCGGCGTTGCCCAGGGCCCAGCTGACCGAGGTGCCCGGCACCTCCCACCTGATCCAGCTGGAGCGCCCTGACGCGGTCAACGAGGCCTTGCAGGACCTGCTGAAGAGGGTTGACACATGATCGTGGCCACCGCCGAGGAGATGCGGGCCTTCGGGGTACGGCTGGCGCAGCGGCTCGGCGCCGGCGACCTGGTGATCCTGTCGGGGCCGCTGGGAGCCGGGAAGACCACCCTGGTGCAGGGCATCGCCGAAGGACTGAAGGTCCGCGGGCCGATCACCTCGCCCACCTTCGTCATCTCCCGCGTGCACCCGTCGCTCTGCGGCGGTCCCGCGCTCGTGCACGTCGACGCCTACCGGCTCGGCGGCGACCTCGAGGTCGACGACCTCGACCTCGACGCCTCCCTGGAAGACTCCGTGACCATCGTCGAGTGGGGCGAAGGCAAGGTCGAGGGCCTGTCGGAGGAGCGGCTGGAGATCCACATCTCGCGCTCCGGCTCCGGGGAGACCCGCGAGATCACCATGACCGAGATCGGCCGACACGCCGACTGATCCGGGGGAATCGTCAAAGTCCCGCCACGTCCCGGCATTCCTGACACCATATGGATCATGGGTTGCCCGTAGAAAATCTGGGCATAACGTGAGGCATTTCATCGGGTTTCGATGGATGCTGGGTGCAACAGGCAAAGTGGGGTGCGGCGGTGCTCAGGCTCAGGCGTGTCGCTTATGCGGGTGCCATCCTCGCGCTCGGGTTAACCGGGTGCACGGCTGAGGCGTCGCCGAATCCGACGGCGTCACCGACGACGAGCGGGAGCGCGGTGCCCACGGCCTCCGCCTCGCGACTGAACATCCCCGTGCGCCTCGACCCCGACCGGGTCACCGAGGGCGACCCGTCCAAGGTGTGGATCCTGGCCAACTGCCCCGTCCCGTCGGGCGGGCCCGCGCACATCGGGCGCGCCACCTCCGACGCCTTCGTCTCCGCGGTGACGCTCAACCCGGCGCCCGCCACCACGGTCACCCCCACCCCTGCCACGACCGCCACCCCCGCGACCACCACGGTGCCGCTGCCCTGGGTCCGCGGACAGGCCGATGTGCTGACGACCGCCAGGCCCGGCACCTACACGGTCGACGTCAGGTGCGAGGGCACCAACGACACCGGCCGGGCCACCCTCAGGATCGTGGCCGAGGCGCCCGACACCCCGGCGCCCACGCGCACCGCGACCTCCAGGCCCACCCGCATCGGCGCCGGAGGCGGAGGCACCTACGGCAAGCCGGTGGCCGAAGAGGAGTCCGGCGTCGTGCCGATCGGCGGCGCGGGCGTCGTGGTCGGCCTGGCCCTGGCCGCGGGCATCGGGCTGGCGTTGCGCCGCCGCCGCAGCAGATAGGCCGTGGCGAAGTTCAGCCGGGTGGTGGTCGCGGGAGCCGTCACCGGCCTGGTCATGGTGGCGTTCGGCAACGTCGTGCGCTCGCAGCAGAGCGCACCTGCCGCCGCCGGCGTCGTCCCCAAGAGCCTCGACATCCCCTCGCTCGACCTGGAGGCGCCGCTCATCAAGCTCGGCGTGACCAAGTCGGGGGAGATGGAGCTGCCGCCGTACTCCAAGCCCAAGGTGGCGGGTTGGTACAAGGGCAGCGCCGTGCCGGGGGACAAGGGCGCCTCCGTCATCGTCGGGCACGTCGACACCCAGACCGAGCCCGCCGTGTTCTACAAACTGCGGCAACTGCGCAAGGGCTCGGTGGTGCGGGTCGAGCGCAGCGACGGCAAGACGGTGGAGTACAAGGTCACCGCGATCGAGCAGATCGACAAGGACCGCTTCCCCGCCGAGCGCGTCTACGAGCAGGACGGGCTGCGGCTGGTCACCTGCGGAGGCCGGTTCGACTACGACCGCCACGAGTACGTCGACAACGTGATCGTCTACGCCTCGCTAGTCTCGGACGCATGAGTGACAATCCGCCCGCGTCAGGCGTGCGCGTGCCATGGGAGCACGTCCCCGCGGCTGTACGTCAGCGCATCGAGGACTTCCTGGGCTCCCCGGTCGCCGACGCCGTCACCCAGACCGGCGGCTTCTCCCCGGCGGCCGCCGTACGCCTGGTCACCGCCGACGGCACACGCGCCTTCGTCAAGGCCTGCGGGCCCGACCCGAACCCGCACTCGGTCGAGATCTACCGCAACGAGGCCAGGATCGCCTCCCGGCTGCCCGCCTCGGTGCCCGCGCCTCGGCTGCTGACGACCTTCGAGCACGACGGCTGGGTGGCCCTCGTCTTCGAGGACATCGAGGGCAGGCACCCGGTCACTCCGTGGGAACGCGAGGAACTCGACCGCGTCGTGGAGGCCGTGCGGACGATGAACACCGCCCTGACGCCCTCCCCGGTCGAGGCGCCCGCCATGGCCGACTACTACGACGAGAACTTCCACGGCTGGCGGCGGCTCGTGACCGAGGACACCACCGGGCTGGACCCGTGGGCGCTGCGGTGGCTGGAGAGGCTCGCCGCGCTCGAAGCGGGCTGGGCCGAGGCGACCAAGGGCGACACCCTGCTCCAGTCCGACCTGCGCGCCGACAACATCCTGCTGGCAGGCGAGCGCGTCTACTTCGTGGACTGGCCGCACGCCTGCGTCGGGGCGGCCTGGTTCGACCTGCTGGCCATGCTGCCGTCGGTGCGCATGCAGGGCGGTCCGCCGCCTCAGGACCTGCTGCCCGACCCCTCCCACGACATCACCGTCGGGCTCGTCGCCCTGGCCGGCTATTTCGTACGGCAGGGCCGCCTGCCCGACCCTCCGGGCCTGCCCACCCTGCGGGCCTTCCAGCGTGCCCAGGGCGCCGTCGCGATCGAGTGGCTGAAGCACCGCACCGGGTGGCAGTAGGCTAACTATTCGTGCTGCTCCTGGCCTTTGACACCGCGACGCCTGCCGTCACCGCCGCCTTGCACGACGGTGAGCGGGTGCTCGCCGAGTCCACCACCATCGACGCCCGGCGCCACGGTGAGCTGCTCGCCCCCCTCATCGAGAAGACCCTGGCCCATGCCGGGGCCTCCATCCGCGACGTCACGGCCCTGGTCGCCGGCACCGGACCCGGGCCCTACACGGGCCTGCGCGTCGGCCTGGTGACCGCTCAGGGCCTGGCCACCTCGCTCGGGGTGCCCGCCTACGGCGTCTGCACCCTCGACGCCCTCGCCTACGGCTCCGGCCTGCGGGAGGAGTTCCTCGTCGCCACCGACGCGCGGCGCAAGGAGGTCTTCTGGGCGCGCTACTCCTCCTTCGGCAGCCGCCTCGACGGGCCCCACGTCGACAAGCCCGCCGACGTGCCCGTCAACGGGCTGCCGGTGGTGGGTCCCCCGCTGTACCCCGAGATCCTGGGCGAGCCCCAGGCTCCGCCGTACCCCCTGGCCGGATTCCTGGCCGCCCTGGCGGCCGGGCGCCTCGCGGCGGGAGAGCGGCTCGACGAGCCGCGCCCGATCTACCTGCGCAGGCCCGACGCCGTGGAACCGGGAGCGCCCAAGAAGGTCATCCAGTGAACATCCGTCAGATGACCTTCGACGACCTGCCCGCGGTCATGGCCATCGAGCGCGAGACCTTCCCGCTCGACGCCTGGAGCGAGGGCATGATGCGCGGCGAGCTGGCCGAGCAGCCGCGCACCAGGCACTACGTCGTGGCCGAGGTCGACTCCGAGATCGTCGGCTACGCCGGGATGGCCGCCGCCGCCGACCAGGCCGACGTGCAGACCATCGCCGTGCTGGCCGCCCACCGCACCCGCGGCATCGGCAGCGCCATGCTCACGGTTCTGCTCGACGAGGCGCGCAAACGCGGCGCGATCGAGATCTTCCTCGAGGTCCGCTCCGACAACCCCGGCGCCAGGTCGGTCTACGAACGCTTCGGCTTCGAGGAGATCGGCATGCGCCGCCGCTACTACGACGACGGCACCGACGCCGTCGTGATGAAGAGGAAGCTCCATGGCTGACGAACCCTTGGTGCTGGGCATCGAGACCTCCTGTGACGAGACCGGCGTGGGCATCGTGCGCGGGCACACCCTGCTCGCCAACACGATCGCCTCCAGCGTCGAGGAGCACGCCCGCTTCGGCGGCGTCGTGCCCGAGGTCGCCTCCCGCGCCCACCTCGAAGCCATGACACCCACCGTCGAGCGTGCCCTGGCCGACGCCGGGCTGAAGTTCTCCGACATCGACGCCATTGCGGTCACCGCAGGGCCCGGTCTCGCCGGCGCCCTGCTCGTGGGCGTGGCCGCGGCCAAGTCGTACTCTCTCGGGCTCGGCGTGCCCCTCTACGGCGTCAACCACCTCGCCGCCCACGTCGCCGTCGACCAGCTCGAACACGGGCCGCTGCCCAAGCCGTGCATCGCCATGCTCGTCTCGGGCGGGCACTCGTCGCTGCTGCTCGTGCCCGACGTGGCCTCCGATGTGATCTCTCTCGGATCGACCGTCGACGACGCCGCGGGCGAGGCCTTCGACAAGGTCGCCCGCGTGCTCGGGCTGCCCTTCCCCGGCGGCCCCTACATCGACCGCGCCGCCACCTCGGGCTCCGGCACCGCGATCGCCTTCCCGCGCGGGAAGATGGACGACGGCACGCTCGACTTCTCCTTCTCGGGGCTCAAGACCGCCGTCGCGCGGTGGGTGGAGGCCCGCACCTCCGCCGGGGAGTCCATCCACGTGCCCGATGTGGCGGCGTCCTTCCAGGAGGCCGTGGTCGACGTGCTGACGCGCAAGGCGTTGCAGGCGTGCAAGAAGTACGGGGTCGACGACCTGCTGATCGGCGGAGGCGTGGCGGCCAACTCCCGGCTGCGGGCGCTGGCCCAGGAGCGGTGCGACGCGGCGGGGGTCCGGCTGCGGGTGCCCCGGCCGGGGTTGTGCACCGACAACGGGGCCATGGTGGCCGCGCTGGGGTCCGACCTGGTGGCGGCGGGGGTCACGCCCTCGACGCTGGAGATCCCCGCAGACTCGTCGATGCCGATCACCACGGTCCACGTCTGAGGCCGGTCCGCAGCACCACCCGCTGCGCCCCCGGCAGGGGGCACAGCGGGTGGTGCTGTGTTCAGTCCTTCGGGCGTGACGGCCGCAGCAGCGCCTCGGCCAGCGCCAGCATCGTCTCCTCGAGCGCGCTCAGCCGCTTGGTCAGGTCGCTCGTGGCGGGCTCCACGATGCCCGTCACCGTCTCGCTGACCTCGTCGCGGTCGGGCCGGGCCTGAACGATCTCCGCCAGCGTCGTGGCCGCCGTCGACAGCCGCTCGTCGATCGCGTCGAGCCGCTTGACGTGCTCGATGGTGACCCCGTCGAGGAGCTCGCCGACCTGCTGGCCGACGCCGAGCGTGGCGGGCAGCTGGCCGATGCGCTGGTTGACGGCCTCGACGTGGTCGTCGACCGACTCCAGCTGCTCGCGCGCCTGCTCGGCGCGGAGGTCGACGCCGTCGAAGCGGCTGACCATGTGCTCCTCGACCTCCACGAGCCGCTCGTCGAGCGCGCCGAGGTGGGAGTCGAGGTTGTTGAAGCGGGCCTCGTGGCGGCTGTCGGCGTTGCCGACCCGCTCGTCGAGCGAGGTGAAGCGGCTGTCGACCCGGCCGTCGAGCGAGTCGAAGCGGTCGTCGTGGCGGCGCAGGTGACCGTCGACGACGGCCAGGCGCTTGTCGAGCGAGGCCGAGCGGCCGTCGAGGGCGCCCAGGCGGGTGTCGACGCCGTCGAGACGGGTGTCGATGTCGGCCAGGCACTCGTCGGCGGTCTCGATGCGGCTGTCGACGCTGCCGAGCCGGTTGTCGACGGCGACCAGGCGGCCGTCGACGCTGTCGACGCGGCTGTCGAGGAGGTCGAGACGGCCGGACAGGGTTTGCTCGCCGGCGTCGACCCTGACGTTGACCTGCTCGACCGCGGCCGACAGGAGTTCGGTGGCGGCGGCGAGGTTGCCTTCGAGCTGCTCGGCTGTGGCTCCGACCTTGTCGTCGAGCTGCCCGGCCGCGGCGCTCACCCGTTGGTCGAGGCGGTCGGCCGCAGCCGCCAGCTTCTGGTCGAGCTGGGTGACCTTCTGCTCGACCTTCTGCTCGACCTGGGCCGCGGCGGCGTCGACCTTCTCGTCGAGCCGTTCGCTCAGCTCGACCAGGCCGCCCTCGATGCGGTCGGTGCGGCCGGCCAGCTCTCCGAGTGACTTGTCGAGACGGGAGAAGCGGCTGGCCGCGGCCTCCATCTGGTTGCCGAGCTGGCCGAGCTGGGTGACGACCTCGGTGACCCGCCTGGCGATGCCCTCGGTGCCGTCGACGACGGCCTGCAGGCGGCGCAGGGCCTCGTCGACGTTCTCGCCCATGGTGCCGACGTCGGCCCAGAGGCTGGGCAGCTCCCCGATGGGGGTGACGCGCTCGCCGACGGTGCCGACCTGGTCGCCGACGAGGCCGACGCGGTCGCGGACCGCCTCGACGTGCTCGGCGAGGCTCTCGGCCCACGACGGCGGGCGGGTGGTGATGTCGTCGAGCCGGCCGCTGACGGTGTCGAGGACGCCGCTGAGGCCGCCGAGCTCTCGCTCGCGGACCTCGCGCAGCAGCCACTCCATGCCTTCGAGGCGCTGGCGGATCTCGTCGAGCACGGCTCCCTGGGTGCGCTGCTCGTAGACGTGATCCTGCGCGGCGCGCGCGAGGAGCTCCCGCATCCGGTCGGAGATGGCTGCCTGGCCGCTAGCCTGCAGAAGGGCCGTGTGGTTGGAATGATCCACCGAAAACTCCTTGCACTCGCCTACGGCTTTCTGCGCGGCGGTGGGATTGGTCCGGTTCGCATGGGAGGAAAACTCCCGCACGTCCACCTTAGCCAGTGGATCAAGATACTTCTGGGCGACGATAAAAGATGGCGATATTCCTGTTTACGCAGGTGGACAGGGGGAGCAGAGCAGGGCGAATGGCTTGTCCATAATCCGCGTCAGGATGACAACCGCCGATTTGTCGCCGGAAAGTCGGAGGTCGCTGCGCAAACGCTCGATATCGACGGCCGACCCACGCTTCTTGATGGTGACATTTCCTATTTGGCGTCTTCTGAGCGTCGATCTCAGGCGCTTGAGGGAGAAGGGGAGTGATTCGTGCACCTCGTAGCGTGCCGCCCACGGAGTGCCGATCGCGGCGTCGGAGGTGATGTAGGCGATCATCGGGTCCGCGAGGTGACCCTGAACGAGATCGGCCACCTCGGCGACCAGGTGCGCCCTGATCGCCGCGCCGTCGGGCTCGTAGACGTAGCGCGCCACCGGGCCGACCGCGGCCGTCGCGCCGGTGGGGGTGAGGGTGTGCCCTCCGGGCAGCAGGGTGGCCCGCCGCCACGGGTGCTCCTCCGAGGTCGGCTCCGCCATACGGCAGGCGAGGGTCCCGCTCCACAGGGCGGCCTCCTTGACCTCGCCCCGGTGCGACACCCACTCGGCCTCGGCGTCGTCAGGGATGAACTCGTACGGCAGCCCCGGCGCCACCTTCAGGCAGGCCGCCCGCGAGCGCTCCAGCAGGCCGAGCACCACCGGCCAGGGCGGGGAGTACGACTGCGGGTCGAAGGTGCGCCCGCGCGACGTACGGCGCGCGGGATCGGCGAACAGCACGTCGTAGCCCGAGGGATCGACGTCGGCCGCGTCGCCCGTGCGCACCGTGACGCGAGACGACAACCCCAGCGCGTCGGCGTTGGCGGCGGCCACGGCGGCCGTCAGCGGATCGAGGTCGACGGCGTCGATCGTGTGCCCGGCACGAGCCAGGGCCAGGAAGTCGCCCCCTATGCCGCAGCAGGCGTCCACGACGCGCAGCGAGCCGGTCAGCCGCGCGGCGCGATGGGCCGCGACGTCGGCGTGGGTCGACTGCTCGAGGCCGTGGGGAGTGAAGTACATGAGCTCGGCGTCGGCGCCGAACTTGACCTTCGCACGGGCGCGCAGCCCGGCCTGGGTGAGGGCGGCGGAGGTGAGCGAGGCGTCGTAGGTGCGGCGGAGGCGGGTGGCGGCGGCGACCGGATCGGCGCCGGCCAGCTCCGACGCCTCGGCCAGCGCCTTCTGGCCGAGAGGCGTCAGCAGGGCGAGAAAGGCGTCGAGGTCCACGCCGTCCGACGTTAGCGCAGCAGTTCGGCGAAGTGGATTTCGAGGTCGAAGGGCTCGCTGCGGGTGAAGGAGTCGCGGTAGATGCCGGTGCAGTCGTAGGTGTGGGTGTCGGGGTCGAGTTCGTAGGTGGCGATGACCGGCTTGCCGGATTCATCGCTGATGATCCAGAAGTGCTCGATGCCGGCCGCGGCGTAGATCCGGGGCTTCACCTTGCGGTCACGATAGTCCGACTCGGGAGAGACGACCTCCGCGACCAGATGGACCTCGCTGGGCTGGAAGAAGGTCCGGTCGGGCGCGGCGGCGGCGGTGTTGTACACCAGCACATCGGGAGCGGGGCGCTGGTTCTTGGAGATCTTGACGGTGAACTGGGTGGTGACGCGGAATTCCTCCGGCGCCTGTGTGTCGAGAAGGTGACGCAGGCCGGTGATGACGCTCTCGTGAAAGAGACGCTGGGGGGACATGAGGATGAGGGCTCCGTCGATGAGTTCCACGCGCTTGAAGATGTCGAGTTCGCCATTGGGGCCGTCTGAGGGAAGGCGGTCCAGGTCATCGGCCTCCCAGCCGCCCGGGGGCGGGAAGGGCCAGTTCTTCAGGACGTCTCGGGTGTGCTCCATCGTGGTAGTCACATCACTCACAGTAGCGTTGCACTCATCACCGTTCGTAGTCATCGAACCACATTCTCCACCGCCTGGGTGAAGTAGTCGCGCAACGCCCCCTCGTCGAGGTCCCCCACGTTCCTGAGCTTGACGTGACGTGAGCGCGACCCCGAGCCCTCCAGCAGCCCGTGGTCGTCGGTGAAGTCGGCGCCGCGGTCGAAGGCGAGCAGGACGTGGGCCTTGGAGGGGCGCACGATCGCGATGTGGCCCTTGGTGATGCGCCACGCGGGCGAGCCGTAGTGGATCACTTCGGACGCGCCGGGGGCGGCCGAGGCCGCGAGGGTGCGGAGGGACTCCACGATCTCCTGCTGGTGGGCGGGAAGCTGGGCGATGTACTGCTCGATGGCGTTGTTCATGGCAGTGAGTCTGCCGCCGCGCTCCACGGAGCGGCATCCGTGGAAACCACGGAACCGTCAGCCGTCGCCCAGTGAGTGCAGGAGCTTGCGCAGGAGGCCGGCCAGCAGTTCCTGCTCGGCGGGGTCGAGGGCGTCGAGCATGCGCCTCTCGTTGGCGACGTGGCTGTAGACGATCTCGGTGGCCAGGCGTGCGCCCTCGTCGGTGAGGGTGACCAGGACCATGCGGCGGTTGCCCGGCGCCTGGGAGCGGGTGACGAGGCCGCGCTCGACGAGGCGGTCCATGCGGTTGGTGAGCGTCGCGGGGCTGACGAGCATGGCCGCGGTGACGTCCTTCATGCACATGGTGTGCTCGGGGTTGCTGCGCAGGAGGGTCAGCAGGGAGTCGAACTCCCAGGGCTCCAGGTCACGGGCGGCGAGGTGGTCCTTGATGCCGCGCTCCAGCAGGCGGGAGGCGCGGGAGAGGCGTCCGACCACGTGCATGGGGGTGACGTCGAGGTCGGGGAGGGCCCGGGCCCACTGGTCGCTGATGCCGTCGACTGCGTCACGCATGGTGTGACGATACCAAACATTTCGAGGTTGAACTTTTCGATCGCAAGAGCTAACGTCTGCGGCGTCGAAAGATTCGATGTCGAAAGGTTGGGTCATGAAGATCTTGGTTGTGGGCGCGACGGGGTACATCGGCTCGGTGGTGGCCGAGAGGCTGGCCGAGCGTGGGCACGAGGTGGTGGCGCTCGTACGGCAGGCGGGCCGCGTGCCGTACGAGGAGCGGGTGGGGGATCTGGGTGACCCGGCGAGCCTCCCGTCGGAGGAGTTCGACGCGGTCGTGCACGCCGGGCAGCTCACCGGCGACGAGCCGACCGACCTGGCCGCGATCGGCAGGCTGGGGCGGGTCCACTACGTCAGCGGCGTCTGGGTCCTGGGCGACACCGAGGACGGCCCCGAGGACAGCCCCGTGAACCCCATCGCGATCGTCGGCTACCGGCCGACGGTGGAGCGGCTGGTGCTCGACGGCGGCGGCACGGTGATCCGCCCCGGCGTGGTGCACGGTCGCGGTCAGGGCATCCCCGCCCTGCTCAAGGCCTGGGCGGCCGAGCGCGGTCACGGCGTCTACGTGAGCGCGGACGGCCGGGTGCCGACCTGGTCGTTCGTGCACGTCGACGATCTGGTGGACCTGATTGTGGCCGCGGTGGAACAGAAGGCTTCCGGTCAGGTGTTCCACGGGGTGAGCGAGGCGGTCTCCCTGGACGTGGTGGCCGGGGCGATCGCGCCGGATCCGCGGCCCTGGCCGGTCTCCGAGGCCGCTCAGGCCGTGGGCGGTCCGTTCGCGGAAGCGCTCGCGCTGAACCAGCGTGTCAGCTCCGCGCGAACGCGCGCCACCCTCGGATGGCACCCGAACCGGCCTGGCATCCTGTCCGACCTGGAAGAAGGCTCGTACACGGGCTGAAGCCGTTCGTGTTGACTGTCAAGCCCCTCTTGCATATGTTTCCTGTTGGCACTCTCCCCTTGAGAGTGCCAAGTAAAGCGACGAGGCAGGTCTGACACCCGCGACGGCAGGCCGCTGGTCGCCTCTTCTAGATCAGTCAAATCTGAAGGGGAGGTCCGATCGTGACGACCGCCACCAAGGTTCCCGTTAAGCCGCTCGGCGACCGCATCGTGGTTCAGCCGCTTGAGGCTGAGCAGACGACCGCTTCCGGGCTTGTCATCCCTGACACCGCCAAGGAGAAGCCGCAGGAGGGCAAGGTCCTCGCTGTGGGCCCGGGCAACTGGGATGAGGACGGCGACAAGCGGATTCCGCTTGACGTCAAGGAGGGCGACATCGTCCTCTACAGCAAGTACGGCGGCACCGAGGTCAAGTACGGCGGCGAGGAGTACCTGGTGCTCTCCGCCCGCGACGTTCTCGCGATCATCGAGAAGTAAGTCGGATATGTCGGGCCCCGGGTCGCTCTAGCGCCCGGGGCTTTCGACGCCTGGAGAGGACTTATCTGCAATGCCGAAGATTCTGGAGTTCGACGAGGGCGCCCGCCGCGCGCTTGAGCGGGGCGTCAACGCACTCGCGGACGCCGTCAAGGTGACCCTGGGCCCGCGCGGCCGCAACGTGGTCATCGACAAGAAGTTCGGTGCGCCGACCATCACCAACGACGGCGTCACCATCGCCCGCGAGATCGAGCTCGAGGGCCGCTACGAGAACCTCGGCGCCCAGCTCGCCAAGGAAGTGGCCACCAAGACCAACGACATCGCGGGTGACGGCACCACCACCGCGACCGTCCTGGCCCAGGCCATGGTCAAGGAAGGCCTGCGCAACGTCGCCGCCGGCGCCAACCCGATGGACCTGAAGCGGGGCATCGACAAGGCCGCCAAGAGCATCAGCGAGAAGCTGCTGGCCTCCGCCAAGCCGGTCGAGGACAAGAAGTCGATCGCCAGCGTCGCCACCATCTCCGCCCAGGACGCCAAGATCGGCGAGCTCATCGCCGAGGCGTTCGACAAGGTGGGCAAGGACGGCGTCCTGACCGTCGAAGAGTCCAACGCCATGGGCATGGAGCTCGAGTTCACCGAGGGCCTGCAGTTCGACAAGGGTTACCTGTCGGCCTACATGGTCACCGACCCCGACCGCATGGAGGCCGTCCTCGAGGACGCCTACATCCTGCTCACGCAGAGCAAGATCGGCTCCATCGCCGACTTCCTGCCGCTGCTGGAGAAGGTCGCCCAGACCAAGAAGCCGCTCGTCGTGGTGGCCGAGGACGTCGAGGGCGAGGCCCTGGCCGTCCTGGTGACCAACAAGATCCGCGGCACCTTCACCTCCGTCGCCGTCAAGGCGCCGGGCTTCGGCGACCGCCGCAAGGCGATGCTGCAGGACATGGCCATCCTCACCGGCGGCACCGTCGTCTCCGAGGAGATCGGCCTCAAGCTGGAGCACGTCGGCCTCGAGGTCCTTGGCACCGCCCGCCGCGTCGTCGTCACCAAGGACACCACGACCGTCGTCGACGGCGCCGGTGACGCCAAGGCGATCGAGGACCGCGTCCGCGAGATCAAGCTCGCCATCGAGCAGAGCGACTCCGACTGGGACCGCGAGAAGCTCCAGGAGCGTCTGGCCAAGCTCGCCGGCGGCGTGTGCGTGCTCCGTGTGGGCGCGGCCACCGAGGTCGAGCTCAAGGAGAAGAAGCACCGTCTCGAGGACGCCATCTCCGCGACCCGCGCCGCGATCGAGGAGGGCATCGTCTCCGGCGGTGGCTCCGCCCTGATCCACGTCGCCAAGGAGATCGACGACCTCGGCCTGTCCGGCGACGAGGCCACTGGCGTGGGCGTCGTCCGCCGCGCGCTGGTCGAGCCGGCCCGCTGGATCGCCGAGAACGCCGGCCTCGAGGGCTACGTCATCACCTCCAAGGTGACCGAGCTGCCCGTCGGCCACGGCCTCAACGCCGCGACCGGCGAGTACGGCGACCTGATCGCCCAGGGCGTCATCGACCCGGTCAAGGTCACCCGCTCTGCCGTGCAGAACGCCGCGTCCATCGCCGGCATGCTGCTCACCACCGAGGCGCTTGTCGTCGACAAGCCCGAGGAGGAGGCTCCGGCCGCCGGTGGTCACGGCCACGGTCACGGCCACGGCCACTGAGCCTCGCGCTCTCCGTAGAGGCCCGTCCCCGCTGCGCGGGGGCGGGCCTCTCGCCGTCTTGGGAGCCGCCGGGCGGGCTGGGCGCGCGGGGCGGGGTGCGCGTACGGCAGGCGGCTTCTGAGGCGCTGTAACGCGCGGGCGGCCTCCGCTGATTCGTGGAGGAGAGCGGCAACTACCCTCGTAGGTCTGAAAAGTGTTTTCCCCGGTAAACCAAACATGGTCGTAAAGCGTCTAGCCGATCTGACAATTGCCCGCAATTTCAGCATATCTAGTGAAATAATGGACCGGGCAGAAAGGCTTAGTGTGGCCATTTGATTACCGCGCGTTATCGTCTCCTCAATGTGACCAATCCGTAGCCGTTCGCTATGACGACAGGGCGGATCAGCGCGGGCATCATGCCTATCGTGAGCGAGGGAAGCGTCGCCGACGCCAAAATTGGGGTAAGGCTCGCGTCGAGACTTCCGGCACGAACGGATGACTCCGAGCTAAGGGAACTGACGAACCTGGCCGTCCAGGGAGATCGCAGTGCGATCGAATCCCTGCTCGGTGAGTTGCGTCCGATGGTCGTGCGCTATTGCCGCGCCAGGCTGGGACGCGTTTCCGGGCAATATCACATAGCCGACGACGTGGCCCAAGAGGTATGCATTGCGGTCCTGTCCGCTTTGCCCAGATATCGGGATATGGGTAGGCCTTTCGCCTCCTTCGTCTTCGGGATCGCCGCGCACAAGGTCGCCGACGCGCTGCGCAGCTCCGTGCGCTCCGCCGTACCCACCCAGGACCTCCCCGACGGGCCCGACGAGGGCCCGGGGCCGGAGGAGACCGTGGTGCGCTACATCGAGGTCGAGCACGCCCGCATGCTGCTCAGCCGGCTGCCCGACAACCAGCGGGAGCTGCTCCTGCTGCGGGTCGTGTCGGGCCTGTCGGCCGAGGAGACCGGTAATGTACTTGGCATGTCACCAGGAGCGGTCCGCGTGGCCCAGCATCGAGCGCTGGCCAGACTGCGGCAGATGGCCGAGCTGGAGTCGGCTTGACGCCGGAGCTCCGGCGAGGGCGGGCGGGCGCGACCACGGAGAGCGGCCGCAAGGTGGCCTATCTCGAAGATCTGGCCGCGACCGACGACCTGCTCGCGGCGCTGGCGGCAGGTGAGCCCGCCGGCGACGGCGATGCCGCTGCGCGGCTGCTGGCCGCGCTGGTGGCCGACGTGAGGCGAGGGCAGGATCCGAAGGCGGCCTCCGAGGGCCGCGGGAGACGGTCGTGCGAGCAGCTGGGCGGTCCGCCTCACGCGCTCGTGTAGAGCCCGTGGCTCAGTTGCGCTCTTCCGTGTCGATGACCCCGTCGACGTATCCCCTGGCGTATTCCCAGCTCACGTAGTCGGACGGGTCGGGGTGGAAGGCGGGCTCGTGCATCTGGGGTCGCCCGTTGTCGATCATCTGGCGCAGGTTGCCGCGCAGGAGTGCCCAGTCGAAGTAGTGCTGCTCGCCGCATTCCGGGCAGTCGAGGACCAGTCCCAGCACGCCTTGGGGTTCGAGCAGCGACCGGAAGACCTCGACATCGGCCAGATCCGTGATGGCCTCATCGCGCTCGGCCGCGGTCAGCGGAACGGGGTCGTCGAGTTCACCCAGCTCGGAGGCCGGGTCATCGGGATCGTCCGCGAACGGGTCACGTGGGACATCTTCCAGCACCTTTCCACCATAGTGACCCAACGACCTGAGGGCACCAATAAGCGCGTCGCCGTGCGCATGTGGACGACAAAGACCCGATCTCGGCAGGGCCAGCCCTGTTTCCGGCCGAGCGGGCCGCTGTTTCTGCCCGGGGCGCTGTCAGCCCAGCCAGCCGCGGCGGGCTGCCTCGACGCCCGCGTGGAAGCGCGACTGCGCGCCGAGCTCGGTCATCGCGTCGGCGAACCTGGCGCGCACCGTGCGCACCGAGACGCCCAGCTGGCGGGCGATCGACTCGTCGCACATGCCCTGGGCGGCCAGCCTGATGACCTGCATCATGCCGTCGCCCCTGCGGCCCCACGGCAGCGGCACAGCCCGGTTCCACAACTCGTCGAAGAGGGAGCGCAGCACCCCCACCACGATGTGCGCGCGCACAAGGTAGAAGTTGTAGGCGTGGTCGGGCAGATTGCCGCCCCACTGCGCGGGCAGGCCGGCCACGCTGCTGCCGGCGGTCATGAACCAGCTCGGCAGCCGGTCCATGGTGCGCACCCTGCCGCCGGTGGAGACCAGACGCTGGAGCTGCGCCCGCACGCCGGGCAGGGTCAGGGTGGCGACGGGGATGAGCACGTGCACGGTCAGCAGGTCGCGCTCCTGCGCGTCGATCCAGGGATCGGCGAACTTCCTGACGAAGTCGTTCATGGTGCGCTCGTCGGGGACCACGGTGCAGATGTCCATCCGCGGCGCCTGGACGGCCATGCCGACGACGCTCTCGTAGAGGATGTCGGCGCCGCTGACGAGCTCGACGGGGAACGGTCCGTCCTGGTAGTCGCGTCCGGCGTCGTAGTCGCGGATCAGGCCGCGGATGGAGCCGAGCGCCGAGTCGATGCGGCGGCTCTCCTCGGCCAGGCGGTCGAGGCGCTCGGCGATCAGCCTGCCGAGCGCGGCGGCAGGATGGCGGGCCAGGTATTCGCCCGAGCGCTCGTCGACCACGCCGAGCCGTACGAGCTCCTGCAGTTGGCGGCCGACCTTGTCGACCGGCCCGTCCATGGCTTCCGCGAGCTCGTTGAGCGTGGCCCGGTGCAACCGCAGGACCGCTGTGTACAGGGCGGCCTGCGCGTGGTCGAGGCCCAGCGTTTCCAGCGGGTCGTCCGTCGCGGTGGTGAACTCGTTGCGCATGCGTAGCTCCGTTGGGGGTCGGGGCAGGCCAGGGGCCCGCCCAACGGGCGTGCCGCGAGGATAACCCGGCCATGGCGCGCTGTCCGCGTGTTGAGAGGACTGGGGTGCAACTTCGTGCACTTGCACCTTTTGACATTGCGGTGTCTCTCCGCGTAACGCAGGCTTAACCCAGCGTCGGCATTCGGACGCGAGTGGCGTGGCCATCAGGACGCGGAGGGGGGTTCGGTGGCCCGATCGCGCCCCGCGCGAGTGCCGGTGGCTGGGGGATCGGCCGGATCACCGGCCGGCCGATCCCCCGGCACTCTCAGGCCTTCGGGCCTCCGGGAGGGCGGCGGCGCTTCGTGGGGGTCGCCGCCCTCGCCATGGGTGGGGTACGGCAGGCGTCGGCCTCCGGTCATCCACGATGTGCCACGCGCCGGCCTCCGGTTATCCACAAAGTGCGCAGCCGCCCCTCGGGCACGGACGGGCCGCCCCTAAACTGAGAAGCATCATCAGCGTCGGGGAGGGGTCAGCCCGCATGTCCAAATTCACCGAAACCGGTCTCACGTTCGATGACGTGCTTCTGGTGCCCGCGTATTCGGACATGCAGCCGGGCGAGGCGAGCACCCAGAGCCGCCTGTCGCGCGGCATCACCCTCAACATCCCGCTGGTCTCCGCGGCCATGGACACCGTGACCGAGGCGCGCATGGCGGTGGCGATGGCCCGTCAGGGCGGCATCGGCATCCTCCACCGCAACCTGTCGATCGAGGAGCAGGCCACCCACGTCGACCTGGTCAAGCGCTCCGAGGCCGGGATGGTCACCAACCCGGTCACCTGCACCCCCGACGACACCCTGGCCGACGTCGAGCGCCTGTGCGCGACCTACCGCATCTCCGGCGTCCCGGTCACCGACACCGACGGCAGGCTCGTCGGCATCGTCACCAACCGCGACATGCGCTTCGAGACCGACCAGAGCCGCCCGGTGCGCGAGGTCATGACGCCGATGCCGCTGGTCACCGCCCCCGTCGGGGTCTCCAGCGACGGCGCGTTCGACCTGCTGCGCAAGAACAAGATCGAGAAGCTTCCGCTGGTCGACTCCGAGGGCCGGCTGCGCGGCCTCATCACGGTGAAAGACTTCACCAAGAGCGAGAAGTACCCCCTGTCCACCAAGGACGCCGACGGCCGCCTCATGGTCGGCGCGGCGATCGGCGTGGCGGGCGACGCGGAGGAGCGCGCCAAGGCGCTCATCGACGCCGGGGTCGACGTGATCATCGTCGACGTCGCCCAGGGTCACTCCAAGGGCCTGGCCGACATGATCGGCAAGCTCAAGGCCAACAGCAAGGTCCAGGTCGTCGGCGGCAACATCGCCACCCGTGCCGGCGCCCAGATGATCGTCGACGCGGGCGCCGACGCCGTCAAGGTCGGCGTCGGCCCCGGCTCCATCTGCACCACCCGCGTGGTCGCCGGAGTCGGCGCGCCGCAGATCACCGCCATCCACCAGGCCTCGCTCGCCTGCGCCCCGGCCGGAGTCCCGGTGATCGGCGACGGCGGCCTGCAATACTCCGGCGACATCGCCAAGGCCATCGCCGCGGGCGCCGACACCGTGATGCTCGGCTCCCTGCTCGCCGGCTGCGAAGAGTCGCCCGGCCTGCTCATCTTCATCAACGGCAAGCAGTTCAAGTCCTACCGCGGCATGGGCTCGCTCGGCGCGGTGCGCAACCGCGAGCGCGGCGGCGCCTCCTTCAGCAAGGACCGCTACGGCCAGGCCGAGGTCTCCAGCGAGGAGAAGTACATCCCCGAGGGCATCGAGGGCCAGGTGCCCTACCGCGGCCCCGTCTCCGCCGTGGTGCACCAGCTGGTCGGCGGCCTCCACCAGGGCATGTGGTACACCGGCTCCCGCACGATCGCCGAGCTGCACGAGAAGGGCCAGCTCATGCCCATCACGGCGGCCGGGCTCAAGGAGAGCCACCCCCACGACATCCAGATGACCGTCGAGGCCCCCAACTACCACGGCCGCTGACCGGTCGAGGCACCCAGCGCTCCCAGCAGGCACCACGGAAGATAGGCAAGACAGATGACTCAGCAGGTGGAGATCGGCCGCGGCAAGTCCGGGCGCCGTGCCTACGCCCTCGACGAGATCGGCCTGGTGCCCTCTCGCCGCACCCGCGACCCCGAAGAGGTCTCGATCAACTGGCAGATCGACGCCTACCGGTTCGAGTCGCCGGTCGTCGTGGCGCCCATGGACAGCGTCGTCTCGCCGGCCACCGCCATCGAGATCGGCCGCCTCGGCGGCCTGGCCCCGCTCGACCTCGAAGGTCTGTGGACCCGCTACGAAGACCCGCTGCCGCTCCTGGAGGAGTGCTCGACCCTCGACGACGAGGCGGCCACCAGGCGGCTGCAGGAGATCTACAGCGCCCCCATCAAGGAGGAGCTGATCGGGCGGCGCATCCAGGAGATCCGCGAGTCCGGGGTGACGACCGCCGTACGGCTGTCGCCGCAGAAGACCGTGCAGTACTACAAGGCCGTCATCGACGCGGGCGTCGACATCTTCGTCATCCGCGGCACCACCGTCTCGGCCGAGCACGTGTCGTCCAACGCCGAGCCGCTCAACCTCAAGCAGTTCATCTACGAGCTCGACGTCCCCGTGATCGTCGGCGGCTGCGCCACCTACACCGCCGCGCTCCACCTCATGCGCACCGGCGCCGCAGGCGTGCTCGTCGGCTTCGGCGGCGGCGCCTCCCACACCACCCGCAACGTCCTGGGCGTCGCGGTGCCGATGGCCACCGCCATCTCCGACGTGGCCGCGGCCCGCCGCGACTACATGGACGAGTCCGGCGGCCGCTACGTCCACGTGATCGCCGACGGCGGCATGGGCACCTCGGGCGACATCGCCAAGGCCATCGCCTGCGGCGCCGACGCCGTCATGGTCGGCTCACCCCTGGCCCGGGCCAGCGAGGCGCCGGGGCACGGCTTCCACTGGGGCTCCGAGGCGCACCACGCCGACCTTCCGCGCGGCAAGCGCGTGCACTTCGGCACGGTGGGGACGCTGGCGCAGATCCTGCACGGTCCGTCGAGCGCCGCGGACGGGTCGATGAACCTGATGGGCGCGCTGCGGCGGACGATGGCTTCGACGGGGTACTCCGACATCAAGGAGTTCCAGCGCGTCGAGGTAGTCGTGGCGCCGCCGCAGCGGTAGACGGAGTCGCGAGGGTGGCGGGCATCGCGTGAAACGAGGCCGCCACTCGGGCGTCCGGGGGCAAAGAGGCTCGCGGACGTCGGGCCGCGCCGGTGTCGGGCCGCCGGTGTCGGGCGTTTGGCCTCGGGCTTCGGGCCTCGGGCCTCGGGCTTCGGGCTTCGGGCGGGCCCCGGGCGGGCCTCGGGCGGGCCTCGGGCGTCGGATCCGGGCGTCGGCTCGCCGGTGTCGGGCGTTTGGCCTCGGGTCCCGGGCCTCGGGTCTCGGGTCTCGGGCCTCGGGCGTTGGGTCCCGGGCGTCGGCTCGCCGATGTGGGACCGCGGCTGCAAGACCGCGGCTGTGGGACCGGGGGTATCCGCTCGGCTGCGGCGGGTCGTCTGTGTCGGCCCGCGTGTGCCGGGCCCCTGCGGAGGCTTGCCTGCGGTGGCTGCCCTGCGGTGGCTTGCCTGCGGTGGCTGCCCTGCGGTGGCTGCCTGGCGTGGCTCGCTCGGCTTTGGCTCGCCTGCGTCATGGTGTGTCTGGCACGGGGGGTGGCTGGCACCGGGTGGCTGGCACCTGGTGGTGCCGCACGTGGCGATGCCGCACGTGGCGGTGTGACGACAGCCTCGGCCTGTGCGGTGTGGCATGTGGCGGTGTGGCCTCGGCTGTTCGGTGTCAGTGGACGCTTGGCCGAAGGTTGGGGGTCTCGTGATCTCGTGGCGTCCTCGCGTGTGGTGCGGTGGGTCGCATGGTCCGCTACCGGGTGCGGGTCGCCCGTCACGAGGGGCCTGACTGGCGGCAGTGCGACTCCTGCCACCTGATCATCTCGGTCGGCCAGCCGTACCACGAGGGCGACAAGTTGTGCGCGCTCCTTGGCTGGGTCGAGGCGCGTTTCGCCACTGTGCACGTGACCGTCGCCGACACCCTCTACCGCCACAACGGCGGCGAGCTGGGCGGGGGAGAGGTGGCTGAGACTCGGCGACGCGGTGACGCCTGGCTGGAGCGTAACCGCGGCGTGCTCGGGGCGGCGACGATCCACCGCTGGGACGACTGGCTCGCGCACCCCGGCTACCCGGAAGCCCGCCGCCGCATCGACCGGTTTCTCGCCGATCAGCTTCTTTTCGCCGAGTTGGTCGACCGGCATGTCACCGCGGTCGTGGCCCGGCTGGCGGCGAGGGGGGTGAGCGCGGGGGATCGTGCGGGCTATACCGCCTACCTGGTGGAGGAGCTGGCCTGTATGGAGCTGTTCTCGCGGGTTCTGTCGGCGGTGGAGGTGTATCCGGGGTCGCTGGGCCTGGCGATGGAGGGTTGCCGTCGACTCGACGGTGCTCCGCCAGGCCTGGTGGTACGGCGGAACGTCCAGGTCGACTTCCGCAGGCGGCTAGGACCTGCGCAGTCGCAGCCGCAGGACGAGGATCAGGCTCAGCAGGACGGCGGCGCCGATGCCGATGCCGATCCCCATGGCGGGCAGGGGTGATTCGCTGGAGGCCGGGGTGGCCGCCACCGGGCTGCCGGTGGGTGACGGCGGGGCGCTGGGCGACGTGCTGGATGACGGTGAGCCGCTGGGCGACGGCGGGGCGCTGGGCGATGGTGAGCCGCTGGGCGATGGCGGGGCGGTGGGCGATGGCGGGGCGGTGGGGGTGCCGAGGGCAGTGAGGAGGGTGTCGGCCTCCTTGAGGTCGGCGGGGAGGTCCGTCTTCGCGATCGGGGCGGTGCCCGCCTTGAGCACCTGGTTGCCCGAGCACAGCAGGGTCGCCAGGTCGATGCCCTCGGCGTTGTACGGGTGGTCCTCGCCGGAGTTGGCGTGGGCGAAGATCAGGTAGCGGGTGCCCTTGACGAAGTCGAAGCCGCAGGCGGCGCTGTTCGACGAGGTGGAGATCTCGTAGGTGTCGCGGGGCGTTCCCTTGTAGACCTGGTCGGGGCGGATGGTCGCCACGACCGGGTCCCACTGGCCGCCGGTGCTGCGCACGTCGACGACGGTGCCGGCGACGATCGCCTCGGCTTCGGCGACGGCGCGGCGGGCTTCGAAGGGAACGCAGGAGCAGGCGCACGCGGCGCCCGCCGGAACGAGGATCAGCCCCGCGACGAAAGCGAGGACTGCGAGCAGTCTCATGACCCTACGACGCGGGACTGATCCGTTCGGTTCAACGCTTGAACCAGGTGATGCGGCACCCGTCGGGCAGGGCGAGGGTGTCGGTGACGGTGAAGGCGGTGGGCTGGAAGTCGCCGTCGAAGGCCCGGGTGCCCTTGGCGGCCACCACCGGGTAGCTCTTGACGACCAGCTCGTCGATCTCCGGCAGCAGCTGCCCGGCCAGGTTGCCGCCGCCGGCGAGCCAGATGTCCATGCCGTCCTCCTGCTTGAGCGAGCGCACCAGCTCCAGGGGGTCACCCTTGACGAGGGTCACGTCGGGGTCGTCGATCCCGGCGATGGAGTTGGACACGATGTACTGCTTCACGTGGGGATAGGGGCTGGCGATGCCGGCGAGCATGGCGGGCTCGTAGGTGCCGCGGCCCATCACGAGCGTGTCGAAGTGCTTGTTGGGCGCTTCGGCGATGCCCAGGTGCGGCCGGGCCATGGCGGGCAGGGTCTCGGGGTACTCCGCCGCGATCCACGGCAGCATGTGTTCGACCGGGTAGAACGAGATGTCGTGGCCGGGACCGGCGATGTAGCCGTCGATCGAGACGCCGACGTAGTAGACAAGCTTTCGCATGCTGTTTTGCTCCGTATGTAGTACTGTGTTTGAAGTGCTTTCAACTTAGTACTACAGACGGAGTGGTGTCAACATGCGGACGAATCCGGAAAGGCGGCAGGCGCTCATCGACGCCGCGATCGAGGTGCTGGCGCGGGAGGGCGCGCGGGGGCTGACCTTCCGGGCGGTGGACACGCAGGCGAAGGTGCCGACGGGCACGGCCTCCAACTACTTCTCCAGCCGCGACGACCTGCTCACGCAGGCGGGAGGGCGCATCTACGAGCGGCTGACGCCCAGCGACGGCACGCTCGCGTCGGTGCACGAGGGGGCACGCGACGCCGCGCGCCTGAAGGAGCTCATGCACGAGGTGGTGGGCCGGGTCTCGGCGTTCCCCACCGGCTTCCTGGCCCTGCTGGAGCTGCGGCTGGAGGCCACGCGCAGGCCGGAGCTGCGGGCCGTGCTCACGCAGCGCATCAAGGCCGACGTCGACTTCAACGTCTCCAACCATCGGGAGTCCGGACTTCCCGGCGACGACACGTCGGTGAAGCTGCTGATGCTGGCGTTCAACTGGCTCATCCTGGAGCGGCTGACGCTGCCTGACCTGTATGACGAGGAGGAGGTCCACCGCATCGTGGAGGAGGCGGTGGACCGGGTGATCTAACCGGCCAGGACGCCGAGCAGGTGGGCGACCTCGCGGGCGACGGCCTCGCGGCCCGGCTTGATGTACTTGCGCGGGTCGACGGAATTGCCGACGTGTTCGCGGACGGCGCCGGTGAACGCCTTGTTCAGGTGCGTGGCGATGTTGATCTTCTTCATGCCGTGCCGTACGGCCTGGCCCAGCATGTCGTCGGGCACCCCCGACGAGCCGTGCAGCACCAGGGGCACCGCGACGGCGGCGCGCAGCTCGGCGATCAGGTCGAGGTCGAGCACGGCGTTTTTGGTCGTCATCGCGTGCGAGGTGCCCACCGCGACGGCCAGCGCGTCGACGCCGGTGTCGGCGACGTAGGCGACGGCCTCGTGCGGCTTGGTGCGCGCGCCGGGGGCGTGCACGCCGTCCTTGCCGCCGACCTCGCCCAGCTCGGCCTCCACCCAGACGCCGCGATCGTGGCACCAGGCCACGACTGACGCGGTCTGGGCGACGTTGTCGGCGTCGGAGAGCTGGGAGGCGTCGAACATCACCGAGCCGACGCCGAGCTCGACGGCCTCCTCGACGAGGGCGCGGTCGGTCGCGTGGTCGAGGTGCACCGACACCGGCACCTTCGCCGCGCGGGCGACGGCCAGGGAGGCGAGCGCGATGGGTTCGAGGGCGCCGTGGTAGCGCACGCAGTTCTCGCTGATCTGCAGGATCACCGGCAGGCCCGCGGCCTCGGCGCCGGCGACGATCGCGGTGGCGTGCTCCAGCAGGATCACATTGAACGCGCCGGCGCCGTTCGTGCTGGAAGCGAGGATCTCGCCGGTTCCGACCAGGGGCATGTCAGGAGGCTCCTTCAATCACGATGTCCGGTGAAATTTCGGCGTAGACCGCCTCGTCGAACCCGCCGGCGACCGGAGCCGCCACCGCGGCGGCGCCCAGGGCGGCGGCCCTGCGCAGCCGTTCCGGCCACGCCGTACCCTCGGCCAGCCCCAGCGCCAGCCCCGCGACCAGGGCGTCGCCCGCGCCGGTGGCGTTGCCTTCGACCCGGTACGGCAGGCGGGCGCGCAACACGCCCTCGCCGGTGACCGCGAGCACGCCCTCGGCGCCGAGGGAGACGACGACGGAGCCGGCGCCTCGATCGCGGAGGTGCTCGGCGCGGAGGAGATGGCCGAGCAGCTCGGCCGGGAGGCGCGAGGAGGCGGGGGAGCCGGAGGAGCCGGAGGAGCCGGGGGCCGTGGAGGCGGAGGCAGGGGAGGCGGAGGCAGGGGAGGCGGAGGCAGGGGAGGCGGAGGCAGGGGAGGCGGAGGCGGGGGAGGCGGAGGGTGGGTCGGGGAGTTCCGGGAGGGCTCCGGCGAGCTCGGAGGCGTTGGGCTTGACGATCGTGGGGGTGCCGTCGAGCGAGCGCAGCAAGGTCGCGCCGTCGGCGTCGACGATCACGGGCACGCCGCGCTTGGCCGCCAATCCCGAAATATCGGCGTACATCGTGGTGGGCGCCTCCGCCGGAAGGCTGCCCGACACCACCACTACCGACGCCTGCCCCACCAGCTCCCCGAACCGCTCCAGGAACGCCGCGCACTCCTCCGGCGTCACAGCAGGCCCCGGCTCGTTGAGCAGCGTCGCCTCCTGCGCCGCCAGGTCGTGCACCACGGTCGTGGACCGCGACTCGGCCGCGATGGCCGTGAAGTCGGCGGCGATCCCCGCCCCGGCCAGGTCGGCGAGGATCAGGTCCCCCGTCGTCCCTCCGGCCAGCCCCGTGGCCAGCACCTCGTGGCCCAGGCCGTGCAGCACCCGGGCCACGTTGACGCCCTTGCCGCCCGCCTGCCGTACGACCCGGCGTACCCGGTTCATCTCGCCGGAGGTGAAGGAGTCGACCCAGTAGGTGACATCCATGGCGGCGTTGAGCGTCACTGTGAGGATCATGAAATCCAGGAACCTTGCTTCATCACGTGGGTGACAACGAGGGTGTCGTCGAGCACAACGAGGTCGGCGCGCTTGCCGACGGCGAGGGAGCCGATCTCGTGCGCCAGCCCCAGCACGCGGGCCGGGGTGAGCGAGGCGATCTCGGCGGCCTCCTGCAGCGACAGGCCCATCTCCTCGACGGCGCGGCGGAAGGCGACGTCCATGGTCAGCGTGCTACCGGCGATGGAGCCGCCCTCAACGAGGCGGGCCACGCCGTCGGCGACGTTCACGGCCATGGAGCCCAGCATGTAGGTGCCGTCGCCCAGGCCCGTGGCGCCCATGGCGTCGGTGATCAGGGCGGTACGGCCGGCGCCCGCGGCCTTGTAGGCCAGGCGGAGCATCGCCGAGTGCACGTGCACGCCGTCGTTGACCAGCTCGACGGTGACGCGCGGGTCCTCCAGCAGCGCCGCGATGGGCCCCGGGGCGCGGTGGCCGAGCTGCGGCATGGCGTTGTACAGGTGGGTGGCGACGGTGGCGCCGGCCTCGATGCCGTCGATCGTCTGCTCGTAGGAGGCGTCGGTGTGGCCGAGCGCCACGATCACGTTCTCCGCGACCGCCGTACGGATCGTGTCGAGCGCGCCGGGCAGCTCGGCGGCGATGGTCAGCATGCGCACGTGGCCGCGTCCCGCCTTGACCAGGCGGGAGAACTCCTCGGGCGACGGGTCGCGCAGCATCGTGGGGTTGTGCGCGCCGCACCGGGCCTTGCTGATGTACGGGCCCTCGAAGTGGATGCCCGCGATCAGGCCGTCGTCGGCCAGATCGGCCAGGGAGGAGGTGGCCGCGGCCAGTTCCTCCACCGAGCCGGTGACCAGGGAGGCCATGGTCGTGGTGGTCCCGTGGGCCAGGTGCAGGGCGACGGCGTCGCGTGCCCTGGCCTGGTCGCCCGTGGGGAAGGAGCCGCCGGCTCCGCCGTGGTTGTGGATGTCGACGAAGCCGGGTACGACGTGCCGGCCACCGAGGCTGTGACCCTGGCCGGGGGCGCTGCCCTGGCCGATGTGGGTGATGCGGCCGTCCTCGATGGTCAGCCACCCCTCGTGCACCCCGGCGGGGGTGACGATACGGGCGTCGGAAAGCGTGAGACTCATGGGCTAAGGATCACAGATCGCGTCAGGTGGAGGGGCTCGTCGGGGTTCAGCCCACGGGCGAAGGCCCGCGCGACGGAGACCCGCTGGGCCAGGACCAGCTCGGCCATGGGGTCGCGCGACGACTCCAGGAACGTGCCGCCGGTCGCCTCGACCTGCTCGCGCAGTCCTTCGGGTGCGGTGCCGAGCATCCAGGTGACGCGGTTCGGCCCGGCGATGCTGATCGGTCCGTGGCGGTACTCCATCGCCGGGTAGGCCTCGGTCCACGAGCGCGACGCCTCGCGCATCTTCAGCGCCGCCTCCTGCGCCAGGCCGACCGACCAGCCGCTGCCCAGGAAGCTGAACTGCTCGGCGTTCACGAGGTCGTCGGAGACGGGTACGGCGAGCGCGTCGGAGGCGTCGGCGATGGCCTGGTCCAGGGAGAACCCGAGGCTGGCGCGGAGCATGGCCAGCTGGGTCGTGGCGAAGCGGGTCTGCACGACGGACTTCTCGTCGGCGTAGTCGAGCACGACGACCTGGTCGGCGAGCTCCATGATCGGGGTGTTCGGGTCCGCGGTGATCGCGGTGCTCTTGATGGAGGTGCCGCGCAGCAGTTCCAGGACCTCGGTCGTGGTGCCGGACCGGCTGAGCGCCAGGATCCGGTCGTACTTCCTGTTGAGCGGGGCCTCGGAGGCGGCGAACGCGTCGGTCTCGCCGAGTCCGGCCTGCTCCCTGAGGGTGGCGTAGGCCATCGCGATGAACCACGACGTGCCGCAGCCGATCACGGCGACCCGCTCGCCGGGCTGCGGAAGCGCGTCCGCGGGAACCTCGGAGACGGCCCGCTGCCAGCAGCCGGGCTGGGACGCGATCTCGGTTTCGGTGTGGGTGGTCACCCATGGCCTCCTTTGCCGGTTTCTGCTCTTTTTATAGCATAAATGAGCACTTTTGGGCAGAGCTGGCTTTCGCTAGTCTTGGCGGCATGAGTCGCTACGACAGGTGGAACGCGATTCTCGCCCTGCTGGCCGAGGAGGGGCGGCTCACGGTCGAGCAGGCCGCCGAATCCCTCGACGTCTCCACGGCGACGATCAGGCGAGACTTCGACCAGCTCGCCCAGCAGCAGATGCTGATGCGCACCCGCGGAGGCGCGGTCTCCCAGAGCGTCAGCTACGACCTGCCGCTGCGCTACAAGACCGCGCGGCATGCCGACGAGAAGCACAGGATCGCCGCCGCCGCGGCCGAACTGGTCACGCCCGGCTCGGTGATCGGGATGAACGGCGGCACGACCACCTCCGAGGTGGCCAGGGTGCTCGCCCAGCGCGAATCGGGCTTCACCATCGTCACCAACGCGCTGAACATCGCGGCCGAGCTCGCCGTACGCCAGCACGTGAAGATCGTGGTGACCGGCGGGGTGGCCAGGCCGCAGTCGTACGAGCTCATCGGCCCGCTGGCCGGCGGCATCCTGGAGCAGGTCACGCTCGACATCGCCTTCCTCGGCGTCGACGCCATCGACGCGGAGCTGGGCGCCTCGGCCCATCACGAGGGCGAGGCGAGCGTCAATCACCTGCTCGTCAGCCGCGCCGCCCAGGTCGTGGTGGTCGCCGACTCCTCGAAGGTGGGCAGACGGGCCTTTGCCCGTATCTGTGCCCTGTCGGATGTCGATACGTTGATCACTGACGAACTGCTCTCCGACGAGCTGGCGGCGAGTTTCACCGAGGCCGGGGTCAAGGTCATCCGTGCCGGGTAAGGGGGAATTATGACGGGCACTGTCACCGGCGGCTCCCGGCTGGGACCCGCGGAGCGCACCGCGGCCCTGGCCGCCATGGCCTCCCGAGAGCTCGACGTGGTGGTGGTCGGCGGCGGCGTGGTCGGCGCGGGCATCGCCCTCGACGCCTCGACCCGCGGCCTCGACGTCGGCCTGCTGGAAGCGCGCGACTTCGCCTCGGGCACCTCGTCGCGATCGTCGAAGCTCATCCACGGCGGCCTGCGCTACCTCGAACAGCTCAACTTCGAGCTGGTCCGCGAGGCCCTGCAAGAGCGAGCCCTGCTGCTGCAACGCATCGCCCCGCACCTGGTCAGGCCGGTGCCCTTCCTGTTCCCCATGACCCACTACGGCTGGGAACGCCCCTACGTGGGCGCCGGCGTGGCGTTGTACGACACGCTCGGCTTCACCTCGGGCCTGACCCGCGGGGTGCCCGGGCACCGCCACCTGTCGCGCCGCCGCGCGCTCCGGCTGGCGCCCGCGCTGCGCCGTACCTCCTTCACCGGAGCCATCCAGTACTGGGACTGCCAGGTCGACGACGCCCGCTACGTCATGACCATGTTGCGTACGGCCGCCGCCTACGGCGCCCACGTCGCCCAGCGTGCCCAGGTCGTCGGCTTCCTGCGCGAAGGCGAGCGCGTCACCGGCGTGCGCGTGCGCGACCTGGAGGGCGGCGGCACCGAGGTGGAGATCCGCGCCAGGCAGGTCGTCAACGCCACCGGCGTGTGGACCGACGACATCCAGGAACTCGTCGGCGGGCGCGGGCAGATCCACGTCAAGGCGTCCAAGGGCATCCACCTGCTCGTCCCGCGCGACCGCATCCACTCGCTGACCGGCATCATCCTGCGCACCGAGAAGTCGGTGCTCTTCGTGATCCCGTGGGGGCGTCACTGGATCATCGGGACGACCGACACGGAGTGGACCCTCGACAAGGCGCACCCCGCCGCCTCGCGGGTCGACATCGACTACCTGCTCGACCATGTCAACGCGGTGTTGTCCGTACCCCTGACCCGCGACGACGTCGAGGGGGTGTACGCGGGGCTGCGGCCGCTGCTGTCAGGGGAGTCGGAGGAGACGTCGAAGTTGTCGCGCGAGCACGTCGTCGCGCACCCGGTCCCCGGCCTGGTCATGATCGCCGGAGGCAAGTACACGACCTACCGGGTCATGGCCAAGGACGCCGTCGACGCGGTGGCCCACGGGCTCGACCAGCGGGTGCCCTCCTCGTGCACCGACCGCGTCCCGCTCGTCGGCGCCGAGGGCTACCAGGCGTTGTGGAACTCCCGCCACCGGCTGGCGCACACCTCGGGGCTGCACGTCGCCCGCATCGAGCACCTGCTGCAGAGGTACGGCTCGCTCATCGAGGAGGTGCTGGAGCTCATCGCCGAGGACCCGTCGCTGGGACGGCCCCTGTCCGGAGCCGACGACTACCTGCGCGCCGAGATCGTCTACGCGGCCTCCCACGAGGGCGCCCGGCACCTGAACGACGCGCTCACCAGGCGCACCCACATCTCCATCGAGACCTTCCACCGCGGCGTCGCCGTCGCGGCGGAGGCGGCCGAGCTGATGGCGGGGGCGCTGGAGTGGGACAGCGAGCAGGTCAAGAGGGAGGTGGAGTACTTCACCAAGAGGGTGGAGGCCGAGCGGTTGTCGCAGGAGCAGGACAGCGACCAGGAGGCCGACGCGATCAGGCTGGGGGCTCCGGAGATCGTCCCCGTCGTGCTGCCGGAACGAGCATGATCCTCTTCACAGGGGGGTAACACCGGCGAAATCGCCCTTGTGAACAATGACGTCCATGAGCACCCTGACCATCGCCGTCGACGACCTCAGCGGCCCCGACATCGCCGCCTTCCTGGACGAACACCTCCAGGACATGCGGGCCACCTCGCCGCCCGAGAGCAAGCACGCCCTCGACCTCGACGGGCTGCGCTCGCCCGAGGTCGTGTTCTGGACCGTCCACGACCGCGGCGAGCTGGTGGGATGCGGTGCCCTCAAGCGGATAGGCGTACGGCACGCGGAGCTCAAGTCGATGCGCACCAGGCCGGCCAGGAAGCGCAGCGGGGTGGCCTCGGCGTTGCTGGAGCACATCCTCGGCGAGGCCCGGCGCAGCGGGTTCGAGCGGGTCAGCCTGGAGACCGGGTCGGCCGAGTTCTTCGCTCCCGCACGAGCGCTGTACTCCAAGTTCGGGTTCGTCTACTGCGAGCCGTTCGCGGGTTACCGGCCGGATCCGAACAGCGTCTTCATGACCCGGGACCTTCTGGCCTGATGCCATAGGACAAAAATCGTCAGGACTCCGCCTTGCTCTCCCTGATCTCGTCGACGATCTCGGAGACCATGCGCCGCGAGGCCGCGTCGAGGACGTTCCCGAACTCGATGACCGTGGCGCGATCGCGGACCCGCTCCCCGAGATCGGGGTTCTCGCTGGGCACGATCACCAGGTCGCAGTCGTCGAGCCCGGGATCGTCGACGCCGCGCAGGACCCGCACGTCGCCGAGTCCCGTGTCCGTCAGCGACTGCCTGATCGCCTCGGCCTGGTCGTCGGTGGAGTAGAGGATCCCGACCCGGTGGCCCTTCGGGATGCGGGCCAGGCGCGCCAGGGTCCTGATGTGCGGGGCGGCCACGATCGCCAGGACCTCGGGCGGGCCGGGCAACTGCATCGCCCGTACGCGCCGCCGTACCTCCGCGTGGTGGAAGAACGTGGTGACGACCAGGTCGGCGCCGGAGACGTCGCCGGTTCCCAGATCGCTCAGGAGCAGGGGCTGCACCATCGCGTTCACCTCGGCCGACAGCTCGCCCGCGAAGAACTTCGCGCGCTCCTCGTTGCACTCGACGAAGACCACCCGCAGGTGGGTGGTCCTGGCGTGCACACTCTGCTGGTAGGCGATCATGGCGATCTCGTCGGCCGACAGCCCCATCTCAAGGCAGCGCCGCACCGCGCCGGTCAGCTCGGCGGCTGCGGCCTCGTAAGCGGCCCGGTGCTCCCGCGCCTGCGCGGAACGGCGCACCGTCATCCCCCCGCGGCCGTGCGAGCGCAGGTAGCCCGACTGCTGCAGCTCCGCGTAGGCGCGCGCGGTGGTGTTGCGGTTGACCCCGAGGTTGGCCGCCAGCAGCCGGCTGCTCGGCAGGCGGTCGCCGTCGGCGAGCTCACCGGCCTCGATCATGAACACGATCTGGTCGATGACCTGGCGAAAAACCGGCACGCCCGAGGCCCGGTTGAGGGTGATGCGCTGCACCGTCTGGCCGCCTGACTTTGTCTCATCGAAGGTGAGTCATTTTAGCGCCCTGGATTGTCCTATGGCATTGGGCTATTTTGCAGGACATGGACTTCTGGACCGACGTGGACCGTCACGTGCTCCGCTACGGCGCGCGGTTCACCCCCCGCATCATCGGCAGGGCCGAAGGCTCGTACGTGTTCGACGAGGACGGCACGGCGATCCTCGACTTCACCTCAGGCCAGATGAGCGCCGTGCTCGGCCACGGCCACCCCGACGTCGTCGCGACGGTCACGCGCGGCGTCAAGGAACTCAGCCACCTCTTCAGCGGCATGCTGTCCCGGCCCGTCGTGGACGTGTCCAGGCGCCTGGCCGCAACCCTGCCCGACCCGCTCCAGAAGGTGATGCTCCTCACCACCGGAGCCGAGGCCAACGAGGCGGCGCTCAAACTCGCCAAGCTCCACACCGGCCGCTACGAGATCGTGTCGTTCGACCGGTCGTGGCACGGCATGACCTCGGCAGCGGCCGCCGCGACGTACTCCGCAGGACGCAGAGGGTACGGCCCGGCCGTACCCGGCAACCTCACCCTGCCGACCCCCAACGCCTACCGCTCGCCCTTCCGCCACCCCGACGGCACCCACGACTGGCGGGCCGAGCTCGACTACGGCTTCGCCCTCATCGACCAGCAGTCGTCGGGCAGCCTGGCCGCCTGCCTGGTCGAGCCGATCCTGTCGTCGGGCGGCATCATCGAACCCCCTCCCGGCTACCTCGCCGCGCTCAAGGAGAAGTGCCGGGAACGCGGCATGCTCCTCATCCTCGACGAGGCCCAGACCGGACTCGGCAGGACAGGCGACCTGTACGCCTTCCAACGCGACGGCGTCGTGCCCGACATCCTCACCCTGTCCAAGACACTCGGCGCCGGACTGCCCGTCGCCGCCGTCATCACCACACCAGAGATCGAACAGGTCTGCCACGAACGCGGCTTCCTGTTCTTCACCACCCACGTGTCGGACCCGCTGGCCGCCATGGTCGCTGGCACGGTCCTCGACGTGATCGAGCGCGACGGCCTCGTCGAACGGGCGCGACGGCTCGGGACCCTCATGGCGGCCCGCCTGGCCGAACTACGCGAACGGCACACCGTCATCGGAGACGTGCGGGGGCGAGGGCTGCTGCAGGGCATCGAACTGGTCGTCGACCGCAAGACGAAGGAACCGGCCGACCGGCTCGGGCACCAGGTCACCGAAGCCTGCCTGCGGCGGGGGCTGCACATGAACATCGTCCAGTTGCCCGGCATGGGCGGGGTGTTCCGCATGGCGCCGCCGCTGACGATCGGCGAGCCGGACCTGGAGCGGGGGCTCGACATTCTCGACAAGGCGCTGGGGGAGTGCGCTTGAGCTAGATGTGGTTGACCGGCGCGACGTCGCCGACGGCCGAATCGCTGCGATCGGCAAGCATCGCGAGGCCACGGCCCAAACCCTTCTCCTCGATGGCCGAGCGAGCCTGGTCAAGACCGACGAAGGAGAGGGCCAGTGCCAGGGACGTGCCTCACCATGGGTTGCCCGGGCGAAGCCCGGGCCATGGCCGAGACGCCCGAGCGCGGAGCGCGAGGACAGCTGACCCGGGTGGGATCCAGGCGGGTGACCCAGGAAGCGCGTCACGGGTGGGCCGGGGGGTGCCGGGGGGCCGGAGGCCCCCCCGTGCGGGGTCCGGGGCGGAGCCCCGGTGTCACAGACCCGACCCGCCTGGCGCGAAGCGCCCGACCGGAGGGACCTAGCCGTCCGGTCGGGCGGGGGGAAGGAACCTCCTAGTGCGAGAACGCCTGGAACTCCGCTGCCCGGATGTGCGGGGCGGCGGGGCTGGCGGTGGCGCAGTCGGTCGCCGAGTTCGGGTCCAGGTCCTGCTCACCCAGGTACAGCGGGTTGCCCGTGCACTGGCTGGTCAGGGTGCGAAGGGCGAGGTGTGTCGCCTTGGTCCTGGGCACGTCGAACGACTTGATGATCAGGTCGGCTCCTCGGGGCCGGGGCAGTGACGTCGAGAAGGCGTTCGACCGGCTGACGTAGATGCGGCGGTAGTTGGCGATGTTCCCGCAGTCCTTGCCGGTGGAGGCGTCGCACGCGAGCACCTCGAACGAGCGGAGTGCGGAGAACCGGTTCTGGCCTGCCGGGTCGGCAGGGTCGGCGGGGTTGGCGGTCCTGAGCATGGCCGACACCTGGACGCGTCTGACCTGGACGGCGGTGTCGCCGGCGAGGTCGACGGAGATGGTGCGGCCGGCGACCGGGGCGGTGAGGGAGGCCCAGTTGGTGGCCTCGGTCTCGTCGATGAGGGCGGCGTGGTTGACGCCGTCGCCGGTGGCGGTGGCGCCGAGTGCCGAGGCGGCGTGGTTGCGCGACATGCCGACGGGCAGGTCGCGGGTCTGGCCGCGGCGGACGGTGAGGTCGAGGCGGCGGTGGCCGAAGCCGGGGGCGACGGCGACGAAGGTGTAGTGGCCGGGCGTCATCTGGAAGGTGGCCGGCAGGTCGGTGGCGGGGTCGGTGTCGGCGATGGGGACGACGCGGGCTTCGTAGTCACCGACGTACAGGCGGATGGGGGCGGCGGACGCCTCGCCGGTGCCCTTGAGGGTGAGCGTGGCGTTGGAGCTGGAGGGCGAGACGAAGCTGGGGACGGGGTTGGGGTCGGACTGGCCGTTGCTGGAGGCGCCGGAGCCGAGGCCGTGCTGGGCGAAGGCGTTCCACATGATGTCCTGGTTGGCGCCGCCGAAGCGGATCTGGTCGGCGGCGAGCATGGCGTCGCGCATGTCGACCATGCTGAGTGTGCCGACCGCGGTCAGTAGGAAGGCGTCGAAGTGGAGCTGGACCCAGCGCCGGTTGCCGGGGCACTGGGTGACGGGCCGCTGGCCGTTGGCGCAGGCGCGCTGCACCCACGCGTTGGCGTCGCCGTACCTGTCGATGAAGGCCTGCCGTACGTCGAACTGGGTGGCCGACCAGATCTCGCCGTCGGCGTGGACCTGCTGGCCGACGATGTCGTAGGCGATGTCGCTGTAGTTCAGCGGCGATTTGGACATGTCGTAGTTGCGGATGCCGCGTTCGGCGTCGCCGGTGACGTAGCCGCCGGTGACGTACGGGGTGTTGCCGCGGGGGCGGTAGCCGTTCTCGAAGAGGTACTCCATGGCGAACAGGTCGCTGATGCTCTCGCCCATGGCGCCTGCCTGGGCGCCGGACAGGCCCGCGTTGGGGCCGGCGACCATGCGGTTGGAGATGGCGTGGGTGTACTCGTGCCCGATGACCGACATGTCGTAGTCGCCGTCGACGCAGGGTGCGTAGAAGGCGCCCGCGATGGGCTGCCACAGGTACATGTTGGTGATCGGGGCGACCCCGTCGGGTCCGGTGATCTGGTTGGCGTTGTCGCGTACGGACAGCACGCGGGCGCCGGCCTGGGCGTTGCCCTGCTCGGGGTCGTTGCCGAGCCCGCCGCGGTCGCCGTTGCTGACCTGCATGTTCCACGCGGTCTCGGTGAAGCCGAGCCGGTAGGACCAGTCGTGCATGCGGTTGTGCATCGCGAACAGGTTGGAGATGGCCGCTTCGAGGTCGTTCTCGCCGGCGGTGTCGAAGACCGCGGGGTTGCACTTGGCGGTGTACCAGGTGTTCTGCCACGGGTAGTGGTAGGTGCGCGTCGCGGAGGGGGCGTTGGTGCGCGTGCCGACGGAGAACGGGTCGCCGTTGGCGCGGTTCTCGTAGGTCTTGGCGGCGTTGCCGAGGCTGGTCAGGGTCGGGGTGCCGGTGGTGTGGTCGACGTCCCAGGCCAGGCCGGTGGCGGGGTCGCCGCCGACGACCAGGCCGCAGCCGGGTCCGGCGGTGAAGCACCACTTCTGGCGGGTGTCGGTGGAGGAGTAGTCGGCGGGCGGGTTGGCGGGGAAGGCCTGCCAGGACGGGTTGTCGGGGTCGGCGTGCTGGTCGGCGAGGCCTTCCCTGGTCAGGATGGCGCCGCTGACGGCGTCGACGTGGGTGGTGAAGCCCTGCTCGCCGCCGATGAGGGTGACCTGGAAGGCGCTGTGCACGCCGTCGGGGGCGGGTACGGCGACCGCGGTGACGAGCTTGGTCGTGGCGGCGGCCGGGTCGATGCCGGCGTCTCGGGCGGCGATCTCCAGGGCCTGCTGCTCGGTGATGGCCGCGGCGGGCGGGGCGCCGGTCGCGCGGGACAGGCTGGAGGAGGCGAAGAGGGCCTTGCCGCCGTTGACGCCGACGCTGACCATGCCGTCGATGCCGGCGGGCAGGCTGCCGAACTTCTGGCGCAGCAGTACGGCATGGCCGTCGCCGATGGGGTTGACCGCGACGGTCTCCAGGGCGTCGACCGCTTCGGCGGGCAGGCCGAAGAGCGATTCGCTGGCCTTGAGGTAGGCGCGGGCGGCCTGGTTCGGGTCGGCGGGCAGGCCTTCGGCGAGCGGCTGGTCGGAGGTGACGACGGCGGGTGTGCCGAGGTTGTTCCAGCGGATGGTGGCGGTGGCCGGCCTTCGTGCCTGGCCTGGCGGGGCCACCTGGCCCTTGCGGTTGTCCAGGTCCGGTTTGTCGGCGTGGTGGTCGCCCTGTGGGGCGGGTGGCACCTGCTGCGCGGCTGCGGTGGTCTGGCTTTCCGCGGTGTTGACGAGGGTGAAGGTGAGGGTGAGTGCTGCGATCGCGGTGGCGAATACGCGTAATCGCGGGGACATGGGTGGTCTCCTCTCTGATTCGTCAGAAGTAACACCCTGACTAGAGCGCGTAAAGGTCCAAAAAGGGCGGGAAGGGTTGAACCGCCCTTGATCAGCGGCGATGATCGGCGAGTGCCTGACAATCCACCTTTAAGGCGGAATCTTCCGTACCAGATGTTGTGGATCGGCGGCGCGGTGTCGTCGCTCGGCTCGGCGATCACCGGGCTGGCACTCCCTCTGCTCCTGATCGCCATCACGGGTTCGTCGGCGTTCGCCGGAGCGGTCGCCTTCGCCGGCCTGGCGGCGGGCACGCTGATCTCGGTCCCGGCCGGCGTCTGGGTCGACAGGCACCCGCTCAAGAAGGTCATGCTGGCCTCGCTGGCCGTGCAGATGGTCTGCTGGGGGTCGGTGACCGTCGCGATCCTGCTCGGCTCGATCACTCTGGTGCACGTCTTCGCCGCGGCGATCATCGGCTCGCTGGCGGGCGCCTTCTTCGAGCCCGCGCAGCAGGTGGCGATCAGGGAGGTCGTGCCCGCCGTCCAGCTGCCCGGCGCCTACGCCCAGGACGAGGCCCGCAGCCACGCCGCCAATCTGGGCGGTCCTCCGCTGGGCGGTGTGCTGTTCACCGTGGGCCGCGCCGTGCCGTTCCTCGTCGACACGATCAGCTTCCTCGTCGCGATGGCCTGCCTCGCCGCGGTCAGGCTGCCGCACCGGGCGCCCAGGCCGTCGGCGGAGCGGCCGGGCATGCGCCAGGAGGCGGGCCAGGCCCTGCGGTGGTTGTGGGGGCACCGGGGTATCAGGGCGGGTCTCGGGCTGGGGCTGATGGCCAACCTGACCGTCAACGCCATGATGCTGCCGCTGATGGTCAGGGCGGGAGATCCGGTCGCCAGCGGCGTGGTGATCGGGTCGCTGGGCGTGGGCGGGCTGCTCGGCGCGCTGATCGCGCCGCGGGTCACCCGGCTGGCCCCCGCGGGCATGATGTTCCTGTACGTCCTGACCCTCTTCGCGCTGTGCATGCTGGCCGGGGCCCTGCCGCTCGGCTCCTACTGGCCGGTCGTGCCCATGGTGCTGGCCATGCTGGCCGTACCCGCCCTGAACGTCGCCCTCAAGACCATCCTGGCCACCCTCGTCCCCGGCGACATGATGGGCAGGGTCGGCGCGCTCATGCAGGCCGCGTCGATGGGGCTGGTGCCGTTCAGCCCGCTCGTCGGCGGCGTGCTGGCGCAGGTGCTCGGCGGTTCGTGGGCGATGGTCGTGCTGGGCGTGGTGCTGCTGCTCGCCTGCGCGGTCGCGGTGAGCAGCAGCGACCTCAGGAAACTCGCGGTGCCTACGACAGCGGGATGAACGCCTGCTCGGCCAGCGTGTTGATGTCGTTGACCTGGAAGCCCTTCTCCGAGAGGGTCCAGAGCGAGTCGCCGATGACGATCGTGCGCTGGATGCTGGGCTCGTAGGAGTACTGGTCCTGCTTGATCATCGGGTGCTTGATCATGCCGACCTTGGTCACCGCCGAGTCGCTCACGTTGAGCACCATCGCTCCGCTCTCCGACGTGCCGTTGCCGACGTCGTGCGAGCTGAGCGGGATCACCGTGAGGCCCGACTTGGGCCAGTAGAGGAAGGCGTGCGGGTCCCACTCGGCCTCGGAGCCCGAGTTCTTCTGGAACAGCTGCGACAGCCGGTTGGGGTTGGCCGGGTCGGAGACGTCGAAGAGCGAGATCTGGGTGCCCATCGTGCGGCCCTTCTCGCTGGCCTCCTGGCCCAGCCCGATCAGGCGCCCGTCGCCCGCGGGGTGCAGGTAGGCCGAGTAGCCGGTGATCTTCAGCTCGCCGGTCACCTTGGGCGCCGCGGCGTCGCGCAGGTCCAGGGTGTAGAGGGGGTCGACCTGCTTGAAGGTGACGACGTAGCCGTTCGGGCCCATGAAGCGCACGGAGTAGATGCGCTCGCCCTTGCCCAGGCCCGTGACCTCGCCGACCTTGGCCATGGTGTCGGCCTTGAGGACGTAGACGCCGCTGGAGCTCGTCTCGGCGGTGGCCTGGGTGGTGGCCACGCGCAGGTTGCCCTCGTGCTCCGACAGGGAGTACTGGTTCAGCAGGCGCCCCGGCACCTTGCCCGAGGCGACGTAGCGCGGCGCCCCGGGCTGGCTGATGTCGAAGCGGTGGACCTCGGTCTCCTCCGTCGGTACGGCAGGCGTCGCCGACGAGCGCGGCCTGCCCGCGTCGGCGGGACCCCACGGGATGGGGAACCACCAGCGCGGATTGCTGGCCACGTAGAAACCGGCGCCGTTGCTGTAGACGGTGTCGCCGTCGGCGGCCACGCCGATCGGGTCGGTCCCGCTCGCGGTGACGCCCTGGGCCAGGTCCAGGGTGTGCACGGTCAGCATGGAGGTGCCGGTGTAGTCGGCGGGGTGGCTGACCCGCTCGCACTTGAGGCTGTCGGTTCTGGTGGCGCCCGACGCGTCGGTGATCTCGATCTTGGGCAACCAGGCGTCGATCGGCGCCTGCCGTACGACGTTCTGGTTGACCTTCTTCATCTCCTCCTCGGAGACGTCGCCGCGGGCCTGCGGGGAAACGATCGTCGGCTGGTTGCGTGTCACCAGGCGGACGGTCGAGCCGACCATGCGGGCGTCCACGTGGGAGCCCTGCGGTTTGATGGTGGAAAGGATCCTGGGCTGCCCGCCGGCCAGGTCGACCAGGATGTACTTCGAGGACATCGCGCCGACGTAGTCGGCGATCATCCTGTCCTTGGTCATCGGCTCGAAGTTCTGCATCAACACGAGCGCACGGTCGCCCTGGAGCAGCAGGTCGGCGGGGGCGTAGCCGCCGTTCTGGTCGTCGGTGAGCTTGAGCGAGGCCGTCACCCGCCTGCTCGCCGTGTCGATGATCCGCAGGGTGCCCTGGTGGACGGTGACGATGCGGTTGCCGTCGGTCTTGACCAGGTCGGGCTCGTCGGCGCCCGCCTCGTGCACGTTAGTCGTGGAGTGCTCGGGGGAGTTGCCCCCGCCGCCGGTGTCCTTGGCCGCCCTGGCGTCGCTGTTCTCCGCCATCGCGATGTCGCCGTAGGACATCATGCCGCCGCCGAAGCCGTACGGCCCGACGCTCTTGACGGCGTTCTCGCGCAGGCCGGCCAGCATGTCGTCGCAGCTGCTGTAGGAGACCAGCCGGATGTTCGCCACGGCGGCGGGCCTCTGCTTCTGGGAGGCCGCAGGCGCCGAGGAGGTGCACGCGGCGCAGGCGGCCGCCAGGACTGCGGCCGCTGCTGCCGTACGGATCAACTTCATGTCCCTCTACACGAATCAGGAGGTCCGGGGGTTCACGGTGAAGACCGGACTGATCGACAGGGCCTTGCTGCTCTCCAGCAGCCGCCGTACGGCCTTGCCCTCGAAGTCGACGACCTGGACCTCGTACTGCTTGCCGTTGTTGAGCTCCCAGCAGTACAGGTGGTGCTCGTCGTACCAGCCGAGGACCTTGTCGCAGTCGGAGGTGAAGCTCTGCTTCCTCTTCCCCGAGGCGGTGTCCCAGACGCAGTGCTCCTCGCCGCCGGGGCAGGTGGTGACGAACGTGGAGCCGCTGGGGGAGAAGAGCCGGTCGGTGCCCGCGGGCAGGGTGCCCAGGTCCTTGAGCGTGCGGGTGCGCTTGCCGTCGAGGTCGTAGAAGACCAGCGCCCTGGCCCGCTCGTCCCAGGTGACGACGCCGTCGTCGGTGCCGTCCCAGCCGAACGGAGCCAGCCCTGAGCTCTTGGCGACCTGAGTGATCTTGACCTTTCTGGTCTTCACGTCCAGCACGGCGAAGCCGAGGTGCGCCCAGGCGCCGTCGATCTGGCGCTCCACGTTGAGCAGGACCTTCGTGCCATCACGCGACCAGCCCCTGACCTGGGCTCCCGCGGGTTCGCGTACGGTCTTGACGGTGAAGGTCTCGCCGCTCTTCCTGTCGATGATGTTCACCGGGTCGAAGCCGTCTTCGGTGTAGTTGCGCGCCCGGCCGGCCAGGTAACGGCCGTTGGGGGAGACAAGCGACTCCCAGTGCTTGGGCTGCGGGGCAAAAGTGCCGGTCAGCGAGGCACGGGCGTAGTCGGCCCATTCCCCGGACTCGTTCCTGATCTCGTAGGAGGTGAGCCTGACCGGGTCCTTGGCCGACTCGTAGAGAGTGGCGGCGCCGCCGGGCAGGCGGACCGCGGTGACCTGCTGCTCCTGCCGCGCGGTCTGGGTGGGCTGCGCCACGGGTGGCGTCGTCTGCGACGCCGGCTTCCAGGGTGCCAGGATCAGCAGGCCCGCGACCAGGACGGCGACGAAGGCGGTGACGGCGCCGACGAGCAGGCCCTTCCTGGAGCCGCTCCGCGAGGGTGTCCGTGCGGCGGGTCGCGCCTCCCGCTGCGGCGGTGGTGCCTGCTGGTGCGGTCCCGGCGGCCCCTGCTGCGGCCCGGGTGGTCCTTGGTACGGCTGGGCGGCCGGCATCGGTGCGGGCCCGGTCATCGGCGAGGGAGGGCCTGCGGCCGCCGCGGCGGCGTCCTGCAGCGCCACGGGCGCCGCCGACGGGTGCTGCAGCAGGCGCATGATGACCTGCTCGGCGGTCGGGCGCATCGCCGGGTTCTTGCTCAGGCACTGCGCCACCACGTCCCGCAGCGGCCCGTCGAGGTTGCCGAGGTCGGGTTCCTGGTTGAGCACCCGGTTGATCACGGCGTGCATGGTGTCGTTGCCGAACGGCGCCTGGCTCGTGGCGGCGAACACCATGGTGTTGGCCCAGGAGAACAGGTCCGCCGCGGCGCCCACCTGCTCGCCCATGATCTGCTCCGGCGCCATGTAGGAGGGGGTGCCGACCGGCATGTTGCTGATCGTCACGTTCGCGTTCAGCGCCCGCGCGATGCCGAAGTCGATGACGCGGGGCCCGTCGGCGGCCAGCAGCACGTTGGCCGGCTTGAAGTCGCGGTGCACGATGCCGGCCTGGTGGATCGCCGCCAGCGCGGTGGCGGTGCCGACGGCCAGGCGGTGCAGGGCGCTGCCCGAGCGCGGCCCCTCGTCCAGGACCATGCGCTGCAGCGACGGGCCCTCGATGTATTCACTGACGATGAAGGGGCGTTCCTGCTCCACCCCCTTGGCCAGCACGGCGGCGGTGCAGAACGGCGCGACCCGCTCGGCCACCTGGACCTCGCGCATGAACCGGGTGACGCTCACCTCGTCGCCCGCCAGCTCCGCGCGCAGCCACTTGATGGCCACGCGCCGGCCCTCGGCGTTCTCGGCGAGATAGACGACGCCCTGCCCGCCCTCGCCCAGGCGGCCGAGGATGCGGTGATCTCCCAGCCGCTCCGGGTCCGATGGTCTGAGGGGGGCGAACGCTGTCATAGGGGCCCATTCTTACCTGCCCATTTGCGTGAGGACAATTTTGTCGGGGCGGCTGGGTAGGGTCCCCGGCATGGCTTACGACTTCCAGGTGACGGTCGATTCGCACGATCCCCACGCTCTGGCCGACTGGTGGGCGGAGGCTCTGGGGTGGGAGGTGGAGGCGCAGGACTCCGCGTTCATCCGGAGCATGATCGAGCAGGGTCATGCGAAGGACGATGACACGATCACGCACAGGGGCGCGCTCGTGTGGAAGGAAGGCGCCGCCATCCGCCACCCGGAGGGAATCGAGCGGGCGCCGCGGGTGCTCTTCCAGCTCGTGCCCGAGGACAAGACGGTCAAGAACCGCGTCCACCTCGACGTCAGGGTCGGGGCCGACAACGTCAAGGCGGAGGTCGAGCGGCTCGTCGCACGCGGCGCGACCGTTCTGCACGAAGGGCAGCAGGGGCCGGTGCACAAATGGGTCACGATCGCCGACCCGGAGGGCAACGAGCTCTGCATCACGTGAGCCGGCGTGCGCTCGTCACGCCTGGCCACTACCCGGTGGGCAGCGGCCTGACCAGGACCTCGGGCCCGGCCTTCGCGCCCGAGCGGGCCGACGTGATCCTGCTCTCCCACGACCAGCACGGCCCCGACGGCACCGAGCACCTGGTCGGCGAGGTGACCGGTTTCGTGCTCTCCGGCGAGGGCCTGCCGGTCGTCGATGTGAGCGGCGACAACGCCTCGCTCGAGGTGGTGAAGCGGATCGCCGCTGCACCTGCTGGAGCCCGGCGAGTCCGTCACGGTGTGAGCGGGTGCGCCACCCACACGTTGGGCTCCACGTAGACCGCGTGGTCGTGGTCGAGGTCGACGTGCACCGGCGCCAGGGCGCCGTCGACCGTCACCGTCCCGCTGCGCTCGAACCCCGTTCCCCGCCACCCCTGCCATTCGGCGAGGGTGCCCGACACGGTCATCGAGCGCGGCGCCACCTTGACGATCCGCCCGCCGGCGCGCACGTGGACGCGCAGCCACGCGTCGTACGGCAGGCCGTCGTCCCGGGTGCGGAAGGCGTACTCCGCCATGGGTGTCAGCGGTTCCAGGTGCTTGCGGTTGGGCCGGACGGGCGCGACGAGCTCGCCGAAGCCGAGCCGGGCGGCGTTGTCGCGCATCGCGGCGAGCATCAGGCCCGACAGGCCCCTGCCGAGCAGGTCCTGCCGGACGGTGATCTCCAGCGCGGAGATCCGGTCGGGGGTGACGCCTCGTTCGCGTGCCAGCCAGCCGCGCCTGATCACGCCGTCCCACCCGTCGTCGGGCAGGTCGTCGCCGCTCATCGTGAACGGCATGGAACAGCCGCGCGCGACGAGCCTGCCTGGTTCGGTGTCGTCGTCGGCGACCAGCACATAGTCGGCGTAGAGGCGCTCGCAGAACGGGTAGAACAGGTCGGCGAGCGGGTCGTGCATCATGAACTCCGGCCAGATGTTGTCCATCGTCCAGAGGCCCGCGGCGAGCTCGGGCCGTTCGGCGAGGGTGGTGACGCGGAGAGCCATGAGCGTGATCTTCGTGCACCGATCACGCCGGCGCAACGCGGTAGAAGGGCGTCACTACCGATCATCCGGGCCTTCACGCATATTGCTTGCTATGTGGAACATCGAGGAGTTCGTCGGAGCGGCCGGGATCGCGGTGGAGGAACTGGCCGCCTATGTCGACGAGAGCCAGCGTGGAGCGGTCCCGGTGCTGGCCAGGCGCCCGCCGGGGGAGCTGGCCCGGTTGCTCGGGTTGCGCGAGTGGATCGCGGAGGGCGGGATGACGCCCGACGCCTTCCGCGAGTTCCTGCGCTGTTTCCTGCGCGAGGGCACGCGGCTGCATCACCCGGCCTACCTGGCGCACCAGACCGCCTCGCCCGACTTTCCCGCCGCGCTGGCCGACCTCGTCCATGGGGCGACGAACAATCCGATGGCCATCTACGAGATGGGCGCCGCGGCGGCCACCGCCGAGTTCGAGGTGCTGCGCTGGATGCTGGGCAAGGTGGGCTTCCCCGAGGGCGGAGGCGTGCTCACGCACGGCGGTTCGCTGGCCAATCTGACGGTGATGCTGGCTGCCAGGGCGCGTGCCGTACCCGATGCCTGGGACGAAGGGGTGCCGGGGGATCTGGTGGTCCTGGCGCCGCCGTCGGCGCACTATTCGGTGTCGCGAGCGGTGTCCATCCTCGGGCTCGGGCAGCGGGCGATCGTCCCGCTCGCGACCGATGAGCTCGGCCGGATCGACGCCGGCAGGCTCCCCGATGTTTCGGGGAAGAGGGTGATGGCGCTCGTCGCCGGAGCGTGCGCCACCGGCACCGGCCTGCACGACGACCTGCGCACGATCGGCCAGTGGTGCCGCGAGCGTGACATCTGGTTCCACGTCGATGCCGCCCACGGCGCCTCGGCCCTGCTTAGCCCGGAGCACAGCGGCCTTCTCGACGGCATCGAGCTGGCCGACTCGGTGATCTGGGACGCCCACAAGATGTTGCGCACCTCCGCGCTGGCCGCCGCGGTGCTCGTGCGGCGTGAAGGCGACCTGGATGCCGCCTTCCAGCAGGAGGCCAGCTACCTGTTCTACGGAGACCAGGGCTTCGACCTCATCAACCGCACCGTCGAGTGCACCAAGGCCGAGCTCGGCCTGAAGATCTTCCTCAACCTGGCCTGGCGCGGCGAGCGTGGCCTGGGCGACTACGTGGCCGCGCAGTACGGCACGGCGCACCGGTTCTGGGAGCTCGGCCGCGACCGGCCCGGTTTCGTCTTCCCGTACGAGCCGGAGAGCAACATCGTCTGCTTCAGGTACGGCACCGGCGACCAGGCTCTGCTGCGGGAGCGCCTCATGGACTCGGGCCGCTTCCACCTGACCTCGGCCGAGCTCGGCGGCGTCAGGCACCTGAGGATCACGGTGATGGCTCCGGCGACCGACGACAAGACCCTGGAAGCGCTGCTGGACGCGGTGGCGGAGCATGGCTCGCCTGGTGGCAGCATGGAGGCGTGAGTCATGCCTTCGCCATGCTGGTGGATCTGGTCGCCGACGGCGGTGTCGTCGTGCTGAGCGGCGCGGGCCTGTCGACCGAGTCGGGCATCCCCGACTACCGGGGTGAGACGGGCCGCGCTCGCAAGGGCGAGCCGATGACCTACCAGACCTTCGTGGGCAGCGCCGCGGCCCGTCAGCGTTACTGGGCGCGCAGCCATCTGGGATGGCAGCACATCGCGCGGGCGGCCAGCAACGACGGCCATCGGGTGGTGGCCGAGCTGCAGGCGAGGGGCCTGGTCTCGGCTGTGATCACGCAGAACGTCGACGGGCTGCACCAGGCGGCGGGCGCCAAGCAGGTGGTCGAGCTGCACGGCAGCCTGCACCGGGTGCGGTGCCTGTCGTGCGGGGAGCGTTCGAGGCGTGAGCGCCTCGACGAGCGGCTGCGCGCGGCCAATCCGGCGTGGACGGCGATGCTGGGCGCTCCCGACGGCGACGCGGGTGTCAACCCCGACGGTGACGCGGCCGTCGAGGATTCCCTGGTCGCGAGCTTCCGGGTGGTCGACTGCGAGAGCTGCGGCGGCCTGCTCAAGCCGGATGTGATCTTCTTCGGCGAGAATGTGCCGCGCCCGCGCGTGCAGGAGTGCTTCGAGCTGACCGAGTGCGCGGGCACCCTGCTGGTGCTGGGCTCCTCGCTGACGGTGATGTCGGGCTACCGGTTCGTCAGGCGGGCGGCCGAGCACGACATCCCGGTCGCGATCATCAATCAGGGCCCGACCCGTGGCGACGGCGACGCGTTGCTCTCGCTCGACGCGCCGCTCGGCGCCACGCTCACCCGGCTGTTGCGGGAAGTCGCCTAGATCCAGCCGTCGAGGCCCGTCATGAAGTCGTCGAACAGGTGGCGGTGGATGGTGTGCTCCGCGCCGGTGACCGTACGGACCTCGAAGCCCTTCTCGGCGAGCTCGGCGGCGTAGTCCGGCGCGACCAGGAAGCTCGGGTCGGCGAGCTGGACGAGCGAGGGCACCACGGGCGCGGGGGTGAAGTCGGATCCGGCGACCTCGCTCAGTGACAGCGCGGTCTGCGGGTCCCAGTGCTTGAGCATCTCCACCTCGACGGCGACCTCGTCGGCGGAGAAGCCGGGGTGCATGGCGGCGATCTGCTCGCCGGTCAGCGCGGCGGCCGCGGCCATCATGTCGGTGAGCGGCACGCCGCCCTCCATGATCGGCAGGCGCCAGGCGGGGTCGGAGTAGATCGCCCGGCCGGGCCGCAGCCGCTCGACCGCCAGGCCGAGGGTCAGGCCGCCGAGGGAGTGGCCGATGGCCAGGTCGGGGGCGGCGGGCAGGGTCTCGACGACGGAGGAGGCGAACAGCTCGGGCGGGTAGCCGGCGGCGCGCGGGCTCAGGCCGTGGCCGGGCAGGTCGACGGCGATGACGCGGTAGCCGCGTTCGGCCAGCGCGGGCCCCACCCGCCACCAGCACTGCGAGTCGGCCATGATGCCGTGGATGAGGATGGCGAGCCGGTCGCCCCGGCCCCATTCGCGAGTGTTGAGCTTCACGGAACGCCTCCAACGTTTATACGTATAAGCACTTGATAGCATGACAGGAGTGACTGAGGACATTCAACGTCGGCCTCCGACCAGTGTCGACGTTGCCCGGGCCGCAGGGGTCTCGCAGGCGACGGTCTCCTACGTGCTCAACGACAACCCCAACGCCCGGGTCAGCGAGAAGACGCGCGAGCGTGTGCGCGAGGCGGCCGAACGCCTCGGCTACGTGCCGCACGCCAGTGCGCGCGCGCTGCGCACCGGGCACAGCGGCCTCGTGCTCCTCCCGCTGCCGATGGCCAGGACCGGGCGGCTGGCCCAGGAGTGGCTCGACGCGCTGGGCGACGCGCTGAACGACGCCGGATACACCCTGGTCTACTACGGCGAGCGCAAGCTGAAGGGCATCGCCGCCGCGCGCGACTGGGCGGCGCTGCGTCCGGTCTCGATCATCGTCGACTCCGAACGGCTCACCAAGGCCTCGGTGGAGTTGCTGAAGTCGTCGGGCACCCGCGCCGTCTTCGGGATCGGCTCCGAGCCGTCGCCCCTGGTGCCCTCGATGGTCCTCGACCACAGGCAGGTGGGCGAGCTGGCAGCCCGTCACCTGGTCGAGCGCGGCTGCCGGCGGCTGGGCGCGATCGTGCCGCGCGAGGCGGGCATCGACGTGATGGGCGCCAACCGCTGGCGTGGTGTGTGCCGGGTCGCGCCCGACGCCGCCCGGCTCGACCTGGCCTTCTCCGAGGACGAGGCGCGTGAGCTGGTGGCCGGGGGAGACCTGCCCGACGGCGTCTTCGCCTACAACGACGAGTACGCCATGCTGCTGATCAGCGCCCTGCACGACGCCGGGCTGCGGGTGCCCGACGACGTGGCCGTCGTGGGCGCCGACGACCTGCCGATCGCCTCGCTGATGCGGCCCCGGCTGACCAGCGTGCACTTCGACCCGACCGCCAACCCCGTCGAGCTGGTGACCTTGCTCGACGAGATCGTGCGGGGCGAGCGCGAGGCCGCGGACGGCACCGTCGTCGACCTGTTCGCGCCGCGCCTGGTGGTGCGCGACAGCGCCTGACCTGGTCCGGGAAGGCGTTTTCCGTGTACGGCAGGCGAACCGCTGTGCGGTAACAACTTGGCCGCGCGTCTTGTCAGCCCCTTCACAGCGACCTACAGTCCAGAGCAATCGTCGGGTGATACGTATCACCACACGTTTGATCAGGAAAGGTCACCCCTATGACCCAAGTGCAGGGTGCAACCCCCTCCGCCGAGGCCGGCTACCGGCTCGGCCCGCTGTACCTGACGCTGCCCCTGGCGAACATCGCGCTCTTCATGCTGTGGATGGGCATCGGAGGATTCGTGCTCCCCGTGCACGTCCAGCGGATCACCGGTGAGAACAGCGTCGCCGCACTGGGACTGGCCAACACGATCGGCCCGCTGATGGCCACGATCGCCAACCCGATCTTCGGTCAGATCTCCGACCGCACCCGCTCCCGTTTCGGCCGCCGAAGCCCCTGGATCCTCGCCTGCGTGGCGGTGGGCATCATCGCCCTGGCCGTGCAGGCCAGTGCGAGCACCGTGCTGATGCTGGGCGTCAGCTGGGCCGTGGTCCAGATGATCATGAACGGCTACCAGGCGGCGATCACCGCGATCATGCCGGACCGGGTGCCCGCCAACCGCTACGGCACCTTCTCCGCCCTGGTCGGTTTCGGCGTGCCCATCGGCACCGTCGTCATGTCGAGCCTGTTCATCGCCTTCCCGCAGCTCGCGGCCGGGGGCGCGTACTACCTGATCATGGCGGTCCTGGCCGTGGCGGCGCTGCTCATCGTCTTCGCCAGCCCCGACAAGTCGTCGGCCGGCCTGCCGCGCGAGCCGTTCGATCTCGGCGAGTTCATGGCCGGATTCGTCCGGCCGATGAAGAGCGCCGACTTCCGCTGGGCCTTCATCGGCCGCTTCGGCATCATGTTCGGCTACATGGTCATCTTCACCTTCAACCTCTTCCTGCTCGAGGACTACATCAAGATCCCGCGCGAAGAGGTCATCTCGAAGATGGGCATCCTCGCCCTCATCGGGCAGGTCGCCACCATCGTGGCCGTCATGGTGATCGGCCCGATCTCGGACCGGGTCAACCGCTTCAAGCTCTTCGCCCTGATCTCCGGCCTGGCCGCGGCGGTCACCCTGGCGGTCCCGCTGTTCATGCCGACCTTCAACGGCATGATCATCTACAACATCCTGCACGGCATGGCCCTGGGCGTCTTCATGGCCGTCGACCTGGCGCTGATCACCAAGGTCCTGCCCAACCACGCCGAGGCGGGCAAGGACATGGGCGTCATCAACATCGCCAACGCCGGTCCCCAGATCCTCGCGCCCTCCATCGCCGCGTTCCTGGTGCTCAACCTGGGCGGCTACACGACGCTCTTCTATGTCGGCATCGCGGTCTCGCTCATCGCGTCGTTCGCCGTCGTCAAGATCAAGGGCGTGCGGTAGCTCCTTGGATCATCCCGCGCGTGTCGTACAAAGGAACCATGACCGAACTCGACGCCCGTCTGCGGGCCGTGGTGGATCTGATCGCCTCCGACGCCAGGGAGTACGGCGGCCGGCACGAATACGACGGGAAGATCCAGGACCTGTCCCCGTCAGGAGTGAGAGCGGGCCTGGCCGGGCTGGGCCAGGGCGACGAGCCCGACGACGCGCACGACGCCGCCCATCTGAAGGTCTTCGAGGAGGCGCTGCGGGTCCAGCTGGGTGAGCTGGAGCTGCACCGTAAGAACCCGCTCATCCACGTGAGCAACCTGGACCTGGCCTGCTACGACCGCGACTACGCCCCGGCACAGGAGCGCGAGCAGGCCAGGGCCCGGCACCTGGCGTTGTGGCCCGAGGCCGTACGGCACGCGATCGAGTCGCTCGACCAGCTGAGCGCCCCGGTCGCCACCTCCCTGCTCGCCGGGGTCAAGGGGCTCGGCGCCGGGATCACCGACGACAAGGCCCTCCAGGCCCACCGCGAGCTGGTCGAGCACGTCGAGCGGGCCACCACCGAGGGCTCGCCCGACGCGGCCCTCGGCGGACCGGCCCTGGCCAGGCTGATGGGAGCGAGCGAAGGCCTGGAGGTCGACCTGGGCAGGCTGGCCGAGCGCGCCGACGCCGAGCGCGACCGGCTGATGGCCAGGCTGGCCGAAGGGTGCGAGAAGCTCGGCAGGAAGGGCGAGAACCCGCTCGACGTCGCCCGCGAGCTGGTCAAGCGGCATCCCGACGCCGACGGCGTGATCGAGGCGGCCAGGATCGGCACGGAGAAGGCCATCGCCTTCACCCGCGAGAAGGATCTGGTGCCCTACCACGACGGCGAGTGCCTCGTCGGCCTGGCGCCCGAGTCGCGCAGGTGGGGCATGGCGATGATGAGCTGGAACGCGCCGGGCGAGCCCGACGGCCCGTCGTGGTACCACATCACCCCGCCCGACCCGAGCTGGCCGCGGCACGAGCAGGAGGAGTGGCTGGAGGTCTTCAGCGACACCACCCTGCCCGCGATCAACGTGCACGAGGTCGCGCCGGGGCACTTCTCGCACGGCAGGGCGCTGCGGCACGCGCGCTCCGACGTGCGCAGGCTGCTGCACTCCATGTCGTTCGCCGAGGGCTGGGCACACTACGCGGAGGAGCTCTGCGTCGAGCAGGGCTTCGAGGCCGATGACCCGCGCTTCGAGATCGGCGTCTGGCTGGAGGCCCTGCTGCGGGTGACCAGGCTGGCCTGCGCGATCGGCGTGCACACCGGCCAGATGACGGTCGAGGACGGCGCGCGCCGGTTCGAGAGCGACACGCATCTGGCGGGACCGGCGGCGCTGTCGGAGGCCAGGCGTGCCAGCTTCGACCCGACCTACGGCCGCTACACCTGGGGCAAGCTGGTCATCATGGATCTGCGTGACCGGTACCCCGGATCGCTGCAGCAGTTCCACAAGGCGATGCTCGATCTGGGATCACCGCCGCTTGGCTTGCTCGACGGGATCCTCTAACGTCGATCCCAAGCGTGCGCTTGGGAGGCATGGATGCGAGAGCTCTCCGGCAAGGTCGCCGTCGTCACCGGCGCGGCGAGCGGGATCGGCAGGGCTCTCGCGCTCCGCCTGGCCGCCGAGGGCATGACCCTCATGCTCGCCGACGTGGAACCGTCCGGGCTGGCCCGGACACAGGCCATGGCCGAGGGCGCCAAGGTGCTCACCCAGGTGACCGACGTCTCCGACCGCGCGGCGGTGCACCATCTGGCCGACCGCACGTTCGGCGAGCTGGGGGCGGTGCACCTGCTGTGCAACAACGCCGGGGTCTTCCAGGGCGGTCACATGTGGACGCGCGACCCCGACGACTTCGCCTGGCTGCTGGGCGTGAACCTGTGGGGCGTGCTCCACGGCATCCACGCCTTCGTGCCGCGCATGATCGAGCAGGACACCGAGGGGCATATCGTCAACACCGTGTCGATCTCGGGCCTGTTCGCCGCGCCGTACAGCGGGGCCTACTCGGTGACCAAGTACGCCGCCTTCGCCGCCTCCCAGTCGCTGGCGCAGGACCTGGCGATGGTCGGCTCCAAGCTGAAGGTGACGGCGTTGTGCCCCGGCGGGGTGCAGACCGGGATCAACAGGTCGGACCGGGTACGGCCGGCGGACCTGTCCACCAGCCGTACCCAGGACGAAGGCGACTCGCTGAAGATCATCGACGGCATCGTGGAGAGAGGCATGGACCCCGCCACAGTGGCCGCCATCGCGGTCGAAGCGGTGCGCGAGGAGAGGTTCCTGGTCTTCACCCATCCCGGCTACGGCGAGGGGCTGCGCGAGCAGACCGAGGCGCTGCTGGAGGGGAAGTTGCCACCGTTGCCGCTCTACGAATAGCGCGCCGATACACTTGGGGCACCGCATTCGCCTTGCTTGGGGGTCTTCTCGGTGTCTGAATTTGACACGGTGCTCGTAGTCGACTTCGGCGCGCAGTATGCGCAGCTGATCGCCAGGCGGGTCCGTGAGTGCCACGTCTACTCCGAGATCGTCCCCTCGACGATGCCGGTCGAGGAGATGCTCGCCAAGAAGCCCAAGGCGATCATCCTGTCCGGCGGACCCTCCTCGGTCTACGCCGAGGGCGCGCCCGCCGCCCCTGAAGGCCTGTTCGACACCGGGGTGCCGACCTTCGGCATCTGCTACGGCTTCCAGGTCATGGCCCAGGCGCTCGGCGGCGAGGTCAAGCGCACCGGCACCGCCGAGTTCGGCGGCACCGACCTCGACGTGACCCGCGAGGGCGTCCTGTTCGCCGGGCTGCCCTCCAAGCAGAAGGTGTGGATGTCCCACGGCGACGCCGTCGCCGCCGCGCCCATCGGCTTCACGGTGACCGCCTCCACCCCCGAGACCCCTGTCGCCGCCTTCGAGCACCCCGAGATGGGTCTGTACGGCGTGCAGTTCCACCCCGAGGTCCTCCACTCCGACCACGGCCAGGCGGTGCTCAAGCACTTCCTCGAGGCCGCCGGGTGCCGGCCCAGCTGGACCATGCTCAACATCGTCGAAGACGCCGTCGAGGCGGTCCGCAACCAGGTCCAGGGCGGCCGGGCCATCTGCGCCCTGTCCGGGGGCGTCGACTCGGCGGTCGCCGCCGCGATCGTGCAGCGCGCCATCGGCGACCGGCTGACCTGCGTCTTCGTCGACCACGGGCTCCTGCGCAAGGGCGAGGCCGAACAGGTCGAGCGCGACTTCGTCGCCGTGACCGGCGTCAAGCTGCGCGTGGTCGACGCCTCCGACCGCTTCCTGAAGGCGCTCGACGGGGTGACCGACCCGGAGGAGAAGCGCAAGATCATCGGTCGTGAGTTCATCCGCGTCTTCGAGGACGAGCAGCGCGCCATCATGGCCGACGGCCCCGTCGAGTTCCTGGTGCAGGGCACGCTCTACCCCGACGTGGTGGAGTCGGGCGGCGGCACCGGCACCGCCAACATCAAGTCCCACCACAACGTCGGCGGCCTCCCCGACGACCTGCAGTTCTCCCTCGTCGAGCCGCTGCGCACCCTGTTCAAGGACGAGGTGCGCCGCGCGGGCGAGGAGCTCGGCCTGCCCGCCGCCATGGTGTGGCGCCAGCCCTTCCCCGGCCCCGGCCTGGGCATCCGCATCGTGGGCGCGGTGACCCGCGACCGTCTCGAGATCCTGCGCGAGGCCGACGCGATCGCCCGCGAGGAGCTGTCGCGCGCCGGGCTCGACCGCCACATCTGGCAGTGCCCGGTCGTGCTGCTGGCCGACGTGCGCTCGGTCGGCGTGCAGGGCGACGGGCGCACCTACGGCCACCCCGTGGTGCTGCGGCCGGTCACCTCGGAGGACGCGATGACCGCCGACTGGGCGCGCGTGCCGTACGACGTGCTGTCGCGCATCTCCACGCGCATCACCAACGAGGTCCGCGAGATCAACCGCGTCGTCGTCGACGTGACCAGCAAGCCCCCGGGCACCATCGAGTGGGAGTAGGGGCCGCCCGGCCGGCGAAACAGGTCCGCGGGCCGGGATCCCCATATCTGGCGGGGCAGCGGGTACACCTCCGGCGAAGGAGGGGCCATGCGCAACATCCTGTCCTGGCTGCTGCTGTTCGCCGCCGCCGCCCTCACCGTGGCGGGAGCCGTGCTGGGCTGGCTCTACCTGGCGGTGCGCTGGGCGATGGCGGTGAGCGTGGTGGCGTTACTGGCCTTCGCCGCCGTCGTCCTGATCGGCGCCATGAAGGGCAGCAGAGGTAGCTGAGGGGCCGGGCGTTCAGGCTCCGACCGGCAACGAGTCCTCGGGCCGCGCCGCCTGCGCGCCCTTGCGCGGCAGCAGGGTCAGCGACACCACCAGGCCGATGGCGATCACGACAGCCGCCGCGACGAAGGCGGCGTGGTAGCCGGCCATCAGCTCGGCGGGAGCCGTCGAGCCGCCGGTGCGGGCGGAGGCGATGGCGATCAGGACGGCGATGCCGATCGAGATGCCCACCTGCTGCGTCACGTTGAACAGGCCCGACGCGAGCCCCGATTCCGATGGCGAGGCCTCGGCGGTGGCGGCGACCGTGGCCGCGACGACCAGCAGGCCGAAGCCGAAGCCGGTGAGCACCTCGGGGCCGAGCAGGCCCGTCAGGAAGGTGCTGTCGAGGCCGAGCGTGGTGTACCAGACGACGCCGGCCAGGATGAAGGCCATGCCGGTCGAGGCGGTGGCGCGCAGCCCGAAGCGGGCGACGGACCGGCCGCCGAGCAGGGAGGCGGTCAGCGCGATGGTGACCGCGATGGCGACCATCGACAGTCCCGACTCGGTGGCGCTGTAGCCGAGGATCAGCTGCGTGTAGAGGGTCAGGACGAAGAAGACCGCCTGCATCGCGAAGACCACCAGGAACATCACGGCGTTGCCCGCGCGCAGGAGCGGCCTGCGGAAGATGCCGAGCGGCATGAGCGGGCCGGCCGAGCGCGCCTCGATCGCGACGAAGGCGGCCAGCAGGATCACCGCCACGACCCCGGCCGGGAGCGACGACTCCGAGAAGGCGTAGATCAGCAGGCCGAGGCCGAGCGTGGAGGTGACCGCCCCGGCCACGTCGAACCCGCCGCCGCGTGCCGTACGGACATCGGCGGCCAGGACCGCCAGCGCGAGCACCGGGACGATCACACCGACCGGCACGTTGACGAAGAAGACCGAGCGCCAGCCCCACCCGTCGGTGAGCAGGCCGCCGAGCACCACGCCCGCCGCGCCGCCCACGCCGCCGACCGCGCCCCACACTCCCAGCGCCTTGGTCAGGGCCGGGTCGTCCTTGAACGTCGTCATCACCAGGGCCATCGCCGCGGGCGCGACGAGCGCTCCCGCCAGCCCCTGTACGCCACGCGCCGCGATCAGCACCACCCCGTCGCCGGCCAGGCCGCCCGCCAGGGACGCCGCCGCGAACAGCAGCATGCCCGCCATGAAGACGCGGCGCCTGCCCAGCTGGTCGGCCAGCCGGCCGCCGAGCAGGAGCAGGCCGCCGAACGTGAGGGAGTAGGCGGTGGTCATCCACGACAGGTCCTGGGCGGTCAGGCCCAGCTCCCGGCCCATGGGCGGCGACGCGATGCCGATGATGGTCAGATCGAGGATCAGGACGAACTGGGTCGCCGCCAGCAGGGCCAGCGCGCTCCACTTGCTTCTCACGGGGACTCCTAAGGACACCTTTTGTAACAGCGGCCATGATGTGTGACCATCGAGGTCTCCCGGAAGAAGGCACTTTCATGTCCCAGAGGCACACCGCTGTACCAGCCGAGCTCAGGAGCCGTGCCGACGCCGACGCGCTGATCGACGCCGGATACTGCCCGATCCCGCCGCGCGAGATCCTCGACACCATCGGCGGCAAGTGGGCGATCCAGCTCATCGTCGCCTCCGCCCGCGGCCCCATGCGCTTCACGGAGCTGGAACGGCTCATCGAGGGCATCAGCCGGCGCATGCTGACGCTGACGTTGCGGCACCTGGAGCGAGACGGGCTGCTCAAGCGCACGGTGTACCCGACCGTGCCGCCGAAGGTGGAGTACGAAGCCACGCCGATGGCGCTGGAGCTCTACGAGGCGATGCTGGTGCTGACTAACTGGTCACGGCGGCATAGTGCCTGCGTGGCTCGCTCGCGCGAGGACTACGACGCACGGCAAGCCTCCTGACGACGCGCAGGCGGGGCGCCGGCGTGGTGCGCCTCGCGCGAGCGGCGGCCGGTGGGCGCCACACGCACACGAAGCCGCCGGTGATGGGCAGCCGCTGCCACCGATGCGGGCTGACGGCGGGGGCCGGTGCCGGGTCCGGGGGCGCCGCTACCACCGCGACGGGCGCCACTTCCCTCTCGGGTGCCGGTCGCGGAATGGGCGCCAGCGTGGGCTGCTCCCCGTCCCGAGACACAGTGTTTCGCCGTACCGCCGCTCCAGCGGAGGCCGCCGCCTGCCGTACCAGCCGCAGGACGCTGGCCACGAGCAGCGGCAGCACCAGCGCCCCCACCACGATCGGCGAGGCCATGTAGCGGAAGTCCTGCGCCGAGATGTTGGCCAGCACCGCCAGTTGCTGCCCCGCCACGATGGCCGCCACGGCGATCACCGCCTTGCGGCGGGCGGCCCAGGCGGCCAGCGCGGCCGCCAGGTAGGTGACGTAGGCCCACAGCGCCCCGCGCCACATCAGCCAGTCGACCGGGTAGGTGGTCTCCAGCCACACGTTGACCGCGTGGTTGAGCCACTGCGCGGCCGGCCGCAGCGTGAAGACCTCGGCGCGTCCCGGGAAGTCGGTGACCTGGTACGGCCCGACGTAGTCGTCGGCGTTGGCGCGCCTGGAGAACATGTAGGTCCAGCCGTCCTTCTGCGCCAGGTCGGCGGTCACGCGCCAGGCGATCGCGCCGCGGCACAGCCGGGCGTCGATCACCTCGCCGGTGCGCTCCAGCAGCAGCCGCCGCCACATGTCGAGCAGGGCGGCGGAGTTGGCCTCGGCCTGCTCCCAGCTGAAGTCGCGCCGCCAGATGAGATCGTTGATCGACGCGCAGCTGCCGCCGCCCTCCCACCAGCGCGACAGGGGCGCGACGCGGCCGAGCACGCTCACATCCTGGTGGCCGAAACGTTCTGGGTGCTGCCGGTAGGCGTAGGCCAGGTCGCCGAAGGCGGTGTGGTAGACGTAGGTCGCGCTGGGCGCCTGGATGCCGGCCGAGGGGAAGACCAGGTTGTTCAGCAGCAGCGGAACGGCGGCGGCCACGGCGCCGACCAGCGCGAGCCGTACCCTCATGGTCTTGATCACCAGGAGCAGCACGACGACGGCGACGGCCACGACGAGGAAGCCGTTGGCGCGGAAGAGCCCGAGCCCGGCGAAGAGGGCGGCGAGCCCGAGCAGCGTGCGCCCGTTCATGCCACGGCAGGCGACGGCCGCGACGGTGATGGCGCAGATCGTGAAGGGCACGTCCTTCCACAACGCCACGGTGAACGCGCCGACCGGCGGCAGGACCGGCAGGAGGATCGCGACGGCCGTCGTGGTCCGCGGCGGAGCGCCGATGCGGGTGAGCGACCGGGCGAGGAAGGTGAGCGCGCCCGCCATCGCCGTGGTCTGGACGAGCGTGAGCGCGCCCAGGTCGCCGGTGCGGGTGAAGCTGAGCCACATCAGCGCGTCGTAGAGCACCGAGTGGTCGCCGACCCACGGGCCGGCCATGGTGTGGCTGAGGTACAGGACGGAGTCGCGGCTGAACAGGCCGGGGTAGAAGGCGGCCCACCAGACGAGGAGTATCGCCTGGATCGCGCCGAACGTCGCAAGCGGCGTTCTCACGATCCGGCGCACGGCGTCACTCACTTATCAGGACTTATCCGGATTACGAAGGGTATGCCTCGCCCGGCGCGAGCTTCCTCTTGCCCAGCAGCGTCGAAACGGTCACCAGGTGGTAACCGCGCTTCTTCAGCTCCTTGATCACCTCGGGCATCGCCTTGACCGTGGCCGGCACCGGATCGTGCATGAGGATCACCCCGCCCGGCCTGGCCAGCTTGAGCACCTTGTTACGGATCCGGTCCTTGTCGCGCAGGCTCCAGTCGAGCGTGGTGTCGGTCCACTTCACCTGCGCCAGCCCCAGCTCCTGGGCCAGGAGCAGCACCCGCTCGTCGCTGTGGCCGTACGGCGGGCGGAAGGTCTTGGGCCGCACCCCCGTCGCCTGCTCGATCACCTGCTGGGTGGAGTCGAGCTCACCCAGGATGTGCTCGTCGGGCATCGCCGGCAGACTCGGATGCGACCAGGTGTGGTTGCCCACCTCGTGCCCCGCCTTGACGATCTGCGCGGCCACCTCCGGCCGTTTCTCCACCGACTTGCCGACCAGGTAGAAGGTCGCCTTCGCCTTGCCCTTCTTCAGGGTCTTGAGCAACGTCGTGGTGTAGGGGCCGGGGCCGTCGTCGAAGGTCAGCGCCAGGCACTTGACCTTCGCGCAGTCGACCTTGGCCGGGGCGGCCTGAACCGGGGTCATGGCCAGAGCGAGCGCCATCAGTCCGTTTACGAGCACATCGCCATTCTTCCAACTCTTTTACCGCTGTGCGGCTAGGGCTTGTGCGCCCTGAGGAAGAGGGTGACGCCGGGAAGAGACTTCACCGGCAGGTGGCGCTCCACCGCGACGATCATGCTCAGACCGGTGTTGACCAGCGGCGACAGCTCTTCGAGATCGCTGCCCGTGGAGCGTCTGCGCCGGACGGCGACCACCGGCCGCAGCAGAACGTTCCAGCTCCATACCCGTTCGATAACGAGTCCGGCTCGCGCGGCCACATCGACCAGCTCTCGCCTGGTGTAACGCCGGACATGACCCACCGCGACGTCGTGCTGCGACCACAACCTCATGTCGCACGGCACCGCGATCAGCGCCGTGCCGCCCGGCCGCAGGACACGAACGATCTCCGCCGCCGCCCGGTCGTCCTCCTCGATGTGCTCCAGCACGTCGAAAGCGGTCACCAGGTCCTTGCTCGCGTCGTCGAACGGCAGCTCGCGGGCGTCGGCCCAGACCGCGTCGATGCCGCGCTCCCTGGCCACCTCGACGGCCACCTCGGAGAAGTCGGTGGCGGTCGCCTGCCAGCCCGCCGCCAGCAGCACCCGCGTGTTGCCGCCGCCCGCCGCGCCGATGTCGAGGGCCCGCCCGGGTTCGAGCGACCTCAGCTCCTTGCGCAGGATCGCCCGCCGCTCCCGATACCACCAGTGCGTGTCCTCGAGCTCGACCAGGCGCCTGATCTCCGTGCTCTCCATCAGCTCTTCTTGCGGAAGACTCGCAGGTCGTTGCCGTAGACGACGCGGTGGGCGGTTTTGGCGATCTCGACGGTGAGGCCGTGTTCGGCTGCCCAGGTCTCGATGGTGGCGACGGGGATGGGGTAGATCCATTCGCGGGCGATGATGAGGTCGTGCAGGCGGCAGAAGAAGTTGCGCCAGCGGGGGCGCAGGCTCATGTCTTTGTAGATGAAGATGCCGCCGGGTCGGACGGAGGCGCAGGCTTTGGCGAAGACGTCGCGTTGGTGGGGGACGGGGACGTGGTGGATGACGTCTTGCATGGAGACGACGTCGTAGGTGCCGGTGGGCCACTCGGTGCGGGCGTCGCGGCGTTCGTAGGTGAGGGTGGAGCCGGTGTGGGCGGTGTGGGTGGTCATTTTCTGGGCCAGGCCGATGGCGACGTCGCTGGGGTCGAAGCCGTGTCCGGTGATCTGGCGTCCGCGGGCGGCCATGAGGCCGAGGGACAGGCCGGAGCCGCAGCCGATGTCGAGGACGGTGGCGCCTTGGGGGACGAAGCCGACGACTTCTTCGAAGGGGCAGACCAGGACGCGTAGGCGTTGTTTGAGTCGCAGGGCCTTGGGAGCGTCGATGTAGAGGTTCCAGGCGTCCTGGATGAGGAGCTTCCTGTCGAACACCTCGGTGCCCAACGGGATGGGGTCTGCGGACACGACAGTACTCCTTGGTGGCGGGTGCGCGCGCGTGACGAGACGCTACCGCCTGACCGGCGTCAGGACCAATGTGGAGCGCCGATGCGCTGGGAGCACGGTCGTGCGCGGCCCGTGTTCTACGATGCGATTCGGGGGAGGCTGGTGATGGCCGTGATCATGGAGAACGCCCAGGTGGCTGATACCGCCACGTTGGGCAGGGATGTGCGGGTCTGGGAGCTGGCCCAGATCCGCGAAGACGCCGTCCTGGGCGACGGCTGCATCGTGGGACGCGGCGCCTACGTCGGCACGGGGGTGACGATCGGCCGCCACGTCAAGATCCAGAACTACGCGCTCGTCTACGAGCCCGCGACCCTGGCCGACGGCGTCTTCGTCGGCCCGGCCGCGGTGCTCACCAACGACCGTGTCCCGCGCGCCGTCGACCCGGACGGTGAGCTGAAACAACGCCACGACTGGCGCCCCGAGGGCGTCGAGGTGGCCGAGGGCGCCTCGCTCGGCGCCAGGTCCGTGTGCGTGGCGCCCGTGCGGATCGGCCGATGGGCCATGGTCGCCGCCGGTGCCGTGGTCACCCGCGACGTGCCCGACTTCGCCCTGGTCATGGGAGTTCCGGCCAAACGGGTCGGCTGGGTCGGCCGACACGGCGAACGACTGGTCGAGAAGGAACCCGGCACGTGGCTCTGCCCGGTCACGGGCGAGCGCTACCTGGAGCACGACGGCGTGATGGCGGAAGCCCCGTGAAGTCGTCGGCGCGCCGGGGCCATGTCGACCGAGCGCCCCGCGTTGTCAACCGCCGATGACCACGCGCCGCACGCCCCTCCACAACGCCGGGTCGGTGACACGCCGCCCATCGACGAGCACCCTCACCGACGGGAGGTCGCTCGCCGCCAGCAGGTGGTAGTCGGCGTGGTCGGCCTGCACGATCGCCGCCTCCACGGGCTGCCCGCCGTACGGCACCAGCCCCAGCGCCCTGAGCTCGGCCGCGTTGTACAGAGGGTCGGAGACGTACGGCACCGCCCCGCGCTCCAGCAACGCGCCCACGACGCCGAAGACACCCGAGAACGCGGTTTCCTTGACCCCGCCCCGATACGAGGCGCCCAGCACCAGCACCTCGGCCCCTGACAGGTCGCCGTACGCCGCGCACAGCAGGTCCACGGTGTGACCGGGCATCGCGGCGTTGGCCGCCCTGGCGGCACGCACGACGCTCGCCGACGGGTCGTTCCACAGGTACATCTGCGGATAGACCGGGATGCAGTGCCCGCCGACCGCGATCCCCGGCTGGTGGATGTGGCTGTACGGCTGGCTGTTGCACGCCTCGATCACCCGCATGACGTCCACGCCCAGCCTCCCCGCGTGCAGCGCGAACTGGTTGGCCAGGGCGATGTTCACGTCGCGGTAGGTCGTCTCGGCCAGCTTGGCCAGCTCGGCCGCTTCGGAGGAACCCAGGTCCCACACCCCGTTGGCACGCGGCAGGTCGTCGCGCTCGTCGAAGTCGAGCACCGCCTCGTAGAAGGCGCACGCTCGCCGCGCCGACTCCTCGTCGACACCGCCGACCAGCTTGGGGTAGCGGCACAGGTCGGCGAAGACCCGCCCGGTGAGCACCCGCTCGGGGCTGAAGGCCAGGTGGAAGCCCGAGCCCAGGGTGAGCCCCGATCCCAGTTCCAGCAGGGGAGCCCAGCGCTGCCTCGTGGTGCCGACGGGCAGGGTCGTCTCGTAGCAGACCAGCGTGCCGAGCCGCAGCGTCGCGGCGATCTCCTCGGTGGCGGCGTCCATCGAGGAGAAGTCGGGCACCCCGGAGGCGTCGACGTAGAGCGGTACCACCACCACGACCACGTCCGCCGAGGCCACGGCGTCCCGGGTGCTGGTGGTCGCGGAGAGCAGCTCGTCACCGACCGCCCGCTTGAGCATGAGGTCCAGGTCGTGCTCGCCGGGGAACGGCTCGAGGCCCCGGTTCACCATGTCGACCACGCGTGCGTCGATGTCGGCGCCGATGACCTCATGCCCCTTCGACGCGTACTGGACGGCCAGGGGCAGGCCGATCTTGCCCAGACCGACCACGCAGATTCTCACTGTTTCCTCCAGAGAAGGGCGCGTCGCCAGGGAACACGCGACACGCGGACGACCATCTGCTCGTCCCTGCCTGGGATCACGGAGATCCGGTACGGCCGGCCACGGTGCCAGCGCCGCTGGCGGAGCCGCCGCCCCAGTGCAGGAAGAGGGAATTCGTAAAGCTCACCGGCCGCCGTCACGGCCAGCCGGATGTCATGGCGCCGCCCGCCCAGCAACGCCCGCATCGGGATGCGGGCGCACAAAGTCGTCCCCGACCCGTCGACGGCCAACTCGGTGGTCACCTCGGCGGGAACGCCCGAGATGCCCAGCGGGGCGGGTTCGGCGGCGCCGTCGCCCAGGACGGGAGCCCGGATCCACAGGACCAGGCGGTCAGACGACCAGGCTGCCTCCAGGACCCGGATGCCGCTTGCCATGCGGCTGTCGAAGGCGCCGTTGAAGACGAAGTGCTCGCGCTCCATCTCGTCGAATCCCGGCAGGTGCACCAGCACCCGCTCCTTCTCCAGCACCAGCGGTGCGCTGCCCGAGTGCAGGGCGGGCTGGATGAGCAGGTCGATCCGCCCGCGCGCCGCGAGGGCGAGGCGGTAACGCTGCGCGGGGCTGAGCCTGTCGAGGATCCTGCCGGTCAGGTAGGCCGCCGAGAGGCTCTTCACGGCGGCGCACACGGCCGACCGGGTCTCGGGGTCGAACCTGGCGAAGTCCTTGCCGACCAGTTTGGACAGCTCCCAGTCGAAGTGCCGCGCCAGGACGGCGTCGCGCCTGGCGCCCGCGGGCAGCAGGCCGGCGGTGAACTCGATGAGCCGCCGCGCCGTGTCGAGCCGTTGAGCGGGCGACGACCGGTAGGTGATGTTGCCGCGATCGTGGCGGCGCACCGCGTAGTAGTAGACCGCGTCGGCCAGCACCGAGATCCGCTCGGCGCGCACGCAGGCCTCGATGGTGAAGGGCTGGTCGCTGCCGACCGGCATGTCCACGGGGAACCGCAGCCGGTACCGGTCCAGGAGCCGCCTGCGGAAGAGCTTGGTGTTCGACATCGCGTACGGCAGCGCCGAGCCGTACAGGTCGAGGTCGGGGTCGGTGCGGGCGTAGACGTCCTGCCGCACGTACCGGCCGTTGATCCCGACCATCTTGCCCAGCACCACGTCGGAGCCGTAATGGTCGGCCGCGTCGACCAGCCGCTCCAGCGCGTGCGGCGCCAGCAGGTCGTCCGCGCCGAGGAAGAAGACGTAGCGGCCGGTGGCCAGATCGAGCCCCCGGTTGCTGGGCACCGCGGGGCCGCCCGAATGGGGCTGGTGCACCACGGTGAACAGGCCGGGGTGCTCGGCAGCGAACCGGTCGAGCTCCGCGCCGCCGCCGTCGGTGGAGCCGTCGTCCACGGCGATGACCTCGAACCTGCCTGCGCCGATCGTCTGGTCGACGAGGGAGCGCAGGCAGGCCGTGAGGTAGGGCATGGTGTCGTGGACGGCGACGACCACGCTGACGTCCGGCGGACGAGTGACGGTCAAGCGAGCGTCCGCGGCTTCAGCTCGTCGTACAACTCGCCCAGGATCCGCGCCTGCCTGGCCCACGTCCATGCATCCAGGAGGCCGGGGGCTTCGTAGGCGGCCCTATACCGCCGCGGGTCGTCCAGCACGTTGTAAACGGCCCTGATGTAGTCGGCCAGATTCTTGGCCTTGAACACCACGCCGTTGCCGACCTGCTGGATCGTCTCGGTCATCAGCTTCACGTCGCTGACCACAATGGGCAGGCCAGCGTGGGCGTACTCGTAGAACTTGGTGCTCACCCCGATCTCGTGGTTGAGCGTGTGGTGAAGGGGGTGTACCCCGGCGTCGGCCTGCGACAGGAACGGGACGATCTGGTAGGGATCGACGTACGGCAGGATGTGCAGCCGATGCCCTGCCTGAAGAGCCTTCGCCCGGGCCACGAGCTTGCGCACATAGGGCGTGCCGTGATTGTTGATCACGAGGGCGACATGCGCCGCAGGAATCATGGGCAGTGCCTCGACCATGATGTCCAGGCCTCGCGGCGCCGAGGCGACACCGCAGTAGACCAGCAGAGGCGTGTCGTCGGTGATTCCGCACAGGTCACGCAGCTTCGGCGGAGCCTCGCCCGCGTCGTCGCGCCAGGCCACGTCGGGGGCATTGAGGACGATGCTGGGCCGCGTGGTCAGCTTGTGCCGTTCGATGAGCAGATCGGCGAGCGGCTCGGAGACGGTGATTACCGAGTCGGCGTAGGGGACGAACTCGAGCTCGTTGGCGCAGTACGCCACGTGCCTGCGTGGGTTGGAGTGGCCCACCCCCGGACGGTATTCGTGCGCGTCCCACACGAGCTTGACGTCGCGTCCTCTGGCCTGGGCGCGGAGCTTGGCGCGGGCCCCGACGGCGATCATGCGGGAGTCGTGAGCGTGGATGATCGCCGGGCGGAGCTTGTCGATGACCGGGCCGAAGCTCAGCTCGTAGTCCCAGAGCATCGGATCCAGCTGGCGCCAGCTCCGCTTGCCCATGGCCTTCTCCCAGAAGGCCACGGCGAACCGGTCGATCGGCCCCGCCAGGTTCTTTCTGGCCTCGGCGAGCGACTCGGTCTGGCTGAGCCGTACGCGGACCCAGCGGTTGGCGACGCCGTAGACGACCTTCGTCACGAGCACTGTGCCGCGTGACACGAGCCTGCTCCGGTCGGCGGCCGCCAGCTTCGCGCGCAGAGTGGTCAGCTTGAGGCGCCGCAGTTCGACCTCACGCTTGCGCTGCGCGATGACGGGGCCGGGAGGATAGGCGAGCGGGCGTCTCAGCGGGGCGCGCCGCACCTGATATCGGGCCTTGGTCGTCAGAGGGACAGTCAGCAGCCTTACCCGCGCGTCGCCAAGCCGCCACCGGCGCGGCTTGCCGTCGGGAGAGCGGCCCAGCAGGATGACGTCCCATCCCATCTGGGCCGCGGACCTGGCGACCTTCTGTACCCGCGAATCGCCGTGCACGCCGTTGTCGACGAGCATGACGATGCGCCCTCTGGAGCCCTGAGGCAGGCCGTTGTCGGTCTTACGCAATGGAGAGCACCTCTCGATCGTGGTCGACGGGCGTCGTGGCGCCGGACGCGGCCGACTCCAGCACCGCCGCGGACACCTGGACGGTCCGCAGCCCCTGGCGAAGCGTCACGATCTTGCTCGGTCGGCCGAGCACCGCGTCGCGGAACTGTTCGTGCTCGACCAGCAGCGGTTCGCGCTTGGCGATGGCGTAGCGGACCATGTCGCCCTCGCAGACCCCGGGGAAGGCGCGCAGGGCGTCCCAATCGTTGCCGGCCGCACCGTTGGCGTAGAAGGTCAGGTCGGCGGTGAGGGTGTTGGCGACGAAGCAGCCGCGCTCGCCGGTGACCACGACGGACCGCTCCTTGAACGGGCTGAGCCAGTTGACCAGGTGGTTGGCCATCGTCCCGCCGTCGAGCTGGGCGACGACGGCCACCATGTCCTCGTGCGGGCGCCCGCTTTTGGAGGTCATGCACGCCGAGACGGAGCGGTAGTCCTGGCCGGTGACCCACACGGTCAGGTCGATGTCGTGAGTGGCCAGATCCTTGACCACGCCGACGTCGGCGATGCGGTGTGGGAAGGGACCCTGGCGGCGGGTCGCCACCTGGAAGATCTCGCCGAGTTCGGCGAGGCGTGGCCGCAGGTTCTGCAGGGCCGGGTTGAAACGCTCGATGTGCCCGACCGCGGCCACCACGTCCGCTTCCTCGAAGGCGTCGACCAGGCGCGTGGCGGCCTCGACCGAGTGCGCGAGCGGCTTCTCGATCAGCGCGGCCACACCGCTGCGCGCCAATTCGAGGCCGACCTCCTCGTGCAGTGCGGTCGGGCAGGCGACAACGGCGTAGTCGAGCCCCAGCGACAGCAGCGACGGCAGGTCGCGCACGACCGGCGTCCCATGGGCGGCCCTGAGTGGGTCGCCCAGGGGATCGGCGACGCCGGCGAACTCCACGCCCGGTAGTGCCGAGAGCACCCTTGCGTGGTTGCGGCCCATCGCCCCCAGGCCGATCAGCCCCGCGCGCAGTGTCCTCACAGCTCGTTCACGGCCTCGGAGATCCTGGCCAGTTCACTCTCGGTCAGCGACGGGTGGACCGGCAGCGAGAGCACCTCGGCGGCGGCCCGCTCGGTCTCCGGCAGGTCCCAGCGCCGCGGCCCGGCGAAGGGGCGCAGCCGGTGGATCGGGGTCGGGTAGTAGACGGCGCTGCCCACGCGCCTGGCGGCCAGGTGCGCCCGTGCCGCTTCGCGGTCGCCGTCGATCCGCACGGTGTACTGGTGGTAGACGTGCCCCGCCCCGTCGGCGACGTACGGCGTGGCCACCCGGCTGATGAGGGCGTCCAGCGTCTTGGCGTTGGCCTGCCGCCGGGCGTTGCCTTCGCCAAGCCGCCCGAGTTGCACCCTGCCGACCGCCGCCTCCACGTCGGTCATGCGCAGGTTGGCGCCCACGATCTCGTTGGCGTAGCGCTGCTCCATGCCCTGGTTGCGCAGGAGCCGCAGGGTGCGGGCCAGGTCGGGGTCCGGGGTGCAGATCATGCCGCCTTCCAGGGCGTGCATGTTCTTGGTGGGGTAGAAGCTGAAGCAGCTGGCGACGCCGAAGGCGCCCACCGGCCGGCCGTGCAGCGTGGCGCCGTGGGCCTGGCAGGCGTCCTCGACCACGGCCAGGCCGTGGCCGGCGGCGATCGTGCGCAACTCGTGCATGGCGGCGGGGTGACCGTACAGGTGGACCGGGACGATCGCGACGGTGCGTGGCGTGATCGCCGCCGCCACCGCATCGGGAGACAGGCAGTAGGTGAGCGGGTCGATGTCGGCGAAGACCGGCGTCGCGCCGACCAGTCGCACGACGTTGGCGGTGGCCGCGAAGGAGAAGGCGGGGACGATGACCTCGTCGGGCGGGCCGATGCCCAGAGCCATCAGGCTGAGCTGGAGCGCGGAGGTGCCGGAGTTGACCGCGACGCAGTGGCGGCCGTCGACCCATTGCGAGAACTCCGCCTCGAAGGCGGCGACCTCAGGGCCTTGGACCACGTTGCCGCTGCGCAGGACGCGAACCGCGGCCTCGATCTCCGCCTCCCCGATGACAGGCGCGGCAGGAGGAATCATCTCGCCCACGACGGCCTCCTCGCGACGCCGGATGTTGAAGTCCGCAATGGACAGTAGGTGCTGCAATAGGGCGGAGCTGAGACGCCTCCGCGTGCTTGAGGAAAGGTTTGCCTCGGAAGTTCGCGCGGACGACCGCCCGCAGCGGCACCCGGCCACTCGCGTTTCCAGCTGGGGTAAGGCGAAAGTCATCACTTCACTGGCCTTCGGCCAACTTCCCGAGTGCCCCGGTCAAGAAGTGAAACCTTCCGGAGGTGGACGGGAGACCCCCTCATCCTGCATGCCCCCAATCAAAGGAGACTCCGACGACATGCCCGTGTACTCGGCGGTAGCCAAGACCATCAAGCCCCTGGTCGGTCAGAAGAACTGGGAGCACCTGCGCCGGCTCAGGCGCAAGCCCGCGCCGAAGCTCACCGCGAAGGCCGCTGCGCGGCAGCGCAAGCTGGATCGCGCAGCCGAGATCGCCGCGATCTCTCACGACCTGAACGAGCTGGCGGTGTACTTCAAGACCGACAAGTGGGGTGGTCACCGCTACACCCAGCACTACCAGCGCCACCTGCAGCACCTGAAGAACGAGTCCTTCAATCTCGTGGAGATCGGCATCGGGGGCTACAACCGCGCGGGCCAGGGCGGGGCCTCACTGCGCATGTGGAAGCACTTCTTCCCGAACGCCCAGATCTTCGGCATCGACATCCAGGACAAGTCCTTCGTCGACGAGAAACGCATCACGACCTTCATCGGCGACCAGTCCGATCCCACGTCGCTGCTGGACATCGCGGGCAGGATCGGCACCCTCGACGTGATCATCGACGACGGGAGCCACCGCAGCCCGCACGTCATCACGACCTTCGAGACCCTCTTCCCGTTGCTGCGTGACGGCGGCATCTACGCCGTGGAGGACACCCAGACCTCGTACTGGCCGGAATGGCTCGGCAGCGAGGACCTGAACGACCCGAACACCACCATGGGAATGCTGAAGGGTCTGGTCGACGGCCTCAATTACGAGGAATTCGTCGACGAGGAGTACCGGCCGTCGTATACCGACCTCAATGTCGTGGGCGCGCACTATTACCACAATCTCGTGATTCTCGAGAAGGGCAAGAACGCCGAGGGCACGAACAGGCGGAACATCCTGAAGGCGCGTTACGCCAAGGTTTGACCTGCGGGGACGCCGCCCGGCTCGGACCGAGTGTTCCGTTCCGCGGTTTCCCGGTCCGGGCACGGGTAAGGCTGGTCATTTCTTTACCCGGAAACCAGCCGGTGGTGATGGGCTGCTGCCACGATGAGGGGCGACTCGAAAAGAAAATCGCGCTAGATGGGAGAAAACCCATGCCCATGAAGGTCAGCGTGATCGTCCCCGTTTACAATCCGGGCCCCTATATCGAGGACTGTGTCGCCTCGATGCTCCGGCAGAGCCTGCCGGCAGAGGAGTTCGAGGTCATCTTCGTGGACGACGGCTCGACGGACGAAACGCCAGCACGCCTGGACGTGCTCGCGGCCGAGCATGACCACATCCGGGTGATCCACCAGGAGAACTCCGGCTGGTCGGGAAAGCCGCGCAATGTCGGCATCGAAGAAGCTCGTGGCGAGTTCGTCATGTTCGTCGACAACGACGACTGGCTGGGTGACGAGGCGCTGGAGCGTATGTACCAGTACGGCGTGGCCAACGAGGCCGACGTCATCATTGGGAAAATGGCCGGAAAAGGACGCTCGGTCCCTCTTGAACTGTTCCGCGTCAATCGGCCCCAGGCCAATCTCGCGAATGCTCCGCTCATGGACAGCCTCACGCCGCACAAGATGTTCAGGAAGGAGTTCCTGAACAAACACGGCGTGCGATTCCCGGAAGGACGCAGGCGCCTCGAAGACCACGTCTTCGTGACCGAGGCCTATCTCCTCGCGCGTAATGTCGCGGTCCTGAGCGACTATCTGTGCTATCACCACATCAAGCGCGAGGACGCGACGAACGCCGGATTCCAGCCGTTCGACCCGGTCGGCTACTTCGCGAATCTGAGCGAAGCCCTGGACATCGTGGAGCGGCACACCCAGCCGGGACCCATGCGGGACCGGATCTTCCGGCGCTGGCTGCGCAACGAGATGGTCGAGCGGCTGCGGGGTAAGCGCCTGCTGGCGATGCCCGCCGACTTCCGCGAGAAGATGTTCACGGAGATCCACAAGGTCGCCTCGGCCCGTTTCGGGCCCGGAGTGGCGGCCGGGATGGAGCCCATCCAGCAGCTCGTCGCAGGACTGGTGGTGGCGGGGCAGTACGAGGAGGTACTGAAGCTCGCCGAGTGGGAGGCGGGCATCAGGCTCTCCACCTCGCTGGAGAGCCTCGACTGGCGCGCCGGCGCCCTGCACCTGACGTTCTCGTCCGAGTTCACCGCCAACGAGCAGCCGCTCGCCTTCACGGACGACGGCGACCAGATCGTCCTGCGTCCGCCTCTCGGCTCTGGCGGCGGCGAGGCGGTGGCGCTGCTCGACGCGAACGCCTCGGTCAAGACCGACAGGGCCCGGATGGACCTGGTGGTGCGAGCGCGCAAGACAGCGGGCGAGTTCTACCAGCCGGTCAGCTTCGAACCCGAGCACGTGCCGATGGCCGAACCCGGGCTCGTCCGCTTCGTCCTGCGGGGGGCCGCCGCGATCGATCCCCAGACCGCGGGCGCCGGAGCGCCGCTGGAGCCGGGCATCTGGGACGTGATCGTCCGGCAGTCCGGGTGCGGGTGGACGAAGGAGACCCGGCTGGGGTCGATCCGCTCGGAATCGGTGACCAAGGGACGCACCGGCGCGTTGGTGGGCGACCCGGGCCGGTTGGTGCTGCCGTACTGGACCGATCCTCACGGCAATCTTTCGCTCGACGTCGGCCAGGTCACGCAGCGCGTCGATTACGACCTGCAAGAGGGCATCGGCGCGGAGCACGGCCGGATACGCGACGGACGCCTGGAGATCACGCTGCCGCTGCATCCGTACGCTCCCGCCACACCCGTGGCGGTTCGCTTCGTCTCCAGGACCGCCGGGCGCATCGACGCCACGGGCACGCTCGACTCGGTGCTGCGTGTCGAGATCCCAGACGCGTGCTTCGACGCCGGTCGCTGGCGCGTCTCGATCGCGCTGCCGAAGGAAGGCTCGTCGGCGGGCCGATTCGTGGTGCTGCCGATCGTGCTCGTCTGCCCCGAGGGTGAGGGCGAGCCGTTCGTCCAGGCCGTCACGCAGGCGCTGGAAGAACTGCAGCCGGCCAAGCCCAAGGCTCGTTCCGGCTTCATGTCACTGCTCAGAAGGAGGTGAGCCGGGATGCGCCGGCTGTCCATCGAAGGTGCTCTCGTCCACGAGCCCACGGTCTTCCCCGACGATCGAGGCAGCTTCCACGAGTGGTTCCGAGGCCCCGACTTCCATGCCGCCACGGGCCAGCGGCTCGACCTGGCGCAGGCGAACTGCTCGGTGTCGCGGCGGGGCACGATCCGCGGCATTCACTTCGCGGACGTGCCTCCGAGCCAGGCCAAGTACGTCACGTGCGTGCGCGGCTCGGTTCTGGACGTGATCGTCGACATCCGGGTCGGCTCGCCCCAGTTCGGCCGGTGGGAGTCGGTCGTGCTCGATGAGCAGGAGCGTAGGGCCGTGTACCTGGCCGAAGGGCTGGGGCACGCGTTCATGGCGCTGACCGACGACGCGACCGTGGTCTACCTGTGCTCACAGGGGTACGCCCCCGGGCGGGAGCACGGGATCAACCCGCTGGACGAGGATCTGGCCATCGCTTGGCCGAAGGAGATCGAGCCCCTGCTGTCGCCGAAGGATGCCGCGGCCCCGACACTGGCCGAGGCCGCTCGGCAGGGAATCCTTCCCGGCTACGAGGCGTGCGCGGCGTTGTACAACGACCTGCGCACCTCGGGGAACGCCCGGGACAACGCCTCGTTCCAGTCCCCGATGGGCGCGACGCCCGTGCCCGCCCAGCGGGCGTGACCGAGAACGCTGTACGCGGGCCGGGGGGCAGGCCGCGGGAAGGCCGCGCTGCCCACCGGGCGCACCCGGGAAGGGTCGGCCCCCAGCAGGCGGAAGACCTCGGAAGCCAGGGCGTGCCAGCTGCACTGCCCCGAGCTCGTCCCGTGGTAGATCCCGGGCTCGGCCCCGCTCTCGCCCAACCGGACCAGGAGCGCGGCGAGATCGGCTGACCAGGTCGGCTGCCCGACCTGGTCGTACACCACGTCGAGGTACTCGCGCTCCGACTCCAGCTTCATCATCGTCCGGACGAAGTCGCGCCCGGTCGTGCCGTAGAGCCAGGCCGTACGGACCACGTAACCCGTCCCCGGGAGCACCTCCAGAACCGCCTGCTCGCCCGCCAGCTTCGTCCGGCCGTAGGCCGAGCGCGGGCCGGTGGGCGCGTCCTCGGCGTAAGGGCTCGTGGCGTCGCCGGGGAAGACGTAGTCGGTGGAGAGGTGGATGAGCCTGCTCCCCGTCCGGGAGCAGGCCTCCGCGAGATGGCGCACGCCGTCGGCGTTGACCGCCCTGGCCTGCTCCTCGTGAAGCTCGGCGTCGTCGACGGCGGTCCACGCGGCGCAGTTGACCACCACCTCAGGACGGTGGTCGCCGATCACCTGCTCGACCTGGTCGGCCTGGCAGATGTCGAGGGCGCGCCGGTCGAGGCCGACGCCCCTGTCGCCGAGCAGGCGCAGCAGGTCGCCGGCCACCATGCCGCCGGCGCCCGTGACCAGCCAGCGTCCGGTCATGACAACGCCGCCCGCTGCTTGAGCGGCTCCCACCAGCTCCGGTTCTCCCGGTACCAGACGACCGTCTCGGCCAGGCCCTCCGCGAAGTCCTTGCGCGGCAGGTAACCGAGCTCAGTGCGGATCTTGGTGCAGTCGACGGAGTAGCGCCGATCGTGGCCCTTGCGGTCCTCGACGTAGTCGACCATGTCCCAGCCCGCGCCGCAGGCGTCGAGCAGGAGCTGGGTCAGCTCCTTGTTGGTCAGTTCCGTGCCACCGCCGATGTTGTAGATCTCGCCGCTGCGGCCCGCGGTCCTGACGAGCTCGATCCCCTGCACGTGGTCGTCGATGTGCAGCCAGTCGCGGATGTTGAGGCCGTCGCCGTACAGCGGCACCTTCCTGCCGTCGAGCAGGTTGGTGATGAACAGCGGGATCATCTTCTCGGGGAAGTGGTGGTGGCCGTAGTTGTTGGAGCAGCGCGTCACGCGCACGTCGAGCCCGTGGGTGTGCTGGTAGGCCAGAGCCAGCAGGTCGCTGGCGGCCTTCGCCGCGGAGTACGGCGAGCTCGGGAGGAGCGGATGGCTCTCCGGCCACGATCCGTGCTCGATGGAGCCGTACACCTCGTCGGTGGAGATGTGGACGAAGGTCTGCAGGCCGTGGCGCAGCGCCGCGTCGAGCAGGGTCTGCGTGCCGACGACGTTGGTCTGCACGAACTCCGCCGCGCCCAGGATGGAGCGGTCGACATGGGATTCGGCGGCGAAGTGCACGACCTGGTCGTGATCGGCCATGAGCTTGTCGACGAGCGAGGCGTCGCAGATGTCGCCCCAGACGAAACCGAACCGCTCGTCGTGGCGCACGGGGTCCAGGTTGGCGGGGTTGCCGGCGTAGGTCAGCTTGTCGAGGACGGTGATCCGTACGTCGTTGTCACCGGCCAGCAGGGTGCGAACGTAGTGCGAGCCGATGAAGCCGGCGCCGCCCGTGACGAGGATGGAGGTGCTCATCGTGAGATCTGCACCTCGCTGTGGTCGCCGAGCACGAACCGGTGGGCCTGCGGAACCGCGGGCGCGGGTGTCACCCGTGCGTTGCGGCCGATCAGCGACGCCTCGATCCTGCTGACCCCGCGGATGGACGAGCCGCGCAGCACGATGGAGAACTCGATCTCGCTGTGCTGGATGAGGCAGTCGGCCGAGATGGAGGTGAAGGGTCCGACGTAGGAGTCGGAGATCACGCTTCCCGCGCCGATGATCACCGGCCCGACGATCCGTGAGTTGCGGATCTCGGCGCCCTCCTCGATCTGGACCCGTCCGATGATCTCGCAGCCGGAGTCGGCGACTCCGTCGCATCGGCCGTCGATCGACTCCAGCACGGTCCTGTTGACCTCCAGCATGTCGGCGACGTTGCCGGTGTCCTTCCAGTACCCGGTGATCGTCGAGGAGCGCACGGTCCTGCTCTCGTCGATCAGCCACTGGATCGCGTCGGTGATCTCGAGCTCGTTGCGCCAGGAGGGCTTGATCCCGCGCACAGCCTCGTGGATGGCGGGCGTGAACAGGTAGACGCCCACCAGCGCGAGGTCGCTCTTGGGCTGCTTGGGCTTCTCCTCCAGGCCGACCACCCGCCCCAGGGAGTCGAGTTCCGCCACGCCGAACGAGGTGGGATCGCCGACCCGGGTGAGCAGGATCTGGGCGGCGGGACGGTGCGTCTGGAAGTCGGCGACGATCTGGTTGATGCCGCCGAGGATGAAGTTGTCGCCGAGGTACATGACGAAGTCGTCGTCGGCGAGGAACTCCCGGGCGATGAGCACGGCATGCGCCAGCCCGCGGGGGCTGTCCTGCTGGAGGTAGGTGACCTCTAGGCCGAAGCGCGAACCGTCGCCCACCGCCTCCTTGATCTCCTCCGCCGTGTCACCCACGACGATGCCGACCTCCACGATGCCGGCCTCCGCGATGGCCTCCAGCCCGTAGAACAGGACCGGCTTGTTGGCCACCGGGACCAATTGCTTGGCCGAGGTGTAGGTGATCGGGCGCAATCGGGTGCCGGATCCTCCGGCTAGAACAAGTGCTTTCACAGTGCCATTGTGGCGGCCTGAGTCTGGCTACAATCAGCGATTGCGTAAAATGTATGACGGTAAAAGAAGGGCAAAATTCGAGATGGCTAAGCTCAAGGTCAGCGTGGTGGTGCCCGTCTATAACGCCGGGCAGCATATCGACGCAAACGCTCCCTTTCTCGTGGGGCAGAGCATCGGCAGCGACTCCTACGAGGTGATCTATGTCGACGACGGCTCCACGGACGACAGCCTCGCCAGGCTCCGCCGTATCGAGGCCGCTCACGACCACGTCCGCGTGTTCACCCAGGAGAACTCCGGCTGGCCGGGAAAGCCGCGCAACGTCGGTGTCCAGAACGCGCGCGGCGAGTACGTGCAGTACGTCGACCAGGATGATCGGCTGGGCCTGGAAGCCCTGGAACGAATGTACGGTCTCGGCAGCGCGAATTCCGCCGACATCGTGCTCGGCAAGGTCGCCGGAACAATGGCGGGACCGAGCAACGTGTTCAATCGGAACATACCGGTCTGCTCGATCGAGGATCACAATCTCATCGAAAGTCTCACACCGCACAAGATGTTCCGTCGCGCATTCTTGCTCGACAACGACATTCGCTTTCCCGAGGGGTACTGCAGGCTCGAGGACCAGCTCTACATGGCCCAGGCCTACACCGCCACGCGCAGGGTCTCGGTCGTGGGCGACTATTCCTGCTACTACTGGATCCGCAGGGGCGACGGCGGGAACAACAGCACCTCCAATCTCTTCGACATCGACGTCTACTTCCACTGGCTGCGAGAAGTCGTCCGGGCCGTGAAGGCGGGCACCGAGCCGGGAGCCCTGCGCGACAGCCTGCTGCGGCGCTCCTACCGCGTGGAGATCATCCACCAGGTATGCGAGCCCGCCGTGTTCGGCGATCCCGCGCGCGTGCGCGCCCGTATGGAGAAGGTCCGCAGCATCGTCCTGGAGGAGTTCCCGGAGAGCGTGCGCGACGGCCTGCCTGAGGTGGCGCGGCTGCGGGCGACCCTCCTCGAACGGGGAGACCTCGATTCGCTCAAGGCGCTCGCCCTGCAGACCAGGCAGGTCCGAGCCGTCCCGGAGGTGTCCACCCCGATCTGGCGCGACGGCACGTTGTGCGCAGACGTCCGGGTTTCCCTCGTCAAGGGTGACGGGACCCCGTTGCTCCTGGTGCGCGACGGCGACCGGCTCCTGCTCGACCCGGCGTTGCTGCGCGACGTGACGGGCGTCGACGAATGGGAGGTGCGCGATCCGCTTGCCCACGCCCACGCCGAGGTGGTGCTCAAGGACCGGCGGCGCAACGTCGGCTGGTTCCCTCCCACCGAGTTCCGCCCGGAGCTGGAGGAGGTCGAGGGAGGCGTCCGCGTGGTCATCAAGGCGACGATGGCCATCGACCCGCTGACGGCGGCCGGGGGAGGGCCGCTGCGACGCGGAGTCCACGACGTCTGGCTGGGCGCCTCCATGCTCGGACTCGGCCGCCGCCCGCGCCTCATCGGCCTCGAGGCGCTGACGTCGCGCAAGGTCAAGGCCGGGACCTGCCTCGTCGGCGGTCCCGGCAAGGTGGCCCATCCCTACTGGACGGCGAGCGGGCAGCTGGCCCTCGACATCGGTGCGACGCGCCACCCCCTGGCCAGGAGGCTCATCCGCTGGACCTCGTCGGAATCGGTGTGGTGGCGTCCGCGCAAGGGCGTGGCCCTGCCGGTCCGCATGGTCATGGGAGGCAGACGGCGGAGGAAGGCCACGGTGTGGATCGGCGGCGCGCAGACCTCCGGCACGATCGTCGGCACGGGCGACGGCACCGAGCTCCGCTTCGGAGGGCGGGTGAAGCTGCCGACAGGGCGCCACCCCGTGACCATTCAGTTCGGCTCGGGTCGCGGTCCGAAGTACCAGGTCGCGATGGCCACCGTCTGCGCCGGGCGGGTCCTCCGCCTGTCGAAGATGGGGTGACGACGGCAAGGGGCGGTCCGCGACGTCATCGCGAACCGCCCCTTCGCGGTTCGGTTACCCGGCCGGGACCGGCAACGGCTGGTCACGGTCGAGCCGGACGTCGATGATCTGCCCGGTCAGGTCTGACACGAGCACGTCGAGGCTGTACCGCGCGACCGCCTCCGACGACAGCAGCGTCCCAGGAGGCTCCTCGCCGAACGCCCGCGACCTCATCGGGGTGGCCGTCCGCTCCGGGTTCACGCAGTTGACCTGGATGCCGTCGAGCGCCCACTCGTCGGCCAGCGCCTGCGTCAGGTTGACCGCCGCGGCCTTGGTCGACGAGTAGAGGCTGTAGTCGGCCCGCCCGCGCGTGTAGGACGAGGACGTGTAGAACAGCAGATGCCCCCCGGTCTTGGCCAGATACTGATGGGCCGCCCTGGCGATGTTGATCGGGCCGAGCAGGTTGATGCCGACCGTCTCGGCGATGGTGCTCTGCTCGGTGACGGCGAGCCTGCCCATGTGGAGCACGGCCGCGGTGTTGACGACGTAGTCGATGGCTCCCGTGCGCGCGTAGACCTGGCCGAGCGCCTCCTCCACCGACTCGGCTCGCTGGATGTCGGTCCCGGTCGTGGAGCGTGAGAAGGAGAACACCTCGGCGCCGTGCTCCCTGGCCATCCGGGAGACGTCGGCGCCGATGCCGTAGCTGCCGCCGAAGACGACCATGCAGCGTCCGGCGAGCCGCGCGGCGTGGACGTCGGGACCGGGCGCCGGGACGGTGGCCGCTCCCAGCCTGAACAGCTTGTCGGCGATGTCGATGTCGACGGGATAGGTGATCTTCAGGTTCCGCTCGCTGCCGGGAACGATGTAGATCGGGACGTCGGGCAGGTAACGGAGCACGACGCCGCAGTCGTCGGTGGGCGGCTGCCGGGAGAATTCCGGGTCGGCCAGAGCCCGCCGGTAGGCCTCACGGATCACCTCCAGGCGGAAACACTGGGGTGTCTGGCCGCGACGCAGGCGCGTCCGGTCGGGGATGTCGCGGACGATCTCGCCACGGGGCGACGAGGCGGCCACCACGATGGTGTCGGAGCTGGGAATGGCGACATCGACGGCACCGTAGGAGTCGAGGGCCGTGACGCACTCGCTGATGATGCGCGACTCGACGAGCGGACGGACGGCGTCGTGGAACAGCAGGCGGCAGCCGTCGCCCTCGATCGCCTGGATGGCGCGCCAGGTGGTCTCAGCCCTGCTGGCGCCGCCCTCCAGAATGGCGCGGACCTTGCCGAACCGGTTCCTGTCCACCAGCACGGTGGCCTCGTCGAGGAAACCGGGCGCCATCATCAGGACGATCTCGTGGATGTCCGCGTGGGACTCGAACACTCTCAGTGTGTGCTCGAGGACGGTCTGGCCGGCGATCTTCAACAGCTGCTTGGGCGTGTTCAGTCCCACCCGCTGACCCACGCCACCGGCCAGCACCACTGCGACGTTACGCGTGTTTTCCACGGTCATCATTGGCCCCCTGTTTCGCTCACGGCGAGTTCTGCGCGACTCTAATCGCGCGTCAGCCGGGGGCATGGAGGTCTTTGCCGAAACCATGCCGAGCGGTGCTTGCTCAGCGGGCCGACAGTTCCAGCAGGTCGTCGCTCTCCCGGTGGAGCAGGGAGTTCAGCGCGTCGTTGAACCGGGTCAGGGCGTCCGGGCTGTCCGATCCCAGGAGGTAGGTGCGGAGCCTGCGCCGTTCCTCCGCCATGGGATCGTCCAGCCGGGAGCACGCGCCGACGACCTCGCCGAGCTCGCTCAGCTCGGGGGTCAGCAGGTAGGCGGCCGCCGTACTCGGGTAGCGCTCGCGGAAGTCGGCGCACGGCATGGCGGTGACGTTGGTGACGGCGTACGGCTTGCCGCTGGCGATGAAGTCGCTGATGACGCTGGAGATGTCGCTGATGAGGACGTCGGCCGCGTTGAAGCAGTCGTACAGGTGCGGCGTCGGCCCGGTGACGATCTCGTGGTCCGCGCCGGCCTCGGTGAGGATTCTGACGATCTTCCGGTGAGCCGTGCCGGCGTCCGCGTTGCGGTTGCCGGTCAGCGGATGTGGCTTGTAGACGACCCGTACGCCCAGCTTCACCAGAGCCCGGACGAGCCTGGGGCCCATCGAGATGATCGACGTGTGATGGAGGTCGTCGCTCCAGCCCTCCCAGGTGGGGGCGTACAGCACCGTCGGCCTCGTGGTGATCCTCCGGTCGGTCTGGATCGCCGCCAGCTGGGGCCGTCCCACCTCGACGATCTGGGCGTGCTGAACTCCGACGTCCGCCCGCAGATACCGGTCGCGGCCCGCCTGCCCCGCCACCCAGATCTCGTCGTACACCTTCGAGAACGGGTTGAAGGACGCTTCCTTGTCGCTGTCGCCGTGCCCGATGAAGACGCTCTTGACCTTCGTCGATCGGAGCATGTGGATGTTCTTGCCGACGTTGGAGGGGAAGAACGCGACCTTGGCCGACCTCAGCGCGGTGAAGTTCATCATGGCGACGGAGTCGGGGATGCAGACGACCGGCAGGCTGGTGGGGGCCAGCTCGTTGAGAACCTTGCGCTCTCGCAGGAGGACGACCACCCGCGCGTCCATCTTCTCCATCGTGCTCAGCCACATGTTGACCTGGTAGGCGGAGGCGGGAGAACCGGAGAAGTACAGGATGGCCTGCGGGTCGTAGGCGGCGAGCCGCTCGTCGGCGCTTCCCATCAGGCTCTCGTTGTCGATCACCGGCACGCGGCGCATGTTGCGGCGGATCCGGAGGGTGAGCACGACGGCCAGGACCAGGTGGACCGCGGCGGCCAGGGCCAGGAACTCGATCAGTCCGGTCAGGGCGCACAGGGTCGCGGCTGCCACCAGGACCGTTTCCGGCACCACCTTGGGGGCCGACACGGCCCTGGACGGCTTGGCGGCGTCCTTCTTCTTGGCGGCGGGAAGCAGGTTGCGCGTCTCGATCAAGGGTGACTCGGCCTGCCGCCTCGCCAGTACCACGGACTGGTCGATCCCCGCGATCCAGATCCAGTGCGCCGCCCACAGGGCCACGACCATCAGGATCGCCGCCCAGCCGGCCACCTCGTCGGTCCTGATCAGCAGGCACAGCGCGGCGAGTTCCCGCAGCCGCGGGCGCACCCGCCGCTTGAGGTGGATCATGGACAGCAGCGCTGAGGGTTGCCGGCGCTGTCCCAGTTCGCCGAGGTAGCTCAGCGCCAGCATGGCGGCGAACAACACGGGTTGCGGCCAGAGGGCCGTGATCAACATTCCCGGAAAGGTGAGGACCAACAGCACGGCGAGCGCGCGAGTCACCAGCATCCCCCTACTCATCAGTGGTTGGAGTCGGGCCGACGCTAGCCGCGGGGCGGCGACCGTCTCGGAGCTCTTGCATGAATGCTTGCGATTCCGAGAACCGCGGCGGCCGTAAGGTCAAGGCCAGGCATAGGGGCGAACGCTCCGGCCTGGGACCACGGGGACGCCCCCGACGCTCACCTCTGTACCCGCCGAATGGTCAAGAAGCGGCATGGACATCCTCCAGTAGTTCCAGAGAGTAATCGTCAAACAGCAGAGCGTGGTCATGCTGGACTTCATGCGGACCTATTCGCTCGCTGACGTGCAAGCCGCACTGAAGCGAAAAGACGCCTGGTGGACCGTCTTCGCGGTCGACCCGTTGGCGTGTCGCCTGGCCCTGGTGGTGGCCAACAGAACAAGGCTGACACCCAACACGATCACAGGCGTCTCGATGGTCCTGGGGCTCGCCGCGGCGGCGGCGTTCGCGGCGAACAGGCTCACCGCGGGGGCGGTCCTGTTCTACGTGAGCTTCCTCGTCGACTGCGTCGACGGGAAGATCGCCCGGCTCAAGGGCACCGGGACGCCGTTCGGGTTGTGGCTGGACTTCATCGGCGACCGGGTGCGCGAGCTGAGCTGCGCGGCCGGTCTGGCCTTCGGGCAGTACGCGGCGACCGGGGACGTGGCTTTCGTGATCATGGGTGCGGCGATCGCCGTCCTGGATCTGTTCCGCTACGTGAACGGCCCGCAGATGCGCCGGGTCCGTGAGGAGCTGCCCGGCAGTGTCCGCCCGCCGAAAACCCGGTGGCAGCGGGCGATGGCCAGGAGGCGGGTGCGCAGGCACCTGTTCAGCGGGATCGAGTTCCACGCGGCCGTGTTCGTCGTGGCGCCCCTCGCGGGTGCGGCGGCGCTGGTGCCGATGACGGCGGTGGCGGGGGCGCTGCTGCTGGGGTTCGAGGCGAATCTGGTCTACCGGTTGTGGGTCACAACCAGGCAGGCAGCGATACAACGGGGGGTTTGACCACATGTCCGATCGGCCGGTGTTCGTCATTGGCTGTGCCCGCTCAGGCACGACAATGCTGCAGCTGATGTTGCACGCGCACCCGAGGATCGCGGTGCCGCCGGAGACGAGGTTCCTGGAGGCCGCCTACTACCGGCGGCGCGCCTACGGGGACATGCGCGATGTCAGGAATCGTCAGAACCTGGCCGAGTGGATCGCCAACGACAAGGGCACCAAGTTCCACGACCTGCACATCGGCAGGGAGGACTACATCCGCCAGGCCGCGCAGGGCCCCGGTTCGCTGGGCTCGGTGATCGGCCGGGCGTTCAGCATGTACGGCGAGCGGTTCGGCAAGCCGCGCTGGGGCGACAAGCGTCCCAGCTACGTGCGCAAGGTCGACGTGCTGCGCAGGCTCTTCCCCGACGCCCAGTTCATCCACCTGATCAGGGACGGCCGTGACTGCTCGGCGAGCCTGAAGGAGATGCCGTGGTACAGCCTCGACTCCTTCCACGCCATCGCCAACTGGGCGGAGGCGATGGACGCCGGGGCGAAGCTGCGCAGGAAGCTGCCCGCCGACACCTACTACGAGCTGCGCTACGAGGACCTGACCGATGACCCGGCGACGGAGCTGAAGAAGCTCTGCCAGTTCTTGGAGGAGGACTTCGACCCGGCGATGTGCGAGCCGCACATGCTGGCGGGCGTGGCCGTGCCCAAGAACAAGACGTGGCACAACAACACGCACGGCGAGGTCACCAGGGAACGCGTGGGCAGCTGGGCGACGCGCCTGACCGGCTGGGAGATCGCGTTGTGCGAGGACGTGCTGGGCGAGCGGCTGCGGGAGCACGGCTACGAGCTGAGCGGCGCGCCCAGTGCGGCCAAGGCGCACGTGGCGGCCTTCCGCCAGACCATGGCCAAGCGCCGGGCGAGCCGGATGCGCAAGGACCTGCGCGACCGGGTGAACCGGCTGCGCGAGCCCGGTCCGGTGGCGGCCCTGCTGACCAGCGGGCAGCGCGAGCCCCAGCGGGTGGCCTGATGAGGCGTTACAGCATCGCCGATGTGCGCTCCACGCTGAAGAACCGCGACTCGTGGTGGACGGTCTACTTCGTCGACCCGCTGGCCTGCCCGCTCACCAAGCTGATCGCCAACCGCACGCGGATCACGCCGAACGCGCTGACGGTCACCTCGCTGGTGATCGGGCTCGGCTCGGCGGTGAGCTTCGCGGTGAACCAGCTCGCGGTGGGCGCGCTGTTGTTCTACGTGAGTTTCCTGGTCGACTGCGTCGACGGGAAGATCGCCAGGCTCAAGGGCACGGGCTCGCCGTTCGGCCTGTGGCTGGACTACGTGGGTGACCGGATCCGGGTGGTGTTCTGCGCGGCGGGACTGGCCTACGGGCAGTACGTCCTGACCGGGGACGTGGTCTACATCGTGCTCGGCGCGGTGCTGGCGGTGCTCGACCTGTTCCGCTACGTCAACGCGCCGCAGATGAAGCGGGTGCGCGAGGCCGTCCATCTGAACGCCGAGGCCGCGGCTCCGGGTGGGCAGGTCGAGCGGGTGCCGAGCAAGCGGCTGATGCCCAGGGTCAACCGGCTGCTGGCCCGTCACCGGGTGCGCTCGCACCTGATCAGTGGCATCGAGTTCCACGCGGCCGTGTTCGTCGTCGCCCCGCTCATCGGGGCGGCCGCCCTGCTGCCCGTCTCGACCGGCGCCAGCCTGCTGCTGCTGGCCAACGAAGTCTTCATTGTGTACCGAATGTGGCTCTTCACCCGTCGCGCGGCGACGCCCCGGGAGAGCCGTGAGCACGCGTTGATCGGGGGATAACCCAATGTCAGACCGTCCGGTGTTCGTCATCGGCTGCCCGCGTTCCGGGACGACGATGCTGCAGCTCATGCTGCACTCGCACCCGAGGATCGCGGTGGCGCCCGAGACCCGGTTCGTGATCCCGACCTACACGCGGCGTCGTGCCTTCGGCGACATGCGCGACGCGGCCTGCCGCCAGGCGCTGGCCGAGTGGATCGCCACCGACAAGAGCACCAAGTTCAAGGAGCTCGGCCTCGCCAGGGACGCCTTCGTCCAGGAGGCGACCAAGGCGCCCGGCTCGCTGGGCTCGGTGCTGGGCACGGCCTTCCGCATGTACGCCGATCGTTTCGGCAAGGCCCGGTGGGGCGACAAGCGGCCCAGCTACGTCAAGCAGGTCGACATCCTCAGGCGCATCTTCCCCGATGCCCAGTTCATCCACCTGATCAGGGACGGGCGCGACTGCGTCTCGTCGCTGAAGGAGATGCCCTGGTTCACGCTGGACTCCTTCCACGCGATGTCGACCTGGGCCGAGGCGATCGACTACGGCAACAAGCTGGCCAAGACCCTGCCGGCCGACAGCTACTACGAGCTGCGCTACGAGGATCTGACCGACGATCCGGGCGCCGAGATGCAGAAGCTCTGCGCCTACCTGGGCGAGGAGTTCGACCCGTCGGTGGTCTCGCCCAAGCAGGCCGCCGACACGGTCGTCCCGCTGCACAAGGTCTGGCACACCAACACCCACGGCGAGGTGACCAAGGCCCGCGTGGGCAGCTGGGGCCACCGGCTGGAGGACTGGGAGATCTCGCTCTGCGAGGACATGCTCGGCGCCCGCCTCCAGGACAAGGGCTACGAGCTGTCGGGCGCGCCGGGACCGGCCAAGGAGCACATCGCCTCGCTGCAGCGGACGATGGCCAAGCGTCGCTCCAACCGCAGCCGCAAGGCCTTGCGCGACCGGTTCATGCGCCTGCGCGAGCCCGGTCCGGTGGCGGCGCTGCTGACCGAGGAGCAGTGCGCGCTGGCGGGCATCCCGCAGCAGCGTGCCGAGGCGGAGATGCCTCAGCGCGTGATGTGAGAGAAGAGCACCTCCCAGCGGTCCAGGACCCGGTCGAGCCGGAATCCCGCCGCTTGTGACCGAACGGCGGCGCCCAGGCGCCGCCGTTCGTCGTAGGAGGCCATCAACGCGCCGAGCCGTACGGCGAAGCCGTCCACGTCACCGGGCGCGACGAGCGCGGGCGCGACGGAGCGCACCCCTCCCGAGACGTCGAAGGCCACCGCGGGCACCCCGTGGGCGGCCGCCTCCAGCAGCACCAGCGGCAGCCCCTCGTGCTCGCTCGACAGTCCGAGCAGCGCGGCGTCGTCGTACTCCGCGGGCATGTCGGCGGCGTGCACCCGGCCGCGGAAGATCACCCGGTCCGCGACGCCCTCGTGCCGGGCGTGCGCGCGCAGCCGCTCCTCCTCGGGCCCGTCGCCGATGAGATGCAGTTCCCACGGCGGCGCGCTCGCCCTGGCGAAGGCGGTGATGAGGCGGTCGAACCGTTTGACCCCCGCCAGCCGCCCCACGCCCAGGACGCGCGGCGTCGTCAGCGTCGAGACGCGCGCCGGCCACTCGCGCAGCGGGTTGGGCATGGCCCAGGTGTTGGGCAGCAGGGTGTGCTCGGCGAACTGCCAGGCGTCGGCCTCGCTGAGGAAGACCGCCTGGTCGAGCTGGCCGTAGTGCCTGCGGATCGATCCCAGGTGCCAGGTGCCGCGCGCGTGCTCGTACGAGCCGTGGTACTGCCCGATGCGCCTGAGCCCCGAGCCGTGGCCGGCCAGCCGCGTCACCACGCCCGGCGAGGTCATCACCAGGAAGCCGTCGGAGGGCAGGATCTTGTCCAGCTTGCCGTCCTTGGCCACCAGGTGGCGGGTGTAGAGCGGGTGCTCGACGTAGCGGAAGGGCGCCTCGGTGCGCTGCAGCCCGATGACCCGCACGTCGTAGCCGCGCTCGGCCAGGCCCTGGGCCAGGGTGTGGGTGATCTGCTGGATGCCGCCCAGGGTGTCGGCGTCGATGCAGGCGAACGTCACGCTCATCGGGTCCCCCACAGGAAGCCGCCGCCGACCGCGGGCTGCGCGAGCGGCCCGGCGAAGAAGTCGTCGACGACCCTGGCCGCCGCGTTGCCCCGCTCGTCGGCGCACCACAGCTGCCGCCAGGCCGCGTACCGCTGGGCGTGGGCGCGGTGGACGGCGGGCAGGTCACGCAGGGCGGCGACCAGCTCCTCGGTGGTGAAGAGGCACGGTCCTGGGGCGATCGAGGGCAGGTCGTGGTAGACGCCGCGCTCGTTGCGCCGGTAGTCGTCCCAGTCGTCGATGTAGAACAGCATCGGCTTGCCCGTCACGGCGTAGTCGCTGCTGACAGAGGAGTAGTCGGTCAGCAGCGCGTCGGAGATCAGCATCAGGTCGTTGATCTCCGGGTACGAGCCCGCCGGCCGGACGAAGTGCCTCACCCGCTGCGGCACCTTGTACTTCTCCACGGGGTGCGTGCGCAGCACCAGCACCCACTCGTCGGCCAGCTCCTCGGCCAGCAGGTCCAGGTCGACCCTGACCGATCGGCCGGAGAACTTGGCGGCGTCGCGGTAGGTGGGCGCGTAGAGCAGCACCTTCTTGCCCGGCGGGATCTCCAGCCGTTCCCGCACGCCCTGCGGAGTCTCGCCGCGCACCAGCGCGTCGCAGCGGGGCGTGCCGTACCTCAGGAGCGGTCCGGCGTAACGGTTGGCGGTGACGAAGATGCGCTCGAACTCGGCGCCGGGGGAGACCAGCGCGTCCCAGCGCGCGATCGCGTCGCGCCACTGGTCGCGCGGCTGGGCGAAGTCGGCGCGCAGGTCAGGGGCGTCGAAGCCGATCGACTTGATGCCCTGGCCGTGCCAGGTCTGCAGGTAGCGGGTGCCGCGCGGTTTGGGATAGTCGAGCGGGAAGCCGTGGCTGTCGACCCAGTAGGCGGCCCTGGCCATCGTCCAGATGTAGCGCCAGCTGCTGCGCCGTACGATGGCCGCGTCCTTGGGGAAGTTCTCCTTGTTGCGCGCGGCCGACCAGACGACTGCCACCGGCAGCCCGCGTCGCCGCAGCTCCTCGTACAGGGCGCGCGGGCTGCCGGTGTATCCCTTTCCGCAGTCGGACTCGAACAGCGCGAGGTCCTTCTTGCGAGGGACTACCCGGATCAGCACCTTGTAGACCTTGAGTTTCATCGCCGGGGTGCTCCAGCGTTTGAGCAGCTTCCTGGCGGTACGGCGCAGCAGCGACGGCCGCGGCTTCGGCGCGTGCACGCGCAGGAACGCCGAGCGCCCCTCCGGCCGCACGGTGACCTCGCCCACCCGTACCGGTTCGGCCCGCGGGTCGATCAGCAGCCGGTCGGTGGTGGTGCGCCCGTCGGCCAGGCGGGTGAAGCCGATGCGCGGGTCGCCGCTCTTGCTGGGCACGAACGAGATCTCGCTGATGTAGCACCCGTCGCCGGAGTGCCGGGGCTCGATCGGCACCTTGGTGCCGCCGAGCTGGAGGAAGGCCTTCCATCCGGTGGGCAGCGCCCCGAAGGGGTCGTAGGTGCGCACGGTCATGGTGACCCGCCGGCCGTCGGTGGCCAGGTCGGTGACCTCGTGGCGCAGCCGGGAGGCGGTGTAGGGCAGTTCGGCCAGGCGCAGCGCCGTGATGTCGGTGCCGGGCCCGACGGAGGTGCCCCAGTAGGTGCGCCCGTTCTGCTGGGTGGCCTGGCGCGGCGGCGCCTTGGGGCCGGTGAGCGAGCGGGCGGCGACCGTGAGGTCCTCGACGCGCTCGTCGAGGATCAGCTGGGCGCAGACCTTGACCATGGGGTCGGTGCGGTCGAGGACCTCCTGCGGGACGGTGGCCAGGTACGGGCGCACCACCGCGGCGAACTCCTTGACCCAGACCTCCTCGCGCGAGGGGATCGGGTGCAGGTAGACGGGCAGGTCCTGGCGCAGGAAGCGGTGCTGGCGCTCGGGGACCAGGTGGCTGAGGCCGTGGTCGGCCAGGATGCGGTCGGCGGCGAAGGCCGCGTCGATCCGCTGGCGCACGTTGGCCATCTCGTGGTGGCTGAGCGAGATCGAGCTGTCGTCGGCCGCCCGGTGCCACAGATAGATGACCCATGGGACGACGGCGAAGCGGGTGGCCACGCTGTACAGCTCGGCGGCGAAGACGTGGTCCTCGAAGTGCACGCCCTCGGGGAAGCGCAGGGCCTTGGAGCGCAGGAAGGCGACGTCGTAGAGCTTGTTGGTGGTGAAGCTGTCGACGAACAGCTCGGGCTCGGCCTCGATGCCCTCGACGACGCGGCGCGGGGCGAACAGCGAGGGGTAGTAGCGCTGCTGCTTGCCGGTCGCCTCGTAGAAGCGCGAGATCTGTCCGGAGACGAACTCGGCGCCGGTGCGCTCGATCTCGGTGAGCAGGCTCTTGCACGCGTGCCTGGTCAGCCGGTCGTCGCTGTCGAGGAACATGATGTACGGCGAGAGCGCCGCGTCGATCCCGTCGTTGCGCGGGGCTCCGCAGCCGCCGCTGTTGACCTTCCTGCGCAGGTAGCGCACGCGGTTGTCCTCGGCCATGAGCTGCCGCGCCACCTGCTCGGTGCCGTCGGTGCTCGCGTCGTCGGCGATGATCACTTCGAGGTTGCGCAACGACTGGTCGAGGACGGAACGCACGGCCCTGGGCAGGCGGGCCGCGTCGTTGTGGGCGATCACGACAACGCTGCAGTCCGGCATGCCTGATTCCCCCCGAATCGTTCACTCTTCGAGGAAAGGCATTCCCGTACGTCGGGCGAAGTGTCCGGACTTGCCGCGACTTGCCGGGACTTTTACCGGAAAAGCCGCCTGATGACCCAGATGAGCAACGCCACGACCGCCAGCGCGCCGACCACCGGCGCCACCCGCTTGATCAGCGGGGCTCCGGCGATCTCCAGCAGGTCGAGCGCCTCCTCGTCGGGGGTGCGCGAGGTGCGCAGCGTGCCAGGGACCGCCGTCAGGTGCCGCTCGCCCTCGTCGGCCGTCGCTGTGGGTTGCGGCTCGGCCGCGAGGGCCTCGACGTCGTTCTCCTGGTTGCCCGCCAGCAGGTCGGCCAGGTTGGCGGCGAAGCGGTCGATCAGCTTCGACCCGACCTCCTGCATCACGCCGCGGCCGAACTGAGCGGGGCGGCCGGTGACGTTGAACATGGTCTCGACCTTGACGGCCGTCCGGTCGCCGTCGGGGGCCAGCCGGGCGTTGACGGTGGCCTCGGCCGTACCCGAACCCCTGGCCTCCTTGCCCCCGGCCTTGAGCCGGATGCTGTAGGAGTCCTTGTCGATCTCCTCGAAGCGCGCCGACCCCCGGTAGGTCACGGTGATCGGCCCGACCTTGACCTTCATCCTGCCGGTGAACTCGTCGCCCTCGACGATGTCGAGTGCCGCGCCGGGCAGGCAGGGCGCCACCCGCTCGACGTCCAGCAGCACCGCCCAGGCCTGCTCGACAGGAACCGGGACCGAGAACTCGTGCTCGAACCTCATCGCCATGACCGCTCCTTCTGCCTAAGTGCGACATTACGCTGTGGAAGGGGCATCCGGGAGGGATGCCCGCCCGGATGCCCCTTCCCGCGATCAGGGCGACCCGGCGGCGGCACGGACCGCCCGGTGGGTCAGCACCTGGGCCAGATGGCGCCGGTAGTCCGCCTGCGCGTGCAGGTCGGACGGGGGCGAGGTGTCCTCGGCCGCGTGCGCGCACGCCTGCCGCACCGCCTCGCCCAGGTCGAGGTCCCGCAGGCGGGCCTCGGTCTCTCGGGCGCGGACCGGGACCGAGCCCATGTTCGTCAGCCCGATGCGCGCCTCGGCGATCGATCCGTTGGAGCGGCGTACGGCCGCCGCCACGCCGACGATCGCCCAGGCCTGGGCCGTACGGTGGAACTTCTCGTAGTGGAACCCCCAGCCAGGACCGAGCTTGGGCACCTTGATCCCGACCAGGATCTCGCCCGGGTGCATCGCCGACTCCAGGTAGTCGACGAAGAACTCCGAGGCCGGGATCTCGCGTTCCGAGGTGACCAGGATCGCGTCCAGGGCGAGTGCCACCGCGGGAAGGTCTCCCGCCGGGTCGGCATGCGCCAGGGAGCCGCCGAACGTGCCGCGGTGCCGTACGGCGGGGTCGGCCACGGTGGCGGCGGCCAGAGCCACGAGCGGGCACGCGTCACGGATCACGCCCGAGCGCACGACCTCGTCGTGGGTGACCGCGGCGCCGATGAAGACGTGGTCACCCCGGTCGTGCACCCCCTGCAACTCGCTCAGCCTGCCGACGTCCACCAGCAGGGTCGGATAGGTCAGGCGCAGGCGCAGCAGCGGCAGCAGCGACTGGCCGCCGGCGATGACCTTGGCGTCGTCGTCGCCTGCCAGCGCCTGGCTCGCCTCCTGCACGCTGGTCGGTCTCACGTAGTCGAACTGGGCCGGGATCACTGCAGGGCCCTCCAGACTCGCTCGGGTGTGCACGGCATCTGGATGTCGTGCACACCCTGCGGGCGCAGCGCGTCCACGACGGCGTTCACGACGGCGGGAGTGGAGGCGATCGTGCCCGCCTCGCCGACACCCTTGACGCCCAGCGGGTTGCTGGTGGCAGGGGTCTCGGTCCTGTCGGTGACGAAGGTGGGCAGGTCCGCCGCGCTCGGGAGCAGGTAGTCGGCCATCGTGCTGGTCAGCAGGTTGCCCTCGGCGTCGTAGACGGCCTCCTCGAACAGGGCCTGAGCGATGCCCTGCGCGATGCCGCCGTGCACCTGACCCTCGACGATCAGCGGGTTGACCACCCGGCCGACGTCGTCCACGGCCACATAGGAGCGGATCTTCGTCTGGCCCGTCTCGGTATCGACCTCGACCGCGCACAGGTGGGTGCCGTGCGGGTAGGAGAAGTTCTCCGGGTCGATCGTGGCGTCGGCGTCGAGCCTGGGCTCCATGCCGTCGGGCAGGTCGTGGGCGGCGAAGGCGGCCAGCGTCAGCTCCTGGATGGTCTTCTGCTGGCTGGTGCCCTTGACCTTGAACGCGCCCTGGGAGAACTCGATGTCGTCCGGCGAGCACTCCAGGGTGTGCGCGGCCAGCCGCCTGGCCTTCTCCTTGACCTTCTCGCACGCCTGCAGCACGGCCATGCCGCCCACGACCAGGCTGCGCGAGCCGTACGTGTCCATGCCCTTGTGCGAGATCGCCGTGTCGCCGTGCAGGACCGAGACGTCCTCGTACGGCACGCCGAGCGCGTCGGCGACGATCTGGCTCCAGGCGGTCTCGTGCCCCTGTCCGTGGGCCGAGCTGCCGGTGACCACCTCGACCTTCCCGGTGGGCAGCATGCGGACGGAGCCGTGCTCCCAGCCGCCCGCTCCGTAGCTCAGCGAGCCCAGCACCCGGCTCGGCGCCAGGCCGCACATCTCGGTGTAGGTGCTGATCCCGAGTCCGAGCTGCACGGGATCACCACGGTCGCGCCGGTCGGCCTGTTCCGCCCGCAGCTTGTCGTAGCCGAACAGGGCCATCGCCCGGTCCGTCGCCGCCTCGTAGTTGCCCGAGTCGTAGGTGAGCCCCGCGATCGTGGTGTAGGGGAACTCCTCGTGCTTGATCCAGTTGAGCCTGCGCACCTGCATCGGATCGAGCTTGAGCTCGTGCGCCAGCTCGTCGATCGCCCGCTCCAGCGCGTAGGTCGCCTCGGGACGTCCCGCCCCGCGGTAGGCGTCGGTGGGCATCTTGGTGGTGAAGACGCCGGTGCAGGCGAAGTCGTAGGCGTCCATCTTGTAGATGCCGTTGTACATGAACGCGCCCAGCAGCGGCACGCCCGGTGTGACCAGCATCAGATAGGCGCCCATGTCGGCCAGCAGGTCCACCTTGATGCCGCGGATGCGGCCGTCGCCCTCGGCGGCGATCATGATGTGCTGGATCTGGTCACGCCCGTGGTGCACGGTCAGGTTGCCCTCGGAGCGGCTCTCGGTCCACTTCACCGGCTTGCCCAGGCGCCTGGCCAGCAGCAGGCAGAGCACCTCCTCCGCGGTCACCTGCAGCTTGGAGCCGAATCCGCCGCCCACGTCCGGGGCGATCACGCGGATCATGTGCTCGGGGATGCCGGTGGTCGCGGCCAGCAGGAAGCGCAGGATGTGCGGGATCTGGGTGGCCGACCACATCGTGAAGCTCTGGCCGTCGGTGGTGCAGACGACCGCGCGCGGTTCCATGGCGGTGGGAATCAGCCGCTGCTGGACGTAGGTGCGGTCGATCACCACCGGAGCGTCGCGGAACGCCTCGTCGATGTCGCCCTGGCCGAACTTCCAGGTGAAGGCCTGGTTGCCCTGGTCGTGCACCTTGGGGCTGGTACCGGTCAGCGCCTCGTTCATGTCGAGCACCGCGGGCAGCGGCTCGTAGTCGACCTCGATCGCCTCCAGAGCGTCGGCGGCCTGGTAGCGGCTGGTGGCCACGACGCACGCGACCGCCTCGCCGACGTATCGAACCTCCTCGTAGGCCATCGGCGGGTGGTCGGGGATGACGATGTCCTCGCTGACCGGCCACGCGCACGGCAGGCTGCCCTGCTCGGCGGCGAAGTCGCGGCCGCTGAAGGCCGCCACCACGCCGGGCAGCTGCCTGGCCGCCTCGACGTCGACGCGCGTGATCCTCGCGTGCGCCATCGGGCTGCGCAGGAACTGCACGTAGAGCATGCCGGGCAGCTGGATGTTGTCGGTCCACTGGGTCCTGCCGGTCAGCAGGCGGGCGTCCTCCTTGCGACGGCGTGCCCTGCCCACCTCGTGGGAGGCCTGCTTCGGCTCGGTGGGGACGTCGGCCTGCTCGGCGATCGCCGCGGGGTCGATCTCGCTCATGACGTCGCTCCCACGTTCTGGGCGCCTCGCTTCACCGCCCGGACGATGTTGCAATAACCCGTGCACCGGCAGAGGTTGCCTTCCAGGCCTTCCCTGATGGCTTCCTCGGACGGATCGGGGTCGGTCCTCAGCAGGTCGATGGAGGCCATGACCATGCCGGGGGTGCAGTAGCCGCACTGCAGCGCGTGTTCCTCGTGGAAGGCCTGCTGCATCGGGTGCATCGACCCGTTCGTGGCCAGGCCCTCGATGGTGACCACGTCGCTGCCGTCGGCCTGGACCGCCAGGACCGAGCAGCTCTTCACGCTCTTGCCGTCGAGCAGGACCGTGCAGGCGCCGCAGTTGCTGGTGTCGCAGCCGATGGGGGTGCCGGTCTTGCCCAGGTGGTCTCGTAGGAGGTGGACGAGCAGGAGGCGCGGTTCGACGTCCTGCTCGTACTTGATTCCGTCAACGGTGACGGCGATTCGGGGCATACGTCCTCCCCTGAAGGGATAAGGCGGATAAATGCCAACGTACGCCCGTGTTTTTCCCGGTCAAGGGTTTGCTTGGTCAGCGCCCTCCGCGGATGAGCCGGGCGATCACCGAGATCACTCCCGCGATCGCCAGCCCGCCCACCGTGAGCGAGGCCAGCAGCACCCAGTCGGTCAGCGCCCCCGTCAGGAGCAGGATGCCCACGACCAGGAAGAGCAGGCCGCTCAGCAGCGCCATCCAGTCGGTCCTGTGGAGGTTGCCCTTACGCTGCACGGCGCACCTCCATGTCGCCGACGCCGCCCTTGATGCGGAGCACGATCGTCGCGGGCTCGCCGCTGCCGGGCTCCACCTCGGGCTCCAGTGTCTCGTTGATCTCCAGGCCGGTGCCGCCGTTCACCTGGTGATCGATCTTGATGTCGCCGACCCGGTTCGTCGCGTGCACCTCGACCCTCGCCGTCGGCGGGACGATCACCGTCAGCTCGCCGACCGAGATGGAGGCGTTGAACGTCGTCGTGGAGCCCGCTCGCAGGGGGAGCTCGGTCAGGTCGAGCGTGCCCTCGCCGATGCCCACGGAGTACGTCTGCGGCACGTCCTGCATGCTCCTCGGAGTCCACACCGCGTCGGTGATCTTCTTGGGCAGGCCGCTGAACATCAGGCCCACCGCAGCCCCCAGGGCGATGACCGTGCCCAGGGCCACCAGGCCGGCGCCACGGCCCCACCAGGTCGCCACCAGCAGGCCTGCGCCGATGGTGACCAGCATCGCGCCGCTGACGACGACCAGGCTCGGCGATCCGGTTCCCGACGGGGACGTCTGGACGGCCACGACGATCACTCCAATGATCAGGGCCAGCAGGGTGGTGAGGACGCCGATGACCGACTTGGCTCGCTTGGGGCGTCGCTCGGGTGCCTGCGGGGCGAAGTTTCTCGGGTCGTAGTAGCCCGGGCGCCTGGTGGGATCCAGAGGCTGGTAGGGGCCGTGGGGGGCGAAGGGCTCGCCGTACGACAACCGCGGGGTGGCCGTCTGGGAGGTGGGCGGGGCGTCCGCAGTGGGGAAGGTCGCCGTAGGACCGTCCACCCGCGTGTCGTCCACCCGCATGTCGTCCACCCGCGTGTCATCCACCCGCGTGTCGTCCACCCGCGTGTCGTGCGCCGGCGTGCTGTGCGGCGGCTCGTGCGGGCGCACGTCCTCGCTGAGCGCCTCCACGTGCTCCTCGGCGGTGCTCCACCTGGGGGGCGCGGCGGGCGCGGGTGGCGGTACGGCGAAGTCCGGTTCGTCACGGGCGGCCTGCTTCGCCGTTCCTCCTCCGAACAACGGAACCTCGTCGAAGGCGGGCGCGGGGGCGGAGGGCACATGAGCAGGAGCGTTGCGCGGCCGTCGCCGGTTGAGGCGCTCGGGCATCGACCGGGCCAGCCCCAGCAGGTCCACCCCGTTCGAGTGCGCGGCCAGCAGGCCCACGGCCAGCAGGATCGCCACCACCAGGGTCCCCGTGCCGAACGCCACGGTCGCCAGGTTGACCATCAGTCCGAAGCCCAGCACCGCCGTCAGCAGCGCGAGCACGGTGTCGCCGGTGAAGTCGCGGCGCGTCCACTGCTCGACGTATCCGGGGCCGCCCGTCGGCGCCCTCATCAGCAGGAACGCCGCGAGATACAGGTAGACCCCGACTCCCGATCCCAGGAGCAGGATCGCGAAGCCCGCGCGGAAGACGATGGGGTCGATGCCGGTGTACCTGCCCAGCCCGGCGCAGACTCCGGTGAGGATGCGGCCTTCGCTGCTGCGGCCGAGCGGCCTGGGCGGGGTGGGTACCTCAGTCATAGGTCCTATCGTGGCCTGAGCTGCCCGCGGCCGCATCGGGGACCACCCTGAGGCAACCCCGACGATCGCGGGCCAGGGCAGGTCAGGGGACATCCCTGATGTGGACGGCGAGGCAGACATGTGACGATGCTCAGGCACGTACTAACGTCGAAGGGGCATCCGTGCTAAAAGGATCTGTTCGGCGTGAAGAGGTGAGTGTCGTCGACAGCGAGCAGAAGGCGCCCGAACCCTTCCGCCGCATGACGCGGCCCATGGAGGGCCGGCTGGTGGGCGGCGTGGCCGGAGGCCTGGCCAGGCAGCTGAAGCTGGACCCGGTCGTGATCCGGCTGGCCTTCCTGCTGCTGGGCGCCGTCGAGGGCGTCGGCGTGGTGGTCTACGCGGTGCTGTGGATGATCACACCGCGCGAGCCGCACGAGGGAGCCCCTCCCTCACGCGACTGGAGCCAGCTGGCCGCCTTCACCGCCATCGGCATCGCCCTGTTCGCGTTCGGCTGGCTGACCGGCGCCTCGCGGGGCGGCGTCGCCATGCTGCCCTTCGCGGTGGGCGGCATCGGCGCGCTGATCCTGTGGCAGCAGGCCGATCCCGACCGGCGCACCAGCTGGGTCAGCGGCGCCACCAAGGGCATGCGCAAGAACCGCGTCCGCACCCTTCTCGGCGTGCTGCTGGTGGTCGGCGGCGCGATCGGCTTCCTCCTCACGCAGGGCGCCCTGGAGGCCGCCCGCTCCGGGCTCATCTTCACCGTGGTCGTCGTCGGCGGCCTGGTGGTCATCGCCCTGCCGTGGCTCGCAGGCCTGTGGAAGGAACTCCAGCTGGAGCGCCGCGAGCGCATCCGCCAGGAGGAGAAGGCGGAGATCGCCGCGATGGTGCACGACTCGGTGCTGCACACCCTCACCCTCATCCAGCGTGTGGCGCACGACCCGCGCGAGGTCACCAGGCTCGCCCGCTCCCAGGAACGCGAGCTGCGCAACTGGCTCTACCAGCCCGCCCAGGACGCCGACACGACGTTCGCGGCAGCCGTACGGCGGATCGCCGCCGAGGAGGAGGACGCGCACGGCATCCCCGTGGAGATCGTCTGTGTCGGCGACATCGCCCTGGACCAGCGGCTCGACGGCATGCTCAAGGCGTTCCGCCAGGCGATGGTCAACGCGGGCAAGTATTCGGACTCGCCGGTGATCTCCGTGTACGCCGAGGTGGAGGGCCAGGAGGTCTTCATCTCGGTCAAGGACCGGGGCAAGGGCTTCGACATGGAGGCCGTCCCGGTGGACAGGATGGGGATCAGGGAGTCCATCATCGGCAGAATGGAACGGCACGGCGGCACGGCCAAGGTGCGCACCGAGCCCGGGGAGGGCACCGAAGTGATGCTGACCATGAAGGTGGAGACATGATTCGCGTTCTGATCGTCGACGACCACCGGCTGTTCCGCTCGGGCGTGCGGGCCGAGCTGGGTGACTCCATCCACGTCGTGGGCGAGGCCGAGGACGTGGAGTCGGCGGTCAAGGCCATCGCCGAGCTCACTCCTGACGTGGTGCTGCTCGACGTGCACATGCCCGGCGGCGGCGGGCAGGAGGTGCTGCGGCGTGTCCTGGGCTCCGGCGGGCAGGTGCGGTTCCTGGCGTTGTCGGTGTCCGACGCGGCCGAGGACGTCATCGGGGTGATCAGGGGCGGGGCCCGCGGGTACGTCACGAAGAACATCAGCGGGCGTGAGCTCACCGACGCCATCCGGCGGGTGGCCGAGGGCGACGCGGTGTTCTCGCCGAGGCTGGCCGGGTTCGTGCTCGACGCCTTCGCCTCCACGGAGGCCCCGCCGATCGATCCCGAGCTCGACTCGCTGACGCAGCGGGAGCGGGAGGTGCTGCGGCTGATCGCGCGGGGTTACGCCTACAAGGAGATCGCCAAGGAGCTGTTCATCTCGGTGAAGACGGTGGAGACGCACGTGTCGAGCGTGCTGCGCAAACTGCAGCTGTCGAACCGCCACGAGCTGTCGCGATGGGCGACGGCGCGCAGGCTCGTCTGACGCCGTGGGGTAGGCAGAGCCGCGATCGCGTGGCACATTCCGGATATGGGCAGGGATGTGCCAGTCGTCGTGTTCAGTCGGGAAGACCGTCGTCAATATCGGGAAAAAGTGCGGAGCTGCCTGGACGTTTTCGCGCGCATGCTCCGCGAGTCCAGATTCGAGTTCGACCGCCCCCAGGCCGGCCTGGAGATCGAGCTGAACATCACCGACGAGCGCGGTGAGGCCGCCATGCGCAACGCCGAGGTGCTCGAGGCGATCGCGCAGCCCGACTGGGCCACCGAGCTGGGCCAGTTCAACGTCGAGATCAACGTCGAGCCGCAGAGCCTGGCCGGTGAGGGCGCGCTGCAGCTGGAGAACGACGTGCGGGCGCGGCTCAACCACGCCGAGGAACGAGCCCGGTCGGTGGGCGGGCATCTGGCGCTGATCGGGATCCTCCCGACGATCAGGGAGAGCGACCTCATCGAGGGCAACCTGTCGGCGAATCCGCGTTACGCGCTGCTCAACGAGCAGATCTTCGCGGCGCGGGGCGAGGATCTGCACCTCCAGATCGAGGGCGTCGAGCGCCTCGACACCTATGCCGACAGCGTGGCGCCCGAGGCGGCCTGCACGAGTGTCCAGCTGCATCTGCAGGTGAGCCCCGAGGAGTTCGCCGCGCACTGGAACGCCGCCCAGGTGATCGCCGGTCCGCAGGTGGCACTGGCGGCCAACGCGCCGTACCTGTTCGGCAAGGAGTTGCATCGCGAGACCAGGATCGACCTGTTCGCCCAGGCGACGGACACGCGGCCGAAGGAACTGAAGGAGCAGGGCGTACGGCCCCGCGTCTGGTTCGGGGAACGGTGGATCACCAGCGTCTTCGACCTGTTCGAGGAGAACGTGCGCTATTTTCCGGCGCTGCTGCCGCTGTGCGAGGACACCGATCCGCGTGCCGTACTGGAAAGCGGCCGGATCCCGGCGCTCGACGAGCTGACCCTGCACAACGGGACCATCTACCGCTGGAACCGCCCGGTCTACGCGGTCGTGGACGGCACGCCGCACCTGCGGGTGGAGAACCGGGTGCTGCCCGCGGGCCCGTCGGTGCTCGACATCGCGGCCAACGCCGCCTTCTACTACGGCCTGATGCGCACGGTGCCGTTCCTGGAGCGCCCGCTCTGGAGCCAGATGTCGTTCGCGACCGCAGAGGAGAACCTGTGGAGCGCGGCCAGGAACGGCATCGACGCGCGGCTGTACTGGCCGGGCATGGGTGAGGTCCCGGTCACCGAACTGATCCTGCGCAGGCTGCTCCCGATGGCCTATCAGGGACTGGAGAAGTGGGGTGTGGACGACGCGGTGGCGGGCAGGCTGCTGGGTGTCATCGAGGCGCGCTGTCTCACGCACCGGACGGGAGCGACGTGGCAGGTCGAGCGAGTGAACGCGGAGAAGGGCGTCGACCGGCACGAAGCATTGCGCCGGATGACGCTCGACTACATCGACCGCATGCACACCAACGAGCCCGTGCATGCCTGGCAGGTCTGATCGCGATCCTGCTGGTGGCGGCGTGCGGGGTGGTGCGCGCGCCGTCGCGCAACGCCCAGCAGGAAGACAACTTCGACGACGACGTACGTTCCTCGCGCGCGCTGGCGGAGGAGTTCTGGCGGCAGCAGTTCGAGGCCTCCGGCGGGACCTACCGGCCCATCCGGGATTTCATCCCCTATGTGGGTGACGCGGGTCCTTCGTGCGGCGGACAGCCGTCCGTGCCCAACAACGCCTTCTACTGCCCCGACGGGCACTTCGTCGCCTACGACCAGGCGTGGCTGGAGGCGTTGTGGTCCGAGATGGGCGACGGCTCCACGTGGCTGATCATCCCCCACGAGATCGGCCACGCCGTCCAGGCGCAGCTCGAGACCCGCTTCCAGTACAGCATCCAGATCGAGCTGCAGGCCGACTGCTACGCGGGCGCCACACTGGCGGCGCTGGTCAAATCGAGAGCCGTGTCCGCGCAGGAGGGCGACGAGGAGGAACTCCTGCTCAACCTCGCCGCCGCGGGCGATCCCACGGAAGACTGGTTCAACCCGCAGGCCCACGGCACTGCCGAGCAACGCCAGCAGTCCTTCGCGCAGGGATATCGCGGCGGAGTAGGGGCGTGTCAACCCTGAGGGGGATGCACGCGGACCCCCGCGGCTCTAGCGTGGAGCCATGGGTATCGCCGACGAGGCCGGCTGGCTTCGCAAGGGCGCTTGCCGGTCAAGCGATCCTGAGCTGTTCTTCCCGCTCGCGCCTTCCCGCGTCCAGGAGACGCAGGCCAAGGCGGTCTGCGCGGATTGCCAGGTGCTCGCCCAGTGCCGCGACTACGCCCTGCGGGCGGGGGAGTCCGAGGGCATCTGGGGCGGGATGACCCCCGAGGAACGCCGCCGGGCGCGTTTCCCCGCCGGGTGGCGCACTCCCGCGACGACGTAACCTGCAAAGGTGCTGGGCAGATCCCTCGCCGTGCTCACCGCGGCCAACGTCCTGAACAACCGCGTCGCCCAACGCTGGGCGCCGCTGACCTCCGCGGTCGCGACCGGCGCCCTGGTGGCCATGGCCCGCAGGAGCGGGCTGTCGTGGCAGGAGATGGGCTTCGAGCACGGCAGGCGCGGCGCGGTGGCGGGCGGCACGCTCGCCTTCGCGGTGGCCGCCGTCTACACCGCCGGGATCTCGATTCCGCGCACCCGGGAGCTGTTCCGCGACGAGCGCGCCCTGTCGTTGTCGCGCTCGCGCGCCTTCGAGGAGGCGCTGCTCCAGGTGCCCGTGGGCACGGTGCTGCTGGAGGAGGTCGGCTTCCGCGGCGCGCTGTACGGCATGCTGCGCCGTACCCATGGCACGGCCGCCGCGACGGCGGTGTCGTCGGGGCTGTTCGGACTCTGGCACATCCTGCCCGCCATCGACATGGCCAGGGCCAATCCCGCGCTCGGCGCGCTGACGGCCGGCGAGGAGGGCCCGGGCCGCGCCGACGTCGCCCGCGTCGTGGCGGGCAGCGTCGTCTCCACCGCGGCGGCCGGGGTGTTCTTCTGCGAGCTGCGACGCAGGGGCGGACTGCTGACGCCGTCGCTGCTGCACGTGGCGACTAACTCGCTGGGATACCTGTTCGCCCGAATCGCTCCCGGCAGACGAGCTCGATCGTGACCTTGGCCGCGATCGCCTCGGCGGCCAGCAGCGCGACCAGCACGACGAGCTGGACGATGCCCGCCTGAAGCGGGCTCGCCCCGCCCAGGAGCATGCCCACGAAGGCGCCGGGCAGCGTGACCAGGCCGACGGTCCTGGTCTGGTCGAGTGCGGGGAGCAGGGCCTGGGCCGCCTTGGGCGCGCAGATCTCCCTGCGGGCCTCTGCGGGCGGCAGGCCGAGCGAGAGCGCCGCCTCCACCTCGCCGTTCCGCGCACGCAGCTCGTCCATGGCGTTGCGCCCGGCCATCGCGGTGGCGGTCAGGCAGCCGCCGAGCAGGATGCCGGCGATCGGGATGAGCACCATGCCCTGGAGCGGGGCGGCGCCGGTGCCGAACAGCAGGAGCAGAGGCGGGAGCGCTCCTGCGGCCATCGGGACGGCGGCGGGCCATGGACGGCTCTTGGAGACGCGTCTTCCGGCTGTCCACGCCGCTACGCCGTACATCACCAGCAGGACGGCGCTCACCCACGGGGTGCGCACGAGCGCGGTGATGACCAGGGAGATCGCGGCGAGCTGCGCGGCGGCCCTGGCCGACGCGGTCAGTACGGCACGCGCGTGGCCGAGCGCGGCCGCCGCGACGGCGGCCAGGACGACCAGCGCGACCGTGACGACGGCCAGCAGGGGGGTGGGGTCGAGCAGCACGTTCGTGCGTCAGCCGGTGGGGACGATCTGGAAGGCCTCCGCGTAGCCCCCCTCGGGCAGGCCCGCCCGCTTGCCCCACTCCAGGAAACGGCCCTTGACCGACTCCTCGAAGCCGGTGACGTGGGCCACCTGGCTCTGGTGGGAGAGCAGCGCGGCGATCTTGCGGTCGACGTTGGCGGTGATGTCGACGAAGTGATCGGGGGTGGGACCGCTCGTCAGCCAGACCTCGCGGACCGTCCAGGCCTCCAGGCCCTCGTCCTTGAGCAGCTCGGGGAAGGCGTACGGGTTACGCGCGTCGGGGTAGACCGCGTCGAGCGTGGAGCCGCCGACCGCGCGGTGGTCGGGGTGACTCGGGGCGATGAACTGGTAGTTGCGCTCGGGGTGGTGGGTGATGACCACGTCGGGACGCACCTGGCGGATGACCCTGGCGATGTCGCGCCGCAGGTCGAGCGACTGCACCACGGTGCCGTCGGAGTAGCCGAGGAAACGCAGGTCCGTGACGCCGACGTGCTTGGCGGCCGCGGTCTGCTCGGCGCGGCGCAGCTCGGCCATGCCTCCGTTGTCGAGCGTGCGCTCGTTGCCCCCGGCGTCACCGTCGGTCACCAGCAGGTAGGTCACCTCGACGCCCCGGTCGGTGAGGCCGGCGATCGTCCCCGCCGAGCCGAAGTCGATGTCATCGGGGTGTGCCGTGACGGTCAGGACACGCTTGATCTCGTTTTCCGGAAGCATGTTCGTCTCAACCGTTCCCGTCTGGCGCACATTCCGTCGGTGGCGCGCTTTAACCTAGGGGCGTGCCGACCCACGTCTCGATTGACCACCCGCTGCTCGACGGTCTCAACACGCAACAGCGTGAGGCCGTGATCCACCATGGCAGTCCGCTGCTCATCGTCGCGGGAGCGGGGTCGGGCAAGACCCGGGTGCTGACGCATCGCATCGCCTACCTCCTGGCCGAGCGCGAGGTGCACCCGGGCGAGATCCTGGCGATCACCTTCACCAACAAGGCCGCGCGCGAGATGAAGGAGCGCATCGACAAGCTGGTCGGCCCCCGCTCCAAGCTCATGTGGATCATGACCTTCCACAGCGCGTGCATGCGCATCCTGCGCAGGGAGGCCAAGCGGCTGGGCTTCCCGTCGAGCTTCTCGATCTACGACCAGGCCGACTCCCAGCGGCTCATGGCGATGGTCTGCCGCGAGATGGAGCTCGACCCCAAGCGCTACCCTCCGCGTGCCTTCTCGGCGCAGGTGAGCAACTTCAAGAACGAGCTGATCGACTACGAGACCGCCATCGACCGGGCGGGCTCCCATCTGGAGAAGACCCTCGCCCAGGCGTACAAGGCCTACCAGCTGAAGCTGACCGAGGCCGGCGCGATGGACTTCGACGACATCATCATGAACACGGTGACGTTGTTCCAGCTCTTCCCCGACGTCGCCGAGCACTACCGCAGGCGCTTCCGCCACGTGATGGTCGACGAGTACCAAGACACCAACCACGCGCAGTACATCCTGGTCAGGGAGCTGGTCGGCCGCCCGTCGCTGCACACCGCCGACGGCGAACTGGTCAGGTCGGGCGCCGAGCAGTCGGAGCTGTGCGTCGTCGGTGACGCCGACCAGTCGATCTACGCCTTCCGCGGCGCGACCATCCGCAACATCCTCGAGTTCGAGCGCGACTACCCCGACGCCCGCACGATCCTGCTGGAGCAGAACTACCGCTCCACGCAGAACATCCTGACCGCCGCCAACGCGGTGATCTCCAAGAACGAAGGGCGCAAGCCCAAGAACCTCTGGTCGGAGCAGGGCGACGGCCCCAAGATCGTCGGCTACGTGGCCGACAACGAGCACGACGAGGCGGTCTTCGTCGCCCAGGAGGTCGACCGGCTGCACGACGACGAAGAGGTGCGTCCCGGCGACGTGGCCGTCTTCTACCGCACCAACGCCGCCTCCCGCGTGTTCGAGGAGATCTTCATCCGCACCGGCCTGCCGTACAAGGTCGTCGGCGGCGTGCGCTTCTACGAGCGCAAGGAGGTCAAGGACCTGCTCGCCTACCTGCGGGTCCTGGCCAACCCCAACGACGTGGTCTCGCTGCGGCGCATCATGAACGTCCCCAAGCGCGGCATCGGCGAACGTGCCGAGGCGATGATCGAGGCCTTCTCGACCCGCGAGCGCATCCCCTTCTGGGAGGCCATGCGCAGGATCGACGAGGTCTACGGCATGGCGGCGCGCTCGGCCAACGCCGTGCGCGAGTTCGTGGCGCTGATGGAGGAGCTGATCGGCAAGGCCGAGGGCATGCCGCCGTCGGCGCTGGCCGAGGAGGTCCTGGTCTCCACCGGCTACCGCGCCGAGCTGGAGACCTCGCAGGACCCCCAGGACGAGTCGCGGCTCGAAAACCTCAACGAGCTCGTCTCGGTCGCCTCGGAGTTCGAGGAGGCCAACCCCGAGGGCACGCTGGTGGAGTTCCTGGAGCAGGTCTCGCTGGTGGCCGACGCCGACCAGATCCCCGAGGCCGACGGAGGGCAGGGCGTCGTCACCCTGATGACCCTCCACACCGCCAAGGGCCTGGAGTTCCCGGTCGTCTTCCTCACCGCGATGGAAGACGGCGTCTTCCCCCACATCCGCTCGTTGTCGGAGCCCAAGGAGCTCGAGGAGGAGCGGCGCCTGGCCTATGTGGGCATCACGCGGGCGCAGAAGCGCCTCTACATCACCCGCGCCGCCGTGCGCAGCTCGTGGGGCGCGCCGTCGTTCAACCCGGCCTCCCGGTTCGTGGGGGAGGTGCCCGATCACCTGCTCGAGTGGCGCACCGATCCGGAGAAGTCCGCCTGGAGCGCCGCCACCCGGCGCGACACCCCGGCGCGTCCCGCTCCCGCGAAGAAGAGCTCGCGCGAGGTGCCTTCCCTGGTGCCGGGGGATCGGGTGTCGCACGACGCCTTCGGGCTCGGCACGGTCGTGGCCGTCGACGGGGTGGCGGAGAAGACGAAGGTGAAGATCGACTTCGGGGGCGGAGGCGAGAAGACGCTGCTGCTCGCCTACGCGCCGCTGGAGAAGCTCTAGAGCGGGGCCTTGACGGTCACCTTCTTACCCCACGACGAGAAGGTGATCGTGCTCCTGCCCTCGGGCCACTCCGTGGTGATCTCCTGGGGCAGGCCGTCGCGGCCGAGCTTGAAGAGGACGAGATAGAACATCTTGGCCTCCTTGCCGGTGGGGCGCTTGCCCTTCCAGACGCGGTACGAAGGCGAGACCTTCCAGATCTCGGCGGTGGGCAGGAAGCTGACGCGGAACGTGCCGAACTGCTTGTCCGCGTGCTTGATCACGGCTTTGAGGGTCGCGGGTTCGAGCACGTTGATCGGGCCGAAGAACGGCGACCAGCCCTTGTGGGGGCTCTTGACCCAGCCCGGGTCGGTCTCGCGGGTCTCCTGGTAGATCGCCTTCCCCACGCGGATCACGCCCTTCGACGCGCCGGGGTCGTCGATGATCTTCATGTCGAAGGCGGTGATGCCCGAGCGGTCGTAGGCGATCCTGCCCTTGCGTGAGCCGGTGAAGGCGCTTCCCGGCTGGTCCCTGTTCATCCAGCCGAAGTCGCCGTCCGTCTTCTCGGTGAAGGCGACGCCGCGCTTCGTCGCCAGCTCCTTGATCAGGGTCTTGACCGGGTCCTTGGGAGCGGCCTGGGCGGGGGCGGCGGTCAGGGCGACGGCCAGGGCCGCGACGACGGCGGCGAGGGGTTTCCACATGGCTCGCGATCTTGGCTCAGGATGGTCACGAAGTGATCTCGGGGTAATGTTCCCGCGTGAGTGTTCTGATTTCGGGTGGAGCGGGATTCATCGGCAGCACGGTCGCCTCGGCGTGCCTCGACGCCGGGATCACGCCGGTGATCCTCGACAGTCTGGTGACGGGGCGGCGGGAGTTCGCCGATGGGCGAGGGTTCTATGAGGGGGACATCGCCGACGGCGAGCTGATCGACCGGATTTTCCGGGAAAATCCGGATATCGAGGCTGTCATCCACTGCGCCGCGCTCATCGTGGTGCCCGACTCCGTCGCCGACCCCGTCGGGTACTACCGGGCCAACGTCACCAAGTCGCTCGACTTCGTCGACCACCTCCTGCGCAACGGGTGCACGCGCATGATCTTCAGCTCCTCGGCGGCCATCTACGCGGCGGGCGAGGACCTGACAGTCGACGAGGACTCGGCGCTCGACCCGCAGAGCCCCTACGCCAGGACCAAGGCGGTCTGCGAGGAGATGTTCGCCGACATCGCCGCGTCGCAGCCGATCAAGGTGCTCTCGCTGCGCTACTTCAACCCCATCGGCGCCGACCCCAAGATGCGCACGGGGCTGCAGCACGCCCGCCCCTCACACGCGCTGGGGATGATCATCCGGGCCTACCAGGAAGGCGTGCCGTTCCAGATCACCGGCACCGACTACCCGACGGCCGACGGGACGGGCATCCGCGACTACGTCCACGTGTGGGACCTGGCCGAAGCCCACGTCGCGGCACTGCGGCGGTTCGACTCGCTGCCGATGTCCGTGATCAACCTCGGGACCGGGGAGGGGACCACCGTGCGCGAACTGGTCGACGTCTTCAACCAGGTGGCCGACCGGCCGGTCGAGGTCGTCGAGGCGCCGAGGCGGCCGGGCGACGTCGTCGGGTCGTACACGCGGGTGGAGCGGGCGAGCGAGGCGCTGGGGTGGCGGGCACGCTACTCGGTGGCCGAGGGCATCCAGCACTCGCTGGAGTGGGCCGCGCTGCGGGAGTCTCGCCTGAACCTCTGAGCCTCAGACCACCTGGCCCGCCTTGATGACGTACGCCTTAGGCCGGGTGAGCACCGACAGGTCGCTCAGCGGATCCCCGTCGACCACCAGCAGGTCGGCATGCGCCCCCACCGCGAGCGTGCCGATCTGCCCCTCCATGCCCAGCAGCCGCGCCGCCGTGGCGGTCGCCGAGAGCACCACCGCGGCCGCCGGCTGCACCCGGGCGCGCAGGTCGAACTCCTGAAGCTGCGCCTCCCGCATCGGCCCGAGCAGGTCGGACCCGAACACGACGTTCACCCCCGCACGGTGCGCCCGCTCCAGCGCCGCCAGCCCGGCGTCACGCACCTCGGCGATCTTCCGGTACGACTCCTCGCCCAGCCCGAGCTCCCGCCCCCGCAGCGCGAGCTGCTCGTACGTCACGAGCGTCGGCACCAGGAAGGCGTCCCGCTCGACCAGCAGCTTCAGCGTCGTGTCGTCGAGCAGGTTCCCGTGCTCGACGCAGCGCACGCCCGCCTCCAGCGCCCGGTTGATCGCGCGGGCGTGGTAGGCGTGCACGGTCACGTAGCGCCCGGCGTTGCCCGCCTCCTCGACGGCCGCGCGGATCTCCTCCAGCGTGTACTGCACGGCGGACACCTCGTCGTGCGGCGAGGCGACGCCGCCCGAGACGGTGAGCTTGAGATGAGCCGCGCCCTTGCGCAACTCGTCGCGCGCCGCGAGCCGTACCTCCTCCACGCCGTCGGCGATGCGCGCGAACCCCGGCGTGTGACAGCACGGCCGGCCCTCCTCCGAGCGCGGACGCAGGTCGCCGTGGCCGCCGGTCTGCGACAGGGCCTTGCCGCCGTGGATCAGCCTCGGCCCGGGAACGAGCCCCTCGGCCAGGGCCTGCGCCATGCCGTAGTCGGCGCCGCCGACGTCACGCACCGTGGTGAAGCCGCGCCGCAACATCTGCTCGGCCGCGCGCAGGCTCCTCACCGCGGCGTAGCCGGGCGTCCACGTGGCGGCCTCCCGTGTGTCGAGCGTGTTGGCGACCAGGTGCACGTGCGCGTCGATGAGCCCCGGGAGCACGGTACGGCCGGCGGCGTCGATCACCCGGTGCTCGCCGGACGGCGGTGCGCCGGTGCCCGTGTCCACGATGCGGCCCCCGGCCACCTCGATCCAGGACCGGTCGCCGAGCTGGCCGGCGACCGGCTCCAGGGGATGCGCGTTGACGATCAGCAATCGGCTCATGCCGGGATTGTGTCAGGTCGCCGCTTTCGAGGCAGGAGGGGCGACGGTCGTGGACGGAGCCGTCGCGGTGGCGATCGGGGGTGCCGCGCACAGCCTGATCACGGAACCACCTGACCCCCGGCCATCGGTGCGGTCGCCGGTGCGTTCACCGACGGCGTGGGCAGCTCCGCCCCGTCGCCCTCCCACACCTGCTCGGCCGGAGGCGCCGCGATCGTCAGCTTGCCGCTCCACCCGCTGAAGCGCGTGTCCATGACGACGTCACCGTCCGCCCCGGAGGAGTACTGCGAGACCAGCCGCGTGGGCAGTCCGCGCGCGTCGAGGGTGAGCCGCCAGGAGATCGCCGTCTTCGGCTTGCCGAGCAGATCCCCGATGGAGGCGCGCAGCCAGGGCGAGCTCTGGTGGAGCCGGCCCAGCGTGATCGTGCCGCGGTAGCCGTACGACGTGCGTGTGGCGGTCCTGAGCAGGGCGGCGAGGGTGCGGGCCTCGGCGACGTTGATGAGCTGGCCGTAGATGCCCGTGACTCCGGCGGCGGGGCCCTTGGCGACCTTCAGCCAGGTCCGGTCCACGGGGAGGCGGGTGGAGAAGTAGCCGCCCGAGATGTACGAGGTCGTCCCGATCCGGATGGTCCGCTCGGGGGCGAGCATCCACCTGAGGGCGTCGTCGGTCAGGTCGGCGGCCTTGATCGCGAGCCTCGCCGTGACGTCGGAGGCCTTGATGCCGGAGGAGTTGAGGAGGAAGGCGCCGGAGCGGCGGGTGAAGACCGCCTTCGAACGTCCGGCGACGATGTGGGTGCGCTCGGTGAAGCGCACGCTGGTCTGCTTCTTCAGCGCCTTGAGGGGAGCGGGGGGCGCCGCCGCCTGCGCAGCCGCCGCCTGCGCCGGGGCCGCGGTCAGCAGCGCCGCGGCCGTGGCGAATCCCGCGATCAGTCGAGTCATCACGGGGGAAACGCTGCTGGCGCCCGGTATCGGTGAGGTCTCAGATGACGAAATGGGTATCAGACGGGCGGGCTCTTCATCGACGAAGGCGGCGACGCCCCGAAGGGACGCCGCCGCCGAACACTCACGACGTCAGTTGCTGGGAACCAGGTCGAACACCGGCGGCGGCGTCTCCGACGGGTGGTCGCCGCTCTCGCCGCCCTCCAGGTCCTTGGCGTCCGTGACCTGGTCCTTCGGCGGAGCCTGGATCTTCACCTTCCGGCCCCACTCGTAGTACTGGGTGTCGGTGATGCTGTTCATCGACCCGAGCACGCCGAAGTCGAGGACCATCTCCGAGCGCACGCGCGTGATCAGCTTCTTGCCGTTGAAGAAGATGCGGTAGTTGACCTTCGCCTTGCCGAGCGACTTGCCCAGCTCGGAGCCGACCAGGTCCTTGAGGGGCACGGTGCCGCGGTACTCGCCGGGCTTGCGCACCTTGGCGGCGGCGATGACCTTCTTCAGCATCTTCGGGTCGAAGATGTTGATCAGCTGGCTGGTGGAGAAACCGACCGCGGCGTCGGGGTAGCGCACCCAGCCGCTCGGCATGTCGGGCGTACCAGGCGCCTTGAGGTAGGTGTCGCCCTTGGTGTGGATGATCTGGATCTTCGAGTTGCCCTCGCTCAGCAACGACGCGCCGCGGAGCGTGAGGTCGTAGGAGTTGACCCCCTTACGGCCGAAGCCGACCACGCCGGTGACGCGGCTGGAGCTGCCGAGGGACTCGCCGTCGAGCTCGATGTACGACGTCTCCTTGATCTTGACGCCGCGGCCTTCGACATACTGCTTCTTCAGTGCCGTGAGGGGGGTCTCGGGGGCTGCATAGGCGGTGCCCGTGGTGAGAAGGGCGCTGGCTGCCGCGATGGCGACAGCGATGACGAAGCGTTTCACGAGGTGGATCATGCCGTACATCGGCGTTGGGGAGCGAGCGGGATATGTGAAGATCCTGTGCGGAAGTGTGAGGTTTCGGAATCGATGATCTTGACGGCCGGACTCGCCCCGGCCCCGTGAATCCTCCGCGCAAGTGAATCGATCGCGTCCAGAAAGTGAGATCACCGTCACATCGCGGAATAACTCGTCCCCGGTGACCAGGCCAGGTCTTGACAACGGCTAGGCTTCACTGGCGGAAACGCCCGGCACACGGGGTGGCCCGGGCCGTCGAACACTCAGTCGGACAAGCAAGGACGGACCCTCGTGGACCTGTTCGAACATCAGGCGAAGGAGCTCTTCGCGGACTACGGCATCCCGGTGCCGCGCGGCGTCGTCGCGTTCACCGTGGAGGACGTGCGCAAGGCAGCCGAGCAGCTGACCGGCCGCGTCGTGGTCAAGGCCCAGGTCAAGACCGGTGGCCGTGGTAAGGCCGGTGGCGTCAAGGTGGCCGATGACGCCAACGACGCCGTCGCGAAGGCGACCGACATCCTCGGGATGGACATCAAGGGCCACACGGTCCACAAGGTGCTCGTGGAGGAGGCCAGCGCGATCGCGGAGGAGTACTACTTCTCCTTCCTGCTCGACCGCGCCAACCGCACCTTCCTCGCGATCTGCTCCGCCGCCGGTGGCATGGACATCGAAGAGGTCGCGCACAGCACGCCGGAGAAGGTCGCCAAGGTCGCGATCTCTCCGCTGACGGGCGTCGACCGCGCCAAGGCCCGCGAGATCGCGGCGGCCGGGCAGCTGCCGGAGAAGGCGCTCGACGGCGCGGCCGAGCTGATCGAGAAGCTCTGGTGCGTCTTCGTCGACGAGGACGCCACGCTGGTCGAGGTCAACCCGATGATCCTCACCGCCGACGGCGACGTGAAGGCTCTCGACGGCAAGGTCACGCTCGACGGCAACGCCGAGTTCCGCCAGAAGGACGTCTTCGAGAAGTTCGCCGACAAGGCGGCCGAGGACCCCCTGGAGGCCGCGGCCAAGGAGAAGGACCTCAACTACGTCAAGCTCGACGGCAACGTCGGCATCATCGGCAACGGCGCGGGCCTGGTCATGTCGACCCTCGACGTCGTCGCCTACGCGGGTGAGCAGTTCTCCGGCAAGCCCAAGCCCGCCAACTTCCTCGACATCGGCGGCGGCGCCAGCGCCGAGGTCATGGCGGCCGGCCTGGAGATCATCCTCTCCGACCCGGCCGTGAAGTCGATCTTCGTGAACGTCTTCGGCGGCATCACCGCCTGCGACGCCGTCGCCAACGGCATCGTGGCCGCGTTCAAGCTGCTCGAGGACCGCGGTGAGGCCGTGACCCGCCCGCTGGTGGTCCGCCTCGACGGCAACAACGCCCTCCTCGGGCGGCAGATCCTGGCCGACGCCGCCCTCAAGGGCGTCGAGCTGGTTGACACGATGGACGACGCGGCCAAGCGCGCCGCCGAGCTCGCTGCGGCTGGGGTGTAATCGAAGTGGCTATCTGGCTCACCGAAAACAGCAAGATCATCGTCCAGGGCATGACCGGCGGCGAGGGCACCAAGCACGCCAAGCGCATGCTCGCCTCGGGCGCCAAGGTCGTGGGCGGCGTCAACGCCCGCAAGGCCGGCACCACCCACCTCGACCTGCCCGTCTTCGGCTCGGTCGCCGAGGCCATGGCGGCCACCGGCGCCGACGTCTCCGTCGTCTTCGTGCCCCCGGCGTTCACCAAGGACGCCGTCAAGGAGGCCGTCGACGCCGAGATCCCGCTCTGCGTGGTCATCACCGAGGGCGTGCCGATCCACGACACCACCGAGTTCTGGGCCTACGCGGTCGAGAAGGGCAACAAGACCCGCATCATCGGGCCGAACTGCCCCGGCATCGCCTCGCCCGGCGCCTCCAACGCCGGCATCATCCCCGCCGACATCACCACCGCCGGCCGCATCGGCCTGGTGTCGAAGTCCGGCACGCTGACGTACCAGCTGATGTACGAGCTGCGCGACTTCGGCTTCTCCACCGCCGTCGGCATCGGTGGCGACCCCGTCATCGGCACCACCCACATCGACGCCCTCCAGGCGTTCCAGGACGACCCGGGCACCGACGCCATCGTCATGATCGGCGAGATCGGCGGCGACGCCGAGGAGCGCGCGGCCGCCTACATCGAGCAGCACGTCACCAAGCCGGTCGTGGCCTACGTGGCGGGCTTCACCGCGCCCGAGGGCAAGACCATGGGCCACGCGGGCGCCATCGTGTCCGGCTCGGCCGGCACGGCGCAGGCGAAGAAGGAAGCGCTGGAGAAGGTCGGCGTCCGCGTCGGCAAGACTCCGTCCGAGACCGCGCGTCTCATGCGGGAGATCATGCAGGCCCGCTGATCGCCGCTCTTCCCGGTTCCTGGGCGGCGAGCCATTGTTCGTCGTCGAGACCGCTGCCGGAAAGCCCCGTGCGATCGCCGCACGGGGCTTTCCGCTTCTTCTGGGCCGTCCGGCGCGTCTTCCACCCCGTACGGCACGCATGGGTCACCCCCACCCGCCGGCCGTGGCCGGCGTCTGTCCAGGGAGACGCTCCGCCGGTGTGCGTGGCCGGGCGCCGTGACGCGACGGCGTCCGGGTCGCGCGCGGTCCTGTACAACTGGGGGTGCTCGGCGTAGGGGAAGCTGTAGCCATACCCGCCGTTCTCGTGGAAGAGCCAGGCATCCCCCTGTCCCGGCAGTCAGGAGCGCAAGGTGAACGGCCCCATCGACAAGATCGCCTGGATCCACCTGGAACATGGCAAGATCCTCAGCACGCGATCACGAGGCAGGAACGCCTACTACATCCCCGGCGGCAAACGCGATCCCGGCGAGTCCGACCTCGACACTCTCGTCCGCGAGATCGAGGAGATCGCCTGGCTGAGCTATGCCGACCGTGACCGTGTCTCCCCGGTCGACCAGATCATCTTCGATCACCTGCACCAGACCGGACAGCTTCACTGACGCGGCAGCTCCTTGCTCCTCGAAGCCGTCACCCCGACAGCGCAGCCTTGGTCTGCCGCGTGATGTCGTCCACCAGCACCTCCTCCTCGCCCTTCTCCACCGCGTCCAGCACCAGTTCCGCCACGTCCGCGGGTGACGTCTTGGGCAGTTCCACCCCGGCCGCCATGTCGGTGTCGATGAACGCCGCGTGCACCCCCACCACGCGTGTCCCCTGTCCGGCCAGCTCCTGCCGTACGCCGTTGGTCATCGCCCAGGCGGCGGCCTTGGAGGCCGAGTACGTGCCGAGGCCGGGCAGGGTGATCCACGACAGCACGGAGAGCACGTTCACGATGGTGCCGCCGCCGTTGCGGGCCAGGGTGGGGGCGAAGGCGCGGCACATGGCGAGGGTGCCGAAGTAGTTGGTCTCCATCTCGGCGCGGGCGGCGTCGGGGGAGGCGGGGGCGATGAGCCCGCTGCGCAGGCCGATCCCGGCGTTGTTGATCAGCAGGGTGACGTCGCCGCAGCGTTCGGCGGCGGCGGCGACGGAGGCGGGGTCGGTGATGTCGAGCCGGACGGGGACGAGTCGCGGGTCGGTCACGGTTTCCGGGTCGCGCGCTCCGGCGTAGACGGTGCGGGCGCCGCGCGCGAGCAGCGCGTGGGCGATGGCCTTGCCCAGTCCGCGGTTCGCGCCGGTCACGAGGGCTGTCCAGGCTTCCATAGGCTCTCCAAGGGTGAGTCAGTTGGAAAATCAAACCCAGTATGCCTCAGTGCAGAGCCTCGGGAGAATAGGACTTAGCGGGGTGTCGGCGAGTGCTCTTGACCCAATCCTTGAGAACATCGAACACTGTGACGGCCCTAATCGATCAGCTGCGGACCGCCCCCCGCTCGGTGCTCGGCAGAATCCCCGGAATCTCGGGCGACGACGACGAGAGCCGGCGGCCGCTTCCCGTCTCCGGGATGCTCGCCGCCGCGATGACGCTCGGGGTCGGTCTGGCCGCGCTCACGACCATGACCCTGATCGGCTGGATCGCCGCCCCGGGCAGCACCGCCCTGGGCAGCGGCCTGCCGGGGGTGTTCAGGACCGCCGCCCAGATCTGGCTGGCCGCCCACCACGCCGGCTTCGCCATCCCCGGCGGCCGGGTGGGCCTGCTCCCGCTGGGCCTGATGATCCTTCCGGCGGTGCTGCTCTACAAGGCCGCCCGGTGGATGGCGAGGGACGCCGATCTGCGGTTGCGCCTGCCCGCCCAGCTGCCCAAGAACAGCCCCAAGGAGCAGGCGGGAGCCCGGCGCAAGGCCCAGCTGGTCCTGGTGGCGCAGGCGGGCGTCTCGCTGGCCGCGCCGTACGCCCTGCTGGCCGGGCTGATCGCGCTCGTGGCCAGCAACGACGTCACGCAGCCGTACCTCGGCGAGGTCCTGGCCAGCCACTTCCTGCTCGCGTTCGCGTGCGGCGCGCTCGCGACCGCCAGGACCATCGGCCCGTTCCGCTCGATGCTGCGGCTGCTGCCCGAGCGGGCCCGCGCCGTCGCCCTGGGTACGGCCACCGCCACCGCCCTCATGCTGACGGCCGGCCTGCTGCTGGTGCTCAGCGCCCTCCTGGTCAACTTCCGCTCGATCGCCGAGCTCACCTCGCAGCTGTCGCCCGGTTTCGTCGGCGGCGTCATGCTGCTGCTGATCCAGGTGCTCTACCTGCTGAACGCCGTGGTGTGGGCGATGGCCTACATCGCGGGCCCCGGCTTCGCCGTCGGCACCGGCACGCTGGTGGCGCCGACCGGCGTGAACCTGGAGCCGATGCCGCTGCTTCCGCTGCTCGGCGCCCTGCCCGACAGCGGGCCGGCGCCCGCGTGGGCGATGGCGGTCGTGGCGCTGCCGTTCCTCGCCGGAGCCGTGGCGGGCGTGGTCGTGGTGCGGGTCGCCCCGTCGCCGTCGTACGAGGCCGCGCCGTTCTGGGGGCTGGTCACCGGCGTGGCGACCGGCCTGACGGCGGGTGTGCTGGCGGCCCTGTCGGGCGGCCCGATGCGCGGCGAGCAACTGGCCGCGATGGGCCCGTCGCCGTGGGAGGTGGCGCTGTCGGTCGCGCTGGAGGTCGGCGTGGCGGCAGGACTGTCGGCCGGTCTGGCCAACTGGATGCTGCTCTACCGCGACGCGCGCAAGGAGCCGGGCAAGGTGGCCAAGGCGGGCGCCGCCATCGCCAGGGCGGCGAGCAAGGTGGGCCTGGCCGAGAGCGACTCGGCCAAGCCGCTGCCCGGCCACTGGATGGACGCCACCGAGGCCGACACCCAGGCGATCCCCGTCATCAGGGACGACTGGATGGACGAGCACGCCTCGGCGGCGGCCGAGGTGCAGGCCCAGTCGCGCCGCCGCGACATCGTCGACGAGACCGACGACCGCGGCGGCCACGTGATCTACATGGACCCCTACGCCTGGGACAAGGACTAGACGAGTAAGTCCTAAGTCGGGTTAGTGGTCGTAGGCGATCAGCGAGCGGGTGATCGGCTGGCCTGTATGGCGGTTGTGCCAGATCGCGGCT
>NZ_JACDUR010000011.1 GCF_013761175.1 Nonomuraea soli
GGAGCCCAGAAACAGCGGCAGCTTCGACTGCACGCTCGCGGCGATCAGGCCGTAGGCCAGCGCCTGGTTGCCGGAGATGTTGCGGTACAGGCCCGCGGCCAGCTTGGCCGGCTTGACCTCGTAGGACACCGAGAACGACTCGGTGGTCTCGCCGTAGTTCCAGCCCGCCTGGAAAGCGGTGATGTTGGCCTTGGCGATCTCGGGCTTCTTGGCGAACTTGGTCTCGATGAACTTGACCGTGTGCTCGGTCGGCCGGTGGTAGAGCCAGCTCAGCAACCCGAGCGCGAACATGTTCTTCGAGCGTTCGGCGTCCTTCTTGGAGATGTCCAGCTCTTCCAGCGCCTTGACCGTCAGCGAGGTCAGCGGGACGGCGTGCACGCGCCACTCGGCCAGCGACCCGTCGTCGATCGGGTTGGTGTCGTAGCCGACCTTTTGCAGGTTGCGCTTGGTGAACTCGTCGGTGTTGGCGATGATGTCGGCGCCGCGGGGCAGATCGGCCAGGTTGGCCTTGAGCGCGGCGGGGTTCATCGCGACCAGCACGTTCGGCGCGTCGCCTGGGGTGAGGATGTCGTGGTCGGCGAAGTGCAGCTGGAAGCTGGAGACGCCGGGCAGGGTTCCTGCGGGGGCGCGGATCTCGGCGGGGAAGTTGGGGAAGGTGCTCAGGTCGTTGCCGAACTCGGCGGTGCCGGCGGTGAAGCGGTCGCCGGTGAGCTGCATGCCGTCGCCGGAGTCGCCGGCGAAACGGATGATCACGCGATCGAGTTGCTGGACTTGCTTGGACACAGCTCAGTCCTCCTCGACGCGCCGGGGCGCTGTCGGTCGCTGTGGCGCGTTCTCTATAACCATGCTAGATCCTCGGGAGGTCACACGTTTCCCCACTGCCCAAAGTGGGTAATCGCAGTCGATTTCAGGATGCTTCAGGAATCGCCGAGAGCGTGACACAGCCCAGAGGCTAGCCTGCACAGGTCCACGTGCAGCCGGGCGAAGAGGACGGTAGGGGTCACGAGCGCCAACTATACGTCCCCCTATCTCGTGGCTCGGTCGAGGGGTCCCGCCGTGTAAAGGCGTCCCGCACGCATCTCACTACTGCCGTACAACTCAGGAACGGTCACGAGGGCGTAACCCTTCCCTTGCAGTGCTTTGAGGATGGCCGGAACCGCGTCGACGGTGGACCGATGGATGTCGTGCATCAATATGATCGCCCCTGGACGGGCTCCACCGACAGCTTTCTGTGCGACCTCTGTCGGGTCCCTGTACTGCCCATCCTGCGTGTCGACGCTCCAGTTCACCAAGGCCAGTCCCATTCTCTGAGACACGGTCTGCACCTCCTTGCCGATCGCCCCGTACGGCGGGCGGACCAGCGTCGGGCGCTCGCCGGTCGCGGCGGCGAGCGTGTCCTGGGTGCGGGTCAGGGAATCGGCGACGCGACTGGACGACAGCTTCGACAGGTCGCGGTGCGACCAGCTGTGATTGGCGACCACATGGCCCTCGCGCACCATGCGCCGCACCACCTGGGGGTCGGCGGCGACGTTGAGGCCGACGGTGAAGAAGGTGGCCCTGGCGTGGGCGCGGGCGAGCTGGTCGAGCAGTTCGGGGGTGTAGGGGCCGGGGCCGTCGTCGAAGGTCAGCGCCACGCACTTGGCGATTGAGCAGTCGGTGGTGCTGGTGCCGGTGCCGGTCGCCGCTGTGGCCCCCATGAGTTCCGTCGTCCCGGTGGGCTCCGTGGTCCCCGTCGTCTCCGTGGGCTTCGTGGGGGGCTCCGTGTGCTCCGTGGTCCCCGTCGTCTCCGCGGGCTCCGTCGTCTCCGTGGGCTCGGGCGACAGTGGCGGGCTCTGCCGTACCGGCTGGGCCGCTGCGTCCTGCGCCCGGCGGCCGGTGGCGGTCAGGAGCGGCCTGGCCTGCTCCTTCGGTACGGCGACCGCCACGCGCCCCTGGGAGCAGTCGGCCACCTCGCACTCGTCGAACTCCACCACCAGATCCCCATCGGGATTGAAGGTCAGCGAATCGAAGCCCACATCGTTGGGCAGCGTCGTGATGCCGCGCTCCGTGAATCGCGCCAGCACCGCTCGCCGGACGCCCTGGTCGTCCTGGACCAGGCCGCGCAGGCGCCGGTCCTTCCTGTCGAACCACAGGGTCTTGGTCGAGTCCCCCCAGTTGGCCCCGTAGAACACGCCCGTGCGCAGCCGTACCGCGATGACCGAGTCGGACACGACGGGCAGCTGCCAGTCCATGTTGATCTCGGGCTTGGCGGGGGCGGTGGTCCCCCTGGTTTCCCTTTGGAACTCCCCGACCTGCCTGCGCGCCTCCTTTTCGAGCTCTTGGTTGAACTCGGGGGTATCGGCGAAGGCGGGGTAGGAGGCGTGGATGTATCTGCCGCCGCTCTCTCCCTCGGACAGACTCCGTGTCGTCAGTCCCGGCACCGTGGCGGGGTCGACGAAGCTGATCTTCGTGGGGTCGGCCGGGACGGGGGCATCCTGGTCCGGGGAGGCGGTGGCGACGCCGCATCCTGCGAGGCAGGAGGCGGCCAGCGCGATTCCTCCGAAGAATCGGCTTTTATGCATGGATGTCACCTTAAGACGGGTTATTTGCGATTTACCCGTTCTTGGGACGACCGGGGCGGAGGCTTGATGATGCTCGCCTGCCGGGCCTTTCGCGGCTAGCATCGCGTCATGGACGGCTACTTCGGCTCCTACCTGCTGGTCGCCGTGCTGCTGGCCCTCGGGGTCGGCATCGTGGCCGTCGCCCTCACCGCCAACCGCCTGCTCCGGCCCTCCCGGCCCACGGCCGAGAAGCTGATCGCCTACGAGTGCGGCGTGGACCCGGTGGGCGAGGGGTGGGCGCAGTCGCAGATCCGGTATTACGTGTTCATCTACCTGTACGTCGTGTTCGCGGTGGACGCGGTCTTCCTGTTCCCCTGGGCGACCGTGTTCGCGGCGCCGGGGTTCGGGATGACGACGCTGGTGGAGATGTTCGTGTTCCTCGGGTTCATCGCACTGGGGATCGTCTACTCGTGGCGCAAACGTGTCCTCACGTGGACGTGAGGGTTGATATAACTCCGGCTCGTGTCCTTCGGATTCGCCCGTTTCGCCAGTTATGCGGCTGCCCTCGTCGTCCACCTCGTGACGCTCGCGCTCCTCGGCCTGGGCGGGTGGCTGCTGTCCCTTCTCAACGTCGTGAGCGTCCTGCTGGCCGTGGTGCCCCTGGGACTGGCCTGGGTCATGCTGCCCAGGCCCGCGCGGCTGCCCGAAGGCGTGGTGCTGGCGCGGCCGAAGGCGCCCGAGCTGTACCGGCTGGTGGACGAGGTCGCCGACGCACTCGGTGCGCCGAGGCCGCACGTCATCGTCATCGGTGAGGCCGTGAACGCGTCCTTCGGCTCGTACGGCTGGCGCAGGCGCCGCGTGCTGATGATCGGCTACCCGCACTGGCTGCTGCTGTCCCCGCAGGAACGGGTGGCGGTGCTCGGACACGAGCTCGGGCACTCGGTCAACGGCGACACCCGCCACGGACTGGTCGTCGGCGCCGCACTCAACGCCCTCGGCGAGGTGCGCGCCTCCGCGCGCTCGGGCGGCGACATGGACCTGGACTTCAGCGACGTCCTCGTCCGCGCCGTCACGTGGTTCGTCCGGGGATTCGTCGGCGCCTTCCACCGGATGCTGGAATCGGTGACCAACCGCGCGTCACAGACGGCCGAATACCGCGCCGACGAGCTCGCACTCCGCGTCGCCGGCTCGGCCGCGGCGCTCTCCTCCATGGACAAGGTCATGAGCGCCGGGCCCGCCGCCGTCTCGTTCATGTACGGCCAGGCGCACGTGGTCAGCGGAGATCTCTGGACGGTCTACCGCCAATACCTCGACACGCTCCCGGAGGACGAGCTCGAACGCCGCCGCCACCAGGCCAGGCAGGAAGTCGCCCGAGTGGACTCCACCCACCCGCCCACCCATCAGCGCCACCTCCGCATGGCCGCCCTGCCGTACGCCGAACCCCTGGTCCTGGCGCCGCCCATGGCGCAGATCGACCGGGAACTGGAGCCGGCCGCCGGCGTCATCGCGCGCACCATCGCCGACAACGCCCGCGCGGCCCTCTACTCCTAGTCGCCATCCCGCGCGACAATGGGCCGCATGGCCGATCTTCCGATGCCCACCGTGGGGCCGGTCTCGCGGCTGGCGCCCTCACCCATGCGCTTCGTCCTCAACTGGGGGCGGCGGTACTCCCTGTGGGTGTTCAACTTCGGGCTGGCCTGCTGCGCGATCGAGTTCATCGCGACCTCGATGTCGCGGCACGACTTCATCCGGTTCGGGGTGATCCCGTTCGCCAACGGGCCCCGGCAGGCGGATCTGATGATCGTGTCGGGGACGGTGACCGACAAGATGGCGCCGGCGGTCAAGCGGCTGTACGAGCAGATGCCGGATCCGAAGTACGTGATCTCGTTCGGGGCCTGCTCCAACTCCGGCGGGCCTTACTGGGACTCGTACTGCGTCACCAACGGGGTGGATCAGATCATTCCGGTGGACGTGTACGTGCCGGGCTGCCCGCCTCGGCCCGAGGCGCTGCTGCACGGGATCATGAAGCTGCAGGAGAAGATCGCGGCGGAGCGGCTGTCCGAGCGGTACGTGTGGTCGCGGTCGCACGGGGAGGAGGCATGAGCTCAGCCCCTCCCAGCGGCGGCCCCTCCGACCCCACCCCTCCGCCCCCTGACCCGCCTACCTCGGGCACCGGCACTTCTGAATCCGGCCCGCCTGCCCCCGCCGCAGACGCTCTAGGCCCGTCCACCACGGAGGGTCCAGGCGCGCCCACCGCAGACGCTCTAGGCCCGTCCACCACGGAGGGTTCGGGCGCCCCCACCGCGGACGCCTCGCGGGGCCTCCCCTCCATCCCCTTCGGCGAGCTCTCGGAGACCTTCGGCGAGCGCACCATCGACGTCGAACGCGGCGACTGGCTCCCCCTCCTCCAATCCTGCCGCGACGGCGGCTACGAGTTCTTCGACTGGCTGACCGGCGTAGACGACCCACCCGACGGCTTCTTCGTCGTCGCCCACGTCTACAACCCCAGCACCCAGGAGCGCCTCCTCCTCAGAACCTGGGTCCCCGCCTCCGACCCCCGCCTCCCCACCGCGATCGGCATCTACCGAGGCGCCAACTGGCACGAGCGCGAGACCTTCGAGATGTTCGGCGTCACGTTCGACGACCACCCGTACCTGGTCCCGCTCCTCCTCCCGGACGGCTTCGAAGGCCACCCGCTGCGCAAGGACTTCATCCTGGCCGCCCGCGTCGCCAAGCCATGGCCGGGAGCCAAGGAGCCGGGGGAGTCGGCGCCGTCCCGGCGCAAGGTGCTCCCACCGGGCGTGCCCGCCGACTGGGAGGCGCCCAGTGCTTGACATCCTGCTGCACTTCGCCGCGATCCTGCTGCTCTTCCTGCTGCTGCCGTTGATCGTCGGCCAGACCGAGCACAAGGTGATGGCGCACATGCAGTCGCGCCTGGGCCCCATGTACGCCGGCGGCTTCCACGGATGGGCCCAGCTGATCGCCGACGGCGTGAAGTTCGCCCAGAAGGAAGACATCATCCCCGCCGGAGCCGACCGGCGCGTCTTCATGATCGCCCCAGGCGTGGCGCTGGTGCCGTACCTGGTCGTCCTGATCGTCATCCCGCTCGACGACGGCTTCGTCGGCGTCGACCTCGACGTCGGCCTCTTCTTCGCCCTGGCGGTCATGGGCGTCGGCGTCCTCGGATCGATCATGGCCGGCTGGGCCTCCGCCAACAAATTCTCCGTGCTCGGCGGCATGCGCTCGGCCGCCCAGCTGATGTCCTACGAGCTGCCCCTGGTGCTCGCGGCCTCATCCGTCGCCATGGCAGCGGGCACGCTGTCGATCCCGGGCATCGTCGAGGCGTGGCAGTGGTGGTGGCTGCCGTGGCAGGCCATCGGCGCTGTCGTCTTCTTCGTCGCCGGACTCGCGGAGCTGCGGCGCCCGCCCTTCGACATGCCGATCGCCGAGTCCGAGATCATCATGGGGCCGATGACCGAGTACACCGGCATGCGGTTCGCCCTCTTCATGCTGGCGGAGTACGTCGGCATCGTGGTGCTTTCCCTGCTCACGACGGTGCTCTTCCTGGGCGGGTGGCAGGGGCCGCTGCTCCCGGGGTGGCTGTGGACGTTGGTCAAGGTGGGTGCCCTGTCGTTCGTCGTGATCTGGCTGAGGGTCAGCTATCCGCGACTGCGTGAGGACCAGTTGCAGCGGTTGGCTTGGGTGGGGTTGGTGCCGTTGGCGCTGGTCCAGCTGGCGCTGACGGGCGTGGTGAAGGTGCTGTCGCTGTAGCCCCACCGCCCTCCGCCTCATCCGGGCACCATTCGCGCCGCACCCGCTTCGACGTCGCCGCCTTTCCGCCCGCGCCCCGCGCCCCTCGCGCCCGCGTCCACCGCCCCTCGCGCCCGCGTCCACCGCCCTCGTGCGCCCGCGTCCACCGCCCTCGTGCGCCCGCGTCCACCGCCCTCGTGCGCCCGCGTCCACCGCCCTCGTGCGCCCGCGTCCACCGCCCTCTACTCCTGCCCGCCTGCCATCCCCGGCGCGCCCTCCGCCACTGCCTCCGCCACTGCGCCGCGCCACTGCGCCGCGCCGCGTCTCTCCCGCCGCGCCGCGCATCCTCGTTAGACCGACTGACCCGACCGACCCGACCGGCCCGAGCCCCAGAGGCCCCGCCTCCACTCTCCGCAGCGCCACGCGAAGGGGCCTCGATCGCCAGGAACTTTATCCCCGCTTTATCCGTCCACCAGAACAAAGGGGGCCTCTGCCGCAGAGGGGTGACTTTCCATCATTTCCATGGACGTAAAGCCGGTCGCCGGACCAACCAAGGGCTCCAAATGCCCCAAAACAGTCCTCCAGTGGGACGGCAGCGCGCTGGTCGTCACCGTCCCGGGCGATTCCGTACGGCTCCGCCCAGCCGGCCTGTGCCTCTACTCCCACACTCAGGAGTCAGGCGTGCTCAAAGGCCTGGCCCTCCTGGACGCCGACGGCATGATCATGCTCGACCTCCCCGGCGAATGGCACTACCGCCCCCTCCGGCAGCTCGCCTGGACAGCCGGAGCCACCTTCGACTCCTCCATGCCCGCCCCGATCCCCGTACGCCTGTCCGCCCGAGCCCCAGGCTGGCGTCGTTTGACGGGCCGCAAGGTGGCCCGCATCGGCCGATGGACCCGCACGCTCATCCTCGGCGCCTCGATAGCCGGGCTCTTCCTGATGGCCTACATCGTCACCGTCGGCGGCTTCCTCGCCTGGCGCGGCCTGTCCTCCTTGGGCCGTTTCCTGCTCGACCTGCTCGACTCCAAATGGGCGCTGGCACTCTTCAGCCCCGTGCTCGGCGTACTCCGCCCTGTCCGCGGCTGGTTCCACCGCCGCAAGGTGGAACGCGGCGACGTCCTGGGCTCTTACGGTGGCGTCAACCTGACGGTGGACACGGAAATGCTCCGCGTCTCGCGCGGCAAGGAGAACCTCCCGCCCCTCCGCCTGAGCCGGGGCCTGTGGTTCGTCCTCTACCGCTACGAGGACCTGACCGGCCTCTTTGTCATCGACAGCGCCAACGAAACCCGCCGCCACCTCCCGGGCTTCTGGGCCCCCGAGGACGTCAACCGCTTCGCCTTACGGCACGACCTCCCGCTCCAGGTGGTGCGGCTGACGCGGGAGGAGTATCTGGAGCGCGTGCGCTCGGCCAAGCACGCCACTTTCTAGCGGAGTGCCTCACCGATCGCCTCGCCTGGCGGAGGATCGTCTCACCGATCGCGTCCCGGTGCGCCCTTCGACTCCGCCGCGGCTATTCGTCACCGCCACTGGTCACCGCCACTCGTCACCTTCAGCTGTCGCCCGCCGCCGTCACCTGTCGTCGCCCGCCGTCGCCGGCATCCTCTGCGGCCGCCGCCTCCCCGTCACCCCGCGTCACTCCCGTGGCCACCTCCACAGCCAACCTCATGCCACTCCCACGGTCACACCCACAGCCACCATGGCCGCCGCCCGCGACGTCGCCTGACCCCCAGGCTGGCGTCGCCCGCTCCGCTGGCAGTCGCGCTCGCGACCCCTCAAACCCCGAGCCGGCGAGCGCCGCACTCACAGCCACCCCCGCTGCTCGGCCACCCGCACAGCCTCCGCCCGATTACGTGCCCCCGTCTTGGTGATCGCCGACGACAGGTAGTTCCGCACCGTCCCCTCCGTGAGAAACAACCGCGCAGCGATGTCATGCACCGTCGACCCATCCACCGCCGCCCGCAACACCTCCCCCTCCCTCTGCGTCAACGGACTCGGCCCCAGCGTCAGCGCACTCACCGCCAGCTTGGAGTCGATCACCCGCTCGCCGCCCATCACCCGCCGCACGGCCCCCGCCAGCTCGGCCACCGGCGCGTCCTTTACTACGAACCCCGCAACCCCGGCGTCCAGGGCGCGGTTGAGGTAGCCCGGCCTCCCGAAGGTCGTCACGATGATCACCCGCTCGCCCCGCAACCGTTCGGCCACCTCCAGGCCGGACAACCCCGGCATCTCGATGTCGAGCAGCACCACATCCGGCCGGTGCAGTCTCACCGCTTCGGCCACTTGATCGCCCCTGCCGACCTCGGCGACCACCTCGATGTCGTCCTCCAAGCCCAGCAACGCCGCCAAGCCGCCTCGCACCAGGACTTGATCGTCGGCGATCAGCACTCTGATCGGCGGCGCCGTGTCCCTGGCGCTTGTCTCCTCCTGGCTCATGGCGCCTCCGTTCCGGGGATCCACACTCTCAGCCGGTACCCACCCTCGGGCGGCGCGCCGACCTCGAGCCGCCCACCGGCGCTCGCCACCCGTTCCGCCAGCCCCTGCAACCCGGTTCCGGGTCCTCGCCCAGCCGGCCCTGGCCCGGTTCTCAACGGGTGTCCTGCGCCCGCGTCGTGTCCTGCGCCCAGCTTGTGCCCAGTGCCGAGTCCCTGCGTGAGCCCCAACTCGTGTCCAGTCTCCAGCCCCTGCCCGACCTCCGCTCTATCCCCCTGGCTCCCAGCCGGCCTGCGCCCGCTTCCCGCTGGGTCACCCGCCTTCCCGTTGCCATCGTCACGAATCTCGATGCCGTCCACCCACAACCGCACCCAGCACCTGCGAGCTCCCGCCCCGTGTCGCAGCACGTTGGTGGCCCCCTCCCGGACCACCCAAGCCAGCACCACCTCGGTCTCCGCCGGAATCGGCTTTTCGGCAGGCGTGACCTCCAACCGGATCCCCGCCAGCCCCAGACTCCTCGACGCCTTCTCCAGCTCCTCCGACAACGACGGCGCCCGATAGCCCGCCACCGCCTGCCGTACCTCGTCGAGCGCCTGCCGCGCCGCCCGCTCCACGTCGCCCATCTCGCAGGCGGCACGCTCGGGGTCGCTGCGGACGAGGCGGGCGGCCAGCTGGCTGCGAATGGTGATCGAGCTCAGCGTGTGGCCGAGCGTGTCGTGCAGGTCGCGGGCGAAACGTAGACGCTCGTTGTCGATGGCGAGCTGGGCCACCTCCTCGCGGGCGATGTTGAGCCGGTGGAGCAGTCCGCCCATGTGCTTCATGCTCTGCACCGCCACCGCCTGGACCACGATGATGAGCGGCACCCACCAGATCTGCCCGATCGGCTCGCCGAACGCCAGCAGCGCTCCGACCTCGACGGCGATGGTGGCCGCGAGACCGACGCCGAAGGCGAGCCCGTCGGCGGCGGTGGCGAGGGCGGTGACGACGAAGACGAACGAGACGTACGCCCAGGGCGCGCCGAGCACCGGGAGCAGGGCGAGAACGCTGCCGAGCAGGCCGATCAGCGCCCATGGGCGTGGCGTCATGCTCCCTGGGCCGAACATGCGTCGCACCATCGAGATCCAGCACGTGGCGAAGATCCCGATGCCGGCGACGACCCAGAGCACCGGGCCGAGCTCGGGTCCGGCCGAGAAGAACGACCACAGCGGCCAGGTGAGGATCAGCAGCCAGGCGCTGGACCCCGCCCGGGCGACGGAGCCGCCCCGGGAGAAGTCCAGCTCCATGACGTTGCTCATAGCGCCCGACGGTAACGCCACGCCGCGAGGGCGGCGAAGAGCAGGGTCCAGCCGGCCAGGACCAGCAGGGAGGTGCCCGTCGGCCACTGCCCGGCCAGGGCACGCCAGCCGAGCGAGCCCGCCTGGAAGGCCGGGCTGTATTCGGCCAGGGTCCGCATGCCCGACGGCATCAGTTCGACCGGCAGCCACAGTCCACCCAGCACCGACAGCAGGAAGTAGACGCCCATCATGGCCAGGCTGGCGCTCTGGCCTCTCATCGAATAGCCGAAAGCGATGCCCAGCATCGCGAAGGGGATGACACCCACCCAGATGAGCACGGCCAGCGCCGGCCAGGTGGCCGCCGGGAGCCGTACGCCGCCGAGAGTCGCACCCGCGATCAGCACCACGACGATGCTCGGCAGCACCCCGACCGCGCCGCTGACCAGCTTGGCCGTCAGATAGCCATGCGCCGGTAGCGGTGTGACGGCCAGCTGGCGTAGCCAGCCGTTGGTTCGTTCGAGAGCGATCGCGCCGCCGATGAACAGCGCTCCGCCCATCGCCCCGTAGGTCGCCATCGACACCATGTGGGAGGCCTCGAAGTCGAACGTGAGCCCCTTGGGTTGCAGCACCTTGGTGGACAGCAGGTAGAGCGCCAGAGGGAAGCCGGTGAGGAGGATCAGGTTGGCCGGGCTACGCATGCTGCGAAGCAGTTCGAGCTTGAGATACGACCGCATCAGTCGTTACCTCCCGTCAGGCTCACGAAGGCGCTCTCCAGGTCGGTGGCGGTCGTGCGCACGTCCTTGATCTCGTGGAGGTCGAGGAACAGCGCGCGAAGGGTGGCGTCGGAATCGTTCGTGCGCAGGGTCACGGCCGGGCCGTCGATGTGGACCTGTCGTACGCCAGGCAGTGACTCGAGACGCCCAGGATCGGCGTCCTTCCAGGTGAAACGCACCTCCAACCCTCCCACCAGGGCTTTGATCTGCTCCACAGGGCCATCGGCGACGATCCTGCCTTCTGACAGCAGCACCACGCGGTCGGCGTAGTCGTCGGCCTCGGTCAGGTAGTGCGTGGCGAAAACGACCGTGCTGCCCGCCTCGACTCTTTCGCGCACGTGCTGCCACAGGGACCTGCGGCTGTCGACGTCGAGTCCGACCGTCGGCTCGTCGAGGACCAGCAGTTTCGGATCCCCGGCCAGCGCCAGCGCGAACCGCACCCGCTGCCGCTGCCCGCCCGACAGCTGCCCGATCCGCTTGCCGGCCAGCTGCTCCACCCCTGCGGCCCTCATGGTCTGTACGGCAGGCAGCGGCTTGGCATACATGCCCGCCACGGCCTCGACGAGCTCCGACACCCTGACGTCTTCGAGGAGCCCCGCCTCCTGGAGGAGCACGCCCACGTGTCCTGCCTTCAGTGCCTCCACCGGCGAGCTGCCGAAGACCTTCGTCGTGCCGGTGTCGGCCGCCCGCAGGCCCAGCGCGATGGAGAGCATGGTGCTCTTGCCCGCGCCGTTGGGACCCAGCACTGCCACCGCCTCCCCTTCGCCTATGTCGAGATCGACCTGATCGAGCGCCCTGGTCTGGCCGTACTGCTTGCTGACTGATCGGAGTTCGAGTGCCTTCGTCATGCCATGAGCGTGCTTGACCTGCCCCGATGCCGTGTAGTGCCGTGTGTCAGCCGCGTGGGTGTGACGAATGTCAGGTGTGGCTCGGAAGGGTCAGTGAACGATGGCCAGCATCACGTCGGAGGCGCTCGGACGGTTCTCCGCCGATTTGTCGAGACATGCGCCCACGATCCTGCGGAGCGACGGAGGTAAAGGCGACAGATCAGGATGAACCGTGAGCACTCTGTTGAAAACCGCGGGCACGCTGTCCTCGCCGAACGCCGGTCGTCCTGTCGCCGCGAAAAGCATCGTCACCGCCCAGCTGAACACGTCGGACGCGGGCCCCACCGGCTGCCCGGACAACTGCTCGGGCGACATGTAGGGCGGTGTGCCGACCATCTTCCCCATGGTCACTGTCACCTGGTCGAGCGCTCGGGCGATGCCGAAGTCGATGACGCGCGGGCCGTCTGCGCCGATCAGGATGTTGCTTGGCTTGAAGTCACGATGCACGATCCCGGCCTTGTGGATGGCCGCGAGTGCACCGGCTGTGGATAACGCGAGTCGGGTGAGGCTGTCCGCGTCGCGCGGGCCGTACCTTTTGACCAGTTGTTCGAGCGACGGCCCTTCGATGTACTCGCTGACAATGTAGGCGTGCGGGCCGCTGATGTTGACGTCGAGCACCCGGGCTGTGGAAAACGTCGCCACGCGCTGCGCGGCCTCCACTTCGCGCAGGAACCGCTGGCGCGCCGTCTCGTTGCCGAGCTCGTGGAGCACCTTGACCGCCACGCGGGCGCCGTTGGGCGCGGCAGCTAGATAGACCGAGCCCTGCCCGCCTCGCCCCAGGGTCTGGAGCACCTGGTAGTGGCCGACGAAATGAGGGGTCATGGGCGAGGGCGGCATCGTCGGCGCACGGTGGTGGTGCGCCGGCCGGGTCGGCAGGCTGTGTACGGGCTGGCGTCGTCGCACCATGTGGGGGACGAGGATGCCGGAGTGGATCGCGCCCCCGATCCAGCTGATCATCAGGGCGATCGTGATCACTGTGGACGCGGGCTCGGGAACCAGGTCGAAATCGTCGTAGTTGGCGGTCACTGCGACGAACACGCTGATGCACAGAAGGTAGAGAAAGGCGGCCACGCCCTGGACGACGCTCCGCAGCCAGACGGCGGCGAATCCGATCGAGAACGGCGTGGCGAGGCCGCAGGTGATCACGGGCAGCGCTGCCCACGCCACCGCGGCCACCCAGGCTCCACCGCTCGGCGGACGCATCGCGTGGCTGTTCGACATGCCCGCAGAGTATCTGTCCTTCCCTGGTCAAAACGGACTGTGGAAGCAAGCTGTGGATAACCCGAGATCTCTTGTGGACTGTTGTGGAAATCGTGTGGCGGATTCACGTCGGACGCCTGTTGCGTCATGATGTTCAATCATGGCGCGGATACCGGGAGTAGGGCTGGCAAAGGGGCTGTCCATCACCCTTCGCCACATGCTGCGCAGATCGGTCACCCAGCAGTACCCCGAGGTCCAGCCCGACCTTCCGCCGCGCAGCCGCGGCGTGATCGCCCTGGTCGAGGAGAACTGCACCTCCTGCATGTTGTGCGCCCGCGAGTGCCCCGACTGGTGCATCTACATCGACTCGCACAAGGAGACCCTGCCCGCGCCAGAAGGCGGGCGACCGCGGCAGCGTAACGTGCTCGACCGGTTCGCGATCGACTTCTCGCTCTGTATGTACTGCGGGATCTGCATCGAGGTGTGCCCGTTCGATGCGCTGTTCTGGTCGCCCGAGTTCGAGTATGCCGAGGGGGATATTCGTAACCTTCTCCATGAGAAGGATCGGCTGGCTTCGTGGGTCGAGACCGTGCCGCCGCCTCCCGCGCACGAGGTGGGCGCCGAGCCGCCGAAGGAGTTGAGCGCCACTCCGCGCAGGCCCGCGGGCGGGCCCGCCGGAGGAGCGGCTCGTACGGCGGGGCGGACCGGGCCCCGGGCTGCGGACGCGGCCCGTGGAGGCGCGGAGACGGCGGCTGAAGGAGCGGCCAAGGGCTCGGCTGAGGGATCCGCGGGGACTGCCTCGCCTGAGGCGTCGCCCAGGAGGGCTGCGGCGGAGACGTCGGGCGCGAGTGGCTCCGCTGAGGCTGGCGGTGCTTCTCGCTCTGAGGCTGGCGGTGCCTCTCGCTCTGAGGCTGCGACTGGCGCAGATAGCGCCGCACCGTCCGAAGACAACGGTCAGCCGCATGCCGTACAGGAAGGTACGCCACGCGAGCGGCCGCGACGCGCGCCGACCAACGTGCGCGCGATCCGGCCCCCTGGGGCGCTGCCGAAGACGGGCGACGCGGCGCAGGCAGAGCAAGGCGAGTCATCCACAGGCGAGCAGACCTCAGAAGAGTTGTCCACAGGTTCGGGCGCGCCGCCCTCCGACCCGGCTTCGGAGGAGCAGACTTCTCGCGCGGAGCCACCAAGGCGCAGGATGGCCGACCCCCGGTCCATCCGTCCGCCAGGCGGCCTGAAGCCTGCTGAGACACGGGAGTCCGAGGAGGAATAGTCGTGACCACGCCGGTGCCCCCCTTCTTCCCGCCGACCGGACAAGAGATCGTCCTGATCCTGCTCGGCGTGGTCGCGATCGGGTCGGCGCTGCTCGTCGTCACGACCAGACAGCTCGTCCACGCCGCACTGTGGCTGGTGCTGGCCTTCGGGGCGCTGGCCGGTTGTTATCTGGTGCTGACCGCGGAGTTCGTGGCCTGGGTGCAGGTGCTCATCTATGTGGGCGCGGTGATCGTGCTCCTGCTGTTCGGCATCATGCTCACGCGGGCCCCGATCGGGCGCACAGCCGACCTCGACAGCGGCAACAAGAAGGTGGCGGTGGTCGTGGCGCTGGCCACGGCCGGGGTTCTCGTGACCGTGGTCATCGATGGTTTCCGCCACGCTTACACGCCGCTCGAACCGGGTGGTGGAGCCGCCAAGGCGCTCGGCACCAGTGTGTTCCGCAACTGGGTGCTTCCCTTCGAGGCGTTGTCCGTGTTGCTCCTGGCCGCGCTGATCGGTGCGATCGTGTTGTCGCGCACTGACATCGGGCCCAAGGGGGCCTCCTCCGAGGCGACCGCCACCGATGGCCCGACGCCGAGTGCGGGCGCGATACCGGGAGCCGCTACTCCTGGCGCGCCACCGGGTGCCGCTACTCCCGGCGCGCCGCCGGGATCGCGACCCGAGGCAACGTCCCGCCACGACACACCTCCGAACGGCGAAAGCGGAGGGAAGTAGTGCACATCGTCTACCCGGCCGTCCTGTCCGCGGTGCTCTTCTCCATCGGCGTCTACGGCGTCCTGGCCAGGAGGAACACCATCCTGGTCCTGATGTCCGTGGAGCTGATGCTCAACGCCGTCAACATCAACCTGGTCGCCTTCGACGTATGGCTCGGCGACCGGCTCCACGGTGGGCAGGTGCTCACCCTCTTCGTGATCGTCATCGCCGCCGCGGAGTTGGGCTTGGGCCTGGCCATTGTGCTGGCGCTGTTCAGGAACAGGGCGAACGTCGACATCGACCGGCTGCGCGAGCTGGCCGAGCCTGACGACGGTCCTGAAGAGGTACGGCAGGCAGACGATGGTGTGCCGGGCGGGGCGCAGCAGCCGGCGTCCGGCCATCGTCCGCTGGCAGGAGTGGAAGGCGCCCGGGAGACGGGCAACGGAGCAGCAGCGGACGAGCCGGTCAGGAGGGGTGGTGCGGGATGACGCCGAACGTGATTCTTCCGCTGGTCATCGTCCTGCCGTTCCTCGCGGCGGCCGCTGGGCTGCTCCTGTCGAGGCTCGGCACGCGAGAGACCGCTCCGGGCACAAGCGGGACCTCGGCTAGCGGGAGCGGGGCCGTGCACGGTAAGAAGGCGCCCTCGCTCAGCATGGGAGGGGCCGCGCTCGGCAGGGGCGAGGACGCGCTCGGCAGGGGCGACGACACGCTCACCAGGGGAGAGGACGCGCTCGGCGCGACGCACGGCGGTGCCGTCCACCGTGACACCCCGGCCACCGAGGGAAACCGCCGCGCCAACAACCGCGCCGCCTGGTTCGCGATCATCCCTGCGGCCGCCGCCACCATCCTCGCCCTGTGGCTGGCCTGGGAAGAAGGCCTGACCTTCCTCGGCCAGATCGAGAACGACACCCTCGCCAGAGCCGCCGACCCGATCACCTACGGCACCATCGAGACGGGCGCCATCCCCATCTCCCTCAGCCTGCAGGCCGACGGCCTTTCCGTGATCCTCGGCGTCCTGGTCACCCTGGTCGCGCTTGCCGTACAGGTCTATTCGGTCGGCTATCTCAAGGACGACGCGCGCTACCCGTCGTACAGCGCCTTCGTCAGCCTGTTCACCAGCGCGATGCTGCTCGTGGTCTACGCGGGTGACCTTCTGGTGCTGTACGTCGGCTGGGAGGTCATGGGCCTGTGCTCCTACCTCCTCATCGGCCACTGGTGGGAGGACCTGGGCAACTCCCGGGCCGCGATCAAGGCCTTCCTGGTGACGCGCCTCGGCGACGTGGGCTTCCTGTTCGGCATCTTCGTGCTGGGCGCGGCGGCCGACAGTTTCCGGATCGTCGACGTGCTCGCCAAGGTGCCCGAGATGTCCACCGGCACGCTGGTCGCGGCGACCATGTTGCTGCTGGCGGGGGTGGCGGGCAAGAGCGCGCAGGTCCCGCTGCACACCTGGCTGCCCGACGCCATGGCGGGTCCCACGCCGATCAGCGCCCTGATCCACGCGGCGACGATGGTGGCCGCGGGCATCTTCATCGTGGCCAGGCTCTTCCCGGCCTTCCTCCAGGCGCAGCCGACGCTCGACGTGCTGGCCGTCCTGGCCGCTCTCGGCATGCTGGGCTCCGCGCTCGCGGCTCTGGCGCAGGACGACCTGAAGCGGGTCCTCGCGTACTCCACGATCAGCCAGCTCGCCTTCATGGCGGCCGCGCTCGCCGCCGGATCGTCCACCGCCGCGATCTTCCACCTGATCACTCACGGGGCGTTCAAGGCGCTGCTGTTCCTGGCAGCGGGCGTGGTCATCCATCACGTGGGCGTCAACTACATGAGCCAGATGGGCGGCCTGAGACGCGAGCTTCCCGTCACTTTCGTCACGATGGGCGTGGGCTTCGCCGCACTCATCGGCCTGCCGCCCACCAGCGGATTCTTCAGCAAGGACAGCGTCCTGCTGGCCGTGGAGCAGGCCATGACGGAAGGGCGCCTGACCGATGCGGCCGCGGTGCTGCTGTACGGCTGCGCGCTGGCGACGCTGGTGGTGACCGGCGCCTACTCCACGCGGGCGTGGTTGCGCACGTTCCTCGGCCGGCCGCGAGCGGTCATCGCGTTGCCGGAACCCCCTCCCGGCACGGCTCACGTCATTGATGTGCGTGAGGCTCCTCTGTCGATGTTGCTGCCGGTCATCCTGCTGGCCGTACCAGCCATGTTGCTGGGACTGCCGGGCCTCGGGCACCTCGACGTGACCGTGGCGGTGATCAGCGTCGCGCTCGCGCTCCTGGGTGTCGGGATCGTCTACGCGGTCTGGCGCAGCGACCCGGCCGCGGATCCCGCGCGCATGCTCGGGCCCTTCCGCGTGCCATGTGAGCAGGCCTTCTACCTGGATCGGGCGTACGCCGTGCTGTTCGTGCGGCCCGTGCTGGCGATGGCGCGCCTGGTGGCCCGGACGGACTCCCGGGTGGTCGACGGCGCCGTGCGCGAGTCGGGCCGGTCCGTCGTCGGCGCGTCCGGGCTGTTGCGGCTGGCGCAGAACGGCAACGTCCAGCTGTACGTGAGCGGTGTGCTCGCCGGGGTGCTGCTGATCGCGGTGGGGGCGGTGATGTTCACATGATCGTCGTTGGCGCGTCGGCTCGGGTGGCTTCTCGAAAGGATGGGGTGATGGGCCGATGAGCTGGCTGCCTGTCGCACTGGTGGCGGTGCCGCTGCTGGGCGCGCTGGCGCTCCTGTCGCCCGCCACCTCCAGGCGCGGCCTGCTGCGCGTCTACGGCCTCGTGGTCACAGGGGCGACGCTCGTCCTGGCCGTGATCCTTGCCGTGAGCTTCGACTACGCCAACGCCGCCACACCGCAGTTCGTGATCGACCGGGAATGGGCGCCCGGCCTGGCGCTCCACTTCCACCTGGGCGTCGACGGCATCTCGCTCCCGCTGGTGGTCCTGACCGCGCTCCTGACCTTCCTGTGCTTCCTCTACCTGTGCTGGGGCGACGCCAGGCAACCAGGCCAGCTCCTGCGCCCCGAACCCGGCCGCCCCAGGGCACTGATCTTCACGCTGCTCGTCCTCGAAGTGGGGATGATCGGCACCTTCCTCGCCCTCGACCTCCTGCTCTTCTTCGTCTTCTTCGAGATCGTGCTGATCCCGATGTACTTCGTGATCGCCGTCTGGGGAGGCGCCGACCGGCGGGCGGCGGCGCTCAAGTTCATCCTCTACACCTTGCTCGGCTCCGTCGTGCTCCTGCTCGGACTGCTGCTGATCTGGGCGCAGGCCGGCACGCTCGACATGGTCGCCCTGGCCCAAGCCCAAGGCGGCGGCATGGCCAGAGGCATCCAGGTGCTGGCGTTCGTCGCGGTGGGCGTGGGATTCGCCGTGAAGACCCCGATGTGGCCGCTGCACACCTGGCTCCCCGACGCCCACACCGAGGCACCGACGGTCGGTTCCGTGCTGCTCGCGGGCGTGCTCCTCAAAATGGGCACGTACGGCATAGCGCGCATCGCCATCCCGATCCTCCCCGAGGGCGCGGCGGCCGTCGCACCCTGGCTCGGCGCGCTCGGCGTCGTCGGCATCATCTACGGAGCACTGGCCTGCCTGGCGCAACGCGACCTGAAACGCCTCATCGCCTACTCCTCGATCGGGCACATGGGCTTCGTCCTGCTCGGCCTGGCCACGCTCACACCCGCGGGCATGAACGCCGCCCTGTTCGCCAACATCGCCCACGGACTCATCACCGGCCTGCTGTTCTTCGTCGCCGGTGGCATCAAGTCCAGGTACGGCACAGCCGACATGACACAACTGGGCGGCGGCATGCTGGCCGTGCTTCCGCACCTGGGCGCCGTGCTGTCGTTCGCCTGCTTCGCTTCACTGGGGTTGCCGGGGCTGGCCGGGTTCTGGGGGGAGATGCTTGCCCTCTTCAGCGCCTTCGAACCGGCCGCCGGGCTGCCCCGGCCGCTGTTCGTGGCGTTCATGGTGATCGGAGGGCTCGGGGCGCTGCTGACGGCTGCGTACTTCCTGGTCATGCTCTCCCGAGTCACCCACGGGCTGCCGGGCCGACGGTCGGAGGCTGCGCTCGTCGGAGGAGGAGCGGGGCATGGCCCGGTCGCGGTGGCGGCCGGTGGGGCAGTCGGGACGGGGGAGGTGACGGCTTCGGCGGATCCCTCCGGGGCGGTCGCGGGTTCGGTGGACTACTCGGGGGAGGTCGCGGGTTCGGCGGATTACTCCGGAGTGGTCGCGGGTCCCGCCGGGACGCCGCTTCCCGTGGCGCCGGCGGTGCGGCACGAGGAGTTCCCTGATGAGCGGCCCATCGACTCGGTGGAGCATTCCTGGGAGGAGGACAGGTCGGAATGGGGGTACTCAGACGACTGGCTGGAGGGGGAGTCGGCCGAGGAGGCTCCTGAACCTGACGAGCCTGCCGTACCTGCCATGCCGGATCTGCGGCCTTATGAGCTGGTTGCCTGGACGCCGTTGATCGTGCTGACGATCCTGTTCGGACTGTGGCCGAAGCTGCTGTTCTCGGTGACGACGCCTGCCGTACAGGCGCTGCTGGGGGTGGGGTCATGAGAGCAGCGGAGCCAAGAGGCGGCCTCCGCGTCGCAGAAGGTCGGCGGCCGGCGAACGGGACACGGGTGACACCATGATCCAATCGATCGACTACTTCGCCATCGCGCCCCCACTGGTGCTGGCACTGGTCGCCGGGCTGGTGCTGCTCCTCGACGCCTTCCTGAAGCCAGGCCCCAAGGTCACCACGGCGCTCGGCCTCATCACGCTGGCGGGGGTGCTCGTCGCCGGTGCGTTCCTGATCGCGCAGGCTCTTCGGGGTGAGACGCTCGCGACGTTCTGCGTGCCGGGCGACCTCGCGGCTTCCGGGCCCGCGGGCAGACCGTGCTCTTTCGTGGTCGACCCGTTCACCCTGATCTTCGCCGGCCTGGTCCTGGCCGCCGCGGTGGTGGTCGTCCTGCTGTCGATGACGGAACTGTCCGGCGGGCGCATCCCGGTGGGCGAGTGGTACTTCCTGCTGCTGTGCACGCTGGTCGGAGCGGTGACCCTTCCCGCCTCGCGTGACCTGATCATGCTGGTGGTGGCGCTGGAGCTCGTCTCCCTGCCGGTCTTCGCGCTCACCGCCCTGCGCCGTTACGACGGGCGCTCCTCGGAGGCCGCGGTCAAGCTCTTCCTCGTCTCGATCGTCTCGACTGCGGTGATGCTCTTCGGCGTCTCGTTGCTGTACGGCATGAGCGGCACGGTCTACCTCACGCAGCTGGCGGTGGCGCTGGGCGGCGGTGAAGGCCAGGCGGCCATGGCCGGTGGGGGTGGAGCAGCCGCGCTGGGCGGCGGGGGCGGATCAGCTGTCCTGGGTGGCGGGGCGCAGGCGATCGCGGTGAGTGGGGGCCAGGCGTTGGCCGCCGGAGGGAGTCAGGCGATCGCAGCCAACGGAGGCCAGGTCCTCGCAGCCAGTGGGAGTCAAGGACTCGCGGCCGGTGGGAGTCAGGCGATCGCGGTCGACGGTGCCGGGTTGCTGGCCGGTGTCCCGGGTGTCGAGGTGTCGCCCTCGGTGGTGGCGGTCGGTGTGGTGCTGGTCGTGGCCGGGTTCGCGTTCAAGATCGCAGCGGTGCCGTTCCATGCCTGGGCCGCCGATGTGTACCAGGGTGCTCCGATCCCGGTCGCCGCGTTGTTGTCGGTGATCTCCAAGGCGTCCGGCTTCGCGGGGCTGATGCTGGTGCTCCTGGTGGCTCTCGGCGGGCAGGTGGGCTTGTGGGCGCCGATGGTGGCGATCATCGCGGCGCTCACGATGACCGTGGGGAACCTCCTGGCGATGCGCCAGAGGTCAGCGGTCAGGTTGCTGGCCTGGTCGTCGGTGGCGCAGTCGGGGTACATCCTGGCGCCGCTCGCCGTACAGCGGCCCGAAGCCGTTCAAGCGGCCATCGCCTATCTGGTGATTTATGCGGCTATGAACCTCGGGGCCTTCGCCGTGGTCATGATGGTGTCGCGGCATGTCGAGCGGAACGAGCTCGACGACTACCGCGGGCTGGCGTATCGGAGTCCGGCGGCGGCGTTGACGCTCGCGTTCAGTTTGATCTGCTTGGCTGGGTTGCCGCCGGGGTTGGCCGGCTTGTTCGCCAAGATCGTGGTGTTCCGGGAGATCGTGCAGGGTGGCTTGGGCTGGCTGGCGCTGGTGATGGCAGTCAACACGGTCATCGGGCTGTATTACTACGTGGTGTGGACGGCTCGGCTGTTCACGCCGGCGGCTGAGGCCGTACCTGGGCGTGGGGCGAGGGCCGGTGCGGGAGCAGACCCGGGCGGGACGCTTCCGGGGGGCGACCGTGGCTCGGCCAAGAGTGAGAGCGAGCCCGGGCGAGTAGGGACAGCTGGCAATGAGGGCGAGCCCGGGCGAGGGGGTACAGCCGGCAGCGAGGGGGAGCCAGGACGAGCGAGGGCATCCGGGAGGCTGCCTGGCGAGGATGGAGCCGTCGAGGTGAGGGTGGCCGGGGGACTGCCTCGTGACGGTGGGACCGTCGCGGTGTGGGTGGCCGCGGGCCTCGCGTTGGTGGTGGCGGTGCTGTTCTCCGTCGCGCCGCAGCTGGTGTTGGACGCCGTGACGCTGGGCGCCTTCCGCTAGAACGGCGTTCCGTACTGCGGTATGTATGCGTTCGAGTACGCGCCGGGAACGTCGGCCATGGCGTCGTCGTTGGAGAGGGAGAAGGCAGGACTCCGCCTGGGTGGCGGTAGCCGCCCCTGAGGCCATGTCACCGGAGGAACACTTGCACCACAACGGTCTGCGCACGGCGGTCCTGCTGGGGGCCATGTCTGCGTTGATCCTTGTGGCGGGTGGCTGGCTCGGCGGGAGCACCGGGTTGCAGATCGCGCTGGTTCTGGCGCTGGTGGGCAACGGGGTGGCGTACTTCTTCTCCGATCGGATCGCGCTGTCGGCGCTGCGCGCACGGCCGGTGGGGGAGGTGGAGCAGCCGACGCTGTACCGGATCGTGCGGGAGCTGTCGACCGAGGCTCGGCAGCCTATGCCGCGCTTGTACGTCTCGCCGACGGCGCAGCCGAACGCCTTCGCCACCGGGCGGGGGCCGCGGACCGCGGTGGTGTGCGTGACTTACGGGCTGACGCAGTTGCTTGATGAGCGGGAACTGCGCGGAGTGGTGGCGCATGAGCTGTCGCATGTCTACAACCGCGACATTCTGATCTCGTCGGTCGCGGGGGCGCTGGCCACGATGATCACGTGGGTGAGCTATCTGGCGGTGTTCTTCGGCGGGTCCGACGACGATGAGGGGCCCGGGTTCTTGGGGGCGCTGCTGATGATGGTGCTCGGGCCGGTGGCGGCGACGATGATTCAGATGGCGATCGCGCGGTCCCGGGAGTTCCAGGCTGACGAGTCGGGGGCCCGGTTGACGGGGGATCCGCTGGGGCTGGCTTCGGCGCTGCGCAAGATCGAGATGGGGGCCCGGCGGTTGCCGTTGCCCGAGAACAGCAGGTTGACGTCGGCTTCGCACATGATGATCGCTAACCCGTTCCGGGGAGCGGGGGTGGGGCGGTTGTTCTCGACCCACCCGTCGACGGCTGAGCGGGTGGCGCGGCTGGAGCGGATGGCGGGATATCGGCGGTAGGTGGGCCGGACGAGGGTGCGCCTGACGGGTGGACGGGGCCGGGCGAGGGTGCGCCTGGCAGGTGAACGAGGCCGAGTGGGATGACCTGGCAAGTGGGCGGCCCGGGCAAGGATGTGCGTGGCGGGTTGGCGGGCCGAGCGTGGGTGCGCGTGGCGGGTTGGCGGGCCGGGCGAGGGTGCGCCTCGCAGGTATGCGAGCCAGGCGAGGGTGCGTGTGAGCGGCATAGGCGTCCGTGAGGGTGCGCCTGGCGGGTACGCAGGCCAGCGAGGGGCGCCTGGCGGGTATGCAGGCCAGCGAGGGGGCGCCTGGCGACCATGCGGGCCAATCGAGGGCGCGCCCGGGAGGCACGCGGGCTAAACGACCGCGCCCATCTTCAGCGCCGCAGTCAACACCCTGTGGCCGCTCCGGTAAGGGGTCACTCCCCGGCGAGATGCACGTCCCACGTGTGAGTGCTGATGCGAAACGAGTCGACGACCTTGATCTTCCCAGTAGCCGGGTCGATCGAGCGGCTGGCATACTCGCCCGGCTGCTTGAGGCTGAGCAAGACGAGCCGGCCCGAAGACGTGTAGTCAAGGCGGCGCGGCTCGTGGCCGCGGGGAAGCGTCATCCGCAGAGGATGGCGGTGCTCCATGGCCGTGGCGGCGGCGTAGAAGCGTACGTAGGTCGTGCGGCCCTCTCGCGACACGCCCGCGAAGTGTGTGCCGCCGTCGCGCATGGTCACCCAGCCGACGACGGCGGCGCCGCCCGAGGGGAGGGTGCCGCCGGGCCGGTAGACGACGCTCTCCTCGAAGTCGAGCTGGACCTGCAGCAGCCGGCCGTCGGGGCTGAAGCCCCTCACTCTGGCGTAGTCGGGCAGCGCCCAGGTCTTGCCGGTGGCCACCTCGATCACGCTGGTCGTGCTGCTGCCGGGTATCGGGTCGACCACGACATAGCGGCCGTGGGGCGAGACGGCCAGGTCGAGTTCGTGCATGAGGAGGCTTCGCGGTGTGGCGCCTGCCGTACCGGGGATGGACACGACCTTGCGGGTGTTGAGGTTCCGTACGACAAGGCGCCGGGTCGATGTCTTGAAATATGCGGCGAAACGGCCATGGGCGTCGACGGCGATGGGAGCCCGCAAGGCCAGCTTCCGCCCATGCTCGTCGAGCGAGCGCACCTGGGCGTCACGCAGCGGCAGCGTCGCACCGCCCTTCAGCCACAACCGCCAAGGCCCGCAGATGTGACGCTTGGGCTTGGCGCACGTGGTCAGCCCGGCGTAGCGCGCCTGGATCGCGGGCGCGGCGGCGGCCGGATTCACCAGCGAGCCGGTGCCCAAGAGCAGCGCGGCGGCCAGAGCGAGTCCCGAAGGCATGCCCGACAGACTAACCGGATCACTCCACGGCGAACCCCGCAGCGCGGATGCGATCGCGAAACGGTCTGCTCTCGAGCGCCCGCACCGCCGCGAGCAGCACCTCGGCGAGCGGTACCGGCAGCTCGGCGTCGAGCTCGTCCGCGGCCCTGACGGTCGCCTGCCACTCGGCCTCGATGACGGGCATGGCCCGCAGGGTCTTGTCCGTCAGGTGGACGATGCGCTGGCGCCCGTCGGATGGCCCGGTCTCCAGCGTGACCAGCCCGGCGCGCCGCATCTGGGAGACGGTCTGCGAGGCGGCCGAGTGGGTGACGCCGACGGCCTCGGCCAGGTCGCGGATGGTCATCGGCCCGCCGGCGACCAGGGCTCTGACGACCGGGGAGTAGCGCGGCCGGTATTCAGGCATGCCCACGTCGACGTAGAGCTGGGCGATGGCGCCGTCGGTCAGCTCGTAGAGGGTGCGCATCAGGGTGCCCTGACTGGGTGACATAGGAGATATATTAGCGCTTATGTATCCGCCGATCGAAGCCCACGACCAGGGCATGCTGGATGTAGGAGACGGAAACCAGATCTACTGGGAGGTCAGCGGCAATCCGGACGGCAAGCCGGCGCTGATCGTCCACGGCGGCCCCGGTGGGGCAGCATCGCCCAACTGGCGGCGGCACCACGACCCGGAGAAGTACCGCATCGTCGTCTTCCACCAGCGGGGCTGCGGCAAGAGCACGCCGAGCGCCGCCGACATCGACACCGACCTGTCGGTCAACACCACCGACCACCTGATCGCCGACATGGAACTTCTCAGGGAGCGCCTCGGCATCGACCGGTGGCAACTGGTCGGCGCGAGCTGGGGTTCCACCCTGAGTCTGGCGTACGGCCAGCGCCACCCCGAGCGCGTCAGCGAGATCATCCTGTTCGCGGTGACGGCAGGACGTCCCCGGGAGCTCGAGTGGATCACCCGGGACGTCGGCAGGCTCTTCCCCGAGGCGTGGGAGCGGTTCCGCGACGCCGTACCGGAGGAGGACCGCGACGGAAACCTGGCCGCGGCCTACGCCAAAATGCTGAAAAATCCGGAAAAGAGGGAGCAGGCCGCCCGCGACTGGATGGACTGGGAAGACACCCACATCAGCCTGGACCCCCACTTCAAGCCCAGCCCCCGCCACCAGGATCCCGCCTTCATGATGCCGATGGTCGCCCTGGTGACGCACTACTGGGGCAACGACTGCTTCCTGAAGGAGGACCTAGTGGAGAACGTGGGCAGGCTCCACGGCATCCCCGCGGTCCTCATCCATGGCAAGTACGACGTCAGCGGCCCCCTGGAGACCGCCTGGCAGCTCCACAAGAACTGGCCGGGCAGCGAGCTGCACGTGGTCGACGAGGGTCACGGCGGCCTGGCGATGATCGAGCTGCTCGCCCAGGCGACCGACCGGTTCAGTCGCCGGGAAGCCACCAGGTCCACAGACCCTGCTTGATCTTGAACGAGTCGGCCTTCTTCGCCGCGCCGGTGTCGGGGTTGACCCGCCGCTTCACCGCGGAGACCGGGTTGCCCTCGGCGTCGCTGCGGAAGGTCCACAGGGTCAGCCCGTCGCCCGACTCCCAGGTGATGCGGGTGGGCGCCTCCTGCTCGGGCGGGTAGCTCAGCTTGACGGCGTCGGAGACCGTGTCGGAGGCCAGGTCGTAGGTGCGGAGCCGGGCCTTGCTGGTCGTCTCGGGCCCGGTGATCACCACGGCCACGGTCGTGCCGTCGTCGTTCAGCGCGATGGGCGCGTTGTTGCTGACGACCTGGGGCACGACCTGGCTCTGCACCTCGTTGCCCGCGGCGTCGTAGACCGCGAACTCGGTGGTGTTGTCGGAGGTGATCCGGGAGGTCAGCACGTAGGAGCCGTCGGGGCTGAAGCTCTGCATCATCTCGGCGCCGTTGATGCGGGTCAGGCCGCCGGAGCCGAGGTCGACGACGACCGACTTGGCCGTGCCGGCCTCGTCGAAGTAGTCGATGAACAGTTTGGTGCCGTTGGCGGAGAAGGCCAGGTCGATGTCGAGCATGCCCAGGCCTCTGGGCAGCTTGGCGGCCGAGCCGGGCAGCGGCGTGACCGTGCCCGCGGCCAGGTCGCGCACGACGAGCTTGCCGTCGCTCTTGCGGAAATAGGCGGCACGCGCGCCGTTGCCGCTGACGGCGATCGGGGCGCTGGCCTGCTTGTCGACCTTGCCGTCGGCGGTCTTGGGAAAGACCACCGCGTCCTTGAGCGCCAGGTCCTTGCCGTTGCGCAGGGTGAGGTTCCACGCCCCGCACGGCACGACGGAGTCCTTGACAGCGCAGCTCTTGAGCCAGGCGTACCGTGCCTCGTTGGTCGCCGTAGCCTCCGCGGGCCCGGCGATCAGCATCGAACTGGCCGCTGCCGCGAGGGCGAGCGCGGCGAACCCGCGTGATTTGATCATTGCTTTTTCCCTTTCGTTCCACTGGATAGATGCATGATCGTCGTATTTGGTTGCGTCAAGGAATGGCCGGGGGCGGACAATCGGATCATGAGGCGGCTGACGAAAGCGGAACGGCAGTTGTGGCGCGCGTTCCCCTCGGGCGGGACGGTGCAGTTGGGGCCGATCCTCCCGCGGATGGACGGGGCGGGGACCAGCGCACCGGACGACGGGCATCTGTGGGGTCCGGAGCGCACCGTGCGCGCCGAGGTCGTCGCCGCCCTGCTCCTGGGCGCGGTGGAGGCGGACCCCGGCAGGGTGCCCGCGCTGCGGCTGCGCGGCGCACGGGTCGTCGGCGTGCTCGACCTTCGGGGCGGCGAGGTGAAGCACGAGGTCGAGCTCAAGGGCTGCCACCTGGACGAGGTCGTGCAGATGAGCGGCTGCACCTCACGCACGATCCGGCTGGTCGACTGCCACTTACCCGGCGTGATGGCCAGCGGCCTGCGCGTCTCAGGGCACTTGAGCCTGTCGGGCTCGCACGTCACGGGGGCCGTGCGGATGGCGCGCGCCACCTTCGAGAGCGGCCTCTGGCTGGCCGGCACCCGGATCGACGGCGACGGCACCTGGGCGTTGTACGCCCACTCGATGGTCGTCGACTCCGGCCTGCTCATGCGCAACGCCCACTTCACCGGCGCGACGAGCCTGGTCGGGGCCCGTGCGAACAACGGCATCGAGCTCGACGGAACGACGCTGGTCAACCCCGGCAAGGACGCCTTCACCGGCGACAACATGATCGTCGAGGACATCATGCGCTTCGGCGTGGGGTTCACCGCCCACGGATGTGTACGGCTGCGCGGGTCCCGGTTCAACGGCACGCTGATGATGGCCGGAAAGGTGACAAGTCCGGATACGGAGTACGCCCTGCACCTCGGAGGCATCGAGGCCAGGGAACTCTGGCTCGGCCCAGAGGAACCCATCGACGGGGTGATCACCCTGGGCCACTCCAGAGTCGGCACCTTCTTCGACGACCATCGCGTCTGGTCGTCGAAGATCCGGCTCAACGGCCTCACCTACGAGCGCCTGCGCGGCGGCAACATGCGCGGGCGCATCGGGTGGGTCGGCCGCGACCCCGAGGGCTTTCGCCCGCAGCCGTACGAGCAACTGGCCGCGTGGTACATCCGCGACGGCAACGAGGTGCTCGCCAGGCGAGCCCAGCTGGCCAAGGCTCGCGCGTGGCGCCGTCACCGCAGCGGCCCCGGCGGCCGGTTCTTCGGGGCGCTGCTCGACATGACGGTCGGCTACGGCTACCGCCCCTGGCTGGCCACGATCTGGTTCGGCTCCCTGCTGGCCGTCGGGACGGCGATCTTCTGGACCAACCCGCCCAGAGCGGTCAAACCGGATGAGAGCCCGATCTTCGAACCCTTCGCCTACACCTTCGACCTCCTGCTCCCTGTGTCGCTGTTCGGGCAGCGCGACATGTTCGATCCGGCGGGGTGGACCCAGGGATTTGCCTACGGCTTGATCATCATGGGGTGGGTTCTGGTGACAGCCCTCATCGCCGGTGCCACCCGTGTACTGCGCCCTGGGTGATCGTTTACCTGCTCGCGGGTAGTTGACCAGGCATGTCTCGCTGCCTGAAGGGGGTCCTGGTCGCCGCGGCGCTGTTGCCGGCGGCGTGTTCCTCGGGTGGCGACAGCGGGATCCCGGAGATCAACTTTTACAACTCGCCCCAGCAGAACATCAAGGCCATCGCCGAGCGCTGCACCAAACTGGCCGACGGCCGCTACAAGATCGTCGTCAACATCCTGCCGCGCGACGCCGACGGCCAGCGCGAGCAGCTCGTGCGCCGCCTGGCCGCCGCCGACCCCGGCCTGGACGTTCTCGCGCTGGACGTCACCTGGACCGCGGAGCTCGCCGAGGCGGGCTGGATCCGGGAGTGGACGGGCGAGAACGCCAAGAAGGCGATCGAGGGCACGCTGAAGATGCCTCTCGACACCGCCCTCTGGCAGGGCAAGCTCTACGCCGCGCCGTACACCACGAACGTGCAGCTGCTCTGGTATCGCTCCGACCTCGTGCCGAACCCGCCGGCCACCTGGCAGGGAATCATGGCGGAGGCGGCCAGGCTGGCCAAGGCGGGCAAGCCGCACTACGGCGAGGTGACCGGCGCGCAGTACGAGGGACTGGTCGTCTGGTTCAACAGCATGGTGATGTCGGCGGGCGGGCAGATCCTGCAGGAGGGCGGCACCAAGGTGGCGCTCGGGCCTCCGGCGCTGGAGGCGCTGAAGGTCATGCGGGCCTACGCGACCTCCAAAGCCGCCGACCCGTCGTTGTCGAACACCCACGAGGACGAGGCCCGGCTGGCGGTCGAGGCCGGACGGGCGGCCTTCCAGGTCAACTGGCCCTACGTCTACGCGTCGATGGCCTCGAACAAGCCCGACATGCTGCCGAACTTCAAATGGGCGCCGTATCCGGGCGTGACCGGGCCCGGCAGGTCGCCGCTGGGCGGGGCGAACTTCGCCGTCAGCCGCTACTCCGAGCACCCGGAGCTGGCCTACGACGCCGCGCTCTGCCTGCGTGACGCGGAGAGCCAGAAGACCGCCGCGATCAAGGACGGGCTGCCGCCGACGCTGGAGGCGGTCTACGCCGACCCGGCCATGGCCGAGCCTTACCCGATGCGGCAGGCCATCCTCGACGCGCTGAAGACGGCGGCGCCCAGGCCGAAGACGCCGACCTACCAGAACGTCTCCACCATGATCTCCGCGATCCTCTCGCCGCCGGCGGCGATCCAGCCGGCCTCGACCCTGGTGCAGCTGCGCCAGCAGATCTCGGACGCGCTGCAGAGCAAGGGGGTGCTGCCGTGAGCGCCCGCACCGAAGGCGCACGCGCCGAACGCAAGCTCGGGCTCTGGCTGGCCGCACCCGCCGCCGTGATCATGGTGGCGGTCACCGGATGGCCCATCGTCTACTCCTTCTTGTTGTCGCTGCAACGCGCCGACCTGCGCTTTCCTGAGCAGCAGGCGTGGATCGGCTTCGAGAACTATGGCACCGTCCTGTCCAGCCCGTACTGGTGGAACGCGTTCTGGGTAACACTGCTCATCACCGTGGTGAGCGTGGCGTTCGAGCTGGTCCTGGGCATGCTGCTGGCGATCGCGATGTATCGCACGCTCGTCGGCCGCGGGCTCGTCAGGACCGTGGTGCTCATCCCGTACGGCATCGTGACGGTGGCCGCCGCCTACGGCTGGAAGTACGCGTGGACGCCGGGCACCGGCTGGCTGGCCAACCTGCTGCCCGACGGTACGGCGCCGCTGACCGAGCAGTGGCCGGCCATCGGGATCATCATCGTGGCCGAGATCTGGAAGACCACGCCCTTCATGGCGCTGCTGCTCATGGCCGGTCTCGCCGTCGTGCCCGAGGAACTGCTGCGCGCCGCCTCGATGGACGGCGCCACCGGCTGGCAGCGCTTCACGAAGGTCACGCTGCCGCTGATGAAGCCCGCGATCCTGGTCGCGCTGCTGTTCAGGACCCTCGACGCGTTCCGGATCTTCGACAACATCTACGTGCTGACGAACGGCGCCCAGAACACCAGCTCGGTGTCGATCATCGCGTATCACAACCTGATCGGCGGGCTGAACCTCGGCATCGGCTCGACCATGTCGGTGCTGATCCTGATCACCGTGGCGATCATCGCGTTCGTCTTCATCAAGATCTTCGGGGCGTCGGCGCCGGGAAGCGAGCGCCGATGAAGCTCAAGTGGGGTCTCGTCGACATCGCGATCGTGATCTACGCGCTGATCCCGGTGTTGTGGATCGTCTCGCTGTCCTTCAAGGACCCGTCGACGATCACCGACGGCTCGTTCATCCCGACGAAGTGGACGTTCGACAACTACACCGGCATCTTCCAGAACGACGACTTCACCCGCGGCCTGGTCAACTCGATCGGCATCGGGCTCATCTCGACCTTCATCGCCATCGTCTTCGGCACCATGGCCGCCTACGCCATCGCCAGGCTCGCCTTCCCCGGCAAGAAGCTGCTGGTCGGCTTCTCGCTGCTGATCGCGATGTTCCCGCAGATCTCGCTGGTGACGCCGCTCTTCCAGATCGAGCGCTCCCTGGGATTGTTCAACACCTGGCTCGGCCTGATCCTGCCGTACATCACGTTCGCGCTGCCGCTGACGATCTACACGCTGGCCGCGTTCTTCAAGGAGATCCCCTGGGAGCTGGAGAAGGCCGCGAAGATGGACGGCGCCACGCCGTACCAGGCCTTCTGGCACGTGATCGTGCCGCTGGCCGCGCCCGGCATGGTCACCACGGCGATCCTGACGTTCATCATGTGCTGGAACGACTTCCTGTTCGCCATCTCGCTGACCTCGTCGAACGCCGCGCGCACCGCCCCGGCGACCATCTCCTTCTTCACCGGCAGCTCCCAGTTCGAGGACCCCACCGGCTCGATCGCCGCCGCCGCCGTCGTGATCACCATCCCCATCGTGATCTTCGTTCTGTTCTTCCAGCGCCGGATCGTCGCCGGGCTGACCTCTGGAGCCGTGAAGGGATGACGCGTGGCTGAGATCGTGCTGAACGGGGTGACCAAGCGGTACGCCGACGGCACCCTCGCGGTCGACCACTTCGACCTCGACATCGCCGACCACGAGTTCATCATCCTGGTCGGGCCCTCGGGCTGCGGGAAGTCGACGACACTCAACATGATCGCCGGGCTGGAGGACATCTCCTCCGGCGACCTGCTCATCGACGGCGAGCGGGTCAACGACAAGGCGCCACGCGACCGCGACATCGCCATGGTCTTCCAGTCGTACGCGCTCTACCCGCACATGACGGTCGGCGAGAACATCGCCTTCCCGCTCAAACTGGCCAAGGTCCCCGCCGCCGACATCACCAAGCGGGTCCAGGAAGCCGCGTCCATGCTCGACCTGACGCCCTACCTGGACCGCAAGCCCGCCAACCTCTCCGGCGGCCAGCGCCAGCGCGTCGCCATGGGACGCGCGATCGTGCGCAGCCCCAAGGCCTTCCTCATGGACGAGCCGCTGTCGAACCTCGACGCCAAGCTACGCGTGCAGATGCGCACCACCATCTCGCGCCTGCAGAAGAACCTCGGCACGACGACCATCTACGTCACCCACGACCAGACCGAGGCCATGACGCTCGGCGACCGCATCGTGCTCATGCGCTCCGGGCTCGTCCAGCAGATCGGCCCTCCGCAAGAGCTCTATGACCACCCGCGCAACCTGTTCGTCGCCGGCTTCATCGGCTCCCCGGCCATGAACTTCCTGCCCGCGACCGTGACCCCCGAGGCGCTGCGCACCGACGCGGGCGACATTCCGTACGGCACGCGCCTGCGCCGCGCGCTCGCCGACCACGACGTGCCGCCGGAGGTCATCGTCGGCATCAGGCCCGAGGCCTTCCAGACCGAGGAAGTGCCCGGCGGCGCCTCGTTCACCGACACCGTCGACATCGTCGAGTCACTGGGGGCCGAGAAGCTGGCCTACTTCTCGCTGTCGGTCGGCGCGATCACCTCGGACCACCTCGCCGACACCGCCGCCTTCGACGCCGACGGCCAGCCCCAGATCGTGGCGCGCCTCGACCCCGCGTGCGACCCACGCGAAGGCCGGGAGCTGACGATCTGGTTCTCGCCCGACGACGTGCACCTGTTCGACCCGTCGAGCGGCGCCAACCTCACCGAGCAGAACGCCTGACCGCCTCGTCGATCAGCTCGGCCAGGTCGTCGGGGTGGTAGACCTCCTGGCACGCCCTGATCTCGTCCGCGCTCCACCAGCGGAACGTGGTCGTGGTCTGCTGCTCGATCGCCTCCATGTGATCGAAGGTGACCCCGGCGTCGCCGACGTACACGGACAGGAAGGTCTGGTCCTGGGTGATGTCGTAGTCGCCCCACGCGAAGCGGATCGTGCTCGTGCCGTACGGCTCGCTGAACTCCTCCGGGGCGGCCTTGATGCCGGTCTCCTCCAGGAGCTCCCTGGAGGCCGCTTCCGCCATCGACTCCTCGCCCTCCAGCGCCCCGCCGATCGTGAACCAGCGCAGGGTGTCGGGGGATTTGGGCTCGAAGCCCTGGAGGAGCAGCACTCTGCCCTCGTGGTTGACGGGCAGGGCACGAGCGGTGTGGCGACGCCAGGGGATCATGGGTCGACTTTATCCGCGTTTTGACACCCTCATGGCTAACCGCTATCTATTAGCCAACCGTTAGGGGGCCGGAGTGCAGGACGCAGTGCTGGCGATGCTCGCCAAGGAACCGTCGCACGGCTACCACCTGCACGCGCGCCTCCGGCACAGCCTCGGACCGCTCGGTGAGTCGATGAACCGGGGCCAGATCTACGTCACCCTCACCCGCCTGGAGCGCGCCGGCCTCGTCGTCTGCGAACGCGAGGACGGCCTGCCCGAGCGTCCAGAGCGCAAGGTCTACGCGCTGACGCCCGCCGGGCAGGAGCGGGTCACCGCCTGGCTGGCCGAGGTCGGCTGGCCCAAGCCCGACCTGGCGGAGTTCCACCTCAAGCTCGCCGCCGCGGCTGCGGCGAGGCTGGCCGACCCGCTGGCCCTGATCGCGGCACAGCGCCGCGAGCTGCTGCGCCGCCTGCGCGAGGCGCAGCAGGCGGCGCTGGCCGAGCCGGCGGGATCGAGCGCCGGGCTGCTGCTCGAAGGGGTCACCCTGCGGTTGGAAGCTGACCTGCGCTGGCTGGACGCGTGCGAGCGTGCGTGGTGAACGTGGTGGGCTCTGTCGTCCTCATCGCCCGCTTGGTCGTCGCCGACCTGCGACGGCATCGCGCCCAGGCCGTGATGCTCCTGCTCGCGGTGACCGTGGCCACCGCCACGATGGCTCTGGGCCTGTCCCTGCGCGACGCGAGCGGCTCCCTGTACGAGCAGACCCGCGCCGCCACCGCAGGACCTGACGTCGTGGCGCTCTCGGGTGACACGGGCCCCGACGTCGCCCCGGCCCTGAAGGCGCTCGCGCGAACCCCCGAGGTGGTCGCCCACCACGGCCCCTACCGCATCGTCTACGCCGACCTCACGGCCCGCGGCGCCATGTCGTCCCCCGTCGTCGTGCACGGCTTCGCCGAGAAGCCGGGCGCGGTCAACCGCCCCCTGGTGACCTCAGGCCGCTGGGTACGGCCCGGCGGCGCCGTACTGGAGCAGGGATTCGCGACCGCCCTGGGCGTCGCCGTGGGCGACCATGTGACCATCGCCGGCCGGCCGTACCCCGTCGTCGGCATCGCCGTCACCGCGGCCACCTCCATCTACCCCTGGGCCGCCCAGATCGGCCCCGGCGGCGGGCCGACCGACTACAGCGGCCTGGCCTGGATGACCCGATCGGACGCGCGCACCCTGGCAACGTCCCAGGACCTGCCGGTGACCACCGCCCTCGACCTCAAGCTGCGCGACCCCGCCACCGCCGGCTCCTTCCGCGACAGCCATCGCAGCGCGAGCGTCATGATCGACTTTCATTCCTGGCAGTTCACCGCCAAGCAGGACACGGTCATCCTCAAGAACAGCCAGCCGATCCTCGTCGTCGGCAGCTGGCTGCTCGCCCTCCTGGCCGTCACCGGCGTGGCCGCGCTCGCGGCAGGCCGCGCCGCCGAGCAGACGCGCCGCGCCGGACTCCTCAAGGCCATCGGCGCCACCCCAGGACTGATCGCCGCCGTGCTGCTCGCTGAGTACCTGGCGCTCGCGCTGGCCGGCGACGCGCTGGGCCTGACCATCGCCCGCCTGGCCGCCCCCGCCATCGCGGGCCCGACCGCCAGCCGCATCGGCGACGCCGCAGCGCTGACCGGCGGGGTCGTGATCGCGGCGACCATCCTCGCGGTGGCGGTCGCGCTCCTGTCGACCCTGCGGCCGACCCTCCGGGCCATGCGTACGGCGACCGCCACGGCCCTGTCGGCCTCAGCGTCACAGCCCCGGCACCGCCCGTGGCTCACCGCCCTGTCGGCCCTGCTGCCCACACCGCTCCTGCTCGGCCTCCGCCTCACCGCCCGCCGGCCCGGCCGCGCCGTACTCCAGGCATGCACCACCGCGGCCACCATGATCGCGATTGTCGCCCTGCTCATCCTCCACGCCCAGCCCGAGCGGGGCTACGGCCTCAACGGCTCCTCGGCGCTGCCCAACCTGCGCGGGGAGTACGACAGGCGGCTGTTGCTGGCGGTGACCGTGCTGCTGATCGTCCTCGCCGTCGTGAACACCATCACGTTCACCTGGACCACGGCCATGGAGGCCAGAGCCAGCATGGCCATCGCCCGCACCCTCGGCGCCACCCCGGGACAGATCTCCGGCGGGCTGTCGGCGGCGCAGCTGCTGCCCACGCTGCCGGGGGTGGTGGCGGGCGTGCTGCTGGGGCTCGGCCTGTACTCGCTGTTCTCCCTGGGGACGTGGAGCGTGCCGCCGGTGTGGCTGGCGGGGGTCGCACTCGCGACGCTCGCCGCCACGGCGGCCCTCACGGCGGTGCCGTCACGGCTCGCGGCCAGACGGTCGGTGGCGCAGACCCTCAGTGCGGAAGGTACGTGATCGTCGGGGCGGCTTCGGGCCTGACCAGGGCACACGAAAGGCCGACGCTCCGCAGGTCGGAGCTGCCGGCCATGTGCCCTGGACATGCCCTCCAGGCGGGGCGGCCCTGGTGTGGGCTCGGATGCGCTCAGCGGTAGTTCGTGAACTGCAGCGCGAGATCCAGATCCTTGCCCTTGAGCAGCGAGATGATCTCCTGAAGGTCGTCCTTCTTCTTGGAGCTGACCCGGAGCTCGTCCCCCTGGATCTGCGCCTTGACGCCCTTGGGCCCCTCATCGCGGATGATCTTGGAGATCTTCTTGGCGTTGTCCTGGTCGATGCCCTCCTTGAGAGGCACCGCGAGGCGGTACTCCTTGCCGGACAACCTCGGCTCGCCCGAGTCGAGCATCTTCAGGGACAGACCCCGCTTGACGATCTTCTCCTTGAAGACGTCCAGCGCGGCGTTGGCCCGCTCCTCGCTGTTGGCCTTGATCTCGATGCTCTCACCGGACCAGCTGATGCTCGCCCCCGTGCCCTTGAAGTCGAAGCGGTGCCCGAGCTCCTTGGCGGTCTGGTTCAGCGCGTTGTCGACCTCCTGGCGGTCGATCTTGCTGACGATGTCGAATGACGAGTCTGCCAAAACACAATCCCCTCTGACCTGCACAAACGCACTATGCGTCATGCGATTTCCGGCTCCCAGGTGCCGCGAACCTCGAAGCGCGGCGGCCGCCGTGGGCCCGTCCTATACACCTTCACGTATCGAATCAGCCTAGCGAGCATCGCACGGCGCTGCTGGACTGGCAGGGTGTCCCACTCCTCCAGTAGGCCGCGGATGACGGGCTCGTGGTCGACGTCGGCCTGGCGCTCCTCCTCCTTCGTCCTGTCGAGCTCCTTCTCCAGGTCACGGCGGCTGGTCAGGAGCTCATCGCGCAGCTCGGCGTAGATGGCCTCCGGCATGCCCTCATCCATCAACTGCTGACGCGCGAGCTTCCTCAGGGACTGGTCGACGCGCACCAGCTCCCGCGTGAGCCGCTCGCGGTCGGCGTAGGCCGCGGCGCGCATCGCCTCCCGCGCCGTGGTCAGGCTCGCGCGGGCGTCGAGGTCGGAGACCTTCTCGCGCAGTTTGGCGAGCACCGCCTCCTCCGCGTCGACGCGCTTGCACCACACCCCTTCGCAGACGTCCGGCCGCTGACGGAAGATCGTGCACCGGTAGCCGAACCCCCGCACGCCCATGGCGTTGGCGGCGCTGAGCGCGAATCCGCAGTGCCCGCACTTGATCAGGCTCGCCAGCGGGTAGAGGGCCTGCTTGGTGCGCGGGCCCATGTCCCTGGTGCGCTCGCGGACCCGAAGGTACTCCTCCCAGAGGCCCATGCCGATGATCGCCTTGTGGGCGCCCTCGACGTAGACCACCTTCGTGCACCGCATCGGCTGGCCGCACTTGCACCGCCGGTCGTGCACGCGCAGCAGGCCGGCCGCGAACCCCGAGTCCAGGAGCTGCAGGACGGTGGTCATGTGCCACTGGCCGCCCCGGACCGTTCGGAAACCGTTGACGTTCAACCACCTCACCAGCTGGTGGCTTCCCTCGCCGGCGACGTATCGCTCGTAGAGGGAGACGTAGGCCCCCGAGAGCTCGGGATCGGGCTCGTACCGCTCGCCGAGAGGGTCGTCGGGATCACGGCGGTATCGCCCAGGTCGGTCTAGATCTGGGATGCGTCCTTTCCGGATGTATCCCCAGCGGGGTGTGCCGGTGCCGGTCATGCCGCGCTCGATGCGGTTGTTGATCGCCGCGGACCAGTTCTCGCCGATGATGTCGCTCTGCATCTCGGCGATGGCGAACGCGTTGGTGCGGCTGTACTTCCCTACGGCGGTCTCGGCGTCGTACGGCTCGGTGGCGCTCTGGACCTGACCGCCGACCGCCTCGACCCGGTGCACGTTGGCGAGGGAGCCAACGGCGTTACGGCCCCAGCGGTCGTACCGGTAGGCGACGATCTCGCGGGCCTCGCCGGCCTCGATGGCCGTGATGCCCTCGATGATGCGGCGCTTGAAGTTCCGGCCGGTCTCGTCGAGATCTTCGATCCATCGCACGATGCGCCGGCCTGTGCGGCGGGCCCAGTCGGTGATCGCGGAGCGTTGGATGTCGGGAGAGATCATCTCCTCGCGTGCCATGCTCACGCGGATGTACCCGATGCAAGGGATGAGCTCATCGGGGTCAGGAAGGGGGTGAAGTGCTGGTCGTCGCGCCATGACGAGTCCTAGAGGGTAGGGGAGTTCTGGCGAGACGAGCCGGATTGCTGGTAGGGACAACAATCCCGCCGTCGAGTTGAGGTTCGAGTCGGGTTACTGTCTTCGCTCGCGCATCACCAGACGCTCCGTGATCCGCCCCTGTAGCCAGGTGGCCTGAGACCATCGCAGGCAGCGGTCGGTATGTCGGTGCTCATGGGCGCGGATCGAGAGGCAGACGGCCAGGATGAGGAGTCCGCTGATCGCCATGTCCACCCAGCCAGCGCCAGCCGCTGAGGGAATCAGCCGCGTGATCTGGGTCGCGATATGGATGATCAGCCACACCCCCCAACCGACCAGTACGGCACGGCCAAGGCTCATGATGAAGCCCCCTTTTGGTGCGCAGGTAATTTGCGGTTACAGACGCGCCCTGAGAGCCACTTGTTTGCGGAGGGTTGAAGCTTTTACCAAACAACTTCGCTGCGTGCCTACGACTGTGCGTAGTGTAGCGATCACCGGGAGTATATATCCGGACTAGTCGGACTTGGGGGAATCACCACCCATAAGGCGCCGCCACCGCTCAAGGCGCTCGATCTCCTCCCGCCGCATCTCGCGCTCCCAGCGTCGCCGATCACGCTTGGACATGCTGGAGAGCACCGCCTCCAATTGCGATTGAAGATCGGCCAGGTGCTGATCGTCGTCGAAGGCATCGCTTGGCGCCTCGACCCCGCCGACGTCCGCTGAGGTTGGCCCGTAGCCGGCGGCCTCGAGGAGTTCCGCTCCCAGGGGCGCGAGATCGGGGAAGTCGCGAGCGAGATTATCCGCGAACCTGCGTAGGGCGTCGTATCCCGGCTGGTTCTCGCTCCTGGTCCATCGGTTCACCTGCGAGCGGCTGCGTCCTGCCAGCTCGGCGATCTCCGCAGGTGACAGCTGTGCACGTTCGCCGATCTTCTTCAGGATCTCGCCGAACTTCTCACGGTCCCAAGTAGTGGAGTGCACGCATGCAACATAGCACGCGCTTCCATGCCTGATCCGGTGCAACAAGAGGGCCGTATCCGCGAGGTAAGAGCGTGCATGCATGCGTCATGAGTCCCGGTTCGATATGCCCTACCTGCGACGCATGTCGATCCATCGCAGGTGTACGCATGCGCATGATGTGTTGCACGCATGCGCAGGACGAGTTACGGTGCATGCATGCGTACAACAACCGCACCCCCCGCGAGGCGGCCTATGGTCCGCCTGCGCACCAGCCAGTGGGACCGCATCAAGCGCGCTCACGGCTACACGACCGATGAGGCGTGCGCGCAGAAGCTTCAGGTGGCCCGCACGACGATCACCCGCATCAAGTCGGGGGACGTCGAGCCGAGCCAGAAGTTCATCGCCGCACTCCTCTGGCACTTCCAGGGAGCCCGGTTCGAGGACCTCTTCGAGGTCGTCGTCTCGAGCAACGCGGCGGAGCCCACCCGATGAGCGCCCCCACCTTCGACACGTTGCTGGGGGAAGCGGCGCAGATCTTCGCTGACGCCCGCGCCCGCCGCGACGCCCTGACCCCGGAGGAAGCCGCCGCTGAGGCGTACGTGCCCGGCGGCCTGTCCCTCGAGGACCTCACCGAGAAGATCCGCCGCCAGCGCCAGGAGGCCCGCGCCGCGCGCCTGGCCGCCGAGCGGATGCCCGCCAACGCCTGAGAACGAAGATGCCCGGCCTGTTGGAGCCAGACCGGGCGGGGTCGGAGGACCGACCGACCCTCACCCTACAAGGAGGACCTTTGATCACCCAGACCCTTTCACCGGTCGAGCGCCTCGACCAGGCCCGCCGTCACTGGCCGGTCGGGAGCCGCACCCGGTACACCCTCGCCAACCAGGTCGGCACCGTCGCCGGCCACCGCCAGGATTACGGCCTGGCCGTCGTCGTCGACGTCCGCTTCGACGTCAACAGCGACATCAAGACGGGCGTCCAGCCCAACCGGCTCGTGACGTCGCCGGCCCGCAACGAGTCCCAGGTGCTCCTGGGCGCCGCCGGCATCCTGGCCCGCAACGGCTGGGTCCAACAGGAGCACATCGACTGGTCCCAGGTCGGCACCATGCCCGAGAGCGAGTGCCGAATGGATGTGCTCGGCGCCATCGCCGCGGCCGCCGGCCTCCCGCCCTACGTGTGGGGTGAGGAGTCCAGCAGGCTCACCGAACACCAGGTCGCTCGCTACGTGCTCGCCGACCGCGCCGCGCGCACGTTCGCCTTCCTGCGGAACCTCACCTCCAAGAAGGACGCGCACGCCATCGACGTCGAGCTGGTGCTCGGCGACGGCTGGAACGACTACAGCTACCGCACCGCCGACGACGTCATCGCCGCCCTGGTCGACGCGGGGAACGCGGCGGTCGGCCGATGAACATGACCAACCTGACCCCCGCGCACGCGCACCTGGTCCCGCTGGGGCCGCTGCAGTCGGCGCCCGCCATCCCCGAGCACACGCTGGGGGAGCGCGAGGCCGCCCGCGAGCTCTGGCACGACGCCCTGCGCGGCCTGCCGCTGGGGGAGTACGACCAGCAGATCGTCGGCTGGGCCGCCGAGACGCTCGGGCCCGACCAGCTCGTCACGCTCGCCTCGCTGGTCGAGCGCGCCCGCATCGAGGGCGGTGGCCGATGATCGCCCCCGACTACCTCGGCTGGCGGCCGTACCCGCACGCGGAGGGCTGCGCTCGGCCCGGCTGGGAGGTCCTCGACCAGAACCTCGACCACGTTGGCGGCACCCGCGAGCTCAAGATCCGCATCGTGTGCCCCCAGCCGAAGGGCTGCGGGGTCTACCACGAGTGGCAGGTGACGCTGGCGCCCGACAAGGACGACGACGGCTACCCCCGCTCGGGCTACGGCACCAGAAGCGGGCCCGTCGAGCGCATCGGGTACGGCACCGCCCCCATCAAGGTCGGCGACGCCTGGCTCCACGCGGGCCCGCCGCTCCTGCCCGACTGGGCTGACGAGGAAGGCCCCGAATACCTGGTGGTCACCGCCACGTCCCAGCGGCCGCGCGTCCTGGGCGACGTCCTCGGTGTGATCGGCCAGCCCCGCCGACACGGCCGCCAGGTCAAGAGCCGGTGGTGGGCCGTCACCGACCTCACCGCCACCAAGTACGGCACGACGGTTGGCCAGCGCGACGACCACCTGACCAGCCGTGCGGCCGCCGCGCGCTGGGTCCTTGACCACGCCAAGCACAACGAGGAAGACGCCTGATGCCGCGTATCTGCTACGTACCGAAGGACTTTCGCCCGGCACACGCGGCGATCATCGAACAGGCCAACGCGATCTGTGCCGAGTACGCCCGCCAGGGCTACGACCTCACCCTTCGGCAGGTCTACTACCAGTTCGTCGCCCGCGACTTGCTGCCCAACACCTTGCAGTCCTACAAGCGGCTCGGCTCGATCATCAACGATGCGCGGCTGGCCGGACTGATCGACTGGAACAACATCGTCGACCGCACCCGCAATCTTCGTTCCCTGCCGCACTGGGACAGCCCCGAGTCGATCGTGGACGCCGTCGCTCATCAGTACCGCACCGAGCGTTGGGCCAACCAGGAACACCGTGTCGAGGTGTGGATCGAGAAGGACGCCTTGGTGGGCGTGATCGCTGGGGTGTGCCAGCGGTACGACGTCGACTACTTCTCCTGCCGCGGCTACACCTCGCAGTCCGAGCTTTGGGGCGCTGCCCAGCGGCTCATGCGCTACGAGAAGGCCGGCCAGGACACCGTCATCATCCACCTGGGCGACCACGATCCGTCCGGCGTGGACATGACGCGCGATATCGACGAGCGCCTGGCCCTGTTCGGCGCGAGCACCACGGTGGTGCGCATCGCCCTCAACATGGACCAGGTCGAGCAGTACAACCCACCGCCCAACCCCGCCAAGCTCACCGACTCGCGCGCCACCGGCTACATCCGTGAGCACGGGCGATCCTCCTGGGAGCTCGACGCCCTTGATCCGGCCACGCTCGCGCGGCTGATCGAGGAAGAGATCGCGCTCTGGAGAGACGCCGGTCAGTGGGAGCGCGACACCGCGGTGATGGAGCGTGAGCGCGCGCTCCTGACAGCGGTCTCGGATCGCTGGGGCGAGGTCGCCGAGCTGGTTGGTCGTGGCGGTGAGTGACCTGGCAGCGGCGCTGACCGTCGCGATCCCCGTCGCGGCGATCGGCGCCGCCTTCATCGTCGGCGCCCGCGCGGTCGAGACCTGGCTCGGATGGCTCGAGCGCAGGCGCGCGTGCTGGTGCAAGGGCAAGTCCCTCGAGTTCGGGCCGCTCATCGTTCAGCCCATCGACCCCCGCGAGCTCGGTACGCCGAGCTCGGAGGAGGACCCCAAGAAATGACCTCTACCTCTGGAGATACGCATGGACTCAGGCAACGGCCTGCCGTCGACGGGATTCGCGGGACTGCTGGTCGGGCTGATCGCCCTGGCTGTGACGGGCGTGGTGGTCGCCGTCGCATGGATTCGCCGCCGGCGCTCGAGCGAGAGCTGAGCGTCGCGGTTCTGATCCCCGCCCACAACGAGGCGGGAATCGTCGGCGGGGTGGTGCGCTCTGTGCTGCGGCAGACGCACCGCCCCGCCGCGGTCATCGTCATCGCGGACTCCTGCACGGACACGACCGCGCAGGAGGCCGCGGCCGCCGGCGCCCGGGTCATCGTGACCAGCCACGCGAGCAAGGCCGCCAACCTCAACGAGGGCCTGGCCCTCATCACCACGGACCTGGTCGTCGGGATCGACGGCGACACCGAGCTCGCGGCCGACGCCATCGAGCACATGGTCGCCACGATCGCCGCCGGCTACGACGGCACGTGCGGCGCCGTCCTGCCGCACCCGAGCCAGCCGCGCACCGCCACCGTGCGGGCCCGCTCCATCGAGTACGCCCTCGCGCGGCGGCTCAACCGCCCGGCTCAGTCCGCGCTCGGGCGGCTGCAGGTCCTGTCCGGCGCCGTCTTCTGCTACCGCGTCGACGCCGTGCGCGCGATCGGTGGGTTCCCCGTCGACGTGCCGATCGGCGAGGACGGCGAGCTCACCTGGCGGCTGCAGGGCGCCGGCTACAAGCTCGGCTTCACCCGGGCGGCCGCCGCCTGGACCACCGAGCCCGAGACCTGGGGCGTCTACCTCGCGCAGGTGCGCCGCTGGGCCGCGAGCTCCGCGCAGATCCTCGCGCGGCACCCGCGCCAGCTCCTGCACCCTGCCCGCGCCCTCATCGTCGGCGCCTGGCTCTTCGACCTCCTGGGCGTGAGCGCGTCCTTCGCCCTGGCCCTCATGCTCGGCATCGTCAACGGGCCCGGCGCCCTGGCCGGCATCAGCGTCATCACGCCGATCGTCGCCGCGACGTCCTTCGCCCTGGCCGCCGCCGAGCTCGGCGTACGGCAGGCCCTCACCTGCACGCCCGCGGCGATTCTCGCCGCGCTCCTGGTCCGCTGGGTCTACATCTGGGCCCTGTTCCGCGAGCTGGTGCTCGGCATGCACCTGGTCGCGTGGACCGGCCGCCAGGGGCGCCGAGCTCAGCTCACGCCCATGACCGACCGGCGCCGCTGGACGCTCACGCTCCTGCTGGGCGTCACGGCCGCGGCCGCCGTCCCCTCCCTGCCCTGGCTCGCCGGCGCCCCGCTCGCGGCCGCCGCCCTGGCACTCATCGTCATGGCCGCGTGCGCCTCTCAGCGCACCCGCGGCCGCCACTCCCTGACGGCCGGCCAGGTGCCGGTCGAGGCACTCCTGGAGGCCCGATGACCTTCGAACTGGCCGCCGTGCTCATCGCAGGCGGCGCCGTACTCCTTGTCGTGGTCGGGATGTGGCTCCCGCCCACCCTGCACCACATCGTCTGGCGCGTGCGTGGCAAGGAGGTCCCGCCCGCGCCCGTCAGCGAGGACGTCCTCAACGAGTGGGCTGAGACCTGGGCCCAGGACCAGGACAGCTGGCTCGAGCCGGTCCGCACTGGCGACCGCACCGCCGAGCGCACCCTTCGCAAGTCCTTCACCGAGCGCGGACTCCTCCCCGCCAAGGCCGCGATCCGCAAGGCCCGCCGCGGGAAGCGCGGGAGGGCTGCCTGATGCGTCCCAACCTGGCGGGCCTTGACCCGGCCGACATTCGGCACCACATGAGCGATGCGGAGGCCTGGCTGTCCTTGGGCTCTGTCGAGCTGCGCGCCTGGCGCTTCAACCGGAGCGACCTCCTGGAGTGCATCGCGCTGGCCGACGCGCTGAGTGCGCACGCCGGAATGTGGCGTCGGGACCTCGAGGCGAGTCTTGAGGCGCTCGACGCCGGGATCGAGGACCGGGCGGTGATCAACCCGGAGCCCATCGTCGAGATCGTCGGCGCGCAGGCCACGGCGGTCATGGAAGCTCTCGTCCCCGCCGCGGTGCTCGAGCGCCCTGCCGTCGAGGCCGGCCAGCGCCTGTGCGCGTGCGGTGAGGCGATCGGGCCCGCGACGCCCGAAGAGGTCGAGCACGCCGCGGTGGGCGTTCCCTTGCCCGATGTGAGCAACGAGTGCGCCCGCTGCCGCTCCAAGGCGCCCGCCACCCTCACGACGGTCATGACGGCCTGCCCCGCTCACGGCAAGGTCCTCGACTGGCGTGAGGACGCCTGGCGCCACCTCGACGACCTCGAGCCCTGCGACCCGCCCGCTGAGACACCGCGCAGGAGCCTCGATGTCCTCTAGCGCCCTCGCCATCGTCATCCTGGCCAGCTCCCTCACCTACATGATCCTCGACGGGCTCTTCGACTTCGGACTCGCGCGCAGCCTCCAGCGCCTGGCCGCTGGCGGCACCGGGCGCCTGCGTCGCCGGCGTCGACGCCCGCGTTGTCGGCGGCGCGGGTGCGAGTGTCGGACACGACGGCTACGCCCGCTCACCCGGGTCAAGCTGCAGAGCCTCGTTGACGAGTCACTGCCCGACGACCGCTATGGCCCCCTGATCGACTTCTACGAGGGGGAGCGGTGAGCTGGGGAGCGCGCCGTACGGCGCCCGTCCAGCTCCTGCGCGGCACCGGCTTGCGCCTGGCAGCCAACGCCCGGCACGGCTACGCCGTCCTGGGCCTGGTGGCCTGGCTGGTCGGCGCGGCCGCCGTCACCACCCTGGGCGGTGGCGCATGAGCGTGCTCATCGTCGCCTGGCCCCTGTCCGGCTCCTCCGTCGAGATGGCAGCGTCCATGGCCCGCTCCTGGGCCAGCAGTCGCCCCCACCTCAAGCTGCCGCACCCGCTCCTGGTCGTCACCGCGCCCGAGGTCCCCGTCGAGCTGACGCCGGACTTCGTCCGCGGTGAGCGTCGCACCCTGACGCCCGGCCGGCGCATCCTGCACGGCCATCACGGGTGGCTGGAGGGCTGCGACTGCCGTACCTGCCTCGCGGGCCACGCCGGCTACCTCGCCGGCCTCCAGGGCCGCCAGGAGCTCACGCCGTGACGCCCACGAACCGCCGGTCCCAGGCATCTGGGGGGAGGCCGCGGACCGGCGGCGCGGCCTGGCCGGTGGCCTTACCCGCCACCGGTCAGGCCCGCGCCCTCCTGGACCGGACCGCCGCGGATCGGGACCCGCGGCGGTCCACCAGGACTTGACCAGCCGATCGCCAGCACACAGCCGGCGATCCACCGCGTGGGCCTGCCGCGACCGAGGGGGACGCGGCGGGCCCACTGCTTTGCCACTGACGACCACTTGAGGGGGAGCTGTGAAAGAGCCTGAGGCGCTGCCTGAGGACTGGCCAGACCACGAGGACCCGGACGGCCAGCAGGACGCCGTAGAGACCGGCTACGAGAGCGACAGCGACGGCGACTACTTCGCCCGGGTCATGTACTACGTCCTCGACCATCCGGCGCTCGCGGGACGCGACGGGCGCTTGGCGAAGGACGCCTACATCTGCCTGGTGCGCTTCGCGAACTGGTCGAGCCGCAAGACGAAGGCGACCAGGGAGAAGCTCGCGGCCGTCATGTCGATCTCCACCGACACCTTTGACCGCGGAATTCGGTTGCTCGAGAAGGCCGGAATTGTGGAGGTCGTGAAGGCCCGTGACGCCCAGGGCCGCTGGCGGACGTCGAGGTACGTACTTGTGGACACATCGGGCGCTCGCGCACGGCGCCGGATCATCGAGCTTGAGCGCGAACTGGAGGAGACCCGCGCGGCGGCAAACCGGACATCTGAAGCGTCACCGCAGGTCGAGTCCACTCCGCAAATTGCGGCTCCGACAGTCGAGCACGAAGATCGCGAATCGGGCAGCCATTCCGCAAATTGCGGAACGGTCCAGTCCGCAGATTGCGGAACCGTCCACTCCGCAAATTGCGGACAGTATCTAGAGAAGGTTTTTACTACTAGAGAAGAAGAAACTGATCAAGAAGAAAAACAAGAACCTGTTCTCGCCGTAGGCGCCGATACGGTCCGTACCGCGCGGGCCTCCGCAACGGCGCCTCCGGCGAAGAAGGAAGATCTTCAGCAGGTGGCACGGGCGACCTTCGCCTCGATCTCCCGCCGCTACGCCGACGCCCTGCCATCCATCCGCCGCGCCATGATCGCCCGCATCGAGCGTGAGATCGGCGCCGGACTGGGCCCAGGGGCGATCATCACCTACGCCCGTCGTTTCGCCGACGACGACACCCTCCCGCTCGACAAGCACGCCCACCGCCTGGACCTCACGCTCAGGCGCCTGCACGCCGACATCAAGGCCGGCGACGCCTGCCGCGAGTGCGGCCACGACCCCGCCGACCGCTTCGGCCCCCTCTGCGACGCGTGCAGGCCCGACCGGAGCGAGCTCACCGAGGAAGAGCTCGCCTCCATCGAGTCTGCGATCAAGAGCTTCCTCGAGAGCGAGCCCGCATGAGCGGGCCCCTCCTGAGCATCACCGTCTACGGCACGCCCGTGGGCCAGGGCGCCATCAGCCACAACCGCCGCGGCCGCGGCTACCACAGCAACGGCGCCAAGCTCCTGCCCTGGCGCGCCCGCGTCGCCGCGGCCGCCATGGAAGCCGCCGGCACCCACCGGCACATCCCGCCGATCACCCCCGGCAGCAGGCCCTCGGGTCCGTGTCAGGTCTGCAAGCTCCGCAAGGCCCGACACGGCCGCTTCGACGGCGCGCTGTGGATCGAGATTGAGATCCTGCTTCCCCCGGTGGCCAGCGCTCCCGGCCGCCGCTGGCCGACCACGCGCAGCAGCTACGACTGGGACCACCTGGCCCGCGCGGTCTGCGACGCGCTCGGCGAGGCCAGCATCTGGAACGACGACTCCCAGATCGTCTCGGGACTCCTCAGCAAGCGCTACGCAGGCCTCAACGACCCCCAGGAGCGCCCAGGAGCCCTCGTACGCGTCTGGAGGGCCGATAGCTGATGTCGTGCGGTCACTGGACGGGCACAGGCCGTTGTGGACGCCCTCAGACGCGCCTGTACTCCATCGGGCGGCGCTGCGACGACCACACCCCCGCCGCCATCGCCGGCACCCCCGAGCCCGGCCGTACCGCCACCTGCGCACCCCTGCGCTGCTACTGCGGAGCCTGCCCATGAGACCCAGCCCCCGCGAGATCAAGAGCTGCCAGGACTGCCACCAGTCGATCCTTTGGACCACCACCCGGGCGGGCAAACGGATGGCCGTCGACGTCACGCCCGTCGACGACGGGATCACGGCCTGCTACCGCGACACCGCGAGCGTCTGGCGCTCCCGCGATCTGCGCGCCGCCGGCGCTCTGCCCCCCGCCGCCTGGGAGACCCGGCACACCCCGCACGTGCTCACGTGCGAGGCCCTCAAGCCCGTCCAGGAGTTCATCCCCGGCATCGCCCCCGTCCTGCACCTCAACACGCGTCGACGCCGCCGGCCTCGACGCTGACTACCAGCCAGGAGCCCTCATGAAAGAGATCACCCCTGCCGCCCTCATGCGGAAGGTGTTCGCCGCCTACCAGCGGCTACGCCGCCGGTCGAGGCCACCTACGCCAGCGCCGAGCAACCTCGTCACGATCATCCACTGCCGCCCTGGATGCGGCGCCGCGCACGTCCTCACGAGCGACGACCTGGACGCCGGCGGCGCGCTGTGGCCGTTCGAGTGCTCATGCGGCGCCACGCTCCCGAGGATCGAGGCTGACGCGTGAGGCTTGAGCTCAACACCACGGGCGACGTCGCCCGCCTACGCCTGCCCGCTCACACCGATGACGGCCAGGCCGTCACCGTCAGCGTGCCCTGGCCGGTCTGGCGCGCAGTCACGACCCACGCGGAGAAGACGCTCGGACCGACCCTCGAGAGAGCGCCATGGATCGCCGAGATCGCGCTCGGCATGACCCAGCACGCGGCGCGATGGGGTCTCGGACCCCGGCACCATGACGGCACCTGCGCGGAGGACTGGGCGGAAGACGCTCAGATGACCCGCGATGAGGCCACCAAGGCCGCGCTGGAAGGCGAGCTCACCTGGGCTCACACCGTGATGGCTGGCTTCTACGCCGTCCTGGCCACCGAAGAGCCCGCCGAGCTCCGCGCCGCCCTGGCCGTACTCGCTGGCGGCGCCGCCAACTGGATTACCGCTATGGATGCGAGAGACACAAATGCACCAGCTTGAAGTCACACCAAACCTGGACCTAGAGCCCTGGGACCTCGACCAGGAAGCTGTTGTTGAGGGACTCACGGAGCGCATTGGGCTCCTGCCCGGCGGCATGACCACCGGCCGCCTCGCCGTCCTCGTGTCCATCCGCCTGGCCGACCGTCAGTCCGTCATCGGGTGGACCAGCTGGGAGCTCTGGCAGCAGGCCCAGCACAGGCTCGTCAGCTCGCCGGCAGCTCAGATCGACCGGCTCGAGAGCATGGGCATCGAGGCGCTCATGACCGACCTCGAGGCCACTGCTTACAGCAAGCGAGCCATCGAGGAGTACCAGGCGCGGCTACGGGCGGAGGGCGTCCGCTCCTTCGCCGAGCTGCTTGAGGCCCAACCGATGCCGTATCCAGTGCACACCAGCGTGTGCGCTGCGATGGCCAGAGGGCACGCCGAGATGCTGGAGGCGCAGGCCCATGACTGAGCGCACCCCACCTCGGATCATGGCCAACCCACACCCCATCGCCGCCCAGATCGAGCGGCTGAGGAAGACCAAGGGCTGGACCCAGCAGCAGCTCGCTGACGCGGTCCCGTGCTCGCAGAGCCTGATCGTGCACTGGGAGTCAGGCGTGCGCATGCCCAACCTGCGCACGCTCGAGGCCGCTCTCAAAGCCCTGGGCCACGTACTCGTAGCTGTCCCCGACGCCGAGCTCGGTGGCATCCCCTGCAGAACCTGCTACGGGCAACCACCGCTCGGATTTCTGTGCACCACATGCGCCGCCGAAGGGACGTACTGACATGGGCAGGTACCGCGGTCCATACGGCAAGGGCTACCGGCGAGTCCTCGAGGCCAAGCGCCGCCAGGAGGCTGACGAGCGCAACGGCATCGCACCCATCGAGCGGACCAAGAGCTTCCGCCGCCTGGTCGAGACCGGACGGCTCAAGCCCGTCGAGGTGAACGACGTAAACGACTGGTGGCCCGCCACCCCGACACCGCAGTGGTTCAACAGCATCGTCAGGTGGTTCTCCGCGGCCAAGGTCGAGATCGACGACACATATCGATACGAGGTCTACTGCGTCAACAACCAGCTCATCGCCCGCTTCTTCCAATACGCCCGGGAGGCGGACGGACGGGTTGCCGTAGACCTCCAGCGTGAGGAGATCTGCCGTCGCCAGCCCTTCCTGGTGGCCGTCGACGAACTGCCTCCGCCCGTGGAGACGTACGTGCCCACGAGGGCCGTGTGACCCCAGCGGAGGAGATCGACGATCTGCTCTCCGAGCTCGCGCACCTCATGGAGCGGCTCGGGGAGCTCTTCGCCGAGCCCGTCGCCGACCCCACCCAGGGGTCGGCTCAGCATCACAAGGTGACCGGCAGTCCGGAGCCCTGGCACAAGGAGGCCGCGGCCGCCTACTTCGACGCCCACGCAGGCCTGCGACGCATCGAGGGAGATCTGATCTACGTTGTATCGGGCGCCTCTCGCCCAGGACGTCCCGGCTCGGACGTACACACCCGCGCGGCAAGCGCCGCGATCAGGCGTCTGGTGCGCGGAGTGCCTGACGAGCTCGCGCGCATCGTGCGAGACGAGCTGGCCCGCTGGGTCGAGGCGGCCAAGCAGGTCGGCGACATCGGCGAGGCGGAGCGGTGGGCGCCGATCCACGTACCGCGCGGGCAGCTGCCCCCGGCCTGCCCGCACTGTGGAACCTTCAGCCTGCGCGTGGCCGTGGAGTCCCGCCGCGTCATGTGCTGGCTGACCCGCTGCGTCGACGACGCCGGCCGCCGACCACAGGGTCACCTCGAGCGCTCCCGCTACAACCTCGACACCGCCGTCATCCGCTGGGTCGACGGCAGCCAGACCTACTACCGCGAGGCGACATGACCAAGCACAAGACCGAGACCATCGTGCGCGTCTTCGACGAACGCGATCATCTCGTCACCGAGACGGTCACCGTCACCGTCACCCACCAGCCAGAGACCACGCAGGAGGAGGCCCTCGTTGGCATGTACCTCTGACGGTTGGACCCTGTTCGAGGCAGAGGTCCAGCTCGATCCAAGAATGACACAGACCGAAATTCGGTCCATGATCACCCTTTTCGGGATCAACCCGTGCGGCCAGTACCGACCACCCGGCCGCCGCGGCCGTGCATACGCCACCTACAGCCCCACGCTTCTGATGCATGCGCACGCCATCGTTGTGCGCGCCCGAGTTGACCTCAGCCGAATTGGCGTGAGCTAATTGGCCCTGGCGAGCCATGCCCGAAACCAGGCGGCTCCGACACCCGAACCCCTCCGCGCGGCGGCGCTCTACGCCTACTGTTCGAATCCTCATTCGAACGGGTACGTTCGGCAAATGCCTACCGATCTGCCCCCACTTGTCTGGAATGGCGGCCGTCGCCGCTACCTCCTGGCCTGGGAACGCCGCTCAGATGGCTGGTGGGCACACCTGCACCACCTCGAGATCAGCCCCGAACCAGCCTTCAGCCTCGCCGACGTCTTCGTCACCGTCGACGACTGGCAACCCGCGGCCGCGGTCGAGCAGATCGTCGGCCAGGACTACAGCAAGGTCGGCCGCACCAATGCGGCACCCGAGGACTGCCTTTAGGGAAACGTTCGCAGTGGCCAGCACGTCCCGGCCAAGTGGGGGCGTGCTGGTCGGTCGGGCGTGTGGGTGCTACTTGGTTAGCTCGTTCACCAGCCAGCCGACGACTCCGCCCAGCGGAAGGCTGACCGCGGCAATGCGTATGTCGTCCTGCTTTCGTTTCCAAAAGCTCGGCCTTTGCTTCGCTTCGACATTGATCAGCACGGCTGCGCGGATTCGAGACAATATGAATCCCAGTGGAGCTGCGACGAATAACGCAATGTAGAGAACCGTATGCGTTGTAGGGATGTAGTAGTCCGTAGATCCGATAGGGATGTTCGGGTTGAAGCCCACGGTGGATTCAAAGAAGGCAAGCAGCATCGCGAGGATCAGCATCCCCATAGGCAGGTAGAGCCAGAGCCTACTGCGTTGCGTGGGCATGAAAGAGCCGTCTTTTGAGGCTAATGACGGGCCAGGCAATATGAAGGTAAGGCGTCGCCGTCGCTTACAGATCTCTCGTACTCGAGCTGATACGAGAAACACGGTGGTGTTTGGCTCCGTTAGGGCCATGAAGGTGCGATCAGGCCCTAGGTAGACTTCGATCTTGGCGCTGCTGGCGCGTGCAGTCAGCGAGACGTACTCGAGGCGCTCAGGCATCGTGGCAAAGTCCTCTGGAAGGTCCGCCTCGACGCCATCGTTGCTCTCAATCTGAAGATCGCCGATCTCGGCAACCGCCGTCGCGATTGCCTCCAGATCTTCGCGGAACAATCGAACACATCCCAAAGGGTGCATCTCGACGCGCGTCTTGGTACGCCGAACAGTCATGGTCTGATGCTGCATGAAGTGGGCCCGCGGAGAAACCAACGTGTTCCAACTGCAATACATCAATTGAACGCAATCGGTATGAGCTGAGCCCAGGACAGAGATGCCTACTGCACCACCCACTCGCTGCGCTCGTTGCCGACAGCTTCACACCACCGGCCGGCGACTGTGTTCCGACTGTGCTCGGGTCGCTGACGGCCGACGACCCAGCGCCGCGCGGCGTGGGCTCGGTGCCGACCACCAGCGCGCGGCGGCCGCGGTGCTTGAGAGCGCTGGACACTGCGCGATCTGCGGGCTCCCGCCCACGGCCGACGACCCACTCACCGCCGGCCACATCGTCGACCGCCAGCTCGGCGGCAGCAACGACGTCAGCAACTACCAGCCCGAGCACCTCAGCTGCGGATCAGCCAAGCGCGCGCTCGGCACCCATATCGTGCTGGTCACAGGCCCACCGTGCGCAGGCAAGACCACGTACGCCGAACACCACGCCCGGCCAGGCGACCTGGTGCTCGACCTCGACGCCATCGCTCGGCAGCAGGGCAGCACCAGGTACTGGCACCACGACCGCGCCACCCTGGCAAGGGCAGAGCAGGTCATGCGCCGAGAGATCATGCGCCTCGCAGCTCGACGCAGCGGACGCGCGTGGATCATCCGGTGCGTGCCCGATGGCGGTAGCCGTACCGGGCTGGCCCGCCTGGTGCGTGCCGACCAGGTCGTGGTGCTCCTGCCTCGTGGCTCGACCTTGGTGAGGCGTGCGAGGCAGCGTCCCGACACCGTCACGACGATCCACGCGATCAACGAGTGGCTCGAGCGCTACACCGAGGGCCCGCTCGATGAGGTGATCAAGGCCTGGCGACGCTAAACGATCACAAGCGGCAACGCTCTGACCTGCGGTGATGTAACGATCACCCGCCCACCCCCCGGCCTGTTTTCCCAGGTCAGGGGGGGTGCCCGAGACCGCCGTCCCAACGCCGCATTTTTCGTCTCAGAATTCCAACTTTTTCGGTGAGGAGGGCTCGCGATGGCCGCGAATCGAGGACGGAAGCCCGCACCGGCGGGCCTCAAGCTGGTCGAGGGCCGCGGGAACGGCAAGGACTCCGGCGGCCGCGAGGTCGTGCCCCCGCCGGCCTTCCGCCGGCTCCCGCCCGAGCGTCCCGCGGACCTGTCCGAGACGGCGGCCACGATCTGGGATGAGTTCGTGCTCGAGCTGCAGCGCCTGCAGCTCCTCAAGCCCGTCGACGGGCCCGCGCTGCAGATGGCCTGCGAGGCCTACGCCCGCTGGTGCGAGGGCAGGCAGCTCCTGGCCGCGGAGGGCATGACCTACCTCGCGCCGTCCGGGCTCACGAAGGTGCACCCGATGGTCGGCGTGGTCGAGCGTGCCAGCGCCGAGTTCCGTGCCTGGTGCGCCGAGTTCGGGCTCACCCCGGCCGCGGAGGCCAAGCTCGTGTCACCGGCCGGTGACGACGATGGCGCAGAGAACCCCTTCGCCGGCACGGGCTGACCGTGGCCGGCGGCAAGCCGGCGTCGACGAAGACGCGCGGCCGCGGCTACCTCCCGTCGCCGGCTGAGCTCAAGCGGCTCAAGCTCTCGCCCGAGGTCGCCTGGTACCTGATCGATCGCGGCATCCCGCTCCCGGACTGCCCGCCGCGGTGGAAGACACCGGAGGCCGGCGAGCTCCTGAAGACGGCGCGCTTCGACCCGGAGCGCGTCGACCGGGTCCTCAAGGCTTTCTCGCTCCTGAGGCACACCAAAGGCAAGTGGGCTGGGAAGCCGCTGACCCCGGACCCGTGGCAGATCGCGTACGTGATCGCGCCCGTCTTCGGGTGGATCAAGAAGAACCGCGCCGGCACATGGGTTCGGGTCGTCAGGGACCTGTACGTCGACGTCCCGCGCAAGAACGGCAAGAGCACGCTGTGCGGTGGCCTGGGCATTTACATGACCGCCGCGGACGGCGAGGGCGGCGCCGAAGTCATCGCCGCGGCGACGACGAAGGACCAGGCCGGCTACGTCTTCGGCCCGATCAAGCAGCTGTGCGAGCACTCGCCGGCGCTCAAGCCGTACGTCAAGGCCCTCGCCGGAAAGATCATCCACAAGGCGAGCAAGAGCACCTTCAGCGTGGTTTCCTCCGTCGCGGAGAGCCTGCACGGCGGCAACATCCACGCAGGCATCATCGACGAGCTCCACGTCCACAAGACGGGGGATTTGGTCGAGGCGATCGAGACCGGCACAGGCTCGCGTGAGCAACCGCTGATCGTCATCATCACCACGGCCGACGATGGCCGACCGAACACGATCTACGCCCGGAAGCGTGCGCGCATCGAGGAGCTCGCGCGCCGCGTCATCCGGCACCCGTCGACGTACGGCGTGGTGTGGGCCGCGGACCCGAAGGACGATCCATTCGCGCCGGCCACATGGAAGAAGGCGAACCCCGGGTTCGGGGTGTCGCCCACGTACGAGTACCTCGAGAAGGTGGCCGCGGAGGCGAAGCAGGACCCCGCCGTGCTCGGCAGCTTCCTGCGGTTGCACCTGGGCCTGCGCACCAAGCAGGCGACGCGCTACATCACCCTGGAGGACTGGGACCGTAGCGCCGGCATCGTCGACGAGCGAGCACTCCGCGGCCGCCCCTGCCACGGCGGCCTGGACCTGTCCAACGTCGAGGACATCACCGCGCTCGCCTGGCTCTTCCCAGGCGACGAAGGCAGCTACCAGGCCGTCTGGCGTTTCTGGCTCCCCGAGGATCGACTCCGCGTCCTGTCGAAGCGCACGGCCGGCGCCGCGGAGCTCTGGGTCCGTGAGGGCTGGCTCAAGCTCACCCCCGGCAACGTGATCGACAACGACGCGATCCTGCGCCAGATCGACAAGGACGCCCGCGCCTTCCGCGTCCAGACGATCGGTTACGACCGCTGGGGAGCCACCGACGTCGTACGACGCCTCGACGACGGCGGAATGACGTGCGTGGCGATCGGCCAGGGCGTGGCCTCGCTCAACGATCCCCTCAAGAACACGCTCAGGCTGATCAAGTCCGAGCTCCTGCGCCACGGCGGCAACCCGATCATGCGCTGGATGATCGACAACCTCGCCACCGTGGCCAACCCGGATGGCCTGGTCAAGCCCGACAAGGCCAACTCCGGCGACAAGATCGACGGCGTGTCTGCCCTCCTCAACGCCATGAAGGAGTGCATGGACGCCGAAGCCGCGGCCGCGCCGCCGGCCACTGCGCCGGCCGCCCAGGCCGCTGGGGGAGAGCGCGACCTGTGGCGCCCCACATCCCGACTCGGCATCTGAATGGAGGCTCGATGCGCGTACGGCTCACGCCAGCCGCGATAGGCGACCTGATCGGCGCGACCGGCCTGGTCTGCCTGGTGATCGCCGCTGGCGCCCTGCTGGGCTCCTGGTGGTGGTCGCTGGCCGCCCTGGGCCTGGTGCTGGTCGGCATCTCCTACAGCGTCCACACGCGCGTGACCGCGGGCGGGTCGGCGGCCGGCGACATTGACGCGGTGCTCCGGGCGGTGTCATGAGCTGGCTCTGGCCCGCGCGGCGCGCCGTCGAGGCCACCGCCCAGCAGGTTGCCGTGACCGGCGCGGCGGCCAGCTCGTGGAATCACGACCCCCTCGACGGCGACGCCGGATGGAAGCCCGCCGGCAGCCGCGGCCGCCCCGTGCCCGACTGGACGCTCGAGCGCAGCCGCATGTACTCCGTCGCCGCCTACCGCTGCAACCCGATGGCCCGCGCGATCATCGACACCTACGTGGCCTTCGCGGTCGGCGACTCTGGCGTCACCTTCCAGGCCACGAACACGCAGGTGCGCCAGGTGGTCGAGGAGTTCTGGCGCGACCCGCGCAACCAGATCGCGGAGGGCCAGGAGCTCGGACTCCGGAGCCAGCTCCTGCTGGGGGAGACCATCCGCGAGCTCATGGTCGGCGAGCTCTCCGGTGTGGTCCGCTACAGCCCAATCGATCCGACCGCCGTGGTCGACGTGCGATGCCGCGGCGGCAATCCGCTCTGGCCCGAGGTCCTCGAGCTGCGCGCCGATGCCGTCTCGGTGACACGGCGCGTGGCCGGCGTCGACGACACCACCGGCCTGCGCGACGGCGAGATCATGTTCTGGGCGCCATTCCGCTCGCTCGAGACCGACATCCGGAGCCTGCCCTTCCTCACGCCGGTGCTCGACTGGCTCGACTCCTACGACACCGTCCTGTCCAACCTGATCGACCGCACAGCCCTGGCCCGCTACATGGTGTGGGACGTCACCGTCGAGGGCGACCAGCCCGCCGTCGACAAGTTCGTCCGCGACCGCGGTGGTCTCCACGTCCCGCCATCGGGCAGCGTCGAGGTACACAACAGCGCGGTCAAGTGGGAGGCCAAGAACGCCCAGACCGGCTCGTACGAGGACACCAACGCGGCGCGCTCGGTGCTCACCTCCGTGGCCGCTGGCGCCGGCCTGTCGAAGGTGTGGCTCGCCGAGCCCGAGGACGCCAACCGGGCGACGTCGCTGACGATGGCTGAGCCGGTACGGCGCCGCGTGCAGGGCGTCCAGAAGATCTGGCTGGCCTACCAGACCGAGTTCACGCGCTTCGCCGTCGACCGCGCTGTTGCCGCTGGCCGGCTCCCGCGCACGGTCCAGGCGTCCGATCCGAAGACCGGCGAGTCCTACGAGATCCCGGCCTCGCAGAGCGTCGTGGTCACCGGCCCGGAGATCGCGGCCGCTGACAGCCAGGTCACCGCCCAGGTCCTGCTGAACCTGTCGACCGGCATCGAGCACCTGGTCGCCGTGGGCGCGCTCACCCGTGAAGCGGCCGCGGTGGCCGCACGCAAGGCGTGGGAGGACTACATGGGCATCCCCTACAGCGCCGACCTGGGCAAGCCGGATGCCGACCTAGACGACGTCGCGACGGCCGTCGACGACGCAACCACCACCGCGAAGGCTCAGCTCAAGCTGGCCGCCGTGGGCAACTCGTAAGGAGCGAGGATGAGCAAGGCAGACGACCGGGCGGCCGAGGCGCGGCTCAACGAGCGGCAGCACTACGCCCAGAAGCTCGGCATGAAGGTCTCCGAGATCCTGAGCGTCCAGGTCGACGACGAACGAGCGCTCGTCACCACGCACGACGGCCAGCGCGTCCTGGTCACCGACGACGGGGTCTTCCCCTACGACGACGCCCAGCCCGTCGCCGCGCCGGCGACGGATGAGACCGCCGTCGACAACCCGGCCGGCCCGATCGAGCCGGCCGTCGACGGCGCGATGACGAACGCCGCCGGCAGCCGGTCGGACACGAGCGGATCGTCGCCGGCGGTCGACGGCACGATCGAGCAGATCATGACCTGGGTCGACGGCGACGCCGAGCGCGCCCGCGAGGCCCTGTCCGGCGAGCTGGCCAAGGCCAAGCCGCGCCCCAGCCTGGTCGCCCAGCTGCAGAAGATCCTGGACGGTCAGGAGGACGGCCAGGGCCAGGGTGAGGGGGAGTGACCCAGCACGACCTGAGCACGTGCCCAGGGCCTCCCACGTGCGGCGAATGCGCCCAGCAGGCGTGCACGGAGGCCTTCCAGGAGGTCGCCGGCAGGCCTCCCGTGGGTGAGATCCAGTGCCCCCGCTGCGGCCAGCGGTTCGGGCTCGGTGAGCGCGTCCAGGAGTCCGCGCCGGTCTCTGAGGCGATGATCGACGGCGAGCGCTCATTCGACGACGTCCGCCAGCTGGTGCGCAAGGCCATCGCGGACCGGCTGCAGGGCCAGCTGGGCCTGTCCTACGTGTGGGTCTACATCAGCGACCTCACCGGCGCCGCCGTGGTGTACGCGGCCAACGACGACGACCTCTACCAGTGCGACTACGCGATCGACGCGGCCGGTGTGGTGACGCTCGGCACGCCGGTCAAGGTCGTGCGCACCTATGCCCCCGACCCCGCGGCACCCTCCGAGGCCGCGGGGTCGGGCACCAGCCCCGATGTCGTCGAGACGCGCGTCCAGGTCGCAGCCGGCGCCCGCGTCATCGAGGCGAAGGGCACCGACGCGGACGGCGGCCGGATCTTCCGGACCCGGATCATCGCCTACGGCGACTCGAAGAACGGTCGGCGGTATCCCGAGTCGGTGCTGCGCGCCGCGGCGCCGCTGTACGAGGGCGCGAAGGCCTTCGACCACCACAGGACGGAGGCGGAGCTCGCCAGCGGCACGATCGTGGGGCTGGTCGGGCACTTCCGCGCCGTCGAGGCAGAGGCCGACGGCCTGTATGCCGATCTCCACCTGTTGCCGTCCTGCACCCACGCAGCGGAGGCCCTCGACGCCTCGCTCGGCGCCCAGGCCGACGACCTGGACCCCGTCGTCGGCCTCAGTCACGACGTGATGGCGCTGTTCAAGCCCATCAGCGAGGGCGGCCGCCGTCTCCAGGAGGCGACGGCCATCACTCGCGTGTACTCCGCTGACCTGGTGGCCGACCCGGCCGCCGGCGGCAAGGCCTCCCGCGTGCTCGCAGGAGGCATCGACCCGGGCGCGGACACCGACCTGCCCGACCACACGAAGGAGGAAACCGTGCCCCCGACTCTCAAGGACATCCTGGGTGCCCTGAAGGACGCGACACCGGAGGAGCTCGCGGCCGCCGGCCTCGCCAAGGCCGCGCCGGCGAAGGAGACCGACAAGCCCGAGGAGCCTGCGGTCAAGGCCGTCGAGGTCCAGGAGACCCCGCAGACCAAGGGGAGCTTCCTCGCCGGTCTCATGGTCCGCCAGCTCGTGACCGATGCGGGCCTGCCCGAGTCGGTCGTCGAGGCCGTCACCACCGCCCTTCCCGAGCGCTTCACCGAGGCCGACGTCGCCACGCAGATCGCCGCGATGAAGGCCGGCCTCGCGCTGGTCGAGCGCGCCGGTCTGACCCCGACCGTCAGCGTCCAGGTCACCAAGGAGACCCACGACAAGAAGATCGCGGCGCTCGACGCGATGTTCGATGGCAACTACCGCGAGGGCTACCGTAGCTTCCGCCAGGCCTACGCCGACTTCACCGGCCGCCACCCCAAGGCCTGGGATGAGGACTACAACAGGCAGATCCTGCGCGAGTCCATCGGCGGTTTCTACGACTCGGCGGCGCGCTCGAGCGAATCGATGAACAGCGCCACCTGGGACCAGGTGCTCGGGGACTCCATCACCCGCCGCATGATCCGGATGTACTCCCAGCCGAGCCTGCAGACCTGGCGCCAGATCGTCTCGGAGATCACGCCGGTCTCCGACTTCCGCCAGCAGCGCCGCGAGCGCATCGGCGGCTACGGGCTCCTGCCCGTGGTCGGCGAGGGCGCGCCGTACCAGCCGCTGCAGTCGCCCACCGACGAAGAGGCGACCTTCGCGGTGATCAAGCGCGGTGGTACCGAGGATCTGACGATGGAGATGATCGCCAACGACGACCTGCAGCAGGTCCGCCAGATCCCGCGTCTGCTGGGCCTCGCCGCGGCGATCACCCTCTACCGGTTCGTCTGGGACGTTCTGCAGACCAACCCGGCGACCACATACGACGCCACGGCGCTCTTCCACGTCAACCACGGCAACACCGACTCAGCGGCACTCTCGCAGTCGGCGCTGACCGTGGCGCGGCGCAAGATGCGCAAGCAGGCCGCGTACGGCAACGCGGTCAACATCCTGTCCACCGTGCCCAAGTTCCTGGTCGTGCCGTCCGAGCTGGAAGAGCTCGCCTGGCAGCACAGCGTGTCGCCGAACGCGATCCCCGGCGCCGCCAACGACCCGGCCGACCGGCCGAACCTTCACCGCGGGCTCGAGCCCATCGTGATCGACTACTGGACCGACGCCAACGACTGGTTCGAGGTCGCCGACCCCAACATGTGCCCGACCATCGAGGTCGGTTTCTACCAGGGCCGCGAGGACCCGGAGCTGTTCACCCAGGCGGACCCCAACGTCGGCAGCATGTACAACGCCGACAAGGTCACGTACAAGATCCGGCACATCTACGACCTCGTGGTCCTGGACCACCGCGGTTTCTACCGCGGCACGCAGTGACCCGAGCTCGACCCGCCAGGCCATCCACCCGAGGGCGCCGCGACCACCGCGGCGCCCTTCGCCGTACCAGGAGAGGAACATCATGACCGCGCTGCAGGAGCTGTCCGGCGACCACATCTTCGCCATCCCCGTCGCCGGCCAGGCCACCGCCAGCACCCCCGACGAATTCACCGCGTTCGTTGCCCCCTTCAAGATGAAGATCACCCGCGTGCGGTGGGTGCCCAAGGCGGCCATCACCGCCAACGTGACCAACTACTTCACCCTCACCCTGCGCAACCGCGGCGCCGCCGGCGCCGGCGCAGGCCTGCCCGCCCAGCGCTCCTACGCCGCCGGCAACAGCTCGGCGTTCGTCGGCGAGGACATGACCCTGTCGGGCACCGCCGCCGACCTCCTGCTGGCCGCCGGCGACGTCCTCACCGTCGAGAAACTGGTCGCGGCCAGCGGCCTGGCGATGCCCGCCGGCACCGTCCAGATCTACGCCCAGGCGCGCTGATGGCCGGCGCCATCATCCGCTCCGTCGCGCTCACGGGCTCCGACCAGACCGTCCGCGCCGCGTCGAGCGTCTACCGCGGCATCACCGTGCGCGAGACCGGCGCCGGCGCGGCCACGATCAGGCTGTTCGACCACGCCAGCGCCGCCTCAGGCGTCCTGCTGGAGACCATCGCCCTGGCCCAGGGCGAATCACTCTCGCTGGCGTACCCGGCGGGCGTGTGGGCTGAGAACGGCATCTACGCCGACATCACCGGCAGCGTCGAGGGATCGGTCCGCTACGGATGAGCACCGCCCTGCGCATCCGCCGGACCGCTCCCGCGCTCCTGGCGCACACCTTCTACGAGGGAGAGACCCCGGCCGACGCCGCCGGCGCCGTGGCGGTGACCGTCACCGACGCCGCCGGCGTCAGCGTCGCGACCGGCGACGCCACGCACGCCGGCGCGGGCACCGGCCGGTACACCTTCCATCTGGCTGGCCAGGCTCAGCTGGCACTGCTGACGGTCACCTGGTCGGGGACGATCGGCGGCAGCGCGGTGACCGAGTCGGACCAGGTCGAGATCGTCGGCGGGCACCTGTTCACCCTCGTGGAAGGCCGCGGTTCAGACGAGACCCTGGCCAGCCCGGCCAAGTACTCGACCGCTGACCTGATCGAGGCCCGCCAGGAAGTGGAGGAAGAGCTCGAGAGGATCACCGGCCGATCCTGGACGCCTCGCTACCGGCGGCTGATCCTTCCCGGCACCGGCACCTGGGACCTGGTCCTACCGGACGGGGGAGATGAGTACGTCGCCAGCATGCTCCTTCGAGGCGTGCGGAGCATCCGCTCAGCGGGAATTCAGCACGCCCCGGGCGCGGCCGTGACCCCGCTGAGCGCCGGCGAGCTCGCCGCCCTGGCCGTCGCCGGCGACGGCCAGGTCCGCCGCACCGATGGCCGAACCTGGACCTCCGGCGTCGGCAACGTCGTCATCGAGTACGAGTACGGCTCGGACGCGGCGCCGGCCGACCTCGTCAAGGCCGCCCTGGTGCGCTTCCGCTCGCGGCTCAACATCGCCAGGTCGGGCGTGCCCGACCGAGCGATCTCCTTTCAGGTCACCGAGGGAGGCACCTACCGCCTATCGACGCCATCGGCAGACCGGACCGGTATTCCGGAAGTCGACGCGGTCTACCACCGGTACGCCCGCGGCGCTGGAGGCGGCCAGGGAGGCGGGCCCGCGCCTGCCTCCCGCACCCTCGACTACACCCCCCAGCACCGCAGCCTCTTCCACGGCGGCCACCCATGACCGCCACCAACGCCGTAGTCATCAAGCGCGCCCTGCTGACCCTCATCGAGGGCCTGGCCCTCGGAGACGTGCAGGTCGGGTACGGCCCGCCAGCCAACCCAGAGAGAGACTTCGTCTACCTCGGAGGCCTGCGAGGGCCCCTCACACCGCTGACCTTCCGCGCAGGCGGCCGCCTCCCGCGCGAGGAACAGCTGACCCTCGACCTGCACCTGGTCGTGACCCGCCCAGGCGGCACCGAGGAAGAGACCGAGACAGCCGCCGCCGACCTGATCACGCCCATCCTCGAGGCCGTGTCCGCCGAGCCGACGCTCGGCGCCACCCCCGGCCTGCTGTCCATCGTCCCTTCGCGGCTCGAGCTGCAGTCCGGCCGCGACGACGACGCGTGCAGTACCTGGCTCACCCTGACCTGGACCATCCGCTCCTACGTGAAATGAGGGACTATGTCCGACAAGATCAAATGCAAGGTCGTCGGTACGCAGGAGATCGACGGCGTACCTCCGGGCGAAGAGGTCGAGCTCGACCCGACCATGATCAACGTTCGCGCCCTGGTCTACGCCGGTCTGGTCGAGGTCGTCAGCAAGGGCGTCGACGTCAACGCGCTGCCCGACCCGACCCCCGACCGGCGCGTCCGCCAGGCGGTCCTGACGGCTGAGGAACCGCCGGCGTCTCAGGCGCAGTCGGCGCGCGGAAGCCGTACCGCGAGCGGCTCGAGCTCTGACGCGGGGTCCTGATGGCGCCCACGGTCCTGACAGACGCGTTCTGCTACGTCCAGGGGCACGACTTCACCACCGACACCAACCGGCTCGGCTTCAGCGGGGAGGCCGTCGCTCAGGACCGGTCGACGTTCGGTACAGACGGCTGGACTGCCCTGATCGCCGGCCTGAAGTCGCACACCTTCGACATGGCCGGCTTCTGGGAGTCGGCGGCCGCCGACGCGGTCGACCCGGAGGCCTTCGCCGACATCGGCGTGCCCAACCGCGTGTTCACCTTCGGCCCGATCGAGACCGAGGGATCGCCCGCCTACATCTGTCAGGCCGGCCACTTCAACTACCAGCTCCTGGGCGCTCACGGGGAGATCGCCCCGTTCTCGCTGACCAGCCAGGGCAGCGACGGCGCCGGCATCCTGCGCGGCCAGCTGGCCAAGGCCAAGGGCGCCGTCAACGCCACGGGTGTGCTCGGCAGCGTGCTCGCCCTGGGCAACGTCCCGGCCGGCCAGTACCTCTACGCGACCTTCCACGTGTTCGCCGCCGGCACGACCATCACCGCGCAGCTGCAGTCCGATGACGCGGTGGGATTCGCCTCGCCGACGCTGCGCGCCACCCTGGGCCCGATCACGGCCCGCGGCGGCACCTGGGCCGTGCGCGTCCCCGGCCCGCTGGCCGAGACTCACTACCGGCTCAACATCTCGGCGATCACCGGCAGCTTCACCGTCGCCGGCGCCATCGCCATCGGCAAGTAGTCCTCGCTCGCACCCGCCAGCCCTGGCGGGCCTTCGTCATGCCCTGGAGGTACATCGTGTCCGTGATGGTCCTGTTCAACGCATTCGTCGAGATCAACGCCGTCAACATGTCCGGCTGGGGCAAGCAGGGTGCCCTGGCCATGGAAGCGGCCGCGCTCGACGCCTCCGTCTTCGGCGACGGCTGGGTCAAGAACGTCGCCGGCATGAAGTCCGGCACGCTGAGCGTCGACTTCCTCGACGACTTCGCCGCCTCTCAGCTGGACTCGCTGCTGTGGCCGCTGTTCGGCACCGTCGTGGCCTTCAAGGTCCGCCCCGACGCGGGGGCGATCAGCACCAGCAACCCCCAGTACAGCGGCAGCATCCTGCTCAACCAGCACAACGTCGGCGGCAGTCTCGGCGAGCTCGCCGCTAAGAGCCTGAGCCTGCCCCTGTCGGGCGCCGTCACCCGGGCAACGGCATAACCAATGTCCGCCGAGCTCAAGAAGCTCATCGCGGACTTCGGCAAGCTCCCGCCGGACCTGCGCAAGGAGATCCGCCAGGGCGCCAACGAGATCGGCCAGCCGGTCCTGTCCGCTGTCCGAGCGCGCGCCTCCTGGTCGAGCCGCATCCCTGCGGCCACCCGCATCAGCACGCGTTTCGGAGCCAAGACGGCCGGCGTGACGGTGCGCACGTCGGCCAGGCGCGCACCGCACGCCCGGCCGTACGAGCACGGCGGCATGGCCGGCACCTTCCGCGTGCCGGTCTACCGGCGCAAGGGCCGCCGCACCCCCTGGGTAGACCGCGCCGCTCGCCCGTTCTTCACCCCTGGCGTGCTCGCCGCTGAGGGCGACGTCGTCGACGCCTTCAAGTCCATCGTCATCCGCGTCGGCCGTGCGAACGGCTGGCATTGAGAGAAAGATCCACATGACCAGTTCGAGAGACCGCATCCTGGGCAGACCCGCCCCCACCGCGGTGTACAAGCTCCGCGTGGCAGACACCGCCGCGGCGGCGCAAGCTCTGACCGACGCCCAGAGCGAGCTGGGCATCCTCCTGGTATCGGGGGAGGGCGATGAGGCCACACTCGAGCGCGCCCGCGACCGGCTGGCCAGCGCTCGGGCCGACCTTGAGGCGTGCTTCGAGCCCATCGTGTGCACCGCCATGGCGCCGGCCGACTTCGAGGGCCTGGTCGCCAAGCACCCGCCCCGCGAGGACCACCCCGAGGACGAGACGTGGAACATGAGCACGTTCCCTCACGAGCTCTTCGCCAAGTGCGCTCCGGACTACCTGACCCCGGAAGAGTGGGCGGAGTGGCTGAAGACCCGGGTCAACGAGGGTGAGCAGGTGGGCCTGGTCAACACGGCAATCAAGGCCAACACCAGGTCCATGGACGAATCTATCCCAAAAGACTGGACGTCGATGCTCAGCTAGAGCTCGAGCTCGACGTCGCGGCCGCCTACCGCATCCCGCACAGCCAGTTCCTGCGCTGGCGTGAAGACGACCGCGACAAAGCGATCTGGCAGCACATCCGAGCTGGCCAGACATGCGGCGCGTGTGGAACCAGGCGCGCTGAGTGGGACCCGGCCCAGGGCGGCCACCCCGCCGCCTACATCGCGACCACGGAGCGGTGCGAGGGCTGCCATCAGCGGCACGCGGCAGGCAAGGACCTCGACCCCGGCATGTACATACGGCTCAAGCGCAATCCGGAGGTGGTGACAAAGCGTGAAAAGGCAAGTCGACCTCGAGACGAACATCGACGGTGACCCGAAAGGGTTCAACACCGCCGCCAGGTCCGCCCAGGAGTCAGCCCGGCGCCTCGAGCGGGAGAACGCCAAGTTGGAGGCACGGCTCAAGACCCTGAACCGGCAGATGGCCACCAGCGGCAAGAGCGCCTCTCTCATGCGCGGCGAACTGCGCACGCTCATCGCGGCAGGCGCGCTACTTGCGCCGAAGTTCGCGGCCGCCGGCGCCGGCGCCGTGGCGTTCGCAGCCCTCGCGGCGCCGGCCATCATGCGCGTGGTCGCCGCCCAGTCGGAGATGGGCGACAACTGGGGCAGCATGTCGCGCCAGGAGAAGATCGCCGCGTCCGGCTTGCGGCAGCTCATCGACCGCTACAAGACCCTGGCGAAGTCCGTCGAGCCCGAAGTACTCGGCGCATGGAACGCAGGCCTTGGCGTGACCAACAGCCTGTTGCCGCGCCTGGTACCGCTCACCAAGGCCATGGCCAGCGAGCTCAAGGAGTTCGCCAACGAGGCCGAAGACGCCCTCAACTCCGAGCGCGCCGACCAGTTCTTCAGCTTCCTCGAGCGCGAGGCCGGTCCCGCGATGGACCAGCTCGGCGACACCACCGGCAGCGTCGTCGGCGCCGCGATGTCCCTCACCGAGAGCCTCGCCCCGCTGGCCACCGCCGGACTCGGAGTCGTCGGCATGGCCGCCGACCTGGTCAGCATTCTGAGTGACATGTCGCCCGAGCTGGCCCAGGCCGCCGTGCTCACCGCAGCTCTACACGGCCCGATCGGCGGCGCCATCGACGGCATGGGCCGTCTGGCTGGCCGTACGAAGGAGGTCGCGGCCACCCAGAAGGGCGCGAGCCTGGCCACGAAGGCGCTCAACCTGGCGGCCGCCGCGGGCCCGAACCTGTATGTCGCCGCCGGCGTCGCGCTCGGCTTCCTGGCCATCAAGGCCATGTCGGCCAAGTCCAACACCGACAAGCTGGTCGACTCGCTGACCGTCGCCAACCGCGCGACCGGCAACAACGTGAGCGGCTACGAGAAGCTGGCCAACGTCCTGGGCGTCGAGGTCAACAAGCGCCTGGACCAGCAGGCGACCCTCTACAAGAACATGACGGAGGCGTACAAGGCCAACCGCAACAGCGTCAACGCTGAGGTCGTCGGGCAGGCCCGCGCCGCCTACGCCGCTGAGCAGGAGGCCAAGAAGCTCGCGGAGGCTCAGCAGGAGGTCCTGGAGTCCTACAACAACACCGTGCAGGGCGCCGACGCCCTCGCCGCGAAGTATGGCCTCACCCGCGAGCAGGCCTTGCGCCTGGCGGACGCGGTCGGCGTGAACCTGTCCAAGGGCGTGCTGGAAAACGGCCAGATCACCGCTGCCACGGCGGCCAAATTCGATCGCTACCGCGCCGCCGTCGAGATGGCCCAGAGCCCCACAGCCGTGCTGAGCCAGGCCTGGAAGGACGCCTCCAACTCCGGTCTCGACTTCAAGCTCAACGTCGAGGGCCTCAACAACGCGCTCAACGCGATGTTCAACCCGTCGATCGCGGCCTACAACGCCACGACCCAGCTCGCGGAGGCGATGGCCCGCGCCAAGGAGGCGGTCAAGGAGAGCAAGGGCTCCCTGGACCTGGCGAGCGAAGCCGGCCGCAACGCCCGCGCCGCCTTCGGTGCGTACGCCAAGCAGACCGCCGACACCGCCGCGTCGATCTACAACATGAACCTGCGCACCAAGGGAGCCGAAGCAGCGACCAAGGCCGCCCGCGAGGCTGTGCTCGCGCAGCTGCCCACCCTGGCCGACCTCGCCGGCAAGAACGCGTCCGCGCAGAACCAGGTGGCGCGACTGGCCGCGACCTTCGGAATCAGCGGCAAGCAGGCCCAGGACGCAGGCGTCAAAGTCTTCTCCCTGGCCCAGAAGATCAACCGGCTGCAGAGCAAGACCGTCAGCATCAAGGTCCAGACCGGAGCGGCGACCGCCGCCGTGCAGGACTGGGTACGCGACAACAGCGGCAAGACGGTCAACGTCTACCTGCGCACGGTCGGAGGCGGCCGCATGGTGGCCAGCGCAGGCGCGACCGGCGGCCTGGTCAAGGACGGCATCATCCGGCGCAGCGCCGGCGGACCCATCTCAGGCCCCGGCACCGGCACCAGCGACGACGTGCCCGCCTGGTTGAGCAACGGCGAGTACGTCATCAACGCCGCGTCGACCAAGAAGTACAAGCCGCTCATCGAGGCGATCAACCGGGATCGCTACGCCGCCGGCGGACCGGTCACCCGCCGCGGCGCCGGCGTCATCCGCGGATACGCCGAGGGCGGCCTGGTCGAAGACGTCCCTCTCGGCGAGATGGTCTCGCGGTTCATGGGCGGCAAGGCGATCACCAAGTCGACGTGGAACAAGACGGTGCGGTCCTACCACGACGCCGTCGACCAGCTGCGCCGCGCCGAGCGCAAGCTCGCTGCGGACCGCAAGGCCGGCAAGAGCGCGAAGACGATCGCTGACGATGAGGCCCGCGTGCGCAAGGAGCGGCGAGACCTGGCCACCGCCACCGAGAAGCTCAGGGCGACCGAGGCCGCCTACCGCAAGGCCAAGCTCACCCCCGCCGCCCGGCTCGGCGCGTCCCTGACGCTCGGCATCAAGAACACCGCGGCCTTCATCAAGAACCTCGAGACGATCGCCTCCAGAGGCTTCCCGGAGCTGGCCCAGCAACTGCTGGCCATGGGCGGCGCCGACGCCGAGAAGTACGCCGCCAGCGCCGCCAAGCTCTCCACCAGCAAGCTCGGCGCGCTCAACAAGCAGGTCAAGACCGCGGCCAAGCAACAGGAGCGCCTCGAGCAGATGCCGGCCATCCTCGCGGTCAAGGCCGCGCGGAAGAACGGGGCGACCACCCTGGCCAAGATCGTCGCTACCACCGGCCTGAGCGAGCAACAGGTCGGCGAGGCCTACGCCGCGATGGGGTACGCCCGCGGCGGCATCGTGACCGGCCCCGGCACCAGCCGCTCCGACTCCATACCGGCGATGCTGAGCCGCGGCGAGTACGTCGTGAACGCCGCGGCGACCGCTCAGCACCGCCAGCTCCTGGACGCCATCAACAGCGGCCGCGCCACCTCGCCGGCCGCCGCCGGCGGTATCGCTGAGGTCCGCGTGGTCCTCGACGCCAGCGGCGCCCACTCCAATCACATGCTCCGCGCGTTGCGTGAGATGGTCCGCCTCCACGGCGGCGGCAACGTGCAGGTCGCCCTGGGGAAGGTGAGATAAATGCCCTGGCCCACCGACCCGCTCCCCGTCAAGGTCGAACTCCAGCTCGGTGGCATCTGGACGAACGTCACCAGCTACACGAAGCTGGCCAGCGACATCGTCATCAGCCGCGGCCGCGACGACGAAGCATCCGGCCTCGACCACGGCAAGATGACGCTCTCCCTGCTCAACACGGACGGCCGGTTCTCCCCGCGCAACCCCACGGGCCCGTACTACGGCCTGCTGGGCCGCAACACCCCGGTCCGCGTCTCCGTGCTCGGCGGACCCACCGCCCTCGAGGTCGACGGGACCGCCACCTCCAAGGCCACCACGCCGGACAACGCCGCGGTGTCCATCACGGGCGACCTCGACGTCCGCCTGGACGTCACGCTCTCCTCCTGGCGCGCAGAGACGGGCCTGGCAGGAAAGTGGGGGACCGCCACCAACCAGCGCTCGTGGGTCTTGTACCTGGCCCAGAGCGGCAGCCTCGTCTTCGCCAGGTCGCCTGACGGCACGGCCGGCTGGCCTGCCCAGGTGTCCACCGTGCCCGTACCCATCCCCGCCAGTGGCCGCCTGGCCGTCCGCGCCACCATCGACGTCAACAACGGCGCGTCGGGCTTCACCGTCGCCTTCTACACCGCGCCGACGATGGCCGGCCCGTGGACCCAGCTCGGCGCATCCGTCGTCGTCGCCGGCGCCACGTCCATCTTCGACTCGACCGCCCCCATCGAGGTCGGCGAGGTCGACGGACTGCTACCCCTGGGCATCGCCGGCCGCGTCCACGCCTTCCAGCTCCTGAACGGCATCGCTGGGCCCGCGGTTGCCAACCCCGACTTCACCGCCCAGACGCCCGGGGCCGCCAGCTTCGCCGACGCCGCCGGCCGCACATGGACAGTCAGCGCGCCCGCAGAGATCACTAACCGCATCGCCCGCTACGCAGGCGAGATCTCGGAATGGCCGTCCTCATGGGATCTCACCGGTACCGATGTCGAGGTCTCCGTCGAGGCCGCCGGCATCGTGCGCCGCCTGAGCCAGGGAGTCTCGCCGCTGGAGTCCGCCCTACGCAGGGCCATCACCAGGAGCACCACGAACCTCGTGGCCTACTGGCCCTGCGAGGACGGCGACCAGGCCACCGAGCTCGCCTCAGGCCTGGTCGGCGGAAGCCCGCTCCGCATCGTCGGCACGCCCGATCTGGCGAGTTTCACGGGATTCGCAGCCTCCGCGCCGCTGCCCCTCTTGAAGGGCTCGGAGTGGTCGGGCACCGTGCCCTCCTACCCGGTCTCCCAAGCCGTCCAGACCCGATGGTTGCTCGCGGTCCCCGCTGCAGGAGTCGGCAACCAGACCCTCATCAGGGTGCGCACATCCGGCTCGGCGAACATCATCCACGCCGACTACGGCACCGGCGGCACTCTGCGCGTCCAGGTGTTCAACGACAGCACGGTCCTGGCCGACTCCGGTTACCAGCCTTTCAACGTCAACGGCAAGCTGTTGCGCGCCAGTCTCGAGCTGTTCCAGAACGGCGCGAACGTCGACGCCACGCTGGCCATCGTGCCTGTGGGAGAGAGCACCGGTTCCACTGTCACCGTCACCGCCACCGGCCGGACCCTGGGCCAGGCCAAACGCGTCGTCGTCTCCCCTGACGGCGGAATCGATGATGTGGCGATCGGCCACGTCACCGTGCAGTCGGTGGTCACCACGCTCTTCGATCTCGGCGCCCAGTCCGGCGGGTACGTCGGCGAGACGGCCGGCCGACGTATCCAGCGCCTGTGCCTCGAGGAAGGGGTCGCGCACGCCAGCGTGGGCGACCCCGACGACACCGTCCCCATGGGGGCCCAGCCCGTGGCCACCTTCGTGGACCTGCTCACGGAGGCGGCCGCCACCGATGGCGGCCTACTCTACGAGACCCGCGAACGGCTCGGGCTCACCTACCGGCCACGCAGCGCCCGCTACAACGCGGCCGTCGCCCTGGCCCTGTCCTACCCGGGCGGCCACATCAGCCCGCCGTTCAAGCCCACCGAGGACGATGCCGACGCCCGCAACGACATCACGATCTCCCGCTCGGGAGGGAGCTCGGCGCGAGCCGTACTGGAGTCCGGCCCGTTGTCGGTCCAGGCGCCACCCGCAGGCATCGGCCGGTACGACTCGGGCGCCACGATCAACGTCCGGTCGGACGGCCAGCTGCCCGATCACGCCTGGTGGCGCCTGCACCTGGGCACCTGGGACGAAGCCCGGTATCCGCGCGTGGGCATGGACCTCAACCGCAACTCGGCGCTCCTGCAGCAGGTGTCCGCGCTCGACTCCGGGGACCGCATCACGATCAGCCACACCTTGCCCTGGCTGGCGCCCGGCCTGGTGGATCTGGCCGTGCTCGGCTACACCGAGCGCCTGGCCGCCTTCGAGTGGGGACTGGAGTTCAACTGCAGCCCGGCCCGGCCGTACGACGTCGCGGTCTACGGCACCGGCCGGTACGGCAGCGCCGGCGCCCAGCTGGCCGCCGGCGTCAACACCGTGGCGACCTCGCTCAGCGTCGCGACCACGCTGAGCCCGCTGTGGACCACCGATGCCGCCGACATGCCCTTCGACATCGTGATCGGCGGGGAGCGCATGACGGTCACCGCCATCTCGGGCGCGAGCTCACCCCAGACCTTCACGGTTACCCGGTCGGTCAACGGGGTCGTGAAGGCACATCTGACCGGCGCGAAGGTCGACCAGTTCGCCGTCGCCCGCTACGCCCTGTAGGAGGCCCGATGCCGCCCCTGCTCGCAGGAGCCAAGATTCGGGGCGCGGACTTCCCCGCGTCCCAGTACGCCGCTGACACGACCACGATCAGCGGCATCGTCTCGACGACGCCGGCCGCCGGCAGCCCCGAGGTGTCGGTGACGTTCATCGCGCCGACGTCGGGCAGTGTCCTGCTCAGCGTCGGCCTGTCCGCCCGTTGCGCCACCGGCGGCAACCGCACGTTCCTCGCGCCCGAGGTCCGCCTCACCAACGTGGCCGGCGCCGTGGTGGTCGCCGCGAGCTCCGTCGCGCCGCGCGGGGTCTCCTGCCCTGGCGAGCCGAGCGTGTTCCCCTACCGGACCAGGACCACCTTGCTGACCGGCCTAACTCCTGGTCAGCAGTACTTCGCCCGCACGATGCACTGGGCCAGCGCCGCCAGCCCGGCCGTCGACCTCCAGGTCCGCGACATCACCGTCACGCCCACCCCACTCGGCGGCAACCGAGCCGGCACACCGATCAACGCCCTCGACTTCAGCCCGGCGGTATTCGCCCAGAACACCACGCAGATCGACAACCCGGTCAACACCGCGTACGCGTCGGCAGCGCCTGAGGTGAGCGTGACCTTCGTCGCGCCCACGAGTGGCCGCGCGCTCCTGGTCGTCGGAGGCGGCGCCGGCAACAGCGCCGCTGGCAACAGGATCTTCCTGGCGCCCGAGGTCCGCGTCGGCACGGTCGCCGGCGACGTCGTGCTCTCCCCGTCCGTCACCCTGCGCGGTTGGAGCTCGGACCGGTCGGCGGCCGCCTTTAACTACGGATCACGGGAGTCGCTCTTGGAAGGCCTCATCCCCGGCACCACGTACTTCGCGAGGGTCATGCACGCGGTCAGCGCGGACGGCGGCACCAACACCCAGGACATGGCCGCCCGTGACATCGCCGTGGTGCCCTGCTCATGAGCGGAGTCGACGGGCAGATCGTCCGCGCGGGGGAGACCCCGCCATCCGCCTCCGACGCCGACGACACGGTCCTCGCGCAGATCACCAACGACGTCTACCTCCCCGGCATCCCCGAGGTCGGCACGACGTTCGTGGCGCCGGCGAGCGGCCGCGTGCGCATGACCGTCAGCGCGGGCCTGCGCGACAACGGGACCGCGCCTCGCGCCAGGATCTTCGTCAGCCCTCAGGTCTTCCGCGGGACGTCGGCCGCTGGCGTCGAGGTGCTGGCCCCCAGCGTCACCTTCCGCGGGGTCGCCTCCAACCGCGAGAACGTCGAGTTCCAGTACGGCTCACGCGTCGCCCTCATGACCGGCCTGACCCCCGGCGAGACGTACTACGCGCGGCTCATGCACCTGGCCACGCCGATCGCCGACCCCTCCGACACCGCCGACATCGCCGTCCGCGACATCACCGTCATCCCCGTCCCCTGACCAGGAGTCGCCGCCGATGATCATCCGTCGTCTGGTCGCCCGCCTGCCCGACTGGGTCCAGCGTCAGCCCATCAGCGTGATGTGCGCCCTCCTGGGCTTCCCCAGCGGCCTGGCGGCGCTGATCGGCCCGGTCAGCTCGCGAGCCCTCGACACCGTCCTACCGTCCTGGGCGCGCCTGCTCTGGGCTGGCTGCCTGATCGTGGGCTGCCTCGCATGGAGCGTCGGACTCACCTCCATGAAACGCATCGCCGACCGGCTGGTCATCACTCGCGAGGCCTCCATGATCTTCGGACTGCAGCTCATCAGCATGGCGGCCATCGTCTACGCCACCACGATCATCATCACCGCCGGCTGGGCAGGCGTCCTGGCCGCGTGGCCCCTCACGGTCGTCGCCGGCGGCACCGCCGTACAACAGGCCGTCCTGGCCAACGACAGGGACGCCTCGCGTGGCCGTTGACATCGGCCAGCTACTCGGACTGTTCATGACCGGCGGCGCCGGCGCCGCGGTGGTGAGCCTGATCGCCAACCGGCGCAAGGCGGCATCGGACGTCAACGTCGCCACCTTCGCCACGTTGAAGGAGATGAACGGCCTACTCACGACCCAGCTGGCCGACGTCCAGGCCCAGCTGGACGCCGAGCGCACCGCTCGCCGCGACCTCGAGGACCAGCTTGCCGCTGAGCGCCGAGCCCGGCGTGCCGACGTCGACGCCCTCACCGCGCGCATCGCCGCACTCGAGCGCACCCTCCCCAAGGAAGGAGAGCCGTGACCGTCATCCACGGCAAGCTGCACGTCCCCGGTGGCGGCCAGGCGCACGGCGCCGCGGTCGTCATCACTCTGGTCGACCAGGCCGGCTGGCCGACGCCCGGGTTCCGCGCGCCAGACCTCGAGCTGGTCGGCCAGGCCGCGCCTGCCGTACAGCCAGACGGCTCATGGAGCGTCGACCTGCTCCCGAACGGCTCCGTCGTCGCGGCCGCCGGCGGCACCCTCTACCGCGTCGAGGAACGCGTCGCGGTCGGGGTCGGCGCCGTCTACTACATCAGCGTCCCAGCATCCGGAACACCCTGGGTGGGAGACCTGCGCGTCAGCCTCCCCGGCGAGGCGCCCGCGCTGATCACGGGGTATCTGCCGCTCGCCGGCGGGACGCTCACCGGTCCGCTGATCCTCGCTGACGACTCGCCGGCGGCATCCCAGGACTGGGTCACCGAGAACGGGCCCGCAGGCCCACAAGGACCCCAGGGTCCTGCTGGGCCGCAGGGCGTACAGGGGGAGACCGGACCGGCCGGCGCGCAGGGCTCCCAAGGCGTGCAGGGTCCGCAAGGTGTGCAGGGACCGGCTGGCCCAGCTGGCGAGACCGGTCCCGCCGGCGCTCCCGCGCCCGTGCCGTACGTCCGCGCCGCCTACGTCACCGCGGGGGACCTCACCTATCCCGACACCGGCGGCAACTGGCAGGTCCTGTCCGGCTTCCCCACGCTGCAGGTGCCGGCCGTGGCGGGCGAACACGTCGAGCTCTCCGTGACGTGCATGCTCAACCCTCCCGGCGACGCCCTGACCGACTTCGCCGTGGTGGTCGACGGCGCTCCCGTCCGGTACCTGTCCAACGGCAGCGCCTCGCCGGCCTTCGAGGGGGAGCCGGCGCTCCATCCCTTCCCTGGCACCTTCCGAGCGCCAGGAGTGACGAAGGGCTGGGCCGTCACCTCCGGCGACCTCGACGACGGCGCCGTCACCGTCGCCGTGGTGACCAAGAGCGCCGGCGTCGGGACCATCTACGCCTCCGCGCTGTGGCCCTGGTACTGGCGGCTGATCAACTACCGATCGACCCTGTGAGGGAGTCCCGCATGACCATCAGCATCGTCACCCGCAAGGACTGGGACGCGCGCCCACCGCGAGACGAGTACGTGCCCCTCTCGGGAACGAAGGGTGTGAAGATCCACTACACCGGCGGGTACGTCGACCCGCGGCTGGTGAGCGACCACGGCAGGTGCCTGGCCCTCATGCGGCAGATCCAGAACCATCACATGGACGTCAACGGCTGGGCCGACTTCGCCTACTCCTACGCAGCGTGCTGGCACCGGAAGGTCCTCCTGGGCCGCGGGCCCGGCATCCTCGTGGCCGCTAACGGCAAGGGCCTCAACAGCGCCCACTACGCCGTGATCGGGCTCGTGGGCGACAGCGGCCTGACCGCCCCCAACGACGACATGCTCCACGCCATCCTCGACGCCGTACAGCTCCTGCGCGAGCGAGGCGGCGCCGGCAACGAGATCAAGGGCCACCGCGACGGCTACAACACCGACTGCCCTGGCACGCCCCTGTACGACTGGGTACGGCGCGGCGCACCGCGGCCTGGCTCCCTGCCGACCAAGAAGCCTGGCAAGAGCGCGCCGGCGTTCCCTGGCCGGCTCCTGCGCTACCCGCCGTCCATGCACGGCGCGGACGTCTACGTCTGGCAGAGCCAGATGAGGGACCGCGGCTGGAACCTGATCCCGGATGGCACGTACGGTCCGCGGTCCAAGGAGGTGTGCGTCGCCTTCCAGACCGAGTGCATCGCCGAAGGGGTCGGCATCGGGGCCGTCGACGGCATCGTGGGTGAGAGGACCTGGCGGGCCAGCTGGGAGAAACCCGTCACCTGAGAGTCCCCGACATGGGTAGGGCCCTCGACCTCTGCGGAGGTCGAGGGCCCTTTTTCTGCGCGTACTGGGCCAGGGGGGAGCCCCTCCGTCGCCCCGCCTGGCCAGTTCCCACATCCCTCGCGTGCGCTTCATGCCGCCGGTGATCGGCATGTAGCGACCGATACGGACAGTATGCGCGCCTACACGGCCAGTCCATATCGCCACGTGTAACGCATCGCTAACAATCAGCCACGCCTGCCGCTGCAGTCCCCGAGCCGATCGTCAACGCGAGCGGCTCCCTCGGACGGCGCCAGCAGGCGTGGCCTGAGCGCCGCGTCGAAGGGCATAGCGAAGAGCACGCCAGCTTCCTCGACGACCAGTGCGCAGGCGGACAGATCAGCGGCCGGCGGCTCGGCTTCCGCGGATGAGCACGCCGCGATCGGCAGCGCCACGGCGACGGCGGCAAGAGCTTTGGTGATCTTCACGGGTCGTCCCTTCGTGTGGGGGTCGTGGGGGTCGGTCGGTGGGGGCATCGAGGGCCTTGAGAGCGCGAACCCCCAGGGAGGCGTGGCACCCCCACACCCCCACAGCGAGGTGGCTTCCGCTGGTGAGCGCCTGTGTGGGTGCCACGCGGCGGCTGTGGGGGTGTGGGGGGCCACGTGTGACCCTCACGGGCCTGCTGTGGGGGTCAGGCTGCGGTCCATGCCGCCACCTCTGGCGGTACGGCGAGCTCGCCGCGCCGGATGGCGTCGGCAGCGTCCTCCAGGTGGCCGCGCTCGTAGCCGCGGCGCCGCCGGCCTCCGCGCTCGAAGGCGTTCGGGAGGGGCTGGACGCCGAGCGCGCCCAGGAGCGCGCCGAGCTCGGTGTCGGTGACGTCGAGCAGGCGCGCGAGACGCTCGGTGTGCAGGCGCCCCTGGTCCCAGCGCACCTCGAGGGCGCGCTCGAGGATCTCGGGCAGCGGCTCGCCGCCGTCGACCGCGCGCACCTGCTCAGCGCGCAACGGCGGCCGCGACTCCTCCCGCGCCGCGTCCCGCATGGTGGGACTGGTCGACGGGCGCCGCGTGACGGGCGTTCCCCATCCTGCGGTGACGCCGTCGCTGGGGAGCAGGCGCAGGTGGTCGCGGCGGGAGACGGTGCCCGGCCGGCGACGCTCGGGCAGCAGGTCCTGGCCGTCGACGTCGACGGGCTCGTTACCAGCCGGGTACCACAGCTCGCCCTCGCCGTACGGCAGCTCGACCGGCTCGGGAGGCGTCAGGCGCCCGCGCTCGGCGGGGGTGGAGAACAGCCAGCGCATCCGCTCGAGGCGCGTCTCGTAGGCCTGCCCGGCGACTCGGACCGCGTCGCCGTCGACGTCGGGCCTGTGTTCGGCGATCTGCACCGCGGCGGTCTCGATGTCGCTGGGCAGCATGTAGTAGGCCTTGAAGACGCGCACTGGCCCGCCGGCGGCCTGCAGGAAGCCTGAGCCTTGCTCGGTGGCGTCGGCAGGCGTGACGCCCTTGCGGTAGCCGAAGAGAAAGTCGATCTCGGACTGGTCGAAGACACGCATCGTGGCCCGGTTGGCGCACTGCTTGAGCACGTCGGTGCTGAGCGCCGTCGAGATCGACCTCAGAACGCTCAACACGGCGTTGCATGCCTCGTTGCCGCCGATGTCCACGAGCGTCTCCAGCCGCTTGCGGATCTGGCGCGTGACCTCATCGGTGATTTTGGTACCGAGGACCTCTTTGCCCTCATCGAGAATCAGGAGGATCTGGGGCAGCTCGCGCGAGACGGGCAACAGCTGGACGTTGGCGCGGGCCTTGAGCTCGCTGTGGGCGCTCTTGCGGTCGACGGCGATGTCGATGAGGGCCTGGACCATGAGGAGCGCCTCCTCCTTGCATGGCGCCGCCCAGTCGATGGCAGGCCGCTCGGTACGGCCCTGCAGCCAGGGACGCAGCCACGCCCTGCTGATGCCGCCGCCGTTGAGGTCCAGGTGCCAGACCACGCAGTTGTCGGCGGCGCCGGCGTCGTTGGTGACGTTGTGCAGGGTGCCCGACTTCCCGCTGCGCTTCTGGCCGGCGAGCACCGTGGTGTTCTCGCGGACCGCGATGGTCGCGGTGGTGCCGTCGCGGTGAAGTCCGAGCCGAATGGTGTCGGGGTCGGTGATGGACCTGCCGAGCCGGATGCCGGGGTGCGGGATGACGTCGGCCAGCCGGTTGACGGTGGCCACGTCCATCCACAGCGAACCCCGGTACGGCCCCGGCCGGAACGCCACGTTGCAGCCGTGCGGCAGACGCGCATCTTCGGCCAGGCCGGTCGTGGCGTTGGCGAGCGCCGCGGTGGAAGAGCTGCCGAGCGGCTGCACCACCAGAGCCGAGAAGCCCGCGTCGGCCGGTCAGGTGATGATCTCCTCAATGGTGACGCGCAGGCGGGCTACGCGCCGGATGCGCGCTGCCCAGTCGGCCGCCAGGGCGACGTGACGTCTGGCCAGCTTCCCGCCGAGCACCTGGTCGTTGTGGAGCGCGCCCGTCACGGAAGGCCGCGGCTTGGGCGGCCTGGTGAGCACGGGAGCCCACAGCGCCGCGGCCAGGGCGCCAACGCCGAGCACGCCCAGGGTGATGGCGTCGAGCACTCCGAAGGCCAGACCCCAGGTCATCCACCCGCAAGCGCCGAGCCAGAACACCAGCTTGTAGGCCAGTGCTGAGGGCGCGGCATCCTGACCTCCGAAGAACGTGGCCAGGGCAGCCAGGAACGCGATCACGAGCGGCCAGACCCAGCTGACCCCGACCTCATGCCCGATGCCGGCGGCCGCGGCCACGGCGAGCGCCGCCAGGGCGCTGGCACTCCAGCGGCCACGCGGCCGGATCGACCAGTCGGCGCGCGGCTGCGTGCGTGCTGAGGACGTCTTGCTCACCCGAAGTGATCCTTTCTGAGACGGCAGGAGGGCGTCGGTGGCTAGCCACCGACGCGCTGGTCCCACTTCTCCTCACCCACGCGCGGCTGCATGCGGCGCGTGATCTCGACCTCGTGGCTGGCCTCGAACGTCGTGGCCACCTCATCGCAGGCCTGTCCGGCCGCGCTGAGCGCATCATGGACGCGCCTCAGCTCTTCCACGACGTTCTCGTGGAGCGGGTACTCGGCGGCCAGCCGTTCGGTGAGCAGCCGGATCGCCGCGGCGGCAGCGAGCGGCAGCTCGCTCAGCAGCTGCAGGTGGCCGCGAACCTGCATCATGTCCTCGCTCTCGTAGCGCGCGGCGATGGTCGGGAGCTCGGTGGCGTGGGTGACAAGGGCGAAGTCGCTCATGACGGTCTCTCCTGAAGATCGGGTGGTCCAGCTCGCGGGCGGCTCGGTGATTGCGGTGGGCGTGGTGACCGGCGCGGCCGCGGTATCCGGTGGGGTCGCGGGGTCGGTATCTGCTGGGCTCTGGTTCGCGCGACGCCGCCGCACCCTGGTCCAGAGGCGGGCGAGCCGCCCGCCGGTCAGGCGGTTGAGCCGGCGGCCGGCCGCGCGTGCCGTACGGCCGATCGCCTGCCGTACGCGACGCAGGACACCGCCCGCCCGTCCCCAGAGCCGGGACTTGCGCGCTCGAGCGAGCAAACGCCTGGGGATCAGGCGCCTGCCGAGAGCGCGCAGCCGCCGCGTTGGGGCCGACCGAGTGATGCGCCGGCCAGTGGCACGTGCCGTCCGGCCGACCGCCCGCGCGGTACGGCGCAGGCGTGCGCCCACCCGTTTACGTGCCCTGGAGACAGGACCAGGGCCAGCGTTGGCCTGACGCGCCCGTCTCGCTGCGCGGCGGCGCTCGCGCTTGGCCTCTCGGCGATCGGCGCGACGCTGCCGGCTCGCCTGCCGCCGGCCAGCACGCTCAGCACGACCACCCGCACGACCTCCTGCCCGGCGATCCGCTCGAGGGCGCCCGCCGAACCCGGGCATCCGAAACCCAGCGGTACGGCCACCACCGCCCCTGGCTCCCCGTCCAGCTGCAGACCGTCCCGCGCCAGCCGTACGGGAGCCGCGCCCCCAGCCGGACCAGCGCAGGCCAGACCCACCTGTCCGGGAGCCAGCGCCTCGAGACGTCGACTTCAGCCAGCCGCGCCGGATGGCCAGCGCGAGCACGGCCAGGGCGACCAGGCCGACCGCGAAGTAAATGACCCAGAGCCAGCCGCCGACGCGATACAGGAGCCAGCCACCGAGCGCCGCCACCACGGCGGCGCCCGCGGCCAGCTGCCCCACAGGCGTGCCGAATTCGAGCGTCTCGGCGTCCGCCGTCGACGGCCCATCGCCGTCACGGACGGTAACCGGGATCGGCGTGGTGTCCTCGAGCTCCGGCGCTGGCTCGGCGCGTGCCACGTCCGGCTCAGGCGGCTCGTGGGGTGGCGCGTCGTGCGCCTGGGCAGTCATACGTCACCCGCCCCGAGCGCGGTCTGAGCGTACGGCTGGCCGTTGACGGCCTTGAGCGGAACCAGATGGAGCTGCCGCTCGGGAGCGGTTGGCTCGTGGTGCGCCACGGCTGGCTCAGCCTGTGCCAGCACCTCACCCGCTCGTGCCTGCGAGATGCCGAACTGGGTCACGAGGTCCTCGACGGTGAGGGCCTCGCCGCCGCTGGCGATGTAGGCGATGTACCGCTCGGAGATGACGGTGACCACGATGGACGCGGCTGCGCGCCGGCTGATGCCGAAGACCTCGCTGAGGGCGCGCTCGCTGATCGGCTCGCGCCGGTCGAGGCTCGCGCCGTACTCCCGGGCGGCCTTCTCCTCTGCGCTCATCGGGGGAGCAGGCGGCACCTGTGCCAGCGCTGGCTCAGGCTGTGCCACGGGCGGCGCGACGTCCTCTTGGCGGTCGTCGACGGACTCCTGGTCGACGACCACGGGGGGCTCACCGGTCGCCAGGGCCTGGGGGTAGAGGTGGCGGAAGACGTGCATGAGGATGTGAGAGCCGAACGCGATGGCGCCGACCAGCTGGAAGGCGATCAGGCCGGTGACCTGCGGAGCCAGGGGAGTGACCAGCACCTCCGTGCCTGGGTGGACCTCGAACGCGCCGCGGCCGTGCAGGTGGTTCACGACGTAGCTGGTCATCGTGAACAGGGCGACGACGAACAGGCAGTAGACCCGCGGCCAGAACCTGTGGCGCAGGACCACCGCCGAGATCAGCGCCAGGACGATGAGCCCGTCTGGCGCGAAGGGGTAGAGCCACGCGCCGTGGGTGTCGAAGTGATTGGCACGGGCCGCGTCGCTGTGGGCGGTCCATGAGCCGCGGAACGCCACGGCGATGACGAGGGTGAGCAGGATCGCCAGGACGCCGGCGATACGGCGAGCGGCGCGATCCGGCGCTGGCACGGCCTGTGCCACCGCTGGCACGGCCTGGCGCACGGTGGTCATCGGTGGCGCCTGGTGCGCGCGGCCGCCGATCCATACGGTGCGCAAGCCGAAGATCTTGCCCATCAATCCGCCGGCCTTCGGAGTCCGGGGGCTGGCGGACGGCTCGGCGTGTGCCGGGAGTGGCTCACTCTGTGCCACGGATGGCATGGGACTTCCCCTCTCTCGGAGTGAACGGTGTCCAACACCATACGCCGGTGTTGAACACCGATCAAGCGAGGGGTTTGATCGTGAGTGCCGAAACCACGTACCGTGACCTTGTGCCGAACAAGCCTCGCCCTGGGTCACGCGTCGGGGGCATACGTGTTGATCGCCCGGAGTGGGAGGCGTTCAAGATCGCCGCGGACTTGCTCGGCTCCGACCGATCGAAGATCCTCACCAGCTGGATCGACTGGGCCCTGTATCGGCCAGGAGCTGATGCACCACAGCGGCCACCTCTCGCCGCTCTCGCTGCAACCGTCCGTGCGGCCGCGGATGCTGCGCGGTCCGACACGGAGGAAGAGCGGCGCCACAAGGAGGATCTAGAGATCGCGGCGCGAGAACTTGAAGCCCGAGCCAGCAAGAGTGCGGAGTAGCCCAAGAAAGGGAATGCCCTCGCCGCGCGCACGGCGAGGGCATTCCTGGTCAGCGGCACCCCCTCCGGCGCCAGCCTGACCTCTCCTCAACCGGCTGCGCGCCCTACGCGCGCCTCCGGGTGAGAAGCTCAGGTCATGACGACCGGCCCGCGGCTACCTCGGGCGATGTAGACCGCATCCGCCTGGTCGCGGATGGCCGCCTCGATGGTCTGGCGCGTCGACGCCGTGAGCGTGTGCCGCACGTCGCTGGGCTCTGGGATGTCGGGCAGGGGCGTGGTGCGCTCGGCGTGCCACTTGCCACCTTCCTCCCAGACCTTCCAGTCGCCGTAGCTGAGGCACTCCTTCGGGATTGTCATGGCAGGTCCTCACGCTGGAGTCGCTGGCCCAGAGCGGCCAAATCCGGAGCGAAGAGCGTCATGGAGTAGTCCTTGCACTCCTCTGCGGTGAGCGGACGGCGCCGCGTGGCCGACGTGTGGGGCTCATCGCGGATGACCCAGCGGTCCCCGTATTCGGCGATCAGGTCGGCGAGCGTCATGGCGGCAGGGTACGTCTGGTGGCTTGGTGGCCACAAGGCTTAGCTCAGGGTAAGCCTCTAGGCGACGTCTCCTTGTGGCTGTTTACCCTCATGATCGTGTCGATTGATCGCGAGAGCTACATACCGGTGCACCAGCAGGTAGCGGCCATCCTGCGCCAGCGCATCGAGAGCGGCGAGCTCCGTCCTGGCCAGAAGATGCCGTCCGAGACCCAGGTGAGCCAGGAGTTCGGGATCGGTCGCGATACGGCCCGCGACGCCTTCGGCGTGCTACGGGCGGAGGGGCTCATCGAGACGGAGAAGAGGGTTGGTTCCACCGTCCGCGTGCCGCCGCCGGTCGAGCCGGTCGATGTACCTGGGCCAGCGCGCATCACGTTCCGCCTGCCGAGCCCAGAAGAGCGCCGCCGGCTCCCTGTAGGACAGGGCGCGGTTGTGGTTGTGATTGAGCGTGAGGGCGAGGCGCCCGTCCTGTTGGCCAGCGACCGGACAGAGCTGGTCATCCCCAGATAGCTGAGGCGCGGTGGGGGTCGAACGGCCGCCCCGCCAGCTCCCTACGAGGGCGGGACAGCCGCTCACCTGGTAAGACGCCGATCATGTAAAGAAAGTTGACACCGCTGACGGGGGACAGGTCAGGCCATGAGTGTTTTAGGTGACTCATGGAAACTGCTGTCGGCCATCGGTATGGGTGTCCTCTCTTCTTCCCCTCCGACCTTAGCGTCCTTCGGGAGGTCGGCTGTGGGACAAACCGGTGTCACGTACACCTCGGAAGTCCGCTATGCTTCTACCTGTCGCCGCGAGAGTGGAAGACACGGCAGGTTGCCCGAGTGGCCAATGGGAGCGGACTGTAAATCCGTCGGCTTAGCCTACCCAGGTTCGAACCCTGGACCTGCCACACCTCATGAAAGAGGCCCTGGAGCTGCATCAACGCGCTCCGGGGCCTCTTTCGTCATGTCCCGGTCATCCCCGGCCATCAGCGGGTTTCCACGGGTGATCGTGCTGAATACGTGCTGAAGTTTCGACCGCTGCCCCTGACGCCTCTGTCCTTCGAAAACTCGAAGCAGTAAGGCCGACCGCGACGCCCGAGAACGGCGAACTGCTGGAGCTGCGCGAATGGGGGCGGAATCTCCCCGGCGATGACGAGGCTGGACGGCAGTTTCAGCTGGACGGCGTAGCTACCCGTGGGCGTGGACGTACCTCCGAGGCGGCCTGGCGACGGGAGGGTGGTGGCCAGGAACGTCGTCTGTGTAGAGGGGCTCACCCACGAAGGATCAGCGCTACCTTCGCGACGGCCGGGAGGCGGCATCACCCGATAGCGGTGTTGCGGGACGCCGCTCCTGGAGACCTGTATCAGGGGAGGTCATCCCCGGGAGTCTGCGTCTGGGACGAAGCACTTCCGGAAGACCTGGGGTACGGTGGACATACCGAGGTCTTTCCGAGCGTTGGCATCCAGGTCCGCGTCGCCCCCGGCGAACCACCACCGGCCTCTTTCGCAGGGGCCTGGACAGGCCACATCATGACGCCGATACCTCGCTATCCGCGCACACCGCTCAGTTCCTTCTCCGCCGCGATTCCTCGGTTCGATTCCGCACTGCGACTCAGTCTCCGACCAGTACTGGATGCTCGTGCTGTGGTGGATGGGGCCTGGTGGCCCTACTCCCGCGACGCGGCGGCCGAACTCCCGCATCTCATCGCCGCCGTCGACCAGAGACTCGGCCGGATCACCCGGCGGGTGAACCTCTGGCGGGATGCGTGGCAACGCGTCCCGAGCCACATCCCGGCACGCGGGCGTCAGGTCAGGATCGGCTGGCCGCACCGGGACGACCCGCGCGTGATCACATTGGGCTTTGTCATCGGCGAGCCGGTCGTCCTGCTGGTCATTCCTCCGGGCACGACGGCAGGCGCCGCCGAGGCTGCGCTCGCTCTCACCGCTCAGACGGCCGCAGGCCTGAGCATCGACGCCCTGTTCACGCTCGCACGCCTATCGGCGTACCCTCCGCCGCGGGCGGAGGCGGGCCGTACAAGCTCTCGGAAGAACGAGGGCGGCTCGATCACCGGGCAGCGGGCGGAGTCCTTGACCGGACGGCAGACCACTTCGTAGTAACCCCACGTGCCGCCTGCCGGCCGGATCGAGCGGTCCTGGCACCGCCCTATCTGGCGGCCGACCGATCTTCGGCCGGCAGGTGTCCCATGACACTTCAGCTCTCTCCTGTGAGGAGACTTCCATGTCCATCATCGACACCGCCTCGCACACCTGGCCAAGCGCCGCGACGCCCACGCACCTGCAACTGTCTGGAGACATCGACATCTTCACCACGGATCGGCTGCGGCAGCGGCTGATCAGCACCCTCGCCTACAGCACCGACCTGCTCGTCCTGGACATGTCCCGTGTCACCTTCTTCGGCGCCGGTGGACTGGGTGTGCTGATCGGCGTACAGGCCCGCGCGCAGAGGCAGGGCATCACGGTGGCACTGACCGGAATCCCCCCGCGTGTCGCACGGCTGTTGCGCATCACCGGACTGAACCACCGCTTCCCGACCATCGGGTGACCTGATGCCGGTCACCGCGCGCAGAACCGGGACACGACGGTGGCAGCCGCCTTCTCCGCGGTGAGCTGGATGGGGTCATGGCCAGCCCACCGCCGGCGCCCGCCGTTCCTTCGCCGCACGTGGTTGTGCATCGCTCGCGCCCGGGGGCCGGACGACCGTAGTAGACGCCGGTTTCGGGAGCGGGCCAGGCAGTACGGGACGATGGTTGCCGGCGCGTAGGTGCCCGGAGGAGTAAGCCGATGTCAGGAGCGTGAAGCGGATCTTTCATCTCCCCGCAGAGACAACGGCACCTCAGGGTGCGGGCTGCTGGCTGAGCCCCAGGTCCGTGCCCTTCGGCTCTTTGACCGCCGTGACCGCCGCCAGCGAAACCACGCAAAGCACCATGATGTAGACCCCCACCGACAAGGCAGTCCCCGTGCTCTGCACCAGCGCCTGGGCGATCGTGGGTGCGAAAGCCCCGCCCAGGATGGCCCCCAGCGCGTAACCGATGGCGACGCCCGAGTAGCGCACCGACACGGGGAACATCTCGGCGTACATCGCCGACATGGGCCCGTACGACAGGCCCAGCCCGATGGTGAGGACGACGATCGCCGTGGCGAAGAGCCAGATGTTGCGCGTCTCCATCAGCAGGAACAGCGGGATCATCCAGACGAAGACGAGCGCGTACCCGATCTGGAAGGTGCGGACGCGGCCGATCCGGTCGGACAGCACGCCGCCGTACATGGTGAAGATCAGCCAGCCCACCGAGCCGGCGACGGTGGCGAGCAGGACGGACGGGCGTGACAGGCCGAGCGTCGTGGTGCCGTAGCTGATGAAGTAGGCGATGAGCAGGTAACCCGCCGCGTTGTTGGCCACGAAGATCAGCGCGGTGAGCAGCACGTTCTTGGAGTTGTTCCGGAACAGGTCGCGCAGCGGCGCCGAGGAGGTCTTGGTGCGCTGCTGCAGTTCCTTGAACACCGGGCTCTCCTCGACGGCTCTCCGGACGAGGTAGCCGATGATGATGAGCGTCAGGGAGAGCAGGAACGGCACCCGCCACCCCCAGGCCTGGAACTGCTCGGGTGTGGTCACCGAGGTCATGATCCACAGGACGCCGGTGGCCAGGATGAGCCCGATCGGCACGCCGATCTGGGGGAAGGAGCCGAACAGTCCGCGGCGGTCGCGTGGCGCGTGTTCGACGGAGAGCAGGGCGGCGCCGCCCCATTCGCCGCCCGCGGAGAAGCCCTGCAGGATGCGCAGGAGGATCAGTGCGATGGGGGCCGCGACGCCGATGGAGGCGTAGGTCGGCAGCAGGCCGATGACGGTGGTGGCCGCGCCCATGAGGAGCAGGGTCAGGACGAGCATGCGCTTGCGGCCGAGCCGGTCGCCGAAGCGGCCGGCGACGATGGCGCCGAGCGGGCGGAACAGGAAGCTGATGCCGATCGTGGCGAGGGAGATGAGGGTGGCCACGCCGGGGGAGCCTTCGTTCACCGGGGCGAAGAAGAGCGGTCCGAACACCAGGCCGGCCGCCTGGGCGTAGATGAAGAAGTCGTACCACTCGATGGTGGTGCCGGCCAGCGTGCTGGCCAGGACCTTGCGGTCGTCGCGCGTCATGGACCGAGATTCACTCGTCATGCTTGAACTCCGTTCTCCTTCTGGGGGGTTCTGGTGGCGCGCTCGAGCGCCACCAGGGCCGATTCGTAGGGGTGCCCGCTGGCGTGCTGGAGGCCGATCTCGCACGGGCGGTTCCCGCTCAGGTAGGCGTCGGCCGCGATACCGGCGAGCTCGGTGACCTGCGCCCGGGTGGCGCTCTCGGTCAGTTCGCGATGTAGGAAGCCGCGGTCTCCGGCGAACCCGCAGCAGGTCGCCGTGATGGGCTCGACCACCTCGTGGGCGATCGCGGCCGTGATGGCGCGCAGGTCGCCGGTGTTGCCGAGATGGCTCATCGCGCAGCTCGGATGCAGGACGGCTCGTGCCAGGCGACGGGTGACCGTGAGTTCGGGGAGCAGTTCGGTGCGTGCCCAGGTGAGCGCGTCGACGACGGTCAGAGCCGCATGCCGTACACGGTCTTCGGGATCCAGTACGGCAGGCAGGTCGCGCAGGATGCCGAGCGTGCAGGAGCTGGAGTCGACGACGACGGGCAGCGTGCCTTCGTCGGTCCACCGCCACAGCCGGGACACCAGGTCGGCGGCGGTGTAGGCGTGCGCGGCGCGGTGGCCCTTGCTGTTCCATACGGTGCCGCAGCAGGTTCCGGCCACGTCGGGCGGTGTCCACAGCACGACACCGGCCCGTTCGGCGAGGGCGGGCAGGGCTCGCGTGACCGTTGTCGGGTCCGTCGCGCCGGGAGGGGCGCCGAAGATCCGGTTGATGCACGACGGGAGATAGACGGCCGTTGTTCGCGCGGGCCGTACCTCTTGCCCGATGGCGGACGACGGGGCGGGTCCCGGTGTCGCGGGCAGCCATTCGGGGACCCGGCCGGCTCCGAGAAGCCTGCGGGCCAGCAGGCTGATCGCGCGGACGGGCCGGTCGCCCATCAGGTCGGCGAGGGTCCTCGCCAGGAACAGCAGGATTCTGGCCAGCCGTTCCGTGGCGGCCCAGTGTCTCGCGACGGTCAGCGCGACACGTTCCGCCAGCCCGCTGTGCCGTACGGACCGCAGGTCCTTCATCGCGTGCCCGGTGTCGATGCCGACGGGACACGCCCCCGCGCAGGATCCGTCGCCGGCGCACGTGTCGACGGCCGCGTAGCCGTACTGGCGTTCCAGATCCCGGGATCCGCCCCGCCGGGCGATCTCGCGTTGCAGGACGATGCGCTGACGCGGGGTGGTGGTCAGGTCGCGGCTCGGGCACACCGGCTCGCAGAAGCCGCATTCGATGCACTTGTCCAGCACCGGGTTCACGGCCGGGAGGGTCTTGAGGTCGCGCAGGTGGGCGCGGGGGTCGTCGGTGAACAGCACGCCCTGGCCGAGGATGGCGTGGGGGTCGAAGGCGCGCTTGACCCGGCGCATCAGCTCGGCGAGCCGGCGTCCCCACTCGCGTTCGAGGAAGGGCGCCATGTTGCGGCCGGTGCCGTGCTCTCCCTTGAGGGAGCCGTCGAAACGGTCCACGACGAGCGCGACGACCTCCTCCACGCATCGGGCATAACGTTCGACGTCGGCTGGATTCGCGGGGTCGAACACCATGCTGAAGTGCAGGTTCCCTGCCGAGGCGTGCCCGGCGACCGAGGCGTCGAACCCGTGGGCGGCCAGGATGTCGCGCAGCGCGACCGCCGCCTCGGCGATCCGCCGCGGCGGCACGCAGACGTCCTCGCCGAGCAGGATCGTGCCGGGTGGACGGCTCGCGCCCAGCGCGGTGAGCAGCCCCTTGCGCACAGCCCAGAAGCCGCCGGCGATCGCGGCGTCGCGGGTGAAGTCACCGGTGACCAGCTTGCCCGCCTCGTGCTCGAACCGGTCCAGGTCGGCCGGGTCGCTGGAGCGGAACTCGACCAGCAGCCCGGCGTCGTCCTCGCCGATCTCGTGCATCCAGCCGGGCGCTCCTCCGATCGAACGGGTCGCGCGGAGCGAGAGGTTGTCCATCAGTTCCACCGCCCGCGCGCCGAGACCTGTGAGCGCAGGGACGACCGCGGCGGCCGACGCCAGGTCGGGGAAGCGGAGGAAGGCGGTGCTCGCCCACCTGTGAGCGGGGACCGTGGTGAAGGTGATCTCCTCCAGGAAACCCAGCGTGCCCTGTGACCCGACGAGCAGGCCGCGCACGATCTGCGCCGGGGTGTCGCCGTCGAGGAAGGCGTCGAGCCGGTAGCCGCTGGTGTTCTTGATCGCGAACTTGGCCCGGATCCGTGCGGAGAGCTCCGGATCGGCGCGGATTTCGTCGCGGATCGTGAGCAACTGGGCGACCAGGTCGGGTTCGGCCTCGGCCAGGCTCTGGTCGGCGTCCGGCGCCGAGGTGTCCACCCGGGTCCCGGACGGCAGCACGATCCGCAGTGATTCGACCATCCGGTAGGAACTGGCCTCAACGCCGCAGGTCATCCCGCTGGCGTTGTTGGCCACCACGCCGCCGACGCACGCGGCCGAGCTGCTGGCCGGGTCGGGGCCGAGCATGCGCCCGTGGCGGGCCAGCCGGGCGTTGGCGCGGGCCAGAACGACTCCGGGCGAGCTGCGCAGGATCTTGCCGTCGTCCTCGACCGTGGCCCGGTCGAAGTGACGCCGGACATCGAGCAGGATGTCGTCACCCTGCGCCTGGCCGTTGAGGCTGGTCCCGGCTGCGCGCAGGACGACCTGGCGCCCGTTCCTGGAGGCGAACCGGAAGACGGCCGCGACGTCGTCGCCGGTGCGGGCCACGACGACGACCCGGGGGAGCTGGTGGTAGGGGCTCGCGTCGGCGGAGTAGCGGACCAGGTCGGTGGCCGATGTCAGGACGTTCTCGGCGCCGACCGTCGCGATCAGCTCGCGCTCCGGACGAGGGCGTACGGCACGCCGGGATGTCATGACGATCCTCCTGGTCAAGCGGACACAACCGAGTGGGACAACAGTGCGCGAAAGCCGTACGTGAAACAATGTCGAGCTCAACCCTCATCTACCTGTCAGGGTGTCGAACTCCACACCAGGAGAGGCGTGCGCATGGCCACCACGACCCTGGGAAACCTGCTCGCCGCGTTGCGTCCGGAGCTCGTTCAGCTCGGGATCGGGGACGCGCACCTCGCGGTGGCGGGCGTCGAACTGCTCGACACCGGCGCGCTCGAACCGGCCGCACCGCGGTGCCTGCTCCTCGCTCCCGGCCTGGACCTGTCCTCGTCAGCAGCCGTCGATCAGGCGCTTCGTCACGCGGCCGAGACGGGAGGCGCGCTGGCCGTCAAATGCGCGGACGGCCTGCCTGCCGCCGTCATGGAGCGGGCACGTGAGGCCGGAACCACGGTGGTGAGGGTGAATCCGGACATCGCGTGGAGCCGCCTCTACGGACTGGTCTCCACGCTGCTCGCCACCCAGCCCACCACCACGGGCGAGCCCGCGGCCACCCTCGGCGGTGGCGATCTGTTCTCCCTGGCCAACTCCGTCGCCGCGATCTGCGGCGGCGCCGTGGCGATCATGGACACCGACCAGACGATCGTCGCCTATTCCAACCTCGCGGACCAGCCGATCGACGAGACCCGGCGACTCGGCATCCTCTCCCGCCAGGTTCCCAGCCACGCCCTGCCCCACCATCTGACCGAGGAGCTGTGGCGCAGCGACTCCGTGCGGCTCATCCGCCGCGACGGCTACCACCCGCGACTGGCCGTCGTGATCCGCGCGGGTGACACGGCGCTCGGCTCGTTGTGGGCGGTCTTCCCCGACGAGGACGCGATCACCGACTGCGAGGCCGTCCTGGCCGCCGCGGCCAAGCTCGCCGCGCTGCACCTGCTCACCATCCGCCGGCGCCTGGACGCCGACCAGGAGAGCCGCAACGCCGTCCTTCAGACGGCCCTCCAGCACCCGGGTCACGCCGATCATGCCCTGCCCCTGCCGGGAAGCCTGCTGTGCCTCGCCGAGGCCGCGGACGCCGGCCATCGGGCCGACCGTCGCGCGAGCCTGTTGCGCACGATCGGCCTGCTGGAGCTCGACGCCCGGTCACTGGGCCACGAGCCGGCCCTCAGCATGATCAAGGATCGGCTGTACGTGCTGGTCCCGACCGCGCCACGAGGAGCCGTCACGGTCGCCACGCTGGCCGCCCACTTCCACCAGCGGGCCGCCCGGCTGCTGCACACGGACCTGCTGCTCGTCCGGAGCGAGCCCGTCGAGGATCCCGACGGGCTGCGCCAGGCGCGCGACGACCTCGATCGGGCGATCAGCCACCTGCGCGAAGCCGCGGCCCCGCCGGGCGGCTACGCGGCGCGGGACCTGCATGCCGAGATCGTCCAGCAGCGGCTCTTCCACGCCGTGCGGACGGATCCCGCGCTGCAGGCAGGCTTCGGCAGGGTCATCGCGGCCCACGATCTCGCGCACGGCACCGCCTATCGGGCGACGTTGTTGTCCTATCTGAGGAACTTCGGAGACGTGCGAACGGCGAGCGCGGAGCTGACGTTGCACGAGAACACGGTTCGCAAGCGGATCAGGCGTGCGCAGGAGCTCTTCGGGATCGTGCTGGACAACCCGACGCACCGGCTGCTGCTGGAGCTGGAACTGGGGGCCGGCGCTTCAAGCACCGCAGCCGATGCATAGCCGACACGTCAACGTTTGATCACCCACAGTGATGGAAATCTCACCGAAAGGCTCTGTATCGGGGGGATGCGCCATGAGCTCTGATTCGGGAGACGTTCCCAAGCCAGGCGTGACCGCGAAACCGGCGACGGCCTGGATCTCGTGGGTCGCGCTGGCCTTCATGATCACAAGTTCGGTGGCGAGCCTGCGCGCCGCTCCGAGCATGGCGGTGTACGGCCTGGCGGCGATCTTCCTCTACCTCGTGCCGGCGATCGTGTTCCTGCTGCCCACGGCGATGGTCTCCGCCGAGCTGGCTTCCGGCTGGACCGGCGGTGTCTACAACTGGGTCAGCCAGGGACTGTCCAAGAAGCTCGGCTTCCTGGCGGTCTGGTGCCAGTTCGCGATGACGATCTTCTACTACCCGACCCTGCTCGGCTTCGTGGCCAGCACGTTCGCGTACGTCATCAACCCGGCGCTGGCCAACAACGGCCTCTACACCGCGATCGTCATCGTGGTCATCTACTGGGCCGGTGTCTGGGTCTCCAGCCAGGGCACCAAGACCGTGGCCGGGCTGTCGAGCGCCGGACTGATCATCGGGACGCTGATCCCCGGAGCCGTACTGGTCCTGCTCGGCATCGTCTTCCTGGGACAGGGCAACCCTTCGGCGGCCCCGATGGACGCGGCCCACATCCTGCCGCCGTGGACCGGCATCGCGAGCCTGGTGCTGATCGTCAACAACTTCCTGTCCTACTCGGGCATGGAGATGAACGCGGTGCACGTCTCCAGCCTCAAGGACCCGCGCAAGGAGTTCCCGCGCTCGATGTTCCTGGCCGTCGGCCTGGTCCTGCTGATCTTCATCCTGCCCGCGCTGGCGATCAGCTGGGTGGTCCCGGCCGACAGCACCAGCCTCACGGCGGGTGTCATGCAGGCCTTCGACACCATGTTCGCGCACTTCAACGTGCAGTGGCTGACCCCGATCTTCGGCCTGATGATCATCGCTGCCTCACTCGGCGGCATGCTCACCTGGCTGGCCGGGCCGTCCAAGGGCGTGCTGATGATCAGCCGCGAGGAGGGCTGGCTGCCGCCGTCGCTGCAGAAGCTCAACAAGCACGGCATCCAGCAGAACATCCTGGTCGCGCAGGGTGTCGTCACCACGATCATCGCCCTGCTCTACGCGTTCATCCCCAACGTCTCCAGCGCCTACTGGATCCTGTCGGTGATCACGACGCAGATCTACCTGATCGTGTACCTGCTGATGTTCGTGGCCGCGGTACGGCTGCGCAAGACGCAGCCCGATCACCCGCGAGGTTTCCGGGTCCCGACGCTGGGCTTCATCTGCGTGGTCGGCTTCATCGCCTCGGCCGCCGCGATGATCATCGGTTTCGTGCCGCCCTCGCAGTTCGGCTCCGGCAGCCCCTTCGTCTACTTCCTGATCGTGGGCGGCGGCCTGGTGTTGGTCGGCCTGGCCGTGCCGTACCTGTTCATCAAGCTCAGCAAGCCCTCCTGGCGCAACCCCGAGCGGGCCGCCGCAGTCGAGGAGATCTCATGACCCGGTCAATGCGTGGGCGTTGGGTCACCTACACGGCCGCCGGACTGCTCCTGGTGGTCCTGCTGATCATCATGGCGATCATGTGGGGCACCCGGCAGACCAACACCACGGCCACCGCCCAGAACAAGGCCACCCAGCTCAACGAGCAGCTGGTGGCGGCCGGGCTCAAGCCGATCGACCAGGACGTGCTCGTCCAGGCACTGGGCAAGGACGGCGGCGCGCTCTGCGCCGACCCCGAGCAGACGATCTCCAAGGCGGTCGCGCTCACGACCGGCGCCGCCGGGCCCGGCCTGCGGCCCGTCATCGCCGAGCGGCGGCTGCTCACCGGGGCGAGCCTGGTGATCGAGGTCTACTGCCCCGACAAGCAGGAGGAGTTCGCGCAGGCCCTGGCCGGCCTCAACCTCGAAGGCGAGCAGTGATGGAACTGCGGGAGCGCATCGCCGGCCTGATGCCGCGAGCCAAGAACGACCTGGCCGAGCTGGTCGCGCTCAAGTCGGTCGCCGACGCGCGCCAGTTCCCGCCGGAGGAGTGCGACAAGGCCGCCCAGTGGGTGCTCGACGCCTTCGCCGAGGTCGGCTTCACGGGCCTGCGCCTGGTCGAGACCGCCGACGGCAGCAAGGCCGTGTACGGCGAGCGGCCAGGCCCGCCCGGCGCCAAGACCGTGCTGCTGTACGCCCACTACGACGTGCAGCCGCCTCTGGACGAGGACGCCTGGAACACCCCGGTCTGGCAGCTCACCGAGCGCGACGGCCGCTGGTACGGCCGGGGCACGGCCGACTGCAAGGGCAACATCCTCATGCATCTGACCGCCTTGCGCGCCATGCTGGCCTCCGGCGACGACGTGCCGGTCACCCTCAAACTCATCGTCGAAGGCTCGGAGGAGCAGGGCACCGGCGGCCTGGAGGACTTCGTCCCCAAGAACGCCGACCTGCTCAGAGCCGACACCATCCTGGTCTGCGACACCGGCGGCGCCGCAGTCGGCCGGCCCGCGCTCACCATCAGCCTGCGCGGGCTGGCCAACGTCATCGTCTCGGTCGAGGCGCTCAGCAGCGAGATGCACTCGGGCATGTTCGGCGGCGCCGCCCCAGACGCGCTCGCCGCGCTCATCCACATGCTGTCCACCCTGCGCGACGACAGGGGCAACACCACGATCCAGGGCCTGGACAACACCCAGACCTGGTCGGGCGCGCCGTACCCGACCGAGCAGTTCGCCGCCGACGCGCACGTCCTGAACGGCGAGAGCCTGCTCGGCGACGGCACCGTCTCCGACATGCTCTGGGCGCGGCCTGCACTGACCGTGCTCGGCATCGACTGCCCGCCGGTCGTCGGCTCAGCAGCCGCCATCCAGCCGCACGCCAAGGCCCGGCTCAACCTGCGGGTGCCGCCCGGCATGGACGCGGGCCACGCCCAGGACGCGCTGATCGCCCACCTCAAGGCGGTGGCTCCATGGGGCGTGCACGTCACCGTCGAACGGGAAGCGTCCGGCCAGCCGTTCCTGGCCAGGACCGACGGCCCCGCCTACACCGCGCTGCGCGAGGCGATGCACGAGGCCTACGGCGTCGAGTCGACCAGCCTCGGGCAGGGCGGGTCGATCCCGCTGTGCAACGTCTTCCACGACACCTTCCCTGATGCCGAGATCATTCTGATGGGCGTGGAGGAGCCGCTGACGCTCATGCACGCGCCCAACGAGAGCGTGCACCCCGACGAGATCGCCAACATGGCGCTCACCGAGGCCCTCTTCCTGCAGAGGTACGGCACCGCATGAGCTACACCGACCGCATGGCCCGCGCCCTGCAGCACGCCCGCGACAGGAACCTCACCGGCCTGCTCATCGCACCGGGCCCGACCTGGTCTACCTGACCGGCTACCTGCCCGTCGCGATCACCGAGCGGCTGACCCTGCTGGTGCTCTCCGCCGGCCACGAACCGACCATGATCGTGCCCCGGCTGGAACGGCCTGACGCGGAGAAGGCGCCGGTCAAGCTGATCGACTGGGCCGACGGGAGCAGCCCTTACGAGGCCGCGGCGCCCCTGCCGACGAGCTGGAGCGCCTGGCCGCGGCGGGCGCCGCCGCCGACCAGGCGTACGAGGAGATCCTCAAGGTTCGCTTCTCCGGTCGCAGGGAGACGGAGGTCGCCGCCGACCTCGCCGCCCTGCTCACGAAGTACGGCCACAGCCAGGTCGACTTCACCGTGGTCGGCTCCGGGCCCAACGGCGCCAACCCGCACCACGAGGCCGGCGAGCGCACCATCGCCGAAGGCGACACCGTGGTGCTCGACCGCGTCGCGCGCAGGGTCATCACCGACGCCGGTTACGGCGAGTACTTCATCCACCGCGTCGGCCACGGCATCGGCCTGACCACCCACGAACCGCCCTACAGGGGCGAGGGCGAGACGCAGGAGCTCGTGCCCGGGATGTGCTTCTCCATCGAGCCGGGGATCTACCTGCCCGGCCGGTTCGGCGTGCGGATCGAGGACATCGTCACCGTCACCGAGGACGGCGGCCGGCGGTTCAACAACACCCCGCACGAGCTGCGAACGGTGAACTGACCGGGCGCGCCCGCCGAGACCTAGCCGATGGGCCGGGTGACGGAGTCCACCCGCTCCACCCGCCCATCCGCTGCGTACCGGGCGAACAGGTAGATCTCCATCTTGATGACCTTGTCCTTCCTGGTCACCGCGGTCATGGTGTACCGGGCTCCGGCCCTGCCGTCCTCGACCAGCGTGTCGTGGACCTCGATCTCCAGGCCCTTGGTGGTACGGCGCGCGGGGCCGATGTGGTCGATCAGGCGCCGGCGGTCCAGCGTGATGCCGTTGTTGTGATACCGCACATCGGGCGTGTAGTAGCGGTCGATGATCGAGGCGGGATCGTCCTGGCTGAAGGCCAGCTCGTAGGGAAGACGGGTCAGGAAGGCGTGGAAGTCCGGTGTCGCCATGACTCCTGATCGTCGCCGGACGGCTCGGCGGGCACGTCGTCTCCAGGGGTGCTCTGCCGTACTTCTCCGGGAGTAGCGGCCGACTTGACCTCGACGAGTACCACGTTCACGTCACCGGCCAGCAGTTCCCACGAGTGGTCGAAGGCGTCGTCCTGCCAGACGACCGCGCCGGGGTTGAGGTCCACGATCCGCGTGGTGCCGTCCGCCCAGGTCACCTTCTGCCGTCCGGTGCCGAGGTTGACCACCAGCATCGGTAAGTGCGAGTGCATCGCGCTCTCCCAGCCGTGGGAGGCGCGGGCCTGGATCACGCGGACGTGCTCGTTCTCGAAGAGCACCTGGTGGGCGTCGGGGTCCACGATCGTGGCGTGCGGCTGAATGCTCATGGCGGAACAGTAACCATCTTGAGTTGTTAAAAACAACCATCAAAGGTTTAGAATTGCTGGCATGCCAACCAGTCGCAGCTATCGAGACCAGTGCGGGGTCGCCCGGGCGCTGGACATCGTCGGAGAACGATGGGCCCTGCTGGTCGTCCGCGAGCTGCTCTTCGTGCCCCAGCGCTTCTCCGAGCTGCGCCACGCCCTGCCCAACGCCAGCTCGAACCTGCTCGCCGACCGCCTGCGGGAGCTGGAGCAGCACGGCGTGATCCAGCGCAGGAAGCTCTCGGGCGCGCAGGTCTACGAGCTGACGGAGCGAGGGCGGAAGCTGGAGCCGATCGTCCTGGCGCTGGGCGACTGGGGGAGTGAGGCGCCCGGTCCGCCGGAGCCCGCCGCGCTGAGCGCCACCTCGGCGCTGATCTTCCTGCGCCGCGGTGTCCGGCACGACCCGGACGCGCCGCCCATCGTCGGGCGTCTCGATCTCGACGGGTCGGTCTGGACCGTGCGGGTGGAGGCCGGACAGGTCGAGGTCAGAAGCGGTGAGCCCGTCACGGCCGACGTCTCGCTGCGAACGGACCCCAGGACGCTCGGACGGCTGATGGGCGATCGGGCGATGCTCGACGGGGTGCTCGCCGAGGGAGGTGCCGCGCTGGTGGGCGACAAAGGTGTCCTGGAGCGGCTGCTCTACGGCGGCCGGTCCTAGCGGAACGAGCGGCGGTAGGCCGCCGGGGTCGTGTGGAGCGCGGTGTGGAAGCGGCGCCGCAGGTTGACCGCCGACGACAGTCCCACGCGGGCCGCGATGGTCTCCACCGGCAGGTCGGTGTCCTCCAGCAGCGCACGCGTGGCCGCGAGGCGGCGCTCCAGCAGCCATCGCGCCGGTGGCACGCCGAGCTGGTCGGTGAACTGGCGGGTGAGGGTGCGCGGTGACACGCCGGAGTAGGCCGCCATGTCGTCCACGGTGATCGGCTCGCCGAGGTGAGCCAGGAGCCATTCCAGCAGCCCCGCCAGCGAATCCGGCATCGGTCCCGTGGTGGGCAGCGGCGGGTACTGCCGCTGGCAGCCCTCGCGGTGGGGGCCGGCGGCGAGCTGGCGGCCGATGCGCATGGCGTGCGACGCGCCGTGCTCCTGCAGCACCTGGTGGAGGCAGAGGTCCAGGGTGGCGGCCGAGGCGCCGGCGGTGGCGATGTCGCCGTGGTCGACGTAGATGACGGTGTCGTCGGGGATGATGCGCGGGTGGCGCGCGGCCAGGTCGGCCCGCAGCTCCCAGTGCACGGAGGCGCGGCGGCCGTCGAGCAGGCCGAGGGCCGCGGGGATGTAGATGCCCGCCGCGACGGCGACGATGCGGGCGCCCCTGGCGTGGGCCGCGGCGACGGCGTCGAGTACGGCAGGCGTGGGGGCCAGCGTCCAGCCGGCGATGACGACCGTGTCGGCGGTGGTGAGGGCGTCGAGGCCCTGCTCGACGTGGATGGTCGCGCCGAGGGTGGTGGTGAGCGGCCCCGGATGCTCGGTGCTGAGGCTGAAGCCGTAATGCTGGGGGATCAGCCGGCCGTGGTAGCCGAAGACGGCGGACGCCGAGGTGACGGGATAGAGCTCCTGGTTCTCGCCGACCAGGGCGACCACGCGGTGCGGGTCGGCCGGTGGGGCGGGCACCGGGAGGCACACGGGGAGCGGCGCCGAGACCATGGCGTAAATGTACCTAAGGATGTCATCTGGGACACCGGCGCTCTGATCAGGAAATATCAAGAATCAGTGGTCATGTGGACCAGGAATTTCACTCTCTACTTCGGCGCCAGAACCGTCTCGTTGCTCGGCGACGCCATGATGCCCGTCGCCGCCGCCCTCGCGGTCGGCCAGGTGTACGGCATCGCGGGAGTGGGCTACACGCTGGCCGTCTGGACGACGTCGGCCATCCTCGTGATGCTCTTCGGCGGGGTTTTCGCCGATCGGTTCGGCGCGCGGACCATGATGATCACTGCGGACGTGTTGCGTATCTTCTCCCAGGTCACGGTGGCGTTCGCCTTCCTCGACGGTGCCCCGCCGTTCGCCCTGCTGATCGCGATGGCCTTCGTGTCGGGCATCGGGGCCGGGCTGTTCGAGCCCGGCGTGAACGGCATGGTGCCGCTGGTCGCCCGTGACCCTCAGCGTGCCAACGCCACCTTGAAGATCGCCGAAGCGATCACCCAGCTGGCCGGGCCGGCGCTGGCCGGGATCCTGGTGCTGGCCGCGGGCCCCGTTTTCGTGTACGCCTTCGACGCGGCGACCTTCCTGGTCAGCGCGATCTGCCTGGTCCTGGTCCGCGTCGCCGTACCGAGGCCGGAGCCCGCGAACGTACTGGCCGACCTGCGCCGGGGGTGGCACGAGTTCAGGGCCAGGAGCTGGATGTGGTCGGTCATCCTGGTCTGGGTGTTCTGGGGTGTGCTGGTGATCGGGCCGTCGGTGCCGTTGTCGTCGCAGGTCATCGGGTCCGACTACGGCTGGGTGATGGCGGCGCTCGGGCTGGGCACGGTGGCCGGTGGGCTGGTCGCGATCAGGCTGCGGCCGCGACGGCCGCTGGCGGCGGGGGCGATGGCGTTGTCGGGATACGTGGCCGTGCCGCTGACGGTTTCCCTGGGGGTGCCGCTGCCGGCGATGATGGCCGGGCACGTGCTCGGCGGGATCGCGCTGGCGTTCTGGTCGGTGATGTGGTCGACGAGCGTGCAGACGCAGGTCGCCCCGGACGTGCTCAACCGCGTGTCGGCCTACCAGATCGCCGGGTCGGTGGCGGGCATGGCGGTCGGCCAGGCGCTGGCGGGACCGGCCGCGGTGGTGATGGAGCCGCGCACGTTCCTGCTGGGCTCGGCGGTGGTGACGCTGGGCGTGGCCGCCGCGTTGCTGCTGATCAGGCCGGTGCGGGAACTGGGCCGCCGGTCGACGGAGGATCAGCCCGCCCAGGTGCCGGTCGGCGCCTGAACGCTCAGCCCCTCCACGTCCCGGGCGGCGCCTGGTCGCCCAGCAGCCGCCTGGCCTCCGACCTGTGACCCGCGAGCTCGATCAGCGTCTCGCGCACGCTCCCCACGATCGCCCCCCGCTCCCCTCGCCCGTGCCGGAGCGCCAGCGCGGTGGCCTTGACCAGCCTGCCCAGGGCGAGCGTCTCGCGCGGATCGCGGATGCGTGAGTACACCTCCAGCACCCGCCGTACGCCACCCGCCGGCGCGGTCAGCAGCCGCAGGAGCTCGAACTGCACCGGCGCGAGCCCGTCGCCGCGCCCGAGCAGGTTCGTCCACTGGTAGGTGTGCACGCACTGCGCGTCCCTGGTGCGCTCCCACGACCGCGTCGCGCGGTCGAGTGCCTCGGGCGGCCCGGTGAGCACGTCGCGCACCCGCTCCCCGAGCAGGCGGCCGAAGCGTACGGCGTCGCGGATGCCCTGCGCGGTGACCGGGTCCTTGAAGTGTCCCGCGTCGCCCGCCAGCGCCCAGCCCGGTCCTGAGGAGCGGCGGAAGAACGACGGGTGCTCGGCCGAGCTGACGATCTTCCCGGTCCTGGTGCAGCCCGTGAGGCGCTCGGCCAGACCGGGCACCAGGCGCACGGTCCTGTCGAACTCCGCCTCCAGGTTGCCGCGGAAGTCGGCCGCCCGCGCGGCGGGTGGCATGAGCAGGACCAGGGTGAGGTCGTCGTCGCAGGGGAAGGCGTTGCCGAGCTCGCGGCCGGTGAGCCACATGGCGGCGGTGTCGCGCCACTCGTGGTGCGGGTCGTCGTAGTAGGCGTAGTAGCAGGCCCGGCCGTTGGCATGGGTCAGGCGGGGGCGGTCGGCTCCGGCGAGCCTGGCGACCGTGGAGCGGCGGCCGTCGGCGCCGATGACGAGGCGGGCGCGGATGTCGTACTCCTGTCCCGGAGTCTCGCGACTGGCGACGCGGACCCCTGCGACGCGGTCGTCCTCCCAGATCAGGCCGGTGACCCGATGGCCTTCCCTGACCTCGGCGCCGGCCTCGCGGGCCGTCTCGACCAGGGCCGCGTCGAGGGGCGCTCGCCGTACGCACAAGCCGTAGTCGATGCCGTCGACCGGGCTGTAGGTGCCGGACGAGGCGTGGCCGGGTCCGCCGATGAAGGCGCGCGGTAATCGCGGAGCGCCGATCTTGTCGACGCGGTCGAGGGCGCCGATGCGGGCCAGCTCGGCGACGCCGGCGGGGAACAGCAGGTGGGTGGAGACCGTCGTGGACGGGAACCGGGCGGGGTCCACGACGATCACGCGGTGCCCGGCGCGGGCGAGCGTGGCCGCGGCGCCGGAGCCCGCGCAGCGCGCCCCGGCGATGACGACGTCGGCGTGCTCGGCCATCGGCACTCCATCCACGACCTAACCAACGATACTGTCGGTTGCTTGCGACGTTAAGCCGCCGGAGCCGGCGCGTCAACACGGGTAGTGTGCACCGCATGGCGAGCAAGGAGCTGAAGAAGCGCATGCCGGGCTCAGCCCGCCGAGCTCGCATCACCCAGGCGGCGCTGGAGGTCTTCGCCGCCCGCGGCTACCACGCCACGGCGATGGAGGAGATCGCGAGCGCGGCGGGGGTCACGAGGTCGGTCCTCTACGACCACTTCCCGTCGAAGCGCGTCCTGATGATCACGGTCCTGCAGGAGCAGAACGCCCGGCTGGTCGAGCACGTCGGCGCGAGGATCACGGGCACCGGATCACCCGGGCGCCGCCTGCGCGCCACGCTCGACGCCTACTTCAGCTTCGCCGAGAGCAGCCCCGCCGCCCGCTGCCTGCTGTTCGACCACACCGACGAGGACGATCCCGAGATCAAGGCGGTGCGCTGGGGCATCAGGGAGACCCGCACCCGGTCGGTCGCGGTGATGCTCGGGCGGGATCTGCGCAGGCTGGGGCTCGACCCCGAGACGGAGGCCGCCCAGGCGGTGGTCGAACTGCTCATCTCCGGCACCGACGGCATGGCCCAGTGGTGGGCGCGCCACCCGTCGATGCCACGCGAGCAGCTCGTCGAGTCGGCCATGCTCGTGCTCTGGAACGGCCTGTCCCGGCTGCCCGACCCGTATTGACAGAAGTGGTCCACGCGTTCATCGTTCCGCCTAACTGAACCAACAGCAGTGTCGGTTAGGTGGGAGGTTCACCCGTGGACGACAACAACACGGTCGGACGGCGCCGCTTCGTCACGGGCGCCATGGCCACGGTGGCCGGAGCGGCGACGAGCCCCCTGTGGGGCACGCAAGGAGCCAGAGCGGCGGCCCCCTCCCTGGTGGGCGCCGCCGCCGGCCGGAACGTCGCGATCTTCGGAGCCGGGATGGGCGGCCTCAGCGCCGCCCACGAACTCGCCGAGCGCGGCTTCCAGGTCACCGTCTACGAGCGCAAGACCCTGGGCGGCAAGTCCAGGAGCATCCCCGTCCCCGGCACCGGCGCGGGAGGCCGCCAGGATCTGCCGGGCGAGCACGGCTTCCGCTTCTTCCCCGGCTTCTACCAGAACCTGCCCGACACGATGAGCCGGATCCCGTTCGGCTCAGGCACCGTGCGCGACAACCTCGTGGCCGCCACCCTGGAGGTCATCGCCTACAAGGGCAAGGAGTTACGCGTCCCGATCCCCGGCGACGTGGGAGGAGTGCTCACCCCCGAGGCGATCAGAGACTACCTGCGCACCGCCCTGACCGCGCTGACCACCGTGCCGATCCTGCAGATCGACTTCTTCCTCTCCAAGCTCATCACCTTCGTCACCAGCGGTCCGCGCAGGCGGCTGGGCCAGTGGGAGAACATGGCGTTCTCCGACTTCATCAAGGCCGACATCATGTCGCAGGAGTACCGCGACCTGCTGGTGCACATGTTCACCGCCTCCCTCGTGGCCGCGCAGCCCGACAAGGCCAACACGCGCACCATGGGCCTGATGTTCGAGGCGCTCATCTTCAGCGGCCTCGGCCTCGGGCCGTACGGACCACCGGACCAGGTGCTCAACGGGCCCTCGAGCGACGTCTGGATCACCCCCTGGATCAACCACCTGACCAGCATGGGCGTGCAGTTCAAGGTGGGCTGGACGGCCACCGGCCTCGACTACTCCGGCGGGCGCATCACGGGCGTGCGCGTCACCGACCCCAGCGGTGCCGCCGGCACGGTCACCGCCGACCACTACGTCGCCGCGATGCCGGTCGAGCGCCTGCAACCCCTGCTCACGCCCGCCCTGAAAAGCGCCGACCCCGCCCTGGCCAGGCTCGGCCTGCTGGAGACCGACTGGATGAACGGGGTGATGATCTACCTCAAGGAGCCCAGGCCGATCGCCGAGGGCCACCTGATCTACGCGGCGACCCCGTGGGCGCTCACCTCGATCAGCCAGGCGCAGTTCTGGAGCAACGACTTCGCGGCGACGTACGGCGACGGCCGGGCGACCGACTGCCTCTCCCTCGACCTGTCCGACTGGAACACACCTGGCATCCTGTTCGGCAAGACCGCCAAGCAGTGCACTAGGCCGCAGATCGTCCAGGAGGTCCTGGCGCAGGTGCGCTCGGCCCTGCCGGGCGGTGCGGCCATGCTGCCCGACTCGATCGTGCACTCGTGGTTCGTCGACCCGGCCATCACGGGCGAGGGCACTGCGGCCGTCGCCAACGAGGAGCCGCTGCTGATCAACACCCCGTCGTCGTGGTCGAACCGGCCAGGCGCGACGACCCGCATCCCCAACCTCTTCCTCGCCGCCGACTACGTGCGCAACAGCATCAACCTGGCCACGATGGAGGGCGGCAACGAGGCCGGGCGCATGGCCGCCAACGCCATCATGGACGCCGCGAGATCCTCGGCGACCAGGGCGCGGCTGTTCGAGCTCTACCTGCCGCGCGAGTTCGACGCGATCTACGACAGCGACGACATCCGCTACCTGCTGGGTCTGCCGAACAGGTTCGACCTGCTCAGCCCCTACTGGCCGGGACGCACCTAGAGCCGGGTCGCGGCGATCATGCGCTGACCGATGTCCAGGACCGCCGCGCGGAGCTCGGGGCACTCGACCACACGGAACGGCACGGGCAGGACGGCGAGCTGCTCGGCGTACCACTGCGGGTTGCTGGTGCTGCCGAGCAGGCGCGTCGTCGCCGGGTCGACGGGTTCGAGTGTGCCCATGATGCGCGGCAGGCAGCGGCCGGCGTCCGGGAGCGGCGCCTCGATGATCACCTCGACCTCGAACTCCCACCCGGCCGACAGATTCGTCTCGAGCATGGCCACGGGATCCAGGTCGGGGGGAGGGGTGAAGGGAGCGTCGAGGACGGCGGCGGACCGCACCCGGTCGACACGATAGGTGCGGACGGCGCCGGCGGAATGGGAGTGGCACAACAGGTACCACCGGCCGTGCCGTACGACCACGGACCAGGGGTCGACCTCGAAGTCCCGCTCCGAGCCCGCCTCCGAGCGGTAGCCGATGCGTACGCGGCGGCGCTGGGAGCAGGCCTGGACCAGGGTGGTCGTGATGTCGGGATCGGGCCGCGCGGCGGCCCGGTCGGGCGCGGGGGCGGCCGCCCGCCGTACCGCCTCGGCCTGGGCGGCGACGGGCGCGGGCAGGGCCCTGATGATCTTGCCGAGCGCGCTCCCGACGAGGTCGGTGGGGTCGCTCGCCGCGTGGTGGCCGTCGAGCACCGCCATGACCAGGCCGAGCGCCTCGGTCGCGGTGAAGGTCAGCGGCGGCAGGCGCAGGCCGCGCCCCACGGTGAAGCCGCCGAACGGCCCGCGCGTCGACTCGATGGGGATGCCCGCTTCGCGGAGGATCGCGACGTAACGGCGGGCGGCGCGTTCGGAGACGCCCAGCTTGTCGGCCAGGCGCTCGGCGGTGATGCCGGGTGAGGCCTGGATCAGTTCGAGGGCGAGCAGCGCTCGCGCGGTGGGGCTCATGTGTGATTCCGGAAGGGTAACGTCCGGATCGGAATCTAGCATGGCGCGCATGGAGCTCGAGTTCAGCGGCGAGGTCTGGTACTGGCGCGGCCCCGCCCCGTGGTTCTTCGTCACGGTGCCGGAGGAGCAGAGCCTCGACCTGCACCAGGTGTCCGCCGGCGTCACCTACGGCTGGGGCATGATCCCGGTCAGCGCGCGCATCGGCCGCACCGAGTGGACGACCTCGTTGTGGCCCAAGGACGGGCTCTACGTCGTGCCGGTCAAGACGGTGGTGCGCAAGGCCGAGGGCATCGACGAGGGCGACGTCGTGACCGTACGGCTCAGCACGGGCTGAAGCGGCCGGGCGTCCAGGTGTACTCGATGACCGGCATCACGAACCCGGCGGGGAAGGTCTCGTCGAACTCCCGGGTGACCTGCCCGCCCATGCGCTCGTAGAAGGCGATGGCGGGCGTGTTGTCGCGCAGCACCTCCAGATAGAGCGACGCTCCCGGATGGTGCGCAGCCGTCCAGGCGAACGCCTCCCGCATGAGCGAACGCCCGATGCCCGAGCGCTTGAGTCCCGGCTGGACGTGCAGGTTGTCGAGCAGCACCCGCCCGTCGTGCTGGGGGACCAGGTAGGCGAATCCCTCGTGAGCGCCCGCGATGAGCAGGCACGCGTCGTCGGCCGCGTAGGTGAGACGGGCGTCCCAGAGTTCGAGCCGCTCCTGGAGCAGCGGCCCCGCCAGGTACTCGTCGGGCAGGATGCCCGCGTAGGCGTTCACCCAGCTGTCGACGTGCAGCGCGGCGATCTGTGGGGCGTCGGCGAGTGTCCCGAGTCTCATGCGGCGGAGCTTACGCGAGCTCCTCCAGCAGCTCGTCCACGAGCCTGCGGACGGGCTCGGTGACCTCGTCGACGTATCTCTCCAGGACGGCGATCGCCTCGTGCAGATCGGGCAGCAGCCGGACCGGCATCGACAGCAGGGCCTCGTCCTCGACCGCGGCCGTGCCCTCGATGCGGAAGGCGCCGTCCCTGAGCGCGAACGACACCGAGAAATGTACCTCGCGGCCGTCCGGAAGAGTGAAGACCGTGCCCGTGGCCGCCCCGCCGTCGGGGATGAGGTAGGAGAACGCCTGGTGGCGCACGTGGGGGTGGTCGAGGTGGAAGAAGACCTCGCTCGCCCGGCCCAGGGACACCAGCAGCGCCGCCGCGCCCTGACCCTCGATGTCCACGGTGACGAGCGTAGATGATATTCGTCCACCGTTGCGGGTGTGTGCGCGCTTACGTCAGGATCTTCGACACCCCTCCGTGAAAGGAAGCACCCCGTGAAACGTATGGTGCTGATCGCCGCCCTGGCGGCCCTGGGAGTGCCCGCGCTGAGCGGCACCGCCGAGGCGAGCAACGGCGTGCCCGGCGTGGACGTGAGCAACTGGACCGGCGAGGTCGACTGGTCCACGGTGACCTCGGGCGGCGGCAAGTTCGCGTTCGTCCACGCCACCGAGGGCAGCGACTGGACCAGCCCGGCCTTCCAGAGCCAGTACGGCGGAGCGGCCGGCGCGGGGCTGGTGCGCGGCGCCTACCACTTCGCGCTGCCCAACTCCTCTGAAGGCACCCAGCAGGCCGAGCACTTCCTCGCCAACGGAGGCGCCTGGGTCGCCGACGGCCTCACCCTGCCCGGCGTGCTGGACCTCGAGGACAACCCGTACAAGGACCGCAACGGGCTCAACACCTGCTACAACCTGACGCCCGAGCAGATGGTGACGTGGATCAAGGACTTCACCACCACCTACAAGCGCAGGACCGGGCGGAACGCGATCATCTACACCACCACGAGCTGGTGGCGGACCTGCACCGCGGACTCCACGAAGTTCAAGGCCAACCCGCTCTGGCTGGCCCGATGGGGCACCGAGCCCGGCGAGCTGCCCAAGGGCTGGACCAAGCACACCTTCTGGCAGTCGGCCGACAAGGGCACGCTCGTCGGCGGGCAGGACTCCTTCAACGGCACCGAGAGCCAGCTCAAGGAGCTCGCCAACCCGCCCGCCGAGGTCAGCGTGGGAGGTACGGCACGCGGGCGCAAGACGTTCGTGCTCTCCCTGGCCAACACCGGGCCGCACCCGCTCACCGACATCCGCGTCGACGGCCGCGCCTTCGGAGGGAAGATCTCCAAGGCCCCCAAGGGCTGCAAGTTCAGCGGGACGGCGGTGAAGTGCCTGATCCCGAAGATCAACGTGGGGAAGAAGCTGAACCTCGTCTTCTCGATCAAGCCCAAGCCCGCCGGTTCGGTCGGGATCCGATTTACCGTGGGAGAGGTGAAGGTAACCCTTAAAGCATGATTTTCCGGGCGCTGCCAGGTCCAGCCAGGCACGGCGCGGCGGCCAGGGCCGGCGCGCTGGCCGTCCTGCTCCTCACCGCCGCCAGCGCCCCCGTCTGGCGGCAGGTCGACCCGGCCATCGTGACCATCGCCTACGAGCTGGAGAAGCGCGACATCGTCTACTCCTGGGGCGGCGGGCACGCGTCCCGGCCGGGTCCGTCGCGGGGGACCTGCCTCGGATACCGGGGGAAGATCAAACCGTGCCCGGCGGCCAAGACCCGCGGGCTCGACTGCTCGGGCTTCGTCCGCTGGGTCTACGCGCTGGCGCACGGCACCGACGTCCTGGGTCCCGGCACGACCGACGACCACATCGCCAAGTTACGCAAGGCCGCGATCCCGCGCCCCGGTGACCTGGTGTTCTTCGGAAAGAACGCCGCCAAGACCAGCCACGTCGGGATTTATCTGGGTTCAGGCGAGATGATGAACGCCCCCGAGACGGGCGCCAAGGTCCGCATCGACAAGATCGCCACCAAGAAGGGCCTCATCGGCTTCTACCGGCTCTGAACCATCTTGGTATGGCTGGTAACGCATGGGTCTGCCGAAAAATGAGAGACCCGGTCGCTACTGTGAGCCGCTATGGACAGGCGGTGGATCGGACCCGACGGCTACGAGGTGGCTCCCGCCACCCGCGCGGGGCGCCAGGTGCTCAGGATCCGCAGACACGGCTGGCTGATCGCCGACTGCGTCTCGGTCGAACAGGTCGCCCGGTTCGTCGCGCTCGCCGATTTATGCGAGGTGGTCCGGCTGCCGGTGGGCCGTCACTACCAGGGTGCCGGTTCCAGTTCGCATCATGGGTGAGTGCCGTGTATGGTTACACCTGTCCGCAGCGCCCAAGGGCGCAGCGAGACAGGCCCCTATAGCTCAGTCGGCAGAGCGTCTCCATGGTAAGGAGAAGGTCAACGGTTCGATTCCGTTTGGGGGCTCCACTTCCAGCAAGGCAAGCGCTCGGTCCGAGTCACTCGGAGCCGGGCGTTCTTCGTTTTGCTAGATCAACTCTCCTGCGCTCTCGACAGCGCCACTTCACGCCGCAGCGCCTCGTACGGCTGGTCCGGGGGCTGCCAGGCCGCACCGCATCGACATTGATGAGAACCGGCGCTCCGCCGCGCTCTACCAGGCAGCCCAGCGGCATCGGCTCCGGGCGGACCTTGGCCGCGCTCCGCGCTCTCAGAGCAGCCCCGCAGAATCCCATGGGTGACTTTTTGTCATATTTCAGACACCAGGCGTAACGATATCCGGTCCCCCAAGGACAACCAGTCATGAAGCGCATCATCAGCCTCGCAGTCATCGCCGCAGCCCTCACCGCCTGCGGTGGGCAAGAGCCAACGCCGGTCGGGAATCGCGCCGCACAGCCGGAAACCGTGGTCGCTACCCCCGTGCAGCCCACGCAGGAGCCTGTCGCCGAGCCTGATATCAACCCAGAGGCGATCGAGATGCTGGGCAAGCCGCGCTACTGCCCCGACTCCATCGGATCCAAGATCGTGTGCGTCAAGTTCACCAACAAGCGCGATGCCAAGACCGGCATCGAAGTCGAGTTCGAGGTCACCACCAGCAAGGGCGTCTTCACCGCGACCACGGTCGAGTACGACGTCCGCCCAGGCGTGTCCAAGACTCTGACCGCCTATGTCCACGACCAGGAGGCAGAGGGCGCCAAAGTGAAGAGCTTCAAGCTCGTTGCGGCTGACTTCGTGTGACACCCTGGGCGAGCTGCTCGATGACGCCGACCAGCGGGCGGTGGTCCGCCGTTGCCCGCTGCCGAGCCTGCAAGCGAACCCTCCGAGACCCTGAGTCGCTTGGCTGCATGATCGGCCCCACGTGCCGTACCAGCTAGGAATCGATGTCCGCTCGCCGGAGTCCAGTCTGATGGAGATCGCGGCTGTCGAGGCGTGGGCGTTTCTGCTGGAGTGGTTCGACACCGTCGTGGAGTAGGCAGGATGGTCAGGGCTTGGGCTTGAAGTCGACCTTCCACTTCTCGTTGTCGGCAGCTGCGATGGCCAGCTCGTAGATGCCGTCGTACTCGCGTGTGATCGTCACCGTGTTCTTCCGCTTGTCCCGGTCCTTGAGGATGATCGCCTCTGGGCTATCGACGTCCTCGTAGACCCAGGCGATGAAGAAGAGAAACGCTTCAGGGTCGTCGCCTGCGTCGTGGCTGATCGTGATGTCGTATTCCCCGTACAGCTTCAGGCCTGGCATGTCCTTACTCCCTGACCCGGCGAAAGAAAGGGGAACGGGCGGCGTTTCGGGAGCCGCGCTGCACGCGGCGGCGGTGAGGGTGAGGACGGCGACGATGGCGTAGGCCAGGATCTTGCGCAACGAGGTCCTTAGAGAGGCGTGCCGGGGGCGATAATCATGCCAAAGCGGCCATGACGGCGCATCTGGGAATGCTGCGGACGTGCCGGCTGCTCGGTGCCGAAAACGGCTTCGCACTGCCGCGGAGCCGGGGCATCCTCGCCTGGCCGGACATCGCCCTGCCGTCCGCCCAGAAAGGTGTCCGCCTGGTACGGCAGGCGGTCTGCAATGGCGGCCCGTGAGCCGCGCCGCGTCTCCAAGCACCTGTGCTGCCATGCCACCTGGCGACCCTGGCTCAGTTGGGATGACGAGAGTGCCGAAACCGGGACTGCGCCACCACTCGAGGCGGTCCTGCGGTGTTGGCCTTGGACAAGGACGACGCCCTCGTAGAGTGCGTACGCTCCACCTTCGGGAGGGCGTCGTGATCAAGTGCCCATCGCGCCGTGGCGCCGACCTCCTGCCTGCAGGGAGCGCTTCAGCGCATTGCTCGCGGCGACGCGCTGACCCGGCTGTTCGACGTCACCGCTGTTCACCGAGGACATGGTCGTCGGCTACTGGACAACGGTCGCCTTCTCCGGCGCTGCAGGACGCGGTGAAGTTCGCGCGCGAGGAGGTTAACGGCACCGAGATCACCGATTAGAAGATCGGTGAGAAGGTGTTCGCCTACCTGCTCGGGTAGGCCCCACAAACCCCCTCGTCTGAGTGCGAGGGTGCGTTAGGAGGGCAAGCTGAGGCTGAAGGTGACAACGGGCCACAGTGGAGGTTCGAAGCCTCCCTCGGGCTCTCGTGGGCGGGTAGCCCAAGAGGTAGAGGCGGCCGATCAAGTTCAGACTCTCGCTCCAGATTCAGCATTCCCGTCGAGCGCCAGATCGACCGGGGGCAGGCTGTGCTAGTGAGATGCCGGTTCGAATCCGGTCGGGACCTCTCCATGGTTCCGTGGCTCAACGGCAGAGTGCACATCGTGAGGACTGACCTGCTCTCTTGCATGCCGCTGGCGCCGTCATGGCGGGCGGCACTTCGAAGGCCCCCGCTTGGGTGGTCCGGGGGACCGCTGTCTTTCAGGTCGCGGAGACGTGGGCCCCGATCTGGAAGTGATTGAGGCCCGGAGTTTTCATGTGCTGAGGGAGGCGGCAGTGGGCCGGCCTCGACGATCCCTCATCATTGCGCCCTGGGGGCGCCGCTAGAACCCCTGTGAACGCGCGATCCTAAGCCGTGTAGTGGGCTCTTGATCTCGGACCAGCCCTTGTTCCAGAAGGAGTTGTACTGGTTCCCGAAAACCGGCACCTCTTGATACTTGCCGTCGATGTAGCCGTAGTACCAGCCGTGCAGCCAGTAGTTGAAGGCCTCGTGCGGTACCAGGCGCGCCAGGTGTTGGCCAGGTCGCCGTTGATCTGGCACGAGGGCCCTACGGCCAGGGTCACGGGCCGCGGCTGCGCGAAGGACAGGCATTCCCGCCATGGTGCTCAAGCAACGGTACGAATGGCGTTGGCATGCGTTCATGAAGGCCAGTCCCGATCCGCCTCTCCGTCCCACCTACTTTGTGGGCTGTCAAGTCGCTTGTCACTTCTTCTCACGGATGTGAGTAAAGAATCATGAGCTTTCGTCATATAAGCACATAGGCGCACTTCGGGATCCGATTTATCGTCCCGGGCATCCCTGTTTGGAGGTGCACATGCGCTTACCCCGCGCCACTCTCGTCACGCTCCTCGCCGTCCCGACGCTCGCGCTCACGGCCACCCCCGCCTCGAGCGCCGTCAGGGACGACCCCGCCCCCTCCAAGTCCGCCGCCGCGAGCTCGTCGGCCCAGGAGCGGGTGCGGCAGTTCTGGACTCCCGAGCGGATGGCCTCCGCGCGGCCGATGGAGATCAACCGCCGAGCCCGCGTCAACGGCCCCCTGCCCGAGGCGGGCACGCCCACCGTCGTCGAGCCGCTGCGCGCCAACAGCCCCGGCGAGCCCTGGACCGCCGGAGGTGCGGTGACCAGGACCGAGGGGCGCGTCTTCTTCACCTACCAGGGCAGGACCGCCTCCTGCTCCGGCAACGCCGTGACCAGCGTCAACAAGAGCGTCGTGATCACGGCCGGGCATTGCGTCAAGCTCGACGGGGCCTATCACACCAACTGGGCGTTCGTGCCCGGCTACAACAGCGGCAACGCGCCCTACGGCACCTGGGCGGCCACCACGCTGCTGACCACGCCGCAGTGGCACGCGAGCGAGGACATCAACTACGACGTGGCCGCCGCCGTGGTCGCACCGCTCAACGGCCAGCGGCTGACCGACGTCGTCGGCGCCCAGGGCATCGCGTTCAACCAGGCGCGCGGCCAGCTCATGTACGCCTTCGGCCACCCGGCCGCCTCGCCGTACGACGGTTCGCGCCTGATCTACTGCAGCGGGACGGCCATCAACGACTTCCTTCTCAGCAACGACCTCGGCCTGCGGTGCAACATGACCGGTGGCTCGAGCGGCGGGCCGTGGTTCCTGTCGTTCAGTGAGGCGACCGGCACCGGCATCGTGAACTCGGTGAACAGCTTCAAGTACAACTTCCTGCCCAGCTACATGTTCGGGCCGTACTTCGGCAACGACGCGCAGAACGTGTACAACACCGCGCAGAACAGCTAGACGCCGCGCGAGAGGCATGGGGCGCCAGGCCGCCGGGCCGCGTCCCATGCCGAGCGCTCAGCCGATCACCCCGATCATGCCCAGGAACATCATGACCACGAACACGCCGAGCAGGATGCCGTACATCCAGAACCGGGCCTGTTGCATCCTCCGGGCGAAATAGCGCTTGTGCCTCAGGGCGCGGTCCACCGCGCGGCGGGCCTGACGCTCAGCCCGCATCTGGGCGATCAGCCGTCGATCCATGGTCGGATTGTCCCAACTACTGCTGGGACTCGCTGCGCGCCCAACCCGGGAGCGGTGCCCGGGCTGGACGCCCCCCACTGGTCACGACGGTAACGCTCCCGTTTCTGGATGGCCAGAACGGGACCTTTTACGCGTCCCTCACGATCGCTGTTGACGATTACTGCTCATGCGCGATCCTGGGGCATACTGGTGGTACCCCCGCACGGCTTGGCCGAGTTCGAATGTGCTCCCAAGGTCGGGTATCCTCAACGGGTCCGGGTTGGTTGTGCCCGGACCATGGCGGAGTAGCTCAGTCAGGCAGAGCAAACGGCTCATAATCGTTGTGTCGCCGGTTCAAGTCCGGCCTCCGCTACAACCCAAACCCGAGCCCCCGGCTCGGGCATGGGTGTGTCCCAATCCCGAACGTAGAAAGGCACTCCCAAGTGGCTGCCACCGACGTTAGGCCGAAGATCACGCTGGCCTGCCAGGAGTGCAAGCACCGCAACTACATCACGCGGAAGAACCGGCGCAACGACCCGGATCGGCTTGAGCTGAAGAAGTACTGCCCCAACTGCCGCACCCACCAGGCCCACCGCGAGACCCGCTAGGCCGGTGCCGCAAGGCGGGGAGCTCACCGCTCGGTAAGAGCGGGACTCCTGAACATTCACGAGCACGACCGGTGTCCTCCTGGGGAGGGCGCCGGTTCGTCGCGTCAGCCGTACGAAACCCTGTCCGGGCCGGTGCCGGACGGGGTTTTCGGCGTACGGCGGAGCGCGCGCGGCCCTGTTGCCGAGACTTGAAAAGATCGCAGGCGACAGCCGAACCTTGTTCTGTTAGCGTCGGCGTCACCAAAGTCTAGGGACGACGAGGGGCGCAGCAGATGGCCTTGAACCGTGATTTCGTCGGACGCGAGTACCCGCCTTCGGCCTCGTACGAGGTCAGCCGGGTGAAGATCAAGGAGTTCGCCGCGGCGATCGGTGACCACAACCCGATCTACCGGGACAAGGAGGCCGCGCAGGCGGCCGGACATCCCGACGTGATCGCCCCGCCCACCTTCCCCATTGTCTTCAGCCTCCAGAGCGGCGGCGGAGCGCTGGCCGACCCCGACCTCGGGCTCAACTACGCCATGGTGGTCCACGGCGAGCAGCGGTTCGAGTACACGAGGCCGATCTACGCGGGCGACGAGCTGGTCACCAAGGCGACGATCACCGACATCCGCACGGCTGGACGCAACGAGCTGCTGACGATCCGCAGCGAGATCACCACCGTGGGCGGCGAACCGGTCTGCACCACGTACAACACGATCGTTGAGCGGGGAGGAGCGGGCTGATGGCGGCGAAGGTGCAGTACGACGCGGTCGAGGTCGGCCAGGAGCTGCCGTCCGCCGACTACCAGGTGCGCAGGGTGAACCTCGTGATGTACGCGGGCGCTTCCGGCGACCTCAACCCGATCCACTGGAACGAGCGTTTCGCCAAGCAGGTCGGCCTGCCCGACGTGATCGCGCACGGCATGTTCACCATGGCGCAGGCCGGGCGGTACGTCACGGACTGGGCGGGTGACCCGGGGGCGGTCGTCGACTACGGCGTGCGGTTCTCGGCCATGGTCGTGGTTCCCGACGACGATCAGGGGGCGACGATCACGGTCAGCGGGGTCGTGGAGGAGAAGCTCGAGGACAAGCGGGTGGTGATCGCGCTGACCGCCAGGTCGGGCGATGCCAAGGTGCTGTCGCGGGCCAGGGCGGTCGTGCAGCTGGCGTAAAGAGCGCGGCGTGTGAGGTCGAAGGGTCCACCTGGGCCGAATGGCGGCATTCGTGCTGGGTAGGCGCCTTGTATGACTGAAGCGCCGCGACACGTGACGGAGCTCGCAGAACGGCGGGCCAAGGCCAGGACGGAGCGCGACTTCGCCGCGGCGGACGCGCTCCGGGCCGAGATAGAGCAGGCGGGCTGGACGGTCCGCGACAGCGACGACGGCTTCGTGCTGGGCGAGCGGCCGGCGTACGACGAGCGGCCGGCGTACGAGGTGTGGCCGAGCGTGGAGGCGATCCCGGTCTCGTCGAGGACCGAGGATCCGCCCCGCGAGTCTCATCTGCCGCCGGTCGCACGGAGCAGCGGCACCGGGCGCGACACGCAGGGCGGGTCGGCGCACAGCACCACCGGCTCCCGGCCCGACGTGGGCGCGGGCGCCGACATCGGCGACCGCCCCGACCAGGGCGGCATCCCGGCCACCGCAGGCGCTGGGGGTTCCGGACAAGGCGCCCCCGCCACCGCAGGCGCTGGGGCTTCCGGCCAAGGCACCCCGGCCACCGCCAGCGCGGGCTCGGGCGCCGCCGCTCACGCGCAGGGTCGGCCAGGTACGGCGGGCAGCGAGGCCCGCCCCGCCGAAGCCGGTGGGGCCACTGCTCGCCCCGGCGCCGAGCTGGGTTTCGAGGAGGAGGCGCGTCCCACCACCCCCGACGACGACCTCCTGCACGCGCAACGCCTCTGGGACGCCTCCCTGGCCTCCAACCGCGCCGACGACGCGGGCATCACCCTGACGCGCCGCCGTACCGCCGTCGCCGACATCACCGTCACCGTCTCCCTCCTGGCCGACGGCTACCCGCAGGACGTGGTCGCCTGCGTGGAGGCGGTCATGGAGCACACCACCGCCCGCGTGCTCGCCTTCGACCTGGGCAACCTCGACGGCGCCGGTGACGCCCTGCACGCGCTCCAGGAGCGCCACCCCGACCGGATCACCGTCTGGCACGTCGCCGAGCGGCCCCACTGGCGCGGCGGCACCGCGTCATGGGGCGCGTGCCGTACCAAGCTCCTGCAGTTGGACGAGTCGGACGTGCACGTTCTCATGGAGTCCTCGACCATCCTCACCGGTGACGCCCTCACCCCGCTGGTCGAGGCGATCAAGGACGGCGCGGTGGCGGCGGGCTGGAAGGGTGTCGAACCCTCGGATGACGGGACGCAGTGGAACGAAGCGGGACCCGGCCGGGTCAGGGCGCTGCTCGGCTACCTGATGGCCGTGCGCCGGTCGGCTGCCCTGGGCGCCTTCCCCGACCAGGCGCGGTACTACCGCAACGCCGATCTGGAGCTCTCGCTGGCCCTGCCGGGCGAGCTGGTCGTGCCGGACGAGCTGCTCCCGGTGGTGCAGCGCACCCATCGCGGTTACCACGAGGTGGAGGAGGGTTACCGGGAGCAGGAGTCGCGGCGTAACTACGACCGTGTGCTCCGCCTGCTGCGCCAGGCCCCCTAGTCTGGAAAGCATGATTCTGGCGCCGTACACCACGCTCGGACTGGGCGGCCCCGCCCGCGATTTCGTCGAGGCCGCCTCGGCCGAGGAGCTGGTCTCCCTCGTCGCGCAAGCCGACAGGGACAAGGTGCCGCTGCTGATCCTGGGCGGGGGCAGCAACCTGGTGATCTCCGATGCGGGATTCGACGGTCAGGTCGTCAGGGTGGCGGGCAAGGGGATCAGTTGTGAGCGCGACGGCGACCAGGTGGTCGTGACCGTCGAGGCGGGCGAGGACTGGGACCCGCTGGTCGAGCGGGCTGTCGCCGAGGGCTGGGCGGGCATCGAGTCGATGTCCGGCATTCCCGGGCAGGTCGGCTCGACCCCCATCCAGAACGTCGGCGCCTACGGCCAGATGGTCGCCGACACGATCAGGTCCGTCCGCGTCTACGACCGCCGCACCTGCCAGGTCGTCGACCTCGGCGCGCGGCAGTGCGGCTTCGCCTACCGCGACAGCGTCTTCAAGCAGGACCTGGGCAGATATGTCGTGCTCGCGGTGACCTATGCCCTCACCATCTCCGACATCTCCGGCGAACTGACCTACGACGAGCTGATCCGCCGCCTCGGCAGCTCGAAGGCGCCGCTCAAGGACGTCCGCGAAGCCGTACTGGAGATCCGCCGCGGCAAGGGCATGGTCCTCGACCCCGCCGACCCCGACACGCGCAGCGCCGGATCGTTCTTCACCAACCCCGTCCTGTACGGCGAAGCGATCGCGGACCTCGAGTCGCGCTCGCCCGGCCACCCCCGCTGGGACCTGCCCGACGGCGGCATCAAGGTGCCCGCCGCCTGGCTGATCGAGCAGGCGGGCTTCACGAAGGGCTACACGCGCGGCCCCGTCCGCATCTCCACCAAGCACACCCTCGCCCTCACCAACCCAGGCGACGGCACCACCTCCGACCTGCTCACCCTCGCCCGCGAGGTGCGCGACGGCGTCCACGGGAAGTTCGGGGTCACGCTGGTCAACGAACCGGTGCTCATCGGCTGCCAGCTATAATGGGAGAGCAAACCGAAGGGGAGTAGTCCTCAACTGCCGCGATCGACACGCTGGCTCGTTCCGAGCCCGGTCGCGGCGGCCTGTTCTTCAGGCGGACGAGACCTTCGGCCTGGCAACGAGACAGTCGCTGCCGGGCCGAAGCCGTCATGCCCGAAACTCCCCTTGAGGCGGGTGCCTGCTTCCGGTCCGGATCGCGCGGAAGAGGACCTTTGGAAGCATTCTGGATCAGCCTGGTCGTGATCTTCGTGGCCGAGCTGGGTGACAAGAGCCAGCTGATGGCTCTGACGTTCGCGACACGGTTCAAGGCTTGGCCCGTGATCGCCGGCATCACCATCGCCACCACCGTCGTCCACCTCGGCAGCGTCGCCATCGGCGGCCTCATCGGCGACGCCCTCCCCACCAAGGCGATCAACATCGTGGCCGCGGTCGCGTTCTTCGGGTTCGCGCTGTGGACCCTGCGCGGCGACGAGCTGACGGACGAGGAGTCGCAGAAGGCCTCCCGCACGACACGCAACGCGATCATCGCGGTCACGGTGGCGTTCTTCCTGAGCGAGCTGGGCGACAAGACGATGCTCGCGACCATCACCCTGGCCACCCAGCACGACTGGGTGGGCACCTGGATCGGGTCGACGGTGGGCATGGTGGCGGCCGACGCGCTGGCGATCGTGGTGGGCCGCATGCTGGGCAAGCACCTGCCGGAGAAGATCATCAGGTACGGCGCGGCGGCGAGCTTCGCGGTGTTCGGGGCGATTCTGCTCTTCGAGGCCCTCCGGTAAGGCATGGCCCCTCCCTGGCGGCGAGCGCTTCGCTCCAGGGCGCGGGCAACCGGTGACGTGCATCCGGAGATGGTGATGGTGATGTCGCGCCGGAAGCCCGCCCCGCTGGCCGGGTCGCAGGAAGTCACCCCAGCGCGCCCGCCTTGCGCAACAGCACCCACCGTTCCCGCTGGTTGGTGCAGAGCCGGGCCGCCAGTTCCAGCTCGGCGCGTGCCTCCGGGAGCCGTCCGAGCCGGGCCAGCAGCTCACCGCGTACGGTCGGGACCAGATGCGAGCCCGGCAGCTGGTCCGTGGCGATCAGCTCGTCCACGATGGCGAGGCCGTGAGCCGGGCCCGAGGCCATGGCGACGGCGACGGCCCGGTTGAGCACGACCACCGGCGAGGGCGCGACCCGGCCGAGTGCCTCGTAGAGCAGCACGATCCGGTCCCAGTCGGTCGCCTCGACCGAGGGTGCCGACGTGTGGACGGCGGCGATCGCGGCCTGCAGGCCGTAGGGGCCGAGGCCGCGAGCCGATGCCCTGGCGAGCGCGGCCAGCCCGCGGCGGATGGCCGAGAAGTCCCACCGCCGCCGGTCCTGCTCGTCGAGCAGGACCGGTGAACCGTCCGGGCCGGTCCGGGCAGGGAAACGTGCCGCCGTCAGTTCGCACAAGGCCAGCAGGCCGTGCACCTCGGGCTCGTCCGGCTGCAGCGCGGCCAGCGTGCGGGCCAGCCGTATCGCCTCGTACGCGAGGTCGGGGCGCAGCAGCCGCTCGCCCGACGTGGCCGTCGACCCCTCGGTGAAGATCACGTAGAGGACGCTGAGCACGCCGCCCAGCCGCTCGCGGCGCTCGGCGGCCGGGGGCAGCTCGAACGGCACCGCGGCCGCCGCGATCGTCTTCTTGCCCCGGGTGAGGCGCGCCTGCACGGTCGGCACGGGTACGAGGAACGCGCGGGCGATCTCCTCGCTGGACAGCCCGCCGACCACCCGCAAGGTCAGCGCCACCCTGGCCTCGGGGGAGAGCACCGGGTGGCAGCTGACGAACATCAGCGCCAGCACGTCGTCGTCGATCCTGTCGGGATCGACGTCGTCGTCAACCGAGCGGTCCGCCGCCAGGTCGGCCGCCAGCAGGGCGTACCGGTCCTGGAGGGCGGCCCGGCGGCGGATCGTGTCGATCGCCCGCCGCCGGGCCGTGGCCATGAGCCAGGCGGCCGGATTGGCCGGAGCGGCGCCCGGCCACGACACCAGCGCCTCGGCCACCGCCTCCTGGGCGGCGTCCTCGGCCAGCCCGAAATCGCCGGTGAACCGGGCCAGCGCGGCGACGATCCGCGCCGACTCGATCCGCCAGACCGCCTCGACATCGGCCGTGCTCATCAGATCCGGCCGTTGCCGTCGTGCGCGGCCCGGTCCCTGATGATCACCTGTCGACCTGAGGGACCTCGTCGCTCCCGGGCACCCGCCGGATCTCGATCTTGGATCCGCGGGCCGCGGGGACCCGCTTGGCCCACTCGACCGCCTCCTGCTTCGAGGCGACGTCGAGCAGGAAGAATCCCCCGAACAGCTCCTTGGTCTCGCCGTACGGCCCGTCCGTGACCACCGGCGCCTGGCCGCTGAAGTCGACCACGACGCCCTGGCCCGGATCGTCCAGCCCCTCCGCCGCCAGGAGGACGCCGGCCTTGACCATCTCCTCGATGAACTGGCGGGTCGTGGCCATCATCACGTCGATGTCGGCCATCATGGCCGCGTTCGACTCGTCGGTGCCCCGCATGATCAGCAGATACTTGGACATCGTGTTCTCCTCGTCCGGCGGGACCGCCCCTCGGCCCTCGCACCCACACGTCGAACGAGCGGCCCGCGGATCGACACGGCAGGGGAGAAATCTCTCGCCGCCACGCGGCCGATCCTGTCAGAGCCGCCCCTGAGCGGACGCCCTGCTGATCGGAGAACGGCAACCCGTCGAGGGATCGGACAGGATGGCGGCATGACCGGCCCGCTCATCGACGAAGAACCCGCCGAACACCACCGCTACCGTCGCTACCTGCAGGCCCTCGACGAAGCCACGGAATCGGACGAGGCCGAGCTGGTGACCACCGTCCTGCGCGACGAGGACGCGACGATGGCCGAATCGGCGGTCAACCGCCACCTGGAGTTCCGCGCCACCCGGCTTCTGACCGACCCGGCGTTCACCACCTGGGCCCAGGCTATGGCGACGGCGATCGGAGATCGGCCCTTTCTCGTCCGCCGCCTGCAGGAGTGGGCCCTGCTCAGAACGATCGCGCTGGACGAACCATGGACCACCGAAGAGCTCACCACCGCTTCCGAGTGGTTCCAGCGCACCGCCTCCTCGTCGCGGTTCATCACCTCACGCCGAGCCCTCACCCTGCTCGCCGAGCAGGGGCGGACCCGGCGAGTTCGCGATACGGCGAGTGGTCGGCTACCTCAGCCGGCGCATCCCCGCTGCATTGATCACGGACGCGGATCTCCTCCGATCTTGTAGGATCCCGCCTCAGCAGGCCGTGGCGTGACCTGAGGAGCCGATGCTGGTATGACGGCGGAGCGACCGATGCCCACCCAGGACGACGTGCTCGCGTACTTCGACACCCTCTCCAACTGGGGGCGCTGGGGTGACGACGACGAGCTCGGCACGCTCAACCACATCACCGACGGCGTACGGCTGGCGGCGGCGCGGGCGGTGCGCCACGGCAGGAGCGTGTCGTGCGCGTGGGAGGTCGCCGTACCGGAGGACATGGAGCGCTCGACGACGGTGTGCCCGTGTGCCGCCGACATGCCGGGCGCCGAGAACCTGCCGGTGCCCGCGTTCCATGCCGACCGGCGCTGGGGTTTCTCGACCGAGCGGCTCGGCATCACCTTCCATGGCAACACGCTCACCCACCTCGACTCGCCGTGCCACATCCTCTGGGACGGCACGATGTACAACGGGCGTCCGCATTCGTTGGTCGATGCCGAGACGGGTTCGGGGTGGGCGGCCGTCACGGCGGCGGCGAACGGGATCGTCACGCGGGGCGTCCTGCTGGATGTCGCGAAGGTCCGGGATGTTCCGTGGCTGGAGCCGGGCGAGGGGGTGTTCCCCGAGGACCTGGAGGCGGCCGAGCGGCGTCAGGGGGTGCGGGTGGGGACCGGCGACGCGGTGCTTCTGCGGACCGGGTACGGCCGTGCCCGGCACGAGACGGGGGCGGCGATCGGGTTCACGCAGGCGGGCTGGCACGCGTCGTGCCTGCCGTGGCTGCATGAGCGTGGGGTCGCGCTGATCGGCGCCGACAGTCCGCAGGATGTCCAGCCGTCGGGCTATGACGACGTGTTGATGCCGGTGCATGCCGTGAGCCTCGTGGCGATGGGGCTGTGGATGCTCGACAACTGCGACCTGGAGGCGTGCGCGGCGACGGCTGAGGAGCTGGGGCAGTACGACTTCCAGCTGGCGGTCGCGCCGGTCCGCTTCGCCGGCACGTCCGGCAGCCCCGTCAACCCGATCGCGACGTTCTGACCTCGACAACCCCGGCCTCATGAGTCACGGCCTCAGCCGAGGTCCATGCCCGCCAGCTCTCCTCGCCCCGTGATCCCCAGCTTCGGGTACGCCTTGTACAGGTGGTGCCCCACTGTGCGATGGCTGAGGAACAGCTGCGCCGCGATGTCCCGGTTCGACATCCCCCGGGCGGCGAGTCTCACGATCTGCAGCTCCTGCGGCGTGAGCCGTCCTCCCACCCCGCCAGGGCCCGCGGCCCCGCTCGCCCCGATGATCCCCAGCTCGGCTCGTGCGCGGGCGGCCCACGGCGCCGCCCCGAGCTGGTCGAAGCTGTTCGCCGCCCCCTGCAGATGCCCGCGCGCCTCCGCCTTGCGCCGGGCCCTGCGCAGCCACTCCCCGTACAGCAGCCGCGTGCGCGCCTGGTCGAAGAGGTGCGTGTCGTCGGCGTGCAGTTCCAGGGCTCGCACGTAGTGCTCCTCCAGGTCCTCGACGAGCGCGCGGCACCGAGCGACGAGCGCGTCGCTCCATGCCAGCCCGATGTGCCCCGCCCACGACTCGAACGCCCGCAGCGCGGCTCGGGCTCGCGGATGCCGCCCCACCCGCACCGCAGCCTCGATGAGGTCAGGGGTGCTCCGGACGACCGGCAGCTGGCAGTGCATGGCGTCGGCAGCCAGGTTCTCCAGCTGCGTGAGCGCCTGTTCCGCCCTGCCGTACCCGAGGTCGAGCAGGGCCATGGACCAGCGGCTGGCCGCGACGGCGACGGATCCGGCGCTTTCGGCGTGCGTGGCGCGGCGGTGTTCGTCGCCCTGGATGGCGGCGATGTAGGCCAGGATGGAGCTCGCCTGCCCGACCCATTCGGCCTGGGTGGTGTCGCGGGCGATCCGCAGCGCCTCCTCGGCCTCGCTGAGCGCTTCGCCGTACCCTCCGACGAGGGCGTGGGCGGCGGCCAGGTAGGTGAGGGCCGCGGGGAGCGGGCCGATGCGCACCTGGGCGCGTAGCTCGCCGACCGTGGCGGCGGCCAGCTCGCTGATCTTCCTGTCGTGTCCCATCGCCAGTCCGGCGCCGCAGATCAGGATGAGGCTGTCCATGCCGGCGATGTCCAGCCGCAGGGCGGCGCGGGTGACGTCGGGAAGCGGCGGCAGGCCGGTGGGCGGCAGGTCGAGCTGGAGCGTGACCGACCAGACGGCCAGCTGGAGGACCGGGGTCAGGCGGTCGTCCGGCGCCATGCGGAGGGTGGCCAGCCGTTCGAGCGTCTCGGCGGCGAGGTCGTTCTCGCCGGAGTTCCAGGCCAGGAACATGCTCCCCATGAGCGGCCAGAGCGCGTTGGCGGGGTCGAGTTCGGCGGCCTCCAGCAGCAGCGCGTGCGCGGTGCGCAGGCGGCCGCGGGCGGAGTTCACCGTGGAGCGGGTCATGGCGATCCTGACCAGCAGCGGGCGGGAGGCGGTCTGGCCCGAGGCCAGCTCGGCGAGTTCGTCGGCCAGGTCCAGGTCGCCCGCTTCGGCTGCCGCCTCGGCGGCCAGGACGTTCCTGCGGGCACGTTGCGCTGGGTCGGGGGACAGGCGGGCGGCGCGGGCGTAGGCGATGGCGGCGGAGCCGAAGCCGCTGCGTTCCCCTGCTCGTACGGCGGTGCGCTCCAGTTCGCTCGCGGCGTGCTCGTCGGGGCCCGCCGAGGCGGCCGCCAGGTGCCAGGCGCGGCGGTCGGCGTCGGCCGGGGTGGCGAGCAGTTCGGCGAGAGCGGCGTGGACGGCCAGGCGCAGCACGGGCGGTGCTCCCCGGTAGACGGCGGCTCTGACCAGCGGGTGCCGGAAGGTCACCACGCCTTCGGCGACCGTGATGAGGCCCTGGGCCGCGTCGAGCGCCTCGGCGGGCGCACCCAGCGCCTTGCCCGCGCCCAGCACGACGTCGAGGTCGGGGCTGGAGTCGCTGGCCGCCACGAGCAGCAGCAGCCTGGTCTGCTCGGGCAGCCGGTGGATCTGGGCCTGGAAGGTGTCCTGCACGCGCTGGGCCAGGGGGAGGTCGCCGGTGGACGAGGCCTCGTCGGCGGGCAGCTCCAGCAGCGCCAGGGGATTGCCGGCGGCCTCGGCCAGCAGGCGGCGGCGCGCCATCGGGCTGAGTTCCGAGGCTCGTTGCGACAGCAGCGCGGCCGAGTCCTCCAGGTTCAGCGCGGCCAGCCGTACCTCGTCGAGGCCGGGCGTGGGTTGCTCGCTGCGGGTGGCGAACAGCAGGGCGACCCGGTCCGTCCCGAGGCGCCGGGCGGCGAACAGCAGCGTGTCGGCCGAGGCCCGGTCGAGCCAGTGGGCGTCGTCGATCACGCAGAGCAAGGGACGCTCGTGGGCCGCCTCGGACAGCAGCGACAGGACGGCCAGGCCGATGAGGAAGCGGTCGGCCGACGTGACGGGCGCCAGCTCGAAGGCGCCTCGCAGGGCCGCCCGCTGCGGGTCGGGCAGGGCGTCGATCCGGTCGAGCAGGGGGCGCAGCAGGAGGTGGAGCGCGGCGAAGGGCAGGTCGGCCTCGGCCTCGATGCCGGTCGCGCGGAGGATCCGCATGCCGGCGGCGCCGGGCACCCGGATGCCTGAGGTCGCCGCGACGGCGTAGTCGATCAGGGCCGTCTTCCCGATGCCCGGCTCGCCGCGGACGATCAGCGCACCGCCGCCGTCCAGCAGGCGGTCGATGACCGCCATCTCCTGCTTCCGACCGCACAACACGTCATTAAGTATCGATTACCCAATAAATGACTGATTCGCCGGTACGGCACCTTGCGTAGCGTCGTCCCCCATGAAGCACATCCTCATCTCCGGCGGCAGCATCGCCGGACTCGCCCTGGCCCACTGGCTGCCCCGCTACGGCTTCTCCGTGACCGTGGTCGAGCGGGCGCCGGCGCCCCGGCCGGGCGGCCAGGCGGTGGACCTGCGCGGCGTGGCACGCGAGGTGGCCGAACGCATGGGGATCATGGCGCGGATCCGCGCGGCGAGCATCGACGAACGCGGCCTCGCCTACGTCGACGCGAGCGGCAGGAGACGGGCAGCCATGCCGGCCGACCTGTTCGGCGGCGAAGGCGCCGTGGCCGAGATCGAGATCCTGCGCGGCGACCTGACCGACATCCTGTACGACGCCGCCCAGCAGGGCGTGGAGTACCTGTTCGACGACTCCATCACCTCCATCGCCGACGCGGACGACGGTGTCGTCGTCTCCTTCGAACGCGCCGCGCCGCGACGGTTCGACCTGGTGGTCGGCGCCGACGGCCTGCACTCCAACGTGCGCAGGCTGGCCTTCGGATCCGAGCAGAGGTTCGTCCACCATCTCGGCGCCTACACCGCCTACTTCACGATCCCGGTCGACGGCCTCACCCTCGGACACTGGTTCCTCCTGCACAGCGCGCCCGGCGGCCGCCTGGCGGGGATCCGGCCCGAGAAGGGGCGCAGCGCCAAGGCCATGTTCAGCTTCACCGCCACCGACCTGGTCTACGACCGGCACGACGCCGCCGGGCAACGACGGATCCTGCGCGAGCGCTTCTCCGACATGGGATGGCACACGCCGTACCTGCTCAGCGTGATGGAGCAGGCGCCCGACTTCTTCTTCGACACGATCAGCCAGGTCCGCATGGACAGCTGGTCGTGCGGACGTGTCGTGCTGCTCGGCGACGCAGGCTACTGCGGCTCGCCGCTGTCGGGCAACGGCACCGCGATGGCGATGGTGGGCGCGTACGTGCTGGCGGGCGAGCTGGCCGCGGCCGGGGGCGAGCACGGTACGGCTTTCGCACGCTACGAGGAGGCGATGCGGCCGTACGTCACCGAGTGCCAGAAGCTGCCGCCCGGCGGGGTCGGCGGGTTCCTGCCCGGCAGCCGCATGGCGATCCGGATGCGCAACCTGTCGGTGAAGGTCATGACCTCGCGGCCCCTGCGCGGCCTGATGGCCAAGGCCGCGCAGAAGGCGGATTCGATCACCCTCAAGCCCTACGACGAGCACGTTCACAGCACCTTGTGACATTTGTCCCGGGCATTCCCGGATCGACGGTTCTAGTGGCACCAGCCACGGATCCCCGACCGTGGAATGTATGAAAACCCTGCTCATAGCCACGCTTCTGGCCACCGGCTGCACCGCGACAGCAGCGGATCCGGCGATCGTCGAGACGCCTGCGGGGGCCGTTCGAGGATCCCTGACCGAGCAGACCGCGACCTATCAGGGCATCCGCTACGCCACGGCCGCCCGCTGGGAGAGCCCCAAACCCGCGCCCTCCTGGACCGGTGTGCGCGACGCCAGGAAGCCGGGCCCCATGTGCCCGCAGGTCGGCTCCGAGTACGCCAAGACGGCGAGCACGAACGAGGACTGCCTCATGCTCAACGTCACCACGCCGCGCGCCAAGGGCGGCAAACGCCCGGTGATGGTGTGGGTGCACGGCGACGGGGCGCTGGGCGCGGGGCACTACTCGGACGCGCGGTTGCTGGCCGCCAAGGGCGCGGTGGTCGTGACGGTCAACTACCGCCTGGGCGTCTTCAGCGGCTTCGGCCACCCGGGCCTGCGCGACTCCGGCACGTACGGCCTGCAGGACCAGCAGGAGGCCCTGCGCTGGGTGAAGCGCAACATCGGGGCCTTCGGCGGCGACCCGGGCAACGTCACCCTCTTCGGCATCTCCTACGGAGGCCTGGCCATCGGCGGCCACCTGACGGCGCCGGGATCGGCCGGACTGTTCCAGCGGGCGATCATGATGAGCGGCGAGTCGATGATGGACATGCCCGCCGGCAGCCTGGTCCCGGGCGTGCCCACGATCGAGTCGTTCGGATGGCGCTCGGAGGCCGAGGTCACCGGGCTGGGCCAGATGTACGCCAAGCAGCTCGGCTGCTCCGACGTGGCCTGCCTGAAGGCGCTGCCGGTGGAGCGCATCCTGGCGGTGCCGCAGATCATGAACGTCTTCCAGGTCTACGCGTACGGCAACGCGGTCCTGCCCGAGTCGCCCGCCAAGCGGCTGGCGGCGGGGGAGTTCCACCGGGTGCCGGTGCTCGCGGGCGCCACCAGGGACGAGCACCGGCTCTTCGTGGGCATGGGCGAGCCGCTGACACTCAAGGAGTACGGCAAGCGGCTGGAGGCGGCCTTCGGCAAGGACGCGGCACGGGTGATGAAGCGCTACCCGGCCGAGCCGTCGCCCAGCATGGCCTGGGCGACGGTGATCACCGACCGGATGTGGGCGCGCGGTACGCACGCCCAGAACACGGCTCTGGCCAGGCACGTGCCGGTCTACGGATACGAGTTCGCCGACCGGGACGCCCCGATGTTCCTGCCACTCAACAACGGGTTCGACTGGGGCGCTTATCACGCGGGCGACCTGCCGTACATCTTCCCGGAGGCGAAGACCGAGCTGTCGCCGAAGCAGCGGGTCCTGTCGGACCAGATGGTCGGCTACTGGACGAACTTCGCCCGCACGGGCTCACCCAACGGGCCGGGGCTGCCCGAATGGCCGAAACTGTCGAAGGGCAGGACGACGCAGTCGCTCGCCCCTGACGACATCAGGCAGATCGACTACGCGGCAGAGCACGACCTCGCCTTCTGGCGCTAGCGCTCTGGCGGGCGGCGACGCCGAACAGGATCAGTCCGAGCAGGACCATGCCGCCCACGGCGGGCCAGCGCAGGCCGGGCGCCAGGTAGGTGGCGAGGAACCAGCTGTGGCCTTCGACCCCGTTGGCGACGAAGATCCCCGCCACGATGCCCTGGGGGAACAGCGGGATCGCGCCGAGGAGGAAGCAGAGGGCGGCCAGCGGCGGGTGCCCGGTCCGGGGAAGGGGCCGCACGCCCTGAGCGAGCCCTCCGGCCGTGCGCATCGGGACACGACGCCCGGTGCGCATGGCCTGCAGCAGCTCCACACCCCGCTCGCGCAACCGCAGCTCCGCCAGCCGGCCGAGCCCCCACGCGCACAGGAGCCCGGTGGCCAGCCCGACCGGCACCCCGGCCCAGCCGTACGAGAGCGCGACGAACCCGGCGGGCACGCCGGAGGCGGCCACCAGCGCGAGCATCAGGTACGCCAGCCCGGTCAGCCCGCCGTTGTCGTCGCTCACCCGCAGCGGGTTGCCGCCCCGCCGGTGCGGGTCGGTCCCCGGGACGAGCCCGTAAACCGACACCAGCGGGATGAGCCCGGCGGCCCCGCCGAGCATCGCGGCCAGCAGGGCCAGCACGAGCGGCCACGGCCCGCCGGCGACGGCGGCGGTGACCACGGTGACCACGGCGGCCGCCGGACCCACCGCGGCCAGCCAGGCCAGCTGGCGCCCCCGCACGTCCGACGCCCCGGGCGTCAGCAGCGTGAGCCACAACGCCGTGCCGTCGGAACCGTAGAGGTTGGACGTCAGGGAGGCGGCCATCACGACGAAGATCGGCCCGGCGTACGGCAGCATGCCGTCCCATCCGAGCAGCAGCGGCGAGGCGCCGAAGCAGACGCCGAAGGAGAGCGAGAAGATCACCTGGTAGTTGCGCACCAGGTCACGGGTCCAGGTCCGCAGCTCCTTGGCGAAGACGCCGCCGAGAGGACCACCGGCCGTGACCGCCCGCCTGGGCCTTCCCGACGTGCGCGGCGCCCCCGACCGCCTCGACAGCAGCGCCGCCCACGCGCCCAGCAGCACCAGATCGAGGACGGCCAGCGCGGCCAGCCGGCCCGGCTCGCCGTTGACGGCCAGCAGCCCCCAGCCCGAGGGGAGATGCCAGACGAGCTGCGGCACCCCGCTCTGGTCGAAGAGGGCGAGGAAGACCCAGATCTGGCAGAGCGCGCCCAGAATGGCGCCGTTGAGCAGGCCGGCGCCGACCGCGCCCAGACGTGAGCGCAGGGCCAGGCCGAGGAGGGCGACGGCGACCCTCGACACGAGCACGAAGAGCGCCAGCTGCAGCCCGATCGCGACCACGGCGATCAGAGCCTCCGCCGGGCCCTGCCGTACGCCGGAGATCACCAGCCCGAGCGACGCCGCGAGGCTGATCAGCGGGGCGAGGCCGACGAAGGCGGCCACCAGCAGACCACCGGCCAGGCGGTGAGACGTGATGCCGAGCAGGGAGAAGTGTTCCGGCCTGAGCGACTCGTCCCCGCCGCCCATGAACAGCGGGCCGAGCATCCAGCCGAGCATCCACACCGCGTACGCCCCCGCGAGCACGGCAGGGTCGGCGGTGAGTGCCAGGTAGAGGGTCCAGCCCGCCAGCAGCACGCCCAGGAGCACTCCTGTGGAGGTCATCGGCCCCTTGAGCGAGTGTCGCAGGAGCGAGACCTTCATCCTGGCCATCGTCAGCGCGACAGCCATGTCAGCTCCTTCGCTGCGGCGGACTCGCCCTCGACGAGCTCCACGAACCGCTCCTCCAGGCTCCGGCCGTCCTGCACGTGCGCCAGCGACCCGGCCGCCGCCACCTTGCCGCGGTCGATCACCGCGACGTGGTCGCACAGCTGCTCCACCAGCGCCATCACGTGGCTGGACAACACGATCGAGCCGCCGCCCGCGACGAAACCACGCAGGATCGTCTTGATCGTCGCCGCCGACACCGGGTCGACCGCCTCGAACGGCTCGTCGAGCACCAGCAGCCGCGGCGCGTGCAGCAGCGCCGTGGCCAGGCCGATCTTCTTGCGCATGCCGGTGGAGTACTCGATCACGAGCGTCTTCTCGGCCCGGTCCAGCTCCAGGACGCCGAGCAGCTCGTCCGCGCGCTGGTCGACCATGCTGCGCGGCATGCCCCGCAGCAGCCCCTGATAGGTCAGCACCTCACGCCCGGTCAGCCGCTCGGGCATCGCCAGGCCGTCGGGCAGGACTCCGATCAGCGCCTTGGCCTCGTCGGGAGCCGCCCACACGTCGTGCCCGAACACGAGGGACCGCCCGGCGTCAGGACGAAGCAACCCGACGGCCATCGACAGCGTGGTGGTCTTGCCGGCGCCGTTCTGCCCGACCAGGCCGAGGAACGCGCCGGGAGGCACCACCAGATCGATCCCGTCGACCGCGCGCGAGGTGCCGAAGGACTTGCGCAGGCCGGTCAGGCTGAGCGCAGCATGCACTGCTTCTCCCCAGGTGAAAGGCATATGTGGGGCACCAGCCTCGCGGCTAGGCTGAGCTGGATCAACGACGGATTGCGCGGGGGAACGGTAACTCCGGACTAATCAATGGAGGTCGTCATCGACTGCGTCTTCTGCTCGATCGTGGCCGGCCGTCTGCCGAGCCACCGGGTCCTGGAGGACGAGCACACCGTGGCCTTCCTCGATCGCGCGCCGGCCGCGCCCGGTCACACGCTGATCGTCCCGCGCATGCACGCACGGGACGTCTGGGAGATCTCCGAAGAGAGTTACGCGCAGGTGGCGCGCATGACACATCGGGTGGCGGCGCTGGTCAGGGCGGCGCTCGCCCCCGAGGGCGTGAACATCACCCACTCCACCGGCGAGGCCGCGGGCCAGGACGTCTTCCACGTCCACACCCATGTCGTCCCTCGGCGGCGCGGCGACGACCTGAGGCGGATGTGGTCGTCGACGCGGGCCGCTCCTGAGGAGCTGGAGCGGGTCAGGACACTGCTTCAGGCCAGCAGCGACAGCCGGTGAGCCGCGGCCGCGGCCTCGCCGCGGCTGCCGACCCCGAGCTTGCCCAGGATGTTCGACACGTGCACGCTGACCGTCTTGGCCGAGATGAACAGCTCGGCCGCGATGTCGCGGTTGCTCCGCCCGAGCGCCACCAGCCGCAGCACCTCGAGCTCGCGCGGCGTCAGCAGCTCGGAGGAGCCGTCCTGCTGCTCCAGCGTCGCCCCGACCCGCCGGGAGAGCGTCTCGATCTCGGTGATGAGAGGCGTCGCCCGCAGGGCCGAGGCCAGGGGATGGGCGACGCGCAGCCGGACGGCGGCCGAGTCGCGGTCACCCGAGTGGGCGAACTCCGACGCGGCGTGCAGCAGAGCCTTGGCCTGGGCGTGCGGCCGCTTCAGCGCCTCCCACGCGGTGGCGGCCGCGTCGAAGTCGCCGTTGAAGGTGAGATGGTAGGCGGTGGCCACCGGCCCGCTGAGGCGCAGGCCCGCCGCGACGGCCCTGGCGTGGTCGCGCACCGCCGAGGCGCGGGCGGGCTCGACGGCCGAGGCGGCGTCGCAGACGAGGCGGATGACCGACAGCAGGCGCCAGGTCAGCATGGCCTTGCTCGACAGCAGCGGATGGCCGAGGATGCGCTCGGCGACCGACAGCGCCACGTCGGGTTCGCCCTTGAGCAGGTGCCAGCCGATGTGCAGGCGGGTGCTGTTGGTGATGTCCTGGACGAAGTCCTCGGGCCGCTCCTTGAGCACGCCCAGCTCGCCCAGGATGCCCTCGACGAACTCCAGCTCCCCTCGCGACAGGGCGATGTCGGCGCGCACCCGGATGAGGTGGTAGCGGTTGCGCAGCGCGGGACCCAGCGACAGGGCGCGCTCGACCGTCTCGATGGCCTCGTCCCAGCGTCCGAGCGCTTCGAGCGCCTCGGCCCGGTTGTTGAGGATGAAGGTGCCGTTGGTGCGCAGCCTGCCGTACTTCTTGGCCAGCCGTTCGCCCTCGTAGGACAGTTCGAGGGCCTCGTCGAGGCGGCCTGCCTCGCACAGCGAGTCGATGCCGTTGCCGATCGCGCGGGTGACGAGGCTGCCGTCGCGGGTCTCCTCGCCCAGTTCGCGGGCGCGCACGGTGTGCTCGATCGTGGACGCGAGGTCGCCGTGGATGGAGAAGCCGAGAGCGCGGTCGAGCAGGAAATCGCCTTCAAGGCCCTTGTCGCCGAGCTCGCGGGCGAGCCTGAGCCCTTCCTCCGCCTGCTGCCTGCCCTCCTCGACCTCGCCGATGAGCATGAGGTGGCGGCCCATGTGGTGCAGCACCTGGGCGCGCGCCACACCGGGCTGGGGGACGAGGCCGAGCGCGTGGCGGTAGTCGCCGATCATGCTCTGCCTGCCCTTGGAGATGCTGAGGCTGATCTGCTTGATGATGAGCAGGGCGACGCGTTCGGGTTCGACCGCCTCGTCGAGCTCCTTCAGCGCGCCCTTGATGAACTTCAGGCCCTTCTCGATCTCCGAGCCCGCAGCGGCGGCAGCGGCGGCCTTCTCCAGCACGTCGGTGTGGCTGATCCCGATCAGCTGGGAGGCGTCGGGGACCTTGTCCCACAACATGAGCACGCGCTCGAGCAGCGGTATGGCCTCGGTGTAGGCGAAGGCCTTGAACGACTTGCGTGCCGCCTCCCAGGCCGACACCAGCGCCTGCTCGTCGTCTCGCGCGCTGTACCAGTGGTGCGCCAGCTCGACGTAGGCCCGTCCCGGCGGCACGAGCATGCGGTTCTTGGAGATCTCCTCGGCGTAGCGCGCGTGCAGGCGCTGGTGCTCGCCGGGCAGGAGCTCGTCGTGGACGGCTTCGCGGATCAGGGCGTGGCGGAAGACGTAGGCGCGGTTGTCGGCGATCTGCAGGACGTTGCCGGCGATGGCCGGGCGCAGGGCGCTCTCCAGCTCGATGTCGGACAGCCCGCTGACCCTGGCGAGCAGGGTGTGGCCGATCCTGATGCCGCCGGCGGCGGCGATGCGCAGCAGCCGCTGGGTCTCCTCGGGCAGGCGTTCGACGGAGCCGAGGATGAGGTCCTGCATGGAGTCGGGGAAGGCGCAGTCGACGCCGCACTCGATGAGGGCCTCGACGAACAGGGGGATGCCCTCGCTGCGCTCGTAGACGCTCTGCACGGAGGTGTATTCGGGGGTGTTGCCGAGGATGCCCGCCATCTGCTGGGCGACCTCGTCGCGCGACAGGCGGGGCAGGTCGAGCCGCATCACGCCCTCGACGCGGCCCAGCTCGGCCAGGACCGGCCGTAGCGGGTGCTGGCGGTGCAGGTCGTCGGAGCGGTAGGTGAGGACCAGCAGGACGGGTACGGCACGCAGGTTGCGGCTGAGGAAGGCGATGAGGTCGCGGCTGGAGCGGTCGGCCCAGTGGATGTCCTCGATCACCAGGACCGTGGGGCGGCTCTCTGAGACGCGTTCCAGGAGGGTGAGGAACTGCTCGAACAGCCGGGCGCGGCCGGTGTCGGTGTCGCCGTCGGCGCTCGGCGCGCCGAATTCGGGCAGCAGCCTGGCCAGGTCGCGGGCGGCGCCCTCGGGAAGCAGGGAGGCCACGTGGGTGGTGCTCGTCTCGCGCACGAGCTGACGCAGCGCGGCGGTGAAGGGGGCGTAGGCCAGGCCCTCGCTGGAGAGTTCGACGCATCCGCCGAAGAGCACGTGGGCGCCGTCCTGGGCGGCCCGCTCGGAGAATCGCTGCACGATGCGGGTCTTGCCGACTCCCGCCTCGCCTCCGATCAGCACGGCGGTCGCGGACCCTTTCCTGGCCTCGTCGTAGGCCTCCGCGAGCACCTCGAGCTCGTCCTGCCGCCCGACGAAGACCGGGCTCACCGAACGTCCCAGCATGTCGTTAAGCATGGCATGCCCCGTCTATTGCTTTTTCCGTGGATATGCGAGGGCCGCGGAGGGTCTCTCCACGGCCGCGGGTGTCAAAACGTCTGCTGTCTCTCAAGGAAGCTGCGGGCCAACCGCCCGCAAGGAAGCTGAGAGTCGATCAATCACAATCCGGTCAAATCGTCACGGTGGTTCCAGGGCCCGGCCGCGAGGGAGGATGCGGCCGGGCACTTGTGGGGCGGTCATGACTCGTGGCGGCGCTTGCCGAACACCGAGCGGCGCTCGGACCGGCTGGACTTCTCGGCCTCGCGTACCCGGCGGTGGCGGGCGGCCTCGCGCTGGAGCTCGGAGGCGTGGGACTTGATGAGCTGGTATTCGAGTTCTGCGTTCATGGCTATAACTCTCCTCCTAAGGCCCAGGAGGCGGCATCGGACGGATGCCTTATCTCTTGCCTAACCCTGGGCCTAGGACTACCTAGGACACGCCTCATGAGCGCCTAAGGCAGGCCACGATGGTGCTCCGTGAAGCTTCTTCTGATCCTGGCGTTGCTCAGCCAGAACACCCCCGCCGCAGGTCAAGAGGCTGAGTGGGGGGTGGTCAGGACAGCCAGAAGCGACGTCCTGGGCGGCTACCAGGACGTGGGCGCCAGCCGTAGGGACGACGCCTGGGTGGTGCGCACGGGCAGGCCCCTCCTGCGGTGGGACGGCCGCGCCTGGCACAACGCGGGCGGTACGGCGGTGCCCTACCTGGTGCGCGCCCACGGCCCGGACGAGATCTGGCGCTTCAACGAGAGCGTCGAGCAGGTCGAGGTCTGGCGCTGGAACGGCAGGACGTGGACGGCCCTGCCGATCCGCGAGTCCGGCGCCCACGCCACCGCCGCGCTGGTGCCCAGGAAGGGCGAGTGTTGGGCCGCCGGCCTCAGGTTCGGCGACCACGGCATGGAGGACATGCTGTGGCACTGGACGGGCAAGAGCTGGACCAGCCGGAGGGCGCCGATGCCGATCACCGACTTCGCCGCCGCCTCCACAACCGGGCTGTGGGCGCTCAGCAGCTACGAAGGCGGCCCGTCGGCGTCGATCCTGCGCTGGACCGGACGGGAATGGCGGCGCGTGGCCCTTCCGCGCCTGCCGTACGCGGAACTGAACGACATCGTGGCGCTCGCACCCGACGACGTCTGGGCGGTGGGCTCACTCGTCTCCTCCAAGGAGGGGCTGGTGCTCCACTGGGACGGCGTGTCGTGGAAACACTCCGCCCACCGGCCCGCGGGAACGGACTTCCGCCGGGCCGCGCCCGACGGCGCGGGCGGTCTGTGGCTGGCCGCCAGGAAACGGCAAGGTCCCGATTCCATGACGCACTACGTCGCGTCGAGCACGTGGCAGGAGGTGCCGTTGGACCTGCCCGAGGCGGAAATCACCGGTCTGGCCAACGTCCCGGGCACCACGATGATGTGGGCGACGGTCGACGCCCGTGGCGAACAGGTGATTCTCAGCTACAAGTGAGTTTGGAATCATCACGTTCCGTCGGCGATGCTGTGATGGTGTCAACTGTGACTACTTCGCTCGCCGACGTCGCATCTTCCAATGCGGCGTTGCGAGCATTCCTGCACGGCCTGCCCGGCGTCGACCGGGTGGGCGCGGACCAGCGCGCTGCCATGCTCGGCACCCGCTCCATCAAGACCACCGCCAAGGCCCAGGCGATCGACCTGGCCATCTCCATGGTCGACCTGACCACCCTGGAGGGCGCCGACACCCCCGGCAAGGTCCGGGCGATGTCGACCAAGGCGATGCACCCCGGAGAGGGCGCGCCCAGGGTGGCAGCGGTCTGCGTCTACCCCGACCTCGTCCACGTGGCCGTCGAGACGCTCAAGGGCTCAGGGGTCAAGGTCGCCTCGGTCTCCACCGCCTTCCCCAGCGGGCGCTCCTCGCTCGAGGTCAAGGTCAGCGACACCGCCCTGGCGGTCGCGGCGGGAGCCGACGAGATCGACATGGTCATCGACCGCGGAGCGTTCCTGTCCGGCGACTACCTCAAGGTCTACGAGGAGATCGTCGCGGTGAAGGCCGCCTGCGGCGACGCCCACCTCAAGGTCATCCTCGAGACCGGCGAGCTCGCGACCTACGACAACGTACGGCGGGCGTCCTGGCTGGCGATGATCGCCGGAGGCGACTTCATCAAGACCTCCACGGGCAAGGTGCAGCCCGCCGCCACCCTCCCGGTCACGCTGATCATGCTGGAGGCGGTCCGCGACTTCCGCGCCACCACCGGCACCCAGATCGGCGTGAAGCCCGCGGGCGGCATCCGCACCACCAAGGACGCCATCAAGATGCTGGTCCTGGTCAACGAGACCGTCGGCGACGACTGGCTGTCCCCCGACTGGTTCCGCCTCGGCGCCTCCACGCTCCTGAACGACCTGCTGATGCAGCGCCAGAAGCTCACCACCGGCCGCTACGCCGGTCCCGACTACTTCACCTTGGACTGATGATGTTCGAATACGCACCTGCGCCGGAATCGCGCGACGTCGTCGACATCAAGTCGTCCTACGGCCTGTTCATCGACGGCGAGTTCGTCGAGGGCTCCGGCAAGCCGTTCAAGACCATCGACCCGGCCACGGAGGAGAAGCTGGCGGAGATCGCCAGCGCCACCTCCGACGACGTCGACCGCGCCGTCCAGTCGGCCCGCAAGGCCTTCGGCGTGTGGAGCCAGCTCCCCGGCAGCGAGCGGGCCAAGTACCTGTTCCGCATCGCCCGCCTCATCCAGGAGCGCGCCCGCGAGCTGGCCGTGCTGGAGTCGATCGACAACGGCAAGCCCATCCGCGAGTCGCGCGACGTCGACCTGCCGCTCGTCGCCGCCCACTTCTTCTACTACGCGGGCTGGGCCGACAAGCTGAAGTACGCCGGCTACGGCGACGCCAGGCCGCTCGGCGTGGCCGGCCAGGTCATCCCGTGGAACTTCCCGCTCCTCATGCTGGCCTGGAAGATCGCCCCGGCGCTCGCCTGCGGCAACACGGTGGTGCTCAAGCCCGCCGAGACCACCCCGCTGACCGCCCTGGCCTTCGCCGAGATCTGCCAGCAGGCCGACCTGCCGCCCGGCGTGGTCAACATCGTCACCGGCGCGGGCCAGACCGGCGCCGCCGTGGTCGCCCACCCCGACGTCAACAAGGTGGCCTTCACCGGCTCCACCGAGGTAGGGCGCATCATCGCCCGCACCGTCGCGGGCACCGACAAGAAGCTCACCCTGGAGCTCGGCGGCAAGGCCGCCAACATCGTCTTCGACGACGCCGCCATCGACCAGGCCGTCGAGGGCATCGTCAACGGCATCTTCTTCAACCAGGGCCACGTCTGCTGCGCGGGCTCGCGCCTGCTGGTCCAGGAGTCGGTCTACGACGTCGTGCTCGAATCCCTGAAGCGCCGCGTCTCGACCCTGCGCGTCGGCGACCCCCTCGACAAGAACACCGACATCGGCGCGATCAACTCCGCCGAGCAGCTCGCGAAGATCCGCGAGCTGTCCGACGCGGGCGAGGCCGAGGGCGCCGCCCGCTGGTCGCCCGCGTGCGAGCTGCCCGCCAAGGGTTTCTGGTTCGCCCCGACGCTCTTCACCGAGGTCGCGCAGTCACACAGGATCGCCCGCGAAGAGATCTTCGGCCCGGTCCTGTCCGTGCTGACCTTCCGCACTCCGGCCGAGGCCGTCGAGAAGGCCAACAACACGCCCTACGGCCTGTCCGCGGGCGTCTGGACCGAGAAGGGCTCGCGCATCCTGTGGATGGCCGACCGGCTGCGCGCCGGAGTCGTGTGGGCCAACACCTTCAACAAGTTCGACCCCACCTCGCCCTTCGGCGGATACAAGGAGTCGGGCTACGGCAGGGAAGGCGGGCTGCGAGGGCTGGAGGCCTACCTTGATGTGTGATCACCGGCTGTCCAAGCGCCGTAGCCGCCGGTCGCTGGCCACGCGGGGCAAGGCCTACGCCCGCGCCGGCCGCCCGGTCCGCACCGGCTCGTTCGCCCACCGCTGCGGTGTGAGCCGCTGCGGTCAGATCTTCGTGCCGGTACGGCCGATCCAGGAGCCACGATGACCCGGTTGTCCGTCCGCAAGACATACAAGCTGTACATCGGCGGGGCCTTCCCCCGGTCCGAGAGCGGAAGGTCCTACGTGGTGGCCTCCTCCAAGGGTGAGTTCGTCGCCAACGCCGCGCGTGCTTCGCGCAAGGACGCGCGCGACGCCGTCTCCGCCGCCCGCAAGGCCTTCGCCGGCTGGTCGGGCGCCACGCCGTACAACCGCGGCCAGATCCTCTACCGCGTCGCCGAGATGCTCGAGGGGCGCAGGGCGCAGTTCGCCGAGGAGATCGGCGGCGGCAAGAAGGCGGCGGCCGAGCAGGTCGACGCGGCCGTCGACCGGCTGGTCTGGTACGCCGGATGGTCCGACAAGATCGCTTCGGTGCACGGCAGCGCCAACCCGGTCGCCGGGCCGTACTTCAACCTGTCGACGCCCGAGCCCAGCGGCGTCGTCGCCGTGGTCGCGCCGTCCGACCCGTTCCTGGGGCTGATCTCCGTGATCGCCCCGGTGATCGTCACCGGCAACACCTGCGTGGTCGTGTGCTCCTCGCCGATGGCGGCCATCACGTTCGGGGAGGTGCTGGCCACCTCCGACCTGCCCGGCGGCGTGGTCAACCTGCTCACCGGCTTCCAGAAGGAGCTCGTGCCCGGCCTGGCCGCGCACATGGACGTCAACGGCCTCGACCTGACCGGGGTCGACGACCCCGAGCTCGCGCTCAAGGCCGAGCAGGACGCGGCCGAGAACCTGAAGCGGGTCATCCGGCCCGTGGCAGAAGACTGGACGGCCGAGCCCGGCCTGGAGCGCATGACGCGCTTCCTGGAGACCAAGACGGTCTGGCACCCGGTCGGGATCTGACGCTCCCGCTGAAGGCCGGGGTACTCCCGGCCTTCAGCGGGTGGTGACCGTCAGATAGGCGGTCGTGCCGCCGACGTAGACCCGCAGCCCCTTGGGGTAGTTGTCGTCGGCGAAAGCCAGGCTCATCCGGCCGCCGAGCTTGCTCCTGGCGTACTTCGTGATGTCGAGGGTGAGCCATCGCGGCGATTTCACGACGTCCAGCGTCCCCAGCCTGGCGCCGAGCGGCGGCCGCGAGTTCCACGTCACGTCCAGGGCCTTCCAGGCGTCGCCGACGGCGTGCACGTGGACGTCCTCCGCGCCGTCCCCCGAGTCGTCGGCGACCCGCGCGCTCACGTGCAGCGTGACCGAGACGACCTCACCCTTGACCGAGCCGAGGTCGAAGCCGAGGTAGGTCTCGCGGTTGAGGCTGGTCTGCTTGTGGCTCTTGATCCCGCACTCGGCGCACGTGGGGTACATGACGTCCGCGAACGTCCCCGCCTGGACGTCCGCCGCCGCTGACGCCGTCACCTTGGTCGTCTTCCTGGCCGGGGCGGTGACGCGGACCGCCGTGGTGGCGGTCTGCTCCTTGCCCGCGACGTTCACGCGGACGGTCAGGACGGCGGCGCCCGGCTTGACGGCGGTCACCAGGCCGTCCGCGTCGACGGTGGCGACGGCGGGGTCGGAGCTCTCGTAGGCGACCGTGGCCTGCCCGACGCCCTTGGGCGCGAGCCGGACGGTCCTTCCCGGAGCGAGCCGGTGGACCGCCGGGGTCAGGGAGACCGTCCGGATCGTGGGCTTCTTCGTCCTGCGGGGAGTGGGCTGCGTGGTCCGCCCCGGCCTGGTGGTCTTCTCGGCCGGCTGGGTGGGGACGATGGGCTGCTCGGCGCGCAACCGCGGCCCGCCGGCCTCCGGCGAGCCGTCGAGCAGCACCACGGCGGCGACGGCGGCCACCGCCGCGACGGTCGCCACGGCGGCGACGACCGGCCATGGCCGCCGCCGCTTCGAGGGTTCGCGGGGGAGCGTGGTCTCCGGCGCCGAGAGCGGTTCCGGCAGCTCGGTGACCGGTACCCCGAGCGCGCGCTGCAGCCCCTGGAGTTCCACAGCCAGGGACCGGGCGTCGCGTGGCCGGTCCGCCGGAGCCTTGGCCATGGCCCGTTCCAGGAGCTTGCGGAGCGGGGCAGGCACGTCGGAGCGCCGCAGCGGCGGCAGCGGCTGATTGATCACGCGCATCACCAGCGGGGCGACACCGGCGTCTCCTGGGTCGTAGAAGGCGGGGCGGCCGGAGAGCAGCTGGTAGAGCGTCGATCCGAGGGCGTAGACGTCGGAGGCGACGCTCTGCGGCCGGCCGTTGAGCACCTCCGGCGCGGCGTGATGAGGGGTGAAGCTCAGCGTGTTGGACGAGAGCTGCCCGACGTCGAGCATCCGGGCGACGCCGAAGTCGGCCAGCGCGGGCTCGCCGTACCTGGACAGCAGGATGTTCTGCGGCTTGACGTCACCGTGGAAGACGCCCGTCTCGTGCACGGCCGCGAGCGCCCCGGCGATCTTCACACCGGCCCGCAGCACCTCCTGCACCGGCAGCCCGCCGTGGGCCCGCAGCCGGTCGGCCAGGCTGCCACCCTCGTAGAGGTCCATCGCGATGTACGGCCGGCCGAGCGCGGTCAGGCCTGTGTCGAGGGCGGCGACGATGTTGGGATGGTGGCTCAGCCTGGCGGTCACGTCGAGCTCGCGCCGGAAGCCGCGCAGCGCGCGCTCGTCGACGTTGGTCACCGACAGGACCTTGACCGCGACCTCGCGGCCCAGCCGTTCGTTGACCGCCCGGTAGACGACGGCGAAGCCGCCCTGGCCCACGGGCTCGACCAGCTGGTAGCCGGGGATGTTCTCGCCCGCCATCACGAGGTCCTGATCTCCAGGTACGCGGCCGATGTGCCGCTGCCGACGCCGCTGAGGTGGGTGCGCAGGCCGTCGGTGCGGTCGTCGGCGAATCCCAGGCTGAGCCGGCCGCCGAGCTCGGACTTGGCGTAGGACGTGATGGCCAGCGTGTGCCAGCGCCCGGTTCGGTCGGCGTGCAGCGTGCCGAGCCGGGCTCCGAGCTCGGGTTTGGAGTTCCAGGTGACGTCCATGGCCTTCCACGCGTCGCCCAGCACGTGGACGTCCACGTCGGCGTCGGAGCCGTTGCCGTCGGCGGTGACGGCGAACACGTGCAGGGTGACCGAGGTGATCTCGGTGGGCCTGACCTTGACCGAGCCCAGGTCGAAGCCGAAGTAGGACTCGCGGACCCAGAAACCCTTCCCCGCGCCCTTCACCTCGCAGACCGAGCAGGTGGGGAACATCGCGTTGGCGTAGCTGCCGCTGCGCACGTCGGCGGAGGCGGTGACGGGGACCCTGATCGTCCTGGTCTTCTTCTCCGGGACCACGACGCGGACGGTGGTGGTCGCGGTGTGAGTGCGGTCGCCCGCGGTGACCCGGACGGTCAGCAGGGCCGTACCCGCCTTGAGCGCGGTGACCAGCCCGCGGGCGTCCACCGACGCGACGGCGGGTGCCGAGCTCTCGTAGACGACCGTGGCCTTGGCCAGGTCCGCGGGCCGGTCGGCGGAGGTGGTGCCCTCGGGGTTGAGCCGCACGGTCTGCCTGGGCCGCAGGCTGTGCACCGCGGGGGTCAGGGAGACGGTCTCCAGCACCGGCTTGCGCGCCTTGCGGGCGGCGGGGCTCGCGGTGGGTTCGATCGTGCCCGCGGCGGGCTGGGTCGGCAGGCCGGGAGGCTCCGCGGCGACGGAACGTCGTCCCGTGGCAGGGTCGTCGCGGGTGAGAATCACCGCCGCCGCGACCGCGATCGCGGCGGCGGCGACCGACGCGGTGACGATCGGCCAGGTCCGCTTCCCGGGTGCCGCCCTGGCCGGGGCTTGCGGCGGCACCGGCTGCCGGGGGAGCGGCTGGGGCGCCTGGAGCAGGGCGGGCAGGCTCGTGACGGGCTGGCCGGACGCACGCTGGAACTCCTGCAACTCCTCGGCGAGCGTGAGGGTGTCACGGTGCCGGGCGGCCGGGTCCTTGGCCATGGCGCGCTCGATGAGCTGCCGGAGCCCATCGGGCACGTCGGGGCGCTGGAGGGGCGGGAGCGGCTGGCGGAGCACGCGCAGCAGCAGCGGGGCCACGCCGGCGTCGGCGGGGTCGTAGAAGGCCGGGCGGCCGGAGAGCAGCTGGTAGAGCGTCGACCCGAGGGCGTAGACGTCGGAGGCGACGCTCTGCGGAGAGCCGTGGAGCACCTCGGGCGCGGCGTGGTGCGGCGTCAGGTTGAGCGTGTTGGACGAGAGCTGCCCGACGTCGAGCATCCGGGCGACGCCGAAGTCGGCCAGCGCGGGCTCGCCGTACCTGGACAGCAGGATGTTCTGCGGCTTGACGTCACCGTGGAAGACGCCCGTCTCGTGCACGGCCGCCAGCGCACCGGCCACCTTGATCCCGAGGTGCAGCGTCTCCTGGACCGGGAGGCCTCCTGCGGCGCGCAGGCGGTCGTAGAGGCTGCCGCCCTCGTAGAAGTCCATGGCGATGAACGGCCGGCCGGCGGCGGTGGTGCCGGTGTCGAGGGCGGTGACGATGTTGGGGTGGTCGCTGAGGCGGCTGGTGACCTCCAGCTCGCGCCGGAAGTTGCGCAGCGCCCGCTCGTCGATGCCGGCCACCGACAGGATCTTGACCGCGACCGTACGGCCGAGCCGCTCGTTGAGGGCGCGGTAGACGATCGCGAACCCGCCCTGGCCTACCGGCTCGATCAGCCGGTATCCGGGTATGCGGTCGCCAAGATCTCCCCCAGTCACGCCGGGATGATGACATATCCCGATTTCGATTCGCTTTTTTGGCCTCAGCGCTTGACGATCTTCAACTGGGCGTTGGAGGCCTCGCCCACCGCCCGGATCACGATGCGGCCGTCGCTCTGGTCCGCGTCCGCGAAGGCCACACTCAGCCGCCCGCCCAGCTTCGACCTGGCGTACTGCGTGATGTCGACCGTGTACCAGCGGCCCACGTCGGACACGGTCAGCGTCGCCAGCCGCCCGCCCACCGCGGGCCGCGAGTTCCAGGTGACGTCGAGCGCCTTCCACGCGTCACCCGTGGTGTGGACCTGGAAGACCTCCTTGCTCTTGCCGCGGTCGTCCTCGACGTAGGCGAACACGCGCAGCTTCACCGAGGCGATGTCCGCGGGCTTGGCCGTGACGCCGCTCAGGTCGAAGCCCAGGTAGGTCTCCCGGGCGTAGCTCGGGTTCGGCGAGCCCTTCACCTCGCACTGGGAGCAGGCGGGGAACATCGCGTTCGCGTAGCTTCCGCCGCGGACGTCGGCGGACGACGACGCCCGCACGATGATCGCCGAAGGCTTCCTGGCGGCGGGCGCCACGCGCACGGTGGTGGTGGCCTTCCGGGTGCGTCCGCCCGCGGTCACCCGGGCGGTCAGCTCCGCGGTGCCCGGCTTGGCGGCGGTGACCAGGCCCTCGTCGTCGACGGCGGCCACCTGCGGGTCGGAGCTGCTGTAGGTGACCTTGGCCTTGGCGAGATCGGCCTTGCGGCCGTCGGCCAGGACCGCCTTCGGGGCGAGCTGGAGCGTCTGGCCGGGCAGGAGGGTGTGGGCTTCGGGGGCCAGGGAGACGGTCTTCAGCGCGGCCTCGGGACGCCTGGGCGAGGGGGACGCGCTCGGGGTGGGGGTGGGGGTGGCCTGCGCGGGCGGGGGCGTGGTGGTGGCGGTCAGGGCCCGGGTGGGCGGGTCGGGCTCGCGGGTGGCCAGGAACACGGCGGCGGCCACGGCGACGACAGCCACAGCGGCCCCGGCCCCGACGACGGCGGGCCACCTGCGCCGCGCCACGGGCGCGGTCGGGGTAGTGCTGCCTGCGCCACCGGATGGGGGGCGGGGAACGGGCATGGGGGCGGGGCCCCGGGGTGCGGGAAGCGGCGGGGCGCCTTGGCCGAACTGCGAGGGCGCGGTGGCAGGCGTGGGGTGCGGGAGCGGGGTCGGCTGGCCGGGTGTGGCGGGCTGCTGGGGCAGTGGGGCGCCGAACGACGGCGGCACGGAGGAGAACCCCGGCAGCGGTCCGGAGGCCATCGGCCCGGGAGGCATCGGTCCCGACAACACCGGTCCCGACGGCTGTGGTCCCGATGCCTGTGCGCCCGAAGACATCGGTCCCGACAGTTGCGGTCCCGGCGAGCGTGGCGTGATGGCCGTGTGCTGGGGCAGTTCGCTCACCGCCAGCCCCAGCGCCTGCTGCACCCCCTGAACCTCCACCGCGAACGCCAGCGCGTCCCGGGGCCGCTCCTCCGGCGACTTGGCCATCGCCCGTTCGACGAGGCGCCGCAGCACCTCCGGCACGTCCTGGCGTGGCAGCGGCGGGACCGGCCGCTGGAGCACACGCAGCAGCAGCGGCGCCACCCCCGTGTCCCCCGGTTCGAAGTACGCGGGCCGCCCGGCCAGCAACTGCCACAACGTCGACCCGAGCGCGTACACGTCGGACGACACGGTCTGCGGCGACCCGTTGAGCACCTCAGGCGCAGCGTGGTACGGCGTGAGCGTCAGCGTGTGCGACGACAGCTGCCCGACGTCGAGCATGCGGGCGACGCCGAAGTCGGCCAGCGCCGGCTCGCCGTACCTGGAGAGCAGGATGTTCTGTGGTTTGACGTCACCGTGGAAGACCCCGACGTGGTGGACGGCGGCCAGGGCGCCGCCGATCTTGACGCCGATGCGGAGCGCCTCGTGCAGGGGGAGCGGCCCGGCCGACTGGAGGCGGTCGTAGAGGCTGCCGCCTTCGTAGAAGTCCATGACGATGTACGGTTTGCCGTCCGAGGTGACGCCGGTGTCGAGCGCGGCGACCACGTTGGGGTGGTCGCTGAGCCGGCTGGTCACCTCGAGCTCGCGGCCGAATCCGCGCAGCACACGTTCGTCGATCCTGCTCACGGTGAGGACCTTGACCGCGACCGTGCGCCCCAGGCGCTCGTGCTGGGCGCGGTAGACGACCGCGAAGCCGCCTTCGCCGACCGGCTCGAGGAGCTGGTACCCAGGGATCTCCAACGTCACGGGGATAAATCGTGCCATACGCGGATCTATCGGGTAGTGATCTCCAGGTACGGCTTGAAGCCCGACGACAGTCCGCCGACGGCCAGCCCCACGCCCTTCTCCTCGGCCAGGGCGATGCTGGCCTGGCCGCCGAGCTTCGACGTGAAGTAGCCGGTGAGGTCGAGCTCCACCCAGGTGCCCGTGTCGCCGACCGGCGGGAAGTTGGCGATCCGGTTGCCCACCTGCGGGCGGCTGTCCATGGTGACGCGGGAGGTCCAGTTGTTGCCCATGGCGTACGCGATCGCGCTGCCCTCCACGTCCCCGTGGTCGTCGACGTGCATCCACGCGTGGAGCACGATCGAGCGGATCCGGGCGGGCTTGACCTTGACCGCCCCGAGGTCGAAGCGGAAGTAGGTTTCGCGATAGTAGGCCGGGTTGCCGTACTTCACCTTGCAGGTCGCGCAGGACGGGAAGGCGTCGCCGGAGTAGGCGCCGCCGCGGACCATGTTGGTGAGGGACGCGGGCACCTTCACGGTCTTCGGCGCGGCCTGCCGGGAGGCGCTGGGGGTCGGCGTCGCCGTACCGCCGACGTCGAGGGGGAGGGCGGCGACGCGCGAGATGCCGTTCATGGTCACCTTCGCGGTGATCCGGACCTGGCCCTTGGCGAGCACGGTGACCTGGCCGTCGGGGCTCACCGTGGCGACCTGCGGGTTGGCGCTGTGGTACTCGACGGCGGCGCGCGAGAGGTTGGCGGGGTGCCCGTTGCGCAGGCGGCCGGTCAGCTTGAGCTGGAACGACTGGCCGGGGGCGGCGGGGCCGGTGGTGCCGGCCGTCAGGGTGACCTTGGCGAGGGCCGACGCCTTCCTGGTGGGCTGCGGCGACGCGCTGGGTGTGGGGGTGCCGGCGGTCTCGGTGGGAGTGGGGCGCGGCGGCCGGGTGGCGCCGTCGGCGGCGGTGGCGGGGGTGGAGCCGCTGGTGGAGAGGCTGACGGCGACGGCCGCGGCCACCACGGTGACGGCCGTCGCCACCGCGGCGACGACCCACCGCCGGGATCCGCGCCCGCCGCCGGAGTGCGACGGCGGCGCGACGGGTGGCGTGGGGACAGTGGTCCGGTGCGGCGGCGGGCTCGGGGGCACGGCGGCCGGTTGTACGGCGGGGCCGGGCGCCGAGGGCTGAGGCGGCGCCGGGAAGTGGGCGGATGGCGGCGCCGAGAAGTGGGCTGGCGGCGGGGCGGCCGGGGTGACGGCGGCGGGTTCCGTCACCGGCAGCCCGAGGCCGCGCTGCACCTCCTGCAGCGCCCCCGCGAACGCCCAGGCGTCCGCGGGACGCTCGCCGGCCTGCTTGGCCATCGCCCGCTCGACCAGCGCCCGAAGCGCCACCGGCACGTCCGGCCGCTCCAGCGGGGGCAGCGGCTGCCGCAGCACCCGCAGCAGCAGTGGCGCCACCCCCACGTCCCCCGGCTCGTAGAACGCGGGCCGTCCCGACAGCAGCTGGTACAGCGTCGACCCCAGCGCGTACACGTCGGACGCCACGGTCTGCGGCGACCCGTTGAGTACCTCGGGGGCCGCGTGGTGCGGGGTGAGGGTGAGCGTGTTGGACGACAGCTGCCCGACGTCGAGCATGCGGGCGACGCCGAAGTCGGCCAGCGCCGGCTCGCCGTACTTGGACATGAGGATGTTCTGCGGCTTGATGTCGCCGTGGAAGACCCCGGCTTCGTGCACGGCGGCGAGGGCCGCGGCGACCTTGACGCCGATGCGGAGCACGTCGGGGACTGGGAGCGCTCCCGAGGTGCGCAGCCTGCCGTACAGGCTGCCGGCCTCGTAGAAGTCCATGACGATGTACGGCCGGCCGTCGGCGGTGGCGCCGGTGTCGAGGGCGGCCACGATGTTGGGGTGGTCGCTGAGCCGGCTGGTCACCTCGAGTTCGCGACGGAAGTTGCGCACGGCCCGCTCGTCGAGGTCGGTGACCGAGAGCACTTTCACGGCGACGACGCGCCCGACCCGCTCGTGCAGAGCACGGTAGACGACGGCGAATCCGCCCTGCCCGACTGCCTCGATGAGCTGGTAGCCCGGAATCACCGGCCCCAGTTGTCCCCCAGTCACGGGGGAAATCGTGCCACATCAGATCAATACCGACACCGCTGTCTCAGGACTACGAGGAGTAGCCGGGCGCGTGTTTCGGCCACGGCCGGGCCCTCTCCAACTGGGCGGCCAGCCCGAGCAGGTGGGGTTCGCCGCCGGGAGGCGCGACGAGCTGGATGCCCAGCGGCATGCCGCTGGAGTGGGTCGCGAACGGCACGGTGATCGCGGGCCAGCCCGACATGTTCCACGGCCCGGTCACGGGGGCGTAGCGCACGTTGATGAGCAGGTTGCGCAGCAGGCCGCGGCGTCCCCAGCGGTCGGCCTTCGGCGGCAGCATGGCCAGGGTCGGCGCGACCATCACGTCGGAGCCGTCGAACCAGACCTCGGCGCCGGATCGGGTCCAGCGTGCCCGGCTCCGGGCGCCGTCGAGTCCGAGGCGCCTGAACAGCCGCCCGGCCCGTGCCAGACCTCGCGTACGCGGTTCCAGCCTGGCCGTGTCCAGCTCGTCGGCGTCCTCGGCGGCGCAGGTCAGCCAGGTGGCTATCGTGGCGGGCCCGAGCCAGGCGGGCAGGCGGCGGGTGTGGTCGAGCGAGGTGTGCCCGGCGTTGCGCAGGGCGTCGGCGGCGGCGCGGACCGCGCCCTGGAACTCCTTGTCCACGTTCAGGCCGACGGGCAGCGGCTGGGGGGCGACGCCCAGGCGCAGGTCGAACGGCTCAGGGCTGCTGTGGCGCGACTCGCCGGGCGCGCGCACGGCGTAGTCGTCCGAGTCGTCCCACACCGAGCGCAGCAGGCGCGGCGACGGGTCGGTGCGGGTGCCGGCGCGCCAGCATTCGGCCAGGCCCGGGTCGGCGGCCAGCACCGACAGCGCCAGCGACAGGTCGGCGACGGAGGTGGCCATCGGCCCGTTCTCGGACAGCCCGCGCCAGTCGTGCGCGGGCGGCGGGACCAGGCCGGGCCCCGGCTTGATGGCCAGCACACCGCAGCAGGCGGCGGGGATGCGCAGGGAGCCCATGCCGTCGTTCCCGAGGGCGATGGGCACCATTCCCGCGGCCACGGCCGCGGCGCCGCCGCTGGAGGAGCCGCCTGCCGTGCGGGTGAGGTTCCAGGGGTTGCGCACGGTGCCGAACACGCTGTCGCCGAAGCCCACCAGGCACAGTTCGGGCACGTTGGTGACGCCCACCACGATCGCGCCCGCGGCCTTGAGCCGGGCGACCGCGGGGTGGTCGGCGCTCGCGGGTTCCTGGGAGGTGGCGCGCGAGCCGTTGCGGGTGGGCAGGCCCGCGACCTCGAGGTTGTCCTTGACCGCGACCGGCACGCCGGCGAGCGGGAGGTCGTCGCGGTCGCGGCGGTCCTGGACGGCACGCGCCTCGTCGAGCGCCTGCTCGCGCAGCACCCGGAAGGCCCCGACGGCCTGGTCGCGCTTGGCGATGACCTCCAGGTGCTGCTCCACCACGGTGACGGCGGACACCTCGCCCTGCCGTACCGCCTCCGCTATCTCAACGGCTGATCGTCCGGCCCATGACATGCCACGATTTAACTGGCATATCAGGCGGCATGCTAGTCCTTGCGCGGCTCCCGCCCCGCTTGCTTCAACGCCAGCCGGAGCGCGAACTCGATCTGCGCGTTGATGCTGCGCAGGTCGTCGGCGGCCCACTTGGCGACGGCGTCGTAGACCTCCGGATCCAGCCGGAGCAGGAGCCGCTTGCGCTCAGGCATACAGACTGCCGGCGTTGACCACCGGCTGCGTCGCCCGGTCGCCGCACAGGACGACCAGCAGGTTGGAGACCATCTGCGCCTTGCGCTCCTCGTCGAGGTCGACGACGCCCTCGGCGGCCAGCCGGTCGAGCGCGAGCTGGACCATGCCGACGGCGCCCTCGACGATGCGGGTGCGGGCGGCGACGACCTGGGCGGCCTGCTGGCGCACCAGCATGGCCTGGGCGATCTCGGGTGCGTAGGCGAGGTGGGTGATGCGGGCCTCCAGGACCTCGACCCCGGCCAGTTCGGTGCGGTCGCGCAGCTCGGTGGTGAGCTCGCCGGCCACCTCGGCGCCGTCGCGCAGGCTGGTGACGTCGGCCTCGTGCGAGTCGTAGGGGTGTGTGGTGGCCAGGTGACGCACGGCGGCCTCGGACTGGATGGCCACGTACTCCTCGTAGTCGTCGACGGAGAAGACGGCCTTGGCGGTGTCGGTGACCTTGTAGACGATGACCGCGGCGATCTCCACCGGGTTGCCCACCGCGTCGTTGACCTTGAGCTTGGCGGTCTCGAAGTTGCGCACCCGCAGCGTGACCTGCCGCTTGCTGGTCAGCGGCGGCACCCACTGGAAGCCGGCCGACGAGACGCTGCCGATGTAACGGCCGAGGAACTGCACCACCTTGGACTGGTTGGGATTGACCACGGTGAAGCCCGTCGTGGCGAAGAGGAAGAGCACCACCCACACCCCGCCGAACACGAGCAGCCTGGTCTCGTCGCCCCCGGCGGCGAAGTAGGCGGCCGCGCCGAGTGCCAGCAGGATCAGCAGGACGAGAAAACCGTTCACCCTGAAGACGCGTCGTTCCATGCCCGGCTCCTTGCTATCGAAGTGATATCACTAAGATAGCTCATATGACGGAATCCCTGGCAACCGGACAGCGTTCACTCGGCGATCCCGCGATCCGCTTCCCCCTCTGGCCGCCGCTGACCGCGGGCTGCCCCGAGACCAGCACGGCCGAGGTGGCCTACCCGGTCGAGGTCGACTACGACTACGCGGACGTCTCGCCCGAGTTGTTCAAGCAGCCGCCGCTGCCCGACATCGCCCGCTGGGCCCCCTTGCTCCCGCCGCTGCACGCGCCCACGCTCGGCGAGGGCGGCACTCCGCTCGTGGAGCTCGACGGTCTGTTCGTGAAGGACGAGTCGCGCAACCCGACCTGGTCGCACAAGGACCGGCTGAACCGGGTCACGGTGAGCGCGGCGATCGGGGCGGGGGCGCCCGGTGTCGTCGTGGCCTCCTCCGGCAATCACGGAGCCTCGGCGGCGGCCTACGCCGCACGCGCCGGGCTGCCCGCGATCGTGCTGGGCTCGGCGGAGTCGCCCCCGGTCGTCCAGGACTTCCTGCGGGCGTACGGCGCGCACGTGCTGTCGGTGCCGGCGGCCGGGCGCTGGCCGCTGATGAGGCAGATCGTCGAGCGCCTCGGCTACCACCCGGTCAGCAACCTGACCGTCACCCACACCGGGCACGGCTTCGGGCCCGAGGGCTACAAGACGATCTCCTACGAGCTGTACAGCCAGCTGGGCCAGGCCCCTGCCGCGGTCTTCGTGCCGACCGGATACGCCGAGCTCATCTACGGCGTCTGGAAGGGCTTCGCCGAGCTGCGGGATCTCGGTGTGATCGCCGACGTGCCCCGGCTCTACTCCTGCGAGCCCGCCACCAGCGGCCCGCTGGCCGTCGCCTTCCGCTCGGGCCAGGACACGGCCAAGGTCGACTACCGCAGCTCCGACGCCTACTCGATCGGTGCCTCCGTCAGCGGCTACCGGGGCGTCGTGGCCCTGCGCGGCAGCGGCGGCCAGGCTCTGACCTTGAGCGACGAGGAGATGGCCGAGGCCCAGCGCTGGATGGCCGCGCGCGGCATGTGGGCGGAGATGTCGGGAGCCGCATCGGTGGCGGGCTTCCGTCAGCTCGGGCGGAGCTTCGACGGCCCGGTGGTGTGCGTCTCCACCTCCAGCGGGCTCAAGGACAAGGGCGTGGGTGAGCGGGTGCCCGCCACGGCCGAGGCGACCTGGGAGAGCGTGGAGCGGCTGATCAATCCTTGAGCCACACCCGCAGCGGTCCGATGGGCTGGAAGCCGGCCAACACCGCCGCCTCCAGCTCCTGGCCCGCCTCGTAGCCGACGAGGGGGCGTCCGGGGAAGAGCTCGGCCGCCATCGCGACCGCGCCGGGGAAGGCGGCGCCGGGGTCGCCGAAGACGTTGGACAGGCCCACGACGTCGCCGGTCGTGTTGAGCGCCGCGCCGCAGCCCGTGCCGGGGCGCCAGACCAGGGTCGCCTCCTCCAGCAGCTCGGGCAGGAACAGGCCGTCGGGGTAGGACGTGCTCCACGCACGCACGTCGGTGGTCACCTCCCAGCCGTCCACCGCGGGCGCGGGGATCGGCGGCCGGGCGATCCACTGGGCCTCGAAAAGCACGTGGAAGCCATGAGGGCCCAGGTCCAGCGTGGCGAAGCTGTCCTTGACGGAGGCTCCGGCGCCCGTGTCGATGGCGGCCAGCACGTCGTCGGGGGTCGCGTCGGGGGAGAGGGTGACCGCGTCGGGGTAGTAGACGTGCGTGCGGCGCGGGTTGGTCCACGCCCGCCCGCCGAACCGGCCGGGCAGGCCGTGGGTGCGGCACACCAGGTCGCACCACTCCGCGTTGTTACGCGCCGCCGCGCTTGGTTCCACGACTCGCCACCGCTTCCAGGGGGTCCTCCGGCCACGGGTGCTTCGGATAGCGCCCCCGCAGCTCGGCGCGGACCGCACGGTATCCCTCCCGCCAGAACGTCGCCAAGTCGGCCGTGATGGCGGCGGGCCGGCCGGCGGGCGAGAGCAGGTGGATCACCATCGGCACGCCGCAGACGCGCGGCGCGTCGTCCCAGCCGAACAGCTCCTGGAGTTTGACCGCCAGCACCGGCCGCTCGCCCGAGTAGTCGACCCTGATCTTCGACCCGCTGGGCACCTCGATGCGCTCGGGTGCCCGTTCCTCCAGGCGCTCGCTCCACGGGACGAGCCTGCGCAACGCCTGGGCCACGTCGATGCGTTCGAGGTCCTTGCGTCTCCTGGCGCGTGACAGCTCGGGCTCCAGCCACAGGTCGGCCAGGGCGACCAGGTCGTCCACGGGGTGCCACGGCTCGCCCAGGTGGCGGTGGCAGAAGGCCAGCCGGTCCCTGAGCGCCAGCGCCTCGCGGCTCCAGGTCAGCACGTCGTCGGAGCGCAGGCCGGCGAGAAGCGCCTCGCGCACGTCGGCGCCCTCCAGCGGGCGTGACGACAGCTCGATCGCGCCCAGCCTGGTGACGCTCCGCGCCACCACGTCGCCGTCGCGCCAGACGACCTCCTGGCCTGTCGTCGGAGGTACGGCCAGCGCCGCGGTCTCCTCGTCGATCACCACGGCCTGCCTGATGCGGGCGGAGGCCTGGCCCGTCTGGCGGTCGGCCACCGCGATGGCCAGCCATTCGGCGGTGGCGAGGCGGGAGCCCGCGGCCGGCTCGGCGCGGGTGCCGTTGGCCATCAGGAAACCGGAGCCGCGCTTTCTGGCGACCCGCTCGGGGAAGGCCAGCGCGACGGCGCGCCCGGCGAGCGTGTCGTCGGGGACCGGGCCCGGCGCCGATGGGGAGGCCGGGGTGCCGCTCGCCTGGCCTCGACCCGGGTCCGGGCCGGCGGCCTGCTTGAGGCGCCTGACCTCCTGCCGCCATCGCGCGCTGAAGCCGTCGCCGCCCCGCCGTGCCGTACGCCAGACCTCGGCCAGGTCGTCGCCCGCCTCCCTGGGCAGTTGCTCCGACAGCAGGGCCACCACCTCGGCGGCCGGAGCGCCCAGCTCCAGCAGCGCCCTGGCCAGCCGCGGGTGGACCCCCATGAGCGCCATGCGCCGTCCCAGGCCCGTGACACGCTCCTCCAGCGCGCCGAGCTCGCGCAGCACCGCCTGGGCGGCGGCCAGGGCGGCGGCGGGCGGCTGGTCGAGCAGGGCGAGCTCGGAGCCGCCCCAGCAGGCGGCCTGGAGCGCGAAGGCGGTCAGGTCGGCCAGGACGATCTCGGGACGCGGGTGCTCGGCCAGGCGCGCGTGCTCGGCCTCGCTCCAGCACCGGTACACCGTGCCGGGAGCCTCGCGGCCGGCCCGGCCGGCCCGCTGGGTGGCGGCGGCGCGGGAGACGCGCACGGTCGTGAGCGAGCTCAGCCCGCGCGCGTGGTCGGTGCGCGGCTCGCGGGCCAGCCCGGCGTCGACGACGACCCTGACGCCCGGCACGGTGAGCGAGGACTCGGCGACGGAGGTGGCCAGCACGACCCGGCGCGCGGAGCCCGCTGACAGGACCGCGTCCTGCACGGCGGCGGGGGCCTGCCCGTGGACCTGGAGCACCTCGCAGGCCAGGTCGCCGAGGTGCGCCGCGACCCTCCTGATCTCGCCCACGCCGGGCAGGAAGCACAGCACGTCGCCCTCGGACGCGGCGAGCGCCTGCCGTACGACCGAGGCCACGTGGGACAGCAGTGCGGGGTCGACGCGCAGGCCGTGAGGAGGGGCGACAGGCCGGTCGGGCGGCGCCCAGACGACCTCGACGGGGTACGCGGAGCCGGTGCCTGTCACGACGGGCGCGTCGCCGAGCAGCCTGGACCACGGCTCGACGTCGGCGGTCGCGGAGGTGGCGATGAGCCGCAGGTCGGGGCGGAGCGTGTCGCGCACGTCGAGCAGGAAGGCCAGCGCGGTGTCGGCGTCGAGATGGCGTTCGTGGCACTCGTCGAGCATCACGACGTCGACACCGGGGAGCTCGGGGTTGCGCTGCAGCCGCTGGAGCAGCACGCCCGTGGTGACCACCTCGACCATCGGGTTGGCGCCCGTCACCCGCTCGCCGCGGATGGTGTAGCTGACGCCCATGCGGCGCGCGGCGGCCCGTACGGCCAGGCGGCGCGGCTCGGCGACCAGCACGCGCAGACCTTCTTCGGCCAGCGCGAGCGGGACCACCGTGGTCTTGCCGGTGCCGGGCGGCGCGGTCAGCACGGCGCTGCCGTGTTCGCCGAGCGCCCGCAGCAGGTCGGGGAGGGGAAGCATCAGACGGCGGCCAGGATCGAGTCGAGCAGGCCGGGAAAGCGCGCGTCGAGGTCGTCGCGGCGCAGCGTGAGGCGCTTGCGCCTGCCCTCCTGGCTGGTGTGCGTCACTCCCGCCTCGCGCAGGATGCGGTAGTGGTGCGACAGCGTCGACTTGTGCAGATCCATCTCCGCGCCCAGCTCGAAGCAGTAGAGGTGGCCTTCGCGCGCCAGCCGTCCGAGGATCTCCAGCCGCACCGGATCGGACAGGGCCCGGAGCACCTCGGTGAGCTGGATGTCGTCGGTGGCCGGGTGCTGTGGCGAACGCATGGGATCCAGCATAGGTCAGTTGGAAGGTTTGACAACCATCCAACTATCGGTCACCGTGACAAGAGTGACACGAAGCCTCTATCCCCTGGCATTGGGAAATTTCGCGGTCGGCACCGGCATGTTCGTCACCGCCGGGCTCGTCGAGCCGATCGCTCACGATCTCGACGTCTCGCCCGCGGCAGCCGGGCAGATGATGACGGTCTTCGCCCTCTCGTACGCGGTCCTGTCGCCCGTCCTGGCCGCCGTGACCGCCCGCCTGTCGCGGCGGACGGTGCTCATCATGGCCATGGTCTTCTTCGTCGTGGCCAACGTGTTGTCGGCCCTGGCGCCCACCTACGCGCTCGTGCTGGTCACCCGCGTGCTGGCCGCCGTCGGCGCGGCGATGTTCACCCCGACCGCCTCCGCCGTGGCCAGCGCGCTGAGCCCGCCGGAACGGCGTGGACGCGCGCTGGCGCTGGTGATGGGCGGTGTGACCGTCGCGGCCGCGATCGGCGTGCCGCTCGGCACCTGGCTGGGCGCCACCGAGTGGCGTGCCACCCTCTGGGCCGTCGCGGGACTCGGCGTCGTGGGACTGGTGGGCGTGCTGGCCTTCGTGCCCCACCTGCGGCTGGAGGCCTCCAGCCGGATCCGCGACCGGTTCGCCCCGCTGGCGGACCGGGCGCTGCTGGCCGTCCTGCTCACCCAGTTGCTGATGTTCGCCGCGGCCTTCTCCGCCTACACCTACCTGGACTCCCTGATCGACGTGCCGCTGCCGGCGGTGTTGTGGGCGTGGGGCTTCGGGGCCGTGATCGGCAACCACTTCGGCGGCAGGCTGACCGACCTGTACGGCCCGCGCCGCATGATCCTGCTCGGCCTGGCGGGAGCCACGCTGCTGATGGCGCTCGCCCCCGTGGCCAACCTGGCGCTGCCCGTCGCGCTGGTCTGGTCGTTCCTCTGGGGCGGGCTGGGCTGGCTGGTCGGCCCGTCGCAGCTGTATCGCACGGTGACCGCCGTGCCGGGCAACGTCCCCGTGGCGCTCGGCCTGCTGTCGTCGAGTCAGTACGCGGGCCTGTTCGTGGCCGGCATGGCCGGAGGCCTGGCCCTGGAGTGGTACGGCAGGGCCGGGGTGATCGTGCTGTCGAGCGTGATCGGGCTGGTCGCCCTGGTGTTCACCCTGGCGACCTACCGTGAGGCGGCGGTGCCCGTCAGGTAGCGCTGCAGGTTGGGCGCGGCATGGGCGACCACGGCGGCCAGCGGCATCGACGACAGCGGCTCGACCCGCAGGACGTATCGCATCAGTCCGATGCCGACGAGCTGCGTGGCCATCATCAGCACCCGCTCCTCGGCGTCGTCACCCTCCAGCCGGTCGGCGATCGGGCGGATGAGCTGGCCACGCATGAACTCCTTGAGCAGCCCCGCCGCGGCGGGTGAGGAGGTGGCAGCCGAGACCACGGCGTGCATCCTGGGGCCGAGCTCGGGGTCCTCCCACAGGCGCAGGTAGCGCATGGCCAGCCGCTCGCCGAGCCCGTCGACGCCCTCGTCGATGACCTCGCGGAGCAGGGTCACCGGGATGCCGCCCTCGCGGACGGCCGCGTCGAACAGGCCGTCCTTGGTGCCGAAGAAGTGCATCACCAGCGCCGGATCGACTCCGGCCTCGCGCGCCACCCCTCTGATGGTCGTCTTCGTGTAGCCGTGCCGCGCGAAGGCGGCCATCGCCGCTTCCAGGATCGACTCCCTGGTCCGCGGGTTGCCGGGGCGGCGCCCTCGCTCGGTTGAGATCTCGCTCACAGGGGCTATTCAACCATGTTGAATTCGTCTACCTTGAATTCAACATTGATGAAGTCATCAGGTGGTGAATTTCGATGGGCAAGGTCATCGGAGCCATCGTGGGCGTCACCCTCATCGGGATGCTCTTCGTGGGCTCGTTCCTCGGCGCCTTCAGCAGCCCCAGCCCGCACGACGTGCCGATCGCCGTCGTCGGTCCCGCCCCGGTCGTCCAGCAGCTCTCCACCGCCGTCGACCGGGCCAAGCCCGGGGCGTTCGAGCTGCACGGCTACCCGTCGGCCGGCGAGGCCACGAGGGCACTGCTCGACCGCGAGGTCGACGCCGTCCTCGTGCCGGCGGAGCACAGGCTCGTCATCGCCGGCGCGGCCGGCCGGGCGGGGGCCAACGTGATCACCGCCGCCTTCCAGGCCGCCGCGGCGGCCCAAGGGCAGCAGCTCACGGTGGAGGACGCCGCCGCGCTGCCGCCCGCCGACGCCGGAGGCATCTCGGGCATGTTCTACACGATGAGCCTGCTCATCCCCGCGATCATGCTCTCGGTGCTGCTCTTCCAGCTCGCCCCCGCCATGAACTACGCCGGCAGGCTGGCGGCCCTGGTCGGCGGTGCGCTGGTGGCCGGCACCGCCATCGCCTGGCTGGCCCACTCGGTCTTCGAGGTGCTGCCGAACGACCTGTGGAACCTGGCGGCCGTCTCGTCCGCGCTGGTCCTGACGGTGGCGCTGGTCGGGTCGGGCATGGTCAAGCTGCTCGGCCCCGGCGGCGTCGGCGTGGTCGCCCTGCTCTTCCTCGTCATCGGCCTACCGGCGAGCGGCGGTCCGCTCGGCGCGCGCTACATCCCCGAGTGGTACGCGGCGATCGGCCACTACCTGCCGGTGGGCCCTGGAGCGGAGGCCATCCGCAACACCGTCTTCTTCGACGGCGCCGCGCTGGGCCGGCCGCTGGCCGTACTCGGAGCCTGGGCGCTGGTGGGGCTGGTGCTCCTGGCCCTGCCCGGCCGCCGGCCGTCGAAGGCCGCGCAGCCTCAGCCGATGGCCGGGATCCAGCCCAGCCACACGGCCAGGTAGATGAACAGGCCGAGGCAGATCCTGTAGATCACGAACCCGGTGAACTTGTGGGTGCTGATGTACTTCAGGAACCACGAGACCGCCAGATAACCCACGACGAACGAGATCACCGTGGCCAGGAGGGTGGGGCCCCATGCGGGGGCGTCACCCTCTCCGATGTCGAGCAGCTGGTAGAAGCCCGAGCCGAGCACGGCGGGAATGGCCAGCAGGAACGAGTAGCGGGCCGCCTCCTCACGCCGGTAGTCGAGCAGGAGGCCCGCGGTGATCGTGCCGCCGGAGCGCGAGACGCCCGGGATGAGCGCCAGCGACTGGGCCAGGCCGTAGATGATCGCGTGGACCGGGCTGAGGTGCTTCTCCAGGGTGAGCTTGTTGCGCGCCGTGTGGTCGGCGAACCACAGGATCAGGCCGAACACGATCAGCGTGGTCGCGATCAGGCGCAGGTCGCGGAAGACACCCTCGATCTCGTCCTCGAACAGCAGACCCAGGACGACGATGGGCAGCGTGCCGATGATGACGTACCAGCCCATCCGGGCGGCCGGCTCGGCGCGCAGCTCCCGGTTGAACAGGGAGCGGGTCCAGGTGGTAATGATCTCCCAGATCTGCTTGCGGAAGTAGATCAGCACGGCCGCCTCGGTGCCGAGCTGGATCACCGCCGTGAAGGCGGCGCCCGGGTCCTTCCAGCCGAACAGCGCGGAGACGACGCGGATGTGGGCGCTGGAGGAGATCGGCAGGAACTCCGTCAGACCCTGGAGCAGTCCGAGGACCACCGCTTCCAACCAACCCACGTGCCACGCACCTTTCGCCGTCCGGACAACAGCAGAGGCTAACGGAAAAGAGGTGTCATCCGATCGCGATCTCCAGACGGTAGAGCTCTGTGAGGAACGGAGACTCGCCCATGGACGACGGATTCGCGGACTACGTCACGCAGCGTCACGCGCGGCTGTGCCGTACCGCCTATCTGCTCACCGGGGACTGGGCCACGGCGGAGGACCTCGTGCAGAGCGCGCTGGCCAGGGCCTGGGCGGCCTGGCGGCGCATCGACGGCGACCCCGACCCGTACGTCTACCGCATCCTCACCAACACCCACGCCTCCTGGTGGCGCAGGCGGTGGCGCGGCGAGATCCCGACGGAGGATCTCCCCGAGCCTGCCGAGGACGACTTCACCGACGAGCACGATGCCAGGCGGGCGTTGTGGACGGCGATCCGAGGGCTCTCCGAGCGGCAGCGGGCGGTGGTCGTCCTGCACTACTTCGAGGAGCTCACGGTCCAGCAGTGCGCCGGCGTGCTCGGGTGCTCGCCCGGCACGGTGAAGACACAGCTCGGCCGGGCGCTCAGACGCCTGCGTGTGGATCCGGAGGTCCTGATGGTGATGGAGCGATGACGTACACCGACGACGACCTGCGCTCGCTGCTGCGGGAGCGCAGCGAGCGGGGTCCGACGAGAGGGCCGGACGTGACGGAGATCAGGCGGCAGGGGGCGTTGCTGAGGGCCTACCGGTGGGTGATGGGCACGGTGGGGATGGTGGTCGCGGGGGCGGCCGTCCTCCTCCTGTGGCCGGACGCCGCCACCGGGCCGCGGACCACCCAGGTGGCGGCGGCGCCGGCCAGGAGCGTGGACCCGGTGCTCGGCGACCTCCCGTATCTCGACGAGCGCGGCGCGATGGACGCCGTCAGCATGGGCAGCTCCGCCATCGGCGAGGATCTCGCCGCGACGGGCGAGCGTGTGCGCGTGCGGGTGGTGTGCGAGGAACCGCGGTCGTGGGTGGTGGCGAGCGGCAAGGGCGAGGGGAGCGTCGGCCGGTGCGGCGACGGCGTCTGGACGACCGTGATCGGGGGCGCGCCCGGCAAGGTCAGGGTCTGGGTCTTCCCGCCGGACGCCGCGATCACCGAGGCCGATCCGCGGTCGTGCGCGGTTTACCACGCCGAGGCCGGCACGTGCGACGGACGCTACCGCGCCACCGATCTGCTTCGGTATGACATCGCCCTCGATCTGGCGGCCGACCTGGGGGTCAAGCCGGGTTCCTGGAGAGCGGGTGTGTACGGCGATGCCTGATTGCTGGAAGAATGCCCGCCATGTATGGGCGCCCGATGTTGCTGGTCGACGTTGACGGCGTGCTCAATCCTTTCTCCTCACAGCCGGGCTTCCGCCGTTATGAGTGCACGGTCGGCGGCGAGCACTACACGGTGCACCTCAACCGCGAACACGGCTCCTGGCTGATGGAACTGGCCGTGGCGACCCGTTCCGAGCTGGTCTGGGCCACCACCTGGGAAGACTCCGCCAACGAGTGGATCGCGCCGCGCCTGGGGCTGCCGCAGTTGCCGGTGGTGCCCTTCGCCCGCGACGTGCCCAGCGAGCTGGGTGAGATGTTCAAGACTCCCCACGTCGCGAAGTACGTGGGCAGCACGCCGTTCGTCTGGTTCGACGACCATGTCTTCCTGGAGGACGAAGAGTATCTTCGCGGCTATCAGGGAGTCAGCGATTTTCTCCTCGTCAACATCGAGCCCAGACGGGGCCTGACCAGGGAACATGTGGAAATGGCCCGGGAGTGGCTGTCCCTGTCAGGGTTTTCTCAGGGTCCGTAGTGGAACGTGAACCACCTGGGTGTCCGTTTCCCAGGTGAAAGCAACCCACACGGAGGAGAGCGATGCACCGCTCAAGCAAGCACAAGGTTCTCGGCGGCGTCTGCGGCGGGATCGCCGAGCAGCTCGGCTGGTCGCCCACGCTCGTTCGCGTGCTGTGGCTGATCGCCTCGCTGCTGCCGGTCGTCGGCTGGATCCTCTACGTCGTGCTCTGGATCGTGTTGCCGCTGCGTTAGCCTCGAAAGATGAGGCAACGTCCGCTCGCACTGATGCAGGACTCCATGGCCGACTACGAGCCGGCCATGGAGCGGATGCAGGAACTGGTCCTGGAGCGCCAGCGGGACGAGCGGCCCGACACGCTGTGGCTGCTCAGCCACCCGTCGGTGTTCACCATCGGGCTGCGCACCCCGATGGCGCACCTGCCCGACCCCGCGCGCGGCGTGCCGGTCGTGCGGACCAGCCGGGGCGGGCAGCTGACCTACCACGGTCCCGGCCAGCTCGTCGGCTACCTGATCGTCAAGCTCGACGAGGACGAAGGCATCGTCGACTACGTGCGCGAGGTCGAGCTGCGCCTGGTCGAGGCGCTGGGCAAGCTGGGGGTGCCCGCCGAGCGGCGTGACACGCCGCCCGGCTCCGAGTTGCTCACGGGGGTGTGGACCACCACCGGCCGCAAGATCGTCTCGATCGGCATGCGCCAGTCGCGCCGGGTGACGAGCCACGGCTTCGCCCTCAACGTCGACGGCGACATGGAGCCGTGGCAGTGGGCCGTGGCGTGCGGCATGCCCGACGTCGACATGACCTCGGTCAAGCGGGAACTGGGGGCGGCCTCGATGGACGAGGTGCGCGACGCTGTGAAGGCCGCCTTCGAGGTCCGCGCCTGACCCGGAAGGCGGCACGGGATCACGGAGCGGGCACCTCGTCGACGTTCCTGCGGGGTCCGGCGAACCACTTCTTGGCCGACAGGGTCCACCACAGCGAGATGCCGAGCAGGACCGCGCCGACCGCGATCGGCGCGTAGTTCACCGACGTCCAGGCGAAGCTGGGGTGGCCGGGGATGCCCGCCGGCGACAGCGGCATGACGAAGTAGAGCGAGATGATCGCGATCTCGATCACCGCGATCCAGTTCAGCACCTTGTACCTCGGGCCGAGCGTCCACGGACCGGGCACGAACGCGTCACCCATGCGCAGCCGCAGCCAGATCGGGATGAGGAAGGCCAGGTAGAGGCCGATCACCGCGATCGACACGACGGCGTAGAAGGCCACGGGCGTGCCCGAGCCCGCGGGCGCGTAGAGCGCGGGGAGGGTCAGCAGCCCGGCGGCCGCGCACCCGGCGAGGATGGCGTTGACCGGGGTCCTGTTGCGGTCGACGCGCGACCACAACCGCCAGCCGGGCACCGCGCCGTCGCGGGAGAAGGCGTAGGTCATGCGCGACATCGAGGTCACGCAGCTCATGCCGCAGAAGAACTGGCCGATGGTGGAGATGGCGAAGACCGCGGTGGCCAGGTTGGCGGGCAGGGCGGTGTCGAAGATCGCGCCGACGAAGCCGAACTGCTTGTTGATCTCGTCCACGTTGGTCGCGGCGAACAGGAAGGCCAGGAGCAGGATCCACCCTCCGATCGCGGAGTAGAAGATCGACTGCCACAGGCCCCTGGCCGCGGCGCGAGACGCTCCGTGCGTCTCCTCCGACACGTGCGCGCAGGCGTCGAAGCCGGTGATCGTGTACTGCGTGAGCAGGAAGCCCAGCGGCAGCACGTAGAACCAGAAGGCGTTGGCGTCGAATCCGGAGTTGTTGATCGTCTCGGTGAAGACGAAGCCGATCGTCTGGTGCTCGCTCGGAGCGAAGATCAGGATCGCCACGATGATCGCCGCGCCGGCGACGTGCCACCACACCGAGATGTTCTGCAGCAGCGAGATGAGCCGGTGGCTGAAGATGTTGATCAGGGCGTGCAGCACCAGCACGATCACGAACAGCAGGAACGCGTTGGTGAGGGTGGACTCCCAGGCGCCGCCCGTGAGCCGGTTGAGGGTGATGTTGAGGAACGTCGCGCAGCCGTAGTCGACGCTGGCCGTGACCGCGACCAGGCCGATGAGGTTGAGCCAGCCGGTGAACCACCCGTGGATGGGCTTGCCGAGTTTGGCCGCCCACCAGTAGATGCCTCCGGCGGTCGGATAGGCGCTCACCAGCTCCGACATGCTGAGGCCGATGATCAGGATGAAGATCGAGATGACGGGCCAGCCCCAGGAGATGGCGATGGGGCCGCCATTGTTCCAGGCCTGTCCGAACGTGGTGAAGCAGCCGGCCAGGATCGAGATGATGGAGAAGGAGATGGCGAAGTTGGAAAAGCCCGACCAGGTGCGGGCCAGTTCCTGCTTGTAGCCGAGTTCAGCGAGTCGTTTCGCGTCCTCGTCGACTGTCATGGGGGGTCGCTCCTTACCTTGTCGATCAGCTGACCGAACGATGGGTCATTCAGATCTCGTACGGCCTGCGCGAACTTGTCGGCCGCCTCGGCTGCGTAGTCGAAGTCGGCCTGCCTGGCCATGAGCCCGTGGTGGACCGAGAACCAGAGCGTCCACGTGAGGTTCGACATGATCAGGAAGAGCCGCACCCTGGCCACGTCGATGCCGTACGCCCTGGCCAGCCTCGCCGTCCGGTCAGGGTCGAAGTCCGCTTCCGCGGCGATGTCGCCCAGCTCGAAGGCGGGATCGTTGTTCCCGGAGAGCTGGTAGTCGACGATCCGGACACCCGAGAGCGTCAGGATGAAGTTCTCCGCGAGCAGGTCGTTGTGGCACGGCACGGTCGGCACGCGGGGCATCGCCCGCTCGATCTCCCACGCCAGGGGGAGCACGTCGTCGTATCCGGCAGGCCTGTCGAGCCCGTTGTCGCGGCAGATGCGCAGGAACTCCCGCAGCTTGTCGAAGATCGAGAAGTCGTTGACGAACCGGGGTCCCGCGTGCAGCCGCTTGCAGGCCTTGGCGATGCCCTCGATGTTCGCCGCGACCCCCGCCGCGTCGAGCGTCACGCCGTCCAGGTACTCCAGCAGCAGCACGTGATGGTCGTTCCACCGCATGACCAGCCCCGCGCCGACCCCGGTGGAGGCGGCCAGCGCGGTGTTGGCGATCTCCTGCTCCAGCGGGATGCCCAGCCCCGCCACGCAGACCGCCGGATCGAGCACCCGCAGCAGCCAGCGGCGTCCGTCGTCGCATTCCACCCGGGAAATGCGGTGGCTCAGGCCGCCTTTGATCGGAACCTCGCGGACGGGTAGCCCCGCCCACTTCTGGACGAGCTCGATCATGCAGGACTCCTTTTGGCCTACATTTAGACCATTCGGCTCTCGTGCGCTAGCCCTGGTCTTTATTACGGACAAGTCCTAATAAGCTGCGGTAAATGATTCGCAAAGCGATGTCCGCGGCGGCCGTCCTGGCCTTGGCCGCCTGTAGTCCGGCGACTCAGTCCACAGCTCCGACCCCTTCCCCGCCCGCGGCCTCCAGCGCGGCTCCGGCGCCGGCGGGCTTCACGCGTACGGCGCTCGCCGGCCTGCCCGCGGAGCCCTACGAGCTGACCGTGACCTCGGTCGAACGCCAGGGTGAGCACTCGCTGCTCCGGATGGAGATCATCCCCAAGGCCGACGACGAGAACACCAGCGGGCAGGGTGCTTTCAGCGGGATCACCGACGACGACTTCTCGCGCTTCTCCCTGATGGACACGGTCGGCGGAAAGGTCTACCGGCCGCTTCTGGAGAAGAAGGACGGCAAGGCGTACGGCACGCGGCGGGAGTTCTTCCTGTATTCGGACGTCCGATATCCGGTAGAGGTTTACTTTCCCGGCCTGCCCGAGGATCTGAAAGAGATCACCGTGGTCGCCCCCGGAGCCCTGGGGGAGTTCGCCGGAGTGCCGGTCGGCGACTCCGAGCCGGGGCCGCCCCCCGCACCGACCGAGAAGGACGGCGACCCCGTCCCGGGCGACGTGGTCCGCTTCCCCGTCGAGCAGCCGGGCGGCACGCCGTACGTCCAGATCGAGGACCTGCGCGAACTGGTGGAGTCACCGCAGCGCTCGACGCGGGACGACGGCGAGACCGAGACCATCGCCCTGCGCAGCGACGTGCTGTTCGCCTTCGACAAGGCCTCGCTGACCGCCAGGGCCAGGTCGGTGCTCGACGAGGTGGCCGAGGAGACGCGCCGCCGCGCCGACCCGGCCAAGCCGCCGGTGGCCATCGTGGGACACACCGACGGCAAGGGCTCCGACGCCTACAACCTGCCGCTCTCGCTCAGGCGCGCCAGGGCCGTCCAGGCCTACCTGGAGGCCAGGCTGGGCTCCGACTACGTCTACCGGGCCGGCGGCAGGGGCGCGGCGGAGCCGGTCGCGCCCAACGAGGTGGACGGCAAGGACAACCCCGACGGCCGGGCGCGTAACCGACGGGTGGAGATCTCCTACTCGATCAAGCAGGAGACCGCAGGCTCGGCCGGCACCACGACGACCACCCCGGAGCGGGGCGGCATCGCCGACTCGGCCTTCCACGAGGACGACGGCGAGGTCGTGACGAGCTTCGAGCGCCGGGCCAGGGCCACCACGCTCAGAGTCGACGTGCACCCCTTCTACCGCGACGGCGCCTACCTGGTGGGCGTCTTCGACGTGACCAACACCGGTGACGGCGACCACAACTCGGCGTTCACGCCGTTCGGCAGCATCATGCACCGGTGGTCGTCGAGCGCCGACTTCGCGCAGTTCACGGTGGTCGACCCGGAGAGCGGGGCACGCTACTTCGGCGTGCGCATCGGCGAGGAGGACCACGCCGAGGGGCGGTTGCTGTTCCTGAAGCCGACGATGAAGAACCGGGTGTTCGTGTACTACCCGGCTCCTCCGGACGGCGTCACCAGCGTCACGCTCGACGCCGGCGACGACGGCGTCCACGAGGAGATCCCGATCCGTTAGGCCCGCCTGAAGGTGTCGATGGCGGCCTGGCAGAAGGCCTTGAGGTCGTCGGGCTTGCGGCTGGTGACGAGAGTGCTCTGGCCTGCCGTACAGACCACGACCTCCTGGTCCACCCAGGTCGCGCCCGCGTTGCGCAGGTCGGTCCGGAGGCTGGGCCAGGACGTCAGGGTGCGTCCGCGCACGACGTCGGCCTCGATGAGGGTCCAGGGCGCGTGGCAGATGGCGGCCACGGGCTTGCCGGACTCGAAGAAGTCGCGGACGAAGCTCACGGCGCCCGGGACGGTGCGGAGGTAGTCGGGGTTGGCGACCCCGCCGGGCAGGACGAGGCCGTCGAACTCCGCCGAGGAGGTGCTCTCCACGGTGGCGTCGACGGCGAACTGCTCACCTTTGTCCAGGTGATTGAAGCCCCGCACCTGTCCCTGCTCGGTGGAGACCAGCAGGGCGGTACCACCGGCCTGCTTGACGGCCTTCCACGGCTCGGTCAGTTCGATCTGCTCGACGCCTTCGGGGGCGACGAGGAATGCGATGGTCATCATGGGGGTCCCCTACCCATGATGTACCCCAGGGGGGTATAGTGACGCCATGACGATTACGACGTACCAGGTCGAGGGCATGACGTGCGGTCATTGTGTGAGCTCGGTGACCGCCGAGGTGGGCAAGGTCGCGGGTGTCAGTGAGGTCAGGGTGGACCTTGCGGCGAAGGCGGTCACCGTGACCAGCGCGGGGCCGGTTGACGAGTCGCTGATCGGCGCCGCGGTCGCCGAGGCCGGCTACGAGCTTGCTCCCAAGGTCGAGCTGCTGCCGCAGGCGGGTGGTTCGTGCTGCGGAGGCGGTGGCTGTCACTGACGTCGAGCGGAAAGAGGCCGGGCCAGTGCCCGGCCTTTTTCGTGCGCCAGCCAGGCGGCCAGCCCGCCCGCGGTGTACCAGAACAGGTCGGGGGCGTTGAAGGTGCTGCCGAGGAGCGGCTGGAGCAGTGGAGGAATTCCCGCGATCTGGGCGAATTCGATCAACCAGCTGGCGCCGACGGCGATCAGTGCGGCCCAGAGGGGTTTCAGCGAGGGCCGCACGAGCAACACCAGCAGATAGATCAGCACGGTGTAGAGCGCGTCCCCGAGGTAGGGCCAGCCGGTGAACTTTCTCGTAGCCAGACCTGCGGCAATGGTGATCATGGCGGCGACGGCGAGGCGGGGGCGCATACCCCAACGGTAACGTCTGAAAATTTACGTCGCGGAATGCAACAAGAATGAAACAATTCTCCGTCATTCGTTGACGCACGCCACCCCTAGGGTGTGCCTTCTTCTCAACAGGTAACCCCCGCCTGAAGGTGAGGCACAGATGACTAAATGGCTCGCGCGCCTGGCGGCGCTCGGGGTCGTGTTTTTGTTGACCATCCAGGGTCAGGCCGCCTTGGCCAACCCGGAAGGTAAGAAGGTTCTGCGGATCGGCTCGACGCAGTCCGTCGACTCGATGAACCCGTTCAAGGCGGTTCGCCTCATCGCGGGTCAGTTGCAGCGCTGGTCCTACCTGTTCCTCACCACGCCCGACCCCAAGACCCTGGCGCCCAGCCCGGACCTGGCGGAGTCGTGGGAGACCTCGCCCGACGGTCTCACGTGGACGTTCAAGATCCGCGACACCAAGTGGTCGGACGGCACCCCGGTGACCGCCCACGACGCCGCCTGGACCTTCAACAAGATCATGACGGACGACAAGGCCAAGACCGGCAACGGCCCGGCCGTCGAGAACTTCGAGACCGTGACGGCCACCGACGACCGCACCCTCGTCATCAAGACGAAGGCGCCGCAGGCCTCGATGCTGGAGAACCCGATCCCGATCGTGCCGAAGGCCGCCTGGGAGAAGCAGGCCGACATCGGCGCCTACGAGGCCGAGGACAACCCTCCGGTCAACGGCATGTACATCCCGTACGAGCAGAAGAAGGACCAGTACGTCAAGCTGAAGGCCAACCCGGACTACTGGCGCGGCGCCCCCAAGATCAGCGAGCTGCAGGTCATCTTCTACGAGAACCCCGAGGCCGCCATCGCCGGTCTGAAGAAGGGTGAGATCGACCTGATCGGCCGCCTGGCCGCCCCGCAGTTCGAGGCCGGCGCGGGCGACGCGACCATCACGCAGTGGAACACCCCCGGCCGTCGCGCGGCCTACCTGCAGATCAACCACGGCGCCACCACCAGCGACGACAAGCCCGTCGGCGACGGTCACCCGGCGCTGAAGGACGTCAAGGTCCGGCAGGCCCTGCACTACGCGATCGACAAGCAGGCCCTGGTCGACCAGGTCCAGAACGGCCTGGCCGTCCCCGCCGACGGCTCGATCGTGCCGCCGATGTACCAGGACTTCTTCTGGCAGGCCGAAGGCGCCGACAAGGTCTCCTTCGACCTGGCCAAGGCCAACCAGATCCTCGACGACGCGGGCTACAAGAAGGGCGCCGACGGCGTCCGCACCATGCCCGACGACCCGGGCAAGAAGCTGGAGTTCCGCTTCACCATCCACACGGAGACCCCGACGGAGGAGAAGCTGGCGCAGTACCTCACCGGCTGGTTCAAGGAGATCGGCATCACGCTGACCACCAAGCAGCTCGACTCCAACCAGTTCACCGAGGAGACCGGCTCCACCGCGCTCTTCGACATCGCCATCAGCGGCTGGTCGGTCAACCCCGACCCGGAGGAGGTCCTGGCCACGCACCTGTGCAGCCGGCGGCCCACCCCGACCGGTGACGGCGGCGGCACCGAGTCGTTCTGGTGCAACAAGGAGTACGAGGACCTGTACACCAACCAGCTCAAGGAGCTGGACCGGGCCAAGCGCGCCGACCTGATCAAGCAGATGCAGAAGAACCTCTACGTCAACGCTCCGGTCATCGCGATCTACTACCCGAACAACCTCGAGCTCTACCGCAAGGACAAGATCACCAGCATCGAGCCGGTGCCCGCCGGCCGCAGCGGAGAGGGCATCCTCTACGGCGGCAGCAGCGGCTGGCCGATGTACACCGCCGACGTGAAGGCCGACCCCGGCAGCGCGACCGCCTCCGGCGGCGGCTCCAACACCGGCCTGATCATCGGCATCATCGGCGGTGTGGTCGTCCTGGGCCTCGCCGGCGTCCTGCTCGCCAGGCGCCGCAAGACCACGGCGGACGACCGAGAGTGACCGCTCCGATCGACACGGGACCCGCCGCCGAAGTGGCGGCGGGTCTTCCCGAGGATCGCCCCGCCCGTGGCACGCTCCGCTACGCGCTGACCAAGGTGGGCGGGGCACTGGTCAGCATCGCCATGGTGATCGTGGCGACCTTCTTCATGTTCCGCCTGATTCCCGGCGACCCGGTCATCGCCTACACGCGCGACGTGCCGCTCAGCCCCGACCAGATCGAGTTGCTGCGCAAGCAGATGGGGCTGGACCAGCCGGTGTTCAACCAGTTCATCGACTTCGTCGTGCGGGCGGTGCGCTTCGACTTCGGCACCTCCTACGAGTACCGGCGGCCGGTCATGGACCTGATCGGGGAGAAGGTCGGCTCCACGCTCCTGCTCACCGGCGTCGGCCTGGTCATCGCGGTCAGCCTGGGCCTGTGGCAGGGCACCCGCGCGGCCTGGAACCACGGCGGCCGCTTCGACCGCTACTCCACGGCGATCTCGCTGGTGCTCTGGTCGGTGCCGACGTTCTGGCTCGGCCTGCTGCTGCTCATGACCCTGGCCGCGGGAATCGGGCCCATTCCGGGCATGTTCCCCACCCGGGGCATGGACAGCGTCGACGCGCCCGACGGCTTCGCCTACATCCTGGACGTCGCCCATCACATGGTCCTGCCCTGTCTCACCCTGGTCGCGGTGGTCTACGCGCAGTACCTGCTGGTCATGCGCTCCTCGCTCCTCGACGAGATCGGCCAGGACTACGTGACCACGGCCAGGGCCAAGGGGCTGCGCGACGACCTCGTACGGCGGCGCCATGCCGTGCCCAACGCCCTCCTGCCGACGGTCACGCTGGTGTTCATCCACATCGGCTTCGTGGTCGGCGGCGCGGTCACGGTCGAGTACGTCTTCTCGTGGCCGGGGCTCGGGCTGCTGTTCGTCGAGGCGATCAAGGGACCCGACTTCCCGGTGATGCAGGGCGCGTTCCTGGTGGTCTGCATCGCGGTGATCATCATGAACACGCTGGCCGACGTGGTCTACCACCTGCTCGACCCGAGGGTGAGGGCGGCATGACAGCCATCGTCTGGGAGCGGCGCAAGGCCGGGCTCGGCCGGTTCTGGCAGCAGTTCCGCAAGCAGCGGGCCGGCGTGGTCGGCGCGGTGATCCTCGGCCTGGCCGTGGTCATCGCGCTGCTCACGCCGCTGATCAGCGACGCGTCGATCATGGATGTGACCAAGGCCACCGGCAAGGACATGGATCCGCCGAGCCTCGACTACCTCCTGGGCACCGACGAGTCCGGCCGGTCCGTGCTGCAGATGCTCATGTGGGGCTCGCGCGTCTCGCTGTTCATCGGCTTCCTGGCCGCCCTGCTCAGCATGGTCATCGGCACGGTCGTCGGCATCGCCGCCGGCCACTTCCGCGGATGGATGTCGGCGGGGCTGATGCGCGTCACCGACTGGTTCCTGGTGCTGCCCTCGCTGGTGCTGGCCCTGGTGCTCTCGGCCATCCTGGGCGGCAGCAGCTTCACGATCATCCTGGCGATCGGGGTCACGTCCTGGGCCTCCACGGCCAGGCTGATCCGGGCGCAGACGCTCGCCGTCGAGGCCAGGCCGTACATCGAACGCTCGAAGGCGCTCGGCGCCGGCCACTGGCACATCATGACCAGGCACGTCCTGCCCAACGTGGCGCCGCTCGTGCTGGCCAACACCACGCTCCAGGTCGCCAGCGCGATCGTCGCGGAGTCCACGCTGGCCTTCCTCGGCGCGACCACCGGGTCGACGTCGTGGGGGAGCATGCTGCGCGGCGCCCGCGACTACGGCGCGCTGACCAACGGCGCGTGGTGGTACATCCTCTCGCCCGGCCTGTGCATCGTCGCGGTGGTGCTGGCCTTCACCCTCTGCGGCCGTGCGCTGGAGGCCGTGCTCAACCCACGTCTGCGAGGGGTGTCCCGGTGAGCCTGCTCTCGTTGCAAGACCTGTCCGTCACCTACCGCATCGCCTCGGGCGAGGTGGCCGCGGTGCGCGACGTCTCTCTCGACCTCGGTGCCGGCGAGGCGCTGGGCATCGCGGGCGAGTCGGGGTCCGGCAAGTCGACGTTGGCCATGGCGTTGCTGCGGCTGCTTCCCAGCGGTACGCGCGTCGACGGCCGGATCCTGCTCGACGGCGAGGACGTCGCCGCGATGAAGTGGGGGCGGCTGCGCGCGGTGCGCTGGGCCTCCGCGTCGATCGTCTTCCAGGGCGCCCAGCACGGGCTCAACCCGGTCAGGCGCATCGGCGAGCAGATCGCCGAGCCGATGATCGTGCACGGCACCACCAAGGAGCCCGACAAGCGGGTGGCGGAACTCCTGGCCCAGGTCGGCCTGCCCGCCTGGCGGGCACGCTCCTACCCGCACGAGCTCTCCGGCGGCCAGCGGCAGCGCGTCATGATCGCCATGGCGCTCGCCTGCGAGCCGCGGCTGATCATCGCCGACGAGCCGACCACCGCGCTCGACGTCATGGTCCAGGCGCAAGTGCTGACGCTGATCAAGAAGCTGATCGCCGAGCACGGCATCTCGCTGATCATGATCTCGCACGACCTGTCGGTGCTGGCCGACATGTGCGACCGGCTCGGTGTCATGTACGCCGGACGGCTCGTCGAGGTGGGCCCCTCTCACGAGGTGTTCCACGACGCCAGGCACCCGTACAGCAGGGCACTGGCCGCGGCCTTCCCGACGGTCGGCGACCCGGTGTCGCGCATGGCGCCCAAGGGCCTCGGCGGTGACCCGCCCGACCCGATGGACATGCCGGCCGGGTGCCCGTTCCATCCTCGCTGCCCGGTGGCGCTCGACACGTGCACCTCCATCGACGTGGAGTTGTGGCCCGCGGGTGAGCGCCGCAGCGCGGCGTGCGTGCACGTGCTGCCCGAAACGCCTGGCGCGCCCGTGTCCGACGCGCCCGTGTCCGACGCGCCGGGTTCCGACGCGCCGGGTTCCGACGCGACGGTCTCCGAGACCGGTGGCAGCGAGCCGAGCAAGACCTCAGTGGAGGCGACGTGACCGAGGTGCTCACCAAGCGCAAGACCCTGCTGGAGGCGCGCGACCTGCACGTGCAGTTCGCCTCGCGCGGACGCAAGGCGCGAGCCGTCGACGGGGTCAACCTCGCCGTCGGCGAGGGCGAGATCGTCGCGCTGGTCGGGGAGTCGGGCTGCGGCAAGACCACCCTGGCCAGGACCCTGCTCGGCCTGGAGCGCCCCACCTCGGGCCAGGTCCTGTACGGCGGAGCGGGGCTCGACTACGGCTCGCGCGCGCTGAAGGCCTACCGCCGCGAGGTCCAGCTCGTGCTGCAGGACCCGACGGGCTCGCTCAACCCCCGGCACACCGTCTACGAGGCGGTCGCCGAGGGCCCGCGCATCCACGGGCTGGCCAACGAGGAGGAGATCGTCCGCGACGCGCTCTCCCGTGCGGGGCTGCGGCCTCCCGAGCGGTTCTTCCTGCGCTACCCGCACGAGCTGTCCGGCGGGCAGCGCCAGCGGGTGGTCATCGCCGGAGCGCTGGCCCTGGCGCCGCGGCTGCTGGTCGCCGACGAGCCGGTGGCCTCGCTCGACGCCTCGGTGCGCGGCGAGATCCTCGCGCTGCTGCTGAGGCTGCGCGAGGAACTGGGCCTGTCGGCGCTCGTCGTCACCCACGACCTGGGGCTGGCGTGGAACATCGCCGACCGGGTCGCGGTCATGTATCTGGGCAGGATCGTCGAGTCCGGTCCCGTCGAGCAGGTGCTCACCGCTCCGCGGCATCCGTATACGCAGGCGCTGCTGTCGGTGCTGCCGGAGTCGCCGGAACCGGTCGTGCTGACCGGCGAGCCGCCGGACCCCACTCGGGTGCCCGGCGGCTGCCGGTTCCATCCGCGGTGCCAGGTACTGGGCGTTGGCAGGGCCGCCGAGGTCGGTGTGGACGGCAAGTGCAAGGGTGAGCCGCTCGCCGTCCTGCCTGCCGTACCTGAACCGCAGGTGGCCTGTCACTACGCGGCGGCCACCGGCTCGTAGGGCCGCGGCCGGTTCAGGCCGCCGCCACCGGCGAGTAGTCGGTGGCGGGGCCGCCGGCCAGGACCTGGCTGGTCCGGCCGTCCACGCCGACCGGCACGTCGCCCGCCACGGTCACCCGATGCAGGCGCCGCGGTCCCGCGAAGTCGTGCACCACGCGGTGCTGGGTGGCGCGGTTGTCCCAGACGGCCACGTCACCCGGCGCCCAGCGCCAGCGCACGGTGTTCTCCACGCTGGTGACGTGCTCCTGGACGAGCTTGATCACGCTGTTCGACAGGTGTGCCGGATAGCCGGAGACGCGGCGGGCGAAGTCGCCGAGCAGGATCGAGCGCTCCCCGGTCTCCGGGTGCACCCGCACCACCGGGTGGAGCGTCTCGAACACCGTGGAGGCGAAGATCTCCGCGTACTTCCTGGTGCGCTCGGGGTCGTCGGAGAAGGCCACGCGGGCGTAGTCGTACTGGTTGGTGTGCACCGCGTGCAGCCCGTCGAGCAGCGCCCGCAGCTCGGACGGGAGCGTCTCGTACGCGGTGACCGTGTTGGCCCACAGCGTGTCGCCCCCCGCGGGCGGCAGCTCGATCGCGCGCAGGACCGAGGCCAGGGGCGGGCGTTCGATGAAGGTGACGTCGGTGTGCCACCGGTCGACCTTCTGGCCGTTGCTGTAGTCGAGGTCGAGGACGTGGCCGCCGAGCGAGGGCAGCGTCGGGTGGCCCGTGGTCAGCTCGCCGAGGCTCCTGGCGAAGGCGATCTGACCCTCCTGGTCGAGGTGGTCCTGGCCGCGGAAGAAGACGACCTTGCGGGAGAGCAGGGTCTCGCGCACCTGGGCCACGGTGTCCGCGGACAGATCGCCGCCGAGCTTCACGCCTGAGATCTCGGCGCCGATGCGGCCTGCCACTGGGGTAACGGTGAAGGACGACATGCCCCTGATTCTCCACACAATAGGTAGGAAATACAAGGAATGCGAGAATCCGACCATGGACTTCGGCATCCTCGGCCCCTTGGTCGTCCGGTCCGCCGACGGCACGGAGATCGCCGTCGGCGGACCCCGGCCGCGTGCGCTGCTGACGATGCTGCTGCTCAACGCGGGGCGGGTGGTCTCGCTGGAACAACTGATCGACTGGCAGTACGGCGACGCGCCACCGGCGGGCGCGGCCAACGCCGTGCAGGCACAGGTCTCCCGGTTGAGGCGCCACCTGCCCGTCGAGTTCGACGCCGTCGGCTACCGGCTGGCCGTGCCTGCCGAATCCGTCGACGTGCACCGGTTCGAGGCCCTGGCCGGGGAAGGACGGCGGCTGCTGGCCTCCGGACATCCCGCACCGGCCGCCGCGACGCTGCGGGAGGGCCTGGCGTTGTGGCGCGGACCCGCCCTTCCCGACCTGCCCTTCGGACAGTCGCAGGTGGCCCGGCTGGAGGAACTGCGGCTGTCGGCCCTGGAGGACCTGGCCGAGGCCGAGCTGCTCCTACCGGCGGGCGACGCGCAGACCCGAGGACCAGGAGGCGCCTCCGTCGCCGCGTTGCAGGAGCTCGTCGAGGCTCATCCGCTGCGTGAACGGCTCGTCGCGCTGCTCATGCGGGCCCTGCGGGCCGCAGGGCGGCAGGCGGAGGCGCTGGCCGCCTTCGACGCGGCCAGGCGACGGCTTGCCGACGAACTGGGCGCCGACCCGTCGCCCGAGCTGACCGAGCTCAACCTGGCCATCCTTCGCGCCGACCGGCCCGCTCCCCGGCCCGGGGTGGCGGCGCCGCTGACGAGCTTCGTGGGCCGCGCGGCCGAACTCCGCCTCCTGGCCACCGGCGCACGCCTGACGACGCTCGTGGGCCCCGGCGGGGTCGGCAAGACCCGCCTGGCCACCGAGTTCGCCGCCCGGGAACCGGGCGAGGTCTGCTTCGTCGACCTGTCGCCCGTCACCGACGAGGCCGGCGTCGCCCCCGCCGTGCTCGGCGCGCTCGGCGTGCGCGAGAGCGGCCTGCAGCCCGTCGGCGACCCCGCCGACCGCCTGGCCATCGCCCTAGCCGACCGTGACCTCCTGCTCGTGGCCGACAACTGCGAGCAGGTGGTCGTCGCGGTCGCCAGGCTGATGCGGCGCCTGCTGGGCGAGTGCCAAGGGCTGCGTGTCCTGGTGACCAGCCGGGAGGCGCTGGGCCTGACCGGCGAGACCCTCGTGCCCCTCGCACCCCTTCCCGCGCCGCCGCTCCCGGCCTCGCCCGGCCAGGGCGCCGCCGAGGCCGCGGCCTACCCGTCCGTGCGCCTGTTCGCCGACCGCGCGGCAGCCGTACGGCCCGGCTTCGAACTCACCGACGCCAACGCCGCCGCCGTCACCGCGATCTGCGCCACCCTCGACGGCCTCCCGCTGGCCATCGAGCTCGCCGCGGCCCGGCTGCGCACCTTCCCCGTCGAGGAGATCGCCGCCCGCCTGGCCGCCGACGGCCGGTTCCGGCTGTTGTCCAGAGGCGACCGTACGGCTGCCGCCAGGCACCAGACCCTCACCGCCGTGGTCGGCTGGAGCTGGGACCTGCTCACCCCGGACGAGCAGGAACAGGCCGCCCGGTTCTCGATCTTCGCGGGCGGTGCGACGCTGGAGGCCGCCGAGGAGATCTGTGGTGACGTCACCGACCTCGTTGACAAGTCCCTGGTCGTGATCGACGGCGGGCGCTACCGCATGATGGAGACGATCCGCCTCTACTGCGCCGCCCACCAGCCGCCCGAGGTCGCCGCCGAGCACGCCGCGTACTACCTGGAGCTCGCCCGTCGCGCCGACGACCACCTGCGCGGCGCCGAGCAGCTGGAATGGCTGGCCGCCCTCACCGCCGACCACGCCAACCTGATGGCCGCCCTGCGCCACGACCCGCGGACCGGACGCCAGATGATCTCCGCGCTGGCCGCCTACTGGTGGCTGAGCGGGCGCAGGAGCGAGGCGGGCGAGCTGGCGGCGGGGCTGCTGGAGGAGCAACCAGGCCAGGAGGAGGACTACGTCTCCTGCGTCGTGCATGCCGTACCCAGGGTGGAGCCGTCGCACTGGGAACGGGCGGCCGCGATCATCAGGGGCGCGCGCACGCCGTTCCGCCACCCGTTCGTCGTGGCGATGTTCGGCATGCTCGCCGGGCCGTTCGACTCCGACAACCACACGCTGCTGGACAGCGAGCCGTGGACCAGGGCGCTCAACCGGCTCGGCCGCGCGCTGCTGCAGGCCATGGGCGGCGACCCCGCCGGAGCCGAGCGGGAGCTGGAGGCGGTGCTGGCGGCCTTCCGCACACTGGGGGAGCGGTGGGGCGTGGCACAGGGGCTCGACGGGCTGGCGATGGTGGCGACCTGGCGCGGCCAGTGGCGCCGCGCCCGCGAGCTGCGGGGGGAGGCGCTGGTGTTGCTGGAGGAGCTCGGGGCGCTGGAGGAGTGCGGGGACATTCTCGTACGGCGGGCGGAGGCGCTCGTGCGCGAGGGGGATCTCAAGGGGGCGGCGGACGACTACCGGCGCGCGGACGAGCTGTTCCGCAAGGCCGGCCAGCCCGGACGGTCGACGTTGGGGCTGGGGGAGCTGGCCCGGCTGGAGGGCCGGCTGGACGAGGCCGGAGCGTTGCTGGAGCGGGCGCTAGAGGAGGCGGGGCAGGGCGGGTTCGTGGTGGAGGGAGCCCAGGCGAGGGCGCTGACGGCGCTCGGGAGGCTGGCCCGGGCCAGGGGCGACGCCCCCGATGAAGCTCGGGCGTTTCACGAGCGGGCCGTCGGCCTGGCGCGGCGCTCGCCCCTGGCCTGCGACCTGGCCGACGCCGTCGAAGGCCTGGCCGGTGCCGTACCTCCCGACGACGCGGCCCTCCTGCTCGGCGTGGCCGTGGCCCTGCGCGGCACGGCCGCCGTCGGGGACCCCGACGTCGCGCGGACCGCCGAGGCCGTCCGCGACCGCCCCGAGATCTTCGCCCGAGGCGCCGCGATGAGCCGCGAGGAGGCGCTGACAACCCTCGACCGGATTGTCAGCGACTGATCAATCAGCTGTCAGCGCCGCTCACGACGCTGTACCCATGACGAACACCACCACGGTCCTGATCTCCGGCGCGAGCATCGCCGGCCCCGCGCTCGCCTACTGGCTGGCCCGCGACGGCGCCACCGTCACCATCGTCGAGAAGGCGCCCGCCCTGCGCCCCGGCGGCCAGGCGGTCGACTTCAAGGGCGAGACCCACATGGAGCTCCTGAGCCGCATGGGCATCCTGGAGGAGGTGCGTCGGCGCCAGACGGGCGGCACCGACGTCACCTTCGTCTCCCGCGACGGCGAACCGCTCGCGGTGATGCCGGGCGAGTTCACCGGCGGCGACCTGGAGATCCTGCGCGGCGACCTGTCCGAGATCCTCTACGACCTGACCTCGCCGACCTGTGAGTACGTCTTCGGGGACTCGATCACCTCGCTGACCGAGACGGCGTCGGGCGTGCACGTGACCTTCGAGAAGGGTGCGCCCAGGACCTTCGACCTGGTCGTCGGCGCGGACGGCATCCACTCGAATGTGCGCAACCTGGCCTTCGGTCCCGAGAAGGACTACGTCAAGCACCTGAACTACTACTACGCCCTGGTCGACATGGCCCCGATCACGCACGAGGCGGTCGGCTACAACGAGCCAGGACGGATGGTGCAGCTCGGAGGCTCGAAGGCGCCGACGTTCTTCGTCTTCTCCTCGCCCGAGCTCACCTACGACCGCTACTCGGCCGACGAGCAGAAGCGGATCCTGCTCGACGCCTACCGCGGGCTGGGCTGGCGCGGGCCGGAGATCCTCGCCGCCCTGGCGGGGGCCTCGAACGTGTACCTCGACTCGATCGGCCACGTCGAGATCGACCGCTACTCGACCGGGCGCGTGGTGCTGATCGGCGACGCCGGATACGCCCACACCCTCGGCGGGATCGGCACCGGCCTGGCCCTGACCGCCGCCTACGTGCTGGCCGGGGAGCTTTCGCAGGCGGACCACCGCACGGCCTTCGGGAGGTACGAGGAGATCCTCAGGTCCTTCGCGAAGGGCGCCGCCCAGGGCAACGCCGGGCGGTTCCTGGCCCCGCGCAGGAGGTACGGCATCTGGCTGCGCAACCTGCTGTTCCGCAAGCGCTTCCTGCTCGACCAGATGGCCAAGGAGGGGGAGAAGCGCGCAGCCGGGCAGCACCGGCTGCCCGACTACAGCTTCGCGTGAACGGCGTTCTGTCAGCGGAACGACGCCGCGTTCTCGCTCGCCCACTGCGCGAAGGAACGTGCCTTCTTCCCGGTGACCTGCTCGACGGTCGGCACCACGGTGTAGCCGACCTCGGGGGTGTTGCCGAGCGCGTCCACCAGGAACTCGATCGTGTCCTGCCCCATGCCGAACCCCGCCCACATCTCGCGTGCCTGCTCCTCGGTCAGCTCCTCGAAGCGGATCTCCTTGCCGATCGCCGCGCTGAGCTGCCGGACCTTCTCCGTGGTCCGTACCGCCTCGGGGCCGGTCAGCGTGTAGGTGCGACCGCCGTGTCCGCCCTCGACGAGCACGGTGGCGGCCACCGCCGCGATGTCACGCTCGTGCACCATCGCGCTCAGCCGCTCGCCGTACGGCTCGCGGATGACGCCCTGGTAGCGCACGCTGTCGGCCCACCACTGCAGCGTGTTCGACATGAACTCGACCGGGTTGAGCAGCGTCCACTCCAGCCCGCTTTCCGCCAGCGCGGTCTCCAGGGGCCCGTCGGCCCGCCCGCCGAGCACGGTCACACGCTCGACGCCGGCTTCGGAGAGCGCCTCCACGAGCTTGTCGCCGTTCTGGAGAGGTGCGTAGTCGTCGCCGGCGAAGTTGATGAGGTGGACTCCGACGACGCCCTCGAGCGCTGCGCGCAGGCCGCTGGGGTCGGCCAGGTCGCCGCCCACCACCTCGACGCCCGCCGGCAGGTCGGCCCTGGCCGGGTTCCGGGTGAGCGCACGGACCTGGACGCCCGCCTCGAGCAGTTCGGCGACGACGTGGCGGCCGACGGTTCCGGTGGCTCCGGTGACGAGGAAGGTCATGGTGATGCACCCCAGTTCTTTGTGGAACGGAACGATTGGTTCCACTTTATCAGAACGGAACGATTCATTCCACAAAGGCCACGGCCTCCCGCACCCGAGTGCGAGAGGCCGTGGCCCTATGGGGATCAGAAGGCGCTGATCGTGGCAGGGGCTCGTTCCGTACGGCTCAGCGCGCGGATCACCGCCGTCGGGCCATGGCGGTACACCGCGAGCTTGGCCAGCAGGTCGACCACCGGCTCGATCACCCGCGCCGGCAGCTCAGGAGTCGGAATGCCCACGCTCGCCGCCAGGTCGTCGGAATGCACGACGATCTCCATCATGCGGGTCAGCAGGAAATCGTCGAGATCGAGCGACCAGCCCGCCCACGGCAGGAAGACCACCCGGCCGGGCTCCTGCGCGGGCACGTCCCGGGTCAGGCGTCCGAGCAGGCCGGTGACCCTGGCCGTGAGGGTCTCCGGACCCTCGGAGGCGACCTTCTCGCCGCCCTGCCGTACGCTCACGTTGCTCTCGTGATCGAGACCCGCCTGCACCCATGGCGAGCGCACGAAGTGCTGCAGCACAGGGATCAACTCGCCGCCGTTGCGGTCGGCCGCCAGCACGTCCTCGACGCGCACGAGCTGGTTGGCCAGGTGCGCCGCCAGCCCGCCCACCGAGAACTCCGTCAACGCGCTCGGCTTGTGCCAGGCGGCGGCCACCGCCGGATCGCCCAGCAACGACACCGCGGACTTCGCGGCGACCAGGTAGGACTCTCTGATCATTCGGTCGTTCCTCCTCGTGACGTGCTCATGATGTGACATGCGCCGTGCCGCCCTTGTGCCGTGCCTTATTCCGTGTGCCGTGCGGTGCCGTGCCGTGTTCCGTGGGCTGTGCCTTATGACGTGCTGAACAGGGCGCTCACCGACTGCCCGTCGTGGATCCGGCGCATCGCCTCGGCCAGCGCGGGCGCGATCGACAACACGGTGAGGTTGTCGCTCGGCTTGGGAACCGGCACGGTGTTGGTGCAGACGATCTCGACCACGTTCGGCTCGGCGCTCAGCCGCTCCACGGCGCCGCTCGCGAACACGCCGTGCGTGCAGGCGATGCGCACGTTCCTGGCCCCCCGCTCCCTGAGCCGGGCCAGCAGCTCGATCACCGTCGACCCCTTGGCGATCTCGTCGTCGAGGACGATCACGTCCTTTCCGGCGACGTCGCCGATCACCGAACTGATGACCACCCGGTCGTCACTGAAGCGCTGCTTGGCACCCACGGCCACCTCGACGCCCAGCATACGCGCGAAGGCCGCCGCCTCCTTGGCGTTGCCCAGGTCAGGGGAGACCACCACCGTGTTGGCCAGATCGGCCTTCTGGAAATGCGCGGCCAGCTCGTTGAGCGCGTGCAGGTTGTCGACCGGGACGCTGAAGAAGCCGTGCACCTGCGGCGAGTGCAACGTCATCGTCAGCACCCGGCTGGCACCCGCGGTAACCAGCAGATCGGCCACCAGCCGTCCGCCGATCGAGATCCGCGGAGCATCCTTCTTGTCCGACCTGGCATAGGCGTAGTGCGGCATCACCACGGTCGTCCTGGCCGCGCTCGCCCCCTTCGCGGCGTCCAGCATGAGCAGCAGCTCCACCAGATGTTCCTGCACAGGCGGGACGAGCGGCTGGATGAGGAAGACGTCGCGCTCGCGGCAGTTGGCCTGGAGCTGGACCTCGAGACAGTCGTTGGCGAACCTGCTGACACGGACCGGATGGAGCGGGGTGCCGAGCTGGGCGCAGATCTCCTCAGCCAGCTCGGGGTGGGCACTGCCGCTGAACACTGTGATGTCGCGCACGAACTCTTCCTGACGCGGGCGGAATATCAGGGCCGTGCGCAGCCTACCCAACCCCCTTTTGGGGGCAGGTGGTCAGGTATGCCGGACTGTCAACCACTCCGCGCTGACAGGCTGGTATCCCAGCTTGTCCGTCAGGAACTCGGCCACCGCGGTCATGTGATACGCCCCGTACAGCACCGCCACCATCAGCGGCTGCTGCTGCTTCATCCTGTAGATCTTCCCCAGGGCGGAGATGAGCTCCCTGTCCCTGTCCTCCACGGTGATGCGGTTCCACGCCTTCGCGATGCGATTCGTGGGCTGGTCCTTGCGCGACGTGTCGTCGATGTCGGGCAGATTGCTCGGGAAGGCGACCCGGCTCAGCCACGTCACCACCGCACCCGCGTCCGAGAGAAACTCGTCGAGCTTCGAGGGAGGGGTGTCCGCGTGGAAGTGCTCGGGCCACAGGATCGGGATGCCCAAGGACTCGATGTCCATCGCGACCACCTGATCGACGAGATCGTCCAGCCGGTACTCGGCCAGGCGGCGCAGACGCTTCATCTCGGCCATGGGGTAACCCTCGGCCACGATCAGGCCCGTGCCCTTGAGGCGGGCGGTGACCTCCTCGTAGAAGGCGGGCTCCGCGATGTGGACCATGGGGAAGAGGACGAACTGCATGGGGGTGCCGGGTCGACGGAACGTGATGACCGACGACCTTATGCTCGTGTCGCTCGACTCGATGAACCGCATCGAGATTGCCAACGAGCAAACGGGCTCAGTCGTTCCCGCTCTTGGAGGGTGCTCGGTGGGGCCTGCTTAACCCCTCCGCGCCGCTCGCCCCCGTTTCCGCCCGCTCGCCTCCGCCTCCGTCCGCTCGCCTGGTTCCCGTTCGTCAGCTGAGCACACTGTGCCGCCCTCCCGTGCGGCCAGCGCACGGTGGCCCGGGGCTCTGGCCGAGGGCCGGCGAGCAGGGTGCGCGGTGGATGGCACGCGAGACGGCGGCGCCAAGCGTCCCGTCGGCCGGCTGCGCCCTCAAGCGGCCGCGTACTCCTGCAGCCGGGTGGAGCGCCCCGGGTGCCGGAGCTTGGACATGGTCTTGGCCTCGATCTGCCGGATCCGCTCCCGAGTCACCCCGTACACCCGCCCGATCTCGTCCAGCGTCATCGGCTCCGCCCCCGTCAGCCCGAACCGCATGGCGATCACGCCCGCCTCCCTCTCGCTCAACGTCTCCAGCAGGTCGGCGATGTCCCTGCGCAGGAACTCGGCGTCCACCGCCGTCGCCGGGTCGACGGCGGCGGTGTCCTCGATCAGGTCCCCCAGCTCGCTCCCGCTCTCCTCGCCGAGCGGTGTGTGCAGCGAGATCGGCTCCCGCCCGTAGCCCTGGATCTCGGTGACCTTCTCGGCGGTCAGTTCCGCGGCGGTCGCGAGCTCCTCCACGGTCGGTTCGCGGCCCAGTTCGACGCCCAGCTGGCGCTCGATGCGGGCGAGGCGGTTGATCTGCTCCACCATGTGGATGGGCACCCGGATGGTGCGGGCCTGGTCGGCGAGGGCGCGGCCGATGGCCTGCTTGATCCACCATGTGGCGTAGGTCGAGAACTTGAAGCCGAGCCGGTGGTCGAACTTCTCCACGGTCCGCATCAATCCCACGTTGCCCTCCTGGATGAGGTCCATGAACGCCATCCCGCGCCCGGCGTAGCGCTTGGCGATCGAGACGACCAGGCGGAGGTTGGCCTCGAGAAACCGCTGCCTGGCGCGCCGGCCGTCCTCGGCGAGCCATTCGAGGTCGGCGCGCAGGGCCGGGTCGCAGTCGGGCTGGTTGTCCAGGCGCTCCTGGGCGAAGAGCCCGGCCTCAATCTTCTCGGCCAGCATGACTTCCTCGTCGGCGGTGAGCAGGGGGATGCGGGCGATCTGGTTGAGGTATTCAGAGATCTGCATGGACCTAAGATTATGTCGAACCTAAGTTGTTGTCAACATAATTTTATGACTAACCTAAGAAGCGTGAACCTGAGGGAGCAGAAGAAGCTGGAGACCCGCGAGGCCATCTCGGACGCCGCCACCCGGCTCTTCGTGGAGCAGGGCTTCGAGAAGACCACGATCGCCGAGATCGCGCACGCGGCGCGCGTGTCCAAGATGACCGTCACCAACTACTTCGCGAGGAAGGAGGACATGGCGCTTGACCATCACGAGCAGTTCGTCGCCGGGCTGGCCGCCACGGCGGCCGCGCGGGCCGAGGGGGAGACGGTGTTCGCGGCGCTGAGGCGGAGCCTGCTGGAGGGGGTCGCGGCTCAGGACCCGATCATCGGGTTCGCGGGGCAGGAGTTCTCGCGGATGATCGCGGAGAGCCCGACGTTGGTCGCGCGGTTGCGGGATCTGCATGAGCAGAGGGAGGAGGCGCTGGCGTGGGAGTTCGGGGAACTGGATGACGTGATGGCCCGGGCGGTGGCGGCGCAGCTGGCGGGGGCGCATCGGGTGATCTTCGCCGAGGTGCAGCGCCGTACGCTGGCGGGGGAGAGCAACGCCGAGATCGCGGCGGCGGTGGCGCAGGACGCTCGGCGGGTTTTCGACCTGCTGGAACCGTCGGTCGGGCGGTTCTAGGCAGAGGGCGGTTCTATGCAGAGGGTGGGCCAGGTGGCGGGCGGTCCCGCGCTGCGGTTGGTCCTACGCTGCGGGCGGCTTCGGCCGACGCCGCGGGCGCGTCGGGTGCGCGGGTCGGGTGCGCGGGTCGGGTGAGTGGCGGGTCTGGTGAGTGGCGGTCGGGTGAGTGGCGGTCGGGTGAGTGGTGCGGGGTGTGGTGTGCGGGTGCGTGGCAATCAGACCGCCAGCTCTTCCAGCAGCCGGGCCTCCACCTCCGCGTCCAGCCCCACCCGTGGCCGGTCCGCCCGCTGCGGTGCCACGCCGCCGAGCTCCTGCAGCCACGTCCACGTGTCTCCCACCGTCTCCGCCAGAGGGCGGCACCGCACCGCCGCCTTCCGCGTGTCGAAGCCGTACACCGAGTCGTACAGCTCGCCCGGCGGCGCCCAGATCGGCAGGTCCAGCCACGGCTGTACGCCGGCGGCGAGCAGCGGCTCGGCGGGCACCCACCGCAGCACCGCCGCGGACCCCGTCACCGACACGCACGTCTCCAGCAGCTCGCCCATGGTCGCGAATCCCGGGGGCCCGATGACGCTGTACGCGCCGCCGGCGGTGGTGTCGAGGCACCATTCGGCGAGGTCGCGCACGTCGATGTACTGCAGCCCGAGCGAGGCGGGCCCGGGGGCGAGGACGTGGCCGCCGCGCGCGATGCGGGTGAGCCAGTACGGCAGGCGCCCGATGTTCTCGTACGGGCCGATGATGAGCCCGGCACGCGCGAGCACGGCCCGATCGCCGAAGGCCCGCACGACGGCGAGTTCGGCGCCGCGCTTCATCGGCGCGTAGTCGGCGTCGCCGCCGGCCGGGTCGCCGTCGATGACGGGTGCGTCCTCGGTGGAGCCGGGGGCGCTGGGGTAGGTGTACACGGACGAGCTGGAGATGTAGACGTATCGCCCGGCCCGGTCCTTCAGCAGCTCGGCGCTGTCGCGCACGGCCGAGGGCGCCCATGACCAGGTGTCGGCCACCACGTCCCAGGTGCCGGTGCGAAGCGCCGTCAGGTCGGTGAGGCGGTCGCCGCGCAGCGCCGTGACGCCCGGCGGCGGCTGGTGGGTGCCGCGGTTGAAGACGGTCACGTCGTCGCCCCGCCGCAGCGCGGTCTCGACGAGGGCGCGCCCGGCGAACTCGGTTCCCCCCAGCACAAGGAGTCGCATATCGAGGAGTCTGTCCGATTCTCTCGCGGGAGAGGGCTGATTAAGCTCCTGGCGCATGGATCTTCTACGTCTCAGCGACCAGATCGAGTCGATCTCCAGGACGTACGCCGACAGGGTCGGGATCGAGCGCGACGACGCCTGGTTCCTGCTCAAGCTCCAGGAGGAGATGGGTGAGCTCACCCAGGCCTACCTCATGCGCACGGGCCAGGCCAGGAGCAGGGGGTTGAGCAGGGAGGAGATCGATCGCCGGTTCGGGGAGGAGGTGGCGGACGTGCTGTGTCACGTCCTGCTGCTGGCTCGCCACCATGGCGTGGACCTGGAGGGGGAGGTGGGTGCCAAATGGCTCGCCTGGCTCGGCCGTACAAAAGAAGAGGCCCGCACCGAAGTGCGGGCCTCGGAGTGATCCTTTACGGCAGGACCGTGATGTGGGTCGGGGCCGGGGGAGCCACCGGCGAGTTCGCGCCCAGGTAGGCGACGAACGCGTCGATGTCCAGCGGGCCGCTCCACAGCGACTTGTCCGTACGGCCGGCGAGCTGGGCGAAGGCGTCACCGCCGCCGACCAGGAAGTTGTTGACCGCGACCTTGATGGTCTGGGTGTCGGTCACCGCGACGCCGTCGATCTTCATGTCCGACACCTTGGAGCCCCAGGCGGCGCTCGTGGAGTAGGAGTAGGTGAAGTTCGAGGAGGGCTGCAGGATGCGGCCGGCCGCGACCTGGTTGTTAGGGCCGCCGGCGAACTGCTGCTCCAGCACGGTCTTGAGCTCGGCCCCGGTGAGGGTGATCACCTGGGTGAGGTTGTTGAACGGCTGGACCGCGAAGGCCTCGCCGTACGTCACGACGCCGTCGCCCTCGGTCCCCGACTGGGTGAAGCTGAGGTCGGTGCGCACGCCGCCGGGGTTCATGAAGGCGATCTGGGCGCCGCCCTCGGCCTTGGTGGCGGCCAGCTGGGAGTCGGCGATCAGGGTGCCGAGCGGGAACTCGCCGGAGGCGGCCGGGGCGCGGCCGATGCTGGCGGTGATGGTGCCGACCTGCTTGTTGGAGACCGGGGCGACCGCGGTCTTCCAGTCGGCGACGAGCTGGGCGATCGCGGCGTCCGGCGCGTAGAGCCTGCCGGTGTACGGGCCGTTGTTGACGGTGCCGCCCGAGTTGGTGATGTAGGCCGCGGGGGTGGCGACGACGTGGTTGTCGGCGGCGACGGAGGCGCGGTCGACGTCCTTGGTGCGCGGGTTGACCGTGAAGTCGATCTGCGTGAGCACGCGGCCGAAGGAGGAGCCCTGCGTGTAGACGCGGCGCTGGCCCTTCGGGTCGGCGGTCTCGCAGATGTAGGCCTGGTGCGAGTGGCCCATCACGACCACGTCGACGGCGGCGTCGAGGCCCTTGGCGATGACCTCGCCGGCGGTGCCGACCTTGCTCGGGCAGGCGTCGGGGCTGGCGACGGCGACGGCGTCACCCTCGTGGACCAGCGCGACCTGGACCTTGATCCCCAGTTTGGTCAGCCACTTGGAGGCGCGGTTGCCCGCCTCGACCTCATCCTGGAAGGTCAGGCCCCTGATGCCCTCGGCGGTGACGATCGTGGGGGTGGTCTTGGTGACCAGGCCGATGTAGCCGATCTTGACGCCGTTGACGACCTTGATCGTGAAGGGCGCGATCGGGTAGCGGCCGCGCTCGTCGACCACGTTGGCGGCGAGATACTTGAAGTCGGCGCCCTCCCAGGGGCCGCCGGGGGCGGGGGCGCAGCCGTCGACCGGGTGGCAGCCGCCTTCCTGGATGCGCTTGAGCTCGGCGATGCCCTCGTCGTACTCATGGTTGCCGACACCGGAGACGTCCAGGCCGATCTGGCCGAGGATCTGCACGGTGGGCTCGTCGTGGTAGGCGGCCGAGATCAGCGGCGAGGCGCCGATCAGGTCGCCGGAGGCCACGACGCTGGTCTTGTGCGGGGCCCAGTGCTGCTTGACGGCGGTGGCCAGCGAGGCCGCGCCGCCGGTGCCCTGCACGAAAACGCCGTTCTCGTCCAGGATGCGGCCGCTGGAGCCGGTGGGGGTCTCCAGGTTGCCGTGGAAGTCGTTGATGGTCAGAAGGCGGACGGAACCGTCCTTCTTCGGGGGCTTGGCCGCTTCTGCCGGGATGCTCGCCAGAGCGAACCCGCCCGCGGCCACGGCTCCGGCCACCGCGAGCCGGAGGAGGGTACGTGAGGTCATGTGGCAGAACGTTACGGGGTGTAGCTATGCATCAAATGTCGCAAAGGTAACGATTCATCTGTCCTGCTTATGGCGTTGTTTGCCAGTCAGGCACCTAGAGTTCGAGCTGTGAGTGCTTCTGTGGAGATCAAGGAACGCTTGAGCGATCACGACATTGCCGAAGTCCTCGGTGTCGTGGAGGCCGCGACGGAGGCGGACGGGGTGCGCCCGCTCAACGAGCACGTCATGCTGCACCTGCGCTACGGCGGCGACGACCAGGCCCGCTCCGTGCTGCTGCGCGCCGGTTCGGAACTGGCCGGATACGCCCACATCGACCCCACAGACGAGGTGGAGGGTCCCAGCGGGGAACTGGTGATCCACCCGTCGTTCCGCCGTCAGGGGTACGGCAGGCGGCTGCTGCGTGCCGTACTGGAGCTGACCGACGGGCGGCTGCGGCTGTGGGCGCACGGCGGCACGCCGGGGTCGGACGCGCTCGCCCTGTCGGCGGGGCTGGAGCGGGTCCGGTCGTTGTGGCAGATGCGGCGCTCGCTCTACGCCCCGCTCGCCGCCGTGCCGATGCCGGAGGGGGTGAGTGTGCGCACCTTCGTCCCGGGACAGGACGAGGAGGAGTGGCTGAAGGTGAACGCCGCCGCCTTCGCCCACCATCCGGAGCAGGGCGCGTGGACCATCGACGACGTGCGGCTCAGGGAGAGCGAGTCGTGGTTCGATCCGGCCGGCTTCTTCCTGGCCGAGCGCGACGGGCGGATGGTCGGATTCCACTGGACGAAGGTCCACGGATCCCACGATCACGGGCACGAACCCATCGGCGAGGTGTACGTGGTGGGCGTGGACCCGTCGCAGCAGGGGACCGGGCTGGGCAAGGCGCTGACCGTGGTGGGCCTGTGCCACCTGCGCTCACGCGGCCTCGCGCAGGCGATGCTCTACGTCGACGAGGACAATCCGGCCGCGATCCGGCTCTACACGGGGCTCGGCTTCAGCCGGTGGGACGTGGACGTGATGTACGCGTCGGCTCCCTCGGAAAACTGAAAAGCGGTACGGCGGAGCCGTACCGCTTGTTCGGTTCCGTGTGCCTATTCCACGATCCAGTAGAGCGGGAAGAAGCACAGCGCGGCCACCAGGGCTGCCATCGGGATGGTCAGCACCCAGGCGGTCACGATGTTGCCCGCCACGCCCCAGCGCACCGCTGACAGGCGCTTGGTCGAGCCGACACCCATGATCGCGCTGGTGATCGTGTGAGTGGTGGAGATGGGGGCGCCGAAGCCGATCGCCGCGCCGTACAGGACGGTGGCGGCGGCGGACTCGGCCGCGAAACCCTGCGGTGGGTCCAGCGCGATGATGCGCCGGCCGAGGGTGCGCATGATGCGCCAGCCTCCGGCGTACGTGCCGAGGGAGATCGCACCCGCCGCGGACAGGATCACCCACTGCGGGATCGGGTCGCTCTCGCCGACGTAGCCGCCGACGAAGAGGGCCAGGAAGATCACGCCCATGGTCTTCTGCGCGTCCTGCAGGCCGTGACCGAGCGCCATGGCGGCCGCACTGACCGTCTGGGCGTAGCGGAAGCCGCGGTTGGCCTTGCCCGGCTGGGCGTTGCGGAAGATCCAATAAATCGCGATCATGATCAACGCGGCGAGCGTGAAGCCGACGACCGGCGAGAGGATCATCGGGATGACGACCTTCTCGACGATCCCGCCCCACAGCACGGTGCTGTCCTGGCCGGGCGGGGCCGGGACGAGCGCGGAGGCCAGGGCGCTGCCGACCAGGCCTCCGATCAGTGCGTGGCTGGAGGAGGAGGGCAGTCCGAAATACCAGGTGATCAGGTTCCACGTGATCGCGCCGATCAGGCCGGCGGCCACGATCACCAACCCGTGATTGCCCTCGGGTGTGGTGATGATGCCCTTGCCGACCGTCTGCGCGACCTGGGTCCCCAGGTGAGCGCCGATGAAGTTCATCGCGGCCGCCATGAACAGCGCGGCCCGCGGCGTCAGTGCCCGGGTCGACACCGACGTCGCGATGGCGTTCGCCGCGTCATGGAAGCCGTTGGTGTAGTCGAACGCCAGAGCGATGATCACCACGCCGATGACGAGGAACAGCGTGAGGTCCACTTAGCTTTCCTTGACCGCGATCGACTCGATCGTGTTGGCCACGTGTTCGAAGTGGTCGGCGGCAGCTTCGAGCTGGTCGATGACCTCCTTCATCTTCATGACGGTGAGAGCGTCGTACTCACCGCTGAAGAGCTTGGCCAGCAGGCGCCGGTAGACCTGGTCGGCCTGGTTCTCCAGGCGGTTGACCTCGATCCAGTACTCGTTGAGGTTCTTCATCGAACGCAGGCGTGGCATGGCCTCGGCGGTCAGCTCCGCTGCCCGCTCAAGCACCTCGACCTGGCGCACGACGTCCTTGGGAAGGTGGTCGATCTGGTACAGCACGATCAGATCGCTGGCCGCCTCCATGGCGTCCATCACGTCGTCGAGGTTGCTCGCGAGGCGATAGATGTCCTCGCGGTCGAACGGCGTGATGAAGCTCTCGTTCAACCGGTTCATGATCGCATGGGTGCGCTCATCACCGGTGTGCTCGCAAGCACGCATCTTCTCGGCCAGGCCTTCCCTGTCCGAGCCGTCGCTGATGATCTCAACCAGCAACCGCGATGCGGTGACCAGGTTGTTCGCCGAGTCGGCGAACAGGTCGTAGTAGCTGTCCTCACGTGGCGTGAGACGCAGACGCACGTCGATCTCCAGATGTGCGGGGATGGTCCGCAGAGAAGGGTACGGGTAGCCCGCAGAAACGCGAACTTCACCCACTCTTCTACCCCTGGCTACCCTCTGTGTGGTTTCTGAACACGCAGATTGCCGCATCCTTTGGGGTTTCGGTCACCTGGCGGACGTGCGACTTTGCCTCCTGTTCACCTTCCGTTCATCTTCTGGTCGGCGAAAGTTCAGATTTTGGTCCGGTGAAAGTTCAGGTACGAGCGACTCGGTGTGGGTCCACGCTGACCCTGGTACCGGCTTCCGTACCTTTCGCTACCGTACGGATGCTCCGCCGGAGAGCTCAGCCTGAACACGCACAGCTGGCCGATCTTCATGCCCGGGTGCAGCTTGATCGGGAGCGTGGCCACATTCGACAACTCCAGCGTGACGTGACCGCTGAAACCGGGATCGATGAAACCCGCCGTGCTGTGCGTCAGCAACCCCAGCCGGCCCAGGCTCGACTTGCCCTCCAGGCGGCTGGCCAGATTGTCAGGCAGAGAGATCACCTCGAACGTGCTCGCCAGGACGAACTCACCCGGATGAAGGATGAACGGCTCGTCACCCTCGGGCTCGACCAGACGGGTCAGATCCTGTTGCTCCGTCGCGGGGTCGATGTGGGGGTATCGGTGGTTCTCGAAGACGCGGAAGAAGCGGTCGAGACGCACATCGATGCTGGAGGGCTGGAGCATGTCCTCGTCGAAGGGATCCAGGGTCAGGCGACCTGCGTCGATCTCGGCAAGGATGTCTCTGTCGGATAGCAACACGGGGTCGAACTTACCGTGTGGAGGGGTTGTGGGGTTGCTCGACGGGGCTGGGTTTCCGCTACAGTGGTGGCGCGGCCGTTGGTCGGTTGCGGGTGTAGTTCAATGGCAGAACATCAGCTTCCCAAGCTGACAGCGCGGGTTCGATTCCCGTCACCCGCTCTCAGCATGAAAAAGCCAGGTCAGGGATCGTTCCTCGATCTACCACTGGTCGTTTCGGGCTACTTTCGATCTTCCATGGCCGATCCGTCTGGACCTTGGCTGTCCAGCATGCTGAATGGCCTACTCCTCAAACCAGGCCACCAATCGGACAGCATCCTCTCCTTGGACGTGCGCGAGCGTGCGCATGACTGTCCACACCGCATGCCAGTAACCGTCAGGCGGTACGACATGGCGGCGTGTGGCACGTTCGACGCGGAAGATGGTGTTTCCGGCATTCCACTCGATGCCTTCATCCCACAGCGCGACCTGCCCAGGATCAACCGATAAGGTGTCCACGCCACTCGCCCGAGCGAAACTACGGCTCCAGACCGAGCGGTAAACGAGTTCCAGGGTTTGGTCGGGAAGCTGCCGGTACTGGGCTACGTTCGTCGGATGAAGGGCCGGTTCATCCCAATCGATCGCGGCGACCTCTTCCCAGCTCAACCAAGTGACGCCGAAGGCGGCCTCCCCCCATTGCGCCAATTCCGCTTTGGCGATCTCCGATGCGTCCTGGGGGAGTCCGCGATCGGCCGCGATCGGTCGCCAGTCGCCTGAGCTGTGTACGCCGAAGAGGCAATCGAAGGCGTCGTAGTCTCTGTGCACTCCCAGCAGAGACAGAGAGATGGCGGCGCACCAAGCGGAGTCACCTATGTCGAGCCCGCGGGTCCACGTGCGGCACTCGACAAACCCGTGGATGCTGGTTCCCATGCCGGGATCTTCTTCCTCGCGCAGCGGTGCTGTCCAACCCCTTTGATCACGAGCTGCTCTCGGGTAGGGCGTTTCGATGCTTGGGTGATGCGTCATGCACGTGCATACGGTCCGCCAGGCCGTGCCCGCTGCGTGCCCGTTCGGACGGCGATCAACGGGGAGTCGCGGGAACTCACGGTCACTCGACTGAAATCGGCCCAGGTCGGCGTTTGGGGCCGGTGATGAGGCGGTCGATCGCGTCGGTGATCGTTTTGGTGCGTGTTTGTAGAGATCATCGGGGCCGGAGGTTGTCGTGGCTCGTCCTGGCCATCAGGTCCTTGAGGCCGACTCCTGAGGCGGCGGCGGACATGTTTGCCGGTGTGACGGAGATCATGGAGCGGCCTGCGGGACGTCGATGACGCGGACGGCTTCTGGCCAGGCGGATACTCGGTTGCCGGTAGTTAGGTCGAGCCGCTTCCTACTGCGAGGAGCGCGACAGAGCGGCCAAGAAGGCGGTCCCGTCGTTGCAGGGTGGCCGGCCGAGCCGGGCACTACTCCACCACTGCTTGACCGGCGCACTCAAGGGCCGCCGTATTCGGATCACTGCCGAGTGCTGGAGACGATAGTTCCTGTCAGGACCGCAGGCGATTCGTGTGCGGTTGAGGTGCCCGCACTCAGGACATCGGAGCCGGAGCCAGCCGCCGGCGCCGTGACCGAGGCATTCATCCCCGTGCAGATGACCGGCATGACGGCGGTGTCCAGCAGGCGGGCCGCGTTCTCGTCGGCTTACGCGGCATCGACGCTGTTCGACGACTCCAATGAGATCAACGTGGCCGGGCTGTCGCTCAACGTGATCTGCCAGAGCTACCCGGGGCATCAGCTCAAGCGCCTGTTGGAGTACGGCACGCGAGTTGGCTGCTTGTTCATCGATCCGAATCCGTGCGTGGGAGGCGGAAAGAGGGCTACACGGACAGCACGCTCGTCACGCTGCGCGGGCTCATCATCAGCATGTTGACCAGGCTGTGCAGCCGGTTGGACGAGGACGCAGCGTCTCGGTTGGAGCTGCATGTCGACATCGAAACGATCCGCTTCAACATCTTGGTCGTTGGCGGGGCGCTCTGCGTGGTTCAGCCATATCTGCCGCAGCCGCGCGGGATCGATTCACCTACGCTAGCGATCACCGACAACGCCGCCGCTGACGGGTTGTTCCCCGTCTTCGACCAGGTGTTCACCTCGATGTGGGAGCGGAGCAAGCCTTATGACCATCGACGCTCGGACACTGCTCCCGATCGCCGAGCGTGCCGTCTCCATCGCCAGTGAGATCATCCGTACCAAGCATCCTGGTGTGGTCACCGCCAAAGGCGACCGCGACATGGTTACTGAGGTTGACCTTGCCGTCGAGTACGCCGTCCGCGAGTTCCTGTCACAGGAGACACCGGGGGTGGGGTTCATGGGGGAGGAGGAAGGTGTCGCAAGCAATGCCGGGGACGGGCTGATGTGGTCGCTCGACCCCCTCGACGGAACAGCCAACTTCACGCACGGCATCCCCCTGTGCGGCACCTCGCTCGGGTTGTTCGATCGAGACCGGGCGGTCCTGGGCGTAATCGACCTGCCGTTTGTAGGGCTCTGCTACGCCGCAGCGGAAGGGGCGGGGGCCACTGCCAATGGCGAGACTATTGGCGCCAGCCGTACCGAGACCCTGGATGCCGCGATCGTTTCGGTGGGTGACTACGCGGTGGGGCCAGAGGCCGAGCGGAAGAACCGGCTACGCCTCGCCTTGAACTACCAACTCGCGACCCGCGTGCAGAGGGTCCGCATGTACGGCTCAGCCGCCGTCGATCTCGCCTGGGTGGCTGACGGGAAGTCGGACGCGTGCATCATGCTCTCGAACAACCCGTGGGACACCGCCGCTGGAGTCGCCATCGCCCGCGAAGCCGGAGCCGTCGTGGTGGACAACGACGGATCACTTCACTCCATAAACGCCAAGGCGACGATCGCAGCCGCCCCGAAGCTCGTGGCCGATCTCGTCGAGCTCATCGCCGAGGCACAGAAGACTTCGCGAATCGCATGACCTCGACCCGGAGAGAAGAGCCCTTCGTGCCTGATCGCCCTGCCTACTGGAATCCGCTTCCTGCAGCGCGCCAGATCGTGTCCACATGGGACGATCCCGAACGAGCGCTCTCCGGCAAGTGGGAGCAACGCAACTGGCGCAACGTCCCCGGACCGTTCTACGGCGCGGACACAGACACCTGTGCGACGGGACCCCTGGTCGCTCCGCGCCGCGTGCTCTGCGACGAGAACGGGATGGAGTTCGTCTACCGTCAGCCCCAGGATCCAGCCGCGCTGGCCGAGGTCCTGGATGCTGTCTGGCAGGACCCTTTCGGAGGCTACGCGTGTGACGGCGATGATCACTGGACCTGTGCCGATGTCCGGGGATGGTGGTCCGAACGAGGGCGAGTTCGTGAGTGGGCGCAATCCCTGGCCATCACATACTCAACAAGTAACAACGAGTTCGACAGGGCGGCGGTAGAACACCTCAGAGACTTCGCTGACTACCTGGACGGCGACCTGAGGGACTACCTTCGTGGCTACTTGTTCTGGCTCTCCGAAGGTCGCGAGCCCCATCCTGATGAGGCTCTACCGCTCTTGTGATGCCACTAGCTGGACGCGCCTTTGGGTTGTTGGCCCTTGCAATGGCCCTGCGCTGCCGAATAGTTCTTGTAGGTATCAAGCGGCGGTTCGGCGCGCCGCCGGACCCCCGGCCCTCCGCCCGCCTGCAGTCCGGGCATGCGGCCTGGCGGCTGGTCCCGGACGACGGCGGGACACCGGGCCGGCCACCGTACGCCAGCCCCGCCGCACCGACCGAACGCACCGACCGGAGTTGCCGCGCCGCCGCACAGATACAGCCCTACGATCGCCACCGCATGGCTGGTCACCGAACATGGTCGGGGGCGACCGACGGTCCAGGGCTTCGTTCCTCAGCCCTGGCCCACCGAGCCATGTGGTTGATCACCGTGGGCCTTCTGCTCCCTCCACCACGTCACATCCACCTCCCAGTTCATCGGCTCCGCCCATAGCTGGGCGCGCTTAACGATCTCGTCAGGGAGGCGTACCGAATGTTCCCTTACGTAGTGGGCCAACCCTTGCGGCCACAGGAACACACCATCCGTGAACTCCAAGCTGCCGTTGGGCTTGTCACAGATCCGGCATTGCGAAAAGCCTGCTGTGGCGTAGGGCATGCGCTGACCACTCTCAAGGTACGCAGCGAGCAGGTCGCGCTCTTCGGGAATCCAGTCAGGATCGACCCAGTCGTTCGGCCGAGGCCACTCCGGAGCTTCAGGACTCCACCAGTAGCCGATCAGCCGCAGTGAGGTACGGGCATCCACCATGAGCAGATGCTCGCACGATCACGCTCAACCTTGGCCCGATAAGTGTCAGCCGGAGAGCGTGTGCGTTGCTCTCACCGATATTCGGACTCATCGAGCAAGCGTGTCTCACGCCATACATCGTCAACGCAACGCCCTTCAGCCACAACCCGATGACCACTTTCACGCGTCGTATAGATCACGAAGCGCTCCGGCAGCACAGCAGTCGCCTCATCTTCAGGAAGCTCATAACCCGCTCCGACAGGCACGACCGAGTGCCGAAACCCCTGAACCCAGGGGAGCAGCCAGCAAGGCCCGTCCCGCCCCTGCCACTGCAGCAATGCCCCACCACGCCAGGGGCATACAAGATGGTCCAAGGGCCGGTAATCATCGAACAGCCCCACTCGCGCCATTATGACTTGGCTCGCATAAAGCCTCCGGCGGGGCGTTCCGGATCCGGGAGGGTCGCCCTACCAGGTAACAACGCCGTTGGTGGACGAGGCGGACAGCGCGCGCGTCGCGCAGAAGAACACCACGTTGCGTGCCGATCGCCGGGCCATCAGCGGGCCATTAGGAGGGGTAACGAGGGGTCAATCACGGTCACTAAGGACCAGCTTTCTGCCCAGCTCAGCGCCCCAGTGGGCCGCGATCGATGCAGTTCCCAGGCTGACAGCGCGGGTTCGATTCCCGTCACCCGCTCCAATGAAGAAAAGCCAGGTCAGGGATGGTTTCCCGGCCTGGTTTTTGATCTTTCCGGGGGCTTGGATGATCTTCCGTGCCCGTTACGTACCCGATCCGTCTTGATCTTGCTTGTTGATGGCCTCCTCCGTGAGCTTCCCGAGGGCGTCGGCGATGGCCCGGTCGCGCTCCATCGCGGTGTGCTGGTAGATCAACGCGGCGCGGGTGGTCGAGCGGCCCATGCGGGTCATCAGATCGCGGAGGCTTGCGCCCGAGCGGGCCGCGAGGTCGTTGCCCGTGTGACGAGGGTCATGGAAGTGGAAGCCCTTGGCTTGGTCTTCTTGAGGGCAGTTGCCCGGACGCGGGAGAAGTTCGCGCGGCGGAGTTTGGCCCCCTTGGGGTCGACGAAGACATGTCCCTCGTCGCCCCTCCCGGCGTGGGTCTCCATGTTGGCCTTGAGATCCAGCGGCAGAGCCGGGAGGGAGACGAGGCACTTGCCGGCCTCTGACTTGGGCGGGCCAATCGTCACCGAGTCGTCCTTGAGCTCGGTCGTGGTGCCGACCACGCGGATGGTGCCCGCCTCCAGGTCCACGTTCCGGCGCTGGAGTGCGGCCAGTTCGCCCCAGCTGAGGCCTGTGAAGGTGGCCAGCAGGATCAGCATGCGGAAGTGCGGTTCGATCGCGTCGGCCAGGGGGTAGACCTGCTTGATCGTGAGCACAGGACGCTCCGGTGAGTCCTCTTTGCCCACTCGCCGGATCTTGCAGGGGTTCGTCTTTATCAGGCCGTCGCTGATGGCGGTGTTGAAGATGGGCCTACCTCAGCCCGATCGACTACGAACAGCGATCAGAGAGGCTGCTCATCGCAGCATGATCCCCGTGTCCACACTCCGGGGGAACGCCCGCACACCTAGGGAAGTGTGATCTCCCAGTCGCCAATATCGAGGACAGGCCAGTTGGCGATGTCTCTTACGAAGTCGACTACGGAAGCGCCGATAAGGATAGGCCGTCCAGCTTGTGGCCATGATGCCAGGCGAGAGCCATGGGCCACGGTCTTGACTCTGCCAAGGATGTGATCAAGGCTCTGGCCTATTCAATGGGAACATACGGCTTAGTCGGGGCAATCTCCGTGCCACCTCTGCCGGATTCCGGGAGTCCCGCGGAAGTCCTGTGGGGTTGGGATCGCTCTGGTTGACGTACCCGCGTTCCTCCATCGCGTCATAGACGCCCTCCTCTTCACCGGTGGCCTCTTCGTAGGCTCCGGCGGCCACGTAGGACAACGCCTCCCACTCTGGCCACTCAGCATCGGCCCACTCCTGCATTGGACGGTCTGCCAGCCGTCGCACCTCGGGTACGTCGGCCAGGTTGTCGGGGTCGGCTACTACTAGGTCGAAGGTGTCACGGCCCAGCCCGATCAGCCAAGCCTGGAAGTACCAGAAGCTGTCGGTGGAACAGTAGCCATCGAGGATCAGGTCGGCGGCTTCCCACATGTCGTACGTGTCGGATCGTCGTCGTATCTGGTTGAGAAGGACTTGGAAGTCGACGATCCAGGCCAGCGGGCACTGCGCAAGGTGGAAGGCGAGCCACCGCAGACGTTCATCAGGATCGCTGGTGACTTCCTGGGACCGCCGAATGAAGAGCCAGAACTCGTCAACGTTCATGACGCTGCATGGTGCCAGGTTCGGCTGACAATTGGAGTTGCCCCGGTTTGATGGACACGTCAGGGCTTGCGGCTACGCGGCAGCATAGTCGCCTTCTGGGATGTTCTTGAGCGCGTGTCGGTGCTCG
>NZ_JACDUR010000012.1 GCF_013761175.1 Nonomuraea soli
GAGTCTGAGGGAGCCACCGCCACACGCGCAGCACCGCCACCACCAAGGGAAGGGAGTTGCGCCGCACGACGTCGGCTTAGAAAGATTAGCAGCGCCCGAGACTGCTCGAGACACACTGCCGAGCAAGACTCTAGCGAATCACCGCCTCCTAGACTCGCCATGTGAGCAGCAACACGCCGCCTGAGGCCAAGCAGATACCCACCGAGCGCACCCACCACGGCGACACCGTCATCGACGAATTCGCATGGCTGGGCAACAAGGAAGACCCCGACACGGTCGCCTATCTGGAGGCGGAGAACGCCTACCTCAAGGGAGAGACCGGCCACCTGGCCGACCTGCAGGAACAGATCTTCCAGGAGATCAAGAGCCGCACGCTGGAGACGGACCTGTCGGTCCCGAGCCGCAAGAACGGCTGGTGGTACTTCACCCGCACGGAGGAGGGCAAGCAGTACGCCGTCTCCTGCCGGCTCAGGGCCGACGGCGACACGCCTCCCCAGGTCGAGGCGGGCAAGTCCTTCCCCGACGAGCAGGTCATCCTCGACGGCAACGCGCTGGCCGGCGACAGCGACTTCTTCTCCGTCGGCACCAGCTCCATCACCCCCGACGGCACGATGCTGGCCTACTCCACCGACTACAAGGGCGCCGAGCGCTTCACCCTGAAGTTCAAGAACCTGGAGACCGGCGAGGAGCTCCCCGACGAGATCGAGGACGTCTTCTACGGAGGGACCTGGTCGGCCGACGGTTCCGCGTTCTTCTACACGCGCGTCGACGACGCGTGGCGTCCCTACCAGCTCTACCGCCACACGCTCGGCAGCAGCGAGGACGTGCTGGTCTACGAGGAGAGCGACGAACGTTTCTGGCTCGGCATCGGCCTGACCCGCAGCGAGAAGTACCTGGTGCTGGGCATCGGCAGCAAGATCACCAGCGAGGTCCACCTCCTCGACGCCTCGAACCCGTCGGGCGAGTTCCAGGTCGTGCGCCCCCGCGAGACGGGAGTGGAGTACGGCGTCGAGCACGCGGGCGACCACTTCTACGTCCTGCACAACCAGAACGCCGAGAACTTCGAGCTCGCCACCGCCCCGCTCGACGACCCGGGCACCTGGACGCCGCACATCCCCCACGACGAGAACACGCGCCTGCTGGAGATCGACGCCTTCAGCGGCCACGCCGTCGTGCACTTCCGCAAGAACGGCCTGACGGGCCTGCGCATCCTGCCCAACGGCGCCGAGCCATACGAGATCGAGTTCCCCGAACCGCTCTACGACGTCGCGCCCGCCGGGAACCCGGAGTTCACCACCAACCGCCTGCGCCTCGGCTACACCAGCATGGTCACTCCACCGAGCGTCTACGACTACGACCTGGCGACCGGGGAGCTCATCCTCCTCAAGCAGCGCCCGGTCCTCGGCGGCTACGACCCGTCCGACTACGTGCAGCGCCGCGACTGGGCGACCGCCGACGACGGCACGAAGGTGCCGATCTCGATCGTGAGCCGCAAGGACGCGCCCGAGGGCGGCCCGACCCTGCTGTACGGCTACGGCAGCTACGAGACCTCGATCGACCCGAGCTTCTCCGTGCCCCGCCTCAGCCTCCTGGACCGGGGCTTCACCTTCGCCGTCGCCCACGTGCGCGGCGGCGGCGAGATGGGCCGCCGGTGGTACGAGCAGGGCAAGCTCCTGCACAAGAAGAACACCTTCACCGACTTCGTCGCCGCCGCGAAGCACCTCAAGGCGCAGCGCGACACCCGAGTGATCGCCCGAGGCGGGAGCGCGGGCGGCCTGCTCATGGGCGCGGTCACGAACCTGGCCCCCGAGCAGTTCGCCGGGGTCGTCGCGGAGGTGCCCTTCGTCGACGCGCTCAACACCATCCTCGACCCGTCGCTGCCGCTGACGGTGATCGAGTGGGACGAGTGGGGCGACCCGCTGCACAACGCCGACGTGTACGCCTACATGAAGTCCTACTCCCCCTACGAGAACGTCGAGGCCAAGGCGTATCCGCCGATCCTGGCCATCACCAGCCTCAACGACACCCGCGTGCTCTACCACGAGCCCGCCAAGTGGATCGCGCGGCTGCGCACGCTCGCCCACGGCGGGCCGTTCCTGCTCAAGACCGAGATGGGAGCGGGTCACGGCGGTCGCAGCGGGCGCTACGACGCGTGGCGCGAGGAGGCCTTCGCGCTGTCGTGGATCATCGAGAGGGGAACCGGCGCATGAAGCCACCACCCGGAGGCCTGACCGCCTACGAGGCGGCCGGTGCCAGGTACGAACGCCAGCCGTACAACCGCAGCGGGCGCAGCGGGCTGAAGCTGCCCGCGGTCAGCCTGGGCCTGTGGCACAACTTCGGCGACGACCGACCGGTCGCCACGAGCCGGGCGATCCTGCGCAAGGCCTTCGACCTGGGTGTCACCCACTTCGACCTGGCCAACAACTACGGCGTGCCGTACGGCTCGGCGGAGGCGAACTTCGGCACCATCTTCCAGCAGGACTTCCTGAGGTACCGCGACGAGCTGATCGTCAGCACCAAGGCCGGCTACGACATGTGGCCGGGTCCCTATGGCGAGTGGGGCAGCAGGAAGTACGTCCTGGCCAGCCTGGAGCAGTCGCTGAAGCGCATGCGGCTCGACTACGTCGACATCTTCTACAGTCACCGCCCCGACCCCGACACCCCGCTCGAGGAGACGATGGGTGCGCTGGACCACGCGGTGCGCAGCGGCAAGGCGCTGTACGCGGGCGTGTCCAACTACAGCCCCGAGCAGACGGCCCAGGCGGCGCGGATCATGCGGGAGCTGGGCACGCCGCTGCTCATCCACCAGCCGTCGTACTCGATGGTCAACCGTCACATCGAGGGCGGCCTGCTCGACACGCTTGAGCAGGAGGGCATGGGCTGCATCGTCTACTCCCCGCTGCAGCAGGGGCTGCTGACCGACCGGTACCTGAAGGGCGTGCCCGACGACTCGCGGGCGGCGACCAGCAGGTTCCTCAGCGAGGAGCAGGTCAACCGCGAGCTGGCGGGCGGCCTGAACAAGATCGCCGAGCAGCGCGGCCAGTCGCTGGCGCAGATGGCGCTCAGCTGGGCGCTGCGCGACCCGCGGGTGACCAGCGTGCTGATCGGCGCGAGCAGCACGGCTCAGCTGGAGGCCAACGTGGCGATGGTGGACGGCCCGCCGTTCACCGACGACGAGCTGGCCGCCATCGACGAGCTCACAGGGCCTGCTTCCTCTGCAAATAGGTGAAGGACGCCCAGCCGGGCAACACCGGCAGCCAGAAGGTGAGCAGCCGGTAGAGCAGCACCGCCGAGGTCGCGACGGGGTCGAGCACCCCGGCGACCCGGAGGCCGGCGATCAGCGCCACCTCGACCGCGCCCAGACCACCCGGTGTGGGCGCGGCCGAGCCGATCGCGTTGGCCGTCAGGAAGACCACGGCCACCGCGGTGAAGCTGATCTCCCCGCCGAAGGCCCGCACGCAGGCGTCGAGGCACACGACGAAGGCGATGGTGAGCAGCAGCGTGCCGCCGAAGCCCTCCAGCATCTTGGCGGGTGACTGCAGCACGTCGAGCAGGCGCGGCAGCACGTTGGAGAACAGCGAGCGCAGCCGTCCGGTGACCAGCCGCCGCAGCGGGGGCACGCCGAGCACCACCACGATCAGCACCGCGACGATCAGCAGCACCACGACCAGGGTGCGCGACGGGGTGAACGAGCTGGCGGTGTTCGAGCCGGTAATGTAGGCGAACAGCAGCAGCAGCCCGATGTGGAAGACCAGGCCGATGAGCTGCGAGGCGCCGACGCTGGCCAGGGCGAGGGTCGAGGGCACGCCGCGCTTTTGCAGGTAGCGGGTGTTGATGGCGATGCCGCCCACGGCGGCGGGCGCGACCAGCTTCACGAACGACGAGGCGAACTGCACCAGCATGGTCCGCCCGAACGGCAGCCCGGCGGGGACGAACCCTCTGATCACGAACGTGGCGGCGACGAAGGAGATGACGGAGGCGCCCAGCGCCAGCGCCCCCCACCACCAGTTCGCCGTGGTGACGACGAGTCCCAGGTCGACCTGGGTGATCTGCGACAGCACCACGTAGGCCGCGAAGGCGCTGGCGATGATGGTGATGAGGGTGCGTGGCCGGAACCGCTCCAGCCGCACCTCCTCCGCCTCGGCCTGCGGCTTGCGCTCCACGATGCGGTCACGCAGCTCGGTCAGCAGCTGCTTGTTCTTCTTCAGCGCTCCCCTGGTCTCGCGGATGAGCGCGATCTTCTGCAGCAGCGGCAGCGCGCCGGCCAGCGTGGCGTCACCCATCACCGAGGCGGCCACGTTCACCGAGCGCTCGGCGCCGACCCGCAGGGCCGTCGAGGTCAGCAGCTGGGCGACGTCGATGCGCAGCAGCAGGTCACCCGCGGCGATCTCGCCGCTGCGCGCGTCGCCGAACACGACGTTGCCGCCGGCGTCGACCTGGATGCTGTCGCCGGTCAGCCGGCGGTGGGCCAGCCGCTGGCGTTGCAGCAGTTTGAGCTGCTTCCAGACCTTGACCAGGAGTGCATCGGTGACCTCGGCGTCGTCGAGGTCGTCGAGCCGCCGGGTCTCGAGGTGCTCGTAGGCCAGGAGCGCCGCCTCGGTGCCGATCTCGCTGGTGGCCAGCAGGCGGGGCGTCGACACGCCCGCGGCGGAGGCGGCGTAGGCCATGAGCGCCTCGCGCTCCAATTCGGCGCGCAGCGAGCGGATGGCGCGGCGGCGGGTCTCCGTGGCCATCCAGATGCGGCGCCACAGCCTGTACGGCAGGCCGGCGACCTGCTGGTCGCGGTCGAGCACGGTGACGTCGAGGGTGGAGCCGCCGCGCAGCCCGACGGAGTAGCGGCGGCTGCCCTGGTGGTCGTCCTCGATGCGGCGCGCGGAGACGGGCTGGAACGACAGCCTGCGCAGCGTCGCCAGCACCGCGTTGCCCGGGGGGCGGGTGTTCGGGCTGCCGATGCCGTACAGGGTGGCGTAGCCGATGGCCATGCCGAACAGCACGGTCACCAGGGCGCTGGGGATCGTGATCTGCCGGCCGCTGAACAGCGACAGCAGGAAGAGCGCGACGACGGTCCACAGGATCGCGCGCCAGGTGGGCCGCCGGTTGATCCGTACGGCTGTCGCGTAGGCGATGACCGAGGTCAGCAGGGCGTTGAGCGCGTCGAGGCGGCCGCCGCCGGTGAGCAGGTTGCCCAGGTCCTCCGGTCCGCCGGGCGATTCCACCCAGACGCCGACCAGGTAGGAGCCGACCATGCCGATGATGGCGGCGATCAGGCCTTCCGCCACGCGCAGGCCGTCGCGGTGGAAGACCCGCTCGACCGCGAAGGCGGCGGGCACGGCCAGCACCGCGGCGCCTCCGAGGAAGGTGGCCAGCCGCGACAGCAGGCTGGGGACGTACTCGGTGCCGGTCTGGATGTCCTGCTCCAGGCCGTTGAGCGTCTGCTTCGCCACGAGCGAGAGCAGGATGACCGCGACGAGGGCCAGCAGCGTCGCCAGGAAGCGCAGAGCGTCGGACGGCCGCCGCAGGCGCTGCGGGAACAGCGGCTCGACGACGAACACGGCGGGCTCGTCGCGCGCCTCAGCCACGGCTGGATCCTCCTCTACGAGATCCTCCGTGTCTTCAGCTTCCCTGATATTGGCCACTGACGCGATTCTGCCCCTTCTTCGGATTCTTCCGACTCCAGTGTCCTCAACCGTCACTCACGTCATGGAGCCGGGTAAGGAGTCAACCAGGTCTGCCGTGCCCTACCAGGTCTCGGCCCCGCTTATGCCCAAGCTCTACACATGATCACTCACGCGATGCTGGCGCTCGCTGTGGCCACGCCCGGAATCTCCGTCGACAATGTGATGGATCACCTCCAGGCCTTCCAGGCGATCGCCTACGCGCACGGCGGCAACCGTGCCGCCGGCGAGCCCGGCTACGACGCTTCCGCGGCTTATGTTGCCACTCGCCTCCAGCAGGCGGGGTACAAGGTGGAACAGCAGCCTTTCACCTTTCCGTTCTACCGCGAAGTGGCCCCTCCGGTGCTGGTCGGTAAGAAGCCTTTTCCGAAGGTCGTGACCTTCATGTTCTCCGGCTCCGGCGACGTGACGGCGGAGCCGCGGCGGGTGGGCGACGGCTGCATGCCCGCCGACTTCGACGGTTTCGAGCCCGGCAAGATCGCGCTGGTCGAGCGCGGGGCGTGCACGTTCAAGGTGAAGGTGGTCAACGCCACGCGCGCGGGAGCCGCCGCGGTGGTCGTCGCCAACCGCACCAAGGGGGTCTTCCTGGGGAGCCTGGAGACGCCGCAGCGTATCCCGGTGGTGGGCGTGGGACGCGCGGCCGGCGAGAAGCTGGCCAGGTTGCCGCGTGTGCGCGTGGCGACCTCGACGGTCAGCGAGGAGCGTGTCACCCACAACGTGATCGCCCAGACCGGGGCGGGCGCCTCCGACGACGTGCTCATGGTCGGCGCCCACCTCGACTCGGTGAAGGAGGGTCCCGGCATCAACGACAACGGGACCGGCGCCGCGACGGTCCTGGAGGTGGCGTTGCGGATGGCGCAGAGCAAGCCGAAGCGCGGGCTGCGCTTCGCCTTCTGGGGCGCGGAGGAGGAGGGGCTGCTCGGCTCGACGCACTACGTGCTGAACCTGACGGATGAGGAGCGCGAGCGGATCACCGGCTACCTGAACCTCGACATGGTCGGCTCGGACAACTACACGTTCGGCATCTACGACGGCGACGACTCCGCGCGCACGGGCGCCGGAGCAGGTCCCAAGGGGTCGGCCGAGATCGAGCGGGCCTTCCAGGAGTACTTCAAGCGCAAGGGCCTGCCGTACCAGGACTCCGACTTCACCGGCCGCTCGGATTACGGGCCGTTCATCGCGGCGGGCATCCCCGCGGGCGGCCTGTTCACCGGCGCCGAGGAGACCAAGAGCGAGGCGGAGGCCAAGAAGTTCGGCGGCAAGGCCGGGCAGCCGCAGGACCGCTGCTACCACCGCGCCTGCGACACGTTGGAGAACGTCAACCGCAAGGCGCTGCGCATCTGCGCCGAGGCTCTGGAGAGCGCGATCCGTCGGCTCGTTCGTCTTTCGTGACTCAAGAGAGACCCGGACAGATCTCCTCAAATAGCTGAATTCTCAATACTTTCGCGCATACGACACATCCCGACGACACCCGCCGGAGAGGTCCGATGAAACACCGCTGGAAGGCAGGCGCGGCACTTGCCGCGTTAGCCGTGCTCATTCCCATGGCCGGGCCAGCCCAGGCCGACCGGGGCGGCAACAACGACGTCGCCAAACTGGTGAGGGAGGTCAAGGGCAGCCACGCGAAGCTGCACCTGCACGCGCTCAACCTGATAGCCAAAGCCAACGGCAACACCCGCGTCGACGGCACCAAGGGCTACGAACAGTCCGTCAAGTACGTCTCCACGCTGCTGAAGCTGGCCGGATACGACGTCACGGTCCAGCCGTTCACCTTCGAGAGCGAGGAATTCGTCACCACGCCGGTCTTCGAGCAGACCGCGCCGACGGCCAAGACCCTCGCCCTGCTGCTCGACTGGTATCCGGCCGCCGGCTCCGCCGAGGGCACGTTCACCGGCAAGCTGCAGAACGTCGACCTGGTGATCCCGCCGGGTCCGGTCGCCAACACCTCCAGCTCCGGCTGCGAGGCCGCCGACTTCGCCGGCTTCACGCCCGGCAACTGGGCGCTCATGCAGCGCGGCACCTGCAACTTCTCGGTCAAGGTCGCCAACGCCATCGCAGCGGGCGCCGCCGGTGCCGCGATCATGAACGAGGGCCAGCCGGGCCGTGACGGGATCATCATCCCCGACCTCGGCGGCCAGGTCAGCATCCCGGTCGTGGGCCTGGAGTTCTACGCCGGCGAGGCGCTGTCCAAGGTGGCCGGCGGCGCGACGGTCAAGTTCACCTTCGAGGGCGGCACCGAGGTGCGCACCTTCCAGTCGTCCAACGTCATCGCCGAGACCCGCGGCGGGCGCAAGGACAACGTGGTCATGGTCGGCGGTCACCTCGACTCCGTCGCCGAGGGCCCCGGCATCAACGACAACGGCTCCGGCGTCTCCGGCATCCTGGAGACCGCGCTGAAGCTGGCCAAGTACAAGCCGAAGAACGCCGTGCGCTTCGCCTTCTGGGGCGGGGAGGAGTTCGGTCTCCTCGGAGCCGAGCACTACGTCACGAACCTGCCCGAGGCCGAGCGCAACAACATCGGGCTCTACCTCAACTACGACATGATCGCCTCGCCGAACTACATGTTCGGGATCTACGACGGCGACGACTCCGACGCCGTGGGAGCCGGTCCTGGACCGTTCGGCTCCGACCTGATCGAGAAGGAGTACGAGGCCTACTACACCTCGCGCGGCCTGCCCTTCCAGGGCACCGACTTCAGCGGACGCTCGGACTACGGGCCGTTCATCGAGGTCGGCATCGCCGCGGGCGGCCTGTTCACCGGGGCCGAGGGCCGCAAGACCGCCGCCGAGGTCGCCAAGTACGGCGGCGTGCTCAACGGCCGCTACGACCCCTGCTACCACCAGGCCTGCGACGACATCAAGAACATCAGCGACACCGCTCTCGACGTCAACACCGACGCGATCGCCCAGCTGACCGGCACCTACGCCTTCAGCATCGAGAAGCTCGACGCGATCCACCAGCCGGGCAAGCCTCACGAGGTCCCGGTCGCGGCACGGTCGGCGTCGACGGGCCACTCGCACAGCGCGGATGTGGAGGCGGCTCGCTCGGCCAGCTGATTTAGGCTGAGTTCATGCTGAATGTGCTCGGGGCCTGCCCCCTCGACTGTCCGGACACCTGCTCCTGGATCGTCAGCGTCGACGACGGCAAGGCCGTCAAGATGCGGGGCAACCCCGAGCACCCCTACACCCGCGGCGCGCTGTGCGTGAAGGTCAACCGCTACCTGGAGCACGCCGCGGCGGGCGACCGCATCCTGCATCCGCTCCGCCGTACCGGGCCGAAGGGTTCGGGGCAGTTCGAGCGCATCAGCTGGGACGAGGCTCTCGAAGAGATCTCCGTACGGCTTCGCGGCATCGTCGAGGAGTTCGGCGGCGAGGCCATCTGGCCCTACAACGGCACCGGGTCGCTCGGCTACCTTCAAGGCTGCGAGGGCGTGGCGGGCCGCAGGTTCTGGAACGTGCTGGGCGCGTCGAAGCACTGGCTCAACATCTGCTCGTCGGCCGGCAACTCCGGGCTGACACTCGCCAACGGCACCCCCGGCGGCATGGACCCCGAGGACTTCGCGCACGCCAAGCTGATCCTGCTCTGGGGCACGAACACGCTGACCTCCGGCCACCACCTGTGGAAGTTCATCCAGGACGCGCGGGCCCAGGGCGCGCACGTCGTGGCGATCGACCCGATCCGCACCCGGACCGCCGACCAGGCTGACGAGCACCTGGCGATCCGCCCAGGCACCGACGCGGCGCTGGCGCTCGGCCTGCTCAACGTGGTGGTCGCTGAAGGCGCCGTGGACGCGGAGTACGTGGAGAGCTTCACGAGCGGCTGGGACGACTTCTCGGCAGAGATCGCGAAGTATCCCGTCGAGGTGGCGGCGGAGATCACCGGTATCCCCGCCGACGTCATCCACAGCCTGGGGACCCGCCTGGCCCGTACCCGCCCGACCGCCATCCGGGCGACGATGGGCATCCAGCGTCACGCCGGTGGAGGTACGGCGATGCGGACCATCGCCGCGATCCCCGCCGTGACCGGCGACTGGCGCCACCAGGGCGGCGGCGTGGCCTACTCCACCAGCGGCCACGTGAAGCTCACCATCGACACCCGCGACGACCTGCTCGACAAGCCGGTCCGCACGCTGACGATGACCCGCCTGGCCTCCGACCTGGAGAAGGTCAAGTGCCTGTGGGTCTACGGCGCCAACCCCGTCGGCTCCACCTCCGACTCCGAGCGCATCCGCCAGGGGCTGCTGCGCGACGACCTGTTCACGGTGGTGATGGAGCAGTTCCCCACCGACACCGTCGACTACGCCGACATCGTGCTGCCTGCCACCATGCAGATCGAGCACATGGACCTGCACGCCGGATACGGCCACATGTACCTGCTGTGGAACGAGCCCGCCGTCGCGCCGCCCGGCGAGTGCCTGTCGACCACGGAGACCTTCCGCCGCCTCGCGGCCCACATGGGCCTGGACGAGCCCTCGTTGTACGCCTCCGACCTGGAGCTGGCCGAGGACCTGCTGCAGGGCGACCACCCCTCGCTGCGGGGCATCACCGTCGACCGGCTGCGCAAGGAGGGCTGGGTGCGGATGAGCTACCCGGAGCCGTTCGTCCCCTTCGCCGAGGGATTCCCGACCTCCACCGGGCGGATGCGCTTCCCCTCGGCGGGCAAGGCCTACGTGCCGCCGAGCTGGTTGTCCGACGCCTCGCCGTACCCCCTGACCCTGATCACCCCGGCGGCCCACACCTTCCTGAACACCACCTTCGGCAACAACCCCGAGCTGCTGCGCCGGGCCAAGGACCCTGCGGTGCTGGTCAACGCGGCCGACGCCGCCTCTCGCGGGCTGGCCGCGGGGCAACGGGTGCGGATCCACAACGACCGGGGCGGCTTCGAGGCCGTCGTCGAGATCAGCGACCGGGTGGCGCCCGGCGTGGTGGCCTCCCCCAAGGGCCGCTGGCCCAAGCTCAGCGGGGGCTCCAACCCCAACGCCGTCGTCCAGGAGAAGGACGCCGACCTGGGGCGCGGCGCGCTCTACCACGACAACCGGGTGGAGATCAGTCCAGCGTGAGCTTGAAACCCTCGTGGGAGCGGGCGTAGCCGAGTCCCTCGTAGAAGCGGTGCGCGTCGGACCGCGCCTTGTCCGAGGTGAGCTGGACCATCACGCAGGCGCGCGCCCTGCCCTTGGCGTGGCACCACTCCATCATCTTGCGGCCCAGGCCGCGGCCGCGCAGGTGCGTGGCGACGCGCACCGCCTCCACCTGCAGCCTGGTCGCGCCGTTGCGTGAGACGCCCGGGATGTAGGTGAGCTGGGCGGTGCCGACGATCTCGCCGTCGATCTCGGCCACGACGAGCTCGTTGTTGGGGTCGGACTCGATCGCGTGGAAGGCACGCTCGTGCACCTCGCCGTACTGACCGGTCCTGGCGGCGGCGATGGAGTCGTCGGCGATCAGGGCGACGATGGCCGACAGGTCGTCGAGCTTGGCGGTGCGGAAGAGCAGCGAGCGGACGTAGTGGGACTCGGGCAGCAGGTCGCGCATCAGGGCGGTCTCGCCGCTCGGCAGGAAGCCCTTGCGGCGGTAGAGCTCCAGGGCGCCGTGGTTGGAGTCGACCGCCCACAACTCGACCTGCTCGGCCTTCTGGGCGCGGGCCCAGTCGACGACCATGTCGATCAGCACGGAGGCGATGCCCTTGCCCCTGGCCTCGGGGGCGACCCACATGGAGAAGACCATGACGCTGCCGTTCTCGATGCGTCCGCCCACGAGGCCCACGTCGGTGGCGTCGAGGGAGGCGATGAACCACACCAGTTCCGGATTTTTCAGGCTTTCGGTCCAGCGGTCGTCCGAGTAGTCGCGCTCCTCCTCGAACGTACGGAAGAAGGCGTCGGGCGCCTCCTGCAACGCGCGAAGCCTGATCGCCTTCAAACGGTCGCCTTCATGGGCCATGAGCTGCTCGATCACGGCTCCATGATGCCAGGGCGGCCGGGGGGTGAAGATCCAGCCTCGGGCATCCCCGAGACAACAATCAGGGTCCGTCCCCGATGTGTACTCAGGTGGTTGACGTGCACTCTGAGGACATGAACGAAATCTCTCGGAGTGAAGAACTCTCGCTGTCCGGCGCCGCACTCCGTGGCGCCCCTTGGAAGGCCGCCGCCATCGCGGGCGGCGGCATCGCGGGCATCAGTCTGTTCATGGGCTGGGTGCTGCCCGGCTCCCCCAGCCTCACCTGGGCGCTCGGACTCGGCATCAGCCTCTTCGCCCTCGTCGCCTCCATCGGCGCGGTGGCCAACCCCGAGGTCGGCGACCGCACCACCCGCCAGGCGCGGATGTGGGCGCTGCGCCACCCGTGGAAGTTCGCCCTGCTGCCCGCCGGGATCACCGCGATCCTGGAGTACCCGGTGCAGCTCATCATCGACAACGAGGGCATCTTCGGCGCGGCCTGGGACTCGCTGTGGCGAGGCGCCCTGGTCTACCTGATCGCCGGCATCGTCACCCTCACGATGAAGGGACGAGCACGAGCTTCCCAGTGATCCGCCTGCCGATCAGGTCGTCCATCGCCTGCCCCGCACCGGCGAGCGGCCTGGTCTCCGGAGCCACCGGGTCCAGGCCGTCGAGGAGCAGCAGCTCCTCCAGCAGGGCCCGGTTCTCCCCGGCGTGGGTGACAGCCCACGCGCCCCAGTCGACGCCGACCACCGAGCGGTTGCGCAGCAGCACCTGGTTGGCGGGCAGGCGGGGAATCGCGCCTCCCGCGAAACCGATGACCAGCAGCCGCCCGCCTTCGCGCATCCCCCTCAGAGCCTGCTCCGACAACTCGCCGCCGATCGGGTCGACCGTGATGTCCACCCCGAAACCGCGCGCCGCCTGCTTCAGCTCCTCGTAGCCGATCGTCTCGTCCGCGCCCGCCTGGGCGGCGAGCTTCCGCTTCTCCGGCGTCGAGGCCGCCGCCAGGACCTGCCCGCCGTACGCCTTGGCCAGCTGGATCGCGGCCAGGCCCACCCCGCCGCCGGCGCCGAGCACCAGCACGCGCTCCCCCGGCTCCATCCTGGCCCTGCGCCTGAGCGCGTAGGCCGCGGTGCAGTAGCTCTGGACGAACCCGGCGGCCCTGGCGGAGTCGATCCGGTCGGGCACGCGCACGGCCTGGTCCCGATGGACGACGACCTGCTCGGCGAACCCGCCGAACATGCAGAAGGCCAGCACCCTGGTGCCGTCGTCGAGCCGGCCCGCCACCTCACTGCCCGGCGTGAACGGCAACGGCGGCCTGAGCTGGTAGGCGCCCCTGACGATCAGGCCGTCGACGTAGTTGACCCCGGCCGCCTCGACCCTGACCACCACCTGGCCGGGTCCCGCGACGGGATCGGGCACCTCCCTGAGCACGACCGAGCCCAGCTCCTCGCAGACGACCGCCTTCACGCGCGCTCCGCGTGCTGCTTCAGCGCCGCGAGCGTCTTGCGGATGTTGACACCGTTGTGCGTCGCACGATCCGGCACGTTCGTCACCAGCCCGCCGACGACGCGCATGAACGCGCCCCTGGTGTCCCACGTCATGTGCTCGACCCGGCACCCGTCGCCGCTCGGCGTCAGCTCCCACCGCCAGATCGCGACGTCGAGCACACCGGCCGCCCTCGTGTGATACGAGAAGACCCGGCCCGGCTCGGCCGCCGTGACCGTGTTGTGCGTACGCCAGCGGCGAGCGCCGTTACGGTTGCTCCCCACGAACCGTGCACCCGGCTCGGCCCACTTGACCTCGCCGAGCCACTTCCCGCCGACACACTCGGCATTCCACTCGCCCACCCGGGCCAGATCGGTGATGAGCTCGTAGATCCTCTCCGGCGGCGCGGAGATCTCGATGCTCGCGGACGCGCTGGGCTCACTCATGCCACCCAGCTTCGTCCACCGAACATTATTCCGGCAAGCCCTTCTCGGCGTCGCTCCTGCACACGCAGAACTCGTTCCCCGCGGGGTCGAGCAGCGTGATCCAGCCGGTGCCGTCAGGCTTGCGGTGATCCTCGTACACGGTCGCGCCAAGCTCGATCAGCCTGGCCGCCTCCTCGTCACGCGTCCTGCCGTCGCGTGAGGTGACGTCGAAGTGGAGACGGTTCTTGGTGGACTTGCCCTCGGGGACCCTGATGAAGAGTACGTACGGGCTCGTCTCGGTCTGGAGGGCGACCTCCTCGTCCTCGGGCTTGGCGATGTCCTCGAGCGGGAAGCCGGTCGCCTCGCTCCACCAGGTGGCCAGGGCGTACGGGTTTTCGCAGTCGACGGAGACGGAGTGGAGTTCAATCATGGATAGCAGCCAATCGCGACACCGGCTAAGGCGTCAAGCTGGTTATTTGGTGGACCGGCTGATGGCGGGTGTGGACGCGGACCAGCTCACCGTCCTTGAGGGGCAGTTCCATCAGGTGGTGATCGGCCCCGACCGGGTCGTCTGCCTGCCCCGCACCGAGGCGGCGGCCTCCCGGCTGCCGCGCAGGGCCGCACTGCTGCGTCTCCTCGACGGGTTCGGGCTCGGCTTCCCCACGCCGCTGCCCCTCCAGGAGAGCGCGGAACCGCCGTACCTGGTCCTCAGCCGCGTTCCCGGGGCCCCTCTGGAGAAGGAGGCGCTGGAGGACCCCCGGGTCGCCGAGGCGGTCGCGGCTCAGTACGTCACCCTGCTGAGCGACCTGGCCCGGATCGGAGCCGAGGAGAGCGTGCGGGCCTCCCTGTCCGCGCCGCGGGATCATTGGCGGCGGTTCGCGGTGGACGTCCGGGCCGAGCTGTTCGGACTCATGTCCGATGGCGGGCGCGTCCGAGCCGAGCGGGAGCTCGGGGCGCTCGACGGGCTTCCCCACGTCGCCTCAGCGGTGGTTCACGGTGACCTCGGCGCCGAGAACGTGCTGTGGGAGTGGCAAGACGGGCTGCCGCGGCTCGGCGGGGTCATCGACTGGGACGAGGCGACGATCGGTGATCCCGCCGAGGACCTGGCGGCGATCTCGGCCGGCTACGGCGATGGGTTCCTGGGACGGGTGCTCGCGATGGGCGGCTGGGAGGACGACACGCTCCTCGCCCGCATCGCCACGATCCGCGCGACCTTCGCCCTGCAGCAGGCCCTGTCGGCTCACCAAGACGGCGACGCGGAAGAGCTCGCCGACGGCCTGTCCGGTTACCGCTGAAGCGGGGGGAAGGAGGGGGAAGCTAGTGGCCCGCGCCCGCGAGGTTGAGCCCCACCACCCCGATGAGGATGAGCGCGATCGACCCCACCTTCACCGCCGAGAAGTCGTCCCCCAACGCGATCATCCCCAGCGTCGCCGTCCCGACGGCGCCGATGCCCGTCCATACCGCGTAGGCCGTCCCCACCTCGAGCGACTTGAGCGCGTACGCCAGGAGCCCGAAGCTCGTCACGGCGAAGACGAGGAACGACACCGTCCACCACAGCTGCGAGAACCCGGAGCTCATCTTCAACGAGTAAGCCATCGCGACCTCGAAGAGTCCGGCGGCGACGAGGAAGATCCAGGCCATGACAACCTCCCGAAGGCGCGTCGTCTTGGCGGTCCGGGTACGGCGCGTCTCGTCCGGGAGGAGCGGGGATCCACCCCTCACAACGCCATAACGGCGGTGTGAGATCAGACATTCCACCAGACGGTGACCCAGCGGTCGCGGGGGACGGGCCACATGCCCAGTTCCATGGCGGTGTCGGCGACCTCCGGGGCGCGTGAGGGGTCGAGGCACAGGCGGCGGCACGCGCTCGTGGCGAGCTCGTCGATGGTGGAGAACCTTTCGAGCGGCGCTTCGCGCTCGTCGACCTGGACGGCGAAGCCGAGCGCGGCGGCCAGGGCGACGCAGTCCTCGGCGATGGGCCGTACGGGTCTTTTGAGGGAGTGGAAGTGTTCCCACAGCGGTCCGAGCCAGCTCATGGGGTGCCGGTGCGTGAGTTCGAGTACCACCCGGTGCCTGGCGTGGGTGTTGAGGGCGCGCAGGAAGTCGGCGAGGTCGGGCACGTTGTAGACGACGTGGGCGGCCACGGCGACGTCGGCGGAGGGTACGGCCGGCGCGACGTCGGGCCAGCGTCCTTCGACGGTGTCGACGGCGACGCCGAGCTTGTCGGCGCGGACGGTGAGTTCGGCGAGCATGGCTGCCGAGGTGTCGACGGCGACGAGCGAGGTGAGCTGGGCGCGCAGGGGCAGCGAGGAGGCGCCGGTGCCGGCGCCCACGTCGAGCAGGGAGCCGGGCAGGAGTTCCGCGACGCGGGTCATGGTGGGCCCGCGGTCGGAGACGGCGACGGCCAGGTCGCTGCGCACGCCGAACCGGTGGGGGTGGTGGGCCCAGGGATCGGCGGCGGCGCCATCGAGGATGCGCGCCGGGATCGCCCACGACTCCAGGTGAGCGCGCCAGCGGGCGTCAAGTGCATCGGCATCCATGAACTTGAGCATGCCACGCATATGCACGGTTACTCGCGGGTAGCATTGCGAGTAAGGTTACTCGCCAGTACTAAAATCCCCTCCGGTTCCAAGGAGCACCAGCCATGGGCCACTACAAGAGCAACGTGCGCGACCTTGAGTTCAACCTCTTCGAGGTGTTCGGCCGCGGCGAGATCCTCGGCAAGGGTCGCTACGAGGACGTGGACGAGGACACTGCCCGCAGCCTGCTGGACGAGATGAATCGTCTGGCCACGGGAGTCCTGGCCGACTCGTTCGAGGAGGGCGACCGCACCCCGCCCGTCTTCGACCCCGCCACCAGCACGGTGACCGTACCCGCCGGTGTCAAGAAGTCCTTCAAGGCCCTCATGGACGGCGGCTGGGGCCTGCTCGACCTGCCGGTCGAGCTTGGCGGCCCCGGCATCCCGCGCTCGCTGGCGTGGGCCGTCGCCGAGATGGTGCTGGGCTCCAACCCCGCCCTGCACATGTACGCGGCGGGCCCGAACTTCGCACTCACCCTCTGGACGCTCGGCAACGCCTCCCAGAAGCGTTTCGCCGAGCTGGCCATCGAGCGCAACTGGGGCGCCACCATGGTGCTCACCGAGCCCGACGCGGGCTCGGACGTGGGCGCCGGCCGCGCCAAGGCGGTGCAGCAGCCCGACGGCTCGTGGCACATCGAGGGCGTCAAGCGCTTCATCACCAGCGCCGAGCACGACATGGCCGAGAACATCTTCCACCTGGTCCTGGCGCGCCCCGAGGGCCACGGCCCCGGCACCAAGGGCCTGTCGATGTTCCTGGTGCCCAAGTTCCACGTGGACCTGGAGACCGGGGAGCTCGGCGAGCGCAACGGCGCCTACGTGACCAACGTCGAGAAGAAGATGGGCCTGAAGGTCTCCACGACCTGCGAGCTGACCTTCGGCGACAAGCACCCGGCCGTCGGCTGGCTGATCGGTGACGTGCACGAGGGCATCAAGCAGATGTTCATGGTCATCGAGCACGCTCGCATGATGGTCGGCACCAAGGCCATCGCCACGCTCTCGACCGGCTACCTGAACGCGCTGGAGTACGCCAAGTCCCGCGTCCAGGGCGCCGACCTGACCCAGATGATGGACAAGAGCGCCCCGCGCGTCACCGTCACCCACCACCCCGACGTGCGCCGCGAGCTCATGCTCCAGAAGGCCTACGCCGAGGGCATGCGGGCCCTGGTGCTCTACACCGCGACCTTCCAGGACGCCGTGCAGCTCGACCCCGGGAACCACGCGGCGGAGGCGATGAACGACCTGCTGCTCCCGCTGGTCAAGGGTGTCGGCTCCGAGCGCTCCTACGAGATGCTCACCCGCTCGCTGCAGACCCTGGGCGGCTCCGGCTACCTGCAGGACTACCCGATCGAGCAGTACATCAGGGACGCCAAGATCGACTCCCTCTACGAGGGCACGACCGCGATCCAGGGTCTCGACCTGTTCTTCCGCAAGATCCTGCGCAACCAGGGCCAGGCGCTCGGCTCGCTCCTCGGCGAGATCAACGCCTTCGCCGCCTCCGAGGCGGGCAACGGCCGCCTGAAGGAGGAGCGCAAGCTCCTGGCCGAGGCCGCAGCCGAGCTCAAGGCCATGGGCGACACCATGGCCGGATGGGCGATCGGATCGCTGGAGGCGCCGCGCGAGGTCTACAAGGTGGGACTCAACTCCACCCGCTTCCTCATGGGCCTCGGCGACCTGGTGATCGGCTGGCTGCTGCTGCGCCAGTCGGAGATCGCGCTGGGCAAGCTGGCCGAGCGGGAGGACGCGTTCTACCAGGGCAAGGTTGCCGCCGCGTCGTTCTTCGCGCACACCGTGCTGCCCCGTCTGGCCGTCGAGCGCCGCATTCTCGCGGCGACCGACCTGAGCCTGATGGAGCTGCCGGAGGAGGCCTTCTAGAAGATCTCCAGCGAGAGCGGCGTCACCTTCACGGGTGGCGCCGCTCTCCGCTTGAGGGGGCAAGATTGGGTATGACGGTTGGCGTACGCGCTCTTTACCCTCCGGAGGTCGCCATGGGTGTCGGGGTCAGCATCTTCTTCCTCACGCTCGGCGCCATCCTGAGATTCGCGATCGAGCCCGATGTGTTCGGCACGTCGGTGCACATGGACCGGGTGGGCCTGATCTTCATGATCGTGGGCGGCGTGGGTGTGGTGCTGAGCGTCGTCATGGGCTCCCGGCGCGGCCACACCTCGGAAGAGCGGCTGGCGCGCCGGGAGATCAACCCGCCCGAGCTCTAGACCTGGTGCTGGACGGCCGCGCGGGCGGCCAGGATCGGCTTGATGCGCTCGCTGATCACCTGCTGGTGCAGCGGATGGTCGCGATAGACGAAGAAGTCCTCGGCTGAGTCGAACTCACCGACGATCCCGAAGTCGTAGTTGCCCTCGGAGACCCCGGCGTCGGGACCGAGGGTGTAGCTGCGCAGCTGGGGAATCTCGGCGGGCAGTTTGCTCAGCCCTTCGAGCACGGCGGCCTTCTGCTCGTCGGTGGCCGAGTCGATCCACTTGAGCAGCACGATGTGGCGAAAAGTCATGGCCATAGCTTGACAGTGATGCCAGTTGTTCTCATTATGAGATTGTCTCATTGAGAGAAGGACTGGTGATGGGTTACAACCCGAGGGACTACCCGCCCGTGGCGGTGACCGTGGACGTGGTGGCGCTGACCATCCGCGACCGGCGGCTCAACGTGCTGATCGTCGAGCGCGGCGTGCAGCCGTACCTCGGCCACTGGGCCCTGCCGGGCGGCTTCGTACGCCCCGACGAGAACCTCGACGACGCGGCGGTCCGCGAGCTGGGCGAGGAGACGGGGCTCGGCATCAGGCCCGCCCACCTGGAGCAACTGGGCTCGTACGGCACGCCGGAACGTGATCCGCGCATGCGGGTGGTCTCCATCGCCTACCTGGCGTTCGGCCCCGACCTGCCGGATCCCATGGCGGGCAGCGACGCGGCGGAGGCCGTCTGGCACCCGGTCGACGACCTTCCGCCGCTGGCCTTCGACCACGAGCGCATCCTGAACGACGGCATCGAGCGGGCCAGGTCCAAGCTGGAGTACACCCCGCTGGCGACGGCCTTCCTGCCGGGCACGTTCACGGTGTCGGAGCTGCGGCTGATCTACGAGAGCGTGTGGGGCACGGCGCTGCACGCGGGCAACTTCCACCGCAAGGTGCTGTCGGTGCCGGGGTTCGTGGAGGGCACCGGGGAGACGACGCAGACGGGCGGGCCGAAGGGCGGGCCCCGGGCCAAGCTCTACACCGCAGGCGACGCCAAGCTCCTGCACCCGGCGCTGTTGCGGCCCTCGCGAGAAGAGGAGATCCGGTGAGCGCGCGCCCCGCCGTACGGCCGGTTGATGCGCGCGAGGCGGCGGCAGCGGTCATGGGAGCACGCTCGGCCGCCGAGTTGTTCGCGAGCGACCCCGCCGGCACCTACCGCCGCCTGGCCAGGCTCCTCCACCCCGACCTGTCCCCAGGCACGGCCGCCGCCTTCGCCCGGCTGGCCTCCCTGTGGGCCGACCACACCAAGGGCACGCGGGTCGGCCGCCACCGCGTCGGGCCTCCGAAGCACAGGGGCGGTACGGCGATGCTCTATCCGGCGGATGACGACCTGGTGCTCAAGCTGCCACGCGACCCGGGTGACAACCATCTGCTCCGGCGGGAGGCCGAGGCGTTACGGACGATCGCCGCGGAAGGTGACCCTCGGCTCCTGCCGTACATCCCCCGCCTGGTGGCGAGCTTCCGCCACAGGGCGGGCACCCGGGAACGCCAGGCCAACGTGATCAGCCGGGCCCCCGACGGGTTCGTCCCGCTGAGCGTCGTCCGCGCCAGGCTGGATCCTCGCGACGTGGCGTGGATCTGGCGGCGCCTGCTGGTCGCGGTGGGCATCGCCCACCGGGCGGGCTTGTCGCACGGGGCCGTGCTCCCCCGCCACGTCCTCATCCACCCCCTCGATCACGGCCTGATCCTCGTCGACTGGTGCAGGGCGGGCGACGACCCGGCCCGCGATGTCGAGCAGCTGAGCGCCCTCGTGGCCGGCCTGCTCGACGACCCGCCGCGCAGCATGCGCGCCTTCGTCGAGGGCTGCCGCCGCAGGCCGCCCTCCGACGCCTGGGCCCTGCTCAGGGAGCTCGACGACCTGCTCGAAGAGCTGTACGGACCACGCAAGTATCGACCTCTGGAGATCTGACATGGGAAGCGGCATCTGGTCCACCGACGTCTACACCTCTGCGGCCCGCTACCGGGCGGCGACCGGCGCCAGCGCCTTCGCCTACAGCGACAGCGGCGCCCGCAGCACCCACCCCGACCTCGACCCGCGCGGTGTGACGCGGGAGAGCCGCGACTCCGACGAACACCCCGAGTCGCTGGCCATCGCGGTGCTCTTCGACGTGACCGGCTCGATGGGCGGCGTGCCCAGGGTCCTGCAGACCAAGCTGCCCGACCTGCTCGGGCTGCTGCTCAGGAAGGGCTACGCCACCGATCCGCAGATCATGTTCGGCGCCATCGGCGACGCCACCTGCGACCGGGCGCCGCTGCAGGTGGGCCAGTTCGAGTCCGACAACCGCATGGACGACCAGCTCGGCCGGATCCTGATCGAAGGCGGCGGCGGAGGTCAGAAGACCGAGTCGTACGAGCTGGCCATGTACTTCATGGCGCGGCACACGAAGATCGACTGCTTCGAGAAGCGCGGCCACCGCGGCTACCTGTTCATCATCGGCGACGAGCTCCCCTACCGGATGGTCAAGCGGCGGGAGGTGGAGGGCGTCGTCGGCGACCGGCTCGGGCAGGACGTCCCGGTCAAGGAGATCGTGGAGGAGCTCAAGCGCATGTACGACGTGTACTACATCCTCCCCGCGGGCGCGGGCTACGCCGGCGACCGCGAGGTGCTCGACGCGTGGCGCGCGCTGCTCGGGCAGAACGTGCTCGAGCTCGACGACCTCGACGCGGTCTCCGAGACCATCGCGCTGACGGTGGGGCTCGGGGAGGACGCCATCGGGCTCGACGACGGCCTGGCCGACCTGGCCGCGAGCGGCTCGAACGCCGGCGCCTCGGTGGGCAAGGCGCTGGCCAGGCTGGACCGCGGCTCGCTGGTGGTCTCGTCGCCGCTCGAAGGCCTCGACCCGTGAACCTCCTGAACGGAGGAGACACCAGCTACATCGTCGTCGACCTCGGGTACGGCGACGCGGGCAAGGGCACCGTCGTCGACTGGCTGTGCGCGACCCGGCCGGTCGACGCGGTGGTGCGCTTCAACGGAGGCGCCCAGGCCGCGCACAACGTGGTGCTGCCCGACGGCACCCACCACACCTTCGCCCAGTTCGGCTCCGGCACCCTGCGCGGCGTGCCCACCCACCTGTCGCGACATGTGGTGGTCGACCCCCTGGCGTTGTCGGCCGAGGCCGCCCACCTCATGGAGCTCGGCCTGGACGACCCGTTCGCCATGATCACCATCGATCCAGGCGCGCTCGTCGCCACGCCGTACCACGTCGAGGCCGGCCGGCGGCGCGAGCTGGCGCGCGGCGCGGACCGGCACGGCTCCTGCGGCATGGGCGTCGGCGAGACCGTGCGCTGGGCGATCGAGCGGCCCGAGCTGGCCCTGCGCGCGGGCGACTGCGTGCTGCCGGGCCGGCTGCGGGTCAAGCTCACCCACCTGCGCCAGGCGCTCGGGGTCGGCGGCCCGCCGGTGGCGGCCGTCGCCGACGCCTACCTGGCCTTCGCCGAGAGAGTACGGCTCAGCGACGCGCTGCCCACGGGCACCCTGGTCTTCGAGGGCGCCCAGGGTGTGCTGCTCGACGAGTGGCACGGCTTCCACCCGTACACGACGTGGAGCACCACGACCTTCACCAACGCCCTGGAGCTCCTGGGCGACGCCCCCGCCGTCAAGCTCGGCGTGCTGCGCACCTACACGCCTCGGCACGGCGCGGGCCCGCTGGTCACCGAGGACCCCTCGCTGGAGATAGCGGAGCGTCACAACGCGGGCAACGCCTGGCAGGGCGCCTTCCGCCTGGGCCACTTCGACGCGGTCGCCCACCGCTACGCCCTGGAGGCCGCGGGCGGAGCCGACGGCCTGGTGCTCACCCATCTCGACGCGCCCGTCTCCCGCATGTGCCAGGAGTACACGGGGCTCGCCTCCCTGCCGGTCAGCGGCGACCTGGAGGCTCAGGCACGGCTCACCGAGCGGCTGCGCCACGAACGCCCGGTCTACGGCGAGTCGGTCACGGACTGGCCCTCGGCCGTCGCGGAAGCGCTCGGCGTGCCGGTCGTCCTCGGCTCGTGGGGAGCCACGAGCGACGACAAGGGCGTGCTCGAAGCCTCGTCACGCGCCTGACGCGGCCCGGCCGATCCTTACGGCCAGGCCGTCGAGGATGCAGTCGAGCCCGAAGCGGCGCCCGAAGTCGCCCGGCGCCTCGCCGATGCCGGCGAGTGTGGCCGACAGGGCGGGGAACCGGTCGCCGTGGCGCTCAAGCAACTCCTTGTACGGCTCGCGGACCTGGTGATCCTCGGCCCATGGCTGGGTGCCGGCGGTTCCCGACGACTGGGTGTTGCGGATGTGCCCGAACAGCAGGGTCACGGCGTCCATCTTCTCGACGCCGGACAGGCCCGTGTCGTCGAGCGCGGTGAGCGCGCACTCCACCCAGGCCATCTCGCGCGGGCCCATCATGCGGTCGCCGAGCGTCACCCACGGCAGCCAAGGGTGGCGCTCCCACACAGCGCTCAGGGCGGCCAGGAAGCTCTCCAGCCTGGTCCGCCAGTCACCCGCGCCGAGCGATGGCGGCTCGCCCACCGCGACGTCGACCATGACGGCCAGGAGCTCGGCCTTGTCGCTCACATGGCGGTAGAGGGCCATCTTGGTGAACCCGAGGACGGCGGCCACCCGCTGCATGGACAGCGCGTCGATGCCCTCCTGGTCGGCCAGCTCGATGGCGGCCCGGGCGATGACCGGGACGCTCAGTACCGGCCGTTCCCGGCTCGGTGGAGCCTCCCACAACTTGCTCATGTTTCCACTTTACACGCATGTGTCCGATGGATACTGTGTGTCCGCCGGACACACAGGTTTCCCAAGGAGATCCACATGCGTAAGCTCGTCGCCAGCCTGTTCATCTCCCTCGACGGCGTCGTCGAGGCGCCCGACCAGTGGCAGTTCGCCTTCGACGACGAGATGGGCGAGGAGATCACCACCGTCACGTCGGCGCAGGACGCCATCCTGCTCGGCCGCGTCTCCTACCAGGAGTGGGCCGGCTACTGGCCCACCTCGGACGAGGAGCCGTTCGCCGGCTGGATCAACCAGACGCCGAAGTACGTCGTCTCCACCACGCTGGAGTCGACCGACGAATGGCAGAACACCACCCTGCTGACCGGTGACCTGGCCAAGGCCGTCACCGACCTGAAGAACCAGCCCGGCGGCGGCATCGGCGTCGGCGGCAGCCCCACGCTCGTACGCTCCCTGCTGGAGCTCGACCTGCTCGACGAGCTGCGCCTCCTCATCCACCCGGTGGTCGCGGGCAAGGGCGCCAAGCTCTTCGAGAACGGCGAGCTCAAGAAGCTGGAGCTCGTCGAGGCCAAGCCGACCAGCAGCGGGACGGTCATCGTCGCCTACCGTCCCGCTCGCTGACGTCAGCTCCAGGCGAGCATGCGGAGGGGGTCCTCCAGCATGGCGCCCACGTCACGCAGGAACAGCGAGCCCAGCTCGCCGTCGATCAACCGGTGGTCGAACGACAGAGCCAGGGTCGTGACCTTCCTGACCGCCAGCTCACCGTCGACCACCCACGGCATCTCTCTGACCAGGCCGAACGCCAGGATCGCCGACTCGCCCGGGTTGATGATCGGAGTGCCGGTGTCGACGCCGAAGACGCCGACGTTGGTGATCGTGAACGTGCCGCCCGCCATCTCGGCGGGCTGGGTCCTGCCCGACCTGGCCGTCTCGGCCAGCTGGTTGAGCGCCTTGGCCAGGTCGGGCAGCGACCTGGTGTGGGCGTCCTTGATGTTGGGGACGATCAGGCCCCGTGGTGTCGCGGCGGCGATGCCGAGGTTCACGTAGTGCTTGACCACGATCTCCTCGCCGGTCCACGCCGAGTTGATCATCGGGTAGCGCCTGGCCGCCGTCAGGACGGCCTTGGCGACCAGGAGCAGCGGTGAGACCTTCACGTCCTGGAAGTCGGGCATCGCCTTGAGCCGCTTGACCGCCTCCATCGTCTCCGTCACGTCGACCTGGAGGAACTCGGTGACGTGAGGAGCGGTGAAGGCGCTGGCGACCATCGCCTGGGCGGTCATCTTGCGCACGCCCTTGACGGGGATGCGCTCCTCCCTGGGCTGATCGGCCGCCTGGACGGCGGGGGCCGCCTCTGGTGGGGCTTCCGAGGCCGCCCTGAGGTCGTCTCGGGTGATGGAGCCGTGTGGCCCGGTGCCCTTGACGGTGGTCAGGTCGACGCCCAGGTCCTTGGCGAGTTTGCGGACCGGGGGCTTGGCCAGGACCGCCAGCCTGGCCGCCGACGGCACCGCGCCGGGCTCCGCCGTACCACCGCTCGCCGCACCGGCGCCGGAAGGCGCCGCCTGGGGGCGAGCGGACGGGGAGCCGGTGGTCGAGGCCGGAGTCGCCGGGACGGCCGTCTGCGGCGAAGGCGCCGACGACGGCGAAGCGGCCGGGGCCGGTGTGGATGCCTTGCGTGGGCGGCGCTTGGCCGCCCCCGTCTTGACCCCGTAACCCACCAGCACCGCCTGGCGCTCCTCCTTCGGCGCCGGGCTGCCGTGGGCGCCCGGCTCCACGGCGCCCTCCGCCGGAGGCCTGGGCACCATGTCGTCGGCCAGCGCCGCGATCCGCTCGGAAGGCGCGGCGTCCGCACCGCTCTCGGACGGCGCGGCGTCCGCGCCACCCTCACCCGTGTCGATGGCGATGATCGCCACCCCCACGTCGACCGTCTGCCCCTCGTCGGCCATCAGCTCGGCGACCACGCCGTCCCACGGCATGGGCAGGGCCACGATCGACTTGGCCGTCTCGATCTCCACGAACTCCTGGTGGACCTTGACCGTGTCGCCCGGCTTGACGAGCCAGCGCACGATCTCGGCCTCGGTGAGACCCTCACCGACGTCGGGAAGCTTGAACTCACGTCGCATGATCGACCCCCTCAGTACCCGAAGGCGCGGTCGACGGCGTCGAGCACCCGGTCCAGGTCGGGCAGATAGTGCTCCTCCAGCTTCGACGGAGGGTACGGGGTGGAGAAGCCGCCGACCCTGAGCACCGGCGACTCCAGGTGGTAGAAGCACTGCTCGGTGATGCGCGCCGCGAGCTCGGCGCCGAAGCCGCCGGTCACCGGGGCCTCGTGGACCACCACCGCCCTGCCGGTCTTGCGCACCGACTCGAAGACGCGCCCGGTGTCGAGCGGGTTGAGCGAGCGCAGGTCGATGACCTCCATCGAGCGTCCTTCCTCGGCCGCGGCGGTGGCCGCCTCGAGGCAGGTCTTGACCATGGGCCCGTAGGCGAGCAGGGTCACGTCGCTGCCCTGCCGTACGACCTGGGCCTGGTCGAAGGGCGCCCACCAGTCGGTGGAGCCGGTGTCGACCTCGGCCTTCTCCCAGTAGCGGCGCTTGGGCTCGAAGAAGATGACCGGGTCGTCGCTCTGGATGGCCTGCTGGATCATGGAGTAGGCGTCGGCCGGGTTGGAGCAGGCGACGACGCGCAGCCCCGCGGTGTGGATGAAGTACGACTCGGGCGACTCGCTGTGGTGCTCGACCGCGCCGATGCCGCCGCCGCAGGGGATGCGCACGACGATCGGGAGCTTGATGGCCCCGAGCGCGCGCATCGGCATCTTGGCGAGCTGGGTGATGATCTGGTCGGCGGCCGGGAAGACGAAGCCGTCGAACTGGATCTCGCACACCGGGCGGAAACCGCGCAGGGCCAGGCCGATGGCGGTGCCGATGATGCCGGACTCGGCCAGCGGCGTGTCGATGACGCGGTCTTCGCCGAAGTCCTTCTGCAGGCCGTCGGTGACGCGGAAGACGCCGCCGAGCTTGCCGACGTCCTCGCCCATGATGAGGACCTTGGAGTCGTCTTCCATGGCCTTGCGCATGCCCTCGTTGAGGGCCTTGGAGAGGGTCAGAACCGTCATGACTCGAAGCCCTCCAGGTAGCCGGCGTAGGCGGTGCGCTCCTCGTCGAGCTGGCGGTGCTCGGAGGAGTAGACGTGCTCGAACATCGCCATCGGCGTGGGGTCGGGCATCTCGACGCAGCGGCGGCGCAGGTCGGCTCCGAGCTTCTCCGCCTCGGCGTCGACGGCGTCGAAGAACTCCTGGTCGGCCAGCTCGTTCTTGAACAGGTAGGCCTTGACCCGCTCGATCGGGTCCTTGAGCTTCCACGCCTCCAGCTCGCTGGCCACGCGGTAGCGCGTGGGGTCGTCGGTGGTGGTGTGGGCGCCCATGCGGTAGGTGAACGCCTCGATGAGGGTCGGGCCCTGGCCTTCGCGGGCGTTCTTCAGCGCCTGGCGGGTGACCGCGAGGCAGGCGAAGACGTCGTTGCCGTCGACGCGGACGCCGGGGAAGCCGAAGCCGTTGGCGCGGCGGTAGAGCGGGATGCGCGACTGCTTCTCGATGGGCTCGGAGATGGCCCACTGGTTGTTCTGGCAGAAGAACACGATCGGGGCGTTGAAGACGCTGGCCCAGACGAACGACTCGTTGACATCGCCCTGGGAGGAGGCGCCGTCGCCGAAGTAGACGATCGTGGCGCCGTCGCCGCCGTCGCGCTGGATCCCCATCGCGTATCCGACGGCGTGCAGGGTCTGGCTGCCGATGACGATCGTGTACAGGTGGAAGTTGTGCTCGGCGGGGTCCCAGCCGCCGTGGTTGACGCCGCGGAACAGGCCGAGCAGCTTGACCGGGTCGACGTCGCGGCACCAGGCGACGCCGTGTTCGCGGTAGGTGGGGAAGGCCATGTCGTCGTCGGTGAGCGCGCGGCCCGAGCCGATCTGCGCCGCTTCCTGGCCGAGCAACGAGGCCCAGATGCCGAGCTCGCCGTGGCGCTGCAGCGCTACGGCCTCCAGGTCGATTCGCCGGACCAGGACCAGGTCGCGGTAGAGCGATCGGACCTCTTCAGGCGTCAGGTCGATGTCGTAGTCGGGGTGCTCGACCCGCTCTCCCTCTGGGGTGAGCAACTGGACGAGCTCCGGAGGCGCGTCTGCTGTCACGTGCCACTCCTGTGCGGTCGGGCCAAGATTTCGATGGGTTCGCCACCATAGTCCTGGCTTCGTGAACGTAGTCCCACTGGTAGGTGTTCGTACGCTTATGGGGACATGGTGGCAGAGCATGCAGGCCTGCGCGCAAGCCCCACATGTTCCCCGTTCCCCCTTGAAAGCGGCACGAACCAGCGTCGGGAATTAGCTAGCCTTAACGCCCGACATCTCATGAAATGGAAGTCCATGCGAACGCACAGAGCACTCCTCATCGCTCTGGTGCCCGCCGTGATCCTGAGGCTGCTGGCCGTCGTCGGCTACCCGCCCGCCCTGTATTTCTGGGCCGACTCTTTCGCCTTCCTCCGCGAGGAGCTGGCACCCGGCACCACACGCCCATCGGGCTACTCGCTGCTGCTGGCCCTGTTGCGTCCGGCGCACAGCCTCACGCTGGTGACCGTGCTGCAGCACCTGGCCGTGGTCGGGCTGGCCGTGGCGATCTACGCGTTCCTGCGTAAGCGCGGCCTTCCGGGCTGGGGCGCGACGCTGCTGGTCACCCCGATCCTGTTCGACGAGTTCATGATCCTCCTCGAGCACATGATCATGGCGGACGCGGTCTTCATCGTACTGATCACGGCAGCGGTGCTCCTCCTGATCTGGCGGTCCACCCCAGTGACGTCCGGAGTGGCCGGTCTGCTGCTCGGCCTGGCCGGGATCTTCCGCACGGTCGGCCTGCCGCTGCTCGTGCTGGCCGCGGCGTACGTCCTGCTCAAGAGATACGGCTGGCGCTCCCTGACCGCCCTGCTGGTCGCGGGCGCGGTGCCGCTGGGCGCGTACGCCGTCTGGGCCAAGGCCGAGAAGGGCACCTACGCGCTCACGCAGGCCGACGGCAACTTCCTGTGGTCCAGGACGATGAGCTTCGCCGACTGCGAAGTCATCAGGCCGCCCGCCGAGCTCGCGGTGCTCTGCCCGAACATGCCGGTGGAGCAGCGGCCCTATCCGCCGCACTGGTTGTGGGAGGACTTCTCGCCGCTGCTCAAGATCCCCGGCGTCGCCCATCGCAACGAGCTGGCGGGACAGTTCGCCCGCAAGGCGATCCTGGCCCAGCCGTTCGACTACCTCCAGGCCGTGTCGGTCGACTTCAAGCAGTTCTTCCGCTGGGAGCGCACGGCCTCCGACGAGGGCAGCCCGTACAAGCTGCCCTCGGTCGAACGACCGCTGAAGGACTTCGCCAAGGACACGGCCGACTCCTACGAGAGCGCGTCGGCGTCCACGCGGATCAACGAGCCGTTCGCCGGCTGGCTGCGCGCCTACCAGCGCTTCGGCTACCTGCCCTTCCCGCTGTTCACCCTCGGCCTGCTGGTCACCCTGGGCTTCGCCGCCTGGAGGCGCGACCTGGACGCGCTCTTCCCCGGGCTGACCGCCCTGGCGCTGCTCGTCTCGCCGCCGTTCCTGGCCGCCTTCGATCTGCGTTACGTCATCCCCGCCATCCCCTTGGCCTGCCTTGCCGCGGGCCTCACTATGCTGAGGGGCGAATCCCGACCCCATTCGATGGAGGAGCCTCGTGGCCCGCGTCATAGTCGACGTCATGCTCAAGCCGGAAATCCTTGACCCGCAGGGCCAGGCGATCGCCCGCGCGCTGCCGCGGCTCGGCTTCGAGGGGGTCGGCGCGGTACGGCAGGGCAAGCGCTTCGAGATCGAGCTCGACGGCCCGGCCGACGAGGCGGCACTTGCGGACGTCCGAAAGATGGCCGAGACGCTCCTGGCGAACACGGTCATCGAGGACTACGCCGTGCACGTCGAGGGGTAGTACGGCACATTTGACACCCGAATTCCCCGTGACGGGGTAATGACGGGTTTTGCCATGCCACAATCCCACGGGCGTGCCAACACTAAATAACAACCGCGTGATTTTGCGGTTAGCCCTGATTTCACGGGGAAACCTACTTCAGGTGACATTCAGGCACCCGGAGGAGACCGGTGGACATTGAGTTCTCGCTCGCACTGCCTCGGGATGCGATAGGCATCCCGATGGTCAGGCGAGTGCTTGGCGACGCCATGCGTTCGCTCAACGTGAGCGAAACATGCATCGCCGAGATGCTTCTCGCGGTCTCCGAGGCCTGCTCCAACGCGGTCCGCCACGGAGGCCCCGCCAACCGCTACGAGGTCAGCGCCGCCATCGGCTTCGGCCGCTGCGAGGTTCGTGTGGCCGACCACGGAACCGGGCTTCCCACCATCCCCGCCAACTTCCCGCCCCCCGAGGTCGAGAACGGCCGTGGCCTGCTCATCATGCGCTCGGTCGTCGACGAGATCTCCTTCGGCATCACGCCGGGCCGCGGCACCACCGTGCGCCTGTGCAAGCAGCTGGCCTGGGACGATGAGCGCCAGGCTCAGACCCGGCAGCTCGCCGCTGTCTGAGGAGCGGATACCCTAGGGCCTGCCGCAGACGCCGTCCGCCGGAAGAGACGGCGCGCTGGCGCATGCCTTGGAGGGGACGAAAGTCATGTCTGGTGCCCGCGTTGGCGTGGTCACTTTCCCGGGAACACTCGACGACCAGGACGCCGCGAGAGCCGTACGGCTGGCCGGTGCCGAGCCCGTGCCGCTCTGGCACGCCGACCATGATCTCAAGGGAGTCGACGCCGTCTTCCTGCCCGGCGGGTTCTCCTACGGCGACTACCTGCGCTGTGGAGCGATCTCGCGGTTCGCGCCGCTGATGGACGAGCTCATCCCCGCCGCCCGGTCCGGGCTGCCCGTGCTCGGCACCTGCAACGGCTTCCAGATCCTGTGCGAGGCGCACCTGCTGCCCGGCGCGCTGACCCGCAACGCGTCGCTCCACTACGTCTGCCGCGACCAGGGCATCCGGGTCGTGAACAACCGCACCGCCTGGACCCGCGACTTCGAGCAGGGCCAGGACATCGTCCTGCCGGTCAAGCACGGCGAGGGCCGCTACGTCGCCTCCGACGAGACGCTGGCCGAGCTGGAGTCAACCGGCCGGGTCGTCTTCCGCTACCTCGGCGGCAACCCCAACGGCTCGCTCAACGACATCGCGGGCATCACCAACGAGACCGGCACGATCGTCGGACTCATGCCGCACCCCGAGCACGCCGTCGAGGAGCTCGTCGGAGCCCCCTCGACCGACGGCCGCGCCTTCTTCACCTCCATCCTCAAGAAGCTGGTGAACGCATGACCACCGACAACGTCAAGCGCGCGGGCGAGACCCCCGACGAGGCCATGCCGTACGCCGAGCTCGGCATGAAGCTCGACGAGTACGACAAGGTCAAGGACATCCTGGGCCGCCGCCCGACCTCCTCGGAGCTGGCGATCTACTCGGTCATGTGGTCGGAGCACTGCTCCTACAAGTCGTCCAAGGTGCATCTCAAGCAGTTCGCCACCAAGGCGCCCGCTTCCGAGGCGCTGCTGGTCGGCATGGGCGAGAACGCCGGCGTCGTCGACATCGGCGACGGCTGGGCCGCCACGTTCAAGATCGAGTCGCACAACCACCCGAGCTACGTCGAACCCCACCAGGGCGCGGCCACCGGCGTGGGCGGCATCGTGCGCGACATCATGTCGATGGGCGCCCGCCCGATCGCCGTCATGGACGCCCTGCGCTTCGGCGCCGCCGACGCCAAGGACACCCGCCGGGTGCTGCCCGGCGTGGTCGAGGGCATCTCCCACTACGGCAACTGCCTGGGCCTGCCCAACATCGGCGGCGAGGTCGTCTTCGACCCGTGCTACATCGGCAACCCGCTGGTCAACGCGCTCTGCGTGGGCCTGCTGCGCAAGGACCAGATCAAGCTGGCCACCGCGCCCGGCCCGGGCAACAAGGTGGTGCTCTTCGGCGCCTCCACCGGCCCCGACGGCATCGGGGGCGCCAGCGTCCTGGCGAGCGCGACCTTCGAGGACGGCTCCGAGGCCAAGCGCCCCGCCGTCCAGGTCGGCGACCCGTTCATGGAGAAGCTGCTCATCGAGTGCTGCCTGGAGCTGTACGCGGCCGACGTGGTCGTGGGCATCCAGGACCTGGGCGCGGCGGGCGTCTCCTGCGCCACGACCGAGCTGGCCGCCAAGGGCACCGGCGGCATGGACGTCACCCTCGACCTCGTCCCGCTCCGCGATCCGAACCTCCGCCCGGAGGAGATCCTCATGAGCGAGTCGCAGGAGCGCATGATGGCCGTGGTCCGGCCGTCCGACATCCCGGCCTTCATGGCGATCTGCCAGAAGTGGGACGTGCCCGCCACGGTGATCGGCGAGGTGACCGACACCGGCCGCCTCGTGATGACATGGCGCGGCGAGGTCATCGTCGACATCCCGCCGGGCACCGCCGCCGACGACGGCCCCGTCTACCAGCGGCCCTTCCACGAGCCCGCGGGCCAGCAGGCGCTCAACGCCGACACGCCCGACTCGCTGGAGCGCCCCGCCGACCTGAAGCAGGCGCTGCTGCAGCTCCTCGGATCGCCCAACGTGGCCTCCAAGGAGTGGGTGACCTCCCAGTACGACAGGTACGTGCGCTCCAACACCGTGCTGGCCCAGCCGGCCGACGCGGGCGTGCTGCGCATCTCCGAGCACATGGAGGGCGCCGTCGAGACCAAGCGCGGCATCGCGCTGGCCACCGACGGCAACGGCCGCTACACCAGGCTCGACCCGTACACCGGCGCCCAGCTCGCGCTGGCCGAGGCCTTCCGCAACGTCGCCACGACCGGTGCCAAGCCGCTGGCGGTCACCAACTGCCTCAACTTCGGCTCCCCCGAGGACCCGGAGGTCATGTGGCAGTTCGCCGAGGCCACCCGCGGCCTGGCCGACGCCTGCCGCGCCCTGGGCGTGCCCGTGACCGGCGGCAACGTCTCCTTCTACAACCAGACCGGCAGCCAGGCCATCCACCCCACACCGGTGGTGGGCGTGCTCGGGGTCATCGACGACGTCTCCAAGCGCATCCGCTCCGGTTTCGTCGCCGAGGGCCTCAAGGTCCTGCTGCTCGGCGAGACGAAGGAGGAGTTCGGCGGCTCCGAGTGGGCGCACGTGGCCCACGGCCACCTGGGCGGGCTGCCGCCGGAGGCCGATCTGGAGGCCGAGAAGCAGCTGGCGGAGGTGCTGGTCGAGGCCGGTCGCCGCGGGCTGGTCGAGGGCTCGCACGACCTGTCCGACGGCGGCCTTGCCGTCGCGCTGGCCGAGGCCTGCCTCGCGCAGGGCGTCGGCGCCACGGTCACGCTGGGCGGCGACCCGTTCGTCGACCTGTTCAGCGAGTCGGCCTCCCGGGTGCTCGTGGCGATCAGGCCGGAGGCCTTCGAGGAGCTGGCCGCGCTCTGCGGCGACCACGAGGTGCCCTGCTACGGCCTGGGCACGACCGGCGGTGACGCGCTTGTCGTCGAGGGTGTGCTGGAGATCCCGGTGACCGAGTTGCGCCAGACGCACGAGAGCACTCTGCCCGCTCTGTTCGGGTAAATCTTCACATTGGCGCAGAGCCACCCTCGGGGATAATCGAGGCCGTGGCTACTCCCGGTCCCTACCTGCCGCCCGCGACCCAGCCGGTCCGGGCGGTGGTCTGGGCTCTCCATATCGCCCTCCCTCTGCTCGGCTTATGGGTGCTGCTCGCCAACCCCGACCACAACGTCCGGCTGGAGCACCACTCCAGCCACTTCATGGTGATCGTCACGGTCGCCGGGCTCAACACCGCGCTCGGCCTGATCATCAGCGAAGCGTCGCGCCGCCGCGACGACGCCAGGCTCTTCCTGGTCTCGATGGTCTTCACCAGCAGCGCCGGCTTCTTCTTCCTGCACGGCCTGGCCACTCCCCAGGTGATCCTCGACACCGGCTCGCTGGGATTCGACATCGGCCAGATGGTCGGCCTCACCGTGGCCAGCGCCTTCGCGTTCAGTTCCGCGATGCCGCTGGGCGAGAAGGCCGCGCGGACCGTGCTGAACGTGCAGAACCTGATCCGCGGCGTCCTCGTCGGCGTCCTGCTGCTGTGGGGCCTGGCCTCGCTGATCCCCGACATCACCCCGCTCAGCCAGCCGCCCAACGCCTCGCCGGTCAGCTGGCTGGTGTGGCTGTCCATCCCCGGCCTGCTGCTGTACGGCGCGGCGGGCGTCATGATGTACCGCCTCTACCGCAGGCGCCCGTCCGCGGTGCTGGTCAGCCTGCTCACGGCCTACGCCCTGCTGGCCGAGGCCATGGTCGCGGGGATGCCGCAGCTCAACTGGCGGCTGTCGTGGTGGGAGTGGCACGTCCTGCTGACGCTGGCGTTCGTGCTGGTCGCCTACAGCGCCTACCTGCAGTTCCGCCGCGAGGGTTCCAGCGCGGGCCTGTTCGACTCGGTCGCGCTCCCCAGGACCGTCGCCGCCATCCAGTCGGCCTACGAGGAGGCCCTGGAGGAGCTGGTCGAGCACGTACGGCGGGGCGAGCGCATGGCGGCCGAGCGTACGGCGGCCAAGTTCGGCCTGACCGAGAAGCAGGCCGAGGTGATCGACCGGGCGGGTCAGGCCCTGGCCAGGGAGCGCGACCTGTCGGAGCGGCTGGCCGCGCTGGTCGACATCGGCACCAGGGCCAGGGTCGGCATCGGCGAGCACGAGATGCTCACCACGGCTCTCGACCGGGTGCGCCAGGCCTACGGCGACGTGCGCATCGGCCTGGTCAACGATGGCCGGGTGGCGGTCGGCTCGCGGCAGTACACCTTCCCGGGCAACGAGCCGAGCAGGTCGGACGGCCGGGTCGCCTATCCGCTGACGGTCAAGGGCATGCTGGCCGGGGCGATCGAGCTGCCCGTGGGGCGCACCAGCCAGGACGAGGCGCTGGCCTCGACCCTGGCCAGCCAGCTGTCCATCACGCTGGAGAACGCCCGGCTCTACGGGGAGCTGGAGACGTTGTTCCGCCAGTACATGTCGCCGGACGTGGCGGCGGCGCTGCTGGCTGATCCCGCGCAGGCCGCGCTGGGCGGCGAGCTCAAGCAGCTGACCGCGCTCTTCGCCGATCTGAAGGGCTTCACGACGTTCTCCGAGCGGGTCTCGCCCGGCGAGATCGTGGAGATGCTCAACCGCTACCACACCGCCGCTGTCCCGTGCATCCTGGCCAACCAGGGCACGATCGTGCAGTTCGTGGGCGATGCGATGCTGGCGCTGTTCAACGCGCCCGCGACCCTCGACAACCACGCGCGGGCGGCCTGCCAGGCGGCGCTGGAGATGCAGGAGGCGGCGGCGCGCATCTCCGAGGAGGTCGCGTGGGTCCAGGACGTCGAGTGGCCGACCTTCCGCGTCGGCGTGAACACCGGCATGGCCCTGGTCGGCAACATCGGCAGCCCGGAGCTGCGCGGATTCAACGCCATGGGCGACTGCGTGAACGTCGCCGCCCGCCTGCAGACGCTGGCCGAGCCGGGAACGGTGGTGATCGGGCAGACCACGCTCGATCTCGTCGGCGAGGGCGCGCACGTCACGCCGCTGGGCGAACTCAACCTGAAGGGGAAGACGGAAATGGTTCCCGCATACGTACTGGCCGCGCTATGAGTACCGAGCCCGGCGAGTTCATGTCGACGCTGACCGCCGAGGAGATCACCGAGCTGCGGGCGGCGGGAAGGCCCCGCCGCTGGGAGCGCGGGGTGACGATCATGACGGAGGGCGACACCACCGACTGGGTGCTCGTGCTCACCAAGGGCCGGGTCAAGGTCTCCTCGCACACCACGAGCGGTACCGAGGTCGTGCTCGCCGTCCGCGGGCCCGGCAGCCTGCTGGGAGAGATGGGCGCGATCGACGGCTCGCCGCGTTCGGCCACGGTCACCACGCTGGAGCCCGTCGAGGGATTCGTGGTGCGCGACTTCATCGCCTTCCTGCAGACCCACGGCCGCGTGGCCGTCCTGCTCATGCAGTTCGTCGTGGGGCGGTTGCGCGACTCCGACCGCAAGCGCATCGAGTACGGCGCGTTCGACACGACGGGACGGGTGGCGACCCGGCTGATCGAGCTGGCCGAGCGCTACGGCGAGAAGACCAACGGCGGGGTGCGCGTGGCGCTGCCGCTGTCGCAGGACGAGCTGGCCGGATGGACGGGGGCCTCGCGCGAGGCGGTGAGCAAGTCGCTGCGGGCGCTGCGCGACCGGGGCCTGATCGAGACCGGCAGGAGGCGCGTGGTCATCCATGACCTGGAGGGGCTGAGGAAGCGAGCCAGATAGAACGTTATTCTAGAAATATGACCCCCGATATCCGGTATGCCTGGCGAGTCTGTGCGGTTGCCAGCATTGGCCTCGTCCTCATCGGGGTAGCCGGCAGCACGCTCAACGTCGCCCTGCCGGCCGTGGTCCGCCACTTCAAGGCCGGACCGCTGGAGTCGAGCTGGATCCTGCTGTCGTACCTGCTGGTCATGACAGCCAGCATGGTCTTCTTCGGCCGCGTGGCCGACCTGTGGGGACGACGCGAGACCTACCTGGCGGGCTTCGCCCTGTTCACGATCGCCTCCCTGCTGGCCGGCTTCTCCCCCAACGTCTGGTTCCTCATCGCGATGCGCATGCTCCAGGCGGCCGCGGCGGCGATGATCCTGGCCAACGGCGCGGTCATCATCACCCATGCCTTCCCGCCCGAGAAGCTCAGCCGCGGCATGGGCGTCTACATCGGCACCCTGTCCGTCGCCCAGCTCACCGGGCCCACCCTGGGCGGCTTCATCGCCGACACGGCGGGCTGGCAGTGGATCTTCTGGATCAACGTCGTCCCGGGCATCGCGTCGGTGACGCTCGGCGCGCTGATCCTGCGCAAGGTCCCGCGCGGGCCGAAGCAGCCGATCGACGGCCTCGGCAACGCCCTGATCTTCGCCGCGCTCTCCGCCCTGCTGCTCGCCCTGTCGGAAACGGGCTCCGTCCTGATCACGTACGGCGGAGCCATCGTGTTCGTGGTGCTGGTGCCCCTGATCTGGCTGGTCGAGCGCCGTGCCTCCCACCCGGTCTTCGACACCCGCCTGTTCGCCGGGCGGCTGCTGGTGCTGGGCAACTTCGCCTCCTTCTGCAACGCCGTCTCGCGTTCCGCGCTGTTGCTTCTGGCCGCGCTGTACTTCCAGGTCGCGCGCGGCGTCGACGCGCTGACCGCGGGGGTGAGCGTGCTGCCGCTGGCCGTCGGGATGGCCGTGGCCTCGCCCATCGCCGGGCTGCTGCGGGTGTCGCCGTACGCGGTCACCGTCGGGGGCGCGGTGTTCAGCTCCGCCGGGCTCGGGCTGCTGATGGCCAACATCGATCCCGCGACGCCGTACTGGGTGCTCGCGGTCGGGCTGTTCGTGGCCGGATGCGGCAGCGGAACGTTCCTGACGGGGAACACGACGCAGATGATGAGCGCCCTGCCCGCCGACAGCCTCGGCGTCGTCAACGGGCTGCGGCTCATGATCATGAATGTCGGGCTGGTGCTGAGCGTCGGGCTCTCGCTGACGCTGCTGACCTCCTCGGTGCCGCCCGCCGTACGAGACCAGGTCTACGCCGCCACGCTCGCCCAGCTCTCACCGGTCGCGGTCGGGCAGCTCATGGACGGTTTCCGGCTCACCTACGCGGTGCTCTTCTGCGTGTCGCTGCTCGGCGCGCTCTCCGCGGCACTGGCCAGGGGGCCCCGGCGCAGGCCAGGATCTCCCGTATGGCCCACTACAGCAAGCTCGACAAGATCGTGATCGACGCGCCCTCCGAGACCCACGACGACGAACTGGCGTTCTGGCAGAGCGCGGTCGGCAAGGAGTTCCAGCACTTCGAGCAGCATCCCGAGTACCACGGCGTCAGGGTGCACGGCCTCGGCGTTCTCGTCCAGCACCTGGGCGAGGGCCCGGCCAAGGTGCACCTCGACTTCCACACCGACAACGTAGAGGCCGAGGTGACCCGGCTGGAGAAGCTCGGCGCCACACGCGTGCAGGACGTGGGCGGCCTCTGGTGGATCATGCGCGACCCGGCCGGGCTGCTGTTCTGCGTGATCGGCGAGCAGCCGGGACGGCTCGACGACTCCAACGCCACCCTCTGGGAGTGAGTCAGCGCCCCATGAAGGCGTCGGGCACGTCCTGCTCCTCGTCCAGAGTGGAAAGGCGCCGTTCCGCCTCCTCGGCGCCGATCAGGTCGAGCTCCCGCATGAGCAGCACCGACTGGCGGACGTACTCCATGCCGGCCTCCCGCTCGCCCAGCTTGAGCGAGGAGCGGCCCAGACCCCACAACGCCGCGATCTCGCCCTGCCGCAGCCCGGCGCGGTGAGCGAGGTCGTGGCCGTGGCGGTAGACCTCGCAGGCCTTGCCGTACTGCTCAAGTTCGTAGTGGGCGTCGGCGAGGTTCATGACGGCGATGGCGGCGCCGTAGGGCGAGTCGACCGCGGCCCAGCGCTCCACGCTCTCCTCCAGCGCGACGATGGCGTCGGTGTAGCGCCCGAGATCGAAGTAGATCATGCCGCGGATGGCCAGATAGCGGGCCTCCGGCTCGGCCACGCCCTGCGCTCTGGCTTCCTCCAGCGCCTCTTCCAGGGTGGTCAGGGCCTCGTCGAGCCGGTCGAGCTGGCGGTAGCACCCCACGAGTCCCGCCCGCACGGGGACGGCGCTCTCCGGCAGCCCGGCGCGCTTGAGGCAGTCGCGGGCGGCCAGGTGCTGGTGCAGCGCCTCCTCCGGTCTCCTGCGCTCGCGGTAGGTGACGCCGAGCACGTTGTGCAGCCGGGCGAGCGCGAGCGGGTCGTCGTCGAAGCCGACGACCTCCAGGGCCTGCTCGATGATCTCGATGAGGTCGTCGCGCCAGGCCAGCGAGGTGAAGGGCCGGTTGATGGTGAGCGCGAGCGCCGCCGCGGTGTGCGGATCGCCCGCGAGGTTCACCTGCCGGGCCAGGGCCCGCACGTTCTCCCGCTCCGCCTGAGTCCACAGGGCGGCCTCACGGGCGTCGGGCAGGGGCAGCCCGGTCCGGTCCGCGGGATAGTCGGCCAGCACCTCGGCGGTGGTCGGGTCGATGAGGATCGAGGCACGCGTCAACGTGGCCATGTAGTGGTGCACGACCCGGCGGAAGGCCACGCCGGTGACCTCCTCGGGCAGCTCGGCCGCCTGCTCGCGGGCGTACAGGCGGGTGAGGTCGTGGACCTGGTAGCTCCGCCTGCTCGACGACGCGAGCCGGGCGTCCGCCAGCCGGTCGAGCGCGGCCTCGGTGCGCCCCTCCGACCAGCCGGCCAGCGCGGCCACGGCCGAGAGCGGGAGCTCGGGCAGGTCCACCAGGCCGAGCAGCGGCAACAACTGCGCCGCGTCCGCGCCCGACGGCTCGGCGCTCAGATGGTGGTGGCTGACCGCGATGCTGGCCCGCACGGCCAGGTCGGCGTAGTCGAGGGCGTCCAGCCTCCGCCGGGCGTCGGCGAGCCGCTCGGCCAGGTCCGCGACCCGCCAGTCGGGGCGGGCGGCCAGGCGGGCGGCGCTGATCCGCACCGCCAGGGGCAGCCCGCCGCAGAGCCTGGCGACCCTGGCGAGCTCCTCGGGTTCCGACACCGCCCGTTCAGGACCGGCGACCCTGGCCAGCAGCCCGGTCGCCTCCTCGTCGGTCAGCCCCGCGAGGTGCAGGTGCCGCGCGCCGTCGAGCGTCGTCAGCGGCTTCCTGCTGGTCACCAGGACGGCGCAGCCGCCGCCCGCCGGGAGCAGCGGGCGGACCTGGTGGACGTCCCTGGCGTTGTCGAGCACGAGCAGCAGCCGGCGGTCGGCCGTGACGGAGCGGAACAACGCCGCCGCCTCGTCGGGCGAGGAGGCGTCGTCCTTGCCCATGGAGCGCAGCAGGCGGCCCAGCGCCTCCGCGGGCTGCACGGGCTCCAGGCCCGGCGTGGAACCGTGCAGGTTGAGGTAGAGCAGGCCGTCGGTGAAGCGTCCCGCCACGGAGTGGGCCGCCCGGATCGCCAGCGCCGACTTGCCGATGCCGCCCTGGCCGTTGATCGCCGCCACGTTGGGGCCCGCCTGCGGCACCAGCAGGCCGCGCAGCCACTCCAGTTCCTCGCGTCTGGCGGTGAACGCACTGGTGTCGGCGGGCAACTGTGCGGGGAAACGCGGGGCGGGCTGGGACGGGGGCGGGCTCTGCGGGCGCACCTCCTCGTTGAGCACCGCCCGCTGCAGTCGCTTCAGCTCGGCGCCCGGCTCCACGCCGAGCTGGGAGACCAGCGCCTGCCGTACGTCGGTGTAGACCTCCAGGGCCTCGGCGGTGCGGCCCATCAGCGTGAGGGCGAGCATGAGCTGGGCGCGCGGGCGCTCGCGCAGCGGGTGGGCCGCGATGTGCGAGGTGAGCTCCGCCGCCGCCTCCGCGTGCTCCTCCAGGGCCAGCAGGTCGTCGGCGTACTCCTCGACCGCGACGGCCCTGGCCTCCTCCAGCTGGGCGGCCTCGATTCTCGCCCACGGGGCGGACCGGCCCTCCAGCGCGGCTCCGCGCCACAGTCTCAGTGCCTGCCGCAGCAGCGCCGCCGCCTGGGCGATGTCGCCCTCGTTCCTGGCCGACCGCGCCCGCCGTACGAGAGACGAGAAGCAGTGCGCGTCGACATGCTCGGCCGGGAGGTCGAGGACGTAGCCGGGGCGCTGGGTCACGATCAGGTCGCCCAGCGACTCGCGGAGCTTGGAGACGACGATGTGGAGCTGCTTGGCCGCCGTGGCGGCCGCACCGTCGGTCCACACGTCGGCCAGCAGGCGCTCGGTGGAGACCACCTGGCCCGCGCCGACGGCCAGTCTGGCCAGCAGCTCGATCCGGCGCCGTCCCGAGACCTGGACGGGCTCGCCGTCGAGCAGGACCTCGAACGGGCCGAGGAAGCGGATCTCAAGCATGCGGCGATCGTAACGACGGCGCGTTTCGATCGGCTTTTCGCGCAGGTCAGGCGCGTAGTGATCGGGAAAGTCTGGACTCCACATCGCGGTAGCGGCTCACCGGGATGAGGTGCACGCCCGCGAAGGCCCCCGACTCCTGGATCGACGTCACCAGCTCGCAGGCGGCCTCCACACCCGCCATGCGGTCGGTGGCCAGGGCCTCGACGAGCGAGTCGGGAATGTCGATGTCGGGGATCGCCGCGGCCAGGCGGCGGGCGTGGTTGTGGCTGGCCAGCACCAGCACCCCGGCGTAGACCGGGACGTCGACGGGGTTCTCGGAACGCCAGCGCAGCAGCGCGTCGAGGGAGAAGGAGGCCTGGACGAACAGGAAGTCGGCGGCGCGCTTGAAGGCGGGAAGCGGCTTGAGCCCCGCCGCCGCGCCGACCCTGAACGCGGGGTCGAAGGCCCTGGCCTCCTCGATCATGGAGCGCACGGTCAGATCGCTAGTGCGGTTGCCGCTCGTCGGCTTGTCGCCGTAGACGAACAGGAACTGGTCGACGCCGTAGGCCGCGGCGGTGAGCAGGTCACGCTGGAAGCCGAGCAGGTTGCGGTCGCGGGAGTTGAGGCAGGCGATGCTGCGCCCGCCCATCATCTCGACCTCGTGGGCCACCGCGACGCTGGAGACGGTCGCGCGGCCGATGTGGTTGTCGGGGATGAGGAACGACGAGGCGATCGAGCTCAGCGTGCCGATCTGGTGGCGGACCTTCTTCAGGTCCGGCGTCGTGGGAGGCTCGATCTCGCAGACCACCTGGAACGTCATGCCCGAGATCCTGCCATGGCGACGATTCCGGCGATGATCAGGTCCACGCCGAAGCCGTCGTAGAGCTCGGCGGGGACACCCTCGGACAGCGGCCTGGCCATCTCGACCAGGTAGGGGTACTCCTCGGGCGACAACGACTGCATCGCGATGCGCTTCTCGCGCAGGCGCTCGTCGGTGTCCTTGTGGTGGACGCCTCCGGCGATGGCGATGGCGCTCTGCAGCAGGTACTTGCTGATCAGGCAGCTCTCGTCGGGGTCGAAGCCGCCCTGCCTGGCCAGCCCGACGGCCTGGTCCCAGACCCGCAGGAAGCTGGGCAGCGAGGCGTGGTCGACCTGCCCGAGCACGTCCTTGGCGCAGGGGTAGCGCCTGAGCACGCGGATCAGCCCGCGCAGCAGGTCGCTCAGCTGCTCGTTCCACGGCCGGCCGTCGGCCGTGGGGGTGAAGCCGACGATCAGATGGTCGGCCATGCCGGTGATCAGCTGTTCCTTGTTCTTGAAGTGCCAGTACAGCGCCATCGGGGTGACGCCCAGGTCGGTGGCCAGCCGCCTGATGGTCACCGCGTCGAGCCCTTCGGCGTCGCCGATCTCCAGAGCCCGCTCGACGATCGCCTCTGCCGTCAGTTTTCCCATCACGGTTGACAACTATACGCCGTACAAGTTCAACTGTACGACGTACAAGTACAGCGTATAGGAGAGCTTTGACATGAAGTGGTGGGCACTCGGCGCGGTGACACTCGGCACCTTCGCCACATACCTGAACAACAACGTGGTCAACGTCGCGCTCCCGACGATCGCCAGGGAACTCGGCCTGACGATCTCCGGGCTGGAATGGATCGTCAGCGGTTACGTCCTGGTCTTCGCCGGTCTCATGCTCGCCGGCGGCAGACTCGCCGACCTGTACGGCCAGCGCCGCGTCTTCCTCATCGGCACCGCGATCTTCACGATCGCCTCGCTCGGCGCCAGCTTCTCGACCGACGGCGCCCTGCTCATCGCCATGCGCGCCGTCCAGGGCCTCGGCGCGGCACTCATGACGCCGCCCACCCTGACCCTGATCTCCACGATCTTCCAGGACCCGCGCGAACGCGGCAGCGCGGTCGGCATCTGGACCGCGGTCGGCGGCCTGTCCATGGCCTTCGGCCCGGTCACCGGCGGCTTCATCAGCGAGAACCTGGGCTGGCAGTGGGTCTTCACCCTCAACGTGCCCATCGGCGTCGCCGCCTTCGCGCTGGGCCTGTGGGCCGTACCCGCCGACGCCAGGACCGTACGGCGCAGCCTGGACCTGCCCGGCGTCGCCGCCTCCACCGTCGCCCTGGTGGCGCTCACGTTCGCGCTCATCGAGGGCGCGGCCATGGGCTGGACCTCACCCGCCATCCTGTCCGCCTTCGGCCTGACGATCCTGTCCGCGCTCGCCTTCGTCGTCATCGAGAGCCGCTCGGCCGAGCCCATGATCGACCTCTCGCTCTTCCGCTCCCGCGTCTTCAGCGGCGGCAGCGCCACCATGGGCCTGTGGTCGTTCGGCGTCTTCGGCATCTACTTCTTCAGCGCCCTGTGGCTGCAGAACGTCCTGGGCATGTCGCCCACCGAGGCGGGCGCCTCGTTCATCCCCATGGCCATCCTCATGGCGGTCGTCTCCATGCTCGCCACCCGGGTGACCGGCATCCTGGGCAACGGCCCCACGGTCGCGCTCGGCATCGCGCTCATGGCGGGCGGCGTCTTCGGCCTGTCCGTGCTCGGCGCCGACGCCGGCTACCTCGACGTCCTGCCCTGGTTCCTGCTGTACGGCCTGGGCGCGGGCCTGCTGGTGCCGCTCACCACGATGATCCTCGGAGCGCTCCCCGACGGCACCGCGGGCGTGGCCTCAGGTGTCCTGAACGTCTCCCGCGAGGTGTTCGGCCTGCTCGGCATCACCGTGCTGGGCGCGATCCTCACCGGGAGGCAGGCCTCCCCCGCGCTGCCCGACTTCCTGGAGGCCTACCAGTTCACCCTCGTCATCGCGGCGCTCATCGTCGCCGTCGGCGTGCCTGTCGCGCTGTGGTCGCTCAGGAGGCAGCGTGTCGTGGAGGAGCCGCCTCACGCCGCGACGCTCGTCTCCTCCTCCGCGAACTGAGTGCGGTACAGCTCCGCGTAGCGCCCGTCCGCGGCCAGCAGCTCGGCGTGCCTGCCGCGCTCGACGATCCTGCCCTCCTCCACCACCAGGATCTGGTCGGCTGCCCGGATCGTCGACAGGCGGTGAGCGATCACCACCGCGGTCCTGCCCTCAAGGGCCTCGGTCAGCGCGGCCTGCACCGCCGCCTCGTTGGTGGAGTCGAGGGCGGCGGTCGCCTCGTCCAGGATCACCACGCTCGGTCCCGCCAGCAGCAGCCTGGCGATGGTCAGGCGCTGGCGCTCGCCACCCGACAACCGGTAACCGCGCTCGCCCACCATCGTGTCGAGGCCGTCGGGCAGCGACTCGATGAGCGGGGCGAGCTGGGCGCGGCGCAGGGAGTCCCACAACTCGGCCTCCGTGGCCTCGGGACGGGAGAAGAGCAGGTTGGCGCGGATGGTGTCGTGGAAGAGGTGACCGTCCTGGGTGACCATGCCGAGGAGCTGCCGCAGCGAGTCCGACGACAGCTCGCGCACGTCCACTCCGCCGAGCCGTACGGCACCCGAGTCCACGTCGTACAGCCGCGGGATGAGCTGGGCGACGGTCGACTTGCCCGCCCCCGACGAGCCGACGAGCGCGACCAGCTGGCCGGGCTCGACCGTGAACGACAGATCGTGCAGCACCTCGACGCCGCCGCGGCCGTCAAGCACCGCGACCTCCTCCAGCGAGGCCAGGGAGACCTTGTCGGCCGCGGGGTAGCCGAAGCTGACATGGTCGAACTCCACGCTCACCGCGCCCACGGGAGCCTCGCGCGGCTTGGCGGGGTCGGTGATCAGCGGCTTGAGGTCGAGCACCTCGAAGACCCGCTCGAAGCTGACCAGGGCGCTCATGACGTCGACGCGGGCGCTGGCCAGCGCGGTCAGCGGCGCGTACAGGCGGGTGAGCAGCAGGGCCAGCGAGACCACGGCGCCCGCGTCGAGCCGGCCGCTGAGGGCGTAGAAGCCGCCCAGGCCGTAGACCAGCGCCAGGGCCAGCGCCGAGACCAGGGTGAGCGCGGTGACGAACACCGTCTGGTTGAGCGCCGTACGCACGCCGATGTCGCGGACCCTGCTCGCCCTGGAGGCGAACTCCGCCGACTCCGCCGACGGCCTGCCGTACAGCTTGACCAGCGTCGCGCCCGGCGCGGAGAACCGCTCGACCATCTGGTTGCCCATGGCCGCGTTGTGGTCGGCGGCCTCCCGGCGCAGCCGCGCGATCCGCACGCCCATGCGCCGGGCGGGCAGGACGAAGATCGGCAGCAGGACCAGGGCGAGCACGGTGATCTGCCACGACAGGGAGATCATCACCCCCAGGGTGAGCGCCAGGGTCACCAGATTGCCCAGCACGCTGGAGAGCACGTCGGTGAAGGCCCGCTGGGCGCCGATCACGTCGTTGTTGAGCCTGCTCACCAGGGCGCCCGTCCTGGTACGGGTGAAGAAGGCGACCGGCATGCGCTGCACGTGGTCGAAGACCGTCGTGCGCAGGCCGAGAATCAGGCCCTCGCCGATCGAGGCCGACATCCACCTGGTCAGCAGGCCCAGACCCGCCTCGGCGACGGCCAGGCCCGCGATCAGCAGGGCGAGCGCCACCACCGTGGAGGCGGGGCCGCCCGCCGTGATCGTGTTCACCACCCGCCCGGCCAGCACAGGCGACACCACAGCCAGGGCCGCCATGACCACGCTCAGCACCAGGAAGGCGGCCAGGCGCGAGCGGTGCGGCCGGGCGAAGGCGGCGATGCGGCGGAGCGTTGCCCTGGACAGGGCCTTGCGCTCCTGCCGCTCGTTCATCCGGTACAGCTGGTTCCACGCGGTCACTTCCATGCTCATGGGAGTGACGGTAGAACCTCAATCTCTCTTGAGGTCAAGCTCCGATCTTCTTGCCCTGCGAGTGCCACACCACCGCGACCGACGGGCGAGGCTGCGAGGAACCGCCGTCGGGCCAGTGGCTGGCGGGAGCGTCAGGGTTGGCGCCCGCGAGCTCGCCCGGGTGCTGCACCGCGACGAAGACGCTGCGCTGGTCCTGGCTGATGAGCGGACCGCAGGTCTCCGCGCCCAGCGGCACGGTCAGGAACTGCCGCAGATAACCACGCTCGCGGCCCTGGACCGGCATCACGAACAGGCCGTCGTTGCTGCCGAGCTGGTTGCCGTCCGTCGAGATCCACAGATTGCCGTCACCGTCGAAGGCCACGTTGTCCGGGCACGAGATCGGCGACACCTTCGTCTTGTCGAACCCGGCGAAGTAGGTCGTCGGGTCGTTCGGGTCACCGCAGATCAGCGGCAGCGACCAGGTGAACGTCGTCGCCGCGGCGTCGTTGCGGTGCTCCATGATCTCCAGCACGTGACCGTGCTTGTTCGACGGGCGCGGGTTGGCCTCGTCGACCTCCGCGGCCGTGCGGTTGCTGTTGTTGGTCAGGGCGACGAACACACCGCCGGTGACCGGGTTGCGCTCGATGTCCTCGGGCCGGTCCATCCTCGTGGCGCCCTTCTTGTCGGCGGCCACGCGCGTGAACACCAGGACCTCCTCGGCGGTCATCCCCTCCACGTCACTGACGTCGCCGCTGACCAGCTTCTTCCACTCGCCCGTGCCGTCGTGCAGGCCGTCCTCGGCGCCGTCGCCGGTGAACACCGCCACGTACAGCGTGCCCTCGTCGAGGAGGGTGCGGTTGTGGCGGTCGTGGCCCGGGATGTAGCGGTTCTTGGAGACGAACTTGTAGATGTACTCGAAGCGCGTGTCGTCGCCCATGTAGGCGACCAGCCGGCCGTCCTTCGCGATCGTGGTCGTGGCGGCCTCGTGGGCGAAGCGGCCCAGCGCGGTGCGCTTGATCGGCGTGCTGTCGGGGTCGAACGGGTCGATCTCCACGATCCAGCCGAAGCGGTTGGCCTCGTTCGGGTGCTTCGACAGGTCGAAACGCTCCTCGACCCGGTCGAAGCGGCGGCCGGCGGTGCCCGTGGGCAGGCTGTAGCGCTTGGCGTTCGGGTCCGTGGCGCTGCCCAGCACGAAGTACTGGTTGAAGTTCTCCTCGGCGGTCAGCACCGTGCCCCACGGCGTGGTGCCGCCGGCGCAGTTGTTGAGCATGCCGACCGGGGTGCGGCCCTCGGGGTCGGCCGCCGTCTTCAGCAGGTCGCTCCCGGCCGCGGGGCCGGAGAAGCGCATCGGCGTCTGCGCGGTGATCCGGCGGTTGTAGCGGCGGCGGCCCTTGGTGACCAGCTTCCACTGCCCCGTCCGACCGGCCCGCTCGATCTCCACCACCGAGCCGCCGTGCGCGGCCAGGCCGATCCTGATCTGCTCCTCGGTCGCCGCCGCCCCGCCCGTGTAACCGCGGAACATCAGGTTCTCGTCGCTGTACTCGTGGTTGACCCACATCAGCGCCCGGCTGTGACCCATCGGGAAGACCGTCACGAAGTCGCAGTTGTAGCCGAACTGCCTGGCCTGCGCCTCGGCGGTCTGGTTGTCGAAGTCGAAGGCGGGGGCGTCCGGCAGCACCGGGTCGCCCCAGCGGACCACCGCGGCGCTCAGGTAGCCCGACGGGACGCTCAGCACGTCGTCCTTGTTCGGAGGGACCGGCGTGAAGGTCAGGCGCCCGCCCCTGCCCCAGCCCTGCGACTGCGCCGGCTCGGGGTCGGCCATGGCGGGGACGGCCCCCGCGACACCGGTACCGACGACCACGGCGCCCAGCGCGCTCGCGCGCAACATGCCGCGGCGCGACAGGGCCTGGGTGGCGATGTCACCGAAGTAGGGATTGTCACTGGCGTTCGCCACCGGATGCGCACAGGCGTTGCCACAGCGGAACTGGCACGTCAGCGCGCTCCTGCCGCCCTTGTGTGAGATCAGGGGCAAGAACTTGGTCACGGGTCCTCCAGGATTGCGCGGTAGTTGCGCCCGGACGCTACGACTCCCTTCGAAACCTGCGGTGAACAGCAGGGCCCCGTCCAATGAACCCTTCCTGGGAGGACAATGGAACGGTGCCACCACGCCGTCTCGACCCAGAAAAGACCCGCGTCGCGCTCGACGGGCAACTCGTCGCCCTCGACCTGCCGCCCTTCGACGGGCCCGCGTCCGCCGTGGCCGACGCCCTCGTCACCGCCGTGCTGACCGCCTACGACCGCGGGGTCACGCCCGAGCGTGACGCGGCCCGCCATGCCGTACGGCACCTGCTCGACAGGCTGGCGGCCGACGCGCCCGGACGCACGGTCGAGGTGCGGGTGCCTCCCTACGCCGCCGTCCAGGCCATCGAGGGCCCCCGGCACACGCGCGGCACCCCGCCCAACGTCGTCGAGATGGACGCCCGCACCTGGGTGTCGCTGGCGGTCGGACGGCTCAGCTGGGAGGCGGCAATGGCGACGGGCGCCATCTCCGCGAGTGGCGCCCGTGCCGACCTGTCCGCTTACCTGCCGCTCTAGTAGCTGCCCCCGTTCCACTGCAGCTCCATGCACCGCTGCACCTGATCGGGCATCAGCTCGAAGCAGGGGCCGAAGGTGTTCATGAACCACACGAACCCCACCACGGCCAGGATCAGGGCGAGCAGGCTCAGGGCGATGCCCGCCCAGGCCATCGCGGGCTTCACGCCCTTGGCCACGGCGACGATGCCCAACACCAGGCCGACGATGGCGGTCAGGGTGCCCAGGCCGCAGACGACGAGCAGGAAGATGCTCGCCACGCCGAGGATCAGCGACGCCACGGCCAGGCCGGCGCCCGGTTTCTGGGGCTGCCAGTCCTGGGGCTTGCCGCCGCCCTGGTACGGCGAGCCGGGGTACTGGCCGGGAGGCGAGGGCGGAGGGGTGTAGCCGCCACCGCCTGGCTGGGTGTGCGGGGCGCCGCCCTGGGGCGGGTAGCCCGGGGCCGCGGCGCCGGGCTGCGCCTGGTGGGCGGCGGGAGCCTGAGGCTGGGCGTACGGGCCACCCGGCGCCTGGGAGCCACCTGGCACCTGGGAACCGCCCGGCATCTGGGAGCCGCTCGGCGCTTGGGAGCCACCCTGTGTCTGGGGGCTGCCCGATGTCTGGGAGCCGCCCGATGTCTGGAAGCCGCCCGGTGCCTGGGGGCTGCTCGGCGTCTGGGGCTCGCCCGTTTGCCGGCCGCCCTGGGACATGGCGCCCGCGGCCGCGCCCCCGGCCGCTGCGGCCGCCGCGGCACCCGCTCCCGCTCCCGCTCCGGTCGTGTATGGGCTGTCGCCCTGCTGGCCGCTGACCCCGCCGTACGGCGCGGCGCCCGGAGTCGCCTGGCCGTACTCCCTCGGACCGCCCTCGTACGGCGAGACCGGCTGCGCTGCGGGTGCCGGGTCCTGGGGGGCGGTGGGCGGGTCGTACCTGGAGGGCGTCTGGGCCGCAGGGGTCTGCTGGGCGGGCTCCTCGCCCCAGCCCGGGTAGGTCGGCGTGGCCCCGGGCACCTGGTAGGCCTGCTGCTCGGGTGCCTGGTGGGCGGGCTCCTGGTGGCGCGGATCGGCGGCCTGGTGCGGCGTCGTGGGAGCAGCGGGCTCCTGCCCCCAGGCCGTCGGCTCGCGCGAGGGCCACGCGGGCTCGGACGCGGCGGGCTGCTCAGGTGTCTCCCAGGAGCGCCGGCTCGGCGTCTCCCAGGCGGACTCCGAGGCGGCCTGCTCGCTGGACGGCGACCAGGAGGGTGTCTCGAACTCGGCGGTGCGCTCGCCCGGAGTCTCCTCCACCGGCTCGCGGACCTGGTGGTCCTCGGCGGCCGCAGCAGGCTCCTGGGCACCCGGAGCGGCGGGCTCCCCGGCACCCCACGTGCTCGGCTCGATCGGCGCGGCGGGCTCCTCGGCGCGCCACGCCCCAGACTCGCCGGACGTAGCGGGCTCGTCCGCACGCCACGCACCGGGCTCGCTGGATGCGGCGGGCTCGTCCGCACGCCACGCACCGGGCTCGTTCGACGGAGCGGACTCCCCCGCGCGCCAGGCGCCGGGCTCGCTCGACGCCGCCGACTCCTGGGCACGCCACGTGCCCGAGTCACTCGACGGGCCCGTCTCCTCCGCGCGCCAGGCGCCCGGTTCCCTCGACGCGGTGGGCTCCTGGGCGCCCCAGGCGCTCGGCTCCCCCGAAGCGGCGGGCTCGCCTGGCTCCGCGGAGCCAGGCCCTCCAGCCTCGGCGTCACGAGCCTCGGGGTCACGAGCCTCGGCGTCACGAGCCTCGGGGTTGAACGGGTTGGCCTCGTCCCCCGGTGCCGTCTCGGGGTCGGAGGCGGGTGGTTCCCGCTCCCACCACGAGTCGTCCGAAGACGGCGGCTCCTCGCGCGGCGGGCGAGGTGGCTGGTTCGCATCACCAGGAGTGGTCACGTCTACGTCCCCCGACGTGTCGGCATACCGGATACCCCAGCCTCCCCCGAACCCGCACCCCCACCGGCGCGGACACGGTAAGCGCAGGTCGATGCTTGAGTCATGATGAAGGCATGCTCGACGAGACCCTGACCTACGCGCTGATCAAGCTCACCAAGATGCACCGCTACCGGGTCACGGCCGAGCTGGCCGAGCTGGGGTTGCACGTCGGTCAGGAGATGCTGCTCAACCAGCTCTGGCGCCAGGACGGCCTGTCCCAGAGCGAGCTGATCACGCGTCTCGGCGTGGAGCCGCCGACGGTGACCAAGACGTTGCAGCGCCTGGAGAAGGCGGGCTTCGTGCAGCGGTCGCCCGATCCGAGGAGGCCGCGGGCGAGCGTCGTCAACCTGACGCGGGCGGGCAAGGACCTGCAGGGGCCCGTCGAGGCGATCTGGCAGCGCCTCGACCAGGAGTTGCTCTCCCGGCTGGCGCCCGAGGACCGGCAGACGATGGTGCGGCTCGTCCACAGCCTGTGGAGCTGCCCTTCCGCTGAGGGCGAAACCCCTTTGCATCATGGCGAAGCTTGCAGTTAGCTGGCTAATTAGTCGGCTAACTAGCAAGGAGCCATGAACATGCGTGTACTCGTCACCGGCGGCTCGTCCGGCATCGGCGCCGCCATCGCCAAGGCCTTCGCCACCACGGGCGCTGACGTCACCCTGACCTTTCACTCGGGTCCCGAGCGGGCCGAGCAGATCGTGAAGGAGATCGAGAAGGCGGGCGGCACCGCGAAAGCCGTACGGCTGGACCTGGCCGACCACGACGGCATCCGTGCGGCGATCGCCGACCACGGCCCGTTCGACTCGTTGATCGCCAATGCCGTCCACTGGGGCAGCATGGACAGTTTCACCAAGTCCTTCGAGGAGATGCCCATCGAGGAGTGGCAGGCTTCGCTGCACGCCAACGTGCTGGGCAACGTGGTGCTGGCGCAGGCCGTGCTTCCTGGGATGAGAAGGGCGAAGTTCGGCCGGATAGTCCTGGTCTCGTCGGGGATCGCCGAGGAGGGCACGCCCGGCAGCGGGCCGTACGGCACGGCGAAGGCGGCGCTGCACGGCCTGTCCCGCATGATCGCCTGGCAGGCGGGCGGCGACGGCGTGCTGGTCAACGTGGTCGCGGCGGGACTGACCAACACCGACAGCACCCCGATCCCGCAGGAGGAGCGTGACGCGGTCGCCGTCAGGACTCCCACCAGGCGGTTGTCGACGTCGGACGACGTGGCCGCACTGGCCGTGTTCCTGGGGTCCGCGGCCAACCGGAACCTCACCGGAGAAATCGTTCGAGACGGGTCGAATGCTGGCAGAAGCATCCATGTCTGACCCAGGTGTGCGAGCAGTTCGGGCACCGACCTAAACTGAAGCACGTGCTGAAGGGCGACGGCCGGCTTGGCCATGACCTGGACCCCCACGACCGCGCACCCAAGGACGCCTGTGGCGTGTTCGGCGTGTGGGCCCCAGGCGAAGAAGTCTCCAAACTCACCTACTTCGGGCTGTATGCGTTGCAGCACCGCGGACAGGAGTCCGCGGGCATCGCAGTCAGCGAGGGCAGCCGCATCCTCGTCTACAAGGACATGGGCCTGGTGGCCCAGGTCTTCGACGAGTCGGTGCTGGGCACCCTGCGCGGCCATCTGGCCGTCGGTCACTGCCGCTACTCCACCACCGGGTCGAGCGTCTGGGAGAACGCCCAGCCGACCCTGAGCTCCACCGAGGTGGGCGGCCTGGCGCTGGCCCACAACGGCAACCTGATCAACACCCCGGAGCTGGCCGAGAGGCTGGCCCCGGGGGTCACCAGGGCCACCACCGACACCGAGGTGCTGACCACCCTGCTGGCGCAGGACCGCAGCCGCTCCATCGAGGACTCAGCCGCGGAGCTGCTGCCGAAGGTCAAGGGCGCCTACTCCCTCGTCTTCATGGACGAGAAGACCCTCTACGCCGCCCGCGACCCGCAGGGCATCCGCCCGCTGGTGCTGGGCCGCCTGGAGTCGGGCTGGGTCGTGGCGAGCGAGACCGCGGCTCTCGACATCGTCGGAGCGGTCTTCGTGCGCGAGGTCGAGCCGGGCGAGATGCTCACCATCGACGAGCGGGGCGTCAGGTCGCGCCGCTTCGCGCTGGCCGAGCCCAAGGGCTGCCTGTTCGAGTACGTCTACCTGGCCCGTCCCGACACCACGATCGCCGGTCGCGGCATGCAGGTCACCCGCGTCGAGATCGGCCGCATCCTGGCCCGCGAACACCCGGTCGAGGCCGACCTGGTCATCCCGACCCCCGAGTCGGGCACGCCCGCCGCGGTGGGTTACGCCCAGGAGTCAGGCATCCCGTACGGCCAGGGCCTGGTGAAGAACTCCTACGTGGGACGCACGTTCATCCAGCCGTCGGAGACGCTGCGCCAGCTCGGCATCCGCCTGAAGCTCAATCCGCTGCGCGAGGTCGTCGAGGGCAAGAGCCTCGTCGTCGTCGACGACTCGATCGTGCGCGGCAACACCCAGCGCGCCGTGGTGCGCATGCTGCGCGAGGCCGGAGCGCGCGAGGTGCACGTGCGCATCTCCTCCCCGCCCGTGGCGTGGCCGTGCTTCTACGGCATCGACTTCGCCACCCGCGCGGAGCTGATCGCGGGGTCGCTGAGCGTCGAGGAGATCCGTGCCTCGCTGGGCGCCGACTCGCTCGGCTACATCTCCCTCGAAGGCCTGACCGAGGCCACCACGCTCCCGGCCGACAAGCTCTGCCGGGCTTGCTTCGACGGGAAGTACCCGATTCCGATCGACGCCGACAACGTCGGCAAGTACGTGCTGGAGAGTTCCCAGAAGTGAACACCTACGAAGCCGCCGGGGTCGACATCGCGGCGGGCGAGCGCGCCGTCGAGCTGATGAAGTCGAAGGTCGCCCGCTCCCGCAGGCCCGAAGTGGTGGACGACGCCAGCGGCTTCGCCGGGCTCTTCGACGCCTCCTTCCTGCTGCGTTACGAGCGGCCGATCCTGGCCACCTCGACCGACGGCGTGGGCACCAAGGTCATGCTGGCCCAGCAGTACGGCAAGCACGACACGATCGGCATCGACCTGGTCGGCATGGTCCTCGACGACCTCGTCGTGGTCGGCGCCGAGCCGTTGTTCATGACCGACTACATCGCCTGCGGCAAGGTGGTGCCCGAGCGGATCGCCGAGATCGTCGGCGGCGTGGCCGAGGGCTGCCGCCTGGCCGGAGCCGCGCTGGTCGGCGGCGAGACGGCCGAGCACCCCGGCGCGATGGGCGCCGACGAGTACGACCTGGCGGGGGCCGGCACCGGCGTGGTGGAGGCCTCGCGCATGCTCGGTCCCGAGCGGGTCCGCGAGGGCGACGTCGTGCTGGCGATGGCCTCGTCGGGGGTGCACTCCAACGGCTACTCGCTCGTACGGCACGTCATCAAGCAGGCCGGGCTGTCGCTCGACGCGGAGCTGCCCGAGCTCGCCCGGCCCCTCGGCGAGGAGCTCCTGGAGCCGACCCGCATCTACTCCCTCGACTGCCTGGAGCTGGCCAGGGCCGTCGAGGTGCACGCCTTCTCGCACATCACCGGCGGCGGCCTGTGCGGCAACCTGGCGCGCTCGCTGCCGTCCACGCTCGACGCGGTGCTCGACCGCGGTTCGTGGACCCCTCCGGCGATCTTCGACGTGCTCGCCGGGCACGGCGAGATCGGGCAGGAGTCGATGGACCGCACCTTCAACCTGGGCGTCGGCATGGCCGCGATCGTCCCGGCCGAGGCGGTCGACCCGGCGTTGCGCCTGCTCTCGGAGCGCGGGCTGCCCGCGTGGGTGCTGGGCGAGATCGTCGCCGGATCGGGAAATGCGGTCTACCGCTAAAACCAATTCCGGCTCTGCCGCCTCTAACGAGGCATGAAGAAGATCACACTCCCCCTCCTGGCCTGCCTCGCCCTGCCGCTGGTGGCTGCCGCCCCGGCCCAGGCGGCGAAGCAGGTCAGCCTGTGTGACACCGCCATCAAGGACGCCAAACCCCGGTCGGGCGAACCCGCCCGGGGCCGCGGCGCCGTACCTGGACTGCGCGTGTCCTACCTGCCCAAGGGTTTCATCTACGGCGACTTCTCCCACCACAGCGGCAAGAAGGCCTGGGAGTACGGCTACGCCTGGAGCGACGATCGCGACGACGTCGACCGCAAGCACCGGTCGTTGTGGGTGCGTGTCGTGTGCTGGCCCGCCGCCAAGAGCCTGAAGGACCTGCCCGGCCTGCCCGTCGTCGAGGGCTCGTTCGCGACCGCCGAGAAGGCCACCGTGGGCGGCAGGAAGGTGCTGACCAAGGAGGGCGACGGCGCGCTCGGGCACGGACGCTACGTCGGCTGGGTCGAGCGCCCCGGCGTCGTCATCACCGTCATGGCCAGCGAGCCGCTGACCTCGCGTCTCGGCCGGATCATCAAGGGAATCAGAGCGACGAACTAAAACGAGAGCGCCGCTCTTGACTTGTGAGAGCACTGCTTCCATTATTGGAGCAGTGCTCTTCACAGCGTCCACGGAGGCGGACATGACCCAGTTCCTGCAGGTTCCCGGCGGCACCATCGCGTTCGACGACAACGGCAGCGGGCCCCTGGTGGTCCTGCTCCCCGGCATGCTCGACAGCCGCCGCTCCTACCGCTTCCTCGCTCCCCTGCTCGTCGAGGCGGGCTACCGGGTCGTCACCATGGACATCCGCGGCTGCGGCGAGTCGAGCGCCGCCTGGGACGACTACTCCTTCGAGGCACAGGGCGGCGACATCCCCGCCCTGCTGCGGCACCTCGACGCCGGCCCCGCCGTACTGGTCGGCAACTCCTACTCGGCCGGAACCATCATGGTCGCCGCCGCCGAGCACCCCGGCCTGGTCGCGGGCGTGGTGCCGATCGCGAGCTTCGTGCCGAACCTGCCCGAGGGGCCGGTCAAGCGGGCGCTGCTCGCCGTGATCGGCCGCGTCGGGCCGTACGTTCCCAGCGTGTGGGGCGCCTACCTCAAGACCGCCTACCCGTCGGCGCCGCCGGCCGACTTCGGGGCCTACCGCGCCGCGTCGGTCGCCGCGCTGCGCGAGCGGCGTGACGCGGCCCGCTTCTACATGCGCGCCGTCCCGATGGACGCCGCCTGGCTCGACCGCGTGACCTGCCCCGCCCTGGTGATGATGGGCACCGCCGACCCCGACTTCTCCGACCCCACCGCCGTGGCCGAGCTCCAGGCCGCGACCATGGGCGCCAGGCTCTCGCTCGTCGAGGGCGCCGGCCACTACCCGCAGGCGGAGTTCCCCGCCGAGGTGGCGGCCGCCCTGCTGCCCTTCCTGACCGATGTCACCAGCGGAAACGATGCGGCTACCATGGGTGACGTATGGGAACTCCGCATGAGCTCGGCAAGTCGCTGAACATCAGCACGAGCTACACGACCGACCCGGACGAAGCCCTCGCGGCCCTGCAGACCGACGCGGTCACCACCGGGCGGCTGCCGCACGCCGTCCGGCGCTCGCTCGACGACCTGCCGCCCGAGGCCAACCTCGACCCGCCCGACGGCGTCGAGATCGGCACCGCGCGCGACGACCACAAGCTCGTACGGCTCAGCGCGGGCGACGGCTGGCTCGCGCTCTCGATCCGCGAGAACGACGGCAACGCCAGCCTCACCGTCACCGCCGCCACGCCGGAGCTCGCCGCCAAGGTCGTCCAGGACGTGCTCGGCGAGATCCCCGAGATCGACCACGGCCCCGACCGGGTGCCGATGGGATTCTGGTACCACTCGACCGACAGCGGGGCCCACCGCTCCGTCCGCCCGATCACCGCCCTGTCGTGGGAGGAGATCCGCGGCAACTACTCCGCCCCCGCCGCAGGAGCCTTCGCACGGCTCATGAGCCACCAGCCCGGCTCCTCCAGCGGCCGCCTGATCCTCCTGCACGGCCCGCCCGGCACCGGCAAGACCACCGCGTTGCGCACGCTGGCACGGGAGTGGCGCTCGTGGTGCCAGGTCGACAACGTGCTCGACCCCGACGAGCTGTTCCTGCGCACCGGGTACCTGATGGAGGTCACGCTCGGCGAGGAGGCCGAGAACAAGGGCCGCTGGCGGCTGCTGCTCCTCGAAGACTGCGACGAGCTGATCAGGGGCGAGGCCAAGGCGGCCAGCGGACAGGCCCTGTCCCGCCTGCTCAACCTCACCGACGGCCTGCTCGGTCACGGCCGCGACGTCATCGTCGCGATCACCACCAACGAGGACCTGGCCCGCCTCCACCCCGCCGTCGCCCGGCCGGGCAGGTGCCTGGCCCAGATCGAGGTCGGGCCGCTGGGCGGCGAGGAGACGGCGCGCTGGCTGGCGGCCAACGGCATGCCCGACGACGCGGTGACGGCTCCTGCGACGCTCGCCGAGCTCATCGCGGTGCGCGACGGCCAGGGGCTCGACGGCGAGCGCACGGCCCACTCGCCCGGCATGTACCTCTGACGTTCACTCCCCGGGCGGGCGGCTCGCGAGATAGTCGTCACGCCACCGCTCGGCCGCCTCGATCATGGCGCGGCCGACCGTGTCGAAGAAGCCGCTCATGTCCTGGAGGCGGGCGCCCGCAGGGGTCGTGGCACCGAGGATGGCCGCTCCACGCTCGGCGAAGTCGGCCAGCACGGCGTTCTGCCGCGCGCTGGACATCCAGGCGCCGAACCAGGCGGTCGCGTCGATGATGTAGCGGTCGCGCCGCCGCCTGGGGTCACGCTCCCGCCTCACCAGCCGCTGCTGCTCCAGCTCGCCGATGGCCTTGGAGATGGACGCCGGGCTGACCTCGAGGCGCCCGGCCAGCTCGGCGGCGGTCATGCTGCCGCTGTCGGTGAGGTACAGGCTGGTGAGCACGCGCGCGGTCATGCGCGGCAGCCCGGACCCGACCATCACCTCGGTGAACTGCTCCTCCAGCTCCCGGACGGCTTCCCGGTCACGTCCCGGCGCGGCGGCCCCGGAGACCCCGTCCGATCCGCGTCCGGCGGTGGGCCTGCTGCGGCGGGCACGGCCCTGGGTGGCCCGTTGCGCGAGGTCGGCCCGATAGCCGTCGGCGCCGCCGTTGCGACCCACTTCGCGGGTGACGGTGGAGATGGGACGCCCCAGCCGTGCGGCGATCTCGGTGTAGGTGAGTCCTTCCGCGAGACCCTCGGCGATCAACTGCCGGTCCTGGTGGGTCAGCCTGCCGCCTGGCATCGATACGTCCTCCTCGCGCTCCGGGTGGCCAGTATTGCGTTCGCCACCAATCATTGCAAACCGACTCTTGCGTTCATCGCCATTCTCATTGCAAATAGCCTTTGATATGCAGATTTTTGATTGACGAATAACTGAAAGCAAGTTAGCTTTTCGTCATCGAGAAACCGATTTGGGAGCCGAGATGAACCGACCGCTACTGGTCTGCGCGACCCTGATGACAACCCTGGTCCTGGCTTCTGTCGTCGGCATCGTGGTCGACGAGCGCACGCTGCTCGGCGAGTCCGTATGGGTCAAGCCCGCGAAGTTCGGATTCGCCTTCGCCCTCTACACCGGCACGCTCGCCTGGATGCTGACCAAGCTGCGCAAGGGCCGCCGGATCGGGCGGTGGTTCGGCACGGTGTTCGCCGTGACCGCGATCGTCGAGGTCGGCGCGATCACCGCCCAGGCGGCACGCGGCACGTTCAGTCACTTCAACGCCAACCAGGACGACCCGATCACGCTGGCGCTGGTGCCGATCCTGACCTACGGCGTGATGATCATCCTCATCGCGCAACTCGTCCTCGCGGGCGTCGTCCTCCTCCAGCGCACCGGCGACGCCGCCCTCAACAGAGCGTTGCGCACGGGCTTGCTCATGGCCACCTTCGGGATGGTCGTGCCGCTCTTCTGGATGGTCGCGGAGATCAACCCCCGCGCCGTCACCGACGCCAACGGCGTCGCCGTGCGGATGTACCAGGGCCACGGCATCGGCGACCCCGACGGCAACGGCATGCCGCTCACCGGCTGGAGCATGACCGGCGGCGACTTCCGCGTGCCCCACTTCTTCGCGCTCCACGGCATCCAGGTGCTGCTGCTGGTCACCGCGCTGCTCGGCGTCCTGGCGGCCAGGCACGTGTGGCTGCGCGACGAGAAGGTGCGCGCCAGGCTCGTCGGGGCCGTGGCGCTCGGCTACTGGGGGCTGGTGGCCGTCGTGACCTGGCAGGCCGGACGCGGCCAGTCGTTCGCCCACCCCGACACGGCCACGCTCGCGGCCTCCGGCGCGGTGGCGCTGGTGACGGTGGCGCTTGCCGTACGGGCCATCGTCAGCGGCCGGCGCGCCGCCGCGGCCGGTGAGCGCAAGGCGCACCAGCTCGTGGCGTGACCGGTCACGCCAGGCGGGCCCTGGCGACCCAGTGGTGGTCGTGCGGCGGGCAGAGCCGCGCGGGCGGCGCGGGCACCCAGGCGCACGCTCCCGCGGCGAGCTCGGCCAGCGTGTACGCCTCCGCCTTCCATCCGTGGCGGCCCAGGAAGTCGCCGAAGTCGTCGAAGCCGAGCTGGAAGGCCGAGCCGCGGGAGTTCATGAACGTCAGGAAGCTCTCGTTCGCCGGGTCGCGGAAGAACTCGGCGTGCGGGGCGTCGATCAGCAGGACCGACCCGGCGCCCGACAGCTTCCTGACGTTCTCGATGAGGCGGGTGAAGTGGTCGAGCCGCAGGTACGGCAGGAGCCCCTCGATGATCCACACCGTCGGCGACTCCGGGTCGAAACCCGCTTCCACCAGGCGATCCTTCCACGCCTCATCGCGCAGGTCCTCGCCCAAGGGGACGCGGGCGCAGGTGAGCCGGTCGGCGACCGGTGCCAGCAGTTCCTCCTTGGCCTCCAGCTGGCCGGGCAGGTCGACCTCGAAGAAGCGCGCCTCGGAGGGCAGGCCGAGCCGCCACGCCCGGGTGTCGCCGCCGGCCGCCAGGCAGACCACCTGGGTGACACCTGCGGCGACGGCCTGGCCGAGCGCCACGTCGCCGAACCTGGCACGCACGATCACCGAACCGGTGGTGCCGCCCCTGGCCAGCGCCGCCTCCGCCATCATGCGCGAGCGCGGGGTGGCCAGCAGCTCGGCGTAAGGGTCCGACAGGTACGCGTCGGGCCTTCCGTGCTCCGTGGCGCGGATGACGGCCGTGATGAAGCCGGTCTCCTTGACGGCCTCGGACTTCACGGTCACGGTGTTCTCCCTCTGCTGGGGGCGGCTGACGGTCAGGGACGGTCGGGTGTTGACCCACTCCCGGTCGAACTTCCCCGTGACGGCGTAGGTGTCGGAGATCTGCGCCAGCTCCTGCGGGGAGAAGACCTCGGTGACGTCGCGGAAGCCGTGCGGTGCCCGCTGGTGGGCCAGGGTGATCACCCGTTCCGGGCCCATGGCGCGGTTGGACCTCTGCAGGTCCGTCATCTGGGGACGGCGCTCCGCCTCGTAGGCCTGGAGCGCCTCGCGCGCGTCCGCGGTGGTGGCGAGACGGCAGGCCAGGACACGAGCGTCGATGATCGCCTGGGTGGCGCCGTTGGAACCGGCGGGATACATCGCGTGCGCGGCGTCGCCGACGAGGGTCGCGGCGCCGAACGTCCACCGGGGAATCGGATCGCGGTCGATCATCGGGTAGTGCCGGATGTGGTGCGTCGCGCCGAGCAGCCCGGCCAGGTCGACCTCCGGCGGGGACCACGTGCCCAGATGACGCAGGACGGTCTCGTACGGCTCCTCCGCGTCGCCCTCCTGCGGGAAGGCGGCGACCCAGTTGATCAGGAACCGGTCGCCGTCCCTGTCGATCGGATAGAGCACGAGCCTGCGGCGGTCGTCGCCGAGCACGGCCATGGTGGCGCCGGTGAGGAACCGCTCTCCCCAGGCGGTGCCCCTGTACATGGTCACGCCGTTGGAGGGCGGAGGGCCTTCAGAAGGGTAGAAGGCGCTGCGCACGGCGGAACGGATGCCGTCCGCGCCCACGAGGACATCGGACTCCACGATCCTGCGCCCGCCGTACCGGTCGGCCAGAGTGGCGCGGACGCCGCCACCCTCCTGACCGAGGCCGGCGAGCCGCGCGTCGTACACGATCGCGCCCTCCCCCCAACGGCGGCGCACCTCGGCGGCCAGCACCTCCACGAGCCGGCAGCGGGCGATCGAGATCTGCGGCCAGTCGTACCCCGCCAGGCGCCCCCGGTCCTCCCGCCACACCAGCTGCCCGTGCGGGTTGTACATCGCCAGCTCCCGCGTGCGGACCGCCTGCCGTTCCACCTCCGCCTGCAACCCGAGCTCGGCCAGCTCCCTGACGGCGTTGGGCAGGATGTTGAGCCCGAACCCCATCGAATCCGGACCGGAGTCGGCCTCGAAGACGGTGACGTCGCCGAACCCCGCCTCGTGCAGGCTGATCGCGGCGGCCAGCCCGGCGATCCCCGCCCCGGCGATCGTGACCCTCATGGCAGCACCCCCCTTCCCGTCTCAGCGCGGACCCAGCGCGCCGACCATCGCGGCGTTCTGCCTGGTGAGAGTGAGGATCTCCGCCAGCAGCCCGACGCTTCCCCCGCCGCTGCCGAGCTCGTACAGCCGGACCTCCTCGTGGTAGGCCCGCCGCGCCATCACCAGGTGCTTGCCGCGGAACCGCGTGAGCGAGCGGAGCGCCTGCCGCAACCCCTGGGCGCTCGCGTAGACGTGCTCCATGTCGGCCGGCGCGCAGGAACCGCCCAGAGCCCGGGCGACGCGCGAGGTCACCGACGGCACCCGCGACCACTCCGAGAACCACTGCCGCCAGTGCGGCAGCGTGTGCGCGGCCGCCTCGTCGCAGAACTGCCCGTACTGCGGAGCACACCGGTCCGACGACCACAGCAGCGTGTCGATCAGGAACAGCGGCACGTGCGCCGCCGCCGGACCCATGTACCTCCGGCCCGAGATGTGCACGTCCTCGAAGTACGGCCTCAGCACGAGGGCGAAGAACTCCGGCGCCACCTCCGCCGCGACGTCACCCATCGCGCGGTCGGCCGACGAGACGTACGAGGCCAGCGACAGAACCCTGCCCGCGTAGGCGGCGCCGCACGGGTCGTCCCCGCGCAACGCGTGACCCAGGTCGACCGCCCTGGCCAGATCAGGGATGCAGGTGCGCACCGCGTCGACGAGACAACGCTCCATCGCATGCCCCGTGTACAGCCGTTCCCGCTCACCGACCGGGTTCCAGCACGTGTAGTGGTAGACCGTGTCACGCGGGATCATCCCCGTACGCCGCCCCAGCGACTCGCACACCCCGGCCGCGCGCGGCACGATCTCGAACGGCGACAACCCGTGACGCTTCAGACTGCCGATGTACATGCCCAGATCGCGCATGGCGGCAAGACACTCGGCCGGCGAGAACCCGGCGACGGCCTCCGCCGAGGGCAGCGACCTCGCGAAAACACGCACCAGCGAGGAGATGTCCCCCGCCTCGTTCATCTTCGACAGTAATCGGAGATCGTCGTCCAGCCCCAGCGGGTCGAGCCGCCTGACCTCAGCCTTGCGCTCCTCTGACGTCACATCCAGCTCGGCCCTGCCGTGCATGTGCACCAACTCTTCCGGTGAGGATCGGCTTGATGGCCGAGAAGGGCCGTCGAGGGGAAGACGGGTCGCGGGCACACGATCGCCGACCAGGCCGCCCGCCCGGGACCCGGTCCGGCCGTCGGGCGGCACCATCGCGTCGGCGACCTCGGGCGGCCACGGCACGAACCCTCCATGCGTCCTCCTCGGTTGCGATGTCCTCAGGGTCGGACACAACGAGAAGGGCCGGCCGGGGGGCGACAGAGCTCGGACAGATTGCCGCGAGGCAGGGGACGGACAGCCAGGGCGCGGTTGCCGGCGCCCTGGGCGACGGACCCCCGTCAGCCCGCCGCGCCGGGTCCGTTCTCCAGCGCGCCCCGATCCCACCCGGCCAGCCGCGCGGCCGCCTCATAGGTCGAGCCGAGGAACTCCGCGACCATGCGATCGGGATCCTCAGCCACCGCGACCATCTCGTAAGGCAGCAGGAACTCCCCCAGCTCGGCGCTGTAGAACGCCCCCTCCGGCAGCACCGGCTGCTCCTGATACCCGCCGGGCGCCGGATAGGCGTAGGCGTAGAACGCCCCCTCCTGCCCGCCCCCGGGCCAGAACCCGCAACTGGCCAGCTCCTGGCAGTAACTCTCGACCATCACCCAGTCGGCACAGTTGGGAACCCCACCGGGATGCGGCGGCGCCTCCCGCCCCGAGAACCGCGTGCACGCCAGATCCATGGCGCCCCAGAAGAAGTGCACCGGGCTCGACTTGCCGACGAAACCGGCCCGGTACGCGCCCAGCACACGATCGGCGTGAATGAGCTGCTGCCAGAAGGCATGGGCGGCGGCGGGATCGTAGGAGTGGTGTTGCCGGTCCTCCGCGAAGGGGATCGCGGGCTCGACCTCGTTCGGCACCGCCCTGATCGACGTCGGGACACCCAGCTCGGCCAGGGTCGACATGAGCTCGCCGTAGAAGTCCGCGACCGACCGGGGCTCCAGGGCGACGTCGGCACTTCCGCCGGTGCTGGTGCGCAGCCGCAGCTCGTGGGCGACGAAGTCGAATTCCAGGTCGAAGACCCCCTCCGAGTACGGCACGGCCGAGGTGGTCAGACCTCGGGGGCTCACGTACAGGGTGGTGTTCCACCAGTGGTTCACCATGGGGGTGTGGGCCATGCGGACCTTGCCGACGATCTGCAGCCACATGTGGAGGGTGTCGCGCGTGGCGGTCCAGTCGTCTACCCGCAGGCGTGGCCACTGGGTGGATGTCATCGTGCCGCTCCCGTCTCGCCGTCTACGGCCATGCGGGGAGACCTATCCCGGGGGGTGTCGTGGCACTCCTGACGGGGGGCCATGGTTGAGGCAAGAGTGGTGGTGCTGGATCGCTTGAGCGGTCATGGCTGGAGTTCGGGCCGCATGGGGGTGGCTGCGGCCACGACCAGAACCGTCTCCGAACCCCTCGCAGCCGCCCGAACCGAAGCGGACGCCCCCGAACCCTGCACCAGTGCCCGCCACAACCGCCCAACGGCATCGCCCTCACCGCCTAGCGCCCGGGACGAGTCCCACGATGGGCTACCCGGGCCCGGGCCAGGACGCCCGAGCGCGGAGCGCGAGGACCGCTGACCCGGGTGGGCTCCAGGCGGGTGACCCAGGAAGCGCGTCACGGGTGGGGGCAGAGCGCCCCTGCCGAGGGACCGTGGGTGCACGACACACCCGGTGTGACAGCTCACACCGGGTGTGTTCTATACGCGCTTACCGGCGCCCTGAGGGACGGTCGTCCTCGTCGTCGTCGCCGTAGTCGTCGGCGTAGTCGGCGTACCGGTCCGCCAGCTCGTCGGTGTACTCGTCGGCGTCATCGTTGGCGTTGGAGTCATTGACCCCGAGTTCGTCGCGAAGTCGGTCTAGATCCGTGCCGCCGCTGTTGTACTTCAGCTGGCGGGCAACCTTGACCTGCTTGGCCTTTGCCCGGCCGCGCCCCATTGGCTCGACCCCCTCGTGTGGGGTCGTCCCCGACCCCTCGTCGCTAACGCACCGCAACACTGACGCCTGACTTGGCGGCGTCAGCCTCTCGTTCGCCTATTACCGTACCTGTTTTGTGCCCAGCTCGGTACGTCGTATGAGCGCGGGCCGTCAGTGGCCCAACCAAATGCCCTTAAGTCGTCCAACTTCCGACATTCGGCGCTCTGCCAGCCTATCGGCTGCTACCGCGGGCGGGACGCCCTCCTCCGCGGCGATCGCGAAGATCTTCAGGGTCGTGTCATAGATCTGGCCCGCCTTGGCGCGTGCCCGCTCCATGTTGAACCCCCGGATCTCGTCGGCCACCTGGATCACGCCACCCGAGTTGACCACGTAGTCGGGAGCGTAGAGGATGCCGCGCTCCTCCAGCTGCTTCTCCACGCCGGGATGGGCGAGTTGGTTGTTGGCGGCGCCGCAGACGATGCGGGCGCGCAGCGTGGCGACCGTGGTGTCGTCGAGGGAGCCGCCCAGGGCGCAGGGCGCGAAGACGTCGATCTCCTCGGCGACCAGTTCGGCCAGGGAGGCGACGACCTCGACCTGCGGGTGGCGCTGCCGTACCTGGTCGACGGCCCGCTCGGAGACGTCGCAGACGACGACGGAGGCTCCGTCCTCGATGAGCAGGTCGACCAGGCGGTGGCCCACCTTGCCGACGCCCTCGACGCCGACCCGCAGGCCGTGGAGGGTGGACCTGCCGTGGATGTGCTGGGCGGAGGCCCGCATGCCCTGGAAGACGCCGAACGACGTCAGGATGGAGGAGTCGCCCGCGCCGCCGTTGGCGATGGTGCGCCCGGTCACGAATCGCGACTCCCTGGCGACGATGTCCATGTCCTCGCTGTAGGTGCCGACGTCGCAGGCGGTGAAGTAGCGGCCGTTGAGCGACTCGACGAAGCGGCCGTAGGCCCGCAGCAGGGCCTCCGACTTGTCCGTGGCGGGGTCGCCGATGATGACGGCCTTGCCTCCGCCGAGGTCGAGCCCGGCCAGGGCGTTCTTGTAGGCCATGCCTCGGGAGAGGTTGAGCACGTCGGCCAGGGCCGCCTGCTCGCTCTCGTACGGATAGAACCTCGTGCCACCCAGGCCAGGCCCGAGGGCGGTGTTGTGGATGGCGATGATGGCGCGCAGCCCGCTCTGCCGATCGGCGCAGAACACGACCTGCTCATGCCCGAAGACTTCGGTCACTGTAGTGACTCCCGGTCCAGGTCCGCCGCCCCGTCGCGGCAGAGATCCCTTCAAGCCTAGGAGAAGTCGTGACACGATGCCTCTCGTGCTGCCCTATGCCGCGTATCTCCGCGTGTACGAGCCCGTGACCGCCTTCCCTCCGGAAGAGCAGAAGGTCTGGGCCGACTACGCCGAGTCCAAGACCCGCCCCAAGCGGGCCAATGCGCTTGAGGCGGAGCACGGCGAGTCGGTCCTGCGACTGCTGGCCCGCCCCCCGCATCCCGCCCCGGGCCAGGAGAGCCGTAACGCCTATCTGAGACGCGTTGAGGACCGCCTGTACGTCTGCCCCTGGCAGACGCAGTTGCGCTCGTGGCTGGCGTTCTCACGGCTGCGTGGGAGCACTCCTGTGAAGCTGATGAACCACTTCGTGCCCAAGGCCATCGCCGAGCAGACCGCCGACGACTTCGACCGTTTCAAGCGCAACGCGGGTTCCGCCGGCCTCCGGACCTGCATCAGGACCACCGCCTGGCACATCCCGCTGGCCTGGTTCGTACCGTTCGACGGCAAGGAGCGCTGGCTCGTCCTGGGCACCAGGGGCACCGACGTGACCACGACCACGGGCCGCAACCTGATCTACGTCACCTCGATGGCCCAGGCCAGGCGCCGTACGGCACGCGCCCTGCAGGTGCTGCGCAAGCACGTGGGCGAGGTGGGCACCAGCCTGGAGGTCGAGGACGTGGCCCGCTGGCTGGAGGAATTCCACCCTCACTCTCTGGTCGAGCTCGACTACGGTGGGTTGGTCCACCTGATGGACGACGAAGCTCTCAAAGCCGACCATTCCGTGGCCGAGATCGCGGCCGCTCTCAACGGTTTGGACAGCGGTCAGGAAGAACTTGCCTTCGCGATGCATCAGCGCGTGACACTCCGCTGGAAGTCGACCCAACTTCTGGAATCTGCCAACTGAACCCCATAGCGACGCTCTGACCTGCATGAGTAGGTCAAGCGGTACGGCTGCTGCCTTCTGCGAACTGAGTAGTTTGCCGTTTTCACTGCGATACCACGAAACGTGTCGCTAGAATCACCGAGCGTGACATCGCCACGTGAGCGACAGTCGGGTCAAAGAAGGACTCGCCAATCGCTCTGCGTGGCGGTATGGTCACTTCGGGTGATGCCGCATATGGCTCAGAAAAGCCGCACGCACTGGGCCATACGGGACATCCGTGACACGCGAAAAGGGGATCGCACAGAGCCGGTCCACACGGAGGAGAGGCCGCACAAATGTCAGCTCGTACACCCGAGGCCGAGCCACTGCTTACGCCCGCCGAGGTCGCGACCATGTTCAGGGTCGACCCCAAGACCGTTACGCGGTGGGCCAAGGCGGGCAAGTTGACGTCGATTCGCACCCTCGGCGGTCACCGGCGTTACCGGGAGACCGAGGTCCGTGCGCTGCTCGCGGGGATTCCGCAGCAGCGCTCTGAGTAGTAACCCATCGTCACAGACCTAGGGGGGTCGAGGCGGGCCGGCTACCCGGCCGGGTCCGCCAGCGTGACGGGGGGACGATTTCAGTGGGGAGTTGGCGCCGCCCGCCCGGCGCCATCCTTCTCCTCTGCGATCAGGCCAGCTGCCCCAACAGCTCGCCCACACCGTTGTCGTACTGCGCGGCCACGCTGAGCAGCGCGACCATGTGATCGACGAGCATCTTCTCGAGCGTGGCGCGTTCGATGTCCTGATGCTCGAGCCAGTCGAGCCCGGCCGTCTCCACGGAGGCGATCCACGAGCGCAGGGTCGTGCGCAGCACCGGGCTGGGTTCCTCGACCCGCATCTGCTTCATGATGAGCCGGAACAGCCGCTGCCGTACGCCGTCGACGATCTCGCCGACCTCGCCCGCGCGGTTGGCAGGGCCGCCGCGCAGCAGCGCGGCGAATCCCGCCGCGTGCTCCTCGACGAAGTCGAAGTAACGGCGCAGGCCGCCGGCCAGCTCGTCGATCGGCTTGCCGCCCTCCGTGGGCCGCAGCCGCGCCTCCAGTTGCTCGGCGGCGCTCCGCAGCGCCGCGACGTAGAGCTCCTGCTTGCCGCCGAAGTAGTGGTAGACGAGCGCCCGGGAGGCTCCCGCGGCCGAGGCCACGTCGTCGATGGAGACCTCTTCCGCGTCGTGTTTGCTGAAGAGCTCCAGGGCTGCGGCCATGAGTTCTTCGCGGCGACGGTCGACACTGAGCCTGCGCCGCGGAGCTCGAGCGGGGCGAGCGGTCTTCCCGGGTGTCACCCCTGAACACTATCCGACGTGGTGCCCAATAGTGATTTCGCAATTGCGGGCAATGCAAGCCGTACCCGACGGCGAACTCGATCGTTTTCTGAGACAGGTGCCCATCCACGCATCGCGGGGGAGACACATGTCAGGACCGCCGGTCAACTCCACTATCACCAGGCCCACGATCAGGAACGTCGCAGAACGTGCGGGCGTCTCCAAGTCGCTGGTCTCGCTCGTGCTGCGCGGTTCCCCGCACGTGAGCGAGCACCGCCGGCAGGCTGTGCTCCAGGCGGCGCGCGAGCTGGGCTATCGGCCCAACGCTGTGGCGCGCAGCCTGGTCGAAGGCAGAACCCATCTGGTCGGCGCGCTGGTCGCCGATCTGCACAACCCCTTCTACGCCGAGTTCCTCGACGGATTACAGGAGAGCCTGCACGGCGACGGTCTGCGCATGCTGATCGGGAACAGCCAGTGGGATCCCGCCTTCGAGGACGAGGCCGTCGAGGCCTTCCTCGAACTGCGGGTCGACGGGCTGATCCTGCTGGGCATCGCGCCCACCAGCGAGACCCTCATCGAGGCCACCTCGTACACCCCGACCGTCGTGGTCGGCGAGCGCGACATCGAGCTCGCCGGCGTCGACATCGTCGTCGACGACGACCAGCACGGCGCACGTCTGGCCATCGACCACCTGGTGGAGCTGGGCCACAAGCGGATCGCGCACATCGAGGGCAACCGTGCGTCCCGCTGCGAGGGTTACCTCATGGCCATGCGCCGCCATTCGCTCGCGCCGTACATCATGGTCGAGCACAGCGACTGCACCGAGGAGGGCGGCCGCAGGGCCGCGCTCGCGCTGCTGACCCGCGACCCCAGGCCGACGGCGATCTTCGCGGCCAGCGACATGGTCGCGCTCGGGGTGCTCGCGGCCGCCGGCGAGCTGGGCCTGCGCGTGCCCGAGGACCTGTCGGTCGTCGGCTACGACAACTCCCACCTCGCCTCCGTCAGCCAGATCTCGCTGACCAGCGTCGACCAGCCCCGCCGCACGATGGGCCGGTGGGCGGCCGCGATGCTCAGCGACCGCATCTCCGACCCGGGCAAGGTTGCCCGGCTACGGCAAGTTCCGCCTGATCTCATCGTCAGGAGGTCAACCGGTCCTGCCTAAGGTTGGGTCAACCCCCGTAGCGCCTCTCCCCATCGGCGATTGACTCCTCTCGTCAATCTCAGGGGGAGATAGTCATGCGTGATCCGGAACTGGTGTCCTGCGCCCAGCGCGCCGCCGCGGAACTCGAGCGGGCCTGGGCGCACTGGCGTGCGGGCAAGGGCAGGGGCGGCGACGTCGGAGCCGAGTCGGTGGCCAGCTACGTCGCCCACTCCCTCGACCACCCGTGGGGCCGTCCTCGCGTGGTGCTCGGACTCGACGCGGAGGAGGCTCGTGAGCTGGCCGCCCTGCTGCAAAGACAAGAAGTGGGCGAACACGTCTGGTGAGTGACGTACTTTGGAGCGCATGCGTGCACTCCTGCTGGCCCTGTGCGGGCTGACCGCCGTCTCGGCCTGCGGTGTCGCCACCGGCGGCACCAGCAGGGAGGCCCTGCCCGCCCCGGTCCAGGCCGCGCCCGTCACCAAGGCGAACACCTCCAAGCGGCCGCTCCAGGGCAGGACGGTGGTCATCGACCCCGGCCACAACGGCGGCAACTACAAGCACACGTCGAAGATCAACCGCCAGGTCGACGTCCTCACCAAGAAGAAGGCCTGTGACACGACCGGTACGGCTGACGCCACCGGTTACCCCGAGGCCGACTTCACCTGGGACGTCTCGAACCGGCTCGCCAAGATCCTCAAGCAGCGCGGCGCCTCGGTCAAGCTGACCAGAAGCGACAACACCAGCTGGGGACCGTGCATCACCGAGCGGGCGGCGATCGGCAACAAGGCGAAGGCAGACGCCGCCGTCTCCGTGCACGCCGACGGTTCCAGCGCCGGCAACCACGGCTTCCACGTGATCATGCCGGAGAAGATCGGCGGCCCGGTCGACCCGGTCGTGGGCGAGTCCAAGAAGCTCGGCACCTCGGTGCGCGACGCCTTCCACAAGGGCACCGGCCTGGCCTACTCGACCTACATCGGCAGCAAGGCGATGGACTACCGCAGCGATCTGGGCGGGCTCAACCTCTCGACCGTGCCGAAGATCTTCATCGAGTGCGGGAACATGCGAAACGCCGCCGAGGCCGCCAAGTTCCGCGATCCGGCCTTCCGGCAGAAAATCGCCCTAGCACTGGCCAATGGACTACAGAACTACCTGAAGTGACATCATCTGGAGCATGATTCCTCGCCCTCATGTCCTCAGCGAGCTCTCGGGCTCCTACGAGTTGTCCGTTGGCGCGATCGTCTCCGGTGACTTCACCGACGCCGTCCGCACCGCGCTGGGTTTCCTGGACCTGCGCCCCGGCGACTCCGGAGACATCGACGTCAGACATGACCCGGGCCTCGGCGCCGAGGCCTACCGGCTGACGGTCGGCTCGCGCGGCGTTGAGATCACCGCCGGTGACCGTGCGGGCGCCTTCTACGCCGCCCAGACCCTGCACCAGTTGCTGCCGCCGAGCTCCTACCGGTTCTCCACGGCGCAGGAGTGGACCGTGCCGGGCGTGCGGATCGAGGACAGCCCCACGTACGGCTGGCGCGGCCTGCACCTCGATGTGGCGCGTCACTTCCAGCCCAAGCGCGAGGTGCTGCGTTTCATCGACCTGATGGCGACGCACAAGCTGAACCGGCTGCACCTACACCTCGTCGACGACCAGGGCTGGCGCGTGGAGTCGAAGGCCTACCCGCGCCTGCACGAGGTCGGTTCGCACCGGAGCCGGACGATCACGAGCTGGTGGCGCGAGGTGCCCGAGACCTACGACGACATCCCGCACGGCGGCTACTACACCCTCGAGGACCTGGCGGAAATCGCGGCCTACGCCCGCTCGCGCTCCGTCGTGATCATGCCCGAGATCGACGTGCCCGGCCACGCCACGGCGATCCTGTCGGCCTACCCCGAGTTCGGCGCCACCGGGGAGTCCTACGAGGTGCTGCAGAAGTGGGGCATCTCCCCCGCCATCCTGTCGCCGCTGCCCAAGACCGTCGAGTTCCTCGTCACGATCTTCGACGAGCTGCTCGAAGCGCTCGGCGAGACGCCGTACTTCCACATCGGCGGCGACGAGGTCGTGCTGGACCACTGGTCGGCCTCCCCCGAGATCGTCTCCTACTGGGAGTCGCTCGGGCTGTCGTCGGCTGTGGAGATGCAGGCGTGGTTCCTTCGCAGGCTGGCCGACGAGCTGGCCGAGCGCGGCAGCCGTACGGTCGTGTGGGACGAGGCGTTCGTCGGCGGCGGCCTGCGCGAGGACACGCTGGTCATGCCCTGGCGCGGCGTGCCCGTCGGCGAGCGCGCGGCCGCGGCGGGCCACGACGTGATCGCCTGCCCGGTCTTCCCGCTCTACTTCGACTACGCCGAGTCGGCCGCCCCCGAGGAGCCGATGTCGATCGGCGACTCCATCACCGTCGCCGACGTGGCCGACTTCTCCCCGTTCGAGGGCGCCGTCGGCCTGCAGGCGCAGCTGTGGAGCGAGCGCACGCCCGACGCGCGTGTGCTCGACTACCGGGCCTGGCCGCGCGCCTGCGCGGTGGCCGAGGTCGGCTGGTACGGCTCGGCGGGCCCGCAGTTCACCGAGCGCCTCGAGAAGCACCTGGGCGTGCTCGACGCCCTGGGCGTGGAGTATCGCCCGCTCGACGGTCCCAGGCCGTGGCAGAGCCGCCGTCCGCACCGGGCGGGCAAGCTCGACGTGCGCGAAGGCATGCGCCACCTGGAGGAGATGACGCTCGATCCGGAATCCACGCGACCCAGCGTGTAATTTCCGCGCGTCCCGGACCACTTCCTCCTGTCAACACAGTCCGGGACAGTGAGGGGTTGGGGCGGTGACGAGCGACCGTGAGCGGTTCACCACCATGTACGACGAATGCCGCCAGCGCGTCTGGGCCTACGTGGTCAGTCGCGCCGGCCGGCAGGTGGCCGACGAGGTGGTGAGCGAGACGTTCGCCATCGCCTGGCGCAGGTTCGACCAGGTGCCGCAGCACGCGCTGCCATGGCTGCTGGGGGTGGCGCGCAACGTGCTGCGCGACTCCATCAGGGCGGAGGCCAGGCGTGAGGGCCTCCGGCGCGAGCTGCAGGAGTGGATCACCGGTGACGTGGCCGACCACGTGGCCGAGCGTCTTGGCGTCCTCAAGGCCATGGCCAGGCTCACCCAGGACGAGCGGGAGATCCTCATCCTCGTCGCCTGGCAGGGCCTGAGTCCGAGGGATTGCGCCAAGGTGCTCGGCTGCTCGGTCCCCGCTTTCAGGGTGAGGCTGCACCGCGCCAGGAAGCGCCTGCAGGCCGCACTCGACTCGCCCGCGCTGTCCAGGAACGACCTCGTGGAGGAGCTGTCGTGAACCCGATGGAAGAGCTGCGCGCCGCCCGCCCTGATCACCTGGCCGACCGGCCGGTCGACCCCCGCACCAGGCATGCCGAGCTGGCCCATGCTTTCGCCCAGCCCAGGCAGGTGCCGCGCAGGAGCAGGAAGCCGCTGGTGTGGAGCCTGGGCCTGGCGGCCGCCGCGGCCGCGGTGACCGCCGTCACGGTGGTTGGAGTGCCCGAGTCCGTCCAGCCACGGCCGTCCACGGTGGCGACGGCCGAGCTGTCGGCGCGGGACATCCTCCTGGTGGCCGCCTCCAACGCCGAACGCGAGGCGGTGGAGCCGGGTGAGTTCTGGAATGTCAGCAACCAGTGGCGCACCCTGTTCCGGACGGAGCAGGGATTCGTGATCTCCCTCGGGGGCGAGTCGGAGACCTGGGTGGGCGCCCAGGAGCAGTACTTCACCACGCGGGATCTGGGCGTGACGCCCGCGACCGATGCCGACCGTGCCCTGTGGGAGAAGGCCGGCTCCCCTCGCGAGGTCTCCTTCAACGGGCACAAGCGCATCACCATGCAGGGCGGCCCGTCGAAGCCGCATGCCGGCAAGTCGGCCGACAAGGAGATCTTCTGGCTCGGCCGCAACGTCACCATGGCCGATCTCCAGGCCCTGCCGAGCGATCCCGAGGCGCTCAAGGCCGACCTGCTGCGCTTCTACAAGGGGCAGGCCACCGAGTCGAACGCACCCTCGACCGAGGACGGCTGGCTGTTCCAGGTCGCCGAGGGGCTGATCACCACGATGCCGGTGAGCCCCGAGGTGCGCGCCGGGGCCTTCCGCATGCTCGCGAGCCTGCCCTCGGTCACCTCGCTCGGCCAGGTCACCGACGCCGCCGGCCGCACCGGGACGGCGATCGCCATCGAGGGCGAGTCGCAGACCACGCCCGGCGACGCGAAGAAGGGCGTGGTGCAGATCCAGCTCATCATCGATGAGAAGTCGGGGCGTGCGCTGGGCAGGCAGAGCGTGGTCGTCGTCGCGGGCGGCGCCCAGAAGGGCCTCGCGCCCGGCACGGTGTGGAACGCCATGACCGTTCTCGAGGCCCGCTGGACCGACGAGCACCCGTCCTAGGCCGCCATGGGGACGGGTTCGGCCGACGACCTGGCCGATGCCGTCCCCACGGCCAGCAGGGCCAGGCCGGCCAGGACCGTCGCGGGGATGATCACCAGGCCCTCCACCACGGGCAGGCCAGGCCCGACGATCATCACCACCGCCGACACCAGCAGCGCGACACCGGCCGGCCGCACCGGCCGCTTCCCGCCACGCCAGGCGAGCCCGGCCCCGAAGGCCACCAGCGAGGCCAGCCACACCATCCCGGCAGCGGCGTTGACGGCGCCGCCGCCCCCGGCCTCCACCTGCTCGGCGACGCCGTGCAGGGGTGCGATGTAGGCCTCGAACCAGGCGCCCGGCGCGAGGGCCGCGAAGCCGGCCGCCAGCACGATCCCGGCGATCGCGGTGAGCTTGGAGGGCCGCAGCGCCTGGCTCACCCCGATCAGCAGGGGCAGCCCGACGGCGAGCAGCAGCCCGCCCAGGGCGAACACGAGATGGGCCGCCTCCCAGGTCGCGGCGGAGTGCGCGGCCACGTTGTGCTCCAGGGGATGCAGGACGTTGCCGAGGGCGAACAGGATGCCGCCGGAGCCGACCAGGATTCCCGACACGACGCGCAGGTTCATGATTTCTCTCCTTGGGATGGGCGCCACCAGGGCCTGGTGGCGACGACGACGATGACGATCGCGATCGAGGTGAGGGCTCCGCCTTCTCCCAGCCACCAGGCCGACCCCGTGGTCAGGGGTTCGGCGACGAGGTAGAGGGCGGAGTTCAGGGTGGTGTGCAGGACGAGGACCGGCCAGATGCTCCCGGTCGTGAGGCGCAGCGCGACCATCGGGAAGGCCAGGGCGACGGCCTCGACGGTGAACCACAGCAGCGCCCACAGGATGGGGACCCCCGGCCGCACGGCCCCCGGCACGAACACCATCAGCGGGTAGTGGAACGCCGCCCAGGCCAGGCCGACGACCAGGGGCGCGCCCTTGAGCCGCGTGACGAGGAACGAGCTCCAGCCCAGTTGCTCGCCGAGCGCCAGCACCAGGTAGAGCAGCACGCCGGGGAGGAACACGCTGCCGGCGCGGACCTGGGTGAGGCCGGCCGGCCAGGCCGTGCCGTACGCGAGCCCGACCCCCAGCAGGGGCAGGGCGAACGCCACCCCGAGGTGCCGCCAGGAGGCACGGCGGAAGCCCCACGGGAATCCGCGCGGGCCGCCCCAGGCGACCAGCGCCGCCACGGCGGGCAGGAACGCCTGGCCGTACAGGGCCAGCTGCGCGCCGGGCGGGGCGTCGTCCAGATGGTTCAGGTCGGCGCCCTGGACCACGGCGACCGCCGCCGTCGCCAGGACGAGCGCGGGAAGGAGGATGGCGAACACCACGAGACGCATGTCCGGCATTTCATCCGCCCGCCGGTCCCTTCCGCCTGAACTGCGGGTCCCCAACCGGTCGGGACCTTGGTCCCATTGCCGCGCGGAGCGCGCGACCGGACGATGTTCTGGTGCGCTCTTCTTGGGTGATCTGCGGTGCGGCCGTCGCGTCCGTGCTCGTGGGCATCGTCCTCACCGTCAACGTCCCTGTCCAGGACGCCACGTACCTCCTGCTCGACGCCGTCGTCGGCCTGACCTATCCGCTGGTCGGGGCGTTCATCGTGGCGCGGCGGCCCGGCAATCCCATCGGCTGGCTGTTCTGCCTGGGCGGCACGGGCATGGCCCTGCAGGCGCTCGCGGGCGGCTACAGCGTGTACGGCCAGGCGCACGGCTGGCCTGGCGTGGAGTTCAGCTCCTGGGTGGTCAACTGGGTGTTCTTCACCGGCTTCGGACCGCTGTTCCTGCTGCCGGCCTTCCTGCCCGACGGGCGCCTGCCCTCGCGTCGGTGGCGGCCGGTCGTGGGCGCGCTCGTCGCCGCGCTCGCGGTGCTCCAGGTCGTGCTCATGTTCAGGGACAACGTGTGGGTGTGGGGAACCGAGTCGCCGAGCCCGGTGGGCTTCGTGCCGACCGAGATCATCGCCGCCTGTTTCGGGCTGGTGGTGAGCGCCGCGGCCGTGGTGGGAGCGACCGCGCTGGCCGTACGGGTGCGGCGCGCCGAGGACCGGCGCCAGCTCATGCCCCTGCTGCCCGCCGTGGTCGCGATCGCGGTGGCGGCGGTGGTCGACGCGACGCACTCGGGGGGCGAGTGGGCGCTGGGGGTCTGGCTGCTGGCGCTGACCCTGCCCGCCCTGCCGCTGGCCACCGCGGTGTCGATCTTCCGTTTCCGGCTGTTCGACATCGAGGTGCTGATCAGGCGCACCGTCGTGTACGTCGTGGTGGCGGCGGTGCTGCTGGGCGCCTACCTGGCCACGGTGACCACGCTGAACACGCTGTTCCGCCAGCACGGCGGGGTGCTGGAGTCGTTGCTGGCCACGGGTGTCGTGGCGGTGGCGTTCGCGCCGGCGCGCGACGCCGTCCAGCGGGCCGTGGGACGGCTGCTGTTCGGCAACCGGGGCGAGCCCGCCGCGGCCCTGTCCCATCTCGGGCAGCGGCTGGAGGCGACGGCCGCCCCCACCGAGCTGCTCGACGGCGCGGCCGAGACGGTGGCGCGGACGTTGCGCCTGCCCTCCGTCGCCGTGCTCACGCCCGCCGGGGTTCCCGTGTCGGTCTTCGGCGGTGTGCCAGAAGGCGGTGTGCGCATCGTGTTGCTGAGCGGCGGGCGAGCGGAGGGTGAACTGCTGGCCGCGCCCCGCTCCCCCGGCGAGCCGCTGAGCAAGGCGGACCTGGCGGTGCTCGACGACCTGGCGCCGCACCTGGCGGTGGCCCTGGCGGCGGTGCGGCTGGCCACGGAGGTGCGCGATTCGCGCGAGCGCCTGGTCAAGGCGCGCGAGGAGGAGCGCCGGAGGCTGCGCCGGGACCTGCACGACGGCCTGGGCGCCGACCTGACCGCGATCGGGTTACGGCTGTACGTGATCGAGGCCACCGCCCCGGCGGAGCTGCGCGCGCAGGTGACCTGCGTCAGGGAGCTCACCCAGTCGATCGTCGGCGACGTCAGGAAGATCGTCCACAACCTGCGGCCTCCCGCTCTCGACGAGCTGGGCCTGTCGGGGGCGCTGGAGGATCTGGCGCTGGACGTGCACCAGGGCCCGAACATCGCGGTCACCATCGCGGAACCGCTGCCGGAGTTGCCCGCGGCGGTCGAGGTGGCCGCCTACCGGATCACCCAGGAGGCCCTGTCCAACGCGCTCAGGCACTCGGAGGCGACCCATGTGGAGATCACCGCCAAGGCCGTGACGGAGCGGCTGGTGCTGCGCATCCGCGACGACGGGCGCGGCCTGCCCGACCCGCTGCGCGAGGGCGTAGGATCCGGCAGCATGCGAGAGCGGGCCGCCGAGGTCGGCGGCGAGCTGCGACGGTCGTCCGAGCCCGGACGAGGGACCCTCGTGGAGGCGGTGCTACCCCTGTGAACGATCCCGTCCGTGTCCTGCTGGTCGACGACCACCCGCTGCTCCGCCACGGGCTCAGGGCGCTGCTCGAACAGGTCGGCGGCGCCGAAGTGGTCGGCGAGGCGGGCGACGGCGCGGAGGCGATCGAGCTGGCGCTCTCGCTCGATCCCGACGTCGTCGTGATGGATCTGGTCATGCCGGGCATGTCCGGCACCGAGGCGACCAGGCAGCTCATCGACCGCCGTCCCGATCTCGGCGTGCTCGTGCTCACGATGAGCGACGACGACGCGTCGGTGTTCGCGGCGCTGCGGGCCGGCGCGCGCGGTTACGTGCTCAAGGGGACCGCGGGCCCCGACTTCCTGGCGGCGGTGGCGGCCGTGGCCCGGGGCGAGGCGGTGTACGGCCCGGGCGTGGCGCGCAGGATCCGGCGTTTCCTCACCAGCGGGCCGGACAGCGGACCGTTTCCCGAGCTGACCCAGCGTGAGAGGGAGATCCTCGACCTGCTCGCCTCCGGACGCTCCAACGCGGAGATCGCCAGGGCGCTGTTCCTGAGCCAGAAGACGGTGAAGAACCACCTGACGTCGATCTTCGCCAAGCTCCAGGTGGCCGACCGCGCCCAGGCGATGGTCAGGGCGCGGAGGGCGGGCCTGGGCGACTAGGCGGCGGTCCTGCCGATCACCTCGGTGACGGACTTGACGCCGTGGCGCTTCAGGCGCCGCGACAGGTCGCGGTGGAGCGTGTGCGCCCACAGCGGGCCGCCGTAGATCATCCCCGTGTACCCCTGCACGAGCGTGGCCCCCGCGAGCAGCCGCTCCCACACGTCGTCGACGTTCTCGACACCGCCGACGGAGACGAGGGTCAGGCGGTCGCCCACGCGGCCCCGGAGCCGCCGCAGCACCTCGACCGAGCGCGCCTTCAGCGGCCTGCCCGACAAGCCGCCGGTCTCCCCCGAGTGCTTGATCGTGGTGTTGGTCGCGATGATGCCGTCGAGGCCGAGCTCCAGCGCCAGGTCGGCGACGGCGTCGATGTCGTCGTCGGCCAGATCCGGCGCGATCTTGACGAGCAGAGGTGTACGGCGGGGCGTCGAGTCGGCCACCTGCTTGACGGCGGCCAGCAGCGGCCGCAGCAGCTCGACCGCCTGGAGGTTGCGCAGCCCCGGCGTGTTGGGCGAGCTCACGTTGACGACCAGGTAGTCGGCCAGCGGCGCCAGCTCCTTGGCGCTGGTGACGTAGTCGTCGGCCGCCTCGGACTCGGGCACGACCTTGGTCTTGCCGATGTTGACCCCGACGATCGCCGGGACCCCGCGTGTACGGCGGAGCCTTCGCGCGGCCGCCACGGCGCCCGCGTTGTTGAAGCCCATCCTGTTGATGACGGCCCGCTCCCCGATCACCCGGAACAGCCGCGGCCGCGGGTTGCCCGGCTGGGCGTGGGCGGTGACCGTGCCCACCTCGACGTGGCCGAAGCCGAGCGCCGACAGCGCCTCCGCGCAGGCGGCGTCCTTGTCGAAGCCGGCGGCCAGCCCGAAGGGCGACGGGAAGTGCACGCCGAAGGCCGAGACGCGCAGCGCCGGGTCGCGCGGGGCCAGGGCGCGGTGCAGCAGCTTCCTGACGACGGGGAGCACCGACAGCAGCGCCAGCGCCCTGACCGTCAGGTGATGGATCCGCTCGGGATCGAGATGGCGCAGGACCAGCGAGAACAGCAGTCGGTACACAGGTGACTAGGTTACCAACCCGGCCTCGTAGGCGATGATCGCGGCCTGCACCCTGTTGCGCACGTCGAGGCGGATGAAGATGGCGCTGACATACGCCTTCACGGTGCCCTCGACGATGTGCAGCCGGCGGGCGATCTCGGCGTTCGACAGGCCCTTGCCGACGAGCGTGAGCACCTCCAGCTCGCGCTCGGTCAGCCCGCTCAGCCGCTCGCGGGCCTGGGCGCCCTTCGACAGGCCTCCCATCAGCGAGATGACCCGGTGGGCGACCTTGGGCGACAGGTAGGCGGCGCCGCCGGCCACGGCGTGGATCGCGGCGAGCAGCTCGCGCGGGTCGCCCGACTTCAGCAGGAAGCCGCTGGCGCCGACGTCGAGAGCCTTGGCGATGTAGTCGTCCTCGCCGAACGTGGTGAGCATGATCACTTTGGTGTGCTTGGCGATCTCCTGGGCGGCGGCCAGCCCGTCGAGCCTGGGCATGCGCACGTCGAGCAGGACCACGTCGGGGAAGTGGCTGCGGGCCAGCTCGATGGCCTCGCGCCCGTCGCCGGCCTCGGCGACGACGTCGAGCTCGGGGTCGGCGCCGAGGATGGCGCGCACCCCGGCTCTGATCATGGCCTCGTCGTCGGCCAGCAGGATGCGGATCACCCCTCTATAGTGACCCACCATGGCTCAGGTGAAGATTTACGCCCGCAAGGACGTATGGTCCGGGCGACGTCAGGAGATTTCCGACAAGGTGCACGGGGCCCTGGTCTCCGAGTGGGGGCTCCCCGACGACAAACGGTTCCACCGCTTCTTCCTGATGGACGCCGACGACTTCGTCGCCCCCCGCTCCCCCGAGTACCTGATCTTGGAGATCCTCTGCTTCGAGGGGCGCAGCGATGACGCCAAGCGTGCCCTGCACCGCCGCCTGTCGGCCGAGTTCGCCGAGGTGGAGATCACCATCGTGGAAACTCCCAAGGTCAATTGGGGCATCCGAGGCGTCCCGGCGGATGAACTGGCCCTGACGTACAAGGTGGAGGTCTAGGGCGACTAATGTCCGGGGTATGAGCAACCACTATGACGTAGTCGTCCTCGGCGCCGGGCCGGGGGGTTACACCGCCGCGGTCCGCGCTTCCCAGCTCGGTCTCAAGGCCGCCGTGGTCGAGGAGAAGTACTGGGGTGGCGTCTGCCTCAACGTGGGCTGCATCCCTTCCAAGGCCTTGCTGCGCAACGCCGAGCTGGCGCACATCTTCACCAAGGAGGCCAAGACCTTCGGCATCAGCGGTGAGGTGAGCTTCGACTACGGCGCCGCCTTCGACCGCTCCCGCAAGGTGGCCGACGGGCGCGTCAAGGGCGTGCACTTCCTGATGAAGAAGAACGGCATCACGGAGTACAACGGCAAGGGCGCCTTCCTCGACGCCAACACCATCCAGGTCAACGGCGAGACCATCACCTTCGACCACTGCATCATCGCCGCGGGCGCCACCACCAGGCTGATCCCCGGCACGCAGCTGAGCGAGCGCGTGGTGACCTACGAGGAGCAGATCCTCTCCAGCGACCTGCCCGAGAGCATCGTCATCGCCGGCTCCGGCGCGATCGGCGTCGAGTTCGCCTACGTGCTCCACAACTACGGCGTCAAGGTCACCATCGTCGAGTTCCTCGACCGCATGGTGCCGCTGGAGGACGAAGAGGTCTCCGCCGAGCTGCTCAAGCGCTACAAGCGCCTGGGCATCGACGTGCGCGTCGGCACCAAGGTCGAGGGCATCGAGGACACCGGCTCCAGCGTCAAGGTCACGGTCTCCAAGAACGGCCAGAGCGAGGTGATCGAGGCCGACAAGGTGCTGCAGGCGATCGGCTTCGTGCCGCGCGTCGAGGGCTACGGCCTCGACAAGACCGGTGTGCAGCTGACCGAGCGCGGCGCCATCGCCGTCGACGGCCGCGGCCGCACCAACGTGCCCCACATCTTCGCGATCGGCGACGTCACCGCCAAGCTCATGCTGGCCCACGCCGCCGAGGCGATGGCCGTGGTCGCCGCAGAGACGATCGCCGACCACGAGACCATGGAGATCGACTTCGTCATGGTCCCGCGCGCCACCTACTGCCAGCCGCAGATCGCCAGCTTCGGTTACACCGAGGCGCAGGCGCGCGAGCTGGGCGGCGAGATCAAGGTGCAGAAGTTCCCGTTCACCGCCAACGGCAAGGCGCACGGCCTGGGCGACGCCAACGGCTTCGTGAAGATCATCGCTGACGCGAAGTACGGCGAGATCCTGGGCGCCCACCTGATCGGCCCCGAGGTCACCGAGCTCCTGCCCGAGCTGACCCTGGCCCAGCAGTGGGACCTGACCGTCAACGAGGTGGGCCGCAACATCCACGCGCACCCGACCCTCGGCGAGGCGGTCAAGGAGGCCATCCACGGTCTCGCGGGCCACATGATCAACATGTGAGACACCTCACATAGGCAGTGACGAGAGACGGTGAGACGATTCGGTCTAACCGTCTCTCTGCTTTGGGAGGGGTCGATGGAGACCCGACGAGAGCAACTCCAGGCCTGCCTGGCCCACGCCCGCCGCACCGGTGACCCCACGGTGCCGCTCGACGTGCTGATGGATCTGACCCGCCGCTGGTACACCACTCTGGCCGCGCGCCTCGACGAGGGCGATCATCCGCGAGAGGCCTACGACCGCCTGTCGGCCGAGGACCCGACGTGGCGGTGGGTCCTGGACCACTACCGGGATCACCCGGTGGTCGCCGACACCGCCGCCCAGATGAACCTGGAGATCTCCCGGCTGTCGCCGAGAGAGGTCGTGGGGTGAGCGATGAGGCTGAGCACGACCCTGGCGCAGAACTCCACGGCCTGACGCGGAGAGACCCTGAGGAGATGAGCGTGCCGGTTGGCCGCCATGAGCGGGGCGAGCCCGTCGGCCAGCGAGGTGATGAACGACGGGTGGCCCGGCCGCTCGACCAGCATGGCGAACAGCTCCTCGGGCTCCTCGGCGAGCATGCGCTGGAAGGCGTCGTGGTCGGCCAGGTATTCGAGGCTGTACTCCACGCAGGCGGCGATCTGCTCCTCGGGCGGCAGGTCGGAGGCGAAGAGCCGCTCCAGCTGCGCGACGAATCTGGCGCTCTCGTGCAGGAGCACCAGCTCGCCCATCCGTTCCTTGGAGCCGAAGGTGCGGTAGATCGTCGCCCGTGACACCCCGGCCCTGACCGCCACGTCGCTGAGCGAGGTCTTGCGGAAGCCGTACGTGGCGAAGCACTCCATCGCCGCCTGGATCAGCCGCTCGTCCACAGCCGGAGTTTAGTTCCAGCCCAGCAGGCCGACGGCCAGCAGCGCGAGGCTGGCCAGGCTCGCCACGGTGCGCAGGGTGTTCCAGCGGGTCCAGCGGGGCTGGTACTCCGCGAAGGTGAGCTTGCCCGCGTCGACGGCGTTGTTCATCGGCACGTTGACGATCGAGGTGACGAGGAAGGACCCCACGAAGTTGACCGCCAGGGCGGCCCAGAACCACACGTTGCCGGTCAGCACGGCGACGGCGGCGTCCAGGATCATGGAGCCGATGAAGGCCAGCATGAGCCAGGGGTTGATGATCTTCTTGTTGATGCTCCGCATGGCCGCCGCGGCGGCCTCCTCCGGGATGGCGGCCAGCCCCCACATGACGGACATCGAGTAGGCGTAGAACAACCCGGCCAGCGCGCCCGTGGTGACGACGGCGAGCACGGCGAGGACGATCGCAAGAGTTTCCATGATGATCTCCCTTTTATCGTGTGGGGCCGGGTCCGGGCCAGGCCCGGACCCGGTGAAGGGTCACCACGCGGCGGTGGCGGCGTACTCGGAGAAGTCGCGGGGCTCGCGGCCCAGGGCCCGCTTCACCCCGTCGGTCACGCGCTCGTTCCTTCCGTCGAGCACCTGGACGAACAGGTCGGTCAGCGGCTCGGCCTCCTCGCGGGGCAGACCGTACTGCATCAGCATCTCGACGTACTCGCCCGCCTGCATCGGGTGGTAGGTCACCTGCTTGCCGGAGGCCTTGGAGATCTCCGCCGCCACGTCGTGGAAGGTCAGCAGCCGCGGACCGGTCAGCTCGTAGACGCGGCCGGCGTGCCCGTCCTCGGTGAGCGCCGCGACCACCACGTCGGCGATGTCCTCGGCGTCCACGAAGGGCTCGGAGCGCTCGCCCGCGGGCAGGGCCAGCACGCCACCGGCGACCATGTCGGCGAAGGCGCCCTCGGAGAAGTTCTGGTTGAAGAAGCTGCAGCTGACGACCGTCGCCTCCAGGCCGGATTCGAGGACGGTCCGCTCGCTGACGGCCGCCTCGTCCTCGCCGCGGCCCGAGAGCAGCACCAGGCGGCGCACTCCGGCGGCCTTGGCCCGCTGGGTGAGCGCCCTGATCGCGTCGGCCGCGCCGGGGAAGGCCAGGTCAGGGTAGTAGGTCACGTAGGCCGCGTGCACGCCGTCGAGCGCCGCGTCCCACGTCGCCGGGTCGTTCCAGTCGAAGGGGATCTCGCTGGAGCGGGAGACGCCTCTGACGTCGAGTCCCTTGTCGTCGAGCCGCTTGACCACTCGGCTGCCGGTCTTGCCGTTCGCACCAATCACCAGGAATGTCATGGCTTAAGTACATCGGTCGGCCGTGAGACTCTCCATAGTTGAGAGGCTCACTTCCATGTTCTATCGTCTCATCCATGGATGCCCTCGCCGGACTGCTCAGCGGGCCTCGGGCCCAGAACGCCTTCCTGCTGCGCGCGATGATGGCGCCACCGTGGTCGATCAGGGCCCAGGACGGTTCGCCGCTCAGCGTCATCGTCATGCTCAGCGGCGACGCCTGGATCACCCCGGACGACGGCGATCAGGTACGGCTGGAGCAGGGCAGCATCGCGATCACCCGCGGCCCGGGCGCCTTCACCTTCGCCGACGATCCCGCCACTCCCGCGCAGATCATCATCGACCCCGGCAACCGCTGCCGCAGCCTCGACGGCCGCCCCCTGGTGCAGGAGCTCAGCCTGGGCCTGCGCACCTGGGGCACCTCCTCCGACGGCCCGGTGGCCATGCTGATCGGCAGCTACCACCTCGACACCGAGGTCAGCCGCCGGCTGCTGCGCGCCCTTCCCCCGCTGGTGGTGCAGCCGGGCGCCGACAGCCCGCTCGTCACCCTGCTCGACCACGAGATCGCCAAGGACGAGCCTGGCCAGGAGGTGGTCCTCGACCGCCTGCTCGACCTGCTGCTGATCGCCGTGCTGCGCAAGTGGTTCGCCAACCAGGCCAACCACTGGTACCTGGCCTTCAACGACCCCGTCGTGGGCATGGCGCTGCGGCTGCTGCACCACGACCCCGCCCACCCGTGGACGGTGGCGCTGCTGGCCGAGCGCGTCGGCGTCTCCCGCGCCACCCTCGCCAGGGCCTTCACCGACCTGGTGGGCGAGCCGCCGATGAGCTACCTCACCGACTGGCGGCTCACCCTGGCGGCCGATCTCCTGCGCGAGCCCGGCATGACGGTCGGCAGCGTCGCGCGGAAGGTCGGCTACGGCAGCCCGTTCGCCCTGAGCGCCGCGTTCAAGCGGGTTCGGGGGGTGAGCCCGCAGGAGCACCGCTCCGGTGGTTGACAGGCTAGGAGGGCCGGGTTCCACTGGGGAGATCAGGGGACCCGGAGGATCGTGTTGCACCGTTCCATGACACTGCCCGCATCCGACGGCAGAGTGCTGGGCGTGCATGTGAGCGGCGATCCGCACGGCTCCCCGGTCTTCCTTCTGCACGGCACGCCGGGCAGCCGGATGGGCCCGCATCCCCGCGCCCCGGTCATCCACCGGCTGGGAGTGCGGCTGATCACGATGGACCGGCCCGGCTACGGCCTGTCGGAGCGCAGGAGCGGGCGCCGGGTGGCCGACGTGGCGGAAGACGTGGCCGCCGTCGCCGACGGGCTGGGCCTGGAGCGCTTCGCGGTGGTGGGCCGCTCCGGCGGCGCCCCGCACGCGCTGGCCTGCGCGGCCCTGCTGGAGGAGCGGGTGAGCAAGGCCGCGGTGCTGGCGCCCATCGCCCCGCCCGACGCCCAGGGGCTCAACTGGTTCCAGGGCATGGCCAGGTCCAACATCATCGAATACTCCTCGGCCGCCTTCGGCCTGCCGATCGTCACCCGGCTGCTGACCGCCATCGCCGAGCAGATCAGGCGCGACCCCACCCACCTGGTGCCGACGATCATGCACGAGCTCCCGGTGCCCGACCAGCACATGATCGCCGACTTCGGGGTCAGGCTGCGGCTGGCGACCAACTTCGCCGAGGCCGTACGGCGATGCGGCGCCGACGGCTGGGTCGACGACACCCTGGCCTTCACCAGGCCATGGGGCTTCGGCCCCGAGTCGGTCACCGCCCCCACGCTCGTCTGGCACGGCGAGGCCGACGTGTTCTCGCCCGTCGAGCACGCCCGCTGGCTGGGCGGCCGGCTCCCCAACGCCCACCTGGTGATCAAGCAGGGCGCCGCGCACTTCGACACGATCCGCGTCCTGCCCGACGCCCTGGCCTGGCTGGTCAGAAAGGTTGCGGCTCCAGGTCCCGGTTGACCCGCCGCCAGGCGCGCAACGCCTCGGCCGACGGGTGCACCTCGCCCAGCGTGCGCACCAGCTCGGTCAGCGTCTGCGAGCGCAGCTGGGCCGCCTCGTCCTTGTGGCCCAGCGCGCGCAGGCTCACGCACAGGTTGTGGCGGCCGGCGAGCGTGTCGGGGTGGATGTCGCCCAGCTTCTCGGCCAGTTGCTCCGTGGTCTCCCGCTCCATCGCCAGCGCCCTGTCCAGGTCGCCGCTCTCGGCCAGGCAGTTGGCCAGGTTGACGGCCGAGGCCAGGGTGAACGGGTGCGAGGCGCCGAGCTGGTCCGCCAGGCCGCGCCAGGCCCGTTCGGCCAGATCGCGGGCGGCGACGGCTCCGTCGACGCCGCGCACGTAGGTGGCCAGGTTGTTCTTGGCGATCAGCGTGGTCGGGTGAGACTCGCCCAGGTCGGCCAGATAATGGTCGACCAGGGCGCCGGCGACCTCGACCGCGCGTTCCTTGTCGCCCAGCGCCGACATCGACGCGGCCAGCTCCAGCCGGGCCGCCAGCGCGTCGGGAGTGCCCTCGTAGTGGCGCCGGTACCGGTCTTCGGTCTCCAGCGCCATGTTCCAGGCCTCCTGCTGCTCCCCCAGCCGCCGCAGCGAGACCGCCAGGCTCTTGGCGGCGCGCAGGGTGTCGACGAACGCGTCGCCGAGCGCCTCCCTGTACCTCTGCAGGGTGGCGCGCAGCAGATCGGTCGACTCGCGGAAGCGCCCCAGCTCGCGCAGGTCGCGGGCGACCTGCGCGGCCGAGAAGAGCGTGTACGGGTGAAGCAGGCCCAGCACCCGCTGGCGGCGCTCCAGGTTGTCCTGGTCGAGCACCAGGGCGTTGGCCGGGTCGCCGACCAGGCGGTAGCCGAGCGCCAGGTTGTTGGCGGCGGCCAGCGTACGCGGGTGCTCCTCGCCGTAGGCGAGCTTCCACTGGTCGTAGGTGCCCCTGTCGAGCTGCAGGCCGCGTTCGTACTCGCCCATGCCGCGCAGGTCGGCCGCGAAACCGCCGGCGGTCATCAGGGTGTGCGGGTGCATCGCGCCGACGGACTCCAGCTGCCGGGCGTGCACCCATTCGTCGAGTTCGCGCGCCTCGCCGTACTTGCCCTGGGAGCGCTTGACGTTGGCCACGTTGAACAGCAGGTGCAGCCGCTGCCTGTCGTCGACGCCGAACTCCGCCTCCCACCGCGCCGCCAGGTCGTCCCCGAGGACGAGGGCGGCCTCGAAGTCGCCGCGCTTCCACAGGTAACGCACGCGGTCGGTGAGCAGCTGCCGGGTCTCCTCCTCCGTGCACTCGGTGGCCCGCGAAGGCTCCAGGTGCTGCCAGATCAGGCCGTAGCGGTGCCAGTTGTCGGGGTCGTCGACGTCACCCTGGCGAGGCCTGGCGCCCACGAGGACCCGGTGGACGGCGTGGGCGGCGCGTACCCGCTCCTCCTCGTCCATGCCACTGCGGATGACGGCCTGGACCAGCCGGTGCACCTGGATGGTGTTGTGCCCGAGGTCGACCTTGGCCAGGGCGTAGCGGCCGATCTCGCGGATCACCCGGCCGAGCACCAGCTTCTCCCGCAGCGAGTCGTCGTGCGGCAGCAGCTCCTGCATCATCTCGTCGCTGTAGAGCAGCTGCATGGAGATCGGCTCGGGAGCGAAGAAGGCGCACAACTCCAGCAGCCGGACCGAGGCGGGCGAGGTCTCGCGCAGGCGGCGCAGCGACAGGTTCCACGTGACCGCGACGGGGCTCGGGTAGTCGGTGGGCTGGCCAAGCCGCAGCACCTGCTCGGCCTCGCTCTCCAGCTGCGCCACGAACTCCTTGGGCGGCATTCCCGACTCGGCCAGCCAGGCCGCAGCCTGCTCGACGGCGAGCGGCAGGTTGCCCAGGCCGTTGGCGACCCTGATGGCGTATTCGGCGGCCAGGGTCGGCACCCGGCGGCTCAGGTGCTCCAGGCTCTCCTCCTGGGTGAACACGTCGATCTCCAGCGGCGCCGCCACCGCCGACCAGGCGGAGTTGCGCGAGGTGATCAGCACGTGCCCGAAGGCTCCGCCGGGGAAGTAGTTCCTGATCTCGTCGGGCTCCCCGGCGTTGTCGAAGATGAGCAGCCAGCGGCGTGACTGGTCGCCGACCCTCAGCCTCTCGCGGACCTGGGCGACGACCTCGGCCACGTTCTCGGCGATGGGGATGTCCATCGCCCTGGCCAGTTCCTCGAAGGCGGTGTGGATCCGTTCCTGGTTCTCCGCCGAGATCCACCACACCACGTCGTAGTCGGCGCGGAACCGGTGGGCGTATTCGAGCGCGACCTGTGTCTTGCCGACGCCGCCGAGGCCGTACAGGGCCTGCGGCAGGACCACCGCCTGCGCGCCGCCCGTCAGTTCCCTGCGCAGCGAGTCGAGGACGGCCGCGCGGCCGGTGAAGGCCGCGTTGCGGGCCGGGACGTTCCACACGTCGGGCTCGCTGCCGGGGAAGCGTGCGCCGAGGTCCTGCAGGTCGATCGCGTCGCGGCCGACGTCGCGGCCCAGCGCGCGCATGAGGGTCCCCGCCGCGTCCTCCTCCTGGGAACGCGTCAGGTTGGTGAGCACCCGCTGGCCGAAGGGCGGCGGGAAGTGCGGCTCGCTGACCCGCAGGGCGACGAGCTCGGTACGGCCCGCGGCCTCGGCCTCGGTGAGGTCCCTCCATACCTCCAGCCGCCTCAGCGCCCGGACGAAGGCGCTCGACAGCACCACGACCGACTGCTGCGGGTGGTTGCGCTGCTGGTGCTCGCTGTTCTCGGCGTCGATCGCCTGGAGCATGACGCGGTAGCCGTGCCGGTCGAGCAGCATGGCGATCCAGTCGGCCCACATCTGGTCCTCGGTGACGTACCAGAGCTGGATGTCGGAGTGGTGCCCGGCCAGGCGGCGGGTGTACTGGTCGCGGTAGCGCAGCCGGACCTGCTCGTCCATCGGCGCCAGGCGGGAGACCTCGCCGTCGGTCAGTTCCTCGGCGAGGCGCTCGAAGGAGGCCAGCATCGAGACGGGACGGTTGGGGACGTCGCCGAAGGCGGCCAGGATCTCCTCGAAGGCGTAGTACGGCACGTAGGGGATCTCGACGTTGCCCCAGTAGGCGTCGAGGCGCTGCGGGCCCAGGCCGCGCGGGAAGGTCTCGAAGCGGCTGCGGGCCAGGCTGCGGCCGGCGTCGCACTTCTCGTTCTCGGCCATCTCGACGCGCATCGGCACGGGCAGGATGCGGATGCCGCGGTCGCGGTAGCGGTCGGCGATGTGCCTGACGACGCCGGCGGTGCCCTCGATGCCCTGGTCGGAGAGGGTGAAGCAGGCCACCAGTGAGTCGGGCAGCTGGACGGTGCAGATCTCGGCGATGTCGCTCAGCCCGGTGCGCGAGTCGATCAGGACGTAGTCGTAGCCCGCGCGCATGTCGTCGCGGAGCGCGTCGAGGAAGACGCCGCCGCCCTGCCGCTCGTAGAAGGTGTCCCAGTCGAAGCCGGAGACCAGCGAGGAGTAGTCGCGGTTCTGCCGTCCGGCGGTCAGCAGTTCGAGCGAGCCGTCGCCGAAGTCGAAGTCGACCGTGATGGTGTGCGGCTTGACCTGGGCGTAGCCGCGGTGCCAGTCAGGCGGCCGCTCGGTGTTCTTCATGACCTCCCACTGGTAGTTGGTGATCATGTCGATCACGCCGGGAGTGGCGCCGATCATGCCCTGTTCGAGGAACGGGTGGAAGAACCTGTGCAGGCCGGGCGACTCCAGGTCCCAGTCGACCACCAGCACCCGCTTGCCCGCCGATGCCAGGATCCAGGCGACGTTGGCGACCGCCATGGTCCGCCCGGTGCCGCCCTTGTAGGAGTAGAAAGTGATGATCTGCCCCGTGGTCATGGCCTCTCCCTCCTGATCAGAACCTGGGTCGTTCCGTGCCGCTGTCGGGCGGCGGGTTGGCCGCGCCGTGCTTGAAGTACTGCCTGCTGGCGTTGTCGACCTGCTCGATCAGCGCCTCCTCCAGGTCGGCCGCGGCGGCGACCTGGGTGACCATGCCGCGCTCCTTGGCCTTGGGCCCGAGGCTCTCGCCGATGCGGCGCAGGTCGTCGGGCGAGGGGTCCTTCTCCCACACCACGACGACGGTGACCCACGGTTTGACGACCAGGTGTCTGAGGTCCGCGCGGACCGCCTTGGGATCGACGATCACCACGACGGGACGGACGGGATGCGGCCCGGTCAGCTCGGCCCGGAAGCTGTGCAGGTCACGCAGGTCGGGGGTGCACTGCTTGGCGCTGGCGATGCGGATCGCGACCTCGCGCGCGTGCCAGTCGGGCGCGGACAGCACGGCCAGGGCCAGGGGACGCTCGCCGTCCTGGCCGCCGAAGGCGTTCTCGCTGAGGGTGAAGTCCTCCGCGACGCCGTGGGGCAGGTGGCGTGACTCGTGGGCCTTGGCGACGATCACCGTGGCCAGTTTCATGATGACCCTGTTGGCCTCGGCCCGGTGGGTGCGCATCAGGCCGTAGAGGCCCTCGCGGTGGTATTTCTCGCCCAGGTCGGGGCCGCGGTACTGAATCTCCCTCGCGCAGGCCGGCATGTCCCGGCAGGGCGCCCAGACGACAGGGACGATCGGCGCGTCGACCGCCGGAATGCCGTCGAACCGCTGCGCGAAGGTGGCCCACTCCCGGCCGCAGTTCTTGCTCTGGAACAGGCGCGGGGAATACAGCGGGACGAAAACCGAGCACGTATTCAGGTTGGCCGTGATGGCGGCGACCCACGAGCTGCCCAGCTCCAGCGTGACGTCCATGAATCCGGCCGGGTTCGCGCTGAGGTTGGCCAGATCGATGGTGAGGCTCTCGTAGAACGTCCGCACCCAGTAGTTGGGGTCCACCCGGTCGCTGGGATTGTGCTTGGGAATGCGGGCGTAGCTCAGGAAACAGATGGGTCCAGGAGGCGGGTCTGGTCGATATGGTGCCAATCCGCCCCCCTTCGCGAGATCTTCACTATAGAAATCGGCTCAGCCTAAGGAAAGGGCTTCAAATTCGGCTGACCCAATTCTCGTAATGGGCATGTGCCATCTTCGTGGCCCGCTCTTCCGCGCCCGGCGCGACCGGCTCGGCGAGCGCGGGTTCGAGCGCCTCCGCCATGCCCGCCACGAACAGCTCCCCCGCCGGGGTCAGCGCGCCGGACTCGGCCAGCGTGTCCAGCGCCCTGCCGGTCTGCGCCCGCCACCGCGCGAACTCGACCTCGCCGGGCTCGGGCACGGTGTGCCGGTGGCCGCGCCAGAACTCGGTGACCGCCAGGTGCGCGTAGGTGCCCTGCAGCAGGCCCTCGAACGGGCGCGGGTCAGGGCGCCACGGGGCGTAGAACAGCCGCCGCTCCCCCGCGTCGAACAGGTCGGCGGCGTCGAGCAGGGCGCCCAGCTTGACGTGCTGGAACTCGTGGATGAGCAGCAGCGCCAGCAGCGCGGGGTCATCGGGCAGCGCCGCGGCGACCGCTCCGAAGGCGTGCCGCGCGGCCGAGCTGATCTCGCCGCCGTCCGACGGTGCCGCCAGCGGCATCACGACGCGCAGGCCCGATTCCAGGGCGCCGCGATACCTCGGGAACTCGGTCTCGATCAGGCGGGCGGCGGCGGCGAACGCCTCGCGCCACCGTGTGCTCGCCTCGTCGTCCAGGCGGGGCTCCGGGTCGTGGCCGTGGCAGTCGCGATACGGGTCGAGATCCTCCAGCACCACCGTGTCGCTCAACCGGCGCAGCGGCTCCTCGACCTCGCCGGGTTCCGGAACGGCCAGCCGTACGCCGTCGCGGGCCGGGACCGCGCCCAGGGTGGGCAGGTAGGCCCGGCCGTCGCGGGCCGCGACCTCGATCTGCGCCCGGACTCCCGCGTGCGCGGCCGCCGCGGCGGCGATGTTGCCCAGGTAACCGGCGTGCGAGGAGTCGGCCAGGCACGAGGTCGCCCACACACGCAGGTAGGGATGGTCCAGGACGCGCCTGACCGCCTCCGGGTGCGTGGCGTCGAGGTGGGTGAGCAGCTCCCACGCCTCGGGGTGGTGGCCGCCGGCGGCCTTCACCAGGGCACGGCCGATGGAACGCTCGATCCCGGCCAGCACCTCCACGTCGGCGGCGTCGCCGTACCCACGGGAGAGCGCCTCGAAGGTGCGGGCGGGCAGCGCATGGGTGGGCACGGTGGCACTCCGCACGTAGGTAATGAGGTCGAGCAGGTCGGGGCAGTAGACGCTGGGGTTGGCGAAGCCGCTGCCGCTCTTGAAGCGGTGGGCGTACAGGCCGCCGCCGCAGGTGCCGACGACCGGGCAGGCCCGGCACGTGTCGGAGAGCGAGGCCAGGCCGAGCTGCCTGGCGGCGATCCCGGCGTGCGCCGCCACCTCGTCGAGGTCGTGGCGGAAGACGTCGAGCTGGGTGGCGGGTGCGCCGTCGTAGGCGACCTTGAGCGAGTCGGCCTGCTCGTAACCGCCGTCGGTCTCGATCACGACCAGGTCCTTGGCGTCGAGGCCGAGGGACTCCGTCAGGCTGCTGCCGCCGCGTGAGGTGCGCACGATCGAGCTGAAGGTCCGGATCGGCAGCCGCCCGCCGTCGGCGCGCCAGGCGTCGAAGACGGCCTCCAGCCAGGCGGCGTAGGCGTTGGGCACCGGGCGCGGCGGCGGGGTGTCCCACGTGGCGTGGGGCAGCAGGAAGTCGACCGCGGGCGGCTCGAAGCCCTTGAGCGCCTCGTAGACGGCGATCGGATCGTTGCGGACGTCGATCGTGCACAGCAGCCCGGCGTACAGGCCCGTGCCGCGCAGCAGGCCGAGCGCGCGGACCACCCGGTCGTAGCTGGAGCGGCCGTCGGCGTAGCGCCGGTGACGGTCGTTGGACGCGCGGTCGCCGTCGACGGAGACGCCCACCAGGACGTGGTGGCGCTCGAAGACGTCGAGATAGGCCTTGCTCAGCAGGACGCCGTTGGTGTGGATCTTCAGCTCGAGCTCGCACTCGAGGCCCTGCCGGAAGGCCCGCGCGATCTCGTCGAGCCGTCCGGGCCCGGCCAGCAGCGGCTCGCCGCCGTGCAGGATGACGTGGACCCGGTCGAGGCCGTGGCGTTTGACGTGTTCGGCGACGCGCAGCACGCTCTGGTCGAGAACCTCCGGCGTGATGACCTTCGGTTTGCTCGACCACGAGGTGTCGGCGGCCTCGTAGACGTAGCAGTGGTCACAGGCTAGATCACACCTGGTGTGAACTTTGAGGATGAACTGCCGGAACGGCCGCGCCATCCCCCAACGGTAATGCTCCGCGGCTAGATGGAGGAGTTGAACGCGGTGATATCGAGCCGGTCGACCGTCCGTGGGGCGATGCGGCGCAGGATCTCGTCGATGTCTTCTTGCAGGACCTCGGCCAGGGCGACCTCCGAGAGGTCGGGCACTGCCGACTGGGGGAGCGCTTCGGTGATGCTCATTTCAACAACCACCCCATCTGTCGGCTGGCGCCGTCATGCCCCGAACACTGTCTTCCTATCATCCGCTCGGGGGGCACAATTACCCTTTGGGTAACAGTGTCCTATTGCTTTTCCGAGAGGCGGCACCAGTTTTATGTATCACCGAGAAGTACGCAAACTGGCTGCTCGGCGTTCACTCGGCCCTGGGGAAATCGCCGCAACGTGGGGGCTGCACGAGCATCCCGGCGAGCTCCCCCACCGCATCAACAACAACGACGGAACCGCCTGGATCTGGGGGGAGGAATCCGGAATCTCCATCACCGGCCGCTTCGGCAACGCCTTCGACGTGTTCGCCGCGCGGACGACGGAGGAGATGATCGAGCACGCCTTCCAGATGACAGCCGCCGGTACGGCGGAGCCGTACATCCTGACCGACGTCGTCGACGACGACCACGAGCGGATCGCCCTGCTGGAGCGGCTCGGCTTCGAGCGCTTCCGCGTCTGGGACCACGTCAACTCGATCGAGCTGAGCGAGGTCGACGTGCCCGCCGCCGCCCGCGAGGCGACGCCCGACGACGCACCCGGCATCGCCGACGCGCTGGAGGGCGCCTTCGGTGAGCGGCGCGAGTGGTTCTGGGAGCGCGCCGCGGTCGGCGTCGCCGACGACGGGACGATCGGGGCGGTCACGTTCTTCTGGACCGACCCGGTCAACAAGGTCGGCCACTTCGAACCCGTCGGCACCCACCCCGCCCACCAGCGGCGCGGCCTGGCCAGGGCCGCGATGCTGCACGGCATGCGCGAGCTGCGCGCGGCGGGGATGACCTCGGCGACGGTCAACCACAACGCCGAGAACCTCCCCGCCGCCGCGCTCTACCGGTCGCTCGGCTTCCGCGTCACCAACGAGACGTACGGCTACCGCCGGCCGCGCGAGAACTGAGGCCCGCCGCGGCGGCCCTCATGTCGTCGCCAGCGCCATCGTCGGCGACATCCGGGCGGCCCGCATGGCCGGGTAGATCCCCGCGATCGTCCCGATGAGCAGCGTCGCCCCGATCGCCCCGCCGATCGCCCACGGCGGGACGATCGGCGGCCAGTCCCTGCTGAGGGCGTAGCCGCCGGTCGCCAGGGTGCCGAGCAGCGCGCCCACGACCCCGCCCAGCGCCGACAGCAGCAGCGACTCGGCCAGGAACTGCACGCGGATCTGCCCCCTGGTCGCCCCGAGCGAGCGGCGCAGGCCGATCTCCTTGCGCCGCTCCAGGACCGAGATGACCATGGTGTTGGCCACCCCGACCCCGCCCACGAGCAGGGCCACAGCCCCCAGCCCGAGCAGCAGGTTGGTGAACGCGCCCGCGGCGGCGGCCTTGGCTGCCAGGCCGTCGGAGGGCCGGCTGACCTCGACCTCCTCGGGGTTCTCCGGGTTCACCGTCTGCGGCAGGATCGCCCGCACCGCCTCCACCGAGGCGTCGGTGGAGCGCTCGTAGATGGTCGTGGCGTGCCCGTCGAAGTCCAGGAACCTCTCGGCGGCGGGGAAGCCGACGAGCGCGGACCTTTCGATCTCGGGGGCGAGCGTCATCGGGCCGAGGATGCCGATGACGCTGAACCAGCGGTCGCCCATCCACACCCTCACCCCCGTGCGGGTGATGCCCAGCCGTTTGGCCGCCTCGGAACCGAGCACGACCGCCGGCTGACGCTCGGTCGCCGCGTTGAGCCAGGTGCCGTGCCGTACCTCGCCCTCCAGGGTCTTGAGCAGCTCGGCGGAGGCGGCCTGGACGGTGATGCCGCCGGTGACCGCTTCGGGGATACGGTCGGTGCGCCGCACGCTGGCGTCGACCACGCCGGTGGCGGCGGCGGTCTGCACCGGGCCGATGCGCTCGACCATCTCCAGGGCCTTGACCGGCAGTTTGGCCTCCTCGCCGAACATGGTCTGGCCGGGGCCGACGGTCAGCAGGTTGGTGCCGAGCCGGTCGAGCTGGCGCAGCAGCTGCTCACGTGACGACGACGAGATGCCGATCACCGCGATCATCGTGGCGATGCCGATCGCGATGCCGAGCGCCGACAGGAAGACCCGCGTGGGCCTGGTGCGCAGGCCGACCGCTCCGACCCGGAGTACGTCCCTGGCCGACAGGCGCGCCGGCTTCACGTGAGCCGCCCGTCGCGCATGCGGACCTGGCGCGGGCACCACTCGGCGATGTCGTTGTCGTGCGTGATGATCGCGATCGTGGTGCCCGCGTCGTTGAGGTCCTTGAGCACTTTCAGCACCTCGGCGCCCGAGGCGGTGTCGAGGTTGCCGGTCGGCTCGTCGGCCAGCAGCAGCGGCGGGTCGCCCACCACCGCCCTGGCCACCGCGACCCGCTGCTGCTCGCCGCCCGACATCTGGTTGGGCTTGTGGTCGAGCCGGTGGCCCAGCCCGACCCGCTCCAGCGCCTTCCTGGCCCTCCTGCGGCGTTCGCGCAGGGGCGCGCCGCTGTAGAGCATGCCGTCGGCGACGTTGTCGAGCGCGGTGACGCCGGGCGACAGATGGAACTGCTGGAAGACGAAGCCCAGGTGCCGGGCACGCAGCGCCGACAGCTGGCGGTCGGTCAGCTTGGCCACGTCGTGGCCGGCGATGCGCACGGTCCCGGACGTCGGCCGGTCGAGGGTGCCGATCATGTGGAGCATGGTCGACTTGCCCGAACCCGACGGCCCGACGATGGCCAGCAGCTCACCCGGCTCGACCTCCAGGTCCACACCGCGCAGCGCCTGGACCTGGCCGTTGTAGACCTTGGTCACCTCTCTCAGCTCGATGATCATGTGCTTGGCACCCCGACCTTCATGCCCTCCTTCAGATCGCCCTTCACCTCGACGAACCCGCTGCCGAAGGCGCCCGTCTTCACCGGCACGATCCGCGTGGCCCCACCCTCGACCACCTCCACGCCGAAACCGCCCTCGCGCAGCGCGAGCAGAGCCTCGACCGGTACGGCGAGCACGTCCTCGTGCTTCTCGCTCTGCAGCTCGACCTCGACCGGCGCGTGGTCGAGACGCGTCTTCGGCTTCTTGGTGAGCGTGATCTCGACGTCGATCGTGGTGGTCTGGTTGTCGCGTTCGCCGGTGACCTCGGCGACCGTGCCGACCTCGGTGATGCGGCCCGCGACCGTCTCGCCGCCCGGCAGCTCCACCGACACCTTCGAGCCCTTCCTGGCCAGGGCCTGGTCCGAGGCGTCCAGGTCCATGTGGACCTGGAGCTTGGTGCCGCTGACCGCCAGCGCCTTCTGACCCGGCCGCACCTTGTCGCCCCTGGCCGCGGCCACCTCCTTGACCCGCACGGCCGCCGGCAGGAAGACCACCTCGGCCGCGGTGACGCGACCGTTCTCCTCCAGGCCGCGGTCCTCCTGCCACTCCTTGATCGCGGCATAGGTCGAATACGTGAACTCGTCGTCCACCGTCACGTCGTAGCCGAGGGCCTTCAGGTTGCGTTCGAGCTGCCTGACGTCGGGGCCGTCACCGACACCCCAGTACAGGTCGCGGTAGAGGGGCAGCTCGCCGTACATCAGGGTGACCGGCTTGCGGTCCACCTTCAGCAGGCTCTGGCCCCGCTTGACGACCTTGCCCTGATCGGGCGCCCAGGTGACGGTGCCCGACGCCTCGATGGCGATCTGCTGCTCGTCGGCGTAGATCAGCTCGCCGTCGACCGTCTGGGTGTCGACCAGGTCGCGCCGCTCGACCGTCGCGGTCGCGGGAACCTCCGCCTGGGGCTCGGCGGCCGGCGCGGGCTGGTTGAGCAGGACGAACGCCGCCCCGCCGCCGATCACGAGCGCGGCCAGGACCAGGAGGCCGGCCTTCATGATCCCTGACCCTCCGGCCCGAACTCCTTGCAGGCGGCCTGCGCCTCGTCGACCTTCTTCGGGTCGGTGCCCTGCGGGACGTTGATCTCGATCCGGCCGTCGGCCGACGGGTCCTTCATCGGGATGCCGTGCTCGCGCATGCACTGGGCGAACTTGAGCATGCGGTCGCGCTCCTCGGCTGGGATGCCCTGGCTCCGGTCGCCGATGGCGCCGTCCATGAGGTGCTGGCAGGCCTTCTGCGCCTTCTCCATCTTCTCGCGGTCACCGGGACCGCCCTTCATCATGATCCGGCCGTTCTTGGGGTCCTCCATCTGCACGCCGTTCTCGCGCATGCACTGGGCGAACTTGAGCGCCGCCGCGTCGCGGTCGACGGTGGCCGACGGGGAGGCCGACGGCTGGGCCGTTCCTCCGCTCGCGCTGGCGACTCCGGTCTCGGTGGGTGCGCCCCCGCAGGCGGCGACGGACATGGCCAGCATCAGGGCCGGCAGGATGAGCTTTCTCATGGCGGCAACTGTCGGGCGGGCCGCGCTAAACGCGGATAAGGCGTCTGGCTTATCGGCGTCTAACACTTCTCACGGCACCCTCAGAGGCATGCGAGTGCTGGTGGTGGAGGACGAGGAACAGATGGCCGACGCCATCGCCCGCGGATTGCGGCTGCACGCGATGGCCGTCGACGTCGCCTACGACGGTCAGGAGGCGCTGGAGCGCGCCTCCTACGTCGACTACGACGTGGTCGTGCTCGACCGCGACCTGCCCGAGGTGCACGGCGACGAGGTCTGCGCCTCGCTGAACGGCAGCACGCGGGTGCTCATGCTCACCGCCGCCGGCCAGGTGCGCGACCGGGTGCAGGGGCTCGGGCTCGGCGCCGACGACTACCTGGCCAAGCCTTTCGTCTTCGCCGAGCTGGTCGCCCGCGTCCGCACCCTCGGGCGCAGAATCGTGCGCGACGTCCCGGTGCTGGTGGAGCGGCGCGGCATCGTGCTCGACCCCGCCAGGCGCACCGTCATGCGCGGCCCGCGCGAGGTGGTGCTCAACCGCAAGGAGTTCGACCTGCTGCGGGTGCTGATGGAGGCGTCCGGGTCGCTGGTCAGCTCCGCCGACCTGCGGCGCCGCGTGTGGGACGAGTTCGCCGTCGAGAGCGGGGTGCTGCGGGTGACCATGACCTCGCTGCGCCGCAAGCTGGGCGCGCCCGCCGTGATCGAGAACGAGCCGGGGAAGGGCTACCGGCTGTGAAGCGGCTCGGGCTGCGCATGCGGCTGACGCTGATCTACGGCGGGCTGTTCTTCCTGGCCGGATCGGTGCTCGTGTGGTTCACCTACCTGTCCAACAGCCGGTCGCTGAACGTGCGCATCGTGGGCAAGTTCACCGGCACCCCGCCCACCGGGCCGGAAGTGGACCGGTTCTATGTCAACGACGCCATGCAGGGCCTGGAGCAGAGCGCCCTCAACGTCCAGAACGACATGCTGCGCACCTCGATCATCATCCTGGTGGCGGTGGGACTGGTGGCGCTGATCATCGGCTACTTCGTCGCCGACCGGGCCCTGCGCCCGCTGGAGCGCGTCACCGAGACCGCGCAACGGCTCTCGGAGAGCAACCTGCACGAGCGGATCGGACTGCGAGGGCCCGCCGACGAGGTAAAGAAGCTCGCCGACACCTTCGACGCGATGCTGGACCGGCTGCACCGGGTCTTCGACAACCAGCGGCGCTTCATCGCCAACGCCTCCCACGAGCTGCGCACCCCGCTCGCGATCAACCGGACCGTCCTGGAGGTCGCGCTCGAGGAGCCGGAGGTCTCCGAGGACCTGCGGGTGCTCGCCCGCTCGCTGCTCGGCACCAACGCCCGCTACGAGCGCCTGATCGAAGGACTGCTCCTGCTGGCCGAGTCGTCGGAAGAACTCGCGGTGCGCAAACCCGTCGACCTGTCCCAGATCGTCAGGACCGCCCTCGCCGACGTGCCGCTCCGCTCCGCCGAAGTGACGGCGGAACTGCCCGCCGTCATGGTCGACGGCGACCCGCTGCTGCTGGAGAGGTGCGTCTTCAACCTGCTGGAGAACGCCGCCAAGTACAACGTCAAGCACGGGCACATCTGGGTCGCCGTCGGCCTCGACGGCTCGCTCCGCGTCGAGAACACCGGCCCCGCCGTACCTCCCTACGAGGTCGACGACCTGTTCGAGCCCTTCAGACGTGGCCACGGCGACCGGGTGCGCTCGGCCCGCGGTTCGGGGCTCGGGCTCTCGATCGTGCGGGCCATCGTCGAGGCCCACGGCGGCACGGTCGTGGCCGTGGCCCGCCCCGCGGGCGGCCTCGCCGTGACCGTACGGCTCACGCCAGCGGGATCAGGTAGTGGATGAAACCCCTGTTGACCGCCACCTGGTCGTACAACCTGCGAGCCGTGGCGTTGCCCTCCTGGGTCAGCCAGTAGACGCGGTTGAGCTCCCTGTCCTTCGCCCACGCGGTGACGGCCTCGATCAGCTTGCGCGCCACCCCCTGACCGCGCGCTTCGGGGTCGGTGAACAGGTCCTGCAGGTAGCAGACGTCCGCCGAGCTGGTGCTGGCGTGCACGAGGAAGTGGGTGATGCCCACCAGCGTACCGTCGAGCTTCGCCCCCAGGGCGTGGACGCGGGTGTCGTCCATGAACGCCTGCCACGACGTGTCGTACTGTTCCTGCGGCAGCTCGCGCTCGTAGAAGGCGTTGTAGCCCGTGAACAGCTCCTGCCACCGCGCGCGGTCTTCCTGAACCAGCCTGCCGATCTCGATCACGGGGTAAGGCTAGCCCTACCGTCACTTGGCCAGCTCACGGGATCGAGAGCCGGGCGCGACCTCCGTAGTTTCTTAGACATGAGAACCCTCCAGCGCCTCCGCGCCGACAGCCGCTACACCGTCATCGGCTTCCCCACGTCCGTCGCCTCCTTCAGCCTGACCATCGCCGGTGTGGCCGCGGGCGTCGGCAGCGCCGTCGCCTTCGTCGGGCTGCCCATCCTGGCCGGCACCGCGGCCATGGGCCGCCGCTTCGCCGACCTCGAGCGCTCCTCGATCGCCACGGTCGTCGACCACCCCGTGGAGTCTCCCGCCTACACGGAAGCGCCGTCGTGGGCCGGCTGGTTCCGCCGCGTCATGAACCCCCTGCTGAACGGCCAGGCCGGGCTCGACCTGCTGCACGCCGTCCTGGCCTTCCCTCTTGCCATCGTCTCCTTCGTGCTGACCGTCACCTGGTGGGCAGGGACCGTCCTCGGGCTGACCTTCCCCCTGTACGGGTGGATCCTTTTCAACACCCTCGGCCCCGACGGCAGCCTGCCCGCGCTGCTCGGGTTCGACGGCGGGCTGGCCGGTTACGTGACGTTCAACACCGTCGTGGGGCTGCTGTTCGCGATCACCCTGGTGCCCGTCGTGCGCCTGGCCGCCCTCGTGCGGGCCAGCCTGGGCGAGGCGCTGCTCACGCGGGCCGTCTACGGCACCCGTTCCTCGCGGGTGGCGATGGCGGCGTGAAGGTGGCGAATCCCGCCCCGGAGTGATCTCACTCCGGGGCATTTTCGCGTTCGCGCTGGAGTACGGCACGCGCCGCCGTGAGCAGCGCCACCTCGTCCCCCGCCTCACCCGCCAGCTCCGCGGCCCATCCCAGGAGCGTCCCCAGCTGGGGATCGGCGTCGGTGACCACGGACGCCACGCTTCCCGGCGCCACCACTCCCGCCGTGCCGTCGATCGTCACCAGTTGCCCTTCCGCGAGGTCGTGGCTCCCGACGCCCACCACGGCCGGCTTGCCCATCGAGCGGGCGACCACCGCCGCGTGGCAGGTCGGTCCGCCGCGAGCGGTGACCACACCGGCAGCAGCCGCCAGCCCGTGCATGTCGAGCGGCGACGTCTCGGGCCGCACCAGGATCACCGGCCCGTCGGCCGCCATCCGCACCGCGCCGTCGGAGGTGGTGGCCACCCGGCCGCTCGCCACGCCGGGACACGCCCCCACTCCGCGCGCCACGATTTCCGTCGTGGCGGCCAGCCTGGGGGTCCGGGCCGAGGCCAGCGTCGACGGCTCGACTCTGAGCAGCGCCGTCCGGCGATCGATCGTCCCTTCCTCCGCCAGGTCCACCGCCACCCTGATTGCCGCACGCCCCGCCAGGCCGCCCGGCCGTACCTGCAGGAACCACAACCGCCCGTCCTCGAACGTGAACTCCACATGGCAGGCGTCCCGATAATGGCCTTCGAGCCTGCCCAGGGCCTCGCTCAACTCTTCGCCGATCCCCGGCGGCAGCACGCTCAGCGGTTCGGTCACCGAGCCTCCCGACACGACCGCGTCACCGCGCCGGCCCAGCAGCACCTCGCCGTACAGCCCCGGCTCGCCCGTGTTCGGGTCCCGGCTGAAGGCCACCCCCGAGCCGCCCCGCTCGCCGTACACCATGGTCTGGATCGTGACCGCGGTTCCCAGACCATGGGGAATGTCGTGCAGTACTCGATACGTCCTGGCGCGCGGCGTGTCCCACGAGGCGAAGACGGCCTCCACCGCCTTGCCCAGATCCTCACCGGAGACGTCGAGCAAGGTGCTCATCATGCCGGGCATCGACACGCTCGCCCCCGACCGCACCGACACCGGCCCCCGTACGGCGGCGGCCAGCTCGGCCACCAGCCCGCCGGACAACCGCCCGTCCGTCAGGTAGGCGCGGCACACGTCCACCGGAATCACCCACCCGGCGGGGACGGCCAGGCCCAGGCGCATCATCGTCACCAGCCCGCGAGCCTTGCCACCGATCATCTCCGCGGGCTCGTCCAGGTGGGGCGACAGCGGGAGGATCATCGCGGGATTCCCAGCGTGACCAGCAGATCCTCATGGAGCTGGAACCAGATGGCGTGATACGACTCCATCTCGTCGGTCAGGTACTCGGTGCGCCCGTCGAGCGCCAGCTTCAGCGCGGCGGACAGCCGCTCCCGGTAACGGCCGAACCTCGGGAGCACGGCGGCCACGTCGGCGATGACGGCGCTCGCGCGGCGGTCGAAGTCGGCGAACAGGGCCAGGACCTTGGCCGCGTCAGAACGCACCTGCCAGGCCGTGCACAGGTCGAGGAGCTCGGGATTGAGCACCAGGAACTCGTCGAAGGCGAGCAGCACCCGGGGGCGTGCCCCTGTGGCGTCCAGCTCGGCGGCGGCCTGCTTGGAGGCGGCCTCCTTGCCGCGGTCGGTCAGACCCCAGCCGCCGAACTCACCCGGAAGCCGCGTCACCAGGCCGGCCACGGCCAGGTCGATCAGCTCGGACTCGGCTTCCGGCTCGGGGAGGGCGGCGATCTTCGCGATGCGGTCGAGCGTGGCGAAGCCGATGCAGCGGAGGGTGTGGAGCAGGGTGTTCATGGGCGTACCTCGGCCACCGCGTGGGCGGCGCCTCTTCCTTCGGCTCGGGCGATGATCTCGCGGTCGTGGATGCGGACCGCTGTTTCCAGCTCATCGGGCTCGGGGTCCGCGTCGGTGGGACGATCCGTGCTCGCGGCTCCATCACCCGTGCGCCCCCGGATCGCCGACGTGACGGCCAGGTCCTCGTCCAGGACCAGGCGCAGCGGCAAACCCACCTCCAGCACCCGCAGGCAACCGGCGAGATCACCGACCCTGAGCCGCACCAGCCTGCCCAGCTCCGCCGGGTCGGCCGTCGCCACCACCACGGTCACCTGGTCCCCGGGCCGGGCCGCCCGCACGGCCTCCTCGGCGGCCTCCAGGCGCTGCGTCCCCAGGACCACGATCACGCCGTCCGCCTCGAGGTCCACCGGCTGTCCCGTCAGCTCGTCCCGCACCCCTTCCGGCGCGTGCCACGCCTCCCAGACCTGCCGCGCCGCGCCGGTGAAGTCGAGGTACGGCGGAGCCCACTCGTCGTCCAGGCCGAGGCCTGCCAGGTGGCGGGCGGCCTGGATCACGTCGAAGGGGTCGCCGAATCCCGGCGCCCGCTCGGCCAGCTGGCACGCACCGGTCAGGAGCGTCAGCACCAGCTCCGCCAACCGCACCCGCCGCCCGTGGGCCTCCTCCCCGCGCGGGTGATGACCGCCCGGCTCCCCCACGTCGGGGAACTGCTCCAGGGCCAGGCCCAGCAGCAGCCCTTCCAGGCGGGCCATCTGCGCCAGTGTCGATCGTCCGAGGTCGTCCTCGAACACCCCAGCCAGCGACCGCAGCCGCAGCCGCGCCGCGGCCGGAGGGTCCCCCGCCAGCGGCAGCCGCTCGAGCCACACCCTCACGAACGCCCCCAGCGCCCCCGCGAGGGAGCTCTGCCTCCCCGGCGACGTGTCGTGCTCCAGCGCCGCCAGCAGCACCGCCAGGTACAGCGCCCGCTTGCTGGGAAAGTTCGAGTACACCGCCCCCCGGGTCAGGTCGGCCCTGGCGGCGATGCGGTCGATCTTGGCGTCCTGGAAGCCGTGCGCCGCGAACTCGTGGCCGGCGGCGCGCAGGACGGCGTCGCGGGTGAGCTCCTGGCGTTGCGCCCGGGTCAGGCGGACCATCGGGATACCTCAATCATTCAGATGATGTGAACATCTGAATGATACGAACATCTCACTGTGCTGTCAGCACGTCCCCGATCGCCGCCAGCGCGAGCGTCTTGTAGCCGACCGAGTCGAACGCCACCGTGATCCGGTCCCTCTCGCGGCTCATCACCGTCCCCTCGCCCCACGCCTTGTGCACGACCTTCGAGTGCAGCGGGAACGGCCCCTCGTCCACCGGCGCGGCATCGGGCCGGGGAGCCGCCACACAGGTGTCGCAGTTGCCGCAATGCCTGCCGTACGGCTCGCCGAAGTACTCCAGCAGGAACCGGCGACGGCAGCCGGTCGTCTCCGCGTATCCCCGCATCATGTCGATGCGCGAGTCGTCCACGCGGTGCCGTACCTCGTCGAGCTCCACCGCCCGAGCCGCGGCCTGCTTGGGCGTGGGACCGCCGCGCACCGCGCGCACCTCCCCCGACGCGCTCACGGTCAGCGCATCCGCCTGCTCCAGCAAGTTGATCAGGCTGGTCAGCTGCGACGACCCGATCCCCAGCAGCGACCGCAGCTCCGAGACCTGCACCGTGCCGCCGTGCTCGGCGACGAGCGTCGCCACCCGCAGCAGCGCCTCGGCGTCGGCCCTGCCGGAGGCGAAGAAACGCCGCAGCCCCAGATCCTCCGACCGGTAGAACAACATCGCGTGCGCCGGGTTCCCGTCACGGCCGGCCCGCCCGATCTCCTGGTAGTACGAGTCGGGCGACTCCGGCGGCGCCGCGTGCAGCACGTGCCGTACGTCGGGCCGGTCGATCCCCATGCCGAACGCCGACGTGGCCACCACCACGTCGAGCTCGCCCGCCGTGAACAGCTCGTGCACGCGGGTGCGCTCCTTGGCCCGCATCCCGGCGTGGTACGACTCGGCCCGACGTCCGGCCTTGGCCAGCGCCTCGGCGTACTCGGCGGCCTCCCGCCGGGTGGCGACGTAGACCAGCGTCAGCCCTTCGGCCGCGGCGGCGTGCTCGATCAGGGCCTTCCGCTTGTCCTCCTCCCTGACGAACCTGCGCACCTTCAGCTCGATGTTCGGACGGTCGAAGCCGCGGACGATCTGCACCGGGTCGCGCATGCCCAGGAAGCGCACGATCTCCTCGCGCACGTTCGGCGCGGCCGTCGCGGTCAGCGCCACGACCGGCGGGTGGCCGAGCCGTTCGATGACCTTGCCCAGGCGCAGGTAGTCGGGGCGGAAGTCGTGCCCCCAGGAGGAGACGCAGTGCGCCTCGTCCACGGCGATCAGCGAAGGCCGCGCCTTGGCCAGCCGGTCGACGACGTCCGGCTTGGCCAGCTGCTCCGGCGAGAGGAAGACGAACTCGGCCTCGCCCGCGGTGACCTTCTCCAGGCCCTTGTCCACCGACGAGGTCGAGTTGACCGCCACCGCCCCGCCCGCGTCGGTCTTGAGCAGGCTCATCACCTGGTCACGCTGGAGCGCGATGAGCGGCGAGACCACGACCGTCGGGCCGTCGCGCAGCTGGGCGGGCACCTGGTAGACGGCCGACTTGCCGCTGCCCGTCGGCATGACCAGCAGCACGTCCCGGCCGTCGAGCAGGTGTTCCATGGCCTCCTGCTGGCCGGGGCGCAGGTCCTTCCAGTCGAAGGTCTGGCGTGCGGTGGCCCGCAGCTTGCGGCCGCGCCTGCCGTACCTGCTGTTGAGCCGTTCCAGTAATCCCATGGGCCTCCCCCTCGGTTCGGGCGGACAGTACCCCGGAATCCGGCCTGCTCTACCGTGGTCGCGATTTCCGCACCTCAGCGGCCTGCCTGCCCGGGCAGGCAGGCCGCCGGGCGGTCAGACCGGCCTGGCCATGTCGGCCTGGATCTGCTCCGCGGTCAGGTTGGTGGAGTAGATCCTGACCTCGTCGATCAGGCCCTTGAAGTAGCTGCCGTAGTAGGGGTCCTGGCCGAACCGTAGCGGGTTGGTGCCGGGCCGGATGGCGTTCATGTAGCCGTCCCCCGCCTCGGCGACCTGGACGCCGTTGACGAACAGCTTCATCGTGCCGCCGCCGAAGGTGAAGGCGACGTGGCTCCAGGTGCCTGCCGGGAGCGGGGTCGGGCTGAGCACGAGCCGGCCGCCCGGATAGAAGGGCTCGACCTTGCCCGAGGGGCCTTCCGGCGGGGAACCGTAGTTGGCCCACGCGGCGTGCAGGACGTACTCCTCGGTGCCGTTCTCACCCTTCTGCACGAGAGGATGCGTCTGGGTGATCTCGGTCGGGTACACCCAGGCCTCGACGGTCAGGGCGTCGTCCATCACCAGCGAGTCGGAGTGAGGCACCCGCGCGAAGGCGGCGTTCGTGGTGAACGACAGCGCCTTGCCGTACTTTCCGTCGGCCCACGCGGTGGCGGTGGCAGTACCGTCGTTGCCCTTGCCCGACGAGTCGCCCACCGCATCGCCCGTGCCCTCGTTCATGCCGTAGGCGGCGGCCAGGCAGTCGGAGGGCGGGCACTCGGTGACGTCGGCGGAGGCCGACGGGGAGAGTTCGCCGGGCTGGCCCGCCGAGTCGATGGCGCGGACCCGGTAGTGGTGACGGCCCGCGGACAGCCCGGTGTCGACCAGGCTGGTCCCGGTGACCGTGGCGATCAGGATGGATGCTGTGCCGATCTCCGCGCCGGCCTGGCGGGAGCGGTAGACCTCGTAGCCGGTGACACGGTCGTCGTCGGCGGGCGCGGTCCAGGAGAGCGTCGCCTTTCCCGGGCCGCCCGTCACGGTCGCCGACGGCACGCCCGGCGGCTGGTCGGGCACCCGCGCGGAGGCCTCGTTCGACGGAGGACCGGCCTGTCCTGCGTAGTCGACCGCGATGACCCGGTAGTAGTAGGTGCCGGCTTCGAGCGAGTAGTCGCTGTACACGAGCGGGTTGTTCCGGGCGATGAACGTGCGCGGTGAGGGCGTGAACCCCCGCGTGGTCGAGCGGTGGACCTGGTACCAGGCCACGCCCCACTCGGCGGTGGGCCTCGACCAGCGCAACTCGGCCGAGTTCAGCCGTCCACCCGCGAAAAGCGTGCCGGGCGCGGACGGCGGGTCGCCCGGTACGGTCACCTCCACGGCGACCGCGGCCGAGGGCGTGCTCGGCTGCGAGCCCGTGTCCAGCGCGACGACCCGGTAGTAGTGCGTGCCCGCCGGCATGCCCGCGTCCCAGAACGCCGTGCCCGCGAGGGCGTCTCTCTCGCCCACCCAGGTGGCGGCCGACGGGGTGAACTCCGGTGTGGTCGAGCGGTGGATCTCGTAGGCGCGCACGCCGATGTCGTCCGTCGAGGCCGTCCAGTTGAGCTGGACGTTCGCGGACTGCGCGCTGACCGTCAGCTCCGTGGGCTGCGACGGGGGCTGGTCGGCCGCGACGATCGGGTGGTTCATGTCCAGCTTGATCTGGGCGGTCGTCCTGGCGGTCGAGAAGATCCGCACCTCGTCGATCAGGCCGTTGAAGTGCCGCCCGAGGTAGCCGCCGATCCGCAGCGCGCCGTTGCCCGTTTGCATGCGGCCCGAGACCAGGCGCTCGCCCTCGAGAACGCCGTTGATGTAGACCCTGAGCCGCTGCCCGTCGTAGGTGGTGGCCAGGTGTTGCCAGGTGTACGGAGAGAATCCGTGGGTCGAGGCCACCTTGCGGGTGGCGTTCGTGGTCACATAGCCCGCCGCCCGGTAGGCGGAGTCGCCCGGTTCCCTGTCGGGCCCGGTCAGCCCGTAGGCGGGCCGGCCGGAGGTGTCCTTGACCACGATCGGGCCCTGGGTGTCGGAGAGCTCGGCGGTGATCCAGGCCTCGATGGTGAACGCCCTGGACAGCTTGAGACTGGCCGACGAGGGCACCTTCACGACGCTGGTGCCGCCGTCGAACCGCAGGCTCTTGCCGTACCTGCCGTCGGCCCACGTCGCGCCGGTGATCGTGCCGTGGTTGCCCTTCCCCGACAGGTCCTGTACGGCGGAGCCCGCGCCTTCGTTCATGCCGTAGGCGGCCACCAGGCCCGGCTCGGCGGCATGAGATGCACTCGGTGTAATCAGAACGATGCTGAACGTGATCGTCGCAATCAATGCGGATAAGCCGGATGAACCCTTCACGTGTTGTTCCCCCAGTGATGATGAAACCCCGTTGTGGTGCACCCCGAAGCACCATTGAGGGCAGTATGCGCTCTCGTGGGAACGTTGTCACGACTTCGTGACAGGATGCCCGCTGTGATGGAGCTGCACATCGACCGCGACGGCCCGGACGGTTTGTCCGAGCAGATCTATCAGCAGATCAGGACGGCCATCCTCGACGGGCGGCTGCGGCCGGGCGACCCGCTTCCCTCGACGAGGGAGGCGGCCAGGCAGCTCGGGATCTCCAGGACCACGATCGCCTCCGCGTACGACCTGCTTTCCGCGGAGGGCCTCGTGGGCGGCCGCGTCGGAGCGGGCACCTTCGTCAGGACATCCGGCCCGCACCCCTGCGGCGTGCCCGAGACCCGGCACGGCAGCCCGCTGCGCCCCCGCACGATCTGGGACACCGTCGCCATCCCCACCCACCTGTCCGAGGAGCCGGAGTTCGACTTCCGTGCCGGCCTGCCCGACGCGCGGCTGTTCCCGTACCAGACCTGGCGCCGCCTGATCACCCGCGAGCTTCGCACCTCGGCCGTGCGCGCCGGCATCGTCGGCGAACCCGCCGGCCACCAGGGGCTGCGTGAGGCCATCGCCAGGCACGTCGGCGTCTCACGCGCCGTCCGCGCCGACCCTGCCGACATCGTCGTCACCAACGGCAGCCAGCAGGCGCTCGACCTGATCGTCCGCGTGCTGTTACGCCCCGGCGACCGCGTGGCCATCGAGAACCCCGGCTATCCGCTGCACCGCAACCTGCTCGCCACCTCCGGCATGAACGTCGCGCCCGTACCCGTCGACGCCGAAGGCCTGGTCGTCGAGGCACTCCCCGACGACTGCCGCCTCGTCATCGTCACCCCGTCGCACCAGCTCCCGCTCGGGGTGCGCATGTCGCTGCCCCGCCGCCTCGCGCTCCTGGCGTGGGCCGCCGCCCACGACGCCGCCATCGTCGAGGACGACTACGACAGCGAGTTCCGCTTCGCCGGCCCGCCCCTGGAGACCCTGCACGCACTCGACCGCTCCGGCCGGGTCATCTACCTCGGCACCTTCTCCAAGGTCATGCTCATCACCCTGCGCCTCGGCTTCTGCGTCGTCCCCGCGGAGCTGCGCCAGGCCATGCGCGCCGCCAAACACCTGGCCGACTGGTTCACGCCCGTACCCGTCCAGGCCGCCCTGGCGGGGTTCATCGACGAGGGACTGCTGGCCCAGCATATCCGCCGCATGCACAAGATCTACGGCGAGCGGCACCGCAGGATCGCCGCCGCCATCCACCGGGATTTCACGCCCTGGCTGGAGCCGATCCCCTCGGCAGCCGGGCTGCACCAGACCGCCTGGCTCAGATCCGGCGCCGCCGACGAGCTCTTCCCCGCCATCCTGGAAGCCAGGAAGCACGGCGTCGGGATCTTCACCGTGCGCATGTTCGCCGCACCCGGCACCGACTTCCGCAACGGCCTGCTGTTCGGCTACGGCTCCATCCGCGCCGAGTCCATCGACGGCGGGCTGCGCATCATCCGCAATGGCCTGGTGCGTTAACAGCCTAATTGGCCCTCGGAATCACGGATCTCCGCCTCTTACAGTCGTTGCGTTCCCCTGATGGAGCGGAGTGCTGGGTCCGATCAAGCCGATGGGGGCCGGTCTCAGCACTCCGCTTCGAGCCGCTCTGTGCGGCCGGTGTGGTTCATCGTGCAAGCCGTACGGCATGCGGCTCCCGCGGTAGGGGCCGCCGAGCAGTGCCCTCACACCTCGCAGAACGCCTCGTGCACGAGCCGCTGCTGAGCATTCTGGAACGCCGCGGCCGTCTCGGCGAAGTCGAGCTCCGCGTCACCGGTGGTCAGCGAAGCGGTCATCGTCGTGCGCCCGTCGGGCGAGCTGTACATCAGCGCCGCCCACCCGAAGAAGCCGCCGTTGTGGGTGATGACCGTGCCGCCGCAGTCCGTCTTCTGCACGAAGACGCCCAGGCCGTAGCCGATCTCGGGGTACGGCGTGAACATCTCCTCCAGCAGCTCGGCCGGGATCAGCTTTCCACCGACCAGCGCGGAGATGAAGACGTGGAGATCCTTGGTCGTCGAGATCATGTCACCGCCGGCCGAGACCCACGAGGGGTTCATGCGGGTCACGTCGACCAGCTTCCACTCGCCGTCGACCTCGTAACGGTAGTAGCCGTGGGCGTGCGGCTCGGGGATCTCCGGCGAGCTGCCCGGCACGACGGTGCCCGTCAGCCCGAGCGGGCCCAGGATGCGCCGCTCCATCTCCTCGGCCAGGGAACGCCCGCTGATCCTCTCGATCATCAGCTTGGCCAGCACGTAGTTGGTGTTGGCGTAGCTCCACTCCGTGCCAGGCGCCGAGCGAACCGGCTTGGACAGCGCCAGCCGTACCAGCTGCTCGTCCGTGTAGCCGTGCGTCAGGCCGTCCACGTACTCCTGGCCCTGCCAGGGGATGCCCGCCGCGACCGTGCCGTCGGCGTAGTACTCGCCGGTGAAGTTGAACAACCCGGTGGTGTGCTGCAGCAGCCTCCGCACCGTGATCTCGCGGTCCAGGCCGTACCCGGGCAGGTAGTCGTCGACCGGTGCGTCCAGGCCGACCGCGCCTTCGGCCACCAGCTGCAGGACCACGGTGGCGACGAACGTCTTGGTGTTGCTGCCGATACGGAAGTGGCCGTCCGTCGAGGGCTTGCCGGGCTCACCGAGCTTGCTGACGCCGGCACTGCCCACCCACTCACCGTGCTCGTCATTGACGCGCACCTGGACACCGGAGAAACCGGAGGCGACGACTTCTTCGATGACATGCTGCAGATTCCTGGCCATGATGACTCCTCGTGTCTTGGGCGGGCGACCCGCACCGGCTCATGACGTTCACGATGTCCGGCCGGTCTGATGGCGGGCTGACATCCCGCTGACACAAGCAGGTGCGGGAACTCGCCCCGCGTCAGCGCGCGTGATAGGCGACCGCCTCGAAGGGCCACCGCGCGGCCAGCCACCCCTTGACCGCTTCGTACAGGGCCACGTCCAGGTCCGCACGGTCACCCGTCACCCAGGAAGACACGTCGGCATCGTGCCCGTCGCTCCGTGAGGGATAGATGTAGACGCACCCGATCACCACGCCGCTCACCGCGTCGAGGACCGTGTACGTGAACCCGCGGCGCCCTGCGAAGTCGTTCGCGTGGCGCTCCAGATCGGCGAGATTCGCCTCCAGGCTCATCCCGCCGCGCGGCGGCCAGTCGCCGTCGGGGAAGCCGGGGGTCGCGCGGATGTGCTCGATGCTGCCGTTCCAGGCGGCGTGGTCGGCCACGTTGTGCTGGGGCCCCAGGGGTTCCAGGCGGAACTGCGGGGCGGCCAGGGCGGTGGGGACGACGAAGCCGTCGGGGACGAAGGCGCGGTTGCTCATGCGGCCGAGGCTATGAGGCAGAGCCGCAGGGAGGCATCCCGTTTGATGCGGTCCACCTGGCCAGGCTCTGTCGTCGGCCTCATCCCGCCTCAGGATTGTCAGCGGTCTCTGCTTGGATGACCGCACCATCCCAAAGCTGAAGACGAGGAATCATGGCGGAGATCCTTGACCACGCGCTGAACGAGATCCGCTGTGAGACCAACCAGGTGATGGTGGTGGACTCCGCCGTTCTCGCGGATGAGGCCCCTGCCCCCTATGACCCGGCATGGCCGTCATCCACAGCGGTCGGCCAGATCGACGTCGGCCCCAATGGCATTCTCATCGACACCGTTGGCCCGAGGTACGAAACGGTCCACTTCCGACTGGAACTGTGGTCGGGCGAGCCTCCCCCACCTCACCCGGCATGGGATGAGTCGTGGTCCGGAGAGATCTATTTCAAGACAGGAAAGATCCACCTTGAGGACTACTTCCTAGTGGACCACGGGCCCGAGCGCATGGTGCTCGACCTCCGCCAGTCGGATTCCACCTGGCGGGTCCAGCTTCAGCGCAAGCTGGTGAAGAACGACTATGAACCTGACTTCCCAGCGGATATGTATCAGGTGGACATCTACCGGATTCAGTTCTGGCGTCCAGACTGCGCTGAGAGCTGAGCGTGGCACAGTGCTCCTGGCATCTCTCCACACAATGTGATCGTGCCGGTGCTCTCGTGACCACTGGCTGAAGTCCCGTTCCTGCTGGTCAGGTGCATCCGCATGCGGTGCGGGGTGTGACGGTGCGGGTGTCCAGGGCGATCTGGCAGCAGGCGGTCAACATCTCGTGCAACCGAGTGCGCCCGCGCTGAACGCGGGACTTCATGCCGGACACCGAGATGCCGGCCTTGGCGGCGGCTTCGGCCTGGGTCAGCCCGCCGTACTCAACCAGCTCGATCGCTTCCCGATAGGCCGCGGGCAGGCGCGCCACCATGGGAGCCAGGCACGCCGTCAGAGCGAGCAACTCGTCCTCGTCGGCGGCCTCGGGTGTGAACGTCGGGTCCAGCGCTTTCCGGGCGTGGGCTTGGTGGGCGCGGGCGGCGGAGCGGTAGTGGTCTGTGATCACGTTGCGGGCGATCTGGTAGATCCAGGCTTCCAGGCGCCCCCGATCGCGCAGGCCTTCGGCGCTCCTGGCGATCTTCAGATAGACCTCCTGGAGCAGGTCTTCGGCGTCCTGCGGGCGCTCGACGCGCCGGGAGATGAAGGCCAGGAGCCGTTCGCGGAAGCCGTCGTCGATCGGGGGCATGGTCACGTCCTCGCTGGGTGTTACTGGCAGCCGCAACCGGTCGGGGCCTGCGGCTCGGTGCCGCAGCACTCCGTCTTGGCCTCGGCTGCGCAGCAGGTCTGCAGGTTCTCGGCGGAGCAGCAGGGTGTGGTCATGTCGTCCTCCTTGAGGTGCTTGTGTCACCGGGGTAGACGGCGAACGGTCCGGAAGGACGCACCCTCAGATTAGATGTACTTCTAATTTGACATCTTTCTAAGCGCCATGCCAGTCTATAGCTACTTCGATGAACCTCTAAGCAGTGGGAGATCCCGAGATGAGCTGCTGCGGCACCACCACAACCAGCCATGAGCTTTCCGCGCCGCACTCCGGCGACCTGCCCGTGGTCGTCATCGGCGCCGGCCCCGTCGGCCTGGCCGCCGCGGCCCACCTGGCCGAACGCGGGATCGACTTCCTCGTCCTGGAAGCCGGTGACCAGGTGGCCGCCTCGACCGCCAAGTGGGGTCACGTCCGGGTGTTCAGCCCGTGGAGGTTCAACATCGACGCCGCCGCGAGCCGCCTGCTGGAGGCCGACGGGCGGAGCGCGCCCGACCCCGAGTGGCTGCCCACCGGCGCCGAGATCATCTCCGGCTACCTCGCCCCGCTGGCCAAGCTCTTCGGCGACAAGGTACGGCTGAGCAGCCCGGTCAGCGCGATCAGCCGCCTCGGCTACGACCGGGTCCGCACCAACGGACGCGAGGACGTCCCGTTCGTCCTGCGCCTGGCCGACGGCACCGAGGTGCGCGCCAAGGCCGTCATCGACGCCTCAGGCACCTACGAGACCCCGAACGTCCTGGGCGCCAACGGCCTGCCCGCGTACGGCGAAGCCGAAGCGGCCGACCTGATCGACCACGCCCTGCCCGACGTGCTCGGCGCCGACCGCGAGCGTTACGAGGGCAAGCACGTCCTGGTCGTCGGCGCCGGCCACTCGGCCGCCACCACCCTGCTCGGCCTCGCCCAGCTGTCGGCCGACACCCGGATCACCTGGGCCATCCGCGCCGGTAACGCCAGCCGCACCTACGGCGGCGGCGCCGCCGACGCCCTCCCGGCGCGTGGCGCCCTCGGCACCCGCCTGCACGCCCACGTCGAGTCCGGCCGCATCCAGCTCCTGACCGGCTTCTACGCTCATTCCGTGGACGGCAACACCGTGATCAGCCGCGACCCCTCCGGCAATGAGCAGAAGATCACCGTGGACCGCGTCGTGGCCGCCACCGGCTACCGCCCCGACCACTCCATCGCCTCCGAGCTGCGTCTCGACCTGGACCCGATCCTCGGCTCCACCCGCGCGCTGGCTCCGCTGATCGACCCCAACCAGCACTCCTGCGGCACCGTCCCCGGCCACGGCGTCGACGAGCTCACCCACCCCGAGCCCGGCTACTACGCCGTCGGCGTCAAGTCCTACGGCCGCGCCCCGACCTTCCTCATGGCCACCGGCTACGAGCAGGTCCGCTCGGTCGTCGCCGCCCTGGCCGGCGACTGGGAAGCCGCCCGCGAAACCCACCTCGACCTGCCAGAAACCGGCGTCTGCTCCTCCAACCTCGCCGAAGCCCAGGAGATCCGGGTCGGCCTGGCCACCGGCATCAGCGGCGGCCTGCTCGCCGCCCCGCTCCCGCTGGCCACCGTCTCGGCCTCCACCGGCGGCGGCTGCTGCGGCTGACCGCCTTCTTGCAAAGAACATGCTCCAGCTGACTCCCGACACCCGGCGTGGCTGGGCGATGGTCACCGTCCTGGCCATCACCCAGACCGCCGGGTACGGCGTGCTCGCCTACGCCTTCTCCGTCTACCTCACCCCCATGGCCCGCGACCTGCGCACCGGCACCCCGCAACTCACCGCGGGCATGGCCGTGGCCGTCCTGGTCTCCGCGCTCGCCGCGCCGTACGTGGGCCGCCACCTCGACGCCCGCGGCGGACGCGCCCTCATGACGGCGGGAGCAGCCCTCGGCACCCTCGCCATTCTGGCCCTGTCCCAGGCCGGGAACCTTCCGTGGTTCTACGCCACCTGCGTGCTGCTCGGCCTGGCCATGGCCACCAGCCTCTACGAACCCGCCTTCGCCGTGATCGTCGCCTGGTTCGACACGGCGCAGCGCGCCAAGGCCATCCTCGCGCTCACCGTCGTCGCCGGTTTCGCCTCCAGCATCTTCATGCCGCTCACCGGTCTGCTGATCGAGGCGTACGGCTGGCGCACCGCCCTGGTGGTCCTGGCGATCGGGTACGGCGCGCTTGCCGTACCCCTGCATGCCCTGGTCCTGCGCAACCGCACCCACGCTCGCCCCGCCCGAGCCGCGGAACGCACCGCCGCCGTCCGCGGACGGCCCTTCCGACTGCTCGCGGCCTCGTTCCTGATCCACTCGGGCGCCGTCGCCGTGGTCAGCGTCCTGCTGATCACCTACCTGATCGGCCTCGGCCACCCGCCCGTCTTCGCCGCCACCGTCGCCGGCCTGCTCGGCGTCCTGTCGGTCACCGGCCGCGTGGTCACCACCGGCCTGCAACGCCGCTGGCCGGTCGCCCTGGTCACCGCGGCCGTCTTCGCCCTCCAGGCCGTGGCAGCCCTGCTCTTGCCGCTCATCGGCCGCAGCCCCGTCGGAGCGATCGCCGCCACGGTCCTGTTCGGTCTGGGCTTCGGCGTGGCCACGATCGCTCGTCCCGCATTGGTGGTCGAGCGGTACGGCACCAGCGCCTACGCCGGGATCAGCGGCGCGATGGCCCTTCCGATCACCGTCGCCAAGGCCTTCGCGCCTTCCCTGGCCGCGCTCGCCGCCACCACGGCGGGCTACCCGGTCGTCATGGTCGCCGTCGCCGTGGCCTGCACGCTGAGCGCGTTCGCACTGGCCGTCTACCATCGCCTATAGTTTAGATAGCTGTCTAATTAGGAGCCTGTCATGAGCCTCGAATGCTGCGCCCCGATCGCACGCGAACCGCTGTCGGAGAGCGACGCGGCCGAGCTGGCAGCCCTGCTCAAGGCCGTCGCCGACCCGGTACGGCTGCGCCTGCTGTCGATAATCGGCTCCCACGCGGGCGGCGAGGCGTGCGTGTGCGACCTGACCGGCTCCTTCGACCTGACCGCGCCGACGATCTCCCACCACCTCAAGATCCTGCGTACGGCAGGCCTGATCGATGGTGAGCGTCGCGGCACGTGGGTGTACTACCGGATCATCCCGGAGACGGTGAACAAGCTGGGCGCATTGTTCGCCCCGATGGCCGAGCCCGCACGAGCGGACCTGGGGCTCGCACCCGCATGACCGGCGTCGTCGTCATCGGCGCCGGGCAGGCAGGGCTCGCCGTGGGCTACCACCTGCGCCGCGCCAAGGCGGACTTCGTCATTCTCGACGCCCAGGAGCAGCCCGGCGGCGCCTGGCGGCACGTCTGGCCCTCGCTTCGCCTGTTCTCGCCCGCCCAGTACAGCTCGCTTCCCGGCCGGATGATGCCTGCCCCTTCGGATGGCGGCTACCCGACTGCGGCGGACACGGTTGCCTACCTGGCCGACTACGAGCTGCGCTACAACCTGCCCATCGAGCGGCCCGTGACCGTCAGCGCGGTCCGGCGCGACGGCGACGCCCTGCTGGTGGAGGGCGACCGAGGCTCCTGGCGCGCGAAGACGGTCATCAGCGCCACCGGCACCTGGTGGCGCCCCTATGTGCCCTACTACCCGGGCGGCTTCGACGGCCGGCAGCTCCACACCGTGAACTACCAGGGCCCAGAGCCTTTCGCGGGCATGCGCGTGGTCGTTGTGGGCGGCGCCAACTCCGGCGCCCAGATCCTCGCCGAGGTCTCCGCCGTCGCCGAGACCACCTGGGTCACTCTCCGCCCGCCCCGCCTGCTGCCCGACGAGCTCGACGGCCGCGCCCTGTTCGAGCACGCTACTCGGCGCCTCCAGGGCGCGAGCGGCGGCGACCTGGGTGACATCGTCGCCGTGCCGTCCGTCCGTGCCGCCCGCGATCGAGGGGTGCTCAAGGCGGAGCCGATGTTCGCCCGCCTGACGCCCGATGGGGTCGCTTGGGCCGACGGCTCCGCACTGGCCTGCGATGTGATCATCTGGTGCACGGGCTTCCGCCCTGCCCTGGGCCATCTCACGCCGCTGAAGCTGCGCGGGCCGGACGGAACCATCCCGGTCGACGGCACCCAGGCGATCGACGAACCCCGCCTCCACCTGCTCGGCTATGGCGACTGGACCGGACCCGCCTCAGCCACGTTGATCGGCGCCGGCCGTACCGCCCGAGAACTGGTCCGCCGGCTTTCTTGAGCCGAACAGGCCGTGCACCAGCAGCAGGCCGATCACACACCCGATGAGCTGTGCGACGACGAAGCCCGGCACAGAAGAGGGGGCGATACCGGCAAATGAGTCGGTGAAGGCGCGGCCGATCGTGACAGCGGGGTTGGCGAAGCTGGTCGAGCTGGTGAACCAGTAGGCGGCACCGATGTAGGCGGCGACCGCGGCCGGGGCGGCAGTCGTGCGGCCCGAGCGGACGAGACAGAAGATCACCAGAACCAGCCCGGCCGTCGCGACCACCTCGCCCAGCCACAAGTACGGCGCGGCGCGATCGTGGGTGGACCAGGTGATCGCGGGCCTGTCGAACATCGCGTTGGCCAGGACGGAGCCGCCGATCGCGCCAAGAACCTGGGCCAGGGCATACCCGCCGAGATCTCGGACGGACAGGCCGGTTCCGGTCCGGCGGCCCTGCCACCAGTCGGCCAGGGAGACGACCGGGTTGAAATGGGCTCCCGAGACCGGTCCGAGGATGAGGATGAGGACGGCGAGGCCGAGGACCGTCGCCGTGGAGTTCTGCAGCAGCTGCAGGCCGACGTCGTCCGGAGAGAGGGTCTGCGCCATGATGCCCGAGCCGACGACCACGGTGACGAGCAGCGCGGTGCCGACGAACTCCGCAAGCAGGCGGCGCCTCATGGCGTGAGCAGGCCGGACAGCTCGGCCAGGGTCTCGGGGACGATCCGGTAGTAGACCCAGGAGGCGCGGCGCTCGGAGGTCAGCAGGCCGACCTCCTTGAGCACCTTCAGATGGTGGCTGATCGTCGGCTGGGAGAGCTCGAAGGCGCCGGTCAGGTCGCACACGCAGGCTTCGCCGCCCTCGTGACTGGCCACGATCGACACGATGCGCAGCCGTACCGGATCACCCAGGGCCTTGAAGATCTTGGCGAGGTCGGCCGCTCGCTCGGGCGGTAGCGGCTCGCGAGACAGCCGGGAGGCGCAGTCCGGGACGGTCAACAGCACTCCCGATATTGATACTCATCGATTTCGATTAGCATCAATATAGCTGCCCGTCTCTGGAGGAATCGCATGCCCAGCGTCCTGTTCGTCTGCGTGCACAACGCCGGCCGTTCCCAGATGGCCGCCGCATGGCTCAAGCACCTGGCCGGAGACCGGATCGAGGTGCGCTCCGCCGGCTCCGACCCGAGCTCGGCGGTGAACCCGTCCGCCGTCGAGGCGATGGCCGAGGTGGGCATCGACATCGCCGGCCAGCAGCCGAAGATCCTCACCACGGACGCCGTCGAGACCTCCGACGTGGTGATCACCATGGGCTGCGGCGACGCCTGCCCGATCTTCCCCGGCAAGCGCTACGAGGACTGGCGGCTCGACGATCCGGCGGGCCAGGGCATCGAGGCGGTACGGCCGATCCGCGACGAGATCCGCACCCGCGTGGAGAAGCTGATCGCCGAGCTCAGCCGATAGCGCTGCGTCGCTCCAGGAAGATCACGTCCCGCCACACGCCGCGATGGCGGCCGATGCGCTCACGCGTGCCGACCACCCGGAAGCCCAGCGCCTGGTGCAAGGTGAGGCTCGCGGCGTTCTCGGGGAAGACGCCGGACTGGATCGTCCACACCCCGGCATCCTCGCTGGCCGCGATGAACGCCGTCATCAGCGCCCGGCCGATCCCGTGCGCCTGGCAGCCAGGATGGACGTAAACGCTGTGCTCGACCACTCCGGCATAGACACATCGGCCGGAGACCGGTGAGGCTGCGACCCACCCGAGCACCTGACCCGTCTCGGTGTCCTCCGCGACATACCTCAGCACCCTGCCTTGACTGAAGACCTCCCAGCTGGGGGCGGCAGTCTCGAAGCTGGCATTTCCGGTGTCCAGACCAGCCTGGTAGATGCCCAGCACCTGTTCCGCGTCGTCGTCACGCATGGGCCGGATCACCATGCCCGGTGAGCCCGCGGGCTTGAGCGCCTGGATGATGGCCGAGTGCACGCCGCCGCCATGGTCGGCGGTCAGCCTGATCGCCAGGTTGACGAAGCCGGCGCTCTGGAGGAGCGCTCGGTACTCACCCACGGTGAGTGTGCCCGCCGGGCAGCCGACCCGCTGCCCGGCTTCCGCTCGCAGGGCCGGGTCCGCGTCATCGAGGCTCACCACGTCGCTGATCCCCAGTCGTCCCCCGGTGCGCAACACCCGGAACGCCTCGGCGAACACGGCCCCCTTGTCGTCGGACAGGTTGATCACGCAGTTGGAGATGACCACGTCCACCCACAGGTCCGGCAGCGGGACGTCCTCGATCGAGCCGTGCAGGAAGTCCACGTTGACGGCTCCGGCCTGCTCGGCATTGCGCCGGGCGAGCTCCACCATCTCCGCGCTCGCGTCCAGGCCGTAGACGTGCCCATGCGGGCCTACGCGGCCGGCGGACAGCAGGACGTCAATGCCACCACCCGACCCCAGGTCCAGGACCTTGTCCCCGGCGCGCAACTCCGCGACGGCCACCGGGTTACCGCAGCCGAGACTCGCTCGCACGGCCCCTTCCGGCAGGCCCTCGGTATCGGTGTAGCCCACGGCACCGAAACCGCCGGCCGTGAAGGCCTCAGCCGAACAGTCGGTGATGGGCTCTCCGCGAAGAGCGCGATGGGCCAGATCCGAATAACGTCCCACGATCTCGTCGTCGGCCATGATTCCTCACTCACACGCTGGGGTTGCCGGGACCGGATTCCCCATCACCACGTCGGCGGCGGTAGGGAAGCAGCTCACGCAGGCTTCGTTGATCCGGTAGAGGCTGGACGTGCCACGGTGCTCCACCAGGACGAAACGCACCTCAGCGAGGATCTTCAGGTGGTGGGACACGGTGGACTGGCCGATCGACACCGCCGCGACGATCTCGCCGACGGTCATCGGTTCTCGCTGCCTGGCTAGCAGGGACACGATCTGGATGCGGGTGGCATCGGCCAGGGCCTTGAACCAGCTCGCGTACTCTTCGGCTTCAGCTCTTTCCAAGGGCTTCATCGTTAATCGACGATATTCGATTAATACGTGGCGGGCCACCCCTCGCCTTGAGCCTGCACGGGGCCAGAACTTCTCGGAGCCATAGTTGTGCAGACACAAAAACGCCCCGAGGCGCATGCGCTTCGGGGCTTCCTTGTGCTGATGAGAGCGGGTGGTCAGGGGCGGGGTCGAACCGCCGACCTTCCGCTTTTCAGGCGGACGCTCGTACCGACTGAGCTACCTGACCTAAGCGGTCCTGACGGGACTTGAACCCGCGACCTCCACCTTGACAGGGTGGCGAGCACTCCAAACTGCTCTACAGGACCTTGCTTTGTTCTCGCTTGGCGTTTCCGCCTCGCTTAGCTTACCAGCTTCCCGGTGGTCTTCGACCAGCCGTTTTCCCAGTAACCCAGTGCCCCCAACGGGATTCGAACCCGTGCCGCCGCCTTGAAAGGGCGGTGTCCTAGGCCGCTAGACGATGGGGGCTCAGGATTCGCATCCTGTTCCCGACGTCTTCCGTCGGAGACCTTTGAAGCATAGGGGACGATTGCCCCTGATGCCAAAGCGACGTAGGCGTCGTAGCGCCAGTGATCGTTCCCGTTGGCGACGGGGCGTTCGTTGGCTCTGGAAGAATCATACGTGCAGGGTCGGGCTCCACGTGACGCCGGATGTTGATCGACTGCTCTCCGAGGCCCCCGAGGGTGACATCGTCCCAGGCCTGGAGGCGATGCGTCTCCTTGTCGAAATAGAGCACCGAGGCCTGGACGGCCGTCGGTTCCGCGTGTTCGAGGGCGCGCAGGCCCGCTCCCCCGGTCGATCCCTGGGTGAGGACCCGGGTGCCCGAGGGCCAGACCTTGGTCCATCGGTTGTGGCCGTGGCCGGAGAGCACCATGTGGGTGAGTCCGGAGAATCCCTGGCCGACGCCGGGGTCGTGCACGGCGACGAGGTCGGGGGGCTGTTCCAGCCGTACGGCGTGCTCTTGGCCGAAGCGCAGCAGGTAGCCGGGGTCGTTGTTCTCGAAGGTGGCCTTGTCGGGCGTGAAGCGGGGGTCGCCGAGGCCGTAGATGCGCAGGCCGGCGACGGTTTCCATACGATCGTCGAGGACGACGGCGTTCTTGTGGCGCGCGACGGCGCGTTCGGTGAGTTTCGAGTCGTGGTTGCCGCGCACGAAGACGTACGGCACGCCGAGCTTGCCGATGTCGTCGGTGATGTAGTTCTCGGGCTTGGACCCGTGGTCGGTGATGTCGCCCGTGTCGACGATGAGGTCGACGTTGAACTGGTCCTTCAGTGAGCGGACGACGTCCCAGGCGAGCGGGTTGAGGTGGATGTCGGAGATGTGCAGCACGCGGATGGACGTGGGGTCGGCGTCGTAGACGGGCAGGCCCGACATGGTCTCGTAGAGCTTGGAGACGTTCGCGACGAGCTTGGTGAGCTGGCCGCGGTAGGACTCGAACCTGGTGACGATCGTCTCGGCGCTGCCGATGAGGGAGGGCGCGGCGGCGACGAGGCCGGTGTAGCGGGGCTCGACCAGCGACTGCGGGCGGAAGGTGAGCGCGGCGGCGGCTCCGGTGCCGGCCAGGGCGACGGCGGAGGCGGTCAGTCCGATGAAGGAGTACATGGGCCGCCTGAAGACCATCAGGACGGCGATGAGCGCGCCCGCGCCGGCGCACAGCAGCGAGCGGATGACCAGCGACTGCACGCCGTCGCGCAGGTCCTCGACGATCAGGTCGGGCAGGCGGTCGGCCAGGCGGGGATCCTCCAGGTACATCCTGGCCCGTTCCTGGTCGATGTTCTCGAGCGTGACGCGCAGCCGCAGGGGGGCGCTGTGGGTGCGGAAGCTGAGGGTTCCGAGGGGGCTGGCGTCGACGACGGTCTCGCCCTGCCAGGCGGGGCGCAGGGTCATCCCCGTCTCGACGGGGCCGACCTGGGCCCGCACGGTGCCGCTGAGGAAGATGCCCAGCCAGGCGCCCACGGCCGCCACCAGGAGCACTCCGACGATGCGCAGGGCCTTCATGGCCTAAAATCAAGCGTGATCGAGGTCTCCCGGGAGAAGTTCGAAGAGCTCGTGGCCGAAGCGCTGGACACGATTCCTGCAGAACTGACCCGCATGATGAGCAATGTGGTCGTCGTGGTCGTCGACGATCCGCCCGAGCCGGATCTGCTCGGTCTGTACACCGGTGTCCCCCTCACCGAACGTGGCGACTGGTACTCAGGGGTCTTGCCCGACCGCATCGAGATCTACCGCAATCCGATATGCCATATCTGCGATACGGAAGATGATGTGGTGGAGGAAGTGCAGATCACGGTGGTGCACGAGATCGCCCACCATTTCGGGATTGATGACGATCGGCTCCACGATCTCGGCTGGTAACCCGACATGTCGTCATCTGCGATTACAGTTTGCAAGGCCTTGGATGCTTTCGGTTGCGACGTGCCACTCGATCAGGCACCTTGGGTGACATACCGAACACTCTGAGCAGTCACACGGCGGGGACTATGGGGAAGCACAGGCGTGCTCCCGAACGACAGGCCACCTACGGCGAGGTCATCGCCATCCGGGAGTTTCGCACGCTCTGGTACGGCCAGGGCCTGTCGCTCCTGGGTGACCAGCTGGCCCAGGTGGCTCTGGCCGTACTGATCTACGAACGGACCAAGTCGCCGCTGGCCACGGCCGCTGTCTACGCACTCACCTACCTGCCGCAGATCGTCGGCGGGCCGTTCCTCGCGGGCCTGGCCGACCGATTCGCGCGGCGGCGGATCATGATCGCCTGCGACCTCCTGCGCGGGCTCCTCGTGGCCGTCATGGCCGTGCCCGGCATGCCGCTGTGGACCATGTGCGTCCTGGTCTTCTTCGTGGTCCTGCTCAGCGCGCCGTTCTCGGCCGCGCGGGCGGCGCTGCTGCCGGAGATCCTGGAGGGCGACCGCTACGTCGTCGGCTCCGCGCTCCAGAACATGACGAACCAGGCGATGCAGATGCTGGGCTTCGCGGCGGGCGGCGCGTTGATCGCCTCGCTCGGGCCGTACAAGGCGCTGGCTCTCGACGCGGCCACGTTCCTGTTCTCGGCGCTGATCATCATGTCCGGTGTACGGCGGCGCCCGGCGGCCTCGCAGGGCTCCTCCAAGCCGTCCATGTGGCGCATGACCAGGGCCGGAGCCTCACTCGTCTTCGGCGACCGCCAGCTGCGCACCCTCGTGATGTTCGCCTGGCTGTGCGGCTTCTACGTGCTCCCTGAAGGCATCGCCGTGCCGTACGCGATCTCGCTGGCCGACGAGACGCTTCCCGTTCCGGTGGTGACCGGCCTGCTCATGGCCGCGATGCCGACGGGGACCGTCCTGGGGGCGTTCCTGTTCAGCAGGTTCGTCTCACCGTCAGGGCGGCTGCGGGCGATGGGGTGGATGGCGATGCTCAGCTGCGCACCGCTGATCGGCTGCGCGATGCATCCGCCGCTGGAAGTGGTGCTGGTCCTCTGGGTCCTGTCGGGCGTCGGCGGCGCCTACCAGCTGGCCGCCAACGCCGCCTTCGTGCAGTGCGTCCCGGCCGAGCGACGCGGCCAGGCCTTCGGGCTGGTGCAGTCGGGGCTCATGGCCGCCCAGGGGGTAGGCATCCTCATCGGCGGCCTGGCAGCCGAACGACTCGGTCCCGAACCGGTCGTCGCACTGGCCGGCGTCAGCGGGCTGACGGTCGCGGCCGTGCTGGCGATGGTCTGGACCGAGTCTCGTGCCGATCTGTCCGCGAGGGTTCGTGCCGAGGCCACGGCCTGATCACGGCCTGATCACTGCTGACGCGGCTCGCCGGCGGGGACGTCGTGGTCGGGCGTCTCCGTCGCGGGCTGCGGCTGCGTGTGCACCGTCGGCTGCTCGGGCTGGGTGTAGCTCGGGGGCGTGGTGTTCACGGGAGCCTGCTGCTCGGTGGCCGGGTGGGCCTGAGGCGCCTGCGGAGGCGTCTGCGGGGCGGGCTGCGGGGTCGGCTGCGGCGGGTAGGGGGTCTGGGTGGGGTAGGTCGGCTGCGGCGGGTAGGTGGCCGAGGTGGTGGTCTCGTGCCAGGGCTCCTGCGGCTTGCTCTGCTGCTTGTTCAGCAGATCCTGCACGATCGACGGGCGGCCCTCCTCGGGCAGCAGAAGCCAGCCGATCGCGTACGCCGCGATGCCCGCACCACCGAACAGGGTCAGCACACCCAGCCCGATCCTGATGATGTTGGGATCGATGCCCAGGTACTGTCCGACACCCGAGCACACACCCGCGATGATCCTGCCGTCCTGGGTCCTGCGAAGCTGCTTGGTCTCGTTCATGCCCTCAGCCTGCCCCGTGGACAGTCCTTCGCACATCGGGATTCCCCCTGGTAGAACCCTGGTGACCCCTGACAGGATGGTTTTCATGGACGATCTCCTCCGCATCGACGACCGGCTCGACGGCGACCAGCGGCTGATCCGCGACACGGTCCGCACCTTCGTCTCCGACAGGGTGCTGCCGCACGTCGCGGACTGGTTCGAGGAGGGCACCTTCCCCGCCCGCGAGCTCGCCCCCGTCCTCGGGGAGCTCGGCCTGCTCGGCATGCACCTGACCGGGTACGGCTGCGCCGGAACCGACGCCACCTCGTACGGCGTGGCGTGCAGGGAACTGGAGGCGGGCGACTCCGGCCTGCGCTCCTTCGTGTCCGTTCAGGGATCCCTGGCCATGTTCCCCATCTGGAAGTACGGGTCGGAGGAGCAGAAGCAGGAATGGCTGCCCCGCATGGCCGCGGGCGACGCCATCGGCTGCTTCGGCCTCACCGAGCCCGACCACGGCTCCGACCCCTCCTCCATGCGCACCTTCGCCAAGCGCGACGGCTCCGACTGGATTCTCAACGGGTCCAAGATGTGGATCACCAACGGCTCCATCGCCGACGTCGCGGTGGTGTGGGCACAGACCGACGACGGCGTCAGAGGCTTCGTCGTCCCCACGGACACGCCCGGCTTCTCCGCACCCGAGATCCACAAGAAGCTCTCGCTGCGCGCCTCCGTCACCTCGTCGCTGTACTTCGACGACGTCCGCCTGCCGGGCTCCGCCGTACTGCCCGAGGTCTCAGGGCTGCGCGGCCCGCTGTCGTGCCTGTCGGAGGCGCGCTTCGGCATCCTGTGGGGCGTCGTAGGCGCCGCCCGCGCCTGCCTGGAGTCGGCGGTGGCGTATTCACAGACGCGCGTGCAGTTCGACAAGCCCATCGGGGCCTTCCAGCTCACGCAGGAGAAACTCGCGTGGATGTACGTGGGGATGGCGCAAGCCTCCCTGACCGCATTCCACCTCGGGGCCTTGAAGGACGCGGGCGCCCTGGAGCCTCGCCAGATCAGCTTCGGCAAGCTCGCCAACGTGCGCGCGGCACTGGACATCGCACGTCAGGCGCGGTCGATCCTGGGAGGGAACGGGATCACCCTGGAGTATCCGGTCATCAGGCATATGAACAACCTGGAGAGCGTGCTGACGTACGAGGGGACGCAGGAGATCCACACGCTCGTCATCGGGGAGGCGCTGACCGGGCTCGCCGCCTATCGGTAGCTGACTGTGCGTTATCGTGATCGAGCGGGAATCGCGTCGCGGGGGGCGGGGTAGTCTCTGTACCCTGCATCTTGCGAGGGGCGTTAGCTCAATTGGCAGAGCTGCGGACTTTTAATCCGTAGGTTCCGGGTTCGAGCCCCGGGCGCCCTACCACCCAACACCCCATCTGACCTGGGGTTTCTCGTGTCTTTGGCCTCCTCTGAGAGCCGAGGACGGCCGAGTTCATGCTCGCCACATGCTCTTCGGCACGGGTCCGGCATGGCGGCGGGCCTGCGCGCGGGACGGAATGCCCCGCTTTGCGCGGGCGGCCACAGGGCCAGCCAGCGCGGCAGGTCAAGCCAGACCCGTCAGACGCCCAAGGGAATGGGTGGGCTGGAGGGGTTGCACGACACGCCGTGCCCGACTCGATCCCAGACCCGTCCAAGGGATCACAAAGCCCGCCGTGAAATCGACAGCTGGGCTGGCCTTCCAGCCGTTGGCGGGCGCGGCCGGATCGATACACGATAGCCCGGGGGCGTCGACCGATCCCTGGAAAGTTCAGCGACGATCACCGAGGAAGCGGCGCCGGCCGAGGTGTAGACCCGCCCGCCCGTCGCGCCCTCTTCGCCGGTGAAGAGCGCGGCCATCGGGCCGCCGTCAGCGTTCACCGAGACGCCCATCGGCCCGACGATCCGCTGGGAGGTGGGGACACAAGCAGTGACGCGGCGAGCGCCGCCATCACGCCACGAATCTGATCATCACGACGGATCTTCTCGACCACTCGGTGATCCCGGATGACGCGGAGCGAAAGAAGAAAGTTCTACACGTTCAACGGCGGGCTGCCTGAGCGTTCACGCACCACCGAGACCGACCGGCCGGTCATGCATGAACCGAGATCGAGACGAGGTCGTCGACGGGAGACCCGAGTTCGCGGCGGCCTCTTCAGGTCTCGGTCGGTGAATTCGGACGATCCGACGTGTTCGAGCGTGACGTAGGGGCTGCTCCACTTGTGCGATTGGAGCACGAGCCGCGGGGCGTGAATGGGTTGCAGGTGCCAACCGCTGCGGCTCAGCCGCTCAACAGCCTCATCGGCGATTTCCTGATCTGTCGGTGGGCTGGTATCGGCCTGGCGGGATGGCGGCTGGTGCCGGTGGACGACCTGAGCGGCTCCGGTTTCGCGAACGGGCATCTGGCGTTCCTGTCGAGCTGCTCCAACGCCGCCGGGACCTCGCTGATCGACCAGACGATCCATCTCGCCTCGGTCTTCCAGAGGTGCGGCTCCGCTACGTGATCGGAGCGCTCTGGAAGGTCGGCGACGAGCACGCCGCGCTCGTCGCCTGCGAGGCCTACGCCGACGTCGCGGCGCTGGCGGACGATCCGGCCCGGGTGCTGATGGACGTCCAGCGGTCCCTGCGCGACCGCTATTCCGGCTCGCCCCTGCTCTGGGAGGGGAGCGTCCATGTCGGGGCCTAGCGGGCTCGGATTCCGCGGAATTCCTGCGACGTCCTGCCCGATCAGCGTTCTGATCAGGGGCTTCCTTCAGTACGTCCGGGCGAGTACGGGATTTCGCCGATGATCTTTTCAGTCCGGAAGAGTCGCCGGCATGAGGAAGACACCGAAAGAAATGGGCCCCTCGGGGGCATCGGAGCCCGACTCGCTCGGCGGGTTCGTGCTGGGCGAGCGGATCGGCGCCGGGCGGCAGGCCGTCGTCCGGCTCGGGACCGACGCCACGGGGAATGCCGCGGCGGTGAAACTGCTGCGGAAGGAGAGGCTGGCCGACACGACCGCGCTCGAGGCCTTCATGAATGAGGAGAAGGCGCTGCGGGCCGCGCCGGACTCCTTCACTCCCCGCGTCTACTCCGCGGGATGGGACGGCTCGCGGCGCTATCTCGCCTGCGAGTATCTGCCCGGTCCATCGCTGGAGCAGTGGATCAGGAGCGGCGGCCCGCTGCCGCCACTCGAGCTGAAGGAGTTCGCCCTCCGGTTCTGCCGGATGGTCGAGGCCCTCCATGAGAGGCTAATTCATCACGGAGACATCAAGCCGAGGCACGTGATCAGCGGCCCCGCACGGCGCCTGTTCCTGATCGACTTCGGCATCGCACGGATCGGAGATGATCGGTTGCGTCGTCGTGATCTATTCAACGCCGCGGCAGTGCTCCATTACGCGGCGGGAGGCCGGTTCCCCTACGAGGGGACACCCATGGAGATCGCCTCGCGCACCCTGGCAGCCGAACCCGACCTCCGGATCCTGCCCGCACCCTGGCGGAACATCGTGGGCCGCTGCCTAAACCCGAACGACCGCCGCCGCCTCACCGCGGCGGATCTCGTCAGGGCGGTGAGCCGATGATCCATAACCCGGCCGCTTGGGCCTTCTGCCAAGAGCTCCTCGCCGAGGTCCAGGCTGAGGGCCTGAACCCCAACACCCTGTCGACGGCGCTGCGCACATTGCGGACGGACGAGGACACGGTCAGGGACCGCGGAAGTCACAGCAAGTCGACGCTCTACAACATGTTCTCCCCCAAGGTTGGCGCCGTCCCGGACCTGGATTTGGTCCTCGACATCCTGAAGGTGCTGCACCAACGAAGCAAGGCTGGTGACCAGAAGCGGCAAGCCGATGTCATGCGGTGGCAGGCCCGGCACGCCATGGCGGAGAGGCTGGAGGCCGAGCATGGCCGCGAGAAGCCGCGGAAGAAACCGGAACGGCGCACGCCCATGGCGCTCCTGCCGCAGGTGCTCGCGCCCGCCCGGCTCGGACCGGACCAGAGCAGATTCCCCGTCGTCCCACGGCCGGAGCTACTGAGGAAGGCGTTGAGGGAGCGCGACAGACGGGCCCTCGACGGTGAACGGCAGGTCCTCGTGCTGACCGGCGACGGCGGCATCGGCAAGAGCGTCCTGCTGGACCAGCTGCTGAGGCAGCTAGAGGACGGCAAGGAGGGTGCGGTCGTCGCCATCGGCTGCGAGCCCGGGATGAGCGCACGCGGAATTGCGGAGCTCGACCTGGCCCTCGGCCGAGCCGCGCTCCCCGGCTCGTCCGACGGGCTGCTCGCCATCCTCGAGCGCCAGCGCCGCAACCACCGTTCGGTCACCCTGCTCCTCGACACCCTGGACCTGATCCTCAACGGCGTCGCGCTCGCCGGCATCGCCGAACTCCTGGCCGCAGCGCTCAAGTACGGAGAGGTCGTCGTGACCTGCCGTCGCGAGGAGTACCAGGCCCACCTGAGCGATCCCGGCAGGACCGCGCGGCCGCTGAAGGACCGCGTCGTGCAGTACGCGATGCCCATCCTCGAACTGGACGAGATCATCGAATGGGCTGGCCTCTACCTCGGCCGCTTCCACCCGGACAGCCCGGCGGACAACGCGGCGTTCCTGCGCAGTCTCCAGGGCCAAATGGACGACAACGCCCCGCTCCGTTGGCTCTGCGCTCTGCCGGTGAGGCTGTCGATGGCCTGCGACGTCTACGCCCGCAAGGGCTACATCCCGGGCCACCTGACCGCCGCGAGCCTCTCGAAGGCATACTGGAAGGAGAAGGTCGAGAAGATCCGCGACATCGGCTCGGCCCTCGGCGTAAGCCCGACGGCGCAGGCCGCGCTCGCCCTCGCCGGGCGCATGGTCAGGACGGGCAAGGGCCTGACGCTCAGCGTGCCCATGGGCAAGATCGACCCGGTGCACGGCAAAGGCCTGGAGCTGCTGGTCAGCGAAGGGGTCGTGCTCAGCCATGACGGCGGCTGGAGATTCTTCCACCAGAACTTCGCCGAGTACGCGCAGGGCCTGTGGCTGCTGCGCGACGGCCTGACCGGCAAGCGGGTCAGGGAGCTCGCCCGGGCCCTCACCGAGGAGCACACGACTCTGTGGCCGCTCGGCCGGTCCCTGCTCGCCCAGATCGAGGACCTGGCCGCCTACCGCGAACTGGCCGCCCTGTTCCCGATCGGCAGCCCAGAGGCCGCGCAGTCGCAGGCCATCGCGGCTCTCGGCAGACCGGAAGCCGAACCGCTGGCGGACGTCCTGGTCGAGGTCAGAGCCGATCCAGCGCGGCTGGAACCGGTCGTGCCGCTGCTCGGCGAGGCGCCGTCGGGCCATCTGGGCACGGCCTGCGACGCGCTCGTGCAGACCGTGACCGAGCACTCCGTGGCGCTGGTCATGGCGTCGGCCAAGGCGCTCGCCCAGCTCCTGCCGCGCGTCCCGAGGGACGACTATCCGGACCGGCTCGACGCGGCGCTGCGCGCGGTCGGGGCGGTCAGGAGCCGGCTCGAGAAGCAGGGAGGGGCCCGCGAGTGGAAGTACCTGTCGCTGTGGCTGGTGGACACCCTCCTGGTGACGGGCGCGGGGGAACGCGCGCTGGCCGTCGCCCTCGCCCGCTACGCCGTCATCAGCCCGGTGGCCCGCAGGACCGTCCTGCTAGCCCACATCGGGACCCCGCTGCCGCAGGAGCACATGGTGGCGCTGGCAGAGGTCCTGTCCAAGGAGTGCCCACCGATGAAGGACAGCGAGCTCGTCGAGGTCATGCGCATGTTCTGGGAGTGCCCGGCCGTGCGGGTCCGGCGGTCCTGGCCGACCTGGCGCCAGATGCTCCTGGCCGGGCTCGGCCTCTCCTGGGACAACGCCCAGACCAAGTTCACCGCGGCGCTCGGAGAGAAGTTCGAGGAGGTGCGCGCGGGTCTCATCGACGACGTCTTCGAGGGGATTAGCCACCGGAAGACCACCCGCTACGTGAACGTGATGAAGTGCCTGGCCCGCGACTACACAACGTGGTGGGTCGACCGGATGGTGGCCGAACCGATGCCTCCGCGCTCGGGCGTGGGCGGGCTGAGCGCCGTCATCCGCGTCCTGGCGGTCACTCCCGAGCAGGCTGAGCGGCTGCGCGGGTGGCTCGCGCCTGGCCGGGTACACGCGCCCCGCAACGTCTGGCCCGCGGAGATCATCCTCGCGGGTGGGTCCACGGAGATCCACAGGCGGCTCTTCGCCGAGTTCACGGCGACATCCCCGTCGCCCTCGCTGGCCGAGAGCGTCGTGGAGGCATGGACTCACAACGCTTCCGAACCGGTGCTGAACGCGCTCAGCAAGGAGCTGCGGTCGATGCTCGGCGGTGCCGACGGCCCGGTGAGCGAGACGCGCGCCCAGCTGGAGGGCCGGCTCGCCGAAACCGATCCGAGAGCTCGCGACTGGCTGGTCCGAGTGCTGCTCCAAAGGGTCGAACCGGGTCCCGCCGGCAAGGCCATGACCATGATCGAACGCCACATGGGCCGGTTCGAGGGCGAGTCCGCCCGCTGGCTGGTCTCGCTGCTGGAGACCCCGCACACCGACGCGGCGCTGCGCATCACGAAGATCATCAGGAATGAGGAGCACTTCTCGGACGCCGAGATCTCCACGTACTACGAGGAACTGGTGGCGGGCGTCCTGCGGCGCATGCGCCGGGCCGTCGAAGCCGCGGAGGACCCCAACCTCCTCCGCGCGCAGGGCAACCTCCTGATGCGCCTCGACCGGCTACGGCCGCTGTCCGGCGAGGTCGTCGCCCAGGCCTTCGCCACCGCCCGCGACAGGTTCCCCGCGACGCCGCGCCCCGTGTCCGAGCGGGAGCGGGTGCAGCACTCGGCGGCCCTGCGGCAGATCGACCGGTTCTGCCGAACCCTGCTGCCCGGCAGGATTGGCCGGGCCAAGGTCCGCGAGCTGCTCGGAGAGCTCCTGACGGTGGCGGACGTGGCTGACGTGAAGGACGTCAGGGAAATGCTGGCCGACCTTCTCACCTGGCTCGCGAGAACGGACGCCGGGGCACTGGACTGGCTCACCGAGGAACTTTTCCCGCGTACCGACCTGGCCCCCGGCGTGCACATGGCGATCGCGATGGGCATGGTGGAGTTCGAGAAGCGCGCTCCTGGCGGGAGAGCGGCTCGCCTTCGCACGATGCCGTCGTGCCCCGAGGGCGTCAGGGCGTACCTGCTGACGGAACTGAACGCCCGGCAGTGAGCTGTGGGTCCGGGTCGGGCTCTGGCGCGAAGAAGCTCCTGGCCAATACGTGCGGCGAAGAGCACGGCCTCGGCTTCGTCGGGCTGCATCGCAGCGGCCACGGCGGGGTAGTGATTTGCCCCTTTGTCGGGGTGCTTCTCCTTGGCCTAGTTGCTCTTCAGGTCCGTGTAATTGGCGAGCTGAGCCGATATCCGCAGCTCTGCGCGGGCGAGGAGAGCTGTCGATCCTCTTAGGCAAAGCCATGCCCGTCAGATACCCAAGTGCGTCCGCGCGGGGCGAGGGCCGCGAGGCTGGCCGTGCCCGGCTTGATCGCAGGCCCACCTAACGGCTGGCAAAGCCGCTCCCGTCCGAGGTCGCACCGCTTTCATAGTGGCTGCCGTTCTGAACTCCTCTACGGAACGGAAGCTCAATGATCGTTCGCCTTGCCCTGCTCGGTGGTGCCGTCCTGGCTCTGCTCTCGTCCCCGGCCTCGGCCGGTACAGCTGGTTCAGGCTGGACAAGCGAATCCAACGACGGATACGCCTACGTCTCCGCCGACCGCAGGAGCATCACCGTGTGCGACCTACGGGACGACGACAGGGGCGTCGACGCGGAGTACGCCACGTCCCTGCTCAACATCTACACGGTGCCCGACCCGAACGGCCCGCGAGCCGGGTGCGGGACCGACAGCACGTTCTTCTCCCGCATCGATGTCTTCAAGCTGTGCGTCACCGACGGTCTGAACCGGTACTGCCACAACCCCATCTGGATCAAGAAACGGTAGTCCCGACTCAGCAGCATCCGCCGTCGACGAGGTGAGCGGCCCCGCTCGCGACCGGTGCGCGACGCGGGACTCGATCATCTGCGTCCAGGCTTCGGCAGGTCAGGGCTCCCGGGTATCACCAGGCCCTGATCTGCATCACTCGCGGAGCGTTAGAAGTCGAACTCACCCTGTTTTGCACCGTCGATAAACGCCGCCCAGACCGAGGGCGAGACCACGTAGGCGGGTTGTTCGGGGTGTTCGGAATCGCGCAGTCCAATCCTGCCGTCCGCCAGCGGGGCCACTTCTATGCAGTCACCGGCCTCGCCGGAGCGTGTCGCCTTGCGCCACTGGGCGGTCCTCAGCAGCTCTGCGGTTGCGTCGTCCACTGCTCTGCCATCTCCCTTATCAACTGGAGCGAAGCCCTCCGGGGCAGGGCTTCGTTGTGCAAGGTTTCGTATCTCCACTGGATTTCCCGGACGCACCCACTATCAGCGGTGATCTGGCTCAGCGTGATCGACTCGATGTAGGCCGTATCCGGCATCCCCGGCCCGCTGGCGAGAACGAAGGCGCCTTGCAGGCCGCTGGTGAGCCAGGAGGTGCGTGGAAGCACCCGGACGTTGATGCGAGGGTGCTCATCCAGCTCTGCGAGACGCGTCATCTGCTCTGCCATCACCGCCTCGCTGCCGACCGGCCGGATAAGGACAACTTCGTCCAGTATGACCCAGATCGTAGGGCCGTCGTCGCGGTGAAGGATACTCTGGCGCTCCAGCCGCGCCGCCAGGTTCCGCTCGACATCCTCAGCGGTGGAGCCGGGCTTGCCCCGGAAGACCGCTCGCGCGTACTCGGGAATTTGCAACATGCCAGGGACGATCATCGGCTGCCAGTATTTGAGGGTCGCGGCTTGCTGTTCGATCTCCGCGAGTTGAGCGAGCCAGGCGGGCCAGCGTGAGGCGTGCTCGATGGTTTCGCGCCAACGGCGCAGCAACGCTCCGCCAGCCCCCAAAGCCGCATCGGCCTTCCGGGCGAATTCCTCATCGGTAGGGCGTTCGCCACGTTCGACCATGCTGATCTTCGATACGGACCAGCCGAGCAGGGAGGCGAGTTCTTTTTGTCTTTTGCCTGCCAAGTTGCGGCATTCGCTGAGGTAAATGCCGAATTCCACTCTTGGAGCGTTAAGGACCGGTTCCGGCTCGGCGTTTTCCAAGGCAAGCGCCTCCTTCTCGGCGGGGAACACGAGAAACGCACGGGCATGTGTAGTAGCACATCTGGTTCGTGCCTGGGAAGTGCTTTGCAATACACCCCGAGCGCTGGGCATTTCTGGGATGGTCTGTTCAGGCCAGCGCGACGCGTCACGGGTCCACACAAAACGAAAGATCGTGCGTGCACGAGGACCACATAATTCTTCACATATAGGGCTCGACTGGCCACCGAGGAATAGCGAGGCAGATTCGGTGATCTACGTACCTCCTTCCCAACTTCACACCATCGGTGCTGCCACCCTGGCGCGTAGCAATCTGGCCCCCTCTCTGGCCCGAGGAGCCATCAACGACTGGCTGGAGACCACGCACCCCGCCCGCGAGATCACGGTGCTGGCCGCGTCGGAACTGGTTGCCAACGCGGTCCAGCACTCCAACGCCATGGGGGCCTCTGCCTCTGTGCAGGAAACGCAGGACGTGATCACGCTCAGTGTGGCCCAAGGGTCGGACTATCTGCGGTTAGCGGTGACCGATCCGGGATCGTCAGGTGAGGGGCCGTCGATGATCCCTCTGCAGGTGCCGGGGCCGAACGCTGAACACGGACGGGGGCTGGCCATCGTCAATGCCCTGTCGCGGGGCCGATGGGGCAGCTACCGGCTCCCTCACGCTGGATTGCGCCTGGTGTGGTGCCACCTCGACCTGACACCCACTCCAGCAGAACTCAACGCACTCTTTTGCGCTCCGGCCGCCGGCTGACCTCCACCCTCCTCTTCACCTTTCACTCCCTCGGGCCTGTTCACGCTGTGTGCTGGCCTGCCCGGATTCGGAGACCCGTCATGCGCCGTCATCACCTGCTCATGTTCATCCCGCTGCTGGTCACCGCCCTCTTCGTCGGGCCGGGTCACTGCCGGTCCCGGCAGCGTCCCCGCGCCCGTGGTGGTGGCGGTGCTGGCGGGCGGGCCAGGCGTGTTCGCGGGCGTCCTGCTCGGGCGGCACTGGCGGGCCCATCGCCGGGCGGCCAACGGCCGTTCGCTGTTCAGCCCCTGACCGCTCCTCTCCAGATCGCTCTCCTCGTCGCCCCGTTCGCTCTACCTGTCGCGAAGGAAGGTCCGGCTGTGCTCCGTGGCAAGGCGTTGTCCGTGCTAATGCTGCTCCTGGCCGCTGGGTTTCGTCGCCTTCGCGCTCCTGGGCCCGCGCGAGGTGGTCCGGCCAGCGTCCCAGGTTCTCCTCGCCGTCATCATCGCCGGAGCCGTGGCGGTGATCGTGCGGAAGGTCTACCGCGCCCGGCGTTCGACTGGCGGCAACCAGCCCCCGCCTCCTGGCTCCTAGCCGGTCCTGTCTCATCCCTCATGGGAGGTCGTCATGCCCGAACCCATCCCCGGCGACGTGGCCGACCGGGCCGCCACCCACCTCACCCGCCTGAAGGCCCTGCTGGAAGAACGCGGCCTGCATGCCCGCGTCCTCACCCAGCCCGGACGCCTGCCACGCCTGCGAGTCATCAACCCCGGCTGCGCGTCGCTGTGTGAGGTCGTCACCGCCGCGCCGCTGGACGGCGAGTGGAGCTTGTGGTGGTCGTGGGCCGAACCGATCACCGACGTCGATGAGATGACCGCCGCCGTCGAACGCATCGCCCACGTGCTGACCCCGGCGACCCGCGCGGCCCCGGACGCCCATCAGCCCGACTGACACCCCCACGGGCGAACACCGGGCACCTGGCCGCCAGGACCGGGACCCGCCGCCCCGTCGTCGGCGTGGGGGACGCCCACGGGGCCACGCGTCCAACCCGCCGTCCGGCCTACGCCGGATGGTCCACATGACCCTGCCAGCCGCAGCCGCTTGAGCGGAGACCGCTGTGGCTGGCAGCGCCTTCACCCGGCGACGTCCGGGATGCCGGGTGAAGGTACCCCCGACTCCCCGGAAGCCGGACGGCCGTGCGCAGGCGGCTTGTCCGCTTCCGGGAGACAGGTGACCGCGAACGCCTTCGCGTGGTGGCGTGAACGCGGTCGCCCACCAGGGGCGGTTGACCGGTAAGAGGAGACCGGCCAGCCACCCCTCCCGGCGGCGATCATGGTGTGGGCCCCCGTCCACCTGATCGCCGCCCGGGCGGCCCCTCGCCACGAGGTGACCGTCACGGCCCGCCGATGCCGTGACGGCGAGGGGCCGCCCACCCCTGATCGTCCGGCGGCAGCACCCCCTCCAAGCGTGTGCCGCCGCCGGACCCGGGGCTCTCGGGAAAGCACCCGCTAAGGGTCACAAGCACAAGCGGGTGCGTTATCCCTGCCCGAGGGCCCTGACCGTCCGATGAGGGTTGGAGCAGGTGAAGGGCAGAGGCCGGTCAGCGTGCGGCTGACCGGCCTCTGACGAGTGCCCTCCTCTATCGTCGGCTTCTAGCTGGTTGTCCTAGTCGGCAGGTAAGTGACCGTCCCATGGCCCGCCTGCCCCTTCCGGTCCGGCTGCGCGCCGGTCGCCCCGGGCTCCGGCGGGACCGGACGGGGCGCGGGAACGGCCGACCCGGTCAGGAACGCGGCGGTCGCCTCGGCCGCCGCAGCAGCCGCTTCCGGGTAGACGCTGATGTAGGTGTCGCGGGTGAACGACGCCGTGCGGTGCCCCAGCGCCCTCTGCACCAGCACGGCATCCGCCCCCGCCGCGAGCATCGCCGTGGCCGCCAGATGCCGCAGGTCATGCAGCCGGATCGGCGGCAACCCCGCCTGGTAGCAGATCGAGTAGAACCGGTCCGAAACGTGCTGCGGGTGCAGCGGCCGGCCGATCTCGTCGGTGAAGACGAACCCTGACTCCACCCAGTCCTGGCCCGCGGCCAGCCGTTCCTTTGCCTGCCGCCGTTCGTGCTCCTTCAGCCAGGTCATCGATTCGGTGTCGACCGCGATCTCCCGATCGCTGGCGTCGGTCTTCGGGGTGCCCTGGATGGCGTCCCAGCCGAGCTGGGTGATCTGCCAGTGAATCCCGATCCGCGACGCCTTGTAATCGACGTCCAGTTTGCGGATGCCGACGCCCTCACCTCGCCGGAGCCCACATGTGGCATACAGCCGGTACAGGGCGAACAGGCGATCCTTTCTGGCGTGGGTGAGGAACTGCTGGGTCTGCTGCGGGGTCCACACCATCACCGGCGACGGACGCGGCGCACCGATGTAGGCGACCACCGGATCAACCCGCTTACCCTCCTTGCCCCCCTTGGCCTCACGGGCTCGCCTGAGCAGGTTCACATGCGCGGCATGATCGAGCTGCCACTGGGCGACCCGCTCCTCCGTCCACACCAATGGCTTGGTCCGCGAGGCCGGAGCCAGCTCGACGACGGCGGCGGGGTTGAAGTCCAGCAACCGGTCCTGCTTGATCGCCACGTTCAACGCATGCCGCAAGGTGGCGCGGATGCGGTGCATCGTGGTCGGGCCGACCGGACGCCGATACCGCACCGCCAGCACACGAGCCGGGACGCCACTCGCGCGCTCGGTCGCGATGATCTCATTGAACTCCTCGATCGCGTCGAACATCCCCGCGACGTCGGAGACCCGCAACCGGTCCAGCCGGATGTCCCCCAGATACGGCTTCAAATACAGCCGGATATGGGACTCGTACGAGCGCCGGGTGGTCGCCTCGATGGAACGCTTGCGCCCCAGGAACTCCTCCAGCCACTCACCGACCGTGATGTACCTGTTGAGATCCTGGTGGGTGCGGACCTTGCGCCGGACCTCCTCGATGTCGGGAAGCTGCCTGGTGGCTTTGAGGACCGACAGCATCAGCTCGGTGATCTGCCGCCGTACGGCGGGGTCGGAGTCCAGGCCGAGCAGGCCGCGGGCGTGGTCCAGCTCCGCCTCCGCCGCCTCCAGCGTGACGAACCCCCTGCGGCGCAGCGGAGTGCGGCGCTTCCCATCCGCGTGCGCGGGGAGTTCGAGCTGGTAGGCCCAGGTGCCGTGCGTCGAACTCCACCGTTTGCCGCCGTTGGCGTGCGAGGTACGCAGCTTCGGGCACGTCTTGCTGATGTTCTTACCCGTCTCGGAATCAACGCACGTGCAGATCTTGTACGTCGCGCCCTTGGCGACGGTCGGCTCCTTGCCCGCCGACGCGTTCGAGGTGGCCGGGTTGCTGGCCATCGTGATCATCCTTCCTGTCCCACCGGACCGCTACCGCAGTCCGGGCCGGTGTCATCGAGTCGTTCCGCTGGCAGATCGAGCAGCGCCCGCAGCCCGCGCACCGGCACGGCGTACCGGCCACCGATCCGCAGCACCCGACACGGAAACTCGCCCGACGCGGCGAGCCGGTATGCCTTGGTACGGCCCATGCCGAGCAGCCGCCCGGCCGCCAGCAGGCTCACCACCTCCCGCCCACCGGCCGCCTCGGAATCGAAGGGCTGGTTCGAGGTCGTGCTGGTCACGAGTCACCTCCATGCGCGTTGATCAACAAGGGTCGGTCCGGGGTCGCGTGATGCTCGACCCCGTGCGGCCGGGCGGGCTGTGGCGAGCGGTGGCGGGCGGTATCGACGCCCACCTCCACGGCCCGTGTCAAGCGAAGTCCGTAGGTCTGGGATCGAACCCCTGTTCCCGGCCCGAATCCGGGCCGGGAACAGGGGCGTCACGGTCTAATGCGGCTCGCCGCTGTCTCGCGCGCCGGAGCCAGGCACGCGCGGGGCCGGCACGACGGGCTTACGGAAGACCAGCAGATCCTCATGCGCCACCGCGTGCACAGGCAGGCCGCGAGCCCATGCCTTGCGGGCCTCGTGGAGCTGGAAGAAGCTGGCTCGGTTCAGCAGAACGCCGTCACCGAGCCCGCACAGCAGGCACACGATCCGGTCGGCGAACGCCAGCCCCGCCTGCCTCGCGACCTCGTGGACCAGGCCAGGTAGGTCGACCAGCTCACCCCTCACCCGATACGGCCTGACCGTGATGGCGACCACCCCGCCCGGCCGCAGCAGGTCCACGCTCCCGTCCAGAATGCGGCCGAACCCTTCCAGCAGGACGGGAAGTTGCTGGTGGGCGAGGTTGCCGCGATCAGCTGAGTAGTGGTGGTTCCACTTGCGCACCCCCGGCTGGCCGGTGTCGCGGGTGGAGCGGATGTGGCCGTGGGTGTAGGTCCCGTACGGCGGAGAGGTGAGCACCAGTGCCGCCCGCCCGGCCAGGCCGGGCAGCAGGCGGGCGATGTTGCGCGAGTCCCCGCACACCACCCGCCCGAACCCCTCGGCTCCGTGCTTGCGGGCGTGGCCGAGGTTGGCGACCGCCAGCCGCGCCCAACGCTCCTCATACTCCACCCCGGCGGCGTGCCTGCCGAGGTGTGTGGCCTCGACGAGTGTGGTGCCGATGCCGCACATCGGGTCCACCACCAGCTCGCCCGGAACGGTGTAGGTGCCGACCACGCGGGCGGCGATGGAGGGCAGCATCTTGCCCGGATGCTCCATCGACTCCGGCAGATACCGGTCCCGCCGCTGCACCCGTGATGGGTGCTGCCCGGTCGCCCACACCGAGGCGGTCGACGTGACCGCCGCCTCTGCCGCCGTCGTGCCGTTCGCCGCCTCGGTCACGGGCTGGCCCTTCGTCGGGTCGATCATCAACGCTCCTGTCCGGCCGGGTCCGCCGTGGCCGGATCGCGCGGTTCGCCGAAGGACTCCGCGGGCTCGGGTTCCGGTGCCGGCGAGCTCGCAGGCGTCTTCGGCTTGGTGAACAGCAGCACGTCGCTGTGCGCGCGTGCGCTCTGCGGCAGTCCGGCGCACTCCGGCAGCTCCTGCCGTAGGGCCCGAACCCGCCTGGGGAGGTGGGGTTCGATGTAGTCGCCGCGTGCGGGCTGGCACAGGGCGATGATGTGCTGCAGATACACCAGCCCCGCCGCCCGAGCCCGCGCGATGATCCCCGGAAGCGGGTCGGCTACCCGGCCTGCACGGTGGAGGCCGGTCACCACGGCCAGATGACCGCTCGGCTTCAGCAACCCCGCCATCACGGCGAAGTCCAGGACTCCCGCCTCGATGCCCGAGCCCCGCTGGACACCCGCGGCGGGCGCCTGCTGGCACGGCAACTCGGCGACCACCAGGCCCGCGCCCCCTTCAAGGTCTGCCAGCACGGAATGCTCGCGATCGGCAGGGTCAGTGATGCGCAGGTCGATGACCTCCAGGTCGTGGCCGGGGTGAGTGCGGGCGAGACGGGTCCAGGTCACCCCGGCCCGGCCAGCATCGGCGAACACAGCCACCGGCAGGCAACCCGCCGACAACGCGGCCGAGACGACCTGATGATTAGCGGCGCCGAGATGGATGACGGTCTCGCCGATGCGGGTGCAGGCGGAGACGAGCTGGCGGGCCAACGGGCCGGAGACTGGCTGGCAGCAGCCCGCCGAACAGGTGGAGACGGACTCGGCGTCGGCTGCGGCCAGCCACACCGTCAGCGGCAGATGTGCCCGCGCGGGGGCCTGGATCTCGCGGCTGACGGTGAGGTCGCCGCGCGGATCAACGGCCCCGCTGGCCAATGAGCCGACGTCGTGGACGCCGTAGTCGATGGAGAGACGGTCAGTGGTGGGCTTGGTCATGTGGGTGTGGCCCGAGCACCGGGTCACGTGTCCCTGTCACTTATCCAAATACCTGCGGCCAGGGCCAAGTTCGGACAGGCCGTCAAGCAAAGATCGCGCAAGGCCCGCCCGTGCCCGACTCTCCTGGCCACCCCGGGACCGGGCCCGAGCTCAGCCGCCCACAGCCTGTGGACGACCGGCCTCTCCCGCACCCCGAGCTCGCCAGCGGAAGCCACGAGGCCCCCCGGGGAGCCTCGCGTTCCCCTCGTTCACGCCCTGTGTCCGTTCGGTGACGCCATAATGGTGCGGCGCGACCGGATTCGGAGGGGGGTCTGGTCGCTCGGGGGATGTGCTGGCCTGGGCGCCTGCGCCCCAGGCCAGCCCACATCCCACTTTCCCGCCACCTTCCCCGGCCTCCTGTTTTCGCAGGTCACAGCGTTTTCGGACAAGTTCCGGGCACTCTTCGTCACCGTCTTCCCTGAACCTCGCTATCTCCGACCAGGTGACGCTTAAGCTGGCAAGTCAGGAGCCTGCGATGCGCTGCGGGAGGCGGCCGGGATGCCGGGCCGTATGGATGAACTGGCCGACCGACGCTTGGCCAAGCTCACCGGCCAGATCCGGGCGCTGATGGTCGCCGGCTCAAACCGGAGTCCCGCGCTTCTACGGCCAAGTCGTCCTCAGCAAAGGGGCGGTTGCCGAACTCGGCAACCTGGCCGATGTGCGCAGGGCGGCACAAGCTGCTGGCCGCCAGCTCGACTGGCATTGTCCGCCCGCACGTCGCCTACGAAGGCACCCTGCTCATCATCGACAACCGCGAAGCACCCTCGGAGATCCGAGAACTGGCGGCTCACCGCGCGGTCGAAGCGGTCGCGGCCTATCTTTCCTAAGCCTGAGCCACTCCGCGGTACGGCCCACGCCATCAAGCGCCCACCGGGCTCCACGACTGTCTCGCCAGTTCAGGTCACGCCCGCTTTGTTCATCCACACCAGGTGAGCAAGGGCCGTCTTCACCCCGAGAGCCCGAGGACCATGTCCACCCGCTTGGCGCAAGCTTGACCCGGGATTTTCGTCCTCGTCCTGTTACCGCAGGTCAAAGCACCTTTTATGCGTGAAGCCCGGGGATGCGACCTCATGCCATCCAGCGGCCAAATAGGCCGCCTCTCGGCGTTTTCGCAGGTCACATACGGTGCCGTCCGATGAGTGAACACTGATGTGATCTTTGCTGTGCCCGATGTCTGTCCGGTTTCTGCCCGGATTCTGTACGGGCGATCTGGCCGGATGGCGACGACTCTATTCGCCTCTCCGTTTTGGGAGCGTCGCCCATGTTCCACACCTCGGCCCACCAGCCTGACGACACCACTTCGACCGTCTCGACCCCTGTCGCCAGCCCGTCCAGCTCGCTGCCGCTGGATGTGGCCGGGCACGCCTTCGCCCTGCTCATGCGCGGCCCCCAGCCACTGTCCGTTGACGGCGCCGCACTCAGGGAAGGGCTCCCGGCACGGCCCATCCCGCTCGACGAACTACGAGCCATCCTGCTGCACCGGTCCTGCTCACGCACCACCCGCGACCACGTGTGGCGGCATCTCATCGAGCAGGCCCGCACCGTACGGGGCGCGTGGATGGTCGCCGCCGTCGCGCTGGCCCGACCGATGCTGGGCCGCCTCGTCACCGCCCTGGCCACCAAGCTCCACACCGATCATTCCGAGCACCCAGACCGGCTGGCCCGCATGGACCAGGAGGACCTGGAAGCTGAGGTTCTGGTCGCCTTCATGGAAGCCCTGATCCGGGTGAAGCTGACCTGGTCGCACCCGCTGCTGCGACTGTCGAGGCTGACCCAGCTCGCCGTCTTGCGGACGCTGACGGTCGAGCAACCCCGACTGCTGGACGATCCCACCCTCCTCAATCGCGCCGAGGCTAGCCTTCAGACGCTCGCCTACCCGGCCGGCCACCCCGACCTCCTGCTCGCTCAGGCGGTCGCCGAAGAAGTCATTACGAGCGATGAGGCAGAGCTGATCGGCTTCACCCGGCTGGAGGGCATCCCGCTGTCCGCCTTCTGCCGGCGCCGCGGCCTGCTCTACTGCACCGTCCTCAAGCGGCGACAGCGCGCCGAGAACGCCCTCTACCAGGCATTTCTCAAGCCCGCCCAGTAGCGATCGCACCGGGCCCCAGACGGCGTTCGCCAGCAAAGATCACGCAAAGTCCGCTGGTTCCGATGTCCGAACTCCGCTCTTCGACCAGGTCTTTGGACAAGTGAGGCAGCGCGGATTTGGGGGCGCCGAGCTCGGCAGCGGGACCCGTACCTGGTCACCGGTCCCTGTCACCCGGCCCAGCCCCACACTCCGCACCTCGAAGGAGGACGCCCACCCGGACCCGCGCCGGGCACGGCCCCCTCCGCGCCGCCCTCACCAGACAGCCACGCTCATCCGGGAGGCAGCCCATGATCCGTCCGCGTCGCACCACCACCTCACAAGCCCATAGCCTCAAGATCGCCTTGGCCGCCGTCTTCGTCCTCGTCGCGATCGCCCTGGGCGTGCTCCTCAGCTACGCCCTCGCCGCCACCGCCGCGACGGTCGATGCGCCGGGCCAGGTGCTGGCCGCGCCGCCGGAATCGCTGAACACCGTGATCGACAATCTGCGCAACGTCATCGTTGGCCTGCTCGTTGCTCTGGCCACCTTGTTCCTGACGATTGCAGGAGTTCGCTACATTCTGGCCGGCGGCGACCCCGGCGAGGTCGAGGCCGCCAAGAAGGGCCTGCGTTACGCCGCCCTCGGCTACGGCATCGCCGCCCTCGCCCCGCTCCTGGTCACGGTGCTCAAGAGCATCGTGGGCGCCGAGTGACCTGCCTCGACCGCCGGTGGCTTCCCCGTGCCGGGGTGGGTTGGCTGCGCCGTACCGGCCTCGTGGTGATGGCGCTCACCGTCGCGGCGTTGACGGCACCCGCCTTGCCGGCCAAGCCTGCGCTGGCCGACCCGGCACCCACGCCCTCGCCGACCGTCAGCCCCAGCCCGCGCCCGTCACCGCAGGTGACGTGGATTCCGCCAGTCACACCATCGACAACCTCGCCGTCAACGCCGGGAGGGGTGGCCGAGTGCGGGTGGATGGACGTCGGGTGCAAGCTCAACCAGGCGATGAACGGCTGGTTCACCAGCCTGGTCACCGACGCCATCAACCCCGCCTTCGTCACGGTCGGCAGCGTGCTGCTCGCCGCGCCGCCGCCGATGATGCTGGATCGCGCCCGGGAACTGTCCGGGCACGTCCAGCTCATCGCCAACGCCTTGCTGGTGTTGATGCTGCTGGCCGCCGGAGTGATCGTCATGGCCTACGGCGGCAGCTCCCACGCCTCGACCACGCCGGGCGAGGTCATCCCGCGTCTGGTGGCCGCGGCGATCGCGCTGAATGCCTCGCTCACGATCTGCCAGTACGCCATCGAGCTCACCAACGCCATGGTCACCGCCCTGCTCGGCGACGGCGTTGACGGTCAGCGGGCCGGGAACCTGCTCGCGGTCAAGGTCGACGCCCTGATCAAAGACCCCGAGGGAACGGTCCTGTTCCTCGTATTGCTGATAGGCACCGCCGTACTGATGGGGCTGCTCCTGGCCTTCATCGGGGTCATCCGCGTCACCCTGCTGCTCTTCCTGATCATCGCCGCACCGCTGGCTTTGTTGTGTCACGCGCTGCCGCAGACCGAGGGCGTCGCGAAGCTGTGGTGGCGGTGCTTCTTCGGGCTGCTGGCCATCCAGATCCTGCAGGCCATCGGGCTGATCCTGGCGTTCAAGCTGATGCTCACCGATTCCACCGCCGCCTACCCGCTCGCCCCCGCCAACCCCGGCACGGGCGATGCGGCCGAGGCGATGGTCCGCCCGACCGCCAACCGCGCCCTGGACATCCTGATCTTGATCGGGGTCCTGTTCGTACTGATCAAGATTCCGGGCTGGGTGGCCAAGACGATTTGGCAGCAGGGCCCGCCCCACATGCTCAAACGCCTCGTCAAAGCCGTGATCGTCTACAAGACCCTCGGCGCCGCGCGCGCTCTCGGCAATTCCGGCCGTGCCGCTGCTGCCCGAAGGGGCGGTAGGGCGACAGCCCACCGCCACGGCGGCCCAGGCACGGGCAAGAGCGGCCCCGGCGCGGCCCCGAAGCGGCCTGGACCCAAGAAGCCGACCAACCCGAGGACGGGAGCCGCCATGCCCAACCGCACACCTGCCTGGCAGCAGCTCGAACTCCCGCTCAACCTGTCAGCAACCACCCCGCCTGCGCCTACACCCGAGGCAGCCGCTGCCTCGGGCAGGCGAGCCCGGCAGGGCGTCCAGCTCGCGCTGCCGTTCCCGGTCACCCGCGTGCTGCGCCCGCCAGCCCCACCCGGCGATGCCTCACGCACGGCCCCGACGTCGGGGCCATGGATTAGGCCCCGCCCGCCGTGGGTGCAAGACCGGCTGCCCGGCATGCCCGTCCGACCTCCCCGGCCCGGCCAGCTCCGTCTGCGGCTCGACCCGCCACCGCGCCACGTCCCGCGCGCTCAGCGCCAGCCACGAGAGGGCAACCGATGAAATACGACGAGCCGCCGCCGCTGCTTGCCCGTATCCCTGCCGACATCAATCAGCCCGACAAGATCGCCTACGGGCTCACCTTCCGCCAGATCCTCATCGTCGCCCTGACCGGCGGCATCGCCGCCGCCATCTACTACCTCTTCCACCAACTCCTGCCCGTGGTCATCCTCGCCGCGATCCTGCTCCCGCTCATCGCCCTCGGTATCGCCGTCGCCCTCGGACGACGGGATGGGCTAAGCCTGGATCGGTTCGCTCTGGCCGCCGTGTTGTTCTCCCGGACATCCAAGAGACTGGTGGCCGCTCCGGACGGAGTGACCGGGCCGCCAAGGTGGTGCCGCCTGCGCGGAAAGCTACCCGCCCCCCTGCGCCTGCCTGTGCGCGCTATTCGCACAGACGGCGCGCTCGAACTCGCAGATGGCGGCGTCGCCGTGCTGGTCGAGACCGGCACCCTGTCCTTCCACCTGCGCACCACCGGCGAGCAAGCCGCCCTAGTTCACGGATTCGGCAGGTGGCTGAACTCGCTAGAGGCTCCCGTCCAGCTGCTGGCGCGAGCCCGGCCCGCGGACCTGACGGACCTCGTTCAGACCGTCGAGGCACAGGCCGAGGTCCTGCCGCACCCGGCGCTGGCCCAGGCCGCCCGCGAGCACGCCGCCTACCTGGCCGAGCTCAACACCTCACGTGAGCTGCTGACCCGCCACGTCCTCGTCGTGCTCCGCGACCACCCCGCCAGCAGCCGGGGTCGCCGCGCGGTGCGGCGAGACGCCTCGGCCGGCCTTGTCGTGCGCCGAGCTGCAGAAGCCGAACGCGCCCTGGCCTCGCTCGGTGTCACCACCCGCGTCCTGAACGCCGACGAGGCCGCCCAGGTGCTCTCCGAGTGCCTCGACCCCCGAGCCGCACATCCCGCCGGCCAGGCCCTGCCAGACGAACTCATCACTTCGGCCAGGAGGACCCTATGAAGCTTCGCCGCCGTACGCACGCCCAAGAGCCAAGTGCCCTCACTCATCCAGGAGCAATTGGTGTGGGTGTCCGCACCATCACCTTGCCCAGCGCCAACTGCGAGTCGTTCGCTGTGACCGGCTACCCGCGCGAAGTCGGCGCGGGCTGGCTCGAACCCCTGCTCACCTACCCCGGCCACCTCGACGTCTCCCTGCACATCGAACCCATCCCGCAGCAGGTCGCGGCAATGCGGCTCCGCCGCCAGCTCGCCCGCCTGGAATCGGCCAGCCGATCGGACGCCCAGCACGGTCGCCTGGCCGACTTCGGGGCCGAGGCCGCCGCCGATGACGCCACCGACCTGGCCGACAGCCTCGCCCGAGGCCACGGCCGCCTGTTCAAAGTCGGCCTGTACCTCACCATCCACGCCCCCTCGGAGCCGGAGCTGGCCGCCGAGGTCGAACGCGTGCGGGCGCTGGCCTCCTCACTGCTGCTCGACGCGCAACCCGCGACGTTCCGCGCCTTGCAGGGATGGACCACAACCTTGCCGCTCGGGGTCGACTCCCTGAACCTGACCCGCACCTTCGACACCACCGCTCTCGCGGCGGCCTTCCCGTTCACCTCACCCGACCTCGTGACCAACGTCAGCGAATCGAGCGTGCTGTACGGGCTGAGCGCCACCGGCTCCGGCGTCGTGCTCTGGGACCGCTACGGCCAGGACAACCACAACTCCGTCGTCCTCGCCAGAAGCGGCGCGGGCAAGAGCTTCTTCACCAAACTCGAAACCCTCCGCCTGCTCTACCAAGGCGTCGAGGTCGCGGTCGTCGACCCCGAAGACGAATACGCCCGCCTCACACGAGCAGTCGGCGGCACCTGCCTCACCCTGGGCGCCTCCGGAGTCCGATGGAACCCGCTCGACCTGCCCGCCAGCCACGGCCCACGAGACGACGTGCTCTCACGGCGGGCGATGTTCCTGCAAACCCTGCTCGCCACCATGCTCGGCGGCCAGCTCACCGCCCAAACCCGCGCCGTCCTCGACTCCGCGATCATCACCACCTACCAAACCGTCGGGATCACCCGCGACCCCGCCACCTGGACCCGCCCAGCGCCACTGCTCGCCGATCTGGTCACCACCCTTACCGGAAGAGGCGGAGAGGGCGAGTCAGCGAGGGCGGAGCTGGCCACCCAGCTCGCCCCCTACGTCACCGGCTCCTACCGCGAACTCTTCAACGGCCCCACCACCACCCACCCTGCCGGGCACCTGACCGTCTTCTCCCTACGGGACCTGCCGGAGGAAATGAAAGCGGTCGGCACCCTGCTCGCCTTGGATGCCATCTGGCGGCGGGTGGCCAACCCCCGCGACCGCAAGAAGCGGCTGGTCGTGGTCGACGAGGCGTGGCTGCTGATGAAAGAGCCCGAAGGGGCGCGGTTCCTGTTCCGGATGGCGAAGGCGGCTCGTAAGCACTGGGCCGGGCTCGCGGTCATCACTCAGGATGCCGCCGACCTGCTCGGGAGTGAGTTGGGGCAAGCGATCGTCGCCAACGCCGCCAGCCAGGTCCTGCTCCGCCAAGCCCCCCAGGCGATCGGCGCGGTCGGCGACGCCTTCGACTTGACGGACGGGGAGAGACAGTTCCTCCTCACCGCGGAACGAGGCGAAGCCCTCCTGATCGCCGGCCCCGCTAGTCGAGCAGCCTTCCACATCATCGCCTCCCCCACCGAAGCAGCCCTGGTCACCACCGATCCCGCCCACCTCGCTGCACTCGATCAGCACGCCGAGAACAGCCAACCGCCTGCGCCGACCACCCTCACCGGGACCACCGACGACCACGACTCCGAGGACGAGGAAGGCGAAGATGAGGAAGGCGACCCGCTGTGAGGCCAGCCATCACTGACCCCGAGAGCCCGTGCCTGCTGTGCGGGATCGACCAAGGCGACGTCCAGAAGGCTCTCGACTTTCTGGCCGAGCTGCCCGCCCGGCTGCCCGAGTTCGCCCTCGCTTACGGGCCCCGCATCGCCCTGGCCTTTGCGCTCATCTGGACCGTCACCGCTGCTGCGCGCTACCTGCTCGGCTGGATTCACCACGTCGACTTGGCCCCGCGAGCCAGGTTGATCGAGATTTCGTCCCCGCCGCGCAGCGATCCCGAAGGGGCCCTCGTCTTGTGGCGGCAGTTGGTTGGGCTGCTGCGGCCCGCCTGGGCGCGGTTCTTCACCGGCCAGCCGCACCTGGTGTGGGAGTACCACGGCAGCGAAGCCGGAGTCCGCATCCGCCTCTGGGTTCCCGGCACCATCCCGCCCGGCATCGTGGAGAAAGCCGTCCAGGCCGCCTGGCCCGGCGCGACCACCACCACCAGCCCGGCCGCCTCACCCCTTCCCTGCGAAGCCGAGGTGACGGGCGGGCGGCTCATCTTGGCTGGGCCCGAGCACTTCCCCCTCACCACCGATCATGATCATGATCCGGTTCGATCGCTGCTGGAGGCGATGGGCGGACTGCTCGAAGGCGAGCACGCCGTCGTCCAGGTCCTCGCCCGGCCCACCACCGGGCGACGCCTGCGCCACGCCTACCGCGCCGCCGCCCATCTACGCGGCGGAGGCAGCCGCCACCACATCGGCCGCCTCCTCGACGAGGTCCTGCCCATGCCGGACAACACCCGCAAACACCGGCCCGGAGAGCTGGCCCGCGACTTCCCCGAACGAGCCGAACAAGTCCGCGCCATCCTGAATAAGGCCGGACAGCCGCGCTATGAGGTGGCCATCCGCTATGCCGTCTCCACCACAGCAGCCGTAAGTCTCCGGCCAGACAACGCAGCCTCCAGCTCAGGCTCGAGTTCTCGTGAGGTGGTCCGAGGGTGGCTACGAGGTCAAGCACACGCTCTGGCCGGCACCTTCGCCTTGTTCACCAACAGCCACCAGCACCTGCGCCGAGCCCGACTGCGGCAGCCCGCCCGCGCCATCGGCTCGCGCCGCCTCGACCACGGCTACCTGCTATCGGTTGGCGAGCTGGCCGCGCTCGCCCACCTGCCCTGGGACATCGACGCCCCCGGCATCACCCGCGCCGGAGCCCGCCCCGTCGCCCCGTCACCGGCCGTACCCCGCAACGCGGCCCGTGGCGCGGTCCGCGTCCTGGGCGACGCCGACAGCGGCCCACAGCGGCCCGTGGCGCTGCCGGTCCGTGACGGACGCCACCACACCCACGTGCTCGGCGGCACCGGCGTCGGCAAATCCACCCTGCTCGCCAATTTCGTCCTCACCGACGCAGCCGCAGGCCGGGGAGCCTTGGTGATCGACCCGAAAGGCGACCTGATCACCGACATCCTCGCCAGGCTCCCGGAGAGAGCGATCGGCCGGACAGTGGTGTTCGACCCGCAGGACCCAGCCCCGCCACCGTCGATCAACATCCTCGCCGGCCACGACCCCGCCTTCGCCGTCGACTCCGTCGTCACCATCTTCCACCGCTGCTTCTCCACCGCCTGGGGACCACGAGTCGATGACCTGCTCCGTTCCACCTGCCTCACCCTTACCTCGGTCATGGGCCGCAAGGCGACCCTGGCGGACGTGCCGAGGCTGCTGACCGACTCGGCCTTCCGCTCCCGCACCACGGCCGAGCTGCGCGATGAGCTGCTGTCCGGTTTCTGGGAGTCCTACGAAGCTCTCACCCCCGCCGGGCAGGCCACCGTCATCGGGCCCGTCATGAACAAGCTGCGCGCCGTCCTCCTACGCCCGTTCGTCCGGCAGGCACTGGCCAGTTCGGACACCACCGTCCCGATCGGGCAGCTTCTCGACCGGGGCGGCCTGGTCCTGGCCCGGCTGCCGAAGGGCATCCTCGGCGATGACGCGGCCCGCCTGTTCGGCTCCATCCTGCTCGCCCACACCTGGCAGGCCACCACTCGCCGCTCCAACCTGGCAGAGGCCGCCCGGCACGACGCGTCCCTGGTGATCGATGAATGTCATAACTTCTTGAATTTGCCCGGCCACATCAACGACGTCCTCGCCGAGGCACGCGGCTACCGGCTATCGCTGGTGCTGGCCCACCAGCACCTCGACCAGCTCCCCACCGACCTACGCGAAGCCCTGTCGGCCGACGCGCGTAACAAGGTGTACTTCAACGCCTCGCCCAAGGACGCCGGCGAGCTCAAACACCACACCGCGCCGCTGCTCACCCCACATGACCTCACCCACCTCGGCGCCTACCAAGCCGCCGCCCGCCTGGTCGTCGACGGGCAGCAAACCTCCGCCTTCACCCTGCGGACCAGGCCACTGCCCGCCGCCATCGAGGGACGTGAGGCCGAGATCCGGCATGCCTCCCGCCAGCGCTTCACCCACCACGCGGCGGCCAAGGGATCAGGCCGCACAACCGGAAGAACCGGCCCGGCCGCCATCTCAGACGCCAGCCCTTCCTGAACTCGGCCGTTCGTGACCGACCGTTGTCCACACCCCTACCCGCACGGAGGTTTCGCCATGCCCAAGCCCTGCGACTGCCCACACTCCTGCACGTCGGCCAATCCGCCCGCCGCCCGCAAAGCGACCCGCAAGCTGCCCCAGCCCACCATCCAGCCCATCCCGACATCCCAGCCCCGCCTCGACCGCACCACCCTGCCCGCGCTCGCCGCCCGCCTGACCGAACGCGACTACCAGATCCTCGACCACCTGCACCGCCACCAGGTCCTGACCACCCCCCAGCTCCAGCGCATGTTTTTCGGCATCGTGCAAGCCACCCGAGCCCGCATGACCACCCTGCTCGCGCTCAACGCCGTCGTCTGCTTCCGGCCATGGGCTGGATACGGCGCGGGCTCGGCACCGACCCACTGGGCCCTGGGCAAGGCCGGAGCCCACGTCCTGGCCGTCCGCCGCGAGGTCACCGTCAAAGAACTCGGCTACGACCCCGACACGAAGGTCTCTACCTCCCTCCGGCTCAACCACCTCATCGGCGTCAACGACTTCTTCTCCCGGCTGCACGCCCACGCTCGCCACACACCCACCGCGACCTTGAAGGCGTGGCTGTCAGAAAAGGAATGCGGCAAACAATGGGGCGACCTGGCCCGCCCCGACGCCTACGGCTGCTGGAGCGACAACAACCGACAGATCGACTTCTTCCTCGAACACGACACCGGCACCGAAACCCTCAAACGCGTCGCCGCCAAACTCCTCGCCTACCGCAACCTCGCCGACGCCACCCGCCTCTCCACACCCGTGCTGTTCTGGCTGCCCAACCCCACCCGCGAAACCAACCTGCGCAAACTCCTCGCCACCCACGTCCACGACCATGAGATCCCGGTCGCCACCGCTGTCCACACCACAACCGGAGACGGCCCCGCCGGGCCCTGCTGGCTGCCCGCCCACGCCGAAACCGGACAGCCACGCATGCGGCTGGCCGACCTCGACCAGGGATGGCCCCACCTGACCCTCGGTACCATCCCCGACCAGCCCGACACCGGCGAAGACGAGAACGCCTTCCTCGACCGCATCTTCGGCGAAGAGGAGTCGAGCAGGTGAAGGCCGCCGCGGCCGGCGCCGCCCTCCTGCTCCTCCTCGTTCTGGCGTTTCTCGCAGCTGCTACGAGCATCCTGACCGGCTCCGGCACACCCGGCGGCGTAGCCTGCGCGATCACGCCCGAGGCGGTGAGCAGGACAACGGGCGGGCCGGTCGCGGCATCCCCGACAGTCACTGCCGCGCCCAGCTTGACCTTGGACACAGAGCAGCAGACCCACGCCGCACTCATCGTGCAGATCGCGATGGAACGCGGGCTGCCCGCGCGAGCGGCTGTGATCGCTATCGCGACCGCGTTGCAGGAGTCCAAGCTGCGGAACCTGACCTACGGCCACCTCGACAGCCTCGGCCTGTTCCAGCAACGCCCCTCCCAGGGATGGGGAACGCGCGAGCAGATCCTCGACCCGCGCTACGCCACCGGCACCTTCTACGACCACCTCGTGAGAGTGAAACAGTGGGAGCAGCTCCCCCTCACCCGCGCCGCGCAAGCCGTTCAACGCTCCGGCTTTCCCGACGCCTACGCCCAGTGGGAGCCACTCGCGCAACGCGTGGTAGACGCACTCGCGGGAACCTGCGTCACGATCATCCCCGGCGAACAGGCCGCCGCCGTCATCGCCTACGCCCACGCCCAGCTCGGCAGACCCTACGTCTGGGGAGCCGAAGGCCCCACCAGCTTCGATTGCAGCGGACTCACCATGCGCGCCTACCAAGCCGCCGGAATCTCTATCCCGCGCGTCGCCGCCGACCAGTGGAGATGGGGACCGCCAGTCGCGAACGGGCAAGAGCAGCCCGGCGACCTCGCTTTCTTCCGCATGGAACCAGACGGCCCCGGACACGTCGGCCTCGTCATCGGAGACAGCCAGATGATCCACGCCCCCAACAGCCGCTCCGTCGTCAAAATCGACACCTACCAGCGCGCAGACCTGATCGGGTTCACCCGGCCCGCCGCCCGCGCGACCACCGGCCAACCCGACCCGCGCTGACCCCGCCCACGGCCCCCGGTGACGGCCGGACAGCCATCCGGGCCGGGCGGGCACGAAGCGCCGTACCGGCCGCCGTAGGGCCGTACCGCGCCAACCGCCCGGACCAGGTTGCCAACCCACCCGGCCCCGTCACGGCGTCGGGTGAGCCATACACCCGGTGCCGCATCGACAAAGGTCCGCAGGCGGAAGGCCTTTTTTGTTTCCCGAAACGCGTGATCACGCAGAGCGATGTGACAGATACCGAGCGGGACATCTCCAGTAGCTCCAAGTGAAGGAGACCCCCGTGCCCGCTGCCCGGCTCGCCGCGTTTCCGCTCGTCGTCACCCTCTCCGAATACCCCGACGAGCCGATCAAGATCCGTGCCAGACACAAGGTCGCCGACATGCGCCTCATCGAGCGGCACAATGCCAAGGGCCTGGACAAAGACTGGAACGTGCCCGGCGTCTACATCCTGCTCGACCGACCCGACACCGAAGGGCGATGGGGAGCCTACGTCGGCAAAGCCACCAGCCCCGGCCTGCGTAACCGCGTCCTGCAACAGCTCAAAGCGCGTGACCACTGGTACCGAGCATTGCTCATCCGCTACGCCTCTAACGAGGATGAGAAGCTGAACAGCGCCGAGGCCGGCTGGCTCGAAGGCGAGATCTACCACTGCCTCGACAGCGCCGAAAGCGTCGACCTGCACAACCGCAACCGGCCTCACGACCTCACTCTGTCCATCGACGACGAGGCCAGCCTGCTCGACTACATGATCCCTATCGAGTCGATGCTGCGTGTGATGGGCCACGCGCTCCTGCACCGCAACCTCATCATTACGGACGACACTCAGCTCCGGGCGAGCGCCACAGGCCTCCGCACGCTACGTGAGCGCACCCGGCCTTGCGGCCAGCCCCTCCCCACTCCGACACCCAACGCCGGAAGCCGTGAAAGCACGAGCAGCGCTGGTCGAAGCCGGGTAGCATCCCCCGATTATGAGGGCGAACCTGTGACTTGATGTCTGATCCGGTGGTGAAGGAGGTATGCCCCGGCCAGCGCAATTAGCGTGTGCTGGGCGGGGCATGCCCCCTACATCACCGGATCAGACGTCAGTCCGGCCGCCCTCCTCGTACTCGTCGTCGTAGTCGTCCTCGTCGTGCTCTCCGTACTCGCCTTCCTCTTCGTCGTCGTGGTGGGGTTCCCCGCCGAAAATCCGGCAGGCCCGTTCTTCCTCGGCGGTGAGCACCACCGCGAACAACTCGGTGACTCCGGTGTTCAGGGCCTTGTGGAGGCGGTGCCAGCCGTCGATGATCAGCAGCCCGCCGTTCGGCACCGGGGCCGCGATCAGCGGCTCGGACAGATCCACCCGCGCGGCGTGCTCGATGTTGATCGCGATCAAACCGAGCATGCCCTTCCACGCTGCGGGGTCCAGGCGGCCTCTCGGCACACGGCCCTGGGCGAACTGCTTGGCGGTGGTGATGTCCCATCGCCAGGCCAGGATCTGGAACCATTCCACCTCCGAGCTGTCCACCGGTCCGGGGCCCGGCTTCGTGGTCGTTGCTCCCTCGGAGAGAGCCACCGGCTCGCGCGCGGGGTGGCCGGGGGCGTGTTCGCCGGTGGTCAGGTGGCCGCTCATGCCGTCCCCTCCTGCCCGGCCGAGCCGGAGGCAGACTGTTCGGGCTCGGAGGAGGCCGACGCGAGGGACATCAATTGCTCCAGGAAGGTCCGAGCCGCGTCCCGCCGGATCAAGTCCATCGCCCGGTTGAGGTGAATGAGAGTGAACTCGTGCTCGTCCTCCGGCCCGAGGACGCCGACGGCCAGGGTGATATCCCGCGTGGTGTCGTCCTCGTTGAGGTAGAAGCTGACCAAGGACAGGAACCTGGCCAGCGTCTGTCCCTGGTCACCTCCCGCATACCGCAGGTGCCGCTCGACCAGCACCCACCAGGTCCCCAGCGTCTGCGCGCGCAGTATGTCGTAGAGCTGCTCGGCTGAAGGCTGCTGCCCGAGACGGAGCTTGCGGGCGAGGCCGTCGATGCTGCGCCGCTGTGTCTCGCGGGCCTGCTCGATGAGTGCCTCCACCGACAGAGCCTCGTTCCGTGCGGGCAGGGTAGGGGTGGCCGGGGCGGATTCGCCGAAAGTGGGAGTGGCGGGAGTGTGTTCGCCGGTGGTCGGGTGGCCGTTCATGCCGTCGCCTCCTGCCCGGCCAAGCCGGAGCGAGACTGCTCCTGCTCCGCGGAGGCCGGCGCGAGGGACTTCACCTGCTCCAGGAAGGTCCCCGCCGCGTCCTGCCGGATGAGGGCCATGGCCCGGTCGAGGTGAGCCAAAGCCAGCTCCTGCACGCTCTTGACCCCGAGAACATCGAAGGTGAAAGGCGCCTCGCACGATGCGCGCTCCTCCAGGAACGGGCTGATCCAGGAGACGTACTTGGCCACCACCCCCGCCGGGGTCAGCCCCCGGCCGACGCTGCCGCAGCGGATGTGCCGATCGATCAGCAGCCACCACCCAGCCAGCTTCTGGGAGTGCAGAACGCCGTAGAGCCGCTCGGCGTCCAGCCGCTCGCCTCGGGCGAGCCGGTGGGCGATGTCGTCGGCGTTGCGCAGCCGCATCGTCCGGGCCTGCTCGATGACCGCCTCCATCGACAACACCGGGCTCGGTCCGGCGGGTACGGCGGGTACGGCGGGCACGCTGGGGACATCGGGCGGGGGCGGGACCGCACCGGGAGTCGGGTTGTACTCGGACATGGGAGGGACCTTTCTCGGGGTGGTGGGGCCAGCGCCGGGATGCGCTGGCATGGCCGACTGACCGGGCTGATCGTTCATGGCGTCTGCGCCGTGGTCACGGTCGCGCGGTAGGGGTGAAGGTTGTTGGCGGGCGTGTCGGGGCCTAGCACCTCGGCGTCGTCGCCTGCTCCGGCCGCGTCGCCGGGTTCGGTGGCCAGGTGCCTGGTCAGGAGCTCGCCGGTGGCGGCCAGGAAGTCACGGGCGGCCATTCGGGAGGCGTGAGCCAGCGCGTGATCGAACAACGTGCCCGGCCGTGTGGCTGGGGCCTCGCCGGTCAGGTGGTGGCGGGCCCAGGACCGCACCCGCCGCAGCGCGTGATCCCAAGCCAGCCGTTTGACGGTGACCTGGCCCTCGACCAAGTCCCACCAGGCACGGAAGGTCTGGGCGTAGGTAGCGGCGAACAACTGCTCGCCGCCGAGGAAGTCCCCGTTCTGCAAGGCGGCGGTCGCCTCGGCCGCCGCCGCGTAGTAGCGGTGACGGGCCGTGACGATCTCCTCGGCGGTCAGCTCGCCCAGCGAGCACCCCTCCCCGCCCTCGGCGGAGGTGTCGTTGGTGGCTGGTTCGGCCGCAGGCAGGGGGCCAGGCTGACCGGGCTGGTAGCGGTCTTTCATGGGTCGGGTTCCCTTTCGTCGGGTGAATAGATGACAGGTGCCGGGTGGCAGGAGGCACGGAGTCTTGAGGGGCCGCGCGAGGCTCGGCGGGAAACCCGCGCAGCCGGTGGCGGGGCGGGGCGGGTGGATCCCTGGCGGCGGCGGTCGGCCGGGCGGTCATGGCCGGTACTCCCTGGCCGCCCCGCTCGCCTCGGCCCCGGACCGGTCGCAGCGGACGGCTGGGCCGCCGGACGCGTTGTCAGCCGAAGCGGCAGCTAGGTCGTCGGTCAGCTCATCGGCCAGGTCGTTGGCGGGATGAGCGCCTCGGGCCAGGGGCGGGGTCAGAGCATCGGCGAGTTGCCGGGTCTGGTCGAGGAAGGTCTGGGCGGAGGCGCGGCGGGATTCGGCCATGGCCATCGTGGAGGCCGAGCCGTAGGCACGTACGCGTACCTCGAGCAGGTAGCGGCGCGCTCGCTGGCGAACCGTCAGGATGGCGGTCCCGCCGTCGACTGCCTCCTCGATGCCGTGGGTGAGGTCGGTGACCTCCTGCCACCAGGTCATCAGGTGGTACCGGTCAGCGATTCGGCCCAGGTCGTGATCACCGAGCTTGCCCTCGTCGTCGAGGGAACAGACCGGGGTGAGCGCCTGGCTCAGCTCGTAGCGGGCATCGTTGGCGAACTGGGCTAGCAGGTCTTCGAGTCGACCCATGATGACGATCTCCTTCGCATGGCGGGGGTGTGATGGGCGGGTGTCCGGCGACGGCACGGGGCCGGGTTCCCGGCCCGTGACGTGGCAGGGGCGCGGGGACAGTGCCGGGGTAGCGTCCTAGCGGCTTCCGGACGTCGCCCGGTGTGGCGTTCCGGGCTGCCCGGCGGAGCCGCCCTGTCTGGCGGCGTGGCCTGGTACGGCCCCCGTGCCGGGGCCGTACCGGACGTCGGGTACGTCAGACGGTGGCCAGCAACCGGAACGCCCGGGCCTTGATCTTGGCGTTGTCGTGGTCGTCCAGCAGGGCCCGCTCGGCGCGAACGGTGGCGATGTCACGGCTGCCGAACACCGGGCTCTTGTGATCCAGCCGCTCGGTCACCGCGTTGTAGGCGGCCCAGCGGGTGTTACGGATCGGCTCCTGCGTCGGGGCCTGAGCGAACAGGTACTCCAGCTCCCGCATGGTCAGGTCGTGGTTACGCTTGGCCTGGTCTTTGGCGTCCGCCGGAAGCGGGTGCAACTTCGTGGCGAACTGACGGAACTCCTTGAGGTTCATCGGGACCGCGAGCAGCTTCTCGGCCTCGGCGGCGAAGGCTTCACCGTGCTCCCACGTCAGCTTCAGCGCCTCGCGGGCCTCGGCGATCCGTCCGGCGACGTTGCCGGTATGCCGGACGGTGAACCGGGAGGCGTGGTTGGCCAAAGCGGCCCGTTCGGTGTTCGCACACACCACCCGCACCGGGGTCGCGACTGTGGTGAACGCTCCCCACCCGTCATGCCGGGAGAACGCGGCCAGGTACAGGTCAATCTGATCGAACCCGCCGACCATGAGCGGCTCGGGCAGCCGCATCGTGATGAACACCCGCCGCCCGTTGTTCAGCGAGCCGCCGGTGTCGAAGATCGCCCCCGACTCGTCCACCAGGGTCTGGAGGAAGTCACAGACCTCTTCGTTCTGCAGCGGCTGATACTCCCGCCCGACCCGGCCGAGCCGCTCAGGCTTACCCGTGACCGGGTTGGTGCGCACCATGAGGAAGTCCTCGTCGGTGACCACCGACCCTCCGGTGATCGGGTCGGTCACCTGACCGACCGGCACCTTGCGCACGTTCCACCCGGCCAGGTGCGACCGGGTCAGCAGTTCTCCGGCGGTCATTGGGCCGGGGGCGGTGTAGCCGAGCCCGTGCCAACCGGGCTTCCCGGCGGCGGCGAACCCGGCCGAACCATTGGCGAAGATCTCAATCTCGTGGGCCATGGCATGTTCCCTTTCTGAAACACCGACGTGCGGCGTTGCGGTGCGGGGGTGGTGTGCGGGCATGCGGAACAGACGCGATGCCGCGTGAGATGTTTGTGAGGGGTGGCGGACCGGACCGTGAGGCCCTGGTGCCGTAGCCGTGGGAGCCGTACCGGGCGAGCCGGTGGCGGGCTGTGCGCGGGTGGCGCGGGCGGGGCTGTAGGGGTGTCCCGCCCGCTACCGGACCAGGGGCGGGCGGGCCGGTCAATGCGGCCCGCCCGGCCCCGGCTCAGTGGCCGTTGATGCCGGTTGCCGCACCGTTCCCGGTGTCGGCCGCGTTGGCTGGGACGGGGTTGGCGGGGGCCACGGCGGCGTTGGCCAGGCCGTGGTCGGCGGTCGGGGCGAGGGTGAACCGGCGGGGGCGTTCGGTCGTCGGAATGGCCTCACCGAGCTGAACCAGCCGGTCCAGGGCGTTGGCCACCGCGCCGGACGAACGGCCCCCCAACGCCTTACTGATCTCGTGCGGGGTGAACTCCTTACCGGGGAACGCGATCAGGTGCCCGTGAACCAGTTCCCGCAGTGCGCCCGACCGTGTGCTGCCGCCGATGCCCCCACCGCCACCAGCCCCCGGTACGGCACGAGCCGGGGTGGTGGTGCCGGTCAGCGCCGCCCGTGCGGTGCGGTGCGCGGCGGCGACCTTGGTCATGGCCATTTCCAGGCATCCCAGCGCCATGACGGTGTTCCCGTCCTCCTTCGCGGACAGAATCCCGCTGAACAGCTCGGCCAGCTCCGCCAGCTCGGCACGGGCCCGCTCCCACGCGGGGTCGTCGGCAACGGGCTCAGACTCCGGCTCGTCGACCTCCGGCTCGGCGTCGGCGTTCAGGTCGTCGGCCCCGGCCGTGCCCTGCCCCGTCCCCTCCTCATCGGTCGGCTCGTCCGCCGGGGCAGGGTCGGCCGAACCGACACCGGGCACGGCAACCTCTGCCTCCGGTGCGGGCAACGCGGCGTCATCCGCCTCGTCGTCCGCGATGTCCGTGCCGGTGTCCGGCGCGGACATCGCGACGGGCTCGGCGTCCGACGCTTCAGGGGCCGGGGCCGACGCCTCGGCGGCACCGGTCGGCTCGGCGGGGTCAGCGGGGGTCAGGTACCACCGGTCAGCCGCCCGCCCCTTCGTACTGCCGTCACTCACCCCCGGCTCACGGCGAACGAGCCCCTCGGCCTCCATCTGGTTCAGGACCTTGCCCGCCGCTACCCGGCTCAGCCCCGCCGCCGCACCGATCCCCGTCGCCGACCCACCCGGCAGGGACTCCAACGCCGCCGACACCGCCGCCACCCGCTCGTCCGCGTCCATGGCCAGGTCGGTAGCCGGGATGTCCGGGGTGGCGGCGTCGGGGCTGTCAGGGACCGTCACAGACCCGGCGGCGGGGACGTTGGCCGGGGCATTGGCGGCGGTTTCCATGTCAGCGGTGGCTTTTTCAGTTCCGGTCATTTCCGGGATGTTGATAGCCATTGTTTCGAAGCCCTTTCCGGTCGCATTACCGGCCCCGTCCGGGCCGGTGTTTTTCGTTTGTGTCACGACCATCCCTCGCCAATAACGCGGCTGGCAAGTCGACCGGCCAACAAATATCGTCACCCCAACGGCTGGAGAGGCTGCCCTAACAAAACAATCCCCGATCTGCGAAAACATCTCGCGAGAAGGCAGCCAGTTCAACTTGACATTAGCGGCCGGCCCGACTCTTCACCTATTCCACCGGACGACGGCAGACGATACCCTAATGCCCGAATTTCGACTGTAGAGAATTCGTGAGATTAACGCGCGGCCGGGTTGACATTCATACGGGCGCAGAGCGTCCATGGAATTAGGCGGTAAACACCGCCGGAACGCCGCACCGGAATAACCACCCCGCGCCATTCCGGGGCCCACACGAAAGGGCACACCCGCATGACACCGAACACCACCCCCAAGCCCGTGATCACGGTGGAAGCCGCCCAGCTCCACGGGCTCACCGTCACCGGCCCCGGCCATGCCCTGGTGTGGGACAGACAAGACGTGTTCATCGCCCCCGCCGCCATGGCCGACCACGGCACCCTCCTGGAGATCACCACCTACGAGGAGGCGGCCGCCGCCCTCGACGCCGTCCTTGCCACCGAACCCGGCCGTAGCCTGACGACCGCCTTCGACCGCGTGGCCGAAGGCGTCACCGAAACCGCCCGCACGCGCGTGAAGGAATGGCGGAGCATCGAGTTGCGGATGAGCGTCAGCGGCCCCTACAGCGCCGCCCTACGGCCCTACGGCATCCATCGCGACCAGCTCAGCGACCTCGACCTTTCCAACGGCGACGCCACCACCCGCTACCGCCTGCCCAGCGGGGCCACGGCCACCGTCGCCATGCCCTACTTCCACGACTCCCTCTCATCGATCACCGTCACCCTCAGCGACGCCAACCCCGACGCCACCACTCCCGCCTACGTCGCGACCGTGCCCCGCCGTACCCCACCCGCCGCCGTGGCCGCCCTCATCGTCACCGCCGCCGGACTCACCCCCCACACCACCCGCGTCTATCCCACCCGCAACGCCACCGGCTTCCGCGACGCCCCCAAAACCCACACGATCACCCCTGACCACGTCCGGGCACTCGCCGCCCACGGCCCCGGCTGGACGATCATGTGGAACGACGACCACACCCACCCCGTCATCGCCCGACCCACACGCGGCGACGACGGCCGTCTCATGGAGGTCTGCACCTTCGAGCGCATGTTCGGGCTCGGTGGCGATTGCGACACCTGCGGCGACGACCACACCTGCCCGGCCTGCATGCCGCTCGGGCAACCCGACTTCGAGGTCATCGCCGCCCACATGACCGATATCCTCGGCGACTACCACCAGACCATTGACGACATCGCCGACTACATGCCGAGCACCCTGCCCTACACCCGCGCACTGGCCGAACACGGCTTCCACCGCCGCGCGCAGGGCTACCTCTACCAGGGCAACGCCAACGACCCCGGCGACGACAGCCCCTCTCACGAAGTCTTCGGACAGGACTACCGCTCGCCCGACGGCCACCTCGTCGCACTACACATCCCCGTTGACCCCCATCCCGCCACCGCCCCCGAACCGCCCCTGACGATCCGCTGGACCTACCTCGGCCGCACCGCCCCTGGCGACACCTACCCCACCACCGACCTTCCCGTCGAAACCCCGCCCGCCGACGTCGCCGAACTGATTCGTGCCCACCTCCTCTTCCACCCGCCCGCCCCCGCAGCACCGGACCGGACCACCGACCGCACAGACGCCACGGGCGCCATGGGCGGCACGGACCGCGCGGACCGCGCGGATGCCGCCGCCACAGGCACCACCGCGTAATCCCCGCCCCTGGACCCCCACGGGCCCCGGTAACCGCCCCACGGACGGCTACCGGGGCCCTGCGCATGCCCACCCGGTCAGCCGACACCGGGACCCAGCACACGCCTATCCGGACACGCCAACAGCCCCGGTGCCGCCTTACGGCGGCACCGGGGCCATTGCCACACCCGACCCGGTCAGACCGCGTCGGCGAACCCGTACCCGGTCGCGTCATCCAACGCCGCCAACCCCAAACACCCCCACCCGCACGGCTCGCCCGGCCCCGCATCACACCCCCCACACCCCCGCGCCGGGTCGGCCGGACGGAAGATGTCGACCACCCCGGCGGGCAACGCCGCCGGGTCGGCCACGTACCGGGCCGGGTTCAGCACCACATCCGTAGGCCGGACATCCGCCGTCGCTACCGCCATGAACTCGCCGTCAAAGTCACCCGTGGTGTTCGCCATTTCCGCCCGCCCTTTCTGCTTTCTCGCTGACATTCTTATTTTATCTCGATAACACCGCCGAACATAGCGGCCGGAATCTTTTCTCGCGCGTAAAAGGTAAAGTCTTCCGGGGTTTCTCGGGCCGCCCGTCAACGCCGCATCCGACCGGCCATCCCGGCACCCGGCGAGGCTGAGGCGAAGGCACTGCTCGGCGCTCGACCCGAGGTCACCGCAGAGGCCGGCCGTGGAAAGGCCGCAGCCGATAGCACTCCTGTCAAGACAGAGAAGAGGTGCAGACACAGGGACAGAAGAAGCGAGAACAAGCAACAGAGCCAGCCACGAGAACACGCGCACACATATTCAAAGGAGTCGTCCTTAGACGAGTCGGGCCGTCCACCGCTATGCCCGAAACTGGCGTGACCTGCAAAACCAGCCACCGCAGGGGGTAGTGGTCTTAACCGCGCACCGGAACGCTACCCCCATTTCCAATACCGACATCTGCCCCCAATTTCCCATCCTCTGGGGACGAGAGCCCGACCGGACCTGGAGGAGTTGCGGTGGGGTGCGGTGGGTTCGCCTCGTCCCCAACACGAGGCGGACCCACCACCCGAAACCACCCGCCCAACCGTCCCGCAGCGCACGGCGGGCGGGCGGACCGGTATCAACACCCACCTCCGCCCCCGGTGTCAAGCCCGCCCCGCGATCACAACCAGGCCATCGGCCCGGGCCCTCAGGTAGCGATCGCAGCAGCCACCGTCGAGGACCTTGACCTGCTACGACGATGACGAGGACCATCTGCTCCCGGCGAGAGGGGCCTCGAACGGGCTGACCGGCGGCCCCACGGCCACCACCTACCCGGCCACAACCCCACACGGCCCGCGTCCGCGCCTGCAACCGCCCACGTACCTGTCATCGACCGTTGCGCCGCCAACGCCCCCATCGGGGGATCATCGGACGTCCCCGGGCCGCTCAGCCCCGCCCCGCCATCATCGGCCATACCCGACACGGCCCTCGGCCCCGACGCCGCCGACAGCGGCGTGCTCGCCTTCGCCCAGCTCAGTCCAGGCTCCTCTTGAAGCAGCCCGGCCAACGTCGGCAGCGGCATCAGCCGCGGCTCCGGCACACGACACTCAACCGGGCAGGCCGAGGCCGTGCTGGGCACCGGACAGGCCGGCTTAGCCAGGACCGGCTCGGCCGGGACCAGCTCGGCCGACTCCGCCGGGCGGGTTGGCAGCGCGCGACCTAGCTCGTACGGGCCGGTCGCGCTGATCACTATCCGCTTGCCGTGCAGCGCCAGCCACCGGTAGCGCACCACCAGGAAGGCCCAGTCAGGCCAGCTCCGGCGCAGCTCCGCCAGCGCTTGCCGAGCCCACGGCTCCTGCCCGTACGCGGACACCTGGCCCGCCTTCTGCCTCAGCTCGCCTCCCGCAGACGCATCGAAGGGTCCAAGCAGACTCCCTCCTCCTGGCGACCGCAATCAGGCTCGTCGGGGACCGGCAGCTCCAGGGCGCTGCTCGACTCCGACCCGTCCACATCATGCTCGCCCGGGTCACCCGCAGCCGTGCTGGCCGAAGCTGGTCCCGTCGCTGTCTCGGCCAAGGCAAGCTCCGCCCAGACCGCATGCCCGGTCACCGTGTTCCCCGCCGCTCCGGTCCGGACTGCGAGCGCGGCCACCCCGGATAGACCCCGCCCCTCCTCAACCGCTTCCGACAACGCGCCGGGCGTGGGCGAGGATTCCGGGATGGTGCCGCCGCCCAGGTCATAGACCACGATCCGCGCGCGATCCATCCCGAGCAGCACCTCCACCACGAAGATGCCGCCCGCCCGGCCCGAACGCGAATGCCGCAGCGCGTTGCTGACCAGCTCAGCCGTCACCCACGCCGCATCCTCTGCCCGCCCGGTATCAGTTAGAAGCTGGCCCACCATCCGGCGAGCAATCGCCGACTGATCGCCCCGCCCGGGGAAGGCCCGACGCCACGCCATCCCGCCCCACACCTGCGCCGAGCGCAGCGTCGACATCACCAGCCCCGGCGCCAGATCCGGGAACCGCTCCACCGCAGGCTCCCGCGGAACGACAACGGCCGGAGGAAGGAAGGCATCAGCCAGCTCAGCCAGGCTCAGGTGCTGCGTCCGGATGTCCATGCGAAGCCCTTTCGTGTCCGCACCCCGGCCCGATGCCGGGAGCGGCCAGCACGATCACCCACCTCCCCGCCCGAATCACACCCCCAAACCCGCCGCCCCACCTCCACACGGCCCCGGCCTGCGACAACACCACCACCACGCCGCCATCCCCGCCACCACCCGCACATCGACCACCCCACACCCAGACTTGAGCCCCTCCCACAAGGCCGCCTACCGTCCCCCAACCCCGAACCCCACAGGGACCCGCCGCACACCCCGCGCGCCAACACAAAGGGACACCAGGCCATGTCCGGCACCGGATACCAGACCCTGCTCGACTGCCGCCGCCGCAGCCGATACCTGCGTCAGCACGGCTTCACCCTCGACCAGATCACCGTCATCCTCGCCCTGGACCACCCCGCCACCCCACTGCGCCTCTACCGCTACGCGACCGGCCTCACCGCGGCGCAGGCAGTCGAAGCCTTCCACCGACTCGCCGGAACCACCGGCGCTGGACTGCGCGAGTCCCGCCTGTATGACTACGAGAACTGGCCGCAGGCAGGCCGGCGACCCTCCGCCTCCACGCTCTGCCTCCTGGCCCGCGTCTACGGCACCCACCCCGCGAACCTGCTCACCGCCGAGACGCTGGCAACCTATCCCCTGCGAGACCAGCGCACCCTACGCGACGAAGGGTGAGGCCCCTGGCAGACGCCGACAGGACCTCACCCTTCGCTACTCCTGCCGCGGGCCTGTCAGCGAAGGAGTCGCTCATACACCTGCCGGGCCTGGACGCTCGGCAGCGCATCGATCTCCGCCAGGCGCTCGGTCAACAGCGCGAACGAGCGCCGCACCGCAGGCAGACGACCAAGCTCTGCCTGGATCGTCATCAACTGACACCACAGCACCTCGGCGAGCGGGTCGATCCGGTCAACCGCGTGCCGCAGCACATCCACCGCCAGGCCCGGATCATCCGGGCGCGCCAGCTCGGCCAGCCGCTCGGCCGCGTCGACCGCCTGCCGTTGAACCGCCTGGCGTACCGGAAGGACCCACAGATCGTCACGACCGGCCAGCAACGGACCCCGATACAGGGTCAGCGCCTCATGCAACGCCGTCTCTCGGGCAACGTTCTCGCGCGCGGTGGAGGCGCGCTGGCATGCCTCGCCGAAACGCCAGAAGTCCACATCGAATGACGCCGCCGGCAGCAACCGCCGCTCTCCGGACTTCAACACGAACCGCACACCAGTTGCGCAGCCAGTCGCGTGCCGCATTGCCTGGTTGATTTCCCGCACCGCCGATTCCAACCGGCGCCCGCCCCGCTCACCGTCGCCCGGCCACAGCGCTTCCACGATGCCCTCAGCCGACACCCCGTCCCGCGACACCGACAACAGAGCGAACAGATCCCGCGCCTCCGCTCGACCAAAGGCCACCGCCTTCCCCGCCGCGGTCAGCTTCGGCACGCCGAACACCTCGACCTTGGTCTTTCCCACTACGGCCACGAAGCCCGAACCGAGGGCCTCGGGGGCCGCAGCTGCTGCCGCGACTGCGGCTGCTGGAACAGGCTCTCCAGGCCGCTCGCTCTGTGGCTTGGGGTCAGGCGCGTCCGGCTTCAGCCTCTCCGCGTCACTGGACGATCTGACCTTGACAGGCTCGGCTGTGGGAGCCTGCGTGCCGGCAGTCATCATGATCGGAAAAGAGGCGCCCTCACCGGGGGCACCTCGATGCAGACCATCTCCGCCCGCAGCACGGCCGCTGTGGCGGATGTCCCGGCCGGCCAGCCCGAGCCGGAACCGCACCCAAGAGATAAGTACACCGGCCAGCACCATCACCATCAGACCGAACACCAGCGCGGTCTTCCATGGCCCGGTCACATCGGAGCGAGGCCCGGCACCAGGACGCCCCGCCCCAGCACTCGGCGAACCGGCAGGTGAAGGAACGGAACTCGATGAGGACGACGAAGGAGGCGGCGACGCCCGGCCCGGGGTAGACACCACCGGCGGTGACGGCGTCGCTTTCACCTCATGCTGCGGATCATCCGGCCCGCGGGTTTGGTGATCTCCTGTCAGAGCCGTCCCCTGCGCGGGCTTCATGTTGTCTTCGGGCGTAGCTGGTGGTTCGTTGCTCGTGGTTGGTGTTCCCGGCTGCTTGACCTCAGAGACGGCACCGCCCGACTCCGACATCTTCGGCGGGCGTGGTGCGGGCGGCTCCCTTAGCGGCTGGCGCCGCGACTCCTCCAACCGCGCCCCCAGATCCGGAACCCGTCCCGCATCAACGTCGCTGTTAACGGATGCACACCATTGATCGATGTCGTAAATCTCCCGAGCCTGATCTGACACAGGCGGGCAATAAGGCTCCATTTTGGCTGCAGCGGCGGTTGATGAACCTGCCGCGAGCAGGAGCGTCACTACGAAAGCTGGACGTGAAAGCGGAACCCACAGTCCGATTCCGCCAACTATTCCAGCTTTTGAAGAATTCTCCCGAATCATCAGAATACCTCCGGAGGGGCCAATAAATACACCTCCGAACTACCATGTAAGCATTCTAGCTAGACCCCTAAAAGTGAACACAAATAACAAAGCACAGCTAGCCATAGCCTTCACGTGGTCGGCCCGAACGTGACCCCGCCTTCCGCCGGAGGCACCACTCCTTGCGACAACGACTTCGACCCCGGCTCTCACTGAGGCGCATCAGCAAGTGCGGCGGTCGAAGGCAGGAAGTGCAGAGCGCGGAGCCAGCGTTCGGCGCCCCTCACAGTCCACTCGAGGACCGCCGCGTGGACGATGGGCAGGCTCCCTGCTCCCAACCTGGTAGCAGCGAGCAAGTCAGGTGCAGGTATCCAGCATGGCCTGCTGGGCGCTCTTCTCGCTGGCCTGCTGGGTGAGCCGCCAGTCGTACTTCACGCTGATCCAGGAGCGGGCGTAGATGCACCAGAAGGACACCAGCGGCGGCTTCCAGACGCTCGACTCTTTGTCACCTTTAGTCTGGTTGACGCTATCCGTGACCGCCCACAGCTGGCTGTCGGTGAGGCTGTTGGCGAATTGTCTCCTCTTGGACGGTAACCACGCGTGCGCACCCGACCGCCACGCCTCCGCGAGCGCCACCATATGGTCAATATCGACATCTGATGCTCGCGTCCATTCGCCGCCGTCGTACGGGCTGCGTAACGTATCTGATACCGCGGCGCATGACGCATTGGTGGCCACGTTCTCGCCATCGCGCTTGAGCACCACCTCGCGGGCATTACACAGCCGCAGACCGAGTCCCAATGCGGGAAGAGATCCCTGTCGTAGCCGCTCGCGTTGACCTCTGGAGCAACTATCAGGCCAGCAAGTTGGCCAGTCGGCACCACCACTGTCGGGATGTCTGGTGGCGTCGCCGCCATCGGAGTGGGGGCCGGGACAACGACCAAAGCGGCCACAGTCGAAGCTGCGATGCCAGCAAAAACGCATGGGCAGTCCCTTCGCCCCACGCTCGTCCGGCATCTTGCCGGTCACTGACGAGCCCGGGGCAGAAGCAAGATCTCAAGGCTAGGAGGTCAGCGCAGGCAACTGCTCAATTCCCGTATGGCTGGCCCAGCACAAGCAGGTGAAGCCGGGATGGGTGAGTAAAGCCGACGAAATGGCTGGCAGTCATGGGAGCAGAATGGTTTCGCCCCACGCCCTGCCAGACCCGGGGCTTCGCTGCCCGCTATGCTTCAGATCATCAAGAGAGGTGAAGAATGGCTAAGCAGATACAGACGATCTTCATTGATGACATAGACGGCGGCGCCGCTGACGGTACCGTCCCCTTCGCCCTGGATGGCGTTAATTACGAGATTGACCTGTCCGGGGCCAACCGGGAGAAGCTTGAGAAGATCCTCGCGCCCTATATCACGAAGGCTCGGCCCGTTAGGAGCGAGCGCAGAGGGAAGCGCGTGACGCTTACTCGAGGTGGCCCGGACCGGGCCTACACGAAGCGGATCCGCGAGTGGGCCAAGCGTGAGGGGCTTCAAGTGAGCGAGCGCGGTCGCATTGCCAGCGGCATCGTCGAGCAGTACGAGGCCTCTCACTAAGGCCCTGCCGCGGCGTGGCCCGGGCTTGCCTGTCGGGACCACGACTGAGCGTGAACGGCAGACCCCTCTCAGCACCGGCACTGCGCCTGCCGAAAACTACGTCCATGCAGCTCAAGCGGCATGTGAATATTCGTGTAGGATCCCGCGGAGCCTGTGGGGCTCAAAAATAGGATTCGGTGTCTGACCTGCTGGTTCTTGGTGGCTTCAGTTGGCGATCTGGTACTCGTTGATGAGGCCGCCGAGGATGGTTCTGTGGTGGATCCGATGGCTGGCCAGATCGACTGGCGGTGGCGGGCCGGTTTCAGCTTGGGATGGGCTCAACTGCCCGAGGCCGCGGTGGGGCCGGGCCCTGTGGTAGTGCTCCAAGTACTGGGTGAGGGTTCGGCGCAGGTGTTGCTCGTTGAGGATGAGCGTGCGGTCGAGAAGTTCGCGGCGTAGGGTGCCGATCATCCTTTCGCAGTGTGCGTTGGCTTTCGGGGCTTGTGGCGGGCTCTTGAGGACGCGCAGGCCCGCGTCGGCGAAGACCGTGTCGAAGGCATCGGTGAACTGGCCGGTGCGGTCGCGGATCAGGAACTTCATGTTTGTCGTGTCGGTGTCCATCAGGACGTTGCGGGCAGCCTGGGTGGTCCATTCGCCCGTGGGGTTGGCGGTGACACCGAGCAGGTGGGTACGACGGCTGCGGTGTTCGAGCAGGACCAGGCGTAGATGCGTTTGAGGTTGATGGTGTCGACGTGCAGGAAATCGACGGCCACGATGTGTTCGGCTTGGGCGGTCAGGAATTGCTTCCACGTTGGTCCGCTGCGGCGCGGGGCGGGGTCGATCCCGGCCCGCTTCAGGATGTTCCACACGGTCGAAGCGGCGACCGTGTGGCCGAGGCGGGTCAGTTCGCCGTGGATCCGCCGGTGGCCCCAGGTGGGATTGTCGGCGGCCATGCGCAGCACCAGAGCCTTGACCGCAGCAGCGGTGGGCGGCCTCCCGGGACGACGCCGCTGGCTGTGGTCCCACTTGTTCGTCACGAGCTTGCGGTGCCAGGTCAGCAAGGTAGCCGGGGAGATCGAGAAGATCTTCGCCCAGCGGCGCCAGGGTATCAGAGACGAGAGCGCCGCCAGCCACAGGCGATCGGCGGGCTCATAGCGCACCCGTCGGACCTGACGGCGCAGAACCGCGTTCTCGTGCCTGAGCACCAGCACTTCCGCCTCCTTGGAGACGTCACTGCGAAACAACAGGGCGGGCACAGACAGCAAACGTCGAGCGACGGCGTACACCGTGGACAAGAGCACGAACGATGTTCCCAGGCAACCCGAACCAGTCGACCACTGCCCCAGGAACACCCAACCCGACCAGGAGGGACCCCGACGTTGACGACGAATCGTTTTCTTGAGCCCCACAGGGTAGACACCGTCGCGCAGCGCGGGACGTTCGCGAAGCTGCAAAGGGACTGGCCCAACTCCTGAGTGCGGAGGAGAAGTAGAGGTGCTCCCTGCTGACAAGATCGAGATCCGTGGCGCCTGAGGCGCGAGAAGTGACCTGAGGGCTGGGGTGCGAGGCCCACTCAGCTTGGTGATGAGAAGCGCCTGTCACTGTTTAGCAGTCGGCAATTGTCGGAGTAGCGAACGTAAACGTTCTTGGTCGTCCAAGCCCGCTTCTGGGAGCTTCTCGCGGGCGATACTGAAGCTGCGCGCTTGAAGTTATCCACAAAATGCTGCTCGGCCGGGCGTACGACGGCCCAGCGGCGACATCCTTCCGTTCCACCAACCCTCACCCGGAACGGACATCCCGGAGGTCGTCATGTCGAGCGCTGCCCGCACCACCCTTGAACTCAGCATCGCCCTGAACGTCGCCCTAGCCGCTGGGATCGTCGCAGCCCTGCTCGGGCTGGCACCAGCCGTCGTCCTGGCCGCTGGAGCCACAACCCTCGTCACCGCCTACGGATTCGTCACCAAGGTCTTGGATCGCGGCTCGGATCGCCCTTCCGGGTCTCAGACGATGCCTTGAAGCCTCGGTGGTTGCGCGTTGGGGGCCGATCCGGCCTATCGCGGAGGAGCGGCAGCCCCCGGTGCGCGATGTAACGTCACGCTCAACCTTCCCGGTATTTCAGGGTACGAGCGGGCTGGCCTATGACAAGGTTACTCTTTCCACCCCGCTACAGCCCCCCTGCCCTACCGGGAGGTACAGTTTTGACTGTACACAGCGACTGCGTGAAGTGCGGGAGGGCGTGCTACCGGGATGGGCCAGTCATGGCCATAGAAGCTGCTCGAGACCGTGAGGGAGATCAGCCGGCCGTGTCTTTTTTGCTTGGCTTCGCCGACTCCAAGTCGAAGAAGAAGCGGCGGATTGCGGCCGACGTAGAAGCCCTCTTCGAGGACTGGTCCACGGGTGTCGTTCTTGAGCCGAAAACTCGTCAGCGCCACCTGGAAGGTGATCTCTGGGAGGTGAAGACTCCAGATGTCCGACTGCCCTACTACGAGGTCGTCGATCCAGATCACGGGAGGCTTGCCCGACTCACTCATGGCTTCCTCAAAGACTTTGGGAGGACCATAGATGGGAAATGTCCTCCGAAGCAGATCCGCAAAGGGCTTTACATGATGAAGGAGGACAAGCTGTGCTAGGTGCGCTGTACGAACGTCTTGCCGCTCAGCCTGACGGCCTCCGGCTGCTTGCGGCGGCACGGCTTCGCCGCAAGGTCATCAAGGTCCTTCACCGATCTCTTGAGCTCTCCGGCCTATCGCAGAGCGATCTGGGGAAGAGGCTTGGTCGCCGCCGGTCGGCGGTGAACCAGGTGTTCAAGGGGGATGGAAACGTCCGCGTTGAGACCCTGGCGGAATATCTGTATGAGATGGGTTTCGAGCTAGACCTACAACTGGTGCCTGCTGGAGAGCTACGCAGAGCTGCGCTGGAGCAGCGCGAGGCGAGGCCGATGCCTGCGAGGGAAGTTCGCACCACTCCACCGGTGGTAGTCGACGTAGTCTGGCGGCAGCCGTTGGAGGCCCCACCCAGAATCGCCGTTCAGTCTCAGAAAGATCTAGGACTGGCTGCTTTCAGGCCGCAGACCACCAGCCCATCCACCGCACTTCGCTTGGGGATGGTTGGGTGATGGAGGCATTCCTCGTTCTGGCTGATGCCGTAAGTGCGGATCCGGCCGCGGGAAAGATCAACATGCTGGGGGCAGGTTGGTCGATCATCGGTCCACAGTCTCAGGCATCTGGCATTTCATGCTTTATCCGAATGCCATGGGATGAAGCGCAAGATCAGGTCCAGTTCACTCTGCGCCTGGAGCATTCCTCTGGGAGCCCGTTTCTGCCGTTCCGAGACAGGGATGACCAACTCAAAATTGGTGGCTCTTTCGCAGTCCCAGACCTTGCCGAGATCGACGAGGTCGGGAAGAGCGTTCCGTTCAATGTCGCCTTCGCGCTTCCGATCCCTCCGCTGCCTCTCCAGACCGGACACATCTACCGATGGGTCATGGAGGTCAACGGAGAAGATGCCGCTTCGGTCGAGTTCGCGGTCCGTCCCGAATCCCCGGCGGATGAGTAAGTGGCAAGCTGCCTACGCCTCTCCACGGCCTGAGGCGTCGCGGTGCCTGCCCGCACCCCGACGACCAGGGGCACGCCTAGCGACCTTGGGGAGGCCTGGCCGCTGGGTGCTCCCCTGCGCAAGGACACCCCGCAGCCAGGCCTAAGGCTGCCTGTACCGCTTCAAAACTCGTACACACGGTTTGAGCTGGTGTTTCTTCGGGTTGGTCAGGCGGCTCGGTGGTACTCGATGATGGCTCCGCTGAGCACCGTTCGGCGCTGAATCTGGCCTTCCATCGGGACAACAACGTGCTCGTCTTGATCGGGTGGGCGTTGTTGGCGGGACTGGTGCGGGCGATGGTTGTTGTAGGGCTGGGTGTACTCCTCCAGGATTGATCGCAGGTGACGTTCGTCGTAGATCAGCATCCGGTGCATTCGGCTCGGACGGTGCGCACGGCGGATTCGCATGATCATCGCAACACGCGGTCATTCGATTGTTGCGATGATCTTAGCGAACAGCTCTGCGGGCGCTTGCCAGCCGAGGGTCTTGCGCGGGCGGTTGTTGAGTTCAACAGCGACGAAGGCGAGGTCTTCGGCGCTGTAGGCGGACAGGTCGCCGCCCTTGGGGAAGTACTGGCGCAGCAGACCGTTCATGTTCTCATTCGAGCCGCGTTGCCAGGGGCTGGCCGGTTCGCAGAAGTAGATCGGGATGCCGGTGACGGCGGTGAACTCGTCGTGTCGGCTCATCTCGCTGCCCTGATCCCAGGTGATGGAGCGGGCCAGGCCGGCGGGCAGGTCGGCGAAGGCTGCCAGGAGGGCGTCGCGGACGTTGTCGGCGGTGTGCCGGCCCGGGATGTGCAGCAGTTTGACGTAGCGGGTGGTGCGGTCGACCAGTGTGCCGATGGCCGAACGGTTGCCCTGGCCGACGATGAGGTCACCTTCCCAATGGCCAGGCACTTGACGGTCCTCGACCTCGGCGGGCCGCTGGTGAATCAACGTTCCGGGGTCGACGAAGCGGGTGGCGCGTTGGTCGGCGCGGCGACGCCGACGCCGGGCTTGGCGGCCGGTACGCAGCGTGCTGGGCTGGCGTTCCAAGCCGCCACGGTGAGGGAGGTAGATCGCCTGGTAGATGGTCTCGTGCGCGAGATGGCGTTCGGGCTCGTCAGGGAAGGCGGTGCGCAGGGCTTGGCTGATCTGCTCAGGGCTCCAGCGCTGGTCGAGGTGGCGCTGGATGAACTGCTTCAGCTCCGGGTCGCGCTGGATCTTGCCGTCCTTGGAGCGGGCGCGCCGGACGACGGCGCGGCGCTGAGCATGGAAGGGGTGGTAGGCGCCAGTGCGCGGGTCGCGGTTACGGCGCACCTCCCTGCTGATCGTGGCCGGATCGCGGTCGAGCTGTCGGGCAATGGCGCGTAACGAGTTCCCGGCCCGGAGCAGGTCGGCGATGACGAGCCGCTCCTCCTCCGACAGGAACCGCGGGGAGATGGCGTCGGTGTCTGGCCGCTCGCTGATCGGCGGGTAGGTACGCTCGCGCCCGGCTTGGTCGACTTCCTTCCTGCCATACCTCCAGCGGGTGCCGGTCCTGCGGTTGATGCCCAGCTCTCGGCACGCGGCCGAGTTGCTCATTCCCTGCGCCATGAGGCGAAGGTATTGATCACGCTTGTCCGCCAGCGGAGCCGGTCCACGCTTCTTATGGGTCCGACGCGCCCTGGTCAAAGCAACACCCCACAGGGTCAGGCGTCGCGACCACCTTTAGAACCCAAGATCAGATGGGGCCAGCACTCACCCCTGAACTCAGTACTGGCGCTGCCCCGTAAGGGTGACGGCCTCAATGAAATCGCAGGCCAGGAGCGCGCCGACTTGGGAGCGCAGGAAGTCGGCCCAGGTGGTGGAGGCTCGCCCGGGTGCCGGGTCGATACCTTCCCGCTGGAGGATCTCCCAGACCGTGGACGGCGCGACCTTGAGGCCGAGCGTGGCGAGCTCGCCATGCACCCGCCGATATCCCCAAGCCGGGTTCTCCCGGACCAGGCGCAGCACGAGCGTACGGACAGAGCGGACCGTGGGCGGGCGGCCACGGCGCTTCGGCCGGCAGGTCCGGGCATGCCGCCGTTTCACGATCTCGCGATGCCAGCGCAGGATGGTGTCCGGACGGACGACAAGCCGCAACCGACGTAAGACCGCGCGGGGAAGCGAGGACAGGAGCGCCGCCAAGAAGAGGCGGCCTTCAGGGGCGAACCTCACCCGCACATCCGCGCCGAGCTGCCGTTCCAAGACCATGACCTGATGACGCAGAAAGAGAATCTCGACACCCTTGTCACGATCACTCATCGGCAGTAACCGCAAGGCGGCGAACGCGTTCGTGACGGTCAGATACGCCAGACGAAGAAGCACAAACGATCATCATGCCGCACCAGTCTTCCGCCACCAACGAGTGGACAGCACCTATGCCACCCCAGGCCTCACAGAGTCCTGACCTGGCCGGACAGGATTCTCGACAGGCGCAGTGTTGATCAAGAGGTTTCGTTCCTCGGTGGGCGAGTCTTGAACAGTGGCACGACACGAGATCTCTGACGACGTGTGGGCCGTGATGGAGCCGTTGATGCCGGTGGTGACCGGGCGGTCGCGCCCGTGGGTAGATCATCGACTCACTGTTGAGGGTATGGCGGCGAGGTGTTCATCACGCAGCCATGATGGCAGAGCAACCGTCACGGCGGCCAAGCCCACGACGCCGCACGCAGAACATTCGCCGACGCCCGGCGACCACCACACGACTTGTTCCCCACGCCCTAGCAAGGAACCCGCGACCCCGCCGCACAGCGAAGCTGAACACCGTTCCTCAAGGCCCTTCCAGTGCGGAACTGTCTGGCCATAGCCAGCTCTTCCATGGTCAGGTCACTCTAGATCGTCCCAATCCCACGGAGCGGTGGCCTGCCCATCCGGGTCACGCCCGAGCCGGTACAGGTGCCGATGGCCGCCAATCTGGAGGAATTCATAAAACCACCCAGCGGCGGGGAGCCGCTCAATCAGCACCCTGACCTGCTCCTCCGCGCCAGCCTCCCGCAGGGCATCCAGCAGACTATCCAGCGCGCGCGGGTCGTCGAGGGCGACATGCGCAGCGGGGTCACGAGCCAGCAGCGTCGAAATCAGTTCGTCTTGGCCGACCTCCCGCAAGAAGTGCAGCAGACTAGTCACCGTGGCCAGGTGGTCCAGGGGTGCGTGCACGGCGGCACGTCCGGCCAGCACCGCGACCTGTTCGCGGCGCCCGGCCCACCGTACGGCAGAAAACACGGCGCCCATTGCGTAAGGGTGGTCCAGGGGGGCGTGCACGGCGGCACGTCCGGCCAGCACCGCGGCCTGTTCGTGTTGCCCGGCCTGCCGCATGGCCTCCAGCAAGTTGGCCAACGCGTAGGGGTCATCGAGGGAGGCCTGCGCGGCGGCACGTCTGGCCAATACGGCGACCTGCTCCTCTGCCCCAGCCTCCCACAGGCCATTCAGCAGATTGGCCAAGCCCGGATGGCCAAGGGCGGCGTGCGAGGCGGGGTCACGAGCCAGCAGTGTCGTAATCAGTTCGTCTTGGCCGAACTTCCGCAAGTCATAGAGCAGGCCAGCCACTGCGGACGGGTGGTCGATGGCGATGTGCGCAGCGGCACGCTCGGCCAACACCACAACCTGTTTGTCTTGACCGACCCACCGGAAGGTGCCCATCAGGTGACCCACCGCGCTCAGGTCGTCGAGGGGAGCGTGCGCGGCGGCACGTCCGGCCAGCGCCGAGACCTGCGCAGGCCTTCTCGCCCAGGGCATGGCTTCCAGCAGCGCTGCCACCGCGCGCAAGTCGTCGAGGACAGTGTGCGAGGCGGGGTCACGAGCCAGGAGCGCCGTAACCTGCGCATACCTCCTTGTCATGGTCGAACGCATGGCCTGCAGCAGGCTGGCCACCGCGCCCGGGTCGTTCAGGGGGATGTGCCTGGCGGCACGTTCCGCCAGCGCCGCGACCTGTTCGTCTCTCCCGACCCCGTGCATGGCATACAGCAGGCTGGCCACCGCGTACGGGTCGTCCACGACCGCATGCGAGGCGGGGTCACGAGCCATCAGCGCGGCGACCTGTTCCTCTCTCCCGTCTCCCCTCAAGGCATGCAGCAGGCTGCCAAATACGCCCATGTCGAGGGCGGTGACCGCCTCCCTTGACAGCCCGTGCCTCTGCATGGCCTCTAGCAGGCTGGCCACCGCGCCCGGGTCGTTCAGGGGGATGTGCCTGGCGGCACGTTCCGCCAGCGCCACGACCTGTTCGTCTCTCCCGGCTCCCGGCATGGCCTGCAGCAGGCCGGCCACCGAGTGCGGATCGTCGAGGGCGCCATGCGTAGTGGAATCACGAGCCAGTAGTGCCGCGGCCCGTTCGCCTCTCCCGTCCTCTCGCATGACATCCAGCAGCTTTGCCACCGCATACGGGTCGTCCAGAGCCACATGTGAGGCGGGGTCACGAGCTAGCAGCGCCGCAACCTGTTCCTCTCTTCCCTCTCCCTCCATGGCATGCAGCAGCTTGGCCACCGCGCCAGGGTCGTCCAGGGCGACGCGCGAGGCGGCCAGATGGGCAGGACGGTGGTCCGTCGGGTGCGTGGTGTGCATGAGCTGAAGGAGAATGATGGCGGCGTCGAGGTCTCCATTGGTGGTGGCATGCTTGAGGAGTTGGGCGGCGTCGCGGTACAGGCCACGGTCGCGGGCGGCTTGGCCGAGCGCGGTCAGGTCGGCGGGGTGAGCGTGCCTGGCGGCGGTCCAGAAGTCGATGGGCGGGATCTGGTTGGCGCGGTGGTGGCGGCCGTGCTGGTCGAGGTAGTCGGCCAGCCGGTAGAGCACCCCGGTCGCGACCGGGGTATGGAGACCTACGCCTGGGGTGGCGCGGTGGTCGCGCTGGTTGCGAGGGGCGCCGGTCTTGACGGGGGTCAGGATGCCGGGGATGCCGTTGAACGGGGTGGTGGCGTAGTCCAGGGCCTGCTGCAGCCAGGTGTTGGCGGTCTGCTCCCATTGGGTGTCGGTGAGGTAGCCGGGCGCGGCCTCGGAGAGCAGAGCCAGCGGCAAGTGCGGGCCCGCGCCGAGGCGGCGGGCGTCCATGGCGGCGGTGATCAAGGCTTTGGTGGCGGGCGGGGCCTGGGCGTAGCGGTCCAACAAGATCGGGGCCCCGGCCAGGTACTGGGTGATCTGGCCGTCGGCAGCACGCTCGACGGCTTGGGCCAGGCGGATGTCCACTTGGCCAGGATTGGGTAGCGCCTGCAGGTCGGCGCCGGTGAAGGAGTCGGGGACGGCGATCATGTGCCCGGTGAGCAGTTCCCGGGCCTGGGCGTGGGGATCGGGCGCTTCGTCTCCTGGGCGGGTGGTCAGGGTGTTCCAGTACTGCGGCCATAGGGTGGCCAGCACGAGCACCGGGCCTCGCCCCGTATCACGCAGTAGCTCGCGTAGGCCCGCGGCGACCTGCTCGCCGATCTGATCGGGGGCCAAGTAGAACTGCGCTTCGTTCAGCCACACCACTGTGTACGGCACCACCCGGCGGAGCTGGGTGACGGCGGCGCCAGGGCGGCTGGGGTCGATGGGATGCCATACACGCCACGGCTCCGGGCGGTCGCGCAGCAGGCCGAGTGCCTGCCAGCAGGCGCGGGTCTTGCCGGTGGAGGACCCGCCCACCAGCGCCGCGATCCGGCTGCCGGTCCCGTCGGCGGCGGCCAGGACCACCTCGCGCAGGGTGTGATCGTGTGCGCGGGGGACATAGGGCGGAAGCACGGGCAGTCCTGCCCCCGGCAGGTCGATCGCCCGGTGGACCTCGAATTGGAACGGGTCCCGGACTTGGCTCAGCGGAACGCCGGGAGGCGTCTGGTCCGCGCTGGGATTCACCGGTGCCGGGTAGTGGTGGTGATGGTTCTCCTGCTTGCCGATCACCTGACCGTGGAAGGTGCCGTCGGAGAACTGCACATGATCCCCGCCGTAGTCGGGCTCCTTCGCCTGCCGGTCGGACTCTTCGCCGCCGCTACCACTCACGGCTGCTCCTGGCCCGGGTCCGCGAGCGGGTTCTTCTGCTCCTGGGCGGGGTCGAGCGGATTCTTCGGCGCAGGCGGATTCACCTGCTTGGCGATCACCTGCCCGTGAAAGGTGCCGCCCTGAAACTCGATGTGGTCACCCCCGTAGGAGCGGGAGGGCCCACTGCTTGCGTGTTCCGGCTTGCCGGCGGTCGTGGCGGGCTGGGACGGGCCCGGCGGCTGAGCTGGCGGCGGTGTGTTCCCGCTTGCCCCAGTCTTGCTCTCCGGTTCCAGCACGGCATCCGCGTCGGTCGGCGCGGGCTGGCTCTCAGCCCGTTTCTGGGCGCGCAGCGTGAGCGCCGAAATCACGAGCCCTGCCCCGCCGAGCACGGTCCCGGAGAACATGCCCACTACACCGGCCCGCCAGCTCAGTACTTCCAGCCATGCCCGCGAATCAGGACGCGGATCGGAGAAGAGCCACGTCAGCCCCAGCGCTACCGAGCCAAGCAGTACCACCGACGCCAACGCCCCGGCGACCCGCCACCGCCACGGGCCCGCCGGCCTCGCCGCACGCTGCTGTCCCGCCATGCCACCAAGCCTGATCCGCCACATACCCGCCCGGAACATGCGTGATCGAAATGTAATAGGATCCCCATCGGAACAGGGTTCGGGCAAGCTGGAGACTTCCGCTCAGCCACCAGGACTGACAGCGGCCATGAAAGGCGGTTCTGATCCACTTCGTGTGAACTGATCACATAGTGTGGCCGAGTCCAAGCTGATCTTGGATCGTGTGACAGTGAGGCACTCTCTCCCTTCGCCGACCTTGGCGAGTCCCTGGCCGTCGAGCAGATCACGGCGGATGGGACGGCTGTGACGATCTACGCCCGGACCACGACGGACAAGGCTGACTGCCCGGTCTGCGGCACGGCATCCAGACACCGACACGGCAGGTATCGGCGCAGGCTGGACGATGTGGCGCTGTCCGGCCGCCGGATGGTGATCAACCTGTTGGTGCAGCGGTTCCGGTGCCCGGCGTCCGCCTGCCCGCAGCGCACGTTCATCGAGCAGCTCGATGGTCTGACCGAGCGATTCGCTCGTCGGACCCCGCGCTTGCGACGGTTGCTGGAACGGCTGACGCTGGTGCTCGCTGGACGTCCTGCCGCGCGGCTCTCTGCCCATCTAGCGGTTCCCGTCAGCGCGAACACCTTGCTGCGACTGCTGCGCCGCCGACTTGTGCAACCGCGGGCCAGGGCGCCGCGCGTACTGGGCGTGGACGACTTCGCCACTCGTAAGGGGCACGTGTAGCGACGATCCTGCTGGACATGGAGACCGGCAAGCGGGTGGACGTGCTGCCCGACCGGACCGCCGACACCTTTGCCGCGTGTGGGGCTCAAAATAGGATTCGGTGTCTGACCTGCTGGTTCCTGGTGGCTTCAGTTGGCGATCTGGTACTCGTTGATGAGGCCGCCGAGGATGGTTCTGTGGTGGATCCGATGGCTGGCCAGATCGACCGGCGGTGGCGGGCCGGTTTCAGCTTGGGATGGGCTCAACTGCCCGAGGCCGCGGTGGGGCCGGGCCCTGTGGTAGTGCTCCAAGTACTGGGTGAGGGTTCGGCGCAGGTGTTGCTCGTTGAGGATGAGCGTGCGGTCGAGAAGTTCGCGGCGTAGGGTGCCGATCATCCTTTCGCAGTGTGCGTTGGCTTTCGGGGCTTGTGGCGGGCTCTTGAGGACGCGCAGGCCCGCGTCGGCGAAGACCGTGTCGAAGGCATCGGTGAACTGGCCGGTGCGGTCGCCGATCAGGAACTTCATGTTTGTCGTGTCGGTGTCCATCAGGACGTTGCGGGCGGCCTGGGTGGTCCATTCGCCCGTGGGGTTGGCGGTGACACCGAGCAAGTGGGCGCGGCGGCTGCGGTGCTCGAGCAGGACCAGGGCGTAGATGCGTTTGAGGTTGATGGTGTCGACGTGCAGGAAATCGACGGCGACAATGTGTTCGGCTTGGGGGTCAGGAATTGCTTCCACGTCGGCCCGCTGCGGCGCGGGGCGGGATCGAGCCCGGCCTGGTTCAGGATGTTCCACACGGTCGAAGCGGCGACCGTGTGGCCGAGGCGGGTCAGTTCGCCGTGGATCCGCCGGTGGCCCCAGGCGGGATTGTCGGCGGCCATGCGCAGCACCAGAGCCTTGACCGCAGCAGCGGTGGGTGGTCTCCCAGGGCGGCGTCGCCGACTGTAGTCCCACTTGTTCGTCACGAGCTTGCGGTGCCAGGCCAGCAGAGTGGCCGGAGTGACTGAAAAGATCTTCGCCCAGCGATGGCGGGCGATCAGGTGTGAGAGCGCCGTCAACCACAAGCGATCGACCGGCTCGTAGCGCACCCGTGGGACCTGACGGCGCAGGACTGCGTTCTCGTGCCTGAGCACCAGCAGTTCTGCCTCCTTGGAGGCGTCCTTGCGAAACAGCATCGCGGGCAGGGACAGCAGACGTCGAGTGACGGCGTACACCATAGACAAGAGCACGAACGATGTTCCCAGGCAACCCGAACCAGTCGACCACTGCCCCAGGAACACCCAACCCGACCAGGAGGGAACCCCGACGTTGACGACGAATCGTGTTCTTGAGCCCCACACCCTCGTTGTCGGGCCAGTGGCGAATCCGGCTCGACATCCCCCGGGCTCCCAGCTGACTTTTGCCGGAAGCGCGGGAGCCGTCGTCAGTCAGGCTGACAGGTCACTCACGCCCGCGCTAATCCACTGCGGGCCTTGCATCTCGCGGTATCCCCCCATCAACCGCTGGCTTTGTTGAAGCGTCGACGCCCCGCTCCCTGTGCAGGCTGGAGCGTTGCTGTCCACGCCCAAGGTGATCGCGCAAGTGCCGCACTTACGCCGCTCCAGCCACGCGCCTGCGGCCAGCCGCGGCAGCGAGGACATCGAGTCCACCAGCTCCCCGAGCGTCCTTCATGCCCAGGACCACCGCACTGTCTCGTACTCCCGTCGACCGCGACGCAAGACCAGCAACGCCCCCCAAGCCGGCCCACCCCTCAGCGCCAGCATCGACACCACCACCCCACCCCCACGGGCTCGTTCGGGCCATCCGGCTGGCCATCGCGGCCTCGCGCCGGTTGCTACGGAGCAGCCAGCGCGGTCTCGGCCCACGCTCACCCTCATCCCCGTTGTCACTGTCGTGGTGGACAGCAAGAGCCAGGAGCGTTCCGTGAGCGATGACACGGCAACTCTTCTCGTGCTGCGAGGACGCCGCTCGATACCCGAAATCAGCTGTAGCGATCGGCCGAACCGACCACCCGAGCCTCGAAATTCGGTGATCGGCACTTGTGACCTGCTAACTTCGACTTGGCGGGCAAACGTGCCTGTCCATTCGCCGGCAGGCCCGCAGAGTTATCTGGGGGCCTGCTTGCGTTTGGACCACCAGCCGCCCTTATCACCTGTCGCCCAGCAGCACTCAGCCAACCGAACCCCAAATCAAAGGCCAGATACGGCTGACGAGCCGACACAGTCCATTATCTTGTCCGCACGACGCGCGGGGTCGAAGGCCCCAGATCAAGCATCAAACGATGAGTTTTGAAGCGGTACAGGCCTTTTGTAACCTCCGAGTGCCTTTCAGCCGAGCTGATCATCGAGGTCCGCTCCGCACACCACGCTGCACATGGCTCTATAGGGCACTTACGATCCGTTCATCCTATTCGCGAGCTGCGACAGCGAGCGCACGTGCTCGGCAGCCAAGTGGCGAACATCCCAGATCAGGCTTGCCGTATCAGTAATTTCCTCCGATAGCGGCTGACGCCGCGCCCCGCACGGAATGTCGGTCAACGACTCCAGCACATCAATTGGCACGCCCAATACCGCCGCAAAACCGTTGAGAAGCTCAGGGTCAAGATCCTTGACGCCACGCCCTATCGCGCCGATCGTTGCTGGCGAAAGATAGATTCCAGACATTCGATATATTACCTTGGCCCCCGATGACCACCCCATATTTCGAACGGCCAGCATTTGCACCAGGAGGGATCCAAATCCTGGCGGGTATTGCGCATAAAGTCGATGCCACTCAATAGAAATCCCCGACTGAAGCCGGGGCAACGTAAGAGAGAAATTGCGCAGGCGCTGCCTATCGAGACTTGATAGACGGAGTGCGTGCATTACTAGTCGAGGCAATTCACGCTCAGAGCCCTTATCGAATGGCAGCTCGTCTAGCGGGGCAGCCCTACCGGCAACGAGATATACATCCACGATTCGCATGCCCACCTGCCGTGCAATCCGGCTGAGAAGCGAGTCAGTTAGAAGCTCCTCATCGGAAACGAGTGAAAGCTCCTCCATGAGGCGACGACTCTCCTGGGGAGATATCACCGACTGACTCCGCAGAAGCCGACTCAGAAGCTCTTTAGCTTCCGGATATGCAGCGCTTTGCATTCTTATCCCATACCGTAGGGGAATTATCGAATAGCCCTGGCAGCTGAGCCGCTTTGCGACTACCTCGGCGGCCTTTCAAAGTAATCCCACGCGTCATCATCAAATCCCCACCCTTGCTCCTGGAGTGCCTCGCGCGTGATGTCTTTCAGCGGTTTCTTCCCTGGCCTATCCTCTGGCGCGTAGTGACCAGAGAAATTATCGACATGACTGATCTTACCGTCTTCATCGACATCTAGCGTTCCGGCCATGATCACCCCTTCGCGATCGGCAAGAGAGGTATGCCCTGCGTCTGGAGTTAAGTCCCACATCGACTCGTCGTCAATTAAACGAACGGTGCCATCGGGGCGAACGATGAAGTGATAACCACCAGGCTTGAGTCGAGAGCGTGCAGGAATACCCGCCTCCGGCGGAAGGTCTCCTTGAGGGGTGTTGTCAACTCCATCCCGGAATGGCATCCAGATAGTCGGTGGCAGGTCTTCGTCGTAGTTGGTGTCGTCGTTGCAGCCCATATAGATGATCAGGAGACAGCCGTCATCGTAGGATCCAGGGCCATCGAGGATGTCAGGGTCGATGTCGTATGCGATCGAGCAGGGACCATCCAGGATGAAGGCGCATGCACCGAGGTCCGGAGCGCCGCTATAGCCACAGCCGCCACCGAGGCAGGGATCAGGTGGATCGATCCCTCCAGAGCAAGGTCCATCTTGTGTAAAAATGCACGGTGCTTCACACGCGAGGCCGTGCCCTATGTTGGCACATAGCTCAGGCCAAATAGGGCTATCCCATCCCGGGCCCGATATTGGGATGATTCTGCTGGGCCCCATGCCTGTGCCGTCATAAACTTGGGGCGGAGGCACATAGTTTGGACTTTTGGGGTTATTGGTTCGATTGGTGAGGATAGGTGGACTCTTCGGCGGTACCCAGACTTCGCCTTCTATTGATCCATCATTCGTGCCATTTCCGCCCTTGCCCCCCGGTTTCCCGGGTGCCGTTGGTTGGCCAATGCCTGCGCCGGTCGAGCCACCACCGCCGTTGCCGTTCCCGCCAGTGTTTGGTGCAGATTTGGGGGTCTTCTGGGGCGGGTTGGTTGTCGTTCCGCCAGATCCACTGCTTCCGCTACTCCCGGTGCCACCAGAGCCTGACGAGGCGCTATTGCTACCCCCACCCGTGGGTGACGGATAGTCGCCGCACATGTAGTCGTCTTCGTACCAGCAACTGCCAACGCTGCCGTCGGGGACCTGGGGAGGTGCATGGCCGGAAGGGTCAGTGAAGACCACCGGTGACGCGTTCGCATAGGCGTATCGGTTGGCGCGCCCAGACGGATATGGGTTCAGGGTCCAGGAGTCACGGGAGGCGAAAGTTCCGGTACCCGGGGTGTACCAGCGGGCGTGCATATTGACCTTGCCGGTATCCGGGTCGGTGTACTCGCCCTGATATCCAAGGGTGTTCTTGGCGCCAGTCTGTGCCAGCACGTCACCGAACGGATCGTAGGTCGTTGAGGTGGCCAGCGCGCTGGTGGTGAAGGTGGCGACCAGGTCTGTGTGGAGATCGGTCAGAGCGCCGACGGCCGGCCCGGCGCCCTCCTTGAGGCCAAGCAGTCCGCCGGACGCGTCGCGGCCATAGCGTGCATCGACACCGCCGGTGTCGGTGTTGACGATCCCGGCCAGGTTGTTGGTCAGGCCGCTGTAGGCGAAGGCCTGCTTGATGGTACCGCGAGTTCGGGTGTTGATCCGGTCGAGGGCATCGTAGGAGTAGACGCTGTCGCCGTCGGCAATCAGCCGGTCGAAAGCGTCGAAGGTCAGATGCGTGGCCTGGCCGTTCTTAGTTTCCGTGGCCAGGGTGCCGCGCGGAGTGTAGCCGTACGTTGCGGCACCATTGGCGGTGCCGTCCGGGCCGGTGGCGTTTAGCAGCCGGTTGCGTTCGTCGTAGGTGAAGGTTTGGTCGCCGGCTTCGATGCGATTGCCGGAGTCGTCCCAGCCGTAGTCGGTAACGGTTCCATTGGGCGCGCTCCAGGAGGTAAGGCGACCCGCTTGGTCGTAGCCGTACGTGTTGACGCCAGCTCCAGCAAGCCCAGCGGTGGTTTTGGTGGTGAGCCGGTCGTTTTTGTCCCATGCGTAGGTGATGGCCGCCAGTTGGGTTCCGGTGGCGTTCTTCAATGTCTGACCGGTCAGCCGGTTCAGAGGGTCGTAGGTGAAAGACTGGCTGTCGGTTGTCGTTCCGGTGCTGGTCTTACCGGTCATTGACGTGAGCCGATTGGCGTTGTCGTAACCGTAGGTCAGTGTCCGTCCGGTTACCGGGTCGGTTGCAGTCTCCAGGCGCCCGGCGGCGTCCCAGGTGAAGGTGGTGGGGCCTGCCGGGTTGGAACGCTGTAGCATCCGCCCGGTTTGGTCGTAGGTGTAGCTGGTGTCGCGGGTGTAGGTGCCATCAACGATCTCGGCAACATAGGCGGGCAGCCTGCGGTCGTTGTAGGTGACCAGGTGCTGGCTGGTTCCGCTGGTCAGCTTGATCGGACGGCTGGCGCGGTCATAGCTGATGGTGCGATCGGCGGTGGCTGCCCCGGCACCTTGGCCTGTCTCGGCGGTCAGCCGCCCCAGGTGGTCGAACGTACGGTCGACCCGCACTCCGCCGGGCCGGAGGCTGGCCACCGGGTTGCCGGCAGCGTCGTAGATCGTGGTCCAGGTTCGGTCCGCTGCGCTGGGGTGCGCAGTGGTGGCCGGTTCGGTGACGCTCTCCGGTAGGGCGAGGCTGTTGTAGCTGGTCCAGGTGGTGTTGCCGCGGCCATCGGTGAGTCGGGTGCGCGTGCCGGTGGCGTCGTAGCCGAAACTGGTGGTGATGGTCTTGCTCGCGCTGACAGGTTCGATCAGCGAGGTTATCCGGCCCAGGGCATCGAACGTCCGCTGAGTGATTGGGCCTTCGGGTGAGGTGAAGCTGGTGAGGTTGCCTGCCGGATCGTGGCCATAGGCGGTGGTGCGCAGCACCGTCCCTGTGGGGCCCAGGTCTTTGAGCGCAGTCATGCGCCCCGCTAGGTCGTATTCGGCGGCGGTGGCGTTTCCGAGCGGGTCGGTGATCTTACTAGGCCGTCCGGCAAGGTCGTAGGCCATCAAGGTCTCGTGCAAGAGGGGATCAACAACCTTTGTGGTGTCACCAACAGGGTTGACCGTCAGGCTGGTGATCTTGCCGCGTGGATCCGTGCTCTTGGTGAGCTGGCCTGCGTCGTTGTACTCCAGTCTGGTGGTGTAGGCCGCCACCGCGGGCAGGTGCTCAATTTCTGTGTAGGTGATCTGTCGGTTCAGGTCGTCGTAGGTCGCTTCTGTTCGTGCGCCGATGGGGTCGGTAACGGCCAATATTCGTCCGACCAGGTCATATTCAGCGACCCACTGGCCTGGCCATTCCCCCTCGATCTCGGGTTCGGTCGTCCATACCAGCCGGCCGAGCGCGTCGTAGTGGAAGGTGGTGGCGTAGCCGCGCGGGTCGGTGGTCTTGACCAGCTGTCCCGCCGAGTCATATTCGTGTTGGATGGCTGGCGTCACGGCGGTGCCGCCGGGCGGCGTGTAGCTGGGCGTGGCGGTGGAAGTCAGGCGTCCGGCGCGGTCGTAGGCCGAGACGGCTGTGCGTCCTTCGGCGTCGCGCTGATGTGTCGGCTGCCCGGCGGTGTTGTATCCGGTATGTACAGCTGGTCGGACAGTGCTTGTCGTCCCGGCCTTGTCGACCTGTACTGGCGGTGCCGTCGCTTCGACCAGGCGGCCGAGTGTGTCGTAGCGCAGTGTGGTGGTGTAGGCGGCTGCGGTGGCTCCGCTCACGTTGCCGCGCGGGTCGACCGTGCTGGTCAGCAGGCCGCGATCATCGTAGGTGCGCGTGGTGGTCAGGTCCGTGTCGCCGTTGTCAACGGTCTCGCGGTTGATCAGATTCGTCGTGGTGTAGGCATACTCACGGGTCTCGATGCGAGTGCTGCCCGCACCGGTCAGTACCGTCTTTATCACATTGTTGGCGGCGTCATACGTGTAGGCCGTCTTGCGGTTGACACCCGCAGGGTCGGCGGTCTGCGAGGTACGACGGGAAGCGGCGTCGTAGACGTAGTCGGTGGTTAACCTGCCACCGCCGGTCACCAGCTTGGTCTCGTTTCCGGCCGCATCGTAGCTGTGGGCTTCCAGCACCACATCTCGTGCCGTGGTCGAACCATTGAGCTTGGCGTCTTCAGCGATCCTCTCGTAGAGGAGGTTGTCGGCGTAGTACGTGAAGGCAGTCTTTCGACCCACCGCGTCCGTGCGGGAGGCGAGACGCCCGGCCGGATCGTAGGAGAGTGCTTGGAGGACCACGTCGGCTGCTGGCTGGGGATCCCAAGGGCTGCCTGTCCAGGCCTTCAGGGTGGTGGTGGTCAACTCCCCGCGCTTGCTGTAGGCCTGCTCGAGCACCGTGTTGCGTGCGTCGGTAGTCCGCACCAGCTGGCCGTGGGTGTTCCAGACCTGTTGGACAGTGCCGCCTTCCGGCCCGGTGACGGACTTCAAGCGGCCGGCCGTGTCATAGGCGTAGGTCGTGGTCCGTTCCGCGTCGCCGCCCGTCAGGTCGTCGAGTGTCTCGGTCAGCTTGTGGCCGTCAGCATCGTAGGTGTAGCGGGTCTGCGCCGTGTGCGTGATATCGGTGAGCTCGTTCCTCACCCCTGGGCCCGTCTGCGACACCAGGCGACTGAGCCGGTCATAGGCGTAGCTGGTGGTCACCCCGCCAGGATGGGCTGCTGAGATCTGCCTCGATGTCACAAGTCGGCCGATCGAGTCGTAGACCAGCTTGGTCACAAGGCCATTGGGATCGGTCTGCTCGGCCAAGTCACCGGCGGCGGTGTAGGCGTAGCTCCACACGCTGCCCCGCGCGTCGGTCTGTGCCTTCGCCAGGCCGGCCGGAGTGAAGCCTCCACCGATAGCTGGTTCGCTGCCGTCGCTGTAGGTCGTGCTGACCGTTCGGCCGCTGGGGAAGTCTGCGGTGGCCGGGCTGGTCTGGCTCGCCGCCTCGCCGAAGGCGGTGTAGGTAAGCGTGGTGGCGTACGTGTTGTCGGTGGCGTTGAGCGAACGGGCGTCGCGGATCTTGGTCGGCCTATCGTTGCGCGGGTCGACGACGTTACCCGTGTTGAGGTAATACTCCGTGCGAGTGGTTTGACAGTTGCCTACCGCCCGACAGGTAGTGGTTGACAGAAGATTGCCGCGTGTGTCGACGGAGCGGGTGACAAGGTTGCCGTTCGCATCGGCCGTCTGGGTGGGGAACCCAGCGGTGTTGTAGGTGTGACTGATCTTCTTGTCCAACTGATCTTTGCGGGAGATCAGCCGGTACCCGCGGTGCGCATCCAACTCGTAGTCGATGGTGTTGTCAGCAGGGTCCGTGAGCGTCACCGTGGCCACGCCGGATGCGGCAGTGAGTGTGGGGGCCGACAGCTGCCAAACGCCGCCATGCTCGTCTGTGTGGGTCTTGACTCGGTCGGTAGCCGCGTCGTAGGTGACTTGCATCCAGGTCAGCCCGGACGGCAGGGTGATCTTCGACATTAGATGCGGCGCCGCGGCCCTAGCGGCGAAATGGATCGCAACCTCATCGGCCGTCAGCGGTCGGTCGTACAACGCCGCCTCATCCAGTGTTCCGTTGAGGCCCAGCGTTGTGGTGGTGGCAGGGCCAGCTGGCCATGCACCACCCTCCAGCCGACCTCTGGCCAGCTGGGAGCCAACTGGCCAGCCACCGAACCCGGAACCGGTCGCCGTGCCAACGCTCTGCCCGTCCAAGAACAGCTGCTGACTTGTACCCGACAGCGTGAGTACGGCGTGATGCCACTGACCGTCGTTCACCAACGCGGTAGAGGTGATCGGGGCAATCGCAGCGGTTCCGGTGGTGGACCGGAATTGGCCGCGTAGCTTGCCGTCGGTACCGACATACAGGGCTGAGCGGGCCGGGTTGCTGGCGTTGTCGGTGCCTGCGGACCAGACCACACCCGTCTGCGTCGTCTTGAACCACGCTTCCACCGATGCCGAGCCTTCCAACTGGGCGATCGCGTGGTCGGGCAGCGTCACCGACCCGGCACCGGCGAATGAGGCAGCCTTATCGGTGCTGGCCTCGACTGCACCTGCCTGGCCAAGCGTGACGCCGGCGTAGGTGGCCTCTCCGGCGCCCCATCCGGAATCGGCGGCCTTGGTGCCAGAGGCTTCACCTAGTCGCCAATAGCCGAGGGGATCGGAGTTGCGCACCGCGCTGGCATACTGCGAGCCGCTCGCATAGGTATAGGTCGTGCAGTGATCAGCCGCGATCGGGGAACACGCCGTCAGCAGCTTGTCCCCGTCGTAGGTATAGGTCCAAGTCAGCGACGCGCCATCCACCGGGTTGGTTGCTACCGAGGTGACATGAGAACCGGTCCAGGTGAACGCCAGCCAACGGCCGCCTGGGTTGGTGGCCCTGGCCAGCTTGCCGTTCGTGCCATATTCCAGTGTCTGGGTACGGCCTCGCGCGTCGGCGATCTTGACCAAGCGGCCCTGCAGGTCGAAGAAGAACGACGTTGCCGCCTTATCCATCAGCTGCCAGCCGGTCACCACTCCACCCGTGTCGCGAGTGACCGCCAAGGTCGCATACATTCCCGGCGGCGGCTGGAAGGTACCCGTGGCGTCGTTGTTGGTGGCGAATCGGACTTGCCGCCCATCCGGGTTGCGCACCAGCAGTGCAGCGGGATTGCCTGCGGTTCCGCCTTCTGGGGTGAGTCTCATGTCCCAGCGGGTCGACCAGCCGGCGCCGAATAGAGTGTCACGGCGCGGGTCCAGGCTGTTGTAGGTACGGACCACCGCCAACGACGGACCCACTGCAGCCACGGACGCATCCACCGACGACGCGGTGTAGTTGCCATTGGCCGGATCTATTGCGCGCCCATCACCGGATCTGGAGAACCGCGAACCGACGGCCGGCTGCCGCACCCCCGTGGTGAACGTGCCCGTCCAGGAGGTGGTCAGGCTGTTGCTGGTATCGGTCGCGGTGACCTTCCACCAGTACTGGGTGCTCCACGCCAGAGCATTCGCGGTGGGCACCCGCCAGGTGCGCACGTTCGAGCCCAAGGTTCCCGAAGAGACACACCCGGTCGACAAAGCGGCATTGGTGCAGACCTTGAAGGAGTAGGTGATGGCGTAGCCGCTGCTCATGTTGCTGACCGCCTTGGCGCCCAGCAGCGGGGTCCGCGAGCTGATCAACATGCCCGACAGGGGGAAGACGGCCTGCAGCGACGGCGGGTACTGCGTCGGCGTCGGCTCAGGCGGTGTGACGGTGCACTCCTGCGAATAACCCCAATAGCTCTCGTAGGTGTAGTAGCCGGGGGAAGATTCCACCATCCCCGACGAGCCCGGCGGCTTGTTCGGTGGCACCGGCCACTTGGCCGTGGATAGCCAGCCGTTGTAGACCACCCGCGAGCCCTGGCCGTACGACGAATTCGCGCTGTACGCCGAATACGACGAACAATCCACCGACATGATCGACACCACACCCGTCGACTCCATATCAGCGGCCATTCCTGCAGCCAGGTTGCTGGGTAAAGCAGTTGAAGGCGAGGCTATTGCGCTGAGATCAGTACGCGTCTCGAGCGCGGTCCCACCCTTCACCACCGGAACAGCCGGAGACTCTGGCGCCCCCGATCCACTTCCCGCCAGTGCGGGCTGAGTGACTTCTCGACTCACCAGGGACGGCAGCCCCGCGGCGGATCCAGCCTGCTGCTGAGGAGTGCCGGGGGCTCCGCTTCCGGGCACTCGCTCCGGCGGACCTGCGAGGTGTGCAGCAGCGGGCGCCGCAGCGGGCATCACCGCCGCCACAAGAAGACCGGGTAGCGACAGACCCAACACCAAGACGGCGGTGTTTGCCTTCACCCTTACAAACTGACCCCACGACATTCGACGCATACGCCGCCGCACTCCAGCCACGAGGGACGACGCAGAGGCCGTCGAACGTCGCCCCGATCGCCGCGAAGTAGTCCTTCGCGGCTAGGAGCTGATCAATCAGCCCGAAAGTAAGATGTGTCGGATTTATCCGTCAAGATAAACCTTGGTAACGTTCTCACGTCTACAGGTAAACTACATTTCCCGATGGGAGACGACCGGCTGAGCGCAGCCACGATTCCTGTACCGCTGCCGTGAGGCCGAAGGCCTCTAGCGCCGGGCCGTGCTGGCGTCAACCCAGGATTCGTTGCACGGTCACACACCTGAGCCGAGTCAGCTGCCGTGGACCTGCCGGTAGCCAGCTGAGGGCTCTCGCGTTCCAAGCGGAGGACCAGGCAGAGTAGAAGGCTCCCTCTACGACGACTGCCCGCCGGGCCGTGTTCCTGGCCCCCATCGACGGTGCGTGCTGCGGCCTATCAGCGACATCCACGATGGACCGCTCCTGGCCTGGGCTGTCATCACACGAATGTAGGAAGACCAGCGGAGTCCAACGAGTCGACAGGCAGAACTCGCTGGCCTGGTGCCGGACATGCCTATCGTTGAACGCCTACACCTGTTCCGGCGATTCTCCCGGGAAAAGCTCGCCGCCGCATGCGTACACCTTCAGGCAGCGCAAGGCGAGACGCTGGCGGGGGCCCTATCCCCCGCGCCACGGATGAGAGAAACCGCGCCCCTTTCACCTCAGCACCACTTCCACGGTCCGGGGCATTCGCAAGCGATGCCATCGCCGTCCCGGTCGAGGTCGTGTGGATCGGACTTGTCCTTGTCGAGCTCTTTCTGGGCTTGCTTCTGCGTGTCGAAATAGCTGCAGTTGATGTTGATGGGCGGAGCGGCGAACGCCTCGGCCGAGGAGCTGGCGATGAACACCAGGGCTATCAGCGGCGCGGCGAGCCTGTGAAAAGTGTCCATATTCGACGGTAGGCACCTTTACCTGGTCTGCTGCTAGCCATGGCGGCAAAGATCCGGAAGATCCCAGATATCGGTTCAATATCCCCTCGCCCCCTTCGGCAAGCGTGCACCCCTCCATGGTGATACGCGAAGCATCCGCTCCTTCCTTCAGGGAGGCGTCGGGCAGTTGGGTCCATTCAGGGGACATGCAGCAAAAATGCCATCTCGTGCCCGAGTCGCTACCTGAAGTGATCGGGTGGGCGTGACACAACTGATCTTGCCTGATCAGCCCAGTCAAAGAGGTGACATGCCCAACACCACCCCTTCCTCCGCTACAGCCTTCCACCGACTCCCTTCCCGCCGAACAGCCATCATGGCGCTCATGCTCGGCCTGCTCCCAGCGGTCTTCCTGACACCTGAGGCTTCCGCCACAGGAACAGCGCTGACCCTGCTCGACAACCCCAACCGCGTGGCAGAGGCGAGCTGGGAAAACCCGGCAGCCTTCCTCGCTCCCGACTCCGCCCAGGAACAGGCTGCCTTCTCTGCCACGTGCTCGCCTCGCACCCGGTTCATCAGCTGCGAGCAGCGGCGCAGCCGAGTGCGGTTCTTCATCGACGGCGTCCAGGTCGGCGTCGCGCTGCTGCTGGTGACCACAACCGTCACCACCAAGGTCAACTCCGCCGCATTCACAGGCCGCGTCAATGTCGAGGTGCTCGGCACTCCCGGCATCCCGCCAGGTTCCAGCGCGGTTCTCACGCCCGGCTGCGACGCCCCCTGTGGTGCTGGCGGCGAGGTGGGCGGACCGCTGATCACCGGCGCCTTGTGGGGCGGCGACTTCAGCTACACCGACCCCACCGCGCGCACGCACGAACCCGAGCTGACCGTCACTGTCACCCCGTTCATCCCGGAGGCCGAAGGGCAGATCCCCGGCACGGGCGTGCTGGACATCGAAGTCCGCTGCGACGACGAATTCCGCACTCAGCTGCTGCCCGGCTGCGTTATCTCCAACTACATCCCGACGATGACGACCATGGCCCAACTTCCGGAGATCGCCGCCAACATTCGCCGCATCCAGCAGGCAGGCGGGTACGGCAGGCCGGGCAGCCCCAGTAAGGCGCTGCACCGCGAAACCGCCGAAACGATCATTGCCCGAAACCGGCGCGAAGCGTGTGCCACCCGCATCACCGGGCCCCGTCCGGCAGGCAAATCGTGCGACGAATACCCCTTCGCCACCACTGAGGAAGGCGGGCTGACGCTGCCGGCCGGTGCCCGCGGCTGGGCGTGGGTGCCGGAGGCTGAGCAGAACAGCCAAGGCGGCCTCGTCTCCGGCTTCTACCGGCAAAACCGGATCCTTGACGGCGACCCGTTCTACGTCCAGGTGTAGTCCAGCTCGACGCGATGAGGCGGGCCGCCCACGGAGGCGGCCCGCCTCATCCGTCTCTGCGACACCCGCCGATGTCACCGCCTCAGCATCTGACGCCAGGCACAATCAACCACCATGACGACTGGCGACCGCAGTCCCGACCAGGAACGAGACGAGCCCGAACTGCACGAGATAACTCTGCCCGTCTTCGACTGGCTGATCATCGACGCCGTCCTCGACAACCAGGCCTCGATTCTGGCTTCGACCGACCATGGCGAAGCAGCCCGAGAACTCGCCGCAACGCGACGAGTCGGCTGGGACCTCCTCCCGGACTGGCCGACTGAACCCGGCGGATTCGCTACCTGGCCGCGCCCGGACCAGACCGTCACCATCGCACTCTCCCCGGCCCGATGGGGCCAGGTCGCCGATGCCCTCGCCGGAGCCGGCGAAGAGCGGCTTGCCGTATCCATCCTCGACCACCTCGGCTGAAGATCGGACGGCCTGCCCGGCAGCGGGTTCTCCGGAGCGCCCGCGCTAGCAGGAGGCCAGCATGCTCTCCAGAGCGGTCTTCTCGGCCTGCTGGAGAGTGAGCCCCCAGTCGAACTTCACGTCTACCCAGCTCTTGGCGTACGCGCACCGGAAGGGGGCGAGAGGTGGCTGCCAGGCGCTCGGGTCTTGGTC
>NZ_JACDUR010000013.1:0-26415 GCF_013761175.1 Nonomuraea soli
TTCCGCTCCACTGTCGCCTACGGCTCCTACGCAGTCATGGCCCTAATCCTGATCGTCAGTGCGGTGATTGCGTGGCGGCGTCGACGCAACGGCATCGTGATCACGCAGCTCACGGCCCTCGCGGCCGTGGCGGCGCTCGCTGTTCTGTGGGAGCCATACGTTTCACTGCACTGACAGTGAGCCTTTTCCATCTTGATCAGCGGCCGTCCTCAGCGGCTTGAAGGACAAGGATGGCCTGCACGATCGCGGTGGCTCGGCGTGGGCAACAGCGCAGGCGAGTCAGGATCTTCCATGCCTTGAGGGTGGCCACAGCTCGCTCGCCGATGGCCCGGATGCGGGCGTGGGCGCGGTTGACCGACTTCTGATCGCGGGACAGGAGTGAGCGGTGGCGATGCCGCTTGAACGGGGTGCGGATGGTGCCACCGGCACCCTGGTAGCCGCGGTCGGCGAAGGTCTTGATGCCAGCTCTGGTGAGGGCGTCGACCAGGCCTGTTGCGCGAGCGGCGGTCAGATCGTGGGTAGAGCCGGGCAGCGCGGGTGAGGCCCAGACCAGGCGGCCTGCCGGGTCGGCCAGGACCTGGACGTTGACGCCGTGGCGGTGGTGTTTGCCGGAGTAGTAGGGCTTGTCGTCGGCCAAGCGGTCGATCGGGATGAGGGTGCCGTCCAGGATGGCGTAGGCCAGGCGGGTGGCCTTCCCGATGGCGGCGCTCAGGTCGTCGGCGAGGAGGGTGAGCAGGTCGAGGGCTTCATGGACGTAGCGTCAGGCGGTGGTGGTGCCGACGCCGAAACCGCTTGCCAGACGGGCGTGGGTGTCGCCGTTACGCAGATGCGCTAGGACGAGTAGCGCCTGGTCAGCGGCGTGCAGGCGGCGCCAGCGGGAGCGCTGCTCGGCCCGCCGGCCCCGCAGCAGAGCGGCCAGGCGAGACAGCGTGCGAGTGGACAGCGGAATCGCGGCAGGGTAAGACAACACCCAGGGCTCCTGGTGAGGACAACAGATCTTGGTCGACTGCTGTCTCACCGGGAGCCTTCCTCATATCTCAAGCAGTCCCACGCGCCTGCCCTGACCAGCGCCATCAAGTTGGAAAAGCCTCCCTGAAGGGAGTGGGCCGGCGGTTCGGACCGTGCATGGTGTGTCTCAGCGGACGCGGGGGTAGTGGCGCTCGTTGTCGCGCAGGTCCAGGCTCATCAGGACGTGCCGTCCGCAGCACGGGCACGGCGGCAGGGAGGCGCCGTCCACGCGGTGGACGTTCACGGCAGGGCCGTCACTCATCAACGGCCGCCGACGTCATCCTGATCAAACCGGCGTCGAACCCGAGCTGGAACAGCGCGCCCAGATCAACGGCGATCTCGGTTGGCCTGGAACCGGCTTCGCCGAGCTCTGCGCGCACCCCCCAGTCCAGCAGGCGGTGCAGCACGCCATGGACGCGCCCCAGCAGGTACGTGTGCATAATCACCGGATCACGGAGCGGCTCGTCGGGGAGATCGGAACAGGCCAGCAGTTCCTCGCGGGAGACCTGCGCGACGGTGTCCACCGCCGCGGCGAACGCCGGATCGCCAATAGATCAGCGCCGTAGTCGTCGTAGAGCCGCTGGATGGCAAAGGAGGCCACCGCCGGGTGCGACGGCAGCGCGAGCAGCAGCGGGGTCATCAGCGGGCGCGTCAAGCGCCTGGACATCTCCAGCCGCTGCAGCCAGCGCCGCAGCCAGTTACGCACGTCCATGGAGGCATGATGCGGACGGTGGTGACCGTTCGTCGCGCGGCGCGCGCCCACCGCATTCGGATCGTTACATTCTGCTCAGGAGGCCGGTCGTCAGCGCGGGTTCTGCTGGACACCTCGCGGTCGTCTATCTCGGCACCACTGGAGCAGGCCTCCCACCCTCGCGGTAGCCGTCTGGGCGTCCTTTCCCGGGGTGGCCCGACTCGATATGCCGACGAAGTTGGCTGGAGGGCGAGAGTGCCGATAGCGTCGCCTGGCCCGCGGATCGACGAAGGGACAAGAGGGAGCGGCGCGTGCTGACATTCGACGAGATACGCGATCGCACCTCGATCACGATCGACGACATCGAGTACGTGGTCATCGTGGCGGTCTCGGCACCTGGCCGCCGGGACTTGGTGATCTACAGCGTGGATGACGGGCAGGTCGCGGGACTAGCGTTCCTGGCGCAGCCAGATGTTTACTGGGTCACCCTGCCGCTGGATGATCGGGTCATCTACACCGGTAACGACGTGGCCGAGGCGATCCGGTGGCTTACACTGGAAGATCGAATGTAGGAGGTCGGGATGCAGGGCACACTGACGCGGCAGGTCGAGGAGTACCTCCGGCCGTTCGGCATGTTCCAGCTCCCGGAGACCCCCGGCCAGGCGATCACGACCAAGCGTGGCGGCCACATCTACCTTGACGAGCGCGAAGGTGAGTTCACCACGCGCATTGTGCGACGCGATGGCTCCACGCTGGAGGACGTCCGCCCCGTCGCCGAACCGGGGGAGCTGGCGATCGCCATCCGCGCTCTGGTGTTCAAGGCGCGAGCCTAACGACCCGGATTCCATGTGCCCCCTGCTTGGCGGTTTGCTCTTCGAGCTGGCTTCGTTGGGGCGGGGTTGCCGGCCGCCGGTAGAACGGGTGCTTGGCGAGCACAAGCTCGTGGGCAGGTGGGCCTTTCGACTCCTTGGGCGAGCACAGAGGACGGCGAATCTTGCTGATGGCGGCGCGCAGGCTCTTGAGCTCTCTGCGGAGGTTGGCCCGACGATCGCCGGGCGCTCAGGACGCGGTCTCGGGTCAGGCAGAGTTACATGACGGCGCCCCGCTTCTCAGGCAGATGCCTGCCCAGCGGGCGCGGTCAGAGACGCAGATGCGGCAGGAGACGGAGAAGATCGGCATCACATATCTCGCCGTGCGCACAGCGACTGCCAGCGGATGTGGTGAGGCGGCTCCTCGACGATGTCCGCGCGATGGAGATCCTCTCCGAGGAAGAGCAGGATGCGCGCCAGGAAGCATGGTGGGCCGAACATGAGGATGCAGGCGGCACCTGACGTCGTCCCCCGCATCCACGCGCGGCCAGCCCCCGCCGGTGGAGCTCGAAGCATTCCTGGCCATCGGGGCTTCGCGAGGCCCCGCCCGGCAGATCGCTCACGGGAGAGACCCTGGAGCTTCGGTGTATTCGCCACCCGCCGTTCTGCTGCGGCTGATGTAGTCGGGTGTCCCGCATCGCGTTAGTCACACTCCGCACCCACTCCCCGCCGGTAGCTTCAGCGGAGCCGTGGGCGGCTTACGCCTAGATCATCTGGTCACCCAACCCGCCTCCCATAGGCGTGAGTAGGGATGTACTCATGCCGACCGTCAAGCCCCGCGTTACCGTCAGGGTCCGGTCCTCTGCCCGCCAGGAGCTCCCCGTGGTCGCGTTCAACTTCATGCCCGTCGGTCGCCCCCTCAAGGAGGACGTCTTCCTGGAGATCACCGACGGCGACATCGCCACGATCCAGGCCGACGTGCGCATGGTCTCCATCGACACCCCGGAGAAGGAGCGTATGTCGGCTCTCCCTCGGTGGCCAGGCCAAACTCGACCTCTGCAAGACCCGCCTGCTCGACGGCACCTACAAGGCCCTGCTGGAACCCCTAAGGACTGCCTCGTCGCGCGCCACGCCCCGGACGCCGCAGCCCGGCACATCGCCGCATCGCACCGAGCTGCCGACGCGCTCAAAGACATCAAGGCGCGCCGCCTGACCAAGCCGGACGGAAGCCAGCGCAAGGCTCGCACCATCGCCACCGGAGAGCTGATCGAATCCAACGGGCGCATCCTCGGCTATCTCGTGCCCTGGTTCACCGGCAGCGCCAGCGACCCGCTTCCGCCACCCACCCATCCCGACCGGCGGACCTTCAACCTCGACATGGTCGCCGCCGGCTGGGCGGCCACGTTCGTCATCTTCTCTGCATCGCCATGACACATGCTGACGACTCGGCCTAGCTGCCCGTTCTACGGAGGTTGGATACCTGGAGTTGAGGCTGAGCGCGGACATCCGCATGGCCCTTGCCCTGAGGCTCTTCGGCTCCCCTATGAGCCCTCGACAGCGACGGAAGGGTGAACGTGGTCGAACCAATCGAGGTGCAGGCGTGCACCGGTGCGTCCTTCTATGATGGCCAGGGCGGTTGCCTCGACAGCGGGCCAGGGATCATGCTGGGCTGCGGATAGAGTCCTTAGTTCGACTTCGACGGAGTTAAGGTCCTCGCCTATGGCATAGGCAGGGTCAAGGTAGGGGACTACCGCGAGAATGCGTCCGTCCAGAGCATGTATCATCCGTCGGCTCAGTGCCGTGTGCCATGAGACGTGCCACACGTCAACGTTGCGGCTGAGCCGTGCGATGAAGTCCGGGTCCGGGGTGTTGCTTGTTCTGTAGAGGTCGACGATCATCACCCCCTCGTCTGTTTCCTCGATCACGACGGCGTTGGCCCCGCAGGCCTCTTCGAAATCGCGTTCGATAATGACGGCGGCGCCATCCCCAACCAAGCGCTGGGCGACATCGCTCAGCGTCAGCGGCTCGCCTAGCGGCCTTAGAACAGTCCATGCAAGCTCCTCGCTGAGCCAACTGCCCTCGCCGAGGAGGAGTTCCGCATAGCGCTGTGCTGATTGTTGGAAGTTCATTTCCGATCTCGCTTAATCGAAGAACCACGTGTGGCACGAGAAAGAGTGCGTTCCTTCCCCGCGCCACACGTGGGCTAATTGCTAGTCGTCCGGTTGGTCATTAAAGTAGGTTGATCCCATGAAGATCGGCTGGAAGCACAAGTCCTTCATGGGTTCAACGCCACTCAGCTGAGTGGCGAAGCGGTTGAAGAATTCGTGACCATACAAGATCCGATCGCGATTGTACAAACGCGTTAGTGTCGCGCCCGCTTTGGAGTTGTGACTGCCCGTCATAGAGCACACCGAGAAGTCTCGCTTCTGGTCGTTTTCGGCGTGCCGGGTTCCCGATGACTGGAATGGATATTCGTCGCACTCTTGTGCGGGGTAGGTGGCGCCGGGCCACCGCCCAGCACACCGGCCATCACCGCCTCGCCATCGATCTGGCCAGCCCGAGAGCGCGCAGTTGCTGCGGATGCTCTCGGTGCTATCGCCTACCGGGGTGCCGCACACGATGCTGACCGGCACTGCCAACCCCGACCAGCCATTGAAGGCGCTGGCCGCTGTCACCGCGGTGCAGGAGAGGCTGGCCCCGCTGGCCGACACCTCCCTGGTCACCTTCGCCGAAGGCCGCACCACGGTCGTGATGCACCGGCTCATCCAGCGGGTCATCCGGGAACGCGCCACCGTTGATGAGACTCTGCCCGCCGCCGTCGACTATGCCCTGGACCTTCTGCATGGCTACAACCAGCAGATCCCCGGCGGTGCGCACACCTGGGCCGCCCGCACGACGGTGGAGGCGCTGCTGGAGCAGACCGACACCCTGTACACCCTCACCGCCCCCGATCTTTCCTCTCGGTTGCTTACCCTGCGGGTCTGGTGCGGCCGGTACTTGACCGACCTGGCCGACTTCACCCGGGCAATCCCGCTGCTGAAGCAGACGCTGGCCGACTACGAGCGGGTGCTCGGCGTCGACCACCCTGACACTCTGAACTCCCGCAACAACCTCGCCGGCGCCTACCAGTCGGCGGGGGATCTGGACCGCGCCATCCCGCTGTACGGGGTGCCGTTAATGAACGTGTCACCGGCCCCAAACGAAGACCATCTCTCCCGTTCCCGGCCCCTTACGGGTAGAGACTCGGTCGCGTCGTCGTGATCGCGGATCATACGAGTCGCCTGGCGGCACGGAACGGCACCGCATCGACCTCAGTCGAGGCCGTGGAAGGCGAAAGTGATCCAGTTGGCCCACTCGGTCGCCAGGTGCCACCGGTGCTGGGAGACCATCCTCGGCAGGACGACCTGGGGGAACTCGACGCACAGGCGTGCGTGGAATCCGCCGGCCCTGTCACGGAACTGGTGGCGGACGCCTCCGACGGGCAGCCCACTGCCGGAGTGCGCCACGCCAGCGGCCTCGAGGTCGTATGCGGGGTCGCGGACCGAGCGCAGGGTGGAGATGTCGGTGTAGTCGATGAGTAACCGGCTGGCCGCCGGGCTGCCGCCGGTGGTCTCGACGACCTCCTGGGTGCCGTCGGGAGCGGTTCGGATGAGGAAGTGGTCGGGGTGGGCGGCGATCATGCTGCGTTCGTAGTCTGGCCGGGTGGTGTCGAGGAACCAGCTGACGAAGTCCGCGGCGCGGCCGGTGGTGGAGCGGATCTCGCAGACGCTCATGGCGCGCCGGCCGCGGGAGATCCGCGCGGTGGCGGCGGCGACCAGGTCGCTGGTCGTCAGGTCGCGGCGCAGCCGCCGACGGATCTCGTCCGGTCCGAGGGCGAGCTTGGCGTCGGCGAACGCGCGCCGCTGGTCTTCCAGGCTGCCGTCCGGCACTGGGAGGCCGATCTTCGCGGCTGCCTTGCGCAACCGCTTGGACTCCCACGTCTGTACCGCGTTGAGCGGGTAAGGCTGACCCTGGATGATGAAGGTCAGGTCCATCTGTTTCCCCTCGTGTTCTGTGGGACCGTTCGCCGATATACGATCTTGTTCTCCCGCGGCCGATTCCCCTTGCTCACCGCGCCGGTCAGCGCGGGGACCGGACTCATGACCCGTCGTCGGGGACGAGGACGAGGTCGAAGGTGACGGCGGCCCAAGGGCCGTCACGATGGGCCCCATCTGGGGCGATGCCGCCGGTGTGGTGCTCGACTTCGGTGATGAGACTGTCCCTGACGCCGAAGACGGCGTCGTGGCCGAGGTGCGGGTCGGCGGCGTCGAAGAGGTGGGTGATCAGGGTCCTGTGGCCCGGTGCGGCGGCTTTGAAGTGCAGATGCGCCGGGCGCATGGGGCTGCGGCCGCAGGCGGCGAGAAGGTCGCCGACGGGACCGTCGTGGGGGATCGGGTAAGAGGTGGGCAGGACCGTCCAGAACCGGTAGGCGCCGTCGGCGCCGGTCCGCAGCCAGCCGCGCCCGGCCAGGTCGCCGCCCAGGTGCTGCACGTCGTAGAAGCCGTCCGCGTCGGCGCCCCAGACGTCGAGCCGCGCGCCCGCCAGCGGGCTGCCGTCGGTGGAGCGCAGGTGTCCTGACACGTGACAGGGGGTGCCGCGGGATCCGGCGGCCAGGTCGCCGCCGAGCGGGATCTCGGGCGCGGCTTCGACGAAGAACGGGCCGAGCACGGTCGCCTCGGTCGCTCCGGGCGCGTTGGGCGCGTTGATGGCCACGGTGAGCGCGGACAGTCCCAGAACATCGGAGAGCAGGACGAACTCCTGGCGGCGGTCGTCGGTGAGGTGTCCGGCGCGGGTCAGGAACTCGATCGCCGTCTGCCACTCGCGTTGGCTGAGCCGTACCTCGCGGGCGAATCCGTGGAGGTGGCGGACCAGGCTCTGCATGATCTCGCGTAGTCGCGGGTCGGTGGTGCCGGCGAAGCCGGCGACCACCTCGTCGGTCAGCTTCCGCTCCCGCTCGTTCACGACGTCGTCTCCTCTCCATGTGGATGTGCGCCGGCCCACGCCGCGTGCAGGAGGGTCCTGAGGCCGGCGGCGGTGACGGGACGCGGGTTGTCTGAGGGCACGACCGCGAGGATGCCGTCCAGGACGGTGTCGAGGTCGTCCTCGCGCAGGCCGAGCTCGCGCAGCCCGGTGGGCAGGCCGAGCCGCAGGCCGAGGTCGTGCAGGCCGGCGGCGGGGTCGGGCCTGCCGTACGCGATGCTGATCCGGGCGAGCGCGTCGGGGGCCGCGGGGGCGTTGAAGGCCAGGACGTGCGGGAGGACGATCGCGTGGGTTTCGGCGTGCGGCAGGTCGAACGCCCCGCCGAGGACGTGGCAGATCTTGTGGTGGAGTCCGGATCCGGCGGCGGCGAAGGCGGTGCCGGCCAGGTAGGCGCCCAGCAGCAGGTCCGTCCGGGCCGCGAGGTCGGTGGGATCAGTGGCGACGGCCGGCAGCCCGGCGGCGAGGGCGCGGATGCCCTCGGCGGCGACGGCGCTCGACACCGGGCTGCGGTGCGGCGCCCAGAACGCCTCCACGCAGTGGGCCATGGCGTTGAGGCCGCTGGCGGCCGACAGCGGCACCGGCAGTGTCAGGGTGAGGTCGGGGTCGTAGACCACCGTTCTCGGCAGCACGCGCGGGTCGGTGCCGGTGGTCTTGCGTCCGTCCTGGGTCAGGCCCCATACGGGGGTGACCTCGGAGCCGGCGTAGGTGGTGGGCACGGCGGCGATCGGCAGGCCGGTGGTGAGGGCGACCGCCTTGGCCGTCCCTGTCGTCGATCCGCCGCCGATGCTCAGCACCGCGTCGGCGCCTGCGGCGGCCTGGCGGGCGCGTTCGGCGGCCTCCAGCGGGACGTGCGGGCGGACCTCGGTGAAGGTCGCGGCGATCCGGTCGGCGAACGGCGCGCACAGCTCACGCGCCAGCGCCGCCTCGGCGGGGCCGGCGATGAGCAGGATCCGGCGGGCTTGGAGGGCGTCGAGTTCGGCGGCGAGTGCGGTGCGCGCGGTGCCCCGGCCGAACACGACGCGACCGGGCAGCGCGGTGTGGGTGAACGCGGTGTTAGGGAGCAGGGTCATCGGGTGGCCGCCGGCGAGGGGGTGGGCTGGAAGCCGAGCAGGAGCCAGCGACCGTCCTTTCGGGTCCATACGGCCATGACCAGGTTCGCGAGCCGCTTGGCGTGCCCGCCGGCGGTGATGTCGGCGTGCATGCGCCCGACGACGATCGCGGTGTCGCCCGCGACGACGATCCGGTCCACTTGGTGCTCGACGCGGTGGTAGACGTAGTGGCCGGAGCGGAGCTTTCCCGCGTAGGAGGCCAGGGTGTCTACCTCCCCGTCGGAGTGGGTGTAGGTCAGGTCCGGGTGGGCGAGTGCGATGAACGCCTCGACGTCGCCGGCGGTCATCGCTGCATAGCGGGCGTCTTCCAGGGATCTGATCGTGGTCTCGATGTCGGCGCAGCCGGGAGCGGCGTCTGTCATGCCGGGGTTTCCTTGGTGCTGTCTTGTGCCGTCGAGGGGATGGGGGCGTCGTCTCAGCGCTTCGAGGACGCCGGCCATGTCGCGGTGGCCGAGCCCGGCGGCCACGGTCTCTTCCAGCAGGGCGTAGGCGGCTTCCGACACCGGCAACGTCAGGCGTCGCCCGCGCGCCAGGTCCAGGGCCAGGCCGAGGTCCTTGCGGATCAGCGACATCGGCGCGGCGATCTCCGCGGTCTCCGGAGCGAGGAACGCCTTCTGTTTGTAGCCCACGTAGGGGGCTCCGGCCGCGCTGTCGCGCAGCACGCCGTAGAAGGCCGCGAGGTCCAGTCCGGTCGCCTCGGCCATCAGCAGCCCCTCGGCGGTGGCCTGGTTCAGCGCGGCGAGCACGGTGTTGACCGCGAGTTTGGCCGCCGAGCCCGCTCCGGCGGGCCCGACGTGGTGCTGTGCCGCGCTCAGCGTGGCGAGCAGGGGCCGGATCCGCTCGTACTGCTCCGCGCTCGCGCCGACCATCACGGTGAGCGAGGCGGCCTCGGCCATCGACACGCTGCCCGAGACGGGCGCGTCGATCACCTCGGCGCTCGAGGTCCGGGCCAGTTCGCGGACGAGATCCGGTCCGACGGTCCCATCACCACGTGCAGATGCGGCGAAGCCGCACCGCCGAGACCGTTCACCACCAGGTCACGGGTCGTCGCCCCGTCGGGAAGCATGCTGAGCGACACCGTCGCGGTGGCGAGCTCGGCCGCCACGCCGGTGAGCGTGACGCCGTCAGGCGCGCGGCGCACCCCGGGGTCGTGGCCGAGGACGGTGTGCCCGGCCCTCGCCAGATGGGCCGCCATCGGCGCGCCCATCCGGCCGAGCCCGGCGAAACCGATCAGCATGACGCCGCGTTCACGGCGAAGACGTCGGCGATCCAGTCCGCGATGTAGTTCGTGGTCGGGGACATGTTGTCCGCTCCGACGTGCTCGACGCCCCCGTCCTGCTCGGTCATGACCTTCAGCTCGCGGCGGGGACTGTTGACCACGGCGTCGTACTGCAGGCGCGCCATCTCCACCGGGATCTGGCGGTCGCCGGCCCCGTGCACGACCAGGAACGGCACCCGGATCCGGTCGCTGACCTCCGCCAGGCTCATCGTCGGGGCGAACGCGGCGAACTCCTCCACCGACGTGCTGCCGAACACCCACAGGATGTGCTCGACGAAGTGCGGCACCGACGGCTCGGAGGCGCGCGAGTCCGCCGCCGCCAGGCGCCGGCAGCTCAGCTCCTCCCAGTCGTAGATGGCGCCCCAGGCCACGCACAGGCTGAAGCGCGGCTCGAAGGCCGCCGCTCGCGGCGCGTAGTAGCCGCCGAGCGACCAAGCCGCCACGCCGATGCGCGCCGGATCGCAGTCGGTGCGGCTCTCCAGGTAGTCCACGCAGGCCGAGCCGTACCGCTCGCTCTCCGCGTACCCGGTCATGCCCCGCAGCCGCAGCGCCTCGCCGGATCCCGGCTGGTCGATGATCAGCGACGAGACGCCGCGCCGGGCGAGTTCCTGGGCGAGACCGGTCCCGTAGACCATCTCCTTGGTCGAGTCTAGCCCGTTGAACAGCACCACGTACGGGTTGCGGTCCTCACCGCTCGTGCGCGCCCTGACCAGCAGGCCGGGAAGCGAGCGGTCGCCGTGTTCGTCGCTGTAGGGGACCTCGACGAACTCGCAGTTCTCCTCGCCCAGCGTGATCGCCTGGCGGAAGCAGTCCAGCCCCGAGGCGTAGGCGTCGGCGCGGGGACCGTACCCGTGGTGCTGCATGCGCTCGGCGGTCAGGAAGTACACCGACGCGCGTCGGTAGCGGGCGGCTGCGGACAGGCGCCGCCCCGCGGCGGCGTCGCTCCGGGCAAGAGCCGACAGGCGGGCGGCCAAAGCGGTCCAGGTCTCGAAGAACCGCTCCGGCGTGACGTCGGACGGTTCGCCGGTCCGCAGCGGCCGGCACGCCTCGTCGACCTCACCGATCGCGGCTCCCGTGCTCAACGCCAGATTGACCGACAGGTTCCAGACATAGTTACCGGGAAAGTACTCGAACATCACGCCTACCTTTCTGAGTGGCTTGCCGCGCCGCCTGCCGTACGCGGGAGGGGAACGTCCTGCGGGTTTGTGATCAGCGGATCCCGGTGCCCGGCCGCAGGGCCGGATCGACGAGGACCTTGCCGGTGACGGTGCCGTCGGCCAGCCGCGCCAGCCCCGAGGCCACCAGGTCCTCAAGGGCGATCACGCTGTCGAGCAGCAGGTCGCCCAGCGGCCCGGCGGCGAGGATCTCCAGCGCCGGGGTCAGATCCCGATCGCAGACGTGCGCGACCGTCGACGCGACGGTGATCTCCCGCAGGGTCAGCGCGACCAGGTCCACCCTCGGCCTCTCCTTGGGCAGGCCGACGGCCAGGACCCGGCCGCCCGCGGTCACCATGTCCAGAGCCTTCTCGAACTGCCCCGCGGCGCCACTCGCCTCGATGACGACGTCCGCGCCCAGACCGTGAGTCGCCTCCAGGACCGCCTCGCCGGGGTCGTCGAGCGCCGAGAGCGTCCGCGTGGCGCCGAGCTCCGCCGCGCGGGCCAGTTTCGGGCCCGGAACGTCGATGACCGTCACCTCCGCGGCGTGCAGGTGGGTGAGCGCCGCCAGGACGAAGGTCCCGATCGCTCCGGCGCCGATCAGCACGACCCGGTCGCCGTCGCGCACCCCAGCCTGCCGGGCCGCGTGCAGGCCCACCGCCAGCGGCTGCGCCATGGCCGCTCCGTCCGCTGACAGCCCCTCCGGCACCGGGCGCAGCATCCGGGCGGGCGCGGCGACGAACTCCGCGAGCCCGCCATGGGCGTTGAGGCCGAGCGTGTAGTAGCGACGGCACAGGTTCGTGCGACCCTGCCCGCAGCGGTCGCAGGCACCGCACCACACGCCGGCCCCTGCGGCGACCAGCTGTCCGACGCCGATCCCGGGGGCGCTGCGGGTCTCCACGACCTCGCCCACATCTCGTGCCCGAGGATCACCGACCCCACGTGACCGCTGCCCCGATGGGGTTCGGTCAGCGGAATCATGACCGGCCCCGTGGCCCACTCGCCGGCGTCGGTGCCGCAGATCCCGCTGCGACGCACCGCGATCAGGACCTCCCCGTCGCCCGGGACGGGGACCGGCGCCTCCTCGACCCGGACGTCCCTCGCTCCGTGGTACATCGCTGCCCGCATTGTTCGCGCCATCCCGACTCCACACTCCACGGTGTTCACTCTCACTGAACACGTGCGGTCAAACTAGACACGCAGTAGGGTGATGTCAACGACGGATCCGCAGAATGCGTGCTGATCATCACCCCGCCAGGCCTGAGAGATGTTCGTTCCTGTGAAACAATGAGGTGTTCCATGCCAGCGGACCGCCGGGCGGTCGAGGAGAGCGAGAGGCAGCAGGTGCACGAACACCTCGGCCGGGCACTGCGCGAGGCCAGGACGGCACAGGGCATCAGCCTGCGCGCACTGGCCGCCGATATCGGCATCTCGGCCAGCCTGCTCTCCCAGGTGGAGAACGGGAAGTCCCAGCCGTCGGTGAGCACCTTGTACGCCCTGGTCAGCCGCCTGCGAGTCTCCTTGGACGACCTGCTCGGCCTCGGCGGACCACCTCCGCCGGGCGTGCGCGGAACGGAGCAGGCTGCGGGAAGCCTGCGCCGTCCGGACTTCGTCCTCCAGCGGGCCGACGACACCCCGGCGCTGGTCATGGACAGCGGCGTCCGCTGGGAACGTCTGGCCTCGATCGAGGACGGCCTCGTCGACAGCCTGCTCGTGATCTATCCTCCCGGAGCCGCGAGCTCGGCCGACGGGACGCTGATGCGGCACAGCGGCTTCGAGTACGGATATCTGCTGACCGGATCACTGACCCTCGTCCTGGAATTCGACCGGTATCACTTGCGGGCAGGCGACTCCTTCTGCTTTGAATCGTCCAGGCCGCACCTGTATGTCAACCACGGTGAGGAAGCAACCCGCGGCCTCTGGCATGTTGTGGGCCGCGACGCTGCCCCGCAGACGCCCGAGCGGTTCGCGGATCTTCTCGGTCACGAGCCGATCGGCGAGTGATGCAGACCGGCGGCCGCGCCTCCAGGCGGGCGGCCAGTTTGCTGGCAAGTAGTACGTCGGCGTTGGCCAACTCGGTGGCGCGGCGCCTGGTCATGCCGCCGCACCGGCCGGGAGGGCAGGCGCAGTTCGTCGCGGCGCCGGTGCAGGTCGAGGGCGAGCACGTGCTGGCCGAGCTGATGGCGTGGGCGCTGGGGCGGCTGGAGCGGCCGTTGACTGTGGCCGACCTGGCGCGCAGGGCGAACATGAGCCCGCGGCATCTGGGCCGGCAGTTCCGGTCGGTGTCGGGGCAGGCGCCGTTGCAGTGGCTGCTGGCTCAGCGGGTGCGCCGGGCGCAGGAACTGCTGGAGAGCACCGGGGAGAGCGTCGAGTCGGTGGCGCGCTCCACCGGGATGGGCACGGCCACGACGCTGCGGCGGCAGTTCAAGCGCGTGGTCGGGGTCACGCCCGACACCTACCGGCGCTCCTTTCGCGGCGCGCTCTGATCCAGCGCCCCCGCTCGACGGCCTCAGGGTCCGGCGCGGGTGCTCCGTAGGATGAGGCACATGCGTTTCGTGCTGACCGGCGCAGGCATCGACTACGAGGTGAGCGATGACGAGGTCGTCGACACCTCCCTGGGCGTGCTCCTGACCTTCGAGATGTCCGGCTTCGAGGATGCTCTCGACGTGCTCGCGGCTATCGACGACACCCTGTCCGGCCGGTCGCCCGGAGGGGAGTTCCCGTTCGGCGCCTACCTGATCAACCTGTCTCGCGAGCGGGTCACCTTCGAGCGGACCTTCGGCACCAAGACGGAGCGACGCCAGCGCCCCACATCGGTGCTGAAGGACGCGGCGGAGGCGTACTGGGAGCTGCTCCTCGCGCACCGCAACGAACGCTCACCGGGGGTCACGTATTACTATCGCCCTGACCTGCCTTTGGCCTGGGCCTCCTTGCTCCTGTGGGAGGAGCACGCCAGGCGATCGCACCCCTACCGGGGCAGGCTCGGCATCCCGGCCGAGGGACCGAGCGGAACGCAGGACGCGGCCGGGGTGGTCGTCGAAGGCGCTCGCGTCACTGAGGGACGACGCCGGACGCGACCCGATCTTCTCCGGGAAGATCAGCACAAGGATCACGGTATGGCCCGAATTCGCAACATATGCCACGGCGGCAGCTTGCATCACCAGAGTGGCGGTGTAGACCTCGGCGATCGCTGAAGACGGCTCCTTCCGGCACCAGCCTGGCTGGGCACTGGCTGAGGTGATCGTCTCGGCCGTCCTCGCCGCGATCCTGCTGGCGACGTTCCTGCTCGTCCAGGCCCGTGGGAAGACGCCGCTGATGCCGCTTCGGCTGTTCCGCAACCGCGCGCTCAGCGGAGCGGTCGTGATCATCCCACTCTTCGGGCTGACGATGCAGGCCGTGCCGTACTTCCTGACCCTGTACTTCCAGAACGTCCTCGAGTTCAGCACCCTGGAGACCGGGGTGGCGTTCCCCGGCCCGACCCTGTCGATCACGGTCGGCAACTTCCTCAGCGAGCGGCTGATCGACCGCCTCGGCACCCGGAGCACGCTGATCACCGGCATCGTCGCCAACGCCATGGGCGGCGCGCTCCTGGCCCCCGGCATGCAGGCGGACGGATCCATCCTCACCGTCCTGCCGGGTCATTGTCATCGGTCTGGGCATGGGCATCACCTACGAGGCCATGTGGGTCGCCGCCGGCACCGGCGTCCCGGCGGACGAACAGGGCCTGGCCTCCGGGGTGGCCTCCACCGCGCTGCAGGTGGGAACCGCCGCAGGTCTGGCGGTGCTCGTGGCTGTCGCCAACCACGACATCAACTTCGCGCTGTTCGACCTGGTCGGCAAGGTTCTGTCGCCGCGCATCCGGGACCTGGGGAAAGTGACCCTGATCCGGGACGACACCCCGACCGTGATCGCCGACCTGCTGGACGAGCTTGCAACCGAACTCAGCTCCGAACCCAGTTGAACATGGGCCCGCGAGGCTGAGCGCTTGGCGGACGCGAGAGAGGGCCGGCGCCAGACGTGATGATCGTGTTGAGCTCGCCTATCAGTCGAAGAGCTGGGTGACCTGGACCTTGATCTTCCGATCGTTGCTGTTGACGACGAGATACCAGTAGTCGTCGTACGGCACCTCCAGGGACACGGGGCTGACGTCGTAGAAGCCGCCGTGATACTCGTAGGCGTCGCCGTCGAGGTAGGCCTGGTAGTCGTCGTCGGCCATGAGACACACGCGGGCGGTCGACCCTCGCAGTTCTACCTCGAACCAGGCGCCGCCTGCGATCGATCCAAGGTCCAGTAGAGGTGGTCCACCCCTTCATTAGTAGGTCGGCGACGGCAATCGCGCTACAGCCCGTTGGCGGGTCACCGTCCGCTCTCCAGGTCGCGGCCGTGGTCATGGGCGGCTGGCATGCGGGACGGCTCTCCAAGGTCGCGCCGCGGCTGGATGAGCTCGGGCTGGCCCGCGACCTCGCTTTCGATGCGCTGGCGCTCGTGCTCGGCGTGCTCGGCGCGGGCTGCGGTCTCGACCGCCTGGGCCTCTGCCGGTAGGCCAGCGCGGCGCCCAAGCTCGTCATGGGCGGCGGCCAGCTCCTGACGGATCTTCTCGTAGGTGCTGCGCGGGTCGTCGGCCGGGCGGCCGGTGGGATCGCGGCGGCGGTCGACGGGGTGGTCGGTGGGGCTGCTTCGATCCCCGGTCCGCAGGCGGGCGGCGGCCTCGGTGGCGGCCTGGGCGAGTTGGGCGCGGCGGATGGTCAGCGTTGCGTCGTCGAGCAGGCCCACCCCGAACGGGGTACGGCTAAGCTCCAGCAGGGTGCCTGAACGCTTCATGCCCTCCATTGCCTGCGCGACCAGGGCGGCGTCCTGGTGGTCACGCTGAGCCGGGCCGGATTCCCGGGCGTCGACACGGCCGTCGGCGGCGTGGTCGACGGGGGCGCCGGCGCGGTGGGTGACGGGGTGGGTGACGGCGCGAGGGGCGGCGCTTGTGATGGTGGCGGCGCAGGTTCCGGTTCGGCGGTGGGGGCGGCCTCGTCGGCGACGTCGATGTCGATGGGGACGGCACGCTGCCGTACCTCCTGCAACAGCACGTCGGGGACAAGAGCGTGTTCGCCTGCCAGGGTGCGCAGAGTGGCGGGAAGTTCGGGGGTTGCAGCCGGGCATTGGGTGCCGCTCGCTCTGTTCTGCTCGTAGACCTGGACGGTGTAGGCGCGCTCTTGCCCTCCTGGGACGACGACCCCGGTGCGTCCGTTCGGCAAGGTAAAGGTCACCTTGCCTGCCTCCTTGACGAAGGAGGTCGCGCCGGCGACGCCGTCCAGCGCCTGAATGATCTGCTCGGCGTCGAAATTCGGATGCGCCGCCAGCGCGTTGACCTGGGCTTTGAGAGTTGACACTCGCTCGCGCGCCGCGAGCAGGGCGTCCATGTTCTCGAACGTGCCGCCCTGGCCGCCGCGGGCCTTCTCGATCTCGCCTTCCAGCTTGACGATGTCCGTTTCGCTTTGGCTCTTCAGCCGTTCCAGGCTGCCGAGCCGGTTCTCCAGGCGTTGAATGAGGCCGCCTCCCTCGGTGGCGGCCTCGAACTGCGCCTGGGACATGACGATGGCGCTGCGGGGGACACCCGCCAGGGCCATCTCGACATTGATCTTGTCGAAGGATCGATACGCTCTCGTGGTCACGGCGAAGCCGCCCAGCTCGCCTACGGTGGCGCTCTGGCGAGGCGCCTGCCCGCGGGCGACGGTCTGTATCTGCTCGGTGATGAGCTTGGCCAGGCGGGTGCTGGCAGTGGGCCGTTTGGTGTGCTTGACCCCGGCCAGATCCATGCCGAAGGCGTCGCCTCGGGTGTCGCGGCGTGTGGCCATGGCGGTCTCGATCTGCGCGATCTCGCGCCGGTGGTCGTCGATCTCCCGCTCGGTGTAGGTGATCGTGCGGGCGAGCTGGTCCTGATTGCGCTGGTGGGCTCAAAACTTGCGCTCCAGGCGGGTAGCGGCGGCTTCGGCCAGGTCCAGCAGCAGCGGGTTTCCTGTGGCCACCGCCTTGACTTCGTTGGCGCTGAGCGTCTGCTCGCCGACGTCTTCCATCTCGCGGACGTCGAGCTTGCCGCGCATGACCATGGTGATGAAGCGGGACTTACGTTCGATGCCCTGCCACATGAAGCCATCGAAGCTGCGTTCGGTCACGTAGCGCAGGATGCGCACCTCGGGGTTGAGGTTGCCTTGCCGCAGGATGCGGCCGTCGCGCTGCTGCAGGTCGGCCGGTCGCCACGGGCAGTCGATGTGGTGCAGGGCGACGGCACGGGCCTGCACGTTGGTGCCCACACCCATCCGCTCGGTGCTGCCCATCAGCACGGCGATCTCGCCGCTGCGGCAAGCGGCGAACAGTTCGCCCTTCTCCCGGTCGTTGCGGGCATCGTGGATGTAGCGGATCTTCTCTTCCGGCATGCCGCGGGCGATCAGCTGGGCCTTCAGCTCGTCGTAGGCCGACCACTTGGCCGGCACCTCCTCCATGCCGACGACCTTGGCGACCCGATCGTCATAGAAGACCACTAAGGGGTTGCGATTCCTGGTGACCTTGATCGAGACCCATCCGTCGGAGCCGAGCGCAACGATGTCGGTGATCTGGGCGCGAACGCCCATGTCGTCGTGCACAGTGTCGCCGATCTGCAGGTCGGTGACGGCGGTCCACTCCAGGACGGGCTTGAACGTTGTCTTGGGCTTGGGCGTGCTCAGGTCGAGGAATACCAGCTGGAGCGCGCCGGGCCTGGGATGCGGCAGGCCATCGGGGCCGGGGTAGGTCGTGTCGCGGTGCTGCTGCCAGATGGCGAAGATGTGGTCGGCCGCGGCATCGACCTTGGTCGCATAGTCGGGCACCGTGCCGGGGGCGACCAGCCGCATGTCGAGCGCTGCGGCACGGCCCTCGCTGCTGATCTTCAGCATGTTGTCGATGCTCGGGTCGACCCGGGTGGTACGGATGCGTTCGGCCCGGCGGCCGAGGTCGGCCACGTAGTCCAGCAGCGCGGGTGACGGCGGGATGACGATGTTCTCCGGGGCTCGCTGTCCATCGGACCGTTCGGCCAGAGCAGGGGTGGGCAGGTTGAGGTCTTCGGCGGTCTTGATGTCGGCCGAGACGTGCCACATGCGCAGCAGTTCCTGCACGTTCACGAAGCCGAAGCGAGCCTTGGGCCGAAACCCGGACCCATCGGGGGAGAACTCGATCTCGATCTTGACTTTACCGAAGGTGGAGGCCCAGTTGTCGAAGGAGCGCACGTGTGCCTTCTCCAGAATGTCTGGCCGAAGGTACTTCTGCATCACGTAAGCCTCGGTGACCGAGTTGGCGATCGGGGTGGCCGTGGTGAAGGTGGCGACCCGGGTGCCGTTACGCTCGCGCAGGTACCCGATCTTCATGTCCAGGTCGCTGGCCCTGTTGGAGCCTTCGATGGCTGCGCCGGGCAGGATGGAGGGGGTGCGCAGGTTCTTGAACAGATGGGCTTCGTCGACGAACAGGTAGTCGATGCCGGTGGCCTCGAAGGTGATGCCGGGGTCCTTGACGGTGGCGAGCTTGCGCTTGATCCTCTCCTCGGCCCGTACGCGGGCGTTCTCCATCCGGCGCACCGTCATCGACTTGCCTCCGGACTCGCGCTCCGACGTGCGGGCCCGCTCGATCTGCTCGTCGAGCTCGGCCAGCTCGCGGGTCATGTAGGCCTCGATCGCCTCCTTGGACATGGGGATGCGCTCGAAGCTGGAGTGCGCGATGATCACCGCGTCCCAGTCGCCGGTCGCGCAGCGGGAGACGAAGGCGCGGCGCTTGGCGGCGGCCAGGTCCTCTTTGGTGGCCACCAGCACGTTGGCTTTCGGGTAGATCTGCAGGAACTCGCGCTGGACCTGCTCCAGCATGTGGTTGGGGACGATCATGGCCGGTTTGTTGGCCATGCCGAGCCGGCGTAGTTCCATGATTCCGGCGACCATTTCGGCGGTCTTGCCCGCGCCGACCTCGTGCCCGAGCAGGACGGCTGGCTCGTTGATGATGCGTGCCACCGCGGCCGACTGGTGGGGGCGGATCTTTTCGACGAACCAGCTCGCCATGCCCGGGAAGGTGGGGCGCACGCCGTTGTAGTTGCGCAGGACCAGGCCGTTGAACAGCCAGTTGTACCGCTTGACGAGCTCACGGGTTCGGTCTGGGTCCTCCCAGACCCACTCGCTGAAGCGCTCGCCCAGCTCTTCGCCTTTTTCCTGGGCGGCGGCCGTGGCGTCCGGGTTCACCACGTATTGCGGCTCACGCGTGGTGCCGATGTTGTCGAACACCTGCGGGATGCGCTGTTCCAGGATCGTTTGAGCCAGGTCGGGTGCCGGGTAGCGGTCGGTGCCCAGGTGGAGGTGGCCAGCACACTGTGTCGGCTGCCCTTGACCGCCCAGAAGCCGCCGCCGTGGTGCTCGACCTTGAGTTCGGCGTCATCGAGGGTCTCGCGCAGGAACTGCTGGACGATCTCCACCGGAATCCAGGATGCGCCGAAGCGTGCGTTGATCCCCTCGGGGGTCAGGTCGTCCGGGATCACCCCCGCAGAGCCTGAACGTTGATCTCGAAGGCCGGGTCGTCGGCCGAGGCCGCCTCGGCGCGCTCGAGCTTTTCGCGGACTTGGCCGGACAGGTATTCGGCGGCCGCCACGAGCCGGCCGCTGGCTGGATCGTCGTAGACCAGCGTCCCGAGTTGCTCGCGGGCCTGATCGTCGGGGCAGCCGAGCAGGCGGGCGATCTCGGGGAGCACCACTTCGGCGTGCTGGTCCAGGCAGATCGCCAGCGCGTCGGCGGGGGAGGCGGCGCTGGTGGGCGGGGTGCGGGGGGCGACGACCCGCTGGTGGAAGATCGTCGCTTTGGTGGCGATCTGCTGGGCGGAGTCGAACTGCTCCAGCGCGTACACCACCGGCGTGTACGGGTCGAGCCGGAAGCCGCCCTGCGGGGGGCGGATGCGCGACATCTTGGGCTCGCCCGTTTCCGGGTCGGTGCGGCCGGAAGGGCGGCTGGTGAAGCGATTGAGCGGGCCGTAGCGGGCGTGGTAGGCGTCGTAGAGCCGGTTGAGGTCGGCGCGCAGCACCGACATCCGGTCGGTGTCCTCGACGAAGGCCGCTTCCTCCTCCAGCAACGCGACGGCAACATCGCGCAGCTGCAGGAGAGCGCGCAGCTCGACCGCTTGGCTCTTGGCGGGGGGTACGCCTCGTATTGGCCGGAGGTGATCTGTCGGAAGGTCTTGTCCGGCAGCGCCTCGATGAACCCGTCAGGGCGGCCTTGGACAGCGGAGACGAACTCGATGGGCGCGGCGCGCTGCGCGGCGTCCGGCGCCGCGGTGAGGACCAGGCCCTGCTCGGCGGCGCGGCTGGTGATGCGCTCCAGCGCCCGGCCGAGCGCCGGCGCGGCGTCTGCGTCGCCGATCACGGTCAGGTCGCTGGTGCCGTAGGCGGTGTTGTGGGCGACGATCTGGCCCAGGACGTTGTTGGGGTGGCGGACGAAGTAGTCGTTGACGGTGACCTGGACCATGTAGTGCTCGCCGACGACCTCGATGCTGGAGGTGGTCAGCCAGTCAGGCTCGACGGGTGCGCGGCCCTCTTCGCGGCGGCGGAAGATGAGCACGTCGGTGACCACCGTGGTGCCAGCGGCCTTCTTGTGGGCTCCCTTGGGCAGGCGGACCGCGCCGACCAGGTCGGCCAGGGCAACCATCTCTTCGCGCATCGGCACGTTGGTGGCCGAATCCAGCGTCCAGCGGGAGGTGATGACGGCCAGCAGCCCACCGGGGCGGGTCAGGTGCAGGCCTTTGAGGATGAAGTGGTTGTGGATGCTGTGGCCGTGCGGGTTGTGCCGGCGGTCGGTCAGGGAGAACACGCCGAACGGCACGTTGCCGATGGTCAGGTCGAAGGTGCCGTCGGCGACCCGGGTGTCGGCGAAGGACTCGTTCAGGATGCGCGCGTCCGGATACAGCAAGGCGGCGATCTGGGCGGTCGTGGGTTCGAGTTCCACGCCGACCAGGTCGGCGCCCTCGGGGGCCGCCCCGAGGAAGTTGCCGCAGCCGCAGCCGGGCTCCAGCACGCGCCCCTGGGTGAAGCCGAGGTCGGTGACGGCCTGCCACACCTGCCGGACCAGGGCGGCGTCGGTGTAGTGGGCGTTGAGGACGTTGCGGGCCGCGGCCCGTAACTCCCGCTGCGACAGCAGGTCGGCCAGCTCGGCACGGGCCCAGGCCCATTCGTCGTTGTCGACGTCGAACACGTTGGGGATCGATCCCCAGCCGGACCACTTGGCCAGGACCGCCTGCTCGTCAGGGGTGGCGGGCCGGTCCTCGGCCTGGATCTGCCGCAGCGTCTTCAGCGCGGCGATGTTGGCGCGTGCCTTGGCCATCGCCCCCGATGGCGCCAGGTCGCTCTGGCCGGCGGGCCGGAACCGGGGCGCGGGCTCTACTGGGGCTGGTTGAGGTTCTGGTAGTTCTCGTGAATCTCCGGGAAGCTCGGATGGTCCGCGGTCACCACGAGCGGCGTCCACGGTCTCTGGCTGGCCGTCATCTCCTGGTCCGACTCCTGGCTCGACTCCTGGCTCGAATCCAGGGTCGGTTCCTCGATCGTCGGCAGCATCTCGCTGAGCACCAGTTCCTCGGCCCGCATCCGTGCCGCCTGCAGCCGTCCCACCTTCTCGAGGTAGCTCTCCTGCGGCGGGTCCTCGCCGGCCATCTGCTCGGCCATCATGTCGATCTGGGTCGCCATCTCCTCGCCCAGCGCGGTGAAGTAGCTCGCCGGGTTCGCCAGTTGGGCGAGTTCCTCGGGCTGGTGCTCGCTCCACCTCTGCTGAGCCATCCTGCCGTAGCGGTTCATCGTGGTTCTCCTTGGTGGAAGGGGCTGTGGAAGTGGTGGGGGTCGGTGGCGCTGCCGTACCAGCTGTGCTTGCCGTACGGGCTGGCGCCGGATTCGGCTCGCTGGACCCGGCCTCCATCGCCGGGCCCGACGCCGGGGCTGGGGCGGTGGCCGGCGTGGTGGCGGACTGTGGGTGGGGATCGGCAGACGGGAGCTCGCCGGGGGGCGCTGTCAGCCTACGATCCGTCTTCGCTTCGGGCGTTGCCCTCGGGCCATTCGAGGTGGGCCTCACCTCGGGCACGGGCTCGGGTGTGGCCGCAGGCTCTGGCGGTACGGATCGCTCGGTATCCGTGGGCTGCTCACGAACTTCATGACGGTCGGGCTGTCTGATCGGGGCGCCTGGTGTTCGACGCGCCCGTGTCGTCGGCGCGGGCTCGGTGACGATGTCATCCAGGTCGAACAGGGTGCCGGGCTCAGATCGGGGGGAGGCCCGGCTGGTGGAGGGCTCGGTGTCGGGCTCGTCGTCGAGTCCGGTCGTGGACTCCTCCCTCGGCGTGCTGGAATGCACGGTGCCGTCGTCGGGTTCGCTGGGAGCGTCCGGCTTCGTCGAAGGGGGATCGACCGGGGCGGCCTGGGGCGTCGACAGCCCTGGATAGGTATCGGGGAGCGGTCGCAGTGGCGCTGCCTGGTCGGACGGTTCGGTGACCGTGGGTTCGGTGACCGTGGGTTCGGTGACCGTGGGTTCGGTGACCGTGGGCGGCGTGGGCGCCGCGGCCTGCGGTTCCGGGCGGTTGGCGTCGGGTGCCGGTGCTGCTGGCTGCGTCGGGAGTCGAACGCGAGCTCGGGCCTCGGCCAGCTGGCGATCGTCTCGTTCGCGGATCGGCCCGTCGACCAGGTCGCGTACGTCGGAGTCGGCCATGTCGAACATGACCACCACGGACCACTGGCCATGGATCTCGGTGGCCAGCGTGGTCAACATGCTGTCCTTGGCCTCGCCCTGGCTCCACCCGGTCACATACCGCCAGGCGGCCGCCACTTCCTCGGCGGTGGCGCTCGACCACCACTGCGCGTCCAGGCGCTCACGCAGCAGCGCCTGCTGGAAGACCCGGGTGGGGTCCTCACCTCGTTGCTCCGCCTCGACAGCGTGCAGGCGGAGCTGGACGTGCGCCAGGTCCCGCTCGACGACCGCGGCCAAGCCGCTCTGCTCGGCGGCGAGCTCGGGCAACGTCGCGGCGTGGTAGTCGGCCCGCTCGTGGTGTTCGGTGAGGCGTAACTGCAGACGATGCTGCTCGGCCAGCAGGGCCTGCTGCAGTTCCGGCGCGCGTGCCGGGGCGCCGGCGAGCACGCGGCGGCGCCCCGGCACGATGCTGGCATGGATGGCTTTCGCCCTGGTCGACGGTCAGGACGGCGGGCCTGGAGAGGTGGTCGCCGTCGCGGAGCACGTGGACGGCGTAGCGCCGGGTGCGCGTCGTCTGCGGGCTCTGGCCGTCGATCTGGGCCAGCGCGGCGGTCTGCTGCAGCAGATGCTCGGCAGCGACTTGCTCGGCGGGGATGCCGGGCGGCAGGACGACGTGCTCATGGTGGGCGATGATCGTGCCGCGTTCGGTGTCGTAGATCGCGAGGCTGACCGTGCCGGGGTCGGCCTCGGCGCGGGTCAGGTTGGCCGTACGGAGCACGCGGGCCAGCAGGGCGGTGACTTCCCGGCCGGTCAGGTTCGGGTCGACGGTGATGCCGTAGCGGCGCGCGGTCTGCTCGCGCAGGTGCTCCAGGACGCTGTGCGCCATGGGATCGCCCAGCCCGGCCCAGCTGGCCGCCGCCTCCCACGAGGCCCCCAGCCGTTCCGGGGTGATGCGCTGCCAAAACCCCTGCTGGAACGGGGCCCGCAGGTACGGCCGCGCCAGTTGAAACTCGGCGGTCAACTCCAGTGCCAGGCGGAATTCGGCCTGAGGCCCCTGCCGCTGAGCTTGGCGGGCCTGCTGGGTGCGCCGGTTGACCGTGATTCCGGCGCGGTGCAGGGCGGTGTCGACGGCGCGGCGTAGCCGCCGTAGCAGCCCTCTGCCTGGGCGGGGCGGCTCGGTCTCCGGGTGGGCAGGGACAGTCTGCGTCATACGACTTCCTCGCGGTGTGAACAGACGGACGCCCTGAAACCATTGTGAATCTTGTGACTGACATTCCGCGCGAACAGCATCGGATGATGGCCAATCTCCGGTGTTCCGTCGTACGTCACGGGCAGGTGCCTGACGTTAGCGGGCACGACAGTACGACCATGCAGGGATGACGCCAGCCGTCCGATTAGTCTCGCCCTCTTCGCTTCCTCCGCAGCAGAAGATGAAGAACCTGACAAGCTTGAGCGTGGGCAGCCGAGCTGGCTTTCTGAGTTGAGCGCCTCGCTGAGGATGCTCCCGAGTCTCGCCCACGTTGGCGGCGATTCTTTCAAGATTCGGACCCGGTACGTGATCCTCGTACCGGGTCCGAGCCTGCTTGCGGGACTAGTGGATGTAGTGGTTGAACACCCAGGACAGCACCGCGTGTACGGCTCCGGCCAGGACTCCGCGCACAGCTGCAGCGATGAGCTGAAGCCGCTCGGATCGGTTCGGCTCGGGGGTGGGGGTCATAGCTCTTCTCCCTCGTCGTCGGCGGGCTGATGTGCCGGCCTGCTGTCTTGAGAAAAACATCGACAAGAAGCGCCGTTCCGAAATGCGATGAGTGCGAAGGGAAGGGGTGTTGTTCGATGCTTCTGCCTGCACTCGCGTGGTGGTAAGGGATGATGGCGGCGATGAGTGGCGATGAGAGGAAAGGCCCGGTGCGGCGGCCGCGCCGGATCGAGCGAGCGCGGATGCCGCCTGGACCGTTGCGGGATCTCAAGGACCTGATCTATCGGCTGTATGTCGAGTCCGGGTGCCCATCCTTGGATGAGATTCACGCTGCTGCGGAGCACGAGGGTACCGAGGCGGTGACCGGGTGGCCGGGCCGTGATTCGATCCGTCGGATCATCTCGGAGGCGATGGTGCCACGGTCGATGCCCGACACGGTGATGGTCGCAACGGTGTTGGCCCGGCTGGCACGCTGGGACGCGCACGATGTCGCCGACAGAATCCGCGCGTTGTGGGTTCAGGCCACGATGGCCACCCCGCTGGGCACCCCGCTGGAGGAGGTGAGTGACCCCTTCGTCTTGGAGGTACATCGGCCGATCACGGTAGACCACCACGGCACCCTGGCCGAATTGCCGACCTACGTGCGCCGGGCACACGATGAGCAACTCGCCGCCGCAGTCCAGGGAGCACTCGACGGAAGAAGCGCAATGCGGGTCCTGGTGGCCGGCTCGTCCGCGGGCAAGACCCGGGCCTGCTGGGAGGCCCTGCATCAACTTCGCCAAGCGGGCGGATGGCGCATGTGGCACCCCCTCGACCCCACCCGCCCCCAAGCAGCGGTCGACGCCCTGGACCGCATCACGCCGTTCACCGTCGTGTGGCTGAATGAAACCCAGGATTACCTCGGCGGCAGCGGAAGCGCAGGGGAGACGGTCGCGACCAAACTACGCGCCATGCTGGACGATCCGGCCCGCGCTCCGGTGCTGGTCTTGGGTACGCTCTGGCGCACCCATCACGAGACGCTGACCCGGCACCACGGATCACAGGTCGCACAACTGCTGGACGACACGCTAATCGAGGTGCCCGAAGCGTTCACCGGCGTCGATCTGACCGCTCTCCAGCGCGCAGCTGCGGGCGATCCGCGTCTCGCTGTGGCCCTTGAGCACGCTGACGATAATCAGATCACCCAGTACCTGGCCGGGGGACCGGAGCTGATTAGACGGTTCACTGCGGCGCCGCCCGCGGCCAAGGCCATCATCTTGGCGGCGATGGACGCCCGCCGACTTGGGCACCGCAACGCTTTACCCCTGTCGCTGCTGGAGCACGCGGCCCAGGCGTATCTGACCGATGCCCAGTGGGATGATCTGCGAGACGATTGGCTGGAGCAGGCCCTGGCCTATGCCTCTAAGCCTTGTAAAGGCGCCCGGGGGCCAGTCACCCGAGTCCGGCGCCCTCGCCAGGGCGATGTCGGCCGCACGCGTCTCGCCGCTGAAAGCTCGGGTGAGTCGCTGTACCGACTCACCGACTACCTCGACCAGTACAGCCGCCGCCTCCGCCATGAGGAGATCCCGCGCCCCGATTTCTGGCATGCAATGGCCGCCTTCGCTGACCCCGGCGACCTAGCCACTCTTGGGGACGCCGCCAAAAAGCGCGGGCTCCTCCGCGACGCCGCGCTGCTGTTCAAGCATGGCACCAGCCATGGCGACTGTGTCGCCGCCAACGCTCTCGTCCGCCTTATGCACGATGTGAGCCCCAGCAGCCATCACTCCGCCCACTGGGCTGCCACTCACGCCCCCCTCAACAGCTCGCGCGAGGTCAGCACACTGCTGTACAACTTGCAGGAGACCGGAGCGCACGAGCAGGTCGCCGCCTTGGCCACCCGCGCTGCCGCCCACGTCCCCCTCGACGACCCGTACGCGGTGAACGAGCTGCTGGTCAGCTTGCA
>NZ_JACDUR010000013.1:26513-124399 GCF_013761175.1 Nonomuraea soli
CAAGTGGCCGGAGCGCGCGAGCAGGCTGCTGCCTTGGCCACCCGCGCTGCCGCCCACGTCCCCCTCGACGACCCGCGCGCGGTGAACGAGCTGCTGGTCAGCTTGCAAGTGGCCGGAGCGCGCGAGCAGGCTGCTGCCTTGGCCACCCGCGCTGCCGCCCACGTCCCCCTCGACGACCCGCGCGCGGTGAACGAGCTGCTGTACAACTTGTGGAAGGCCGGAGCGCATGAGCAGGCTGCTGCCTTGGCCACCCGCGCTGCCGCCCACGCCCCCCTCGACGACCCGTACGCGGTCAGCACACTGCTGTACAGCTTGCAGGAGGCCGGAGCGCGCGAGCAGGTCGCCGCCTTAGCCACCCGTGCCGCCGCCCACGTCCCCCTCGACGACCCACGCGAGGTCAGCACGCTACTGCGCAACTTGCGGAAGGCCGGAGCGCACGAGCAGGTCGCCGCCTTGGCCACCCGTACCGCCGCCCACGCCCCCCTCAATAGCCCACGCGAGGTCAGCACACTGCTGTACAACTTGCAGGAAGCCGGAGCGCACGAGCAGGCTGCCGCCTTGGCCACCCGCGCCGCCGCCCACGCCCTTCTCGACGACCCGCCCGCAGTGGGCCAGCTGCTGGGCAGCTTGCGGAAGGCCGGAGCGCATGAGCAGTTCGCCGCCTTGGCCACCCGCGCCGCCCACGTCCCCCTCGCCATGCTGGTCGTGGTGAACAGAATGCTGACCACCCTGCGGAGAACCGGAGCGCATGAGCAGGCTGCTGCCTTGGCCACCCGCGCTGCCGCCCACGTCCCCCTCGACGACCCGGTCGCGGTGAACGAGCTGCTGTACAACTTGTGGAAGGCCGGAGCGCATGAGCAGGCTGCTGCCTTGGCCACCCGCGCTGCCGCCCACGTCCCCCTCGACGACCCGCCCGCAGTGGGCGAGCTGCTGGTCAGCTTGTGGGAGGCCGGAGCGCGCGAGCAGGCTGCTGCTTTGGCCACCCGAGCTGCCGCCCACGTCCCCCTCGACGACCCACGCGAGGTCAGTACACTGCTGCGCAGCTTGCGGAAGGCCGGAGCGCGCGAGCAGGCTGCTGCCTTGGCCACCCGCGCTGCCGCCCACGTCCCCCTCGACGACCCGGTCGCGGTGAACGAGCTGCTGTACAACTTGTGGAAGGCCGGAGCGCATGAGCAGGTCGCCGCCTTGGCCACCCGCGCTGCCGCCCACGTCCCCCTCGACGACCCGGTCGCGGTGAGCTGGCTGCTGGGCAGCTTGCAGGTGGCCGGAGCGCGCGAGCAGGCTGCTGCCTTGGCCACCCGCGCTGCCGCCCACGTCCCCCTCGACGACCCGGTCGGGGTGAACGAGCTGCTAGTCAGCTTGTGGGAGGCCGGAGCGCGCGAGCAGGCTGCTGCCTTGGCCACCCGCGCTGCCGCCCACGTCCCCCTCGACGACCCACGCGAGGTCAGCACACTGCTGCGCAACTTGCGGAAGGCCCAAGCGCGCGAGCAGTTCGCCGCCTTGGCCACCCGCGCCGCCCACGTCCCCCTCGCCATGCTGGTCGTGGTGAACAGAATGCTGACCACCCTGCGGAGAACCGGAGCGCATGAGCAGGCTGCTGCCTTAGCCACCCGCGCTGCCGCCCACGCCCCCCTCGACGACCCGTACGCGGTCAGCACACTGCTGTACAACTTGCAGGAGGCCGGAGCGCGCGAGCAGGTCGCCGCCTTAGCCACCCGTGCCGCCGCCCACGTCCCCCTCGACGACCCACGCGAGGTCAGCACGCTACTGCGCAACTTGCGGAAGGCCGGAGCGCACGAGCAGGTCGCCGCCTTGGCCACCCGCGCCGCCGCCCACGCCCCCCTCAATAGCCCACGCGAGGTCAGCACACTGCTGTACAACTTGCAGGAAGCCGGAGCGCACGAGCAGGCTGCCGCCTTGGCCACCCGCGCCGCCGCCCACGCCCTTCTCGACGACCCGCCCGCAGTGGGCCAGCTGCTGGGCAGCTTGCGGAAGGCCGGAGCGCATGAGCAGTTCGCCGCCTTGGCCACCCGCGCCGCCGCCCACGTCCCCCTCGACGACCCGCCCGCAGTGGGCCAGCTGCTGGGCAGCTTGCGGAAGGCCGAAGCGCTCAAACAGTTCGCTGTGCTAGCTGACCGGCTCCCAAAGAGTGGGCGATTCGAACTGTTCATCAAAGTCATCAACCAGCCGGAAGAATTCGCTTTCGGACGTGATCCCGAACGAGGAAGTCCGGTCGGTATCTGGACGTGGGAAGACCTGGAGTAATCGCTAGACAGAGCTGCGGCGGCCGGACGCGTTCGCACACGCGTGGCGTGATCGGCTGGCCGCGACCCTGGCGAACGACAGCGTGCAAACCCCGGGGTGGGGGGAGATCGTCGTCGCCGACCTTGATGGCCCTCCGCTCCCGAACATGTCCCCAGCCGCCAGGTAGCGGAATGAGAGATCACGATTTCGGTTCGTGATCGTTTCGGATCGTGAATTAGCTGGCTTGGTTATCTCTTGGCGTGATCAACCGCGCGCGGGCGATGCGGGTCGGCCGACCTGGAGCAGCCCAAAAGCCTTTGCCGCCGATCCCCACCCTCCGTCATGATCAAGTATGGCGATGACGCAAGAACTGCTCGCTTACTACGAGCAGGACAGAGAGCACAGCCGCCTTCGCGAAGAGCGCGGCCGGTTGGAGTTCTGGCGGACACAAGATGTCCTGCGCCGGGTGCTTCCGCCGGCGCCAGCTCGGGTGCTGGATGTAGGCGGCGGCACGGGCGTGCATGCCGAGTTGCTGGCTGCTGATGGGTATGACGTTGAGTTGCTAGACCCCCATCCCACTTCACGTGGAGCGGGCGCGCGAGCTAACCGGGATAGCCGCACGGTTGGGCGATGCACGGCAACTGCCTGTGCCGGATGAGAGCGCAGACGTTGCTCTACTCCTGGGCCCGTTCTACCACCTGACCGAGCGGGCCGACCGGGTCGGCGCGCCGCTCGCCGAGGAGTCACCGCGGCTCAGCCCAGCCCCTGACGGCGATGCACCGGGTCGCTGACATCTCCATGTGATCAGCAGACCGTGACGAGCCCTCACTGACACTTCATGTCGCCGCTACTGTCAGCCGCTGTCGTCTCCCACAGATATTAGATCAGCGCCACCTGCTGGATCACTGACGTTAGATCCGCGCAGCCACTGACATTATCGCCGCGCTCAACATGTGCGATCTCTGGCAGATCCGCTGCCGATCAACACCGCGGACGAGGGCACAGCCCGCATCGCGTTCCTGCTGCTGGCCAGCCGATGAGGCCGCGGTCAGTTCACCTCCTCCCATGACCATGGCTCGGCCGGGCATCTGATCGGCAAGCACTTGCTCGGCATGTTGGCCGACGCCGAGCATCTGAGCGCCCCGTCCAGTCCACCCCCGGCGTGAGAGCACTAGCGATAGGTGCCCGGAGTCTCCGGCGATATGGGGGACCGCCGCCTCAGCGCGGGTGAGACGTGGCGGTCTGACATCGTGCTGGCCAGGCACCGTAACCTGGTGCTCTCGCACTCAGCCAGTTGGCCCAGCCCGGTTCAAGAGATCTTAGAGGTGCAGAGCTCTATGGTGGTCCAGCCACCGCATGAGGTGGGCCTACCTGCTGAGGACCACGAGGTCAGAGCAGATGCTGGCGCTCCTGCTTGCTCTACGGCCGTGCAGGTGTCGATGACCGAGCTGCTCGGCATCGTTGCCCGACCCGAGAATGCTGGCTGCTCCTACCTGTTCGGCGGACCCGATGCAGGCCAGGAGGCCCTGGAAACGGTCACGCGCCTGCTCGCAGAAGAGGCCATGCGGCTGCCCTGCGGGGCCTCTCCGGCGCTTGACAAATGGCGGGCCCGCAGAGACGGATGCGCGGCAAGCGAATCGCCTGAGCTGGACCGCCGTGAGATCGAGGTGTTCATCGGCCCCGTCTTCGGGCTACCCACCTCAACCCAGGAAGAGCTCGACAAGATCACCCATCACCTGCAGGGGTTCGTCGCCGAACTTCTGTGGAACCGCATCATCCAGGACCAGGTCCAGACACCCGACGGACGCATCCTGGTCCACACCGAAGAGATCAAGGGCGACCCCACCGGAACCGGTGGCGACGGTTTCGTGGTCTATGCCATCGACGACGGCACGTTAGTCTTCCGCCTCTGGGAGATCAAGAAACACGTCTCGAACTCACCCATCGCTGCGAAGATCAAGGGTGCGGCCGAGCAGCTCTCCGGGCACGGGGCCCGCTATCTGGCGCTCCTCACCGGCCCGGGAACGAAACACGACGGCGCGCTCGGAGAGCTGTACGGGCACCTGGTGACGCTGTGGCTGGAGAACTCCTTCCGGGCGGGGATCGGGGTGTCCATTGCGACGTCGACGGCCTACGCGCCGACCTCGCACCCTGCCTTCGACAATGTCGCGGCGGTGTTCCCGCAGTTCCCCGCTGACGGTCAACGCGAGGCGCTGATGGTCGCGATCACCGACTTCGCACACTTCGCCGAGGAGGTGAGGAAGGAAGTATGGAGAGGGCTCTGAAGCTGGCCCTGCTCGCGGGAGCCTTGGGCGGACAACAGGGGCTGCCCACCCCCGAGGAGCTGCAACGACGCCTGGGTGACGCTGAAGTCCAGCTGTTTCGCCGCCAGACCTCGATCCCCGATGACCTGCTCGAGACGGCCTGGTATCTCCACGGAATTGCCTCCGTCGACCAGGCCCAGCAGCTCTACACGGTCGCCAGACAACGCCAGGCGTTCGCGGTGAGCGCCCACGTGTTCGACATGGCCCTGGCCGACCCGACATGGGGACGGCTCGACCGGCTGATCCTCGGTTTCGCCGCCGCGATCGGCTACCGACGCGGTGACCGTGACCCCAACGCCACCGCGATCATGCGCAGACTCAGAGGCGACATCTCTGCCGATCCACCCGTGCTCGCCCACCTGGACAGCCTGGCCGTGGAAGCGGGGCTCGCCCTGGTCGGCTTCGAGACCAAGACACTGTTCGGCTGGTTCACCAACTGGCGTCGGCAGCTTGACGAGCTCGCCCGCCTGGTCGAACTGCCCACCCTGTCCACGACCGCCTACGGCACGACCCACGCGGTCCTGCTGGGCGGCGAAGACCTGCTGCACTACCTGGCCCGCGGCAACAGCGGCCGACTCACACGCGCTCGAGAGCGCCTCCTGGCCGCCACTATGGGGCAGTGGGGGCCAGGCGAGGTGGCCGCCAGATGGGTGGCCTACCACCTGCTCGCCCTGGCCGAGGAGGCGGCCGCAGGCTCGGTGTGGAGCCCGGACCTGCTACCGCCACACGTGCCCGCAGCGGTCCGGCACGCCTTCACCCTTGGTGCGCCCCCCGTCTTGACGCTCTGGAGTCCCCAGCAGGAACTGCTCTCCTCCACCCCCTCCCCGTTCGACGCTGAAGTCCGGCGCATGGTCTTGTCGGTGCCGACCAGCGGCGGAAAGACCCTCATTTCGCAGTTGCTCGCCCTCACCTACCTGGAGACCGGTGGCAAGAGCGTCTGCTACGTCGCGCCGACCCGCAGCCTGTGCCGGGAAGTACGACGCAGCATGGCCAGCCGGCTACGCGTCCTGCAAAAGGAGGCCGGGACCGACCGCCCGGACTTCCCGACCGTCGACCAGATCCTGGCCCGCGGCGGCGACATCTGGGACGTCTTGATCGCCGGTGTCGGACCGGATGAACCGCCGCCGGATGTGGAGGTCATGACCCCCGAGCGCCTCCACCATCTGCTGCGCCACGATGCCCAGGAAGTCCTGGAGCGCTTCGGCATGTTCATCTTCGACGAGGCACAGCTGATCAAGGAGGCGTCCCGGGGGTTCACCCTGGAGGCCGTCATCGCCTTCCTGCATCATCGCAGCCGCGCCAGCGACCATCGCATCATCTTGCTGTCGGCGGCGATGGGCAACGCGGCCCACATCGCCCGCTGGATCGACCCCGAAGGCCCCGCGAGGGCGTTCGAATCGGACTGGCGAGGGCCTCGGCGGCTCCACGCGGCGTTCACCACCGAGCCGGTGTGGTCGGAGACGACGGTGAAAACCAGCAAGGGCACTCATCCCTACCGCCTGGTCAATCCACTCAGAGGTGTCGTCAGACTCCGCCTGTCGGACGGGGCCACTGTCCGGCTTGAGGTCATAGAACCGGTGGGCACGCTGGTGCGGAAGGCCAGTACCCCCGACCAGATGACCGGGACCACGAAAGACGCTTCCAAGTCCGACCCCAACTACGTCGTCGCCGCCAAGATGATCGACCTACTTGGTCATGCCGGAACCGCCCTGGTGGTTGCCGCAACTCGCCCGACCGCTCAGCGCATCGCCCGCGTCCTGGCCAGTCTCAGGCCGGAGGACCCCGCCTCGGCGCCCCTGGCGGACTTCGTCCGGACTCAACTCGGCGAGACGCACCCGCTGGTCAGCGTGCTCCGTCACGGGGTCGGATTCCACCACGCAGGGCTGCCGATGGAAGTCCTGGAAGCCCTCGAGGACGCACTGCGGGCGGACACCTTGTCCTTCCTGACGTGCACCTCCACCCTGACCGAAGGGATCAACCTGCCAGTCCACACCGTAGTGATCTACGACGAGAACTACGCGGGCATGCCCCCAGATCTCCGTCTCAAAGGGCCGCGCCTGGTCAACGCGGCAGGGCGCGCCGGACGGGCAGGAAAGGAAACAGAAGGCTGGATCGTGCTGGTCAGAGCCGACCGACCCTCCGATGCAGACTTCGCCGACCTTTCTCCGGCCACCGACGACCTCACGATCTCCTCCGTCATGACCGACGACGAAACCTTCGCCGAACTCGCCACCTTGGAGGAACAAGCCCGCGACGATCAGGACGCTGTGCTGAGCACAGCCAGCGTGGCCGCCGCAAACTTCGTCTCCTTCATCTGGTTCTATCTCGCCGACGCCGAATCCCGCGGCATCAGCCCCGCCGAGGCCGACATCGATGCACTCACCACGGCCCTGCTCGCCGACGCACCGCACTCCACCCTCCTGGTTGCCTTGGCCCGCCAGGTCAGGGATCTCTACCAACGCACCGACCCGTCAGCCCGGCGACGCTGGCCGCGCACAGGTACGAGCATCGACTCGGCTCAAAAGATCGACAGACTCGCCCACCGCATCGCCAGACTCCTGCTGCAATCCAGTCCCGAGCAAGCCGAAGCCATGCACCAGGCGAACGCGGCCATGGAGGTCCTGACCGTCTCGAAAGCGCTGGAAGAACTCCTCGCCTTGCCCGAGAACACCAACCCCCGGCAATTTCGAGCCACCTCGGCCAGCACGGACATCCCCGTTCCAGTCCACGACGTCCTCCTGGACTGGCTCCACGGCCTGACCTACGCCGAACTCGCCGACAAGCACTTGGTACTCATTCACGACACGAGCCGCCGGGTTGAGGAGATGGTCGACGCCGTCACCGGCCAGTTCGAGCACTTCCTCGCTTGGACAGTCGGCGCCCTCGTCGAACTCGTCAACGCCCTCCTCACCGAAGCGGGCAGCGATCGTCGGCTCTGCCCCGAGCTCGGCTCCTACATCCGCTACGGCGTCGACGACCGTCGAGCCCTCGCGCTGATGTTGAATGGGCTTCGATCAAGAAGGCTAGCCCGCGAGGTCACACGACAGATGCCAGCGGACGCTGCCGGCGAAGCCTCCGATCCCCGCACGTGGCTCGCCTCAATGAGCCTGACCGAGTGGCGCGAGAGGTTCGCCGCCTCAGCATCAGAGATGCTCGATCTCCTGGACCTTGCACGCATCCGCAGCCGAAGCCTGCTCCGGGTACTGCTGGAGACCTCGCACGCCGAGATCGAGGTTGACCTGGCGTCCCATGTACGGATGGATGACGTCACGAGCCTGGAGATCCTGCCGCTGCCAGATCATCCGGACCCAGCTCCCATTGGGGTGTTCGGTGACGGCGCGCTCATCGCCACCGTGCGATCCGCTGATCACGCGGACATGGCGATGATCCTCGACAGCGGCCTGGAGCTGGCACCCACACTCGACGGTGCCACCCTCCAGATCTCGGTAGTCGTCGAAGTCGGGTGACCCGGGCGAGGAGCGGGTGCCGCTGCACCTGCGAGCGCGAGATTGACGAGGCAGGCGCCTGGCGGCGAACGGGTCCTTGGGACTCCGGGGGGCGCAGGTTGCGGGATAACCTTCGTTATCTGGCAAGATAGCGATCACCGACGGTGTGCGAGCTGGGCGTGAGCCAGAGCGCAGAGACCGTTCGTTTCCCGGTTATCTGGCAACTTCACGGACGGTGGAGGACGACGGCGTGGACGAGGTGATCGCCGAGCAGCTCGGCCGCGACCACCCGCTCGCCGCGTCCCTGGACGACTTCCTCACCGACAAGCGCAACGCCGGCGCCTCCGGCCAGACCATCCGCGCCTACCGCGGCGATCTGCTCCAGTTCATCGCGCACGTCGACGGCGATCTCTCCGAGCTGACCGCCACCCCGATCCGGGCCTTTCTCGCCGACCTCGGCACCCTGTCGCCGGCCACCCGCAAGCGCAAGCGTGCCGCGATCGCCTCCTTCTGCCGCTGGGCGGTACGGCACGACCTGCTGGAGGCGAACCCGATGGACCGCATCGACACCATCAGGGTGCCCAAGACGCTGCCCCGCCCGGCCGCGGCCGCCGACGTCGCCAAGGTGCTGAACGCGATCTGCTCGCGGCGGCCGCGCAAGGACCTGCCGCTGGACCGGCTGCGCGATCGGGTGCTGTTCGAGACCGCCTACGTGTGCGGCGCCCGCGCCGCCGAGGTGTGCGGGCTGTACGTCGAAGATCTCGACCTGCGTCTGGACGACGAACACGTCCGCATCCACGGCAAGGGCGGCAGCGTACGCACCGTCCTGCTCGACGACCGCGGCTACGGCACCCTGCTCAAGCTCTACCTGACCCGCGCCGGCTACACCAACGGACCGCTCTTCCGCGCCAGCATCAACGGCTCCGGTGGCCCGCTATCCTACGACGCCGCCCACCACCGCTGGAACGGCTACCGCCAGGCCGCAGGGGTCGACATCGACATCCATCAGCTGCGCCACGCCCACGCCACCGAACTCATCAACGCCGGCGTCTCCATCGAAGCCGTACGCCGCCGCCTGGGCCACGCCTCCACCGAAACCACCCAGCTCTACACCCTGCTCTCCGATGCGGTCGCTGACGCCGAAGTCCGCGCTGCCCGACGCCGCGAGCAGAGAACGCGCTGACCTGCGGCTTACTCCTTCACGCACGGTGAACACGATCCCGGGAGCACACAACGACCCCACGGAGGCTCCAGCTGAGTAACCGGCGGGTATCGCCAACGACTGTCGGCAGGGTGCTCAACCCCGGGAGTGCTGCATGCCTCCGGCACGGCTGGCGTTTTGAAGGCAACGGGACGCAGCGAAACGAGCGCTTTCCGCGATGAGCCTCGTGGAAGGATTGGCGCATGGTGGTCAAGCTTCCCCCCGGGGGCAACCGAGACAATGCCCTGAAAGAGCTCCAGAGGGTGTACGAGGACGCGATCGAGCTGAATCGTCAGACCAGCGACGTCCGATTCCACTCCCAGCAGCTACTCGCCAGCTACCTCCACTGGGTAGATAACGCCGTCTTCCGGCTTCGCCACCACATCAGTGCCGCGGATCTGGACGATCTTGTTTTGTCCAGGCGTTACTGGGTGTTGCAGTCCATGGAGCCGACCACCCTTCCTCCCGACCGATTGAAGGATCTTGTTGTCACGGAACTGGAAGCGCGAGAGACAGCCGTAGGACTTGCCGCCCAGCGACTGGCTGAGCAAATCGAACGGTGGCGGCGCCCTGGAGTGTTCGTGATGTTCGACACGACCGTGTTCATCCATCACGAGAAGAAGGTTGAGGACCTCGACCTCGGGGGCCTTCTCGGCTCCAGGCATGAACCGGTCCACCTTCTGCTGCCCATGGTCGTGATCGATGAACTGGACAAGCTGAAAGAGTCCAAGGACAGGCACATCCGCTGGAGAGCGCGGCACAGCCTGGCCGTCCTGGACAAGCTTTTGATCCAGCCGGCTGAAGCGGCGATTCTGCGGTCCGCGGACTTCACTCCGCTGGACAATGGGGGGATTCCGAGGGGAGAGGTGACAGTCGAGGTCGTCCTCGATCCTCCAGGCCATGCTCGACTGCCGATCGAGGACGACGAGATCGTGGACCGAGCCGTAACCGCCCAAGTGCTGGCAGGACGGCCGGTGACGCTGATCACCTTCGACACAGGTCAGTCGATGAGGGCTCGTGCTGCGGGAATCCGTTGCCTGAAGATCGAACAGCTTCCGGAAGATCCCTCGCCGACTCCGGGGAAGAGGGATAAAGGCTGACCTTGCCAATTTCCTGCGGCCGCCCCTCGTCACGTGGGAGAAGATCGTTTCTCGGGGCACAACGAGCGTCGGAGCGGAAAACTCGTGAGTGAAGTGGAGCCACCTCTTTTCTAATTTCACTGCTCGACCTCCGCCCACGGACTCGGTCTGGGCCTGAGCGGAGCACCTCGTCTACCGGACGAGTTCAATCACATCAGGGGATTGCCCTGCCAGACCATGCACCTGCTCAACGGCGACCAGGCAGCGTTTATCAAGGCCTACCAGCCGAGGTTGGCTTCGACGGTTGGTCACGTCTCTGAGCAATTCGGTGCCGAGTGCCAAGGCGACCACTGTCACTAACTTGTCGCTAAGTCGCTGTCATTAACTTGTCGCGCAACAGAGACGCGGGGAGGGCTGCAGGGAGAGTGCGCGCTGGAGCGCCAAGCCAGATGGCCGTTGTTGAGCGCGGCGAGAATGTCAGTGGCTGCGCGGATCTAATGTCAGTGATCCGGCGCGATGGCGCGGATCTAATGTCAGTGGCTGCCGGTGTCGTCTGCGTCGCTGGGCCAGAGGCCGTCGTCGGCTTCGGTGTGGTGAGGTTCCTGGAGTTGTGGCCGTCGCCACCACGGTGGTTCGGCGGCTGGGTCGGCGAGGTCGGCTAGGTGGTCGCCGCGGGTCAGGCGCAGGCTGTATTGGACGTCGGCGGAGGCCTCCGCTTTGGTCGGGACGCCCTTGTCGCGGATGAGCCCGCGTAGGCGTAGCTCGCGTTCGAGGTCGAGGTGCTGTTCGCGGAAGGCGACGTACTCCGGGGTGCGGCCGCACCAGATGACCGACAGCAGCAGGGTGGCCTCGGGTTCGGTGAGTGGCTGGTGGTAGTCGGCGGCGCTGTGGATGGCTTGCTGCTGGGCGCGGCTGAGCAGGTCCAGGCGTGGGCGCAGGGTGTAGGTCTCGGGTGGGATGCGTTCGATCGGGTACGGCCCGGCGAGCTCGGGGTGTGCGTGGGCGTGGTCGAGGGCTGAGTAGACACGCTGCAGATCCCACTGCAACGCGGTGGCGACGTCGTCGATGAGGAGCGGGACCGCGGTGTGCGCGAGCGCGCTGAGCAGTGCCTGGGCGTCGTCGGTGAGATCGCCGCTCTGCTGGCGGGGCATGTGCGGTTCGAGGTCGCGCGGCTTGTCCAGGACGGAGTCGAGTTCGCGGATGAGGTCGGCTGGGTGCATGTCGAGGCGGCGGGCCAGTTCGATGAGGGTTTTGACGGGGAGGTCGGCGAGGTTTTCGAGCTGCATGGTGTGCAGCAGGTGGGGGTGGATGCCGAGCAGGTCGCCCAGTTCCCAGATGGTGAGCGCGCCGGTGTGCAGGCGGGTCTGGAACAGGTGGTGGTCCACGTGCGGCGCTCCTTCGCGCCCGGTCCGCGCGGTGCCGGGGTCAGTAGTCCTCGGGGCCTTGGTAGCTGCTGGGGTGTTCGACGTGCGGCAGGCCGGTGGGGTCGAGCAGGTGCGCGGTCAGGCAGCGTTCGGTGAGCCAGCCCTGGGTGCGGTGAACCAGGCCGCGGTCGGCGCCGAACTTGCAGTCACCGGTGTGCAGCCAGGGCGGTGTGGCCAGCTGGAGCGTCTGGCAGGTGCGGCGGATGCCTTCGGTCAGGGCGGCGGCCGGGGAGCGGTGCGGCTGGCTCGGGTGCACGAAGAACGGGTCGTCCGCGTTCGCGCCTTGCAGACGGCGGTGGGCCAGGTGCGCGGCCAGCAGCCAGCCGGCCGCGGCGGGGAGATGGAGGGTGGTGCCGAGGGACAGTTCACGGCGGGCGTCGGCCAGGAACCGGGCTCTGACGACGGGCCAGGGGTGGCGGTGCTTGGGGTTGGTCGGCAGCATGTCGTGGTCGTCGATGTGGTCGGGGGTGGTGATGGTGGCGGCGTCGGGGTCGATGTCGGCGCAGCGCAGCGCTTCGAAGTAGGTGGGGCCGTGGTTGAGGTGGAGCGACAGGGCGGTCGCGGCGGCCAGCTCGGTGCGGCACATCGTCGACAGCCGGTGGGCGATCGGCCCTGTGAGGGTGCCGGGCAGTCGGCGGGCGGGTTCGGGCCCGAGGGCGGCGGGGTCCCAGCGCAGCAGCACGCCCTGGAGGAACAGGGCGGCCTGGAGTGCGCGTAGCCGGATGAGGGCGTGGTTGGCGTCGTCGGCGGGGCCGAGGATGTGGTCGCGCGCAAGGGCGGCGAGGTGGGCGGTGAACGCCGGGCCGGAGACAATCAGGGTTCGGTGGGTGAGCATCCAGGACTCGGCGCGGGCGGCGACGGCGTAGAACTCGCCGGCCACGCGGGTGAAGGCGTGGCCGGGCAGGTGGCGGCGGCAGGCGGCCAGGAACGTGGTGAAGTCCGCCGAGGGCAGGGCCGGCCACGGTGAAGCCTGCGGCGTGGGGGCGATGCTGCGGCCCACGAGGGGACGAGCGGCGGAACGGTCGGTGGCGCGGTCGGCTGGGAGGTCTTCGGCGGGGTCGAAGCAGTAGGACAGGTACGGCAGCTCCCGCACCTCGACCACGCGCTGGGTAAGGGCGGCAAGGGCGTGCTCGAGTTCGGCCGGGGGATGCCCGGTCCACAGCAGCCACAAGCTCGCGCCGGTCCGTTCGGCCAGGCGCACGAGGTCGGCGAGCCGGTCGGGGTGGAGCAGGTGGGCGCGGTCGACGATGAGGTCGCTGATGCGGGCGCCGATCAGCCAGGCCGCGCCGTACTGCCAGGCCTGGTTCTGCGCGCGTTCGTTGCGGGCGGCGTGGGGGTGCTTGCCCAGCGCGGTGAGCACGTCGAGGGCGAGGGTCGCGGTGTCGGAGGCGCCGGGTGTGGGCCGGACGACGACGCGGCCGTGGTCGAGGGTGAGGACCTTGGCGATAGCGCGCGGGAGCGGAGCGTGGTCGGCCACGTTGCGGACGAGCACGACCCGCGGCGGGGTGAACGGAGGGCGTTCGATCGGGTCGTGGTTCAAGGGGTGGCCGCGAGGGTCAGCCAAGCAGACCGCCGCCGAGCAGGGTGCACGCGTTGGCGATCACTTCGCCGTCGATCTGCTCGCGGCCGGCCTCGGCGCAGATCATGGCGGCGGTGTGGGTGAAGGCGGCCCAGCCGCGCAGGGGTGCCGTGGCCGTAGGCGTCGTCGATCTCCCACAGCAGCTTGTCGGCGGCGCTGGTGTAGATGGGGTGGTAGCCGCGCATGAGGGCGGGCACCTGGTCGCGTTTGATCGCCTGGAAGGGCAGGCGGCGGAAGATGCGTGAGCGCAGCATCGGCTCGCGGGAGAGGACCTCCCAGCAGCCGTCGCCGCCGACGTACAGCAGGGCGAAGCGGGTGTCGGGGTGGTCGTGCAGGTGGCGCAGGAGTTCGATGCAGTCGCCGGTCAGGCGCTGGGCCTCGTCGACGACCACCAGGCGCGGCGCGGCGGTGAGCAGATCGGTGAGGGCGGCGGTGAGGTAGAAGCGGCTACGACTGGATGGTGCTTTGGAGCCGGTCAGCGCGCGCAGCAGCTCGTCGGCGACCAGGCGCATCGTCGGGCGGCTGGGGAAGGCCAGGTTGACGGTGGCGATGCCGGTGCCGGTCGCGCCGTCGCGTAAGGCCTCGAGCGCGGCTTCGACCGCGTACGTCTTGCCGGTCCCGGCCGGGCCGTGCACGACGCCGGTGGCGTGGAAGTCGACCAGGTCGCTGATGATGCGGCCGACCAGCTGGAAGTGGTTGGTCGGCAGGGTGGCGGCGCCGTGCAGTCCTGCGAAGTGCCGGGGCATCAGTCTTCTTCCGGTTGCCGGGCCTCGCCGGGGCGGGGGCGCGACGCCACCCTGGGCCGCCCCGGTGGGGCGGGCGGCCGCGGTGGGGTCGGTCAGGCCCAGCAGGCTGGTGCTGGCCCGCCGTCGTAGCTGGGCGTCGCGGTTGCGGGCCGAGGCCTGGGCGGCTGCGGCAGGTGGCAGGTGGCAGGATCCGGGCTTCGGCGGGCGGGCCGCCTGCGCTGGTCTCGGTGAGGGGCACGAGTTCGGCGCGGGCCCGGGCGGTGGCCCGACGCCGCTCTTGGCCGAGGCGGCGTGCTTCGGCACGGGTGTGCGCGCGGAAGGCTTCGGCCTGCTCGGGGGTCAGGCGTTCGGCCGGATGCGCGGTGCACAGATGACGGCCGTCCAGGTAGACCTCGACGAAGCGGTCGTCGTGCGGCATGTGGCGGATCTCCACGCGCTGACCGCCGCGGCCTTGGAGCTCGGGGGCGATGTAGGCCAGGTTGTTGAAGTGGATACCGTCCTTGGCGATGACGCGCGTGGTGGCGGCCAGCAGCAGATGGCGCAGCTTGTCGGCCTCGACGCGGTGCAGCGGACCGGTGTCGGACTCCCACGCCTGCAGCGGGGTGCGCCCGTCCAGCATCCGGTGCGGGCGCGTGGTGTTGTACCAGCGCGCCCAGTCGGCGAACGTGCTGGCGAGGCGTTCGATGCGCATCGGCTGGGCCAGGCCCGGGTCGCTGTCGTCGTGGGCGGCGGCGCGGGCGGCGTAGCGGTCGTCGATCGGCCCGTACAGCTTGCCCGCGGCGTCGCGCGGGCCGCCGGTGAAGCCGGGCAGGCCGCGCAGCAGGGTCTCGTCGATGGTGCGGTGGATGCGCTCCACCTTCCCCTTGCGGTAGGCCTTGCGGTAGGCCTTGCGGGAGGGCAGGCGGTGCCGGTCGACGCAGAGCGCGGCCAGGACGTCGTAGACGGCGCCGGCGGCGAACTCCAGGCCGCGGTCGATGCGCACCAGCGCCGGGACGGCGCCGAACGGGCCGCGCTCGACGTCGTAGACCAGCGCCATGTGGAAGGCGGTCAGCACGGTACCGGTGTGCGGGGTGACGGCGATGGCCCAGCCGAGCAGGGCGCGGGTGCCGTCGTCGACCACGGTGGTCAGCCACGGCTTGAGCGCCGGGCCGCGGGGCGGCAGCACCACGATGGGCAGCTGCTTGTGATCGGCTTCCCAGGTGTGGTTGCGCGGCGAGCGGGGCCGGGTCAGGTACACCGACGCCTGACGGCGGCCATCTTCTCCGGTGCGCCAGGCGGCGCGCTCAGCCGGGGTGAGCTGCCGGGCGAAGGCCTCCTGCAAGGTACGGAGCGCGAGCGGCCGGGCTCCGGCCCAGCCTTGGCGCAGGAAGTCGGGCACGACCACGCCTCCAGCCGTCTCGGCGACGCCGACGGCGTGCTCGGCGGGCGGGGGCAAGGGTGCGGTGACCGCGCTGCGGGCGCGATGCACGGCGGCGATGTTGCCGCGGAAGTAGGCGAAGGCCTCGCGGTCGGCGACCGAAAGCTCGTACGGCGCGCGGCCCGGACGCCGCGGCGCGTCCTGGGCGGGCTGGTCGAGCCAGCGCCAGATGGTGCGCTCGGTGACGGCCAGTCCGCTTGCGGCCAGCCGGACGTGCTCAGTGGACAGATGGCCGGCTGCGCGCAGGGCCGTCAGCCGCGCGAGCGTGGCCGCGCGACGTTCACGATCGACAGCCATCGCGGTCCTCCCGGCCACGGCGTCTGGCATCCTCAACAGATCCGTTGAGCGCAGGCGCTCATCTCACAGGGAAGAAAAGGGGTTCATTCGGACCGTAGCAAGCGTCGCAGCACTCGTCTTGGAAACCGCGGCTCTGTCTACCAGTAGCAACCCGCTGGCGGGACAGGCACTCCGGGCGCTGACCAGGAGATCACGGCTATGGGTTATCAGGCCCACTTGGTCGTGCTTCAGCCCTGATCCAGCTGAGAGTCCTTCCACGCGTCGTACATCGCGTCTCCGTCGTCGTCGGCTTGGTCTTCGACGACGACGTCGAGCCCGGCTGCCGTGAACTCATCGGGGCCGGTCAGCCGAAGGCCGCACACGCCACACTCCAGGGCCTTGGCGTGCAGCAGCCTGATTTCTCCGACGGTGACAGCGTCATATCCACCGAGGCCGTCGGGCTCGACATCGAAATCGACCTCGACGTCGTACAGCACGCTCGCCTTCGCATCGGCGCAAGCTGGGCAGGTCTCGTAGAGAAGATCTTCGTCGCGTTCCTGGTCAGGATCAGGCGTGAGTGCCAGGTGGATGGTCGTGCGGCGCAGGGCTTGCCAGGGGCCACGGAGTTCTTCGGGAATGTCTCGATAGATCGTTTCAAGGCGAAGACGAGCCGTGGCGATCCGGCCGCTGATGTCCCGCTCAACCTCGGACAGATGATCAGAGATCAGCGCTTCGACGACCTCGATGCGGTTTCCCCATCGTTCCTGCGACGGCACCTGGAGTTCCTCGAAGAGGCGGTTGCCCATTCGGAGCCAGGCGGCCAGCGTTTCCTTGCGCTTGCTGTCATCGAGCAGGCCTGCGTGGACGACTCCGTCTCTTACATCGATCAGCCGTTCAAGATGATCTTTCGGCGCCGGTAGCGGCTTCAAGATCTCTTCCACGCGTGCGAGCGCCACGCGCCCACTTACCGTCCTGATCTTGTCCGCCGTCTTAGTGGCCTTGGCGCCGTTGCCGGTCAGGTGGAGCAGGGAGTGGAACTGATCCTGCTTGAGCTCCAGAAGCAGGGCGGGATGCAACGAGCAGAGATATGCCTTGCACAGATGCTCCAGGCTGGTGGCAGCGTGCAGGAAGACGCCTCGGGTGTCGTCTTGGAGATGGGCTTCCAGCGCGCGGCCGGCGAAGTCTCGGGCCGAGTCGAGCAGCCCATCCCGCGTGATCGTTTCCACGGAGAGAAACTATGCGGTCATGACAAGCTACGCACGCCTATTTCACCCCCGGCAGATGGACGGTTCACTCGTCGAGGCCGCGCCCTCCCGTTGAGGCGCCAGGCGGAGAACATAGGCACAGCGCAGGAGATCTTCAACAAACCCTCGTTTGTTGAAGAGATCGCTGCGTGAACCGTTGACCAGGACGGACAGGCTTCAACAACTCGCTTCAACAACCTGGTGGCTTCAAGAACCCTCGACACCGTTTGTTGAGAGAATCCAGGTGTGACGACTGCCTCGTTGAGCGTGCCCGGCTGCTTCCTTCCCGACGCCGACCTGCTGGCCGCCTTCCCCGCCGTCCGCAGCGAAATCCTCATCGGCTACGCCCGGGTCTCCACCCGCGGCCAGAGCCTGGACCGGCAGATCGACGCCCTGACCGCCGCGGGCTGCCGCAAGATCTTCGCCGACAAGAAGTCCGGCAAGAACGCCCAGCGGCCGGAGCTGAAGGCTTGCCACGCCTTCCTCTCGCCCGGCGACACCCTGGTGGTGCCGGAACTGGCCCGCTACGGACGCTCCCTGGCCGACCTCATCACCATGGTCGGAGACCTGCGCCGCCGTGATATCGGCTTCACCAGCCTGCACGAGAAACTTGACACCACCACCCCCGGCGGCCGCCTGGTCTTCCACGTCTTCGCCGCGCTGGCCGAGTTCATCCGCGAGCTCATCGTGGCCGGCACCCACGAAGGCCTGGCCGCCGCGCGCGCTCGCGGCCGCACCGGCGGCCGCCCCACCGTCGTCAACGCCGAGCTGCTCAAGGCCGCCCGTGACCTGCTGCCCGATCCTGGCCGGTCGGTGACCTCGATTGCCAGCTGCTTGGGGTGAGTGTGGGCACCCTTTACAACCACATCCCCGACCTGCAGCAGCTGCGCGTCGGGGAGTCCAGCGACCTGCCTGCGGTGACGATCCCATAACCGCCTGGCAGAGCAGATTCAGGCGCGGGCGCAGGACGTTGGTGTCGGGTGGGATGCGCTAGATCGCATGCGGCCCGGCGCTCGGGGTGGGCGCGGGCGTGATCGAGGGCGGAGGATCAGTTGGCCGCTGGTGCGCCGTGACAGCGTTTGTATTTCTTGCCCGATCCACACCCACAGGCCGCATTTCGCTTCACATCCCCATAACCCGCACGCTGCCGAGCAGCAACAGCTCCAGCATCCGGCTGGCGCAGACTCATCAGGTTGGCGCGGACGAGCTTCGTCAGCGGATGATTTGAGTCCAGGACTCTTTCAGCATTGGCCAGCGTCTGCTCCAGCAGCGGGATGGCCTGGCCCAAGTCCCCCGCCGCCTGGTAGGCGCCGGCGAGGTTGTTGCGGGAGGACAGGGTGTGGGGGTGGTCTGCGCTCAGCACCCGTTCACGGTCGGCCAGCGTCTGCTCCAGCAGCGGGATGGCCCGGCCCAGATCCCCCGCCGCCTGGTAAGCGCCGGCGAGGTTGTTGCGGGAGGACAGGGTGTGGGGGTGGTCTGCGCTCAGCACCCGCTCATGGTCGGCCAGCGTCTGCTCCAGCAGCGGGATGGCCCGGCCCAAAACCCCCGCCGCGTAGTAGGCGCCGGCGAGGTTGTTGCGGGAGGCCAGGGTGTGGGGGTGGTCTGCGCTCAGCACCCGTTCACGGTCGGCCAGCGTCTGCTCCAGCAGCGGGATGGCCCGGCCCAAATCCCCCGCCGCCTGGTAGGCACCGGCGAGGCTATTGCGGGAGGCCAGGGTGTCGGGGTGATCAGGTCCCAGCACCCGCTCGAACTCGGCCAGCGTCTGCTCCAGCAGCGGGATGGCCCGGCCCAAAACCCCCGCCGCCTGGTAGGCACCGGCGAGGCTATTGCGGGAGGCCAGGGTGTCGGGGTGGTCTACGCTCAGCACCCGTTCACGGTCGGCCAGCTGCTGCTCCAGCAGCGGGATGGCCCGGCCCAAATCCCCCGCCGCCTGGTAGGCACCGGCGAGGTTGTTGCGAGAGGTCAGGGTGTCGGGGTGATCAGGTCCCAGCACCCGCTCGAACTCGGCCAGCGTCTGCTCCAGCAGCGGGATGGCCCGGCCCAGATCCCCCGCCGCCTGGTAGCCGTAGGCGAGGCTATTGCGGGAGAGCAGGGTGTCGGGGTGGTCTACGCTCAGCACCCGCTCACGGTCGGCCAGCTGCTGCTCCAGCAGCGGGATGGCCCGGCCCAAATCCCCCGCCGCCTGGTAGGCACCGGCGAGGTTGTTGCGAGAGGTCAGGGTGTCGGGGTGATCAGGTCCCAGCACCCGCTCACGGTCGGCCAGCGTCTGCTCCAGCAGCGGGATGGCCCGGCCCAGATCCCCCGCCGCGTAGTAGACGCCGGCGAGGTTGTTGCGAGAGGTCAGGGTGTCGGGGTGATCAGGTCCCAGCACCCGCTCACGGTCGGCCAGCGTCTGCTCCAGCAGCGGGATGGCCCGGCCCAGATCCCCCGCCGCGTAGTAGGCGCCGGCGAGGTTGTTCCGGGAAGACAGGGTGTCGGGGTGCTCGGGTCCCAGCACCCGCTCGAACGCGGCCAGAGTCTGCTCCAGCAGCGGGATGGCCCGGCCCAGATCCCCTGCCGTCTCGTAGGCGTAGGCGAGGTTGTTGCGGGAGGTCAGGGTGTGGGGATGGTCCGGTCCCAGCACCCGTTCACGGTCGGCCAGCGTCTGCTCCAGCAGCGGGATGGCCCGGCCCAGGTCGGCCAGGTCAGACAGGTATCTACTGCACCAAGCGCGTAACTCGATCAGCTCGGCGGTGGGTACGCCGTGGCTGATGGCCAACGCGTGGACGGCGGTGGTCTGCTCGGTGAGCATGTCGACAGTGGTGCGGGCGGCCCAGATGGCGGCGCCAGCGGGGATGTGGGTGTTGAAGCGGTGCAGCAGGCTGACGGCGTCGGCGAGAATGCCGGACACGCCTGGCGCGGCGGTGTCGGTGCCGGGGGTGTGGAGGGCGCGTTCGCGTAGGACGCGGCTGGTCAGGCGGTGCATCAGCACGGTGGTGCCGTCCTCGCTGAAGCTGATCAGGCTGGTGTCGGCCAGCTCGGCCAGTAGCTGATCCAGCTCGGCGGTGTCGGCCGGGTCGGGGTTAGGGGTGCCGTACAGGATCGCGCGAGGCACGCCGGCTTCCGACAGCACCGACAGCAGCTCCAGTAGTTCCTTCGCGCCGGCGATGGTGTCTTCGGCCTGGTCGATGGACAGCAGGATCGCTTGGGCGGTCCCGTGCGGGTAGCTGTCCCCTGATCGTGGCAGGTGCTCGCCGAGCGGGTAGTCGCGCAGCAGTTGCAGGTAGGCGGGAAAGCTCAGGCGGCGGCGGGCGATCAACGCGCCTGCTTGGCCGATCGCCAGCGGCAGATGCCCCAGCTCGTCGGCCACATCTTCGGCGCCGGGGGTGGTGCGCCGGGTGCGCTGGTGCAGGCAGGCCAGCGACTGGGCGGGGTCGAAGACGCCCACGTCGACCGCGTCGAAGACGGCGTCGAAGGCGCGGTTGCGGGTGGTGATGAGGATCTGCACCGTGCCGGTGGCCGGGCACCACGGCGTCACCTCCTCGACGTCGGTGGCGTTGTCGAAGACCAGCAGGCCCGGCTGGTCGGTGGCGGCCAGCCAGTCGCGGGCCTTGACCGCTGCTGCGGGTGTGTCGTCGTCGGCCGACAGCAGGTTCAGGCGACGGGCCAGGGCGGCCAGGCCGGTGAGGATCTGATCGCCGCTCTGGGCGGTGATCCAGACGATCAGCGGCCAGCCGGCGTGCTGGCGATCCCAGGCATAAGAGGCGGCCAGCAGGCTCTTGCCCACGCCGGGGGTGCCGGTGACCGCATCGATGACCGCCGCCCCGTCGACGACCGTGGCTCCTTCGATGACCGCGGCCCCTTCCTGCCGCATCCGCGCCCGCAGTACCTTGATCAAGTCAGGGCGCGGCTGGAAGGCGACTGGGCGGCGGGGAATGTCGCCCTCCACGATCTGGCTCCCCAAGATCCGGCTCTGCGGGGCACCGGCCGACGCACCGGCAGCAGGGGGAGAGACTTCAAGGGCGCGCTGGAGAGCCGCCTTGTCGGCCCGGGCTCGGACGTGGGCATCGCGCCAAGCTTGCAATCGGTGGTCGGTGGTGATGCCGCAGGCCTTCAGGACCGGCAGCAGCGTGTGCCAGCGTGGAAAGGTCTTCCCGCTGACCATGCCATGCACGCTGGCTACCGCCACGCCGGCCTCATCGGCCAATTGCTGGTAGGGACGGTCGTCGGCCTGGAACAACCGCTGGAGCGCGGCGCGAAGACCCGCCCGGGTGACGATCTTGGACGGGTCAACCATCAGTCCTCCCACCACACGCCAGGCCTGCTCAGGGTGCGGCCTGGCACGCCCCCACGGGCCTGAGGCATCGCACCGTGACCGTTCGGTTTCATTCGGAGCCTAAAGCGCGGCATAACCGGCCACCAGCCGATACGCACAACTTGATCCCACCGAATGCGCGAGCGGTACGGCCGGGGCGATCGTCGTGACATGACCACCACCACGATCCTGGCCGCCATCGGCGCGCTCATCCTGATCCTGCACACCGCCACCCGCATCCCGACCGCGCTGGCCGACCTGCTGCGCGCCTGCCTGCCGCTGCTGCACGCCGTCCACGACGTGCGCACCGCGCTCCGGGCCCGCCCGCCCCACACCGGGCCCGGCTCCGGCACAACCCCTGCGGTCTCGGATCGCGACTTGACCCCCCGCCGCGACGACTATGACGGCTGATCATGAGCGGCAGAGTCCGGGAGTGGGTGGGCCGGCGCCCGCTTCATGCTCTGCTGGAGACCTCAACCCCTTCTTCTACTTGGGCCCCGGGTCGTGGAACGGCCCGTCCGGCTCCTGATGCTCCTGCCCGCCGAAAACGCCGCCCTCGTCGACGACGGCCAGGCCGACTCTCTCCGCCCACGTCCTTCGTCACGCCTTCGCCACCAACCGACGGCGACCTCGAGGTCGCCGTCGCCAAGCTCCCTGACCGGCGTGGCCAACGGCGCCCTGCAGTACATCTTCTCGCCCACCGGCCATGTCATCGACGACGACGGCGTCCACGTGCCCACGATCAGGATCGCGGCCTGCTGCAAGATTGTCATCGCGAAGAACATGATCAGCTCATCAGGCGAGTCTCCCGCAATGCGCTGAGGGCACTCGCCCGACGCCGCCCGCGTTGTCTCTGGCTGGCCACTGACATTTCGATCCACGTGAGTCACTGACATTTTCTCCGCGCTCAACACCAAACGCTTCCACCACCCTGCCGTCGGCGACCTCGACCTCGACTACGAGGTCTTCGAACTGCCCGGCGAAACACCCCTCACCCTGCTCACCTACTCCGCCGAACCGGGCACCTCTTCTGGCGGCGGCGGCCTGCACCTGCTCGCTGCCTGGGCGTCGAGCAGCGCCGACGCACCGGCCCAAGCTCGGCACATCCCCGAATGAACGTCTCACGCCAGGGGCCTCGTCCAGACGCGATCGGCAGGATGACGGTGAGCTGCTGACAGAACTTGTCGCCGGCTGTCAGTTTCTTGTCACTCAACAAGCTGAACGGCCAGTGGCGTTAGCAAGCTGCTGAAGGCTGGCTCAGCGCCACTGGCTGCTCCTGATGCAGGTAGCCGCCGAAGGAGTGGGGATCTTGTAACGGTTCGGCACTGTGGGTTATTGCCTGCTGGTTGGTCCTACTCTGCGGCCATGCCGGTGGAGTTCCTAACATCGGAGCGATAGTCGGAGATCTCCTCGGGGGCGATGCGGCCTTCCTCAATGCAGCGGGCGAGCAACTCGGTGTTTGAGCGGCAGGGGCGCCCGGCGGCAGCGAACTTCGCGCGTGCCCGGTCGACGTACTGCTTGACGGTGCTCCCGCTGATCGGTGTCCCGTCGGGTTTGGGCATGCGGCGGGCGATCGAGGCGTAGTCCATACCTTGGAAGAGGTGCAGGAGCGCCGCTTCTTCGCGTTGCGACAGTTTCGCCGTGCCGAGCAGGCCTCCGGCCATGGACGGTGTCACGTACGGGCGATCGTGCGCGACGGCGTCGATGGTGTCGAGGAAGTGGGCCTGTTCGGTCCGTTTGTCGAGAAAGGCAGAGGCTCCGGCCCGCATCGCGGCTTGAACGATCAGCGGTTTGATGAACACGGAGAAGATCACGACGCGCAGGCCGGCGTCGGTCAGCGCGGACACCCGCTCAATGACGTTCACCCGGCTGATGGCTGGGTGGTCGACGCCGAGGTCGAGCACGACGACGTCTGCGGCGGGGTCGGGGGCCGACAACACGCCAGCCACCGAGTCGGTGACCATGGTGACCTCGGCGCGGTGCTGGGGATCGTTCTCGATCCAGGCGCGCACACCCTCACTGATCACATCATGATCTCCTACGATGGCGACGGTGATGGGGCGGTCTATCGTGCCTGGGCCCATGTCATGCTGTCGCTCCAGCAGGCCGAGGTTGAACATCGCGCGCGGCGCGATGTCGGCATGTCCGGTGGCGATCGTCTGGTGGTGGTCTTCGTCCCGTTGCTCTCGGTCGACAACGATACGAGTCGTTGCGTCCTGTATCGCGGCTTCTTCGTCGTACTCGTCGTAGATCGGGACGGTGGCGTGCGCGCGTTCCATGAAGTCGGCGTAGCGGCGGTCAAGCTCGTCGTCCTGGATCTGTGGCCCGGTGGCCGGACCGTCGGTGACGGGGTGTCTGTTTTCGGTCATCGCAGATTCCCTCCTTCCCCAAATGCGCCACCGAGATGCTCTCGCAGCTCTTTGCGGGCATGGTGCAATCGTGATTTGACGGTGCCAAGCGGGATCTGCAGGAAGTCGGCTATCTCGCGTTCCTTGTACCCCAGGTAGTCGTGGAGCATGAGGATCGCGGCCTTGATCTGCGGAAGGTGTCGGAGCGCTTCTTCCAACTGCAGTCGCTTCAGGGCTTGATCAGGGTCGTCTGTAGGCCCGATGCCGGGTCTTTCCGGTGTGGGGAACCGTGAGGGATCTGTCGGTCGCTCCTTGGACAAGCGCAGGACGGCGCCGATGGCGATCCGCTTGGCCACGGTGATCACGTATCCAACGGCGTTGGTCAGCTGTCCGACGTGCTCCCATCTCCGGAACGCGATGAGCATGGCTTCCTGCGTCGCATCGGCCGCGACCCCTCGATCCAGCACCACCGCGTGAACGACATTCTCGATATCCTGGAGACGGTCCTTGAAGAAGGCCTCAAAGTCGCGGAGCGATTCTTCGCCCTCGTCTGGGACACCTGGCGCTGTGGTGGAAGGTGCCTCGACGTCTCGGACGTCCTTCCCAGAGATGATGGGAGGCGAAGCAGCGTCGTCTTTGACAGCGGGAGGGTGTTTTCGGCGCGGCGGAGGCTCGATGCGTGCTCTCCAGGGGCCAAGCAGCTCATTGAGCCAGGCGGCTCCATCAGCCGAGTCCAGGTCGATCGGTCCGTCATGCTTCTCGAAGACCCCGCCGGGAACCCTGTCGCCGTACAGGAGGACGACGCGGTCACGCAGATCCGCACTCAGATTCCGGAGCGGATGCCAAAGTAACCCCTGTGCGGGAGGCGCGGCAGCGCGTAGCCACTGCCCCCAGGCGCGGGTGGCCGCATAGTCAGCGGGATCGGCGCGGATCAGCCATTCATCTTGGGCCACGGCCGCTAGGTCCGCGGTCGTACAGAGTGACAGCAGGTGCATCGCAACGAGAGTCTTCACCCCCGTCAGTTGCCGTCCCTTCACCTTGGCGCGGGGGACCTGGCGATACCCCTTGGCATCGAACGGGTGCGAGCGCAGCAGTGTCTCGGTGATCGCTCCCTCGGGCGAAAAGCTTGCGTAGAGGAAGGGAAAGGGGTCCGAAGCCGTGGGGTCGAATCGTCCTCCGCCGAAGTTGCTGTCCGTCGGGGTCGGGTTGAACTCGGTTACCTCTCGGGAGCTCAAGTGCACCCGCCACAAGCAGGTGCCCGCCGGCAGGGTCACGATGATCGGCTTTGGACGCCGCGGAGGCGGCGGTTGCATGGGCACGGGTCACGGCTCCGCGTCGGGCTTTGGCCTAAGGACGATCGGCCGACTACCCGGCTCCAGGGCGGATAGCCGCGTGGGAGGCCCATTCGGGAGCTGATCCGCCTCGGCATCCTCGAGCACAATGGCTTGGGACACCGTGTCCTCGTGCAGCGCGATCCTACGCAGGAGGTCATCCTCCTGGCCGGCGTGAGCGAGGGCTCTGACGTACAGAACGCTGCCGTCGGAGCGACGGTCGTAGATCTCGATGCCATCCATCATGATCTCCGGCAGACCTTGCAGCGTGGTCCGCCGTTCGCGTTCGAACTGGCAAGCTGCCTTGCGGTCGACATAGGTTCGGATGATCTCCCACATCCCTCGAAACGGCGCGCCGATCGCTGACCGGGTCGCGGTCACAGCGGTGCGGACAAGGTCGAACATCATGAGTCTGGCCCTCTCGGAGGTAACTGGCACCCCACTAAGGGCTCTGGCGGCCAGAAGGTTCACTCCCCTCGGATGTCGCGGCGGCGGTCTTCGGTCAAGGCGAACGCCAGGTCGAGGATTAGAGCTGCTGGATGTCCAACCCCGGGGGGCGGGCATGGCGGAGTTGAGTACTGCATTCCGCAGAACCTCGATCTTCTCGGCTTACGAGGTGCGGAAGGCGGTCTGGGTGGCCACGCTGAGTTACTGACATAACTTGTCGCCGGCCACTGTCATCATCTTGGCGCTCAACATTGAGCGCGGCGACACGAGTGTCAGCGGTAGCAGGGAAATCCGGCAGCGACCGGGCCTATGTCGCTCCTAGGCTTTCGCCCATGACCCCGACCAGCGCTGATGGTTCTGAGCAATTCCGGCTCCTCGGCGTCCCGATCAGTGACGCGATCGTCCAGGAGTGCGTGGACTACCTGATCAAGCTCCAGAAGTCCGCAGTGGACGCGTTCACCACCATCCCCGCCCCCGACACGTACGCCGGGATTCGGAAGCAGGAGCAGGACACCATCGGCCAACTCCCGGCCGGGCCGCGCCAGGATGCGCGCAGGGCCCTGGTAATGCTGAGCTTCGACGCTGCGAACCTCTCCTGGGAGACCGGCATGGAGCACCTGGACGCCTTGCGGCACAACATGCTGAAGAAGCCACCGCCGGTCTGGTCCTGCCTCACCTTGGCCAGGGCCGCCGTGGAGGCCTTCGCCTTCTCCCACTACCACCTCGACCCCACGATCGGGCTTCCCCAGCGGCTCGCGCGCACCTCGGGCACCTGGGTCATGGAGTACCGCAACCAGGCATCCTCCGCCGCCCGCGCCGAAAACCTCACCCAGGCGGGATACGACGCTCGCGTTCAGGCAGCCACGCAGCAGGGCGAGCTGGACCCCGTCCTGCCTGCCGGTGCCCGCCGCCACACCGACAAGGGCAAGAAGGGATACCTCGTCGATGGCGCGTTCGCGCCCCGCGACCCCAAGATCTCCAGCCTGATCTCAAGCTTCCTACCGAAGTGGCTCCCCCGTGATGGGACCTACAGCCTGCTGTCCGGCGCGGCGCATGCCCGGCCGTGGCTGCTCAAGCAGGCGCAGCCGCACGGGCATAGCGGGTGGGAAGGCGAGGCAGCCATGCTGGTGACCGCGGTGATCGTGGTCGCCGGAGGAATGTCCGCCGCACTGAGTGCGTGGTGCGGCTACTGCGGAGGAGACGCCGAGGCCATCGGCCCAGAGATCGACGTGACTGCCTGGGCTTTCATCATGCGGTGCGCGGGAATCGCGCACGGAACCAGCTCGTAACCCTCCGGCTACCGGGGCACGCCACCACTCAAAGGCCTGCTCCCACTGACATTAGATCTGCGCGGCGGACTGACATTTCCACCGCGCTCAACAGCGCCAAGCCAGAGGGCCGTGCCTGGGCGCGGCCCTCTGGGATCAACGCGCGAGCGGCTCACTGTTGAGCATCACGATGTGTCAGTGGGGAAACGACACCGGATGACAGTCGGGACGACACAAGTCGGCGGTAGATCCGCTACTCCCTGTGGCAGGTCGCGGCCGGAATCTGCTGTGGGGCGGTAGCCGACGCCAGCGGTTCGGCGGGCGGGGTAGTCCAGGGCAGCATGCGGAAGGCGCGGTCGCTGACGCGCTCCGGCGCATACAGTGCGGTCACGATGACCATGACGGCCAGCACCGCCTCGGCGATGGTGAGGATCGCCGCGATGACGGGAGCGCTCAGCCACAAGCTGGCGTGCACACCGGCGACCGTGATGGCCGTGCCGGCAGGCAGCAACCGGCTCGGCAGTGAGCTGCTGGTGGAGGTGTCGGAAACGGCCATATCGACACCGTGCGGCCAGGCCAGCATGGTCCGGAATGGGGTCCGCCTCCGGTCGGACAGATAACGATCCTGCCGCAGGTTGCGTCGCCGAGGTCTGTCGTGAGGCACTATCCGAAGGGTTCGGACATCCATAGGACGTGGGCCGCCGAGCGCGCGAAGCCGGTCAAGCCCGCAGAATGGCGAGGCTCGTCATGCCTCGAGCACCAGAGGATTTCGGTACGGCGCTCACCGACCTGCTCAAAGCGGCCGGGCGGACGATCGACGGGCTGCTAGAGCTTCTGGAGCCCGGGGTGGTAGCACGCTCAATCCTGTATGACTGGACGAAGGCGAGGCATCTGCCTCACGGCACCGGTCCGCTGCTGGCCGTCGTGGAGTTGTGCCTGGAACTGGCCGACGACCGAGGCGCTGATCTCGGAACGGCGCCCGGCGATGTAGATGGCTGGCTTGCACTCTTGGCCGAGGCCAAACAAAGCAGAGACTCCCACGCTGCCCGGAAGGACCCCCGGGCCGCTGCGGCCGCCGATTCTGCCGCGGAGGGCCCGGCCGAGGCGGCGAAGCCGATCGGCCGGTGGAAGCCGACGAAGCTGGGGATCCATCAGGCGATCGGAGGCGAGCCCTTACCCACCTATGCGCGCCGCCCGCACGATGACCTGCTGTACGCGATGCTCGACCCAGCCGTGGCAGCCAACCGGCTGGTGGTGCTGCGCGGCAAATCCTCCACCGGCAAATCCTCCACCGGCAAATCCCGGGCCGCCTACCAGGCGGTGACCGCGCGGCTGTCGCGCTGGCCACTGTTCTATCCACGCACCGCATCCGCATTGACCGACCTGATCAGCCAGGGGGTGCCCCAGCATTCGGTACTGTGGCTGAACGAGCTACGCCACTATGCCGACGACCCAGCCGGGGCACCAGCACTATTCAAGTTGGCCGAGCTGATGGAAGGCCGCGACTACGTCGTTGCCATCACCGCCGTGTGGCCCCCTTTGTGGGCGAAGTACACCACCGACCATGATGGCGCGCCAGGCACGGTCGATACAGGCCGAGCCAGCCGGGAACTGCTATCCCAGCTGCCAAAACTGGCCAACCACGACCCTCGCCAGGTCAAAGCCGAGCTCGGCGGCGTCATCGACGTGCCCACCACCTTTACCGAACAGCAGCTCGCCCAAATCCGGCGGCGTCGGCACACCACCTTGATGGAGGCCATTACTGCTGCTGAACGAGCTGGCTCGCCTGGGCAGCTCACCCAATACCTGGCCGGAGTCCCCGACCTGCTGGACCACTACCAAAGACCCGGAGCCAACCCCTATGGCAAAGCGCTCATCACCGCCGCGATGGACGCCGTCCGCCTGGGCCACACCCAGCATCTGGGGCGCGAGTTTCTGCGGCACGCAGCGATCGGTGAACTGAGTCCCGAGCAGCGTGCCATCGATGATGAGGATGTCGATATCTGGGAGAAGGAGGCGTGGAAGTATGCCACCTACATCCTCAAAGGCACCGTCCGCGCTCTGCAACCGATCGCGCCTAAGAGCAACGTGGGCGTGGTCGGCTATCGGCTGGCTGAATCCCTCGACCAGCACGGCCGTTACCACCGCGCCGACCAGACCCCACCCCCGGCATTTTGGAAGGCAGCGGCCGCTCATGCCCATCCCAGCGACCTGTACTCCCTCGCGCTCGCCGCACAACGTCGTGGCCTGTATCGCGACGCCGCCCAGCTCCTAAAAAGCGCCACCGCCCACGGCAGCCAGCACGCCGCCAGCGCTCTCATTGACCACCTGCGCACCATGCATCCCTCCGACCACAGCCCCGCACGCTGGGCCGCCGAGCACGTCGCCCTCGACGACCCGAAGGGGGTGGGCGAGTTGCTGGAACGCTTGCAGGGAGTCGGAGCGCACGAGCAAGTCACCGCACTGCTGGCCCGCGACCCGGCCGAGCACGTCGCCCTCGACGACCCGAAGGGGGTGGGCGAGTTGCTGGATCGCTTGCAGGGGGTCGGAGCGCACGAGCAAGTCACCGCGCTGGCCAAGCGGGCCGAGCACGTCGCCCTCGACGACCCGAAGGGGGTGGGCGAGTTGCTGGATCGCTTGCAGGGGGTCGGAGCGCACGAGCAAGTCACTGCGCTGGCCAAGCGGGCCGTCGCACACGTCGCGCACGTCGCCCTCGACGACCCGGACGCGGTGGCCTGGTTGCTGAACAGCCTGCGGGGCATCGAAACGCACGAGCAAGTCACCGCGCTGGCCAAGTGGGCCGTCGCGCACGTCGCCCTCGACGACCCGAACAGGGTGAACTTCTTGCTGTACGGCCTGCGGCAGCTCGGAGCGGACGAGCAAATAACCGCGCTCCTGGCAGCCCGCGACCCAGCTGTACCCTTCACCCTCGACGATGCCGCGCGCTTCACCCTCAACGACCCGTACGAGCAAGTCACCGCGCTGGCCAGGCGGGTCGCCGCACACGCCGCCCTCGACAACCCGCGCGGGGTGAGCCAGTTGCTGGTCAGCCTGTGGCACCTCAAAGCGCACGAACAAGTTGCCGCACTGGCCAGGCGGGTCGCCGCGCACGTTGCCCTCGACAACCCGGACGGGGTGGGCGAGTTGCTGGAACGCTTGCAGGGGGTCGGAGCGCACGAGCAAGTCACCGCGCTGGCCAAGCGGGCCGAGCACGTCGCCCTCGACAACCCATACGGCGTGGGCGAGTTGCTGGAACGCTTGCAGGGGGTCGGAGCGCACGAGCAAGTCACCGCACTGGCCAAGCGGGCCGCCGCACACGCCGCCCTCGACAGCCCGGATGGCGTGGGCGAGTTGCTGTACGGCCTGCAGGGGATCGGAGCGCACGAGCAAGTCACCGCACTGGCCAAGCGGGCCGCCGCACACGCCGCCCTCGACAACCCGGTAGGGGTGAGCCGGTTGCTGGAACGCTTGCAGGGGGTCGGAGCGCACGAGCAAGTCACCGCACTGCTGGCCCGCGACCCGGCCGAGCACGTCGCCCTCGACAACCCATACGGGGTGAGCTGGTTGCTGGGAAGCCTGCGGAGGGTCGGAGCGCACGAGCAAGTCACCGCACTGCTGGCCCGCGACCCGGCCGAGCACGTCGCCCTCGACAACCGGCACGCGGTGAGGTCGTTGCTGGAAAGCCTGCAGAGGGTCGGAGCGCACGAGCAGATCACCGCGCTGGCCGAACGGCTTCCTGCAGCGGGACTATTCGGTCTGTTCCTCACATGCACTGATCATGCGGAGTTGTTCAGGTTCGGGCGGGAACTCGATCGAAGTGCGGCTGCCCAGTGGGTGTGGGAGGACTTGGACTGATCGCTACGGCGAGCTACTGACATCTCGTGTCGCTCGACGCTGACGATGGCCTGGCGCTCAACAGGGGTGGCGGTGAAGGGCTTGAGGGAGGAGATGCGGGGGAGGGCTGCAGGGAGAGTGCGCGATGGAGCGCCAAGCCAGAGGGCCGTGCCTGGGCGCGGCCCTCTGGGATCAACGCGCGAGCGGCTCACACCCCGGGTGTGAGCCGCTCGCGCCCGCCGACCCGGTGTTTCACCCGGCTGTTCCTCCGTTCCGCACCCCTGTTCCAGCCGGTGTTCCGATCCGTGTGCCAGCTGGCGTTCCGGCCCTGTTTCGCTCTGTTCAGCCAGTCCGTTTCGCGGGCTGTTTCGGCCTTCGCCGAGCGCCCCGTGCGCTGGATCGGCCGAAGGCCGACCGCTTGCGGCGGGGGCCGGGGGAGGGCGGAGCGCTAGCGGAGCTCTTCCCAGGTCCCCGTCCTGCGCGCGGGAACTCTACGGAGCGCGCCTTCGCGCCCGGGTCCAGGTTCTTCGCGGGGGGCTGCGGCGTCGACTGAAGATTGGACGACGGGTCACCCTGTTTCGCGTCGGCCTCGGGTCGTCTCCCGGTGGGAGTGGTAGCCGTTCCGTCAGGCGTTACAGCCCGTTCGGCGAGGCCTGTTCGGCGGGGGGCGGGGTTGTTCCGGCTGGTGCTGTTCGCGCGGCACGTTCCGCGCGAACAGCACCAGCCGGGGACGCTACTGCTCGGTGACGAGAATTCGCCCGCGAGCCGTCCCGAGGCCGAGGCTCGCGCCGAGTTCGGGCCCGAGCTGCTGGGCGGCGCGGACGGCCGGTAGGTGGCGCTGCTGCCAGCCGTGCAAGGCCGCGACGAGGTCGGCGCCGTGGTGCAAGTGCTGGGACAGGACGCCGGCCAGACCGGCGGCTTGGGCTATGCCGAGGTTGGCGCCGCTGGCGGTGTGGGGGCGCACGGGAGCCAGGGCGTCGCCGAGGAGGATCGCGTGCGCGGCGCCGATCGGGTAGACCGCCTGAGTGGACGGTGCCAGATCGACGATGGGGGCGGCGGTCCAGGTCGGGGTCGCGGCGATCAGGTGGGCGGCCGCGGGCTTCAGGAGGCGGTTGGCCTGACCCTGGACCAGGGCGCGGACCTGGCCGGTGAACTGGTGGGGAAGCAGGTAGGTGCGCACGGTCGGGTCGGCTCCGAGCAGGGTGTGGAAGTCGGGCTCGGGCATGTCGAGGTAGAGGGTCCAGTCCGTGGCGGGGTGGCCGGATGTCTGGCGGAGCGGGCTGAGGTTGAAGGCGGCGCCGACTGGATCGATGCGGGTGAAGTGCTCGATGTGCGGCTGGTAGGGGCCTTGGCCGCGCCAGGCGATGTAGCCGGCGTAGGTGAGTGTCCGCTTGGGCGCCAGGAGGCGACGGCCGGTGGAGCGGCGTCCGTCGGTGAAGATCACCAGGTCGGCGTGGCTGGGCTCGGCGTCGAGGAACTCCAGTACGGCGGGGCCGTGCTCGGTGGGGGAGATGGCGCGCACGCGCTGGCCGAGGTGGAGCCAGTGCTGCGGCAGCCGCTGCAGGAGCGTGTGGTTGAGAAGGTGCCAGGCGGTGTTGCGGCCGGGGTAGAGGTGTTCGGTGCGGGAGGCTTCCCGCTGGTCCTGGACGGTGATGGTGACCACGCGCTCGCTGGTGAACGGGATGATCTCCTGCTGGGAGATGCCCAGGTCGGCCAGGGTGGTGAGTGAGGGGTGGTCGAGCCCGATGATGCCGCCGGCCTGCTGGGTGGGCGCCGGGGATGCCTCGTAGAGGCGGACCTGGTGGAATCCGGCCCGGTGGAGTAACAGGGCCAGGACGGGTCCGGTGATCGATGCGCCGACGATGGCGATCGAGGGTTGGTCTGCAGGCTGGCTGGTGGTGGTCGGCATCGTGCGCCCTTCCGCATGAGGCCCGCCGGGCCCCCGCTGGGCTGCCGGTCGGTGCGTTCGTGCGGGCGCGCACGCAGGCGGAAGGGCCGGAGCGCCACCTGGGCGTCCGGGGCGAACAAGATGTTTTGGCGCTGATGGCGGGGTGCGGTGAGGCAGTGGAGCGCCAAAAGATCTTGAGTGGTCTTGGGCGCATGCGGTGAGGAGGGGCCTGCCTGCAGCAGGCGGCACAAGATCACGGTTCGGTTCGGTCCAGCCCGGGTTACGCGTAGGACCGGGCCTGCGAGAGTGATCCGTTCGGAACGTCACGGCCGGGGGGCGCTGGCGGGTCCTTCGGAGCGGCATCCGAGGTGGGCGCCGTCGTCGACCTCGTACGCCGCGACGCGGCAGGCCGCCCTCGGGCGACCTCATTCGGGCGACCTCATCCAGGCGACGCGGCGCACGAGGTCGAGAGGTCGGGCCTGGTACGGCAGGCCCGATCGGTGAGGCGGGCGGGACGCACCCGAAGTTGTCGGTGCCGACGCGTAGCGTCGATCTTCCCAGCCCTCGTGCGATCACCTTGGGAGGTGGCCATGAGCACCAGCCCCCGCATCCCGTTCCGCCCGGCCTCGGCGTATTCGGCCTCAGGCGCAGACCCCGTCATCACCCCGGCCATCAACCGGACTATCAGCTCGGGCTTCGGCCCCAGCGACGGATCTGCGGGTGACGGGGCCGGGCAGGCGGGGGCCTCTGCTCATGCTCAGTACCGGATGCAGGTGGCCCTGACCCGGCATCGCCGGCTGGTGCTGCGTACGGTCGAGGCGGCGCTGCCTGCCGTGGTGGTCGGCCTGCTGCTGGGCGGGCGGCTCGGCCTGGCCGTCGCGCTGGTGGTGGCGCTGGTGGTGGCGGCGGTGGACTGGTGGCGCTTTCACCGGTGGTCGGCGATCGCCTCCTGGTGCAAGGGTGCCGTCGGCGAGCGGTCCACCGCGCGGCTGCTGGCGCCGCTCGCGTGCGAGGGCTATGTGATCCTGCACGACCGGGCGATCGCGGGCAGTTCGGCCAACCTCGATCATCTGGTGGTGGGGCCGTCCGGGGTGTTCCTGATCGATTCCAAGAAGTGGGCTCGCCGGACCCGGATCTCCGGGCATGGCGCGCGGCTGTGGATCGGTGGGCGTCCGGCCGAGACGTTGCTGCGTGGGCTCGCCTTCGAGCGCTCGGCCGTCCAGCGTGCGATAGATCACGGCGTCGCCGAGGTTGCGGTGCTGCCTGTGGTCGCGGTGCACGGTCCCCGGCTGCCGGGAATCTCGCGGCCGCTGCAGGTGGCCGGGATCATGCTGGTGCGCGCCGGGCAGGTGCGGCGCTTCATCCAGGCGGCGCCGAAGCAGCTGTCGGCCGCGCAGGTGGCTGTCCTGGCACGTCGCCTTGATCGTCTGTTCCCGCCGTACATCGAGGGGTGACGGGCGCTTGTGCCTGGTCGCGCCGTCGAGCCTTACGGGTGTGGGCGACGCATCTCGGGAAGGGGCTGGTTGACGTCCCAGCCGAGGAGGTCGATACCGGCTTGGCGGTAGTGGGCCTGCTTGTCGCGTTTGCGTCGCTCGTAGGCTTCGCGGCCCGGCATGCCCCAGACTTCCACGTACTGCCAGGGGTCGGTGTCGGTCAGGACGAAGTCGGGGAAGACCTCGAAGTTGTTGTCGTAACGCAGCGGTTTGACGAAGGCGCGGCCGGAGGCGATGAGCTGGTCGGCCATGCGCACCTCGTAGGAGGAGTCGGCGGGGATGTAGGCGCGGTTGGTCAGCATGGCGGCCAGGTCGGCGATGATGAGGTTGCCCGCCGTGGTGCGTTCGACCACGCCGAGCACGATGGTGCGGCTGGTGGGCAGGCGCGAGGTGGACAGGGCGCTGCGGTAGGAGCGGGTGGCGCGCTGCAGGAGCTCGGTGGACAGGTATAGCGGTTCGCGTAGGTGGCGAAGCAGGAGGCGCTGGCCGTACGGGGTGGGTTGCCGGTCTTTGACCTCCGACGCCGGAGATCTCGCCGCGTTGCTCGGGATCAAGCGAGCCAGCGTGCATCGCTACCACGTTCGCGGCGACATCCCCGCGGCCGACGAGCGGGTCGGCAGAACGCCGTTGTGGAGTAAAGCCCTGATCGACACTTGGCTGCCAACCCGGCGCGGGCATGGCTGGCGGGCGGAAGACTCCCCGAACGAGGCGCACGATGACCTCCCGGGGACCTCATCTCATCCCAGTGGATAACTGACATTATCCGCTGAGAGAGGATAAGATCTCAGCGAATAATGGCGTCGCCTCGAGGCCGGAAACCTGGGCGAATCTCAGCGGATAATAAGGAGTGGGTTCTCGATGACGGATCCACGCTCGCGCCGGACCGGACGGCCGGAGGTTGACGCGCTCCTCGATCGGGCTGACGCCGAGCATGAAGCGGTCGCAGAGCTGGCGACCGTGAACCAGGCCGAGGGGATCGTCTCCCGGGCCCGGCACGCCGATCTCGCCCTCGCGCATCAGGAACTGCTCGAGCGGAACCGGCGGGCGGAGGCCGAACTCGAGGCAGCCACAGCGGCCGGCGATCCCGACCGCGTCGCGGCCGCGCGCCTGGCCCGGGACGCGGCCTGGGCCACTTTCGATCGCTTCGGCCGGGACCTGCTCCGCGAGTCGGCTCAACTGCTGACGGCCGACCTGGAGCGGCAGGACGCCTTGCTGTCTCGGGTTCGCACGGCCTGGAGCGCTGAGGACGCTGCGCATGAGGCGCTCGCTCGCAGCCCGGGCGCGAGCGAGAACAGTGAGGGCAGCGAGGGCAGCGAGGGCTATGACGAGGGGCAGGGGTGAACGAGGTCATGTCCGAGGGAGTGGTCCTCCAGCTGCGCCCGAGCGGGGAGGTGATGGCGGCCGCGGCGGCCGCGCTGTCCGCCGCCAAGCGTCACCTGGAGCGGAGCAAGCTGTCGGCCAATACCGTCAAGGCCTACCGGCGGCAGATCGCGGCCTACGCGGGGTGGCTTGGCGAGCACGCCGGCGAGCACGAGGACGCCTTCGTCGACGTGCATGGCGCCGAGGCGGCGGCCACCGCCTGGCGGCGTAGCCTGCTCGAACGGCGGGTCGCACCGAGCACGATCAACCAGGCGATCGCCGCGGTGACGCTCCTCTACGCCGAGGCCGGGTTGCGCATCGAGGTGAAGAAGGCGCGGATCCCCAAGCCGGGTGAGCCGGATGCGCTGACGCGGGCCGAGCAGAGCCGGGTGGAGCGGTCAGCGGCACGGCGGGGCGCACGTGATCGGGCGGTGGTGTCCACGCTGCTGTATGCGGGGGCGCGGGTGGAGGAGTGTGCCCGGCTGGAGGTGAGCGATGTGCCGCTGACCGCCCGCACCGGAGAGGTGCGGCTGCTGGGCAAGGGCGATCAGGTGCGGTGGGTGCCGCTGCCGGCGATCGCCCGCACGCACCTGGGCGCGTGGCTGGATGAGCGCGGCGCCCGGCTGGCCAGGAACCCGTCGATGGCCGAGCGGTGGCAGGCCGGCCGCGAGTCCGGGCCGGTGTGGCTGGGACAGCGCGGGCCGCTGAGCGTCTCGGGCATCACCCAGGTGGTCCTGGCCGTGGGCGAGGACGCCGGCCTGCCGGGCCTGCGTCCGCACCAGCTGCGGCACACCTACGCCACCCGGCTTCGGGAAGGGGGCGCCGACGTGGCGCAGATCAAGGAGTTGATGGGGCACGCCTCGCTCGACACTACGGCGCGCTACTTCCGTGCGGGCCGGGCTGAGGTCGCCGCGGCGGTGGAGCGGGTCTTCGAGCCGTGAGGCGCCTCGTTCGGGAGCACACCTCTATATAAGGAGAAGGATTCGCGATGTCAGTCACCAAGCCTGAGCTGGCCACCGAGCTCGCCACCAAGCTCACCGTCTCCGCACCTGCCTCCGCTTCCACCGCTGGGCCCACCTTGGGGTCTGCCCCTGGGCCTGGCGCGCCCGAGCGCGCGGCTGAGGTGAGCGTGCGGGTGACGCATGGGTCCGGTACGTACACGCTGACGGTGACCGGGACCGATGGTCGCCAGCGGGTGGAGGTCGTCGGCGTCGACGAGCACGGCCAGGTGGTGGCCGAGCTGGAAGGCGTGATGAGCGGTGATCTGTCGGTGCTGGCTCAGCTGTTCGCTGCCGGTGCCGCCGCCATCCCGCCCGCCCAGCGGCCGCCGGTGACGCTGGAGCAGCGTCGGGCCCGGCACGCCAACTCACACCGGCCGTGGATGCCGGAGGATGACGCGCTGCTGCTGCGGCTGGCCAAGGAGCCGGGTGCGAACATCCGGGACCTGATGACCAGGTTCGGCCGTAGCCGGGAGGCGATCGTCAAGCGGCTGGAGCGGTTGGGCTTCGATCCGAAGAGTCTGCCTTCGCGGGCGTGAGGTAGCCGGTTGCTCGAGCACGGGGAGACGTCCGTTTTCGAGGTGGGTCTGGATGAGTGGATGGCTGTCGGAGGGGTCAGCGATCGCGCCCCAGGTCCGGGTCGGCGCTCCGCTCTTTGGACGTGAGAGCGGAGCGCCGCCCCGCCAGCCACACCGGAATCCTCGCCGATGCCCTTTCCATGCGTGTGGCACCCGTGGGTGGAGCGGGGAGTACAGAACGTCTACGACACGACTCGACGACGGATGCGGGTGGGGCGGGATGCGGCGGGCGCTGAGGAATCCCTGGGTGCTGGGTGCGGCCTGCAGTGTCGGTGCCGGTGTCGTGCCACTGCTGGTCCCAGGCTCGTGGCCGTTTGGCTGGCGGGCGCTGATCGCCGCAGTGGTCGCAGGTCTGGCAGGCGCCGCCGGTTCCTATTTCGGTGTGGTGTTGACCCGGCAGGACCAGCGCGCCGCTGCCCGCCAGGCAGTGCAGGCTCTGCTGGACCCCCTCGTACCTCCGATCCCGCAGCAACCGCACGACGCCGAGCCGAGTGTGCTGGAACTGCTGACTCCGCACTGGTGCCCGACAGGCTTTTGGGGTCGTCAAGCCGAGCAGAAACAGTGGCACGCCTGGTGCACCGACACCGGCACCGGCACCGGCGGCAAGAAGGGCACGGCGGGCGGGGCGGCATCGAGGCTGATGATGGTGGACGGGCCCGCAGGATGCGGTAAGACGCGCTTTGCTCTGCGAATGGCCCGTGACATGGAGCCCGAGTGGACGGTGGGCTGGCTGAAGCGGGGCACCGGCGCGGCGCTGGTCGAGGCTGCGGCGGCGGCTTCGCGGATGCGTGTGCTGGCCCTGGTCGACGACGCTGACACCCACGCCGATCTGGGCGCGTTGCTGGCCGCCTTATCCGGATACTCCGGGACGGTTGCGTTGCGGGTGGTGCTGATCACCCGGCACGGCGACACCCTGGAGGATGCGCTGGCCGGTCGGCTTTCGGAGCGGGATAGCGTACTGGTCACGGTCCTGCTGAAGGCAGCGGCCCGGCTGAGATTGCAGCCGCTCGGCGGGAGCGGGGACGTCATCCGCTGGTATGGCGAAGCCGTCAGCGACTTCGCCCGCGCCATGCGCCACCCGGCGCCGCCGGTGTCGGACCGAGTGGCGCCCGTCCAGGCCGGTCAGACGATGGTCGAGATTCTGGCCCAAGCCATGCTCACCGTTTTAGAACCCGCTGCCTCCAGCCCGAGCCCGAAACCGCTGAACCAGGTCGCCAAAGTGCTGTTCGAGCACGAAGCCCGCTGGTGGCGCACCAGCGCCGCCCTTGGGCGCTGGGCTCTCGGCCCGGTCGACCAGGTGCTGCTGGAAAGGGTGCTTGTGGTTCTGGTTCTGTTGGCTCCCGCCGACGAGACCGCCGGGGCTGCGGCGCTTCGGCGCATCCCCGATCTCGATGGCACTCCCCAAGCGCAGGTGCTCAGGCTGCTGCGCTGGGCCAACGCTCTCTATCCGCGCGGATTGGGACTGCACCTCGGACCAGATCTGCTGGCAGATTGGTTCATCACCACCCGCCTCACGCGGCTCGACGACGGCGAGTTCGCCCGGAGGCTGCTCGTCGGTTTGGCGGGTGAACAGGCTGGTCGTGTGTTGACTCTCCTGGCCCGCGCCGGCGAACACTACCCAGCCGCCCACGTCCTTTTCGAGCAACTTCTGGACGGCGACCCGATTCTCCTGGCTCACCACGCCATCTACGCCGCCCTGACCACCGAGCACCGCCGAAAGCTGGATGAGACCACGGCCGCGATCCTGGCCCGCACCGCCCTTGACATCGAGACCATCACCTACCTCCTGCAGATCGTCCCGACGCATGCCCTGCCCGTCTGCGCACTGGCCCTGACGCTCCAGCATCTCCGCCACGAGCGCGCCACCGGCCACCCGCAGGATGTCGCCATCGCCCTGGAGAGCCTCGGGATCGCGCACCGTTGGCTGGGCCACGATCGCGAGGCCCTGGCTGTGACGCAGGAAGCGGTGAAGCTCTGGCGGGATCTGGCCGCCAACAACCCCGCCCACCAACCCGACCTCGCCGCCACCCTGGGCAACCTCGGGATCGCGCACGATCGGCTGGGCCAGTATCGCGAGGCGCAGGGTGCGGCCCAGGAAGCGGTGAATCTCTTTCGGGATCTGGCCGCCGACAACCCAGCCCACCAACCCGGCCTCGCCGCCACCCTGGACCGCCTCGGGACCGCGCACCGTCGGCTGGGCCACGATCGCGAGGCCCTAGCTGCGGCCCAGGAAGCGGTGAATCTCTGGCGGGACCTGGCCGCCAACAACCCCGCCCACCAACCCGGCCTCGCCACCACCCTGGGCAACCTCGGGACCGCGCACGATCGGCTGGGCCACGATCGCGAGGCCCTGGCTGCGACCCAGGAAGCGGTGAATCTCTGGCGGGACCTGGCCGCCAACAACCCCGCCCACCAACCCGACCTCGCCACCACCCTGGGCAACCTCGGGAGCACGCACCATCGGCTGGGCCAGCGTTCTGAAGGCATAGCCGTCTGGCGGAAGTCCGTGGCGATCTGGCGTGAGCTGGCGGAGCGGTTGCCTGATCAGTATCGCCAGCGCTACATCGACGCACGCGCTGTCTTGCGTCGGCTGGAGGGTGACTAGCGCAGCCATGTCGATGGCGACTGATCCTCGATCCACAAACCTGTAGGGGGTGCGCCTTCAGTCGAAGGTGCACCCCCTACGTGCGGTCATCTTGAGCTCGACGGGTGCGGCCGATGGCCTCACGCCGGGAACCCGGGCCTTCGACGGCAGGGTCAGCCGGTGCTCTTGGGCCGTGGCCGTCGATCGCCCGTGCGACTGTTGAGCACCGCGATCACGTCGCCGGTGCGGTAGGTCCGCCATCGGCCGCGCAGCTCGTGGGCGGCGCGCTGGTCAATGGCCTCGCGGTACTGGGTGATGCGCTTGCCATCGCCGCCGAGCAGTTTGGCGATCTCGCCGAGGGTGCGCATGTCATCAGGGTTGCCGGGCACGTCGTAGCGGGTCGGCTCGGCACGCGGCGATCACCGATGGAGGACCCCATGCCCGATGAGATGCTCGTCGCCGAGATCTGGGGCCGGATGCCTTGCTCCTGGCGCGCGACCTGCCCACGGACCACAACGAGCTGAAGCTGCTCGAAAGCGTGGCGCCACCTCCCCTGCTCGGCCTACGTGACCTTGTCTTGCCGCGTCCGCTGGGTTCGGGAGCAGGAGGGGCGGCGCTTTCGCCACATGGGCCAGGGCTGGAATGGTCTGGCCGGTGACGAGGACCGGTTCCTGATGCTGGCGGCCATGCTCGACTCGTCGAGCGCGCCTCCCGCAGGGCGGGTGCTCACTGTTCGAGAGCGGTGGGACTTCGAGCGGGGCCTGCTCGGCGAGCGGCTGGGGTGTCGAGTCCTGGCCTGACGCAGCACCGTGAGAGCACCGTGAGGCACTCGCATGCCTATGCCGTGCTCTGCAGGCCGTCGGCATGCAGTGCGGCGCCCTGCCCGTGGGGGTTTTCGGAGCGGGTTTTCTGCCGCTGTGGCGGCGAGGAGCAGCTCGCTTTCGCCTCTGTCAGAGGTGTACCGTTTCGGCACACCTGGTGTACCGTTTCGGCACACCTGGTGTACCGTTTCGGTACACGATGAGTGCGTTATACAGGAGACGGGAGCTGGTCATGCGTATCACGAACTGGTCGGCCGATGGAGAGGCTCGCAGCTTCACGGTGGAGTACTCGGCGTCCTCAGATGATCCTTCTGGGCTGGTCAGCCGGTTGGCCGAGTCCGGGGATCTGGGGCGGGTGCTGCGCGAGCTCGGGCATGGCCATCTGGCTGGTCACGTGCCCGGTTCGGCGGAGGAGTTCCGCCGGGTGTTCTCGACGCTGGGGCCGGTCGTTGAAGCGCTGGACGCACGGCGGAGGGTGCTGATGACGGCTGCGCGGCACGGCGATCCGGGAGAGTTTTCCTGGCGCGGCCTGGCGGCGGACGTGGCGCTCGCGCCGACCACGGTCAAGCGGTGGGTGCGCGCCCAGGAGGAGGGCCTGCAGGTGGGCGAGAACGAGGCGCTGGTGCTGCTGACCATGGGCGATGAGGCGCTGGTGGTGACGGCGCGGCATTCGGTTCAGGAGCCGTTGCGGATGCCTGCGGCTCGGATCGCTCAGCAGGCGGGCCTGCCGGTGGGCGAGTTGGCGGGTCGCCGGTTCCGGGTGGGCACGGTGTCGGACGCCACGGTGGACGGGTTCGAGCTGCTGGATGATCCTCGCGCCTGATGCGCGGAGCCCGGTGGTGGAGGTGAGCCGGTCTGCGGCCGGGGCCTGTGGTTCTACTCGGCTGGGGATGCGGCCTGCTTGCGGGGGCGGCCGCCGCCGACGCCTTTGCCTGGCCGGGCTGCGATCTGGCTGGCGAGCTTCGCGCGGGTGAGATGGTGGACGCCGCAGACCTGGATCCAGCCGGTGAGGCGACCATCGGCCCGGTCCTTGCGGACGGTCACGTATTGGACGGCGAGGATTTCGGCGATGTCGAGGTCGTCCAGGAGGTCGTCGGGGTGCGGCGGTCTGCTGGGCAGGGGCGGGATGGCGCGGTGGTCTCGGGCGGCTTCCACCTGGCGCTGGTCGTAGAGGGGCTTGCGGCGGCCCGGGTTGAGCGGGGTGAGTTCGAACCGGGTGGCGCCTCCGGTGTTGTGCCAGCTCTTGTAGGAGATGCCGAGGATCTGGCATGCGGCCTGGGCATCTACGGCATGCGTGTCGCGAGGGATCATGGGCTCTCCCCGTGGCGTGATGGTCGGGCGGTGTGCGGTGTCGCATGACGGACCTTGCACACCATAGGAACTATACCACACTTTAACCCTGTCTCGACGTGGGCAAGCGTGAACTTCGCGCACCCCGTTGGGGTAGAACTGTGGTATAGTTTTCTTGTTGGGGGAGATTCGGAAGCTCCCGGCGCTCGCAGGTTGACAACTCCAGAGAGGGACGTCCCGTGGACGACGATTTCGAGATGGCCGAGCACCTGGTCTTGGGTGTGATGGCGATGATCGCCGCGTATGAGCGGATCGCGAAGCTACTGTTGACGCTGCCGCTTCCGATCAGCCTTCCCGCCTGGACTGTCGGGGGAGCCGACAGCAAGGTTCAGGTCGGCGCGATCGACAAGGTCCAGCGGCTGGTCTGGGAGATGCCGTTATCCGAGGAGCTCGCGCAGCTGCTGAAGGAGGCGGTGATCGAGTGGCTGACGCTGCATGACCTGAACATCCTGCTCCTTCATCGGGAGGAGGAGCTGTCCCACGATCGACCGATGATCGTTCACGCGATCATCCGGGCCTCAGAGCGCATCACGCAGGCGGAAGTGCTCGCAGGTCTGAGGATGATCGAAGAATGAGCTGCTGGCGGGGCGGGCATCTGAAAGTGCCCGCCCCGCCAGGGGGCAGTGAGGTCTGCTTGTTGCGGAACTTGAGCGGGGATGAGCTGGGGTCGGCGCGGGAGCCTCTGGACTCGGACTCGGACTCGGACTCGTCGCTGATCGCGGTGCGAGTTGCTGCCGCCTCGGTGCTGCCACGATCACCCGGCTCACGTCGGCATGCGTCAGCTCGGTCATGTGCGGGGAGTAGATGGCGCCGCCGTGCGGTTCGGCGACGTTGCACGGCGTCAGACACGGGTGGAGACCGAGCGGAACAACCTTCTACCGCTGACAAGTCGCCCAGGACGTCGAGGGGGTGCTGCGGCGCCGGCGAGGTCGGGGGAGCCGGTCTCGGTGTAGGCGCCGTTCTGGTCCGGGGCGGGTGCCTGGGCGGACGAGGTCGCCCAGGGGTCCTCGGGCGCTTGCTGGGTCCGGTTGGCCTTGGTGACCCTGGCGATCGCGTTGCGCAGGGACGGGGCGATCTCGTCGACGTCGACCTCGAAGATGGTGCGCTTTTCGCCCTCGCTGGTCTCGTAGGAGCGCTGCTTGAGGCGACCCTGGAGAATGACCCGCATCCCGCGCCGGAGCGACTCTGCGACGTTTTCGCCCTGTTCGCGCCAGATGTTGCAGGTCAGGAAGAGGCTGTCGCCGTCCTTCCACTCGTTGGTGGCGGAGTCACGGAAGCGGGTGTTGGAGGCGACGCGGATGCGGGCGACTGCCACGCCGGTTATCCCAACTGTCGTGGGTTCCCCGCAGGTCAGTTCGGTGCTGGTAGGGCGTCCATGCTGGTTGGCATGGGTTCGTCTGTCTGGTGAGAGATTTCATGGTTTCGTCGGGATTTCTGACGTTCTCCTGGTATCCATGTCCAGTGATCGTTATTGGTGAGCTGGTTGGTCTGCTGGCGAGTGGTCGATGACGCTGGCGGTGGTGCGGTCGCTTGGGGCACCGCATCGGCTGCGGACGGCTCAGGAGTTCGAGGACTTCGAACAGGAGCTTGTGGACCAGTTCGCGTTGGCGTGCGCGGGCGCTGGGATCACCGACCGCTACATCAGCGAGGAGCGAGGCGTCATCTTCGGCTTCTTGAAGGCGGTGGGTAAGCCGGTCTGGGAGGCGAGCCCCGCCGACGGGGACGGATACCTGGTCGCGCAGCGCAAGGCTGGGCGGGCTCCCTCGACGGTGAGTGGTAAGGCGCAGACGCTGGCCCGGTTCTATGACTTCTTGCTGGCCCGCTACCAGGGCGACATCCACGCGTTGACCGGGCATGTGCTGGTGCAGCCGATCGACGAGTGGAACCGGCCGGCTGACACCAGCCAGCAGCTGATCCGGGTTCCGCCTCGCGACGAGGAGATCGACCGGCTGTTCCGGGACTGGCGCGAAGGTCTTCCGCAGGCCCGCAAGTTCTTGCCCGCGGCACGTGACTACATGGCGGCCTCGCTCTGGCGCAGGGTCGGTCTGAGGATCAGCGAGTCCGTCGGCCTGGACATCCGCGATTGGCGATCTGACCTGGGCGAGTACGGCAAGCTCCACGTGCGGTTCGGCAAGGGCAGCCGCGGCCGCGGCTACAAGCCCCGGATGGTCCCGGCGATCGAGTCGGTCGACGCGCTGATGGACTGGTGGCTCGGCGACATCCGGCACCAGTTCGGCGACGACTGGGCCGACCCGGACGCTCCGCTGCTGCCCAGCGAGCGACGCGACCGGATGACCGGACGCTGCCTTCGGGCCGGGGACGACGCCCTGTGCTCGGGACTGAAGACCGCGGTCGAGGCTCATCTGCCCGCGTGGTCGGGGCGGCTCACGCCGCACGTGCTCAGGCATTACTGCGCCTCCTCTCACTACGCGCGGGGGATGGATTTGAAGGCGATTCAGGAGTTGCTAGGTCATTCGTGGCTTTCGACCACGACGCGGTACATCCACGTCCATGACGACCACGTCGAGACGGCATGGGCGCAGGCCAACGACCGCGTCGCGGCACGGCTCCCCACGAAGGGAAGATGATCGCGATGCGCTGGAACCTGCGGTTGAAGGCCGCCGAGCGCGGCATCTGGAAGTCCACGGAGATGCGGCGGCTCCTCGCGGACGCCGGGCTGGAGATCAGCGCGGGGAAGATGTCGGCGTTGTGGACCGGAACACCGACCACCATCCGCTTGGACGACCTGGACGTGATCTGCTTCGTTCTGGAATGCGAGCCGACCGAACTGTTGATCCGCGAGCCCGAGCAGGTCGAAGCTCGCCGACCCCGGAAGATCCAAGAGGCGAACGGCGGGCCACCGGTCACGCCGAGGCTGGGCCGCAACAAGTCCCTGCCGCCCGCGTGACCGTCCCTCGCACCTGTCCGGCCTGCCGCGCGAAGCCGGTCGCGACCAACCAGCGCCGCTACTGCTACGACTGCACTCCTGGCGGCCCGCAGGTCCCGCCGCCCTGCCGCAAATGCGGATCCGAACGCGATTTCTACGCCGCCGGGTTGTGCCGCCGCTGCCACCGCTTCGCACCGCACGTGATCGACTCGTGCCGCGACTGCCTGGGCTGGGGCGTCACGCGGCACACCACCTGGTTGTGTGAGGCCTGCAGGGGCTGGCGCCGGAAGATCTCTCGTGGGGACGGCCCGTGCCGGATCTGCCGCACGCACCGGCCGCTGAACGGCGAGGCCCTCTGCCGTTTGTGTCGCCGACAAGCCGCGCTGGCCCGCAGCGCCCGGCGCGGCACCACGGCCGAGGAAGCCAACCGGCACGGTCAGCAGCTGTTCATCGTCGATACATTCCGTCAGCGCCGCAGTGGCCAGCGGCTTGCCCCGCCCGAGCTCGGCGCGATCGAGATCGTCGGCCATCGGCAGCTGACGCTCTTCACGATCTCGCGCACCGAGCCGACCGGCCTGGCCTACGAAGAGGCTGACCCCGAACTCGTGGCCGCGGTGATGGCCGCCGCCGAACACCACGCCACCAACCACGGCTGGAAGAAGACACAGCTGGTCAACGCCCGCAGGGTCCTGCGCATCCTGCTCGGACGACAGGACACGCCCGGGGCTCCGATCCCGGCCAGCGACGTCCTGGAGCTGAACCGAACCGACAAGCTCGCGGCCCAGCCCGCCCTCGACGTCCTGGACGCCATCGGCATGCTTGAGGACGACCGCGAGCCCTCGGTCACCGCCTGGTTCGACGCCAAGCTCGCCGAAGCGGACCTGCCCGAACCGATGGTCACCGAGCTGCGCGCCTGGTTCACCGTCATGAAGGACGGAACAACTCGTCCGCCACGACGGCGCCCTCGATCGCACATCACGATCCGGGTGCACGCCATGTGGGCGCTGCCGGTCCTGAAGACCTGGGCCGCAGTCGGCACCAACTCGCTCCGTGAGATCTCCAGCGCCGACGTCCGGGCAGCACTCCCCAAGAGCGGCAGCCCACGATCGACAACGGGCCAAGGACTCCGGTCGATCTTCAAAGTCCTCAAGGGCCAGAAAATCATCTTCACCGATCCCACCGCCCGCATCCGGACCGGAAGCCATGAGACCCGTGACCCGCTGCCGCTGACCAACCTGGAGGAACTCAGCCACGCGCTGAACTCGACCGACCCGGCACGCGCAGCCCTGACCGCCCTGTTCGCCTTCCACGGACTGCGCAACCACCAGTTGCGCGACCTGCTCCTCACCGACAAGGACGGGCCACGGCTGCGGGTCGGAGACCGCACGATCCTCCTGGCGGCACCCGTCCGTGAACGGCTCACGTCCTGGCTCGACCACCGCACGGCACGCTGGCCCAATAGCAGCAACCCCTACGTGTTCATCAACGCCTACACCGCAAACAGATCCAGGCCGGTCAGCGGCGCCTACTTCAGCGCACTGATCAGGATCAACACCCAGGCCATCCGCGAGGACCGCATCCTCCACGAGGCCATCGCCACCGAGGGAGACATCCGGCGCCTCTGCGACCTGTTCGGGCTGAGCGTCGCGGGCGCCGAACGCTACGCCACCGTCGTCGGCGGAGAACTCGCCTCCGCCGACGACCGATGAGAGGGAATCGCTCATCACGCAGCCCGCACCCTAGAACGGAGGCGCCGAGGGATAACCGGCACCCGCGGCCACCGGGGGCCTGCGGCACTGCCCACGGATCGTTTGGCGGTGCCTCCGTCCCGGCAGGGGGAGCCGGGACCTGATCCCGTTGGGCCTTGACGACCTTGGCAGACGCCCACTTCAGGGACGGGCCGACGTCCTCGACCTCGACCTCGAACACGGTGCGCTTGACACCCTCGCGGTCCTCATAGGTCCGCTGCTTCAGCCGACCCGTGACCACGGCACGGCAGCCCCTGCTCAGCGACTCAGCGCAGTTCTCAGCGAGCTTCCTGAACGCCGAGCAGCGCAGGAACAACGTGTCTCCGTCGCTCCACTCGCCGGTCGCCTGGTCCCGGACGCGCCGCGACGACGCGATAGTGAACGATGCCACCGCGACGCCCTGCTGCGAAAAGTTCAACGAGGGATCGTCAGTGAGATTTCCGACCAAAGTGATCGGGGTGTCTCCGATAGACATGACTGGTCTTCTCCTTTGTTCGACGGTGCGGGAGTCAAGACCGGCGATCTGCCGGTCTCGGCATCAATGCAGTTGACGGCCCGGGCCGTGATCGAGAATCTGGGCGACATGACGGCGAGGCTGATCGCGTGACTGGGAATGCATCGGGCCCTGATAGTCGGTTTCGGGATCGGCGCGAACGCAAGTACGGGTACGACTTCATCGACAGGGTGCTGGTGCGCTGCCCTCGATGCGACGGGTGCGCTGTCGTCATGCCGCACCCTGCGGCGCCCGAGGATGGCGAGGCAGCTTCCGCCGGGTCCATGAACTTCCGCCGGCGCTTGCACTGCAAGGAATGCGGCTTCTTCAAGGACGAGACAGTGAGCTCCGCCATCGTTGGCGGTCCTGTTGATCCTTTCTTCCAGCGGCAGGTGTGGTTGCAGGCGAGCTGCTGCGGACATGTGCTCTGGGCTTACAACGTCCGTCATCTCGATCTCCTGGAGGCCTATGTGGCCGCGAAGCTGCGCGAACGCGGAGATCTTGTGGCTTGGGCTCCGTCCAGCCTGGTAGAGCGCCTCCCTACCTGGCTCAAGACAGCCAAGAACCGTGCCGAGGTCCTGAGGACGATAAGGCGCTTGCGTTCGACGCTGCCTGCTGAAGAGTCGCCATGACGAGCTGGTTCCGCGCCTACTGGGACGAGGAAGACATCTGGTTCTACATCGAGGCCGGTGACGACGGCTGGGTCACCCGCCAGATCGAATTCCAAGGCCCCGAACAGCGGCCCCTCGCCGCTGCCTCCCTGACCGAGTGGCAGGCCGCCTTCGAGAGCGGCAAATTCGGAAGCTACGAAGCCACCTACGGCCGGACCGCTGAACTGCCCGTCCACGAGTGGGAAGGCCACGATCCTCAGCCGCTGACGCTCATCGAGTTCGACGACGCGTGGGCCAAGGCCCGTCGAATCCTCACCGGGCCGGACGATGCTGCCGCATCTGCCTCCAGTTCGTGAACCGAAGCACTCGAACCCCGTCACGAGCTAGCCTGCAGGCGTGAGTTCAATCGGACAGCCGCTTCAGTAATCGCGAACTCGCGGGCGACGGGGGTGAAGCGCAGCTCGGGGTCTTCGACCAGGTTGCCGATGAGGGTGATGAAGGTGCCGTTGGCCATGGTGTCCTCCAGGACGGATGGGGTTTCGGGGTACGGACCGGATCGGGCTGACCGGGGGCGGGATTGAAGTCGCCGCCCCCGGACGGAGGGCTAGAAGGGGGTCGGCAGGTCGGCGGCGTGCGCCTGGCGGTAGCCGTCGATGCGGGCGGACAGGCAGCCGATGCACTCGCGCCCGCGGCTGCCGTCGTCGCCGATGAGCTCGACGGTGTCGGCGAGGGGGACCGTCGCGTTGCAGGTGGGCCTGGTGCAGGTGGCCAGTCCGGGTTCGGCGGTGATCGGCAGGGCGAGGGTGAGGGTCATGGTGGGCTTCCTTCCGTGCGCCCCCTGCTCGGGGGGTCCGTGTTCCGGTGAAGGCGGACACGCAGGCGGAAGCCCGTGCCTGCGAGGCTGACTGATCGGAATACGGCCCGAGCAGGGGACGTGGCGGTCGGCGGCCGGCCATGGTCCTCGGGGCTTGAACGGTGAGGGTCCGTGTCGGTGGCCCGCCTTCAGCGGGCGGGCGGCGGGTGCGTGTCACTGCTCGGTACGGCGGGTCAGATCGGGTCGGCGGGCACCTGCGCGGGGAACGGACAGCTCCGACCGTGCAGCAGCCTCGGGCACCCGGTGCGGCGGACGCCCCGGTTCGGGCTTGCACGCGGAGGCGGGGAGGCTGGTGGCCGGACTCAGCGGAGTCCTTGAAAGGCGGCGAGTGTCCGCGACAAGGGGTGCCTATATCGGATCCGGACCGAATCATGTGGTCGACATCGACGGCCTGGCCACCCACGGCCAAAATGTGATCTGCACCACATCCTCTTTTGTGTTGCCGTTGGACCCCCGTCGAGAGCCTCAAGGGGTGAAGGCACCTCTAACGAAAGGTTCTCTGATGGCACACACCAAGTTGACGAACCCCCAAAGCAGGCTCGCAGTCCTGGTCACCGTCCGGCATGAAGGGATACCCGCTGCCAAGGGCCCAGGCGTGGTGCGGGCGGCGCTCCGATGGCTGATGGGCCGTCCGCTGCAGCAGCACCAGTCGGTGGCCAGGAGGGCGGGGCTGCGGGCGGACAGCGTGGCGACCCGGCTCGTAGTGATCCCCGATAGCGCTTCGCTGCGCAAGTCCTACGGCTCCGATCGCGTCCCCTTCATCATCGAAGCGTCCGCGCCGGCCGAAGCTGTGCAGTTGGTCCGGCGGTGTCAGGACCTGATGCGGGCGGATTTGGCCAGGGCACTGCCATTCAAGCGGCGGTTCACCCTGCTGCCGAGCGAGTACATATATGACACTTTGGCACCGATTGCGGGCCAGTGGCCGGTTCCTGTGGGCACTTGCGATGCCTATAAGGAGGCACACGACGCGATGGCCGCCTACGTCATGAACGGCGACGAGGAGAAGGCCATGGACTTCGCCAAGAAGTGGCAGTTGACCATTCGCAGGCGCTCAGCCGTCCTGAACGGCCTGCTGGGAATTGGATGGGGCGGAGTCGAACTGTTCAACAATGACCGAGTGATCGCTGCGCTCAACCGGCAGATAAGGACCGAGCGGAACAACCTTCTACCGCTGCATGAGCGAAAGCTGGAGTATCGACACATCGAATATCTTGACGATCCAGATACGGAGAGCAAGACCAGAAGCACACGCGGCATGAGCAGGCGGCGGACTGCAACCCGGCGCAATCCGGTTGAGGACCACGCGATGTACAGCCAGCCTTTCGGACATCACCCATGTCTTGACGCCCTGCTAGTCGACTTCAGTCCCGCAGAGGCGCACACCGTCGCCATGTACGTGTTCAGCGAAACCAACGCGGACTGGCACGACGCCGCGCTACTGGCACAGGCGAACAACCCGAAACAGTTCGGTGAACGGGTACGGCGCAAGTTCCTGCGTGCGATGCAGAAACACCGCTCGAGGACAAATTCCGCCGCGTGCCAGCATGATGCCGCGGCCAACCAGACTGGAGCCTGAACCATGCTGAAGGTCATCTCCGAGCTGTCAGTAGCAGGGATGCCGGTCTGGCTGATCGCGCCAATCCTGTTGATCAGCAGCCTGACGACTCTGGTCCTCGCCTTGGCCAGGGCGCGAGCGAGCATCATTCGGGCGCACGGCGCATCCGGCCGCACCGTCGCCCTGTTCGAGTGCCGACTCCGCTACAAGCAATGGAAGATCGCGCATCGGGGCCGGCAGCGAAAGTGGTCACGGCGCACCGTGGATCAGTAGGCCAGGCCTCAGCTCCTGCTGCTCGGCACTGTAACTGGTGCCGAGCAGCAGGAGGCCACACGCGGGGCTGGGCGCGGCTAGCTTGGCGCGAACCCACCCACACGAGAGCGACATGCGTCAACTAAACGCGGGTTCAACTATTTGGCTGCTGGGCGCATCCCTTGTGATCTACGTAGATCACGAGGGGGCCCGGGGTTGGCGCCCGCGACAGCGTGGCCAGAGTTCAGAAGAGGCTTTCCTGGTTCGTGGCCAGGGCCCCTGCTCACGAAGGTGTCCCCAGCCGCCAGGTAGAGCTGATCCTTGATCGACAACTGAACGGCCCACAGTGCTGGGGAGGCGGCGAGATGCGCGTCGAGCCCCGAATAGTGTTGATCTTGCTGTGACCTGCATGGTCGTCCACGAAGGCGCCTGTCTCCCACAGCAGCACCGCTGGCCAGGGCGTATACACGCCTCGCAGCTCGTAACGGGCTCAGTCCTTCCGCCGGACAAGCTTCCAGTCGCGCGAGTAGACGTCGTAGTTGTAAGTGATGGTGACGGTCCGCTCCTTCGCGTCGGTCGTCTTCGTCGTGAACTCGTAGCCGGCCGTGGTCTCGCCGCTGGCCTTGAGCGATGCGATCTTTCCCTCAATGGCAGCCTTGATCTGGCCCATCCAAGAATGGGTATCCTCACCGGCTGTCGCGAGCTTGATCGTCTCCGAGACTGTCTTGGAGTCCACGCGCACCGGCTCCACGTCGAAGCGGAGGAGACGGGTCGCCGCCGACACACTGACCTCGTCAACCACGGTGAAGGTCAGCGCGGGTGGGGCAAGGTGCTCGACGGGTATGGCCAACGGTCCGGTACCGGGGAGCTGGATAGTCGGTGGAAGCGGCGGAGGCAGCATGATCTTCGAGCCCTCGACCCGGATGCGCCACGTTCCGGGCGGAACGTCGACATCGTGTTTGTAGCCGACGTCGTAGCCTCCGACCTCCCAGTCCTGGCTGTACGGCATCTGGCCATCGGGCGGGGTGACGATCAGCAGATAATAGCCCTCCACCGGAGCCGACCCACCGGGCCACTTAGGGCTGATGTAGACCTCCCGGGTCCGCTGAGTGCGGGGCTTCGGCGCTGGCTTCGGGGCAGGAGCCGCGTCGGGTTTCTGGGCGGTGGCCTTGACCCCCGCGGACTCGGGAGTCTGCCCGAGGGCCGCCAACAGGCCACGCTCTTCGTAGCCAATCTCCCCCTCGGGGGCGGCCGTCGTGCCGCCTCCTCCGGCGGAACTTCCGGCTGGCCCGCCACTGACCGTGCCTCCGGAGGAGCCGCCTGGGGCCCCACCTGAAGTTCCGCTCCCGGCCGCCGACCCGTTCGCGGCGGCCTTGGCGGCCTTGCCGATGTCGACGCTCTTACCAGCGTTCATCAAACCCCCGGCCGCAGTGAGGCTCTTGGTGGCTAAACCGCCACCTGCGTTGGTGCCGCCCTTCACCGCGGTCGCCGCCAACTGGGCGACGGTGTTCGCGAAGTCGCCTGCCGCCTTCACCGCTGTGTTCTGGGCCTCCGTCGACTGCTGACCTGCCGCGGTGGCTCCCGCTTGCGCGGACTGCACCGCCGCCTGCGCCAGGCCGACCGTCGCGGCGGCAGCGCTCATGTCGCGGAACAGGTTGCCGTTGTTGAGGGCCTGGAGCGTCCCAGCCGCGAGCACCGGGTCCGGCAGGGACGTCGGGGCCACGATGTTGACCATCGGGTTGGCGAACTGTCCCGGCTGCAGGTCCTGGCCGGAGTGCCGGGTGCCGAGGTCGACCGGGTTGATCTCAGGCGGGACTAGCGGGATCGGCATCTCCTGCCAGTTGATGAATCGGGACAGGTCGATCTTCTCAGCGCAGTTGGCCCGGCCGAGGACAGCCTCGGCGAATAGGCCGTCGGTCGGCATGGCGATGATCTGGGTCTGTGCGATCTCGCCGATCTGGTCTGCGCCGAGCCCTTTGCTGACGCACCAGTCGCGCCACTCCTCGGCCACGGTGGGCGGGTTCGACGCCGCGGCGTCGGGCGGGGCCGGGTCGATGTTCATTTTGAACACCAGGTAGTTGCCCATGTAGCCGATGGGTTTCGGGTCGACCCATTGCAGCAGCGGTTGGCTGTCACTGCCTGTGCCGTAGGTGTAGTCGGCCAGCAGCATCGCGATCACGGTTTCGTCGAGTTCGTCCCAGAGCGCCTGGTTGTAGCGGACCTTGTTGCGCTGCAGGTCGGCGGCGAGACGCAACTGTTCGCTGTCGTCGAGCGCCTTGCTGACCGTCATCAGGGGCGTATTCAGGGTGGCTGTACTGACCTGGACGGTCAGCGGACTGACGGGCATGCCGTCCTTGAGCAGATGCAGGGACAGGTTGGACGTGTCTTGGGCCTGGTCCGCGGCCGCGGTGAGCTGGACGTTGACGAGTGCACTCACCGGGATCGCCTGGGCAAAGGTCGCGACCTTGTTGGTGAACACACCCTTGACCGTCGTGCCGTCGGTCAACTGGGCGACCACTTCGGCGTTGTCGTCGACATCGCGCGAGGTGACCTTCTCCAGCGTCAGCGCGTTTGGCAGGGTCAGCGAGGTTGAACTGAGGGCTTTGACCTGTGTGGACGGCAGGTTGCCCGGCCCCAGGAGCATGCTCCGCAGCTGGTCACGGAGCGGCAGTATCGGGGCTGGGCGGGGCATGGGTCGGGGAGCTGTGGACGCGTTCGTCGGTCCGCTCGGCGGCGCCGTCACTGGTGGGACCGGTATCGGCGGGGTCGGAAGAGTAAATGGAATGCCGCCGAGCTTGCGCAGAAGCAGGTCCTTGATCTGCGGGTCGCGGCAGTGGGACGCTACGACCGCCGTCTGAGCGGGGGTGAGGTCCTTTTCAGCCAGATCGACCATCTTCAACGGGACCAGCAGCAGTTTCTCCACTTTAGCCAGGCGGGTGTCGGCCCGGAAGTTTTGGACGACCTCGAAGTAGAGGATGTTCAGGGCGTGCGCGTGGTTGTAGTTGACGATCATGCGGGTGGAGGTATCGGCAGCCTCCGACTCAGAGACCTCCTCCACCACAGTCGCGCGCCTGCTGCGGGCCGCCGTGGCATGCTGGGTGGTGGCGTCAGCAATATTTTGGCTCATCGAACTGTTGACATTGCGGGTGCCCTGGCTGCTGGTGAGCGTTACCGCCTTGCTGGAGTTCGTCGATCCCGAGTCGGTGGTGGACTCCCCAGGGACCAGGCCCCCGAGGACACCCGGGCTCGTGGTGGAGCCCCACGCCTTCGCGGTTGCTTCGCTGGTGGTGGAACTGAACCCAGACTGGGCTTCGGAGGCGGTTGCAGCTGCGACCTCGTTCATGGCCCGGTTGTGGGTGGTGGCGTTGTCCAACTGTTCGGACTGGGCTCCGGTCTCGCCGCGCTGTCCGGCCTGACGGCGAGACCAGTCAATATGAGCGATCCTGACCGGTTCACCGGCGGCGAGCGGGATGGTCCTGCGGAGGTCGCCGAGCGCCAAGCCCTGCAGATGCCAGGATTGGGAGTAGGTGATCCGGGCCCCTTCGGCGACTGTCTGGTAGCCGGCGTCGGCCTTGGCGAGGGCGGCGGCCAGGTCGAGCTGGCCTGCATCGACGATCGGCGTCGGCGCCGCGCTTCCGCCCGGCTTTGGATGCACCTTGCTCAGGACCATTGTGGAGTAGGTGAAGGTCTCGACCGCATTGGCGTTGTTGGGCTGGAGAAAGTCGGGGATCCCGTCGCTGTCGGCGTCGGAGCTCTCCTCGACCGTGGCCCCTAAGAGAGTGGCGGTCCGCAGCAGCCCGCGAGCCTCGCGGTAGGGCGGCCAGGCCGCGAGGTCCGCGACACTCGACACCTTCAGCCCCTCGCTGAGCTTCGCGGCCTGCTTGTCAGTCACCGACCGGAGGACCTTGAGATCAGAGGCGAGGACCTCCCGCAACGTCTTGCCCGCAACGTCCCCCTTCGCAGTGACCCAGTCACTCGGCACCATCTCGGCGTCTGGGTCCTCGGACTCCTCGGCCAGCCGAGCGAGCTCAAAGGCCACCCCGAACACATTGGACCTCGCCAGGTCATAGATGGTGTGGATCCCAACGGCCTGCAGCGCCTGCGCGTGCCCCTCGGTGACGTTGCGGATCCTGTCCACCGGAGTGGAGATCACCCCAGCCGTCCGCGCTCGGCTGCTCTCGTTCATGGCTTCCCCTCTCCCTTCCTCCACCGCACGGGCCGGCCCACTGTTTCGTGGCGCGGACGAAGCCACGCCAGACGGCGTCGAGAACCACCCGCTCGCCCGTCAGCTCAAACCACCTTGATGGTGACCGCCTCGGGTTGCGCCCACAGGCCCTCGGTCCTGATCCGTTTGGGATGCTGCGGCACCGATGAGCACCTTGCCGCACACCGCCGGGATTCGGCCAGGGGGAAGCCGATCCGAGTCGTAAACCGCACTTGGGATCTGCTCGAGTGCGACCGGGTCGAACATGGCCTCCCGCTTATGCGGGTAGCCCAGCTCGAGCAGAAGCCAGTCGGGGAGTCTCATCGCAGACCGATTGCACCACGGGGGCGTTGGGGTTGCCCAGGTGCCTGTCCCATACAGGACAAGCTGTTCCGGATGACAGTGCCTGTGGGCTGGATCACGATCGAGGCATGGAAGAGCTCAGGGTTTTAAACGAGCAACTCGTCGCCGCCGAGTGTAGGCAGACCATCGACGGACTGCCCTGGGAGGAATTTCTCGACAGGGTGCTCGCTGATGACTTCGTCCTACGGCGATCGGCTGCCGATCGGCCCGACGAGGATAAGGCGACATTCCTTCAAAACGTCCGGTCTGAGGAGAAGCCCCTCCAGCGTTCCCTGGTCGGAAACGCCGCGATTTGGGAAGCCGACACGGTGGGCGTGGTGACCTGCACCATCAGGGTGCCAGGACGTGACAGCGACTTCCGCAACGTCCGGGTGTTCACCCGCGCTACTCCGGGATCCAGCGCCTGGGCCTGCGTCTACTGGCAGGTCACAGCCACGCCGCGCGGCGAGCCACCGCCAGCCAAGGTTACGGTGCACCTGCTCGGCTTTCCTGTCAGCCTCACTCGCGCTCTGAAGGTCAGCCCCGACCCGGTTTTTCCGCCAGATCACATCGCAGTGCCGGGCGAGTCAGCCTTGCTCGACCTCTATCGTGAGATCTGCGCCAGCTGGCGCTCCTTGGCCGACACTCGCTTCAAACTCGTGGGGCTGGTGCCCTCAGTCAGCGCGGCCCTGCTGGCAGCCCTGCTGCTGCGTCGGCCGGAGGACACGTCCAACCCCGTGGCCGGACTCATCATCACCGTTCTCGGTCTCCTCGTGACCATCGGTGTCGCGCTCTACGACCAGCGCAATTCACAGCTTCATGATGAGTTGATCTCCAGGGGGCGACGGATCGAGCACGAACTTGGCGTCCGTGTAGGTCAGTTCCTTGGGAGGCCGAGGGCCCAGGGGCTGATCAAGCATGACGTCGCACTCATGGCCATCTATGGAGTGACCATCGTTTGCTGGGCCACTGCGCTGATCACCATTCTTCTTCGTTTCTGATCAACAAGTTTCCGGCAGCACCGAACAGCTCCCAAGGCCATCCGCCGTGTCACTCACATCGCCGAACGCCCGAGATCTTCCTGGCCGACGTTGGCAAGCCGAACCGTCCGCCCACAGTGGAGGCGGCGGCCTGGCCGCCCTACCGCGAGGCTCGCGGGCTGCTGCGGACCGCCACTCTCTTAGGGGCCATGGTCAGCCACTCCTGACCAACACACAGTCACCACCATCACCCACAGCTACTTTGGGGCTGGGGCCACGTTCGGGAGCGGAGGGCCTACGGCGGGGCTCGCCCGCAGTCCGGGGCTAGCTCGCGGATGTGGTGTCCGGCCCTGCCTGCCTCAGCGCGGTGGTCGGCGAGTGCCGGATTCAGACGGCAGGGACAGCTGATGGCTGGAGGCTGAGGATGCCTCGCTGGCGGGTGATCGTCACCCCTCAGGGATACCCGCGCCGGCAGGATGCCGCAGATCGGCATCAGGGGACGGCGGAGAGGAGCGTGAGCACCAGGCTCCGCGACATACCCATCGTCCCCGGAAGGCCGGTGGGTTTCGTGCCTGTGGTGCTCTTCGGCGCCGGAGAAGTTGCCAGGGTCCCGAGGATCACCAAGGTCACTGGCCGCGGACGGGGGCCGGAGGTGTGGGGTGGGACGCACAATGGAGTATGAGTGGACGCGACCTTGGATTCGTAGCTGAAGCATTGTTTGACCGATACCTGGCCGAACGTGGCTATACGGCGCACGCGAGCGATGACCCTGGCCAGAGGAATCCCGACAGGCTGATCACGGTGCCCGACGGCCGTCGGGCGGTGTGTGAGGTCAAGTCGTTCGCGTCCAAGGGACTGCTCAAGAGGGCCCACTTCCGTGAAGGCGAGGCGGGCACGGGCATGCGTGTCTCCCAGCCGATGGTTCAAAGCCAGAAGGAGGCGCTTGAGCCGGTCCGGGATAAGATCAAGGAGGCTGCCAAGCAGCTCAGACGGTACAAGGACGACGGGCTCCCGCTCATGGTGGTGCTGGCCAACCCGATGAGCAAACCGATTCCGTTCGATGAGAGCAGCCTCATCGCCGCGATGTACGGCGACATCGAGGCGGTTTTCGAGATCCCCGAGCAAGGCGCTGAGGGTGAGGGTGAGTCATGGCTGGCCGCCGGACTCAACGGCAAGCTCACCAACGACCATCAGTACATCAGCGCCGTTGCCCTCCTGCGCGAACGCCCGCACAGCATCGCCTGGGCTGCGGCATGGTTCGATGAGAACCGGAGCCGGTTCGAAGATCCGAAGGACATGGCGGTCGGCTACCTTGAGGCGGCCGTGACCGAGGATGTGCCGCAGGGAAGCGATGTCTTTCTCAGCATTATCGAGACCGCCAGCGAAGAAGCTGTCCCTCTGCCGCGGGATCTGTTCAACGGTCCGCTCGACCTGCGCTACAGCCTGTTGCTCGACGGCTCCGGATTCGGGCTCCTCGACGATCACACTACCCACTGACCGACGACCGTTCCCTCCGTAGAGGAAGCTGGTGGATGTGGTGCATGACCAGCCGCCCCGCTAGCGAGATCCTGCCTGCGGGGCACCCGGCTGTCGACAGGGAGAGCGTTTGAGGCCGGGCCGCCCGAAGCTGGAATGACAGGCAGGCGCTTTCCTGGTTCAGCCTGAGGATGTCGGTCCTCTCGGGCATGCTGGGCTGCCTCCACACTGAGGGCGAGGACGCATGGCGTTGAACTTCGATCACAGGTCCGCTCCTATTCGCCCCAGCCAACTCCTCGCCTTGGCCGAGGCGATCCATGGGGCCGGTCCGGCTGACGAGAGCGTGTGGCTGGAGTGGAAGTCGACGCTGGCACTGAACAGCAAGGCCGGATGTCATCACATTGCCAGGGCCATAGTCGGGTTCGCCAACCGCATGCCCGATGTCGCCTCCGGCTACACCGAGGGTCACGCGTACCTCGTGGTGGGCGTCGAGCCTGGAAACCTGGTCGGCGTCGAACCGATCGACGTCGTCGACCTGGATCAGGGGCTTGCGCCCTACCTCGGAGATCAGCCGTTGCGGTGGAGGCCGACCTACGTCTCGATTACGCGCGGCGACCGCACCGCCCACGTACTCATCGTGGATGTCGAACCACCGCGGTGGGGCGATGAGATCTTCTGCCTGTGCAAGGAGTACAACGGCGTGCGTGACGGCGCGATCTTCGTGCGGGGCAACGGCTCCACACGTCCGGCGGCCACGAGCGAGGTCAAGGCGCTGGGACTGCGGCAAAAGCGTAGCGTCCAGTCGATCGAGGTGGACGTGCGCGTCTTAGCCGGTACCCCGGTTCGACCCGTCGATGCTGGGCCGCTGGCCGTCGAGGGGTGGCTGGCTGGGAGGCGCCGTGCCGCCCTGGCGTCGTTGCAGGCTCACGAGCGGCCGAAGGCGAGCGGCCGACGTTCCTCCTTGTCCGGCGCGGAGTATCAGGCAATGAAGCAGTCGCTGAGTCGAGCGATGGAGCAGTCGATCGGCCGGATCATGAAGAGCGAGCCGGAGACCCGGACGGCTGCGGAGTATCGTGCCGAGGTCGAGCAGTATGTATTGGAGTGTGCCGGGTCATGGGCGGAGGCGGTGCTGCCCGCCGCGGCGGTGCACATCAAGCCGGTCGAGCTGGAGCTGGTCAACCTGTTGTCGGCCAACTTGGCCGCAGTCGAGGTCCAGCTCTACATTCCCGGTGAGGTCGAGGCTGTCGTCCCTCGGCAAAGCCGGGCGCTGGAGGCGGGCGAGGGTTTCGTCCGGCTGCCGAAGGCACCGCGACCATACGGGCCGCATCAGCGTGAACTCTTCGGCGAGCTGTCCCATAGCTCGCCGCTGTCGCCAAGGGTGAGCTTCGGGCTGTCCGGCCATATGGCACCACTCCGGCCGACGATCGACAACGGCGGCTCCACGACGATCACCTTCTCGCCGGTGCATCTGCGGGCCGAGCAGCGCCTGCAGCTCGATCCGATCGTGGTCATCGTCCGGACGCCTGCGCCGGCGCGCCTGGTTTGCCGCTGGCAGGCCACCTCCACCAACATGGACGGCCGCCTCACCGGCGAGTTGGTCCTGGAGGTATCCGAAGATGTCGTGGTGCTGGTGGCCAGGTCCACCAGCAGCCGGTTGCGGTAGGTGATGAGCTCGTTCAGGACGGCCCGGACCAGGTCCCTGCTAGCGCGGCGCTGGATGTCGTGCAGGGCCGGCTCGGTGAAGCTGCCGACAGGCAGGTGCTCGGTGGCGGCGCGCAGGAGGCCGGCCTGCACGACGACGATGAAGGTCCAGTTGTTGTCGTCGCTGGTGTCGGCCAGGCTGATGTGCGCCAGCGCCGATCCGGGCAGGTGCTCGAGTTGCTGTCCGGCGGCAGGCAGGTCGGGCGGTTGGAGTGCCTGCTGTGCTTCGGCGAGCAGGTTCTCCAGATCGGCGACGTCCTCGAGGGTGACGTCGCCGACCCGGGAGAAGATCGCCTCCCATTGGGCGTCGGTGAGCTGGATGGGGCTGATGTCGATCTGGTTGTGGTGGACCATGCTGAACTCCAGGTGTGTCGTGGCTGGAAGGCCGTTGCAGGAAGGTCGACGGGAGAACCGCTGGAACCGCCGGGTTCAGGAAATGGGGCGGCGTCAGCGGGCGGCCAGGCCGGTGACGGCGATCGTGATGCGGGAGCGGAGTCGGCGAGGGCCGATCGTCCAGGCGAAGCGGTGGTTGCCAAGGTGGCGGACGGCTCGCACCTGGGCGGCGGCCAGGGCCTCCTCCAGCCAGCAGCGCGGGTCCTGGCCGGGCCGGCGGGGCGCTGCTCCGAAGCTACAGAGCATCTGCTCGGCGTAGCGGTGGCCCTGCTCCTGTTTGCGGATCTTGGCCAAGGCTCGGTCGGAAATGACCTGCCCGCTAGGCAGGAGCCTGATCGTGCGGGGGCTGGTGCGGCCGAGGTAGTCGGCGTTGGTGGCCTGTAGATGGCGCCTCGATGGCCGGGGAAGACGAGGCTGCCGTCCAGGGCGGCACGGGGGAGCGGGTCGGCGAAGCTGACCACCCCGCTGATCCCGGCTCCGCGTCGGGCGCGGTGGAGCGCCTTGGCCAGAAACCAGCTCTCGCCGTTGGCGGGCACGGCGTCGTCAGGACGAACCGGCCGAGCTCCAGCGACTCCTGGTAGGGCTCCAGGCGGGGGAAGACGGAGGTCAGGACCGCCTGGTTGACCGGGATCGACAGGACCGCGGCGCCGACCAGGACGAGACCTTCGCTGTTGCGCTCGCGGTGGCGCTCCCACAGGCCGTAGCGCAGCACGGCGGCCGGGTAGGTGCCGGAGTAGTGCCGGGCCTGGATGAAGGTGCGAGCCTGCGGTTCGCTGATGGGGCTCACCTCGTAGCGGCTGGAGTCGAATCCTCCCTCGCTGCGGTGGCGCCAGGACGGGAGCCGGCCGGGGCTCCGGGGTTGAGGAACCTACAGACAGCCGTTGGCGGTACCCGCGAGTAACTTAGTCGGAGGCTTCAGCGGGATTCCGGGGACCCTATTCGCCGGGTAGTGACGCGATGGAACGAGCCGCAGGTCAGCGCGTTCCCTGGTCGCGGCGTCGGCGGGCGGCGCGGATTTCGGCATCGGCGACGTCGTCGGCCAGGAGGGTGTAGAGCTGGGTGGTTTCGGCCGAGGCGAGGCTGAGGCGGCGGCGGACGGCTTCGATGGAGACGCCAGCGTTGATGAGTTCGGTGGCGTGGGCGTGGCGGAGCTGGTGGATATCGATCTCGACTCCGGCCGCCTGGCAGTAGGTCTCCCATCGGTGGTGGGAGGCGTCGTAGGACAGCGGCCCGCCTGAGCCGTTGATGCTGGCGCGGAAGAGGGGCCCGCTGGTGTAGCCGGCGCGGGCCAGGTAGAGCTTGAGCAGGGTGACGTAGCCGCGATCGTCGAGCAGCACGGCGCGCACGCTGCCGCCCTTGCCGTGGATGCGCACATGCTCGTCATCCAGGCGCAGGTCCAGGTCCTCGACGTACAGGCCCCACACCTCGGAGGCGCGGGCGCCGCACACGTAGGCGGACTCGAACAGCACTCGGTCGCGCAGCCGGTCCAGCGGGACGTCCTTGCGTGGCCGCCGGGAGCAGATCGCGTTCAGGTCCTTGGTGACGTCGGCGGCCGCGGCCGGGCGGGGCAGTGTCTTGGGCACCTTGATGGTGTCGATGCGGTCCATCGGGTTGGCGTCGAGCAGGTCATGCCGGACGGCCCAGCGGCAGAAGGAGGCGATCGCGGCCCGCTTGCGCTTGCGGGTGGCAGCCGACAGGGCGCCGAGGTCGGCGAGGAAGGCCCGGATGGGGGCGGCGCTCAGCTCGGCGAGGTCGCCGTCGACGTGGGCAGTGAACTGGATCAGGTCGCCGCGGTAGGCACGGATGGTCTGGCCGGAGGCGCCGGCCTTGCGTTTGTCGGTGAGGAAGTCGTTCAGGTGCGCCGTGAGCGGGTGGTCTCGGCCGAGCTGTTCGGCGATCACCGGATCCATCCCGTCAGCCTCCACCATCCGCGAAGTTGCCAGATAGCCGGGAAACGAAGCATCCGCGCCGGACAGCGGTCGCCCAGATCGCGCTACGCCTGTGATCACCATCTTGCCAGTTAACGGAGGTTATCCCGCAACTGGCGCAGGGCTGCCGCCGACCCGGTGTTCAATCTGACGGATCAGCAAGGGTCTGCGCCATCCCCACACCGAGGGCGTCCTATGCATGTCAGTTTGGTCGACTTCTCCCTCTTCGTGTACGGCGTGGGTTAGCGTTTCGCCGTCACCAGGTAGGCGAGGGACATGAGGGACTGCCGTGTCTGCTGCTGTTGTGCCGAAGCAAGCGAGGCTGGCCTCACAGAAGTACTCCGGCGCGCTCAAGGCGCGCCGGAGCGGGTGTCGATTACCTACGGCGGCGTGGTGCATCCCGAAGCGCATCAGGACGTGTGGGGTGCAAGCACCGGGAGAACTCGTTGATCAGCCTTGGCCGTTCCTCAGGCAGGCTGCCGCGCAGGACGAGGGCGAGGGCTACTACCTCACACAGGCGCAGGAGCAGCGTGCGAGCCAGCAGCAGGGCTGCCGTGGCGAGCAGATACACCTCGGGAAGATGGAAGGGATCCACCTGGGTCACCTTTCACTGTTGACGATCGGAAGGGCCGGCCGGCCGATGAGTCTTAGTGTCAACGCCCCGAAAGGCCTGCTGAAAGGGTCTGTGGCCGATAGTGAATGGGTGAATGGGTCGCAATGATGGCTGGCAAGAACCGCGACGGAAGCTCGGCCGGTGGCAGCCGTACCAAGGGATTGCCACGGCCGGATCCTTCCCAGGCAGAGCCTGGTCTTCATCTGTGGGCAGGTCTGATCTGTCGTATCTACGATGAGCTATATGACCGGAATAACCCGACTGCTCGGCTCGGACTGAACGAGCTGGCGCAGAAGACGACCTACTCCCCGCCTCGTCTCTCGGCCGTTTTCAACGGCAAGACGCCTTTCGACTGGGTCCTATGCGAACGCATCGTCAAAGCACTAGATGGTCGACCGGCACAGTGGAAGCATCGCTGGCAAGAGGTTGACGACCTCTACAGGCAAGGTAAGACGCTCGGCACCTGGGCACCGCTGCCTGGAATGGACGATGACGGTGACCCCGCGCAGACGCAGGATGACGTACGCGATTGGGATCACCCCTCCTGGCGGGTATGGCGTCGACCTCTGCGTGTGGCGCGCGACCTGTTGGTGACTCCTTGGCGGGCGCTATCTCGGCGGCGCCGTCTCGCCGAGCGGGCACGGCGACGCCACGTGTTCTTGCAACTAGTGCGGGCCCGGGCGGTCGCTCTGCTTGGAGCCTACGAGGAGGGCAGGCCGCTGCCGGCGCACTTCGCCAAGCGCGCCACCAGGCCAGGTGAGGAACCGCGGCCATATCCGGATGGCACCACCGTGACGCAGGTGTTCGAGGATTGTGCGGAGAATCTGCTGCTGATCAGTTCGCCGGGCCTGGGTAAAACCACTCAGTTGGCGCTGTTGGCCGAGGAACTCGTTCAGCGCGCGTTGGCTGCTGAGCCCGACCAGGAAGCGGTCGTGCCGATCCTGGTTAGCTTGTCCAGCTATCACGGTCAGCCGTTCGAGGAGTGGTTGGTCGGCGAGATCAGCACCGCCTACGACATCGCTCCGGCAGTGGTTCGGGTGCTGCTGGCGGGAACTCATCCCCGAGCAGCCGGACGGAGGCAAGACACCGATGATGTTTTGCTTCTATTCGATGGTCTTGACGATGTCCGAGATCAGGAGCATCGGCGTGAGTGCGCGAGGCAGTTGATCGGCTTTCGACGGCGCTGCGTCGGTATGGTGCTCACCTGTCGAAGCCGCGACCGCCGATTGGCAGAGACGATCAGCGGACTGTACACCGTGATCATTGATCAACCCACCGAGCAGGACGTTCGCTGGTATCTCACCACTGCCGATTCAGCGCTGCTGGACGTGCGTGAAGCACTGGAGACAGATAATTCGCTGTGGGGTCTGCTGCGCTCGCCGTTGATGCTCTACATCATCGGCCGCACGTACGCAGGGCGTCGGGCCGTCGAGCTCCGCCAACACGGCACGATACAAGAACGCCAGGGCCGAATCTTCGACGCCTACATCGACCGAATGCTGTATGAGCATCGCACTGGCCGCTATTCCGCCGAGCAGATCATCACCTGGCTCACGTGGCTCGCGCGCACCCTCACCGCGCGCGGAGAGCAGGCGTTCTATCTAGACCGTCTGGATGAGTCATGGGCGCCCTCGCGAAGTACCATCATGCTGAGAGTGGTGCACAAATGGGTATTTCAGTACTCGGTCTTTGGCCTTGCCCTGATATGGCTGACGATTGCCCACACCCTCGGCGTCTTTACGGTGTCCGACCCGCTGGCTACAGCAAAGGCTGTTGGGCTCTCTGCTGGCATGCTGATCTTCTTCACGATATTCGCCTACCGCAAGGTCAAGCCCACCAACGCCCGCACCAACGCTGTGGCACTTGCTGTTCTGTTGGCCACTAGCGCGCCATCAGACTTCTTGGGTGGAGATGGGCGAGTCTTTCAGCTCCTGATGGTAGCAATTATGTTCGCTCAAGTATTCGTCACAGACGGGCTGCTCCTGACAAACAGATCTCCGGTTGAGGAGCTGAAATGGACGTGGCGACCGCGCCTGCGCGGACTTACAGGAGCCGGCGAGCCTACCTACGCTCTGATCGGCATCGCCATAGGCCTGGCCAGTGTCGCCCTCTTTGGATGGTTTATTGTCACCGCTTTCGAGTTGCTTACCCCCGACTCGAGCAGTAACCCCATCTTGATCACCGTGGCATTGGCGATCGGTTTGCTCTATCTGTTCGTCGCCGACCACTTCGAGCCCAGCCTGCAAGACGTACGCGACCGTCCGAATGAGGGCATTCGCCGTTCCTTCAAATACGCCTGTATCATCGGCTCTTGTTCAGGTATCGCCATGGGCATGATTTATGTCGCCCTCGTCCGACTGGCTCTGCCGGACATCCCCTGGCGAAGCGCGTGGCTTTTGGGCGTTCTGCTAGCTGTAGTGTGCGGTTGGTCGCACGGTTACCGTTTCGGTGGAGTCGCCTGCGTCTATCACTGGGCCGTGCGCATGAGCCTTGTCCGCAGCAAGATCATCCCACTGGACTATCTGCGCTTCTTGCATGAGGCTGAACAGCGTATTCTGATCCGCAGGATCGGAAACGGATTCGTCTTTCCACATCGGCTCCTGCTGGAACATATGGCCATCTCGCCCGAAGCTCTGCTGGAACGCCTCCAGCGCCATTCTGCTGTCCCTGGCGACGATGCGCCGATGCGTGGGCAGGAATGAAGGCCAGGTGAGGGGTAGCTGTGCTGATCGTTGGTGGGCAGCAAAGTGCTCGGACCGCGATTGTGGCCTGCTATCAGAGTGGCTGATTCCTGCGGGCCGAGAGCCGTCCCTGGTGTGCTCGATCTTCGTTTCGCAACCTCTTGCGAACATCCTTTCAGTCCGGTGCTCACGTTAAGTGTTGTGGCATGACCAGGGTCTGCAGGAATCACAGCATGAATAGATGCACGTCACAGACAGGATGATGGCCGCCGCGCCGCAAAAGGGGTCTACACGCCCTCCTCCTCCACCACCGCGTCCGCGCCGTCGGGGATCTCGCCGAGCCGGCGCAGGCCTTCGGCCGGGGCAGAGGAGGCGATGGCATAGCGGCCCAGGACGTTGAGGTGGGCGTGACCAAGCGGGCTGAGCCGGGCGGCATCCTCGTCCTTGACCGGCACATCATGGGCGCGCAGCTGGTCGACGGCGGCCGACAGGTACTTGGAGTTCCACAACGCGACCGCGTTGACCACGAGCCCCAACGCGGCCAGTTGATCTTCTTGTCCTTCGCGGTAGGCCTGCCGGATCTTCCCGCCGTTACCGTGGCAGATCTTGCGGGCCAGCCGGTGCCGGGATTCCTGCACGGTGAGCTGCTTGTTGAGTTTGCGCCGGTAGGTGTCGTCGATCGGGTCCAGGATCGACAGCAGGTGCAGGGTCTTGTCGATGCGGCCGTACTCTGCGAACGCCTGCCCCAGCGGGGTCGGGCGCCCGTTGCGGGCGAACATGCGCAGCAGGTCGTAGGCGCGCACCTGGTTGGTCACCAGCGATCCGGCGACCCGGGTCATGTCCGCCCACTGCGTCGCAATCTTGCTCCGGTTGATCTTGTTGCGGGCGATCGCCTCCAGCAGACCGTACGCCGGCGTCGTCCCGTCGGGCAGGTCGGCACGCCAGAACCGCTGGTCGCCCAGGTCAGCGAAGCGGGGCGCGATCCGGTACCCGAGCATGGAGATGCCGAACACCATGTCGCTATCGCTGGCCTGATCCGTCGTGACCAGCTCGGGTTTCGGCCCGGCATCGATATTGATCAGGCAGTCCAGGATGTACAGCGAGTCGCGTAGGGTGCCCGGCACGACCACCTGCCCGATCCCCATCACCTGGTCGTTCACCGCGTTGAGGAGGGTCAGGCCGCGTTTGTAGCCGAAGTACTTCGGCGAGGGGGCGGCGTTGATCGTCTGCACCGGGACCACGAAGCGCAGCCCGTCGACCGAGGCCAGCAGGCCGCCGCCCCACAACTTCACGATCGGCACACCGCGCTGGGCCTCGATGAGGATCGCGTTGGCCGCAGCATGCGTCTCGGCGCGCACGTAGTTCTGGTCGACGTGCGACAGGCGGCCGCGCGTCAGCGCCTCGTCCCCGTCCTTGATCACCGGGGTGAGGCCGACGTTGCAGGCCTCGCTGATCAGCAGCGCGGCCAGGGAGCGCGGCAGGTCGTGCATGCGGGTGGAGATGTCGGCCAGATGCGTATAGGCGTCCAGGAAACCGGTCCAGGAGTGCACCTCCAGCAGCAGCTCGGGCAGGTCGATGCGGGGCAGCATCGCCTGGCAGGCCGCGCGCAGCCACTTCAACGACGCGCTCTCGCCGAGCGCGCCGAGCTTTTCCACCGACAAGCGGGCGTGCCCGTCTGCCGGGTTGATGACCCGCACCAGGGCGTCGTCACCGGCTTCTTCAAGTCGGCCGGCCATCTGCTTCCACGCCGCATCCAGCGCCAGCAGCTTGGCATCCAGATGGGCATCGACCGGGTCGGTCAGCGACAGCGAGGCCAGCACATCCTCGCTGATCGCCTCCCACGCCAGGCCGTCCAGCAGATGGGCGCGCGGATCGGCCCAGCGTAGCGACGGGGCGGCGAACACGTCCCGCACCTGCAGCGCACGAAACAGGCCCTCCAACACGCACACCACGTACGCGTCGCGATCGACCGCGCCCGCCGGCAGGTCGGGGTTGGCGAAGATGGGCCGCCTCCATGCCGCGCTCACCAGCGAGGCGTCGATCTCCTTCGGCAGCAGCGGCTTCTTGCCGACCTGCCGGCGCGCCAGCTCCGGCAGGCGCCGCACCGCGGCCAGCACCTTGCGGCCGCCCGCCGCCGCCCCCAACGCTCGTGATTCTCCCAGCAGCTTCAAGAACGGCCGGACGGTGTTGTACTTGTCCACCAGAGCGGCGCGCAGCGCCGCCTCCGCGGCCCCGTCGTCTTCCGGCACGAGCTCCTCGACCTGCTCCAGCGCGGCCAGCACCTGCTCCTTACTCGCGCCGGCCTGCGCGGCGACCGCCGTCCAACGCGGCCACGTCCAGATCGGCGCCCACCTCGGCCACCAGGTCCAGCTGCTCCACCAGCACCCGGCCCGCCCGCGACAGCAGCTTGGAGGCCTTCTCCAACTTCGGCAGCATCGCCATCCGCTCACCTGCCGACTTGCGCCGCGCCGGCGAGATCAACCGGGTGGCCATCAGCAGCGCGAACAGATCCAGCGCGTCGTCGATCGCCTCGGCCTCCAGCGACCGGGTCGCCCCCAGCATCGTGGCCGTCTTGCGTGGCTCGTTCAGCCGGGCCAGCAGCGGCGCCTTGCTGCCCGCTCCGTATTTGGCCAGCGTCTTCATCCGGCGCACCGGCACCTTGTCGATGCGCACCCGCCCCAGCCGGAACGCCGCGATGTCGTCCACCCGTTTGTGCGCCTTGGCCATCTCGGTGCCCGAGTGCCGCTTGGGCGCCTGCCGCAGCCGCTCCAACTCCGAGATCCGCGCCCCTTCGGGAACCACCAGCAACCCCGACAACGCTCGTGGCAACCCCGCATCAGCGCGCTCAACCTGCCGAGCCACCGTCGCATATAGACGCTCATCAGCCCGCTCCCGCACTGAGCCGACCAGCCGCTCCAGCACCGTCACCCCCGGCAGCAGCACCCGATGCCGGCGCAGCCATGCCACCGACTGATCGAACAACGCCGTCGGCCCCTCGGCATGCGTCCACGCGCGACCGTGCAGGAACGTCAAGAACCGCTTCGACAACACCCGGCCCTCCCACGACCTCCCGGTCGTCGAAGTCGTGGAAGCCGTAGACATCTCGGATCATCCACGCATGCTCATAAGCCGTCTTCGACCGCTCCCCGTACCGTTTCACCTGCGAGGGATCCCCGATGCCCAACTGCTCTGCCAGGTAGTCCACCACCGGCCACGGCACCTCAAGCGGGTCCTCCAGGAACAGCCCCTTGTGTCGGACCGTCCCGATCTGGACCGCCACGCCAAGGCGATGTGAATTCTGGCGCGAGCGCGCGATCACTTCCCGGTCGAAGGCGTCCAGGAAGAAGAACTTCTCCATGTCCGGCAGCGACGGCATCTCACCGAAGGTCGCGTACGCCGTCCTCTACTCATCAGACAGAAACTCTGCAGGCATGACCGAAGACCGTAGGCACACCACCTAGCGCCCGGTAACAACCGGAAACACACCACAAGTCCAGATCTTGAACGGAAATGATCACCCGCAGGACGACCTGCCGAAGCGTCCAGTTAAGTTACTCGCCGGTACCGCCAACGGCTGTCCGCAGGTTCCTCAACCCCGGATCCATCCGGTGATGGCCAGGGCGAGCGCGAGCGGAAGGGCGGGCCACCACCAGGCCAGTGGCTGCCTCGCCCTTCGGCCGGAACCAGTGCCAGTGCAAGAATCTGCCAAGATCAGATGTCATGGACGTGGACGGCTTCTGGGATCTGGTCGAGCGCTCCGCCCAGGAAAGCAGCAACCGTGAGGACCGTGTCGCCTGGCTCGAAGATCAGCTTTCCCGCCTGCCCGCTGAGGAGATCGTCGACTTCGAGGCATGGTTCACCATCAGCGCCGACCGCGCCTGCACCTGGGAGCTGTACGCGGCCTGCTGGATGATCACCACTTCGGGCTCCTCCGACGGGTTCGAGTGCTTCGTCGACTGGCTAATCAGCCTCGGCCGTGCGGCCTTCGACAAGGTGATGGACTGCCCCGACCACATCATCGACCTTCCGGAGGTCCAGCGGTTGTTCGAGATGTCACGTACCTTCACCCGTCGTCGGATATCGCGGTCCCGCGACGGGGGCATCCGCCTCATCCGGCTGATCCGGACACGGCGGGTCTGTTGGCCTGATGAGGACTGGCCCGGGTTCAAATCGTTCTCCTACGCCGCCACCCATGCCTACGAGCAGGTCATGGGCAGCGACCGCGCACATCCTGCCGAAGCGCTCCGGGCACGGGGAATCACCAGTGCCTTCTCTTTCCTCAGCCTTGTCGCCCAGTCCAACGGCGAAGAATGGGACTTCAGCGTCTCGGCGGAGCTCATGCGCCGCCTTCCCCGACTTGCCCGCCACTACGGCATCGCCGCCGAAGCCGCTGCCGAACCTGCTGCCGATGCTGGTCCACGCCGGGGCTCATGAGGGCTCAGACTGGTGACCCGTCGTCAAGGCTGCGGTGAGCTTGGCCAGTTCGTCGCGTAGTCGCACTGACTCGGCGGCGGCAGAGGCGGCGGCACGCTCGGCGTCGGTGCGGGCTTGCTCGGATACGGCTACCGCAACGGCTCCGTCGGTGACGGCCTGCTCGCGCCGTAGTTGTTCGGCGGCCAGGGCCTGGCGGAGTCTGTCGCCTTCGTGCGCGCTCGCAGCCGCTGCCCTGCGGGCCTGGTCACGCTCGTGCTCGGCCACCGCCACGGCGGTGACGGCCTGCTCGCGGCGCTGTTGTTCGGCGGCCAGGGCCTGGCGGAGCCTGTCGCCTTCGTGCGTGTGCGCGGCCACCGCACCGCGCGCTTGATCGCGCTCGCGCTCGGCCTCGCGGGTCTGGCGCTCCTGCTCGTCAAGCCGGCCTTGAAGCTCGGCAAGCTCACTGAGGCGCGCTTCGGCCTGCTGCTCCAGTTCGGCGACCCGGGTGGTGGCGGTGGCGCTCAGGGTGGCCATCCGGTCGCTGTGCTCTTGGGCGGCGGCACACGCGGCTTCGGCGTGGCGTTGGCGGGCTTCGGCTTCGGTGGCGGCCTGCTCGGCCTGGACGCGGGCGCCTTCGTGCTCGCCGACCTGGCGCCAGGCTTCCTGCTCACGCTCCTCGGCGCGATCGCGGGCAGCCTCGGCCTGCTGCCGGGCCTGCTCGGCCGCGGCGATCCGTGCGGCGGCGGTGTTGGCTGCGGCGGTCGCCTCCTGTTCGGCGGCCGCGGCGGAGGCGCGGGCTTCCTCGGCGGCCTGTTCAGCCGCCTCGACCTGGGCCAGAGCCCCGGTGCTCAGCTCGGCCAGCTGGGCACGTAGCGCCTCCTGCGCGCTCTGCCAGTGGGCGCCCGCGGCCAGCAGTGGCGCCAGGAGGTCCTCAACGCGCAGCAGTGCATTGGCGACCGGGGCGGCATGGGCGGTGGTGCGCGCTCGGTAGGCGGCGGCGCGGCAGGCGTCGCTGCAGTACTTGGCGCGGCTGCTGCGGCCGGGCAGAGTGTGCGCGCATCCGGGGCCGGCGCACCGCGGCTCGACTGACGGTGCCACGGACGGCGCCACAGACGTTGCCCCGGACGGTGCCCCGGACGTCGACGGCGCCGCTACCGACACGTCGCCGGGGGCGGCGGGGAGCGGGGGACTGGCGGGAGGCACGCTCGCCGGCGACCTGTCATCGATGCCGGTCCGGTCGGCTCCAACGTGCGGTGCGGTGGGGCGCTGATCTGTCACACCGATCAGCGTATCGTTCGTTACGTTCGAACGCTGCATTCCCGTGCGTTCGCGAACGGACTGACGTCAGGTCTAGCCTGTGATAACCTTCCTTATCGCAGGTTAGAAGCGGCATGATCGCCACCCGCCGAGAAGGGACGAAACGGACATGGGGGAGCGGGTTCGACCGCCGGACGCGGGGGAGGGGCAGCACCACCCCGACGAGCAACGGAAAGCCGAGCGACGACCACCCGCGCCAGCGCACAGCTTCCCGTCCACGACCACCCCCGCGGCCAGGCATCCGGCTGGAGACGGGACGACTCACACAGGTGCCGACTTCGCGCTCAGCGCCGAAACCCGACGGCTGATCGCCGAAGGCGTGCCCGCCAACACCCGCCGCGCCTACGCGCGACAGTGGAGCGCCTTCGTCGCCTGGTGCGCCGCCCAGGACCGCCAGGCCCTGCCCGCCACCGGGGAGAGCCTGGCCGAATATGTCGCCCAGTTGTGCGCCGCCGGCCAGGCCTCGGCCAGCATCGAGCAGGCACTGGCCGCGGTGCGCACCATGCACCGCCTGTCCGGACATACCGGTCAGCCCTCCACCGAAGCCGCCCGGCTCGTGCTGCGCGCCTACAAGCGCCAGCGCGCCGAAAGCGGCAACCGCGCCCAGCGTGAAGCGCCGCCGATCACCATCGACGCGCTCCGAGCCATGATCGCCGCCTGCGACCTGACCACGGTGATCGGGCTTCGGGACCGGCTGCTTCTGGTGCTCGGCCTGGCCCTGATGGGCCGCCGCAGCGAACTCGTCGCCCTGAACCGGGACGATGTGCGCGAAGTGGCCGACGGCCTGGAAGTGTCCATCCGCACCTCCAAGACCGACAAGGACTCCCGCGGCGAAACCATCGCCCTGCCACGCGGCACCCACCCGCTCACCGACCCGGTGGCCGCCTGGCGCGACTGGCTCGCCGTCCTGGATCGGGCCGGACTGTTCGACGGACGGCTACTGCGACGCGTGAACCGGCACGGTGGCCTGGGCCCCTCGCTGGGTGCCGACGCGGTCAACGTCATCGTCCGCGACCTGGCCCTGCGCGCCGGCGTCCCGTCGGCCGAGACGGTCACCGCGCACAGCCTGCGCGCCGGCGGCGCAACCGTCGCCTACGCCGCCGGCGTCCCGGTGGCCGTGATCGCCAAGCACGGCCGCTGGGCGCCCACCTCCCCGGTGGTGCTGCGCTACATCCGCGCCGTCGACCGCTGGCGCGACAACGCCATGCGTAACGTCGGCCTATGACGTCAATCTGGCGCGAGGGCATCCCGGGGGGCGCGGCAGAGGATCCTGACTGCGAGCGGGAGACTGCTGGTTAGCTTTGTACTCTCCTCTACCACCGGACGATGGATTACGGGTCATCGGCATTCATGTAGAGCAGGTCCAAGCGGCCGTCATCGCGGGCGATCACCTTGCGCAGCCCTCTGCCCGTCGTGGTCGGTGGAGACATGCTCATGGTCTATGCGGCGGTGCGCTCCTCGCAGATCAGAGCTCAATAGGGGGGCTCGGACCGTTTCGTCCGCAGACGAGCGGAGACGGCAGGCGGCAGTCACTACCTGATCACCAAAGGCTTCTCCGGTAGGCGCGAAGTCCTCTGCATGGGACATCTTGATCAAGGGGTGACGCGCCATTCCTTGGCGTGCTCGATCAGGTGGTTGTCTCGGCCCGCAGCACCTCTTCCCGCAAGACACGCGCCAGATCCTTGGCATCGGCGTTGTGGCTGGTCTGGCGTCGGACTTCCCGCCGAATCGTGTCCAGCACGGTGTCGGAGAGAATGACTTGGGCCAGCGAGCGCGGCGAGGTGGCGGCCCGGGCCTTCCAGAGATCGTCGATGAGGCGGCGCTTGAATGCGTCCTTGCTGAGGAAGAAGAGTGAGTCTGCCTTGGACGCTGGGGTGCTGTCGCTCAGCAGGTCCACTTCGAAAGCTAGGTCGACCTCCACTGGCAGGCCGCCGGTGAGGTGATAGACCTGCCAGACCTGGCCGTTGGTGAGGATCATCCATTCCACACCTTCGTTGACCGCGTACATCTGGACTTGGCGCAGGTGCTTGATGCCCAGCTTCTGGGTGCAGCGCTTGACCTCGATAAACGCGACAAAGCTGCTTGTCGATGCGGATCCCGTAGTCTGCGAATTCGCCCTTTACCTGATATTCAGTGGTCAGTTCATCGTACTTGTCGTAGCCCAGGCCGTTACAGAGGAAGTCGGTGACAAGGAGTCGGGTGTCTCCTTCGTTGGCATCGCGCGCGACCAGGTCGGCCAACGGCTTGGAGTAGCGGCGGATAGCTGCCTTGACCCGATCGCGGGCATCAGTCTCCCACTTGGGTGCGGAGCGAGCCGGAGTGGACTTCTTCGCGAGGACAGGCACTTCATCGCGGACCTTCACAGGTATCGTGGCCCCGTCGCTGACGGCTGCTGAACCCCTCTGCTGCTCGCTCATGCTAGGCGCCCCTTCTGCGTGCTGGAAGGCGTCAACGTATCGAGCGCGCTGAGGTGGCCGGGTCTCGTTTTGACTGGCTGAGACCGGATCGTCACAAGATCAACTTTTCGGCTATCCGTAACATTTGATTTGAGTCGAGTTATTCCTGAAGTAAGTCGGCTAAGAGCTCCTAACAGAATGATCGCTGTCGTGGTTTGATCTCTCGCTATTGCGGAGCGGAAGTAGCTGATGGCGAAGCAGAAGCCCTGGGAGATCAGCTACGAAATTATGGCGGCCATCGAGCCGCTGCTGCCGCATCGACGGCGGAGATTCCGGCACCCGGACCGCAGGGAGGCGGGCAGACGGTCGGCGTATCCGCAGCGTGCCGCCGACCTGAGCAAGTGAGCGATACGGCCGAACTGGTAGACCATCACGCTCGCGCCGTCCAGGAGTTGCCAGTGCGCCATCCAGGCCATCTCCAGCCGGAAGCGGTCGGGCAGGTCACGCAGGTCCAGCGTGAAGCTTCCCGCGGGACGGTCGGTGTGGCCGGTGAGACCCGGGCCGATGATCTCCCCGCGCCAAGCGTGCGGGAGGTCGCTCTCCAGCCTGGCCAGCGGGCCGTAGGCAGGCTCTCGCAGCCCTCCCTGCACCGGGAGACAGGAAGTGCGTCTTGGGGCGTGACCTGGGGTTCGTTAGTCATCGGCGGCGTGCTACTCCTTGATGTACTGCTTCCAGTTGGCCGCCGTGCGCAAGGCGGCGTCCTCGCTCACCCAGCCGTACAGGTCCAGCGTCGTCTGGACGTGGGCGTGCCCGAGCCGCCGTGAGACGGCCCAGTCGGGCGTGCCGCCCGGCACCGCGATGGCACCGGAGCCCGGACCGACCGGGCGCTTCGCCGAGCGGGCCGGCGTCTCCATCACAGCGTCAGGGATGGGCTGCGCCTGTCGTCGATGGCCAGGGCGGTCGAGCGGACACAGTGCCCGCGGGCCCGCGAGCGCACCACGGCCGGGGCAGATCAGGCTGATGTCGGCGAGCGGTGCGCCGAGTCTATGGCAGAACGAGTCGAATTCTGCTGCGAATTATATTGATGTCTGTGACTTTTACCGCGATTTCCGAACCAAGGGATGGTAGGGAAATGATGCCCCGATTTGTGAATTCAGCTTCTGGGATCAGGCCTTCAACTCCGTCGTCGACACGAACGAACACGCCAAATGGCACCACTTTGCTGACGCGACCCTGAACGATACAGTCAAGTTTTGTTCGTGCAAATTCAAGCAAGGGCTGAGGCTGGAGTTCTTTGAGTGAAAGAGACACTCGTTCGCGGTCTAGATCTACATCTAGGACCATGACTGCAAGCTCTTGGCCTACCTCGACAATTTCGGCTGGACTAGCAAAGTGTCGCCAGGCTAGATTAACTACCGAGATGAGCCCGTAGATGCCGCCTAGATCAACGAAGGCGCCGTAAGTCCCGACGGCGGTAACCGTGCCCCTCTGGACCTGTCCGGACTCCAAGGCGCCGAGACGTGCCCGGCGTGCTTCAGGGTCGACTCTTTTGTCCACGTCGAAGATCCTTGTCACGTGCATGTCGCGAGAAAGTTGGGCAGTGCGAAATTCATCTTCGCGGAATCATACTAGCTCTCCGCCGCTTGAATGTGGTGGTTACCCATGAATCCACCTCCCGCGATGGACGCATTCTATCAGGTCCCGGCGTGGTATCTGTGTGGTAAATCGCTGCAGGATTACAGGATCGGTGCGGCGGCGTTCGATGATGAGCTTCCCCGATGGTGGAACCGATAGGAAAGCTCATCGACGAGCTGGAAGTTCAGATTCCTAGCATTGGGTAATTTCTGCTAGTCGCACGCATAGGGTGTTAGTAGGGTCACCATTTGTAGCCGTTCCCTAGGTCGTCCTGATAATAGTTGATCCATCGAACTCCGCCGATGTACGAGTTGAAGCGAGGGATTTCATTGCGAGGAATGAGCCACTGGTATTGATCTGGGCGGTTGTCGTGAGTGCGCATGTATCTTCCCGGCGGGAATGCCCTTAGAAAACCGGGCTTCATCGTGTATTCGTGATAGCCGTCTTCATGTGTGCCGATGGCTGCATACTTCTGTGCCACTTCCTCGCTGTCGCCAAGGTATGCGGTTCCCTCATATCCGGGCACCCCGGTGTCGGGGTGATTTGCAGGATTGAGTCCGGCGGCTTCGCTCCATCGATTGCCCTTGGCCGGCGCGCGATACAGCTGGTAGGGGGAGTCCTCATCGGTGGTCGTGGCAGAAGAGTCCTGGCAGCCTGCTGCGCCGGGCGTGTCTCCGCAGAGGCTGAGCAGCATGAGGAGCGGGCTGCCGATCCTCAGGATTGACCAGACGTTCAGCCCCGAGGTGACGTTGGTCGCCCCGGTGCCCAGTGGGCCAACAGGCTTGACCGGGGTCTTCGGAGCCACGACAAGCGCAGGCGGCGTCGGATCGTCCTTCTTCTTATCCTTCTTAGGGGCGTCGCCGCTGCCGGACTCCCAGACGTGGCCGCGTTTAGCGAATTTGCTGCCCGGTTCGTACTCTTCGCCGCGGTAGGGCTTGCCGTTGCGTTTCTTGCCGTAGTGCTTGCCGCTGCTGGTTGTGCCTGTGCCGTCGCTGTTGTGGGTGGCGCCCTTGGTCTGCTTGTACTTGCCCTTCTTGTTCTTCTTGGAAGGAGAGATGTACTCGTCGTACTTGCCGTAGCAGTCGTCGGCGCAGGCGTTGTTGGTGTAGTAGTTGAGGCCGCTGGGGTCGGCGTAGTTAATGGGGTTGTTGCCTGCGTAGGTGTAGCCGTGCAGCTGCTGCGGGTTGGACAGGTCCAGGATCGGGTCGACACTGATGAAGCGGCCGGTGGCTGGATCGTATTCGCGGGCGCCGAGGTGGGTGAGGCCGGTGCTGGTGTCGCGAGTGCCGCCGACGAAGCCCTTCTCGCCAGTCCAGATGCCGACGTTGGTGCCGCGGACGCCACCGAAGGGTAGGGAACGGGTCTGCGCCAGGGACTGGTCGGTGGCGTCGATCTGGAGTTGGCCGGTGCCGTGATGGTCGGCGAGGACGAAGTCCAAGCCGGTGGCGGTGCGGACGGCTACTGTTTGGCCGGCGTGGGTGTAGTAGCGGGTGCAGGTCAGGACTTGGCTGGTTTTGTTGAGGGCCAGTTCCTGACCGGGGAGGTAGAGCGTGGTGGCTGTGGGGTCCCTGCGGAGGAGCCGGTTGCCGTCGGCGTCGTAGAGATACTCGGTGACCTTGGTGCCCTCGGCGACCTTGGCCAGGTGGCCTTCGGCGTCCCAGTCCAGGGTTTGGGTGGTGGTGCCGAGGACGCGTTTGGTGGTGTTGCCGGCGTTGTCGTAGGTGAAGGTGTCGGTACGCGCGCCCGGGCCGGTCTGCGCGACCTTGGCCAGGGCGTGCGGACTGGTCTTGCCGGAGCTGCCGAGGGGTGCGCTGGGGGTGTAGGTGCGCACCGTGTCGGTGGTGGCGCTGCCGATGGCCTTAAGGGTTTCGGTGGTGCGGCTGCCGCCCTTGTTGTAGGCGTAGGTGTGCCAGTACGGGGCCGGTCCGCCGATGTTGGCCTTGACCGGCGCGGTGGCGCAGCTGGTGGCGCCGGTGACAGTCCAGGCGGCGGTCAGACGCTGCAGATAGTCGTAGGTGAAGCACTGCCGGTCGGCCGGCTTACCTGGGGCGGCGTCGGTGATGGCGGTGAGGGCGCCGGCGTTGTTGTGGGTGTAGGTGACGTCGGCGTCGTTGTTGGCAACGGTTTCGCGGTCGACCATGGCGCGCTTGAGTCGGTGGGTGCCGGGTTCGTATTCGAAGGTCTGCCAGACGAACTTGCCGGTGCGAGCGCCGTAGGTGAGCTGGGCGATCTCGTTGTGGCCGGTGTAGGTGGTGTCGGCGATGTAGGTGGAGATGCCGGTGTTCCACTCCGGCCGGCCGAGCGCGTCGTAGTAGGTGGTGACGTATTCGGCGGGTAGGTCACCCGCCGCCGGGTAGGCGGTGGTGTCGAGGCTGCCGTTGAGGTTGTAGGACTGGCTGGTGACGTAGCTGCCGGCGAGTTTGCCTTCCACCGCCGGAATGGTGATCTTGGTGCCGTACGGGCGGTAGCGCTCGTCGTAGCCGGTGACTTCACTGACGTAGGCGTTGCCGCCGAGGTACCGGGTGGAGGAGGACGGCTGCCCCTTGGCCTTGGTGTCGTAGGTCCAGGCGGCCAGCAGGGTGGTGCCCTGCTTGAGGTCGAGCTTGCGACCGAGCGCGTCATAGCTGGTGGTCAGGGTGATGCCGCGGGCGTCGGTGGTGGTGGCGACCTCGTCGAAGGGGGTGTAGGTGAAGCTGACGGTGCCTTTGTCGGGGTCGTGCCGTCTGCTGATGCGGCCGCGCTCGTCGAACTCGTCGGTCCAGGTGGCGCCGTCAGGGCCGGTGACGATGTTCTGCCGGTCGGCGGCGTCGTAGCTGTACTTGGTCGAGTCGTATGTGGCGGGCAGCGTGGTGGAGAGGTACTGCCGCATTTCCACGGTCCGGCCGCGGGCGTCGATCACGGTCGCGGTGGGGAACGCGCCGGTCGGTGGGGTCACGGTGGTGATCTCGGAGCCGGCGTAGGCGGTGGTGGTGCGCCACTTTTCCGCCCCGGCTGTATAGAGGATGGAGGCGATGGGGCGTTCGACGCCGTCGAACAGCGTCACCGTTTGGGCCGGTGCGGCGTTGTCGGCGATGGCGGCCAGCGTCCCGGCTGGGGCGCCGGTGGCCAGGTAGGCGGCGTTGGCCTTGAAGGCCAGGCCGCGACTATCGTAGAACGATTCGGTGACCAGGCGGCGGCCACTGTCGGCTTCGGCTTGGCTCTGGCGGGTGCGCATGAGCCCGTCCAGTAGCTGGATGCTGGTTGCGTAGGTGGCGGTTGCGTCCGGGCCGCTGCCGCTAGCCGTCCGGATGGTTTCGGTCTTGATGGAGACGGGCGTGCTCGAATTGGCGGCAGGCACCGTGTAGGTGTTGCGGGCCGACGGCGTGGTGGGGTAAGTGGCTTTGTCCCGGCCGGGCAGCCAGCTGGCAGTCATGCGGCCCAGCGGGTCGAATTCGGCCTCGGCGACGTTGTTGTTGGCGTCCACCACCTTGAGTGGGGAGCCTCGGGCAGGGTCGAATGTGGTGGTGGTGGCCAAGCCGGTCAAGGTGCCGGCGACGTTCACCTTGGGGGTAGTGATCGTGGTCGAGGTGAGCTGGCCGTTGGTGTTGTGCTGGTAGGCGGTAGTGGTGGTGCGGTCGTCGGCGCTGGTGGCGGGATCTCCTACGTGGGTGACCGCGATGGGCCGGCCGTAGGAGTCGTAGCTGGTGGTGGTGGTCGTGACGGTGGCGGTCTTGCCGGCGCTTACCCCGGAGAGGGATTCGATCGCCGTGACATTGCCCCTGATGGGGGCCAGGCCGTAGGCCTGCCCGTCGTAGCGGCTCTTGACGTCGGTGATGACCTGGCCGGCGACCAGGTTGGGTTCGGTGCTGGCCGCGTCGTCACAGTCGCGGGCGACGGTGAGCTGACGCATGGCATAGGCAGGCACGTGGGTCGTGCCGAGCGGCGGATAGAACGTGTGGCGGCAGGCATCGTCGGCGGTGGTGGCGATGTCGCCTTCGTCGTCGACGGCGACGACGCGACCGAGGCTGTCGTAGCTGTAGCGGGTTTCGACGGCGCGGGCGGTGCCGTCGGCCTTCTTCGTGCGGACCTTCTCCCAGGCGGTGTCGACCATGTAGGCCTCGACTTCGCCCCAGGAGGCGGTGCGGGTGGCGGTCTTGCGCGACCACGGCTGGGCGATGGTGGAGGAGACTTCTGCGGTGTCGGTGAACGCGCCGTTGAACAGTCGGGTCTCGAGTACACCGCCAGCGAGGTGGTCGGCGTCCTTCACGGTGAGTTCACTGCGGCTGTCGTTGACCGAGACGCTCTGTTTGGGCTGGCCGGCGCCTTGGTAGTTGCCGTCCATGCCGCGCAGATAGGTGACCGACGAGCGTGTGAGCGGCTGGCCGGCGGCGGGGTCACCGACCGTGGTCTCGACCGTGGCAAAGCCGCGCCAATCTGACCAGGTGCGGTATTTATCCTTGGTCAGCCCGTCGTCTTCGGCGTAGCGCCAGGCGGCGCCGCCTTTGTAGGCGTAGGAGGTGATCTTCTGGACGGCGCCGCCGCGCTGGTCGGATTCAACCACGCTGGCCACGACGTGCTTGTGGAACCAGTCCTGGACGGGGTCGGCGTAGCCGGGAGGAGTCCAATACACCGGGTAGCAGCGGCGGGTGTTGGATTTGGCCGCGGGCATGCTGTTGGCGTCGAAGGCACATTCCGGCGCTGCGTAGCTGATGGAGGTGACGCCGCCGGTGCCGTTGTCGATGGCGGTGACGCGGGCGCGCTTGTACTGCGGTAGGTGGTCGACGCCGGTGCCCCCGTTGTCGGGGCTGGCCGAGACGACCCGGTTGTCCATCAGGGTACCGACGAACGTGATCGGAGGCATGGCCAAGGTGCCGCCGACGTGGCCGGTCTGGGTGATGGATTCCAGCCACAGACCCTGCAGGTAGCTCTGCTCGAAAGACCAGGAGTCGACCGCGTCGTAGCCGCTGCCGTTGCGCAGCTGTGTGGTGATCGTGGTGAGGCGCTTGCGGTCGAAGAACGTGGGGGAGACGTTCTCATCGCCGCAGTCGGTGTTGGCCGCGCAGAGACGGTCGTCGGGGTAGTCGGTGCGGTCGGCGACGGTGAAGACGACGCGTGCGGACGCGGGGGTGTCGTAGACGTGGTTGGTGCGCTGACCGTAGTCGATGCGCTTGAGGTAGCCGCCGGAGTGGTAGGGCGTCGCTTCGCCGCTGCCCCAGCCGTTGTAGAACGTCGGCGTGTAGTGGTTGGTTTCCCGGCCGTAGAAGTAGGTGACGGTGTTACCGTCGCTGTCGATGATGTGGTCGAGGTTCCACCGCCAGCCTTGGGCACACCGGGAGCTGGTGATGCCGTCAGCATTGTGGCAGGGCTCGTTGGCGTCATCGCCGTAGACGGGGACGGTCAGCACCGAGTCGGTTTCGTCCTGACCTGCGCTCCAGTCCGCTGGCCGGTTGCGGCCGAAGAAATACTGGGTGCCGTCCTGGCTGGTGACCTTCCAGTATTCGCCGTTATTGTCACCGTTCACGGCCCCGGACAGGCGTTCGATCTTCGATCCGTCGTCCTTTTTGCCGCGCCAGGTGCTGCTGGCGCTGTCCCACACCAGCTGGGTGGCTTGACCGTTGAGCAGCATGGTGGCGTTGTCGGTGCCCCAGCACTGATTGGCTTTCAGGTCGGCGTCGCCGATCTGATCATCGGCGCAGCTGGTGTAGCGGCGTTCGATATACCCGGTCGATAGGTCGAAGCCCTCCCCGACCCAGGAGGCTTGGGCGTTGTCGGCCGCGGTCTTGCCGTCGGTGGAAGCCGACGCATACGACAGTCCCAGCGCCGGCACCAGCCCGCCGGGTACCGGCGGGACTTGCATGGGATAGGACCAGGTGAAGCCGCCGGTGTTGCCGCCGGCCGCCCACGCCGCCGACGGTGACAGGGATGAGGCGGTCCAGTCTCCGCCGGGGCCGGAGGCGCTGGCCTCGGCGGCCAGCACCATCGTCGCGCTCGGCGCGGCGGTGCCAGTGGGTGTGGCACCTTCGCGTCCGGTCTGATCTGCCTGGTTGGCTGGCAAAGTGAGCTGTGCGACGAGCCGCTGGTTGGCGGCGTCGTTGCGGGTTGCCAGCGGCGTGGACTGCTGACACTCAGGCTTATCCGGGGTGATTAGCGCACAGGACGGCAGGAGACGCAGGTGCAAACGAGACGCCCAGTCGCCGCCGTGGGCGTCGGCGATGGCGGAGTAGTCCAGGTGGAATGCGACCGAGGCTGCGCCGGCAACCGGCTCGGTCACCGCGGCGGCGTCTTCGAGGGTGACCAGCAAGCCGTCCACACCAGCAGCCAAGGCCTGTTGCCGATCCTTGAGCTGGACCTTGACGCGGGTGGCCGCAGTCAGCCGCTGCGTGGCCGAACGGGCGGCGCTGGCCTCGGCAGGGCCGATCCAGATCGGAAGGTCACCTGCCCGGGTGAGCCCGGCCGGTTGGACCGCTGCCCGCGATGCGGGCCTGGCAGCAGCATCGGCGGGATCGGCGGCGTCGACGTCGGCGGCGATGAGGTCCACCGTCGCCTCACCACCCTTGGGCCACGAAACCTGGGGCCTGGCCGCATCAGCGGGTGTGCCCTTGTTTCCGCTCGGCAACTGGCGCACTCCGCGGAAGGCGCCAGCTGGCAGCGGCTTTTCCTTGGCGAGCTTGGGCCGACGCTGTTCGGCTTGTTTGGACGGGCTGGGCCGAGTCGCCGCCGCCGCTTCCAACGCCGGTTGCATCATCAACGTCATCGCGGTGGTCATGATGACCGCGACCGCCCCTGATCGGGTCCATCGGTGCCTTAGCGCGCCCACGCAGGGTCCTTCCACAAAACAACGGCAAGAGTGGCGCCAGCTCGTGGCGCGAAAAGCAACAGGAAGTTGATGGGATGAGGAGGACGAAGGCTGAGGCTAGGGCGTCGGGAGGGAACCTCGTCCGACGCCCGCCCTAGCCGCCGTCCGGGTTAGCTCTCATCGCCGAACGTCGCCCGGATAATGGCGTCGTCGGCGTGCAGATAGACCCGCACGTCGTCGATCGTGCCCACAAGATGGCGGGCCCAGGACGACGGTGTGTTCCGAGCGGTGCCCACCGTGAACGGTCCGCCGGCTGACCACGTCGGAGCAGTCATGACGCTCTCGACCGTGACCGGAGCGCTGATCACCTTGACCGGCGGCCCGCCCTCGACCAGCGGCGGATCGGCTGGAGTGTTGACATGCACGCTGATCATGCCGGTTCGCTGGTCGTAGCGGGCGGCCAGGAACGCCCAACGATTCAGCCATGTCCGGCCGCCTTCCAACGTGGCCGGCGTGGCCACCATGGTGAAGGTGTCGTCCTGGCCGTCAGCGGCGCGCAGCCGGAACGTCCACTTGCCGCCGATCCAGCCCAGTTCGAACATGCTGCCCGTCGCCCCTGCTTGGCTGACGGCGACCTGGTCGACAGATAGGTCGTCGAGTTTGACCCAGGCGGTCACCGCGAAACTGGCGTCGGTGCGGACCACCGGCTGGGTGGTGGCACCGTAGGCGGATCCGCTCAGGGCGACTGCCAGGTCACTCGGGTTGACACTCACCTTGTTGCCATCGCGACCCAGCACGGCCGAGCCTGTGAAGGTCAGCTGGCTATCCGGATCGGTGACTTCCGTGTTGCCGTCCAGACGACTCGCGTTTGCCGTCGAACCGGTCGGTTCGTTCAGCCGCCAGATCGCTACCGGTGCCGGACCAGCGACTTTGAAGTAGTAGCTCTGGAGTGGGCTGGAGTTTCCGGCCCGATCCAGGGTGCGCACCTTCAGCGATTGGCGGCCTGGCGTGGATGGGGTGAACGGCAGATTCGTGGGCCCTCCAGCCGTGACGGTCGTGAAGGCCTCGGCGCCGTCGTTGAACACATAGCCGTAGGTGACCACATCGCTCGTGCCTGCCGGATCGACGGCGAACACGCCTGGTTGCCACCCGCCCGCGGCCGGGTCGTAGCCGCTCACCAACTGGTCTGCGGGAAACTGCGTCGAGGTGATCACCGGAGGTGTGGCGGGGGCGAGACTGTCCAGGGTGAAGGCACACCAGCCGCTCCATGCGGAGGACAGGGAGGTGCCGGACTGCGTTGCCTTGGCCCGCCATCGATACTGCGTGCCGCCTGCCGTGTCGACTAGCTTGCCGGCCGGGATGGTGAGGGAGACGGCCCCCGGCTTGGCGGCGGCCGTGGTGCCGGTCCAGACCGCGGTACCGTCTTGCCGGGTTACCTCAAATGTGGCCGTCACCAGGTCGCCGGAGTCGATGTCGACCGTGGTCACGCCGAGCGTCGGGGTGGCGTCACCAATCCAGGTCGCATCCACCGTCGCGGTACACGTCTTCGCCGGGCTGATCAGCTTCAGCGCCGACGGCACATCCGGAGGATGGGTGTAGGTGACTTTCAGCCGCGGCAGCAACCCGAAGCCCTTGTAGTTGGCCGCCGTGTCGTAGTTCTCGGGACGCAGACGCAGGTTGATGTAGTCGTAGTCGTGATCGGCCGCGTACTGCACCAACTTGCCCAAATTCGACGCCGGGCTGCCGGAGTAGACGATGTCGTTGGAGGCGTCGACGTTGCCGCACTCCTTGAGCCCCTTGTCCCCGACGTTGGCCTTGCCGACCTGAGAGGAGCCGTCCCCGCCAGGGACAGGCCAGTACTTCGCCTCAGTGGGTTTCGCCGCGTCGTAGGCATCGTTCCAGGTGGTCCCGGAATTGAAGCCTGTGGAGGCGTGCAGGTAGATGTATCCGTAGCTGCAGTTCATCGCCCACTTGACGTCGAAGGTCATATCGACGTCCTGGACGATCACCCGCCGCGTCTGGTTACGCCACAGGGGGTCGGTATCCATCCGGATGAACGATTGGAAACCGCCGCCGACCTGCAATCCCCGCTCCCAGGACTCGCCAGGTGTTCCTTCGGGCTTCCAGTACGCCGTGGTCGGGTAGTCCCTGTTGATCGAGTGCCAGGCACTGTTGTTGGTGTCTCCGGACATGGGGTTGTCGCCCTCCTTCTGCCCGGTCCAGTAGGGATCGATCACCAGGGGAAAGGTCGTTTCCGGGCTGGTCAGCATGGCCGCGTCCGGCTGGATGGCGAGCTGGCCAGGAGCCACGTCCACCGACATGGGCACGATGGTGCTGTCCTGCGTGGCCTCAAGCGGGTCGGCGGCAGTACTGAAGGACTTGATCGTCGAGGACGCCGGCTGATCGGGCGAGGGAACCCTGGTTGGGCTGTCCCACATGACAGGCTGTGGAGCGCTGAAGATCGCCTTGCCTTCGGCGTCGATCGCTTCGAGCGCTTCGCCCGGTCGTTCGACCACCGTCACGCCCTCGCCCCGGACGCCGTATCGGATGGTGCGCAAGGCCGGGTTGGCGGCAGCCGCTGCGTTCTTCACCACCAAAAAGTGCGCGAAACCGCTGGGTTGGGCCTTGACCACGAGGTCCACGCCAGGCATGACCTCAGCAAACGTTGCCCGATCACCGTCCAGTGCCGGGGTAGGAAGAGGACCTGCCTGCCAGTCCAGATTCAGCCGGCTACCGGGGACGGCAAGGCTGGCCAGATTCTGGCTTCCTCCGCCGGAGAAGGCCATGTCCAGCGCTGCCACTTTGGGCCCGATCGTGCCGTCGTCGTTGCGTTGCAAGGTCAGGTCGATGTCCAGCCAGTGTCCGTCGCGCTGCACGCGAACATGCTGGTTGCTGGTTTCCAGCACGAAGGTTCCGTCCGGGCGTGCGCTGACGGTGCTGTATTCGGTCGTGAGTGAATCGACCACCACGTCTGAGCCGCTCTGACGGGCCTGCGAGGAGGCGACCGTCTCGTCGAGCAAGACAGGATCGGCGTCGAGGCTCGCCACGGCCAGCGCTGCAGGAACCGCTGGGAGAGTAGCCGCCGCGCAGACCGCGAGCGCCGTCAGGAAGGTACGCACACGCACAGAAACACCCCGAACGTAAAGCAAACGTAAAGTGCGCGTCGCAGAGTACACAGAAAACTCACAGGCATACAGAGCATCCGAAGAGATCAACAACGGGACGAACGGCGCTGCATGACTGATATTTGCGAGAGTCCTGAAGATCAAAACGCCTGCGGTGGTATCTATAACGTTTCGGCGACGACCGTCAGACGTAGCAAAAGCGGACTCCAGCCCAGAGTGGCTGACCATAAGGATCTTCAGGACTGGTTCGGCAAGCTCGCGCAGCAGCTGCCGGAAGACGGACCGCTGATCGCCGAGCGGGTGGCGGACCTCGCCATCCGTCAGCGTCACTTCGCCATGCTGAACACGCTGGCGACCGGATACCTGAACGGGACGGCGACCTTCGGCCTCGGGGTCGCCCTTCTCACGCGGGCGGCGATGAGCGACGAACTCGGCCGCGCCGCGCGCCGCACGCTCTACCAGTGGTCCCGGCAGTCCCCGCCACGGCACGCCGCCGTCGTGGCCATCTGCACCGGTCCGCTGGCCGAAGCGTCCCTCGCGTGGCGCTAACCCGGCTCAAGCACGTCGCGCTCACCGCCGACACCGACATCAGGAAGAACCTGGTGGACGGCATCACAGGCCTGGCGACGAACGTGCAACTCCGCCGAGAGCTCCTCGACGGACTCGTACGCTGGCTCGACCGATCGGAGCCGGATCCGCGACGAATCGTCGCAGCAGAAGCCCTCCTCAAGATCCTGCTGCTGCAGGACCCCGACGGCCGGCTCCTGCTCATCGAGCACGCCGACCGGGGATGGGAGCCGGCGCTGGCGGTGGCCTGGGAGTCACTGCTGCGAAGCCCCTCCCCGAGGCGGAGATACGATCGGGCGTCTCCCGCTGGCTGGAAGCGGCTGCCCTGGCAAAGGCGCCTCTTTCCACGGTGGTCACCGTGCTCGGCGCGGTGCCCAGTAACGCGATCGAGGAGAGCTTGCTGGTTCTCGCCGTCTTCAGCTGGGCACGCGAAACTTCGGACGAGGCGGAGGCCCCACGCAGCACGTCTTCCAGCAGGTCATCGACGCCGTCCTCGCGGGGAGCGGAACCTCGACCAGGGAGTCCATCGACCTCGCGCTCCAGATGGAGCAGGAGGCGCGGGCCGATGACTAGGGGCTTCCTGCAACGGCTGCTGGGAGTCAGAGCGAGTCATTCGAACGAGTACATCTACCGCGCCCGGCTCCCCAGCAAGCTCGAGGGCGCCTGCTTCGACGCGACCATCGAGGTCCACGGTCAGCTCGATCACCAACAGCCCGCTCAGGAGGCCCAGGTCTACCGTAAGTTGGAGAGCCATGCCCGTAGCGTCAGCGGCAAGCTGTCCGTTCTCGACCTGGACAGGGCCGCCGCCGAGATCACCATCGAGCTGAACCGCGAATCGGTCGTCGCCATGCCGGACCTGCACGTCCTGCTCGACCGGGTCCGGGTCCGGGCGCGGGTCAGCGCCAGTGCGAGCGCCGTGGCGACGGCACGATCGCTCCAGGAGGCTGTCCAGAAGACGACGCTCGCTCGGATGGAGTACCGGGAGCAGGCCCGGCGGCTCGGCTTCCTGCGAGATCACTTCTTGGCGAGCCCCGCCATGGCTCGCATGTGGTGGGTGGGCGAAGACCCCAGCCGCCTGGCCGATCTCGCCGCCAAGTCCACCAGCGGCAAGGCAGACCCCTTCGAAACGGCAGTGAGACTCCTTGGTGAGGCCGCCGATGCGGGTTCGGTCCGCAACGAGGTAGCCGCGATCACCGAAACCTTCATCCGAGGGCTGACCCCCGAGGCGAGAAAGTACCTCATCTCGCAACTCGCCCAGGTCTTTACCAATTACGAGCGGCCGGAACTGGCCGAGCGCTTGCTGTCCACCACCCGACTCAACGGGGCATCATGACCGGCGACCCGCCCGCCCACGCGGCCACGATCCTGGAACATGCGGGGGAAGAACTCAGCCGTGCCGACGTTAAGGCTGGAATCCTCCTGACGGTGAACGGCGTCGGCGTCGGCGCGGTGCTGAACAAGCTCGCCGATCTCGATATCACCGACCTGGAGGCCGCGGACGAGCGTGCCCGAATCGCTTCCAAGGGGCGATCGACTGGGTGCATTGGCGCTCGGGCACCGCCCAACTACTGCCCCGCCTGCTCAAAGGCAGGACCCGCGGCCCGGTCTTCCTCACCGACCGCAAGGCACCAGCTCGAGTCCCCACCCTCGATATTTGTCCCGCAACTGGCCGCGCCCGCCTGTCCTACCAGCGCGCCGGCGAACTCTTCGAGCGCGCCACCCGGGCTCTGGCCCACCCAGGCTTCGACGAAGCAGAGCTGTGCGCACCGGCCGGCCCAAAGCAGAGCTTTGGGTGTCTAATGCTGAAGGGGCGGTGCTGCAGCGATGGCTCGGCGGGCCGATTCCGCGCAAGTCCTGGCGATGTGCACCAAGATCGTGCTGGCCTGCGCGGACGGCACCGACAACAAGCAGATCGCCGAGCAGTTGCGGGTGCACCCGGACACAGTGTCCAAGTGGCGCCACCGGTTCCTGCGACTGCGGCTGGATGGACTGATCGAAGAGCCACGTCCCGGTCGTCCGCCATCGATCGGTTTGGAGAAGGTCGAGCGGGTTGTGGCGGCTGGTCACGCTTACCACCGGGCGAACGGCCGGGCATCTCGGCATGCTGGCGTTACCGCGGTACGTGCAGCGAGACGAGTTCGACGTCCTCACCCGCACTCCCACCAGGCCATGGCGGCCGAGCCGTCACCCAGATCATCGTCGATCGCGCCCACCGGCCCAGCGACCATCAGCTCCACGCCCTGGCCCACGCCGCAGCCAAGGCTCAACGCCACGCTCTGGCTGGTCTGCTCACGGCAGCTTTTTTCGAAGTCTGGCGAAAGAATGGTCGAGGAGGTCCTGAAACATCACAGGCACCGCGACTGTCTGTTCTTTGACTTCAGAGTCGGCGAATCTGACTTCCATGACGTATGGTCCATGTCGAAGACGAGCCATCCAGATCGTTGGTTCCGCGCCCTTTTCGGCAACTAGCCGGTAGGCGTCGACTTCACCGGCTCCTCGGACCTGCACCGGGCTGCGCTCCAATCGGACGCGCCACTCGTTCTGGTTATCGCTCATCGTAATGGTGGCGCATTCACTGGCTGGCGCGTGGGTCAATTCATCGAGAAGCTTTTCGGGGGCGTGGATTATGACTTGCGCGGCATACGTTCCGATGAATGGGGCGTCGCGAATATCGAGGAGGCTGGCCATGCCGATAAGGCCGGTACGCCCGGCCCGGCTGAGCGTCGTGCCACTCCACAGGCCTTTCGCCCACAGGTCGCACGATGGCTTATCCGTCGCTTGCGCGCCCAACTGCAGCGCTCCTCGATGAGTGACCAGGGGGTCGCCGAACTGGGCCACCATGAGCGGGAAGGGTTGTTGCTTGAGCGATTTGAAGCTGGTCAACAACGCTGACTGTATAAGTCGACCGCGACTCCCGTTTGGCCAGGCGTGCGGAGTTGGAGGCGGGGAGGCCGGCAGCGACATGTCGAAGGTGTGCTTACGGTCCTTGGGGGAGGCCATGACCGCTGGTAGCTGCTGGGGTTCGGGTGCACAGGCGGCCAAGACTGGACAGAGCAGCAGCGCGGTCGCTCCGACCAGCCCTGGAATGCGTGGAGATCTCACTGGCAGATAAATCCGTTTCCGTTTTGGGCACCGCACCCCACGGAAAAAACTCCGGGAATGTGCTGGAAGTTGCGTTGCTTCACCAATCCGTAGATCGATGAGCCTCCTCGGGTGAGGACGGGCGCGGTGATCGAGTCGGAGGCCTCGTTCGGTAGCGTGTAGCCGGGGCCGCCATGACCACGCCAGACGTGAGTAGCGCCGGCTGTGCCTTCCAACGTTTCCTGGTAGTAGGCCATGGCGGCCCCGTTGTAATTTAACAGAATGAGGTAACGGTCAGGGTTGGACGTTTCGTGAGGCATTTCCACGGCTACCTGGGAGCGGAGGATCGACGTTGCATCCGGTGGTGCTACAGCCAGGACTTTGCCATGGAATGTCGGCTCGTCGTCCAGGCCGTGTGACATGACCGCGACCGAGCCGCCGCCATCGGCGATGAAGGGATTGTACAAGATCTGCTCGGTGTCGCGAAATAGCTTCGTGCTGGATGAAGATTCGGCATCGTAGAGATAAATGCCGTTTTCTGTTGCGGTTTCGTCGCCGCTCTTCGCGTAGACAATCTTGCTGCCGTCGTCTGTCATGTCTGGGTCTGTGCAGTCTTCTCCGGCAGATTCGCACAAGTCGACGTCCTGAAGGTTGCCGCCTGATTCCAAGGCGGTCTGAATGTCGAAGCCTTCGGCGCTGGTGACAGCTCGACTGATCAACGACCGCGACCCATCAGTGGTGAGTGCATGGACACTGACCTGGCTCTCGATGGTCCTGCTGGTGCGTGTCGCGATGTTGTGGATCTGCGTGCGGAAATTCATGGAACCTTCGGTGATGTTGTAGGCGACCGAGGTGCCATCTCCGCTGGCGGTGTGGATGTGCCCGGCTGGAACCGGGGTGTTCCCATCCCTCCCTCTGGAGGCGACCACGATTTCCCCGGTGAGGAGGTCTTTGCGCATGGCGTAGACCAGGTCGCTCGACGGATCGTAGATCTCCTTCGGCGCAAGGTTACTCCGCGCGGTGGTGTTGAAGAAGATGTACCGGCCGTCGGCCGAAGCGGCCACGCTAGACCCGCCGGTCGTCATCTCTGTGTCGGGGATTCCGTTCGCGTCGGTCGCGAGATCGCGGCCGGTCAGGAATCCGAAGTTCACGTATGTCGGGGTGCCATAGACCTCGGCGGATGGCTCGCTGGGACCGAAGGCGTTGATGGCCTGCACCGTGATGATGTAGGGCTCTCCCGGGTTCAGTTCACCTATGAACGCCTGCAACTCTTGCGCGTCGCTGTAGACCGCGCGACGGCCCGAGCCTGGCAGTTGGAGCGGGCTCCTTAGCTCAGGTGTTGCCACGACGAGATACTTCGTGATCTTGCCAGCGCCACTCTTCTTCGGTGGCTGCCAGGTGACGAAAAGCCCTCGTGTGGTCGGTTTGACCGCTACGGCTTCCGGCGATCCGGGGACCTTGTCAACCGAGACGATCGCCTGTGCCTTAAGCTCTGGGTGCGTACCGTCGGCAGGCGCGATGGCTTGGACGGTGGCGATTCCTGGGCGTTCGGCGGTGAACTGGCCGGTTTGGTCGATCTTTCCCGCCGCGTTGAACGCGTCGGTGACGGACCATTGTGTGTTGAGTGCGGCGTCCGGATAGCGCACCGCCACGGCCTTGAGCGCGATCACGCCCCCAACGTGGGTGGAGGCCTTCTGCGGAGTAATTTTCATTCCGAAGAAGGGCCCGCCGGAATGAAAGGGTGTGTAGAAGACCTTGACCAGGTCGACCTTCTCCCAGAGTGTGCCGTCGCCTGGCACGAGGGGTCCGGTGTTGATCGCGACACCGGCCAGCAACCCGATCCGGATCTCCCACCATGGGTCCTGTGTAGTGTCGACCTTCAGTTCGGCATAAGGTCTGCCGGACAGCGCCGGACCGACCACACCGTAGATGAGGAAGGACAGATGGACCGGTACCGCGATGAGGACTGAGCCATCGCCGTAGGCGTTCGGCGCCTCTAGCATGTTCTCAGTCTTGGAGGGCTCCGGGGCTTGGCAGCCGTACGCGTTGGGGCCGCCGACCACGCATTCGATCGACGCCTCAAACTCGTGGCCGACGGCGAAACTGATGCCCGCGGATCCGGAGCTTTCCACTTCCAATCCCGCGCGGAATTCCGGGCAGATCGTGACGGGCAGGGTGCCGACGGGCAGGGTGACACATGCTGCGGTCACCTTGCCGAGGCGGATCGTCTTCTTCCACTCGACACTGGCGCCCCCCTTGACCCGCAGTTCCTCCTTGTTGGTGAAGGCAAGGCTCGCCTTCACCTCCCCGGTCTTAGGATCCGACTCCAGTTTCGGATCGAGGCCCACCTCGGCCTGCGCTTCGATCTTGCCGATCGGCCCTACCGAGCCTCCACCGAACTCCTGCGAGATCTCGATGACGAGGTTACCGTCCCGAATGCCGATCTCAGGGAGCCCCCGGGCCTGCCGGGCAGCCAGCTCACCCTGCGTTTTACCCTTGAGCAGCGGCTGCCTTAGCTCGATACCCGGCCGTGCTTCCAGCAGCGAGGTGTCTTCGCCGGAGGTGAGCGAAAGATCCATCGCCACCTTTCCCTCTGAGACCGCATCCCCCAACGATGCGCGTTCGGTCGAGATGCCTAGATAATCACCCATCTTCTCCACCTTGGTGACACGACCGAGGTATCCCGTCCTCACCTTGTCGATGGAGCCGAAGCTGATCAGGTCGCCCTGGACTAGGCCGAGGACTTGTTGGGTCGGCGTCTTGAAGACAAACATGCCGTCTGCTCTGGCTTCTTGGAGCGTAGCCAGCGACTGCGGGGTCAGGAGCTTGGGGGCCTGCTTGACGACGAGCTTCGGCTCGATTGGGCCGACCGGACGGCTGATCGTGCCGCTACCGGTGGCGTTGGCCGCCTGGACAGTGAAGGAGTAGCCCGTTGCCGGATCCAGCCCGTCGATTGCAAGGGTGCAGGTGACCGGCTGCCCCTCGCAGTCGGTAGCAGTGATCGTGCGTCCTCCTGGGGATATTGCCACCTCGTAGTCGATGACCTGGCTAGTGCCCGGATCGGAGGGAGGGGCCCAGGAGAGGCTAACGACCCCGTCTCTCAGCGGTGAGACCCTCAGGTCCGCCGGAGCCTCTGGCGCGCGAGCGGCCACCGGCGTTACGGGGCCGAGACGAGCAGCCGCGCTCATTCCAGCCTTGTTCTTCGCCCAGATGTCGAAGGTGTAGGCCGTGCCATTCTCAAGGTCATTGATGGCGATCACTGTGGTATCGGCCGGCACATCGACGCGGCGATTGCCTGGGTTGACCTCGACCTCGTATCCAGTGATCGGCGATCCGCCATCGGCGGGAGGAACCCATTGCAGGTCTACGCGCTGATTCAAAGGGGTGGCCAAGGTTCCGAGAGGCCGTAGCGGGACGATGGCCGGGGTGGGCGCGATCGGCTCGCTCGGTGGCGAAAGCTCGCCCACGCCGTTGGCGTTCACGGCCCGAATGGCAAAGCTGTATGGAATGCCGTTGGTCAGCCCGGTCAGGATTCGTTCTGACTCGTCGGAAGAAATCTCAACCACGGTCCCGCCCGGCTCGATCACCAATTCATAACCGGTCAGGCCCTGAGCTCCGCCCGCTGGCGCCGCCCAGGCCACCCGCATGGCCGAGTCCCTCGGGTAAACGTCCGTAATCGCCGGGATACCGGGGCGAATGGGTTCAGCAGGCACCACGGCATTGGAAGCCGGCGAAAAGACGGAGGCTCCGTCGGCGGTGAGTGCCGCTACGGTGAAGGTGGAAGACCTTCCGTTGAGTAGACCTCCAACTGCCGCCTCGTGAACATCGCGGGCCACGCGCGTGACATGTCCGTCCGGTTGTGAGGCGACCAGATAGGAGGTGATGTCGCCGGCGGCGGGCGGGCTCCAGCTCACCGAAGCCGCACGGTTCCCGGCCCCGGCAGTGACGCCTGTCGGCGGCTGCACAGGCAAAGTCGCCGCCCTATTGACAGCGAGGTGTTCCCAGGAAGACCAGGACGAGGCCGTTCCAGCTTTGACAGCTCGTGCGCGCCATTGAACCCTCCATCCGTCGGAGATCAGTCCTTCAGGGACGAAGACGGCTCCAGTCGTCCCGGCGAGGACGTCATTGGCAAAGCCCGACCAGATCCGCCCGGATCCCTGGGAGGGTGCGGTCTCGTCGTGGTTGATCTCGAACTCCACTCGCAGCAGCCCCCCGGACAGGTCGCTCGCATCGGCGAGCAGAGCTGGACTCAGAGACGGCGTCTCCCAGTGATCGGCGAATTTCTTGGAGGGAACGGGCTGCAGGTCACCGACCGACGGTTCAGGCTGGCGGATCTGCAGAACCTGCCAGGCCGCCCAGTCCGAGACGGCAGGGGCAGTGACGGTCGAGCCGGCACGTACACGCCAGCGGATCTTCCATCCATTCTGCAGCACGTCGGCCGGTACGGCCGCAGCCGCCGTCGCGCCCGAGGCCAGGTTGGCGACGGAGGCGGACCAGATCTGGCCGGTTCCTTGACCGGGCTCCGAAGGATCGTGTTCCACCTCGAACTCCGCCGTCAGCTGCCCCTCCTGAGGTCCGGTGACCTTGACGCTGAACTGAGGAGTGGGCGAGAAAACGACGATTGCATCACCGACCGCCTCGGAAGGGGCGACGGCACGGAAACCGGCGGATGGATCCACCAAGTCGATCTTTAGTTGCCGCCATTGGCTCCAGTCCGAGGCTGCCGAGCCAGCTGCTGCCCGCGCCCGCCAGCGGACAAGCCAGCCATCGCGCAATGTCGAGGCAACGACGGGGACGTTGGTCACGGTTCCGGATGCCACCGCCGTGGATTTCCCGGACCAGATGGTTCCTTGACCTTGTTCGGGCACGGAGGGATCGTGCTCGATCTCGAACTCGGCCGTCACCAGACGTTCGCCGATGTCGAAAACCCGACCCGAGAATGTCGGGGTGAGAGTCGCCGTCACCGGGAGCGGGTCCCCGTTCGTCACTGGCTGGACCTGGGTTTCGGAGAGCCAGGGTTCGGGATCTGTATCGATCTTGAGAAGTTGCCAGTCGCTCCATTCCGACTGCTCCTGGCCAGCCAATGCCCGGACTCGCCATCGGGTCAGCCAGCCGTCCGACAGAGTGCCTTGCGGAACGGCCAACGCAATCTCACCTGCTGAGGGGACTGGTGCGGAGGTGGCTGTCCAGATGAGCCCGGAACCCTGCGACGGCACCGAGGGATCATGCTCGAGTTGCACTTCAGCGGCGACCGGCCGCCCCGCCGGGTCGGAGACCCGGGTGAGCAACGAGGGGGTCAACGACCGGGAGATCGCGACACCGTCCTTGACGCCGCTGGGATCGACTCGGGTCCCCAGCACGCTGGGCTTCGGCGTAGTGCCACCGGAGAAGGTCACCACCAGGGTAGGAGGCTTGGCATCGGTGCCGGTCATCTCGCTGGCGTGGAAAACACGTGAATAGGACGCGGTGGCCGGCACTGTCACGGTGACCTGGAGGCCATGGTTGTCGGAACCGTCCGCCCACGCTTGCACGATCGGGGCGATCGGCCAGGTCAACGCCTTCGGCACGCTGTCGCTACACAGGCCTGGGCCGTCCGCCAGCGTAGCCGCGTCTTGAGCGGAGACCTGGGGCTGTGTCGCCCATGTAATGGTGGACGGATCCCATCCCGCGATCACCCGCGAGACAGTCACCGACCGGCCGGTCACACCACACCCGGTCGACCGAGAATTCCACATGTTCAACTGAGCGTCCGAGACCGTAACCCCGGCCAGGACGCCAGTGCCAAAGGTCAGATAAACGTTGGCGCGGAACGGGTCGCCCGCTCCGAAATACAGGCTCGCGGCCACGACTTCCGGGTCGCTGGGCTTAGTGCCGTTGGAACGGACCGTTATGTCGGAGGCGGCGGGGATGGTGAACGTCGGGTCGATGATGACCGGATAGACCGTCTTGGGATCCTCAAGGAAGGTCCGGCTGGGCTGAAGGGTGATCCGGGTGGTGTTCTCCGTCCGCCGCGTGAGCTTTGTCGGAAGCGGAACGATATCGCTGAGATGAGACTGCTTGTCACCCGCCCCCCCTGGCTTATGGTTCGCGTCATAGGCGACCGGCGGGGCGACACTCGCAAAAAGGGCGCCGTTGTCGTCTTCAACGCGGAAGGCGCCGCTCTTGGACTTACTTAGGTGCAGTCCGTGCGTTTCGGCGTCCACGCGAAACTCGACCGGGCCCTTGGGGCGCGTGTGGAGCACGACGTCATACCGGAAACCCGTGGAGAGCACTGTCACCACGAGGTCGGCACCGGCTCCTGCAGCGTCCGCGTAAGTCGCCGTATTCCCAGCGATCCGAGGCCGGTGCAGGGCTGTCGGCCAGCGGAGGGCGAGAGACTTACCGTTGTCGCCGCGCATGACTACGAAGGGGTCGATCCCTCCGGACGATAAGGTCACATCGGCCGCTACGGCTCGTGGAGTCAACCGGCCGTTCCGCTCGATCAGCCGGGGGTCGACCGCCTGCCATTTGCCCTCTCGCTGTACCCGAACCGGAGTAGAGCTGAGCTCGGCGGTAAAGGTCTTTCCGTCGGGATTGGCGAAAACCCGCGCGGTGGAGGTTGTCTCAAGAGGAACTTCGACTGCCTGCTTCTGAATGCCCGCCTGCGCGGCTGCGGCGGCGCGCGCGATCGCGCGAGCATGAGCGCTTGGCGCTTGCGCCTCCAACGTTTCGGTTACCTCGGTCGGTGGAGTTATTGACGCACTCGCAGGTGGAGCGGACGCTGCTGAGGCTTGCTGGGGAGCAAGTGACAGGGGTATCGCGACCATGAGCCCCAATAAGGCGACCAAGTGCCGAGCGATGCGCCGGGGGCGGCGCCGCAAGCGCATTCCGCGCATGGAAAAGAGAGCTTTCGGCCCCAGCTTCATCCCGACACCCTTCACAGAAGATCACACAAACGAAGAGAATGTACGTCAGCGTCAATTCGTGTGAAAGATATTGCCACCGTGCTTTTATGTGATCTTCAACACATAGTTAAACACTTCCTGACGCAGGTTGTATGAGGTAATGATGCTGGCGCCTACACTGGCATTCTTGGCGCGCTCAGCAGCCACCCACCGGGCTCGCGAGCTGCTGACGCACCCAGTAGCAACGCTCCCGCATCGACCGCATCGACCGCTTCGACCGCATCGGCACCTCGGCGAGCGCAGCCCCCCATCTATAGACAGCGGCGCGACCGGAGCACGTGGTCGGAGACCTACCGTGACCACATGATCCGAGCTAGGAACGTTCCTAGGCGAATACGTTCACCACAGCGCCGGAGTGCTCGGGCCATCCCCATCCGCCGCAGGACTGGCCGGGTCGCCAAGTGACCCTGTAAACGAATGCATGAGTTGGAAACTCCAGCCAGTTCGGACGACCGCTACCTGCCCGAGCAAGGCAAGCACTTCGATGAATGCCTGAATCTGCCTCGTACCAGTTGGCCCAGATGTGATCAAGGGCGTCGGGGACGCCCTTGTTGTAGATGCCTTGGGCTGCCTGACCCGGCGCGTAATCCCAGCGGCTCCAAGCCCAGTTGCCGGCTGCTGCTTCGCCCAGTGTCCGTCGAAGTAGATGCACCAGTTCTCGCTGGCGCACGCCGTGCCTACGGTGGCCTGTGCAGATGAGGCCGGACCTACCCGGGAGGCCGTGGCGACGACTCCCGCCGCCACTGCGGCCCACAGTCTTGCTCTCCGAAGCTGGAGCGTGTTCGCCGTCACTGTCAGCCAGAGACGGGCATGGGTAGCGGGAGAACCGTCGCCCTGGGTTTTCAGAGTTCATCCTTCTGCTCTGAGATCCGCCTCGTGTGCATGGGAGGAGTCCGCGCTGGCGACAGGCATGTGATCGGCAGGGTTCGTCGCATCGGCCGGTTCGCGGTGCACGCGGATGGGGATGGGTGTGGCCGCTGGGTGGGTGGGTGGGGTAGGTCCAAGGGTCAGGCGGGTGAGGCCGGGTAGTCCGCCCCGTGCCGCAAGCGACTTGACGATCAGGCCGATGCGCTGTGAGGTCAGTGGTGTGGCGGGGGAGGTTGGAGCGCCGGGGGGAGGAACGGTGCAGAACATTGGCGCCTCTGCACGCGTGTACGGCGGCGCGTTTTCCCGGTGGGCCCGCACACCGAGATAGGTGCGCAGGGGGAGCGCTACCGTGTCGGGTAGATCGATGAGCGTGCGGGCCGGGGACATCTCACCGGTCCACACGCTGACAGTGCCGCCGGTGTGCAGGCCGACCACGTCGGCGAACGAGATGTGGGCCAGGGTGGCGTCCGGCGCCGGAGTGTAGAACTGCGCCGCCACGATGGTGTAGTCGCGCCAGGCCGTTTCATCAGTGGCCTGCAGCTCGGCCGCTGCGCGTGCTATTTCGACGATGACCGCCCCGGCAGCTCGAGAAAGGGCGGCTTGGCGGGGCGTCGGTCGGTGGACAGGGGCGCGTACGCGCACGGTGGGAGCGCTGTGCCAGGCGCCGTGCTGGATCAGGAACTTATACCACGATCGGAGCGTGCGCAGATGGTTGCCGAGAACGAGGGCCGGTTGCGCGCGGTTGTCTCTCGCGGCGTGCAGGCAGTGGTCGAGCCAGCCTTCTACCCATCCTCCTTCTACTTCGAGGTCGTTGTAGGTCGGCATGCGGACGTAGTCGATCCACGACGCGAGAGTGGCCAGACAGTTGATGCGGGTATAGGGGCTGCGGGCCGCCAACCAGGCGATCGTCAGGTTCCGGCTGTCAGCAACCGGCGCGTTGCCGTTGGATGGCGTCACGGGCTCGCCGCTGGGCGCCGATGTGGCGCTGCGGTTTCGGGGGGAGGGGGCAGGGAGCTTGGCGAGAATGTGCTGGAACATCTGGGTGGCGGCCGGAGGCAGGTTGAGCGCGGCCGCTGAGTTGGTGATCTGGTCGATGGTCTGGCCGGTGGTTTGGCCGATGCTGGGCGTGGGCGGTGCTGCGAGCAGGTCGGTGCGAAGGATCATGCCGTCGTCTCCTCGCGGGTGGTGCCAGGAGCGTCTGGTGTGGCTGGGATGCCGGTACATCGTGGGTGCGAAGGCTGGCTGTGGCCGAGCGCGTACAGCAGGTCCGGGTGCGGGATAAGCGCGACCTGGTCACCCGGCTGACCGCAGGGTGACATGGCTGCTCCCTTGACAGCGAGGGCTTCCACGATGTGCCACGGGGCAGGCGGCAGGTCGGATGGAGAATGCCGGTGGGCGCGTAGAGCGACCGCGAGGAACAGCGTCTCATGCGGTTCGAGGTCGCTACCCCGGGTGTGAAGGGCCGACAGGCTGCTGTGAAGGTGTTCCGGTAGGTGCCGTTGCGGAGCAAGCGTCACGCGGCCGCCGGATCGCTTGAGTCGCAGCCCGATTGCGGCGGTACTGCGGTCGCCGACGGCCATGATGGTGGACAGGTGTGTCGGCGTCCACTCGAAGGCCTCCAGGATTGTCTGTTCCGCCCGGAAGTTGCCGTGGGCGCACCGCTGGTCGGCGTAGGTGATCAGGTTCGGGTCGGTACCGGCCCAAAGGGGATGGAAGCTCGGAATGACCTGCGGCACCTCAGCAGCCGACAGCCGGGTGTATTCCTGCCAGATCAGCACGCGGGAGGACAGCATGGGGTAGCGGCGCAGCACCCGGTAGCAATCGCCGCCCCCCACGAAGATCAACGCGAAGTTGGTGTTGAGGTCATCCCACAGGTGCCGCCACAGTTCGAAGCATTCATGGGACATCCATTGGGCTTCGTCGCACACCAACACGCGGAAGCGCTACCCGAGTGCCGCTTTGAGCAGCTGATCGTACTCCAGCGGGTGTTTGGGCGAGTTTCCGCTGAAGCCCAGCGCACGAAACAGATTGCCGCGGATGTCTCGTGGGGTGGGGTGGGAGCGGAACTCGATGTGTAGCGTTTCGATACTCAGCCGATGACGCAATCCGGCTTTCACCGCCAGCGTCTTACCGACGCCGGACTCGCCATGCAGGCACATCATGCCGCGCTGGCTGATGGTGATGTCCAGATTCTCTTTGGTTACCAGGACGGCATCGGTGGCGACCAGATTGGCGCCTTGTAAGCCGAGGAACTGGTAGTTGCCGCCGTCGGGCCGCTCCAGTATGAGATCGGTGTTCTGTTCATCGGGATAAGGGTCATCGTGCATGTGCGCTTCCTTCCGCCGGCGTCGGTGCCAGTTAGACGGTGACTCATTTGGCGAGTCGGCGGTAGCAGATGAGGGCCGCGGCGATGGCGACAAAAGCCGCGAAGTGAGAGGACAGGCGTTCATAGCGT
>NZ_JACDUR010000014.1 GCF_013761175.1 Nonomuraea soli
GAAAACCGGGACTCTCTACAACGAGACAACCGCATGGTCGAACCATGCTGAGAATGTCGCTGCTTGACATCTAATCTCCTGGGATGTCTTTCAGGCGGGAGAGCGCTCTACCGGCGGGAGTGCGGCGAGCTGGGTGGCGCGGGCTCGTTCGACGGCCGCGGCCAGGGCTTTGACGTCGGGGTCATGGCCGGACAGCTGTTCGGAGCGGGTCACGGACAGCGACTGGCGCAGGTGGGCGTCGAGGTGGCGGGTGAAGAGGGTGTCGAAGGCGGGGCCCGCCGTGGTGCGCAGGCGCTGGAGTTCGGAGGCGGTGATCATGCCGGGCATGTCGTGGCCGGCGTGCGGGTTGGCGGCGGCCAGGCCGGTGGCGGCCAGGGCCCGGCGCAGGCGGTCCAGTTCGGCGTGGTGGGCGTCGCGCAGGTGCCGGGCCATCCGCCGTACGGCAGGCGTGTGGGCCTTGGCGGCGCCCAGGTCGAGGAGGGGGATGACGCGCTCGTCCATGGGGATCATGAGCTGCAGCCAGGCCAGGTCGGTGGGGTTGAGCCGCCCGCTGGGGAGCGGCCGCGCCGGGGCGGGTGAGGCGCCGCCGGGCGCCGGTGACCCGGACACGATGGCGCCCGGAGAGGTGAGCGCGGTGGGGCCCGGGGCGACGGCAGGGTGGTGCGCGTGCCGTACTGAGGGCTCCGAACGGGCAAGGCACCCGCCCACCAGTGCCGCCGCCAGCCCGAGCAGGACGAGCGGCGCGGCCACGGTGACCGCCCGCCCGCCCCGGCGTCCGGGACGGGCGGGCGGCGCCGGTGTCCCTGCGGAGGACATCAAGGCAGTTCGAAGTCCTCGGTCAGGGCCGCGCCGCGGTGCGGCTTGTACAGGTCGTAGCCGCGCGGGTTGCACTGCAGCCCGCCGTTGATGCAGTGGGTGACCAGCGCGTCGAGGATGCGCGGGTCGTCCCAGGCGTTGAAGAAGTCGTAGTGCCAGGAGTAGCCGCGCCCGCTCGACAGGCGGGCCTGCGACAGGTCACCTCTGGCCGGGAAGGCGATCTTGAATTCGAGCATCGGCACCGCGACCGGGTGGCTCGACGGGCAGTAGCCGCCGGACGGGTAGGCCATGTGGCTCTTGTGGTCGGCGCTGTCGAGGTTGACGCCGTCCCAGCAGCTGGGCGCCTGGAAGCGGACGTTGACCTGGCTTCCCGGCACGCAGTACGCCGGGATGTCCCAGCTCTTGGACAGGTCGCCGCACTCGAAGCCCTCGACCGCCCCCGGGTGGTCGCGGAACTGCGCCAGCGTGGAGGTCGGGCTGCCGGCCACGTAGCGCAGGCCCTGCGGGAAGGGCTGCACCCGCCAGTACTCCAGGATGCCGGACTTGTAGTAGATCACCTGGGGCCCGACGGGTTCGATGAGCTGGTTGCCCTTGTAGAAGCTGGGGAACCAGTAGGCGGACTTGTCGTGGTGGTTGGTGCAGGAGGTGCCGCCGCCGAGCAGGGTCCCGGTGGTGCTGTGGGCGTTGGTGGTGGTGTTGCCGACGAAGGTGTGCATGTGGGAGGCGCCGGGCAGCCCGGGGTAGACGATGGGGTCGTCGGGCCGGTTGGCGGTCAGCGAGCAGTTGGCCTGGAACTCGTGGTGGGTGACCTCGTCGGTGTAGGTCGGTTTCGGCCTGGGTGTGGAGCCGGTGCCTCCGGTGCCGTGCACCTCGAACTCCCACAGGGAATAGCCGTAGCCGGTGCCGCGCGCGGTGCCGTACATGCGGACGTATCGGCCGTTGCCGGTGACGTTCCAGGTGTCGGTGCCGCCGTCGCCGCCGGTGACGGTCTTGAGGTCGGTCCAGGAGGCGCCGTCGGCCGACGACTGGATCTTGTAGTCGCGGCCGTAGGCGCCCTCCCACGTCAGCACGACCTTGCTGAGGGTCGCGGCGGCGCCCAGGTCGACCTGGACCCACTGCGGGTCGGCCCAGGCGCTCGACCAGCGGGTGCCCGGGTCGCCGTCGAAGGCGGCTCCGGCGGCGTGCGAGCCGCCTTCGGACGACGACGCCGAGGCCGGCCTGCCCAGGGACAGGACGGTGTCGGCCGCGGCGGGCAGGACCACGGCCAGGCTGGCGGCCGCCACCGCGGAGGCGACGGCGGCGGTTAACGAGAGCAGGGGATTTCTTCGGAACAGGGGCATGGGTCTCTCCTCTGGGGGCGGTTAGGAGAGCGCTCTCCATTGAGAGTGGACGCCTTCACCGCGCCTTGTCAAGACCGTGAGAAATGCCGCGTCCGCGTTACCTGCATGTTTCGGCCGCACCAACATTTGGGCCTTGACGAGCTCTTCGCCACGATGCAGTCTCTCGGCACGGAGAGCGCTCTCCTCCTGTAGCACCAGCCACTATCGAGGAGAGTCAACGTGTTTCCCGCCCGACATCCCGGCCGGTTCCGGCTCGGCCTGGTCGTCGCCCTGGTGGCGTGCCTGGCCGGACTCGGCCCGGCCCTGGCCGCGCCCGCGGCCGCGGTGGCCGAGACCCTGCTGTCGCAGGGCAGGGCCGCCACCGCCTCCTCAGCCGAGGGTGGCGACACCGCCGCGGCCATGGCCGTGGACGGCAATACCGGCACCCGCTGGTCCAGCACGTTCAGCGACGCCCAGTGGATCCAGGTCGACCTCGGCGCCGCCGCGCTGACCAGGATCGAGCTCGTCTGGGAGGCCGCCTACGGCCGCGGCTACAAGCTGCAGGGCTCGGCCGACGGGACGAGCTGGACCGACCTGAAGACCGTCACCGACGGCGACGGCGGCACCGACGCCCACCCGGTCGCCGGGAGCTTCCGCCACGTCCGCATGCTCGGCATCCAGCGCGGCACCGGCTACGGCTACTCCCTGTGGGAGATGCGCGTGTACGGCGAGGCGGGCGGCCAGCCGTCCGGATGCGGCACCGCCAACGCCGCCCAGGGCAGGACCGCCACCGCCTCCTCGACCGAGAGCGCCGCCTACCCGGCGAGCGCCGCCGTCGACGGCAACGCCGGCACCCGCTGGTCGAGCGCGGCCTCCGACCCGCAGTGGATCCAGGTCGACCTCGGCTCCAGCCAGAGCGTCTGCCGCGTCATCCTGAACTGGGAGGCCGCGTACGGCAGCGCCTACAAGCTCCAGGGCTCACCCGACGGGACGACCTGGACCGACCTCAAGACCGTCACCGGCGGCGACGGCGGCACCGACACCCACGACGTGACGGGAACCGCCCGCCACGTCAGGATCCTGGGCTCCGCGCGCGGCACCGGCCACGGCTACTCGCTCTGGGAGCTGCAGGTCAACACCGGCGACAGCCCGCAGGAACCGGGCGACTGGACCGAGGTCTGGCGCGACGACTTCACAGGACCGGCCGGCACCACGCCGAGCGCAGCCAACTGGATCAAGCGCACCGGCACCTCCTACCCCGGCGGCGCCGCCAACTGGGGCACGGGCGAGGTCGAGACCATGAGCGACTCCACCGCCAACGTCAGCCTCGACGGCAACGGCTCCCTGGCCATCAAGGCCATCAGGGACGGCGCCGGCGCCTGGACCTCGGGACGCATCGAGACCCAGCGCACCGACTTCCAGGCGCAGCCCGGCGAGATGGTCCGCTTCAGCGCCAGGCTGAAGCTGCCCGCCGTCGCCGACGGCCTGGGCTACTGGCCCGGCTTCCGCGCCACCGGCGCCGCCTACCGCGGCAACTACACCAACTGGCCGGGCGTCGGCGAGACCGACATCATGACCGCCGTCAACGGCGTCGACGAGTTCTCCAACACCCTGCACTGCGGTACCGCGCCCGACGGCGTCTGCAACGAGTACAACGGCCGCACCAGCGGCTTCGCGACCTGCGGCGCCTGCTCGGCCGGTTACCACGAGTTCGCGCAGGTCATCGACCTCACCAAGACCGACGAGGAGATCCGCTTCTACCTCGACGGCAGGCAGACGTGGGTCGTACGGCAGAGCCAGGTCGGAGTCGCCGCCTGGCGGGCGGCCGTGCACCACGGCTTCTACCTGCGCCTCGACCTGGCCATCGGCGGCTCGCTGCCCAACGCCATCGCGGGCGTCACCACCCCGTCCCCGCAGACCACCTCGGGCGGCGTGCTGAACGCCGACTGGGTGAGCGTGGCCAAGCGCACAGGAAGCGCCCCCACCCCGATGACCGACGGACCGGTTCCCGCCGGGCCGAGCGTCGTGCGGGTGACCGGCGGCAACGGGAACTGGCAACTGTCGGTCAACGGCCAGCCGTACCTGATCAAGGGCCTGACCTACGGCCCGCCGCAGGCGGCGGCCGACGGCTACATGCGCGACCTGAAGGCGATGGGCGTCAACACCATCCGCACCTGGGGTGTCGACGACGCCAGCACGCCCGCCCTCCTCGACGCCGCCGCCCGCAACGGCATCAAGGTCATCATCGGTCACTGGCTCAACCAGGGCGCCGACTACGCCGGCGACACCGCCTACAAGAACGCCGTGAAGAGCGAGATCGTCGCCCGCGTCAACGCGCTCAAGAACCACCAGGGCGTGCTCATGTGGGACGTCGGCAACGAGGTCATCCTCACCATGCAGGACCACGGCCTGCCCGCCGACGTGGTGGAACAGCGCCGCGTCGCCTACGCGCAGTTCGTCAACGAGGTCGCGGTAGCCGTCCACGCCGCCGACCCCAACCACCCGGTCACCTCGACCGACGCCTACACCCACGCCTGGAGCTACTACAAGGCCCACTCTCCCGCGCTCGACCTGCTCGCGGTCAACTCCTACGGCGCCATCCACACGGTCAGGAACGACTGGATCGCCGGAGCGTACGGCAAGCCGTACATCGTCACCGAGGCCGGGCCCGACGGCGAGTGGGAGGTGCCCAACGACGTCAACGGCATCCCCGACGAGCCGACCGACCTGCAGAAGGGCCAGATGTACACGGCAAGCTGGAACGCGATCACCGGTCACACCGGGGTGGCGCTCGGCGCGACGATGTTCCACTACGGCCTGGAGAACGACTTCGGCGGCGTGTGGCTCAACGTCACCCCCGGCGGCTGGCGCAGGCACGGCTTCCACGCGCTCAAGCAGGCCTACACCGGCCAGCTCACCGGCAACACCCCGCCGCGCATCTCCTCGATGACGGTCGGCTCGCAGACCGCGGTCCCGGCCGGCGGCACCTTCACCGTCGACACCCAGACCACCGACCCCGACGGCGACCTGATCCGCTACCACGTGATGCTCAGCGACAAGCACATCACCGCCAACCGCGGCTTCCGTCACGCCCGCTACACCCAGACCTCCGCCAACCGGCTCACCGTCACCGCGCCCGAGCAGCTCGGCGTCTGGAAGGTCTACGTCTACGCCTTCGACGGCCACGGCAACGTCGGCATCGAGCAGCGTTCCTTCCGCGTCGTCCCGCCCACGGTCGACGGCACGAACGTCGCCCGCGGCAGGCCCACCACCGCCTCCAGCCACCAGGCCACCGGCGACGGCGGCCCCTTCAACCCCGACCGCGCCACCGACGGCAGCTTCGCCACCCGCTGGGCCAGCGAGTGGTCCGACGCCCAGTGGATCCAGGTCGACCTGGGCGCCGTCACCCCGATCACGCACGTGCAACTCGGGTGGGAGTCGGCCCACGCCCGCGCCTACAAGCTCCAGGGTTCCACCGACGGCAGCACCTGGAGCGACCTGAGGACCGTCACCAACGGCGATGGCGGGTTCGACAGCTTCGATCTCACCGCATCCGTCCGCTACGTCCGTCTCTCCCTCACCCAGCGAGCCACCACCTACGGCTACTCGCTCTGGGAGTTTGGGGTCTACCGATGAAACGACCGATCCTCGCCCTGCTGACCCTCCTGTCCGCCTACGCCGTCTCCACCCCCGCGGCGCACGCCGTCGCCTGCTCAGCCACCAACGCCGCACTCAACCGCCCCGCCACCGCCTCCTCGACCGAGGGCGGCGCCTTCGCCGCGGCGATGGCCGTGGACGGCAATACGGGAACCCGCTGGTCCAGCGCTTTCAGCGACCCCCAGTGGATCCAGGTCGACCTGGGCTCGGCCAAGACCGTCTGCCGGGTAGGACTGCGATGGGAGGCCGCCTACGGCAAGGACTTCACCATCCAGGCCTCGCCCGACGGCTCGTCCTGGACGACGCTGCGCACCGTCACCGGCGCGACCGGCGGCACGGCCTCCTACGACGTCGCCGGCTCCGGACGCTACGTGCGCGTGCACGGCACCGCCAGGGGCACCGGCTACGGCTACTCGCTGTGGGAGCTGACCGTGAACACCGACGACGGCGGCACCCAGCTGCCGGGAGGCGGCGACCTCGGGCCGAACGTCAAGGTCTTCGACCCGTCGATGCCCGCCTCCACCATCCAGTCGCAGATCGACCAGATCTTCACCCAGCAGGAGGCGGCCCAGTTCGGGCTCGGCCGCTACGCGCTGATGTTCAAGCCGGGCCGCTACGACGTCAACGTCAACACCGGCTTCTACACCTCCGTGCACGGCCTGGGCCGCAACCCCGACGACGTCACCGTCAAGGGCGTCAGCGTCGACGCGGGCTGGTTCAACGGCAACGCCACGCAGAACTTCTGGCGGGCGACGGAGAACCTGGCCGTGGAACCGTACGACGGAACCAACCGGTGGGCGGTGGCCCAGGCCGCGCCGTTCCGCCGCATGCACATCCGGGGCGCGCTCAACCTGGCCCCGAGCGGGTACGGCTGGGCCTCCGGCGGCTACATCGCCGACAGCAAGATCGACGGGCAGGTCGGCTCCTACTCCCAGCAGCAGTGGTACACCCGCGACAGCGCCATCGGCGGCTGGTCCAACAGCGTGTGGAACATGACCTTCTCCGGCGTCCAGGGCGCTCCCGCCACGAGCTTCCCCGAGCCGCGCTACACCACCCTCGACACCACGCCCGTCAGCCGCGAGAAGCCCTACCTCTACCTCGACGGCCAGGACTACGCGGTGTTCGTGCCGGGCAGGCGGGTCAACGCCCGCGGCACCTCGTGGGCCAACGGGCCGACCCCTGGCACCTCCGTCCCGCTCAGCCGCTTCTACGTGGCCAGGCCGGGCGTCAGCGCCGCCACCCTCAACCAGGCGCTCGCCCAGGGCCTGCACCTGCTGTTCACACCCGGCATCTACCAGCTCGACCAGACCGTCGAGGTCAACCGGGCCGACACGATCGTCCTCGGGCTGGGCCTGGCCACGCTGGTGCCCCGCAACGGCGTGGTCGCCATGCGGGTCGCCGACGTCGACGGCGTCAGGCTGGCCGGATTCCTCATCGACGCCGGGCTCGTCAACTCGCCGGTGCTGCTGGAGGTGGGCCGCCCCGGCACGCACACCGACCACGCGGCCAACCCGATCACGCTGCAGGACGTCTTCGTGCGCGTCGGCGGCCAGTTCGCCGGCAAGGCGACGGTCAGCGTCGCCGTCCACGCCGACGACACCGTGATCGACCACACGTGGATCTGGCGCGCCGACCACGGCGAAGGAGTGGGCTGGGACGTCAACCCCGCCGACTACGGCCTGCGGGTGTACGGCGACGACGTGCTGGCCACCGGGCTGTTCGTCGAGCACTACAAGAAGTACAACGTGGAGTGGTTCGGCGAGCGCGGCAAGACCGTCTTCTTCCAGAACGAGCTGCCCTACGACCCGCCCAGCCAGGCCGCCTACATGAACGGCTCCACCAAGGGCTGGGCCGCCTACAAGGTGGCCGACTCGGTCAACACCCACGAGGGCTGGGGCATGGGCAGCTACTGCGTGTTCACCAGCGACCCCACCATCGAGGTCGACCGCGGCTTCGAGGTGCCGGTCAAGCCGGGCGTGCGCTTCCACAGCCTGCTGGCCGTCTCCCTCGGCGGCAGGGGCAGGTACAACCACGTCATCAACAACACCGGTGGTCCCGCGCAGGGGGTGGAGACGGTCCCGGCCACCGTCACGTCCTTCCCCTAGCCACGGTGGGTCGACGATGCCTGGCATCCTCCATTCGGAGGATGCCAGGCATCGTCCGAACGCCACGCATTCGCGCACGGACGCACGATTCGGCGACCCGGTCTCTCCTCGCAGACTCGGAGCACACCCACCGAGCCGAGGAGAGACCATGGTTGCCACCCTGGGGTTGCGGCCGGTCGGGGAGACTGAGCGCCAGCTCGCCCCCGACCTGGCCAGAGGCATCATGCTGGCCCTGATCGCCGTCGCCAACTCCGCCGTCTACCTGTACGGCAGGCCGTACGGCATGCGGCAGCACATCATCGAGCACGACCTGATCGACCGGCTGGCGGCGCTGCTGACCATGTCGCTCGTCGACGGGCGCGCCTACCCCATGTTCGCCGCGCTCTTCGGTTACGGCGTCGTGCAGATCTGGAACCGGCGGCGCGACGACGCCGAGGGGCTGCGGGTGCTGAGGCGGCGCAGCCGGTGGTTGCTGCTGTTCGGCGCGGCCCACGCCGTGCTGTTGTTCTCCGGCGACGTGCTCGGCGTCTACGGGCTGGTCGGGCTGCTGCTGTGCCGGATGCTGCGCCTGCGTGACCGGACCCTGCTCGTGCTGGCCGCCATCTGGCTGGTGCCCGTCGCCCTGCTGACGGCGCTGGCCTACACCACGCCCGAGGGGGCGAGCGAGCGCACCATCTTCTGGTCGCTGGCGGCCGACGACGCGGCCACCGCGCTGATGCTGCGCCCGCTGGAGTGGGTGATGACGCCCGTCGGGATGACCGGGGTGTTCACGGCTGCGCTCGTGGGGGTGTGGGCGGGCCGCCGCGAGCTGCTGGCCGTACCCGACCGGTGGGTACGGCGGGCCGCGCTGGGGGGCCCGCTCATCGGGCTGGCAGGCGGGCTGCCCGTGGGCCTGGCGGCGACGAAGTTCGTCGAGGCCGGCGGCCCCGGCACGGTGATGGCGCTGAACGCCCTGCACGTGGTCTCGGGCATCGCCGCCGGGCTGGGGTATGCCGCCCTGATCGCCGTGGCCGCCCAGCGGATCGGGGCACGGCGCGGCCCGATCGTGCGCGCGTTGTCGGCCACCGGGCAGCGCTCGATGACGTGCTATCTTCTCCAGTCCGTAGGATTCGTGGCGCTTTTGCCCCCTTATACGCTCGGGCTTGGCGGGGTGCTGGGTTCGGCCGCCACGCTCGCTCTGGCCGCCGGCGTCTGGGCGGCGACCGTGATCGCTGCCGAGCTGATGCGCAGGGCAGGGCGGCGAGGTCCCGCCGAGTCGCTGTTGCGGCGCCTGACCTATCCGCGCCGATGAGGGAGGGCCTGTGCGGGTCGACGACTGGAACCGTGCCTGGCGTGCCCTGCCGCTGATCCTGCTCGCCGTGGCGCTCGTGATCGCGGTCGTCGACGCGTCCGTGCCGCCACCCGAGCGGCTGCTCACGGCGGTGCTCGCCGTCGCGGCCGGGATATGGCACTGGTGGATGGTGATGGCCCACCCGCACTGGCCGGAGCGGGTGGCCGCGCCGATGGTCGTCTACTTCGCCGTGCTCCTGGTGCTGGCGGCGGTCTTGTCGTCGCGCCACCCGGCCTACGGGCTGCTGGTGCTGGCCTGCTTCCCCACCGCCTTCGCGACGCTGCCCGGCTGGTACGCCTACGTCGGCGTGGCCGCCACGGCGCTCGTCGTCGTGGGCGGTCCCGCCGCCGTGCTCGACGTGGGAAGCCCCTGGTCGATCCCGTCGGCCATCGCCGGTGGCGCCCTGGCGGCGTTCATCGGCTGGTGCATCAGGGCCATGGAGGCCGAGGTCGAGCGCCGCCTGGCCGCCAACCGGGAGCTGGAGAGCGCGAACCTGCGCCTGGCCCAGCTCAGCGAGGAGAACGCCGAACTGCAGGGCAGGCTGCTGACCGCCGCCCGCCAGACCGGCGTCACCGGCGAGCGCAGCAGGCTGGCCAGGGAGATCCACGACACCGTCGCCCAGGGCCTGGCGGGCATCGTCACCCAGCTCGAAGCCGCCGAGGAGGCCGCGAGCGACCCCGAGACCGTGCGACGGCGCCTGGCCGTCGCCCGCGACCTGGCCAGGGAGAACCTGTCGGAGGTGCGCAGGTCCCTCGACGACCTGCGCCCGGGCCCGCTGGCCGGCACGACCCTGCCCGAGGCGCTGTCGGCGCTGGTGTCAGGGTGGAGCGACGTGAACGATTCCCCCGCCACGCTCACCGTCACCGGCACCGCCAGGCTCCTGCACCCCGAGGTGGAGGCTGCCCTCTACCGTACGGTGCAGGAGGCGCTGGCCAACGTGGCCAGGCACGCCGGTGCGCGCAAGACGGGGGTCACCCTGTCGTACATGGAGGACGTGGTGGTGGTCGACATCCGCGACGACGGCGTGGGCTTCACCCCCTCGCAGGCGCGGGGCACGGGCTTCGGGCTGACCGCGATGCGGCAGCGGGTGCTCAGGCTGGCCGGAACCGTCGAGGTGGAGTCGGCCCCCGGCCAGGGCACCGCGATCAGCGTGAGCGTCCCCGCCATCCCGTCCGACAGGGAGGCCAAATGACCATCAGGCTGGTGATCGTCGACGATCATCCCGTGGTGCGCGACGGCTTGCGCGGCATGCTCGTCGAGCAGCCCGACCTCGACGTCGTGGGCGAGGCCGACAACGGCGAGCGCGGCCTGGCCGTGGCGATGCGCGAGCGTCCTGACGTGGTGCTGACCGACCTGCGCATGCCGGGGCTGGAGGGGCCGGAGTTCATCAGGCTGCTGGCGCAGCGGGTGCCCTCGGCGCGGGTGCTGGTGCTGACCACCTACGACGGCGACGACGACGTGCTGCCCGCCCTGACGGCGGGCGCGATCGGCTACCTGCTGAAGGACTCCCCGCGTGAGGAGGTCTTCCGCGCCATCCGGGCGGCGGCGGTGGGGGAGACGGTGCTCTCCCCGGCCGTGGCCGCCCACGTGCTCCACCGGGTCCGCGCGCCCGCTCCCGCCGAGCTGAGCGAGCGCGAGCGGACCGTGCTGGAGCTCGTCGCGCGCGGCTCCACCAACAAGGAGGCGGCCGCGGCGCTGTTCATCAGCGAGACGACCGTCAAGACCCACCTGGCCCACATCTATACCAAGCTGGGCGTCTCCGACCGGGCGGCGGCCGTGGCGGCCGCGTTCAGCCGGGGCCTGCTGCCGAGGCAGCGCTAACCCGCGACGGCCCGCACCGACAGGTCCTCGGTGGCGGTGGCGAACAGGGCGGGCTCGCCGGTCGCCGGGTCGAAGACGGCCACGTCCGCGAGCAGGTTGTCGAGCGCCACCACGAGCCGCCCGCCGCTGAACACGACACCGTCCTCGACAGGCGACCGCAGGTGGGCGCCGGTCAGCGTGCGGTCCCGGGCGGGGAAACGCGGCGACAGCAGCAGGGCGATGGGCGCGTTCGGGTCGGTACCCACGGCGGCGAGCCTGCCGTCGGGGGAGGCGGCGAGGTAGGCGTCCCACGGCGGCTCCAGCTTCGTCACCGTGCGAACGGGCTCGAGATCGAGACCGTAGAACTGGAGGATGCCGCATTCCGGTGCGAACACGGCCACGCCCGCGCCCGGCACGTGGGCCAGTCTCTGGCCGAATCCCGCGCAGAGCTCGCCGTCGCCGTGCCGGGGCTGCGGGAGCCGGGTACCGGTGAGCCGGGCGGCGGTGACGTCGTGCACGACCGTGACCGCTCCGACGGGCCGGTAGCCGGGCTCGGATTCCTTCGCCTCGTCGGGGTCCTGACGGCCGGGACCGTCGTCGTACTCACCGCTCGCCCCGACGACCAGGCCGACGCCGCCACCGTCGAGAGGGCCCAGGGCGAGCCGGTCGCCGAAGGCGTCGCCGCGCTCGGAGGCGCCTGGCACGCCCGGGGTGTTCTGGGTGATGCGGCGGATGGGCCGGCCGTTGCGGAACAGGTAGACGGCTCCGCCCGGCTTCTCGCCCGGCGCTCCGATCGCGATCAGGTCACCGTGGACGGCGACGGCCTCGCCGAAGCGCGCGTCCGGTGCCGGCCGGGTCGAGACGAGTTTCCTGGGCGGGGCGGCGCCTCCGCCGTACAGGACATGGACCGCGCCCGCTCCCTCCCTGCCGCCGACGGTGAGGGTGCGGCTGCCGACCAGGAGGTCGGCGCATCGGTCGTCGTTGATCCTGGCCATGGTGACCGACCAGCCGTAGCCCTTCATCCGCAGGCCCGGCGGCGTGGGCACGCGCACGAGCGTGTCGCCCGACAGCAGGCGCACCTGGCCGGTCTCGCCCAGGTAGCCGAGGGCGATGTCGTCACGGCCGTCGCCGTCGAAGTCGCGCTCGCTCGCCCTGGCACATCCCCGCTCGACCAGGTCGGCGACCACGGGCCGCGACGCACTGGGAGACAGGGGCGTGGGCGCGGGCTGTGACGCGCCGGGAGACACAGGCGTGGGCGTGGGCTTTGACGCGCCGGGAGGCAGGGGCGTGGGGGTCGGCGAGCGGGCGGGAAGGGCGGCAGGGGGCAGGGACGCGCAGGCGGCCAGGAGGCCGATCAACATCGCCGCCAGGGGGCGGGCGGAGGGTGGCATCGAGCGACACTCCCTTGTCGTCCGGGCCATCCTCGCCGCCACCGCGATGATCGGCAACCCGGTTCAGCTCACCGCCTGCGTGATCAGGGCGGCCAGGCGGGCCTCGTCGGCCTCGGTGAGCGTGGTCAGGGCGTAGGAGGTGGGCCACATGGTGCCGTCGTCGAGGCGGGCGGCGTCGTTGAAGCCGAGCGTGGCGTAGCGGGCCTTGAACTTGGGCGCGGGCTGGAAGAAGCAGACGATCTTGCCGTCGGCGTGGGCGTAGGCCGGCATGCCGTACCAGAGCTTGGAGATCAGGCCGGGGGCGGCGGACCTGACGATCGCGTGGACCCGCTCGGCGATGACGCGGTCGGCCTCCTGCATCTCGGCGATCTTGGCGAGCACCTCGGACTCGGCGTCGCCCTTGGTCCCGCGGCGCGAGGTCGCCTTGAGGTCCTCGGCGTGGGCCTTCATCGCGGCGCGCTCCTCCTCGGAGAAGCCGTCGTAGGTCTTGGTCGCGGTGGTGGTGCTCATCTCGGGCTCCTTCGTCGTGGTGCTGACAAGACTCAGGTTGCCCGGCCGGGTTGATACATCCGCGATGCGTCCGCGATGCGGCAGGCACGTGCCGCATATCGCGGGCGTATCGAAAACCCGATACACGCCCGCAACACCGCCTCGCCTTGACTTCACGACCATGATGCGAGCCGCTCAGGACGCCCTGGCCGCCGGCGCCAGGAACCTGACCAAGACCTACGGCCGGGGCGAGACCGAGGTCCACGCCCTGCGCGGTGTCGACCTCGACCTGCCGCGAGGCGGGTTCACCGCGATCATGGGGCCGAGCGGGTCGGGCAAGTCCACGCTGATGCACTGCCTGGCGGGGCTCGACCAGGCCAGTGACGGCACCGTCACGGTGGCGGGCATCGATCTCGGTTCGCTCGACGACGACGCGCTGACGGTCTTCCGCCGCGACCACATCGGTTTCGTGTTCCAGGCGTTCAACCTGCTGCCGATGCTCACCGCGCTCCAGAACATCGTGCTCCCACTCGAACTGGGCGGCCGCCGCGTCGACGACGCGGCACGCGAGCGTGCCCATCTGCTGGCGGAGACGCTGGGCGTGGCCGACCGGCTCGGCCACCGGCCCGCCGAGCTGTCGGGCGGCCAGCAGCAGCGGATCGCGATCGCCAGGGCCCTGGTCACCGAGCCCGACCTGCTGTTCGCCGACGAGCCCACCGGCAACCTGGACAGCACCTCGTCGGCCGAGGTGCTCGGCCACCTGCGCCGGTCGGTGAGCGAACTCGGCCAGACCGTCGTCATGGTCACCCACGAGCGGGACGCGGCGGCGTACGCCGACGACGTGATCACCCTGCAGGACGGGCGGATCGCCTGATGCGGACCGTCCTGCTCGCCTCGCTGCGCGTCCACGTCCGCAGGTACCTCGCCGCCGCGATCGCGGTCGTCGCGGGCGTCGCCTTCGTCGTCGCGGTCGGCGTGCTCACCTCCGGGGCCAGGAGCGGACTCATGGACGGCTTCGGCGCGCCGTACCGCGACGCCGATCACGTGGTCTCCGGGCTGGGAGCGGGGGCCGCGATCGCCCTCGCCGAGCGCCTCGGGCCGAACGCGTCCCCGATCGGCCGGGCCATGCTGCCGATGCGATCCGGTGGTCGCCTCTTCCCCGACACGGCCGTGGGACCGGTCGCCGTCGCGCAGGAGATGCGCTGGCAGAAGCTCGTGTCGGGGAGCTTTCCCGCCCGCGAGGGCGAGGCGGTGGTGGACACATGGGTCGCCCGGTCCAGGGAGATCGCGGTCGGTGACCGGATCCTGGTCGGCGAGGGCGCCGCAGCGGCCGATCTGCGGGTGGTCGGCGTGGTGGAGTCGCCCTCGACCTCGGCCCAGGCCTCCGTGTACGTGTCCTGGGCGCAGCTGGTGCGCTGGCGTGACGAACCCACGCTGTCCCTGAACCGCGTGGCGGTGCGCGGGGAGGTGGGGGCGCTCCCGGCGGGCGCCAGGGTGCAGCCGCCCGAGGAGTTCGTCACGGAGAAGCAGGCCGAGCTCAACAACCGGGTCGACGCCCTGTCGGCGATGCTGCTGCTGTTCGCCGGCGTCGCCCTCGTCGTCTCCGTGCTGGTCATCGCCAACACCTTCTCCATCCTGTTCGCGCAGCGGTCGCGTGACTTCGCGCTGCTGCGGTGCGTCGGCGCGACCCGGAGGCAGGTGGTGGGCGCGGTGCTCCGGGAGGCCGCCGTCGTGGGAGTGCTCGCCTCGCTGGCCGGGGTCCTGGCCGGCATCGGTGCGGGCTACGGGCTGCTCGCCCTGATCAACGCCCTCGCGCCCGCCATCACCATGGGCTCGGCCGCGGTGCCCGTGCCCTGGCTGCTGGGCGGGTTCGCCACCGGCCTGGTGGTCACCGTGGTCGCGGCCTGGTCGCCGGCCAGGCGGGTGGTCAGGGTGAGCCCGCTGGCGGCGCTGCGCCCGGAGGCCGCGGCCGGCGGACACGCGGCAGCCGGACCGGCGCGCCTGGTGCTCGCCGTGCTGCTCCTGGCCGTCGGGCCGGCTCTGCTCGGCGTGGCGATGGCCCAGGACGACACGGCGTTCCTGGTGGCGGGCGGGGCGACGGTGTTCGCCGGGGTGCTGCTCTTCGGGCCGGTGCTCGTGCCGTACCTGGTCAGGGCCGCCGGAGGATGGCTGGGCCCCACCGGGCGGCTGGCGACCGCGAACGCCGTGCGCAACCCGCGCAGGACCGCCACGACCACCGCATCGCTGCTGGTCGGCGTCACGGTGACGAGCGCGGCCCTCACCGGGATGGCCACCACCCGTGCCGCGCTGGACGAGGCGCGCGACAGGCGGCATCCCGTCGACGCCTCACTCACCTCGCCCCGGAACCAGGTCACGGACGGGCTCGTCGACCGCGTGCGCCGCACCCCCGGCGTGGAGCAGGCGTTGCCGGTGTACGGCGTGACGGCTCTCGTGACGGGGCTCGACGGGCCGATCCCGGTGGTCGCCGCGCCGGACGCCGGGCTGGTGGCCCGCGACGGTGGCGCCTTCGCCCAGGTGGGGCCGGGCGAGATCAGGATCGACTACGCCGCCTTCCGCAAGGACCTGGGCCTGCGCCCCGGCGACCAGGTCACGGTCCGTGCAGGGGAGAGGGTCATCGTCCTGCGGGTCGTCGGCGGCACCGGCTGGGGCCGCGTGGGCGTCGTCTCCTCCGAGACCCTCGCCACCCTCACCGGTCTCGCGCGCAGGGTGCCCAGCAGGCCAGGCGCGCCCACCGGAGGGATCGAGACCCAGGCCCTGTGGATCCGAGCCCAGGCCGCCGCCGACCCGATGCGGCTCGTCGACGCCCTCGACGACCTGGCCGATCCGGCCGGCCTGCAGGTCGACAACGGCCTGCAGGCCAGGGAGACGGAAGAGCAGCAGCTGCGCGTCCTCACCTGGTCGGTGCTCGGCCTGATCGCCATCGCCGTCGTGATCGCCCTGGCCGGCATCGCCAACACCCTCGGCCTCTCTGTGCTCGAACGTGCCCGCGAGCACGCGCTGCTGCGCGCGCTCGGCCTCACGCGCGGCCGGCTGCGGCGCATGCTGGCCGCGGAGGCGCTGCTGTTGTCGGCGGTCGCCGCCCTGCTCGGCACCGTGATCGGCGTCGGGTTCGCCTGGGCGGGCCACGAGACGTTCGTGACGCGGGCGCTCGCCGGCGCCACGCTGCGCGTGCCCTGGCCGTCGCTCGGCGCCGTCGTCGTCATCGCCGCCCTGGCCGGGCTCCTGGCCGCCGTCCTGCCCGCCCGGCGAGCCGCCCGGGTGACCCCGGCCGCGGGACTGACGCTCGACTGACCACCGCCCGCTGGACTCTCCCACGGAGGGAGGCCTCATGCTCGGAACATGACGGCGAGCATCGTGAAGGACATCGAGCCCAGGGGCACGCAGCACTGCGAGACGACGGCGCTGGGGGTGCTGCTGCGGCACCAGGGGCTCGACCTGCCCGAGCCGGTGCTGTTCGGGCTGGGCTCCGGCCTGTCGTTCGTCTACTGGGACGGCAAGGGCATGCCCTTCCCCTTCCTCGGCGGACGTGTCAAACCCTTCGAGCTCACCAGGAACCTGGCCGCGCGGCTGGGGCTGACGCTGACCGTCCAGGAGACGGCCTCGGCGCGCCGGGCGTGGGAGAACGTGGCCGCGCCCATCGAGGCGGGCCGCCCGGTCGGGTTGCAGCTCGACAGCTTCCACCTGGAGTACTTCGGTACCAAGGTGCACTTCGGCGGCCATGTCGTGGCCATGTACGGCTACGACGAGCACGACGTCCTCCTCGTGGACACCGGCCAGCAGGGCGGCGCGGTGCGCACCAGCAGGGAGAGCCTCGCGGCGGCACGCTCCGAGCGCGGCCCCATGACCGCGCGGAACCGCTCGTTCACCCTCGACGTGCCCGCCGACACCCGCCCGTGGCAGGAGCAGGTGGTGCCGGCCGTGCGTGCCTGCGCCGAGGCCTTCGTGGCCGCACCCATCGCCAACCTCGGCCATCGCGGGATCGAGAAGGCGGGCAAGCTGGTGCCGGGCTGGATGGCGCGCGCCGGAGACCCGCGCCGCGACCTGGCGCAGGCCGCCCTCCTCATGGAGAAGGGCGGCACGGGAGGCGGCCTGTTCCGCGCGCTGTACCGCGACTTCCTCGGCGCGTGCACCGGCCTGGTCGACGACCCCCACCTGCGGACGGGCCACCGGCTGTACGCCGAGGCCGCGGGCCTGTGGACGGATGTCGCGGCGCTCGTCGCCAAGGCGGGGGAGAGCGGTGACGCCACGCTCCTCGACCGGGCCGGCACCCTCCTGCGCGACCTGTCGCGGATCGAGCACGACGCCATGCAGGCGCTGCGTCAGACGGAGGGGAGCCGGTAGCCCTGAATCCGAACTCGTTGAATTACCAGATAATTCCCGCCGTGTCAGATAGAGAATAGCGTTAATATGGCCATGCCTTTCTTTGCGCAACTTAAGGCATTAAAGTCGGATCAATGACGACGGATTTAGCCCGTTACCTCACACCGATGGAGGACAGCTCCCGGTGGGAGGGATTCGAATTCCGGCCCGGCGACATCGTCATCAATTCGCCCGCCAAGTGCGGCACCACCTGGACCCAGATGATCTGCGCCCTCCTGGTCTTCCAGACGCCTGACCTGCCCGCACCCCTGACCAGCCTGTCACCCTGGATCGACATGCTGGTGCGCCCCAAGCAGGAGGTCTGGGCCCAGCTCGCCGCCCAACGGCACCGCCGGTTCATCAAGACCCACATCCCCCTCGACGGCATCCCCACCGACCCGCGCGTCACCTACATCACCGTGGGACGCGACCCCCGTGACGTCGCCATCTCCCTGCGCAGCCACGGCAAGAACCTCAAGCGCGAAGTGATCCGCAAGCTGATCCACCAAGCCGCGGGGGCAGGCGAGGTCGAGGTCGACGGCCACGACGACAGGGACCTGCTCGACGAGCGCGCCTACCTGCTCCAGTGGGTCGACACCGACGACTCGCCCTACGAGAACCTCGACTCGCTGCGCGCCCTGATCTGGACCCAGAGCCGCGCCTGGGTGCGCCGCACGGACCCCAACGTGATCCTGCTGCACTACAGCGACCTGTCCGCCGACCTGGCCGGCCAGATGCGCCGCCTGGCCGTACGGCTCGGCATCGAGATCGACGAGCGCACCTGGCCGCGCCTCATCGAGGCCGCCACCTTCCAGCAGATGCGCGACCGCGCCGCCGACCTCGCCCCCGACGAGCAACTGGGCTACCTGCGCGATCGCGAGCGGTTCTTCCGCAGCGGCAAGACGGGGGAGTGGCAGCAGTTCCTGACCGCGGAGGACCGTGCGCACTACGAGCGCCGCGTGGCCGAGCTGGCGGAGCCCGGCCTGCTCGAATGGCTCCACCACGGGGCCGGATGACCGCATGGTCGCGGTGGTGGTCGAGCACCTCTCCTCGGTGGACGACGTCGCCGGGTCCGCGTGGGACGGCGTCGCCGACCCGCGCGAGCTGTTCCAGAGCCGCGCCTGGCTGCGCGCTCTCGAACGGTCGGGCGACGCGCCCGTCACGTACCTGATCGCCCGGCAACGCGGCGATCCCCGCATCCTGGCGGCCCTGCCGCTCCACGAGGTGCCGCCCAGCAGGGGCGACTACCTGTACTGGCCGGAGCTGCACTTCCAGGATCTGCTGGCACGGTCACGCGGCGGACGGCTGGGCCTGCTGGCCGGATCCTGCGCGGGGTTCGGCGCCGGGCTCATCCTGGACCGCACCCTTCCCGCCCCGGCCAGGACGGCCGTCCTGCGCGCGTTACGCCAGGCCGCCGACGCCGTCGCGGCGGAACGCGGCCTGCCCTACACCTGCTTCCTCTTCCTCGGACCCTCCGCGTGGAGGGACCTCGCGCCGGTCACCGGCGCCGGCGACGCCGTCCGCCTGGCCGGCGTCGCCCTGACCGAACTGGAACTGCCCGGCGAGGACTTCGGCGACTACCTGGCGACGCTGCCGCGCAACACCCGCACCAGCGTCCGCAGGGAGACGGGGACCTTCGCCAGGGAGTGCGAGAGCCTGATCGTCCCCCTGAGCGAGGCGCTCGCGACCGTCGCGCCGATGATCGTCAACGTCCGGGCCAAGCACGGCATGGCCTACGGCGAGGCCACCGTCACGCGACGCCTGGCGGCGTACGCGGCCGCCCTGGGGGACGAATCGGCCATGGCCCTGCTCTGCCGCGTGCGGGGCCGTACGGTCGGCGCCGCGGTCCTGTGCCGATGGCACGACCGGCTCCACGTCACGGACTTCGGGCGCCTGGACGACCAGGCGCCCGACCCGTTCGTCTACTTCAACGCCGTGATCTACGAACCCGTCAGGCACGCCTACGCGGCCGGGCTGTCGAGCGTCGTCACCGGCGCGGGCGCCGAGCTGGGCAAGGCCAGGCGGGGCGCGGCCATCCACCCGCTGCTGCACCTGGCCTGGACGGCCGACGCCGGCCAGCCGATCGACACCGCGCCCGCGGACCAACGCGCGCACCACTGGCGCACCCTGCGCGGCGCCCACCCCGGGTACTTCCACCCCACCTGGGACGAGCTGCTGTGATGCGACCATTCAGGGAGACGACAGCGTGACCATCAGCACCGCCGGGCCGGCACTCATCGGCCGGACACCCCGAGACCAGGACAGCGTCGCCCTGGTCTGCGAGGGGCGTGACTACACCTTCGGCGACGTCGCCGCGCTCGGCGAGAGCACCGCCGACCTCGTGCGCGCCCACGGACTGGGCGGCCGCGTGGTCGGCGTCCCCGCCGAGCGCAGCCCCGATTTCGTGGCGCGGATCATGGGGCTGTGGAGCGCCGGGGCGGTCCCGGCGATCCTGGGCGACTGGAGCCCCGAGCGCACCCGCGCCGCATTGGCCGCCACCGGCGCCGCCGCCCTCCTCGGACCGTCACTGGAACTCCTCGACACCGCCACGCCGTACGGCTCGCAACCGCGCGAGACCACCGCCGTGATGTACGGCTCGGAGCCGCGCGAGACCACCGCCGTGCCGTACGGTCAGGGGCTGCTCGGTGAGGCCAGCCACATCCTGTTCACCTCCGGCACGACGGGCAGCCCCAAGGGCATCGTCGTCGGGCGGGCCGCCTTCGAGGCGGCGAGCCTGGCGTTCTTCAAGGAACTGCCCGTCGACGAGTCCGACCGGGTCGCCTTCCTCAGCAGGCCGGGCCACGACCCGAGCCTGCGCGAGCTGCTGGCGCCCTGGCTGACCGGCGCGACGCTGGTCATCCCCGGCGACCGCGCCGCCGCCGATCCCCGGCTGGCGGCGGCCTGGCTGGCCGAACGGTCGGTCACCGTGCTCCAGGCGACGCCGGTCCTGCTCCAGCTCATGGCGGGCGCGTCGGACGGTCCCGTCGAGAGCCTGCGCCTGGTCTGCTCGGTGGGGGCCAGGCTCACCGCCGCCGCGCTGCGGTCGGCGGCGGCGTTCGCGCCACGTGCCGTCGTCGCCAACTGCTACGGCGCGTCGGAGACCCCGCAGGTGCTGTGCATGCACCGGCTGGAGCCCGGCGCCGTCGCGGACGACCCGGTGCCGATCGGGCGCCCGCTCGGCCACGCCGCCGTCAGGGTCGACACGGAAGGCCGCCTGCACGTTGAGGCTGCCGCCTGCGCGCTCGGCTACACCGACGGCAGCCCGATGCTGGCCTCCGGGCCCGACGGGAGCCAGTGGTACGACACCGGCGACATCGTGAGCCGCCTGCCCGACGGCTCGTTGTGCTTCGTACGGCGCGCCGACCGGCAGGTCCAGGTCAACGGCGCACGCGTGGAACTCGACGAGATCGAGCGGGCGGCCATGCTCGTCCCCGGCGTCGTGGACGCGCGGGCGAGCTTCACCGAGGACAGCACGGGCGTCGGCTCGGTGCGCCTGACCGTCGTGCGCACCCCTGAGGCGACCGCCGGGGTCGACGAGCTCCGCGCGATGCTACGTGCCTGCCTGGACCCCGCCGTCCTGCCGTCGAGCATCGAGGTCGACGACCCGCTCGCCGATCCGCCCGCGCGGGACGGCGCGCAGGACCTGTGGGACGTGCTGCGCGACAGCGCCAGGTCGGCGCTGGGCCACGACCGGTTCGACCCCGACGAGGGCTTCTTCGAGGCGGGGTTCACCTCGATGTCCCTGATGCGTTTCGTCGGCGAGGTCTCCGCGCGGCTGGGCGTGGAGATCTCTCCCGTCCTGGTCTTCACCTGCCCCAACCTCAGAGCGTTCGCCGACCACCTGCGGGAGGACCACGATGGACAACCTCGCTGAGCCGATCGCCATCGTCGGGATGGCGGGCCGTTTCCCCGGCGCGGCCGACACCGCGCGGTTGTGGAGCAACCTTGTCGAGGGCAGGGAGGCGGTGCGTTTCCCCTCCGAGGACGAGCTCAGGTCGAGCGGTGTCTCGGGTGCGGCTCTGGCCGACCCCGCCTACGTGCGGGCGGTGGCGGAGCCGGAGGGCCTCGACCTGTTCGACGCGGGGTTCTTCGGTCTGACCAGGCGTGAGGCCGAGGTGTGTGACCCGCAGTTACGCCTCTACCTGGAGACCTGCCACGCCGCCGTCGAGAACGCCGGTTACGACGCCTCGGCGCTCGGCAGGGCGGGCGTGTTCTCCTCCGTGGCCGCCAACCGCTACGGGATCGGCCGGGTCCTGAGCGACCCGGAGGCGCTCAGGAGCGCCACCGGTATGGCCGTCGGCATGTGGAACAACCCTGACAGCGCCTCGACCCTCGTGTCCTACAAGCTCAACCTGCACGGCCCCAGCATGACCGTGCAGACCGCGTGTTCGAGCTCGCTCGTGGCCGTGCACCTCGCCGTGAACGCGTTGCGCCTGAACGAGTGCGACGTCGCGCTGGCCGGAGGCGCCGACGTGGAGTTCCCCGTCGGCCACGGCTACCGGTGGGCCCAGGACGGCCCGCTGAGCCGCGACGGCCACTGCCGCCCCTTCGACGCCTCCGCCACCGGCACGATCTTCGCCAGCGGCGCGGGCGTCGTCGTGCTCAAGCGGCTCGCCGACGCCGTCGCCGACGGCGACCGGGTGGTGGCCGTGATCCGGTCGGTCGCGGTCAACAACGACGGCGCCCACAAGGTCGGATTCGCCGCTCCGAGCGCCGACCGGCAGGCCGAGGTGGTCCTGCGCGCCATGGAGGTCGCGGGCGTACGGCCGGCCGACATCGGCTACGTGGAGGCCCACGCGACCGCGACCCGGCTGGGCGACGCCATCGAGATCGCGGCGCTGCGCAAGGCGTTCGGCGCGCTGGAGCCCGGGCGTTGCCCCATCGGATCGGTCAAGGGCAATGTGGGGCACCTGGGCCACGCGGCGGGCGTCACCTCGCTGATCAAGGCCGCGCTGTCGCTGCAGCACGGCCAGATCCCCGCCAGCATCAACCTCGACGAGGTCAACCCCTTCCTCGACCTGGGCGCCTCGCCGTTCTCCGTCAACGCCGCGCTCCGGCCGTGGCCCCGGTCGCGCGAGCGGCGGCTGGCGGGGGTCAGCTCCTTCGGCATCGGCGGCACCAACGCCCACGCCATCCTCGAGGAGGCGCCCGACCGCGTCGCCGCGCCGGTCGCCGCCTCCCCGCAGCTGATCGTGTGGTCGGCCCGCACGCCGGCCGCGGCCGAGGCCTACCCCGGGCGGCTGGGGCGCTCCTTCGAGGAGGGTGCCGAGCCGCTGGAGAACGTCGCGTACACGCTCCAGCAGGGGCGCACGCCGTACCCGGTGCGTGGCGCGGTGGTCGCCGAGAGCCTGGCCGACGCGGCCCGCGCCGTGCGCGACGACGACAGGCGCATCGTCACCCCGCAGGAGCCGGTGGACAGGCGCGTGGTGTTTCTCCTCCCCGGCCAGGAGGCCTGCCATGACGGCATGGCGGCCGAGCTCCGGCGCACGGAACCGGTGTTCGGTGCGGCCTTCGACGAGGCCATCTCACTCTTCGACGCGCCAGGAGCCGCGGAGGAGCTGTTCAGCGTCGACTACGCGCTGGGGCGGCTCTGGCTCGCGCTGGGCGTCGAGCCGGACGTGCTGGTCGGTGACGGCGTCGGCGAGCTCGCCGCCGCCGCGCTCGCCGGGGTGCACACCCTCGCCGAGGCCGCACGCCTGGTGGGCGGCGCCACCGGCATCGAGGCCCGCCGCCCGCGCCGGCCGGTCCACCCGGCGGCTGAGCTCGACGCCGTGCTGGCCGACGGCGAGCTGATCCTGCTGGAAGCGGGTCCCGGCCGCACGCTCACCACGCGGGCGCGCAGGCACCGGCGTCACCTGCTGGTGCCGACGCTCCCGAGCGGGCCGGCCAGAGCGGCCACGGAACGCGCCTCCTTCCTCAACGCCGTGGCCAGGATGTGGACCCTCGGCGCGCGGATCGACTGGTCGTGCCTGGGTACGGCAGGCGCACGCGAACGGGTGCCGCTGCCCGGCTACCCGTACCAGCGCGAGCGCCACTGGATCGACCGCGTGAGCGCCCCCGGCGCCCCCAACGTTTCCGGCGCCTCCGGCGTTTCCGGCGTGCCCGAGGCGGGCGAGCTCGACGGCTCCGGCGGCCGCCCGGTCTTCCGCCTGCCCACCTGGGTGGAGACCGCGCCCGCCGCCCACCACGTCACCGCCGTACGGCCGCCCACCCTGGTGATCCTGCCCGGCGACCCAGGCCGCGCGGACGAGCTGGCGGGCCTGTTCGTCCGCGCGGGATGGGACGCCACCCTCGTACGGCCCGACGCCGACCTCGCCCGCGTCCTCGATGAGCCGGAGCACTACCCCGAACTGGTCGTCGACGCCTCGCAGCTCGGCGACCTGCCAGAGCCTGACCTGGACGGCATCGACGGCCAGCTCGACACCGGCTTCCACCGCGTCGTCACGCTGCTGCGCGAGATGGCGCTGCGCGCTCCCGACAGACGTGCGCGCGACGTGGTCGTCGTCACCGAGGGGTCCGCCGACGTGACGGGCGCAGAGGCCGTGCACCCGGTGCGCGCCATGCTCCTGGGCCTGCTGCGCAGCCACATGCTGGAGAACCCGCGCTCCACCTGCAAGCTCGTCGACGTCCAGGGCGGCGTGCTCGACGACCGCCTGCTCGCGGAGCTGGGCGCACTCGAGCGGTCGGAGATCGTCGCCCTGCGGGGCGACCGGCGCTGGGTGCCGGGCGAACGCGAGCTCCTTCCCGACGGCGTGGGCCCCGCCGAACTGCGCCGCGGCGGGGCCTACGTCATCACCGGCGGCCTGGGCGGGCTCGGGCTGGCCGTCGCGCGCGGCCTGGCAGGGACCGGGCTGCGCCCGCGCCTGCTCCTGCTGGGCCGTACGGCAGGCGAACGCGAGCCCGGCGAGCTCGCCGAGGTCAGGGCGCTCGGAGCCGAATGCCACGTCGAGGGCTGCGACGTGACCGACGCCTCCGCGCTGCGCCGCGTGCTCGACTCCTTCGGCCACGTCGACGGGGTCTTCCACCTGGCGGGCGTCGCGGGCGACGGCATGATCCCGTTCAGGACCCGCGAGCAGATGGCCGCGACCCTCGCCCCCAAGGTCCACGGCACCCTGGCGCTCATCGAGGTCCTGCGCGGGCGGCCTGACCTGGCCTTCTTCGTGGCCTTCTCCAGCCGTGCCGCGCTGCGCGGCCTGGTCGGCGGCGCCGACTACGCGGCGGCCAACGCCTTCCTCGACGCGGTGATGCGCCGCGGCCCGCTGGAGGGCTGCGCCTCGGTCACCGTCAACTGGCCGTCGTGGGCCGAGGTCGGGATGGCCGCCCGCCAGGTGCGCGATCCCGGCGTGCGCCGCTGGTCGGTCCCGCTGTCGGCCGACGATTACCCGATCCTCGACGAGCACCGCATGGACGGGATCCCCGTGCTGCCGGGCACGGCTCAGGTCGACTTCGTCCTGCGTGCCTTCCGCGAGACGGTCGCGCAGGCGGACGGGCGGGCGGCGCAGATGCGTCACATGGTCTTCCGCCGGCCGATCACCGCACCCGAGCCCGTGACGCTCGAGGTGGGCTTCGAACCGCACGACGGCCTGTGGCGCTTCACCGTCCGCACGACGCACGCCGGCGGCTCCCACGTGCACACCACGGGCGAGATCCGCCCGGCGGACACGCCGGCCCCCACGGTGGACCTCGACAAGTTGCGCGCGTCGCTGCCCGACCGGCGGGTGCCCGTGAACGACGCGCAGAACCGGATGTTCACCATCGGCCCGCACTGGCCGGGCGAGGAGCTGTGGTCGTCCGGCGACGACCACACCACCAGGCTGGCCGTGCTGACCTTCCCCGAGGCCTTCCGTCACGAGCTCGACGAGCACGCGCTGCACCCCACCCTGCTCGACGCCGCGGTGTCGCTGGCTCGTGACCCCGACCACGAGCCGCCGCACGCGCCCTTCGCCTACCAGTCGATCGTGGCGCACCGCCCGATCCCCGCCCTCGCCTACAGCCACATCCGGCGCCGCCCGAGCGGACCGGGCACGATCGTGGCCGACATCGACGTCGTGACGCCACGGGGCGAGGTCGCCGTCGAGGTCAGGGGCTTCACCATGCGCCGCGTCGACGAGTCGATGGTCGCCAACCGCGACGCCCCCGCCGCAGGGATCGTGCCTGCCGAAGGTGCCGCGCCTGTTGAGGGGCGCGTGCCGGCCGACGGGATTCTGCCCGCCGACGGGGTCGAGATGCTGATGCGCCTTCTGGCGGCGCCCAGCCACCGTCAGGTGGCGGTCACGATGGCGGGCCAGGACGCGGTGCTGAAGGCGGTCCCCGCCCGCGCCGTCCGCGAGCAGCCAGAGGCACCGGCCGCCACGCCGGCCGCCACGCCGGCCGTCACGCCGGCCACGGAGCAGGCCACGGTGCAGGCGCCGGAGCAGACGTCGGTCGAGGAGCGGCTGGCGGCGATGTGGTGCGCGGAGTTCGGCCTCGACTCGATCGGCGACGACGAGGACTTCTTCGAGCTCGGCGGCGACTCCTTCACCGCCGTGGGGCTGGTGGAGGAGATCCGCAGGGAGTTCGGCGTGGACGTCGGCATCGCGGTGATCTTCGACCATCCGACGGTGGCCGCGCTGGGTCTGGAGCTCAAACGGCTGACGGGGTGAGCTCGGAGATCCACCCGCGCAGGGTCACGGCGGCCATCTCCTCCACGACCTGGTGGCCGCCGTCGACCAGGTGCACCGACAGCCGTCCTGTGGTGTACCTGCTCCAGTCGCCCAGGCATTCGGCGTTCCAGGAGCTGGCGTCGTCGCGCGCGCCGACCGCGACCATCGGCGCGTCGAGCACCGGGCGCGGGTCGGACTCCAGGTAGCGGTTGAGCAGGTGGTACTCGGAGCGCCACAGGCGCGCGTAGTCGGCGAGCGCCGCCGTACCGGAGATGTGCGGCGGCGCCTCGATCTCCTCGGCCAGCGCCCGGTCGGGCAGCTGGGCCAGCGGCGACAGGGGCGTGCGGTGCGGCGGGTACTGGCAGATGACGACGACGCCGCGCAGCCGTCCTCCCAGGCGCCTGCCGGCCTCCAGGCAGACCAGCGCGCCCATGCTATGGCCGACGAGGACGACGCCGGTCACGCCCGAGGCCTCGACCAGGGAGGCGAGCGCCGCGCCGCGCTCGTCGACGGAGGGCACCCGCATGGGCTCGCTCCAGTTCGCGCGGCGGATGACGGGGCTTTGGCCGGGGTCGTTCCACCGCTCGACGAACGTGGTGCGGCCGCCCAGTCCCGGGACGAAGATGACGGCCTCCGCACTGTCGAATGCGGGGCTGACCACGTAATTCGCGGGCTCCATCGCGCGGCCTCCTATTCGCCGAATTGACCCATTTCCCAGTTCCTAGTAAATCCTGGCACATTTATATAGATCTATGGCAAAGTGAGATGAGTGATGACGACGTTGCTTGCCGCCGCCGTGATCATTCTGATCGCCTCGACGGTGCATGCCGTAACTGGATTCGGATACGCCCTCGTCGCCACTCCACTGCTCGCTCTCGCGGTCGACCCGCACACCGCCGTGGTCGCCACCACGCTGTCCGCTCTGGCCATGACCGTCACCATCGCCGTGCGCCAGCGCCAGCACGCCGAGTGGAAGGTCGCCATGATCGCCATGGTCGGGATCGTGCTCGGCATGCCGCTCGGCCTGTGGGTGTACGGCATCGCCTCGGAGCAGGTGCTGACCGTGCTCATCGCGATCGGGGTGCTGGTCTGCACGCTGATGGTGTGGCGGCAGGTGAAGGTGCCGGGCAGCGTCCCCGTCCTGGTCGGCGTCGGCGTGCTGTCGGGCGCGCTGTCGACCTCCACCGGCACCAACGGCCCGCCGATGGTCGCCGCCTTCCAGGGCATGGGCTACGACCCCGCCACCTTCCGCGCCACGCTGTCGGCGGTGTTCGCGGGCACCAGCGTGCTCAGCCTCGTCGGCTTCGCCGTGGCGGGCAAGGTCAACGCCGAGTCGTTGTGGATCGGGCTGGTGGGCGTGCCCGTGGTGCAGGTCGGCTACTTCCTGGGTGATGCGATCTTCAGCCGCATCGACCCCGACAAGTTCCGCAAGGTGCTGCTGGCCGCGCTGATCGTGAGCGCGGTCGTCACCTTCGGCGCCGCGCTCAGCCGCTGACCTTCACCGCCGCTGCCTCCTCTCCATCCGCGCGGGATCCGGCCAGCGCACGTCGAAGGCCCAGCCGGACCGTTCGAAGAACCGGATCAGCAACGCGCTCGGGTCGAGTTGCCCCCGCAGGACGCCGTGGCGGGCACACGTCGGCTCCGCGTGGTGCCAGTTGTGCCAGCCCTCCCCGAGGGTCAGCAGCGCGACCCACCGCAGATTGCTCGACCTGTCGCGGGTGCGGAAGGGGCGGTCGCCGAACGTGTGCGCGAGCGAGTTCACCGACCAGGTCACGTGGTGCACCACGGCGTACCTGACGAAGCCGCCCCAGAACAGGGCGGTCCAGGCGCCCTCCCATGACATCGACCAGAGCCCGCCCGCCGCCGCGGGCAGGACGAAGGACAGCACGGCCACGGCGGGATAGGCCGCGTCGAAGCGCCGCACGTCGGGATCGGCCAGCAGGTCGGGCACCCAGTGCGCGCGGCTGGAGCGCCTGCGCGCGGTGTAGAACCAGCCCACGTGGGCGTGGAGCATCCCGCGCAGCAACGCCATGCCGCTGTCGCCGTAGCGCCAGGGAGAGTGGGGATCCCCCGGCTCGTCGGCGTACTTGTGATGGCGGCGGTGCTCGGCCGCCCAGAGCGTGACGGGCCCTTCCACCGCGAGCCCACCGGCGATCATCAGCGCGATGCGCAGCGGCCTGCGGCATCGGAAGGCGCGGTGGGTGAAGTGCCGGTGGTAGCCGACCGCGATCCCGAAGATGCAGATCACGTACAGCACAGCCATGATCACCAGATCGCGCACCCCGATTCCCCAGCCCCAGACGGCGGGTACGGCGGCGATCAGCGCCGCCACCGGAAGGATCAGGAGAATCAGCAGGTAGACGGTTCGGCGTCCGGCGGTCACCGGCACGGTCTCCTCGGAAGGGCTCACCAGATCGATTCAACGACCACGGCCCAGGAGACGTAAGTTTCCGGATGGTGATCGCACTGTCACTCTTCGGAGTCATTACTGCACCGATCTTCCCGGAGATCCTTACCAGGAGTCAGGTACAGGTCGGATCGATCAGGGGGCGTCGTGCAGGGTGGCTTCCTCCAGCAATACGAGGCGGCGCTGGGTGAGAATCCAGCGGCCGCCGTCGTTCAGGCGCACGGATGGATGCGTACGCGGTGGCGAGCCTTCTTCGCCGAACTGCGCGAACACCGTCCCGTCTTCGTCACCCCCGCCTTCACGGTGGTCACCACGTTCGCCGACGTGCGCGAGGTGCTCTCCCTGGAGCGGGTCTTCAGCGTCCGCGCGTTCGGCCCCCGCCTGGAGGCGGCGCTGGGCGGGCCCTTCATGCTGAGCAGGGACGCGACCCCGGTGAACTGGCGGGAGAAGGGCCTGATGCAGGCCATGCTCAGGCCCGAGGACGCCGAGGCGGTGCGTGAGCTGGCAGGGCGGGCAGCCGACGAAGCCCTCGACGCGGCGGCGCAGCGCGGCCGGATCGAAGCGGTGCACGAGCTCTTCAGGCACGTGGCCCTGCGGGTGTGCGCCGGCTATTTCGGCATCCCCGGCCCCACTCCCGCGCGGCTGGGCGCCTGGACCAGGGCGATCATCGTGGACGGCTTCGCCAACTACCTGGGTGACCCCGACCTGCGGGCAGCGGGCGAACAGGCGGGCGCCGACCTGCTCGACTACCTGCGGGGCGTGCTGAAGGAGCGGCGTGCCGCCATCGCGGCGGCCGAGGGCCCGCCGCCGCAGGACATCGTGGCCCGGCTGATCCGCACCCGCCTGCCGGACGAACTCGGCGTGGACGACGACCGCCTGATCGTCAACCTGGCGGGGCTGCCGCTCGGCTGGGTGGAGAGCGGTCCCGGCGCCATGGCCGAGGCGGTGGAACAACTTCTGCTCCGTCCGGGGGTGCTGGCGGAGGCCGTGGAGGCGGCCAAGGAGCCCGACCCGAGCCGATTCGACCCCTACGTCTGGGAGGCCCTGCGCTTCAGCCCGTTCTTCAAGCTGCTCCCGCGCGTGTGCGAGCAGGACCACGTCCTGGCCGCGGGCACGCCGAGGCAGACCCGCATTCCGGCCGGAACCTTCGTGCTGGCGGCGCCGTGCTCGGCGATGTTCGACGCCGGCGCGGTGGAGAGTCCGGAGGAGTTCCGCGTCGCAAGGCCGCACCACGAGCGCCTGTTCTTCGGGATGGGACACCACGCGTGCCTTGGCGCCGACCCGGCGGCGGCCGTCGTCTGCGAGGTCGTGCGCCGCCTGCTGAGACGCGGGGTCGCGTCGCTGCCGTCGCCGGAGGGCGACCCCGTACGGCTCGCCCACACCTTCCCCGACAGCTACCAGCTCGCTCTCCGGACGGAGGCCCGATGACGAGCAAAGCCCGGACCATCGCCACCGACGGCGCCGCGAACCGCCTGAGGTTCCTTGCTCTCACCCACGGCAAGCCCCTGTGGGAGGCCATCCAGCACGTGGAGCCGGTACGGCGGCGCCTCAACGCCGCGCTCATCGACAAGGCGATCCGCGAGATGCCACCGCGTCCGGAACCGCTGAGCACCATGGCGCCCTACACCTCGTGGGACTCCCTGACCGACAGGACCTACGCGGGACGGCACCTGCCGCCCAGTGTCCCCTCGCCCGGCCTGCCGGCGCCGGAGCGCGCCGCGGCGCTGTTCGCGCGCGGCGAGAGCATGATCCCGTGCCCCCGCTCCACCGTGCTGTTCGCCTACTTCGCCCAGTGGTTCACCGACGGCTTCCTGCGGGGAGACTCCTCGACCCCGCGTGACCCGCGCAGAAGCACCTCCAACCACCACATCGACCTCAACAACCTGTACGGCCTGGACGGAGCGGCCACGGCGGCGCTGCGAGCCTTCGAGGGCGGCCTGCTCAAGAGCCAGCAGATCGACGGCGCGGAGTTCCCGCCGTATCTGTGCGAGGACGGCAGGATCCGGCCCGAGTTCTCGCCGCTCTCCGTGATCAGATTCGAGGCGCTGACGCAGGAGCAGCGTGCCACGCTCTTCGCGCTCGGCAGCGACCGAGGCAACGGCCAGATCGGCTTCACCATGCTCACGGTGCTGTTCCTGCGTGAGCACAACAGGATCGCCCGCCTGATGGCGGACAGACACCCCCGCTGGGACGACGAGCGGCTGTTCCAGACGACGCGCAACGTCCTCATCGTCCTGCTCATCAAGCTGGTCGTCGAGGAGTACATCAACCACATCACGCCCTACCACTTCCGCTTCTCCCTGACCCCCGGCCTGACGACCGCGCTGTCGGGCGTGCCCTGGCAGCGGGAGAACTGGGCGTCGGTGGAGTTCAACCTGGTCTACCGCTGGCACAGCCTCATCCCCTCCACGCTGGCGGTCGGCGGCTCTGACGTGCCGCTGGTTCGCACGTTGTTCGCCGGACCGCTCCTGGTGAAGGCGGGACTCGGCACGGCCTTCGAGGAGGCGTCTTCGCAGCGGGCCGGCCGGATCGGCCTGTTCAACACCGACCCGGTCCTGCTCCCGGTGGATCTGTCCAGCATCGCCGACTCGCGTGTGCTGGGGCTGGCCTCGTACAACAGCTACCGGAAGCACTGCAGCTTCCCGCCCGTGCGCCGGTTCGAGCAGATCTCCGGAGATCCGCGGGTACGGCAGGCACTGGGCGAGCTCTACCGGAGCGTGGACGACGTGGACCTCTACGTGGGCCTGTTCGCCGAGGAGCCCGGCTCGCCCGAGGCCATCCTGCCACCGCTCCTCACCAAGATCATCGCGATCGACGCCTTCTCCCAGGCACTGACCAATCCCCTGCTCGCGCCCCGCGTGTTCACTGCGCAGACCTTCTCGCCACTCGGCATGGAGATCATCGAGACGACGCGGTCGCTGTCGGACGTCCTGAACCGCAACATTCCGGAGGAGCAGGGCTCCCGCTTCGTCAGCATGACCCGCAAGGACAGGTTGTGAACGACGGCCACGCCCACCCCGACGGGGCGGCGGACGCCGAGCCGCTCAGGGCGGCGGCACGCGTGTTCGTCGAGGTCGCCACGGCCGTCCAGGAGGCCTCCGCGCACGCCACCGCCGCGCTCACCGACAGCCGGACGCTCCGCGCCTCGGTACGCGCGCCGCTGCCCTGGTACCAGGCCGAGAGAGCTCTGGCGCACGCCCTGACCAACGGGCGCGGCCTCGGCTACGCCCTGACCGGCGGACGCCTGGGAGGGCTCGCGGCACGCCTCGGCGGCCTGCTCGGGCAGGAGAGCCTGGCGGTCCTGCTGCTGGCCACGTCGCTGCGGCTGCGCATCGCCGCCGTGGCGCTGCACCACCCCGAGCTCCACGCGGACGCCCACCTGCGACGGCTGATCACGGCGGTCTCCGAGGACCGCGACCTGGCCGCGCTCCGCGCCATGCGAACCCTGCTGAAGGACCGCGGCGCGGTGCGTGCCCTGAGCGACCTGGCACCGGTGTTCGGCGAGGTGCTCGCGCTGAAGGCGCTGCTGGACGAGAACCCGCTGAACGACCGCACCGCCTGGCTGATCGCCACGGGAACCCGCTACGCCGACGCCGACCCGGTTCTCGGGATCAGCAACGGCTTCGTCGCCGCCCTCGACCGGGGCCAGGGAGCCGCCCGGCGCACGGAACCGGCCCCCGGCGAAGCCGTCAGGCTTCGTGACCGGGGCTCCCTCCTCGACTTCCTGGCCAACATCGGCACGCTCGGACCCACGGGCCGGGTGCTGATCCAGTCGGTCACCGGGCCCGACGGGGTCGAGCGCCACGTCGTCCAGGCTCCCGGCATGCGCATGGGCAGGCCCGACACCGACTCGCCCCAGGACCTGCTAGGCGCCTTCAGCAGTTCCGTGCTCGCCAGCAGTCCCTTCAGCAGGGCTCTGGTCAAGGCGGTCGACGACTACGGCATCCCGCAGGGCGGCGAGCTGGCCCTCGTGGGACACAGCGCGGGCGGGTCGGCGATCATGAACCTGGTCCAGGACCCCGGCTTCTGCGCCAGGTACACCGTCACCCACGCCGTCGCGGTCGGTTCGCCCGTCGACTTCAAGCGGCCGGCCGACCCGCGGACCTGGGTCGCCAGCGTCACCAACCAGCACGACATCATCCCGACGCTCGACGGCCAGGGCGCGGGCACCTGCTTCGACCTGCATCCCGACTGGTACGTCGTCGACTACTTCGACCCCACCCACCTGTTTCCCGCCTGCCACTCGATCGAGCACTACTGCGCCAACCTGACACGCGACCTGCCCGAGGCCCGCGAGCACATCGACGACCGGCTGTCCCCCTACCGGGGGCAGGTCACCCGCAGCCGGATCTACCGGCTCTACGACGACCCGCCCCGGCCCGACGGCTACCCCTTCCTGAGCGTGCCGACGCGTCGCGAGGAGGGCCTGGAGATGCCGATCAGGTGCCGCGCGGGAAGCGCGCTGTCGGCCTTCTTCACCGCCGACCCCCGGGCCGCCGCCGCGCTTGTCGACGAGCACGGACTGGGGCGCTGCGTGCGTCTGGGCGGGCGCGCCCTGGTCGTCGTGCACGTGGGCGCCAACCACGACACCAGCGCCGGGCCGTACCGGGAGGTCATGCTCGGAGTGGTCGTGCACGACCCGTGGGGCGCGCGCCCGCTGCGGGTCTGGCCCGACCTGGCACGGTCGGCGCAGTTCCGGCGTGCGGGCGTCTGCCTGCTGGCATCGGCGGTCGACAACCGCGACCTGGCCGGCCGCGCGGGCTCCCTGTGGGGGTACCGGCCCACGTTCACGGACGTGAGCGTCGCCGTCGCAGGCGGCGGGGTGGACCTGCGGGTCGAACCGGCGCTCACGCTGCGAGGACGACTCGGCCCGGCCCTCGGCGTCGTCTCAGGAGACCTGGTCGGCTTCGCCCGTGACGGCCGTGCGGCCTACCGGTCGGTGATCAGGAGCGCGCGGCGCGCACGCGTCCATCCGGCGCCGACGGTACGGCTGAGCGTCGGAACGCCCGCGGACCCGCTCACCCGCCTGGCCGGGGAGCTCGGCCTGGACGGCAGGCGCGCCCTGTTCTGCACCTCCGTCCCGGTTCACCAGACCCTGCGCGACGCGGGCGTCCCCATCCAGACCACCTGACCACGGGGGAGTCGATGACCGCTTCCGCCGCGGAGCACGCCGCGACGCTGGAGAACGACGCCAGGATCGTGAAGGAGTGCGGGGCACGGCTGGCGGGGGTCCTCGCCGGCATGGGCGACGACGCCCCCACCTGGCTGAGGGAGCTCGTCGACGCGCACAGGGCCGCGTGCGAGGTCGCTTCCGGCGACCTCGCCGCGGCCGCCAGGCGACTGCGGCGCCTGGCCGAGGGCTGACCTCTCCCGTCAGCGCATCGCCGCCTCGCGCGGCTCGGCCAGGTCCACGTGGTGGTGACGCTCCAGCTTGGCGCCCTCGACGTCGACGTCGGGCAGGATGCGGTCCAGCCAGCGCGGCAGCCACCAGGCCTTGTCCCCGGCCAGGTGCATGACCGCCGGGATGATCAGCATGCGGACCACGAAGGCGTCGACCAGCACGCCGAAGGCCAGCGCGAACCCGACGGGCCTGATCATCGTCATGTGGGAGAACATGAACCCGCCGAACACCGAGATCATGATGATCGCCGCGGCGGTGACCACCGCGCGCCCGGCGCGCACACCCTCGGCCACCGCCAGCCTGGCCGGTGAGCCGTGGGCGTAGGCCTCGCGCATGCCCGAGGTGAGGAAGAGCTGGTAGTCCATGGCCAGCCCGAACAGGATGCCCACCATCAGGGTCGGCAGGAAGTTCAGGATCGGGCCCGGGTCGCTGACGCCGAACACGTCGCCGAGCCAGCCCCACTGGTAGATGGCGGTGACGCCGCCCAGCGCCGCGAACAACGACAGGACGAATCCGGCCGTGGCGATGAGGGGCACCAGGATCGAGCGGAACACGACGATCAGGATGAGCAGCGACAGGCCGATGACCAGGGCGAGATAGGTCGGCAGGGCGTCGGACAGCTTCTCCGAGATGTCGATGTTGGCGCTGGCGCTGCCGGCGACCGACAACGTGGCGTCATGCCCGTCGAGGCCGAGCGTACGGCCGCGCAGGTCGTGGACCAGGTCCTCGGTCGACTCCGAGGTCGGGCCGCCGGTCGGGACGACCTGGAAGACCAGGACGGTGCCCTCGTCGTTGGCGCCGATGGGGGCGACGGCCGTCACGTTCTCCACGCCCATGAGCTGCTTGCCGAGCTCGGCCTGGGCGGGCACGAGATCGTCGCCGCTCACGCCCTTGGCCAGGTCGGCGACGACCACCAGCGGCCCGTTGGCGCCCTCGCCGAACTCCTTGGCGGTGGTGGTGTAGGCCCGGTACTGCGTGGAGTCGGCCGCCTCGGTGGCGCCGGTCGGCAGGCCCAGGCGCATCGACATGGCGGGAAGCGCGATGACGGCCAGGACACCGATGCCGGCCACGATGCGCACGACGGCGCTGCCGGCCGACATCGTCTTGACGGGCTTGCCGGAGGTCGCCGCGTGGGCGCCCGACGGGGTGCCGCGCCGGGGGAGCACCCGGCGGCCGAGCAGGCCGAGCAGCGCCGGGGTCATGGTCACGGCGACCAGCACCGCGACGGCGATGGCGACGGCGCCGATGGTGCCCATGAGGGCGAGGAACGGGATGCCCGTGACGTTCAGCGCCAGCAGGGCGATGAGCACGGTGCTGCCGGCGAAGACGACGGCGTTGCCGCTGGTGCCGTTGGCCAGGCCGATCGACTCCACGACCGGCATGCCGGCCTTCAGCTGCCTGCGGTGGCGGTGCAGGATGAACAGGGAGTAGTCGATGCCGACGGCCAGGCCGAGCATGGCGCCCAGGATCGGCGTCACCGACGTCATCTCGACGGTCCCCGACAGCGCCATGGCGCCCGCGACGGCCACGCCGACGCCGAGCAGCGCGTTGAGGATCGGCAGCCCGGCGGCGACGAGGGTGCCGGTCATGATGACCAGCACGAGCGCCGCGACGGCCAGGCCCACGGCCTCGCCGACGCCGCCGAGCTGCATCTCGCCCTGCATGATCTCGGCGGAGTAGTCCGCGGTGACGCCGCCGGGAAGGGCTGCGTCGATGGTCTTGGTGACGGCTTCCTTCGTCTCCGGGGTGATCTCCTGCTGCGGCTTGTCGAACACGACGGTCGCGATCGCGGTCGAGCCGCTGGAGGAGACGGTGCGCAGCTCCTCGGAGGCGGACAGCAGATCACGGCCCTGGAGCAGTTGCTGCTCCGACTCCTTCAGCGTGGTGTCCTGCTTGTCGAGCTCCTCCTGCTGCGCGTCGAGGCCGGCGACGGTGGCCTCCAGCTGCGGGGTGGAGCCGGCCTGCTCGATGGCCGCCTCGGCCTGCGAGCGGGCCTCGTCGAGCTGCTCCTGGCCCTTCTCCAGCTGCTCACGGCCCGCGTCGACCTTGGCCAGCCCGTCCTCGACCTTCTTGGCCTGCTCCGCACGCATGCCGGCGGTGACGAACGGGTCGGCGACCTGGTCGACGCCTTCCAGCCCGTCGACCTCGCGCAGCGTGTCGCTGATGGCCTCGCGCTGGGCGTCGGTCAGCGGGGAGCCGTCCTTGGCGTGGAAGACGACCGTTCCCGTGCCGCCGCTGGCCACCGGGAGCTCGGCCTTCAGCCGGTCGGTCACCTGGGCCGTCGGCGTGCCCGGGATGGTCATGGTGGAGCTCATCGTCCCGCCGAAGGCCAGGAACGCTCCAACGGCCAGAGCCAGGGCGAGGATCCAGGCGATGATCACCCACCAGGCCCGGCGGGCGGAGAACCGGCCCAACCGGTAGAGCAGCTCAGCCATCGTCGACCTTCCGAAGTGCGGGCAAATAACCGGATAACGGGTATCCGATTCTGGAGTCTAATGCGAAGCGGATGATGCTCATCCGCTTCGGTCTGTGATGTTGATCCCACCTATCCGCTTGGAGGTACGCTCGACGCGTGATGCCACGACCCGACACCGCCAAGCCCGGTGCGCTGCGCCGCGACGCCGAGCGCAACCGGGAACGCGTGGTGCGCGCGGCGCGCGAGCTGTTCGCCGAACGCGGCCTGTCCGCCGGCTTCAACGAGGTCGCCCACCGCGCCGGCGTCGGAGTCGGCACCGTCTACCGGCGCTTCGCCGACAAGGACGAGCTCATCCGCGCGGCCCTGGAAGAACCGCTGCACGAGCTGATCGAGGTCGCCCAGCGCGCCGTCGAGGCCTCACGCGCCTGGGACGGACTGGAACTGCTCCTCGACAGCATCACCCAGCTGCTGGTCGACAACCTCGGCCTGCGCGACGTGGCGCTCGGCGGGGGAGCCTGGGACCTCGGCGTCGACGAGGTCGAACGTGTCGCCGAGGTCATGGCCGCACTGCTCGAACGCGCCGCCGTGGAGGGCGACCTTCGCGAGGGCGTCCAGGGTGACGACGTGGTGATGGTGCTGTGGCTGGTGACCGACCTCGCCCAGCACTCCGGCCAGGTACGCCCCGGCCTGCACCGCCGCTACCTGCAGGTGCTCCTCGACGGCCTCCGATCGGGCCCGGGCCGCGCGCCGCTGGTGGAGGGCTTCACCGAGGAACAGGCCCAGTCCATCTGCCGCCGCTGGGCGGGAGCTCCCTGATCCGGCGCTCGAGGCCGGTGCGGTGGGCCAGGCCGACCGCGAGCGCGGCCCAGGCGAAGGTCACCGCCAGGCCCGCCCAGGGTGGTTGCGGGTAGTAGCCCGCGAGCAGCGACGCGTCCACCTCCACGTGGGCGAACGTGGGCACGCTCTGCGTGATCGCGAATCCGGCCGCCGGGGTGAAGAGCAGCAGCCAGGGCGCCACCCCCGCGCCGGCCAGCAGGTACGGCACGACGACGAGGGCGGCCGCCAGCCCGATCGCCGCAGGCCGCCACCTGACCAGCGCGGCCAGGCCGTACGCCAGCACGGCGGCGGCGGCGGTGAGCGCCGCGAAGCCGACGATCACCCGCAGCTCGGTGGCCCACGTGAGCGGCTGGACCCGGTTCTCGTTGGCCCGCAACAGCGCGAGCCCGGCCGGGACGGCGATTCCCGAGGCGAGCAGCCCTGCGGCGAAGGCCGCCGTGCCGACGACCGCGGCGCCGGCGACCAGGGATCGGTGCCTGCCGAAGGCTCTCGCGCCGACGACGAGCACCAGGACCATCCCCACGGCCCCGCCGATCAGCGTGAGGTCGGCCCGCAGGCCGCCCTCCATCACCGCGGGCCCGATGTCGCCCACGCCGGTCACGACGAGCGTGTCACCGGACTCGACGACCCCGCCCGGGTGATGTGGCGTCGTGCCGTCCGCCTCCATGGCGACGCCGACGTCGTCGTGCTGCCACGACCCGTTCGCGCCCTGCGGCGCGACCTGGTCGAAGGTTGCCGTGACCTGCGAGAACGCTCTGGCCATGTCCCACCGGGCGCCGGGCGAGGCGGCGAACAGCCCGATCTCCACCGTCGGCGGCAGCCCGGCGAGCTCGGCCGTGCCGACCTTCGTCCACGCCCGGCCGTCGTCGGACTCGTAGCCCGTGACCGTGTCGCCCGCCCTGGTCAGCCGAAGCCACTGGGCGCCGTTGTGGGGGCCGCCCGCCACGTCGTGGATGTAGTTGTGCTGCATCCGCACGCCATGGTCGCCGGTGAGCATGACGGCCGCGTACGGCGTGCCCTGCTTGAGACTCTGCCTGACCAGGAGCCCGGCCTTCGCCCACGGCACCACCCCTTCCACGACGTTCCGCACCCCGGCCACGGGATGCGGCATCCTGATCAGGCCGGTCATGCCGGAGACGCGGGCGACGACGCTGCCGTCGCCGGTGAGCGGCCGGTGCACGTAGAAGTAGCGGTCGATGACGGCGGTGCCGTCGGGGCCGACGAGAGGCGCGGGGCAGGCGCCCTCGCCTTCCCCGGTGACGCAGGTGCTGCGCGCGCCGCCGGTCACCAGCAGGCCGAGCACGACGGTGACCAGCACGGAGGCGGCCAGGGTGAGCGCCCAGCCACGCACGCGGCGCAACCCGGCCCATTCCGCCCGGTAGAGGGTGAGGAAAGTCATGCCGACGGTTGTACGCGGGCCCCGGTCGCGGCCCGGTCGCGGACGCCGCGACCTGGCTGCGACCGGCGATCTGGCATCGTTGCCCCATGGCACCCCGACCCGGCGGCGAACGATGAGGGTCCTCGTCGTCGAGGACTTCGAGGTTCTCGCCCGTTCCCTGGGCACCGGGCTGCGCCGCGAGGGCATGGCCGTAGACGTGGTCCTGGACGGCACCGCGGCCCTCGAACGGCTGGCCGCCACCAGGTACGACGTGGTGGTGCTCGACCGTGACCTGCCCGGCGTGCACGGCGACGAGATCTGCCGCCGTCTCGCTCACGGGCGCAGTGAAACGCGCGTGCTGATGCTCACCGCCTCGGGCACCCTGCAGGACCGGGTCCACGGGCTGGGCCTGGGCGCCGACGACTACCTGCCCAAGCCGTTCGCCTTCGCCGAGCTGGTCGCCCGGGTGCGCGCCCTGGGCAGGCGGGCCGCGCCGCCGCTGCCGCCCGTGCTGGTCTGCGGTGACATCACCCTCGATCCCGCTCGCCGGACAGCCGTCCGGGCGGGGCGGCGGCTGGAGCTGAGCCCGAGGGAGTTCGCCCTGCTGGAGTGCCTGCTTGCCGTACCCGGTCTGGTCATCTCGGCGGAGGAACTGCTCGAACGGGCCTGGGACGAGGCGGCCGACCCGTTCAGCAGCGCCGTCAAGCACACGATGCACCGGTTGCGTGCCAAGCTCGGCGATCCTCCGGTGATCGAGACCGTGCGCGAGGCCGGCTATCGCATCGGCCCGGCATGACGCCCCGCCGGTCGTTGCGTGCGCGGCTGGCGCTGGCCTACGCGGCGGGCATCTACGCGGCCGGGGTGCTGGTGGTCGTGCTGGTCGACGTGCCGCTGGTCAGCATCGACGCGACCGCTCCCGACGGGAGCCCCGCGCCCGGCTCCGAGGCGGGCATCGCCCTGCCGCAGCTGCTCCTCGGGTCGGCCGTGGCGCTGCTGGTGCTGATCCCTGTCGCGCTGGCGCTGGGGTGGTACGTCGCCGGGCGTTTCCTGCGCCCGCTGCGCGCCATCACCGCCACCGCCCAGGTGATCTCCGCAGGTGACCTGCACCGGCGCCTCGACCTGGGCGAGCCGGCCGACGAGCTGACCGAGCTGGGCCGCACGCTCGACGACCTGTTCGCCCGCCTGCAGGCCTCCTTCGACGCGCAGCGGCACTTCGTCGCCAACGCCTCCCACGAACTGCGTACCCCGCTGGCCGGGATGCGCACGCTGCTGGAGGTCACCCTGGCCGACCCCGACGCCGACGCCGCCACCCTGCGCGCGGCGTGCGAGGAGGCGTTGTCGCTGGGCGAGCACCAGGAGCGGCTCGTGCAGTCCCTGCTCACGCTGGCGACCAGCGAGCGCGGCGTCGCCCGCTGGGAGAGTGTCGATCTCGCCCTGGTCGCCGGGGAGGTGCTAGCCTCCGGGCGCGCCGCGGGCCGCGACCTCACCGCCGACCTGGAGCCCGCGCTGACGGCCGGCGATCCGCGCCTGGTCGAGAGCCTGATCGCCAACCTCGTCGACAACGCCGTGCGCCACAACCACGACGGCGGGCACGTCCGGGTCCTCACACGGACCAGCGGCACGCGGGCGGTGCTGACGGTCGTCAACAGCGGACCGCTGATCGCCGGCGACCAAATCCAGCGGCTGTTCCAGCCGTTCCAGAAACTCGCCCCAGGACCGCACGGCTCCGGGCTCGGCCTGGCGATCGTTCACGCGGTCGCCCAGGCCCACCACGCCGGCCTCAGTGCCTGCCCCCGCCCGGAGGGCGGCCTGTCGATCACGGTGACGTTCACCGCTTCTGGCTGAGCCGTCGCCGGGCGCGGCGGCAATGCTACGTGCAACGTACCTACAACGTTTTGGGGCCGCCGGTTGTGATCGGTCCCCGTTTCACCCGATGCTCTCAGCGTGCTGTCGTGCGAAGATCTGGCCTGCCGGGCGGGCGGCCGGGAGATCATCTCCGGGTTCCGGCTCGAGGTCGCGCCGGGTGAGCGGGTCGCCCTCATGGGACCGTCGGGCTCAGGCAAGACCACGCTGCTGACCACGCTCGCCGGGCTGCTGCCGCCCAGCCGAGGACGCGTGCTGGTGCGGGGCCTTTCGCTGGCCGAGCGGCCCGACCTGCGGGCGGAGCTGGCGTTGGTCTTCCAGTCGTACGGCCTGCTGTCGTCGCTGACCGCCGCCGAGAACGTCGAGGTGGCGCTGCGGGCGGCGGGCCACCACCCGTCGGAGGCGATGGACAGGGCCGCGGTCGTGCTGGAACGGCTGAAGGTCTCGGCCTTCGCCGACCACCTGGTCGAGGAGCTGTCCGGCGGCCAGCAGCAGCGGGTCGCCGTGGCCAGGGCGCTGGCGTTGCGCACGCCGGTGCTGCTGGCCGACGAGCCGACGGCCGAGCAGGACGCGGGGCACCGAGGGGTCGTCCTGAAGGAACTCATGGAGGCGGGGGGAGCGCTGGTGGTAGCCACGCATGATCCGGAAGTGGCCGAGCTGTGTGACCGCGTCGTGGAGTTACGGCCATGAGCATCGCCCGATGCGAGGGCGTCGTGCAGATCTACCGGGCGCAGGATGTCGAGGTCGTCGCCCTGCGCGACGTCGATCTGGTGGTCGACGAGGGTGAGACCGTGGCCCTTCTCGGCCCGAGCGGCGCGGGCAAGACGACCCTGCTGTGGTTGCTGGCCGGCCTGCTGCGGCCGAGCGCGGGCCGGGTCTGGATCAACGGCTCCGACCTCGGCTCGCTCGACCAGCGCAAGCTCGACCGGGTGCGCGCCGCCAACCTGGGTGTGGTGCTGCAGAACCCGGGACGCAACCTCATCCCGTACCTGACCGCGGCGCAGAACGTCGCCTTCGCCCAGCGCGGGCTGCGCCGCGACCGGCGCCGCGTCGGCGACCTGCTCGACCGGGTGGGGCTGGGCGACATCCGCGACAGCCCGGCGGGCCGGATGTCGGGCGGCGAGCAGCAGAGGCTCGCGGTCGCGGTGGCCCTGGCCAACCGGCCCAGGCTGCTGCTGGCCGACGAGCCGACCAGCCAGCTCGACGGGGAGAGCGGCCGCGCGGTCGTGGAGCTGATCAGGCAGGCCGCCGAGCAGGAGGGCACGACGGCCGTCGTCGTCACCCACGACAAGGCGGTGAGCGACGGGCTCAGCCGTACCGTGACCATCCGCGACGGCAGGGTGGGCTCGGAGGGTCGGCGCGGCGAGAACCTCGTGGTCGTCGGCCGGGAGGGCGCGGTGCAGGTGCCGCCGGAATACCACCACCTGCTGCCACCCGGATCGCGGGCACGCATCGAGCCGCTGGCCGACGGCGTGGTGCTGAGGAGGGTCGAGGGATGATCCTGCGCGGCCTGTGGGAGCGGCGGACCCTGTCGCTCATCGTCCTGATCATCGCGATCATCCCGGTGGCCTCGGCCGCCGTCGGCCCGATCTACGCGGCGGCCTCGCGCACGACCGTCGTGCGCGAGGTGCTGCGCGCGGCGCCCGCCGAGGCCCGCGGCTGGCGCTACACCACCTCCGGCGACGTCGGCGCGGGCGTGGCCGCGTTCACCAGGGGCGTCGACTTCCTGCACCCGCCCGTCTACGGCATCGAGACCCAGGGGCTGCTGGCGGCCGAGGACATGAACATCCCGCTGATCTGGCAGGAAGGCCAGTGCGCGCACCTGAGGATGATCGAGGGAAGGTGCCCGCAGGCGCCCCTGGAGGTGATCGTCAGCGAGGCGTTCGGCGACAAGATGGGCAAGAAGGTGACGTTCGCCAACATCGTCACCGAGCTCGGCGGCGCGGCGGCGGAGCTGACGGTGGTGGGCGTCTACCGCCCGATTTCGCACGGCGACCCGTTCTGGTTCGGCCGCGGCATGTTCACGACGGTCGAAGGCGCCAAGGGCGACCAGCGCAGGGCCGAGCCGTTCTTCGTCACCCGGGAGACCAGCTCGGCGATCACCCTCGTCGGCTCGAAGCGGAACTGGACGAACTACGCCATCCTCGGCATCGACCTGGCCAAGGTCGAAGGCGAGGACCTGGAGACGATCGCGGCGATGCAGGCGGGCGCCGTGGCGCTCGGCAGGCAGACGCAGGCGGCCGTCTTCAGCAGGCTCGACGACGTGATCAAGACGATGCGGGCGCAGGCGGGCACGCTGTCGGTGCCGACCTACGTGGTGATCGGCCAGCTCGTGGCGCTGGCCTGGCTGCTGCTGTTCCAGACCGTCGGCGACCTGGTCAGGGCCAGGAGCCAGGAGATCGCCCTGGCCCGGCTGCGCGGACACTCGCTGGCCAGGGTCTGGCGCTTCGCGCTGACCGAGCCTCTGCTGCTGCTCGCGCTGGCCTTCCCTCTCGGCCTGCTGGCCGGGCGCGCGGCCGCCGACCTCATGATCGGCGCCCTGCTGCCCGGCGTGCCGCTGACCGTTCCCGCCACCGCGCCGCTGGCGGGCGCGGCGGCGCTGGCGGGCGGGCTGGTGGCCGCGGTGGCGTCCGCCTGGCGTACGGCCCGGCGCCCGGTCACCGAGGAGTGGCGCAGGACCCCGCGGCGGACCAGGCCGGGCTGGGTCATCGACGCCGTGGTCCTGGCACTCGTCGGACTGGGACTCGTCGAGCTGCTCACCGCCGGGGTGATCAGCGACGCCTCCGGGCAGCGGGCCGGCGCCCTGGCCGTTCCCGCGTTGCTGGCGCTGGCTCTGGCGCTGCTGGCAAGGCGGCTGCTGCCCGCCCTGGTCAGGGCCTTCTTCGGCCTGACCAGAAGGCGTGGCGGGCTGGGCGCGTTCCTGGCGTTGAGGCAGGTGGCGCGCGGGACGGTGACGGCGGGCAGCATCGTGATCCTGGCCACCGCGTTCGGCCTGGCGACCTTCGCCGTCTGCGCGTGGACGGCGACGATCGGCAACTACGCGGAGACCGCCCGCTTCCACCTGGGCGCCCCGAGCGTCATCGAGGTCACGCCGGTCAGGCCGCACGAACTGGCCGAGGCGGTCAGGAAGGCCGATCCGAGCGCGCTGGTCGCCGCCCCGGTGGTGCGGGTACCCGGCAGCGTGCAGATGGTGGCGACCGACCCGATCAGGTTCACCAGCGTCGCCTACTGGGACGCTGACCTGGCCGCCGGCCGGCAGATCGCCGACGCGACGGGGCTTATCAGGGCGCCCGCGATGCCGCGGGCGTGGCTGACCGGCGACCGGGTGCGGTTCACGGTGAACCATCCCAGCCTGCGGCAGGATCTGGCGGTACGCCTCATGATGACCGTCTCCGTTCCGAGCAGGATCGGGCCGATCGTGGTGCCCGTCGCCTACCTGACGGGCACCCGCAGCGTCCGCGAGTGGAACCTGCCCCCCGCCTGCCGTACGGAACGGTGCGAGCTGCGCGCGCTGCGCGGTGAGCTCGACTACCTGTCGATCGCCGAGCCCGCCCCGGATCCCACCAGCGAGGTGTTCGGGGTGACCATCGCCAAGCTGGAGATCCGGCAGGACGGCGTGTGGCGGGAGGTCGACGCGGGGCTGACCAGGAGCAGCCGGTGGACGGGCGAGGGCGAGGCCTCCCAGGACGGGCTGAGGCTGGACGTCTCCGACCTGACGGAGTCGTCGATACGGATGGCCACATTCCCGGAGGAACTGCCCGCGATCGTGACGGGGGTGCCGGGCAGGAGCCCGGTGCCCGGACTCGACGGCCTCAACGCCGCCGGCGTCAAGGCCGCGGCGCCCACCTGGGCCGCGCCCGGCCTCACCGGCACCGGGGCGATCGTCGACCTCGAATACGCCGACCGGATCGCGTACGGCCTGCACAGCCGCGCCCGCTTCGAGGTGTGGGTGACCGAGGGCCAGGCCGCCAGGATCACCGAGGCGCTGACGGCTCAGGGCCTGGGCGTGCTCTCCGTCACCCACCTGGCCGACCTCCAGGCCCGCTTCGCCGGCGAAGGGCCCGGGCTGGCCCTGTTGCTGCTGCTGGTCTCCGCGCTGGCGGCCGCGGTGCTCGCGCTGGGCCGTACGGTGCTGGCGTTGTACTCCTCGGCCAGGCGCAGGCGCTACGAGCTGGCGGCGCTGGCGGCCTCCGGCGCCGGACTGCGGTCGTTGCGTGCCGCGCTGCTGGTCGAGCAGCTCATCACGGTCGGCGCGGGGATGCTGACGGGGCTCGGGGCCGGGATGCTGGCGGCGCGGGTGGCGCTCGAGCGCATCCCGCAGTTCGCCGAGCCGCCGACCACGCCGCCGCTGCCCTTCGAGATCGCTCCAGGACCCGTCGCGCTGCTGGTGGGCGGCGGGGTGCTGGTGAGCGTCGTGGCGGCGGTGGTGGTCAGCGAGGTGTTGCTGCGCGGGATCCAGGTGGACCGCCTGCGGGAGGCCCAGGCGTGACAGAGCCTTCCAGGCGGTCCACCCGCCCGATCACGCGACCGCGGTGCCTTCCAGCTCGACCATCAGGCCGGGGACGGCCAGCCGCACCACGCCGAGCATGGTCGTGGCCGGCGCCACCCCCGCCTGGCCGAGCCGCGCCGCCAGCACGCCGTAATGCTCGAAGAGCCGGTCGACGTCGGTGGTGTAGACGTTGAGCCTGACGAGGTCCGCCAGCGACATGCCGGCCTCCCCGAGCACGGCCTCCACGTTGTCGAGGCTCAGCGCCAGCTGCGCAGCCATGTCGTCGGCGTGCTCAGGCTTGCCCTCGGCGCTCATCGCGGTCTGCCCCGAGATGTAGAGCGTCCTGGTCTCCCCGGTGACGACCTCGCCCTGGTTGTAGCCCAGCGGCACCGACCACTCCCACGGGTTGACCACGGTTCGTTCGACAGACATATCGGTCTCCATTCGTTTCGTCGAGCGGTAACCAGCCTCCCGGCAAATCACGACATCCTGTGTCGTGTATCTCTGTAGAGTTTTCGCATGCGTGCCGACCGGCTGGTCTCCCTGGTCCTGCTGCTGCGCCAGCACGGCCGGTTGTCCGCGGTGGCGCTCGCCCGCGAGCTGGAGGTGTCCACCCGCACCGTGCTGCGCGACATCGAGGCGCTGTCGGCGGCGGGCGTCCCGGTCTACGCCGAACGCGGACGGCACGGCGGGTTCGCGCTGCTGCCCGGTTTCAGGACCGAGCTGACCGGGCTCAACCACGACGAGGCCCTCGCTCTGCTCGTCGCCGGATCGCGGCCGGGCGCGCAGGCCTTCGGCCTCGGCTCGGCGCTCGCCTCGGCGATGCTCAAGGTCGTCGACGCCCTGCCGGAGAGCTACCGCGACACCGCCGCCGGCGCGGCCGAACGGCTGCTCATCGATCCCGAGATCGACCTGCTCTCGCGCCGCCAGACCGTCGAGGAGGTGCCCGACACCGTGGTGGCCGAGGTCAGGCGCGCGGTGCTCGCCGGGCACAGGCTGCGCATCCACTACGCCGCCGCCGACCAGACCCCCACGTGGCGCACGGTGGACCCGATCGGGCTGGTCACCGTACGAGACCGGGGCTACCTGCTGGCCACCAGGTCCGGCGCCGACCGCACCTATCGGCTCTCGCGTGTCCTGGCCGCCGAGGTGCTGCCGGAAGCCGCGCAGCGACCGGAACGGGTCGACCTGGACCGGGCCTGGCAGGAACGCAGCACACGCTTCCGCACCGGCGGTGACCAGGTCGTCGCCCTGGTCAGGCTGGATCCCGCGCGGCGCGAGGAGCTGGCCGGCACGGCGCTGGCCATCATCGAGGAGCGGGCCGAGCCGGACGGCCGGCTGCGGATGGAGGTGAGCTTCCAGGACCGCAGGCACGCCGTGTGGGCGCTCTGGCAGCTGGCCCTGGGCGCCGAGGCGCTGGAGCCGCCGTGGCTGCGCGACTCCCTGCGCCAGCGTGCCGCCGCGATCGCCGCCCGATATTCACCCGGGCCCGATGTCGAGAATCGGTGAGCGGCTCCGTCCCAGGTGCGAAAGACGACATCGAAGGAGAACACCATGGCCAAGTACCTGCTTCTCAAGCACTACCGGGGCGCGCCGGCGGCAGTCAACAACGTGCCCGGTGACCAGTGGACGCCGGAGGAGTGGTCCGCGCACATGAAGTACATGCGCGACTTCGCCGACCGGCTCGTGGAGAGCGGCGAGTTCGTCGACGCCCAGGCGCTCGCGCCCGAGGGCATGTTCGTCCGCTACGACGGTGAAGGGCGGCCCCCGGTCATCGACGGCCCGTTCGCCGAGACCAAGGATCTGATCGCCGGCTGGATGGTGATCGACGTCGACAGCCACGAGCGGGCGATCGAGCTGGCCGGCGAGCTGTCGGCGGCTCCTGGGGCCGGCGGTGAGCCGATCCACGAGTGGCTCGAGGTGCGTCCGTTCATGGTCGACCAGCCGCCCACGGTGGTCGAGTGAACGAGCCGGAGCTGCGGGAGCTGGTGCCCGCGGTGATCGGTGTCCTCGTCCGCCGCGGAGCCGACTTCGCGGCGGCCGAGGACGCCGTCCAGGACGCCCTCGTCGAAGCCGTGCGCGTGTCGGCGGACGAGGCGCCGCGCGACCCCAAGGGCTGGCTGATCACCGTGGCCTGGCGCAAGTTCCTCGACGCCGCCCGCGCCGAGGCCTCGCGGCGTGACCGCGAACTCCGCGCCGACAGCGAGCCCGCGCCTGGTCCCGGCGAGGCGGTCGACGACACGCTCCAGCTGTACTTCCTGTGCGCGCACCCGTCCCTGACGCCTTCCTCGGCCGTCGCCCTGACATTGCGGGCGGTCGGCGGCCTGACCACGCGCCAGATCGCCCAGGCCTACCTCGTGCCGGAGGCGACCATGGCCCAGCGCATCAGCAGGGCCAAGCGCACCGTGTCGGGCGTCCGGCTCAACCAGCCGGGTGACGTCGCCACGGTGCTGCGCGTGCTCTACCTGGTCTTCAACGAGGGCTACTCCGGCGACGTCGACCTCGCGGCGGAGGCGATCAGGCTCACCCGCCAGCTGGCCGCGCTGACCAAGCACGAGGAGGTCGCGGGGCTGCTGGCGCTCATGCTGCTCCATCATGCCCGCCGTACGGCACGCACCACCGAGGACGGCCGGCTCGTCCCGCTCGCCGAGCAGGACCGCCGCCTGTGGAACACCCGCCTGATCGCCGAGGGCGTGGACGTGCTCCAGGCGGCCCTGGCCCGTGACCGGCTGGGGGAGTTCCAGGCCCAGGCCGCCATCGCCGCGCTCCACGCCGACGCCCCGGCGGCGGAGGAGACCGACTGGGTGCAGATCGTCGAGTGGTACGACGAGCTGGTGCGCCTGACGGGCAATCCGGTGGCGCGCCTGAACCGGGCCGTCGCGGTCGGTGAGGCGGACGGCGCCCGGTCCGGCCTGGCGGCGCTGGCCGAGCTCGATCCGGCCCTGCCGCGCTACAACGCCGTCGCGGCCTACCTGCACGAGCGCGACGGCGACCTGGCGACCGCCGCCCGCCTGTACGCCGAGGCCGCCCGCCAGGCGACCAGCTTCCAGGAACACGAGCACCTCATGCGCCAGGCCCTCAGGCTCAACGCCCGGCTGCGCGGCTGATCGGGCCGAGTCCGGTGAACAGGGCGTCGAGAACCCGGTCGACGTAGGCGTGGGTCAGCGGCTCCTGCGTGATCAGCAGCTGGAAGTACAGCGGGCCCGACAGGATCGCCATGGCCAGGTCGAGGTCGAACGCCTCCGACAGCTGGCCCCGGTCGCGGGCGGCCTGGAGGCGTTCGACGGTCTTGGCCGCCTGCGGGGCGATCAAGCGCTCGTTGAGCGCGGCGGCGACCCGGGGGTCGTACTGGGCCTCGCCGATCAGAGCGGTGAACAGGGGTCCGAAGGGCGGCCCGGCCAGCAGGTCGACGGCCGCGTGGATCTGGGTGCGCAGGTCGGCCACGACGTCTCCGGTGTCGGGGTAGTCGAGCGCGGGCTCGTGCAGCGACAGCAGCGAGTCGAGCAGCAGCGCGCCCTTGGAGGACCACCGGCGGTAGATGGTCTGCTTGCCGGCCCCGGCGCGGGCGGCGACCCCCTCCATGCTCAGCCTGGCGTAGCCGATCTCCTGGCCGAGCTCCAGCGTGGTGCGCATGATCGCCTCGGTCCGGTCGGCGCCGCGACGGTGGGGTGCTTTGGTCATGCCACCACTCTATCGGTACGGTACGTTCCGTACCGATAATCCCTCGCGGAAAGAAGACGATCTCGTGGCGTTCGTTCCCGCCGACCCGGCCCTCGTGCATCCCATGCCCGGCCAGCCGCGCCTGGTGCTGCTGAAACCCCTCGTCACCTCGCCGCTGATCGAGGTGGGGGAGTTCTCCTACTACGACGACCCCGACGACCCGACGGCCTTCGAGACCCGCAACGTGCTCTACCACTACGGGCCGGAGAAGTTGATCATCGGGAGGTTCTGCGCGCTGGGGGAGGGCGTGCGATTCATCATGAACGGCGCCAACCACCGCATGGACGGCCCCTCGACGTTCCCCTTCCCGATCATGGGCGGCTCCTGGGCCGAACACTTCGACCTCATCACCGGGTTGCCAGGACGGGGCGACACCGTGGTGGGCCATGACGTCTGGTTCGGCTACCGCTCCACGGTCATGCCAGGAGTACGCATCGGACACGGCGCGATCATCGCCTCGGGCGCCGTCGTCGTCGACGACGTGCCCGACTACGGCATCGTCGGCGGCAACCCGGCCCGGCTCATCCGCCGCCGCTTCAGCGACGCCGACATCGACCGGTTGCTTGCCGTGGCCTGGTGGGACTGGCCCCTTGAGCTCATCACCGAGCACGTGCGCGCGATCATGTCGGGCGCCGTCGACGACCTGGAGAGTGCACGCCGATGACGAACGTCGATGTGATCATCGTAGGAGCCGGTCCGACCGGCCTCATGCTGGCGAACGAACTACGACTCGCCGGAGTGCGACCGCTGGTGCTGGAGCGGCAACCCCGTCGCCGCGACACCCCGAAGGCCGGAGGGCTCGGCGGGCAGATCCTGGAGCTGCTGCGCTACCGGGGCCAGCTCGAACACTTCCGCGCGGCCTGCACCGGTCCCGTCCCCGCCCCCCGCTTCCCGTTCGGCGGGGTGCACATCGACCTCACCCGGCTGGCGGATCCGCCCATGCACGCCCTGCCGCTGCCGCAGCAGGCGCTCGAACGGGTGCTCGACGAGCGCGCCACCGAGCTCGACGTGGAGGTACGGCGCGGGCACGAGGTGACCGGGCTGAGCCAGGACGACACCACGGTACGGGTGGAGGTGCGAGGTCCCGACGGCTCCTACCAGGTGACCGCCCGCTACGCGGTGGCCTGCGACGGCGCACGCAGCCGCGTCAGGGAGTGGGCCGGCATCCCGTTCCCCGGCGTCACCTATCCGGAGGTCAACCGGCTCGCCCAGGTCACGCTGCCCGACTCGGTCACCGTGCTCGACAACGGCGACCTCGACGTCCCCGGCCACGGCGTCGTCCGGGCCGGATTCACCCGCACCGGCCAGGGCCTGCTCGGCCTCGGCTCCACGCCCGGCGCCCGGAGCGTCTCCCTCTACACCGTCGAGGACGAGACCACCGAATACGACGACGACGTCCCGATGACCCTGACCGAGCTGCAGGACAGCGTGCACCGCGTCCTGGGCGTCCACGTGCCGCTGGCCGGATCGACGCGGTTGTCCCGCTTCACCTTCAAGGCCCGCCAGGCCGAGCGTTACCGCGCCGGGCGCGTCATGGTGGCAGGGGACGCGGCGCACCTGTTCCCCGCCACCGGCGTGGCGCTCAACGCGGGCATGCTCGACGCGGTGAACCTCGCCTGGAAACTGGCCGCCGACCTGCGGGGCTGGGCGGCACCCGTACTGCTGGACACCTACCACGACGAGCGCCACCACGCCGGCGCCCGCACCATGCTGCACACGCGCGCCCAGGTGGCGCTGCGGCGCGGGCACGACGCCGCCGCCGACGCGCTCAGGGAGGTGTTCCAGGAGCTGCTCGGCGACGAGGCGCCGTTGCGCCGCATGGGAGCCATGGTGGCGGGCGCCGACATCCGCTACGCCGTACCCGGCGCTGACCCGCACCCCCTGGCCGGAACCTTCGCGCCCGACCTGACGCTGCACACCGACCAGGGGATCACCGGCCTCGCCGAGCTCCTGCGGCCCGCCCGGCCCATCCTCCTGGACCTCGCCGACCGCTCCGACCTGCGCGAGGCCGCCCGCGCGTGGGGGCAGTGCGTCGACGTGCACACCGCCAAGACCGAAGGGCGTCCCGCCGACGCGCTGCTGATCCGGCCGGACGCCCACATCGCCTGGGCCGTCCCCGTCGACGAGCCGCCGGGGAGCGCCGCACCGGCACTGCGTGACGCGCTCACCCGATGGTGGCTTCCCTCAGCGTGACCCACAGGCGGCGTCGCTTCTGGGCGCTCCACGGGCGGCGTCACCCCTGCGTGCGCCAGAGGCCGCGTTGTTGTCTCACCTGCCCCCGACGGCGTCACCCCGCCTGATCCGCGCTCGTGATCACGTCGAGCACGAACGCGCCCGCCAGGCGAGGCAGCTCGCGGGGATCGTCCACCGACGCGGCCGCCTCGTCCGGCGCGGGCGACCCCAGGCGGCGTGCCAGCGCCAGCCGGATCAGCGGACGCCAGCGCGCATCGAAGGTCTCCAGCGCGTAATGCGCCGCCTCCTCCTTCGAGATCACCTCGCCCGTCATGATCGTGTGGTGCAACCGGGGAGGCGCGAGCACGGTCGACAGCGCCACCCGGTGGGCCGGGAGCAGCGGCTTGCGCGGGGGCCTGTCCGACATCGCCTGACGCGCCCACGTGGCGAAGTGCCCGCGCAGTTGCCGCAGATTCCACTCGCGCAGCGTGCCCGGCTCCGGATCGAGCCCCAGCTCGCCCGGCGCCGGGCCGCGCACCGTGACGCCCTTCTCCAGCAGGATCTTCCACACGACCGGATTCACCTCGAACCCGCGTCCACGCGTGAAGGACGGCCCGCTGTGCGAGGCGAGCGGACGGATGCGCGAGACCGGCTTGCTCAGGTCGCCCGCCGCCACGAACACCCCGTTCAGCGTGCCGGGGATGGCCGGCCTGGCCCGGACGAGCGCCTGCCAGGCGGCGGGGACATTGGCGGCCTTGTGCAGCAGCGACAGCCGTCGAAGATCCCGGTCGCCGAGGTCGCCGTCCACCACGGCGACGAAGTCGATGTCGCTGCGCCCCGCCCGCCAGGCGCCCAGCGCGACCGACCCGACCAGGTAGAACCCGCGGATGCGGCCCGGCGCCAGCCGGTCGGCCGTGGTCAGGTAGCGGGATGCCGCGCGTGCCACGTCGCGTGGAAGCATGGGCCCCATCCTGCCAGCGGCGATCACGCTTCGAGGCGATGGCCGAGCCCTTAGGCTTGTGACCATGCCGAACACGCAGTACGAAGATCTTCTCCGCCACGTCCTCGACACAGGCACCCGCAAGGGGGACCGCACCGGCACCGGCACGCGGTCGATCTTCGGTCACCAGCTGCGCTACCGGCTGGCCGACGGCTTCCCGCTGATCACGACGAAGAAGGTCCACTTCCGCTCGATCGCCTACGAGCTGCTGTGGTTCCTGCGCGGCGACGGGAACGTCACCTGGCTGCGCGAGCACGGCGTCACCATCTGGGACGAGTGGGCGGCACCCGACGGAGACCTCGGCCCGATCTACGGTGTGCAGTGGCGTTCATGGCCGACCCCGGACGGCGGGCACGTCGACCAGATCAGCGAGGTCCTGCGCACGCTGCGCGACAACCCCGACTCCAGGCGCATCATCGTGTCGGCCTGGAACGTGGCCGACATCCCGCGTATGGCGCTTCCGCCCTGCCACGCGTTCTTCCAGTTCTACGTCGCCGACGGCGAGCTGTCCTGCCAGCTCTACCAGCGCAGCGCCGACCTGTTCCTCGGCGTGCCGTTCAACATCGCCAGCTACGCCCTGCTGACGCACATGATCGCCCAGCAGGTGGGCCTGGGCGTCGGTGACTTCGTCTGGACCGGCGGCGACTGCCACATCTACGACAACCACGAGGACCAGGTCCGTACCCAGCTCGCACGCGAGGCGCGGCCGTTCCCCACGCTGAGCCTGAAGCCGGCCGCCAGCCTGTTCGACTACACGTATGAAGACATCAGCCTCGACGGCTACGACCCGCACCCCGCCATCCGGGCCCAGGTGGCGGTGTGATCGGGCTGGTCTGGGCGCAGGCGTCGAACGGCGTCATCGGCCGTGACGGCACGTTGCCGTGGCACCTGCCTGAGGATCTGAAGCATTTCCGGACCCTGACCGCGGGCACGACCGTCCTCATGGGGCGCCGCACCTGGGAGTCGCTGCCGCCGCGGTTCCGGCCGCTGCCGGGCAGGCGCAATCTGGTGCTCTCGCGCAGCCAGCAGGAGGGGGTGGAGACGTTCCCCGATTTGCGGCAGGCGCTGGCCGTGGCATCAGGAGACGTGTGGGTGATCGGTGGCGCGGCCGTGTACCAGGCGGCGCTTCCCTTCGCGGACCGCATCGTGGTCACCGAGATCCGCGAGGCCTTCGAGGGCGACACCCGTGCCCCCGAGCTGCGACGCCCGCCCGACTCCGTCGGGGACTGGCAGGAATCGTCGACGGGGCTGCACTACCGCTTCCTGAACTGGGACGGACATAGCGCCGAAAAGGCCCCATAGGGTTCTTCTCATGAACTTCCGTCTCGTTCCCGTCACTCAGGCCAACATCGATCTCGCCCTCACCGTGAAGGTCCGCCCCGATCAGGAGCGGTTCGTCGCACCGGTGGCGAAATCGCTGGCCGAGGCGTACGTCTTCGGCGACGCGGCCTGGCCGCGGCTGATCCTCGACGCGGACGACAAGGCGGTGGGCTTCCTCATGGCCTTCGTCGAGATCGACTGGAACGGCAAGGGCGTCGACTTCCGGTCCGGGTTGTGGCGCCTCAACGTGATGCCGGAAGCGCAGGGCCGGGGCGTCGGGCGCTTCGCCGTCGAGGCGGTCGCCGCCGAGGTCAGACGGCGCGGGGCGCGGCAGATGTTCGTCTCCTGGGAGGCGGGAGACGACGGGCCGGAGAACTTCTACCTCAAGCTCGGCTTCCGCCCGACCGGGGAGACCACGGGCGGCCAGCCCGTCGGCGTCCTCGACCTCGGGTAGGGCGCCGATCCGCCGAGCCGGGCATGGCAGGATCGCGACCATGTCCCTCAGCGTTCCCCGCCTCCGGATCGGCTCGACCGAGATCATCGCCCTCGCCGATGCCGAGGGTCCTTTCTTCTCTCCGCGTGCCGAAGCCTTTCCCGAAGCCACCGCCGACCACTGGGCCGAGGCCGACCGCTACGATCCCGGCGCGGTCGACGCCGAGGGCCGGTGGTGGCTGCGGTTCCGCGCGTACGCGATCCGCAGCGACAAGGGCCTGACGCTCGTGGACGCCGGGATCGGTCCCGCGGACAGCCCGGCCGGCTCGTGGGCGCCCGTGCCCGGCAGGCTCCCCGAGTCTCTGGCCGCCGCGGCCATCGATCCGGCCGAGGTCGACACCGTGGTGCTCACGCATCTGCACACCGACCACGTCGGGTGGGCGGTTGTGTCCGAGTCGGCCGTCCCGTCAGGCGACGCCTCGAACACCGGCCATGTCGGCTGGCCGGGGGTGACCGAGTCAGTCGTCCCTTCAAGCGCCTCGAATACCCGCCGCCCTTACTTCCCGAACGCCGAATACGTGCTCCAGCGGGCCGAGCTCGACGCCGTCGACACGCTCAACCCGCAGCTTCGCCAAGCGCTCATCGACCCGCTCGCGGCGGCCGGCCGGCTGTGGCTGCTCGACGGGGACACGCCGCTGCGCGCGGGCCGGGCGGTCGCCACACCCGGCCACACCCCCGGCCACCAGAGTGTCCTGGTCGCCGACGGCCGGGAGCTGGTGCTCGTCGCCGGTGACCTCCTCGTGCACGCGCTCCAGGTGCTCCACCCCGACCTCGCCTACGCCCACGAGGTGGACCCCGAGGAGGCCAGGAACTCCAGGAAGCGCATGCTCGCCTGCGAACCCGCCACCACGCTGCACCTGGCGGCGCCGCACCTGACGGAGCCGTTCGTGTCGGTGTGACCACGCCGGCCGCGCCTCACAGCGACCCTCGTACGGCCTGGCCGAGGTGGATGGCGGCATGCCAGAACGCCGGATGCCCGGGCACGGTCCACACCCGCTGCGCCAGCGCCCCGACCTCATCCCAGGACTCCTCGCCGACTCTGCCGAGCTCCTCCAGGATCGCGTCATGCACCGCCCCGGACCGGTGCAGCAGCAGCCAGGGCGAGAGGTGGCGTCCCGCTTCCACGCCGCCGATGTTCAGCGACCGGCCGACGGCGGGATCCTCCCAGCGCGCATCGAGGCTCCAGTGCTCACGGCCGGCGGCGGCTTCCGCCAGCACCGCCAGGTTGATCTCGTCCCACATCAGGACGTGGGCGACGAGGTCGTGCAAGGAACGGCAGAAGTCGCCGAGCGGGCGCGAATCCACCAGGCACTCGGAGCCGAGCTGTTCCTCGGTCAGCCCGGCGACGCGTGCGAGGAGGATGGCGCGATCGGCGCGCAGCCGGCCGATCGCTTCGCCGGAAGACAAGATCGTCATGGTGGTTCTCCCTCTGTGAGCAGTCGGAGGGACTTCACCACCGCCACCGAGGGCGCGCCAGCGGGCTGACGAATCCGATCAATCGTGCTCAGCGCAGCAGAAGAGACAGCACATCCTTACCGAGTTCCTCCAGGACGTCGGTCGCGAGCCGGTATCGCACGAACCGTCCTTGCCTGGCCGTGGTGGCCAGTCCCGCTGCGGCCAGGGCGCGCAGGTGGCGGTTGACCTGTGTCGGGTCCACGTTCCACAACATCGCGATCTCGCCCGCCGTACGCGGTTCTGTGGCGATCGCCCGGGCGACCTCCAGACGGCCCTGGTGCGCGAGGGCCTCGAGCCGCCGCCGCACCACGGCGGCGGAGGGTACGGCAGGGCCGGCGTCGGCGGGGTGAAGGAGCAGCAACGGCCGGCCGGGCACATCGGCCACGTACAGGTGGGGCCGGATGAAGGTGCTGGGCGCCACGACAAGCCCGCGCTTCGACACGTCATGACGAGCGGCCCGGACCTTCGCGATGTGCACGGTCACCCCTGTCGGCGTCGCCTCCACCGAGGAGTCGAGGGCGGCGAGCGCCGGCCCCGGCCCTTGGAGCGCCGCCAGGTCGGCGAAGCGACGAGCCCGCCCGGCCAGCACCGGCCGGATGCGCGCCCACTCGGCCTCGAACCACTCCTGCCAGCTGCTGCGCAGGAAGGCCAGGAAGTCCTCGGCCGCCTCCTGCGGACGCCTGGCGAGCGCTTCGACGCACGCTTCCACCGCCGCACCGCGCGAGCGGGACCAGCGCAGCGCGACCTGCCGGTCGCCGGTGGGCGCGATCGGCCGCAGCAACTGGGATGCCAGTTCCTGGGCGGGAAGGGCGCGGAGGTGCTCCAGCCGATCGGTGAAGGACTCCGCCGAGGTCGTAGGGGTGACGAAGGGTGTCGCCCTGATGGCCTGCGCCGTCCACCACCACGACCGCGTCCACGCCGCCAGGCGGGGGCTCATCGAGGTGAGGATGCCGCCCGCCCACTCGTCAAGGCCGTGGTGGCCGGGGTCGCGCAGCACGTGCAACGCCGAGCCGAACTCGGTCAGCGCCGACACCGCCGGCAGCAGCTTCCCCGCCTGCGCGCACCGGTCGAGGCCGGTGATCACCGTGGGCATGACCCTCCGCGTCTGTCGGCGCCGATCTTCCTCACGCGCTCCACGCCTCGTGCACGGTGACGACGGCCGAGGAGGCGGGCCGGCCGTCGGCACGGACCACGGCTGGGCTGCCCGGTACGGCGATGCCGTCGATCGTGATCGTGGCGTGCTCGCAGGGGATGACCTGCATGGACAGGCCATGGCTCACCCCCCGCAGCGGGAAGTCGGCCTGGGCGAACGGCCGGGCGTCGAGGGGGCCCGTGATGCTGACCGCCATCCCGGCCGCTTCGGCGCGGGCGCCGGTGGCCGGGTCGACGCGGAGGCGCACGACGGCGTGCCGGGCTTGTACGGCGGGCCAGGACGGCAGCGCTGTGGCTTCGTCGAAGTGGCGGACGAAGTGCTCCTCGATCCACGCCGCCAAGCCGGGGTGATCGCCGACGACTCGGAGGCTCGTTGGCGTCCACACCACCATGACGGCGCCCGTGCCGTGCGTGGACCAGTCGATCTGCCACAGCGACGCGTAGCCGGTGGGCGCGCCGTCGGCGTCGTAGAGGGTGACGAACGGGTTGGCCCCGGTGAGCAGGGGCGTGCGGGTCACGTAGCCGGTGGCGGCCGGGGCCTTGGTCACCATGGCACCCTAGGCCACCCGCCGGGCGCGGGTCAGGGCTGGATGTTCTCCAGGTCGGCGAGCAGGCTGGGGCCGGTCGGCTCCCATCCGAGCTCGGCGCGGGTGCGGGCGCTGGAGGCCGGCTGGTCCATCGCGAAGACCGGCCCGAGCGGGCCGAAGCTCTCCTGCGGCACCGACGCCACCGGCAGGCCGAGCCGTCGCCCGATGACGGCGGCGATGTCGCCCACGGCGTCCCCTTCGTCGGCGACGGCGTGCCATGACGTTCCCCCGGGAGCCTTCTCCAGGGCCAGCCGGAACAGCACGGCGGCGTCCAGGGCATGGACGGCGGGCCAGCGCTGGGTGCCGTCTCCTGGGTAGCCGGCCACACCCGCGCGCCGGGCGGCGGTGGTGAGGATGCCCGCGAATCCGCCCTCCCCCCGGCGGTGAACGGTGCGCGGGAGCCGTACCGCCGAAGTGCGCACCCCCTGCGAGGCGAGGGCGAGCACCCGGTTCACCGACTCGCCGCGTCCCCCTACCGGACCGTCGGTGGGCAGCAGGTCCTGCTCGGTCGACGCGCGGCCGGGCGCCGTGGGCGTGCCCGCCACGGTGACCAGCGGCCGATCGGTGCCGATGAGGGCGTCACTGAGCACGGCCAGCGCACGGCTTTCCTCGGCGACCGCTCGCGCCACCGATTCCGGCGAGCTGAAGTCGTTGCCGAAGGCCAGGTGGACCACGCCGTCGGCCTCTCGTGCGCCGGTGCGCAGCGTTTCCAGGTCGGTCAGCGCTCCGCGCAGCACGCTCGCTCCGGCCGCTTCGGCGCGTGACGCGGAGGCCTCGGACCGGGCCAGAGCGGCGACCGTGTGACCCGCGGACAGCAGCTCGGCGACGACCGCCGAGCCGATCAGGCCGGTGCCGCCGGTGATGAAGACGTGCATGATGAAACCCCCGCGATGCGACAGATGTCCTATCAACGTACCTCATGACGCGACACCTGTCGCATCATCTATGATTGGTGTCATGCCCAGATGGAAGCCGGACGCACGAGAGCGCCTGGTGATGGCGGCACTACGGCTGTTCGCCGAGAAGGGCTACGACGAGACCACGGTCGCCCAGATCGCCGAACGGGCCGGCCTCACCCGCAGCACCTTCCATCGGCATTTCGGCGACAAGCGCGACATCCTCACCGCCGGGCAGGAGACTCTCAGCCGGCTGCTGGCCGAAGGCATCGCCGCCGCCCCCTCCGACGCGACGCCGATGGCCGCCGTCGCAGCGGGCCTGGAGCGGGCTTCTCGCCACATGACCTCCGTCAACCGCGATATCGGCACGCTGATGCACGCGGCGATCGAGGCCGATGAGGAGCTGCGGCGGCGCAACACGTCCAAGAGCGTCGGCATGGCCGCGGCCATGACGGAGGCGCTGACGAGGCGCGGCATCCCGGAGATCACGGCGCGCGTGGCGGCGGAACTCGGGGTCATGGCCTTCAACCTCGGCTTCAGCCGGTGGACCGGCCCCGTTGACGGCGATCCCGGCGAGCTGGCGCCCCTCACGCGCGCGGCGTTGCATGAGCTCCACGCCGCCGCCACGCATCTTCACTGACGACCACGGCGGGCGCCGATCACCTGTCCAGGAGGAAGGCCAGCGCGTCGGAGCTGAAGCGCCTGTCGGTGAAGGTGCGGCTGTGGCTGCGACCCGGGTAGACGATGAGCCGGGCGCCGGGGATGCCCTCGACCGTGGACCGGGCCAGTTCGAGCGGATAGACGAGATCCTCGCCACCCTGGATCAGCAACGTGGCCGCCTTGATGTCGTGCAGCCGGCCGCGCAGGTCGAAGCCATCCTCGGCGTTGAGCACGGTGACGGCGTCGGTGTGGTCCTTGCGGCCGCCGTCCGACAACCACAGCAGCCACCGGAGCACTCTCCGTCCGATCACCGACCTGGTGACGATCTCGGCCAGGGCGGGGCTCGGCCGCCTGCCCTGACGTGCCCGCTCGATGTAGGCGCGTTGGGCGCGCTTGCCGGCCGGGCCGAGAGTGCAGGCCGTACTGGCCAGGACCAGGCGGTCGACCAGCCCGGGATGGTCGGCGGCGAGTTGCAGGGCGATGGAGCCGCCGGTGGAGATGGCCAGGATGTTCACCGGGCCGTCGAAGGTGGCCTCGATCGCTCGCGCGTAGACGGCGGCCAGGCCGGCCATCGTCGTGGTCGGCGGCAGGCCGGGTGGCCGGTTGACGACATGGACGGTGAAATGCTCGGCGAACGGCCGCACCATCCGCATCGTCGACCAGCGGGCCAACCCCGTCGGATTGGCCGCTTCCGAGGTGAAGAGCAGCACGACCAGGGGCGCTCCCGCGCCGGCCGACAGGTGCGGCAGGCCGTTCATCATGGGGTGATCCCTTCAGTGACCGCGTCGATCAGGCGGTTCATCACGGCCGGGTAGATCTCGGCGCCCAGATGCTCGGCGTGCAGCGGGGTCAGCAGAACCGCGCGCAGCACGCCGAGCAGGACCTGCGGATCCTCGTCGAGATGGGTGCCGAGGAACTGGAGCAGGTCGGCCATCGGGCCGTCCGCCGCCGCGGCCATGCGCTCGGGGGTGAGCTTCGCGGCGACCGCGGCCATCTCCTGGGGGTGGGACATGAGCCGCCGGTAGAGAGGGTTGCCGTCGAGTTCGGCGATCGTGGCGCGCAGGAAGCGGCGCAGCGCGTCGCGGGTGTCGGCGCCGCGGTTGAGCCCCTCGTCGATCACCCGGCGCCGGACCTGCTCGCTCTGGCGCAGCATCGCCTCGAAGTAGAGGTCCTCCTTGGAGTCGAAGAAGGCGTACAGCGAGGACTTGGCGATGCCAGCCGGAGCGGTCAGCTCGTCGAGGGAGGTCTTGCGCAGGCCCTGGGTCGAGAAGAGGCGGGTGGCGGTGTCGAGCAGTTGCCCGATGATCCGCGACCGCTCTTCCTCGGAGAACGCGGGCGGCATTGTGTCTCCATTTGAACAAATTGGTTTTTTGTTCACAGCATAGCTCACCGCTCAGAAATCCTCCGCCGCGTCGTCAGTCCTGGTAACCCCCCACCACCTGCGGAAGGATTGACGACCATGACCGACGCCAGCCTGCCAGGCGACGACAAGACCGCCTTCATCGCGGCCGCCCGCTCGACCGACGCGGCGCAGTTCGCCCTCATCACGGAGCCCTACCGCCGTGAGCTGCAGGTGCACTGCTACCGGATGCTCGCGAACTACGCCGACGCCCAGGACATGACGCAGGAGACGTTCCTGCGGGCCTGGAACAAGCGGGAGTCGTTCAAAGGCGAAGCCGCCCTGCGCACCTGGCTGTACCGGATCGCGACGAACGCCTGCCTCGACTTCCTGGGCAAACGCAACGACCGCACACCCGTGCCCGCCGAGCTGCCTGGAGCGGGCACGGAGGTGCGCTACCTGCAGCCCTACCCCGACGGGATGCTCCCGGAGGACCCGCAGGAATCGGCGGTGGCCAGGGAGACGATCGAGCTCGCGTTCATCGTCGCCGTCCAGCACCTGCCGCCGCGGCAGCGGGCGGTGTTCATCGTGCGCGACGTCCTCGGCTGGCCGGCGTCGACGGCCGCCGACGCCCTGGAACTGACCGTCGCATCGGTGACCAGCGCCCTGCAGCGGGCACGCGTCACGATGCGCGAGCAGCTGCCCGGCCGCCGCCTCGACTGGCGCAGCCCCGCCGCGCACGAGCTGTCGGAGGTCGAGCGCGGCGTGGTGAAGTCGTACATGGCCGCCCACGAGCGCAACGACCTCGACGGGCTGATGGCGCTGCTGCGCGACGACCTGCGCTTCACGATGCTGCCCGACCCCGGCACCGTGATCGTCTCGGCCAGGGACGCCGTGGACGGCTGGGTCCGCGCCGGACTCTTCCAGCCCGGCTACGACGACTGGCGCTGCATCGCCACGACGCTCAACCGCATGCCCGCCGCCGCGCTCTACCGCCGCGCCCCCGGCGACCCGGAGTACCGCCTGTTCACCATCGCGGTCCTGCACATCGTCGACGGCACGATCGCCGAACTCACCGGATTCGACGCCGCCGACAAGCCATGGCTGGGCCTGCCGGCGACGCTGTGATCAGACGAGCCCGGCGCACGGGCTCGCGGTCATCTCCTCGTCTCGTAGCGGGTCAGCAGCACGCCGCCGGGGAACTTCCGCGTCTCGACCAGGTCCAGGTTCACCCAGCTGTCCAGCGCGGTGAAGAACGGCGTGCCGCCGCCCAGCAGGACAGGTACGGTGACCAGCAGGTACTCGTCGATCAGCCCGGCCCGCATGGCCGCCGCGGCGAGCGTCGCGCCGGTGAGGTCCATCGGGCCGCCGTCCCCGGCTTTCAGCCGGGCGATCTCGGCGACCGCGTCGCCGCTGACCAGGCGGGCGTTCCAGTCGACCTTGTCGATCGTCGACGAGAACACCACCTTGGGCATGTCGCGCCAGCGGCGGGCGTACTCGATGTCCGCGGGCGTGGCGCCCGGCTGCTCGTCGGCGGTCGGCCAGTGGGAGCTCATCGTCTCCCACAGCCTGCGCCCGTACAGTGCCAGCTCCGTCGCGGCGACCCGGTCGGACCACCACTGGAACAGCTCGTCGCTCGGTGCGCCCCAGCCGAGGTCGTCGCCGGGCGCGGCCGTGTAGCCGTCCAGGCTCGTGTTCATCGCATAGGTGAGTTTCCGCATGTCGTCAGCCTCCTGTGAGTCGATCTCACCAGTACGGACGGACGCGGCGCGGAATCCTAATCGGTGGCCGGCGTGGCCGAGGGCGCTGGGGGAGGGCGGCCGATGATCATACTCCTGATAAGTGTCGGTCTGAAACCTGCGTTTCCAGCCTGCGCGTGGTCATGCACGCCTATAAGAAGAGTTCTTTCCGTTCTCGTCAAGGCCCAATTTTTTTGATACTCAGTCAGACGAGTAGTCAATCCGGATTTCCGTTCAAAGGTGGGGTTTACATAGCCTCCTTGTGCCGTATAAACCGCGCAAAATAGCATCGCGATCATGCTGCGTCAAGAGACACGTAAGAAATGAATCTGTCACCGTAATTTCGGCTGCCTGGGTCGCGAAAGGACCTCATTGACTGCTTGTATGTGCCTGGATATAAGAGGATTTGTCGTTTGTAGATGATCTGTAGTTCATATGTAGTGACCATCGACGAGGAGCGTCACTTCATGCCGAGCACCCTTCGCCTGCTACAGCTTTGTCCCTGGTCAACAGGCCCCCGAGGGGGTGCTGGGCGATAACCGGACAGATCACCGCGGCGTCGCTCAGCCCCCACCCACACGGCCCGACGACTGTCCGCACGATGTTCTGCCTGCCCTTCTCCGGCGGAGGCGCCAGCGCCTACAACGGACTCCAGCGCACGCTCGCCACCCACGCGAGCGCTCCAGCGCACGTCGTCCCCCTCCAATTACCAGGACGGGAAAACCGCATCGCCGAACCGCCTGTCTTCAGCGTCGAGGACATCGCCGACGAAATCGCGCCGGCGACCGGTGAGCCGTACGCGCTGTACGGCCACAGCATGGGGGCCAGGGTGGCCTTCGAGGTGGTGCGTGAGCTGCGGCGGCGCGGGTTACCGCTGCCTGTGCGGCTGTACGTCGGCGGTGCGCATCCGCCGCACGCGCGGGTGCCGCTGGCCGCCATCGTCGACCTGCCAGACGACGCCTTCATCGAGCAGCTGATCCGGCGGGCAGGAGCGATGCCGCTGCTGCGGACCGAGCCCGAGATCCAGGAGCTGTTGCTGCCCGTGCTCCGTGCCGATCTCGGATGGCTCAGGCGGTACCGGTTCCGGCCGGAGGCGCCGCTGGAGGTGCCGGTGGTGGCGTTCACCGGGCTGGGGGATCACGAGCTGACCCTGGCCGACGTGGCGGGATGGGCCAGGCACGGCACGGCGGGGTTCCGGCTGCGGGTGTTGCGCGGCGGGCACCTCTTCGTGCGAGACGACGCCGCCGAACTGGCCGCCCTGATCGCCGCCGACCTGGCCGAAGGGCCCCCGAGCCTGCCCTGGCAGGCCGAGTCTCCCCGGCCCCCGAGGCCGACGCCGGGAACGGCTGCCGGCGTCGGCGGTGAGGACGAGGTCCGGCTGTGGGCCGTCTCCTGGCCCGGCAACCTCCGCCCGGACACCGACGCTGGAACTTCCGATGTGCAGGACTCGGGTGTCAGGGCCGCCGTCGTGCGGGACTTGCGCGCGGAGGCCGGCTTCGGGCCGGGCGCAGGCCTCGGGCTTGGTGGTGGGCCGGGTGTGGTGGTGGCTGAGGACGGCGGGCTGGCGCTGGTCGCGGTCAGCGGGCGTGCCGGTCTCGGGGTGGGAGTGGCGCTCACGGGCGATGTGTCGGCGGAGAAGCTGGCTCGATGGCTCACCCCGGCGGAGCTCGACGAGCTCGACGGCTACGCCGAGGAGGATCGTGGCTGGCTGGCCCTGCGGCTGCTGACCGCCAAACGGGCCCTCGCCGCCGCCCAGCAGGCCGGCGCCCAGCAGACCGGCGCCCAGCAGACCGGCGCCCAGCGAGGCGCCGAGTTCCCCGTAACCGGCCGGCCGAACGGCAGGCGCACCGACGGCCTCCCCGAGCCGCCCGACCCCCGCGACTCACCCGACCTGAACACGCTTCCCGACCTGACCGAGCTGCCTGATCTCGCCGATCCCGCGCCGTGGCCATGGGGTCGCGGGCAGATCTGCCACCTGCCACTGCGCACCCCCCTGGGTGACGCGCTGGCAGCGGTGGCCACGCCGTACCGGCACCCCCGACTGAGCCTCGACATCCCGGCAGGACAGTAATGACCGTGCCTCCCAGGCATTCCCCTCCGCTGCTTCACGACCTCATCACCCGCCAGGCCGCCCTCACGCCCGATGCCGTCGCGATCCGGCAGTGGGAACGTTCCCTCACCTTCGGCGAACTCACCGAGCGCGCCGCCGCGCTCGCCCACCGGCTGCGTGAGCTGGGCGCCGGCCCCGAGGTCCGGGTCGGCGTCTGCGGCAGGCGCACGCCGGACCTGCTGGTCGCGGTGCTGGGCGTGCTGATGTCGGGTGGCGCGTACGTGCCGCTCGATCCCGCGCATCCGCGCAAGCGGCTGAGCGCGGTGATCGAGGACGCCGGGATCACCACCGTGATCGCCGACGAGGACGGGACGGCGCTGCTGGCCGGGTCGGGGGTGCGGCTGCTGCCGTACGACCACGGGCGCAGTGCCGTGCCGCCGGAGATCGAGACTCTGCCGCAGGGCTCGGCGTACACCCTGTTCACCTCGGGTTCGACGGGGCGCCCCAAGGGGGTGGTGGTCAGCCACGCCTCGGCGGTGGCGTTCGTGACGATGGCCGGCGCCTATTTCGACCTCGACGAGGGGTGCCGTTCGATCGGCTTCGCCGCGCTCGGGTTCGACGTGTCGGTGCTGGACGTGTTCGCACCGCTGGCCAGGGGCGGGTCGGTGATGTTCGCGCCGGACGCCGACCGGGCCGACCCCGGACGCCTGCAGCGGTTCCTCGAAGAGCACCGGGTCACCTGGGGCACCATCCCGCCGGCGTTGTTGCCGCTGCTCGACCCGGCGCGGCTGCCCGAGCTGCGTGATCTGCTCACGGCCGGTGAACCCGCAGGACCCGAGCAGGTGGCTCGCTGGTCGCGGCCCGGTGTGCGGCGGTTCCACAACTGGTACGGCCCGACCGAGACGACGGTCTGCGTGGTGGGCACCGCGCTCGAAGGGCGCTGGGACCGGCCGCTGCCCATCGGGCTGGCCCTGCCCGGGTGCGTCGCGCGCATTCTGGACGAGCGGTTGCGGCCCTGCCCGCCCGGCACGGCGGGGGAGTTGTGCATCGGCGGCCCGCAGCTGGCCCGCGGCTATCTGGACCGTCCCGCGATGACGGCCGACCGGTTCGTCCCCGATCCCGAGGGGCCACCCGGTGCGCGCCTGTATCGGACCGGCGACCTGGTCGCTCTCGATCCTGATGGCCGCATCGCCTTTCTCGGCCGTCTCGACCGGCAGGTGAAGCTGCGCGGCCAGCGGGTGGAGATGGGTGAGGTCGAGGCGGTGATCCGGGCCCATCCAGGGGTACGGCACGCGGTCGCGGACGTGAGCGAGGGCATCGGCGGCTGGCAGGAGCTGACCGCCTATCTGGCCCCTGCGGACGCGCCCGACGTGGAGCGGCTGCGCGAGCACTGCCTGGAGAGCCTGCCCGCCTACATGGTGCCGAGCCGGGTGGTCCGGCTGGATGTGCTGCCGCTCACCGTGGCCGGCAAGATCGACATGGCGGCGCTGCGTGCCCTGCCCGCCGAGCCGGCCGGCGGCGGCGTGGAGCAGGAGCCGCCCGCGGCCGGACACGCCGAGGAACTGGTGGCGGCGGCCAGGACGGAGGCGGAGGAGCTGGTGGCGACGGCCTGGGCGGAGGCGTTCGAGTCGGCTCGGCCGTCGTCGACGGCTGACTTCTTCGCCGCCGGTGGCCACTCCTTGCTGGCGATGCGGCTGGCGGCGGCGTTGCGCCGTGCCTTCGAGCGGGATGTGGCCGTCGAGGACGTGCTGACCGGCCGGACGGTCGCGGGCATGGCGGTCAGGGCCGCCGCCGCCCCGCCGCTCACCGCCCGGCCGCCGGGCCTGGCCGAGGCCGCGTTGTCGCCGATCCAGCGCCGGATGTGGTTCGTCGAACGGCTCGCGCCTGGCACGCCCGCGCACAACATCGCCATGGCGCAGCGGCTTTCCGGCCCGCTCGACGTGGCGGCGCTGGAACGGGCGCTGGCCGTGGTCGCCGAACGGCACGAGGTGCTGCGCTGGCGGGTGCCGCAGAGCGCGGGCGTGCCGACGGTCGAGGTCGACGTGCCGGGCCCGGTGCCGCTGCCGGTGCGGGAGTGCGGCGAGGCCGAGCTGGGCGAGGTGCTGGACGCCGAGGCGCGCACGGTGTTCGACCTGGGGAGCGGGCCGCTGTGGCGGGCCAGGCTGCTGCGGCTGGCCGGTCAGGAGCACGTGCTGGCCATCACCGCGCACCACATCGTGTTCGACGGGTGGTCGCAGGCGGTGCTGTACGACGACATCGCCCGCGCCTACCGGGGCGAGACGGCCGAGCCGCTGGAGGCCTCCTTCGGCGGGTACGTGCGGTGGCTGGGCGAGCGCGACGGCGCCGACCTGGACTGGTGGGCCGGGCAGCTGGCGGGCGTGCCGCCGGTGCTGGACCTGCCACGGGACCGGCCCCGGCCGCCGGTGCAGACCTTCGAGGGCGCGTCGGTCGCCGCCTTCGCCGATCCGGGGCTGGGCACGGCGGTGCGAACGCTCGCGGCCCGGCTGGGGGCCACGCCTTACGCGGTGATGCTGACCGCCTACGCGCACGTGCTGGGACGGCTGGCCGGGCGGGACGACCTGGTGATCGGCACCCCGGTCGCCGACCGGCGCGACCCCGCCCTGGCACCCCTGGCGGGGTGCCTGGTGCACGTGCTGCCGCTGCGGTTGCGGCTCGACGGCGAGGCGGCGTTCGGCGCGCAGGTGACGGCCTGTCAGGAGCGGCTCGCGGGCGCGCTGGCCCACCTGGACGTACGGCTGGAGCGGCTGGTCGAGAAGCTGGGGCCGGGGCGTGACCTGTCGCGCAACCCCCTGGTGCAGGTGCTGTTCAACATGTACGACTTCGCCGAGCCGAGGCTGGACCTGCCGGGGGTGCGGGCGACGCCGCTGCCGCCGAGCCTGCCGGGGGCGCTGTTCGACCTGACCCTGTACGTGGCCGAGCGGGACGGCGGCTACGAGCTGCAGGCCGCCTACAACCCGGCGCTGTTCGACCGGGAGCGGGTGGAGGCGCTGCTGGCCGGCTACCTGCGGCTGCTGGGCGAGGTGGTGGCCGCGCCGGAGGCGGCGGTGTCCTCGGCCGGGCTGCGGGCAGGGGCGGCCGGGCTGCCGGAGTCCACGTCACCGGTGGCGGGCTGGGACGGGCCGGGACTGGTCGAGCTGGTCATGAAGCGGGTGGCCGAGCGGCCGCACGCTCCGGCGATCGTCGGCGAGTCGAGCTCGCTGGACTACGCGGAAGTCGCGGCTCTGGCGGCGGCCACCTGCCGTGGGGTGCACGACACGCTCGGACGGCGCGAGGGTGTGGTCGCGGTGCTGGCCGCCAGGACGCCCGAGCTGCCCGCGTTGTTGCTCGGGGTGCTGGCCTCCGGCGCCAGGTGGGCGATCCTCGACGCGGCGCTCCCGCCCGCACGCCTTGCGGCGCAGGCCGCGGCGGCAGGGGCGGGTGCGCTGGTGGCCTGCCCCGGGACCATGGCGCCTCAGGAGCTGGCCCACCTGCCGGTCGTGCACCCGCAGGTGGCCGAGGCAGCCGTAGGGCTGGAGCCGGCCCCCGCCTCCGAGCGTGGTTACCTGGCCTTCACCTCGGGCACCACCGGCGCGCCCAAGCCGGTCGCCGCCGCCGAGGCCCCGCTGGCGAGGTTCGTGTCGTGGTACCCAGCCCACTTCGGCCTCACCTCGGAGGACCGTTTCGCCCTTCTCGCCGGTCTCGCGCACGACCCGCTGCTGCGCGACGTCTTCACCCCTCTGGTCCTGGGCGGCACGCTGTACGTCCCCGTCCAGGAGCGCATCCGCGACCCACTGCTGCTGACCGGCTGGCTCAGGGAGCACCGGATCACCGTCGCCCACCTGACGCCGCAACTGGGCAACCTGGTCGCGGCCGCTGCCGCCCCGGTGCCTGACCTGCGGCTGGTCTTGTTCGGCGGAGACCGGCTCTCGCGCGGCGACGCCGCTCGCATGGCCGCCGCCGCACCCGGCGCCCGGCTCGTCAACTCCTACGGGACCACCGAGACCCCCCAGGCGCAGGCGCTGCACCCGCTGACCTCCGCCGACCTCGACGCCGGGACGGGCGCGGGCGAGACGGTGCCGGCCGGGCGCGGCGTCGACGGGGCCGACCTGCTCGTGCTCACCCGGTCGGGCGCCCCGGCGGCGGTCGGGGAGCTGGGCGAGATCGTCGTCAGGAGCCCGCGCCTGTCGCACGGCTACCTCGACGCCGAGCTCACCAGGGCCAGATTCGGGGCCGACGGGCTGACCTACCGCACAGGCGACCTGGGCCGCTACGACGCGCACGGACGGGTGATCCCCGCCGGGCGCGCCGACGACCAGGTCAAGATCCGAGGACACCGGGTGGAGCTGGGCGAGATCGAGCAGGCCCTGCTCACGCACCCGGGAGTGCGTTCCGCCGCGGCCACCGTCGCCGAACGGGCCGGAGGCCAGGTGGTGCACGCCTACGCGGTGCCCGCGAGTGCCGCCGTCCAGGCGGAGGAGCTGCGCAGGCATCTGCGTGCCGTACTGCCCGATCATCTGGTCCCGGCGGAGCTGGTGTTGCTGCCCGCGCTGCCGCTGACCGGCAACGGCAAGGTGGACCGCGCCCGGTTGCCCGCGCCTCCACGGGCGCAGGCGGCAGGGCGCGGCGAGCAGCCGGCCACGGCCACAGAACGGCTGGTGGCCGGTGTCTGGCAGGAGGTCCTCGGCCTGCCGCGGGTCTCCACCGACGAGAACTTCTTCGAGATCGGCGGCCACTCGCTGGCCACCGCCCAGGTCCAGGCCAGGTTGAGCACCTCGCTCGGGCGCGAGGTGGCCATCGTCGACCTGTTCCGCCATCCGACCGTCCGGGCCCTCGCCGCACACCTTGATGGCGAGGCTCGCCCGGCCGGCTCCGCGCGTGCCGCGAGACGACTCGCGTCACGCCGCGCACGACCCGCAACACAACGGCCTCACCAGGCCAGACGGGAGAACGGCCAATGACCGCCGACACTAGCGAAGAACCTTTCAGTGGCGTAGAACCGATCGCGGTCGTCGGGCTGGCCTGCCGGCTACCCGGCGCCGAGGACGTGCCGACGTTCTGGCGGAACCTGGTCGACGGCGTGGAGTCGGTGAGGTTCTACACGCGGGAGGAGCAGGCCGCCCTCGGCGTGCCCGACTACCTGCTCGACGACCCGACCTTCGTACCCGCCTCGTCGGTCGCGGCCGACTACGGCGCGCTGGACGCGGCGTTCTTCGGCATGTCGCCGAGGGAGGCCGAGTTACGCGACCCGCAGCAGCGCATGTTCCTGGAGCTGTCCCACACCGCCCTGGAGGACGCCGGCTACGACCCGGCTCGCTTCGACGGCGAGATCGGGGTCTACGGGACCGTCGGCTCGGACGAATACCAATGGATGTACATCCGTAACAATCCCCAGCTGTTCGCCTCGGTCGGCAACCTCGCCGTCTTCACCGGCAACCACCCCGACTACCTGTCGACGCTGGTCTCCTACAAGCTCGACCTGCGCGGGCCGAGCGTCACCGTGCACACGGCGTGCTCGTCGTCGCTCGTGGCGCTGCACATGGCGGTCGAGGCGCTGCGCACAGGGGAGTGCGACATGGCGCTGACCGGCGGCGTGTCGCTGGAGCTTCCACCCGAGTGGGGTTACCAGTACCACCAGGACGGCATCTACACCCCCGACGGTCACTGCCGTACGTTCGACGCCGACGCGGCCGGGACGATCTGGGGCGGTGGCGGCGGCGTGGCCGTCCTGAAGCGGCTGTCGGACGCGGTCGCCGCCGGCGACCACATCAGGGCCGTGGTCATCGGCAACGCGATCAACAACGACGGCGCGACCAAGATGGGCTTCTCGGCGCCGAGCGCCGAGGGCCAGGCCGCCGCGGTGACGCAGGCGCTGGGGGTCGCCCAGGTCGACCCGCGCACGATCACCTACGTCGAGGCGCACGGCACCGGTACGGCGCTGGGCGATCCGATCGAGGTGGCCGCGCTGTCGAGCGCGTTCGGGCCGGGAGAGCCCGGCTGGTGCGGCATCGGCTCGGTCAAGACGAACGTCGGGCACCTGGGCCCGGCGGCCGGCATCGCCGGGTTCATCAAGACGGTGCTGTCGCTGCAGCACGGGCTCATCCCGCCGAACCTGCACTACCAGGCGCCCAACCCGCGCATCGACTTCGGCCGCAACCCGTTCCGGGTGATCGCCTCGCTGACCAAGTGGGAGACCGACGACCTGCCGCGCAGGGCCGGGGTGAGCTCCTTCGGCATCGGCGGCACCAACGCGCACGTGATCCTGGAACAGGCGCCGCCCGCGCCGCTGCCCGCCGCGCCCCCGCGCGGCGCGCACCTGCTGCAACTGTCGGCGCGCACGCCGTCGGCGCTGGAGGAGGCCGTGCGGCGGCTGGGCACCCGCCTCGCCGGTGACGAGGTGGACCTGGCCGACGTCGCGTACACGCTGCGAACCGGCCGCAAGGCCTACCCGCACCGGGCGGCCGTCACCGCGCGCGACGCCGCCGACGCGGTGGCCGCGCTGGCCGACAAGAAGCGCCTGGTCAAGAGCAAGGCGGGCGCGCCGAGGGTGGCCTGGCTGTTCTCCGGCCAGGGCGCGCAGTACGCCGGCATGGGCGCCGAGCTCTACCAGAGCGAGCCGGTGTTCGCCGCCGCGGTCGACGAGTGCGCGGCCGTCCTGCGCGACGAGCTCGGCGGGCTCGACATCCGCACGCTCCTGTTCCCCGAACCCGAGGAGAAGGAGGCGGCCGAGGAGCAGCTGCGGCAGACGTGGCTGACGCAGCCCGCCCTGTTCACCGTCGAGTGGGCGCTGAGCCGGCTGTGGCAGGCGTGGGGAGTGCGGCCCGCGGCGATGATCGGCCACAGCATCGGCGAGTACGTCGCGGCGGCGGTCGCCGGGGTCTTCACCGCCGCCGACGCGCTGCGCCTGGTGGCGGCTCGCGGCCGGCTGATGCAGAGCGTGCCGTCCGGGTCGATGCTCGCCGTACGGCAGGACCAGGACGAGGTACGGCCGGGCCTGCCCGACGGGTTGTCGATCGCGACCGTGAACGGACCGGGCACCTGCGTGGTGGCCGGACCGACGGAACTGGTCCAGCGCTACGCCGCCGACCTGGAGGCGGCCGGAGTGCAGCACACCATGCTGCGCACCTCGCACGCCTTCCACTCGGCGATGATGGACCCGATCCTGGGCGACTTCCACGAGGCCGTGGCCAGGGTCTCGCTGCAGGCGCCGACGATGCCGTTCCTGTCGAACGTGTCCGGCACCTGGATCACCGCCGAGCAGGCCGTCGATCCCGCCTACTGGACCTCCCACATCCGCGAGGCCGTACGGTTCGGCGACTGCGTCGCGGCGCTCGTGGCCGACGGCGAGTGGCACGTCGTGGAGTGCGGCCCGGGACGGCAGCTCGCCGGGCTCGCCCGCGCGCAGCTCAAGACCGGGCCGGCGCCGCTGCAGAGCCTGCCGGCGCCGAGCGAGCCCCGGTCCGACCTGGAGGTGATCTACCAGGCCGCCGGCACCTTGTGGGCGGCGGGCGCGCTGATCGAGGTCGAGGCGCGGGGCCGCAGGGTGCCGCTGCCCGCCTACCCGTACGAGCGGCGGCACTACTGGGCGCCGACCCCGGTCGACGCGGAGCTGATCTACCCGCGTCCGGCCAGGACCGGGGCGTTGCCGGTCGACGAGTGGTTCTCGGTGCCGGTCTGGCGGCAGGAACCGGGCGGCGCGATCGCCGACCCCGCCGCGGAGCTGTCGGGCGCGCGCGTGCTGGTCTTCGCGGGCGAGCAGGCGGGTCCGCTGGTGGCCGGGCTGCGCGCGGCCGGGTCCGAGGTCGTCACGGTGATCGCGGGCACGTCCTACAGCAGCGAAGGCGACCGCGTAACCGTACGGCCCGGCGAGCGCGACGACTACGAGGCGCTCCTGGCCGCGACAGGGGTGCCGGCGCGGATCGTGCACGCCTGGACGCTCGACGCCGCGAGCGGCGAAGGCGACGCCATGGCCGCCCAGGACAGCGGGTTCTTCAGCCTGCTGGCCCTGACGCAGGCCCTGGCCGCCGCCGAGCGTGAGGGCGGCGTGCGGCTCGACGTGCTGACCGCCGGAACGCAGGAGGTCACCGGGGCGGACCTGACCTGTCCCGAGCACGCCACCGTGGCGGGAATCGCCAGGGTGGTGCCGCTGGAGGCACGCTGGCTGACGGTCAACCACATCGACCTGCCGCACGGTGCCGAGCTCGACATCGAGCAGGTGCTGGCCGAGCTGCGCGCGGCGGTCTGCGAGCCGGAGCCGGGCCAGGCGCCCTCCCCGGTGGCGCTGCGGACAGGCAGGCGCTGGACGCGGGGTTACGGACCCGCCCAGGTCCCGGACAGCGGAGCGAACGGGCCCCTGCGCGAGAACGGCGTCTACGTCATCACCGGCGGGCTGGGCGGCATCGGCCTGACCCTCGCGCAAGACCTGGCCGAGCGGGTGCGCGCCCGGCTGGTGCTGCTGGGCCGTACCGGGCTGCCGCCGCGCGAGCAGTGGGACGGGCTGGAGGGCACCGCCCTGCGGGCCGCGCGCGCGGTCACCCGGATGGAGCGGGCCGGCGCCGACGTGCTGGTGCTGGCGGCCGACGTCGCCGACCTCGGCGACATGCGCCGGGTGCGCGAGGCGGCCCTGGAGCGGTTCGGCCGCGTCGACGGCATCGTGCACGCCGCGGGCGTGCCCGGCGGCGGCATGGCCGAGGTCAAGGAGCGCCAGGCGGCCGAGGCGGTCCTGGCGCCGAAGATCACCGGCACCGCGAACCTGCGGGCCGTCTTCGGCGACCTGCCGCTCGACTTCGTCCTGCTGTGCTCCTCGATCACCTCGGTCGCGGGCGGTCTCGGCCAGGTCGACTACTGCGCGGCCAACGCCTACCTCGACGCCGTCGCGCACGCCTGGCCCGGCCGGGTGGTGTCGGCCAACTGGGGCGCCTGGCTGGAGGTCGGCATGGCCGCCGAGGTGGCGGCACCGGTCGCCTTCCGCGCGCTGCAGCGTGGTGACCGGGTCACCCAGCTGGAGCATCCGTTCCTGACCCACCGGCACGAGGCGGCCGCACGCCAGCCCTGGTACGGCGGCACGCTCGCGCCCGCCACCCACTGGGTGCTGGACGAGCACCGCGTCGCCGGGGTGCCGGTGCTGCCGGGCACCGGCTATCTGGAGACGGCACGTGCTGCCTTCGAGGCCGCCGTGCCCAGCCCCGGTCCCGCCTACCGGGTGGAGCTGACGGACGTGGCCTTCGTGGCGCCGCTCGCGGTCGCCGACGAGGCCTCGGCCGACGTGCGGGTGCTGTTCACCCCCAGCGGCGACGGCCTCGACTTCGAGATCGTCAGCGTCGTCGGCGGCGCCGCCACGCAGCACGCCAGGGGCAGCGCCGCCTGGGTGGTGCCGGACGTCGGCGCCGACCCGCTCGCCGACGTGCGGGCCCGGTGCACCCACCTGCCCGCCGACCAGAGCAACCCGTTCGCCTCCGCGTCGGGGCTGGTCGTCTTCGGCGAACGCTGGACCAGCCTGCGGGCCGTCGCGCACGGACAGGGCGAGCAGGTGGCCAGGCTGGTGGCCGGCGGCCAGGTCTCCGGCGAGCTGGAGTCGCTGCCGCTGCACCCCGCGCTGCTGGACGAGGCGACGGCGTTCGTCTCGGTCGCCACCGAGCACAGCTACCTGCCGCTCGGCTACGGCCGTCTGACGGTGCTGGGCGCCCTGGAACCGGTCGTGTGGAGCCACGCCAGGCTGCGCGACACCGGCGGCGGCGAGGTGCTCGCGGCCGACCTGACCCTGTACGGCGAGCACGGCGAACCGCTGGTCGCCATCACCGACTTCGTCATGCGCCGCATCGACAGGGGCGCGATGACCGAGACCGTCGGCGAGGGCGCCCGGGGCACGGCCGAGGAGCTGACGGTCGAGGAGGGCTCGGCCGCGGCGGGCGTGGCGCTCGACGTCGACGGAGGCAGGCGCGGCATCGCCCCGGCCGACGGCGCCGAGGCCTTCCGCCGCGTGTTGTCGGCCAGGCTCGGCGCCCAGGTCGTCATCAGCGCCGTGGACCTGCAGGAGTTCGTCGCCCGCGCCCGCGAGCTGACCCAGGACACCCTGGTCGACGAGCTGGACGCGGCGGCGGCGGCCGAGGGCGGCGACGCCTCCGGCGTCGACTACGTCGCACCCCGCAACGACCTGGAGACCATGCTGGCCGGTCTGTGGGGCGAGGTGCTGGGTGCCCGCCAGGTCAGCGTCGAGCAGGACTTCTTCGACCTCGGCGGCAACTCCCTGGTCGCGGTCCAGCTCATCGCCCTGATCCGCAAGAAGATCGGCATCCGGCTGCCGATGCGCAGCCTGTTCCAGGTGCCGACGATCGCCGGGATGTCCGCGCTGGTGGAGGAGATGCGCGGCAAGCAGGCCGGAGCAGACAAGCCGAAGGTGACCCCGCTGCGCCGTACGGAAAGGTCCTGAGATGAGCGAGGAGCAGTACAAGGTCGTGGTCAACCACGAGGAGCAGTACTCGGTGTGGTTCGCCGACCGGCCCGCGCCCGACGGGTGGCGGGAGACCGGGTTCGCCGGCGACAAGCAGGTGTGCCTGGAGCACATCGAGCAGGTCTGGACCGACATGCGCCCGCGCAGCCTGCGCGAGGCGATGGACGGATAGGAGGAGTCGGCCGGTGCCAGGTTTCTACGTGTTGCCCGCGTCGTTCGCGCAGGAACGGCTGTGGTTTCTGTCCCGGCTCGATCCCGGGTCCGCCGCCTTCCACATCAACGCGGTGGTCGAGCTGCCGGAGGGCACCGACCGCGACGGTCTCGAGCGGGCCCTGCTCGAGCTCATGCGGCGGCACGAGACCCTGCGCACCGCGCTGGCCGTCGAGGACGGCGAGCTCGCTCAGATCGTGCGGGTCGAGCTTCCGGTCAGCCTGCCCGAGGACGATCTGAGCGGGCTGGAGCCAGGCCCGGCCGCCGCGGCGTTCGACGAGCTGGCCGTCGCCGACGGGCGCCGGCCGTTCGAGCTCGACCGGGCGCCGCTGTGGCGGGCCAGGCTGGTCCGTATGCCGTCGGGGCCACCGCGGATGATCTTCGTGGTGCATCACGCGGTGTTCGACGCGGTGTCGGCGACGACGTTCGGCGGCGAGCTGCGCGAGCTGCTGGCGGCGCGGATGGAGGGCCGGCAGGCGCGGCTGCCGGAGCCGGGCATCCAGTACGCCGACTTCGCGGCCTGGCAGCGCGACTTCCTGGCCGGTGGCGGAGCGGAGGCGCACCTCGACCACTGGCGGACGCGGCTGGCGGGACTTCCCCAGGACCTGGGGCTGCCCACCGACCGGCCGCGGCCCGCCACCCGTGGTCACGCCGGCGCCCAGCACGCGCTGCACCTGCCCGCCGAGGTGGCCGACCGGCTGGAGGAGGCCGCCAGGTCCGGCGGGGCGACGCTGTTCATGGTGCTGCTGGCCGGGCTGAAGGCGGTGTTGTCCCGCTGGGCAGGACAGGGCGACGTGGTGGTCGGCACCCCGGTCGCCGGGCGTGACCTGCCGGAGTTCGAGCCGGTCATCGGCATGTTCGTCAACCAGCTCGTGCTGCGGACCGACGTGACCGGCGACCCGTCCTTCGCCGAGCTGGTGGAGCGGGTGAAGGCGACCGTGCTGGAGGCGCTCGACCACGCGGACGCGCCCTTCGACCGGGTCGTGGAGGCGGTACGGCCGGAGCGAGACCCCAGCCGCACCCCCCTCTACCAGGTGTCCTTCAACCTGCTGCCGATGGCCGAGCGGGGGCAGTTCCCGATCGGGACCGCCCAGACCGACCTGTCGTTCGACGTCATCAGGCAGGCCGACGGGATCGGGATCTGGATCGAGTACGCCACCGAGCTGTTCGACGCCTCCACCGTCGCCCGGCTCGGGCGCAGCCTGGAGATGCTGCTGACCTCGGTGGCCGCAGATACGGGCCGGCGGATCTCCGAGGTGCGGATCGTGCCGGACGACGAGCTGGAGCAGCTGGTCAGCGGATGGAACGCGACCGCGCGGCCGTACCCGGCCAGGCCCCTGCACACGCTCGTCGCCGAGCGGGCGGCGGCCACGCCGCACGCGGTCGCGATCCGTGCGGCGGACGGGGCGGAGGTCACCTACGCCACGCTCGACACCCGGTCGGCGGCGATGGCGGCCCGGCTCGCCGGGCACGGGGTGGGGCCGGGAACGTGCGTCGCGGTCAGCCTGCCCCGCTCGCCCGAGCTGATCGTGGCGTTGCTCGGCGTGCTCCGGGCGGGCGCCCACTACCTGCCGCTCGATCCCGGTCATCCGGCGGAGCGCGTCGCGTACCTGCTCGCCGACTCGAAGGCGGCCCTGCTGGTCACCGACCGGCCGGTGGAAGGCACGACGACCCCGGTGCTGCCGGTCGGCGGCCCGGACGAGCCGTCGCCCGGCGGGCCGGTGGCCGGGCCGGAGGTCTCTCCTGACCAGGTCGCCTACCTGATCTACACCTCGGGCTCCACCGGCCGCCCCAAGGGGGTGCGGGTGCCGCATCGCGGGGTGGTCAACCTGGTCACCGACGTGATCGAGCGACTGGGCGGGACGAGCACGCTGCTGATGACGTCGTTGTCCTTCGACATCGCCGCCCTGGAGATCTTCACCCCGCTGCTGTCGGGCGGCACCCTCGTGCTGGCCCCCGACGGCGCGGGCCGTGACCCCGAGCAGATCCGGCTGGCCGCGCGCGGGGCCGAACTCGTGCAGCTCACGCCGTCGGTGGCGGCGGTGGCCGGCGGCCAGGTGGCCGGGCCGCGCGACCTCATCGTCGGCGGCGAGGCGCTGCCGTCCGACCTGGCGGCCACGCTGGGCCGCTCGCTGGAGGGCGGCCGGCTGTGGAACTTCTACGGACCGACCGAGACGACAATCTGGTCCACCTGCCACCTGGTGAAGCCGGGCAGCCCGGTGACGATCGGGCGGCCGGTGGCCAACACGCGGGTGTACGTCGCCGACGACCGGCTGTGTCCGCAGCCGGTCGGCGTGCCCGGCGAGCTGCTGATCGGCGGCGACGGCGTCGTCCACGGCTACCACGGCAGGGCCGGGCTGACGGCCGAGCGGTTCGTACCGGATCCGTTCGGGCCGCCGGGCGCACGCCTGTACCGCACGGGAGATCTGGCCCGCTGGCGGGAGGGCGGGGTGCTGGAGTTCCTCGGCCGCCTCGACGACCAGGTGAAGATCCGCGGCGTACGGATCGAGCCCGGCGAGGTCGCCGCCGTCCTCAACGAGCATCCGCTGGTACGGCGGGCGGTCGTGACGGTGCGTGACGATGCGCCGGGCGGTCGCGGGCTGGTGGCCTACGTGATCGCCGCACCCGAGACAGGCGGCCCCGATCTGGCCGCGGTGCTGCGTGCGCACCTGAAGGAGCGGTTGCCGGAAACGATGGTGCCCGCCGCGTTCGTCCAGGTGGACGGCTTTCCCTCGCTGCCGAGCGGCAAGCTCGACCGGGCCGCGCTGCCACCGCCGGGCCAGGAGCCGCGCAGCACCGAGCCGGTGCCCCCGCGCACCCCCGTGGAGGAGTCGATCGCCGGGATCTGGGCCGGGCTGCTCGGCCGCGACCAGGTCGGGGTGACCGACGACTTCTTCGGACTCGGCGGCCACTCGCTGCTGGTCACCAAGCTGGCCGCCAGGGTCGAGGAGCAGTTCGGGGTGCGGGTGCCGCTGCGGCGGTGGTTCGACGCGACCACGGTCGAGGAGCAGGCGTTGGCCGTCCTGGAGGCGAGCCTCGCCGGGTTGGACCTCGATGAGCTGCTGGAGGAGGCACAGTGAGCGACGGCGACGCCTTGCGCGAGCGCCTGGCCAGGCTCAGCCCGCAACAGCGGGCAGCCCTGGAGGCGCGCCTGCTGGCGGGCGGAGGGCCCGAGCCGATTCCCGCGCGGCCGGTGGGGGAGCCCGAGCCGATTCCCGCGCGGCCGGAGGGGGAGTCCGCGCCCCTGACACCCGCCCAGCGCCGGTTGTGGGTGATCGACCGGCTCGATCCCGGCAATCCCGCCTACACCCTGTCGTGGTCCTACCGCCTCACCGGTCCCGTCGACCCCGACCGGCTCGCCGCGGCCTTCGACGCGCTGGTCGACAGGCATCCGATCCTGTCCAGGGTGATCGATGTGATCGGCGGCGAGCCGTACCTGGTGCCCGGATCGCCGCCGCGGCTGGAGCTGGCCCGGACGGACGGCCAGGACGAGGGCACGGCGTGGCTGGAGGCCGCCGCGCGGCACCGGTTCGACCTCCTGGCGGCGCCCGCCGTCCGCGCGGGCCTGGCGGCCTCGGGACCGGATGAGCACCTGCTGAGCCTGGCCATCCACCACGTGATCGCCGACCGCTGGTCCGTGGCCATCCTCATGCGCGACTGGCTGGCCCTCTACCAGGGGCAGGACGTCGGGCCCCGGCCGGTGCCGTTCACCGACTACGCCGCCTGGCAGCATGCCCAGCCGGCCGCGGCGGGGCTGGAGTACTGGAAGGACACGCTCGACGGCCTGCCCGAGGCGCTCGACCTGCCCGCCGACCGGCAGCGGCCCGCGTTGCTGGGCAGCAGCGGCAGGCGCCTGCTGTTCGACCTGGACCAGGAGCTGACCGGCGCGCTGCGTGCGATGGCCGCCGGGCAGCGCGCCACCCTGTTCATGGTCGTGCTGGCGGGATTCCAGGCGCTGCTGTCGCGCTACACCGGCCAGCGCGACATCGCCGTCGGCACGCCGATGGCCGCCAGGCCGCACCCGTCGCTCGACGGCACCGCCGGACTGTTCCTCAACACGGTGGTGCTGCGCGGCGACCTGGGCGGCGATCCCGCGTTCTCCGAGCTCCTCACGCGCACGCGCGGGCGGGTGATCGAGGCCTTCGAGCATGCGGCCGTGCCGTTCGAGACGCTCGTGGACGAGCTGACCACGGGCCGCGACCTGTCACGCAACCCGCTGTTCCAGGTGCTCATCGCCTTCCAGAACACGCCCCCGCTGCCCTCCGGGCTGCCGGGCGTGCGGATGGAGCGGCTGGACGTGCGGCAGGGCACCGCCATGTTCGACCTGGACCTGATCGTGGAGGAGCGGGCCGACGGATCGTTGTTGTGCGTGCTCGACTACAGCGACGAGCTGTTCGACGACGCCCGCATGCGCCGGCTGGGCGATCACCTGCGCACCCTGCTGTCAGCGGCCGCCGCCGATCCCGGGACACGCCTGTCGCAGCTGCCGATCATGGACGAGGCCGAGACGCGCCGGGGGCTGGCCGCCGCCAGGGGGCGCGAGCTCGACGTGCCGGAGGTGGGCGTGCCCGCGCTGGTGGCGGCCCAGGCGGAGCGCACTCCGCACGCGCCTGCCGTACGCGACACGGGCCTGGCGGAGCTGACCTACGCCGAGCTGGCCGCCGGCGCACGGCGGCTGGCCGTACGGCTGCGCGAGCTGGGCATCGGCGCGGAGAAACGGGTGGGAGTGTGCCTGCCGCGCACGCCCGAGCTGGTCGTGGCGCTGCTCGGCGTGCTGGAGTCAGGGGCCTGCTACGTGCCGCTGGATCCCGGCTACCCGGCGGAGCGGCTGGCGACGCTGCTGGACGACAGCGGGGCCGAGCTGGTGGTGACCACCCCCGAGCTGGCCGCCAGGCTGCCCGAGGGCATGGCGACCACGCCGGTGGCCGAGCCGGGCGACCGGGATCCGGAGCCGGGCGAGCTGCCCCCGTGCCATCCCGCGCAGGCGGCCTACCTGATCTACACCTCCGGCTCGACCGGACGCCCGAAAGGCGTGACGGTGCCGCACCGGGGGCTGGTCAGCCTGCTGGAGGACCTGCGCGAGCGGCCCGGTCTGGGCGAGGGCGACGCGTGGCTGTTCCTGACGTCGGTCTCCTTCGACATCGCCATGGCCGAGGTGTTCGCTCCGCTGGTGTCCGGCGGCACGGTCCTGGTGGCCGACACCGGCGAGATCGGCAGGGCGCAGCGGCTCATCGAGGCGGGCGTGCCGCACACGGTGCAGGCGACCCCGTCGGTGTTGTCGACGCTGGTGCCGTCGCTGGCGGCCGGGCGGGTGGCGAGGATCATCAGCACCGGTGAGGCGCTGCCGTCCGCGCTGGCGGCCAAGCTGGTGGGGCTGACCGGCGAGTTGTGGGACCTGTACGGCCCCACGGAGACGACCATCTGGTCCTCGGGCCACCAGGTCGTACGGCCCGGCGGCTCGTCGATCGGCACCCCGGTCGCCAACACCGCGGCTCACGTCGTCGACGCGAACCTGCGCCTGCAGCCGATCGGTGTGCCGGGCGAGCTGGTGCTGGGCGGCGCGGGGGTGACACGCGGCTACCACGGCAGGGCCGGGCTGACGGCCGACCGGTTCGTGCCCGACCCGTTCGGTCCTCCGGGCGGGCGGCTGTATCGCACGGGCGACCTGGTACGCCGCCACGCCGGCGGGCATCTGGAGTACCTGGGGAGGCTGGACGACCAGGTGAAGATCCGCGGCGTGCGGATCGAGCCGGGCGAGATCTCCGCCGCGCTCGCCACCCACCCCGGTGTCCGGCAGGCCGTGGTCGCGGTGCGCGACGACGCGCCCGGCGGCCGGGGCCTGGTCGCCTACGTACGCGGAACCGCGCAGGCCGGTGAGCTGCGCGCCCACGTGCGGGCACGGCTGCCCGAGGCGATGGTGCCGGTGGCGTTCGTGCGGGTGGAGGTCTTCCCGACGCTGCCGAGCGGGAAGCTGGACAGGAGCGCCCTGCCCGCGCCGGAGGCCGTCGTGCAGGAGCGCGTGCACGTGGCACCGCGCACGCCACTGGAGGCCGAGCTGGCCGGGATGTGGCGGGAGTTGCTGGCACGGGAGCGCATCGGGGTCACCGACGATTTCTTCTCGCTGGGCGGTCATTCGCTGCTGGCGCTCAGCCTGGTGACCCGGCTGCGCGAGCGGTTCGGGGCGGAGGTGCCGCTGCGGCGGGTGTTCGAGTCGCCGACGATCGCCGGGCTCGCGCCGGTGGTGGCCGCCGCCGGAGCCGCGGGCGGGCCGGCGACGCTGCCGCCCGCCGGTCCTGGGCCGGTGGCGCCCACGCACGCCCAGGCGCGCCTGTGGTTCCTCGACCAGCTCGACCCGGGCAACCCCGCCTACAACGTGGCATGGGCCGAACGGCTGACCGGCCGTCTCGACGTGGACGTGCTGGTGGCGGCCTTCGCCGACGTGGTCGACCGGCACGACGCCCTGCGACTGGTCATCGTCGCCCGCGACGGCGAGCCGGAGCTGGCGGAGTGCCGCCACCGGCCGGTGCTGCGGGTGCACGACGCGGCGAGCCTGCCGCCCGACGTGGGACGGCAGGAGGCACGCCACCGCTTCGACCTGGCCGAAGGGCCGCTCGTGCGGGCGTTGCTGGTGCGTCATGACGACCACACGCACGACCTCTACCTGACACTGCACCACGTCGCGGCCGACCGGTGGACCCTGTCGATCCTGCTGCGCGATCTGATGACCCGCTACCGGGCACGGCTGGGAGCCTCCGGCGACCTGCCGGCGCTCGCCGCCGGATTCCGCGACTTCGCCGCCTGGCATCGCGAGCGGGCCGCCTCGCGCGAGGCCGACCTGGCCTACTGGCGGCAGGCCCTGGAAGGGCTGCCCGGCACCCTCGACCTGCCCTCCGATCGGCAGCGGCAGGGCCTGCCCACGCACGAGGGGCGGCGGCTGACCTTCCGTATCGACGCGGCCACCACCACGGCGACGCGCTCCTTCGCAGCGGAACGGCGGGCCACGCCGTTCATGGTGCTCGCGGCGGCGTTGCAGGCCGTACTGGCCCGTTACACCGGCCGCGACGACATCCCGATCGGCACTCCCGTCTCCGGCCGCACCCACACCGCCGCCGAGAACCTGGCGGGCCTGTTCCTCAACACGCTGGTGCTGCGCGGCGACCTGTCCGGGCGGCCGGGCTTCGGCGAACTGGTGCTGCGCACCCGCGAGCGGGTGCTCGACGCGCACGAGCACGCCGAGCTGCCGTTCGAGCTGCTGGTGCAGGAGCTCGCGCAGGAGCGTGACCTGGGCCGCAACCCGCTGTTCCAGGTGATGCTCGCCGTGCAGAACGTGCCGCCCGCCCCGCCGGGCGACGCGGCGCTGCGGCTGAGCACCCTCGATGTCGATCCCGGCGTCACCCAGGCCGACCTGCACCTGGTGGTGGAGGAGGCGGGCGAGGAGCTGGTGGGCGTGCTGCACTACGCCACCGACCTCTTCGACCACGACCGGATGGAGCGGTTCGCCGGCCACTTCCGGCGGCTGCTGGCCGCGGCGCTGGCCGAGCCGGACCTCCCGATCGCCGAGCTGCCGTTCGTGACCGAGCCGGAGCTGCGCCTGATCGCCGCCGCCAACGACACCGGCGAACCGGAGCCGCCGGCCACCCTCGCCGCCCTGCTCGCCGGCCAGGCGGCCCGCACCCCTCAGGCCCTGGCCCTGTCCGCGCCTCACGGTGGCGGGCTCTCCTACGAGGAGTTCGCCCGCCGGGTGGGCGGACTGGCTGCCCTCCTGACCGAGGCGGGTGTGCGGCCGGGCGACGTGGTGGGGGTGTGCCTGGAGCGCGGGCCTGACCTGGTGGTCGCGGTGCACGCCGTGGTCGCGGCCGGGGCCGCGTACCTGCCGCTGGAGCCCGACCACCCGGCCGACCGGCTGGCGGGCATGATGGCCGACGCCGGCGCGCGGGTGGCGATCTCCGTCGCCGCCCATGCCGTACGGCTGCCGCCCGAAGCCGGGCGGGTGCTGCTCGACGAAAGGTGGCCGGATCGCCCGCTGCCCGAGCTGGAGATCCACCCCGACGCGCTCGCGTACGTGATCTTCACTTCCGGCTCCACCGGACGTCCCAAGGGAGTCGGCGTCTCGCACCGGGCCATCGTCAACCGGCTGCGCTGGATGCAGGACACCTTCCGGCTCGCCCCTGACGACCGGGTGCTGCACAAGACGCCGTTCTCGTTCGACGTCTCGGTGTGGGAGCTGTTCTGGCCGCTGCTGACCGGGGCGTCACTCACGGTGGCCCGGCCCGGAGGGCACGCCGATCCCGGATACCTGGCCGGGCTCATGGCCACAGAACGGATCACGGCCGCGCACTTCGTCCCGTCGATGCTCGCGCCCTTCCTCGACGAGGAGGAGCTGCCGGGCACGCTGCGGCGGGTGATCTGCTCAGGCGAGGCGCTCGGCCCCGAGCTGGCCGCCCGCCTTCACAAGCGGCTGCCGGGCGCCGAGCTGCACAACCTGTACGGCCCGACCGAGGCGGCCGTGGACGTGTCGTGGCACGCCTGCGTGCCGGGAGAGCGGTCGGTGCCGATCGGGGCGCCGATCACCGCCACCCGGCTGGAGGTGCTCGACGCCGCGATGCGCCGCGTGCCGGTGGGAGTGCCTGGCACGTTGTGGATCGGCGGCGTGCAGCTCGCACGCGGCTACGTGGGACGGCCCGGCCTCACCGCCGAGCGGTTCCTGCCCGACCCGTACGGACCGCCGGGCGCCCGGTTGTACGACACCGGCGACCTGGCCAGATGGCGGCCCGACGGCGAGATCGACTACCTGGGCCGCGCCGACGACCAGGTGAAGATCCGCGGCATGCGGGTGGAGCTCGGCGAGGTCGAGGCGGCCCTGCGCGGGCTGCCGGGCGTCGCGGCGGCCGCCGTGCGCGCCGTGTCCGACGGCGCGGGCCTGCGCCTGGCCGCCTACGTCGTCCCCGCGACGAGCCACGCAGACGCGGGAGGTTTCTCGCTGGAGGCGCTGCGTGAGGTGCTGCCCGCGCATCTGGTCCCCGCCACCTGCACGCTGCTCGACACCCTCCCCCTGACCCGCAGCGGCAAGCTCGACCGCGCCGCCCTCCCCGATCCCCGCACCACCCGGGCGCACGCCGTCGAGTACGAAGAGCCCGACGGCGCGGCCGAGCGGGCGGTGGCCGAGGCGTGGTGCGGTGTGCTGGGGCTGGAGCGCATGTCGGCGCACGACAACTTCTTCGCCGCCGGCGGCGATTCCATCCGCAGCCTCAAGGTGCTCTCCAGGCTGCGCGAGCGGGGCTACGCCGTACGGCTGGAGCACCTGTTCCTTCACCAGACGGTCAGGGAGCTCGCCGGAGCGCTCCTGCCCGCGACCCCGGCCGAGCAACCGCCACCGACCGTGGCGGCCTTCGGCCTGCTCAATCCGGCGGACCTGGCCCGTCTTCAGGAAGGCGACGCGAGATGACAGCTGCGACTACAGCCGCGGCGTGGGGCGGAACGGAGGACGCCTACCCCTTGGCGGCCCTCCAGGCCGGCATGATCTTTCACAGCGTGTCCGAACCGGGCGCCGCGACCTACCACGACCTGACCACGCTCACGCTCCGTGCCCGCTTCGAGCGCGAAGCCCTGGAGGCGGCGCTGGCCGAGGTGAGCGCCCGGCACCCGGTGCTGCGCACCGCGATCGACCTGACCAGCTTCAGCGAGGCGCTGCAGTTCGTCTACGGCAGGGTGACGCTGCCGCTGGAGGTCACCGACCTGCGAGGGTCCGGTGACCCGCGGGCGGAGATCGACGCCTGGAGCGAGCTGGAGAAACGGCGCCCGTTCGACTGGGCGGCGCCGCCGCTGGCCCGCTGCCACGTGCATCTGCTGCCCGGCGACGACAGCTTCGCCTTCAGCTTCAGCTTCCACCACGCGATCCTCGACGGGTGGAGCGTGGCGGCGCTGATGACGGAGATCTTCAGCCGCTACGAGGCACTCCTGGACGGCCGGTCGCTGCCCGCCCCGCCGCCCGCCGCCGCCTTCCGCGACCTGGTGGCCGCGGAGCGTGCCGCGGTCGCCTCGCCCGGTGCGCGCGCCTTCTGGCAGGGGCGGGTCGCCGAACTGCCGCAGACCCGGGTGCCACGGCTGCCGGGGCCGTTCGCGGACGAGCAGGGCGTGTCGGTGCTGCGCCGCCCGGTCCCGGCCGCCCTGCTGGACCGGCTGGAGGCGGTGGCCCGCGAGCTGCGGGTGCCGCTGCGCACCGTGCTGCTGGCCGCCCACCTGCGGGTGCTGGCCCTGGTCTCGGGCCAGAACGAGGTGGTGACCGGGCTGGTCACGCACAACCGGCCGGAGAGCGAGGGCGGCGAGGAGGTGCTCGGCCTCTTCCTCAACACCGTGCCGGTGCGGCTCGACGTCGCCGCCCCGACGTGGGGCGAGCTGGTGAAGCGGGTGTTCGACGAGGAGGTGGCGCTGCTGCCGCATCGGCAGTATCCGCTGTTCGAGATCCAGCGCCTGGCGGGCCGTACCCCGATGCTGGAGGTGCTCTTCGACTTCCGCGACTTCCACGTCTACCGCGGCCTTCCCGGCATCAGGATCGAGGGGCAGGAGTTCTTCGAGGAGACCGACCTGGCCTTCGCGGCCGGGTTCACCCGCTCGCGCGAGCACGGCGGCTTCGACCTGACGCTCACCTACGACCGGCAGACGTACGGCCGCGCCCAGATGGAGGCCGTCGCCGGCTATTACATGACGGCGCTGGAGCAGTGCGCCGATCCGGGCGCCGACCCGCGTCCCGCCTCGCCCTACCTCGGCGCCGACGCGGCTGCCATCGAGGCGTGGAACGAGACCGCCCGGCCGTACCGGCAGGGGCTGCTGCACGAGCTGATCGCCGAGCGAGCCGCCGAGCGGCCCGGCGCGCCCGCCGTCTGCTTCGCCGGCCGGTGGATCACCTATGGCGAGCTGGCCGAGCGGGCGCGTGACCTGGCCGGGCGGTTGCGCGCGGCCGGCGCGGGCCCTGACCACGTGGTCGGGGTACGGCTGGAGCGCGGGCCCGACCTGCTGCCCGCGCTGCTCGGAGTGCTGATGGCCGGTGCCGCCTACCTGCCGCTGGAGTCGAGCGTGCCGGAGGAACGCCAGGCCGACATGATCGCCCAGGCGGGCGCCAGGATCGTGATCGGCGACGGGCTCACCCTGGACAAGCTCGACGGCCCGGCTCCGGAGCCGGGAGGCGCGCACGAGGACACGCTCGCTTACGTGATCTTCACCTCCGGCTCCACCGGCCGCCCCAAGGGCGTCGGCGTCTCCCACCGGGCGATCGTCAACCGGCTGGAGTGGATGCAGGACACCTTCCGGCTCACCCCTGACGACCGGGTCCTGCACAAGACGCCGCTGTCGTTCGACGTGTCGGTGTGGGAGCTGTTCTGGCCGCTGCTGGCGGGAGCCGGGCTGGTCGTCGCCGAACCCGGCGCCCACCAGGACGGCGGCAGGCTGGCCGAGCTGATCACCGCCCACGACGTGGGCATCGTGCACTTCGTGCCGTCGATGCTGCAGCTGTTCCTCGACGAACCCGAGCTGCCCGCCGCGATGCGCCGGGTGGTGTGCTCCGGCGAGGCGCTCAGCCCCGAGCTGGCCGCCCGCTTCCACGAGCGGCTGCCGGGGGCCGAGCTGCACAACCTGTACGGCCCGACCGAGGCCGCGGTCGACGTGACCTGGCACGCGTGCGTTCCCGGCGAGCGGATCGTGCCCATCGGCGGGCCGGTCGCCAACACCCGGCTGGAGGTGCTGGACCCCTCCGGCCGCCGCGTGCCCGTCGGCACCCCCGGCGAGCTGCACCTGGGCGGCGTGCAGCTCGCGCGCGGCTACGTGGGGCGGCCGGGGCTGACCGCCGAGCGGTTCGTGCCCGACCCGTACGGCCCGCCCGGCACCCGGCTCTACCGCACCGGCGACATGGCCCGATGGCTGCCCGGCGGCGAGATCGAGTACCTGGGCCGCACCGACTTCCAGGTCAAGATCCGGGGCCAGCGCGTCGAGCTGGGCGAGATCGAGGCGCGGCTGGCCGAACGGCCCGACGTGCGCGCGGCCGTGGTGGCCCTGCGCGGTGAGCGGCTGGTCGGCTATCTGGTGCCCGCCTCGGCCGAGCAGCCACCGCCCGCCTTCGCCGTCGTCGCCACCGACCTGCGAAGACACCTTCCCGACCACATGGTGCCCTCGGCGTGGGTGTGGCTGGAGGAACTGCCCGTCACCGCCAACGGCAAGCTCGACAGGGCCGCGCTGCCCGAGCCCGACCGCCCCGAGCGTGAGCCGTACGTGCCGCCGCGCGACCCGTTCGAGGCCAGGCTGGCGACGTTGTTCGAGGAGACGCTCGGCGTGCAGGCGATCGGCGTGCACGACGACTTCTTCGCCCTGGGCGGCCACTCCCTGCTGGCGCTGCGGCTGACCATGCTGCTGCGCAAGGAGCTGGACCGCACAGTGCCGCTGGCGACCGTGCTCACCGCCCCCACGGTGGCGTCGCTGGCGACGGAGCTGCGCAGGCCCGCGGACAACGACGCCGACGCCGAACGGATCGTGCCGCTGCGCACCGCCGGGCCACGCTCGCCGATCTTCCTCTTCCACGCGCTCGGGGGACAGGTCTTCCGCTACCTGCCGCTCTCCCGCAGGCTCGGCGCCGACCAGCCGGTCTACACCGTCCAGGCGGCCGGTCTGGCGCCGGGGGAGGTCCCGCACGCCACGCTCGAGGAGATGGTCGACGACTACACCGCCCACATCCGCAAGGTCAGGCCGCACGGGCCGTACATCCTGGGCGGTTACTGCATCGGCGGCAACATCGCGCTGGAGACGGCGCGGCGGCTGCGTGCGCTCGGCGAGCAGGTGCCGCTGGTGGTGCTGTTCTACTCCGACGCAGAGGAGCCGGTCATCCGCGCCTCGCTGGAAGACGACTCCGTGCTCCTCATGCACGCCCTGGCCGGCGGCAACGTCCGCATGGACCTCGACGAACTGCACCGGATGCGCCCCGACGAGCGGCTGCTGGCCGTCATCGACGCCGCGGCCCGCGCCGACACCCTGCAGCCCGACGCCGCCGACCTCAACCAGGCCAGGCGGTTCCTGTCGGTCTTCCGCGCCAACGCGCACGCCGTCGGCTACTACCGGCACGAGCCCTACGACGGCGACGTGCTCCTGTTCTCGCCCACGTCGCAGGACGCCCCGCCCGACGACATGGGCTGGCGCGAGGTCGTCACCGGCTCCTTGCGTATCTCGCCCATCCACGGCGAACGCTTCACCGTCATGTACGAACCACGGGTCGCCCTGGCGGCCGACGAGCTGAGGAGCACCATCGATCATGGCGTCACCCCCCACTGACGCGCCCGCCTCCCTGTGGCGCAACCCGGACTTCCTCAAGCTCTGGGCGGGCCAGAGCCTGTCACTGGTCGGCTCGCAGTTCACGCTGCTGGCCATGCCGCTGATCGCGTTCATCATGCTGGACGCGTCGGTCGCCGAGATGGGCGTGCTGGGAGCGCTCGGCCGGCTGCCGATGGTGCTGTTCTTCGTCGTCGGCGTCTGGGTGGACCGCATGCGGCGCCGCCCGATGCTGATCTGGACCGACCTGGTGCGCGCGGCCGTCCTGACCAGCGTCCCCGTGCTGTTCTTCATGGACATGCTGACGCTGTGGTGGCTCTACGGCGTCGTGCTGATCATGGGAGTGGCGGGCGTGCTGTTCGAGATCGCCTACCGCTCCTACCTGCCGGCGCTGGTCGAGCCCGAGCTGCTCGGCGACGGCAACAGCAAGCTGCAGCTCAGCGAGTCGATCTCGCGCTTCGCCGGGCCGAGCCTGGCGGGCCTGCTGATCGCGGCCAGGAACGCCGCCCCGGTGATCCTGCTCGTCGACGCCGCCAGCTACCTGGTCTCGGCGCTGACGCTGGGCGCGATCCGCAAGCGGGAGGACCCGCCCGAGCAGGAGGCGGGCGGCAGCATGATCCCGGCGATCAAGGCCGGGTTCGCGTGGGTGATGACGCAGCCGATGATCCGGCCGATCGCCATCGCCACCGCCGTCTACTCCTTCTTCGACATCGGCGTGCTGCAGACCCTCTACATCCCGTTCGTCGTGGCAGAGGTCGGGGTGCCCGCCGCCTGGACCGGCGGCGTGCTGGCCGTGGGTGGCGTGGGCGCCATCATCGGCGCGTGGTTGTCGGTGCGGCTGATGAAGAAGTACGGCCCGGGGCCGGTCATGGTCTGGTCGACGATCATCGGCAACAGCGCGCTCATCCTGGTGCCGCTGGCCGGTGGCCCGCTGTGGGCGGCCATCGGTGTGCTGGGCTTCTCCCAGCTGCTGGTCGGCATCTGCACGCAGGTCTTCGTCGTCAACAACATCACCGTGCTGCAGTCGGCCACCCCCCGGGAGATGGGCGGCCGCGTCATCGCCACGATCTGGGCGCTCGGGCTGGTGCCCGCGCCGCTGGGCGCGCTGCTGGCGGGCCTGATTGGCGAGACGTTCGGCATGCGTCCTGTGGTGCTCGGCGCGGCGCTCATCGGCGCCATCGTGCCGATGCTCGTGTTGTGGTTCTCTCCCGTGCCGAAGATGAAAGAGGTGCCGACTGCTCCCGTCCCCGGCTGAGCCGTCATGCGTTCAGCTCGGCCAGCCAGGCCAGCTGCTCCATGCGGTCGTCCAGGGTGGGTGCGTTGAGCCCGACGATGAGCCGCGAGGCGCCCGCCTTGCGGTAGGCGCCGAGGCGCTCGCGCACCCGTTCCGGCGTGCCGCACAACGTCAGCGCGTCGACCAGGTCGTCGGCCAGCTCGTCGGTGGCCGCCATCAGGTCACCCTCGAAGTAGGCGTCCTGCACGGCTTCGGCCTCCTGGCCGAAGCCGAGCCGGTGCGCCAGGCGGTTGTAGAAGTTGACGCCGCGGGTGCCCATCGCGCCCAGGTACAACGCGAGCATGGGCCTGACCATGTCGCGCGCGTAGTCGGCGTCGTCGTCGACCATGGCCATGACCATGGGGGAGATCTCGACGGCGCCGGCCGGGCGGCCCGCTCTGGCGGCTCCGGCGGTCAGGCGCTCGCCGAGCTCGGCGACGTGCTCCGGCGGGAAGTGGATCGGCAGCCAGCCGTCGGCGATCTCGCCGGCCAGCTCGACCGCCCTGGGTCCCATGGCGGCCAGGTGCAGCGGCAGGGGGCGCTGCAGGGGAGCCACCGACATGCTGAGCGCCTTGCCGCGGCTGTCAGGCAGCGGCAGGGTGAGCTCGGGACCGTCGTGCGCGACCGGGCGGCCGTCGACGGCGGTGCGCACGACCGCCACGTAGTCGCGCAGGTGGGCCAGCGGCCGCTCGTAGCGGTGGCCGTGCCAGCCCTCGGCGACCTGCGGTCCCGAGGCGCCCAGGCCGAGCAGGAATCGGCCGCGCGACAGCCGGTCGATCGTGACAGCGGTCATCGCGGTGGCGACGGCGGTGCGGGCGGTCACCTGCAGCACGCCGGTGCCCAGGCCGATCCGCTCGGTGCCCGCCGCCAGCCAGGCGAGCGTGGCGGCCGGGTCGACGCCGTACCCCTCGGACGCCCATACCGAGTCGTATCCGAGCCTTTCTGCCTCGCGGACCAGGGTGAGCTGATCGTCGTGGGAGGCCGCGATCGGGCCGAGGGTGCCGATGCTGAATCCGAGCCGCACGAAAGCCTCCAAAGAGTCGGTCCCACTGATCACTTTAGGGACGACATGTCGGCATTCAAGGGGAATTCGACAGTGATCATCTGGTGGGCCGCGATCGCGGATCGCCGCCCGGATCGGAGCACCCATGCCCACGCTCGCTGACCCCCTGGCCGGCCCCATCAGCCTGACCTGGGACAAGCTCGCCGGAGACCGGTTCTACTCGACCCGGCCGTGGCTCGCCTACTGCTCGGAGACCGCGCTCGCCCCGGCGGCCGCCGTCGTGGTGGATCTGCCCGGCGGCGGCATGGCGGGGCTGCCTGTATCGCTGGCCGGTCCCAACCTCCAGCCGTTCTGCGACTGGCACACCCTCCTGGGACAACGCGGGCTGCCCCTCCCGCCGCGCTTCGGCCTGATGGCCGGGCCCGTCCTCGGCCACCAGGCGCACCTGCTGAGCACACCGGGCGTCGGCAGGAAGGAGGCCGCGGCAGCCGTACGGAACACGCTGGCCGGGACCGGGATGCCCGCGATCGGCATGTTCTTCGTCACCCCCGACGCGGCGGCACTGCGGGAGGCGGGCGCGCCCGTCACACCGGTGCTGCTCGACGCCGACGCCTGGCTGGCCGTACCCGAAGGCGGCTGGGACGAATGGCTGGCCGGGCTCAGCCGGGGCCGCCGCCACGTCGTGCGTCAGGAGTCGAGCCGCTTCGCCGAGGCCGGATACCGGCTGCGCGAGGTGGCGCTGAGCGAGTGCGCCGAGGCCACCGCCGTCCAGCTGGAGGAGACCGAGGCGAAGTACGGCCGCAGCGGCCTGCTCTACCTCGAGACGCTGCGGTCGCAGGCCCGCCATCTCGGAGACAAGGCCAGGGTGCTGCTGTGCCTGCCGCCCGAGGGGCCCGCGGTCGGCCACGTGCTGTTCTACGTGTACGGCGACACGCTCTACATCCGCTCGGCAGGCTTCACCTACGCGCGGCTGCGCGGAGTGGCCGAGTACTTCAACGTCGTGATCTACCAGATGTTGCGCCGCGCAGCCGCGATCGGGGCGCGCTGGGTGCACCTGGGCACCGGATCCAGCGAGGCCAAGGCGTTGCGCGGTGCGCGGCTGCGGCCGCTGTGGCTGGTGGACCTGTCGCCGGTCAGCGTGCTGGCGGGACTGGACGAACAGGTGGTGGCCGCCAACGCGGCCACGCTCGCACGGTTGTCGCCGACGGCGTTCGTGAGCGGCCGATGGGAACTGGACGGCGAAGCGCGAGCCTGGGCGGGGGTGGCGGGGAGCTGAGTGCCGTGTGCGCCCAGGTCCCTCGGGGCGAGGACCCTCGGCGGCCGGCCCCGTGGTCACCGCCCAGGGAGCCCCGACGAGATCGGCGGAGCTCACGACGTCACGAAGAAACGTCCTCTACCTGGGCGGTGACCACAACGAACGACTAGATACCCGGCGCCATGGCAAGACCGCCTGTCGCCCGTGCGGGTAGCTAGACGGCCGTTGCCGCGGACTTGGCGCGGCGGACCGGAGCGGGCGCGGTCTTGGCGCGGCCGGCCGGCGCTGCCGCGGCCTTGACCTGGCGAGCCGGCACGGGGGCGCGCAGAATGGCGCCCCGATGGTCGTACTCCTCCGCGTCCTGCTCGTCGAACCAGCGCCCCCCGTCGCCGAGGTAGCGGAAGGCGAAGGCCTCGCCCCTCGGGACGGACACGGTCACGGAGTACGTGCCGTCTCCCTTGCTGACCATCGGATGGGCGTAGGGGTCCCACGCGTTGAAGTCTCCGACGACCGACACCGGGCCGGTCTCTGCGGGAAGGGCGAAGTGCACCTGCACCCGGCCGTCCCGGCTGGCTTTGCCGTACGTGAACATCTGGCCTCCTGGAAGGCGGCCCGCTGCGGGCCGCTTCGAGTTGAATGGCAAGTCAGGCCGTACCCGTCGAGTTTTGCCAGAAAGGCTGCGTTTGGCAGTTTTTAGGGTTATCTGACCAAGGCCTGATCAGGCATGGGACGCTCGGCGAGGCCGAAGCTGTCGCGGCTGATGACCACCACACCCGACTCAGTCACGCTGAAGCGCCGCTCGTCCTCCTCGGCATCGAAGCCGACGACCGTTCCCGCGGGAACGACCACGTCCTGGTCGACGATGGCCCGGCGCAGCTGCGCGCCCGCGCCGATTCGCACGCCGTCGAGCAGCACGCTGTCCTCCACCCGCGCCCCGGATTCCAGCAACACGCGCGGACCGGCCACGGAGCGGCTCATCGACGCTCTGCTGCCCAGTTGCAGGCCGGGGGAGAGGATCGAGTCGGTCACCGCGGCCGAATGTGTGCGCTGCCCGCCGAGCAGCATCGCCAGGGCCGGGTCATGCCGATGGCCCAGAGGCCACCGGTCGTTGTGCAAGCTGAAGGCGGGCTCCGGGCCGAGCAGATCGAGGTGGGCGTCGTAGTAGGCCTGAAGGGTGCCGACATCACGCCAGTAGCCGCGCTGACGCTCGTCCACTCCCGGGACGAGGTTGTCGGCGAATTCGTGCACGTCGGCGTGACCGTCACCGGCGATCATCGGAATGATGTTGGCCCCGATGTCGTGGGCGCTGAACGGATCGAGCGCGTCGCTGCGCAGCGCCTCGATCAACGCCTCCGTCCTGAAGACGTAGTTGCCCATCGAGGCGTGGATCTGGTCGGGCGCGTCGGGCAGGCCCCGGCACGTCTGCGGCTTCTCCACGAAGCGGTCGACGCGGCGGCTGCCGGGGACGCACTCGATGACGCCGAAATGGCGCGCGAGGCCGACCGGCTGACGGATCGCCGCCACGGTGACGTCCGCACCCGACTCCCGATGCTGGGCGACCATCTGCCGCGGATCCATCCGGTAGACGTGGTCGGCGCCGAACACCATCACGTGCTCGGGCATCCGCGACGTCTGAGCCTGGAGCAGATGCAGGTTCTGCGCCAGGGCCTGGGCGGTCCCGGAACAGTGCGTCCGCCCGCCGGCGGGCACAGGTCTGATGTAACCCGACGCCGGACGCCAGGCGCACGCCATGTAGTCGTCCAGGCTGCGGCTCTGATATTGGGTCAGCACCAGAATCTGCGAATAGCCCGCGTTGGTGAGATTGGCGAGCACGAAGTCGATCAGCCGGGGTGTTCCACCGAACCTCAGATGTGGCTTGGCATGATCCTGAGTCAGGGGGAGCAGCCGCTTGCCTTCTCCGCCTGCGAGCACGACGGAGACGATTCCGCACGAAGTCATGCTGAGGGCTGTGCCCGCCACCTCGGGATATAACGCGGCGATCTATCAAGGGTTGACCACGCGTTGGCGGGCAGAAGCCAGGTTCCGTACCCGGAGCGGGGATTGGGGCCGTCTTCAACCCCCACGGCCTTATGCCGCGGGTATGCCGGCGGACGGCGTCAGGCCGGCGCCGACAGGCGGCCGGCGGCCCGCGGGCGGGGTACGGCTCCCGCCGGGCGGACCTCCTGAGCCTGACGCAGCGGCCTGAGCGTGCCCCTGGAGACCACCCGGGTGTGCTCCTCGCGCTCGCGGGCCAGCCGGGGAGCCCACACCGGCTCGGCACCCTTACGGTCCTCGGGCTCCTGGCCGTAGAAGATGTCGATGTCGACCTCCTCACCGCCCATGACCAGCGTGTCCCACGCGCCGCTGACGGCCAGGCTGCGCAGGGTCTCGGCCGAGAGCCTGCCGAGGTGCGCGCGGAGCCGGACGTCGTCGGGCAGGCCGGAGACCCGCTGCGCCAGGCGGCCGCGGATGCGGCGCAGCCGGTCCATGAGCACGTCGATGGCGGCGGCTCCGGTCGTCCGGTCGTCCTCGGCGAGACCGGTGGCGATCTTGTCCTTGATGGCCTGGGTGACGCCCTGCTCGTCGGTGGTGACCATCGCCTGCCAGGCGCGGCTCTTGTGCCGGTACTGCAGCATGGCCATGGCCGCCTCGTGCCGGATGAAGTCGGCGTCGCGGAAGGACTGGCCGCGCCAGGCCTGGCGGAGCGAGCGGGCCAGCGAGATGGCCGAGGCCAGTCCGCTGTTGAGCCCCCGGCCCGGCCAGAAGTGGATGGCGTTGGCGGCGTCGCCGAGCAGGAAGCCGAACGTGCCTGGGGTGGAGGCGGTCGGAGCGTGCAGGCGCGCGGTGAACCGGGGCCGCTGCACCATGTCGAGCCGGAAGGCGGTGACCGCGCTCAGATCGTCCTCCGCGACGCCGAACATGGCCAGCCCCTCCCTCACCCGCCGCCACAGGGCGGAGCCCTTGAGCAGGGCGGGCAGGAAGAGCGTGCCGTGTGTGGAACAGTGGAAGTCGCCGTGCCCGTCGCGGCCCATCATGCAGGGGCTGGCGGCGACGCACTCCTCGAACACGTGACGCACCGGGTCGATCCCGATGACCTCCTTGGCCTCCTCGTCGGTCAGGCGCATGTTGAGGAAGCCCTCGCCGTCGAGGGCGTTGAGCAGGAACCGGTTCTGGGCCACGGTCAGCAGGACGCTCATCGCGTCGGGCAGGCGCGACTTCACCCGCAGGCCCAGCACGACATCCTGCAGGTGCCGGCCGTCGAGGGAGTAGATCGAGCTGTCGGCGGTGCCGAACTTGGCGGCGAAGTGTTCGCGGGTGCGCGACCGGCCGCCGTCGCAGATGGCCAGCACGTGGTCCTGCCTGGCGATCTCGCCGTGCTCGTCGGGGCTGAAGCGGGCGGGCACCAGCCGGATCCGGCCGGCCTTGTCGTTGGCCAGGTCCAGCAGGGTGTCCTCGATGAAGGAGATGCGCAGGTTGCGCGGGGCGTGGCCGCGGATGGAGTCGGGGCCCGGCGGCCACATCTCGGAGTACGACCCGGCGGCGAACAGGCGCTCCTGCACCGCCTCAGGAAGGTTGAGGTACTGACGGCTCTGCACGGTGACGACCTGCTGGCGCCGTACGTTGCCGTGCTCGGCGCCCTTCCACACGATCCGCGACCCCCGCTCGATCCAGCGGCCGTCGTAGACCGTGACGGCGACGCGCGGGCCCATCAGGTGCTCCAGGAGCAGCGCGAAGCTGAGCCCGACAGGCCCGCCGCCCGCCACGGTCACGCGCAGCGGCTCGTCCGCGGCGTGCTGCCGGGCGGAGGGCGGCAGCAGGGAGGTCGCCGCGATCGTCACCGCGTCGTCGGAGGCCACGAAGCGGAAGCGCTCGTTGCCGATGGTGATCGTGTCGCCGGGCTGGAGCACGTGCGTCGTCACGCGGCGGCCGTTGACCAGCGTGCCGTTGCGGCTGCCCAGATCGCGCAGCACGTGGCGCTCGCCCTCCCGCCGCACCTCCGCATGGGAGCGCGAGGCTCGCCCGCAGGTGATCACCACGGTGGCGTCCTGCCTGCGGCCGAAGACCGTCGGCGCGTCGCCGAGGGGGAACCGCCTGCCGGCCAGCGGGCCGTCGTGTCCAACGATGACTGAGGGCATGATCGGTTCCTTCTCGGCGTGGATCGATGTCCGTGCGGCCATCATGACCATCGAAGCGTCGCGCTACCGCTGAAAATTACTCACATGAGCACGATCGGTGGCGAGGCCGGCATGATCTCGTCACGCTCCCGGGTCAGGCGATCAGCGGGCCGACCGTGTGGTCGGCCTGGCCGGGCGTCCACGGCTCGCCCAGCAGCGCGTAGTTCATCCGCGGGAAGAACCCGTAGCGGGTGCCGAGCTCGCCGCTCAGCAACGTCATACGCTCGACTGTCCGGGCGTTGACCAGCGCCCCGGCGTCCAGGTAGCGGAACGGTGTGCCCGCGCCGAGCCGGATCACCTCGGTCCTGGCCTCGTCGTCGTCGGAGACCACGTAGACGTCGCTGCGCCTGTCGCCGAAGTCGGGGGCGTCGAACACCTCCCACCAGACGTTCTTGAACGCTCCCACGACCCGGGTCCTGGGCAGTCGTACCGCGATCTGCTCGGCGCCGCTGGTGGTCCACGGGGTGACGAAGCCGGAGTAGTCGTCGTTGAACGGGTTGGTGATGTCGATGAGGATCTTGCCTGCGAGCCGCTCGCGCATGTCCTCGAGCTGGTCGAGGAGGCCGTCGCGGATGAAGATGGCCGGCAGCACCACCGGCGCCTCCAGGGCGCCGCGGTAGCCTCCGCCGGTCAGCAGCGGATGGTCGAGCTTCTCGGCGATGCCGGCCGCGCGCGCCGGGTGGCGGGAGCCGAGGACGACCTCGTGACCCGCCTCGCTGTACATGATCGCGAGCCGGACGCCCATGCGCCCTGTGCCCAGGATCCCGATCTTCATGAAGGGTCCTTTCAGAGTGGTGAGTGGGTGTCGTGTGTCAGGTCCAGTCGTAGCTGCGCATGGCTCTCCTTCCATCGAGGCGGGCGCGTCGCCGCCCGGCCAGCTTGCCTCCCCACGGTCGATCGAGTCCAACGAACGTTCTCGCTCACTGCTATCGGGAATCCCGATAGGCTGGGCGCATGGATACGCGGCTGCTGCGGACGTTCCTCTCCCTGCACACCACGGGCAGCTTCACCGCGACCGCGCAGGAACTGGCCTACGCGCAGTCGACGGTGACGGCCCACATCCAGGCGCTGGAGCAACGGCTCGGCGTGCGCCTGTTCGACCGGCTGCCCAGCCGTACGCTGCTCACCGCCCACGGCCGGCACCTGCTGCCGATCGCCCGCCAGATGCTGGAGCTGGTGGAACGCGCCGAGCGCATCGGCGACCCGGCCGCCGGCGGTCACCAGGTCCGCATCATCGCCCCTGGCACCATCTGCGGCCATCGGCTGCCCCAGGCGGCGTCGATCCTGCGCGGGCAGGAGCCGCCGGTGCAGATCTCCGTGGCCGCCGCCGGCACCGCGCGGGCGCTGGAGGCCCTGGGCGAGGGCTCCGCCGACGTGGCGCTGGTCTTCGACTGCGAATGGTCGCCGGGCGCCCGGGTGGAGGGCGAGCGGGTCGGGGCCGAGCCGCTGACCGTCATCTGCGCGCCGTCCCATCCGCTGGCAGGGCGGCGGGTGGGCTGGCAGCGGCTGGCCGAGCACGAGTTCATGCTGCTGGAGGAGGGGTGCAGCTACAGCGACGTGGTCGCCGGACGGCTGGCCATGGCGGCCAGGGGGCGGGCGCGGGTGAGCCGGTTCGGCAACATCGACGCGGTGCGCGCCTGCGTCGCGGCCGGGCTCGGGCTCAGCGTGGTGCCCCGCGTCACGGTGGCGGACGCGGTGCGCGACGGGCGGCTGGCCACGATCGAGGCGCCGGGCCTGCCCTCGCCCAGGGTGCTGCTCGTGGCACGCGAGAGCGAGGACGTGGAGCCGGTGACGGACAGGGTGTCGGAGGTGCTGCGGGAGATCTTCCGGGCGGCGGGTGACGCCCGGGCACCCGTCACCTAGAGCGCGGGCCGCTCCTCCTCCGGCGCCGCGACGTGGAGCAGTACCTCCGCGAGCCGCTCGGGGTGGCTGAGCATGACGTCGTGGGGGCCGTCGAGCGGGATCGTCCGGTAGCCGACCTCCCGGCCGAACCGGTCGAAGGGGTAGGTCTCGGGGCGGCAGTGGATGGCGGTTCCGGGGATCTTGTCGACGGCCCCGCTCAACCGGGTGGCGTCGGTGAAGGTGCGCAGCGGTTGCGGGAGCAGGCGTACGGCCAGCCAGGCGGCGTCGTCGGCGCCCACCCCGAACAGCTCGGGAGGCGGGGCGGGGATGAACCGCCCGTCGCCCAGCGTCTCGGCGGCGGCGCGCACGGCCGCGGCGAAGGAGCCGGGCGCCAGGCTGAGCATGCTCTGCCCGTCCCCGCCCGCCCAGCCGTCGACCAGGACGATATGATCCACAGCGTCGGGCCGCAGGTCGGCCGCCTGCCGTACGACCAGGCCCGCGTAGCTGTGCCCCACCAGGATCACCCGGTCGTCGTCCGTCACGGCGTCGAGAGCGGAGACGACCGTCTGCACGTCGTCGTGGAGTCCGCGGTCGTCGGGGCTGGTCAGGTCAGGGGCGATCACTCGGGAACCGGCGGCTCGGAGGAACGGCGCGAGGCGGTCCCACGCCCAGGAACCGTGCCATGCGCCGTGAATCAGGATGAAGGTCGTCATGGCGGGATCCTACTTCCTGAAATTGAAGTAGGAAATTCAAAAAAAGGAAGCTACTCCTTGTCGTAGCGAGCCCTGGCCGCGTGGACCTCGGCGATGTGGCTCTCGGCCCAGGCCTTGATCGCCCGCTGGATCGGGAGCAGGCCGAACCCGAGCTCCGTCAGCTCGTAGTCGACGCGCGGCGGCACCGAGGCCGTGACCGCGCGCTGGACCAGCCCGTCGCGTTCGAGCTTGCGGAGCGTCTGGGTGAGCATCTTCTGCGTCGCCCCCGCGACGATGCGGGCGATCTCGCTGTGACGCAGCGGGCCGTCCGCCAGCGCGCTGAGCACGAGCGTCACCCACTTGTCGCTCAGCGTCGCCAGGATCTCGTGGCCGGGGCACTCGGCGAGGTTGGCGTTGTACTCGCGTCTCAGGACTTCCCGCCGGTCGGCGGCGCTCATCGTGGGCATCGTCTCTCCCGCGTACCGTAGGCACTTCCGGGTGCCGCCTTCCCGCCGCACCCCGGCCTTCCTAGCGTCGATCGTATGCATTCCGTGATCGTCCGCCGGTTCGGCGGCCCCGAGGTCCTCGAAGTGATCGACACCCCCGTGCCGGAGCCCGGACCCGGCCAGGTGCGGGTGAGGGTCGCCGGAGCGGCGCTCAACCCGATCGACCTCTCCGCGCGTGCCGGGCGCCTCACCGAGGCGGGGCTCGTAGCCCCCGCGCAGCACCTCGGCCTCGGCTGGGACGTGTCCGGCACGGTCGACGCGGTGGGCCAGGGAGCACGCCGGTTCCGGGCCGGCGACCCCGTGATCGGCCTTCGAGACCTGCTCTTCGCGGGCGGCTCCCACGCCGAGCACGTCGTGCTCGACGAGCAGGCCGTGGCGCCCGCTCCCACCTCGGTGTCGCCGGTCGAGGCGGCCGCACTCCCGCTCAACGCGCTCACCGCGGACCGGGCGCTGCGCCTGACCGGGCTCGAGCGGGGACAGACACTGCTGGTCACCGGCGCGTCAGGCGGCGTCGGCGGCTTCGCCGTCCAGCTCGCCGCGCTGGCCGGGCTGCGGACGGTGGCGCTCGCCCGTCCCGACGACGCCGCCCGGGTGCTCTCGCTGGGCGTCGCCGACGTCCTGACCTCGGCCGACGACCTCGGATCCGCCGTGCGCGCGATCGTTCCCGGCGGCGTCGACGCCGTGATCGACGCCGCCGTGCTCGGCATCCAGGCCCACCAGGCCCTGCGCGGCCAGGGCACGTTCGTCGCCCTGGTGGCCCCCTACGCGCCGCCGCCCATCCGCGGCACGCGCGTGGTGGTCCAGGAGGTGTTCGCCGACGGCCGTCGGCTGGCCGAGCTCTCCGCCCTCGTCGACGCGGGTGCCCTCACGCCGCGCGTGGCCAGGACCCTGCCCTTGGCGCGCAGCCGTACGGCTCACGAGCTGCTCGAACGCGGCGGCGTGCGCGGCAGGGTGGTTCTCACCCCGTGAACGTGTCACATTCGGCGGCGCCACCTCGTCTTAGTGCTGGGCAGGACAATCCGACGGGGGAGGTCTCGTGAACCTGCTGGACACCGATCCGGCCGTCACGGCGGTCGAGCTGGAGCACCTGTGCGACTTCGCCGTCAGGTTCAGCGACGTGCAGATCGTCTCCACTCCGGTCGCCACCCGCCTCATCGCGGTCATCGGCGGCGGCACCGTGGACGGTCCGCGGCTGCGTGGACGGTTCCTCCCCGGCGGCGGCGACTGGGTCACCTTCGGCGCCGACGGCGTCGCCCGCCTGGACGTCAGGGCGACGATCCGCACCGACGACGGCGAGCCGGTGCTCGTCACCTCCACCGGCCGGGCGGCGCTGCCGGGCGAGGCGGTCGGGCGGCTGATGGCGGGCGAGGTGATCGCGGCGCACGAGATGCACGCCCGGTCGGCTCCCCTGTTCGAGACCGGCGCCGCCGGTTACGCGTGGCTGAACTCGACGGTCGCCGTGGTCGTCAACCAACTGTCGCTGGAGCACGTGAACTACCGCGTCTACAGCGTCCTGTGAACCCTTCGTCAGAACGGCCGCAACGATGAACGAACCCCTGGACCGCCTGCGCGACGCGGGACTGCGCCTTCCCGAGGCGCCGCGCCCGCTGGGCTCCTACGTGCCCGCGTTCCGTGCGGGCGGCCTGCTGTACCTCAGCGGCATGCTGCCCCTGCAGGACGGCGAGCCGGTGGCGACCGGGCTCGTGGGCCAGGACCTGGACCCCGGCGCGGGCCGCGCCGCCGCGCAGGTCGCGGCGCTCAACGCTCTCGCCGTCGCGCACGCCGAGGTCGGCCTGGAAGCGGTGGCTGCCGTGGTGAGGCTGGCGGTGCACATCGCGTGCCCGCCCGCCTTCCACGGCCACGCCGCGGTCGCCGACGGCGCGTCCCGGGTGTTCGACCTCGCCTTCGCGCCCGCCCGGCACGCGCGGCTGGCCTTCGGCGCCGCCTCGCTTCCCGCCGGGATGCCCGTGGAACTCGACGTCATCATGGCCCTGCGCTGAGCAGCTCTAACGATCCGAGGAAAGGTGTGTCGTCATGGCTCTCAAAGACGCCAGGATCGAGGAGATCCTCGACGCCCTGGACACCCGCTGGCCGCAGGTGAGCTACCGCGTGAAGACCTTCCCCGAGGGGCAGCGCCACGCCCGGCTCCGGCATCCCGGCGGCGGGCGGGCGATCCTGTTCGTGCACGAGCAGCAGTGGGTGTGCCTGAGCGAGAGCGCCTCGGGAGTAGAGGCGGAGGGCATCCTCGGGCGGGTCGACGAGCCCGCCGAGGCCATCGCCGACCGGCTGCGGTTCGTCGCGCCCCGCCCGCCCCGCTCCCGCTGGCCCCACACCCTGCTCGCGGTGTCGCTCGGGCTGGTCTGCGCCGTCGCCGTGGGCAGCTTCACGGCATCGCTGCTCATCGTCCTCGCAGGAGGCCACCGGTACACCGAGGCCGCCGACCTCTACCGGTGGATCGTCGCGACTCTCGCGGTGATGGCGGGGATCTCCGCCGGAAGCTGGGCCACCTGGGTGATCGGGATCCGGGGACGCCGAACCTCGCCATGACTGGTGAGCGATCGGCACCGTCAGTGCCAGGGCTCTCATCGTCGACTATCGCCTCACACCCGAGCACCAGCACCCCGCCCAGCTCGATGACGCCGCCGCTGCCTACCGTTGGTTGCTCGATCAGGGCGTCGAGGCCGGGCGCATCGCCGTCACCGGCGGGCGGCGGGCGGCGGGCTCGGTGTGCTGACGATGCTGAACGCCCGCGACAACGGGCTGCCCGTCGCGGCGGCCGTGATGCCGCTGTCGCCCTGGTTCGACATCGAGAACGGCGGTCAGACGCGCACGGCCAACCGGATGACGGACGTCCTGTTCGGTGGCGAGACACCGATGAATATGGAGTTCCTGTCGCAGATCCTCCTGGGCGAGAACGGCAGCCCGAAGGACCCGGCCGTCAACGCTCTGTACGCCGACCTGTCCGGCCTGCCCCCGCTGTACATCCAGGCTGGCAGCACACCTGGCACATGGGCGCCGGTCGTTGCCCGGCCGCCGACGAGGCGATCAGGAGGCTCGCGCGATGGGTGCGTCCCCGGCTCGGCCTCGCCTGATAGCGTGATGCTAGTTCGGGTGCTTCATCCTGCAGGAAACGGGCAGGCGCATGCTGGGACGGATGTACGAAGGCGAAGACTGCGCGGCGGCACGGGCGCTGGAAGTGGTCGGCGAACGATGGAGCCTGCTGATTCTGCGCGACGCGCTCTTCCGGCATTTCACCCGGTACTCCCAGTTCCAGAGCAGCCTGGCCATTGCGCCGAACATCCTGGCCAAACGCCTCAACACCCTGGTCGAGGCCGGGATTTTCCGGGCAAGTGCTCTTGAGTCCCGGGGCCAGGAGTATCTCCTGACCGACATGGGCCAATCGCTCAAGCCGGTCATCGTCTCGCTGACGCGATGGGGCGATCAATGGATCGGCCCCGGGCCGGTGGACATCGTGCACCGGCAGTGCGGCGCTGAGGTCGAGTACGAGATCCGCTGTTCCACCTGCGGCGGCGACGTCGACTTGGCTGACGTCCAGACCCGCCCCCGAAGGCGATACATGCCCACCGAATACTTGCGAGGCAACTGATGAAGGACATCTTGGCCGCCAGGACAGCTTCCTACACGGTCTTGTACGAGGGATACGGCAGCGACGGCGTGGCGAGCACAGTCGGATATGTCCAGGACGGCGACGTGCGTTTGGTGACCGACCCGGGCATGGTCAAGAGCCAGTCGCTCATTCTCGATCCGCTGCGGGCGATGGGCGTGGAGCCCGAGTCGGTGACCGACGTCGTCTTCAGTCATCATCATCCCGATCACACGCTGAATGCGGCGCTGTTTCCCAAGGCCAGGTTCCATGACCACTGGGCGATCTACTTCGGTGATGAGTGGACCTGGCGGGACGCCGAGGGCTACGAGCTCACGCCGTCGATCAAGCTGATCAGGACGCCTGGGCACACGCAAGAGGACATCACCACCCTCGTCGGAACTCCGGACGGGGTCGTCGCCTTCACCCATCTATGGAACGACGCCGCGTCCACAGGAGACAGGCACGCCGTCGATCTTGACGCTCTGCATCGTGGCCGGGAGCGTGTCCTGGCGGTGGCCGACATCGTCGTCCCCGGCCATGGTCCCGCGTTCATCCCTGGTGCTGACACGCCACGCTGAGTCATCCCTCGGCTCGCCGCTCGAGCGGCTCGTGGGTCCGATCGCTCGGCGAAGAAGCGAGGGTTCAGTCGACGGAAGCCAGCACCTGTTCGATGACCATCACGGCGGCGCCGATCATGCCCGCCCGCCCTCCGAGTTCGCTGAACTGAATCCGCAGATGTTCGGTGGCCAGCGGCAGGGAGCGCCGGTAGACGACTTCGCGCACCCCTGCCAGCACGTGCTCGCCGGCCTCGGCCAGGGTGCCGCCGATGACGATCGTCGCCGGGTTGAAGAAGTTGACCATCGACGCGAGCACGGTGCCGATCTCGCGGCCGGCGTGCCGTACGAGCCGGATGGCGGGCAGGTTGCCGGCGCGCACGAGGCTGACCACGTCGCGCGTGGTCACGGCGCCCTCGAGCTGGGCGGCCAGGGCGCCGCCGCCGGCGATCGCCTCCAGGCAGCCGGTGTTGCCGCAGCGGCACAGCACGTCCTGGCCTCCGGCCACCTGGATGTGGCCGATGTCGCCGGCGGCGCCCTGGGAGCCTCGGTGCAGGCGCCGGTCGGAGATGATGCCGCAGCCGATGCCGGTGCCGATCTTGACGAAGATCAGGTGGTCGGTCTGCGGGTGCGCGGCCCAGTGCTCTCCGAGGGCCATGATGTTGACGTCGTTGTCGACCAGGACCGGCACGCCGAGCCGTTCGCTCAGCCATTCGGGTACGGCGAAGCCGTCCCAGCCGGGCATGATCGGCGGGTTGACCGGGCGGCCTGAGGAGTGCTCGACCGGCCCTGGGAGGCCGACGCCGACGCCGCAGACGTCGTCGAGGGTGTAGCCGGCTTCGGCGAGCAGTTCGTGGAAGCTGGTGACGAGCCAGCCGAGCGTGGCCTCCGGGCCTCGGTCGATCTGCACGTCCGCCATGCGTTCGGCGAGGATGGTGGTGCCGAGGTCGGTCACCGCCAGCCGGTCGTGCGTCGCGCCGAGGTCGGCGGTGAGCACGACGCGGGCGGCCTGGTTGAAGGAGAAGGCGGTGGCCGGGCGGCCGCCGGAGGCGATGGCCTCCTCGTGCGGCACGATCCAGCGCTCGTTCAGGAGCACGTCCAGCCGCTGCGTGATGGTCGACCTGGCCAGCCCGGTGAGCTGGGCCAAGTCGGCTTTCGTGCGCGCCTGGCCGTCCCTGAGTATCGCGAGCAGCGCTGCCGTGCCTTCCACCAGCTATCCCCCTCATGTCCGACTGTTTAGGTTTCTATCATGCCTTTTGCTTGACCGTCGCTATAAGTGGCTCTTACGATCCAGGCCATCCAGTGATTATGTCGACATTCGACGTAACCAAGGAGGTTTGCATGCTTAGCATGCGGGAGATTGACAAGAGCTTCCTCGGTGTTCGTGTCCTGTCTGACATAAGCCTTGACGCCGAGGCAGGCGAGGTGCACGCGCTGGTCGGCGAGAACGGCGCCGGCAAGTCGACCCTCATGAAGATCCTCGCGGGAGTGCACACCCCCGAAGCCGGCACGATCTCCATCGACGGCGTCCCGGTGACCTTCGGTCATCCGCTCGACGCCCAGCGAGCCGGGGTGGCGATCATCTACCAGGAGCTCACCCTGCTGCCCGAGCGCAGCGTCGCGGAGAACGTCTTCCTCGGACGGGAGCCCACGCGGCGGGGCATGGTCGATCGCTCCGCCATGGAGCGCCAGACCTCGAAGCTCCTGCTGGAGCTGGGGGAGAGCACCTTCGGCCCACGCGATGCCGTCGGCCGGCTCAGCGTCGCCCAGCAGCAGGTGGTCGAGATCTGCAAGGCCTTGTCGGTCGACGCGCGCATCATCGTCATGGACGAGCCGACGGCCTCACTGGCCGAGCACGAGGTGGAGCTGCTCTACGACCTCGTGCGCCGATTACGCGAGCGCGGCATGGCGATCCTCTACATCTCCCACCGCATGCGCGAGATCTTCGACCTGTCGCAGCGGGTCACCGTCCTGAAGGACGGCGCGCTCGTGGCCACCAGAAACACCGCGGACGTCACCCAGAGCGAGCTGGTCAGTCTCATGGTCGGCCGCGAGCTCAGCCACTACTACCCGCCCAGGGCCGCGCCGGAGGAGAAGGGCGAGGTCGTGATCAGCATCCGCGGCGCCGGCAACGCCACGCTCCATGACATCGACCTCGACCTGCGCGCCGGGGAGATCACCGGGCTGGCCGGGCTGCAGGGCTCCGGCCGTACCGAGCTGGCCAAGGCCGTCTTCGGCGCCGAGCCGTTCACCCACGGCACCATGACACCGCTGCGCCCCCGTTCCGTGCGCCAGGCCATCGCGGCGGGCATCGGGCTGGTCACCGAGGACCGCAAGGCCGAAGGGCTCGCGTTACGCCAGTCGGTCGGCGACAACGCCCTGCTGGTCTCCCGTGCCATGGGACGCGGTACGGCAGCGCGCGTGCGCGAACTGCTGAGCAGAGTACGGCTCGCGCCACCCGACCCCGAGCGCGAGGTCCGCTACCTGTCGGGCGGCAACCAGCAGAAGGTGGTCCTCGCCAAGTGGATGACGGTCGCGCCCAGGGTCCTCGTCTTCGACGAGCCCACCCGCGGCGTGGACGTGGGCGCCAAGGCGGCCATCCACGAGCTGATCCGCGAGCTGGCCAGGGAAGGCATGGCGGTGCTCATGATCTCCTCGGAACTGCCCGAGCTGATCGGCATGAGCGACCGGATCCTGGTCCTCCGTGAGGGACGCCTGGCCGGAGAGCTGCCGCCGGGATCCTCGGAGGAGACCATCATGCACCTGGCCGCGGCGGACGAGGCGGCGGCGTGAGCGAGAGGGTGCTGGGCAGCCTGTCCCTGAGAATGGGCCCCGCGCAGGTCGTCTTCCTGGCCCTGCTGGCCGTGCTCGTCCTCGGCGCGATCGTCGGCGGCGCGGAGTTCATGTCGATGGAGACGGTCGTCGGCATCCAGCAACGCTCGGCGGCTCTGGGCATCGTGGCCATCGGCCAGACCCTGGCGATCCTGGCCGGCTCGCTCGACCTGTCGGTGGCGGTCCTGATCAGCCTCACCTCGCTGGTGGCCGCCGAGATGATGGAGAGCGGGAACGTGGCCGGCGGCGTGGCCGGCGCCCTGGCGGTGAGCGTTCTGGTGGGGCTGGTCAACGGCGCGGTGATCACGAAGTTCAAGGTGCACGCCTTCATCGCCACCCTCGGCATGACGCTCGTCATCAAGGGCGTGCTCGACCACCTGTACGACGGCCCCGCCGGACGAGTGCCCGACTCCTTCCAGCGCCTCGGCTACGACCGGATCGGCCCGATCCCCGTCTCGGCGCTGCTCTGGGCCGGGGTCGCGCTGGCCGTCTGGTTCATCCTGACCAGGACACGCACCGGCTACCGTATCTACGCCGTCGGCGGCGACGTCGAGGTGGCCCGGCTGTCGGGGGTGCGCACCGACCGCGTGGTGATCATCACGCACGTGCTCTGCTCGTTGTGCGCGGGCATCGCGGGCCTGCTGCTGGCCAGCCGGCTGGGCGCGGGGGCGCCGACCGTCGGCACCGACGGCGGCTACGACCTGGAGTCGATCGCGGCGGTCGTGCTGGGCGGTACGGCCCTGGCCGGTGGGCGCGGCGGGGTGGCGGGGACGGTGGGCGGCGTGCTGCTGCTGGCGGTCCTGGACAGCCTGTTCAACCTGCTGGAGGTCAACTCCTTCTTCAAGGACGTGGTCCGCGGTGTGGTCATCGTGGCGGCGGTGGCGGTCTACGTCAGGAGGCGCAAGTCATGAAATACGCCATCTTCGTGGTGCTGGTCCTCCTGCTGGCGGCGATCGCGCTGGCGAACCCGTTCATCCTCGAACCGGCCGGCTTCCTGGCGTTCGTCAAGAGGGCCGCGCCCCTGGTGATCCTGGCGGCCGGGCAGTACTTCGTGATCGTCTCCGGCGAGTTCGACCTTTCGGTCGGCTCGCTGGTGACCGTCGAGGTTGTCGTCGCCGCCCGCCTCATCGACGGGAACGAGGCGGCCACCTGGCCGGTGCTCGCGCTGCTGCTGGCGCTCGGACTGCTGGTCGGGCTGGTCAACGGCGTGGTGACGACCCTGCTGCGAGTGCCCTCGTTCATCACCACGCTGGGCATGATGCTGATCCTGTCCGGCGCGGTCTTCCTGTGGACGGGCGGCGCGCCACGCGGCGCGCTGTCGCAGACGTTCCGGATCTTCGGCCGCGACACCCTGTACGCGGTGGCGATCATGGTCGTGGTCGGCGTGGCGGCGGTGCTGCTCACCCGGGCGACCTACGGCAGGACCCTCATAGCCACCGGCGACAACGAACGGGCCGCCGCCCTGTCCGGCGTGAGGGTCACCCGGACCAGGATCCTCGCCTTCGTCATCTCCGGCCTGGCCGCGGCGGTCGCGGGCATCATGCTCGGCGGATTCGCCGGCGTCTCGGCGCAGGTCGGCCAGGGACTGGAGTTCTCCGCGATCACCGCCGTCGTCCTGGGCGGCGTCGCCCTCGGTGGCGGCCGGGGCTCCGTCGTCGCCGCGATGGGCGGCGCGTTCACCCTGGAAGCCATGTTCACCCTGCTCAACCTCTACGGGATCTCCGGAGCGCTGGAGTACACCCTGCAGGGCGTCATCATCATCGCGGCCGTGGCCGCGGGAGCCGTACAGCTTCCCCGCCTTACGCCAACCCCCCGAAAAGGAGACGCACATGCGTCGTAGCACGTCTTTAGCGGTCGTCGCGGTCGCGCTGCTCGCGGCAGGCTGCGCCAGCGACAAACCCACCGCCACCGTGACCGCGAGCCAGGGCGCGACCGCGCCGCAGGCCTCGGCCACCGAGTCCCCGGCCGCCGGAACGGGCGAGCAGTCGAAGTTCTTCGTCCAGGCCGACTACGACGCGCAACTCGCGATGCGCACCAAGCAGGCGCAGGGTCCGGCGGACAAGCCGTGGGAGCAGGCCATCGACCCGCAGATGACCGACACGGCCGGCTACAAGAAGTCCGGCGACGTGCACCTGTGCTTCTCCAACGCCGCGGTCAACAACCCGTGGCGGCAGGTCGGCTGGAAGAACATGCAGGCCGAGGTGAGCCTGCACAAGGAGATCACCAAGTTCACCGCCCTGGACGCCGAGGGCAAGGACGACAAGCAGATCTCCGACATCGCCGAGCTGACCGGCAAGGGCTGCGACGCGCTGATCGTCTCGCCCAACACCACCGCCACCCTCACCCCGGCCGTCGAGGCGGCCTGCCAGAAGGTGCCGGTCATCGTCTTCGACCGCGGCGTGGAGACCGACTGCCCGGTCACCTTCATCAACCCCATCGGCGGCTACGCCTTCGGCGCCGACGGTGCCGAGTTCCTGGTGGAGAAGGTGCCGGCCGGCGGCAAGATCCTCGCGCTGCGCATCCTGCCCGGCGTGGACGTGCTGGAGACGCGCTGGTCGGCGGCGAAGGTCACCTTCGACAAGTCGCAGCTCGAGGTCGTCGGCGTGGAGTTCACCGACGGTGACGCGGCCAAGACCAAGAACATCGTCAGCGACTACGTGCAGCGCCACGGCAAGATCGACGGAGTCTGGATGGACGCGGGCGCCACGGCGGTCGCCGCGATCGAGGCCTTCGAGGACGCGGGCCTGCCCGTGCCGCCGATCGTCGGCGAGGACCAGCAGGACTTCCTGCAGAAGTGGAAGGACAACAACCTCACCGCCGTCGCCCCGACCTACCCGACCTACCAGTGGCGCACCCCGGTCATCGCCGCCCTGAAGATCCTCAAGGGCGAGGAGGTGCCGAAGACCTGGAAGCTGCCGCAGCCCAAGATCACTGCGGAGAACCTCGACCAGTACCTCAAGCCGAACATGCCGCCCCTGCACTACGCCCTGTGCGGCTGCGAGACCCTGCCCGGCTTCCCGGCGAACTGGGGCGGCAAGGGATGAGAAAGCTCGGCGTCAACACCTGGGTCTGGGTCTCGCCCCTCACGGACGACGACCTGGCACGGCTGGCGCCGCAGATCGCGGGATGGGGATTCGACGTCATCGAGCTGCCCGTCGAGCAGCCCGGCGACTGGGACCCCGTCCGTGCCAGGGACCTCCTGGACGAGCACGGGCTCGCGGCCTCGGTGGTGCTGGTCATGCCGCCGGGCCGCGAGCTGGTCGCGGCGGACACGGTGGCCGAGACGCAGGACTACCTGCGGCACTGCGTGGACGTGGCCGCGACGGTGGGATCGCCGGTCATCGGGGGACCGGCCTACACCTCCGTCGGCCGTACCTGGCGCATGTCGGCGCAAGAGCGCTTGCGCGCCTACGCGGAGCTGCGCGAAAACCTCAAGCCCGTGCTCGCCCACGCGGCAGAGCACGGGGTACGGCTGGCCGTCGAGCCGCTCAACCGCTACGAGACGAGCCTGATCAACACCGTGGAGCAGGCGCTGGAGGCGCTTCCCGAGGAGGCCGGGCTGACGCTCGACACCTACCACCTCAACATCGAGGAGAAGGATCCCGCGGCAGCCGTACGGCTGGCCGCGGACCGGATCGCACACGTTCAGGTGTGCGGGACCGACCGGGGCGCACCCGGCCAGGACCGCTTCGCCTGGCCGGACTTCACCGCCGCGCTCGACGCCGCCGGCTATCGGGGGCCGCTGGTCATCGAGTCGTTCACCGCCCACAACCAGACGATCGCCACCGCGGCCTCCATCTGGCGGCCGCTCGCGCCCAGTCAGGATGCGCTGGCGGTGGAGGGACTCGCCTTCCTTCGCACGCTGTGAACCGGGTGGTGGCGTGGTCGCCGCCCCAGATGACCACCCCGGCGGCCCCGGCCTGCCGGGGCGGGTCCCGGTAGGTAGACGCTGACGATGACGCTAGACCGAGGGGCGGGCCCGGCACTCCAGCTCGCACCGGTCGAGGATGCCGGAGGATGACGCGCTCCTGCGGCTGCTCGCGCGAACGGCTGCCGGTCACCGAACAATCGCCGCCGTCGCGCCGCCTCTGCCAGCTGACGGGCTGCCTCAGCTCTGTACATGTTCTTGCGCGTATATACAGCGCCATGTATATTCGATGTGTGGTCAACAGCGTGCAACTGCGAATGACGGCGATCTCGGAGCCCAACCGGTTCCGGATCGTCGAGTTGCTCAGGGAGGGCCCGCACTCGGTGGGTGACATCGTCGAGGCGCTGGGCCTGGGCCAGCCGCAGGTGTCCCGGCATCTGCGGCTGCTGTCCGAGGCGGGCGTCGTCGAGGTCACCAAGCGGGCCCAGCAGCGCATCTATCGGCTGCACCCGGGCGCGATGCGTGAGCTGAGCGACTGGGTCCAGGGATTCGCCGTCCTGTGGTCGGAGCGCATGGATCGCCTCGGCACTTTTCTTGACGACACCGACGACACCGACGATCGACGAGGAGCTTGAAGATGTCCCCAGACGCCGCCGACGGGATCGTGGTCGACAGGTCGGCCAACACCCTCCGCATCAGCCGCACGTACGCGGCCGGGGTCGAGCGGGTGTGGTGGGCCTGGACCGACGCCGAGGCGATCACTCGATGGTGGGGGCCGCAAGGGTGGACCGCGACCGTGCACGAAATGGACGTGCGGCCGGGAGGACGCTGGCGCTTCGAGATCGCGCCGATGGACGGCTCGGCCGCGCCGGTGCGCACCATCGCCACCTACACCACCGTCGTCGATCGTCGCGAGCTCGCCTACGACGACGTGTTCGCCGACGCGGCCTGGCAGCCCGACGGCACGGACGCCTTCCCGACCTCGGTCACCTTCACCACCGCCGGCGACGGCTGCCTCGTCTCCGTCGCCGCGAGCTTTCCCGACAGCAAGGCCCTGCAGCGGGCCGTCGACCTTCAGATGGCCGACGGCTACGCCGAAGCCCTCGACCGGCTCGGCGGGCTGCTGGACGGCCCCTCCAACCATGAAGGAGAAACGATCATGTCTGAGCTTTCCACCGTCACCTCCGCCGACGGCACCACGATCGCCTACGAGAAGAGTGGGTCAGGCCCGGCCATCATCGTGGTCAGCAACGTCGCCGAGGACCACACCGGCGTCGCGGGCGTGGCCGCGGCGCTGTCGAAGGACTTCACCGTGATCAGCTTCGATCGGCGCGGTCGCGGGGCCAGCGGTGATCCGCAACCCTACGATCCGGCGCGCGAGATCGACGACATCGCCGCGCTCATCGAGGTCGCGGGCGGATCCGCGGCGCTGACCAGCGGATCCGGAGGGTGCGGGCTGACCCTGGACGCGGCGAGCGCGCTAGGGGAGAAGGTCACCGGGCTCTATCTGTACGAGCCGGCGTTCATCGTCGACGACTCCAGGCCGCCGGCGCCCGCCGGCTACGTCGAACACCAGCGAGCCCTGGTCGCGGCCGGAAAACGCAGCGAAGCGGTCGAATACTTCATGACCGAGATGATCGGGGTCCCGGCCGAGTACATCCCGGCGATGAAGCAGGACCCCTCCTGGGATGCCATGGCCGCGTACGCCCACACCTACGCCTACGACGGTCAGATCATGCGAGGTCTGCAGGACGGCAAGCCGCTGCCCGCCGACCGCTGGTCGATCAAGGCGCCGATCGCGGTGGCCGTCGGCGGCGACAGCGAGGACTTCATGCGCGCCGGGGCCGAGGCGCTGGCCGCGATCCTGCCGAACGTCACCGTGCTGACGCTCGACGGCCAGGATCACTCCGCTTTCTGGATGGCTCCCGAGCCGGTCGCCGAGCAGGCGCGCGGGTTCCTGCTCGGCTGACGATGACAGGCAGCGGTGCGGGCCGGCGGGAGCTCCGTGACAGAGTTCACGCCGGCCCGCCGTACGGCTGAGCCGGGTGGAGGGCCGATCCGGTGCTCTCGGGGCTCGGTGGCCGCGGCGCCCGCCACGGTCCGTGACGAGGTCCCGGGTCCTGGATCATGCCCTCCGGCCGCTCACGGGGGTCAGAAGTCGTCCGCGGTCCTGACCCGGTCGCGGATCCAGATTCCGGCCTCCTTCAACGGCGCCGTTCCGGTCCACGGTCCGCCCGCGTTGCAGGTGCCGGTCTTGAAGACGGCGCCGGAGCGGTTGTCGTCGGAGAAGTTCCAGTTCACCCAGCTGATCTTCTTCTGGGCCATCAGGTTGAGGTAGGCCTGCGACTGGGTGAAGTCGTTGGCGCCCTCGCCGGCGGCGTTCTGGGTGCCGAACTCGGTGACGAACATCGGGATGCGGTCGGCGGCCCTGGAGAGGGTGTTGAGATAGGTGGAGCCGTGCGAGGCGGCGTAGAAGTGGAAGGTGTACATCACGTTCGTGCCGCTGACCGGGTTGTTGACGACCTCGGTCTCGCTGCCGCCTTCTGAGACGCCGAGCGAGGACCAGGCGCGGGTGCCGACGAGGATGATGTTGTCGGGGTCCTGGGCGCGGATGACCGGAATGAGCTGGTTGGCGTAGCTGCGGATGGTCGACCAGCTGACGCCGCTGGGCTCGTTGGCGATCTCGTAGAGCACGTTGGGCTTGGTGCCGTGCCGCTGGGCGATCTCGGTGAAGAAGGTCTTGGCTCGCGACAGGTTGTAGTTCGGGTCGCCCGGGGTGAGCATGTGCCAGTCGACGATGACATACAGGCCGCGTGCCACGGCCTTGTCGATCAGGTTGTGCATGCGGTCGGTGAACAGGCGGGGGTTGGTCTCGTAGCCGCCCTCCTGGATGTACATCGACAGGCGGACGACGTCGGCCTTCCAGTCATTGGCCAGGGCGTTGAGCGAGCCGTCGGTGACGCACTGCGGGTACCACTGCAGGCCGTGCGTGCTCATGCCCCGCAGCTGGATCTGCTTGCCGTTCTTGTTGCACAGCCGTACCCCGCAGACCCGCAGTTGGCCGTTGGCCTGGACGGGGGTGCCGGTGGGCGTGGTGCCTCCGGAGGAGGTGGTCGCTGTTACGGCGGCGCTGGCCGCCGACAGGTTGCCCGCGGCGTCACGGGCCCGGACGGTGTAGGTGTAACTCGTGCTCGCGCTCAGCCCCGAGTCGGTGTGGGTGGTGCCGGACACCGTCGTCACCAGTGAGGTGCCGCGGTAGACGTTGTAGCCAGTCACCCCGACGTTGTCGGTGGCGGCGTTCCAGGCCAGCGAGACGCTGCTGGAGGTGGTGGCGGTCGCCCGCAGGCTGCCGGGGACGCTCGGTGCGGTCGTGTCGCCGCCCCCTCCGCCCCCGCTTCCGACGGCCTTCCACAGGGCGGGGACGGCTGACGGCTCCCAGCCGGCCAGCGCGGTGTGCGCCTGCAGGCACTCGTAGTCGATCCCGCCGTAGGTGACTCGTGCGCCGACGGCGTAGTAGGTCCCGGCGCTCCAGGCCGGGTAGGCCACCACCGAGTGCTGTACGGCTTGCGCGAATGCGGGCGTCGGCGCTGTGCCGAGGGCGCATAACGCAGCGAGCGCGACGAGGGGGGTGATGCGGCGCATCGCTCCTGCTCCAATCGTTAGTAAGCTTTCCTAATTATGGAGGAGGATAGAGGCGAGGCTGCGGCCGCACAATAGTTGACGGAAGAAAAAATTAGATCGATAGGAACCTTTACTAACGAACTGGCGGCGTGCAGCATGGGAGGCCACCCCCCAACTCCTGGAGCCTTCCGTGACGAAATCCGGATTACTCGCCTGCGCCGCCGCGGTCCTCGCGGTGACGATGGCCGTGCCCGCCCAGGCCGCGCCCGTGTGGACGCTGCGCTGGAGCCCCACCCCCGCCGGCGTCGGTCTCGGCGCGTTCGAGACCCTCGAGGACGACCGCGCCGACTCGCACACCAGCTTCGGCCCGCACATCAAGGTGTCGGGCGACTCCTACCGCTTCGACATGCACATGGTCGACCGCGACACCTCCACCGACCGGCAGCGGCACGAGGTCACAGGCAACCGCACCTCCTCCACGTCCTACCTGCAGTGGAAGCTCGGCCAGACCTGGCGGGTCACCTACTCCATGTACATCCCGAGTTCGCTCAAGGCCACCACGAGCTTCACCCACATCTTCCAGACCAAGCAGCCGGGCAGCGGCACCTCACCCATCACCGTCACCTCGCTGCGCCGCGTCAACGGCGTGCAGACCATCGAGCACAAGGTCATCGCGGGTGACGTCCTGGTCGGCCGGACCAACCTGGAGCCCCTGCACAACAAGTGGATCGACATCGAGTACGAGATCAAGATCGGCGACGGCACCGCGGGCTCGGTCCGCTGGGTGGTCAAGAGCGCGGGAAGCACCGTCGTGGACGCCACCAGGACCGGCGTGGACACGTTCCTGGCCGACCGGGTCAGACCCAAGTGGGGCATCTACCGCTCCCTCGGCGACACCTCCGGCTCGCTTCAGGACACCTACCTGCTGCTGCGCAACATGAAGGCCTACCAGCAGACCGGCACCACCACCACGCCCAGCCCGACGCCCACCCCCACCTCCACCCCTTCGCCGTCGTCCACTCCCACGCCAACGCCCACACCCACACCCACGCAGACCGGCACCACCTCCTGGCAGCCCGGTACGGCCTACGCGGTCGGCGCCACCGTCACCTACAACGGCGTCACCTACCGCTGCCTCCAGGCGCACACGGCTCAGACCGGCTGGGAACCGCCCACCACTCCCGCGTTGTGGCAGCGCCTCTAGAGAGGGATCGGCGATCATGCGACTACTCATCCTCCCGGCCGCGGCGGCCCTGCTCGCGGCCTTACCGGCACCGGCCATGGCCGGACCCGTCGAGAGCGGATCCTGGACCTCCTACTCGCCCACCTACACCGAGCAGGAACGCGGCTGTGGCGACATCAGCGGGCTGACCTTCAAGCTCACCTGCAGCGACGCCTCCGGCGACCAGCGCGCCGAACGCCGCTACGCCACCTACTCCAGCGGCACCCGACAGTTCGAGGGCTACTTCCGCATCAGCAGCATGTCGGGCACCAGGATCAGCCTGAAGCAGACCTTCCAGACCACCGGGCCGTTCTTCATGCTCGCTGTGGAGAAGGGCGGGCGCCTGTACGCCGTGCACGGTGGCACCACCATCGCCACCGGCGCGACCGTAGGCACCACCGTCCGCGTCAACACCGTGCACGTGGTGGGCGGCGAGCACCGGACCTACATCAACGGCTCGCGCAAGCACACCGTGTCCAGCCCAAGCGGCAGCTTCTACGACAAGTTCGGCGCCTACCGGACCGCCAGCGGCCAGGGGCAGATCACCGTCCAGTGGAGCAACATCGGATTCTGGCGCAGATGATGAGAACCCGGCTCCTGGTGATCTGCGTGCTGGCGCTGGCGGGCTGCTCCGCCGTACCGGAGATCACCGGGACGCCGCGGCTCCAGGCCCGGCTGGCCGGCCCCACCGACATCACGCTCACCTGGCAGGCCGGCGACACCGGCCACGTGGTGGAGTTCGCCACCGACCCCGCGGGGCCATGGACGATTCTGGCGTTCGCGCCGCCGGGGCAGACCTCGTACGAGCACCAAGAGCTGATCCCGCACACCCGCTTCCACTACCGGCTCCGGCCGTACGGCGGGCCCACGTCGAACGCGGTCGAAGTCAGCCTGCCGCCCGGCGAGCTGGACCCCGGCGCCGACCACGCCTGGGCGGACCCGCAGGTGATCCGCACCGGCCCGGTCACCACCGGCCCCCGTGGCACGCCCGGCGGGCTGCGCGCCACGATCGTGCACGCCAACGGGATCCGGTTCACCTGGACCGACCACGCCTCCGACGAGGAGGGCTACCTGCTGGAGAGCGGCGAGCGGGTGCTGGCGCTCCTGGACCCGGACGTGAACGCCTTCGGCATCGTCACACTGCCCGAGGAGAAGCGCGCGAGCTACCGGGTGCGCGCGCTCTACTACGGTCCGCCGTCCAACCTGGCCACCCAGACGACGGGAGCCGACCCATCATCCGCGCGGGGCTCTGCCCAAGACCTTGGCGATCTCCTCGGCGAGAACAGGATGCCGGCTGCAAGCATCAGAGCAGAACCGGTCACCACGCAGATGAACCGATCAGTCATGGGATCTCAAACAGGTTCTGAGGGCCGGGCTCTATGATCGGGTTCGTCCTGATCGTAGAGCTCGGAGAAGATGTCGATCTCATGCGCCGCGCCATGATCCTTCTGGGTGGTGTTGCCCTCGCCGTCGGCGCATTCACCCTCTTCTACCGGGGGCCGGGACAACCGTTCATCCGCGGTTACGTGAGTGATGTCGGTGCCACCATGCTGGTCTACGCGGTCCTGGGGCTGCTGTGGCGCACCACCGCCGCCCGCCGTGCCCTGGCCACGGCTGCGATCGCCGCCGCCGTCGAGTTGTACCAAATAGTCGGCATGACGCCGCCGGGCTTCGGCGGCGTCCTGGTCGGCGCGTTCCCCGACCCATGGGACCTGGTCGCCTATGCGGTCGGGGTGTGCGTGGCCCTGGCCTGGGAACGCCGATCGGTCCGAACCGGAGATCAGTCCGGCGGACTCTCGGATGCCATTCCACCGGCCCGCTGACGGGACGGAGGTCCCCACAGCAGTGAGGTCGTCGGGGGTTGCGAGGCACGATAGGGCCTGAGAACAAGCACCACGCCCCTCCGCTCCCGAAACAGACCCTAGCCCCAAAGTGTGACGGGCTGGCCACGACCAACGAGACATGAGGATGTGTCCGCACGGTCCCTTTGACCTGTAACGAGGCGGCCTGCGAGTTTCATGAGCTGTCGCTGTGGTGCAGGGTTTGGCGGCCGTGCCAGTCGAGGCAGACGATGACAGCGTCGTCGGTGGGTTGGGCGTCGTCGATGTAGGCGATCATCTCGCGCATGAGGGTGCGGACGACCTCGGGCGGGTTTTGCATGCGGGTGGCTTTGAAGGCCGCGGTCAGGGCGGTGGCGCCGTAGGTGATGCCGTTGGGTGCCAGGGAGTCGCTGACGCCGTCGCTGACGATGAACAGCCGGTCTGCCGGCTCCAGCGTGAATTCCTCGGTGACGTATTCGGTGTCGTTGAACATGCCCAGAGGCAGCTGGGAATCCAGGGTGATGGGGGTCACCGTGGCGCCGCGGAGTCGGTAGAGCAGGGGGGATCCGGCGTCGATGGCCTGCACGCGGCCGGTGTTGAGATCGAAGCGCAGCAGCAGGGTGCCGACGTACTGGTCGCCGGCGTGCTGGGCGTAGACGGCTTGGCTGGCCAGGGCGGCTTGTTCGGTGAGTCCGGAGCCGGAGCGGCGGGCGTTGCGCAGGGCGCCGATGGTGAGCTGGGTGAGCAGGGCGGCGTCGATGCCCTGGCCCATGCCGTTGGTGACCGAGACCAAAAGGTGGTCGGGGGCGGCGGCCCAGTCGAAGTTGTCGCCCCACACGGCGTAGGCGGGCTCCAGCTGGCCGGCGAGCTCGAACTCGTCGCTGACGCAGGACCGGCCGGGCAGCAGCTCCCACTGGATCTCCGCGGCGAGGGTGAGCCGGTTGCGGCGGCGGATGCGGCGGAAGGTGTCGGTGCGGGCGTCGGCGACCGCCAGGGTGCGGGCCAGGATCGTGGCGGCTGCTTCGAGACCGTCCTGGCCTTCGGGGCCGAGCGGGGTGGCCAGCGTGACGGTCAGGACGCCCAGGCGATCGCCGTAGACGGTGAGTGGCAGGTGCAGGCGGCGGCCGTCGTCCTCGGCGATGGTCGATTGAGCGGCGAAGGCCCGTCCGGCCAGGGTTTGCTCGATCCGCAGCGGTTCGCGTCCGGCGGCTGTGGAGACGAGATAGGCCAGCTGGTAGTCCACCAGGTAGATCTCCGCGCCGTCGGCTCCGAACCCGGAGATGATCGCTTGTACCGCGGTGTCGGCGACCGCGTGCGGCCGGGCCTGCCACAAGGCGACCTCCAGCCGCATCAGCCGTTCATTGATCATCGGGTCGCCTTCGGGTAGGGCTGCGGGTACCGCAGGGTTCTTCGTGACGTGCTCGGGACCGGTGGAGGTGTGTAACAGTAGAAAGCATGACCGCCGCGCGCCCGCTCCGCCCATCTCCCGGCGATGCCCACGACGTGGCGCAGCTGGCAGCGATCATGGACGAGCCCGCGGGTGTGCTGGCCACGGTGTGGGCGGCCCATCATCTGAACAGCCCCGTTCCCACAACCCAGCTGCGGGTGTTGTTCCTGGTGGAGCGCGAGAGAGAGGTCAACGTCAGCCGGGTGGCCGAAGAGCTGGACGCGCTGCTGTCGTCGGCGAGCAGGCTGTGCGGTCGGCTCGAGTCGACCGACCTGCTGGAGCGCGTCCCTGCGTCCAACCGGCGCGAGATCCGGTTGCGTCTGACCCAGCAGGGCCAACAGCTGCTGGATGGCCTGCGCGAGGTCAGGCGCCGTGCGCTCGCTGACGTCCTGGCCGTAATGGACCCGGCCGACCGCGACACGCTGCTGACCGGCCTGGCCGCCTTCGCCCAGACCGTTCGGCACCGCGGCAGCGCCGCCGAGGACCGCTCGATGCTCGCCTGAAATCCGCGAAAAATCGCGCACCTTGATCGGGATAGATCTCCCAGCCTGGGGGACCTGACGGGTACAGGTGACCGCACAGACCCCAGGATGAGCACTGGTGCCCCACGCTTTCCACGACCCGGCCGCATCCCTGACCACCGACCTCCGTCTCGAAGACGCAGGCTGCGCCTTCATCGGCGTATGGTGCCGATCCCAGGACAAAGTCGCAGGCCACGTGCCTCCATCGCAGCTCCACACCTTGGAGACCATCGCGTCCCGGCCCGATATCAGCCTGCGCGACCTGGCCGAACAGATCGGCTCGACCTCCTCCTCGGCGAGCAGACTGTGCGACCGCCTCGTCGCGGCCGGCTTGCTGACCAGGTCAGCGGACGACAACGACCGCAGACGGGTCGCGTTGCGAGCCACCGCCGCGGGCGACCAGCTGATCCGCGACCTGATCAGGCAAAGGCGGCTCGACCTGCAGCAGGTCATGGACAAGATGACGGCTACCGAGCGGGACCAGCTCACCAGAGGCCTGGCCGCATTCGCCGCGGCCAGCCAAAAATAGTTGCCACGCGACAAGGATAGGGCGTTCTCCGAGTAGCAATAGTTGTCGCGCGACAAGTACCCTTTGGGGTGCTGCGGGGCGCGGCCGGTTGGCCTCGCTCTCACTCTTCAGAGAGGTCGACGTGCTCGCACTTTCAAGCCACCCGCACCAAGGCTGCATGGTCATCAGCATGTCCGGGGACCTCGCCGCAGGCGCCCTCGAAGAGGCCGAGGCCTACATCATGCACGATCTCATCGCCTCCTGCCGCGACGGGACCACCCACCTCGTCCTCGACTTGACCGACGTGGCCTCTCTGGACGCCGCCGGGGCGAACCTTCTGACCAGGGTCCGCTTCGCGGTCCAATCCCAGCGGGCCACGATGAGCGCCGTGGTTCCGCAGGGCGCGAGACCGTACCGCACGCTCGAACAGTTGGGGCTGATCTCGCATCTGGGGGTGTTCTCCAGCCTTGAGGCCATCACCCTGGCACCGAGCGCTTCGCCGATCCTTGAGACCATCGCGACGGAGACAGTGGTGTGACCGAGCTCGACATCACAGTGTCCGAATTCGGCCGTTACCGTCTGGTCAGTCTGAGGGGCGAGATCGACATCACCAACAGCGACCGGTTACGCGACCGGATCGCCATGGCCATCACCACCGCGACCGGTGGCCTCGTCATCGACCTGGCCGAGGTGAGGTTCTGTGATGCCAGCGGGCTGCGCGCTCTGGTGCTCTCCCACCGGCGCGCCCACGACCGGGCTCTTCCACTCCAGATCGCGGGGGCCGTCGGGCCGGTTGCCCGGATCCTGGACCTCATGGGGTTCAGCCAAGCCTGGCCGGTGCACGCTGATGTAGCCGGGGCCGTACGTAAGCTCGATGCGCTGCTGGAATCAGACCCCGGCGAGCGAACCTGTCCCGCTGTGTAGGTTCATGGTCGTCGTGCAGCCCAGGACAAGACCGTCACCTCGGCCGACCAGCGAGCATCGCGTCCTTCAACGACACGATCACGCACAGCTCGTAGAAGGCACGCTCGATGATGCGGCCTCGTCGACGACCGCTCCCAGTCATCCGACACCAACACGATCAAGCAGAAACCCCGGCCAACCAGATCGAGTCACCACCTGTGACGATCACGAACCCGCAATCGTGATCACTCACACAGCTACTTTGGGGTTGGGCCAGCTTCGGGAGCAGAGGGCTACCACGGCTGCCTTCCTATGCCTTCCTCGCAGTCGAGGATGGCCGTCCCTCGTCACCGGTCACCGTCGTACGTCCTCGTTTCGCTGGGGGCGCGCCACGTTCACCCGCTCCTTGTTGACGGCGATTCGGGCTCCCGCTTGGCGAGACGGACGGTGTGGTGGTGCTCAAACTCACCAACACCGCCTCTGACGCCGATCCGGAGACGGCACCACTCCTCGACATTCGGTGCTGGTTCCAGGCGACATAACCAGGCGGGAGCGCAGCGCCGTACAGCGTGGTGTGGCCGGGCTCGACGTGGCCGCGGGGCAGCAGCCAGTGGTCCAGTGCGCGTGTGGGTGACGGCGAGTCGGGTCGCCGTCACCCACCGCGCCGGGATGCTACGCGGGCGGCTGGGGGACGGTGACCACGTGGGTGGTGCTCGCCGGTTCGATGGTCGAGTTGCCGAACAACTTGACGACGTACGTGTGTTCGCCGGCGGTGGTCGGCGTATCGGAGAAGCTGAACGAGCCGTCGGCGGCGGGCATCAACTTGACCAGGCCCGTTGAGGTGACGGTGCCGTCCGGGCTGACGATCTTGCGCGAGACGGTGACAATCGTCTGCGGGAAGGTGATGCCGTCGGCGCCGAAGGTGCCGTTGAATGCGAGTCGCTCGCCGAAGTTGCCGGTCGCCGGTCCGGTCATGGTAAGGGTCGGCCGATACTTGGCCATCGTGACGGTCACCGAGGAGCCGCTACCTCGGAACCATGAGTTGCCCGGCCAGTACACCTGATACTTGAACGCTCCCGTGGACGGCGGGGCGTCGGTGAATTGGTACGTTCCGTCGGCCGCCGTGGTGATCTCCTGGAAGGGCCGGGAGGTGCCGTCGGGGAGCCAGCGGTACAGCTCAAGGTTCTGCACGCCGGGCGGCGCGCCGGTGCTCAGCGTGAGCCGCCCGGTGAAGGTCAGCTGTTTGAGCGCCGTCGCCTCGACGGGAGGTGTCATGGTCAGGGTGGAGGGGTGGTACGGCGAAGGCGGTAGCCGCCACAGGTGCATCCGCCCGGTGCCGGGCTCCTTCAGCACCGCGTAGGTGAGTACGCCGTAGAAGGCGATGCTGCCTGGCACCAGCGTCTTCCCCTGGTGGCTGGCCGAGTAGATCACCTCCGCCGTGGCGGGGTCGTACACCACGAGCTCCGCCGCGTCGCCCGCGGGGGAGTTCCAGCCGCCCACGACGTAGTCGTCGTTCGGGCTGGCCGCGACGGCGGTGGGGAGGCCGTCCTCGCTCGGTTCGCCGCTGTCGTAGGCGCGTGTCTTGGCGTTGGTCGTCGTGTCCCAGGCGTCGAACCGGTGGGTGTCGGCCAGCGCCGTCAGTGCCGCTGCCCCGTAGTCGGCGAGGGCGAGGTCCCGCAGGGACGTGTCGGCGCGGATCTCACCGCGCGGGGTGGCCTGAGCGGTGCTGACGTCATACACGCTGATCGAGGTGGCGCCCGGCTCTCCCGCCACCAGGGTGCTTCCGGCGACGGCCATCAGCGGAGGCTGCGTCGCGCCGGACCCGACAGGGACGAGGGCGGGTGTCGGCCTCCACGTCTCCAGGGCGACGACGCCTCCTTCCCCGGCTGGGCCGCACCCGTATCCGACCCATAGCCGCTCGTACGACTGGGCCAGCGTGGACGGGCACGGGTAGGCGGTGAGGTCGACTCGCTTGGTGATGGCGAGCGTCGTGATGTCGATCTCGATCACTTCATGCGAATCGCGCAGCGCCGCGTACACCTTCCTGCCGTTCTCCGCCACGGACAGGGCCACGGCACCGGACAGACCGCTGATCGTGTCGATGAGCGCGCCGTCGCTCCTGGTGACCACGATCCGATCGTCGGCGGCGACGAAGATCTTCCCGCTCTGGCCCACCACGTCGCCGCCCCTGTCGGAGGCGACGCCGAGGTCGATGACGGTCGCGGCGGCTGCTGCGGCCGCAGCGGTGGGCGTCTGAGTGACGAGCAGGGCAGTCGCCAGGAGCATGGTTCCGGCCCAGGCGACTAATCGGCGGGACAGGGGAGGGTGGGCAGCGGTAGATGGGCGCACAGGACTCCGTTCTGCAGGAGAGGAGGCGAAGTCATCAGGTCGACATGTCTAGGGACTCGCCTCCACTGACGATCTTCATTAATCGAACACATATTCGCATTGTGTGGTGCCGTCGTCTAGAGGCCTTTCGGCGCCGCGATTCAATGCGTGCTTGCGGCCAGGCCCTCACGATCGTCAGTCAGCCGGGAGCAGCTCTGTCGCGGATGCATGGCCGGTGGGACCACTCGGCGAACCGTTACTTGCGGGAATCTGCCTTCTCGCAAGTAACTAAGACACAGTGAGCCCTTTCCAACCTGACGCTGCAGCTCAGGATGGGCTCGAAGCACGTGGTTGAGACGGCAGACGGCTCCCGGTGGCACCCAGGCCTCGGCGTGACCGCCTACCGCGAGCCGGTGCCGCGACATCACCAGGTATTACAGCCGCTTCGACGCCATCCAGGGCGAGCACGTCGGGTCCGCGAGGCTTAGACGGTGACTCATTTGGCGGTCAGTCGTTAGATCATCCGTGGATGCCTTCCTTCAACGGCTGGTGCCTGACGAGCTGTGGGAGCTGTTTCAGCG
>NZ_JACDUR010000015.1 GCF_013761175.1 Nonomuraea soli
AGCCGCGATCTGGCACAACCGCCATACAGGCCAGCCGATCACCCGCTCGCTGATCGCCTACGACCACTAACCCGACTTAGGACTTACTCGTCTAGCTGAGCGCTATCGCCACCACGCCGCCGAGGATCACCCCGGCGGCCATCAGCCGGCGCCGCAGGTCGCCCTCGGCCAGCAGCCTGCCGCCGAGCAGCACCGCGATGAGCACGCTCACCTCCCGCGCCGGCGCGACCACGCTGACGGGCGCCATGGTGAAGGCGAACAGCACCAGGAGGTACGACAGCGGCATCAGCACCGCCGACGCCATGATCCGCCACCGGTGCTCACGCCAGACGCCCGCGATCATGCCCCGCCTGCGCCCGAGGACGGCGGGCGCCAGCAGCGCCACCCGCCCCGCCTCGCCGAGCGGCGTGAGGAGCAGCGGCGCCACCCCGAAGGCCCCGACCACCTGGGCGTCCCACACCGTGTAGCCCGCGATGAACAGCCCGGTGAGCAGCCCGAACAGGATGCCGGGCCCGTCGGCGCGCCCGCCGCCGCTCATCAGGAACACCCCCACGCCGACGAGCACGATGCCCAGCCCGCCGACGAGCCCGGGCCGCTCGTGGAGCACGACGACGGCGAAGGCGCTGGCGAGCATCGGCCCGGTGCCCCGGGCGATCGGGTAGACCACGGACAGGTCGCCCTTGAGGTAGCCGCGCTGGAGCGCCACGAAGTAGGCGGTGTGCAGGGCGGCGCTGACGGTCACGACCGCCAGGTCGCCCCAGGCCGGCACGTCGCCGGTGACGAGCACGTAGCCGGCGCCCACCGGCGCCCACAGCGCGGTCGAGGCCACCGCGACGATCCACACGAACACGACCCCGTCGACCCGGGATGCCTGCTTGCTGAGCAGGTTCCACGAGGCGTGGCAGACGGCGGCGACCAGGACGAGAGACATGGCGAGGGGGCTCACGACCTCCCACCCTTTCACGCCCGCCGCCGCGCTAGGCTGGCCACACCATGGCTGAGACGACCGTCGTTCACCTGCTGCGGCACGGTGAGGTCCACAATCCCCAGGGCGTCCTGTACGGCAGGCTGCCCGATTACCACCTGTCGGAGCGCGGGCGGCAGATGGCCGAGATCGTCGCCAAGTCGGTGGCGGGCCGCGACATCGTCGCCCTGTTCAGCTCGCCCCTGGAGCGCGCCCAGGAGACGGCGGCCCCGCTGGCGGCCTCGCTCGGCATGGAGCCGGAGCTCGACGAGCGCCTGATCGAGGCGGCCAACTTCCTCGAGGGCAAGGTGGTCGCCGGCTTCATGCGCAGGCCGGAGAACTACCGCTACTTCCTCAATCCGCGCAGGCCCTCGTGGGGCGAGCCGTACGTCGAGGTCGTGGCCCGCATGCGCTCGATGATCCTGGCGGCGCGCAAGCAGGCGCGCGGCCACGAGGCGGTGCTGGTCAGCCACCAGCTGCCGATCTGGGTGAGCCGCCTGGCCGCCGAGGGCAGGCGGCTGTGGCACGATCCGCGCCGCCGCCAGTGCGAGCTCGCGAGCCTGACGAGCTTGACCTTCGACGGCGACCGGCTGGTGAGCGTCGGCTACAGCGAGCCCGCCAGGAGTCTCATCCAGGGCCCTACTGTGCCGGGCGCCTGACGTCGCCGGTAGAGTTGCAAGCTCTACCGCTTGTAGTACAAGGAGATCTTCCTCCGTGCGCGCTGCCTCCCTCGCTTTCGCACTCCTCGCCGTCGTCGCCACGGGCTGCGCGGCAGGTCAGGATGGCCAGCCGCAGGCGGGCGACACCCGCTTCGTCGCCGGCGACGGCAAGATGACGATCTTCGAGGCGGCCGACCGCAAGCCCGCGCCCGCGATCGAGGGCCCGACGCTCGACGGCGGCACCGCCTCGCTCAAGGCGCTCCAAGGCAAGGTCGTCGTGCTCAATTTCTGGGCCTCCTGGTGCAACCCCTGCCGGGCCGAGGCGCCGATCCTCAAGGACGTGGCGGCCAAGACCAAGGCGAGCGGCGTGGAGTTCCTGGGCATCGACTTCAAGGACAGCAAGGCCGAGGCGCTGGCGTTCGAGAAGAGCGAGCAGCCCGGCTACCCGAGCCTGTTCGACCAGCCGGGCAGGCTCGCGCTGGCCTTCCAGGGCACCATCCCGCCCGCCGCGATCCCCTCCACGCTGATCATCGACGAGCAGGGCCGCATCGCCGCCCGCGCGCTGGGCGCGGTCAAGTACACCGACCTGATGAACGCCGTCACCAAGGTGCGCGATGAGTGACCTCGTCGACGCCTGGTCGCAGACCGTCGCCTCCGGCTCGCTGCTCCTGGCCTTCCCGATCGCGGTCCTGGCGGGGCTGGTCTCGTTCCTGTCGCCGTGCGTGCTGCCGCTGGTGCCCGGCTACCTGTCGTACGTCACCGGCATGAGCGCCGACCCGCGCCGCGGCCGCCTGGTGACCGGCACGCTGCTGTTCGTGGCGGGTTTCGCCGCCGTCTTCGTCGCGGGCGGCGCGCTGTTCGGCGGGCTCGGCTCGCTGCTGTACGGCGGAGCCGACGTGATCACCCGCGTCGTGGGTGTGCTGACCATCGTGATGGGCCTGGCCTTCCTCGGTGTGCTGCCCGGCTTCATGCGCGACGTGCGCATCCACCGCGCGCCCACCGCGGGCCTGGCGGGCGCCCCGCTGCTCGGCGTGGTGTTCGGCCTGGGCTGGACCCCGTGCATCGGCCCGATGCTCGCCGTGGTGCTCTCGCTGAGCGTCACCGAGGGCAGCGCCGGACGCGGTGCGCTGCTGGCGGTCGCCTACGCGCTGGGCCTGGGCATCCCCTTCATCGTCGCCGCGCTGGCCTACAGCAAGGCGCTGTCCACTTTCAAGGCGATCAGGCGGTACACCCCGATGATCACCCGGATCGGCGGAGGCCTGCTGGTGGTCGTCGGACTGCTGCTCGTGACCGGACTGTGGGGCCAGCTGGTGGCCTCGATGCAGTCGTGGATCGGCGGATTCAGGCCGGTGATCTGATGGCTGTGGAAACTCCCGAGAAGGCTGCCCAGCAGCCGAAGGGGCTCGGCGTGGTCGGCTGGCTACGCTGGATCTGGCGCACGCTGACCTCGATGAAGACCGCGCTGATCCTGCTGTTCCTGTTCGCGCTGGCCTCCATCCCCGGCTCGCTGGTGCCGCAGCGCGGCGTGGAGCCGGAGAAGGTCGCGCAGATCTACCAGAACGACCCGGCGCTGGCCGAGTGGTACGAACGGCTGTCGCTGTTCGACGTCTTCACCTCGCCGTGGTTCGCCGCGATCTACCTGCTGCTGTTCACCTCGCTGATCGGCTGCATCATCCCGCGCACCCTCACCTTCGTGAAGGAGCTGCGGCGCAGGCCGCCGGAGGCGCCGCGCAACCTGTCGCGCCTGCCGCACCACGCGCCGGTCGACGTCTCGCTGGAGGAGGCGGCCCGCCGCCTGCGCAAGCTGCGCTTCCGCGTGCAGACCGGCGATGGCTGGGTCTCCGCCGAGAAGGGCTTCCTGCGCGAGACCGGCAACCTGCTCTTCCACGTCTCGCTGCTCGGCCTGCTGGTCGCGGTCGGCATCGGCTCCCTGTACGGCTACCGCGGCAACGTGCTGGTCGTCGAGGGCGACGGCTTCGCCAACACCGTGGCCACCTACGACCGTTTCATCCCGGGCTCGCAGGTCAACGCCGAGTCGCTCGAACCCTTCTGGTTCACGCTCGACGACTTCAAGACCAGCTACTCGGCCACCGGCCAGGAGCTCGACTACTCCGCCTTCCTCAAGGTCAACGACACCGACGACTACGAGCTGAAGGTCAACGAGCCGCTGGAGATCAACGGCACCCAGACCTACCTGATCGGCCACGGCTACGCCCCGATCATCAAGGTCACCGACGGCAAGGGCGACGTGGTCGCCGACCGCGCGGTGCCCTGCCTGATCCTGGCCAAGGCCACGCTGCAGTCGGAGTGCGTGGTCAAGCTGCCCGACGCCCAGCCCTCGCAGCTGGGCCTGTACTTCAACTTCCTGCCCTCGAGCGACGGCCACGGGGCTTCGTACCACCCGGCGGCGCTGGAGCCCGAGCTGCGCCTGATGGCCGTCTTCAGCGGCGACCTCGGCGCCCGGTCCGGCATCCCCGCCTCGGTCTACCAGATCGCCCCCGAGGAGGTGCTGGCCAAGATGAAGCGCAGCTTCATGGGCTCGCAGCCACTCAAGGTCGGCGATTCGTTCTCGCTGCCCGACGGCACCGCGAAGGTCGAGTTCACCGGGGTGAGGGAGTGGATGACGCTCCAGATCGCCTACGACCCCGGCCGCACGCCCGCGCTGGTCTCCGCCGTGCTGGCCGTCGTGGGCATCGTGTTGTCGCTCATGATCCGCCGTCGCCGCGTCTTCGTGCGCGCCGGCGAGGTCGGCGCGCTCACCCGCACCGAGGGCTCCGCGGCGGGCTTCGCCGAGGAGTTCTCTGACATCGTCAAGGTCCTATCCGATGGAGACAGGGATGTCCGTTGAGATGATGGCCGAGGTGAGCGACACGCTCATCCTCGTGTCCGTCCTGGCCTACCTCGCCGCCATGATCGGCTTCGCTCTGGAGCTGGCGTACGGCAAGGCCCGCGCGGAGAAGCCGCAGAAGGTCGCGGTCGGCGCGGCCGGAGCGGAGGCCGAGCCGGGCGAGCAGGAGCGCACCCCGGAACCTCCCGCCTGGGCGCTGACCGCGGGCAAGGCCGCGCTGCTGGTGGCCTGGATCGGCGCGCTCGCCAACCTGCTGGCCATCGTGCTGCGCGGCCTGGCGGTGGGCCGGTGGCCCTGGGGCAACCTGTACGAGTTCGTGATCTCGATCAGCTTCGCCGCCGTGGCCGCATTCCTGATCACGCAGACCCGCTACAACGTCAAGGTCCTCGGCACGTTCGTGATGATCGCGGGCACGCTCGGGCTCGGTGCGGCGGTGAAGTTCTGGTACACCACCGCCGGCCCCGTCGTCCCGGCGCTCAACTCCTACTGGATCGCCATCCACGTCACCGCCGCGATCCTGGCCACCGGCCTGTTCGTGGTGGCCGCCGTCGCGGGCATCCTGTACCTGGTGCGCGGCGACGGCGTCTCCCGCCTGCCCGCCCGCGCCGACCTGGAGCGCATCGCGCACCGGGCGATCGTGCTGGCCTTCCCGCTGTGGACCTTCGCCGTCATCGCGGGCGCCATGTGGGCCGACAAGGCCTGGGGCCGCTACTGGGGCTGGGACCCCAAGGAGGTGTGGGCCTTCATCACCTGGGTGGCCTACGCCGCCTACCTGCACGCCCGCGTGACGGCAGGATGGCGCGGCAGGTCGGCCACGGTCGTGCAGCTGCTGGCCTTCGGCTGCCTGCTGTTCAACCTCATCGGCGTCAACATCTTCCTGGGCGGGCTACACAGCTACGCCGGTGTCTAGCAGTTCGATCACTCCCGTCGAACCCTCGTCGGGATGCCCGGCGGCCAGCCGCCTGGCCATCAGGTCCATGTAGGGCGTCAGCAGCTCGGGGCTGACGCCCTGCTCCTCGGCGGTGCGCAGCAGGGTGGCATTGCCCTCGACCATCATGGCGAGGTTGGAGGTCACCCCCGTGACGTAGTCGCCGCTGACGAGCTGCGCGGCGATCTCGTCGGTGACAGGCCCCATCGCCGCCAGCCATCCGGTCAGCAGCGGGGCGAACTGCTTCAGGTCGACCTGCTCGCCGCGTACCAGGGCGAAGGCGTGCGAGATGCCGGCGAACAACCCGGTCATCGCGCTGAGCAGGGCGATGTCGTAGAGCGCCGCCAGCCCCGCGTCGGCACCGGCGTAGCGGGTGCCCAGGGGGACGGCCAGGGTGTCACGGTGGGCCTCGAACACCTCCGCGGGCCCGCTGTAGAAGACGTAGCCACCCGCCTCGGGCACGCCGACCATCGGCGGCACCGCCATGATGCCGCCGTCGAGGTAGCGCGCGCCCCGGTCCGCGGCCCACTCGGCACGCGCCCTGGCCTCGGCGGGCGTGCTCGTCGTGAGGTTGACCACGTCCTTGCCCGCCAGGTCGGCCCCCGCCAGGGCCTGCCCGACCGACGCGTCGTCGAGCAGCACCACGATCACCAGGTCGGACGCGGCGACCGCCTCGGCGGCCGTGTCCGCCACGTGGACGCCCTCGATGGCTCGCGCCCTGCTCGCCGTACGGTTCCACACGGTCACGCCGGCACCGGCCGCCAGCCACGAACGGATCAGAGCGGCACCCATCGCACCGGCGCCAAGAACAGAGATATTCATGCCGATTAGGCTGGCTTCCGGAGCTGCAGCCAGCAAGTACGCACTTTCGAGTGCGTGGTTACCGGAGGGTTAGTGATGAGGCCGGGGGCTTACCACTGCGGGATCGACGCGGCGATGGACGTGATCGGCGGCAAGTGGAAGGTGCTGATCCTGTGGGCGCTGGAGGACCGTCCGCACCGGTTCGGCGAGCTGAGACGCGAGGTCGGCGCCACCGAGAAGGTGCTCGCGGCCCAGCTGCGCGAGCTGGAGGTCGACGGGATCGTGCACCGGCGGGTCTTCGACGAGGTGCCGCCGCACGTGGAGTATTCGCTGACCGAGCTGGGTGTCTCGCTGAACGAGGCGCTGGCGCCCCTCGGTGAGTGGGGGCGCCGCAACGTGCTGGCGGTGAAGGCCGCCGGCTAGTCTTCGCCGCGCATGCGTCGTTCGAGGTCCTTGAGGAAGTCGGGGTCGTCGTCGGGGCCCTTCGGGGGCTGCGCGGGAGGCTGGGGCTCGCCGCCGAGCCGCGGAGACCTCATGCGCGGGGCGCGCGGACCCTGCGGGCGGCCGAGCATCAGCCAGAACAGGCTGCCGATGATCGGGACGAGGACTATCACGAGGACCCAGAGCACCTTCGGCAGGTTCCTGGTCTCCTCCTCGGGCGTGGTGATGACGTCGAAGAGCGAGTAGAGCCAGAAGGCCAGCACCGCAAGGCTGATAAGAACACCTGCCATGCCCGCACTGTAAGCCATTCCGGGGCCGTGCGAGACCTGTCGCAGGAGGGGGAGCACGTCGTAACCTTCTGGGCGTGATGTCGCGCTCGGATGACGGCGGCCGCCATCGGCGGGGGAGCTGGTGGCGGCGAGGCTCCTACCTGTTCTCCCGGCGCAAGGACGCGCCCAGGGGTTCCGACCGCTCCATCTGGGTCGACAAGCCCGAGCGGGCGCCTGAGCGGCTCCCAGCGGCCGTCGTGGACCGGCCTCAGTACACCTGGCAGGACTTCGAGCTGGCCTACGAGTCGCCGCGGGCCCAGCCCAACCGGCCCGACTCGCCGCCGAGGGGCGACGGGCTGCAACACTGCGGCAAACTGGAGCGCATCCTGCACCGCCAGTGGGACGCGCGGCGCGGGCCACCGTCCGCCGATGCCGTACGAGCCGTGGAGAGCCTGGCGCGGCTGCCCGACCGGCTCAAGGAGCTGCTGGCCGACCGGCTGGAGGGCATCTACGTGGGGCCGGGCGGCGTGCCCGAACTCGACGACATGGGCTACCTGCGCGGTGCGCCGCTGCCGTCGGGGCGGGCCACGTGGGACATCTGCGCGGGCGCGTACGGCGACCGCAAGATCGTGGTGGGGGATCGCCCCTCGCCCACGCCCGACGTGATGATGCACGAGGTGGGGCACGCGATCGACGACGTCGACGCCGCGTATGGCGATTGGGTCTCCGACTCGCCCCAGTTCATGGCACTCTACGATCGGGCCAGACCGTTACTGGCCTCCTCGTTCCACCGGCAGGGCGGCGGGCTGGGGCGCAAGGAGTTCTTCGCCGACGCCTTCGCGGCGATCGCGTCGAGGCAACGCCCCGCGCTGGTCGACATGCTGAGCGGCGACACGAGGCTGGCGCTCGACATCATGCTCTTCTTCAACCGGCGCTACGGGATTTAGGTGGTCACCCATGTACGTCATCCGCCTCGCTGACGGGACCCTGCGCGTGCCGCAGAGCGTCACCAGCGAAGACGGGCGGTTGATCGGCAATGCCTACGTCGAGCTCTCTCCCGACGACCCCGACTACGACAAGTGGGTGGGGGAGTCGGTCACCGAGGACGAGCTGGCCGAGCGGCAGAAGCGCTGGGCGGCGGAGAACGACGAGCTGGAGCGGGAGTTCCAGGAGTACAAGGCCCAGAAAGAGGCGCAGCGCGAATCCGAGCGGTGACCCTGCGGTTGTGACGCAGGATCACCGATGACGGAACGTCAGACGCGCGGGGACTCGCCCGTCGGCCTGTCGGCCGTGAGCACGTCCTCGCCACGAAGAAGGGCATGAACTTCCGATTCACGGAAGCGCCGGTGCCCTCCGGGGGTGCGGATGCTACTGATGCGGCCTGCCGCGGCCCAGCGCGTCACCGTCTTTGGGTCTACCCGGAAGAGGGCGGCAACCTCACCCGGGGTCAGCAGACGCTCGCTGCTACTCTCCACCAATCTCTCCCCCTCGCATCCCGCTTCCTGCCAGCGGGCGGACAGGTAACCAGTGTGTCGAGCGAAGCCTGATTTATCCGTGGTTTCAGCCAATGATCCACGGTTGTTACCAGCTGACTGCCCGATTGTTATATGATAGAGCCTCTTTGGGGCTCTCGTGGGTGTTTCTTTACGAAAGCACCTGACTGGGAACAGTAGCAGCGCACGCGCCGGATGCGAAGAGCGGACACCCGCGAGGCCGAGTAATCTCGACCTGTGCATCCCGTCCTCGTTTACACCTTGTCCCGAATCGGCCTGTTCGTCGTCAGCCTCGGGCTTCTCTTTCTCCTCGGCGCCAGAGGGATTCTGCTCCTGGCTCTCGCCTTCGTGGTGAGCGGAGTCGCCAGCTATGTGCTGCTGTCGAAGCAGCGCGACGCGGTGAGTTCGAAGATCAGCAACAGGCTCGACCAGCCCAAGCCCACAGAAGGGGCCTAAGGCAGGGGGAACATGCCAATCCGGGCATGGTACTCCTGACCAAGCCGCGTTGTGTCACTACCGACGAGTAGACCGTCGCGGTGCGCAAGAAATGCTTTGACCCCGATGCCGCGTTCGCGACCGGGATTCCAGCCGAGCGCCTTTCCGGTCGTGGGATGAATCGCCCCGATGCCTTCGCGCTCCACCGCTCCGTGCCCCGCTGAATCGCGGCCGAACGGGTTGTCGAGCCACCGCTGGTGACCACCCACATATACGGCCTTGCCGGTCACGGCCACCGAGTACAACGAGTCGCCGCCCGTGTGGTTGACCCACGTGGGATCGATGCCCGTGCCCTTGGCGTACGTCTCGAACCTGGCCGTCGTGTCGCACATCTTGCCGGGCCCCGCCGGGCCGCCCGTCGTCACCACCGCGAAGTAGCGGCCGTCGGGCGACAGGTCCAGGCCGCGCACGTACGACGGGAAGACGTCCATGCACTCGGGCTCGTAGGCGTCGGTGTGCCAGTCGGCGACCTTCGCCGAGCCGGTGTCGATCACCCCCAGCTGCGGCCGCGGCAGGCCGTCGAGCGTGGTGAAGGTGCCGTCGACCACCAAACGGTCCTTGGAGACCGCCATGGCGTGGACCTTGACCCGCGGGGTGCGCGGCGCGCCCGCGACGATGTCGAAGGCCGGATCCGCCGCACCGGTGCCGGCGTCGAGCCTGGCCAGTGCCGTACGCGGGCGGACGAAGTCGCCGCCCACGTACAACTGCGCGCCGCGGCGGGCCAGCGCGGTCACCATGCCGCCGGAGACCCTGGGAGAGAAGCCGCGTACGGCGCCGCCGTCCGACAGGCGCAGGCGGCGCAGCTTGGCGGTCGGGAAGTCGCCGCCCACGTAGACGGTGCCGTCGGCGCCCGCCGCCAGCGCGTGCACCGGACCGTCGAGCCCGGGCGCGAACGCCTCCTTGACGCGGCCGGTCCGCAGGTCGAAAGCGAACAGGTTGTCGCGCGGATAGGTCCTGCTCCTGGAGGCGTCGGCCACCTCGCTGAAGGATCCGCCCACGACAACCGTGTCACCGACCAGGGCGAGCGCGTTCACGATGCCGTCGAGGACGTGCGGGGTGTAGTCGACAGGATCGGCGGTGACCACGCGGGCGTGGGCGACCGGAGTCATGGCGAGCGCCGCCGCAAGGACCGTACGGGCAATCATGCGCCAAGTCCTAGCACACTCTTTGTAACGACATTGCTACTTTACGCGTTTGCCCGTGCCGTGCGCGGGGCCGTCACGCGCGGCCTCTAGGCTTGACGCATGACCCGTAGGCTTGACGCATGACCCGCGCCCAGTTGGACAAGAAGCCGCACGAGGTCGCCGCGATGTTCGATCGCACGGCCCGCCGCTACGACCTGGTCAACGACGTGATCTCGATGGGCCAGGTCAGGTTGTGGCGCAAGGCCGTCGCCTCCGCGGTCGACGCGGGCCCCGGCGAGGTCGTGCTCGACCTGGGCGCCGGCACGGGCACCTCCACCGACTCCTTCACCACGCTGGGCGCCAGGGCGATCGCCTGCGACTTCTCCATGGGCATGCTCGCCACCGGCGTCCGCCGCAGGGGCGGCAACGCGCTGTCGGGCGACGGAGTGCCGTTCATCGCCGGCGACGCGACCCGGCTGCCGTTCGCCGACGACTCGTTCGACGCGGTGACCATCTCGGTGGCGTTGCGCAACGTCAACGACACCGAGGGGGCGCTGCGCGAGATGCTGCGGGTGACCAGGCCGGGCGGGAGGCTGGTGATCCTGGAGTTCTCGCACGTCACGATCAAGTCGTTCGATGTGGTGTATCGCGAGTACCTGATGCGGATGCTGCCGAAGGTGGCCAAGGTGTTCGGGTCGAACGACGACTCTTATGAGTACCTGGCCGAATCGATCCGTGACTGGCACGACCAGCCTTCGCTCGCGGCGGTCATCCAGCGGGCGGGGTGGGAGAGGGTCGCGTGGCGCAACATGTCGCTCGGAATCGTGGCTTTGCATCGCGGCTACAAACCCTGATGCCACGTACCCGGTAAAAGGCGTTAGACTGCCGGGCGGTAAAGTTTGTGAAGACCTTCACAAAGCGTCAACTTAGGACAGTCCCGTGACCGTGCCAGCCGCACTACAGGCTGACGCCGACGTCATCGTCGTCGGCGCCGGTCCCGCAGGCTCCGCTACCGCGTTCTACCTCGCCCAGGCCGGTCTGGACGTGCTTCTTCTGGAGAAGACGACCTTCCCGCGCGAGAAGGTCTGCGGCGACGGCCTGACTCCCCGAGCCGTCAAGCAGCTCATGAACATGGGCATCGACTTCGACGCCCCCGGCTGGGTGCGCAACAAGGGCCTTCGGGTGGTCGGCGGCGGGCACCGCTTCGACCTCGACTGGCCCCAGCTGGAGCGCTTCCCCGACTTCGGCCTGGTGCGCACGCGTCAGGACTTCGACGAGATCCTCGCGGACAACGCTGTCAAGGCCGGCGTGCGCCTGATGCAGGGCGTCACCGTGACGGGCCCGGTCCTCGACGACCGCAGCGGCCACATCGTGGGCGTGACGACCAAGGACGGCGCCACCTTCAGGAGCCGCCTCGTGGTCGCCGCCGACGGCAACTCCACGCGGCTGGCCCTGGCGATGGGCCTGCACAAGCGTGAGGACCGCCCGATGGGCGTGGCCGTGCGCACGTATTACACCAGCCCCCGCCACGACGACGACTACCTGGAGATCTGGCTGGAGCTGTGGGACGAGGAGACCCTGCTGCCCGGCTACGGGTGGGTCTTCGGCGTCGGAGATGGCACCGCGAACGTCGGTCTGGGGTTGCTGAACACCAGCGACCACTTCAACAAGGTCGACTATCGCGACCTGCTGCGGCGCTGGACCAAGAACATGCCGGCCGAGTGGGGCTTCACCGAGGAGAACATGACCGCGCCGATCCGTGGCGCGGCCCTCCCGATGGCCTTCAACCGGCAACCGCACTACACCCGGGGCCTGGTGCTGGTCGGAGACTCCGGGGGCGCGATCAACCCGTTCAACGGCGAGGGCATCGCCTACGCCATGGAGACGGGCGAGATCGCGGCCGAGGTCATCGCTCGGGCGCTGAAGGCGCCCGGGAGGGCCGAGCAGGAGCGCATCCTGCGGACCTATCCCAAGACCCTCAAGGACGCTTATGGCGGATATTTCACCTTGGGCAGGTTGTTTGTCGAGGCGATTGGGAAGCCGGGTCTGATGAGCTTTGGAGTACGGCACGGACTGCCGCACCCGAGGCTGATGCGCTTCGCGCTGAAGCTCCTTGGTAATCTCACCGACCGGCGAGGCGATGCGTCAGACCGGATCATCAACGCACTCTCGAAGGTCGCCCCGCGCGCATGAACAGATCAGCCACCCGGCAAACTTGTCAGTCACACATCCTTGAGGAGGCGTAGCGGTGGACCTTTATGTGCCCATCCTGGTGCTCGCCGTTCTCGCTGGAGGGTTCGCGGTCTTCTCCGTCGCGATCGCTCCTTTCACCGGTCCCAAGCGCTGGAACCGCGCCAAGCTTGACGCATACGAATGCGGCATCGAGCCGACGCCCCAGCCTGTCGGTGGCGGACGGTTCCCGCTCAAATACATGGTCACCGCGATGTTGTTCATCGTGTTCGACATCGAGATCATCTTCCTTTACCCGTGGGCCGTGTCCTTCAAGGCACTCGGGGTGTTCGCGCTGGTCGAGATGCTGCTGTTCATCGTGACCGTGCTCGTCGCCTACGCGTACGTGTGGCGGCGCAAGGGCCTGGAGTGGGACTGAGACATGGGACTTGAAGAGAAACTCCCCAGCGGATTCATCCTCAGCACTGTTGAGCAGGTCGCGGGCTGGGCGCGCAAGAACTCTGTATGGCCGGCCACCTTCGGTCTCGCCTGTTGCGCCATCGAGCTGATGGCCACCGGTGGCCCCCACTACGACCTGGCGCGCTTCGGTATGGAGCGCGCTTCCGCGTCTCCCCGCCAGGCCGACCTGATGATCGTGGCGGGCCGCGTGTCGCAGAAGATGGCGCCGGTGCTGCGCCAGATCTACGACCAGATGGCCGAGCCCAAGTGGGTCATCGCCATGGGCGTGTGCGCCTCCTCGGGCGGCATGTTCAACAACTACGCCATCGTGCAGGGCGTGGACCACATCGTCCCGGTCGACATCTACCTGCCGGGCTGCCCGCCGCGGCCGGAGATGCTGATCGACGCGATCGTGAAGCTGCACGACAAGATCCAGAACACGAAGTTCGGCGCGCACCGTGCCAAGCAGATCGACGAGCTCGAGCTCAAGGCTCTGCGCCAGCTTCCGCTCATCGACCAGGGGACCGCCAAATGACAGTGCCTGCCGTACCTGAAGAGCCGGTGGCGCGTCACGGCATGTTCGGCGCCCACGACTCGGGCGACACCTCCGGTTTCGGTGGCCTGGTCGTCCGCCGCCCGCCGCAGCTGTCCACGCCTCGTCCCTACGGCGAGTACTTCGACGACGTCGTCGACACCCTCGCGCTCGACGACGCGATCGAGCGGGTCGTGGTCGACCGCGGCGAGCTGACGCTCCACGTCAAGCGCGAGCGCCTGCCGGAGGTCGCCCAGAAGCTGCGCGACGACGCGGCGCTGCGCTTCGAGATGTGCCTGGGCGTGTCGGGCGTGCACTACCCGCACCTCGCGGGTGAGGAGCTGCACGCGGTGTACCACCTGCTGTCGATCACCCACAACAGGCGGGTGCGCCTGGAGGTCAGCGCTCCCGACGCCGACCCGCACATCCCATCGCTCGTCGGCGTCTACCCGACGAACAACTGGCACGAGCGCGAGACGTACGACTTCTTCGGCATCGTCTTCGACGGCCACCCCGCGCTGACCCGCATCATGATGCCGGACGACTGGGACGGGCACCCGCAGCGCAAGGACTACCCGCTCGGCGGCATCCCGGTCGAGTACCGCGGCGCCGAGATCCCCGCGCCGGACCAGAGGAGGACCTACTCATGACGACGACTGAGGGCAAGATCTATTCAGTCGACGGCGGCGACTGGGACCAGCTGGTCAGCGAGGTGCGCGACTCCGAGGACGAGCGCCTCATCATCAACATGGGCCCGCAGCACCCGTCGACCCACGGCGTGCTCCGGCTCGTGCTCTCCCTCGACGGTGAGACGGTGACCGAGGCGCGCGGCGTCATCGGCTACCTCCACACCGGCATCGAGAAGAACATGGAGTTCCGGACGTGGACGCAGGGCGTCACGTTCGTCACCCGCATGGACTACCTCGCGCCGATCTTCAACGAGACGGCCTACTGCCTGGGCGTCGAGAAGCTGCTGGGCATCACCGACCGCATCCCGGAGCGCGCCCAGGCCATCCGGGTGCTGACGATGGAGCTCACCCGCATCTCCTCGCACCTGGTCGCGATGGGCACGTTCGGCATGGAGCTGGGTGCGACCACGCCGTTCCTCTTCGGCTACCGCGACCGCGAGCTGATCATGGAGCTGCTGGAGTACATCACCGGCCTGCGCATGAACATGGCCTACATCCGGCCCGGCGGCGTGAGCGTCGACCTGCCCGCGGGCGCCGTCGACAAGGTCGGTGAGTTCCTCAAGGAGATGCCCAAGCGGATCAAGGACATCCGCAAGCTCCTCGACGAGAACCCCGTCTACCTGCGCCGCACCAAGGACGTCGGCTACCTCGACCTGACCGGCTGCATGGCGCTGGGCATCACGGGACCGATCCTCCGCTCCGCCGGCCTGCCGTGGGACCTGCGCAAGTCGCAGCCCTACTGCGGCTACGAGACCTACGACTTCGACGTCGCCGTCGAGACGAGCGCCGACGTGTTCGGCCGCTACCTGGTCCGCATGAAGGAGATGGAGGAGTCCCTCAAGATCATCGAGCAGGCTCTCGACCGGCTCGCCGGTCCCCTGAAGGGCCAGCCCGTGATGATCGAGGACAAGAAGATCGGCTGGCCCGCGCAGCTCGCGCTCGGACCCGACGGCTTCGGCAACTCGCCCGACCACATCGCGCACATCATGGGCCAGTCCATGGAAGCCCTGATCCACCACTTCAAGCTGGTGACCGAGGGCTTCCGTGTGCCGGCCGGCCAGGCGTACGCCAGCGTCGAGTCGCCGCGCGGCGAGCTGGGCGCGCACGTGGTCAGCGACGGCGGCACCCGCCCGTACCGCGTGCACTTCCGCGAGCCGTCCTTCACGAACCTGCAGTCCTTCCCCGCCATGGCGGAGGGCGGCCAGGTCGCCGACGTCATCGCGGCCGTGGCCTCGATCGACCCCGTCATGGGAGGTGTGGACCGGTGACTTACGCACCGGAAGTCCGAGAGCGTCTCGAGCGCGACGCCAAGGAGATCATCGGGAAGTACCCGAAGACGCGCTCGGCGCTGCTGCCGCTGCTGCACCTGGTGCAGTCGGAGGACGGCTACGTCTCCGACGACGGCCACGAGTTCTGCGCCGAGATGCTGGGCATCTCCAAGGCCGAGGTCGTGGGCGTGTCGACGTTCTACACCATGTACAAGCGCAAGCCGATGGGCGAATACCACGTCGGCGTCTGCATCAACGCGCTCTGCGCGGTCATGGGCGGCGACGAGATCTGGGACGAGCTCAGCGAGCACGTCGGTGTCGGCCACGACGAGGCGACCGCCGACGGCAAGATCTCGCTCGAGCGCCTGGAGTGCAACGCGGCCTGCGACTTCGCGCCGGTCATGATGGTGAACTGGGAGTTCTTCGACAACCAGACGCCGCAGTCGGCCAAGCAGCTCGTCGACGACCTGCGCGACGGCAAGAGCGTCTCGCCGACTCGCGGCCCTTCCAAGCTCTGCTCGTTCAAGCAGGCTTCGCGCGTGCTGTCCGGCCTGCCCGACGACCTGGCCGGTGACGGCCCGTCGGCCGCCGGAGCGTCGCTGGAGGGCCTGAAGGTCGCCAAGGCCAACGGATGGAAGGCCCCCGAGGCATGAGCACTACTCTGACGCCGGTCCTCACCGCCAACTGGGACCAGCCGAACTCGTTCACCCTCGAGGGCTACGGGCCCTACGAGGCGGCGAAGAAGGCCCTGGCGATGGACCCCGACGCCGTCATCCAGGCGGTCAAGGACTCCGGCCTGCGCGGCCGAGGCGGAGCCGGATTCCCCACCGGCATGAAGTGGGGCTTCATCCCGCAGGGCGACGGCAAGCCGCACTATCTGGTCGTCAACGCCGACGAGTCGGAGCCGGGCACCTGCAAGGACATCCCGCTGATGATGGCCAACCCGCACTCGCTGGTCGAGGGCGTCATCATCACATCCTTCGCGATCCGCGCCAACCACGCGTTCATCTACGTGCGCGGCGAGGTCCTCCACGTCATCCGCCGCCTGCACGCGGCCGTGCGCGAGGCCTACGAGAAGGGCTACCTGGGCAAGGACATCTTCGGCTCCGGCTACGACCTGGAGCTGGTCGTCCACAGCGGAGCGGGCGCCTACATCTGCGGCGAGGAGACGGCTCTGCTCGACTCGCTGGAGGGCTTCCGTGGTCAGCCGCGACTCAAGCCCCCCTTCCCCGCGGTGGCGGGCCTGTACGCCTCGCCCACTGTGGTCAACAACGTCGAGTCGATCGCCTCTGTTCCCTCGATCGTCGCCAACGGCGCCGACTGGTTCGCCGGCATGGGCACCGAGAAGTCGAAGGGCTTCGGCATCTTCTCGCTCAGCGGCCACGTGACACGGCCGGGGCAGTACGAGGCCCCGCTCGGGATCACGCTGCGCGAGCTGCTCGACATGGCGGGCGGCATCCGCGAGGGTCACCAGATCAAGTTCTGGACGCCCGGCGGGTCGAGCACGCCGATCTTCACCGACGAGCACCTCGACGTGCCGCTCGACTTCGAGGCGGTCGGCGCCAAGGGCTCGATGCTCGGCACCCGCGCGCTGCAGATCTTCGACGAGACCACCTGCGTGGTCCGTACGGTCCTGCGCTGGACGGAGTTCTACGCGCACGAGTCCTGCGGCAAGTGCACGCCCTGCCGTGAAGGCACCTACTGGCTCAAGCAGGTGCTCAAGCGGCTGGAGAAGGGCGAGGGCACGGAAGACGACCTCTCGCTCATCACCGACATCGCCGACAACATCCTCGGCCGCTCCTTCTGCGCGCTGGGCGACGGTGCGACCAGCCCGATCCACTCGTCGGTGAAGTACTTCCGCGACGAGTACCTGAAGCACTTCGAGATCGGCGGCTGCCCGTTCGACGCGAAGAAGTCCACTCTCTGGGGTGACTCATGACCGATTTGGTGACCCTGACGATTGACGGTTTCTCCGTCAGCGTTCCGAAGGGCACTCTGATCATCCGGGCGGCGGAGCTTCTCGGGATCCAGATCCCGCGCTTCTGCGACCACCCGCTGCTCGACCCGGCGGCCAACTGCCGCCAGTGTCTCGTCGACATCCCCGACGCGGGCAACGGCCGCGGCTTCCCCAAGCCGCAGCCCTCCTGCGCCATCGAGGTCGCCGAGGGCATGGTCGTGCAGACGGCGCTGACCTCGCCGGTGGCGGAGAAGGCCCAGCGGGCGGCCATGGAACTGCTGCTGATGAACCACCCGCTCGACTGCCCGGTCTGCGACAAGGGCGGCGAGTGCCCCCTGCAGAACCAGGCGATGTCCAACGGGCAGGGCGAGTCCCGCTTCCATGAGCACAAGCGCACCTTCCCCAAGCCGATCTCGCTGTCGACGCAGGTCCTGCTCGACCGCGAGCGCTGCGTGCAGTGCGCGCGGTGCATCCGCTTCTCCGACGAGATCGCCGGCGACCCGCTCATCGAGTTCTTCGAGCGCGGGGCCAAGGAGCAGGTCCGTACGGCCGACGGCAAGCCGTTCAACTCCTACTTCTCGGGCAACACCATCCAGATCTGCCCGGTCGGAGCGCTGACCTCGGCGGCCTACCGCTTCCGCGCCCGCCCGTTCGACCTGGTCTCGACCCCGTCGACGTGCGAGCACTGCGCCGGTGGTTGCGCCCTGCGCACCGACCACCGCCGCGGCCGCGTCACCCGCCGCCTGGCCGGCAACGACCCGGCGGTGAACGAGGAGTGGAACTGCGACAAGGGCCGCTTCGCCTTCACCTACGCGACGCAGCCCGACCGCCTGCGCACCCCGCTGATCCGCGACGAGGAGGGCCAGCTGGTCCCCGCCTCGTGGCCCGAGGCGCTGGCCGTGGCCGCGCGCGGCCTGGCCGCCGCACGCGGCAGGACCGGCGTGCTCGTCGGCGGACGCCTGACCGTCGAAGACTCGTACGGCTACAGCAAGTTCGCCCGCCTGGCGCTCGCCACGAACGACATCGACTTCCGCGCCCGGTCCCTGAGCGCGGAGGAGACGCAGTTCCTCGCGCACGCGGTGGCGGGCAAGGGCATCGAGCTCTCCTACACCGACGTCGAGAACGCTCCGGCGGTCCTGCTCGTCGGGTTCGAGCCCGAGGACGAGTCACCCATCCTCTTCCTGCGCCTGCGCAAGGCATGGAGGAAGAAGGGCCTCAAGGTCACCTCGATCGCGCCGTTCGCCTCCGCCGGTCTGGCGAAGATGGGCGGCACCCTGATCAAGACCGCCCCGGGCGGCGAGGCCGACGCCCTGGGCTCGGTCGAGCTGGCCGAGGGCACCGTGATCCTCGCGGGCGAGCGCCTGGCCGCCGTGCCCGGCGCGCTGTCGGCCCTGGCGCGGCTCAGCGCCTCGTCCGGCGCCAAGCTGGCCTGGATCCCGCGCCGCGCCGGTGAGCGCGGAGCGATCGAGGCCGGCGCGCTGCCGAACCTGCTGCCGATCGGCCGCCCGGTCGACGACGAGTCCGCCAGGGCCGAGGTCGCCCTGGCGTGGAACGTCACCTCGCTGCCGTCGGCTCCCGGGCGCGACACCACGGGCATCCTGACCGCGGCGCTCAACGAGGAACTCGACGCGCTGGTCGTCGCGGGCGTCGACCCGTACGACCTGCCCGACCCGGCCGCCGCGCTCGCGGCGCTGGAGAACACCCCGTTCATCGTCAGCCTGGAGATCCGCGCCAGCGCCGTCACCGACCGCGCCGACGTGATCCTCCCGGTCGCGGCGGTGCAGGAGAAGAGCGGCACGTTCGTCAACTGGGAGGGCCGCGGGCGCATCTTCGAGCGCGCCATCAAGGTGCCCGGCCTGATGAGCGACCTCGAAGTGATCTCCGCGATCGCCGACCACATGGACGTCCACCTGGGGCTGCCGGACGCCGCCGCCGCACGCCGCGAGCTCAGCTCGCTCGGCGCATGGCGCGGCTCCCGCGCCGCGGCACCGAACCTGTCGGGTACGGCTTCCGCCGCGCCGCAGGCCGGTCAGGCGCTGCTGGCCAGCTGGCACCTCATGCTCGACGGGGGCCGGCTGCAGGACGGCGAGCCGTACCTGGCCGGGACCGCCCGTCCGGCGGAGGTGCTGCTGTCCGAGTCGACCGCCGCGGAAGTCGGCGTCTCCGATGGCGACAAGCTGGTGGTCGCCGGAACTGTCGGTGGGCTCGGGCAGAGTGTGACCCTGCCGGTCAGGATCGCCGATCTGCCTGACCGCGTCGTGTGGGTGCCGGCCAACTCCGGCGGTTCTTCCGTCCTGGGAGCCGCCTCCGGTGACATCGTCACTATCGGGAGCGCTTCATGATCCACCTGGCTACTGATCCGACCCTTTCCGATTTCGGGAAGGATCCGCTCTGGATCACCATCGTCAAGACGGTCTTCTTCTTCGTCCTGGTGATGCTCGGCATCCTGTTCGGCGTCTGGTACGAGCGCAAGCTCATCTCGCGCATGCAGCACCGCTACGGCCCCAACCGGGCCGGCAAGTTCGGCCTGCTGCAGTCGGTGGCCGACGGTCTGAAGATGGGTCTGAAGGAAGACCTCTTCCCGAACACCGTCGACAAGGTGCTCTACCTGCTCGCGCCAGTGATCATGGTGATCCCGGCGTTCCTCGCCTTCTCCATCACCCCGTTCGCGGGCATGGTCAACCTGTTCGGCGTCGAGACGCCGCTGCAGCTGCTCGACCTGCCGGTCGCGGTGCTGTTCATGCTGGCCATGGGCGCCATCTCGGTCTACGGCGTGGTGCTGGCCGGATGGTCGTCGCGCTCGCCGTACGCCCTGCTCGGCGGTCTGCGGTCGGCGGCCCAGGTGGTCTCCTACGAGATCGCGATGGGGCTGTCCTTCGTGGGCGTCTTCCTCTTCGCGGGCACGCTGTCGACCTCCGAGATCGTCGGCGCGCAGGGCGACCTGTGGTACGTGATCCTGCTGCTGCCGTCGTTCCTGATCTACGTGGTCTGCATGTTCGGCGAGGCCGCCCGCATCCCGTTCGACCTGCCCGAGGGTGAGGGCGAGCTCGTCGGCGGCTTCCAGACCGAATACTCCTCGTCGCTGAAGTTCGCGCTCATCATGATGGGCGAGTACCTCCACACCTTCACCGCCGCCGGCATCGCGGTCACGCTCTTCCTGGGCGGCTGGCACTCGCCGGTCGGGTTCCTGCCCGACGACGGTTACTGGGGCTTCCTCTGGTTCTTCATCAAGTTCGCGCTCGCCTTCAGCTTCGTGGTCTGGGTGCGCGCCTCGCTTCCGCGAGTGCGCTACGACCAGCTGATGGCGCTCGGCTGGAAGGTCCTGATCCCGGTCAACCTGGCCTGGCTGCTCCTGGTGGCCGGCATCCAGACCGTCCGCGGCCAGGACATGGGCACCGGCGACTGGTACTGGGCGGTCGGCATCACGGCGCTCATCCTCATCGCCGGGCTGGCCATCTGGGCCCGCTTCGACACGGCCAACCAGCGCCGCAAGGAAGTCAAGAAGACCGAGGTCGACGAGGAGTACGAAACCCTCAGGAGCGAGCCGGAGGCCGGCGGATTCCCGGTTCCGCCGCTCGACCTGCCGCACTACCACGGCGTCACCCGCAAGGAGGTGTCCAGTGGGAGCAACTGACTGGCTGAACCCCATCAAGGGCTTCGGGGTCACCTTCCACCACATGTTCAAGAAGCCCGTCACGACGAACTACCCGGAGGAGAAGAAGCCCACGGCTCCTCGCTTCCACGGTAGGCACCAGCTCAACCGCTGGCCTGACGGGCTCGAGAAGTGTGTCGGTTGCGAGCTGTGCGCGTGGGCGTGTCCGGCTGACGCGATCTATGTCGAGGGCGCGGACAACACCGAGGAGGAGCGTTTCTCTCCCGGTGAGCGCTACGGACGCACCTACCAGATCAACTATCTGCGGTGCATCCTGTGCGGTCTGTGCATCGAGGCTTGCCCGACTCGGGCGTTGACCATGACCAACGAGTACGAACTCGCCGACACCTCGCGTGAGAGCCTGATCTACACCAAGGAGATGCTCCTCGCGGACCTCACTCCCGGTATGGAGCAGCCTCCGCATCCGATGCGTCTCGGTGAGACCGAAGAGGACTACTACCGGCTGGGACGTACCAATGGGTGAGCAAGTCACATTCTGGGTGCTCGCCGTCGTCTCCGTCGGTGCGGCACTCGGCATGGTGTTCAACCGCAAGGCGGTGTACTCCGCGCTGATGCTCGGCACGGTGATGCTCTGCCTGGCCGCGCTCTACGCCGTGCAGGAGGCGCCGTTCCTGGCCGCCGTGCAGATCATCGTCTACACCGGCGCCATCATGATGCTCTTCCTGTTCGTGCTCATGCTGGTCGGTGTCGACTCCGCCGACTCCCTCGTCGAGACCCTCAAGGGGCAGCGCTTCTGGGCGGCCGTCGCCGGCCTGGGCTTCGCGGTCCTGCTGGTGCTGGCCTTCGGCAACGCGGTCTTCACCGCGCCCTCCGGGCTCGGTGCGGTCTACCAGGAGAACGGCGGAGCGGTCGGCTCGCTGGCCAGGCTGATCTTCACGCGCCACGTGTTCGCCTTCGAGGTGACCTCGGCGCTGCTGATCACCGCCGCGCTCGGCGCGATGGTGCTGGCGCACCGCGAGAAGCTGCGCTCCCGGCCCTCGCAGAAGGAGCTGGCCCGCGCCCGCTTCCTCGACGGCAACGACCCGTCGCCGCTTCCCGGCCCCGGCACCTACGCCCGCAACAACGCGATCGACATGCCGGCGCGCCTGCCCGACGGCACCCTCTCCGAGCTGTCGGTCAACCGCACCATCGCCCGCCACGACGTGGAAGACGGGCACCTGCCCGCCGACCCGGAGCTGGCCGAGGCGATCCGCCACGCGGCCGAGCCGGAGTTCGCCGAGACGGCCCGCGTCAAGCGCGAGCTCGACGCGGAGAGCTCCGCCGCCGAGGAGGAAGCCAAGTGACGACGGAGTATCTGGTCCTGTCCGCGATCCTCTTCGTGATCGGCGCTGTCGGCGTGCTGATCCGGCGCAACGCGATCGTGGTGTTCATGTGCGTCGAGCTGATGCTCAACGCGTGCAACCTTGCGTTCGTCACCTTCGCCCGCCAGTGGGGCAACCTCGACGGCCAGATCATCGCCTTCTTCGTGATGGTGGTGGCCGCGGCCGAGGTTGTGATCGGCCTGGCGATCATCGTGACGATCTTCCGGACCCGCAGGTCCGCGTCTGTCGACGACGCGAACCTGCTGAAGTACTGAGGGGCGACCGGTGGAAAATCCTGCACAGATTCTCGGCAACACCGCTGGCGGTGTGATCGGGTTCTCCTGGCTGATGATCGCTCTGCCCCTGGTGGGCGCTGCGATCCTCCTCATCGGTGGTCGCCGCACCAACAAGTGGGGACATCTGCTCGGTGTCGCCATGTCACTCGGCGCCTTCGTGGTGGCCGTGCTCGCCCTCGTCCAGTTGCTGGGACTCGACCCCGAGCAGCGTCGGCAGGCCGTGCACCTGTACGAGTTCATTCCCGGCATGGTCGACATGGGCCTGCTGGTCGACCAGTTGTCGATCAGCTTCGCACTGCTGATCACGGGTGTCGGATCACTGATCCACATCTATTCGATCGGCTACATGTCGCACGACCCCGAGCGTCGGCGGTTCTTCGCCTACCTCAACCTGTTCGTCGCGGCGATGCTCCTGCTGGTGCTGGCCGACAACTACGTCGGGCTCTTCATTGGCTGGGAGGGCGTGGGTCTCGCGTCCTACCTGCTGATCGGGTTCTGGTACTTCAAGCCGTCGGCCGCGGTCGCGGCCAAGAAGGCCTTCATCGTCAACCGTGTCGGTGACTTCGGCCTCCTGGTCGGCATGTTCGTCATGTGGACCACGTTTGGCACGCTGTCCTTCGCCGGGCTGGGTGACGCGACGATCGAGCAGAACGGCACCGTCACCGCGATCGGCCTCCTGCTGCTCCTGGGTGCGTGCGGCAAGTCCGCCCAGCTCCCGCTGCAGTCCTGGTTGCTCGACGCGATGGAGGGCCCGACTCCGGTCTCGGCCCTCATCCACGCGGCGACCATGGTCACCGCCGGTGTCTACCTCGTGGTCCGCTCGGGTGCATTCTTCTTCCCGCTCGGCTCCACCGCGGCCCTGGTCGCCGGCATCGTCGGCACCGCCACGCTGCTCGCCGGTGCGATCATCGGTTGCGCCAAGGACGACATCAAGAAGGGCCTCGCCGGCTCGACCATGTCGCAGATCGGCTACATGATGCTGGGCGCGGCCTTCGGCCCGGTCGGCTACGCGTTCGCGATCGGCCACCTGATCACGCACGGCTTCTTCAAGGCCGACATGTTCCTCGGCGCCGGTTCGGTCATGCACGCCATGAACGACGAAGTCGACATGCGCAAGTACGGCGGCCTGTTCTCCAAGATGAAGGTCACCGCGATCACCTTCATCATCGGCTACCTCGCGATCATCGGTTTCCCGCTGCTGTCCGGTTACTTCACCAAGGACGGCATCATCGAGACCGCGATCGAGCACAACCCGGTCATGGGCTGGCTCGCGGTGGCCGGTGCCGGTCTGACCGGCTTCTACATGTCGCGCATGATCTTCATGACCTTCTTCGGCAAGGCGCGCTGGGACAAGGACGCCCACCCGCACGAGTCGCCGGCGGTCATGACGGTTCCGCTGATCATCCTGTCGATCGGTGCGATCGGGCTCGGCGCCTTCCTGGTGCTCGGCGGCCGCCTCTACCAGTGGCTGGCTCCGGCGGTCGGCGGCGCGCGCGACTTCGTGCCCGCCTTCCACCCGTTCAGCGTGCCCGGCCTGTCCACCCTGGCGCTGGTCGCCGTGGGTGTCGTCATCGCCTGGTTCAAGTACGGCAAGGCCGAGGTCCCCGTCACCGCCCCGCGCGGTTCGTTCCTCACCACCTTCGCCCGTCGTGACCTGTACGGCGACGCGCTCAACGAGTCGCTGTTCATGCGCCCCGGCCAGTGGCTGACCCGCCTCGCGGTGTTCTTCGACAACCGTGGCATCGACGGCCTGGTCAACGGCCTGGCCGCGACGATCGGCGGCTCCTCCGGCAGGCTCCGCAGGGTCCAGACCGGATTCGCGAGAACCTATGCGCTGTCCATCCTGTTCGGTGCCGCCCTCCTGACCGGCGCCCTGCTCCTCGTTGGGAACCTGTGATGACGTCACTCTGGCTACCACTGCTGATCGCGGTGCCTGTGGTGGGCGCCGTGGTCGTGGGTGTGGCGCCCAAGTCCGCGGCCAAGTGGCTCACCCTGGCGACCTCCCTGGTCGTGCTGGCCCTCACCCTGGTCATGGCCTTCCAGTTCAAGCCGGGTGGCGAGCGCTTCCAGTTCGTCTTCGAGGCTGACTGGATCCCCGCCTTTGGCGTGAAGTTCGGCCTCGGCGTCGACGGCATCGCGCTGGTCCTCATCGGGCTGACCGCGGTGCTCACCCCGATCGTGATCGCGGCCTCGTGGCACGACGCGGACGCGCCGCACGCCAAGTACTCCGTGAAGACGTACTTCGCCCTGATGCTGGCGCTGCTGGCGATGATGGTCGGTGTCTTCGCGGCCACCGACATCTTCCTGTTCTACGTCTTCTTCGAAGCCATGCTGATCCCGATGTACTTCATGATCGGGTCGTACGGCGGGGCGCAGCGGTCCTACGCGGCCATCAAGTTCCTGCTGTACTCCCTGTTCGGCGGCCTGCTCATGCTGGTCGCGGTCATCGGCCTCTACGTGGTCACCACGAGCTGGGTCGGCGGCGACGGGCAGCCGCTGTTTGCCAACGGCACCTTCATGTTCCCCGACATCATCGAGGCGCTGAAGACCCAGACGATCGACTCCGGCACCGCCAAGTGGCTGTTCGCGGGCTTCTTCATCGCCTTCGCGATCAAGGCGCCGCTGGTGCCGTTCCACACCTGGCTGCCCGACGCGGCCGCGCAGGCTCCGGCCGGTGCGGCGGTCCTGCTGGTCGGCGTGCTCGACAAGGTCGGCACCTACGGCATGCTTCGCTTCTGCCTCGAGCTGTTCCCCGAGGCGTCCAAGTGGGCCACGCCGCTGGTGATCGTGCTGTCGGTGGTGGGCATCATCTACGGCGCCATCGTGGCGATCGGCCAGACCGACATGAAGCGCCTGATCGCCTACACCTCGATCTCGCACTTCGGCTTCATCGCCATGGGCGTCTTCGCGATGTCGCAGACCGCACAGGAGGGCGCGACCCTCTACATGGTCAACCACGGCTTCGCGACCGGCATGCTCTTCCTGGCCGCGGGCTTCCTCATCGCCCGCCGCGGCTCGCCGTACATCGCCGACTACGGCGGCGTGCAGAAGGTGGCGCCGCTGCTGGCCGGTGCGTTCTTCATCGCCGGTCTGGCCGGACTGTCCCTGCCGGGACTGTCGTCCTTCGTCAGCGAGTTCATGGTCATGATCGGCACCTACTCCAGCACCGCGTTCGGCAGCGGCGCGCTGGCGGTGGCGGCGATCGTCTCCGCGCTCGCGGTCATCCTGGCCGCCGTCTACATCCTGTGGATGGTCCAGCGCACGCTGCACGGCCCCACCGCCGAGTCGGTGTCCGGCATGAAGGACCTGAGCAAGCGCGAACTGTGGGTCGTCGCCCCGCTGCTGGCGCTGATCATCGGCTTCGGCTTCTTCCCCAAGCCGCTGCTCGACATCATCCGGCCCGCGGTGACCGACACCCTGGTCAACGTCAAGGTCGACAATCCCGCTGTCGCTGAGAAGGGTGCGGGCGAGTGAATACGATTCCGGCACCTACCATCGAGTACGGCACGCTCGCGCCTCTGCTGCTGATCTTCGGCATGGCCGTGATCGGGGTACTCGTCGAGGCCTTCGCGCCTCGCTACCTTCGCAGGTCCATCCACCTGCCGCTCACGCTGGTCGGTCTGATCGGCGCCTTCGCTCTGGTCGTGTGGCAGGTAGCGAAGACCGGCGTTCCCACATCCGCCGTCGCCATGGGTGCGGTGGCGGTCGACGGCCCGGCGCTGTTCATCTGGGGCGTCATCATCGTCCTGGCGTTCGTCTCGGTGCTGCTGATCAACGACGAGGACCACTTCGTGGCCTCGGCGGCAGCCGTACCCGGTTCCTCCGACGAGGAGGAGGCCGAGCGCGAGGGCTTCGCCCACACCGAGATCTACCCGCTGGTGCTCTTCGCCGTCGGCGGCATGATGCTCTTCCCCGCCTCCAACGACCTGCTGGTCATGTTCGTGGCGCTCGAGGTCATGTCGCTGCCGCTGTACCTCATGTGCGGCCTGGCCCGCCGTCGCCGCCTGCTCTCGCAGGAGGCGTCGCTGAAGTACTTCCTGCTGGGCGCCTTCTCCTCGGCGTTCTTCCTGTACGGCACGGCGCTGATCTACGGCTACGCCGGCTCCGTCGAGCTCGCCAAGATCAGCACCGCTCTCGCCACGGGCGCGCTGCTCGACCCGCTCCTGCTCGTCGGTCTGGCGCTGCTCGGCGTCGGCCTGATGTTCAAGATCGGTGCGGCTCCGTTCCAGGCCTGGAAGCCCGACGTCTACCAGGGCGCGCCCACGCCCATCACGGCGCTCATGGCCTCCGGCGTCCTCGTCGCGGCCGTCGGCGCGGTGCTGCGGGTCTTCTGGGTCGCGCTGGGCAACATGGACTGGGACTGGCGCCCGGTCATGTGGGGCGTCGCGGCGCTCACCATGCTCGTCGGCGCGGTCCTGGCGATCACGCAGACCGAGATCAAGCGCATGCTGGCCTACTCCTCGATCGCTCACGCGGGCTTCCTGCTGATCGGCGTGATGGCCACCTACGACTCGGCTGACGGCAACTCCAAGTCGCTGTCGGCGATCCTGTTCTACCTGCTGGTCTACGGCTTCACCACGGTCGGCGCCTTCGCGGTGGTCACCATGGTGCGAGACGCCGGCGGCGAGGCAGGACACCTGTCGCGCTGGGCCGGCCTGGGCAAGCGTTCGCCGCTGCTGGCGGGCACGTTCGCCTTCTTCCTGCTGGCCTTCGCGGGCATCCCGCTGACCAGTGGGTTCTTCGGCAAGTACGCCGTGTTCGCCGCCGCCCTGGGCAGCGGTAACGAGACGGGCGACTCGCTGGGCGGCTGGATGGCCGGCATCGTGGTGGTGGGTGTGATCGCCTCGGCGATCGCCGCCTTCTTCTACGTGCGCGTCATCGTGCTGATGTTCTTCAGCGAGCCGGCGGCCGACGGGCCCACCGTGGTGGCGCCCTCGTTCAGCCTGCAGTTCGTAATCGGTGTGGCGATGGCAGTGACGGTTATCGCGGGTGTTTTCCCGCAGCCTATTCTGGACATCGCCAGAGATGCGGCCTCTGGCCTGTTCATCCGGTGAAGTAGGGGGATTTAGATGGCTGCGCCACCCGTGGTTGACCTTCCGATCGTCGACGAAAGGTTGGCGCAGGATCTGTCCACCGGGATGGCCTCGGTCGAGAAGCTCCTGCGGTCCTCTGTCGAGACCGAGGACGCCTTCGTCACCGAGGCCTCCAAGCACCTCATCGAAGCAGGCGGCAAGCGTTTCCGCACCCTCATGGTGCTGCTCGCCGCCCAGTTCGGAGACCCGTCGGCGCCGGGCGTCGTGCCCGGCGCCGTGGTCATCGAGCTCACCCACCTCGGCTCGCTCTACCACGACGACGTCATGGACGAGGCGACCGTACGGCGGGGCTCGGAGTCGGCCAACACGCGCTTCGGCAACACCGTCGCCATCCTGACCGGCGACTACCTGTTCGCCCAGGCCTCGGAGATCCTCGCCGACCTCGGGCCCGCGCTCATCCGCATCCAGGCGCAGACCTTCTCCCGCCTGGTCCAGGGTCAGATCCGCGAGACCATCGGCGTCCGGCCCGGTGAGGACGCGGTCTCCCACTACATCAACGTGCTCGCCGACAAGACCGGCTCCCTGATCGCCGCCTCAGGCCGCTTCGGCGCCCTGCTGGCCGGCGCTCCCTCCGACGTCGAGGAACGCATCAGCCGCGCCTGCGAGGCCATCGGCGTCGCCTGGCAGCTCGGCGACGACCTGCTCGACGTGGCCTCCTCGTCGTCGCAGTCGGGCAAGACACCCGGCACCGACCTGCGCGAGGGGATCCGCACCCTGCCGGTGCTGTACGTGCTGCGCTCCAGCGAGCCGTCGCGGCTGAAGGAGCTCCTGTCGGGGCCCGTGGCCGACGAGGACCTGGAGGAGGCTCTCACGCTGCTACGGGGCTCCACGGCGATGGCTGAGGCTCGGGCCGAGCTCCACGCGTGGGTGGACCGGGCGCGCAACGACCTTTCGGCCTTGCCGGACATTCCGGCTCGGGAGGCGTTCCTCGCGCTGTGCGACTACGTCGTGGAGCGCTCCGGCTGACGGTCGAGAACGCTGCGGCGGCGCAGCGGGGGCGCTCCTTCGCCTTCGGCTTCGGCTCCGGCTGACTGCGGCGCGACGGACACGGCTTCGGCGGCTGCCGGCCTCCCGGGGAGGCGCCGATCGAGGGCGGCTTCGAGCGGGCGGCCTAGGTAGCGCTCGCGGCCCGCAGCTCCGTGCCCGCAGCTCCGTGCCCGCAGCTCCGTGCCCGCAGCTCCGTGCCCGCAGCTCCGTGCCCGCAGCTCCGTGCTCGTAGGTCCGCGTCCGTAGGTCCGCGCTCGCAGCTCCGTGCCCGTAGATCCGCGTCCGCGGGTTCGTCTCCGCCGGTCCGAGGCCGCGGCTCCGTGCCCCGGGGCCCCTGCCCTCGGCGCAGGCCCTCGCCCCCCGGGCCCCTGCCCGAGCCCTTGCATGGAACTCCCGTGCTGACGAAGCCCTTGCACGGGAGCCTCGTGCTGACGAGCGCCTACACGGAGCTTCGTGCAGACGGGTCTTCGCGGCGTGTAGAGGCAGCACGTTAGCGGGGGCCGCTGCTGCCCCCGCTGTGGATGCGCTCGAAGCGCAGGCCGTTCGTGCGGCGGCCGCCATCTCGGCGGGTGAGCGTGAGTTGGTCGCGGCCCACGCGAGCCTCCACCTCCACCACCTCGTCCCGCAGGTGGCTGCGCGTCGTGAAGCGCAGCACCCCGTCCCTCACCGCATACCGAGCCACGTAGATCCCACGCCCGGGCGTCGCGGCCTCCGGCACCAGCCACTGGGCGATCGCCTCACCGTCGGCGGCTCCGGGTGCGGGCCGTACGAGGGCGTCGAGCACCATGCCGTCCCGGTAGAACCGGAACACCTGCACATCCCCCGCGTAGATCCCGGCGATCATCGTGACGCGACCAGGCCGGGCCCCTCCGCCAGAGCCTTGCGCGCCCGCCGTGCCGTACGCAGGCTGTCGTAACTGAAGATCGCCAACGCCAGCCACACGATAGAGAACCCGAGCCACCGGCTCACCGGCATCGTCTCCTGGGCGATCAGCACGCCCACCAGGAACTGCAGGACAGGTGCGATGTACTGCAGCAGTCCGATCGTGCTCAGCGGCACCCGGATCGCCGCCGAGGTGAAGCACAGGAGCGGCACCGCGGTGATCACGCCCGCTCCGGCGAGCAGGAGCGCGTGCCACGGGGTGCTGTGGCCGAAGGTCGCGGTGCCCTGCGTCTCGAGGTAGACGAGGTAGGCCAGCGCCGGGGCGAGCAGTACGAGCGTCTCGACGGTGAGGCTCTCGGCGGCGCCGACGTTGGCCTTCTTCTTGACCAGCCCGTAGACGCCGAAGCTCATCGCCAGGATGAGGGCGATCCACGGCGGCCTGCCGTACCCGACGGCGAGCACGACGACGGCGAGGGCGCCGAAACCGACGGCCACCCACTGCAGGCTGCGCAGCCGCTCCTTGAGCAGCAGGACCCCGAAGAGCACGCTGACGAGGGGATTGATGAAGTAGCCGAGTGCGCTTTCCACCACTTGGCCGCTGTTGACGGCGTAGATGTAGGTCAGCCAGTTGAGCGAGACGAGCACCGCCGCGAGCGCGAGCAGTCCCATCGTCTTCGGCTGCTTGACCAGCTCCCTGAACCACGACCAGTGCCGCCGGACGGCCAGGATGGCCACCACCGCCACCAGCGACCACGCCATGCGATGCGCGAGGATCTCGAGCGGCTCGGACGGCTTGAGCAGCGGCCAGTACAGGGGGAAGAGCCCCCACATGGCGTAGGCCGCGATTCCGAAGAGCACCCCACGGCGATAGTCAGGCATGAAAGACATTTTCGCTGGTTACCAGCTTAATGACAAATAAGTCTTGATATCCGGACAGTTAAGCGCTGCTTCAGCATCCGGTGACGTAAGCTGATGACATGGGCTGGCTTTTCGGCACGAACAAGACCTCCATGGTCTCCCCTTCCGACGCTCTTCCGGGGCGCTCAGACGAGATGCCCGTGCCCGCGCGGCACGCGGTGCTCGACGCCCCGCTGGCTCCGCCGTACCCCGAAGGCGTGGAGATCGCCGACTTCGGGCTGGGCTGCTTCTGGGGCGCCGAGCGCAAGTTCTGGCAGACGCCGGGCGTGGTGGCCACCGCGGTGGGCTATCAGGGGGGATACACCCCCAACCCGACGTACGAAGAGGTGTGCAGCGGGCGCACCGGGCACACCGAGGTGGTCAGGGTCGTGTTCGACCCGGCCAAGGTGTCGTACGAGGAACTGCTGCGCGTGTTCTGGGAGGCGCACGACCCCACGCAGGGGATGCGCCAGGGGAACGACGTGGGCACGCAGTACCGGTCGTCGATCTACTTCCACTCGCCCGAGCAGGAGAAGTCGGCGCTGGCTTCGCGTGACGCTTACGGCAAGGTGCTGGGCGCGGCGGGATACGGGGACATCACCACGGAGATCGCACCGGCGGGGCCGTTCTTCTTCGCGGAGGATTACCACCAGCAGTATCTGTACAAGAATCCGGGCGGCTACTGCGGGATCGGGGGAACCGGGGTCTCCTGTCCGGTGGGTTTGACGTCTGGGGAGGCTTGAATCGACGCGGTCTGATGGGGAAGGGCCTGCGTCTTCTAGACTCGAAGTATGAGCGTGATGCGCGAGGAGCTCCATCACCTAGTGGATCGACTGCCGGAAGAGAAGGTGGGTCCACTGCTCCGTCTTGTGCGTGAGCAGTTGGCGGAACCACTTATCGTTCGAGACTTGCCGTTCATCGGCACCTTGGAGGCGGAGCCCGACTTCGCGGAACGAGCTGAGGAGATCCTCCGCTCGGAGGACAATTCCTCTCCGTGATCGTTCTCGACTCGGGCCCGCTGATTGCCGCGATCAACAGTCGTGACCTGCACCATGTTGCATGCGTGCGACTTCTGCGGACACACCCGGGCCCTCTGCTGGTCCCGTCGACGGTCGTCACTGAGGTTTGTCAGCTCGTCGAAAGGCGCCAGGGTAGTAGTGCTGAGGCTGCTTTCCTGAAGTCGTTCGGCTCCGGTCTGGCGCTTGTGGATCTGGAGCATGCGGATCTCGCGCGGATGGGCCACCTTGTTGAGCAATATTCGAGTCTGCCTCTGGGGGCCGTGGATGCCTCCGTGATCGCGATTGCTGAGCGACTGAACGTCGGCGAGGTTGCCACGCTTGATCGTCGCCACTTCACCGTAGTGAGGCCTGCTCACACGAGCTCGCTGAGCTTGCTCCCTGAGAAGCTGTGAATTGCTGCTTGAGGCAAGCCACTACCACCAGCGGTGTCTGTACAAGGATCCCGGCGGCTACTGCGGGAGTGGGGGGACGGGGGTCTCCTGTCCGGTCGGTCTGACCTCTGGTGAGGCGTAGACCACGGGCGGGCCGTGTTCGCGGCCGGTGTGGGGATCGGTGGATCAGGCGCAGACCGTCTTCTTGGCCACCCAGTGCACCCGGCTGGACGCCTTCTTCCCGTCGATGAACGTGTCCAGCCGGTAGGTCACGCCCTCCACCCCGTCGCCTGCACCCAGCAGCACGCATTGGCCTTGCCTGAGCGTTGTCGTCACGCGCCACGGAAGCCGGACGTTCTTGGCGATCACCAGGCGGCGGAAGGTGCTCAGGCGCTCCAACTCCGCCTGGCTGTCTTTGGCGTAGAAAACTCTGACGGTCTGTGCTCGTTCACCTTCCGCTTGCGCGAGGCGGAAGGAGACGCGGCGGGAGTGGGAGGAGGGATGTGTACAGCAGGGCGGCTGTCACGGTGACCAGCGCATGAGCGGGCTTCGGGGTGTCGGCGAAGGAGTATCTCGTTCCTGGGTGTCGATCAGAGCCGGCTCAGCAGGCTCTCGGTGTACGACGCCAGGCGGGCAGCGTCGGTGGGGGCGAGGGTTGTGAGTGACAGGTCGAGCTTCTTGCCGCGGTCGATGGCGGTGAGGGGATCCGGCGGCGGGTGGTCGATCCACTCGACGATCGGTTTGGCCGAGGCCGTCACCGGGCGGGCGAAGAGCTTGCCCAGGAGCTTGAGTGAGGCTCGCACCACGGGGGACGGGTGGTTGTCGACGCCGCTGCGGGTGAAGCCGGGGTGGTAGAGCAGGTAGCGGGCCTTGCTCGACGAGCGGGTGGCGAAGTCGACGCCGAGCAGGTCGTTGGCGCGGCCCGCCTGGAGCTGGGCGCGGATCTGGCCGTAGCCGCGGGTGAGCTGGGGGTCGTCCCAGTGGATGCGGCCCGCCGTGGTGCCGACGCCCGCGACGTTGACGATCACGGGGTGCGGGGCGGCGTCGAGCAGGGGTGCGAGGCGGTGGCTGAGCAGGTAGCGGCTCAGGTAGTACAGGGCGAAGGTGTACTCCAGGCCGTCGGGCGTCTCGCGGCGGTGGGGGCTGGGGCGGTTGGCGAACAGGGCGAGGGCGTCGATGGCGTCGTAGTGTCTTGAGAGGTGGGTGACGACGCGTTCCACCTCGGCGATCGACGACAGGTCGGCCTGGATCGTGTGCAGGTTGGGGTGCGAAGGCAGGGTGCTGGGCGATGATCCGATCACCGTGACCGTGTCGCCGCGGTCGAGGCGCTCGAGGGCGGTGGCGCGGCCCATGCCGCTGGTGCCGCCGCTGATGACTACGTTCTTGGGCACGGCACCCATCGTGCGAGACGGCAGCTGAAGCGGGAAGAAGGCAGTTTCATGTCTGATACGAACACGCGTGTGCCCTCCGTGCTCGCTCACGAGTTGCCGCGGCCGGTGCCGATGGATGAGCTGGCGGCGTGTCCGGCGAGTGAGGTGTTCCGCCGGGTGGGCGACAAGTGGAGCATGCTGGTGGTGATCCTGCTGGGTGGGCGGGCGCATCGGTACAACGAGTTGCACCGGGCCATCGAGGGGATCAGCCAGCGGATGCTCACGCGCACGTTGAGGGGGCTGGAGGATGACGGGCTGGTGTGGCGGCACGTGCATCCGACGGTTCCGCCGGGGGTGGAGTACGGGCTGACGGAGCTGGGGGTGTCGCTGCTGGAGCCGTTGTCGGCGCTGGCCGATTGGGCGGTACGGCATGCGCCGGAAATGGCGGAAGCACGAGGGGCGGAGGCACCAGGGGCGGAGACGAGAGCAGCGGAGGCGCGAAGGGCGGAGGCGCGAAGGGCGGAGGGGTGACGGGCCTGGGGAGAGGGCTAGCGGGCGATCAAGGTGCCGGGGATCGGGACGTTGCGGGACTTGCCGCCCCTGAACCAGTGCACCTGCACCGCCGCCCCCGTCGCCGCTGCGAGCTCCGGCGACGAGTCGCCGTCCACGTCGATCAGCGCCACCGTGGCCCCGGCCACCGCCAGGCGCTGCGACTCCCGGAGCCCGCCGGCGGAGCCGCGCAGCACAACGACCTCGCTCTTCGTGGCGGCCACGAGGTCGGAGCGGCCGTCCTTGTCGATGTCGCCGGCGGCCAGGGCCCCGGCGGTGGCGGGCAGCAGCCCGGGCACGGTCACCTTGGTGATCCGGCTGCGGGAGATCCCGCCGGGCCCGCCGCGCATCACCACGAGCCTGCCGCCGCCGTAGGCGATGGCCACGTCGGCGTACTTGCCCCCGTAGAAGCGCCCGGCCCGTACGGACCACCCGAAGGCCTCGCGTGTGCACATCCCGGTCTTGGTCTTGTCGTCCGCTCCCTGCGCGCCGCCCGAGCAGTCGTGGATGTTCATCACGCGCCCGTCGACGTTCCCGCTGGTGACCATGGTGTCGCCGGCGAGGGTGACGCCCTTGGCCGAGCCCTTGAACAGGTGGACGGCGCCGCCGATGTCGAAGCCGGGGCGGCCGGAGGGGGCGGTGACGACGAGGTCGGGGTAGCCGTCGCCGGTCACGTCGCCGGCTGCGAGCGCGGCGCCGAACAGGCGGCTGTGCTGGCTGAACCCTGTCACGCCCGGGGTGTTCTCGCTGAGCCTGAGGGCGCGGGCGGCGGTGAGGCCGCGGCGGGAGCCGTACAGGACGATCGCGGCGCCGCCGTGCACGGCCGCACTGCCGAGGGTGGTCTCGGGTGCGCCGGCGGCGAGGTCGGTGAAGCCGTCGCGGTTGAAGTCGGAGGTGGTCAGCGCGTTGCCGAAGCCGTGGCCGGTGCCGAGTGCGGGCACGCCGCCCTGGCCGGGGGTGAAGTGGGCGGTGCGGGAGACGTAGGCGGGGCCGCGTGTGCCGTACCTGATGGTGACCTTGCCCGAGGCTCCGGTGGCCACGTCCGCGAGGCCGTCGCCGTCGAAGTCGCCGGTGGACAGCGCCGTGGCCGCCTGGGGGAGGGTGACGGGTCTGCCGCGCAGCGACTGGATGGTGAGGTTGCCGGTTCCGGCGACGACGAGGTCGGCTCCGCCGTCGCCGTTGACGTCGCCCCGGATGGGAGGCGCCGCGGCGGCGGTGGCGGGCTCGACGGTGACGGCGGGGAGCACCAGTGCCAGCGCCACGGCCAGGGCGCGAGAGGTCATGTCGGCACCCTAGCCGGAACATAGGGCAGATGTCCGATACCCGGAGAAAGCGGTCGCTTCTAGCGTCTTGACCTGTGAACACCACCACCGCGATCGCCGTCACCGGGCTGCACAAGAGCTTCGGCCGGGCACACGCACTCGACGGGTTGAACCTGACCGTCAACACAGGGGAGGTGCACGGCTTCCTCGGTCCGAACGGCGCGGGCAAGTCGACCACCATCCGCATCCTTCTCGGCCTCATGCGCCCGGACCGCGGCAGCGCCGTGCTGCTCGGCGGGGACCCGTGGAAGGACTCCACCCGCCTGCACCGGCGCCTGGCCTACGTGCCCGGCGACGTGAACCTCTGGCCCGCGCTGACGGGCGGGGAGGCGATCGACCTGCTCGGCACGCTGCGCGGCGGCCTCAACGAGGGGCGCAGGCGCGAGCTGGTCGAGAGATTCGAGCTGGACCCGCGGAAGAAGGCCAGGGCCTACTCCAAGGGCAACAGGCAGAAGGTGGCGCTCGTGGCGGCGTTCGCGTCGAACGCGGACCTGCTCATCCTGGACGAGCCGACCTCGGGGCTCGACCCGCTGATGGAGGCGACCTTCCAGCGGTGCGTGGCGGAGGAGAAGGCCCAGGGCCGCACGATCCTGCTGTCGAGCCACATCCTGAGCGAGGTCGAGGCGCTGTGCGACCGGGTGAGCATCATCCGGAACGGCCGCACGGTGGAGGCGGGCACGCTGGCCGAGCTCAGGCACCTGACGATGACCAGGATCGATGTCGAGCTCGCCGGCCCGGCACCCGATCTGCCGTGGGCCCACGACCTGGTGGCCGACGGCACGAGGCTGACCTTCCAGGTGGCGGGCGAGGACCTCGGCAAGGCCATGGAGCGCCTGGCACAGGCCGGGATCGTCGGCCTGACCAGCCGTCCGCCTTCGTTGGAAGACCTGTTCATGCGGCACTACGGGAGCGAGCGATGATGACCGGGACCTGGACCCTCGCCAAGTTGATCATCCGCAGGGAACGGCTGGTCGCCCTCTTGTGGATCCTCCTGCTGGCCGTCCTCGCCGCCGGGCAGTACGGACGCTATGCCGCGCAGATCCCCGACATCAGGGCCTTCGCCGCCGAGATGGCGGGCAACAGGGCGCTGACGGCCTTCGCGGGAGAGGTCCACTCGGCCACCGTGGCGGGCATGGCGGTGTGGAAGAACGCCGACGCGATCTACACCGTCCTCGGCCTCATCATGATCCTGACGATCGTCCGCCACACGCGCGGCGAGGAGGAAAGCGGCCGCGCCGAGCTGGTCGGGGCGGGGGTCGTCGGCCGGCTCGCACCGCTGGCCGCCGCGCTGGCCGTCACCGCGGCCTCGGCCGTGCTCGCCGGACTGATCACCGCCGTCGCGATGATCAAGGCGGGCGCCGACACCACCGGCTCGCTCGCCTTCGGCGCCGCCGTCACCGCCGCCGGCCTGGCCTTCCTCGGCATCGGCGCCGTGGCGGCGCAGCTCACCCGCAGCGCCCGCGCCGCGATCGGCTTGGCCGGGCTCGGGCTGGGACTCAGCTACCTGCTGCGATTCGCCGCCGACGGCAGCGGGGTGAGCGCGCTGAAGTGGCTGTCGCCGCAGGGCTGGTCGCACCTGGCCAGGCCGTACGGCGACAACGACTTCGCGGTGCTCGGGATCAGCGTCGCCTTCTGCGCGGCCGCGATCATGCTGGCCGTACGGCTCAACAGCCGGCGCGACCTGGGCGCCGGCCTGCTGCCCGAACGGCCGGGACCCGCGGGTTCCGTACGGCTGAGCAGCCCCCTGGCCCTCGCCTGGAGGCTGCACCGCGGACTGCTGGCCGGCTGGACCATCGGCTACACGGTCGCGGGACTGGTCTTCGGAGCCCTGGCCGCCTCGATCGGCGAGGTGTCGCGGCAGGGCGCCGCGATCGAGGAGTTCTTCCGCCGCTACACCGGCGGCCCCGAGGCCACCATGACCGACGCCTACCTGTGGCTGATCGTGCTGAGCCTCGGCTACGTCTCGGCGCTGTACCCGCTGCTGGCCGTCCTGCGGATGCGCAACGAGGAACTGTCGGGACGGGCGGAACTGCTGCTCGCCGGGCCGGTCGACCGGCTGCGCTGGGCGGCCGGTCACCTGGCGATCGCCCTGCTGGGCAGCGCGGCGATCCTGACGGCGGCAGGTCTGGCCATGGGGCTGGCCGTCGGGCAGCCGGGCAAGGTGCTGGCGGGCGCGCTGGTCCAGGTCCCCGCGACGTGGATCATGGCGGGGTTCGGGGTGGCCGCCTTCGGGCTGCTGCCCAAAGCGGCGGCGGCGATCAGCTGGGCGGGCTTCCTGTTCGTCAACCTCTTCGGCGAGGTGCTGGGGCCGATCCTGGGGATCGACTACTGGATCGCCAAGTTCTTCGTGCCCTATCCGAACCTGCCGATGGTCGTCTCGGGGGAGGCGTTCACGGTGGTGCCGCTGGTGATCATGCTCGCGGTGACGGCGGCGCTGGTCGCGGCGGGGCTGGGCGGGCTGCGACGGCGGGCGCTTGTCTGAGGGGCGGGGAGGGGCGCTCGTCCGGGGCGCGGGACGGGTGCTCGGTTACGGCGTCGGGGCGGCGGTGCTCATCTCGGGCGCCGCGTCGACGGGCTTGCGGAACCAAGCGAAGGAGGCGGGCATGACGAGCAGGATTACGACGGCCGAGGTCATCGCAAACGTGCCGTCGGTCAGTCCGCTGAGCTCCTCCCCTTCGAGAAGCCCCATCGTTTCCCCGACGCCGCCACCCACGACCTGCATCGCGAGCGCGGCCCCCAGATGCCACGGCCGGGGCGCGCGCCACCGCCCCGCCAGCCACCCCGCGACGATCCAGGGGACATGCGCGGCGACCAGGAGAAGCACGATGAGCGGGGCGGCCGCGCCGATGCCCGCGACGAGCTGACCGATGGTGAGCAGGCTGAAGGCCGCCTGGAGGAAGATCAGCAGCTGGGCCACGCGCACGGTTCTCGGCACAATCCGGAAGTATCGCATCACCCTTGGCGGACTGTCGGTGCCGTCTGGTTTCATCACCGCATGGGTGTGAGTGTCGATGAGTTCCTGGAGATCGTGGAAGGCCTGCCCGAGGTCAAGCTGAGCGACGGCGGCGAGTGGACCGCGATCAAGGTGCGCGGCAAGGGCTTCGGTTACCTGTGGGAGAAGACCCGCACGGTCGGTCTGAAGGCGACGATCGCCGAGCAGCTGGCGCTGGTGGCCGAGCGGCCCGAGGTGTTCGAGATCCAGTTCACCGCCGGCAGATTCGGCTGGGTCGTGGTCTACCTCGACCGCATCGACCGCGACGAGCTGGAGGAGCTGGTCGACGAGGCCTGGTGCCTGACGGCGCCCAAGCAGCTGCTCGACGCGCACGAGGCCCAACGCTGAACGGTCAAAACTGGATGCACGTTACAAGTGCGACATCCTAGGGTCGGCGGGGTGACTGCCGACTATTCAGAGGTCTTCCAGCGGTTCGGCATCGAGCCGCAGGATTCGATATATCCCTACTCTCCCGTCTTCCGCGGTGAGATCGAGGGCCGCCAGGTCGCCGTGAAGCGCACCCACTACGCCGAGTTCATGGGCCCCTGGGTGCGCGAGCTCCACAGCAAGGGCATCGCCGTGGTGACTCCGCTGGCCGGACCCCACAAGATCGGCGACTTCCACTGGGTCGCCTATCCGTGGATCGACGGACGGGCCTACGACGGATCGATCGACGACGTCGCCGCGGCGGGGGCGTTCCTGGGACGGCTGCACGCCCAGCCGGGCGGGTCGCTGCCCGCCTTCCCCTGGCCCGACCACGACGAGGAGTCGGTGCAGGACGACATCGACGGGCTCACCAAGGCCCTGAGCACCTACCGTCCCGACCTGCGCGAGCAGGTGCTCGACCGGCTGGCGCCGCTGCTGCGCGCCTTCATGTCCACCACCCTGCCCGCGATCCGCGACGCCGGGCTGCCCGCGGTCGACGCGACCGTCGACTACAAGGCGGTCAACCTCGTCTACACCGAAGCGGGGCCGGTGCTCATCGATCCCGACAACGGCGAGCACATCCCGCGCCTGCTCGACCTGGCGCTGGCGACGCTGCTGTTCCACAACGACCTCGCCGGAGAGCCTGCGGCGCTCTTCGACGAGCACCAGTGGGCGGCCTTCCGCGACGCCTACCTCGGGCACGTGGAGCTGACCGAGACCGAGCGGGCGCTGTGGCCGACCGCGCTGACCTACATGCTGCTGGAGTGGGGCGTCTGGTCGGTGTGCAACGACGACTGGGCCGACCCCCGGCATGCGGCGTTCTTCGCGGACCTGATTACCGTGGATACGGCCAGGTTCCCGCTCTGAAAGGACGTCCGTGCTGATCGAGCTGCGCGAGTGGCGCGAGGAGGACGCGCCCGTGGTGCTCAAGGCCTTCCAGGACCCCGGGATGAGCCGCCAGACCGCCATGCCGATCGTGACCATCCAGGACGCGGTCGGATGGGTGGCCGCGGTGAAGAGCGTCGAGCACTCCTTCGCGGTCACCCTCGACGGCGCGGTGGTGGGCAACGTCGCGGTCACCGACATCGACCGGCACCTCAACGGATGGGTGTCCTACTGGACCGTGCGCGAGGTCAGGGGGCGCGGGGTGGCGTCGGCCGCCGCCTCGCTGCTGGCCGAGTGGGCGTTCGAGGAGCGCGGGCTGTATCGGCTGGAGCTGGGCCATCGCACCAACAACCCGGCGTCGTGCCGGGTGGCGACCAGGGCGGGGTTCAGGGTCGAGGGCATCGAGCGGGGCAAGCTCCTCTACGACGGCGTGCGCTACGACGTCGAACGCCACGCCCGCCTCGCCGACGACTGACCGCGCTGGCGCCGCCAGGACCCGAAAGGCGCCGCAAAGATCCGAAGGCGATGCCCCAAGGACCCGAAGACGCCGCCAAGCCCCCAGAAGGCGGTGCCAAGAGGCGGTGCCAAGAGGCGGTGCCAGAAGGTGCCAAGGTGCCAGAAGGCGATGCCGAAAGGCGATGCCAGAAGGTGACGCTAGGGCCAGAAGATGACGCTCAGGCGCCGGTTGGTGCCGGTTCCGGCGGCGACCGCGTCGGTGAGCACTGCCGCGAGTCGCGCGTAACTCTCGGCGTCGGCCGCCGCCAGGGCGCTGGTCCCCGACCAGATGAGCATGTGGTCACCAGGCGGCAGCCACCCGAGGTCCGTCAGGCAGTCGTAGAGCGCGTCGAGGTTGCCCCCAAAGTAGTCGGGAAACGACAGCTCGCGCGCGATCTTGGCGATCACGTCGCCGGGACTGGCGCCCGCGATCTGGTAGCTGGCCAGGCTCATCTCGTCACATCCACCACGACGAAGCTCCGATAGTGGTCCGGGGTGTAGTAAAGCTCGGCGTTGCGTTCGCCGGTGACCAGCCGCCGGGCGCCGCGGTCGGAGCGTCCAGGGGTGGGCACCGTGTACTCGTGGTAGTACCCCCGCCGCTGCGCGGGCAGCAGGCGCTCGCGGTTCTCGAAGACGACGCCGTCGCGGGGGTAGGGAAAGGGTCCTCCTCGCTGGATGAGCTCCCAGGTGTGTGACGCCTGGGCGGGCAGCGAGGAGAGCGGTCGCGCGTCCGTCGCGGTCGCGCCGCATCCGCCCAGGAGCGCCAGTCCGCCCAGGAGCGCCAGCCTGCCCAAGGACAGCAGCCCGCGCAGGGACAGCAGCCCGCGCAGGAACGCCGAGGCGGCCAGCACCGGTGCGAGCAGTCCCCGGATGTTCACCCTGTGTGCCTGCCCAGCAAAAGACTGGACGAATCTTGTCTGGTTGTCAGACAATCGATGCCATGTGGAAAGTGGTAGCCGCAGCCGTCCTGTGGGGTACGGCGGGCACGGCCGGATTGCTGATCACCGCGGACCCGATCTCGGTGGCCGCCGCGCGCCTGGTCATCGGCGGTGTGGTGCTCGCGGTGCTGGCCAGGGGGACACGCGTCGAGCTGAGGCCGGGCCTGCTCCTGGCGGCGCTGGCCGTGGCCGCCTACCAGCTGTGCTTCTTCGCCGCGGTGAGCCGTACCGGCGTGGCCGTCGGCACGGTGGTGGCCATCGGCAGCGGCCCGGTCTTCACGGGCCTGCTCAGCTGGCTGCTCCACGGGCAGAGGCCGTCGCGCAGATGGGCCGCGGCCACGGCGGCGGCGATCGCGGGCTGCGCGGCGCTCCTGCTCGGCGCCGGCGGCGACGGCGGCGACGGCGGCGCCGTCGGCGGCGCCGGGGGCGGCGGGGGCGACCACGCTGTCGGCCTCAACGCCGCGGCGGCCGAGGACCTCGCCGGCATCGGGCTGGCCCTGCTGGGCGGTCTGATCTACGCCTTCTACGCGGTGATGGCCGCCCGTCACATCGGGGCGGGGGCCGACTCCAACGCCGTGATGGGCGTGATGTTCGGCGGCGCCGCGGTGGTCATGCTGCCGGTGCTGCTGTGGACGGGCCCCGGCTGGATAGTGGAGCCCAGGAGCCTGCTCGGCGCGCTCTACCTGGGGCTGGGCACCACGGCGCTGGCCTATTTCCTGTACGGCAAGGGCCTGCGCACCACGCCGGTGGCCACGGCGGCGACGCTGGCGCTGGCCGAGCCCGGGGTGGCCGCCCTGCTCGGCCTGCTGGTGCTGCACGAGAGCCTGACCGCGTTGTCCGTGGCCGGACTGCTGCTCCTGGGCGCTAGCCTCGTGGCGGTAGCCGTACCGGAGCGGAAAAGCGGAGAGGAACCTCGTGCTGAAGCCGGTGTCAGCGGTCAACGCGCTGGTTGACGCGTTGCGGCAGCGGGTGCTGTCGGGGGAGATCGAGCCCGGCACGCCGCTGCCCGAGCAGGAGATCGCGGCGATGTACGGCGTGGCCAGGCCGACGGTGCGTGAGGCGATCGCGGCGCTGGTGCACGAGGGCCTGCTGCGCAGGGAGCGTAACCGCAGCGCCTATGTCCCCGACGTCACGCTGGCGGACCTCGACGATCTGATGCTGGTGCGCAGGCCGCTGGAAGACCTGATGGCGCGCCGGCTCGGGGGCCGCAGGGTCGAGGCGGCGCAGGCGGCGCTGGAGCGGATGGCGCTGAAGGCCGACGCGCCCTGGTCGGAGCTGGTGGCCGAGCACATGGCGTTGCACGAGGCGCTGATCGAGGCGGTCGGCAGCCCGCGCCTGGTCAGGCTGTACAACACGCTGGCGGCAGAGACCCGGCTGGGGCTGGTGCGCCTGCGCGACACCTACGCCGACCGGGAGCAACTGGTGTCCGAGCACCGGGCACTCCTGGACGCCATCGCCGAGGGTGACGGCAGAGCGGCGGTCGCGGAGCATCTGAGCCATTCCTGGGGGGAGGCGTAGGGCTCTTGCGGGATGTGCATAGTTGTCGCGAGAATCGCGGCCATGCACGGCAATGCGATGCCGGACTCCTACGTGTACGTCACGGAAGAGGGCGTCACGCGACACTACGCCGACGGAAGCGTCGAAGCCCTAGCGTGGGAGGACGTGGTCGAGGTCCGGGTGCGCGCCGAGCCGGAGGCCGACGTTTTCTACATCCTCCTGGACCGCGATGGGGAGGGTTGTGTGGTGCCGCGAAGCGCCACTGATGCCACCTTTCTTGCCCGCTTGAGGTATTTGCCAGATTTCGATCTCGACCGCTTGCATCTGGCTTCCGAGTCGGCCATGGATGGCGTTGTCGTGGTCTGGCGCAGCCCCGATCCGCCGAGCGCACTTCCTGACCTGGAATATGACTAAAAGTCGCCCCCCTTTCTGATCTCGCACGCGGCTGGTACAAAGTTGCAATAGCTGGCGTATGGGTGGGGTGCGGCAAAACATGACATTACGCAGCGAGGTGCTCGACGCTCGGATCGACCCGCTCACGATGGACGAGGTCATCCGCCGGTGCGTCGACGCCATCGCATTACGCAGGCCGCTGACGATCGGTGTCGTCAACGCGGCGAAGCTGGTGAACATGAGGGCCGACGCGCTGTTACGCGAGTCGGTCGAGACCTGCGAGCTGGTGCTGGCCGACGGCCAGGCCGTGGTCTGGGCCTCGCGGGTGCTCGGCGCCAAGCTGCCCGAACGGGTGGCGGGCGTCGATCTCTTCATGGAACTGCTGGCCGAGGGGGACCGGCGCGGATACCGCGCGTTCTTCCTGGGCGCCACGCAGGAAGTCCTGGACCGGATGACGGCCGAGATCGGCCACAGGTTCCCCGGCCTGGTCATCGCCGGAGCGCGCAACGGCTACTTCGACGACGCGCAGAGCGGGCAGGTGGCGCAGGAGATCCGCGACAGCGGCGCCGACCTGCTCTTCCTCGGGATGACCTCGCCGAAGAAGGAGATCTTCGTCAGGGAGTGGGGCGGGCACACGGGGGCGATGGTCGTCCACGGGGTGGGCGGCTCGTTCGACATCCTGTCGGGGCAGACGAAGCGGGCGCCGCTGAGCTGGCAACGGCTGGGCCTCGAGTGGTTCTACCGGCTGATCCAGGAGCCGGTACGGCTCGGCCCGCGCTACCTGAAGACCAACGCGCGCTTCATCCTGATGATCGCGCAGCAGCGAATGGGGAGGACCAAGTGACGCGGATCGCCATGCTCGGTGATCAGGCCGGATTCGTCACCGAGATGGTGGACATGTCCGTGCGGGGGCTGACTCCGGGCTACGTGAAGGGCGACCGCGAGTTCGTCTTCACCCGGCGGGGAAAGCAGCAGGCCGACGGCTCGTGGGTCGCCGAGCCCGAGGGGCGCAGCGTCAGGTACAGCGCGATCGTGGCGCTTGGCCTGGCCACCGTGCCGGAGGCGCGCCAGCGTGCGGCCCTGGCCGGAGACAGCCTGGCCGAGCTGGTCGACGCGCTGGTCGACCGCCTGCCGTCGGTGACGAACCTGGGCGACGTGGGGCTGATCTGCTGGGCGGCGGCCGAGACCGGCAGCGACCGGGTGGCGGAGGCGCTGGCCAGGCTCGCCGAGGTGGACGTGGCGGGCGCCGTCTACACGGTGGAGGCGTCGTGGGTGCTGGCCGCGCTCGCCGCCGCCAAGGTCACCGACGACCGCTACAAGGCGGCCAGGTCCAGGATCGTCGACAACATCGGCGCGGGCGGCCTCTACCCTCACGTCATCGGCCAGGACGCGAGCCAGCCCTGGTATCGCGGCCACGTCGGCTGCTTCGCCGACCAGGTCTACCCGATCCAGGCCCTGGCCAGGGCGGGAGACGCCGAGGCGGTCAAGACGGCCGAGCTGGTCGCCGACCGCATCTGCCAGGCTCAGGGCCCCGAGGGCCAGTGGTGGTGGCACTACGACTCCCGCGACGGCTCGGTGGTCGAGGGCTACCCCGTCTACAGCGTGCACCAGCTGTCGATGGGCCCGATGGCGCTGCTCGACCTGATGGAGGCGGGCGGCAGGAACCGGATCGAGGAGATCGAGCTGGGCCTGCGCTGGATGCACGAGCGCCCCGAGACCCAGGAGAAGCTGGTCTTCGACGACCTCACCTGGCGCAAGGCGGCCAGGCAGGACCCGAAGAAGCTGGTCAGAGGTGTCAGGGCCGCGGCGACCAGGCTGAAGAAGGGCACCCGCGTGGCCGTGCTCGACCGGGTCTACCCGCCGGTGGCGGTGGACAGGGAGTGCAGGCCGTACGAGCTGGGCTGGCTCCTCTACGCCTGGGGATTCCGGCTCGACTCGTCGCGCAGCCAGGTGGAGTAGTCGCCCGCGGCGATCATCTTGCGGCCCGCGCGCCGGGCGAGCACCGCGACGGTCATGAACCACACCACCTGGAGCGGGCGCAGCACGGCGATGCGGGCCAGGTCGCCCAGCCCGGTGCGGGCCGAGGAACTCGACGACTGTTCGTACTCCGCGACGCTGGTGACGGCGCGGATGCGGCGGCGCAGCAGGTCCTCGACGGTGCGCGGGGTCTGGATCTCGACCCTGGCCCCTCGCACGACGGTCCGCTCGGAGGCGGAGAACGCCATCGAGGCCGCCAGGTCGTCGGCCATGACCTGGGGAAGCTCCATGATGCGCTTGTTGCCCTCCTCGGAGACGGCGATGACGCCGCGTCCGAAGAGCTGGGAGGCGACCTCGGGCAGCCGCGACCAGACGGAGTAGTACCAGCGCACGCCCAGCGGCCGGTCGGCGAGCGCGAGATCACGTTCGGGGGCGGAGGCCAGAACTCCTCCGGCGCCGAGCGCGTCACACAACTTGCGGACGTCGTCGGCGCCGATCACCACATCGGCGTCGACGTACAGCCGGGGAAAACCGACAGCGGCCTGGTCGCCCAGGCGTAAGGCCTCGCGTTTGGACGGGACGGGCGTCTCGATCACGCGGGCGCCGTGCGAGGCGGCGACGGCGGCCGTCGAGTCGGTGCATCCGTTGGCCACGACAACGATGTCGAACTCGGAGGGCTGAAGTGCGGACAGCAACCGGCCGACCACTGCGGCCTCGTTGTGCGCGGGAATCACGATGCTCACCACAACAGAGCAACGAAGCACTCCTGGACCGTTCCGTCAAGGACCGATTGAGTCCGGATCAGGCCAGTCTGTGTCATTCCCGACAGATTAGTTCGTATCTAGCATTGATCACGGTGGGGACGGGTGGTGCCTGGGGCCAATGTGAATTCTGTGAAACATGACAACCCATGAGGTGCATTAGGCGTCTATGGCCTAGGTGATCGAGTTTTTAGTAGCGGGTGGGGCGACGCGTGAATGGTCGGACAGGGTTATCAAAAGTTCATGAGCTAGCCGAGGAGACGATCGTCCGGCCCGAGGGGGGCTCGTGGACGCGGTCGTATCGTCGGGCGCTGGTGGCAGGAGACCTCGGTTGCGCCTTCCTGGCGCTGGCCGGGGGCACCGCCGTGCGGTTGTGGCTGGACATCTACATCACCACCGACGACATCGTCTTCGGCACGGCCATCGGCCTGGCCTGGCCGCTGGCGCTGGCGATCAGCGGCGGATACCGGCGCCGGGTCCTCGGAGAGGGCAGCGAGGAGTTCCGCGCGGTCGTCAACGCCTGGCTGGGCCTGACCGCCGTCGTGGCGATCTCGTCCTATATGACGCAGGCGACGGTCGCGCGTAGCTACGTGGTGGCGATGCTGCCGGTGGCCACGCTCTTCACGCTCGTCTTCCACCACCGCATGCGCAGGCGGCTGCACCGCAGGCGCGCGGTGGGCATCAACGTGCGCCGCGTCGTCGCGGTGGGGCACGAGTCGTCGGTCCTGGACCTGGTCAGGCAGTTCAAGCGGCAGTCGCACCACGGCATGAAGGTGGTCGCGGCGTGCGTGCCGTACATCGAGTTCGGCCGGCGCAGGAACGGCCTCGACGGCGTGCCCGTGATGGGCGACTTCAGCGACGTGGCGCTCGTGGTCGACAAGACCGGCGCCGACGCGGTGGCGGTGCTGGCCTGTCCCGAGCTCGACGGCGCAGCCCTGCGGCGGCTGGCGTGGAGCATCGAGACGAAGGGCACGGAGCTGTTCGTCGCGCCCGCGCTCCTGGACGTGGCGGGCCCGCGCACGAGCATCCGGCCGATGGCGGGCATGCCGCTGCTGTACGTGGAGCATCCGCGGCTCGACGGCGCGGCGCAGCTGGTCAAGTCGGTGTTCGACAAGATCGTGGCCTCGCTGATCCTGCTGGCGATCGGCCTGCCGATGCTCGTCATCGGGCTGATCATCCGGAGCACCAGCCCCGGCCCCGCGCTGTTCTACCAGGTCAGGGTGGGCAGGAACGGCCAGGAGTTCAAGGTCGTGAAGTTCCGCACCATGCGGCAGGACGCCGAGCAGGTCAAGCTCCTGCTGACCGACGACAACGAGTTCGACGGCGTGCTGTTCAAGATCCGCAACGACCCCCGGATCACGGGCGTCGGCGGGTTCCTGCGCCGTTACTCGCTCGACGAGCTGCCGCAGCTGTTCAACGTGATGCGCGGCGACATGTCACTGGTCGGTCCCCGGCCGCCGCTACCGTCAGAGGTGGAGCAGTACGGCGCGGACGTGCGCCGGCGCCTGGTCGTCAAGCCGGGCATCACGGGGTTGTGGCAGGTGAGCGGCCGCAGCGACCTGTCGTGGGAGGAGTCGGTCAGGCTGGATCTGCGCTACGTCGAGAACTGGTCGCTCATGCTGGACCTGCAGATCCTGTGGAAGACGATTTCCGCCGTCATCGGCGGCGAAGGGGCGTACTGATGAAGGCGATCGTGCTGGCCGGCGGCTCGGGCACCCGGCTGCGCCCCATCACGCACACGCAGGCCAAGCAACTCGTGCCGGTGGCCAACAAGCCGGTGCTCTTCTACGGCCTGGAGGCCATCGCCCAGGCGGGTGTGCGCGAGGTCGGCATCATCGTCGGCGACACCCAGGCGGAGATCGAGGCGGCGGTCGGCGACGGCTCCGCGTTCGGCATCGACGTCACCTACCTGCGCCAGGAGGCCCCGCTCGGGCTGGCGCACGCGGTGCTGATCGCGCGCGACTTCCTCGGCGACGACGACTTCGTCATGTACCTGGGCGACAACTTCATCGTCGGCGGCATCGACGACATCGTGGCCACCTTCACCGCCCAGCGCCCCGACGCGCAGATCATGCTCACCAAGGTGCCCGACCCGCGCCAGTTCGGCGTGGCCGAACTCGACACCGACGGCCGCGTGGTGCGCCTGGAGGAGAAGCCGAAGGAGCCCAAGAGCGACCTGGCGCTCGTCGGCGTCTACCTGTTCACCAAGGCGGTGCACGAGGCCGTGGCCAGGCTCGAACCGTCGTGGCGGGGCGAGCTGGAGATCACCGAGGCCATCCAGTGGCTGCTCGACGCCGGTCTGCGGGTCGACTCCACGGTCATCTCCGGCTACTGGAAGGACACCGGCAACGTCTCCGACATGCTGGAGGTCAACCGGCTGGTCCTGGAGAGCATCGAGAGCAGGGGCCACGTCGACGAGAGCTCGGAGATCATCGGCAGGGTCGTGGTCGAGGACGGAGCGATGATCACCGGCTCCCGCATCGTCGGTCCGGCGATCATCGGGGCCGGATCCGTCATCCGCGACTCCTACATCGGACCCTTCACCTCCATCGCCGACGACTGCCACGTGATCGGCAGCGAGATCGAATACTCGATCGTGCTGCGTGAGGCCTCTATCGTCGGAGTCGGGCGAATCGAGGCCTCGCTCATCGGGCGCGGCGTCGAGGTGACCCCGGCAGCACACGCGCCCCGCGCGCACAGACTCGTCCTCGGCGACCACAGCAAGGTGCAAATCTCCTCATGAGGATCCTCATCACCGGCGGAGCCGGCTTCATCGGCTCCGCCTATGCCCGCATGGCCGCGGCCGAGCACGAGGTGACCGTGCTCGACAAGCTCACCTATGCGGGCAACCCGGCCAACCTCGACGGTGTGGAGCACACCTTCGTGCACGGCGACATCTGCGACGGCGAGCTGCTCAGGACCGTCGTGCAGGGCCACGACCTGGTGCTCAACTTCGCCGCCGAGTCTCATGTCGACCGCTCCATCGAGGGTGCTGCCCCGTTCGTCACCACCAACGTGCTCGGCACCCAGACCCTCATGCAGGCCTGCCTCGACGCCGGCACCCCGCGCGTGGTCCAGGTCTCGACCGACGAGGTCTACGGCTCGGTCGACATCGGCTCCTGGAGCGAGGACGCCCCGCTCGCGCCGCGCTCGCCGTACTCCGCGGCCAAGGCGGGCGGCGACCTGATCGCCCGCGCCTACGCCGTCACCCACGGACTGAACGTCTCCATCACGCGCTGCGGCAACAACTACGGCCCCCGCCAGTATCCGGAGAAGGTCATCCCGCTGTTCGTCACCAACCTGCTGCAGGGCCGCAAGGTCCCGCTCTACGGCGACGGCGGCAACGTGCGCGACTGGATCCACGTCGACGACCACTGCCGCGGCATCCGGCTCGTCGCCGAGCGCGGCGAGGCGGGCGAGGTCTACCACATCGCCGGTACGGCGGAGCTGACCAACCTGGAGCTCACCCAGCATCTCCTCGACGCTCTGGGGGCCGGCTGGGACATGGTTGAGCGGGTGGCCGACCGCAAGGGTCACGACCGCCGTTACTCCCTCGATGACAGCAGGCTGCGCGCCATGGGCTACGAGCCGGAGATCGGCTTCGACGAGGGCCTGGCGGCCACGGTGCGCTGGTACGTCGACAACCCCTCGTGGTGGAAGGAACGCCGGTGAGGTGGCTGATCACCGGCGCGGGCGGCATGCTGGCCACCGACCTGGCCGGACTGCTCGACGACGCCGTGGCCCTGAGCCGGGCCGAGCTCGACATCCGCGACAAGGACGCCGTAACGCGCGCCGTCCGCGAGCACCGGCCCGACGTGATCGTCAACTGCGCGGCCTGGACCGCCGTCGACGACGCCGAACGCCACGAAGAGGAGGCGCTCGCGGTCAACGGGCACGCCGTGGCCAACCTGGCGAGCACCGGGGCGCGGCTGATCCAGATCTCCACCGACTACGTCTTCGACGGCACCGCCCGCGTGCCGTACGCCGAGGACGCGCCGACACGGCCGGTCAACGCCTACGGCCGCACCAAGCTCGCCGGCGAGCTCGCGGCGGACGGCCACGTGATCGTCCGTACGGCCTGGCTGTACGGCGCGAGCGGCAGGAACTTCGTCAAGACGATGATCAGGCTGGAGCGGGAGCGCGAAAGCGTCAGCGTGGTCGCCGACCAGCACGGCGGGCCGACGTGGAGCGCCGACCTGGCGCGTTACGTGGCCACGCTGGCAGACGCGCCACCCGGCGTCCACCACGGCACCAACGCAGGCCAGACGACCTGGCACGGCCTGGCCCAGGAGGTCTTCACGCTGCTCGGAGCCGATCCCGCCAGGGTCAAGCCGATCCCGGCCTCCGACTACCCCGTGCCGGCGCCCAGGCCTGCCTACAGCGTCCTGGGCAACCCCCGGCTGCGCGACTGGCGCGAGGCCCTAGGAGAGGCTTTCGTAGAGATCCAGGCAGGCCTGGTAGCCGGGCAACAGCCCTGAGGCCTCCTTGAGCGTGGGCGCGGCCGCGTCCTTGTCGGACAGCACCGGTTCGACGTCGAGCCGCCAGTCGATGTCGAGATCCGGATCGAGCGGGTGGATGCCGTGCTCGCGCCCGGGAGCGTACGGCTGGGAGCACAGGTAGGTGACGGTCGCCCGGTCGCTGAGCACGGAGAAGCCGTGCGCCAGGCCCTCGGCGACGTAGACGCCGCGCCGTGTCTCGTCGTCGAGCAGCACCGAGGTCCACTGGCCGAAGGTCGGCGAGCCGACCCGCACATCGACGATCACGTCGAGCACCGTGCCCGCCACGCAGGTGACGTACTTGGCCTGGCCAGGCGGCACGTCGGCGAAGTGCAGCCCGCGGATGACGCCGCGTTCGGAGACCGAGCAGTTGACCTGGGCCAGCTCCAGCCGGTGACCGGCGACGGCGGCCAGGTCGGAGGCGCGGAAGCTCTCCAGGAACTCGCCCCTGGAGTCGCGGTGCACGACGGGGGTGTGCGTCCACGCTCCCTGGATGCTCAGGGGCTCCATGCGCCGATCTCCTCCTCGAGCCGGGCCAGGTCGTCCAGCGTGTTGTAGAAGTGCGGTGAGAAGCGCAGGTAGCACCGCCCGGCGGCGTCGTGGCGCACCGAGGTGCTGATCCGCGCGGCCTCCAGATGACGGTAGAGGCTCTCGGCGCGTACCTGGGCCAGCGGCAGAGAGACCAGCGGGGTCTCGGGCGCCCAGGCGTCGTCGGCCAGGCCGTGCTTCAGCAGGATCGTGACGAGCGCCGAGCGCAGCTCGGCCAGCCGCTCCTCGATCGCGCCGAGCCCGACCTCGCCGAACATGCGCAGCGCCTCGCCCATGCCGGCGATGCCCAGCACGTTGGGCGAGCCCGCCTCGAACCGCCCGGCTCCCGCGACCAGGTCGAGGCCGGGGCCGTACGGGCGCTCCGTCGTCATGTTGCGCCAGCCGACCACCGGAGGGGCCAGTTGCTCGGCCGCCCGCGGCGAGACGTACATGAGCGCGCAGCCCTTGGGGGCCAGCAGCCACTTGTGCCCGTCGGCCACCACCACGTCGTACGGCGAGGCGTCGAAGGGGCGCGTGCCCAGCGTCTGGATGGCGTCCACGACCGTCAGCACGCCCCGGTCGCGCAGCTCCTCCAGGCCGCGTACGGCCTGCCCGGAGGCGAAGTTGACGGTGGAGACGCAGACCGCCCTGGTGCGGTTGTCGACGAGGTCGAGGAAGGGGCCGCTCCACACGTCCGCCTCCCGCACCTCGATCCCGTGACGCCGCCACGGGTCGGAGGCCGAGGGGAAGTCGCCCGCCGCCACCACGACGTTGTCGCCCGGCCGCCAGTCGATCGCCGAGGCGGCCAGCGAGACGCCGGTCGAGGTGTTGAGGACGAACGCGACGTCGCGGGCCGGGACCGCCAGCATGCGGCCGGCCGCCTCCCGGGCGCCGCGCTCGATCGGATCCTCCAGGAACGACCCCTGGCCGCGCTCGGCGAGCGCGGTGGCCAGGTCGCACACGGCGGCCGCCACCCGGGCGGGCAGCGGCGAGAAGGCCGCGTGGGCCATGAAGATCCGGCTTCGGGTGATCGGGAACTCGAGCTCGCGCTCCTCGACGAGCCGATCAAGCATGGAGGTGCTCCCGGTACCAGTCCACGGTCGCCCGCAGCCCGGTCATCAGGTCGGTGCGCGGCTCCCAGTCGAGCTCCTTGCGCGCCCGGCCGGCGTCGAGGCACTTGCGCCGCGGGTTGTCGGCGACCGGGCCGCGGAAGACCGGCTCGCGCTCGGTGCCGTCGGCGAGGCGGCTGACCGCGCGGACCAGGTCGCGCACGCTGACCGGGTCGCAGGTGCCGAAGTTGTAGACGCCCTGCAGCGCCCCGTCGTCCACCTCGGCCGCCGCCAGGTAGCCGGCCACGACGTCGTCGACGTAGACGAAGTCGAGCGCGGTGGAACCGTCGTCGCGGTCGCCGAAGTCGTAACAGTCGCCGCCCAGCGCCTGGCAGACGGCGGTGGGCACGATGCGGCTCGGGCTGGTGTCGCCCGGGCCGTAGGTGTTCATGAAGCGCCCGATCCGCACGTCGAGGCCGAACGTGCGGGAGTAGGCCAGCACGATGTTCTCGGCCGCGATCTTCGAGGGGCCGTAGAGGTTGGCGCCCACCTTGGGCTCGTCGCTCTCGAAGTAGGTGTGCTCTCCGGGCTCCGAGCCGTAGATCGCGCCGCTGGAGGCGTGCACGACCCGGGCGACGCCGTGCAGCCTGGCCGCCTCCAGGACGGAGGTGGTGGCCAGCACGTTGTCGCGGACGGTGGCGTACGGCTCGGCGACGCTGACAGGCACGAACGGCTGCGCGGCCAGGTGGAAGATCACCTCTGGCCCGGTCTCGCCGACGAGGGCGAGGACCGCCTCCAGGTCGCACAGGTCGAGCTGGACCTGCGAGACGTCCGGGCACTCGCGCCAGGACGGCACGGGCTCGCGGTCGACGCCGACGACCCGCCACCCGCGCGAGACGAGGGTGCGGGCCAGGACGGAGCCGACGAAGCCGGCGGAACCGGTGACCAGGCAGGTCCTAGTGGCCATTGCGGAGGAGCCGTTCGGTGTGATGGGTGATGGTCCGCTCCAGTCCCTGCTCGAAGGTGACGGAGGTCCTGAAACCGAGCCGCTGGGCGATCTTGGTGTGGTCGAGCCGCTGCCGCTGGATCGCCAGAGCGCCCTGGCCGTAGGTGGTGACCTGCATGCCGTTCTTCTCGACCAGCTCGGCCCGATACGGGTCGACCTCGGACAGGATGCGGACGCTGGTGTCGATGATCTCCTTGATGACGCTGGGCGTCGACAGGTGGACCACCGAGCTCATGTTGAAGACCTCGCCCAGCGACTGCTCGTGGCAGGCCATGGTGATCAGCGCGTCGATGACGTCCTCGACGAAGACGTAGTCGCGCCAGTGGTCCATGGACTCGTAGTAGAGCACCGGAGGCTCGGGCGCGACCGGGTTGAAGATCTTGCTCAGCGACTTGGGGAACAGCCGGTAGCCGACGTTGTAGTCGTGCGGGCCGAAGACGTTGCACAGCCGCAGCACCGACATGGGGGTGCCGAAGGTGTGGAAATGACTGCGTGCCATGACATCGGCGGTCAGCTTGCCCGCGTCGTAGATGCCGATGCCGCGCAGCGGCGAGTCCTCCAGGTAGTGGCTGCCGTCCATCTCGCCGTAGACCTTGTCGGTCGAGGTGATGACGACGCGGCGCGGCGGCGTATCGCTGCGGCGCACGGCGTCGAAGACGTTGAGCCCGCCGATGGCGTTGGTCATCAGCGAGTCGTACGGGAAGGCCGTCGACTTCTCGATGACCGAGTAACCGGCCAGGTGGAAGACGTAGTCGAAGTTCCTGCCATGGATCAGCGCCGCCACCGCGTCGCGGTCACGCAGGTCCAGGTGCACGATCTCCAGCCCGGAACGCTGGTCTTGCGGCAGCTCGTGGAGAAGCGACTGCCGGCCGGGGTCGGTGTCGCAGTCGACGACCACGACACGGCCTCCCAGGGCGAGAAGTCTCGCCGTGAGATACGAGCCGATGAAGCCCATTCCGCCTGTGACCAGAGTCAGGGAATCGGATAACTCGCTGTCAAATTCTGTGGGCATGGAGACGTTCCCCCCTCGCGAAAGTTCGCAGGAACTCTACAGATTTCGCATTCCCCCGAAATGCCAGTAACCCCTGGGATCAAAGCACACATGTCAGGGCCATGTCCACGCGGCCTGGAACGGTTCAAAACATAGCTAACAGGTAGGGAATGAATATTATTTTCGAGTTGTAGCCTGAGCCCCGTCCTTGTGCTCCAATCGAACGGGTACGTCCGCTCTGATCAGGGGGAAACCATGACCGAGGCCGCCTCCGGTACTCCAGTGCGCCTGCACTCCTTAACCGGGCTCCGGTGGATCGCGGCCTTCGTCGTCTTCGGCTTCCACATCGACCAGCTCAAGATCTCCGACAACGCCGTCTACTCCGAGATCGTCCGTGTCCTGTTCTGGCCGGGCACGGTGGGCGTCCCCTTCTTCTTCCTGCTGTCCGGCCTGGTGCTGACCTGGTCGGCCAAGCCCGGCGACCGGCCCTCGTCCTTCTGGCGCCGCCGCGTCGCCCGCGTCTATCCCAACCACGTCGTCACTTGGATCGTTGTAGCGATCGGTCTCACGGTCCTGAGCAGCGAGGCGGCGCCCAACGCGGGCCAGGTGGTCAGCGGGCTCTTCCTGGTCCAGGCCTGGATCCCCGACTTCGACTACGTCTTCGGCGTCAACACCCCGGCCTGGTCGCTCTCGGCCGAAGCGCTCTTCTACGCCTCCTTCCCGCTGCTGCTGCCGCTGCTCAAGCGGGTGCGGCGCATGTGGATCGCCGCCGCCGGGCTGCTGGCCGCCATCTGGGCGCTGCCGCTGCTGTTCCTGGTGATGCCGCACGACCCGGCGTACTACCTGGTGTGGGTGCTGCCCTTCTCGCGCATGCTGGAGTTCGCGCTGGGCATGGCGGTCGCGCTGATGATCCAGCGGGGCACCTGGCGGGGCCCCGGCCTGCTGGTCTCGGGAGCGATCGCGCTGGGCGCCTACCTGACCGTGCCGCTGCTGCAGGAGTGGGGCTACGTGGCCTGGACGGTCGGGCCGTTCGCGCTGCTGCTGGCCGCCGCCGCGCAGGCCGACATCAAGCAGACGCCCTCGGTGCTGCGCAGGCCGTGGCTGGTCTTCCTGGGCGAGATCTCCTTCGCCTTCTACCTGGTCCACCAGTTCGTCATCCGGTTCGTGGTCAAGGTGACCGGCACCGGGATCTCGCCCGGCCTGGCGATCGGGGTGTTCGTGGTCTCGCTGGCCGTCTCGATGCTGCTGTCGTGGGCGCTTTTCCGGGTCGTGGAGAAGCCCATGGAGCGCTTTATCCGGACTTATCGCACCAAAAAGCAGCGGGCTGCCGCCGCTGAGGAACCCGCGCCGGCAAGCGCGAGTTGAGTCAAGGGATTGGGCTGTCCGGATGTGGACAATTCGCTATATTCGTTGCCCACAAGCATGCGCCTAGGATCACATTTGGCGAGATTTGCGACATCGACCCTTGGGGGAGGGTGTGGGGCACTCAGCGCGCGTTGCGCCGGGGGACATGCGTAACGGGGAGGCGCTCGGCGGCGAATGCCCAGATATGGGATCCGCGACCGAGCGCCCCCCGCTCTGGTCAGCGTGCCGTCTTGGCGATGCGGACGATGTCGTCGGCCACACGGTCCCAGGTGTAATGCTGGATGAGCGCCTCGGCGCGCGTCAGGATGCGGGTGTATATCTCATCGTTGCCGAGCACACCGGCGATGGTCCGGGCGAGGACCTCGGGATCGTCGCCGTCCACCAGGTCGCCGTTGACTCCCGGCTCGATGATCTCCGTCATGGCGTAGGCACGCCGCGCCACGCAGGGGATACCGTGCGCCAGCGCCTCGATGAAGGCCAGGCCGTACGCCTCGAACCGGCTCGGCATCACCAGCACGTCGTGCTCGGCGTACAACGGCCGGACCTCGGCGGGCGGCAGCTTGCCGAGGAAACGCACGCCGTCGGGCACCGGGCCCGGCAGCGGCCACTCCGGCGGGCCGACGATCGTCAGCTCGATGCCGGGATCGACCTCGCGGCGCAGGATCTGCGCGGCCGCCACCACCAGGTCGCCGGCCTTGCGGTGGAAGTCGATGCCCACGAACAGCAGCCGCTTGCGGGGTGCCTCGCGCCTGGTCGTCGGGGCTACGGCCGGCAGGCTGTTGGCGCCGGGCAGCACCACGTGCACCTTCTCCTCCGGCAGTCCGGTCACCCGCACCAGGTGGTCGGCCAGCCAGTGGCTCATCGCCAGCACGCCGCTCGCCTCGGCGTAGATCGACAGCTGGCGGTCGCGCAACCGCTTCAGGTCGTCGAGGGACAGGCCGGGGGCCTGCACCGAGCGGCCCGTCGCCGGGTCGAGATGCTCCATCACGATGTCGAAACTGAGGTCCTGGTAGAGAAGGTACGGGGTGTCCATCCTCGCCAGGTCTCCGAACTGCAACACCACGTCGGGGCGCAGCCGGCGCTCCGCGGCCCGCAGTTGCCGGCCCGCCAGGCTCAGCGTCACCGGGTGGCGGGTCCACTGGGTGCGCCACGTGCCGTTGTGCCGGTAGGCTCCCAGGCCTCGCAGGGCCGACCTGACCGGGGTGGACCATTCGAGCCCCAGGTCGACCACGTCGGTGCGCTCCAAAAGGCACTTTCGGATGGTCCAGGGGGCGTGCGACCATGTTTTCTCAGGCGGGTTATCCCAGGCGCAGGCAAACCCCAGCTTGAGGGAATCGGGGGCCACGTGTTCCTCCGTGTGGTCAAAACGGATTATCTGGCGGACATTGTAGGTCCACTGCGTGGACGCGCTAGGGGGATTCAATGGACTTAATCGCCATCCTTCGCATTGGCTTCAGGCGATGGATGATCTTGATTCCCATGCTCATGGCCTCGGTGGGCCTGAGCGTGCTGGCGGTGACGCACGTCGCTGCGTCATACGAGGTCCAGGGCGCGTTCCGCGTCAACTACCAGTTCCTTGGAACGTTGGAATCGGTCCAGAGCCTGCAGCTCAACCCTTATTTCGACATTCAGTCGACCGCCTGGGTGATGGCACAGGTCGGGCAATCTCCCGACGTCGCCAAGAAGCTTATTCCGAAGGGTTCCGACGCGAAATTCGCGCTCGACAACCCCGGCCAGGCGGTCATCTCGGTCCTGGTCACCGACTCCGATGACAAGGAGGCGCTGGCGATCTACCGGGCCATCGGCAAGGAGCTCAGCAACCGCCTCGAGCAGCTGCAGGCCGACAAGGCCATCCCGATGCGCTACCGGGTCGTCCTCGACGACGTCGTCCAGCCCAAGAGCGCGGCGGTCTCCAACGGCAATCGTTTCAAGGTCGCGGGTGTGGCCGGAGCGCTCAGCCTGGTGCTCTCCTTCGGCCTGTGCCTGATCCTCGACTACGCCAAGCGCTCGCGCCAGGCCCGCGCCACGGGCGGCCGGCCCGCTCCCGCCGTCGCGGCCGCGGCCCCTGTCACGCCCGCCGCGCCGTCCGCCGCCGTCACGCCCGCTCCGTCGCCCGCGCCGCTCGCGGCCCCGACTCCCGCCCCTGCCCTCGCATCCACCACCACGTCCGTCGCCTCGTCGGCCGCCTCCAGGCCGGAACCCGAGGTCAAGAAGGAGCTCCCCGCCTCGGCCACTGTCGAGTTCCGCGTCCAGAAGCCGGAGCCCGCGACCAACGGCAACGGCAACGGGAGCAGCAACGGCAACGGGAACGGCAACGGCAACGGCAACGGCAAGGCGAAGCCCAAGGGCGCCGCCAAGCCCAAGCCAGAGGTCAAGCCAGAGCCGAAGCCCGAGCCCGAGCCTGAGCCCGAGCCAGAGCGCGTCGTCTCGCACGAGGACGACATGCCCACCGGCGAGCTGCCCAGGATCGACATCAGCCGCATGAGATGAGCTCGATCGTCAGGGGCAGGGTCAGCACCCTGCTGCACAAGCGCTGGGGCCTGCCGACCGTCTACCTGGTGGTCTGCGGGCTCTCCCTGACGCTGCCCACCTTCCTGCCCAACTTCACCCTCGGCATCCTGGTCGTCACCCTGTTCGCGGCGTTCGCCATGGTGATGCGGTGGAACGAGCAGACCGTCCTCGGATTGCTGCTCGCGGCCGGGTTCCTGATCCCCACCTCGCTCAGCATCGAGGCGCTCGGCCAGGTCGGCATCCCCTCGATGCTCATCGGCCTGCTGTTACTGCTGCTGTGGCTCTACGGCCGCTGCACGCCGGAGCTGGGTCTCGACAGCGGCCCGCAGCCGGTGCGGTACATGGCGCTCTACATCATGATCGCGCTGTTCGCGAGCTACATCGCGGGCCAGCTGCGCGGCATGTCGTCGCTGGAGGCCTCGGGCGCCGACGCCACCATGATCTTCGTCGCGTCGTCGCTGGGCATGCTGCTGTTCACCGCCGACACCATCAAGGACATGACCGGCGTGCGCCGGTTGCTGGGCTGGCTGGTCGGGCTCGGCGTGGTCCTGTCGGTGACCGGCATGCTGCAGAACTTCCAGGTCATCGACATCTACCGCGACCTGCGCATCCCCGGCATGAAGTACTTCGACCCCATCGGCCTGGAGTCGCTGGCCCGCGAAGGCTACCTGCGGGTCCAGGGGCTGGCCGGCCATCCGATCGAGTTCAGCGTCGTGCTCGGCATGCTGCTGCCGATCGCGCTGCACTTCGCGCTGCACTCCCCCCGCGAGCAGCGGCTGCGCTGGTGGGCGGCGGTCGCGGTGATCGGCGCCGGGCTGCCGATGGCGTTGTCGCGCTCGGGCATCCTGGCGGCCGGCGTCTCGCTGGTCATCTACCTGCTGGCCACCCGGGTCCGCGTGCTGGCCACGCTGGTGCCCGTCGGCCTGGTGGGAGTGCTCGGCATGAGCCTGGTCTTCCCCGGCCTGCTGGGCTCGATCCGCAACCTCTTCCTGTTCGGCTACATCGCCAACGACACCAGCATCTCCAGCAGGACCGACGACTACGCCATCGCGCTCAAGCTGTGGGCCGACTACCCGGTGTTCGGCACCGGGCCGGGCACCTACATCCCCAAGCTCTACCGCATCCTCGACAACGGCTACCTCTACTACCTGATCACCCAAGGGGTGTTCGGCCTGCTCGGGCTGGTGGGGCTGTTCGCGTGCGGCTATTTCCTCGTGCGCAGGATCGAGTGGACCACCAAGGACCCGCACATGCGTGACCTGGCCCAGGCGCTGGCCGGGTCGATCGCGGGAGCGGCGCTGGTGACCGCCACCTTCGACTCCTTCGGCTTCAACATCATGTTCGTCACCACCCACTTCCTCGTCGGCATCGCCGGGGTGATGTGGAGGGTGGCGATTCGAGACAGAGACAAGGTTCCCGTCCAGTGAGCGTGAGCACCGCCGAGACCGCCGCGAGCGGCGCCAAGTGGACCGTCGCCGCGATGATCGCCCGCCAGGTCGGGCGGCTGGGATTCGTGGTGGTGCTGGCCCGCATGCTCGGCCCCACGGAGTTCGCCGTGGCCGCGGCGGCCACGATCTACATCACCTTCACCGCGGTGCTGCTGGAGACCGGTCTGGCCTCGGGCATCGTGCAGAAGGACGTGCTGCGCAAGCAGGACGAGGGCGCGACGTTCTGGACCATGACCGGCATCGCGGTGGTGCTGTCGGGACTGACGGTGCTGCTGGCCGTACCGGTCAGTGACTTCCTGGGGATCGAGCGGCTGGCCCCCGTGCTGGCGGTGCTGGCGATCGGGCCGCTGCTCAAGGGCTTCACCGTGGTGGCCAGCGCGCGGCTGCAGCGCGAGCTGCGGTTCCGGGTGCTGGGCCTGGGCGAGGTCGTGGCGGTGCTGATGGGCGCGGGCCTGGGCATCGCGGCCGCGACGATGGGGGCGAGCTACTGGGCGCTGGTGGTGCAACAGGTGGCCACCGACCTGATCGTGCTGGCCATCTGGCTGGTCGCCGCGGGCCTGTCGTCCTTCCGCGCCGACCGCGAGGGTTTCCGCCACGTGTGGCGGTTCGGCGTGCCGGTGATGGTCTCGCAGGGCATCGGCTACGCCACCCGCAGCGCCGACAACGTGATCATCAGCAGGTTCCTGGGCGAGACCGCGCTCTCGTTCTACATGGTGCCCTACCGGATCATGCTGGTGCCCGTCGGCGTGCTCGGGACCGTCGCCAACCGGGTGGCCTTCCCGATCATCTCCCGCATCCAGGACGACAAGGCGCGCATCGCCTCCATCTATCTGGCGATGACCAGGCTGATCGCCGCCATCGCGGTGCCCGCGATGGTCGCCGCCGCGGTGCTGGCGCCCGAGCTGATCGAGACGGTCTTCGGGCCCGAGTGGCTGCCCGCCGTACCCGTGCTCATCGCGCTGGCGGCCACCGGCATCTTCGACTCGCTGACCACCATCGGCGGCTCTGTCTTCATGGGACTGGGCCGTGCGGACATGACCTTCCGCTGGTCGTGGATCCCGATGGTGGTCACCCTGCCCGCCTTCTTCGCCGGTCTGCCCTGGGGCGTCGTCGGCGTGGCCGCGGCCTACTCGCTCGCGACCATGGTGCTGGTGCCGTTCCGGATCATGGACATGGGGAGGGTGACCGGCTTCACCCTCGTCGACTGGCTGCGGGCCCTGTGGCCGCCGACGGCCGCCACCGCGATCGCCGCGGCGGCCGGCTGGCTGGCCGCCTTCGGGGTACGGCAGGCGGGCCTGCCCGTGCCGCTCGGCCTGGTCGCGGGCAGCATCGTGATCGGCGCCGGCTATCTGCTCGTGCTGCGCCTGATCAGCGCGCCGGCCTTCACCGAGATCATGACCGCGGGCCGGTTGCTGGCCCGCGGCAAGCTCGCCGGCGTCAGCGAGTAGGCAGCGGGATCTCCTGGTCGTTGTCGGAGAAGGTGTTGTTGCGCCACACGGTCGCGTAGGCACGCTCGTCGACCGCGTCCCACAGGTAGGCGCCGCGTTTGAAGGTGTTGTTGACGAACGACAGATCCGCGCCCTTGACCCCGATGTAGGCGGTGTACCCGCCGCCGCTGAGCCGGTTGCCGTCGATGACGATCTTCCCGGACCTGCCGCGGTCGAGGGTCGAGACGATGAACAACGCCGCGTTGGTGTTGTCGTCGGTGGGCTCGTGGCCGCGCCAGGTGCCGCCCATGCCGATCTCGATGACGTTGTCCTTGATCAGCACGTTCTTCACCCGCTCGAAGACCTGCAGACCGTCGGCGTGGGAGCCCTTGGAGGGCTTGAAGTCGTGGATCCACGAGTCGGTGATCGAGAAGTTGTCGCCGACCTTGGCGCCGTCGTGCGTCATGCCGTAGATGTCGAGGTTGCGGGCGGTGATGTTCTCGTAGCCCATGCCCGCGTCGAGGAAGTCGCCGCGGATGGTGACGTTCTCCACGGTGACCTCGCCGCTGCCGGCCTGGTGGATGCCGAAGGCGTCCTTGCCGGTGCCGGTGATGCGGCAGTTGCGGATCACCACCCCCGTCACACCGTCGTCGATGAAGATGTGCCCCTTGATGTCGAGGCCCTCGATGACCTGGCCGGGGACCGCCCACACGCCGGTGGAGGGCGTCAGCTTCAGATCCTTCGGCACGCCGTACTTGGGCTGCTTGACGGGTTTCCGCGACGGCGTCGGCGTGGCGCTCTGCTCGGGCGCCGCGGCGGTCGTGGCCGGCGGCGGTGGAGCGCTCGTGGCCGCCGTGGGAGGCGTGCTCGCACCGCAAGAGGCTGTCACGGTCAGGACCGTGGCAGCCAGGAGAGCACGGATCATCTCTGGGTGTACCTCCGAACACCTCGCGCGACCTGGCGCAGGAGGGACGACGATCGTGCCATCTTGCCGGCCGTACGAACGACTCTGCGCACCGCGCCACCGCCCACCAGGCCCTCGCCGACGAGGGTCTGGCCGGTCATGGCACGCCGCTTGTACTCATCTTCGCCCCGGCCCAGATCGATACGTTCCAAGCCCGCGCCCATCAGTTCGCGCAGCAGGATCCAGCCGGGGGAGTATCCGGACAGGCTCGGCTCGTAGACCGGGAACCACCAGTGAAGCACGCCGCCCGACAGCATGCCGAAGTGGGCGGCCAGCAGGTGATCACCCGCGTGCACGGTGGACAGCACGCCCGCGAAGTCGGTGTCGTGCACCTTCAGCAGGCGGTACATCAGGTCCACGTGCCGCGCGTCGGCGAAGTAGTCACGCGCGCCGGTCGCGGCGTACTGCGCCCGCTTGAGCCTGATCACCTCGTCGAGCAGCCCGGGATCGGCCGCGTCGGCGGCGAAGCGCACCTCGCCCAGCTCCCGCTCCGCCTTCTTGGCCCGGCGCCGCGCCTGCCCGATGTTGTCCTTGCCGCTGCGGGACGCGCGGCCCAGGTAGCCGTCGAGACCGCCGCTGACGTCGATGTACGGCGACACGCGCCGGTTCTCGATGTACGGCTCGAAGCCCGGGTGGCCCTCGATCAGGTGGTCGAAGGCGAGCCCGCCGAGCCCGGCGGCCTTCACGAACTCCTCGGGCGAGAACCCGGTGCCGATCGGCCCCTGGAAGTCGGCGGCCGGCCAGCCCACGGGTCTGGCCAGGGAGCCGTCACGGTGGAAGGCGAAGACGAAGCCGTCGTCCACCGCGACCTCGACCTCGTGGCCGCTGGCCTGGACGGCGGCGGCGAAGCCCGGATGGAAGTACGGGCTGTCGAACGCCTCGTCCGAGGCCCTGAGGGCATGCCAGTGCGCCAGGTCCGCGTCGGACAGCTTGCCGAATGGAACGATCCTCATCGCGGCGGCCAGGGGAGCTTGGAGGGGCGCAGCACGGCCTTGAGCGCCGCGCGTGCCGTACGCCTGCCGGTCAGGGCTCGCACGCTCTCGCCCGCGATGATCAGGCCGTGGTGGATCACCCCGGCGATCCTGCCGCGCCTGCGGTAGAACAGCCTGACCCGGTTGACCATCAGCAGCGCGTAGAGCGCCGGATTGGTGTCGGACTCGCCTCCGATGTGCTCGAAGACGGCCTGTGGCTCGTACCAGAGCGACCAGCCGTGGTCGCGGGCACGCAGCGCGTACTCCGTCTCCTCGCTGTAGAGGAAGAACGACTCGTCCCACGAGCCGATCTCCTTGATCACCGAGGTGGAGATGAGCATCGCCGCCCCGGTCGCCCAGACCGCGGGACCCGGCTGGTCGTAGTGGCGCGGATCGGTGATCAGCTCGCCCAGCGAGCCGATGCGGCCCGCTCTGGTTCCGCCGATGACCGACTCGGCCAGTTGCCGGTGGATGGCGGGGTCGCGACGCAGCGACGGTTGCAGGCTCTGGTCGGGGTTGACCAGGCGGGGCACGGTGATGCCGCGCCGCTCGCCGAGGTCCATGGCCTTGGCCAGGTAGCCGAGCGAACCCGGATGGAGGCGGCAGTCGGGGTTGAGCACCAGGACCGCGTCGAGGTCCTCGATGGGCAGCGAGTCGACGCCGGCGTTGACGGCGGCGGCGTACCCGGCGTTCCTGCCCATCTGGACGACCTGGACCGGCAGCTCGCGCGCGGACGTGGCCATGGCGCAGGAGTTGTCGGCCGAGGCGTTGTCGGCGACGACGACATGGGAGAGCCGAGTGCCCTGCGAGCCCCTGGACAGGGACTCCAGGCAGCCTTCGAGCACTTCGGCGCTGTTGTACGTGACAATGACGATAGCGATCTTCATCAGGGCGGTGAACACGGGATCAGGCCTTGATCGCGATGAGGGACTTAGGCAACCCCGCCATTCGCTCCTTCTTGATGATGGAGGAAGGGAACAGGAAGGACATCTCGGCTACGCCGATCAGCTCCACCTCGAACACGTCGCGCAGGGCCTGCTCGCGGGAGGCGGCGTTGGTGTGCACCAGGGGCCACCGGCGGATGATCCCGGCGCGGACGTGGACGGGCAGGAACTGGTAGAGCGGGAACAGCACGTGCGGCTCGACCGGGAAGTAGCGGTAGGGCGTCTGCACCCAGTGGCGGTCGGCCAGGGTGTGGACGGCCTCGGCGAAGGCGGCCCGGCGGGCGTGCCCGCCCACGTGCTCCAGGACGGCGTTGGACACGACCAGGTCGTAGTGTTCCCCGGCGATCTCCTTGGGGAGGTCGCAGGCGTCGGCGACGTCGGTGGAGATCCACGAGGGAATGTCGTTTTCCGCCGCTTCTGCTAGGTTCACCACCTTGACGTGCTCAGGCTGGACGGGAGCCCGGAGCCAGAAGGACGGAGTGCCGCCGAGGTCGATGACGCGCATTTTGTCGAGCTCGGGAAATGCGGCCTGCATCCAGCTCCAGCGGCGCAGTCGCGCCTTGCCTGCCACGGAACCCGGAGCTTCCACTAGCTTGGCACGTAAGGAGGATGAGCGATTCACTAGCACATGTTCCCCTACGAGATTCTTGACGCGCAACTAATCACGAGAAGGAGCCAATTTCATGATCGAAAGGGTAAATATCCTGTTTCATGGAATTGGCGAGCCGGGGCCGCACGTGGAGGCCGACGCGTATCAGTACTTCATTCCTCGCGACCTGTTCGTCAAGATTCTTGACGAGGTGGCGGGGAATGAGCACGTCAGAATCAGTTTTGACGACGGATTCACCTCCGATGTCGACATCGCCTTGCCGGAGTTGGAGTCAAGGGGGCTGACGGCCACTTTCTTTCCGCTCGCCGGGAGATTCGGCGACAAGGGGCGGGTGAGCGTCGCGGGGGTGCGCGAGCTCGTGGCCGCGGGGATGCGGATCGGGTCGCACGGCATGGACCATGTCGACTGGCGGTACGTGGATCCCGCGACGCGCAACGACGAGATGGACCGGGCGCGCGACATGATCGGGCAGGCCAGTGAGCGGTCGGTGGCGGAGGCGGCCATCCCGTTCGGGTGGTACGACCGGTCGGTGCTGGCGGCGTTACGGGGGTACGGCTATCGCACGGTGTACACAAGTGATCGGCGGCGCGCGGTGCCCGGGCGGTGGTTGCAGCCGAGATACAGCATCGTGGCGCAGGACACGATCGAGAGCGTGCGGGCCAAGGTGCTCGCCCAGCCGTCGGCCCTGCGGCGCACCCGTGACGCGGCCGCGGTGCTGTACAAACGGCTCCGCTAGCGGAGCCTCGCGCAGCTCATCTGACCTGGTCGTCCGGGGTGCCGGTGACCTTCATCGTGTCGTTCCTGATCGAGGCGAAGAGCCGGGCCGCGCCGGTGGAGTCGAGCCTGACGATGCTCATGCCCCTGACCATGTCCGTGCCTTCGAGTGGCACGGTGGCCGAGACGAGCTGACGCGCGCGCAGGTCCTTCAGCTCGAAGGCCAGCTCGCGCAGTGTGGCGAGATCCACGCCCGAGTCGACGCTGATGGAGGTGGTCATCGCCTCCAGCAGGTCGTTGAGGGCGAAGGGATCGGTCAGGGTGCCCTTGCTGACCACCTTCGTGGCGAGAGCGCGCAGGAACGCCTGCTGCCGCCTGATCCGGTCGAAGTCGCCGCCCGGCAGGCCGTACCGCTGGCGTACGAACAACAACGCGCGCTCGCCCTCCAGGGTCACCTTCCCCTTCGGCCAGGTGACCTTGTTCGCGGGGTCGTAGACCTGCTCGGCGACGTCGACCTCGACGCCGCCAACGGCTCTGGTCATCGCCACGAATCCCGCGAAGTCGAGGGCGGCGAAGTGGTCGATGCGGACCTGGGTCAGCCGCTCGACCGTCGCGGTCAGCAGCCGAGGGCCGCCGAAGGCGTAGGCGGCGTTGATCTTGTTGTGCCCGTGTCCCGGGATGGCCACGTAGGAGTCGCGCGGAAGGCTGACGAGGAAGAGGTTCCTCCGGTCCGCCGGGACGTGCACGATCATGATCGAGTCGGCGCGCTGGTTGCCGCCCTCTCCCGGACGGCGGTCGGATCCGACGAACAGCCAGTTCTGCGCCTCGGTCACGGTCTTGTGCGGTCGGTCGGTCTCGGTGGGAAGCGCGTCGGGGATCCGCCGGATGTTGTTGTCGTAGGTGTACTGGCGCTCGGTCGCCAGGGCGACGAGCGTCGCGATCGGCAGGGCCAGCACGAGGGACGCGATGATAATGATCTTGCGTCGCCGGGGAGAGCGGGAGGGCACGAGCGAAACTTACCCGAACTACACAGAAGCTCATAAAAAGTACATATAGAATCAAACTCCACAAAAGTGGAGGTAGATCGCGTGAATTCCCAGCTGGCGGACCTCGCCGGGCTGGTCTGGCCGACGTCCGGCGCGGTGGTCGTCACCGCCGGCCCGGTACCGCCGGGCTACCGTGCCGCCGAGCGCTACGCCGTCGTCCCCGGCCGGAGCGGGCCCACGTTCCTCGTCCCCCTGGCGCCGCGCGCCGCCGCTGGTTCGCTGACCCGCTACGGGGCGCTCCGCCCCACCTCCGTGCGGCTGGCGAGGACCGTCCTGGGCGCGGGCTTCCGCATCGGCCTCGCGCAGTCCCTCCTGCGCGACCGGCTGACCGTCTGCATCGCCGAAGGCGCCGACCCGGCCGAGCACCTGGTCGTCTCCCACCTGTCGCAGGTGCTCGGCCGGCCGCTCCACGCTGCCATCGGGGTGCGCGCCCCCGACCCCAACTACAAGCCCACGCTCCAGCTCTTCGCCTCCGACGGCTCACCCGTCGCCTACGCCAAGCTGGGGTGGAACCGGGCCACCCGGCGGATGGGCGTGCGCGAGGCCCAGGCGCTCCAGGCCATGCGCGAGGTCAGCAGGGTGCGGGTTCCCCGGCTGCTGCACGAGGGCGAGTGGCGAGGTCTGCGGCTCACGGTGACCGCGCCGCTGCCGCCTGCCGTACGAGCTCATCGTGATCACGGCACCCCGCCTCCCGTGGCCTTCGACAGGGACCTGCGGAGCGTGTCCGCGCTCAGCGCCACGCCGTACTGGGCAGGTGTCCGCCGCGAGATCGCCGGGATGGACGACGAGCCGGCGTTCGCCGCCGTGCTCGCCGACCTCGCCGGGCGGCTCGAGAACGCCGATCCCGTCCTGGAATTCGGGCGCTGGCACGGCGACTGGGTCCCGTGGAACATCGCCTGGAACGGTCCAGAGCTGCACGTGTGGGACTGGGAGCACAGCGCGCTCGGCGTGCCGTACGGCTTCGACCGGCTCCACTGGCACTTCCAGGTGGCGCTGGTCCTGCACCGCCGGCCGCTGCGCGAGGCCTGCCAGGCCGTGTTCCGCGCGGCCCCGGAACCCGCGCTGGCCTGGTTGTACCTGTTGGAGATGGCCCTGCGCACCTACCGGCTCAAGCGGGAGGGCACCGGCTGGAACCCGGCCATCCACCCCGGGCTGGCCGAGGTGCTGTCCGAAGGAGGAGTCGGTGTCGGAGCCTAGGCTGAAGGCGCTGCTGGTGTGCTCCACCGGCGGTCACCTCACCCAGTTGCACCGCCTGAGCGGCTGGTGGGAGCGGCACGAGCGGGTCTGGGTGACCTTCGACAAGGCCGACGCCCGCTCGCTGCTGGCGGGCGAGGAGGTGCGCTGGGCCCACCACCCGACCACGCGCAACATCCCCAACCTGCTGCGCAACCTGCGCCTGGCGGTCCGGCTGGTGCGCCGCGAGCGGCCCGACGTGATCGTCAGCACCGGCGCGGGCGTGGCCTTTCCCTTCTTCCTGCTGGGCAAGCTGATGCGGATCCCGACGGTCTACATCGAGGTCTACGACCGCATCGACACCGGCACCCTGACCGGACGGCTCTGCTATCCGCTGGCCGGGCTCTTCCTGCTCCAGTGGCCGGAGCAGCGCAGGCGCTACCCGCGCGGCGTCGTCGTCGGGAGGCTGATGTGATCTTCGTGACCGTGGGAACCGACCACCACCGGTTCGACCGGCTGATGGACTGGATCGAGGAGTGGGCCGCCGGCCCCGGCGCCGGGGTGCCCTGTGTGGTGCAGCACGGGTCCTCGCGCGCCCCGCGCGGCGTGGAGGCGCACGCCTTCCTGCCGCACGAGCGCGTCCAGGAGCTGTTCCGCCGCTCCGCCGCCGTCGTGTCGCAGGGCGGTCCTGGCTCGATCATCGAAAGCCGTACGGCCGGCCGCAAGCCGATCGTCGTCCCCCGCCTGCCCGAGCTGGACGAGGTGGTCGACGACCACCAGGTGCGCTTCTCCCGGCACCTGGCCAGGCTGGGCGACATCGGACTGGCCGAGAATCGGCTCGCCCTCTTCGCCCACCTACGCCAGGCGCTGAAGAACCCCGGCTGGTACACGGCCTCGCACGACGCGGCTGCGGCGCACGAGGCCGTCTCCAGGTTCGGGGAACTGGTGGCCGAGCTCGTCAGCCCGTCGCGGTCAGCCCGAGCGCGAAGCTGAGGTCGGCGCTCCAGGCGTTGGCCTGGTGCACCTCGACCGCGATCGTGTTGGTCCCGGGGACCAGCAGGCCGGCGGAGGCCTCGAAGCGGATCCTGGCCCGCTCGTCGGCCCGTTCCTGCAGTCCCACCAGCGCGGGCGTGGAGTACCCGATGTCGCCCGCGGGCAGGTTGTCCCGGCCGATCTCCGTGCCGTTGACGTAGACCACCGCGCCGTCGTCACGGACCAGGTCGACCAGGAGCCTGTTGTAGACGGAAGGGTCGGCCACCTCGACGGTCGTGCGGAAGTAGGCGGTCAGCGGCCTGGGCGTCTGGCCCGCGGGGATGAGCCCGGACTCGTCACTGTCGCCGAAACCCAGCTCGGCCTGGCCGGTGGACCACGCGGAGTCGTCGAAGCCCGGCTCGCGCCAGGCCGTGCCGAGGTCGGCGCCGTCGTGGTTCCAGCGCCAGGACGCCTTGTCCTGGATCAGCACCGTCTGCTGCTCGACGGCCAGCACCGCGGTGGTGGCCGAACGGTTGCCCGCCGCGTCGATCGCCCGGACGAAGTAGCGGTGCGAGCCGCCGGCCGGGTCGGTGTAGGAGGTGCCGGAGACGACGGCGATCACGCGGTCGTCGCGCAGGACCTCGTAGCGCGCACCCGACTCCGAGGCGCCCCAGGTCAGCACGCCGCCACGCACGGCCAGACCGCTGGGGGAGGCAGGAGCGGTGTGGTCGGTGCCGCACAGGCGGCCGAACCCGCCCAGCCACTGGCCGCCCGCGCCCGCCTTCATGTCGCCGCCGAACCACAGGCAGCCGTTGGCGTCGGCGACCATCTCCCACGGGCCCATGCCGGCCCGCGCGTCGAGGATCGGCGAGAAGTTGGGCAGGTAGGCGCCCGACCTGGCGTCCCACGCTCCGATGAAGGTGATCTGGTGGGCGTTGGACCAGCCGGTGGGTGTGGGGTAGGAGGAGGCGTCGTTGTAGACGAAGTCGCCGCAGTGGCAGGCGCCGTAGACGACGCCGTCGAGCTCGGCCGCCGCCTGGAAGTCGCCGCCGGCCCTGGTGATGTGTCCGCTGACCCGCTCGAAGGTGTCCTTGGTGTAGGCCTGGAAGTCGTGTTCGGAGCCGCCGATCCAGACGCGGTCACCGAACTCCCTGACGACCTGGCGGTACTGCTTCTGCACGTCGCCCGTGCTGGGCTTCCAGTTCTGGTCCGCCAGCCCGGCCACCTGCGTGGGGGAGGAGGTCGTGGTCAGCACGGCGAGCTTGCGCGCGGGCTTGCCGTTCACGTTGCTGAAGTGGCCGCCCACGTAGACCCGCTCGGCGGTGGCGTCCAGCTCGATCGGGGTGCCGTCGAAGGTGGGCTTCCAGGTGCCGTCGGGCTTGCCGTCGGAGGCGCGGACCCGGGCGGCCCGTCCCACGGTGACGGGCGTGCCGGAGCTGATCCGGTTGAAGGTGCCGCCGAGGTAGATCCAGCCGCCCTCCTGGTCGAGGGTGCGGACCAGGGCCTTGGTGGTGAGGGTGGTGTGGGACACCTTGGTGCTCCAGCCCGCCACCGGCGCTCCGGTGGCGGGGTCGAGCGCGGCCAGACCACCGGTGTTGGTCGCCGCGTCGCCGAACTCGCCACCGATGATGATCTTGTCGCCTGCCGCCTGGATGTCCCAGACCTGGCCGTTGAGCACCGGCCGGAAGTCCGGCTTCCACTCGCCCGACCTCACGTCGAAGGCAGCGAGGTACGGCTGGGGGATCTTCTCGCCGGCCGCGCCGCGCTGGACGTACTCGAACTTGCCGCCCACGTAGAGGGTGTCGCCGAGGACGGCCATCGACTGGACCTCGACGTTCTGCTCGCCGGTGCCGCCGCCGACCACCCCGGTGACGCCCCAGGGGGTGGGAGAGGTGCGGTTGCTCACGAGCGGGGTCACCGTCGTGGCCGGAAGACCGTCGTCGGGGACGGCGCGGAAGTCGCTGGAGGTCAGCTTGGGCCGGATGAAGACCTGGGCGAAGGGGGTGGCGTTGCGCTCGGCGGCGTACTGCCACAGGTAGCTGGTGGCGGCCGAGGTCCCGGTGACGCCGGCCCCGAAGTTGAAGCCGCGCGTGTAGCCCTTCGTGGCCGACTTGGTGGTCCACACTCGCTTGAGGTCGGTGCCGCCGCGCGTGTCGGCGGTGGTGCCGGTCCCTGCCGCGCCGTCGAAGGTGGCCGACGCCAGCGGGTGGCCGGCGTCGAAGGTCCAGGACCAGTCCTTGCGGTCGGCCAGCTTCCAGCGCAGTTCCTGGCGGACGGAGCCGTCGGCGGTGGAGGCGCGGCGGATCCTCACGCCGTCGGCCAGCGCGTCGACCCGGCCGCCGTCCAGCAGTCCCTGCACGGTGTCGCCGGGCAGGGCGGCCACCCGGAAGGCCGCGGTGCCGTCAGGGGTGGAGCGGACCTCGGCGGGCGTGCCCTGCCCGCCGTACTGGAAGTTCCAGCCCTCCCGGCCGCGGCCGATCAGCACCCAGCCGCCGCCGTCGGTGGTCTGGTCGCAGTAGAACTGCTGCGGCGCGATCAGCGTGGCGGTCTGGAGCCAGTAGAGGCCGTCGGGGCTGGCGGGGTTCTGCTGCTTGATCGCCCAGCACGAGGGCGCCGCGGTCTCGGCGCTCAGGCCGGGCGGTGCCGCCTCGGCTGTGCCCGGCGTCATGGGGACGACCGCGATGGCGGCCGCGCCGAGCACGATCGCCAGTGCCCGGGGGGTGAATGATCTCATCTGTCTTTCCTGTGACTCAGAGGGACGGCCAGCCGAGGTCCTCGCCCAGCAGGGCGTAGAGATCGCGGTTGGCGGAGCGGTAGAAGTCGGTGAGGCGCTGCCTGGTCTCCTCGTCCATGGGAGGCGCCGGCAGGTGGTTGTGGCGCTCGGGGGTGCGCATGCGGTGCCTGGGCAGCCCCAGGAAGTCGGTGGCCCGGTCGAGCCCGGCCTGCTCGTCGCGGTAGAGCGTCTCGGCGGACATGATCAGGAAGCGCTCGCGGGGGAAGACCTCGAACCAGCGCTCCAACTGCGGCGCGTAGACGCCCCGGTCGCGGTAGCTGAAGAAGTCGTGGGCGCGGCTGTAGTAGAGCGGGTCGGCGGCCATGCGCTCGACCTCACCGGCCAGCCGGTCGTCCTCGGCCGCCAGGGCGTCCTCGAACGGCAGCGTCTCCACGCCCTTGCCGACCGCCTCCCAGTAGTGGGAGTAGGCACGCTTGACCGGGTCGCGGAGGAGCACGATGATCTTCGCCTCCGGCATGCGCCCGGCCACCCTGGCCGGGATGCGCGGGTCGTACATGTAGTACGGGCACGCCTCGCCGGTCAGCGGCCGATGACCCAGGCGCTCGGCCAGGCGGTCCAGTCGCGCCTCGGTGGCGAAGTGCGAGCGGTACCAGGTGTCGCCCTTGGCGTAGTGGGCGTAGAAGTACCAGGGGCTCTTCAGCCCGCGGGAGGCCGGGAACATCGGCATCACCAGCGGGTGCTGCACCAGGTAGTTCCACATCGAGGTGCTGCCGCCGCGCTTGGTGCCGATCACCAGGAAGTCGGGCAGGTGGCGCCGGTGCGCGGTGCGCACGCCGTAGAAGCGGGTCACGCTGTTGGCGGCGTCCTTGACCCAGCGGGGTGAGCGGTCCTTGAGGCTGCTCATCGGTTCCTCCTTGCGGAAACGAGCACGTCGAGGTGGAGGCGGTCGCGGTAACGCCACAACACGAGGGCGTATCCGGCGCAGGCGACCACCAGGTAGAGGGCGAAGGCGGCGGGCCCGGTGCCGAGCAGGGCACGCAGGGCCACGCCGAGCACGCCGAACCAGGCCAGCGCCCACAGGCCGGTCAGCGCGCCGGGGCCGAGCCCCAGGCGCAGCCCGAGCAGCAGCCGCACCTGCAGCGCCGCCAGCACGGTGTCGGTGAGCATGGTCAGCGCCCACGCGACGGCGGCGCCCACGACGCCGAAGCCCGGGACCAGCACCAGGTGCGCGACCACGCAGACGGCCAGCGCGACGGCCTTGTTGGCCAGGCTCCAGGAGCTCTTTCCGCCCATCAGCAGCACCGTCTGCACGTTGCCCGCGGCCAGCACCGGCAGCATCGACAGGGCCAGGACGGCCAGTGGCACCGCGCCGCCGGAGAAGTCCTCGCCGAACAGCGTCAGCACGAACGGGCCGAACACCGCCAGCGCGAGGTAGAGCGGCCAGGAGGCGGCCACCACCCAGCCGGTCGCCACGCCGTTGAGCCGCTCGGCCTCCTCCCGGTCACCCCGGGTGAGCAGGGCCGAGATCTGCGGCGCGATGGCGATCCTGGTGGCGGCCAGCACCAGCGTGCCGCTGGTGATGAAGCGGCCGGCGGTGGCGTAGACGCCCGCGTCGTGCGTGGACAGCGCCGCGCTGACGATCGGCACGCCGACCCAGACGATGGCCACCTCCAGCACCGCCGCGACGCCGCGCGGTCCTGAGAAGGCCCAGAACTCTCCGGCCACCCCCGTACGAGGTCCGGTTCGACCGCCGCGGCGCGGCAGCAGCCGCCACAACACCGCCGCGGCCAGCAGGCAGGCCAGGCCGCCCGGCAGCGACCAGGCCAGCATCACAGCGCCGGAGCCCCAGCCCAGTGCCGCGGCCAGCATGATCAGCAACGGCCTGGCCAGCGGCATCGCCACGTTGCCGATCAGCGAGTAGGCGACCAGGTCGCCCATGCCCCTGGCTCCGGCCAGCGCCACGTTGCGCGCCGCGGCCACGGCCAGGAACGGCGCGGCGATCTGGACGAACACCACAGCGTCTGGCGAGCCCGCGGCGAACGTGCCGGCGATCCAGGGCGCGAGCGTGTACATGCCGGCGGCGGCCAGTGCGCCGGCGACCAGCACGGGCGCGAGCGCGATGCCCGCCATTCGCCGCAGGTCCGCGGTACGGCCCAGCTCGCGGTAGCGGGGCATGAGCCTGACCAGGGCGGTGTCCGCGCCGAGTTCGGTGACCTCGGTCAGGATGGTGACGGCCGCCACGACCACGAAGAACACGCCCGCTCCGGCCGGGCCGAGAGTCCTGGCCACGACGACGGTCAGGACCAGCCCGGCCGCCGCCGCCACGATCGATCCGGTGAGCCCGATCAGCCCGCCCCTGGCGAACTCACGCAGCGGGTTCACGGCGTTCCCTCAGCAGGGCGGCGGCCGCGGTGAAGACGATCACGAGCTGGAGGCCACCGTCGAATCCGTAGTAGAAGATCATGAATCCGGCCATCACCGGCACCGCGTGCAACCACAATCGTTCGTCGGTGGCGGGCGAGCGGGTGCGCCAGGCCAGGCCCCACAGGACCGCGCAGAACAGTCCCAGCGCCGGGAAACCGAAGGAGAACATGACGTTCCAGAAGTGGCCCTGGGTGCCCATGGAGATCGGCAACGTGCGCGACGGCCTCGGCCCGCCGTACCCGAGGACGGGCGACTCGACGGTGGCCAGGAACGACTCGGTGTAGACCGCCTGCCGTCCCGCCGTGGTGGTGCTGTGGTCGGTGCGCACGTCGATGGAGTCGCCGACGCCCGAGGCGTACGCGCCCGCCCCGGCTGCCACCAGCAGCCCGGCGGTCGCGACCAGCAACCCCAGCCTGCCTCGTACGGCGAAGCGGACGGCGACGTAGACCAGCCCGGCGCCCAGGGCCAGCAGCATGCCCCGGTTGAGCGTGGCGAAGGCGGGGACCAGCGAGGCCGCGGCAACGACGCCCAGGACGATCCGCACCCTGCGCGAGCCCGTCGTCATCAGCAGCAGCACGAACGGCATCAGCAGCGCGAAGTGGCTGCCCCACGCGTTGGTGTAGGGGAAGGGCGCGCTGGGTCGCTGGAAGGGTTCGGGGGCCCCGTACGGCCACTGGATCTCGGCGAACCGCGGGTGCACGAGGTCGCGGACGTAGGAGTTGCCGGTCAGCGAGCCGGGCAGCAGGTGCTCCATCGGGGTCGAGAGCGAGCCCTCCGGGAACAGGTAGCCCAGGAAGCCGCCCGCGACCACCCACAGCCAGAAGACCACGACCAGCGCGACGAGCCGACGCAGCGGCAGGCGCTCACGCGGCAGGTTGTAGACGTAGACGAACACGACTGTGGCACCGGCGTAGGTCATCAGCCGGAAGACCAGTCCGACCAACCGCTCGGGTGTGTCGATCCTGCTGGCCGCGGCGACGGCCAGCAGCAGGAACACCATCCAGAGCCCGAATCCCCTCGGCACCCGGATCCCGCCTCTGATCACCAGCACGAGCATCATCGGCACGGCGAGCAGCACCGCGGCGAAGGAGCCCAGGCCCAGCGACCACCACAGGGGATATCCGGCGAACAGCAGGTAGAGCGGCCACACGGGCACGGGTTCAGACCCCGCGTCCGCGTGCGTTGAGCACGGCGAGGGTACGGCGGGCGGTGACCAGGCGCAGCCCCATGGCCAGCGCGATCACGGCACGCGGCTCGCGCCAGTTGGCGGCCAGCGCGCGGGCGGCCCACCGGCGGGCGGTGGCGTGGTCGCCGCTGGCGGCCCGGTAGAAGGCGACCTGCCCCCTGATCCTGGCCAGGCCCACGGGCTCGGTGGCGAACTCGGGGTGCTTGCCCAGCAGGTAGGTGAGGGCGTCGGCGATCATCGCGAACCTGTCGGCGAAGAACGAGCCGCCCCAGTTGACCCGGACCAGCGCCTGGGGCACGCAGGGGATCGGCCCGCGCCTGGCGATGCGCAGCAGCAGGTCGTAGTCCTCGGCGTAGCTGCCGGGCAGCCGCTCGTCGACCGGGCCGATCTCCAGCAGCGTGCTGCGCCGTACCACCAGCGAGGAGGGGTGCAGCTCCATCACCCGATCGCGCAGCAGGTGGCGATGGGTGACCTGCCCGTACGGCACGAGCCGCGTGGTCGCCGAGTCGCCCGAGACGATCTCGATGCCGGAGGCGATGGCGTCGGCCTCGCCCCTGGCGGCCAGCTGCAGCCGGATCTTGGCGGGCAGCCACTCGTCATCGTCGTCACAGAAGGCCACGAACTCGCCCGTGGCTGCGGCGATGCCGGTGTTGCGCGCTCCGGCCAGGCCGGGGGCGTGGTCGTTGCGGACCACGCGCAGGGTGCGGCCGGGACGGACGGCGATGCCGAGCTCCACCGGCTCGGACTGGTCGAAGACCACGACGACCTCGATGTCCCCGGGGTGATCCTGGTCGAACACGGCGACGACCGCCCGGCGGAGCAAGGGCAGGCGATCGCGCGTGGCGATGACCACGCTCACATCCAGGGGATTCAGCACCCGCGCAGTTTACTCCCTCTTTGTCCTGTTTATGTAGTGAGATAGCATTTTGTATTATGAAGATGCGTTTGATCCGTTTTGGTGTGCTTGGTCTGGCGCTCCTGCCCGCCGCACCCGCCGTCGCGGACGTCGGGGCCGAGTCACTCTTCACCGTGAAGGACCAGCGGATCGCCCAGTCCAGCGGCCTGGCCGTCAGCGAGGACGGCGCCCGGTTCTACACGTCGGGCGACGCCGGCAGCGGCCTGGACGAGGTGTGGGGGCTCGACCGCGACGGCCGTACCGCTCTCACGGTCACCCTGCCGGCGGGCAGCAACGAGGACTGGGAGGACATCGCGGTGACCCGCGGCGCCGACGGCCGCAGCAAGATCTTCCTGGCTGACACCGGCGACGCCTACACCGTGCGCAAGAAGGCAGGACAGGCACCGCGGACCGAATTCGGGCTGACGGTCTTCGACGAGCCCGCGGCCGGCGCGGCCGGCACAGTCGCCGCGACCGGGGTCGCCGACTACCGGCTCGCCTACCAGGACAACGCCTCACGCAACAGCGAGGCGCTGCTGGTACAGCCGGGCACGAGCAGGGTGTTCCTGCTCACCAAGACCGAGCGGCCCGGCGAGAAGCCCGACCTGTGGGCCGCTCCGGCCCTGGTGGCGGGCAAGGTCAACACGCTGACCCGGCTGGTGCCCGGGGTCCCGGTGCCGCACGCCACCGGCGCTGCCTTCTCACCCTCGGGCGACCGGCTGGTGATCCGCGACGACACGACCGCCTACCTGTGGAAGGTGTCCGGCGGTGACGTGGCCGGAGCCCTGCGGGCGGCTCCGATCAGGGTCTCGCTGCCCGACCAGCGCCAGGGCGAGGCGGTCACCTTCACTCCCGACGGCCGCTCCCTCCTGGTCAGCTCCGAGGGCCCCGCCCAGCCGGTCTGGCAGGTGCCGCTGCCGATCGAGGCCGGTGGCGTGCCCCCGGCCACTGCCCTGGCCCCGGCGTCGGCCGCGGTCCTGGACCGGGACCGGGCGGGCGACCTGCGCATCCTGCTCATCGCCTGCGCTGCCGCCGCCGCCGCGGCGACCGTGGCCTTCATCCGCAGGCGCCGCCGGGCCTGATCCACTGGGATGACCAAAGCAAGGGGGGTCCCCCCTTGCTTTTTTGCGTCAGCTGAGCAGCAGGGCCCCGGTGACCGGGACGCTGAACTCGGTCAGGAGCGCACGCAGATCGTGCACCTCGGCTGCGCGGGTGCGCTCGGCAGGAACGATCAGCACCGCCTGGTCGGCGTGGTGGCCCAGCCCGAGAATGTGGGCGGCGCCCGGCCGTACCGGCAGTCCCACCAGGGTGTAGTCGGGCCGGTCGGCGGATGCGCCCTTGCCCTTCTTCGGCAGCGACGACCTCATGGGCTCGGGGCCGGTGTGGTCCTCGATGCGCACGCTCTTGCCGAACCCGGCCAGCGCGGTGCCGAGCCCCCCGCAGGCGGCGGCCGCCTGGCCGGCCTCGGCGGGGGAGGCGGGAAAGGCCACCAGGACGGTCTGCGGCTCGTCACCGGAGAGGTTGACCAGCCGGGCGGCGAGTTGCGCCTGCGAGTCGCGACCGAGCCCGGACAACACCGGCCGGTCGAGGAGACCCGACAGCTCCTCCGGACGCCGGATGCGGGTGTCGAGGAGCTGACGGGCGAAGGCGAGCGCCAACCCGGCCAGCAGCCCCAGCACCAGCCCGCCGGCCAGGAACGTCAGCCTGGTCGGGAAGGCCCGCAGCGCCGGAGGCACGGCCTTCTGGGTGACGTACCCGGGCCTGGTGTCGATCACGGCCAGCGCGTCGGCCTGCTTGCGCAGGTCGCCGATCTGGCTCGTCAGCTGGGCACGCTCGGTGACGTCCTCCTTCTTGGCGGCCGTCAACTGGCGGGAGAGCTGCTCGACGCGGCTGGTGATCGCCCGCTGCACGGCGTCGGCGTCCTCGGTCACCCGCCGGCCCCGCACCTCCAGATAGGCCCCGGCGAAGGCGTTGGCCCCCGCCGCCGCCCTCTGCGGGTCCGCCGCGCCGTACTCGAAACGCAGGACCTGGGTCGAGTCGGGAACCCGGACCTCCAGGCCCTCGCTCAGCTCGCCCGGGTCGCCTCCCAGGGTCCTGGCGACCTCGGCGGCCACGTCCCGAGAGACGGCGATGGCCCTCTCGGTCGGCATCGACAGGGTGCGGTCGACGCCGGGGCCGTTGGAGCCGAACGGGTCGGTGGTGACGTTGCGCGCCTGGACCTCGGCCACGGCGACATACCGCGAGGGCACCAGGTTCAGCGCCACCGCGCCTCCCAGCACTCCGAGCAGTGGTGGCACGGCCAGCCAGGCCCGGTGCCTGGTCAGGAAGCGGAAGTAGTCGCGCAGCTCGATCGAGCCCCCCGGATGCGTCACTTCACATTCTCTCTCTAGTAGGCGCCGGAGCTGCGGACCACGGCGAAGACGGTCTTCCAGAGGATCTGCAGGTCCAGGGTGAGGGACCAGTTCTCCACGTAACGCAGGTCGAGCCGGACCGACTCCTCCCACGACAGGTCGGAGCGTCCGCTCACCTGCCACAGGCCCGTGAGGCCCGGCCGTACGACCAGGCGGCGGCGCACGTCCGCGCCGTAGCTGGCCACCTCCTCGGGCAGCGGCGGGCGCGGCCCCACGAGCGACATCTCCCCCCTGAGCACGTTGACCAGCTGGGGAAGCTCGTCGATGGAGTAGCGGCGCAGGACACGCCCGATCCGGGTGATGCGGGGATCGGAGCGCATCTTGAACAACACTCCCGCCCGGTCCGCGGCGAGACTCATCTTGAGCCGCTCGGCGTCGGCGACCATCGTGCGGAACTTGTACAGGCGGAACTCCTGGCCGTCCTTGCCCACGCGGGTCTGCGTGAACAGCGCGGGGCCTGGTGTCGTCCACCTGACCAGCAGGGCGACCGCGAGCATCGGTACGGCCAGCACCAGCAGGATCGCGCCCGCCGCCAGCCGGTCGAAGGCTCCCTTGGCCAGTTGCCGGTAGCCCGAGAGCTCCGGGTGCCCCACGTGCAGGAGCGGCAGTCCGGCGATCGGGCGGATCGAGGTGCGCGGGCCGGCCACCTCCATCAGCGCCGGAGCGACATAGAGCGCGATGTCGCCGGACTCCAGCTGCCACGCCAGGCGCCGCAGGGCGGTGCCGTCGAACTCCGGGCAGGCCAGCACGGCCACGGTGTCCGCGCCGTACTCGCGCACGACCTCGGGAACGGTCGAGAAGTCACCGGCGACGGGCACGTCGACCTGGCCCCGGTGCGGAACCGTCGAGGGCAGGCAGGCCGCGACGACGTCGAGCCCGTGATGACGCTCTCTGCGCAGCAGCGTCGTCAGCGCCCGGATCGACGCCGGATACCCCACCGCGACGACCCGGTGAGTGAGCAGCCCGCGAGCCTGCCAGCCGTGCAGGCGCTTGCGCAGGAGATGGCGTCCGGACAGGGTCAGCAACGTGGCCAGGGGCAACGCCACCACGACATAGCCGCGTGCGTAGGGTGTCTGGGTGGCGTAGGCCAGGGTCGCGACGACCGCGATCAGCGTGGCCGCCGCCTGGAAGACCCGGCGGAACTCCTCGGTGCCCACCCCGGCGAACCTCGGCTCGTAGCCACGGGCCGCGCCGATGGCGGCCGGCCAGAGCACGCACAACACCGTTCCGACCACGACCTTCTGGGGGGTCAGCGTCGTGGACATCGTCCGTGCCAGCTCGATCAGGCAGGCGACGGCGATGGCGGCACTGTCGGTGAGGACGGCGTGGCGGGCGTGCCTGCGCAGCCGGGGTTGCGTCGCGGTTGCCGGACGCGGCTGCGGTGGGGGCAGCGAGAACGCGGTGCTCATGGGGGCTACTTCAAGTAGAACAAATCAGACTTAAGGGACTTTACTCCTACTTGGTAACAAAGCTCCCTCTTCTGTTCAAATGTATCCAGATCTATACCTCCTGACATGCGAAAAGGGCCCCCGGAGGGGCCCTTTTCGATCATGAGCTCAGCTGATGCGCCAGGTGTCGCCGCCCTGCAACAGCGCGGCCAGGTCACCCGGCCCCTTCTCGGCCACCGCGGCGTCGACCTGCTCGTTGATGAGCGTGTCGTAGGCCGGCCGGTCGACCTGACGGAAGATCCCGATCGGGACGTGCTCGAACGCCGG
>NZ_JACDUR010000016.1 GCF_013761175.1 Nonomuraea soli
ACTCGGCGGTGCCGGCGGTGAAGCGGTCGCCGGTGAGCTGCATGCCGTCGCCGGAGTCGCCGGCGAAACGGATGATCACGCGATCGAGTTGCTGGGTCGGCTTCCGCCTTGCTCGGCCGGACACGGCGGTGGGTGGGGGGTCGGGATTCACCGTTGCATGGTTTCAGGGCCGGATTGGCCCTCCCATCTGCGCGTTCCGGGGAATGGACCCCTCAGACCCAGACGAAGCTGCGCAGGCTGATCGGCACCGTCGTCGGTGGCGCCCGCGCCTACGTCCGGCCCGGCCTGACCGACCGCTCCCGCGCCGAGTGAACGAGTGATCACCTGAGCCCCGCTCACCACCCCGCCTCCCGCGGTCACCTGACGGTCGGAGAGCCAGGCCCCGATCAGGTGTCCATCAGGGCGGCCGCCTCCTCCTCCGACAGCCGGTCGATCTCGGTGGCGAGTGCGGCCTCCACCGCGACGGCCAGGCGGCGCACCGTCCTGGTGAGGAAGAGGGCGTTGACCGGCAGCTCGATCTCCAGCTCCGAGCAGATCCTGGCGACCACCCGGGTGCCGAGCATGGAGTGCCCGCCGAGGTCGAAGAAGTCCTCGTCGACGCCGAACCCCTGCCTGCCGAGCACCTCGGTCCAGATCTCGTGGACCAGCTCCTGCGCCGCCGTCTCCGGGGCGGCGGCGGCGAAGGCGACAGAGGCGGCGGCCGGTGCCGGACAGGGCAGGGCCGCACGATCGAGCTTGCCGTTGGGAAGCCGGGGGAAGTCGGCGACCGGGACGAAGAGGCTGGGCACCATCGTGGACGGCAGGCGCTCCTGCAGGTAGGCGCGGAGTTCGGCCACGGGCGCCGCCTGGTCCACGTATCCGACCAGGGCGCGGCCGCCGGGGGCGTCGTCCCGGACGGCGGCCACGGCGCGGGTGACGCCCGGATGGCTGGTGAGGGCGGCCTCGACCTCTCCGAGCTCGATGCGGACGCCTCTCACCTTGACCTGATCGTCCGCCCTGCCGACGAACTCGAGGGTGCCGTTGGCCAGGCGGCGGACCAGGTCGCCGGTGCGGTAGAGGCGGCCGCCCGCCGTACCGAAGGGGTCGGGGACGAAGCGTGCGGCGGTGAGGGCGGGCCTGCGGTGGTAGCCGCGTGCGAGGCCGTCGCCGCCGAGGTACAACTCGCCGATCACCCCGGGCGGCACCGGGTCCATCGCCTTGCTCAGCACGTGGGCGGTGGTGTTGGCGACGGGGGTGCCGATGGGGACGGCCTGGTCGCCGGGGTGCATGCGGTGGGTGAGCGACCAGATGGTGGTCTCCGTCGGGCCGTACATGTTGTGCAGCTCGACGGCGGTCTCCTGCAGGCGCGTGGCGAGCGAGAGCGGCAGCGGCTCGCCGCCGCTGAGCACGCGGGGCAGGCCGGGCGGCAGCTGGGCGGCGATCTCCTCAAGGACGGACGGCGGCGCCTGCACGGTCGTCACCCGCTGCTCGACGAGGAGCTCCGTCAGCGGGCCGTCCGGCGGCGCGACGACGACCGTCCCCCCGGCCAGCAGCGGCCCGAACAGTTCCAGCCCGGCGATGTCGAAGGAGAGCGGGGTGAGCAGGAGCATGCGCTCGTCCGGGGTGAAGGCCAGCGACTCCACGAGGTTGACCACGCCCCGGTGCGGCACCATGACGCCCTTGGGCACCCCGGTCGAGCCGGAGGTGTAGATGGTGTAGGCCAGGTGGTCGGGGGTGACGTGCGGCAGCGGCGGACCCTCGGCGGCGCGGGGCGCGAGGTCGGTCAGGATCTTGACGCCGCGTAGCCGTCCGGCCAGCGCCGCCCTGCTCAGCGCGAGCGTGGCCCCGGAGTCCTCCAGCATGAAGCGCAGCCGCTCCTCGGGGTAGCGCGGGTCGAGCGGCACGTAGCAGGCCCCCGCCTTGAGCACCGCGAGCAGCGCCACGACGAGGTCGGCTCCCGGCGGCAGGCAGACCGCGACCGGCGTCTCGACGCCGGCCCCGCGTGACACCAGGAGTCGGGCGAGCGACTCGGAACGTTCGTCGAGTTCGCCGTAGGTGAGAGTGCGGTTCTCGTGCGGGACGACGACCGCGACAGCTCCTGGCGTCCTGGCGGCCTGGCCGGTCACGAGCTCGTGCAGCGTCGCCGCGGGATAGGGGCTCGTGGCTCCGTGCCAGGAGCGCGCCACCTCCTCGCGTCGCCCGGCGCTCATCAGCGGCAGGCGCGACAGCGGCAGCGAGGGGTCGGCGACGGCCGTACGGAGCAGCGCGAGGTAGCCCTCGGCGAGGGCGGCGATCGTGTCGGGGTCGTACAGGTCGGTGCTGTACTCCAGCCAGCCGTGCATCTCGCCCTGCGTGTTCTGCAGCTCCAGCGTGAGGTCGGTCTTGGTGGTGCCGGTGCCGATCTGGCCGCGCACGTCGAAGGGCAGCTGGTTGAAGGCGATCTGGTAGAGCGGCGTGCGCGCGGGGTCGCGGGGCGGGTTGACCGCGCCGACGATGCGGGCGAAGGGGACATCCTGGTGTTCGAGTGCCTCCATGACCGTGTCGCCGACCCGCTCCAGCGCGTCGGCGAAGGACGGGTCTCCCGACAGGTCGGTGCGCATCGGCAGGGTGTTGACGAACATGCCGATGATCGGGTTGAACTCGGGTTCCTCACGGGCGGCGACGGGCGAGCCGATCACCACGTCGTGCTGCCCGCTCCAGCGGGCGAGCAGCGCGGCGAACGCGGTGAACACCACCGTGAACGACGTCACGCCCCGGGCTCTGGCCAGCGCGCCGACCTGGCCGGACAGCTCGGCGGGGACGGTGAAGGGGTGCAGGCGTCCCGCGTAGGTGAACTCGGCCGGCCGCGGACGGTCGGGGGTGATCTCCAGCGGCACCGATCCGGCCAGCTTCGTGCGCCAGTAGTCCAGGCCGGCGTCGAGGGGCTGATCACGCTGCCAGACGGCGTAGTCCGCGTACTGAATCTCCAGCTTGGCCAGGACGGGCTCGCGGCCCTCGCGCAGCGCCTGGTAGACCTCGGCCAGGTCGTCGGCGAAGATCGCTGCCGACCACGCGTCGTAGACGATGTGGTGGGTGACGATGATCAGGCGCCACTGCCCGCCGCCGAGCTCCACCAGCCGCGCACGCCACAGGGGCGGGCTGGCGAGGTCGAACGGCTCGGCGGCGTCGGCGGCCGCCAGGGCGTCGAGATCCTCGGGCGAGCCGCTCAGATCGGTCCTGGCCAGCCGTACCGGGAGGTTCTGGGCGATCACCTGGACGACCTGCTCGTCGCGCAGCTCGAAGCGGGTGCGCAGGGGTTCGTGCCGGTCGAAGATGATCTGGATGGCCGTTTCGACCAGCTCGGGGTCGATCGGGCCGAGCCGCTCCAGCTTGGAGACTCCCGCGATGTTGTACAACGGCAGGCCGGGGTGGAGCTGGTGGAGGAACCAGATGCGCTCCTGGGCGAAGGAGGCGGGGAAGACGTCTTCGGTCACAGGCATGCGCGGATCTCCCTGGTGATCGGCTCCAGCGCGCTGACCTCGCCGATGGTGGCCAGCCAGTGCCACTGGTCGAGCGCGTGGTAGAGCCGGTAGAACGCGAGCCGTTCCTCGTGGTCGGCGGGCAGCTCGCCGTACCCCTCCAGCAGGGCGCGGCGGCGGTGGACGTCGCCGCGGACGGCGAAGTAGTCGGTGCGGGCCAGGTCCATGAGGGGGTCGCCGGCGAGGGCGTTCTCGACGTCGATGAGACCGGTCAGCTCCCAGCGGCCGTCGCGCTCGGCGACCATGACGTTGCGCTCGTGGAAGTCGTGGTGCAGCAGCACGGGTGTGGCGCAGCGGGCCAGCAGGCGCCGGTCGGCGCGCACCCGCTCCACGAGCGAGGCGTGCAGGGCCGGATCGCCGCCGAACTCCGCGAACTGGGCGAGCTTGAGGTCGAACTGCCCTCCGACGTAGGCGTCGTTGGTCGGTTCGCGCAGGCCGTCGATCGGGCCGAACGAGGTCAGCTCCACGCCGTGCACGGCACGCAGCAGGCCGCCCATCTCGCGGTAGAGCCGCAGGATCGTGTCGTGGTCCAGCCCGGCCGACACCTGCGACAGCGGCCTGCCCGGCACCTTCGTCATGACGAGGTAGGCCTGCGGCAGGTCCCGCCTGGAGTCGTCGGCGCGCACCACCGCCGGTGCGGCTGCTCCGGTACGGCCGAGCAGCTCGTAGACCTGCTGCTCCTTGCTCATCCGTTCGGTGAACAGCCCGGGGTAGAGCTTGAAGATCAGTTCCCTGCTACCGGTCCTGACCTCGTAGACGGCGCTGATCTCGCCTCCGGTGCGCAGCGTCACCTCACTCACCGGCTCGCCGATCAGTTGGCTCGCCTTGGCCGCGCTGAGCGGCATGGTCAGGGCCTTGGCGAAGGCGGGCGCGCTCCAGGCGAGGCTGACGGTGTTGCCCGCCCGAGCCTGCAGGGCCCGGGCGCCGACGAGGTCGTCGGGGTCGGCTTCCGGCACATCGGTGTCGAACCGCGCCAGCACGGGCACGCGCATCGACACCAGCGCGTGGACCGCGATGCCCAGCCCGAGCACGATGTACATCAAGGCGATGCCGCGGCCCTGCCCGACGCCGATGACCGCGCCCACGCTGCCGGCCAGCGCGCCGCCGGGAGCCATGAGCGGCTCCAGCAGCCGCTCGCCCAGCGGGGCGACCACGGCCATGCCGACGGGCAGCGTCGACCAGGAGACCATCTGGTTGAACGCCATGACCCGGCCGTGGAAACGCTGGGGCACCTTCACGTGGATGATCGTCATGAAGACGCCGTTGACGATCGACAGGCTGCACCACAGCCCGAACGCCCCCACCCCTACGACGGCCGGCGAGGCGTGCAGCCCGGTCAGGATCGCGAACACGCTGAGCGCGAGGGTCCCCAGCAGCACGGCCCGCATCCGGCGCCGGCGCGGCCCGCCCCACAGCGCCACCACGACGCCGCCCAGCGTGGCGCCGAGACCGCCGACGAACGAGATGCGCCCGGCGGTGTCGAGGTCGGCGAACGACAACACCAGCGGCGAGATCGACATCAGCACCGCGGCCAGCATGATGTTGAGCACCGCGAAGTAGATCAGCGCCGCCCGCAGGTGCCGGTTGCCCAGCGACATGCGGAATCCCTCGGCGATCTCGGCCGCCAGCGTCTCGCGCCGCTCCAGCCCGAGCGTCGCGGGGAAGCGGATGAGGGCCAGCGCCGCGAGCACGACGGCGAAGCTGGCCACGTCGATCACCAGGATGCCGCCGAGCCCGATCCCGGCCAGCAGCGCGACGGCCAGCAGCGGGGCGACGAACTGGGAGGTGCCGATGAGCATCTGGACCACGCCTGCCGCGTGCCCGAGATACTGCTTGGGCACGAGCTGGGGCAGCGCGGCGCTGTAGGCCACCCGCTGGAAGACGAGCATGACCGAGAGCGCGGCGACCAGCGGGTAGATGTGCCAGGTGGCCAGGCTCCCGGTCCACAGCAGCACGCCGAACAGGAGCTGAACGCCTCCGGCCAGGCAGTTGCCCAGCACCATCATCCGGCGTTTGCCGCTGCGGTCGACGACGGCGCCGATCAGCGGGGAGGCGATCACGCCCGGCATGATCGCCAGGGCGACCAGCAGGGCGAAGTTCAGCAGGGATCCGGTGGTGGTGTACACCCAGATCGGGATCGCGAAGTCGGTGACCGCGGTGCCGACCATGGAGACGAGCTGGAACAGCGAGACCGCCAGGAATCGGCGCAGGCTCGGCGGCGGCGCGTCCGCGCGGGGCGGTTCCTGGCCGGAGGTCGCCTCGACCCACCACCCGGCGGCCGGTCCGCGAGCTGAGCGGCTGAGGGCGTCGGCCGAGCCGTACTCCATCGCGATGTGCGTGTTGGTGAGGACCTGGGCGAGGTCGTCGGCACGATATTTCAGGTAGTAGTGACCGGCCTCGTCGAGAATGACCAGCGCGTTCGTGGGAGACAGGAACTGCCACTCGCGGTAACGCTCACGGTAGTAGTCGGTGGCCGGGTCCTGCTCGCCGACGACCGCGATGACGGGCGCGCGCAGGGGTTCGCCCCGCTCCGACAACATGCGGGTGAACGACTCCTCCGCGATCAGCGTGTCGCGCCGCTGGTTGCGGACCATGAACCTGACCTGCTCCTCGTCCAGGCCGGAGATGTCGTTGCCCATGGCCTTCATGCGGTTCTCGTAGACGCGGTCGCCGCGCAGCCGGTCGCTGCGCAGCAGGCGGCCGAGGGGCCCTGCGACACGTCCGCGCGGCCGGGCGAAGGGGAAGATGGCGCCGATGTAGACCGCCGCCAGCTCCCTGCCCCGGGCCTCCAGCCGTCTGGCGACCTCGGCGGTGACCGCGCCGCCGATGCCGCAGTGGCCGTACAGGGCGATGGTGCCGTCGATGTGGTCGAGGATCTCGCGCACGCAGCGCTCGATGACCTCCTCCAGCGGCATGACCGGTTCGTCGGGGCGGCCGGGGTCGTGGCCGGGGAAGGCCATGGAGTAGAGCGCGCACTCCTCCGGCAGCGCGTCGGCCAGGGGCTGGTAGACCAGGGCGCTGCCACCGCCGTACGGGAAGCAGACGAGGGTGAGCGCGGGCGTGGTGCGGGAGCGGGTGAGGCGGTGCAGCAGGTCGCGGGCCTCGTTCCCGGCCGGTGCCGGACCGTCGATGAACGCGGCGAGTGCGCGCACGGTCGAGTGTTTGAACAGGTCCATGACGCCCACCGAGCGGCCTTCGACCGGCGCGAGCAGCTTGCGCAGCCTGGCCACGACCTGGATGGCGACCAGGGAATGGCCGCCGATCTCGAAGAAGTCGTCGTCGGCCCTGATGCCGGGCACGCCCAGCAGGTCGCCCCAGATCCCGGCGACGGCGATCTCTGTAGGCGTGCTCGGGGGCGCGCCCTCGCCGCCGGTGCGGGTGGGTTTCGGCAGGGCGGCCCGGTTCACCTTGCCGTTGGGGCTGAGGGGAAGCGTGTCCAGCCAGACGTAGGCGCCGGGGATCATGTGGTCGGGCAGCAGTTCCTTCAGACGGGCACGGAGGTCTGCCTCCTCGCCTGTCAGGTAGGCCACCAGGCCCTCCGGATCGGCCACGACCAGGGCCTCGCGCACGCCGGGCTGTTCGCGCAGCACGGCCTCGATCTCGCCGGGCTCGACCCGCTGCCCGCGGATCTTGACCTGGTGGTCGAGGCGGCCGAGGAACTCCACGGCACCGTCGCGCCGCAGCCTGGCCAGGTCGCCGGTGCGGTAGAGGCGTTCTCCCGGCGAGCCGTACGGGTCGGGCAGGAAGCGCTCGGCGGTCAGGCCCGGCCGGTCGTGGTAACCCTGCGCCACCTGGACGCCGCCGATGTGCAGCTCACCCGGCACTCCGCAGGGGACGGGCCGCATGCGGGCGTCGAGGATGTGGATGCGCGTGTTCTGCACCGGATGCCCGATCGCGATCCGCTGCTCGCCGGGCACGCACCGCCAGGCCGTCACGTCGACGGCGGCCTCGGTCGGGCCGTACAGATTGTGCAGCTCCACCCCGGGCAGCCGCTCGAAGAAGCGGGCGGCCACGGCGGCGGGCAGCTCCTCGCCGCTGCAGATCACCCGCCTGAGCGACCGGCAGCGCTCGATGCCGTCCTCCTCCAGGAAGGCGGCGAGCATCGACGGCACGAAGTGCATGGTCGTCACGCGTCCGCTGATGATGAGGTCGCGCAGGTAGGCGGTGTCGCGGTGGCCGCCGGGCTCGGCGATCACGAGACGGGCGCCGGTGATGATCGGCCAGAAGAACTCCCAGACCGAGACGTCGAATCCGGCGGGCGTCTTCTGCATCACCGCGTCGTCGCCGCCCAGGCCGAAGCGGCTCTGCATCCAGTGCAGGCGGTTGACGATGGCGGAGTGGGGGTTGGGCACCCCCTTCGGGCGGCCGGTCGAGCCCGAGGTGTAGATCATGTAGGCCGGATGGCCCGACGTCAGCGCGACGTCCGGCAGGGGGTCGTGCTCGTACGTCGACTGCTCGGGCAGCAGGATCGCCGCGCGGGCGTCCCGCAGCATGAAGTCCAGGCGCTCGCGTGGATAGTCGGGGTCCAGCGGGACGTAGGCGGCCCCTGACCGCACCACCGCCAGCAGGCTCACCACCAGGTCGGGCGAGCGCTCCATAGCGACCGCGACCCTGGCGCCCGGCCGTGCGCCGAGCTCGCGTAATCGCCGCGCCAGATCAGCCGACCGCCGCTCCAGCTCGGCGTAGGTAAGCCGCTGCGCGCCGTACTCCAACGCGACCGCGCCCGGCGTGCGCGCCGCCTGCTCCTCGAACAGCGCGCCGAGCGTCGCGCTCCTGTCGTACGGCACGCGCGGACCCTCTGCCAGGGCGAGGAGCCGCTCGTGCTCCCCCTCGGCCAGCATGTCCAGATCGCACACCCGCAGCTGCGGCGCCTCGGCGGCGGCGCGCAGCAACGTCACGAACCGCTCGCCCAGCTCGGCGACGGTCTCCTCGGCCAGCAGATCCCGGTTGTAGACGAACAGCGCGTCCAGCCCGTCGGCGCGCTCGGTGAGGAACAGCTCCAGCTCGAACGGCGCCGCCCGGGCCGTCAGAGGGTACGGCTCGGCCACCAGCCCCGGCCAGGCGGCGCTCTGCTCGTCGTAGCTCTGCAGGGCGAGCGCGACCTGGAAGACGGCGGTACGCGAGGCGTCGCGAGCCAGCCCGAGCTCCCCGATCAGCTGCTCGAACGGCAGCAGCTGATGGGCGAAGGCGTCGAGCGTGCTCTGCCGCACCCTGGCGAGCAGCTCGGCGAAGGTGGGATCGCCGCCCAGCTCGGCCCGCATCGCGAGCATGTTGACGAACATGCCGATGAGCGGCTCCAGCTCACCGCGCGCCCGCCCCCCGGCCGGGGTGCCGACGGCGAAGTCGTCCTGCCCGCTGTGGCGGCCGAGCAACGCCTGATAGACGGCCAGGACCACCATGTACAGCGTGGCGTCGTGCTCGCGCGCCAGGCGCTGGGCGGCGGCCAGCAGCTCGGGCCCGATCAGAAAGGAGTACGAGGCGCCGTCGAAGGTGGCCGCGGCCCCGCGCCTGCCGTCCAAGGGCAGGTCGATGGGCGGGACGCCGGACAGCCGGGCGCGCCAGTAGGCGAGATCGCCCTCGTCGACCGGGCGCCCGCGCTGCCAGACGGCGAAGTCGCCGTACTGCAGAGGCAGCTCCGGCGGGGTGTGGCCCGCGTAGAACGTGCGCAGCTCACCGGCCAGGATCTGCGACGACCAGCCGTCGGCGGCGATGTGGTGAACGGTCACCAGCAGGATGTGGTCGTCGTCGGCCAGGCGGACCAGGGCGGCGCGCAGGGGAAGCTCGGTGGCGATGTCGAACGGCCTGCCCAGCTCCTCGCTCAGCAGCTCGCGGGCGGTGTCCTCGTCGGCCGCGGTCAGCGTCTTCAGGGGGATCGCCCCGCCGGCGGAAACCTCGACCACCGGCCTGCCGTCGTGGTCGGCGGGAAAACGGGTGCGCAGGATTTCGTGCCGGTCCGTGACCGCGTGAAACGCGCCGTGCAGGCGTTCACGATCGAGATTCCCGCGCAGGCGCAGGACGAGAGGAATGGTGTAGGCGGCTGTGCCGGGAGCGAACTGCTCCATGAACCACAGACCTTCCTGGGCGAAGGTCAGGGGAATCTCGTCGTCTGGCCGCCGTCGCGGGATGCCGGCCGGCCTGGTGGCGGAGCGGCGGCGGAGGCGCTGGTCCAGCAGGGCTCGCTTGGTGTCGGAGAGGTGGACATCGCCTGAGGAAAGCCCGGGCGAGCTTGTCAATGCCGTCTCACTTCCTAGGGTGAACGCCACATTAAGGAAGATTCATACACACTCGCCTGTCTCCTGACAAATGCCCTTTTGGGTTAGGTGATTTAGCCCGAATTATCCATCCATAAAGGGTGCATCTGGACTGACGCGTAAGCTCGACACCCTGGGATGGGCCGCGCCCTGCTCGGACCCCGGCGGATCGCCCGCCCTGTGGTCCGCGGCTCCTCCGCCCGGCACCTGATGCGTTCTGGCCGGCCGGACACCTCTGCCGGGAGGTGGGGAGTCCCCGTTCACGACGATGTCGGGTAGGCCTCAGGCCCTCAAGTGGTCCGCTATGGCCGTGGGCATCCTCGGCCTGTTCCCGCAGGGACTGGCTCCCTTGGGCATCAAGCTCAGCGGCTCGCCGGCCAAGGTCTCGTTCCTGGCCCTGCACGTGCCCGAGCCGTGGCAGTGGACGGCGATCGCCCTCATGGCCGCGATCGGACTCGCCGGCACCCGGGGCGCCTGCCACGTGTGCCAGGCCGAGAAGAGGCGGCTCGGGGCTGGAGCCGTACCATCGCCTTCGCAGAACATCGCAGACGCCTGAGTGACGAGAGCGGAGACCGCCGGGCTCGCCTCCGCCGACGATCTTCCACAAGTGAACGCGCAGTCACGTGGCCTGTTCGTGTCCTCCAGGGATCTCGGGCGTCGCCATTCGAAGAGCGGATCCGTCGCGCGGCCATGGCCCAGGTCGCAGCCACCTGACGATCGGTCAGCTCAGGGCATCTCCGGCGCGCACGCGTCGCCGCTCCGGGCTTGGCCGGACGCCTCGGCAGGTCTGCGAGTGCGACATGCCTCAGGGCCGGACAACGTGCGTAACGCGCCTGACAAGATCGTCACGGGCCGGATGTGCGGCGGTGGCCTGGCCGGCATCACGGGGCGCATTGAGGGCCCGGTTCAGGATGCGGTGAACATAGTCGGCGTCCGCGGGGGCGTTGTCGATGAGGATGGCGGTGCACAGGCCGTCGGAGGCGGCGACGAGGGCGGCGATTTCCTCGGGGTCGTGGGTGAGGGTGGCTGCGAGTTCGGCGACGTTCTCCCGCCAGCGGCGAGCGACGGGTGCCAGGGCCGGGCGGCGAGCTGCCAGGGTGGACAGCTCGCGCTCGGCCAGGGCGCGTTCACGGCCGGGCCCGCCGGACTCCGCGATCAGCTCGGCCAGCCCGCGAAGCTTGTCGCCGGGGCCGTCGAGGATCTGGAGGATGCGAGTGGTGTAGGTGTCGGCGACGCTGGACAGGGCCGCGACGAGCAGGTCATCGAGGGTGGCGAAGTAGTAGGTGCTCAGGCTGGTCGTGATGCCGGCCTGCTTGGCGACGGTGCGGTGGGTGACGCCCGCGGCGCCGTCGCGCGTGACGATGGCGAGGGTCGCGTCGATGATCTCGGCGCGGCGTTTGTTGCCCCGGGCCTTGCGTCCATCGGTGTGCGCGCTCTCGTCGTTCATGCACCCCTCCTGTGCGTTCCAGGGTAGTGGTGCACATCACCGCTGCTCCGTGCCACCGTGGGTGTTCTCTCCCAGTGAACGCACCTGCCGTAGCGCCGTGAGGCAGAGCACGGCCGCCATGACGATCGCGAGACCGGCCACGGCTGAGGCGGTGTTCACCCCGCTCGCGAAGACGCGCCGTGCTTCCTGCACCATCGGTGCGGGCACGTGATCGGCTACCGCCAGTGCTCCGGAGAGGCTGCCGGTGAGACGTCTGCCGATCTCGGGCGAAACGTCCGCGGGAGTGGCCATGCGGGCGGTGTAGAGGGCGGTGGTGAGGCTGCCGAGGACCGCCACGCCCACCGCGATGCCCAGTTCCTGGACGGTCTCGGACATCGCCGCGGCCGAGCCGGACTTGGAGGCCGGTGCGGCGCCGACGACCATGTCGGTGCCGAGGGCCGCGATCGCGCCGAGGCCGAGGTAGATGAACGCGAATCCGGCCACCACCATCGCCGCGTCGCCGGTGCCCGCGGCGGCCAGCAGCGCGTAGCCGATCACCGAGAGGCCGAGTGTGCCGGCCATGACGAGGCCGGGGCGCACCCGCCTGGCGATGAGAGGCGCGCCGATCGCCGCGGCGAACATCGCCAGTGCGGGCGGCCCCATCCACAGGCCCGCCACGAACGGCGTCATCCCCGCGACGAGCTGGAGATACTGGGTGACCAGGTACATGGTTCCGCCCACCCCGACCAGACCGATCAGCAACACGCCCAGCGCCACGGAGAATGTCCGGTTCGCGAACAGCGTGACATCCAAGAGCGGTGAGGCCAGGCCGCGCTGGCGACGCACGAAGGCGACCCCGGCCGCGGTGCCCGCTACGACGAGGAACACCGTGCTGAGGCCGAGGCCGTGCGCGGCGAGGTGCTTGATCGCGTATATCACCGGCAGGATCGCGACCAGCGACAGGGCGACGCTGACCAGGTCGACGCGGCCCGCCTGAGGATCGGCATATTCGGGCAGCAGCGCCCGCGCCCCGGGCAGCACGACGACCGCCACGGGGACGGCCAGGAGGAACGCCGCTCCCCACCAGAACGTGTCGACCAGGGCGCCGCCGACCACGGGACCGGCTGCCATGCCCAGGGCGAACATCATCGCCCAGATGCCGATCGCGACCGCGCGCTGGCGCGCCTCGGTGAACATGTTCGAGATCAGGGACAACGTCGAGGGCATCAACGTGGCCCCGGCGACCCCCAGCAGCGCTCGGGCGAGTATCAGCACCTCGGCGCTCGGGGCGAAGGCGGCCAGCACCGAGACCGCGGCGAATGCGGACATGCCCATTACCAGCAGACGACGCCGTCCGATCCGGTCACCCAGCGTCCCCATGGTGATGAGCAACCCGGCGACGAAGAAGCCGTACGCGTCCATGATCCACAGGGTTTGCGTCGTGGACGGGTTCAGCGCTTCGGCCATGCTCGGAAAGGCCAGATAGAGCACGGTGAGATCCAGGCCGAGGAGCACCGTCGGCAGCGCGAGCAAGCCCAGGCCCGCCCACTCTCGCGGCCCCGCGGGCCGAACCGTGGCTTCTGACATGACGCCCTCCCTCAGTGAAAGTGTTTGAACGTTAGTACAAATAGTACGATGGTTCAATGTGTTGGAGAGTGGGCGCATGGGCCCGTCCCGCCTGTCGCAAGCGTGTGCTCCTGGGGTGGCCCTCCTGAGACGCACACCGCGCGAACTCGTGCCGACCGAGTCGCTGGACGTCGCAGGCCCCCATCCACGTGGGGCGAGATCGACCGGGGATGTCCACCGGCCGTGGCGCGTCCCCGAATACCGTTACCGGTGGCGACGTCCCCGCCGGCGCCACCTCGCGCGCCGGCCCCGTCCCGCGCCGGGCGACCTGGGAGATGGCGATGGGCCGTCTTGCGAGCACCGCAGTGCGCGTTCATGCAACCGTCGCTACTCTCGAGCGGCGGCAGAGCCGGGCGGGCCGGGGCGCGGGAGCCATATGAACGCCGGCCTGGTCAGCCGACCCTTCCTCGAGCCCGCGCCCGTGCGACTCAGCGCCCAGGTCACGGCCAGGTTGTCGCGTATTGAGGACCGGGCACGAGTGCCTTGCTCATCCAGTATTCGGATACCAGGACCATCCGGCCCGTCGTTCGTTGATCGGGCTGCTGGTCCTGCGCTCCCGCTGTCCACCCCTGCTCGCTCCGGGGTCAGTGGAGCCTGCGCCGCCTCCGGCAGCTCGCCGCGCCCGACTCCCGCCGCGCCCGGCGGCAGCGATCTCCCCTGCCTCGACCGACAGCGACACAAGGTACGACGAGCGCCACCGGCTCACCAGAGCCCGGTTGAGCCCGGTGGCCCAGCCGCCGCGCGTGCCGAGCTCCTCGGCGGAGGCGACCAGCGCGTCCTCGCGCCACAAGCCGCCGGTGCCCGGTGCGGTCGCGCGCCACCAGCGTCCGAATGGAGCCCAGTCGGGCAGCCAAGGGTGAGAGAGGCGAGAAGGGCCGAAGGGACCAGAAGGGCGGGGCAGGTCCCATAGCTGTGCGGACCGAAGAGCGTAGAGGCCCGGCAAGGCCTTGGCCCGGCAGCACCAGGTCGCTCACAGACGGTCCGCCGAGTCCGGGGCAGATGAACAGGCACGGGTGTTACGGCGTGCTGTCCCGGGTGGCCGGTCGGTCCATCTGGTGGGTGGGCCTGAGTCCGCGCATGGCGAGATCGGCGACGTCGCTGACGAATGCCTCGTCCTGGGGTCCGGGTGCGATGAGCAGCCGGTGCCCGTGATCACGGTGGTCGTCGGCTGCGTCCACAAGCGCACCCGGGAGCATGCCGCCTGCTAGCGACGTCGAGGAGCCGGCCAAAGGCGTCAGCTATTGCACCCGCTGCGCGCCGCCTGGTGAGCGTGAGCATGCGTGCCCGATGTGGCTGCTGCGTGAGATGGCGGGGTGCCGGCTTGAACAGCTCCTTGCCGGCCGGCCCCGCACTGCTCAGCGGGAGCTCACAGTTCCCAGTCCTCACCGAGACCGGTGTTGCACTCCCTGGACCAGATGACCCAGTTAGGAATCCACGCTCTGGCGAGGGCCTTCTTGTGTCCGACGTGGATGCAGCCGGTGCTGTAGGCGCCCTTGGGGGCCATGTTGCCGGAGACGTAGGCGTGGTCCTGGCCCGGATCGGTGTAGCCCCGGTTGTAGATGGCCCAAATCCAGGCGCCGTCGCAGTCGGGGTTGCCGTCGGACGGTGTCTGGCAGGCGAGGCGAGTGGCGCCCGGGTCGTAGTAGAAGCACACCGATCCCTTGGGGCACACCCAGGCCAGCGTGGCCTTCGCGGATGCCGGAACGGCCAGGGTGGTCAGGACTGTCGTGGCGAGAACCAGGGCGATTCGGCGAAGGAGAGGCTGTCTCGAGTTCATGGCGGCGACGGTGCCATCGGCCGCTATAGATCCGCTTTTCGGCAGGCGAAGGGTCATTCGGGGTCGGTCTGCTTGAGGCGCCCGGTTGTGCGAGCCCGGTCGAGGATCTGGTCGCCCGCCAGAAGTCCGTGCCGGCGACCTTGCCGACTGCTGCTGGGAAAGGCGTGACCCGGACTGCCGAGGCGGCTCGTTCCGCCACTGTTGACGGTCCAGATCCTCCACACGGATGCCACGCCAGCAGCGCTGCTCGACCTGGTGGCTTCTTGGCCGCGACGAGTCCGGATGACCTGGTCCACAGCCGTGCCCCGGCTGCGAATAGCGCTGACCTTCCCCTGGTCCGGCATCTCTGCCTGGCCCCGCCGTCCCGCCTCCAAGATCGTAACGACAAGGAGACGCGCGATGCCCGAGATCGCGCCCACCCTGCTCTCCCGCTGATCGGAGGGTCACGTGAACCTGCGCCTCTCCCGCCTTGAGGCCGAGCCGACCGGGAGCCTGTTCACCTCCGCCGCCCGGCAGATGGCCGCCTCTGCTGCCGGGGCTGCCGACTGGGTCGGCCGGCTCATGGCGAGCCGACTCGCGCCCACCGCCAACTCTCCGAAGCCTGACACCCCGGAGATCCTAGATGCCTGTACGCGCAGCAGCCCCCGAAGTTCATACCGGCCAGGTACGGCCGAACAACGATCAAGGCGTCGCCGGCCGAACCCTCCGCGTGTACGCGATCGAGGACGGCAAGGCCGTGTGCACGATTCTCATCCATTCAGGAGTGCCTGGACCGGCACGCCGCCAGAGACGGCGAATCGCCGTGGATGCGCGACACGCGAGGCAAGACCGCCCGCATCTCCCCGGCGCGCTTCCGGCCCACGACGACCCAGAGGCCGACTCCGCAGTCACTGCGAGCGTCCTGTGTGACGACCACGGCACTCGTATCCGCCCCCAGCCGCTGGAGCCGCTGACTCCTCACGGCTGCGTGGAAAGCAGCGATCACGAGAGGAGGGCTGACCAGCAGGACCGGCGCACTCCTGGCCGCGCTGCCACGGCCGGATGGACGACCTCGAGTTGCCCGCTCCGTCTCCTCCAAGGACCACCGAAGGTGGGTGACGACATGCACAAGCGTCTCGCCGAGGCGCACGCGATGATCGCCTCCCGCTAACCAGGTTCGGCGGCCCCGGCCCCGACCGAGGCCGCCGACCTCGCTGGAGCGCGGGCGGCTGATCTAGCTGTTCCGGTACCCAGGCGGCGACGTACAGCTCACGGCGGAGGAGTCCCCGTGGCTGACCTTCGCCCTGTGGCGGCGCCGACCTCAGGCCGGCGCCGCCTTCACATCAGCCCCACTCCCAGTCGCGCCGCTGCGTCCACTCCCACTCGCGCATGCCGTCCTCCTCTCCTCGTAGGTGGTGGCCTCGATGATCGGCGGGGCGGCTGGAATCGTGCTGGACGCCCTGGAAGGGCCGTCGCTGATGCTCCGTGCCGGCATGCCGCGGCCCCGGCTAGGCCGTGCCGCCGTTCGAAGCCGCTTCGCTGCCCGCAATGACCCCGCCACTCACCGGCTCGCCCCGGACCACCCGCACCGCGCACTCGTGATGCCGGAGGAGTTCGGCTTGATGCGGTGCCCTGCCTGCGGGGCGCGACCGACCGCCGTCTTCTTCGTCGCCGAAACCGTTGAAGGCAAGCAGCCGCTCGTCGTGGGCGCCCCACCCCCGCCCGCGACGCTGCCCGTGCAGGCCATCGAAGTGACCGGCTGGTGGTGCACCGGCTGCGCGAATGGTGGTGCCGCGTGAACCGAGACAAGGAGCAGGTCGTGGAGCTCGACCCGTCCGTGCGAAGCCGGTCATCATCACGCACTTCGCGAACGGCGACGTGCTGCTCCTGCTCCCTGGAGACGAGACGTGGCCGCCGCGATCTGTTGCACGAAGTCATGCCTGGAAGCCGCGGTCAGCGAGCCAGACGCAGTCGGATCGATGTCAGGCCATTTCTCGGGGCGATAGCCTGACGTTTCACAGTGCGCCCAATAATGGGATGTGACGCGTCCGGCGAATCGGTAGCGTAAGAAGCAGCTTGAAGCCCTGAAGGAACGGGTCGAAGACCATCGGTTATCTTCAACTGATACAGCCGGTGTTCACCCTCACATCCGCTCCTTCAGAGGCTGAATGGCTGGTCAGGTCTGGTGCTGGCACGGGTCGAAGTCTCGTCGGTTATCCACTGTTAATGGGGCGGTTGCGGGTTCGAGTCCCGCCGTGGGCTTCGGCTCACGTAGCTCAATGGGTAGAGCACCAAAAAGGCCGGTGGGCGTCCCCATATCCGCGCCAGTTCCAGATCTGATCGCTCGTCAGCGCTGCCAGAGGTACGGGTCGAATCCGTTCGGTTATCGAAGGTTCGATTCCTCCCGGCCCCTCCCCAAGGGGCCGTCGCCCAGTTGGTTGGGCATCCGGCCGGTCTCCCACATCCGTGCCGCTGGCAGGGCTGACGAGCGGGGGAGCGGGTCGAAGTCTCATCGGTTATCGGGACCAGGTTGTCGCAGGGTGCGAATCCTGCCGGGGCTTCGGCTTCGGTAGCTCAGCCTGGGGAGATCGACTGCTTTAACGCCGGTGGACACTCACACATCCGCTCCCTTCGTCATATCCGCCTCCGGGCGGGTCGAACAAAGGAGCATCACCATGGCGCGTGACCCTCTCGCCGCGGTCTCGATGATCGCGACCCCGCAGACCCAGCCGATCCCCGGCCGGACCGATCAGGTGAAGAACGCCGCCGGCGGCTACGTCTTCGACAAGGACCTGTGGACCAAGCTGGAGGACTTCCTCATCCTGGGCACCACGGGCGGCACCTACTACGTCGGCGAGGACAGGCTGACCGCGGACAACGCCGGCGTGTTGTTCCAGGCGATCGCCGAGGACGGGCCGCGCGTGGTCGCGCTGCTCACCGAGATCTCGACGGCTCGTCCGCCGCGCGCTCCGAAGCAGCGTCCCGCGCTGTTCGCGCTCGCCGCGGCGTACGCGCAGGGCGACGCCGACACGCGCCAGGCGGCCAAGGCGGCGTTGGCGAAGGTGGCCCGGACCACTGACCATCTGGCGCAGTTCTTCGGCTACTACAAGAACCTCGGCGGCAAGCCGACCGGCCGGGGTACGGCGCCGCGTGTCGGGCGTTCGCTGCGTACGGCGCTCGGTTCGTGGTTCCTGCAGGGTGACGCGGACGGGGTGGCGTTCAAGGCGGTCAAGGCCCGCCAGCGGAAGACTCCGCAGGGCGAGGCCTTCGATCTGCGGGACGTGCTGCGGATCGCTCACCCGCAGGCTGACACCGGGCAGCGGCGGACACTGTTCGGGTGGATCGCCGGGAACGTCTCCGACGCCGAGGCTCGCAACGAGCTGCCCGCGATCGACCGGTTCCTGACGGCGAAGGCTGTCACCTCGGTCGAGCAGGCCGTACGCGTGGTGACCGAGGCGCGGGTGCCGTGGGAGTTCCTGCCGGACGCGATGCTGAAGGAGCCGAAGGTGTGGGAGGCGCTGGTCGACACGATCGGTATGACCGCCCTCATCCGTAACCTGGCCCGCATGACCCGGTTGGGGGCGCTCAAGCCGATGGGTGACGCAACCTCCCGTGCTGTCGCCCGCCTCACCGACGCCGACGCGATCGTGAAGGCGCGCATCCACCCGATGGACGCCTGGCTCGCGCTGCGCGTCTACGGCTCCGGTACGGCACAGCCGAACCGGCGCGCCGACCGCCAGACGTGGCAGCCGGTCGCGGCCATCACGGACGCGCTGGAGGAGACGTACGAGCTCGCGTTCGGTGCCGTCGAGCCGTCCGGCAAGCGGCTGCTCGTCGCGGTCGACTCGTCCGGGTCGATGAGCTGGGGTGGCGGAGTCACGGTGGGCGGCTCGCCGATCGGCTCGCCGTACGAGGTCGGCAACGCCATGGCCGTCATGCTCGCCCGCGTGGAGAAGGGCAACGTTCACGTCATCGACGTCGACACTTCGGTCCACGCGTCGAAGGTGACGCCGCGCACGAACCTGCGCGAGATCGCCTCCTGGCAGCCCTCGGGCGGCGGCACCGACCTGTCGCTGCCGTTCACGTGGGCACTCCAGCAGCGCATGAACGTGGACGGCATCGTGGTCTTCACCGACGGGGAGACGTGGGCAGGCAAGAGCCACGCCTCGCAAGCGCTGCACGCCTACCGGTCGTCGGTCGGTTCCGCCGCGCGGGTAGTGGTCTCCGCGATGACCGCGGCAGGGCACACCATCGGCGAGCCGGGGGATGATGGGGTGCTGAACGTGGCTGGACTGGACGCCGCGTTGCCTCGTGTGATCAGGGAGTTCGTTCGCTAGGGGAGGTGTCCGGCGCCTCGATGGCTGACCATTCGAGGGTGTCGTCTGCTCGTCGAGGAACCGGATGCAGGCTGCGCTTCCAGCAGCGCGGCGGTAGTGAACCTCTTGCCGGGAGGCGGCTCCAGGGTGCCATTGGAGCCGCCTCCCTCTCAGGGCAAGACGACCATCGAGCCGATGGGCAGAAATTGGCACAGCACGCAGACCACCCGTCACCGCCGCGGACGTTTCCCGCGAACGTAGGGTCCGTAGCTGTTCGCGTTGGCTTCGGCACAGGTCCTGAACCTCGGCTTTGTCTGCGGCTCGGGATCGGGCTGCGGCACCTTCGTGGTTTCGGCCGCTCGGCCGGCGCCCCGTCGGCTTGGCCTGCCCGCCGGGCTTGGGTGCCCGCAGACCCCATCGCTTTATCGAACATATGATCTATACTTCCCTGCTGCATGCAATTACGATCTTGGTGTTCACTTCCGGACAAAAGGGAGATCGCCTATGAAGCGTGCATTGATCGCTCTAGCCCTCGCCGGCTCGGCCGTCGTCGTTGCCACGCCCGCCGAAGCCGCCGTCGCGGCCGTACGGCTGGCCAACACGGCCGAGGTCGCCCAGGACGTCGCAAGGTTCTGGCTGGCGGACGACGGGGCCAACCTGCGGGCCGCCACGCCGTACACGGTGCGGAGCGCGATCGTCGCGCAGCGGGCGCCCGACTTCACCCCCGCTGGAAAGCCCGCCCTCATGCCGCCGCTTCAACCGCTGCAGCCGGTCGAGGGGGAGGCGCCGCCGACGGTCGGCAAGGTGTACTTCATCGGCAGCGACCTGCAGCCGCACTGGTGCGCGGGCGTCTCCGTGCGGAGCACCTACAGGAACACGGTCGCCACCGCCGGGCACTGCCTGATCGACAGTGAGGCGCCGATGGGTGCGCTGTGGAAGTGGGCGTTCGTCCCGGGCGGCGCGTCGCCCGCGCTCTACGTCGGTCGGCAGGGCTTCACGCCCTACAGCTACGAGGATCTGCGAGACCCGGACGGGGACGTGAGCTTCACGACCGTGTGGAACGGCGTCACCCTCGCCGCTGATGGTGCGCTGGTGGACGCCGGGCGGCTGGCCGACAACGTGGGCGCGCAGGGGCTCGCGTTCAACCAGCCGCTGGGCTCGACGCGTGAACTCTTCGGCTTTCCCTCCGGCGCTCATCCCGGCGGCGACGTGCCGTACGGCGGGCAGGACCTGGAGCGGGCGGCGGGGACGACCTTCGCGGCGACCTGGCTCGCGATCGGGAATCAGCTCGTCGGGGTGGACAGCCCCTTCACCCACTCGCTCGGCACGACCTGGCTGCGCGGTTACTCGCCTTCCACCCGTCTTGGGTATCTCGACGGGCTCACCATCGGGGTGTCGGATCTCGACGGCGACGGGCGGTTCGACACCAGCGTCTCGGCCCATTTCGGCCCCGAGACCGCCGAGGCCTTCGCGGCGGCGCGTAACATCGCGAGTGGCACGATCATCTGACCCTCGGGGCCGACGGCGATCGCGTACGGCCTTGGCGACCGGGCAGAGCAGCTGATCTGTGCATTCGCCGAGGCGGTGCGGTTCACCGCGAGCCGTTCATCATGACGCGCTGCCGCCGCCCGTCGCGGACGGGCATCGCGTCGCTCAGGCGCCGTTCAAGAACGGTCGTGGCGGGCGGCGATGCCGTCCAGGACGAGCGCGAGTTTGCGCTCGAACCACAGTGCGGCGGGTTCCGCCAGGGCCCGCCGCATGAGCGGGGCGAGCTCGGCCCCCACGGCGTCGGCCCAGGCGCCGGCGGTGGCCTCGCGTACGCTGCTGGCGTCCGGCTGCTTGTCTCGGGCGGGCGCGTCGAGCTGCTCGTCCCGGGCCGGTGCGTCCAGCTGCTCGCCACGGGTGAAGACGTCGATGGTGAGGTCGAACACCGTGTCGACGGCGAGGAAGGCCTCCTCGGGCGCGAAACCGTGCTCGACCAGCTGCCGTACGGCGGAGCCGAACCTGAGCATGATCTCCCGTGGAAACCCGCGCAGCTTGAGGAACTCCCGCATCAACCCGGGATGCCCCTCCAGCAAGCCCCACAACGCCCTGGCCTGCGCCTCCAGGTCGGCTCGCCACGAGCCGGTGGGGGAGGGCCAGCTGACGCGCTGCAGAGCGCGGTCGACGGCGAGCATGACCAGGCCGTGGCGATTCCTGACGTGGCGGTAGAGGGCCGAGTGGCTGACCTCGAGGCGGTCGGCCACGGCGGCCATCGTCAGGTGCTCGAAGCCGACGGCCAACGCCGCATCGGCGATGGCGGCGCGGGTGATGCTGGCGGGGCGGCCACGCGGACGGCCGAGCACCCGCCACTGCTGCCCGGCCATGCGTGCGCTCCTATCCGGCCAGCCGCCACCCTTGGGCTCTGGCGCGTTCCGTCCAGAAGGCAGCGTACCTGCCGTCTTCGGCCAGCAGTTGCTCGTGTGTGCCCAGTTCGGCGACCCGGCCGCGGTCGAGGACGACGATCTGGTCGGCTTCGGCGACCGTCTGCAGCCGGTGTGCGATGACGAGCAGGGTGCGGTCCTTGGTCAGGGCGGTGAGTGCCTGCACGAGGGCTGTCTCGTTCTCCGGGTCCAGGGCGGCGGTGGCCTCGTCGAGCAGGATGATGGGCGCGTCCTTGAGCAGAGCTCGGGCGATGGAGACTCGCTGGCGTTCGCCGCCGGAGAGGGTGGCGCCCGCCTCGCCGACCCTGGTCTGCCAGCCGTCGGGCAGCCGCGTGGCGATCTCGTCGACGCGGGCGAGCCGGGCGGCCTGCCGTACCTCCTCGTCGGTCGCGGCCGGGCGGCCGAGGCGGATGTTGTCCTCCAGGGTGCCTTCGAACAGGTAGACGTCCTGGAAGACGATGGACAGCTGCGCCATCAGCTCCTCTGGCCGGTAGTCGCGCACGTCGTGGCCGCCGACGCGGACGGAGCCGGAGCCGGCGTCCCAGAAGCGGGCGATGAGCCGGGTGATCGTGGTCTTGCCGGAGCCGGAGGGTCCGACCAGGGCGGTCATGGTGCGCGGGGCGACGGTGAAGCCGACCTGGTCGAGCACGGGGTGGCCGTCGTAGGAGAAGCAGACGCCGGACAGCTCGATCGAGGCGTCCAGTGGGGTCGCGCCCGCGCCGGAGGGCAGGGCGGGCTCGGCCATGACCTGGTTGATGCGCGACAGGCTGCCGCGGGCCAGCCGCAGGTTGGCGGCCACGTCGGCGGCGGTCAGCAGGGGCTCGGTGAAGCGTACGGCCAGGACCAGCAGGCCGATCAGCTCGGGCGCAGCGAGCGTGCCGCCGAGGGCGAGCGAGCATCCCGCGATCAGGACGACGGTGAAGGCGAGCTGCACCGTCAGCGCTACCGCGCCGAGCCCCGGCAGGGCGGTTCTGAGCATGGAACGCAGCGCCCGCCGCTGCTCGATCAGCGCGTCGTCGAGCAGCCGGTGCCCCTCTCCGACCCGGCCGAAGGCGCGCAGCACGGCCTGCTGCCTGGCGAACTCCACCACCCGGTCGGTGGCTTCGGCGGCAGCGTCGTCCATCGCCTTGTCGTTGCGCTGGGTGAGTGAGCCGGTCCAGCGGAAGGCCAGCCAGATCACCGGCGCCGTGGCCAGCGCGGCCAGCGCGAGCCGCCAGTCGAAGACGAACATGCACGCCAGCACGGTCAGGGGGACGACGGCCGCGTTGACGACGACCTGCAGCATGTGGGCGGGGATGCGCATCACGTCCATGACGCCCTTGCCGGCCAGCTGGCTCAGCCGGCCGACGCGGTCGGAGCTGAACCATCCGATCGGCAGCGCGGCCACGTGGTCGCCGAGGCGATGGTAGAGGCCGCGCATGGCGTCCAGCCCGGTGCGGTAGCCGTACATGGACTGGACGTAGTAGGCGAGCGCGGTGGCGGCCACCACCGCCGCGAAGGCGGCCAGCCACCCGCCGGCGGGCTCGCCTGACAGCAGGGCACGAAGCACCGGCACCAGCATCGCGAAGGTGACGCCCTGGAGCACGCCGTAGAGGACCAGCCAGGCCAGGTGGCGGGGCAGGCGGGAGCCGAGAACCGCACGGAGTTGTCTGATCATCGAAGTGCCTGCCTCACGTAGGCCGGGAGTTCCGGTTGCCGCCCGATCTCGGCGACGCGCCCGTGGTCGAGCACCACGATCTGGTCGGCGCCGGTGATGGTGTGCAGCCGGTGCGCGATGACCAGCACCGTGCGCCCGGCGATGAGGGTCGACAGGGCGTCCTGGATGGCGGCCTCCGACTCGGGGTCGGCGAAGGCCGTCGCCTCGTCGAGCACCAGGATGGGCGCGTCGGCCAGCAACGCGCGGGCGATGGAGACCCGCTGCATCTCGCCGCCGGACAGATGCGCGTCCACGCCGATCACCGAGTCGTAGCCACGCGGGAGCTGTTCGATCCGCTCGTGGATCTGCGCGGCGCGCGCGACCTTCTCGATGTCCGTACGGCCGGCGGCCGGACTGCCGAGTGCGATGTTGTCCGCGATCGAGGCGCGCAGCAGTTGCACGTCCTGGAAGACGAAGCCCACGTGCCGGTACAGCTCGGCCGAGCCGATCTCCTTGATGTTACGGCCGCCCACCAGCACCTCGCCGGTGCCGACGTCGTAGAAGCGGGCCAGCAGCCGGCCCAGCGTCGACTTGCCTGACCCGGACGGCCCGACGAGCGCGGTGAGCGTGCCGGGTTCGAGCGTGAGGTCGATGTCCTCCAGCACCCGGGTGCTCCCGTCGTAGGAGAAGCCCACGCCGCGGAACTCCACCCGGGCGCCGTCGGGCTTGAGGGGCGTCTCCGGCTCCGGCAGCACGGGTTCCGCCAGCAGGGCCGCCACCCGGCTCGCGGCCTCCGCCGCCTGCCGCAGCTGCATCGAACCGGCGTCGAGCAGCTGGAAGGGCGCGGTCAGCCCCACGCCGACGAGCACGAACGGCAGCACGTCGACCGGCTGGATCCAGCCCTGGGCGGTGAAGACGACCCCGCCCGCCAGCGTGACCAGCAGCATGGTGGGCGGTGCGATCAGCGCCGTGCTGAGGCCGCTGAGCCGGAGCATCGGACGCACCCAGGCGCCGAAGAAGTCGGCGAAGTCGTCGGCGGCGCGGGCGAAGCGCTCATGGGAGCGGCTGGTCTGGCCGAAGGTCTTGACGACGGCGATGCCCTGGACGAACTCGACGACGGCCGCGTTGATCCTGGCGGTCGCCTCGCCCCAGCGGCGCATCTGCTCGCCGTACCCGCGCATCATGACGGCGAAGGCGGCGGCGAACAGCGGGATGGGCAGCAGGGTCACCAGGGTCAGCCGCCAGTCCACCCACAGCAGGTAGGCGAGCGCCGCGATCGGGGTGATGGCGGCGGCGAGCAGGTCGAGCAGCGCGTGGGCGACGAGATGGTGCATCTCGCGCACGTCGTCCTGCAGGACCTTCTTCACCTGGCCGGAGTTGCGCTCGGTGAACCAGCCCAGCGGCACGGCCGACAGCTTGGCGGCCAGCCTGCGCCGCAGGTGGAGCTGGAGGTCGGCGTCGGCGAAGTGGGAGATCACCCCGGAGGCGCCGAAGGCGAGGAAACGCACCAGGAGCGCACCGGCCGCGATGGCCACGATCGTCCACGGGGCGGCGCCGGTGGAGCCGAGCAGAGCCCGGGCCAGCTCGGCGACGCACACGAAGGGGACCAGCGCGCTCAGGGCGTAGACCACGTGCAGCAGGCCCGCGGTGATCAGGCGCCGGCGGATCGGTGACATGAGAGCCACGAGATCGCTCATCGCAGCGCCTCCAGCGCAGGGCGTAACTTCGGCGCGGCGTCGGGCTCTGGGCAGGGGCGGGTCCACCGCGTCTCGTCTCGCCGGTGGCCCGTCGCCCGGTGACGCTCGGCGAAGTCGTGAGGCCGCGGCACACATCCGTTCAGCACGGGTTCGATTTTGTTACAAGCACTCGTGAATAGGCAAGCCTTGCCTAACCATGGTCCGATATATGGCCACCGGCCGCACTGGCGCTCCTCGCCTTCTCGTCTGCCAGGGCTGCGGGCTGGTCGCCGCCAGCACGTGCTCGCGGTGGTGCTCAAGCGGTTCTCGGTGGCGACAGACGGGCTCCGCTCCGCCGTACCGGCACAGTGACGTCAGGGCGGTGGCCGGGCTGTGCGGTCCATCGGCGACCACACAGCCCGGCCACGCTCGCCGCGGCGGCGGCGATCAGGTGGGCAGGTCGCCGTCGGTTTCCAGGTGCTCCTTGCGCACCTGGCCCGAGACGGTCTCCTGCTCGGTGACGTCCTCCTTGACCAGGCGGACGCGCTCGACGGGCACGGCCTCGGTGTCGACGACGGGGCGCTCCGCGTGCAGGACCACCTCGGTCTCGGCCTCCTCGATGTTCACATCGTGCAGAGCCTGGCCACGGCCGGCCTCGGCGATGGGCTCGCGCTCGATGCGCACCTCCTCGTGGGTGACCGGCACCGTCACCTGCTGCTCCTCGGTGACGACGTACTTGCGCAGCCGTACCCGGCCGCTCTCGTAGCTCTCGGTTCCGACGCGCAGGCGCTCCTCCGACAGGGTCAGCGCGCTCTCCTCGGACGGCGCGTCCATCCCGTCGCCGGTGACTCCCTGGGCCGGGACCGAAGCCAGGCCCGCGGAGGTTCCGGAGGCCGGGTGGCCGGGCATCGCCGCGCCTGGTCCGCCTCCCTGGCCGGGGACCATGCCGGTGGAGTGGCTCCGGGGGCCCGCGGACATCCCGTAGTAGTGGTAGAGCTCCTGTTCCTCCTTCGCTGACAGGTGCTGGCCGCCTGCGGCGTCGATGCGAGGTGCGTCCTTGATGTGGGATTTCTCGAGACTGACCTCTACCCGGTCGTCGCGGCGGACGGCGGTGCTCAGCGGTACGAACGACTCGTGCATGCCGAACCATCCGGTCCGGACGGTCATCCATTCGGGCCGGCCGGACTCGTCGTCGAGGTATACGGCTTTCACCTCGCCGACCTTGTCGCCGTTGACGTCGTAGACCGTCGAACCGATCAGGTCGCTGACCTGCTCCTGGGTAATCACGTTCATCCCCCCTTGTGGTCACCAGGTCCACTGCCCGAGGTGGGTGAGGGGCTATCACCAGTTGCCGCGTTGTGGTGCAAACTATGCGTTAGGCACTCAGAAGCGGTCAGATAGTGACGAAACGCCGAGCGGGTTGCGGCGTGGCGTGGGTATCCGGCGGGTCCGCCGCGAGCCGCCGTCGCGGCTGTTCTTCGGCGCTCGACCTGTCGAACGTCCGCCCTCAACGGTCCATCCGGCTTGCATTCGACGACAGTCATTGCAAGTTATTCCTCTCTGTCTTGCATTTGCTGGCATTTTCATTGCAAATATGCGCTACATCAGCACTTTTTAGTTGCGTTAACGAGAAAGGCAAAGTAGCGTTTTGCCATTGCCAAACACGTACTATCGTGAATAACCGGAAGGAAGCGCCTTGCCCTCCTACCTCCCCTCGACAGCGGCCCTCCTCCTCACCGCCGTGCTCGCCGCACCTGCCGACTCCGGTCACGCCCGGGTCCAGAAGGCGCTCGACCAGGCCGTGGCCGCGGGCGGTGCGCCCAGCATGGTGGCCGAGGTCCGCGACCCGCGCGGACGCTGGTTCGGCGCCGCGGGCGTGGCCGACCTGCGGACCGGCCGCAAGCGCCATCCGCGGGAGCGTTTCCGCATCGGCAGCGCCGCCAAGCCGTTCACCGCCACCGTGGTCCTGCAGCTGGCGGCCGAAGGGAGGCTGAGCCTCGACGACAGCGTGGAGAAGTGGCTTCCCGGCCTGGTCAAGGGCAACGGCAACGACGGCCGCGCGATCACCGTCAGGCACCTGCTCAACCACACCAGCGGGATCTTCAACTACGGCAACGACCGGGAGGAATTCGCCAAGCTCTCCGGCCCCGCCTGGCTGGAGCATCGCTACGACGCCTACACGCCGGAGCGGCTGGTGAAGATCGGCCTGCGCAATCCGCGCTCCTTCGAGGCTCCAGGCGACGGCTTCGTGTACTCCAACACCGGCTACATCCTCGCCGGGATGATCGTGGAGAAGGTCACCGGCAGGACTCTCGCCGGCGAGATCGAGCGGCGAATCGTCCGCCCCCTGGGCCTGACCGGGACGTACCTGCCCGGCAAGGAGACGAAGATCTTCGGCCCGCACCCCCGGCACTACTCGACCCTGTTCGTCACCGACCCCGGCGCCAAGGTTCACGACGTGACCGACCAGAGCGCCACCACCGGGTGGGCGGCCGGCGGTATGGTCTCCACGGTCGGCGACCTGCACCGGTTCACCGGTGCGTTGCTGCGCGGCACGCTTGTGCCGCCCGCTCAGCAACGGGAGATGTTCACCATGGTCAAGACCGGGATCCGGCTGCCGGACGGTACCTGGAAGGACACCTGGATCCCCGGCACCACGTACGGCACCGGCGTCTTCTCATGGAAGCTGTCGTGCGGTGTCGACGTCTGGGGCATCGGCGGCGCCATCACCGGAGGGTTCTCCTTCGCCATGGGCACCCGCGACGCCAGGCGCATGGTCGCCACCCATGTGACCATCGACAGGTACGGCGAGCACAACTCGCTCGACATGTCCCGGATCGTGCTGGAGGCCGAGTTCTGCCCGCCCCGGCCGGACGGCCGCTGACGCGTCAGGTCTGGCCGGGGCCGCGCGGCACGAGCAGGCCCCGGTTGAACGCCTCGGTGACGGCGGCGGCGCGGTCCTTCACCCCGAGCTTGGCGTACAGGTTGAGCAGGTGGCTCTTGACCGTGGCCTCGGTGATGAACAGCCGGTCGGCCGCCTCCCGGTTGGTGTTGCCCGCCGCCACCAGCTGCAGCACTTCCAGCTCGCGCCGGCTGAGCAGCTGGGGCGCGGGGTTCCTCACCCGGCTGAGCAGCCGCGCCGCGACCGAGGGCGACAGCACCGTCTCGCCCCTGGCCGCGGCCCGCGCGCCGCGCAGGAGCTCCTCGCGAGGGGAGTCCTTGAGCAGGTAGCCGGTCGCGCCCGCCTCGATCGCCGGCAGGACGTGGCTGTCGTTGTCGTAGGTGGTGAGCACCAGCACGCGAGCCGTCAGCCCGAGCCGGGTGAGCTCGGTGATCGCGCTCAGCCCGTCCGTGCCGGGCATGCGCAGATCCATCAGCACCACGTCCGGGCGCAGCCGCCGCACCAGCCGGACGGCCTCCGCGCCGTCGCCGGCCTGGCCCAGCACCTCGAAGCCCGGCGCGGAGGCGAACATGGCGGCCAGCCCGTCCCTGACGACGGGATGGTCGTCCGCGATCACCAGGCGGACCGGCTGTTCGTTCATCGGTCGCTCACCGTGGCCTCCCGCGCGGGTACGCAGGCCGACACGCCGGTGCCCGCACCGGGACGCGACTCGATCCGCAGCGTGCCGCCCAGGTCCTCGACCCGCTGCCGCATGATGGTCAACCCGAATCCTCCACTCTCGAACCCGGCCTCAGCCGGGTCGAAGCCCCTGCCGTCGTCGCGCACGTCGAGCGCCACCTCACCCTCCAGGTAGGACAGCGTCACCCCCGCCCGGCTCGCCTCGGCGTGCTTGGCCACATTCGCCAGCGCCTCCTGGGCGGCGCGCAGCAGCGCGAACTCCGCCTCGGCCGCCATCGGCCGTACCGTCCCCGTCGTGGTGACCTGGACGGCCAGCCCGTTCACCTTCGACCAGCGTCGAACGACCTCGGCCAGCGCCTCGCTCAGCCGGCCGTTCTCCAGAGGCTCGGGCCGCAGGGCGTCGACCGAGCGGCGCGCCTCGGCCAGGCTCTCGCGCGCCAGCCCCTTGACCGCCTCGAACGGCCGCCGCCACGGCGCCGGCACCTCGTGCATCTGCTCGGCCGCCTGCAACTGCGCGATGATCCCGGTCAGTCCCTGGGCCAGGGTGTCGTGGATCTCGCGTGCCATCCGCTGGCGCTCGTCCAGCACTCCCGCCTCCCGGGCCTGCGCCAGCAACTGGGCCTGCAGGCCGGCGTTCTCGGCCAGGGAGGCTTCCAGCAGCCGGTTGGCGCGGCTCAGCTCGGCCACGGCCCGCTCGCGTTGCGCCCGCTCCTGCTCGGCCAGCCACAACACCCAGGCGGTGCCGCCCATGAGCCCGATGTTGACGGCGATGATGACCCCGACCAGCACCACGCCGCCGCCCGTCGCCGTCGGCACCCCGGAAGCCTGGGCCGAACCGGCCACCACCGCGGTGGCCGAGACGGCCGGCAGCCGCCACGGCCAGGGCACCACGGTGAAGGCGTAGATGTAGGGGGCGGGGGTGAGCAGGCCGAACGCGGGGTCGTGCGCGACCAGCAGCGCGGTGATCACCAGCAGCCCGGTGAAGAAGACGCCCATGAGCGCGGGGCGCCGCCGCCAGGCCGGGCGAAGCGTGAACATGACCAGCATCCACGCCGCGGCCGCGGCGCACAGGGCGAGGACGACCGTCGGGGAGTCGCCGGGCTCCGGCTCGTCGAGCAGGGTGAAGATCGTCAGGCCGGCCAGCAGGGTGTACGGCACCGCGGTGACCAGAAGAGCCGGAGGCTGCTCGGGGGGCTGGCTGCTCAAGGATCCGCTCCTTCCGGCCCGAGTCTATTCCCAGCGGAAGCCGCGGACCGCGACGAGCGCGCACCCGACGGCGTAGGCGGCCAGCGTCAGCAGCGGCACGGCGGAGGGGAACTGCCCCAGGTAGGCGTCCTGGAAGGCCCGCATGCCCGCCCCGAGCGGGGTGAAGCGGCTGATGTCCTGCAGCAGCGGCGGCATCTGGGCGACCGGCACCCAGAGCCCGGCGAAGAACATCAGCGGGAAGAACAGCACCGTCCCCACGGCCGAGGCCGCGCCGCGCCCCGGGACCAGCGCGGTGACCAGCAGCCCCATCGCCATCAGGGCGAGTGCCGCCAGCACCCAGCTGACCGCGAAACCGGCCGCGTTCTGCGGCAGCCGTACCCCGAAGCCCGCCCAGGCCACGGCCAGGAACAGCACCATCGCCGCCAGGGCGATGCACAGGTTGGCCACCAGCTGGGCGGCCAGCAGGCGGACCGGGCCGACGGGCGTGGTCCGCATCCGCCGCAGCACGCCGCTCTCGCGGTAGCCCGCCAGCGTGTTCGGCAGCGCGGTCAGGGCCAGGATGGCCAGGTTGAACAGGACCAGGACCGGTACGTAGACGTCGAAGACGGCCAGGGTGCTGCCCGGTTCGACCGGTTCCCTGAGGGCGGGGACGCTGCCCAGGATGATCAGGACGACCAGCGGGCAGACGACGCCCCAGATGGGGCCGACCTTGTCGCGCACCGAGAGTGTGATCTCGGCCTTGACCAGCCGCCGCGTGGCGGATCCCGGGGCGGTGGGGGAGTGGGCGATGGACATGACAGGGGTTCCTAATCAGTCAGGAAGTCGGCCATTTGGCAGACTTCAGGGTTGATAGCCGCCTGGCAGGTGAGCACTCTGGTTTCCTGGACGTTGAGTCCTGCTGAAAGATCGTGCCCCTGCCGGGTTGGCCGGGAGAGTTGATCGCTG
>NZ_JACDUR010000017.1 GCF_013761175.1 Nonomuraea soli
CTCGTCGTCGAGGAGGCTGGGTAGATCACGCGCACGGCGCGATGAGCTTGCTCTGTCTCGGTCTCCTGTGCTCTTCGACCGAGCTGTGATTGACGGAGGCTTCTACTGCTGTTTCGACCGGTTGCGCTTGCTGTCCTGGTCGAGGGACGGTCCACTGGCGGCCGTCGAGCGCGTTCTTTGTGTACAACTGCACCCTTGCATGAGCCACTTCGTGTATTTCGTGGTGTTCTGAACCGGACGTTTCGAAGGTGCCTTCCGTGCAAGCCGGAAGATTCAGGATCAGGAAGATAGGCGCGAGAGGGTCCCCGCCGGCCGGGGACTCCGACAGCATCCCTTCCACGACAACCGGCATGCTGTTGGTGTTGCGGAGACGGACTTGGAAGAGCATCATGCCGTTGTCGTCGGGAGCCCCAAGAAGAGTGGCTCCTTCCTCGTGCCCGGGCGCAATGCCCGATGTGGTTGGTGGTGGGGCTGTGACGCGGTTCGCGAACTGCTGAGCCGCTTGAGTCGCCTGCTGTTCGCTGATCCGAAGTGCATTCATAGAGATCACCAGCGCAGGCACAGCGACAAGCCCCGCAAGAACGGTTCCGATGGCGGTCCACCACTGAAGCGCACGCCCTTCCCAATGCGGTGCCTTCGCCTGGTCACGTCGTGCTCGTGCCCGTTCGGCGGCGCGGATGGTGGCTCTCGCCGCCGGCTTCGGGTGCGTAGCGTGCGAGCGGCGTGGTCGTCTCGGTGGCGGGTCTGGTTGGAGGAGGCGTTCTGCCAGACGGAAGAGACGGCGGCGGGCGCTCGGCATGCTCTCATGCTCCATCCGGTGGCTTGACGGCGACTTGAAGCGGCGGAGAAGGTCGGAGCGTGACCTGGCTGAGAGGACGGCGAGGACTAGACGCACTCAGCTACTGACTGCTTTTTCCAGAGAACTACCAGCACTGCTTCTTCATCACTACCCCGATATTGTGTCCACTCGCTGTGCGTCATCGGCTTCGGAGCTCCACCGAGGTCCTCAACGCTCCACCTTTGGCCGTCAAGCGGATGCTCCTGGAAAACAGCGAGCTCGGTCCGTGGCGCCTTACCCGCCGAGGATCGAAAGCCCGCGACCACTCTGAAAACGACCTCCGAGCAGGCCGGAACCACGCCCGTTCCCCAATGCTTGAAGACGATCACTTCTCCCTCATCTGAGATGAATGTTGTGAGGCGGAACTCGGCCACCGTGGCGATGGTGTTCGCGTTTCGCGCAGTCACATCGAAGTCGGGGTCTTTAGCGGGATCTCCGGCTCTTTCAATGGAGGCGGTCACCCGCCGAGCAAACTGCTCGGCGGCATCGAGGCGTTGCTGGTGGGTGAGGTCGCGCTGCTGCTCACTGACCCGCACGGCCTCCTTGGAAGCGTTGTACGCGAGTGCTGCGACGACTACGGCCGCAACGGTGGCGAGCGCGGTGATGATGGTGCCCCATCGGATCGCCCGTCCTTCGCGAGGCTGCTCGCTCGCGTCGTCTGCTCGGCGTCGTTTCCGGTAGGCGCGTTCGGCTGCGAGTCGCGTACTCATCGCCGACGATCTCGACGGCCTTGGCCGCACCCGTGCAGGCGGGCGTGGTCGCCGCGGCTCGGGCGTGGGCGCAGGCTCGGCGGCTGGCGGCGGTTCGAGCTCGTTGGCGAGGCGGCGAAGTAGCCGGGCGAGACGCGGACGCGGCATGGATCCATCATGCATGGCCGCTCTGAAAGAAGGGTGAAGCGGAAGAGCCCCGCACCTGCTTCGGGCAGGAGCGGGCTCTCTTATCATCCCGAGGGGACGAGCTGCGTTGGTCGCGATCTCCGATGATGCGGCTGGCGCTCGGCCGCCGCATGTCTTTAGGGTGAAGGCCCCGCTGCCTCGAACAGTGAGCGGCCCGCACCTGGACCAAGGGAGGGGCCCGCTTCCATCTGTATCGGTTTCTCGAAGGCCGCGCGGTGATGCGCTACTCCCAATCGGTCCCTTCCGCCTCGCGCTTGTGCAGGGCATAACGCTCCGGATCGACTTGCAAGGCGGTCTCTAGGAGCGGCTGCGACGCCTGATAGGTAGTGCTCATCCCGGGAGGGACAGCCAGGCCGTACCGGCTTGCCAGCGCCTGCATGGCGATGACCTCGCGGGCTCCGCGTTCCAGGGCCGCGCCCTTGGATGTGTCCTCTCGTCGGCAGTCGACCAGGCGGTCATCCGATAGGAAGTCCTGGGCGGTAACGGCGCTGGCTTGAAGCACGGTGAGGAGAGCCTGCTCACCCCTACCGTGAAGCAGCAGTCGCACCGCCCTTTTGGTCGTCACAAACGCCGGTGCGATAACGGAGTAGGCCCTCCGGCAGGCGCGGCCGGCGGGCCGCGCATCCCAGCCCACGATGGGTGAGGCGGCTGATTGCGTGGTGGCTGACGCCTTAGGTGAGGCACTCGGGAACGAGACGCCTGTAGAAGGCGCACTGGAGCAGCCCAACGTCACGACGGTGAGCAGCGTGAGGGCGATGGCCTGACAGCGCACGGGTGCTACAGGCAGTTCTTGTCGTCGTAGCGGGTGGAGTTGTACGAGCAGGAGTCGACCAGCTTGCCGTCCGGCTTGCGCACGTAGGCAGTGTCCTTGTCGTTGTTCCACACGTATTGCTTGCGTCCCCAGTAGACGGTGGAGGTGCCGTCCCCGCCTGACCCGGACCGGAGGGTGATGCGCTTCTTCGCGCCGAGGATCACGTCGGGCCCGAACTCGTAGGTGTAGCCGGTCTTGTCGCGCACCTGCCAGCCCTCGAGCACGATGGCCTTGCGGGTGGTGTTCTGGATGACGACGTACTCGCCGTTCAAGCTCGAGTTGGAGCGCCGGTCCGAGCCGGGGCTGTCGTAGTACACCTTGACGATCTGAACGGCCGGCGCTGCGGCGAAGGCCGGGGTGGCGGTCAGGGTGGTGGCTGCGACGGCGGCGGCTATCGCAAGGGGGATCAGTCTCACCGGGTTGTCCTGTCGTGCGGGGGATGGATGGAACGCATGATGAGACGACTGGGGTGCACAGTGGGTTGTCGGTGAACCACGTTCTGTTGGCACTCCAGGGTTCTCGACGGCACCGCTGAGGCGTACGGTGAAGGCGCAGCACTAACCGTCGCGAGGGATGTTGATCCTGCCCTCTGTGGGGGTGGGATCGCTGAGCCGTCCGCCTGCCACCTCAGGCGGGGCGGCTCTCGCATGTCATGTCCGGGTACCGTGAGGGCGCCTGAGCAAATTGTGCTCGCCGACCGATTCTTGAGCCCGCTTCTCTCGGGATCGGCACACATGCCGACCATGCCCGGCGGCTTGGGGCACTACCTCGACCACGAAGAGGCCCGCACCCCTATGGGGTGCGGGCCTCTTCAGCGTCCATGCCCTGCCCAACCTGGCTGTGCCAGGAGCTAGACGCCCATGGTCTCGTACCTGACACGCCCAGGCTTGGGATGTAGCGGCGGGCATTTGAGAGTCGATTGGCGCCTTACTTCGACCCATGAACCCGCGTGATCTACACCCGAGCACTGAACCACGACCCGATGCCAGCCATACCCGCTCTGGCACAGCGAGTAGCCGCCGACAACCTCCCCGGATTGGGCGAGGAGTCCTACCGTGCAGTTGTAGGGGGTGGCGGGGCCGGCGTGAGCGGGGGCGGTGGGTGCCAGCATGATGGCCGAGCCTGCGACGGATGCCGCCGCCAGGGAGATTATCGAGTGCGAGCCGCCATCAACCCAGCCAGGGCACCATGGGAGCATGCCGCGCGCACGCCGCCGTCTACTCCACCTCGTCGAACGACTCTTCCATCCGGACGCTCCGCCGAAGAGATCACGCCGCCTGCGGACCACGCACCCGCGGCCAGCCGTCAAGACGACAGTCTTAGTCGCCGAACGTGCACGCGCACACCGCGATAAGGCCGAGACCGAACGGCTCCGCGCAGAGCTCGCCGAGCGAGGCCAGCGCGACACCGCTCAGCCGCGTGAAGGGCGAGCGATCCGATGGGGCACGATCATTACCGCGCTCGCCACCGTCGCCGCCGTGGTCGTCGCCATGCTCGCGTACGTCGCCTCGAAGGATGCGGTGCGGATCAGCGAGCAGCAGCGGACGGACAGTCACTCCGCCTTCATCAAGCGCGTCTCCATCCAACCGGAAGACAGGTTGCTCTCGCAGCTCGTGGAGGGAGGCCAGATCGTGATCACGAACTGGAACTCGATGCCCACCGAAATGTACCTTCACACGGAGGTAGAGGCTGGGCCGCTAACGGGGGACTTCAACTTCCAGATCCAGATCGATGCATGCACCCAGTTGACTATTCGGACACAACCCATGATGGGGGCTGACACGAGCCAGGGCTGGGACGGCTCGCACAGCGCCTACGTGTACAACCCGCTCGATGGGGGCTGGTGGCAGTACGACGTGGTCCCCGCTCACAGAGTCTCACGAGAGGTCGCGGTCCCTCGCCGCTATCAGATGCTGCCGCCCGCGTTCGAGTCAGCGGGGAAAGTCAAAGAGCTTCCTGTGTGCGTGTGACCTACCCGGCCTCGTCCACGACCAA
>NZ_JACDUR010000018.1:0-1843 GCF_013761175.1 Nonomuraea soli
GCTAAGCGGTCCCCTTAACGTTCCGGCACCGGGCAGGCGTCAGTCCGTATACATCGTCTTACGACTTCGCACGGACCTGTGTTTTTAGTAAACAGTCGCTTCCCCCTGGCCACTGCGGCCCCCACCAGCTTCGGCCGTAAAGACCTACACCAGCAGAGGCCCCCCTTCTCCCGAAGTTACGGGGGCAATTTGCCGAGTTCCTTAACCACAGTTCACCCGATCGCCTTGGTATTCTCTACCTGACCACCTGAGTCGGTTTAGGGTACGGGCCGCCACAACACTCACTAGAGGCTTTTCTCGGCAGCATAGGATCATCCACTTCGCCACAATCGGCTCGGCATCACACCTCAGGCATATGAATCGCGGATTTGCCTACGATTCGCCCTACATGCTTACCCCAGGACTACCATCGCCTGGGCTGGACTACCTTCCTGCGTCACCCCATCGCTTACCTACTACCAGATCAGGTCAGGCGTTCACTCTGACAACCTATCCCCGAAGGGCATCAGTCCGAGCTAAGGACCCTTAGTATCACTGGGTTCGATATGGGCGCATTGAAGCGGGTACGGGAATATCAACCCGTTGTCCATCGACTACGCCTGTCGGCCTCGCCTTAGGTCCCGACTTACCCTGGGCGGATTAGCCTGGCCCAGGAACCCTTGGTCATCCGGCGCGAGGGTTTCTCACCCTCGATTCGCTACTCATGCCTGCATTCTCACTCGCACAGCCTCCACAACTAGATCACTCTGCTGCTTCGCCGGCTGCACGACGCTCCCCTACCCATCAACGATCTAACGACCGTCAATGCCACGACTTCGGCGGTGTACTTGAGCCCCGCTACATTGTCGGCGCGGAATCACTTGACCAGTGAGCTATTACGCACTCTTTCAAGGGTGGCTGCTTCTAAGCCAACCTCCTGGTTGTCTCTGCGACTCCACATCCTTTCCCACTTAGCACACGCTTAGGGGCCTTAGTCGGTGATCTGGGCTGTTTCCCTCTCGACCATGGAGCTTATCCCCCACAGTCTCACTGCCACGCTCTCACTTACCGGCATTCGGAGTTTGGCTGACGTCAGTAACCTTGTCGGGCCCATCGGCCATCCAGTGCTCTACCTCCGGCAAGAAACACGTGACGCTGCACCTAAATGCATTTCGGGGAGAACCAGCTATCACGGAGTTTGATTGGCCTTTCACCCCTAAACACAGGTCATCCCCCAGGTTTTCAACCCTGGTGGGTTCGGTCCTCCACGCGGTCTTACCCGCGCTTCAACCTGCCCATGCCTAGATCACTCCGCTTCGGGTCTACAGCATGCGACTCAAACGCCCTCTTCAGACTCGCTTTCGCTACGGCTCCCCCACACGGGTTAACCTCGCCACACACCATAACTCGCAGGCTCATTCTTCAAAAGGCACGCAGTCACATCACACACCAGACAAGCTGATGTAAGCTCCTACGGCTTGTAGGCACACGGTTTCAGGTACTATTTCACGACCCCTCACCGGGGCACTTTTCACCTTTCCCTCACGGTACTCGTGCACTATCGGTCATCAGGGAGTATTTAGGCTTACCAGGTGGTCCTGGCAGATTCACACAGGATTTCTCGGGCCCCGTGCTACTTGGGAACATCCACAGAAGTCCAGCCCGTTTCGCCTACCCGGCTCTCACGGTCTACGGCGCCCCTTCCCAGAGGCTTCAACTACAAGCTGGATTTTTGACTTCTCGAAGGTCCGGCAGAACCTTCAGCAGAGTCCCACGACCCCGAACATGCAACGCCCGCCGGCTATCACACATGCCCGGTTTAGCCTCATCCGCTTTCGCTCACCACTACTCACGGAATCACTAT
>NZ_JACDUR010000019.1 GCF_013761175.1 Nonomuraea soli
GACCAAGACCCGAGCGCCTGGCAGCCACCTCTCGCCCCCTTCCGGTGCGCGTACGCCAAGAGCTGGGTAGACGTGAAGTTCGACTGGGGGCTCACGCTTCAGCAGGCCGAGAAGACGGCGTTGCAGGCGATGCTCGCCACGTGCTGAGCCCGGGTCGCGGAGACTTCGCGGTATCCAACTATGCGACTTTGCGCGCCTCTATACGCCAGCACATCGTTTCTCTGTACGTGCCACCGGCAGGCTTCCTGACATGACGACGGGTACACAACAGGAGAGCCAGTGATCTTTCGGAAGATGATTGCGCTGGCGTCCAGTGCATTGGCTCTCGCCATGACGGCTCCGGCGGGGCCAGCTCAGGCTGATTCGACGACTCCGTTCCATGTGAAGAACCAGAACTACACGGGCAGGACCCTGGCGGAGACCAAGGGATCGATGATTTGGCACAACCGCTCCGTCACCCTCGACCCGGTGCTGGTCCGTGCGGTCGACCATGGCGCCGAGGTGCTCTACGCCGGCTACAACGCTTCGTGCAGCCGAGTCGACGGTGAGATCAGGCAGATCGACGGAGACCAAAACGGCGCCTGGCATGAGGTCGCTCCGATCGGGCTCAGCTACGACCAGGTCGGCGGTATCCGATACGTGAAGATCAGCATCACGACGGAAGCAGGCACCGTTCACCACAACTTCTGGAGGCCCGGCTTCAGCACCTGCGGCTGAGCTGCCCCCAGCAGAACACCTCCTCGCGAGCGAAACGCCACGGAGGAGACCTGTACACGCGAATAGGCCCACCCTCCCGAAAGGGCCATTCTTGAAACGGTTGGACAGACGTTGACGGGATCTCGTCTGATCATCGCGACCAGGCGGGATCTTGTCGTTTCAGGGTTTCCGAATCGGGGTTCGTGGTGGCTTGGGGACTGTGGGGCGGGTGCCTGCAGAGGTCCGGGTGTGGCCGGCCTCTGGTGGAGACCCCGGGTTTTTGTCGCATCACCGCGCTCGCCCACCCACGTGGACACCCATGTGATGGAGCCGCAGCCTTCAGGCCGGAACCGCCGGCGTTATGGCCACGTTGGGCCGAGCAGAGCGCAAATGACTGGAGGATTGTGGGAGAGCCATCATCGTCCCGGCCGCGGCCGCCCGAATGGGGCCCACGGCAGAACGCCTTAACCTGCGCCGCACTCTTACTCCCCGGCCCCCGGCGGCTGGTTGTCTTGGGATTCCTCGTCTACTGTGCGGTTTCGATGCGCCACACCGAGGCGGTACTCGAGAGTGGCGTACGAATCTCGGCCCTTGTCATCGAAGCGCACCCTCCCGAGCGACTCCGAGCAGGCGGTCCGGATGTGCTCATCGTGTCATACACCACGCCCGAGGAATCGGTCACCGTACAAGTCTCGGACTCGGTCAGCGCCGAGGGCCTCAAGCCGGGAGATTTCGTCGAGGTCGTGTACGACCCGCAAGACGTCGACTACGTCGTTCTCGCCTCGCTGGGCGACGCTACCTATTACTACGTGTTTATCGCCTTAGCGGGCGTCATGGTCTTGCCCCGGTTTGATGGACACCTGATCTCTGAGGGACCCTGGTTCCCAGAAGAAGGAGTTCACTGTGCCGAACAACTATCCGCCGGAGTT
>NZ_JACDUR010000020.1 GCF_013761175.1 Nonomuraea soli
TGGAGTTGCCCCGGTTTGATGGACACGTCAGGGCTTGCGGCTACGCGGCAGCATAGTCGCCTTCTGGGATGTTCTTGAGCGCGTGTCGGTGCTCGTACTCGGCGGGGCTGAGCTGGCCGTTGGCGGAGTGGCGGCGGCGCCGGTTGTAGAACCCCTCGATGTAGCCGAATACCGCCCGTTCGGCCTCTGACCTGCTCCGGAACGTGCGCCGATCGATCAGCTCGCACTCCAGGGACGCGAAGAAGCTCTCGGTGATGGCGTTGTCGAAGCATGTCCCGGTCCGGCCCGTCGAGGGACGGATGCCGGCCCGTTCGCAGTGCCGACCGAAGGCGATCGATGTGTACTGGCTGCCCTTGTCGCTGTGGTGAATCACCCCGGCCTCAGGGCGGCGCTGGTGGATGGCCATCGCCAGCGCGTCGGTCACCAACTCGGTGCGCATGTGATCGGCCATCGCCCAGCCGACGATGCGACGGGAGAAGACGTCCAGGACGACCGCGAGGTAGACAAAGCCCTGCCAGGTCGGCACGTAGGTGATGTCGGCCGTCCAGACCCGGTTCGGCTCGGCGGCGCTGAATTTCCGCTTGACCAGGTCGGAGGCGGTCACAGCCTGCCGGTCGGCGATCGTCGTCCGGCAGCCCTTGCGCCTGCTCACCCCGGCCAGCCCGGCACGGCGCATGAGCCGGGCCACGCGTTTGCGGCCGACCCTGATGCCGTCGACCTCCCGCAGGTCGGCATGGATACGCGGCGCCCCGTAGATCGCATCCGAGGCCAGATGATGTTCACGGATCTTGCCGGTCAGCTCGGCATCGCGGCGCGCTCGAGCTGAGGGGCCGCACTGCTGGCGCACTGCCCAGGCATAGTAGCCCTGGCGCGACACACCCAGCACCCGGGCCAACAGGGAGACCTCGTGGTGGTCCTTCTCCGCGTCGATCAGCCGGAACTTCATCTCGGCAGATCCGTCTCCCGCGCGAAGAAAGCCGCGGCCTTACGCAAGATCTCCTTCTCCTCGCGGAGAATCTTGTTCTCCCGGCGCAGCCGGGCCAGCTCGTCCTTCTCGGCGCTGGTCATACCGTCCTGGCGACGGCCCTCATCCAGATCGGCCTGGCGCACCCAGACACGGATCGACTGCGCGGAGGGCTGGAACTCCTTGGCCAGTTCCTCCGGCGACCGTCCCGCGCGCACCAGCTCCACCATCTGCCGGCGAAACTCCGGCGGATAGTTGTTCGGCACAGTGAACTCCTTCTTCTGGGAACCAGGGTCCCTCAGAGATCAGGTGTCCATCAAACCGGGGCAAGACCA
>NZ_JACDUR010000021.1 GCF_013761175.1 Nonomuraea soli
GCGAAGGTGAGAACTTAAGCGCCGGTAAACGGCGGTGGTAACTATAACCATCCTAAGGTAGCGAAATTCCTTGTCGGGTAAGTTCCGACCTGCACGAATGGCGTAACGACTTCCCCGCTGTCTCAACCGCAGACCCGGCGAAATTGCAGTACGAGTAAAGATGCTCGTTTCGCGCAGCAGGACGGAAAGACCCCGGGACCTTCACTACAGCTTGACATTGGCGTTTGGAACGGTTTGTGTAGGATAGGTGGGAGACTGGGAAGCTCAGACGCTAGTTTGGGTGGAGTCATTGGTGAAATACCACTCTGGTCGTTTTGAACGTCTAACCCGCGCCCGTGGATCCGGGTGGGGGACAGTGTCTGGTGGGTAGTTTAACTGGGGCGGTTGCCTCCTAAAGGGTAACGGAGGCGCCCAAAGGTTCCCTCAGCCTGGTTGGCAATCAGGTGTTGAGTGTAAGTGCACAAGGGAGCTTGACTGTGAGACTGACGGGTCGAGCAGGAGCGAAAGCTGGGACTAGTGATCCGGCATCGGCGTGTGGAAGCGGTGTCGCTCAACGGCTAAAAGGTACCCCGGGGATAACAGGCTGATCTTCCCCAAGAGTCCATATCGACGGGATGGTTTGGCACCTCGATGTCGGCTCGTCGCATCCTGGGGCTGGAGTAGGTCCCAAGGGTTGGGCTGTTCGCCCATTAAAGCGGTACGCGAGCTGGGTTTAGAACGTCGCGAGACAGTTCGGTCCCTATCCGCTGCGCGCGCAGGAGACTTGAAAGGGGCTGTCCCTAGTACGAGAGGACCGGGACGGACGAACCTCTGGTGTGCCAGTTGTACCGCCAGGTGCATGGCTGGTTGGCTACGTTCGGAAGGGATAACCGCTGAAAGCATCTAAGCGGGAAGCTCGCCTTGAGATGAGGTCTCCCACCACGAGAGTGGGTAAGGCTCCCAGTAGACGACTGGGTTGATAGGCCGGAGGTGGAAGCACAGTAATGTGTGGAGCTGACCGGTACTAATAGGCCGAGGACTTGA